>CAXUDB010000014.1:0-2245 GCA_964249755.1 uncultured Ilyomonas sp. | reverse complement strand
GTTCGGGATAACAAAACAGGCGTTTTATCAGCGTATCGAGGCTGATAAGCAGCAGCAGAAAGTGCAGCAAGTTGTTTTAAACGAGGTAGCCAAAATCAGAAAGACAATGCCGCAGACAGGCACCAGGAAACTATTTGAAATGCTTCAGCCTGCCTTGCATAAACGCAACATTAAAATGGGCAGAGATGCCCTCTTTGACCTGTTGCGCTACAAGGGATTGCTGGTAAGAAAGACAAAGCGTTTTCATATTACCACCGATTCAAAACACTTTTACTACACCTCTCCTAATCTAATTAAAGACTTGGAAATCAATCACTGCGAACAGGTTTTCGTCAGTGACATCACCTACATCAACACCGACGAAGGTCATGCTTACCTGGCGCTGGTAACAGATGCTTACTCCAAAAAAATCATGGGGTGGAGCTTTGACAACAACATGAAAGTATCCATGGTTAAAGAAGCACTTACAATGGCTCACAGCAACTGTAAGCATCATAATAAAAACGTCATTCACCACAGCGACAGGGGACTGCAATACTGCTGTCCCGACTACACGGAGTTTGCCGGCAAGAAAGGCTTTGTAATGAGCACCACCCAGCAATCTGACCCTTACGAAAACGCAATTGCAGAACGCATTAACGGCATTCTGAAATATGAATTTGGCTTGCGTAAAACCATTGCAAGCATTGCTATTGCACGTGCAATGATTAAAGAAGCGGTACATATTTACAACACCGACCGGCTGCACTGGAGCCTTGATTTGAAGACACCACAAGCAGTACATAATGGGTACAACAAACAAAAATACAAGTCGTATAAAAGAGAAGCGGCATGAATGATTACATTTGTAATGTTCATGTGAGGATGGAAACGGGCTCTGCAGAGGTGCAACCCGGATAGTGCCAAAATCATGAACGCACTGAAAATGGATGAGGGGGGAAATTCCTTCCCCCCTTTTTTAACCTATCCATTTTTAGGGCAAGAAAAAACTAAGAAAACCTATTTTTTTAACCCCAAAAAATGGTCAACGTATTTCAGGACAAGACAATTTCTTAAAATAAATTGAGTAAGTATGGAAAATGCGATTAAAGACAAGGTTATTGTTATTACCGGAGCAAGTAGCGGGATAGGCGAAGCAATAGCAATCTTACTTGCTGAAAAAGGAGCCAAAGTTATGCTTGGGGCCAGACGTGTCGAACAGCTTGAAAAATTAGTAAGAACCATAACGGTTAAAGGTGGCAAAGCTGCTTTTCAGATTACCGATGTGAAACAACGCAGGGAGCTAAATAATCTTGTTGCAAAAGCTGTTGAAACATTTGGCAGAATTGATGTAATAATTAATAATGCTGGTATCAGCCTGCTATCCCGCTTTGATGAAGTACAGGTTGATGATTGGGAAGAAATGATAGATGTAAATCTAAAAGGGGTTTTGTTCGGCATCGCTGCTGCGTTGCCTTTTTTTAGACAACAACACTCAGGACACATAATCAACATTATTTCTACCGCAGGACTTAAAATTGTTCCCATGCAAGGCGTTTATGCCGCTACAAAAAACGCTGTACGGACTATTTCTGAGGCTTTACGACAAGAAGCTGGAGATAGTCTGAGAGTTACTGGTATCTCGCCGGGATTTGTCAAAACAAACCTGGCAAATTCCATAAAAGACCCTACTCTTAAAAAAGCTATTGCCGACAAAGCTGAACAAATTGCTATTTCACCGACTGCAATCGCAGAAGCTGTAGTTTACGCTATCGGACAGCCAAGTAATGTAGATGTAGGGGATATAGTTATAAGACCGACTGCACAAGATTGACTTGTCCGAAACAAAAAACTGCTTGCAACTTTGGGTTTTGTGCAAGCAGGGCCGGACGTTCAAACTCCGGTTATTTGCATCGCTGTACTTTGGTTGGGGCTGAACGGAATTCCGTTGGGCTTTTAGTTGTTAACTTGTACTTTTATTTCTTTATTGAGCTTCGGTTCCGGGCTGGACAAACAACAATGCCCTGCCTGCCCAAAGCCCTGTTCGTTGTGCATCATTTTAATAAGTTCATTCATCATGATAAAATTTGCTCATACGAACATCATAACTGACAATTGGAAAATACTTGCAGATTTTTATATCAAAGTATTTGATTGCAAACCGCTATATCCCGAAAGGGATTTAAGTGGCAATTGGTTAGATAAAGCTACTTCAATTTCAAATGCACATTTCACTGGTATACATTTGGCACTTCCAGGCTATGAA
>CAXUDB010000013.1:2660-2889 GCA_964249755.1 uncultured Ilyomonas sp. | reverse complement strand
ACGATACGGGTGCATTGTTGATTGTTACACGTTCGTCATTGCGAGGAACGAAGCAATCCCCTTATTGATACCGATACATGTACAATCAATACAGCTATGTTTTTAAAATTGCTGCGCCATCAAACTTTTCTATTGAAGCAGTAATGTTTATACCAGTATAAAATGTGAATGAATCTTTGTGAGCCGGGCTGCATTGCTACTATACACGGCATGTACACAGTAACAAATA
>CAXUDB010000013.1:0-2650 GCA_964249755.1 uncultured Ilyomonas sp. | reverse complement strand
TCTTCAAAACCTCAAAAGAAAAATTATTTTTAACGCGTTTTCGGACAGACACTAATTAACTTTGCAGCTAACGGGACAAGTAGTGCGTTGCTGAATATAGAATAAATCGTTTCAAGTGTGCGACGCAACGAAGAAAAACACGGCATGTACACAGTAACAAATATTGACTTTTTAAGGCAAATTTCTATCAGAAGGGGTTATTGTTGATTTTTATTTTATTTCATAAAAATTAGTATCTTTATGATAGATGGAAAGATCACAGAATTCAGAGCTGGCAAAGCGTATCAACGAGGCTTTTTTGTTATTAGAAAAAGGAATGGTGCAATCTCAAATAGTAAGCACTTTAGCAGAGCGGTTTGGTACATCAAAGATTCAGGCTTACCGCTATTTGCAACAGGCAAAGAACAATCAGCAAAAGCTACCTGTTCCGGAAAATTCTGTAGTCTTTACAATCAAATTACCACCGGGCCTGATAGAAAGGGTAAGAACTTTTGCAGATACAAAGGCAATGACAATGAGCAAAGTGGTCAGGGAGGCGCTGGAAGATTTTTTAGCAATAAAGGATCATGTCCAAAGAAAAGAGGCAAGCTGAGATATCATTCACCTATGAGCGGTTATGGGAGCAAAAGCTCACACAGGTTTACCATCTTCTTATCCCTGATCACCATGTAAAGACCATTTCTGATAATCATTTATTTGCTGAACTTTTAGAACAACCACTGTATGAAAACAGCAGCGATTTATACCAGGGTATCGTCGGACCAACAAAAGGAGAGTAAAACAATAGAAAGCCAGGTAGAGGCTTTATTAAGTTTTGCGTGTGAGAAAGGATGTGTGGTTGGGGGAGAATATATTTTTAAAGATGAAGGATACAGTGGTGGAAATTTATTGCGTCCGGGACTTGAAAAAATAAGAGATTTAAGTGCAGAGGGTTCTATACAGGCAGTATTGATTTATAGCCCCGACAGGTTAAGCCGCAACTATGCTTACCAGGTTTTATTGCTCGATGAATTTGCATCTCATGGAACGGAAGTGTTATTTGTCAATTCTCCCAAAGCAGAAACGCCTGAAGAAGCTTTACTGCTTCAGTTTCAGGGAATGATAGCCGAATATGAAAGGGCTTTGATAAAAGAACGTTCGCGCCGGGGAAAGCGTTCTAAAGCGAAAGCAGGGATTATTAATGTTTTAGGCGGAGCTCCTTTTGGATATGAATACATAAGAAAAACGCCTCAAAGTACCGCCAGCTATGAAATCATAGAAGAGCAGGCTGTGATAGTGAGAGAAATTTTTAAGTTGTATACACAAGAGTTTCTAAGTTTAAGAGCAATTGCAAAAGAGTTAGGCAATAGGCAAATTAAAACAAGAAAAGGAAATGTGTGCTGGCAGGCAACAACGATACGCAACCTGTTAAGCAATGCCGCTTATATGGGCAAGGCTTACTTTAGCAAAACAGAATGTTCGCAGCGCAAAAGAATGACAAAGGGATTGAGAGCCAAAGGAGGTTACAGCGCCAGGAACTATTGCAGGAAACAAAGAGCATCTGAGGAGTGGATTGAAATAGGGGTTCCTGCAATAATTGGTACAGAAATATTTGAGCTTGCCCGGCAAAGATTAAAGATTAACAAAGTTCAGTCTGCGCGTAATACAATAGAAACTTCGTTGCTGCAGGGATTGCTGGTATGTAGTGAATGTGGTTATTCATTACACCGGGTATCTTCAAACAGTTCAAAAAGAAAAATTTATTATTACAGGTGTGGTGGTGCCGACAGCTCTCGTTTTGGTAAGGCAAAAAAATGCCGGTGCCGTGCTGTAAGGCAGGATTATGTGGATGAACTGGTATGGCAAAACATATTGGAATTGCTTAAAGATCCCAGGCTTATTGAAGCCGAAATTAACAAAAGAACAGAGCAGGCAAAGAACGCTCATCCTGCTGTAAATCAAAAGGAACTTCTGGAGAAACAAAAGGCAAATTTATTACAGGCAGTTGATAAATTACTCGATGCATACCAGGAAGGACTGGTTGAAATGGCTGAATTAAGAAAGAGAATGCCAGACCTTCAAAAGCGGCTCGGCACAACAGTCAAAGAACTGGAAAATCTTCAGGCATATCAGCTAAGTTTAGATAACCGGCTTCAACTTTTAAATGTCAACAGTTTTGCAGAACAATTACAAAAAAACAGTACATTATTGGATGTAAAAGAAAAAAGAAAGATCATAAAATTGCTGGTCAAAGAAATAGTAGTGGGAACAGACAGCATACATATTAAACATTCTATCCCATTAAAAGAGATAGAAAATGCGGACAAAACTAAAAGTTATCAACTGTGTACATACCATCAATAACGATACAATGCCGACTTCCAAAAAAAATTAATAAAACATAATCAATAAACTAATGAGCTACATTTCAGACATTCATGCCAGGCAAATTTTAGACAGCCGCGGTAATCCTACAGTTGAAGTAGATGTAATTACCGATAACGGAATTATGGGTCGCGCTGCCGTGCCAAGCGGCGCATCGACGGGTATACACGAGGCGGTTGAACTGCGTGACAATGATAAAAGTGTGTATGGTGGCAAAGGCGTTTTGCAGGCAGTAAAAAATGTAAATGACGTAATTGCTGATCCTCTTTTAGGATGGGCTGTAAAT
>CAXUDB010000012.1:2234-3423 GCA_964249755.1 uncultured Ilyomonas sp. | reverse complement strand
TTATGCGGGCAACAAAGCGCCATTGCAACCGCTGTCTTTTATCAAGCTCCCGGTGGGTTCTGTCCGGCCGGAAGGATGGATAAGAAAATATCTCCAACTGCAACGGGATGGATTAACGGGGCATCTGGGTGAAATCAGCGCGTGGTTAGAGAAAAACAACAACGCCTGGTATAGTGGCAATGGTACCGGCGATCACGGCTGGGAAGAAGTGCCTTACTGGCTGAAAGGCTATGGCGATTTAGGTTATGTATTGCGCGATAGCGCCATTATTACAGAGACGAAACGCTGGTTAGATAAGGCTTTTGCCAGCCAGCGACCCGACGGCTATTTCGGTCCTGCAATTAAAGAAACCGAACACCAGGATAACAAAGGCACGACTCCTGATTTATGGCCGAATATGCTGATGCTTTGGTGCATGCAATCTTATTACGAATACAGCGGCGATAAGCGCGTGCTGTCCTTCATGGATAAGTATTTTGACTGGGAAGCGAAGCTGCCTGAAGACCAGTTTCTGCAGATTTATTGGGAGAACAGCCGCGGCGGTGATAACCTGTATAGCGTGTATTGGCTGTATAATATTACGGGTGAAAAAAAGCTGCTTGATTTAGCCGATAAGATACATCGTAACACGGCCGACTGGACGCAAAAAGATAACCTTCCTAATTGGCACAATGTAAATATTGCGCAATGCTTCCGCGAGCCGGCTACCTATTACATGCAAACCAAAGACAGTTTCTTACTGAACGCAACTTATAACGATTTTAATTTAGTCAGAACTAAATATGGGCAGGTGCCCGGCGGCATGTTTGGCGCCGATGAAAATGCGCGGGAAGGTTATTCCGATCCGAGGCAGGCGGTAGAAACCTGTGGCATGGTAGAGCAAATGGCAAGCGATGAATTGCTCACCGCTTTTACCGGCGACCCAATGTGGATTGCAAACTGCGAAGACGTTGCCTTTAATACCTATCCGGCGGCTGTAATGCCCGATTTTAAAGGGCTTCGCTATCTCACGGCGCCAAACATGGTGGTGAGCGATAGCAAGAACCATAGTCCGGGTATTCAAAACGATGGTCCTTTTTTAATGATGAACCCGTTCAGCAGCCGTTGCTGCCAGCACAATCACTCGCAGGGCTGGCCTTATTATGCCGAGCACCTTTTTATGGCTTCGCCGGATAATGGGTTGGCGGCT
>CAXUDB010000012.1:0-2134 GCA_964249755.1 uncultured Ilyomonas sp. | reverse complement strand
TGCGCAGAAGGAAAGAGCCATCTGGACAAAAGAAAAAGCGAACAACTGGTACAGAGCAAAAGGCTGGCTGCGGGGTTGCGATTTTATTCCCAGCACTGCCATCAACCAGCTTGAAATGTGGCAGGCAGAAACTTTCGATACCGCTACCATTGATAAGGAACTGGGCTATGCGCAGTCTATTGGCTTAAACTGTATGCGTGTGTTTCTGCATCATGTGGCCTGGCAACAGGATAAGGAAGGATTTAAAGACCGGATGAAGCAATATTTAATCATTGCCAACCAACACGGCATCACCACCATGTTTGTGTTTTTTGATGATTGCTGGAACGAAAACTATCATGCCGGAACACAGCCGGAACCTAAACCCGGCATTCATAACTCTGGCTGGATACGCGACCCCGGAAAGCTTTATTACAATGAACCAAAGTTGGTGGATACATTAGAGATGTATGTAAAAGATGTACTCACCACGTTTAAAAACGACAAGCGAATTTTATTATGGGATTTATACAACGAGCCAGGCAATTCAGACTACGGTAATAAGAGTCTGCCGCTGCTGATGAAAGTGTATCAGTGGGGCAGGCAAGTCAATCCTTCGCAACCCTTGTCAACCGGCATCTGGAACAAAGATTTAAACAAGCTGAATGCATACCAGCTAAGCCATTCGGATGTGATTACCTACCACGATTATAATCCTGTTGATGTACATCAGAAGACCATTGATTCGCTGCGTAAATATGGTCGCCCGTTGTTGTGCACCGAATACATGGCGCGCCCGCGCAACAGTACGTTCGCCACGGTGATGCCGATGCTGAAGAAACAAAAGGTAGCGGCTATCAACTGGGGTTTGGTGGAAGGAAAAACCAACACCAAATATGCGTGGGACACGCCGATGCCTTCGGGCGATGAACCCAAGGTTTGGTTCCATGAAATTTTTAGAAAAGACGGAGCGCCCTACAGCGAAGAGGAAGTGAAATTGATTGAATCATTGACTGCAAAATACAACAGCAAATAGACAATACATGCAAACCTCATTAGCGCAAAAAGATATACAATTATCCGTTGATAAGCTACTGCCTTACATGACAGAGCAATCTTTGTTGGTGCGCTCGCCGGGCCGAATTAATCTCATCGGCGAACATACTGATTACAATGAAGGCTTTGTATTGCCCGCAGCGATAGATAAAGCAGCTTATCTCGCTTTTACACCAAGAGAGGATGATGTTATTAATCTTTACTCGGTTGATTTGAACGACCGCTATTCAACCACCGTCAACGAATTTTCACCTACCAAAAAATCCTGGCCCAACTATTTGTTGGGTGTTGCCGATCAGTTCAGGCAGAAAGGTTTGTTGAACAAAGGCTTCGATGCGGCGCTTACTGCCGATGTGCCCATTGGCGCAGGTTTATCTTCCTCTGCAGCGGTAGAAAATGCCATCGGTATGGCACTGGATGCGATGCTGAAAACCAATATGGATAAGCTTTCTCTGGTAAAGATATCGCAGGAAGCTGAACATACTTATCCTGGCGTAATGTGCGGCATCATGGACATGTTCGCCAGCATGATGGGTAAAAAGGGCAATGTGATCAAACTCGATTGCCGTTCGCTTCAGTATGAATATGAGCCGTTTGAAATGGATGGTTTTAAAATCGTGTTGATTGATACAAGAGTGAAGCATTCGCTGAACGAAACGGGCTATAACAACCGCCGTGAACAATGCGAAGAAGGCGTAGCGATGATTCAGCAACATCATCCCGAAGTCAACAGTCTGCGTGATGCAACGATAGACATGCTGAACCGGTATGTGCTTCCCAAAGATCCGCTTATTTACAAACGCTGCAGCTATGTGCTGGAAGAGAATGAGCGCCTGCTGATTGCCTGCCGGCACCTTGAAACCGGCGATATGCAAGCCTTTGGCAAAAAGATGTACGAATCGCATGAAGGACTGAGCCAGAAATATGAAGTAAGCTGCAGGGAACTCGACTTTCTGGTGGATGCCGTAAGAGACAATGAAGACGTGCTGGGCGCGCGCATGATGGGTGGCGGCTTTGGTGGCTGCACCATTAATTTAGTAAAAGAAGATGCGGTGGATGGGTTGATTGAATCTGTAATCAAAGCTTATCAATCGGCGCT
>CAXUDB010000011.1:0-26034 GCA_964249755.1 uncultured Ilyomonas sp. | reverse complement strand
AGACATAGGAATGCTTAGTCGCAATTGCAGCGCCCTTGCACAGGAATGAATAGCATTTGAAAATCTGGATTAGCGATTACGTGGTACGTCGGAGTTTATTGAGCTGCCGTAAACAATGTATCAGGAATAACAGAAGCACACTTATGAATAAGAATAGAATTGCCAGAGGAACCGTCTGATGGAAGGTGGGAGCGTTATAACTCCCACCTGGCTGCGTAAAAAAACGTAACAGTGACAGGACAAAACAAAGGATACCGGCAATTCTTAGCCAATATGATATCCTGGGTGCCGTCAGAAAAAGTGAGGCTAACAGGAGTATGATACCAACTATCCCAAGTATTGAATGCAACACGCCATGTGGCAGTCCTATTAACAAAATCCAAAAGTAAAAGGTGCCGTTAGATTCTCCGCTGATCAGAAGAAAGCAGAAAAGAATACATACAGTAACAGGATGAAAAAGGATAGATTTGAAAACTTTCATAGAAATTCAATTTGGGTAAATCAATCGCCGCAACTTCCATGACTTTCTCCTGCGTGTCCTGCTATTCCAGGTACATTTGGCGTGCCATGTACCGTGTTACCGGATGCTTGCAATAACTGAATTTCTGTATACAACCCCTGAGGTGTACTCATCGGTTCGGTACTATTCTCGGTTAGGTAAAGCGGAATCGTGAGTGGATTATAAGCGGATGCATTATATACACTTAAAGCAAAGTCGGTACAATTCCATTCTGATATGTCATAATCAGAATACTGCAAAGCTTCCATCATGCTGATGGTTTGTTGAAACTGAATACTGCTGACAGACTGAGTCAATGAGGCGTTGAATTCGTGCCCTCCGTTATCCACCACTTTGCCTTCGCCTGGATACGGACCCAACGATTTCCAGCCCACCATGGGATAAAAACCGAAGGTTTGGCGGACGCTATTTGTTGCGGAGGTCTTTATCAGTTGAACAAAACTATGTCCCGGAGAGTTGGTACTCCAGTTGAAGAGTTCTGAGGGATCACCATCAACCGGAATATCAGTAAAAATAGAAACCTGATAAGTTGCGTTTGCATCCGGCACATTACCAAAACACTTCACATAGTCTTCTACTTTTATGGGAGGTTCATCGTTTGGTTCAACTTCGATGATAATGGTATTGTCAGTATTACCATCGTTATTGTTTGAGGAACCACCTCCGCCGGTTGACGACCCATAAGTATAACCGCCGCCGCCAGTAACGTCGTAGTCACCAAAAAAACCACCGTATAACAGCCAGCTTCCGGTAGGCCCGCCATCATAAGAGGTAGAGGTAACCACAACATCCGGCAAAACCTGCTCACCTGCCGGTGCCTCCTGTTCAAGCAGGGACGCTATACCGGATGGCTGTACCCACCTTTCGTTTGCCACTTTTTTAGTGACGCAATTTTGCCTGTCGAGTGAGCTGATGATAAATGCTCCCCCAAACCAAGGGTCACTCCTTTTTGCCGAACTCTTGTCCTGATCAACATGAACGATTTTTCCTTCCCGAATGTTTCCCAGACTATCTGTTCTGAGCAGGATAAAATCGGTTACCAATTCCTTATTCCGAAACGCACCTCTTACAAAACAGCCATCGCTTTGGGCATCTTTACTTTTATACAACCGGCTGAAGTCCAAACCCTGGTAATCGCTTCGAGAAAGACTATCCTCCAGTTGCGCTTCCACCTTTTCAAAAAAAGAACCTGCACGATTGGGATCAACGCTCCCGGATCCGGTTATTTCCTTTTGGCAGGAAGAAAGAAAATAACAAAACACAGCAGTTGCCATCAGACGTTTCATCGTTATTTGTTTTAATACCCTAAAATTAAAGTGCGATCAAAGGAGTACAGATTGTAAAAAGAGAAGAAATCGGATCGGAAAATGACAAGACCTTAATCTGCGAATTTTGCCTTGATCCGGCTGAAATAAGTTTCGTCAATATTGAGATAACTGGCGATATACTTGGCCGGGATTTGCAGAGCGATCTGAGGCTGCGTTTCCATAAACTGAACATATCTTTCTATGGCGGTGTGCAGAGATAACATGCGCTGTCTTCTTTCACTTTCTACATAATACTTTTCAAGCAGCGCCGCACGATGCAGGTTAAATTCGGGAAACTTCAGGTACGTTTCCTGCAGCTCTGTGTAGGAAATGGACCAAGTGGTGCAATCTTCGATTGCCTGGATGTACTGACAGCTTTTAACCTGCTGAAGAAAACTTTCTACTGAAATAATAAAGTTTCCCGCGTCCATAAACCAGATACAGATCTCACTCGCCTCGTGGTCATAGAAACACCGGACAATGCCGGTATCCAAAAAGTGAATGCCGTTACTTACCTGCCCTGCCTGCAGGAGGTAAGACCGCTTTCTGAACCGGTTCTCCTTCAGAATGCATTTCAGATGCGATTGCAAATCAACCGACAACGGTGCGATAGCATACAGCGATTGAAATAGCTTCTCCATAGTATATTCATTGATCGCGCTCTGCCCAGGGGAAGTCGGTTTGGAAGGGGTGGAGCCGGCGCGGATATTATCGCAGCCGGTATGCAGCAACTGTTGCCCCGGTTCGCATGCGACCGGGGAAGTTGCACACGATCAAAAGTAGGAACTGAATTCACTCAGGGAATACGTAGAATTACGCAATTTTACTAACAGACACCCTGTTTTGCCTCACGCGCCTGTTTCCCTGTTTTCTGCCATTTATCTTTGCAAGCGGATAAGCCGTCACCCAACTGACAGGACACCTGAAATCCAGCGCAGCCGTGTAAAATAAGAATTTATGCTGTCCCGATCTCCAACACCACCTTCCCACGACCAGGGAGGATCATCCAGTCACCCCTCCGATAAGATTCGGGTTGTGATTGCGGACGATCACCCGGTTTACCGCGAGGGCCTGACCTTAGCCATTAACTCAAATCCCGATCTGATAGTCGTCGGGGAAGCCGGCGACGGACGGCAATTGCTTCAAATGGTCCGGCAGGTCCAGCCGGATGTGGTACTGTCCGATATAAAGATGCCGGATATAGATGGCGTACAAGCCGTTGCGGAAATTCTTAGCATCAATCCGGGCATCCGTTGCATCCTGATTTCCCAGTACGATAACGACCGGTTTATCACGGATGCCATCGCAGCAGGCGCCACTGGATACCTGGTTAAAAAAGCAACCAAAGATGAAATCAGTGAGGCCATCCGGTCCGTCGCGGCATACCGCCCGTATTTTTGCCGGTTTGCGTCCGCTAAACTGGGAAGACTCATTTCAAAAAGTATTTACCATGTTGTCCCTCATCCCTCAGGACCCGCCTTTACAGATAAGGAGAAAGAAATTATTTCGCTGCTTTGTGAAGAGAAATCCAGCGAGGAGATTGGCAAACTTCTCTTCCTGAGCGGAAGAACAGTGGAAGGTTATAAGGCAAAAATCATGAATAAAATCGGCGTCAATACTACCGTCGGCATTGTGATATATGCGATCCGTCATGGATTCTATAATATAAACGAATCCTAATAAGAAACGAATCCTGAAGAAAGGGAGAAAACAATTTGTCAGTTCCCTTTGGTGACCGCGCGTTTGGGTATCTCCAGGTCATAGCGGGTTCCGTTCCCTTCACTTGTCTTTACATAAAGGTGAGCCTGCAGAATGTCGGCCCGCATCCGGATATTTTGCAATCCCAAACCCTTCCGGCGCGCCGCATCTGCCGAGTCAAAGCCGATGCCGTTGTCTTCTATCCGGACAAAAAGGGTTCGCTTTTCTTCCCATACATGCAACAGGATCCGGCTTGCCCCCGCATGTCTCAGGATATTACTGATCACCTCCTGGCAAATCCGGTAGATATGAACGGCAGCTTCGGGCGTCAGCGATGAGGAAGGGAACCGGAAGCGGTAATCCATCTCGTATCGCGGTGAGGAAAGAAGGGGTGCCACCAGTTCCTCCAACGCCTGTTGCAGACCCTCACGCTCCAGTGCAATGGGCAGCAGCCCCTTCGAAACATTTCTCACCTGATCACTTAGCTGATCAATATATGCCATCGTATCGTTTAACAGATTCCGCTGTTTCTCATCCTCAATGGAAAGAAGAGACAACCGCAGCTTAATAGCAGAAAGACCCGAGTTGATACCGTCATGCAGATCGGAACCAATCCGGGTGCGCTCAATTTCCTGGATCCGGGTCTCCTCTCCCGACGTAATGAGGTGAACCGATACCCGCTTTCTCTGGTAACGGAGAATGGTAATCACGAAAAATACAATGACAAGAACGACAATGATGCCTGCAGTTAATAGTGCAATATAAATTCTTCTCTCGTCGGGATGCATATAACAGCGATTACATAAATGATATTGGCAATCCCGTTAACGACCGACAGGGTCATCCACAGGTAGTCATAAAACGCATTGCTGAAAGGTAATCTGAAAAGATGAAAAACTTCCACGAAAAGTTTGCACCCGTAGTACAACAGGAACGCGGCACAGATGAGAAAAGAAGCCTGCCGGAGCAGGCGTCCTTTCTCATTCACAATAAGACTGTTCATCTTATCAGTACCATGAAGGAATTGAAACCCAACTACGTGGTATGGAAGCATGGCGATGTGCAACTTGTAATTGTACCATGATGGAACTGAAACAAATATTTTCGGTTTGCGTCTTCAGTGGATGATTTCGCAATCCCAGGTCATGTGTTTTGCAAGATGTTGATCAATATAAACGTTGACAAACAATTATTTTGCTGGTCACTTCTGCCTGAAATCATTGGTTTAGTTAAACGAATTCTTACCTACGTCTTTTACCCGCAAATAGCACATAATCCGCAGGTCCGATATCGGTTCCATATTCTCTTACGGCAACGCCAATGCCTGCCCTGAGATTGATTCCCTTCTTATTCTGGATGATCCAGCCGCAAGCGGTTAATTGCTTGTCGATGGCATCGCGGGCAATCTGTTCGGGCGTTTGGTTCACGGCAGGCAGGTGTGTTAGATGGAAGGCTAAAACTAACGGGGAAATTGTAGATCACAAAATTTCATTGGCAGGTTCTGTTTCATCAAAACTTATTGTTCATCTAAGGTGTAAAAAAGGTGCATGTATGATGCGGCTTTGACATACCCTTTGAAATTTATTTTCTAACCTGGTTTGTACGGCAAAGGCATCTTGAAAAAGCAGCGGTAAACGCACAGAAAAGGCACCCAACGGGGGACAGGCGCTATATTAAAAGCAGCCACGCCAAAGTCCTCAATATCAATCATAAGTTCGGTTGTGTCTGCGTTGAATAGATCCCAGGTTCCTATCCAGTCCTTTACTTCTGTCTGTTCATCGAACTATTGTTTCGTCCGTACCTCTTGCCGGCGGGTAATTATAGCGCGCTCTTTATCACTATCAGCATTCTTTTGTACAGTCGCAAACCACTGCACGCTATCTTGAAAGCTTGTTTGTATTTTTGAGTATACGCTTCCCGGTTCTCTTTTGTTCTCATATGAGTTCTATAGGAATAACAAAGACACAGAATTGTAGATGACGTAAGAGAGGTAGCCGGTATATCATACGGTCATTGTCAATGAGTTTATAAGCAGCATAGTTCCCGTTGCTATAAATATTGGAATCCATTATTGGCTGCCATCGTTAGCAACGGTTGTATCGTTTGTTTAAACTTCTCCTTTACGGTTTCTTCTTAAAGAGTTAGGTATCGCAGGTCGGGCAAAATAGTAAAGTAATCTTCAAGGTAGCGGCTGCTGGGCTTCTTCTCGCTCACAATTCCAATGGCTTCTTTTTGCAGCCGGAAAAAGGCATCAAAATAAGAATTAAAAGAGGGCAGCTTATTACTCTTGGAACTGTTTAAATAGGGTGCGCCGGTATCAGGTTCCAGATCAGGCCATGCGACACAAACGAATAGGGAATACAGTGTTCTACCGCATAATTTTCTGCCAAAAGTTGTCTACCCGTATATCTACCCCCTGCTCTTCATAGACTCCGTAGGGCGTCCATGGAGCCGTAATAAAAGCGGGACTTCGTCTGGAATTCATCCTACCAGAGTATAAGCGGCTGTCAAATACTCAATTGGCAATAAACCCTTGCTTCCCTGATAATCCCGTGCGCTGCTCAGCAAGTAATCTTCCGGCTTTTCACCCATTCAACCATCCGCTTGGTACGTGCTTTCAATTATATCTTTCTTTGTCAGGAACACCGTTCACTAAGATAGCTTTGTCTGCTTTCACTGTAATAACAGTTTGCCGGAAGTATCTGCATATATTTGAGAGTAGGTGCGTCACACTAAAAGATTGTAATGGAACTTCAAACAAAGCGGCTAAAGCTGGTAGAATTGACCTTAACCGACTTAGAAACTATTCATAAGCTGCATTCTTTACCGGAAACAGATGAATATAATACCTTAGGTCTTCCTGCAACCATTCATACGACCGACGTTCTGTTACAGGAATGGCTCAACCAACAGCAACTGACTCCAAGGTTATCTTATATTTTTTGTATTAAGCAAATTGACACAGATCAGTTTATAGGTCTAATGGCTCTGATTCTGGGGAAACCAAACTTTAAAATTGCAGAAGTCTGGTACAAAATATTACCAGGGTATTGGCGACAAGGCTTTACAACTGAAGCTTTGAGACAATTGTTATATTTTGGTTTCACAGACTTAAGACTTCACAGGATAGAAGCAGGTTGTGCCGTTGAAAACATAGCATCTGTAAAAGTTCTCCAAAAGGTTGGTATGACCAAAGAAGGGTGCAAAAGAAAAGTTCTGCCGATAAGAGGAAACTGGGTTGACAGTTACTTATATGCAATTTTGGATACAGATTTTAAATGAAGGCTTTATTAGAAAAGTACGAACGCACAACAAGACGTTTTCTGCTATGCCGCCTGACACCTTTCACTTCGCCATCAGTAATTCTATTTATCTTTCGTCAGTTATTCGGCTGACGAACAAAAATGCTGGCACAACAGAAAGCCGGAGCCGTGGCTTGGTACGCTGGCAATGCGCAATCGTCTTGTAACTCAAACCTGACAGTTTAAAACAATGAAGAAGATTAAAGCGGTAATTTTTGATCTTGACGGAACATTAGCTAATCCTTTACCTCTTTGTATTCAGGCTTTCAAACAATCGATAGAACCACTTATTAATCGCTCTGTTTCTGACGCTGACATTATTGCGACTTTTGGACCATCGGAAGAAGGAACCATTATGGCTCTTGCACCCAATCATTCCGACAAAGGTGTTTCCGGCTATTTACATTGCTATGAGCAACTACGTGACATGTGTCCGGTTTCTTTTGACGGCATGAAAGAGATATCACAAATCTTGAAAAACAGACGTGTGCGCATTGCAATGGTAACAGGCAAGGGAAAATATAGTACAGACATTTCGTTAAGATACTTTGAACTTACTCATTTTTTGAAATGATAGAAACCGGCTCGCCAAAAGGAGCCAGAAAGGTAGAAGGTATTCAGATTATACTGAACAGATTACATGACATAAATAAAGATGAAATGATTTATGTTGGGGATGCGCCCAGCGACATAACGACGAGCAGAAAAGTAGGTATAGCCGTTGTTGCGGCTGCCTGAGCTGACACTGCGGAACGAGAAAATCTGCAAGAGTTAAAACCTGATTAGAATAAGGAAATTTGGGATAATAGCGTTCAAACGTATCGTCCAATGTTAACTTGCTTTTTTCTTTCAATTGTAAAATGGTTATTGCCGTAAAAATCTTCGAAACAGAAGCCAGTTCAAAACCCGCGGAAGTCTGATTCAATTGTTGCTTTTCAAAGTTAGCGCAGCCAAATGCTTTTTGATATAGTATACTGCCATTTTCTGCAACAAGTACCGCTCCGTTAAACATTTCTTTCTTTGAAAGATTAGTAAAAAGACTATCCGGTTTTTCGTAACTGTTTTGGGCAATCACATTGGCTGTAAGCACCAACCTAGTGAAAAGCAAAGAGATTATTTTGATGTTCATGCTGATATTGGATTAGGCTTTCTAGCACTTCAAAATTGCGGTAACCCATTTTCACCAAATAGAACAAGCTTAGCACGACAAAAATCTTCCTATGGTGAGGTTAGCTCATTTTATATTGGTCGAATAAAGAGAAATCAGCTGCTTTTGTATCCATACTTTATTTTTCTATTCATAGCGGTTCTGCAAATAATGTTGCAGGATAGTCACTCCCTCTTCTGTTTCAGGGGTTGCTGAATTTGTAAATACAATATAGGCTCTGTTCATTTCTTTACTTACCTGCACTTGTGTAATAAAAGCTCCGGCATTGCCTTCGTTGAAAGCGATATGATGCTTAGAATCATCATCCATTTTGTTAAACCATCCGAACGAAAATACAGGAAGACCAAACATTAATTTGTTGGCTGTTTCTTTAGATACAATTGTAGAAGTGCCTGTTATCACTTTTAGGTAAAGCTGGATGAATTTAATATAGTCATTAAGACTTACATTGATATTACCTGCACTTAACAACCAGTTGAGTTTATAATTGTCGAATGGAGGAAGTGGTTTTAATGCCGTGTCATGTCCCCAGGGTTGCAAGCTATCAGACAAATTAGGATAATCGAAACGGAAATCAATACCGTATGAGTTACCAAAATCTGTTACTAACTTTTTATAAGACTTACCGGATGCTTTCTCAAGCATCAATCCCGCTAATATATAATCTGCATTTGAAGGTGTTAATCCGTTTTGTTCTTTCATAGGTTTCTGCGAAAGAAAATACCTGGCCAGCAGGAATCGCTGCTTTGTATTATCGCCTGTAATTTGTTTTCTTGTAGGCTGCTCGAACGTATAAGTGTAAGCCGGCAGCTTTCCTCTGAAGGTTAGCAGATCCTGCAATGTGATGTCTTGATAAGCCTTATTGCTTTTGGGTTTTAAGTCGGGAAACAAGGCAAAAAATTTTGTATTCCATTTTATCCGTCCTTGTTTAACTAAAATAGCAGCAATGAAGGAAGTAATGGCTTTGGTGTTAGAGCCGATATGAAATCTGTCAGTAGTTTTTGCAATATAGTTTGTATTTATTCTTTGCACACCTAAAACGTGTGCATCAAATACAGTGTTAGGTCCGACAACAGCAAAGGCAAGTTCAGGAATTTTGTATTGTAGTCTTATACTATCGGCAAATGAAGAAGCCGTTTGACCTTTAGCAACGATGTGGGACAATAAGACCACTAACACATACAGCTTATTTGCTTTCATAATTTTTTATTTGAACACAGGAAGCATTTTTAATCTTTATTTTTTTACCCCTTTTACTCAGAAAACCGGTAACACTATCTCTTCTAAATAAAACCACATCGCCGCTAATTTGATTGGCAACAATCAAATAATTGCCCGATGAATCAATAGCAAATATTCTGGGATGATTTCCGTATGTAGATTGATATCCTTTTAAGGATAAATGTCCGTTTTTGTCAATGGCATAAATGGCAATATTATTTTCATCTCCACGGTTTGAAGCATACAGGAATTTGCCGTCAGGTGAAATATGTATATCTGCACTGTTGTGAGCACTGGAATCGCCTTCATGAGCCATGATTCGTTGAATACTATCAAGCATTCCATCATCGTAATGATAGCAAGATATAGAACCGGAAATTTCTTCTATACAATAAGCATACATGCCGTTGGGATGGAACACAAAATGTCTCGGACCACTGCCAGGTGTTGAATTTTTAATTGTTAAGGTGCCCTCTTTTACAGGTTGACGTATAGCAGTATCAATTTGATAACTTAGGATGGCATCATCACCGAGATCAGGCAGATAAATAAATTTCTCATCTGGTGAATAGGTTACCGAATGTGTATGTGCTTTGTCTTGCCTTTCGGTAGCATGACTTCCTTTTGTAAAATGTATGATTTGAACAGGTGAATTTATACCCCCGTTGTCTACTACAGGAAAAACATCTAAGCTGGCTTGTGTATAATTTACATTCAATAGCCATTTCCCATTCTCTGAAGTTGTGAGATAAACAGGGTTTTCACCTCCGCTCCTTTGCTTGTTTAAAAAAGCAAGGCTGCCTTGTTTTGCATTGAAATGAAATGACGCAATGCTACCCGCATTTTCTTTTTGTGATTCAATACATGCATAAAGATAATTACCGTCATGCGATACGGTTAGATAGGACGGATTCATGAAACCTTTTACTACGGATACTTTATGTAATATATCCTTTTGCGTGTCAAGTTTCAATACATAAATACCCCTTTTAGGTTTAGGATTAAAAGTACCTACAAATACATAAGTTGTTTGGCATCTTGTTGTATTGTATAAAAATAAGAGTAAAACAAATAAGCCGACTTTATGAAAGTCCATGTTATTTTGAATATTATAAGGTTTAAAAAAGGAGCCTGTTGTTTTGCCATTTCTCCCGGTCTTTTTCATTACTGTTACTTAGATTTTTCAATTCCTGTTTTTAATATATGGAATAATTGTTTTACTAATATTTCGCGATAACTATGAGATAAGATTTGGCTATTGAAAACTGCGCATTTATTGCATGTTCATTTTCATCAATAAATTTTGCAGCAATGCCAGTAATGCTGAATACTGAAGTTTGATTATATGTTTATCCGTAATATTTTATCTGTATTTTGAAAGTTGTTTTTTGATTCTTCTTTTTCTAACTAAAGCAACGGAAATTATTAAAACAGCGAGTAATAAAGCAGCCCCTCCCCACATCACATAACTGACTCTTTGGTATAAATAATAATCATTTATCAAGCTGTTGGGTGCCAGATAAACGACATCATTTTGATAGTCTATCATCGCGTTGAATCTTTTTAAAATATCGTTGCCGACAATGTTGAAAGGAGGTCCATCTTTTGCTGCGACTTCTTCCATACCAATACGAACTTTTTTCAATTGGTAACCGGCAAGTAATAAGGAGGGAAGGACAACTTTGTCAACAGCAATTTTATTGGAACCACCACCTTGTAATTTATCGGTGCCTACTTTTTCCATTTCAGGGTATAATCCGTTTTCCGAAGCAAAATCATTATTAATAAACATGGTTTCCGATGAACCTGTATCAAAATCAAATAAGCCTTCTACTTTCTTTTTACCATCATATAACAGTAGGCTGATATAAGAAAGGCCAGCTTTAAATTTCAGATCATATCTGGCATATTTTTTTGCCTTTGATGGAAGCGATGAATGTATAATCAGCAGCTTTTTATCGTAATCAATTTCTACTATCTTACTATCAAAAACATTATAACCTATCACAACGTCTGCATTCGGCTTGCCTGTATGTTTTACCGTAAGTGGAACATTATTCCAAGTAAGACCTGCCATCTGTATCTCGTTCGACTTGCTGAGTTCATCCTGTGATGAGCCACCAATGCCAAAACCTTGAATACTGCCATCAATTTTTACCTTGACCCTTTTCTTATAAGCATCATCAGAAAGTACTACGCCATTGGCTCCTGTATCAAAAATCATATCGAGTACATCCGAGCCATTCACGCTTCCTTTTACTTGTATAGTATTATTCCAGCCGATTAAAAAGGGAATAGTATCGGTTTCAGTATTGCAGTTTTTACATTTTCTGGTATAAGTAAGTTTAGGTGGAGAAGCAGCTGATATCTGCGTGTAAGCAGAGTCCTTGTTTTTCAGAAGAATAATAAAAGTATATGTTTCGCCGGGCATTAGGGTAAAAGAAATGGAATCAATGTTTGTATAAAAAGTAACTCTCTTGCTGCCTTTAAATCGCTCAGCATAATAAACGTCAGGTCTTACTTCAGGTGAAATATTCCAGTTTCCTTTTTGAAAATCTTCACCATCCCTTATATCCACCACATTCGATGTGGCTTTCACTATCGGCAGTGACTGCTGCGCAAAAACCGCGGTTGCCGTTAAAACAAAAAAAGCGGCCAGTGAACACATTTTGGAGAAAAGTAATCGGTTTTTCATTTATTTCAGTGTTTTATAAAAAGTTACGGTACAAAACTGCTGATGCAAACGGTAGCAAAATAGAATGGGATTAGCATTGGATTTATTGACGTCAATTTCTTAAATAAATAATTCAGATTATAGAATTTGTAAACAATGGAAGTTTTAGGAAAAGGTGCTTATATCGGGCATGTCCACACTTCCATGCAATTGGACGGAATCATTGCAGGCACAACTGTGTATACAAGCGAAGCATCAAACGGAGACATGCATAGCCATGAGAATCCTCATATCAGTTTTGTACTCAGTGGCGGAAGTATTGATAAGAGAGAAAAGAGCGAAAAGGAGCAGTGTGCAGGAGCCATTTCATTCTACTATGCGGGTGAAACCCATCAAACCATTCAGAAAATGTTTCCGGCACAGCATGTAAATCTTGAGCTGGATATGCAGTTTTTAAAACGATATCATTTATATGAGCATGATATTTTGAATTGCATAAAAAAGACGCCTGATGCAAAGTTCCTATTGATTAAAATTTACAATGATTTTTTGCTGAATGATCGCTATTCCAAAACGTCTGCAGACTTCCTGCTTTTAGAACTATTGAATATGGGTTGTTTTAAAGAAAAACAAGTTCCGGTATGGGCAGGACGATTAGAAGAATTGCTCAGAGCCAACTGGAGTGAGACAATAGAGTTGGGTTATCTTTCAAAAGTGTTAGGGATTCATCCGGTTACCATCTCTAAAAACTTCCATCGGTACTTTGGATGTGGTTTTGGCGATTATATGAGAAAGCTGAAAATTGAACAAGCCGTAGCGCTGGTAAAAAACAGCAAACAAACGTTAAGCGAGATTACCTATAGCTGCGGGTTCGCCGATCAGTCTCACTTTATCAGAACATTCAAAGCTTATACAGGTATGCTTCCATTGCATTTTAGAAAAATATAAAGAAATTAAGATTTACTTAGCTGATGAATTTATCAAGATCCTATTTTTTTTAAAGCGTATAATATAATTATTGATTTCCTGGCGCTGTATACTATTTGCATGATCGTCCCTGTCATTATATATTATATGAGGAAGCCCTATAATTGTTATACCAAACTTTTTTTGCTCTTTGGTTGTTGGTAA
Organism: uncultured Ilyomonas sp.; assembly: GCA_964249755.1. GTDB lineage: Bacteria > Bacteroidota > Bacteroidia > Chitinophagales > Chitinophagaceae > Ilyomonas. Next base: position 13,013 of record CAXUDB010000011.1, on the reverse strand, counting down.
AACACCATTATCAGGCGATTGGTCACTTGAGCATAAGGAAGATACTTTCGGATGTTTTGTTCTTGGCAACGGCGTTCTGCGGTTGTCGAGAGTAATAATTTTAGAAGCTAAAGCCGCGTGGTTTTGGGTAAATAATGCAATAATATCGTCTCCGTTCGAGTGTCCTATTAAAGTAAGATAATCGAAGTCTAACTCTGGTTTTAAAACTTTTCCTATCGGTCGGTGTCCCCACCATAGGTGTTTGGAAAAAAAATTAAGCGGTAAAAGTTTCGTCGCTTCAAGGCACGAAGCAGTCTGTGGATAATATGAAAACAGCTTCACAACCGGCAATTAGGCTAACCCGTTATGGCACAGATTGCTTTGCGGCGCTCGCAATGACGGTTGTAACTTGATTTCTAACAATCAAATTATCTTCCGAACAGATGTGGTGTCCCCACCGAACCGAAGCACCCTTACTCATCGCAACGCTTCTCCTTTGATAACCTCATTTGTTTGGGTCAGGGAATACTTTCATGTTACATACAGTATTCCCTTTCGTCATCCTCTTTTTATTTCCTTACCCACTCCGTCACACCTGAACAGAGATTAGTTACTATTAACCTGATAACCCCAGATAATGCGAACTGCCTATATTTGAAAGTTAGGCGAAATTCATAAACAAACTGCAATGACAATACGACAAGGCACTTGGCTAATAACTACTCTTATTCTTTTTAGTTCACACTTGTTTTCTCAAAACATTGAAAGAATACAGTTTGACTCAGCAAAAAATAAAAGCGATTATTATTTAGCCATCCGACCTGCTTCAAATGATATTAAAGCTACTCTTGTTTTACTAACGAGTTTTTTACCTCCGGAGAGATTGTTAGCCGAAACCAAATTGCAGAATACAGCTTATGCAAACAATATTCTCACCGTTGTTGTTTCTATGAACCAGAAATTGTATGCTGACTCCTTTTCTGTAAACAGAATCAATTCAATTCTATCAGACATCATTTCCCGTTTTACGGTTGACACTTCTAAATTTGCTTTGGCTGGTTTTGACGAAGCCGGCAATATTGCATTACGCTATACTGAATTTACCTATGAACACCCACTGAATTTTCCTCTACAGCCGAAAGCTGTCTTTGGAATTGATTCACCTGTTGATGTGTTTGGTTTATGGCATTGGTCGGAAAACCAGATTAAAAAGAATTATTGGCAAGGGGCAGTCGGCGATGCAAGGTTCTATCTCGACACCATGACAAAAGAGAACGGAACAATCTATAACAATCCCGAGAGATACAAGTTTCTGTCACCATTTAATAAACAAAGTGACACAACAGGGAATGAACGGTTTTTAAAAAATGTAGCCCTTCGTTTATATTATGACATGGATATAAACTGGCAATTACAAAACAGAAGAAATAGTTTATACGACACTAAAATACCCGATGCCTCAGAACTGATTAAACGCTTGCTGCTTTTAGGAAATGATAAAGCTGAACTGCTTGCTTCTAAACAATCAGGCATGAGAAGCAACGGTGAAAGAAATCCGAATTCGCTTTCCATTGTTGATGAAGTGGAATGTATTCAATGGATAAAACAGAGCCTGGGAATATTTGACGTACTTACATGGAAACCTCCCTATTATTTGTCAATGCCCGAAGGTTGGGAGGTGGAGCGTTTTTCACTGCCTCCTGACTTTGCACCAACAATGAGTTTTAAAGGTGTGGAAGATGTTCGTTTTGCTACGGGTTGGGGAAATGTAAATAGTGAAGAACACTGGTCTTATAGCTTTTTATGGTGGCTTGACGGTCATGTAAAGTTGAATGCTGACACATTGCAGAGAACACTAAAAGAATACTATAATGGTTTGGTTGGAAGAAATATTACAAGCAGAAATATCCCAACGAATAAAATTGTACAAACGGCAGTTGTCATCAAAAAGGTTAAAACATCGCTGAATGATTTAGAAACTTTTAGTGGAACGATAAATATGCTTGATTATCATGCCCAGTTACCAATAACACTGAACTGCTTTGTGCATATCAAAGACAGTAAGACAATAAATCATACGGCTGTATACGTTGAGATTTCACCTAAGTCATTGTCAAATCCGGTTTGGCAAAAACTAAACGACATTGGCGATAGCTTTAAACTGAAAGACTGAGTCATAAAACCAGAATAACTTCGTCCAACAAAAGGTTTTCTGCTATGCTAACCCACACCTTAATAGATCTTGTGCATTACCTATAAGGCACTGCGTTTGACTTTGTACAAACTCCACACTGCCCCTGCGTCTTTAGTGGATGATTTCGCAATCGTGATCCTATCTACCAGAAGTTGATCAATCTAAAGGTGACAATCCGTTATTTTGATGATCCCTTCAGCACGAAATCAGTGGTTCAGTAAAACGAATTCTTCACACAGGGGGCCGGACAAGAGGAAGTCATCGCTGCTGTTTTCCCGCTATTTGTAATTCCCGTTCCTGCTATTGTAATAGACGGAATCATTTACTTTCATACTGAACTCGTAAACATTCAGCGCCCTGTATAAGACGGGTGCCTGCGGAATACCGGTTGCAGGGTCTGTCATAAGAATGCTGCTAGGTCCCTGGACATACAGCTCATGATTGGCAAACGTCATTGTATAAATCGTTGATTGTCCGTTTTGTGTCCATACCGATTGCCCGGTGGCTGCATCCAACGCCGTCTGTACACCTAAGGTACTGAAGTAAATACGCCCATCGCCATAAGCTGGAGCGCCAATGATGTTTGTCTGCATATACGAGTGCCAGACTCTGTAGGCGTCACTTGGCCTCAGTGCATACCAGCCCGACTCATCAGAGTAGACAATGATATTATTTCCCGCCATAATGGGAGGCGTGAGATGACAGTCGCCACCCAGGTAAGTACGCCACGCCAATTGTCCGGTGCTTTGATCGAGCGCATAGATATAGCCTGCATACGTGCCGAAGACAAGCAGATTATCGGTTACTAAAGGCCGAATACACATCTGCCCTTCCTGAAAGTAGCTCCACAATGTTTTGCCCGTATTGGCATCAAGCGCGTAAATACCTCCAAGACCTATCTGGCTGCCTACAAATACACGCCCGTTTGCTACCACCGGGTTGGTGCCGGGGTGTTGCGGCGTGTTATTCGACGACCATAACAGTTGCCCGCTGGCTGCATCGGCTGCCAGCACCGCGGTATCGGTATGCAGGTAAAGTTTGCCCTGGTAGTAAGAAGGGGGACAAAGCAAATATTTATTGGTAAGACCCTTCCATATCACTGCTCCTGTCTTTGCATTATATGCGTACAAAGGTGCATCATAGGTCTGCCTGCATTCAATGAAAAGAGTATCATGAGAAATGGCAGGCATATCTGCCGTTTCTCCGGGTATATCCGTTTCCCAAAAAGAATAGCCGCCACGGGAGGAGGGATACGCACCAAAGCACCCCAAAAAACTACCGAGGAAGGTACCTGTATAGAGGAAGCCCTCGTACTTTTTAAAGGTAAAAGGAGCCGAGGTGGTATCACCCCGCTTATTATAAGCCAATACACGCCCCTCATATACCGAATCGGCGGATAGAGAGTACAACGTATCGCGGATAGCTACCAGCCCGGTATCTTTTATCATTCCGCTAAAGGATACCACATACTTAACGGTATCATCAGGCCTATAAATGCTGTTTTCCGAAGCTGTCCACGAGATAATTGCTTTATCCGGTACTCGCTGTTCCACCTTGACGGTGATGGAAGACAATGTATTCTTTATCTCATCTTCCTCATCAGTACCCCCTTTATTGCAGGCTGACAGCAGAAAGAGCAGGTAGAGAGAGCTTATCAACAGGATAAGAGCATTGCGTTTTGGTAGTATCATACCGGAAAATAGTAAGAAAAGGAATAGCCGGTGCAAAATTCCGAAAAACCTTTTGCATCTTTTACACCGGTTCTTCTCCGAGGGTGCTGAAACCGGAAGAATGAAGTCACACACTTTGCTGACCCTCTGTGCACCATATGTCACTGAGTCAAATACTTTTGAGATTGGGTCGAATCTTATTTTGTGTTTGAGTATGGACGAATTTTACGCTCAGGCCCAGTCGCTTCATTGATAGTAAACTGGGGTGACGGAGGGAAGAACTGAGTGCCTTTTAGCAAATAAGACAACCAAGGAGGAGTAAGCGGGAACAATGATGTGTTATAGGCGCGTGCAGGCGCTGATGTGTAAACTATATTACATTCTTTCTCACTTCATACGTTGCCTCTCTTTTAATCTTTGAGAGGTTATGTTTATAATATATGTCGACTGTTTTATTATTAAACTGTTCCGGATTTTCTTTATAAAGGCGGTGCCTGTTCCAATTTTGAACAAACCCAAAGATTAAAGCTGCCAGAATACTTTCAAGAATTGCTAAACCTATTTGCCCTAATGTCGAATTGAAGAAGCACATATTTTTTTGAGTAAATATTTGGAACAGTTCTAAATTTTTACCTTTACGAACCTACCCAACTCAGCGAATGTTTTCAACTTCGCCTTCTCTATCCCAAATTGTGTCACTTACTTTTCTTCACCAGCTCATCATAACTTTCTCTACCGGTCAGCATCCCTACCGAACTAAAATAATAGAATGGATACCCAACTCAGGCGAGGTACGCCGCACAAAAGCCCAGCAAATATTTTCATTTAGAAAGCCTCCCCTATCAATCCGTTAATCATACTCAACCACTTCTGCCTCTTTATAAAACCGGAAATTATCCCGGTGTCCCCAAACACTGAGCCCTAAAGCCAAAATAGCAAACACAAAAGACAGCCAAACCGGTGCTTTGTCAATATGTTGCCCCACGAAAAAAGCGCCCACCGCCCAGCCCAGTGAAAACACGATGGTAAGCACATATCTGAAAACACGGCTTCTCACAAACAAATAAGCCAGCAGGCAGGCAGATAAAAAGAAGATAAGAAACCCATAGCCATAATGAATATCAAAATAGTTTACAGCTACAATCCCGGCGGCAATGGAGGCAAGCACAATTTCATAAGCCAGAATATCATTCGATCGTCTGGTAAGAAGGTAACGTTTAGACATTTCTTACAGTAATAAACAGTTGTCAAATCTAACGCAACAAAGTTGGCTGCACAAAATCTCAGCGAATGTGTACAATTCCCCCACATCTCCACTAAAGTCTGTCGACTCACCGGATCGCTCACGCTGCAAGACAATGCGGGACCCAAGAATTATCAGCGTACGTGATTTTTGACAGTTACCAGAGTATCACGCCTGTTTCTCTCCCTCACTTCCCCAGCACCCGCACTACTTCCCGAAAACTTCCCAATGCATTCTCTAGGTTCTCGACAATTTCCAGCGCCAGCCCGTCCGGGTCGGGCTGGTTGTCCAGGTCTGCCAGTGAATTATCTTTCAGCCACATAATATCCATAGTAATGAGATTGGTAAAATTTATTTCTTCTCTGTTCCATTAAGCTAACACAAAAGGAACCATTCACATGCAGTGTCTCCTACACTGCTTAGAGATTGTAGATTTGTTTACATCGTTCTATTATAAAAATGGAGCAACTCTTTGTTACATCCCTGATACGGTTCAATAGGAAAAATGCCCGTTTCGGTTTACTAAATTTTAAGAAGGGAAGAGAGACAAACATCTTTGTTTCGTTAAACAAAAAAGCATATAAAAAGCTTTCGTTTATCAGTAAGAGGTTAACCTATTATCACAAGGATTTACCTCTTTTTGAAAATGCATAAAGGGCTTCAGTATTCAATCGTTCATAACAATGAAAACAGTCATCATTCTTTTATTACAAATTCTAAGCTTACCAATTATGGCACAAACAATATTAGAAGGCGAATACAACTTTCACCGGCAGGAAATGGTAGCGGGTTTTAAATTTTCGGCAAATGGCAAGTTCGATTTTTATTACAGTTACGGCGCTGTTGACAGAATCGCTTCAGGCACATATACAATAGAAGGCAAAACAGTAAAACTGAAAAGTAATAAGGAAGCGGGAAAAGATTTTACGGTCATCCATCAGTCAAAGACGGGCGATGGCTATACGATAACATTCGAAGATGAAAACAAGTATTTCACAAACAACATTCGCTGTAGTTTTTTTGTTGGCGACAAAAGATATGATGAATACACAAATGATAAAGGCATCGTAAAAGTTGATTATAAACATTGCGATTCCATCTTTGCATTTCATCAGTTGTTTCCTGATTTCGCTACCAAAATAAAAGACAAAACAAACGAAAGCAACAGCTTCACACTAACGCTGAATCCTTCACTTGCGGAGGTAAGTTTCAAAGGCATTGAATTAACCGTTGAGGATGACACAACGTTAAGTTGCATGCACAACTATCTGATACCGCTGGAAGATATCAGATTTGAAAAAGAATAAGTTTTGTAAGATGAACTCGCAGGACAAATTCATCCGTGCAGGCATAGCGATTATTATCCTGGTGCCTCTTGCGATATGGATAATTGGTTACGCTACCGATAAATAAAATGCCGTGAGCCTGTTTGATTTTTTTAAACCAAAGGGAGAAATAGTTACAACCCTTACACCTGCACCGTCAAAAAAGCAGGCGTGCGACATTAGTAAAACAAATATTGTTGCAGAACTTTTAAAAGTTTCACGCCATAAAAGAGACGATACATGGTATCAATCTTTTTATCAGAATGTGCCTGCAGCAAGCTTTGCATCCGCAACGCCACAAACATTAATCGGTCCTGATGGCTTTACTTATTTCGTTTTGAACACACCTGACATCAATAAGACTTTTGAACCTTATTGCATTCAAAATATGAAGGATGATTTTTTACTGAACAATGGCTGGGGCATTGTGCTTAATCCGGCTGAAGATAAATCTGCGGAATGGGTTTTTACTTACGGCAACATTGTAAACTTTCATTTGAACAATGAATTTGTTTCCGTTACTGAAGATGCGGCAGTAGAAAATATTGAATTTACGAAAACAGTTGGCGTCATTAAGAAGGCTGAACAGGTATTGGTTGCGCAACCTTCAGAAAGCTACCTGCCAAAAGCAACCAGACGTGCATTAAAAGCTTTCCTGCAAAGGAAAGGCATTACAAGACCGAAACTAATGATGCTGACAACAAATAGTCAGGGAAAATCAGCAAGGAAACTTGCCTTTAATATTCATCCCGAAAATTATCCTGTTACAAGCAAGCTTGATTATTTAATGCAACAGGTAGGATGGTTTCTACCTAACAATTATATCCTTGTTGCGCTTCCAAAAAAATCAAGCCTGGTAAAGGATTTACAGGACATGTAATGGGTATCATTATAAAATGAAAAAGGTTGCAAACAGGTTACAGAAATGCACCTCTCAATACATCAAACTTTTAAAATCAAAAAATAGACTCATGAAGTTTTTATATCTCTTGGTGATTATAATGTGTTTGAACATACCTCAATATCCCTTTGCTCAGGTCAAAGCATCTGGTGAAGGAAATAAAACGTCACCAGTCAGCAAAACGGATCCGGCATCACCGCAACTGGCAATTACAAAATTTCTTAAATGGTATAAGGCAAACATTCATAAGGCGGCCAGCTTACCCATTTTAATTAAAGACAGTGCCGACAATTTTATGGTTAATAAGGCAGCCTGTAGTCGTTACCTCGCTTTGCTAAAAAGCAGCGGATGCTTATCAGAAAGATACATGGCTTACTGGAAATCTTTTTTCGATGATAAGGCAATTGGCTTGGAAGCCAATCCTGTTCAGTCGGATATACCGGATGGTTTTGATTTGGATTTTGTCTTACTAACACAGGAACCGGAACTGGTTTTAAATCACATCAACGAAATAAAATTTGGGATTGTTACGAAGTATAAAAACAACATTGTCGTCTCATTGCAATGGCCGCAAAAAGAAGCAATGCAATACAATTTTGAAATGCATAAAACTTCAGCCGGCTGGCAGATAGATTATATAGCCACGCCAAATTTTGATTAGCAGTAACCAGACACCAAAAACCAAAGCGATGTTTCCAAAAAAAATAAAAGACAGTAACCTGTTTGCCTTTTTCAAATTCATAAAATGGGTTGGAAAGGTGATTCTAATTATAACCGGTATTTTACCACTTGCCAGGTGCAGTTCCGGTTATGGTACAAAGAATGGAAAACCCACATTCAATGGAAAAGAAATCACTGATGAAAGCTTTATAGTGTTAAGTAAGGAATTTGCAAAAGATTCAGCAACGGCTTATTACAAAGAGTATCCGTTTCAATACGCAGACGTTGCCACATTTGAAGCCGTGGATGAACACTATGCAAAGGATAAAAATAAAGTGTATTACTGTGATGAATACAGGGAAGGTCAAAACTATTACATGACCAAACGCCAGACCATTTCAGAACTAAAAAACGTTGACCCAACTTCATTCGTCAGCCTGCAAAACGGTTATGGGAAAGATAATAAACAGGCATGGTTTGAAGGAAGAGCGTTCGCTGTGAAAGATGTGTCAACAATAACAAGCCTTGACCGGAACTTTGCGACCGATGATGCACAGGCGTATATAAACTGCAAGCCAATAAGGGGCAGTGATGGCAAAACCTTTCAACTGATCGACAGAAATTTTGCGAAGGACACCAATCACGTTTACTATTACGCGTTTGATGGCGAAAGCAACTACCAGGTATGCACGCTGCCTTGCGATAAGCAAACTTTTAAAATAATTGATGACCGGTATTCAAAAGATAAAGACCATGTTTTCTTTCTCGGATTTACAATACAAGGTGCTGATGCCGGTTCTTTTCAGGTATTGAAATCTGGTTACTCAAAAGATGCGAATGCCGTCTACTTTCAATCTAAAAAAATCAGTGGTGTTCATCCGGCTTCGTTTCAGGTATATCAGGAAAATGAATCGTTCATACAGGATGTTGCGTATGCAAAAGATAACACGTCTGTGTATGTCAATGATAAGAAGCTGACCGGTGCCGATGTAGCAACGTTTACATTATTGGGCGAAAACTATAGCCGCGACAGCAGGTATGTTTTTTATAAAACAATGATTGTAAAAGATACCAACCCCGCATCCTTTACTGTGTATCCGCATGATATTGGCAATGCAGATGCAGAAGAGGGAACCACTAAATTTCATGAAGGAGTAAAAGTGCCCGATTAGTTTTACCCTATTCAAACGGATTACGCTGCTTAACAATTTCTGAATAAAGCCAATAGTTTCTTCTCTGGTTCATTGAGATATTCCAAGGGACATGTCTCGAGCTTCAAATCATCGACTCACTTTTTCAGGAGATCCCTCATTCCGCAACAATCCGGGATGCCGGCCCGCAAAACCAAAAAACGTTCTCTGTCACAATCACCCGTAAACTTCTTTCAAACACACATTTGTCCGGCTGCCCAACTGGCATTCGTTATAAACTATCCGGGCTTCTTTTTTAATTAAAAGATTGCCTGAATTCCAGCGGCGATTGAGCCGTTTTCGTTTTAAATAATTTACTAAAAGACTGCGAATGTTCAAAGCCCAGCTCGTAGGCAACCTCGCTGACAGACAGCCGGGTGGTGGAGAGTTTCTCTTTTGCTTTTTCTATGAGTTTATGGTGGATGTGTTGCTGTGCATTTTGCCCCGTTAGCGAGCGCAGCATATCGCTTAAATAACTGGGAGATATATTCAGTTGTCCCGCCAGGTAGTGCACCGTTGGCAGCCCCTTGCTTGCCGAACGGTCGTTGTTGAAATGGTCTTCTAATATTTCTTCCAGCTTCTGCAACAGGTCGTTGCTTAGCGTTTTACGGGTTATGAACTGGCGCTTGTAAAAACGGTTGGCGTAGTTCAGCAACAACTCAAGCTGGGAGATAATCACATCATGACTAAAATCATCTATTCTGCTGTTCAATTCTTCTTCAATACTCTTAAAGAGGGAGATAATGGTTGCCTTTTCCTTATCCGATAAGTGCAGCGCCTCATTCGCCGAATAGGAGAAGAAGCCATATTGTTTTATCTTTTTTGCCAAAGGGTACGTAAGTAAAAAATCGGGGTGTATCAGCAGCGTATAAAACGAGCATACGCCACCCTGTTCTTCATTACTACCGATTACCTGACCCGGAGCTGCAAACAGCAAACCCCCTTCATCAAAATCATAATAATGCTGACCATACTTTACCCTCCCGCTAAGCCTTGGCTTATACGAGATTTTATAGAAGTTAAGCACATGCGATTTGGGAGCACTGTTTTCCACAACTTGTGTGCTTTCTGCACCTAGCATACAGATCAGTGGATGCTGTGGCTCGGGTAGTCCAAAGGTCTTGGCGGCTTCCGATAAAGAGTGAAAATGATACGGTGTGTTGTCTTCTTTCTTCATGATGGATGCTTTACTAAACTTACAAAAGGGGTATGTTGAACGAATGATTATGATGGATGTTTACCAAACGCTATTTAGCACTTCCCTGTGCCGCATTAGACACGTCCTGCCATTCTTCCCAGGTGGCTATCCGCTCTTCATACGCCTTTTTTACCCATGGCAAATTATGACTACCCAGGAAGAAACGCAAAGGTGGGTTTTTTGCATCTACCATTTTGAATAAGGCTTCAGGCGTGGCTTCGGGGTCGCCTCTTTCCATGTCTTTCAGGTTATTAAAAAACTGCTGTTTATAATTTGCATAGATGTCCATACCGGCAGCAAATTTCAACGACTCCTGGCTGCCAAACTCCGTAGCATATGCACCGGGTTCAACAATGGTTACGTTAATACCAAAATCTTTCACTTCCGCAGCCAGGCTTTCGTGGATGGCTTCAAACGCCCATTTAGAAGAACAGTAATAACCGATCACGGGCAGCACTACATGACCGAGATTGCTGGATACGCCGATAATATGCCCGCCACCTTGCTGACGCAACAGGGGCAGCGCCGCCTGTATCACCGACAAAGCACCGAAAATATTGGTATCGTACATCGCTTTCACATCTTCCGCAGCCGACTCTTCAATGGTGCCCACGAGTGAGTACCCGGCGTTGTTTACCACAATATCAATCCTGCCGAAATGCTCATGCGCCTGTGTGATCGCTGTTTGCACCTGTTCCTTGTTGGTTACATCCAGTTCAAGCGTCAGCACGTTTGCGCCAAATGTTTCATTCAGTTCTCCAATGCTCGCCAGTTTTCTTGCCGTAGCCGCCACCTTATCACCACGCTTTAGTGCTGCAATTGCCCAAATCTTTCCAAATCCGCGCGAAGCACCGGTAATAAACCAAACCTTAGAGCTCCGCTTTTCATTTTGTTGTTCCATTATATTTTAATTTTTGTTACACAAAGGTCAATGCCCACTACTGAACCGGTGTAGCCGGATTGCGGGCATTTGTAATCAAAATGAGGAAGATGAATCCTTTCAGGATAGGATACGCGTCGGGTTATTATGCCTCAGGCTTTTTTTAGTGATAAGCTATGGTGAGTAAATGGTTTTGTAGATGAAATCTACTTCAGAAGTTGCGCGTAGGCACGGCCATATGCGCAGTGCAGCCATTTCATTGGTTGTGATAAGCTACGGTGAGTTAAGGGCAATAAAAATGGATAAGTATCGAAATAACCCGCGTAGCGGCTCACTGAGACCAATAAAAAATCATTATTGACGAGGTAACTAAGACAACTCTTCTCATGACTACCATAAAGAGATATTAGATCATTCATAAAAAAGAAGCAGGTGATATTGTATTGAAAAGATAATCAAAACATCTTTCGTGCACTTATAGTCGGAGACCTGCTTTATCCTTACTTAGAGATGCGCTGCGCTAACATCTTGAAGAACACGGAGGGATGACAGCTACCCCTCACCACTTACTGATCCACTTCCTCTCACTCGCAATCTTCATCATAGCGGAGCGGTTGTTAACAGACAGCTTGCTGTAGATGTTTTTGATATGGCTACGCACAGTTTCGTAGCTAATAAACAGATCCTGGGCTACTTTGGCATAACTCTTACCCTGCGCGATAGCTTGCAGCACCTGCCTTTCGCGTTCGGTGAGCAGGGAGTCGTTTTCATTCTTGAAAGACTGCACTACCATCTTCGCGATGTGCAGGCTCATGGGTGCACCACCAGCAAGGGCTTCATTAATACTGCCAGTAATGGATTCGAGGTTGGCGTTTTTGACCAGATAACCAGATGCACCGGCACATAGGGACTGGAACACTTTGTCGCTATCGCTAAAGACCGTGATGATAAGGACGATGCAGATGGGACATTGCTTTTTGATGCGGATGGTTCCTTCTATGCCATTCATGCCGGGCAGGTCAATGTCCATAAGTACCACATCGGGCTTGTCCTCGGCTAACCTTTTGAGCGCATCTTCGCAGTTGCTGTAGTTGCCGGTGACGGTGTGCTGCCCTATGCTGCTGATGACTTCGGTAAAGCCCTTTCGTATACCGGGATTATCTTCGATGATAACGATGTTGCTCATGGTAGTGATTCATTAATTCAATTCAATTTTTACTGGTGCGGTTATCTCTATTCGGGTGCCGCCATCCTGCCGTGAAAGGAGGAAGCCAAAGTTGTTGCGCTCGCAGCGGCGCTCAATGTTGCGAAGCCCGTAATGAGCAGTCGCTTCGTCCTGCAGTTTCCACCTGCCGTTATCGGTGAGTGAATAGGCGATTTTGCCATCCCCCTTTTCCATCGCAAAAACCACTTCATCGGCCCCGGCATGTTTTACCACGTTTGTCATGGCTTCTTTAAAAATGTAAATGAGGTTGAGCGCGGCGAAAGGCTCTAGCTGTGCGCCAGTTGCCCCATCGCCTTTTACTGTGGATGAAAACGGAGTGCGGAACTGGTTGTAAAACACCTGACCGTAACCCGTGAGATAATTGAACACTTCCCGCGGATCGTCGCTGTTATGGTTCAGGTTCCAGAGGAAATCTTTACTGCTATCATATAGCTCATTGCTATTGGCAATAATGCTCTCTACAATGGGCAATACTTCCTCATTGCCATTCAGCTTTAATTTGAGTAAAGATGCCTGGCTGGTGATGGCGGAAAGCATGTTACCCGTCT
>CAXUDB010000010.1:0-27305 GCA_964249755.1 uncultured Ilyomonas sp. | reverse complement strand
CACCGGGAGCTTGATAAAAGACAGCGGTTGCAATGGCGCTTTGTTGCCCGCATAAAAACAATTGGCTGTGGTGGTGGCGGGACGCAGGACAGAAGTAATGCTTGTCGTAACAGAAGTTTTCTTCCAACTGCCAAGCAATACACCAAGTAGAAAAACCGGGATTAATACCTTTTTGCGCATAGTAATTTTTGAGCAAACGATTGCACTAATTGGATAACAGTGATTTATTCTTTGTTTTATTTAATCTTTCCCTTTCATTGATGACTGCCTGTAAAAAGCCACAGGCTCAAGCATGATACTAACTCTCTTGTGGTGGTGGTGTAAGTCTTTTTCATAGATCTGGTCAAGCAATAATTTGAATGCCTCTTTTCCCATTAATACCGTCTGCTGGTCAATAGACGATAAGCTGGGCGTAATGTGTTCATCAAACGATTCGTTAGCAAATCCGATTATACCTAACTGGTCCGGTATTCTGATATTTTTTTCCTTCGCGGCTTTAATCACACCCAGGGCAGTAAAATCTTCAACCGCAAAAATTGCGTCCGGAGGGGTCTTCATAGTAAAGTAATATTCCACTGCATCCCTACCCGCCTGGATGGAAACATTACCATCATAAATCAAAGACTCCTCTACTTCTATCTCTGCTGCATGCAAAGCAGACTTATAGCCATTTAATCTGTCTCTGAATACTTTGAGGTGCTGCTGTCCCGAAATGTGGGCAACCCGCCTGTAACCCTGTTGTAGCAAGTGTTCTGTTGCCAGGAAGCCCCCTTTATAATCATCTACGGTAACAGAAGGAATATTTACCATGTCTTTACTCCGGTCAAAGAAAACCAATGGGATTCCTTTTTTTTTCAGCTCCAGATAATGAGAAATATCTTTTGTGTCTTTCGCCAGCGAAGCCAGCACGCCATCTACCTGCACATCGGAAAAGGTTTCAATTGCCTTTTTTTCATAATCCGACGATTCGTTTGACTGGTACAGCAAAATATTATAGCCTTTCTCATTTGCCAGGCTTTCGATACCATGCACCACCGAACCGAAGAAATTAATCTCCGCGCTGGGAATAATCACACCTATTGTATGCGTTTTTCCCGACCGCAAAGAGGACGCGATCCGGTTGCGGCGATAGTTCATCTTATCGGCCAGTGCCACCACCACTTTCTTCGTGGCATCACTGATACGCGGATGATCATTGAGTGCCCGGGAAACCGTAGCTGTAGTTACATTCAGTTTTTCTGCAAGATGTTTTATAGTGACTTTAGACGACAAGCAGCAATACAAACGTTTGCACAAATCTATGGCGTTCAAATCAACCAGCAAAAAAATCTTTAACAATTTTAAAAGTTAAGATAGTAAATATTTGCGTTTTATTAATTCACAACTACCGGCCAGCCGTTTTCATACCGAATCGGTTTTATACACATCACCCTTTTCAAATAGTGATCTTTGCCACTAGGCGTGCCGGCTTTTTCAGGATCCTTCCAGATTGCGTGGTAGGCGATATACTGGTTACCCCTTTTATCGCTGACAATAGAGTTATGACCCGGAGCCAGCCAGGTACTGTCTTTTTCCAGGATTACACTATTAGCCTTGCCCAGGTCTTCAGACAATGTAATAAACGGTCCGAACGCACTATCGGCCCTTGCGATCATCACGGCATAATTTGCTTTATCTCCGCAGCAGTTGTCCCCTGAATAGAAGAGATAATATTTGCCTTTGTGATAATCTACCCAGGCACCTTCTATCAGATTGGTATAGTTACCCTCTTTGTGCGGCAACATTACATTTTTAGCGCTCGTCCCTTCCTGAAGTGAAGTCCAGTTGTCGCTTAGTTGCTGAACTTTTATCGGTTCAAAACCAGAGCCCCAGTATATAACCTTTTTACCGGTCTGCGGATCCCTCATTGCCATTGGGTCTATATCGCCAAACCCTTTGGCTGTCATCAGTGGTTTATTTTCAGCCACAAAAGGCCCCGCCGGCTCATTAGAGAACCCAACTCCAATGCCCATATTTACCGATGTATCATTCGCTTTGGCGCAAAAAAACAGGACATATTTTTTCAGGCTGCTGTCATACAAGACATGTGGCGCCCAAAAGTCCTGGGTCCGGCTTGCCCACGCGGGCTTTTGTGGCAAGGCATCACCCATATAATGCCAGTGAAACAAATCGGCTGATGAAGCTGTCTGTATATTTATCAATCTGCCATTACGGGTTGCCTGCGTGGCGTAAGCATAATATACATCGTTTACACGAATAACGGTAGGATCGGGAAAATCGGCGTCAATAACCGGATTAGCAGTCACCGCCCGATGCGATCGGGAAGGGGGTTGCGCCTGCAGATGGCTCAGACCCACACAGGTAAACAGAAAGGCAAACAAGCAGTATATTTTCATTCGATGTTGTTATAGCGGCAAGCCATTTTCTATGGCTGATTAATATAATAAATTAACCCGGTTAAAAAGGTTTCATTTATTTCGTCGTCTCTGTGCTGGCTGAAGTAGGCATTCACTTTTTCTCGCCTTGCCAGCAGTAAATTCTTTATTTCTTTGGGCTTTAATGGCACGACCCGAAAAGTATTTTCATTCGGCAGTATCAGGTAATACAGGCTGTTATCTAGGTACTCATCATACGGCTTACCGGTTTGAATCATACCATCATCCCGGTAGTTTGACTTCACAAATCTCACACTGCACTCTTTATAAAGCGAGTATAAAATGTCGCTGCCGGCAAGGTGCAGGTAAAACTTAGTGGCGTCAATCAGGGGCACATGCTGAAAACGGTATTGCTTCCCTTTGCTCTCCAGCATAAAAGACTTTACGCCTGTCGATGCCACTAACATCATATCCTTTTTATTTTCCGTTACCAGTAAACCTCCTGTTAGCTTATCAAAGTTGAACAGGTAAGTGCCTGAATTAACAGCTTGTCCCTGCGCATCTATCATCCCACTGCCACTCACCCAGGTATTAAAAAGAAAGCGTTCGCCCTTTGTGTTTTCCATATCGTTAAAAGAGGTAACGACCCCATTGTCTGCAACATTTCCCGCTTTATCAGCTGCAGTCCTCGACAGGTATTGAGCAAAATTGCTCTGTGCACCCGTCATATTCAACGGACCGGTTAACTGTGCGGAGGCACTAACGGCTGTGACAGAAGTAAAGAAAAGGTAAGCAAGCGTCTTTTTCATAATGTACTATTTCATCAGCTCAAAATTACAAACTCAGATGAGACTTTTGTCTCTGCAGAAGTAAGCGCTCCCGCTACCCCAATCATCTACTCATCCCGCTACCGCGAACGCATCAGCTCCTCACCGCAACTCCACCTAAACCCTCAGCACACACAATCAATATGAGTCCACCTTAAAGAATTTTTAAGTCGGAAACCAAAAAGCACCCGTTGCGCATTAAGGCAGCCAGAAATCAAACGGCTCATCGCGCAGCGTAGTTAAAGTACCGTCTTTATAAATCAATTCGGCAACTTGTATAGAAGATCGTTTTTCGCTGTAAGGATAATCGCCGTCTTCATCCATTGTAGCAGCCAAATGTGTTTTGCGGCCGGGATGCGTAAAATAAAAAATATAAGCCTTGTCGTCCGCCACTACTACATCTGCGTGAGCGCCGGTGGGTGAATCATCAGGGCGCGTGCCGTTCCTGTCTAATATCATTCCCTGCCGCTCCCACTTCACTGCATCATCCGAGCGATACACACGCTGCCCTGCCCATTCATCGGTAATCATCCAGTATTGGTCTTGAAAACAGAAAACCTTAGGTCCTTCATGCGGCTTGCCACCAATAGCAGGTGTATCCTGTATTTTCCAGGTTTTTAAATCGCTGCTTTCGCCGGTCAGGGTAATGCTTCGGTTATTGTCTTTATACCACACATGCCATTTGCCGTCGGACAACTTATAAAAAGTAGGGTCTATCACATTATCGGGTTGCAGTTTCAGGTAGCCTTCTTTCTTCCAGTTCCATAAGTTTGCACTGGTGTAATGAACCAGCTGTGCTTTACCACCCCAGTCATTTCTTGCGCCTTGTATATACACTACAAACATGTGATAGATGCCATTGTCCACAATTACATCCGGCGCCCAAAATGTATTCACGCCTTCTTCAAACTCTAGTGCCGGCGCACCTTTGTACACCCAGGTTTGCCCGTGGTCGTTTGACGTAGCCACACCAATAGAAGTGCCATAACAAAAAGCGACATTGGCAGCCTGAACATTGGCTTTGCGCTGTGTATAAAACATCCACCATTCCCCTTTCTCCTTGTTGTAAATAAGCGTTGGGTCGGCGGCGCCATCATAAATCGGATCGCGATACAAAGGGGCGGGCGCTTTATGCATAACCGTAGTATCTGCGGCAGATAAATCTGATATCGCCAGACAGGAAAGAAAGAGGAAAATAAATCTATTCATCACAAGAGGCAGATTTTACAGGTTTATTCTGACAGAAATGTTATGGATTATCCCCATTCGCTAACGCTGTTTTAATGTATACATCCTGATGCTGTCAATCTCCGGCTGGTGATACGAAGTAAAATCGCCTTTGTATAAATCATGCTGCCAGACAGCTGGCGCAGGATCGCCGGGACGATGTCCCCAGGGCAAGTCTGTCTGGTCTTTTCCATTTACCAATCCCCATAACATACACCCCACTTTGTTGTCGTAAAACACAGGAAGGTTGTCAGCAATAACGGAACGGTTAGGCCGGTTCATCCACTCGGTGCAAAGAAGCGGGCGGTTGTATTTTTTCAACTCATTGATCTGTTGCTGCAACTCTTTTTTATTGCCGTAATTATGAAAGGTGATCACATCCGAAGAAGCCAGAACGATCTCGTTCAACCGCTTGTTCCTGTCGAAGACATCAACCGTCAAAGGCTGACTGGGTGCCACTTTGCGAGCTGCCGCTACGACTCTTTTAAGCAATGGAAACGTAGTGGACCCCAATCCTCCATTGGTAGGTTCGTTATACAAATCCCACATCAGAATGCGCGGGTCGTTTTTGAATCTTGTGAGAACAGCAGTTACATACTTTTCCAGCTTCGGGTAAGAAGAAGTATCCGTTACCATACTATGTCCCGGGCTGGGCGACCATGCCCAGGCATACCAGCCTTTCAGTGGTTCGGGTTGTTTGCCAATCTTCGGGTCTGAAACAATCCCAAACGCGCAGTCATCAAACAAAGCCGGCACGAACTTGATATGATGCCTTGCACAAACCGACATGAATTGATCAAGTGTGTTTACAAAATAACCCGGATCATCTGCATACACAGCATACTGCAACACGGCACGCGCCACATTCATACCATCCCTTTCTGCAAGGCTTAATTCTTTATCTATAGCAACCGGGTCAAACGTTGTTTTATCCCACATTGCCGTATAGTTAATCGCATAAGCAGGAATGTAATTAAAGCCGCAATACCAGGGTTGTTGGTTATACCAGCTCCAGGCTTTTTCGTTTGTCCACCGAAGCGTAGAGTCCTGTGCCTGCAACGCATTCGTAAAGAATAAAAGACTGTAAACAATAAATGAAAGAATGATTTTCATATAACTGCTAAAGATGTTTGGAATGAAGCAACCGGAAATAAAAATGGCTGACTACAGCACTAGCGGATTATGAACAGAAGCCGCTTTCGCGCCGGGTTGGAAGGCGCCCAGCCACTTCATGCGGTCGTTTTCCTGGTGCTTATTCTGCGGCTCTGTAATATGGGCTCCATCAGCAAAGTAGATGATGGTCATCACTTCTCTTGTAATGTCTTTCGATTGGTTGCCGGGAGCAGTGTGCAACGTCCATCCATAATGCCAGGTGGCATCACCGCCCTGCATCGTTTTGGCACGGCTTACTTCAAAGCCCTTGTCGCTGATAAATTTCTCCAGCACCGCTTCTGATTCATCGCTGATCGCAATGTTCTCTACAAAACCGGAGTTATGGGAATGAGAGGCAAACGTAAGCATGCCCATCTCCTCATCAATATCAATTAATGGCATCCACATCGTAACCGTTTTTTGGGTATTTAACGGCCAGTAATATTGGTCCTGGTGCCAGGGTGTGAAGCCGCCACCGGGTTCTTTATACAAAGCCTGATCATGATAAATACGCACATTCGGTACGCCCAGTAAATCAGCCGCAATTTTTGCAAAACGCTTTGCCAGTGTGAATCTGCGAACGTTGTCATCCACCTCCCATAGATTCATGATTTGCAAAAAAGCTTTGCCATAAGTATCCCGTTCTTCCAGCCTTCTTTTTTCAGTGTTATGTTGGTAAGCCGCATGGTTAATAGCTTCGCGGTAAGCGGCCACTTCTTCTGAAGTTAGAATGTTCCTGATGAGAACATGACCCTTTTCTCTGAAGCTCTCAATTTGGGTTTGGGATACCTGGATTGTATTGTCTATTGACGGCAAGGCTACTATGTTCATATTGTTTGGCGTTAATCGGCATACAAAGCAATTCTTTGTTGGGTTGAAAAAAAATGCAGGAATTGGCTATTTTATGGCTTATTTTATCCTGAACCTATATTTTGAGTATTCACAACATTAAAATAAACGATAGATGAAAGCGTCCTTCGAATCTTTACAGGCATCAACCCTTCAATCTTTCTTAGTAAGAAAGTTTGAAGAAAAAGCATTCTCGGCACCGTATCACTTTCATCCTGAATTCGAATTAACTTATATCGTTACCGGCACCGGAAAGCGATATGTAGGAAGCCACATGCAGGATTTTTGTCCGGGTGATTTTGTTATGCTGGGCGCTCATTTACCCCATTGCTGGAAAAGCGGCGAAACGAAAAGAGGGGAAAAGTCAAGTTCGGTAGTCATACAGTTTCTTCCGCAATTTTTGGGTGATGATTTTTTTGCAAAGCCGGAGCTGACATCAATTCTCAGACTGTTGCAGCGAAGCAGCAATGGCATCCATTTTACCGGATCTACAGATGTCTATAAGGGAAAGATGAATGCGTTGCTGGAAGAAGCCAACAGTTTCAAACGGTTGATTCAGTTTCTCGATTTGCTGCACGAATTATCGATGTTGAGACGTTATACATTGCTGGATAAACAAAAAAAAGAAACAGAATTATCAGATACCGAACAGCAACGCATACATGCTGTGATGGCTTATATCATTGATAATTTTAAACATTCGGTCTCTCTTACCCAGGCAGCTTCTGTTATCAATATGACGCCGCATTCCTTCTGCAGATATTTTAAAAAGATCACCCGCAAAACATTCATTGAAGCCGTAACGGACTATCGGATCGACTATTCCGCGCAACAATTAATCGACACGCAACACCCTATCTCGCAGATCGGTTTCGACAGTGGTTTCAATGACATTTCCAACTTTTATAAGACGTTTAGAGAGAGAATGAAGCAAAGCCCGTTAAGCTATCGCAACACCTTCTTAAAGGAAAAGGCGGAAGTATAGACCCGTCCCGCTATTATTGTTTGGTTTACGGCTTCGTTTTTACCACCCGGCAACCAAACAACCCGCCCGCCGTGCTTTGTGGGTGCGCCTGAAGCTTTACAGTGATTGTTTTTTTGTTGCTTAATAATAATGAGCGGGGCAGAGGATAGGTTTCATAAATAAACTCATTTGGCTTACTACCATTCAATGACTGCGTAGCAATTCTTTGGTTGTCAACCAGCACTTCAAATTCCCGGTTGTTATCGCTGCCCCAATAGGTACACACCAGTTGCTGCGGCACGGTAGAATCAGTTACTTTCAAAGTAAACGAAAACCATCCGCCATCTCTGGCGTCGCGCCATTTGTATTCACCCATACTGCCGGAAAACGTTTTGTCGCCCTGCATATTATGGTCACGTTCCGGCTGCATTTCACCAATGCGCATGACATCAACCGTGCGGCTTTCCAGGTCCTTTTTGCGGTTCAGTTCTTCTTCATAGTCCCCTTTGCGTTTGCTCCATTGCTCAGCGCTATACAAATCCCAATACACAATTTGACGCTCAGCCTGTATAGCATAAAAAGGAACCAATTTAGTGTCATAGGGCTGTGCCACATTCAGCGTTTGAAACTCCAGTTTATCTCTCTTGCCTTCTAACCATTTGCCGGGATCTTTTTGATTTGTAACCAACACAGGGACATCAAACAACCGGTCATTATTTTGCGGAAGAACCTTGCCTGCCAGCACCAACGGACCATACAAGATCGCTATCTTATCGGGATTGCCCGGCAATGGTTCTGAATAGAGTTGCATTGGCATGTCAATCTCTATTTTATCACCGTTCTTCCATAAGCGATGAAGGGAAAGGTAAGAAGAAGGTGTAGATGCAATGCTTTGTTCAACACCATTTATGATAATAATAAAACTACCGGTTGCCCACCACGGCCGGCGAATTTTTACCGTAAAAACGGCAGGCTTTTTTGTTGTAAAGAGAAGAGTTGATTTTTCAGAAGAAGGATAAGCTGTTTGCTGCGTAACCGTATAATTCTTATTCTTCCAGTTAAGTGTAGAAGGAATAAACAGGTTCACAAACAAACTGCCATCCCTGCCTTCATAATAAATATCTCCGCCATAATTAGCATGGTTCTCCATGCCGCTGCCGGTGCAGCACCAGAACGATGAATCGGGCGTACTAAACACTTTCTTTGCGCCAGGCAGTAAGGGAACATAATAACACATCATGCCATCGCTATGATTTTGCGAAGCGAGAATATGATTGTATAAAGCTCTTTCATAATAGTCTTCCAGTCGTGCATCCGGCTGCCAGCTAAACAGGTGCCGGGTTAGTTTCAGCATGTTATAGGTATTGCAGGTTTCCGTTGTGTTGGCGCTAAGCTGCCCGCTTAAACTATCAGGTGTGTGGAAGTATTCATAATTGCTGTTGCCGCCGATTACATACGTGTGATGATGAATGACAGTATTCCAAAAGAAGTCTGCAATCGTGCTGTCTTTATCATTTCCGGTTAGTTCATACAAACGCGACACACCAATCACTTTGGGTATTTGCATGTTGGAATGTTTACCTTCCAGTTCGTCCTTTTGTTTTGCCAGCGTATCCAGAACTTCTTTGTGATAAAATTTTTGTGATAACAGCAAGTATTTGGCATCGCCGGTAAAGGCATACAGGTTTGCCAGTGTTTCATTCATGCCACCTTGTTCGGTTACCAGCATTTGCTGCCATTGCGCCTCGGTAAGCTGCGAGAATTTGGCATCAATCCAATCGCCCAACCGGATGGCCATGGTCAGAGCTTCTTTGTTATCACAGTGGAGATAGGCATCTTCAATACCCGCCATCACTTTATGCACGGTGTACCAGGGCACCCAGCCGCCATCCAGATCGAAACCCTTGCTGTTGATGTTGCCTTTTGACACTTCATTAAAGATGCTGTCTTCCTTAGGTATGGCGCCTACATAGCCGGTTTTCCGTGCATCCTGGCAACGCTTTAGTTCGCTGATGATGTAGTCAACTTTTTTCTTCAATTCCCTGTTACCAGTAGCTGCATACATTAGGGAACAAGCAGACAAGTAATGTCCCAACGAGTGCCCGCTTACGCCTTCGCTTTCCCATCCACCATAAGCTGAATCTTTAGGTGGTAAGCCTGCGTTCTTTAGAAAGCGATTCAGAAAGCGGTCTGGCGGAAGTGACAACAGGTAAGCTTCATCCCTTTGTTGGGCTTGTAAAAATATACCCCCTGTAATGCGTACTTCTTTTGGGTCGAATGCATACGCCCCTACGGGTATTGCCGGCTTCACTTTTATTTTGTTGTTTTCTCTTTGCGGATATAGGGTTTGCGCCTGTGCAAACGCATTCAATAAAAGCGCAGCAAGAAGTATCAGAAAATAGTTTTTCATAGCGGCAACCGGTTAGAAGCGTAAAGATAAATCAGGCAACGGTGAGCTCAACTGCCGTAACAGAAGCGGGCGAGAAAACGAATGGCGTATTTACCTCCACACTTCTTTCTTTAGGCTTTAAAGGATCGTTGGCAGCCGACATGATTTCGAACGACGGATCAGCAGCTAACTCAAACGCTTTCCCCGCCGTTATACTCATGCCCTCCACCCGGAAGGAACTGCTGACCCTCTTTGTGCGATCTGTGTTGACCACATGCAGAAAGAGGGTGTTGCCGGTGCGGCTGGCGGTAACATCTAGTTCATCCGGCATGCCGCTTACCTGCACAAATGAGTTGCCGGTATGATGCCGGTATAGCTGCATCACCTTAGCGGTTGGCATCAGGTAAGCTTCGCCACCGGGTACTGGTATCATCAGCGCATTTACCTGCCAGCGGGTACCGCAGAAATCTGCCATGGTCGCTATCTTCAGCACATCGCCGTTGCGCTCATGCAGGTTCATCACTCTTCCATAAGAAACGCCGGCTGCCCACGAAGACAAAACCTCGCAACGGTTTCTGCCTTCAATGCTGTAGTGGCATTCGGTTAAAGAGAGCGGTATTTTATAGGAGGCCGTTTCCTCTCTTAGTTTCAATATTTTTTTCTCGTGAATGGTGTAGCCATTCATCAACACTTCCCAGGTGGCAGCCGCGTCTTTGCGATACTCATTGTTGCGCACGGGCGAATGTTCAAGCCCTTCACCCGGGTCCCACATGTGATGAAACGCGATGTAATCAATATGCTGTCCGGCTTCTTCCACCAACCTCTTCGACCAGCCGCTATCGCCCCAGCCAATGAGTTTTAGGTCGGGGTCAACGGCGCGCATTGACTTAGCAAATTCTGTTGTTTTTTTCGCCGCGGTTGCATTATCAAAGCCTTTACCGGGACGGTAAGAGGTTTCATTTCCCAATTGCCAATATCTGATGGTAAGCGGCTCTCTAAAGCCGTGGCTGATTCTTTCTTTATTCGATGGGTTGTTACAATAATCCACCCATTCCGCTGCTTCCCGGCTATCTCCGGAGCGCTTCTCTCCTCTTCCGTTCACCGCGTACCGCTGCATGCCATCCGATTCAAAATTCACGCACACCAACGGGTCTGCGCCACCTACTCGTTTACAAAAATCCACAAACTCTGCTGTGCCTATCTGGCTCGTTTCCATGCCACCCCAGTCGGTGTTGTAAAAGGGAACGCGTTTGTTGCGCGGACCTACGCCTTCTCTCCATTTATAATAAGCGCTCATGTTGCCGCCCCAGCGCATCATGCCCGGCGATAATGCTTTGGTGGTATTGATCACGGTTGGCTTCCAATCATTCACGGTATGATCCCACGCCGCTTCCACTGAGCTGTCTGTGGTTCCCAATGGCTCCATAAACTGCATATATAAATGAGGGCTTAAGGGAAATAACGGGGCCGGATTTATATTAATCGTTGGTATCAAAGGTTTATGTACAAAAGCCGATGCCTGGCCGGTTGCTACAGCAGCACTGCTCAGTCCGGTTATTTTAAGGAAGTTTCGTCTTTGCATCACTGATTTTTAAAGGAAGATAGTTGTAAAAATGCAGTGACATACCTTTTTTTCCAAAGATCGTAGCGAGAGGTTTTTTGACTTGAATTACTGGCTAACGAATCTCACCTCAACATCAGTAATCCTGTTTAACTTGAATAAGTTATTCAGCTGACGAAACGCTACTTGAAGAATTCATTTACCTAAACCACCGATTTCGGGCAGAAAGGATCATCAAAACAACGGATTGCCAACTTTAGATGGGTCAACACCTGGCGGAATAGAGGATCAAGGGTTGCGAAATCATCAAAAACAAAAAGATGATCATAATAAGTTAACACGAAAAGCAAATTTAAACGTTTCAACTATGGGCAAAGTCTCTACCTTTGCAGAAGTCAGCCGGTAAGCGTACAGGTTGGCGGTTACGAACAGAGCATTCCAACTTTTTTCATATGGCAAGCAATCGATAGAGGCTTCTCTGTTTCTACAGGGAAGCCCGTTTTTTTGCTCCTGCCGGGCGTAGATAGTTCCCGCCATAGATTGCAAACCAGTTTTCAACTTTCATTTATTTCTTAACACACCTGCAAAGTGCAGCCATATTTTCCGGCACTCACATGTGATGCTTTTACATCCCTGGCAGCCATCAGCGTAATTCCCCGGTCGGTGTTCTCCCCGGACGGAAGTTTCCAGTAGTGATACCGTTTGAATTTCAAACAGGAATTAACTCACTCATTTAAAAATATCACCCGAGTAAAAGCCCGCGCTTAAAAAGGAACAGAAATGCAATAACCTGGCTTTTCGAAAATTAATGATCTGCTTACCAAGGTTTCAGAGAAAAGGCTTGTAATCGCAGTTATCAGTTTCGTAGCCAGTATTGTGCTATTGATTAACACTGCTCTTTTTGCTTTACCTGTTCGGGTGTCAGAAAAAGGGTTGCTATTTTCTATTATCGCATTGGTCTTGATTGTTTTCAGCCTGTTATTGTTCAGACGTTCTGTAGCAAAACAATGATTCTCAAAAAAGCGGATTAAAATCAATCGGCTTTTCTTTCTTTTCCCCACCATCACGTCATCGGTTGCCTTCCTGTATATAGTCGACCGGGAAGCCTCAAACAGCTCTACACAGGCAGGCTGACTCCGGCATTCTTACCTGCCCGCGAAGGGCT
The DNA here is from genome assembly GCA_964249755.1 of uncultured Ilyomonas sp. Lineage (GTDB taxonomy): Bacteria > Bacteroidota > Bacteroidia > Chitinophagales > Chitinophagaceae > Ilyomonas. The sequence goes on along the minus strand of CAXUDB010000010.1, from coordinate 14,796 downwards.
GCTTAGGCGCAGCCTTTGTACTTGTTAGAACCATCCCACAAGTTCTTTTGTCTCTTCATTGATGAAAACACCTTTTGACCTGCCTTTAAATGAATACTTCACAAATCGTATGGTTCCGAAAAAGGGTTATCATCAATCAGGTCTTTACAGTTTCCTTATATTTCATGTTCCATTCAGGGAATGACTGGTCTTCTTTCCTAATGGTAGATTTATAGGTAAATAAAAAAGTCCCCACTGAAAAGCAGGGACGAAAATTTATAGCCAAAACTAACAGCTGGGGGAGCTGATGATTTTGACAAATATAACGGTGTGAATCTTTCCTGACCAAGATTCTCTATGGGGTTGGTATAATATTGTAGATCAGTACCAATTCCGGGCACTTCTGAAATCGCTTTGGGTTACCTGTTTAAATGATGAAAATAACCGACTTGGCAGACTTCCAACCTCCCAACTGTTTCCTTCTTAACTATGACCGGCAAAATAGACTGGTGGGCAAATACATTCCTGCTGCATCGCATTAACCATGTCAGTGATACAACAAATACAAACCCTCATAACAAAACATTTTGATGAGGCATTGCAGTCGGAATCAGCCCTGCAAATTGCCGTATATTGCCTCCGTAAAAGCAAAGCGGAATGATCAGTTTTGTGCAATAGAGAGTTGCAAAATAAGTGGAGCAGTAACCACGTTAAAAACGGGCGCAAACCGAAAAGCCAAACGAGTAGGAAATTAAAAAATAAGCCATATGTCAAACAACAGTGTATCGTTGCACAAGGTGCTCAAAGCCGCTCCAGAAAAAGTTTACCGGGCATTCACCGAAGCGGAAGCCATTGCTTCCTGGCTGCCGCCCTATGGTTTTCTTTGTACCGTTCACGGGATGAACGTAGAAGAGGGCGGGTCGTTTAAAATGTCGTTTCAAAATTTTTCAACAGGCAACAGCCAGTCTTTTGGTGGAAAGTATGTGGAAGTAAAACCGAACGAGTTTTTAAAGTACACGGACACCTTCGATGATCCCAACTTGCCGGGTGAGATGGTTACTGCTGTCTCCTTGCGAAAGGTCTCGGTAGGCACAGAAATAACAATTGTGCAGGAAGGTATTCCTTCCGTTATCCCTGTTGAAATGTGTTATCTCGGATGGCAGGAATCGCTGGATAAGTTAACTAAACTGGTTGAGCCGCAGATTCCCGATGCTTAACCGTGGCGGAGTTACACCTCACACTATTGCTATACATAGATACAATCAGAACACTTGTTTCTAACGCCTGATATCAATTATGGCGATTTTAGTCCTGGTAATTAAGTTCCCGACCCATCTTTTCAGATGGGTCTTTTTTATGGCTACTGTCAGCCAAAAAGACATTACTAAAACTGAAAGTCCGTTAGATAAGCTGACTATAAATGAGGCTTTCGTTTTTGAGGTTGCTGGATTTCACACGGAGTTATCTGTATAAGATGGAGAAATCCAAAAACGAAACGATGAGTAACTGTGGATCGATAGAAAACCTATTTCTGAATAATTAGAAGGGCGAAGGAAAACTTTCGTCTATTTAAGCGTTGCCTGCAAGCGAGACGATTAACCCACAGCTTTTTCATTTACCGCCGCACCGCTGACTTGTGTATTGGGTTCATCAGAAAAAAAGGAAACTCTCTCAAACTCTTTATTCAAGTGTGGTTATGGGCTTTGGTGTTCCTTTGAATCAAATGTCGAATCAGCCAATCAAAGACCAAAAGTTTTACCCTAAGAATTACTTTGATAATTTATGTTACTTCCTAATTGGCATAAAGTATTCTAAATAAATATGCTGTACAGCAAACATATAATAAATATATTTATATTAACAACTCCCGTTGATATAGAATGCTTTACAAGAGGAAGTCATCAGTGACCTGTTCTAATTTTTATATCATGATCATATAGTTTGGCTTTCTCTGTCTTTGTTTTTTGTTTTACGCTTCGATTGCTTCGGTTGGAAACGAAGTGCCTTCCATTCCAAGAAATAGTGTATGAATACTTCACACCGGCTTACCTGCCTACATCAGAAACTGATTTTAAGTGCTGATCTGTCTATCCAGCCATTTGATGTGCAGAAACCGCCGTAAGTGTGATGTATGCATTTGCTGCTTTTTCAGAACAACCTCACTATAACGATTCAAACAATGTCATATGTACTTACAAGCATTACACAAATTCTGTCAACAAATTCAAAAAGGAATCTCTTTCCTTGCTGTTTTTAGCTGTTTCATTTTATTAGGCACACAACTCTATGCGCAAGACCCGCCGCAGTATGGAACCCCTTTCGCAGGTGTGCCCGACACACGCGATGTCAATATGTACCAGGTGCACATCCGGCCTTATAGTGCCGCCGGAAACTTACAGGGCGTCATTGCGCGCTTAGATAACATCAAAGCACTCGGAACCAATGTTATTTATCTTATGCCTATTTATCCGCATGGTACCGATTCAAGAAGCTCTCCTTCTCCTTATTGCATTAAAGATTACAAATCGGTAGCAGGCGAGTATGGCTCACTCACCGATTTACGCTCACTTGTCGATGGCGCCCACAGCCGGGGTATGGCAGTGATTCTAGACATAGCTATCAACGGCACCTCATGGGACCATCCCTGGATTACCCAGCACAAGGATTGGTACGTGCAAAGCGGTGGCACCATTCAGCAGCTGGCTAATTTCGGTGATATTGCTGCCCTCAATTTTGCCAATACTTCCATGCGCGCAGCCCTGGTGGATGCGATGCGTTACTGGATATTCGCTGCGAATGTGGATGGCTACCGCTGCGACTTTGCGAACAATCCACCACTCGATTTCTGGACAAATACTATCAGCAATTTGCGGGGGATTGCAACGCACAAACTGCTGATGTTTGCCGAGGGAGACCGTCTCCAGAACTTCCAGTCAGGTTTTGATATGAACTTTGGGGATAAGTGGTATTACGATGCGATTTCGCAGATTGCCGGAGGCGCTTCCGTATCACAGATTCAAACTACCCTCAATACCGAATACACCTATGCCACCGGCAGCCAGCAGGTAGTGCATTATACCACCAACCATGATTTGCAGGATCATATTACCCCCTTCAGTGTTTATCAAAATCACAATGGGGTTGTGGTAAATTATTTGGTATCGGCCTACATGCGCGGGGTTCCCTTTCTGGCCAGCGGTCAGGAAGTCGATTTTAATCAAACGATTCCTTGGCCCTACCAATCGGTAAAAATCAACTTTGGAGCAAACACCGGTGCAGCTGCTGACTTTACCAAAGTGAATAATTTCAGAACCAGCAGCACCGCTATCCGGCGCGGCACCATGACTAATTATTCTGATAACAATGTATGCGCCTTTACCAAAATCAATGGGTCAGAAAAAGTCGTGGTCATGGCAAACCTGCGGAACAGCACCCAGAACTATATAATTCCTTCCGCCTTTGCAGGCAGTTACAAAGATGCTTATAGTGGTGCATCCGTTACACTAACCCCAGGTGCTACGCAATCTTTAGCTGCCTTTGGCTACCGGGTATTAACGAATGCCGGAACCAGCGGCTGCACACCCACTGCCATCACACCTTATCTTCAGGTCAATGGTGGCGGCTGGCAGCAAACGGCTACAGCTTCTTTAGCGGCCGGGGGTACTATTATTCTGGGACCACAGCCGGCGAGCGGAGGATCATGGAGCTGGACCGGACCCGGCGGGTTTACTGCTACCAGTCGCGAAATTACGCGTAGCAATATTCAGACAAGCCAGGGCGGAAATTACGTAGCGACCTATACAAATGCATCGGGCTGCAACAGCACGCAAACTTTCTCAGTAACTGTTACGGGTGGAGCCCCGACAACAACGTATTACAACATCCAGAACCGCTGGCATCCTGAGTATTATTTGTATGATGGCGGAAACGGGCAGGTGAAGTATGGAACCAATCCGGGCAGCAATACTTTGTATCAGTGGACGAAGGTAACCACCGGCAGTTACGTATTGCTGAAGAACCGCTCCACCGGGAATTTAATGCACGTGGAAAACCAGAATGGTGCGGTGCAATGCAGCAATGTTGATGCATCATTTTACAGTGCGCAATGGACGATTGCCGATGCAGGCGCCGGATGGAACTATATTCAAAACCGCTGGCAGACCGGCGAATGGATTCATATTGAAAACCTGTTGGGATATGCGCAGTATAGCAATCCGCAAGCCGGCTGGTATAGTGCCGAATGGCAGTTTGTAAATGGTATCACAAGTAAGATAGCAACGGTTGCAACAACCAAAAACCTTACACCGTCATCTGCTGATATTAGTATCTATCCGAACCCGGTAAGGGGAAAGCAGTTTTATGTACAGCTTCCTGCCATGACCGGAGGCAAAGCCACCCTTACGGTAGCAGAAGCCAGTGGCAAGATTGTGCTGCAAACGGTTTTATCCTCATCCGGACAGGTGCAGCACAACTTACAGGCGGGAACTTATTTTGTAACCATCCGGACAACGAATATAAATACGACTAAGGAGATCATCATACAGTAAAACTTGTATGGTTTTCGTTTTTCAAAAGCTGCCACTCATATGGCAGCTTTTTGTTTTAAGTGAGAAACTGTGCTTTTGAACCAAAAAGATTTGGCAGGTCCTCACTTGATATTTTGCACTACCAGTTTGCCGCGGCTTACTATATTCGCTGTTGATTGAAAGCTTGCTATCTGATTTCTGATTGATGGATTTGTTCCTCAATTTGTCAAAATCAGTTGTCAAAAAATTGGATTCCTCATCATCCGTGTCTTATTATTTTCTCCGTAAAACGTATTTGCCATGAAGCACTTACTTTTTTTATTGCTCCTCATCAGCTTATCGGGTCACGTTTTTGCAAATACGGACAGTTTGTTGAAGACATTAAGTGCGACCATTACCAGAGCCGATTTCTATGATCAACAGAAGGAAACGCACATTGCTGAATTAAAGCAGTCGTTAGCAAAAAAGGAGAACCAAAGCCTGCTGACATTATATTCCATCAATGCAGCTTTGTATGAAGAATACAAACTCTTCAAATACGACTCGGCATACTTATATGCCAGCAGGTTGTTTGACATTGCCATTCATGCCGGAAACACAGACTATGTAACAGATGCCAAACTGAAATTAAGTTTTGTCTTACTCTCTTCGGGTTTGTTTAAAGAGACTTATGATTCATTGAAAACCATAGACATCAACAGCAGTTCGCCAACTTTGAAAGCATTTTATTACACTTTACTCGGCCGTTATTATTACGACCTGGCAACCTATGATTTAGACAAACATTATTCGCTTGATTATGATAAAAAAGGCAGTTTGTATATGGACTCTGCCTTACTGTATTATACTCCCGCTTCTTTCGAATATAATTATTACAAAGGCTTACTATATTATAAAGAATCACGTGTGGACAGCGCAGCCTCTTTTTTTGAAAGCCTGATGAACAGAACCGATTTATCTTATCGTCAGCTTGCGCTTGCAGCTTCCACGTTCAGCAATATTTACCTGCAAAGGAATAATGCCGATGAAGGTATGCAGCTCCTGGCAAGAGCTGCTATTGCAGACATCAAAAGCTCTAATAAAGAAACATTTGCTGTTTTTAACCTGGCCGAATTATTATATAAAGGTGGCGATGTAACGTACGCTTCGCAATTTATTGAGACGGCCATTGACAATGCCAATGATTATGGCGCCCGCCAGCGAAAGATGCAGGTGAGCGGTATCCTGCCCTTGATAGAGCAGGAACGCATCAAAGCGGTGGAGTCGCAAAACCGGTTGTTGCTTCAATATGGTATTGTGGCAACGGTGCTTTTGGTGTCCCTGGTTACGCTGATTATTATCGTTCGCAAGCAGGTGAAAAAACTGAAAGCAGCGAAGCAGATCATTACCACGGCTCACAACCGTCAGCAGGAAATCAATAAGATGCTGGATGAAACGGTAAAAAAATTAGAAGTCACCAATCTTCGGCTCGGGGAAGCAAATCACCAGTTGGAAGATGCCAACATCCGGTTAGCCAATTCGAATATGAAACTGGAAGAAGCCAATATTATAAAAGAAGAATGCGTGTCCTATTTCTTCAATATTGATTCAGAATTTTTCTCCAAGCTGGAACGCTTAAAGAACCTATTGGAAAAGAAAATTGGCGAGAAAAAATTAGATGAAGTCCGATATATCGTCAATAACATCAACCTGAGGCAGGAAAAAGAAAATCTCCTGCAAAGCTTTGACAAAGTATTCCTTCGCATTTATCCCAACTTTATTGAATCTTTCAATACCTTCTTCCGCCCGGAGGACAAAGTGCATGTGCATGGCAATGACATGCTGAATAGTGACCTGCGCATTTTTGCCCTGATACGAATGGGCATTACCGACAGCGATAAGATTGCCCGCATTTTAGGATATTCGGTAAATACCATTTACACCTATAAAACTAAAATCAAAAACAAATCGTTGGTTCCGAAAGAGGAATTTGAAGAGCGTCTGATGAGCATCAAATCAGCCTAAACCATCTTCCCGGACTAACGATCATTTGGAATTCCCTTTTACACCTTCTATATTTTATAAAAAAATATAGTATTATAATAGATTCACTTTTAGTCACTTAAAAAGCAGTAAGACCGTATTCCTGCTTTTATTTTCCATATTCTGCTTGTACTATTTCAGCCAGCCTTCTCCCTTTCCTTCCTTTGGTTCGTGAACGATGATTGCCGAAACATAATGCGATAGTCTTCTTGCCTTCTTTCCGTTAGCTACCGTTTTCCCTGCCTGCCGGCAGATGAGAAGGTGGGGCATTTCGCTTATCAAAATCCCGGTGTCAGAAACTCAGGACAAGAGATAAGAATGCTTCTTGTCACTTACCATTTTTCAGTCTTAATATTTATTGTTTATGTTTCTATTGAAAACAAAAAGACTCTTCTGCCTGCTTTTAACCGGCTGCTTTTTTCATTCTTTTCTGTTTGCCCAAACCATTACCGTATCCGGCACCGTCACCAGTGAAGCCGGTGCGCCGCTTGAAGGCGCTTCTGTGGCAGTGGTCAATACGTCAAAAGGCACCACTACTAACAGCAGGGGCAGCTTTACCCTGTCTGCCCGTTCATCCGATTCGCTGGTAGTGTATTATATCGGTTATGATACCGCTATCGTGCAGGTGCAGCCAACACTTTCTATCCGGCTTCATGTTCGTGGCAATGAGCTGAATGATGTGATTGTCATTGGCTATGGTACGGCCCGCAAAAAAGAACTGACCGGATCTGTGGCCACCGTTACAGCGAAAGATTTTCAGCAGGGAACCATTACCACGCCGGAACAACTGATTGCGGGGAAAGTAGCCGGTGTGTCGATTACCTCAAACGGTGGTTCGCCGGGTGCCGGAAGTACGGTTCGTATCCGTGGTGGCGCTTCGCTGTCTGCCGGTAACGACCCATTGTATGTGATTGACGGGTTGCCGGTTGAACCCAGCAGTATCTATGGCGCTTCCAATCCGTTGAGCCTGATCAATCCGAATGACATCGCTTCGTTTACAGTATTGAAAGATGCAGCTTCTACTGCCATTTACGGCTCGCGCGCCTCGAATGGCGTGATTCTGATCACCACCAAGAAAGGGATATCCGGAAAACCCAAGATTAATTTTTCGTCAGTGGTATCGGCATCCACACTTCAGAAAGAAGCCGATGTATTATCGGCTGATGAATTCCGCAGGTATGTGGATTCGTTTGGAAAAAACACATTGCTGGTAGGTAAACCTGCCAGTTCTTATCTCGGCAGTGCCAATACAGACTGGCAGAAGGAAATCTACCAAACTGCGATTACCACCGATAATAACGTAAGCGTATCCGGTGCCTTAAAGAACCTGCCATACCGCGTGTCTGCCGGTTATCTCAACCAGGATGGTTTGTTGCAAACAGATAACCTGCAACGTGTATCAGCAGGTATTTCCCTGTCACCTTCCTTGTTTGATAATCATTTAAAAATTGATGTCAACCTCAAAGGAGCGGCTACAAATACACGCTTCGCTAACGGCGCTGCCATCAGTTCTGCCGTGTACTTCGACCCGACGCAACCAGTGCATGATGCTGCCTCCCCTTTTGGCGGTTACTTCGAGAGATACACGACCGATGGCAATACGATTACCTTAAACAAACTGGCGCCCCGCAACCCGGTTGCCCTGCTGGATTTATACCACAACAACAGCCGTGTGCAGCGCAGTTATGGCAATGTACAGTTCGATTATAAATTTCATTTCCTGCCTGACCTTCATGCAAACCTGAATCTGGGTTATGATGTCGCAAAAGGTGAAGGCACCATAAAGGTTCCGGCTTATGCGGCGCAGAACTTTTTGGATACCGGTCAGAACAATCAATATTCAAATAAAGTTGCCAATACGGTAGGTGAGTTTTATCTGAATTATAATAAGACCATTGCTTCCATCAAAAGCAATATCAATGCAACGGCAGGCTATGGTTATTACAATAATTTGTCTACCAATTACAACTATGCCTTCGTAAGAGCGAATGGAAATACCGCACCGGGCAGTGCCCCCAATTATCCATTTGACAAGCCTGAAAATACGCTGATTTCTTACTACGGTCGTCTTATTTATACCTATAACACGAAATACATCCTGGCAGCTTCTTTCCGCACAGACGGCTCATCACGCTTCTCGGAAGCCAACCGCTGGGGAGAGTTTCCTTCACTGGCATTTACCTGGCGCCTCGATCAGGAAAACTTCCTCAAAAATTCCGGGACCTTGTCGAATCTCAATCTTCGTTTAAGTTATGGTGTAACCGGCAACCAGCAGATACCCAACTACCTGTATATCGGTTCTTATTCGTTTAGTGATAATGCCTCGCAAGTATTGTTTGGCAACACATACTATAACGTAGCGACGCCTTCTGCTTATGACGCTACTATCAAATGGGAACAGACAGAGGCCTACAACGCAGGGGTTGATTACGGATTTCTCAACAACCGCCTTACGGGCAGCATTGATGTCTATTCAAGAAAGACAAAAGACCTGCTGAACACCATCCCGATTCCGAGTGGCTCTAATTTCAGCAGCACCATCACCACTAATGTAGGTAACGTAAGCAACCAGGGCGTTGAATTCTTAATCACTGCCAGCCCGGTACAGAACAAGCATTTCTCGTGGGACATCAGTTTTAATGCGGCTTATAACGACAGTAAGATTACGAACCTGACGGCCACCAAAGATCCCAATTATCCAGGGTCTATTTTTAGTAATTCTGTACAGATAAACAGCGTGGGCAATAGTCCTTATGCCTTCTATGTGTATCACCAGCAATATGATAAAAGCGGCAAGCCGATAGAAGGCGTATATGCTGACATTAATGGCGACGGTACCATTAACACGCAGGATTTGTATAAATACAAGTCAGGATTACCCAAATACATCTTTGGGTTTACGACGCAGCTTACGATGGACAAGTGGACACTCGGCACCGTGCTGCGCGCCAATACCGGTAACTATATGTACAATGCGCTGGCGACAGGTGCCACGGGCTCCAATGTCCTCAATTCGCTTGGCTATTTAGCCAATACATTGTCTGAACTGACAAAGAGCAACTTTTATTACGGTCAGCAGTTCTCTGATTATTTCGTGCAGAACGCTTCCTTCTTAAAAATGGATAATGTGACGCTTGGCTATAATGCGGGTTTCCTGTTTCATAACAAAGTAGGACTCCGTGTAAATGCCAGTTGTCAAAACGTGTTTACGGTTACGAAGTATTCAGGCATTGACCCGGAAATATTTGGCGGTTACGATGCTGCCTTATACCCGCGTCCTCGCATTTATACATTGGGTGCCAATCTTCAATTTTAAAAAGTAAAACGAATCAGATTATGAAACGGTACAATCATTTTATACCCGTCGCTTTCGTGATGGCAATGGCTTTCCCAACATCATGCACGAAAGATTTGGACCGCTCGCCGCTCAATAACAATACACCGGACAAACAGTACAGCACGGCAGCCGGCTACAAAGAGGTGTTGGGAAAAGCATATGCGGCTTATTCATTGGCGAGCAGCAGCGGCACAGGTGTATCAGACATTAATGTGGCAGGAATTTCTGACCCGGCTACCACTGATTTTGTGCGCGCCTACTGGAACATGCAGGAATTAACCACCGATGAGGATGTCTGTGCCTGGAATGATCCCAACCTGCAAAGCTTTCATAACCTCAACTGGGCTTCGAGCAATATCCTGATTAATGCGTTGTACTCAAGAAGCATTTACCAGATAACCGTGTGCAACGAGTTCATCCGCCAGTCAACCGATGATGAACTGAGCAGCCGTAATATTACCGGGACCGATGCAGAGGATGTGCGTCATTACCGTGCGGAAACGCGCTTCCTGCGTGCGTTTCAGTATTGGGTACTGATGGACATGTTTGCCAACCCGCCATTTGTAACCGAAGCCGACCCGATTGGTAAGTATATACCCAAACGCATCACCCGCGCTGATCTGTTTACCTACGTGGAATCAGAGCTGAAAGCAATTGATGCTGATCTGGTACCGGCAAGAGGAAATGAATACGGGCGTGCTGACCAGGCAGCGGCGTGGGCATTGCTGGCAAGGCTTTACCTGAACGCAGAAGTGTATACCGGTACAGCGCGCTATGGGGATGCTGTTACGTATGCACAAAAGGTGATTGATGCGGGTTATACACTGGCGCCGCATTATAAAAACCTGTTCATGGCGGATAACAATCTCAACAATCCCGAGGTGATTCTACCGATTGCTTACGATGCTACCAATTCGCAGAATTATGGCGGCACTACGTTTCTCATTTGCTCCGCGCATGGCACGGATGTAACCGATAATAAGAATGTAGGTATTCCCGGCGGTGGCTGGCTCGGCAACCGCACTACGAAGAACCTGCCGCAAAACTTCGGCGACTACAGTGGCAATGCTGACAAGCGCGCGATGTTTGGTTTGGGTTCTTTAGACATTAACGATGTACTCAACTTTACTGATGGTTTGGGCGTTGCCAAATTCAGTAATAAGGCTTCGGATGGCACTACACCTTACTCTCCGAATGGCGTCTTGGTAAGTACTGATTTTCCCTTGTTCCGGTTAGCTGAAATGTATCTTGTTTATATCGAATCAGTGAAGCGTGGCGGCGCCGGTGGCAGCGAGGCAACTGCCTTGTCTTACTTCAACAAACTGCGCGAAAGAGGCTATGAAAACGCGAGCGGTGATGTGAGCAGTTATACTCTTGATGATGTATTGAATGAGCGCCAGCGTGAGTTGTATTGGGAAGGATTTCGCCGCACTGATCTGATCCGTTATGGCTACTTCACGTCAGGCACTTATTTATGGCCGTGGAAAGGCGGTGCCGCCGGTGGTGCCGGTGTGGACAGCCGCTATAATATTTTTCCCATCCCGGCTACCGACATTCTTTCCAATCCCAATTTAATTCAAAATGGGGGTTATTGATTCCTCATTTCAAAACTGTATTTTATGTGCAACCGATATTATCCATTTGTTTCCTTAGCTATTCTCATTTTACTGCTGTCATCGTGTAATAAAGAAAGTGAAGTATTTCATGTAGCCGATGGCTCTTTTGCGTCCGGCGGATTAAGCGCTTCTTCCAGTAATATAGTGCTGAGTCCGGATCAGGATAATGACACAGCGGTAACGTTTCGCTGGACGGCTGCTTCTTTTGGTGATAAAACCATCAGCGCTTATACTTTACAGCTCGATGTTCCTTCTGATACGGCCTCGTGGGCAAATGCAAAAAGCTATGCCGTTGGCAATAATATTCAGCATTATAGTTTCCTCACCAAAGTGCTCAATGATGTACTGACAACAATGGCATTGCCCGGTGGTACAGCCAGTACCATTGTAGTAAGAATTAAAGCTGATCTGCCACAGTATAACGGCTTGGCTTCTTCTGTCGCTTCCGTGTATTCCAACACGCTGGCTATGCAGGCAACGCCCTATAGCTTAAGCCTGTACATTCCGGGTGCTTACCAGGGCTGGAACCCCGGTGGAGCCCCATTATTAAACCCAATACCGGGACGCCCCGGTTTATATGAAGCTTACGAGTACATGCCCGGCAGCGGCCTGCAATATTTTAAATACACCAACGCACCTGACTGGAACCATACCAACTACGGCGATAACGGCAGCACCTTAGCAAATGGCGTGGTTACCGGCAGCTTTAGTACCGATGGCAATGCAGGTGGTTTGTATGCATCCGATGGCGGCTATATTGAAGTGACAGCAAACTTCAACACCAATACCTGGACAACCACCCAAACAACATGGGGCATTATTGGTGACGCTACGCCCGGCGGATGGGACAACGATACACAGATGAGTTATAATGAAGCAGACGGGGTGTGGACGGTAACCGCAAATCTGAAAGCAGCCGGTTCATTCAAGTTCCGCGCAAACAATGCGTGGGTAATTGACTTTGGTATTGATGGCAATGGCAATCTACAGTATGCCGATAATCCTTTTTTTGGATATACCGCTGGTCTTAATAACTTAACTGTTCCTTCTGATGGCAACTATACGATCACGCTCGATTTGCATGTATCAGGAAAATATAATTACAGCCTTGTGAAGAACTGAGAACTTTGATTGATACAACTTTAAAACACTTAAAGAACAAACAAAAGAAATGAAGATGAATGTATGGTGGATAGGATTGAGCTGGCTATTATCTGCCTGCGGCAATAAAGAAACAACACCTCCTTACACACCACCGCCGGTAACGCCGCCGGTTGTTGTTGATTCCACACCGGCTCAGTATGGAACTCCTTTCAGCGGGGTGGTGGACAGGCAGGATGCAGTTATCTACCAGGTAAATATGCGGGCTTTCAGCAGTGCCGGAAATTTTGCCGGTGTAACGGCACGATTGGATTCTATCCAAGCTTTGGGCGTAAATGTTATTTACCTGATGCCTATTTATCCGGTAGGTGTGATAAAATCAGTGAACTCACCTTATTGTGTAAAAGACTATAAAAGCATAGGAGCTGAATTTGGAACGCTGGATGATTTGAGAGCTTTGGTGAACGGTGCCCATAGCCGCAATATGAGCGTGATACTTGATTGGGTTGCCAATCATACTTCGTGGGATGCTTCCTGGATTACAACACACAAAGAATGGTATCTGCAGGATGCGGCAGGCAACATAGTCAGTCCGCCAAACACCACTTACACCGACGTTGCACAATTAAACTTCAGCAATGCAGCGATGCGTCTGGCTATGATTGGCGACATGAAGTACTGGGTGTATGCTGCTAACATCGATGGTTTCCGTTGTGACTTTGCCGACCCTATCCCGGTTGATTTCTGGCGGCAGGTGAACGATACACTTCACAATATTAAAACACACAGGCTACTAATGCTGGCAGAAGGCTCCCGCAGCGAGAACTTTGTAGCAGGTTTTGATTACAATTTTGGTTTTGGCTTTTATAGCAATCTGAAGTCAGTTTATAATGCTAATAAATCTGCGCTTTCGATCGATAGCCTGAACACAGTTGAATACACAAATACCACTGCCGGACAGCAAGTGGTACATTATATAACCAACCACGATGTAAATAGTTCAGATGGTACGCCGCTGCAGTTGTTTGGCGGCAAAAGCGGGTCGCTGTCTGCCTTTGTAATCGCCGCTTACATGAAAGGCGTACCAATGATTTATGATGGGCAGGAAGTCGGCATGACGACGCCAATTATATTTCCTTTTACATCCGTAAAAATTGACTGGTCAACCGGACAGGATGAAGCCGCAGAATATAAAAAGCTCATTGCTTTTCACAACAACAGCGAAGCGGTGCGCAGAGGTTCATTAACTTCTTACAGCAATACTGATGTATGCGCTTTTATCAAAACATCCGGCAATGAAACAGTGTTCGTAATAGACAATGTGAGAAACAACAGTATTACTTATGCGTTGCCATCCGGCTTGGCAAACACAAACTGGACAAATGCGTTAACAGCAGAGACTATCTCTCTTACTAACGCGGTTACCTTATCACCGTATCAATATTTGATTTTGAAAAAATAAGAAGCCAGATTTTACGTCAATAATAAAAAAACTACCTTCTTTACAGCAACCAATCGTTCAAGCCCTCTGTTTCTACAGGGGGCGCTTTTATAACCAACTGGTTAAAACTATCCAAAGTAAGATTACAGTATCGCGATCAACTGTATAGCAGTGAAAGCTGAGTATATCTTTTTCTTGCCAGTCATTTTTCGCTAACGGTAACCGCTTACACTTGTGCCTGTTTTTTCAAGGGTTTAGGCTAAAAAAAGTTTGTATTTCTACATAAGCTTTCTTAATTTTTGTTACTTACCTGAAGAGATTTATAATTTCTTTCTTTTGAAGCCGTACTTTTTCAGTCTGGCTCCATTCGATGACCGGCAGCAGTGTGAGTATGACTTTATGAATTCTTCCTTTATCCAATTCATTTTCTAGCTCTAACAGACATACATATCGATTCGGACTCTTGTGACTTAAGTCTGGGTACCATTAGGCCAGAAGATCGCGATCCCGGTTATCAGCGTTTTATACCCTTCTGGCAAAGGCGATTTATTCAAAAATCAAGTGATGAATTCAATCACTGCGTCGCCATAAATGACATAGGGAATGTGTATAGCAGAGGCTCTGATAATAGTTTACGAATACAAGGTGTAACCACAATAACCGGTTGCAAATAGCTTTATCTTGTCAGAAACAGACCCTTCTGTATGCAGAGGAAACCGGTGCCATACAGCGTTCCGGTGAAATGTACGAAGATATCAGCCGTGTGTATAAACA
>CAXUDB010000009.1:0-34625 GCA_964249755.1 uncultured Ilyomonas sp. | reverse complement strand
AGACGGGTAACATGCTTTCCGCCATCACCAGCCAGGCATCTTTACTCAAATTAAAACTAAACGGGCATGAAGAAGTATTGCCCATTGTAGAAACTATCATTACCAACAGCAATGAACTCTACGACAGCAGTAAAGATTTTCTCTGGAACCTGAACCATAACAGCGACGATCCGCTGGAAGTATTTGATTATCTAACAGGCTACGGGCAGGTCTTTTACAACCAGTTCCGCATTCCGTTTTCTTCCAAGGTAAAAGGTGAGATACAAAGCGGTCAGCAGTTAGAACCTTTTGCCGCGCTCAACCTCATTTATATTTTTAAAGAAGGCATGACCAATGTTATAAAACATGCAGGTGCCGGCGAAGTCATTTTCGAAATGGAGTATAAGGCTGGCAGCGTTGTGTACTCACTTTATGACGATGGCAGGTGGAAGCTAAAAGACGAAACAACCTCACATTACGGTCTTCGTAACATTGAGAAACGTTGCGAGAAAAATGATTTCGGCTTTCTCTTATCGCGGCAGGAAGAGGGAAGCAGGATAGAAATAACAGCTCCCGTTAAAATTGACTTCATTTCATAACCAATCAATACCATGGCTAACATTGTAATCGTCGAAGACAACAACGAAATTCGGGAAGGTTTTACCGAAGTCATCGGCAGCACCAACAAGCATATTGTAACCGGCAATTACAGTAATTGCGAAGAAGCCATTACACAATTAGATAACGACAAACCGGATGTAATACTTATGGACATTGACCTGCCTGGCATAAATGGTATAGAAGGAACGATGCGTATAAAAAAACATTGCCCCAACTGCATCGTCCTCATCATTACAGTGTTTCAGGATAGCGATAAAGTGTTTCAATCGCTTTGTGCCGGTGCGTCCGGATATTTGGTTAAGAACTCAAATCTCGAAGCCATCATCAGCAGCATAGACGAAGCCTTAGCAGGCGGTGCGCCTATGAGTTTACACATAGCTAAAATGGTGGTGCAATCATTCAAGGTACAAAACAATTCTCCGCTTACGGAACGCGAAATGCAGGTACTGCAAAGCATTGCCCAGGGCAAGAGTTATGCTAAGGTTGGGCAGGAACTATTTATCAGTTATGAAACGGTGCGCACACACATTAAAAGCATTTACGGAAAATTGTCGGTTAATAGCCGTCCGGCGATGATGAAGATAGCGAGTGAGAATAAGTGGATTCATAAATGGTAAGCACATTTTTGAACAAAGTGTTACGCGACGGCGTTTCAGGTTTTTATGTCTTGGATAAAGGCAAAAAGAGACGTGCGAGGGAAGTAATTGGTGCTTCCTGCAATCCGCTCTCTTTTCAAACTTTCTTCCCCCGCTTGTAGGGGCCAATCTGGTAAACCATCTTATTGTCTAAACTTTTTTTTGGGCAACGATATTTTGAGGGTGTTCCTAAACTGATGTGCTTATTTTTCAGTTCGCCTATGTCTGTCGCTTCGGCATACGCCTGTGTATTTTGGCTAACTTGGTTTCTTGTATTCGCAATAGTAGTCTTTGACTATGATTAAGTTTTTCACAGCGTGGAATATTACTATTTCCAACAATGTTTTCTAAGTTCTTCGTTCAGCTCAGCAAGCTGTGTTACTTGTTGGTTATTACGGCTCATATTCTCAATTGAACAAGTTATTAAACAATCTGTCAGTCACTTAAATTTTGCAATCTCTCACAGGTCTCACAGTTTTTGTTTCTTACCTCCAATTCTTTTTCTTTAAATGAGAGAAAGGAAGATTTGTAGTATCCAATTGTGCTAAAACCTTATAAGGAAGCCACAGTTCTTTTTTCGGTTGGGCTTGTATATGCTGTGTCTGAAACAAAAACAACAGCGCAAAACCAATCAGTTTTATAAGCGTGTCTTTTATTTTGTCATCCATAAGTTGGTAACGTGTCGTATCGCGAATGGCGGCTAACAGCTCGCTGGCTACCATAGCGGGCTTCGCAGCTGCGATTAAAGATATACCGTTTCATATAATTCTTACTGGTAACTGGCTTCCGTTAGCTGCTAGGGTAGCAAGGATTTGTTAGTGGCAGCCCTTTGTCTTACCCTATCCCGCCTGCAGAATATCAAAAATCGATATTGTCACTTGATGTGTCACAAAGCCAATTGTAACCCTTTTCTATCACTTCATATTTGCTATTGCGTTGATGTAAGATTGATCTGTCAGCTTACAAGTGAAAAAGCTTGTATTGTCTGTTGTAATCATTCCTTCATCGCTTACTGAAAGCTGCATTCTATCGGTAAAGGTTATTGGGGTTCAGGTAAGAAGCCGATGCATTGGTCAGCCAGTCAGTATATTGTTTACCACCGGAAGCTACATAGTCCGCAAAGTGCAGGTACGTTGCTGTTACTGCTTTGCCATCCAGGGGGTATTTATAGTTGCCGTCCGGGAAATTCAGTGCCCAGGGCAGCTTTGCCGCCGATGAATAAGTGGTGCCCTTTTTCGAGTCATCGTCCAACTGGTTAAATAAGCTCAGGTCCATCTTCGCTGTCGGCGTTTTTCCTGCCAGGTGAATCTCATGGTCCCGTTTCATATTACTGATCAGGAACGGGTCATAAGGCGCCTGTCCAAGCGAGTCGGCATCCATCGGTGTCGCAAAGGTGATGAAAAGATGAGCGGTATCGCTCTTTCTTTTGGCTTCGCCCTGATGTACATTTACAAAGTGAGAACTGTTTCCGCTGGTAATCAGGTTTTCCGTATTGTCAAACGCAACAACGACGGTATTGCTAAGCCCTGCTTCTGTGCCATTGTTGTTTAGGGAAATAGAATTGCCGGTCAGCAATTCACCCGATACACTTTTCACTTTTGCCGACAGAAAAGGAAACTGTATGGCGAAGCCATTCAGATAGTTGGCGCCTACCGCATCAATGGCAAAATTGCAGGCAAGAGACACTACTTTACCTTCCCCGTTCTTATCAATCCGGTATTGATAAGATACCACCAGGTCGTTCATGTCATAATCGTTCAGTAGCGGCCACTTATCTTCATAAGCCAGCATACCCCAATTATGAGCTGGATAATAAGTACTGGAAACAACGGTGGTATCGGGTAAATGAGAACCGTGTGGAGGTGAACATTCTTTGCGGCAGGATGGCAACAGAAAGAATAAACAGATAATCGGACAAAGGAATTTCATAAACTGGATTTAGAATAAAAAGCCAAGAATGGTACGCGGTTTCAGTTGTCCGGGTATAAAAATCATTTAGGGTGAAGCAGTAAGCAGCCAATAGGAAAGGAATACACCGCTAACCAGTTAACAATCATTCCTTTCCGGGGAAGCTGGTAATCTAAAGCGGGGCAGATAAATAATTTGTTGCCAGAAAAGACAGTGAACGTAAAGGGTATTGGCAACAACCTGTTATTACCAGACCAAGACAATGTCTTCCCATTTTAGAAATGCGGCGGTTAAATTCAGGATACCTTTTTCAATGAGAAGCAGTGAGCTTGCAGGGTGCAAAACACCTTTACCCTGCGTGCACAATGACCGCACTAAACTCTTTAATGCTCCTTTCAGAGAATAGCTTAGTTTCACAATCAGAAGCCCTTCAATGAAAAGGTTCTTGCTTTTCATTTTTGTTATCCTTTTATCGGTCACCTGCAGAAAGAGCCAGCCAGACACTACCACCATCCGGCATCAATTTACCTCCGATGTGTCAGCTGACTATCAGCTGGACTAGGCGGTGAGCAAGAGCTCTGTTGCAAAGCCCGCTTCTTGCGGTGCCATGTGGTTGCAAAGCACAATCGTCAGTACAGATTCACTGATCAATTTTTTGACAGTGGCAAAACTTTCAGCGCTCCCTTTTTAGGTTTTTTTGACTGATTTATATTTTCCTATCCAAATGTAAATATTAATAAGACTAATAAGTTACTTATTAAAATTGTTCATTTACAATCAGTAACGTTCGAATACGAACACTTTCAAACTCTATTTTTTTTCAAACTGTTCAGTATCAGTTTAATAAAAAAGGGACATCTATTTGTACAACCATATCTATTATAAACCAGTTATGTTTAAAAACACTTTCACTGTTTTATCGGTCTTATTTTTTGTTGGTTGTAATGCTAATTTTTTGCTGGCGCAGGAACGAGAAAATAAACTTGACTCTTTCTTTTCAGCAATAGATAAGAACGGCGATATTAGTGGTAGTGTATTGGTAGCTGAAAAAGGGAAAGTTCTCTATCAAAAATCTTTTGGGTATGCAGATATTCAAAGTAATATCCCTAATACAGAAAATACGTTGTTTCAAATCGCTTCTGTATCTAAATTATTTACGGCAATTGCAGTGCTTCAATTGGACGAACAAAAAAAGCTGAATATAACTGACAGATTCGCAAAATATGTTCCCCACTTTCCTTATCCTGAAGTTACCATAAAGCAAATCTTATCAAATACATCAGGCATTCCCGACGACGGCGAAGTGTTTAGACCATTCTTTCGATTAAACCATGACACGAGCCTTAGTTTACATGATGTAATTCCGGCACTTATAATAGATAAACTACCCCTGAATTTTAATGCAGGTGAACATTGGGAATACTCTAATACTAACTATAATTTATTGGCTCTGTTGGTTGAAAAGGTTAGTGGTGAAACATTCGGCAATTACCTTTCAAAAAACATTTTCAAACCGGCAGGAATGAAAAACACTTTTCAAAAAGCCTCAGGTACAAATCCATATACTCGCCCAAATGTCGCTTATAATTATGCTTTGCCTTTTCGTTTTTCTTCAGTACCTGTCAGAGTAGACTCGTTTGCAGTTAATGATTTTATATTTCATTACAGAACCGTTCCTTCCGAAGGAGATGCAAACATTTATACTTCTATAACAGATATAGCCAATTTTGATAAGGCTTTACATAGCGGACTTTTATTAAAGCGCAACACGCCCTACACACCTTCCACCCGGAACAATGGAAAAAAAGTGGAATTGCATGGTGTTGGTTCGGAGATAGGTGAAGTAGGGGATTTTTATTGGGGATATGGAAACCGTATCTCCTTAGATAGCTCTTTGGGGGAAATTGTTTGGGAAAGCGGTGGAATGCCTGGTTGTACTGCAAATGTGATTAGCAATCTGACAAAGCACCAATTAATAATTTGGCTCAACAATAAAGAAAGTGCTTCTGCCATGAATAATATGTTTGGTGCTTTAGATATCCTAAATAACAGACCAGCCACGGTAAAAAAAGGCAAAGAACAGGTTGCACAAATTTATGGTCGGCAATTATTGCAATATGGCGAAGACTACGCATTTGGCAGGTTGATGGAGAATAAGTCTGATACAATCAACTACATTTTTGATGTAAATGAATTTAATGAACTTGGATATGAATTCTCGGAAAAGAACATGGATACATTAGCTCTTACCACTTTTCGCACTGCCATATTATTATCTCCTGATGATGATAATTTATTCAACAGTTATGGAGAAGTATTAGCCAAGTCTGGCAAACAGAAGGAAGCGATTATGATGTATAAAAAATCACTTTTGCTAAATCCCAAGAATGAAGATTCAAAGACTGCTTTACAGAAATTGCAGAAAAACGAACAGTAAAGTACTACCACTGCAATGCGGTTTAGCTTTATTACAGGATAACGAATAAATCAACAGCGACGGCAATGAAAAATCCTAAGGATGGATGATTTCGCAATCGTTATCATAGGTTCCGCAGAGTGTTGTTCAATATCAAATTGACAATTCATTATTCTGATGATCCCTTCTGCCCGAAATCAGCGGTTCAGTTACACGAACTCCTTCAGGCTACTATGGCAACGGCTTCGCCCATATCCGTGGCACCACCCGTCACAAACCCGACTTAATTTTTCACCGCTTTTTCAGTTCTAAATAATAAAACAAGGTTTCGTTTACTTAAATTTTACGCCCGTTAACTGCTCACATTTCGTAATGAACGCATCCTGCACCTTTGGGTCGTCAGCCATATTGTGATAGCGAGATTGTTTTTTATAATGAAAATACCTGCCACTCACATGTGCATCTTTATCCTCACTTGTTGCAAGCCATACCTGCGTTTCATAGCCTTGCTCCAAACTATCCGGTGCACCGGGTCCACCCATTTTTGTAGCTACCCAGCCGGGGTCTACAGCATTGGCATATACATCTGCCCACCTGCGTGCAACTGCTTTTGCTAATATTAAATCAAGCAGCTTGGTATCGGAATAACTGATGCTGCTTCTTTCCTTGTTCAAAGCCTCTACATTTCCCGAAAGGTGCATACCGGAACTTAAATAAATAAGTCGTTTTGGCTTATTCATCATACTGGTAAGGATGTAGGGTGTTAATGTGTTTACAACAAGCAATGTTGATAACCCTGCGCTATTCGTTTTAGATTGAAGTATTCCGGCATTATGGATAACCGCATCAAAACTGCCTAACGAATTGGCATTCTGAGCCAGTGTTTTTGTTTCTTCCATGACAGATAAATCAGCTATCAACACATCTTCTGCACCCGGTGCTTTTTGCATTGCCTGCTTTGCCCTTGCCTGGTTACGTGCATGTAACACCACCTGGTGTTGTAAAGTGATGAGTTGCTTTGCTGCTAATAATCCAAGACCATCTGCCGAACCGGTAATAAATATCCTTGCCATTTGCTTTCGTTTTAGTTAACATTAAAAGTGGGCAGGAAGCCCATAGTTAGGTAGTGGAAATCGTCTCCCATGAGGAAGGGAGGTGTGGGTTGCCAAAAAACAAAAGGGTGCCTTCCTGTTCAAAGCTTCTGTCTGCATAGTGAATAACGCGCCTGCCGGTTGCAAGACAAATTTTATAGAGATCCTTTCTTCTGTCACTACGGATAGCCGCAGCATCACTTTCGATCTGAAAAACGTTGACACCTTTCAGCTTTGGCTCGTTATTATATTCTGAAAAGGAGCGAACGTTCTTATCCCTCATGAACCAAAGTTAAGAAACTAGAAACCGGAGACTGATAAGTGCCTAAAGACATTTAACGGTAAGTAATCGTTCGGATTGTTTGCTTTTTTCAGTTTTAAATCCGAACGCTATTTTGGTAAAAGATAGCGCTCTACTACCCTTTTTTGGGATCATAAGAAGAGTTGTGATATACTTATCTTACGACTCAATAAGCTTATCCGGTGTAATCGGCAGTTCCCTCATGCGCTTACCGGTTGCATTAAAAACAGCATTTGCAACAGCTGGAGCCATACCAATCAAACAAATTTCACCCAAACCTTTTGAACCGACCGGATTGACATAAGGGTCTTTTTTATTTACAAACAATACCTCAATCTTAGGTATATCAGCATTCACGGGCACATGATAGTCAGCCAGATTGTTATTGATGACTCTTCCGAACCGATGGTCAAATACGCTCTCTTCCATCAATGCCATACCGATGCCGCCGACCACACCGCCGCTCATTTGGCTTTCCGCTGTTTTCGGGCTCACTATTGTGCCGGCATCAGCGCATGACACAACATGATCAATTTTGATTCTACCCGTTTGAGGATGGACGCGAAGCTTTACAAAATGCACCGAGAATGAGTACATCGAGTAGGGAAGTTCTTGTCCTTTTCCTTCTTTCGTAATCTCCAGTGCCGGCAAGTTATTTAGTTTAAACAAGTCGGCATAACTGATACTAAGAGAATCATCCTTCTGTGAGGCGATTCCAGTCTCAGAAAAGGTAATGTCATCTGCTTTTAAAGTTGGTGTATTTGCCGTGTGTAAGGGAGAACCTTCCTTACCAGCGAGTATTGCGATTTGCTCTTTCAGTGTCGTACATAAATCGCTGACTGCGCCGCCTACTGCAGAGGTAGTAGCAGAACCGCCTTGTGTCGGACCGGGAGGCAATACCGTATTGCCGATTTGTACTGCGATTTTATTGGGCGGTATCCCCATGGCATCGGAGGCGATTGCAGTCATCATAGTAGCCGTACCAGGACCAATATCAGTAACCGAGCACTGCAATAGTAAGCTGCCATCTGGCTGGAGGATTGCCTTTACTGTCGCATTCCAGCGCCCAGCGCCAAACGAACCCGTGCCCATGCCGTAACCAATTAGCCAGCCACGATCTTTTAAAGCTCTCGGTTGCCGTTTCCGGTTTTTCCATCCAATCTTGTCGGCCCCCATTTGATAGCATTCTTTTAAGTATTTGCTTGACCATGGCTGCTTGTTATCAGGATCAACATCTGCGTAATTGAGTAGCCGGAATGCAACCGGGTCTATGTTTAGCTTGTATGCCATTTCATCCATGGCACTCTCCAAAGCATAGCAGCCTGTCGCCTCTCCGGGACCCCGCATCCAAATGGGTGTAGAGACATCTAAGGGTACCGTTTTATATCGAGTTGTCACATTTGGGCAATCATAAAGCATCCGCGAAATACCAACCGAACCTTCAGTAAACTCTTCATAGGAAGAGGTATTGCCGGTCGCTTCATGTGTAATCCCGACCAGTTTACCATCGGAACTGGCTCCCATTCCTATTTTTTGCAGGGTAGCGGGCCGATAGCCTACATTGGTAAACATCTGCTCTCTGTGCAGAACCAGTTTTAAAGGTCTGCCAACCTTTCTGGCACCCATAAGCGCAGCAATCTCGTATGGCCACGTACGCAATGCCATTCCAAAAGCGCCTCCTACATATTCTGCATGAACCGTAATGTTTTCAGCCGGTAATAGAAAAGCGTCTTTAATGCTTCCTTGCGTGTCAAATACACCTTGTGTTTTGGTATAAACGGTTACTTTGTTATCTTCTTCCCAGTTTACGATGATGTTTGCCAGCTCCATCGGGCTATGTACTTCCCTCGGGTGATAATACTCCTGGTCTATTTTCACAGGCGCGTCTTTATAGGCATCCTGCTGACCGCGGTTGTAGTCTTTCATCCAGGGTGAGGAAGGGGTTTTTGCCTTGTCTAAGTTGGCCTGGAGATTTGTTTGGTGGGTCGCTTTCTCATATTGTGCCTTCACGAGTTTAGAGGCATACAGAACACGTTCGAAAGTATCGGCTATTACCAATGCAATCGGCTGGTCGTAATAAACGATTTCGTTGTCGAAAAAAATGCGCAATGGCTGCCCGCCTGTTTGTGGCTTGGAAGGGTCTTTACCTACCTGATAGCCGGGTATCTTTGGTGCATTGGCATAAGTGATAACAGACAGAACGCCCGGCGCTTTTTCGGCACTCTTTGTATCAATGCTTTTAATTTTTCCTTTTGCAATCGTGCTGCCTACCAGGAAGCCATAAGCCAGGTTCTGTATCTTCTGATCAGCCGCGTAATTGGCTGTGCCGGTTACTTTTGCTTTCCCATCCACCCGGTTGAGGGCTTGCTTTTCACCTTTTTTAAATTGCTTTCTCATCTGAATGGTTTTATGCTTTTCCGGTAGCTGTTTTCAAGGCCTCAACAATAGAATTCGGAGCCATTATTAGTTTAAAATTATTTTGCCCGTAACCTTTTGCTCCCGTCATCGCCAGCTTTGCCGCTTGCTGAAAGTTTTCTTCGGAAGCTGATTTGCCTTGTAAAAAATCTTCAGCTTCTGTCAATCGCCAAGGCTTGTGCGCAACACCACCCATAGCAAGCCGTATATCTTTGATGGTTTTCCCATCCATCTCTACGGCTGCGCCTACGGAAACGAGTGCAAATGCATACGATGTGCGGTCGCGGACTTTTAAATAATGAACGTGATTCTGAAGCCTGTTATCCGGTATCTCTACGGCAATGATCAACTCACATCTTTCTAAGGTATTGTCTTTTTGAGGCATATCACCAGGCAGACGATGAAAACTTTGAAACGGAATGCGACGTTCGCCTTTTGGTCCGCTCACCACTACGATAGCATCTAACGCCACCAAAGCGGTACACATGTCGCTGGGATGAACCGCGATACATTTTTCTGAAGCGCCGAATATGGCGTGCATTCTATTGAAGCCTTTCAAGGCACCGCAACCCGAACCGGGAATCCTCTTGTTGCAGGGAAGATCGGTGTTATAGAAATATGAACATCTGGTACGTTGCAACATGTTGCCGCCTACTGTAGCCATGTTGCGGATCTGTTGGGAAGCGCCTGCTTTCAAAGCAAGGGAAAGCAAGGGCTGTTCTTTCAGGACCAGTTTATTTTCTGACACCTCACTGTTGATTGCCAGCGCACCGATCACGAGCTTGTTGCCGTCTTTTTTTATATCCTGTAAAGCCAGGTTGTTTATGTCAATTAGCTTCTGCGGGCTGGCAACTCCCTTCTTCATCAAATCCACTAAGTTGGTGCCACCGGCAATGAATTGGGATGAGGCATCTTTCATTATGGCAGCCACCGCATTTTGAGGCGTTGACGCCCGGATGTATTCAAAGTTTATCATACCTCATGTCCTCCTTGTTTTACGTCTTCAATAGCCGCCACGATGTTGTTATAAGCACCGCAACGACAAATGTTACCGCTCATATATTCGCGTATCTCCTCTTCTGAGTTTGCATGACCTTCACGAATACAGGCAATGCCGGACATGATCTGTCCGGGTGTGCAGTAACCGCATTGAAAGCCGTCGTGTTCTATAAAGGCTTGCTGCATTGGATGCAGTTTATCTCCATCAGCCAGTCCTTCAATCGTGGTTACTTTTTTTCCTTCTTTTGTTACTGCCAGCATTAAACAGGATAGCACCCGCTTACCATCCACATGTACCGTGCAAGCACCGCACTGACCATGATCACAGCCCTTCTTGGTACCGGTTAGCTTTAATTGCTCCCGCAACAAATCCAGTAATGTCACACGTGGTTCAATGGATAGTTGTTGTGATATGCCATTGATCTCAATTGACAATGGCATCTGTTCAATGTACTCAGCCGCTTTTTCGTCCCATTCTGATTCGGCTGCTTTTAGGATAAAAGGAGGTGCAGCGGCTAATGCGGTGAGAATAGACGACTGCCTGAGAAAGTTTCTCCTTCCTTCATCAAGATGTCTGTCTTCCGACTGTTGTTGGTCAGATTTTTTTTTTGCCATAATCAGGTATTTAAAAACAGAAAGAGCATTTTATGCAATGCCCTAATGATTGCTGAATGTAAGTTGCGACTTAGCAATACTTATATTCTAAACCGAACTTTTAGTAATAACCGGAAAAAGTAAAGTTATCGTTCTTATTACGTCTGTCATTATACTTTTCAAACCTTTAGATAACTGACAGAATCAACATTTCTTACAAAGGTTAGAAAGTTGCTATAACTTTTTTCGATGATTATTTGAAAATGCCGGTGCCATGGATTCGATTTCCTGACGTGACAGACCGGTTTGTCCGGCAACAGCCTTCCAATTGCTGACAGCTGCTTCAACTTCGGAAATGATCTGGTTCATTTCGGATTGACGTAAGCGGAAATAGTCTCCCACCGATCTGGCAAGAGCCAGATCCAGTTCATTATTATCCGCATCTATATTCAATTCCAACCCTGCTTTGTCAGTGGTAGGATTGAGATCAAAAGCCGGTGACAGACGCCAGCCTTTTTTACCCAGTAGGAAGCCATGATTTATGAGATGGTCATCCGTATTGGAGATCAGAATATTAAATACCATCCGCCTCCATAACTGGTGTAAATCTTCGGTGACCTGGCTTCCGGAATTCTGAATAAAGAGAGCAATATCCAGATAGCTGGCAGGTGCATCGCGGAGCATATTTTCGTTTTTTCCTGTCATGGTCATAGCGGAGGCGAAGTGAATCCTCTGCCTGCCCTCACGGTCAAAACGCTTAGAAAAGAACGTCCGGTATTCTCCACTGATATGTTCGAGCCGGCAGGGAGACATACCGATGCCGGCTTTTCGCGCCAGCTGACAGGCAACAAACTCCCAGGCAGCTTTGTCGGTAGTATCCGCCTTCGCCGGGAACTTTGCAATCCAGAAATTCCCTTCCTCATCCAGAATATTGGCTTTCGGTCTGGCTCCTCCCAGAGAAGAACCCGGCGCCATTAGGATAGCGGTGTATTTTGCTATCTCACGGGATTCCTTATCTGATTCCACCACTTCTGCTGCGTGCTGCAATTCTCTCACCGTCGACCAGGGTGGTGTCGGGTATTGAGTATTATTATCCAGAAACGGACCCTCAGGATCAAGCTTGAAACGCAAAGCTCCCATACGGGTCTTGTCATAGACTCCCAGTAAAAAATCAATATCATATAGTGTGGGGACAGGTTCACCCGCCTCCGCTGCCCGCTGAGCTGCCCTGCGCAGCATCAGTTTCCGTCCCCAGGTATCCGGCATGGAATCCATGAAGGCGCCAAAATTTTCCTTACCAACCGGATGCTGAGGACCGGTAAACCATTGTATATCCGGATCGAGCCACCGTTGCGCATCGGACTGTAACCAAGCCTTGTCATAAGCAAAACTGAATGCTTTTCTTCCCTTTGTTTGCTGGGCAGTCAATATTCCGATCACTACAGGCTCCTTCAGCCCGATCCAATCGGCATACACAAATATTTCTGTTTTCTTTGTCATTATGCATTCCCAAGCAGGTCAAGATCCTGGAGTTTTCTACCCAGTTCATCGTCAGCACCCAGTTTTGAAATGTCATTTTGTAGTCCTAGTACCCGCAGTGTATTAAAATAAGCACCCATCGATACACTCGGGTTGCCCTTCTCTATTTCCACTAGTGTTGAGCGGTTAATACCAGCCCGTTCCGCCACTTGTGCAGAAGTCAGATGACGTCGTTTCCGGGCAAGTTTCAGGTTTTCTCCCATTCCCTCCAAGAGTTTTCTATGGATAGGAAAAATAACCGGTGATTTAATAGCCATGTTGGATATTTTCGACAAATTTGACCTTTTTGTTGGAAATATCCAACACTTTTATGTATCGACCGAATTTTAAAGAATTGATTGAGATGTTGATTCTGATATTAAACCGACAATAAAATAGGGGGCGTGAGTGCAGGAAAGATTCACACAAAGATGCAAAGGCAGAAGAATATTTGCAGTCTGAGGCATGTTTTTGTTAATGAGTCTTGCTGAATTGTGTGTTTGAATAAGTCTGTGCCTGAAAACATGTTGGAAGCTGATTGCTTTGAATCCGGTATAGAAAACTGGCACTTTTCAAAATGACCACGGGATAATAAGTGAGAGGCTCACGCCTTGGGGCGTGGGCTCACTTATTTGTGGTCTAGCGTAGCCAGTTCCTCTATACATAGTAAGTTGAGACCTGCGCTCTTCTTATGTCCGGCCAATTCTGGGATTCAGAGTGGTATACCAGAACAAAGATTCTGTCTGCCATGAACGGAAAAGATTTCTATCATCACATTCTTGCCAAGGGTTATTCCCAAGAAGAAATTGACTAGGTACTCTATCTGATCAATCAAAAAGCAGAAAGCGTCACCCATCCGGCAACACCAGTAAAACAACAGGCAGACACCAGTAAAAACAATTCAAAGGATATAAAGCGGACGTCATCAGCTAAAAAGTAAACTTTCCTTTCCTGTCAGTGAATGATTGTGCAACCCTTGATCATCTATTCCGCAAGGTGTTGATCCATATAAAGTTGACAATCCGTTATTTTGATGATCCCTTCTGCCCCAAAACAGGGGGTTCAGCTGAACGAGTTCTTCATAAAACAGCAAATCTCCTTCAAATTTGAAAGATTGTCCACAGGTAGCTATAATAGTAAGGCTCTACTGGCAGCAATTATGGCTTTTTGAGCTGGAAACCCGACAAGCTTATTATCGGCATCTGTCTCTCTTAGCTCTTCTGAATAGGGTAATAGCAAATCGACATTTTCCTTCATCGGTGTTAGTCCCCAATCTCTTTCTCAAACATCAGTAAAATTTATTTGGCAAAATCATCAGCCGGTAGCAGAACAGGAAGGCGTGTTTTTACAATCACAGAAAGCCCTGCTACGATGCCTTACTTGCCAATAATTTTTTCTCTGTGTTTTAATCCCCATTCTGCCATGATTTGAATCAGGTCTTTAAAGGTGTTGCCATAGTCGGTAATCGCATACTCTACCGTAATAGGCTGTGTATCCTTCACCGTTCTGGATACCAGTTTGTTCATCTCAAGATCTTTTAACTCACGGCTCAGCACTTTGCCTGATATGCCTTCCACCAATTTCAGCAACTCGCTAAACCGCCTGGGGTAAAAACACAAACAGGTTACAATGGATATCTTCCACTTACCACCCAGCACATCCATCACATCCTGTATGGCCCGTAACGATGCTGTACAAACGTCATTGGTATCCATACAATCTGCCGGTTTCTTTATTGTCACTAGCTTACTCATTTGTTATCTGGTTGATTAAAATAAACCATTACCTAATGCCACAAAGTTACAAAATGTCACCAACTTTGCCTCAGTAAATTATACATTATGAGCAACAAAGTGGTATTGATAACAGGAACGAACAGTGGGTTTGGATGGCTGACAGCCAAAACCCTTGCAGCGGCAGGGCATACAGTGTATGCTACCATGCGGGACACACAAAGTAAAAATGCCGCCAAGGCAGCAGAGCTGGGGCAGGAGAGCAACATTTCGGTACTCGATGTAGCCCTCACCGATGATACGAGTGTAAAAAATGCAGTTGACCTCATCCTTGCCAACGAAGGCAGGATAGATGTGCTGGTAAACAATGCCGGTTATTCTGCTATGGGTGTTGCCGAGAGCTTCACCACAGAAGATGTAAAGGAGATGTTTGACCTGCATGTGCTGGCCTACTGGCGTCTCATGAAATCCGTGTTACCCACCATGCGTCAGCAGGCAGACGGTTTGATCATTAATATCTCCAGTGGTGCCGGCCGGTTTTCTTTCCCGTTTATGACGGTATATAGCGCTGCCAAATTCGGGCTCGAAGGACTTAGTGAAGGATTGCACTACGAAGTGAAACAACTGGGTGTTGATGTAGTACTGGTAGAGCCGGGTGCTTTCCCTACAGACATTATACACAAAATAAAAAGCGGATCGGATACGGACGTTGTTGCCGGTTATGGGGCGCTTGCCGATATTCCAAACAATATGGGTAGTGCCTTGGGTAAACTGTTTGAAGCCACCAACCCGAACCCGCAGGATGTGGCGGATGCGGTACAAAACCTTATGAATCTGCCCAAGGGAAAACGACCTTTACGGACCGTGGTGGATCCTGCCACAGGGCATATTGTGAAAGCAGCCAATGATGCGGTTAAAATTGAGTACGATAAAACAATGACTGCCTTTGGAATGAGCGAGTTAATGGCGTAGAGTTAAAACGCTATCCCTGCGTTTGTGAAAAAGCCGGTGATGTAATCACCGGCTTTTTCAGGTTCCGGCCCCGTCTCTCCCAAAGAGGACAGGCTGCGTACCGTGTAAGAGTGAACTCTGTTTTTCCGCATCGCCCGCGCTGCAAGATGTGCTGTACTCCAGAAGAGCTACAGTAGCGAACTGGCAAGCGTAATACATCGCAGGCAACGTACGTTTTGCGAAGTGTACTGGTCTGTATAAACTTATTCCATTCTTTTTTGTCATATGGAGATATATATTATCATTATAAAACAGCGTTTGCCATGAAAAAGAACAGGGTGCAAAAACTAGGGTTGCTCCTGCTGGTTGCACTATACGTCTGCCCCGCCATAAGTCAGGATTCTACGGATTACACATTGAACAACATTAAGAAATACGCAACCCGTATGGATGAATCCTTTTCCACTCTCCGCAACCGAGCCGGAGACGAACGAAACACCTGGCTAAAAGCGGCAGAAAGGTTGAAAACTTTTTGTGATTCAATCGAAGAGGAAATGGAATACCTGCCCGACGATTATTATTTTAGACTTTCCCCGCTGGTAAGCGGTTACCGGGCAGACATAGATGAGTACGGGAAACTGGTTGTAAACGATGATTTTGAAGGCAAAGACAAATTGTTAGCTGCCGCTTTTTCCAGTCTGCAACAACAGCAGGCAAGCTTTCGCCAGGCAGTGGTGTCGGCTTACGAACACGCGGTGTCGCAAAACGCATCATGGGGGAATCTGCCAACAGGAGCAGAGGAACAGAATACCCAGGTAGCGGCCCAACCGCAAGCCCCAAACGACAATAGCGTTGCGCCCGGCAACGACCATGCGGCAGAACACTTTGCAGGTGCCAACGAAAACGGAGCTTCGAAAAATGCCATCTTACTTGATACACTACACGCTGCCCTGCAGCAGATTGAGCGTGCCATTCATTTGACAGAGCAGGCGGCGGAGCAGAACGATGTGAGTACTATCCGGCTCCACACCACCCGTATTGCGGATGCCTCTCTCAAAATAAGCGGTCTTTCTCTACTGCTGGATGCCAAAGGAAAAGAGAACCTTTATTTGCTGGCAGCGAGCCTGCGACATGCTGCAGAAAACCTGCGCACGCTGGCTAAGAAAGGCACGCCCCCGCGGAGTGAGATGAGGGACAGTATCAGTGAAATGAAAATAAAATTCAGCAGCCTTTCTACAGGGATCAGCTTTGTTAAGTAACAAGTTTCCCAATTCTATAGTGTCTTACCCGGAAGCTGAGCGAAGTTGTAACACTTCGCTCTTTCTATTTTGAAGTCTTCGGCTTGCCCCAGCCGCAGCACATTACCTATGCTCTCTCCCTCCTGTACGACACCTGCTATGCGGCGGTGGGCGTTTCATGTAACGAATATATAACAGGGGCATATGTTGTGGAAAAGTCGGGTCTTATATGTTTCATGATCGGTTTATTTTCGGTGGTATGAAACTGCCGGCAAGCCTGTTACAGATCCGCTTCGGAGATGAAAACGAGTCTACCATTTTAAATGGGAAGCTTTGTCCTTATTGCGGCAGCCTTTCAGAGTATGTGGATAGCAGCGCCGTTTACGGAACCTCTTACGGAATGATTTATCGGTGTCGTCCCTGTGACGCTTATGTAGGGGTTCATGAAGGAACAGATAAAGCGCTGGGCAGCTTGTCTAACTACGAACTTAGGGAAGCCAGAAAAGAAGCGCATTATTATTTTAACCAGATTGCCTTGACATCAATGATCAACGAGGTGCACCGGCATTGGATCGGTGACACCACGAATCGCAGCAAAGCCTACCGGTGGCTATCAAAACAAATGAACGTACCGTCTGATGAATGCCATATCGGTATGTTCGATGTGCAAAATTGCAGGCAGGTAGTTGAAATCTGTAAACCTTATCTTCCAACTGATGAAAGACTATAACCAACTATTTGTAAGAGGCATTGATTACGTAAAATCTGCTGTGCTTAACTGGGATCAGCGCAGAAGCAAGCTCACAAAAGAATATGTTGCTTCCGGTGACTTTGCAACCATACGCGGGCGGCGTGACAGGTGGATCCTGCTTATCATTGAGTTAGAAACCCGTGTCGATAATATTTTCTTTGAATACAGGAGTTATGCAGCCGAGCAGAAACAACTGGATAGAATGCTAAATGAAATGGGCGTAGAGGTTGTTGGGGAATAAAAAAGCCGCTGGTAGAAACCGGTGGCGGTAAATAAACCAATATATAATCAAACTTTAAACCCAGTGCAAAAATAACAAGCTGTTGTTGCCAGCCATCCCGCTTTGAGTATTCTATTTTTTTTAACCACACACCCTTACGTTCGAAAAACGTAGACATCTTTTAATTGTATTTTAATCCTTACCGCATCTGGTTGCGTCTATTTTTAGCGCACTAAAACAGGTTCCATGTTCAAAATATCATTTCAGCATTTGGATAAGACTTACTCAGGCACCGTACAGAAAATAAATCAGCAGCCCGTTCAGTTTATTGTTTCCGGAATTACACCCTGGATCGGGAATTTACCCCAAAAGCTTGTCTTCTTAAGCAGCCCTGAGAAAGATCAACTCGTATGTCAATCCTTTGATGTCAGCCAAAGCGGAGTGATCAGAAGTATCGGGGAGAAGATATTTCTTACCTGCCACCAGCAGCGCATTGCGATGCATGCGTAGCAAAAACCTTCTTTACAGACAAAAAAGCCTCTATATTCATGATAGAAATACAAATGAATCCTGGACCGCTGATTTACTACTGTTTTAATCTTATCCTTCCCAATAGTCTCATAGGTAACTGATCCATTCATCTCAGGTAAAATTCTGAGAAAGCCTTTGGTGAAATGTTTGTTCATTATAGAGAAGTAATCAAAATCCAATACTAAAAATATCCTTCCAACATTGCTTCTACATCAAGTGTCTTCATACCCTCGTCAATAGTATAGTCTTCAAAAGTCGGAGTTAGATGTTTCTCTGGATTATTGATGTGGTGAAGCGAATTATCGAAGTAAAATGGGTCGCTCCGGGATTGAATATATACTCATATCCTTCAACTTCTCCTTTAAGTAGATAGTTGTCGGTATTCCGGACAAGAAACCAGACACCTCTATCGTCATGAGAGGGACCTAAAACTAATCCACCCTCGTTATCAGTAATGGCAGTGCCATCTTTGTACATTGCCTCTGCTTCTTCATGTGTAAGTGCTCGTCCCTAATAATAGAGATTTGATAAAAAAAAGTACAAAAATTAAAGTCCCTAATGGGTTGTGTTCAATGATTAGGGGAACGGGAATTCCCCTTTTGCCTTTGCGGCGCGCCTCACCTATTAAGCAGGCTTGGAAGGAAAAGGGGGACTTTGCGGAAGGTGCTTTCCCTGCATCAGTGCTTCTATATCGTTGCGGGTAAAATACCTCCGGTTGCGGATTTTGAAAGAGCGCAGCTTCCCGTCACGGATCCACTCGTAAAGGGTCGGCTTTGAGACATGGAAGATCAGGCAGAGATCGGCCAATTTATACAGCGGCTTTTCCGGAATTAGACCGGACTGTACTACCGGGGCTTTTTTGTCTATCTGCTCGCGGATGGCCTCCTGCACAATTCTTTTTATCTGTCGCCAGAACTCATCCGGGTTCACCGGAAATAACATCGGTACATCATTCATTTTTTCTTTTTTATTTTACCCGGCTCAAACAGCCGGACTCCCGGAAAGAGATCTGTGCTAACGGTAGACCACCCACCTGTCCTGCAGATTTTTGTTCAGGAATTTGCCCCGTATGATCCCAATGCCCGTACCCGCTTTTGACTAAATCGTTTCTGAGAATCTCTGCTCACTGTCTTACATCCCAGGGGAGTCCTATTTCTACCCCTTCCGGTGCGGAAAATCAGTTCGTTATGCTTATACACTTACCCGTCATTATCCTCCCGGGCTAATTCATGAATACATACCATACTGGATATGTCCGGATTGTAAGAAGGGATGTATTTTATGTACCCGGACTGCTGCAAGGTTTTCATGGATTTGCCAAACGTTGACCGGGCACTGATTTTCGCCATCCGCATTATCCTGCCGCGTTCAATCTGAAAGGGATTTACCTTAAAATTCCTGTTCCATTGACAAAGCAAAGCCATGTAGAGGCAAACCTGCAAAGGACCGATCCGCCCGTCCTCTTCGGATTTTGCAAAAAAAGCTGCCAGATGATCTCCTGTATCCATATTTATCCCTATAGCCGGTGCCTCGTCTACTTTGCTTTCCGCTTGTGTTTTTTTGCCGCCGGTTCCGCTTTTGGCATCTGCCGTCCCGGCTCGTTCCCCGCCATCTCACGCTTTTTATCTATCTGCATCTGACGCTGAATCCATTGATTGTTCAGAAACCGGTACGCCTCGGCAGCTGTAATGCCCTCTTCACCCAGGACGTAAAACCGCTGGGATAATTCTAGCCTGCTTTTTAACACGGGCAGATGGGGAATCAATTTTTCAAGCGGCAGATCGACCCAGTATTTAAACTTCAGCACCTCCGCGATTTCCCCTCCTTCCGCTGTTGCCGACAGTGCTTCCAAAGCATCTATTGCCTTTTGTGCCCGCATCGGTTCTTCCCAGGTCTTTTTGTCTTCCCATTCGATGGGTGTACCGGAATCAAGCTGTCCTAACTGTTTCCAGTCCGGAGCGCGCATCTGTTCTTCTGCTTTTTCAATTTCGACGGGGTTGAGAACCGAAGAAGTGACCCGGATTTCCTTACGTAGCGAAGCATCATAATGCGAACAGACCCAGTTGTCTCCTGTCTCTTTTCTTTTAAAAAAGAGTACATAACTTATGATGTCCGTTCCGTATTGCTGTTGCTCTCTGATCACGAATTCTTTCTGTCTCAAACAGATATAATACAGCAGTTGACTCTCCATTCCCGCTGAGAACCCAAGACGGGTAAGAACCGCTGCCAGAGACCGTATGTTTTGCAGATGCATAAAAAAATGTAGTAATCAGTGTAATCCATATCCCTTACCCGGGTTCAGCCGCTTCTTAGGCAAAAGCTCCTTCTCATTCGGGGAGGATGTTTTCGTTTCTCCTTTCTTTCCCTTTATCTCCGGGCTTTTCTTTCTGTAGGTGCTTAACAGACTGTTGCCGGATTCATGCAGCTGCTCTCTTTTTTCCGCGCCCCTGCTGTATTCCGTTCCTTTACGCCTTACCTGACCAGATGCCATCCCGGTCTGTTCAGAGAGAGTTCCACGGCCCGGGTGCAGCCACTCTTTGACGGACTCGCCCAGTTTCGCAACCAGTCTGACGGCAGCGTTGGGGTACAACCGCTTCTCCATTTTTCGGATTTCTCCCCTTACGATAGGCAGCATTACCTTCTCCTCTGCATTGGTGTCCTGTTTGCATGCTTTATACAACGCGTTGAAAAAGTCACGCTTGACACCTAAAAAATCCTTTCCATTGCTGACACCGCTCCCAAACACTTCCCGGAGCCTGCTCTCCTTCGCGACCCAGTCCAGCAGTCCTTTTGTTATCCTGTTCTCTGCTCTTTTTTCCATCCTACACTCCCTTTTTCAGCTTCCCTTCACCCATTGTTGTTTTATGGCGTCAGTCCTTTCTTAGGGCTTACGCGTTTCTTGGGAATCAGTCCCGTTTCCCCCTCGGTTGGCTTTGCTTTTCGTTTTGCGGACGGTTTCTCCTGAGACCGGGAGGCGGTTTGTTTTTCCGGTGCATTTCTGCGGGTCTCTGCCGGCGTGTTGGTGACTGTTTTTTCTTCACTCTTTCTTATACGCTTCATACTACCGTCATAGACCGTCAGCGTTTTATATTGAGGGTTTGCTTCCAGAAACATCCTTTCCTGCTTACCGTCCCGGACAAAGGTGACCGCCTGCCGATTGCCTTTTTCGAGAGAGTGCATCAGCTTTAGCTTTTCTTCACCCGTTCCCAGTTCTTTGATGGGCAGAAGAGCCAGGGATTTGCCCAGTTCGAAGCCATAATTGTCATGGTATTGCTTTATCACAGCGTTCCCGGTCTTATCGGTCACTTTCGCATCTAGCTGCAGCCAGGCTTGGTAAGAGGCTCCTTCCTTACTTGTCATTGCCTTATACACCGATCTGCCGTCAAGCAGGTTGTAGGCTTCCTTTGCCGTTATTCCACGGCCTTTATTGATGTAGAAAGTGTGTTCTATATTCTCCCTGATCCCCCGGTCCAGCTTCGCCTTATAGCTGTTGAAATAGTACATATCACTGTTGTCTCCCCTCCGGAAGCTGAGCAGTGCTTCAAATGATTTTCCGTTTACCGGTTCGGCAAACCGCAGCTGGAAATGGGCCTCCCCGGTAGCGATATGGTTTTCTAAATCGGCGTGTAGCTTCTCACCGAATCCATGATACCTGATTGCATCCTTCAGATAATTCAGATTTTCCGTGTTCATATATTTTTTATTTGAGTAAGTAAAGAATCTTTGACTCTACAATTTTTTTGCGGAAAGCAATTGCCTGTTTCCTAATTTAAAGGCAAGGTTCCTCCCGCCTTCCTTTTCCAGTATTTGTATCTCCAGGTGCTTCCCGTCTTCCAGCGTGAACCGGGAAGTGACAATCACCCAGGAACTTTTTCCGGGCCCCGGCACTCCCTTATCCGTGCCATACTGATACAAAACCGGCACTGATCTTTCCTGAGAAGCCATTCGCTTTATCCGCTTTGCATCTCTTACCGTCAAGGTGATACTCTCTGCCGCATAGGGTACATTGGACCGGTTCTGTAACCGGAACAGGAAGTAATAATTATCCTCCCTGGCATAAATTCCTTCCAGCTGTATTTGCATCCGGTCATGGGAAGAATGAAGATGAAGCAGCTTTCTTTTTTTACGTTCGATTTCTTCCGAGTTACTCTTCAGGAAAGTGTCACGGGGAGCCTCTGCAGCGGCGTCAGAAAAACCAGGTACCTTATCGAATGCAACCAGGTTTTTGTACCCCTTGGTCCCGCTGTCGAAAGCAAGCGTCAGATGAAGCGGCATCGAATCGTAGGCAACGAGAAAGGAGTATAACCGGTTGTTAACCGTTATTACGGTCAGATTGGTCTGTGCCGTTCGCGGATGAGCGGCCTTTAGTTGTAACACCACATCGGTACCGGGTGATTTTTGTGCAAGAATATCCGGGCTTCCCCTGTCGATGCTCTTGATCGGAAAAGGAAACACCAGGTGAGTGGTTTTGTTACTGGATACGGTGATCCGGTAAGGTTCAATAAAAGAGGGCTGCGCCTTCGTATGGATCATGCCAGTGGAAAGCAGCAGCGAGAAGAAAAATGAAAACGAGTAATTCATACAATCGGTTTGTTAACGGTGATTAATGGATACCTGAATCTTTAAGTAAAACCTTGTAACCGGCAGGAAGTGTAATCTTCACCGCCTTCGCTTTTCTGCTCAGGAGTGATTTTGCCGCTTCGAGCCCTGCGCCGGCTGCCTGCGCACCCAAGGAAGGGTCCAGGGAGGTCAGTCCAACCCCACCATTGGCGAGTCTGCCGGAAGATTGCCGGATGACTTCCCCCGTTACACTGCCGGGTGCACAGATGCCCGCCAGGCCGTCCATATCATACACTTCCAAAGCGACCGGGTAAACATTGTTCCCCCACCTGACCGATTTGATCGTAATGAGCAGTCTCCCGTTCCCCAAAGCGGCCACCCCATAGAGGTGAGTTCCCTTTGCAACCACGGTTCCGCCGACATCGATAGCCTCCCCAAGCTGTACCTGTACGGTTGAGCCACCGGTTGCCACCTGCATCCTCGGAATGAAAGCTGAAAAGGTCGTTACCTGTTCCTCATCAGCTGTATCGGCCGGCAAAAAATCATCGCTGTAAAAAACAGCTTTCCCTTTAGGAACGGTTGCCGGATTATCCTCCTTTCTGCGCGGGGAAGGAGAAGAAAGGACCGGACCTTTTGTACTGCGTACCTTTACCGGGCTACGGCTCGCAGACCCCCCGCCGGCGCTTCCCGGAGCTGGCGCCGCATCCGGATGCTGAATCGCAGCGATTTTATCCAGCATCGTATTTAGTTGTTCCAGTTCCGGATCCCCACCTGACGGATTCATCGCCTGAGCAAAAGCGTCCGTCTTTCCATTCCTGCCGCCATAGGTGACGTTGCCGGAGCCCGGGTCGTCCGTTCCTTCTTTTGCCCGCGGGGACGGGTTGGACTGTGCCAGCAGGCCCTTCAGTCTGTCCATTTTCTGATAGGCCCTGGCTTCATTCTGCTCCAGGCGGTTCTCTTCCGGTTGAGAAAAAGGCATCGGATTGTAGTCCGTTCCAGGGCTCCAGACCTCCTCTCCGGTCCCGGTGCCGGAAAGGGAAGAGTCGAATGCCATCCGGTTCCAGAAAGGGTCGTTGCGCTTTTCTTCCTCCCTTTTTACGGAATCTCTGGAAGCCTGCTGATAAAAACTGAGCTTATCAGCCAGGGTGTGGTTTTGCAGCTGCGCTTCCGGCAGCTGCGTATTCAGCCCGGCACCTGCCGGATTTTTAGAAGCTGCATTGTCCTTTCCTCCGCCAGCCGCCCAGAAGAGAAGGGTGAGAAAAGGGAAAAGAAAAAATGGCAGGAAAAGAAGCTTCCTCTCTCTTTTTGTGATCTGCCCTGACTGCGGTGTTTGTTCCATAAACGTCTTTTTATTGTGATAAGAACAGGCTGTCAATTGTCCGGAGACTGTCTATAAGATGCGGTCGCGCCCTGAGCAGGCTGTCGTAGAACAAATCCGGCGCAGGAGGCTCCTTATACCGGGACAGATAAGCTTCGAATGCCTGAATGCGCCTGTACTGCGCCCTTGTAATCAGGCTGTCTTTTGATCCCGGGAGGCGAGGGGACAGCAACACCGGAACCCGGATAGGGCTAATGGAAAGGAAGGAAGGATGACTCCTGAGAGAATAAACAATTACTCCCAGGCTGCAGCCAATGCTGACCAGACAGAACAGAATCAGACCGATCCATTGGCTGTGAAGGGATAACTTCCCTGCTTTGCGCTGTAAGACCCCTGCGGTCTTTCTTGCCAGGATACGGACCGGAAACCTTGCGCCTGGTAAGGATACCTCTCCTCCTCGTTTGTCCATTGCCTTATTTGTTGTTTTCATGTTTGTTCATTGATCGGGTGGCATGACGTCTTTACCGGGACTGTGTCCGGATATCCCTGTTGTCCAGCGTATTCCATCGCTCAATCAGAAAGCCGTGCGGATTGTTATCTGAGCGGGATACTTCCCTCAGATAGCCTTCCGTCAGCAGACTCCGGATAACAGTACTGGTCGCCCGGGTAATGGTTTCGGTTCCCCAGCACCGCCAGTAAAAGGGATAGGTATCCACGTTAATCTCTACGCTGTCAACCGAGATGGTTTGGCTCATATTCCCTGAGATGAGATTGGTGTAGTAACCGCTTTCTTTCAGGTTGTCATACGCTTGTTTCGCTGAACCGTCCGCGAGGTAAAGCGCTTTGCTGATATTGCTTTGAATCACTTTGTCATCAGGATCAAGCGTAAAGAAGTACTGATGAAACGTCCGGATGTGATCACGGGCTTCGACAGGAATATTTTCCTCCCGGCTCCCGGCATGGGCTTCCAGTACCTTTCCGTCCGCGAGAATATACATTCGGTCGCCACTGGCTTTGACGACTGATGTTGTCTTATAAAGCGCATAGGTGCAGGTCAGGAGGCAGCCCAGAATCACCAGCGCACAGAACCCTCTGACAAGCCGGAAAGCAGAATCGATTTGTTTGAACTGTTGAAACATATCCCTCCTTTACCTTTTACCGCTTAACTTGTCATGTTGGTGGTTGTCGCCGTGGTTCCCTCCTTCCCTGAAATAACCGGAATTAGCGCCGAACCCGGACAGGCTCTGCTGCATCCGCTCTGCCTGGTTACCCAGCACATCCGCCACCATACCCGATGTTCCCGTTACTGCATTCACTGCGGAGCTGCTTCCGCTTCCGAACAGAGCGGTGACTTTGTACATCAGGGTGTTTCCTCCGCCGGCGTGGACGATGTAGTTGGCGACGGAAGGCACCGTGAAATAGCCGACGATACCGATGATCATAAAGACGAGGTAAGCGGTATCGGTAGAACTGAAAAATGTATCGCCGCTGCTCCCGATCTGGCTGAGGTCCTGCTGCAGCATCAGCTCCTGGATCTTGCCGATGATACCGCCGAAAATATTGGCAACAGGCAGCCACAGGAATACATTGATATACCGCGCGAGCCAGACGGTCAGCGTATGCTGGAACCCGTCAAATACCGCCAGTCCAAAGACCAGCGGTCCCAAGATGGCAAGAACAATAAGGTAGAAGGTCCGGATGGTGTTGATGCACAGGGCAGCTGCCTGAAACAGGATTTCCAGCACCTCGGACATCCATTGCTTGATCGAATTTTTGAAGTTGTAGGAAGCCTTTGCCATCGCGAACTTGATGTCGTTGCCGACCCCTTCCATCACTCCTTCGTCGGCGGCGTCCGGATCATCCGGATGCGTATACTGGTACCATTTGTCCCGGTCGCCGGAGCCACTCTCACCTACATACATCTGCCAGGGGTCAGTTTGCTTGATGGCATCTTCCTTTTGCTTTAGCAACCGGGTAATGGCGTCATCCGAGTTTTTTACCATGCCTGCCGTAGCCAGCACCGCCGGCTGCATGATGCCATTGACAACCGCAATGACAGAGGGAAACAGAAGCACCGCCATACCGATGGCAAAGGGTCTGAGCAGCGGATAGAAATCGATGGGTTCCGCAGCCGCCAGATGTCTCCATACCCTGACCGCGATGTACCAGGTTGCCGCAAACCCAGCTATGCCTCTCCCCACCCCGATCAGCTCACTGCACAAGGGGATCATCTCATTATACAACCCATCCAGAACTGCCTGCATGCTTTTCAGACTGTCAGCTGTTCCACCGGAGGACTGGGCATCGGAAAGCAAAGGCAACAGAATGCCTGCGACCCCCCAAAGGGTCATTTTTACATACCTGTTCATAAAATTGAGATTTACTTTATTCCATAGAGATGTCCGGACGTATTGATATCATTCTGCTGACGGGTCCTTTGCAGAGAGAGAACCGAGGCATTGCCATTGAAATGTCTGAGGAAGATGAGCTTATCACGCATATCCTCTGCCAGCTCGTCAATCCGGGTGAGCCGTTCCTCATCGTTCATCCGTACGGTTCCATCCGTAAGGATGGTCATCAGGTCATCCAGCTTTGCCAGACTCGACTGTATCAGGTTCCCGTACACACCAGCTAGGTAGTGTAATTCTTCAGGCGTAAAACGGGAATCATTCTTAAACCGTTGCCACGCGCTTTTATACTCTTTCAGCACCGCTAACTGGTCACTTACCAGATCCGTGATCCTTCCATACCCCCGGACCACCGGACTTACTTTCATCAGGTTGTCCAAAAAGACTTCGTGCAGATGAAAGTTTCCTTCCGAAATATCTTTCACGGCTCCATACCCCTGCGTGAGAATCCCATACCCTTTCTTCATATCGGACAGGATGCTCTTTAACTGAGCCAGCTTGCTGCAATCCAGCAGCAGACACTGAACTTCATAGGACTGTGCATGTCCGACCATCATCACCAGACTACATACTGAAATCAAGATACCTTTCTTCATTGCCTTTCTCATTTTTTTATTTTAACCCATACAGTGAATTCATAGCAGCGCCATTTTGTTTTTCTCCCGACCGTGAGCGAAGGAGGGTTTGGATATCCCCCCTGAAATGCAGCGCAAATGCATACCGGTCTCCCGCAGCCCCATGCAGTGCAGTAATCTTTTTCAGGCGTCCTTCTTCATCTATATCCGTCTTACCCGGTGTCGTGAGAAGGGTGAGGGCGTCCAAATCACGCGATCCTTTCTCCAGTACATTGCTCAGGACAGCCCGGATATACTCTTTCTCGGATGACCCGAGAAAAGGTGATGAAAGCAACGGATGCAGCCCTGTGCTGATTCCAACGGTCTCTTTCTGCAGAGTGAATATTTCCTGTACCGCATCCGAATTTCCGATTTCAGAGTCTACCGTGTACAGCGAGCGGAAATAATTC
Organism: uncultured Ilyomonas sp.; assembly: GCA_964249755.1. Lineage (GTDB taxonomy): Bacteria > Bacteroidota > Bacteroidia > Chitinophagales > Chitinophagaceae > Ilyomonas. The sequence goes on along the minus strand of CAXUDB010000009.1, from coordinate 7,414 downwards.
CGGTGTAAACTGAAATCTCCTTTCTTCATGTCATCGATTACCCCCAATCCGTTTCTGACCGTCCGGTACCCTTTTTTCAGATCCACCAGATATACCTCTAAAGCTGCCACCTGTTGCGTCAGGTATCGGATCCTTGTTTTTTTCTGCTTCAGCCATTCCGCAGTCGTCTGGGCAAAGGATACAATCGGCAGGGTCAGCAGCACGACAATACTTATCCATTTCATAGATTCCGTTTTTGTTGGGTAATGTGTTATTTCAATCCATACAGCGTTGCGACAACAGCCGCTTCTGCCGCATCCTTCGACCGGTGCAGACTTAACAGCCTGCTTTCGCTATTGAACTGCTGCAGGTCGTTATAGACCTTGTCAATGGCGTCCCCTGCAGTATTGATAATGCTCATGCGCTCTGCATCCGACATCTGTGTGATCATTGCATTCACAACCAGGGACAGCTGATCAATATTTTTTACACTTTCCGCCAGCATGCCGCTGTATACGCTTGCCATGTAATCCAGCTCGGCTGCCGTAAAATGAGCATCCTGGCGGAACAGCCGGTAAGCCGTTTTATAACCCGCAACGATGGCAACCTGCTTTTCCCCGATCTCCTTCACGCGGTGATACATTTTGATGGCATCCTTTACCTTCCACAGTTCATCAAAGTAACCGGCATACAAATCCTTCCCTTTTTTTACCCAACCGGAGATGTCATCCAGCCGGGTGGCTGACAGCGTATTTTCCAGTTCCTTCTGCGCAGTCTGCAGCCAGATGGTTTTGTTCTGCAGCCGCTGCACCTTTAAATCAACCGCCAGGATCACTTTTTTAATCCCCTGCTTGATCACTTCTGCGACGGGCATCTGTGCATGAGCCATTGTTGTCAAGGACAGCACTGCGGACACCATCACTGCGGTCTTCCACGCTCTCTTCATAACCTCCTCCTCATTCTATTTTTAAATAGGTACTGTTGCCTACCCACAATTTATTGCTGTCAGGCAGCGGTGTCAGGATCCGCTCCTTTTTTTGCTCATACAGGTTTTTATGGTCCGCGTCATACAGGACGATCCAGGATTCCGCTTTTTGTTCCGGGCTGCCCGCCCGCCCGTTCTTGATCCTCCGGAATGTACTCTTACGGATCACCCGGTACGTATTGCCGGCATCCAGCCGGGAGATGTAAAGTGTGTCATCACCCCTGCTGTACCCCGCTTCAAAATGCCGGGTATAAACCCCCGGAACAGATTGTTTGATTTTGCTGCTGTCGCCGCTGCTGCATCCCGTCAGGAGTAAAGCCAGGAGAAAAATTCTGTTCATAGTCTCTGTTTTATATGGTTTGTAATCAAAAGATTCAGGAAGCACGCAGTTCGGCAGCCAGGATGCTGATTCCCTTTTCAATACTGCCGTATCGCTCCGCATACTGGTGCACTTTTACTTTCTCGGTTTCTTCCGTCGTGTAGGCTAAGTATTCTTCGGGGGACACCTCTGTGCGATACACTTTGGATACCGTCCCGCCGAGTGAAATGAACACTTCTTTATATTTTCTTCCGGGCTCATTGGCTTTGTTCACACTCAGCACCAGCGCCTTTTCCTTATCCGTCAGCCCCAGCAGTTCCTGGATGGCTTCGAACTTGTTCTGATACTTGCTCTGGTCCAGCAGGATCTTGCAATCGCTGTTGTTGATGATCGCCCCCTTCACCACCGGGGATGAAATAATGTCTTCCACTTCCTGCGTGACGACAACCGCTTCTCCGTAAAATTTCCGGACCGTCTTAAACAGGTATTTAATGTATTCTGCCATGCCTTCCTTCGCAATGGCTTTCCAGGCTTCCTCGATCAGGATCATTTTCCGGACCCCTTTCAGCTTGCGCATTTTGGAAATGAACACTTCCATGATGATGATGGTCACCACCGGAAACAAGATCGGATGGTCTTTGATGTTGTCCAGTTCAAAGACAATAAAGCGCTGCCCGAGCAGGTCTAAATTTTCGGTTGCATTGAGCAGGTAATCAAACTCGCCGCCGGTGTAGTAAGGACGCAGCACGTACAGGAAATTGCTGATGTCGAAATCCTTCTCCTTTACGCCATCCCGATGGATGACTTTTGTAAAAGTGTCCCTGAGAAACTCATAGAAAGTATTGAAGCCCGGAAACAGAGAGGGCTGCTTCTTCAGCTCATCGTAATAAAGTTGCAGGGCATTGGACAGGGCTACATATTCACTGCGGTTAAACACCTCGTTATCCTTTTTCCAGAGCGCCAGCAGCAAAGTCTTGATGCTTTCCTTCTTTTCGGTATCCAGCACTTCTCCTTCACCCAGGAAGAAAGGATTAAAGCGGATGGGGTTCTGTTCGCTGTAAGTGAAGTAGTACCCTTTTACCAGGTCGCACAGTCCCTTATAGCTATGCCCGACATCGACCAGCACGACATGGGTGCCCTGCTCGTAATAACTGCGCACCATGTGATTGGTAAAAAAGGACTTGCCGCTGCCGGAAGGACCAAGGATGAACTTGTTACGGTTTGTGCAGACGCCTTTTATTACCGGCTCGTCACTGATGTCGACATGAACCGGCTTGCCCGTGAGACGGTCACCGAGCCGGATGCCGACCGGACTGAGGGAGGAGCGGTACGCCGTTTCGAGATTGAGAAAACACGTCGCCCCCTCCAGGAAAGTGTCCCACGTATCATTCATCGGAAAATCACCTTCATTACCCGGCATGCCTGCCCACCATATCTGCGCCGCACCTGCCGTTTCTACCTTCGGGGTGGCATCGATGGCTGCCAGGGCTGAAGAGGTCATGTTCCTGATCTCCTGTAGCCGCTCCTTATCCTCTGTCCATACTAATATATTGAAATGTGCCTTCACGGGCAGCCGTCCCCCACTGATGGCTTCATTCAGATAACTGTTGACTGCCTCTTTTGCAATCGCATTCTGGCGCGAGTAGGCGGAAAGCGATTGCAGCCGGAGACGTTTGCTCTCCAGGCGCCGGAGTGTCTTTTGCGCATCCTCAATAAAAATATACTGGTTGTAGATATGACTGCAGGGGAGCAACTGCCCGAGACCGGATGTAAAACCAATACTGAACTTTGTTTTGTCCGTCGAGTACCGGTCATAACTGATGCGGGAACCGCAAAGTGAGGGAACATCCTCTGCGTCGCCCAGCGTATAGAGCAGACAGTGCTGCCCGCCTATCTGCAATTCATCTTTGAGACGGATGTCCTTTACTACATTGGGTGCGCCCGTGGTCAGGAAGCAGTACCGCTCCGGCAAACCCGCGTGGCGCCCGTCGCTCGCCAGCTCAGCGCTGCCCAGACGCTTCAGAGAAATAAAGCCACTGCCGGACATGATACGCGCGAACTGCCCCGCCGAATCAAGAAATTCCTGTATCAGAAGAGGATCGTTGGCGCCTTTGGGAAGAATACTTTTCCGCAGGAGGGTGGAAAACAGGGAACTGGACCCTTTCGCTCCGGAGGGTCTCCTCGTCAGCATGAGATAACAGCTGTGGTCGAGATAAGGACGCTCGTGGAAGAACCGCTCACTGCTGCGGGAGAAAAAGCTCTTCTCCGCTGTAAAATCTGCGCAGTACTTTGTTTCGATGAACCAGTCCTGCTGATGATATACTGTGTGGGCCGGAAGCACCCGGATGGCCTTGATCAGCGTCTGATGGATCGTCTCGTAGTCATCATTGCTGAGCGTGAACAGCTCCGGCAGCGTCGCCCTGAAAACGACGGTGACATCACCTCCTTTGGAAAGAATACAATCGTTCTCAATGCCTAACAGAGGCAGTATCTGTTGCAGCTCTTTGTTCATCGCTTATCCCCCTTTGTTTCGTTCAGAATAGAAAAGCCGGATAGGTTCCGGGAGCGGCAGATCAGGGTACGGGGCAGCGCGCGGCGGGCGAGCTTTTTCATCATACCGTGCTCGCCGTATTTGTGGCTCAGGCTGCGCACCCGCAGGAACCAGGCGGTGGCGCCGGTCACGATCACCCCCAGACAGACATAGGTGTTGATGCCGATCAGATACATAAGTGCAAATGCAATGAGCAGAACCACGAGACCCACGCCCAGGTGCCAGATATACTGCGCTTTGAACCCTTTGAATTCAACCGGCCTGCCCACGCCCTTGTTGATATTGTATACGCTGTTTGCCATACCTTTTTGTTTGTCCCTTACAATCCGAAAAAGGATTTGAGCACCGTAGCCACAATGACCAGGAAGACGCAGGAGCCGAACCAGGCTGCCGCCACTTTGCTGGTATCGTGATCACCGCTGTTCCATTTCTGGTATACCTTAACGGCCCCGATGATGCCGATTACAGCACCGATGGCGTACATCAGGTTACACCCTGAATCAAAATAACTCTTTACCTGGCTGGTGGCTTCATCAATACCGGCGTTGCCGTTCTGTGCCCATCCGCGCTGCCCCAGCAGGATCATCAGTATCAAAATACCGGTTTGTCTCGCCGTTCGTTGTGTGGTCTGTCCCTTCTTCATAACTGTTTTTTATTTTGAGTTGTGCTTTTTAAAAAAAGGTCCCGCACCTTTCCTTTTCCAATCTACCGGTCCTGTCATCCATCCGGTGCGGGACCAGACGTTTATGCCTGCCAGATGGCGGTCAGTTCCTCCTCGGACAGGCTGTCATTATATTTAGCGTTGTATATCCTGCGGATCTCCTTGCCCAGGGCGCCACGGAAACGTTCATCCCGAAGCGCCGGTTGTCTTTTGATGATAGTGACGAGGGAAAAGAGGATATCTGATTTGAACGTATCCCTTTCTTCTCCTTCCAGGTAGGCGGTGACTTCGTCGCGCAGTTTTTCATACGTGACGTAGTCAAGCATACCTGCCTGCGCATCCTCCCGCGGCGGCTCAGCCGACTGAAACCGGTTTTGGCGGGAGAAGAAGTTCCTGATCTGCTTCCGGAAAAACAGGGGAAGAAGGACTGCATAATAAACGCCTGCAACGAGCGCAAAGGCGATAAGGTAGGTGAACCAGGATATCTGATGAAGCATAAGGCTTTTTTTGTTTGAATCGTGTGAATTGCTTTTGCGACACAAACTTGCGCACGCCGGACAAAAAATTTTCAGTAGTTAAACAGGAGTAGGGAAAAATAAATTTTTATGCATTAACAACCAGTTTAATAATTATGAATATTATAATCTATGTGTCTTATCAAAACCCTTCATCCGCTTCATCCATCCGGTTAATCAGTTTCTCTTTTAACTGATCCAGGAAGCTGGTGCGGTTCTTTTTGCGGATTTTGAGTTCCGGGAACACGTTGTAGCAGTTAACCCAGCCGGAACAATTATCTTCGGTCAATCAAACATCAATTTGTCCCATCTCTATAAAAATAGATACATGAGAAAACTATTGTTGTCTTTTATGGTAGGGCTTGTACTGACTGCCTGCCACAACGCAGGTGAGAAACAAACAGCCGGCAGCATACAAGGTATCGATTCCGCTATTAGGCCCGGCGATAATTTCTTCATGTATGTGAACCACAAATGGTACGATACGGCGCAGATACCCCCTTCGCAGTCCGGCGTTGGTGCGTATATGTTTATGAATTACCCGCAACGCCTGCGGCTGCAAGGCATACTGGACAGCCTGTCGAAAGCTGACAACAAAGGAGGCAGCATCGAACAGAAGCTTGGTGATTTCTATGCTTCGGGTATGGATACAAATACCATCAATCAACGGGGCGATGCGCCTATAAAGCCTTTACTGGCGCGTATTGACAGCCTCAGCAACGCGGCTTCCCTAATGAAGTTTGTGGCGGACCAGGCAACTGCCTACAATAACTCCCTGATTGGATTTGGTGTGGGCCCGGATAACAAAAACAGCGGGCTCAACATTGCTCACGTTTATCAGGCGGGCATCGGCTTGCCCGAACGGGATTATTACTTTAAAACGGATGCTCCAAGCCTTGCCATTCAGGAGGCTTACAGAACCTATCTCGCCACACTGTTCGTGCTATCCGGTAGCGACACGGCTGCCGCAGCGAAAGACGCCACCCTGGTGTACAGTATCGATAAGCAGCTCGCTTCCTCGCACCGAACCAACATTGAACTGCGTGATATCAATGCCAACTACAACAAGATGTCGGTGTCTGCACTGGCGAAACGCGAACCCAACATTGGCTGGAACAGCCTGCTGAGTGAGCTGGGTGCCAAAACCGATTCGATTGATGTGGGGCAGCCGGCTTACTACGATAAGCTGAATACCCTGTTAAGCTCGGTTCCCGTCGGCGACTGGAAAATTTACCTCAAAGCGTATACCCTTAGCAATTATACAGAGGAGCTGAGCAAACCTTTTACAGATGCGGCGTTTGCGTTTACCAAGGTGGTATCGGGACAAGCGGTGCAAAAAACGCGCGGCGAGAGGATGGCAAGCGCTGTAGACAATTCATTGGGCGAGGCACTGGGGCAGATTTATGTCAACAAATATTTCCCGGAAGAAGCAAAGAAGCGGGTGCTGGACCTCGTGAATAACCTGCAGAAAGCCTTGGCGGTGCGGATGGATAAACTGGACTGGATGAGCGACAGCACGAAGCAAAAGGCGAAAGAAAAACTATCTGCCATTACCAAAAAAATCGGCTACCCGGATAAATGGAGGGATTACAGCCGCGTAACGATTGCCAAAGGCAGATACTTCGAAAATGTGGTATCGGCGGCTACCAACAACTACCGGTTTCAGTTAGCCAAGCTGAACCAACCGGTAGACAGATCGGAATGGTTCAACACGCCTTCCACCGTTACGGCATATAACAATCCTTCGTCCAATGAAATCGTATTTCCCGCAGGCATTTTACAGCCACCCTATTTTGATGACAGCTATGATGATGCGCTGAATTACGGCGGCATCGGCATGGTGATCGGTCACGAAATCACGCATACGTTTGACGACCAGGGTGCCCAGTTCGACAAGGAAGGCAACGTAACGGACTGGTGGACAAAAGATGATTACACGAAATTCAAAGCCAGAACACAGCGGGTTGTCGACCTCTATAACACCTTCACGGTATTGGATACGATGCATGTAAAGGGTGCCATGACCGTTGGCGAAAACGCAGCCGACATAGGCGGCGTTGCCATTGCCTACGATGCTTTCAAACTGACGAAGGAAGGACACGATACCACAAAGATTGACGGCTTCACACCTGACCAGCGGTTCTTCATTTCGGTGGCGCGCATCTGGCGCGTGAAGATGAAAGATGAGTTTCTGCGCCTGTGGATCAATAACAACCCTCACTCGCCTCCCGTGTGGCGCGTGAACGGTTCCCTGATGAACAATCCGCATTTTTACGAAGCCTTCGGTGTGAAGTCTGGCGACTCGCTTTACTTACCTGAAGAAAAGAGAGTGCATATCTGGTAAGGGGTGTGCCATACAGCGTTCCGGTGAAATGTACGAAGATATCAGCCGTGTGTATAAACA
>CAXUDB010000008.1:0-42972 GCA_964249755.1 uncultured Ilyomonas sp. | reverse complement strand
ACTGTAACAGAAGGCGGCGATACTTTGGTATTCTCAAACGACTTTATTGGCACGGCTGGCTCCGCAGCCAGGTATTACAGCCGGCAGTAAATCAAGTATACTATATAGTAATAGTTGTTTTTTACTTTCGGAAAGAAATCTTAATAAGTGCCAAGCTTCCATCCTGAATCATTCGTATAAGCCACATTATAAGGGAAAACTGCGCTAACCTTTTGCACAGCAGGGTTTGAAATTGTAAACACAGCAGATCCCCTCTTCTTAGGTTTATAGATATAAGTGATATCGCCATCACCTAAATTGAGACTATCGCCCTGCGCGTTCAATTCCTTCCATTTAAATCTTACTTGTTGAATCTTATTGGCTGAGACATTGGTAAACTTAATTTCTAGATAAGCCGGCTTGCCGGCACGGGCAGGAACGAATTTGTAAGAATCAACTTTTACAGGTGTCTCCTGCTGCTGGGTTGTGGACAAACCTCTCTGTGAGTAGCTTACAACTCCAAGGAATAGCAAAACAAGAATAAATAGCGTTTTCAAACTGTAGTGTTTCGTTTAGAATGTGGTATGTATTATAAAAGTAAGAGTATTTACTATCTCGCGGCAGAATGATTTTTCTTTTGAGAGATTATTTTAAATTTGCAATTCTCTACATGATCTTTCTCTTATAAACCAAATCACTCATGCCTCCCGTTCCAAGTATTGTTAGTATCAAAAGGAAGTCAAGACAAAATTGCACCTATGATTTAGTGGTATCTAATGTAGGAAATGAACCCCTAAAATTTGGTATTCTGGAAGGGAAAGCTAATAATAAAGATGGAAGCATCAGCTCCGCTAAGGTTCATACCTATATCACGCTGCTGCCAGGTGAAAAGACCAAGGCTGACATTATTCTTGCCAGCCAAAAAGAAGTAAGGTTTGATACGTTTGTCGAAAGACTGTCCAGGAATACTTATGCCTTGAATGTTATCTTGAAGAAGCGGCTATTTGGTTGGAAAGTGTTGAAATAAATGTTGGTGTTATTCAGTGATACTTGCCTTTTTCTCTTTACCATATAGCAGTTAAGAATGATTCTATTGTGATCGAAGTGCAAAAAGAGCCTGACATAGAAGTGCAGTAAACTCAATTCTACTACTATAGCCCACGGATAAAAACGAGCAAAATACTTGCAGTTTTCCACTAAATTTGATTGGCTAAAATAATTAGTACTTACTTTGCTAACAAATTTAGCTAATGCTAAATCAAACAAACCAGCTATTACAACAGCTCCAAAGGGCGATACTACCCTTACAGGGCATCAGGTCATTACCGACAGATAATGACATCAGCTTAGGTATGCCCTTCCTTGAAGAGGCATTTCCGAATTCAACTTTTCCTGTCGGGTGTACCCATGAGTTCCTGTGTTCCTCAAAGCAGAACATGGCAGCCACCAGTGGCTTTGTTGCCGGTATCATCGGCAAGCTCATGAAGTCAGGAGGTGTGTGCCTGTATGTCAGTACATCACGCACCCTGTTTCCTGCATCTTTAAAACGGTATGGCATCGAACCACATCAAATCATCTTTATTGATCTAAAGAAAGAAACCGATGTTTTATATGCCACTGAAGAGGCATTAAAATGCGGGAGAGTAACAGCGGTAATCAGCGAGATAGACAACATCGGATTCAAAGAATCCCGAAGGCTCCAGTTAGCAGCCGAAGGGAGGCGCACCACCGGCTTCCTCTTACGTCAGCAGCCACATGCCACCCATACAATAGCTTCCGTATCCCGATGGCAGGTTACTTCCGTTGCCAGTGGTTTTGGGGATGATCTGCCGGGTGTGGGTTATCCCCGCTGGAATGTTGAATTAGTCAAGATACGCAATGGAAAACCTGGTAACTGGCAGATCGAGTGGTCAGCATCCGGCTTTAGGGAAGTAAAAAAAGAAATGCGGATCGTGCCTAAAAAAGATAGTTACGAAATGAGGGGTTAATATGGGTAGGAGATATGTTTCTATTTGGTTTCGGCATTTGAAAACAGACTGGATGTGCCGGCATCAGCCGGAACTAAAAGAGATTCCTTTTGTACTGGCAAGGCCAGGTCATGGCCGGATGATCATTACAGAAGTAAGTACGAAAGCAAAAGGGAGCGGGCTTCAGGCAGGAATGGTAGTGGCTGATGCGAGAATCGTTCTTCCCGATGTTGAAGTAAAGGACGATCAGACCGATCTGGCAGAAAAACTTCTCACCAAGCTGGCTCATTGGTGCATTCGCTATACGCCCTGTGCAGCGATTGATCTGCCGGATGGGTTGTTACTGGATGCAAGTGGCTGTTCGCACTTATGGGGCAGTGAGGCAGATTATCTAAAGACTATCAGCAACAGGCTAAAGGAATTAGGGTATCACATACGCATTGCAATGGGGGATACCATCGGCACAGCATGGGCAATTGCCAGATACGGTAAGGTAAAAGCAATCATTCCACCAGCAGGGCAGGCTGAGGCATTGATGCTTTTGCCACCCATGGCTTTACGTTTGGAAGTGGACATAAATCAATGTTTGTATAAACTTGGCTTATACCAGATACAAAGCTTTATGAACCTGCCCCGTTCGGTGCTTCGCAGAAGGTTCGGTGAATCCTTATTACTACAGCTTGATTATGCGTTGGGAACCAAAGAGGAACTCATTCAACCCATTCAACTAACAGAACCTTACCTGGAAAGACTGCCCTGTGTGGAACCGATCAGCACAAGGAAAGGAATAGAGATCGCTTTGCAGAGAGTATTGGAAACACTTTGTAACCGGCTGCAAAAAGAAGGCAAAGGGATTCGCAACGCTCTGTTCAGGTGTTACCGGGTAGATGATCAATGGGAAGAAGTCAGGATCAGAACCAGTCATGCTTCACATCACCAGCAACATCTGTTTAAACTCTTTGATGTAAAGCTTGGAACAATTGAACCGGCATTAGGAATCGAACTGTTCACGCTGGAAGCAAAAGTAGAAGATGTAACCTCTTTGCAGGAAACATTCTGGACGGTGGGCAGCAGCCTGGATAACAAAGAGCTGGCAGAACTCATAGACAACCTGCAAGGCAAATTCGGTAGTGGTGTCGTGCGTCATTATTTGCCGGATGAACACCATCTGCCTGAGCGATCCGTAAAGCTTTCCGGTTCACTGAAAGAGCAACCTTCCTCTTCCTGGCAAACAGACAAAAGGAGACCGATTCATTTGCTTCCCCAACCGGAACGGGTAGAAGTCACAGCACCCATACCCGATTATCCACCCATGAATTTCAGGTATAAGGGCAAGCTACATAATGTGGTGAAAGCAGATGCCCCTGAGCGTATTGAACCGGAATGGTGGCTGGACGGAGGAAAGCACAGGGATTACTATATCGTGGAAGATGAGGAAGGTAAACGCTACTGGATATACCGCTTAGGGCATTATGGAACAGAGACAGTTCCACTGTGGTTCATTCACGGCTTTTTTGAGTAAATAAACTGCATTCCAATATTACTAAACCACCAACGATGAACTATACAGAATTAAGTGTTATAACCAACTTCAGCTTTTTAAGGGGTGCTTCCCATCCGGAAGAAATGATAGAGCAAGCGTGTGAATACGGCTACAGGGAAATAGCTATTACAGACCGCAATACATTGGCGGGTGTGGTGAGGGCTTATGCTGCCGCTAAGAAGAGGGATATACGGGTGATTACAGGTTGCAGGCTTGATTTGGTAGATGGTTGTAGCCTGTTAGCCTACCCAACCGATAAAGAGGCGTATGCAAGGCTGTGTACCTTACTTACGAGGGGAAACATCAGAACAGAAAAGGGTAAATGCGAGTTGTATAAAAAGGATGTGTATGAACATGCAAAAGGAATGAAGTTCATTGTTATACCACCCTTATCCTTAAATGCTTCTTTCCACTTTGAATGTGATTTCCTGGAAGGGATAGAAGAATATAGTGAAGCCTTACATGAACATCTCTACATAGGTGCCGTTCGTGCTTACCGAAGCGAAGATTTTAAAAGGTTGCACCGGTTATCGCAGTTATCAGAAAGGTATAGTGTTCCCTTAGTAGCTATTAATGATGTTCACTATCACAATTCTGAAAGAAGGGAGTTACAGGACATACTTACCTGCATACGAGAGAAGTGTACCATTTATAATGCAGGGTTCCGGCTACACGAGAACGCGGAACGTTATCTGAAACAGGCAGATGAGATGGAACGGTTGTTTCGTGGGTACCCCGAAGCGATTACCAATACACAGGAGATAGCAGCCGCCTGTGAGTTCTCTCTAAGCAGTCTGCAATACAACTATCCTGAAGAGTTAACCTGTAACGGAAGAACGCAGCAGGAAGAACTGGAATGGCTTACGTGGCAAGGCGCAAAGAAAATGTTGGGTGAAGCCATCCCGACAAAAACAAAAGATACGATACGGCATGAACTCACCTTCATTAAAGAAATGAACTATGCCTCTTACTTCCTTACTGTTCATGATATTGTCCGCTATGCAAGAGAGCAAGGGATATTATGTCAGGGAAGGGGTTCAGCCGCTAATTCAACTGTCTGTTATTGTTTAGGGATTACTTCTGTCAACCCTGAAAAGTTCGATTTGTTATTTGAAAGATTCATATCTGCGGCAAGGAATGAACCTCCCGATATTGATGTTGATTTCGAGCATGAAAAGAGGGAGGAAGTGATACAATATATCTACCGGAAGTATGGAAGAGACAGAGCGGCTATTGTTGCCACCGTTACCCAACAGCACCAGAAGGGTGCCATCAGGGATGTAGGCAAAGCGATGGGATTATCTATTGATGCAGTAGATAATTTAAGTAAATCCATCTGGCAGTACACAGATGAATGGTTTGAGGAAGAAAAGATAAAAGAACAGGGTATTGATCCAACGGATACACACCTGAAAAAAGTTCTTCAGCTTACCCAACAATACATTGGTTTTCCCCGACAATTAGGACAACATACCGGTGGTTTTGTTATCTCGCAGGAGAAGCTGCATCACTTAGTACCGATTCTGAATGCAAGAATGGAAAACAGAACCTGTATCGAATGGAATAAGGACGATATAGATGCGCTCGGTTTTATGAAGATTGATGTACTGGCGTTAGGTATGCTCACCTGTATCCGCAAGTGTTTTGATGAAGCAGAGAATCACTATGGACTTCATCTCACCCTTGCCAACATACCACAGGATGATAAGAAGGTGTATGACATGATCAGTAATGCAGATACGATTGGTGTATTCCAGATTGAAAGCCGCGCACAGCAAAGTATGTTACCACGCCTCAGGCCTCAGTGCTTCTATGATCTGGTGATAGAAGTGGCGATAGTAAGGCCAGGGCCAATACAGGGTGATATGGTACATCCTTATCTAAGAAGAAGAAGCGGACAAGAAAAGGTAGAATATCCTTCACTGGAAGTGGAGGAAATTTTAAAGCGAACCTCAGGCGTTCCTTTATTCCAGGAGCAAGCTATGAAGCTGGCAATTGTCGCAGCCGGATTTTCGCCGGCAGAAGCAGATGAACTGAGGCGAAACATGGCAACCTTCAAGTTCAAAGGGATGGTGAACAAGTTTCAGGAAAAGCTGGTGAACGGAATGCTGGAACGGGGCTATACCAAAGAGTATGCAGATCGCGTTTTCCGGCAGTTGGAAGGCTTTGGAAGCTACGGTTTCCCCGAAAGTCATGCTGCCTCCTTCGCACTATTGGTGTATGTGTCGGCATGGATCAAGTGCTATTATCCTGATGTGTTTGCCTGTGGATTGCTCAACAGTATGCCGATGGGGTTTTACAAGCCTTCCCAAATCATCATTGATGCAAGGAATCATGGCGTTCCCTTCAGGCATATAGACATTAATTTTTCCCATTGGGATAATGTGCTGGAGGAGAAAGAGGGAAAGTATTATGCTGTGAGGCTTGGGTTCCGGCAGATACATGGCATCCGTATAGAAGATATGAATCTGCTTATTGAAAAGAGAAAGGATCGCTTTGCCAGTGTCAATCAATTACTGGATGCAGGCATGTCTATCGCTACCTTGGAAAAGCTGGCTGATGCCGATGCGTTCCGATCCATTGGTTTGGACAGGAGAAGGGCATTGTGGGAAGTTTCCGCTTTGGGTGATAGTCCGGCAGGCATTTATAAGGGGCAGCCCTCAGAAAGCACGCTGGAAGGCGAAACGCCACTACCTGGGATGTCTCTTTCGCAGCATGTGGTACATGACTATTGTGCTACCTCGCTTTCACTCAAAGGACATCCGGTAAGTTTTATCCGGGAGAAACTTTCCCTGCTGCATGTAAAGAGTACAAAAGAGTTAGCTGACAGTAAGCATGGGGAAGTGATTAAAGTAGCCGGATTGGTGCTGGTAAGGCAACGTCCAGGCACGGCAGGTGGGGTATGCTTTATTACCATTGAGGATGAAACCGGCGTTGCCAATCTCGTCGTGTTCCGCAATCTCTTTGAAACTAAATACCGGAAAGAAATTATACAAGCGAGATTATTGATGGTACAGGGGAAGGTGCAAAAGGAAGGGCAAGTGATTCATGTGATCGTAAGTCATTGCGAGGACTGGTCAAAGCTTCTCAGGCACTTAAATGATGTAAGCAAAGAACACTCACCACAATCAAAAAACGGAAATGAAACGCTGCCTTTTCCAGCCGAAAACAAAAGAACACAGATACGGATCAGTGCAGGGGAAGATAACTTTCCAGGTGCCAGGGATTTTAGATAAATACCAAGAAGTAAAGCAGATTAAAAGAAGTTCAAAGGAATTCTATATCAGATGATACAACGTAAATTACAACCGTACCGAAAATTTGAAGTGGCTTTTATTAACCAGCTTATTAAGCAAGGCAGTAATTATTTGGTTTGCCCGTCCTGCAGACGTGCGAATGAGGAAACGGATTATACAAAGGCACCTGTTCTTTTTACGCCTTATATAGACCTGTCTAAAGCGGTGCAACATACGGAGCATCTAAAAGGGAGAGGTGATCAGTTGGCGGTGCGGGTTGATATTCACAAGGAGAAAGTACATGCAAAGCTGGTAGACATGTGTTGTGGTCTTACTGACAAGGTTCCTTATATAGCAATCGTAGGAAGTCTTGAATGGGTAAACAGATACATTGATCTGAACTATTATGAGAAGCTATGCTCGTATGTAAGAAAGAACCGGCAGGATTGGGATATTAAGCAGCCGAACAGTTTACGCCCCTTCTTTGAAACCGTGATGAGTGAGCCGATGGTGAAAATCAACTGGGGAAGGCAGTGGGTAATAGCAAGCCTGGAAGAACCGGAAAGTTTATAAACTTGATGGTGTAATAATTGTACAAAGGAGGCAGTATTAGAAAATACCGCCGTTGCTAACCTATGAAAAACACCGAATTGAAACTATCCGCATTTACCGGGTAGTTTTTATTTTGTATAAAAAAAGTAATAAAAAAGCGATGATCAAGAGTACGTATTTGATCGGGGTAACTGATGATTCCCTGCTTAAATTTCGATTAAAGAGTAAATAGTTTCTTAGCCCCCGATCTTGCAATCTATGCCGAAGCATAAGAAACGCACATTCTGTTCACACTCCCCCTGTTGATAATTTTACTGGTGCAGTCCTTGATTTTTATCTGTGCAAACTTACTAATCATGCGACCCATCTGGACAGGTGCTATCGGCTTTGGACTGGTGAACATACCGGTCAAATTATTCAGTGCTGTACAAGGCAGCGAATTGAATCTGGATATGCTTGATAAAAATGATCATTCCCACATCAAGTTTAAAAGAGTGAACGAAGCTACCGGCAAGGAAGTGGACTGGGATCACATTGTAAAAGCTTACGACTACGAAGGGAAATATGTGGTACTGGATGAGAAAGACTTTGAACAGGCAAGTCCGGAACAGTCCAAACTCATTAATGTCTTTCAATTTGTAAATGAAGGGGAGATAGACAGCATTTACTACGAGAATCCTTATTTCTTAGAACCCTCTAAAGAAGGAAAGAAAACGTATGCTTTATTGCATGGGGCACTTACCCAATCCAAAAAAGTGGGGGTGGGAAGCTTTGTCATGCGCAACAAGGAGCATCTCGTAATTATCAAACCGTACCGGAATATTATCCTCCTGAGCGGCATCCGCTTTGAGGAAGAAATACGCAGCACTGATGAGATAGATGCACCAAAGGATGGCAGCATCAAGCAGGGTGAACTCAAGATGGCAATGGCACTGATCGAGCAGCTGACAGAACCCTTTGATATTTCAGCTTACAAGGATACCTATACAGAATCATTGCTGAAGGTGATCAAAGCCAAAGCAAAAGGAGGAAAGTCGAAAAAGCCTCCTATGAAAGTGGTTAACAATACCGGTGCAACTGATCTGATGGCACAATTGAAAGCCAGTCTTTCTTCTACCAAAAAACGGAAAGCGTCATGAGCTTAGAAAACTATAATGAGAAGCGGCATTTTGGCGATACACCGGAACCAAAAGGTACAGCCGGAAAGAAGAGCATGAAGCTCATCTTCGTAGTGCAGCGGCACAAAGCTTCTCACTTACATTATGATTTCAGGCTGGAGATGGAAGGGGTGCTGAAAAGCTGGGCGGTACCAAAGGGCGCTTCCCTAAATCCAAAAGACAAGCGGCTGGCCATGATGGTGGAAGATCACCCGGTAAGCTACGCTACGTTTGAAGGCACCATACCGGAAGGTAATTATGGTGCCGGCATCGTTGAAGTATGGGATAGCGGCACCTATGAACTGTCACCTGATAATGAAGGAACGGGTGCAGAGGCGATTGAAAGCGGTTCTCTGAAATTCATATTGCATGGCAAAAAACTAAAAGGGCAGTTCGCGCTTATTAAACTCAAAAAAGCGGCTGATAACGCATGGCTGCTCATAAAAGATAAAGACGAGTATGCAGTGAGCGAACCTTACGATGCGGAAGAGCATACCTCTGCCTCCTCCCGCATCAATAAAGCATTGGGGGAAGATAAAAAGCAAATAAAAAAAGCACCCGGGGCAAAGAAAGCAGCCGCTGCGCAAAGCACGGCAAGGAGTAAAAAAAAACGACAGTTCCCAACGCCATAATGCCTATGCTGGCGGGTGAAACCAAAGCTCCCTTTTCCAGCGCCGACTGGATATTTGAGATCAAGTGGGATGGATACCGTGCCATTGCGGAATGCAAAAAGAAGCCATCTCTCCTTTATTCCCGTAATGCCATTTCGTTTGCTGACAACTATCCGCTGGTGTATGAAGCGGTGCAGGCTATCAAAACGCCGATGATTTTAGATGGTGAGATTGTGGTGCTAAATGAAGAAGGAAAACCTGATTTTCAAAGATTGCAGTTATATGCAGAAAACAACAGCCTACCTATCATTTACTATGTATTCGACATACTGAATTACAAGGGAAAGGACATAACACGTCTGCCTCTTATCGAGCGCAAAGCATTGCTGCAAAAGGTGCTTCCTCAAAGTCATATCATCAAATATTCCGATCATGTGGAAAGCGAGGGCGAAGCCTTTTTTAAAGTAATGCAGATGCGCAACCTGGAAGGCATGATGGCAAAGAAGAAACAAAGTCTCTATCTGCCGGGAGAGCGCAGCAAAAGCTGGCTGAAGATCAAGCACCAGTTGATAGATGAGGCGGTGATTGCAGGCTTCACAAAGCCGGAAGGAGCGAGGAACTATTTTGGTTCACTGGTGTTAGGGCAGTATAAAAACGGCAAGTTTACCTATGTCGGGCATACCGGCACAGGCTTTACAAACGCATCATTACAGAAATTGAGTGATGAGATGGAACCATTAATAACCGGAACCTCTCCCTTTGGAATGAAGGTGCCGGTGAATAATACCGTAACCTGGCTGAAACCTCAGCTGGTTGCCAACATTCATTATGCGGAACTTACACAGGGAGGTATCCTGCGCCATCCTGTATTTCATGGGTTGCGAATTGATCAAACAGTGATTGATATGAAAGAAGAACCAAAGAAGAAAGTCTCTCTTAGCGACACAAATTCAAAACCCGGAAAGGAAGATGGCAATATCATCACTGTTGACAGGATTAAGCTGTCTTTATCGAATCTTGAAAAAGTCTTCTTCCCCGATGAAGGATATACGAAAGGGGATGTTATCAGGTATTACGACGAAGTGGCTTCTTATATTCTACCCTATTTAAAAAACCGTCCTCAATCTATGAGGCGCAATCCCAATGGTATCCGGGACGCCGGTTTTTTTCAGAAAGATGTTGGGGATACGGCACCGGATTGGGCAAAAACAGTATCCCTGTATTCTGAAAGCAATCACAGCGATATTGAATACCTGCTTTGCAATAACAAGGCGACTTTGCTTTACATGGCAAATCTTGGTTGTATCGAACTGAACCCCTGGAACTCTACGGTGAAGAAAGAGGACAAGCCGGATTATCTCGTTCTTGACCTTGATCCTTCAGACAAGAACAGTTTTGAGGAGGTAATAGAAGCCGCACTTATAGTAAAGAAGTTGCTGGATGAGGCGGGTGCCGGTTGCTATTGTAAAACATCCGGTGCCTCCGGCTTACATATCTATGTGCCATTGGGTGCAAAATACAGTTATGACGAAGCCAGAATGTTTGCAGAAATTATTGCCCGCTTGGCTGTAGAGAAAGCGCCTGAACTGACAACTATTGAAAGAAGCATCGCCAGCCGGAATAATAAATTATATATAGATTATCTGCAAAACAAAAAAGGGCAAACACTTGCCGCAGCTTACAGTGTCCGTCCAAAACCCGGTGCAACGGTATCAACACCCTTGGATTGGAAAGAAGTCAGGAAAGGCTTGCATCCGTCTCAGTTTACGATCAAAAATATAATGCAACGGCTCAAAAAGAAGGGCGATCTGTTTCAACCGGTATTGAGTAAAGGCATTAATCTGAAAACCTGCCTGAAGAAAATAGAGAAAGTTTACTGAACTCCGGTTCCCGGTATGTATCCCCTTTTTCTGCACCTCTGATAAAGCTATTTAGAAAAAGCCAGCTCAGTAACCTTAGCTGATTCGAGAGCCTCAGGTGTTCTGCTCCGGACAGCAGAGTGATCAGTAAAGGCGAAATGGCACCACCTTCTTTTTGACTTGCGGTCAGCCGGCATTGGAATAACGCACGAAAGCTGCTGAGGAAGACAGCGCGGCAGAAATTTACTAAAAACAGAAACCGGCTGTAGGTTAAGGATCCGTATTCTACATTTGTAATCCAATGATCACGAACAAAGATGCTTTTTATAGCAGTGCGGACTTCCGGAGCTTTTTTAAAAGTTCCGGCAGATCATTAATAATAAAGGCTAACCCGCCGCTTTTTACCATATTGGCGGTAAGTGACCAATATCTCCGGCTTACCCACCGGCAGCAGAGCGATTTGCTGGATAAAAACCTGTTTGACGTTTTTCCGGGCAGCGAGTCCGGCTATTTACAAAAAGATAGTGTATCCCGCTCTTTACAACGTGTGATGGATACCAAAAGGAGCGACTTACTGCCGGTTTATGAATATGAAATATCTCTGCCCGATACGGGTGAAACGATCACCCAATTCTGGTCGAACCTAAACGAGCCAATCCTTGATGAGGAAGATAAAGTAGCTTATATTGTTCGCAGCGTAAGCAATGTAACGGAAAAGCTGGCAGCCGAAAAAGCGCTGGCCGAAGCCAATGAACTCAAACAATCTTTAGAACGGGAACAGGCCTTAAATGAAGAGCTGGCGGCTGCCAATGAAGAATTAAATGCTATTAATGAAGAACTGAACGAAACGCAGGACAGCCTGTATAAACTGAATGCAGAACTGGAAGACAGAGTAGTGCGTCGCACACAGGCGCTTACCGAAAGTGAGCAGAACCTGCAACTCCTGAATGAAGAACTTGCCACTGCCAATGAAGAGCTGACCGCTACGAACGAAAGCCAGAGTTTAATGAATGAAGAACTTCTGGCTATACAAGGGGAGCTGCAACGCCAA
Organism: uncultured Ilyomonas sp.; assembly: GCA_964249755.1. Taxonomy (GTDB): domain Bacteria; phylum Bacteroidota; class Bacteroidia; order Chitinophagales; family Chitinophagaceae; genus Ilyomonas. Next base: position 31,017 of record CAXUDB010000008.1, on the reverse strand, counting down.
ACCGAAGCTAAGCAGAAGGCTATCGACCGCCTGGAAGCTAATGAAGCCAACATCCGCAACATGGTGCGGCAGGCACCCGTGGGAATGTGTATTGTACAAGGCGACCCCTTATACGTAGTAGAGACAAACAATACCTTCCTGGAAATTATAGGCAAAAGGAGAGAACCGTTTTACAACCTGCCTTACTGGGAAGTAAATGCGGAAGCCAGAGCTTATTACGAGCCGATTACAGATAATGTATTAACAACAGGAGTTACCTACCATGCCAATGAACATGAGATTCTGTTGATGCGCCAGGGAAAGCCGGAAACCGTTTATGTGGATTTTGTTTTTGAGCCGATGAAGGATGAAAAGGGCAACCCGTATGCCATCATTATTGTGGCGATTGATGTAACTGAAAAAGTAGCCGCCCGCCGCCATATAGAGCAGGCAGAGGAGAAATTGCGGTTGGCCATTTACTCGGCCGATATGGGTACCTGGTCGGCTGACTTGGTAAGCGATTTGCTCACCCTTTCAGGCAAAACGAAGGAAATACATGGACTCTCGCCCGATCAATCTATCACGTTGCAGGAGTCGTTGGAAATGATTCAACCCAGGTTCAGAGCGCGTGTACAATCGGCCATCGCCATGGCAATAGAGCAAAACCAACCTTTTAGTGAAGAGTTTATTATTGACCCGATAGATGGCAGTCCCTCCCGGTGGTTGAAATCTACCGGAATTGCCAACTATGATAAGGATGGGAAACCCGTAAGCGTATCCGGAAGCATATTAGATATTACAGAACAGAAAAGAGACGAGCAGCGGAAAAACGACTTTATTGGGATGGTAAGCCATGAAATGAAAACGCCGCTCACTTCTATGAGCGGCTACCTGCAGTTTATGCAGATGACAGCCCTTAACAGCCATGATCATTCTACTGTCAGCCTGTTGGAAAAAGCGAATAAGCAGGTAAGCCGGATGACTACCCTAATCAATGGCTTTTTAAATATCTCCCGCTTTGAAGCCGGGAAAATACATATTGACAAACAACGCTTTGATATGGCAGACCTGGTAAGGGAGACAGAGGAAGAAACGGCTTCTACCATTACTACCCACTGTATTGTATTCGCACCGGTGGAACCTGCTTTTGTTGTGGCTGACCGCGATAAGATCAGCCAGGTAATTAATAATTTCATTAGCAATGCCGTAAAATATTCACCCGCCAATACTATCATTAATGTGGCTTGCATAACGGTTGATGGTATGGCTGAAGTAAGCGTGCAAGATAAAGGCATTGGTATCAGGCCCGGTGATCTGGATAAACTGTTCGAACGCTATTACCGGGTAAGCAATACGACCACGCAATCTATTGCCGGTTTTGGTATCGGGCTGTATTTATGTTCAGAGATAATGCAACGACATGATGGAAAGATTTGGGTGGAAAGCAACTGGGGAGAAGGTTCAACTTTTTACTTTGCGCTTCCGGTGGCAGAGGGATAAATGTATATGCTTTGATGTGTTGAATACACGAAGAGAAAGACTTACAGGGTTTGTAAAAGTAAAATGCAGGTTACCAACTTGCCGGTAAAAAAGCGAAGTGGCCTACTTCGCTTAGTTGGGATAGCATCTACGCCCAGCAGGAGTGCTGACTTATATTTTTGATCCGCTTAACCGACCGGTTCTCCTAGGCTAACTGTGCCGTTACAAAAGCTTTTTATCAGGCATGTCCTGTAAGGGAGGCTGTTAAAACCATTGCGGGTCTTGTATAACTATACCGAGGTGCAAGACAGCACTTCACTTTCAAATTAGTATGAAGAGAGAATTGATCCACATGCTGTATGAATACCGGATCTGCCAGATGCAACAGAAAGACATTGCCGGGGTACTAAACGATGAACGCGTTCGCCTGATAGAATAAAAAAGCCACTGTTAGAAACCGGCAGCTCGGAATTTCAGTAGTATGGTAGTAGAAGCTATGGAAAATAATCTGTGCTTTCAATCGTGATGCAGTAGTACAAAACTCTAATCTTTTTTAATCGCAGCACTTGTTCTTTGCTGCGTTCCTTTTACTACCGTCTGCTTTTGAGCTTCCACCACAATTTCAGGCTTACCTTGGTAGTCATTACCTTACCGCTTACACAGACCTTCTTCCCTGCAAACCGGATAGTTGATAAGAGAACCTGCTGCATCCGCTGCGAACACAATGACCGTAAGGCATTGTTTGAGTACTTACCACCCATGTTCAAAAAGGTTACTTTCTCTGTTGCATGAGTGCCGGTAACATCACCGCAGACAGTGATCTGTTTACCGATGCTGTCTTGGCTCCTTCCGGTATGATAGTTTGAGAGTACACAAAATAGGAGATCTTGATAAGAAGGAAAGTGAGTACTGATTTTATGGTTATGTCTTTTTGATAGTCTTGCAGAAATAAAGCAGCCGGCGTCTTAAAAAAGAACCGGTTCAGTAAAACCACACACCTGTTTTCAAAATGTAACAGCGGCACTGTTATCGTGCCCGATAATGAAAAAAGAGAATTCGAGGACAAGAGACAGCCATTCATAAAAAAACTTCTCCCTAACAAAAGACAGGACTTATAACTGTTCAGTGCTAAATTATCAAATGACTATTTCAAAGGTTAGTTGATTAGAATACATGGTTTGGTTTCCGAATCCTATTACAGCAATATTCGTTTTGTTATTATCCCCGCCCTGCCTTTCCAGACGGGTCTTTTTATTTCAACCGCTCTCACAAGTCGGTTCCTGCGCTACTACCTTTCTTCTGGCTCCTCCTTATTCTTTTGCTTAGCTCTCTTACTCTTAACCTTTCGCGGCAGGTATTCCTTAGCAATGCTGTTATATCCCACACCATGTTTATTTACCTCGGCGTCGTACCCGTTTATTTCTGTTACGCAGACTCAGAAGAAAAGACAAGCCCACGCTCATTATAGGCACTATGATTCGAAAGGATCCTTTCCACAACCCTAAGTAAAAATGAGTGTCAAGCAAAGCTTGTATGGTGATCCGATTCCTTTGTATGTTACCTGCAGCATTTGCCATCAATGTAGAGATAACACAACAAGAACCACCAGAATCAGACGCAAACCATTTCCATTGTAAAGATGGATCTTGGGCTTTTGCTGTAAAACAACTTTGTGATAGATTAGTCTTAAAGAAACAATGGCTGATTTTCCAACTTTGTCCAGTTAACATTTATTGCAGCCTATCTGTTATCAATAATGGCTTCGAACACATCTCTTTGTATAAGTCAGGTAATCACGCGACAATCTGGTAATCTGCAGTAATTCCAATGACAGTAAATGTATTAGTTAACCGAGTTTGCGCATTCAGTATACCCGTAATGACAGACAGAGGTGAACGTGAAATCATTCCGGCACCACAGGCGAAATGAACAGTGGCAATGTGGGGTGATTCTTACCGTGCAATGTCTTTTACTTAGTTGTAAAGAGCAGAAAAGTGCAGTCTTTTCACATCAACAATAAGTCGTAAACGGGTAAACAATCAATCTGTTCTTCTGCCTGATCACCGCAATCGGCTGATTGCGGTTCATCTTTGCAATTCTTTTCGGTTTGAAAATGAATAGGGAAAATCTTTTTGCCCGGTTCCCTTTGTCGTATTAGGCACACCGCTCATGGTTACCGTAACAGTTCCACCCTTTTGGATATCCGAATGGCTGATCCAGTTTCGGCTGTAGCGTGTTCCGTTCAGCAGGACGCTTTGCACATAGCGGTTGCTATCGCTGTTATTACCCGCGCTGATGATAAATTTCTTTCCGTTTTCCAGTGTTAGTATCGCTTTGGTAAACAAGGGCGTGCCGAACACATATTGATCCGTAGCCGGACAAACGGGATAAAAACCTAACGCTGAAAATACATACCAGGCAGAGGTCTGCCCATTGTCTTCGTCACCACAATATCCATCGGGTGTAGGCTTGTAAAGTTGGTTCATTACTTCACGGATATGGTACTGGGTTTTCCATGGCTCGCCTGCATAATTATACAAATAAATCATGTGCTGAATCGGCTGGTTGCCATGCGCATACTGACCCATGTTCATAATCTGCATCTCGCGTATTTCATGAATGACGCCGCCATAATAACTGTCATCAAAAACAGGCGGCATTTTAAACACGGAATCGAGCATAGTAACAAACATCTTTTTACCTCCCATCAGGTCAATCAACCCTTGCACATCATGAAAAACACTCCAGGAGTAATGCCAGCTATTGCCTTCGGTAAACGCATCGCCCCATTTAAAAGGATTGAACGGCGATTGGAATGTGCCATCTTCATTCTTGCCGCGCATCAGGTTGTGCGAAGAATCAAATAAGTTGCGGTAGTTCTGGCAACGTTTGGCATATACAGCCAGCTCCGATTGTGGCTTTCCTAATGCTTTTCCCAACTGATAAATGGTGAAGTCGTCATACGCATACTCGAGCGTGCGGGCTGCATTCTCATTAATCTTTACGTTGTAGGGCACATAACCAAGCTTGTTATAATAAGCCACACCTGTTCTGCCTGTGCCTTCCGGTCCTTCATTATTAGCGCCATGCACCAGTGCTTCATACAAGGTATTAATATCATAACCCCGCAAGCCTTTGATGTAGGCATCCGAAACGATAGATGCCGAGTTATTACCTACCATTACATTAGCATAGCCGGGACTGCTCCATTCGGGTAAAAAACCACCTTCTTTATAATCGTTCAGCAAGCCTTCCTGCATCTCCCGGTTAATGGATGGATACATGAGGTTGAGGAACGGGTACAAAGCTCTGAACGTATCCCAGAAGCCGGTGCCGCCAAACAGATAGCCAGGCATTATTTTACCATTGTAAGGACTCCAATGTACCGGCTTGCCACTGGCATCTATCTCGTATAATTTGTTGGGGAAAATAACGGCCCGGTATAAACACGAATAAAAGGTAGCGCGCTGCTCGGGACTGCCACCTTCAATGGCTATCTTACCCAGCACCTCGTTCCATTTTGCTTTCGCCTTCCCTTTTACCGTTTCAAAATCATCATTGCCTAATTCTTTCAGGTTTTGCTCGGCCTGCGCTGCGCTGATAAAAGATGAGGCTACGCGCATACTCACCTTTTCATCTTTGTTTTTTATACTGAAGCCAATCAGGGCACCTACATGGTCGGCGCTGAATTCGAGCTGGTTCATTTCAGCAACACTGTCGTGCCATGCATAGTTCATCTTAAACGGATGATCGAATACCATCACAAAATAATTTTTGAAATTGGTATAATGACCCGCCGCGTATTTTACCGAGTAACCAATAATCTTATTTTCAGAAGGTATGATTTTGATATACGAACCTTTGTCTAACGCATCTGCAACGACAAATGCACTATCCGTTTGGGGAAACGTAAAACGGAACATCGCAGCTCTTTCTGTTGGCGCTATCTCTGTTGTGACGTTGTGATCAGCTAAATAAACGCTGTAATAATACGGCGTTGCTGTCTCTGCTTTGTGCGAAAACCAACTGGCTCTTTCGTCTTCTTTAAACACTGGTTTCCCGGTAACCGGCATGATAGCAAACTGACCATAATCATTCATCCACGGAGAAGGCTGATGCGTTTGCTTAAAACCACGGATTTTGTCTGAATTATAGGTGTATTGCCAGCCGCTACCCATCGGTCCGGTCTGTGGCGTCCATAGGTTCATGCCCCACGGCACACAGACGGCAGGATACTCATTACCATTGGATAGCGATGGCTTAGAGTCCGTTCCCATCAAAGTATTCACGTAATCAACAGGGCGTTTATCCATGCTTGTCACCTGTCCATCTGCAGCCAGGCAAGTAGCAAACAAGGTGATGAATAAAACAAATCTTCTCATGTATTGTGTTTTCAATTTTGCACTGATTGAAAGAGGTAAACAACGAAACACTTATTCCCATTCTATTTTCACTTTCACACCGTCCGATGCATTCATAAATTTTAGCAGACAAGTATGCGAAGGCTCATCCCATTCAAACGAGGCTTTGTTATCGGCTTCTCCACCCGCTTTTGTGACCACAACCGATTGTGGCTTGGCAGGCAGCAAAATGCGCATTGCATTGTTTGTGCTGTCGGGGCTTTTGGCAATGAATGAATAACTTTGTCTTTCCTTGTACTCATCATATACTCTGGAAGCCGCACAAAGTATCTGCGGCACTTTTTTATCCCTGATTTTACTTACATCGAATAGAAATGTTTGCTCGCCTGGCTGCACTGTTTTCTTAGCCAATACCGGCAAAGACGGATCAAACAAATCAATAACAGACTTGCTAATCACCAGAGCCGAATCGCTTACACTCTCCCCTATTACAGACGCAATGATATAGGGTCCACGTTCTAAATAAAAATAATTTTTGGTAACCAGTTGCTCCCCGGCAGAGGCTTTATAAGTCTTTTGCACCAGGGATATAAAATTGCTGTCTTTGCCCGGCTGCAGGATAATTTCTTTCGGGTCTTCCCTAATGATATACACGCTGCCTTTTCCATATTGATAAGAAGCTTTATCGTCCGTTTTATTCATCTTCATTTGTGCAAACAGGTGCGCAGAAGGCGATGGATAAGTGGCGCCATTACTGTTCCACCATTCCTTTACTGTTTGAAACGGATCATTGTCTCTTCCATAATAAATCAATGTGCCGCCGCTTTTCACCCAGGCTGCCAATTGCTGGTTCACGTCTGCCGATTGTGGCTTCATGTTGGCATAGCTCATCACCAGCACTTTTATATTCTGCAAGGCGGAAGAGAAGCCGAGGTTCTCCATGTGCACGATCTCTGCCGGAATACCACGTTTGATCAGTGGCAATATCATTCCATAGAAGTTGGATAGCTGCGGGTCTTCGTAGCCTTCATGCGTAGGAAAACGCTGAAACATCATTGAGTTGCCAGCCAGCACGCCAATGCCTTTGCTGCCGTTAATTTTATTGAGAGAGGCAGGCATTGTATTCAACGCGTTTACCATCACCTGCATTTGTGTCGCATAGTCCGGTGAAATAGATTGCTTTTCATTCATCCCTTCCACTTTAAACTTACCCTGATAGATGCGGTTAGGCCATGGCATTACTTCAAAATGCGACACCGCTGGATACAATAATTCAGATGTAAACGTTGCTTCATAATTGCGCTTGTAATCATCCCAGCTACGCGGCCAATCTTCAATCGGGTCTGTTAAGAAATACATGGTGCGACCCGTTGGCGCGGTCATAGACAACATAGAACCGTATTCGAGAAACGCATTTTCAAACACGCGTTCTTTTTTGATTCCGTTGTAATATAAAGGTTCACGCGCAGTGCCTGTCCATACCTGAGCTATATAACCGTCCATACCGGGAAGCGCAGCCAGACTTGCTTCCGGGCTTACAATTGACCAGGAGGAATAGTTGAGCAACGAATGCGTTGGCACAAAACATTTGATGGTTCTGCCCTCCTTCTGCCCATATTCTTTGGCGTACAAAAAAATTTCTTTCAGCGCTTTGAAGTAAAGATGATACTTGAGTTTGGAAGATAAATAAGTGGCTTCCGGCGACTGGTGCTGCGGCATCCAGGGAAAACCATAATAGGTTTGCCATTCCCGTTTGAACGCTTCTTCATAACCGGCTCTTGCCCAAAACTCCGGCTCTTCCAGGTAGATGGTGTTAATGCCCGCATCAATTACCTTTTTCATCAGCTCTTTAAAGTATGCGATGTAGCTATCTGTCGGTGCTGTGTAAGGAACATCTTTTCCATGCCCGATGCTGTCACCTTTTCGGTCCATCTGTCCTTCATCCAAATGGTTTCTGCCATCCCATCTGCCACTAAAATAGTCCTGGTAATTACCCCACGCAACGCCGGTCATAAATTGTACATGGTAGCCCTTTTCTTTCCATCCGGCTACACGTGTTTGAAAAGTGCTGTCGTAACCATAGACAATAGCCACATCGGAACGCACATCATAGGCTCCCTTCCACGGTGCTGCAATCTGGAATGCAGTTTTGTCAGGCAGACTATCACTTCTTTGTGCTTGACAGTTACTCAGCGTTATCATTGCGATGCAGAAAGGGAAAATGCATCTTATAGGTTGTATTTTACAGAACATGGTCTGATTTTGTTTAAATGTAAAAGCAGTCCTCATTGCCATTTCGGGCATAAAGCAATCGTTGCTATACACCGTTAAGGGTAACGGGAGGTAATGAATCAGTGTACTCTTTATTTCAGCCTAACTGTGTTTTTCAAAGATAGCTGTGTGCCTTGTAATGACGGGTTACTTATTTCTGCCGAGCAAAACGATTCATCGTTGGAAATCTCCTCTGCCCGATACTTCAATTGTGCTGCACATGCGTTGAATTGCCTTCGCATAAGCTCACCCTTCGCCTGTAAAGCCAACTAAACTGATCGCGACCGAAGAACCGATAGGGTGACATGTAATGTCATTTACACCCACATCGTTGCCAACAGAACCGGAAGAAGTTTGTGTAAGATGTTTGCGGCGATTACATAAAATAAGACCGTCAATGAAAATTGTTTTTAATAACCACCAACCGCTTTCTTAAGTATGTTTTGAGTGCACAATTCACCATTAAAACAGAGTGTTGCTGCAAATCATGATAAGGCATTTTAGGTGTATAACAGGTTCATCATTGCCGGAAAAAACTCTCATTCATTTTGCAGTGAATCCTATCTCTTTCAATAAATAAGTATTTTATTGCGGTGCCTGATTGTTTTTATTGCGTACAATTGTATAACCATAGGAGCTCCTAAAATAATAATGAAAACAATTTCCATATTCCTGTTTATAATATTCTGCTCCTGTCAAAAAAACACGTCAGCTGCAGAAGGCACTGGTGCAGTTTCACCAACATCCGATTCTATTGCAGTACAAAGTTTATTTCAGAAATACAGCAAAAACCCTTTGTTCACCATTGGTAGTGATATGCCTGTCTGGAGAAGTATTCATGCTGCAAATGTGAGCCTGCTTACACCCGAAGAATCCGGCACTAAAAAATGGCAATTGTTCCTGCGTGGTTCTGGCAATAATACAGACGGATATCATGATAATATTGGTAAGTTTGAGCAGGATTCGGCAACGTTTAATCCGTTGGGTATCTGGACAGAGACAGATAACAACCCCGTTCTTACCCACGGCACAACCGGAACCTATGATGCGCAAAATGTGTTGGACGGAGCTACGCTTGCTACCACTGATAAAACAATTTTACTGTATTACATGGGCAGAGATGCCAATAGCCGGGCAAGCCTTTGCCTGGCTACTTCTGCCAATGGAGGCAATCTATTTACAAAATACCCTGACAATCCACTTAAAGAGGATGTTGGTCCGAATGATGCTATCCTGTACAATAACAATTATTATCTTTTTTATGGCGATGCCAAATGGAATGGCAGCCGCTTTGCCGAACCTTTGCAGATATGGTTATCTGTTTCGCCTTCGGCAAATGCCATGAGCAACACACCCTCGTATGCCTTACAAGTAGGCAGTTATGGCTCATTTGATAGTTATTCGGTGAATGGTGCCAAACTGTTCACCGTAACCGGCGATAACAGGTGGTTTATGTTGTATCAATGCAGTAATAAAAACTTCGATTATCCGGAGCGGTTCCATTGTGCTTACTCTTCCGATTTAATTCACTGGACAAAGGTTGCCAACCCCCAACCTCTGCTGACGAGAGGCAAAGCCGGTGAGTTTGACCAGGGCGCAATATGGACGGGTTCAGTGATAGAATATAATGGCGCTTTGTATATTTATTATGAAGGCTGGGGATCACTAGCCTATGATGCTTTCATAAGAGATACTCCTTATTATTCCGGTGGCAACTCAAGAGTAGGGATAGCCAGTTGTACAACAGCCGATTTTTTAACCTGGGTAAGCAAGTGATGTTTTGTATTTACTGCTGCTTAAAAACGGGCCCTTTATGCAGTGTATAACTCGGTTGATTGTTCAAGATATACGGCCAATCATTTATCCATTCAATCTTATCCAGCAGCATCATTCGCTTGTAACCTTTGTCTTTATCAAACGCATGATACAGCATCCAGGTATCGCCGTTGTCGTCGGTAAAAATATCGCCGTTATGCCCGGGACCTACAAAGCCTGAAGCGCCGTTATTACCTTGTAACAATAACGTTCCGCCGCCATTCGGCAATGGCGTTCCGTCTTTATCTATGTAAGGTCCTTTAAAAGACATTGCCCTGCTGACTCTGACGTTATAAGTGCTTTTGACACCTTCGCAGCAAGTGCCTGTAGATCCGAAATAGTAATAGTAATTACCTCTTTTGTAAATGTATGAGCCTTCATATTGGTTGCCTGCCACTTTGAATGTATCGCCCATAACCTTGCTTCCGTCATCGCTTAACGGAACACCATAGATACCATGAAAGCTGCCCCAGATCAGATAGAGCTTACTATTATCCACTTCTAAAAACGGATCAATGGAATTATCTACACCAAGTTCTTTACTCAGAAATAATTTGCCTTTATCAGTAAAAGGTCCACTTGGTTTATCACTTACAGCAAAGCCAACACCCGGGTTTGGATCACCCCAGGTAGAAAAGGAATAGTAGATATAATATTTGCCTTTGTAGAACGTAGCATCGGGCGCCCAAATCCCACCCTCTTTTTTCCAGTCTGGCTTTTTACTTAGTGCGTCTGAAACATATGTCCACTGCATTAAATCTTTGGAACGCAGAATCGGTATGTAATGAAGGCTATCTTGTAAACCATCTTTTTTCCAGTTGGCTTGCGTAGAATAAGCATAGAAATATCCGTCGGGTGCTTTCACCAGATTCGGGTCGGGAAAATCATGGGTAAAAACAGGATTCTGGTAGACACCGGCGGAAGATGTTGTTTGCGAATAGACGGGTTGATGAAGCCCTAACACTAAGCAAAGAAAAGGTATGATAAAGCACAGTAATTTTTGCATAACCTGATAATTGTGAATGGCAGTACAATGGTAAGCTGATTCCCTGGTTCCCGGTGTATATCATCGGCAAAAAGGATATATTTCTGCGCAACTTTTTGCAACAAATAGTACACGGATCCTTATGGCTTTAACTTGTTAAAAAACACTTTCCTCAGTTCAAAATATGATATTCGTGTTTACAAATGAAGTACACTTGCGCCTGCCATATAGAAATATATTTTCATCCGGTTTTATGATGCAGCATCGTTATATATCCTCTCTGTATTTTCTGCTCTGCTTTTTTGTTAGTGTCGTGCCAGGTATGGCTCAAAAGCAAACGCTGTTCCGGTGGTTGCCTTCTGCGCAAACCGGAATCACATTCGATAATCAGCTTACTGAAAGTGATTCGCTCAACATCTTAAATCAGGCAAATATTTACAACGGCGGTGGGGTTGGCATCGGTGATTTTAACGGGGATGGATTGATGGATATCTATTTCGCTGGTAACATGGTTTCCAATAAGCTGTACCTGAATAAAGGTTCCATGAAGTTTGACGATGTAACGAGCGCAGCAAACGTTGCCGGCGATGGCCGATGGTGTACCGGTGTGTCGGTGGTGGATATTAACGCTGATGGTCTGCAGGACATCTATGTGTCCTGTTCTTTTCGCAAAGACAAAAATCAACGCACGAACTTATTATACATCAACCAGGGCGTGAATAAAGATGGCATCCCTGCTTTCAAAGAATCGGCAGCGGCTTATAGCTTAGCTGATACCGGCTTCAGCACGCAAGCCTATTTTTTTGATTACGATAAAGACGGCGACCTGGACATGTACCAAGTGACCAACGAGTTGTATGACCCAAAAACGCCGATTAAATTTCGCCCGAAGGTTCGGGATGGAAGTGCAAAAAATACAGACCGCTTATACCGCAACAACGGCGACGGCACTTTCACGAATGTATCCAAGCAAGCAGGCATTACCATTGAAGGCTGGGGACATGCGGCCTGCATTACTGATCTGAATATGGATGGATGGCCGGATGTGTATGTTGCCAACGATTTTGTATCGAATGATCTTTGTTTTATCAACAACCACGACGGCACATTCACCGATCATCTGGGCGATTACTTTAAACATACAGGCTGGAATGCAATGGGCACTGATGCCGTGGACATTAACAACGACGGTTTAATAGACTTCATTTCGTTGGAGATGCTGCCGGAAGACAACCTGCGCAAGAAACGCATGCTCAGCGGTAACGAATATTACAATTATACCAATAGCGCAAAATATGGGTATGAGCATCAGTATGTGCGCAATGTGTTGCAACTGAACAGTGGCATGACACCCAAAGGTCATCCGGTGTGGGATGATATTGGTTATATGGCTGGTGTATATCAAACCGACTGGAGCTGGTGTCCGTTGGTAGCCGATTTCGATAACGATGGACTGCGGGATATGATTATTTCAAACGGCTTGCCGCGCGATGTTACCGACCTGGATTATGTAGATTATAGCAACGGGTTGGGTGGTGCAAACACAACGGCAACTACGTATAAATTAGCCATGACCGATGCGCTGCCTGTGGTGAAGCTGGCAGACTATTCTTTTAAAAATATAAACGGACTTACGTTTAAAAATACATCTGATGATTGGGGCTTTACGCAACCCAATTTTTCTAATGGTGCTGTGTATGCAGATCTTGATAATGATGGTGATCTTGACGTGGTAATCAACAGCATTAACGACACGGCTTTTATTTACCAGAATACGTTGAATGATGATAAAGAGAAAGCGCCGCATTACCTTACCGTAAGCCTCAAAGGCAGCGGCAAAAACACAGCAGGCTTTGGCGCGCATCTCACCGCTTATTTAGATGGTGGTAAAATGTTGTACTACGAACATCAACCCTGCCGCGGTTATCTTTCAACCGATGACGCTAGAGCGCATTTTGGTTTAGGAAATATCACACAAGTAGACTCATTAAAAGTGTTGTGGCCGGATGGCAAACAGCAACTGGTAACGAATATAAAAGCAGACCAGCAGATAACGATTTCGTATGCAGATGCTATCAGTGTAAAGCCTGTTGTTCCGACAAAAGATTCCTCTTTTTTCATCAACGCCAACAACAAGTATGGCATTCATTTCAAACCTAAAGAGCGGGATTTTGTGGATTACAATATACAGCCTTCCATGCCGCACAAGCTAAGCCAATATGGACCTGGCATTGCGGTAGGCGATATTGACGGCAATGGCTGGGATGATTTTTATGTGGGTGGCACCTCCGGCAACCGGGGCGTGTTTTTTATGCAAAACGCAACCGCTAAATTCACACTTGACTCTACCCGTTTTGTACAGAAAGATGACGACTTGTATGAAGACATGGGCGCCCTGTTGTTTGACATTGACGGCGATAAAGATTTAGACTTATACCTGGTTAGCGGCAGCTATGAAATTCCGCCAAATAATGAGATCAGCAACGACCGTTTGTTCCTTAACAACGGTAAAGGTAAGTTCATTAAAGCTGCCAATCAATTACCCTTAGATTCAACCAATGGCTCCTGCGTTCGCGCAGCCGATTGGGATGGCGACGGCGACCTGGATTTATTTGTGGGCGGGCGGGTTATATCCGGCGCGTACCCCTCCGCACCCCGCAGTTTTTTGTATGAAAACCGCAATGGAAAGTTGGTTGATGTCACCCGGCAATGGTGCCCGGTACTGCAAAACATTGGTATGATAACCGATGCGCTGTTTTCGGATTTTGATGGGGATGGAAAAGCCGATCTGGTACTTACCGGCGAATGGATGCCCGTTACTTTTTTAAAAAACACAGGTGATCATTTTGAGCCTTTAAACACAGGTGTAAATGATCATGTTGGCTGGTGGAATAGCCTGGTTAGCGGTGATTTCGATAATGATGGCGACATAGATTATATAGCAGGCAACTTAGGACTCAATACCAATTATACCGCTTCACCCAACGAGCCGTTAACCGTTTATGCCAAAGACTTCGACAACAATGGCCTGCTCGATCCGATGGTATTTTGCTATATGAAAGCGCCCGATGGTTCTTTGAAATCGTACCCGATGACAACGAAAGACGATCTGGTGGCGCAGATGATTTCAACCCGGAAAAAGTATCCCACATTCAAAGCCTATGGTATGGCAACGATGGACGATATGTGGAGTGCCAAAGACAAGGAAGGTGCGCTCATTATGCGGGCAAATGACATGCAGACCAGCTACCTGAAAAATGAAGGCAATGGCAGGTTTTCCATTCACCCAATGCCGCTGGAAGCCCAGGAAGCACCGGTATATGGAATGCAGTGCGAAGATGTAAACGGCGACGGAAATCTGGATGTTATGATGGTGGGCAACGATTATAGTATGGATCCCTACAGCGGCAGGCACGATGCCTTTACCGGCTTGGTTTTGCAGGGCGATGGCAAAGGCAATTTTACGCCGGTTAAGCTTCAGCAAAGCGGCTTCTTCGTACCTGGCGATGCGAAAGGATTAGCCACCATTCATACCGCAAAAGGCGAAGATATTGTTCTTGCTACGCAGAACCAGGACAGCCTGATGGCTTATCGCAAAACAGCCGTTGCTAATCAAACGATCAGCAAATGGATTCCCTTGCAGAGCAACGATTTTAGTGCCGAGATTACTTATAAAGATGGCCGCAAAAGATACCAGGAGTTTTATTATGGTTCTACTTACTTATCACAATCTTCGCGCAAACTAGCGATAGACAAAAACGCCGCGAAAATCATCATTACCGATTTCAAAGGAACGAAAAGAGAAGTATTATGAAGCGATGGTATGCCATGACGGTATTTCTTTTTATTCTTCAGATCTCCTGTTTATCGCAGGCAGATAACTGGCGCAGCAAAACAGAAAAGGCCGACTTTATTCACCGTGCCATTAAAAAGGTAACCGACGTGATGGTGTATGATATCTACTCGCCACCGGTTGCCAGCCGCACCTATGCTTATATTTCTGTTGCGGGTTACGAAACCTTACTCCATTCAAACAAAAGCTATGTCAGTCTGACTGGTCAGTTACATGGTTTAACAGCATTGCCGCAACCGGATAGCAGCAAAGAATACAGCTATACATTAGCGGCGGTTCATGCCATTTTAACAACCGGGAAAAACTTCGTGATTTCGGAGGAACAAATCAATGTATTTGATTCGGCTATTTTGAAAGAATTCAGAGCTTCAGGTATACCCGATTCGGTGATGAGTAACTCGATTGCTTATGGTCAGCAAGTAGCACAAGGTATTGTTGCGTGGGCAGCCAAAGACAATTATAAGCAAACCCGCGCCCTGCCTAAGTTTGCGGTTGCCGATGAAGATCCTAGTACCTGGAAGCCAACGCCACCGGCATACATCAAAGCCATCGAGCCGAACTGGAATAAGATGCGCACGTTTGTAATAGATTCGGCTGCTCAGTTTAAACCTGTTCGCCCGCCTTCTTTTTCAGCCAATAAAAACAGTGCTTTTTATAAAACTGCATTAGCGGTTCACGATGCCGGCACCAACCAGACAAAAGAAGAAAACGAGATAGCCAACTTCTGGGATTGCAACCCGTTTAAGGTGAATGTAAAGGGTCATGTGATGTATGCCACCAAGAAGATTTCACCCAACGGGCACTGGATGAATATTACACGGCTGGTGTGCAACAAAGCCGGCGCCGATGCAGTTCAATCGGCAGCAGCTTATGCCTGTCTTTCTGTATCACTGGCAGATTGCTTCATCTCGTGCTGGGATGAAAAATATAGAAGTAAGGTTATTCGCCCGGAAACCTATATCAATCAATATATTGATGCGAACTGGGTGCCTACTTTGCAAACGCCGCCATTTCCCGAATACACCAGCGGACATAGTGTGGTATCGGCTGCTGCCGCTGTGATATTGACCCAACTATTCGGCAATAACTTTTCGTATGCCGATTCTACGGAAAATGAATTTGATTTACCGGTTCGCCGGTTTACTTCCTTTAAACAAGCTGCACAGGAAGCCGCCATCAGCCGTTTTTATGGTGGCATTCATTACATGCCTGCTATTAATAATGGTTTGACTGAAGGTGAAAAGATTGGTGTATTTATAACCAGGCGGCTACGCATGAAGAGAGATGATGTAGCCAGTAGATAAATTACATTTTTCACTCATTGTTCTTATGCTTTTTCATTACATAAGACCTATGTACTGATCGGCACTTTTTCCTTTTACAACTTGCACCTGATACGATGAAAATAACACTAATTATTTTATTATCTGCCATCACACACCTGGCTTTTGCCCAGCCAAAAAACAACGATTATCAACAACGCATTGGCATCATCAGTCAAAATATAGACAGCCGTTTTTACGATGCGAAAACAGGTTTGTTTATTGAAACAACCGACAGCGCCAAGAACGAACATCCGCATTCTTTTTTATGGCCGTTATGCGCTTTGATACAAGCTGCCAATGAAGCTGATGCTTTGAATAAAAAGAATACGATGAAGCCTGTAGTCAAAGCAATTGATCAATATTACTCTTCACGCGCACCTGCGCCAGGCTACCAGGCGTATGTAACAGCAGAGAAACGAGACACCCGTTTTTATGACGACAACCAATGGGTTGCCATTGCTTACCTGGATGCGTATAACCGAACGAAACAGGTGTCTTATCTAAATAAAGCAACAGAGATTGAGCACTTCATGATGACCGGCTTTGATACGCTTTCGGGTGGAGGCTTGTATTGGGAGGAAGACCATAGAACCAGTAAGAATACCTGTAGCAATGGACCTGGTATTTTAATACTGCTGCAACTGTACAACATCACCCGACAGCAATCCTATTTAGATACGGCATTGCTTATCTATAACTGGACGAACCAACATTTGCAGGCGCCAAATGGATTGTATTATGACAATATCAAAATTCCGACATTAGAAATCAGTCCTGCCCTCTATACCTACAACACAGGAACGATGCTGCAATCGAACGTGCTGTTGTATAACATTACAAAGGACAAGCAATATCTTACAGAAGCAGAACGCATTGCGAAGGCAGCCAAACAACATTTTTATAAAGAGGGAAAATTGCCCGATAACTATTGGTTCAATGCAGTGTTGTTACGGGGGTTTACTGAGTTGTATAAAGTGGATAAGAACAGGGAGCAGCTGCAATTTTTTGTTAGTGATGCAGACCGGATCTGGAATGAAGAACGGGATGAAAATAATCTGCTTGGCAGAAAGAAAGCAAAGTCTTTGATAGACCAGGCAGCGATGATGGAGATCTATGCGAGATTGGCTTTGGTAAGATAAAAAACGCAGACAAGACTATCCGCGTTTATAAAACTAACTGCTTATGCGAAAAGTTGATAGCTATTTTATTGGTTCATTGCGCTCGCACCTTTATTCATTTTATAATCTAATAGTTTCATGAAATAACCACCTACCACGCTTCGCGCCTGGAAACCAACCTGCTTGCCATCGGTCGTTTCGTGCCAGTCGCTCAGTGGAACGCGTGTTGGTGTTTCCGTAGCAAATTTGTAAATCGGATCGATCAGCTTTTTGAAATCTTTTTCATTGTTGGCTAAGGTGGCGCTCCACATAATCCAGTCACTCTTGGTGTATGTTTTACGACTGTCTAACGGCAAACCAAACTCGTTTTGCCTGGTGAGGTAGAAATCAATTTCTTTATTGTAAACACTTTCAGGAAACAGGTGCAGGTCTAGCACTTTATCCCATACAAGATTGTACTTCTGGCTCCAGGTATTTTTATCACTGAAAGTGAGCGCGAAATGGTCACCGTCTTCCGCCATTTGCTGCCAACGCGCTGCCATAGCAACAGCGCTGTCATGGTATTTTTGAGCGGTGGTTTTATCACCCTTCATATCGGCAAGCATCGCATAACAACCAATTCCTACAATAGCTTTGGCAGATAAGTTTGCATTACGCGCCAGGTGTCCTGCAAAGTCATCAGTACATAGCTGGTTGGCAGGATCGAAGCCGTTTTCCATCAGGTAATTTACCCATGTTGTCAACGTCTTCCAATGCTCCTTCGCATAGTTTGCATTGCCTTCCACCTTCGCTATGGCAGCCGTTGTAATCAGCATATTGCCACTTTCTTCTACAGGCATGCCTTCGCCATAAGTCTGGCCGTTAGCTAACGGATATGTTCCCAGGTCGTGAGCTGCAAACGGGTGCTCCCATTTACCTGTTTCGCTGTAATAAAAAATACCATTCATCATACCCTTTAAAAGGTCAGGGTTATAAATCAGGTAAAGAGGCGCCGAAGGATAGGTTATATCTACCGTATTGATAGAGCCATTACTATAATTTTCTTTCGAAAGAAACAAAATCTCACCTTGCGGGCTTATCAATACTTTATGTGCGGAAATGCTTTGCCGGTAAGCCGCCACGCAAAGCTTTGCATATTCTTCGCCGCCGGCTTTCCTAGCATCTTCATACATGAGTTTGTCGAAATCGGAGCATTCTTTTAATACACCAGTATAGTTCTCTTCTGCCAGCGCAAACTGCTTTTCGATTGAATTTTTTCCGTCTTTGTTCCAGTAAGGACGAAGGTTTTGTTTGAAGTATTGAATGGAATAAATATCATCATAGCCAATCATGATGTGTTTTGATTGTTCTTCTTTGGTTACATTATCAAAAGCTATCTCGGTGCTTAGCATCAGCTCTTTTCCTTGTGTAGCAATGCCGCCGGTCGTTTTTGCAACGGATACAAAATTCGCAATGCCACCGTTCTTTGAATTAACCGTCTGAACTGGTTTTTCGCTTTGCGTGGCCGCTACATACACATACCCCCAATCAATGCGAAGATCATCACCTTTCTTCTGTAACACAGGCTGGGCAATGGTTCCGCCTTTTAATAAAGCCAGGTTGCCGGATGAGTATTTAGTGGCTTTTACATTCTGGAACGGTGTATTCACAGCAAGATTGGTAGAAGCACCGAAATAAAGCTTCACGGCATGTGATGTTCGATCGTCAGACTTTACGGCAAAAGAGATATAAGTTACGGGCCGGGTTAACAACATCAGGTCGTTCATCAACAGCGGCGATGTGAAGGTTACTTTTAAATCAGCATCGCCACAATCAAAGTTGTATATCGTGCGGGTTGCCGTTACTTCCACGCTCTTTTGTTCCGCTTTTTTGATGGCATCATTCATCTTCATTTCCACTTCATTGGCTAGTCCCGCATCCAGCCAGGCACCTCCGCCGGTGTTGGTCACATGCACAGCTAGCACATTGGTTCCCTTTTTTAATTTGCCTTCTACCGGCACGTATTTCAGTTTGCCTAAAACGCTTTGCAAATCATAAATTTTCTCGCCATTCAGATAAGCTTCACAGTTGTCATCGTGCTGAATTTTGATGAATAATTGTTTGTCATTTACATCTGTAATGTTGAACGTTCGGCGCACCCAAACATCATGGCTGTCCCACTTGGTTTTGGCAGATGAACCTTTATCTCCAATCGGCGCGGCACCTGTCTTCCAGGAGGCATCAGAGAAGTCATTTTTTATCCAGTTTTCTTTGGGTTGTTCTTCGGTATATTTTACTTTGTAAGAAGCTTCATCAGAAGCCGGCAACAGGCTTTTGTAGCTTTTCTCTATATCGCCCATAAAGCGATAGACTTTACCATCTACTTTTAATAACCCAATAAGCGATTGGTCGGCACCCGTCCAATGCTTGGTGGGGCTGGCATTCAGCTCATCTGTAAACGACCAGACGCTGAAGTAAGGATCGTGATTGATAAGCGGGTAAGCAGGTGCTTTCGTAAGCTGTGCAAAGGCACTTTGCAGTTGCGCTAATACGCAGAGCGCGATAAGAATTTTTTTCATATTGTTCACTGTTTGATAGTTGTTTGCTTTTCCTTTTTGACGGACGAAATTATTATATGCTTTTTCTCGTTACCTACACTTCCGGGCGAATTATTCTTTGCTTTTTTCATTCAGCTCTTTACTGCTATTGATAACTGCGGTGTTGATAGCAGCCACTTTTTTCAGATCCATTTTTTCTACTTCGCGGTCATATGTGAGTAAACCATTTATTTCGTGCTCCACATCTGTGGTTTGCGTGTAAATGGCAATGCTTAAACCTTTGTATTTTACAAGCTGTTCTACTTCATTTAACAGCAGTACATATTTATTTGTTAGGTCTTCTTCGGTAGGCATCATATCGTATGCATTATTGGCAACCGGGTACATGTGATCACGTACAAACAAGCCGACGCCGCCAAACTCTCCCAGCGAAGCTGCCCGCTTGCCATCCGGCACTGAAGCCCCGTACGGACCCACATACACGTGCACATCCACAAAATCGCCATTGCCCGGATCGCCCCAGTTGGTTTGATTGGATGGCAGATTATTAAAACCTGAATTGCCATTTACTAATCTTGAAGGATCGTATTGCTTTGTCCAGTCGGTGATATTCTTGATATCGTATGCACCCCAGTTTTCGTTGAACGGTACCCACGCAACAACTGACGGCGCGTTGCAATGTTCATCTATGATTTCTTTCCATTCGCTGCGGTGGCGGCTCCGAACCAATGCTGAATCCTTACCGTTGGGATGCCATACGCAAGGCATGTCCTGCCATACCAGCATACCCATTTTATCACAGTAATAATACCAGCGCTGCGGCTCAGTTTTCATGTGCTTGCGAATGAGATTGAAGCCAGCCCTTTTCGCCATATCTATGTCAGACTTTAAAGCATCATCGTTGGGTGCAGTATAAGCCCCATCCGGCCAATAGCCTTGATCTAACAAACCCAGCTGCAACAAAAATTGCCCGTTTAATAATGCTCTTTTTACACCGCCGACATCACCCAGCGTTACAGAGCGCATACCAAAGTAAGAGGCAACTTCATCTGTTACCTTTCCATTCTTGTCTTTTAATTGAAGCTTTACATCATACAAAAACGGATTGTCGGGCGACCACAAAACAGGATTGTCTATGGTGATATCGAATGATTGATTGGTTGTTCCGGAAGCATTCACAACAGAAACGTCCTTACCGGAGACAAGGGCAGAAACGCTTAGTCCGTTTGCGTCAGAAGCCACCTGCATATGCAGTTTCTTATTCGCTACATCCGGTGTTAATCTGATCGTTGAAATGTAATTTTCTGTTACCGGCTCCAGCCAAACCGTTTGCCAGATGCCGCTGGTGAAAATGTAGTCACCATACTGACCGGCTTCATTTTTACCCGAAGGAGAATGTCCGTCGTTCTTATCCTGAACGCCTACAACAATCGTATTATCGCCATCTTTTAAATAAGATGTAATGTCAAAAGAGAAGGCATCATAGCCGCCTTCGTGCGTACCTGCTTTTTTACCGTTGATGAATACAATACTTAAAAAATCTGCCGCGCCAAAATTGAGTAATACATGCTTCCCTTTCCACGAGGAAGAAAGTGCGAAACTGCGCCGGTACCACATGTTGATTTCCTGCTTCCTTTCTATACCTGAGAGATAAGATTCCGGCGGATACGGCACTGTTATTTTTTCGGTTGTATTGCTGAAGGCTGGCGCTTGTGTAGCCTTAGAAACATCAGCTACATTTTTACCGCCGGTATAATCCCATTTGCCATTCAGGTTCATCCAGTCTTCACGTTGCAGTTGCGGGCGGGGATAGTCAGGAAACGGAATAGCCGCTTTCATGGCAGCATCCGTCCACCGCGTATTCATAATCAGTTTTTTCTGCGCATAGCTATACAATGAGAGTAAGGTGAAAATGCCAGTGATGCAATTTTTTATAAACAAGCCTGAAGTATTTTGCTGATGAATATTTAAAGATAGATGCCGGAAAGAAAAAGAGAAGCAGCAGGAAAGAGACAACAACAAATCGAACTTGCTGTTATCTCTTTTCTTACTCTTCGCTTTGACTTTGATAAGTTGTAATTCAACTTTTATTTGATGCTGTATAATCTTGTATTCTCAGCATGCAATTTTTCCAGCGGCATCTTCATCACCTTTCTATCGTAAGTCATAAAGCCATTTACTTCACCTTCTACATCTGTGGTTTGCGTATAAACGGCGGCTGATAAACCATGTGGTATCAATTCAGCCAGTTTATCAGTTAATGTTTTATAGCGCATGAACATCGTATCAGTGTTTTTAAAACTCTGGTAGCCCCAGTTTTTTTGCTGCCAGGTATGGCCATCAAGCGGTAGCCCCAAGCCACCAAACTCACCACAAACGACAGCTTCTTTTCCATCGAATATCTGGGGCAGCGGCATCGCCGGATCGGGATAACTATGTAAGTCCAGAATGTCGCCGGCAGCATAGAAGTTGCCACCACTTGCGCTGTTGACCAGCCGTGAAGGATCTTTTTTCTTAGTCCAGTCAGCAATCTCAACCGTTTTAAACTGTCCCCAGGCTTCGTTGAAGGGCGTCCATACCACGATGCAGGGAAAATTGTACAATACATTCATAATGCGGTTCCATTCTGTCCGGTAATACCCTTCCGATTCGGCTGTACGGTTTTTATCGGTAGCCCTGCCCAGTACACCAGGCCGGTTCTCCCAGTGGTTGCCCAGATCGCCGCTTGGCATATCCTGCCAAACCACTATACCCAGTTCATCGCAGTAGCGATACCATCTTGCCGGCTCTACTTTAATGTGCTTGCGAATCATGTTAAAGCCCATGGCTTTTGTTTGCTCAATATCGAATTTTAACGCAGCATCGGTGGGTGCCGTGTATAAACCATCGGGCCACCAGCCCTGGTCTAATGGACCATACTGAAACAAAAACTGGTTGTTGAGCATCATTCTCTGAACACCATTTGCATCGGGCGCCAGAGAAATTTTACGCATGGCAAAATAACTTTTCACTTCATCTACCACTTTGCCACTGCGAAGCACTGCAACCTTAATATCGTAGAGATACGGATTTGTGGGTGACCACAATTGCGGGTTAGAGATGGTTAATAATGCCGCGGTATCTTTTACGGTTTGCGTAGCGACTGCCTGCCCGTTGTTTAGGGCAGTAAAACGAAGTTCATCGCCAGTCTGCATGCCTTCTATATGAGCGCTTATCTGAAGCGTGTTGTTGTCAATGTCGGGTGTTTGCTTCGTAGAAGCAATGTATGTTTTGGGAACCACTTCCATCCACGCGGTTTGCCAGATTCCCGTAACCGGCGTGTACCAGATGCCTTCAGGATTGATGCGCTGTTTGCCAGTGGGCTGCGGTCCCTCGTCGGTTGGGTCCCACACGCATACCGCAAGGTCTTGTTTTGAACTTTTGTTTATTGCCGAAGTAATGTCTATTGTAAAGGGATCGAAGCCACCTTGATGCGTAAAAACTTTGTTTCCGTTTACATAAATATCACTTTGCCAATCAATGGCACCGAAGTGCAATAACACCGTTTTGCCTTTGGCGCCTGATGGCAGCGTAAGCGTTCTTTTATACCACAACACACTGTCTTTACCCACTGTTTTGCCAACACCGGATAGAGCTGATTCAACCGCAAACGGCACCAGTATATTGCCTTGGAACGCAACCGGCATCGTGCTTTGCTGATCCTTCGGCAAAATAGCGTACTGCCATAATCCATTCAGATTTGTCCAGTTGTTTCTTTGTAATTGCGAACGCGGATAATCAGGCAATACATTGTTCACATTTACGCTATCTGCCCACGGCGATTTGATATGATCGCCTGCGATATGCCAGGAAGATGTTTGTGCAAGCAGAAACGCCGGAATAATAAATAGGGAACCAAATAAAAGAAGTTGTTTTTTCATAAGTTGAATTTATTGAATCAGAGAAATGTAAAGATTAGCAGCAAAAAATAATTACTTATCCGCTATCTGCTCCTGTTTTGTGCCGGGGTAAAATGACGGATGATTACTGAAAACTTCCGAATCTTATCTGTACTCTATGTCCGCCCTCCGGTCTTTTTTCTGCACTCACCGCACCGAAGGTGTTGTTTCCAAAATCATATAATGCCGGCCATAACGATTGCTCAAACGCATTGTTAACCGTTTGCCAATGCAAACCATCATCTTTACTAATTGAAACATGACTGCTATTAGAAGTAAGTATTAGGTCGCCATTGCTGGTTGATAACACATAAGGTGCGCCCAGCTGATCCTTTACCGGGTTGCCCAAGCCGGTTGGCCAATGAATGCCATCCTTGCTCGTCTTGCAATAGATATTGCATTTTTCAGGTCCGCAAATCTCATACACAACAATGTAATTTCCGTTCTTCATCTTCGTCCACACCGGCATGCCGGGGCGAGATTCATTGTGTCCTTCTTCATACGCCACCCAGGTTTCTTTGCCCCAAGTTTTGCCTCCATCATCTGATGTTTTTTGCGAAATAACCTGGCTGTAGGAAGGCGTTTCAACTACGTGCTTTTCATTGGCATACATGACAGATAATTTGCCGTTGGCAAGCACATACAAATGGGGTTCGTAAATGCCTTTATCAGGATGTCCCAGTGTGCCGGGCTGTCCCTCATTCGAATCAATCGTGCTGAGGTATTGCCAGCTTTTTCCATTATCGCTGCTTTTATAAACAGGCAACCGATACGACTCCTGCCACCGAACAGAACGACAAGCCAAAAGCACAGAACCATCTTTCAGTTGAATCAATTGGGCATTATCCAGGTCCCTGCCGTTATCACTAATGGAAGATAACACGGTCCAGTGTTTACCATTATCCGGGCTTTGTGAAATCTGAAGTTCCAGACCACCGGTGATGTCCTGCTGGTAGCCTTTGCGTCTTGCAATGGTATAGCCCGCCAGCCAATTCCCGTTTTTTATCTTTAATAAACGAGCGTATTGCGAACCATACAGCTCACGATTGTGCCAGCAGCTGTCAGCGTTGGCTGGCATCGGTTCGTTGCTGACGGTGATCGGTTCCTGCCATGCGATGGAATCTGGATGGCTTTGAGCAAACAGAGTAGGACAACTGATACCAGCAAAGACAATCAGAGATAGTGTATTCTTCACAAATCGGAATGATATAATAAGAAAAAACCATCCCGTTTTAGCGGGATGGTTTTTGAATTTATCTGTTACAGATCAATTTTCACTAACGGAGAAAAGATTAAATCTTCCACATTCGCAATTTTGAGACCTACACGAGCATACACATAATTCTGTGTTGGTGTCATAGAAGGAACGTGAACGCCTAACTGCACGTTGTTTGGATCTGTGATTGCAGAACCCGGCAAACTTGATGAAGCTATATTATTTGAGCCGGCAACAAATTGCGTTTTGTTGATGTACAAAACGACATATTCTACATCTTTAGCATTGACATCGGTAATCACCTTCTGTACCTGAAAGGCAGCGCTGACACTATCTGCACCTACGGCTGAAATTTGTGGCGACTTCACCAGGTAGTAAGGTGTCACTTCAATATCAACCGTCTGTGCACCAGAAAGTGATACGGAAATCGAATCAGGCACACCGGGCACTTTCTGGGTACGGATGAAAGGACCATCACCATTGGGAATAGTCAGCTGATAATCACCGTTAAACAGCAATGCTGAATAGCTGCCGTCCTGCGCGAAGGTTTGGTCAATAGGTCCTACTCTTCCAAAACCGTATTGATAGATCTGCAGATGTACAGCATTCCTTTCAAGTTGTATAGCTTCTCCCTGATACACAAGTCTGCCAGTCAGCATAATATTTGGCGGATCGTAATTATCTTTTTTACAGGAGAAGAAGGTAGCGGCAAGCGCTACGATGAATATATACTTTATCGAAATTCTCATGACGAAATTTTTAAGTTAACTTATTGGTTAGGTTGTCTTACAATTTTTGGATTCGCGCCAATCACATCATTCCCAATCGCGCTGTAATAATTGCCGAACTGAAAGCGGTTAACACCCGTTACCAATGCAGGCAATGTTTCTTTAAAAATCCATTTGTAGCTGTCTGGTCTGGCAGGATCACTCAAGAGTTTGTATGGCCACAAACCCCAGGGTTGGGTGCTTCTTTTTTTAGCTACGCCAATATTGCTAACCAGATCCGCTTTGGTGGTAGAATTACCATCCCAAACAATATGAGCCAGTCTCCAACGCTTCATATCATAGAAGTAATGACCCTCAAATGCAAGTTCTACACGGCGCTCATGAACAATGCGGTCAAACGTGATTTGGTCTGATGTTAGCGGCGTTGTCAATCCGGCACGAGCACGGACCTGGTTCAGGTAGCCTGCAGCCGTAGCCGGATCGCCCAGTTCAAAAGCGGCTTCTGCTGCATTGAGCAACACTTCTGCATAACGGTAGCGGATAAAGGCCACATCGCTGCCTTGGCCTCTTCTGCCTGAACCCACGTCTTGGTCTATATACTTACGCAGATAGAAGCCGGATTGTGTTCTGAATTCCAGACCATTGACAGGTCCGTCCTTTCCTACTACCTGTACTTTGGTGCCTGTTCCACCAGGGATCGGCTGCAATACTGCTGCTTCTGTGCTGGTAACAACACTGCCGTTCGGCAATTGAAACCCTGCCCAAATGTCCAGCGGACGTCCCTTATAGATACCCGTTGGCAATAGGATTGTTCCGGCTAAACGGGCATCTCTGCCAGCAAAAATATCACCCTCATTATCATACTGTATTAAGTTCCCATTTACATCTGTTGTAGCAAATGGTGCATACGTGTTATCCAGTTTCTCAAATGCTTCGGCCAAGTTTAAAGAGGGATCGATACGTCCGGCATCAC
The DNA here is from genome assembly GCA_964249755.1 of uncultured Ilyomonas sp. Taxonomy (GTDB): domain Bacteria; phylum Bacteroidota; class Bacteroidia; order Chitinophagales; family Chitinophagaceae; genus Ilyomonas. The sequence goes on along the minus strand of CAXUDB010000008.1, from coordinate 4,439 downwards.
CCCCTTCTTCTGATAACGAGTAAGGCTGGTTGTTCGTAGTAAATCCATGCGTCCTTCCGGTTGTAAAATCTTCCATGAATATGGTTTCCTTACTGGCTTTATCCAAGAACAGATTGGCAAAGTTGTCAGATAAATCACCCCCATTATTATACAGACCATAAGCACCTGCTTGACCGTCAATAATTTCTTTAGCAGCCCTTAATGCGATAGTATAGTAGTTAGTGGCTTTATTCGCGTCAATACCGACTTCGCCGCCGGGCAGAGAAACAGCAGGCGTGGTACCGCCATACTTTGCGATAGAACCGGCGTACAAGGCGGCTCTTGCTTCCATAGCTAAAGCTGCCCCTTTTGTAGCGCGGGATTTTACACCGGCGTCCAGCTGAGCTCCGGTGAGCGGATCAATGAAATCATTTTTAATAGCTTCGGCTTCATTGATAACAAAATCGTAAATGTCTGACTCCTTAGCTCGAGGTTGCTGCAGAGAAGAAACGTCGCCTTTGCTGTCGTAATCTAACGTTGACGTAACAAGTGGCACACCGCCAAAGCGCTTTACCATTTCAAAATAAAAGTTAGCCCGCAGGAAGCGAGCTTCTGCCATAAACCTTTTCTTGTAATTTTCAGTGAGTGCAGTTGAGGCACTGTCACGCTCCATGAAAAGATTCAATTCACGAATGTAGGTGTAAGCCCGTCCCCAATCCAATCTCCAGCTATCAAAACTCCAACCGGTTCTTTGAACAATAAAAGCACTGCCATTTTCAGACGGAAAACTTTCGCTGAAATCAGCCATTGTTCGCCAGCCTGGCTCAAAATCATTTGAATAAGGAATTTGATAGCCGTCAAGACTCGAAAAATCTTCTTGCCGGTTGTAGAGGTCGCCTAAGACAGACAAAACAAGGTTTGGATCGGAGAAGACTTGATCATTAGTGGAAATAGCAGTCGGATCAACATTTAAAAAGTCGCTGTCTTTGTTGCAACTCCATACTACCAATGTCAGGATTGCTGCTGACGTTATTGAAATTACTTTTTTCATTTGCTTAATTTTTAAACCGTTTAGAAAGATAGATTGACACCCACGTTGATTACTTTATTTTGCGGGAACTGCAAACCATTGTCATCTATCGCTTCAGGGTCAATATTAAATTCCTTTAAATTGTCAATTGAGAATAAGTCATAGGCGTTTACATAGAATCTGGCTCGCTGAATTTTGATCCTTTGCAGAACTGACTTTGGTATAGAATAGCCCAATTCAATTGTTCTGGCGCGGAACATTTTTACATTGTGAAGCCAGAATGTTGAATTGCGGTCATAATCACTGTGTCCTGTTCCGATGTTATAGCGGTTTGCCGGATACTTTCCGGGAACCCAGGCACTGTTTGGATCGTAAATGTCCTCATGATGCCAGCGGTCTTCAAAAATTGTATTCAGGTTGCCGTTGTTTTGAAACGCCCAACGGGTTTCGTAGTTCTGGTACCACGAATAACCGGCAGCCCCTGAAAAATCCGCATGGAAGTCAAACTGTTGATAAGAGGCTCCGATTGTAAAGCCAAAGTTTATGTTTGGCTGCTCGCCGTAAGCATTACTGATTGGGCGCTGGTCAAGCACATCAATTCTTTTGTCACCATTTATATCCTTGTAGATTAAATCACCGGGAAGCAGTGTTCTATTTCCCTGCCCGTCAATATCCACATCATAACTATTGATCTGTTCCTGAGTAGTAAACTGCCCGCTTACTTCATACCCCCAGTCAAAGTTGGAGAACCTGTCTTCTGTAGCATTGCGATATTTATCCAGAGAGTTTAAATAAGTCGGTTTGTAAACATCCAGATTTTTAGAGCGCGTAAACGATAAGTTGCCCCCAACCGTAAAATTCACTCTGCCGATTCTGCTATTGTAAGCCAAAGAACCTTCTTCGCCATAACGGGCATCCGAGTTCAGGTTTTCTGCAGGCAGGCTATAACCGGCTTCAATCGGCAGAATAACATCTGTACGATTCGCGATGAGGCCGGTTCTTTTGCGGTAAAACCAATCAAACGTACCGGTAATCTTACCATTTAAAAAAGAGAAATCTGCACCTACATCTGCGACCTTACTTCTTAACCAGGAAATCTGGGTGGTGGGAATGCCTTTATCGCGAGATGTGGAGACTAAATGATTATCCAGAACCGAATAACCTACCCCATAATTATAACCAGGTAAAAACGCAAACTCGCCAACAATTGGCTGCGTAGGATCGTTTGGATTTCTATCGTCGCCTAACTGTCCATAAGAACCTCTAATTTTGAAGTCACTCAATATATTAGTTTTATTGCCTAACAAACTTCTCAGGAATGGTTCTTCTGTAATTCTCCATCCACCCGAAACGCCGGGGAAGTAGCCAACTCGGTGACCCGGAGCGAAAAGATAGGAAGCGTCACGCCGTGCAGACAACTCAAGAAAATAACGGTTTGCATAGCCGTAATTGATACGACCGATATAGCCAACACGGGTTTGCCGGTTGTCGGCATCCTGATACTGGTCTATAATATTGTAATAAATAAGCGGCAAAGCGTTAGATGCAGGAGAAGCATGCAGCCAGTTTCTGGTATAATGATTTTCCAGTCTTTCGGCTACTACTGTTGCCCCAATGTTATGCTTTCCGAAGGTATTATTATAGCTCGCCTGTAGCTGCAGGGTTGTATTAATCTGCTTGATTTGTTCTCTGTCACGCCATGGGTTGGTAGCACCGCCGGTTCTTTTGTACTGTTCCGCTGTTGAATCGGTAGGAGCTATGTATGTAAAAGCATCATAGGTATACTCTTGGTTATTTTCAAGTTCGTCTGCCATATAATAAGAGCCCAAGCCACGAACAGTCAAACCTTTAATCCAAGGTATATCCCAATCGATATGAAAGTTTGTTTGCAGCACGCGCCAATCAGAACGAAATTTACCTGACAAAGTAGAATTTAAGAAAGCATAGTTCGATTCCAGATGCTCGCCAAGATCATTCAGATATTTTGGATTGTCATTGGCATAAGGTCTTTCCTGCGGTGTATTTCTCAATACAGCAAGACGAGCCAAGAAGTAATCATCGCCACCCGGTACACCCGGATTTTTACGGGTTTCTACACGCCCGTTGATATCAAAGCCTACGCGTAAGCCATTAGTTAGCTTGGCGGTGACATTCGACTGAATGTTAGTACGATTAAAATTATATTCACTTCCCAATACAGAGTTTTGATACAAGTTTGTACCGGACACATAGTAGCTTACCTTGTCGGAACCACCACTGATATTTACATTCAGGGAATTGAGCGGAGCGCCATTGTTGTTCAGTACATAATCTCTCCAGTCAAAGCTTTGATCGTTCACCGAAGCATCAATTTGCTCCTGCGTGATGGCAGTTGTACCCGAACGGTTTAACTGTGCATCAGCTTTATAATAAAGAAAATCATGGGTATTGGTCAACACCCGAGGGAAACGGAAAAAGTATTGCCAGCCGTTATAAGCATCTACATTGATGGTATTCCGACCGGTAGTTCCTTTTTTTGTTGTTACCACTATTACTCCATTGGCTGCACGCACGCCGTAAATAGCAGCCGACGCATCTTTTAAAACGGTGATACTTTCAATATCATTCGGCGCCAGATTGTTGAATTGCCCGGCATCTTGCTGAATACCATCTATTACATACAAAGGAGCGCCCATATTACGGATTTGTATATTGGCCGAAGCGCCCGGACGACCTTCACCTTGCCTGAAAGTTACGCCCGGCAATTTGCCGGCTAAAGCGGTGCTGGCAGTAGAGCCACCGTGCACACGTCCGATATCCGCGCTGGTAACTGTAGCTACAGAACCGGTAATGCTCTCTCTTCTTCTCGTGCCATAACCAACGACTACCACATCATTGAGGCCTGATACATCAGGCACCAAGGTGATTTCATAATTGGTAGAACCACTAATTGGTTGTGTTACCGTCTTCAAACCAACATAGGTAAAGATCAGGTTTTTGTCTTTTGGCGAGACCTTAATGGTAAATAATCCGCCTTCATCGGTAACTGCGTTCCGTTTGGAAGCATCGGTGGTTACGGTAACGCCTGATAAAGGTCGGGTCGCAGAATCGACTACAGAGCCCGATACCGATTTGTCATCCTGCGCTTTACTTAAAAAAGGCAGGAAAAACATAAATAAAATAAACAGTGTTTTGGGAGGTCTGCTTAACCTCCTGCCAGGTGATGAGTGGCTACCCATACCTGAGCTTGTTGACAAGCGAGTGTTCATAATGGAAGCTTTGTTTTGAGTGATGATTAAAAAATAGTTCAAATGATGATTCTTTTACAGTTTGATTTATGATAGAATAGTCGTTCCATTTTCAATAGTTGTTACATAGGCTTTCGCCTCAAGATTCAGCGCCGATTGATAAGCTTTGATTACAGATTCAATCAACCCATCCACCGCATCTT
>CAXUDB010000007.1:0-78138 GCA_964249755.1 uncultured Ilyomonas sp. | reverse complement strand
CACCGGGAGCTTGATAAAAGACAGCGGTTGCAATGGCGCTTTGTTGCCCGCATAATTCTGATTAGTGATGGCAAGAGAAGGCTTGTCAACAGAACTGATGGCAATAGGTTCAACGCCCTTCTTCCAACTGGCGAAGAGGAAACCAAAGAACACGAAGAGAATAATAACTTGTCTCAACATGGGTTAAAAACTTTGAGCAATCGTTTGCACAAATTAAGGTTATAAAAGCAAGCACTTGCGAATTATCTTCTCAGTGACGATTCCCGGAACCGGGCAACCGGTTCAAGAATAATATTCACTTTTTTGTGCGGATGCATATCTTTTTCATAAATCTGGTCAAGCAATAATTTGAACGCCTCTTTTCCCATTAATACCGTTTGCTGGTCAATAGACGACAAACTGGGCGTAATGTGTTCATCAAACGATTCGTTAGCAAATCCAATTATGCCCAATTGCTCGGGCACTTTTATATTTTTTTCTTTGGCCGCTTTAATAACACCGAGCGCCGTAAAATCTTCAACCGCAAAAATGCCATCCGGCGGGGTCTTCATAGTAAAGTAATATTCCACTGCATCCTTACCCGCCTGTATCGAAACATTACCGTTATAAATCAAAGACTCATCTATCTCCATTCCCGCTGCACGAAGCGCAGATTTATATCCGTCCAGCCGGTCCTTAAAAATCTTCAGGTGTTGCTGACCGCTGATGTGCGCAATGCGTCTGAAACCCTGTTGCAGCAAGTGCTCCGTGGCAATATAGCCGCCTTTGTAGTCATCTACCGTTACGGAAGAAATATTAATCATATCCTTTGTCCGGTCGAAAAATACCAGCGGGATACCCTTCTTTTTTAATTCGAGATAATGAGAAATATCCTTCGTGTCTTTCGCCAGCGAGGCCAGCACTCCATCTACCTGCACATCGTTAAATGTTTCGATGGCTTTCTTCTCATATTCTGCTATTTCATTTGACTGGTAAAGCAAAATGTTATAGCCTTTCTCATTCGCCAGGCTTTCGATGCCATGCACTACCGAACCGAAAAAATTAATCTCCGCACTAGGAATGATGACGCCAATCGTATGCGTCTTTCCCGACCGTAATGAGGACGCAATCCGGTTGCGCCGGTAATTCATTTTTTCCGCCAACGCCAGCACCGTTTTCTTAGTAGCAGCGCTGATGCGCGGATGATTATTCAACGCCCGCGATACGGTAGCTGTAGTAATGTTCAGTTCCTCAGCCAGTTCTTTTATGGTGATTTTTGATGGCAAAATCGGAGACAATCGTTTGCACAAACGTAGAGAGGTGTTTTCGATTTTCCAAAAAAAAGTAATGCTTTTTATAAATAGCTCGTTTCACCGGTTGAATAAGTGATTATGATGAGCAGGCAGAATCATATTCGCTGGTGAAATTGATTATGGCTGAAAGACAGATGACATTAGATCTATGTTGAGAATTTTTCCGGTTAAGGTTTATAGGGAACGGCGGTAAGTAAAAAAGCTTTAATTGTTGGCTTATTATAAGTTGAACAAAGCAGATAGCAATCCGGTATTCTAAAAATTGTACCCGATTGAATGATTATTTTCACATCATGAAAAACATCTTGTTGCTCTTTGCTATTTTGTGCTTAACCAGCATTCAAATGAATGTTTTTGCGCAGCAACCCGCTTTATTCAGAAACAGCGAAGCACCTGTAGAAAAGCGCGTAGCCGACTTGTTACATACGCTAACCTTGCAGCAAAAAATAAGTTTATTGGGCAATGCGAGTCCGACTATACCTGAGCTAAATATACCCAACTATAACTGGTGGAACGAAGGCTTGCATGGCGTAGCAAGAGCAGGCGAAGCTACTGTGTTTCCGCAGGCAATCGGCATGGCAGCTTCGTTCAACGATTCATTGCTGAAAGCCGTTGGCGATGCTGTATCTACTGAGGCAAGAGCCAAGTATAATCTGTCCGTTGCACAAGGGCATCATACCTGGTATATGGGCTTAACGTTCTGGTCGCCCAACATCAATATCTTCCGCGATCCGCGCTGGGGGCGCGGACAGGAAACCTACGGTGAAGACCCGTTCTTAACCGCGTCTATGGGCACCGCATATGTGCAGGGTTTGCAGGGCAATGATGCGCACTACCTGAAAACCGCCGCCTGCGCCAAACATCTGGCCGTGCACAGCGGGCCAGAGGCAGAACGGCACAGCTTTAATGCGATTATTACTGAAAAAGATTTACGCGAAACGTATCTCTATGCGTTTCATAAATTGGTGAATGCGGGTGTAGCTTCAGTAATGTGTGCCTACAACCGCGTGAACGGCGAGCCTTGCTGCACCGGACCTAACCTTGCGAAAACAATCCTGAGAAATGAATGGAACTTCAAAGGTCAGTTGGTAACAGATTGTGGCGCTTTGAACGACATTATGGACGGGCATAAAGTCATCAATACAAAAGAAGAATTAGCAGCGGCAGCCATAAAAGCGGGTGTAAATTTAGAATGCGGAAACGTATTGCAAAGCGATGTGATGACTGCCATCAATAAAAAGCTTTTGACGGAAAAGGATATAGACAGCGCACTGATTGGCGACCTGCGTTTGCAGATGAAACTGGGCATGTTTGATAGTGCTGTTAGCAGCCCTTATAATAGTTACAATGGAGATAGTGTAGGCAACAATTATCATCGAACGCTGGCAAGAAAGATGGCTGAGCAAAGCATGGTATTATTAAAGAATGATGGCGTGCTTCCGCTTCCAAAAAACAAATATCCTTCCATGTTGGTGACCGGTGCCAATGCGGCTTCGGTGGAGGCTTTGTACGGCAACTATCATGGGTTGAGTTCCAACATGGTCACGTTTGCCGAAGGCATTGCAAAAGCCGCCGGGCCTGATGTTGCGGTAAATTACGACCAGGGAAGCGACTACATAGATACCACGCATTTTGGCGGCATCTGGGCATCGCAAAACAGCGATATCACCATTGCTGTTATTGGCTTAACACCGGTGCTGGAAGGCGAAGAAGGCGATGCGTTTTTATCACTGTCAGGTGGCGATAAAGCGAGCCTTCAATTGCCTCGCCCACACGTTTTGTTTTTGCAAAAATTGAGAGCTGCCAGCACCAAACCGATTGTGGCTGTAGTATGTGCAGGCAGCGATGTTGACATCGCTGCTATTGAGCCGTATGCCGATGCTATTGTGTTGGCGTGGTATCCCGGCGAAGAAGGCGGAACTGCCTTAGCCAATATCCTCTTTGGCAAGGTGTCACCTTCCGGAAGGTTGCCGGTTACTTTCTATAAATCGCTTACCGATTTACCCGATTATAAAAATTACAACATGCAGGGCAGAACGTATCGTTATTGTACAAAACCGGTGCAATACCCATTTGGTTTTGGCTTAAGTTATACTACGTTTCAATATAGCTGGAAGAGTCAGCCACTGCCCTTTTACAAAGCAGCCGATACAGCGCATTTTTCTGTTCAGGTAAACAATACAGGAAGCATGGATGGCGATGAAACACTGCAGGCTTATATTCAATATCCGTCATTGGAAAGAATGCCGGTGAAAGAATTAAAAGCGTTTAAAAAAATATGGATTACCAAAGGCAATACGGCAGACGTAGCATTGGCAATACCCATGAATGAGTTGCAGAAATGGGATGGGCAAACGCATAGCTTTATTTTATACAAAGGCACTTACAAATTGTGCTTAGGTAAGAATGCAAATGACTATCTACTGCAGAAGACATTTGTCGTGAAGTAAATCAGACCATCAAATAAGAATTACTCAACGATAAAATAACCGAATGTTGAATGGGGTTTTAAAAAGCATAAAAATAATGAGGGCGTGTCCCTTCGGGTCGGGCTATCCGTTGCAATCTTTTTTGCCGGGGCGGACAAAAAAAGGATTTCCACTTCTATCCCTCACGCGCTGCCGCACTTTGAAACGTCTCTTTTATAGGATACATTTTATTCCATAACCTGATACTACTATTACTCAGCTTAACTAAACGATAATGAACAACCATTACAAATACTTTCTCTCCTGCTTTCTTTTTTTCACATCAAACCTTCATGCTCAACAGCCCACTTCTTATGTCAATCCTTACATTGGTTCCGGTGGTCACGGGCATGTATTTGTAGGCGCTTCGGTTCCCTTTGGAGCGGTGCAGGTAGGACCCAATAATTTCTTTAAAGGATGGGACTGGTGCTCTGGTTATCATTACTCAGACAATTCTATTATCGGCTTTGCACAAACGCATTTGGAAGGAACCGGCATCGGCGATTTGGGCGATGTTCTTATCATGCCTTATACAGGTAGAATCAGGTGGGGTAAAGGTTCAGAACAAGATATCGCTTCCGGCTATGCTTCCATTTTTTCGCATCAAAACGAAATAGTAAAACCCGGTTACTATTCAGTAAAATTAAACAGCGGTATCCATGTTGAACTAACATCATCCGAACGCGTGGGTTATCATCGTTATCATTTTCCTGAAAGAAGCAATGCGCATGTCATCATAGATTTAAAAGAAGGTATCGGCGACAGCGCTACAGAAACTTACATAGAACAAACCGATGCAACGACCTTTAAAGGTTATCGCTTTTCGCAAGGCTGGGCAAACGATCAGCGATTGTTTTTTGCTATCAAACTATCCAAGCCAGTGGCTGATTTTAAAGTGTGTAACGATAGCTCGGTATTAACCGGAAAAAACGGCAAAGGCAACGCCATTAAGGGTTTGATCAGTTTTAAAAATATTTCCGGTATTATTGATTTGAAAGTCGGCATATCTCCTGTAAGTGCAGACAACGCCCTGGCAAATATCACCGCAGAAATAAGGGGCTGGAACTTTGAAGAGGTGGCAAAGAAAGCTGATGCAAAGTGGAATAATGAGTTGTCAAAAATCAAGATTGAAACGAATGATGCCGCTGACAAAAAGATATTCTACACAGCGTTGTATCATACCATGATTAATCCTTCGCTGTTCAACGACGATAACGGCGATTACAGAGGCACAAATAAAAAGGTTTACAGGAAAGCTTCTTTCAACAATTATTCTGTGCTGTCGTTGTGGGATACTTATCGTGCACTCAATCCTTTGTACACGTTGTTTCAACCAGCAAGAGTGAACGATATAGTGCAATCCATGCTCGCGATTTATCAGCAACAAGGCAAGCTTCCGGTGTGGCATTTAATGGGCTGCGAAACCAACACGATGCCCGGCGTAAGTAGTGTTCAGGTAGTAGCAGAAGCCTACACGAAAGGCTTTACAGGCTTCGATAAAAAGCTGGCTTTTGATGCCGTAAAAACTTCAATGATGCGGAATGAGTTCGGCTTGCAATACGACAAAAAACTGCAAGCTATTCCGTCGGATAGCATTGAGGAATCGGTTGCCAAAGCGTTGGAATATGCTATCTCCAACGCAAGCATTGCTTTGATGGAAAAGAAAGCTGGCAATACATCGGACTACAATTATTTTAACCAACGCTTTCATAACTATCAACTCTACTTCGATTCTTCCGTTGGTTTCATGCGCGGCAAGCGGAGCGATGGCAACCGGAATCCTGTTTTCGATCCTGCACGTTCATCGCATCCTTATATTGATGATTACAGCGAGGGCAATGCATGGCAATATCTCTGGCTCGTACCGGAAGATGTGGAAGGCTTAATGAGACTGTTAGGCGGCGAAAAAAACTTCATCACCAAGCTAGATTCTCTCTTCCTAATTCAAGCCGCGCCTGACCCAAATGCACCGCCGGATATTGCGGGTCTAATTGGGCAATATGCACATGGCGATGAGCCAAGTCATCATACCATTTACTTATATCCTTATGCCGGACAGCAATGGAAAACGGCTGAAAAAGCGCGCTATATTATGAAGCATTTGTATGGCAACGACCCTGACAATGGCATCAGCGGCAATGACGATTGCGGGCAAATGTCTGCGTGGTATGTGTTATCTGCCATGGGCTTGTATCCTGTGTTCCCTGCTAATGGCGCTTTTGTTTTTGGAAGTCCGCTATTTAATAAAACCACTTTGGCTTTGCCAGGCAGTAAAACGTTTGCAGTAGAAGCAGTTAACAACAGCCCGGAAAATATTTACATCCAAAAAGCAGAATGGAATGGTAAGCCATACGATAAAACTTACATTCTGTATAATGATATCATGCAAGGTGGAACGCTGACATTTACGATGGGAAATGAACCGAATAAAAACTATGGTGCTGCCATGAATGCCCGTCCAAAATCAGTGTATCTATAGAGGTATCGCTTGGTTCATTCCAGCACAAACATGCCATCTTTATAGATGATTTTTTCGCTGCCGTCTTTCAACGTAGCCGTAACAGTTCGGTTGCTTGTACTGATGATATCAGTATGAACTTTAGGGCAGGAATTATACCCCATGTCTGCCCATTGTTCATCGCTTACAATTTGCATATCTACCGTGTAAGTGTCTTTATAAGCGTTGCCCAAAGCGATATGTGTATTGCCCCATTCGCCACCCATATTTTCATCATATAAAGTAGTAGCCATAAAGCGCGTGATACGCGAATGCCTTTTATCAGTAAGCGAAAACTCGCCTGCTTTATCAGCGTTTTCCTGTGCAATCATTTCTTTCAACGCATCTTCATTTTCGGTAGCCGAAGATTCGACTACTACACCATTTTCGAATCGAAGAAACACACCAGCAATGCGTTTACCGGAATAATACAAAGGCTGGTTGAAACGAATGAAACCATTTGTGCCGCGCCAGTCGGGAGATGTAAAAATTTCGAAGGAAGGAATGTTCTTTCCACCACCGCTAAGCCACTTGCGGTTGTCGCCGATTTTTACATGCAGGTCAACATCCCCACCTTCAATGTGAAGTGTTTCGATTGGCAAAGCATCGAGCTTGTCTTTGATGTCTTCTATCTCTTTCTGTACACTTTTCCACTTCTCTACCGGGTTATCTTCCCTTAAGTAACAGGCTTCTATAATCTGCTCCCAATATTCTTCCAGCGAAAGCCCGGCTTCATCTGCCATACTCTGCGTTCCGTACAAGCACAAACTCCACGATAATTTTCCTGCGGCTTCTTTTTCTTCGCGCATCTTCATGTAAGGTGCACGGGCGCTGTTCATGCGGCTGATTTTAGCCGAAGGCAATCCTTCAAACACATGAATATCCGGTTCTGAAATAATAAAGAGAATATGATCGGTTGCCTCTACAATACCCTGCCAGTAAGGTTTTGCAAAGAAGCCAATTTGCTCATCACTTCCATTCTCCAGCAGGAAACGTATGATGCTGTTCTGGCGTATATTGTTGGGTTGGTAGTTTGTTATCAAGTTGCCGCCGGCTGCATATACTTCTTTTGCAATTGCCAGGAACAGGTCTTTACTACACTCCTGCCCTACTAAAAAAACAGTATCTCCAGCATTGATTCCTTCTCCATTATTCAACGCGTAACGCACCATTACCTGTGCATATTTGCGGAGCAAATTCTCATCTAACTGCATCATTCAATATTCGTTTATAATGGGCGAAAGTAAGCCGGAATAAAGAACAGAAGGATGTTGTCAGATTCGTCAATTCATATTTTTCTTCTATTGCCAACCGCCGCCCAAAGCTCGGTACAATTCCACTTTCGCACTCAACCGTTGCCGCTGAATGGTAGCTAAATTTAATTCCGCGTTGAGTAAATTGCTTTGTGCTGTGATAACTTCAAGGTAATCTGCCAGACCGCTTTTGAACAGCAACTGTGCATTGAAGATGGCTCTGTGTAAAGTATCTACCTGCTGTGAAGCAATACCTTGCTGATCTTTTAATTTATCAATTTGCACCAGCGCATTTTCTACTTCACCGGTGGCGTTTAATACTTGCTGACGAAAAGCAATCACGGCTTCCTCTCTTTGCACTTTGGCTACTTCAAGATTGGTCTTTAACTGTCGGTGTTGTAACACTGGTGTTGCAAGGGCAGCCGCACCCGTACCAAACAATGAAGCCGGCATAGAAAACCATTTGCTGGCTTTAAATGCATTCAAACCTCCGGTGGCTGATAAGGTGAAAGAAGGATAGAAATAAGATTGCGCCACGCCCACATTTGCGTTAGCAGCTACCAATGCCATCTCGGTGGCGCGCACATCCGGACGATGGCTTAACAGTTCTGCAGGCAATCCCGTAGAAAGCGTATCCGAAACAACATAAGTATTCAAACTGTCGGAACGCAGAACAGGCGATGGCAACTGACCGCAAAGGATACGGATTTCATTTTCCTGTATCGCCATCTGTTGCTCTAACTGGGGAATCAGAAGAGCAGCCGTTTGTCTTTGTACAGCGCTTTGCTCTACCGCAAGCTGCGTTACCTGGCCGGCATCTTTTAATAGCGACGTAACGCGCACCAATGTATCACTCAACAACAAATTTCTATGTGTGATGTCTAGTTGTTTGTCCAGCATCAACAGGTTAAAATAACCGTCCGCCAGGTTAGCAACAAGTGTAGTCTGCACAGCTTTCGCGCCTTCGTAAGATTGAAGATAGTTGGCAACTGCTACTTCTTTCTGCCGCTTGATTTTGCCCCACACATCTATCTCCCACGATGCGGCAGCACTGAGTGTATAATCTTCGATATGTTTTTGCCCGATAAAGCTTTCAAGACTCTTACCATTCAAACTATTTTTTGATGGAATGCTGCTGGAAACGGTTGCCTGCGCAGTGGCAGTTGGTAAATAGTTTGCACGAGCCTGCTTTACGTAAGCTTCTGCTTCGTCAATGCGCTTTACGGCTAACTGTAAATCATAATTTCCCTGGATGGCGCTATCAATCAGGCTTAACAATGTAGTGTCTTTAAAAAACTGACGCCATTGCATACCGGCAATGCTGCTATCAGAAGGTGCTGTATTGTTGCTGAAACTTTGCGGCAACTCAACCGGCGGCCGCTCGTAATTTTTGCCAACGACGCAGGCATTTAAGAAAAGAAGTAAAACGATATAAAAATGAAATCTTTTTCGCATCATTAAAATTTTAAGTCTGTTGTTTATTTAGATTTTGAAATGATGGTTCTCTTGTACGATGAACCGCTGCTTCATTATCAAATCTTACTCACTCAAAGCAGGCTGTTTTATCTTCGTTGTACCAGAAACTTTCTCCTGCAGGTATTGAAAAATCACATAAAAAACAGGAATCAAAAACACACCTAAAACAACGCCCACCAGCATTCCACCTACAGCGCCGGTACCAATAGAACGGTCACCTAAAGCGGAAGCACCGGTCGCTCTTACAAGTGGTAACAGACCTACAATAAAAGCCAGCGATGTCATCAGTATCGGGCGCAACCGAAGCTGTGCGGCTTCTAATGCAGATTCAACAATTGACTTTCCGGCGCGTCTTCGTTGCACGGCATATTCTACAATCAGAATCGCATTTTTAGATAGCAACCCAACCAGCATTATCAGCCCAACCTGTACATAAATATTACTTTCAATACCGGCAAGATGAATAAAGAGGAACACGCCTAATATACCCGCGGGAATGGTGAGAATGACTGCCAGCGGAAGGATATAACTTTCGTATTGCGCCGACAACAAAAAGTAAACAAATAACAAGCTCAGGAGAAACACAAACAGCGTTTGATTGCCGGTAGAGATTTCTTCTCTTGTCATTCCCGTAAATTCAGTGGCATAGCCACGTGGCAGCACTTGTTTTGCCGTTGCTTCGATAGCCTTAATTGCATCACCGGTGCTATAACCCGGCTTGGGTATACCGTTAATGGTAACAGCGTTAAAAAGGTTATTGCGCGTTACCGTTTCAGGCCCGTACACACGCTTTAATTTCACCAATGTATTCACCGGAACCATTTGCCCGAGATTGTTTTTTACATACACGTTGTTGAGCGAAGATGCATCTTCACGGTATTGAATATCTGCCTGCGCCATCACGCGGTAATACTTTCCAAAGCGGTTAAAATCAGACACGAAAGAACTACCATAATAAATCTGCATCGTTTGCAACAAATCACTTACCGATACCCCCAATTGCTTTGTTTTGGCATCGTCTACTTCGATAGAAAATTGCGGGTTATTGGTAGAAAAAGTAGAAAAGGCAGCCGCAATTTCGGGGCGTTGCATCAGCGCGCCGGAGAATGCAAAAGCGGTCTTGCCTAAATCTTCTAACGAGCCGTTGTTTCTATCCTGCAGCATAAACTCGAAACCGCTGGCATTACCAAAACCTTGTATAGTTGGGAAAGTAAAAAAGAAAGTATTGGCATCTTTTACGGTGCTGTTTACTTTCATCGTCATGTTGTTGATGATCTGGTTTAAATCTTTCACGTCGCCCCTGTCTTTATAATCTTTCATGCGCACAAAACCGGCAGCGTACGGTGATGCATTGGCATTGGCAAGAAAGTTTAAACCATCAATGGTGTAACGCTTGTTTGCCATAGGTTCACTCTTAATAATGCTGTCTATTTCCATAGAAGCTTTATGTGTTCTGTCCAGTGAACTGCCAGGCGGGTTGGTTACTGCGTACAGCAGGAATCCCTGGTCTTCGGTAGGTATAAAACCGGTAGGCGTATTGGTAATTAAAAAGTAAGAACTCAGGCATATTAAAAGCAATCCTGCAATGGGTATCCATTTGTAACGAAAGAAGAAACTGATGCTTCTTTTATACTTCTGTGTTAAGGCTGTGAAGCCACGATTGAACGCTGCGAAGAAGCGTTTGCCAATGCCCTTTTTAGTATTGTGTTCATCGTGCGGACTCTTTAAAAACAAGGCACATAAGGCAGGGCTTAGCGTTAAAGCATTTACTGCAGAGATAAGAATGGCTGTGGCTAATGTAAAGGCAAATTGCCGGTAGAAAACGCCCGCCGGTCCCTGCATAAAACCTACTGGCACAAACACAGCCGCCATCACCAACGTAATCGAAATAATGGCGCCTGATATTTCACCCATCGATTGCACAGTGGCTTCTTTTACGGGCAGATTGGTTCGCTCCAATTTAGTGTGTACTGCTTCTACTACCACAATAGCATCATCTACCACAATACCAATTGCAAGCACCAAGGCAAACAGCGTAAGCAGGTTAATGGTGAAACCAAACAACTGCATGAAGAAGAACGTACCAATGATGGCAACCGGAACCGCAATAGCAGGAATCAACGTAGACCGAAAATCCTGCAGGAAGATGAACACTACAATGAACACCAGTATAAAGGCAATCAACAACGTTTCTCTTACCTGACTGATGCTGGCATCAAGAAACTCTTTTGAATTGTACATGATGTTGGTGGTAACACCTTTGGGTAAAGTAGCAGAGAACTCTTTCAACTGCCGTTCGGCTTCCGTCAAAATATCGTTGGCATTGGAGCCTGCTGTTTGAAAGATAGCGAAACCCGAAGTAGCACCACCATTCAACATACTGTTGGCAGAATAAGTAAATGAACCAAATTCTACTCTCGCCACATCTTTCAACTTAATTAACGAGCCATCAGGCGTTGCTTTGATGATGATGTTTTCGTAATCTTCGTTCTGGTTCAGCTTGCCTTTATACTTCAAAACAAATTCAAACGTTTGTGTGCTGCTTTGCCCGAAACGACCTGGCGCGGCTTCCAGGTTCTGATCTCTGATAGCAGTTGTTACATCCTGTGGTGTCAGGTTGTTGGCCGTTAAGCGATCCGGCTTCAGCCAGATGCGCATCGAATAATCTTTCGCGCCAAACACCTGCGCATCGCCCACGCCGGGTATGCGCTGAATTTGCGGAATCAGGTTGATTTTAATATAGTTCTGCAGGAAGGTCTCATCATAGTTTTTGTCGGTGCTGGAAACCGCCACAAACATGATGATGCTGTTTTGCTGTTTTTGCGTGGAAACGCCTGACTGCACTACTTCTGATGGAATCTGACTTGTTGCTTTTGATACACGATTCTGCACGTTTACCGAAGCAATATCAGGATTGGTGCCTTGCTTAAAATAAACGGTAAGCGTCATGCTTCCATCGTTACTCGAATTGGAAGTCATATAAGTCATGTTCTCTACACCGTTAATAGCTTCTTCTAACGGCGTTGCCACAGAACGTGCTACCACTTCTGCATTGGCGCCGGGATAAGCTGCCGTTACTACAACACTGGGTGGCGCGATGTCGGGAAACAGCGTGATGGGCAAAGTGAACAAGGCCAACAAACCCAAAATCAAAAGCAGCACCGAAATAACGGTGGATAGCACGGGTCTTTCAATGAATCGTTTTAGCATAAGATAATATTTTGAGCAGAAGTCTTACTTCAGCAAATGAGTTATTTAAAGGATGATTTGTGCTGATAGTTGAATGTATTTATAATAAATAAAGCTGCGGCTCGTCATTCCGCAATTGCCGCCAACAATGCTTTATAATTAAACCAAATTTAAAGGCGGCTTTGTGCGGAATCTGCTCTTAATAATTCAAGATGATTGAAGGACAGAAAACGTTTTACTGTATTCTAAAAGCACTTAATTGCAGTCATCAGAGGATTCCGCACAAAACCATTCTATGTACGATGTTAGATGTACGATGTTTGATGTAATTGCGGAATGAACTGTGTTTCAATAAAGGCTAATTTTTATTTCAATTGTATTGAAACCCTGTTCAACCTTGATTGCTTTCGCAACATAGGATGACGAACGTCGGCTTCACTGTTATTACATCATCTACTCCTTAACAGGTCGCACCCGCAACAGACTATCGGCAGAGATAAGTTGTGGGTTAATCACCATACCATCTCTTAAGTTTCCGGTTCCCGCATATACAATCTTGTCGCCGGGCGAAATCCCCTTCTCAACAAAATAATAATTGTCTGTTTTGCCCGATACCACGATGGGTTTGCCGGCTACTTTATTGCTATCGCCTACGGCAAATACATACACTTTATCCTGTATCTCATACGTAGCTTCCTGTGGCACTACAAGGGTTGATTGATATAAGGTTGGAATCCTGATTTTGCCGGTGTTACCGGAACGTAATACACCACCCTCATTTGGAAAGGAAGCGCGGAAACTAATGGAGCCTGTATTTGCGTTAAACTGACCTTCTACCAGCGCTATCTTGCCTTTGCCACTGTAGATGCTGTCGTCTGCCAGCACCAGTTCAACCGGCGGTACCGACTTCAGTTTTTCCTCCATTGTATTGCCCTTAAACTTATTTCCAAACTGAATAAACTCAGACTCGCTCAAAGAGAAGTAAGCATACATTTCACTGATGTCACTCAGCATCGTCAATGGCTCTGTCTGGGCTTTGGTAACAAGGCTACCCGTTTTAAAAGGTATCCTTCCAATGTATCCGCTTACGGGTGCTGTAATTAGTGAAAAGCCCGAATTAATCTGCGCATTATTTACAACCGACCTTGCTCCTTCAACTGCCGACTTAGCCGCATCGTAAGAGGCTTTGGCAGTTTTTAATTGCACGTCCGAGATCACACCGTTTTCAACCAACGGCGTGAGCTTGTCCACTTCTATCTGTGCACGTGCCAGGTTGGCCTGCGCTGCTGATAAGTTTGATTGCGCGTTTGAAGTTTGTTCCCGGAAAGGACGGTCGTCTATCTTAAACAGCGGTTGCCCCTTCTTTACATAAGCTCCTTCATCCACATAAATTTTTTGCAGGTATCCATCTACCTGCGGGCGTATTTCTACATTCATTTTCCCTTCCAGCGAAGCCGGAAATTGCTGATAAGTAGTAGCCGGCGCTGCCGTAACAGCAATCACAGGAAGTTGTGGCGGCGGAGGTGCTGCCATGGCATTATTTTCGGCAGAAGAAGAGCCGCAGCCGCATTGCGTAACGGCTACAATACCGATAATGGGTATCATAAATTGTGTGCGCGCTATTTTTTTGAATAGTGATAGCATAAAGAATGGTGTTTAAATAATCAATAAATATTCGGGGCAACGCAACCGGCAGAGAGCAACGGCTGTTGCGATGTTGTATAGCTGATGCTGTATAACAGGGAAATGCGTTGCTGTTAAAGAAGCGCATGATACACGTTAAAAGATGTACAGGCTTCCCAAAAAGTGGTAGTAAGTATTACTTGCTCATCAGCACAAAGGTAGAGCAGGCTACCGGCACCGCCGCTAAACGAATCGGGGGAATCATTGCACTTTTAGCGGATATTTTTCTGGAACAAAGCAGGCGTTTGCCCTGTGTGTTTCTTAAAGAAACGGTTGAAGTAAGCATCATCTTCAAAGTTCAGGTGCATTGCAATTTCTTTTACCGTCAGGTCTTCCCAATACAACAGTCGTTTGGCTTCTGTCATTCTCCGTTCATCAATCATCTGTTTGGCAGTTTTACCGGTAATGGTTTTGATGGTGTCATTCAAATGACCGGGTGTGATATAAATCATATCGGCATATTCCGATACCTGGGTGCGACTTACATAATGGTCTTCGAGCAACACCCTAAACTGGTGCAGAATTTTGTTTTGCGAAACATTGATGGTGGTCAGATGTGTTTCGCAGGTGCCCAGCCGGGCAGCCGCTACCAGAAAGGCATTCAGCAGGTTTCGGATAACCATATCTTTCTGTTCACGCAGTTCTGTAAACTCCTGCTGCATCAGCTTGATATATATTTTCAGCTCGCTAAAATCTTTTTCTTCCGTTACTGGAATCACGGCTTGGCCAAACATGCATTCCCAACAGGACAGTGTGCTTTTTATATCATTAATCAGGTAGTCTTTGCTGAAAGAGATGTGGATCATCTTATGACCTGAATAAGAAGTAATTTGTATTACCTGTTCGGGCGATGAAAACAGGATAGCAGGTGCCTGGGCACTTATTTTTTCAAAATCAATATAGCCGCTAATTTTACCTTCGGTCAGCAAAGCAACTTTGTACCCGTTGTTGCGGTGCGGCGCTTTCATTCGCATGGGCATATTAGCATCTTCCAACGTCTTGATAATAAAGTCAGAATCGGGCAGATATTCGTTCCAGTTGAGAATGGGTATTGCAGAGATGGTTTTCATAAGTACCGGTTTCAATTCGTAAATATAAAAAGGATGAAAACAAAAATCAAACAAGTGTTTAATTTTTATTTAAATGGTGTCATTCCGGTGACATTACTCTTACATCTTTCTTTGAGCAGGCTGCAGTTATCCTCTCTTGAATACAACATAATCACCCAGCTACTACCTTTGAAAAATTTACAAATGATATACTTATGCTACCGATTGGAACAACGGCACCCGACTTCGCATTGTACACCACACCCGATCAGAAAATTAAATTGAGCCAGTTGAAAGGCAAGAGAGTAATCCTTGCCTTCTACCCTGCCGACTGGAGCCCTGTATGCGGCGACCAGATGGCATTGTATAACGAGATGCTGAAAATGTTTCATAAGCAGAATGCAGAATTGCTGGGCATTTCGGTGGACAGCAAATGGTGCCATCTTGCCTTCAGCCAAGACAGGAAACTGCACTTTCCTTTGCTGTCGGATTTTGAACCCAAAGGAGCAGTGGCTAAGTTGTATGATGTATACGACGAAGAGGAAGGCGAATGCCTGCGCGCCTTGTATGTGCTGGATGAAGAAGGCATTATCCGCTGGAACTATCTGTCTCCCACTGGTCTCAACCCCGGCGCTGATGGCATATTGGATGCGCTGGATGAAATGAGCAGCGCAAAAGCTTCTTCTTAATATTTTCACCCAAAAAATAAATTTTTATGTCAAAATTAAAACCTGCGGTTGGCAGCAGCGATCATATACAAGGCAATGCCAATGCCCCAATTGAACTGGTAGAATATGGCGATTACGAGTGCCCGCATTGCGGTCGCGCCTACCCCATCATCAAGCGCATACAGAAAAAGCTGGGCGACAAGCTAAAATTTGTATTCCGCAACTTTCCTTTGGCAGAAATTCATCCGCATGCCACCAACGCAGCGGTAGCCACTGAAGCCGCTGCCGCACAAGGCAGGTTCTGGGAAATGCACGATATCATTTATGAAAACCAACGCAAGATGGAAGATGCCGATTTGATTCATCATGCACAAAAAATTGGACTGAATGTGCAACAGTTTGAAGCCGATTTTGATAAAGAAAACACACAACAGAAAGTAGAAGCCGATTTTGAAAGCGGTGTTCGCAGCGGTGTGAACGGAACGCCTTCTTTCTTCATCAATGGTCAGAAGTATGAAGGCAGTTGGGATGAACTCTCTATGCTCGATTATCTTGAAGCGATGGATAGTTAAGCAGAAAATTATCAATTCATATTGGGCTGTACATTTTACCAACTAAAATCACAAGCTATTTATTGCACTTTCACTTTTGTATTTTTAAGCATAAGTACATCAGAAACCTTCATTTATCCATTCCATTTATAAAAAACTTATTCTTACTTTGTTCACAAAGGCAAACGCGGCAATCGTTTGTGCTGCGTGCGCTATTGTAGAATTCATAACCACATTGTCATGTCAGTAACCATATCTCACCTTCCCTTCACCACCAATTACCGGCAGCTTACCGAGCAGGTGCAGAACCATGTGCAGATGCTTTTCAGGACGGTCAGCAAGCCGCAGTTGTTGTATCACAACCTTACACATACAACGCAGGTGGTTGCGGCTGCCACGCAGATTGCCAATCATTTTGGGCTGGGCGATAAAGATTTTTTTACGGTGATTGCGGCTGCCTGGTTTCACGATGTGGGTTATTTAAAAGAAGCCCAGGGACACGAAGCGCGCAGTGCTGGCGAGGCTGTAGATTTCCTTACCTCTTTAAAGGTTGACGGCGCCATTTGCGAAGCGGTAAGCAATTGCATCCTCGCTACCAAAATGCCACAGCATCCGCAGAATCTTTGTGAGCAGATTCTGTGCGATGCCGACCTTTTCCATCTCGGCACCGAGCAGTTTTGGGAAAACACCAAACTCATCCGTAAAGAATATGAAGCCTTGCACAATACCGAAATCAGCAAAGACGACTGGCGCACCAAAACAATAAAAATGATGCAGGAGCATCACTACTTTACTGATTATTGCCAGCAGCTTCTCGAGGCTGGGAAAGCGGAAAACATAGCAGCGTTGCTGACTAAACTGAAAGACAAATCAGGGGCGAAAAACGGCATCCAGTCAGAGGAAAAGCCACCGCCTTTACAAGTGGCAGAAAAACCAAAGAAAACCGATCGTCCCGATAAAGGCATTGAAACGATGTTCCGCATCAGCAGCAGCAACCATCAGCGGTTGAGCGATATGGCCGACAACAAATCGCATATCATGATAACAGTCAATTCCATTATCATTTCAGTGGTGGCCAGCTTACTCCTGCGCAAGCTCGACACGAATGATTATCTCATCTATCCCGCCATTTCGCTGCTACTTGTAAGCCTCGTTACCATTGTCATTTCCATCCTTGCTACACGTCCCCACATACCCAACGGAACGTTCAGCCAGCAAGACATTGACGAGCAGAAGGTGAACCTGCTGTTCTTTGGCAATTTTTACAACATGAGTCTTGAAAGCTATGCGCAGGGTATGCAGCAGGTGATGAACGACCGCGACTTTTTATATGGCAATCTTATCCGCGACATTTATGCGCAGGGCGTGGTACTGGGCAGAAAATACAAGCTGCTTCGCCTCGCTTACAACATCTTCATGTTTGGGCTGATTATTTCCGTCATTGCTTTTATTGCAGCGGCATTACTGGAGAATGTATTTGTACCGTGAGTGGTGAGTGAAACAGCCAATACAAATAACAGCCGTTTTGGGCCAGAAGTCAGCAATTCTGATTAAGCCCAGTTGCAGCCTGTGGCGCTATTAGCGCCATCGCACTCTTCAACGCTTTGTCAATAATTGAGCAAAGAAGCAAGTGCTAATTTTAACCTCAAAGACTCAATCTTTTATTTCTTTATGAACCTTCTTCCCTTCGAGACTTTGTGGTTCAGAATAACATTCATAAACCAACGCAAAAGCCAATGACCGAACGGATTTATTTCAGCAGGGATATGAGCTGGCTTTCCTTCAACCAGCGTTTGCTCATGGAAGCAGCACGCGATGCTGTGCCGCTCGCCGAGCGCTTTAAATTCCTTTCTATCTATTCTTCCAACCTCGATGAATGGTACCGCGTGCGCATGCCCGTAGTGATAGCAAAGCAGCAATGGGCAACTGATAAACCCGACAGTAAATACAATCTTTCCCTTTCACTCTCCGAGTTTGATGAAGTCCGCCAGGTCATCCTCGCGCAGCAGGAACAGTTTGGCCAGATTCTTACGCAGCAACTCATTCCTGCCCTGGCAGAAAGAAACACAATTTTGATATACAATCAAACCTTACCCAAAGAATTAGAAAGCGCCGTCAGCGAGTATTTCTTTACCACGATAGCCACCTTCCTGCAACCTCTGTTCATCACTCCAAAAACTGATTTTTTTCCGGGCAACAACAAGCTATACTTACTCGTTTCGCTGCAGCAGAAAGAAGAAGAAATACAAGCCATCATCAACATTCCATCTGATGCCATTCCGCGCTTCTTTTCTCTTTCGCAAAACGGAAGGCAATACATTATTTTCATAGACGACATCATCAAACAACATCTCTCTTTTCTATTTCCCGGTAAAGAAATAAAAGGCTGTTATAGCTTTAAAATTAACCGCGATGCCGACCTGAATTTAGAAGATGAACTGCCGGAAAACATTGCCGAGAAAATAGAAAAACAGGTGGCAAAACGTGACAGTGGTTCTGCCTCTCGTTTGTTGTATGAGCGTGATGTGCCGTTGCGCCATCTGCAACTGTTGTGCAACCTTTGCAATACGTCCATTGCCAACGCAATGGAAGGTGGCAAGTATCACAACCTGAAAGACATGGCAAATCTGCCTTTAAGCAATCTGCAGCTTTTTTATCCAAAGATGCCTGCTCTGCCTGCCATAACAATACTGTCAAACGATTCGATATTTTCAGCCATAGAAAAGAAGGACATCATTGTTCATCCACCCTACGAAAGTTATGGAACGGCGCTTCGCTTTTTTAATGAAGCCGCAGTAGACGAAGATGTGGAAGAAATTTATGTAACACTTTACCGCATTGCCCCTGATTCGAAGATTGCCAATGCCTTAATCAGCGCCGCTAAAAATGGTAAGCAGGTGCAGGTATTTGTAGAACTGAAAGCCCGGTTTGATGAAGCCAACAACATACGCTGGGCAAAGAAGATGAAGGAAGCCGGCGTGAAAGTAACGTACAGCATCCCGAAGCTGAAAGTGCATGCCAAGATGGCTTTGGTAAAAAAGAAGAAGGGCAAAAGCCGGAGCGCTTATGGTTTGCTGGCAACGGGTAATTTGAATGAAAGCACCGCGCGTTTTTATACCGACCATGTGCTGCTTACGGCACACGAAGAAATACTTCAGGAGATGGAGTTGTTGTTCCTGTTTTTGGGCAACCGTAAACAAAGTGCAGAGAATTATATTTCGTTCGATCATTTGCTGGTGGCGCAGTTCAACCTGCAGGAACGGTTTTTAGAATTGATAGAAAATGAAATTAATAATGCAAAGAAAGGTTTGCCTGCAAATATCACTATTAAGCTGAATAACCTGGAAGAGCAAGTCTTAATTAATAAATTGTATGAAGCTTCCAACGCAGGAGTTACAATAAAAATGATTGTGCGCAGCATCTGTTGTTTGATACCCGGCGTGGAAGGCATGAGTAAAAATATTTTTATCAAACGAATCGTTGGCAGGTATTTAGAGCATGGCCGTGTTTTTATTTTTGGCAACAACGGCGACCCAAAAGTATTCATGGGTTCTGCCGACTGGATGAACCGAAATATTTATACGCGTATCGAAGTGTGCTTCCCAGTATATGATGAGACTATCAGGCAGCAGATAATTGACATCATACAACTGCAATGGAAAGACAATGAGCAGGCTGTATGGATAAACAAAGCGATGGAAAATATACCTGTGCAGAGAGAAGAAGGTGAATCGGCAATTGATTCGCAGAACGCCATCTACCATTTACTAAAAAAAGAAATCACTTCATAAAACTGAAGTATGAGATTACATTTCTACATAAGCCTTCTTTCGCTGTCTTTATTAACCACCTGTGCCCAGCCGGAACAAAAGAAAGAAGACAAAAAAGAAAACGAGGAGAAAAGAGAAGAGGCGCCGCCGGAATTACCGCATTACAACTTAAATAAACCAGAGGTATTTGCTATGCCAAGAGAACTGAACGAAATCTCAGGCATTGATTTTCTAAATGGCAATGCCGATACGGTTTATGCCGAGCAGGACGAAGAAGGAAAACTGTTTCGCTTGCATTTAGGAAGTGAAGAAACAGTAGAAACCAAGTTTGCGAAGAAGGGCGATTTTGAAGATGTACAACTCTGTCGTGGTTACGTGGTAATGCTTCGTAGTGATGGAATACTGTTTACGTTTCCCTTGTCGCAAGTGGATGAAAAAAAAGCAACCACAGTGAATGAGTTTGACGATCTGTTACCACATGGCGAATATGAAGGTTTGTATGCCGACAATACCACCGATAAGCTGTATGTGCTTTGCAAACACTGCAACGAGAAGCGCAGTGTTACCAACAGCGGTTATGTTTTTTCTGTTTCCGATAAGGGAAATGTAAAGCCAGAAGGCAACTTCGAAATTGATGTAAAAGACATCATTCACCTGACGGAAGACAAGATGAATTTTCAGCCATCAGCCTTTGCTAAAAATGAGTCAACCGGCGAATGGTTCGTCGTTTCTTCCATCAATAAATTGCTGGTAGTAACCGATAAGGACTGGAAAGTAAAAGCGGCTTACAAGCTGGATAAAAAAATATACAACCAGCCCGAAGGCGTTGCCTTCGACAAGGACAACAACCTTTATATCTCTAACGAAAAAGGTAGTATAGACAACGCGACCATTCTTAAAATGGCGTATCAAAAATAAGGACCGGTTATTATGAAAATCACCTTCATTTTCATACATCTTATCATCGCTGTATGGCTCGCCAGTACTGGCTTTGGGCAAGCAGTTAATGCTGACACTTCACATATTGACAGCATCAAGCAACGTGTCATTTTCATCGGCGATGCCGGCGAGCTGGACGATCAGCAGCATCGCGTTATTACGCAGGCTGCTACTTATACATTACCGGGCAAAACAACGGTAGTTTACCTGGGCGATAATATTTATCCGGTCGGCATGGGCTTGCCCGGCAGCAGAGAAGAAGAACATACAAAAGACATCCTGCGCGGACAGTACGAGCCCATGCGAAGCGCAGGAGCGTCGGTGTATTTTTTACCTGGCAACCACGACTGGGACCGCATGGGGAAACATGGCTTGGAAAAGATAAAAGCACAGTGGAATTTTTTAGAGCAACAGAACGATTCATTACTGCATTTACTGCCACTTGACGGCTGTCCTGATCCTGTTGAAGTGAATTTATCCGACCATCTTGTTATCATCATTTTCGATAGCGAATGGTGGCTGTTTCCACACGAAAAAGCCAATGCGGAAGCAGACTGCAGTTGCAACTCTAAAAGCGAAGTCATCACCAGGATGGAAGATCTGTTCTATCGCAACCGGTATAAAACCATTTTGCTGGCTGACCATCACCCATTCAGAAGTTATGGGCATCACGGCGGTCACTACAGTTTTAAGGATAATGTATTTCCACTTACGGCAGTTTATAAAAACTTATACATTCCCTTGCCCGTTGTAGGTTCTCTGTATCCTTTGCTGCGCAAGTTTCTGGCGAACCCTGAAGACGCAGATCATCCTTTATACAAAGACATGATACGGCGCATTGACGGAGTGTTTGATACCTTTCCCAACCTGGTGCATGTATCCGGCCACGACCATGGTATGCAATTCATCAAAAAGAAAAATGAAATACAGCTTGTAAGCGGTGCCGGTGCGAAGCAGGCTTTTACGCGGCAAGGAAAGTATGCGCTGTTCTCTAAAACAGTACCGGGCTTTGTAATGGCAGATGAAATGCTGGACAACAGTATACGCTTCACTTATTACACCCGCACAAATGCCGACAGCACGTTGAAAAATGATTTCGTTTATACGATGCCTTTCATATCGGTGAAGGAGTTGGAAGAAGCTGCTGTTGCGTCACCCACTGCTGACAGCGTTACGGTTGCAGCTTACCCAAAATACGATGAGGTAAGTTCGTTGCACCGCAAGTTGTTCGGCGAAAATTACCGTAAAGAATGGGCAGCGCCAACTGCCATGCCTGTCATTAAATTATCTCAATTCAAAGGTGGCTTAACGCCTACCAGTCGTGGCGGCGGTCATCAGTCTATTTCCCTGCGGCTTACCGATAAAGATGGCAAGGAATGGGCATTGCGCAGCGTGAACAAATATCCGCAGGTATTATTGCCCGAAGCAATACGCGAAACGTTTGCCGCCGATGTGGTGCAGGATGCCATGAGTGCACAGCATCCTTATTCGGCGCTGATTGTTCCACCCATTGCCGATGCAGTAAAAGTACCGCACAGCAATCCTATCATCGGCTATGTGGCGCCCGATAAAAAACTGGGCAGTTACAGCAAATCGTTTGCAGGCACCGTCAACCTGCTGGAAGAGCGCGAGCCGCTGGGCAAATCAGACAATACGGAAAAAACTTTGAAGGAATTAACAAAGGATAACGACAACAACTTTGACAGCAACACTTTCTTACGAGCAAGACTGCTGGATGTATTGATTAACGATTGGGACCGGCATAATGACCAATGGCGTTTTGCGCCACAAAAAAATAAGTACGGCGGCAAGACGTATATACCTGTTCCGCGCGAC
The DNA here is from genome assembly GCA_964249755.1 of uncultured Ilyomonas sp. GTDB lineage: Bacteria > Bacteroidota > Bacteroidia > Chitinophagales > Chitinophagaceae > Ilyomonas. Next base: position 55,467 of record CAXUDB010000007.1, on the reverse strand, counting down.
CGGGACCAGGCATTTTATGTGAATGAAGGCTTACTGCCAAAGTTCTCTACACGCCCCTGGCTGTTGTGGTTTATGCAAGACTTTAAAAAGGTAAGAAACATCAACGATCTGTTCTGGGAAAGCCGGTTTTTGAATGGACGTTTCCTCATTGGTTTTTCGCATGACGAATGGATGAACTCCACGCAGCAGTTTGTAGACAATGTTACCGATTCGGTATTGGAAACGGCGTTGCAACGGCTGCCGCAAAGTTCTTATAAGTTAAGACATGATGTATTGATGCAGACACTACAAAACCGCAGAGCTGCCTTGCCCGGCGAAATGGAAACTTATTACCGTTTTCTAAGTAAGATTGTTGACATACAAACCTCTGACAAGAACGAACTGGTAGAGCTGAAAGACAACGGCAATAAAGGTTTGCAGGTAACTGTCCATAAATTAAATAAGAATGGGAAAGAAGAACAGCCGCTGTTTGCCAAAGTCTTTGATCCATCCGTTACAAAAGAGATAAGGTTATACATTAATAAGGGCGATGATAGCGTTTTTGTGAACACTCATAGCTCCATTAAGGTGAGAATTATCGGCAGGAAAGGCGATAAAGTATATGATGTAGAAAGGGCACCGCGCAGGCTGATTGTTTATGACAAGAAGGACAGCATTCTCTTTATCGGTGATGATGCGCACGCTGTTCGCAAGCACTTGTCTAACGATAGCGCCAACACTGCATTTGTGCCTGTTGATCTGTATAATAAAACAGCGCCTATTTTTACTGCTGGCTATAACTATGATGATGGGTTTCTCCTGGGTGTTGGTATTAAACATACACACAAAGGTTTTCGTAAAACGCCCTGGGCGAGCCAGCAACAGCTTATTGTTACGCACGCTTTTTCTACGCAGGCTTTCCGTATCCTGTATAAAGGCGAATGGAAAGATGTAGTTGGCAATGCCAACCTGGTAGTGAACGGTGATGCTTTTGCACCGGACAATAAGCAGAACTTCTTTGGCAGAGGCAATGAAACAAAGTACATAAAAGTAGATGATGCCAAATCGTTTTACCGTGCCCGGTTCGATTTGTATAAAGTGAATGCTTTATTGAAATGGGGCGGCAGAAGCAGCATCAGTGTTGGTCCTGCAGCGCAATATTATCAATATGACGCCGATGATAACAAAGGCAGGTTTACACAAAATACATCGCTCATAGGCAGCTACGACAGTACTACACTTTCTGCCCGCAGAGTTCATGCGGGAGTGATGATAAAATTCGTCAATGATGGACGTGATGCGCCTTTATTTACTACAACAGGCACTTATGTTGACATTACAGTGCAAAGCTTTGCCGGACTGAATTCAGCTTCCAAATCATTCACGCAACTGATTCCTTCTTTTGCCTTTTATCATGCGCTTAACAGCAAGCGAAGCATTGTGTTGGCAGACCGTTTTGGCGGCGGCATCACCTGGGGTAAAACCGCTTTTTACCAGTCTTTATTCCTCGATGGCAAAGACAACCTGATGGGCTACCGGCAATACCGCTTTGCAGGACAAAATTCGTTTTACAATAATCTCGAAGTACGCATCAAACTCACTAACATCAACGGCTATATTTTACCCGGGCAATTGGGTATGATTGGTTTATATGACATTGGCAGGGTGTGGGAAAAAGGCGAGCACAGTACAAGATGGCACAGCGGCACAGGCGGCGGGCTTTACTTTGCACCGGCACAGGTGGCGGTTATTAGAGGCATCATCAGCTATTCTTCGGAAGGCTGGTACCCCTATCTTTCGGTTGGCTTCCGGTTTTAAAAATTAAAAACAGCGTTATGTTGAATAGACAGACTAATCAGCATCCATCTGTTATCGTATTATCTTAATGACCAACAAGTGATAGTGAACTTATAATTGTCATTTATTTTTGTGGCTTCTTTTATGAAGCAGAACATCTACCATATCCTTTCCGAAGCCACCGCCAGCGCCAGCGTAAGCTTTAAAAAGTTTGCCGGTTATTTAGCCTACAAAACAGAAACGGAAACTAGTTTCCGGAAGATGTTTTACGGCGTGGCACTAAAATATTTTGAGGAACATCCTGAACTGAAAGAGAGCGTACCAGTCAACCGTTTGAAGGATTATCCCGAAATCATGCACATCCTTCACGGAAGTTTATTTTCACCTCTGAGCGATGAACAGGAAGTGCTTTGGGCCCTAAGCGCACCAGGCACGCAGACCATTTTTTACAGCACCGACGCCTTTTACAAACTGATGTGGCCGGGCAATCCCGATGGTGTATATTCTACGGCGTCGGAAGAAGAAAAGAAAACCTATCACAATAACGTGAGGCAGGTGCAATACCGCCTGATACTGCAGCGGATTTATAACATAGACCCACCCGTGAACACAGAGATGGTGTATGTATGGACGAATAAAAATACACACCTGCCCCGTTACTTCAGTGTAGAAGTGGATAGCCGTTTTACGGAAGTCATTAAAACCGGTCCTGCACCCCAGATTTGCAAAGCCGACCTGAAGATGAGCCTGCAATCCAATAAGCGTCCGGACAACTTAGAGAACTTCCTTCCTTTGTCAGCGTTCAGCTTTCGCGGCTTCAACATTGTAACGGCTACCGATGTAACAGAACGGTATGCATTGCATAAAATGCGCAGCGCTATTATCCGCCATACGCCCGGCGATTTTGCAAGCACCAACGACGAGGTCACCTTCCTGCTGAAAGTGCTGTGCGGCTCTACCAGCCTGCAGTTTGGGATGCTTCCTTTCTTAACCGTTAATGGCAAGCTTGTTTCTTTTTACAACAACTATACGCACAGTATCGCTATCAGCCTTTCGCGCAGCCAGCAGTTGGCAGAAGAAGTGTTTATGCAGTGGCTAAGTTCCTGCTACGACAAGCCGGCTATTGTATTGTATGGAAACGAAGACAGCGAAGACAATGACGATAATCCGTTCTTCCGCGCGTTTGCCAAATCGGGCATCAAAGCCTATGGCGCTATACCGGTTTTTCATAACCAGGAACTGGCAGGCATGCTCGAAGTGTCGGCTACTGATAAGAAGGCAATGAACAAATCGCTGCTGGCAAAGCTGGATGCGGCATTGCCCATACTGGCCCAAATGATGCACAACACGCGCGCCGAGTTTAAGGATAGTCTCGACCACATCATCATGAGCAACTTTACTTCTATACAGCCGGCCGTGCAGTGGAAATTTAATGAAGTGGCGTGGCAAAATATGCGCAACCAGTTTGACAATACTACAGATGGTCTTTCTTCTATCCGCTTCGAAAATGTGTATCCTTTGTACGGAGCGGTAGACATCCGTAACTCTACGATAAAGCGCAATGATGCTCTGTACAGAGACATGCAGGCTTACTTTTCGCTTCTTTCGCAAACGCTCGCCTGCATCTCCGGCGAGGAAGCGGAGGCACTGCAGGCAGAAGCTAAAAAGCTGCAGGAACAGTCTTATCTTTTTATGTCGGCCGGCGAAGAAGGCAACCTGATGAGGCTAATGGAAAAAGCGGAACAACTTCTTCGCACTCATTCATCCAAAGAGAATGGGATACCTTCCTGTATTGATAATTATTTCAAGGCGATTAACCCGGTTACCGGCACTGTTTACCAGAACCGCCGGGCTTTGGAAACATCCATTCAAACAATCAACAGACTGGTGAATGACCAGGTAGATATACTACAGGCACAGATTCAGCAATCATATCCTGTTTACTTTGAAAAGTTTAGAACCGATGGGGTAGAGTATGATATTTACATCGGTCAATCCCTCACACCCCATATAGAATTCAGGAATGAATACCTGAACCACTTACGCATCTGGCAACTGCGCATCATGGCGGCTATTGCAAAGCTTACATCAGATAATAAAACCCTGATGCCGATACCGCTGCAAACCACGCAGATGATTTATGTAAATGCCAACGCAATAGACATCAGCTTCCGCACCGACGAGAAGCGCTTTGATGTGGAAGGCGCCTACAACATCCGCTACCACATTGTGAAGAAGCGCATTGATAAAGTGAACATTAAAACCACCGGCGAGCGGCTGACACAACCTGATACTATCTCCATTGTATACTCACAGCCGGCACATGCAGAAGAATATAAAAAACACATTGCCCTATTGCAGCAGGAAGGAGTATTACAACCAACGACAGAAGAACTGGAACTGGAAGAGCTGCAGGGCATAAAAGGCTTGCTGGCGTTGCGTGTAGGTGTTACGTTATAAGAAAGCATATCCATCTGTAAAATATTAGTTGGCTGTCATTGCATTTTTATTTTTTGTCAGTAGATTTGTTTTCAGGTCTTTCTGCTAATTACGATTTCGTAGCCATAACGATTCTGCTATGATTAATGCTTTACAACAGGGAAATGCTTTTGCCTTTGAGCAGGTTTACAGGCAATACGGCAACAAGGTTTTTACTTATTTTAAAAAGAAGACAGCTTCGGAAGAAGATGCCTGCGACCTGGTGCAGACTACTTTTTTAAAGCTGTGGCAATACCGCGCATCGCTGAATGAAGAATATAATATTGAGCAACATTTATTTCACATCGCCCGGACGGTGTTTATAGACTATCTGCGAAAAGAAAACAAGCGCATCCACTTACAGAAAGAAATGCTTAACGGGCGCGTGGCCGACTCAGGCAGTAATCCTTTTTTATCGCACGGCATAGCGTCTCAACTTAATGCAGTGTTATCGCTGATGCCCGACTTACGCCGCAAAGTATTTGAACTGAACCGCCTGCAGGGATATTCATATAAAGAGACTGCGGAATTGCTTTCTATCTCTGTAAAAGCTGTCGATAACAATCTCGCCAAAGCATTAAAGCAACTAAGGCAACAGTTTGTTATCAGCTTCCTGCTGATAGCCATCTTCTACTTATAAACTGTACTTTTCAGTCACCCATTAATGCAGGCAAAGTGTAGCCACAACTGCACCACTTTGACCTTTTATTTTTGTACAGGGTCATGGCAAAAATATTTTCTTCACTACAAAGGAGTTTCTTTTTCGCCTGCGTATTCTGATGTTATTCGATTGCCTCTATGATATCAGAAAACCAGATAGAACGGTTTTTTAAAAAGCAATGCACACCTGAAGAGGCAGAGCAGGTAGCTGCCTGGCTGAAAAAGCATCCCGAAGCGGCAGTCCGGTATTTGCCGGAGCGGGAATGGCAATCCCTGCAGCAGGATGAGAGCCTAAGTAAAGAAATACAGGAAGCTACCTGGCATCAGATCAATAAAAAAATAAAAAAGCAGCAAGCCCGTATATGGATGAAACGCAGTGCTGTAGCGGCTTGTATAGCTGGTTGCTGTATCATTGGCTCCATTTTTTTAGGTAAGCACAAACCGGTCTCTACGCAAACCGCTTATCGCAATAACATCAACAAAACTGTTGTTGCAATAACAGATACTGAATTTAATAGCACCCGGAGCACGCGTCTTATTTCTTTACAGGATGGCTCGTTGATATCCTTATCTCCCGGTTCGGTGGTTTGGTTCGATACGCCGTTTGCAGCGAAGCGTGTACGGGATGTTTATTTAAGTGGCGAAGCCCGTTTTGAAGTAGCGAAAAATAAGCAAAAACCGTTTACCGTTTTTGCAGGCAGTTTTTCAACCACGGCATTAGGAACTGAATTTATTGTGAAGCAGTTCAACAGCAATATCAATGTTCAGTTGATGCATGGAAAAGTAGTGATTAAAGCGACCGGTAATACCGTTAAAAACTGGAAGAACATTTACCTGCTGCCGGGTCAGCAGATGACATACAACGAAGGCTACGACCTGGCTAAGGTTTCGGCTCTGCAAGACAACAAAATAGTGACTGCTACTAAACCGGCTGCCAAAACCAGCCGGCAAAAAGAAACAGCCGACAACCTCATCTTTAATGGCAGCGCTATGCCTTCGGTATTGCAAAAGCTAAGCAGCTATTATAATGTCAGCATCCGGTTTGATTCGTCGGATATAAGCCACATATCCTTTACGGGAACCATTGCAAAGAAAGATTCGGTGCAGACTATATTAAAAGTAATTACACAGATGAATGGTTTATCGCTGCAAACAACAGATAGCAGCTTTGTGGTTTCGAAAAACAACAACTAACGGCACAAACATTTACAGATCAATAAAACGACGCGCTCTATGAAATGGTTTACAACAAAAGGCAACCGCATAGTAAGATGGTTGCCACTTCTGATGATGATGCTCCTTCAGCTTTCTGCCTCCGCACAGGAAAGCACCGCAGCTTTAACCGGCACAGTGCTTAACGAAAAAGGAGATGCCCTGCAGGGCGTCACGGTACTGGCAGCCAGCACTTCGGGCAACGAACGGTTCACCACGGTTACCAACGACCGCGGCGTGTTTACGTTTCAGCGGTTGAAAGTAGGCGGCACTTACTCTTTTACTTCTTCGTATGTGGGGTATGAAACAAACGTACAAAGCATCGCCATCAAATCCGGCAGCAACTCACTTCTGGTTAACTTGTCTTCTTCAGACAATACGCTAAACCAGGTGGTGGTGATTGGCTACGGAACGCAAAAACGCGAAACCGTTACTGGTGCCATTGCTACCGTTACGGCAAAAGATTTCAATAGTGGACAAATCAATGATCCGCTGACACTGATAGCCGGCAAAGTAGCCGGTCTATCGTTAAGCAATACCAGCCGTAGCGATCCCAATGCAGGCGCCGACTTTTCCTTGCGTGGACCGGCAACCGTAACAGGTTATAATGCGCAGCCGCTCGTGGTGATTGACGGCGTACCGGGCGGTGATTTACAAACCATAGCACCCAACGACATTGCTTCTATTGACATTCTCAAAGATGGTTCCGCAGCTTCTATCTACGGCTCGCGCGCTACGGCAGGTGTTATCATTATTACTACCAAACGAGGCAGGGCCGGTGCGGTAAAGGTTAACTACAGTGGTTATGTTACCACCTCAACCATTGCAAAAAAATACGACGTGTTGACTGCAGCGCAATACATTAAATACGGTCAGGACAATGGTCTGGCGGTAGACAACCAAGGTGGCAATACCGATTGGTTCGATGCTGTTACGCATACGCCGGTCAGCCATTCGCATAACCTGTCGGTAAGCGGCGGAAATGATAAAACCAACTATTATGCATCGGTCAACTACCGCAACAACCAGGGCATTGATTTACGGTCGAAACGCGAGTTCGTCAACGGCACATTTCGCTTAAATACCAAAGCCTTAAATGATAAGCTGGACTTTGGTTTGACGTTAGTGAACTCATTCGATACCCGCAACTATGCAAACTATGGCGCCATTGCGCAATCGCTGAATATGAATCCGACCTATCCGGTGTATAACAGCGATGGCACGTTTTTTCAAAACGATGTGCAGTACCATTTGCAGTGGAACCCGGTAGCCAATATTTACCAGAATTCTTACAACACAAAAGAGAATAACTTCCTCGGCACTGCCAATGCCTCTTATCATTTGCTGCCCTCTTTAACGGCATCGGTTACCTATTCGCTGATTAAAAACAACGTAACAGATGGTTCGTTTTCCGACATAGACGATTACTTCCAGATCATCAACGGCACCAATGGTCAGGCATCACGCTCGCAAAACAACACTACCAATAATATATTGGAGACAACAGTAGGCTACGATAAAACTTTTGGCGACCATCACCTCAATGCTATTGCCGGTTATTCCTATCAGGATATTTTTAGTGAAGGCTTCAATGCCGGCAACAACAGCTTTCTCACCAATGCTTATTCGTTTTACAATTTAGGAGCAGGTGCCGCTCTTAACACGCTCGACCCTAACTTTAACCGGGGCGGCGTTTCTGTAGGCAGTTATGCTAACGAAAGAACGATACTGGCGTATTTCGGAAGAGTCATTTACGATTATAAGCAGAAGTATCTGTTCAATGTCAGCATCCGGCGCGAAGGCGCATCGGTATTAGGCGCCAATAACAAATGGGGCAACTTCCCCGGCGTGTCTGGCGGCTGGGTACTTAGCAAAGAAAACTTTCTGGCAAATTCACCCGTTATCAAGTTTTTGAAATTGCGGGCGGGCTATGGCGTAACGGGCAACCAGGGTGCCTTGCTTCCTTATCAGTCTTTACAAACCATTGGGCCTTTCTTTGCTGGCTCGCAAAATGCGTATCTGGGTACGCCCGATGGAGGCAGCTGGATATTGCCTTACGGACCCACTACCAATGCCAATCCATTACTCCGCTGGGAAACGAAGAAAGAAGTAAACATTGGTGTTGACTTTGGTTTCTTCAAAAGCAACTGGCTCAGCGGCTCGGTAGATGTGTACGACAGGCGAATTCATAACCTCATTGGCAATTACAATGCGCAGTTGCCTTCGCAGATTTTTCCTACCATCTTCGCCAACGCAGGTGTGATGCAAAACAAAGGCATTGAAGTATTGCTGAATGCAAAAATCTTAAATGGCAAAGGCTTCAACTGGAGCCTGATCGCAACAGCGGCTTATAATAAAAACGAAATTCTCTCCGTTACCTCAGACCAGTTTTCCGGTTCTGCCGTTGACATTACACGTATTGCCGAAGGGATTTATACACAACGGCTGGCGCCGGGCCAGCCTGTAGCTGTATTCTACGGGCCTCGCTTCTCCAGCATTACGGACGATGGGGAATGGCGTTTTATGTCAGGTGATGGAAAAGAGATTTCAAAAGATGAATTGAGTCCCGCCGATTACTCTTATCTCGGTAACAGCATTCCTAAATATACCTATGGACTTACTAATAATTTCAGCTTTAAAGGCATTGACCTTTCTATTCTGCTAAAAGGCGCTGCCGGCTTCAAAGCGGTAAACGGAAAACGCATTTTCCACGAAAACGGAAACAACTATGCCAGGAGCAATCTGTTTACATCAACGCTGAATACGAAATTGACAGATGTACCCTTGTTTTCAAGTTATTATATAGAAAATGGTGCGTATCTGAGAGGCGAAAATATTAGCCTTGGCTATACGTTATCGGCAAAGCGCTCGCCCTACCTGCAAAGCGTTCACTTTTATGTTACAGCTGCCAACGTATTTACAATCACGAAGTTCTCCGGCACCGATCCCGAGTTGCAGGTTAATTTTTACCCTGCCGATCCAAACTCTGAAACTGACAACGGACCGGGGCTGGAACCAAACTATAGCTACTACCCAAGTACACGCGTATTCACGTTTGGTATGGACATTAATTTTTGATTTTAAAAACACACAGGATGAAACAGATACGGTTCAATACAACATTATTGGTAATATTAATGGCAATGTTGGTCGGCTTCAGCAATTGTAATAAGAAGCTGGAGGAAACAGTGTTTAGCCAGGATACGCCCGACAATTTTTTCCAAACGGCCAACCAGGTAACAGCCTCCTATGTTTTGCCTTACAGCTTTATGCAAACGCATATCTATCAAACCCATTTCCAGATAACGGAGTTTGCAACAGATGAGGCTGTGGTGCTGGCGTTATACGGTGGCATAGACCAGTCGGGTCAGTGGATACGGCTGCACCAGCATACATGGGCCGCGCAGGATGCATGGCTGCTTTACGAATGGCAAAATATGTATCAGGCTATCGGCTACTGCAATAACTTTCTCGACAATGTTCAAAAAGTAGATACTAGTAAAATCAACCTGCCAGTGAGCAAGGAAAGAATGATTGCCGAAATCAGGATAGTAAGAGCCCTGCACTACTATTGGGCATGGAGCGACTTTGGCAACATCCCTATTGTAGAGCATGTAGGAGGCGCCAATCCGGCGAACAACACGGCCACAGAAGTATTTTCTTTTATTGAAAAAGAAATTAAAGAAAGCATACCGGCGCTGGGCGAAAAAGGCGATGATAACTGGTACGGGCATTTTACTAAAACGGCAGCCTATGCCCTGCTTGCAAAATTGTACATCAATGCAGAGTCAATTATAGGTGTCAACCATTATCAGGATTGCATAGATGCCTGCAATTACATTATCAACTCCGGCAGCTATTCATTAGATGCTAATTGGAATGACCCGTTTTTGGTTCACAACGAAAACAGTAACGAGAACATTTATGTGGTTCCGTTCGATGCCAACAATGCGCAAAACTTCAATTTCATTGAGCAGAATATTCACGAATACATAATTAAATACAAGTTCAGCGATGAACAGTCGGCCGATTATGGCTGGCGCAAAATCAGCACGCAGGAATCTTTTTATGATCTGTATGCCGCTAATGATAAACGTATCAAGCAATGGATTGTCGGCCCGCAAACTTATACTGATGGCAACGGCGATGAGCAGCCGGTGCCTTCGTATGAAGGAAATGAAGACGATGACATTGTTCCCTTAGTCATTACGCCTCACATCGAAGACATGCTGAACGCCAACGACAATGAAGGCGTAATGAATACTAAATATGAAATTGAATACAATTATGGCAATTATGGCGGCAATGGTTTTGTGAACATGAACAACGACATGGTGGTGTTTCGCTATGCCGACATCCTGATGATGAAAGCCGAATGCGAAATGCGGTTGAACGGAGGTGCAGCTTCGCAGGAAGCTGTTGATCTGGTAAACAGCGTAAGACAGCGAGCTTTTTCAGTCAGCGACTTCAATAAAGCAAAATATACTACTGCTACTTTAACCATGGATGAACTGCTGAACGAGCGGGGACGCGAATTCTCTTATGAGATGTTCCGCCGCGAAGACCTCATTCGCTTTGGGAAATTCAGCGATGCCTGGTGGGAAAAAGAAGCCGATGGCGACACACACAGGCAGTTTTTTCCAATACCATTTACGGTCATCACAGCCGATCCGTCACTGCATCAAAATCCGGGTTATTAATTTTTATGATTGAACCGCGAACCCGCCTTGCTGGCGGGTTCGCGGTTCAATCCTTATCATTTTTTATATTAATGAGGTTTATGTCAAACGTTTCGTTTCGTCTTCTTTTGTTTACCGCTTTATCATCCGTATTTTTCATTGCCTGCCACAACAACGATACATCACAAACAAACTATAACGGCTGGGACAGAGCCACCGGCAATGCAGATGGCAATAAGTATTCTTCGCTAACGCAAATTGATACAGGTAATGTAGCGCAACTACAGGTGGCATGGGAGTTTCATACCGGCGATATGGATACGGCTGCGCACTCGCAGATCCAGTGCAATCCTATCATTGTAGATGGGGTTATGTATTGTACATCGCCGATGCTGAAAGTATTTGCAATTGATGCCGAAACAGGCAAGCAGAAGTGGATGTATTCGCCTTATGATACCATCACAGAAGACAAGAACGGGCACTTCAATTTAAACAATAATCGTGGTGTTACCTATTGGAGTGATGGCAAAGACGACAAGCGTATTTTCTATGCAGCGGGTCCTTATCTCGTATGCCTCGATGCCAATACGGGTAAGATCATCAACAGCTTTGGCAAAGAAGGAAAAGTTGATTTGCATGATGGTCTGGATATGGATGGCGTGAAGAATTTATTTGTAACAGAAACTTCGCCACCTTCTGTCTATAAAGATCTGCTGATTTGCGGAACCCGCGTAAGCGAAGGCATGGATGCTGCGCCCGGCGACATCCGCGCTTACAATGCAAAGACGGGAAAAATTGCGTGGCAATTTCATACCATTCCGCACCCCGGCGAAGCGGGCTATGAAACCTGGGAAGATAAAAATGCTTATAAATATACTGGTGGCGCCAATAACTGGATGGGTATGACGGTTGACCAGCAACGCGGCATTGCTTACATCCCAATCGGTTCGGCTTCTATGGATTTTTACGGCGGCAAACGGAAAGGCTCTAACCTTTTTGCCGATTGTATGCTGGCACTCGATGCCGCTACCGGCAAAGAGAAATGGCACTTTCAATACCTGCATCATGACACGTGGGATTATGATCCGTCTTCTGCACCGGTATTGTTAACCGTAAACCACGATGGCAAAAAGATAGATGCCGTTGCACAAACTACGAAAACCGGCTTTGTATACCTGTTCGACAGAGACAATGGCAAACCCTTATTCCCGGTGGTAGAAACACCAATGGATACAGTCACCGATTTAATTGGTGAAAAGCTGTGGCCCACACAACCCATTCCGCAAAAGCCAGCTCCTTTTGTTAGGCAAGTGTTGACGCAGAAAGATGTCAATCCTTACCTGTCAAAGACGGAGTACGATTCAGTATATAAACTCTTAGGCGTCGTTCATACCGGCAGAATGTTTACGCCGCAATCCAAGACCGGCACCATAATCTTCCCCGGCTTTGATGGCGGCGCTGAATATGGCGGTCCTGCCGTTGACCCTGAAACGGGAGTGTTATACACCAACGATAACCAGATGGCGTGGATACTGCAGATGTTCGACATTGACCCTGCTGAACACCAGGAAACATTTGCGCAAGCCGGTCCGCGTTTATACAAAGCCAATTGCATGGCTTGTCATGGACCGGATAGACAAGGAAGTGGTAATTATCCGTCTATTGTTGACATCAACAAGAAGTTGAACAAAGACCAGTTCATTTCCTTTATTAATGTTGGCAGAAGAATGATGCCCGCTTTTTTATACCTGCCCGAATCGGACAAAGAAGCTATCGCTTCCTATGTTCTGAATTTGAAAAATGAGCAGAGCCGGAAATACGAGTCGAAGCTTACTGCCATTGATTCTTTCCGCGCCTTGCCTTATGAAATTTCAGGCTATAATAAGTTCTATACTAAAAGTGGCGCGCCGGGCTTAGCGCCACCTTGGGGCGTTATTAATGCGATTGATTTAAACACCGGCGAATACAGGTGGAAACAACCCTTTGGTGACAACCAGTTTCCCAATGCGCCGGCCAATACAGGCTGCGAGAACTATGGAGGACCCATTGTTACTAAAGGTGGATTGTTAATTGTTGGCGCTACCAAAGATGGTATGTTCCGGGCGTTTAACAAACGCACCGGCAAACTACTATGGCAAACCAAATTGCCGGCGGCGGCTTTCTCTACGCCATCAACGTATGAAGTAAATGGAAAGCAATATGTGGTGATTGCCTGCGGTGGCGGCAAATTAGGTACGAAGTCGGGCGATAGCTATGTAGCGTTTGCGCTGCCGGAGAAAGGAGCAACAGCGAAGAAGCAGTAATTGTTATGATTATCTTATCTGCTTTTACGAAAGGTTTTAACCAACGAAGATTAAGATTCAGTAAGAATTAGTAAGACATCTTATCTCACATGCAAAATTATTCACGCCGCCAGTTCATCAAACAAACAAGTTTCTTGGCAGGTGCTGCTTTGTTAAGTAGCGATAATGTCTTCGCTGATCATCGCGCAAACAAAATATTCCTCGCCGGACACATCTGGGCTTATGCCAGCCGCTATCCACCCAATTGGGATTGCTCACCCATACTTGATACCATCTTCAGCGATATGAAATGGGCAGGCCTGGATGGCATCGAAATCATGGAATCCCTTCTTCATCACGATGACGCAGTGCAACACTTCACTGATTTAATAGGTAAGTATAACATACCGGTTATTGGTACTTCTTACTATAATGATATGTGGGAGAAAAATCAGCAAAACGAGGTATTGGAAGATGTGGAATTAACAGTAAGTCGCCTGCATCAGATCGGTGCTACCATGATTGGTATTTCCGTAGGTGACGCCGAACGGCAAAAGACAGAAGACGAGTTGGAAGTGCAGGCTGAAACATTACAACACGTAATGAAAATTTGCAACAAGTACAATGTGCAGCCCAATCTTCACAATCATACCTATGAAATGGCATACAACATGGTTGATTTCAAAAGCAACATTACCAAAGTGCCAGACATCGCGCTGGGGCCAGATTTGAACTGGCTCGTTCGTAGTAAGGTTGATCCCGTTTGGTTCATCAATACCTATGGACATCGCATGGTGTTCATGCACATCCGCGACCAGGATGCGGCTGGCAAATGGACTGAAACGGTTGGCAGTGGTACTACTGATTTTAAAGGTATTGCGCAGGTACTAAAAAAGATAAATTACAGAGGCAAAGCCGCCATCGAACTGGCTTTTGATGCGCCGCCAAAAAACGAAGTGAAAGAAGATTTCAAAACCAGCCGCGAGTATGTAAAGAAAACATTCGGCTGGAGTTAAATGCCACAAAAACACAAAGACGCTAAGCCATATATTTTTTGTGTCTTAGCCTCTTTGAGGCAATAAAAAACAAACAATGGGTTTTACAAACGATAGCACCAAACAAGTCAATCTTAACACTAACGGCGTGGCGCAAAACACCTACGATGTCATTGTCATCGGCAGCGGCATCAGCGGTGGCTGGGCAGCGAAAGAACTATGTGAAAAAGGCTTGAAAACACTGGTACTCGAACGTGGCAGAAATGTAGAGCACGTTAAGGATTATCCCACGGCTACTACCGATCTGTGGAGGTTTAAATACCACAACAATGCTTTATCAAGGCAAACGCTGGATGACAATCCTATTGCTGCCCGTTGTTATGCTTTCACCGAATCTACCCAGCATTTTTTTGTGCCGGATAAAGCGCATCCTTATGTGCAGGACAAGCCGTTCGATTGGATACGTGGCTACCAGGTAGGCGGCAAAAGTTTGATATGGGGACGATGGACGCAACGCTGGAGCGATCTCGATTTTGAAGCCAATGCTAAAGATGGGCATGGTGTAGATTGGCCCATCCGCTACAAAGACATCGAGCCCTGGTATAGTTATGTAGAAAAGTTTGTTGGCATCAGTGGAAACAAGGATGGCATACCGCATTTACCCGATGGCGAGTTTATGCCACCGATGGAGTTAAATGCGCTCGAAAAGCATTTACAAAAGAGCATCAAAGAAAATTATAGCGACCGGCAACTCATCACCTCGCGCACGGCAAATATTACAAAAGAACTGCCCGGAAGAACAGCTTGCCAATACCGGAATATGTGCGCCCGGGGCTGCCCTTTCGGCGCCTATTTCAGTTCTAATTCATCAACCTTGCCTGCAGCAAAAGCAACAGGCAATCTTACACTGCAACCCTTTGCTGTTGTGCATTCCATTATTTACGATGAAAGAACACAAAAAGCAACAGGTGTTCGTGTGATGGATACCAACACTAAGAAAGAAACGGAATATTTCGCGAAGCTTATTTTTATTAATGCAGGCACCTTAAACACAACTTTACTCTTACTTAACTCTGTTTCCTCACGTTTCCCTAATGGTTTTGGCAACGATAGCGGCGCGTTGGGTCATTATCTTATGCATCATAATTATCGCGGGCATATAGAGGGTCTTTATGAAGGGCTGCGCGATGTGTATTACTATGGCCGAAAACCAACGGGTGTTTATATCCCGCGTTTCCGCAACGTAAATAAAAACGAGCGCACCGATTTTATTCGGGGTTATGCCATTGCTGCCGGTGGTTATCGCGGCACAGGCATAGATAATGGTGAGATTGGAACGAGCTATAAAGACAGTTTATCGGAACCCGCCGATTGGGGTATCTGGATGAATGCTATGGGCGAATGCCTGCCTTATGAAGAGAACAAAGTATGGCTGGATAAAGACAAGAAAGACGAATGGAATATGCCTCTTTTGCACATCAGCAGTGAGTATAAAGAGAATGAAGCCGCCATGCTGAAAGACTCACTGGCAGAAGGCGCAGCCATGCTGGAGAAGGCGGGCTTCACCAATATCGAAGCGTATGACAGTGGTCAGGCGCCGGGGCTGGACATTCACGAAATGGGCACGGCACGCATGGGCAAAGACCCGAAAACATCGGTACTGAATGGCAACAATCAAATGTGGGCTGCAAAGAATGTGTTTGTTACTGATGGCGCGTGCATGGCATCATCGGCTTGCCAGAATCCTTCGCTGACCTATATGGCATTAACGGCAAGAGCGGCTGCCTTTGCAGTAAATGAATTGAAGAAAGGGAATTTATAAAGCTGATTTACTCACTACATCATACACCCTGCAATCATCAACAAACGATGAAGCCAAAGATTGTTGTTATCGGAAGTTCCAACACCGATATGGTGATAAAAACGGACACGTTGCCACTGCCCGGCGAGACCGTGCTGGGTGGCACTTTCTTTATGAATGCCGGTGGCAAAGGTGCGAATCAGGCGGTAGCAGCAGCAAGATTAAACAGTGACGTTACTTTCATTGCAAAAAGGGGTAACGACGTCTTTGGAACGCAGGCAGTACAAGGCTTTCAGCAGGAAGGCATTGATACGAATTATGTATTTACCGATGAGGTTAATGCCAGCGGCATCGCATTGATAACTGTAGACGCAAAAGGCGAAAACTGCATTGTGGTAGCACCCGGTGCAAACGCTTCGTTAGGTGCGGCTGATATTGACAAAGCAACGACTGCTATTGAAAAAGCCAACATGATAATAATGCAGTTGGAAATTCCTTTACTAACGGTTGCACATGTCATAAAAAAAGCGGTTGGCAAGAACAAAAGAATTATCCTTAATCCCGCGCCAGCCATGCCTTTGCCGTATGAGATATATGCCGGTTTGTTTCTGCTTACGCCCAACGAAAAAGAAGCGGAACTGCTAAGTGGCATCGCCGTAAGCAATAGAGATTCTGCTGCCAAAGCAGCTTTGTTTTTTATTGATAAAGGTGCACAACAGGTCATCATTACTTTAGGCAAACAAGGCGCGTTGTGGAGCAATGGAAAAGATACCGCTGTCATTCCTTCGCCGCAGGTAAATGCAGTAGATACCACTGCTGCGGGCGATATATTTAATGGTGCGCTGGCAGTGGCTCTTTCGGAAGGAAAAGAGATAAAAGAAGCTATTGTATTCGCCAATGGAGCAGCCGCTTTATCGGTTACCCGGTTGGGTGCGCAGGCATCAGCGCCATATCGAAAAGAAGTGGAAGTTTTTCTTCAACCATTAAAATCAATATAAAACAATCTTATGTTCATCATCGAAAATTATGGTGTTGCTGTTCTGTTTTGTATCATCACCATGCTGTGCTGGGGCTCATGGGCCAACACGCAAAAGCTTGCCATCAAAACCTGGCGCTTCGAATTGTTTTACTGGGATTATGTACTGGGTATTTTACTTATCTCTTTATTGTTTGCCTTTACCCTGGGCAGCAGCGGAGCAGCCGGCAGAAGCTTTATTGCAGACCTGCAGCAAGCCGACAGAAGTAACCTCATCAGCGCTTTTATTGGCGGTATTATTTTCAATGCAGCCAACATTTTATTTGGAGCTGCCATTACCATTGCGGGGCTTGCGGTAGCCTTTCCCATCGGTATTGGTATTGCATTGATACTCGGCGTGTTTATCAATTATTTGGCTGCGCAAAAAGGCGATGCTACTTCCCTGTTTGCCGGCGTAGCGCTTGTGATGATTGCCATTGTATTAAATGCCATTGCGTATAAAAAGAAGGGCAACAGCAGCAATACTATTACCACCAAAGGCATTGTGATTTCTGTAGTTGCCGGTGTGCTCATGTCGTTCTTCTACCGCTTCATTGCGGTAGCCATGGATCTATCCAATTTTGAGCAGCCGGAAGCGGGGAAGATGACGCCTTATACAGCGGTAGTGGTGTTTTCGGCGGGTGTTTTTGTTTCTAATTTCTTGTTTAATACTCTTATGATGAAAAAGCCGGTGAGCGGTGTGCCGGCGAGTTATAGCGATTACTTCAAAGGCAATCTCAGTACGCATTTGATTGGTGTGCTGGGTGGCATCATCTGGGGCATTGGTAACTCGTTTAACCTGATTGCCTCGGGCAAAGCAGGTCCTGCTATCTCTTATGGTTTAGGACAAGGCGCAACGCTGGTAGCGGCTGCCTGGGGCGTATTTATCTGGAAAGAATTTTCGCCGTTTACTTCTGCCACAAGGCAATTGATTGTAGCGATGTTTATTTGCTTCATCGCGGGCATCGGGTTGATTATTTATGCGGGTATTTAGCTTTGCCACAACTTGTCCCGCTGAATAGAGCAATACATAAAGACACGATTTCTTATACTTATTTTTTTGTGTTTTTGTGTTCTGGCAGTTACTTAAATTTTAAACTAATTATGTTGAAACGATTGCTTCTTTTTTTGCTTGGCTTCTTTGCTATTATTTCTCTATCGGCACAAGAAAAGAAGGCTCCGCAACGCGTGATCTTCGATACGGATATGGGACCTGATTATGATGATGCCGGTGCTATTGCGGTGCTTCATGCCTATGCCGACAGTGGCAACATCAACATTTTGGCTACGATGGCGAGCACAAAGTATGAAGGCGTGGCGGCGGTGATTAATGTGTTCAATACTTACTTCAACCGACCGAACTTACCTATTGGCGTGCCACGGGGTAATGCTGTTGAACAACGCGACTGGCAGCACTGGACAGATACCTTAATCGCCAATTATCCTCACCAAATAATAATGAACAGCGAAGCAGAAGATGCGGTTGCTTTATACAGAAAGTTATTGGCGAAGCAACCCGATAACAGCGTTGTCATTATCACCGTTGGCTTTTTAACCAACATCTCAAATGTGTTACAATCAAAGCCGGATGCATATTCCTCATTAAATGGAATTGATCTGGTAAAGAAGAAAGTACAGAAACTTGTATCCATGGCGGGCAAATTTCCCGAAGGAAAAGAGTTCAATGTATTTAAAGATATTGAAGCTTCACAGTATGCGTTTTCTCATTTTCCGAAGCCGTTTTATTACTGCGGTTTTGAGATTGGAGAACGGATAATATGCGGGCTGCCACTGGTTCATAACGATGCGATAAAGAATGACCCGGTGAAAGATGTATTCCGCATCTCCATACCGCAGGCAGCGGAAGACAGCGCCGGCAGGAAAAGCTGGGATGAAGTGACTACATTACTTGCTATTACTGGCTTTCAGCCGTATTATGAGGTAAAGGAAGGCAGAATTATCGTTGCGAAAGACGGCAGCAATACCTGGAATGAGAAGGGAAAAGGACAGTACTATTTTATTGATAAAAGTTCGGCTTCAACAATGCAGAAAAAGATTGATGAACTGATGATGCATCAGCCGGTGAAGAAGTGATGACAGCAGCCGCTTTACTATTCATAATTATTCTCTCTGTGCAGCCTCGGCGCTCTTTGCGTCTCTGCGGTTGAATACACATTTGCTTTGATAAAAGCCCAACTATCTTCTGAACGTTGAAGAGTGCGACGCAACGATGTTCAATTGGAATTACTAAAGCTCGTTCCATAAAAAAGAAAAACTTACAGTAACAATAGCCACGAAATAACCGGACTACAAACTTTACAGGTAGCTTGTTGAATGAAGCCAAGGTTCACACAAGCGTTACTCCAATCATCTTATCTATCTCCCCGAATCTCTATTAAAACTTCCATCTCACAAACGCTTCCATCGCCTCATAATCAGCCAGCCCAAGCTTATCATAAATCTTTGCCGTTTCCCGGTTTCTTTCGGCTGCTCTTACCCAAAACTCACGGCTATCATCGCCCGGAAAAACAGGAATGTCTTTCTGCGATTGGTGCTTGAAAATTGCGTTGCGCTTGCGCACAACTTCCTGCGGAGAAAGCGGCACTGCCATTTCAATTTCATACGGCTCAAACTCATGCCATGCGCCGCGATACATCCATACCCAGCAGTCTTTTACCCATTCCTCTTTACTGTTGCGCAGTTGGGTAAGCGCTTCAATAATGATTTTAAAGCAAACGATGTGCGTGCCGTGCGGGTCGGCAAAATCGCCAGCGGCAAATACCTGGTGCGGCTTCACTTTTTGCAGCAATTCTTTGGTTTCGTCCACATCCAACTGGCTTACGGGATTCTTCTTGGTCTTGCCGGTTTCATAAAACGGCAGCGCCATAAAATGAATATGATCGTCGGGCAAACCGGCATAGCGCGCGCCGGCAATGGCTTCCGTTTTGCGTATCAATCCTTTGGCGGTAAGCATCGGCGCAATGTCTATTTCGTTGGGCTTTTTCTTGCCCATAAAAGCCCGCATCTCTTTGTATATATTATCTAAATCGTCGCAATCCTTGCTCAGGCTTTTATTAAAATCTATGGCAAATTCAATGTAGCGCAACACATCATCGTCCCACACCGCAGTGTTGCCGGAGGTTTGATAAGCCACATGCACATCATGTTGCTGGTCAACCAAACGAATGAAAGTGCCGCCCATTGAAATCACATCATCATCGGGGTGTGGCGAGAAAATAATTACCCGCTTCTTGGCAGGCTCAGAGCGCTCGGGACGGTTGGTATCGTCGGTGTTGGGCTTGCCACCGGGCCAGCCCGTAATGGTGTGCTGCATCTTATTGAAGATGCTCATGTTGATGTTGTAAGCCGGACCTTTCTGCGTGGCAAGCTGGCTCATGCCGTTGTTGTTATAATCATCATCGGTGAGCTTCAAAATAGGCTTGTCCATTTTAAACGACAGCCAGATCACCGCTTTTTTTATCAGTTGATCTGTCCATTGGCAATCTTTTACTAGCCAGGGTGTATCAAAGCGCGTTAGCTCGCTGGCCGCATCGTTGTCCAGCACAAATTCTATCTTGTCGGAAAGCTGTAAATACGTTGCCGGAACAGAAGAAGAAATTTCTCCTTCCACCGTTTTTTTAATGATGGAAGCCTTCGTTTTGCTCCATGCCATCAGTATGATTTCGCGCGCCTTGAAGATGGTGCCAACGCCCATTGTGATAGCTTTATAGGGCACATTTTCTTTTGCGCCAAACTCACGCGAAGCATCGCGCCGGGTAAGGTCGGCAAGCGTTACCAAACGGGTTCCGGAGTTGGGCGCCGAACCTGGTTCGTTGAAGCCGATATGACCCGTGCGACCAATGCCGAGTATCTGTAAATCCAGACCGCCGAGCGCTTCTATTTTTCTTTCGTAGTCGAGGCAAAACGCAGCAATATCTTTTTGCGCCAGCGTGCCATCAGGTATGTGTATGTTCGCTTTATCTATATCAATATGGTTGAACAACTGTTCATTCATAAACGCCACATAACTCTGCCGCGCATCAGGCTGCATAGGATAATACTCATCGAGGTTGAACGTAATGACATTGGCGAAACTGAGGTCTTCTTCTCTGTGCATCCGCACCAGTTCCTGGTACACATTGATGGGCGTATCGCCGGTAGCCAAACCCAGCACGGCTGCCTCGCCGCGGTGCTGTTTTGATGTAACGATGGCCGCGATGCGGCGCGCTACTTCCACGGAAGCCGCGCTGCGATTAGGATAGACAGTAACGGGCAGTTTTTCGAAGCGTGTTTCTTCCAGTAAATTCAGTCTTGCCATAGTTGATTATAAAAAGATGGATAAACAATGATAACGCATTTGCCGGAAAGGTGTGGTAAGCTATACAGTGACGGAGACAAAAATAAAACTTCCGCTTGTTTTGTTTTCCGCTCCTGCGAGAGAGAAGTTGTTTTGGTAAAAACCGACAAGCATTTGCAAAATACAGAACGCCGGCACACTGTTCTTACCCATATTAATATCATGCAAACGACAGTGAATTGCCGGGATGAATGTGTGTTACCTGCACGCCGGGTACATTCTTCTTCAGCCAGTCTTTCATCCATTCCGAGCCGGGTTCTTCGCTGGCGATATGCCCCAGTACGATAAGTGAAATATTGTCTCCTTTGGCTTTTGCGTCGCGCACATATTCGGCAGTTTCCCATTCGGATAGCTCACCGCACATCAATACATCGGGCTTGTATTGACTCAAACCCAGGATCTGGTTTTTTCCACCTACTGCACCGGGCATTAATAAAATTTTTTTACACGGTTGGTTCAGGTCGCCGATATATCGCAATGTCTGAATATTCATTTTCTTTTTGGCTGTTTCAATCAGTTGATGCAGGCTGATGGCGGGTATGGTTACCAGGTCATCAGATGCGCCACTGTCGTATTGTTTCCAGCCGAGTTGCGCCAGCACGCCTTGTCTCACGCCATCTTCTTTCAGGCTATGAATGTAATCGTGGTTGCGCCATACGGCAATGGTGTGCTGCTGCAGCAAATCTCTTTTGTATTGATATACATCATCACTTTCCAGCCAGTCCCATTTGTCTTCGTGATTATAGAAAGTCGGCTCGTGTGCAATGATAAAATTAGCCTTTATAGCAACGGCTTTTCTTATCACTTCGATAGTAGCGAACATGGTTGTAACAACGCCGGTTACAACAATGTCGCGGCTGCCCGATTTTAGTGTATCTACCGTGTTGCTGATCGGTGCATCCGGTACCTGTTTGATAAACAAATCCATGATGTCGGCAACAGTAACGGTTGTTTTGCTGTTAAAGAATTGATGAGCTTCACTTATCATCGGTACAGATAATACAGCCGCACCGCCAACGGTTTTGGATAATGTGTTGATGAATTGTCTTCTTTCCATTTTACTGTGATTGATGTTTTTTATAATTTATTTTACCGCAGAGAAGAGGAGTGATAAAAGGTTTGTTTTTAACGCTGCGAAGAATAAATTTAAGAGGTTTGAAGAACTTATTTGCTTTGTATAAACTCATTTACTCTTTCTCTCTGCGGTGGAAAATCAAAAGATTAATACAAGCGTCCCGGTGATGATCAAACCCGCACCCAAGGCGGTTTTCAGCGTTAGCTGTTCACCTAAAAACAAAACAGACAAAGCAATGGCGATAGCAACACTCAGCTTATCTACCGGTGCCACTTGTGATACCTTATCCAACTGTAAAGCTTTAAAATAAAAGATCCACGACAAGCCTGTTGCTATACCGGACAGCAGTAAGAACAACAGGTTTTGTTTGGTTAATGAACCGGTTGTAGCAATGCCGCCACGGAAGATAGCAATTGCCCAGGCAAGCACCAGGATAACGCTGGTGCGAATGGCAGTCGCCAGGTCGGTATCCACGCCTTTAATACCTACCTTGGCAAAGATGGCGGTAAGCGCCGCAAACAAAGCCGATAGCAAAGCATACATCCACCACATAAACTTTCCTTTATAAAAGTAAAGATGGCAATTATTTCATCACCTTACTTTTGCAGGCTTAACGATTATCTATGAACGAAATATTTGTAAGCCGTATAAAGAAAGAAGTAGAAGAAGTAGAAGCCGCGGGTTTGTATAAACGCGAACGGATCATCAGCAGCGAACAAGGACCAGAGATAGAAGTGAATGGCAAGACCGTATTGAATTTTTGCGCGAATAATTATCTTGGTTTATCCTCTCATCCGAAGGTAATAGAAGCCGCACACAAAGCCATTGACACGCATGGCTACGGCATGAGCAGCGTGCGTTTTATCTGCGGCACTCAGGACATTCATAAAGAACTGGAAGAAAAGATTTCCCAGTTTCTCGGAACCGAAGACACCATCTTATATGCTGCCTGTTTCGATGCGAACGGCGGTGTGTTTGAGCCTCTTTTTAATGAGCAGGATGCCATCATCTCCGATGCGTTGAACCACGCTTCTATTATTGATGGCGTGAGGCTTTGCAAGGCGCAGCGCTACCGCTACGAACACAACAGTATGGAGGATTTGGAAGACAAGCTAAGGCAAACACAAACCTTGCGCAGCCGCATCATTGTTACCGATGGTTCGTTTAGTATGGATGGCACCATTGCACAGTTGGACAAAATAGTTGAGTTGGCTGAACAATACAATGCCATCATCATGATTGATGAATGCCATAGCTCCGGTTTTCTGGGTAAAACGGGGCGCGGCACACATGAGTATCGCGGCGTGATGGGAAAGATTGATATCATCACCGGAACGTTGGGTAAAGCACTTGGTGGTGCCAGTGGCGGCTTTACTTCAGGACGAAAAGAAATCATTGAATTGTTGCGCCAGCGCAGCCGTCCTTACTTATTCTCAAACACGGTTGCGCCAAGCATTGTAGGCGCTTCCATTGCAGTGCTGGATATGCTGACGGAGACAACTGAACTCCGCGATAAACTGGAATCCAACACGAAGTATTTCCGCACGAAAATGACGGAAGCTGGCTTTGATATTAAGCCCGGCGACCACCCGATTGTGCCCATTATGTTATATGATGCCGTGGTGGCGCAAACCTTTGCTGCCAGGCTGCTGGAGGAAGACATTTATGTGATTGGCTTCTTTTTTCCTGTAGTGGCGAAAGGGCTGGCTCGCATTCGCGTACAGTTAAGTGCGGCGCACGAGCAGCATCATTTGGATAAAGCGATTGCTGCGTTTACAAAAGTGGGGAAAGATCTGGGAGTTTTGAAGGAACAAAAGAATTAGAGAAGCATTTGTTTACTCAAATAAAAAGTTCCGAAGCTTTACTACGCTTCGGAACTTTTTATTTGAACAACTTATTATCTACTTCAGACTTTCTTTAACTGCCTTTACTGAATCCAGATGCATCAGCAGCATAGGAAGAGTATTTTTGGCAAAGAGTTTCACTGCAGGATCGGTTATTTTTTCGCTCGCATCAGTGTATTCTTCAATGTCGCCTTTGTGGTCGCTTTCCATCAGGTCAATATAAGCCTTGTCGAAATCATTGCCTTTCTGTTTGCTCAATTCATCCAGGTGCTTCTGATGATCGTTGGATAAGGTTTGCGGAATGGTAATACCTTTTCCTGCTGCCAATGCTTTTAATTCTTCATTGCCTTTGGTGTGGTCGTGGATCATCATCAAACCAAAATCTTTTACGCGCTGATTTACGCCCCGCTGCTGCGCCATCTGCCCGGCCTGTACTTCAAGCATACCGCCGCTTGCCGCTTTGGTCAAAAAATCTGACGCATTGGTATTGGTATGCGGCATACTTTCATTTTGTGCACGTGCACTATCCACACTATCTTCTTTTTTACTATTTAAACTATTGCCTCCGCAGGCTTGCATAAGCACAACAAATGCAGCGAGGCAGACCATTGAGAATGTGCGTTTCATAATTTTTTCTATGTGTCAAACAAACGGCAAGCCATAAGAGAAGAGGTATAATTTCCAGTGGCTATAATTTATTCAGTGAAAACAAAAACGCCTGTTGATTATCCATCAACAGGCGTTTACTCTTATTATTACAAGTGCTATAGATTCTTAACCCTCTTCGTTTTGTCAAACTAATATTTGACTTTTTCCACAGGCTATTGGATCAATTTCTTTGTTGGTGTTACTGCATTAAAAAACGCTGGAAAAAAGTGGGCATGCAAAAACGCATCATCATGTTTACAAATGGCTTCAGCGTAATGTTTAAAACACGTGTGGCTACCCAGTGCAGCACAAATAAAATAACCGACACAACTGCGGCAAGTACGATGTAGATTTTCATGATTTGGACTCTTTTGTTTGTTTGGAATGAGTGTAAATTACACAGACATCGCGAACACAAACAAGAGCCAAACAGATTTTAAGCGAGATATAAGGCTTTTTTAATCAGATTTTAATCTGCTGTTTAAAACAAGCCTTTTTTTAATTTTTACTAAAGGTGAATGAAGTATTCCGGCAAAATATTTTGTCGTTTAAGGAAGAAATAAAACTAAGGGAAAGGGCTGAAAATAACTTAAGCTCTGCGCCAATAGCCGGGTGCCCAGTACCAGCCGCGACGTTCTCTCACCCAATGACCGGGAACCCATACCCTGCCGGCGCGTGGCGCTATCCAATAGCCTTCGCGGTACACATAGTTTCTGCCATGGCGCACCCATTCGCCATCTACCCAAATATAGTTAGGACGCGGCGCTACAGGTCGGGCTATCACTCTTGCCTGCGGCTGCACCGTAACGTATATGCGCTGTGCCTGCGAGGCATGAGCGAAGCCCAGCGCCAGCACAATTATCAATGCGCATTTAACAATAAGTTGTTTCATAAAAACTATTTTTGTTGTTGAACAATAATGGCATCAGATGCCATCCCATTCGTTCGGTTTAATCAAACGCTGTGCTACAACAAAACGCTTTACATTTTGTTTTCTTTTCTTTATAAAACCATATACAAAGCCGGTAACAAATGACAAACAACCATGAAATTGACTATCGCATTTTCGGCGAGGAGATGCAGTATGTAGAGATAGAACTTGACCCGCAGGAAACAGCGGTTGCCGAAAGCGGCGCTTTCCTGATGATGGACGATGGCATACAAATGCAGACCATTTTCGGCGATGGCAGCGGGCAACAAAGCGGAGGCATTTTTAATAAGCTGCTGAATGCCAGCAAGCGCATGCTGGTTGGCGAAAGTTTGTTTATGACAGCCTTCACCAATGTGGGTTATGGCAAGAAGCATGTGAGCTTTGCTTCGCCTTATCCGGGCAAAATAATATCTCTGAACCTGGCAGAATTGGGCGGCACGATTATCTGCCAGAAAGATGCGTTTTTATGTGCTGCAAAAGGCGTTAGTATCAGCATTGCCTTTCAGCGGAAATTGGGCACGGGCTTGTTTGGCGGAGAAGGTTTTATCATGGAAAAACTGCAGGGCGATGGCATGGCATTTATGCACGCGGGCGGTCATGTGTTTGCGAAACAATTGCAGCCCGGTGAACTATTGAAAATAGATACCGGTTGCTTAGTGGGTTTTACGGCGGGCATTGATTATAACATCGAATTTATCGGTGGCATTAAAAACTCCATTTTTGGCGGCGAAGGTTTATTTTTTGCTACACTGCGCGGGCCGGGAACAGTGTGGATACAAACATTGCCGGTAAGCCGGTTGGCATCGCGTATACTGAGCTATGGCACCACACAGCGCAAGGAAGAAGGCAGCATCCTTGGCACCTTAGGCAACATGATTGACGGCGACGGATATTAATTTAATTATGAGTTATGAATTAGGAATTATGGATGATAACAATAGTCCAGCTTACTTAATTCATAATTTATAATCCATAATTCATAATTTTTTCTTTGAGTATAAAAAGCCTAGTAGGGCAAACGGTTTGGTATGGCGTAAGCAGCATTGCGGCGCGGTTTGTCAATTATTTAATTACACCAATTCTTACCTATTCAGCGATTGTTTCGGTGGCCGATTTTGGTCGCATGGGCGCGGTGTATTCCATTATGCCGCTGATGAATGTGTTGTTTACTTACGGCATGGAAACCACTTATTTCCGGTTTATACAAGACAAGGAAAAAAAGACGTTGGTGAACGCAACGGCTTCCATCAGTTTGCTGGGGAGCACCATTTTGTTTTCGCTGTTGTTGTGGTTCAACCAGGGCTTCCTGGTTGAGGTTACTACATTGCAAGGCTTCCCTTTGCTCATTCAGTTAAGCCTTATTATTATTACTTTAGATTCTTTCAGCACTATCCCGTTTGCAAGGCTTCGCAATGAAGGACATCCAAAGCTGTTTGCGCTGATAAAAGTAGCAGGCATTTTCATCTATGTCGGGCTCACCGCTTTTTTTGTGATGTATTGCCCTTACCTGTATAAACAAACCGGTGGCAACTCCTGGATTGTGATGATTTATCGCCCCGATGTGAACCCGATTACGTATGTGTTGATTGCGAATATTGTGCAGTCTGCCTTTACCTTATTGCTACTACTCAAATGGCTGATCCCTTCCGATTTTCGCTTCTCTTTTCTTTTGTGGAAACAGATGATGGTTTACGCGCTTCCTATGCTGGTAGCGGGTTTGGGTGGCATGGTAAACGAAACTTTCGACCGGTTAATGCTGGGCTGGTGGCTGCCACACGCCAATAATTTTGCAGATGACCAACGCGGTATTTACAACGCCTGTTATAAGCTTTCTCTTCTGATCACTTTATTTATACAAGCCTTCCGCATGGGCGCTGAACCTTTCTTTTTTAAGCAGGCAGGCGGCAAAGATGCGCCGCAGGTATATGCCCGCGTGATGAAGCTTTTTGTGCTGGTAATCACCCTGATGTTCCTCGTGGTGAGTTTGTATATCCCGGTATGGAAGTTCTTTATTTCACCGCGCTATTGGGATGGCTTGAAAGTGGTGCCGGTACTGCTTCTGGCAAATATGAGCCTTGGCATTTATTACAACTTAAGCATCTGGTATAAAATCACCAATAAGACGTTTGCCGGTGGTATTATTACCTTGATTGGTGTAATTATCACATTCCTTATTAACTGGATTTTTATTCCGAAATACAGCTATGTTGCCTGCGCCTGGGCTACGTTTTTATGCTACTTCACTATGATGGTGGTAAGCTTTATCTGGGGGCAAAAGCATTACCGCGTGCCCTATGCATGGAAGAAATTATCAGCGTATCTCATTATTGTGGTGCTGTTGTTTTTTGTGCATTGGGCATTGACTTCGTTTTGGAGCAATACCACCTATAGTTTAGCCGTAGCAACGGCGCTTACCTTGTCTTACCTGTGGTTTATTACCCGCATTGAAAAGAAAGAATTTCAGCAATTACCGGTAGTGGGGAAATACCTTAAATAATTATCTTGACCGCAGAGAAGTAGAGAAAAAAGAGTTTACGCAGAGTTGCATCTTCTCTGCAAGATCTCTCATAACTCGTGTGCTCTGCGGTGAAAAACTAGACCAATGAAATATCAAAATTCACCAGTTGCACAAAGGTTTCCATGCGTTCGGCAATATCTGCTTTGGTAATTTCTTTTAACCGTTCGGTACCAAATTTTTCAACACAAAAACTGGCCATGGCCGAGCCGACAATGATGGCGGTTTTCATATTCTCGAACGAGATGTCCCGCGTTTTGGCAAGATGACCGATGAAGCCTCCGGCAAACGTATCGCCCGCGCCCGTTGGGTCAAACACATCTTCCAGCGGCAAAGCCGGCGCAAAGAAGACCTTATCGCCATGAAACAATAAAGCGCCATGCTCGCCTTTTTTTATGATGAGATATTTGGGTCCCATCTCTAATATTTTTCGCGCCGCTTTCACCATCGAAAACTCGCCGGTCAGTTGCCGCGCTTCGCTGTCGTTTACCATCAGCAGATCTACCATCGTCAGCACTTCTTTCAAATCGTCTAAAGCACTGTCCATCCAGAAGTTCATGGTGTCCAGTACAATCAGCTTTGGCTTTGTAGTCAGTTGTTCTATCACACTTTTTTGGATCTTCGGCATCAGGTTGCCCAGCATCACAAATTCAGCGCCCTGGTAGCTGTCGGGAATAATAGGATTAAAGTCCATCAACACGTTCAAATCGGTAACCAGCGTATCGCGCGTGTTCATGTCGAGATGATAACGGCCACTCCAGAAAAAAGAAGGCTTGTCTTTTATTACTTCCACGCCCTCCAACTGCACACCGCGGGCTTTCAGATCATCAAATTCCGCTTGCGGAAAATCGTTGCCTACGATAGAAATCTGCTGCACAGGTGTTACAAAATGAGCCGCCGCATAAGCCGCATACGAGGCAGAGCCGCCGATGATTTTATCTGTTTTTCCAAACGGCGTTTCAATGGCATCGAACGCCATGGTGCCCACTATAATTACTGACATGATTTTGTTTTGATAAGCCGCAAATATAGGCTGCGATTCGATGTACGATGTTAGATGTGTGATGTACAATGTGTTTGGGTGCAATGAGATTGCATTTGTGTAATAACTAAAAGCTGATAAGGCTTACCTTCCGCTTGAATAGGTTCCGACTACCGACATCCAATACATCGTACATCACACATCTAACATCGTACATCAATTAGATCTTCTTCGTTTGCGTATAGCCATTCTTTATCATCCATTGCAGTACTTTGTCCCGCTGGTCGCCCTGAATAATCATTTCCGCGTCTTTTGCGCTGCCGCCGGTGCCACAGATATTTTTCAGTTTCTTACCTAAGTCCTGCAAATCTTCCTCTGTTCCCATGAAGCCTGTAACGAGTGTTACCGCTTTGCCCGCGCGTTGTTTGGTATCGAGTTTAATGCGCAGCTTTTGCTGAGCTGGAGCTAAGGTTGCTGCCGGTTTCTCATCGTTGTGCTGATATTGAAAATTCGGGTCGGTACTATACACAAAACCGAGGTTGTCAGGCCTGTTTTTCTTGTTCATTTTCTCCTTTTTATTGTCACAAATGCAAAGTAAAAGCACAAATGAGCCATCCATATATCATGAAACAAAAATTAGCCATCAAGCTCTGCTTTCAAACTTAAATCCAAGCTCTGTGCCTGATGAATTAAGCCGCCAACGCTTACGTAGTCGACGCCGGTTTGTGCAAAAGCTTCAATCGTGTTTAAGTTGATGCCGCCGCTGGCTTCAGTTTCAAGTTCACCGTTGATAATGGCTAAGGCTTCTTTCACTTCATCCGGCGTAAAGTTATCCAGCATGATGCGAAACACTTTTCCTTTGCCAATGGCACATACCGTTTTCACATCGGCTAAGGTTCTGGTTTCTACTTCTATTTTTAAGCTCAATTCATTTTCCTGTACATAGCTGAAAGCTTTGTCTATGGCGGGCTGCAGCCCACCGCAATAATCAATGTGGTTGTCTTTCAGCATGATCATATCATATAACCCAAACCGGTGATTGACACCGCCACCAATGCGCACGGCTTCTTTTTCGAGCAGGCGGAAGTTGGGCGTTGTTTTACGCGTATCTAAAATTTGGGTGTGATAACCATGCAGCTTGTTGGCGTATTGCCGGGTAAGGGTTGCAATGCCGCTCATGCGCTGCATGCAATTGAGCACCAGGCGTTCGCATTGCAGAATGGTTTGTATGAAAGCGGAAACTTCGAATGCTATCTCGCCGTATTTCACTTCATCGCCGTCTTTTTTATATTGGGTAAACTGAGATGTCTCATCTATTAACGCAAATATTTTTTGTGCAACCGCTACGCCGGCCAATATTCCATCGCCCTTTATTTTTAAAATTGCTTTGCCCCGTTTTTCCTTTGGAATGACGCTGAGCGTAGAGTAATCACCCGTGCCGATGTCTTCCTGCAAAGCTTCTTTTATCAAATGCTCTAATCGCTCTTCGTACGTTTTCATAGAACAAAAATAATCTGAACTGGGATAGATGGGATGAATGGGATTTGCAGGATAGAGATGATAAAATAAGAATTTATACTTGGATGATGACGAATGTTGAATAAGTAAGATTGAATTTTAATTGAAGTAATTCTACTTTTTATATTGACTTTATCAACATCCCCAAATTTTATCTGCTCCGGCTCAGATCATTCCTATTTGTATGCTGTCAAATCAAAAAAGCCACCTGTTATGTAACAGATGGCTTTGTTTTTTGTATTTACCTTTTCCTTATCTCTTTTGTCTTTTCTTCGGGAAGAAGTTACCCGTTTTCTGCTTGGCAGAAGTGCCTTCCGGCGCACCATAGTGTGTCATCGCACAACGGAAACCAATGGCACTGCTGCTTTGATCTTCCTGCATATAACGACGTGTGCCGGGGCTAAGCCAGTAAGGCATATCATTCCAGCTTCCGCCTTTATAAACGCGGGATTTGTCGTTGATTAACGTCGTGTGTCCGTAGTCGTAAAAATCACCGCTGAGCGAATCGCCATCCAGTGCATTCACAGCGTATGCACGGTTGTAATTGCGGCGGTTGTGCAGCGCAGAATCATCTTCCGGTACTTCCTTGATGCGACCCATCGAGTCTAACCAGGCAGAAGCATCTTCGCCACCGCTTTTATCTACTTTGGTAAAGACATTACCCCGGAACGGGTTCATGTCTTCCTCTTCTTGGCCTGTAGTAGGACGATATACATCGGCAACCCATTCGTTTACGTTACCACTCATATTATACAAACCAAAACCGTTCGGAAAAAAAGAAGTAACATTAGCAGGAATGGCAGAACGGTCGTTCAAACCACCGGCTGTACCCATGTAGTCGCCGTTACCTCGCTTGAAGTTGGCAAGGAACGAACCCTGCCAGGAGCCATGACGCGCAGAACGCAGGTTATCAAAACCTTCATTCTGCCAGGCATATACCTGTTTGTTGGCAATTAATTCTTCACCACGTTTCTTTTCGCTGGTGCGTTTCTGCGGGTTGGCATCCACATAGCCAAGGGCTGCATATTCCCATTCAGCTTCTGTTGGAAGGCGGTAATCGGGGAACAGAATGCCATCCGAGAAGTCTACCTTGGTGCGCGGACGACCCTGGGCATCTTTCAGCTCGTTCTTTTTTGGCTTGCCGGGTACACCTTCGTAAGCGCCCATCAGGTAAGCCTTAGTATTAAAGTTATCCTGACCGCCGCCATTCAATTCGGTCTTTAAAACGTTTTTGTTCTGGTAGCCTTTGTCAATCAATGCAATTTCGTTTACACGGTCGGTGCGCCACATACAAAAGTCGTGTGCCTGCCGCCAGGTAACGCCAACTACCGGGTAGTAATTGTAAGATGGATGACGGAAGTAGTATTCGACGTACACGTCGTTGTACGCAAGCTCTTTGCGCCAGGCAAGCGTATCGGGCATAGCGCCATCTATTACCGCCTGGTTGTCCTGAAACACATTTTCGAGCCAGTGAATGTACTCGCGGTAGTGTACGTTGGCCACTTCGCTTTTATCTATAAAAAACGAATTGACGGTAACGCGGCGCGGCACGTTGTTCCAGTCGCTCATTACATCTTCCTGGGTAGAACCCATAGTGAAGGTGCCGCCCTGTACGAACACAAGACCCGGACCGGTTTTGATATCTTTGGGTTTAGCCACAAAGAAACCACCCTGTTGCTTATCGTTGTAATTCCAGCCGGTAGCGGTAGATTTTTCGGGCTTTTTATGGCAGGATGCCAAAGCGCCGATGGCTGTCAGTAATAAAGTAGCATTGCGAAGCTGCTTAAACATGGATCAAAGAATTTTTTACCTGATAATTGAAACGGCGTTCCCGTTTTTTTATTGCAGTCAGACCGGGCGAAAATAGAATTTCCTGCGGATTATAAGCCTTTAGCCGATTAAAAATTGCTTATAAGAAAATAAAAACGTTTTAAGGAAAGTTTGCAGTATAATTCAAAAGGTACATCTTTGTGCATCTGGTAAACCAACCTCTTATCATCTAAGTTTTATCTATCGAGTCGAACATCTACACAACTAAGCGGAGCAACAAGCATTATTGCTTTTGAGTAAAGCATAATTTTTCTCCGCCGTTATCGTTTACTTCTTTTTAAAAACAACTGAATGAAGCTTACAAAACTGCTGACTGCTGTTAGTGCTGCCATCTTTTTTATGTGTGCAACTGTAAATGCACAGAGTAATATTAATATCGTTACGACTGCTGTTCCTTTCCTTCGCATCTCGCCCGATGCCCGAACCGGCGGCATGGGAGATGTCGGCATCGCCACTTCACCCGATGCGAATTCAGGGTTTTCCAATCTTGCCAAATTACCGTTTGCTACCAGCAACACGCAGGTATCCGTCACTTACACGCCGTGGCTGAAAGACATTGCCTCTGATGTGTATCTTGCCACGCTGGCCGGCTATCATAAAATAGACGAGAATCAGGCAATTGCTGTGGGTGTGCGGTATTTTAATTTAGGCGATATCCAGTTCACCACTCAAGATGGTGTGGACAACGGCAATGGCAGACCGCGTGAATTCTCACTTGATTTCGGCTACACACGCAAGCTGTCTGATAAGCTGTCACTGGGTGTAGCCTTACGCTACATCAACTCCAGCTTAGCCAAAGGCGATGTGGGCGGCAACGGAACCGTTTATAAAGCCGGCAATGCTGTGGCAGGCGATCTTTCCTTATACAGCAATGGGTTAAATACCGACGGACAAGGGTTTACCTGGGGCGTTACGCTTAACAATTTGGGTTCTAAAATCGGTTACACCAACAATGCTGAAACCAAAGATTTTATTCCTGCCAACTTAGGCATCGGCGCAGCTTATACCGGTGTGATTGATGAAGACAACAAAATTACCATTGCAGCAGATGTAAACCACCTGCTGGTTCCGGCAGTACCTACCCTAAGCGGCGATATTGATCCGAATGGAGGGGTTTCTGCAGAAGATTCTGCCAAGTTAGCCGACTACCGCAGCACCGGCGTGTTTGAAAGCTGGTTCAAATCGTTCGACAATAAAGTTTATACGGTTCAGTTGGGTGCCGAGTATTGGTACAACAACCAGTTTGCCGCACGTGCCGGTTATTATTGGGAAACCAAAGAAGGTGGCAACCGCAAGTATTTCACTGTGGGTGTGGGCATTAAATACAATGTGTTCGGGTTCAACTTCTCTTACCTGGTGCCATCAGGCAGCGGCGTAAACCGCAACCCATTGTCGAATACACTTCGCTTTAGTTTATTGTTTGACCTTGACAGTGAGACTAACGGCTCCGGTCAATAAGAACAAGCAAGCATAAAATCATTCTATAGAAAAGCGAAGGCATACTACCTTCGCTTTTCTATTTTTTATTATGAAGATACGGGTTGGGCAAGGCATAGATTTTCATCGTTTGACAGAAGGCCGGGACTTATGGCTGGGTGGCATTCTGATACCTCATACGAAAGGTGCGTTGGGGCACAGCGATGCCGATGTATTGCTTCATGCCATCTGCGATGGATTATTAGGCGCGGCTTGTTTAGGCGATATCGGGCAGCATTTCCCGGACACGTCGGCTGAGTTTAAAAACATAGACAGCAAGATCCTGTTGCAGCGCACGATTCAATTGCTGGAAAAAAAGAATTACTCGGTAGTTAACGTGGATTGCATGTTGTGCCTGCAGGCGCCAAAAATAAAGCCTTATGTTACCGATATGCAACAGATAATCGCCGGCATTCTGAAAGTGGAAACCGATTGTGTTTCTATCAAAGCCACTACTACCGAAGGATTGGGTTTTGTAGGCAGGGAAGAAGGCGTAATGGCTTATGCCACAGTGTTGATTGAAAAAGATAAACTCTTGTTTTAAAGCCGCAATTGCGGCTTACATTTGCAGCACTCGGTTTCGTAGTACAATGGATAGTATAAGGGTCTCCGAAGCCTTTGATTCAGGTTCGATTCCTGACGAAACCATTAATTCGACCACCTAATCATTTGCATATCAATTGTTTAGGTGGTTTTTTATTTATTGGGTTGTCCGGATAGTTGTCCGTCTCTGCTCTAAGTATCATAAAAGTTTTCTAACTATTGCTGATGCATTAGGGCCTATTGATATTTGGAGCAAAGAACTAATTTGCTGGTGCCCGATAGCTGTCACAAAATGCGATGATAGCAGCAGTACAGCTTCCGCAAGGACAGGCTTGTTGCTGATATGCTGGTTCTCTTCCCCCCGCGAGATCCACCAGTATATCAGCAATTTGGGGATGGTCTTCCAAGGCTTTGATTATAGACGCTTCGGAGGTTAGGATGATGACTTTAAAATCGAAATCATAAAACGATATGGCTTCTTCCAGCTGGTGCTTGATATCATGATGGATGATCGCTGAAATCCGATACAGGATAATGACTCGGATGGGTTCGCCATTGACGATCTTTCTTTTCAGGAAAGAATCAACATCGCTGTAGCCGTTATTGGCTTTGCGCTGCAAAATCTTAAAACCTTCTATTTCATCTTCCGTAAAACGGCTTTCATTCTGTGCCAGCAAATCAGTCGGCGTGCGTGCAGTTCAATCCTGGCATTGTTGACTTGCACCTTCCTGGTGAGATAGGCATGACATTCTATGGTCATTTCCCCTTCCAGTTCCGGTCAGATGAGGGCGGGCACGATCAGTGTGATGCAGGCATCGCTCATCTCATCTTTTAACCGGTCGTAATAGAACCCGTTATAATTCTGCCCGCGACCAGGCTGATAAACACCCTTCACACGGATGATCTTGCGGGTGGCATCAGTGACCAGCGCATTGTTGAAAATACGAATGATGGAAGATGCATTATAGCTCACTTCCTTTTGTTCGGCTGCTA
The DNA here is from genome assembly GCA_964249755.1 of uncultured Ilyomonas sp. Lineage (GTDB taxonomy): Bacteria > Bacteroidota > Bacteroidia > Chitinophagales > Chitinophagaceae > Ilyomonas. The sequence continues at coordinate 19,857 of CAXUDB010000007.1, read as the reverse complement.
CCACAGAGTCAAATATAAATGGAGAGAATCATGCTGAGAAATACGGTCGCTCTTATTCATCAACACAAAAAAGAGCGACCTAAGTAAAAACAAAAGTCGCTTTCTAAACCCTTAAAACGATTACAAGGTATCACAATAATTTTTAGAGGAAAATTTTTTTTCTTTGCTTAGGATGTGAAGGATACGATTACTTATCCCGGATTCGCATTAGGTAACACTGCCTGTTGATTCGACAATTTTATCAAGGCAATAAGTACGGACCTAGGAAATAACAATCTCTTTTTCGGGCAACTATAAGAATTAGAGGAAGCAGTTGAAACCATGGTCGCGTTTTGCGGTTTAAAATAGTTGAAAACCGTCTTGCAAAGCGGCGGCGACGTTTACGACAGCAAGCCTCTTTATGGCACGACTGAGTTTATCCGCAACAACTTGTTCCTGTGGTGACACCAGAATCATAACAACAAATGGTTTCCCGCCAGCAAACCGCCCTTGCTCACCTTCTTTCATGAATCAGGCATCCCCCATCCCGATGACATGACCAGTATCCTCTTTTCCGCCACCTGGCACCACGTTAATGATAACCCTTATGATTTAGCTGCTATTATCTACAAATTTCGGGAATACCGGAAGGACCAGGGCTTTGCCAATGGCAAGCCGGACATCAACACGATATAGGAAGAGATGCAACCATATCGCTGATGAGAAACAGCTTTAAGCCGATGATAGAAAAGAAAGACGCCAATGAGGGCGGTCTAATTGAACAGGCGGTTGATTTGTCTTTGCAAGTAAAGCAGGTAAGACTTCTCCACGATACCCGTTTCTGTAACGGTAAATCCCTCCTCGCCGCTTTTTAGAAACTCAACTGGTGTATCATCGACGTGGGTTATGATGCGACTGATCTCATTACCCACAACAATAATCTCGATGGGAAGTTCGGCTGGCTTGAGAGGGTAAACACACTGAATGGTGGCGTATTTTGTCATGGTTAACAATATGGGACGGGTGATTTACAAATAACTTGCCATCCGTTCTGTTTAATCAGGTAAATATTATCCAAAATCTCAACTTTATTGAAGTTGAATAAGAGCTGGATAGAGGAGTCGAGCCATCCCTTTCTTTTGTTGTAATAGTCAAATTCGTTATCAGTTATCCAAAGAGAAGAAAAGGCATCCTAAAATTGCAGAGTGGTTTTGATCAGGAAACCACTGCCGTCATGATGGGAAAGCACCTGAGCGCGGGCGCCCATTCCTTCATAAAGAGATTCCATTCCAACGAAAGGGATATAGTGTCCTGTTGCCGTTGGTTGCATTCAAAACCGGATTCAGTGCTGTTGACGAGCCTGCCCAGATCATAAATACACTCTTTGGTGATTTTGTCGTTGATGTTGCCCGCGGAATTTTAGGTCGTATTGATGTAAAGGATGGGTCTCCAATCAGTTGGTGAAGATAAGGCAATGTAGAATCGATAACAGGAAATTGGCGCTGCCTTTCTTTATGAAGTGCTAACGGACCTGACGGCAGAAGCTGACAAACTTTCCATGAGCTTCCTTATCATAGCAGAACTGCCCAGATAAATAGGGGTAACCTCATGTAAAGAGGCAGGCTTGATATCAAGTATCCTTCGTTGTCCGTTGGTTGCCCCTCCGCCTGCCACTTCCATGATGAAGGAGAGCGGATTACACTCATACAGCAACCTTAGTTTCCCGTTTGCCTTATGACGGGTGGCAGGATACATAAAGATACCGCCCATCAATAATGTGCGATGCACGTCTGCCACCATGCTGCCGACGTAGCGTTGCGTGTAAACCGCCTCTTCCTCCTTGCGTTGTTGGCAGGAATGTATAAATTTCTGCACGGCTCCGCTATACTGGTAATGATACCCGCCGTTAACAGAATAGATACAGCCGTTCTCCGGGCATCTCAGCCCGGGATGACTCAGTTGAAATTCCCCGGTAGCCGGATGAAGTGTAAATCCGTTTACGCCATCCCGGGTGGCGAATACAAAAATGGTGGCACATCCATACAGGCAATACCCAGCGGCTACCTGTCGGGAACCCGGCTGCAAAAAATCAGACAGATCACAGGCAGTTCCCCTCTTGCTTTTCCGGTTGTAGATGCCGAAGATGGTGCCGACCGGAAGACTGGTATCTATGTTGTCGCTTCCATCCAGGGGATCAAACAGAACCACATACCTGCTCTGCTTGCTCACTTCATTATCGAACACTAAAATGTGATCTTTTTCCTCACTGCCGACACCAGCACATCGTTTTCCGTCTCTTAAAATTTTAGTCAGCTGACCATCAGCCAGGGCGTCAAGTTGCTGCACTTTTTCTCCCTGGATATTGACCGAACCCGTAGCACCAATCAGACCCGTCAAAACGGCCCCGCTTACTGCGGCACTAATCTCTCTGGCGGCAGTACTGATCTGCTTTACTAAAGCGGCAACTTCATCATCGCCGGAAGATGTTACTGAAGAGTCCATCCATTGGGTAAGCGTTAGTCTTTCTTTGTTCATTGTGGGTTAAATGGTTTGCTTCTGTTTAAATTGCGGACCCGCTTTTTTCACCTCTTCCCCCACGCTTTCTGAGTAAGGAGAAAAGTTCTTTTGAAAAAGCACCGCTAACCGGTGAGCTGCTTCATCATAGGCGGCGGGATTATGCCAGGTGTTACGGGGAACCAGCAGGTTTTGATCAACGCCCTGACAGATGTTAGGGATAAACAAGCCAAAAACTGGCTCCTTCGTAAAATGAACGTACCGCATGGCATCGCTGACAACAGCACCGATCATTGCCCGGCTTTGCTTCAGGTCAATCCGCTTACCCACTCCGTACCCACCGCCCGTCCAGCCGGTATTGACCATCCAGACCGCGATGTTATCCTGCCTGATCTTCCTGACCAGCAGGTTCGCATAGGTAACGGGATGAAGCGGAAGAAAAGGAGCGCCGAAGCAGGCACTGAAGGTAGCTTTGGGTTCGGTAATGCCTGTTTCCGTTCCTGCAACTTTTGCGGTGTATCCACTGATAAAGTAATACATCGCCTGTTCGGATGTGAGGCGGGCGAGCGGCGGCAACACGCCAAACGCATCACAGGTCAGAAAGAAAATATTCTTGGGAGTTCCGCTGAGGGAAGGAATGACACTGTTGGGTATATAGTGCAGGGGATAGCTGACACGGGTGTTCTCTGTGAGATCTGCTGCTGAAAAATCGATTCTGTTCGTTCCAGGGTAAAACAATACGTTTTCTACCAGTGCGCCTTTCCTTATGGCGTTGTAGATAGCAGGCTCCTTTTCGCCGCTTAAATGGATAATTTTCGCGTAACAACCTCCTTCAAAATTAAAAAGAAAATTACCTGCCCAGCCATGCTCGTCATCTCCCACCAGCTTTCTTTGAGGGTCGGCACTCAGCGTTGTTTTGCCGGTGCCGCTCAACCCGAAGAAGACTGCCACGTCACCCTCTTCATTTCCCCTGTTGACGCTGCAATGCATACTGAGTATGCCTTGCTGCGGCAACAGGAAGTTTAAGACGGTAAAGACGCTCTTTTTAATTTCGCCCGTATAGGCCGTACCGCCAATCAATATCGTTTTGTGGGCGAAGGAAATGATGGCGAAGTGCCCGGTTCGGGTTCCGTCTGATTCCGGATCAGCCTCGAAGCGGGGAACCTGAAGGACCTGCCATTCCGGTTTGAACAAAGCGAGCTCTGCCTCTTCCGGCTGCAGAAACAGGTTGCTGCAAAACAAACTGGCGGATGGTTGTTCAGTTATCATCCGGATGGGCAGATGGTAAGCGGGATGGGCGCAGGCATAAACATCACGCACCCAGACTTCATTCTTACCGCCCAGGTATTGAAGCATTTTGTTTTTCAGGGCTAAAAAACGGGACTCCTCTATCGGCTTATTGTACCCGTTCCAGTCTACTGTGGCGGAGGTAATAGTGTCCCTGACAATAAACTTATCCTTAGGGGAGCGCCCGGTGAACGTCCCGGTAGAAATACAAAGCGCACCAGTGTCACTCAGTTGCCCCGCTCCTCTCTCCAGCGTTTGGCGTACCAGCTCTTGGGGTGGTAACTGGTAATGAATGTTCTGGGGTACGGCAGCGGTCTCGGGAAACAGAAGGGATAAATGTTTCAAATGTATATTCATAGCAATCGTATTGTTAGTCCGCAAAAGTAGAGGCGGAAAAATGAGACAAATGATGGCTGATGAATATTTTTCAATGAACTAAATTTTAGTTAGATATTTTCTAAAGACGGCTGCGTTTAATCGTCTGTATATTAGAAATTATCTAACAAGTGTTTTCGAAACATTTTTTCTCTGCATCCAATTGAGTTTGTAGTCGAACCGCAAAAGGGTATGACAAGGCTACCCCAAAACCAACAGCAAACGGTTAGAAGCCGATGATCACAGCTACGAGTAACCTGACCGGGCAGGTGACTGTTGTCATCTCACTCAGTGGAGGCAGCCATGGAGCGCAGGGTACCTGAAGAATTTATTTAACTGAATCATTGTTTTCGTGCAGAAGTGATCATCAAAACAACGGATTGTCAACTTTGTATTGGTCAACACCTCGCGGAACATATGATCAACGGTTGCGAAATCATCCAGATAATAGGCAAAACAACAGCAATCGGTTACTTAACAGCAGCCATGTTTAGTTTAATGCTTGTCGGAATTCTACAGGCGACTGATTAGTTCTCCCCTTAAAGAACTTACTAAACGATTGTGGATGCCCAAAACCAAGCTCGTAGGCTATTTCGCTAACAGACAAGTTGGTGGTAGAAAGCTTTTGTTTGGCTTTTTCAATCAACTTTTCGTGTATATGTTGTTGTGTGCTTTGCCCTGTCAGATTTTTTAATAACCCGCTCAAATAATTGGGCGAAATGTTCAGTTGTTCAGAAATATATTGAACGGTAGGCAAACCATTGTCAAGTAACATTTCACTATTGAAATAATCAGTAAGAATTTTCTCTAAGCTATCTAATACCCGGTGATTGGTAATTTTTCGGGTGATAAACTGACGTTGATAAAAGCGTTCTGCATACGATAACAATAATTCAATTTGTGCAATAATGATGTTCTGACTGAACTTGTCTATGTTAGCCTGGTATTCCTGCTTTATGTTCTGAAAAATATGTAGAATAGTTTTCTCTTCTTTCTCGGATACAAACAAGGCTTCATGCGTTGTATAGTCGAAATAGTCATACCTTTTAATGAAATTGGCAAGCAAAGTATTCCACAAAAAATCAGGATGGACGAGCAACATCCATCCTGATGGCTGCATTACCTTGTCGTCATTTACTTCTATCTTGAAAACCTGTCCGGGAGAAATAAAAAACATAATTCCTTCGTCGAAGTCATATTCCTGCTGTCCATATTTAATCTTCGCATTGAAATTCCTTTTTAGGGAAATAGAATAAAAATCATACACCCAACTCGTGGTGTTGTTTTCTGATGATTGCCTGATTTCACTATAATCTACCAAGCTAATAAGCGGGTGTTCAGGCCTGGATAAACCTCTCAACCTATGAAACTCGTTGATAGATTTTATTCTATGAATTTTATTCATCTGTTTGTATGCTAAAAAAAGGATCGTTAATAAATAAATCTATAATAACTTCCCTAAATGTTGGGTGCAAAATGTTAGAAGGCTCAGTAAAGATATACAAGTACAGTTGACCAGATAACGGAGCAGAATGGAGAACAACTGCTCGTCTCCCGAAAATAAAGCCTGAAGCACTTCAAGAAGTCATTTTTGAAACTTCACTAAAAGTCTGTTTCAAAGCCTGATTATAATACCAGCATCCATTTCATAGCACCTTTGTCACGCCGCAATCCTTATATCTATTGTAAAAATGGCATCTTCCGGTTTCAAAGGAATCATCGCAAACAAATTTTAGCTGCTTTCAGGTAAAAAGGAGTAAACATGCCATTCCGCTTACCAGGGTACTTCGCCTCCTTCTTTGAAGAATTTACCTGTTAAACCGGCATCAGAACTTGTGGCTGCCTTTACAATAGGCTTAGCGCCTTCTGCCGCAGTTTTTGCTCCTTGGTGATCGTTTAAATCGGTTGCAGTATAGCCCGGTGTAGCACTGTTTACTCTAACATTTGTGTCTTTCAACTCATTTGACAGAATCAACGTAAACGCATTTAACGCTGTTTTAGAAGAGCCATAAGCACTGTAAAAATCCCAGTTAGAATTCCGGGAAGCGCGGCTATGCATTGCTAAAGAGCCTACCTCGCTTGAAACATTTACAATGACCGACCCGCCTGACTTTTTTAACAGCGGAAGAAACTGTTGCGTGGTTTGAACGGCACCGAAAAAATTTGTCTCAAATATGTTACGTAAATTTTCGATGTCACCGGTTGAAAAACACTGCGGCTGCTCTCCGCTGATACCAGCGTTATTTATTAAAATGTCTAACACTTCAATTTTTGCTTCTATTTCTGTTCGTGCCCGTTTAATGGAATGAATATCTGCCACATCAATTTCTATTGGAATTACGTTTGTCAAACCCACCTCTTTTAACTTGCTGACCGCTTCAATTCCCTTATTAATATCGCGGCTTCCTAAGTAAACATAGTACCCCAATTCAGCCATTTGCTTAGCTGTTTCAAAGCCAATGCCTTTGTTGGCTCCTGTTATCAATACATTCTTCATGCTGTAATTTTATTTGTGAGCGATAATGGGAAGATGTCCTATGACGAAAAGTAGTTGTTACCGTCAAGGTCTGCGATAAGTCCTACCTGTGTAGGACGCCAGCCTAATAATTCCTGTGTTTTGTCGCTTGAGGCGCGAATGTCCATTGCAGCAAAGTGGGCAAACGAGCCAAAGTGGGCGGCTGCCTCTTCTTTTGATTTGGATTCAGCTTTAATTTGGAGTCCCCGTCCAATCGCTTCAGCAAGATCCCGAAACAGAATTCCTTCTTCGCCGACACCATGATAACGCGTACCTCCGGCAGCTGCTTTTTCTACAGCCAGCCTGAATAATTTTGCAGCATCCAACCGGTGTATGGCAGGCCAATAATTAAGTCCTTCTCCCTCGTAAACAGACACACCTTTTTCGCGGGCAATACGAATGAGCATTGGCACAAAGGCATGATCACCCTCTCCATGAACCGAAGGAGAAAGGCGTATTACAGAAACTCGTACACCCTTTGCCGCCACAGCATCTGCAGCCTCCTCTGAGGCAACACGTGGATTTGGGCCAGGCGCGGGCATATCTGCTTCGGTAACGAGCCGCCCGCGGGGAAGCAGGCCTATGGCTGAAGTAATAATCAGAGGTCGATCGGACCCCTCGAATACAGAACCAAATGTTTCAATGGCGCGCCGGTCATTTTCCGAACTTTCCTTAAATTTTGAAAAATCATGGTTGAAGCCAGTGTGGATGATCCCATCTGCGGCAGCTGCTCCGCTGCGCAGGCTGTCCAAATCCTCGATATCTCCCCGGTGAACCTGAGCACCTGCTGCAATAATCTCCCGGTCTGATTCTTCTGAACGGGAAAGGCCAAGCACCTGGTGACCTGCCCCGATTAATTCCTTAACGATGGCTGAACCGACAAAGCCGGTAGTCCCTGTAACGAAAACTCGCATAATTTAAAATGTTTGATGTGAAATTTTGATAGTGCAAAGCTCCCACACTATTAAAAGGTAGAGGTAGCCCAATCTATTTATCACGTAGTCCAATCTAAGGTGGGTACTTGTGATAAGGCTTTAAGTTTAGATTTTCGAATAGTTGACGCTAAGGCTTTCCATAGAAATGATGGCGATGTTCAAACCTAACAGTTCAGTCTGAAGCTCTACTAAATAATGCTTTACTCCAAATATCCGGGATAGTAGTGCCTGCATCCTTGATGCCTTTAGCGCAGCGCTTAGGAATTCATTGTCATCAGACGTAACTGCCGTATGAAAAACGTAAATATAATCCCTGCAATAAAGAGGTATCCTGCGATACATGAAATGAGCGCATAGTTTGGAAGCCGCACTAAGACATTTGTATAAATCAGCAGCAGCAAGCTGATGAACACATATACCAGTGCCCATCGGAAGCTTCTATGATTGGCACGCCTTACCGATAAATAGCGGGCATGATTACCGACAACATTATTATAGTCATACTCATAAGCCACGTGCAGAGCTGTTAAGCCACTTCTATCCAATACAGAACGTAGTGCTGTGAGGGCTTCCGGCCTGGTGTCGTAAATCTGCTCTGTCAACCCGTAGTCATTGCGAACGATCCATTCATCCAGGGTGCCAGCTGGCGTAGTGCGCATGCGCATGGTGTGAATCAGATGAGACAGCTCGTTGTAAATGTTCTGAAGCCTAAAGGTGCTGAACGCACCAATTAAGCCGGTAAGGGTAGCAACCAAAACAGCTACAGTGCTGAAGAATAAGGCGAGGATACTGCTGTCGGGCATGATTAGGATTTACTACGATGATGAATGAGCTTGTTGCAATGAATACAGACCTGCTAAGATATACGACTGACCAGGTACACGGACAGTTAACTTCTCATGTCCGTCCTTCGTTCTGACACGGATTCATCCTCTGACTCCCCGGACTTCCAATAAGCGGTAGCAGAATACCGGCTTGAATCCACCCCAGGCTGCTCTTAAAATAAGTTCTTAAATCCTTTATAGTTCGATACTCCGCTGCCATAAACACAAATTGGTTTGTGTCCTTCCCAGTCGTATAATGATAACGTTTCGCAGCGTCTGTTAACTTGCTTCCCTTTTCCGGATGAGTATTGTATAGCCACTCTATTTGGATGTGAGCGTTAGAATGAAGAAGAAGTTGATCTTCTTCTCCATGTACTTCCAGAATCACTTTTGCCTTTGCAGACTGGGGAAGACTTTCCAGAATAGCTGCAATCGCAGCCAGTGCAGTGGCATCACCTACAAGCAGGTAACTATTCACCGCAGGCACTATTGGGCGTAAGCCTGTTTTGATAACTACACCCAGTACATCGCCTGGTGCAGCGCTCAACGCCCACGCTGAGGCAGGGCCGGTGACTCTGTGGGATACAAAGTCAATACTAAGCTCTTTTTTTTGAGTGTCAATCTTCCGTGTAGTGTATGTTCTTACAGCTGGCGAACGCGGTGTGATTACCGGATTGTACGGGTCTGGAAATTCAATTTCATTTACGCCTTTTGGCGGGATGAGTATCTTGTTGTGTCCACCAATTGTTACCTCATCGAGTAACTCCAGCAGCCCATCAGGTATTTCAAACGTTACCCGGATATAGTGGGGCGTTAGGGTGTCTTTCTGCTTGACGGTAAACGTACCCAGTACGGAATCTTTCTTGTCACGCATAGTATTTTGCATTTCCATTATTAAATGGTTTCGTTGGATAAGTGTTGCTGATTACCCCGAACGATTTGGAATAACAACCAGCCAATGCGAGGCTTATCGCGAGTTTTAAAGAGGTGTACTACATAAGGTTTAATCGCGATCATTGATTTAAAACTTACCATTCTGGTTTTTCCAGGCATGTCTGGGTGGAATCTCCTCGAGCACGTCCCAGTGTTCTGCGATCTTGCCCTGTTCCACGCGGAAGAGGTCATAAAGGGCGACCGGCTTTCCGGATTGCGATCCGCTGGCGGTGACGAGCACGAAATTGCCCTCACCGATTATCTGCTCCATCTTAAGGCCTTCGATGCCTTCGCCTGCCTGCTGGCGTTGTCGCATCATCTCCATTAGCGCACCCACCCCGTCCTGTCCTTTGGCATTGTGCTGAATGAGCCAGTCGCCTTCGAAATACTTTGCCATCTTATCAGTTTGGCCATTCAGAAAGATTGTTTCGAAAAAATTACGGACAAGCGCCTTATTCGTTTCGGTATCCTGTAGATTGACGGGCTCGGTAGGGCCATCTATAGGCGTGTGTCCGCTTGGATTTGGAAGCGTCAGCTCGGCCAGATTGTCCCAATGTTCTACGATCAGCCCATCCTCAAACCGGTAGATATCGAAGAATACCTTGGAACCAAACATATCGCCTTTAGAATGCGTAACGACAAAAGCTCCATCCTGCAAGACACGAATGACACGCGGAGGATTGTCTACTGCTTGCAGGCTCTCTACAAAAGCGTTGAATCCATCAATGCCATCGCCGCATTGCAGGTTGTGTTGTGTGAAATTGTTCGGATTTATGTAGGTCGTCGCAAAGACTGAATCCCTGCTTTGAATCCCTTTCGACACCGTTAATGCCTTCTCAATGTTACCCGAATTTTGTTGTATGCTATCTGTATTCATATTAATCTTTATATTACTAGGTTTATTTTGGCGTAACGGATACGCCGGGCTATAGAGCTTATTAGAAACGAAGCTTTTCGAGATCGGCCATCAGGGTGGGACCGTTTGGATGCCACCCTAACTGCGTCCGCGTCTGCACGCTGGATGCCGACAGGTCTCGGCTGGCGAAATCCCAGAGATACTCGAAATGCGTCTTTGCCTCATCGCCTGTAAGTGACTTAACAGGAATTCCCAAGCCTTCCCCTACCATTTCGGCGATTTCCCGAAAGCATACGCCTTCCTCGGCGACCGCATGATACCGGACTCCCGCTTTGCCCTTTTCCAGCGCCAGGCGGTAAAGTGTTGCGACATCTAGGACGGGCGCCGCCGGGAAGCGATTGGCACCTGCGTCGACATAGGCTGACAAACCTTTCTTTCTCGCCAGCGCTATAAAGGCCGTAATGATGCCTTGTTTGAGCGGGTCATGAACCATCGGCAGGCGCATGACTGAAACATTGATGCCTTGGGTTGCCACTGATGCTGCGCCTAATTCAGAGGCTACCCGGGGATTGATGTCTTTGGGATCGGGATCGTTCTCCTCGCGGGCAGATTGTCCGGGAATTATGTTCCCGATCCCCGTAAACGAGGTAACGATTAAGGAACGGTTCGATCCTTTGAGCGCAGAACCTAACGCCTCGATGGCAAGTTTATCCTTCTCGCAATTATCAGCTAAGTGTTCAAAGTCGTTGTTGAACGCACAGTGTATTACACTATCAGCGTCGGCTGCTCCACGCCGCAGGCTTTCCAGATTTTCGATGCTGCCGTGATGTATAGCAGCACCTGCAGCAGTGAGTGTCTTTGAATTGGCATCAGAGCGCGACAGACCAACCACATCATGACCGGCATCGATTAGTTCAGCAATGAGTCTTAGCCCGATAAACCCGGTGGCACCAGTAAGAAATACTCGCATAACTTTTTATTTTTGAGACTAAATTTTGATAGTGCAAAGTTTGAGGACTATCAAAGCTCAGATATAGCCCAATCTATTTATTCTGTAGTCCAAACTACGGTCAGCTCATCTTATTTAATAACCCAGGTTGATAGAAAAGAAAAGCAGTGGATAAAGTATACCTTTAAATTACCAGACTTAAAACTTCTCTACCAATGCTCAATGAAAAAAAATGATAGCAATTTTCTGTTTTTCATATGACCTGCTCAAGGTATTAGCTGCAGGAAGATAAGAGAAGGAAAGTAAGTGACAGTTAAGATCATAACAACAGCCATTGGATCCACTCTTCATTTTAGCGGTCACGCTAATAACGAAAGACAGTTTATGAAAATGACAGGTCTATATTCCTGTATGTTGGGCAAGTGTCGATTCAACAGACGGTTGTAATCGTTGTTAGAGTAACCGTTTCAATTATTTTATAAAGTTGGCAATCATCTCAAAGCTATAGCGGGTACTTCCGATTATATGATTGATTCTTTTTCGGTAGCCGTGTGCCACAACATCCGCATCAGCTGCTCAAGATTACTGAAAGGGAAGCCGTGGAGAGGAAAACAGGCGAGTATGAGAAGATATTTTTATGGTGTGAAAGTACAGGTGCTCACTACCGCACAAGGCATTCCGGTTGAATTTTGCTTTGTGCCGGGAAGTGAATCAGATGTGCAGGCGCTGAAAAAGCTGCCTTTAGCAGTGGCAGCCGAAAGCAGGATTTATGCAGACGCTGCTTATACCGATTACAAAACAGAAGATCTGATGAAACAGGAGGATGGCATTGAACTGATGACCGGACGGAGAAGTAACGCAAAACGAAAAGATGAGCCCCGGATAGCTTTTCTCAAAGAACAAACGAGAAAAGGGATCGAAGCCATTTTCAGTGAGATCAAAGCCCTCTTTCTCTGAACCATTCATGCCGTCGCCTCTAAAGGCTTTCTGCTCAAACTTATCCTTTTCTTATTCGCCTTTACTCTTAATAAACTTAGCTGATTTACTAACAACATGAATTAATTAGAAGGGTGAAGAAGCACCTTCGTCTATTTAAGAGTTATCGGCAACCTAACCGACTGACACAAACATGTCGCAGATAACCCTTATCATGTCGCATTCGTCAACTATGGTTGTTGGGCAATCAAACTATTTTTGAAAAAAAGATGAGAAAAGTAAAATTACAAATGCAAATGACCATTAACGGATATGTTGCCCAGTCAAACGGAGGAGAAAAAGATTGGATGACCTGGAATCCGGATGACGAACTTATCGCTTTTATGAATTCACTTATTGATTCTTCAGATACCCTTTTGCTTGGCAGAAAATTGGTGACAGACGGCTGGATAACAGGCTGGGAGAATGCAGCGGAGAAGAATCCCAATACCCCATTTGCGAAAAAGATAGCTGATATCTCAAAAGTTGTTTTCACCAAAACACTTGACAAATCAGCTTGGAACAACACTATCTTAGCCAAAGGAAATCTAGCAGAAGAAATTTCCAACTTAAAAAAACAAAACGGTAACGATATTCTTGTTTTTGGGGGTGCAGGTTTTGTTTCATCACTAATAAAAGAAGGGCTTATTGACGAGTATCATTTTATTGTGAATCCAACAGCTATCAGCAACGGTATGACTATTTTTCATTCCCTTAACGGAATACTGAAATTTTCCCCTATACAAGCAAAGTTATATCCTGGTGGCAAAACTGTATTGAGTTACAGATCAAAGAAAGAGTAATAGAACAAAATATTAACGGACACCATACGGGAGGACGAAAAAGGCAGCCGATAACAATGGTATTTGCAATAGGTTGGCTTGCCGTTAAGTACTCATCTTTTGTACTTTTCTCAGTCACTGTTCAAGCCTGGCTTTTGCCATTTAACTTGTGTCTCCTAATTTCAACTTTGTTATTTTAATTCAGCATTTGTACCAGGCTGACAGTTTGCTAATGCCAGCCCATCGCAATTACTCGTTCGTTAGCGGTAATTGTAAAATCGTAAGCAAAAAACTAAATTCATATAGAAAAACGGTTTTCCATATGACCAGGCAAATAATATTTATTGCAGGAGGAGGTGACGGAGGTTATGAAGCCGACAAAGCATTGGTAAGCTCTTTACAAGAAAATTTGGGAGAGACGTACAATATAGACTATCCCAAATTACAATCTGATGAATCGGCACCTGATTTTGGGTGGACACAGCAAATTGCCCAAAATATTTTGCGGACTGAAAAAGATGCGATTATAGTTGCGCATTCATTGGGTGCTTCAATGCTGTTGAAATATCTTTCTGAAAATTCTGTAGCCAAAAAGATCAAGGGCATTTTTCTTATTTCTACACCATTTTGGAGTGGAAATGAAGATTGGAAAACAGGTTTAAAACTGCAAGAGGATTTTGCCGACAAGCTACCCAACGAAGTACCGCTTTTCTTCTATCATTGCAAAGATGATGAAGAAGCACCTTTTTCTCACCTTGACCATTATAAGCAGAAAGTTACTCAAGCGACTTTTCGTGAAATAAAAAGTGGTGGACATCAACTCAATAACGACTTGTCCATTGTGGAACAAGATATTAAATCATTAAGGTAGCTTCATAAAGAATTTACAATATCAGAATAAAGTAAAAAATACAACTACTGCCAACAAAAGTATTGCTGCAAGCGGGGCAGCCATGACACAGCATCAGCAGTAGTAATTCTTTTTAACTTCAGTTCCATCCTGACGTAGCATTATTAAACATTAGAAATAAACATCAGCAATTAATTATTAATTTAGCTTCGGTTCGGGCGTGACGGAATGCTATCATCCCGTCTGTGAGCCATACCGGGACGTTGTAGGCATTACTAAGACACAACTTATGGAAGCATCTACCTTTGAAACTTTTGGAAAGATTGCAGGACTTGCAGGATTGTCTTTCGCCGTCTTTTTATTTTTATTCAGAGATTTCATAAGAGCAAAATTTTTACTTACCCTTCAGACTGACCAAGGCTTATAAATTAATTAGACTTTTTTTACTCCTAACGACACTAATTACAGTTTTCGGAATTTCCGTTTGGGCATACACTTCGCAAAAAACAAATAATACATCCGCATATGATTCGATTTTAGATGGAATGGTTGTAGACTTCCAAAGTGCAGCCGACAATTTTTTTATTGACATTAAACAAGGCAATAAAAATTACTCGGATTTGTCTGAACAATATGAGAGAATAGATTCTAAAATCAATTCCATCATTTTTCGATGCAATTCACTCGAAGCATCCGGTAAACACTATGAGCTTACTTTACAATAAGCAAAAATTTTGAAAAACAATTTTGAACGACTGGCTGACCATCATAAAAAACAGGGTACGCTATCACCCGTTTTTATTGATGAAGTTCGTAAACAGTATGATGAGTTTTCTAAAGATATAGAGGCACTTACAAGTATTAAATAAGTACTGCCTACAACAACGGCATTAGTAAAAGCATGGCTGACAGGCAGTATTTGAGCAGTAATAACTCTTATCCTCTTTTGTTCAGGCAGACCCAACGCTATTCAACATCTGTATTTATCTTCAACTCCAGTTTTTCATTAAGTATTTGTACCGGCTTACGAATCGCAGTTACCTTGCCTTCACAGATGCTTCATCGTTAGGCGATATTGCATGACACCACCTGATTATAAAAGAAGTGAACTAACTATGAAATCAGTTTATTTCATCTGGACATTACTTTTTTGTTTTTTAATAATAGATTTATCATTTGTATGTATGAAGGTGCCTGGTCATACTGTTACAATTGACTCGTTAGATTTTTATCCCGTAAGTAAGATTTCATTAAGCGCAAATGATTTTACTGACACAGTAATTCAATTGAAACTTTATGAGGGTGATTATCGTTTTATCAAAGATTCTTCAAAAATGTATCCGTTGTTTGTAACAAACAAGGGTAACGATAGCGTTTATCTTTTGACAAAGATTCTTCCTAGTTTGACAAATGACACTGTTATAATAGCAACGATTAAATATCAGGCTTTTGATAAGAAGTTACAGATCCCTGCTTCGAAAGAAGAATTCAGTTTAAGGAACATAAACTTCCCTTTATCGACAATAAAAAGTTTTGAAGTTGAGAGTAACTATTATTATAAAAAGAATTCAGTTTATAAAAGATGAACATCGCCTAACACATGCTTGCTGCCATAGCAGCTGACGTCTCTCAGTTAGCAGTAGTAATTCTATGAAACGATATATTTTTATCCAGGCTGACACCGCTCTGTTGCCCGCTATTAGCAAGCAGCGAACCGTTGTGCGTCATACGGAATGATAACCCCGCAAACAAAAAATGCCGCCCTTGACAGACAGCACTTTTTGACCAATTCTAGAACAGCTACAACAAACCACCCGCAACCGTAATTCTTTCGCCTGTTACCCAACCTGAAGCATCAGAAGCCAGAAAAACGGCAACTTTTGCAATATCTTCCGGCTGACCCACGCGACCCAAAGGTGTCATCGAAACCATTTGCTTCTCTAATTCGCCACCAATTATACCAGCGGTATGATTTCCTTCTGTATCTGTAACACCTGGTGCAATGGTATTTATCCGTATTTTTCTTCCTCCCAATTCTTTTGATAATACTTTTGTAAAAGTATCAATAGCCGCTTTTGCTGAACTATATATAATAAGACCAGGCATCGGGTTTATACTCACTGTAGAACTAATGTTTATAATACTTCCGCCACGGTCACCAAACATTTCAACTGCTTTTTGGGAACACAATAAATTGCCCAAAACGTGAGTATTATATTGTAAATGAAAGCTTTCTTCTGTAACGGCTTCTACTGGTTCAAATTTGAAAACACCCGCATTATTCACCAGAATATCCAATGTCCCAAAAGCCTTTTTTGTTTCCTCAAAAAGCCTTTTTACATCTGCTGATTTTGTAACATCGCACTGAACAGCAATGGCAGTACCGCCATTTTGTGTAATCTCATTGACAACTTTATCTGCACCTTCTTTACCCGACGCATAATTGATAATCACTTTTGCACCTGCCTTTGCAAATGCCTTTGCTATTCCTGCACCAATTCCTTTTGAGGCACCTGTCACTACTGCTACTTTGTCTTTTAATTGTAAGTCCATTTCTATTTATTTTTTTTAATGAAGAACAAAGCTAAAGTATATACATACCTTTGACAAGTATGTACTTATTTGTATCTTACCTACTAAAAAGTATGTAATATTGATTATCAATGAGTTAAAATGAAAAATAAAAAAAAAGAATGTCCTGCTGCTACTACCTGTTCTGTTGATTATGCGTTTAAACGTATCGGAGGAAAATATAAAGGCCGACTTTTATGGTATCTGCACGAACATACAATTTTACGTTACGGGGAACTAAGCAGGACGTTACCCGACATTACAACTAAAATGCTGACACAAACACTAAGAGAATTAGAAACAGATAATTTAATCAGCCGGAAAGTGTATCATGAAGTGCCTCCCAAAGTGGAATATTCATTGACAAAAATTGGACAAGAATTGATGCCATTCATCAGTTATCTTAAGGAGTGGGGCGACAAACAAATGAAAAGAGAAAAAAGAAAAAATAGTACGAACGCACAACAATAGGCTTTCTGCTATGCTGACTGACACCTCAAACTTCATCATTTGTAATTTTATTTATCTTTAGTAAGTAATCCGGCTGATGGAATACTATTGCCAACATAGCAGCAAGCCCTGTTCGTTATGGGTCACGTGAGACAGATATCACGAGACATGAAAATAATTTTAGTCGGACTTGCAGGAAAACTTTTAGATGCTTGGACAGACTTCTTTGGACAAGAAGAAAACATGAGCATAGTTGAAGGAGACATCACAAAAATTAAATTTGATGCTGTTGTAAGCCCTGCAAACTCGTTTGGTTTTATGGACGGCGGACTTGATTACGCTTTATCCAAAAGGTTTGGCTGGGATTTAGAAAAGAAACTGAAAAAGCAAATCAAAGAGTTGCCGGAAGGAGAACTATTGGTTGGACAAACCATTATGATTGAAACTGGCGACCAAGACGTTCCATTCTTAATATCGGCGCCGACAATGCGCATTCCAACAAACTTCAACATTGACACTTCGGTTAATGCCTATTTGGCAATGAAAGCAATTCTTATTAATGCAACAAGTGACGACCGGATATCATCAGTGGCTATTCCGGGACTTTGTACAGGAGTTGGACGCATGCAACCAATGATAGCTGCCAGACAAATGTTTCAAGCGTACAAAGAAAACATACTTGGACAGCGAATGAACTTTGCGACTTTCGGAGAAGCGCAGAAGTATCATTGGAACATTAATCCACAGGGAATGATATGGACACATTAGAACATTAGTTTGTCCGCCGACAAAAAGCGAACGCACAACATTTGCTTGCCAAAATAGCTGCTGAAGGAAGCCATATAGCAGCGCTAATTCTAGTAAACGATAGAACTATATCTGAGCTGACCGTTCGTTATTGCCGCTACTACTTCAGCAAGCAGTCGGACGTTAGGCGCAACCATAAGCATTAATCACTAATATTCATGGACAAGCAAAGCCTCTATTTAATCAGTGACATTTCGGGTTTTACTCCGCAGATAGCTCGACTTGTCTCAATGATGAACTATGTTCGACATACTACCCTTTCCGCCGTTAAAGACTTAACAATAGGTGAAATTGACTATTTGAATAAGGCAACAGGCAATTCAATAGGTTCACTTTTATTACACATCGCAGCCGCTGAAGTAGGATATCAAGCAGCTACTTTCTATAATCGTCAATTGAATGAGGATGAGAAGTATGAATGGGGCACCGCTCTTGCTTTAGGCGAAAAGGCGAGACAAGAAATTAATGGACATGATGTAAACTATTACTTAAGCAAATTGGAACAAGTAAGGGCAAACACACTCGCAGAATTAGCTAGTCGTGACGACCAATGGCTTGACGAGCAGACCTCTTTCGGGGACAATAAAATCAATAATTATTTCAAATGGTTTCATGTATTTACTCATGAAGTTAACCATAGAGGACAAATAAATATATTACGCCGGCAAGCGAAGTAAATGGCAGCGCCTAACACATGCTTGCTGCCATAGCTGAAGAATTCGTTTAACCGAATCATTGTTTTCGGGCAGAAGGGATCATTAAAATAACGGATTGTCAACTTTATATTGATCAACCCCTTGTGGAATAGATGACCACGGATTGCGAAATCATCCATTATATTGCCCAAATTTTGGGCTGTTCATGAACAATAACCAACTGGGCATAAAGCCGCATTATCCTATATTAGATGGACTTCGCGGCGTAGCCGCCATCATCGTAGTCTTTTTTCACCTTGCTGAGCCGCTTTCTACCAGTCACCTCAACAATGTGGTCAATCACGGTTACCTCGCTGTTGATTTTTTCTTTCTCCTGTCCGGCTTTGTCATTGGTTATGCCTACGACGACAGGTGGAACAAATTAACCATCGGCGGCTTTCTTCGGCGCCGCTTCGAGCGGCTGCAACCCCTCGTTGTATTGGGCATGACGCTTGGCGCCCTTACCTTTTACTTTACCGACTCAACCCTATGGCCGCTCATTCATACCATTCCCCTCTGGAAGCTAATCGCCGTTTGGCTGATAGGATGTACCATTTTACCCATCCCGCTGTCAATGGATATACGCGGCTGGCAGGAAATGCATCCACTCAACAGTGTTGGCTGGTCCCTTTTCTTCGAGTACATCGCCAATCTTCTCTACGCACTAGGGCTACGAAGATTATCCAACAAAGCATTGGCAGTTTTTGTAGTACTGGCAGGTGCCCTGCTTCTGCATTTTGCCGTTACCAACCCCAACGGAGACATTACCGGTGGCTGGACACTGAATGTCGAACACATGAGCATTGGAATTACGCGTACGATATTCCCGTTTTTTGCAGGTTTACTTCTTTCGCGGGCAGCACAACCCACTTATATCAAACATGCTTTTGCAGGGTGCAGCATGCTCGTGGCGGCTGTTTTGTTGATGCCACGAATAGGTGGTGCCGAACACCTGTGGATGAACGGTTTGTACGAGGCTTTTTGCATCATCATCGTGTTTCCGCTCGTTGTATATATCGGTGCCGGTGGCAGGGTAAGTAGCGGAACGGAAAGTAGAATCTGTACCTTCCTCGGTGCTCTTTCCTATCCCTTATACATGACGCATTATGTGCTCGTTTATTTTTACGTGGCATGGGTGAGCAACCACAGCGGCATTACCTTATGGCAGGCTTGGCCATATGCCCTGCTTACGTTTTCGGGAGCGATCGTGCTGGCTTATGCAAGCTTAAAGCTGTACGATGAACCAGTGAGAACCTGGCTGCGGAAAAAGCTGAAGTAGCGATAAGGAAAGTATATTATTTTTCACCGCCATGTTCTCGTGATCCCCTTTTGTTCTGCCTCGGGATATTGAAGTGTTGTAGATGCAATCTCTCACAAAGAAGTGAACAGTACAAAGGCAAATAAATGTATCAGGCGGCAGTGAAGAAAACGCAATGCAGGGTGTAAATATTGACGGAAAATAAAGGCTAAAACGATGCAACGTTTCTGTTTACATCAGCCTCATAGTAACAAACTATAGTATGAGATTGCTTTCTCTTTTGTCTCTCGCCTCCGTACTGT
>CAXUDB010000006.1:0-80848 GCA_964249755.1 uncultured Ilyomonas sp. | reverse complement strand
AGACATAGGAATGCTTAGTCGCAATTGCAGCGCCCTTGCACAGGAATGAATAGCAGCCTTATTGGCTGCCGGTTGGCGGAGGCTTCCAGCGCTTTGATAATGCGGGGAGATAGAAGATTTTGCCGCCGAGTGGTACGAAGGGAATGAGCTTTTTCCGGCGATACTCCCGAAGGGCGCGGCGGCTGCTGGGGAAGCGCCCCTAACGCCTTGTTTGTCTACCCAACCGGAAGCGGTGGAACCTTAGATGATAAAGAGAGACGGCTGCCGTGTGGCTGATTTGGATTTCATCTGGATTATAGTTGGGTCGTGATGCCAATAAGGAGATATTTGATTTCCGCACTAAGTTGAGAACTCCCGGCAAAAAAAACAGACAAGGTGAGATTTCGTAGGTATTACACAAAAATTTCGTAGAGACCGCACGAAGATTTCGTAGTTCTACACCGATGGTTTGCATGGATATGCAAAATTGAGATATGAACAGGGTAGATCTTGCTGCACTTTCATAATGGCGGATGAATAAAACAAGTAGTTGAAAACTACGTCAGAAGTCCAGCGTGGATGGAATCTACGTTGAGCAACAATCTACGATGAGTTTAGGGAAGTGTGTTTGCAGTTCAGAGACCCGCTTTATCCGAAGTTCAAGATGCGCTGCGCTAACACACCGGAGAATGGAGCTGAGTAAGGGAGCTTTTTTACAGATCCAGAAGAAAGGAAAACTCGTATGCCCTGCGATGATAGTTGCTGATGATATTTATTTCGTAACAGAGTGCCAGCCGGCATGCGCCGATCTGAATTGCAATGTCCGGCATCAGTGCATCGCCAGCCCGATAGCCTATACTGGCTGAGGCAGCGGTATTTGTGCTGTCATTGAGGTAGCGGGTATAGCGCGCACCGATCACTGTTTCGTTATTACCTGGCTGCCAGGTAAAATTGCCGTAGCCAGTGATTTCATTCAGATCACCGAGGGGCGCTGTGTAGCCAGCCTGTATACCGTAGGCGGAAGGTAACCGGGCAGAATGCGTCCACTCTGTATAGGGATGATTGAAATGGCGGGCAGCCCCGCCGATATACCATTGGCTTTGCTCATCGCTGTGAAAGAGCGCGACACCAACGCCTGCCGTTAGATACCCGTAGTTGTAACCGGATTGATAAGGGTCTATTGTCATTGCCCAGTGTAAAGCACCCTTCTTCTCAAACTGAGGAGGAAAGCCAGTAAGGAAGTCAGTGCCAACCCTGTTAAACGAGTAATTTCCTTCGAACCCGATAGCCAGATATGTATTGTTGTCACTCAGGGGCAAAGCATAGGATAAAGCTAACAGGGCAGTGGAGGCGGCCATAAACTGATCACCGGAATTGTCGGTACTGATGCCGGCTGCGAGGTTGACAAAAGGAATATTGTTATAGTCGGTTTTGTCTTTACTCACGAATGGCACTTCAAAGGTGATGGCTTTGCTGGTATAAGAGATGATGTTTGGATAGCTGACACTGCGAAAGTTAATGCGTGCCAGGGGCGTCTTATCCGTTTTTAAAGCGGGGTTGTACCAGATGTTCATGTCCTGCACGAGGGCGAAATGCGGATCCTGTGCTTTGGCATTAGCAGCCGACAACAGCAGAGCTGTAATGATGGAACAGCAGGTCGTTACTTTTGGCATTATTAAACAAACGAAAAGGAAATGCGGTTAGTATCGTGATGCCTTTTAGCAACAGCGCAGGAGGTTTGTTGTGTGCTGCAAAAGTTATTGCCGTATTATTTATTTTCCGCGGGCATAGGTTAATTCCAAATCTTTTTTTCAGGTGGTGCCCTCTTTTGATAATTTGCCCTTACCGATGATTGTATAAGTAGTGATTGTCAAGGTCTATCGTTGTGAAAACATTGGTGCGTCTCTCCACCATTTTACAACTCCATCCCTATATGGAACTTCCTACTTTTTTGACACTTTATTCTCATCAAAATACATCATAAAGTATTCTCCGGTGGTATCATCGCTGCCGAAGATTGCGATACCTGTGGGGAAGTCTGCCTGATTAATTTCGGAGAACCACATCAAAAAGCTGCCTCCTTGAGAAGACAGGGACACTACTTAGAGGATGAAATCTAATTTCTTTATTGAACATCATCAACAGTAGCTTAATCTCTAAGAATGATTAAGAAAAGTAATTAAAAACTACTTCACAAGGCGCCCCATACAAGTATTCGACAAGCAGCGTGGCAACGTATGCTGGATTAAGAGGGACAAACAATTTACGCTGAGTCAGTGATTAATTCCGGTTCGGTAAGGACACCGACCGGTAAGGAAAAGAAGAATTAATCGTCGGTTATTTTTCTCTACACGCACATTCATGGTGTTCATTTAAATATCCGATTGTTGCTTTGCACATCTTTTCCAATACAGGAATACTAATATCAGATAACTTTTTTATGTAAATGCAGGCTTTACCTATTTTAAATTTGCCGAAGATGTCTAGTAAATGTTTATTCTCCTCTGTTGGAGAAAAAACATACAGTGAGAATTCAGTTTTACGGGGTGAAAAGCCAAGTAAGGGCATATCACCTTCATGTCCGCTAACGTATTTATAATGATAGCTTCCGAACCCGATAATTGTAGTACCCCACATTTTCGGTTCAAATCCTGCCCAGTCACTCATAAGCTCAACTAACTTAAAACTATCCTTTTTCTTTTGTTCATCCTCAACATATGCATTAATAAAATCTACAACATTGACTTCCGTTTCGTTGGTTTTATTTTTCGCCATCTTACTGTCCTGTTTTGCTGTTTTTCACTGACAATGCCCGCTAATCTCTTATTAGCATAGTAGGGCATTTGAGAAGCGTCAACTCAACCTTTGCATTAGTGCCTGATAAGATTACAAATGTTGAGTTTGCAATTGTCAATCCCGGTATTGCTAACAGGATGTTAGCGGCAGGCGTTCTTATTCATAGATTAATTATAAAACCTTAATCACCTCAGTCAATTGCTTCCCAAAGCTGAACTTTGTTGCCTTCTCCATCGAGAATATGAACAAACTTACTATAGTCGAATGTTTCAATTTTGTCCACTATGGTAACGCCTTCTTTTCATAATTCTTCTACAAGTAATTCCAGGTTTTCAACCCGGTAATTGATCATAAAATCTTGCTGAGAAGGCTCGAAATACTTAGTCGTTTCTGAAAATGGTGTCCATTGTGTTTGAGCTTTCTTGGTACTGTCCGGGCTTTCATACCATTCAAACGTAGCACCATAAGGATTTGTGTCTAAACAGAGATGTTTTTGATACCATTCTGTGATTTTTTTCGGGTCTTTGCTTTTAAAGAAAACACCCCCAATTCCGGTTACTCTTTTCATTTTACTATCGTTGTTAGTTTTTGTAGTAATTGTTTTAAATGCAAAACCAAGACAAAAGGTTGTTGCAAGTATCACAGCTATTAACAATGGTTTCTTCATTACCGTTACATTAATTGGTTGTCAATTTGAGTTCTTGCCTCAAGCTTGCCGCCAACGGTTCGCTGCTTGCTAAAAGCGAACATTAGCGAATCATCAGCTCAAATGTAAAAGTAAAAGATGAAAAGAAAGATACTGGTGACTAACTTCCGTCAGCCGCTATCGTTGCAAGCCTTTGTTAGCGGCAGTTTATTTCTGCCTTAGGTTATAGGAATCTTTGAGGTCGGTATGATGACAATAACGTTTCATCCTGCTCAGTCAATATTTCAGCAGCGGCAAGTCTGCCTGCAACAGCAGCAAGTGTCACACCTGAGTGCATAACACAAAGATACAGACCATTAATATCTTTAATCCTACCAACGACAGGTAACCCATCTTTTGGCATGGGTCGCTTACCTACTTTGACATTTACAAGTTTTACTTGCTCGGCACCCTGCCAGTGTTGTTTAATTACTTCTATCGTGCGTTGCGCGATCGCTGTTGGATTGTTCTTCCAAGATTCATCAATATAATTTTCTGCAGCCAGTGTTAACGTATCCGAAGCAGCCCGTATTTCCATGAATGGATTAGACACAATATGGTTTACGAACCGGTAAGAATGATGAAGCTCCAATAAAATAGCTGGTGATACATGGATTGGTAAATTGAAATGTAACGGATGGCATAGTGAAGCTGTATTCACTCCGGTTGCTAACACTACCATATCAGCTTTTATGTTACCCTTGTCCGTTACTACTCCTTCTATAGCTGATTTATTCATTAGTAAAGAAAACACTTCAGCATCCAGCAGAACTTTTGCACCCCATTCCTGAGCAGCCCTGATCAATAAATTTGTAGTAAGAGCAGGATTTATAGCACCTTCCTCTTCAGCAAACATTGCCAAGGCAGGTACAACTTTGAGATTGGGCTCCAACAAACGGAGCTCCTGTTCTTCAACAAGACGCACTCCGGAATCAGAATGTCTAAGCTTACAAATCCACTCCTCTGTTTTCTCATTACTATCAAGCCAGGTCAAAGCGCCTGTCCAATCAATCTTAAGCCGACCGTTTAATTCGTCTTCCACCCGATGCCAATCCTTGATTGCCTGCTGCCTCAGAGACATATACAGCTCTGTTTCATCATACCCTGCTACAATCCAGGCAAATGATTTGTCTGTTGCTTCGCTAGCTGGTTCAGCTGCTTTGTCAAGCAAGGTAACACG
The DNA here is from genome assembly GCA_964249755.1 of uncultured Ilyomonas sp. Taxonomy (GTDB): domain Bacteria; phylum Bacteroidota; class Bacteroidia; order Chitinophagales; family Chitinophagaceae; genus Ilyomonas. The sequence goes on along the minus strand of CAXUDB010000006.1, from coordinate 76,208 downwards.
TGCATTCTGTTTGGCTAAATGATAAGTAAGACCGGCACCTACGATGCCTGCACCTATTACTATTATATGAGGATGTTTTGAAGCCATAAGATTATTACGAACGAGCCTATAAAGGGTGTCACAATAACTGCCACTAACGTTAACGTGTTTATGAAGCTGTGGCAACTGAAAAGCGTCAGATTCAATTAACCACAAAAGCAAAATCGTGATTTCTAGTTGAATACTTAACCTCCAGCCACAATTTTATAAACACACTGCTGGTAGTAGTTCTATAAAGCTTGGTTACAAATAAATATGTGTGAATTATCAGGTGTAAAGAATATGGTCTGTTGATTTTCCTGATTCATTTTGATATTTAACTTTCTTATGCTATCGCCGAGCTTTTGCGGTGACCACCATTCTGGCCTGTCAACAAAGGTCTGTAGAAAACTTATGGAGTCGGAGTCACTGTATACAGACTTTTCATATTTCCTTAAACTTGCAATTCGCACTAACTCGGTTGGGCATACTTTTACTTCCATCCAAATACAACAGTCTACTTGGGGAACAATTGATCCTTAAGATTAACAATTGTCAAGCAGCTGTCTAATGGCTTTTTGAATAGAAGAGTATATATCTCGGAAGGTAGTTTAGGACTGGAATTGTGTATAATTCTAGTAATGTCAGAATTTAATTTTTTGAACCCGGTAATAACGAAAAGGATAATAATTCCTGTCAGCATAACACCTGAAACTAAAAGTAATTTCTTTGTAGAAATTTTATTACTCATTAATAGTGCGTAGAACAAGAATATAACAAATCCTAAAACTAGAAATGCCAGCAAAATAGTGTCTGCCATCATATCCCTAGAAAGTAGTGAAGTGTGACGAAAAAATTGCTACCAACTCTCAAATATACGCAACCAGTGCTATCACTTTGCTATCAAAGTGGTAGCAGATTTTTCAATGGCTGGTGCTCTCACCGGACAATATTTATCTCGGTTTGTGGGGATACAAACCGATCAATAAAGTTTATGAGTAGCGCTCCATTATCAAATCTCCGATGGCTTCCGTTTCTGCCGTTATTTCACCCGATGTAAGCCGCCACAGAAGCTTTTCACTGTCCAGTTCCAAAAACAATACTCTTCCATCGGGCATGGAGGCTTTGTAATAAGGTGCCTCTTCATTGTAAAGCCCTGTTTCGATCGTGATTCTTTGTACTGCGCCATCGAGCAGTATTGTGCGTTTAAATATATCAGGATCAGTAGAATGCGACATAAGACTACAATGATACTATTTCTGCCGAGAATAATTAAAACGCGGGCTGTGAGTAAAGGTTATATACAAACTGTAGTTGAAGACTATATTAGAAGAACTGCGTACAGGAAAGTTAGGCTGAGCGGCAAACAACGCTGAGATAAGAGCAACCATTTCAAATGTCTCGTTTACAGGCGATTGTATTTGTGTCACCAGTGATGACACAATTTAGAATCCTTATTTCCAGCAGATTGTAATTGCCTCAACGCTGTTGAGACAATTTGAGGTTCGGCATACCTGTCGTAAAACTGTTTCATCCGATATCAGCCACGGCGATCTAAGGATAGTAAGCAGGGCAGAAATGAGTCATGCTAAACTAAGCCGTACAAGCTAATACCCCCCGGTTACCTGCCCTATTACCGTGATAACCGTTCTGACAAGAACAAAGGCTGCCGGTGGGCAGCCTTGTGTACCAGTGCATTCCTGCAGTTAGCGTTGTTTGTGCCCCAGAAGCGCTTTACGGGCAGGTAAGGATGCCGGAGCTTACTTGACTACCAGTTCGCCGGTGTAGAAGCTGTTGGAGGCTTCTTTGCCGTCTACGGAGAGGAAGGCGATCCAGGGTCTGGATGGTCTGCCCCTTGAAGTCTTTCACTGCAAGCGTGGCAGCGCCGGCACTGCGGGCAACGGCGTTCTGACTGAAGCATCTTGCTTTAAGCTCCGGGTTATTGCTAATAAATTAGAATTAGATAATTGCCTTGTATCTGTATTTATCCACTCAATTGGTTATATTCACGTGGTAATTTTTATGTTGTAATCAGACGCAGGTAGACATTCTTTTGGGTTCGCAACTTATGGATTATTAAATAAAATAACACACAAATCCCCCTTCCCAATGGTGCCATTACAAATCAGCAAAAGATCCTAAGGAATCGCCCGATGTCAATAGTTCAACAGTCCAAAATGCACCGCAAGAATTAACAACAAAGAATACCACAAAAAAAACGTCACTGTGATAATCAGTGACGTTGAAAAGTATCGTAGTAGAAAACCTATGGACATTCTGTTGCATTAGATGCTATTACCTGCATTTGTGCGCATTGTTTTGTTCCTGTTATACTCCCGCCCGGTTTGTTTGCAAATTTTACGCACTGAAAGGGGTCTCCTATTTCTAAACTATTCAATCTTGGTGCGGCGCTGGCAGTCTGGACGGCGACGGTCACAGTTATTGCTGCACCACTCGTAAATGCTGAACTGGAGAAATCCTGATGCGTACCTGGTGCAATGGTCGTATAATAAATAGTTGCAGGTGCACCGTTCACTGAAATCGTTTCATTTAGAATAGTCACTCCTTGTGCATAAATGGAAACAACATTGGGGCATTGTTTGGTTTCCCTGATGTTACCGTCTTTCGAAGGGATAAATGACAAAAATGGAAGCGCAAATGCGATGACAGCAAGAACAGACAGAATTTTCTTTTTCATATGACTTTTTTAAAAAGTAAATCTAAACATTTGGAACACTTCTTACAATTAAAATTTCAAGCAAAATTTTAAAATGGGCTTTTTTTAGCGGTGGGTATACCACATATGTTGGGAAGATTAGTTAATGCGCGGACTTTATAATAGCAAATAACAAAACTGTGGTTTCTGCTTTAAAAGAGTTTCTCTTACAAATCAAAAAATGATGCCCGTATTTTGTTGCTATAGATAAATTATGCCTCCGGCATAATTTATCTAGTATTAAAACCTCCTCTTTAACTTTTCTTCCCAACAGGTATGGTGAAGGACACCAACGAACGCAAAAAGTATACTTAGCTGAGGAGAGTTGCAAACTTCGTTTAGCTTCTGTGCGGCCTGCTTCGCTGAGTTGAGAATACTAACCTGTGGAGGGAAAAATCTTATTTGGAAATTATTTAAAATACTTAGCTTCGACATGCCTAACCAATCCCTTCCACATGAAACTGCTTGTCATTCCCTTCTTCTGTTTGCTAACACATTACTCCGTTGCCCAGGATACTACCGAACGCCCTCCTTGTCTGGTAGCTAAAGGCTTTTGTGATTTCAAACTGTGTGACACTTGCACTTTGCCTTCCATTTTCGATTCTGTAACAAAAGTAAAAGGTATCAATTACGGCAAGTATTATCATGATACTACTTACCCCGGCGATGTAACCTATAAAAAAGAATATACACCTCCGGATGGTTGCATAAATACTGTTGCCAACTATGCCGATTGCACCACCGACAGCACTGGTGCATTGCGCTACGATATTTATTATCCTTCCAGCTATTCCAAAAGCCAAATGATTAGCTGCCCATTGCCCGTCGTCATCTTCGTTCATGGCGGAGGATATTCCGATTGCAAACCGTTGAACAAGAATGGGGATGATCCCGATGGCATTGCCTGGGCGAAACGCGGCTTTATCTTTTTATTGTCGAGTACAGAGCCGGTGTACGGATTGCGCCGGATGGTTTTCCGCGAGATATAAACGGCAATCGATACAAATCCGTTCAGCAGGAACTGGCTGCCTACCGCGCGAGCCAGGATGTAAGGGGTGCCATCCGCAGCATTATACAGCGGCAAATAGAACAGAATGCTTTAACCAACAATAGTCAAAAACTCGCTTACCAGATAGACCTCAACAATATCTTCCTGGCGGGCGCCAGCGCAGGCAGTATTACGGTACTGAATGCTGCCTATTACCCGCGGCAGAGCATGATAGATTCGATCGCCCCTATTCCGGCACTGTAAAGGTCAGCGATGCCTTAGGACCCATCAACGCAAACTTCTATTATGGCTCGCCCACCCTCGACATCAGCGGCCGCATAAAAGGCATACTGGCGCAGTGGGGAGCGTTGACAACACCGCCCAACGCTACCCCTGCAACTGCCAAGCTTTTTTTCGACCAAAGAATACCCATCATCTGTTTTCATGGCTTACAGGATAGTGTTGTCTTTCCCAACATCTTACCTGTTAACTTTGCACCCGCAGATCCCAATATTCCAAGTCCTTATAAAGATTCTTTTCATGTAGAAAGAACCTGTTTAACCAATAGTCCATTTGTAGGTAAGCTCCCCAATACTACTCCACCCAATCCACCTCCTGCTATATATACCTATGGTTCTCCCGCTTACTATAACTATATTCTTAAGCCGTTAGGCATCCGTTCAGAACTTTATATTGACTGTGATGCACAGCACGGGCTTCGTAATGCTGATACTACATTTAAAGCAGACTATGGAACCAAGTATGGAACGCCGGATTTAGTTAGCCTATACATTATCGGGCGGGCTGCCACCTTCTTTAAAACCATCATTGGTAACCGCCTGCAGACCAGTCATAGAGTTTTTGTGGAGTGCCGCAACAACCGGGTTACCTGCGACGGAGTTAATGACGATGAAAACTGCGATAATAACGACAACTGCAGCACTCATCCTCATTAACTTACAAACCAGTTTTTTACTTTTTAAACTATACAAAACCATGAAACAACTTCTATTCTTCTCTATCGCAGTGCTTCTCTTTGGCATCTGCTACAGCCAGCCCGGAACACTGGATGTTACCTTCGGAAATAATGGATTCGTAGCGGATAATGGATTCAGTATTCACAACGCTGTTGCTCAGCAAACGAATGGCAAATTAGTGTCGGCAGGCGGCTACAACGATTCTAACTTCAATGCCAAAGGTAACATTGCCCGCTTCCAGCTTGACGGCACACTAGATTCTTCTTTTGGAACCAATGGTTTTCTTTTTGGCAATGTTTCCTGCTTCGATATGGTATTACAACCGGATGATAAAATATTGGTTATAGGCATCGTGTATGATGGTATCAATCCGAATAGTTATGCAGTAGGCCGTTACCAGCCGGATGGCAAAGTAGATTCTTCCTTTGGGGAGAACGGCGTGGCACGCATTCCCAGCACCAACGATCAAACTCAATTCAACAGAATCGCACTGGCTCCGGATAGCAGCATCATCGTAGCTGGCTCAGCTACGCCATCTTCTTCCCTCTGCCACATCTCTTCTAATGGTGTGTTCGACAGTAAGTTTGGCGGCACGGGGCGGGTGCTCAATACCATAGTGGGATTTAACGCCAGAATAGCCGTTCAAAAAGATGGTAAGATACTCCTGACCGGCAACACTTTTGGAGGTGGCTACTATGAGCAAGACTTTGCCTTAAGCCGCTATAACCCTGATGGCAGCCTGGATGAAACTTTTGGCAGCGGTGGTACAGTGGTAACGCAGGGCTTCCCGGGAGTTAACGGGCACGACCAACCCGGCGATATAGTTGTGCAGGCGGATGGCAGGATTGTTATGGGTGGCTACTCTACCGGATCAGACTATATTGGACACATGGCTATTCTGCGTTACAACCCGGATGGCACCCTGGACAACAGCTTCGGCACAAAGGGGAAAACATTTGTGCTTTTTGAAAACGAAGGTTCTGCTGTCGCTACTCTTCTTCCGCAATCCGATGGTAAAATTCTCCTGTCGGGGAATGCCTACAACTATGCGCTATCAAGAGGCTATCTTGCCCTAAGCCGCTTGAATGATGATGGCTCGATAGACTCTTCTTTTGCCGTAAATGGTAAACAAACCACTGCCTTCGGCGAAGGAGATGCTGGTACTACCTGCGCCCTTTTGCAGGCGGATGGAAAGATCGTACAAGGAGGCAGCTACTTCAACGAGGCGTTGGGGTCTGATAGCTACTTGCTTGCCCGCTACAACAACGACATCAGCCGCCGGCAGCAAATCATCACCCGCATCCGCCGCTGGCTCCAACACCATGGCATCACCTGGCAGGGAGATAATAATGTGCGTTATTACACCGTACAAAAAAGTACAGATGGTGGCATCACCTACCAACCAGTAGCAAAGCTGTACAACGCCCATCAGTCTTCTCTTTCTTACGAAGAAGCAACAGCTAACGACAATGCGTTGTACAGAGTAGCCGCCACCGCCAAAGACGGCGGACGAAGCCTGTCCAACAGTATTGCTATCGGTAGCGAAGCCGCCATCAAACTCTTCCCCAACCCAGTCCGCAACACCCTACAGATTCAAGGCTTATCCACCGATAGCAAAACAAACATCACCGTTACCGATTTCTCCGGCAACGTCCGCACCAGCACAACAGCAAACGGTGGCAGCGTATCCATTAATGCTTCCACCCTCAAACCCGGCAACTACCTCCTCAAAGTGCAAAGCGGTGGCAACATTACCACACACCCCTTCGTTAAAGAATAAACACAACATCACACATTCACAATAATGAAACAGGCGGCTCCCAAAGAGAGCTGCCTGTTTCATTCAATCACCTGTCTTCATCCACACCTATAGCAACCTTACCGAACACTACAGAAACCCATTTCTCACAACAGCAAGTGCCCTAACTCAGTGAAGTATGTCGCACATAAGGCTCAGCGAAGTTGGCAACCATTCGTGTTTGAAAAGTGAGAAGGCAGGCAGTGGAGAAGAGAATGGGTGACAAGCTAAGGTGAATCCATTGCATCTTATGAATCCTTTTCGTCTACAGAGAGAGTTTGAAAAAGTAAAGATAAAAAAGGAATGTAGTTGAAAACTACACCAGAAGAACAGCATAGATTTCATTTACACTGAAGGAGAAACTATACTGAATTGAGGTTGTTGTAACCCCTGGAAGAAACGGGTAAAAGTTATAGCCTAGGCTTGCTGTCTGATGGCGAATATGGTTTTGATAGTTGCTTGATCGTATAATCCCGATCTCTTAGAAAGATGCATTTTGCAGGAATTCGATCGGCTACTTCTCTTATGACTATAAGATTTTTAGTTTTGTTGTCAATGATAACCCACTTCTCCAAGTAGGTAAAGATTTCCATGATATCCTTAAAGTTGAAATAGATATTGTTTGTCACTGTTTGAAATGTGTCCGAGTCCGTTATTTCTATTATAAACTCCCGGTTATCATTACGAAATTGTAGTTTGAATTTTATCGAATGTGTTTCCTCGTTTTCAACCGATTGATTTTTGACCCGTTTAGCAACAACAGGAAAAGCGTAATTTTTAAATTTTCGGTCTACATGCGATTTGAAACGTTCAACAACATCTTCTATATCTATCTCATGCTTAGACACCTTTTCAAATTTATGGTTGATTATTCTTAAAATAGACTTTTCAATCGGTATTTTAAAGTTCTCCTTATCTAGAGGAAATCCAAATAACTCTAACGTTCTTCCTAAGAATTCCTCATAAGAATTTTGATCTGTCAGTTGATAGGCTTGCAGTTCATTAAGAGGTGATTTTATGTCTTCCCGTTTTATGCCCACACATACGGAAACAACCTTCTTGTTTGCTCCTATTCCGACTCCAGTTTCGTAGTAAACCCAAGGCCTGTCTATGCTGTTCTGTGTAAGCAAAACAATTACAAATTCACTGCTTTCTATTTTATCATGAATTTCCTGATACCATTTAGCACCCGCAGGAAGACCACCACCTATTCTATCATCTGAAGAGAACCAAGCCTGAACTTGTTCGATTGAAACTTGTTTTATCGTATCTGCGATAATCTCAGCAAGCACTTTATCCTTCGTATTGTGGCTTAGGAAAATTGTCTTCGGCATGGCTATGTTGTTGGAGTTTCTTAAAATTCCCAGAAATGATTAGGACATGTTATAAATGAAAGATTCAGAGAACCTTATTATCCTTTCTTCAAGGTGCGCTTTGCTAACACCTTGAAGAACATAGAATACAAGCTGAATAGCGATATGCTGCCGATTGCTCCATCGTCCCGTCCCATCATTGGCAATCCTATTGTTAGCGGCAGAATTATTTGAAAATTGAAAGAAAGCTGATTAAATTTATAGCTTTTGTCACTCTTTTTTTATACTTATTCCAAGATAGCGATGAATCAATATTTATTTCCACCATATTAAATATTTCTTGAAAATTCTTTTTGTTTTCTGGTGAGATTTCTTTTATTGCATCTACTGCATCTTGTATGACTTTTTTTATTTCAATAAATCCATTTTCCATTTTTTCCTCTTTAAGTGCAACAAAGAAGTAATCGATTATTCTTTGTTGATTTACCTGAAAAATAAGCATTGAAGGAGAGGAAAATTCCAAAGTTCCAAAGTATGTCTTTAAGATTTCTGCATAATTCACACTTAAGTCTGCATTTGCTTTATGTTTTAAACCGTTCGATATTTGTGAATTTTCAGATAAATTTTTCTTTATTCGTGCTTTAGCTTGTTTTTCATAAAAGCCAAATATTGTTATATAATCTCCTGACAAATGATGCAAAGCAGTCCAATAGTCGGAGTCGCGTAGTATTTTTCTTATTTGTGAGTCGCTATAATCATAAATAATAAAAGCAAAAACAGACGCTTTATTTCCCGAATGATGTGAACTACAAATTTCTAAAAACTGTTTTTTAAATTTAGTATACGATATTTTATTGTTGTATGAAGTGATAAACGTATCATCATCGTTGTCTAAGTAAACATCAATCATTCCTCCTCCAGACATAATGTGTATTATTGATTTTGCCGCTAACAGTTTCGGCTTTCTGCTGTGCTGGTAATAGAATTCCGTCAGCCGAATAACTTACTCAAGATAAATAGAATTACAAATAATGAAGTTTGAGGTGTCAGCCAGCATAGCAGAAAGCCTTTTGTTGTGCGTTCGTACTCATTTGTCAGCAATAACCAGCATTTCAAAATCAGTGGTAGATAACTTATCGCTTCTTGAAAACGCGCCAAGCTTAGCACCAAATATTTCAACTTTTCTATAGCCAAGCGATTTCAATAACCAGGATATTTCACTGGGCACATAATATCTTTCATTTGATTGAAGTGCTTTCTTGTTACCCAAATCATCTTCTACCTCAACGGTTTTTATATCTCTAAGCGTCATCAGGTCAAATTGGTTATCGTGATAAGTAGCAATTCCCTTCTCTGATGCAGTTTGGGACGAAAAAAAAGCTTCTACAGAATGAAATAAAGGAAACAGACCGTTTAATGTAGTAAAGATGAACTTACCCTTAGCGGTTAGTGATCGGGTCACGTTTTTCAAAATGTCAAAGTTCATTTCGTCTGTTTCCATCAGCGGAAAGCCTCCTTCACAAAGCATAATTGCTACATCGAATTCCTCACGGAAAGGCAACTGTCTGGCATCATGTTGTAGAAAAGGAATAGAAAGATTGCCCTGAATAGCTTTTTCTCTGGCTTTAGCAAGAAGCGAGTGTGATAAGTCTATGCCTACTACCGAGTAACCTCGCTTAGCTAATTCTATAGAATGTCTTCCTGTGCCACACCCGACATCTAATATTCTCAACCCTTTGTTTTCATTTATTTCAGTAACAATGAAATTGCATTCTCCTATTGTGCCGCCTACGAAACCTTCTGAATCATACTTCTCTCCATAGTTCTCAAACAACTCTTCATACCATTGTTTGTCTTTCATCTTTGCAAACTTATAAATTGGTTCATCACAACATAGTTGTGTCACCGTATGACGCATAACTCCCAAATATACGCACCTTGTGCTTTCAAACTGCATGCACAATGAAAGCAGATTTTTCCGATATTTCGTGCTCTCACCAGACAATATTTATTTCGGTTGTGGGGATACAAACCGATCAATAAAGTTTACTGATAGCGCTCCCTTGTCATGTCTCCGATGGCTTCCATTTCTGTCGTTATTTCACCCGAGATAAGCCGCCAAACCAACTCTTCACCCTGCAGTTCCAAAACAATACTCTTCCATCAGACATGGCAGCTTTATAACAAGGTACCTCTTGCTTGTAAAGCCGGCGGTTTCGACTGTAATTCTTTGAACTGTGCCATTGATCGGCTGCAGGTTTATTTTTCGTCCTGGTTCCAAGTCCATTTCGGCACTTGCCGCAACGGATGCAGTTCTTCGTCTGAATTTGCATTTGAGTTTTGTGTCGCTACATGCGAACCGAAGTCAACGTGTGATTTCAATGCGTCACGAAAAGGTTTATCTGTTGGAAGTCCTGCTTTGTCGGCTGCAATCATATATAAATCAACAAACCGTTGCCGTTGCTGTTCGTTTATTTTAAAGCCACGATGAACGTCAATCAGGTGCATAAATCCACCCATTTTTTCTGTGAATTCGTTAGCGCCTCCAAAAGTCTCTGCGGTAAACGCTGTGAATTTCTCAACGTGTCCCGGTTGTTCTTCCGTTCCAAACAGCGGTTGCAATACAGGGTCTGCCAAACAGGAACGGTAAAAAATCTGGACATGTTTATAATGCGTCCCAACCACCTGCATGCTCATAAATGGTTTCGTTTTTATTTTCCGGAGTATTCATAATGAAATTTATTTGTGGTTAGCGACCAGAAAACCTGCAGCCAACGGCTCGCTGCCTGCTAATATGTTCGGCAAGGGGTTGATCAATATAAAGTTGACAATCCGTTATTTTAATGATCCCTTCTGCCCGACATCAGTTATTTAATTAAACGAATTCCTCACCTTACTCATCGTAGTTTGTTCTCACCTGGAATACGGCTTTGCCTGCGCTACTTCTCTATAGTAGCTTTTGCTAAAATCATCTCTCCTTATAATTCAACATCGCTATTAGTTCCAGCCTCAGCAAGCCTTTGTACCGGTCTGTATAAAACCCATCCTGTAGAAATAGTTAGTAGTGGCTGTATGTTTGCCTGAACTAGTCCTTACATACAGCCGCTTCTTCAGAATGGTTATTATTTATCTGCACTATTTACTTCAGCACTTTAAAGTAATCAAGCAAATTATCCAGATATCTCCGGCTAAAAAATAATGACGTTCCATCCTTGAACAGCACTTCATTACTGATTGTATCTATCTTGGTCACTCCTTCAATGTTTACGATATAGTTCCTGTGTATTCTTGAGAATAGGGTAGACGGTAACTGCAGTTGCAGCTCCTTCAACGGCTGTTGAATCAAAAACTTCTCATTCGCACAAACGATCTTACTGTACTTGCCATCCACTTCAATATATTTGATATCATGGATGTTCACCTTCGTCATCGCATTTGCCCTTTTAATAAAAAGCGTATCCGATTCCTGTATGGGTGCGCTCCTTATTTTATCCATCGCCAGCTCTATTGCATATTGTAATTCCAAAGGATTATAAGGTTTTAAAAGGTAGCTGTGCGGGTTCGTGGTTTTAGCAAGGTAAAAAGTGATCGCATCATAGTTGCCGGTCAGAAAAACGATAGGAACACTCTCGCCACAATCACTGATCTTTTGCGCGAATGCTACTCCATCCGGCTTTCCATTGAGGTAGATATCTACCACGCACAGGTGGGGACGCTTGTTAAGATATAATTCATAAGCCCTTGTTATATCACCCGCAATTCCGGCTACTTCGTATTCGGATTCTGTCAGTGCTTTTTGGAGATAGGCTGCTTCTTCCGCATGGTCTTCAACAATAAGTATCCGCGGTTTGTTCATGGTTTCGGTATAGAGGTAAGTGTATATTAATTTTAGTTCCCTTTATTTGCCTTTCTATATGCAGGCTGCCGCCATTTCTCTCTGTCATCGTTTTCACCAGCCACAAGCCAATACCGGTACTTTGCACCCCCGCTTGCCCTTTGCTCACTCGTTTTATGGTACTGTCTTTCAAAGCTTGTATTACACTATTATCTATTCCCTCCCCCTTATCAGTTACCGATATAATACATTCCTTTTCGTTCTCCTCTCCCAAAATCGTCACATCTGTGTTTGGTTCCGAAAATTTAATCGCATTATCCACCAGGTTGCGAAGTATAACTTTCACTGTATTTATATCCCCGCTGCAATGTAAACTTTCGTTTACACGGTTTTCCAGTTTAATCTGTTTGGCAGCCGCTACAGGCTCATAATCAAACAACACCTGTCTTACAACTCGGCCCATGTTCAGCTTATGATTGCTAAGATGTAGCTGTCCCGTTTGGCTCAGCGCCCAGTAAAGCAAGTTGTTTAACAACGAGTATGTTCCATTTGAAATATTTTCTATGTCGATTGATACTTGCTCTGCCTCACTGATATTTTGATTGTGTAAAGCTTTCTTTAGTTTATTTAATGTTACCCTCAATGTTTGCACCGGCGTTCTCAGGTCATGTGCCACCACAGAAAACAATTGGTCTTTTGTATGATTTAATGCATTCAGTTGTTCGCGCTGCACCGTAATAATTGTGTTCTGCTTGTTCTTTTGCCGGTAACCATAGTAAGCAAAAAGAAAAAAGGACAGGAATGCAAGGGAAGCGCAAAGAGCTATGAAAAAATTTCCTCTTTGTTTGTCCAATTCCAAACCCTGTAATTTGTTCTTTTGAACAGCCAGTTCCACTTCACGTGCATGCAATTGCGAATCAAGTTTATTTTTCTCTTCTGCCGTGCCCCATACATTATCACGATTGTAAAGACTATCATGCTGTTCCTCATAAAACTTCCGATAAGCCACAGCTGACTTGTAATCCTTTTTATTTTCGGAAATCACTGCCATGTTCTGATAAGCAATCTGTTTTATTACAAAATCTTTACTCGAAAGAGCATAATGCAAAGCAGCTGTAAAGTATTTTATGGCAAGTTGATCCTGGTACTGTTCGTAATATTGGTTGGCTATGTTTGTATATAAGTATGCTAACCCTAAAGTATCCCTCAACCGCTTTGCCACAGTAATGCTTTTGTCAAAAAAATATTCAGCCTTTTTTATTTTTTTTAAACATAAATAACAAAGACCGATATTGTTATATGCAATTCGTAAACTAATGCTATCCTTCAGGCTGTGTTTGTTGATCGCACTTTCCAGATAAGGTATGGCGTGCGTATAGTCTTCTAGGTCAGCATAGATAGATCCGATATTGATATCTAGGTAACTTTTTACATCAGCTTCTAAAAGAGAATCTCCGGAGATGTTCAGGAATTCAGTTAAAGATTGGGTTAACAGATTCTTACTGTATAGAATTTTTGCATTAATGATTTTAGCAGCAACATTTCTTTTGTCACCTCTGCTTGTTTTTAATAAAGACAATGTATACAAGGCATATTTATAGGCTGAATCTTCAGTGCCTTTATAATAAAACACATGGCAGTTATGAAAACTGATATCAGCATTTGTTGTCTGGTTATTTATATAGATAAACTTTACCGAGTCAGCAGGCTTTTTATTACAAATTAGACAATGGTCTGTGACATATTTTCTAAATCCGTGAGGCAGGTATGAAGATTGGCAAAAACTGTAGCAGTATAAAAAAAGGAAAGCAATTAAAATTAGTTTCTTCACCTCCTTTACCTTATTTAATAGGTACCTGCAAAAACATCATTTCATCCTTCAAGCGATTCATCTGCTGGTAGCAATTGTGTTGAAATGGGCAGAGTAGGTGGCTTTTGTACCGCAACATAGGTTCCTCTGGATCCCGTTCCTCCTCCTGGATCTCCATCACCGCCTGTTGAATCAGTTGGATAATCCAATCGGGTATGTACTGCATTAAAAGGATATGGCAGGCTGATGTGAAACACAAATAACTGGGATGTTGATTGGGAGGAGGCCTGGATACCGCTTATCACTATTGGTGCAACTGTGATGCCGGGTTGTTGACCTGGATAGGTTGGATAGTATGAACAGACAGGAGTTTGTACACCGGATGGCAAATCGGGCAAAAGCAATAGCACGTCTATTTGATTACTATTGTTACTTGTGTTCACTGCAACAAAAGGTGTATTTACAAAATTTGAATTTACTGATACTCTACTCAGGCTGGTTTGTGATGGAATCACAGTTGCAGTATTTGCTGGTTGAAAAACGCCCGTTAAATTGGAGTAGGTTGGGTAGGAGGCTAAATGTGTTTTAAGCTCTATTGTAGCAGTTATACTTGGTGCTGAAATCCCAAATGAAGGTATTGTATATATATGTCCGAAAGTTTTATATGGATTAGAACTGGAACTTATGTTACTGACATCTACTATAGCGGTTACTGAAATTATACTTGAATTCGAATTGATCGCGAAACTGTAATCTATATTTAAAGTACTTGTGTCTGGCGGCACCTGCACACTTACTATAATACCTAAATAATAAGTTTTATTACCTGCAGTGCCATCTTCAAATACGGTTACTGCCGGATACCCGCTAGAAGAAGCTTGGTAAGGAGTACTGGTGAGAGCTGAAAGACCAGCCAATAGAACTTGGGGAGCGCCGGTTTGAGACTCTGATGCATGTAGTGTACGCTCATTTTCTATTGAGTCAGGTTGTTGATTTTCCATAAAAAAGGCTTGGTTTTACAGAATAAAGCTACTTCTTATTCCCAGAATAACACCACTTATTCCAAAATAAAGACACTTCATACCCTTTTCCCAAATCTCCCTTCCCTGTCATTCTACTTTCACACAGCAATTAAGAAAGAAACGTTTCAAATCAATTGCACAGGCGGATACCGAAAAGCCTTGATTAGAGTAGGTGAAAATATTTATTGAATTAAAACAAATTTTATGTCAACACCCATCACACTGCCCCAGCAGGCAGCACAAAAAATTGATCAAGCCCATAGTGAACAAAAATATCAAAAAGCACACGATTTATTTAAAAGTGTACCTCTCGCGCCTAAATCTATAAAAGCAAATATAGCAATGACAGATTCTGGTGGTAATTCAGGCACAAGCGGAGATAACTCAAATTCTAATGCAGATACAGGATCTGACGGAGCCGTTCAGTTTCACTTGATTGGAATGCAGCCAACAGACCCTAGATATAATGACATGATGAATGAAAATTCCTCAAACCTGCTTTCTATTGGTGGACTTGTATATAATTATATGCACAGTAATTACGGAGGTGATTTAACAAAATTAGATATTAGCGCTTGGAATAATGTAGTCTCAAATGTTCCTGACTTGTCTCTTGGCACATCAGTTAATAAGCAGTATAAAAATACAATCGCTGGCACTAGTATTTCGGGAGAATTTCTAAGTCTTGTTGCTAAGGCTATTATAACAGATGGAGCTTCTTTGTTGTCCGATTTCACATCGTATCTTAATTCTATAGGTAACGTTGTATTTAGTTTGAACACAAATTCCGAGTCTTATCAAATAGTAACTTGTACTTATACCAATTATTTGGTATCAAATCAGGTCGGCGGCTACTTCGACTATGGTGCAATAACCCTGCGGCAAATAAATTTTCGCGAACATTTCATGCAGTTTAAAGGAGCGTGTAGTTCCGTTGAAAAAATTTCTATAGAAATGGATTACACTGAAATTATCAATTTAGTTCAAACTGCTAAGATCCGTTCAGGAGGGGCAGACTATAATAATTTTCAGAGTCTTATTTCGGGAAATTCCACTCAACAATTTACGAGTGCCAAAAGCTTTTTTAATGCTCCTAAAACACCTCAAAATCAGGTAACACCTTCCAATTAAGAGTTTTTAAATAATTGAATGACTATTCATTTATATCTACCGGTATATTGATATATCAAACTGCTATAACATCACTTGTATGAGATACCACTTGTTGTTTGAAACTATCGGTAAACAAAAGTTTTTATCAATTCTACATAAAGACAGTTGTATTTGTTAAAGACTGGTTTTATAGGTGGATAGTCATTCTTAAAAATTACCATTATGAATTCATTTTTGTCAATACGTGCCGGGCTATTTGCTGCAACAAATTCCTGCACAGGAAAATCACCATCTATGGCAGAACTGATCTGTGCTGCTATCTGTCAAAACCTTAGTTCAGATGAATCTAAAATATTCGATTCGACAAGTTGGTTAACAGCAATCACCAACATTCCGTTTCAAAGTTTAGGAAATTCATCTAGTCAAAATACACAGGTATCAAACATTCCCACTAGCAGTCAGATCGCATCACTTTGTGTATCGGCTTCCAATCCTGCATTAAAGAGTTTGCAGTCGGAGATAGCTAAGTTACCTATAGGAATTTCTGAACTAAATTGTTTGAGTATTATAGAAGTTTCAGATAAAAATCTTCAAATTGAATTTGCAAATGTTGTCATTGAATACCTTAAAAATGAAACTTATAGTATTACAACAAAGACTTCCTCATCAACACTTTCTTATAGCAATGCGGGAACAGAAAAGCAGCTATTAAGTATTTTCAATGACTTCGCTCCACCCGTATCACAAAGTTACTACATAGTTGTACCATGTAGTTTAAAATAGTCAGCAAAGATTGCATTTACGTTTTTTTTATTGGTTTGTAGAAAACAATGATGAATGCTCTATCAGGCTTTGATTAATTAATTCGCAAAAGTTGAAACCAGCAAGGTTCTGCATTCTTGCCTTAATCATTATTCTATTAAATTAGAAACGTTTAAAATTAGTTTATGTTAATAGTATGCACAAAAGACAACAGCATTATTGCTTGGACTCAAAATATAAAATCAGATGGCAACGCTTGGTCATCCAATAAATACATTTCTATTATTGCAACCCAGGCACAGGCTAATCACTCTTTATCTGGTTTTTTAGCAAATGTTCAGCCCAGTGAGCCGCTGTGTTTTTCAGCGCATGGCAGCAACAAGGAAATCGGAGATTCAGGAAGCGGACCGAATGAATGGACCTGGAAAGTAAGTGATCTAGCAGCTTTAATGTATGGAAATTTACCGGCAAACTACAAAGGCAATGTTTTAATACATACCTGCGCCACAAGCGTGGTCAATTTTTCGGCTAATCTTGCCGCAAGCCTCTCTAATTTAAAAGTGTTTAAAGGAATCTGGATTTATGGATACAACAGGGCAGTGGGTTTGCAGGAAAGCTATCCGTCACCCACTACGCTTGATAAAAATGTAAGTCTGCAACTAACCCAGGTCCAATATTAATACACATTAGTGATAAGCAATGGTGCTGACTACCATTTCTCCAGGTTTCAGGTTCCTTTATTAACCGGCGGGTTAAAAATGCTCGCCGGTTCTATCTCTTAAATTTCATCTGCCATGAACTACAAAATGCTTTCTGTCCTGCTGTCCATTCTCTTATCTGCCTGCACCACAATCTCCCAGTTCGATCAGCAGTCCTATAACAGCGCAACCTCCATAAAAGTTGATGCCTTAAACCTCATGGACTCGGCTATCAATAGCTATACATCACAGCAGGTGCGGATAAACTTCGTAACTGCCGAAATAAGTAAGGCTTATGAATACGACAAAAACCGTCCGAAGAATGTAATGAGCACAGCCATGTGGAGCAAGTTAAAAGACACAAACAGTTACCTTTTCGGCGGGTTCATCAACCGCTGGAAAAAAGAACAATCACTAAAACCGGTATTCATTCAGGATGCTAAATCACTCATTGATTCTGCTTTCGACCAGATCTCGCAGTTAGAAAGCGGTAAAATAAAATCATCACAGACAACCAAGTAATAAAAATTATTTTATGCCAGCCATCAATTTCGATCAACTGTTTGAGTCTCTCAAAGCCAACATTGGCAACCTCGCCGCGCAAACGGTCAAAGATGAAATTCCCTACGCTGAACAGGATGGGCAAACTTTTCTTAATACAGTCAAAGATAATCTCGAAACCTGGACGCAGCAGCTTTCCGATGGCAACATCACTGTATTCGATTTCACCTATCTCATACTAAGTCAGAAAAATTGCGGCGAAATGGTGGCTTTGAAAAACGCAGGACTTGCAGAAGCCAGGATCGACCATTTCAAGGATGATCTCATTGATTGCATTATCGATACCATTTCAAAAGTCTTATAATATTTGTCCTTATTATTCATCATTTTATTATGAAACGAACGTTATTGACTCTCATATCATTATCCCTGCTTGCATTCTTATCAGGCTGTAGCAGTAACAACAATCGCAGCGCTACCTATCTGCTTTCCTTTACTGTCATTTCTGTCCTCTTTTTTTTGTTTATCATGTTAGGCATTTATACAAATATGCTTCGCGACGAAGTAAATGATTGCGATCAGTTCAATGCCAATGCGGCAAAAATTGAAAAGCGGATAAAGCACCCTCTGCTAAATAAGGAATACCCCTTTAGTCTTGCCAAAGTGCAACTTGCCGGCTGGACATTAATAATTGCGTCATCTTATATCTATTTTTATTTATGCAAGGGCGATTGTACCAATGGCGATATCAGCAAAACGGCTCTCATATTAATGGGTATTGGTGCAGGTTCCGCTACTGCATCCTCCATTATAGACAAAAGAGAAATTCAAAACAATATACCCCGTCATCAAAATCAGCCTTCCGAGGGCTTTTTTACGGACATACTGTCTGACTACAATGGTATCAGTATTCACCGGTTTCAAAACTTTGTCTGGACAGTTATTGCTATGGTTATATACATCACTAAAGTGGCGCATGTACAAAAAGCCTGTGAGCTTCCCGAGCTTAGTGATACCATACTTATTCTTACCGGCATTAGTGGGGCTACCTACCTTACATTGCGGGCAGGTGAAAATAGACCAAACATTCAGGAAGTACAGCAGCAGGGACAGCCGGCCTAATATCTTGTTTTCATATAATGTAACTCTGGCACATCTTCATGAGCACTGGAAATCGTATCAGCTGCTTGAATGCATAATTTAGGGAATAAATTCATTTCAAATAGATAAAAAATTAATTTTTATGGCGGATTTCATTTCAGCATATAATATTACTATGCGCAACGAAGGTGGCTACAGTAACGACCCGAAGGATGGGGGTGGCGAAACGTGGAAAGGTATCGCGCGTAACAAAAATCCGCATTGGAACGGCTGGCCTATTGTTGATAAAACTAAGGCATCTCTTCCGCCAAACACCAGCATCAATGAAGCTTTAAACATACAAACACAATTAGAACCTCTGGTTATATCTTTTTATAAAACCGGCTATTGGAATTGTTTATACTTAGACAACGTGAATTGCCAGCAGATTGCCAATCAACTGTTTGATATCTCGGTGAATAATGGGTCTGGAACAGCAGCTAAATTCTTACAGCAAAGCATTAATATGTTGAGAACTGATTCTCTGGTTGTTGACTGTAAAGTAGGCCCTCTTACAATTAATGTTCTGAATAGTCTGACGGCTGAAGAAGTTTATAACAAAATCAACTTACTGCGATCCGCTTATTATGAAGATATTATCGCTGCAGATTCGTCTCAGTCCATCTATAAACATTCATGGATAAGCCGCATCACTCCATTTGTTCAAAAAAATCAATCCACTGCATAACTGTTTATCGCTGGCAGGTATTTACACCTGCCATGTCTCTTCTTAGGCATTACGCAGCTCTTAAAAATACTTACAGGAATAAGCAGCTTACATCAGGTAAACCAGCAAATCCATCAAACACTTATGTCCTTTAAACATCAATTAGGTTATGTCCATTCTGGCAGGAAGTATAAACAAACTTTCAAAAGAACAGATCAGTGCTGCACCCCCCTGCTCTCCGTAGACTTCCGCAGGGCGTCTATGGAGCTGTAAAAAAGCAGGACTTTGTCCGGAATTCATCGTACTCACTTCTACATTACTTATCTGTATCACGTTTCCCAATTTTGTTGATCAGTTCTCTGTATCTGTCTTGCCTTTTCTTATTGCACCCTAATATGTACAGCGGGTTAAGAGTTAGCAAACCCATGTTATCCACTTCATACCTGGCACGTAAGACGTTTTAATTATCCCCTTGCTATACAGGCTTAGTAATTCTGGTCTCAGGCTGAGAGTTATAGCAATAAGTCCAAGAATAAAAAACGCGGCAAATCTCGTATCCTTATTTATTTCTGTTCATGGTTCTCTCATAGTTCTTATGTCTTGGCTCAAACACCTCCTCCAAAGCCTTATCATTAGTCAGGTACTCATTCGAAAGGTACTTGTTATTTTCATAAGCGCTATGTTTCCTACGATCCTTAGTCAGCCTCTGTTATCACAGGTACTGGAATCCATTATTGGCTGCAATCGTTAGCAATGCTTGTTCCTCTCCGGCGTCTTTGTCGGCGAAGCCGGCTCGGCTACAGTGCCGTTACGACCGGCACAGCCCAGCCTCCTTTTAGCTGCAGGTGCTATTACCTTTCCTCTTTAAAGAATACATTTGAAAACAGATTTCAAATTACATACGTGCATTTTCATTTTAGCTTTTATAGCTCTGTGCTTTTGATTTTCTTTTCGCAAGGCATTGTCTTTTCTTTTTTATTATTAAAAAAGGGGTGGCTTCAAAACGATACCTCTAACTTCTGGCTAAGCTTGTTTGTTTTTCTATGCAGTTTGTACATCGTTCCCTGGATGGTTGGTTTTGCAGGCTGGTATAGCTTACAGCCCTATCAGGATATTCTTTTTTACATTCCCTTTCAGCAACTCCTGCTGATCGGACCGGTCATTTTTTTTTACACACAATGTTTGTTAAACCCTTCTTTTCTTTTTTCAAAACGCGACACATGGCACCTGGTGCCGGCTTTTTTATACAACATTTACCGACTGATTATTTTTTTAGTGGACAAGGTTTTTCTGCACGAATATTATTTCTATGCAAATGGCAGAGACAAAAGCCTAGACACCTGGTATCAGCTTGCCGGTCTCTTGTCCATGTTGTTTTACTTCTTCCTCAGTCTTCGCTATTATCACCTCTACAGAAAATTTATCTTCCAGGTTGTGAGCTTTGCTGACTCGATGCTTTTCAAATGGATAAGCAGATTCCTGATTGCATTCTTTTTTATGCAGGTTTTCTGTATCAGCTTTCTTCTTTTGTATCCTGACTGGGGAAGTTTCAAAGAAAAGTGGTGGTACTACTTCATTTTCTCTTTCCTGTTTTACTACATCGCGATTACAGCCTATGCAAATAATATCAGGAACAGGTATGCCTTTCAGGGTTCTATAACGAGGGAAGCACCTCTGTATTTACTCTACCGCACCCCTGATCAATTGCAATATGTAGCATTGTATAATAACAGATTGCCTGCTATCGGGCAGATTAAAACGGATGCAGGCTCTAATGAAGCAGAAGAAAATACAACTGTAAAAAGTGATCTTGAACGTCTTTTGATGGTTGAAGAAATATATAAAGACCCTGAACTCACCTTGTCGGGTCTTTCCAAAAAAGTAAACAGCAATCCATCTGTTGTTTCAAGAGTTATCAATCAGGGTTTCCAGATGAACTTTAACGACTTCATCAATAAGTACCGGGTAGAAGCCGTGGTAAGAATGTTACAGAAAGGCGTTTATAAAAATCAAACACTATTAGCGATTGCTTTTGATTGTGGTTTCAACTCGAAATCAACTTTCAACCGGGCTTTCAAAAAAAGCATTTCGTGCTCGCCAAAAGAATACATTTTACAACTGGAAAAGGAAAGCACTTAACTGGCATTTCAGTACTTCCAAGAATTTGTAGTGCCAAATCATAATTTGGAGCGACCCACAATAGACAAAACTCAAACTTTGCTTTTTGATTTATTGTATATGCATATAAAGTGTAGTTTCCTGTTTATCTGCTTATTTGTTTTTAGTTCCGTATATAGTCAGCCTACAGAGACTAAGAAAAGAATAGCGCTCGTGGAAAATAGTCTTTTGCCTTATGTTCCTGTTGCCGGCTTCCCCGGCTGGAATATTACAGAGCGTATGAAATACTATGGCGTTCCGGGTGTAAGCATTGCCGTCATAAAGGATTTTAAACTCGATTGGTCTAAAGGATACGGGTTTGCAGACACCGTGAGGAAAATACCTGTAACTGATAAGACAATGTTTTCAGCCGGTTCTATCAGCAAATTTGTCTTTGCCGTTGCTGCTTTGCAGTTGGTAGAGCAGGGAAGAATGAACTTAGACTCACCTGTCAACAAATACCTTCGTTCCTGGAAAATTGCCGACAATTCTTTTACGGAGAAAACGCCGGTTACGCTCCGTATGCTGTTGAGCCATACAGGTGGCACCACGCAATCCGCTTACTTTGGTTTTACGCCGGATAAACATCCACTTCCTACAGTTCCTCAAATCCTGCGAGGCGATTCAATTGCCGAAAGCAGACCTGTGATTGTAAACAGCGAGCCAGGTAAAGAGTTCCGGTATTCGGGCGGCGGTATTATGATTGCTCAAATGGCTGTCATGGATGTTACAAAACAAGATTTTGCATCCTTTACCAAGAGGACCATATTTGATAAGCTAAGAATGACTCACTCAACCTTTCAACAACCCCTTCCTTTACAATATTCATCGCAAGCTTCGTCGGCTTATTCACAAGCTTCGTGGTTTAAAGGGATGCCATATGTGTATCCACAACAAGCAGCCGCCGGCTTATACACAACTCCCTCAGACCTCGCAGCTTTCTTTATCGAAGTTCAAAAAGCCTATCAGGGAAAAGGTACTATCCTTTCAAAAGAAATGTCGCATCAAATGTTAACCGCCCAGGCGCCCGTATCAAAGGGCGAATACAAAGAAGAAATCGGTATCGGTCCCTTTTTGCTTCAGAGAGCCGACAATACCCGTGAAGAAGGTATTTACATGGAGTTTACAGGAGTCAATGCAGGGTTTTTGGCCTATGGAATTGGAGATTTTACAGATGGCAATGGCGTTGTTATCATGCTTAATTCCGGTGATGATGTAAATGGTCTGGGAAAAGAAATCAGGAGGTCTGTAGCCAAAGTCTATAACTGGTATCATTTCCTGCCGGATGAAATTCATCCGGTCACCTTACCTGATACTACTTTAAGCAGTTACACAGGCAGGTATAGAAGAGGAACAGATGAAGTTATTTATCTGAGAAAAGAAAAGAACTACTTAGTAGAAAATGTCAATGGAGGTGCAGATATTTATTGTTTTCCTGTTGCCAAAGACACTATTGTTTTTACTGACTTTAATGTCAAAGGATACTTCCAAAGGGATGAAAATGGTGAAGTTCTCTCTTTGCAATCTGCTTATCAGGATAAGCCAATGCCCAAGATGAGTGATAGTGAGCATTCACCAACTGAATGGTTACGGGCAAAACAATATGATAAAGCAAAAGAAGGCTACAGAAGCATGAATCTGAATGAATATCAGATTACATACTTAGCATACGACCTTTTACATACAAAAGCAACAGATTATCCGGCAGTAAAAATGATACTTGAACTGGCGCAGGAGCAGCACCCGAATTCTTCAATCGTTTACAGTCGCTGGGGAGATTACTATATAAGTATACATGATAAGGAAAATGCGTTAAGCAGCTATAAAAGAGCGTTAGAGCTTGATCCAAATGACAATCAAACGAAAGACTCATTAAAAAGACTAACGCAGTAAATACGCTATCAAAAGCATAATAAAAAACGCCGCAAAGTTAGTCGGCTACTGCAGCCCTCTTGTTTTGTCAGCAAAAGATTCCGGCATAAACACATATCCTAACCCACAGAAGCACTCATTTATTCCGTTTCCTTTTGCTCCTGCGCCCCTTACCATTTGCTCCACTTCATTTGTTTAATTTTTAAATCTTATCTTATGTCGTATAGTATGTTAGCTGTTCCCGTGCTGTTATGCTTCTGTGTTTAGTTTTACGGCTTCTTGTGTTGCTTGCTATTCTTATCGTATTCCAGGTTCTTCCATTCGTGTGTTTCAGCTTACTTCAGGTTGCTATGTTCATCATGTAGTTAGGTCTGGCAGGCTTTGGTTTTCAGAGCTCTCTTTTTAGGGGACCTTTATGAAAAACCGCAACAGCTAACAAAATAAATTTTACAAGTTTGCAAACTTTGCATCTTGACTGCTATTATACCTAAATAAAAAAAATTTATTTTATAGGTACCAAATTATGATTTGATACCTATAAGTGATGTTAGTACAGAATCTTTGCATCTTGCAAAATCAAAGTATCCATGCGTTCTTTAAACATACTGTTCTCCTTGAACCACAGCTGCAACCGAACGAAAGTTTTTTTATCGATTAGCTTTGCAATTATCTTTTTCCTTCTGGCTATACCCATCTGCGCTCAAAAATCAAAATTGAAAGCTTTAATTGATTCAGCGGATGTACCAGGACTACAATTATCATATTACGATGGCAATACTTCAGACAATTATTCAGTAGGTTTATCAAATATCACTACACACACCAAGGTTGCTAATCACACGCTTTTCCAGGCAGCTTCACTAAGTAAACCAGTTTTAGGTTATATAACTCTTCGCTTATTTGACAAGGGTATCATAAACTTGGATTCTCCCTTACTTTCTTATTACCTGTATCCGCCTTTGCAAAATACGGAGAATGCTAACTTGATTACAGCCAGAATGATATTGTGCCATACTTCAGGCATACCGCCATATCCTAGTAATGAAATTAAGTTAGAATTCAAACCTGGAACAGATTGGTATTATTCAGCAGAAGGCTACAAATTTCTACAAAAAACAATCGAACATTTAACAGGGGAAACTTATGAACAAATCGCAAAAGAAGAAGTTTTTGTTCCTTTGAAAATGCATGAAAGCAGTTTTGTAAAACCCGTTGATTATGATTTGCATACTGCCTGTTTTTATAACCAGATAGGAGAACCGCATAATACATTTCAGCCCACTAATGATGCAAGTGCCGCCTATAGCCTAATCACAACAGCAGAAGATTATCAGAAATTTCTCAAGGTACTCATGCAGGGAACTGGCTTAAGAAACTCTACCTACAGTCAGATGATTACCGAATTGTTTCAAAACAGGACTTATAATCCTGACCCAAAGATTGGTTGGGGTTTGGGAGTTGCGTTAGAAAAAGACAGTTCAGAAACTGCATTATGGCATTGGGGCGACAATGGAAGTGCTCGTTCCTTCTTTATTATTTATCCGAAAGAAAAAAAATATCTCGTCTATTTTACCAACAGCGAGAACGGATTACAAATTACAGAAGATGTTTTAAAGATATTTTTTGGTAACAGGAATTATGAATCAGTTTCTTGGAATGGATATGGCAAATGGAATGATCCGGTCTGGCAAGCCAGATTATCCATGTTTAAATCTTTTCTACTGAAAGATACCGGAACAGCTATGAACACATACAGAGACATTATGCAAAGAGACTCTAATTTGTTGGTTAGAGGCGCAACGTTAAACCGACTATGTTTCGAGTTAGAAAATAGAAGAAAATATGAGCCTATTATTCAACTGTTGAATGAGCATTTAGTAAATCATACATCTAATCCGGAGTTATGGAAACGGCTTGCCGAGGCTTATCAATCAATAAGTGATTATAAATCGGCTGAAAAAATTTCTAAAGGAATACTTTAATCAATACAGTTTGGAGATATAAGAAGATTATTTATTTAATTTATATAGGGTCTTAGAGGTTTTATATATCCATAAATTCACAAAAGCCTGTCCCTGCAAACCACTACACAAAGCTCAATGCAACCAAATGCTTTTGACAACAGCCAGCCACCGCACAAACATTGCTGCCTATCCGCACATAAGCCAACGCAGCAGCCATGTTTTTTCTCAACTTCCTCAATAGCCAAAACATTACCCACAACATAAAGGCCTGGTTAATGCCTACTGGCTTTTGTTACATCAGCCAAGTGTTCATGCTTTCTTTATGCTGCTATCTTCATCCTGTAGTTAGGTCTGGCATGCTTTGATTGTCAGGCTCCCTCTTTTTTTGGGCTTCTTATACCAAACCCGAATAGCTAACAAAATTAATTTTGCAGGTTTGCAAACCTGCAAACAGATCTAACGCGAATATTTGATTTGCAGAAATCCGGACTCATTTGTCAGCCATTCACCCTGTATTTACACATACACAATCGAACAGCAACTGTTCGCTACCGTACACTTTCGCTTACCGTTTATCCTGAGAGGTAGAAGGAGAAAGGCTTTCAGCCATGGCATAGCCGTTGGAAAGCAGTAGCCTAACGTGTGTTGTGCTTGTTAGGTTCATCACTTCAAATTTGTTTTATGTTGGCAAACTATTTCAAAACTGCATGGCGAAACCTTGCCAGAAACAGAGTACATGCTTTTATCAATCTCGTCGGATTATCCTTAAGTATGGCTGCCTGCCTGCTGATACTGCAGTATGTAAGTTTCCAGTTCAGCTTCGACAGGTTTAATAAAAATGCCGAAGACCTTTACCGCATTACCAACGACCGTTACCAGAATGGCAAGCTGGTGCAGCATGGCACAATTACCTATTCAGGCATCAGCAAAGCCCTGCTGACCGATTACCCTGAAGTCATCAGTGCAACCCGGGTGGAACCTTTTGCGCAGCAGATGGTTGCCAACGGAGATAAAAAAGAAGGAGACCTGACTGCGCTGGCGGTTGACAATTCGTTTCTGTCCATGTTTTCGTACCCAATATTGGCAGGCGATAAAACCGGCGGATTGAAAGAACCGAATTCTGCCATTCTCTCTGCCAGCCTGGCTGATAAATTGTTTGGGAGGCAGGGCGGACATTATCAATCTCTCCTTGGCAAAACCATTCTGATAGCCAGGAATCCCACGCCCTATAAAATAACAGCTATCTGCGCCGATGTGCCACAGAACTCTCACCTGAGTTTTGATTTCCTCGTGTCTTATAATTCCCTGTACAGTCGTGGTGCGGAGAAATGGAGCCAGGCTGATTATGATTTTACAGACTCAGATTTCTGGCATTATATCCAGCTGAAACACGGAACCGATTACAAAACCCTCCAGGCAAAGCTTGGCACTTTCAGCCAAAAATATTTCCAGGGTAATAAAGTGAGCGGCAGCGATGAGAAGTTTTACCTGCAACCTTTACTCAAAGCGCATTTATATTCTGATTACGAATATGAAATTGGCAGAACCGGCAACGCTACCGCTGTGTGGGGGTTGCTTATCGTAGCCGTGATGATTATTTTGATCGCCTGGATTAACTATGTGAACCTGTCGACAGCAAATTCGCTCAAGCGCGCAAAGGAAGTTGGCATCCGCAAGGTAACCGGTGCCACGAGGGGGCAGCTGATACGGCAATTCCTGACCGAATCATTTCTGCTGAATGTGTCAGCATTGGTGATTGCCCTGGGTATTGTGTGGGTGGTACAGAATGAATTTAATAATTTAGTTCATCAGCCGTTATCACTTTCCTATTTGCTTGGCAATGGACTAAACGGGTATTCACTTCTTCTGCCCCTGCTTTTATTTGTTCTCCTCGGTATGGCGGGGTCCGGCTTCTATCCTGCGTTTGTATTGTCTGCCTTTAAACCGATATCGGTACTGAAAGGAAAATTTGCGACTTCCTCAAAAGGTATTTTACTTAGGAAAGTATTGGTAGTAGGACAATTTACCGTTACCATTATCCTGATCATCAGCTCGCTTGTGGTGTACAAGCAAATCAATTTTGTAAATCAGCAAAGCCTGGGTATCGATCTGTCGCAAATGCTGATTGTAAAACCTCCGTTGCTTACAAATTGGGACTCTTCGTTTATAGATAAAGAAAACAGCTTTAAAAATGAACTGACGCAGTTGCCGAATGTGCACGGCGCTTCTGCTATAGGCAAAACTGCCGGTGACGAACTATCAAGAGCGTTCGATGTACACCGGGCTGACAAGAGGGATGATAATGTTACCATGCGCAATGTAAGTGTGGATGCCGACTTCGTTAAGGTATTCAATGCAAAGATTGTGGCGGGCAGAAACTTTACAACTACTGATTACAACCCCGACGGCAATAAGCTGCATAGTTTCATCCTGAATGAATCGGCGGTAAAACTGCTTGGCTTTTCATCGCCTGCCGATGCCATTGGTAAGCAGATACAGTTCGGCGCCGGTGATAAAGCCTGGGATATCATTGGCGTGGTAAATGATTTTCACCAGAAATCGCTGCACTATTCCATTGAACCTACTATACTGGTGCCGAGCTATGGCACCGACAATCCTATTTGCATCAAAGTGGATACAAAAGACCTCGCAGCTACCCTGGCGGCCATAAAGGCAAAGTATGAAGCCTTTTTCCCCAATAACTTTTTCGACTATTACTTTCTGGATGAAAAGTTTGCCAGGCAGTACAGTGATGATCTATTATTTGAAAAGGTGTTTAGCTTGTTTTCGGGCTTTGCCATTTGTATTGCGTGCCTCGGTCTGCTTGGCTTGTCGCTTTTTGCTACCGCACAACGCACAAAGGAGATAGGTGTAAGAAAAGTGCTAGGGGCTTCTGTAGCCAATATCGTTACTTTATTATCCAGGGATTTCATCAAGCTGATAATCGTTGCTATTCTCATTGCTTCACCGGCAGCCTATTATATTATGCACACCTGGCTGCAAGGCTTTGCATATCGTATCGACATTAGCCCATGGCTGTTTGTGGCAGCCGGCTTACTGGCTGTGTTGACAGCGATCCTTACGATAAGCTTTCAATCTGTCAAAGCTGCCATCGCTAATCCGGTGAAAAGCTTACGGACAGAATAATGAATTTGAATAATAAAATCGTCAATAAATAAATTACAAATCATCTTCTGTGTTTACAAACAACTTCACGACTACGTTTCGCTACCTGTGGCGGCAAAGGTTGTTTACAGCATTAAATATTTTCGGGCTGGCAGTAGCATCAGCGCCTGCTGGATTATTTACCGCATCGCGAGCTATGCGTTCAGCTACGAACAAAATCTGCCCAACAAAGAAAACATGTACCGCGCATTATCGGGTTTCGTGTTCGATGATAAAGAACAATACAATGGCGGTGTATCCAAGCCAATGTACCAAGGCATTCGCGAACAAATTGGCGGCATTGATTACGCAGTGCCTTTGTATGGCGCAAACCTGAACATCACCCGTAAAACCGTAAATCACGAAATCATAAATGCATTAGACAATTTATTAGGTGAATATTTTCTAAAAGATGCGGGTTTGGAAGATGGTTTGCCGTCTGTGCAATATGCCAGTGCTCAACTAAATTTATCGCAACGTCATTTAAGCAATATGCTGCGTTCTCTCACAGGACAAAACACACAACAGTATATTCAAACCAAGATAATCGGGCAATCAAAAGATTTACTTAGTTCAACTTCTTTTTCTGTAGCGGAGATTGCTTACAATTAGGTTTTGAACATCCCCAATCCTTCAGCAAGCTGTTTAAAACAAAAACTAATCTTTCACCTTTGGCATTCAGACAGTCGTTTAACTGATGAGGACATTACTGGCAACAAGAAATACACCGATAGACGAATGGGAGGCTCGAGCCCGGCTGTAAATTGCTTGTCGGCTTTGATTCGGGCGCAAGGAACACTTTCGAACATTAAATAATTTTCATTTTGAATAAATAATGAACATCGGTTACCGGGTGAGATTTTTCAACTTTCCCACCAACGGCAATACCTGTTGTTGTGGCAGTATTAATCGCAATTTTAAAATTACCGGGTTGATAGAATTTCAAGTAACAAATATAAAAATAAGGTTAAAAAATATTTTCTTTACTGCTAATAATAAGCTTCGAAGTGTTTGGTTTATTCCTGTATTTTTTATTTTGCTTACAATATTTCTGTTTCCCACAATCGTGATAGCTCAAAAATATTCAACTTACGTTTCGATACCAATACAAGCTACACTCCTCATCATTGTTACAGTTATTTGTCAGCTTTTAAGACAAAAAATATATACTACACACCTGACTTAACCTCCTGACAAATCCAAAAAACTTACTCGTTTAACAAAACATTTCTTGTAATAATTTTGAATATTGTTGTCGTATATACTATATTTACTGCAACAATAATTTTAAATATTATGAGACGATTAGAATTTGCTTCTTTGCAGGTTAGAAATTTAGGAGTTTCAAAAGAATTTTACACTACCAAATTGGGATTTAAATTATCAGAAATGAAAAATCCGGAAGCCTGTATTTTTAAGTACAACAAAGACGAGGCAAGTTTTGCCATAAGAAAATCCATTGGAAATTTAGAAGGTAAAGAACTTGGCGTTGGCGCTTCACTGTGGTTTGCGATTGATGAAAAGATTGAAGAACTGCAAACACGGCTAACCGAAAAAGAAGTAACTCTTTTAGGACCAATCAACGATACACCTTTTGGACAAACGCTGATGGCAAAAGACCCGGACGGATATATCATTACATTTTTGCAAACGAAGTAAAATGATTAACAATGATTAAAAGAGATACAAAATACTGGATAATCGTGGCATCTAAAGACCACGTAAAGACAGGAGTTGCACACGGAATTGCTCAAGCAAGCCATGGAAAAGCCACGCCATTAAAAAGAATGCAAAAAGGCGATTTTGTTATTTATTATTCTGGAAAGCAAACGCTGGGCAAACCTGACAAATGCCAGGAGTTTACGGCATTAGGAAAGGTAAGCGATGATGAGATATACCAGTTTCAGGTGTCGAAAGGCTTTTGCCCTTTTAGGCGCAACGTTGAATTTTTGAAAAGTGAAGACACCTCGATTCTTCCTTTAATAAACGATTTAAACTTCATTCAAAACAAAAAAAGCTGGGGTTATCCATTTCGTTTTGGCTTTTTTGAAATTGACCAGCACGATTTTGATCTAATTTCCTCACAAATGCTTCAATATAATTATGCCTGAAGAAATTGAATTTCAGTTTAAAAGCCCTAATGACAGCCCAGGGTATCTGCTTGGACAATTAACAATGTTATGGCAACGTAAGCTAAAAAAGGTTTTAGACCCATTAGATTTGACACACACACAATTTGTATTGTTGGCAGCTTCAGGCTGGCTTTCAAAAAAAAATAAAGCTGTTACACAAGTTGACATTGCCAACCAAAGCAATGCCGACAGGATGATGGTATCGAAAGTATTGCGAACGTTAGAAGAAAAAGGGTTTATAACACGGCAGGAACACGAAACTGATACAAGAGCAAAAACCATTAGACTGACGGCAGATGGCGTAGCAGTTTTGCAAAAAGCTATTAAAAATGTAGAAAATGCAGACCTTGATTTTTTCTCTGGTTTAGAAACAACACTTCCATCGTTCAACTCCAACATGGTAAAGCTTATTGAAGAAAATAAAAATTAACAGAAAAGCAAGAGTGTATCACACATTATCGTATCGTACTGTTGGGGATGGTTGATGGATAAAAGTGCGCGAGAAAAGCCGACATGAAAAGATACCGTACAAGTGCGTGACACAACCGTAGCCCGATAAAAGTACAAATGCCCGTCCCAAAAAACTATTTGGGATGCACCTGATAAGCAATAAGCGATATTTTAAAAATTAAAATAAATTATATGACAACCATTGACAGTAACAAAAAAATTTGCACGCTCATTAATGTTTTTACAGTTGACCCTGAAAAACATGTAGAATTATTAAAGGACTTAAAAGAAGCAACTGAAAACGTTATAAGTAAGTTTCCCGGGTATATTTCCGCCAACCTTCACATTAGCGACGACAAAAAAACAATTACTAATTATGCACAATGGGCATCTTTAGCTGACTTTGAGAACATGCAAAAAAATGAAGAAGCACAAGTGCACATGAAGAAAGCGGCTTCCATAGCCATAAAATTTGTACCTGTAACTTACAATGAAGTATGGACACACTCTTGTTGACCCGATACGGTTAGTTTTAGTACAATCTAATTTACAAACACGTTGACACAAACGCACATACCACCAACAGCAGTATTGGCAACAGGGCACGGAACGGTGGAGAAATGCGCAGCATATCTCTATTCCGCCTTGGTTAGTGCGAATGATTTCTTTTAAACATAGTAATAAATTTTGAACCTTTGAGTTAAATCATATCTACTGCAGCGAAGCCACGCAGAAGTGTTTTAACTCTACCGCTACAAGCAATGACTCTTTGTTAGAAGCAACTTTAACGTAAAAAACACTATCAAATTAAAAAATATGAAAATAGCATTGATTGGCGCAACCGGGTTCGTAGGAAAAGCAGTTTTGAACGAACTTTTATCAAGAAAACATGCAGTAGTTGCATTAGGCAGAAATCCCGACAAAATAAACATTTCAGGAAATGTAACCGCGAAAAAAGTGGATGTCTACAACGCAGCAGAAGTAGCCGAAGTGGTAAAAGGAACCGATGCTGTAATAAGTGCATACAATGCCGGTTGGGAAAATCCTAATTATGCGGCTGATTTTTTGGCAGCTGCAAAAGCCATTCAGGAAGGCGTAAAACAAAGCAGTGTAAAACGTTTGTTTGTAGTAGGGGGAGGAGGAAGTTTGTACAATGCAGAAGGTGTACAATTGGTAGATACACCACAGTTTCCTGCGTTTTTAGTTGCGGCAGCTTCGGCGGTAAGAGATTATCTGAACATTTTGAAAACTGAAGAAGATTTGGATTGGACGTTTTTAAGTCCTGCTATAGAAATGAACGAAGAAAATTCCGGCATTCGCAAAGGCGCTTACAGAACGGGTTTGGAAAACCCGGTATTTGATGAAAACGGAAGAAGCGTTATTTCGGTGGAAGATATGGCGATGGCGATTGTTGACGAAATTGAAAATGCCAAATTTATAAAACAACGTTTTACGGTGGGATATTAATTTGAAGAATAATTTTAACCCAAAAAAATTGAAAGCATCAGAATTAAAAATAGCTGAATGGTTTTTACGCGTTTCGTTAAGCGCCGGCTTTTTATCCGCCATTGCAGACCGTTTTGGGTTATGGCCTAAGGCATCTTCAGCGTGGGGCAATTGGAAAAGTTTTGTAAATTACACAAAAAGTTTAGTGCCTTTTGCAACCGATAGTATAGCGTCGTTTTTTGCATATACAGCAACAGGTTTAGAAGTTGTATCGGGGTTTTTGTTGCTTACCAATTTCAAAACCAACTGGGTAGCCAGGGCAAGTTGCGCCTTACTTTTGTTATTTGCATTTTCCATGACATTTTCTAAAAGCATAAAAGCACCGTTAGATTATTCGGTGTTTACAGCTGCTTCGGCTGCATTTGCGTTGAGTATCATTGTGAGTTTGAAAGCTAAAAGTGAGCAAAAATGAGCAGCACTGTTAGCACGCTATTGTATTCTAACGCCACAGGCACAATTTTATCTTACTGAAACATCAATGCACCATTTGAAATTTTTTCAATGGCAACAGTGACTGTTGTTTCGTTGTTCCCTTTCCAATAGATAAAACGAGCAGCGACAAAATAGCAGTTGCAGCCATTATGCCCGCTAACGGAATTGTGGTACGGCTTTTAAACAAACTGACTGCCCCAGACGATAACCCTGCAATGCTCCACTGCAGCAACCCAAACAGCGAGGCGGCTGATCCGGCGTTTTTATTAAAGGGCGCCACAGAAAGCGCTGCGGCATTGGGATTAATAATACCAACACAACCGAGTAAAATAAAGAGCATCGCTGCTGTTCCAACAATTCCAAACCAGCCCCTGGTGTAAACCGTACAGCATGACTGTACTAATCAACAACATAAAGCTAAGTGCACTAAAAATGATTTGTTCGGCTTTAAAGTATTTTGAAATAACCTGTTTAATTGGCTTAGCCCCACAAAGCCAATTGTCACTATGGCGCGGGCAGAAACAAAATGAATAGATAATCGGAGCCTCATTGTCCAGATAAAGGGACTACACTTCACAGAAAATTTTTACAGCTACAAATTGTGTAGCGTTTATTCCGCGGCATGCATCATCCAATCGTTGCGTTTGAATAAAGCAAGTGTAGATGATGATTATCACTAAAACATTTAAAAGAATTGTTCAGTCATTACACTATAACAGGCGACAAAAATACATCAGCAGGGAACAGCCGCAAATCAAGCTATTTAAAACAGTAGCGATCCGCTTAAAAGTGCCTTTGAGAGCAAATCTGAAGGAATACCAACTGGTAATGTAAATTTTGAAGAAAATAAGAATGAGAATATAAACTAATTCTGCGACCGGTTCAAGATACAATGCAATTATGCCAGAACCTTTTGCTGGCTTCAAGTCCGGTATATTAGCAGAAGTCACTGCGTTTAAGGTATTGCACTCTTAAACAAACTTATTTATTATCAACCTGTAAACAGAGTCAAACATACACTGGCTGATTAACCCCGCCAACTGGTTATCTTATGTTTTACTTATCAAGCTTGTCTGTTATATTTAAATTATAGCGACGTCTTAAGTAATTTAGTTTGTTATATTAAATTTAAGAGTGAGCAACATTCAAACCTCCCCATGAAAAATCAAAACAAAAGTATATTAAAGACTGTATTGGTCAACTTATAGCACTTTACGACAACAAATATGTACACCGTGCCAATGAGCAGACATGAGTTTTGTAGTTCTTTGTAACGAGATAAAGAGTTCATTTCTATTACCGCAATTTCATATGATCAGTATTAGCAGAATCAGGTTTAAAAGAAAAGTGTCCAACGTGTTTTTAGTTTTCACTTGTGTTCTTATTTATACCGCCTGCCGGGGACAGCAGCAATCAGTTAACTCCTTATTTTCAAAATCAGATACCGTTTCAGTTCCTAAAGAAATTGAAGATCCAGAATGTATTGGCATTAATAAAGAGCTCAATCATGCTACGTTGATGCCTTATGGTTCCTTGCAGGAAGCCTTAATTTCTAATCGTCAGGCTTCCACCTTCTACAGAAGTTTAAACGGCTCCTGGAAGTTCAATTATGTTGACTGGCCGCAAAAGCGCCCGGCTGATTTTTATAAGATTGACTATGATGTTTCCAATTGGAAAGAAATTAAGGTGCCTTCTAACTGGCAGGTAGAAGGATATGGTACGCCTTACTACAGCAATTTTACTTACATTTTTCAAAAGGATTTCCCCCGGGTGATGAGCACGCCGCCTGTTAGGTACACAGCTTATCAGGAACGAAACCCCGTAGGTAGCTACCGCAGGAATTTCGAAGTGCCTTCAGACTGGAATGGTCGCCGCATTTTTATAACATTTGATGGCGTGGATGCCGGTTTTTTTCTTTGGATAAATGGCAAAAAAGTGGGCTACAGCGTGAATAGTCGCAATGCTGCCGAATTTGATATTACCGATTATGTGAAGCCAGGTATCAATATGATTGCAGCGGAAGTATATCGCTTTACGACTGGCAGTTATTTAGAAGATCAGGATATGTGGCGACTGAGCGGCATTTTCAGAAACGTTACGCTTTGGAGTTCGGCACAGGAACACATCAGGGATTATTTTATTAAAACAACATTTGATCAACAATTCCGCAACGCGGAATTATCGGTTGCTGCCATAATAAAAAATTATAGCACGAAAGAAACCGGAGCCCGAACCTTGCAGATGGATTTATACGACGGCACTCAGGTATTGCAAGGCGCTACCGGCAGAGCAGAAATTCCATCGCTGAAGCCGGGCGAAGAGACAACCGTCACTTTAAATGTTAGGGTAACCAATCCTAAAAAATGGACAGCAGAAACACCTAATCTTTATACAACAATACTCACACTAAATGATGGAAAAAACAAAGTGGAAACGTTGTCTTCGCGCACTGGTTTTCGTCAGATAGAAATCAAGGATCGCTTGTTTTTGGTGAATGGTGTTCCCATCAAATTAAAAGGTGTCAACCGCCATGAAAACTGGCCGGATGATGGCCATGCCATTACAGAAGAACAGATGATTAAGGACATTGTCTTAATCAAGCAAGCCAATTGCAACCATGTACGCACCTGCCATTATTCCGATGACCCGAGATGGTATGAGCTATGCGATGATTACGGAATTTATCTTGTTGCTGAAGCCAATCTGGAAAGTCATGGTTCATGGGATGAATTTAATGAAGAACCACGTATTAAAGCAGCACTGATAGAAAGGAATGTAGCTAATGTAGAGAATTTTAAAAACCATCCTTCAGTAATCATCTGGTCGTTGGGAAATGAATGCGGCAGCGGTGGCTCTAATTTTAGAACTATTGTAAAGGTGATTAAAGGCATTGATTCAACCCGTCCGACGCATTACCAGGGCTTCGGTATTGGCAGTGACAATCCTGCGGATATGGACAGCGAAATGTATACCGATGTAGATAATCTCGAAAAGAAAGCGAACGACAAAACGCTGACCAAGCCATTTTACTTATGCGAATATGCACACGCCATGTTCAACTCGATGGGTTCGGTAGATGTTTACAATGAGCTGTTTGACAAGTATCCGCAGCTCTTAGGTGGTGCCATCTGGGAATGGCAGGATCAGGGCATTTACAATGACCGCGATCCGAACCATCACCTCATCGCTTATGGCGGCGGCTTTGGCGAGTATCCCAACGACCAGTATTTTATTCATAAGGGCGTTGTGTTTTCCGACAGAACCGAAAAGCCCCATTATCCTGAACTGAAACATGCTTACCAATGGATTGGTGTCAGGTTGAAAGACATCAACACGAAAACCTTTACCATTAAAAACCATTACCAGTTCATTACCCTGAACGGCTTTAAAGCCAAATGGCAGTTGAGTGAAGACGGCGACAGCCTGTCGTCCGGTAACTTAGCGGTTGGGTTAATCAATCCCGGTGAGGAAAAGGATATAAGAATACCTTTCGCCGTAAAGCCAAAACCGGGAGCCGAATACTTCCTTCGCGTTTCATTTGATTTAGCAACTGACCAGTTATGGGCGCCCAAAGGTTTTGAAGTAACGGAGCAGCAGATAGAATTGCCAATATCAATTCCTGCGATTAAAGAGAACCTGCAAAGTGACAATCTGACCTTGCGCGATTCAACCCATTTTATTACAATCAAAGGCGCTGATTTCAGTTTGCAGTTTGATAAAACAAAAGGTACTTTTTCTCAGATGGAAGAAGGCGATAAAAACATTCTGCAACCCGGCGGCGGTCCTATGCTGCACCTGTGGCGCGCGCCACACCAGAAAGATGATATGTGGGCTTATGAAACTTGGGACAGCAAAGGCTTGACAAAACTTACCTGGACAACGGATGATGTGAATAGCAAACAGCTTCCTTCCGGTGCGGTTGAAATCAGGGCAAGTTTAACCGGCAAAGGCAAACAAAACTTTAGCGTTCATCACCAGGTTGTTTATACTGTTTATGGAAAAGGTATTATCAAGGTTGATAATACTGTATCGTTTAGCGAGCCGAATGTTGTGCTGGCGAGGTTGGGCGTCCGCCTTTTTTTAGATAAAGACCTTAACCAGTTTGATTACTTAGGTCGCGGTCCTATGGAAAATTATGCTGACCGGAAACAAGGTTCGGATGTCGGGCATTATACCAGCAGCATAAACCAGCAACTGACGCCATATGAAAAGCCCATGGAATGCGGTAATCACGAAGACGTTCGCTGGGCAAACGTAAGCTCTAATAACGGGCTGGGTGTAGCCATTAAGCAGGATGATTCCTTATTACAGGTTTCGGCACTTCCCTACAGCGATGAAGAGATGCAGCCTGTGGAATACAAAATAGATTTACCGAAAAGCAAAGGCACCGTTTTGTGCATCAGTCATAAAACATTGGGCGTTGGTTCCAATGGCTGCGGACCCAGACCGTTGGAAAACTGCCGCATCTATACAAAGCCATCAACATTCAGCTACCAGATACAATTGTTGAATAAAGACAATAATACAATCAACAAAACGGCGCGTAAGTAGATTATTGCATTACCATATCTGTCTGACATCTGCTCGTTTAACTTATGAAGAAACTAATTCTTTTCGCTTTGCTGTTCACCGGCGCTCACTCATTTGCGCAGCAGGTAGATAACATAACCGACCCGGTGGAATGGATAAATCCTCTAATGGGCACCGACTCTAAGTTCAGTCTATCTAACGGCAATACTTATCCTGCCATCGCTTTGCCTTGGGGAATGAATACCTGGGTTGCGCAAACAGGCAAGATGGGCGATGGCTGGATTTACACGTATGCCGCAGATAAGATTCGTGGCTTCAGGCAAACCCATCAGCCATCGCCGTGGATGAATGACTACGGTCAGTTTTCTATCATGCCGCTGACTAAACATTTTAAGAACACGGAAGATGGCAGAGCAAGCTGGTTTTCTCACAAAGCCGAGGTAGCCAAGCCTTATTATTACAGCGTTTATTTAGCCGATTATAATGTAACGACTGAGATTACACCAACGGAACGCTCTGCGCAGTTTCGCTTTACGTTCCCGGAAAGCGACAGTTCTTTTATCGTGATTGATGCGTTGGACAAAGGCTCTTATATAAAGATTCTTCCCGACCAGAAAAAGATAATCGGCTACTCAACCAGGTATGCGCGCGGTCCATTACCTAACTTCAAAAACTATTTTGTTATTTATGTAGATAAGCCGTTTGCCGTAACGCAAACTTATCGCGATACACTGGGAACCGATTCGCTTGAACTGCACGCTGAACATGCACTTGCGGTGATTGGCTTTACAACCACAGACAAAGAGAAAGTTCACCTTCGCGTTGCTTCTTCTTTTATCAGTTTTGAGCAGGCTGAACTGAATTTACAAAGCGAGCAAGGCAATGACAGCTTTGCTGTTACCGAGCAAAAAGCCAAAGATGTCTGGAACAAAACTTTAAACCATATCACCGTTTCGGGCGGCACGGTTGACCAGACACGCACTTTTTATTCCTGCCTGTACAGGATGCTGTTTTTCCCAAACAAATTATATGAAACAAATGCGCAGGGAAAGATGGTACACTGGAGTCCGTACACGGGTAAAACAGAGCCGGGCTACCTGTTTGCCGGTACCGGTTTCTGGGATACGTTTCGCGCGTTATATCCTTTTTTAAACCTGGTGTATCCGTCCATAGATAAAGAGATGCAGGAAGGCCTGGTGAATGATTATAAAGAAGGCGGCTGGCTGCCCGAATGGAGCAGTCCTGGCTATGCAGATATTATGCTTGGCAACAACTCCGCCTCCGTGGTAGCCGATGCTTATCTAAAAGGAATCCGCGGTTATGGTATTGATACGTTGTACGCCGCCTTGCTGCATGGCGCTAATAACGAAGGTCCCAATGCTACCGGTCGTCGAGGCGTTGACTATTACAACAGCATCGGCTATGTGCCTCACGATGCGAAAATAGGTGAAGGCGTAGCGCGCACGTTGGAATATGCTTATGACGATTTTTCCATTTATCAGTTGGGAAAGGCTTTACACAAGCCGGCTGCGGAAATTAATGTCTATAAAAAGCGCAGCCTGAATTATAAAAATGTATTCGACTCATCAACCGGTTTTATGCGCGGAAGAAATCAGGATAAGAGTTTTGAAACACCTTTTAGTCCGTACAAATGGGGCGGTTCATTCATCGAAGGCAATAGCTGGCAGTACACCTGGTCGGTGTTTCATGATATACAAGGCTTGATAAATTTAATGGGCAGCAATAAACAATTTGTTGCCAAATTGGATTCTGTTTTTACCGCGCCGCCTATATTTGGCGATAAAGAATACAACGGCGGCGTGATACACGAAATGCGCGAAATGCAGGTGATGAATATGGGTCAGTATGCGCATGGCAACCAGCCCATACAGCATATGACTTACTTATATGATTATGCCGGCGAGCCGTGGAAGACACAATTTCATGTGCGCGAAGTGATGAACAAATTATACAAGCCCACGCCCGATGGTTATTGCGGCGATGAAGATAACGGTCAAACCTCTGCCTGGTATGTGTTTTCGGCAATGGGATTTTATTCCGTATGCCCCACTTGCGGGCAATACGCGCTGGGTACGCCGTTGTTTAAAAACATGACCATCAACTTAGAAAACGGGAAGAAAATAATGTTGAACGCACCCAACAACAGCGAGATTAACAGATACATCAACAACATGAGCTACAATGGAAAAATATATAATAAGAACTGGCTGTCTCACGATGCTTTGCTGCAGGGTGCAGTTATCAATTTTGATATGGCGGCACAGCCGAATCAACAGCGTGGTACAGAGCCACCTAACTTTCCATATTCGTTGTCGAACGAAAAATAAATGATTTTGAATTGGCTGTTTAAGCTTTTTAAGAATTTGATATTTTACTTGAAAACAAGTACGATTGGCAGCTCCATTTTGTAAGATAGAACAATCATTATGATAAAAATACTATTGCCTTTGTTAACGATAGTTTTAAGTGCTGATGTAACAAAGGCGCAGGACTGGGCAAATATTCATAAATACGAGGAAGACAATATCAAAGTGCAATCGCCTGCTTCGGGAGAGAAGCGAGTTGTATTCATGGGCGATTCTATCACTGACTTCTGGATTACCAACGACTCCTCTTTCTTCTCCAACAACCCTTATTTTGACCGCGGTATCAGCGGGCAAACAACCGGGCAAATGCTGGTGCGTTTCCGCGAGGATGTCATCAATCTAAAACCTAAGGTGGTCGTGATACTTGCCGGCATCAACGATATTGCTGAGAACAATGGACCATCAAAATTAGAAGATGTATTTGGCAACATTGTTTCGATGGCAGAACTGGCAAAAGTCAGCGGCATCGAAGTAGTACTTTCCTCTGTGTTGCCTGCTGCTGCTTTTCCATGGCGCCCTACTATCAACCCGGTTGAGAAAGTGAAGACACTAAACGAAATGATTAAAGCGTATGCAGACAAAAACAATCTTGTCTATCTCGATTATTTTATAGCAATGGCTGATGATAAACGCGGGTTGCCGGCTAACTTATCAAAAGATGGCGTGCACCCCACTTTGGAAGGATATAAAGTAATGGAGCCGCTGGCAGATAAAGCCATTAAAGAAGCCATGCATAGAAGATGATTTATCGTCAGTCATTAAACATGATGCAGATAATTGCCTTGTTGAAATATGGCAATGCGTTTTTAAGATTTCGGGGACAATTTCTTTATTCCGTCATGTCAGATCAAACAATAGCATGATAACAAAAATCAAATCTGTTGTAAGCTTAGTCATCATACTTTTCTTTGTATGTTACAACTCTGCAATAGCGCAAACAACAACCAGCTATGCAATGTATGTAAATACATTTATTGGTACGGCTCCGCTTAACGATCCCAAAATTTTAGGTTACCGGTTGCCAAATGGATGGCGGTCATGGGCAGGGCTTACTTTCCCCGGCAGTTCTTTGCCCAATGCCATGGTACAATTGAGTCCGATAACAGCTTATGGCTCGGGCGCCGGCTATCAATATGAGGATTCGGTTATTTTAGGTTTTGCGCATACCAACAAAGGTCATTGGAATCTTTGCAACATTCCTATTCTGCCGCTTTCTCATCCGGGCTCAGCATTCGGTTCTAAGTTTTCGCATAACAGAGAAAGTTCCGCGCCGGGATTTTACCAGGTTTATCTTGATGATTACAACATCAATGTCAGCCTGACTTCGACGTTACGATGCGGGTATCACAAGTATGAATATAAAAACAATAATGACCGGCAAATTCTTTTCGATTTAGCCAAAGCCAATAGCCGCGTAAACACATGGAGCATTGAGCAGGCAGGCGATTCCGCTGTGCAGGGTTTTCAGGGTGGAGAGAATATTTTCTTTTATGCAAAACTGAACGCTAAGATTGAAAAACTGGATACGACAGATGCTGGTCAACATTCAGGTTTTGCCATCGTTCATTTGAGCAATGGCAGCACGAAACCGATTGAATTGAAAATAGGATTGTCTTTCGTAAGCATAGAAAATGCGAAGCAAAATCTTCAGCAGGAAATCGGCAATAAAACATTTGATGAGGTTCGCAACGAAGCAACGCAAACATGGGAAACGCTGCTGTCTTCCATACAGGTAGATGGCGGAACGGACAAGCAGAAACGTATGTTTTATTCCTGCCTGTACAGGTCGTTTTTGTGGCCGGCACTGCGCAGCGATGTAAACGGAGAATTCAGAGACGTAAAGAAGAATGTAGCCAAAGCCGGTTTCACTTACTATACCGAACCTTCGTTGTGGGATACCTACCGGAACAAGGATGTGCTGTTGGGTTTACTTACACCACAGGTTACGCTGAATGTAATAAAATCGCTTGAGGATGTTGGTGACAAAACAGGATTTATCCCTACCTTTTTTCATGGCGATCATGCTGCCTCTTCCATTGCAGGCGCTTACTTAAGGGGTATCACCGATTTTGATATTAAAGACACATACCAGTTACTGTTACGAAACGCCAATGTAGCAGGTGGAACCCGTCCGTTCATTACAGAGTATATCCAGAAAGGCTATATCTCCGATTCTGAAGTTGTGAACCCGCAGGTAGAAACCAATGGCAAAGCCGGTGTTTCAAAAACGTTGGAATATTCCTACGACGATTACTCGGTAGCGCAGTTAGCGAAGCAATTAAACGATACAACCAACTACAGGATATTGATGGCAAGGTCAAAAAACTACCAGCATGTTTTCGATACGTCTGACAGGTTTATGAGAGGCAGATCAGCAACCGGCAGTTGGATAAAAAATTTCAATCCGCAGTATCCTTACTACGAATACATGTATCGAGAAGCCAATGCCTGGCAGGTATCCTTCTTTGCTCCGCATGACATGCCGGGACTCATCCATCTATATGGCGGACCGGAAAAATTTGAAGCGAAATTAGACTCGTTCTTTACGGTGCCATGGAACCCAAGTTATATAGCTAGGAACGTTGAAACAATGATAGGACAATATTGTCAGGGTAATCAGCCCGACCACGAAGCACCTTTCTCTTATATTTTCATCGGCAAACCGGAAAAGTCTCAAAGAATAATTGATTACATCTTGAACAACCTGTATGGCATCGGCAGCGAAGGCCTGGAACTAAGCGGAATGGATGATGCGGGAGAAATGTCTGCGTGGTACGTATTCAGCGCTTTAGGGTTATACCCTTTTTCTGCAACCGACCCCAAATACATTGTTACGGTTCCGCTTTTTGATACCATAAAATGGAAAACAAATACCGGCAAAATGCTTACGATAACAAAAAGTGGAAGCAGCAGGATACTAACCTCTGTAAAAGTAAATGGAAAGCAGAACGAAGGTTATTTTGTATCACATGATTTGTTTAAAAACGGAGGACACATTGAGATGATTGCAAAGTAATTTTTTGAGATTAAAAGGCCATTTATCAAATAGCATTCTAGTTGAATGAATGTATGTATGAGAAGATTTTTAGTGATAATTAAACAAGCAATGCCTGGTATTTCTATACCAGGCATATTTATTCAGAAGCAGAGTAAGGAAC
Organism: uncultured Ilyomonas sp.; assembly: GCA_964249755.1. Classification (GTDB taxonomy): domain Bacteria; phylum Bacteroidota; class Bacteroidia; order Chitinophagales; family Chitinophagaceae; genus Ilyomonas. Next base: position 33,097 of record CAXUDB010000006.1, on the reverse strand, counting down.
CCTTTTAGGTTCTGCCAGCAAACCAGCTTCTTTTCTCAGCTTTGCCATTGCCCAGCACCACCAGGCGCATTGCTCGCCGTTGCCTGCATCTTTGGTTTTCCACACTGCGTGGGTCATGCCCGCAAAATCTTTATCACTTAGTTTACCAGATTGTTTATGTATACCGTCTTCAAGCCAGCCGCCTTCCATATAAACCGGCTTACCGGCATTTGCAATCCGAATGAGTTTCAATATGTCGCTGATGCGATTGTAATCTTTTTCGGTGCGCGCGTAGTCCATTTCCCAAGCCATTCCTTTCCCGATGATTTCGTTAGAAACCGTGCTATCCGGGTAGCTGTCTGTTGGCATCCATGAAATGCCGTTTGTCTTTTTCAGCATCCTTCTCCGCATGGCTGCAACGGTGTTTTGCAGCACAGTATGATTTAATCCTTCCCAGCCGGCAGCGATGGGCGACAAGGTTACCCAACCCATATTTAAATAAGGCGTGCCGCCGTTTGAATCGGGCAGGCGCATTTCAAGATACGTGGTATCGTTGTTTCGTACCGTGGTTAAATTTTTTCGGATTCCCTCTTTTAGCAGACTCAGTTTTTTGCGCCAGTCAGAAGCTAATGCTGTATCTCCTCTTCGTTCCGCAATGGCAGACATGTCCTGCAAAGCCGCACCTACAAAGCTTTGCGTGAGCAAATCCCACACATCCCATCTTCTTCCTTCTCTTGAATGTTCAAAAGAAATGTTGCGAATTAAACCAGGCTCAACCGACCACCACCCGTGCTGAAAAAATGTACGGTCGCAAGTGCGCTTCATAAGGGTGCATACCAATGTCCAGGTACGATCCTCAAAACGGGTAGAACCTCGCTGCAAAGTCAGCCTTGCCCAGGCAAGCAGCACATGCGCCTGACCGTCTATCTGCCATTCATCGCTGATGATGGTGTATGTATTGTTCTTTATACCAATGACATGCGGAATGCGTTCCATATCGTTTTGCGTGGTGGCATCCAATACACATTTAATGTTTAATTCAGCTTCCTTCAAACGACCTGTTTCCATCAGTAAAGAGACCAATGCGCCGGTAGTGCGGCAATACATGCCTTCATAAGCACCGGTTAACGACTCTTGCAAAAAGCCATTTTTATCCATCCGGTCCAACAAGCTATAGTAAGTGTCAGAATATAATTTCTCGAAATAAGGAGATTGCAATGTCGCTTTAATATCAGATAAACCCTTTTGAGCCAACCCCGAAAAATGAAATGACAAACAGGCAATAATGATGAAAGCAGAAAGTGTCTTTTTTCTCATAGCCAACAACAGGTTTTAGGTCTGATTTCTGAAAATTAAGAGATCAATTTTTATTTCGTTGCTTCCCTAACCTGCTCATAAATTAACCTGAGCAAAGAGCGTTTACCTTTTATATCCTGAAGAAGCTGCCATATCATAATTCCTCCCGTTGCATCTAAGGCAAGCTTCGTTTTCTCTTTGATGGTTGCAGCCCCATTATAGTAAATAATACCGCCGCCCGGCACCGTTACTTCGTCGGTATTTTCAGAGCCGGGATACTTCTTAATGATATCTCCGTAAGACATATCTTCTGGTGCGCCTGCACCAAAACCATAGCCATAAAAAGGCATTCCCAAACCAAGCTTTTGCTTCGCAATATGACGCACGCTGCTCCAGTATTTCATATCATCGGTTGCTAAAGAATAAGACGCGTGCTGACCAGGCTTGTCAGGATTCCAGGGACCTGTTTTATCGTAGCTCATTACATTTAAAAAGTCAAATTGCTGCAGTGCTTTGTCTGTATATTGTTCGGCATAATAAGAGGCAATAGCGGCAGTCATCGTTTTATGTTTCGTATGCAAGGCAGCTCCTAAATTCGCAACAAACGACTCATAATTTTCATCTATCAATTTTCCTTCCAAGTCAACATCAATACCATCTAAATGATTGCGGGTTGCCAGTTTAACTAACGAGATAATAAATGCTGCCTGCTTATCAGGTGCTAAGAAGTTCAGCAGATATTCAGGAGGCGAGCCGCCTCCTATTGATAACAACACCTGCACCTGTTTTTTATGTGCGATTCTTGTTACTTTTTTTATATCATCAGGTGTATGAAATTGTTCAGAAGAATCAGGATTTACAAAAGCAATATTAAGATGCGTGATTTTGGTAAGATCAAGATGTTTTACATTGTCCAATAAACCTGGTTGGTTAAGCACATAGCCTGTTATCCTGAATGTTGCAGCAGGTGTTTTTGTTTGGCTTTGAGCGGATACAATAAAGATTTTAGATATGATTAAGGCAATTAAAAAAAGTGTGTGTTTCATTGATGAAATGATAGCTTTATCAAATTCAAAATTATCTGACGGATACTATTTTCTAAGTATAATTATGACTGAAATATAGCATTAAATTTATCCTTGCTCAAGTAGAAAATTCTCTGCTTCAAATTCAATAATACAGATTGCTTTCATGTATAAAAAATATTCCCTTTTCATTGCGCTGCTTTTGTTTTCTGTTCACTTATTTGCGCAAAGAAAATACACGTTCGAACAGTCAAAAATGGGCTCACCTTTTACCATTACCATTTATACAAACGATTCAGTAAAGGCTGCAACCATTGCTGCTCAAGCGTTTCAGTTAGCTGACAGTTTCAACAATATATTGAGTGATTATATTGAAAGCAGCGAAATTAACCGGCTTAGCGCAACCAGTGGCAAAGGAATATATGTGCCTGTATCTCCGCCTCTGTTCCGCATTTTACAAGATGCGCAAAGGACTGCTGTTTCAAGTCACGGAGCGTATGATATTTCTATTGGCCCGGTGGTATGTTATTGAAACATTGAAGAAAGGAGCGGCTATATTAGAACCGAATAACCTGATCATAGTATTAGAACCGCTTAGCGACACACCTGATTTATTTCTGCGCGGGTCTGACCAGACCTTTCTCATTTGCAAAGCGGTGAACAGTCCTTCGTGCAAAATTCTATATGATATGTATCACATGCAGCGCAACCAGGGCGGTTTAATCCGGCACATGGATAATTCCTGGGATGAGATTGCTTACCTGCAAATCGGCGACAATCCTGGCCGCAACGAACCGACTACCGGCGAGATGAATTATAAGAACATTTTCAAGCACATTTATAACAAAGGGTATAAAGGCGTCCTGGGTATGGAACATAGAATTTCCAAGCCGGGAAAAGAGGGTGAAGCCGCACTGGTAAGGCTTACAAAGAATGCGATGATTTTGTATAAATGTTTTGTGACCGGCAGCTTTATAAGACTGCCGGTTTATTTTTCCTGATGTCAGGATTAAAAAAACGGATAACGAGTAATTTATTTCTTTTCCGTTTTCACAATCACCCATGTTCCTACATTCCTACCTTGAATGGTTCCCTGCTCAATGGCATCCATAAAATGAATACCGCCATAAAAGCGGGATATAGCGGCTTCGCTGGCTGCCTGATTGAATGAAGAAAAATATCGGGTTGGCAAACCAAAACGTACTTCTGAAGAATCTACAAACGGAACAGGATCACCAATATAATGCGAAAGTATAGTAGCCGATGTAGCTGATATACAGGAATGCCCACTTAAATAATCCGGGAACGGCGGTGTTTGTAATAATGGCTTCCAATGAACATCTATCAACTGGCGAATGGCCGTTTCAGGACGAATGCGGTTACTGCGATATTTTTCATCCCAGCAAGCCATAAAGCTATCCATCAAACCCATAGCTACCAGTGCGTGAATGAGCATTGTTTCATCGAATGATTTTTTAGTTTGCCGGCATACAATATCAGTGATACTTAACCAATGCGCACCGGGAGATATCTTCTTTAACCCGACGAGCAAATGTCCATCATCCTGCACAGCAAACGGATTGCAATCCCAATACAATGCAATGTGCCTGTGTTCTTCACTTAAACTATCAGGCGCTTGCTGATAATTGGCATACATCAATTTATAAAAAGCAGAGTTTTTGTCTTTTGAAAAAACAGTAGGCGGCGGCACGCGAAACTGGCTGGCAGAATCTAAAAAGAAAGGCCGCACCGTATTAAAATATGGTTCAACAGCAGGCAAATAAGCTGGAGGCGTCGGGTACCAATGACCTTCTTCCGGCAAAGGCGTATACCGTGCATGGTTGCTTATTTTATTATAGCCATCCCTCTTTGCATACGCCAGTATTTCTTTACTGACTACCGAAGCATATTTCTGCGACTGCGCTATGGTTTCATCTGTAAAACCTTTTTCTCTGCAGGAATCTAAAAAAGCAGTCTCATAGCTAACGAGCAATTTACCGGAAGGCTGCATCTTTTCGGCTGTGTACAACATAGCTAAAACGGCAGACAACGGGTAGGAATAACCCTGAATAGTATCTGGTTTTTTGAAATCAGGATAGGCATTTACAAAGCCGTGCATAGAATGAAATGATTTATCATTTTCTGCTACCACTTCATACCCGGCGAGACAGGCATAGCTGAAAAAACGTGCTGCCAACGGCGGATTGGTGACATCATGTATCATCAGATCCGTCATTTGCCTGGTTACCTTTCCGATTTCTGCGTTGGAAAGCTCTGGCGTTTCTGACGTGCGTGATGTGCAACCAAAAAACAACAGCAGCATAAAAAAAGAAGAATACTTTTTAATAGAAATGTTCCTCACCATACAATCAAAATGAAACAGGATTTATTGAAGTTTATAAGCAACAGGCGAAGATTGACTGATACCAAACAATAAGATGTTGTTGATGTTCAACACGCTTCTTACATCACCATGAAGATTCAAACCCGATTGCCACTGCGGAACATACGTAAAGCCACCTTTACCATTCCCTTGCAGCAGCACACCATAGTTCGCATCATATTTGCCAAACCGCAGACGTGCTTTGTTGATGTTGCCGCACAATAGCAAATCTTCTTTTCCATCTTTATTATAATCAAGCGGCGTAATGGTAAATACAGGTGATTGCTGCGCTTGCATTGGCAACGGTTTGCTATGAAATTTGCCATCATTTCCCATTTCAAAATAGGAAGTGCTTAAACAGGATGCCGTTAAATGACCGGCATCCTTCAGATCATCTTTGCTGAAAATATCTGTTAGCGTTTGGTCGGCATAATCAGCATAGCTGGTATAGCGTGTGCGCATGTTGCTCATCTGGTCCAACAACTCATCACGGGTTACATACGGATAACTTTTGCCTTGAATATAAAAGCAAAGTATGGGGTCAATGGAACCATTATCATCGAAGTCTTTGTAATAGAGTTCAGCCGGCTCTTTATCACTCACTTTACATTGTGTATTCAATCCCAGGTTGCCAATGATAAGTTCTGGTTTACCATCGCCATTCATGTCTTTTACCAAGAGCTTATTCCACCAACCATTGCACGGTTTATCAAAATAACTCTTGGTTTTATTTTCAAGTTTGCCATTCACAGTAATGAAAACAGAAACTGGCATCCATTCTCCTGTTACAATTAAATCCTGTTTTTTATCACCATTCAAATCAACCCAGGATGCATCCGTTATCATGCCCATCTTTTGCAGAGAAGGCGCTATTATTTTTATTTCATTTGTAAAATTTCCTTTCCCGTCGTTGATGAGTAAAAAGCTCTCCGGTGTTTCAGGATAGCGACCCGGAATTACGCGGCTGCCAACGAATAGATCAGGATGTCCATCGCCATTTATATCAGCAGCCCGCACGCAACTTTTACTGGTCAGCATTTTTGGTAACGCATCGGTGGCCTTTGTAAAATGTCCCTTGCCATCGTTGAGATACAAGCGGTCTTGCAGCAGCGCATCATCCGGTTCAAAATTATGATAGCCGCCACTGGCAACATACAAGTCAGGAAAGCCATCACCATTCGCATCAAAGAAAATTGCATCGCCATCATCACTCATTTTGTCGGCTTCAAATGCAGGTTGTTGGCTGGCTACAAACGTTCCACCCTTCTGCTGAATATACAGAGCACCTGCTGTTCCCGGCTCGCCGCCTGTAAATACATCTTCCAAACCATCGCCATTTACATCAGCCTTCACCATACAAGGTCCTGAAAAGGATAATGGGTTTATCAGTAACGGCTGGCGCTTAAAATCATTGATATGGTTGACTGGCTGCTGAAAAGCAACAGGAGCAGGTACTTCAGCAAATAAAGTTTTTTCAGACGACTTATACTGCTGAGACATTGTTGCGTTTTTTTCTTGCAACGTCAACAACTGGTTTGCTTTTATATGTTGTAACAACTGCTTTTTGCCGCTTAACCAAATGATACGCAGTGAATCTATTGTTTCACCGCTTCCCAAACCAAAATGAAGAATGGATGACACTGAAGATTGAAAGCCACGTGAAGGCATTTGCTCTTCATATTGCTCTTTGCCTTTTGTATAAAGAAATATTTTTGCGCCCAAGCCTTCCGTATTCTTATCAGCGCCCTGCAATTTTATTTGCAGATAGTTATTTTCATTTTTTTTCGTATAAATATTATGATAAATAAAAGCCGGTTTATTGATGTTGTTGACGATCAAATCGAGCCGTCCGTCATTATCTAAATCCGCATAAGCAGCACCATTGCTGTTGGAGGATTGTGTGATTCCCCAGTTCGAAGTTTCATTGCTGAAAGTAAGGTCGCCATTGTTTTTAAAGAGATAACTTTTCACATCGCTGGACGGCATTTTCTGCACCAAATCAAGCACTTTCTGCCGCCGTATATCACCGCTGTTATTCTGGATATAATCACTCATGTATTTCAGAAAGTCCATGTTGGTATAATCGCGTGTATAGCCGTTGGTAACAAACAGATCTTTCCAGCCATCATTGTTATAATCGGCTAATAAAGCAGCCCAGCTCCAGTCGGTGTTTGAGATACCAGCCAATTGTCCTACTTCGCTGAACGTGCCGTTGCCATTATTTACCTGCAGCATGTTGCGCATATATTGGTAATAGAAGCCACTGCTCAGCATCAAATCGTATTTCTCATAGTTGTCAGGTGCCATCAGCATTTTTTGGCGGTGATTGTCTTCGGGCAACATATCTAAAGAGAGAATATCGGGCAGCCCATCGTTGTTTATATCAGCTACATCATTGCCCATCCCAAAATGCGTAGTATGACCTAACGCCGTTTTTTTAACATCAGTAAATGTTCCGTTTTTGTTATTGATGTATAAATAATCAGGTACAGTATAATCGTCGCAGATATACATATCGGGCCAGCCATCATTATTCAGATCAGCAATGCCTGCACTCAATCCATACGTTAGTGAAGAACTGCTGATACCCGATGTTGATGTCGCATTTTTGAACACATTGTTGTCGTTTCTGTAAAGCTTAATACCTACATACGGATCAATTTGTTTCAGCTCATCGGCTGTGCTAGCAGAATCCAATACGGGCAATGAGTTAGGATTGTGATTCAGGAGCAACATGTCCAGATCGCCGTCTCGGTCATAATCAAAAAAATAAGATTGTGTGCTGAAAGAAGAATCTGCCAGACCATATCCCTCAGCTTCTTCCCTGAAAGAAGGAATGCCTTGTTTATCATTACCCTGATTGATGAATAACTGGTTTACTCTTTTGGCTGGCGGTAGTTTACCAGAGTAACAAACATAAATATCCAGCAAACCATCGCCGTTTACGTCTGCCATCGTTACGCCTGTTTTCCAGGGGCCGGGTCTGCCGGCAACATCAGCCGCATCGGTGATGTCTTCAAACTTCATGTTGCCTTTGTTCAGGTACAGCTTATTGTCAACAGCATTACCTGAAAAATAAATGTCTTGTAAGCCGTCGCCGTTTACATCCCCAACAGCTACTCCACCTCCATTATAGAAATACTCGTACATGAGAACATTCATGTTCAGACTCTCCTTTATTTCATTGTTGAAGTTTACGCCGGTTTGTTCCGTTGTTAATAATTGAAATATTGGGTCCTCCTTTTTTGATGAACTTTTAGTTTCGTTTGAAGAACATCCGGAGATAAGATTGATTAATAATAGTGACAGCAGCAAACCTGGCGATAATTGAATATAGCGTTGCAAGCGAAAAATTTGATGGGAAAGATATATAAACTTAAAATCAATGCCGGTGATCACCGGCATTGATTTTAAAACAAAACTCCATGTAGAAGATAACAATAGTTACTGATCGTAACCAGGATTCTGAATGAGTTTAGTTGTTTTAGTAGTTGCATCTACATTTTTATTAACCTCATCTCTACTAATGGGCCTGAAATACATCTTATCCAGCCAGGTACGAACTTCTAGCGAATTGTCTGTAAAAGGCTTATAAGTATAAGTGTAAACAGACTCATCATGCCTGTACGGAACAGGTGCTGTAGCTCCGGGCTTAAGCGTACCGGTAACACTCATAAATACAAGAGGGCGCCCTAAGGTTGTTGCTGCAATCATCCATCGCCGGGCATCGTGATAACGTTGCTCCTCATAAGCCAGTTCAACTCTTCTTTCATTTCTATACTCATCTTTGAGAGCATTACCCGAGGCGGTAATAGCTGGCATACCAGACCGGAAACGAATTTTATTCAACCAAGCGATAGCTTCGCCTTCCTGCCCTAATTCAATACAAGCTTCTACATAGTTCAACACAGCTTCTGTATACCGGAAAAATGGCCAGGGAATAAATTGTCTTGTATTATTATCAACAAGAGCAGGATCGGGGTCAATAAATTTACGCATATAATATCCTGTCCAGCTTCCATTCCAGTTTTCAACCACGCTTTGCCTCGTGTCTAAGCCTGCAACAAAATTGCCACCTTGCGTCATCTGGTATTGCCCCGTTTGAATTTGGTTTGCAGGATCGGGATTGCTGGTGATTTTACTGCGTGGTTTCCAGGGAGCTGCATCATGCAAGATACTCGCATACAGACGCGGATCTCTGTCTTTATAAGGGGACTGAGCTTCAGCGGCATTATTCCAGTCAAACTTAGTTCCATCCATCATTTCATAATCATCAACCAACTCCTGTATAGGTGCGTTACCTGCCCAGTTATGATAGCCATTTGGTCCATTATCTAACCCCACAGAAGTACCATCACCCCCTGGGCCCCCGGTATATAACTGAGGTGAAAAATCACGTTCGAAAAGCAATTCAACGGAAGCTGCTTTGTCGATACCAGGCGCGTTGCTTCCGCCGCCCATAGCGATAGAGACATAGTTCGTTTGCGCATCAGCAGCTGAGGCAGGAGAAGAAAGATCTAACTTATATCCGCTGCCAGCATCTAATACCGCTTTGGCGGCATCTTTTGCGGCTTGCCACCGGGCGGTGCGGTCACCGCTTACATACCCTAACAGTTCTGGGTTTGAATAAGAGGCAATTAAGCTGGATTTGGCCTTGGCCGTTGGTATGTCGTGCAGATCACTGGCTGCATACAACAAAATTCGGGATTTTAATGCCATAGCCGCTATGGCAGAGGCGCGGCCTTTATCCATCGTTCTGCCAGACAGCAGCATGATTGCCGAATCGCAATCGCCAACAATAAAATTTACACATTCTTCAAACGTGTTTCTTGCTGCTGAATAATCTTCGCCCAAGCCATAGGTATGCGATATAATGGGTACAGCTCCATAATACCGTACTAACTGATGGTAATAATAAGCTCTTAAAAAATGCGCTTCGCCCTGCAGCCTGTTGTTTAATGATGAGTCACTAAAGGTGGCTGTTTTCAGTTGTTCTAACGAAAGGTTGGTAGTTCTGATTCTGTTGTACATAGAACCCCACTCGTAAGTTCCGCTTACCCATCCTAAATTGGATGGATTTAGAGTACCTTCATTAATCGTATTGATGCCGCGACCGGGATGGGTAAACACAGCCTCATCTGACAGGGACGAAAGTTGTTGTTCATCAAAACCTCCATTACCAAGACCATTATAAATATTGGTTACAAATGCTTGTGCAAGACCACCATCCGACCAAGTTGCGTCTGACGATACAGTATTCAGCGACTGAGTATTTAAAAAATCTTTTTTACAAGCCGCAAGCCCAAGTACCAAGCCGGTAAACCCGAGAAGAAAATATCCTGTTTTATTATTCATGTTCATAAGTTTAAAAAGTGACTCTTACGCCGGTATTCAAAATTCTTGATTGGGGATAATAATGTCCGTCTCCGCTGGTGGATTCAGGATCCCATATCTTCATTTTATCCCAGGTAACGAGGTTGAACGCATTTACATAAATCCTCAAGTTACCGATACCGGTTCTTTTTAGTAATCTGCCAGAAAGATTATAACCCAGTTCTATATTTTTTAAACGCAGATAATCGCTGTTCCGCAAAAAGTAGGTGTTGTTATAAGCACCCCCACCTGTGTAATAGGTGTTGTTTCTATTGGCAAGGCGTGGATCCGTGGCGCTGGGATTGGTAACCGTCCACTGATGGTCGTAGCTATATTGCAGGTAATTACCAATATCACCAGACTCTCCGGCGCTGAATAGCAATAAGCCGCCGGTGGCTCCCTGAAATAAAACAGAAAGATCAAAGCTTTTATATCCTAAATGAATGTTGACACCGCCTGTAAAAGTGGGCTCTCCAGTTTTGTCTAAACGAACCTGGTCATCAGCATTAATTTTACCATCGGGTGTGTTTGTTGGGGTACCATTTACATCCCTGCCACCAATGTCTTTAAACTTCATGTCGCCTGGCTTCAATGATGGAGTTAAACCGCTGTAATCGATTGTGTTTTTGTCTATGTCTGCCTGATCTTGAAAAACACCATCATATTGATAAACGAGAAAAGCAGGGAAGCCATTGGTACCAAATGGTTTGCCGGTAGCTTTTTGGTAATCAGCAATACCAGGCACCTCATCAAAATCTAAAATCTTGTTCTTTGCATAACCTCCGTTTACACTTACCGTGTAAGTAAAGTCGCCGTTGTGACCGTTGTATCCTACAGTGAATTCATAACCCTTGTTCTCTGCTTTAGCAAAATTTTCGGGAGGGAGAAGAGAGGCTATGCCAGAACTGGCAGGAACAGAGCCTGAAAGAGGGTATAAAATTTTTGAACGCTTGTTATAAAAATAATCGAATTCAAAATTGAGTTTACCCTTCAATATAGAACCTTCTAAGCCTACATTAGAATTATTAGCGACTTCCCATGTGAAGGTAGGATTAGGAACCACCGTTTCATATAAGGTAGTGGCAGCCTGATTATTAATTACATAATTTCCCAAGCCATATAATCCCAAAAACTGATATTCACGAAGACTGCCATTGTAATAAACTTGGTCATTACCTTCTTGTCCGTAAGAAGCCCGCAATTTTAAATTGTCAATGAATTTGACGTTGTTTTTAAAGAAGTTCTCTTCAGAAATTCTCCATCCTGCTAAAATACCTGGAAAGAAACCCCATCTTTTGTTTTGTGCAAAGAGATAAGAACCATCAAAACGCCACAAAAATTCAGCGAGGTATTTTTCTTTATAATTATACGCTGCACGACCAAAATAACTTAACCGGGCGCGCTCATAAGCCGAACCACCTACTGTTTGACCATTGGCGCCGCCTGCAAACAACTGATCGAGAGAGGATGAAATAAAGTTAGTTCGATACGCATTGAAATCGTCTTCTTTATCTGTTTCTTTCGTTACTGCTGCAAGCAGATTGATGGTATGTCCACCAATTTTTTTGTCGTAATTTACAAAGCCGGATAACAGGATATTTTGATAATTATAGTTCCATTGTTGCAATTGGGGCGAAGTGAACGTAGAACGAACGCTCTTTGTCAATACAGGTGTTACACCATCGGCTTCATAAGTGGAATGATCCCAGAAATATAATGACCAGGGAGTTTGCCAAAGACGCCGCGTTTCTACTTCTTTATCTAACGTTGCGGTTCCCGATATCTTTAAACCATCTACACCCGGAATCAGAAATTCTACTCTTCCATTCACCTGGAAATAATCTCTTTTGTCTCTGTCATATCCGGTTTGGCTGGTAGTAACGACAATTGGATTTTGGCCATTTTCAATATCAGGACCTGGCAATCCGTTGGGCCAAACTTCAGGATCAGTTGGCTTGCCGCGTATGAGCATTCTGAAGATAGAATTAGAAGATTGCGTTGGAAAGAAACGGTATTCCTCGCGTGCCAGCAGATTGATGCCTGTATTGATGTATTTATTTATCCGGGCATCAACATTCAGGCGCATATCATATTGCTTGTAGCCTGTAGCTGAATTTTTGTAGTAACCATCCTGGTCTTGATAGCCAGCTGAAGCTAAATACTTAATAGCATCCGTTCCGCCACTGATTTGAAGCGTATGTCTCGATTGTGGTGACCATGTTTTTAAAGTGGTTTTAAACCAATCGGTATTGGGATGCCCCCAGGGATCGGTACCATCGCCATATTTTTGGACGTCTGCCGGTTGAAAAGGAGCATTAACCGTTGCTCCGCCTGTTGTGGTATAACTACCGGTTTTGTTGAAGGCATCTAAGGCTGCAGCCCATTCCGCCGGGGGAATGTTGTCGTAAATTGTCGTTTCATTATTAATAGCTGCATATTCTGTAGCATCAGCCATCTTAGGCACGCGTGTTGGCTGCGCCCATCCCTGATTGAATGTGTAAGATAGCTGCGGCTTGCCTGTTTTCCCGTGTTTGGTGGTAATCAAAATAACACCATTGGCTGCCCGTGAACCATAGATGGCAGCCGAGGCATCTTTTAGTATGGACATACTTTCGATATCGGCAGGATTTATACGATCCAATCCTCCGGCTATGTCGGGAATTCCATCAACGACAATTAATGCAGAAGTATTCCCAAACGTATTTGTGCCCCGAATACGAATGGCTGATCCGTCATATCCTGGTTCACCTGTCGATTGAACTGCCGATATCCCTGGCAAGCGGCCGGCTAATGAGTTAGACAGGTTCACGGCGGGTGACTTCTCCAGCTCAGCACCTTTTACCTGTGCCACAGCACCGGTTACGGTTGCTTTTCTTTGGGTACCATAGCCCACCACTATTACAGTATTTAATTGCGTAGCATCACCGGTTTTCAGGGCAACATTTATCGTTGACTGGTTGCCTACAATTACTTCCTGTGATTCATAACCGATTGAAGTAAAAACAAGTACTGAATTAGTGTTCAGCACTTTAATTAAGAAATTACCGTTTTCGTCTGTTGTTGTACCAGACGACGTACCCTTAATTTGGATTGAAATATTAGGAAGCGCTTCGGATTTCTCATTTGTAACCCTTCCTTTTACAGCGATTGACTGAGCATAAAGTGAAGAAACGGCGGAGATAAAAAACATAAAAAAGATAACAGAAATCCTCATTCTTTGTAGAATAAAATTCTTCATCATGGTTTGCAATTTTATTTGATAGAGTGAATCACCTTGCCTGTTCAGGCAGCTTTTGGTATTTGAACAATAATGGCATACTGAAAGTTGAAAACACGCTATGTGTGGCAGAATTTTGTCAATATCTCTTTCATGGCGGCGTACAACGTTGAACGTTAGATAATAAGAAGGTGCAACTTAAACGTGTTGCAACGGCAAATTAATTCCGGTTTAAACCTTGTGTTTTAAGGTCCCTTACAGTTTAGTTTCATAAGTACTCATGCTTTTAGGTTAGTGATACTAATTCTTTAGTCATTTGGGCAGCTTATCTTTTTAAGACTTGATTAATTCTTATTAAGCAGGTGATAAAATCAAATACTTTTACTGCACAAAAATCCCATTTACCCGCTGCCCGAATAGACTATATCATCCTTTTTTCTTGACCTATTGTACATTTTACTTACAGTCCCGATTGTTCACGTATAAATTTTAGCTGCCTTTGATTATGCCTGTCAGGAGACTTGTGATGAAATAATTGTCTCTTCTTGTATACTGTTGTAGTCAATTACTAGATGCAGCAGTATTATTTATTGCCATTTTGTCCGTTTAGTAAGACGAGAAGTAAAATGTAAGAAAGGGAGGATAATTCTTTTATGACTTATTTGAGTTTCGGATTGATTGCAAATAATTATAAGCAGTATTTTTCAGGTGACCTGAATATAGATAAAGAGTGAGCAAAAAGATAAAGTTTTGGTTCTGATAACGGTTAAAATTAAAAAACGAGGAGAGGCTATATAGGGAGGAATGAATTCTACTAATTTTACTACTTTTATTTATTATAAACATCACCACATCTCATCAGTATTCTTGAAATTCTGTTTGAGTTAAAGCCGGACTGCTTGAAAGCCATACTTTTTTCGTTGATTGTTAGCTGTATTGCCGTAACTATAGGTTCAGGCCAGCCGTATCCATATAAATTTAATTACCTAACGGTTGATGAAGGATTGTCTCATACGGATGCAAACGACATTGCTCAGGATGAGCAAGGCTATATTTGGATCGCTACTTATTTTGGACTTGACAGATACGATGGCAATTCGGTAAAAAAATATTACAATACAGACGTTCCTGTAAATAATGCATTCAGGAATCGCATTACCTGTGTTTATCCCGATGGTACCGGTATCATCTGGTTAGGAACCGAAGATGGCTTGCAGTCTTTTAATCCGGTATTGGAAAAATACACTGATTTCAAAGATACAGCCAATAGAGACAATCTATGGTTTACGAAGCTATTTAAGCCATCCGGAAACTTAATCTATGCAATGACAGGAAACCGCATGAGGCTTTATTTCATTAAAGGAGATAGAATTACGGAGCAAAAGCTGACAATACCACCGGCTGTACAATTCTCGGATATGTGGCCTGGTCAGAACGGCGTAGTTTATCTGTCAAGCAATAAAGGACTTTGGAGGCTGGATAAAAATCAAAAAATAGAAAAAGTAATTGTGGCGGGGTTGCCAGACGAAAACCTTTCCAAAATTTATTTAAGTGATCAAAATCATTTGTTACTAACCAGCGGAAACAAAATATTTCTTGGCAAAATGAAATCAGAACCAACGGATTCACCCATTCATCACAAGGTGGTTATTGAGAAACAGTTTGTCAGTGCGAACAATATTACGATCAGGAACATTGTTGTAGATAAAAAGTCAGTCTATTGGGTAAATACAGGTACAGGTTTACTTAAGTTAGATAGCAACTTAAATTTTATTCAGGATGTAAATAGTACAAGCTCTCTGCATAGTTTAAACTCAAATTCCATCAATAAAGTTTTTGTTGACCGTTCGCAATGTTTATGGGTATGTACGTTCGGTGGAGGTGTAAATTATTGTGATTTGAATGAAAAACTGTTTTATACCTTACAACACAACCCGGAAAGTTCAAATTCACTAAGCGGTAATCATATCCGGTCGGTTTTGGAGGATGGCGACAACTTGTGGATTGGTACCCAAGCCAACGGTTTAAATCTTTACAATGCAAAGACGCAAAAGTTTACTTATTATAATACAATTACAGCACCGGTTACACTAAAGAGTAACGGGATTACGTCGTTGGCATTTGATATTGATAGCAATTTGTGGATAGGAAGTACCGCCGGAATCGATATATTAAAACGGGAAGGAAAAGAATTGTGGAAACCATCAGGTTACGATAATTTTCCAAATTTTGTAATTGAAACCTTAGCTAAAGATTATTATGGTAATATGTGGTTTGGTAACCATGTGGACAAGTTTGGCGTGATATGGAGGGATAAACAAAAGACATATCATGTAAAATATTATGGCGAAGGTTATTTTATTCTTCCTGATAAAAATAAACCCCAGCTTTTTGTCTCCAGCACGCACGGATTAAAGCGGGTAATCGTTGATGCTGAAGGAAACATACTTAAAGCTTATGTCTATCAGGCTTCATCCAAACCCAACTCTTTAAGCTCCAATTATACCTATCCAGTGTGTAAGCAAAACGACAGTACTTATTGGATAGGCACAATGGGCGGTGGCTTGAATCGTCTGTTATTGAATTTGAATAACGATACCTATCATATCAAAACATATGGTGCCAGTTATGGAGTTTGTAATGATGTGGAAAGTCTGGAAATTGATAATAATGGAAACATTTGGGTGGGCGGAAACGGATTAGAATGTCTAAATCCAACCACCGGGACTCTAATAAAGTACGATAAGAATGACGGGCTGCAAGGCAACAGTTTTAAAGTTGGCTCTTCTTATAAAGGTGCTGACGGACGATTGTATTTCGGAGGCATCAATGGACTGAACTATTTTTATCCGGATCAGATAAAAACGAACACAATTGAAGCGCGGCCTGTTTTATCCGATGTTCTGATTAACAACCAGTTGCCGCATTTAGGACATTCTGATTCGTTCCAAAACTCTATTAGTCAGGCTATCAGTTATAGTAAAAAGCTGACCCTTACCTACCGGCAGAATAATTTTGTCATTTACTTCTCTGCCATGCATTTTGCCAATCCATTAAAATGCAGATACCGTTACCGGCTTGACGGATTTGATAAGGAATGGAAATATACAGACGGCAGTCATCCCAATGCTGCTTACAGCAATCTTGATTATAGCAGCTATCAGTTTATTGTTGAAGCAACCAACAATGATGGCGTATGGAGTAAAAATAAAGCTCAGCTGCCAATCATCATAACTCCGCCCTGGTGGAAATCCGATATGGCTAAAACAATCTATATTTTACTGATTATCTCTGGTCTCTTAGGCATCTATACCTACCAGGCAAGATGGTATCGTTTGAAAAGAGAACTTACCGTAAGTAAAATTAATGAGGAGAAACGGGAAGAAATGCATAAGCATCGGGAAGAACTTTATCAGCAGCAATTAGTTTTCTTCACCAATATTTCCCATGAGTTTCGTACGCCTCTTAGTTTGATATTTGGCCCTTTAGAAACGCTGATTAAGAAAAACAAAGATTCTACGATCAACAATTCTTATCAACTCATGCTACGAAATGCAAAAAGGTTGATGAATCTAGTTAGTGAATTAATGAATTTTAAAAAGGTTGCTGACAGTATGATAAAACTTCAGCTGCAACCTACACTCGTCAATCTGTTCTGCAACAACCTTGCTAAGGAATTTCAAAATCTGGCAATCAGCAAGGACATTGATTTTAAAATAATTGATCGCACAAATAACAACTTCGATGAATCATTAACCGGATTGTTTGATGTTCAGATACTTGAAAAGATTCTTTTTAATTTACTCAGCAATGCTTTTAAGTATACGGGCATCAATGGACAGATAACATTTGAAATATTTTTTGACCTGAGAAATTTCAAACCTTCTTTCACTACCGGGTTTCAATTGCTCTGCGAAGAACACCGTGCTGATAAATACATTTACTTTCGTATTGCTGATACAGGGATAGGCATCTCGAAAGAATCAATCACCAGAATCTTTGACCGGTATTATCGAATTAGCAAAAACCACTTAGGTTCAGGTGTTGGATTAGCGCTCGTAAAAAGCCTTACGCAGTTGCACAAGGGCGATATCTATGTGTATAGTGAGCGATACCAAGGAACCGAATTCATTATCGGTATTCCCTGGGGTAAAGAGAATTATAAGGATTCGGAAACAACAGTTTTGGCATCAGAACCCGAAGTTCAGCTTGAGGCCATTGATATTTCTACACTTTTACCGTTACCGGTTCTTGAAAAAGATTTAAGGCAAGGAGATTATAAAATCAATAAAACCATTTTACTGGTTGATGATAATGAAGAACTGCGCCAGTTTTTAAAAACTTCATTTGAAAACTATTATCATATTTACGAAGCACAGGATGGAAACACGGCAATTAAAATAGCGACAGAAGAAGTTCCTGACTTAATTATCAGCGACGTAATGATGCCCGGCATGAGCGGGATTGACCTTTGTAAATTATGTAAACAAACCTTTGAAACCAGTCATATTCCTTTTATTATCCTGTCTGCTAAGGACGCCTTAGACACTAAGCTTGAAGGCATGGAATCAGGAGCCGATTTTTATTTTGCAAAACCCTTAAGCATTGATCTTTTGCTCTTAACGGTACATAATATTTTTGAGCAGAACGAAAAACTAAAACAGCGATATACCAACAATTATTTAGCAGAAGCCACAGAATTAGTTCAATCAGAAAAAGACAAAGAATTTTTGCAGGAACTGTTACGAATTATCGAAGACAATCTTCAGGATGAAAATCTGGACGTTGAATTTTTATGTAAGCGCATGCACATCAGCCGCACAAAACTGTATCAAAAAATAAAAAGTATTTCCAATCAGTCGGTCGGTGAGTTTATAAGAACCATCCGGTTAAAAAAAGCAATTTATCTGATGACGCATGAAGGTATCCCGATTGGTGAAGTGGTTGACAGAATCGGCATGCAAAGCAGTTCCAATTTCTCAAGAGCGTTTAAGAAAGAATACGGACAATCGCCCATGCAATTTATGCAAACTTTAAAAAAGAGTTAGGCATTCAGGAGATGAACTTTTGTACGCATTTTATTTATAAAAACAATAAGAGCAAAAGCTACTTTATCTCTTTGTTTGAGAACGCAGTTTCTTACTGGTTATTTATTTCATTGATGACCTTTGTTATACCATCCTTTCTTATGTTATCTAAATAAAAAAGATAGCTTTCTGCAAACGTTTTTTCACTTGTCAGCTTTCCAAAAATGGATTCTATTTTTAAAAATGCTAACGGATCATTATGCACTGATGCCGTTGCTTTTTCTATCAATACTTTTTTCATTTCATCCTGCACATGATTGGATGCAGAGGTTCCTGTCAACTCCAGGTAATGACACCATGCAGCCAATATTAAAGCAGCTCTTTTCATAATCACATTCTTTGCTAATTGTTCATGGATGGTTGGCAATAAAAATTTGGGGATTTTGGCAGAACTTTCTGAAATGATTCTGGTAAGCTGATCTTTAATATTAGGATTTGCAAATCGCTGTAACAATGTCTTTTTGTAGCCTGCTATATCAATGCCGGGAACATCATCCAAAATCGGTGTCACTTCTTCGTTTAAAAAATCCTGTACAAATTGAAAGAGCGCCGGGTTAGCCATCGCCTCATAAACAAACCCGTAACCGTGTAAATAACCGGTAAAACCCAACGCAACATGACCACCATTCACCAACCGGATTTTCATTTTTTCATACGGATGCACATCGGCTACAAACTGCGCCCCTGCTAGATTCCATTCGGGTCTGCCATTCACAAAATGATCTTCGATTACCCATTGGCAAAAAGGCTCGCATACCACCGGCCACGCATCATCTACGCCGAATTGTTGACGAAGCTGTTTAATAGCTTCAAGGGAAGTGACAGGGGTAATTCTATCTACCATGGCGTTGGGGAAAGAGATGTGTTCTGCTACCCAGCTCAACAGCTCCGGTGCTGCCAGTTGAATATACGCCAGTAACATTTTTTTTGTTACTTCTCCGTTCTGCTGAATATTATCACAGGATTGTATGGTGATTCCGTTAAGACCGCGCTCTTTTCTTCTCTTCAACGCTCCGGTAAGGTAACCAAATATGGTGGCTGGCTGATTAGGACTATGTATGTCCGACTGAATAGAGGGCTCATCAGCGATAAATTGTCCAGTAACCGGATTGAAATTATAACCGCCTTCTGTAATGGTTAATGTGATAATCTTTACATCGGGATGCGCCATTTTTTCAATCACCTTATCTGGCTCGTCCGGCGCAAACAAACACACTACAATCGAACCGATTACTCTTGCAGTCGTTATGCCATCCGCATCCGTAACCATTAGCGTGTATAAACCATCCTGCTCAACTAATGTATTGTATATTTTTCTGTCATGATCTAATAAAGCAACACCACAAATTCCCCATTCCTTTACGCCATGATTTTCCAATAACTCATCGGTATAAAACGCCTCATGCGCCCGGTGAAAACCGCCGATGCCAACATGCACAATCCCGGTTTTTACTTCCGATCTGTCGTAGGTTGGCACCTTCACTTCTTTGGGTAAAGAAGAAAGATTTCTGGCGTTTAATTTCACCAATTTGTTTTCCATATTTATTTGTCTTGGAATCGTTGCAGCAATACAGCAAGAACTATAATGACACCCTTGATAATTTGCTGTGAATACGAGGCAATGTCTAACAGATTCATGATGTTTCCGATCATTCCTAAAATCAATACACCTAAAAAAGTATCCACTGCCGAGCCTTTGCCACCTTTTAAACTGGTGCCGCCGATAACCACGGCGGCAATTACGTCGAGTTCCATACCGACAGCTAAATTGGGTGAGCCTACAGAAGTTCTTGCCGTGCTGATTATGCCTGCCAATGCAGCTAACCCGCCAGTAATGGCATACACGCTAAATTTATAAAGAGACACATTTATCCCTGATAAATGTACCGCTTCTTCATTGCTCCCGATAGCAATTAAAATACGCCCAAACACATTATAGCGTAATAAGATAGCAGTAATGATAAACACGATCAATAAAACAATGGCAGGGTTGGGAATGCCCAAGGTTCTGCCGCTACCAAAATCGGTGAAGGCAGCCGCATTATCATCTATCATAATGGGCGCCCCTTTGGAAAAAATAAAACTACAGCCTCTTACAATAGTCATCAGGGCAAGCGTGGCAATAAAAGGCGCCATCTTTTGATAAGAAACCAAGTATCCGGAAATAGCACCAGCTACTATGCCGGAAAGAAGTGATGCGAGGATAGCAACCGGAAGCGACATGGACTGAGAAAACAAAGCGATTAGTACACCTGCCATTGCCACGACGGAACCAACCGACAAGTCAATCCCACCTGTTAAAATCACCAGCAGCATACCCATACTTACAATGCCAACGGGTGCAGATTGCCTGATTAAATTGGAAAGATTGTTAGCAGTAAAAAAAGCATCGGAGATTGTTGCCGAAACGATCAGCATGAGGAGAAAGATAACGATGGTATTGTGCCTGATGATGAACTGAACCGGATGTTTTAAAGCTGTCATCAAAGAGCTGTTTAGTTTTAGAAGATTGACTGTTATAGATTTAGTAAACTAACTCATCCTGTTATCTGCCATGGTTAATGAGCACCGATAGAAAGCCTGAGAATATTTTCCTCCGAAAATTGGACTTTGCTAAGCTCGCCCTGTATGCGCCCTTCCCGCATCACCAAAATACGGTCACATATTCCCATTAACTCTGCGGTTTCTGAAGAGACAACAAGCATAGCCACACCTGTCTGGGATAGCTCATTGACGAGCGTGTAAATCTCCGCTTTCGCTCCTACATCAACGCCTCTTGTGGGCTCATCAATAATCATTACCCGGCAATTTCTGTTCACCCATTTCGCCAACACTACTTTTTGCTGATTGCCGCCGCTCAACTTTCCAATTGCCAAGTTTGCACTGATTGCTTTAATGGTCAGTTTTTTAATCAGGCTTTCCGTATTGTTTACTTCCTTTTTACTATTGATAAAACCCAGCTTATAAGATATAGCTTTCAAATCGGTTAAGCTGATATTCTCTTTGATGGGTAACGAAAGAATGACGCCCTGCGCTTTTCTGTCTTCCGGCACCATACCGATACCTTTCTTAACGGCATTGCGTGGCGAGCGGAAGTTCATCTTTTGCCCATACAGATAAACATCACCGCTGCTTATTTTATCGGCACCAAAAATTGCCCGTACTGTTTCGGTTCTACCGCTGCCTACCAAGCCGGCAATTCCTACTATTTCTCCTTCTTTTACCGTAATAGAAACCGCTTTTATTTTATTTGCAACACTGATTTTATCAACCCTCAATACTTCTTTGCCAATCTTCGGTTCCCGCGGCTGAAACATAGCGTTTAAGGTTCTGCCTAGCATCATCTTAACAATGGTGTCTTTATCGGTATTAGCTATCTCAAGCGTCTGGCTCGAAACACCATCTTTAATCACTGTTACCCGGTCAGCAATTTTAAAAATTTCACTTAAATGGTGAGAGATATAAATGATCGCTACTCCATCCTTTTTTAGCTTGAATAAAGTATCAAATAGTTTCAATACTTCAGCAGGACCCAATACGGCAGATGGCTCATCGAGGATTAATACCTTAATGTTTTCGGACAATGCTTTTGCGATTTCAACCACCTGTTGCTGCGCAATGCTTAAGCTTTTCACTTTTACGGCAGGGTCAATGGTAAAACCAATACTTTTAATCAGCACATCAGCTTCTTTTTTTAGCTTGTCCCATCTCAGCCAGAAACCATTTTTGCTCAATCTGTTTAGAAAAATGTTTTCTGCAACAGACAGCTCAGGTACCAAAGAAAACTCCTGGTAAATAATACCAATGCCTAATTTTTTGCTGTTAACCGTATTTCTGATGTGTGCTTCTTCACCATCGACGAAAATCTGTCCTTTGTCTTTTTGGTACACGCCGGAAAGTATCTTCATCAGCGTTGATTTGCCAGCACCGTTCTCGCCCATCAACGCATGAATTTCTCCCGGCAGCGCTTTAAAAGTAACATCCTTCAATGCGGAAACACCGCCAAAAGATTTGGCGATATTCCTCAACTCAACCCGGTAGGTCGGGATTTTATTGTCCATGTTCTTATTGCTGGTGATGGAACGAGCTATCAAAAACGTGCCTGTGCATCGTAAAACTGGTCTACATTGTTTTTATCAATCAGAACCGATTGCGTATACATAACCTTGTCCAAATGTTTATCGCCGTTAAGGTAACGAACAGCCGACTCAACCGCTAATTTCCCTAACCGGTTTGGGCTATTTAAAGCCGTAGCTCCATACTTATTCTGCTTGATTAATTTCAGTGCTTCTTTTTGTCCGTCGAAACTCACTACCATAATATGCATGTTTGTTCCTAATTCTTTTACAGCTCTCAATGCGCCAATCGCCATGGCATCATTTTCAGTCATTAGAACATTAATATCTGGATGCGCAGAAAGAATATCTTCCATGGCTTTCAAGCCTTCATTATTTGCCCAGCCACCCCAACCCTGCGAGATGATAGTAAAGTTTGTTTTTCCCTCGGTTCGAAGCTGCTCTTCGGCGAGCCCGCTCATAAAGCCGAGGCGTTTCTCTTTTCCCGCCTGGTTGCCTTGGTTGCCACTGATGATCGCCGCGTTGATTTTAGTTCCGCTCATTTTATCAGCCACCCATTCGCCCACCAGCTCACCGTTCAACGTATTATTGGCAAACACAGAAGAAACATAGTGCGCCGACGGATCGATATAACTATCCAGGACAAACACCGCCACGCCAGCTGCCGTAGCTACATTGATAGTAGATACCAAAGCCTTATAGTCTAAGGGATTGACAATTAAAACTTTTACGCCTTTGGCAACCATGTCTTCTATGCCGGTGATTTGTTTGGTAATGTCGCCTTGTCCATCTACCGACATGAATTGCATTCCGTAAGCTTGCACATTGTCCTGAACTGCTTTGGCTAAAGCCACATAAAAGGAAGCGTTCAGCGAAGGGGAACAATAGCCAACTTTTATTTGAGAAAGGTCATATTTACTAACGACCGAAGGCTGTAACACTGCATTTCTTGTATTGCCTTCTCCTCCCGGATTGCAGGCAGGAACGAAGAATATACTTATTAGCCAGATAAATGTCAGCAAGCGCTTGTGCGACTTCATTTTAATCTTTAGTTTATTGGTTAGGTAAAGAGCCAGTCAATCTCTAACAAAAGTCAGGTTGTTAATTTACACAAGCAATGTATTCTTCTACTTACACAGCAAAGCGTTGAGAACAACGTTGATAGAGCAAAAACAAGGAAAGTGTCTTTAACCCGTTTTGATTCTTTCTTAAATACCCAACTTTGATTTTCAAAGTTGGGCTTACCACAGCAACATCCTTTTTAAAACAACAGTAATCAGACAAAATTTTTGCCTCCTTAGTTGCAGACACTGGCCCTTCTTGCTTTAGCAATACTAATAATAAATTGGTCTTTAAATGCACAAGTATGCAGCAAAAGCCTATTATCGTACGTAATAACAACAAAAATGTACGAAGTGTCAACTGTCAGGAAAAATAATCATAGTCCTTTGCGGCAGTCGACATAATGTAAATAGATCTACAGAATGGATAAGAAGCTAACGGAGCGCCTTAAATACAATGTAAGGTTTATCAGGAAGGAGGTTATGAGATGGCAAAACGTGATTTTCAAACGATATGATATTACCGGCAACTGGAGCTTAACGTGGAAGACGGCATCACCTTGCCTATATGGAAGTTGGACGACAAAAGCAGAGCCAACCCAGAAATTATTCCTGATCTATGAGGCTCCATACACGAAAGTGCCTGATAGCTATATCCATCAATGACTGAAACACTATAAGCCATCTGAGTGTCTGTATTTTTGATTTGTGTGGGAGATGATTTAAGTAGTAAAGACTGGAGCAGAACACGAAAAACGAAAGCTGAATGATAAAACAACAAATCGTTTACTAGAACCTTTCCGAATAGCAATGCTAGTAAAAAATTACAATAAATTCTTGAGTTACAGGAATGAAGAGGCTCAAAATTCACCGGATTTATTAGCAGCGAATGAATGGTGATAAAACAAAAACCATATATAATATATGTTTACTACAGGCAACCTTATCTCAGGTGTTACGTTTGTGCATAACATAACTACATTTCCGTCCGTCTCAAAATGAAATATCTATGAATATAAAACAATCACTGCTTGTTTGTTTCGTCTTGCTGTTAGCTGTTACTTATTTTGGTTGTAGACAAGAATTGCTGGAAACACCTTCTGATCAGCAATCTACCGATCTTCTTTCGGCTTCTCTTTCTAATGCAGCCAAAGCCAAGAACGGACCTTTAAGCGTGGTATATGTTGAAGTAAACAGCAACAATATTCTGAATGCAGGCTGCTATACATTGAAGAACAGCGGCAAACAACTCTTTGATGTTGCCATCATCTTTGCCGCAAACATTAACTACGATGCCGCTAAGAAGAAAGCAGTTGAGTACAACAATCCGCAGGTATCAACGGTGCTTCACAACAAGGATACCTACATCAAGCCTTTGCAGGCAAAAGGCATCAAGGTACTCATGACCATCCTAGGCAATCATCAGGGTACGGGGATTTCCAACTTCACCAGCCGTGCCGCAGCTCATGATTTTGCGCAGCAGTTGGCCGATACTGTAAACACCTACGGCTTGGATGGAATTGATTTCGACGACGAGTTTTCTGACTACGGCAACAACGGCACCACGCAGCCCAACGACAGTTCTTTCGTATTGTTGCTGAGCGAGTGTCGCAAATTGATGCCTAAAAAATATCTTACCTTTTATTATTTTGGTCCTGCCTCACAACATCTTACTTACAATGGCTTGAAAGCAGGCACCTATCTCAATGCCAGTTGGAATGCTGCTTATGGCTCTTTTCAGGTGCCGCAGGTACCGGGATTAGGAAAAGCCAAGCTGTCGCCTGCCGCCGATTGGATTAATAATACGTCTGCCAGTACAGCTACGCAATTAGCGCAACAAACCGTTACCGGCGGCTACGGCATTTACATGTATTATGATCTGACGAATGTGCCATCGGATAAATATTTGTCTTCTGTTTCCAAAGTGCTTTATAACGATAGTACTACTGTGGATATCGGCTGCTTGCAAATCTTTCCGCCACCACCGCCTAAAGATACCACCGGCGTTGTGTTTTTTGCGGATATTAACTGGGGCGGCGACCATACACTGCCTATACCTAAGGGCGACCATACACTTTCGGAATTGATAGGAACCTATCATTTTCAATCAAACTGGGCTTCTTCTGCTACGTTGCCCAAAGGATGGAACATGAGAATTTATTATACGCCTGACCTGAAAAACGATGCAGGCATGCTCATTACGAAGGATACGCCTACACTGGGTGGATTCTATAACGACTTTACCAATTCGGTACGCATAAGATAATCGCGGTTATAATACAATTACGAACACGGCTACCTGTACAGGTAGCCGTGTTTACTTTAGGCATTAACTCAAAACGAGTCGGAGTAGTACATCAGTACTCGTCTGTAAATAGCAAGGTAGAAAGTCTTAAACTTTGATCTCGTTTTGCCTGTCTGAATTTGCTTTCGTTACCTATAAACTACTAAGAATAGAGCACAAAACTGTTGAAAAAACCTCGTTGGCCAGGTTCATATTTATAAAGTTTAATAAAAATAATAAAACCGGCAAAGCATTCAAAACGGCAAACATCAAAAGCTCTCTCCGGCTGCCGTCAGCAAGCCGATGTGCCAAACCCTGCCAGTAAAAATCACTTGTTTAATGTCTCTTTTATGGTTTATTTTTAGCTGCCATGCCCTTTGGCTGCTTAGTTACTCTCCCAGTTTGTCACTCGGCTTCGTGGCTTCATGGCTTCGATTACGCTGAGAAATAATGACAGCATTGATATTCATGCCTCTCATTTAATCAATAAAAAGTTATTTGCCATTCAGGTAAAAACAAAGCAGATAAAGGGCTTTAAATGGATGCTCAATGCCAAGGCTGAAAAATATTTCGATGACAAGCATTTTTATGTATTCGTCAGTCTCAAAGCAATAACAGAACGTCCCGACTTTTACATTGTACCAAGTATCGTCGTAGCTGAAAAAGCAAAAAACTCATATAATCTATGGCTAAAGAGTCCAGGTAGAAAGGGGCAACCTCATAATGACTCTATAATGCGAATTTTTGAAGATAGCGAAGGTGAATTTTTAGAAAAATGGGAGTTACTGAAATAATAAATAAAAAGGCAGCAAACTTAGGCGGCTACCACAGCCCTCTTCTTTTGTCTGCAAAGAAATTCCGGCATAAACACAAAGCCAGCGCACAAAGCCTTCTTTTATTCCGTTGCTTCTTTGCAGCCAAGCCACGCCGCTTGAAAAGGATGCTTTCGTTTTTTCATTGTTCTTGAAAGATATAACCTTCATTCTTAGGAATTAATAAGTCAAGCTCCGATTTCAAATCATGTGCTTTAGCGATTTAGGCACACCTGTCATCTAACTTAATTCATCCATTTCACTTTACATACGAATTGAGGTGTGTTGAATATGCCGGACAGTTAAGTTGCTTAGTTAATATAAATCAGCAGTGACATTGAGGAAGAGGACCTTTCTATACCGCGTGGATATCAGGTGACCGGGCAGGAAGTCTTACCGATGATCAAACCGCCACGCCGTAGGGGAGACCGCAGCCATAATCTGTCTGCCATACACTTCGCCAAATTAAAAGTGATGTGTAATATTGTAGTGATATGAACAAAGAGATTATTGAGACATATGAGCAACTGCACAAGCGGTTAGGCGATATGCATGCATTAACAGAAGAGAACAAAGCAGCTCTTATTTACTTTCATGATGTGGTGAAAGAAGCCGCAGAGAAAGTAGACAATGACTGGGAGTCATATGCCGAAGGCACCCCCCGACAACTTAGTGGATACCAGACTAAGGAAGAGAGGCGAAGAAATAACCGCCACCCTGCTGAAAGGAATTAAGGATATTAGCAAGCGCTTTAAAGTTTATTTAGAAACCAATAAGGTGACTCATGATACGGTGTACGCCAGAATGGAGGACATTGTGTCGTTAAAGCGGATGATTTCCGATGGCTCTGTTTTGGAAGACGAGGGAGCGGTGTACCTAAGCATCATTAAAAAAGATGTGGAAAAGGTAGAGAAAGCGATGACGGCTTCGGTGAAGACGATGCATGAATTTGAATGTAATGCTATAACAAACTGCAGGGCAATTCGAGAAAGGCAATTAGTACCATACCGGTAAAACTAAACCCCTTGCCACGCGGGAATTATCGGGTGAGTTTGTTGAACGATAGAAAAGAAGTGATGGGCACCACGCGGTTATTGGTGGTTGAGTCAGGTTTTATTTTACTGAGTGGATCAGACTACTTTAAAGATAGGTTTATTTGGCTTATTAAAAGCCTTGCATACAGTGTGAGGCTTTTTTTATGTATGAAAAGTAGTTGAACGCTACTTTAGAAGACTTGCGCAGATAAAATCATAATTGCAGTGTGAGCTGCCTTCTTGTTTATGATACGCTACGGTGAGTCAGGTAAGAAAGCAGGGTTTGTTGTGGCGTACCGGGGCTTTTGATATGGTTAGGTGCTTATTTAGGGTATATTTGGTACGACTTTATGTCTCTATAAGGTCTCTGTATTGTCCCTGTAAGGTCTCTATGATGTCTCTGGTAAATGTGTTGTTGTGTAAGGTTTGGGGCTTTTTGAAGGGGGCTGAATAGCTGTTGTTTTATTACTGGTGTAAGATAATAAACAAGTAAATGATGGCAAAGAAAAAAGCGGCTCAAAAGAAGACATTGTTGCCACATAAAGAGGTAACGGTTAAGAGCCGGGCGTATGGTGAACATACCAGAGCTGCCAGGGGAAGCAAAGTGCCGCTGTCTATTAATAAAGTACTGCAGGAAAATGTAAAGAAGACAGCCGCCATAAACAACACGGCAAAACGGGTGCATGACCTTTTGAAGCATTGCGGGGAACACTTTAAGGAAGCTATGCTATGGCAGGTAATGCTGGGTAATATGCGGAAGGCTGCCTCTATGGATGTTGTTGATTTATTGACGACACTGAAGGGAATGGAACTGAACAGTACATATCCTTTGAGCCGGTATGCGTATCCGTATGTATCGAATGTAGTGTGGGGTAAGAAGATGTGCGGGATGATATTGCATACAAGTCATCCGCATATTAAGAGTGCAGATACGGAATATCGCTACGAGATGTTTTTGTTGACGTTGGGAAAAGAGGCAGTAGATGATGGATTGGTAAGCGTGATGAGTGAGTGGATGCCTAAAGCGGAAACCGATGGTGAGATAAAGCTCTCGTTTGCCGTGCCATCGAAAGTTGCGTATTACGTAGTGTGTTTGCACTTTATGACAGGAAAGAATGGAAAAGCAACGGGAACGCTGGCAAGCAGAGGAATGCGGATTGTGGAGGTTGGGAAAGGGAATTATGATGCGAAGAAGAAGGTGAAGACTTTAGGATAGGTAAGGCGAGGCTATAAATGCACAGGTGTACAAAATACAAGAAGCTGCCATTGCGGCGAGCTTTGCGAAGTATTCTATCCTATATTAATCAAGATTCTTTACTACTTATGAACAGCTTCAAACGAAAGTTCACAAACTGCTTCGTACCTCGCAGTGACGGATACTGGCTTTCGTTTTAGTATGAATAACGTGTTTCAAACAGCTATGGTTATCAATGTTCACCCAGTTCTTTGTGCTGCCTATTTCGCCAACATGGATTTAATGCATCCTTGCGACGTTTGGAAAGAAGGCACAAGCGAGATGCGTGCGCCAGGATGGGGAAATAAACCAACCTGTATATTGAATTAAGATACCCATAAAAGCGGCTGATATGAATCAGCGCCCTTATGGGTATAAGGGTCTAAGTTATTTCAATGCAATCTTCGTTTATTGTTTCAGCAGCTTATCATGATAGATCAGTTTGCCATTCTGCCATACCTGTAATACATAGATTCCTTTTGAAAGATTGCTGCCGATTCTTACTGTTTTTCCCGATACCGTTTGACTCAGCAGTTGTCTGCCCGCAAGGTCGGTGATGACAACAGTGCTTTTTGTATCAGCTACTGTTTGTGACAACTGCAACACAACGCTTTCTGTAAAGGGATTCGGATACAGCTTTACAGCCGCAGGTGTTTCCAGAGAAAGAAGGTTATCGCCCCATTTATCCGCATTAGCGGCCATGGTATCTGAACTTACCAGGTATGGCAGTGAAACGCCTTCGCCGCAGGTGTTCCGGATGGTCAGCACATAATTGCCTTTCTTGAGGGCGTATATAAATGGTTTGTTGTAGCCCGACACTTTTTGACCGTTGTATTCCCAGCCATAGTGGTAGCCTTCCGTTGTGGTTGCAGAGGAAAGTTTTACAACACTTCTGTTCTTCACAGCTACGATGCTTTTAACGATCACCGGTACGGGTACCACGGTGGCAAACTGACCCTTATAATTAAAAACATCCGGTGCACCATCGGCATTCAAATCGGTAACGAGGTAAGCTGAAACACCATCGAAGGCAGGCAATATATCGGTTAAATCCCAATAAAAAGAAGGCGCCTGCTGTGAACCAACATTGTGGTAGAAAGCATACTGACTCACTCCATCCGTGTGCAGGCAGTCGGGCAATCCATCATTATCAAAATCATAGTAGGTGCGATATCTCATACCCAATAAGTCTGCCTGTTCATAGGCAACGTTTTGATAAAGTTGCCAGGCAGGAGACGTATCAGAACCGGCATTAAGATAGATGTCATTTTTGATGGTGAAATCGCCCGGAGTGGATACATACTGGAAGTCTTTATCACCATCTCCATCCACATCTTCAAACACAAACTGCAGAAAGCCTCTTGTAAAATCGCTGCTGTTATAAATACCCAGGAATCGTCCGCCGGTATCGTAATAGTCAGGATTCAGCAAGGTGCCCTGGTTTTTATAAATCGTGATAAAATGATAGGTTTTCCGGTCGCCGGATTCTGAACCGCCGATGAGGAACTCATCTTTTCCGTCGCCGTCAACATCGGCAAATGCCCAGGCACCGCCGCCGGGATATACAGGCGCATTTTCAAAACCGGTAGAATCAGTCCGTACAAATTTGGGTCGTTGCGCCGTGCCCACATTCCGGTAAAGTATCATAGCAGAACTTTGATTTTCTACCAGGTAGCAATCCTGGTCGCCATCGTGGTCGATATCTACAAACTGAAGTCCGGTAATGTTTTGCGGAGCGGGAGAGGCAGCATACAGGGGGTTTGCCGCTTCAGCATTGTTATATACTTCGCATTGTGCCAGCGCATGGCTGGACAAACTAACCATGCCTATAATACAGAGCGAGAAAATGATTTTTGGGGTACGCATAAGAAGAGTATTAATTAAAAGAAGCCGGTTGGTTACGTATAGAAATCGCTTGTTTTAATGTATAAACGCTACTGGTGCTGATTAGCAGAGAATGTGTTATAACGCCTTCTTTTAAACTTTTCTATACGGCATTACATGGCGGTCAGGACACTCTTTACAATCTTCCATTGTTTGCCTTCCTTGACCAGCGTATTGGTGTAAGTGCCTTTTGCATCAAAGGACTCACCGCTTTGCTTCGATTTCCCTTTTATGTGATAGCTGCCTGTTGCAGTAACGGTACCATCTGCCGCAGGTTGTGTTTTACCTGCAGTTATCGTTATTGTTGTCACATCCAGGTTTTTAAATTCTTCCGCTAATGCCGCCCCTATGGCATCATTGCCATTTTCAACTTTACCATCAGCGTTGGTTCTTATTGCCTCTTTTGTGTACATGGCTTGCAGTGATTTAGAATCCTTTTTGTTGTAAGCCTGTTCATATTTTTTCGTAAGGCTTAGCACTTCCTTTTGAATATTCTGCGCCGATAAGGAAGTGGTAAATGCTGCGAATACAATTAGCATTAACAAACTCAGTTGACCTGTCTTTTTCATGTTGTTTTTTTTAGATGATGATAAATGATGATTCTATGTGAGACAAAAGGATGAGTTTTTTGTATTATTGCTTGAGAAGAGTGGTGTGGTAAACAAGTGTTTTATTCTGCCATACCTGCAACCGGTAGATGCCCTTTGGTAAGGTGCTACCAATTTGGACAGAACCGGTTACCGCGCTTTCTGTCAGCCATACTCTTCCCTGCAGGTCGATGACTTTGATTGTACTTTTTACAGCACTCGTTTGTGAGGGTATCTGAACAAGTACGCTGCCGGCAAAAGGATTGGGATACACCAACACCTGAACAGCTTGTAATGCGTCTCTTAGTAAAATTTGTACAGAAGTGTTGGTGGCAGAACCATCTTTATTGTACTGCTTTACTTTGTAATAACTCTTTCCGGGCAGAGGCGCATCATCATAAACCTGGTAGCTGCCGGAGCCGGTGTTATTAATAGCTTTTGTAGTTGATAACAGCGTCCAGTTGCTGCCATCCCCGCTGCGCCATACCTCAAACCGGTCGGCATTCTGCTCATTGGCGGTTGCCCAGCGAATGAGGGCTTTCCCATTTTCGTTTTGTACAGTGAAGGAGAGGAAAGTGACAGGCAGCACACCCGCTACCGTGAGTGATGGGGAATTAGAAGAGAGTGTCGTATTATTTCCTGAGAAAAATACATAGCGATATCTGGGTTTTATATTTTTAGTAGGCCTTAGTATCCATTCATATTCAGTACTGGCACGAGATAAGGTCCGTGTTGTGGGGGAAGATGCCGCATCCATAATTAATCCCGGTACGAAACCTCCGTATCCGTAAGCATGTATTAACTGCTCTGTTGTTTGTTCAGATGACGACTCAGAGTCTAGCGTGCCCAAAACAAACGCATGGCTGGTGTCAGTAGCGTCAATCCTGATGCTTTGCCCACCAATGGTATCAATAAAATAATACAAATTGTTTTCAATGGGTACACCACCATCATCCGAAGTGGAAAATTCTATCCGTAATCTGATGGCACTGTCGGCTGACGTAATGGTGATGGGAATATCCTGATTGGCGCCTTGTGGCGCATCCAGATGTTCAGGGCCATAATCTTTTCGCCAGCGCCAGTTGCCCTGTTGGATGTTAGCGAAAGAACAGGTGCAGGATATAATAAATATAGCAATGAGTAAAAACTTTTTCATCTGTTATTTAATTATTCTGACGTGAACTATTGAAAAGTAACTATACACTTCTTTGGGAGGAAGAAATGCGGAACAATTATTTCATCCCAGTTAACATAGCAAAATTACCATTGCATACAATGTTTGACAATCCCCCGAACCGGGTGAATTTTTATCATCGCAGACAAAAAGAAAAGTTTGCGCTCTACTTTTATGCGCCTGATATAACTGTTCATTTAGTTACATAAACATGTTCATTTAGTTACATAAACAGGATAACCGCTTGCGCCAACAGCAGGCGGCGATTTATGGATGGTTTGTCAACAAGCCGTGCTGTAAACAAACTGACAGTTTTGCCAATGAAGCATTCAATCACTCTTTTACATTATGAGTTTACGTACCATCTTTGAATACTTTCTGCCAGCTGATGTCCGCAGCAACAAAGCGCATCCGAAGTATGATGAGTTTTATAACATCGCTAGTTCCATACCGGTTGGTATTGTGCTGATGTCTTTCTTCCCGCTTTTCCTTCTATACCTGGATAAGCCGGTGGCTGGTTTTTACATTAACCTGGCAATGCTGTTCTGTACTTTATTGTGTTTAAAATGGTTTGGACATTACCGCATCCCT
>CAXUDB010000005.1:0-158135 GCA_964249755.1 uncultured Ilyomonas sp. | reverse complement strand
AAGATGCGGTGGATGGGTTGATTGAATCTGTAATCAAAGCTTATCAATCGGCGCTAAATCTTGAGGCGAAAGCCTATGTAACGCAGATTGAGAACGGAACAAATATTTTATAAACAGTGCCTAATAAAAATATGCCTATGAAAGTAAGATACAGAACGGACGACAGTTGAGTAGAAATGATACACTATTACGGATTGCTATCTTAAAGTAGCCATTATTCCTTTATCCGATTCGAAAAAATTACAAACTTCTATTATGAATTATTACTTGTTTACTTACAAAAAATGTTTGCAGAAAACATATTTTTCTGCTTTGGCAGTAACCCGTAAAACGGTGTTGCTGTTGATTGGTTTTCTCATTGTCTCATTGTCTGTCTTTGCACAGCAAGGCGCGGTATCAGGCACAGTTACCGGTAACAACAATCAACCTTTACCGGGCGTGTCCATATTGGTACAGAACACAACGCGGGGAACGGCTACAGACAACAATGGTCGCTTCAGCATTGCGGCTGCCAGTGGCGACATTCTCTTGTTTCGCTCTATTGGGTACAAAGACCAGACAGTTACAGTTGGCTCGCAAAACACTATCACGGTTGCCATGGTAAATGCCACCGATTCTACTTTAAATGATGTGGTGGTTATCGGTTACCAAACCGTGAGAAGAAGAGACCTGACAGGCGCTACTTCTGTTGTTAACACAGAAAATACAAGCAAAATTATAGCCGCCTCGGTAGGCGAAACACTACAGGGTGCTGTTCCAGGCGTTACTGTCAGGAACTCGGGAGTACCGGGTGGTGCGCCGGCTATTGAAATCCGGGGCGTGGCTTCTTTTTCCGATGCCAATCCCTTGTATGTAATTGATGGTATGCTTGCCGATGCTAACTCTACGGTCAATACTGATGACATCGCTACTATACAGGTATTAAAGGACGCTTCGGCAGCAGCTATCTATGGTTCACGCGCGGGCAATGGAGTTATTATCATCACGACTAAGAAAGGCAGGTCCGGACCAAGCCGCATTAACTTTTCGGCCAAATACGGTATTCAGCAAATACCCAAAACATGGGATGTAATGGATGCTTCGCAATATGTGCAAACGATAAAAACACAGTTTGCCAATTCAAACCAGGCTGTGCCGGTAGGAATTGCAGCGGCATCTTCTATCAATACTGATTGGCAGAAAGAATTTGAGCGCACCGGTAATACACAGGATTACAATTTAGGTATTTCGGGCGGCTCGCAATATGGCAGTTATCTAATTTCGGGCAGTTATTTTAAGAACCAGGGTGTATTGATTGGTAATGATTTCGAACGCGCTTCTCTTCGCATCAACACCGAAGCGCGCAAAGGACGTTTGACGATTGGCGAAAATTTATTGCTCAGCAACACGGATGGCAACAATCCCGGTGATGGCATCAATGCGTTTTATGAAGGTGCTACCGCATCACCTCTCATCGCTGTGAAAAGTCCCAATTATATCAACCCGGTGAGCAACCCGCAAGGATGGGGGTTTGGCAGCAATGACATTCCGAATTTCTCAACCAATTATGCAGCCGTAGCAGCATTAGCTCCGCAGCACTTTAATTATTCTAAAATTATTGGTAACGGCTATCTGGATTTTAAATTTACCGATTGGCTTTCGTATCGCTTCAATGCAGGTGTAGAAGCTTCTTTTGATTATGCCACCGGGCAGCGAGATTCCGGTATTTATCGCTACAATAACAATTTACCTTCCACCAGCATTAGTAATAACCGCGGTACGTTTACCAACTTCCTCTTAGAGCATACCTTAAATTTCAATAAAACATTCGGCGACCATGCGTTGAATGGTGTGGTAGGCTACTCTTATCAGCAGCAAAGACAAGAATTTACGGAAGCCGGCCGTCTCTATTTAAATACCGTAGGCGGCACTACATTTACAACTATTTCTTCTGCTCAAGGCTCTGCCTCAATACCAGGTACTACATCAACCGATGGCGGTGTGTCTTTATTGTATCGTCTGGAAGGTTATTTAGGTCGTGTTAATTATACTTACAAAGACAGGTATTTGCTTACAGTATCTGGTCGTATTGATAGGGACTCCCGGTTTGGAGCAAATTATCGTACCGGCAATTTTTATTCACTGGCTGGCTCCTGGAGAATCAGTAAAGAATCGTTCTTTAAATCAAATACAATTAGTGATTTAAAAATTCGTGGCTCTTACGGGCAATTGGGTATTAACCCGATACAAAATTTAGCTGGTTCCTTCCCAACAGTAGGTTATATCAATCAAAACCAACGTGCGGTATATGGTACCAGCCAAACGCCGGTTGCGGGCGAATCTCAGGCGATTATTAATAATCCTAATCTACGCTGGGAGCAGCGTAATGAAGCCAACATCGGCATTGATGCAGCACTGCTGAACAACCGTATCATTGTTACTGCAGATGTATACAGTAACCTATCAAAAGGTGTATTGGTAAATGTGCCTCTGCCTTTCTTCCTGGGTAACGACAATGGTGGTTATAATACATTCATTACCGAAAATGCAGCTTCTATCCGCAACAGGGGTATTGAACTCAGTGTGACTTACAAAAGCCTTAGCCGGCCTTTCACATGGGATGTAACTGTAAATGGAACCACTATTCAAAACCGTGTTGTGAGCGTAGGCAACCAGGGTAATGGTATTAATTACATTGAAGGCTCTTCCTTTTCACGTTCGGAGATAGGACATGCCATGTCTTCCTGGTATGTGATTCAAACAGATGGTTTGTTTCAATCGCAGGAAGAAGCAGATGCTTATGTAGACAAAAACGGCAATAAGATACAGCCAAACGCTAAGGCAGGAGATATTAAATTCATTGATGAAAACGGCGATGGTCAAATCAATAACGATGATCGTGTACTGAAAGGTTCACCTTGGCCTACTTTCCAGGGCGGTCTTCAATTCAATGGTAATTACAAAGGCTTTTCTATCAACATTCAGTTTGTAAGCGTGCTGGGATACAAGATTTATAATGATGTGCGCCGTGTATTGGATAGCTATAGCAACCTGAACAATTTCAGGAAAGACATTAGTCCGTGGACGCCAACCAATACAAATACTTCAGATCCGCGATTGGGCTTAATTACTGACGGCGGCATTAATGACAATAACCGTTTGGAGAGTGACCGGTGGCTGGAAAATGGTTCTTATCTACGGCTGCGCAATGTAGAACTGGCTTACGTTCTGCCAAAAGGCTTATTGAAGAATGTTGGTTTTACCAACACGCGCATTTTTGCCAGCGGGCAGAACCTGTTTACCATTACCAAATACAAAGGTTTAGATCCTGATGTTACTGGTGCTGGCATCAACCTTCGTGGTTTGGATAATGGCAACTGGCCGTCCAGCCGCATTATTTCCTTTGGTATCACCGGCGATTTTTAGTGGTTCATTTATTTAAAGCAAATTATTATGAATAACAGATTCTTATTTCTTATATCATCAGCCTTTCTTCTGGCAGCAGGTTGCCAGAAAAGATTGGACATCTCCAATCCAAATGGGCCTACCACTGAAAATGTGGT
This sequence comes from uncultured Ilyomonas sp., assembly GCA_964249755.1. Lineage (GTDB taxonomy): Bacteria > Bacteroidota > Bacteroidia > Chitinophagales > Chitinophagaceae > Ilyomonas. The sequence continues at coordinate 154,593 of CAXUDB010000005.1, read as the reverse complement.
TACAACAGCAGATTATGCACAGAAAAGTGTAAATGCTATTTATAGCACCTATCATAGGGTAGGGTTGGGCCGCTTCCAGTTTTTTATTAATATCATTCGTTCTGATGAAGGTTTAAGTGCAAGCCCGAACGCTGATTTAATCAACAATTTTGACCGGTTTAATATTACCAATTATAACTATTTTGAGATGCGAACTGTATATCAGGATTGTTATGTGGGCATTAACCGCTGTAACCAGACGCTCGACAATGTACCAAACATTACGATGGACGAAACCCTTAAAGCACAATTGCTGGGTGAAGCCAAATTTATGCGTGGCTTGTTTTATTACTATTTAGCCAACTATTGGGGTGATGTTCCTCTTATTCTGCATACAAGTACAACAGAAGATCAGAATGCGCCTAATGCCACTACGAAAGAAGTGTGGGCACAGGTAGAGAAAGACTTATCGGAAGCAACGGCTGCTTTACCTGTAAGTTATGACGCTGCCAATGTAGGTCGCGCTACCAAAGGTGCTGCCTATGCCTTGCTTGGTAAGGCTTATCTGCAGGATGGTCAGTATCAGCAGGCGGCTGATGCCTTTGCTTGGCTGGTTACTGGCGATGGTAAAAATGTGTATGATTTGGTAGCGAACTACAGAGATAATTTTGTAGAACCAACCGAGAACAACAGGGAATCGGTATTTGAATTTCAGAATGCGCTGAATCCATCCGACAACCACGACGATGATGTGGACGGACCTGTAGATGGTTTGAACTATGGCACTTCTATCGAGCCATTTTTTGCACCGCGTGGCGTACAGCCATTTGGCTTTACCGATGGCCAGGCGCGCCGTTGGGTAGTGCACGAGTTCTTAAAGGAAAGAACCGCTACCGATGAACGCGACCCGCGCTTAGATGCGACTTTTCTGTATGATTCTACTGATGTACGCGGACCAGATTTTACGTTGGTATATGGTCAGACGTTTACTTCACTGAATTATCCCGATGGACCGGAAGATCAACCCGGAACGAATAGTACTGTTTGTTTTCGCAAGTTCTTAACCGACTTTACCAGCAATACTTCTTCTTTCCATTCGGGCCTTAATTATCGCTTTATTCGCTATGCCGATGTGTTGCTGTTGTATGCCGAAGTGCTCAATCAATTAGGCAGAACCGCAGAGGCATATCCGCTCGTAGACCGGGTGAGAGCACGTGCCGGTTTGGCACCGCTTTCAACCGTCGCGCCAGGCTTAAGCGGCACCACATTTTTAGAGCAATTAAAGCATGAGCGCATTTGCGAATTGGCGGGTGAAGGACACCGCTGGGAAGACCTTGCGCGTTGGGGCGATTTAGGTCCGCAACTCGCGAGCCGCGATGCAGGTTTTGCCAACTTTAAAGTAGGAAAAGATGAGTTGTTGCCCTTTCCGCAACAAGACATAGATGCCAATCCGAATCTGAAGCAGAATCCAGGCTACTAATTTGCATAAAAAGATAAAAGGGTTTACATAAGCCCTTTTATCTTTTAAATTGTTTTAATGGGTTGGTAAAAATGTTTTCTGAACAGCGGAATTTTTATAAAAACCCGTATATTCTTCTAAATGATTGATCATGATAAGAAACTTATTTCTTCTTGCCTTCGGATTTGTTATTATGTCGGCCGGCTGTGGCAAAGGCGGCGGCAGTGATCCTACACCAACGCCGCCTGTTGATACCACACCGGTGAACACCAACACATTCACCAATCCATTGCTGTCAAGCGGTCCCGACCCGTGGGTAACACAGAAAGATGGGTATTATTATTACACGCATACATTGGGCAATAAAGTGGCGTTGTGGAAAGTGAGCAAATTGGACGAACTGAAGAATGCTGTGCCGGTAACGGTTTGGGCACCGCCTATCAACACGGCTTATTCAAATGACATCTGGGCGCCGGAGCTGCATTATACAGATAATAAATGGTATATCTATGTGGCGGCTGACAGCAGCAATGACAACAGCACGCACCGTATTTATGTATTGGAGAATTCAGCTACCGATCCTACTACCGGAACATGGACGTTGAAAGGTAAGCTGGCCGATGCTACCAACAAATGGGCAATTGATGCTTCCGTATTTACCTACAACAACCAGGAGTATGTGGTATGGAGTGGCTGGCAGGGTGATGTTGATGGCGAACAGGATATCTTTATTGCGAAGCTGTCTGATCCTTACACAATTGCCAGCGAGCGTGTACTGATTTCGAAGCCAACGTATAGCTGGGAAACCAGGATTACCAGTGGCATTAATGTAACAGTAAATGAAGGTCCAGAAGCGTTGATTAATTCATCTAACAAACTTTTCCTAACCTTCTCTGCCGGTGGCTGCTGGAGCGATGATTATAGCCTTGGCTTATTAACGTTAAAAGATGGTGGCGATCCGATGAACGCGGCTGACTGGACAAAGAATGCCAATCCTGTGTTTACTAAAAATACGAGCGGCGGTGCATTTGGACCGGGGCATAATGGCTTTTTTAAATCGCCTGATGGCACCGAAGACTGGATTATTTATCATGCAAACAATAGCTCGGGGCAAGGCTGCGGCGGCGCGCGCAATCCACGCATGCAGAAGTTTACTTACAACACTGATGGTACGCCTAATTTTGGAACACCAGTGGCTATCGGAGCAAAAATTACAAAGCCTTCAGGGGAATAATTTTTTCATCACATTTGCAGGGCACATTGATCTTTTCAATGTGCCTTTTTTATTAAAGTCTATTACCAAAGAATCTATATGATGACGAAGCTTACCATCAGAATAATTGCATTGTTCTTTCTTGTTTTTCTTAGCGGAAATAGTTTGTACTCGCAATTAGAAAAAGCACCGGCTTATCCGCTTATCAATCACGATCCTTATTTCAGCATCTGGTCGTTTACCGATGAGCTGAATGCCAGCTCAACCAAGCACTGGACAGGTGCAGACCAATCACTTATCGGCATCTTGAAAGTAGATGGTAAAGCCTATCGTTTTATGGGTGATGTGGAAAAGAGCTATCGAACCATTCTTGCGGCTTCTGATGAAAAGAATTATACGGTGCAATACACCGAAACCGAGCCATCAGAAGGCTGGATGAAGAACGATTTTACGGATGCTTCCTGGAAAACAACGGCGGCTCCTTTCGGCGATAATAGCGAAGCAAAAACAAAATGGACAAGTAAGAACCTTTGGGTGCGCAGAACGTTTACCATAGCTGATAACAGCATCAAAAATTTATACTTAAAAATTCAGCACGATGACAACTGTGAAGTGTATCTGAATGGTGAAAAAATTTATGATTATACAGGTTGGCTGAACAAGATAAAATACATCCCTGTAGAAAATAAATTACAAAAGGGTAAGAACGTGCTTGCCATTCATGTTGCCAACACAGCAGGCGGCGCCTGGCTCGATGCCGGTCTGTCTTCCGAAGAAGAAACGAAACTGAGCGACGACATCAAAAAGGCAAAGCAGAAAGACGTTGAAATAACCGCTACACAAACCATTTACAAGTTTGAATGTGGCGATGTAAACCTGAAGCTTACGTTTACTTCGCCGTTATTAACGAATGACCTGATGTTGCTGACAAGACCGGTAACGTATTTGTCTTTTGTTGTATCATCGGATGATAGAAAAAAGCACAGTGCGCAACTGTATCTCGGCGTATCTTCAAACCTTGCCGTAAATACACCTTCTCAACCTGTGAAAGCGACTTCTTATACAGCTAATGGATTGTCTGTACTAAAAGCCGGAACCCTTGCCCAGCCTATGCTGCAGAAGAAAGGCGACGATGTGCGGATTGACTGGGGCTACTTGTATGTTGCAGCGCCGCAAAGCGAAATGCCAATACAGAAAATAACACCGAAAAATATAGGCATCACCAATTTTATTTCGGCTGTGAAGATGCCGTTGCAGGCATCGCAGGGCAAACAACTGATGTTGAATACAACACTTTCTTTTTCTAACATCGGCAAAGAAGAACAGGAGAAATACATCATGATCGGCTACGATGATATTTACGCCATTCAGTACTTCAAACAGAACCTACGCCCTTACTGGAATAAGGATGGAAAAAGCTCAATTGAAAAGCAGTTTGCTTTGGCGGCGGGCAACTATAAAGGAGTGATGAAGGAATGCAACGACTTCGATAAATTGATGTACAACGATGCAGAAAAAGTTAGTGGAGAAGAGTATGCAAAACTTTGTGTGGCAGCTTACCGGCAAAGCCTTTCAGCACACAAAGTGGTAGTAAGCCCGCAGGGTGATTTATTGTTCCTGTCCAAAGAAAATTTCAGCAATGGCTCTATCAATACAGTGGATATAACGTATCCTTCTGCGCCTCTTTATTTAGTGTACAATCCTGATTTATTGAAAGGCATGATGAACGGTATTTTTTACTACAGCGAAAGTGGTAAATGGGCGAAGCCTTTTGCAGCGCACGATTTAGGCACTTACCCCTTAGCTAACGGGCAAACTTATGGCGAAGACATGCCCGTGGAAGAAAGCGGCAACATGATTATTTTAACGGCTGCCATTGCCAAAGCAGAAGGCAATGCGAGCTATGCAAAAAAGCACTGGGAGACCCTAACAACTTGGGTAAATTACCTGGTGGAAAACGGCTTTGATCCTGCCAACCAATTATGTACGGATGACTTTGCCGGACATCTTGCGCGTAACGTAAATCTCTCTGCTAAAGCCATCGAAGGTATTGGCGGTTATGCAATGCTGGCTGACATACTTGGCGATAAAACAACAGCGCAAAAATATCATGATACTGCTGTTGCTATGGCAGCGCGCTGGCAGCAAATGGCTGATGATGGCGATCATTATTCGCTCACCTTCAGCGATAAAAACACCTGGAGCCAGAAATACAATCTTGTGTGGGATAAAGTGCTCGGTCTGCACCTTTTTCCGCAGGCTGTGTTTGATAAAGAGATTAACTATTACCTCACCAAACAAAACAATTTTGGATTGCCTTTAGACAGTCGCAAAACTTATACAAAGAGCGACTGGATTTTATGGACGGCTACGCTGGCAAATGACAACAAAGACTTTAAAAAATTAGTCGCGCCCATTTATAAATACGCTACGCAAACGCCAACGCGTGTTCCCTTGAGCGACTGGCACGAAACAACAGATGGCTCGCAAGTGGGCTTCCAGGCGCGCAGCGTGGTAGGCGGTTATTTTATGAAGTTGCTGGATAATAAGATAAATGGCAACGCATCGGCAATAAAGTAATCGCATAGATAAAAAACCGGGAAGCCATGTTGTAAGATGGCTTCCCGGTTGCTGTAATTCCAACCGAACAATTCTATAACGCCTTCCTGCCGGATTTGAAAAAATGATTATCCAGCTTCTATTTGCTTGCATAATTTATCAGTGTAGAGTAGCAGGCACTTGGCGGTCCTGTATTATTCCCAAAGGCGTTTAATAGGTATATAAAGCAAATAGGTTGAATAATTTTTTGGATGATTTTGCCATTTCTGAAGCATAAAGCTGCACAGTCAGCATTTAAATTTGATAGGATATTAAATAAAGAAGGGTTCGCCAAAAGAAGAGCCTTAACGTCCGCCCTTAAGGATAACAAACTAATCATGAAGACAGCGCCGCTATTGCTGTTGCTCAATCAGTTTCTCCAAGTCCTGTTTTGCTGTTAATCCTACCAACCTGCCTTTGAGCTTGCCATCTTTGAAGAACAATAGAGCGGGAATGGCAGTTATACCGTATTCATTGGCTTTATCAGGATTCTCATCAATATCCATACTGCCAAAGAGAGCGTTCTGTGCATAAGTCTGCGACAGGTTATCCAGCACCGGCGCCATCTTTTTGCAAGAAGGACACCACTTTGCATTGAACTCGACAATCACCAGTTTGTCTTTTGTATTGACGAAAGAACCAAAGTTTTGTGTATCCACTTTGGTCAGATGCGTTTTCGCCATAAAGTCTTCGTTTTTGGCAAACGCGAGGTAGGAAACTGTGGCAATAAGAATGGCAAGAATGGCAAGTTTTAGTACTGCTTGCTTTTTAAAAAACTGTTTCAATGCAATCTGTTTTCAGGTAAGATAAAATGTGGTTGTAATCTTTGCAAAAATAAAATAATAGGTCCTTCACTACCTTGCAGAGCAAGCTGATTTTTGATAGGGTTTCTGTAAAAATTACTTTGCAGGAGAAACTCTTTGTCTCGCAGATTTATCTTTATTACACTTATTATATTCTTACTGCTGTGATTAATAGCGCGGCTATTGCAATTGCAAAATCATCCAGCTTCCTATAATGAATAACGCGATGCTCCATTACGTAATTTTTTCCTGCTCTTCCAGAAAATGCTGCAGCCAATACAAATGACTGGCAATGTAAGTGCCCTGGGCATACAGATACGCTTCTACAAACTTGCGACGAATGCGGATATGGGAAAGTTCGTTTACCAATCCATAACTTTTTATGCCGCTATATACTAAACGCAGAAACTGATGTTTTAAAGTGGATTTTGTTTTCTTGTTCTGTAATATGCTTTTTACCCATGAAATGGTAGAATGAACAGAATGAATTTTTGCCTGCAGGAAAGCAGCCGCCTCCTTATTTTTCTGCATCTCGGTTTCAATTCTGCTTCGTATTAACTTGTCTTCCTTTATGAACTTCGAAAGAAGAAAATTATTATAGTGACTTCTCTGTATAAGCGAGGTAGGCTTTATATCGTATGTGACCTGTTTCCCGTTTTCTTCACACGTTGTTTCGAGCAGGTTGGTGCTACGGATTTCCTTATAAAAATTATCAATTAGCTGAAACAATTTATCCTCATCAGCAAACCAGGAAATCTTTATATCAAACTCCGGAAACAGAAACGAGATGAGTCCGAAATGACAATCATAATATTCCAGCTTATCCCAGTAATTAAGCTTACGGAAAGATTGAAATGAAGAATGAATGCCGCCTGCCGACGTTGTGGTTATATTGCTTTCTATCATCAGTGATAACCTGGGTAAATACAGTTAGCCTTTATTAGATTCCTGGTAAAATATAAATCCCCAATGTTTGCATCGGGGATTTATATGTAGTGTTCATGAAAGAATTATTTATTCCAAACCACCCAACCTGTAGTCCAGTCGTTGGTTGCATCAATCGCACCTATGAACATAACCTTATCAAAGAAAGCATCGCTTAATACATCCGATTTAAAACTTGCCGGTATGGTTAAGGCAGGTGAGCCCGTCATCGGTTTTACATTCGGGTTTGCATCATTAAACGGATCCGTCAGCATGATAGTAGCGGGATCAGCATAGAAGTAGCTGCTGTCTGTTGTCTCTGTCATTGTCTTCAAACCTGCCACATCCCATATAGGCGGATTGACAAGCGGATTCAGCTTATCTATCTTGTAAGGAACGGCTGCAGAACTTACACTGAGAAAGCTGTTATAAAATTTATTGATGCCTTGTTTGTAGTAAGAAACAGTAGAGTCATCATCCAGGTCAAGACCTGCTTTCTGGCTGCCGATAACGATGGAATTGGCAAGAATGAACTTAGAACCTCTTCTCCATCTCATCCCATAACCATAGTCTGAACTGGTGCCTGCTGCATTGTTGGGTCCTACTGCCGTGAAGTTAGATAAGATAGGATAAGTAATAGGAGCTCTTGTAAACAGAAAACCATTCGATGGGTTTACATTGTCCACTTCAAAGTTGTTAGAGATATCGCCGGTAGTTCCTTTGTTGTCAGTAAACTTCGGATCTTTTACAGAGATGGCATACTGAATTTTACCGCGGAAACCATCGTCCATATCAAAATCATCGTCAGCGCAATTGTAAGCCACTAAGTGTTTACAATTTACCGCGCCGCCAAAAAATTCAAACGCATCATCCAGGCCTCTTACTATTTCAACATAATCTATGGTAGTGCCGGAGCCAACCGCATACAGAGAAAGACCATTTACTTCGTCACCCGGGTTTACTGCTTTACCTGCATACTCAATACGAACATACTTCAAAGTGCCTGAGCTATGTGCATCATTTGTGCCGCCAAAGGCGCTGAATGCAGGATCAACACCGCCTTCAATCACACTGTGGTTACCATTACCTTTTGCTTGGCCAACTAATATAACACCGCCTAAATCACCAGGTGCGGGTGTGGTTTCGTTTGAAGTAAATACAATTGGCTTATCTGCAGTTCCGGTAGCATTGATTGTCGCATCACGATAGATAACTAAAACGCCTGCTGAGTCTTTATTAGAAACAATCTTTGTTCCCGGCTCGATGGTGAGTGCAGCGCCATCGGTTACATATACGTAGCCACGCAAATGATAGGTCTTGGTGCTTACCCATGTCTGACTGGTCTTGATAGTACCGCGAATAAATACGTCTTTTGCAGTATCTGCAGTGGGTACGGTATCCACCGGCGGTGGCGTTGGGTCGGGCTGATCATCGCTTTTTTTACAGGAAACGGTTGCCAAAGTCAGCAGGAAACCTGCCGCAATGGCGAATGCAATTTTCTTCATATTGTTTGTATCTGTTTGTAGGGCGAAACTATTGCCAGTGTATTATTGGAACGTTACCGGCAGCTTATCAAATCGTTACCTGAATATTATTTAATCGTTACTTACCTTACCTTATCTACCCAGGTTATAACGGATGCTTAATGATGTGGTAGAACCATATTTATAACTGTTCATAATTCTGTCTTCAGAAGCTTTGTAGGCTACAGAAGAAGGATTAGGATCGAACTTGTAATACCATACAAAAGCATCTGCAAAAATGTCGCTCACGGTAAGCCGTATTTCCATTTTATTCTTTAGCAACCTCTTACTTACCTGTGCATCCAGCACATCTCTGGGTTTCTCATACACATTCTTTCCGGCGCCGTTGGTAGCCCTGAATTTGAGGCGTGAACCGATGCGGTTATAAAGAATATTGAATGAGAAGGCATCGTTGTCTGCGCTATAGGTTAAGCCTCCATTAATCAGGTAGGGCGACTGACCCTGAAGCGGGCTGTTGTACTTAAGGGTATCGAACTGAACCGAGCCTTTTATATAGGCTCCGTTTGCATAAAAAGTAAGGTGATTCAGGAAGCTACTGGTAACATTGGAAAGACGCTTTCTTAGCTCGACTTCTATGCCATACGTATTGGCATGATCTGCGTTGGCAAAACTGTAAACATCGTTAGCCTGATTGGTTTGTTCGATAGGATTTTTAAAATATTTATAAAATAAACTTGCCGAGATGATCTCGCCCGAAGTGGGAAACCATTCGTAACGCAAATCGGCATTTGTGTTTTTGCTTCGCTTCAACAAATCATTGCCCACCAGCAAAATCGCATTTTCATAATCATACACCCGATAGGTTGCCAATTCTCTGAACTCGGGACGGTTTACGCTTTGCGAGCCAGCTACGCGGATATTGGTTTTATTATTCAAACTATAAGTAAACAAGGCAGAAGGCAACACATCGGTATTATCCAGTTTCACTTCGGGCTTGCCGGTGGTTTCTAATTTCTGCAGGTATCTTTCTACACGGGCACCCCAAGTGAGCTTTACTTTATCAGAAAATTTATTGTCCATCATCACATAACCTGCGTTCAATAGACCTGTTCCATCATAGTCCGTGGAAAGGGCAGAGATATTGGCTAACGTCAGATGGTTGGCTTCAATGCTTTCGGGGCTGAAGATGGTATTATAAGTGGAACCTTTTGTTTCAGGAATCTCTACGCGAAGACCATAATCATTTAAGATGGAAAAACCCAGCGCATCCACTTCTACGCTTCTGTCGCGGTAATAATTACTGGTACCAAATTTCAGTTTCTGCGCCTGTCCCTTCCAGGTAAATTGCTTAACGGCATTGATAGTTGCACCGTAAATGTTTTCTTTCAGGTAAGAATAAACGCGACCTGAATTGGTAATCTCGGGAGAATTCTCATTGCTCAGAGTTAGGTAGTAGTTGTCATCATTACCCGGGAAAGTATGGAAAGTAAGAATGCGCTGATCCGGTTGCCAGCGATAGGTCAATCCATACGAAGCATTCCAGTCAATTGTCCATCCTTTGTTAAGGCTATGCAAGCCTTCCAGAACCGAATTAAAGATGCCGTTGGCAGCCGCTTCAGTATTGTTACTCTTGTAGTAAAACTTACCATCGGTTCCGTTCACTACATTCTCACCATTTCTTACCCCGAGCGTGTTCACAAAATCGTTGTTATAAAGATTTTTCAGCGAGATTTTGCTTTTGCCATACGAGTAGGTAACATTCAGCAAACCGGATAGCGTGCTGCGCATATCATAGTTGATGGTATTGTAATCGTAAGCCGCAACATTGTATTGTTCATACTCGCTCCGGTTACGGTCGGCTATACGTCTGCCATTGTTGTAATTGATAGAGTAGATATAACCGATCTTCTTGGTGTCTTTCAACAGTTTTGTGTTGCCGCCAGTATAACCGATACTGAAGTTTGGCTGACTAACATTAGCTGCTTGCGAACCGAAGGTGTTTGGAAACTGTTTGGTAATTTCCTGTTTCTGCTCGGTGGGCAGTGTAATAAAAGCCGCTCCGCGGTGACGCTCATAAGAACCCGGCAACAACCGCTTGTCATCAAAATAACCCAGCCAGTCCATCGAACCTTCGGGGTAACCTTTATAAAAATTTTTAAACGTGGTTAATGAATTATAGCCTACCGAAACAGAGATTTCGCTAAGGCTTCTGTTGGGATAATCTTTGGTGGAGACCTTTACCACACCGCCGGCAAAATCGCCTGGCAAATCAGGCGTTGGCGATTTATAGATAGTCACATTATCAACGAGCGAAGAAGGTAAAATATCGAAAGAAAACGCTTTCTTATCCGGCTCTGTGCTGGGCAATACAGAGTTGTTGAGCAATGAACTATTGTAACGTTCGCTTAAGCCGCGTATAATTACAAACTTATTATCCTGCACCGATGTTCCGCTGACACGACGCAACACTTCGCTGGCACTGCGGTCGGGCGATTTGCGGATGACTTCGGAAGAAATAGCGTCAGAAATCGCGGACGAATTTTTCTGAATCGTGTATAAAGAAGCTACTCCTTCGCGGCGTGCGCTTGAAGTTACAACAACGGTGTTCAGTTCAGCTGTTACAGGCTGCAGCGAGACGTTGATAGGAGCATTGTCGCCCAGTTGTGCTTTGATTTCATTGATCACTTTAGACTGATAACCAATATTCGAAATCTCAATGGCATAAGTCTGCCCGGCCGCTACGGATATAAAGAAATTACCTTCTACATCGGTCTTGGTTCCCGCTTTGGTGTTAGTTACTATTACTGTTGCACCGACTAAGGGAGAGGAAGTGGACACATCGGTTACTTTACCCGATAGTTTTATAGAAGAATTGGATTGAGCGAAGGAAATAAGTGTAAAGAGCAAAGCAGTCAGACAAAGTATCCACTTGTTCATCAGGTGTTATTTAGCCTGCAAAACTCCGGTAAGTGTGTTATCTTATTGTTACTGTAGCATTACCTAAACATTAAATGAATGGCTTGCTGATAAGACTCTTATTGAATTTTTAATTCCCATGATAAAACACATTAACTGAAGCGGGATGTGTGATTGTAAACTTAAGGAAGTCATCATATATGCAAAAGGTTCAAAAATTCTAAGAGCCAATCAATTTTTTATATCACCGATTATTGCCAGCTCAGGGTATATAAAGGCTGTATCTAAGGTTACTGCCAATTTTGTTTTAGAGAACTGAAAGCGTTTGCGAAATAGGAAATCAGTAAAACTCATGTACTTTCTAATATGTTACAATGCGCTTGGTTAGTTCATTGCGCCTTCATCGGTATCTGTTTCATTGAGACAATGACTTCTCTATGTGTAATGTGTTTCTTTGGTTCAACCAAGAACCGTTGCTTTAACTGTTCAGATTCTTCGGCTTGAGCAGTAATATGAATTTAAAAAAGCGTCTTAATTAAGATACGAATGCAGTGCTGACAGCTATATTGTGACTAATGATTCTTTTTTTGGTATGATTTATAGATTATATGGCTAAAGAAGAAAATGAAACGATTGTTTATAATAGACGATGATGAGGATATTCTGTTTTCACTGAAACACTGGTTTGCAAAACGGGGATTTTCCGTTGAGATATTTTCCTTGCCGGAACCGATGTTAGATGCTTTGGAAAGCAGGATGCCCGGTCTGATACTGATGGATGTAAATTTAGGAACCAAGGACGGCAGGGAGATTTGCAGAGAATTGAAAGAACAAAATCACCTGCAATGTCCTATCCTTCTTTTTTCTGCCAATCCCTTTAACCTGGAGAATTACCAGAAATATCTGGCTGATGGCGCCGTTGAGAAGCCATTCAGCTTAAACGAGATAACGGATGTGATCACCAGACTTACACAAACCGGCTGACAATAAAATGTAGGTTACCGGACGTTTAAAATGCCATTTTGAGTTTTTTATTCTCTTATTGGCACTTATCTTCTTTTGTTCATTGTTTAATAGGCTGAGAAGTAATCCGTTTACCTCTGGCATTCCGATTGCATTTCAATGAGCGATATTGGATTCCGGGGCTGGGTATTTTTATGCCGTGCCCTTTTTTATTTTTATTATCCCTCAATTGTTTGTTCTCTTACCTTCACACTTCCCTATAAATAAATCCATCGATCTTTTTAATATAATCGGGAGGCAAGAGCGAGAGAAGTTATATAGATGCTCGTTTCGGAATCCGGTATCTTTTCAAACCTTGCCTCCTCTTTGCGACCTTCTCTTTATTCCTCTCTCACTTGTTATGCAGATGCATAAACGGTCAGACTTTAAGCTTGTTATAGATAAGTGTTATAATAAGTATATCGTCGCAATATCTCTTTAGCCACCGCACACCAAGGCAATAAAGCAGGCATTACTGCGAAAAATGAAAAGTTATTGACGATTCATTATTCCATTCTCAAACTCTTCACCGGGTTTGCCATAGCTGCTTTGATTGCCTGGAAACTGATGGTTACTACAGAAATACCGCTTGCCACAACAAAAACCAATAGCTTATATGTGTCCGGTAAACAAAGTTTTTAGCCACTGGTTCATACTGTAGACAGCAACAGGTATGGCAGTAAGGATGGCGATGATAACAAGAACGTCCTTACCGAGCAAGGCAACAATGCTGGCAACACTTGTGCGCAATACTTTTCTTACGCCGATTTCTTTTGTGCGTAGCTGTGCTATTGTTCGTTTTTTGGACAGCAATCTTGTAATAGCGAACGGTTTTGATAGTAGCTTGGGGTTGTTTTTGTATATTCTCTAACTCAGCCGGAGGCAGATTAGTTTTCAAGTTTATTCCACCATGTCTTTTTAAGAATTAAAATGATTGTTGTTAATATCAAAACAACTATCACTAAAGGTAATTTCAGCCACAATATTGCGTACATAGGTAATAAGCCTAAACAACATTGTCCGATCACGCCCAGAACAACATTAAACATGTCCAGTTTGAATCTTTTATTGTGTTTAAATTCCGGTGTTTCCATTATGATCATTTGATGCACAGGTTGCCAGAATCCCCAGGGACGAACGTTGCGATAAAAAGATTTCAATATGCCGGTGTCAGCAGGAGGAGCCGTATAAGTGCCAACAATACAGCCAACAACAGAAATAACAAAGAGCAAGGGCCAGTTGTACAAATCTAACCGGAAAAAGAAATCAGCGTACCATTCTTTGCAATAAGGAAGAATAAGCGCAGCTACAATACCACTTGTCATGCCCCAGAAAAAACCATTGGCATTAAAGCGCCACCAGTACCATTTCAGCACATTTGCCGCAATGTAACCGCCATACAAGGCATTGGCAATCCATTGCAAGGCACTGTTTATATTTCTGACAAAAAAACCAAGACTGATACTGACAATGACAATCAATAAACCAACCATATAGTTCATTGAAATGATTCTTTTTGTTGCGGCTTTTGGGTTAATATACTTTAGGTAAATATCATTAATAATATAAGCCTGCGCTGCATTTAATGTACCCGAAAACGTACCCATAAAAGCGCCCAATAAGCTGGTTACTACCAATCCTAAAACTCCAACCGGCAGGAAGCTATTAATAGCTGCGGGTAAAATCTTTTCAAAGTCGGTACCGCCCGGTGCGACAAGGTTTAACTGGCGGTAATACAACAGGGCAAGAACCGTAACACCCGTAATCAGGGCGTAACGGACAGGATACAAAAAGAGAGACATGAACCCTGTCATTTTGCTCGCTTCCTTAGGTGAACGGGTTGATAATATTTTCTGCATATCATAGTTGGGTGCCGGCCCCGTAAATGATGCAATGATGCCTTTGAAAGTCAGCATCATAAAAAAAATACTGAAGAAAGAAAAGCCATCGGCATCTATTTTTTTAGCTGCGTCAGGTATGATATGCGACCAATCCAAGTCGAGTGTTTTACCAAAGAATGGACTGTTCCAGCCATCAGGTACTTTAAGCGGTTGCCCATGCAAATTAATCATGGCAATTACAGCAACAGAAATGCACGCGATTGTCATGACGGTATACTTCACCAGATCGCCAATAACAATACTATGCATCCCGCCTAACACAGAATAAAACGCGGCAAACAAGGTAAAGATGATGCCATAAAAATGCGGTACAAACTCCGGCAAAATAGTGAATGGAAGGTATGGCTGAACAAGGTGCCAGGGAATAAATATTTCAACGAATTTGCCTAAGCCAATAAAGCCATAGGCTAAGAATCCAAAACAACTTAGCAAAGCAAATGCAACCACTATTGTATGCGAGCCTTTCACTCCTTTGCCTGATGTGCCGAAACGTGTAGCCAGCCATTCGGCACCCGTAGTTGCATTACTTCTGCGCAGCCATTTGCTTAAAAACATCATCATAAAGATTGTATTGAAAGACGGCCACAACCAGGGTATCCAGATACTTTTTACGCCATAAATAAAAAAAAGCATTACCATCCACATCGTACCACTTACATCAAACATGTCTGATGCGTTGCTCAGGCTTAACAAGTACCAGGGAAGAGACTTGCCACCTAATAAATAATTCTCTTTATTGATTCGTGCTCTTTTGCGCAGCAGCCAGCCAATAACAAGCATGCTGATGAGATAGGTAATGATAATGGTAATGTCAATCCCTTGTAGTTTCATGTTATAAAGAAGAGAAGCAAACTTCTAAAAACAATTATTGTATCTTAAATTCTGAGGTAAGAAGCGCTTTCAAACAGAACCTCGTATAATAAAATCTGTAGCTATTACTTTGTTCATTTCTATTTCTGTTTTATCTCCGGATAACTGATGAATTAATATTTTTAATGCTGATTCGGCAATAGCCTGTACGTTTTGTTTGACGGCTGTAATAGCCGGTTTATATAGTTCAAATACATCATGATCATCAAAGCATATAACGGCAATATCTTCAGGTATCTTCATGTTCAGGTTACTAATGCTGGACAAGCCATGGATGCCTAAATAGTTGGTGGTAAAAAAGATGGCATCTAACTCGGGACTGTTCTTAATAAAGGCTCCTATTAATTGCACTGCTTCCTGGTGTGTTGCCGTGTAAGGTACTTTAAAGATATATTGATGATTGATGGGTAAGTTATGTCGTACAAGAGTTTGGGTATATGCCAGTTCACGCTGTTGCGGGTGCATCATAGGGAAGTCAGAAGTCACCAGTCCAATATTGCGGTATCCTTTTTCTATAAAGAAATCCAGCGCTTCTGAAGCGCCCCTAATATTATCAGACAGCACATAAGGTGCAGGCAAAGAAGGAAAGTAACGATCTATTAAAACAACCGGCTGTTTAGTCTTTAATAACTCGCTAACTTGTTTTTCCATGCCAGCGGTTGGACTAATCAGATAACCATCCACTTGTCTTTGAAACAGAAGATTAATTAGCTCATTGCCTTTGGCGGTGTTGTTTTCCGTGCTGCAATACAAAACGTGGTAGCCATACTTCTCTGCTTCATCTTCAATGGCTTTTGCCAGGTTGGCAAAAAATACATTGGAAATATCTTCGATAATCAAACCCAGGATTTTGGAATTTCCGGTTCGTAAACTAACCGCTACCTGGTTAGGCTTATATCCATACTCTTGCGCTAATTTTTTAATTTTTTCTGCCAGCGGTTCACTAATGCGTCCCTGCTTTTCCTTTCCATTCAATACAAGTGATACGGTTGATGGAGCTGCGCCTGCCAGTTTAGCGATGTCCTTTATAGAAATTTCTTTCATTTAAAACTTCTTACGGTAAAAGTATAGGTTGAAATTTGTTTTTATATGCTTAAATAGAAAGCAAATACCTGCGCTCCTGAACCAGACTTAATGTACTGCGGAACAGTGACAAGAATAGAGGTTGATTCCGTAACAAGTTACTTACAACAACAGGAATATTATGTAGATAGGTTTTCATTTGCAAATTGTTTTTAGTAAAACATATAATTCGGCAACCAGCAGATTTATAATGCTGCTTTTATTTTGGTTAATCAACAGCAACGCTGTAATGCAGGAAAGTAAATGATACTGCTTAAAGTGTTACATTTTACGTATGGCAAACCAAGTACTCCAATTCCTTATCACTTTTATTCGGTAAAACCTCTATTTGTATTATAAACAAATGATGAATGATAGATGGCAGAATATAGAAGAACGATTTGCGTAACCAGAAGTTCTCAAAAAAGTTCTCTTTTTCTAAATTGAAATGGAAGACTGATGGTGGTTCTGTTGAAATAAAGGAAGCGCATTGCGTTATAAAATCAACCATTGGAAGTTAAGAAGAAACAACTTTCAAAAAATAAAGTTCGATAAAGGATCAATAATTCACAACAATAAACTTGTCTTAATTGTCTATGCTTTACGCTTGCTTTAAACATCTATGGTTACTGATAACATTCCTGTTTACAACTGGTGCTTTTGCTCAACAGCCCATATTTCATGATAGTACCAGCGGATTGTCTTTCATAGTGCAGGAAGCTCCCGAATGGACAAACCTGTTTAAGCGTGAGCATGGCTGGTTTGGCGCAGATGGAATTTTCGCAACGTCATTCAGTGGTGCTGAGAATAAGGCGATTAGCAAGAGCAGTAAAAACCTAATCTGGTTTAGTGATAGTATGGTAGGAGATGTGAGTGATAGCACAAACAAAACATCTGCTATGCTTCACAACACGATGGCTGTTTTGTCTGGAGATAAACCTATAGCGGACAGTCTCCGGTTTTACTGGCGCACAGATAACAACAACCATCCGCATACCGTATTTGAACCTTATGCAGCATCCTCTCAAAAAGGCGATTATTATTGGTTAGGAGATGGATTTGTCAATACTGAAAAAGGAAATACTTTTTATCTGTTCGCTTATCAAATGCGCAACTTAAATGCAAGTGATGATTGGTCGTTTAAGCTTATTCAAACCAATCTCATTGCAGTGTATCCTGATAAAAACAAACCACCTTATATAAATAGCCGACAACTAGAAATGCCGTTTGCCGTCAACGATTCCGCTGATGAAAATCCCTCTTTTGGCGCCGGTATCTTTGTAAATACAGTCGCTTCCAATGCACCACAGCCAGACGGTTTTGTTTATGTGTATGGTGTAAAAGGCAAGGCTAAAAATCTTATTGTGGCAAGAGTAAAACCGGCTTCGTTTGAAGACTTTACTTCCTGGACTTTCTGGGATGGGAAAGATTGGGTAAATGATATAAAGCAACTACAACCTATAGCCACCAATGTTTCTAACGAGTTAAGTATTTCTGCATTCTCTAAAGGAAGGTATGGATTGGTGTATCAGTTGGATAGTATGAGTCCTTTTGTGGTAATGCAAATCGGGAGCAGCCCGGTTGGTCCTTTCGGCAGCGTAATGAAACTTTACGATTGCTCCGGCGATATAAAAAACAAAAATTATTTTGCTTACAATGCGAAGGCGCATCCCAGTTTATCGGCGCCAGGTGAACTCTTAATCAGTTATAATGTAAATGCATTTGATTTCTGGAACGAGTTGCAAAAAGATCCAACTTTATATCGCCCGCGCTTTATAAAAATCAAGTTTACTACTCACCATCAATAAAAAGAATCTGACGCATGTTTCTGTTCAATCGTATTGCAAATGGTATAGTAAAGACAAACATTATTTGCTTTGCAATTCTTCTATCTTTTATAAATGTAAACGCGGTTAATGCGGCTACCGTAGATACTGCCGTTACACATAGCGCTTCTATGAAAAAAGATATCAAAGCTGTGGTTGTAATGCCGGATAATTATTCTAAGAAAACAGCTTATCCGGTTGTTTATTTGTTACATGGTTACAGCGGTAATTATGCCGATTGGATAACAAAAGTTCCGGCTATAAAAAGGTTGTCAGACCAATACAACCTTATCATTGTTTGCGCTGACGGTAATTTTGGAAGCTGGTATTTTGATAGTCCGGTAGATTCTTCCTGGCGATATGAGACCTATGTTTCCAAAGAGCTGGTAAACTATATAGATGAGCATTATTCCACCATAAAAGACAGGAAAGACAGAGCTATAACAGGTTTGAGCATGGGCGGTCATGGCGCTTTGTATCTTGCCTTTAAACACCAGGATGTGTTTGGTGCCGTTGGCAGTATGAGTGGGGGTGTTGATATTCGTCCTTTTCCTAATAACTGGAATCTTTCTGATCGTCTGGGAACCTTTAAAGATCATCCCGAAAACTGGGAGAAGAACACGGTTATCAACCTGCTTTATTTGCTGACGCCCGGTTCTTTATCTATCACTTTGGATTGTGGTACAGAAGACTTTTTTTATGGGGTAAACAAAACGCTTCACGAAAAATTACTGGAGCGAAATATACCTCATGATTATACTGCACGACCTGGCGGCCATACTTGGGAATACTGGTCAAATTCAATACAATACCAGATGTTGTTCTTCAATAACTATTTTCATCCGGCAGATAAAAAACAGTGATTTTCATTAACGTTACTTCTTAGCATTCACAAGCCTGATGGTTCTGATTCCAAAACGAGGTATGGCTAAACCAATTGTTGTTTTGCCTGAAGATGTCTTAATTAGTAAAGTTTCAATTACTTCATTATTTAATTGAATAGATTCAACGTTGTCTGCCCTGCAATCAAAGCTGATTTTCTGTTTTGCGTCGCTTCCTTCTGAATTGTATAATCGCACTAATAAATTATTGCCTTCATAGGTAAGTGAAGTGACTTGCCAACCGGTTTTTCCTACATCTGCAAAAGACTTTTGGGTGCCAAGCGGCTCGTTAGTAATGGTAGCAAACAAAGGTTTATTCCATTGCTCTGTTTCCTTATTTAAAGTGGCTTCATCCCATTTGCCGGCATGTGGCAACAATGCGTAATGAATATTCGTTGCACTGTCTGTTTTGTAATTACGTCCCCATAAACCAACGCCTGCATATTGCACAGTAAGACCTAATGGAAAATTCTCTCCATGTGTATAGCTGGTCGTATGGTCGGTTAGCAAAGCAAGACCATACTTGCCCTGCTCATCCGTTACATCAACCCAATTAGAAATGATGTTGTTTTTAATACTGTCCCAGCGATTAAAAAAGGTATCTGGCAACTTGCTTTCGGTTACATCAAATGGCGCATCCTTATACACTTTTTGGTTTTGTAGAGAAAGCGGAAACAAGACAATCAGCTTGTCTGTATCGTTATAAAAAGCTTTGTGTAAATCCTTTGCATCAAAACCCGAATCTTGTTTATAATCTTCACCTACCCGAAGATTTTTCGGGTAATCAATATGAAGATTGCAGTCTATTTTTTCTTCACCTTCCGTAAGCCGGATGGTTTGAATGTATTGATTAGAAGCAATGTTGCCTTTTACTTGCAAGGCAATTCTTAACGGTCCGTTTTCAATAATAGAAACCGTGGCATTGTTGCTTGTAGTTGAAAGCAAGCCACCGTCTTTATAAAAATTTCCGCGCAGTGAATTGAAACTTTGCTTTGTGCTATCTATGAAATCTTTATTACCCAATCGATTGGCAACAAGATGAGTAATTATACCTCCTTTTGCAGGATCAACAACAAGCTTGTACAGGTCAGTTTCCAGCAAGTAAGTTCCGTTTTTTAATTGCTGAATTTTTGCTGCTTGCGAAGCGTTTTTTGGAAGAGAAGAAAGTTTATAAACCGAATAGCCCATTGCGGGTGCACTTGCTTTGAACAATACGTTTTTTGTTCCCTTATCATCCGTTACAATTTGCGAAGCATTGCTTTTATTGCTGTAGTTTTTAATTGATGAAAGAAGGACACTTACCAGTTCATTCCGCTTAACGCCAGACGTGTTGTAAACAGCAATCGAAGAATAGTTTTGCGCATTGCTGCTATTTAATTTTTCTTCTGATTGTTTTATAATGTCATCGCATTTACGGTTCGTGTATTCTGTCCATCCTTTTACTTCATCAGCCCAGGAATGGCCCGGTCTTCCATTATAAGGAACAATCCAACAATCATGATGCTGAGACAACATCAGTGTGCGCCATGCCTTATCCAGACTGTCTTTTGGGTAAGCGACGCCAGCATACAGTTTTGCCAGCGAAGCCATTTTTTCAGCTTCAATAATTTTATTTTCTGATGTTCTGACTTGCTGCGCAATTCGCTGCAACACCTGCGAACCCCACACTAAACTTACCTGTATATCTTCCTGTGATAATCGCCAGTTATCAGTACTTTTTTTAGCTGTGATGTTAGCAAAGTAGTTACGCCATGTTGTATATGTTGTTGAGTCACTTTTGTGTTTGCCTAACCATCTGCCGTTGCGCCAGCCGGCATCTTGTAAGCACATGCCAATGGGCTTTTGAATGCCTTGTTGAAAGGCTGCGTTGATGTAACGCGGGGCATTGTTCCAGGCAGTTGTTTGCCATGTAGAATGTGGTTCTAACGCTTCGCTGGCGTAACGCGGAACTGTAGTTATATCAGTTCCATCGGGACCCATCCAATTGACCGTTTCGCCGCCATATGCTCTCGTATAACCACCCCAGCAAGTGTTTGGATTTTTCAATACCGCATTGGTAAAACCTAAGGATTTTAAAAGCTGTGGAAGTGCGCTGGTAAAGCAAGGTTCTTCAGATGAATACGTGGTGAACACAGCAGATGGGAAATGCTGTTTCAGCTTTTGCATACCATATTGGAACTGCCTGATAATACTCTCACCGGAAACCGTAAATAAATAACTCTGCGCGTAAGAAGGATTGGTGTATTCTATTCTTGCATTCGCCGACTGGTCAGCGTATAATTTACTGAATGCGGCATAGCCTTGCGGGTCATTTGCTTCAACCGTATCCCATGTTTCCGGTTCTATTTCAAGGTTGATTTTCCAGTCGGGATACTTGTTCAACGTATCAGCTATAAACTGCGTAACCCACAATGGATAATGCCCGTAAATACCGCCATGATAGCCATCTGCAAACCATGTTGTTTGCGCTACACCGCTATTGCTGTATAATAAGACAATGGCTACTACAGCAACGTAGAAAGAATGTTTAAACAGGCTTCGCTTTATCATCAATCTGTCTCTTTAAGTAAATGTAATAAAGGGGCAAGAATGCCCCTTACTTTGATTGCTTGCTTATTATGAGAAAATTAAAATCGTTGTTAGTCAATCTAAGAAAAGAAAACACCAGAGCTTGATTTTTAATCCATTTGCTGAACTGCAATTTTGTGTGCGACCGGCTTTGCCATCTTGTACAATTCATCTCGCATATCATTCATCTGTTGTTGTATCTTATCGCGTGAGCTTTGCTGTCTTACTTCTGTATACGCATCTTTTTTGCTGGCAACAAAGAAGTTCTTTTTCGCTTCGCTGTAGACTGAATCTAACGACGCCTGGCTGTCATTAAACAACATGCCTTTGCCATTCAGGTAATCGTAGTTGATCCAGAAATAAGCACGCATTTTATCTTCCAGTTCTTTCCGTTTCAACTGCAAATCCATAATTGCTTTTGCCTGTTTATATTGCGGTGTATTGGTTAGCGTTGCCAGGTTTATTCCTTCGTTCAATTGCTGCGCAGTGCATTGCATTACTTCATTACTATCTATCACCAATGAATATTGTTTTCCTTTCAAACCTTTTACCACAAGCATTTCCTGGTCGAACTCTTTTATAAAAGGAATCACATCTAATGCTTCGTTTTGCTTTTGCGGATTGCCCCAGATTCTTGCGGTTGTATCAATCGGGTAAGGAAGCGATTTGGCAAGGTAGGTAAATGAAAGATTCTTGTTTTTTGAAGATAGATTAGATAAAGTACAATTGCCTGCTTCAACCACTTTGTTTTTAGCTGCATCTATACTGATATTAGCAACCGGCTGATTGGCTAACTGCTGCGCTTTTAAAAATAAATAAGCCATCACAAAATGACCGGCATTTCCTGGATGAATCCTGTCGGGTCCGGTTAAGGTAAAGGTGGAATCATCTTTCTGCTTCGCCTGTTCCATTGCCGTCATCGGGTAAAATAAGTCAACATACGACCAGTTGTTTTTGATAGCCGCCTCTTTTTGAAAACTGATGATTTCTTCCATCGTTTTTGATTTGCCCGGAAAATAGTTTTTTTCATTCTTCATCGTCTCATCATACGGCGAAGACGTCATCATAATCTTCTTTAAATTGGGTAACGCATTCAGCCTTTTTTCAATCAGTTGAAAGCTTGCGTAAGAAGTATCAACGGCTGATTTTCTTACACTGTCTATTTTGTCTTTGTGCATTCCGTATTCAAAATATCTGCTATCATTCATGCCGAATGTGACAATCAAAACGTCAGGTTTTTTGGCCAATATATCACCATCAATTCTTGTATAGATTTGTTTCGCTACGTCACCGCCTACGCCGCCATTGATCACTTCAATCTTTCGGTCGGGGAAATGAGTGATATAATAAAGCCAGATATAGTTTTCGTAAAACCCGGCTTCTGTGATGCTGTTTCCTGCAAACACAATTCTTTCTCCATTGGCAAACGGAGCCGGATTTTTTTGTGCAAATAAAGAAATGCCCGGAAGAGCCAGGAGAATTACAAATAGTTTTTTCATGTTCAACCTGTAAGTATATAAAACATGTATGCAATCACTGGTTTTACCTCTATTCAAGTTGCTGCATTAGGTTCGAAATAAGGTAAGCAAAAGGTTTTACCCGGTAAAAATGTTAGTTTGCTGATAGCGGGATTGTGGTTGAAGTGTGACAGTAGCCATAACTGTAAATGCGAATAATGCTCTGCCTGATGAGAAAACAATTTCGTGCCTGTTTATTGCCTGCCGGTTACCTGCGCAAAGCTTTACTCTTTTCCTTTTTTATTGTGTGTGGTATGCAATCCTTTGCTTATGTAAGCCAAAGCAATTGGCGCTGGCGCAACAATAATGGAGGTGAAACATCAGCTACATGGCGCGGAAATCAGAATCAAGTCATTACGGTTGGCTCTGTTGACAGTGTAATAAGACTGCGTATTCAATTGCAAAACAATACCGGCAGCGATAAGGTAATCAATACGAATTTACAGTATGCTTCTGCGCCGGATGGTCCCTGGCGTTATGTAACCAATTTTAAAGGCAACAATGCATTCACGCTGAGTAATACGAATGCACTTGTTGCAGACCAATCTGCAACAACACAACAGATCACTGGCTCGACAGATGCTTTTTCTCCGGGAAATATTTTTGTAAAGACAAATGAACTTGATGTGCCGATTGCGAACAGCACGACATCGGAATATGAATACAGTTTGCAGCCAACCGATAATATTCAACCCAACACGACTTATTACTTTAAAATTCCAGGACTTGATTATTCCGTTGTATTGCCATCGTTACAAACAACATCTAATATTAATTCAGCACAAAAATTATTGTCTAACGGCAGTTTTGAAGATAGTTTGAAGGACTGGACTTTTACTGTTGCATCCGGTGCTTCGGCTGCTGCAAATATTATAGACAGCGTACATAAAGATGGCGTCCATTCATTTGCTGCTACTGTAACAAAAGCAAGTGCTGCCAATGCTGTAACACTTAGCCACACAACCTTTCCGCTTTCTGTGGGTCATACTTATCTTGTTCGCTTCTGGGCATTCGCCAAAAAGAATTCGGCGCCCATGCGATTGGTTTTGGCAGGCAATAAATCACTTCCTTACGATTATAAATTGTACACCGGATGGGAAGAATATCAGTTTGCTTTTAAAGCTTCCGATCCAAGTGTTACGCTGAGTTTTCTATATCAAGCGGCTACCACGTACACAATTGATAAAGTTGAAATTTTGGATGAAAACAACGAAGAAGTAGATGTGCCGATGAACTACATGTGGCAAAATAATCGCCCTGAAAATGAATACTCCTGGTTGAGTGCAGATGGTGAAAATTCTGAGCCTTTACCCGATAGCAGAACCGTATGGACATTCTCTGATGGTTGGTATGGATATAATGATACAACCACCAATTCACTAAGTACGCATCAACTGCTGCGCAACACTTTTGTTACGCAAAGCAAACCAAAACCAAATGGCGTATTAAATACGATCATCGGCGGCACGGTTGATCAACCTCAGGCATTAATGAATCCACCTGATAAAAGAGGTCATGACAATTTCTTTTGGCCGCGCGATATGACGGTTGACAATGATTCATTAAAGGTTTTACTTCCGGAAGTTGTCCAGGTAAATGAAGGCGATGTATTAACCAATGGAAACCGTGAGGCAGTGGGCGTTTTTTCTTTGCCTGACCTTACTTTGCGAAGCATACAATGGATGCCATGGCTGGATTCTACGTATTATATCGCACTCTGCAAAGCTGATGATGGCTTTACTTATGCATATGGCAGTCACCCGATAAGCGCTTTTGAAAATCATGCTGTTGTTGCCCGCTATCCTACCGGTCAGTTGTCTGCAACGCAGCCCTGGCAGTTTCTGACTGATACTGGCTGGAGCTACGATTCGCATAACAGTAAAGAGATAGCTGATGTTCAGTTGTTTTCTGTAACCCGGTTGGGAACCAATAATTATGCATCCTTGTTTTTAAATCCTTTAAGCGATAAAATTGAAGTTTTATATGCACAAAACCCTATCGGTCCCTGGGTCGGCAGAAGCATTGTAGGACAAATAACAGGAGAGGCAAACATCCTTGCTTATTTTGGGATTTTGCATGAAGAAACGAACAATAACGGGGTCTATACGTTTTCTTATTCTAACAATGGAACCATACCTCAAATGCTGGATGATAAAACATCTTATTGGCCAACTTATCTAAAGGCAGACTTAAAAAGTTTATCTCCTTTTAATGATGCTGTTTTGCCCGTATCCTTGCTTCAGTTCACGGCTAAAGCCGATGGAAAACAGGTAACGCTGCAATGGCAAACAACAAATGAAATCAACAACAATTATTTCTTAGTTGAAAGAAGTGGAGACGGCAGAAACTGGACCCCTATTACGACCATAAAAGCAAATGCAGGCATCAATAACGGATATACAACTCGTGACCAGCAGCCATTGCCCGGGAAAAATTATTATCGCCTGCAGCAATTTGATAAGTCCGGCAAGTTTACTTACTCAGATATACGTTTAGTAACGATGTCATCCGGTGCTTCAGTTATCATTTCTCCAAATCCAACACAGGGTTCTATTCATTTGATGATTAACAGCCAGGTTAATGATAAAGTGACGGTTATACTCACAGACATGAAAGGTACTATTTTACATCAGGAAGTGTTTTCTGTTGCTGCATCTAACAATAGCTATTTATTACACACAAACAAACCGCTTGCCGCCGGCTTATACATGTTACGGGCAAAAGGAAGCAGTATAAATACAAGCCTGAAAGTAGCTGTGGAATAAAATTGCTAAGTGCATATCCTACGTAATTAACCAACACATTTTACGGCTTAATATAGACCTGTCGGATAACAAAATATGAAATCAGTTACTACTATAGTATGTCTCGTTATAATCAATTGGTGTTATGCGCAGACATCACAGTTGGCGAACTATATCAATCCATTTATTGGTGCCAGTACCAGTACTGGTAAAGCTGGTATCTATCATGGTTTAGGCAAAACGTTTCCGGGTGCCACTACACCATATGGCATGGTACAAGTGAGCCCGAATACCATAACCGGCGGAGATAACGGATCTGGTTACAGCTATGAGCATACCAGCATTGAAGGCTTTGCTTTTACACAAATGAGCGGCATTGGCTGGTTTGGCGATCTCGGTAATTTTTTAGTGATGCCAGCCACAGGTACATTAAAGACTTCGTCAGGTAAATTAGATGATGCACCCGGCACCGGTTATCGTTCCCGTTATGATAAAAAAAGTGAGAAAGCTTCAGCTGGTTATTATGCTGTCAATCTTACAGATTACAACATCAAAGCGGAAATGACAGCCGCGCCGCACAGCGGCATGTTACGCTTTACGTTTCCTCAAAACAAACAATCGCGTATTCAAATTGATTTGGCAAGAAGAGTAGGCGGTACTTCCACTTCTCAATCTGTAAAAATTATAAACAGCAATACCATCGAAGGCTGGATGAAATGCACGCCTGACGGAGGCGGTTGGGGCGATGGTGATGGTCATGCAGATTATACCGTTTATTTCTACGCGCAGTTTGATAAGCCATTCACCAATACAGGTGTTTGGAGCGCCGATATACCCGATACGGCGAGCCGCAAGCGGGAAGCGATTGAAAGTAATTATTATCAGCAATGGATAGCAAACGCAACGGTTGAAAAGGGCGTAAAAGAAAAAGAAGGAAAACATCTTGGATTCTATACGGAGTTTGCAACGAAAGCGAATGAACAAGTAATGATGAAAGCAGGAATTTCGTTCGTGAGTATCGATGGCGCGAAGAAGAATGTAGAGGCTGAAATCAAAGATTGGAATTTTGAAGAAGTGCATAGCAATGCAGTTGCATTATGGAGTAAAGCATTGGATAAAATAAAGATTGAAGGTGCGACGCCGGAGCAGGATACCGTGTTTTATACAGCCATGTATCATACGATGATTGATCCTCGCATTGTGACTGATGTTGATGGAATTTATACCGGCGGCGATAATAAAATTCACCAGGCAAATGGCTTTCAGAAGCGCACCATTTTCAGCGGCTGGGATGTATTTCGCAGCCAGTTTCCCTTGCAGACAATTATCAATCCTTCGCTGGTGAATGACATGATTAATTCACTGGTAACATTGGGAGACGAAAGTGACAAACATTACCTTGAAAGATGGGAATTATTAAATGCTTATAGCGGCTGCATGTTAGGCAATCCGGCGGTTGTGGTTCTGGCTGATGCCTACATAAAAGGAATTCGTGATTATGATGTAAACAAAGCCTACCAATATGCAGTAAATACAAATGAAAAATTTGGTAACGGAATGCTTGGTTATACAGCCGATAATGTGTCTATTGCCAAGACCTTGGAGTATGCGTTTGATGACTGGTGTTTATCGCAAATGGCTTCTTCACTTGGTAAGAATGATGATGCTGAAAAATATAAAACACGCAGCCAGGATTATAAAAATATTTGGGATAGTACTCACCAATGGTTTCGCCCGCGTAAAGCTGATGGCAGCTGGGAACCTTGGCCAAAAGAAGGCAGGCTCACCGATTGGTATGGCACGTTTGAAACCAATCCATACCAGCAGGGATGGTTTGTTCCGCACGATGTAGATGGCATGGTAAAATTGATGGGTGGCAAGGAAAAAGTTATCGTCGACCTCCAGTCTTTCTTCGATAAAACACCGAAGACATTTAGCTGGAATGCTTATTACAACCATGCAAATGAACCTGTGCACCATGTGCCTTTCTTATTCAATCGTTTGGGCGTTCCCTGGCTGACACAGAGATGGACGCGCGTGATTTGCGATAGCGCTTATCATAACTCAGTAGAAGGTTTGGTAGGTAATGAAGACGTTGGGCAAATGTCTGCCTGGTATATCTTAGCTTCGGTTGGTCTGCATCCGGTTTGCCCCGGAAGTACGCGTTACGAAATAACAAGTCCTTTGTTTGCCCAATCGCAACTGCAGGTAATAAAAGATAAAAAGCGGGCTGTTTTTACTGTGATAGCAAAGAATAATTCGCCGGAAAATATTTATATACAAAGCGCAAAACTCAATGGCAAAGCTTATTCGCATTGTTATATAGATTACAAAGATATTGTTGCCGGTGGCACACTGGAACTATTGATGGGAAAGGAGCCTAACAAAAATTGGGGTGTTGATTGATTCAATACTTTATTATTTTTTTCACATACTTTTTTGCAGAATAAGAAATTATTTTATTTTTATCTCCTAAAACGATTGTTGCTATGCCGGAATTAATGTCTTGCTACTCTCATTATTCTGAAGAAGAGTTGCTGAAGCTTGTGAAACAAAAAAACGACTCGAAAGCTTTTGATGAAATTTACCATCGTTGCAAACCTGCCTTAGTTGATAATGCCTGCCGGAAACTGCAGTCCCGCGAGCTGGCAGAAGATTTAGTCCATGATATTTTTCTGAGCTTATATGCCAAAACAGATGTGCTGGAATTTACCGTTTCATTGAAAGCTTACCTGCATACGGCTTTAAAATACAAGGTTCAGAACGAGTTGAGAAATAAGATGGTCAGAGAAAGACACAAGCGGTTTCTTTTTTTTAGCCCGGTTTGCAAAAACGATTTTGCATCGAACCTTGAATTTGCAGAATGCAAGAAAAAAATTGATTCTACCATTGCTGCTTTACCAGATAAATGTCGTCAGGTTTTTACATTAAGCCGCGAGCATGATTATTCTTACAAAGACATTTCGGGCAACTTAGGAATATCGGTAAGTACAGTGGAAAAGCATATTTCCAAAGCTTTAAAAGTGCTTCGTGATAACGTGTTGCAATAGTTCAAAGCAAGTCACTTAAAATGCGAACCACAAAGAGACGAAGCAACAAAGCTTCACAAAGAAATTTAAATATATCCTTTGTGCTCCTTCCTGTTCTTGGTGGCTTTGTGGTTCAAACAGTTATTTATTTCATATGAAATATATCTTCCGGTACCTGCTTTTGCTTTTCGGTTTTCTAACCCTGTCTGCTCTATTACGTGCGCAGCAACCCGACCTCGTCAAGTATGTAAACACATTGCAAGGCACCAATTCAAAATTTGAATTAAGCTGGGGCAACACTTATCCAACCGTGGCTTTGCCATTTAGCATGAACACCTGGAGCGCACAAACCGGCAAAGACGGCGACGGATGGAAATACCAGTATTTTCTTGATTCGATATGCGGCTTTCAACAGGTTCACCAATGCAGTTCATGGGTGAATGATTATAACGTGTATTCGCTGATGCCCGTAACTGGAAAATTAGTAGTGAGTGATGTGGCGCGCTCAGCTAAGTTTAGCCACAAAAATGAAGTTGCAAAGCCTAACGATTACAAGGTAAAATTTGATAACGGCATCACTGCTGAGATAGCGCCGGCAGAACGCAGTGCGCACATGCGTTTTTCGTTCCCTAAAAAACAAAATGCGTATGTGATTCTGGATGGCTACACCAAAATGAGCAATGTAAAAATCATTCCTGAAAAAAGAAAAATTACCGGCTGGGTTTATAACGGCTACTTTGTTGACAGCAATTTGCGCAGCTATTTTGTGATACAATTTGATAAGCCGTTTGTTTCTTACGGAACCTGGGAAAATGTAAACAATATCATCTCTGCAAACCAGCAAACCGGTGAGGGCAAAGGCATTGGGGCTTATATCGAATTTCAAAAGGGCAGTGTTGTGCAGGCAAAAGTGACGTCTTCTTATATCAGTCCTGAGCAGGCGCAAACAACATTAGACAATGAGTTAGGTAAATTTAAAAGTGTTGATGAAACCAAAGCTGCGGCTTATACTATCTGGAACAATGTATTGAACAAAATATTGGTAGAAGGCGGCACCGAAGAGCAGAAAGCAACGTTCTATTCCTGCCTGTTTCGCGCCTCTCTTTTTTCAAGAGAGTTTTATGAAATAAGCAAAAACGGTAAGCCTTATTACCGCAGTCCCTACGACAATAAAGTGCATGATGGTTACATGTACACCGACAATGGTTTCTGGGATACATTTCGTGGTGAATTGCCGCTTCACAACTTGCTATATCCAACTATGCAAGGGCATTACATGCAAGCCTTGCTGGATGCGCAACAACAATGTGGCTGGCTTCCTTCGTGGTCGTTTCCGCGCGAGACGGGCGGCATGTTAGGTAATCATGCTATCTCATTATTGACTGATGCCTGGGTAAAAGGGATCAGAACTTTTAGTCCTGACAGTGCGTTGAAGGCTTACTTGCATGAAGCGAATAACAAAGGTCCGTGGGGCGGCGCCAATGGTCGCGCCGGCTGGAAAGATTATTATCAACTGGGTTATGTTGCGTTCCCGGAAAGCAGCGGCTCTACTTCGCAAACATTGGAATATGCGTATGACGACTGGTGTGGTTATCATCTTGCCGACCTGACTAACAAACCATTTTATAAAGGAGTTTTTAGGAAGCAAATTTATAATTATCGCAACGTGTACGACAGCGTTACCGGCTTTATGCGCGGTCGTGGAGAAGATGGAAAATGGACACCCGATTTTGACCCGTTCAAATGGGGCGGACCTTATACCGAAGGCAATGCCTGGCATTGGCAGTGGTCTGTTTTTCACGACATACAAGGCTTGATAAACATGATGGGCGGGGAAGAAAAATTTTATCAAAAGTTAGACTCTGTCTGGACTTCACCTAATACGGTAAACGTAGGTTACTATGGAAGCATGATTCATGAGATGAAAGAGATGCAGCTTATTAATATGGGACAATACGCGCATGGCAATCAGCCTATCCAGCACATGATTTATCTCTACGATTATTGCCGCCAGCCCTGGAAAACACAACAGCACATTCGGGAGGTAATGGATAAGCTTTATCATGCCAATGAAAACGGTTTGCCGGGCGATGATGACCAGGGACAAACCTCAGGCTGGTATGTTCTGAGCGCGATGGGTTTTTACAGCGTTTGTCCCGGCACTGACCAGTACGCTGTTGGAAGTCCCGTGTTTAATAAACTCACATTGACATTAGAGAATGGAAAGAAGTTTATCGTTGAAGCAAATAACAACAGCAAGAGCAATGTGTACATTCAATCCGCTTCGCTGAATGGCAACGACTACACGCATAATTATATTACGCATAGCGACATTACCAATGGCGGAACCTTTCATCTAGAGATGGGAGATCAGCCTGCGATGAACAGAGGGATAGGAGAGGATGATAAACCGTTTTCGGTGTCAAAATAATTTTATAAAAAGATAGAGGTTACCATTTCAGTTCGTGACACTTATCATACCACACGCTGAGCCACTTAATGTTTTAAACTGCTTGTTATTATGAAAAAAATGTTCTTCGGTGCTGTTGTTCTTGTTTGCCTGATGGCTGCCTGCACAAAGGAGGACTTTCTTGATCGTACCACTACCACAGACCTCAATGAAGAATCTGTGTTTTCAGACAGTGCGCGGTCAATGGATTTTCTAACCAATATTTATTCTTCTGTTGGCTTCAGCTTCAGCCCGGCAAGGTTTAACAATGCGGCAGGCTTGGATGCTTCCTGCGATGAAGCCGAAGGTCCGTTATCATCTTCTGTTACCACTTACACTCAGTTTGCAACAGGCGGTGTGGGCGCTTACAGTATTGCAACCGATGCCTGGACTACCCCTTATACACAAATACGCGCGGTGAACCAGTTTCTGCAACACTTAGATACCATTCCGTTTAATGACAACCTAAGACGCAGAACAAGAGGCGAAGCCTTATTTTTACGTGCCTGGTATTATTCTATTTTACTAAAACATTACGGTGGAATTCCATTGGTGGGAGATACGGTTTATACCACCAGTCAAAAAGTAAACACGACGCGAAGCACTTACGAAGCGTGCGTGAATTACATCACCGGGCAATGCGATTCTGCTGCGGCTATACTGCCTGTTACCTTTACCGGGCTTGATTTCGGGAGAGCCACAAAAGGTGCCTGTCTGGCGCTGAAAGCAAGAATATTAGTGTACGCAGCCAGCCCTTTGTTTAATGGTGGCAGTGCTACGGATGATGCAGCTTTAAAGTCTATTGTCGGCTATCCTTCCTACGATGTGAGCCGCTGGCAGAAAGCCCTCGATGCATTAAAAGCCGTAATGGATTTAAATGTGTATAGCCTTCATCAGAATAACTCAAAACCAGGCTATGGTTTTTATGAACTGTTCCTGTTACGTAAAAATGAAGAATATATTTTTCAGCAGCTAACCCCTAACAACAAAGACCTGGAAAACTTATGGCGCCCGCCCTCCCGCGGTGGAAGTTCTACGTCGGGTTCTTTCCCCTATCAGAACCTGGTAGACGCTTTTGAAATGAGCAACGGCTTGCCTATAACTGATCCGGCATCGGGTTACGATCCTGCCAACCCATATGCCAATCGTGATCCGCGTCTTGACCATACGGTAACACACAACCTATCAAATATCTATGTGGCTTTTGCCGATCTCGCGCCGGTATATACATATGATGGCGAGCCAAACGGAGATGGCTTTGGTGCAGGCACACCAACCGGATATTACGGTAATAAAATGTGCAGTGATGATGTGGTGCCAAATTACTTTTTTCACGATTCTCAACGTTGCCTGCCACTGATACGTTTCGCTGATATTTTGCTGATGTATGCAGAAGCAATGAATGAATTAAACGGTCCTACCGGGGAAGTATATACAACAGTTGAATCCATCCGTCAGCGTGCAGGTTTGAACCCATATCAATTACCAACAGGTTTAACACAGGAAGCCATGCGGACTGTGATACAGCATGAACGCCAGGTAGAGCTTGCCTTTGAAGAAGCCCGGTTCTGGGATGTGCGCCGCTGGAAGATTGCAGAGCAAACCGAAACACAGCTGGAAAAAGGTATGCGGGTAAAAAGAAATGCAGATGGAAGCTTTACTTACATTATCGAGAATGTTCGGCAGCATGCGTTCCGTTTACCTATGTATTTGTGGCCAATCCCACAAAGCGAAACTGCTAAGTCGGCTGATTTATTACAAAACCCGGGATACTAATCATTGTTTTCAATATAAATATTTATGAAAGCTGTATTCATATACCTGTCCTTTCTATTGTGCAGTGTTGTTTTGTTTACGTCCTGCCAAACCACAAAAGAAGCGCTGGCAGAACCGCAGAAAGATTTGAACGGCACTTATAAAATTGTAAGAATAACCCGCAATTCGGTTGACATTACGCAGTATGTAGATTCAGCGGGGTTTCGCCTCACGCTGGCAACGGATGCTACTTATACTTTGCAGAGCAACAACATTCCTTTTCTGGTAAACAGCAACGGAAAATGGTCGGTGGACGATCCGCAGTATCCTTACAATTTGTCTTTTAGCCCAACCGATAGTACAAATACATTTATAGGTCTCATTGGCACGCCTGTCGCGAAAGGGCAGCGCAATCTTGAGGTTACATTCAGTCCCGGTTGTCCTGCTAATAGTTATGTATACACGTTTGAAAAAATTCAGTGATAAAAAAAGCATTATGCCGGTATCAAAACCAAGAAATAAAAAATCGCTGCGCTTTAAAATTTACTTCGCCCTGTTCGTTCTGTTTGCAGGGCTTGTGATCGCTTCCTGCGTGCCCAGCATCACCATTATCAGTCAGCAGGATAATACCGTTCCCGGCGACTCTGTTCATATGGCGGTCAGCCTCAAATGGGATGTGATTAACCTCGACCATACACAAAGACAAGTGCTTGGCATTTGCGTACCTAAAAGCTGGAATGCGGCACAGAACACAACCATGACTTATAAAAGTGATGTGGGGAATGGAACGATGGTGCTGATTCCTACTAATATTCCTGAACCAAGCAGCGGCTTATCTTATCCTGCCGCTTTCCTGAAAAAATTCGGAATTGGTCCTAACTATATCAACGATATGGAATGGGTTGTGTTCTGGTCGGATAATAAACTGTTTGGTGCCAACGGAACTAGTCCAAGCGGGCAATTTAATATCAGTATTAAAACAAGCACAGATAACCTGAGCTTCAGACCTGGCTTTGGGATGTGTGAAGACGGTGATGGTTTATCTGATGGCAATCCCGGCTATTACACCAACCTCTTTGGTAATTGCATGTTGGTGGCGGCTCCTGATGCGGCAGACATTCAGGACTTCTGTAACCCACAGATTGGTACTGCAGAGCCATCCAGTGCTACCGATAATGACATTGTTTCTGTTATTTACAACGGAAGTTTGGATACGACTGCTTTACGAAATCAGACCGATGTTTATTTCTGTGCAAAAGGTTATCTGACAGACGGTACTGTAATAGATATATGCCAGCAAACGGAGGCTACCAAACTCACCTCATCCGGCTTGCAGCAATGGCGTTTCGATTTTTGGCCAAGGAAATTATTTAACCTGCAAAGTGGACAAACGCTGGAGAGGCTTGAATATTATTTTTCCAGCCAGGACGGTACTTTAAAAACGGGATATGGCAATTCAGCCGATCCGTTTAAATACGTATTCAAGTGTAAATAAAACTGGCTGTTGTTTAATTTTTTTAATCAAATCGAATTCAAGATAGATACCGCTAAATGATTCGCTGTATGAGAAGATATTTATTGATTTGCCTGCTCATCTGTATAAGCTCTTCTGCCGTGTTTGCACAGCAGGTAGCCGTTTCAGGCACCGTGCTGGACGATTATGGTCATGGGTTGAAAGGAGCTTCTGTTGCCACCAAAAACAACTCTGCTTCTGCAGTTTCTGATGCGAGCGGCCAGTTCCAGATTTTGGCCGCAAAAGGTGATGTATTGTATTTCTCATATCCGGATTTTTCTACCCGTGAAATAAAGGTTACTGATAGTATGCCTTTGCTCATTGTAAAGCTGGTAAAAAACAATGCGGCAGTCAGAGACAGGGTAGATGTGTTGTATGAAACCAGAGATAAGAGTAAGGTGCTGGGTTCTGTTTCTACAATTTATGCGGGACAAATTACCACCACGCCGTCACCCAACTATGCCTATGCATTCGCAGGCAGACTACCAGGCTTGTACACACAGCAAACACGTGGCTGGACGGCAACCAACAGCAGCGCTCTGGTGCAGCAGGATTTAAATGGTTTGTATTATCCTACAGCCGCTACCATCGGTGCCAAAGGACCCAACGATAACACAGAGATTTCTTTATCATTACGCGGTCAGGCGCCGGTTACTTTCGTGGATGGAGTGCAGCGGGATATTTACACCATTGACCCGGAAAACATAGAATCCGTTTCAGTTTTAAAAGATGTTTTATCCACTATCTTATTAGGACAACGGAGTTCAAGAGGTGTTATACTAGTAACTACCAAAAAGCCAATAGCCGGAACACCGCATGTATCGTTAACCGCACAAACCGGCATACAAACGCCTTTGTCTTTGCCCGACCCGCTTTCTGCTTACCAGTATGCTTATTTATACAATGAGGCGCAATCAAACCAGGGCAATCAGCAATCATATACTTATCCTGATTTTGAAGCTTACCGCAATCATACCGATCCGTATGGTCATCCTGATGTAAACTGGTTTAATACTATTTTAAAAGACAATGCTTCCATCAGCCGTTATAGCCTGAATGTAAGTGGCGGCGGCACTTCTGCACGCTATGCAGTTGCAATTGGTTATTTCAATCAGCAGGGTTTGTTTAAAGGCAGCAACGCAGACTATCAAACCAATGCTTCGATAAAACGATACACCATCAATTCAAATGTTGATGTTGATATCACAAAAGAGTTCAACGCAAGGCTGCAGATATTCGCCAAAGTGCAGGATGGCAACCAGCCGGGCGGCACTACAGATGGCATTATCTCAAGCATGTATTCAACTCCAAACAATGCTTATCCCGTATCGAATCCGAATGGTTCTTTTGGTGGTACGCAAGCCTTCCAAACCAACCTGTATGGCCAGCTCACCAGTTCAGGCTACCTGCAGGATTATACAAGAGATATCTTAGCAAACCTGGAACTGAATTATAAGTTCGACCGCTTCATAAAAGGCTTGTATGCCAAGGCACAAACCAATCTTTCTGTTTATTCGGCTAACTCTGTAAACCGCACTGCTGCTGTGCCTTCTTTCAAGCTATCGGTTGGTGCGGGAGGCGATTCCACCTACAGCCGCTATGGAACCATACAGGATCAGAACAATGCATTTAACCTCACCTATAGTGCACAGTTCTGGTATCTGCAAACTACATTAGGCTATGCAAGACAGTGGGGAAAAAGCAGTTTAGATGCGAAGTTATTTTACGATCAATACCAGCGGATTTTCAACTATGATTTGCCCGAAACCACACACGATATTGCTGCCACTGCTTCTTATGACTGGGGTAAAAAATACTTTGCCGAAGCGGCGGTAAATTATAGCGGTAACGACCGGTATCCGCCCGGAAAACAATTCGGCTGGTTCTATGCAGGCGGTTTGGGCTGGAATATTGCTGAAGAAAATTTTATAAAAAACAACAGCAGTCTTACTTGGATTAATAACCTGAAACTGCGAGCTACCTATGGCAAAACCGGCAACGATAATGTAGGTTATTTTAGCTGGCGCGAATCGTTCCAGATAGACCAGGTGATTCCAACTTATCCCATTAGCTCAACACGTGTTTCGCAACAGGTAGCCCGCCAAACCATATTAGCAAATCCGAATATTACGTGGGAGAAAGCAAACAAATTTAATGTAGGTGCCGATGTTGCTTTGTTCAAAAATCATGTGCAGTTTACGGCTGATTATTATATCAACCGCTACTATGATTTATTGCAGAACCGGGGAAAGCAACCGGCTTTAATCGGGCAAGCTTATCCGCTTGAAAATTTGGGTATCAACCGTTATACCGGCACTGAGTTATCAGCTACCTACCAGGATAACATCGGTGACTTTCATTTTTATATTTCCGGCAACGCCAACTTCCAGCAATCCAAGGTATTGTTCAGTGATGAGATTGTGCAGAAGTATGATTGGAACCGACGCACCGGACAGCCTGTCGGAATGCAGTTTGGCTATGTAACCGATGGCTTTATACAAACACAGGCTGAAGCAGAAAGCAGCCCGCATGTAGCTGGTTATACCTTGCAACCAGGCGATCTGAAATTGAAAGACTTGAATGGCGACGGAACAATAAATCAGTATGATCAGCAGCCGATAGGTGAGCAAAAGCCTTTATTCTTTTATGGTGCCACTGCGGGCATTAGTTTTAAAGGATTTGATGCCAGTATTTTGCTGCAGGGCGTTGCCAACCGAACTTACCAGTTTGATTATTTGGCATTTGGTTTTGGCAGCAGCCAGGCTTATACATTCATCACCGGGAGGTGGACACCGGAAACAGCGAATACAGCGACTTATCCAAGACTGACACCGGGCTTCAACAATAACAACGATGCAACAAGCACATTCTGGCAGCGCAACGGCGATTACTTCCGCATCAAGAATGCTGAGATTGGTTATACGCTGCCATTCCGGTTTACAAACCACATTAAAATTTCTTCGGTGCGCTTCTTTGCCAATGGGCTAAATCTCTTTACCCATGCGGCTTTTGATAGGGTTGACCCGGAAGCGTATGGTCAGGTATACCCGATACAAAAGGTGGTAAATTTTGGTGTCAACGTGAAATTTTAAGTAAGTCATGCATCACAAACAACAATCAAGTCGATCCTTTCAACAGGAAGCAATATGAAAAAACTTTGTCTGATGGGAATGGCAGCCACTGCAGTTATGGTGCTGTTTGGCTCCTGTAAAAAATACTACGAAGAGGTGCCGGTAGAAGCGGTAACCAGCGATTATATCTGGGATACAAAAGATTCCAATGGCATTTATGCCAACCAGTATTTGTTTGGCATTTATGCAGACCTGCCGGATGGTGCTAACCGTGTGGGCAGAGACTACTTAGATGCCGGTTCCGACGATGCTATCACCTCACAGTCAACAGCCGCTCCGGTTACACTGTTAGCTACCAACGGCATTACCATTTTTAATAACCCTGACGATTTGTGGACAGCCAGCTACTACGACATTCGCAAGGCAACCGACTTCCTGAACAATTTTGGAAAAGTGCCTTTAAAAAATGTAGCGGAGCAGCGTGCATGGTTTGGCGAAGCAAGAGTGCTACGCGCTTTTTTCTACTGGGAACTGGTAAGGCGCTATGGCGGCGTGCCCTTGGTGGGAGATTCAACAAAGTCGCTGGCTGATGATGTGCAGCTGCCACGCAGTTCATTTGAGCGTTGTGTCAACTACATTGTAAGCGAATGTGACAGAGCCGTTGACAGTCTTCGCGATGACCCTGTTGATGCCGGCAGCTACGGCCGCTGGACAAAAGATGGTGCCCGGGCATTGAAAGCGCAGGTGCTTCTGTTTGCTGCCAGCCCGCTTTATAACGGTGGCAATGTAGGTGATTCTTTAAATGGCTATTCTTCTTACGATGTCAACCGCTGGAAGCTGGCAGCCGATGCGGCTAAAGCAATTATTGATAATGGTAAATATCAGCTTGAAACTGATTTTACTCAACCCTTCCTGTCTGCAAAAAGCGTAGAAGTAATTTATGCAAAAACAAATACACAGGATTTTAATAATGAAAGGGTGAATGGTCCGATAAACTTTGCAATTGCTGTAGCGACAGGGTTCACCAGTCCTACACAAGAACTGGTTGATACATATGGTATGAGCAACGGACTACCCATCACCGATCCGGCCTCCGGTTATAATCCCGACAGTCCGTATAATAATCGTGATACACGTTTGTTCTACACGGTTCTTTACAATGGTCATCCCTGGCTGAATACAACCATACAAACATTCAATGGAGGTGCTAACCGTCCGGGTGGCACTTCCGTGCAAACGAGAACAGGATATTACCTGCGTAAGTTCTTCGGCAATTTTGAAGCAGCTAATAATTATGAAAACCACTACCACGATTGGGTGTATTTCCGCTATGCAGGTGTGTTGCTCAATTTCGCAGAAGCTTCTAATGAAGCAGCCGGTCCTTCAGAAGATGTATTTACCGCGGTAGAAGCCGTTCGCAAGCGCGCCGGTTTAAATCCATATACATTAGACAGAGGACTTTCGCAGGATTCATTGCGCACCATCATCCGCGACGAAAGGCATAAGGAAATGGCATTTGAAGAACAACGCTATTGGGATATCCGCCGTTGGAAGATAGCCGGTCAGGTGTACAACAAGCCTTTGCATGGCATCAGCATTACGAATACGGCAAGTGGTCTTATTTACAATGTGGTGCCTGTACTGAATACGGCTTTTGACGAATCGAAAAACTATTTCTATCCCATACCCAACAGCGAAGTGGTGGGCAATGTGAACATGCGCCAAAACCCGGGATGGTAAGCTGATAAATAAAAAAGAAACTCGTTTATGAAGAAATTTATAGTCATACTTCAGATGTTGCTTTGTTGCGCTGCTATTACAAAAGCGCAAACGGTAACCGGAACAGTATCAGATGCGATAGGACCGCTCTCTGCCGCGTCTGTAGTGGAAAAAGGAAGCACTACAAACGGAACGGTTACGGATGAAAACGGTAACTTCCGTATCACACTGCGAGGCGGTTCCAAAACTATTACGGTAAGCAGTGTAGGCCATGCATCGCAAGATGTAAAAGTGGGCGCTAAGCTAACAGGTCTTGCTATTGTTTTGCAGGCAGATGACCAGTCACTTAACTCTGTGGTGGTGGTTGGATATGGTACCCGGAAACGTATTACCAACACAGGTGCGGTAAGCACCATCAGTGGTGATGCCATTCGTCGTGTGCCAACATCGAGTATACAGAACACATTGCAGGGCAAGCTGCCCGGCTTCTTCTCCGTACAGCGTGGCGGGCAGCCGGGCAGAGATGCGTCTGACTTCTTTATCCGTGGGGTTAGTTCTTTAAATCCCGATGGCAACCGTCCCCTGATTATTGTAGATGATATTCAATACACCTACGAACAGTTGTCGCAAATCAACGTGAACGAAATAGAAAGCATCACCATTCTGAAAGATGCATCTACTACAGCTATCTATGGTATCCGTGGTGCCAATGGTGTATTGGTGGTGAGAACAAGACGCGGTGCATCCGGCGTGCCGCAGGTGAATGTGCGTGTGGAAGCAGGCTTAAATTCTCCTACAAAAAAGCCTGAATTTTTAGACGCCTATCATTCAGCTACTTTAGTAAATGAAGCGTTGCAAAATGATGGCTTGCAACCTCTGTTTACGCAATATCAGCTTAGCCAATACCAGTCTCATCAGCAACCTTATTTGTATCCCGATGTAAACTGGTATGATGTCGTGTTTAAAGATTTTTCGGCGCAGGCAAATACCAATATTGATATATCCGGCGGAACCGACAATGTGAAGTATTTTATTTCGATGGGTGCATTTACCCAAAACGGAAACCTGAATCACTTTGAAGATGCGCGCAATGAAGGGGTAAACAACCAATACTTTTATCATCGCTACAACTTCAGAAGTAACCTTGATATTCAGGCAACCAAATCGCTGAAACTCCGCTTCGACGTAACAGGAAGGTTTGGACAGATTAACAATCCACTGGTAAATGCCAATACAACGGCTACCAGTATTATGACTGAGATTTACAACTATGGAACCATCACACCATATGCTGCACCGGTACTCAATCCCAACGGCAGCTATGCGTATGCATTTGGTCCGAATCTAAGCAATCTGCCTACCATCAATGCGCGCTTAGCTACTATGGGCTATACCCGCCAGAGCCGCACGGATTTTAATACCCTATTCGAAGCAAACCAGCGTTTGGATTATGTAACGAAAGGTCTTTCTGTTGCGGTAAGGATTGCTTATGCAGGTACCAATGATATTAACCGTACCCAATCCAGAACGACTACACCACCGGCTTATCACTACGATTCTTCCGGAATCTATACCTTAGATAAAAACGGTCGTTACAACCTGCCGCCATTCTCGTTAAGCGGCAGCAATACGTTGTACGACAGGCGTATCAACATACAGGGGTTCATCAATTACGACAGGACTTTTGGCAGTCATCACTTCTATGCACTGGGTTTGTTTAACCAGGAAAATTACACCACCAGAACCATATTTAATACACTTGATGTTCCGCAGAAGTTAAGAGGCTTTACTATGAAAATAGGCTATGACTATAAGAATAAATACTTAGCCGATTTCAATGCCGGTTACAATGGTTCTGACCGCTTTGGTAGTGGCAACCGCTACGGTTTCTTTCCTGCCGGAAGTCTTGGCTGGAACTTAGCTGGCGAAGACTTTTTCAAAAGAGCATTGCCCGTTTTCCAGTTGTTTAAAATACGTGCCTCTTATGGTCTCGTTGGTTCCGATGCGGTGATAGACAACCGCTATCTCTACCAGCAGGTATATAACAGGGGCGGATATTATTATTTTGGAACCAGCCCTAATCAGACACAAGGACTGGCGGAAGGCAGTCTTGGAAATGCCAACGTTACCTGGGAAAAATCGAGAAAAGCAGACATTGGTTTAGACATCAATATGCTAAAAGATAAAATCACTGTTACAGCAGATTACTTCAATGAGTATCGTTACGACCAGTTGTTCTTTCCCGGTTCTATTTCCAGTGTTATCGGTGTTGGTTTTGCCCGCGAAAACTTAGCTGCTGTGCGCAATCGGGGTTATGAAGGTTCCATCCGTTTCCAGAACCATATCGGTAAGGTTAACTATGATATCACCGGTGTATTTTCTTATGCAAAAAATAAGATTGTTTTTCAGGATGAACCATCACCTGCTTATCCATGGCTTGCCCGTACCGGACATCCTATCAACCAGCCTTTTGGTTATACAGCTATCGGGTTTTATGAAAGTGCAGAAGACATACAAAAAAGTGCAAAACCAAACATAGATCCTAATTCTATCCAGCCTGGTGATTTAAAGTACAAAGACCTGAATGGCGACGGCATTATTGACGAGCGCGACCAGGGACCCATCGGCAAACCTAATATTCCCAATACCAGCGCTGGTATTACGTTTGGCGTTCATTACAAAGGGCTTGATGTGAGCATTCTGTTCCAGGGTGCTTTCAACTATAGTTTTGCCGTTCAGGGTATTGGTATCCAGCCGTTTCAAAGCCAGTGGCAACCCATACATGAGCAAAGATGGACAGAAGAAAATGCTGCCGATGCAAAGTTTCCAAGGCTTAGTTCCAATGCATCTTACGAGAGCAGTCCAAGCGCGTATCCATCCAGCTTTTGGTTAATCAATGCGATGTATGTGCGCATGAAAACGGTGGAAATCGGTTATGCTTTACCTAAAAAAGCATTACCATTTAATATTAGTAATGCCCGCTTCTATTTCAGTGGTTATAATTTATTTACCTGGACCAACTTCAAGCTGTATCAGCAAGACCCGGAAGTGGCATCTAACACCGCCGGCGATGCGTATTTAAATCAGCGGGTGATGAATGTTGGATTGCAGGTTGGATTTTAAAATAGGTTGGTTTTTTGAAAAGCCACGTAAAGCCTTGTTTCATACAAGGCTTTACTGTTTATATATTTACAGCCATGTTGGTAAGTAAAAAAAAATATCGAAATGAGATAGCAATATCGGTATCAGCCATACTGGTTTTTATAGCCGTTTTAGAAGTCAATTTTTTTCTTTCCTGGCTTTGTTTTGTTCCGCTTTTTTGGGTGTTGCAAAACAATAAAACCTCTGGTGTAAAAAGTGGTCTCATCTTCGGCGTAGTGCTTTCACTTATCTCCTTTTACTGGATGATTCCCGGCGCGCAACGTTTTACCGGAACCAGTGTTTTATATGGCATTGCCGTCTTTCTTTTTTCATCCTTCATTCTTATTCTTTACTGGGTTGGTTTGTTTTTAGTTTTTACTTTTTTGCAAATACCTGTTAAGAAAAACAGAGATGTTGTTATCAATTCTCTGATAGCCGGCTGTCTTT
Organism: uncultured Ilyomonas sp.; assembly: GCA_964249755.1. Classification (GTDB taxonomy): domain Bacteria; phylum Bacteroidota; class Bacteroidia; order Chitinophagales; family Chitinophagaceae; genus Ilyomonas. Next base: position 111,722 of record CAXUDB010000005.1, on the reverse strand, counting down.
GGGTACTGGGTGAAGCCTTGCTGGCACTCGTTTCTCTGCGAATGCCCTGGTTTTTATTCAGAACAGGTATCTCTGTATCGGGAAACTTATATGCTATTCAGCCTATCTCTTATTTGGGTGTTGGCATTGCTACTTTTTTTATTGTTGTGGTTAATTATCTAACGGCTTACTGCCTTTCTGTAAAGCGATATAAGCTATTGCTTTTTCCGGTTACCATATTGCTGGTGTACATAATTACAGGCTATTTTATGTATGATACATTTCAGCAAAAAGCGATAACATCAAAGCCTGTAAAAGCGGCTTTGCTCACAGAGAATATTCCGCCTGAAATGAGGTGGGACGATGCGAATGGCAATGCCCTGGTGAACCGGTTGTTAGGTCTTGCCAAACAAGCCGCTGTGCTGCAGCCCGACATAGCAGTTTGGTCAGAGTCTACAGTGCCCTGGACATACCGCCCAAACGACGATTTTGTAACTGAAGTGCTGCGCATTACCCAGCCCAAAAACATCACGAATATATTGGGCATTAACAGCGATGCAGATACGTTAGCAGTTTATAACTCGGTATATTCTATAACGCCCGACGGCAGGATAAAAGGACGCTATGATAAGCGTTACCTACTTGGCTTTATAGAGCAGCCGGTTGCAGGTGTTATCTTTCCCTTTCTTTCAAGTGGCGGCTATGTAGTGGTGCCGGGTACTAAAAGCCTGCCTTTACAAACGCCTTATGGAAAAGCCGGCATTTTAATCTGTAATGAATCTACTGTATCCGCTGCGGCATCGGAATTGGTAAACAATGGTGCGCAGTTCATCCTGAATATGAGCAATGACGGCTGGTTCAGCGACACTTATATTGCTGATCAGCACTTTTACAATGCGAGATTGCGAGCCATTGAAACGAGAAAAGATGTGGCGGTAAACAGCAACGACGGTATCTCAGGATTGATAAAAGCATCAGGCGAAATTGCAGACGCGCAACGGAATGAAGATGCCAATATAGATGTAGTAACTATACAGCCAAACAACGTTGTCACGTTAGCAACTTCATCACCGAATATTATGCTTTATCTATGTGGAGGCATCGCTCTGATCAGTTTGTTTATCAGGATAAAAAAGCGAATATCTGCAGGTTGATGGCAACAACTATAACCCGGCTTTTTTCGGGACAACCAGATGGTGGGATGAGAATGTTTTTACAGATTGTATTATGTTGCCAGTACAGACTTCCGGTTAATTGTCTTCCTTTCTTTATTTGCATTGAGATAAGGGGAAATGTAGTACAGCGCAATGCCGGCGATTATCAAAAATACGGATAGTATCTCTGCCTGGGTAGGATGAAAGCCAAAGATGGAGTACCTGACATCTACGCGTATTTGTTCAATAAAAGAACGTTCGGTGCCGCAAAGGATAAGATAAAGTGCCGAGGTATAGCCCGCCATCTTTATGTGCCTGCGGGCAACTAACAAAACAGCACATAATATCAGTCCTGCTGTCAATTCATACAACGGTGTAGGATAGACCGGAACGGCTAAATGATAGCAGTAATTGCCCCAGGTACAATCCTTCATATACACGCCTTTGTTGGCTATGTTGTGTGGATAATCGTAAGACCAAAACCAATCCGGAAGCCAGAGATAGGGATTGGGTGCTGCATTCATAATTCCCCAATCGCCATCGCCGCCCACCTGGCAACCAATGCGACCCAAAGAGTAACTCAGTAATAACGAAGGAGCCAACGCATCTGCCATGCGCATACGCTGCACGCCCCACTGGTAATGATACCACCACATAGCAAACGTGGCAACTATCAACCCGCCGAGAAAAGCAAATCCTTCTGTAGAGAACAGGTTGCTAAACGGCGCTTTGATAAACCCGTTCCAGTCTTCTGCAATACCGAAAACCTTGGCACCGATGACACCGGAAATGCCGGCAACGAGAATGCCTCTAGCAACGCATTCGTGCGGGTATATGGTAATAACCTGTTGTTCGGGTTTTTCAAGCTCCTGCTGTTTGCCGTGAAACCAAGTCACTATTGCCCAAAGTAATCCAACAATTAAACCGCCGGTTGTACTTCCCTGCCAGGAGAAAAGAAAAGCCGCTGTGTTAGTAATGACATTATTCTGCAGGGCTAAAAACAGTAGTTTGTATCCTGCAATAAAGCCAAGTATAAAGTGGAAGATCATCCTGCTTTTACTAACCGGTTTGCCAACAGTTACGGTAACAAGACGGTAAGTAAGTTCGCCAATTCTTTCTTTTCTTTTTAACTCATAACGCCAAAGCCAGGCGCCGGGAATAAAAGCAATGGCAATAAAAAAACCAACAGAATTGATGGACTGCAACGACGGAATGCTAATGCCGAATAAATCCCTTATCGCATAGTATAGATTAGGATACATACTTCAACTTAACCGGCTTACTAATGGGTAAATCCTCTGGCAATGATAAATCTCTTTCCACAAAATTTTATTACTGCTTCCTTTATTCTGTGTAGGTGAATGTTCTTCCTGCCGTTACTTCTCTCCAGTTATCTGTGCGGAAGGGCAACAAGGGCAAGCCTTCCTTGCTGTATAAGTCCAGATCGCCGGGGTTGTTTGCCCAGGCATAGCGCACGGCTGCCGGATGGCTTACCGCAGCGCTATACACCGTTATCAAGCCGTTGTGAAGGTAAGCTTTGGCTAAGTGGAAAATACTATCGCTGCCGGCGATAGAGAAACCACGGATGTAGCCATATTTATCTTTTGTAATTACAGGTTCGGTTACTTGGATCAGAATACTGTCGCTGCTGGTTTGGTAGCTTTTGAACATTGGGCTTAGATGTGTTGTATCCTGACCATAAGCAACCTTCATGGAGGCTATACCAAGACGTTTGCCTACGTCTATCTTATTCTTTGGATGAATATCCTTTGCTTCACCAATATCAATGGCGGTGGCGATGCCGGTGTTGGGTAATGATAGTGCCGAAGCCTGCGCCTCGCGGAGTTCTGCATAAGTGAGACCATCGGGATTGTTGTTGTTATCGTAGTTGGCAAGCTGGACAAACAGGAACGGAAAGTCGCCCTGATGGAACTGCGTACGCCAATCCTGTATAAACGCGGGGAAGATCTGTTTGTACTCATCCGCCCTGTCGGCATTGCTTTCTCCTTGGTACCAGATAACGCCTTTGATGGCGAGTTTGGTTACGGGCGCAATGTTGGCATTGTACAGTATGGTTGGGGAGCCGGTTAAGTTAGCGTTGGGAATGGCTGGCTTTACAAACTTTGCGGCATCTATGGCAACGCCGGGTTTGTAGAGCCACGTATCGGTGGTCCATTGGGGAAACCACCAGAAGCCGGGCACGCCGCCTTTGTTGCCGGCATCAAAGATGCGCAGGACGAGGGTGTTGCTTCCCTTCTGCAACACAGAATCGGGGGCAGAGAAGCCTTGTATATTGAGGTTGCCATAACCTTCGGCAATCTTCTTTCCATTGACCCAAATCATTACGTAATCGTCTATGGTGCCAAAGCCAAGACCAACGCCTTTGCCATCGTAGTTGGCGGGTAAACTAAACGACCTTCTGAACCAGACGGAACCATCATAATTGGAGAGAATGTTATCTTCCCAATAGCTCAGGACTTTGGTTTGCTTCCAGTCTGCCGTATCGGTTTGGGGAAGATACCATTGCTGCGTCAACCCGGGGTCTTTGGACAAATAGTATTTTTTATTCCACTCGGGTTTGTATTTGTCGAAAGCATCCTGTAGCTGTTTAAAGCTTTTGCCGGGGGCAATATTGTTGTTGTAGAAACCGGCAAACTGAGGAAACTGCTTTACCGCTGCGGGACTCATCCATGTTTCTACAGCTGTGCCGCCGAGATTATCGGAGATTAAACCGATGGGGACATTGATGTGTTGATTTACATATTCGCCGAAGAAGAAGCCAACGGCGGAGAAGTCCTGAACATTGGCGGCTGTAGCCACCTGCCAGGTGCCGCCTTTGACGGTATCCTGCGGGACATAATCGGTAGCAGTGGGAATGGTGATAATGCGGATCTGCGCATTGTTGTAACGGCTGGTGTCAACGGTTTTGTTGTTCATCTCGCCCACTTTGAACTGCATATTGCTTTGCCCGCCACAGAGCCAGACATCGCCAAAGAGAACGTTGTCTAAGACAATGATATTGGTGGCAGAAAGCGTTATGGTATAAGGACCGCCGGCAGGCTGGGAAGGTAAGGTGATGAGCCAGTTGCCGCTTTTGTCGCTGGTGGCGGTGTGGATGTGACCATTGAAGGAAAGGGAGACTTTCTCTCCTTTATCGCTTTTGCCCCAGATGGAATAGGGTTTATCACGCTGGAGAACCATGTTGCTTTGAAAAAGGGAGGACAGATGGATTGCTGCTTTTGATTTGCCCGCGATGCAAAGGCAACTGATGGTTGCGAGAAAGAAAAAGAAAAATTTCATGGATGCGTGATTGTGAAACGATTGTGTTAGCTGTCACGTTTGGATTGTTTTACCTCATGTTGTTGAGCGTGGTTGTATGCGGAGAGGAGATTGCTTTTGGGTTTGCGATAGCGGAATGGGAATGGATTTAACAACAAAGCATCCTTCGTGGTGAAGGATGCTTTTTGCATTTGTAAGTTTATGACTCTGTGCGTTCCTGTTCTTACTGAGCGATTACTTTTACTTTCTGTGACAAGTTGATGCCAGACAGGGTAAGGTAATAGGCACCTGCAGGCAGTTTTGTAGCCAGGTTAAGCCGGTAGGAAGAGGTGGCGGAACTAGCTGCGATGACTTCTTTGTGAACTACAGCACCCTGTGCATTAACGAGCATTGCGGTAACAGAACCGGTGTACTCTTTCAACTGAAGATTGATAGCATTGACTACCGGATTAGGATAAACGGATGCCAAGGCTTCTTTTAGTTGAGTAAGAAGTGTTTTTACTTCTGATAAGGTGGCTTTGCCGGTTTTATCGGACTGGCTGAGGCGGTAGTAGCTGGTGCCATTGAGCGGTGTATTGTCGGTAAATTCATAATTGTTCTGTGCAGAACCAGCGCTTTTGGCCTGGATGGTAGCTATGGTTTGCCATGACTGACCATTGCTGCTGCGCAGGACATTGAAATGGTCGTTGTTGATTTCGTTGGCGGTTGTCCATTTTACGATGGCTTTATTGCCGGATGGCGATACTGAGAAACTGGTTAAGGTAACCGGCAGCACTGCGCCGATGGTAAGTGTAGGCAATGGCATATCGTAGCCTAAAATAGACGTTTCGAAAAAATAGGTCGTATTCAGCTTCGCATTTTCTGTAGGCTTGATGACCCACTCATACTCTGTGGATTCGTTAGGCATTAATGTATCGGTAAACGCATCCCGTGTTGTTATTACTTTCCCCGGCTGGAAAGTATAGCCTGCCCTGGCGGTTAACTGCTGTGTGGTGGCTTCGAAGCTGGTAACGAAAGGACTGGTTGCCAAAGTGAAATCATGGTTGGCGATGGTATCAGAAATCAGTATCCAACTGCCCTCTGCACCCGTGGTAGAATAAGCCAATGATGTGTTGTCTAATGGCAAAGCGCCTGATTGGGGATTATAAAACTCTACGCGTAATCTTACATTGTCGTAGCTGGTAATGGTAGGCGCAGTGTTCTGAGCGGCTAAAGGGGTAGCTGATGCCTGCGTTCCATCATCTTTTTTCCAGCGCCAGTTGCCCTGAGAAATAAAATTCGCAAATACATGGTTCACTGTAATGGTGAGGCAGAGAAAGAGTAAAACTTTTTTCATAACACGGTGTTTTTAATCTTGTGTCACTCAATGTCAGATGTTCCGCTATGTCTCCTTCCTTTTTTTCTGAAAGGGAGTTTGCCCGGTTCGCCATTTACCTGTTGGCTGTACAGAACGGATGATGGTTTTTTATTGGGGTGAGATGAATTTTATAAAGTTAAAATTAACCACTTTTTATAAAGTTTATAGTTATAAATTAAACGTTAAATGGAGTAAAAGATTTGTAAGATACACGTACAATTTTCTATTTAATAAAGATGAAGAGGTGATGAGGCTTATATCTGAAGACCACATTGATATTGATAGAAAAAAGCATTTTATTCTAATGGGTACAACTGCTGTGCATCATTAAAGTTTTGGTTAAGCATGAGATTATTTCTTTTTCTTCTTCTTTACAAATGTTCCGCTGGTGTATTTGTTGTAGGGTTTAAAGAGGATCTCGATGCGTTTGGTTATGATATGAACAGTAGTATGAACGTAGAGCTTTTGCTTGTTTAGTTGAAGCGAATAAAGATTACTGTGTGAACAAGCCTAACTGTGTATCGGGTCGGGATACATCTATTAAATCTATGAACCGGACCCTGGGCTTTTTTTCGTTTTGGTTGCCTTCTTCGTCTATGCGGTCGATGTAGCCTTTAATGAGGCAGTTGGTGAAGAGGAGGCTTTTGTAGGTTTGTATTTTGCCGCCGGACGGGGTGCAGATGAGGATGTGGGACTGATAATCGAACCCAATGGTGTTGGTGTTTTCGTTGCCACGGGTAACATGACCTCCTAACTCGACATACTGCCCGTGTTTGAGATGGGGAAATACGGTTTCTTCTTCGTCTTCGCGTTTGGTGAACAGGTATTTGTCGGTAACGGTTAAACGTGCCGGTTCTTTCCTGTCGTCGTTGTCGGTTGACTGAGCCGGGTGTAAGTTGATTTCTAATTCGCGTTCTTCTTTTACCAGCTTTGCCAAACGGGTGAAGAGCTTTTCGGGGCACTTTGCGTAGGCTTCGAGATATTTCTGCGGAACGTATAAGAGAACGTCGTTTGCGTTGCCTATGCCTATTTTGTCTTCACCGTCTTCTGAGCCGTTAAACTCGGCTTTGGCAAACTTTTTTACCGCCATTGACTTCATGTGGGCGGCTATTTTTATTACCCATTTGATGGCTTTGAAGGCTTCTTTTACAATGTCTTTCCCCTCTTTGTTGTTGAGGTCGTTCTCTGCGGCTTTTTTGAGCGCGGTGGTGAGGTAAGTGGTTGCCCCGGTCCCTAAGGCTGTTATCAGCCCTTCGCCCAAGGTACCGGGTATGAGGGCTTGCCAACCCTCTTCCCCAACTTTAACCGGTATTTCGAACTCGATTTGCTGCAAGCCGGGCGCCTCCTGGTAGAGAAAGTAGCGGAGCACTTCGTCTATGCCGATGAGGGCTTCGGCAGAGGTGCGGGCATCGAGGTAGCCGTTGGCAACGGATGCGCCTGTGTATTTGAAATAACCGAGGTAGGTGGTGGTAGCTGTTTGCATTTTTGTTTTGCTTTTAGTGGTTTTTGATGATTGCTATTTCTTCTTTGTGCAGGTTACTCACTTCGTACACCAACTTGCTTAATTTGTCACCGGTATAGCTGATGGGATGTTTTCGTTGTTGATGCTTTTTCTTTCGATCTGTTCGCTGTTTTTGTTTGTCTGAAAAAAGAATAGCAATGCGATGCTTATTGATTTCTTCGTGTGTCTTTTTACCCTCTTTTTCAACTATTGCTTTTCTCAATCGCCGGTTTCTATAACTTGTTTTGAGACGAAAGAATTTACCCTGTGCTTTATGGCAACTGTTTCGCTCTTTTGGTAAGCTTTGTTTTTTGTGTACTTGCGGTTGGTAACATGGAATTGTGAAGATAGGGGATGGCCGATAATATTGAGCGCCCTTTGCGGATAAAGCCAAGCCCTGTAGGATGTGGAACAAGTTCCGGGCTTTTACCTGCGAGGTTAAAAGGGAGGGGATGATAATCCTGACCGATTGGGCGTTTTCTTTATTTTTTGAATAGCTGTATTGATTTACTCTTTATATAAGTTTTATGAGCACTGCCACTGTTGTAGGGCGATAGTTTGAGGTAACAGCTCCCGCTTTTCAGTGCGGCTGGTGAGAACTCGATGGTGATGGTTTTGGACTCACCCTGCATTAAGGTGAAATAACTGTCGCTGATGAGGGCGGGTAAGATTTGTGTGTCTGTAGCCGCATCCATGGGCTGCACGCGAAGGGCGAAGGCGGCAACGGGTGCGGAGGGGCTGTTGGTGACGGTATAGGTAAGCCTTTGGTTGCCGTTGGGTAAGGCAGTGGCTTTGCCGGCAGTAACGGAGAGATAGGGCAGGCAGGAGGGCAGGGTGTTGATGCCGGTATAATCGAGATAGTGAGGACTGTTCCAATAGTTGTTTTCGGATAACAGTTTGCCTTTGCTGTCGCTTAGTTTGAGGCGGATGAAGTAGAAGTCTGATAAAGCAGCATCTGCCAGATTGAGCTTCGCGAACGACTGTTTGGAAATGGCGTTGATGCTTTTGTTGGTGAGAGTTATGTCGTGTCCGGATACCTTTTTACCATCTTTATTGTACAATGAGGCCTGGATGGTGAGACCGGACAGCGGATAAATGGTATTGTTGATGACGCTGATGGAATCGTTGGATGAATTCCACTGGATGTGGATGGGTTCGCAGGCGCTTTTGGCACCGAAATAAGCACCGGTGAGGTCGTAATAAAAATCGTAGGTCTGCCAGATCATAGAGGGATAGGAAGACTGGCTCATCCAGATGAGCAAGCCGGAGGCATCGTTCCAGAGATTCTCCTGCCAGCCTTCAAACATGGCTTTATTGGTTTCGAGGTTCATGAGCTGCGCTTTGCGGCAGAAGTCTTCGATGCCGGTGGCGGTGCCATAGCGTTTGCTTATGTCTTCCATGTACTTCGAAGGCGAAGCGCCTCCGCCGTAGCGACCATCGTTGCTGAAGAAATGTTTGTCCCACGCCGTATTGCGCGGCCAGAGACTATCGGCAGGAATAAACTTTTTAAAGCTTTCGATGTTGGGGAATACGGCGGTACCTATTTCGGACCGGATGCTCCAGGAATGTTTGGACCAGGGATAGCCGTTGTGCGGGTCTTCGAAATATGTTTTCGGCTCCTCGTGCGTCCAGATGCCGCTGCCGGAAAGGTTGTGGCTGTCGCCGGTGAGCCAGTCGCTGGAGGTGCCGGCATTGGAGCGGGGCTGGTAGCGACGGTCGGCTCCGTCGTAAACGGCAACTATGTTTTCGATGACTTTGTTGAGCGGGCTGTTTTTATTGCCCTGTGGCAAGCCTTCATTGGCGCCGCACCAGATGGCGATAGAGGGATGGTTGCGATAACGTTTTACTTTTTCGACGGCATTGCGGGTGAAGAGATCGAGACTGTCTATGGGACCGAGGTTGTTGAGCCAGAAATCGTCCCACACCATGATGCCCCACTTATCGCAGGCATCGTAAAACTCTTCGTCGGTGACTTCGCCTGTCCAGTTGCGGATGATGTTGAAATGCATTTCTTTATGGAAACGGATTTTGGTTTCGTATTCATCGCCGCGGCAGCGCAGGAGATAATCGGACATGCCCCAGTTGCCGCCTTTGAGAAAGACACGCTTGCCATTGATGAGAACATGGAGCGGACCGCCGAGGGTATCGTAGGAATACCGGCGGATGCCGAAATGCTTTGTCTGCTCGTCGGAAACCTGGTGGTTTGTTGTGAAGGTGAATGTGCAGTTGTAAAGTGGTTGGGTGCCGTCGGGGTTGCCGCCGTAGCCATTGGGCCACCAGAGTTTGGGATTGGTGATGATGAGCTGCGGAAAGGCTTTGCTGGTGAATGATATGTTTGAGTCGCTGTTTGCCTTGAGTGTGATGTTTTTAGTGAAGCTGATGTTGCCGGGTGTGATGATGCCGGCGAGTGTGCCGGAGACCGGATTTGGTGCGCCATTCTGTAGTAGCGTGGTGATGGAAAGAATGGCTTTGTTTGTAGTTAAGGAATCGGTGCGAACCCAGGGATCTTTGATGGTGACATTGACGGAGCAGGAGAGGTAAACATCATCGGTAATGCCGCTGTTTAAGCCGGGTACGCGGGGCATCCAGTCCCAACCCGCGCTGCATATATAAGTCGGCGTTTCGAGGTTGGCTAAGTTGTGCTTTTCGGGAATGTAAAGGGGAATGTGAACCAGAACGGCGAGGACGTTTTTGCCCTCTATAGGTGTAAATGAAAAGGCGGCGCGCTGCGCGAGACCGTCTACGCTGCCGAGCCGCTTGCCGTTGAGATATACATCGCCCTTTTTGTTGATGCCCTCGAAGTTGAGCCATGTTGTTTTGCCCTTAAAAGAAGCCGGAATGGTGAAGGTAGTGCGATACCAGAAATTTTGGTCGTATTTGGTTAAGTCAACTTTATAGATGTTGTCGGCAGAATCGGGAGCCGCTTCTACGCCGGGCTTTCCATCGTGTGGGATATAAGACGAAAAAGCGGTGCCGGGAACGATGGCCTCCTGCCAGGAAGCATCGTTATAAGCTAAGGTTGATAGCTGGCTGCCATCGGCTTGTACCGCGCTGACGGGTGCGAGTTTCCAGGCGGTGCCGGAGAGGAGTTGGGTGTGGCTGTTGTTGCGGATGGAATAGAGATGCGGGGATTGTGCCTGTGCTGCCTGTATAGAAATGAAAATAAAGAAGATAATAATACCCGCCAGCGGCTTAGTTTGAAACCTGATCATAAGAGTTGCCTGTTGTGTAGTAGGAGAACAAGACGTGATGCCTGATGAATAACTGTGTTCGTTGCTGCTGTCACACAGCGGTTCTCTTTCCCCTATGTCAGGGCTGAAAACAAGGAAGCTACTGTTCTGTTTGCTGGCTCTTTTTATTCAACGTAGCTAAACTTCCTGCCCCAGGTAACCTCTCTCCAGGTATCGGTGCGGAAAGGCACCAAAGGCAAGCCTTCCCTGTTGTATAAATTGAGCGTACCGGGATTATTGGACCATGCATACCGAACTGCAACCGGGTTCTTTACCTCGCGGCTGTAGACGACGATTTTGTTATCTTTTAGGTAAGCCTGCGCCCAATGAAATATACTGTCGCTGCCGGCAATGCTGAAACCCCGCACATAGCCATATTTATCGTCGGTAAGAAGACTGTCGGTTGTGGTGATGATGATACTGTCCTGTGCTACCGTCATGCTTTTGTACACCGGGTGAATGTGGGTGCTATCCTGCCCGTAAACAAGCTTTAAAGCAGATAAGGCAAGCCGCTTGCCGACCTCCATTTTATTCTTCGGATGAATATCGTTGGCTTCGCCAATGTCTATAGCGGATGCCATGCCGGTGTTGGGCAATAATAAAGCAGAAGCCTGCGCTTCGCGGAGTTCTGCCCATTCAAGGCCATCGGGATTGAAGTCTGCATTATAGTTGGCAAGCTGCACAAACAGGAATGGAAAATCGCCCTGGTTGAATTTGCTCCGCCAGTTCTGAATCATCGCCGGGAAGATTTGCTTGTATTCTTCCGCGCGGCCTGCATTCGCTTCGCCCTGGTACCAGATAGCACCTTTGATGGCCAACTGAGTGAGCGGCGCAATATTGCCGTTGTACAAGATAGATGGGGAGCCAAAAATATTGGCGTTGACAACCAGTGGTTTTTTGAAAGCGGCAGCGTCTATTTTGATACCGGGTTTGTAAAGCCATTTGCCTCTCCACTCGGGAAACCAAAAGAAGTTGTACATGCCGCCTTTGTTACCGGCATCAAACACGCGAACGGTAATAACGTTGTTGGTTGGGTGGAGAATGGAATCGGGCGCGTTGTAACTCTGAAGGTTCAGATTTCCGTAGGCGTCTCCCAGTTTTACCCCATTTACCCAGACCGTATTGTAATCGTCAATTTCGCCCAAGCCAATACCGAACGATTTGTGGTTGTAGTTTGCAGGCAGGTCAAAGCTTCTTTTGAACCAAACCGAGCCGTCATAACCGGGTAAGCCGGCGTCTTCCCAGTAGGTTGGAAGCATCATGCTTTTCCAATCGGATGTGTCGGTATTGTTGCTATACCATTGCTGTTGCATACCGGGGTCATCGGAGAAATGAAGCGTATTGGTAAAGACAGCTTTGTTCTTATCAAACGCATCGTTGATTTGCTGAAAGCTTTTGCCACCGGCTAAGTATTGATTGTAATAAGAAGTGAATTGAGGAAACTGATGAATGGCATCGTTGCTCATCCATTGCTCGGCTGCTGTGGCGCCCAGGTTGTCGCTGATTAAACCAATGGGAATGCCTGTGTGTTCCTGCACATATCTGCCAAAGAAAAAACCAACGGCTGAGAAGCTTTGGATACTTTCTACCGAAGCGACCTTCCAGGCGCCGCCTTTGAGCGTATCCTGCGGGGTATAGTTGGCTGTTATGGCAGCGATGAAAATACGGATCTTAGGATTGTTGTCACGGGTGCTGTCGGCTTCTTTCGCTGCCAGTTCAGACACGTGAAACTGCATATTGCTTTGCCCGCCGCACACCCATACATCGCCGAACAAAACATTGTGAAGCGTGATGCTGTTCTTTCCCTTGAGCGTAATATCGTAAGGACCACCAGCGGTTTGGGCAGGCAATGTAATTTTCCATTTGCCGTCTTTACCTGCGGTTGCATGGTAGGTAGTATTGTTGAATGATAACGTGATCTTTTCGCCCTTTTCTGCCGTGCCCCAGATGGCGGATGGCTTGTCTCTTTGTAACACCATATCATCCCCAAACAATACGGAGAGATGAATGTCGGCTTTGCAGTTCCTAACGCTTAGCAAGCCAATTAAAGAAAGACAAAAAGCAATGTTGATTTTCATGGAAGCTATCTTTTTGTAAAGAAACAACCGTTTCCCCTTTTGTTGTTCGTTGTTCCGGTTTATTATTTGGCTATTGTAAATGAATTTTCGCCTGCTTTTAGATTGTATGTTTTCTCTTTCCAAATGAACATACCCGAAGTAGTAGGTGGTAAGCTTAGTTTGATGTTCCAGTTGTTTTTATCCAGCCTGTAGGCAACCGCTACTTTGCCGTTTGGATGTGGTATTTCGCCACTCACTTTGGTTAAGGTGCCAAGATGCGGTTCTATTTTAACTTTAGCAAAACCCGGCGCGTAGCTATCGATGCCTAAAACGGTTCTGAAAAACTCGATGTTGGGGCTGGCTCCCCAGGCATGGCAGTCGGAACGGGTGGTGTTTACGTCAGAATATTCAGCCCAGGTGGAGAGCCCCATGGCGATGTTTTCGCGGTAGATACCCAGCCAGTTCATATAGTCGTTGCCACGCCCGGCTTTTACTAATGCCTGGTTGAGATAGTATTTAAAGTAAACGGAGCATTGGGTTAAACTTTTATCGTTGAGCAATCCATCTGCCACAGCCGGCATGTCTGCCTTGCTCACCATACCAGTAAGGATAGCAAGGGAATTGGTATGCTGCGAATAGCCCGTTTTTTCCTTGGTATCAGCGTATAGTTTTTTAGCGGAGTTCCAATACCTGCGCTGAATGGTAGCTTTTAACTGTGCTGCTTTCTGGCTGTACAGAACGGCATAATCGTGCAGCCCTATTTTGCCTTCCATTTCGGCTGCCCATTGGTAAGCCCAGAGTAGTTGTAAGTCGTAGATAGCGGCGCTGCCATCGGCATCGTTTACGCCGCCCGCTAAATTGCCAGCCCAGTCCACAAAAGCCCAATAGGGCGTATTCTTTAAAGAGCCATCGGCGGTCTGGTACTTGCTGAAGAAATCCAGCACGCCGCGCTCGCCCAGCAGTTTGTCCTTTATGAAATTATCGTCGCCACGATACATCCAGTAGTCGTGCAGCATACCAATGTACCATAAGGAAAAGGTAGAGATTACCTGTGTGCCTTTAGACGGGTAACAACTATGGGTAACACCTTCGGGCAGACGTGAATGATCCATCTCGTTAAGCGCATTGCGCGCGAGGCGGTCGTCGGTGGTGTTGTAGTAAGAGACCATTGCCTGAATGCGCGTGTCGCCAATGTATTGTAGCTGCTCGTAGTAAGGGCAGTCGGTATAGGTTTCCCAGGCGTTCAATCTTGCCGTGCGCCAGCCAATATCGAGCATCTGCGGTATCTCGGTATTGTCGGTAGTAAAGACAGAAGTGCGTTGAAAAGGATAACCGGTGAAGGTGCCGTAAATGTCATCAATCACCAATGGGTCGTTACCCGTTTGCACCAGCAGTTGTATGTAGCGGTAGGTACGAAAGTTTAATGTGGTAAAAGATTGTTTTGGGCTGCCGTCTGCTATCAGGCTATCTTTTCGACCCACGAACACCTTGCCGTCTACGTCGTTGCGGTTGCCTTTGTTTACGCCGGGGTTGCTCTTGTCGTAAAGCGATTCGGCATAGCCTAAAGAAACGCCAGCACCCTTGCCACCACTCATATTCAGCGTTACATAAGCATTGGTTTCGAAGGTTTGATCGAGCAGTAACGTAACGGTGGTATTGGCGGGAATGGTGATGGCTGTTTTTTTCTCTGGAAATGTGGGTGGTACATTGATGCCGGTTGCGCTGCGCAGTTTGAGGATGCGTTGATAAGTCATTTCCCTTGGTGGCAGCGGTGAAGGCACCAATGCCCACTCGATGCCCCAGGCGGTGCCTTTGAGTCGCCCGTCAGCTATTTTTGCGGCGGTTGGCCAGGCAGTGTCATCATAATTTATAGCTGTCCAATCGCCTTTAACGGCTTTGGTCATATCTACCATTTCGCCTTTGCTGGCAGCGAAAAAATAGCCCGGAATGGGTTGGTGACCGGCATCGCGGAAACATTTCCAGGTATTGTTGGTGTTGAGTATTTCTTCTGCTGCTGTATTGCCCTGGATAATGAAACCTGTGCGGACGCTGATTTGCGCTTCGGGGCGGTATTGCGCCTCGTTCCAAACAAGCGCTGCTACTGTATTTTTCCCAGTAGTAAGATATTGTGCCAGATCAACCGTTTCGTAGTTCCAGTAGTAGGTGTCGCCACGCGCGGGACCGAGCGACACCAGCGTTCCGTTGACATATAATTTATAGCGGTTATCGGCTGAAATGTGAATGAGGAAGGAAGAAGGTTTGGTGGATAATTCTATGCTTTTCCGGAAGTAGTAGATGCCGTACTCTGTGCCGTTGTCGTTGGATGCGGCAATCCAGGAAGCGTTCCAAGGTCTGTTTGCTGTAACGGCAGACTGTGCGTAACCGATGGTAATAAGCGAGAGAAAGACCAGTAGTGACGTGGACAAATGTTTCATGCTATGGCTCTGGTCTTTGTTACCAGTTGCACCTTATCAATCACTTAACTTGTTGGCTACCGCTATCAGCAGATGAGTTAAAGCAAGGGTATAGCAAAAGATATTCAGAGACCTGTGAGACAAAGATGGAAGAACGCTACCTTTATATCATTCTAATAAAATGAGGTCTGTGAGAATACAAGTTAATCATTTCGCTTTTGTTTTTCATTTCTCGCCACAACCATTCCGTCTTCTCTTTCTATCGTTGGTCAGGAGAACTATAACCCGCCGCTTTTATAAGCTTTTTGTCGCTTTTGCATAGGCTCCTTTCATACAATCTATCAACAAGTGTAGAATCGTTTTACAAACCCCGGTTGGGTCTTTATTCTTCTAAATTTGTTCAGGCACTATTTAAAAAGCAATTTACCACAACCTGATTCCACAATTGAAAGATAATTTGCACGTCATATAAATTCATTCGAGATGGAAACTTATCTGTCGCCTGTAGAAGCGCCGAAAAATGTTCTTATGAAGGTGGTATATTTTTTCACGCGCAAGCGTTTTGGAAAAGTTCTGGCGCCACTGAAAGTGCATTCTGCCAGGTTACCTATTGGTTTCGGGCTGTGGTATGCAAAAATATCGGGACTAGATAAGAAACTGGTGCTGCCCATAGAACTGGTGGCGCTTATACGCGAGCAGGTGGCACGTATTAATGTTTGCCTTTATTGCCAGGATATTGGAAGATGGCTGGCCTTACAAAAGGATATCAACCCGGGCAAGCTGAATGTGTTGGGAGACTATTCAACCCATCCTTTGTTTTCAGATAAAGAGAGGGCTGCGCTTGATTATGTAACCCAACTTACCGCCAATAAAACTGTAACGCCGGAAACGTTTTTACACCTGAAACAATACTATTCGGAACGCGAAATTTGTGAAATTGTATGGCTGGTAGCCAGTGAGCATGTTTACAATATGACTAATATTGGACTGAATATCCACTCAGATATGTTGTGCAGTGTGGGTACACCTAAAGGCAAATAAACGTTAGCGGATTTAGCCCGCCCAGGTTAGTAAAGAGATAAGGATAAACCAGGGAAGTTGCCCCGCACAAAGAGAATTAAGAACGACACGGGAAGGCAAGCCGAATACTGATTCCGGAAAGAATGTGCTGATTGTTAGCTAAGCAGCAATTCCTCTAACCAAACTTTCTTACAGATCCTTACCCACAAACAGAACTTTTCCACGGTACACCGCAGGAGATGAAACAGCGTTTTTTATTCGCTCCAGGATTTAGGATAACATAACAGGAAGACTAAAACTGAAAGTTGAACCTTTACCTACTTCACTCTCTACCCATATATTCCCATCATGCCGTTGTATAATTTCGGCGCACAGGTATAGCCCGATACCAAAGCCAGACACGGAAGTGTAACTATCGTTGTTCACGCGGTAGTAGCGCTCAAACAATTTTAGCTGATCTTCCTTTTTAATACCAATGCCTTCGTCTTTTACAGTTACCACTGCCATGCCGTTGTGGGTAACGCAGGCTACATTAACAAGTGTATTGGCTGGCGAATATTTTACGGCATTGTTGATGAGATTGCTGATGACCTGATTGATTTTGTCCCGGTCGGCGTTCACATATATTTCTTCCATCGGGGCGAATATGATGCGGTGGGTATTGTACATTGAAACCGCTTCATCTTCTGCTTCCTTTACCAGAACCGCCATATCAAAACGCTGCTTGTCAATTTGTATCTTACCCGATTCCAGCCGCGATACATTCAGGAAGCTATTGATCAGGGTAGTCATTTTGTTTACCTGTTTGTTGGCTTTGCCCAGCATATTGGCAGCAAATACATCTTCATTGCTGGTTCTTATTTTCAGCAGCTGCAGGTAGCCGCTCATCGAGGTAAGCGGTGTTTTTAGTTCGTGGCTCACCATGCCAATAAAATCACTCTTGCGCTGCTCTTCTTCTTTAATACGTTGGATGTCGGTTGTAGAACCGACCCACATAATGATCTCACCATTTTCGTTCAGAACAGGTGAGGCGATATTCAGGTGCCAGCGGTAGTGACCGTTGAGATCCTTGAACCGCATCTCGCTTTCCAGCGCCACGCCCTTAGCCGCAGCCTCTGCCAATTGCGCCTGAAAGACCGGTATCTCATCCGGATGCATCATTTGGTAGTACCCAAAATCGCGCAGGTCTTCAAAGTTCATTCCGGCATAATCCAGCCATTTTTGATTGAAAAAGGTGACTTCTCCACTAGGCAGCGCATTACTGATCTTGGCAGGCAAAATATCTGCTAAATGCCTGAAATGCTGTTCGCTGCTTTCTAATTTTTTATAAGCTATAATCTTTTGCGCCAAAACTTCATCGGCAAGTACTTTATCCGTTACGTTCGTTGCCAGTTGAATAATGTAATGGATTGTTCCATCGTCGTTAAATACCGGCGTATGGCTCGGGTCCCAATACCTTTGAATAAATTGTCCGGGGTTCTCAATATCAGGCACGTCATACCGTTGGATGCGCATATAATGCGGCTTTTTTGTTCTGAGCACCTCTTGCAGGGAGGCATTGATATTGTTTACCCCATCTGCATCCGGCAGGGCTGGATTATCGGGGAATGCTTCGAAAATATGCTTACCTACTATCCATTCACGCTTGTTTTGTGTAGCCTTCAGGTACAGGTCGCTGGCCGTAAGAATGAAAAGGTCGGGTGATAATACCAAATACATATTTGGAGCTGTTTCCAGTGCTCTTAAAATTTCTGAACCCGGTGGCTGATATGGCATTTTGTTCTGGCTTGTAAAATGTTGTACAAGGTAAATATAACAAACTGAACATTCCAAAAATCACCGCTGTAAATAACAAACTGATGGTTCTACACCCACCTGATTTAAATACCTGTATGGGGTTATAATTGTTTAAGTTTCAGAAATAATCTCCCGGTTCAAAGGGTAAGATTGCAAGCATTAAAAAAAGAGGAAAGGATAAAACAAGGATATGAGATTTGCTCTGCGCCCAAAGCAGTGCTGATTTATATTTTTGAGCGATAATAATCATCCTTATCTGTCAACACTTTCTTCCATTGGCGCTGATGGCTCTCCTGCCATTTTTGATCTGGCTGAATAGCCCAGTTTACCTTGGCTAACTGCGCCGTTACAAAAGCTCTTTGCTCGGCATGTACATACATGGGGTGCTGGTAAAACCATTGTGGGTCTTTCGTAAGCATTTGCCAGAACTGGGCAAACGAAGCATAAGCCGTTTGAAATGTTTTTATTTCGTCCCGGTCGTCATCGTATGTGCTGTGATGATATTGAAACTTATCATTGCCGCTCTCTTCTTTTACCCGGTATAAGCTGCCACCGCTTCCTTCCGCACTGATATCAAAATACAGTTCCTGTTGCATGATGCAAAGAAAAAGAATAGAAGGATAGAAGTACTCTATTAGTTAATGAATGTAACGGACGAGAAGAGAGAATCTCTCTTCTCGTCCAGTATATATGCACAATAATAAAGCAGCGATGATAACTTTTTTTATGTATGAAGCTGAGTGCCGGAAGAACAAACTATACTGAGTCACGATTCAAAATATCTTTGTGTTTGTTTCCACATCAGCCAATGCTTTTTCCGTTTCGTAAAGCGTTACTTCGTGCGGATAATAGGCATAAAATAGATTGCCTTCGTTTATCTTATATTTATCTACAAACGACTTCTTTGCATTGAGCAAATATTTGGCGGCTAAGGCTTTGTTTTTTTTCCTTTTATACAATAAGCCTAAATAATAATTTGCATCCGGGTGTTGTTCGTAGGTGTGCAGGCATTGCAGTAAATATTTCCTGGCAAGGGCATCGTTTTTCATTTCGTAATACAATACGCCTAAGTAAAAAGCGGTGTTGAAATGGATGCTTTGCGCCGTATCGCCGCCGGTTTCAATGGCTACATCCTGCTGTAAAGCTTCTTCTGCCCTTTTGTAGTTTTTTAGTTCCAAATAGCTCAGCCCGATATAAAAAAAGAAAGTATGATCCATCTCGTAACTGTTGGGAACAAGCTGTTGTGCTTTTGTAAAATCTATGATGGCGCCCCTGTAGTCTTTGGTAAAAATACACTTGAGAAAACCACGGTAAGACAAAAAGGTAACCGGGTCAAGTTCAACCGCTTTATCTTCCAGCGGAAAGGCAATAGCATAGTCGCCGTTTTTAATAAACGGAACCGCTTTCAACTGGTACACCTCAGCAATGTTTGGGCAAATGTGAATGAGGCTGTCGCAATACAGATCCCAACGCGGGTCGTTGTACCAATATTTCAATACGCCGCTGTCAAGGTAACGCAATTTTAAGCTATCCCGAACGGCCTGGTTATTACAATCGCAGCGCACGGCGCTGTCCTGCTTTGTTTGTGCGTTGCAAAAAAGCACAGCCAGCCAGACGCTAAGGAATAATATTAACGACTTTGCCATGCTCTATTTTATAGGTGATAAAAGTGGTGTAAGGATAAATATCTCCCTTTGGGTTCCGGGCTATCTTCCAGTTATGCAGGGTGGTTAAAAAATGGTATAAATTATCTACGAGTTCTTTAGAAAAGTGATAGCTGTTGTAGTGATCATCTGTCTGTAGAACCTGTGTTTTCTTTAGCCTGTTGCCACTGCAATCTATCATAAAGCGAAACGTAATATAACCGCTGCTTTTGTCGCCCGTATGTTCCTGTTTCAGGAAGGCTTTCACTTCAGATAAGACAGTTGAAGAAGCTTGCGGGTATTTACCACCAACGGAGTAATAGTACACACCATACTCTTTGCAGTTTCCATCGTTGTTTGCCGTTGTATCCATGTACTCGCGCCCATCCGGCAGAACATAATTCTGTGCTGAAAGATAATGACCCATAAACAGGAAACAGAACAACAGGATAAGCTTCATAAGGCACTTCTTTGAAGATAGCTTTGTAAGTAAGTTTCCTTTATAAATTAGCAGACAATGTTGTTTAACAGGAGTAGCCCTGCGGTTTAGTCTGCTTTAAGAAATACAGTAAACTCAGACCCTTTGCCCGGCTCGCTCTGCAAGGTTATTTTTCCGCCGGCTTTGGTTATATGTTCTTTCACTAAATAAAGCCCGACGCCTGAGCCTTGCACATTACTTGGCAGCCGTACATATTTAAAGAACACAGCTTCCTGCTGGCTGGCATCAATACCTGCGCCGTTGTCTTTTACCGATAGAACGATAAACTTGTTTTCTAAATTTGTTCTGATCCATATTTCCGGCGTGCGGTCGGGCGATCTGTATTTGATAGCATTCACCACCAGATTGTAAACAATACTTCTCAGCTTCATGCGCGGAAAACTAATCTGCAAAGCTTGTATATCTGTGTGTATGACAGCGCCCGATTTGGCAATCTCGTCATTTAAAGTAAGACGCACATCTTCTATTATATGTTCAAAATCCAGCAGCTCTTTCTTTTCTATATAGGTATGTTCCTGCTTGCGCGTATCCGTTAGCTCTGCAATGAGGCTTTGCAATTTAGTGATGCTGCTTTCCTGTATTTCCAATAGTCTTTGAATATCATCCACCTTCTCGGGTGGCACTTCCTTTATAATCTTAAAAGCAATTAGTAAACTGCTTAACGGCGTTTTAATATCGTGTGAAATTGTATCCAGCAATATCTCGTGATCATTAACTACCTGTTCCAAATCTTTTAATGCTTTTATACGCTCTGTAATTTCAACAAACGTGATAATGACACCATCTGTTTCGTTGTTTTTTATAGTTACATAGGGCAATATATTCATTTGGTACCAGCGCAGATCAGTTGTTTGAATTTCCTTTTCAAGAATTTCATTGCTCTCAATCACGTGTTGAATATTGTCTATAATGGAGGGGAAACGGAAATTGTTTTTTATGTCATTGATAGGTCTTCCAATGTCGCTCTTAGATAAATTAAACTGTTTCATGGCAGGTGGCGTATATTTCCTCAGTTTTAATTCGCCATCTATAAATAACTGCGGAATGATTGTATTCCGGAAATAGTTTTCCAGTTCATCGTTGTGCTCAATAAGTTTTTGTATCTGCTGATTTTTGCTGGTCATAAAAATTGCGTTGTATAGGCAGGTTCAAACTTTATCGACCGGTTTCCAATACAAGGTTACATTTTATTGTTCTGCTTTATACCAATATTTGTTTTATCAGTGTATTTGTTGCAGCCTCATCCATTGTTCGTCAGTTCTTTCTCCCTATTGAACGATATTTAGTTCTTATACGTTTACACCGATACGTTAACCGCCCCCTTATTTGTATGTTTTAAGGAGCATCGTTACTTAGGTTTATTTTAGATCTCTCATTATTTATTTGGTTTTTACGATTTGATTTTTGGTTATTCTGATTTGTATCATTTGTAATGGCGGTTAAGTCTGTTAGAAAAGCAGCGAAAGCTGCTCTTTTTGTTAGCACACAAATAAAAGCGGGATCCAAAGCCGCTGAGCAATAAGTATTCAGGGAAACGCTATAACACGGGGGAGATAATCTATATACTGGATAACAATACATCTTCCTCTGCGTCTTTTTGTTGTTTAATCTTGAATTGACAGCAAGCGTGAGGGCAGCGTGGCACGCAAATAGCGCTAAGTGTAATTCTCAATGCTCCATCAACAAATTGCATCGCCCATTTATCCATGCCATTTCTTTTTGTTGCGTTCCGCGAATAATGGTTAGTAAAAAAATAATGGTTGTTGATGATGAAAAGGATATCCTTGAAGTAGTTGCCATCGTTTTACAGATGAAAGGCTTTGAAGTAATTGCCTACGATAACGCTGATCACCTTCTTGAAAAGCTGGAGGAAGAAAAACCCGATGTAATTTTATTAGATGTGCAATTGGGTAGCTATGACGGAAGACAACTCTGCAAAAGCATTAAAGAAGTAAAAGAATATGCACATATACCTGTTATTTTGTTTTCTGCCAACAACCACTATAAACTGGATTTGGAAAAGTGCCAGTGCGTAGATTTTATAGAAAAACCATTTGATATCAACCACTTTGTAAGCAGAATCAACCATTACGCACAACAGCATTGACCTCACCGACTTGTGGTAAGTAAATAAGGTAGGCAACTATCTATTGGTTGCGCAAGCAATAATATTCGTATTTCCAAAAAGTGATTACTGAGCCGTCAATAATAGTGAGTATGCCACATAGCAACGAGATACTGATTGGATGTGCTTTTGTAAAGAGCCTGAATGCCGATGGCTATATTGGTTGAACCCATGAGATTGCTGTACAATGCCTTTGCGCCGATAACCTTGTTGTTACTGCCGGTTGTATTGCGTTGAAATCACCCCAACCAATAATTGTATTGGTAAGCCCGTTACCGCTTCCTCTTCCAATACGGATGCTATTGATAAAGCATCGCCGGATACATCAAGTTTAAGGGCAGGCGCCGCGGTGCCAATGCCTGCATTGCCATTTGGCAACAACACCAACTGATTGATGCCGTTGTTTGCCATGAGCTGGAAGGGATGATTGCTGAACGTGCCAATCTGACCAATACCGTTGTTGACATAGGTCTTTATACGAACGGTTCCGTTCTTATGCTCGAGCCCGAAGCTTGCAGACACTGTTTTGATGGTGAGCAGCGTGCCCGGTGCAGTGGTGCCAACACCTGCATTGCCAGTGGCAGGAAATGTGTTTTGTGCCATTGCCGGTAGAATGATAATGAATGAAAGAAGACCGCTGAAAATGCGCTTGCGTAGTGAGTTTTTCATAATGATAATGTTTATGATGCCTCAAAGTTTAGCTATTACGTAGTGTGTCTGCATTTTATGACAGGAAGTAAAGGAAGCGGTTACACTTGCCAGCGGGACGATGAAGATAGTGGCGGTCGGCAAGGGAAACATAAAAAATGAAATGAAGTCGCCGATGTCAAAATAGATGAGTGAAGTGGCAAAGGCTTATCAGGCTTTATATGATTTACTCCGCTTACTTAGGAACACAACTGATAGGCGCCATCAGAAAGCCGATCAAACGCAATGTCTTCATCAGTAGCTTCTGTTCGTTAGCTGTGAGCCATGGCGGCAAAGAGAAGCAGTCACCCGGTTAGGAAGACAACTGATCTCTGACGGCTTTCTATTCTTGTTCACTTGTTTCGTAGGACAAACCATTTCACGATCTCTCAGATTTTTCCATTGATGATTGCATTCATCACGCTTTCTTTTAATTGCCGGCTCACGGGAACCTGCTGCTGGTTGATGTATAAAACATTGCCTTCAATGCTACTTACTTTGTTCACTGCAATAACATAAGATTTGTGTGTTTGAATAAACTGTTGTTGCGGTAATTTTTCTACCAATGCTTTTAAGGTGCTATGCGTGACGATTTTCCTGTTTGCGGTGTGAATCACCACATAGTTTTCCATGCCTTCCACAAATAAAACCTCATCAAAAACGACCTTTTCCAGCTTGCCATCTCCTTTTATAAAAAGATAAGTTGGCGGGAGCATATTGTTTCGTAAACTGAAAAAATCTCTTGCCTTTATTGCGGCTTTCAAAAAGCGGTCATAAGAAATGGGTTTCAGCAAATAATCCAGCACATCCAGCTCAAAGCCTTGCAGGGCATAGTTTTCAAAGGCAGTGGTAAAAATAACCTTCGGGGGATTGACTAAGCCTTTTACAAATTCAACACCGCTGACATAAGGCATCTGTATGTCTAAAAACAAAAGGTCAACCGGCTGCTGGAACAACAACTTGCCTAACTCGATGGCGTCTTCGCATTGTCCTTTTATCGAAAAGAATCCAGCCCGTTCAATGTAACCCTGTAAACCTCTTCGTGCATAAGGTTCATCATCGGTAATAATGCAACTGATCAGATGCGCCATACTATTCCATTAAACACAGTTCAGCAATAAAGTATTCTTCGCTTTTACCAACGGTCAGACTGTGTTTACCAGGATATAACAGCGCCAGTCTACGTTTGAGATTGTCAAGTCCAATACCCCTATCCGGGCCGGAAGTTATTGCCTGCTCCGGCAATGAATTGACAACTTTAAAAACAATCTTGTTGCCTGTATCATTCGCCGTTACTATCAATTCATATTTTCCACCTACATACTTAAAGGCATTTTCTACCAGCGGTAAAAAGAGCAATGGATAAACCGGCTGGCTGGTTAGCTGTTTGTCAAAGTTAACCGTTAGAAGAAGTCTGCTGCTGGCACGTGTTTTTTGCAAAGCAATAAATTTTTCCAGGTACTGTAGCTCTTGCGTTACAGGCACTTTTTGTTGCTGGTCATATAACTGATAACGCAGCAGTTCAGAAAGTATTTCTACGCTTTGCTTGGCGCCGCTTATGTTATCATCCATCTGGAAATAAATGGTGTTTAATGCATTGAAAAGAAAGTGAGGGTGAAACTGCGCTTTTAAAAAACGAAGTTCCGTTTCCAACTGGTCGTTGCTTAATTTTTCCACCAATAATTTATTCTGGACGTAGGCATCCAGGTATTTGCGGCTTCTGAAAATACCATAATAAATAAGCAGGTATAATAGGGGAACAATATTGATAAAAGCAAAATCACTCCACGATAAACCATTATCAGTAAAAGCAGCTAATGGCGTGAATAATATATTCACGATGCAAAAATTAAATCCGGTAATGTAGCCTAGTTCGCGCCACAAGGTTGTGGCATCAAATTGTATAGCGGCAGAAGGCTTGTCCTGCTGCCGCCATAGACGGTTGATTACATAAAGGCTTGCATAGCCCGTCAGCATGCTCAAACCTATTTCTAAAGCATTTTGCTGCCAGGCTCTTCGCCAGAAACGAAAGCCGCTTTCCGTGTCCTGTAATAGCCGCACCGTAGCATATACCAGCACGCCATAAAAGGCAGGGAACAGCTTTTTAAATAACCGTTTCATTCACTTCTTTTATACTGTATTTTTTTGCACCGATATTCTTATAAAACTCCGTATTGTGATCTTCAGCAAGCGCATCTTTCTTTTCTTTAGCCGGCTTCATTCCAAACAAAAAACGCATGACCGGAAAAGGACGGATAAACAAGTGAAAGATACCCATAGAAATAAAGAGCGTAACACCTACGGTATAGAAATACTTCATCCCGATACCATCGCCGGCGGCATGAACAAAATAGAAAGACAAGATAACAATTACTGTTTGATGCAGTATATAAAACGGGTACACCGCCTCGTTCAGGTAAGGTAAAGCTTTGTGTTTACGATTTAGGTACTGTTTTCCGTATCCTACTAAACCTAATACCCAGCTCCAGGCTACCATGGGTCGTAATGCTCTCACGGCTATTGCAAATAGATAATTTGCTGCCGAATCGGGTGCAAACGGATTATCCGTAACATTAAACCAGACATAGTAATAGAGCATCAGGCTTACAAACCCAACAGCAATGGCAAAGCGGCGGTTGCGCTGCAAACTATCCATCAGTGAGGGCTGAAGGATACAGATAAAACCTGCCAGCACAAACAACAGCCAGTACACAAAGAAACAGCCATCGTGCACCAGGTCGTTGGTAGAAGGATACTGTTTACTGAGCCCGCAATACCATGCGATGGAAGGAAGCGTAATCATGTATATCCATTTGCCTTTGCGCAGCTTGCCCAATGCTTTTTTAAAGCCATTGCTTTTTGGTGATACCAGCCACATAAACACGGGTGCAAACAGCAAGTCATAAATAAAAAGATAAGCAATAAACCACAGGTGATGCCAGCTAAAACTGCCCTTGGGATAGGGTACAAACTGAAATACCGTTTTATAGAAATCCCAATAATTGCCTTGAAATCCAGTGGTTAAGCGTTCTATATAAATCTGCGGTGGTACAATAACCAGCATGCCAAACAACAAGGGAATAAACAGGCGGGTAAAACGCAGTTTAATGAAGCTTGCAGCAGAGCGGTTCTGCATCATGTAATAGCTCACCGTTCCCGAGATAAAGAACAGCAATGGCATACGGAACAGGTGTAGAAAAGCCACCGCCCAGAAGAGCAGGGTGCTCGTGTTTTCGCTCTTGATATGCCAGGTATCATCGGCTACATAAGGCATAGCTGAGTGCAATAATAATACGCCGGCAATAGAAAGGATCCGTAACCAATCCAAGTAAGTCTGACGTGACGTGGTTTCCATAAACTTTGATTTTATACAGTAAAGGAAAACCAGCCGGCAGCGGGTAGAAAATGTGTTTGACCAACTGCAAAAAAACAGTGACCAAATGCAGTGTTTTGATAAACTGAACTTACGAAGTCATCTGTTTACTGATTGTTTCCCGGTAAAATCTTCACCGTTGCTGTCTAATTCCGGAATAGGTATACAGGTAAGAAAATACATTTAAAGGTAACTATATCGGGTGCTGACAAGCTAACGTAAGTAGGGAGAGGAGACAAAAGTTTAGTAAGCCGGTTTGAAAACGCAGGGTCTTATCGCTGGTGCACAAAGCGGCTGATCAATACATTATGGCAACGGAAGGAATCAAAAAAAACAGGGCTTACGGTGAAGCCCTGTGTAAGTCTTTGTCATTAGGAAGCCGTAAACAGCTTAGCCGCTGATGGCACAAAGATGTTACCCTTCCTGAACCATATTTACTCTGTCTGCCATACTACTTCCTGCGCTTCCTGCAGCAGCGGAATCTCCAGCTTCTGCAGCATTCTGTGCAGTGCGGCTATCGGCACCGCATGTTCCCGGTTATGGTTCTGTTGTAACCAAACATGGTAAGGGCGCTCAATGTAAACAATAGTAACCTTGGCTTTGTAAGTAGTGAATAAGTCAATTAACTGGCTGCGCATCTGGCGGGTGATGTTCGTCGCATTCCAGACAAAGGATTGCCCTGCACGCAGATACTGTTTTGCCATTTCCTTTGCCTGCTGAGCCACCCAGCCATTCGCCGATTTGTCTTCCGGCTTCAGCCTGTGCTTACGCCTGATGTCATCCAAACTGATAACGGGATAGCCTTGATAATGCTGCCGAATATAATTGTCTTTTCCCATGCCCGGCAAGGCAGATAACAAGATGACTTCGCACTTTGTGTTATCAAAGGGTATGTAATCCGGCGAAGCGTCTTCTTTACTAAAATAATGAAAACGGGCAGCGCCGGAGGCAAAAGCTTTCGGACCTTCCCAGCAGCCTTGTTCTATGCAGTACGCATCAAAGAAATCGATCCTTTCCAACAACGCTTTTTTATCGGCGCAAATCCTGCCTTCTATGTCAGCCCTTGCCAGCAGGGATAGCAATTGCATATCTGTTCTGAGCGAAGCTTCGATTGCCGCTTTTTGAGTGTCGCGTTTTTCAAACAGCCAGAGGGGTAAACCATGGTAGCGGACAAGAGATGCAATCTGCTCACGAACCGCAAAGGGTGTCTGTATTTCTGTAAACAGTATTTCTCTTGCGGTGAACTCACCCCGCTTGGCATGACCGCGGGAAGTGATGCTGCCATCGTTTTCAGTAATTGTGGTACTGCGCTTTTCCACATCGTGCAGAAGCGCGGCTGCCCATAATATTTCCTGCTTTTGTAAAGGAAGTTCTGTAAAGGCAGGATTGCTTTGCAAAGCAGCCAGAACCATTTGGGTATGCGTTGCCACATCGCCTTCTGCATGGTGAACCGCATCCTGCAGAACACCATGCATATCCGCTACCCAAGAGAACGCCTGCGCCAGATAATCCCAGTCTTTATTTTGTGATAGTGTCCACATTGTTTTCTCATGTTTAATTGTAACCACTAAGCAAGCGCTTACTTGTTTCCTGCTGTTATGAATGACTTTCTTTCCTTTCCCATTGCAAGGGTGCGCGCTTCCAGTGGCGTGTCCAGTGTTCTCCGGTTTTTACGTGCCCTTTGCGGACGTATTTGAATACATTGGTTGCAAAGTCTGCTACCCTATATTCAGTTGTATTGCGGCTTACGATCCCTTCCATCGTACACCTTTTGCCCTCTGCTGCATCCAATGACTGCAAGTTGCTTTCCTGCTGCACCCAATCCAGCACGGTTTGCCGGTAGGCGGGCTCACCAACGGACGAACTCACCGTTTGCAGTTCGGGAACATGCGGGAAACCGAAGGCAGCCGCATACCATTTCACTTCTTCCCAACTCAGCCACGTATCGAGATAACGAACAGCGAAGAGATAGAAATGATGCTCCAGCTTTTTGTATTCAATAGAGTGAATGGCATAAAGGTTTTCACCAAACAGTTCCAGATTGCCCAGATCATTCTTTAGTAATTCCCACTGCCGGCGGATTTCTTTTGTCCAGGGCGAGGTAGTAGGCGCTGCATGAGAACGGGCAAAGACACCGAGCCGGCTCAGGCAATTATTTTCGCCGTCCAGCTTCTCGGTATGTACCATCTGGGGTATCTGCTGAACCAAAGACCAATAGTTGTGTTGTATCCTGTCGTCGCTGGTAGTACCCGGAGAAAACGGGTAGTGATACGTGCGACCGTATTTTGTTGAGAGGCTCATTGCATTGCATTGTAGTGTGACCAATCTTTAGGTATCGTGAACACAGACAGACACAATAGCTGTACTGTTTAACAACGTTACTGATTGAATAAATAGAATGGTGTGATGTCGCGCAAGGGTGGCGACTACAGAGCGTAATATGGAAGAAAGAATTACATGACCTTAGGTACGATTGCCTATAGTGAACTGGCAACAGCGAAGCAAAGATATAAAAACTGTTTACATTTATACCAATGGTTGCCTTATTGTCCGCACTATGTTCCTGCTATTATTATATTTCGCAACAGGTAAGGCCACTTACTGCTAAAGTTGGTTATGAAAAAACGGTCAATCGATTACAAGATTACAAAACGGCTGAAGGCATAAAGCAAGCACAGGTATCAGAGCTTTGTGAATAATAAATCCCTGCAAGGAAAACCTTGCAGGGATTTATCGCAAATCGCATTTTTGAATTTCATTGAACTTGTTGGCGAACCTACTACTCTACTACCATTTTAATAACGATACTGGTGTTGCCATCGCCAATTTTTACTATGTAAATCCCATTTGGAAGGGATTCAATGTTGATTCGTTCATTGTTTTTTATATTGTTCTTTATCATCACCTTTTTACCGCTTACATCCATTATCGTCAGCGTACTTTTTAAGGCATAATTGCCACTGATGGTAAAATAAGTGTGGGCAGGGTTGGGCGTAATAAGCAGCTTAGTGTTGTTGGCAACCGGGATAGACATGATATTGCTGTTCCAAAGATATAATTGTGAAGAGTGCTTGGAGAAGCCTGTTCAAACACAATGTGTTATTGCTACTGCACAAAGCGGCGGTTAGGTAAGATTGATAATTAAAAGGAATCAGCTTTTTATTTCTGCTTAGTTTTAGGTAAATTCTCATCTTTTGTTAGTATAATTTCATTAATTGAAATTTTAGGTTTGCAATCACAAGAAATAATTACAAAGGAGCGCTTTATTAACTTGCTTGATTTTTTCACTACAATATACTTCTGCGGGGTATACAATGCAAGCTTCAATCTCCTATTAGTTGGTTAAGGCAATACGGCTGCTAATATCGTTAGTATTTTAAAATGACAAAAAAAATCTTATTGGCTATCCTTTTTCAATAGCCACAATCCGCATCCCCCTGCTCGCCAACGTCCCCATTGCCTTCCTATCCTTCCCACTCATAAAATGCAAACACACTAAACCATACTTCACCTTGCCTGGCACCGCAAACTCAAACTTCATCTCACTACTTGCTTCCTCTTTCTCCATCCACTCACTTACTCCACTCATCATACCATCATCTTTCGCCTCCTTTCCTAATGTCAGCAGATACACCTCATAACAATATTCTGTATCCTTACTCTTGATATGTGGTGGCATGCTGCTACAGAAGCTAATCACTATCTTCTTCTTACCAATCTTTACATCCACCAAAGGCACATTCATAAACCTTTCTAACGGATACTTACTGTTCAACTCCATTCCCTTCAATGCAGTCAACAAATCCACCATATCTACAGAACTTGCCTTCCTCATTCTGCTCAACATTCCCTGCCACAGCATCGCTTCCTTAAATTGTTTACCGCAATGCTTCAACAAATCATGCACTCGCTTCGCCACGCTGTTCACCGCCACTGTCTTTGCATTGTGCTCAGCAAATGCTTCATTCAGTCCTACCGGTGTTTTGCTTCCCCGCGCTGCTCTTGTATGCTCACCATACGCCCGGCTCTTTATCGTTACTTCCCGTTCCGGCATTAATTTCTTTTTAGAAGGCGCTTTTTTCTTTGCCATAACCAACCGGTTTATTATTTTACATCACTAATATAACAACGCTTTTCCTACCCTTGTTTGAACAATCGTTTCTACATTCCCTCCCGACATTATACTGACCTCATACCGACAATATACCGACCTTATACCGACATAGAACTATACCAGATAGCTACTAAACCCGCACTTGATATATCCCAAACCTATTCCAACCGGATAAAAAAGCCCTGCTGCAGGGCAACAAGGCAATATTCGATAGAATAATATTACTTACTCAGATTTCGGCCGTATTGCCTCGCTGATTTCGTTTTTGCTCGCTTTTTTATCAGGTATCCACATCCGGCTGAAACTGTTTGACCTGTTGAAGTAGTTGCCTGCCGTCGCCAACCTCACCAATGATGACCATGTCGGAATTCGCATTGATGTCCAGTACGAGACCCTCCTGGTAGACCAGATGGTCGTCAGCAATAACGACACGAATCTTTTCAGATACCTGGATGGGTAATTTGTGTTTCTTTTTGGTAAGTGACATTGATCGTACGGATAACTTGATTATGGTTTTATAGTTTCGGAACAGGTAGTAGTTACTTCATTTTTACCAGCAGCATATAACCGATTGTAAAGGTATAATAACAGGTGTGCCAAAGAAAACAATGCCGGTAGATGGCATGGGAGAAAAAATTCACCCGGATTGTCTCCCCTTTATTTAGTAACAGATGATACCGGATGTCTCTTCATTCTTCTGCATCAGGTGCGTCTCCCTTTGTATACAGCTTATGCAATATTTATTGACTATATTTAACCTGTAATTCATTCGTTTGAAACGTATCCTCTTCATACTGTCCCTCTTTTGCATGCGTTCTGTTCTGCTGGCACAAACTGCATCTGATTTTGCGCATTATCAGGAGGCAATAAGAAGTGCCAAAGATGATACCTCACGCATCAATGCCTTGCGGGAGATGAGCAAATATTACTCGTTGAATCATGTGGACAGCGCTATCCTGGTTTGCAAACAGGCTTTGCAGTTATCAGAACAAACCGGATGGATAAAGGGCACTGCACAGAATGCTTTGAACCTGGGCTTTTATTTAATCAGTACTTCTCAGTTTGACAGCGGTATCTATTACGAAACAAAAGCTTTAACGGCTGCAAAAATAGTGGGCGATAAAAACCGGCTGGCTTTGATTTATGTCAATCGGGGAAGCGCTTATACAGAAACCGGGCAATATGAAAAAGCGCTGCCCGACTTAAGGGAAGCCATGCGCCTGAGTGAAGAAACCGGCAACAAAGACAGGCAGGCAAGAGTGGCGCAATCAATGGCTGAATTGTATGGGTATCAAAACAATCACGAGGCAGCTTTGCCCTGGGTTAAAAAGGCATATCAGTTAGAGATAGAGACAGGCGATACAGCCATGCAGTCAGTTGCCGAGATGACCTTGGGTGGAATCCTCTCCCTCAGAAGTGACTATACAAAAGCAGAGGAGTACTTACTGGATGCGTTCCGCAAAGCAGAGCAATATGGGCGTCCCGACGTTGTTGTGGAATGCTGTATGAGCTTAAGTGACGTCTATATAAAAACACACCGGTATAGTAAAGCTATTGCGGTAACCCAACGGGGAATTGCGGTGGCTCAAACGCTGCAACTGATTGATCGTATTGCTGCGTTGTATGAAAACTTAGGTAATGCTTTTTACGGCAATGAGCAATACAGGGAAGCGCTCGAAGCCCACCGGAAGGGATATGAAATTATAAAAGGTCACAAAGAATTTCAGCACAACCAATACACCAACTTGGAAGGAATGGCGGAAGCCTGCAATGCATTAAACGACTATAAAAACGCTTATAACTACGCTTTGCTGGCATCCTCCGTTAAAGACAGCGCCTTGCAGAACGAGCGCGATGACAAGCTGCTTAGACTGCAAACGGAACTGGAAACAGAAAATAAAGAAAAAGAAATTTTGTTATTGAAAAAAGACCGGCAACTGAACCTGGCGACCCTGCAAAAACAAAAGACGTTTCAGTATTCGGCTTACGTCATTGTATCATTGCTGGTATTGATTGCCTTTCTGATCATCAACCGTTATCGGACCGTACAGCGGGCAAAGCGGTTGATGGAAATAGAAGGAGTCAGAAACAACATTGCCCGCAATCTTCATGATGATATTGGTTCTACACTAACGAGTATCAATATCCTGAGTAAAGTGGCCATGCAACAGGCAGCCACGAACGGGGTTGCGCAATCCAATCTGCAAAAGATAAAGGATCGTTCCGCAGACATTATGGAACGCATGAACGATATTGTTTGGGCAATCAATCCTGCCAATGATGAATTGGATAAAGTAGTTCTTCGCATGAGAGAGTTTGGAACTGAACTCTGCGAACAGTCGGGCATTGAATTTTGTTTTAAAGAAGAGGATGAACTGAAGAATGTAAAGCTTAGCCTGAATCAGCGTAACAATTTATATCTCATTTTTAAAGAAGCGTTGAACAATGCCGTTAAATACAGCGGGGCATCGGTAATAGAAACCGTATTGCGAAAAGAGCAAAGCCATTTGTGTTTGCTGATAAGTGACAACGGAACAGGTTTTTTGTTGGATGGATTATCATCAGGCAATGGCTTGCGAAACATGCAGAGTCGCGCGCAGGAAATGAAAGGAGAGGTGACGGTACATTCCCTTTTGCAAAGCGGAACAAATATTCAACTCCTCATTCCCATCCCATAATCTGGGGATAGGAAGGGAATCTTTTTCTTCTTACGTTGCAATGTTGAATACAGTTGATATGGCAATTCCTGTTTTACTATACGAAGACAATAACAACCTGCGCGAAAGTTTGTGCAGCCTGCTTTCTTTAACCAATGAATTTATTGTTGCTGGTTCTTTTGACAATTGCAGGAAAGCAGAGGAGCAGGTGCCGGCGTTACAGCCACAGCTGATTTTAATGGATATAGATATGCCAGGCAGAACGGGCATAGAAGCGGTACAAAAAATACGTGCGTTTAACAAAAGTGTGCAGATTATAATGCTTACCATTTTTGATGATAGCAACCACGTATTTGAGGCGTTGCGTGCCGGTGCCAATGGCTATCTGCTAAAGAAAAACCTATCAGATAAACTGGTCGCTTCTATGAAAGAAGTGTTGGAGGGCGGAGCGCCGATGAGTCCTGCGATTGCAAGAATGATTGTGGCGCAAATGCAGGGAGAGCAAGCCTCGCAGCCTTCGGATTATAAACTTACCATCCGCGAAAAAGACATTCTGTCTTCTCTTTCAAAAGGCAATAGTCATAAAATGATTGCAGATCAATCCGGCATCAGTATCGAAACCGTGCGAAGTCATCTGAAAAAGATATATGACAAGCTGCAGGTTCATTCGCAAACTGAAGCATTAAGCAAGGCGTTTAAGGAAAGGCTGGTGTGAGGTAAGATTGTAGTTGTGCATGGATAAAGATAGTTCGGTTAATAACCGGAAAACAAGCCCTATCGGTGGCGGGATGAGGTTAGGGCGGCGCAACAAGGCTCAACCAGGGTTACTGAAACCTATATCCAGAAACTCTACTTCTGTACTTTTTTTATGGCTGCTTGCCTTTCTTTCTCACCTCTTCTGGGGATTGTGCAGCAGTAAGCGGTTTTCAACCTTTGCAATTCAAAAACATTGTTATGAAAACAGTTTACTCCTTTTTCTTTTTCCTGTTATCCCTCTCTCTGGTTCATGCACAATCGGTATGGTCAACCGACCCGAATGTAGATAACAACTTACATGCGCGTGTTTATAATCCGCTTACATTTTGCACCGATGGCCATGGTGGTGCATTCTTTACTTACCAGCAAACGTTTACGGGGCAAACCAGATACATTATTGTGAACCGCATTGACTCAGGCGGTCATCTGCGCCTGGGCGACAGCGGTATTATTTTAAAAACCATTACCGTCTCGGGCGACCTGGGTGCACCCGAAATTTGCGAAGATGGAAAGGGTGGTTGTTACGTTGCGTATGAAAACAATGTGGCAGGTCATCCCTTGTATATTCATCACCTTGATACGGGTGGCGTGAACCTATGGGCAGATACAGGTATGCTGGTTACCGACAAATTTACCAACCAGTTTTACCAGAATTATTACTCGCTTATTAATGACAATAATGAGGGTGTGATGGTCGCTTTTTTTTCCCGGAATGGCTATCCGGGCAGCGGTGGTATTTATGGACAGCGATTCAATATTAGCGGACAAAGACAATGGGGTAATTACGGAAAGTTGATAGAAGAGTCTGAAGACTCACGCGACCTGAGAGTAATTTCGGACGGCAAAAGAGGCATGACCATGCTATGGTCAAATTTCGGTGGCGGGAGCAGCAGCTACCTCTTACGCATGCAGCATATCAATCACGACGGGCAAGCGGTATTTACCAATGGCATTAAGAAGCTGAACAACCGCATGCCCGTTGGTATTGCGCCTTTTGCAAGGCTGGTGTTAACTCAAAATAAAAATTACATTGCTGTATGGAACGCACCTAACAGCAGAGATACGATATACATGCAAAAGGTAGATTCGCTCGGTACTTCCTTATGGGGTGAGTTGGAAATAAAAGTAGCCGACAGCACAGGTGAAAAATCGAATCCTGACCTGATGAGTGATGGCGGGGAAGGGGCTTATTGTTTGTGGCAGGATGGCAGGAAAGTGGGCGTTACATATGGGGTCTATGCACAGCACATAAACGGAGAGGGTGTGAAACAATGGGAGAGCCAGGGAGCGCTGATAGATTCTAATATGGCAGGTGGTAGTTTTACCTGTCCTTATTTAGCGCCCGGCATCAACGGCAACATCGAAGTGTTTTATAAAGCGATTGATTTCCGCACGCACATGCAGGTGTTAGACAGCAATGGCGTTCGCCAGATAGGGGGTACGGGTACGGTCGTCGCCGGCACTACGCATGATCTGTTGTTTTATAAAGCGGTATTGCCGGTGGCTGATAACCATGATATTTTGTTTCTGAAGAGCGGCGGCAATGGAGATTGTTTTGCTAAGTATGTACCGTTTTCCAATGTTCTGCCGCTCCAGTTTACCGCTTTCTCGGTCGTGAATCAGCCGGCATCAAATGCATTGAGCTGGCAGACAGCGAATGAGGTGAATACGGAATATTTTTCCGTGGAAAGAAGCGAAAACGGTATCCTGTTTTACGAGCTGGGTAAGGTTAAAGCGGCTCGTTCTGCTGTAAATAAATATCATTATGAAGATGCCGTTCCAGTCAGCGGAGAGGTCTATTACCGGATTAAAGAAACAGATGTAAACGGCAATTTCTTTTATTCAAAAATAGTGAGTCTTCGTCAAATATCAACCGCCGGATTTCATATAGCGCCTAACCCTGCAAAAAATTACATCCGGCTTTATTTTACCGGCTCGCTGGATCAGGTCTTTGAGGTGAACCTTTACGACCTGAGCGGAAAAAGGGTGAAACAGGTAGTGGTAAAGGGAAAACCACTGTCTGTGATGATGGATATATCTGCCCTGGCAGCCGGAACTTATGTGTGCAGCGCTCTCATTGAAGGTAAGGTGTGCATGCAAAAAGTGATGGTGATAAAATAACTTCTTACCTGGTTGGCAAGGCTGGATAAAGCGTGGAATGAAAGGGTTTGATGATTCTGACTCCACCTAAGTTGTCCAGGTTCGTGGTTTAGGTTATCCAGTGATAGTGTTTCGATCAGCAATGTCTTCTTCGCATCCGTTCTGCGTGTTGCCGGGAAGACATTGTGCATTTTTCAAGGGTTGTGTTCCTGCCTGATGGATGAAGGTCATCGGAAATAATGAAACGAATTGGTTTTATCTCAATATCCCTTACATCAAACATGTAAAACAAACTATCGGCTTTCCTTTGATAGCAATAGAATAGCAAGCGGCACGTATATTTGGGAGTGACCGGCAACCCTGATAACCTCCTGCAAAGATTCAGCAGCCGGACAAAATAGTGCTAAAGAACTTTTGAAAGAATAACAGAGCAGATTGCCTAAAAGCAACAAGAACATACCTGTAAATTCAATGGCTGACAATTTCGGTCAGGGTATTTCTATTGATAAAATCAGCATTAAAAAATCTGACTTTAAAACCACACAGCAATACGAAGAAGCAACACAGTCACATAGAGATGAGGGACACACATTTCATATAGTTGAGAAAGGAACTGTTCTTATTGAAATTGATTTTCAAAAATATAAAATCAAGGCACCGGCGGTGGTTTACATGCACCCGAATCAGGTACATCGCATTTTTGATTTTAAAAACATTACTGTTTGCTCTTTGGCAATCAGCAATGAAAATTTAAATCCTGAATATCTCTCCTTCCTGGAAGAAATTGTTCCTGCGAAGCCGTTGACATTGACAAACGATGTCTATTCAAACATTTATAACACCTTTTCGCTTTGCTTACATTTTTCAACCCTAAAAAGCAACCGACTGTATCACTGGCTTTTAAAAGACAGTTGTAATACTTTAGTGGCGTTAATTACTTCGGAGTTTCTAAGTCAACATAAGTCTTTAGCCAAGCTTTCGAGATTTGAGTCAATTACCAAATCCTTCAAACAATCATTAGAAAAGAATTATCGTATTAGTAAGCGACCATCCGCGTACGCCAAAAGGTTGAATATTTCTACTCATTACTTAAACGAAAGCGTAAAAAACGCCACAGGCTTATCTGTATCACAGCACATTCAAGACCGAATCATATTAGAAGCAAAGCGATTGCTTTATCACACCCATAAATCGGTTAAGGAAATTGCTTTTGACTTAGGCTATGAAGATTATCCTTATTTCTCAAGACTTTTTACCAAAGCTACCGGTGTGTCTGCATTGGCTTTCCGAAATAAAAACAACGATTAGTCCAATACTTACTACGATCAGGCATTTCTTACATCTGCTTTACTTGGGAAGTTTGCACCGTAAAATGTAAAAGAGTAAAAAATGCAACATAATAAGAAAGTGCTTGTATCGGGTGCAAGCTTTGCAGGACTGACAACTGCATATTGGATGAACAAAATGGGTTACGAGGTAACTATTGTAGAAATAGGAAATCACCTCAAAATGGGCGGCACGCCTGTAGATATTAAAGATGGTACCGTTGATATTGTAAAACGAATGGGGCTTTTTGAACAAATAAAAGCCAAGAGAATAGGACCGGAAAAGTGGGAGTTTAAAAATGCTGACGATGTAACTGAACACACTGTTCTATTGAAACAACCAGGTGAAGACTTACCGGAGAATGCGTTTGAAATAGAAAGAGATGTTTTACTCAATATGCTGTTTGACCTCATAAAAAACGATGTAAAATTTATCTTCAACAATAGCATCACATCTTTACACGAAAGAAAGGATTGTGTAGAAGTTACTTTTAAAGACGGTACGCAAAGCCAGTTTGCATTGATATTTGGTTGCGATGGCATACATTCCACGATAAGAAGAATTTGGTTTGGAAATGAAGCAGAATACGCTCATTTTTTAGGACAGTATTTTTCCATTGCTATTACAAACAAATTATTGGTAGAAGAGGGCACCTATCAAATGTACGCAGAACCAGACAAAGGGGTTGCACTCTATGCTTATAACCATAAGACCGACATCATTTTTACCTTCCGACCTGAAGCAGAAATAAACTATGATTTCCGGGACCAGGAGCAACAGAAAAGAATAGTGTTAGAGCAATTTGAGGGCATGGGTTGGCGAACTGCCGAACTACAAAAAGAACTCCTGCATTCTGCCTCTTTTTACTTCGATAAATTCTGTCAAATAAAAATGCCATCGTGGACAAAAGGCAGAGTGGCTTTGGTAGGTGATGCAGGTTATTGTGCTTCGCCGGCAGCAGGTATGGGTGGTTCATTAGCCATAATAGGTGCTACAGCATTGGCAGATGCTTTTGAAAAGCACAATGGAGATTTTGAAACCGCTTTTGAAGAATACAACAAAGACCTGCGACCTTTCATAGAAGACGTGCAGGCAGGTGCAGTAGAAATGTTAGATAAGCTTCTTCCCCGAACTGAAGAAGAGATACGATGGAGAAATCAGAATGGGTTTGAATTCTAAAATTATTGGACAATTTCGAGACAAAAAGAATAGACGATAATAGAGTATTTGCAATATAGCGGCTTCCCTGTTCCTCAAAGTGTTGGCAAAGCGCACCTTAAAGAAAGAATAATAAGATTCTCTGAATCTTTTGTTACGCAAGGTCACTCAGTATAGACTAATCCTTATCCCATTCATAATCAGTTGTACCTACGGTGGCTGATCAAGTAATTTTCGCCGCTAACCGACAATCATAATAACAAATCTGTTTAACGTAAAAGTTTCTTCTATTTTTGAGATAGCTTTAGTTGTCTGTTGTCTGGTTAACAAATATGAATAATGGTTGAGACAAAATTTAATATTGCTGTTCTCATCGATGGAGATAATGCACAAGCTGCATTATTAAAGTATATGCTTGAAGAAGTTTCAAAATACGGAAAAGCAACAATTAGACGAATCTATGGCGATTGGACAACCGCACAAATGAATAGTTGGAAAGACACGCTGAATCAATATTCAATTAGTCCGATACAAAAGTTTTCTTACACCACCGGTAAAAACTCAACTGACAGTTCCCTGATTATTGATGCAATGGATATTTTACACGGGCAAAGCGTTGATGGCTTCTGCATAGTTTCGAGTGACAGTGATTATACGGGACTTGCTAAAAGAATAAGAGAAGAAGGTCTTTATGTAATGGGAATTGGTAAAAAAACAACACCGATAGCGTTCGTAAACTCCTGTGAAGTTTTTACTTTTTCTGAAAATTTGCTTCCTGTTTCTGACTCTTCTGTTGAAGATATGAAAGGGAATAAAACGAGCATAATCAAAACGAAAACAAAATCAATCTCAAAAAACCAATCACAAAAGGAGTTTCCACAAATTGACCTGGCCAACATAGATAAAGCATTCGAAATTTCGACAAACGAAGACGGTGGTACCTATATATCAAAAGTGGGCCTTGCCTTAAGAAAAATTGACCCAAGTTTTGATCCCAGGACATATGGTTTCAAAACACTAACCCAACTTTTCGACAGCTTAGAAAAATATGCAGTTGTCAAAAACGAAGTAAACGGTTTAAACCATCCGTTAGTAAAACTGAAATAGTTAATAGTGCCTTGCCAAAATCTACCTCTTCTCACTCTTTGTCCAAACATGCGCTACTACTCTGATAACAGGATGACGATAACAGGTGCGTATATCTTGGAATTTGCGGTAATGGCGCGACAGTCCTCCCATTTAGTTTCCTTTCTCAATTCCGGCTACAACAATCGTGGATTTGGCTACAACTGTTTTTTGATAGCGACTCAACTTTGTGGTACAAAAAACGAAGGAAAATGAATATTGTATTAACAGGCTCACTTGGCAATATCGGAAAGCCGCTGGCAACATCATTAACAAAGAATGGACATGCTGTTACCATTATCAGCAGTAATCCGGAAAGAGAAAAAGATATTGCGGCATTGGGCGCAAAAGCTGCTATTGGCACCATGCAGGATGCTGAATTTCTGGCAAATACTTTTACAGGTGCAGACATTATTTTTCTGATGGAAACGATGGAAGCAGTAGGTGATATGTTTGATAAAAGCGTTGACTTTATTGGTGGTATTGAACAAATTGGCCGCAACTATAAGTATGCAATTGAGCAGTCGGCTGTAAAGAAAGTAGTGCATCTGAGCAGCATTGGTGCCCATTTAGAAAAAGGAAATGGCATCCTGCTTTTTCATTATAAGGTAGAAGCGCTGCTACGCCAATTACCGGATGATGTAGCCATTAAATTTATTCGTCCCGTTGGCTTTTACATTAATCTGTTTAGCTTTATTCCTGTTATTAAAAAGCAGGGTTCCATCATTTCCAACTATGGCGGTGATAGGAGAGAACCGTGGGTATCGCCATTGGATATTGCAGCGGTGATTGCGGAAGAAATAGATACACCATTTGAGGGCAGAACGGTTCGTTATGTAGCCAGCGATGAAGCATCGCCCAACGAAGTTGCACAAGCCCTCGGAGAAGCAATTGGCAAACCTGATTTACAGTGGAAAGTTATTCCCGACGAGCAACTACTGAGCAGTTGGCTGGCTATCGGCTTCAATGAACAGGTGGCAAAAGGTTTTATAGAAATGCAGAGAAACCAAGGCAATGGTTTACTATATGAAGACTATTACAAACATCAACCTGTATTGGGCAAAGTGAAGTTAACCCACTTCGCAAAGGAATTTGCAAAAGCATTTGCTGAAGAAGGATAGCGAGGTTGTTTGAAAATAGAAATATCACTCCTGACCCTTACTGTAAAAAATAAGACATGAAAACACAAAGAGTAAAAAGTATCAGTGAGTATCATCGGTTAAGAGGC
The DNA here is from genome assembly GCA_964249755.1 of uncultured Ilyomonas sp. Classification (GTDB taxonomy): domain Bacteria; phylum Bacteroidota; class Bacteroidia; order Chitinophagales; family Chitinophagaceae; genus Ilyomonas. The sequence goes on along the minus strand of CAXUDB010000005.1, from coordinate 71,143 downwards.
TTGCCGAAGCCGGAGCATCCGTTGATCAGCATTGTAGATTATGCCGCTATTCAGCGTCCTGCGGATATGGGTGATGTGAAATGGGTTATGGAGTTTTATTTTATTTCGGTAAAACGTGGCATTGGTGCTAAACTGAAATACGGGCAGCAGCAATATGATTTTGATGAGGGTGTCATGTTTTTTATTGCACCGGGGCAAGTATTCAGAATTGAACCTGAAGCCCACTCAAATGAAGAACGTTCAGGCTGGGTGCTGTTGTTACATCCAGATTTCTTATGGAATAGCGGGTTGGCAAAAAGCCTGAAGCAGTACCCTTTCTTCAGCTATTCGGTAAATGAAGCCCTGTTTCTTTCCGGCAAAGAAGAATTAGTTTTAAACGGCATCATTACGAACATACGGCAGGAATATAATAGCAACATCGACAAGTTTAGCCAGAGCATTATCGTTTCACAGATTGAAACTTTGCTCAACTATTCAGAACGGTTTTATCAAAGGCAATTCATGACAAGAAAAATTGCCAACCACGAGGTGCTCCACCGGCTGGAAGATTTGCTCGACCAATATTTCAATAGCGATGAATTAACTTCAAATGGACTGCCTTCTGTTCAGTTTATTGCTGCCTCGCTGAATGTATCGCCCGGTTATCTGGGTAGTTTGCTGAAAACATTAACCGGGCAAAACACACAACAACATATTCATGAAAAATTACTCCAGAAAGCCAAAGAAAAATTATCTACTACCCGTTTATCCGTAAGTGAAATTGCTTATGAATTGGGGTTTGAGCACTCGCAGTCATTTAGCAAACTGTTTAAAAGTAAAACGAACTTGTCCCCAATAGAATTCCGGCACTCTTTTAATTAAAAGCCACTGTCGCCAACATGGTATTGCCAAAAGCGGGGCTGAGGCAATACTATAGGCCCATAGAAGTAAGTCAACATCTGTAACCCTATTGGGAATAGTGCTAAAAATCCCAGCCTTCGGCAATTCCCTAAACGTTAGCGGTAATCGTGTGACCGATAAAGGTCACTTCGTTGGTTTTAAGCCGTACAAATGGCTCATCGCCGTTCACTTACAGCCTGAACGGTATCAGCTACACAAGCTCTGGCACTTTTGCAAATCTAGCCGCAGGTACTTATACCGGCTGTTCCTGACAAACAATTACTTACATACAAATAAAACCGGAAAGCGAATTTGAAAAATCCGCTTTCCGGTGAGGTGGTCCCGACAAGAATCGAACTTGTATCTAGAGTTTAGGAAACTCCTATTCTATCCATTGAACTACGGGACCAATTTTCAGAATGCTGCAAAACTATACAATTCTTACCTTTCGTGCTTTAAACAAAATTGTATGAAAGTTGTTGTTTTCCTGTTTGTTTTTTTACTGTCTTTTACTGCTTTTTCCTTTGCGCAAACAGGTGGGATGAAGCCGCCTGTATTTGACCACACCACCATTTATGTAACCGATTTAAAGCGAAGTGCCGACTTCTATGAAAAGGTGCTGATGCTGCCCGTGATAGCTGAACCATTCCATGACAACCGGCATGTGTGGCTGCGCGCCGGGGAGCATAACCAGATACACATTGTGCAGGGCGCTAAGGAAGATGTAGAGCACGACATCAACATACATCTTGCCTTCAGCGTAGAAAACCTCGATGGTTTTATGAAGCATCTGGATTCGGTGAACGCGGTATATGGCAACTGGACAGGGGCAGCAAAGAAAGTGCAGGACCGCCCGGATGGTGTGAAACAGATTTACCTGAAAGATCCGGATGGTTACTGGATAGAAATCAACAACGACAGGTTTTAAAGAAAGCTCTTCATCTGTAGAAGCGGAAGTTAGTTTTAACGATGGGCTTCCGCTTCTGCCTTTATCTTTGCCCTCCTTTTAAAAAAGCAGCATGAAGTTTTATAACCTGATTATAAAATATCGTTTCCCGTTAAGTCTTTTAGCCTTGGCCTTGGCGATTCTGGTGAATATCACCAGTGGTTTCTGGCCTTCATTTATCCTTTATTTCCTGGCTCTGATTGGTTTGTTCAGCCACTTCTTCATCGGTCCGTTGCGCCTGGTGCAGGAGCCGATGGAAGGGGGCAATATAGAAGAGGTAGAAAAGATTATTGATTCTATCTGGTTTCCGGGTTTGTTGTTCAAGCCTATCCGTTCCACTTACTACACATTGAAGGGAAATATCGCCATGATGAAGCAGGACTTCGATAGTGCCGAAAAGCACCTGAAGAAGAGCTCTGCACTGGGTTCGCCCATGCCCGAAGCAGAAGGTGCGAACAAGCTGCAACTGGGTATGATGGCACTGCAGAAGGGAGATTTCAAAAATGGCGAAACTTACATTCGTGCTGCTATTCGGGTAGGCATTCCCGATAAAGAAAGCGAAGCTGTAGCTTACTTAAGTATGTGCCAGATTTTTCTGAATAAAAGAGAGTTTCGCGCCGCCAAAGATTTCTTTCGCAAAGCCAAAGCCTGCAAGCCCAAAACCAAGCAGGTGGTAGATCAGATCAAAGAACTGGAATCATATATATCGCGCATTCCGGGGTGATATATAACACGGATAACACAGACTATGTGCACGGATATTCAGGATTGAATATTAAGGCAAGCAACAATCATCTTTTTTATAAGGATGCTATCAATATCATTCCAGTTATCTCAATTCAGACAATCTACTTCATCCGTGCATGAAATCCGTGTCATCTGTGTTCCATTACTGGAAATATTCCGCTTCCGCTATTTCACAAATGATGTGACCCACAAGAATATGTGCCTCCTGTATGCGCGGCGTAATGGATGAGGGAACATTAATAAGATAATCCACACTACTCTTCATCTTACCACCGCTCTCGCCGGTAAAAGCAACCGTTGTCATTCCGTTTTCTTTTGCCGCTTCAAACGCTTTGATGATATTGACCGAATTACCGCTGGTAGATAAGCCAATGAGTACATCACCTTTGATACCGATGCCTTCTACCAATCTTGCATACACCACATCGTAGCTATAATCGTTGGCAACCGCTGTCAGGTAAGAAGTATTTACATGCAGCGCTTCGGCAGGCAGGGCTTTGCGGTTTAAATAAAAACGCCCGCTGAATTCTGCAGCCAGATGCTGTGCATCGGCAGCACTGCCACCATTGCCACAGAAGAGAATTTTGTTGCCGTTCTTGAGTGAAGTTATTATGGTATGAGAAACGTCTTCTATGGTTTGTAGCAAGGCTTCATCGGTCAACAATTTTTGCTTGGCTTCTATGCTTTCGCTGATGCGCGATTGAATGAATTGTTTCATGGTAAGCGATGTGTGTTTTAAAAACAGCAATAGTATTTTTTCATTGAAACAGGCAGCAACCGAAGCTGCGCAAGACAACAAGGCGGCAAAGTAAACGAATGTGAACAGGAAGAGGCTGTTTGCGTTTTCCTTTATAAAAAATTTATCAGGATTCAGGCATTGATGTAAGCCGAACGGGGAAGGTCGGGAAACGCGGCATGCACAAGTTTGCTTTTGGAAAACAGGATCACCCAGCCGGTAATAAATAAGATTTTTATATCGGTCAGAAAGCTCTTATGCTTATTATACCAGATTTCCAGTTCGCCTTTGTAAGGCGCAATGATGGTATCATAAAATGTTTGTGGCGCCATGCCGGAAGTAGAAACTAAATGTTCTTCGTCTCTAAAAATAATAGAGCCGATTCCTGTAATGCCGGGCTTTGAATCGTATATCTGATAACGAATGTTTTCAGGATATGCGTTAAAAGTTTTATCAACCAAAGGGCGCGGTCCTACAAAACTCATATCGCCTTTTAATACGTTCAATATTTGCGGCAATTCGTTTAGCTTGGTAATGCGCAAAAAACCGCCCAATGGAAGCAATCGCGGGTCGTTTCGCAGCGTTATTAAACCCGTTCCCATATTTGGGCTGTTCTTCAGCATCGTGGCAAATTTGATAATGTTGAAATATTGATTTTTATAGCCAATCCTTTTTTGCAAGTACCAGATATAACCTTCGCCTGTGAACTTTAATATAATAATAATGGGAAGCATAAATGGCGACACAACCAATACAGCAAGAAAAGAAAAAATGAAATCAAAGACACGTTTGATGACAGGATACATACTACATTTTTTGGTCAAGGTTCAGCCCGGTTTCTATATGCGCAAAGCCGGGTAACAATTTGTTTAAGACTGTTACTATATCACTCTTCGTGGTTGGCTTTTGAAACAGTTTTGTAAGATCGTTAATGATGACATCCAGTTCTTCTTTTGTTCTTCGCGGCGCATTTTTAATCACACCGACAGAAGAAAATGTTTCCATGTCCAGTTCTTCTTCATCAGTATAAAATTCTTCGTATAATTTTTCGCCTGAGGTTTCGCTTTTAAAAAAATAAACGGGATACTCTGTTGTATTATCTGTTAAAGAGGCAGCCTTTTCCCGCGCTTCGTCTTCCGAGTTGCAGACAACAGGTTTTACATTCATCGCTTTCAGAAATTGCAAAGCAATGTCTTTAAAATTGACAAGATCTTTTTCGGCATCCAGCTTCGGAAAAAAGATGTCGCCCGGCTTTCCCAACACGCAAGCCAGCAAACAGATTTCGCCCGACTCCGAAGGCGAAACAAAATAACGCGTTACATCGTTGGGGCAGGAAAGCGGCTGGTGTTTAAACAAACGCTCGATAAAACCCGCCGGCAAAGAGCCATTTGAAAAAGCAACGTTGGCAAAGCGTGCCGTTGCAATGTTGATGGTGTCTGAATAAGCTAATATCACTTCTTCCATCAGCTTCTTGCTGGCGCCCATAATATTCACAGGATTGGCGGCTTTATCGGTAGAAACACAGAAGAAATGCTGCGGCGGATGTTTCACCAGTAAATCCAATAACGCTTTAGCTTTCAGCACATTATTTTCTATCATTGCTTCGATGGAAAATACATCTTTCTCGCTGCGTACATGTTTGTGCGCGGCAAAGTTGGCAACGATGTCAAACGGCGCTTCCGCAGTGAATATTTTTTGGAACACAGCGTCACCAAAATTCACCGGATAAGTTTTGAAATCTGCTGGTAAAGAAATGTCGTTCCGGCTGCGGCAATCCCGTACCAGTTCGGTCAATCCGTTTTCATTGATATCAATGACAATCAGCTTGGCAGGCTTATATCGCAACAATGTTTTAACGAAAGAAGAACCAATGGTGCCTGCGCCGCCAATGACTAATACAGACTTGTCTTTTATCTCTTTTGTAATCTCATTGTGATACTGCTGCAGGTCGTGTGCAAACAAGCTTTCGGCTCTGCCAGTAATACTATGGCTGATAAAATTTTCTATTGAAAAAAAATTGTTCATCGCTGTGTTGTTTTAAACCAGGTTACCATTTCTTCAATTCCTTTTTCGGTGGAAAAAGGCGGCTGGAAATTCAGCTTTTGATTGGTTGTTGTATTGTCTATTACGAACGAGCCAAAGAGGCGAATGTATAACGGATAACGCAGCTTTTTTATTAAGGTTTGTATAAGCTTAGGTATATAAACAAGGTTTGATTTTTTACCTGAAGCTTTCCTGATTAACGAAACCAAATGTGTGGTAGAAACCGGCGCTGCATCGCCTGCAATAAAGACACCGGATGTTTTTGTTTCAATGAGTTTATTAATCAATGCAACAAGGTTGCCGATGAACACCATACTCCGTTTGTTGCTGATATTCCCAAATGGCAAGGGTATATTTTTCTGCGCCAGTTGCAACAGCTTTAGCATATTGCCTTTCACGCCGGAACCATATACAAGCGGCGGACGAATGATGGACACCATGAAATTGTCATCGCTCAGTTGCTGCAAATATTGTTCGCCCAGCAACTTGCTCTGTCCATACGCATCATCAGGATGACAGGCTGTATTTTCATTTATATTTTCACTCTCTATATTGCCATATACTTTTACCGAACTGGCATAGATAAAATGCCTGACGCCAGCAGCTTTCGCGGCAATAGCTAACTGTTTTGCCAACTCTGCATTGGCAGTAAAATAGACTTCATCCGGTATCGGTTGCATCTCGTGCGCTTTGCCACCAAGGTGAACAATAGCCTCTATATCCAACAGCGAAGGAAGTGGTTTGTTCTCTCTTACAGAAGCGGTAACAATGTGATAACTATCCTTATTGTATTGTAAAAAATGTTGCCCTACAAAACCAGTTGCACCTGTTAGAAGTATGTTCATCTGGCTGTTATGGTTTTGCTTTGCTGATGTAAAAAATCTAACACTTCGCCGTTAATTTTTTTCCGGTCTTTGTCCCAAAACCAACCCCATTTGAAGAAGTAACGGCTGATGTTGGTAAACAGAATTAAAAACATCTTTATACTTTTATAAGATGCCGCTTCGTAGCCATGAATAACGGATACATATGGATAAAAAATGGTCTTGAACCGTTGATGAATGCGACGCGTTAAATCAATGTCTTCCGCATACATAAAATAGCGTTCATCGAACATACCGCATTGCTCAATGGCTTCTTTGCGAAGCGCCATAAAACAACCTGATAAAAAAGGCACTTCCATAATTTTGTTGTACCCTGACATTCGCATTTCAAACCGGTCGCGTTGCCTGCGCGAATACAACCGCGGCAAAAACCGCTTGACAAAAAAATCTACCGGCGTAGGCAACAGCTTGCATACATATTGTGTGTTGCCATCGGGATAAAGAATCTTTGGCATCACCAAACCCACGTCGGTATTGCGTTGCAAGTAATCGTTGATTTCACTCACCACATCGGCGGAGAATTCTACATCGGGATTGAGAATAAAATGACAGGGATACTGTTCTGCCACGCTTTTTCGGATGGCGATATTATGACCCGCACCATAGCCGATGTTTTTATTGTTGAAAATGTATTCTACACGCTCATCCCCGATAAAGGTGTGCAATGTGGTTTGTAAAACATTAGTAGGAGAGTTGTCTATCAGAAATAACTTTATAGGCATCGGTGTACTGAGAAACGACCGGATGGCTGTTGATACCGTTTCCTCATTCTTATACAACACGATGGAGCCGCTTACCTGCATGGAATCATTGCTACTTTTCAAAGACGACAAAAATAGGCACTAATGCGATTAATGGTTGTGTTGTGAAAAGCCGTTAGCATTATTTAAAGATTTTATGAGAAGACATAAATAAAATATTCCCGGCTTCTACTCCTTCGCAATTAAAAAAGTTGGGCAAAATCAGTCTGCGCTTTTTCATAATCAGCAGGCACGCCAATATCAATGAAGTAGCCTTCTGCCTGATAGCCTTTCAACTTTCCGCTTGTTATGTATTTTTCAAGATAATCTTTTTCAAAAGAAAATTTTTGCGGCAGTGGCAGTTTAAAAAAAGCAGGTTTATTTATCACATAAAGACCTGCGTTGATAATGCCTTTTTCGTGGTACCTTTTTTCTTCAAAAGCAGTGATGGTATTGTTTTCATTTATTGTTACTGTTCCATATCTGTCAAACCGGTGCATCTTGGTCAGTGTCAGTGTTGTATCCGCTTTATTATTTTTATGGAAATGAAACAAGCGGTTTAAATCTGTCATCATCAAGGTATCGCCATTCAAAACCAGCAGGTCATCCTCAGTTGTTTTCTGCGCTGCTAGGAGGATGCCACCACCGGTTCCTAATGGTTCTTCTTCGATTACATAATCAATTGTAAACGACCATTTGGTTGATTGCAGCCATTGCAACACAACCTCATGTTTATAACCCAATGAAAGAACGACATGATGGCAATGTTGCTGTTGCAAATAAGTAAAGAGATAATGTAAAAAAGGTTTGTCATTCACAGGCGCCATACACTTTGGCTGCTCACCAATAACACCGCGAAGCCGTGTGCCCAAACCGCCTGCGAGAATGATACTTTCCATACTCAGATGCTCCAGGTGGTTAGGCCGCTTTCCGCAAATTGAAACTGGCGAAAATCGCCGCCGAAATGGGAGAGGGCTTCCTTTACATTATAGTTGGTATTGGCGGGACAATAAAACATCATAAAGCCGCCGCCGCCAGCGCCTGATATTTTGCCGCCAGTTGCGCCGGCTTTCAAAGCGGTTTCATAAATTTCATCCATTTTATCGTTAGATATGCCTGCTGCCATTTGTTTTTTGTAACGAAATCCAAAGTCAAGGATGGCGCCGATATCGTGTATTTTTCCTTTTAGCAAGGCTTCCTTCATCATACGCGCCTGCTCTTTCAACTGGTGCATAGCTTCTACCGATTTCAGGTTATTATCTTTCACATTTTGTGCCTGCACTTCAATGATAGCAGATGAAAGCCGGCTCGTCGCCGTAAAGAAAAGAAGCAGGTTGTTGCCCAGCTCATGCATGTACTGCGGCTTGATGCGCAATGGGTTTACGATGACCTGGTTGCCTTCGTAAAACTCCATGAAATTAACGCCGCCAAATGTAGCTGCATACTGGTCTTGCTTACCGCCTGCCATGTTCAGATCATTCCTTTCAATTTCATAAGCCAGGTGAGCTATATCATACTCGCCAAGCGGCAACCGCAACCATTCTGTGAATGCGCCGACAATAGCAACCATCAAGGTAGATGACGTGCCCAGTCCGCTACCGGCAGGCGCATCTACATACGTGGTCAGCTTGAAGCCACAGGGCATCTTTCCATATTCTTTTATGAGTCTGTTATAAGCGCCTTTGGCAAGGCTTAAGTTGTCATCTATAACTAAGCAATCAGACACTGGATAAGTATAGCTTTCCTTCCTGTCTATTGCTTCGAGAATGATAACCGGCTCGGTGAATGTTTCGATGGTGGCATACGCATAGAGAGAAATGGTAGCGTTGAGAATGGCACCGCCATACAGATCACAATACGGACTTACATCGGTGCCGCCACCTGCGAGTCCGATACGAAGCGGTGCTTTGCTGCGATAAATCATACGTGCAATAAAATTGAGCGGGCAAATGTAAGTAAATGAAGATAGCAGCAGGAGATTTGCTAATACGTTGTATTATCCACTTCATCACATTTATAATTGCTGATACATAGAACCAATTGTGGTTGTACTATTTTACCTACTATCTGATGATTTGTTCTTATCGTTTTTATCATGCATTGACTGAGCTATTTATCAAAGCTGACAGTTTAGTCGCCATATTTGTCCAGGTATATTTTTGAAGCAGGTAAGGAAATTTACTCCTGTATTGTTCTTTATCAATTTCATTGTTGCTGAACGAGGCTAAAGCATTGTGTATTTCATCAACATTCTCCGGGTTTACATAATACACTGCATCGCCGTAAATCTCAGGTATAGCCGTAACGTTTGAAGCAATGGTTACGGTGTTATATACGGCGGCTTCGTAAGGGGGCAAGCCCATGCCTTCATATAAACTCACATATACATTGGCAAGGCAATGCGCATATAAATAGCCAAGCAAAGGCAGGCTCACGTATTCGAGGAAATGAATTTGCTCGTCTGCGTATTTTTTTTTCATTGCATTGTAATATACATTGCCGGAGCCAACGATAATTAATTTGCTATTATTGTTCAGATCTTTCATTGCGGCAATCAACCGTTCTATGTTTTTGTGCTCATAAGAAGCGCCTACAGTAAGAAAGAATTTTTCCTTTGCCAGCCACTCAACAATTGGTCTTTCTTTATCAGGAATATCAAAGGCTTCTACTTTTTTGATGTGGTCGGCAGCACTGTTGATGACCTGTATTTTTTCAGGCGAAACGTTGTAATACTTCACTACTTCGCCCTTTGTATATTCTGATACCGTTACAATCTTTTTACACGATTTTACGATAGATGGCATTAGGTATCTGAAGTAATAATACTGGGTTTTATGCTGCTTCGGAAACGCCATACAAATGAGGTCGTGTATAGTAATAATCTGGTTCTTAACAAACGGACTACCGTGGCTGGAAAAAGAAAAAACAAGGTCATACTTTCGAGCAATACGGGGAAGAAAAAATACATTCCAAATGATACGGTGTAATGATAATGATTTCCTGAAAGTTGCTTCCAGCAAGCCCGGCAGCCTGATTAGTTTCACGTTGCCTTTGTCCGTTAAGCCTTCCGAAGAATAGGCATACATTACTAAATCTGCATCAATCAGGTTCTGCTCTGCCAGTCTTTTATAGCCTTCTTTAATCCAGATGCCGACACCAGCTGTCTTCCTGCTATACATAGAGCCGTTCAATAATACTTTCATTTACCCAGACTGTTGATTTTACGTTTTAAAGTTTGCGAAAATAGGGCGGAACTAAGATGAAGATCTGGTAAAAAGAATGGTTATATAAAGTAAGAAGGACTGGACAAGCGTCTGACTTCTGACTCTGTTCCTGATGCTTCTGATCATACACAATGGGTTCTTCTTATTATAAAAACAAAGAAAATCTGTCAATATATTTTTATATTGTTGACATAACTCATCCCCATATATTTTTTTGAAAGTGAGCAGCATGATGTACTTCGCTTTTGCTTCCGCTACATTCTTTTGATTGACTACAATCCGTTGTATTCTTTTAGTAAAAGAATCATTATCCCAATTGCCGGATACGTTACTTTCATGCTGACGATATAAAACCGTTTTTTCTTTCATGTAATATGTTCTTCCAAACGCAGCCGCAACCAATGCAATCCAGTGGTCGTGAAAATCTGCCTGTGGCGGTATCACACCAACTTTATCTGCCAATGCTCTGTTCATCATTGTTGTGCAACCATACACTGGGTTCTGTGCAAGCAATTGAGGAAAACCAAATTTTTTAATGCGATTAATTTCAAAATCTTTTTTTGATGCAATGATATTCATGTTGTCATCCACATATTGAAAGTTGGTAAAAATCAAGGTTGGATATTGAATGTCATTCTGGCTTTCCAATTCTTTCATTTTCAAAAAAGTGATTTCAATCTTATCCTGTTTCCATTCATCATCCTGATCGCAAAACATGATGTATTGTGAGTTTGCTGCAGACTGTAAAAGCTTGGCGAAATTGAGTAAACTGCCAACATTGCTTCCTCCGTTTTCGACCAGCTTTATTTTATCAGGATGTTGTTTTTTATAGTGTTCAATGATTGTCATCGTCTCATCCTTCGAACCATCATCGCGGATAAGCAATTGCCAGTTTGTATAAGTCTGTCCGATGATACTATCCAACTGGTGGCTTACATATTTTTCACCGTTGTAAGTTGCCATCAGTATGGTAATTGTTTCACTCATTAAATGTTTAGCCTCTTTCAATTACAGTGTCTTTTTTTAACTGCGCAGACATTAAGTAATGCAATATCACTGCCTTTGCGATATTACTTACTTCATACACAACAACAGTCATAATAACAAAAACAACAAAGAGCGTAATGAGCATAAACAGCATCGAGTTGAACAGATAGATATCGGTAATGCAGGTAGGTACAATGGTAGTGAGCGCGCAAACAAAAACGAGATATAACAAATTTTTATAGCCTACTTTTTCAAATAGGTAAAACCTAATATAACCGATGAAGCTACCAATAAGAAATGATAACAGCCAGCCCCAGTAAGGTCCCCAGAAGATAACGCTCAGGATATTATGTCTGCCATTCGACCCGGCATCGTCTATGCCAAATGCATAATAGTACAAGTCGGAGCCTACAATAGATGGTGTGATTGGCGTGCTGGTAAAATGTTTGACAAACTTACCAAACATCGGGTAAAAAATATACCCAAAAGCGGTTTTCCCAGGTCCGTTCCGAACAAAGCGAAGCGCTGAATCATCATAGCCAATTACAAAGCAATCGCCGCTCAGGGCAATACGCTGAAACAGTTTGCTTATTGCCGAATCATCATTAAGCGTTGTGATGTTGCCAAATGAAAGAATTGCAATAATAGAAACAAAAAACAGGATGAGGAAAACATTCGGGATCTTTGCTTTCGGCTTGTTTTCTAATTTCGCCCATTTATAATCTACCACTGCAAAAGCTGTAAAAAAAGTTACAAAAGAGGCTTTTGAGCCAGAAGTAAACATACTAAACAACGCTACCGCCATACAGCCATAATCAAACAAAGAGAACTGTTTGAATATCTTTCTTTTCATAAACAGGCAAACAAGAAACAATGGGTTCATCACGAATAAAATGATAAACAATGGACCATAACTGTCGTACGCGTTTACGTGAGTTACGCCTTCTTCGGTTGAGAACAAAATGAGACCAACCAGTTTAAAAGATACCAGTTGTAAAACGACAAACGAAAAGGAAACAAGAAAAAAGAAAACGCGCAAATAATCTCTTTTTGCTTCTGTCAGTGTTAGTCCGACACTACCGATGAGAGGCGCCGGGGAGGCGTAAGTAGTAGCAATCCATTTTACTAAAAATATTGCAGTATACAAAGCAATCTCGCAGGTAAGAAATGAGAACAAATATTTCTTATCCGGCGAGCCATATACAAATATGATATACACGCTCAGTGCGGCGCCTGCGCTGCTGATCATTTCAACTGTAAATGCATCGAAGACATTGAATGATAGCCTGCGGTAAAAGGTGAAATAATAGAATATTGCAAATACGAGGAACAGTAAAGCAAACAATACTTCATTATTCAATACCGTGAATGCAAAATCTGCAAAATCCATGTCTATTTCAATTTTGGAAAAATATATCCTTTTATTTTACGCAAATCAGTTTTGCCGATTAGCCGCTGCTTCATTTTTTGCATTTCTACCAGCCAGCCATATTTACTTCCAAAATATTGCGTGACCAATCTTGCCCTATCAGCCAGGAACACAGGATCATAATTATAATTGCTGCTGGCGCCATTTTGTGCATACACCGCAACGATAAGTTCTATCCTGCTGAACGGACCATACCGCGACCATACCCGTAAATTATAATCCCAATCAGCAAATAATTTATACCTCAGATTATAAGTAAATTGCTTATAGATGTTTTTAGGGTAAAAAATAGCTTGGTGAGAAATATTTTGCATGATTATTTTTTCGGTAGAAAAAGTACCATACCATTGTTCGTTCGTTATTTTAGCAATCACATCGCCATAATATACACTACTTACATCTGTTACACTTTTTGCAAAATCATCTATTACATTCTCATTATAAAATATGTCATCGCTGCCTAAAAAAATCAGGAAATCGCCAGTCGCGAAGCGCTGTGCTTTGTTCATCGCATCGTAGATACCTGCATCCGGCTCCGATTTTATTTTAATGAAATCGTACTGACTTGCGTAGTACTCTGCAATGTTTAGTGTATTGTCTTTTGAAGCGCCATCTATAATCAGGTATTCAATATCGCTATACCGCTGGTTGATTACGCTTTCTATTGCTTGGGACAACGTACTGCCGCCATTGTACACTACCGTAGCTATTGATATTTTTATTTGCTTCAAAATGATTTGGTGGATTTTATGCCTGCTATCTTAAAAGCTTCTCGTTTTATCCAATCAAAATACTGTATATTCTTAAAAATAAAAGCTTGTAAAAGCAGCCAGTAAAGAGCGCAGACCGCGCCGTTGATAATAAGGCTAAATATAAAGTTCGGAATATAAGGCTGCAAAAAAGAATGGATAAAATAAAGCGGCAGCAACAGCACGAGGCAATATAATAACCGCTTTACATTCAGGGTAAGCCGCCATATTTTCTTTACATAGTAAGCTAAGATGGAGCAAATTAATAATTCCGTAAGAAGTAGACCGATGGAAGCTCCTAAATCGCTTTGATAAATAATGAGCGGAATATTGATAATAAGGCTGAAAAACATACCAGATACGACAGCATACAAAAAATACTTATCATTGCCCATGGGTGTAAGAATATTCATAGCAAAAATATTTGCGAAGCCAATAACAAAGATTAAAGGCGATAGTATTTGTAGATCTGTCACTGCGCGGTCATACTCATTACCAGCTATAACATGTACTATAGAATAAGCATTTATAATAATAAAGACAGACAGCGGAACTGCAAAATCAATAATAAAATCGTACGCGCTGTTCACATAACCGTTCATGGCCGTTTCATCGCCTTGCGCATAGCTTTGGGTCATTTTGGGGATGATGACCGTATTGTATGCAATAACCAGCGTAAGCGATACGAAATATACTTTATAAGCTGCTGAAAAGTACCCAACTGCTTTGTTGGTTGACAAAAATCCAATCAACGCATTTAAAAGCACTACATAAATGCTGATGGCGAACCGGGTAATAAACAAACTGAAAATAGGACGGATATGTTTTCTTAAAGACGGTATCGCAGGGCGAAATACAGCCACCTGTTTTCTTAAATACAGCGTATTAATGATAATGTTTATAATTAAACCAGCATTTATTAATGCGTAATACAACAGCAAATCATCTGAATCAGTGATTAGTGCGAAGACGGCAATTAATACAGCCACCTTTACCAGCAGGGTACGAATGGTAACAAACTTGTAATTTTCTGAACCCTGAAAAAACCACTCGAATGTAAGATTACCGGCTATATAACTAATAATACCCAAAGCAAAAAAAGAAAGGTGTGCTCGCGTCTTGGCAAACGACAGAACAATGATGCCGTAAGCAATCAGTCCAAACAAAATAGCGATAATATGCAGGAAGAAAATTTCAGAAAAAAGACGGCTTCTTTCTTCTTTTGTATTGCATTTGGCTATTTCTCTCACACCATAAATGGGTATGCCGAGCGATGCAACAAAAACCAGGTACATAACAATGCTATCTACAAAAGAAACAAGCCCGATGCCATCCGGTCTCAGAATTCGGGTGAGATAGGGGAAAGATACAAGCGGAATCAGCAGTTGGCCAATGGTGAGCACCAGGTTGTAAATAAAATTGCCTTTTACAGATGTACTCATGTTAGTAATTCTGCTGCTTTGTGATCATGTTTTTATAAAGCTGCTGAACCAGTATTCTGCCCGATTCCTGCATTAGTACCGCTTCGCATGGCAGTATATCGTTAAAGCGCTTAAACGCTTTGGGCTTGAGCTGACATACGTGACTGACTCAGCAGATTTTTTTTAAGCTTTATAAATTGTATCTGCCCCACAAGCCACACTATAGTTAAAAAGCCGCCAATAAACCCTCCAATAATGCCGCTTAATAACCGGCCGGATTTCTTGTCGTCCAATGGCAGTATAGGTCGGTCTAACACCTGTATGAAGGGCGTCTGTTTATTCAGCTGTACTTTGGCAAGTTCTAAGTTTTTTATCAGTTCGGCCAGTACGGCATTGTTAACCTGTAAATTAATTTGTTGTCGTTGAATTGGTATCTGAGAAGTCTTCCTCACTGGGTTGACATTAATATCCTGAGTTGTAGCGATGTCAGATAAATTACCACTCACTCTGCCATTTATCGAATCTACCTTGTACTGCAAAATGTTTACGTTTTCCTGTAGTCTGGATATCTTGCTTTTAATATATAGCGTAGTTGCATTATCTACCAGTGTTTCCACCATACATTTAGCCAGGCTGGCATCTTTGCTTATATAGCTTATGCTTACAATAGATAGTTTTTTATCGGGCTTGCTTACTGAAAGATCAGAAGAAACGTCCTGATAAATCAGCTTCAGTGCGCTGTCCTGCAGAAGGGTATATTTCTGTCTGTCTGGATAAAACTGGATGCTCTTCAATCCGGCATCAGAAGCATTCCATTTCTCTCTCAGCTTATATACATCAGCATAATAATCTACCAACAACTGCCGCTTATTATTTATTGTAATAGGAGTTAGCAGAGTCTGCTCAACTAAAGATCTCGTTTTTAAAAACTCAACCAAATTGTCGCCTTCGAATGCGTTGTTAGCATCATTCATATCTATGCCCACCTGCTGCATCAGGAAGGAATACGGACTGCTGTTGTTATCATTGTTAGATACAAAAGTTAGGTCTGCTTCGTATTTATGATCCTGTAATGATGCATACAAAATACCCAGTAGTCCACACAAGACGGGTATAATGATGAGCCACTTAAATCTTTTTTTTATAAACAGGAAATAATCAAATACCGGGTTATCCATATAAGCAGAATATAACTTTCAACAACTATATTTTAATCTCATTGCCACTTTGTATGCGGTTATATCATTTTGTGAAATTAAGCAAAGCTATCACTACGGCTGCCAGCGACGCCACGCTGCCCGTAATAGCGACTATTTCAGATGTTGATAACCGATGCCCTTCTCTGTTTTGTTCTTTTGGCACCACTACTTCAGATCCGGGCTCTATTTCGGGCAAGCTACGGAAGAACAGGAATCGCTTGATGGTTTTTGCCTCGCCGTTTGGATACAGCACCAGTGTATTTTTTCGTTTACTGAAAGGTGCATATCCACCCGCGCGGTTAATGTAGTATAATACCGATTTTCCCGGTTCATACACAGAAATAGAAGGATTATACACCTGCCCGCTCACTTTTACATTGTTATTAAGCTGGTTAATTAACAATACATCACCCGGCTTTAGTACCGCATCCTGAACAGAATTAGGATGAACTTTAATGTCATTTAAATCTAATATCAGCTTATCATACGCGCTAAGCATATCGTTGGTAATGTAAACCTCTTTATCGTTGCTGGTGATGGCTTCCAAATGTCGCCTTCTTTCTATTTCTGTTGCATTGTCTCGCAGCCTCAGAATGTAAGCCGAGCCAGCATTGGCAGTAGGCAGCAAGCCACCACTGCGCGTAATAAGCGATGAGGCAGTTTCAGTGCGCGTCTGTAAGGTGTAACTGCCAGGATATAATACCTCGCCATTTACAACAACCTGCTGCTGCAATATAAAAGAGGGATTGGTCTTTACCAGTATGCGGTCATATGGTTCTAATTGTATGCTGTTTCCATTGCTGAAAAAAGCAGAGTCGTATTGTACCTCAATAATCTGAGAAATGGCAGCACCTGTATCCAGCGGATTACCATTCTTAGTACGCCGAGAAATCTCTATTCTATCGCTGGCTGCCAATGTGAGGCCGCCTGCCTGCAGGATGGCACTTTGCAGGGTGAGGTTTTCAACGTATGGAATGCTGTCTGGCTTAGCTACGGCGCCATCCACATATACATTAAACTGCTGCCGCAAATCGAAATTTGATAAGATAACCACCGAGTCTTCACGTTGCAAAATGATATTCGATTTGCCTGCTGCCGCATCACCAACATTGAAGTCAATGGCAGATGGCGTGTTATCGCGGCGAAGCCGCCTGATGTAGCCTTGAGCTAAGTAAGCTTCTTCTCTCACACCCTTTGCCTTTTGCAGCAGCTCGCTGATGTTCATGCCTTCGTGCCAGGCAAAAGTACCCGGCGAGAACACAGCCCCGCTAATTTGTACACGGTTTTCATAACGGTTCAATATAGTGTTCACCGTATACTGATCGGCATTGCGTGGCACAAACGTGGCAAACTGGCTCTCCGGTATATCGGCCACGCGACGCTGGGTGCTGGTAAGTTGTATGGCCGAAATATAATCAGTGGCTGCCTCATCGGTAAAGCCGCCGGCAAAATCAATTACATCCTGAAGTGTTTCTTTGTTGGCTACTTCAAAAATGCCTGTGCGTTTGAAAGCGCCTCGTAAGGTTACACGTTTGCTGTAAATAGGAATGCGGATGATATCCTGATCTGCCAACAAGATGTTGCTGCGTAGATCGCCGTGGTTTAAAAAATCATAAATGTCTAAGGTGTCTACCACTTTGTTGCCACGGATCACTTCTATATTGCGGAAAGAACCACGCGCACTAGGTCCGCCCGAGGCATATAAGGCATTGAACACAGTGGCCAAAGAAGGTAACGTATAAGTTCCAGGTTTTTTTACCTCACCTAATAGCGTCACTTTAATGCTCCGAATATTACCCAACGTGATATTTACTCTTGTAAGACCTGTGCGGATATTGGAGTAGCCATTTGCTGTTAGCTTCTCTTTAATTCTTTGAGAAGCCTGCTCGAATGTAAGTCCGGCTACATATACAACGCCCACATTCGGTATCGTAATAAAGCCTTCCGGGTTTACCTTAAAGCGGTTGTTATATTCTTGGTAACCGGAGATAATAACAACAATTTCATCATCAGGACCAATGATGTAATTAACCGGTGTGGCAATGCGAAGATTAGGCTCGAATGTAAGATTGCTGTTGCTGAAGATATCTGCGCCATAAAGTTGTGGACCAGTGGCAGTATCCCGGTTGCGTGGCAGCAAAAAGGAGGTGTCGCCATTCAGCATTCGTATCGCTTCATTGCCACCGGTGCTGTCGTATCGGTTGCTGCCATTAAACCCGCCGGACGATAAAGGTGAAATAAGTTTATTGATTCTATCCTGCACAGTTCTGGCTTCTGTTGTATTCATGCCACGCGCAACTGCCAGCTCGAAAAACTGCTCCGGCTTATAGCCAGCTGCCGACATGCGCTGCATCAGTGTAGAGAGCTGCGTATCATTGATAGAGGCAGATGTGAGATTGGAAAAGTTGGCCGGTAAATTTTGTGAATAGGTGATGAAGCAGAAGCAGGTGAGGAAGAGAAAAAGGAATACAAGTTTTATTTTCATACGGGTAAAATAATAGCCGGAAGCTTTGTATTTATGCTTGCTACCGATAATAATTACGATGTTAGTTATTTTGTTGCTTTATCCGTTATTGTCTTTTTATAAAAAACAGGAATACAGTAAACCGGTTCATATAAATATGAAAGGTGGCAAATGTAGAGCATTTACCATAGTGAGAATACTAAAGAATGTGAAAAGAACTGGCGTGATACAGGTAAATAAAGTGTGTAAAAAAGGTAATCATTCCGGTATGGCATGGGCATCTATTTGCTTTGTTGTGCTTCCAAAATAACTGAAGTATTTCTTTAAGTAAAGTGTAACCAGACTCATTTGAAGAAGTTAATTTTAATGACCAGCTGGGAACCGGAGGCACTAACAAAAGTATTTACCTGTAAAGTGAAAATAACAGACTCTCTTGAAGCTACTTTAGTTGGAGAAATGCCTAGTTGAGAATCTCAGGAAGGCATTTGCCAAGGTAAAGTGTTCAGTTGAGATTTTAAGAAAGCTGTTTAGCAAAACTAGATTGAAATACGGTTTTTTACGAGATGTAGCCTGTCTACCCCTCCGTATGGCGCGAGGAATAGCCAGAAATTAAGAGATAAGATATTAAGAAGGAAGAACCTTGCCGTGAATGGTACTAAAGAATCCATAGGGTAAGGCAAACAGCCAGACAAGCAGAATTGAATGGAGTGAGAACGGCGGAAGCCCAAATGGCTGTTGGTACTCTCAAGCAAAAAAAATGCACCCTTGGGGCGCATTTTTTGTATTCATTTATATAAACTAAAAGTTAAACACCAAAAGGCGCCACAATAGCTAATACCTGTTCTTTGGTAAGCGCTTCATCAAACGCTTCGGTAGCTGCATTGGTACTGATTGCCATACCATTGATGCCAACGATGTTGATGGTTGCCTGCACCGTAAGGTCCTCGCCTGCATAGCTGGCATCAGTTTTTCCCGGTACAGAAGGCGTGTTGCCGGTAATCCACGACATCATGCCCCGCATGCGGCGAAGATGAGAAGCGTGACGGGCTTCCATAGAATGGATTTTTAATGCGCCCAGCAATACATCATTATTAGATATGACATTGCCTGCCTGACCTTTATAAGCTCTCACGCCTGTGTCTTCAAACGTTTGACCAATGGCAAGAAAAGTATTGATGTCAGTAAGTGCCGTTGGAAAAGCACCACCTGCTGTATAATCGTAAGATGGCTTCTTGGCAACCGGTGTTCCGCCTAACGTTGTAATAGTGTTGGTAAGAAAGGCAACGTGTTGCGTTTCGTGCAAAGCTATCTTGCTAATAGCGTCTCTCTGCGAGGTGTCGGTAATTAAACCGGTAGTGTTCAAGCCATCTGAAAAAAAGCTTGATTCTAGGTATTCTACTGATAAAGCAAAATTTAAGACATCTATGATGCCGGTAGTGGTGCCTGAGGTTTGCCCATAGGCCTTTTTAAACATACCACCTAATGCCAGTGGTAATGCCGTTAAGGCTAATTTCTTTCCAAGACCCGAAAAAGCTTTTAACGAATTGCGGCGCGTATCGAGGCGCTCACAGGCTTCGGGGTCCATTTTTTCTATTTCGTTAACGATATGATAGAGATTCATTGTTCTAAAGTTTAAAACAGTAATAAAATGATTAGCTCGTTGGTAAGTCTTTACCCGTAACTTTTGTGGTTAAATAAGCCTGTGCGGTTGTCAGCACTTCGGTAGTTGACTTCGCAATATCCAAGCCCATAGCATCGGCTGTATCAGAGAAGGTATTAGCTACTACAAGGTCTCTTATCAACCCTGCATGACGGGCTTCTACCGATACAATTTTCCCAGCCAGTAAAAGATAATCAGCGCTTACGATAAGCGGACCAGCGCCGTTGTAAGCTGACACACCCAGATCTTCAAAAGCCTGCGCTGTACCTAACACACTTGTGCGATCGGCAAAATTGATCGCGCTGAAATTGACTACCAAAGGGGGAATTGCTTTTGTGCTTAATACATTTTTAAAAAACTCGCGATGCGCGATTTCATGGTCTCTGATGGCAGTAAACATAGTCAGCTCATCGGCACTAAATACAGAAGTAGAATCGGTAACTACTTTGGTATAAAAGGCAGCTTCTAACTGCTCTAAGGCATACGCATAGTTTAGGATGCCCACATCGCCTCTGCCCAAGTTCACAGTACCATCGGCTTCCACCACACCACCATCATACGGGGTGTTGTCATCGTCATTGTTACACGCTGCGGCAACAGCCACCACAGAGGCAGTGCCTCCCATGATACCTAAAAATTTTCTTCGGTGCATTCCGTTGGAAGACACGTCTTCCTTCAACACGGAAACTTTTGTTTTTTCCATTCAATCGGTTTTTAAATAGTGAAATTGTTTGTTGACTTGTTCTGTTCAGCTACGAGAAAGATTTATAAAACGGTTTGCTTATCGCGTATTTGATATTATCGAGTACAAAGCACCCAATAAGCGAGCCATCATTTTTTTTCATCATTATAAAAAAAAGTGCGATTATTGACCTGTCAATCAGTTTACAAAAGAAAAAACTTGTTTTTTTACTGACCTCAAACAACAGATACTATGGACAAATCAAAAATGATTAAGGCTTATTGTCTTAAAACAAAAGAAAAAAATGTACCGATGGAAGAAGCTGTCATTACCAAGACAGCCAAAGGCGGTTACATTGCCAATGGTAATGATGGCAAAGGCAATAAAATGGCTGCCATTCTTAGCGAAGCCAAAGCTTTGCAAGCTATTGAAGACGGTGTTGCCAAAAAAGGATTTTAGTTTTTACAAAAAGGAGATGGCTATTGGGTTATCTCCTTTTTGTTGGCTTCCATCATAATTTCTTTTCTTCTTCGTTATTGCTTGCAAACTAACTTATGCAGCTTTTGAAAGCCTTTGTGGTTGTGATGTTGGCAGGTGTGTTGTTCAGCTGTAAAAAGCAATCAGAAACATTACCGCTTTCTTCCCTGCAAAGTTATTATCCTCTACAGCCGGGCAAGCATTTTCTGTATCATCTTGATTCCACCTTGTATGTCTCCTTCGGCAGTGTTGCCAAAGTAAAAAGCTATCTGGCGAAAGACAGTGTTGCCGGCACCTTTACAGATAACGATGGCCGCCTGTCTTATACAGTGTACCGCTATGTTACCGATACGTTGCAGCAAAGTCCCTGGCAATACAAATCCACTTATTACGTTACGCCCACCACTACCTCCATCGAAACCGTGGACGATCATAACTACCGTTTTCTTTCGCTTACGGAGCCTGTGGTAGAAGGGCATTCATGGAAAGGCAATGCTTATTTAGATACGCGGTCTATCTCTTCTGATATTCAGTACCTCAACAACTGGGATTATACTTACCAGAGTATTGATGCACCTTATACTGTACTTGCAGGAACGCTGGATAGTACGGTAACCGTGTTGCAGCAAGATTTTGAAAGTCACCCGGGCGGATTTGATCCAACCATTTTTCAGCAACGCGATTACTCGGTGGAAGTGTATGCAAAAGGTGTGGGTTTGGTTTATAAAGATTTTCTGCATTGGGTTTGGCAAACCGACCCGCCGCCGGCGCATTATGAAGATGGCAGTTATGGCATTCGCCTGAACCTGATTGAACACAACTGATGTTTATGAGTTGACGAACAACGCGGCGAACATGGTATCGGCTTTTATATCATAGCCTTTTATTACTTCAGCCTTTACTAATGTTAGTTGGCTGACTGCCTGTATATGTTTTACTACTTCTTCATTTTCCTGCATAAATACAGAACAGGTGATGTATAAAAAATAACCGTTTTGCTTCACCGCTTTGGCAGCGTTCAGAGCTACTTTTTTTTGCAGTTGCGCATAATGCAATAATTTTTGTTCTGTGAAAAAACAGAGCTGTTCAGGTGTACGGCCCCAGGTGCCGGAGCCGCTGCAAGGCGCGTCGCAGATAACCCAATCGTATTGTTGTTTTGATAAAAACTGAGGCGATGAAACGTCTGCCACAAAAGAATGGTATTGCTGAATGCCGGCATCCTGAAAACGTCTTTTCAGATTATGAAGGATGGATTCTCTGATGTCGGAAACGGTAAGTTTTATAGGCGAAAACGAATCGTAGGCGAGTATTGATTTTCCTCCGCTGGCTGCACAGCAATCCCAAATTGTTGGCTGTTTGGGTAAGCTCATCAAAGGAAACAAAGAAGCAATCTGCTGAGATGAATAATCCTGCACAACAGCATCTTTATTTAAATGAATAAGAGCGTCAATTTTAGTTGAATTATCTAACGCTAAACAGTCTTCCTTTATTTGTTTGAAAGAGATGTTTTGCTTGCGTAATGTATCTATTACTATCGTTGATTTGCCAGGTCGCATTCTGATAAATAAATCAGGTTGTAACAAGTGAGATTGATTGAAAGCAATATCAGCTATCTCGTTACTCAACTTATCATTGTTAAAGAAAATAGTTTCAACTGTAAACGGATACAAGGTCTGAATAAACAAGATGCGTTCAGCTAACTCTTCATGGTATGACTGTTGCCAGTTTTCGTTGTATAAAGAAAGCCAGTCACCTCTTTTATCGCTGCATAAAAAAATAGCTACCCGCAAACGTTCATCATCATTCATTTCCTTTAGCGCAAAGCCTAACCGGTAATAGCAATAGCAAAAATGCGTTATCCATTTCCGGTCTTTCGAGCCGTATTTTTTATGTAGTGAAAAGTATTTTTTCAGGTAAAAGTTCAGCGGTTGTTTGCCATCATAGGCAGCAATTAATTCTAAAGCGATTGAGAAATATCGGTTGAAATAATTTGCCATGAATGCTTTCAGATAGTTGATATGTTTATCATGATGAAAAGGCGCATCCGTCATTCCGCAATTGCCGCCGGTCGGGTCTTGAATTTGTTTGATGATTGCGGCGGCTTTGTGCAGAATCTGCTCTCTATAATGTAAGATTGTGCTATGTTAGAAATAGCTTTGCTTTATTCTAATAACACTTTGATTCAATCATCAGATTCCGCACAAAGCCTTCGTAAAAGTGATGTATGATAAACAATGTTGAAGGCAATTGCGGAATGACGAAAAACATACTTATCCAAACAAAAAAGCTGTTGACAATTGCAACAGCTTTTATTGATAAATTGAAAGAGCTACAATTCTAATAAAGTTTTCACCGGGTCTTTACCAAACAGTAACAACTCCGGATTTTCCAGTAATTCTTTCACTCTCACCAGGAAGCTTACGCTTTCTCTACCATCAATAATGCGATGATCATAGCTCAAGGCTACATACATCATCGGTTTAATCACCACTTGCCCATTAATCGCCATCGGGCGCTCCTGTATTTTATGCATGCCCAATATCGCGCTCTGCGGAAGGTTGATGATCGGCGTGCTCATTAAGCTGCCAAACACACCACCATTTGTAATGGTAAAGGTTCCGCCCGTTAGTTCTTCCATCGTTAATTTACCATCGCGGGCTTTGCCGGCCAGTTCAATTACTTTCTTTTCGATGTCCGCCATGCTCATGCTTTCCACATTACGCATTACCGGAACGGTTAAGCCGCGAGGTGTACTTACGGCGATGCTAATGTCGGCATAGTCATGATAGATAATAGATTCGCTGTCTATATACGCATTTACAGCCGGCCATTCGCTTAAAGCAATCGCACAGGCTTTGGCAAAGAAGCTCATGAAGCCAAGATTCACGCCGTGCGATTCTTTAAATTTGTCTTTGTACACCTTTCGGATGTCCATAATGCGCGTCATGTCCACTTCGTTAAACGTAGTGAGCATCGCCGTAGTGTTCTTCGATTCGACGAGTCTGCGACTGATAGTTTTGCGCAGGTTGCTCATCTTCTCTTTCCGCTCGTTGCGACTGCTCAATAGCTGACTGTTAAACGCCGTCTTGCCCGGGTTCTGCAAGGCTTCCAGCACATCATGCCGCAATATCCTTCCATTGCTGCCAGAGGGTGTAATGGAAGAAGGATTGACACCTTTATCTGCAATCATCGCCGAAGCCAATGGCGTGGCTTTTACATCATTCGAAACTTTCGCAACCGGCGCTTCGTTTGCCGGTTTAGCTTGTGCAGGTGCCTGAACTGTGATTGAGGATTCCGGTTTTGCAACTGGTTGCTCAGCCGCTTTTGCCTCTACCGGCGAAGCTACATCGGTGTTAATCGTCGCAACTACATCGCCTATCTTCAACACGTCACCTTCCTGTGCGCTGGTCTTTAATTGTCCCCCTTCTTCCGCGTTCAGTTCAAACGTTGCTTTTTCACTTTCCAGCTCGGCAATCACTTCATCACGCTTTATAAAAGCGCCGTCTTTCTTTATCCATTTCAGTAACGTTACTTCGTTAATAGACTCACCCACCGTTGGCACTTTCATTTCAATGGTTCCTTTACCTGCCGCAACCGGTTGCGGCTCTGGTGAAGAGGTGGCTGCAGGTTGGGGCTCAGGCTGTGCAGACGCAGCAATGGTTTGCGGCTGCTGTGATACAACAGGCTCCGGTTTTGGTTGTTCTGCCGGTGCTCCATTGGCGCCGCTATTTTCATTAATGCTGGCCAGCAAGGCGCCGATGGTTAAGGTATCACCTTCGTTAGCAGCCGTCTTTAAAATGCCGGCTTGTTCAGCGTTTACTTCAAACGTTGCTTTCTCGCTTTCCAGTTCAGCAATCACTTCGTCCCGGTTCACATAGTCACCATCTTTTTTCACCCATTTCAGCAGTGTTACTTCGTTGATGGATTCGCCTACGGCAGGAACTTTTATGTCAATCATGTCAGATGTTATTAAGACTTGTTTCTCTTTTGGCAAGGTGCATTGTCAGCACGTAAAAGAGGCTCGCAAAGCTAATAGGAATTTTAAAGAAATGGTTGAACAATTCATACTTGTCCAACCATCATGATAAGATAGCCTGTCAGGTTCGGGAACCTGACAGGCTAATAAACTAAATGCTAAACGCCGTATTGATAATTTCCGCCTGCTCACTCGCATGAACTTTAGAGTAACCTGAAGCCGTTGCGGCACTGGCGTTGCGGCTGATAACACCGTAATTAATACTCTTTAGGTTCATTTGCAAAAATGTAGCAGCACCCATGTTCAGCGGCTCTTCCTGAACCCAGAACCAAACGGCTTTGCTGTATTTTTTATACAACTGCTGCAACTGTTTTTCCGGCAATGGGTACAATTGTTCAACGCGAACGATGGCAATATCTTTCCGGTTTTCTTTTGTTTGTTTTTCTGCCATTTCAAAATAAAGCTTACCGCTACAGAACAATACTTTGGTGACGGCAGCCGCATCATTAACAAATGCATCATCCATCACTTCCTTAAATCCGCCGGAAGTAAATTCACTGATGTGGCTGTAACTTCCGGGATAGCGCAGATATGCCTTCGGCGAAAAATTAATCAGCGGCTTACGGAACGACCATGCCGTTTGTCTTCTTAACAAATGGAAGAAGTTAGCTGCCGTAGTTACATTGGTGATAACCATGTTCAACTCAGCACACATTTGCAGAAAACGCTCCAAACGTGCACTGCTATGTTCCGGTCCCTGTCCTTCGTAGCCATGCGGCAACAGTAGAGTCAATCCATTCATGCGGCTCCACTTCTGTTCTCCTGCCGAGATGAATTGGTCAATCATGGTTTGTGCGCCGTTGGCAAAATCGCCGAACTGCGCCTCCCACAAAACAAGTGCATTTGGGTTTGCCAATGCATAGCCATATTCAAAACCCAGCACACCATATTCACTCAGGAATGAGTTATAAATCGAAAACTTTTTTTGTCCGTCCGCAAGATGGTCCAGGCGATTATAATAAGCATCCGTTACCTCATCGCGCAGTACGGCATGACGATGGCTGAACGTGCCGCGCTTTACATCCTGACCACTCATGCGTACATCAATTCCCTGTGTAAGCAACGATGCATACGCCAGCAATTCGCCCGTTGCCCAATCGGCTTTTTGCTCACTCTCAAACAACTTGATTTTATCCTGCAACAGCTTCTCTACTTTGCGAAGTGGTTTAAAGTTTTCAGGCAGTTTCATAATGCCGTCAAACAACATTTTGAACCTCTCTTCAGTTATCGCTGTGTCCGGTGATTTATCAAAATCAGCCGCTGTTGCTTTACGCAGGTTGAGCCACCATTTTTCCGGCTGTTGAAATTTATAAGGCAACGGATGCTGCTTGATTTCATCTAACCGTTCCTGCAAATCGCTCCAGAATTGTTGCTCCATTTGCTTCGCCAAATCCTGTGCATCGGCTTCGCCATGTTCCTTTAAATAAGCGATATACACCTCGCGCGGGTTGGGATGTTTTTCAATCAGCTCATATAAATGTGGCTGCGTGTATTTTGGATCGTCGCCTTCGTTGTGACCATGACGGCGATAGCAAACCATGTCTATAAAAATGTCTTCGTTGAAGGCTTGGCGATAGCGTGTGGCAATGTCGGCGCATTTTACCACGGCTTCAGAATCGTCGCCGTTTACGTGCATTACCGGCGCCTGCACCATGGCTGCAACGGAAGTGCAATAGTTAGAACTGCGGGCATCATCAAAATCAGTCGTAAAGCCAATCTGGTTGTTAATAACAAAGTGAATGGTGCCGCCGGTTTCATAGCCGTCGAGACCACTCATCTGCAATACTTCATATACAATGCCCTGCCCGGCAATAGATGCATCGCCATGAATTAAAATAGGGAGAATGGCTTTGTAATTATGTTCATACAGCAAATCAGCTTTCGCCCTCGCAAAGCCTTCCACCACAGGGTCAACCGCTTCGAGATGCGAGGGATTTGGCATCAGCTTTACGTGGATTTTTTTCTCGTTTGCCGTCGTGATTTCAGAACCAAAACCCAGATGATATTTTACGTCGCCGCTACCCATAGTTTGGTCCATCCTTGCTGTGCCTTCAAATTCGCTGAAGATCTGCTCGTACGTTTTGCCGAGCGTGTTGGCAAGCACATTCAACCGTCCGCGGTGCGCCATGCCGATGACTACTTCCTGCACATTGTTATCCGCCGCAACACTGATAATGGTATCCAATGCCGGGATGGTAGTTTCGCCGCCTTCGAGCGAGAAGCGCTTTTGACCGACATATTTGGTGTGTAAAAACTTTTCGAAGATGACGCCTTCGTTCAATTTTTGCAGGATGCGTTTCTTCTTGTCTAAAGGAATTTCTTTGGTGAAATTTCGCTCCATCTCGTTGGTGAGCCAGTCTATCTTTTTCTGGTCGCTGAGGTACTTAAATTCGATGCCCACATGCGATGCATACGCTTTTTGCAGGTATTGTAAGATGGTGCGCAGCGTTGTGTTGCCTAAGCCAATGATTTCTCCGGCTCCAAACGTTTTATCCAGGTCTTCTTCGCTCAAACCAAAGAAGCCCAGATCGAGATTCGCGCCTCTGTCTTTGCGCTCGCGGATGGGATTGGTCTTAGCAAGCAGATGACCTTTATTGCGATAGCCTAAAATGAGGCGATAGACTTTAATTTCCTGTCGCCAGTTATCGGTGGCAGCCGAAGCTTCCTTCGTGGCAACAGCAGCGCCATTCCCGTTTACCTGCCCGTTTCCGTTGGCGCTTCCACTGCCGTTTTTGGCAGAGGAAATGGCAAAGTCGAAGCCTTCAAAAAACTTCTTCATGTCCGGCTCTACGCTGTCGGGATTGACAACATAATCGTTGTACATATTTTCGATGAAAGCCGGATGCGAATTGGTGATGTATGAAAAATCTTTCATGACAAAAGCTATTATTAATTGTGATGAGTTGCAGAATATTGCAGCAACGCTGCTACTGAAAAATGTTTACAAATATCGTAGAATAAAAAACATCAAATGATAAGAGATGTTTAAGAAACGGCTCCAAATTTTTTGTGAAGGATGAAGCTTAAAGCGAAGAATGAAAAATGGCGAAGTCAATTGCAACGCTTCTATTTCTCTGCTAAAACTCTGTGAACTTTTAATCTTTGCGGTTGCAAAATTCATCTTCTGCATTCTCTTTTTTATAAATGATAACAAAATAAAATTTCAATAAGCGGAGTGTAAACCCTACTTTTGCAATCCTAAAAAAAATTAGTTTTAATCAAATATATTTATGGCAAACCATAAAGCAACGCAGAAAGATGCCCGCCAGGCGGCAAAACGCAGAGACAGAAATCGCTATTACGGCAAAACCACACGTAATGCTATCCGCGACATCCGTGGATTAAAGGATGAAGCCGCTTACGATGAGAAGCTGCCTTTGACTATTTCGATGATTGATAAACTGGCGAAAAGAGGCATTATTCACAAGAACAAAGCTGCAAACCTGAAAAGCAAGCTGGCTAAGAAGACGACGTTGAAGACAGCTTAGTTTATCTTTATATTTTTCGTCCCGGTGATGTTATCTGCCGGGACGTTTTTATTCTATCAAACGATTCTTTGTTGTACATAAAGCCAGCGCAGCGCTGGCTTTTTTATTGTCTGCTATTATCTGCCGCAAAGGTTCGAAGCAAAAAGATTTTTGTAATGAAAAAGGCACGAAGTAATATTTATTTACTTCGTGCCTATAAGTCCTAATGGCTAAAAATATTACAACAATAACATCGCATCACCATAACTGAAGAAGCGATATTTATCTTTAATTGCTTTCTTATAAGCCTCCATCGTTAAGTCGTAGCCGGCAAAAGCCGTTACCATAATCAGCAAGCTGGTTTTAGGCAGATGCAGATTCGTAACTAAGCTATCCGCAATATTGAAGTTATACGGCGGATGAATGAAAATGTTTGTCCAGCCTTCGCTTGGCTTCAACAACTTTTGAGCAGTAAAGCTGGTTTCCATCGCACGCATGGTTGTGGTGCCGATAGAGCAGATTTTATGTCCGGTTTCTTTCGCTTTGTTCACAATGTTGCAGGCTTCTTCTTCAATGCGGTAATACTCCGCATCCATCTTGTGCTTGCTCAAATCTTCTACTTCTATCGGGCGGAACGTGCCTAAACCGGTATGCAACGTTACTTCTGCAAAGCGGATTCCTTTTATCTCGCAGCGCTTAATCAATTCCTTGCTGAAATGCAGACCGGCAGTGGGTGGCGCAACAGCACCTTCATGTTTGGCATATACGGTTTGAAAGCGCTCTTTATCTTCTTCGTCAGGCTTGCGCTTGATGTATTTAGGCAGCGGCGTTTCGCCCAAAAATTCCAGCATTTTCTTAAAACTCTCTTCATCGCTGTCCCAAAGAAAACGGATGGTTCTGCCGCGGCTGGTAGTGTTATCAATCACTTCGGCAACGAGTTCATCGTTGTCACCAAAGTAGAGTTTGTTTCCAACGCGAATCTTTCTTGCGGGATCAACAATCACGTCCCACAACTTGTTGGGTTTGTTCAGTTCGCGAAGCAAAAACACTTCTATTTTGGCGCCGGTTTTTTCCTTGCGGCCGTACATGCGCGCCGGAAACACTTTGGTGTTGTTGACAACGAAAACATCTTTGTCGTCATAATAATCAAGGATGTCGCGGAAGTGCTTGTTTTCTATTTGTCCTGTTTTGCGGTGAACCACCATCAGGCGGCTGTCTTCGCGGCGTTTGGATGGGTTTTGAGCAATGAGGTTGAGAGGTAGATCAAACTTAAACTGGCTGAGTTTCATGTGTGCTGCTGATAATTTTTAAAAGCAACATTCCATTTCGCCCTTCTTCGTCACCGGGCTAGTGTCATGTTACGGCATGATGAATTTTGAAAAGGTTGCAAAAGTAGGAATTATCGGCTAAATACCCGTTTCTGTTTTATCAAAGCAAAACAAAAGATTGCAGGTAAAAAGGTTTTGCATTTGTCTTTCCCTCTATCTTATTCATCGCAAGCCTACATTTGCCCGAACGATTATAAACCAGTTATGAAAAGAAGACGATTCATCAGGCAAACAGTTTTTACAGGTGCTGCCATTGGGCTATCAAAGATGGCTTCTGCCCATACAATATCTGATTTTGAAACAGTAAGAACAGAGGTTTCAAAACGAAAATTCAGCAGTAAAGCGGTAGAAGATTTAATCGTAGAAATCAAATTGAAAATTGGCAACCAAGAAATCGCCTGGCTGTTTGAAAATTGTTTTCCTAACACGCTAGATACTACGGTAGATTTTGAAATGATAAATGGCAAGCCTGATACGTATGTGATCACCGGTGATATAGATGCCATGTGGCTTCGCGATAGCAGTGCACAGGTTTGGCCATACATGCGCTTGTGTAAAGAAGACAAAGACCTGCAGCAGCTGATTAAAGGTGTTATTAACCGGCAAGTAAAAAACATTCTGAAAGACCCGTATGCCAACGCTTTTTATAAAGATGAAAACAAAATAAGCGAATGGAAAGAAAGCGACAGAACCGAGATGAAGCCAGGCATTCACGAGCGCAAATGGGAGATAGATAGTTTATGTTATCCCATCCGCTTATCACACGGCTATTGGAAGGAAACCGGTGACACAACTGCGTTTGACGAAGACTGGATAAAGGTGATGAATTTGATTGTACAAATCTTTACCGAGCAGCAACGGTTTCATGGCCAGGGACCTTATCATTTTCAGCGCAAGACTGAATGGGCAACCGATGGCATCCCAATGAATGGGTATGGATATCCTGTAAAACCAAATGGTTTGATTTGCTCGATGTTTCGCCCTAGCGATGATGCAACCATCTATCCTTATTTGGTGCCCAGCAATTTATTTGCACAAACAGCTTTGCAACACTTGAATGAACTGAGCAAAGCCATTGGAAAATCTGCCATTGTTGATACCAATACATTGCTGACTTCTTTATCATCGGCTTTGCAAAAGAATCATCATGTAATAGCACATCCGCAGTTTGGAAAAATATATGCGTATGAAATCAACGGGTTTGGCAGTTATAATTTAATGGATGATGCGAATGTTCCCTCGCTGCTTGGCTTGCTTTATCTGGGTGCCGTAAGTGTTTCCGATCCTATTTATCAAAACACACGGAAATATGTGTTGTCAACCGAAAATCCATTCTTCTTTAAGGGCAGCGTAGCAGAGGGCATTGGCGGTCCACATGTAGGTTTGGATATGATTTGGCCCATGAGCCTGATCATACGTGGATTAACCTCGACTGACGAAAAAGAAATGAAATACTGTTTAGATACTCTGCAAAAAACACATGGTGGAACCGGTTTTATGCACGAGTCATTTCACAAAGATGATCCATCTAAATTTTCGCGGAAATGGTTTGCTTGGGCAAATACATTGTTCGGTGAATTTGTTTGGAAAGTTTATCGTGAACATCCACATTTGCTTTCGTAAAATGATTGCTTTGCTTTCTCTCAATTAATTTTTATGGCGAACAAACTGGTGCTCGTTTTCATCTTCTTTGGGTTATTAATTATGCTTGGTTTTAAAAAGGATAAAACAAAAAAAGTAGTCTTCTTCGGCGATTCCATCACGCAGGCTGGCGTGAATCCCAAGGGCTACATTACGATGATGAAAGAAATGCTGCGTAAAGAAGGTGATAGCGCAAACTATGATCTGATCGGCGCAGGGATTGGCGGCAATAAAGTATATGATTTGTACCTGCGCATGGACAGCGATGTATTAATGAAGTCGCCGGATATTGTTGTGATTTATGTTGGTGTAAATGATGTATGGCACAAGAGCATGTTTGGTACCGGAACCGACCCGGATAAGTTTGAAAAGTTTTATCGTGCTATCATAAAAAAGTGCCAGGCTGAAAATGCAAAAGTGATTCTGGTAACGCCCGCTACCATCGGCGAGAAAAAGAATTATGCAAACCAACAGGACGGTGATTTAAATAAATATTCCGGCATCATCAAAAATATCGGCAATGACATGCATCTGCCTGTTGTTGACTTAAGAACTCTTTTTGAAAATTATGAGCAGGAACACAACACGCAGGATGTTGACCGGGGCGTGCTTACCAGTGATGGAGTACATTTGAATGATACAGGAAATAAACTGGTAGCTGAGCATATTTTGCAAGCGATAAAGGATTTAAAATAATCCAACCAACTCCAGATAGTAAAAACAAAAACCCCATGTGGACACACAGGGTTTATAAACCAAAAACCAACTCTTATGAAAAAACTCTTGTCTCTTACTGAATTTCGATTTGCTTAGGCGAAACCTTCACTTCTTCTTTTTTAGGAAGGAACACCTGCAACACACCGGCATCATATTTTGCCTTGATTTCTTCGGCGTTTACTTTCTCATCTAAAGAGAAACTACGCTTGAAAGAAGAAACCGAAAACTCTCTGCGATGCGTTTTGTAATTTTTTTGTTCTGTCTCAGATTTCTTTTCGTAGCTGATAGTTAGCAAACCCTTCTCTACATTAATCTTGAAATCTTCTTTCTGCAAGCCGGGAACCTGAAGTTCGATATGGAAACCTTCTTCGTTCTCATGAATGTTAACCGGAGGTACATTCATGGCTTTGTTCCAGGTAGCAGGAACAGTGTTAAACAACTCATCAAAAATGTTGTTCACATTGCGGTAATTTTGTTTTACGAGTGTCATAGCTATTTGAATTTTAAATTTTAATTGCTGATGACACCTATATTTCAAATGCTATACCACGCGGTTTTTCCTGATGAGTTGGCAAAAATAAGCCGTTTTTCAGCCAGAATGTCTTTTTAAGTGTTTACAAAAAGCCAAATTGTCCGAATTAGAAGGTTTTGCGGCTTTCATTTCTGTTTTTCTTATTTTTGCAAAAACAAACAATACAACATGTATCCGGCAGAAATAGTGATCCCGATGAAGGCCGAACTGACCGACAACGGGTTTGAAGAAATGAACACCGCAGGCGACGTTGACAACAGCCTCGGAAGCGAAGGAACAACTTTAGTAATGGTAAACTCGGTATGCGGATGTGCTGCAGGAGCTGCGCGCCCAGGTGTACTAATGGCCGTCCACAACAGCACGAAGCGTCCCGATAATTTAAAGACCGTATTTGCAGGCTTCGATGTAGCCGCTGTAAATAAAGTGCGCGAACATCTGTTGCCTTATCCGCCGTCATCACCGGCTATCGCATTGTTTAAAGACGGACAACTGGTGCACATGGTAGAGCGTCATCAGATTGAAGGTCGCCCTGCACAAGTGATTGCCCGTAATCTTATAGCTGCTTTTGAAGAGTATTGCTAAGCAGCAAAAATTATCCATGCGCTTAGGCAGCTTTGTTCATGGATGGGTTAGTAAATATCGGTCCCGCCGTTCCCGGCGGGACATTTTTATTTTGGCAACTCTATACAAACCGGACCAAAAGGTGAAATGTTTTCTAAAAGCAAAAGCTATTCACAAGAGTAAGTTCTTATAAAATAGAGTGGATTCTTAAAAAATAATAAGAATTCTTACTAATTGATAAGAAATCACACTAATTAATAAGAATTCTCACTAAATAATAGGAATTCCTACTATTTAGTAAGGAATTATTTTATGAAGAGTAAATTCTTACAAAATGCAGTTACATAACGTTTCATACAGTTATATAACTCGCCGAAGATTGATTTCTTAAAAAAAGCGCCTCCTAATCTTACCTACATTTGTTTCAACCAGTAGAAATTTGCCTTTCTATTTTACCTTATCCACAAAAAAAGCCTATCATCTTATTATACGGAAGTGATAAGATAAACGCAAAGCTTTTACATGAATACAAATACTCCTTTAGCAGAACGATTAAGACCCACAGCGCTGGATGATCTGGTGGGTCAGGAGCACTTAACAGGTAAAGGAAGCATCCTTCGCACAGCTATTGACAGCGCACGTATTCCGTCCATGATCTTATGGGGACCGCCGGGTGTTGGTAAAACCACCATTGCCAACATTATTGCGCATGCGCTTCAGGTTCCGTTCTATCAGCTCAGCGCCATCAGTAGCGGTGTAAAAGACATTCGCGAAGTGATCGAAACTGCCAGACAACAAGCCGGTGCGGTTTTGTTTATAGATGAAATTCATCGCTTCAACAAAGGACAGCAAGATGCTTTGTTAGGAGCAGTGGAGAAAGGAACAATAACCTTAATTGGTGCCACTACCGAAAATCCTTCTTTCGAAGTCAACTCCGCTTTGCTAAGCCGTTGCCAGGTGTATGTTCTCAAAGCTTTGGGTGAAGAAGAAATGATCCGTTTGCTGCATCATGCGGTAGAAAAGGATGAATTGTTACAAACAAAAGAAATCGAACTTAAAGAAACCGCAGCTCTGCTCAACATCTCCGGCGGCGATGCCCGAAAGTTGCTGAACTTATTAGAGCTTGTCATTAATTCTGCCAGCAAAAAAGATAAGGTTATTATTACAGATGATCTTGTAATGAACGTTGCGCAGAAGCGTGTTGCTTTATATGATAAAGGGGGCGAACAGCATTACGATATCATCAGCGCCTTCATTAAAAGTATGCGCGGCAGCGACCCGAATGGTGCTGTGTATTGGTTAGCCAGGATGATTGAAGGTGGAGAAGAAGTCAGCTTCATTGCCCGGCGTATGCTCATCTTTGCTAGTGAAGACATTGGTAATGCCAATCCAAACGCCTTGCTGCTTGCCAATGCCACCTTCGATGCAGTGAATAAAATCGGTTATCCCGAATCGCGCATCATTCTTTCGCAATGCGCGGTTTATCTGGCTTCTTCCATTAAAAGCAACGCTTCGTATGCGGCTATTGGTGCTGCGCAGGATGCTGTTAGGAAATGGGGCGATTTACCCGTTCCGCTTCATATCCGCAATGCACCAACCGGCTTAATGAAAGATATGAATTATGGCAAAGGTTATAAATACGCACATTCGTTTGATAGCAATTTTGCAGAGCAGGAATATTTGCCTGAAAAGCTTGCCGGCACTGCATTCTACACGCCGGGCAATAATGCCAGAGAAGAAGAAATGCGCCGCTTTTTAAAAAGTTTGTGGAAAGAAAAGTACGGCTACTAATAATTGACTTCGGAAAAGCATTGATGAATTAAAACCGATCTTAGCTATTGCTTTTTGTTGCATAATACAACACAATCAGCAGCACGGCAATAACAGCCAGTATTAATGCATATAGTTTCCATTTTTCTTTTGCCGGCTCTTCTTCTATCATCATTTCTTCGCCCTGCTCGGGCATCACATATTCTTTTATGTGCTCCTGCTCACCCACCAGCACCGTATGTTGGGAATATTTGCGAAGCACACGTTCAGCCGGCAACGAAGAAAATAAGGAGAAGGAAGGCTCTGCTGCCGCAAAAGCCAAGCTGCCATCCGCCGTTTTGCGAAGAATGCCAACGTCTTTCCACTCGCACATACCCACCCGCTTCAGTTCATCCAGCATCGCTTCCACATCTTCTTTATAGCGGCGAATGGCAACTACTTTATCTACGTTCCATTCTTTTGAAAGAAAGCCGTAAAAATGGTTATTGGTGGGGCGCACCAAAGGTGCAAACCGGATGCGACTGGCTGGCGGCTGCCATTGTTTATCTGTAAACTGAAGTGTAGCCGGCGTTTCTTCTACCGTAAAATTGCCGATGCCGGGAACCTCTAATTTTTTGCAAAGCGCGAGATACTTATATAAAGCTGGCTGCATGTAATGATTATTTATTCACTGCGAATTTCTGATTTGAAAAGAAAAGACAGGAGCTGTTTGCAAAGAAATATTTTATTGTCCTGAATCCTTTGTTTCTATGTCGAACACATAACGGTATCGCCTCATTAAATGAAACGTTATCAGTACGTGGATGATTAATACAAGGCTGAGTGCAAGAAAAAAATCGATTGTTGATGTCATAGCTGCCGACATTTCGGCGGCACTAATACCCGGCGGAAGATTGCCACCTTCTGTCCATTGTTTCATGCCTTCATTTAAAAGAGAAGGGTTGGCTTTAACGGCAATAGAAGAAATGGCGGTGAGCAAGTAATAGATCAAAGTAATAAAACCGTTAATCCGTATCCAGTCTTTCAACACCGGCCTGCAGCGCTTGTTATTATCAATGCCTTTGGTAAGAAAAATAAAGGAAGCAATAATATAGATAACCATGCAGGCTATTAAAAACACCATAACCAGCATAACAGGATAATTCATAGCAAGGAATAAACCTGAAAAACAAATCAAGCCAAAGAAAGCAGCCACAGGCAGCAATAAAAAAGAAAGGATTCTATAAATAATAAGTTCCATTTTCATAAGCGGCAAAAGTAAGGTTTATGATATTGGATGTACTATGTGGGATGTATGGTGCAATTGAATGTTCTATGTAGGGTGTGCAATGTGTATGAATGGAGAATTTAAGATTTGATCTGTATAGTGAAAAGCAACCTGCATTTGCCTGTGTTTCCAACTGAATGATTGATGGATAAACTCAACCGAACAATTGAATGTCGGACAAGAGAACTGCTTAGGTTTATAAGCAGTTCTAAGCAATACATAACCATCCGAACAACCTAATCTGACATCATACCTTATTGTTGCTGCGCTGCAAACCCTTCCAGCATTGCGTCTTCTGCATCATCTGCAGCCTGTTTGTTCATCGGCACATTGTTCAGGTCTTCATAGGTTTGCCCGTCTTCATAGCTTACCGATACATATACACTTAGCTTCTGTTTTGCAATTCCTTTAAATGTTCCTTTCACCGGGCTGCAGTCTTTAAAATGCCGGCCCACAGCGAGCTTTACGTGGCGGTTGGTGACCCATACATTATTGGTTGGGTCAATGCCAGCCCAGCCATAATAAGGCAAATACGCTTCTACCCACGCATGTGTAGCGCCTTCGCCGCGCATGCCGTTTTTGTTGGGGCAAATATATCCGCTCACATAGCGCCCGGGAATATTTAAGGTGCGCAAAATCTGAAGCATCACATGCGCAAAATCCTGACACACACCGGCTCCGATTTCGAGTATTTCGTTTACGGTGGTTTGCGTGTTAGTAATACCTTTTACGTACTTAAAATGTTCGAAGATATGAGCTGCGCAAGCTTCTACCGTTTGTGCAACGGTATTAAACGGATGATGTATTTGCTGTATAATATTGTCAATGGCATTTTCATTGGTAATAAAGTCCGGCGTTGCCAGTTCCAGCAGTTGCAGGTTATCATCCATATCGTGCTGCAACTCGCCAAACGTGCCGTTTCTGTTTATTGTCACTTCATTCGTGCCGAGCGTTCGCACGACCAGCTTGCTTTCGATTGACAACATCGTGTGTGGCTGCAACAGACTGAACACGCCCACTTTGTTTCCCCAATAATCGTAAAACGTTTGCACGCTGGGCTGGTGGGTAATAATCAGTTCGTGGTTTAATACTTCCTGGCCGGGAAACCGGTAGGGATAAATTTTAATTTCGTTGTTGCTTTCTTTTACCGGGCGATTGTATTCGTAACGCGTGATATGATGAATAGTAAAAACCGACATTTCATTCAATTAGTGATAAGAGAAAAAGTGTTGTGCAAGTTGTGTGCTAAAGAGCGAAAGCTCACGTTGTGTATCTTCTAAAAACGGCTGGATATTCTCTCCCGTAAGGCTTTCCAGCTCTTTGTATTTTACGTTGCTGTAGAGTCTGCCAAGGCTGTTCATTAGCACTCTGCCTTCTTTGGTTTCCTCGCCGGTGCTCATTACTTTTTTTAAGTAAATATTCACGCGGCTGAGGGAATATAAAATGGAACGCGTAAAGTTTTCGTTCGATATCACCTGGTGCAGCAGGTTCTGGTTGTGGTTGCTTCCGGTGTATGTTTTTAAATGCAGTTCGTAGCCCGACAGCGAAAGCAATAAATACCGCCATTGCAGAATATCATGCGGCGCTTCTATATTGTAATCAATCCGTTTTAGCTGGTTCTGCAATACAATGATGGTGTGAAAACACCGCTCGATGTATTTACCCAGACTCATAAAATTCCAGCCGGTGCCGCGTGGCATAGTCAGTTCTATGATGCCCGCAAACATAACGGCATGTTGCTCCAGGTCTTCAATTACCCGCAACGCCTCATTGCCGTTAAGTCTGGCAAGCAGGTCGGGGTGATTGATGTAGTGATACACCCCATTTACTTCTTCCCAGGTTTCTTTGGTAATGTG
The DNA here is from genome assembly GCA_964249755.1 of uncultured Ilyomonas sp. Lineage (GTDB taxonomy): Bacteria > Bacteroidota > Bacteroidia > Chitinophagales > Chitinophagaceae > Ilyomonas. The sequence goes on along the minus strand of CAXUDB010000005.1, from coordinate 32,701 downwards.
GTCTTGCACGCCGCGTGCATTTTCGCGGGCGCGATGTACAATCACTTTTAGCGAATTAAGGTTCTCTGTCTGGAGGATGATTTTGTGCAAGGTAGCGGCGGTGTTGTGTTCAATGGCTTCTATCTCGCTGCTGTTGAGGTAAGTAGCCATTTCCAGCACGGGACGCCAGCTTTGCTGTGCATTTACGCCTTTGTCTAACGAGAGAATGTAATGCACATACAGCAGCCGCAGCAGGCTGTCGGTGCGTTCCATGTATCGGTTGAGCCAGAAAAGAGAATCAGCGGTTCTGCTTAGCATGTTGGTCATAGAAATTGGTTAGTTTAAGCCGTTAGCTTTTAGCTATCAGCTATCAGTTTTTTGAAACAGTGTTACTGTTGGTTGCGCTTTTTAGCACATAGCTCAATTATTTTCCGAACGTACAAGTGAGCACCTTACTGCTTCGACACACAAGAGTAACAACAGATGATACATCGGAGTTACAAAAGTTCGTCTCCAAAAATTGTATTTTGTATCAATAAAAATCATTCGCTTGTTGTTTACTCAATCGTTCTGTATCACCTAGTATAAAAAATGCTGACGGCTGAAAGCTGATCACTGACAGCTCATACCTCACACCTTCTCAATCAATTATCCACGTATCCTTGCTGCCGCCGCCCTGCGATGAATTGACTACCAGCGAGCCTTCGCGCAAGGCAACACGCGTTAAGCCACCAGGAACAATCTTCACGCCGTCTCTGCCAAAGAGGGCATAGGGGCGTAAATCTACATGGCGCGGCTGCAGTTTTCCATTGATAAAGCAAGGCACAGTGGACAGTTTGATGATTGGCTGTGCGATGAAGCTGCGCGGGTCCCGCTCAATCTCCACCTTTGCCTTTTCCCATTCATGTTGTTGTACGCTGTTGCCCATCACCATGCCATAGCCACCGCTTTGGTTGGTGCGCTTGATCACCATATTATTCAGGTTGCTAAACACATGCTCGCGTTCTTCACTGTTTGCCATCTGGTAAGTGGGCACGTTATTCAAAATCGGCTCTTCGTTCAGATAGTATTTTATCATGTCTGGAACGTAGGCGTAAATGGCTTTATCATCTGCCACACCATTGCCAACCGCATTCGCAATGGCTACGTTTCCTTTCCGGTACGCATCCATCAAACCGGGCACGCCCAATACACTGTTGGGATGAAAAATCAAAGGGTCTAAATACTCATCATCAATGCGGCGATAGATAACATGCACGCGAGATAAGCCCTGCGTGGTTTTCATGTACACGTTGTGATGATCTACCACAAGATCACGACCTTCTACCAGTGGGATGCCCATTTGCCGCGCGAGGAAAGTATGCTCGTAATAAGCTGAGTTGTAAACGCCCGGCGTTAACAACACCACGCGCGGATTGTGCACCTGCTGTGGTGCCAGTGATAGCAATAACTGGTGTAACAGAATGGGATAGTCGTTAACCAGCCGCACCGAATTGCCGGAGAACATATCCGGGAAAATGCGCTTGGTCACTTCCCGGTTTTCGAGCATATAAGAAACGCCGGATGGCGTGCGCAGGTTGTCTTCGAGGATATAGAATTTGCCATCGGCGCCGCGTATCAAATCAATACCGGAGATATGAACGTAAATATCGTGTGGCACCCCAATGCCATGCACTTCGCGCATATAATGCGGACACGAAGCAATCAGCTTGGCAGGAATGATTTTATCTTTTACAATCTGCTGCTCATTATAAATATCTTTTAGAAATTTATTAAGCGCAGTAAGTCTTTGTTTGATGCCGTCTTCGATGTGCTGCCATTCTTTGCCGGTGATGATGCGGGGAATAATATCGAAGGGAAAGATGCGCTCGATGCCGGCATTGTCGGCATACACAGTGAAGGTGATGCCCTGGTTCATGAACAGCTCGCCGGCGAGTTTGTCTTTGCTGTGCATACTCGGCAGATCGAGCTGCTGCAAAGCAGAAACAATTTTTGCGTAGGGCTCGCGGATGTCCTGCGCATTCCACATTTCATCGTAGAAGCCTTGCGAAACAGAGTAGTCGTTTATTAATGCAGATACGTTCATAAGCTGCCGGTTATAAGCCTGTAAAATAGCGTTCCTTTTTTATATGGCGCAGCTTGTATCGAAGATGATGGAAAAGTAGGGAAAAGTTTGGGATGGTTAATGATAAAAAACATTCTCCCTAAATGAATGTTAATCATAGCGATGGGGAGGCAACAAAGTGCGGGTAAAGGTTATGCTTTATCAACTCTTTTTTTTGTCAAGGTATTACAATGGTATAGCTGCTGATGCTGTAGGCACTGAAATAACCCAGTGCACCGCCTTTGATATTGGTGATGGGATTGGCAGGCGTGGCACTTCCACCATCACCGGTGGCAGATTCGGTTAAGCTGTACCAATACTTATAAACGTTCGGGTCAATACACTGTAAATCTACCCGCACGGTGTCGCCGCTTTGCAGGTCGCTATCAGGGTTAATGAGAGGTCGCGTTTGAATCAGGCCATCACTTAAATCATCGTTCTGCGGAAACTGCTGTTTCACCAAATCGCCGTTCTGATATTCAATTAACCGGTAGCTGTTGCCTAAGCCCGCCGGGTCTTTGTAGCTGGGATAAATGGTGAGGTTAGAACTGCCGCCAAACGCTAAGTTTTCTACCGTCAATGTGTCTAAGCTTACCAACTGTACCGGCATTGCAGAGGTAGATGTATAAGTAGCGCCATTGAGCAAAACGGTAAGCTGGTAGGCAGCGCCCGGGAAGCCTTTACAGGCAGTGGTTCGGTAAATGCCGGCAGTATCTTCGTCTTCAACAAGAGTATAGGCGGTGTCGTTCACACCAATGGTTACCATCGCACCGCTAATGCCGTTGAAAGCGTTGCTTTCCTCAAAAGCTTTGGTTTGTGAGATGCGCACTTCTACCGGTTCGTTGCGGTTGCTGATGTTGCCTTCGATGACAATTTTTTTATCGGCTTCGGTGAGCTTAACGTTGATGACTTTTTCGCAGGAAGAAAGAACAGAGAACAGGAAAAGGAGAATGAAGTAATGAAGCGCTTTGCATATTGCCCGATTCTTTTCAGAACCTTGAACGGAGCGTCGCAACAGACGATCAATCGGAGTTGCCAAAGCTCGTCCCATAATGACTGTTCTGTATTTTGTATTCATCTCATTTCTCATTAAAAAATAATCCGGCAAAAACTTTTTACTACCAACTATCAACCAACATTACCATTTAAAATTGTAAGACACCGAAGGAATCCAACGGAACAAAGCGGTTTGCACGGCTTCCGTTTTGGTAGGATCGTCTTCGTTATCTCTGAATGAGATGGTGTAAGCATTCTGCCGGCCGTAAGCATTGTACAAACTGAAAGCCAGTTCGCTGCTCCAGCGTTTTCTCTTCTTCAATTGCATCGTTGCGCCAAGGTCTAACCGATGATAGGCAGGCATTCGATAACCGTTTCGATTGGTATAATAATACACCGTTTGTCCGCCAACGGTGTATTTGCCATTAGGGAAAGTAATGGCATCGCCGGTGTAGTAAATCCAGTTTGCAGAAAGCGTCCATTTCTGGCTGAGCTGATAGATGCCAACAAGAGCAATGTCGTGCGTTCTATCCTGCCGTGCATTGTACCAGTCATCGTTGTTAATGCCATCAATCTTACGCTCTGTTTTCGATAAGGTATAGCTGAGCCAGCCGGTGAGTTTGCCCGTTTTCTTACGCAGCAGCCATTCTATTCCATACGCTCTGCCTTTGCCATACAGGAGTTGCGTTTCTATCGCATCGTTGGTAAACACATCGGCGCCATCGCGGTAATCTATCTGGCGCTGCATCGTTTTATAATAGGTTTCTATGGTGAGTTCGTAGTTGTCGTTGCGTAAATTTTTATAGCAGCCAAGCGATACCTGGTCAGAGATTTCGGGTTTGATGATGTTGTTGCTGCTAATCCATTTATCAGTAGGAGAGCTGCTGGTGCTGTTGCTGATGAGGTGCATGTTCTGCACGTTGCGCACATAAGAAGCTTTAAGCGAAGTGCTGTTGTTGAACTGGTAGCCAATTGCCAGTCGCGGCTCTACATTCCAATAAGTCTTTACAATGTCGCCGGTGTTGTAAGAAGTGGTGTCTATAACTTCGCCTTTATTATTTAAGGTATAAAAATCACCCTTGCCCAATACATTAAAAGCTGTGAGCCGCGCGCCATACGTGATGCTGATATTGTCTGTTGTTTTCCAGGTATCGCTGGCATAGATCCCACTCTCTAATGAATACCGTTTCTGCTGCACTTCATTGTTTACACTAGACGTTTGCGAAGCGGTGATTTCGCCGGGACGAACGCGGTGATAAATGCTGCTCCATCCGAAGCGGATGTTGTGTTTTGGGTTAGCGCTGAGATTGTAATCCTGTTTCAAGTTCCAGTCCCTGATTTGCGAGAATACCGTAAAATCGTTTGCGCCGCTTTTGATGTAAATGGTGTAATCGTAATTGCTATAAATGAGCGAAGTGTTGGAGAAGAGTTTAGATGAAAAAATATGGTTCCAGCGAAGTGTTCCGGTAGCGTTTCCCCATAAGATGCCAAACTGGTCGCCGACGCCTAAATTGTCTTTGCCAAAATAACCACTGATATACACGCGGTCTTTAGGACTGAACTCATAGTTGGCTTTCGCATTGAGGTCATAGAAATACAAGCGGCTACGGTTTAAAGTGGTGTCCGACGAAGCTTTCAGGAACACATCGGCATAGGTTCTTCTGCCCGTTATTAAAAAGGATGACTTGTCTTTCTGTATCGGACCTTCTGCGTTTAGCTTAGCTGATATTAAACCAATGCCACCGCTTACGTTGTAATCCTGGTTATTGCCATCATTCATTTTTATATCGAGTACCGAAGACAACCTGCCGCCATATTGCGCCGGCATCCCGCTTTTATAAACAGTGATGTCTTTAATGGCATCGGAATTAAACGTGGAAAAGAAACCCAGTAGGTGAGAAGCATTATAAACATTGGCTTCATCCAGCAAAATCAGGTTCTGATCGGCAGAGCCACCGCGCACATAAAAGCCGGCTTGTCCATCGCCTGCGCTTTTAATGCCGGGCAAGAGTTGTATAGTTTTCAGCACATCTTTTTCGCCGAATAAAACGGGTATGTTTTTGATGTCTGCTGTGCTTAATTTTTCAACGCCGGTCTGCGTGCCGCTGATACTTCTGCCACCTCTCGTGCTTTGTACCGTTACGTTATTCAGCGTTTTTATTTCTTCGTTTAAAAAAACGGGGAATTGAATGTTTTTATCCAAAACAAGTGCAATGGTATCGCTGTAATGCCCGACTGCACTTGCTTCTAACTGATAGCTGCCTGCCGGAAGTGTGAGCGAATAAAAGCCGTATTCATTAGATGCAGCACCCTTGCTCGTATTGAGTATTCTTACGGTTGCGCTAATGATGGTTTCGCCGGTTTGTTTGCTTTTGATGGTGCCGCTGATGGTGAAGGTGCGCTGCGCAAAAAGAGAAAGGGTACAACCTGCCAGAATGGTAAAAAGAAGAAGTCTCTTGAATCGCATCAGCCGGTGTATTTTATAAACGGACACTAAATTGCGGCGATGCGCTGTAAGGGAAAAGATAAAACTTTTGAGGTTGCGATAACCACAGAGGCAAAGAGAGCAAGGATGAACTAAAATTTATATCGAGTTTCCCGGTGTCCCTTTGTGTTATTTGTGCTTCTGTAGTTCCAAAATCACTTCGCATCAAGCTTAATTCCCAACTCCACCAATTGCTTGTCATCAATTGTAGAAGGTGCATCCAGCATCACATCTCTGCCCGAATTATTTTTTGGAAACGCAATAAAATCGCGGATGCTTTCGCTGCCGCCAAGAATGGCACAAAGCCTATCGAAGCCAAATGCAATACCGCCGTGTGGTGGCGCTCCGTATTCAAATGCACCGAGTAAGAAACCGAACTTATGTTGTGCTTCTTCCTTTGTCATGCCTAAGGCGGCAAACATTTTTTCCTGTAACTCTCTTTGAAAAATACGGATAGAACCACCGCCAATTTCATTGCCATTCAGCACCATGTCATATGCATTGGCTTTAATGTTTGCGTAGGGATGTTCCAGATATTTTTCTGCATTCTGGATCTCGGGATTGTTGTTAATCATCACTTCAATATCAGAAGGCTTTGGCGAAGTGAATGGATGATGACGCGCAACCCAACGGTTCTCATCTTCAGCATATTCAAATAGGGGGAAATCGAGCACCCAAAGCAGTTTAAATTCGCTGGCTTTGCGCAAGCCCAAACGCTTGCCCATTTCCAATCGAAGCTCGCTCATCGCTTTGCGCGTGCGCTCTTCTGCGCCGGCAAGCAAAAGGACTAAATCTCCTTTCTGTGCTTCGCAACTATCTGCAATTGCTTTTAGCCTTTCTTCACTATAAAATTTATCGAACGAACTCTTATAAGTGCCATCATTATTCACTTTAATAAATGCCAGCCCTTTCATTCCAATCTGTGGCCGCTTCACCCACTCAATCAACTCATCAGTTTGCTTGCGACTGTACTCGCTGCAACCGGGAACGGCAATTGCCAATACGGTTTCAGCTTCATCAAACACTTTAAAGTCAGCGCCATTTATCAGCTCTGCCTTATCTCCCTTCGATACATAAACCGAAGAAGGTTTTTTCAGGTTCGATATCTTCATGCCAAAGCGAATGTCCGGCTTGTCGTTACCATAGTTCCACATGGCATCTTCCCACGTCATCCGTTCTACTTTCTCTGTGTAATCAATGCTTTTTACATCTTTAAAAATCGCTTTAATCAAGCCTTCAAACATGTTCAAAATATCTTCCTGTTCTACGAACGCCATCTCGCAATCTATCTGTGTAAATTCGGGCTGACGGTCAGCTCTTAAATCTTCATCCCGAAAGCATTTTACCACCTGATAATAACGGTCGTAGCCGCTTACCATCAACAGTTGCTTGAACGTTTGCGGGCTTTGTGGCAAGGCATAAAACTGTCCTTCATTCATACGCGATGGAACTACAAAATCGCGTGCGCCTTCAGGTGTAGATTTAATTAAAAACGGCGTTTCAATATCCATGAAACCCTGGTTGTGCAGGTAGTTGCGGGCAGAACGGTTGACAGCATACCGAAGCTCTAAATTTTTCTTCACTGCATTGCGACGCAAATCGAGATAGCGATACTTCATACGCAGGTCGTCGCCGCCATCTGTATCATCCTGAATGGTAAACGGTGGCACAGCAGATTTATTCAAAACAGAGAAAGAAGAGACCTGTATTTCAATATCACCCGTTGGTATGTTTTTATTCTTATTGCTGCGTTCCCGAACGATGCCTTTTATCTGCAATACGAACTCTCGTCCCAACGGATTTTCGTCCAGTTGCGCAGTCAGTTCTTCGCCAAACAATAATTGCGTAATGCCATAGCGGTCGCGCAGATCAACAAACGTAATGGCAGCGCCCAATTTTCGCACTGTTTGCACCCAACCAGCAAGCGTTACTTCGTTGCCAATATTATTTATTCTTAACTCGCCGCAGGTCTGCGTTCTGAACATGATATTTAATTTTTGAGGAGCGCAAAGATAGGGAGATGAGATTTGGAAGAAGTTGGACAGGTGAGGACGTTTGTGAAACAAGAATCTAGCAGTTACCAATAAAAAAGCCTCCCGTCAGGAGGCTTTTTATTAAATCGATCAGGATTAGTTTTTATTGACTAATCACTTCCACACCCGGATGCGACTTCTCATCAAACACAAATTTGTTGTCGGGTATAGTTGCATTCGTATTCACATTACTTAATGTAAACTCGATGGTGTTGTCTGCTTTATCCAGCACCTGAGCTTTTGTTACGAGGTCTTTTGTTTTATCAACATACACCGTTACCTGCTTATAGTTTTTACGCTTGTCAACCGGCAAAAGCGCAATCTGGTAAGTGCTGCCAGCCGATGAAACCAGTTTGTAGGTAAAGTCTTTATCGTAGAAGTTACCCAGGAATTTAGCCGGCGTAAAACCTGCGTTGTTATCATCTGCTTCCGTTACCGTAACTTCCTTATCCGTAGTGTTGTAATTCCAGTTTTTGCTGCCATCGCTATAAACTTCCGTGTTGCCCTGCTTCAAAAAATACTTCTGACCTTTCACCAAAATCTGCCCGCTCTTTGTGCCGTGACTTGTATTCTTTTTATCCTTTGTGGTGTAAGTAAAATTTGCCGAAATGCCTTTGTTGCCTTTTAGTTTTGCACTCACTCTGTCCAGCACAGCTTTCGCATCGCTTTGCGCAAAAGCAGTACTGACAAGAGTTACAGCAAGCGTCATCAATAATAAGATTCTTTTCATCAAATAAAATTTTGGGTAACAAAAATAATTGAACCACTAACAGCATATGAGATGGAAATGGTAAACAATCGTTTAATATGCAAAACACTAAAGCACATAATGTGCCGTTGATTCTTTATCTTTTAATTAACCTTAACAAGACGTGAAAGCGTGGGTAAGCTTTTTATTATTGCTTCTTAAAAAACTAATTTCGCGCACTCTATGAAATTAATGTTTCAGGTTCTGTTGGCTCTTCTCTTGTTCTCTTCCTGCGCTTCCCAATTTGGCAAGGTGCTGAAGAGTAAAGACAATGAGTATAAATATAAAATGGCAGAGCAGTATTATGCGCAGAAGAAGTGGGATAAAGCTTCGCAACTGTTTGAAGGCTTGTTTCCGTATGTAAAAGGAACAGCGCGTTTTGAAGACATGTATTACAAATATGCCTACTGCGCTTATAATCAGAAGGACTATTTGAATGCGGAAAACCTCTTTAAAAATTACACCGAAAATTTTCCCAACGGGCAGCGCACGGAAGAATGCGAATACATGCGTGCGTTTTGTTTTTACAAGCAATCGCCGAAAGTAGACCTGGATCAGACAAATACTTCAAAAACAATTGCGCTGATGCAGGCGTTTATCAATACACATCCTGACAATGCGAGAAATAAAAGTGCCGATAGTATTATTGTAATACTGCGCGAAAAGCAGGAGACAAAGGACTTTAAGGCAGCTAAACTATATTATGATTTAAGCTATTTCAAATCGGCGGCGGTAGCCTTCAGTGCATTAATGGATGACTATCCCGATTCATACAAAAGCGATCAATATAAGCTGGAAGTAGTAAAGTCTTATTACAAATATGCAGAAAACAGCGTAGCCGAAAGGCAAACGGAACGGTTTGATAAAGTACTAACCGAAATCTCTGATTTTGAAGATCGGTTCCCGCAAAGTAACTTGCGTCCGCAAATAGAAGAATTTCGGACACTATCGTCCCATCACATAAAAACATTACAAGATGAGCAAGCTAAGGCGACAACTGGGCAATAATGTGGCCAGCGTGGTAGAAACAAAAAGCCTGATCGATATAAAAGGCAAGACCGGTAATCTTTATGAGTCTATCGCAGTGATAGCAAAGAGAGCCAACCAGATCAACATCACTGTAAAAGACGAATTGCACAGCAAGCTCGAAGAGTTTGCCACGCATACCGACAGCCTTGAGGAAGTGCACGAGAACAAAGAGCAAATTGAGATTTCGCGCGCGTACGAGAAGATGCCGAACGCAGCTATTTTAGCTACGCAGGAATTTATGGAAGATAAGATCTATTATCGTAAGAATGATGATGATCTGTTCAGATAATACTGTCAGCGTATAAACTAAAAAAGCATCCGCCGTGGCGGATGCTTTTTTAGTTTTATTTATACCAGAGTTGTATATGATTTTCCGACTGGGAAGGTAGAGGTTAACCTGATTAAAAATCGGGGTATCAGACAAATCATATACAAGGCTGATTATATCTTAATCTCTTCATCATTACTGTCAAAAAAATGAAACTCGGTTAGATAGTAATCGTTGTTTTTGGTTACAGCAATCTTTGTTTTGTGTTTGCGGCTCCACTGGCTACCGATTGAATTCGAGTTAAATTTCCACCAGGTTCCCTTGGTTAGGTGCGAATACAAAATCGGGTTTACCGCAATGGTAATATTCTGATGCTGGTGTGATACTAGGTACTGCAGTTTTTTCTCTATTTCTTCTGTGAGCAATACCGTTGGAGCAATTTTGCCCGTGCCATTACAGCAAGGGCAAATCTCAGATGTGTTAATGTTTACTTCCGGCCGCATCCGCTGGCGGGTAAGCTGCATAATGCCGAATTTAGAAATGGGCAGCACCGCGTGTTTTGCGCGGTCAGGACGCATAAAATCATCCATTGCTTCCTGCACCTTTCTCTTGTTGTCGGGGTTCTTCATGTCTATGAAGTCCACCACGATAATACCACCAATATCGCGCAGCCGTAACTGCCGGGCTATTTCTTCTGCTGCTTCCAAGTTAGTTTGCAACGCGTTCTCTTCCTGACTGTTGCTCACACTTTTATAGCCACTGTTCACATCTATTACATGTAGGGCTTCGGTGTGTTCAATAATTAAATAAGCGCCGCTTGGAAGGTTCACTGTTTTGCCGAATGATGATTTAATCTGCTTATTCACACCAAACTGGTCGTATATAGGAATGCCATTGTTATAGTACGTAACGATATCAGCTTTGTCCGGGGCAAACTTTTGGATGTAGCTTTTCGTGTCGTTGAAAATATTTTTATCGTTGGTTACAATGCGATTGAAATCCTCGTTCAGCAGGTCGCGCAGAATGCTTGTTGTTTTGTCCTGCTCGCTCAATATTTTACAGGGCGCTTCCGCATTGTGCAGGCTCTTTTGAATCTTTTTCCAGGTATCGACCAGCATCATTACATCTTCATGTAACTCGGCGGCTTTCTTGCCTTCGGCAGCCGTGCGCACAATCACACCAAAGTTTTTGGGTTTAATAGATTCTACAATCTTATGCAGCCGCTTCCGTTCTTCCGAAGAATGTATTTTTTTCGATACCGCCACTACGTCGTTAAAAGGCGTTACTACAATGTATCGTCCCGGCAGCGATAGTTCGCAACTCAAACGCGGGCCTTTGGCAGCAATCGGTTCCTTTAATATCTGCACCAGCACGTTTGGCTTGCCGCCCAACACATCGTTTATCTTACCTGTCTTTACTATCTCGGGCTCTATCTGGAATTTCGTAAAATCAAGTCCGTCTTCGCTCTTATCAGCAATAGACATCTGCGTAAACTTCAGCAGCGATTTGGCATAGGGACTAAGGTCGGTATAGTGAAGGAACGCATCTTTCTCAAAACCTACATCTACAAAAGCAGCGTTCAGCCCGGGTATCAGTTTTTTTACTTTGCCAAGATATAAATCGCCAACGGCAAAGGAAGCATCTGCTTTTTCGTTGTGCAGTTCTACCAGCTTCTTGTCTTCCAGCAGCGCTATCTCTACTCCCGTAGGTGCTGCGTTTATTATTAAATCTTTGTTCACAAAATGAGCAACTTTAAAAAGTGAAAAAATAAAAAGAGACAATCGCACAGCCGTTGCCAGCCAACGGAAACTTATGGGCACAGCATTTAACCTGCGTGATTTCTGCTCTTGGATTCGTGGATAAGGAGGAAGGAAAAGTTGCGTACAAAAAACCGAAGCAATAATCAGGAAAGAAACCGGAACCTTACGGCTCCGGTGTTAGCATTGTTCAAACAGAAAAACTATTTGTTCTTCTTCTTATGGCGATTTTTTCTAAGTCTTTTTTTGCGCTTGTGCGTAGCAATTTTATGACGTTTTCTTTTTTTTCCGCAAGGCATACCTGTCAATGAATTTTATAATGAAAAATAAAGTTTACTGCAATGTTTTTATTCGTTCGTCTATCGCCGCTTTTGCTTCCGGTATTGCAATATTTTCTTTTGCTTCCCGGTACCATCTTGCTGCGCTGTCTTTCGCGCCTTTCCGTTCATAGGTTTCAGCTAAGTATAGTAACGCCTCAGCATTATGCGGCTCTCCTTTCACCACCGTTAGAAACCGCTCTATCGCCCGGTCATATTGTCCACTGCGTATTCCACCCAGACCCAGCATCATCTGTCCGTACAGGTTATCGGGATGCTTTTCCACTACTTGCCGGATGCTCATAATACCCTGCATGGGATTATCAGAAATATCACCAAACAAATAACAGGCGCCGATACCAATTGTGGCCGAATCATTCGCCGGGTTCAGTTCCACGCTCTTCTCAAATAACTCCTTTGCGTTTGTTGCCAGCCAGTGCTGATACTGCGGATTTTCGCCGGTTATCAGGTTATCCAGCATCAAACGGGCTGCAAAGCTGAGCTTTTTTTCAGACTTTTCCAACTTACCTGCTTCGCCAGTGTAGTAAGCGCCCAATAAATGATGGCCTATACTGTCGTCCCAAAAGCCGGCCAACTGGTCATACACTTTAATTTGTTGCGCTTTTACATCGCCGCGAACCACGCTGTTTTCTAATTGTGCAAGGCGCGTAAGCTGAGTAGGAGAGAGTTTCGCTTTTGCCTGTGAGAGTACGGTTTCGGTAGTAGCAGCGCCTTCTTCTACATGAGAAGAGGAATCGGTATTATGAGCTGTAGATACAACCGGCGCTTTGACATCCGGCACAGTTCTGCCAAAAAAAAACAGGCAGGCAAATAATACAATGCCCCCTGTTACTACCAAAAGTTGTTTTTTATCCATCGAAATGCGTTCGTGCCGGCAAAGTTACTTGTTGGGACGGCTGTGCATTTCTTTCACTTCGTTAATAAATTCCTTCGATGGTTTAAAAGCCGGTATATAATGCTCAGGAATTTCAACCGCCACATTCTTTTTAATGTTCCGGCCAATCTTTGCGGCGCGCTTTTTTGTAATGAACGATCCAAAGCCGCGGATGTAAATATTTTCACCCTTCGCTAAACTTTCTTTAATCTCCTTTAGCATCGTTTCCAGCGACACTAAAACATCTACTTTAGCAATTCCTGTTTTGTCTGAGATGTTGGTTATCAGGTCCGACTTTCTCATTGGTTTTTCAATCTTTTTAGTAAAATAAATCTATGCGCAATTGTGATTAAAAGTTAGGCAATCCGTATTAAAATTCAATAACTACTAAGTAATAACACAGATTATTTGCATGGATAAACAGCAATTTACTTGCCAATTAGCTGCATGGCACAATACAGGCAACAACAGGCAACTGCCCTGGAAAGAAGAAAGCGATCCTTATAAAATTTGGCTTAGCGAAATCATACTGCAACAAACGCGGGCTGCCATGGCTATTCCCTACTATCAAGCCTTTGTTGCCAAGTATCCAACTCTTCTTCAATTAGCGGCTGCGTCCGATGAGGAAGTGTTTAAACTATGGGAAGGGCTTGGCTATTACAGCCGCTGCCGCAACCTATTGGCAACGGCGCGTTACATCGTTCATCATTTTGATGGCGTATTTCCCAGCCGCTACGAAGATATATTAGCCCTTAAGGGCGTAGGGCCTTATACGGCGGCTGCCATTGCTTCCTTTGCGTTTGGTCTTCCCCATGCTGTAGTAGATGGCAATGTATTCCGCGTGCTTGCACGTTGTTTCAATATTGCTGTACCAATTGATAGCACCGAAGGCAAACAGCGTTTCACACAATTAGCCAACGAAGTCTTAGACAAACAAGACCCCGCCAGCCACAACCAGGCGATTATGGACTTTGGCGCCACGGTATGCAAACCAGTTAGCCCTTTGTGCAATGAATGCACGTTGCAAAATGGCTGTGAAGCTTACCAGACCGGGCGCGTGAACGAATTGCCCGTAAAAGAAAAAGTGCTGACAAAAAAAACGCGCTGGTTTAACTATTTTATTTTCACAGTGCGAGATAAGACTCTTGTTCACCAGCGGGGAGGCAAAGACATCTGGCAGGACCTCTACGAGTTTTATTTATTAGAAACTGACAAAGGAAAACACTGGACAGAAGAAGATGTTCACCACTTTCTGCAGCATCAGTTTTCCGTTGCCAATGCTTCTGTGCAATACATCTCTCCGGGTTTATCTCAACAGCTTACCCACCAAACGGTTGGGGCGGTGTTTATCAAAATTAAACTGCCACAAATTCCTACTGTGTTGAAACATTACCCCTGGCTTACGGAAGAAGAAAGAGGCGCGCTTCCTTTCCCGAAAATCATTAATGAGTATCTGCAAATGGTGTCTTTTCAGACAACATTATTTTAATAGCTGCATGGAAAAGATAACAGCTTATAAAGGTTTCGTTCTTCATTCTCACATTGTTGTCTTTATAACTTTTTGTCATTGCATTCGCGAAAAGAGCATTGCTCTCTCTGTTTAAGTCACCCATTAATATCCGATTCAAACAAGATTTAAAAAGAATCCTGCCCTACAAAGTCATTGTACGGATTGTTATAATCCATCAATAAATAGTTAGCGCCAACAAATAAGCTTAGCTTGCATGGAAACGTTTGAGTTTCGCACCTCGTAGATAAGCATTCTGCTATGAACCAAAAAGTTCACCTCTGCTTACTTTTCTTACCTCGTTCCTTTCTCAGATTTTCTTTACGTCTTTATTATACAACAGTATGACCCGCTGCATTATTCAACTCCGGTTTTTGCATGCCGTACACAAAGCGTAACCGCTTGTTGGCTTCGGATGACTGGGTGAAAGGGGCTGATGTAATTAAAGAAGGTTAATACATAGCGTTTACAATAGATTGAATAGCTTTCAAAAAAGAAGTTATGATGTTTTGCAAGATTGATTTGCTCGAAAAAGAATATTACTGGAATACGAACCTGTTGTTGTCTGCCCTGGCTCCTTCCGCTGCGTTCTTCAACCGTTTTAGCGGTGTAGATGTTCTGCGAATGATGAACCTGTTCAACACCTTAGTAACTGCTCTCACAGTAAGCGAAGGGCAGAAAATAGAGCACATGCTAGTGAAAGAAATGCCTTTGCAGATAAACAATGAGATCAGTGTGTTCAACTGGCTGAAAGCGCACTACCAGCCGTTGGTAAGAAAAGAACCGGATGCATGAGCCCACCGCCAAAAACGAAACATAAAGCAAAAAGAATATGATACAAAGCCACGAACTGAGGATAGGCAATTACATTCTGGTAGATAATGAGATGAAGAAAGTATGCTGTATACAGGAAGCGAAAGACAACATACAGACTTTGTGTATTGGCTTCGAAAAAAATAATCGCCGTGAGTATGAGGAAGCATCGTCTGACCGGTTAAGCGCAGTACCCATTTCCGATGCTCTGCTCGGCGCATTGGGGTTCACCTTTCATCCGTATCACAAAACCTGGCAGCATTCAAAGCCAAAACGAACCTCAACTATAGAACTGGACAGAGATTTTTCTGCCGTTGATTTTTCTCATCGCGAGCTGGTAAAGAATGTCCAGTATCTGCACCTGTTGCAAAACCTTTTTTTCAGTATTCAAAAAGAAGAGCTGCAGTTTACTGCAGAAACCAGCCTGCCCATCGCCAATCTTGCAACAATCACCGTTTAAAAATTTTGTTATGACAAGCGCACAAATTGAGGTTTTCCTGGGTTCCAATACACCGGAAAAGGAAAATAGAATGATCAACATTAACTTTAAAACACGCAACGCAATCCGGGGCTTTTTTCCTGATACGTCCGATGCGGAAGACCTGAAGCTGAAAAACTTCTGGCGGGTAATTACCGAAGGTAACTTAGACAACTGGAAGCAAACAAAGAGTCTTGCGCTCACCCGCATCTTCAGTGGGTACGATATTACAAAACTGAAACGATAAGAAAATAGCAAGCGTCCATTTTATCCTCTGAAAGAATGAGGAAGAACAGCTTTTAAAAGACGGTCAGCGAACAACAAAACACCCGCACTTGGAAAAGGATAATTTCTCTTCCTGTGCGGGTGTTGTATAAAGCTTACGATAAAAACAAAATTTTTAATAGAGGTTGGAGTAAGTTTCGTGGTGGTTTGTCTTTCTTTTTCTTCTAAACAAAATAAACCATAGAACCAGGAGCGCGGCATATATAACCATTGCTTGAGACATGTGTGAATATACAGCCGAATCCTAGTACGAATCGTTAAGGTTGCAAGAGATACAGCGAAACCCCTTTTGTCAGTTAATCAGTACAAGAAAGTAGTATCCTCAATTAATTTTTATAAAGAGAATAGTAAGCACTAAATATTCGAGATTTATTTTGCACGATTCGCCATTCACTACATCATATTTTCTCAAACACCAGCCGATAATGGTCCATGGCTTCTCTCTCAAAACACACTTTGTTGGGGCTAATGCGAAATACGGCTACCTGGTGCCTGAACTCTTTATCAAACAAATATTTCGGAATCAGAGAAGCATACAACAGGTATTTCTTCAGGTTAAATTGCCTGAACTTTTTACGCCAGCATTTGATGGTTTGAATATAGTCTAACCGACCACTGCTTTTCGAAATCAGTTTCATAAAAGGCGCTGCATTCTGTATCACCTGTTCATCGCTATACGGCAGCCACGAGCCGGGAAATTGTTTGACCATCAGAGCTAAGGCATACTCGTTAGAATCTTTATCGGCATCAACACTAATGTCTTCAAAGCGCGGAGTGTTTTTACTAAACACCATTGTCTGCATATAAAACCGTCCGCCTTTCGGCAAAAGGTTGCTCACTGTCTGAAAGAACTTCGTATAAATCTCATCTTGTTTACCAGCCTGAAATTCTTCCACCGAACAAAAATGCTCCAGCCCACCAATGCAGGTAACAGCATCAAACATCCCGAACGTCTCCGGCGTGATGGTGCGGCAATCCATAATCTTTACATCCAGCCCGTTCTTTACGTCAGCTTCTGCCTGCCCGGTAGATAACGTAACGCCAATACCTTTAGCACCCAATTGTTTTATATAGTTCAGAAAAGGTCCCCAGCCGCAAGCCATATCCAGTACTTTGGTGCCTTTGCCAATGCCTAAACTTTCAGCAATAAACTGGTGCTTTCTCCTTTGCGCTTCTTCCACCGTCAGGGAAAAATCGCCATCAAAGCGGGCGCCGCTGTAGTCTGCCATTTCGCCAAAGCTGAGGCGGAATATTTTGTCAATAGTGGTATAAGTAAAATCTAAGTCTTTCTTGTTTGCCATAGTACAAGTGGTGAATAAGTAACAGCTGTTTATTATGTAAGGTCTGTTTAAAAATAATAGTTTGGAACCACAAACCTGCCTGTCGGCAAATAGGGGCGCGAAGAACACTCAGCAGCACAAAGAACTAAAAAAATATACTTCTGGTAACTTTTTTCTTTGCGCCTTAGTAGCTCCTTGTATTGTAAAATGTAAACATCTTCTTACAATAAATGTATGTATGGAATAACTTCAGTGGAATGTATTATAAAATGAACTAAGGTACAGGAATAGGAACAGGTTCTCTACCCAGTGCTTTCAGCAGCCGGATGTGTGAAGAAATGGCACCGCGGAAGGTGCTGTTCTCGTTGTAGCGAAGGTGATAGTCAGCCGCCGTTTCTTTTACCATTTCAGAAATTTTCTGATAATGTACATGGCAGATGCGGGGATACAAATGGTGCTCTACCTGAAAGTTAAGCCCACCGCAAAAAAAGTTTAGAATCTTATTGGTTCTGCCAAAGTCGGAAGTTGTATACAACTGGTGCACTGCCCAGGTATTCTCTATGGTTCCTGTATGGTTGGGTATCGGGAAGTCGGTGCCTTCCACTACGTGCGCCAGCATAAAGATGATCGCCATTGTTAAGCCCTGTACAAAGTGCATGAGGAGGAAGCCGGCTAATATCTGCCACCACAAAGCTTTAATAAGAAGAAAAGGAGCCACTACGAACAAGGCATAATAAATTGCTTTAGAAAGGAAAAGAATGACATACTCTGAGCGCGGGTGGCTCTTATTGTCGTAGTTGCCGATTTCTTTTTTGAAGAACTTGATATAATCTTTGATAAACACCCACATCAGCGAAGCGAGGCTATAGAAAAAGAACGCATACCAGTATTGGTGACGATGCACTTTGCGCAGCTTCTGGTTCGGCGACATGCGCAGTAACGGGATTAATTGTATGTCTTCATCGTGCCCGTCTATGTTGGTGTAAGTATGATGCACAATGTTGTGCGTGATATTCCATACATAACTGTTGGCGCCGATTACATTAAAGCTATAGCCCAGTATCGTATTAACCGTTTTATTGGAAGATAAAGAGCCATGCACCGCATCGTGAGAAATGTTCAGCCCAATAAAAGCCGTGAAGAACCCGAGTACAATCCACAACAAAAACTGGATGCCAACAGGCACACCGGCAAACAGTAATACCAGGTACGCAGCAATATAAACCGTAGGATAAAAAATAAGCTTAAACCACATTACGCCATTCCCTTTCTTCGAAAGATTCCGGGAAGAAAAATAATGCTCTACCTTTTTGTTTAGCGTTGTGTAAAAGTCGGAATGACCAGCCTTTGAAAACTTTATTTTACCTGACATGCATGCGTATTTAAATGTGCGGGAAAATTTTTATAGAAGGGGGTTAATATAACTAACCAATAAGTTTCTTATGCAATATCTCCATTAACCATGGAATTGCATAATAAGGAGTTAACAATGCAATCTGAAAAAGATCCTAGTTGACAGGTACACAAACCATATCGCGTACGTGTGTTATCCTGCTTCATGGACTTCTTATACAACCCTTATAAAGAAGAAGAGAAAATCAATTCATCTTCCGGGCAGGAAAAGCATAAATGTACTTGCCTTTTAACCAGTTGAATACTGAGACTTCGCTCTTTGCTTCCAATGGTAACTCATTTGCTAAGAGGGCTTCCAGTTGCTGCCCGTCCTGAATACTTAGTGTTACCACCAACTTGTCAAACAGGTTTAGCATGTGCAACACACAATTACCGTTAAAACGATCAAACCGGTTGCGTGTGGGCGTCATCTCAGCCATTCTTTGAACCTGGTTGCTTAGGCTCCAATCGTAGTTGTTGCCGGACAGGTACTCTTTTGTAAATTTCATAGGTATCGTATTTCATAACATAAAAAGACAGTGCCCGACGTAGTCTAACGGTACATGGTTATAGCGCGTTTTTTCATCAGCAGGCTTTTACCAGTATTTTGTTTTTCTTTCGACAGGCTTACGGAAATAGACCTGCCTTCTACTATCTTCCCATGCAGTTTCTGAATGGCTTGCTGACTGCTGTTTTCATCCGGCATTTCTACAAATCCATACCGCAGGCTTTTGCCTGTTTCTTTATCTGTTACAACGGTGGCGGAAGCTACATTACCAAAAGGCGCAAAAAACTGATATAGGTCTGCCCCTTCCACATGGCAACCTAAGTTGGAGACAAAAATCTTCATGACACAATGCGTATTAAAGAATAATTTTTTGAGAAAGAAACGAGGTAAGAAAAAAAACCGCTGGCAACCATAATGCCTGCGTAGAAAATGATTAATTACAAAGTGCTGAACTCAAATGAATAGGGGTGAAGATAGCCGATTGAAGCGAGATTAAGGGAAACATTTTGTACCGTGCAGGTTACTTTATAGAATCCTTGGCATATTCGGTTGGGTTTGAAACTGAGCCACTCTTTTTAATTACAGGATTTAGAAATAATTTTTGAACCACAAAGGCGTGGAGGACATAGAGTAGCACAAAGAATTGCGGATAAAAAAAGTACCGGTTGCAGGTTAGCCAACCGGTACTTTTTAATAAGTAAAAAAAGTAAGAACAAACTTCTCCTACCTTGATGCATTACTCATACCCGAACCCATCATGCTCTTTACTTCTCTTGACACAGCAAGATGCACTTTGATGACAGGAAGCGTAGCTAAAGAGAGCTTTCTAAGCGTTACATCTTTTGCGGTGGTGTTTACCTTAGTCATTGTCTTTTGAAGAAGTACATGACCATTGATACCGCCCTGAGTAAGATAGAAATTATTTATTTCATCGCCACTAAGGCTGCTTGCTCCAGATACCAGTTGCTGAACGCTGTCAGGAGGTGCGGAAGGAAGCGTGAAATTTTTAGCGGTTGCTATCTCCTGCAGCTTGGCAGCAATGCCGGTCTGCTCTTCTATCTCAGAAGCTGCCAGCAGTTTTACCTGCGGGTCGGTTACTTTATCAATCACCGCCTGGCTGATGGCTAACTGGCGTTGTCCGCCGGCAGCTACCTGCAACAATAATTGTTGGTCGGCAGCCGATAAAGGTGAACTGGTAGGTTTGATGGCGCTGACCATTTTGTTTCCTTTGGCATTGACGCTGTTAAAGGCAGCCACCGTTATTCTGCCAATTTTTCCTCCTTTGCCATTGTTGTCCATACTGTTGCTCATGCCCATGCCATTGCCGGAAGAGTCTTGCTGCGCCGAAGCCGCAAAGCCAAGAAATAAAAATGCAATAGCTGATAATAAGGATGCTTTCATAGGTTAACTCTTTTCTTTTGTGTTTAATAAAACAGCACATAGCAATACCATCGCTATGTACTGTTGTTGTTTTAAATTTTAATTCCCATCTTTTTAGCAATGTCCATAAACATTTGCGGATCGTAATCTTCTGCGCCCGGAGCGTTTATTTGCGGCTCTTCGTCCAGGTCGGGAACGGCAAAACCTTCCGGCGCGCCAAACACTACTTCCAATGGTTGTCCATCCTCGGGATGCACACCATTCCAGATTTCACCGGCACGCTGGTAGTCTTTCTGGCTAAAGGTGTATAGCTTTAAGTGCATGCCTTTATCTTCCAATTTCTTGGCTTCAGGGAAAGCTTTGTTGCTCAGTTCGGGCGTGGGCACCAGTTTGGTTACGTTCACACCTGTTAGATGTTCCAGCGCTCTTGCATAGGCTACTACGTGCAAGCCGCCACGTACCAAAAGATAGCCTACCAATTCTCTGGCTGTTGGATCGGTTACCATCTCGTACACGCGCATCTTATTGCCACGCGCACCACATTCCAGGAAAAAGTTGTGCAGCAAATCCAGCTTTAAATTGCCACTGCTGAACACATTCTGTCCTGTCCACCAATGACCCATCGAATCCATCGGTAATGCCGATTGACCGCTGGCAATAAAGTGCTGCACATTACGTGCATCTACTACTTCTTTCAGCGGACCCGGTTTAGGGTCGTGACCACGTTTGGTTGAACCCGTCAGTAATAAGTTAATGGCATACGATACCAGCTCGATGTGACCATACTCTTCACCTGCAATAGAGGCAATCACATCGTAAAAACCACGCAGCCGGTTGCGACCTCTGAAGTTGAATGACTGGAACGTATAGTTCATCAGCGTGGACATCTCGCCAAACTTGCCACCCAGCAGTTCCTGCACGGCTGCGGCATCATTCGGAGAGGGATTGTTCGGTATCGGCAACTCGTGCAGCAGCCGATCTTGTCTTAAAATCATAGGTTATTATTTAAAATGAAACCCAGTGGTGTTTACAAACCAGGTTGTGAAAATGAACAAGGGAAGTGTAATGTCAAAAGCGGAGCAATAGAGGAGGTTTATTTCTCTACACTAAGGAAGCAGAAGGCATCTCTGCCCTTTGGTTAATGAGATTCTTGGCTAAGAAATTCAGCTTTGTGTCTGCCTGTTGCTCTTCTTCTAATGTCAAGCGTAAACGACTGGCAAACGTAGTGTAGCCCAGCATTTCTGCATAGCATGCAGCCGAGCCATAGCCTGAGATTTCATAGTGTTCTGCCTTCTGCGCACCGGCAATCAGCGTGGCATCCATCGCTTCATCGGTAGCCTCTTTGTGCATCACCATATTGCCTTCTTCAAGGATGCCTTTCATGCCGGGATTAAAATCGCCATCCGGTGGAATGCCCAATTGCTTGCACATGTTTTCCAGCACCACTTTGTGCTGGTCAGTCTCTGCCAGATGAAAAGCAAGAAGGTTTTTCAATCCTTCGTTCTTTGCGCGGTCAATCATCTTTGGCATTTCTTCAGTCAGGAGTTTTTCGGCACTCCACAACACCTGCAGCTCGTGATAAAAGAGCTCTTCGAGGTTTTTTATTTCAGTCATACGTATTATTTTAATGAGCGGAAATGTATTCTTGTTCGTTGCATCTTGCCATTTGTATCATCACTTAGTTTTAGTGAATAATAACAGCAATTGCTTATTAATCCATACCCGGTTTTAGAACCACTTTTACACAATCATCTGTTTTGTGCTTAAACATATCATAGGCTTCAGACGCCATACTAAGTGGCAACCGGTGGGTGATGATATCATCCAGCACTACTCTTCCACTGCGCACTAACTCGAAGCACTGATCAATATACACATGGGTTTGTGCCTGCCCAAACTGAAGGATCAACCCTTTATCAAAAATGCGGTGAATGGGAAAGTTATCATAAGGACTGGCATATACGCCTACTACAGCAATCGTACCGCTACGGCGTACTGCTTCTGTACACATTTCGATGACTTTGCTGCTGCCTTTCTCTACATTCAACAGCGTTTTTGCTTTCTCTAAAAACGTGCGGCTGGCTTCCATGCCAACAGCATCAATGGCTACATCAGCACCGCGACCATTGGTCATGGCGTAGATTTTATCCATCAAATCTTCGTCGTTCGCATTAATCGTTTCTACCTTGTTTACAGTGCGTGCCTTTTCCAAACGATAGTCTAACGGGTCAACCGCAATGACGCGCTTTGCACCATTAATCCATGCCGCTTTTTGCGCCATCAAACCAACCGGTCCACTACCGAAAATAACAACGGTATCACCAGCTTTTACTTTACCCCATTTCACAGCGCTCCAGCCTGTAGGGAAGATATCCGTGAGGAATACAACCTGGTCATCAGTTAAACCATCGGGAATAATTTTTGGACCTGCATTGGCATATGGCACACGCACATATTCTGCCTGTCCGCCG
This sequence comes from uncultured Ilyomonas sp., assembly GCA_964249755.1. GTDB lineage: Bacteria > Bacteroidota > Bacteroidia > Chitinophagales > Chitinophagaceae > Ilyomonas. Next base: position 9,976 of record CAXUDB010000005.1, on the reverse strand, counting down.
TTATAGCCTCCATACAGATCGGTATAGCCAAACATGCCGCCGCCTTTGTTCTTTAATAAGTCGCCCTGCGGACCATAATGTTCCGGGTTGCTATGCTCGCAATTGGGATGATAACCCTGCGAGCAGAAGAAACATTGTCCACAAGCTATAGTAAAAGGCACTACCACCCGGTCACCTTTCTTTACACGGGTAACGGCTGAACCGGTTTCTTCTACAATGCCCATGAACTCGTGACCAAGTACCATATCGCGCGCCTGCGGCACGAAGCCATCATAAATATGAAGATCAGAACCGCAAATGGCAGTAGAAGTAACTTTAATAATAATGTCGTCCGCTTTCTCAATGATTGGATCATCTACATTATCCACCTGGATATCGCCGGGTTTATGAAACACCGCTGCTTTCATAGGTTATTTATTTTAATCTGAATGGTGACGAATAAGAAATAGCAAGCGGAGGTTCGGCTATAAAAAATAATGTGGAGGCAAGTGTGAACGTTAGATAGCTTATTTCCTGCTTTTGGCATTGGTGCGCAAAAGCAATGCCCCGATTGAAAGGTGTTTTACATGTAAATGAATTTATGACTGTTTCGCTTTGAAGGGTAGAAGGTATCAGGGTTTATCATTTTTATACTTCGCAAAGTATAAAATAAGAATAAACAAAGAAGAAGGAAAGCATAATAATTGTTTGCAGTAATGCGCACCTCATCTGTTTCTGCAAACAACGCTGTTAACATGAAAAAGACAATCTCCCTGCTAAGTGTATTTAGCTGCCTGGGCACTTCTTCCTATGCCTGTCCGCTTTGCAACAGGTACATCCGCGAAGCGATCTATAACAGCACCTTTTATCCCAATCTTTTTTTTATGCTGTCTGCTTTCATTGTGCTGGGTGTTTGGGTAGTGTTGTTGGTGTTCATCACTACAAGGCGGCACCGGGCCAATGCATCTATAAACCCGGCTGTAGCCTCGCCGGTTCCGTTAGCAACAGCTTCTGCCATTCTCGGCATCGGGTTGGGCGGCTTTGTAGATGGCATTGTGCTGCACCAGATCTTGCAGGTGCACGAAATGTTATCCAATAAAGTAGATGCTACCAACTACATTGGCAAAAGCGTCAATATGTTTTGGGACGGCATCTTTCACCTGTTTTGCTTTATCGTAGTGTGTATTGGTATCTACCTGTTGTGGCGGTTATCGGGAAGAAAAGAAATAAACCGTTCGGGTAGATTGTTAGTTGCTGGTTTGTTGGGCGGCTGGGGTTTGTTCAATCTCACAGAAGGCATAATAGACCATCAGTTGCTGCGCCTGCACAATGTAGTGGAATATGCCGGCAACCACAACATTGGCAACTATGGTTTTTTGGTTGTATCTGTTCTTATGCTGATCGGAAGCTATGGATTATACAATTCGGAAAATAGAAAAGCAAAGAGTGCACCCCTCAATGATAAAACACACTTGAGTAAATGATAGTTTTAGCAAAGGCAGGGTGAAAAAGACAAGCCAGACACAGAACCAGCCTCATCCTTTAAAATGCGAAGGCAGGCATCCCGTAAAGTTCTCAAATGCTTTTGAAAAATGATGCGCATGTTCATAGCCCAGTGTAGCTGCGACTTCATCAATGCTATACGAAGTATCGCGCAGCAGTCGCCCGGCATATTGCATCCTCAGTTTTCTTACATATCCAAATACGGTCTCACCGAACTCTGCTTTAAAACCCTTCTTTAGTTTAAACTCGTTCAGGCAACAGGCACGGCTTAATCCGCTCAGGCTTAGGTCAGAGAGGAAATGCCGGTCTATATATTCTTTCAGCAGGTAGAGCTTCTGCATGTCATCAGCACCAGGTCGCTGCTGTTCCTTTCGGCTCATGTCGCTGAATTGTTCCACCTGCAGCGCCAATAATTCAAACAGGCGTGATTGAAACAACAACATTTTCATAGGTCCGGTTCCTTTATCTTCTTTTATGCTTTGTATCAGTTGCCGCATTCGCGGTGTAATGATTAAGGAAACCTCCGAGGCAGAAAGAGGCAGCTCCTGTTCCACTTTGCCAATCAGGTTTTCGCTCCACGCATCGCCGTTATGCAGGCACTGCAGGTAGTATTGTTTATCCACCTCTATCTGCAAAACCGATACGTTTTGGTTACCCTCCATTACATGCAAATCGCCGTAGTGCTCTACCGGCAAGTAAATCAGGTTGTGCACACCCGTTTTCATATCCAACAGTGGGCGAATGCCGGCAAAGCGCGATACCATGCTGCCTTCCAGTTGAAAAGAGATATTAATCTTGCCGCTGTTGGGCGAGGTATTGGAAATATGCAACCGGTTGTGGGGTATGCCCATGTCCAGTTCAATCGCTTGCAGGTGCGGCATCTGGTGCGCAACAAAAGAAAGGTTCCCCAGCAGGGGATGATGCATGTGCTTCTCGCCCGGCAGCGGCTGCCGCAGGTTATACAGATAGTCAACCAAATCATCTGAATTCAGTTGGTATGTCATAATCCGTTTTGCGTGGTTTTAAATCCTTTTTGCGTGGGCATCAGCAGGCGTAGTGCCAATAGTTTTGCCCTATAAAAATAAACAAATAACCGGTTCCTTCTTTAAAACGAAGAGCTGTCAATAAAAAAATAAACAGGTAAGATCAGTTTAGAAAAAGAGGTCGTCATTCCATAAACTTAGAGTGACTTTAGCGCCATGCTGAATCTGCTAGGTCAAATGGATGCACGACCCCAAAACACCACCAATCACTACACCATGAAAAAGTTGATAAAGAAGTTTTTCAAAGTCGCCGGCATCATCTTAGGTTCTCTCATCGCGCTCGTTCTCTTGGCCTATAGCTTTGTTTACCTTAGCATGCGCCACCGCATTAGCAAAGAATATTCGGTCCCGCCCGAAAATATGATTATCATCAGCGACAGCAGCGCCATAGCCAATGGGGCACACCTCGCCAATATCCGCGGTTGTAACGATTGTCACGGTGCCCGTTTCGAGGGTAAAGTGCTCAACGACGATGGTGCTATCGGCAGGCTCACTACGCCCAACCTCACAAGAGGCAAGGGCGGCTTACCGGCAAACTTCTCCGTATCCGACTGGATGCGCGTGCTGCGCCACGGACTCAACCGCGAAGGCAAGCCGTTGCTCATGATGCCCTCGCACGAAACCGCTGCCTTCTCCCGCAAAGACCTTAACGACATCATCGCTTATGCGCAGCAGTTGCCACCCGTCAACAACCAAACACCATCCATGAAACCCGGTCCTGTTCTCTACGTCATGGCTTACCTTAATAAATTCACTCTCCTTTCCGCCGAACAGATAGACCACAACAAAGCCTTAGAAGGTGTGCAGTTCCTGCCCGGCAGCATACAGCAGGGACAATATCTTAGCGTCACCTGTAAAGGCTGCCACAAGGAAAACATGAAGGGCGGTGAAGCGGCTGTGCCCGGCATGCCACCCTACCCCGATCTCACTACCACCGGCGCCACAGGGCGCATGAACCTCCACCAGTTCACCAACGCTCTCCGCACCGGCATTAAGGAAAACGGCGTGCAGATGGACAACGCCAACATGCCCTGGAAGATGACGTCTCACTATACCGATGATGAAATTAAAGCACTCTACACCTATCTCCTTTCTCTTCAATAATCACTCCTTGAGTCAGAGTCCGGTATTTCAGGCAATAAAACCGAAATTGTCAAGGGATAAATAGACTACTGGCTGGTAAAAGTCAATGGGGCCAGCGTCATCCGGTGGCAAAAAGTTATTGGTGGCGCCGCCGCTGGAGGCGAAAATGAAGCGAATTACAACCTGAAGTATTAACTAAACTATTTGGTTAGAAAGGAGACAGAATAAGCGTAAGTAAGAGTTAGATAAAAACAATGATGCCTGTGTTACCGTTGAGATAAGACGAGCATTGATCAGTTAAGTTCGGGCAGAATCGGGTTGATTGAATCAGCAGCTTAACGGGCTTCTAACCCTTTCGTTTGAGTACGCAACAATTCCGCTAAAGAATCCGGTAGTTCCGTTTCCGTTTCTACAATTGTTTGATAGATATGTTGCAAAGCCGCCTCTAAAGATTGAAACGTTTGCTCTGCTTCCTGCGGCGTCAGGGCGTCGATATTTCCCAGCACGTTTTTATACATCCTCTGGTATTCATTCTGGTGGTCTACACTTGCCATAACGGCATCGCCAAACAGCGACAGTTCGTTCATCAGTTCGGCTGTGTATTGTTCACTCTGTTGCTTCGCCGAAGCAAGACGGGCGGCCACATTAGGGGCAAACGGTTTGCCTTCGCATTTTTGCACCATTTCTATACGGTTGGTATGAACCGAAATCAGTTCCTGGATAATCTGTACCGGTGTTTTCGTTAGTGTTTCCATGTAGAATGTTTATAAAAAATTACGGATGCAATATTCACGCTAATAATCTGGGCTTACCGACCTTGGTTAGTGCGATTCATCATCACCCATGTTTCTCTGAAAGAAAGATATTTTTTGTTTCGCTTCCGGGTGGCTCTCGCCAAAAGCCGGTTGCTTCTGGTATAAGGCACAAAAATGAGGATAGAAGGTAGAATAAAATAGATCAGGGCAACGGACAAAACTGCAAGAAATAAAATCATAAGCGCAACAGTACAAAGCCTGTTCCCTCGATAGCCAATAGTATCACATTAATCAGGTATGCCTGATAAGCCTCTCTATAGCTAATTCCACACCTCACTTCCTATCTGCGCGACACTACAAAAAAAGCACCACTCAAATTCCTTTGCCATTATATTTGTAGCCATACAAAACACTTCTTATGTTAGCTAAATCCACTTTTCTCTTTGCCATTATTCTTGTCTTATTATCCGGTTGTTCCAAACAAATATCAGAGTCCGTACCCGATGCCTCTTTATCTTCCGATAAATCGGCTTCCGCTGCACTCACGTCGTTGGTAGCAACAGACCGTGGCTGGTATGGCTTTTATGCCGGTCCGGATGTATTCAGTTCAGATACCCTGTTTGCACCTGATATTATTAAAGGCGGAGTGATTCAAATGCCCTTTTATTCAAGCAGCCGGGAAGTGTTCTCGGGCATCAACTACGACATTACACCCGGTCATATCATATCGGGCGACAGTGTCGTTTACGAAGTGCAGATCAAAAATCCAAAAGACAGTTTTCACTCCGATTGGGATGTCGCCATTGATATAAAAGGGACAACGGGAGAAGCGCATGTGGGGTTTGTAGCCGATAGCGCTTACAGCCAATATACACAGTTCTTCGTGGGTAACTCTGTGCTGAACGGTCTTCCGCAGCTTGTGCACGATTTCGAAACCTTTGCTACACTCCGGCTTACGCTGAAGAATAACCGCGCTTCCATCAAGCTCAATAACAAAGTGCTGGTCTCTTTTACATATGGCGCACAAAACCGCATCGGGCAGATTAAGAACATCAACTTTGGCAGCAAAGGCTATGCATCCTGTACGGCTATAAAACTTTACAACAGTTATACGGGCAAAGTCATCCTTTCCGAAAACTTTAATAAAGATGGAAAAAGCACGGTGGTGTATCATTAAAGGGCATCGTGGGCAATAAATAGTAACACCATCCCAATGTAAAAAATGCAGCAGACCTAACAGTCGGTGATAAGTGACAAACAAAAAAGGATGTCGTTTGCTCAGCAAACGACATCCTTTTTTATAAACCAAGTACTTATAAACCGAACGGACTTACGGCATTTTATCTGTCCCGCTTTCTTATGTGCATAACACCGCTTTCGCAATCTTTACTTTACAGCTATCCTATCGTTTGTACTTGGTAAAACAAAATTGACTTCTATGTACAGCGGCAGAAACAACCATATAAACAAACAGCTTCTCAATCTGCGAAACCGGCAACTGTAATGTAATCACGCAATCAAGTTCCCTAATCCACTACGCACTATATAGAATGCTCAACCTCAATAAAAAGGCCTCTTAATTTCACATTACTATTAGCACATTGCGCCACCCCGCTGCTTGGTTCCGTCGAAAGCAACATTAGAAAAGAAGAAACAAAGCGGCGTTCCACCAGTCTACACAAAAGGAATCACCACAACCCAAGAGCATCGCCCCGCAGAGAAGGAAACCAGAATCGGCAAGGAGCAAAGCAACATCTAAGAGGAATGGAACAATATAGTGAAGAGCTAAAACGATATTAAAAGGTTCGCTTCACCCGCGAGTCTTTTACCTTCAGTATAATACTCTCTCACTTTATCATTTCCTCAACTTCAAAAAGCGTTTCAGGCATAAAAAAATCAACACCTCGTTTCCTCAAATCTTTTATTTTTATGCGGGCTGATAACTAAAACAAAACCAAAGCAAGCCTTTAATGTAAAACTCCTGCACGGGTTACAAAACAAACCGCTCATGAAACCATTCTATGCCTTCCGTTCACTGCCTTCCGGCGCACCTGTTTCTTTCAGTTTATGGCTCTCTCTATTCCTGTTGCTGTGTGGTTGTCACAAAACACTCACAGAACAAACAGGCGGGCCTGCCTCCGAATTGGCAACGGCTTCCCTCACTAATGCAGCTTCTACCAAACTCAACATTGTTTACATCATGTCTGATGAAGTAGGCTATGAAATTCCTACCTACAATGGCGGACAATCTTACAGCACACCGAACCTTGACTTTATGGCGGCAAATGGTGTACAGTTTTCCAACTTCTATTCGCACCCCGATGGCGGTCCTTCCCGGTTAGCCGCCCTAACGGGCAAATACAGCTACCAAAATTTTTATAGCTGGGGCTATCTGCCGCCCGATCAAAAGACCTTCGGCAATATGCTGCAGAATGCCGGTTACGCCACTTGTTTTGTAGGCAAATGGCAATTGGATGGCGGCGATGCTTCGCTTCGCAACGGCGGCTTCAATAAATACTTAGCTTTCCTGCCTTATCAACCACCGAAAGGCTCTTCTGATAGCGATCAGTATTATCGCCGTTATAAAACGCCGCTGCTCTATCAGAACGGCGCTTATCTGCCCGACAGTGCAGTAAAGGATAAATACTCTGAAGACCTGTTTTATAACTATGCGGCAAGCTTTATAGACAGTAACAGGAATAAGCCTTTCCTGCTATACTATTCTTGCAATCTGGTACAACAACCCTGGTCGCCCACGCCCGACGATCCCGACTATGCCGGCTGGAATCCGGAAACGGATGATGTCGCTCGCGATGATCTAAAATATTTTCCCGGCATGGTAGCTTATATGGATAAAATCGTCGGCAAGCTCATTGCTAAAATAAACGATGAAGGATTGGCTTCACGCACTGTTTTCATCTTTACCAGCGACAATGGCACCAATCGCAAAATCATCAGTCAGTACAGAGGCAAAACCGTAAAGGGTGCAAAGAATTATACTTACCGGGCTGGCATCAATGTGCCCTTAGTTTGTTATGGGTCTCCCAAACTAATGAAAGGCGTAAAAGATACTGCCCTCACCGATATGACTGATTTTATGCCCACTCTCGCAGGCATTGCAGGCATACCTACACCCACTACATACGGCACCTTAGATGGGCAAACATTTTATGATAACCTGGTTGGCAAAAATAAAAAAGACAGAAGCTGGGTGTTCTGCCACTGGATAGATGAGTTTGCCAAGAGCACAGGTCGCCCTCCTTTGCAGCGTTATGCATTCGACTATAATTATAAGCTTTACGATACGGCCGCACCCAACAGCAATTTTTATAACATTCGCATAGATTCGTTAGAGAAAAGGCCCATATCCAACGACCGGCTTACGGCTGCCGAGCGGAAAGAAAAAGCATTCCTGCAAAGTGTATTGGATAGTCATAAAAAGAAACAATGAAATGAACTGAATAAAAAAGAGCAGGATAAATTTTGTCTTGCTCTTTTTTATTGCTGTAGAAGTGCGGTCTCTATAATACACCGCACTTTAATGATCGGATAAAACAGACTATTCTTTCTTAATGTATGCTATTAATATCTTTCTGCAGATTGGCTTCTGTGAGTCGTTGCGTTGGGGTAAGACGATTATCCGGTATGGGACTTCTTTCATAACTATCCTTCTGATAATTGTAGAAACCGGTACGTATGCCATTGTATAGCTTATACGTTGTATCCTGAGACCAGATAAAGGTGGCTTGAGGTTGTTCATCGGGGTGCGCATTGTAATAGTTGTACAGCCAGGTGCGCGGTGTTCCGGGCTTGCCCAGTATGCGGTCATAGAAGCTTACACCATCCAGCGTTCCATAATTGGTTGGTTCGGGTACACCGGCCGCCGCTGCCAGTGTAGGCAGAAAGTCTGTTAGGCTAATCAGATCATTAATTCTTGCGCCGTTCTTTATCTTAGAAGACCCGTACACAAAAAGCGGAACATGGGTTCCCCATTCATTGGTCTGACTTTTTCCGCCTTTTACTTTGGTGTTGTGATACATAGAGTAGATGTCCTGCGGGGTGCCATTATCGCCGATGTATAAAATCAGAGTTTTGCTGGTTAATCCATCCGCCTCTACCTTGGCTAATACCTCGTTAATCTTCTTATCCATATACTTCACCATCGAAGGAAACCAAGCTGTATCGCTCTGGTTGCGGTGCGGGTTCCACGCAGCAAAAGCTGCTCCGTCATCCGGAGTAGGGCAAAACGGGTCATGGCAGAGAACCATAGGATAATAAATAAAGAAGGGTTTTTTCTTGTTGCTGTCAATAAAGTCTTTCACATACTGGCAAAAGATATCCTCTCCGTATTTGCCATTTGTTTGAGAGGGAGGGAGGTAGTCTCCGTTTTGGTAAACCTTCGGATCTTTATAGGCAGACCCCACATTATCGCCACTTTCTCCATCTTCATCATTATAAGCATCCCATACGCAATACTTTTCAAATCCAAAGGCATTAATGGAAGTTGCCCCGCCATCAAACTGCCATTTGCCCGATACGCAGGTGGCATAGCCGGCATCCTGCAACATATTGGCAATGGTCCTTTCGGTGGTGGGTAATGTGCCCCAGGTGAAGTAATTTCTGAAATTGTATTTACCTGTTATCAGCGATGTCCGCGATGGCGAGCACAGGGGCGAAGCGTGGCACTGCGTAAATTGCACGCCCCGTTTTCCCATCATATCCAGCGTAGGCGTGCTGTACGATTGTCCGCCGTCAACAGTAGGTATCTCAAAACCAATATCATCACCTACAATAAGGATGATATTCGTTTTGCCGGCGATGCTGTTGGAAAAGGAAGCATTGCTTTCTTTCTCTTCTTCCGAAGCTGGCTTAGCATCAATAAGACTGGTTTTTGTGCAGGAGAAAAATGTTATTACAATAGAAAAACTAAAAACAATTGCATAGCAGTTGGCTGTAAAAGAAAAGGTTTTCATATAAAGCTTTGGTTGTGCAATTTTAGGAGAAATTGCTGACATGCGGTTGAAATTATAGAAGATTTATTTTTAATACTTACCAGATCTTGTATAATTATTATAGTAAAGCTTTCGGATGTTAAATACGGAAGTGAAAAGAGAGGAATTGCTTATGATATGATTGGTTGATAAAAGAGCATAAGAAGATACTGTAACTGTTTAATGGAGTGTTTCTATAGTAGAAATTTAGGGTAAAAAGCAGTTAGTAGTTACTGCAACAGGCTGAACAGAGGAAAGTCGGTTCTATTGCCTTTGTAATTATGTAGGGAAATTATCCAAGTAATACCTTTTTGCATTACTTGATGTTTGAGGTTTTGTTTGACTTTAAGGGTTACACCTGCGAAACGAAAGCTGGGATTGACTTTCGGAAAATATCAGCGGAAAGGGAGGGATTCGAACCCTCGTTACAGTTGCCCGTAAAACGGTTTTCGAGACCGTCCCATTCAACCACTCTGGCACCTTTCCAGGAATTTTACAAACAAAAAACCCGCACAACAGCGGGAAGTATTTTAGCGGAGAGCTAGGGATTCGAACCCCAGGACCTGTTACAGTCAACAGTTTTCAAGACTGCCGCAATCGACCACTCTGCCAGCTCTCCGGG
>CAXUDB010000004.1:0-535817 GCA_964249755.1 uncultured Ilyomonas sp. | reverse complement strand
CTACCAGGGTATCTAATCCTGTTTGATCCCCACGCTTTCGTGCCTCAGCGTCAATATATGCGTAGTAAGCTGCCTTCGCAATAGGTGTTCTATGTCATATCTAAGCATTTCACCGCTACATGACATATTCCGCTTACCTCCAGGATATTCAAGATAGATAGTATCAATGGCAGTTTCCAGGTTAAGCCTGAAGATTTCACCACTGACTTACTTGCCCACCTACGCACCCTTTAAACCCAGTAAATCCGGATAACGCTTGCACCCTCCGTATTACCGCGGCTGCTGGCACGGAGTTAGCCGGTGCTTATTCATCTGGTACCGTCAAGTAAAAAAGAATTTCTACATTTCTTCCCAAATAAAAGAAGTTTACAATCCAGAGGACCTTCATCCTCCACGCGGCATGGCTGGTTCAGACTTTCGTCCATTGACCAATATTCCTTACTGCTGCCTCCCGTAGGAGTCGGGCCCGTGTCTCAGTGCCCGTGTGGCTGATCATGCTCTCACATCAGCTACTGATCGTAGGCTTGGTGGGCCGTTACCCCGCCAACTACCTAATCAGCCGCACGCCCATCTTAGAGTGATAAATCTTTAATAACAGAGAAATGCTTCTCCGATATACTATGGGGTATTAATCCAAATTTCTCTGGGCTATTCCCCGCTCTAAGGAAAGTTGCGTACGTGTTCCGCACCCGTTTGCCGGTCTCATAAGTATTGCTACTTATTTACCCCTCGACTTGCATGTATTAAGCCTGCCGCTAGCGTTCATCCTGAGCCAGGATCAAACTCTCCATTGTAAATGTTGTTTGATCTGACTATTAGTCTCAAATTAAATTGAAATTAACGTCGGATTTAATTTTGTTGTTACGTTCGTTACTTACCGTAGTTTAGAATGACTAAACATTCTTTATTACGTACTGTTGTTTCCAATCTTTCAAAGAACTTTATCATCATCAATTACTTGATTCTGATACTTGCAAATGATAAGGTTTTGAGCCTTCAGACCTAATGTCTCATTTGATTATTTCGTAGAGCTTTTTCCGTTTCCGAAACCGTTAGTGTTTCGTTTGGGGTTGCAAAGGTAAACTCTTTTTCCAAACTACCAAATCTTTTTTTAAGATTTTTGGTTCGTTAAAGACTTGTAAAGAGCAGGTTATCAATCCTTTTCTGTTTCAAAAGTGGGATGCAAAAGTAGTGTTCTGCAACCCAATTTTCAAAATCTTTTTCGAAATTTTTACTGCTTTAACTAACCTTTTTTAAAGAACTTTTATTGCTTGTTATTTCTCGAAGCGGGGTGCAAAAGTAGTATGGTTACACTTTCCAGCCAAGCTTTTTTCGAAGTTTTTTTAAAGCTCTTCAGCTTTAAAACCTACGCTTTAGCGGGAGGACAAAAATAGAAACTAAATTGAAAACAACAACTAAAATTTCTTTTTTTTGTTTTTCCTTACTTACCCTTTCGAAGAACTTCCCTTTTTGTGATTGGGGGTGCAAATATAGAAGTGGTTTTCATTCTGCCAAAACGTTTTGAATAACTCTCCTCCTTATTCGTGTTTTCTTAACATTAAAACGTTATTCAGTTATAATCACCATAAGCAAACTTTGAAAAGCGGCAGTTGTTCCGATATTACAGATTTTATAAGCCACTCAAGGAACGGTTGCATGGTTATGTATACGGATACCTGCTTAAGCTTTGTTGCTGCTGCAGTGGGTATTTTATTAGGTGCAATTGAATTGTAAATATTCGTGGAATGCTCTGTGCAGTCTACTTCACTGACCTGAAGTTTATGCGGATTAAAAAAGGCTTAAAGACAGATTTGTATTTGCTTAGTTCTTATTTTTACAACTGCCTTTTAACCTACTATTCTTTTCCCTGCCTCTTCTCTCCTTTTCTGCACTGTTTAAGCAAAAAAGACGAAGGATGAACGTAAGATGAACGAAGGAAAGACGAAGCTACCCAGAAGAAGACAGGCAGATGGAAAGAAGTAAATATGAAGTAAAGTGTAACCATAGCACGACTTAGCAGCAATCTATTAGGAGGCATTAGTGGCGGAGTTGGTAAGCAGCTTGTATTTAAGTAATACGAAGATAAGACGGTGGTGACGAGTTACCCGGACATGAGCCGGGTGAAGCCAAGCGATAAGCAAAGAGAAAGCAGGAAGTTGTTTGCCGAAGCAGTGGCTTATGCCAGAAGCATTAGCCGCAACCCGTTGAAGAAAGCGGAATACCAAAATAAGATTAAGCCGGGTGAAAGTGTCTATCACTTTGCGCTGAAGGAATATTTAGCACAGCATAAAAAGTAAGGAAAGATTGACAGTGTGATTGGTGGAATGCCTTGTTGCGATGCAGCGGGGCGTTTTTGTTTGTGATAGCGCCTGTCTTCTATCTACTTGTGGTTTTGCAGAAGATATGAAATTACTTGTTGTTGAGAAATGCCAGAATTGGTCAAAACAATACCCTACAAGTGCGGGGCATTGTTGCTAATGATAAGTAAACCTGTCTTTTTACTCTTCTTTGTCTACCATTTTCCGGCTGCCTTCGTCGTAGCGGTCGCCGACGTTGGGATATTGCTTCAGTAAGTCGTCAATCTGTTGTTTGTTTTCAGGCGTAAGATGTATCTCTACGCTGCCGACATTATCCTGCAGCTTCTCCCGTTTTTTAGTGCCGGGAATGGGTATGATATTATCTCCCTGCGCTAACACCCAAGCAATGGCAAGCTGTGCAGGAGTACAACCGGTGCTTTTTGCTAAATCGGCAAAAGCTGCTGCTAAGTGTATATTGTTTTCTGCATGATCGCCACCGTAACGGGGCAGTTTCCTACGGAAGTCGTTTTCGGGCAGGCTATTGAGGTTGATCGTATTGGTCATCAACCCACGAGCGAGCGGGCTGAAGGGAACGAAAGTGATGCCGAGCTCTTTGCAAGCGGGCAGTACTGTTCTTTCCACATCGCGGGTAAGCAGGGAATACTCGCTTTGCACGGCGCTGATGGGATGAACTGCATGTGCCTTAAGAATGGATGAGGCAGAGGCTTCGGAGAGACCGAGATAGCGCACCTTGCCTTCCGTTATCAAATTTGCCATGGCACCTACCATCTCTTCGACAGGGACAGCAGGATCAATGCGGTGGGCATAATAGAGATCGATGGTTTCGATGCGGAGGCGGCGGAGACTGTTTTCTACTGCGGTCTTCATGTATTTGGGTGAGCCATCGAAGGCGGGCTCCCACCCTTTGGCGCCTTCTTTTTGCGTGAAGCCAAACTTGGTGGCGATGAAAATCTTATCGCGGTTGGAGACAAGAACCTTGGAGATCAGCTCTTCATTTTTACCCGCGCCGTAGACATCGGCTGTATCCCAAAAGTTAATGCCGAGGTCGAGCGCGAAGTGAAGCGTTTTGAGGGATTCCTCATCGTCGGGTGTGCCATAGGCATGGCTCATGCTCATGCAGCCGAGACCAATGGCAGAGAGTTGTTCGGTAGTGGTAGCTAAGGCTCTATATTTCATGGTTGTGCTTTTTTGTGAGTGAGAAATATTGGTGCCAGAGAAGGGGAATGAAGTGTTATAGTGGCTAATGAGATAGCGGAGAGAGAGGAAGATGTGGGTTTGCAATGCGGGAAAAACGCGATGAAGAAAGAAGATAAGAACTTATGCGTACTTCGCTAAGATGGGAACTAAGTAAATGAATAGTAGCTGCAAGCTACACCCCGATGTTACGCGTAGGCATACCCGCAGGTGCAGTGCAAGCCGCTTTAGAATTGGTGATAAGCTATGGTGATTTTAGGAAGGAGGAAACGTTTTTACCTGTTGCTTATTACAGAGAACATATCCGGGTATTTATTCGAATAATGTATCTGCACCGTTTCACCGGGTTGATATAGTCTGTTGTCATCAGCCACCGCCTGCTTCACTTCTCCTTTTGGTGTTGTGTACCGGATGATGGCAAAAAAGTGTGAGCTCACTCTTCCACTCCTGTCTTCTATCTTCATTACCACGGCTGTTGCAAGGGTAGTGGGCCCAGTTGACAGGATGGTGCTTACACGGTTCTCCATCCATTCGTCGGCTATAAAAAAATTGAAAATCAGGGCTAACATCCATACGGCAAAACAGATAAAAAACAACACCCGTTTTATCTTTTGCAGCGGTGAACTGTCCCCTGCTTCTCTTCTTTGGGAAGGCGAGTGGAGCGCGGCCGGATAGATCAAAAGCATAGTAAATAAAATAAACACCCAACCAAAGACCATCAGCAGGTAGGCACAGCCTTTTATCCAGGTGTTATCTTTGTAGCCATAGAAGTAATAAAGAGATGTTCCACCACTTATGAATGCCACTGCAATCAACAAATATAAAAAGCCTTTTTTCATTATTTATGCCGCTCTTAACCGGAGATACAAATGTATATTTTGTATGGCTTCGTGAGCTACTTTGCCGAGGTGGGAGGAAGTCTTTTTACGGCAGGTCGGAGTGAGAGACTTGGTTTATCCATCTTGTAAGATGCCTTTCAGAACATCCCAAAGAACTGGTGATCAATCTATGATGAGTTGGGGGACTTGTTTCAGCTATTTTGGTTCGGGTATCGTTGTTACAAGAGAGGCTGCCAAAATCAAACCAAACAATTATTTTTACGCTCTATTCATAACCAAAAAATTAAATTCTATGCGATTCATTACCCATTCATTTCTTTGCACCTGTTTTCTCATTTTCTTCTTTAGCAGTTGCACAAAAGAGGTAGCTTCTACTGCGGTTGAGGCAAGCGCTGTTGATAAAGTTTCACCAGGCACACTTACCTCATTAGCCAGCGATACCACTACGCTTACACTTCAGCCGGGTAAGGCTAAGGGGCAGGATGCATATGTGAATGCTGTAAATAACAGGCCTAATTACGCTAATGCCAATTACAACTACCTCCCGGAACTGGGGGCTTCTGCCTGGACCATACAAACCTCGCCGCTGCAGCAAAGGGTGTACATCAATTTTACGGACCTCAGCGCGCTGCCGAAGAATGCCAAAATCGTTTCGGCTACGCTGTACCTCTATGGGCTCGACCCGAACACTTCGGCTTCGGCACCGCAGGGAAACTCACAGTACCCAGGCTCGCCTTATAGTGCCTATACAAACAATGGTTGCTACGTATCGCTGGTGTCGGGTGGTGCGTGGACGGAAGACTCGATTACATGGAACAATAAACCTGACTACCGCTCTTCGTCTAATGATGGTGTTATTCCCGCGTCTGACAAACAATGGAATTACGATGTTGCGGTGAATGTGAAACCGCTGGTGCAGACTATGGTAGACAAACGCAAAAACAACGGCTTCTGTATTCACCTGCAGAACGAAGAAATCTATCGTTGTATCACCTTTGCTTCCTCGGAAGCGGCTGATGCAAACAAGCGTCCGAAGCTGGTGGTAAAGTATGTGAGAGTTGGATAAGGATGGCGCATATAAATATCTAAATGAGAAGATAGAGGTATTTCAACTGATTTCTGTGGGCTGCATTGACTATAACTTTTAATCGTTGATTTAAAATAAAAACCTGGTTTTCCCATTCTCAGATTGAGCATGTGGACACAAGTACAATAAAACGAAAGAAGCGCTAATTACTAATCTCATAACTTTTAAAGCTTACTCTATTTTTCAATTACCGAAGTGAAGGAGTTATAAAAGAAGAAAAAAGCGCAGTCTGTCAAAATTATGCTTTGATAGCCGATTAATAATAAACCATTATAAATCCCTCACACCTCAATCTATATCTTTCCCCCCTTCTCCAACCACACTATATAATGGCTCGCGCCTTCTCCTTTTACAACACTTAAAATGGAACCGCCGTCAGGCTTTACAACTTTATCCGTAGTGGTTCGGCTAATCACATTCGTGCCATTCAGTAGTGTCGTATAAATAGCAGCCTATTATTTCTTCTCCATTTATGCAACGGATATGTATTTTGCCTTTATCTTTAGTTCGGATTTGACACTATAAACTAACTCGCTACCACCTGTTCTCCAAACTGCTTGACCCGTATGAGCCACAAGATACTTTTTGGTAAGGTTTTCTTTCTGTTGACTGTATTCGTATGCCTGCAAACCATCGCTCAGGCACAGAAAGCTGATTTTACGATGGATAAGCCGGATGGCTGCCCGGGCTTGAGTGTGCATTTCACCAATACCTCTACCGGTTTTTCTTCGTCGGCTACTTATAAATGGGACTTTGGAAACGGCAATACTTCAACCGTAAAAGACCCCGGCGCTAACTATAAAGATCCGAAAGCCTATACGGTAAAGCTCACCGTAACGGATGGCGGTAAAACGGATACAAAGACCAATACAGTTACGGTTTATTATTTACCGACGGTTGACTTTAGTGCGAGCGCCTCCAGTGGCTGCCAGCCCTTGCCGGTTACGTTTACCAGCACCTCTACACCCGGCGATGGCACCATTGCTTCTTACTTCTGGGACTATGGCGATGGCAACTCGGAAAGTGCCGGTGCGCAAACTCAGCACACTTATGCTATTCCGCAAACGATAGTAGCAAGTCTTACTGTGACCAACAGCCATGGGTGCTTCGATGTAAAAAGCAAGGAAGTGGCGAAGGTGTTTCCTTCCGTGACGGCGGCTTTCAGCGCTACGCAAACGGTATTGTGCAAAACAACCGATGCCGTTACGTTTGTAAACAACAGTAGTTCGGCTGCCACTTCCTTAAACTATACATGGGATTTTGGCGATGGCACTTCTTCCACCGATGCAGCGCCGCAGCATGTGTTTCCGAAAAAAGGAATTTATACTATAAAGCTCGGTGTGAAAAGCAGCGATGGCTGTAAGGACGAGATAACGCAGACCAACTATATCAATGTTGCCAACTTTACTACCGACTTTACAGTGCCGTCGCTGATCTGCCAGAATACAGATGCTGTGTTTACCAATACCAGCACGCAAGCCACCGGCGGTCAGCAGGAATGGCTGATCAATGGCACTGAATATTATGGATATAATAAGCAGCTTGACCACACGTTTTATAACCCCGATACGTATACGCTGCAACTGGTGAACGACTATGGGAATTGTAAGGATACGGCAACCAAAACAATAACCGTACAGCCACAGCCGAGAACACCCGACTTTGACATTAATATGCAAGGCGCCTGCGGTGCGCCGGTAACGGTGAAATTTAAAGATACCAGTAGTGAAGCCGTAAAATGGGCATGGGATTTTCAGTACAATTATTACAATTTCAATCCGACTTCTACTGTACAGGCACCCGACTACAAATACAACAGCGACGGAAGCTATTATATTGGACTGCAAATAACGAATGCTGCGGGCTGCACTTCTATGGGAGGCAAGTATATCAGCATCTATCACCCCAATGCTTCTATCAACAGCTCGCGCGGGCAATATGGCTGCACCAATTTATCTACACTATTCACGGCCAGCTCACAAGCACCGTTAAAAGACTACAGCTGGAATTTTAATGACGGCACCACATCAACAGAAGCAGCACCACAACACAACTTTACAAGAGAAGGCAACTTTAATGTAACGCTTGCCTATACGGACTCTAACGGATGTAAAGGCACTACCAGTTTTCCCATTTCCATCCTGGGTAAGCCAAGCTTTGATTTCGCCTCTACATCAGGTACCACCATCTGCGGAAACACACCGGTAAATTTTACCGTAACCGGCAGCAATACAAGCGGGTATTATAGCTGGAGCTTTGGCGACAATGGCAGCGTTTATCTTTACAATTCGGCAGCTTCGCACCAGTACTATTACGATTCGGTTTACACTGTGTCCTTAGTCATTTCCAATTACGGATGCAGCGATACGGTTACCAAAACCAATTACATTAAAGTGCTGCCACCGTTTCCAAAAATCGCTTCTCAACTAAATAGCTGCGATGGCTTGCGCGGCGGGATGAGATTTACCGAAGCATCTACCAAAGCCACCGGCTGGACCTGGGATTTTGGCGACAACTCAACGGCATATTCTTACAACGCATTCCAGGATACCATTAAACATACATACACAAAAACCGGTGCGTATAAAGTTGCCCTGACAGCTAAAAACGGCAACTGTGCCGTGAGAGATTCTGTTACCGCTTATGTGTTATTAAAACAAAAGCCTGTACTAACGGCGCCGCAGGAAGTATGCGGCAACGAAGACCTGCAAACAACCATATCCAACTTAGAAACAAACCCGGCTTATGTTTATTACTACAATTACGATTTTAGTGTCGGTCAAATTGAATATGGTGACAGCACTCAATTTCAGGGCTATTCGTCAACGCCGGATTATACGTGGCGCAACTCGTTTCACCTTAATCTTTCCCGGTTAAGTAAGACCGAAAGCACCCTCCGCGTAATCACCAATTCTTATTATTTCAACTGCCCCGACACTACCAATTATATTCCCCTCAAAGTAAAAGGACCCACCGCCGGCTTCGTGCCGAAAAAGAACGATTGCTTTAAGTTGCCGGTATCTTTTACAGATACATCTTCGGGCAGCAACGGCATACCGATTACAAAATGGGAATGGAGTTTTGGCGACGGGCAAACGGCAGTCACAACCGGTGGGAGCATGGTTCACAATTATGCGCAGCCGGGAACTTATTATACGTCGTTAACAGTAACCGACAGAGATGGCTGTTCCGATATTGCCTACCAGTATGGCATCAGTGTGGGAGGGACAAAGGCAGTATTTAGTGTATCGCAAAACCCAACGCTTCCCAACATTCCCCTCTACTTTTATAACTACAGTAATGGCAACAATTCTTATAACAACCTGTACACATGGCAGTTTGGCGATGGCACCAACCAAAGCAATGCTTATTATTACGAAGCGCCAACACATACCTACACCGAAACCGGCATAGACACCGTGCGCCTAATTGTAACAGATAACAGCAGCGGCTGCACGGATACGGCGGTTCAATTCATCAACGTTAAGAATACCAACCTCAGCTTTACGGCAGTCACCAATTTTATTAATCCCAACAGCGGCTGCCCGCCTGCACAGGCAAAGTTTACCAATACCTCGAACAACGTTAAGAGCGTGAAATGGGATTTTGGAGATGGCGCTACCGCAGATAATCTGAATTATCCCAGCCATATTTATAACAAGCCGGGCAAGTATAAAGTGACCATCTATGGTTATTTCTATGACAACTCCGTTGACTCTTCGTACGATTATGTAACGATAGCCGGACCGTATGCCACGCTGACGGCTGACAAGCTGTTTGCCTGTGGTTCTTCTGTGCCCGTAACGCTGAGTGCAGAAGCCAGCAACACCACCGCCTTTACCTGGGATTTCGGCGATGGCACGCTGGTAGATGCAAAGGACACATTTGCTACACACACGTACCTGACGCCGAATGTATATACGCCTTCGCTGATTGTAAGAGATGGCAACAACTGCTCGTTCCCTTACTTTTTAGACAAGCCGATTGTGATAGACACTTTGCACGTGAATATTAACCGGACGCCACAGTTAAGCTGCGATTCATCCTTATCCTTTTTTACGCCTGATATCACCAGCGTGGCGAAAGATAATTTAGGCGAAACGTTGAGTTATCTGTGGGACTTCGGGACTGGTATTGCAAATGACACAGCCGATACAGAGCTTTCTTCTTTTGTGTATAACGATACCGGCGCTTACACCGTTTCGCTGCGGGTGGCTTCGCCGTATGGTTGTGTTGGGCAAGCTTCTGTGCCGGTAGCGGTAAAGCAAACACCGAAGGCAACCATCAACGGCTTGGCATCTATCTGTGAAGGCTTAGCTACTACTTTCACCGGTTCTTCCAACATCAGCAGCAGCGATGTTAGCTGGTATTGGTATATCCAGAATAACAATTTCACTTCCGTACAGCAAACCACAGAAGAACAATACTTCATTACGCCGGATGATAACCCCATAAGGCTGATTGTGGGCAATGGCGGCTGTTATGATACGGTGTATCATACTTTATGGGTAGATGCCAAACCAGCGGTAGCCATCACGCCGCAGAATGCTTTTGTTTGCCTCGGAAATGCCGTACAGTTAGAAGCCCATGATGGCGTCAGCTACCAGTGGCTACAGGGAACCAACATCAGCAACCCGGCAGTAGCGGCTCCCTTTGTATCGCCTCTGGTTACCACCTCTTATAAAGTGGAGGTTACGAATGAGAAAGGCTGCATCAGCCAGGATTCTCTTGTAGTGCGGGTGCGGCAGCCATTTACCATTACCGCACCGCCATTATTTTATTTGTGCAAGGGCAGCGGCCTGCCGTTAAGCGCCAGCGGAGCAGATACCTACCAATGGACGGGAACCAGCCTCGACAACCCGAACACGGCAACACCTGTAACCACCACGCAAACACCGCAAACCTATACCGTTGTTGGGTTTGACAATGACCATTGCTTTACCGATACTGCCGCCACAGAGGTGAGAATCGCAGAGCTTCCCACGGTGGAAACCATAGATGATGTAACCATGTTTGCCGGCTCGCCTGTAGTCTTAAACACCACCGGAAGCAGCAACGTAACCGGCTGGTCATGGACACCTGCTACCTATTTAAGTTGCGCCAACTGCGCGTCACCAACCAGCGAGCCGAAGTCTGATATATTGTATGTTGTAAAGGCTGTCACTGACCATGGATGCACGCAACAGGATAGTGTTCACATCAACATAATCTGCAAACAAAGCTTAGTGCAGATACCCAGTGCCTTTACGCCGGGCAGTGATGGTAAGAACGACCGGTTCTTTATCAAAGGAAAAGGCATTAAAGCCATTCAGCATTTTGTTATTTTCAACCGGACGGGTGTGCCGGTATTTGAGAAGACGAACATTAGTGCTGATGACCGATCAGCAGGATGGGATGGAACGTACCGTTCAACTCCGGCTGGTCCCGGCTCTTACATTTACATGGCAGATATTCTGTGCGATACCGGCGAAGTTTTTCATTACAAGGGAACGGTGGTCTTGTTGCGATAGAAGGCACTGTTTTTCTTAATATAACCCTGTTACTATCATCACCGGATTAATACTACTGTTCCTCTCTTATTGACCTTCACGTTTGTATCCAGCGTAGAGAGTAATAACCATGTATAAACGCCCGTCGGTTGCAAGTGCCCGCCTACTGAACCATCCCACCCGATGCCGGCTGTCTTACTTTCAAACAGCTTTTGCCCCCAGCGGTTATAAACAACAAATAAGTAATTGATGGCAGCCCCTAATACAATGGGTTTGAAAGTATCGTTTTCGCCATCGCCGTTTGGCGTGAAAGCATTAGGCACCGCTACACCCTTCGAAATTATCTTCACCGTTACTGTATCGGATGCAAGGCAGTCATCTTCCGATTGTACACTTACGGTGTATAAAGTAGTTGCCTTCGGACCCGCTACCGGGTTCAGGATATGGCTATTGCTTAGCCCCGCAGCAGGACTCCATACGATACTGCTGATGTTGCCTGTTGCGGTTGCGTTTAATGTTGTGATGCTTCCATAATCAATGGCAACGAAAGAGCCGGCATCCACCGTTGGCGAAGGAAAAACAGGCAGGCTAATGGCATTGCTGGTGGCATTGTTAACCGCAGCGCAACTTTCGTTGTTAGTCAATAAACAACTCACTACATCACCAGTACTCAATGTATTGATGGCAAAAGTATCGCTGTTTGTTCCCGTTACTATTCCGTTTAACAACCATTGATATTGTGGAGAGGGTCCGCTTGCTGCAGAGGTTGCCGTAAACAGAACAGGTTGGTTTCCGCATACGCGGCTGTCGGAGCTCTTAATAGAGACCGAAGGCGGTGCCAGCGTTAGTACAGTGACCTTTACACTATCGGTAGCCGTACAACCCGATCCATCGGACAACGAAGTAGTAACCGAGTATATTTTTGTAATGTCATTATCGGTTGTGTTGGGAAGGCTTACCGTTGGGTTGGCTGCTGTGGCAGAACTCAATCCTTCTGCCGGCATCCATTGATAGGTATAAGCTGCATTGGGTGGCGAACCGATGTCTACCGTTTGACCAGCGCAAACCGATTTATCTGCGCCTGCAGCAGAGGCAGGAACATTGGTATAGATGATTACATTCTTGATAGAATGATTGTCGTAGTTGCCGCCCGTTCCTGAAGTAAACCCAAGATAGCCCGTGAGGTTGAGTAACTGGTAACCAGAAAGATAAAGCTGGTTATTAAGCGATACAGTAATGTTGCCGGCATTGTAAGTAATGACTGCATGATTATAAGTATCTGACCGGATAAACGAAAGCGTATTATTATTGTTTTCCAGCGTTGGCAGACCCGTACATTCATTATAACCAAATCCCCAACGCAGTTCGATTTTAGGCACCGCAAGTGAATGATCTACTGCGCAGTTATTGTAGGTATCGAACACTACTTTCAGGCCATTGGTGGTGGCAGGAATGCCAATGCCCTCGCCGCTGATAAAGCCTGATGGCGGCACTTCTAAAAAACAAAACGCAATGCCATCTGCTGCCGTGCCGTCGAAGATGCGGAAATCGAACTCCGCTTTCCACTGGTTGCATTTCGAGAGGTCAATGGGCTGATTATAAAAGATACTTCCTGTTTCTCCGGTGTGTGTATCGCATAAAATAATTTCGGAATTATCGCTGGCTTTAATGTTGCCAATGCGTGCATTGCCTGTAAAATTCCAGCCGGCTGTATTTACCGGCGCACCCTGCAATTGAGCAAACACAAATGCCTGGCAATAACAGGCTGAATGATAAAAGAAACAGAATAACAGCAGAATGCCCGCAGGTATAAACCGCCGGCTTACTCGTTTATAATTCCAATAGATTGATGAGAATAGAATCAATGGCAAACCCTGCTTTTTTGAGGTAAATGTCGTTTGTTTTTAAATAACAGATTGCGGATTCCTCATGAAATACACACTTTTAGATAACACTATATCCGGCGTTAATATGTCTGTTCATCATACGGCACTACTGCAGGTGCGGCAACTTCTTTATCTCTTATAAATGGATTCTTCCACGCAGTATAAGTCGCCAGTAAATGCATCAGAATCAACAGGGATAAGCCTTTCGACAAGCCCGCTTTTTCAGATATAAACCCGATCACTGACGGACCAGTCAGAAAGCCAATCAATCCACCGGTGGTTACCATCGCGTAACCTTCCACGGTGCTTACACCCGGTATATAGGCCGATGTTCTGAATAAGACCGGAACGATACAACAGCAGCCAAAACCAATGGCCAGATAGCCGGCAATTGCCAGCGGCACTACCGGTGCACTTACTACGATTATAAAGCCGGCAGCCGCTAATAAACTTCCACCTACTACCACGTTTTTGCTTCCCAATTTTGCAATCAACGGGTCACCGTTCAGCCTTCCCAGCGTCATAGCAACTGAAAAGCTGGCATACCCTAAACTTATTAACGCTTTAGGAGCCAGCAAGACTTCTTTAAAATAAATCGCGCTCCAGTCGGCCACACAACCTTCAGCCATAAAGCTCACCAGGCAGATAAAAGAAATACCCAGGATAGAAAGGGAAGGCAACTTCACGCCTTGGCGGGAGTGGATAATGTCGTTGTTTGCCAGCAGGTATGGGCTATTGATAAAAACAACCGTAATGATAAACCCCGCTACCAACACAATCTGCCATCCCGAAGAAAGATTGACTGAAAATAATAGCGCCGCAATGCCTGCACTTATTGCACCGCCCAGGCTATACATGCCATGGCAGGTACTCATTAAAAGGCGACCCTGCCTCTTCTCCATCAGGTTGACGGTAGCGTTGGAAGACACGCCATTTAAGAACCCCATCATGCCAAAGAAATACAGGCATGTCCAGAACATCAACCGGTTTACCGAATTAATCTGAAGCATCATTATACAACACTGCATAATATAACCTATCACCATCCACCTGCCTACTGATATCTTGCTGAAAACGCGGGTAGAGAGCAGCATGCCTGTCACCGCGCCTAAAGGCGACAGGAGCAGCGAAAGCCCCAGGCTGCCATCAGTAAACTGCAACCTCGCTTTAATGCCCGGTATAGAAGCCACCCAAATACCAAACAAAAGACTGGAAGCGGCAAACTGGAAGCCCACTGCAAAGAGAGATTTATTACGAATAAAAGAGACCAGATTTTTAACCATGAAAACAACAAAAAGAGAAGCCACGAACTTACGGTAAAGTTAACGCTGGCAAGAGGTTGATGTCATTCTTATTACAATCGCACAGCCTGTAATTATGCGAGCCTGCAAAGGCGACTGTGATGAAGCTGATTGTTTATTCACTGTTGGATATAAAGATTGTACAGCACTTTCTTGGTCTAGTGATAAAAAAAGGGTTATTCAATCACCTGTCGTTGATAACATCATTCTCAAATGATTGCAGCAAAAAAAATATCAGCCAACTAAAAACGGGTTAGAAAAATTTAAGAAAAGAGGCAGCAAAAAGAATTCAGGTTGCCTCTTCACCGGTGGCACAACGTGATTTCATTACAGCAAAATAAGGAAGCACTAAACATAAATCAACCATCCAAACGATAACTATAAAGCTTTGTTCAATTACGCCAACTATTTTCTTACTACTTCACTTAAACACAAAACATGAAACAAGTTCTCTTCTGTCTTTTATTGATCTCTGCTACCCTTTCCAACGCCTCAGCGCAATGGACACAGCAAACTGCTCCTGTGAAAAATAATCTTCGCGATGTAGCCTTCTGCAATGCCAGCATTGGCTATGCTGTAGGTGATGGCGGCACCATATTAAAAACTAAAGATGGTGGTAAAAAATGGATAACCGTAACAGCGCCAGACAAAAGCAATATTGTTTCTGTAACGGTACTGGACACTGCTGCCCTGATGGTAACGACCTCTTCGGAGAATGGCAATGCAGCCATTTATGAATCAATAAATGGAGGAATCACCTGGTCTAAAGTATTGACTGATCTGTCTCCGTTTTACGCCACCATAGCACCCGGCAATACACTCTATAGCGTAAGCTCGCAGATATACAGCAGCCGCAATTGGGGAAGAAGCTGGTGGGCGCAACGCAAGCTGAATGGCACCAGCGCTTACCACCAGATTACCTTTAGCGATAAGAATACGGGCATCGCTGCGGGTAATATTTCCGGCGCCTTCACTTACTCTGCCGACTTTCTGCGCACTGTAGACGGAGAGAACTGGTACAATGGTTATAACCTCGCGTTTCCGAATGCCAATGGTTTCTCTTCTTTCTCCTCTGTTGGCACTGATACGGTGATGATGTTTACCAATTTTTACAATCGCTTTTCGCCGGGCGACAGCAGCCAGTTGGTGCTGCTAAATCACTTTGCCCTGCGTAATTTATTAGGAACCGATTATTGGTTTTTTAATAAAAAAATTTTGATCAACAGTTTTCCCGACCGGATTAATGACTGCCAGTTTTTTAGTGGCGGCAACGGCTATGCAGTGAGTGAAAAAGGAACCATCTACAAGATACTAAACTTAGGTAAAAACATTACCCGCGAATGGAGTAGCAAAACGCCGTTGCGCGCCGTTTACATGCTGGATAAGAACAACGGATTTGCCGTAGGCGATAACGGAATGATCTTAAAAAGAGAACCCATAAATACGGCAAATCCTATTGCCACAATAATACCGGTGAGGCTATATCCAAACCCGGCTGCAGATGGTGTGCAGGTGAGCTTTGCCCTAGCAGAGACTACCAATCTTCGCTTACAAATAACCAACGAAAACGGCAACATCGTTCTGACACAACCGGCAAAGTCGTTTGAGAAAGGGAATGAACTTATTTCACTTAAGGTGAATCATTTGCCACGTGGCAATTATCGCGTTAGCCTGATAACGAACAGACAGGAAACAATGGGCACTGCACAAATGATGGTCGTGCATTAAAGAGTAGCGGTTGATCTTTTAAATCGCGTGCCTGCCCACAGTTTAAAACAGTGTGATTAAATTTTAAATCCTGTGCGCTCTGAATGGTTGTACAGCCAACTTCAGGGAGCACAGGATTTTGTTATTAAAGTACAAATCTATCTACTCAGGCAGCTATCTTCTTCCGTTTCGCAATAGCTTTATCAATGGCAATCATTCCCAGGTTCAACGCTACAAAAAGCAGCAACAGGTAAAAACTGTTCAGCCAGAAACTGGCATAGCCAATAGCATTTACATCCATGAACGGATAAGGATAATAGCGTGTAACCCAGCCATGCAAAAAAGTATAAATCAGGTAAAGCAATGGATATAGTAACCAACCAAAAGCGCTGCTCCAGCGAACGTTGCCCTTTGTGGCAAACAAAAGCCAGTAAAAGATGTATAAAACCGGCACGGCAACATGCACAAGCTCGTCTGCCACTCTTGCCCAGCCTTGCGGATGATACAGTGGTCGAAGCACAAGATTGTATACAAGACCGACCACGATAATATAAACAGCGATAGCGGTGATGGTGCCGGGTCTGCCGCATAAGATGCCTATTCTGGAACGGGGTAAGAGCAAGGCTAACATAGTGGTGATGGCAACAAGACTATTGGTGAGAATGGTGAAATAACTGAAGAATTTAATGATGGATTCGCTAACTGGTCTGCCAGAGTGAATCCAACTCAATACATTGGTCGAAAACTGAAGCAGGATGCCTGCCCATGCGCACAAAGCAATCAGCCACATGAAAAGAGTTTGTCCTTTTTGCCGATGCATGTTGGTTTAATTTTTTGCTAAAATAAGCAAGAACATGCAATACCGGATGGGCGGGGATACACCTGTAATATGCGTAAATGAAACAATGATTTTTCTATCAACACACAACACCAAAACCACAAGTAAATGCACTTAAAAAGGAGTAGACAGTTATCTACTCCATCCAACTCAATGTATAGCTATCGTTCTCTATTTCCAAGGCTTGCTTTGTGAGCATCAGTGGATGAAAGGTATCTACCATCACCGCTAACTCTCTGGTTTCTTTTGCGCTAATGCTTTTTTCTACCGAGCCGGGATGAGGTCCATGCGGAATGCCGGCAGGATGTAGTGTGATCATACCTCGCGTAACATTTTTACGGCTCATGAAATCGCCATCTACATAATACAACACTTCATCACTGTCTATGTTGCTGTGGTTGTAAGGCGCAGGGATGGAAAGCGGGTTGTAATCGAACAAACGCGGCACAAAAGAACACACTACAAAGTTGTTCGCCTCGAAGGTTTGATGCACAGGCGGTGGTTGATGCACCCGACCGGTAATAGGTTCAAAATCGTGGATGCTGAAAGCGAACGGATAGCAACATCCATCCCATCCTATCACATCGAAAGGATGATGTGCATAGTGCAAGCCATAAAGCACACCCCGCTTTTTTACCTGTATAATGAAATCACCCTTCTGATCTATTGTTTGCAGGTTTTGCGGCGTACGGATGTCGCGCTCGCAATACGGCGAATGCTCCAGCAACTGCCCATATTTGCTGAGGTATTTTTTGGGGTAGCGGATGGGCGAAAAGGACTCGACAATGAAGAGGCGGTTGTCGGCGCTATCAAAGGTTATCTGGTAAATGGTGCCGCGCGGGATGACTAGATAATCGCCGTAGGCAAAAGTCAATTCGCCATATTGGGTAAGCAGTTTGCCGCTGCCTTCGTGGATGAACAGAAGCTCGTCAGCATCGGCATTTTTGTACCAATATTCGGTAAGGCTTTGCTGCGGCGCTGCAAGGCTGAGGTGGCAATCGTTGTTGACCAACACAGGCTTTCGGCTTTGCAGGTAATCCCCCTGCGGCGCTACTTTGAAGCCTTCGAAGCTGCGGTGCTTCAGCATTTTTTCTTCGGCAATTTGCGGGGCAATATTTACCGGTTCATCCGTCTTTATAATTTGTGTAGGCGGATGTGCGTGATAGAGCAAAGACGAATCGTTGCTGAAGCCTTCGGTAGAAAATAATTGTTCAGAATACAACGAGCCATCAGGCTTACGAAACTGTGTATGCCGCTTGTGTGGAATGGAACCGAGTGAAGTGTAGTGAGCCATGTGGTATGGTTAATTGATTATGGTTAATGTTTAATCGGAAGAAGTGTTTTGAACTTTCAATTCACTAGTAACCATTAAAAGTTGACAATCGTTATCTGCGGGATAAAAGTAGAAAGAAAAGCACAAAGCTTTTGACAAAAACTAACAATCGTTATTATTTTAAATAAGTTTTCTATTTTTGTGGTATGCGCCCTGATTACGCACATAAGCTTTTTTTTGACGATTGCAATTCTTACGTCTGCCTGATGGAAGCGCTTGCCGCAGATTCTATGGTTAATTGAATATTGTTAATGGGTAATTGAGACAGCCTGTAGCGTCTTGTTCACCATTGACAATTCATTCTTCTTCTTTCTCCAATTTACAATTAACTATTTACAATTAACTATTTATAATTAACCATTGTATGATCTCTGAAATAGAAGTGCCTAAAAGAGCGCAGCAACAGAATAAATCCATTGATTTTCTTCCCCTGCAAGGCACCGATTATGTTGAATTTTATGTAGGCAACGCCAAGCAGGCAGCGCATTTTTATAAGACGGCTTTTGGCTTTCAAAGCCTCGCTTATGCGGGACCGGAAACAGGCATGAAAGACAGAGCCTCATATGCGATAAGGCAGAACAAGCTGACGTTTGTTTTTACCACGCCATTAAAAAATGATAACGAAATAGCCGCCCATATTCAGAAGCACGGCGATGGCGTGAAGCATTTGGCTTTGCGCGTGGATGATGCGATGGATGCGTGGAAGCAAACCACGATGCGCGGCGCAAAAAGCAGCGGTAAGCCGGTAACACTACAGGACAAGCATGGCGAGGTGGTGATGAGTGGTATTCAAACCTATGGCGACACGGTTCATTTGTTCATCGAACGAAAGAATTATAGTGGCGCTTTTATGCCGGGTTATGTGGAATGGACATCGAGTTATAACCCAACCGATACAGGCTTGCAGTATGTAGATCATTGCGTGGGCAACGTGGGCTGGAACCAGATGAACAAATGGGTTTCTTTCTATGAAAATGTGATGGGCTTCCGCAATATCCTGACGTTTGATGACAGTGATATTTCTACGGAATATTCGGCGCTGATGAGCAAGGTGATGAGCAATGGAAACGGCTTTGTGAAGTTCCCGATTAATGAGCCTGCAGAAGGCAAAAAGAAATCGCAGGTAGAAGAATACTTAGAGTTTTATAACGGCGAAGGCGTGCAGCACGTGGCGCTGGCTACGCACAACATTATTGAAACGGTAACGACATTGCAAAGCAGAGGAATTGAATTTTTGAAAGTGCCTTCTTCTTATTATGATGATTTGTTAGACAGAGTAGATCATATTGATGAAGACCTTGAACCCTTGAAAAAACTGGGTATATTGGTAGATAAAGATGAGGAGGGTTATCTCTTACAAATCTTTACGAAACCGGTAGAAGACCGCCCTACTTTGTTCTTTGAAATCATCCAGCGCAAGGGCGCTAAAAGCTTTGGGAAAGGAAACTTCAAAGCTCTTTTTGAAGCGATAGAAAGAGAGCAGGGTTTGAGAGGGAACTTATAGCTTTTTGTTTTATTTACCGCAGAGAAAAAGAGGAATAAGAGGGTTTCGCGGAGGTTGTTTTATATGAAAATTCTTGCTCCCTTTTGTTTCTGTGGTAAAAGCTTTATAATGTTTTTAATAATGCTTCGAATAGAGAGAGGAAGAAAAACAGAGATGTGGTAAAATTGAATTTTCTCTGCGCAGAACTCTCATTTCTCTTTACCTCTGCGGTAAAAATTTCTGGTTATGAAACTGATGTCTTACTTACACAACGACACGGAACAGCTTGCGTTTTTGGTAGACAATTTTCTCTATGATTGCGATTTGATGAATCCCGAGTTACCATCTACCATGAGTATGATGCTGAACTTTTGGGAAGACAATTTTTCCATTGCGCAGCAAACAGAAAAAGCCATCCGTGAAGGTAATTTACAGGGAGGCAATGGCATTACGTTAGATGATGTTCAGCTGCTGTCGCCGGTTCCTTTCCCACCTTCGTGCCGCGATGGTTATGCATTTCGACAGCATGTTGAATCTGCCCGCAGAAACCGTGGTGTGCCCATGATTCCGCAGTTTGATGAATACCCGGTTTTTTATTTTACCAATCACAACAGCATTCAAGGTGCGGGCGATGTAAAGTGTATGCCTGACCATTTTGAGAAGCTGGATTTTGAACTGGAAGTAGCAATTGTGATTTGCAAAAGCGGAAGGAACATTAAAGCTGAAGAAGCGGATGAATACATCGCTGGTTTGATGATTATGAATGACCTGAGCGCCCGCACTTTGCAGATGGAAGAGATGCTGCTAAACTTAGGTCCTGCCAAGGGTAAAGACTTCGCAACAGCAGTCGGTCCTTGCCTGGTGACGCTGGATGAATTGAAGGAATTTGAAGTAGCATGCAAAGAAGGTCATGTGGGTAAGAGTTGGAATTTGGGCATGAAGTGTTTTGTAAACGGAAAGCCCGTAAGCGAAGGCAAGGTCAGCGACATGGACTGGACGTTTGCGGAGTTGATTGAGCGTTGCAGTTATGGTGTTACGCTTCATCCGGGTGATATCATCGGAAGTGGTACGGTGGGAACAGGTTGTTTTTTAGAATTGAACGGAACGGGCAAATTGAATGATGCGAACTACGAAGAGCAATGGTTAAAAGAAGGCGATGTGGTGGAGATGGAAGTAGAAGGATTGAGTGTGTTGTGGAATACAATGGTGAAGGAGGAAAGTGATTTTTCGTTGCTGGGGAAGATTAACCGCAAAGACGCGAAGACGCAAAGATAAATAAGGAAAGATATAATGAGCTAGCAGCGATAATTGTAGATGCCTGTTTTCAGGTGCATAAGGAATTAGGACCGGGATTGCTTGAATCGGCATATGAATATGCTTTGCTGAAAGAATTTGAGATAAGAAACATTGTAGCGGAAAATCAGGTGCCGGTTAAGTTGTTTTATAAGGGGTTTGACACCGGCAAGCATTATGTGATTGATCTGTTGGTAGAGAATGAAATTGTGATTGAAATAAAGTGCTGTGATGTAATGCCACCGGTATATACAGCACAGATTATTTCTTATTTGAAACTGGCGCAAAAGAAGTTAGGCTTCCTTGTCAATTTTCATGTTTCAATCATAAAAGAAGGGATTAAAAGGTTTGTAAATAATTTTTAGTGTTGAGCGCCAAGGCGCAAGTACCTAATCAAATTTCGCGTCTTAGCGACTTTGCGATAGAAAAATCAGCAATTATGATCATCAACTTACAAAACATAACGCCTCAACAGACACAGAGCTTTTTACAGCACGCTGTTGCGCCGCGGCCTATTGCTTTTGCCAGTACGATAGACAGCGAAGGCAAGGTGAATTTGTCACCCTTTAGCTTCTTTAATTTGTTTTCTACTAATCCACCCATTGTTATTTTTTCTCCGGCAAGAAGGCTGAGAGACAACACCACAAAACATACGTTACAGAATGTAAAAGAAGTACCCGAGGTTGTTATTAACATTGTCAGCTACGATATGGTACAGCAAGTATCGCTGGCAAGCTGCGAGTACGGCAAAGGAGCTGATGAGTTTATTAAAGCAGGCTTTACACCGGAAAAGGCAACCCTTGTTCAACCACCCATGGTAAAGGAAAGTTTAATCAAACTAGAATGTAAGGTCAATGAAATAAAAGCTTTGGGTAATGAAGCCGGCGCAGGCAACTTAGTGATTTGCGAAGTGCTGCTGATGCACATTAACGACAGTATTCTCAACGAGAACAGAACCGGCATTGACCAAACAAAAATCAATCATGTCGCGCGTTTGGGCGGCGACTGGTATTGCAGGGTGGACAACAGCAATCTTTTTCAAGTGGCAAAGCCCAACACCAGGCTGGGTATCGGCTTCGACCAATTACCAACCGAGATTTTACACAGCGAAATACTGACCGGCAACCATCTGGCGCAGCTTGCCAATGTAGAAGCGATACCGGACGAGGATGAAGCTTTTAGCAATATGGCAATGCTATTTATTTTAAGGCAATACAAGAGGAATAAATCGAAACGGAATAATGAGTTGCACAAGCTTGCTGCGCAGTTGCTCAATAACGGCTTGGTGCAGGATGCTTGGCAGGTATTGATAAGGACAAAAGAAAGAGATGGAGTTGCGAAGGAAGCTCTTTCAGTTAACCAGTAACAATCACCCATTAACAATAGAAAGTGATGGAACGCATCAAGCCAACCGTACAAGACTACAGCACCTACACACCTGAAGATTTTCAAGTATGGAAACTATTGTACGAGCGTCAGCTTCCGCACGTGCAGGAAGCTGCGAGCAAGTTGTATCTCGAAGCATTAGACATTATTGGTTTTAAGGGTGATGAAATACCACATTTCGATAAAACAACGGAACGGTTGCAGCAACACACCGGCTGGAAAATAAAGGTGGTGCCGGAACTGGTGCCGGCAAAAGATTTTTTTGAAATGCTCACCCACAAAGTGTTTCCCGCTACCTGCTGGCTGCGCACCATGGACGAGCTGAATTACATAGAAGAGCCGGACATGTTTCATGATGTGTTTGGTCATATTCCTTTGCTGGTAAATAAAGCGTATGCTGAATTTATACAAGGCTTTGGTGAGCTTGCCATGAAGTGGATTGATGATGCCGATGCGATTGCAGTTCTTGCCCGCGTGTACTGGTACACCATAGAATTTGGTTTATTGAACGAAAACGGCAACAACAAGATTTTTGGTGCGGGTATCATTTCGTCCATCGGCGAAACAGCGCACGTGTTCAGCAATGACTCAGAAAAAACACCGTTTGATGTGCCTCAAATGCTCAGCACGCCTTACCGCATTGACACCTTGCAGCCACGCTTCTTTGTAATAGAATCGTTTGAGCAGTTGTGCAATGCTATCCCCGAGATAGACAGAACTTTAACCCACCTTCTTTCTGAACAATTAATACACTAAAACCATGTGGCAGGAAACAAACAACGCATTGCAACGCAGCTTTACCTTCGCTGACTTTTCGGAAGCCTTTGCCTTTATGACACGCGTGGCCATGATAGCCGAAAAGATGGATCATCACCCCGAATGGGACAACGTTTACAACAAGGTAAACATTCGCTTATCTACCCACGATGCCGGCAATACAGTTACTGACAAGGATAGGAAATTAGCTTCGCAAATAGACAAGCTAATCTCACTTTAATGTTCCGGCAGCCATAGTAAAAGCATGGCGATAACTATAGCTTGTTCACAAGCTTTGCGTAGGTAATCTGTTTACTCCTACTCGCTTTATACTTTTACGCTGCTTAATTTTTCTTATCCTCTATTCAATATAAAAACCCACTTCAGTCCTAACCTGAAATATAGGATGAGAAGACACAACAGAAACGTTGTCCTCTGCCAATTTAAAGTACACAAGTGGTGCTTTTCAGCATCTACATTTAAAAGGATTGTCTGAAAATCTATTTAATTTTATGGCAACCTTATGAATTAAATTAGCGTTTATCTTTATCATCAAATACGACTGCTTTATACCGCATCCAAAACAAAAGATATCCTGTTTATGAAACGAATTTCTTTCGTCCGCCTTTGCTTACTATTATCAGTTTGTAGCCTGGCTCTGTTTGCCCATGCGCAAACAAGTGTATTAACCCAGCATAACAACCTGCAGCGAACCGGATGGTATGACCACGAAACTACCCTCACCACCACCAACGTAAAATCCGGCTCTTTCGGAGCGGTTTTTTCGCGCGCAGTAGACGACCAGATTTATGCGCAGCCGCTGGTGATGCTGAATGTAAATGTGCCTAATATTGGAACCCGCAATATTGTGTTTGTAGCTACGGTGAACAATACTGTGTATGCCTTTGACGCTGATTCGGCCAATCGCACTGCACCTTACTGGCAGGTAAGCCTTACTCCTAATGGCACCCGCCCTCCAAAGAACCGCGATATGACCGGTGCCTGTGGCGGTTTTTATAATGATTTCAGTGGCAACATGGGCATTGTGGGAACGCCTGTTATTGATTCGGTTACAAATACGTTGTATGTGGTTGCCAGATCGGTAGATGCCAACAAACAGTTCTCTCAATACCTGCATGCACTCGATATTGTTACAGGCGCGGAAAGACCCAACAGCCCCATCTTAATTGCAGCACAAATTGCCGGCACCGGCGATGGCAACGTAAACGGCATTGTTTATTTTGATGCGCAAAAGCAGAACCAGCGCGGCGGCTTATTATTGCTGA
This sequence comes from uncultured Ilyomonas sp., assembly GCA_964249755.1. Lineage (GTDB taxonomy): Bacteria > Bacteroidota > Bacteroidia > Chitinophagales > Chitinophagaceae > Ilyomonas. The sequence goes on along the minus strand of CAXUDB010000004.1, from coordinate 511,621 downwards.
ATGGCAATGTGTATATTCCTTATTCTTCGCATTGCGATTGGGGTCCGTATCATGGCTGGATATTAGGCTACGATAAAACCACTTTGCAGCAAACAAGAATTTACAACAGCACGCCCAACGGTTATTTTGGTGGTATCTGGATGAGTGGCGCTGCACCTTCTGCCGATGAAGAGGGCAACATTTATGCAGCCGTAGGAAATGGTGCCATCGGCACCGGTAATAATCCAAATGCGCTCATCAACCGCTCGGAAAGTGCATTGAAACTAATTCCATCGGGCAACACCTTTACAGTCGGCAGCTTCTTTTCGCCATCTAATATCTCTGTCCTCGAAGCAGCAGACCTTGACTTTGGCGTAACCCAAATGATGCTGTTGCCCAACACAGACCGCGTGATTACTTCCTGCAAGGATGGTCATATTTATGTACTTGACCGTAACAACATGGGTAAGTACAATGCCAACACCAATAAGGTAGTTCAGGATATAGATTTGGGTGTAAATGCACACCTCCGTTCTTCTCTTTCTTATTATAAAGGCGAGAGTAATGAATGGATGTATTCGTGGAGCGAGAATGCTTTGCTGAAAGCGTTTCCTTACAACAGGAACAACGGCACATTCGATTTGGATAATACCATCAGCAGCGGCGTTCAGGGACCGGTAGGCAACAACGGCGCTCTGCTGTCTGTTTCTTCTAACGGCTCAGCAGACAGCACCGCTATTTTATGGACAAGCTATGCCGCCAACGGCGATGCTAATCAATCGGTGCGCCCCGGCATACTGCGGGCGTTTGCAGCCAACGATGTAACCAAGGAGTTATGGAATTCATCCCAAACTTCAAGCGACGATGTGGGCAAGTATGCTAAGTTCAACAATCCCACTATCGTGAATGGTAAAGTTTATCTAGCTACATTCTCTAATAAACTGATGGTGTATGGTCTGATTAATAACAACAATAACGACATATGCCCAACTACCAACATTGCTCTGAATAAACCTGCCGTAGCCTCTTCACTCGAAGCACCACAATACCTGGCCAGTGCTGCTTTTGATGGCGATGGCAATACAAGATGGAGCAGTGCGTATAGCGATCCGCAATCTATCTATGTTGACCTAGGCAAGCGATACGATGTGTGCGAAGTAGTACTGAAGTGGGAGTATGCGTTTGGAAAAGATTTTAAAATTGAATTGTCGGACGATGCCGTTACCTGGACACCCTATGCAACCATCACGGGCAATACCGATTTGCAAAATTCAATTTCACTAAAAGCCAGCGGGCGCTATGTGCGTATGTATGGCACCGCACGCGGAACCGAGTATGGTTATTCACTGTACGAGATGGAAGTGTATGGAAAAGAAAGCGCTTCCTCGTGTGCCACGCCTACGGGGCTAAGTGTTTCTGATGTTTATGAGAACGATGCCAATCTTCACTGGAATTCCAATGGCGCAAACAGCTTTACAGTTCAGTATAAAACCGTATCGGCAGACAACTGGACAACGACAACTACCAACATCAATTCGCTGGCGCTGACCGGACTTGCCTGCGGCACCGATTACTTGTTTGAAGTAGGGGCAAAATGCTCGGCTTCACCTTCCGATACCAGCGAATTTTCTTCTTCGTCCGCTTTTTCTACTTTGCCCTGCAATACCAATTGCAGCCCGCTGCCAACGCGGTGGACAACACAGGATATAGGCGAAGTGGATATTGCCGGCTCTGCCTGTTATAACAACGATGTATTTACGCTCACGGGTTCGGGCAGAGACATTTGGGATGTTACTGATGGCTTCCGCTATGCTTATACCACCAACAGAGCCGACTTTGAAATAAAAGCAAGAGTAGTAAGCATGGATAACAGCAACGAATGGAACAAATGCGGCATCATGATACGGGAGAACCTGACGCCCGGTTCGCGCCATGCCTTTGTGGGCATGACCAGCGGCAATGGCGCTATCTTTCAAAACCGCCCGATTGCAGACGACATTAGCTATAACACCAATTCTCCCAGCAATATCAAAGCACCTTTTTGGATAAAGCTGGTAAAAAGCGGCTCTGTCTATACCGGCTTTGTTTCGCCCAACGGCAATAAGTGGACGCAGCTTGGCGATGCCGTAGATGCTGGTTTTGGCGCCGACAGCGTGCCGGTTTATGCCGGGCTTGCTATCACCAGTCATGACAATTCTATTCTTTCCACCGCTACCGTTGACAATTATCTGCTATCAGGTGGCGGCGTGTTAAGCAGCTTGATTTCTTTTACAGCCTCATTATCCTTAAACCACACGGTGAATCTTCAATGGGTAGTATCTTCCGATGAGGATGTGATCAGCTATGCAGTAGAAAGAAGCGCCGACAACAATACATACCAAACAATTAATACAATTAAGGCTGATGGTGGCGGAGCGGAAACTTATACTACTGAAGACCGCTTCCCGGCAATGGGCGTTAACTACTACCGCATACGCATTATTCATACCGATGGCAGTGTTAGTTATTCGGCTGTGGCTTCTGTTGACTTTACCGGCAGCCGCCCACCCGTGCTGGCGCCCAATCCGGCATCCCGCTTTGTTACCATCCGGCAGGGTACAGAAGCTATCAGGTTTGTTAACCTGTATGATATGAGCGGACGATTGGTGCAACGCCTGACTACATCGGGCAGCAATGGTGTTATAACAATACCGGTAAGCAACCTGGCTAATTCCATTTACCTGCTGGAAATGCGCACAGCGAATACGGTGTATAAAGAGAAACTAGTAGTGCATAATTAAGTAGGAATGAGTGCTTCGGAGGTGTTTTTGAGGCATAGTTTACAAATCGGTATCCCGAAAACAATTGTCCGGGATACCGATTTTTGTTTTCGACATACCGGAAAGTGATTTTAGGACGGACTGCGATTTCCAGAGTTGCAAAAGGACCTTCGGCACCCCGGAAAAACCACCTTTATACAAGAATCCGCCGGCTATTTCCTGCTTATATTATTACTAAATATTTCGGCTTTACAATCTCCTTATCTGCTATCTTTAATTCTCAGTTTACAAAACGATAAACACATTGCCATTTATGAATGAGAACACGCCTAACGAGGCTAATGCAAGCCATGCATCGGACGAATCACAAACGCAACCTTCCACACTCAGTCGCCGCAAATTTGTAGAGATGGCTTCGTCGGCTGCCATTGCCTTTACTATCCTCCCACGCCATGTGCTGGGTGGCAAAGGATATGTGGCGCCCAGCGATAAAATAACGCTGGCTTATATTGGCATCGGCACACAAGGCATCAACGAAATGCTGCCTATGCTTGCCGTGCCGGAGATACAGATTGTTTCGGTATGCGACCCCAACAAAGATGCCGTTGGGTATAGAGACTGGAGCAACGATGGACTGAAGAATGACGTGCGCAAAACCATCAACAAACCCAACTGGCAGCCCGGAGGCGACAACACCATACCCGGCGGCCGGGAAGTGGGCAAAGACATTGTGAATACATACTATGGCAATGTGCGGAAAGACACTTCTTACAAAGGCTGCACTTCGTATGCCGATGTGCGCGAACTGCTGGATAAAGAACGAGATGTGGATGCTGTAAAGATTATGACGCCTGATCATTTGCACGGCATTCTTTGCATGGCGGCCATCAAACGCGGCAAGCACGTAATTGTGCACAAGCCCATCTCTAACCGCCTGCTGGAAGGCAAGCGGGTGATAGAAATGGCGCGCAACAGCAAGGTAATTACACATCTAGTGCCCTGGGATAGCAATGGCTCGATGGAGACTGTAATGGCGTGGATTAACAGTGGCGCTATCGGCACACTAAAAGAAGTGCACAACTGGACGAACCGGCCCGTATGGCCACAATACGCACAACTGCCCACCGATAAACCACCTGTGCCCCAAGGTTTTGACTGGAACTTGTGGCTGGGACCGGAAGCTGACCGCGCTTATTCACCTAACTATACCAATATGACGTTTCGCGGCTGGTACGACTTCGGTGGCGGCTGCATGGCAGATATGGGTCATTACAGTCTGTGGACCGTGTTTAATGCCCTGCAACTGACCTCGCCCACGATGGTCATTCCAAACCGAAGCCATGTATGCGACTTCAATGGTAATGTGCCTTTCCGCATTAATAATGATTTCTCTTTTCCCTTTGCAAGCACTGTGCGTTTTATGTATCCTGCCAATGGCAACCGCCCGCCGGTAGATCTGTGCTGGTACGATGGCGGCATGCGCCCGCCTACACCGCCCGAGTTGTTGAAAGACGACAAAGAACTGCCGCAGGAAGGGATGATGTTTGTGGGAGATAGCGGGATCATATTAGCCGGATTTAATGTGCAGGATCCGCAGATTATTTCGGGTAAAAAGATGGATGCGCCAAAGAAGATAGACGTGGACAAAAGAAGCCAGGTGCAGCAGACCTCGGACGCTTTGCCGAAGTTCGTGGCAGCCTGCAAAACCGGCGAGCAATACGATGGCAATTTCCGCCAGGCTGAATACTTAACTGAAGCCGTGAACCTATATGCAGTGGCTTTGCGCAGCAACCATTCGCTGAAGTATGATGCTGTTAACCGGAAGATTACTAACTCATCTGATGCCAATAAATACCTGAGCCGGGACTATAGGAAAGGATGGAGCCCGGATGTGATATGATTTTTCTACCGCAGAGAAAAGGAGAGAAAGAGGTTTTGCAGAGAAAAATAATTAGAGATAAAGCAAACCTGTAAAGTTTTTAAAACCTTGCAGGTTTATCATTCATAGTGGTACAGAGTCATAGATAAAAATGATTGTGAGTAATGAAGCGGCTACAGCACCCGTCATTGCAAAGAACGAAGCAGTCTGTGCTATAATAAAGACTGTTTGTAAATCATAAATATGTTAACCTTATTCATTACTCATAAGCCTGCTTTACTGCAGTTCGTAGTTTGCTTTGTTCCTCGCAATGACGGATGCGGCTCGCATTATTTGATATAATCACTACTCTCCATGAAAATGCTTTCTTATCGCGGTGATAATTAAACATTATTCATTCACACAAAATGATTCATCCTGAAAACAAAACACCGCAGGTCTTTTTTCTCGCCAACAGCAAAAGGTACTTTAACCCACTTTTAATACCTGCAACTTATAAGCGAAGTTAACTTGCACGCGATTGAAATACCAATAACTACTCATTTTTAAGTCGCATGCGCCAGCTTTTGTTTACTGCTTTTTTGTTTGCACTTACCTGCACATTCTCCTGTTCAAAAACGAAAAACAAAATCCTAACAGCTCCGGGGCAAACTTTTACCAACCTTGTGTACGCGACAGCGCCAGACACGGCCGGACGCGAAGAGAAGCTAACGCTTGATATTGATGTGCCGAGAAAGGTTTCGGAGAACACGAAATATCCTATGATGATGCTGATCCATGGCGGCGGCTTCACGGATGGCGATAAAAAAGAATTAGCTTCTCACTGCAGCCTGCTGGCCGATTCGGGCTATGTGGGTGTGACGATCAATTACAGAATGGGCTGGGAAAAAGGCACCAGCAGCAAATGCGATGGCGATGTGCTCACCGAATATGATGCCCTTTACCGTGCGGTACAGGATGCCAATGCAGCACTCCGCTTTCTGGTGGCTCATGCCAATGCTTATCATATAGATACCAGCCGCATTTACATCGGCGGTGGAAGTGCAGGCGGCACCATTGCTTTATACACGACCTATCTTTCGCCCGATGCCGCCATGCAACTTTTGCCGGATCAATACAAACGGTTGGGTGCCATCAACAACAGCGGCAACACCTATACCCATACCTTCACTATTAAGGGCATGATGAATATGTGGGGCGGCTTGGGCGATTCATCACTTATCAGCCGTCATGGTGCTGTGCCTATGATCCTTTTTCACGGAATGAAAGACCGGCTTTCTCCTTACGATATCGGTCATGAATATTCCTGCCCTTCCTTTCCTGAAACTTATGGCTCTGCCTGCCTTTCCCGTCAGCTCGCTGCCAGCCACACGCCTTATGTATGTTATTTGCAAAAAGGTGGCGGGCATCCGCCATCGGCGTTTGATGCTCCGAGAGTAATGCCACTTACTGTTCGTTTTTTGAACGCGGTGCATGATAATATGCCAACTGAAAACAAGGTGATCCTGCAATAAAGCTTATTTAATATTACCCAATTTGCAGGACTAATACCGTTTTATCATCTTACCACATACTACCGAAAGGTTTTCTTTTGCAGAATGAAAAAACTTCTTTGGATCCTCGCTGTTGGGTTATCGGGCAGGGCATCGGCGCAGAACCTTACTTCTTTTTCTACTTACTTAACCGGCAATCGCCAGGTATTGTTTGTAAAAACACCTTCTGCACAAGCAATACAGGGAAGCATGTATTTATATGAAAGAAGAAACCTTCACAGCCAGTGGAAGCTAAAGGATTCATTTGCCGTTGTAGTGGGTCATGCCGGCTTAGCGAAACATTCGCAGAGCGACCTTGCTGCATTGAGGTATCTGCCTATCAAAAAAGAAGGCGATGGCAAATCGCCGGCTGGTCTTTTTTTATTAGGTGATGTGTTTAGTTATCACGATTTACGCCATTTGCACATGCCCTTTAAACAGGTAGATACACTTTGCCATTGTGTAGATGATCCGTCTTCTTCTTACTACAATACATTGATAGTTGCTGACACAGCACAGCAAGCTTACAACAGCTTTGAATACATGAAGCGAAAGGATGAGTTTTATGAGTATGGTGTGTGGGTTTTATATAACAGCGCTCCTGTTGTTGCAGGCAATGGCTCCTGCATTTTTATTCATGTATGGAAGAATGAAAGCAGTGGCACGAGTGGCTGCACAGCAATGTCCAAAGAGCATATTATTGAATTGATTCACTGGCTGGATAAAAAGAAAAACCCGGTGTTGCTACAGGTTGTGAAAGAATAAGATCATTGTATTTGTTTTTCGAGTATCATAAACTCCATCGGCTGCAAATGCTTGCCGTGCGTGCCATCTTCTTCAAAGGCTTTTCGTTCGCCGGTATCTTTATAACCCTGGCGCTGATACCAGTTGATCAGTTCTGTACGAACGGAGATAACCGACATATAAATAGCCTCGCAATGCAGGTGTTTTGCCCATTCTTCAGCTGCCATTAACAGCTGCTTGCCAATTCCGCCGCCCTGCCGTTGCGGCGATACGCTGAACATACCTAAATATAATTTTTTTCCGTGCTGCTGAAGATTTACACAGCCAATAATCTCCCCTTGTTCATTTGTGTATTTTAGAAAGGCGCTGCCGGGTTGTTGCATCGTTTGCAAAAGATTTTCTTCCGTGGTGCGTTGTTCGCCTTCTATCAGGTGCGCTTCGGTGGTCCAGCCTTGTTTAGAGCTTTCACCACGATAGGCGCTGTTAAGAAGATGTTTGATGGCGGGAATATCGTCTTGAGTAATGATGCTGATAGCTGCGTTAGAGAAAGTAACCATGGTTAAAATCACTATTTTTAAGCCTGATGTTGAAGCTTTTCTTTATTATCAAACAGCTCTTCATGCTGCTCTAAAATGTTTTCGTGAAAGCTTGCCGGAAGTCTTGCCCAGTCCCAGCTATCCACCAGAATAGGTATTGTGCTATCTGTTATTTTTTCGCGGATGATTGCATAAGTTTCCAAGGGCAGTAGCGTTAAGTCAGGTGTTCTGATTACCAAATCCAAATCGCTTCTTTCGTGCGCCGAGCCATCTACCCGACTGCCATAGGCCCATACTTCAAAAGGATAATCAATTGAAGAAAAGATATTGAGTAAGGCTTGTCTGGTTCTTTCTTTAAGAAGCATATTAAATGATGGAACGTTTAATAGAAACTACTAATTCTGTTGCATCTATAATAAATTGCGGTAGCAAAAGAATAGTTCCTTCGGCGAAGTTCACGCCGTAATCATACGCTGTACTATTACGATTGTCCCGATACTGCATCCAACGCTCACTCTCTTCAAATGTAATGATATTACGTAGAACCGCATGGCGAAAGACATCTTTGAAAACGAGCCCATCAACCGCTTTAGACGAATGGAAATAGGGTCTTAAAGCTTTACGCAATAAATTACCGCTTTGCTCCAGAATAATTTCGAATTCTTTTACACAGGTAGAGCGATAGATATCATAGTCAATCTCATCTGGCTTTGACTGTTGTAATAATACCAATGCTTTTCCAGTGTTGCAATACAACGCTCCAGATAAGTGGTATCAATCTGCATAAGATGTATTGAATGAAGAAATTGAGAGCGAAAGTAGTCAACTTCAATAGCTCACACACTCTTTCAACTCCTTATCCGTATAAGCTAAGTTATATTGCTTCAACACATCAGCCGGCACGCCGTTCCATTGGTTAGGCACATTGCCTGCATAGCCAATATCTTTTACACCAATCTCGGAAGAGTAAAAACCGCTGGCTGTAAGGTTGCGCATCAAACTAAAAAAAGAAACGCCCGGCTCCATGCCTGGCTTCGCTTTTTTAGGATAGGCAATGGCATCAACCATTTCAATGCGCTGCTTGTCGTCGCACTCACGGAACGATTTGCCGTAGCGTGTCAGACATTGCAAATCCAACCAACGCAAGCCGCCGCGCATTGGTGTTTGATGCTCGGGCATATCGCGTACGATGAACTCAATAAAGTCCGGCACCTTAGCATCAGTGGCACTACCGCTTATGTCATCTTTAGGAATGATAATATCAGACAAAACAGAAATCGTTGCCATCTCGTGGTCAGTAAAAAATTTATCTCTGGTTACGTCATCATAGTAAGCCTGTTCTTCCTTCATGCGGTCGAAGTCTTTGCCTTTGTCTTCCACCGCTTTCTTTCCCGGAAGGTCTTTTGTATTGTCGGTTTTAATATCGCTGTTGCAGGCTTCCAGCACCGCACCTGCCGCCATGCTGCCGGCAAGTAATGTTTTGAGTGATTTTCTTCTATCCATTTTATTATAGTTGATAGTTGTCAAATGATCGTTGGTAGATGCTGTTCTGTGCTCATAGCTCGAAGCTGATAGCTCACAGCTTCTATACATTATTCTTTTTCAGTTCTTCAATTAAATGCTCACTGGCGCGCATAGATAAAGCCAGTATTGTCCATGTAATATTTTTATCTCCCTGCGATACAAACTGACCACCATCTACGCACAATACATTCTTTGCATCGTGCGCCTGGCTCCAGGCATTGAGCGCCGACTTTTTCGGATCGCTGCCCATGCGCACCGTGCCGGCTTCATGTATAATTTTGCCCGGCGCTTCCAAACCCCAGTTGTTCTCTTTGTTATTATCCGCGCCCCAGGTAATCACGGCTTTCATGTTGTGAAGAATCTCGGAGAATGTCTCCATCATGTGCTTTGCCTGGTTGATTTCGTAATCAGAATACTTCACATTGAAACGCAATACCGGGATGCCATATTTGTCCACTGTAGTTGGGTCTATTTCGCAGTAATTACTTTCCACTGCCAGGGCTTCTCCCCTGCCTGCCATGCCTACGCCGGCACCATAGAAAAAGCGATAATCTTCTTTCAATGATTTGCCATAGCCGCCGCCTTCTTTTTGCATACCGTGCACGGCATATTTACCATTGAGGTTTTCGATACCCCAACTAAACCCATATAGTGGCATACCCATACCACCGCCGTATTCGATATGATAACCGCGTGGGAAATCGAGCTTTTTATTATCCAGCCACCAAGGCGAATATACATGCATACCGCCCACACCATCTTCGTTGTATCGCTTACGGTTAAACAAATCGGGAATAATACCACCCATGCCGGCACCGGTGCTATCATGCAGGTATTTGCCTACCACATTGCTACTGTTGGCCAAACCATTGGGGTGCCGCGGCGATTTTGAATTGAGTAACAAACGAGCCGACTCGCAGGCGCTGGCAGCCAATATCACTGTTTTGCCACTCACCTGGTATTCCTGCATATCGTCTTTACTTACATAAGACACCGCAGTAGCCAGACCAGTCTTCTGATCGGTAAGAATTTCGCGCGCCATGGCGTTAGTAACAAGGTCAACATTACCCGTTGCCAAAGCTGGTATCACCAATACAGAAGACGATGAAAAATCTGCATAGGCCTTACAACTTCTGCCGCATTGCGAGCAGTAAAAACAAGAGCCGCGTTCTTTATTGCCTTCTAATTGTTTGGTAAGAATAGACAACCGGGAAGGAATAACGGGCACGCCCGATGCTAGTCCTGCGTTCTTGATCATCAACTCGTGCAGACGCGGCTTGGGTGGCGGCAGAAAGATGCCATCCGGCGCATCCGGCAACCCTTCATTGGTGCCAAACACACCCAGCAGGCGGTCTATTTTATCGTAATAAGGTTTTACATCATCGTAGCTTATCGGCCAGTCGTCGCCCAGCCCGTCTATGCTCTTTGCTTTAAAATCTTTGGGTCCAAACCGCAGCGATATTCTGCCCCAGTGGTTGGTGCGTCCACCCAGCATACGTGCGCGCCACCAGTCCCACTCGGTGCCCGGTGCTTGTGTGTACGGCTCGCCGTCTATCTCCCATCCCCAGTAGCAGCCATCAAAATCGCCAAAGGGGCGAAACTTAGTGCTGGCGCCTCTTCTGGGCGAATCCCAAGGCTTCTTCAATTGCAGTGAATTCACTTTCGGGTCGAACATCGGCCCGGCTTCTATCAGGCACACTTTCAAGCCGGCTTTTGCCAGAACATAAGTCGCCATTCCTCCACCTGCGCCAGAGCCAATTACAACTGCATCGTATTGTTTGGGTTTCTTCTTAATCTCTAAATCAGCCATGTAGCAAGTCGTTTTTTTGTTGGGTTAAATGTAGTGCTTTCTCCAGATTGCAATTTCTTTTTCGGTGTTAATGTCAAAATAATAGAGAGGACGGATAAAAAGTGAATGAGAAGGGAAAAAGTACCTCTTTTTATAACTATATAATTTAAGATAATTCTTTTACAGCAAGCAACAATGATAGAGGCAACACTTCTGCAAACCCCAAAAGCCAAATACATTTACACCATTAATAAGATACAATGGATTGCATTCTTGCGATAGATATGGGAACTACCAATTGCAAAGCAGTTGTGTTTGAAAATGAGGTGAAAGTTATTTCTACCCTAAAAAAAAGCTACACAACGCTAAGCGATGCCGATGGCAAAAGCGAGCAAAATCCCGATGAAGTATTCAGTGTGGTGCTACAGTTAATCAAAGAGTCGCTGGCGAAAAACAACAATATTGTTGCTGTTTCTTTCAGCGCGGCCATGCATAGCCTGATTGCAGTGGATGCCGAAGGTAAACCCTTAACCCAGGCTATTCTCTGGTCGGATACAAGAGCAGCACGCCAGGCAGAAGAACTAAAAGAAAACGAACGGAGCAGGCGCATTTATAAAGCCACCGGCACACCTATCCATCCGATGTCGCCGCTCTGTAAAATCATTTGGCTGCGGGAGGAAATGCCAGACATCTTCACGCAAACCCACAAGTTTATTTCGCTCAAAGAATACATCTTTTATCAACTCTTTGGCAAGTATATTATTGATTACTCCATCGCTTCGGCAACGGGCTTGTTCGACATCCATCAATTGCAGTGGTGCGAAGAAGCTTTAGAAGCCGCAGGCATTAAGGCTGAGACTTTATCAACACCAGTTGAAGCGACGCACAGCGAACAGGAGTTATTACCCCTTTACCAACAACAACTACAACCTGCAAAGCCGTTGCGTTTTATCGTGGGCGGCAACGATGGCTGCCTTGCCAACTTAGGCAGCGGCATCATCAATAGGGGCGATGCTTCTTTAACCATCGGCACCAGCGGCGCAGTAAGAATGACAACAGACAAAGCGATAATGGGCGATGAGCAAAGCACATTTACTTACCTTCTTATGCGGGGCATTTACATCACCGGTGGCGCTATCAACAATGGCGGCATCACGCTCGAATGGTTGAGTGGAATCATAACGGATGACGCTACACCGAAAGATCCCGACGAAGTGCTGGCACTGGCGCAATCCATATCTCCCGGCGCAGAGCATTTGTTGTTCCTGCCTTATCTCTTGGGAGAGCGTGCGCCCATGTGGGATGCGAATGCAAAAGGTGTATTGTTTGGTTTGCAGCACCATCATACCAAAGCCCATATTGCCCGCGCATCAGTAGAAGGTATTTGTTTTGCGCTGCGCGATGTGATGGAAGCTATTGAAAAAACGAACGGCGATATACAAACGATCTATGCCAGTGGCGGCTTCACCCAGTCTTCTTTCTGGTTGCAGATGCTAAGCGATGTGCTGGGCAAAACCATTGTGCTGAACAACAGCGCCGACGCATCAGCTACGGGCGCGGCTATTATTGGTTTGCATGCCCTGAGTTATCTGCCATCGTTATCAGTAGCGAATGGAATGTTCAGCGTAAACAAAACCTTTTTACCGGATGCTGCCATACATCAAACCTATACTTCTTTATTCGCTATTTTTCAATCGTTATATCCCATTCTGAAAGACCCGTTTACAAAGCTTAGCCGGTTGTAACGCTTTTCTCCATTTACATCAATGGTAAGCATAGAAAAGGGCATTGCTTTATATTTACCCACCCAATCATGCTGTCTGCCACGCGACAATTATACAAGAACGCCTACACTGGTTTATCGCGCAACACGTGGTATCTTTCTTTTGTGATGCTCATCAACCGCAGCGGCACAATGGTTATTCCCTTCATGACCATCTATTGCACGCAGCAACTGCATTTCAGCATCACACAGGCAGGCTTTGTGATGGGTTTGTTCGGGCTCGGTGCCATTGTGGGAGCGGTATTCGGCGGTCGCGTCACGGATCGTTGGGGCTTCTATCCGCAGCAGGTGGCGGCGCTGTTTGCAGGCGGTGTCATGTTCATTGTCTGCGGCTACCTGCACACGTATGTTTCGTTGTGTATCGGTGTGTTTATTTTAAGTGTTTGCAACGAATCGTTCCGCCCCGCTAATGCGGCTGCCGTAGCGCATTACAGCGAGCCGGAGAACCTTACCCGTTCCTATTCTATGAACCGGTTGGCAGTGAATTTAGGTTGGGCAGTGGGGGGCGCCTTAGGTGGTTTCCTCGCTTCTATTAATTATGATTTGTTGTTTTGGGTAGATGGCTGCACCAACATGGTAGCGGCTTTGTTATTGCTTAAGATGCTGCCTTATGTAAAGGGCGGCTCTAAACACAATGCCGCTTTGCAAGAGGAGCCGGTTGCTTCGGCTTACCGCGATAAAACCTACCTCGTGTTTATTGCACTGACTATTTTAATGGGCTACTGTTTCTTTCACCTGTTCACCATCCTACCGGTGTTTTATAAAACAGAGTGGCATCTTTCGGAACAGTCCATTGGCGGGCTGATGGCCATCAACGGTTTGCTGATTGTGCTGATTGAAATGGTGATTGTGTATTCGCTGGAAGGCAAGCGACCTTTAACTACATTTATGCAGATGGGCGTGCTGCTGATCGGTGTTTCGTATGCAGTCGTCAACCTGCTGCCTGCTGGTGCTGCAACCGCTATCATTGCCATCTTTATCATTACGTTCGGAGAAATTATCTCCATGCCGTTTATGAATTCTTTTTGGGTGAGCCGCACGGTGCAAAGCAATCGCGGTCAATATGCCGCGATGTACACGATTGCATGGAGTATTGCGCAGATTGCGGCGCCTGTTTTTGGCAGCGAAATAGTAGAGCGATGGAGCTACAATGCAGTGTGGTGGCTGCTTTCCGGGTTATGCGGGTTAGCTTGTATCGGGTTTGGATGGCTGGGAAGAAAAATAAAATAGGAATCGGGAAAGGGTTGATATAAAAATCGAAATGAGTATTCCTTTTTATTTCTGACACGAGATAACAGGCAGTGGGGTATACCTTATCAACCGGACTTCAATTCAGCGAAAAGTAATTTAGAAAGAATAAAATTGGTTTTATATAAAACCTCGCCGGAATTAGTAAAACTAACTTGGAGAGAGCGATATCGGCTGGTTAAATTTGTCTTCCCTTATCAGCTACGTTCAGTCAGCGAGGCTGTACTGATAGCTGAACCAATTTGCGAAGCACTTCTTCCTTTACATCTGCCAGCTTTTTAATATACACACAGGCTTTTCCTTGCTTGTGCTTTCCCAACTCTTTCAGCAACGCTTCCTTCTCTTCAAAAAAACCGAGGTATAAAGTGATGGCATTGGCTCTTGCAGAAAGCGCTGCCAGCGGTGCATCGCCTTCGTGGCCACTTTTGTATTTATAATGATAACTGCCGAAACCTACAATGCTGCTGCCCCACATTTTGGGTGGCAAACCGGTTTGCTGCTGCATCAGCGCTACAATGGCAGCTGTGTCTTTGCGCTTGCTTTCGTCGGCAATAGATTGAATATAGTTTTCCACGCTGCCATCCGTTTCAACGGTTTTATTTTTTGCCATGATTGTTTATTTATGAATGATTACTTACCTGGTTCTTTATAGTTCTTCCCGGCATCATCCAATACCAGTACCCAATCATTGCCAACACCCAAAGAAGGCGGCGTAAAATCCATCGCGTTCTTTTTGGCAAATGGTTCTATCTTTTTAGCTGTATTGTTTCTTGGGTTAAACCACCAGCCCATAAGTCCTTTTGCCATGCCGCTTTCGTTTACCGTGATGGTTTTGCCTACCGGCAAATAAATCATGGCATAGCTGTTATCACCGGCACGAAAGGCTTCGATATGTTCGCCCTTCTCGCCTTGTCCGTTACTGATGAGCGCACTGTCGGCAACGCGATTCAACATCGGTCTCGACTCCATTAATTTTCTTAAATAACCTACCTGGTAAGCGCCGGGACGATCTATAGCATTGAGCCAGCCACGATCCGGGTAGTTGATGGTTTCTTCCCTGGCACTCATGAACTGCCACACCGCATGATGCCCATACGTTACGCCGCAGGCGCCCGCAAACACTGAGCGATAGGTTTGCTTGCGCACATCATAAGCCCGGTAATAACCACTGTCAGTGTTCCATTTCGGCCAAGGGTTTACGGGATGATCTTCATAGTTAGGTTCCGCATCCAGCGTGGGTTTTGATGGCTGATAGCTTAGGTCTCGTTTTACAAGGTTCCAGCAAGCTACATCGTGCCCGTTTCCATGTCCCGACTGGAACATATTCATGTCCAGCCAGCTTTCGTTGTGTATGAATTGAGAAGTAGAATAGGAACCTCCGGAAGGATGATAGGTGATGAAGCATTGATGATTCGTGGCTTCTATGATGCCCCGCGCCATTGCGCGCCAAACCGGTCGCCAATCATTGCCATCATTCATTGCGGGGCGGTCACCGCCCAGTATCCATAACACATTGGGCTCGTTCTTATACCGGTTGCCAATCCACTTGCCATACGTGTAGGCATTAAGGCTATCAAACACTACGGGACCTTCTCCCCACAGCTTCGTGACCTTATCGCCCCAGGTAGGCAATAAACCGATAAACAAATTGCGCTCGCGTGCCATGTTGATGGCACTGTCTATCACTTTAAAATAGGCTTCGTTGGGCTGTGTCGGGTCTAAGTTTTTCAATGGTAATTCTCCATATTGATTGGGCTTGCGCAAGCCATCAAACTCAGCCAAAACAACGGCTTGAATAACGTTGAAACCTTTGGCAGAACGATCATCAAGATAGAGTTTGATTTCATCCAGGTTCAAACGAAGAAAGAGTTCCCAGCCGGTATCGCCGAGCCAAAAGAAAGGCGTGCCGTCGGCAAACTGAAGGTTGTGCCCATCTTTACTTACGCCTAATTCTCCATGAGAAAAAAGAGACTGCGCAGAGAGATGAAATGATAGAATAAAACAGAGAAGGATAGAAGAAAGCAATCGCATAAGACTTCGTTGAAAAAGCAAAATAATGAAAGTTGGTTGTGTAAGAAGTACAAGATAAAGCAGCAACTATTTCAATTGAAAAAAATCCTGCCGATGGCGCAGATAGAGGATGCACAGATAAGCGCAAATAAGAATAAAACAAACAACCTTCAATCGGATGCATTGCCGTGCTGTATAATTTACAACATCTTTACTCAACAAACCCAAACGCATCGCCGTCAAACAAGCCCTTATCGCTTAGCTTCAGATGAGGAATAACAAGCAAAGCCATAAAGCTTAACGTCATGAAAGGCGCTTGCAGTTTGCTTCCCAGTGCTTTGGCTTTGTTGCTGAGGGCAGTATATTGTCTTGCTACCTGATAGCCGTCTTCCGCACTCATTAAACCGGCAACAGGCAAGGGCAATACATCTACGTCATCTTCGCTTGCACAGCTAATGCCACCCTTATCTTGGATGATGATGTTGATGGCAGCCGCAAGATTTTTATCCTCCACCCCAACTGCAATAATATTGTGGCTATCGTGCGCGACGGATGAAGCGATAGCACCCGTTTTCAAACCAAAATTTTTGATAAAACATTTGGCAACCGGCGCTTTTTGATACCGGTTGATAACAACCATTTTTAAAACATCTGCATCTGTGTTGCTTACCCAATAGCCATCTTTTTGCCTGCCCTGCAAATACAGTTTGTTGGTGATTAATTCGCCATCCAAGGCTTCGATAACCGGGATTAGAAAACCATCGTGCGGATATTCGTTTCTGCCAATCAGCAAGTCGTTCGCGTCAATGGGATTACAGGAAAACTGGTTGAGTTCTTTTTCGCTAACACTTTTTATAAATGAGGTTCCTTTCTCTGCTACCAATGTCCCATTAATATAGGTTTGGATGACATTGAAATCGGTAAGATTGTCAACGAGGATAAGGTCTGCCCCATCACCTGTGCGCAGCAAACCATTATCTAAACCGTAGTGCAAAACAGGATTGATGCAAGCTGCTTGCAGTACTTTAAATACATCAATGCCTTTTGCTACGGCTCTTTTGCAAAGCGTATTGATATGACCTTCTACCAAGCTATCGGGATGTTTGTCGTCGCTGCAAAACATCATGTTTTTGTAGTGTTCATTCAGCAAAGGCGCTAAGGCTTCAAAGTTGCGCGCAGCGCTTCCTTCGCGGACGAGGACCTTCATTCCATAACTTAATTTCTCCAGTGCTTCTTCTGCCGTAAAACATTCATGGTCGGTGCTGATACCGGCATCAATGTACTGCTTCGCCGTTTCGCCCCGCACGCCTGGCGCGTGACCATCTACCGGTTTGTTCAGCTTATGTGCGGCGGCTAATTTTTTTACCACTTCTTCGTCTTTGTGCAGCACGCCGGGAAAGTTCATCATTTCGCTGAGGTATTTAATTTTCGGCTTCTGCAACAAGGCTTCCACATCATTACTATCGAGCACGGCACCAGCCGTTTCAAAGTTGGTAGCAGGCACACAGCTCGGTGCACCGAAATAAAAACGGAACGGCACTTTGCTGCCGTTCTCAATCATAAATTCAACACCCGGCAAACCGCATACATTAGCTATCTCGTGTGGGTCGCTTACAGTAGCGATGGTGCCGTGTACAACCGCCAGCTTTGCAAACTCGGAGGGAATAAGCATACTGCTTTCGATATGTACATGGCTGTCTGTAAACCCTGGAAGAATAAAGGGCAGACTTTTATCTTCTTCCAGCTTGTTGATTTGCTTTATTTTATTGTCAGCAATCTCTATCGTTGCTGTGTAAATTTCTTTATTCAGAATGTCAACCAGATTGCCTGTAATGGTGAATGGCACTTGCATATAAAAGAATGTTTTGCTTATAAAACCAATTTGGATTAAAATAAAAAAAGCTGTCCTTAACAATAAGGACAGCTTTATATAAAATACATTTTAAATTAATCTAATTTTTTTGGCTCATCGCTGTGTTCTTCCCGCTCTTTCTTCGGTGCTTCCTGCTTAGCTTTTACATTGTAATAATTGTTCAGTTGCTTCCGGTTGTTGTTATATGAACTGCCATCATACAAGAAAGCAATAATGAACCAAACAAACAACAACAACGGTATACAGATGGTCATGATGAGATTGCGGATTTCATGCTTCAAGTGCATAAAATAACCAACAATATAGAAAGCTTTTGCCAGCATGAGTATAAGGATTATGCCCTTAACAAGATGGCGGTAAAAACTTTCTTCCGCCATGTTTATCATGCTAAAGCCAAGACCTAATTCAACGATGGTAAGTACCGTAAGAATAATAGTAACCCGGATGATTTCTTTAGTGCCGCCACTACCCTGCTCGTGATATTCTACTGCCGACATGTGTTCTGCCATACAAAAAACTTTTTATTGATTTATACCAGATAAAAACAAGTAAATACGAAAACCCAAACCAAATCTACAAAGTGCCAGTACAAGCCCGCTTTTTCAATCATCAAGTAATGACCTTTGCGCTCAAAAACATTGGTCAGCACCATAATCAGCATAATAATATTAATAATCACGCCGGAAAAAACGTGAAAGCCATGAAAGCCGGTAATGGTAAAGAAGAAATTGGTGAAGTTAGTAGTAGCAATTGTGCCATTCGCATTTGGAAAAGGATTGCTTCCCCACCAGGCACCTTCATGATGAAGATGGTTCCATTCCCAAGCCTGACAGCTTAAGAACGCTATGCCACCAATGATAGTTAATATGAGATTGACAACTACTTTTTTCTTCTGCATGTTATGACCCGCCTGCACTGCCAGCACCATTGTTACCGAACTGATAATGAGGATAAAGGTCATCAGGCTCACAAACATCAGCGGAAGGTTGCCTTCCAGACCAGGAAATGCATTGAACACTTTGTTCGGGTCGGGCCAGCCGGTAGTAGCGAAACGGGTGGTGCCATACGAGATAAGAAACGCTCCAAATGTAAAGGCATCACTCATGAGGAAATACCACATCATGACCTTGCCATACTCTACATTGAAGGGGCTTTTACCGCCGCCCCAAAGCTTGGTTGGCGCGGGTGCTGCTGCAGTTGCTGTTGTTGCCATATTACCTGTTCAGTTTCGTTTGCAAATGTATATTGTCGATGTATAACTATGAATTTAAAACCCTGTTTTTTATCCTGCCCAGATAAAAAAGATAAAAAGATAGATCCACAGTATATCTACAAAGTGCCAGTAGATACTAAATATCTCAACTGGTGTGCTGTTATAACTTTTTATTTTCTTACTGTATGACCGGACAAGGATAACCAGCAAGGCAACAATGCCACCCAATACGTGCAACACGTGCAAGCCTGTGATAATACCCAAAAAGGAAGCCGATGGATTGCTTCCTTTCCCGATAATAGCTACGCCACGATTGTACAAATCATAAAAACCAGACACCTGTAGAATGCCAAATAGAATGCCCAACAAAGCTGTTACCAGCAATAAACTTCTGAAGCGATTTCTTTCGCGCGAGCGGAAAGCTTTTACGGCAAGATGAAGTGATATGCTGCTGGCGATGATGACAGCCGTTGAATACCAAAATACTTTTGGTAAAGTAAATTCGAGCCAGTTGTGCTGGGCTTCACGCACAATGTAAGCACTGGTCAGTGCAGCAAACATCATAATAATGCTGCCAATGCCCACCCAAAGTGTAAATTTATGAGGATGCAGGCGTTTTCTTTCTCCCGCATTCTCAGCACTCATTATCATAAAAACATCAATTTTATTATCGGCAAATTTACCAAATACTGTTGCCTTTATTCTATTACTAACAATCTCTTTACACCTTGTTGGCAAGCAAGGCCAGTAATACAATAGGCAAATAGATATAACTACTGAACATCACACGCCGCGCGGCTTTTACACTCATTTCAAAATACAACCTGGCGCATTGTATCACCATAAAAAGATTGCAGGCGATTAATATGAACAAGCTTACCTGACCGCTGATTCCGAAATAATAAGGAAGCATACCCACCGGTATCATCATTAGTGCATACAGCAAAGCCTGTAGGGCAGTGAACCTTGTAGGTCCTTTATCTGAAGGCAATAATTTAAAACCGGCTTTGCTATAATCGTTATGCGCCACCCAGGCAATAGCCCAGAAGTGTGGAAACTGCCAGAGAAATTGTACGGCAAATAGTATAATGCCGCCACTCCAGCTAATTTGAGTACCGGGCGCAAAACCCGCTATCCAGCCAATGAGGCAAGGCAACGCGCCAGGAAAAGCGCCCACTAACACAGCGATGGAGTTAATCTTTTTTAATGGCGTATATACAAAAGCATATAAAAACAAGCTAAACGCAGACAGCAGTGCGGAAGTGAGATTGAAAAAGTAATACATGATCACCACACCTACCAGCCCCGTAATAAAGGCAAATGTGTAAGCTTCGATAGGCGACATTCTTCCACTGGCGACAGGACGATTGGCAGTGCGCTTCATTACAGCATCCGTATCGCGTTCTACGGCCTGGTTAATGGTATTGGCGCTGCCAGCTATCAACATACCTGCGGTGAAAAGAAGAAGAATCATCTTCCAATCGAAACCAACCACCGAAGGCGCAAGCAGATAACAAATGACACAGGAAAATACTACCGTAAAACTCAGGGTAAATTTTACCAGTAACAGGTAATCTTTTACCTTAAGGCTCAGCTTTAAAGAAACATCGTTTTGCCTGTTCAATTCACCAACCAAGTAAGAAATTTTATTGTTATGAAAATGCCCTGATTAAACAGGGCATCCATTTGTTTACTGCTATTTAATGATGACTTTCATCTTCACCAACCGGTGAAGTTTGCGGAATAAATTCTTTTCCGTCTTTACCATAATCATAAGCCCAACGATGTACTTCAGGTATCTCACCCGGCCAGTTACCATGTCCCGGGTTAATAGGAGTTGTCCACTCTAACGTGTTTGATCCCCATGGATTTTGCGTTCTCACTTTTCTTCCCTTAAAGATAGAGTAAAAGAAGTTGAACAAGAACAGGAACTGTACCGCATATACGATTAGGGCAACTGTACTGATAAACCGGTTTAAGCCTCCGAATTGGTTAAAGCTAACCCAATTACTGAAGTCATAGTAACGGCGAGGCATACCGGCCAAACCTTCGTAGTGCATGGGCCAGAAAATCAGGTAAGCACCAATAAGCGTAATCCAGAAATGGATGTATGATAAGACATTATTCATATAACGTCCGTACATTTTAGGATACCAATGGTACACCCCTGCAAACATGCCGAACATAGAAGCCACACCCATTACAATATGAAAGTGAGCAATCACAAAATAGGTATCGTGCAAGTGAATGTCAAGTGCTGAATTGCCTAAGAAAATACCTGTTAAACCACCAGAAATAAATAAGCTGACAAAGCCAATAGCAAACAGCATTGCCGGCGTAAACCGGATATTACCACGCCATAAGGTAGTAATCCAGTTAAATACTTTAATAGCGGAGGGAACCGCAATTAATAAAGTGAGCAACACGAATATGGAACCTAAGAACGGATTTAAGCCGGATACAAACATATGGTGCGCCCATACAAGGAAGGCAAGCACTGCAATGGCAAACAATGAGCCTACCATAGCCATATATCCAAAGATAGGTTTACGTGCATTGGTAGATAAAATTTCGGATACCATACCCATCGCCGGCAGTAGGATAATATACACTTCAGGATGACCTAAGAACCAGAACAAATGCTGGTAGAGAATAGCGCTTCCGCCTTCGTTTGGTAAAGCTCCTACGCCACTAACAAAAATATCTGATAAGTAGAAGGAAGTGCCGAAGTTTCTATCAAAAATCAATAAAATAAATCCTGAGAAAAGAACAGGAAATGATAATACGCCCAACACTGCTGTAAAGAACAAAGCCCAAATGGTAAGCGGTAAGCGCGTCATACTCATGCCTTTTGTGCGCATGTTTAGTACGGTAGAAATATAGTTCAACCCCGCCAATAACTGCGATACCACGAACAGCGCCATCGAAACGATCCATAAGTCCATACCGGTCTTAGAGCCGGGCGATGCATCTCTCAATGCGCTTAATGGAGGATAAGCTACCCAACCACCGCTGAAAGGACCCGTTTCTACAAACAAGGAAGACAGCATAACGATGCTGGCAGTAAAAAAGAACCAGTAACTCAGCATGTTCAGCAAGGGCGACGCCATATCTCTCGCTCCTACCTGTAAAGGAATTAAAAGATTGGCAAATGTTCCGCTCAAGCCAGCTGTCAATACGAAGAATACAAGCACAGTTCCGTGTGTAGTAACGAGGGCATAATAAGCTTCTGCAGATATATGACCGCCTTTTGCCCATTTACCCAGAATGGTTTCCAGCCATGGAAATGTCGTATCCGGATAACCCAGCTGCAGACGGAACAGCACTGACATAAACCCACCCAAAACTGCCCAAACCATTCCTGTGATAAGGAATTGTTTGGCAATCATTTTATGATCCTGACTAAAAACATAAGTAGAAATAAAATTCCCTGTATGCGGGTGATGTTCGTGTTCATCTGCATGAACTGTATGAACATCGCCTGTTCCTGTATGCAATACCGCTTCGTTACTCATATTCAACCTCTTTATATAATTTATCTTACTGTTTATTTACTGTTCATAGCAACAGCACCTGGTCCCGTCTTCGATGTTGTATCGCCTGCCGGCTTAGTAGCGTTTGCGGGGTCTTTACCCGGGAACGCGAGATAATAATTGGGTTTTTGTTTGGCCATCCATTCATCAAATTCCGGCTGTGTAACCACTTCAATAATACCTTTCATTGAATAATGCCCGTTGCCACAAAGCTGATCGCAGGCAATCTCATATTGAAAATTTGGATTGTTCAGTTTTTCTTTCATTTCTTTCGTGGTGTAGAGAGGCGTAAACCACATAGTAGTAGGTGTACCTGGCACGGCATCCATCTTCATTCTGAAGTGTGGCAAACCCACATCATGTATGACATCACGAGAGTTGATAATCAGTTTCACCGGGCGACCTTTAATGGCATACATCGTTTGCGAGGTCACTACATCATCGAAGTTTTTAGCATCTGCACGTAAATTTAAAGCGCTGCTATCCTGAAATATCTGACCAAGGGGATTACTGTTACCGTCATCAATTACCTTATAGTATTTATCTCCAAACTGTCCATCTCTTCCCGGATAACGAAAATACCAACCGAACTGTTTGCCGGTAATCTCTACCTGCAACGCATTCTTTGGTGCATCACTCGTCATGGCAAACCAGTTGCGCAAGCCTACAACTACAAGAACAGTCAATGCAATGGCAGGCACCACCGTCCAAATGAGTTCCATTGTATTGTTGTGTGGGAAGAAATATACTTTACGGTTATCATTGTGCTGATAACGATAAGCGAAATAGAACAGGGCTATCTGTGTAATAAAAAAAACAATGCCGGTGATGATAACTGTCCACTTGAACATGCTGTCCCATTTTTCACCATGATCGCTGGCAGATGGCTGCACCAAAAGTGTTTTGGGAAGAAACAATTCGTTACACCAGTAAACACCAATCAACCCCAACACTAAAAAAGCCACCATAAAAAAGGCGTTTACCTTATTGTTGGATTTGTTCGATTTCTCTTCTCCTTTCAGTACGTTTACATATTCGCTTGCTTTCGCAATCTGAAAGATGATTACGAAAATAAGCAGGATAACAGCGACTGTAAACAACGTTGACATTTCCATTATTTTCAATTTTAAATCTGCTCCGATCTATGAGGGAACAGATAAGTCATCACATTTTTTGTCACCTCAGTTTAGGTGTGATGCACAATACTCTCTTTCAGGAACGGATGGTGACGCGGCACCAATGGCTTTGAAGCCAGCGAACGGCTCACACCGAATATCATAATGCCGACAAAGAGGGCAGCCGTTCCGAAATCAAGCCATCCACTTTCTGCCAAGGTTACTTTCTCCGGCGATAAGCTTCCCATTACCATCTGGTAAAAATCAATCCAATGACCGAAGATAATAAGCACCGCCATGAACGTCATCAGCGTATAATTCCTTTTCGCAGACCGTTTCATCAAAATCAGGATCGGACAAACGAAATTGACAATCAGGTTCAGAAAGAAAATGCCTTTATAAGCACCCTTCACGCGAGGGAAAAAGTAAGAGGTTTCTTCGGGTATATTGGCGTACCAAATCAGCATATATTGAGAGAACCAAAGGTACGTCCAGAAGATGGAGAAGGCAAACATGAACTTGCCAACGTCGTGCAAATGTTCCTGATTGGTCAGCTCTAAATAGCCTTTGTTTTTCAGGTAAATTATCCATAAAGCTATCAGCGACAAACCTGATACAAAACTACTGATGAAGGTATACCAGCTAAACATAGTGGAGTACCATTCAGCATTAATGCTCATCAGCCACACCCAAGGCGTAACCGAGGCTGTCGTAAGAGCAAACCATACGATAAAAAGTGAGGCATTTACAGTGTTGCGCCAGATATAGCTTTTACCTCTTTCAAAATCAAATTTGCCTTCGTCTGCTTCGCTTGACAATTTACGCATACGCGCACCGAGCAAGCTCCATAAGCCAATGGTCAGTATCGTCCAGATCAAAAAGAAAGGTTTGTTGAGAAATCCTGTTTTGCCTTTCAGCATCTCGCTATTGTTTACCGCTTTTGTATCCAGCCATTGATAGATATATGATTTATCAGTAAGAACAATAAAAGCTAAAAGCACAAAAGTGATAGTCCCAAAAATAGGCACCATGGCAGAGATAGCTTCGGGCACGCGGCGAAAGGTGGTGGTAAAGCCTGCCATTGCCAGTGTGGTGGCGCAGATAAAGAACATGGCGGCATTACAGATCATGGTAAAGAAGATGCTATTATATAACAACGTTCCCCAAAACACTGCCTTGTCGTGGTCATTATCCTTTGTGCCAAACACAATGAGGCCCGCAATTACAGCTATTAGGCCCACAGCCATGAGACCGAAGGACCATGTCCGCATTCTGCCTGGTATCTCGAATTGTTCTCTTACTAAAGCCATTAGAATTCCGTTTTATAATGATTTTATTTTTTAGCAGTAGCAGTACTGTCTGTTTTAGCAGGTGCTGCTTCAGCCGCTTGCCTTGATTTTATATAGGAGATAACAGCCCAACGCTGCTGCCGGCTCAGTTGCGATGCATAGCTGCCCATCAGGTTTTTGCCATACGTCACTGAATAATACATCTGGCCATCCGGCATTGCTTTATATTTTTCACTGCCTGGTCCCAAAAAAGAGGCAGGTTTGGCAGGGAAAGGTCCGTTGCCGCCCTTATACAGAGGTCCATTACCATCCAGCGCTGTACCATGGCAGATGGCACAATTGATCAGGTACAAACGCTCAGATTCTTTCAAGTCGGCTGCAGTCGGTGAAGTATATGGATTTTGAACGGCTTTGGAAGCCACATAATTCGTGCTGTCACCGGAAGGATCTTTCGGCAATAAGAAGGTTACATCTTCACCACGCATTACGGTACCCACAACGGGACGGTTATTGTAAAATATCTGTTTGTCTGCCTTGTTAAGATCTGTTGTAAATTCTGAAGAATCTCTTTCGAGGTAAGTCTCATACCCACGGCTGTAAGCCATATCGGGCATGTAAACAGAACCCGGCTTGCGGCGCACATCATCACAACTGATAACGGTAGCTACACAGGCAACGGAAAAGAATATAATGGCTAAACGCTTCATGCTTTTAATTTAATCGCCTTACGCTATATTGATAGGTGTTTCCCTTATTAACTGCTGTGTTTTATCGTATCTGCCAAACCACCAGCCCGGCTCTGCGTCCTGTACGTTCACTTTCACGGCGCCGGCGCTATTTAAAAATCCCTGTAGATCATCTACATTGGTTTTGGCAGTGCACTCAATTACCATCACAAATAAATCATCAGTGGCGCGCATATCAAAATGATGCCTTTTCACAAACGGCATCAATTGACACAGATAGCAGAAAGTAAGCACCATGCCCACGGCTGCAAACAACACGGTAGTTTCAAATGTAATAGGAATGAATGCCGGCAATGCAAAGTGAGGTTTGCCACCGATATTAATTGGCCAATCGCTTGTAAAAATCCAACCCATACAACCCAATGCTGTAGTCGTTCCGGTAATGCCATAGATAAAGCCGGCAGTATGCAGGCTGGTCTCACGCAAGCCCATGGCATGGTCTAAGCCATGCACTGGGAAAGGCGTATAAATATCATGTATTTTATAACCGGCCGTGCGCACCTTTTTCACTGCCGGGAACAGCACATCTTCGTTATCAAAACAGCCAACTACAAATTTTTTCTTTGCCATACTCCGTTCATTCTTTTAATTAGTGAGCATAATGATGTGCAAACTCGGTTACTGATTCTTCTTCTATCGGTTCCATCTTCTCTTTATAATTTTCGCCGGATGTCTTCAGAATGGATTTGATTTCTGCCGTAGCGATGACCGGGAAGTATTTGGCAAACAGGAAGAAGCAGGTAAAGAACAAACCAAACGTTCCGAGATAAAATCCGATCTCATAAATGGTCGGGCTATAATAAGGCGACCAGGAAGAGGGCAGGTAATCGCGGTACAACGAAGTAACAATGATTACAAACCGTTCGAACCACATACCTACGTTTACAATAACACTCATAAAGAATGTAACTGTAATGTTCCTTCTCAGCTTGCGGAACCAGAAAATCTGTGGAGACAATACGTTACAAGCCATCATGCCATAATAGCTCCAGCCATAAGGGCTAAACAAGTTGCCGCGGCTGTAGAAGAAGGTATAAGCTTCGTATTTATTCTGGCTGTAGAAGCCCATGAATAATTCGGTGAGATAAGCTACGCCTACAATAGAGCCTGTCAGCACAATTACTTTGTTCATCGCTTCAATATGACCCAGCGTAATGTATTCTTCCATCTTTAGCACTTTGCGCACGATGATAAGCAGCGTTTGCACCATGGCGAAGCCAGAGAATACCGCGCCTGCCACAAAGTAAGGCGGGAAGATGGTGGTGTGCCAGCCCGGAATTACCGAGGTAGCAAAGTCGAACGATACAATGGTGTGTACCGATAATACCAGCGGCGTACTTAAGCCCGCCAGCACCAGTGACAAACTTTCGTGGCGCTGCCAATGCTTAGTAGAACCCGACCAGCCAAAAGCGGCAACCCCATATAATAATTTGCGGAGCTTGGTCTTTGCCCTGTCACGCACTGTGGCAAAGTCGGGTAGCAAGCCACTATACCAGAAGAGAAGTGATACAGTAAAGTAAGTTGAAATGGCAAATACGTCCCACATCAAGGGTGAATCGAAATTAGGCCAAACCGGTCCACGGGTGTTAGGATAAGGCATTACAAAAAACGCCATCCATACGCGCCCCATATGCCAGATCGGAAACTGACCTGCGCACATTACCGCAAAGATGGTCATGGCTTCTGCCGCGCGGTTTACGCCGGTGCGCCAGCCCTGGCGGAACAATAATAAAATTGCAGAAATCAGCGTACCGGCGTGACCGATACCTACCCACCACACGAAGTTGGTAATATCCCAACCCCAGCCGATGGTTCGGTTCAGGTTCCACTGCCCGGTTCCGTAAGTTACTTCGCGATAAACACTGTACACACCAAACATAAGCAGGGCAACAGAAATGTAGAAGCCGATATACCAAAGCCTTGTGGGCTTGCCTTCGATGGGCGCACAAATGTCCTCTGTTACCTGGTGATAGTTTTTATCACCGCTTACCAATGGCTCCCGTAGCTGCGATTCGTATTTAATTGATGCTGACATCCGGTAATATTTTTTAGATCAGTTACTCATTTATTCCTGCTCAACTCCTGCGACTGGCAATTACCCTTTATTCTTTTATGCCGAGCCTTCGCCTTCCTTGCCGACACCCAGTTCTTCGTCCCGGTTCCTGATTTTAGTCAGATAACTAACATTAGGAAGCGTGTGCAACATTTCTATTACATAGAACATCCGGTTCGGGTTATTCTTTCTAACCTGCGTAATCGCACTTGTCGAATCATTGATGTTTCCAAACACAAAGCAATCGCTTGGGCAGGCTTGCTGGCAGGCTGTCTGCACATCCCACTCATTGTTCTGACCGCTTTTCAACGGGCGGCTGTCGCGCTTAGCTCTCAGCTTACCTTCCTGCAAACGCTGAACGCAGAAGCTGCATTTTTCCATTACACCATGCGAACGCACCGTTACATCCGGGTTAATAACCATGCGGGTTAATGCATCGTTCATATTCAGAACTACATCATCCAATACTTCTTTCTGGTTATCAGGGAAACTATCAGCGCCGGTATAATCAGCCCAGTTGAAGCGGCGTACTTTATAGGGACAGTTGTTGGCGCAATAACGTGTGCCGATACAACGGTTGTAAGCCATCTGATTCAAACCTTCGCTGCTGTGGTTAGTAGCATCTACCGGGCAAACATTTTCGCAGGGTGCATTGTCGCAGTGCTGGCAAAGCATCGGCTGAAACACCACATTCGGGTTTTCCTTGTCGCCACTATAGTAGCGGTCAATCCGCAGCCATGCCATATCGTGGAAGCGAGCTACTTCATTTTTGCCTACAACGGCAATATTGTTTTCGCTTTGACAGGCAATGACACAGGCTCCGCAACCCGTGCAGCTGTTCAGGTCAACGCTCATGCCCCAGTGAATACCAGGTTTTTCATGGTATGGATATAAAGTACCATTCTTTTCAAAGCCTTCCAATCCTTTACTACCACCGAACTTACCATTTTCTTCTTCGCGTTCTTCCAGTATCTCGGTCGGTTTCTTTTTATATTCAGGAAGCGTGAGTTCCTTTATTACTTCAGTACGAACACCCTGTGCGGTGTCGTAAATATTGTGCGTTTGAGAAAGCGCCAGTTTGTATTTATCACCTGTTTTTTCAACTTTCACATCAGGCACCACATGCGTTACCGTATTGTTGGCGTAAGAAGTAAAATGATAAACATTCTTGCCCGAATTGATTACTGCCTTACCCATTTCCGCTGTGCGCCCATATCCTAAAGCGATACCAATAGCATTGGGATGTGTGCCCGGAATGATTAGCACCGGAAGATCAACTGCCTCTTTGCCATTGACACTTATTTTTAAGACCGGCTTATCCGGGTGCACTTCATAATCGTCGGCATCGCCGGGTTTATCCAGGTCGATGTTGAGCAGCGTTTTTGCCAGTGCCGGCGATATCACCACGTAATTGTCCCAGGTTGCTTTGGACACCGGATCAGGAAATTCCTGCAGCCAGGGGTTGCTGGTACCATGTCCCGCGCCGATGGCGGTTTTTTGGTAGAGGAACAGTTCGTACTGACCGCCTTTTGGCATTGCACCGATGGCAGAAACAGCACCTGCTACTGCACCACTATTAAAGCTTGTTGCGCTTCCGGCTGAATTTACCGGCAATTCAACTGCGGTGGCTTTGCTTGCAGCCGTAGTGCTGTCCTTGGTAAGCCAGTTGCCGGCTGCCACATTTACTGCTGTTGCAGCATGACCAATAATACCATCCTGTAAAGCTTTGTCCCAAGCTTGTTCGCCGCCAAGGCGCGTTACCCAATATTGTTTAATGAAGCCAAGATAATCGGTAGGTGCGCCACTCCATTTCAGCAAACTATCCTGCCATTGTCTTGTTTTGAACAAAGGATAAATAGTAGGCTGCATGAGCGAAATAACGCCACTCTGCGGCTCGGCATCACCCCAGCTTTCGAGGTAATGGTGATCAGGAATTACATATTTGCAAAGCTGTGCCGTTTCATCCCATTTGGAACAAAAAGACACCGTTGTTTTTACTTTCTTAATGGCACCGGCTACTTTCTTGCTGTCATACCAAGTATAAACCGGGTTTGCACCATATACCAGCAACGCACCTACCCTGCCGGCATTCATATCTTCTACCAGTTGGGCAAATTCGCTGTCTATACCTTTGCGATAGTTAACTGTTTTGCTCCAGTCAATCGTTTTAGCATTTGCGCCGATAGCTTCATTAATAGCATTGACAACGGTTTGAACAGAAGGATCGTTGCTACCGCAAACTACCAGGGCTGCACCTTTGTTCGCCAATAATTCTTTAGCTGTTTTAGCAATGCCAGCCGCCAGTTTCTGATCAGCAATACCAGCAGTGCCTGTGCCGGTAAGTGTATTTAGCAAAGCCACGGCTACAGCGCCAGTTTGCGATGGCAGGTGAAGGTATCTTTCATCAGCATTGGCACCCGTCATGCTCAGCACGCTTTCAAAATGAATGTGCTTGCTCATTTCCGGGTTCTTCTCGTTAATCTTTCTGCCCTGACCGTATTGCTTTGAAAAAGTGATCGGATCGAGCCAGGTGCCTAAGAAATCGGCACCTAAACTAACAATCACTTTTG
The DNA here is from genome assembly GCA_964249755.1 of uncultured Ilyomonas sp. GTDB lineage: Bacteria > Bacteroidota > Bacteroidia > Chitinophagales > Chitinophagaceae > Ilyomonas. Next base: position 481,446 of record CAXUDB010000004.1, on the reverse strand, counting down.
CATTATCGAAACGGTAAGAAGGAAGCGCGCGTTTGCCGTAAGAAGCTTCATTGGCCAGTAACATACCGGAGTGAGACACAGCATCGTATTGCACATGACGGCTACCGGGGTATTTACTTAAAAACTGACCGATGACTTCCAGACCTGTGGGCGAGTTGATGGTGCTGGTAAGGAACACTAAAGGCGCTCCACCTAAGTTGGCCAAATCGGCTGTAACGGCTTTGTCGATGGCTTCAAACGTTACTTCAGCCGCTTTGCGACTAATAAAAGGATAACGAAGCCTTGCCGTATCGTACAAATCCAGCACAGAAGCCTGCACACGGGCAGAAGTGCCACCGCTGGTGATGGGAGATAATTCGTTGCCTTCAATTTTAATAGGGCGACCATCTCTTACCTTGGCTAAAACGCTTACAGCATCGCCATCCTGAATATATGTAGTAGCGTAGAAATTAGGCGTACCAGGAATGATATCTTCCGGCTTAACCGCAAAGGGGATTGCTTTTTTTACCGGGATCTCGCAACTGGCAGCAATAGCTGCGGCAGCCGTGCTAAAACCCAGGTATTTTAAGAAGTCTCTGCGGGGCGCTTTTGCTTCCAGCAAACCTTTGTGGTCGGTATAGAGAGGCAACTCTTCAGGAAACTCGTTCTTCGCACTTTCTTCGAAGCTTTCGGTACGGTTCAGTTCGCTAAAATTTTGCCAGTGATTGTTTGCCATAGTGGTGTAATAGTTCTAAACAATATCCCCTTCTGCAGCGGATAACGATCGTATTAACAGTGGTGATGTACAGATGATTAATAATGGCATTTCTGACATTCAGTTCCGCCAATTTTCTCAACCGTAATCTTTGATGTATCTAATGTGCCGTTCTTTATTTCGTCGTGATATTTTTCGTAGATGCTGTAGAAACCGTTGCTGGTAAACTGCACCTGCGTATTACGGTGACAGTTGATGCACCAGCCCATGCTCAGATCGGCGTATTGGTACACTTCATCCATCTTCTGAATTTCGCCATGACAGGTCTGGCATTGCACCTTGCCTGCTTTCACGTGCTGCGAGTGGTTAAAGTAAACGTGATCGGGCAGGTTATGAATGCGAGTCCAGGCGATGGGCTTTGCTTTAGAAGCATCCCAGGTTTTGCCGGATTCGTAACCGGCGTACCTGTATAGCTTTTGAATTTCAGCCGTGCCATTTACTTCCTCACCGTTTGGACGGTGAAGAGGTGCGCCTTTGTATTCATTAATGCCCATGTGGCAGTTCATACAAATATTTACGGCAGGTATGTTGGCTTGCTTGCCTACTTCTGTGTTGCCGTGGCAATACAAACAACTAATCTGGTTGGTGCCGGCATGCACTTTATGCGAATAGAAAATCGGTTGTTCCGGCTCATAGCTTTGAGAGCGCCCTAGATTAATAGCGCCGGTAACCGTGAGATAACCGCCAAAGAGGAATAAGATGATTGTAGCGAATGCGATGTAAGCTTTGTTCCGGTAGAAAGGAACCGGCTCTACTCCACCCAAACCTTCTTTCTGGTCAGTTAATCTTTTCAGATTGCTGTTTACCTGTAATAATACAAACGAAACAATGGCTAAGATTAAAGTAAGAATACCAAAGAGAAGCGTGTTGTCGCTTGATTCAGCAGCCGCACTCTGATCTCCGGGAGTGGTAGTGTTGGTAGACGGATCCGGAACCGCATTAATATAGCCTACAATAGCGTCTATTTCTTTATCGGACAATTGCGGGAATGCCTGCATCAGCACCTGATACTCTTTGTAAAGACCGGCAGTGTAGGTATCTGTCTTCATGTAGCCGGCCGGGTTGTGTACCCAAGCATGGAGTTGCTTAGGATCTTTCCAAGGACCCCGCTGTAATACGCCAGCCAGCGCCGGACCTGTGAGCCGTTTATGCGCTGCGTGGCACGAAGCGCAATTAGCAGAAAACAAAGCTTGTCCATCCTGCGCCTGCGCAATATTATAAGAGAATAAAAAAAGTAAAAAGACAAAAGCAATACTGAGTTTACAACCTAATCTTCTAAAGTGATTCATATCACAGCCTATATTGAATGAGAGGAGTTATCATGTGGACGGCTGCAAAAATATGACACGAACTTGACAAACGTGCAACGCCTATCTTTTTTTTTCAACACCTTATTATTGTTCACTGTATGATAAATCTTATCCAACATTTTGCTATGAAAATAATACCGTTTTCTTTTACTCCTTCCCTTTGCAGTCTTCTTAAAAACTTGTGGACGACAACAGCCGCAAGCAGGAAAAAATTACCTTACGACTCATGGCTTACTTACTGCAAAAGGATAAGGAAATAATGCGAATCCGATTGGTTACAGTTCGACTCTTCATATCAGCGTGATAGGTTAATGTTACCACATCAAAACGTCGCTTATTTGTATTTGCGCTAATTGATGCACATCTTTCCAGCTAGATAAAACAAGAGAAGAACAGGTTTAACGCAGGCATGACGAAGCCGGAAGGAGTATGAGATAACTTCGCACTATGAAAAACATAAGGCTAAGTGTGCTTGACCAGACACCAATACGAAAAGGAAGCAGTGCGAAGGAAGCCTTGCAGGAAAGCGTGAAACTGGCGAGAGAGGCAGATGAACTGGGCTATACGCGCTATTGGGTGAGCGAACATCACAACACTACCCTGCTTGGCGGTTCTGCCCCCGAAGTCTTGATTGCCCGGCTGGCAAACGAAACCCAAAACATCCGGCTGGGTTCGGGCGGTATCATGCTGCCTAACCACAGTACTTTGAAAGTAGCCGAGAACTTTCGCCTGCTGGAAGCGATGTATCCGCAGCGTATTGACTTAGGCATTGGGCGCGCACCGGGCGGCGACCGCATTACTTCGCAGCTATTGAATCCCTCTAACAATTTTGACCCGCAGGATTATATTCGCCAGGTAGCAGACCTGGAAGCTTTCTTTCATGATGAGGCGACAGAGGGAACGGCGCAGGGAAAGGTGAAAGCCATTCCCATTACCGACAGCGCGCCTGATGTATGGATGCTGACCAGCAGCGGAGAAAGCGCTTATCTCGCGGCGCATTTCGGGCTGGGGCTATGCTATGCAAAATTCATTAACCCGATGGGTGCGGAAGAAGCCATTGCGCAATATAAACAACGCTTCCGGAAAAGCCGGCAGTTATCATCGCCGCAAACCTGTGTTGCCGTGTTTGGGTTTTGCTCGGAAGATGAACAAGCGGTGAAAGAAGTGCAGGCAATGATGGACTATCGCCTGCTGAGTTTTGAGAAGGGACGCTATGATATTTCGTTTTCTTACGATGATATTAAAGACCAGATTTATACGCCTGCGGAATGGCAGCGTGTGCTGCACAACCGCGGCCGGATGGTGATAGGCAACCCCCAGGAAATGAAGCAGAAGCTGGAGCAACTGGCTGATGACTGCGATACAGAAGAGATCATGATGGCAACCTTTACGGAACGCTTTGAAGACAGGCTGGAATCGTACCGCCTGCTGGCGCGCCTGTTCCCGGCGCAACGGCGTGAAGCAATGGGCGTTTTGAGTTGATTTCGTATTATTGCCTATGAAGTTTTATTCGCCCGTACAAAGAGTTACGCTTCCGAAAGAGGTAATGGAAAAAGCGAAATCTTTTGCGGAAGCCGTTACTTCTACTACCGATTACAGTGATGCCAACCAACACGTAAGGGCTAAGATTGTTACCGATCATTTCATCAGCAAGATAGGGGAAGAAGCGGCGCGGCTGGTGATGAGCCGGTTTGCTCAGGTGAAAGGTCCGGACTATGCCATTTACGAGGCGAAACAGAAATCGTGGACGGCAGACTTGTTTATTAATGGGACACCCTTAGCGGTGAAAACACAGGCTACTACGGCTGCCATGCGCTATGGTTTGTCGTGGACGTTCCAGGACGGCGCCAAGCGAAGAGACATCATCCTCCAGCAACCGGAGGCGTGGGTGGTGTTTGTGGAATATGACGATTACAACTTACCGCATCAAACGTGTTTTGTGCTGCCGCCTTTGCAAATGAAAGAACTGAAGCTGGAAGCGCCCAGACTGGCGCATTTAACAGGACATAAGAAGGTAGTATATGCGGCTTCGCTGGGGAAGATGGAAGTGGAGGGATGAGCCGAGGTACGATGTGGAATGGTTAGAAGTTGTTTTGTGAATGAAGAGGATAAACCTGGAGAAGCGTTGCTCCTACTCCAAGAATTTATGAAAGTGTAAGCTCCCGGTTCTGTGGTGCACGGAAGACGCCACAGGTGACAAGTTTTGAAGCCTTTTTGGCTATTTGTAGTGAATGAAGAAATGGCAGTTTTTCCTTTGCCCCTCTTTTTTTCCAGACCCGAAGACAACCCGAACACAACACGAAGACAACCCGAACAAGATATTCGTCCTTTTTGGTTGAGAATGAATGACCAAATGGCAGAAAAGTGTTGATTTTCGAATTATGCAGTGAAGCGATGCACCAAATAATAAGAAGCGAATCCTATTCACTATGCGGGCTGCTTCTCTTCTCCATTTCCGGATTTCTTCTATTCTTTTACAAACTTTATCAGCTTTATCCCTCCTATTAGCCCGTTTATTTTTATATAGTAAACGCCAGGCGCTATGCCTTTAACCTGCAACACTACCTGCTGTTTTCCTTTACCGGCTGCCGTATTGTTCGTCATTATTTTCCTGCCATCCATTGTGAGGACATCTATTTCAACCTTGCCCGGTTGCTCTGTTTCAAAACTTATGGTGATAAGGTTGGTGGCTGGATTTGGATATGCCATTGGAGCCTTACCCGATGCTAAGTTTACTATTGTCTTGCTCGTCTTTTCATTAACTGCAAGCGCTGGGGCAGAACCTTCGCAGAGGAGTTTTTGGGCGGTTACGTCCGTGACTCTAACGGTTGTGTCTCTACCCACAACATCGAGAGGCAGAATATGGTTTTTGTGGCTAACAACATTAAAAATGGTTTGCTTTTGTTGAGCTGTATCTATGGGCTGTAAGGGAGAAAAGTCGGGACAAACGCGACCGAGACTATCCCTTTTTTCTACGATAATATCATAATCGGGACTAAAGCCGTTGTAGGCGTATAAGTAGCCACCATCTTTTGTAGTGTTAAAAACAGAAGCGAGCTTTTGCTCCAGCGGAATGGAAAGGTAGCCGACATTATGGGGATCGTCCGACGATAGGTTGTAGTAAACCGTTACCTGTTTATCGCCCGGTTTTAGTGTAAACCGGCAAAACCCGGAGCCTTCCTTATCATGACCATAGCCGCCTGTTACAACCAGCTCATCACCTTCTACCCGAAGCGAATAAGCACGCAGGTAGGCAAACCCGTTATTGTAATCCTGGCTGATGATCTTATTCGCCAGATTCTCGCCTGTCATCTGCGAGAACAGTGAAATCTGAACCCGGTCGTCGAACTCATAAAAATCATCCCCGATTGCATTTTCGCCAACGATTATGTCGCCATTGTTTGCTTCTGTTACCTGTACCGACCCAAACTGAGTATAAGACGAGATTTTGAGAGAGACAGAAGTGTTCCATTTAAAGTTGCCGACTGCATCCAGTTTCAGTAAGGAAAAATTGGCATTGTAGTAGTCAGCACTGTTCAGATCTGACAAGACATAAATGTCGCCCCCCTTCGATTGGTACACCTGAAAAGGCGTGATGTGCAGTTTGCCTATAAGCGGGCTGCGGGGTTGCACACTTTTGCACCATTGCACTCCTCCCTCGCTATTGCACTTGACTACGAAGAGACCATTGAGCGTATTGCCAAATACATACTTGTCTTTATAGGATGTGAAGCAGATAACAAAACCTCCGTCTGCCGTGGCAGCCACTTTGGTTGACCCATTAGAAGAAGAATCGCCATAGGTTTTTGACCACAGTGTATTGCCATAAGCATCCAGTTTGATGCAGTAAGCCTCATAGCCTCCTGTGCCGAAATTATCTGTGGAGCCGGCAACGATAAAGGCGCCGCTTTTCAGCTTTGCCATTCCATCGTAGTTTTCTCCGTAGTCAGGGGAGCCAAAGCTTTTTTTGAATGTGGGCTGCGCAGAAGAGAACAAAAAGAGAAGGCTGGAGAGTAATGCAAAGATGGTTTTCATGTAAGGAGATTCGCGGATGGCGTTTATGAATGAGAAGCGGATGGATGTATAAGACAGGCTAAAAATAAAGCGTTTTTATCAACCCTGCGTACTAAATAATTGGGTGTAAATGGCTCTTACTCCTCTTTTTTTGCTATTTACCTATTCTTTTGTGACTTGTATGGGCGGCACTTAGCTGTGATGAATTTTAGCAATAGTGGTGGCGGGATAACGACTGGCAGAAGAATACTATGTTTCATCCGGCTTTTTTTTGTTATCAAGCGGGATTTCGTTAAGGGGTAAGATGAACCTGATCTTCATCTGCGAACATTTCTTATTTTTCCGGCGGGTGGGGACACCCGCAGGTAGATAAAAGCTGAGTGGGAAGGATCGTAAACTTTTCGGTACCTGCATTTTGTTTATTAAATAAGGGTAGTTTTATATCCCTGCATAAACGCGTTTGCTTATGAAATCTCTACTTACTTTTTTCTTACTTGTGCCCTTTATAATCGCATCTGCTCAACCGGGCACCATAGATAAAACCTATGGCGAGGACAAAACCGGCGTCGTATCGAGTACGTATCCTATCCTTTTACAAGCCACTGCTATTCAGCCGGACGATAAAGTGTTAATAGGCGGCAATGATGCTCTCGGTAAACAGTTTCACCTCACGCGCCACAACAAAGATGGTTCCGTTGATACCAGCTTTGGAAGCGGCGGAGAAGCGGTAGTTACGATTGATGACCTGGTAACAGACATTCAAGCCATAGGTGGATGGCAAAGTATTGCGGTAAAACCCGATGGAAGAATTATAGCGATAGGTGTTGTTCAATGGTACAATCCTGATTTTCCAGGTAACGGTTTTAAAATAGACCTTGACATTGTGGTGGCTTGCTTTCTGCCGGACGGCACATTAGATAATGGTTTTGGTACAGGCGGCAGAGTGGTTACCAACCTGGGCTACCTGGAACAAGGGAATGCTGTCACCCTTCAGCCGGATGGGAAAATAGTGGTTGCAGGGTATCAAACCTTAGATGTAGATGGTAAAGGGACCGGACTTTTGATAGTGCGCTATAACAGCGATGGATCGCTTGACAACACATTTGGGGAGACAAAAGGTTATGTAAAATATGCAACAATGGCAAGGGAATCCGCTGTTGCTTATGCGGTTCTGGTGCAGCCCGATGGTAAAATAGTAGCTGGTGGCGAATCGGATAATTCGGCCTACTTTTTCATGGTGCGTTATCTGGGCAATGGCGTCATTGACGATACTTTCGGCAACCATGGCGCAGTGAAAACAGACGTAGGCGCATCGCAGACGGGCGGTGACAATCATATTACCAGTCTTGCTTTGGACGGTAAAAACCGCATTGTGGCTGCCGGTGTATCTGGTTATTCACCTAAAACTGCTGTTGCTACCCGGTATCTGCCAGATGGTTCATTAGACAACTCCTTTGATGGCGATGGAAAAGTTCAGCTCCATTTTAACGACTATGGTTATTCATTTGCGAATACGGTGCTGGTACAACCGGGTGATAAATTAGTTGTTTCCAGCACAGTTAATACCACTCAGCCAAGTCCTTATCCCTCCTTGGCACTTACGGGTTTAAACGAAGATGGATCTCCCGACTCTTCATTCGGTACTGATAATGGATCTACGGTTACCAGTATAAAAGTGACAGACGACGCAAATGCTGCGGCGGTTATGCAAAAGGATGGACGAATTGTTATATCAGGAAACAATACTGATTTTGGAACTAACACCAACGCTTATCTTCTCGCCCGCTTCAACGGCTACCCAACACAAGTGCCTTTACTCGTAAGAATCAAGCGCTGGCTGCACAACCACAGCGTTAGCTGGAAGGGACTACCAGCAGAAAATAAGGTAGCTTACTACAGCGTAGAACAAAGCAACAGCAGGAACACCGGCTTTGCACAAGTTGCCAAAGTAAGCGGCACAGCCAACCTGAGAGACTATGCTATTTCTAATGCTCACCTGCTGGAAGGAATGAACTACTACCGCATCAAAGCCGTCTCTACCGATGGCACGATACGATACAGTGAAGTAGCCGCCGCAGATAATATAGCCAACACGGTTAGTGTTTATCCTAATCCTGTAAGAGGTAACATCAATGTCCAAGGATTGAAGACGGATGAAACAGCCAACATTGCCATTAAGGATGCAGCGGGAACAGTATTGAGTAAAGCCGTAAGCAGCGGCAGCGCGCAGTATCGTTCATCGGTAGGTAATCTTAAACCCGGCACTTATTACCTGAACATTACTACCAAAAACAAAACAGAAGTAGTGCCTTTTGTGAAGGAGTAAGTTAAAGAAATGGATAAACAATAAAATGCAAAGCAATCAGCAGCACATTCTGGAAAGGCATACCTTAGGCTTTTGCTCACCAAATAACCTAGGCTTTATCGCACATTTACAATTTCCTTACTTATGAAACCCTTCTTTACTTTCTTATTCATAGCCTCTTTCCTTACGGTCTCTGCCCAGCCCGGCACTCTTGACTACACCTTTGGCGATAGTGGTAAGGTGGTAAGCACAAGCTATCAAAACAGTCCTAACACGAGTGTATTGCAACCGGATGGAAAAATCTTAGTTGGCGGCATTGCCGGTGGTTATTATAGGGATGGCGCACTAATAACCGGCGTTTTGATAGCGCGATATAACAAGGATGGAAGTCTTGACCTGAGTTTTGGTGACAGTGGCAGGGCTGTACATACCTATGGGGAAAACTATGGCAAAGTCGTCTATGGTTTAGCCCTACAGAAAGATGGCAAAATAGTCGCTGCCGTAAGAGGTTTTAAAAATCGCTTTCTCCTTGGTGTCGTTTCTATTGTCCGACTAAACGAAGATGGCAGCATAGATGAGAGTTTCGGCACCGATGGTCGGGCCTTCTCAGCCGAGCAGTATACTGATGACGGTGATTATTCCGGCGCAGATATCGCAATCCTGCCGGATAACAGGATCGTAGTAGTAGGCAATTATTCTTACGGAGAAAATGGTAATCATGTACCCTTTCTTAATTGTTTTACCCCTGACGGATTTTTAGATAACAACTTTGGCGATGGAGGTACCGTTATTTTCCCGGACGCTGCCTTTCCGAGCGTTGTCAGCTCTATGGTTCTGACAAAAGAAGGAAAGATCATTCTCGGTGGAAATTACAGCGTAGGTAATTACAAAACCCTTTTATACCGTTACAACCCTGATGGTACACGAGACAACACCTTCGGAAAAAATGGGGTAGCTGAGATGCCTTTTGAAAGAAGGACAACTTCACCGACAGTAACAGATATTGCAATTGCAGCCGGCAACACCATTGCCGCCGTTGGGTATGCATCTCCTAACAATGCTGTTTATTATTCTTTCATGGCAAGCCGCTTCTTGGAGAACGGTACGCCCGACAGCAGCTTTGGCACTTATGGCTATACCATCACACCCTATTCGAAAGAGAATTGCGCCTTTAATGCGGTAGCTGTGCAGAGTGATGGCAAACTGATCGCTGCCGGAGGCTCCCTCATCAGGCAGATGGGCGCTTTCACCACCATACGCTACGACGGCGATGGTGGGGTGGATTCTTCTTTCGGGGAGAACGGCATTATAAGAACGGAGTTTGTCAAAGAGGGGGTAACTACCTCCACAGCTACTTCAGCGTTGATACAGCGGGATGGAAAAATCGTGTTGTGCGGACAGGGCAGTACAAAGACATTTGAAAGTTATACTACTTTAGCCCGCTACAACAACGACATTAGCCGCCGCCAGCAAATCATCACCCGCATACGCCACTGGCTGCAGCACCATGGCATCACCTGGCAAGGGGATAACAACGTCCGCTACTACACCGTGCAAAGAAGCCTCGATGGCGGCGTCACCTACCAACCAGTAGCCAAGCTCTACAACAATCACCAATCAATAGTAACTTACGCAGAAGCCACCGCAAACAACAATGCGCTTTACCGCGTATCTGCGGCAGCCAAAGACGGAAGCAGAAGTCTCTCCAACCCCATTGCTCTCACCAACGAAGCCTCCGTCAAACTCTTCCCCAACCCGGTACGCAGTACTTTACAGCTACAGGGTTTGCCAACAGGCAATAAAAGCAGCATTACCGTCACCGATTTCAGCGGTAATGTGCGCACCAGTGCAACGGCAAGAGGTGGCTCGCTTTCGATTAATACCGCATCGCTAAAACCGGGCAATTATCTGTTGAAGGTGCAGAGCGGTAATGCGGTGACTACGCAGACGTTTGTGAAGGAGTAAAGGAAGTATCTATCCATAGATTGAAAAGGTGCTGCCCTTTTGCCAAAAGCGCAGCACCTTTTTTATTTGCACTGGACCGGGTGTTCTTTTATTAACGAGGAGATACTATAATTTTCAGTCGGTAAAAGGGATCGGATGTTTGTAACAACCTAAAACTTTCTTCCCTGTACTGCTTTCTTACCCCATTTATTGCCGGTGGGTTTAAGGTACACGGTTTGAAATAAAGTGGGACAAGTGATTGCGCAGGTGAAGAGAGAACTGCAATACCCCCTGCTTACACTCAGATAAACATCTTTACTTATTCCGCGTGCTTTTGATTTCAAACACTTTCATATTCTCATCGTTGATAGCAGCGAGCAAGACATGTTTTTTACCTGCGGTAATTATTTTCAGATCTTTTAAATCGCCGTCCAGTATCAAACGATAAAGGCACCGCTTTTCAGCTTTGCCATGCCGTCGTAGTTTTCTCCATAGTCGGGCGTACCAAAGCTTTTTTTGAATGTGGGCTGGGCAGAGGCGAACAAAAAGAGAAGGCTGGAGAGTACTGTAAAGATGGTTTTCATGTGAGGAGATTTGCGGATGGCGTTTATGAATGAGAAGCAGACGGTTGTGCAAGACAGGCTAAAAATAAAGCGTTTTTATAATCTATCCGTACTAAATAGCAGGGTATGCTTAGCCCTTACTCCTCTTTTTTGCTATCTGCCTATTCTTTTGTGACTTGTATGGGCGGCACTTTAGCTGTGCTGAATTTTAGCAATAGTGGTGGCGGGGTAACGACTGGCAGAGAAATACTTTGTTGCATCCGGCTTTCTTTTTTGTTATCAAGCGGGATTTCGTTAAAGGGTAAGAAGAACCTACTCCTCATCCGTGAATATTCCTTATTTTTCCGTCAGGTTGGGACACCCGCCGGAAAATAAATAACTGCTTGCATAAACCATTAGCCAATATGAAATTTCTATTCTTATGCCTCTTGCTGCATTGCACGTCTACGATATTTGCCCAGCATCCCGGTACGCTTGACCCAACGTTTGGTAACAAGGGTACAATTCTATCTGATTCCAGTTTATTGGAAGGAGAGAACGTAAAGGTGGCAAAAGATGGCAGAATTCTAATTGGAACGATTGGACCTTATAAAGGATTTGCCTATACCTTTAGAATCGATGCTCTTTTACCTAATGGCTCGCCTGACCTTTCCTTTGGTGAAGAAGGAAGCGCTCATGTTCTCTTTCCGGGCATGACTCAACCGCAGAATACGGCTAGCTTATCCTCCCTGGCTATACTAACAGACGGCAGAATTTTGGCTGGGGGTACCCTTAGTGCGGCTAATAATAAAGATCACATCGCTTTTGCCCGTTTCCTGCCCAATGGCACAATAGATTCTTTGTTCGGAAGGAATGGTACGGCTACCGCCTCATTTGGTTATTATGGTGAAGGTGCCGGCAGTATCCTGCTTCAGCCTGATGGTAAAATCTTGAGTAGTTCCTGTGTGGTAACGGATGTTGATCAGAATATTTACCAGGTATCAACTGCGCGTTTTTTACCCGATGGAACAAAAGACCTGAGCTTTGGTAAAGAGGGCATTGTGGTAAGCAATACAAGAGGATGTGCAAACGCAATCGCCCTGCAGAAGAATGGCAAAATAATCGCCGCAGGATATAGCGGAAATATATTTTCAACAACCGGCTTGTTTCACATTGAACGTTATAATGAAGACGGCACTTACGATAAGAGTTTTAATGAGGATGGCATTGTAGATACAAAGCCAGGAGCCGGCTCTTGCAGTATTAATGATGTAGTGATACTGGATGATGGCAAAATAGTAGTAACCGGTACCAGTAACGGTCCTACCAACGTCAGACTCACGGTTGCCCGATACAATAATGATGGAACTTTAGATGCAGGTTTTGGAAAAGAGGGTGTAGCTGTAACAATGTTTTCGCAATACAGCGGCATAGGTAAAAAAGTATTTTCAGGAGGTGAGAGAGACAACAAGATTGTGGTTGCAGGAAGCAACGTCAGCTTTTCCAGTGGTTACGGAGATTTTGCGCTTGTTGGTTATAATGCGGATGGGTCTTTGGATTCCTCATTTGGCAACGCAGGTATCCAGATAACTGATTTTGATGATGGCGACTATGCAACCGGTGCAGACCAACAACCGGATGGAAAAATAATTATGATTGGCTATGCACAATCCTTTCAAACGTTTGAAGATAGACGAGCGCTCGCCCGCTACTTTGGTTATCCTCAAAAAGTATCATTACTGGTAAGAATCAAGCGCTGGCTGCACAACCACAGCGTTAGCTGGAAGGGCTTACCGGCAGAAGACAAGGTGGCTTACTACAGTGTAGAACAAAGCAACAGCGGGAGCATCGGCTTTCTGCCCATTGCCAAAGTGAGCGGTGCCGCCAATTTAAAAGACTATGCTGTTTCTAATGCTCACCTGCTGGATGGGATGAACTATTACCGCATTAAAGCCGTCAGCACCGATGGCACGATACGATACAGTGAAGTGGCAGGGGCAGATAATATAGCCAACACGGCAAGCATTTATCCTAATCCTGTAAGAGGCAACATTGTCGTGCAGGGTTTAAAGAGTAATGAGACGGCAAACATTGCTATTAAGGATGCCGCGGGAACAGTATTGAGTAAAGGCGTAAGCAGCGGCAGTGCGCAGTACCGTTCATCGGTCAGCAACCTCAAGCCCGGCGCTTATTACCTCTACCTTATTACAAAAGACAAAACAGAAGTACTACCTTTTGTGAAGGAGTAAGGCGTGTTTCTTTAGATTCGAACTGTATGTATTTAATCTTCCCATTTTATTGTTGACCTCTTTTATTTGTGTGTTGTATATAGATATAGCAGATGTAGTTCTGCTTTACGCTGCCCTTAGTTTTGATCATTCTGTAATCTTTTGTCTTATGAAACCATTCTTTACTACCCTCATCTTCTTTCTTTCCTGTCTTTCCTCTTTCGCCCAGCCCGGCACGCTCGACAAAAACTTTGGAAGCGGCGGTATCGTAGTGGACTCAGTTCACGATGCTTATCCTGTACATATTGCGCTTCAATCCGATGGCAAGTCGGTATCGGCAAGCAGCCTGGTGGCGGTCACAAATGAAAATCCCGATCACGGTTTCCTGTTAACGCGCCGCAATACCGACGGCACGCTCGATTCTTCCTTCGGCAACAAAGGCAGTGTCGTTAGCGGTTTCCATCCTTCTTCTACCGACAGATGCTATGCAGTATCTACGCAGCCTGACGACAGGATCGTAGCCGCGGGCACCACCTATACAGACGAAGGCAGATACAATCACGTTGCCGTAGTCCGTTACTTAAAAGATGGAAGCCTGGATAACAGTTTTGGCAAAGGAGGATTGGTGGATTTCTCGATTGCAGAAAAAACGGATGCTTTTGTTACGGATATGACAGTACAAAAAGACGGAAAGGTAGTGGTGATAGGCAATAGCAGTACTACCTCCAATAAGCCTGTAATTGCCTTTATTGTACGATTTAATGATGATGGAACTCCTGATGCGGGCTTTGGAAATGGCGGGGTTTTGTTTTCATCATATCAGAGCATTAGAGCGAACTCTGTTTTGCTCCAGCCCGATGGCAAGATAGTCCTTGGAGCAAGCAATCCTTATTCTGGTATATCTGCTTTCGTTGTGCTTCGCTATTTGCCGGATGGGACACCGGATAACAGTTTCGGCAAAGAGGGGGAGGCCACTTATGATTTCAAATATGAAACTTTAGGCGAACTCAATAGTATAGCCTTGCAAACAAATGGTGACATTATCTGCGGTGGCACGGCAATTCCCATTGGAGATCAATTTTCAGTTCTGGTACGCTTTACAACTGATGGCATAGCAGATCCCTCTTTTGGCATTAATGGACAGGTAATCACTAAACTCTCCGACTGGTCAGAGATTCGCAAGGTATTGGTTCAGCCCGATGGTAAAATACTGGGTGCCGGCACCTTACATCCTGGGTGGAAGGATCAGAGCCTGACTGTCAGCCGATATTTTTCGGATGGCACCGTGGATTCTTCTTTTGGTGCCAATGGTACCACAAACACTGCGATGGAGAACGGCTTATCTTGTTCTGATGCTCTTCTGCAGGCAGATGGGAAAATTCTGGTAGGAAACGTGAGTTATCTTACGATACCTGGCATCAATGTAATGGTGTTTACCCGCTACAACAACGACATCACCCGCCGCCAGATCATCGTAACCAAAATCAGACACTGGCTCCAGCACCACGGCATCACCTGGCAGGGAGATAACAATGTAAGATACTACACCGTGCAAAGGAGTTTCGACGGTGGCATCACTTATCAGCCGGTAGCTAAGTTGTACAATAACCATCCATCCTTTATCATTTATGAAGATGCCACTGCAACAGGTGATAATGCCTTGTACCGTGTGAGCGTTGTTGGCAAAGACAGTTCCCACTCGCTTTCCAACTCCCTTCTTCTAAGCGATGCGGCAGCCGTCAAACTCTTCCCCAACCCTGTCCGCAGCACCCTGCAACTACAGGGTTTGCCAACAGGCAGCAAAAGCAGCGTTACCGTTATAGACTTTAATGGGAATGTGCGCATGAGTGCAACGGCAAATGGAGGTTCCTTATCAATCAATACATCTGCATTGAAGCCTGGCACTTACCTTCTGAAAGTGCAGAGCGGCAACGCGGTGACAACACAGACGTTTGTGAAGGAGTAAGTGAAGTGCTTACCTAAGAATTTAAAAAGGTTTTGCACCTTGGTAAGTGCAGAACCTTTTCTTATTATACTCCTATTGGTACTCTGTTGTTAACGGGGTGATTAAGAACTTTACACCTCTTAGTAAAGAAGCAAACCGGTTTTCGTTAACAACCCACAGATTTTTTCTGTACTCTGTTTCCTTATCTAATTTTTTGCGAGTTGGTTAAAGTACACCAAAAAGGGTGCAGGCGGCTTCGCCCAAGATGAAAGTGGAAGGCGAATGAAGAGACAACCGCAATACCCACTGTTCGTATCAGGATAAACATTGTTACTTATTCCGTATGTTCTTTATTTCAAATGCCTTCATGTTTTCATCGTTAATTGCCACTAACAGCATTTGTTTCTTGCCCCCGGTAATCATCTTTAAATCCTTTACATCACCATCTAATACCAACCCGCTCTTTACGGGGGAAACGGCAACAAAATTTCCTTTGCCATCGCCGTCCAGTTGTAAGCCATAGGAGGCATCGTAGCGACCGGCGGTTGCACTGGTTTCATACTCGTTGCCGGCAATGATGATATCTAATTTTCCATCGCCGTTAAGGTCAGTTGCAACCATTGTGTTTACCGGTGCGAACTGTGCCTGTGCCGGGAAGGGATGAAAGCTGAATTTACCCCTGCCATTGTTGAGGAAGCAGCCGCTGCGGGCTTCGCTGCAATGGAGGGTAGTTGCGCCCTGCATCATGGCGGGTGTAAAAATCTGGTCCATGGTTGCTTTGGCATAGGCAGCGTTCTGGTCGAAGGTTCTTTTCAGGGAAGGCATTTGCACCGCCCATTCATCGCGCGAGATGCCGGATGATAACATATACTTCCCATCATTGTCTTTGATGTAATAACACAGCACGGGCTCTACGGTGCCATTGCCGTCGAAGTCTTTGGCAACCAGTTCGGCAGGCTGTTGCCGGCTGATGTGAAAAGGCGTGTTCAGGCCTTCGTTGCCGGCGAGAATATCGAGGTCGCCATCGCCGTCAATATCAATGAGGGCAAGGCTTCGCCAGAAACCGGAGAGGCTATCTAAAGCGGTGCTGCCCGTGATGTTTTGCAAAGCCGTGCCCGTATTTTTAAAGAGGCGGAGGGGCGACCAATCGGCTGCAATGATGAGATCGGGTTTGCCGTCGTTGTCTATATCCGTCCACACGGCGGCGTTCATCAAGCCAGATTCTTCGAGGTCGGGACAAACAGAACGGGTAACATCGGTGAATGTGCCGCCATCGTTGCGAAGCAAATAACTGCGCACCGCCTGCGGAAAAGTGCCGAGCGAAACCCGACCACCAATGAATACATCCTTATCGCCATCGCCATCCATATCGGCCACGGCAATGCATTTTCCCGGTGTGCGGACGAGGGGCGAGAAAGCGGCTTCGTTTTGTTTGAAAGTTCCCTTTCCATCGTTGAGATAAAGACGCGGCCGGTAGTAAGAAGAATTGACATCGAATTCGCTGCTGCCGCTGACGATGAGCAAGTCGCTGTCGCCATCGCCATCGGCGTCGAATAAGGCGCTTTGCATATCTTCTTCGTTCTTAGTTCCGGACACCAGATCTTTGCCGCTGAAGGTGCCGTTGCTCCCTTGCAGGAACACTTTGCCGGATTGATTGTAGGCGCCGCCGATAAAGAAGTCGGTAAGCCCATCGCCGTTCATGTCGCCGGTGCTGATGAAGGGTCCTTCCGCAGAATATTTTTGTTGTAAAAGCGGCTGAAAGGAATAATCGAAAAAGAAGGTTTCCTTGTGATGGAAGTCGGTTTTCTCATCAGCCGTGATGTCATTAAACGTTAACTCTTGGAGAGGCTTTGCGGGTTCGTTCCGGTTTACAGCCTCTTCCTGATTTACTACCAAAATGGTGTTGAGCGAAGGATGAGAAATGACCTGTTCTTTCCCGTCTTGCCATATAACTTTTATTGAATCGACCGACTTATCTCTGAAGCCAAAATGCAGCCGGCTATCGACGGTGGAGAGATAGCCGCGAACGGGTTGTTGCTCCAGCATCTGCACCGTTCCTTTCGAGTAAGCAAACGCTTTGGCGCCGATGCCTTCTTTGTTTGTTGTATCGCCCTTCAATTGAAGCGTGAGATAGTTGGTTTCTATTTTTTTATCATTGTTGCTGTTCGCATCATTCTGCATGATGAAGGCTTCGCCGTTGATGTTGTTGGTGACGATGTCGAGGTCGCCATCATTGTCTAAATCGGCATAGGCAGCGCCATTTGAAATGGAGAGTTGGTCGATGCCTGCCTGCTGAGATACGTCATCAAACGTTAGATCGCCCTTGTTGTGATAGAGATAGTTGCGGAGCTTCACTTCGCCGAGAGAAGAGAGATGATCCATGAAGATTCTGCGCTGCCCCCTATCGCTGTCGGGAATGCCGGATTGCACCGCGGTGTTGTGGCGGTATTCGAGGAAATCAATGTTGGTAGGATCGCGCCCTAATCCGTTGGCAATATGAACATCTTTCCAGCCATCATTGTCAAGGTCGGCAATCAACACGCTCCAGCTCCAGTCGGTTTCGGCAATGCCTGCCATCTCGCCAATTTCGCTGAAGAAGGGCACTTCTCTCCCATCCTTTAAACGCGTGCCCCTATTCAGTTGCAGCATATTGTGGATGTACTCCGGCTGGTAGCCTTTGCTCATCTCTAACTGGTGGCGCTGGTCGGTTAAAAAGGAATACATCATCTTTTTGCGCTCGTTGCTTTCGGGCTGCATATCGAGCGTGATGATGTCGGGCAAGGTATCGTTGTTGATGTCGGCGGCATCGGTGCCCATGCTGGAATAGCTTTGATGGCGGATGGAAGAAGCTATGGTATTGGTGAAGGTGCCGTTGCCATTATTTAACCAAAGCAAATCGTTGCGGATATAATCGTTGGAGACGTAAATATCCGGGCGGCCATCGCCGTTTACATCGCTTACGGCAATGCCTAACCCGTTGCCATCTTCGATGATACCGGCGGCTCTGGAAACATCTTTAAAAAACGGATGACTGCTGCCTTGCGGGATGCCTTCGTTGTGAAAGAGTTTATCGCTGGCAACGCTGTTGCTATCTACGGCATAATCGCGGATGTTGTTGGGCTGACGATCAATTAAGGTGTGGTTGAGTAAATACATATCGAGCCTGCCATCGCCATCGTAATCCAAGAAGGCAGCCTGGGTGGAATAAGAAGTATCCGCCAGCCCGTATTCAGCCGCTTCTTCCTTGAACGTAAGATTGTGCTGGTTGATAAATAAAAGGTTCTTTCTCTGTTGGCTGCCGGTTCTTCCGGACACGCAAACGTAGAGATCCTGCCAGCCATCGTTGTTGATATCGATGACGCTGACACCGGTACACCATGACTGGGTAGCTACGCCGGCTTTGGCGGTGATGTCTTCAAAGCGCAGATCGCCTTTGTTGAGGTAGAGTTTGGAAGACGTTTGATTGGCGGAGAAAAAAATATCCGGTAAGCCATCGTTGTTGAAATCGCCAATGCCAACGCCGCCGCCCATATAGGTGTATTCGTTGACGAACATGTTGACGCTGTCGTTTTCGGTGATGGTGTTTTTGAAATCGACATTGGTATGCGAAGAGGAAAGGAGAGTGAAATGCAGCCCGGAGTTAGTTGTGGAGGAATGGCAGGCAAAGAAAAATAAGCTGCTTATAATTATGAATACCCGTGAGATTCTGATCATTATCTGGAGATCTGAAATAAAATTCATTTGTTGTTACTTTGTCAATGATCAATTTTTTGGTCAGAGAGGTAAGCCAACAAATATTTTGGCAATACTGCACACCTGCCCTGTTCCATTTTTTGAAAGCAAAATTGACCTTTTAAACATTAACCGCTACTACATACAGCATATACCATTCATTCTTTTGCAAGTTTAAAATACCAAGGATCATGTTCCGATCCTCTGCGGATGCCCGGCTGTTTTTCGGTTATAATGCTTCCATCTTTCATTTCGTACAATCTATTCTCTTTAAAGAGCATGGTATCAGGAAGGGAATTCCCGTTTTGTTCAATCTGTTGTACTGTTATTTCAGATAGCATCTCTGCTGTTAAACGTCTTTGTTTAGAGTATTTGGAAAGAAGAAGCGTATCAACTGTGCTTCCGTTTTTTTCGGTCACGTGTAATGTGTCGTACATAGGAATTTTATGAAAGTAAACGGTGTCTTTTTTCAAAGTCCACTTGCCTTTTGCCCATGCACCATATAAATCACGATACCAGCTAAATAGAAATGTGCTGTCTGCATTTAACTGGATCTCACAAAAGGAGTAATTACGATAAATACCCGCAACCTCGCTTTGCGCAAGCAAACCGAATGGCAGTGAAAATAAAATTATTGCTATTGAAATTTTCATGGGATGATTCCTTTTTTTAAAGAAGGCTTGGTGTGCTATCGGTTTGTGTCCTCTTTAACTGAAAAATGAAAGCAACAGATAATTAAAGATTGTAAAAACAATGCGTGAAATAAAGAAGCGTTTGTTTACACGACTTTATTTCACGCATTGAAAAATATTATTATCCTTACTTCTTATCTGCTACCAGATATACCACACTCATTGCCGGAACGCTCACTTTGATAGAGCCGTTTAATGGCGCTGAATAAGCTTTTAGCGTGGCATAATTTAAAGGACCGCCAACGCCTATTGCAGACGCGTTTCCATTCACACGCACCTGCGTGGAGAAGCTGCCATTATCGCCACCGCCGGTGAGCACATACCAGTAGTATTTGCTGCCTGCGGGGAAATGCTGGAAATCAACCGATACAATATGGTTTAACCCACCGGAGTTGATAATGACAGTGCTTGCCTGACCGGAAGAGAACGTAGATGAATACGTGGTCAGATCGGTATTGCCAATAGCATTGCGAAGCGTATCAGCTACCATTCTATCACCAAAACAACGCTGGAAATAATACATATAATAGTAAGCCGGGCGCGGATTCCATTTGGGCACACCGGGTTCATCACCGAGACTAAATAATCCCTGGTCATCGCCATTGGCATAACTATTCGCTAAATCCCAGCGGCTAGCTTCGCCAAAGCCGGTTTTAATCATAGAACCTAACGTGAGCGCAGCATGCATACCAGCGATATAAGAGATCTGTTGTTTAGAACCAACAGCCTGTATATTCCATTCGGTAAAGGCAATCGGCTTCTGCGAAACACCGGCACTGCTTAATGCGTTTTTGACGTACGACATCGTAGCTGGCGGAACGGTTTTACCCGTAGCCAGAATATCAGTTGCCGATGAATTGGTGTTATAAGGTGTGAAGTAGTTATGTACAATGAAATAATCGGCTGCACTACCTGCGTTTGCCAGCACGCCCTCATTCCAGGTTTGCAAACTTTCGTAAGCGCCATTGTAAGGTGGCTGCTCTACCAGCAATGCGCCAACATAAATGGTAGCTCCTACTTCCCCTGCTGCTTTCTTCATTGAATCAACAAACACCTTTACATGCTGACCATACAAAGCGCCGGTAATAAATTCAGGCTGACCATCTTTATTCTTTGATGTATCAATGCGATAGCCGGCTTCCCAGTTGCCATAGTTCTCGTTGCCGATTTCCCAATACTTCGTTCTGCCCCTATCGTAGCGAACCCAATCAGCCGCAAGATGCGCTGCAGCCGCAACGGGATTATCGCTCGTGCCGTAGCGCGCATAGCCATAATTAACGGTAATAATGCCGGTGCTGTTGGTTTGCGAGCGCAGACTATAATAATTAGCAAGAGAAAACGTCCAGGATGCTTCATTGCCGCCATACCAGGGTCCTAATTTGTACTTCGTGCCATCTGCATTCAGCAGTGTATCGGGCACATCAGAAGGCTTCTGCATAGAATCGTTGCCGTTCCAGAAATAGATGTCGCTTATACTGCCGGCCGGTGCGCGAAGAATGCCCGGCGTTAAATCTTTAATGTATTGAACCAAGTCGGGCTGTGTTGATAACTGACCCGTCCACAGGTTGGTGTTGTTGCCATACATATACGGCGACACTTTTACCAACACATTGTTTACATTAATAAGCAGGGAATCCGACGCGGGATCGCCGGGGATGGAACCCATAACAGTATCCGGTGCAAGAAAACTTTTTGCCATCCAGCCATCATTAAAGAAGCCAATAGAAGCGAGTGTTGACGGGTCGGTGGGAGAATAGGTAGAATCGGTGGCGCCGGGATAATCGCCGCTATTATTTCCCGAACCTATTTCATCATTGTCCTTCTTGCAGGCTGCATTCATCAGCACTAAAGAAGCCATGATGGCGAACACAGAATTTCTTTTTATCATCTTCGTTTTTTCTGATTTATCAATTATTGTCCTTTCACAATGCGAACATTATCAATTGCCACATTAATGCTGCCTGCAGGAACTGTAGCTGGCTGGTCATTAGCAATCATAAAACAAAGACCAGTAGTGGGATAATCGGAGAACTTAGATGCCGGTGAGCCAGCCGTACTCCATGTTGTTCTATAAAATTCATTGCCGGTGATGAACTGTGTAAGTGGAATGGTAACTGTTACCCAGCCAGTCGGATTGTAAATATTGCCGGATGCCGTTTCCCATGGTGCAAAGCGCGCTGTATAACTCGACCAGGTATACCAGTCGCCTACTGCAATCCACAATTCGCCTGCCTTCCAAGGAGCGGCTACATACAACTCAAACTTGAGCGAATAACCATTAATAGATTCTGCCGTATTTGAAACCCACGGGAAATCGCTGAGCTGCAGCAAACCAGGATTGCCTTGAGAAGTCGGGCCTGCATTGGGCGACATCGGGCTGCCCTGCTGGATAACACCTACGCCACCTGTTGCTCCCGGATAGGTTGTGGGCGCAGCAGTCTGATCGGCGTATCCACCCGTCCAGCCTACAAAGCCTGTATTATCCGAGCCGTATTGCGCGTCGAAGTTGCTAAGATAACCCGGCGACGGATGCGTGATATAAGTGGCGAAAGGCTGCGGAGAAGTAGTGCTTCCCAGAGCACCGGTTGCTGTTAAATAATCAGGATTGGAAATACCTGACGGAACTTTTACCAAAAAGTGGCTTACGTCTATTGGTGTGACATCTGTGCTGGTAACGCCACTCGGAAATGTCACCTGGCTAATACCGATAAAGTTGGTTCCGTTAATGGTGATGGTTGTGCCGGCGGCTCCATTTTCGTTGGATACCGACGTAATACTCATTGGCGGCGGATACACATAAGATGCAACGCCATAGGTACAATATACCCGCACAGAATCCGGCAATGCCGTCTGCGGTGGTATCACCGCCATTATCTGGTTAAAAGCTTTGTTTACCGTATACGAAAGCGCTGTGTCTTTATTGGGTGTTGGAAACACAATTTTCTGAATCCCCTGAAAATTACCGCCATTGATGGTAACCACTTTACCCGTATTGTCGAACGAAAGCGAAGTGATGTAAGGACCGTTCAGGTATAACTCGAACGGATATTCTACCGTGCCATGATCCGTAACGATACGAATGATGCTGTGCACGTTGGGGTCGGTGGCTTTTGTTTGCGCTGTGCCCGGAATGGTAACAATAATGTTGGAACTGGTGTTATAAACCGGGTTGAAATAAGCAGCAGTATCATTAAAATAAATAGCCTGTACACCGCCGAGGTTGCTACCCTGAATCACGATCTGGGTGCCCGGCACAGCCGAAGTAAAGAAGCTGTCGCGTTTGGTAGAATCAACAATCCTTATATTAGTAACCGTGGGCGGACCACTGTCGCCGTCGTTCTTTTTACAGGCAAACTGCAGAAGAGCTGCTGCGATGATAAAAAGAAAAATCAGTTTCTTATTCATACGAAGTTTTGCTTTTTATAGTAGTGCTTAATAGGATATTTTACTGAAGTCAAATGGTTGCGGCGCTGCAGTTAAATTGGGCGCCAGCCTCAATTCCGATTCCGGGTAAGGCAGGTCGGCTTTATCGGCAGTGATGGTATAATGGCGCTCGCCAAGACTCTGTGGATTGGTAGCATCGTTCAGGTAGGTAACGAAGGGAGAACCATTGTTGTACGAAATATTATACAAGCCCCGGTTCTGATTGCTATAATACGCCAAAGCCGCAGCTGGATTGAAGTAGAACCAGGTCTTCCAGTCGTACCAGGCATGACCTTCGAAAGCAAATTCTATTTTGCGTTCCAGTATCAGATCATCATATGTGATAGATGTTTTATCAGCAATACCGGCACGCTCTCTCACAGCATTAAAATATTTCAATGCTTCAGGGTCTGATGTAGATGGGTTATTGCCTAAAATCGCATCGGCATAAATCAGGTACACATCCGCCAGGCGGAAGATATAGGTATGAATATTCTCATTCTGCTGGCTGCCCAAGCCACCGTTATCAGCCGGCGAGCCAATTACGTATTTCTTTACGTATGCATGGTCGCTTCCATAACCCTGTCCCAGCGTTCCGGGTGTATAAATTTTTGCCTGGTTAAACAAAGCTGTATCCACATGCCATCCGCCGTTCGCTTTGTTGATGTCGGGGTAGTTATCATTCGGCATAAAGATGGTTGCGTGGCGGCGCACCGAATCGGCTGCATTTGCCGGATCGGTAAAGTAGGAAAGCAAACTGGGCGAAGCGCCAAAGGCAGCACCCCAGCCATCACCGGTCTGCGTAATTTTACTGTCGTAGGCTAAGTTTGCCTGCATATGGTTTTGCACAAAATATTGTCCATTGGGCACCCAAAGCAAAGAAAACAGGCTTTCATCCGGAACTTTGGTACCACTGAACTGTGCGCTGGTAAACAGGTCGTAGAAATTAGGTAATAAAGCAAGACCGCTGTTATTACATACATCACCGGCATAAAACTTCGCACTGTCAAGGTCGCTCTGGTTGCGGCTTCCACCGCTTTGCCCCAAACCGGCTCTTACCAAATAAGCTCTCGCCAGCATCCCTTCTGCACTCCACTTGGTAATGCGCGCGGGTTGCTTGGGCAGAGGTGTTAAATTGTTTTTTGCCCAGGTAAGGTCGTTGATGATAAACTGCCATACATCTGCCAGATTATTTCTGCGGATGCTGCTGTCGCCCAATTGCTGCGAATTGTTGTAAATGATAGGAACCGCACCCCAGTCGAGCGCTAAAAAATAATAAGCCGAAGCCCGCATGAAATAGCATTCTGCCAAGCCTGAATTTCTTGCCCCTTCACTGGCGCCACCGCCCGCGTTTTTAATATTATAAGCCACTACGTTAGCGTTGGCCACAACCGACCACAAAGCTGTATAAGCACTCTCCAGCGCACCACTTGGGTCAGTAGCTGTTACGGTAAAATTGAGATAAGAGCCTCTGCCATTGTAGTTATCGCTAAGGCTGTTGCCACCCATCACATCGCCGATGTATTGAAGCGAAGTGCCGTTGTAGCCACCCCAGGAGCCGTTGTAAAGCGGACCTGTTCCGTTTAATACATCTGCATCGGTCTGGTAAAACGTACCAGCCGTAGGCGCTCCCAGCGGCGGGCGGTTGAGATAATCTTTTTTGCACGATTGCACCGCCAGAGCAGCTATTGCCAGCACTGCGATAACCGTCATATTTTTTTGCTTCATCTTCATCGTTTTTGCTGTCGTTTGTTATAATTAAAAGTCTAAGGAAAGGCTGAATGTGTAAGACCTTGTATTAGGATATCTGCCCTCATCCACTCCCACGAGGTTGATGCCGCCATAGCTATATAATCCTACTTCAGGATCGTAGCCGGTATAGTGTGTAATCGTAAATGCGTTCTGCACCTGGAAGGTGGCCAATGCTCCTTTAAACACATGCGTCGTTTTCAACAATTTTGATGGCACGCGATAGTTGAGGCGCACGTTGCGCAGCTTCAGGTAAGAGCCGTCTTCGATATTCCACTGCGAGATACGGTTATTGCCGTTGGCATCTACAAACGCGTTCGCAATGTTATAGCCCGGGTTGGTAAGTGTTGCGGTTAAGGCATCAGCCGGGTTGGTGCTGCTGGGCACTGCAAAGTTGATAACGCCTTTGAAATGGTTGTTATAAGGCCCTGTTCCCTGCGGCAGATACTCATTCTGATAGCGCGTCAGGTTCAGCAGATCGTTGCCATATACACCCGTGAAGAAGAGGCTTAAATCAAAGCCCTTATAAGTAAAGGTTGAGGTGAAGTTATAGGTAAACTTCGGCCAAGGATTGCCAATGATATGCCTGTCGTTCTGGTCAACATAACCATCGCCGTTGATGTCTTTGAATTTAATATCGCCTACCCATGAGCCATTGGTCGGGTTCACAATTAACGGAGAGCTAACCGGACCGGTTTGAATGGCATGTCCTGCGATGTCTTTATAGTTCTCGAACAACCCTTCCGCTTCATAACCTGTAATCATGCTCAGCGGCTGGCCTACCGTAGTGAGGAACTCGGCCTGACGGCTGTTGGTTTGCGAGTAATACTGCGTGATGACATCGCTCACTAACCGAGTTACTTTGTTTCTGTCAATAGAGAAATTAGCTCCTGTCTTCCACTGAAAATCGCGTGTGGAAACATTTACAGTATTTACTGTTATACCAATGCCCCGGTTTTCCATACCACCGTAGTTTACGAGTGGCCAACTTAACTGTCCGCCGTAACCGCCGCTGAGATAACCACCTAAGTATTTAGGACCCGTAGCAGGTAAAATAAGGTTTGATATTTTTTTTATATAAGCATCGGCAATCAACTCCAGACGGCTGTTGAACATGTGAAGGTCTAAACCTAAATTGGTGGATTTATCCTGCTCCCATTTAAGCGCCGGGTTAGGGAAGTTAGATGGCAGAAAGCCGCCGCCCCACACGGTTGCCGAAGCATACAGGTTGGAATAGATAGCGCCGCCTTGTCCTGCATTACCCGACACGCCATACTCGAAGCGAAGCTTCAGATCGTTAATGGCGCGGATGCTTTTCATAAACTTCTCATCCGAAATTTTCCAGGCCACAGACGCAGCAGGGAAAGTACCAAAGCGATTTTCGGGACCAAAGTTGGAGCTACCATCTCTTCTCACCACAAACTGCGCGATGTATTTGCCATCATAAATATAGTTGAGGCGACCGAAATAGGATTCCTGCGCGCCATTGCCTCTATAGGAGGTGCCGGGCGGCGAGAGCGGATCAGCTACGCTTAGTTCCTGCACCGAGTTGGTAGAATAGTTCAACCCGCCGGCGCTTACACCTTCGTAGGCATAGTAAATATTTTCGTGACCAACCATCGCCGTGATTGCGTGTCTGTCAATCTTGTAATCGTATTGCAGGCGGGTATTGATCGATAGCCAATAGTTGTTATTGCTGCCGCGGCTGCCTGAAGTAGCTGCGCTTTTGTAATAGCTGCCCAATGTATAAGAAGGGTTGAACCGGTAGTTATTGGTAAACGTGTAGTTGCCATTGGCTTGCGTTGACCATGTTAATCCTTTTATCGGCGTAACATCCAGGTTCAGGCTACCGATGGCACCGAACGATTTATTATAGTTATTGTTGAGGTTGGCGATTGCAATAGGATTTGTAGTCGCATATTGTGCTTCCTGTATCGAGGCAGGCCCACCGAACGTGCCATCGGGATTTTTTACCGGGATGGTCGGGTTTTGGTTAAGTGCAGTATTAATGATATTTCCCTGGAATGTATTTACTTCTTCTCTTGTTCCGAACGCGCTTAGGTTAGTGCCGAATTTCAACCAGTTGTTCACCTGGTTTGATAAATTTAAACGCAACGAACCTCTTTTAAATCCAGAGCCTTCAGCTACGCCTTGCTGATCGAGGTAATCACCCGAAAAATAGAAGGTTGTTTTTTCGGTACCGCCACTAATGCCTACAGAATATTTTTGCAACAATGTATTGCTAAATAAGGCCCGTTGCCAGTTGGTTCCTGTACCCAGCAAAGTGGGGTCGCCTAATTCGGCAGGCTCATAGCCAACTAATCCGTACGTCTGAAGCCTACCAATGTAAGTCGCGTATTCTTTCAAATTCATTACCGGCAATGTTTTGGGTCGTTCCTGCACCGTTTCCGAAGCGGTCGCATTCACTTTGGTAACGCCCGCTTTGCCCTGCTTGGTTGTGATCATTAAAACTCCATTGGCACCCGCTGCGCCATAAATAGAAGTCGCTGCCGGACCTTCGAGAACACTGATGCTTTCAATATCGGCAGGGTTTAAACCCGCGAGCTCATTGGCAACGCCAGACGAAGAGTTGTAAGCGCCGCCAGTGGCAAGGCTCGGACGTATCTGCACACCGTCTATTACATACAAGGGCTGATAGTTGCCCGTAACAGTGCTGATGCCGCGGATAATAACGGAAGAACCCGCACCCGGCGCACCACTGCTTTGCGATACATACACGTTAGGCGATTTTCCCTGCAGCGCCTGGTCTAAGGTAGTGTTTACAGTCTTCTCAATATCAGCATTGGAGATGGTGAGTACCGAGCTGCTGAGATCGGATTTTCTCATTCTTCCATAACCCACGACTACCACATCCTGCAGGCTGCTAAGGTCTTCGGCAAGCTGGATGTTCAGCTTATTGTCGCCTGCACCAACAACGACTTCTTTCGACTTATAGCCTACATAGGAAACGACCAATACATCTCCGGTCTGTGCGTAAATACTAAAAGTGCCGTTGTCATCAGTAATTACGGCGTTTCGGGTCCCTCTCACCAATACGGAGGCATTAGCAATCGAGCTGTCGCTCCTTCCGGCTACTACCCTGCCCGAAATGATGCGGGTGCCTGCTTTTTGCGCGATAAGAGAAGTTGATAATGCAAAGACAGAAATGATGGTCAATAAACTGACCCACCACCTACATGCGGTGTTAGCTTGTTTCATGTGTAGCAACAATTATTAGTTTATATAAAAAGACAAATCGGATTACCTGTTCAAAAAATATTTCGTTTAAAAGTTGTATTTATAAAAGCAGCAGGGAGCATCGTTGTATTTTTATATGGAAAGCAGATTTCAGCCCTGTTGTTTGCTTTACAAAAAACATGTTTTTCAATGCTGATCTCAATAGCGCAAATGTATTTCTGTTCTTAACTTCTCCGTAATACTATTTTATCGTTTACTTGTCTTTTTTAAAGTTCGGTTTTATATTTTTTACCGATAACGCAACTATTTTGACTTATTGACTACGATTCGATTTAATCAACAGATAGGAATCATGTTTTTAGCTACTGATACTATTTTATCTAAATCAAGCGACGCAGATTGCATAAGCAATACAATCAACTGTTAGTTTTAAAGGAACTTACTCTTTCAACCCGCATCAATCGTAATACCGGCAGGTTGCCTAAAGAAGCTTTAATCCTATGCTAACCGAAACAACAGTTGCTTCAATAATTGCCTAGTCTAAACTATCGGACAAACTATATTTACATTGCGCTGCAGGTAATTCAATTTTAATAACGCCGGGTCTTCGTTCAGTGTATATCTATTTCAGCCCTGCTAATGGCGAAGTGATAACTGAATCTACATCTTTGCGAAGCACAAACCCTAATCACTTTGTGCTTCGCAATGACATTATCACACTCTACAGATATCTAAAAACCAGTATTACAATTCTCATTAACCTTACACAAAAGCGTTGGCTATCATTGCTATTCACATGATATACACAGCCTTAATCCGTGTTGGGGAAAAAGAAAATACTTTTGCTAATGCTTTTAGTAAGATAAGAGGCTGTAATATTGATGTCGGAAACTAAGAACTAAACACTATTTACTATGCCAACAGAATTGAAGTGTCCGGGCTGTGGTCATCAATTTGAACCCAGTGATGCCATCCGCGAAGAGGTGCAGCGCGAGGCGAATGCAAGGGCGGCCGCATGGCAAAAACGAAAAGACGAAGAGTATAAACAAAAAGATATTGCTTTTCAGAAACAACTGCAGCAAGCCGAAGAAGAAGCGGCGCAAAAAATAGAACGCGAGAAAAAAGCGCTGCAGGAAAAATTGGAAACATCGCTGCGCAAAACGATAGCCGATGATTATGAAAATCAGTTGCGTATTCTTCACGAATCGTGCAGCGAAACGGAAGAGAAACTAAAAACGGCGCGTAAAAAAGAGTTGGAATTTTTACAAAAAGAACAGGCTTTAAAAACCAGAGAAGCCGAACTGGAAATAGAAATGCAGCAACGCCTGATGAGTGAGCGCGATAGGCTTTCAATTGAGATAAGACAAGTGGAAGAACGACGTATCAGCCAGATGCAGCTTGAGTTTCAGTTAAAGCTTGCCGAAAAAGAAAAACAACTGGAAGACCAGAAACGCCTTGCCGAAGAGATGCGCCGAAAAGCTGAGCAAGGCAGCATGCAATTGCAGGGCGAAGTACAGGAACTATTGCTTGAAGAAATATTGCGCAGCGCATTTGTATTTGACAAGATAGAGCCTGTGGGCAAGGGCGTTCGCGGCGCCGACTGTATTCAAACAGTATGCAACTCTTTCGGGCAGGAATGCGGTAAGATTATTTATGAAAGCAAGCGTACGCTCAGCTTTGCTGCCGACTGGATTGAAAAACTAAAAGCCGATATGCGTGCGCACGGCGCTGATGTCGCCATCATTGTTACGCAGGTGATGCCGAAAGACATGGACCGCTTTGGTGAGCGTGAAGGTGTTTATATCTGTTCTTTTTTAGAAGTGAAAAGCCTGGCAGGTGTGCTTCGTTCCGGCATTGTAAAAGTATTTACCGCTGCCCGAAGCCAGGATAACAAAGGGGAGAAAATGAGCCTGATGTATGATTATCTCACCAGCAGCGAATTCACCGAACAATGGAACGCGATGCGTGAAGGTTTCATGCAACTGAAAATGAGTATTCAACGGGAGCGAGACACCATGGAGAAGTTGTGGAAGTCAAGAGAAAAACAGTTGGAGAAAATCATGCTGAATGCAGCTCATATTAAAGGTTCGGTAGAAGGCATTGCGGGCAACGATGCAGTGAACCTGTCGTTACTGGAAGATGAGATTATGATTGCCGTGGATTGATTCACTTTTTATTTTTCTATAGTCCTTGAATTGTAAACCCTCTGCGTCTGCAGAGGGTTTTTGTTTTGATAAAAAGCCGAAGTTATTTGTGTCTCTTTCAAAAGGAACAAATAGCAAAAGCGATTTACGTGTGTTGACTTAATTGCTTTCCTTCGCTTTATTACCATCAGATTATTATCTTTTCCGGAAAACAATGTTTGAAGCCCACGACGATACCAAAGCCGCCATTCGCCCCTCGCGTAAGAAGCCTATGTTTTCCATACGTGACAACCTGCGTGAGTATCTTACCAAATATGGACGCGAAACAAAGCTGCCTGTCTCCTATCAGGATTTGCTTCGCTTTACCTATTCTATTCCTTTGAAAGACAAGTTTGGGCGCGACACCTTTTGGGAAACAGTTACGTATGATATGCGCGAATGGAATTACCTGCGCGATGCGTTGGTACAGACATACGCCATCTTAAAAACAGAAGGTGATCTGAGCTTTGTAGACCATCTGGATGTGCAGCGGATTGACTTCTGTAGTTTTGGCAACAGCCAGCCGTTCCGCATCCGCATCGTCAATAAATTCAACGACAATTACGATCATTATTATATCAAGTTTGCCGATGCCAGCCGCGTGTATGGCCTGGAATTGGAACACTTGTTATCGCCCGACCGCATCACATTTTTTACCAATAATAGAACGCTGGTGGAAGAGCATATTGCCGGTGTGCCGGGTGATGTTTTTTTAGAGCAATATCTTGACAATCCTACCACTAACTTAGTTCGTTTAGCCAAGGAGTTTGTGAAATTTAACGAGCGTTGTTTTGTGCGTTTATTGGGTGATATGCGCAGCTATAATTTTATCGTGAACATGACGCCGGATATTGAAGATGTGCAATACCGCATCCGCGCTATTGACTTTGACCAGCAGAGCTATGAAGGCAAAAAGAACCTGTACCTGCCACAATTTTTTAAAGAAAACAATTCCTTTGTTTCGCTGGCGCAAAAGCACCTGGACATGACCTCTATCAAACAGTACCAGGCAGAAGAACGAACAATGATGACGTTCCGTTTGGTATCATCGCGCTACCGCGTAAAAGAGTTGCTCGACATTATGACGGAAGATGAGATTTCGAAAGATGAAAAGATCAGCCAGCTAAAGAATGAGCTGGCGCAACACTTCAATCAATTGCTTTATTTCAAAGCAAGAACCATGGGTCAACTGGTAAAAATTCATCTGAAACAAACACTACGCAAGAGTTTGCTACTGGTGCCGAAAACAAAGAGTAAGTGGAGCGATTGATTTCTTCCCTGATCCGTATTATTTACGGATAATCACCTGACAATTTATTTTTATTCCTGCTTACACTTGCACTTTGCTTCTTTGCCCAGGTACAAACCTAATGTCACTAATGCTGTACCTATATATGTATATGCAGTTAATGGTTCGTGCAGCAAAACAGATGCGTATAAGAAGCCAAATATGGGGCATAAAAACAGCCACAGTGATGCCTTCACAGCATCTACTTTTAAAAGATATAACCACAACTGAACTGAGATAATAGAAACAAACACCACAAGCCAGGCTTCTGACTTCCAAAAGCGGGCATCATAATGATTTGTAAAACCGGGATGATGAAATAAAAAAGCAAAAGGCAACAGCAACACACCTCCTATTACAACCTGCCATCCGTTAATCACCAGCGAACTCATTTTCCATTGTCGCTTTGCATAATAAATCACCCCCAACGAATAACAAAGCATACTCATCAGCATCAATAACAAACCTCTTATAGTAGCTGTACTGTTTTGTAATAATGGGTAAGCCGCCAATATAATTCCTGTCATCCCAAGCAACACGCTTACCCATTGCACCGGTTTTATTTTCGCGCCCATGAATATGCCCGATAAAACAGTTATGAGCAAAGGATTGATAGCGGGCGCAAGGCTTCCGATACCTGCCGACACTTCCTGCAAGGCAATGATGTAAAACCCAAGGCAAAACGTAGTATTCAGTGCACCGAATATCAACAGTGGCTTCCAGTCAGTACGGTTAGGCAACTTGCTTTTGGCAAATAAATGAGCATACAGCAACATGAGCAAACCCGCTACTAAAAACCTGACAATAAACAAAACCAAAGGCTCTACCGATTGCAGCCCGATTTTACCGCCTGCCGAAGCCGAAGCCCATAACATGGAAAACAATAAACCAGCAACAGCAAACCGGGCTTTAGGTGAAGAAGACATCATGTAGGAAGACACTGGCATAAGCTTTTCAGTATGCCGGCAGCACGAAAGTACATACCGTATACAACAAAACTTAGAATTGCCTTAGTGTGCGATCTTAATTGTAGTTCGGAACTAATCTGCGCTAATACTATCTAATTCTTCCGTTAGTTCATCATCAGTTACTTCAATCTTGTAATAGGTGATGTGCAGGTTGACAATCTGGGTATAAGGAATGATAAAAAATTGTCCCGGCAGATAGTAGTAACGTTCATCATTATCACTATTCTCATGAGGCTGGTTTAACTTATCATCTCTAAGGTAACGCCTTTTTACATCGGTCAAATAAATCCGGTCAATCCCACCATCTTTTGATAAAACATAATCGGCAAGAATACCTGTATAAATAATCGTTCCCTGATCGCTCTTTACCAAAACATCAATATAACGGATAGAAATGTCAGAGGCATCTCCGGGTACACGCGGATAATCAAGTATTTCACCACTAAAAATGTAATGCCATTCGTTCTGAAAACGGAATAGTTTAAACTTACGATCCAATTTCAGTTTGCGAACGATATACTTAGTCAACAAACCAGCTATTGCAGCCAGGAAACTGACTGCAATAAAGTAAGCTACAATACCCATTGCGTGAGCATAGATACTCTGAAATGCTGCCGTCACTTTCGCATTATCGCTGGTGCCGCTCAGCAAAGTGCCGATGGTAGCAATGTCAAGGTTATAACGATGCCGTACAAACAGAAAATAGCCAACAATGTGCAGTAAGGTGCTGGGGAGAATGGCGGCTACCAATAAATCGGTAATCGTTTGCTTGAAGTATTCTCTGGAGAATTCTTCGGTATAATAGAACCGCCTGAAAATGAAACCGGGGTAGAGAAGAATGAGAAGGAAAAGGGTGGCTAATGCAATGTTCATGGAACGAAGAAAGCATTATTTTTTATACGCACCAACACGCACAACAGCTACCTGTCCGTTGGCCGATTTGCCGGTATCAGTATGGCGATTATGGCGCTCAGCTTCAATTGCCTGCAATACATCTTTCAGTTTGCCGGCTTTTGCCAGTTTTAAAACTGTATCGCTGATGATGATGGGTGCTGTACTCCACTTCATAAACTTTTGAATTGTTGGTGCAAGTTAGGAAATAAATTTTTATTGATTTTCTATTAATGACGCAACAGTTGTTAAAGCGCTTGTCCGCTACGGGTTTGAGAGCTTATTATATAAGTTAATGAAAGAAGCGAAACGGGTTCATGCCATCATTGCGAGGAACGAAACAATCTGTGGATAGCAGAGAAGCAGGTTTGTGAGTGATAAATGGTGAGTGAATGGGAATATCAGGTTCATGACTCACCTACAGCACTTGCAATGTAATACAGATTGCTTCGCACCTTGCAATGACAATGATAGTTATAAACGGCTGACGGTTTTCAGTCGCTTCATTTTCTTAAAAACAAAAAGGTCTTGTTCAACGAACAAGACCTTTTTGTTATAAACATTATGCGATTACTTATCATCCAGCAGCGAAGCCGTGAAGTATTCTTTGTTTAATCGTGCAATGTTCGCCAGCGATATATCTTTCGGACAAGTGGCTTCACACGCACCGATGTTAGTACACGCACCGAAGCCTTCTTTATCATGCTGTGCAACCATATCTATTACGCGGGTTTTCCGTTCCGGCGCACCTTGTGGCAGCAAAGCCAGATGAGATACCTTGGCAGAAAGGAACAACATAGCCGAGCTATTTTTACAAGCCGCCACACAAGCACCACAGCTGATACACATCGCCGCGCCAAACGCACTGTCTGCTTTTTCTTTCTCAATGGGAATCGCATTGCCATCAACAGCATTACCCGTATTCACAGAAATATAACCGCCCGCTTGTATAATTCTATCAAAGGCAGAACGGTCGGTCATTAAATCTTTAATCACCGGGAAAGCCTTTGCCCGCCAGGGTTCTACGGTAATCGTATCACCATCTTTGTACGCCCGCATGTGAAGCTGGCAAACGGTATTGTGCTGCCACGGTCCGTGCGGTTTACCATCTACATACATGGAGCAGGAACCGCAGATGCCTTCACGGCAATCGTGGTCAAATGCAATCGGTTCTTCACCTTTTGTAACAAGCTGCTCGTTCAGCACATCAAACATTTCGAGGAAGCTCATTTCGCTGGAAATGTCTCCCACGCTGTAGGTTTCAAATTTGCCTTCCGCTTTGCTATCTTGCTGTCTCCACACTTTGAGTGTGAGATTCATATTGTAATGTTCCATAAGAAGCTCCCAACCCCTAAAGGGGAGTTTTAAAGACCTTGCTTTATTTATATTTATCTAATTCAATCAAGTTGCACTTGCCCTTGTTCCCCTTAGGGGTTGGGAGCTTACTTATAATTTCTCTGGCTCGGCTTAATCACTTCGTAGTTCAATTCTTCTTTGTTCAATTCCCAATTGCTGTCGCCATTGTATTTCCACGCTGCGACATACATATAGTTTGCATCATCGCGAAGCGCTTCCCCATCCGGCGTTTGGTATTCTTCTCTAAAATGTCCGCCGCAGCTTTCATTGCGGTTTAGGGCGTCTTTACACATCAGTTCACCCAGTTCAATGAAATCAGCCACACGACCCGCTTTGTCTAATTCGTTGTTCACTCCATTGCGGCTGCCCGGTATTTTCACATCACTCCAAAACTCTTTTTTCAATGCCTGAATTTGCCGTATTGCTTCATTCAAGCCTTGTTCGTTGCGCGCCATGCCGCATTTGTCCCACATGATTTTACCTAAGCGTTTGTGAAAGCTTTCCACTGTTTGCTTACCCTGAATTTTTAGTAACGTATCAAGACGGTCGGCGACCTTTTTCTCAGCTTCCACAAAAGCAGGATGCTCAAGTGGAATTGCCTTTGTTGCAATTTCATCAGCGAGATAATTACCAATGGTGTAAGGTATAACGAAGTAACCGTCTGCTAAGCCCTGCATCAGCGCGCTGGCACCTAAACGGTTCGCACCGTGGTCGCTAAAGTTAGCTTCGCCCATACAATACAAACCAGGAACGGTGGTTCCTAATTCATAGTCAACCCACAAACCGCCCATGGTATAATGCACCGCCGGGTAAATGCGCATCGGCACTTCGTAAGGATTCTCGCCAGTGATTTTTTCATACATGTCGAAGAGGTTGCCGTACTTCTCTTTCACCACTTCCAAACCATAATGGCGAAGCTGCTCGTTTGTTGGATTGGCTAAGCCATGTTTGCCTGCCTCTATTTTGCCGTAGCGCAAAACCGCATCCGCATAATCGAGATACACCGCTTGCTTGGAAGTACCCACACCATAACCAGCATCGCAACGTTCTTTTGCAGCACGGCTTGCCACATCGCGCGGCACTAAATTTCCAAAGGCAGGATACCTTCTCTCCAAATAATAGTCTCTTTCTTCTTCAGGAATCTCGTTCGGCTTGCGTGTATCGTTCTGTTTTTTGGGAACCCAGATGCGTCCATCATTGCGCAATGATTCCGACATCAATGTAAGTTTGCTTTGGTGTTCACCGCTTACAGGAATACAGGTCGGGTGAATCTGCGTAAAGCAGGGATTGGCAAACAATGCACCTTGCTTGTGCGCTTTCCACGCTGCGGTTACGTTGCAGCCCATGGCGTTGGTGCTTAGGTAAAATACATTACCATAACCACCTGAAGCCAACAATACGGCATGACCAAAATAGCGTTCCAGTTCTCCGCTGATTAAATTGCGTGCAATGATGCCACGCGTCTTGCCATCAATCGTTACAATATCCAGCATTTCGTGGCGGCTATACATCTTTACATTACCTAATGCAACCTGACGTTCCAAGGCTTGATAAGCGCCAATCAATAACTGCTGACCTGTTTGCCCGGCAGCGTAGAACGTACGCTGTACCTGCGTTCCACCAAAAGAACGGTTGCTTAACAAGCCGCCATATTCTCTTGCAAACGGAACGCCCTGCGCCACGCATTGGTCAATGATAGCCGTGCTTACTTCGGCTAAGCGATGCACATTAGATTCCCGCGCGCGATAGTCGCCGCCTTTAATGGTATCGTAAAACAAACGGAACACGCTGTCGCCATCATTCTGGTAATTCTTGGCAGCATTGATGCCGCCCTGTGCCGCAATGGAGTGTGCACGGCGCGGCGAATCCTGGTAGCAAAAACATTTCACGCTATAACCCAATTCGCCAAGAGATGCAGCCGCACTTGCTCCGGCTAAGCCGGTTCCAACGATGATGATTTCGAGCTTGCGCTTGTTGGCTGGGTTCACCAGTTTGCAATGTCCTTTGTAGTCCACCCACTTCTCTTCTAACTTTCCCGCCGGTATTTTTGAGTTCAGCATGTTGCTTGTCAACTTTAAAATTGGTAAATGATTTCTGTCAACCGTTCTTTATTTATACTTTCTTTTTCTCAATTTTATTCCTAAAAAAGTACCTACTAAAACTCTTGGCTTAAAAAGCCATGATGTGAATCTGACTATGAAAACCCTTTTGCTCAACCGTTTATGAGCAGTCAATTTCATTGGTACTTATTTTACCTGTTATTTACAATTCCTAAGTACATGGTGATGGGCATGGAGGCGAAACCAATGGCAATGATGATTGAAAACCAGTTGCCGGCAACAATCAACATGCGCTGATACTTGCGGTTGTGAACGCCCATGGTGCGGAACGCGCTTTGAAAGCCATGTGCGAGGTGATAGCCCAGTGAGATGCAGCCAAACACATACAGAATCACCACCCACAAACTGGAAAATACATCCTGCATCCTGCCGAACAAATCATGCACTTTATCGCCATTCTGAATGGGCACTTCGGGTATATCGCCAAAGCGAGAGGGAACCCAGAACTGCGAAATATGAACTACTAAAAACAACAGAATCAGCGTGCCGAGCAAACCCATGCTGCGGCTATACCAGCGGCTGCCTTTGTTACCATAGCTGATGGCATACGGTGTGTTGCGCTTTTGCAGGTTGTAATTGGCAAGCATCAGCCCTTGAATAATGTGGATGAAGAACATCACAAACAAGCCAATCTCCGTCACGCGGATCAAAAATGTAGAACCCATAAAGTGAGCCGCGCGATTAAAGACAACGCCATGGTCGTTTTTATCAACCAATGTATTAAAAATACAGGCGTTGATGCTGATGTGAACGACGAGAAAAATGATGAGAAAAATCCCGGTGAGCGCCATGACTATTTTTCTGCCAATCGAAGAAGTGAAAACCCGTTTCCACGTCATAGTAAGTGCAATTGTTGTTAGGTGAACGAGACAAAGGTAAGTCACAAAACGGTAAAATATTTTTTATGAGAAGCGTAAACAAAGGCTTTTATAAAATCATTCTGGTAAAGAAAATAGATTGGTGAATTTGCCCGCAGATGGCACAGATCAACGCAGAAACAAAAACAAAAATCTGCGGGTTATCCGCGCCATCTGCGGGAGAATATTGTATTACATTTTCTCCAAAATTCTTCTTTATAAATAATCCTATTTTGTGGGGCGAATCTTGGGCAATGAAAGCAACACAACTCATTTTACTTAGTCTTCTTTTTTTCTCTGTAGATGCTAAAGCGCAATCGTTTTATCAGGCTTCAGAAGCTGCGCAGCATTGGGTGGACGGTACATTTAACAAGCTATCGAAAAAGCAACGCATTGCGCAACTGATGGTGGTGCGTTTGAGCGAGAAAACAGCGACCGGCGTTCTCTTCCACGATGCGGAAGTAAAAGCAAATATTAAGAAATATAACATCGGATCGGTGTGTTTATTTCAGGGCAGCCCGGTGCAGCAGGCAACGTTTATTAACCGCTTTCAAAGTCTTGCCAAAACGCCGGTTTTGTTTTGTATTGACGACGAAACCGGCTTGGGTATGCGGCTCGACAGCGTGGCTAAATTTCCTGACCAAATTACTATTGGCGCTGTGAACGATTCATTGTTGCCTTATAACATTGGCAAAGCCATCGGTAAACAATGCAGGCGCATCGGCATACAGGTAAGTTATGCGCCGGTGGTTGACATTAATAACAATGCAAATAACCCGGTGATTAACTTCCGTTCCTTAGGTCAGGATAAATACAAAGTGGCTGCGTATGGCATTCAATTGATGCGCGGCATACAAAGCGAAAACGTGATGGCTTGTGCCAAACATTTTCCCGGTCACGGTGATGTAGATGTGGATTCGCATAAAGATTTGCCGGTGATCAATAAGTCGCTGGCGCAATTAGATTCGCTGGAATTATATCCGTTCCAGCGCATGTTTGCGGCTGGTGTTGGCAGCGTGATGATTGCGCATCTTTCTGTTCCGGCGATTGATAGTACGCCGCATCTGCCAACCTCCTTATCAAGCAAAAATGTAACTGGTTTGCTTCGCAATGAACTTCATTACAACGGCATTTCTTTTACCGATGCACTGGAGATGAAAGGCGTTGCCAAATATTATCCGCAGGGCGAAGCGGCAGTACAAAGTCTGATTGCAGGCAATGATATGCTGTGCCTGCCGGGCGATGTGGAAGATTGTTTGAAAGCGATACAAAAAGCGATTCGTAAAAAGAAGCTGCAGTGGAATCGAATTGACAGCAGTGTAAGGAAAGTATTACTGGCAAAATACAACTTAGGATTGAATCACATTGATGCCACCAACACGGACAATCTTACGAATGATTTGAATGAAGAAATAAGCGGTTTAAGAAAAGAAACGGCAGCAAAAGCTATTACTTTATTGCAATTGCAAAACAGAGATTTGCTGGGACTGTCAAGAAATAAAAGAACTGCTTTTGTTGGTTTTGGCATTACTAAAAATAATGCATTTGCCGATTCTGTTATAAGCCGCTACAATGCTGATGTGTATTATGTTTCATACAAAGACAGCATCAGCCAATGTGATTCAATTCTAAACGTTTTTGGTGGGAAGTACGATGCGGTGATTATCGGTTTGCATCAGCTAACAAAATATCCTTCCAACAATTTCGGGCTGAGCAAAACGGCGGTTTCTTTATTAAATGGATTGCAGGCAAACAGTAATGCCATTACATTTTTGTTTGGCAATCCGTACGCAGTAAAGAATCTATGTGATGCAAAGAATTTGGTAGCTTGTTATGAAGATGATGTTATTTTCCAACAGCAAGCTTTTGAAGTGTTGAAAGGCGCGATTCAGCCACAAGGAACTTTGCCGGTAACGGTTTGTGAGAAGTACGCGTTTGGAAGCGGGATAGTGATGAAATGAGTTACAGATATTGCTGTACACTGCAAAAAAAAATTTCCTTGTTTCTTACAAAACTGCTCCAATGTCAGGTAGTGGACTGCCAAAGTAATAGCGAATAAAAGATTTGCTATTGGTAATGTCTGTTCAGAGATCGTGGCCCACGGCTGAAGGTATTGCTAACCGCGCTCTGTGTATAACTGGTTACGAGTGTTCCACAATATCGTATTGCAGGCAGCGGGAGGGTTAGCAGTGCTTGCTAACTTCTCTATGTAGATATTATCAGTAATACTTGTTAGTGTTGCCGTGAGCAATTGCTATGTATGTCTGCCTCAATTTTGCTATGTCTTTCCAGACGAAGCTTTTCATATAGAGTCTCCTGCTATACTTTTATATTCAAATTTTTTAATCCTTTTTTAGATAAAACCTGAGGCAGTTCAACACCGGTTATTTATTTCTAATTTACACATACCGTATTTAAATTATGCCCGACTACAGGAATTTCATAAGATTGTCAATATATTAATCTTTTTTTAAGCTTACATAAAATTGCCTTATTTTTAAGCCCTCAAACTAAGATACCAAGACTACCAAACTTTATTAACTATAAACTGCAGATGAGACACAAGCTTTACTGGCTGCTATCAGTATGCCTCATGTTATGCTCATTTTATTCCAACGCACAACAAGCCGATTTCACTGTAAATGACAGTGCCGGCTGTTCTCCTTTACTGGTAACATTTACCAACACATCTACCGGCTTCTCGCCAACGGCTAATTACCAGCTTAATTTTGGTGAAGGTGGAAACATTCCTTTTACGGTGTCGGCTTCGCATACCTATAAAAAAGAGCAAGCTTTTACGGCTACGCTTACCGTCACCGAGAATGGTATAACCTACAAACAAACAAAAATTATAACGGTTTATAAAAAGCCGACCGTTGATTTCAGTAGTAATCTTGCAAGCATCTGCGCGAAAAACACCGTAATTTATACGAGCAGTTCTACAGCGGGCGATGGAATAATTACAAGCTATTATTGGGATTTTGGTGATGGCAATGCGGCAGATACAAATGCAGAAGAAGTAAGCCATAGCTATCTTACGGCTGGCACTGTAACCGCCAGCCTGACGGCAACCAATACTTATGGTTGCTTTACCTCGCTAACAAAGCCCGGTATCGTGAAGGTTTTAAAACTCCCAAAGGTTTCGTTTACAGCAAGTGAAACTTCAGTGTGCAATGTAGAAGACGCTGTTACATTCACCAACGCTACCACTGGTGGTGCCCCACCCATCACATACTTATGGGATTTTAAAGATGGCACTACCAGTACGGATATAAACCCAGTACATAGCTTTGGATTGAAAGGCAAGTTTGGTGTTAGGTTATTAGCTACCAGCAGCGAAGGTTGCTCAGATACTTCAAAAACCACGGTAATAACAGTAGCTTCTTCTCAGAGCGGAATCACGTTACCTACCCTGATGTGTCTAAATGGTAACCTTATCTTTAAAGATAGCAGCAGCCCCATTACGGCTCATCCTATATGGTTGCTGGATGGAAACGTGGTTGCCAGTGATGTTCACCAATACAACACTACTTTCACCGATACCAAAACACATACGCTTCAATTGGTTAATTCATATGGCAGTTGCAATGATACCGCTACTAAAATTGTTCAGGCGATGGCAACTCCACAGCCTTCTCCATTTACGGTAAACATACAAGGCTTTTGCACTGTGCCGGCCACCGCTACGTTTACAGATGCCGGTGTAGGAACCGTAAAATGGGAGTGGGATGTAAACAATAAGTCGGATGCAGACACCGCTTTTCATCCTTCGGCGTTTACCAAAAGTGTCACCAATGTTTATAATGCAGAGAATACTTATTATGTGAAGTTGCGGGTAACCGATGTTTCAGGATGTACGGGCAGCATCCGACAGCCCATCGTTATTAAGAAAAATAAAACCACTATTACCAGTTCGGAAGGGATTTATGGCTGCAATATTCTTTCTACTACTTTTAAAGCCTCTTCACTTAACCCGATAGCCGAATATCATTGGACTTTTAGCGACGATAACTCTACTTCAATAATAGATACGCCGCATCACGTTTTTGTAAAAAATGGCAACTACTCTGCTTTTTTACAATTAAAAACAATAGGCGGCTGTAACGATACGGCTTCTTTAAAAGTTCACATTGGTGACAAACCGCAATTTGATTTTGCTTTATTGAACCCTGCCGATACATTGGTTTGTGGCAACAAATTGGTAAGTTTTAAAGTAACCGGAGACACAGATAAAGTGGTAGGACAGTATTATTGGAAATTCGGTGACGCGCCGAACTATACGCTCTTAAACGGACCTACTTATACTCATCAATACCTGATTGATTCTTCTTATACAGTTTCTTTAGCCATTAATAACCATGGCTGCAACGATACAATTACAAAAGCGAACTTCCTTACGGTATCCCCTCCTTTTCCAAAAATTTCCAGTTCAACTTATGACTGTAATGATCGCACCAAAATCGTATTTAAAGAAACCAGCAAAAAAGCACGAACTTACAGCTGGGATTTTGGAGACGGATCGCCTGTTTATTATTATGACTCTTTAAAAAGAGATACTGCCATTGTTCATCATTTTCCAAAAACAGGCAGTTTTAAAGTTGTACTTACTGCCACCAATGGTAATTGCTCTGTTAGGGATTCTCTCTATCCCCGCGTTCTAACAAAGCAGAACCCGTTACTCAGCAGCCAACAACTTACTCTCTGCGTAAGCGACTCCTTGCAGAGTACTATTTCCGGCATGGAAAACAATCCTTGGGGTTCTTCTTGGAAATACACAGTCAAAGCTGTTGAATACAAAGATGGCACGCCGTTTACCGGTTCGTATTCGTACCCTGATGCAGTTTGGGTTAATCCTTTTCACGTCAACATAAAAAAAATAAGTTCAGGCATCAAAGACCTTCGCATTATCACTAATTCAGGGTGGTTTAATTGTCCTGATACTACCAATTATATTACAGTACAAACAAACGGACCCAAAGCTGGCTTTGAAGTAGGCAATGCGATTGCTTGCCTTACTGATAAAACTATTTTCACCGATACTTCTAAAGCCGATCCGCTTTCTCCCATCACTACCTGGAAATGGTTTTATGGTGATGGTATTGTAGACACACTTACAACTCAGGGCAATACATCACATCGCTATCCCGATCCCGGCTCCTACAAGGTAAAACTGGTGGTATCAGACCAGAAAAATTGCAGCGACACAGCTTACTATTCAGGGACTAATTTGACTATCAAAGGACCGAAGGCGAGATTTTCTATTGCAGAAAATCCGATTCTTCCTAACATGCAAGAAGTCTTTACCAATCTTACCGATTCGGGTTATTCTGGTCGCATCAACAACAGTTACAACTGGTCGTTTGGCGATGGCAACACCCTGGCTTCTAATAATGATAAAATAACCCACACTTACAAGCTATACAGCGATGATACCGTAACACTTGTTGCCAACAGCAGCGAAACAGGTTGCAGCGATACCACATCGTCTATTGTGCATGTAAAAAACACCAACCTTTCTTTTACCTATACATCAAAATTTCTTAATCCGAACACCACCTGCCCGCCGGTGCTGGCCAACTTCACCAACACCTCTCTTAATTTCGATGTGGTAAGCTGGGATTTTGGTGATGGTCTTACTGCAGATAACATCAATACACCTACCCACACTTATTATAAACCGGGCTTTTATAAAGTTACTATCTTTGGGTATTACCCGGATAATACTTACGATTCTTCCTGGGACTATGTAACGGTGATCGGACCAACAGCTACACTGCATGCAGATGTGTTGCCGGGTTGCGGCTCTAAGCAGGTAATATTTACGGCACAGACACAAAACAGCACTTCTCTCGTTTGGGACTTTGGTGATGGAACTTCATCAACAGATTCCCTCATTACACATCTCTATAAAACGCCGAACCTTTATACGCCTACCCTCACGGTAAAAAATGGCACGCAATGCGTTTTTTCTTACTCATTAGATGCACCTGTACCCATTGACAGCCTGAGTATCAGCATTCATAAAGATTCAGTGATCCAATGTCATCAGTTGCTGGTAAACTTTACACCAAAAATATTCAGCACGGCGAAAGACAATGGCGAGATATTAAACTATACATGGCAGTTCGGCACAGGTGCCGACTCTGCAAAAACAGACAGCGCTGCGTTCACTTATCAACCCGGCAACTATGCTGTTACCCTTATTGTTACTTCACCTTACGGCTGCACCGATACTGCTACTACGCAGATTGCTTATGCAGACTTGCCGATAGCAACTATCAATGGTCCGGGAGAGATTTGCGAAAACACACCGGTATTGTTCAGCGCTGCAAAAACAAACAGCGGCGATGTACTGACCTACAACTGGCAATTCCCCAATGGTGCCAGTTCGCCACTACAAAATCCCGGACCGCAAACACTTAGCGCAT
Organism: uncultured Ilyomonas sp.; assembly: GCA_964249755.1. Taxonomy (GTDB): domain Bacteria; phylum Bacteroidota; class Bacteroidia; order Chitinophagales; family Chitinophagaceae; genus Ilyomonas. Next base: position 437,519 of record CAXUDB010000004.1, on the reverse strand, counting down.
CAGGTAGTAGTGCAGTAAAACTAATGGTTGATAAGAATGGATGTACCGATACACTTACGCTGCCGCTCATTATCCATGCACAGCCCAATGTAAAAATGCTGATGTCTGATTCTTTGGTTTGCTTAGGTAGTGCCATTGTGTTTGATGCGCAGCCGGTCAGCAATCCGCAGGACACCATCAATTATTTGTGGAACTTCGGTAATGGTAAAGATTCTGCAACTGTTCAGCCTGTTTCTTACACTTACGCCAATTATGGCACTTATCCTGTGTTACTGCGGGCTAGCTCAAACTACGGATGCCAGCAGGAACTGAAGGATACCGTTATTATATCTCCTTCGCCAATGGCTTCCATAAAAGCGCCGACCGATATCTGCGCAGGCACCAGCGCCACCTTTACCGGTTCTTCTTCTGTTGCCTCTGCCCAATACTTCTGGCATTTTGGAGATAACACCACTTCTTCTGTTCAAAATCCGGCACCGAAACCATTCAGCACTGCGGGTACAGATGATTCTTACCTGGTAGTGAGTGTAGGTAACTGCCGCGACACGGCTTTTCATTCCATGCTGATTCACGATTATCCACAGGTAAACCTTTCGCCTTCCTCGCCAAAAGTTTGTTTTGGAGATTCGGTGCAGCTCACAGCGCATAACGGACAAACTTACCAGTGGATTAATGCCCAGAACATCACGAGCACAAACACGGCTGATCCGTATGTATTCCCTGCAAGCGATACAAAATATACGGTACTCGTTACTGATAGCTATGGATGTAAAAATCAGGATTCGGTAACGGTTTTAGTAGTGAAGCCGCAACCTATTGCTGTAATATCACCGGTGAATGTCTGTATAGGCAGCCGTGCCAATCTCTCTGCTTCCGGCACCGACAACTATAACTGGATAAACGGAGCTGACCTGAATAGCATTAGCATCGCAACACCGGTAACCAAAGATTCTGCACAAAATAAGATCTACACCGTAGTAGGCACAGATGCCGATGGCTGCTTTGCAGATACTGCGCAGATTGAAGTGATTGTGAAAGACAAACCAATTGTAGAAGCTGGCAACACCACTACTGTTCCGGCGGGCACACCGGTGCAACTGGCAGCTACAGCCAGTGGCAATATAACCAAATGGGATTGGCAGCCACCCACTTATTTAAGTTGTACCGATTGTGATGCACCCATCAGCAAACTCAGGCAAAGCACACTCTACACAGTAACAGCAACTGATAATTTCGGCTGCAAGGGTTCCGACACGGTGATGGTAAATATTGTATGTAAAGAAAGCTTAGTGAGTGTACCGCAGATTTTCAGCCCGAATAATGACGGCAAGAACGACTGCTTCCGCATTACGGCATCGGGCGTAAAAATTATTACGCATTTTGTTATTTATGGCAGAAACGGCAATAAAGTGTTTGAGAGGAACAATATAAGTCCATATGATAATAATGCTTCCTGGGACGGCATGAGCAACAGTGCTTATCTGCCAACCGGAACGTACATCTATATTATTCAGGCCATATGCGATGCGGGACAGGTTTACAATCTTCAGGGTACGGTAACGCTTCTGCGGTAAATCGTTTCATTCGTTAGATAATACAAAAGACCGGAGCAAAATGTTCCGGTCTTTTGTATTATCTACCTTATCATGATTAAACAGTTAACTGCAATACGAAATACAGCCAACAGCCATTGCAGACCTAAAGCTAGGAACTCTGGTTAAGTTAGTTGTAATCCCGGATTTATTCTTTCTTCTCTCTTAGGTAAAGAGAAGAAAAATTACTCTTCTACGCTTGGTAAATAATTAAACAAAAGAGCGAGTGCTTATTCTACCATAAAGGCTAATTTCTCTTCTTTTCAATAAAAAATCCCGGCTGCCGAAGCCGGGATTGCGTTTCATATCCTGTCTGTATGCTTGTTCCTAATTATCTGAGTAAGCTACGCTGTTGATAACGGTTTGCAGCGAGGCTCTTACTTGTTTGCTCAGCTTAAAGTGCTGCGCAATTTGCTCAAGCGTGGTGGTCTTTTTCTTTAGCCGATCTACGATTTTCTCATACACCTTGCTATCCTGATTAAGCCAGGGCTTATCAGTAGCCGCGGCTTTAGCGGTTTCTGCTTTTGCTTCCTGTGGTGTAGAGGCACCGTGTGTAGCTGCATTGGCGTCGTCATCCTCGTCAATGTTCAGCCCCAGCACAGCTGCCAGCGCGTAACGACGCATGTAGCTGATTACACTTCCCTGCGCCTGAGGATCGCTCTTTGCAGGGCTCATAAAATAATCGGTCTGCATGTATTCGCCACTCTCTGAATGCATCAGAAGTGTGGTCAAACCATTTTGTCCCGTAGGAAACTGTGTGAACGATAAACCGCTTTCCTGTAAAGGCATTTTGATCGCCTCCAGAATGTTGGACAAAGTCGCATACTTACTGTTAAAGAACGGGTTGGTAGCATCTTTATTTACCTTACCCATTTTTGACTGGAACTGGCTAAGTGCCTTGGCAATGTTGACGATTGATTGTGATTTTTCCATAGCATTGAATTGTTCCGCTAAATTACCAAAAAATTTAGCAAATGGCAATGAATAAATGTGAAAATTTTGTTGATAAAAATAAGAAGATGGAAGACTTATGGCTGCTAAACAAAGATTATTGCAGCCTGATTTTCAATGATCGCTGTGTAGCTGAAAGTAATCAGATAAACAGTACCCACAGCGCTAAGCGGCTTAGCAACTTATTACTATCGTTAATCATCGAAATAGATTCGCAAAATGCTGGTTTGTTTACACAATTATTTGTTCCAAATGCTATTAGATGGACAAACCGGCTTCACCAAATAACTGTTGATGGATATTTTACACTTGTGTATATTTGAGTGCTGTATTTATCTACAACTAAACAAAGCAAAATAAGAGACCAAACTTTTCCGTTCTATCTCAATCAGTAAACTGCTTACGCTGAATCTTTTTAATTATGAAACTCATTACGTTCCTGACTGTGTTTATCCTTTTTTCCAGCCTTTTTACTTCCTGCCAGAAAGAAATTGAAGATACTATTATTGGTAGCGACAGTACGATTAATACGAACCCGGCATTGGTAAAAACATACAGTGTGCAAGTTGTTTCTCCAGACCTGCCTGACCTGAATACAAAGGACTCCTTTAAACTTAGCTACGACAGCCAGGACAGGTTAATCAGCCTGGTATCAGTTGATAGTGTCAGTGGCTTTAAAATGATTTATAAATACAGCAGCAACTCGTTTACACTCGACCAAACTTCTAATGATGACTCGCCGGTGCACGAGATTTTTTACCTCAACAGCAACTCATTTGTTGACAGTACATTGCAGTACAATGAAGGCGATACGACTACAGAAAAATACATTTACAACTCAAATAAACAAGTTATCCGTTTGTTAGAGTATGATTACACAACTGCAACGGGCGGGCAACTATCCGCTACTTCATCTTACGAATACGATAATGCAGGTAATATTATTACCGAAACGACAGGTACCTCAATTACAAATTATACTTATGCCGGCAATCATCCGAATACCATAAATATAGGTTTGAATTATTATCAGCAGCCAAAGCTGCTGCCTGATAGTTATACATCTTTTATAAATGGCACTACTTTATCAGGTACTCATACCTATACTTATGATAGCCAAAACAGGATGATTGTGGACAAAGAAGTTTTTTCGGGCGGAGCGAATGGTTATTCTCTAACAACATACACTTATTAATAGAAAGATATAGCCATAAAAAAGCCCGGCGATATAAAATGCCGGGCTTTTTTATGGCTACAATATTATTTTAATTTAGATAGAGCTTCCTTGATTCTCACCCATCCTTTTTCAATATTTTCCATGCTGTTGGCAAAGGAAAAACGAACGCACTTCGGTTCACCGAAAGCATCTCCCATTACGGAAGACACATGCGCGGTATTCAACAAATACATGCTGAAATCGGCTGCATTGCTGATGGTGTTTTCCCCATCGCTTTTGCCATAGTAAGAAGATACATCGGGGAAAATATAGAAAGCGCCTTCCGGCTCGAAGCAGGTGATGCCGGGCACTTCTTTTATTAACTCTAATACGCGCTTGCGCCTTCTGGTAAATTCTTCTGCCATTTCCATGCTGGGGCGCAGGTCGGTGGTAAGCGCCACCACGGCAGCTTTCTGAGTGATGGAACAAGTGGCACTGGTAAATTGTCCCTGCAGCTTCTCGCAGGCTTTTACAATATCTGTATTGGCTGCGATATAGCCCAGGCGCCAGCCCGTCATTGCAAAGCCTTTACTTAGCCCGTTCACCACTACCACGCGGTCTTTCAGTTCATCAAACTGGGCAATGCTTTCATGCTTGCCTACAAAGTTGATGTATTCGTAAATTTCATCGGCAAGAATGGTTACCTCCGGATGTTTTAAAAAGACTTCTTTTAAAGCTTCCAGTTCTTCTTTGCTGTACACCGCGCCGCTGGGGTTACATGGTGAAGAGAACATGAAAACTTTTGTTCTATCGGTAATGGTATCTTCCAACTGCTGTGGCGTTATTTTAAAACCACTTTCGGTGGTAGTATGAATCTCTACCACTTTGCCACGGGCAATTTTTACAAGTTCGCTATAGGTGACCCAGTAAGGCGTGGGAATAATAACTTCATCGTCATCGTCAACAAGTGCGAGGATAACGTTTGCAAGGCTTTGCTTGGCACCGGTAGAAACGATGATGTTTTCAGGCTTATAATCAAGGTTGTTATCGCGTTTGAATTTGGTGCAAACCGCTTCGCGCAGATCGGGATAACCTGCTACGGGGGTATAGTGGCTCCAGTTGTCGTGGATGGCTTTTACGGCGGCATCTTTAATGTGTTGCGGCGTGTCGAAGTCTGGCTCTCCAACGCTTAAATCAATGACATCAATCCCTTTGGCACGAAGCTCTCTGCCGAGCTTTGCCATCTTCAACGTTTCGGGTTCGGCAAAACGGTTTAATAAAGAAGATAACTGCATATAAACGGAGTATAAAAATTTGTGTCGCGAAGGTAAGGGGAAATGAAGTGAGAGGTGAGAAGTGAGCAGTGAGTAATTAGTAGTGAGTATCTTGTTTATTAGGATGGTGGATTTGTTTGGACATGGGTTCTGATAAGGTCTTCAATTTGGGTGAGCTTATCGTAGTTGAGGTTGTTGATGAGTTGTACAATCTCGTTGGCTTTTTCTGTGCATAAAACGAAGGCCATCTTAGAAAAGATGGCCGGTTTGCTCAAACGTACATTTTCATAATCAGTGAGCGAAACGCTCTGATTTGCCAATGTAAAATATATGATGGTTGTAATCTTAAACGGAAATGAATAAAGCGCTTGTGCGTTTGGACGGAGCTAAACGGACTGATTAAAGCATAGAGCCAAAAGGCGTAATTCAATACGCTGATGCAAACCTGCTATCGGGAGCTAACTGCTGAGGTTTACTTCAGCATCTTTTCATCTTGTTCCTGTATCGGCAGTTGGTTTTGCTTCATCATTTCTAACTCTTCTTCTTTCTGCACAATTTTGCTTAGGGTTGCGCCCTTCAGCATATTTACGGTTTCGTTGCGGATGTTGGCGAATATATGCCTGATGCCGCAGGTTTCTTCGTCCGTGCATTCATCGCACCGCTGATAGTATTTATGCGCCACACAGGGAAGGAGGGCGATGGCTCCTTCAAAAAGACGGACGACTTCGGCAATGTTGATCTCGTCGGGATGGCGAAGCAAATAATAGCCTCCGCTTTTTCCCTTTCGGCTGCCGAGAATTCCTACGTTCCTCAAATCGAGTAGGATGGCTTCGAGAAACTTGCGCGGAATATGCTCGTTTTCTGCAATCTTACTAATTTGAATGGGCTCTTTGAGGTTTTGCTTGGCAAGAAAGCGAAGTGCGTTGATGGCATATTTTGTTTTTTTGGAAAGCATGAATACAAATATAATAATTCTGCTGACCACGCTACTATCTGCCTTGGCTGCCTATGGCGGCAAATTAAAAATCTTTAACAGTAAAAGAAAGAGCTATAAACAAAAAGGCGGCAGGCAAATACTTGCCTGCCGCTCTCGTGTTGTTTTATTTAGCAAAATTAAAATCGTACGTGATGGCGATATAGTACATAGCGCCTAATGTAGGTCCGCCTGCATACTGGATATAACGACGATTGAATATGTCGGAACCGCCGGCTTTGATAACAGTATTGATTTTCGGAGCTTTGAAAGTGACCTGCGCATCGAAAGTAGAGTAAGCCGAAACATTACCGGTTACCAATGGACTTTCCCACAGGAAAGCATTCTGCCAGCGCCAGGTTGCGTTGAAGCCGACATTTTTTGCTATGGCACGGTTGCCGAACGACAGGCTGGTTGTCCAATCGGGCGTATTAAAACCGGTTACAAAAATATCGGCTGCCGACTGCGCCTTCAATTTGTTGAAGCTGGCATTGCCCGATACAACGTAAGTTTTATGGAAGTTGTAATTGATACCAATGGAAGAACCATAGTTTGTATAGTTGTTCTTGGCATTGGTATAAACGCGGTACCTGTCTTGCCCATCGCTGGCGGCTGTAGCTGGTGTAGTGCCTGAGGCTGGCTTTGCCGCCTGAGGATCACGGTTTCTATCCAGCATTGCCAGTACCGATGCATCTGTTCCTATTGTTGTATTTCTGGGTACATATACCTGTACCTGGCCTAAAAAACCATTGTAGGTATTGGTGTAGGCGTCAATATCTATTACCAATTTGTTGTTCAGCAAAACGCTCTTGTATCCCAATTCAAAAGAAGTGATTTTTTCGGGACGTGCCTCCGGCAAATCAGACTTGATGAGCAAGCCGCGGTTGGCAAGTGCTGCTGAATCGGTATTACCCGCTGCTGCTACCGTCGAATTGAAATTAATAACCGAAGACTGATAATAGCTGTTATCCAAATAGCCCAGACCATCATTAATAAATGGCAAGCTGCCTACGCGTTTTACGCGTCCGTTATTTACATACGATAAAGCTTCGAACAGAGCTGGGAAGCGGTAACCTTCCTGGAAGGTAGCGCGGAAATTATGCTTTTTAGCCACGGTGTAAACGGCTGCTATACGCGGTGTGAACTTGGCAGTGAAATAAGGGTTGTAGTCACCACGAAGTGAAGCCCAAACTTTCAATTTTTCGTCGAAGAAGGTTTTGGTTGCCTGTATAAAACCGCCAAACTTCTTGTAGTAAACGTAGTCGCCGTATTTTCCGGTTGATGAATCTAATTTGTTGCGGTCTGATATGGGACGATCAAAGTCAACGAAGTTATTACCGTCCGGTATAATCTGATAAATGCGTGCATCGCCACCCACCAGGAGATTGAAGTATTTAACTGTGTTGGTTAAATCCCACTGACCTTCCACATGATACATGTTGCTCTTCTGCACCAGAGCTGCGCCACCAGTTGCCGGTGCATCAGGGATAGTGCTTGACTTGATATCCCAGTTGTTGATACCAATAATGGTATCTTTTAAAGCGTTGAAGTAGGCAGTGCCGGGCTCTGCTCGTCCCGCATCTGCCTGAGCGCGGGCATAGGCGTTAGCCGCAGCTAAGTTAGAGGAGGTAAGAGTGCCGCCATTATCGGTGGCGTATTGCAGCAATGCATTTTTGTATTTGGTAGCCCAGTTACTGCTGCCTCCGCTTCTCAGATCCATGTTATCTGCCAGCGGTTTTACATTATAAGAGTCGCCTGTGTTTTCGATGGATACATAACCTCTTACTAAAAAGTTGCTTCCTTTAAATTCCACTTTGTGGTTTTGTACAACCACATTATCGAGCCGTATTTTGTTACCTCTCTGAAATACACCATCCATTTTACCTACTCGATATTCATAGGACAGTTCAGTTTTGTCGGTAGGCTTGAAGTATACGGAACCGTCGAATTTCAAATTATCAACATGTGGGTCTACCAGATCGGTTTCCCAATATCCCGTTCTTACTACGCGCAATGTCTGGTTTGCCTTCCCATCAATGTTTAAGCCGCTGATGGAAGATAGGTTACTGCCTGCCAGTGCATCATCACCATATTTGTTCCATCCGTCGAAAGCTACATTGTTAGGACCATCGAGAGCGGGGAAGTTCGGGTTTGCGCTTTTTAAATTATTGGGATTTTGATCCAGACGGGTATTGCTTCTCCAGTCTGTACCCTGCATATAGCTAAAGTTCAGCTTTACTGCCCATTTGCCGTTGGATGTTGCTTTTGCAAAGCGGATAGCAGATTCGGTTAGAATGCTTGGATCAGCATCAATACCATCTACATGATTAATACCTGTGCGCTGGTAAACGCTGAGTCCCTGATATTTAAAAGGGCTCTTCGTTATCAGGTTTGCCATACCATTAATGGCGTTCATGCCGTATAAAGCCGAAGCTGCACCCGGCGTAACTTCTACACTTTCTATATCCAGTTCTGTGGGTCCGATGGCGTTGCCGAGAGGCACACCTAAGGTAGCCGCCTGCATATCCACACCATCCACCAATTGCATAAAGCGAAAGTTGTTGGGAATATTGAAACCTCTGGTATTCGGCACTTTAAAAGTAAGACTCGAAGTGGTCATCTGCAGCCCCTTGATGTTTTCCATCGCATCATAGAACGAAGGTGCCGGCGCCTGCTGCAAAGCAGTAAGGCTTAGTTTTTCGATGGCAACCGGAGATTTTAAAATGCTCTCCGCCACACGCGAAGCTGATACTACCACCTGATTGGCATAAATATCTTCTGTTTTTAGAGCAATAGAAATGGGCGATGATTCGCTGGAAACGGTAAACTCCTGGTCGGAATAACCAATGTAAGTGATAAGCAAAGTAAAAGGCAGTTTCTGCGTCACTTTCAGTTGAAAAGAACCATCTTCTTTTGTAGCAGTTCCGGCTTTTGAACCTTTCACTTTTACGGTTGCACCATCCAGCCCTTTGGTGGAAGTAGAATCATAAATTTTACCTGAAATCAGGTAACTGGTTTGAGCTTGTACGTTTTGGAGCAAAAAAAGACATACGACGAGAGCAATTAATCTCATAGACATAGAAATTCAGTTTGGTTTGATATGATAGTTCTATAGATTTGATAGGATTAATCCGATAATCTTAGACTATAACATTGTAATTTAATGCCGGCAAAAATATAGAAACTTTTATTTCAGCAAATATTTTCAGAAAATTTAATTGCCGCGCGGTATAGTTGCGATTGTAAATCGCAAAAAATTATTGTCTTTTCTATCCAACACACCTGCATCAGGTACTATTTGTAACACTGTATAGCCCATCTGATTAATTTTACCCTGGGCTATAAAACTAAGAGCCGAATTTTATCTGCCATCTATGTGGGAAGCTTACAAAAAAGGATTTAAAAGCCATCTTCAACTCGAGAAATCATTGAGCGATAATTCGGTGGAGGCCTACCTGAGAGACATTGCAAGGCTAACTGATTTTTTAGGGGATACAAACGCAAGGAAGACACCACAGGAGATTACCTTAAAAGACTTACAGCAATTTGTAAAATGGATTTCAGAGTTAGGTGCGTCGCCGGCTTCGCAATCGCGTATTATTTCGGGTATCCGCAGCTTTTACCGTTATTGCCTGCAGGAAGGTGTAACGACCACAGATCCCTCAGCCTTGCTGGAAGCACCTAAACTGAAGCGCGCCTTACCCGATGTTTTGAGTTTTGAAGAAATAGAAAAAATGATTGGTGTGGTTGACGTGAGCACACCGGACGGCGCGCGCAACAAAGCCATGCTCGAAGTGATGTATAGCTGCGGCTTGCGCGTGAGTGAAGTCATCAACCTGCGCAAAAGCTGGCTGTTTACAGAAATTGGTTTTATAAGAGTGATTGGCAAAGGCAATAAAGAAAGACTGGTGCCCATCGGCAGCGATGCAGTAAAATACCTGAAGATTTATATGGAACAGATTCGTGTGCACCAGAAAATAGCCAAAGACTTTGAAGATGTGGTATTCATCAATCGCTTTGGCAAAGGCTTATCTCGCGTGATGGTATTTATGATTATTAAAGACCTGGCTAAGAAAGCCGGTATCAGCAAAAATATTTCACCCCACACGTTCCGCCATTCTTTTGCTACGCACCTGGTGGAAGGCGGCGCCAGCCTTCGCGCTGTGCAGGAAATGCTCGGGCACGAAAACATCACCACGACCGAAATCTATACACATCTTGACAAAGACTTTTTGCGCAGCACATTGCAGTTGCATCACCCGGCGTTTAAGCATTAACAATCTGCGTTTGTCATTATGAGGCACGAAGCAACCTGTACTATACAATGGAAGTTGTTGGTAAGTCATAAACAGGCTTATACATTTACTCACTACTCACAAAAACAGTTACGGTACAACATTGATTGCTTCGTTCCTCGCAATGACGGCTATATCTTACTCACCCTTCTTCGTCAACTCCTTCTCTCCTATTTTAGCTGCCTTTTGCATCAGTTGTACCAATTCTTTCCGATAACCTTCTTTATCATCTGCACCCGCTTCGGATGCCATCCTCTTTGCATCAACGTAAGAAGCATCGCCCAAATAAGCCGAATTGCGCAGCAACATACCAAACTCGGCTACCGATGCAGCCAGCTTAAAGTTGAGCGACATTGCACCAGCTTCGCCATCCTTTACCGGCTGCTGAAGCAATGCGCTCGTTTTCCCATCCGGTTGTTTATATCGCAGTTTAATATTTACCAACTCATCGCCAAAGTCAGGACTGAGTTTTGTATCGTTTTCGGAAGAATAGCGCAACGGATCAACGCTATTTAATTCATCCCATTTTACACCGGCTGGTATGATTTCGTACAATGCCGTTACGGTATGACCACTGCCCAGTTCGCCGGCATCTTTGGCATCGTTATTAAAATCTTCTTTGGCAAGCATCCGGTTTTCATAACCAATCAAACGGTAGCCCTGCACTTTGGTTGGGTTAAATTCAATTTGCAGCTTTACATCTTTGGCAATGGTAAACAAGGTACCGCCAAACTGTTGCACCAGCACTTTATTGGCTTCGCTGATACCATCTATGTAAGCATGGTTACCGTTGCCTTTGTCGGCCAGCTTTTGCATCTTCGCATCCTGATAGTTGCCCATTCCATAACCCAGTACCGTAAGAAATACACCGCTCTCCCGTTCTCTTGCTATCATTGTTTCCAGTTCCTCATCGCTGCTGATACCCACATTAAAATCACCATCGGTGCAAAGAATCACACGGTTGTTGCCGCCGCTTACAAAATTTTGTTTGGCTACTCTGTAGGCTAACTGAATCCCTTCGCCGCCTGCCGTTGAGCCACCGGCTTCCAGTCTGCCAATGGCATCTTTAATAGTTGTCTTTTTATCACCACTTGTGGGCGGCAACACCAGCCCTGCATTGCCTGCATACACAACTAAAGAAACTTTATCCTGCGGACGCAATTGATCCACCAAAAGCCTAAGGGAAGATTGCACCAACGGCAGTTTGTTTTCATCCATCATGCTGCCGCTTACATCAATTAAAAACACAAGGTTAGAAGAGGGCAAGCTTTCGGTTGGAATGATTTTTCCCTGTAAGCCAATCATCATCAATTTGTGCTTCGTGTTCCAAGGACAAGCCGCCAGCTCAGTATTAATACTAAACGGTGCATCGCCGGTAGGTTGCGGATATTGATACCGGAAATAGTTAATCATTTCTTCAATGCGGACTGCACCCGCAGGTGGCAGTTCGCCATCATTTAAATAACGACGCACATTGCTGTATGAGGCTGCATCCACATCAATGGAAAAAGTAGACAAAGGATTGTCAGTCGCTTTCAGGAATGGATTCTCTTCTATTTTATCATAGCCTTCGCGGTTGTAATCAGAGTTTGGGTTAGGGTTGAAAAACTTTTTATCATAATCTTTTGGCGCTTCATCTAAATGATAATTCATGTATCCAGAAGTTCTCTGCAACTTCATATTTGAAGCAGATGGAGATACTGCATGAAATTCTTTATCATAATCTTCGCTTACAATACCTGCACCTGTCACTACTACTTCACTCAACGATTCAGAACTTACTTTTAAAGCAATCACAGGTGCAGTATCATCTTTTATTTCAAACTCTCTTGATTGATATCCGACAGAGGAAACAACTAAAATAGTTTTGGCAGAAGCAATTGTGATCAAAAAATGCCCCGCACTATCAGTTGCCACGCCTGTTTTGGTTCCTTTAATAAGAACACTCGCACCTTGAATCGGCTGATTCTTCTCGTCCAGCACTGTTCCCTTAATCACTCTGGTTTCATCCGGCGCAAACGCATAAATCATGAAGCAGGTAATGCCGAACAGCATCAACAATGGTATCGCTTTCATAAACTTGTTTTCTTAAGGGATGCAACACTGAAACGCATTACATAAAAAGAACAAAATTTTTTCGTTGCACATACCAGGCCTTTGCAGATAGCCTTACTTTTATCGCAGCAAAAACATGACGTCAATCCGACAGATACAAGCCAGTTCGCAAAGCGATGAAGAGTTATTGCAATCTTTTCAGGAAAGCAGCAGCCAGGATGTATTAGCGATTCTGTACCTGCGATATAGTGATCTGGTATATGGTGTCTGCCTGAAGTATCTTTCCGATGCCGAAGCAGCTAAAGATGCGGTGATGAATATCTATGGTGAGCTATTGCAGAAGCTGCCTCATCAGCAGGTAAATAACTTTAAAAGCTGGCTGTATGTAGTGGCGAAAAATCATTGCCTGATGCAGTTGCGCAGCGAGAACAAAGTGAAAATTGTAGAGTTTCAGCCTTCCGGTATGCAATCGGAAGATTCTTTGCATCTGGATGCTGTACTGGAAAAGGAAGCCGAATTTAAAAGGCTGGAAGAATGTATGAAAACATTGGGCGATGAGCAACACAGAGCCATTGATTTGTTTTACTTACAGAATAAATGCTATAACGAAATAAGCGATGAAATGAACTGGGACTGGAATAAAGTAAGAAGCCTCATCCAAAACGGAAGGCGCAATTTAAAAACCTGCATGGACCATCATGGAGCGTAACTCCTCATATAACTACAGCTTTGCCGACATTGATCGGTATGTAAGCGGCATCATGTCGGCCGCCGAAATGCACGACATAGAACGCGCTGCTTTACAAGATCCTTTTTTAGCAGATGCCATTGACGGCTACCGCGAAAAGGACAGTCAGCAATCACAACAACATCTGAATGAAATTACGGCCGCACTGCAGGGAGTAAAATCCGAATCCAGGATAATCGCAATGCCGAAGAAGCGAAACTATGCCTGGCTGATAGCGGCGTCTTCGATAGCAGTCATTGGCATCAGCATTTTTTTTCTCACGCAATCTCGTAACAACGAAACTTCTGCCCCGCTGGCGCAAAACAAAGTGAGAACAGAGGAAAAAGTGGACACAATTTCCGATAGTAAAAACGCTCCGGCTGCACCGCTTTCGCAGGACTTAAATTTAACTGCACCTGAATCAGCTTCATCGCCCAAACAAAAAGCAACAGCTAATAAACCATACAAGGCTGAAAAGAAAGAAACACCTTTATCTAACAGAACCATTTTGCAGGCCGCGCCTGCTGAAACAACTTCTACAGTAATACCCGGAACTGCCGGAACTGATAACTATGTTTCTAAAGAGAAGGCAGATAAATCAGCAACAGAGGAACCACGCATTGCCATGATGGATACATCAATCCAGCAGCCACAAGCCGCATCTGTATTTGCCAAACGTGCAAAGGTGGCACCTGCCAACAGTTGGACAACAGACAAAGGCAAACCCTTCATCTTATCTGAAGTAGAAGAATTTCAGGTGGGAAGAAAGGACAAAAAAATAACCGATACCGCAGCCATCAAACCCGAAGGCGGCTGGCAATCATTTCAGGAATATTTGTTTTCGAAATTGAATAAAAGAGATACTGCCGACTTCAACAATGCCGCCCGCTTCGACGGTACACTTGAGCTTGAATTCTCATTAACAAATAATGGTTCACCTTATAATATAAAAATATTGCGCGCACAAGATTCTGCCACGGCAAAAACAGCTGCTGCTGCCGTTCAGGGAGGTCCAAAGTGGATCAGCGACAGCAAAAAAGCAAAGCGGCTTAACATTCGGTATTGATGGCTGAAGATTTAAGACCCCTTGTGTTTTTACTCACATAATAATTTCATAAATCACACCGCCCATCTTCCTATACCGCCGTTTATACAGCAAATTTGTAGGTGCAAATTTTTTCGTTCATGAAGTTTCATTTCTTGCTTTCCACCACATTGCTTTTTACTGCCACCACTTCTCTCCTTGCGCAGCAAACCGATTTAAAAGGCTGGCAGTACCTCGACCCGAAAACCGATGGCTACAACGGCATTAGCCTGGCGCAGACCTACCAGTTTCTGCAGGGCAAAAAGCCGAAGCAAACCATCGTTGCCGTGATTGATTCGGGCGTTGATACCACTCATGAAGATTTAAAAAGTATACTCTGGCACAACCCGAAAGAAATTCCGAACAACGGCATTGATGATGATCATAACGGCTATGTGGATGATGTGTATGGATGGAACTTTCTTGGCAATAAAAACGGACAAAACTTAGTAAAGGATATTGATGAAAGAACCCGAGTGTATTACGACTTCAAAGATCGCTTTGCCAATAAAAACATTGATACAGCTACATTATCTTCTTTCGAAAAAGAGATTTATAAAACATGGCTTCGCGCATCGGCAGCTATGCAGCCCAGCAGCGACGACCAGATGGAGCTAAGCATGATTGAAATGGGCGTGAAGATGCTAAAGAAAAGCGATGCCGTTCTGCGTAAGGAAACAGGCAAGGAAGAATACACTTCTGCCGACCTTGAAACCGTCACACCATTAACGCCGGAAGGTAAACAGGCAAAGTTTGCTTACCTCGCTTTTTTAAAGCTGCTGCAGGTAGAAAATGACGTAAAAAACACAACGCTGCTGGACGAATTGCAAACCGAACTGGATGGCAAAAAGCAATCCGCTGCAGCGCTCACCAAAGAACCACCGCACTACCGCGACTCTATCATTAAAGACGATTACTATAACATCAACGACCGCTACTATGGCAACAGCGATGTAATGGGTGGTGCGCCCATGCACGGCACACACGTTACGGGCATCATCGCTGCGAAGCGAGATAACAATCTTGGCGTGCAGGGTGTGGCAGACGATGTAAAAGTGATGATGATCCGCGCTGTACCTGAAGGCGATGAATATGATAAAGACATTGCACTCGCTATTAAATATGCCGTAGACAATGGCGCAAAAGTCATCAACATGAGTTTTGGCAAAAGCTTCTCGCCCGAAAAGAAATGGGTGGACGAAGCCGTACACTATGCTGAAGCCCGTGATGTTGTTATCGTTCATGCGGCCGGCAATGAGTCGGAGAACGTGGATGAAGGCAACAACTATCCCAATCCAAACCTCATTGAGTTTAACAGCACCGCTTCTAATTTTATTACTGTAGGCGCCAGCAGCGATACACATATCGGCAATGGCGATGAGATCGCATATTTCAGTAACTACGGCGCAAATGGTGTGAATGTTTTTGCCCCCGGCACCAAGATTTATTCCACGCTGCCCGGCGGCAACGAGTATGGCTTTCTCCAAGGCACCAGTATGGCATCGCCGGTCGTAGCGGGCGTGGCGGCGCTTATCCGTTCCTACTATCCCAACCTTTCGGCTAAGCAAGTAAAATATGTGATTGAAAAATCGGCTCTCGCAGCGCCCGACTCTATAAAAATTAATAAGCCCGGTGTTAATGGTGGCTTGTGTTCCCTACACGACCTGTGCAGCAGTGGCGGCTTTTTAAATGCCTATGCGGCCGTGCGTTTAGCATCTACCTTACAACCCGAAGCCGTAAAGGAAAATAAAGGCGAAGCGCCGAAACTGATCTTCGAAAATGCGCCGGTGAATAAGTAATGCCTTTATAGCAAACCTAAATAGCCAATACAAATACAGATAACAGCCATGTTGGGCCAAGGGCAAGGAACTCCGATGGAGCATCGTTGCGTCGCACTCTTCAACGCTTTGAATATAATTGAGCTTCTATTGACGCGAGTATTTTTAGTCATAAGAACACAAAGCTTTTTAACGCTGTCAGGGTTTAAACCCTGACAGCGTTTTGTTTCAGAAAATGTAAAGCGACACAAAGACAAGCTTATTGCAGATTGCTTTGTTCTCCATAACAACAATCAACATTCACTGCTCCCGCCTACATTTGCTACTTACCAAAAACGCTTAATCACATGCAGAACAAAATACGCTGGGGCATCTTAGGCTGCGGCCGCATCGCCCGCAAGTTTGCCACCGATCTACAATTAATTGACGATGCCATATTGGTTGCGGCTGGCGCACGCACCATCGAATCAGCCAACGCCTTCGCAAAAGACATCCCCGTCGCCTATACACATGGCAGCTATGAAGAATTGGTACAGAACGAAAACGTAGATGTTATTTACATCGCCACACCACACAGCGAGCATTATAAGAACGTAATGCTTTGCTTAGAGCACAACAAAGCCGTACTCTGCGAGAAAGCCTTTGCTGTAAATTATACGCAAGCCAAAGTCATGATAGATAAAGCGCGGGAGAAAAAAGTCTTTCTCATGGAAGCTTTATGGACGAAGTTTTTGCCCAACCATCAAAAGCTGCAAAGTCTTTTACAAGAAAATAGTATTGGCGATATAAAATCGGTAACTATCAATTTTGGTTTTGCACCGCAATCGCCCGTGCCGCCACGCCTTTTCGATCCTTCCCTGGCAGGTGGAACGATGCTCGACATTGGCATTTATAATGCATTTATGGCAATGAGTGTTCTCGGCAAACCTACTACCATTAAGGCTTTTATGACGCCAGCCAGCACCGGCGTAGATGAACAATGTGCTGTTACTTTTTTGTATGACAATGGCGCCATCGCTCAACTTTTTTCTACCTTCTCTTCTAACCTTGCCACCGAAGCGCACATCAACGGAACCAAAGGACGTTACAAACTCACACATCGCTTTTACTCGCCCGATGCAATCATAGAATATTATCCTGGTCAGCCAGATTCCAAACAAATTATTGAAGTGGAAAGAGGTGGCGGACATGGTTATCAGCACGAGGCGCAGCACGTATGTGAGTGTTTACAGAAAGGTTTAACCGAAAGCCCGGTGATGACACATGATGATACTTTGCAACTAATGGAAGTGCTCGATGCCATTCGAAAAGAAGCGGGAATTAAATACAAACAAGATGAAGAGGTAATGGGCTGATGATTAGATAAAGAAATCCATCAGATACAGCACACAGTTTGTTATTTTTGAAGCAGCGCATCTCAGAATTATCCGGCACAAAATAATTTACTATAATTGCGGTAAACTAAGTCTTCTGTAATTCTGTCCCGATTGCTTACAACTAAAATTATTTGAATGAACGAGAATGTCAACAAAAGCGCTTTGTTTAACGGAAGCTGCTTTGCACTCATCACCACGGCTTTTACTTTTTCCATCCGCGCAGGCATCCTGCCTCAACTGGGGCAGAGCTTTGGTCTTAAAGCCGAACAGCTTGGTTTTATTAATTCGATGTGGTTTTTGGGCTTTCCCATTTCTATGATTATCGGTGGATTGGTGTACCATACAGTCGGTCCCAAACGCATCATGCAGGTGGCTTTTGTATGCCACACCATTGGTATTTTGTCAACCATTTTTGCCGGCGGCTATACCACTTTGCTGGTGTCCACACTATTTATCGGGGTTGGAAACGGTTGCACCGAAGCCTCCTGCAACCCGATGATTGCCGATATGTATTCGGGCGTGAAGATGCAAAAAATGCTGGGCCGGTTTCATATGTGGTTTCCCGGTGGCATACTCGTAGGCTCACTCATCTCCTATTTCATGACTAAGATGGGAGCCAGCTGGCAGGCGCAAATGTGGGTAACAATGATACCTACTGTTTTGTATGCGGTTTTGTTTTTTGGCAAAACGTTTCCTAAAGCGCAGGTGGCAGAGGCTACTTCCTTCACGGAAAATTTCAAGGCAATGCTTACCCCGGTGTACATATTCCTGTTCTGCTGCATGGCGCTTACTGCCATTTCAGAGTTTGGTCCCAGCCAGTGGGTAACGATTGTGTTAGGCGCCAGCGGTGCAAACGGCATGCTCATCTTAGCGCTCACCAATGGCATCTCTGCGGTGGGCAGGTTCTTTGCCGGGCCGGTGGTAGGTCGTTTAGGGCAAACCGGCGTGTTATTGATGGGAGCCATCCTTGCCACAATAGGCATTTATTTGTTTAGCACTGTAACCGGACCAATGGCTTATGTGGCAGCTATTGTATATGCACTTGGCATCTGTTATTTCTGGCCGGTAATGATTGGTTCGGTGGCACACCGGGTGCCGCGCAGCAGTGCGTTAGGTATGTCAATCGTAGGTGGCGTAGGCATGTTTTCCACTTCCATCTTTCAACCTATTATTGGCGGTTGGATTGATACTGCGCGCGCAGCTAACACTGCCAAAGGGCTTACCGGAAATGCACTGGAACTGGCTACGGGGCAGCAATCGTTGTTAAAGATGATAAGCTTTCCGGCTATCCTGATCGTGCTGTTTATTATCTTCTTTATCTGGCAGAAAAATGCGAAGACGGCCACAACAGAAAGTGAAATGACAATGGCTGTGCATTGAGGATAAAAGTCCAATCAGCATCAATAAATAAAATAAAGAAGGGATTCAATCTTACAAGGATTGAATCCCTTCTTTATTTAAATGCTATGGATGTATTTGTTGAGCAGATTCGATTATTAAAAAAGTTTAGTTAACCCGCCATACTTTACGTTTCAATCTTACTCATCTTCGCTTCCCCAGCGATAGCTATTTAGCTCTAACCCGCACAAGTCTAATATTCTGTCGGCAACAGTGGCAGCTACTTCTTCAATTGTTTTGGGCTGACTGTAAAAGGAAGGTGTTGCCGGGCAAATAATGCCACCCGCCAGTGTTACCGTTTCCATGTTTTTAATGTGAATGAGATTATAGGGCGTATCGCGCAGCATTAATATCAATTTTCTTCTTTCTTTCAATATTACATCGGCAGCGCGGGTAATTAGGTCATCGCTCATACCGGCTGCAATTCGCCCAAGTGTTCCCATGCTGCAGGGCGCCACAATCATGATATTGTATTTAGCCGAACCGGAAGCAAACGGCGCCATAAAATCGCCTTTCTCCCAAAAGCGAACCGGGTAGTTATTGTAGCTGTCATCACTTAATTCTGTTTTCCAGATTTCTTTTGCGTTAGCACTCATCACCACACTCAATTCCTGCCACTGGTTTTGCAGTTGCATCAGCTTATCGAGCAATACTTTTGCATAAATGGAACCGCTGGCACCTGTGATGGCAAGCGCTATTTTATTCGTCATGGTGTAAAGATAGAGAGGCAAAAAGATGTAAGGGCAAGAATGGATATTTAAGGTAGTGTCTCAGTTTTAAATGTCCCATTTTATCTAGAGCTATTCAATGTACAATGCCGGATATTAGATGCCGGATGAGTAGCTAAATGAGTGGGAGATGATAAGTGAGACAATTTTGGCGTTAGATGAGCATGAAATGCCCATGGATGAAGCTGCAACGACGATGGATGAAGTTGCAATGGCAATGGATGAGCTTACAACGACGATGGATGAAGCTGCAATAGGGATGGATGAGCTTACAACGACGATGGATGAAGCTGCAACGGTGATGGATGAGGCTGCAACGACGATGGATGAAGCTGCAACGGTGATGGATGAGTTAACAATGGCAATGGATGAGCTTACAATGGTGATGGATGAGACGGAAATGGCAATGGATGAAGTGTTTTTGAGGATGGGTGAGCTTCGGATGCCCGTAAATGGATGCCGGACTTCCACTGAAACGAAACACCCTTTGCAAAATGAGGGAGTGACCTTTTCTAAAAAGGCATTAGCAAAAGATGATTTATCATTCAACGACGGGAGAAACCTTGTCTGTTTTATCTTATGCGATCAGGTTCCGTTATCGCTATAAGAGTACTCGTGAATCCATGTTCTATAAAAAGAGGTTATTGTTCCCAATCAAACTCTTTCAAACCGTTCCTGTAATTGTCTTCCCGCTTTCATCAACCTATCGGCGCTTTCTGTACTTTCATAGCGCATTCCACTCACATAAACACTCAGGCCATGAAACGATTACTTACTGCCGTTTTTCTGTGTCTCACCCTCGCTTCTTTTGCCCAAAAAGATTCAATGCCCACATTGAAATCTATCCTGCTGGAACAACTGAAGACCACCCACAATGTAAAGGACTGGTTTGTGCCGCCCGTGCTGGCGGTGCAAGGTTTAACGGCGGCACAAGCCAACTGGAAAGACAGCAGCACTAATCATTCGATTGCGCAGCTGACCACACACCTTATTTTCTGGAACAAGCAACTGCTAGATAAATTTAAGGGAAATAAACCCGATACTTTTAACGGCGATAACAAAGAAACTTTTTCGCCCGTAACAGAAGCTACCTGGAGCGCAGCGGTAAAGGAACTGGATGATATATTAACACAGTGGGAAGGAGTTGTAGCCGCTGCTGATGACAAGAAGCTGGCTGCCTGGTATTCCAACATTGCCCACATCGGAACGCATAATGCCTATCACACGGGACAGATATTGTATATCCGCAAAATGAAGGGCTGGTGGGATGATAACAATGGAGTGAAATAGTAAGTTTTTGAAAAGTGAGTGGTGAGTAAGGAGGAAAGGTCAACAGACAACGGTCAATTATCAACAAAAGAAGTGCAACAGTTACCTGTTAACCTTTCCTCCTTAACTACTCGCTATTTGAGCTTCGCAACCTGCTCATCATAATATTGCTTTGTAAGAATTACATCGGGCGTGCTGTGATACCAGTTCGATTCGTGCTCGATGGATAACATGCCTTTAAAATCCTGGCGTTTCAATTCTGCAAGCGCAGCCGGCCAATCAATCACACCTTTGGATACTACAGTGTCTTCTGCCTTTGGATCATCAAACTTTACAATGTCTTTCAGGTGAACGCCGTAAATATGACCTTCCAGTTTTTTCAGACAATCTACCGGGTTCAAACCATTGCGTGCCCAATGGCCAATGTCGGCACAAGAGCCAATATTGTTATGACCTTTGATAGCTGCCAGCACTGAATCGGGCTCCCAATAAGCATTTGGCTTCGGGTGATCGTGTATCGCCAGTTTCAGATGGTAAGCGCCGGCAATGCTGTCTGCCATATCCCACTGTGTTTTAATGGGCTCGCAGGTAATGTATTGCAGACCAAAATCGTTTGCAAGCTGGCAGGCCTTTACCCATTCGTTTTTGTCTTTGGGTTGAATGACACCCATTGCCACAATGCTGATGCCTTTTTGTTTCAACAAATCTTTTAGCTTGGTGCGCGTATCGGCACTCATGTCTATACCAAACTCGCCGGGCAATCCGCCACCTAATTTTTGCCCCCAGAATGCTTCAATATTTTTAATGCCGGCGCTGTCTACTTTATCCAATGCTTCGGCAAACGTAAACATGCGGAACGTCCACATTTGAACGCCTAATGTAAAGCCGTTGGTGCTGCCTTTGGATGCATTGTTTGATGAAGAATCTGTTGTAGCAGAAGCAGAATCTGCGCTGCCGGAAGAAGAGGAACCGCTGTTGCAGGAAGAGAGTGCCGCAAGAGCAAAAAGAAGCGGAAGAAATCGTTTCATAGTTGATTGTTGTTTTTAAAAAGTAAATGTATGGCTTATCGCATATTTGAAGAAGAATGAGTATTTATTTATAGCCTTTGATGTTGAAAAGGCACTCATCATCATTTCTATTTTCTTAGAAAGAATACATCAAATTTAGAAGTAAGGGTAAAATGAAATTGATTTTCCTATTGCACCATAGAGGTTTGCATTTGAGAAACGAGATGTTCTTTGCAGAATATCTCGTTTTTTATTGAGTGAATAGGTGCCCTTCGAATAATGCTAACCTGCTTGGCTTATAACTTGATGCAAAACGAGCATGACTACAAGAATAAAAGCCATCATAACCGGCAGTACAGGCATGGTAGGGGAAGGTGTATTACACATTAGTCTCCATCATCCTGAAATAGAAAAAGTGCTGGTCATTAACCGTAAACCTTGTGGCATACAACACCCGAAGCTGACCGAAATTTTGCACGATAACTTTTACGATTTGTCTGCCATTGAAAACAGCCTTACCGGTTACGACGCGTGCTTCTTTTGTTTAGGCATTTCATCGGTTGGCGTTAAGAAAGAAGAGTATTACAAAACTACTTATACGCTCACGATGCACATGGCGCAGACGCTGAGCCGGCTGAACAACAACATGACGTTCTCTTATATTTCAGGCGCCGGAACCGGCTCAGACAGCCGGCAAAACTGGGCAAAAGTAAAAGCCAAAGTTGAGAATGATATACAGCAGTTGCCCTTTCGGCAGGCATTCGGTTTGCGCCCCGGTTTCATTAAGCCTATTGCCAGCTTGAAGCATACGCATTCGTTTTATAAATACATCAACTGGCTGTTTCCGGTGGGTCGTAAACTGTTTCCTAACGGTTTCTGCACGATGGAAGAATTGGCCCTTTGCATGATCTATCTTGCGCAGCATGGCTATGGTAAAAACATCCTTGAAGGAAAGGATATTATAAAAGTGTCAAGACTGGAAGCACCTGCCGGGAGTTGATTTTTACGGTCTATTTTTACAGGATGAAGGAAGCGAACACTTTATCGCATGTAGATGCGGCGGGCAATGCGGCAATGGTAGATGTAAGTGATAAGCTTATTACCCAACGCACTGCCACGGCGCAAAGTATTGTGGTGCTGGGCGATGAAATTATGCAGCAGCTTGCCGGCAATGACCTTCAAACAAAAAAAGGTCCCGTGTTTCAAACCGCTATTATTGCAGGGACGATGGCAGCCAAGAAAACAAGTGACCTGATACCGCTCTGCCACCCGCTGGCATTGGAAAATTGCAAAATTTTAATTTCGGTAAATGAAAGGGGCGAAGCAGTGATCCGTTGCACGGTAGGCATCACTTCTAAAACCGGCGTGGAGATGGAAGCCTTAACCGGCGCATCGGTAGCAGCACTAACTATCTACGATATGTGCAAGGCGATGAGCCATGCTATCATTATAAAAGAAACAAAACTTATTTCTAAAACCGGGGGCAAAAATGATTATAACAGCGGCTCATAAAAAGCACGCAACGGTGCGTCCCGATGTATCAGATTGGTGTGGGCACCAGTTGTCTCTTGTAAACAATAGAGTTGACACATCGGATCAAACAGCGCCGCTAAACGGTTTGGTATTGTGTGGTGGCAAAAGCACGCGCATGGGCAGAGACAAAGGCGGAATACAATATCATGATACCGTTCAGCGCGAGTATGTGTATCGCCTGCTTTCAGACTTGTGCGATCACACTTTTTTATCCTGCAATGCGCAGCAGGCAAAAGAGATTTCTCATCTTCCGGTAATTGAAGATAGCATTGAAGACATAGGCCCCGCGGGAGGCATCCTGTCTGCTTTTGCGCATTATCCGCAAGTCGCCTGGCTTACGGTTGCGTGTGATTTGCCTTATATAAATGAAGCTATTCTTCATTACTTAATAGAGCACAGAAATCCGCTGAAAATGGCTACCGCTTTCTGGGATGCGGAAGGCAGGTTTCCCGAACCCTTGATCACCATTTGGGAACCCCGGGCTTACGCC
Source organism: uncultured Ilyomonas sp. (assembly GCA_964249755.1). GTDB lineage: Bacteria > Bacteroidota > Bacteroidia > Chitinophagales > Chitinophagaceae > Ilyomonas. Next base: position 413,833 of record CAXUDB010000004.1, on the reverse strand, counting down.
GTTTTCCTACAGTTTATAATGAAAGGATACACTTGCCCGCGCAAGGTTTTAATTAATACAGATGTAGCAATACTGCAGGCGCCGGATACTTCTCTTTTTGCCAACATCAACACAAGGGAAGAATACGAAGCAGCCAAACAAAAGATAGACAGACAACAAATAAAAATGGAAGAATGAGAGTGAGATTGTTTGGAATAGCCAAAGACATTGCCGGCTACAAAACGATAACGGTAGAGGCTGATAAAGCTATGCATAATGTGTCTGATTTGAAGGCATGGCTTTCGCAACGATATCCTGCTTTGCAGCAATTAGACTCTTATGCGATAGCCGTGGATGCAGAATATGCAGACAGTGATACATTGATAAACAACAACAGTGAAATAGCGGTGTTGCCGCCCGTAAGCGGAGGATAAGAATGCTGGTAAAACTAACAGACACTATTCTTATAGAAGAGGCTTACCAGTACCTCGAATCACCACTGTCGGGTGCGGTAAATTTGTTTATCGGCACGGTAAGAAATCATTCGAAAGGAAAGAAGGTAACGAAGCTGGTGTTTGAGGCATACGAAGCGATGGCAATAAAGGAAATGGAGAAGATTGCGGCGGTTGCATTACAGAAATGGGCATTAGATAAGGTGGTCATCATTCATGCTACGGGCGAAAAACTACCCGGCGAAAAAGTAGTTATCACCGGCGCCTCTTCGGCTCATCGCGGGGTTTCTTTCGAGGCTTGTCAATTTCTGATTGATGAATTGAAAAAAACAGTACCGATCTGGAAACAGGAGTGGTATGAAGATGGCAGCCGTTGGATCAATGCTCATCCTTAGCCATGTAGCTATAAGGTATAAAAGGTTACTTAAAATAACTCTTTAAACTACTAACCTGCCTGTCGGCAGACAGAGACAGGGAGAACACGAAGCAACAGTAAGAGGAATAAGAAGTACTTTGTGGAACTTCGTTTCTTTACATCTTAGTAGTTGCCTGCATTCGAAAATGTAAACATCCGCTGAGCGTAAACACGGAAATGATCAGAATAAGGAAATATGCAGAACAGACTGGTTGATAAATATGGAAGAGAACTCAGTTACCTGCGGTTGTCGGTAACCGACCGCTGCAACCTGCGCTGCTATTATTGTATGCCGGAGCATGGAATGCAGTTTGCCCAACGGAAGGACTTACTAACGTGGGATGAAATGTATTTTCTCACTTCCTTATTTACGGGCTTGGGTGTCTCTAAAATCAGGATAACGGGTGGCGAACCGTTTGTGCGTGAAGGCTTGCTTTCTTTTTTCGAAAATATCAAGTTTCTGCCCCATCTGGAAGATATTAGTATCACTACAAACGCCACGTTGTTAGATCAACATATTGATCGTTTGAAAGCCCTTAACATTACTCATCTCAATATCAGCCTTGACTCTTTGGATGCAAAGCGTTTCTATAGCATTACCAGACGAGATAGCTTTTATAAAGTTTATAGCACGATACTCTCATTAATAGAGAATGGCTTTACCGTAAAGCTGAACTGCGTTGTTTCCTCCAACAAAAATGTGGAAGACATTATCCCGTTTATCGAACTAACAAAAACCAACAATTTATCGGTAAGATTCCTGGAAGAAATGCCGTTCAATGGCAGCCGTTTTTTTGATGATACCAACTGGACTCATAAAAATATCGAAGCACACATTCATCAGCATTATAATGATATGATTGAAGTTTTGCCGAATCCGCCCCATTCCACTTCTGTCAATTACAAAGTGAAGGGTTATACAGGCAGCTTCGGCATTATTCCTTCTTACAGCCGAACCTTCTGTGGCACGTGCAACCGCCTGCGCCTTTCTGCCACCGGCGAACTGCGCACCTGCCTCTATGCTGCGCCAGCTCTGAATTTGAGAGATGCCATCAGAAGTGGTGCCGGTGAAGAAGAAATGATCTCCCTTATTACAAATGCCGTGGCAGGCCGGTGGAAAGATGGCTTTGAGGCAGAAGCGCAGAACCATTCTGTCGTTCACGATTCGATGTCTGTTCTGGGTGGCTAATTACACCAGCCCCTATTCTTTTATCTATATCTCTTTCGCATGATTCCAGTTGATGAAGCGCACCGTTTAATTTCCTCCTGCACACAAGATTTCGGCACCGAAAAACTGCCTTTGCTGCGAGCCATTGGCAGAGTATCGGCTGAGCCGGTTAAGGCAGACAGAGATATGCCGCCTTACCACCGCGTGATGATGGATGGCATTGCCATCAGCAGCGCTTCGTTTGAAGCCGGAAAAAAAAAATTCATTATAGAGAACATGGCGGCTGCAGGTTCTCCGCTTCAATCTTTACAGCATCAGCACCACTGCATTGAAGTGATGACGGGTGCAATATTACCCAGCGGAACCGATGCCGTGATTCCTTATGAACAGCTCCTTATTAAGGATAGCAAGGCTGATATAATACCAGATAGCATCGTTCCTTTTCAAAACATACACCAACAGGCAAGAGACGCAAAAAAGGGTGATCTTCTACTAAAAAAAAACATTCGCCTTTCGCCGGCGCACCTCAGTGTAATGGCAACCGTGGGTATTTATGAACCGCAGGTATACCGGCTTCCTTCCGTTGCGGTTTGCTCTACCGGTGATGAGCTGGTTGCGGTGGAACAGACGCCGTTGCCACACCAGGTAAGGCAATCAAATGTTTACTTTATAACGGCAGATTTAATAAAAGAAAACATTGAAGCCAGCCTCCATCATCTTCCCGACAACAAGGATGAAATGACACATCAGCTGCAAGACATTTTACAAAACATTGATGTCATTTTATTATCCGGCGCAGTGTCAAAAGGCAAGCGGGATTACCTGCCCGAAGTATTAAACGGTTTGGGTATGCAAACCCTGTTTCATAACGTGGCGCAGCGACCGGGAAAGCCCTTTTTATTGGGTACAATCAACCACAAAATGATCTTCGGGTTTCCCGGCAACCCGGTTTCTACTTTTGTTTGCTATCATCTTTTTTTTAAGGCATGGCTCATGCAAAGCATCCATCAGCAACCTCCTGTCATCAGTGCCAGATTGAAGTCTAATATTATGCCTTTGCCGTCCCTTACCTTGCATGTTTTGGTAAAACTGATCTTTCAGGATGGCAGTTGTTTTGCCGCCCCCATCGGCTTGTCTTCTTCCGGCGATATTCCGGCTTTACTGGAGGCAGATGGAATCATTTCTTTGCCTGCCGGAACAAAAATGTTTCAGCAGGGCGAGGTAGTGGAAGTGAGGGTTGTCAGATAACAGGGATAGCCTTTATTTTTACAATTGAAATTCTTGTGTCTTGAAATATTCATTACTCTTCTTGTTCCTGTTGTTTTGTACTGGTTCCAGTGCACAAACGCTGCGGGTTGCCGTGGCAGCCAATGCACAGTTTGTTTCTCAAAAACTAAAAGAAGCTTTCAAAAGAGAAACCGGTATTGAAGCAGACCTAACCGTAAGCTCATCGGGCAAGCTCACGGCACAGATAGAACAGGGTGCGCCGTTCGATGTGTTTATGTCGGCTGATATGAAGTATCCACAGGAACTGGCTGCCAAAGGATTAACCGTTGATTCTCCGAAAGTATATGCCTATGGCACGCTGGTTATATGGTCGTTGCAGAAACGCGATTTAGCAAAAGGATTAAGCGTTGTGAAGAATGATGACATAAAGAAGATTGCCATTGCCAACCCCAAGCTGGCGCCTTATGGCGAAGCAACGATAGCAGCATTGACCAAAGAAAATTTATTGCAACAAACACAGCCTAAAATTGTGTATGGCGAAAGCATATCGCAGGTGAACCAATACCTGCTGAGCGGTGCGGTGGATATTGCATTTACTGCCAAATCGGTGGTGATGGATTCTACTTCTGCCAACAAAGGAAACTGGGTAGAAGTGAAGCGGAATTTATATCAGCCCATTGCGCAGGGCGTTGTTATCATAAAAGGCGCTGCCAACCAGGCAGCTGCCCAAAAATGGTATCAGTTTTTGTTTAGCAAACGGGGCAAAGCCATTCTTCTACAATATGGCTATCGTTAGTTCCTATCTATTCATTCATCATTATTTGTAATGCTTATGCCGGTTGATTTCCAACCTTTCTGGCTCACCTTTCAACTGGCTTTTACCACCACGTTTATCCTGTTTATCATTGGCGTTCCTTTAGCCTCGTTGCTGGCTTTTACCTCATTCCGTTACAAGGCTATTATTGAAGCTATTGTTAGCCTTCCACTGGTGTTGCCGCCTTCTGTATTAGGGTTTTATTTACTGCTGTTGCTGAGCCCTACTGGCTTCATCGGGCATTGGCTGCAATCGGGGTTCAACCTTCGTTTGTTGTTTTCTTTTCCGGGGCTGGTGCTGGCTTCTGTTATCTATAGTTTGCCTTTTATGGTGCAGCCGGTGCAGGCAGGTCTGCAATCTCTCCCGGCTCATCTTCGCGAAGCATCCTATACACTGGGAAAGTCGCGCCGGCAAACGCTTCTGCGGGTTTTATTACCCAATATAAAACCGGCTTTGCTTACCGGTGTGGTGTTGTCTTTCGCGCATACCATCGGCGAGTTTGGTTTGGTGTTGATGATTGGTGGGAATATTGCCGGACAAACCCGCACAGCTTCCATTGCTATTTACGATGAAGTAGAAGCGCTGAACTATTCCACCGCGCATATTTATGCGGCTATCCTGCTCTCTTTTTCCTTTCTTATTTTATTAGTTGTTTACTCCGTTAATAAAAAATGGCGGGGCAATATAGGTGGCGTATGATACAGCTTAGCATTCGCAAAGAACTATCATTTGCCGAAGGCAAAAAGCCTTTAACAATTGACGTTACTTTACCCGCCGCAACCATCACGGCGGTGTATGGAGAAAGTGGTGCGGGCAAAACCTCTCTTTTAAAAATGATTGCCGGTTTACTATTGCCGGAACAGGGCTTTATTAAAGTAGATGATGCGGTTTGGTTCGATACAGAAAAGAAAGTAAACCTGCCGCCACAGCAGCGAAGCATCGGTTTTGTGTTCCAGGGTTATGCCTTGTTTCCCAACATGACGGTGCTGCAAAACTTGCAATATGCAGCGGGCAAAGGGAGCGATAAAACTTTTATTCACCATCTGATAGAAACCGTTTCGCTGCAAAGTTTTTTGCATACTAAGCCAGGTCATCTGTCCGGCGGTCAGCAACAGCGCGCCGCTTTGATAAGGGCGCTGGTGCGCAAGCCGCAATTGCTTTTGCTGGATGAACCTTTGGCTGCCTTAGGCAATAAGATGCGCGAAGACATGCATATTGTGCTACAAGTGTTGCAGCAACAGCTTCATTTTACGGCTTTGCTGGTGAGCCACGACGAAAAAGAGATTGCAGCCTTGGCAAAACGCGTGATACAATTGGAAGGAGGAAGCCTGGTGTTTGAAGGAACACCGCGCGAATTGTTTTATGCTAGTAATCAATTGATATTGCTTCCAGCTAAGGTTATATCCATCATTAGAGAAGGTATAAAGTATAGAATTGAAGTGAAGATAGAAACTGGTGTATTGATTATAGCTGCCGATATTGATAAGATCGGAAATTTAAAGATAAATGATACCGTGACGATTGATGTGAAGACAAGTGACATCAGGATTATGCAACAGGAGTGAAGCAAGTAATCTGATTGAGATTGACTGCGTTTCCATCTTTATTTGTCTGAAACTTATTGCTCATTACTGTATATGAAAAAGGGACGGATGAAAAATGAACAGGGAAGACCTTATTACCTTACTAAAAGTACTGTGATGAGGAAATCAACCTTAATACTTATTGGCACTACAAGATGAATAAACTAATAAGGTTAACTCCCTATCAAGAGTTCTTTTAGTAAGGTAATAAGATTGATGTCAGTCGTTATAAAACTCTACTGATTGCATCTGCAACTGAAGTTCTCTTACACTTTAATTATCACTTGAACTCTTTAATCTTAATACTTCTAAAGCTGACTTCATTCCCATGATCCTGCAACAGAATATGCCCTTCCTTCGCTTCACCAAAATGCTCCCACACTTTGTATTTGGAAATCGCCACCAAGTCTTTGTATTCTTTTGAGCCACGCTCGTATTCCAGCACTTTAACGCCGTTGAGATAATGCTCGACGTGGTTGTTGAGATAAACAATCACGCGCCCCCAGTTCCACTCGCCGGGCTGGTGAATAAAGCGCTTTTCTTTTTTAGCAGGAATGAGATCGTATAAGGAAGCGAGGGTTCTGTCGCCATCCCTGCCCAACTTTGCATCGGGATGGAGCGAATCGTCGAGCACCTGGTACTCCAAACCAATGGCAGAGCCGGTGTTGTTTTCACTCAACGTAACAAAGTATTTTACACCACTATTGGCGCCGGGCGTGAGCCTGAACTGGAACGATAAGTCGAAGGCGCTGTACTGTTTATCGGTTACAATATCGCCGGCATTGCCGCCTTCTTTGCCTTCGGAAGACAGTACGGTGATGGTGCCATCTTTTACTACCCATTCGCCCAACGGGAAAGAATCTTTGTAGGCGCCGCGCCAACCTCTGTTGTCTTTTCCATCAAACAATAGCTTCCAGCCGCTTTGTTTTTCGTAATAGGATAATGTGTTGGGAATATTGTTCAATACATATACATCTTTCGGGAAAGCGGAAGGTGTTACACCCGTTGTTTTAATGCGGATGTTTTTCCAATAAATCTTTTCTCCTTCCAGTTGTTTATTATCGCCAATGCTGTGCACCTGCAGGGCAATGATGCCTTTGCTGTCTACCGTATCTACCATATAAGCAGCCGGCACACCATTTATCCATGTTTTAGTTTCATTGCCAATGCATTCAATTTTAATCTTGTTCCATTCGCCTAACCGAAAGGCATTTTGTGCGGAGGAATGAAGTGATAAGGGATAGAGCCAGTCGCGGCGGCCTTCATCATAAATACCTGCCGTCCACTGGCGCGAAGAAGGGTCTAACTCATACTGGTAGCCATATACTTTGCCTTTTCCTTCGTGTCCTGCCGGATCGTAATGAGAGCGAAACTGGATACCGGAATTGGAAGTCGTGTCTTCAATTTTTACCTCAAGTTCCAGCACAAAATTGCCATATTCTTTGTCGCTGACGAGGAAGGTATTAGGCGAACCGGTTACGGTTGTGCCGATAATGGTTCCGTTCTCAATTTTATAATCTGCCGTGCCGGCTACTTTCTTCCAGCCGTTTAGTGTTTTGCCATCGAAGAGAGAAGTATAGCCGGCTGCATTTTTTTGCGCAGCGCAAAACAGGGACAAACTGCACAGACAAACGGCGCAAAAGAAGTGTATTGGTTTCATGGCGTATCGCTATTAATGAGTTGTAAAGTAAAGGAATTGAGAGATAAGATGAAAGACAAGAGCTAACGTTAACTGACTTTATAGTAGTAAATTAGCTTCAAACATAATATGGTTGTAGTGAGTGAAAAGGCTACTCGTCATTCCGCAATTGCTGCCAACAATGGATTATAATTAAATCAAAATTGCAGGCAGCTTTGAGCGGAATCTACTCTTCTACTTTAATCAACCTGCTAATTTATAGTAGCTCATTAGCCGCAATCGGATTAAATCACACTCATCAGATTCCGCACAAAGCCCTCATGAAAGTGATGAAACAATAAAGCAATGTCGAGGGCAATTGCGGAATGACGCGTGCGGCTTTGATTTTAGTGGTCCTACAATCCTCATTTATCTTCCCTCACCACTCCTCAAAGCAACTATAATTCCGCTGCTGAATGATTTGCCCATTTTTAAATTGAATAAACATGGCAAAGTGCGCCCGAATAGTATCGCCGGCGCATAGCGTGGTTACAGGCGTTGCCAGCACGCCGCTCCACCTGACTTCCATCACCACGGTATCGCCGCATACACAGGCATTGTCTATTTCGTAGGTCTGCATTTTCAGCAATTTCTTCCCTTTCTCTGCACGCTCTAAAATCTGGCTCAGGTGGCTGGTTACACCTTTTGCGTTCAGGCGATTGGGCAATTCAATTTGTATAATATCGGGATGAAAAAAAATAGCGAGGTCTTTCCCGGTCTTGCCGGCTTTCAATGTTTTCAGGTAATTTTTTGCAATGGTTAAAATATCAAATTCCATACACCACGAGGTTAACAGTAAGCGGGCAAATGTACAGCGCGGGCAACGGCAAAAAGAAATCCAATCTGTTCCTTGTGAAGAGATTGGTTAAATGCGTGGAGCAACCCACATTTCAATTTATTTTTGATAAAATTTTACAGCCAATGAACACTGCCACCGAAACCGGTGTTGTAACCGAAGAACATATTGCGCAGCTAAAAGACATTGTGGGCGAAGCCTACATTTTTGTAGACGAAGAAAGTCTTCACCACTATAGCCACGATGAAACCGAACACCTGAAATACTTACCTGAAGTGGTGCTAAAGCCACGCACAGCAGAAGAGATCAGCGAAGTAATGAAGCTATGCAATGAGCACCTGATTCCCGTTACGCCACGAGGAGGCGGCACAGGCTTAAGCGGTGGTGCACTACCGCATTTTGGGGGTGTGCTCATCTCGATGGAACGCTTTAATTCTATTATAAAAATAGATGAGCGCAATGGACAAGTGATCACCGAACCGGGCGTCATCACCGAAGTATTGCAGAATGCTGTAAAAGAAAAAGGCTTGTTCTATCCGCCCGACCCAAGCAGCCGCGGCTCCTGCTTTATTGGTGGCAACATTGCCGAAAACAGTGGCGGACCTAAAGCCGTAAAATATGGTGTGGTAAAAGACTATGTGCTGAACTTAGAAGTAGTGTTGCCTACCGGCGAAATCATCTGGACCGGCGCGAATGTGTTGAAGAATTCTACAGGTTATAACCTCACGCAACTGATAGTAGGCAGTGAAGGAACGCTGGGCATTGTTACTAAAATTGTATTGAAATTAATTCCGCATCCGGCGCACGATTTATTAATGCTGGTACCCTTTGCCTCGCTTGAAAAAGCAAGCGAAGCCGTAAGCGCAATCTTCCGCGCAGGCTTTACGCCGAGTGCGATGGAACTGGTGGAAATAGATGCACTGAAGATTGTAAGCGGCATGGTGGACAGCCACGCCGTACCGGTGAATGATGATGTGGCTGCACACCTGATTGTAGAAGTAGACGGCAACAATATAGACCAACTGATGAGCGAGATGGAAGCCATTGCGAACTTACTGGCCGATTATGAAGCAGGTGAAATTTTCTTTGCCGATGATGCGCAGCAGAAAGCCGAATTATGGAAACTGCGCCGCCGAACGGCAGAGTTTGTAAAGATAGCGGGCTATACCATTGAAGAAGATACAGTGGTGCCGCGTGCAGAATTGCCCAAGCTCATTCATGGCGTAAAGGAACTGGGAAAGCAATATCATTTTAAAGCCGTTTGTTATGGTCATGCGGGTGATGGCAACCTGCACGTGCGCATTAAAAAAGATGGCACAGCCAATAGCTTTGGCGATGGAGAAATGAACAAAGCCTTGCGTGCATTGTTTCAATTGGTGCATAGCCTCGGCGGCACCATCAGCGGCGAACACGGCATTGGGTTGATACAGAAAAGCTATATGGACATTGTATTCCACGAAGCCAACCTGCGCCTCATGCGTGGAATCAAGCAATCGTTCGATCCTAACAATATTTTAAACCGGGGCAAAATCTTTGATGCTATATAGCGTTTATGTTTGTTCATTCTAATAATCCGTTATGAAAAAGATAGTGTTGTTGTTGATGTTTGGCGGCTTGTTCCAGCTGTGCTTTGCGCAAGGAGGCAACGATGCAGATGGCAGTAATTATGGCGATTTAAAAGGTGGTTTTAAACAAGAAAATCTTTTCTTTGGCGGCAGCCTGAATTTGGGTTTGGGCGGTGGTCAGCTTACCCTGGGTGGCAGCCCCGAGGTAGGATACAGTGTGGCTAACTGGCTGGATGTAGGCCTGGGACTGAATCTTATTTATACCTCTATCGCAGCGAATACCTATTATAACCCAAGCAATACCAAGCTGAGACAGTTTAATTATGGAGGCGGACCGTTTGTAAGATTATACCCGGTGAACTTTCTGTTTGTGCAGGGGCAATTTGAAGAGAACTGGACGAAGGTGAAAGTGAAGCAGGATATTTATACGTATAAGCAAACGGTGAATGCTTCCAGCCTCATTGCCGGCATCGGTTATACACAGCGTGTGGTGGGGCAGGGAAGTTATTACATTCTGGTTGGGGTAGATCTTTTAAAGAACGCTTACTCGCCTTATGTAACCGAAAACGAAGTAGGACAGTTAGTGGCGCAACCCATTGTAAGAATCGGCTACAACTTCTATCTGCGTCCGGCTAAACAGTCATCAAGGCAGACAGCAAGTTATCCGAATGCCCGCATACTATAACCATTCTGCGCCAGTCGTGGTACAAGAAGCCTTCCGCTTGCATCCGTTCTAAATGCTGCAATAAAAAATCATAGAATCCTGCTGTATTCAGCAGGATTATTTTTTTGTTGTGAATGGCGAGATTGTTCCAGGTAATGATCTCAAACATTTCATCCAGCGTGCCAATGCCGCCGGGTAGAATGATTGCTGCCTCGGCAAGACTATACAGCAGTTTTTTGCGTGCGTGCATGTCTTCCGATTGGTGAAGCGTAGTAAGTGCAGTATGTACTTTCTCTTTTTCAATCAGCAGCTTTGGCATTACGCCGGTAACGGTGCCGTTATATTGCAGCATAGTATTGGCAACCACACCCATCAGGCCACTGTTGCCACCGCCATAAATAAGCTCAATATTGTTTTGGGCTAATATCTTTCCAACAGCTTCGGCTTCTTGCTCATATAATACATTATTGCCCGATTGCGAGCCGCAAAACAAAGTGACAGACGAATACATTTTTTGTTTTTAAGACAATGATAAGATGAATGGACAAGACTAAGTACAGCCCTACTAATTATAAGGAGTGGAGAATATAATTTCTTCTATGAATAAAAATTAAGAGAACAGTAGTTGCAACTCTATCAAACAATGGCTGAATGCGCTGGGAAGGAAAATATTGGAGGTTCTGAATAATTATTTTAGCTATGCGCTTACCAAACTTCCTAAAGAAAAAATCTCTTTCAGATGATTTGCCAGGGGTTTTTCCAGATAAGATTTTACGAGTTGATTTTGATCGGCGCGCGTGATATCGCGCGTATCTACAGAAGAAGATAATATATAAATGCTAAACCATTTTACAATATAAGGCATAACATTCAGTTTCTCCAGCACTTGCCAGCCGCTTAGCTCAGGCATATTAATGTCTAAAAAAAGAATCGTTTCCACAGGATGTACCGTGTATTCGGTTTGAATGTAATTCAGCCCTACTACCGGGTCGGTAAAGCCAACGATGTCTACATTTATATTCGGAAAGGTTTTTTTGATATAAAGGATAGCAAGCGTATTGTGTAAGGAGTCGTCGTCTAAAATAATGATTCTTTTGCAGTGGATAAACATAGCGGGTATTTTGTTTTGGCACACAATGTTTACTATGTGTCAAATTGTACTGATAGATTATATGGCCAACACTGTAAGGTATACACATTCTTAGCAGAAAGGCTTATTAGGGAAGATATAGTTTAGCCAATTCTTTATCCAAGCTGTCATGCTTGTATAAAATGCTACCTTTTGGCTGGCAGAATATTACTTAAAGACTTTTACCAGCAATGCTCACTTCATTTACCAGCCGGCTATGTATCAGCAGCTAAAAATTGTTCAGTTTGATTGTAACATTATTACTAGCCACCTGCAGAATTGCGTCTTTCAGCAATGGTTTTGAAATAAAATCCTTTACGTACCGGCTGGCTTTTGCTTTTTCTATATCTGCATAATTGATAGAAGAAGAAAGCATGTAGATCGTAATGTTGTTTTTTATTTCGTCGCTGAACTTTTCAAACTGCTCTAAAAACTGCCAGCCGTTTAGCTCCGGCATATTGATATCGAGAAACAGAATGGCAGGCTGTATATTTTTTATAAACTCATGTTCAATAAAGAGGAGTGCTCTTGCGGGTACCAAGAAGCTATGAATGTGTAATTCGCCCAGTGCTTTTTTTATATTAAAAGCGCAAATTTTATTGTTCCAGGGATCATCGTCAACAATAATGAAAGTTTTAATCAGATTCATAGTTCAAATTCAATTTTAAAGGTGGTTCCTTTGTTCACTTCACTGTCAATATTTATTCTTCCGCCGATGGCTTCTACCTGCGTTTTTACCATATACAAGCCCATGCCTTTGCCTTCTATGTGGGTATGAAAGCGCTTGTATAGGCCGAACACATCTTCGCCTCTTAACATAAGGTCAATACCCATTCCGTTGTCTGTAAAAAACACCGTGATGCAATTGTTTGCCAGGTGGCTTTTTATGGTAATAACACAGGGCACTTGCTGCCGGCGGTATTTGATGCTGTTTAAGATCAGGTTGTAAAAGATGCTGTACATATAGCTCCTGATGGTAAAGAGTTCATTCACTTCAGAAAAATCGTAGCTGATGTCTATATCATCCGCAATAATGTGTTTGATGCTAACTTTTATATCATTTACAAATGTTGAAAAATGAACCGTTTCCTCCGGCTCTTTGTGTTCTTTTTTTACCTGTAAAATATGGTTCAAATCTTTTACAACCGTATCCAGTTTTTGTACAGATTCGATGATGCCATTGTTGAGCTGATCTTTTTCTTCTACGCTTAAATCAGGTTCAACCAAAATGCTGGCGATGCCCATGATATTGGCAACAGGAGCGCGAAGATTATGAGAAACAATATAAGCAAATTGTTCAAGGCTTTTATTTCTTGTTACCAAATCATTAAGCAACCTGTTTCGCTCTTTAGTGTTTTGTTCAAGTTTTAGTTCCTGCTCCTTGGCTGTCGTGATATCCTTTACAGTTCCAATAATCTTTACAGGCTGATTCGTCACTTCATCACTTATCAGCTTGGCGTCCTGTCTTACCCATTTTACAATGCCATCAGGTGTTACAATTCGGTGCTCAACATTATAATAAGAAGCTATACCGCTGAATATGGTGTTCGATGCTTCTTCTACTATGTCCATATCTTCTGGATGCGTAAGCCCCATAAACATTGCATAAGTCACATCGTTGAAATCAGGATCGAAACCCGCAATCCGCAGTGCTTCTGCAGAACAAATAATAGGGTTTGAATTGATGTCTATGCCGGGTGCAATATTCCGGTGCCAGCTGCCGATGTGAGCCATGCGTTGAGAAGCCAGTAACTGCTCCTGCATCTCCTGCATCTTTTCTTCCGACAGCTTACGGTCGGTAATATCTGAAGCGATGCCAATAATGCCGGTTAGTTTATTATTACGGTCGAAAACCGGAGAGTCCGTTACAGATGCAATAAATGTAGTGCCATCTTTTCTTTGCATCAGCAACTCGCCCGACCAGCTTTTTCCTTTAAACAATTCGCTAAACCCTGCCAGTGACATTTCTTTTGTTTCTTCTGCCGGACCGTGATTTATAATATGATTGCCTATAGCTTCCTTAGCACTCCAGCCAAAGATTTCTTCGGATGCTTTGTTCCAGTAGGTTATAATGCCGTTCAGATCCATACCCATGACCGCCTGCCCGATGTTTTTTAACAACTCTGCTTTAAAAAGGTTGCTTTCTTCTACCGCCTTTCGCCCGGTAACGTCCGTAATCATAGCCAGCGCACCCTGGTATCTTCCATTGCTGTCGAGTATAGGTTTAGTAGAGATATTGGTAAATAAAAGTTTGCCGTCCTTTGTTACAAAAGTGGAATCATGATTTTCACTTTCTATGTTTTGTCTTTCCATTGGCAGGTAAGAAGCTTTTCGATCTTTTTCCTCTAAAAACTCCTGCAGGGTTTTTCCTATTATTTCTTTTTCCGTATAGCCAATCATTTCGCACATTTTCTGGTTCACGAAATCGGTAACGTTATGTTTATCTATTGTCCAGATACCTTCCTGTGCGGTTTCTACTATCTGCCGGAAACGTTTTTCATCTTCTTCAATTTGGTTTCGCGATACCACTTGTTCCGTTACATCTACGGTAAAGAAAAATATACCTATTATCTCACCCTGCTCATTTCTGTATGCCTGGTATAAAATATTCAGGTAAACAAAAGAAGGTTTCCCATTACCTTCATAGTCAAGGTTAGCCAGTATTTCTGTACCCGAGTAGGTTTCACCCGTTCTATACACTTCGTCCAGCAACTCGACAAACCCCTGCGATGACACTTCCGGCAGTACTTCTTTTACCATTTTGCCAATAATATTGTTTCTCTTTATTAAGTGCAGGTAATGAGGGTTGGCCATTTCAAAAACATGATCCGGACCTTTTAAAACGCCGATACTCGTAGGCGCTTGCTGAAACAAATCGTAAAACTGCCGTCTCTCGTCTTCTAAAGCCTTCTCCAGTTTTTTCTTTTCCGTAGCATCTTTGGCAATGCAATACATCATTTTTGTATCATCGTCTACGCGTGCCGACCACATGATGGGCACAATACTTCCATTTTTACGGGTGTACCTGTTTTCAAATACCGTGACAGGTTTACCATTTACAATGTCAGTGGCAACCTGCAGGGTAGTTTCCACATCATCAGCAAATACCAGATCAATGTATTTTTTACCGATCAGTTCGTGCGGCTTATAACCCCAAACGCTTTCGGTTGCCTTACTTACATTGGAAAATTTTCCTTCTTCATCTATCGTGCAGATCACATCTAAGGACGAGTCCATGATTTTATTTAACTCGCCCAATGCTTCCTCCAAAGCTTCTGTAGTAATGATAATTTCCTGCTCCGCAAGTTTACGTTGTGTGATATCCCTGATAACCATAGCAGTTCTTTCTTCTCCGTGCGCATCTGTAAAAATGACCGACGAAAACTCTGCAGGAAACAGGTCGCCGTTTTTACGGATGCCTGTCACTTCGGAATTTACTTTACCGGTACGGCGGCGTTCTGCCAACGCTGCTTTTAATCTCTGATCGGTTGCATCTAAAATACCCTGCCTTCCTGTATAGCACAGTTCAGCCTCGGTCATTTGAAATATGTTACAGGCAGCCGCGTTAGCGGCAAATATTTGCCCGCTTGGCGAGCTAAGAAGAATACCATCCACACTGGTCTCAAAAAACGACCGGTACTTTGCCTCACTGTCTTTTATTGCCTGTTCGGCTTCCCTGGCTTTCGTAATGTCCTGGTTCACGCCATACATTTTCACTGCCTTTCCCCACTGATCTCTTTCTACAGTTCCATCCACTTTAAGATGGTGAACTGATCCATCGTTCCACACAATTCTGAACTCTGTATGGTAAGGTCTTTCACCCGATAAGGCTAGTTCAATTTCTTCGTTCACCCGGTGCTTATCATCAGGATGTATCCTTTTCAGCCAACCGGTGTGAACAGAACCAAATTCAGATTCACTGATATTATAAAGACGATGCATTCCCTCGTCCCACTCCGAAACGCCGGTTGCAAGGTCCCATTCCCAAATACCAATACCTGCACTTTTTGTTGCCAGCAACAGTTTGTTCGAGAGCTTTACAAGCGCTTCTTTAGCTGACGCTTCCTTTTCGTATAGCTCATCAATTGTCCGCTTGCGGTCGCGTTCAAACCTGTATTTTTCTATCGCATTCAGCACCACATTCGGAAGGCGCTTTAAGCGGTCTTTCAGTATATAATCGTCTGCACCTTCTCTTACAATGGTAAGCGCAACTTCCTCCGTCATAGTAGCCGTAATGACAACGAAAGGGATATTTAAATTTTTCTGTTTCAGAAGCCGCAGCGCCTCGAAAGAGTTAAAAGAAGGCAGTGTATGATCGCACAAAATAACATCCGGGTGAAAGTCATCCAGCGCTTTTTTATACTTGTTTTCTGTATCTACTACCAAGTAATCAAAATCAATATGATTTCCGGTCAGTTCCGACTTTACCAGTTCAGCATCAGCGGCTGAGTCTTCTAAGTAAAGTATTCTGTACTTGTCGCTCATTTTTGAATGGCTTTATAAATCATGGGTTCGTTCATTATCACCCAATACAAACCCAGATCGCTTACCGCCTTTGCAAAGTCAGAAAATTCAACCGGCTTTACCACGAAGCTGTTTACGCCCAACTCGTAGCTTTCAATAATATCCTGTTCTTCTTTAGACGAGGTCATAATCACCACCGGAATATGTTTCGTATAGGGATTGGCTTTTACCTGCCGCAGCACTTCTATGCCATCTACACGCGGCATCTTTATGTCCAGCAAAATCACCTTGGGAACTTTTTTCACATCCCGCCCGGCAAACGCTTCTCTTCCAAAAAGAAAATCGAGCGCTTCTACGCCGTCTTTCACATGCAGCAAATGATCGTCTAATTTCACCTCACTCAGCGCCCAGATGGCCAGTTCCGCGTCGCTTAAATTGTCTTCGACTAATAAAATCTCTACTTCATCGTTACTGTTGTTCTTCATTATTTAATGTTTTTAGGGATGCTGAAATAAAAAGTAGCGCCTTCATTCAACAGCGATTCTGCCTTTATTTCGCCGCCGTGTTTGCTTACAATTCGTTTAGCCAATGCCAGCCCCAAGCCTGTTCCTTCAAATTCATCACTGCGGTGAAGACGCTGAAACACGCCAAAGAGGTTGTTTGAATATTTCATTTCGAAGCCTGCCCCGTTGTCTTTTACGTAGTAGATGGTTCTGTCGCCATCTTCCGTGGCACCGGCAATAATCTCAGGGTTTGTTTTCTTACTGGAGTATTTTACAGCATTGCTAAGCAGGTTGTACCATACCTGTTTCAGCATACTGGCATCGCCTTTACATTCGGGCATATCCTGTATGCGGATTGTGTACCTGGTAAGCGTTTCGGTTTGCGACAAATCATTTATACAGGTCTCTGCCATTTTCTTCATGTTGATGGCATCTGAAACGACTTCCAGCCGCGCCATGCGCGAGAAGGTTAACAGGTCGTCAATCAGCAGCGACATCAGTTTGGTTTTATCTACAATCACTTCTATCATTCTTCTCCCCTCATCGTCAAGGATAGATTCATACTTCTTCTTCAGCATGT
The DNA here is from genome assembly GCA_964249755.1 of uncultured Ilyomonas sp. Lineage (GTDB taxonomy): Bacteria > Bacteroidota > Bacteroidia > Chitinophagales > Chitinophagaceae > Ilyomonas. The sequence continues at coordinate 396,816 of CAXUDB010000004.1, read as the reverse complement.
TGCTAAAACCGCCAATGGCACGCAGCGGACTTCTTAAATCGTGCGATACTGAGTAGGAAAAAGCTTCTAGTTCTTTATTTACCATCAGCAGCTCTTTGGTTCGCTGCTTCACCTTGTCTTCCAAATGGTCGTGCAGTATTTTGTTGGTGGCTTCCAGTCTCTTTCGCAGGTCTATGTCGCGCGTAATTTTGGCAAACCCCTTTACTTTTTTAGCCGCATTGTAAGAAGCGTTTATGATTGTATCTGTATAGAACTCGGTTCCGTTCTTTTTGCGTTTCAAACCTTCAAACCCATGTCTTCCATTTTTCTCAGCCAAGTTTAAATTGCTTTGCGGCTGCCCGTTTTGCGCATCTGCCAGGGTATATAATATAGATTCATGTTTACCCATTACTTCGTCGGGTTTGTAACCATACATATATTCTGAGCCTTCGTTCCAACTGATAATATGCCCCTTTGCATCCAACATCACTATTGAATAATCTTTAAACTCCAACACCAGTTCTAAAAGGTCGCTGTTTATTTTTCGTTCCTCTTCCCCTGTGTCAGGTATCAATAAATCATTGTGCAATAAGGTCATGTAGGTTGTAATTAATGGTAAAAAAAACAGGAAGCGGCAGTGGCTTCCCCGCCATGGCAGCAAACAGCCGCGGGCATGCTTAACAGGTGAAGCAAGAGGCAACGGACAGCTTAGATGCGTAAAAAACCGCAAGCGCGTATCATGGTGAACGGTGTGATGCGTGAGCCAAGCCCACTGCATAAGCTAATAGTAAAAAGTCTGTGCTGGTACTATATCCGAGTGAAAAAGATCTCCTTCTAAGTGAGAGATGTAAGGAGAATTATTGAGTCGTTGTTATCAGATCCGACGGTAAAAGTAGGCTTATTAGATGATAAAAGATTTTATATTAAGCAATAAGCAGCTCTTTAATTTGAAACTGTTGTTACTAAATGCAATCAGCCAGACCTTTCTGTTGCCATTACAAAAAATGCGGGACGAGGAGACGACAACCTCTACAATTTCTTATACAAATCCGGGTAGTCGCTGATCAATCCATCCACGCCTGCGGTTTTTAGTTTTTGCATGAGGGATGAATCATTTACCGTCCAGGGAACCACTTTGCAATGCTGCTGGTGGCAACTATCAACCCGCTCTTTTGTACAAAGCAAATAATAAGGACTATAGATGGAGGGCACAAAACCTAAACCGGCAAACTGCTGCTGCAGGGAACGCTTATCGTTTTCTTCAATTAATAAAGACGTTCTGATAGCAGGATAATGCTGATGCATGTATTGTAACGGGCGATTGTCGAACGACTGGATGATGACGTGTGAAAGGATATTTTTTTGTTTCAACACTTTCATCACCCCTTCTGTATAAGCTGCGGGTGCGGGATGAAACAAACCATCGCCTTGCGGTGATGATTTGATTTCGATGTTATACGCTACGCGTTTGCCGTGTTGTTTGCAATATGCTTCCACACTATCTATCAAGGTACTGAGTAGGGGCTTGGCTACCTTTATTTTTTGTTGTTGGGGAAAGCGGCTGTAGGGCTTACTGCCTACATCGAACCGGCGAATGCTGTCGTAGGTCATGTGGTACAGAATATACTTCCCCTCTGTTGAACCGATATAGCTGCCATCGGGTTTCGTGGTAATATCGGGGTTGAAAGAGGGATCGTGCGACAACACCACCGCAGAATCACGCGTGATGTGGACATCCATTTCTAAGGTGGTAACGCCGAGGTCTATTGCCTTTAGCATTGCCGGTATGGTATTCTCCGGCATGAGTCCGCGGCAGCCGCGGTGCCCTTCTTTATCGAAAATGACTGTTGCAGATGATGTGTTTTGGTGCGTGGGATGAATGGAGCAGCTATACAATATAACCGCCATGATGCATATGCATCCCCCTTTTTGTTTTCTGATTGCCTTCATTAACCTAACTTATTAGTGGAACAATGATAGTAAGGATTGCCTGTTTGGAGATTGCTCTTCTTTCAATTTGTTGATTTGATAATCTTTTGAGCCCTGAATTGTTTTTGTGGCGGGATGGATTGAATGGACAAAAGGTCTTTGATTTAGAAAATTAGCCGCTGCCTTTTGATTTATTGAAAAGGAATTAGAGGTTGCCGGGTGTAATCAGATGCCTGTTGGATGAAGCAAAATGCCGGTCAGATGCAGTCAGATGGGTGTCGGATGCACCTTTTTGAAGGTGGGATGCAATTTTTTGGGTTTGGGATTGGCGGGAGAGGGTTTGGCTTTTATTGAATATTTGGAGAAGCATGGGAAAACTTTAGTGTGTGCGGACGGGTAAAGACAACCGTCTCTGCGGGTGCTATCGAATTTCGCTGGTAGGGCGGCCCCATTGGAGCCGGAAGTCTTATGACTACCACATTTCTACAGACAAATGATGCCTCTGGCATTCTGAAAACGGCATTATCTATCTTTAATTTTCTTCATGACACCTGTAGTTGGGTGACAAAGGAGGGTGCAGTGTAAAAAAAGGATGAAATTGCCCCGAAGGAATCTCTTTAAAACAATCCGGCAAAAAGCAAGGTAAGGGAGAATATTCAACCTGAAAGGTTGGAACAAATCGTGATTCTGAATAGGAAAAAATTCAACCATTTTATGGTTGGGAGAAGAAGTGACAAGCCGTCTTCCCCGGATTGCATCCGGGATTATCGTTGTTTAATCCCCCTTTAGGATGTTGAGGAACCTAAACCGAAAGGGGAATTCGGTTTGTTGTAAACGTTTTTTATGCGCAAGTGGTGAGAACCCGCTATTCTCCCCTACCCTTTCACCAACGCCTCTAATGCTGCAGGCAATTGCGGATATGAAAATGAGAAGCCGCTTTGCAATACTTTCATTGCGCTTACAGTGGCGCTTTTTAATACTTCGGTGCTCATCTCGCCCAAAGCAATTTTTAGGGCAAACGCCGGCACGTGCACCGGGAGGAAAGAGGTAGCCCGCATCGCTTTCGCCAGTTGCAGGGTCAATTCTTTATTGGTAACGGGATGGGGCGCCACGGCATTGTAAGCGCCTACGATATGGTCGTTCTCGATGGCATAGAGATAGAGGCGGCAGATGTCTTCTTCGTGCAGCCAACTCACCACCTGGCTGCCGCTGCCAAGGATGGTGGCAACGCCTGCCCGCAACGGTTTTTTAAACTCTGCCAACGCGCCGCCTTCATTGCTCAACACTATGCCGGTGCGCAGCTTCACCAGCCGCTTGCCTAATGTGGTTATGGGATCGATGCTTTCTTCCCAGAGGCGACAGGTTTGGCCGAGAAAATCATTCGAGGAGGGTGCGTCTTCTGTAAAACCTTCCTTCCTGCTTTTGGGTGAGTCTTCTCCATACCAGCCAATAGCAGAGGCGCTGATAACGGCTGCTACCTGATTGGGTGTTTCGCGGAGCGCTTTTATTAGTAAAGCACTGCTTTGCGTGCGGCTGTTTTTGATTTCTTCTTTTCGTTTTTTGGTCCATCTTCCCTCGGCTACATTAGCCCCTGCGAGGTGAATGATGTAGTCGGCAGCGGCAATAAACTCAGTGTCTATTTCTCCTTTTTCGATATCCCATTGCTTTACTGAAGCGCCTGCCGGTGCTTTGCTTTTGGGGTTATGGCTGAAGAGGATGACTTCGTATTTTTTTTGGAGGAGCAAAGCGGTTAAGCGCCTGCCGATTAAGCCTGTTCCGCCGGTGATGATGACTGTAGGCATGTGTGGTGTTTAGGATGCAAGATAGGAAGTGATTCTATGTACGATGTTAGATGTGGGATGTTAGATGTGCGAAACCGAAATTAACTCTGTACATCATACATCTAACTTCTTACATCGTACATCCCACATCTAACATTGTACATCGTTGATTCACCACCCACTATTTACTATGTTTGCCCTCACAAAATGACAGCCATGCGGTTTGGAATCATCGGGAGTGGAAGCTGGGCGACTGCCATTGCTAAGATACTCACCGACAATCATCACACCATCAACTGGTGGATACGGAACGGGGATACCATAGAAGCCATCCGCCGGCGGCATCACAATCCTCACTACCTGCAAGCCGCTTATTTTGACACTTCGTTGTTAACTCTGAATTCTGATGTGAAAGAGGTAATAGATGGCTCGGATGTGCTGGTAGTGGCGGTGCCTTCTGCGTTTGTAAAAGATGCGTTTGCCGGTGTGTCGCGCAATGCGTTTAAAAACAAAAAAATCGTATCGGCGATTAAAGGCATTTTGCCGGACGGCAATGAATTGCTGAACGATTATTTGTATACCGATTTCGGCGTTTCACTTTCTGATTACTTCAGCATTTTAGGTCCCTGCCATGCCGAGGAGATAGCTGCTGAAAAGCTTTCGTATCTCACATTTTCCGGTATTGACGAAGGGATGGCGGGCGACATTGCGCAGCACTTTCAAACACCCTATCTCAACACGGTTGTTAATACCGATATCATCGGCGTGCAATATGCTGCCGTGCTAAAAAATATTTATGCGCTGGGGGCAGGCATGGCGCATGGGCTGGAGTATGGCGATAATTTCCTGAGCGTATATATCGCCAACTGCGCCAACGAGATGACGGTGTTTCTGAGCAAGCTGGTAGAGCAATATGGAGCGACAGGCAATCGGGAGCGCGTTCAATATACGTCATCGGTGTACCTGGGCGATCTGCTGGTTACATGTTACTCGCTCTTTAGCCGCAACCGCACCTTCGGCAGTATGATTGGCAAAGGCTACAGCGTGAAGGCGGCGCAACTGGAGCTGAACATGGTTGCCGAAGGCTACAACGCCAGCCAATGTATTTATATAACGAATGAAAAAGTAGGGGCAGATATTCCCGTGATTACTGCCATCTACAAAGTGCTTTGGCAACATCGTTCTGCCAAAGAAGCGTTTAAAAAAATAGAAGCGGTGCTGGTATAAGGGATTGCCATTACCTGACCTCGAAAAGCTTTTTCTGATATGTGGGACAATACCATTCATTACCTGCAACAGTTGCCCAAACCGGTGTGGAACCTGTTGATTGTAGCTTTCGCCGTGCTGATTGCTTTTGTGCTGCGGCTCTTCCTGGCGTGGCTGGTAAAAAAGTCTACCCTATCATCAGATTACTCTTTCATCCGTTCGGTTATTCGCCGCATGGCAGTGCCGGTTAACGTTTTCCTGCCGCTGTTCATTCTCAATATACTGAAAGATGAGCTGCGTTTGCGGCACTCGCAAATGATTGTTTTCGATAAGCTTTTGCAGATATTGCTCACCGTTGCTGTGTCGCTTATTTTAATTGCTATCATTAAAATTGTAGAAGATTATGTGGTGTATAAATATGACCTGAAAAAGCCGGATAACCTGCGTGAGCGCAAGATTCGCACGCAGCTTCAATTTATCCGGCGTCTTGCCATTGGTTTGATTGTTACACTCACGCTCTGCCTTATTTTTCTCTCGTTCGATAACCTGCGGAAGCTGGGTGCCGGGCTGCTTACCGGTGTGGGCATCGGCGGTATCATTATTGGCTTTGCGGCGCAACGCTCGCTGGCTAATTTCCTGGCAGGTTTGCAGATTGCCTTTACACAACCCATTCGGTTAGATGATGTGCTGGTGGTGGAAGGCGAATGGGGCAGAGTGGAAGAGATAACACTTACTTATGTGGTTGTTATGGTGTGGGATCAGCGAAGGCTTATTTTACCCATCAATTATTTTATTGAAAAGCCTTTCCAGAACTGGACGCGCATCGGCTCTGAACTGTTAAGTGCAGCGATGATTTATGTGGATTATACTGCACCTGTAGAAGTAATCAGGGCAGAATTCCTTCGCTTTATAAAAACACAGGCTTTATGGGATGGCCGCATCGCTGTGTTGCAGGTAACCGATTTCAGGGAAAAAACGGTTGAGCTGCGATGCCTCGTAAGCACTAACAATGCAGGGCACGCTTTCGATCTTCGTTGCCTGGTGCGGGAGCACTTACTTCAATTTATACAAAATAATTATCCGGCTTCGCTACCGCGCACACGCGTTGAGTGGGAAGAAAAGAAGCCCCATTAAAAAGCCTTTCTGCTAACAGCAGAAAGGCTTTAACGATTGTACCCGTTTATTTGTTTACTGCACCGAAGCGGTAGAATCTTTCGCTGTTTTGCGGTGCTGCTTCTCTTCTTTCATTTCTGCCATTATCCCCTGCAGTTTTTTAATCTGTTCATCATTCAGATGCGAACGCAGGCGTGCGACTTCTTCCTTGCGGCTTTTCTGCAACGCTAGCTTCTTCTCATCGTCTTTTAATGCGCCCGTTTTTATGGTGCGTGCGTTGGTGTAAAAATCCTGCACTATGGAGATGACCGAATCGGCATTGCTGTTGTCAATTTTCAGTTCGGTCATTAACCGCTGCTTTATTTTGCTTACCTGCATCTTGCCCTGGGCAAAGGTTGCAGTCGCTGTAAAAGAAAGAAGCACAAATAAGGATAATTTCAGGTGTTTCATAGTGTGTGTTTGTAAAAGATGTTTATAGTTTTACTGACGCGTCGTGGCAGTGTCTGATGCAGATCTCATTTCTTTGCGTTCTTTCATCCGGTCGTCGCGCATCTCTTTCATTTTTTTCTTCTGCTCGTCTGTAAGGATGGATTCGGTATTCTTACGTCCTTCTTCGCGCAGCGCTTTCATTTTTTCCTGCTTCTGGTCTTCGCTGAGCGAGCTGTTGTTGCGGATTTCCTCCATCTTTTTCATGTTGTCTTCGCGATACTGTTTCAGCTTGTCTTTCTGATCCTGTGTCAGGTTCAGGTTGTCCCACATCTTTTCGCCTTTCATGGGCGGATGGTCCATTTTGCGATGCATTGAAGAGTCTTGTGCCTGCGAAGCAGTGGCGAAAGCAAAAGCTGCCAGCGCGATAAAAAGAATTCTTTTCATTGTATTATTTTTAAAAGTGAATGATAAAGACACCATGTATGAAAGGCGGTTTAATAGCTGTTCCGGCAAAGTATTGTTAAGCAAACAGGCAACCGCATTTATGTGTTGTTCTTTTATACCATCACCTCGCGGGTCAGATGGATCTTTGTCATCTGCAGGTAGTGGTTCTGCAACTGATGGATGTAGTGCACATTCGGGTGGTGGCGACGGTCTTCGCGATACCACATTTCGATGGCTGAGAAGTCGCCTTCTGAAGGGATGGCAATGCGGAACGAACCTTTCCTGTACTTCACGCTGTTATCATCCATCACTTCCTTTGTAAAGTTGAGACGCATCAACTGCTCGTCGTTCAGTACAATGGGATACACATGTTTCGGATCGTACCAGAAATCCTGCACTTCGGTTTGAATACATATCTGTTTCTCATCGTTGTTCAGCTTCATCACTTCACCTTCCGACATTACACCTTCGTATTCGGCAAGTACATAATCGCCAACCTGCAGCTCGTTAAAAGTTATCATAATGGTTTTTGTTTTTGATGATTCAAAGTAAAAGAAATTTATTTTTAATTGTTACTGGTCAATCATTAATTGAAGCGAAGAAATATCGCGCCAGAAATCAGAGTTTGGCCTTCCTTCAATTTTTACAAACAGAATGCTGCCGGTTTTCTTCAATCAACCTTTAACAATATTCAATCATCCTTATTTTACTTCCTGCATCTCGATGAGCTTCCGGTACAACCCCTCCTGTTCCATTAGCGAGGCATGTGTGCCGCGCTGAACAATGCGCCCCTGTTGCAACACAATAATTTCATCGGCATGACGAATGGTAGATAAGCGGTGCGCAATCACCAGCGAAGTTCGGTTCTGCATCATGTTGTTGATAGCATCCTGCACCAGCCTTTCGCTTTCGGTATCCAAAGAGGAAGTAGCTTCATCAAGTATCAATATCGGCGGGTTTTTCAGAACGGCTCTTGCAATGGTTAAACGTTGCCGTTCTCCGCCGCTCAGCTTGCTGCCACGGTCGCCGATGTTGGTGTCAAAACCAACCTCTTTTTGAGTAATGAACCCGTATGCGTTGGCCACTTTTGCAGCCTGATGAATGGACTCTTCTGTCGCCTCGCTTTCGCTGCCCAAAGCAATATTGTTGGCAATGGTATCATTGAACAAGATAGGTTCCTGCGTCACGATGCTGATTTGGCTGCGAAGGCTTTGCAGCGTATAGTCTTTAATGTTCACGCCATCTATTAACAGTTCTCCGCTTGTTACATCGTGAAAGCGCGGCACCAGGTCGGCGAGAGTGCTTTTACCTGCACCGGAAGAACCCACCAGCGCTACCGTTTTTCCTTTTTCGATGGTGAGATTGATGTCTTTTACAATCACTACATCCTCATACGCAAACGTTACGTTTTTGAACTCGATGGCATGATGGAAAGAAGAGAGAATCTTCCCATCTTTTTTGTCTTCTACGGTAATGGGCGCATTCAGCACTTCTTCAATACGACCGATAGCCGCCTCGCCTTTGCGCATGTTGCTGAACGAAGTGGAAAGCGATTTGGCAGGGTTGATAACGTTGTAGAACAAAGCGAGATAGCCAATGAATGCAGAGCCTTCCAGCGGAATACTTCCGCTTAAGATGCCGTTACCGCCATACCACAAAATCGCTGCAAAAACAGTAACCCCCAGAAACTCGCTTGTGGGCGAAGCCAGATCTCTGCGGAACGCAATGCGGTTTTTGGCGCTCATAAGTTCACTATTGGTCTTAAAAAATTTGCTGCGCAATACCGCTTCTATGTTAAAAGCTTTTATTACGCGCAAGCCGCTTAAGGTTTCATCCAATATAGAAAGCGACTCGCCGTATTTAATGGCGGCTTCACCCGACGGGCGTTTCAAGGAGCGCGATATTCTGCCAATGATAAAGCCAATCACCGGCAGAAACAGCAGCAGGAAAAGAGTAAGTTGCGGGCTTAGATAAAACAGGATGGCAAAATTAAAAATGATGTTGAGCGGATCGGTTACCCAGCCTTCTAATGTGCCTACCAGCGAACCTTCCACCTCGTTGATATCATTGGTGATGCGGCTGATTAAATCGCCTTTTCTTTTCTCAGTAAAATAACCAATGGGCAGTTGCAGCACTTTACTATACAACTCGATGCGCATGTTATTAACGATGCGGTTTTTAATAGGCGTTAATACATAAGAGGAAAGATAAATAAACAAGTTCTTCAGTAAAATAAAGATGATGAGCAGGATGCAGATATATAACAGTGTTTTCAATTTGCCTTCAGTCGTAATGGTTCCATTGCTTTGAATGGACGACTGTAGCCACTTCCTGATAAACGATACGACAGGGTTAGACGAAGCCGTAAACAGGGAAGACTGACCGTTGGCATTAGTGCCGTTGAATATCAGTTCTAAGAAAGGCATCAGCATACCCAATGATACGATAGAAAAAATAATGGATAGAACAATAAACAGGAAGTAAAGAAGAATACGAGGTTTATATTGACTTAAATAAGAAAAGACGCGCGAATATTTCTTCATTAACATGATTTTGAACCGCCTGCCCTGAGCAATCTCCAAAGGCTTGGCAAAAGGATAGTAATTTTACAGCCGACAAAGGTAACAGTATGCAAGAAGGAAAAAGACAACGGCAGGTAGCCGGCATTATTCAGGAAGCATTTAACGACATATTCAGAAGGTTAAGCTTGAACATGATAGACGGCGGCATGGTTTCTATTTCATCGGTGAAAGTAACACCTGATTTATTGGAGGCCCGTATTTATCTAAGCTTCTTCCAGGTGAAAGATGCAAAGACTGCGCTAAAAAGAATTGAAGACCGGGCTTGGGAAGTGAAGAAAGAGTTTGCCGAGCGCGCCCGCAACCAGTTGCGCCGCATCCCTGTATTTCATTTTTATAACGATGATACACTGGAGCAGGTAGATAAGATGGAGCATTTGTTTAAGGAAATACAAATAACACCCCCAACCCCTGAAGGCAAAGATGTTCCCAACTCTTAAGGGGAGTTTAGCGCAGCATAAGTAAAGGTTATTTTGAATATATTTGGAATGAAGAATGCCACCAATAATAAACCGGTTACAAACTCCCCTTTAGGGGTTGGGGCCATTTTTGCCTGGCGTTATTTCAAGCCGAAGAACAACAGCAATGCAGTGAATATCATTGCCCGCATCAGTATGATAGCAATTGCAGTGGGTGCCGCCGCATTGATTGTTGTGTTGAGCGTTTTTAATGGTTTTGAAGATTTAGTGCAAAGCCTGTACAGCGATTTTTACTCAGATGTTCGCGTTGCGCCGGCAAAGGGTAAGTTCTTCACGCTCACAGCGCAGCAGGCAGAAGGGATAAAAAAAGTACCGGGTGTAAAAGCCATCAGCCTGGTAGCCGAAGAGAAAGCCATGCTGGCAAACGGCGATTATTATTCCATCGTTTACCTGAAAGGTGTAGATGAACAGTATGCAGGCGTAAATAAATTGCAAACCCATGTGGTGAGAGGGAAGTATGATGTGGGCACGGCTGATAAACCGTTATTATTAATCGGCGTAGGAATAGAAAGTGCTGTGGGCGCCGACCCGAATGGCGACATTGCGCCGCTCACGATTTACATACCTAACCGCGAAGCAAAAAATCTGAAAAGTACCGATGCAATGAACGCTTCGGAAATTCATATTTCGGGCACCTTTATGGTGCAGCAGGAATTTGATGATAAGTATGCATTTACGAGTCTCCAGTTTCTGCAATATATGTTAAACCTAAAGCCTGATCAGTACAGCAACGTTGAGGTTGCCCTGCAACCAAAAGCGAACGAACAAAAAGTGCAGCAGCAGTTGCAAGCTTTGCTGGGTAACGCTTTTACGGTACAAACCCGTTATCAACAAAACCAAAGCCTGTTCAGTGTGATGCAGGCAGAGAAGTGGGTAATTTATGCGATTCTCTCCCTCATTTTATTGATTGCTGCCTTTAATATGATTGGCGCTCTAACCATGCTCGTACTCGAGAAACAGAAAGACATTGCTGTATTAAAAGCGATGGGCGCCAGCAAAAAGCTGGTGCAAAGAATCTTTCTGAGTGAAGGCTTTTTGCTGGCGGGTGTGGGCAGTGGCATTGGCATATTGCTCGCCTTTATTATCTGCTTTCTGCAAATACAGTTTAAACTGATTCCTTTGGAAGGCGGCACTTTTATTATTGATTATTACCCGGTGAAGATGTATGCTACCGACTTCCTGCTGGTAGCAGCTACCGTGTTTGTGGTAGCGCTGATTGCTGCGTGGGTGCCATCAAGAAAAGCGGCTACGCAGTTTTTTTCGTTGAAGAGTTAGGAAAATTTTCAAACTGCGGAGCAACAAAAAGTAAGGAGAAAGACAGATGTTGAATTCCTGAGAAGAATGGGCGACTTCAAAACTTCTTTGCTTTATAAAATAGATTATTGACCTGATTCATGGCTCAAAAAAATTGCCTGCATCGAATAACAATGCAGGCAATTTTATAAAGTAATTTATAAATACAGCTACGTATTCATCTCTTTCGATTCCTCGTAACTTTTGATTTTATTATACAATGTCTTTCGGTCTATTTTCAATATCTCAGCGGCCTTTGATTTGTTGTTATTCACTTCTTTCAGCAGGTTCATAATCGTTTCGTACTCTGCTTTTGCAGCAGCGTCCTTTAGGTCTATTTCTTTAGAAGAACCCTGCGTTGAAAAAGAAGTGGTCTGCGCAGAAACCGGCTCGTGAGAAGGCTTTGCAAAAATATTGGTGTTGGTAATTTCCCACGGCAGCGTTTTAGCAGAAATCTTAGTGGTATTAGTCAACAAAACAGCACGGCGCACCACGTTGCGAAACTCCCGGAGGTTGCCTGGCCAGGAATAGTTGAGGAACATGTGCATTACATCATCATCAAAGCCTTGTATGTTTTTGTTAAGCTCGGCATTGGTTTTTTCTAAAAAGAACTGAGCAAACAACGGGATGTCGTTTTTGCGTTGGCGCAGAGGCGGCAGGTTGATGGAAAACTCGTTAAAGCGATGGTATAAATCCTCGCGAAACTTTCCTTTATGGTAAGCCTCCTGCAGGTTTTCGTTAGAAGCAACGATAATGCGGATATCAATATCCATTTCCTTGGTGCCACCCACACGTTTAAACTTACGCTCCTGTATCACGCGCAGCAGCGTGGCTTGTATATCCAGCGAGAGGTTAGCCACTTCATCCAAAAATAAAGTGCCTCCATTTGCCATTTCAAAGTGACCTTCCTTATCTGACAAAGCGCCGGTGAAAGCGCCTTTTACGTGCCCGAACATTTCACTGCCAGCCAGCTCTTTTGACAGCGTGCCGCAGTCCATAGCAATGAAAGGTTTGCCTTTACGCTCGCTGTACTGGTGAATGGTTTTTGCGATGACTTCTTTGCCCGTGCCGCTTTCGCCGTAAAGGATAATACTATAATTGGTAGGTGCCACAATTTCTATCTGGCGGTAAAGGTCTTGCGTAGATTCTGACTGACCAACCAGGTAATCGCCATTGGTTTTAAACACTGTTTTTTTAGGCGAAAATCCGCCTGCAGATGCAGGAGCAGCCGTTGCAACAGCTGCCTGAGATACAGCAGGCGCGGGATTCTTCAGCGCAGAAGACAGCACATTCAGAACTTCGGCTGGTATCAATGGTTTGGTAATATAGTCGTAAGCGCCGAGTTTGATTACCTCAACGGCCGTTTTTATATCGGAATAACCAGTGATGATTAATACGATGGCTTGTGGGTTGGCAATTTTCAATTCAGAAAGCACATCGCGGCCTTCCTTATCGCCCAAACGGTAGTCGCATAACACAAGATCGAAATTGGATTCTTTAAACTTGGCAATGCCTTTATTGCCGGTATAAGCCACTTCCGTTTCATACCCTTCCTTGTTTAGAAACCTGCTGAGCAATGTGCAGATGTCTATGTCATCATCAATAATTAATATTCTCTTCTTCATACAAATACTGTGTTTGCTGCTTATTGGCTGGCATAATAAAATCCGCCACAATAAACTACTTACTATATGCCAGGAAGTCAAAGAAAATAAACAGTTGTCTGGATTCGTTGTTTATTGCCGCAAGTTAATCTCGGTCTTCACAAATGTAAACAACATCTCACTATCCAAAGTAAAATAAAAGCAATCTTTTATTTTTAAGTTATCGGCTGCAAAGAAAAAAAATACGGCGAAAAACTGCTTCATAAAAATGAGAAAGTTACCTTAAAGTAACAGCCCGGAAAAGCTGGAAACCATATCGGTTTACTATAGTAATCGTTTCTGCTAATTATTCTGCCATCGCTTTTTGCCGACGGATAAAGCGATTCCACTCACCTAAAATTCCGCTCTGTTTAACAGGGTCATCATCCCTCAACGCTTATCTTCACACCATGAATTTTGATGTTCAGAAATTGTTGCGCAGCAACATAAAAAACCTCACACCTTATTCATCGGCGCGCGACGAATTTAAGGGTGAGGCAGAGGTAAGTTTAGATGCAAATGAGAACAGCTTAGGCTCTCCGCTTTTACATTGGTATAACCGCTACCCGGACCCACTTCAGCATAAAGTGAAAGAAGCAGTGAGCACTATCAAAAAAGTGCCGGTCGAAAATATTTTCCTTGGCAATGGCAGCGATGAATGCATAGACGTTCTTTATCGCTGCTTCTGTGTTCCCGGCAAAGACAATATCATCATTTGCCCGCCTACTTATGGCATGTATGAAGTGAGCGCCAACATCAACGACATTGCCATTCGCAGAGCACAATTGTTGCCTGACTTTCAACTTGATTTGATTCACATTGAAACACTGATAGACGAGCATACAAAAATCATTTGGCTTTGTTCTCCTAATAATCCTACCGGCAACTCGATGCGTAGGGAAGACATTGAAATGGTGCTGAACAATTTTAATGGCTTAGTGGTAATAGATGAAGCCTACATCAATTTTTCAAGACATAAATCTTTCATTCAGGAGCTTGTTGACTATCCCAACCTCGTAGTGCTGCAAACTTTCAGCAAAGCCTGGGGTTTGGCAGGTTTGCGGTTAGGACTCGCTTTTGCTTCGGCAGAAATTGTAAGTATAATGAACAAAGTAAAACCGCCTTACAACATTAGTGCAGCTACGCAAGAGTTGGCTTTACAGGCATTGCAGAATGTGGGTCAGGTAAACGATATGATTCACGAACTGGTAAGCATGAGAGGAGCCTTAAAAGAAGTGCTGGAAGGGCTTCCGATGGTGGAAAAAGTCTATCCTTCTGATGCTAATTTCTTATTGGTAAAAACGACAGGCGCAAAAAAAATATACCAATACCTTTTATCAAAAAGCATTGTAGTAAGAGACAGGAGCAGCGTGATATTGTGCGACGATTGCCTGCGCATTACCATCGGCACCGAAGAAGAAAATACAAAACTGGTAGATGCTTTGCTTGACTATAGCGAAATGGTTCAAACGCATCATTCTGCAGAAACATTATAAACGATAACCTATATGAATTTTACCATGAAAAACTGGGCGCTGCTATTGACAGCTTTGCTCGTTCTTCCCTCCGCTTTTGCCGTTGGCAACCCAGATACTACGCATGCCAAATCAGCGACAATTCAGCCCGATGCAGACAACGCGGGTCTGAAACTGCCATCGGGCTTTTCAGCTCTCTTAGCTGCCTCCAACATAGGCACTGCACGCCACATTACGGCTACACCACAGGGCGACCTGTATGTGAAATTAGATGGCAACGTAAAGGGCAAAGGCATTCTGTTTCTGCATGATGACAACAAGGATGGCAAAGACGAAACGGTTACCGGTTTTGGCAACTACGGCGGCACCGGCATCCTCGTCAAAAACGGCTATCTATATGCGTCTTCCGACAATGATGTATATCGCTACAAGCTGGATGAAAACAACAAAGTTGCCAATGGTGCGCTGCCCGAAAAAATAGTAACCGGTTTAATCAACCGCCACCAGCATAGTTCCAAATCGCTGGCGATTGATAACGATGGCAACCTGTATGTGAACATTGGTGCGCCTTCTAATGTTTGCGCGCAGCGCGGCAAAGAAAAACTGGGACAAATGCCCTGCCCCTTGCTTGACTCTGCCGGGGGTATCTGGATGTTCAAAGCGGACAAGTTGAATCAGACATATGCTGATGGTGTTCATTATGCTACAGGGTTGCGCAATGTAGTAGGGCTTGATTGGAATAATACGACCAACACACTCTTCGTGATGCAGCACGGGCGTGACAATCTCAGCACTACCTTTCCTGAATATTATACAGCGCAGCAAAGTGCAGAACTACCCGCCGAATGTATGTATGAGTTGCACAAAGGAGACAATGCAGGCTGGCCTTACATGTATTACGATTGGATGCAAAAGAAAAAATTAATATGCCCCGAGTATGGCGGTGATGGAAAGAAAGAAGCGGACAGCAAATACATTAATCCCATTGCGGCCTATCCCGGCCACATGGCGCCGGATGGTTTATTGTTTTATACCGGAACGATGTTTCCTGAAAAATATAAGAATGGGGCATTCATCGCTTTTCATGGTTCGTGGAACCGTGCGCCGGAGCCGCAGAAAGGCTACTTCGTAGTGTTCCAGCCGTTTAAGGATGGCAAACCCAGCGGAGACTGGGAAGTGTTTGCCGACAACTTTGCCGGTGGTGCCGACAACATGCAGCCGGGCAGTGCCAAACACCGTCCCTGCGGGTTGGCACAAGGTGCAGATGGCTCGCTGTACGTAACCGACGACTCAGGTGGAAATGTGTATCGTATTATGTATAACAAATAAGAAATGGCAATACAAAGAATGATTGTAATGATAGTGGTGATGGCGATTGGACATGCCGCTTTTTCGCAAACTTCACCTGCTTCATCAACCGGCAAAGAAGTGTATGCAAAGTATTGCCTTGCCTGTCATCAGCAGGATGGAAAAGGAGTGCCCAAACTGAATCCGCCACTGATTAAAACCTCTTATGTAACCGGCGATAAAAAGACGCTGATTACTTGGGTATTGAAAGGAAGCGGCGAAGAGAAAGTGCCCATTGATGGCGACTACTATAACAACAACATGCCGCCGCAGAGTTTTTTGAAAGACGATGAACTGGCGAAAGTGCTCACATATATCCGCAGCAGTTGGGGCAATAAAAGCAGCGCGGTATCAGCCACAGAAGTAAAGTCCGTAAGAGCAGCCGCGAAGTAATTGATAAAAGCTTTTTTATAAAATGCACTTGCAACAGACTGTCGCAGGTGCATTTTTATTGTGTTGTAAATTGAAAAGTGAGTAAGTGTAAACAGCTTGGTGTCTCGAAAAATGATGAGGCTGCACGTCATTCTGCATTATGAAGGATAAGAATGACGTGTAGCCGATCTTAGTTTCTGCGATAACTCATTTTCCGATTGCGATTAACAAAGAAGAGTATAGAAACAATTGGAAAGGTTCATAAAACCAGGTCTTCTACTCTTCAAACCGCATAGCTGCAAGGTTTTCTTTTGGCTTATTTTTAACCGCACGCTATAGGGATTCATTTATTTTTGCCCGCTATCACTGTAGCATTTACTTACATGAATAACTGCATCATCAAAATCATCTCCGGCCTTTTATTCTGTTCCATTTCTCTTGCTTCTTTTGCACAGAAAGATTCCACTTTGATGCTGGATACAACTTCCACCGCTAAACGGAAGTTGTTGAATAAATTGGATTTCAGCAATCGGCCCAACGATCACTTCATGCTGCAGTATGGCTTCGATAGCTGGGGCTCTGTACCGGACAGCGTAGATCCGTCAGGTTTCTCACGCCACTTCAATGTGTACATCATGATAGACAAGCCTTTTAAAAACAGCCAGCACATGAGTATTGGCTTTGGGCTGGGTTTAGGCAGCAGCAATATCTTTTTTGACAACAAGTTTGTCAACCTGAAATCGCAAACCACTACCCTCCCGTTCACCAATGTGAGCACAAGCGCAGTTGATCATTATAAAAAATTCAAGCTAACTACAATATTTGCAGAACTGCCTGTGGAGTTGCGTTTTGCCGGCAATCCCGTAACGCCCGACAGAGGTTTTAAAGCTGCGCTTGGCGTGAAAATAGGAACGCTGCTGAACCAGCACACGAAAGGGAAAGATGCGCTTGGTGCTACAGGCACAACTCTTTATGGAAAGACTTATATTGAAAAAGAAAGCAATAAACGCTTTATCAACACGACACGTGTGGCAGTAACCGGCCGCATTGGGTTTGGCAATATTTCAATAGATGGTTCTTACCAGGTTACTAATTTTTTAAAGACAGGTGTGGGTCCTGAAATAAAGCCATATTCGATTGGAATAACATTGAGTGGTTTGTAGGAGTAAGGAACACGGATGGCACAAATTTCGTGCACGGATAGAGAAGGATAAGATTTGTTGATACAAAGGAAAGAAATGAAATCTTCCTTTGCTTTTTTTCATTTTATAATTGCTTGGCATGCATTGCCGCTAATACAAAATCAGCTTTCCCTATTTTATCTTCTCAACGCATTTTTTATATTGCCTAAACGCTGCATTATTTGCGATTAATTCGACACCTTCTTCTGCCGCTTAAATAAATCACCTAGCTTCTCAAAGTCTTTGGTATAACTTAAGCTCACACCTTGCCGGTTGCGCCTGCCCAGCGAGGTGGAACTTCCATCATTGGTAAGACTACTGCGGTTGAATACTACAGCGCGCAGCTTTCGGTCTTTCGATAAAACGATCTGAACGGATACATCGGGCAACCATTGAAAACTACTGCTTTGGGAAGCAGAAGAACTGCTGAGACCAAAATCAAAATCACCACCGAATGTGATGATCACTTTGCCATCAAGCAGGCTTTTGTTGATTTTAATACCAATTTGCTGCCGGTCTAAAACACCGGTATAAGTTGCGCTGCCGTTTACGCTGGAACTGCTATAAGTAGAAGCTGCTATATCTAACTGTAGACTTTTATCGCCCGTAATTTTATACAAGAGATTACCAATAATACGGTTTACTTCCGATGTAATTTTTTGCGACAATGTGTTTACGCCAAGCGAATAAGGGTTGGTAGCATTGCCTGTCGCTTCACCATAAGGCGCAAATGAATTAAAAACAATCAGGTAGGTAACCTGCTTTAGCATCTCGTTGTCGTCGCTCTGCAAACGCGCAAGAAAAAGGTTAAAACTGTTGTCGTTCTTAATAGCGCTGCCCTGCGGAAAGTCAAGCCGGAACGTAATCTTAGGCTGCGTTAATTTATCCCGCAATTGCGCTATCACATATACATCACCCCGATAGCCTAAAACGCTGCTGAACGCACTGGCTGCACCGCTGGCTGCGCTTTGGTTGCTAATTAAATCGTTGATGCTTACGCGCTCTGCCGTGTATTGCGCATCTATATGTATGTCGGCATCGTACGGATCGCCGTTCCATTCGATGTATCCATCCGGCAATAACTCAAAGGGACGGCTTAGCAACGACTGGAAGTTGAAATCATATCTTCCACGCTCGATGTTGTATCGGCCTTTCATGCTCATACTGCCGGTGGCGGGCACTTTTATCTGCATCCTTCCGTTGCCCGTTGCACGGATGATATCACCCGTTACCGGATCAAGTATCACATCAATCTGCGCCTGGTTATTGGCGGTTAAATCCAGGTCAATACTAAGATTGCTTTGCTCGCCTGCTTCATTAGTTTGCTGTAGCGTTCCATATTGTTTGAACACCACAAAATCGGCTTCAGAACTTTTGCTGCTGTTATCGGTTGGAATATAGATATGCGTGGTATCGTTTACTGAGCCCGTAATATTCATTTTCATATTCTCCTGTGGTCCTTTCAAACTTAGCGTAGCCCGGCCGATGGCGCGACCATAGAACTGCTGGTTGTCCTTGGAGGTTGTATTTAGCAGCAGCATTTTATCGGTAGTCATATCAAAATCAAACTGCATGTTTTTAAAGTCGTGTTCATACAGTTTGCCCCGCACGGTGCCGATGCGGTTGTTTTCATCTTTAATGGTGAACGTACCGAAGTCAATGCCATTATCAGAGAATACAAAATGGGCGGTGTTTATATTGTAGTGCACCTGTGTGTAGTTCACGGTAAGCCCCGCTTCTTCAACTGTAACCGCACCTTCCAGGTTCAGTCCGGCTTTGTTGATTACCACTGCTAAATCGCCGGTGGCAAAACCGGTAATATTGCTGAACAAATCACTCAGGAACATGTTTATCACACCTACTTTTGTTTTGTTCAGGTGCATGGAAATATTGGTGCCCGCGCCGGTACTGTCTTTCACATTGATGCCGCCGTTCATATCGAAGTTGTACGCTTCGTTATCGGAGCGCGCAGAGAAATCAATATTACCACTGGCGATGTTGTAAGCAGCATTGGCATTCACAATACCAATGGAGTCGTTATTAAGTCGAAACTGCTCAGCCCTCACATCAGCTTCTGCGCGAAAATCACCATAGAAATCACTGAGATAAACCTCGCCGTTGGCAACACCTTCTATACGTGGTTCTTTGGTGAAGATGGGCGTAAAGTCGCCAAGGTTAATGTCTTTTAACCGCACCACAAGGCTGTTTCCTTTTTTCTCCTGTGTACCATCCGGCTCGATGGTAATCTCCTGCGTGCCTTGCACGAATTTTACGTTTTGCGCCGTGGCAAATCCTTTTCTTACAATTACTTCACCTTGCTGTTCAAGATTCCATTTCTTTTCATTAATGATGAAAGAAGAAGGCTGAAAGTCAACGCGCACGCCATCCGGCAATGTGTACACATCAGCATTTAGTTGCGCATCATTCAAAGTGTTGTTGGCGCTGGTTTGTATGTGCACGATGGAGTGGTCGTTTTCCGACTGAATGCTGAGTTTGGTGTTGGGCAAATAGGTGCTGTCGCTGATTTGCATCTTATCCACGTTGCCGGAAAGATTCAGCGAAGCGAAGTTGCCGTTACCATGAAATGTAGCGTTCTCCACACTGAATTTATCCCAGCCAAAATCGGGCACATAGGCTGCCAATTCAAACTTGCCGGAGTCTTGCGTATTTACACTTCCGGTAAGTTGCACATTGTCCAAGCCATGCAGCCGGCTGTTTATTACCTGCGCATAACTGTTGAAGTCTCTTGTATTCACCGACACAAAAAAATTCTGGTTCTTCGGCGTTGTCTTTGGCGGATTGATATAAGATGGATAATAATGACTCAGAAAAGCCTGGAAGCTGTTAGGCAGATCAAGGATTGTGTACTGTCCCGACACCATTGCATCAAACTCATTGCTCTGCGCAAACAACACGCGCTGGTTCAGGCTGTCGTAGTAGGAAGAAAGCGTGAGCGAATCAAAACTAAGTCGCGTGGAATCGTGAAGCAGCACGGCGTTTAATATTTTGGCATCGCCGCGAAATTCATCAATATTTTTCCCCTGGAAGTTAAGGTCAAACAAACCTGTCAACTGGAAGTTTTCATTAATAAAATGCAAGGCTTTCAGATTCGATTGTGCAAGGTCGCCAAGTACGTTAAACTTAGGCTGATCAGCCGTTAAATCAATTTCTATGTTAGAAGTAAAATCAAAGTTCGGATCATTCACTTTTAAATCGCCGTTGAAAAAACGGTTCTGAATATTGCCGTTGAAATTGATGTCGGAATAATTGTAATTATTAAAAGCAAACTGACTAAATGTTCCGTTGAGACTGGTTTTCACTTTGGCTATATCAAAACTGCTGCCTGATACATTTCCGTTAAAGCTAACCAAGCCAATAGAAGGTGCATTGATGAACTTCCCCAAATCAAACTGCTTTGTGATAATTCTGCCGCTATATTTCGGCTCTTCCTTAGAGGGCAGTTGCATGGCAATGTTGGCATTGATGCCGCCTATAGAAGAGCTGATGTTTCCATTGGCTGAAAAATTATACAAAGTGCCATCAAAACTGCCGGTGTAGCGAAACAAACCCAGCGCTGCAAGGTTAGGACTGCTGATGTCTTTTAATTGCGGAACAATTGTGATTAAATCGTTGTACGACATCTGCACATTGCCCCCATTTAGCGTAATCACTGTGCGATCAATATCCGGCAGCCCTTTCATGTGCAGGCCGCCTGCAGCATACATACTTCCGCCACTGCGGATAAAGAGATTGGGTATATCGAAATCAATTACTTTACCATAGAAATGACCGCTGATTTCGCCCTGACGTTTCCAGTTTTTTAATGCCGGTGCAAAGAAGGCGATGTCATCACTATTTACCGAAGAATTCTTAAAATTAACGTTCATAGCCACACTGTCTATGTACTTATTCATGTCCTCATTGAAGTCATCATACTTCATGGCATAATAATTACCAAGACGGCTTTTGGGTGTGCGTAAATCCAGATTTTTAAACTCGAATAACTGTGGTGTTAAGCGGACATTGGCTTTCAGTTTTTTTAGTTCGAAACCACTTCGCTCGTGCGCCGAGAGGTTCACATCGCCTTTAATAGTATCCTGAAAAAAAGAGAAATTATTAATGGTGCCGTTCAGCTTACTGATGTAGATATGTTCACCATCAAAATAAGAATTCACCGGCAAGGTATCCTGGTGCTCACTGATAAAAGCGCTATTGGTAAGGTTGATCTTCTTTACCAGTAACTGCAGGTGATTTTCATTAAAATAAAGACCGGTATCAATGGTTCTTGGGCGCAGGCTGTCGGGGCGCAAGCCATCAAAATCATAGAGGGCAAAGATAAATTTATCAAGGTCAATGGAAGAGATAACAAAACGGTTTTTGTTTAGGTCAACCGAATCAGCCTGCAGCAACAGGCTACCGACTTTTGCCTGCATCTTTTGTCCGCGCCATTCATCATTCTGAATAAAGTTGACGTTCTTTAAATCCACTTTTTCCAAGCCTAACTGCAGAGGTTGACCTTTCTCTTTTTTTGTTGTGCCGTTCGATGCAAAATGGTCGGCGATAAACCGGTAGTTCCAGGTAGAATCTCTGCGATGCAGATTGATAACAGCATCTTCAAGCCCTACATATTTGATCACTGTTTTCTTTTTTACAAAGAACCAGTCGGTGATACGAACCTTGAGTGCGCCAGCATACAGCAAAGTGTCTTTTTTCTGATCGCGGATTAGTGTGCCTTCCAGATTCAGTTTATCGAACAGCGAAAGACTGATGTGTTTGATGCGAACCTCGGTGTGCAAATCTTTTGAAAGTTTTGCAGTGACTTTACCGATGATATAATTCTGAACGGGTGATGTTTGAATGAGTAGCCACACGAGCAATAGCAGCGCAAAAATTGCCAGCAGCGTACGCCCGGTGATTTTCAGAATTTTCCTGATTGTCTTCATTCAATGCGATAAAAATAAGCAGATATAGCAAAGCACGACTCAAAGACCTGAAATTGTGTATGACGTTGCGAAAATGTTTGTTAAAGAGGGCATATGTTTGGAAGGCTTATTTTATTATAGTTGAATACAATAATACCTGTTAAAATTATTACGTATGACGCTTGAACACATTGCTATCTGGACAGATAATTTAGAAAGGCTGAAGGACTATTATATGAAGTATTTTGAAGGAGTAAGTAATGACCTGTACACAAACGAAAAGAACCGGTTTCATAGTTATTTTATTTCGTTCTCTTCAGGTGCGAGGCTCGAGATAATGACAAAGCCAGACTTACCCCTAAATACCAACGACACCATTGTAAAACAGCACAAAGGCATTATCCATTTTGCGTTCAGCATGAGTACAAAGGAAGAAGTGGATGCAAAGGCAAAACAATTGGCTGAGGCAGGCTTTACTATATTAAGAGGTCCGCGCATTACCGGAGATGGTTACTATGAATTTGAGACTTTAGATCCGGATAATAACCGGCTGGAAGTAATTACAAAAGTATATTGAAAAATAACTTTCAAAAACCAAAAACCGCTGTCAGCGTTTAAAACGCTGACAGCGGTTCCTCATCCAACAATATCTTTATTTACTTTTTTGTAAAGTCCAGCACTACATAGGCATTGTTGCTGCCTACCTGCACCGGCTCGCGTAGCGTAAAACCACTCTTGGTTACATTGCTCAGTTCTAACCGGTAACCATCTTTCACCTTGCGGGCTTTGGCATTGTCTATATTTTTAAATTGAAAATACTGCACACCATTTGCGTTTAGTAAACTCCAGTGAATAGGTCGTGCGCCGCCTGCACAATCGTTACTTTGGGTGATGGTATAAGTGGCATTGCCGCTTTCTGTCAGAAACCATTCGCTGCCTGTAAAGCAGGCGCTGCTGGCATCGTCAAACAAAGTGATTTTAAAATTCGATTGCTCGTTTACGCCATCTAAACGGATATTGCTTACTACCCATTGCCCATTGAGATTAACACCGCTGCTTTTATGACGTACACAGGAAGAAGCGAAACAGATGATGGCAAACGATATGATTGACAGGTAATACTTCATAGTTAATTTTTTGCCAGTAAGACAAGCGTAATGCCAAACTATTACGACAACGGTGGACAGCAGACGGTCAACAGTAGACTCACATTGTACATCCGACATTTAACATCGTACATTAGCTCACCATTCGGCGCGGGCAGTGGGCGATACATCAAGCGGGGCAAAGTCTCCTTGCGGGTATTTATAGTAACCAGTGATAGCAATCATAGCAGCATTGTCGGTGCAGTACTGAAAATGCGGGATGAACGTTTGCCAACCCCATTTTTTACCAGCGGCTTCGAGTGCATTGCGCAAAACGCTGTTGGCGCTCACACCGCCGGCAATACATACACGGGCGACGCCGGTTTGCTGTACGGCTTTCTTCAGTTTTTTCAGTAAAATAGTTACAATAGTATGCTGAACAGAAGCGCATAAATCGGAAAGATTTTCTGCAATAAAATTTGGATTGGCAGCCGTTTCTTTTTGCAGAAAATACAACACCGAGGTCTTCAATCCACTAAAGCTGAAATTTAATTCCGGTATCCGCGGCTCTGCAAATTTGAAGCGTGTGGCATAGCCATCTTTAGCATACTTGTCTATCAACGGACCGCCCGGGTAAGGCAAGCCCAGTAGCTTAGCCGATTTATCAAACGCTTCGCCCGCCGCATCATCTATCGTTTCACCAATTACCTTCAGGCTGAGTGGCGATTCGGCCAATACAATTTGCGTATGACCGCCGCTTACCGTAAGACATAAAAAAGGGAAACGGGGTTTGGGATCATCAATCAGATTTGCCAGCACATGTGCCTGCATGTGATGCACAGCAATGAGCGGTTTATTAACAACCAGCGAAAGCGATTTAGCAAACTGTGCACCTACCAATAAACTACCAATTAAGCCAGGCGCTTGCGTGAAAGCAATCGCATCTACAGAAGACAACTTAACGCCTGCGGTTGACAACGCTACATCTACCACCGGCACAATATTCTGCATGTGCGCACGACTTGCCAGTTCGGGCACCACTCCGCCAAACTGCTCATGCACTTTTTGAGTGGCAATATGATTGGATAGAATACGTCCATCTACACAAACAGCCGCGCTGGTTTCATCACATGAAGATTCAATAGCCAGGATAGTAATACTCACAATAAAAGATTAGGCTGGCGAAGATAAAAGTATGTACGATGTGATTTGATGTTGAATGTATGTTGTTGGATCACAGTGGACAGTCAACTGTCAACCTTTACATTTCACATCGAATCACATTAAATTATAACACACCATATTTCTTTTGATACTCGATAAGCCATGCCGTAACATGGCTATAAGTTTTCATGCCAGCGGGTTGATTGTTGGCTTTTAAATAATTGCCATATAAAAGAGTAATGACCGGCTCGATGGCATTTTGATATTTCAGCCAGAAAAGGCGCTCTGACTGGATATCGCGCTTCACTAACGTATCCAATTGCCTGTAATTATTTCTGGCAGCAGTACTGTCGTAAAAAAACAATTCATCGTTGGCATAGTTGAACAGATCGTAATAAACAGAGTATTGAAACTGCGGATCAGGGGAAGAACGGGCAGCGAGATAGCCTACAAAATTTGCTTCGTCTTCGGTGGCATAACCAAGCTGGTGTGCCATCTCGTGGCAGGTAACATAAGGCACCGTAAAAGGCAGCATTTTCACATTCACCTGCGCCTCGGCAGAGAAAGGATTATAGTAACCCGAATAACCTAAATAATTACCTGCCAGACTGTACAACGAAGGCTTTACACTGTTGAAGCGGTATTGCAGAAAAGGATATTTTTTTTCTGCCTGCTGATAGGCTGCCAAAGCTTCGGTAAAGCTTTGCTGATGTGATAAGTAATGAACCTGATCAGGCAAATTCTTTCTTGCGGCATTCACTTTTTGCAACAAGGTTTGCGTTAGCCTAAATAAATCGCTTTGCGTAGCAGGCTGCGGACGAAGCCGGAGCTGGAAAGCAATTCCCTCACGGTTATAGTTCAATCCCCAAAAGGCATTGAACACAACATAAACGGCAAGAATACCTCCTAAAAAATTCAGGAAACCGGCAAGCAATTTTTGCTTTGTCAGGTGTCTTTTAAATATCGTTCTTATGGAGCGAACCAGCCATGCCAGTAACCACACAATAACCGATGTATAGAACAAGTCGCCGATGCTGAAAGGCAGCCATCCAAATAGAATCCGCAAGGTTCGGCTGATGAAAATATAAAAGCCATTAGAGTAATATTCTTCAACCCAGCTGCGGTTAAAAGCAAACAGTTTAATCAATAAGGCAATCAGGAAAAGAATCACTAACCGCCAACGTCTGCGCTTATTTTCCGGCTGTTTCATCGGGCGCAAACTTAGGGTTGAAAACAGTATTGACGGATTGACAAAAACAACAGAGATTCATAAAAATAACCCGAAGCTATTTTGGTTTTACTTCTCCTGTCTCGTGATCTTTCACTTGCTGACCACTCTGGTGTTGAAGCGAACCTTTATTTTCAACTTCTACCTGTTCGATAAATACCGCATAATCGTTTGGATAAATATGCCGTCCGGTAGCTTGTGCATAGTTTTTGGTAAATGCGGCACCGAAGTATAGAATTATAGAAGAATAATATACCCAAAGGAGAATAATAATCATAGAGCCGGCAGCACCGAAAGCCGTACCTGGCTTGCCTTTACTTAAATATAATCCTATTATAAACTTGCCAATCATAAACAGAATGGCTGTAGTAATAGAACCCACCCTGACATCTTTCCACTTGATCATCGCATCTGGTAAAAACTTAAAGATGATGGCAAATAAAATAGAAATAGCGAGTAGCGTAATCACCACGTTAAGAATATAGCTGAAATACAGTGTATCCTTTGGCAAAATTTTCTCTAACCTCGCTGAAAGTGCATCTACCAAGTAATTAATAAGCAGCGAAACCAGGGCAATAAAACCAAGACTGATAATAAGTGAAAAGCTGATCAATCTTATTTTCAGCATTTTTAAAATGCCGCCTTTTTTAGGTTTGATTTTTAAATTCCAGATCAGGTTAATGGAAGATTGTATTTCTGCGAATACACCTGTAGCAGAAAAAACAAGTGCGATTACACCAATTACAGAGGCAAAAGTAAAATTTGGCGAGAGTGCGGCTTTTCCAATGATTTCCTGAATAGAAGCCGCCGCATCGCTACCAACAACCGATTTGATCTGTCCGTAGATCTGTCCCCGTGCTGCTTCTTTATCATAAAAAATACTAACCACGCTAATTAACACAATCAGCATCGGCGCCAGCGCAAACACCGTATAATAAGCCAACGCAGCACTCAACTTGGTAATATTGTAATTACTAATATCGCTGCCCGATTGTTTTAAGCTCGTCCAGATGTTTTTTACTTTCAACTTCATACTACATTAGTTTTTCGTTGTTCCGGTGCCGGTTTGCATCACGCAAATTCTTCTTTTCAAAATTTTTCTGTAAGGCATCTGTTAGGTTCACACCTGTTTGGTTAGCCAGGCAAATCAGCACCCACAATACATCCGCCATTTCATCAGCTAATTCTTTGTTCTTATCACTTTCTTTATTACTCTGTTCGCCATATTTGCGCACTATTACCCGGCTTAATTCCCCCACTTCTTCCATTAATATGCCAAGGTTGGTCAGCTCGTTAAAGTAGCGTACGCCAACGGTTCGAATCCATTCATCTACCTGTTGCTGCGCCTCTTCTAAGGTCATACATGCTGATTTTTAAAATTTACCTTTTAACAAAAAAGGAAGATTGGTACTGAAGATTTTTACGGCTATTGCAATGAGGATAACACCAAAGAATTTGCGTACCGCAACCATGCCTGCTTTGCCCAGCAAGCGCTCAATGTGATTGAGCGACAGCAATACAAAATAAATAATGATGAGATTGACAAAGATACCGATGAGAATAGCCGTATCGTGGTAATTGGCTTTCAGCGACATGATGGTGGTGAGCGTGCCGCTGCCCGCAATGGTGGGGAAAGCTACAGGTACAAAAATGGAAGCGCCGCCACCTGAATCGCCTTTGAATATTTCGTGCCCAAGCACCATCTCAAGCCCCAGAAGGAAGATAACGATAGAACCGCCTACAGCAAACGAATGCACATCAAGACCTAACACACTTAAAAACTGCCTGCCAAGAAAAAGGAAGAGAATCATTAGCGCACCGGAAATCGCCGTTGCCTGCATCGAATTGATTTCGCCGCCCGTTCTTTCCTTCACCGAAATGAGCAAAGGAATAGAACCAACAATATCTATCACGGCAAACAACGTGAAGGTAATAGTGACCAGTTCATCTAAGCGAAAATACATCCCGTATTCAGTTTGCGGCAAAGGTAACTGATAACGCCGTCAGGGTTATACAACCTGCAACAAGCAAAACGCTGTCAGGGTTACAAATCCTGACAGCGTTATAAAAACCAGCATTTTAAAAAGAAAATTGCACGCCTGCATTCAATCATTTTAAAAAGAAAATTGCACGCCTGCATTCAATAAAAACGGGATGGAATTGTAGCCATACACATCATAGAAACTATGATTAAACAGATTCTGCACTTGTGCAAATAGTTTTGTTTTTTCCTGCGGGATATATTCGGCATAAACATCAAACAAGCAGTATGCTTTCAGGTTTACATCGGGCAATTGATACCCACCTACATCATAGCGCCTGCTTACATATTTTGCAGAAAGCGAGAGGTAGAAAGGCTTTAAAGGTTGGATGCCTACCGTTGCATTTAAACTGTTTTTCGGTCTTCTCAAGAGGTAGTGATAAGTAACCGTATCATAATTGGTTTTGCGGTTCTGTGATGTTTCGCTTGACGATAAAAAAGTATAGTTAACATTGACTGTAAGATAACTGGCTGGCTTCGCTGTTACTTCGAGTTCAACACCATTTACTTTTTGCCTTACATAGTTGAAGTATTGAAAGTTGACATAGTTATAGTCAATACCATTTTTTATATCGCGGTAAAAATAAACGGCTCTTGCCTGTATATTTTTGTCCTGCACCGACAAGCCTGCCTCGTAGTTTCTTGAGGTTTCAGCCTTCAGATTTTTATTACCGCTGTACACATCAAACAACTGGAAAATACCGGGCGCTTTATAGCCGGAAGAAACATCAGCAAAAATTCTGAAATGACTATCAATGGCATAAGATGGATTGAAAGTGTACGTCCAATTATTGCCATAGATAGAATGGTCGTTATACCTTCCGCCTCCTTCTATATTCAGCTTATCGCCTATTGCTTTAAAAATAACAGAAGCATATGCTGAAGTCTGATGTGTAGAACGGGAAGGAACAGTATCGTTAAAAGGACCGAAACCGCTTACTGAAAGGTATAACTGATGGTAAGAAGAAAAACGGTAGTCGCTGCCTGCCAGTAAGATGAAATGTTTGCCCAACATAATATTGCCATACAATTCGGCATACTGCGTTTTGTTGCCATAATGGTTGTTCTCGTAGATAGTACTTGTCTTGTCTAAACTGTCGTTGAGATAACGCCGGTTCGGTTCGCTGTATTGATAATTACCGGTAAGTCTGAATCTATTTTTTTTAAACACGAAACCAGCACCTGTAAGGAGGTTGGTGTTATGTATGGAATAATCTTTATCGTCTGTAAACACGCCGGCATCAATATCTGCATCGTAACGGCTGTATAAGATAAAGGTCTTTAATGTTAGCGCGTCTGTTGCACGAAAATCCAGTTGCGCATTCGCCACTTTACCATCATAGCCATCAGGGTCAAATCTTTTATTGCTGCTCTGTGCTGTGTCTGTTGCAGATGAAAAACCATTTGTACGTAGTTGCGCATAGCGTGCCGTATAGCTAAACCTACCGCTTTTACCATACAACTGAAGGTTGCCCTTCAGTGAGCCGTAATTGCCTGCGCTTATTGCCGCGTCTCCATTAAAGGCCTTATTGATATCTTTTTTGGTTGTGATGATATTAATAACACCCGCTACTGCATCGCTTCCATAGAGTGTAGATTGTGCGCCTTTACAGATCTCGATGCGCTCAATGTTACTTAACGAAAACAGGTTCAGGTCAAATTCATTATTGATCATCGAAGGATCATTCACGGGAATTCCATCCAGCAGAATTAAGGTTCGACCTGACGAAGCGCCACGTGTGTAAACAGTTTGCACACTACCTACATTATTCAACGCACCATTGATGATAATTCCCGCTTGTTCATTCAATAATTGCGGCAACGTTTTACCAATGCTTTTATCAATCAGCTCTTTGTTGATGACGGTGATTACCTTGCCGGTGGTGCTTTGCTTTTGTTCAAATTTATTTGCCGTAACCACTACTTCGTTCAATTGGTTATAGCTCGTGTCCTGCGCATGGAGAAAGGAAGAAAAGAAGAAAAAGAAAGAATTGATCACAAAAATTTTACGGCTCATTTTTCAGTTGTTTACCTGTTAGAAATAATGATGAAAAATGAGCTTTCGCGATACTGAAAGACATAGAAATGCATAAACCTTCCTCTGCAGCAGAAGGCACCTACATCTCCGGCTTTTCACCCGAAAGCTCAGCGAAATATGTTCATCAGGCAGGTCTTCTGGCTTGCTGCATCTTCAATGTCTTCCCATGGCGCTTACCACACCACAGTGACGTATGTATTGAAGACTTTCCCAAATTGTTTTGGGATGCAACTTACAGCTACGGGGATAGCGCCGGACTTACACACGGACTTCCCTTTTAATCAAAGCCATTTGTTTGTGGCTTCAAACCTAATGAAGCGCAAAAGTGCATCAGCCTTTCTATTGATGCCAAATTATTTTTTAGAATCAATTTTTGATTACTAAAATAATTAGTATTTATTTTGCTAAATAATTTAGGTATCCAATCTATCGCCAATTAAAAACTATTCTATGCAGATCCGTGAAGAAAGCACGCGTAATATTTCCATCTCCAAAGTGCCGGCCGGCTATTCTGTAGCCGAGTATCTTTTGGTCTTAACACCAAGAGAAGACTTATGGAACGATATTATGAACATTAAGACAGAGTTTGCCGATAAATACAAGCATCCGATGGCTGTTTATACCAAGCCACATCTAACACTTTTGAAGTTTTTACAACTGGAAGCCGTGGAAAACCGCATTGTTACCCGCTTTGGAAGTATCTGTGCTACGCAACCTTCTATTAAAATCGAGTTACATAATTTCGGCACATTTCCTTCGCACACCATTTTTATCAACGTTACCAGCAAAGTGCCGATTCTTAACCTTGTGAAAGTGTTGAAAGAAGCGCAGCCTTTGTTAAAATACGACGCCAATTTCAAACCCTTCTTTATGACTGAGCCTCATATCACCATTGCACGACAACTCGTGCCCTGGCAACATGAAAAAGCCTGGCTTGAATACAGTCATTCCTCTTTTACCGGTCGCTTTATTGCCACTAAAATGACTTTATTGAAACGCAGGATCGGAAATAAAAGATACCAGACCGTGGCTGATTTTCCTTTCCGTAATCTTCCACCCGATTCGGTTCAGGCATCTTTGTTTGGATAGTATCATCTACTCACAATTACTATCTAAAAAGAGGATGGAAGATGAAGATTGAACCTAAACAAATTCATTCAACATTCACAACTCTTATTTTCTACTTACTACTCATCAACAAACCAACTACCAATGAACCAAGATGAAGAAGAACTTCAAAACGCTGATGCGTACAAAAAAGGCAGAGGCGCACAGTTTAATACGAAGAATCATTTTATTATTAATGAACGGACGCAGGAACACATTGAAGGCATTGACGACTGGATAGAATCTACCGTACACACGCAGTTTATAGATATCCACCCAAAGACAATAGTAAACAAAGTGGAAAGCCCTGATGTTGGAATGATGTACAGCATGAATCCCTACCAGGGTTGTGAGCATGGTTGTATTTATTGCTATGCGCGCAACTCTTTTGAATACTGGGGATATAGCGCAGGTCTTGATTTTGAATCGAAGATATTGGTAAAGAAAGAAGCGCCACAACTGCTTCGTAAATTCTTGATGAACCCGCAGTGGGAATGTGTGCCCATTAGTCTTTCAGGCAATACCGACTGCTATCAGCCCGCCGAAAAAAAGTTCCGCATTACAAGACAGTTGCTGGAAGTATGTTTGGAGTTCAATCAGCCGGTTGGCATCATTACAAAAAATGCAGGCATTCTCAGAGATAAAGATGTGCTGATTGCCATGGCAAAGAAAAACTTAGTGAGTATTTTGGTTTCTATCACTTCTTTTCAGGATGATTTGCGGCGTGTGATGGAACCTCGCACCACAACCGGCAGGCAGCGGCTTCGGGTGATAAAAGAATTGAGTGCGGAAGGCGTAAGAATGGGCGTGATGTTGGGACCTATGATACCTGGTTTAAATGAGCATGAGATGCAGCGCATCATGAAAGCAGCGAGCGAAAACGGCGCTACGTTTTCCACGTATACATTCATCCGTTTGAATGGTGCTATTAAATTCTTATTTCACGATTGGTTGTTTAAAAATTTCCCGGACCGGGCAGACAAAGTGTGGCACCTGATAGAGAAAAGCCACGATGGCAAAGTGAACGACAGTCGCTGGGGTGTGCGTATGCGTGGCGAAGGACCAATTGGTGATTTGGTGAGACAGCAGTTTGTCAAATACAACAAACTGTATAAGTTGAATGCAGAGCGTTGGGATCTTGACTGTACGCAGTTTAGAAGACCGGGTGAGCAGGGGAAGTTGTTTTAATGTACAATATAACTGAGTTATGGCAGCTATATTTAACAATAACCGGATAAAACAGATTCACTATAAATTATTTCACACACTTAATTTAAAGACCGCGTTTT
Source organism: uncultured Ilyomonas sp. (assembly GCA_964249755.1). GTDB lineage: Bacteria > Bacteroidota > Bacteroidia > Chitinophagales > Chitinophagaceae > Ilyomonas. The sequence goes on along the minus strand of CAXUDB010000004.1, from coordinate 364,692 downwards.
TTTATGCTTTAATTTGCCGCATCAAAAAATATTCTTCGCTGTATGAAAACAAATCATTTTTTATCTGTTCTTCTACTTCTAAACGTATTCTGTATGGCTTGCAATAATGGCACAACTGATAGTGGCAGTACAACCTCTTCCGACAGCTTATCCTCAAAGCCGGGCTTGGCGTTAGCTGATTGGGGAACGTTCGATAACAAGCCGGTTCATCTTTTCACATTAACCAACAATAATGGTGTGCAGGTGAAAATATCAGACTATGGCGGAACGATTACCTCTTTTGTAGCACCAGATAAAAACGGTGGTAAAAGCAGCATTGTTATTGGCTTCGACAGCCTGAGCGGATATACTGCCGGCGTACCTTATTTCGGTGCAACCGTAGGTCGCTATGGCAATCGTATTGCAAAGGGCAAGTTCACACTGGATGGTAAGGAATATTCATTAGCTACCAATAATGGGCAGAACCATTTGCATGGTGGAAAGAAAGGCTTCGACAAACAAGTATGGACAGTGTCTGACACAGCTTCCAGTAAGCCACAGCTAACGCTGACTTATCTGAGTAAAGATGGGGAAGAAGGATATCCAGGCAACCTCACCTCGCATGTTACTTTCTCTCTCACTGATGACAATGCATTGAAAATAGAATACAGTGCTACCACCGATAAAGCTACACCTTTAAACCTCACTAACCACAGCTATTTTAATCTTACCGGCGATATAAGCAATACCATATTGAAGCATTCTGTAATGATAGATGCCGACCGCTTCACACCTGTAGATACAACACTTATTCCAACCGGGCAGTTAGCACCGGTTAAAGAAACACCATTCGACTTTACAACAGCTCATTTAATTGGTGAACGCATTCAGCAAATACATAGCGACCCTATTGGCTATGACCACAATTTCGTATTGAATAAAAAAGACAGCAGTCTTACCAAAGTGGCGGAAGTGACCGATAGCCTCAGCGGTCGCAAGCTGGAAGTGTTTACCACACAGCCGGGTCTACAGTTTTATAGTGGCAACTTTTTGGATGGTTCTATTAAAACATCGGGCGGCAAACCAATTAATCAATATACCGGCTTTTGCATGGAAACACAACATTTTCCTAACTCGCCAAACACACCTTCTTTCCCAACTACAATTTTGCGTCCGGGACAAACTTTTCATTCTATAACCGAGTATAAAGTCTCGGTGAACAAGTAAGCTGCAAACCAACTAAGCAGTGGCGGGCAAGAGTTTTCTTGCCCGCTTTTTTATGGTATGAAATAAAATAGACCAACTGAAAATATAGAATCATATCTTTTAATCTTCCCTTTGGCGGCACAAGAATTGGTAAAAAAGACAGAGGGATATAAAGAAAGCAAACCGCTTGCTTTATCATCCGCTAACCATAAAAAAGTAAGCATCATGCTCGCTACAACAGATAACAAAGCAGAATTAAGCCTGGAAGTTCACCATCGCCTCGCAGAAGTATATGGCAAAGGCATTAAGTATTTTCATGATTTAGATCCTTTGAGCGAGTTGGTCTCTTCGCTCCTATCACACCGCACTAAGAATAGAGATTCCGGCAAAGCGTATGATAATCTGGTAGAACAGTTTGGCTCATGGGAAGCCGTGCGGGATGCGCCGGTTGACGAAGTGCAGCTTGCCATTCAACCTTGCACTTGGCCTGAACAAAAAGCACCGCGCATACAGCAGGTATTGCGAATGATAACGCAGCGCAATGGAAAATTAACGCTGGATAATTTAGTCAATATGAGCATTAAGGAAGCCCGCGAATGGCTGGAAGAATTGCCAGGTGTAGGGCCGAAGACAAGTGCCGCAGTGCTGTCATTTAGCACGCTGAGAGGGAAAGCGCTACCGGTAGATTCTCATCATTTTCGCGTAGCGGTACGCTTAGGCATTATTGATAAAAAAATTGGCGAAGCCAAAGCGCATCAGGCGCTGGAAGACCTGCTGCCTGCGGATTTCACGGCACAGGATGTTTACGACAATCATCAGTTGATGATGCTACACGGGCAAAAATGTTGCTATCATTATCATCCCGATTGCGAACGCTGTGTAGTGCTCGATCTTTGCCCGACAGGCAAAGAAATATTAGAGAAAAAGATTGAGTTGTAACCCTGATTTGTCTTTTCATAGCTTCTGTAAACAATTCTTTCTTTCGTTAAGAAACAAAATTATTTCAGCTTCAACCGGATGCTTACAAACTTCATTACGTAAAAGCAATATTGTAGCTTTTACCATATCTCTACTCCTTCTATTGCTAACTATACGCTTTTATAAAAACAGTTAGCATTTCATACTCTGTAAATTCAGAACAGAAAGCGCTGGAAGGAAAGCATTAATGAGAGATCTGTTGCCATCCAGATCATTTCATTTCTTATCTTGTCTCTCTTTTAAAAACGATGCTATGTCTCATTTTAAATTCATGTTTATTGCAACTCTGCTGTTTATCATTACCAGTAATTGTATCGCGCAGCAAAGCAGTACTTTACCTCACAGCACGCCCGAAGCGCAAGGTGTTTCAGCAAAAGATATTTCTGCTTTTGTAGATGCCGCTTCGCACAGCAAAACAGAGTTTCACAGCTTCATGTTATTGCGCCACGGAAAAGTGATTGCCGAAGGTTGGTGGAATCCTTATCGTGCCGATTTAAAACATACTTTATACTCCTGCAGTAAGAGCTTTACTGCAACTGCCATTGGCTTTGCGGTACAAGAAAAAAAGCTTTCCTTAAACGATAAAGTCATCAGCTTCTTTCCAAACGAATTGCCAGATACAGTCAGCCATTATTTGTCTGAACTAACAGTAAAGGATGTATTGATGATGTCGGACGGACAAAGCCCCGACCCGACGCCTTTAGTTGGCAAAGACAGCAACTGGATAAAGGGATTTTTAGCCACACCGATTGTAGAGGAACCGGGCACAACGTTTTTATATAACTCACTTGGCACTTATATGCTAAGTGCCATTGTGCAAAAGGTAACAGGACAAAAAACGATTGATTATTTATCGCCCCGCTTATTCGCTCCGTTAGGCATACAAGGTGCCGATTGGGAAACCGATACCAAAGGCATCAACACCGGTGGCTGGGGCTTGCGTTTGAAGACGGAAGACATGGCAAAGTTTGCGCAGCTTTTTTTGCAAAGCGGCAAGTGGAATGGCAAACAAATCATTTCGGCAGATTGGGTAAAAGAAGCCAGCACGATGAAGATTATGCAAGACCCATCGGCACCGCAATCTAAAAGAGATTCAAGCGACTGGCTGCAGGGCTACTGCTACCAGATGTGGCGCTGCCGCAACAATGCATTCAGAGGTGATGGTGCATTTGGCCAGTTTATGATTGTAATGCCGGATAAAGATGTGGCGCTTGCCATCACGGCAGAAACCGCCGATATGCAATCGGAGATAAACCTGGTGTGGCAGTATTTGTTGCCTGCCTTTAAAGACAAAGCTCTGCCGGCTGATGCGGCGGCTGATGACGCATTAGCGAAACAACTAAAGGCATTGACTTTACCGGCACCTTCAAAAAGTGTTGAAGACAATGCAGTTTTGTTAAACGGCAAAACCTTCTTGCTTGATACCAACAAACTGCAATTGCAGAAGATAGCATTTCATTTCGCAAACGGAACTTGTTCCGTTGCTTTTTCAACCGACAAGGCTTCTTACTCCATACCTTTTAATAACAGCAACTGGAACTATTCTCAAACAAACAAACCGGGTCCTTCGTTGTTATCCGGTGCGATTGAAAACACTTCGATGATTTATCCTGCCAGGATAGCGGCGGCTTATATATGGAAGGATGCCAATACGCTTCAACTTATTCTGCGTTACATAGAAAGCCCGCATACCGATACATTTACCTGCTATTCAGAGGGTGATAAAATAAGGGTGGAAGAGGAAAGAAGCGAAGACTTTGGCAAGAGCAAAACCACTTTGCAGGGCAAGCTGCATTATTGATTTTGCGGCGCCGGTTTGTTGTCTTCGCTAAGGCTTGATGCAAGTTTCTCGCTGTCTATGCCTTCGGGGATAAAAAAGATGATAGCCGGTATAGCAAACAGCACATAAGAGATAAACACATTTACATATGCTAAGGGTACGGAAGCAGCGTACACCACTGCCCCGATGATGCCTTTAGTGCGGGCGCGGATGGATACTTTATAAATCTTGCGGCGGATGTCTTTGTCTTTATCAATGTGAATAAGCTTGTGGCGAAGGCTATAACTGCGCATCATAACGAATGAAACGGTGGTAAGTAACATCACCAAACCATAGATAGCCGGCGATACCGGTATGAACGGATTGGCGCCCACAATAGCCGTTGCAAACGGGATTAAACTGAGTACAAACAGGAACAAAAAGTTTTGCCATAGCAAGGTTTCGTCGGTATTCTCCAACAGGAAAAACATATGGTGGTGGTTGGTCCAGAAGATACCGATCATCATGTAACTAAAAGCATACGTGATAAAATAAGGCAGCAGGTGATGCAGGTAAGTCATCATGTGGGCCGAAGACGTTTGCACATCCAGGTTAGGTAGCTTCAGCTCCAGTATCATAACAGTAATGATGATGGCAACCACGCAATCGCTGAAGGTCTCTAATCTTACGGTACTTATTTTCATACGTAAAGAAAATATTTATCCCGCAGATAAGAATAGCAAATTCTCTTCTTGTATCATCCGGAATAATTTTTCCAACCTATACAACTTTTTCACCAGCGCCTGTCTCCTTAGATAATCTCTTTAGGTACTTCTTTAGTAAAGGGGTTGCCATTTATTTACGTTGAATAAAAATCAATATGAAAACAAGAGCATTGCTGATTGCCATGACGGGTGTTCTCATTTCTTTGTTTGCCTGCTACCGGGAATATTCTTTTGAAGGCGGCAAAAGCGTTGACGTTATCAGGGACACGCTTCCACGCGATTACCCATATGCGACCGGCTATTGCAACGATGCAGGCGCCAGCCTTGGCGTTGTCATTGCTGATACGGTTGATTATCTGCCTGACACAGCACAACCACTGCCTTCTTCTATTCTTCTTGACATGCCTGTTCCGGGCGATCAGAGTAGCCAGAGATCGTGCGCTGCATGGGCAACCGTGTATGGCGCCGGCAGCTATTACGTGCATACAATATTGGGTAAAGCTTACAGCGATACCGGCAATTTAAGCCCAAAGTTTATCTACAACCAGATAACCAAAGGCAACTGCACTTGCACCTCTATTCTCGATCATTTATATCTTATGAAAATGGAGGGTGCATGTTCATTAAGCACTATGCCTTATGATCCCGGCGAATGCTCGCTTCAACCGGATAGCATTCAAAAATCAGACGCTGAAACTTATAAGATAAAGGGTTGGGCGAAAGTGAATTTGCACAACTTAAAATGTATCCGGAAAGCCATACAGGACAAGCACCCGGTTATATTTGCTATTTCCGTAGATCCAGGCTTTGAAGCACTTTCTGCACCCTATGTATGGAAAGAACGCAGTGGAGCCGTTGGCGGTCCGCATGCTTTGGTGATAACCGGCTACGATGACGCGAAACATGCTTTCCGCTTCATGAATTCCTGGAGCACGGCATGGGCGGATGGTGGCTTTGCATGGGTTGATTATGACTTCTTTTTTGCCAATGTATTCGAAGGCGGCTATATTATTTTATAAAAATCCAATGCGGTATTGCGGGAATCAATTTGCCTTCAAGCCCAAGGCTGTTATGTATTCTTTGTTGATAATACAATTTGCAAACCGGCAGTTCTCTAAAAATCCATCCAGTGCTTTTTGCAGTTGTCCCCCATCCTTTGGTCTTAGCTTCCTAATGTCTGCAAAGCTGCTTCTTGCCGTGTCGGCATAAGCAATGATGCTATCGTAATACTGAGGTATTTTAAACGTAACAAAGCCTCGTGTGTCGTCCATTTTTTTATACGGCCAATAGTGCCAGCCAATGTTGTTTTCTTCCAGTGTTTGCCTGAACTTCATTACCCACTCATCATCATTCTCGCCGGTTTCGCCGCAATAGATGGGCACGTTGTGTTTGTCTCTGAAATCAATATAGTCCTGTATCACATCTTTTGTGGTAGCCGTCCAGTATTTATGAAATGTGTAAACGAGCTTGCTATCGAAAGGCGCACCAAATGGGTTGAAGTTAGAATCCCACTGCGCGCCGCCAAGAAAGAGAAGATGATTCTTATCAACGCTGCGAATGGCTGTTGTAATCTTCTTGTAAAGTGGTTCAAGCAAAGGGTTGAAATGATCTTTGTCGAAGTAATGTGCAATGGGTTCGTTTAGCAGATCATAACCCAGTACAGTCGTTTCATTCGCATAGTGCTTTGCAATCTTCTGCCAGAAATAAACCGTTTTGTTTTGGTCAGCTTCGCTTTCGAACAGGAAAGGATAGCCGTAGCCATCATCAATGTTATCGCCGGTTTGCCCGCCGGGCGCGCAATGCATATCCAGCAAGGCATACAAGCCTTCTTCTTTGCACCATTGTATCACCTTATCCAAATAAGTGAAGCCCCTTGTTGAATCATTATCGCCCATGTAAGATTCATTGGTGAACAAGCGATAATTGAAAGGTATACGGATAGAATTGAGACCGGTTGTTTTGAGGTAATGAATATCCTTTTTGGTGATGTAAGTAGTCAAATATTTCTTCCAGAATTCTTTTGTAGCCGCCGGACCTACCAGTTCTTTAAATGTTTCATCAATTAGTCTGGGTGAACTGGCATTCGTAAACTTAAACATGTAACCTTCCGGAACCAACCAGTTGCCGAGGTTGGTTCCTTTGATAAGAAAAGGTTTGCCATTTGCGTCAATGATGTCTTTGCCCCTGGAGGTGATGAATTTATTTTGTGATTGCGCCGAGAAAAATGAAACAATGAACAAGAGAAGTGATATGGTTTTCTTCGTTATCATACAGCATTAATTAGAACTTAAAGATGAAGTTTTATTTGTAATTAAAAATGATCATGCAAATCTCTATAGTGAGTCAGTTATAAAATGAGATTGCACACAAGAAATTGTTTTATGTCATCGCCGTTTTGCCGGTGTCGGCATCATTGCTTTTCTCTTATCTTTATTTTATAAAGCTTGTTGTATGACATCATCCGGCAAAATCCTGCCTCTTCTGTTTCTTTTCGTTTGCTTGTTTTCTTTTTGCACCAAATCTTCTTCATCAGACAATGGAATTATTCCACCTCCTTACACACCACCTGCCGATACAACAACAGCTACCGCTTACCAGATGGTATGGTCGGATGAGTTTGATAGTTCTGCCATTAACACGAATATCTGGAACTTTGAAACCGGCGGCAACGGATGGGGCAACAACGAGCAGGAATATTACCAGAAAGACAATGCTTCTATTGAGGATGGTAACTTAGTGATTACAGCCCGGAAAGAAACGGTGGGATCGAACGGTTATACTTCTTCGCGGATGACGACGCAGGGTAAAAAGGAATTTAAATATGGAAAGATAGAAGCCCGCATTAAAATGCCTGTGGGGCAAGGCTTGTGGCCGGCTTTCTGGATGCTGGGTTCCAACATCAATACCATTAATTGGCCGGCCTGTGGTGAAACAGATATTATGGAACACATTAATGCCGACAGCATTATTTATGGCACTATTCATTGGGACAACAATGGTCATGCACAGAACGGTGGCAACACAACTTCTTTTCCTTCCGGCTATCATGTATATAGTGTGGAATGGGATAAGAATACGATTAACTGGTTTATAGATAGCGTAAAGTATCACACCTCTAACATCAATACAAACAACACTGAAGAGTTTCAACAACCTTTCTTCCTGCTGCTAAACCTTGCGGTGGGCGGCAACTGGCCAGGACAAACCATTGACGACAGCCTGCTACCGGCGAAGATGTATGTGGATTATGTGCGGGTGTATCAGAAGAAATAACTGTTATCAATTGATTGCACATTGTTCTATTCTTTTGCTGTTGTAACAGGCAGCGGATAAGAATGAACAATATTTTATTCACCGAAATAAATAACACGCCAACCAAAACTTTTCTACATTTATCGCGCTGAATGAAAGGATGCTTTTGAGGGTATCACCGAACTGCAAAGAGAATTATTAACTGTTTATCATTACCAATTCCAGGCTTATGGTTTCCATATCGTATTCTTCACAGGGTTCTTCTTTTTATTCATATTAAATCAAATCTCTCAAATGAAAAAACGACTACTCACGCTGGCAATGCTGGCTATGTTGGCCGGTGCAGCCGATGCACAAAAAAACCTGCTTCCCGTTATCAGAGGCGACAAAGGAATTTCAAAACAGTATGCCGGTTTTGCAGAAGCCCAGCAAGTGGCTTTCACACCGCAAACGGCCAAAGCTGTTTTGGGTTTGGATGCTAAAGCAGACCTCGTGTTGAAGAGCACGGAGAAGGACAATCTTGGCTTCACGCACTACCGTTTTTATCAAACCTATGCAGGTTTGCCTATCGAAAGCTCTATGTTGGTAGCACATGTAAAAGACGGTAAACTGGTGTCTGTAAGTGCATCTCTCGTTACCGATTTTGAAAGTACTTTGCTATCGGCAGCCAGCGCAAAAAGCATCACCGAAAAGCAAGCCGTTGCAGCTGCCATCAGGCAGGTGGGCGCTACCTTGTATGCGTGGCAGGATGCCGATATGGAAGCCAACCTGAAAGCGCAGTTTAACGACAAGAACGCCACTTATTATCCCAAAGCAGAGAAAGTATGGTACGCAGGCGACGACATCAATGTATCGGAGCTTCGCCCGGCTTATAAAATTGACATCTATGCGCAGGAGCCGAACATCAGCCGCGCTTACTATTTCATAGATGCGCAAACCGGCGAAATACTGGGCAGGAAGGATCGCATTCATACCACCGATGCGATAGGCTCTGCCAATACTTTGTACAGCGGCACGCAGACGATTCACTCCGACAAAACAGGAACAAATACGTACCGCCTTCGCGATTATTCGCGCGGTAATGGTGTGATTACACTACAGGCAAAAGGCAAAGCCGAGTTCACCAACACATCTGCCAACTGGAACCTGTCGCTTCCCAACCAGAATGCGTTGGATGCGCATTGGGGTGTAGAGATGACGTATGATTTTTATAAAGCTAATTTTAACCGCAACAGCATAGACAACAACGGCTTTGCATTGGTCAGCTATGTGAATAAAGGCGGCATTTTATACAGAGATAATGCTGCTTGGGATGGCACTGCGATGAACTACGGCAAACGCTCGGGCAGCAGCGGTGCAGGCGTTACTGGTATTGATGTTACGGGTCATGAGTTAACACATGGTGTAACGCAAAACACATCTGGCTTGAACTACAGCGGCGAATCGGGCGGCATGAACGAAAGCATGAGCGACATCATGGGCAAGTCGGTGCAGTTCTTTATTAAACCAGCCGATAAAGACTGGCGCCTGAGCAACGACATGAACTGGTTTATCCGCGACATGAGCAATCCCAATGCCTATAGCCAGCCCGATACGTATGGCGGCAAGTACTGGAAAGCCAGTGCCGATGTGCATGTGTTGAGCGGTGTAGGCAACTACATGTTTTACCTGCTGGTAGATGGCGGCAGCGGCACCAACGACAAAGGCAATGCGTTTAGCGTTACCGGTCTGGGCTTAAGCAAAGCCGACCAGATTCTGTATCGCTCCGAAACGGTGTATCTCGTACCTACTTCTAACTATGCGGCATGGCGCGTGGCTTGCATCAACGCAGCTACAGACTTATATGGTGCAACTTCCAACGAAGTAACGCAGGTAAAGAATGCGTTTTATGCAGTAGGTATCGGCACGGCAGGCCTCACAAGCGTTGCAGCACCACAGTTTGTGTCGAATATCAGCCTCTATCCCAACCCGGCTGGCAATACCGTTTCCACGCTAAAGTTTAGCCTGCAAAAAGAAGGCAACATCATACTGAAAGTGTATGACCGTTCGGCGCAGGTTTCACAAACTTATTCATTGGGCTACAGAACCAAAGGAGAGCAAACTTACAAGTTGGCAAACCTGGCTGCTTTACAAACCGGCAACTATTATATTACGGTTGAAGAAGATGGATTGGTGAGCGGACGGTATCCGTTCCTGATTGCGAAATAATTTTTTCTTATTGAAACAAACCCCTCGTCATAGCAATATGAAGAGGGGTTTGTTTTTAGATAATATAAAAGTAAAATAAGCTTTACTTATCATTCTTGCCATCCAAAATCAGTGGTGTATTGCCACTGCCCATGATGATAACTTTAGAATTGGGCGACTTTGCAATTTCCAGTTGTGCTTTAATGCGTTCGTATTGCAACTGTTTATCGGTAAGGCTTTCGCTGATGATGCGCTGGTAATCGGCAATGCCCTGCGCTTCGATGCGTTTGCGCTCGGCTTCCTGTTGTTCTTTCTGCAGCACAAACCGCATCTTCTGCGCATCCTGTTCGGCACTTATTTTTTGCTCGATGGTAGTTTTCACACTGGCTGGTAAAGTGATGTTGCGAACCAATAAATTTTCCAGTATCAATCCTCGCGCTTTAAAGTCTTTTTCTATAGTACTGAAGATGCGCTGCTGAAACTCATCGCGCTTAGTAGAGAACAGGGCTACGGCATCGTAATAAACCGCATTATCGCGGATGCGGGTGCGTGTGATGGGACGCACGATTTTATCTTCATAATTAGTGCCCGTTTGCCGTAATAACTTAGGTGCTTCGGAAGGAACAACGTGGTATAATACTGATAAATCAATGGTGACTTCCAATCCGTCGGCAGACAATACGCGGATGGCATCATCACCAGCTTTAGTACCCTCGTCGTTGGTGCCACTCATGGTATAGTTCTGCGTTCTTACATCCATGTGCTCTACTTCTATCAACGGATTGATGAGATGCAGACCGCTTGTCAATACATTATCCTGAATTTTACCAAATAGCTTTTGCACGCCTACTTCGCCGGCATCAATCTGCACGGTGCCGGCAGCTATAAAACCTAAGATGGCGATGAGGATGCCGATGCCTTGTACTGTTTTGGCATACTGCCTGAAAGCGGGATTGGTGCGGCTGAGACCGACTGCGACGAAGAAGATGATGAGGCCTATAACGAAAAGAAACATGATTGATAAAATTTGTGAACAAATCAGCAACTGGTTACAATGACAGAACAAATGTATAGCATCAAATGACGCGCTTGATGTTAATTGATAGTTGATGTACAGAGATACATTCCATCAGCAGAATCAGCATTTATACCACTCCTTCTTCTTGCTTTTATTCCCTACTTTTATTGCGTAAGCAAACCACCTTCACATATCTATGAAAAATCTTTTCTTCCTTTCATGCATGTTCTTATTCTTTATAAGTAAAAGCGGCGGGCAATCGTCCATCACCGGCTTTACTTCTTCCAATGCCAAACAACAAAAAGACATTGAAAAACAGTTCGACCAGAACTTAAGTGCAGAGCATATCGGCAGCACGATAAAGCTATTGTCGTCGAGGCCGCATCATCTCGGTTCAGCGGGTAATAAAATGATGGCAGATACCATTTACAACCGCCTGAAGTCGTATGGCTGGGAGGTAAGAATGGACACATACACCGTGCTTTTTCCTACGCCTAAAACAAGGGTCTTGGAGATGATAGCGCCTACCTCTTATAAAGCTATTTTGAAAGAGCCTGCCTTAGCGGAAGATGCTACCAGCGGACAGAGCGGGCAACTGCCTACTTACAACGCATGGAGTGCAGATGGCAATGTAACTGGTGAACTCATCTTCGTTAATTATGGCTTGCCATCAGACTATGACAGACTTGACCGGATGGGAATTAATGTAAAAGGCAAGATTGTGATTGCAAAGTATGGCAGAAGTTGGCGCGGTATAAAGCCGAAAGTTGCGCAGGAGCATGGCGCCATCGGCTGCATTATTTATAGCGATCCGATAGATGATGGCTATGCGGCGGGCGATGTTTATCCCAAAGGGGCTTACCGCAGCGAATATGAAGTGCAACGTGGCAGCGTACTGGACATGCCTATTTACCCCGGCGATCCGCTAACACCAGATATTGCCTCTACAGCAGATGCAAAGCGGATTGCACAGAGTGATGCGAAGAATTTATTGAAGATCCCTGTGCTGCCTATCAGTTATCATGATGCGACGCCTCTTTTAAAATCGTTGGGTGGCGTGGTAGCGCCGCGCGATTGGGTGGGTGGTCTGCCGTTCACCTATCATGTGGGTGGTGATGGTAAAACAAAGGTGCATTTGAACCTGGCTTTTAACTGGAACCAGGTGCCTTGCCGCGATTTGATTGCAACAATGAAAGGTGCGCAGTATCCCGATGAATGGGTAGTGCGTGGCAACCACTATGATGCCTGGGTGAACGGAGCGGCTGACCCCATTAGCGGGCAAGCGCCTATGTTAGAAGAAGCTCTTTCGATTGGTCAGTTAGCAAAGACGGGCTGGAAGCCAAAACGCACGCTGGTGTATTGTGCATGGGATGGCGAAGAACCCTCCTTAATGGGCAGCACCGAATGGGTAGAAGACCATGCAAAAGAATTGCAGCAGAAAACAGTGGTGTACATTAACAGCGATGGCAATGGCAGAGGCTTTTTTGGTGCGGGTGGCTCCATTGCCTTGCAGAAATATGTAAATGAAATAGCGGATGATATTACCGACCCTGAAACAGGGATTCCGGTAAAACAAAGATTGCTTGCAAAAGAGGTGGCTGATGCCAGCGGAACCAAAGCAAAAGAAGAGGCAATGAATAAAAAAGAACTGGAGTTGGAACCGTTAGGTTCGGGGTCTGACTTCTCTCCTTTTCTGCAGCACTTAGGCTTGCCTTGTTTGAATATTGGTTTTGGCGGTGAAGATGGGGGTGGCGAATACCATTCGATATATGATTCGTATGATAATTACCGCCGTTTTAAAGACCCTTCTTTTCAGTATGGTATAGCATTGGCGAAAACCGCTGGCAGACTGGCTTTGCGCATGGCGGATGCCGATCAACTTCCGTTCGATTTTTCTTACTTATACGATGCACTTAACAGTTATACAAAAGAGGTGATCCAATTAGCAAATAATCTGCGTGAAGACACAAGACTCGAGAATAAACTCATCCTTTCCGGCATTTACAAACAAACCACAGATACGGCTGATCACTTAGTGCCACCACCGGTAAAAAGCGATGTGCCTTATTTAAATTTCTCACCGTTGCAAACGGCAATAGATAGCCTTGAACGAAGCACCGACAGCCTGCAGGCAAGACTGAACAAGGAAGACACTTCTGCAGCTAATGAAGCTGTAAACGAGGCTTTGTATAAAGCCGAACAACAGCTCTTATTACCGGATGGTTTGCCGCGCAGGGAGTGGTATCGGCATGCGATTTATGCACCCGGTTTTTACACAGGTTATGGTGTGAAAACTTTGCCTGGCATCCGCGAAGCCATTGAGCAACGCAACTGGGCTGAAGCGCAGGTGGGCATTGGATTAGCGGCAGATGCGATATTGAAGTTGAGTGATTATTTGGGAAAGATAAGAAGGTAACATAGCAATATTCTCATTGCATCAATGACAATAAAATAAGCAGAATAAAAAGCTTTAGAACTTTAATAATTCTGAAGCTTTTTATTTGTCTTTAGTATGCTTATGACCGGCTATGCTAAACTTATCTGACCGGAATAACCGGCAACGGATCATCAGTTCAAACGATGCATTTAACTTATCTTTTTGGGTGCCGTTGGGTAAGGTGTAAGTGATAAAAGGCTGCACATCCTGCAAGTAGCGCAATCCTGCAAACCACCTCCTTTTCTGATAACCGGCTTGCAATAACACACCCATTTGAGAGCGGTAGAGAAACGAATCGGTATAGCCTTTTATGGGTATCGTTTGCTGCGTTGTGATTTGCACAGCGGGCTGTGCGCCACTTATAACCACTTCCCTACTTGCCACCGCACCCTGAAGCCAGTTATATGTTATGCCGGCGCCTGCCGACCACGATGAATGCAAATAGACATTGAAGCTTATGGGTACCTGATTATAAAATGTTTTCTGCAAGTGATTTTCGGTGCGGGTTATATTGCCATGTACATAATCGGCATTGGTATGCTGCCAATAAATAAAGTCTCTGACCAGGCGGGGCGCAGCGTAGTTAAATTCAGCTTGGAGAAACCATTGCTTTTCTTTTTCTACTGTTAGATACACGGACGGGACGTAGTCTTTCAGCAGAGCTTTGTCACCGTTATAATTATATGTATTTATTTTTTGTCCGCCGAAGGGAAGCTGCTGTTTAATTCCTACTCCCGCGTCAATAAAATAAGCCTTGTGCCGCTTTATTTTGATCATTGCTTTAGCAGTGGCCGAAGTATGATCTGCCGTGTGTAAGCTGTCTGCAATAACTGTTGTATATTCATTACTATCTTTTAGAGTTGGCAGAAATAAGCTATCCTTTTTTTTGATACTGGCAAGTGTTTCAGCCGAATAATTTTCTTTATTTATTGCAGTCTGATTATAAAGAAGAGTATCGTTTAAAGCCCTATAAATGCTATCTCTTATTATGGTAGAAGTATTTTCTTTGCTGTCACTTTTTGTGTATATAAATCTTTTACTAAATGGTATTGATGGCATTGATTTCTTTTCAGATAATCCTTGTTTCTTAGAAATGACATCCATTTTATTTCGATAAGGAGATACATAGGTTTGAGTTGAATCAATATCAATCTTGGTTTTCGTTTTTTCAGAAGAATAAAAACCAAAGCTGTCTTTTTGCTGAGGTGCATTTTTGCTTTTTAATTCTGCTCCATTGGTTTGTTGCTGTAAGTTTCTTTGATGAATGTTATTTGATTTTGTTTGATTTTGTTTTGCATCAATCCGCTTTGTTAACAGGTTCTTTCTCTCCGGAGCGATCATTAGCCATAAGCCAAGAAATAACAACAGCAATAAGGCGCCTGCCATCTTCTCATACCTGAAAAAGAAGTACGGGCGTCGCTTCTCTTTTTCGTCCAGCAATTGTTTCATCTCTTGCCAGGATTTGTTTTCGTCCGGCAGCGGAAGCTCATTCATTTTGTGTTGAAAGCTTTCGTCGAAAGGTGTTTTTTCACTCATAGCTTTACCTCCTTTGATGCAATCATTTGCTGTAATTTTTTTCTGGCTTCGCTCAGGTGCCATTTGCTGGTGCCTTCGCTGATGCTCATTAGTTGCGCAATTTCTTTATGGCTGTATCCTTCGCTTACATACAAATTGAAAACCGTTTGCGTAGCGGGCGGCAGTTGCCGGATACAATACAACAACTGCGCAGCGTCTATATTTTGAATTGCTTCCGGTTCTATCAGCACATCAAACTCTTCCTCTAATTCATAGTGTGTTTCTATTGCTGCTTTTTGTTTAACGAAATCAATACAGCTACGAACGACAAGGGTACGAATCCAGGTATAAAGGCTTCCCTTCGCTGGTTCGTACCGTTGTATATTCTGAAACACTTTTAAAAAACCGTTGTTCAATACCTCAACTGCATCTGCTTCGCTTTTGGTATAAAGCAGGCACAGCCTTATCATAGCGCTGTAATAATTCCTGTACAATTGTTCCTGCGCCTTGCGTTGGTTCTTCCTGCAACCAGTGATGATATCTGCTTCTGATGATTGAATCGCTTAATAGTTTCTCCTTGCCCTGAATGTAGCCGAAATGGTATGCGATACGGCACCCTGCGTATAGTCGCCTGAAAAATTACCTTCAAAAAACTCACCGGCAGTATTTGGAAACTTTGTGAAAGTAATATCGAAGGGTTGCTTTAACTGAGTAGAATCATTGCTTTGCGCCAGCAGTGTAGTAAGTGGAAATGTACCAGTTGCATTAGCGGTTACTGATCTGAACGAAATAGAATTACTGGTCTGAGAATCGTAACCATTAATGGAAGTGATATAGCCATTAAACAAGTATCCGTTTACAGCCGAATCACGGTTGGGATCAGAAGTATTACTATTGTCAATTGTATAGTCAATACCATCTAATTTGTAATTGATATACTCATTTGCAGATATACCGCAGGCAATAACGCTACCCGCGTCGGTAAGCGGAAAATTAATGCTGATGTTAGCTGGGTCTCCCTGTTGCTGGTCATCATTGTTAACCCCTACAACCGTAGCCGTGGAAACCGATGCCGAACACAAAAAATAAATCGTTGAATATTTGCCGGTGGCATCGGTAGATACATAACGCGTATCGTTACCAAGACTAACAACAGCATAACCGTTAGTGACAGGTTGATTGTTACAATTCAGCAAAACACCCTGGAAAGTCAACATGGAAGACGTAAGGTTAATCTTAATAACACCAAGGTTAGTAGTGCTGCTGATCGCCGGAATGCTTTGGGTATAAACAATAGTTCCGCAATTGTTCAGCACTTGCAATGTCAGATTAGTATGAGCAGGTACAGTTCCTGTTACTTGTCCTAAACTGTCGGTATAGCCAAAAGCCATAGATGAAAAATTGGTGGTATCGGCTGCAAGAAGTTTTACAATGCCGTACACTACGGGCTTGTCATCTGTTGTATGTAAGGCGAGTGATAATTGCGCGGCATCAAAAGGCTGGTCAGCATTCCAGAAACTAAAATGTTTTACTTCACCTACATAGGTACTGCCTTGCCTCGTGGCAGTACCTTCTTCCTGCCAGATACCGGTTTTCTCATCTATATACCACAACGGAATGGTGGCTGGCGCCGACGCGATAGAACGAGAAGGTATGGGTATAGTTAGCGTAGCAACACTGCCATTCTTTATCTGTAGCCGTTCGCCGCTAGCAGAATTTAACTCTACTGCAAGCATGCCATAAGAGGCTAAGGTCACACGTTTACCATCTTTACTATTGGCAGTAAATGAGCCGGGAACTTTCTTTGCAATATCAGTGCTACTTGGGTCAATGTAAGAAGCATACACTTTTACATCGCCACTGTAAGCATTGTTGGAGGATGCTACCACCACGCCATTCGCCGGCAGGTTCACTTTCGCTCCGTTGGATAAGGAAGCCTCGCCGCCGGATGAAGAAGACAGCGTTCCGGCAATATCCTTCCGGATTAGTTTTATGGCTACCTGATTACAACCCGAAGTGGCAGCCAGCACACGATAGCCTTTAAAATAACCCTCTTTCTCTGCCGTTACCAGCGATGTATTTTTATCAAGAGTAGTTTTAGAGATGTGGAAATATCCATTCGCGTCTGTAGTAATAGTGCTGCTGCCTGCTGTAACCAAAACGCCTGCTGCGGCCTGGTCATTCTCATCTGTTATATAACCCTGGATACCTGCGCTGATGGGGTCGGGCGCAACCGGAACACTGGTATCGGGACCACCTGTAAAGTTCACTTCTTTCTGGCATTGAAAGAACAAAATGGATATTACAATAACGGAGAACAGCCAATACAGCTTTTTCATAGCTTACTTTTTTTAGCATATACTTCCTGCAAGGCCGAAAGGTTGGGTTCAGGCAAAAATATTTTGTCTGATTAAGTAATGAATTTCTAACAGCTTTACTGCTTATACATTCACAACCTGCACCGCTGTGCCATAACACAATACTTCAGTTACGCCCTGCATGATTTCGTTGGCATCGTAACGAAGGTTGATGATGGCATTCGCACCTCTTTCATTAGCATGTTGAATGAGATGATCGTAAGCTTCCTGTCTGGTCTTCTCACACAAGTCAACATAGATGGAAAGCCTGCCGCCGGCGAGCGTTTGAAAGGCGCCGGCAAGACTACCAAAGATGCTTCGGGAACGAACGGTGATACCTCTTACAATACCCAGATGCTTTATGATTCGGTATCCTTCCAACTGGTTGCTTGCGGTAACTAATTCATGATCTACCATACGTTTCAATTTTTGTTTGTTAGTTCATTTTATGAGCGTGTAAACTAAGGTAATTTTTGATGCAGGAAAGAGTCAGTCGTGTATCTTACTTGCCTGCATATTTTATATTTCTTCTAAATTTTTTTCTAGAAAATTTTGTTAAGTAAAAACTCCTTCTATCTTTGCACCCGCAAATAAAAAACACATATGCAACGCAATACATTCACACATATAAAAAGCCTGGAATGCCTACCATCATTAGGCTGTAGCCTCGGGGTATATTTTCTTCACCGTTAAGTTTACATCAACTTA
Source organism: uncultured Ilyomonas sp. (assembly GCA_964249755.1). GTDB lineage: Bacteria > Bacteroidota > Bacteroidia > Chitinophagales > Chitinophagaceae > Ilyomonas. The sequence continues at coordinate 346,571 of CAXUDB010000004.1, read as the reverse complement.
TCATACAGAAAACCCCGCACACCGCGGGGTTTTTTATTTATACAATTATCTATAATAATGCAACAGCAAACACACATATTACTTCTGTCAACAGAACCAACGCATCGCTGCGAATGGCAGCCCATTGGCATCAACCGGCAGAGGAAAAATGCGCAGAATAGTGATGTGTTTATGGGCAAGTTCTATCCCGACATACGACCGTGTTATCTTATGAATACCTGTTGACGAAACAGCAACAGGCAAAAAGAAACCCGGTCAGGATACATCATCCGACCGGGTTTTTTATTTAGTAAAAATTGAACAAACCAAAAACAAAAGGAGGCGAATCATGCGATTCAATTTCAGCAAAAGAACAGCTACCGAAACCACAAATTACGAAGGTGCAAAAGCGTTTGTGTTAACGCCACAGTTGGAGTTGTACACTGCTGTTGCTACGGCAGCTTTGACCGACAACTTTTATGAAAAGGCGAACGACAATTTACAACGCATCATCGGTTTAATTAGGAAGAATGATGCGGTATTCGTAGCAAAACTTGCGGTATATGCAAGAGAACAAATGCACTTGCGCAGTGTACCGCTGGTGTTGGTTACCGAGTTGGCAAAGCAGCACAATGGCGATGCTTTAATCAGCACCTTAACCGCAAGAGTAATTCAGCGTGCAGATGAAATCATGGAGTTGCTGGCTTATTACACCCAAAGCAACGGGCGTAAAGACGTAAAACAATTGAACAAGCTGAGCAAGCAGTTACAGAAAGGCTTATCGCTTGCCCTCAATAAATTTGATGAATACCAGTTTGCGAAATACAACCGCGATGCACAAGTGAAATTGAAAGATGCGTTGTTCTTGGTTCATCCAAAAGCAAAAGATGAAGCACAGCAAGCATTGTTTGACAAGATTGTAAACGATGCCTTGCAGACACCTTACACCTGGGAAACTGAACTGAGCGCATTAGGTCAGCAAAAGTTTGAAACGGCAGAAGCGGAGGCAGCCGCCGTAAAAGCAAAATGGGAAGAATTGATCTTCAGCAACAAACTTGGTTACATGGCATTGCTTCGCAACCTGCGCAACATTCTGGAAGCGGAAGTAAGCGCAGAAGCATTGAACAGAGTATGTGTTTACACCAGCAACGCAAATGCCGTTGCCAAAAGCAAGCAGTTGCCTTTCCGTTTCTTAAGCGCCTACCGCGAGTTGAAAGCATTGCACAACGGTCGCGTAAGCAAAGTGTTGAACGCTTTGGAAGAAGCCGTTCAGCATAGCGCAGCCAACATCGCTGGCTTTGATGACAACACAAAAGTTGTGATTGCAGCCGATGTAAGCGGAAGCATGCAAACACCCGTAAGCGCGAAGAGTAAAGTACAGCGCTTCGACATTGGTTTGATGCTCGCAATGCTGTTGCAAAACCGCTCAAAAAATGTAATAACCGGTATGTTCGGCGACAGGTGGAAAGTGATCAACATGCCAACAAAAAACATATTGGCAAACGCAGATGAGTTTCATCGCCGGGAAGGCGAAGTGGGTTATGCAACCAATGGTTACTTGGTAATTGAAGATTTACTCAACCGGAAAAAAATGGTTGATAAAATCATCTTCTTTACCGACTGCCAGTTGTGGAACAGCAACGGCTCTGCAAGCATGAGCGATGTATGGAAACGCTACAAACAGATAGCGCCAAACGCAAAGCTTTACCTATTCGACCTGGCTGGTTATGGCACCACGCCTTTGAACGTAGTGAGAGATGATGTGTTCTTAATTGCAGGCTGGAGCGATAAAGTGTTCGATGTATTACAGGCAATAGAAAACGGTGGCAACGCGGTGCAAACTATTGATGCCATTGCATTATAAGAGATGTGCTGAAAAGGAGGAATAAGCGTCCCGCTTCCGGGCGGGACCTTTTCTTACTCAATTATGAGTTATGAATTATGGATTATGAATTGGAGAAAAGGTTGAAAATTTTACATGCTGATAGCTGATTACTGATAGCTGAAAGCTAACAGTAATAACAGGGAAGTATTCCGGTTGGTCGGATACTCCATTTGGAATGGAGAGGCTGCAGGTTCGAGTCCTGTCTTCCCTACAAGTTCTTTGAATGATTTTTAAGATAATAAGGATGTCGTAGAAACGGGATACTTCGCTCAATAAGGGGATAGGGTCCTGAGCAATCAGGAAGAGGTGCAAATCCTCAAAAGCGTGCCCCGTTCCCGTTTCGCCTGTTACTCCTTACATATTTGAAAGGTGTCGTAGATAAGTGATACTTCGTTGGTACAGCCTGTTCGAATCAGGCCTTCATGTCTCCGGCATGATGAAAAGCACTTATCGTTTTTTTACCCTTTCAATCTCTTTTTTGAATGATGCCGTTAGCGCAGTGATACTTCGTCATCTGGTAAGAATGTTTGTCACCTGGCAAATACAGCAGGTTCGAATCCTGCCAATGTTTTTGTGCAAGCAAAAACGGTGCATTGCCCGCCTGTTGCTCATTCAAAATTGCATTGTCCTAAATCCTAAACAGGTGTCGTAGAAAAGAGATACTTCGCAATAACGCATGGGTCAAAGGTTCAAATCCTTTTCATGTTGATTACATGATAGCTCAGTCTGGTCAGAGCAATGCATCAAAAGCCTCTTTTCGATTTGTTACCCTGTTGATTGCCGGGTGGTGTAATGGCTCAACATACCAGATTTTGATTCTGGTGATATAGGTTCAAATCCTGTCCGGGCAACAGTTACAGGTGCCGTAGAATAAAGATACTTCGTACATGCAGGTTCAATTCCTGCTCATGTTTGATGCAACATGATGGCTGAATGGCTAAGCAGCGGGCTTTATAAGCTTTTCTTTATTCGTCTTTTGCCCTGTTGTTTTTTAAAATTGACTCGTAGCTCAATGGTCAGATGCACCGCACTTTTAATGCGGGGGTTGTAGGTTCAAATCCTGCCGGGTCAACGGTTTTTTATTATTTATGTTGGTTGTAGCTTATGTGGTAAAGCGTCCGCCTGTGAAGCGGAGGAACAGGGTTCGAATCCCGAAATCAACCCTTGGTTTATGGTGTAACGGATAGCACACTTCACTACGAATGAGGAGATAAGAGCTCGAATCTTTTTAAACCAGCAAACAGGTGTCGTAGAAAGGAGATACTTCGACTGTTACTCGAGAGGTCACGGGTTCGATTCCCTTCAGGTCCACAGTAAACAAAGAAATGGATCTGTAGCTCAGATTGGTTAGAGCAGCTTACGTGCTCCCTTCGCTTGTTACCCTGTTTATTTTGTTGCTTTGGCAGAGATGGTCTATGCTCCGGATTGAAGCTCCGGCGAATGAGGTTCGAATCCTCAGGGCACCACTAACAGTAGATAGATATTTATGAGAGCATACTTTGAAAAGTTTACGGCAAAAGGAGACTTATCGAACATAAACTTTTATACAGCTTATGAAGGCTTTCAGTATATGGGATTTCATATCATAATGATAGATGATTTCAAACAAGTGCCAGCAGATGATAATGAATGCGTAACTATTGGCTCTATCCAATTTATAACAAGTGTTTTGCAACATATAGATAAACAATGTCCTGTTGCCATTGATTATCCTGATTGTTTGCATCAATACCTGGGAAGAAAACTATGGACATCAACCATTAATGAAATAGATGCTGATGTTGAACAATGGAATGTCTTTGTGAAACCAAAGGGTTTTACAAAAAAGTTTACTGGTCGTGTAATAAGAACATTGTCAGATCTGAGAGGCACGGGAGATCAGCTAATGAACACGCTTGTTTGGGTTTCGGAACCTGTAGAGTTTATACGCGAATGGCGTGTATTTGTGAGGTATAGAAATATATTGGATGTGCGTCCTTATAAAGGAAACTGGAAGGCTAATTATAATGCAGAAATTATAGAATCTGCTGTCAAAGATTTTGTAACTGCGCCCGCTGGTTATGCTATGGATTTTGGCGTAACAAAAGATGGCAGAACCTTATTGGTTGAAGTAAATGATGGGTTTAGTATAGGCTCTTATGGATTATTCTTTACTGACTATTGCAAGCTTTTATCGGCGCGATGGGCAGAGCTGACAGAACAAAATGACTTATGTGCATTCGATATGTAATAACAATGTAAAACCAAGTATATGCGCACTCTTGTAATGAAGTAGCTGGAAGAACATAAGCATGTGAATGCTATGATTTTATTTCAATAACTATTTCAAAAAATAAAAATGAAAAACTCAAATCACCAGAGAGTGATTAATGCAGATGGAATTCTGAAAGGAAAACTGATGGAAGCAAAGCATTTGTATGTCTATCATTTCAACCAGTTTCCAAGCAGTCAATACAGGTATGGTATTGATGGCGAAAAATCGTTCACTGAATTTAAAAAGCAATACGCTGATAAGATTGTGGATGTTCATCAGTACCAATGGTTTTACAAAGAAAAGAAGCGTTTCAGTTTTGATACGACTATCGTGATACTGAACAATGAAATTATCGTAGAATTCAGGAAAAACTATTGCCAGGTATTTCATAACAACAGGCAGGATGATTTTGTGGCAGAAGTAATTGCCCTGGTCAATCGCTTTAAGGAAAGACAACGCCGCGAGCCGGTTGAAATCAACCTGATCGTGCAAAACAGCTATGGCATGTACCTGAAAGAAATGGAAATCAAGCGCACGAAGCTCGATCTGGATTTGTTTTATGAAGATGATTTTAAAGCCGTAGACGACATCATACGCAGGCGATTAAACCAGAAGAAAGACAAAGGCATTGTGCTGCTGCACGGACTGCCGGGAACGGGGAAAACAACGTATCTGCGTTACCTGATTGGCAAGATAAAAAAGCGCTGTTGTTTCTCTCGCCAAACGTAGCGGGCAACCTGATGAATCCCGATTTTATTGACCTGCTGATTGATAACCCGAACACGGTTTTGATTATTGAAGACGCAGAGAATATCATCATGGACAGGCGCGCCAACAGCAGCTCGGCGGTAAGCAATTTGCTGAACATTTCAGATGGTTTGCTGGCAGATTTTCTGAACGTGCAAATCATCTGCACCTTCAACAGTGCGCTGACGATGATTAACAGTGCGCTGATGCGTAAAGGCAGGCTGATAGCTAAGTATGAGTTTGGAAAACTAAGCGCTGCCAAAGCACAGAAACTGAGTAATCATTTGGGCTTTGACAGGTGCATTGAAGTGCCGATGACAGTGGCTGAAATTACGAATCAACACGAGCAGAACTTTGAAACGAAACAGGTACAAATCCTGGGTTTTAGAAGAGAAGAACTGATACAGAATTGATTTCCCTTTTCTTTTTAAAAAACAAAAGCTGACCGGCTGCGGGATATAGCGGAGTTATCTTATTAAAACAACGAATAAATGTAAGATAAACCCGCAGCCGGAGGCATAAGAAAGAAAGCAATCAACAAATAGCATGATTGCTGCAAGCAAAAATAACATGGCAACATTATCAGTAACAGGAAAAGAAATTCGTGCGCTTGGCTACCCGGAAGGACCGGTAGTGAGCGTGGCGATGAATGTGATGGAGAAGAATTATAAACATCACTCAAAAGATAATGCACTGGCGATATTGAAAAACATATTGGTAGAGCCGGCGATGTTTTTGGAAGACGAAACTTTATCGCCGATAGCAAACTTATTAGTACCGAAAGAAGCAACGGAAAACGATGAAATCGCATTGCTGAACAACGGTGTTCACTTCAACATTTTTGGTGCAGAATACATTGAGGAAGGCGCGCTATCGCAAATGCACAATGCGGCGAAATTGCCGGTCAGTATTGCCGGTGCATTAATGCCTGATGCACATTCGGGTTATGGCTTGCCCATTGGCGGCGTGCTGGCAACCGAAAATGCGGTAATCCCTTATGGCGTTGGGGTTGACATTGGTTGCCGTATGTGTTTAAGCGTGTTCGACATTGACCCGAAAGAGTTGCTGAACCGCGAAAATTATTTCACGCGCGAACTAAACGAAGCTACGTTGTTTGGTGCTGGCAGAGAGTTCTCGAAAGTGTCGTATGACGAAGTGTTGGATAGCTCTGTGTTCAATGAAATTCCGTTTGTAAAAGGCTTGCAGAACAAAGCTGTAAAACAACTTGGCTCATCTGGCTCGGGCAACCATTTCGTAGAGTTTGGCGTGGTAGAAATTCCGCATAAAGATGACGTGTTAGGCTTGGAAGCAGGCGTGTATTTAGGCTTGTTGTCGCACTCGGGTTCGCGTGGTTTAGGGGCAAATATTGCGAACCATTTTACAAAGCTGGCAAGAGAAAAAAGGCATCTGCCGAAAGAGGCATCGAACCTTGCGTGGTTCTCTTTAGACGAACAGGAAGGCATTGAATACTGGATGGCGATGAATTTAGCGGGCGACTATGCTTCTGCATGTCATCATGTGATTCATGATAAGATTGCAAAACAGTTAGGCAGACAACCACTGACACGGGTTGAGAATCATCACAACTTTGCGTGGAAAGAACAATATGAAGGCAAAGAAGTGATTGTGCATCGCAAAGGCGCAACGCCTGCGGGAAAGGATGTGTTGGGTATCATTCCCGGCAGCATGACGGCGCCCGGCTTCATTGTGAAAGGCTTGGACGAAGCGGCTTCCATCAATTCTGCCTCGCATGGCGCCGGCAGAAAGATGAGCCGAACCGCAGCGATAAAAAGCATTACGCAAACGGCTTTGAAAGATGAGTTGCAGAAGCAAGGCGTGAAGCTGATTGGCGGTGGTTTGGATGAAGCGCCATTTGCTTATAAAGACATTCATGATGTAATGAACGCGCAAAAGAATTTGGTAGAAACAGTTGGTGTATTTTACCCGAAGATTGTGAAGATGGATGGCACAGTGCATAAGCCGCGATTTAAGAAACATCGCGATAATTTTGTCGATGGTGAATAAAGAAAATGCCTCGCTTGATGCGAGGCATTTCTTATATCATTAAGGCTTCAACCTAGTTATGTTATACAGAGCAAACTTCCTATGCGTTCTTTGTTCTTTAAAATTTCAACTCTTTCGGTAAATACTTTGCCACCAGATCTTCATAGTAAGGACGAAGCTCGTTCCAGTTGGGCGGTGTTGGATTCTTGGAATATAAATCATACGGGTTAAACAGCTTTACCCACTTTAACATGCTGCGGTCATGGTCGTCAAGCAAGTGGTCGTAAGCACCTTCGCGGTGCCAGGCATAGAACGAATGATAGCGAAGCATATATAAGCCTTCTTCGGGCAAATTGTCCTTAGCAATGTGATACACATACTCATCGTGCCCCCAGCTCATGGTTACATTGCGAAGCCCGCAGTTCTTTTCATACACGCCTAATTGGGTGTTGTAACGTTTGTTGTAGTAATCAGGATTATTTTTAAAAAATTCAGGATAGACAATCTTGTCAGAATAGCCGCAGCCAACGGGAAATGTATCGCCCACCACAGCCCATTGTGGTTCGCCAAACAAGCATAATACTTTACCCATATCGTGCAGCAAACCTACTACTACCATCCAGTTGGGATGACCGTCTCTACGGATGGCTTCCGAGGTCTGCAACAGGTGCTGAAACTGGTCCAAATCCGTATCAGGATCAGAATCATCCACTAATTGGTTAAGGAACTGAAACGCATCCCATACAGGCATTTTCTTCTTATCAAACTTCAGGTAATCAGCTCTTCTCCCCTGCACAAAATCATACGTTTGATGAGTGTGATTAAGCCGGTAAAATTCACGCACTGTATCGCGTCCCGGCTCTTCATAATTGCGGTATTCTTCCTTTCCTTTTGCAGTAGCGATAGTGTCCGGTTCCGGATAACGCTGCAATACGGCGTCTTCCCATTCGTCAAGACTACCCAACGGATTTATTTCGGCAGCGGACAATTGATGTTGTTTACTTGCAATCATGGCAATGCGGTTTTAAGAGGGCTAAAGTTAGAGAAAAAATGATTGCCGGATAGCTCTTAGAAGATGAACGCAATACCTAACCGGAAAAGGCTGCGCACGTCATTGCGAGGAACGAAGCAATCTGTGCCATGCAGTAAGTGCTGATTATAAATCTTAAATTGATGGCTTCATTAACTCACAAGCCCACTTCTCTGCCATCTATAGATTGCTTAGTACCTCACAACGATGCGCACAACTTGTTTCATACAATGTATCATCATACAATAGGCAAATTCTTTATCTAATAAAAAAGAAATCAGCAAATGAATATATTGTACTTTCAGCCAACGAACCATTGCTGTCATGAAACTGCATACTGCCGACTATCTCATTATTCTGATTTATTTTGTTTTTGTCATTACCGTTGGTTTTCTCATTAAGAAGAAAATCAAATCGAGCAACGATTTTTTATCCAGTGGCAGAAACATTCCGTTATGGATCACCAGCCTCGCTTTCATTTCTGCCAACCTTGGTGCGCAGGAAGTGCTGGGCATGGTGGCATCAGGTGCAAAATATGGCATCATGACGGTGCATTTTTATTGGGTGGGCGCCATCTTCGCCATGGTGTTTTTAGCAGTGTTTATGATGCCGTTTTATTATGGCAGCAAAGCCCGCAGCGTGCCTGAATATCTATCTATGCGCTTCGATGAAAAAACCAGGGCCTTGAACGCCGTTTCTTTTGCAGTGATGACGGTGTTTTCATCCGGTATTTCTCTGTATGCATTGGCAAAGCTGCTGGAGGTTATCTTGCATTGGGATTTCGATGTATCCGTATGGCTCGCAGCCGGTATTGTGATGGTTTATACATTCCTCGGTGGACTTACCAGTGCAGTGTATAATGAAGTGCTACAGTTCTTTTTAATTGTGCTGGGCTTATCGCCCCTGATGATTGTGGCTTTGCATGATGCCGGCGGCTGGGCTAATATACAAGCCAATCTTGCCCCGCAATATACCCATGCCTGGAAATACATGGATAAGGCAGACAACAACCCGATGGGATTGAATTTTATGTCGCTCATTTTTGGATTGGGTTTCGTAATGTCGTTTGGCTATTGGTGCACCGATTTTCTGGTGGTACAACGAGCTATGATTGCCCGCAACATGAGTGCTGCGCAACGCACGCCGGTGATGGCTGCTATTCCCAAAATGCTGATGCCGTTAATTGTGGTGCTGCCTGGCGTGATTGCCCTTGCTTTGATGCAGCCTGCCCTACAATCTAAAGGCTTTCGCATTCCCACAACGGCAAACGGCGAACTGGATTATACCATGACGCTGCCTTCCCTTATTGCGCATTATTATCCCAGTGGAATGCTGGGCGTTGGCATTACTGCATTGATCGCTTCTTTTATGAGTGGGATGGCAGGCAATGTCACGGCTTTCAATTCAGTGTTCACGTTTGATATCTACCAGTCTTATTTTGTAAAAAGCAGGAGCGATAATCATTATCTATGGGTTGGCAAATTCATTACAGTAGCGGGCATTTTACTCTCTGTAGTTACCGCTTATATTGCCAAGAGTTTTAACAACATCAACGACTTCCTGCAATTAGTGTTTTCTTTTGTCAACGGTCCTTTATTTGCCACTTTTTTGCTTGGTATGTTTTGGAAACGAACCACGGGTCATGGTGCGTTTTGCGGTTTGCTGGCAGGCACTTTCGCGGCAGCGCTTACACATGGTTTCACCATCGCTGAAGGCAAAGGCGGATGGATAGCGCCATTGTACACTATTCGCAGCGGCATGGGACAGGCTTTTATTGTTGCCGCCGTATCGTGGGTTGCCAATTTTGTAGTAACGATTATAATCAGCATTCTTACCAAACCCAAGCCTGACGATGCTTTGCGGGGCTTAGTTTATGCGCTTACCGATAAGCCGGAGGCACATGAAACAATATGGTACAAGCGCGTAGCACCACTTAGTATTGTGTTATTGATTATTACCATTCTCTTAAATATTATCTTCTTTTAAACGCATGGCTATGCGCAAACGCTTCACTTCATTAAGTTTTATCATTGGTTTATTCTTCGTGTTGATGGCGCTGATTCTTTTGGTTGGCTATTGCGTCAGTTTGTTGCTGAACGCCTCCATTAATTTATATGTTGGCATTGCGTTTTTATTGTTTGGGTTGCTAATGATGGCAATAAAAGAAAAGAGCGATGAGGCTTAGTAATTATTATAGGGCTATCAAGTTTTATCTAAGTAATGTTTGTTTTGAAAAGATCTGTCCGCAGGACTTGTAATGCTATAAGCGACGTGTCTGGTAGATATAAGATACGCGTTGAGCGCAAGTAAGAATGAATAAGCTATCCCACAGATCACGATAGCATTTATAGAAACCATAAAAGTTTACTTTTATGCTAAATTTATAAACAATGAATACCCATCCAAGTACGCCGTTTGGCAAGTTCTTCAGCAAAATTGGTGTCTGGCGCCCCTCCATCGAAGAAGCCATTAAAGATTTGTACGATAACCTGCACGATGCAGAAAAAACAGCCGTGAAAGAGGCAAGCGGCTGGATAGCCATCATTAATGCCAACCTGCAGGGCGCACCTGATTTTGTATTTGATTTAATTCAGAAAACATTTCCCGAGGTAACGAAGGAAAGCATTGCTACCGCGTTAAACAAAGCGAATGCAACTTTACTAAAAACAGAGAGCAACACGCCCGATGATTTTGGTACAGCCTTAGCCAAACTCCAGTCTTATTTAAGCCAATATGAAGGCAATTCCTGGATTGCCATGACGAAAGCAGTGGTGACTGTGCTGGCAGATGTTTTCCTCAAAGGCGCTTCGCCCATCCAAAGTATAGAAGCGGTGCTTGAGTATGTGTACCGCACCTTCATTAAAGACAAAATAGTAGCTTCTGCATAAGACGCTTATGGGTAAAAAGATTGTGAAACACAACGCATGAAGTTTGACTGCCACCATCATTTTCAACCGCAAATGATATCCTTTGCTGCTTTGAAAGTATTACAGTGCGCTTCTACAATCGTTCTTATATCGGGCGAATAGCCGCCACCCATCGAAACGGCAATGGGTATTCTGTATTGATGACATAGCGTGAACACAATCTCATCGCGTCGCTTGCAGTCTTCTATGCTTAATTTCATCTTACCAAACTTATCGGTTGCCAGCACATCTACACCGGCTACAAAGCACATAAAATCAGGCTTCTCTCTTTCGATCAGTTGAGGTAAAGTTTGTTGCAGAATGCGCAGGTAGTCATTACCGCCGGTATCATCAGGCAAGCCAATATCCAGATCGCTTCTTTCTTTATGGAAAGGATAATTGTGCTGCCCGTGTATACTGAATGTAAATACACGGTTATCATCCTGAAAAACAGATGCCGTGCCATTGCCCTGGTGCACATCGAGGTCGGTGATCAATATCTTTTTAACGAGCCGGTTGTTAAGAAGATAGTGACTGGCTATCGCAAAATCATTCAGTAAACAAAAGCCTTCGCCTCTGTCGGCAAACGCGTGATGCGTGCCACCGGCTACGTTAAGCGCAACACCGTATTGCAAAGCATTCAGAGCACAATCAATTGTGCCGCGGCTGATAATAATTTCACGCTCCACCAACTGCGGGCTTTGCGGAAAGCCGATAGCACGCATTTCTTTACTGGTTAGTTTTCCATCTTTCATGCGCTGCCAATAATCAATCGTATGCGTTTGCAGAATGATGTCTTCTTCCAATGGTTCCGGTGCAAACAAATTGTCTTCTGTAATCACGCCTTCATGTAATAACTGCCCGGGTATCAGCTCATATTTCAGCATCGGAAAGCGATGGTTCTCGGGCAGCGGATGCGCATAGATAGGATGATAAGCGATAGTGAACATACAGAACGGCTTCCTGTTTTTTGAGAAGTGATTTGAAGAGCAAGGATACGCAACTCCTTCAAGCGGACAATAGCCGCAAACCATTTAATTATATCTGCCTGAATCATCAATTAAAATCGGCTTAAAAAACAAGAATGCAAAATGAAAAGTGGCTTAAAATATAATGCGGGTGCGGGTTTGAATGTCTGGCTTCTCTAAATTAGTGCATTGAAATCAGGTGTTCAGTTATGCAATCTATCGTTTTTAATTTTTCCCAATCCGGTCTGCATCAAAAAGTAGAAGCTGTTACTTTAAAAATCGGATATCTACTGTGCAATGAGGTTTGTACTGCCGGAACTACATGCAACGATATCTATTCAATTGAGAACTTTTCAGACCGATCACTCTTTGAAAAACTGGATTTCTTAGAAAGTGTAAGCCGCCGGGATAATTCTAAGTTTTTAAAGGAAGTTAGAGAGATGAGAACACTCATGAAAAAAATGCATGGCGCAGGTGCCAAGACACCTAAACAACATGCTTCCCGCAGAGAAGGAGAACAGCTTATTAATATTACATACGAATCGTTTGTGCAGATATACCAGAATAGTATTAAAGATTATGGATTTGAAGAACTAAAAAAGTTGACAAAAGATGACAATTTCCTGTTCTATGCAATGAACAACAATCCTGAGGATCCAACTGGTAACCGGATAACAGCAAGCGATCTGCTTCAGCGCTTGTTGGTTAATATTCCGGAGGAGGAAGCAACTGAGAAGGAACCCTATGCAGAACCAGAAATATTTTTATTGGGTGCAGAGTTTTTAAAAGATGATTACAGCAAACCAAAAATTTATGGATCAACTGAAACTGAAGCCAAACACAACGACACTATGTATTTGCATCATGCTCTTACATTAACCGGTTTTGAGCAGCTAACTGCTGACGAAGTACGAAACCTACGCATCACTATTTCAGAAACCACAAACAGCTTCAACCAGAAAGTAAATGAATGGATAGATATGTGCTACTTCAATATTAGTCCATCTGAGCGGCTTTCTTTCTTTAACAATCAAATCGTTCCGGCTGCAACTGAATTACATCAGGCAATTGAAGACAATTTTATATTAAGCAACGATGATTGTTCAGAAAAGAAATTACTTCCAATAGAAGTTTGGCTGGGAGAAATGCCGGTATCGCAATTGTGGAAGTACTATAGAGACCACGGTGTAATAAAGGACGTTACGTGGCGCAAAATACAAAGAGAAAAAGCATTGCAAAACGAGCGTTGGCCGGTTATGATGCTTCGCATACCTGAAGGCGAATTACAACTCTTTATAAACAAAACGGACGATGAAGAAACAACAGATGAAATGATAGATGAGATGTCTGAGAAACTTCTCATGAGTATGTCTGAAAAACCCAAACAGATAAAGGTTGATGAACGTAATGAAGAAATAAGGGCCTCAAAAAAATATATTTTGATAGACTAAAACAAATCCGATAATTATGAAACAAGCCAACAATTATTTTCCCATCCGAACCATTCAAACCAGCACCTGTCTTGAGTTCCATAGCATGAATGAGTTCTGCCAGTTTACCCGCGCACACCAGTTGCCCGACATCTTTTTGCTGCTGAACGACAGGAACGAACCGGAGTATTTCGGCATCATCCACAACCACGTGCTGTTTCGCCATGCTACGCTGGGCTACAAAACATTGGAAGACTACAACAAGGCAGTACAGAATGGCTTTCCTGAAGCAACACTGTTTTACGAAGCTGCGCAAAAGGGTTATCATAACTATAATGATTACAAGCTGGTGAAAGAAGCCGGCATCAGCGATAAAGCAGTATTTGAAAAAATGAAAAACCTGCATTTCGTTAGCGGTTTCGACGACTTTACTACTTTGTTGAAATCAGACACTTCACTGCCTGAATTGCCCAGCTTATCTAATCCGTATGAGTTATACAGCTTTGCCATTAAAAATGGATTTTCCGATTATACCCATTTCAGAAAAGCCATTACCAAAGGCTTCTCTACTGCCTCGCTTTACGAAATGGCTTGCGAGCGCAACTTTCTTTCCTACGCCGACTTTGCAGAGGCAGCGCATAAAGGTTTTAGAAACTATGGAGAACTGAAGCAGGCCAGAGAAAACGGCATCACCAATCTTGCTGAACTGATTCGGTTCAACAACCTGGCGGCTTCTTATTGCGATAGCTGTTTTCACGACCAGAAAGTGTTGCTTATGCTATTGTCTAAAATAGAGCAGGGCAAAAAAATATCTATCAATAAAGTGAAAGATTTGCTTCGCAATGAGATAGAAGAATACAGGCATGCCGACAATGGTGAAATGTTTCATTGGTTTACCACATCATTAGACAGTGATGAAGCGCTCATCGGGTTCCTTCACAAAAGTGCAGAAGCCAAAAAATTCGGTCATTATGATATGGATGGCGAATTCTTCGAGATTAATTGTATGAAGGACAGAAGTGTGGTGATAGACGGTAGCAATGTAGCGCACAACAGCCAGGGCAATAGCTCATCAAAACCGCTTATTGCCAATATTATAAAAGTAATTGAACATGTGAAGCGGGAAGGTTTTACAGACATTACTGTGATCGTTGATGCGGCGTTAAAACATCGTTTGCAGGATCTAAATAAATTGCCGCAACTGAAGCAAATGGCTACATATTTAGAGGCGCCGCGCGAAACGGCAGCCGATGTATTTTTAATTCAATATGTGAAGAAGAATCATTGTTTGCTCATCAGCAATGATACTTTTAAAGAATGGAAAGTGCAGGACGCTTGGACAGCTGAGAATATAGATTTTTATCGCCTTGCTTTTATGATTAAAGGCGACCAGGTTTTAATGCCGGATATCAAATAAATAACAGAGCCCTTTCACTTTTGAAAGGGCTCTGTTATTTATAGAACCTACTTTATGGCTTCGCGCTCACCGGCGGCTTGCCACCTTTCGGCACGAATATCAATGCTGCACTGTTCATGCAATAACGCTTGCCGGTAGGCGCAGGACCGTCATCAAACACATGACCTAAGTGCGAACCGGTTTTGCTATCCACCACTTCCCAGCGCACTTCACCAAAACTTTCATCTTTCACCAGCTTCACCGCATCAGGCGTCATGGGTGCGTAGAAGGAAGGCCATCCTGTGCCACTGTCAAACTTGGTATCGCTACTGAAAACAGGCTGCAGCGAAGCGGCTGAATAATAAGTGCCGGGCTCGTAGAAATGATCATACTTTCCGGTAAACGCACGTTCGGTCCCCTGCTCGCGAAGAATGTAATATTGCTCCGGTGTAAGCATCGCTTTCCATTCGGCGTCACTGTGCTGTACGGGATAGCTTTTTGCAGTCGCTTTTTGCGGATCGGGATAGTTTTTGGGATCTTTCGATTTGGTTTGCGCCTGTATACACTGGCTGAAAACCAAAGCGAAGAATGCAGCAACCACAATAAATCGTAGTTGCATATTTAACTTGTATTGCATAGTTTGTTTCTTTTGTATTTATTTCCCTACATAGATACGATAAAAGCTTTGCCTTTTTAGTTAAGCCGGTGTAAAAAGATGTTACAAAACTTATCTGCAAAACAGTCCTTTACACACTTATTTCTTGCACAAAACGGGTTGCCAGTTAAAATAAGAGAAGTGAGCCGGGATATAGTTTGTGTCTTTTACAAAACCGCTTAATGCAAAAATGCCAACGTAGCGGGGATAAAAATCCAGTTCCTTGTTGAAAGCTTCTTTAAATGCGAAATTATCTGCCTGCCCGATGGCATATAAAAACCGGAAATGGTTTTCATTCTTTTCAATTTTTAAAGCTGATTTCTTAAGATTATTGGTCACTAACTTCTCCTGTCCTGAATCCAAAGTAAAAAGGGGCAGATGAATAATTTCTTCAGGATTACTCATTTCATTTCCATTGGAATAAATAGCCTGAACTATTATTTCCTTAGGACGGTTGTATCCTCCAAAAAAATCGTTGTAAGCAAAAGACAAACGAAGACTTTTTCTGCTGAATGTTGTGTCTTCCAACAATACAATTCCAGCTTGCTGCCATTCGTGCAGCGGAATAAAATCATCGAGATGTGTTTCGGTTGTAAAACAATCGGTTTGTATGTGTCGCAACAGTAAATTCCTGATGACAGGCTGATGTGCAGAATCTGCCCAGTTATCACCGTGCAGTGTAAAGAGTGTGAGATGAGAAGACAGTATGTTTCGTTTGCTCCACCACACTTCATCTTCAGCTTGCAGAAACCAACCGTTTTTCTTCAGCGAATCATTGTTAGTGATATGGAAGTCATCTGAAAATGACGCGTCTGATTTATCAGCATAGAAGCAGAAACCGATAATGGCTACAACAATAGCGGCAATAGCCATCAGCCAGATCAAAACAGACTTGTTTTTCTGAATAGAAAGTACATTCTTTTGATTTTTACTTCCTATTCGCTCTGGGCTGCTCTTTTGTTCTGCTATAATAGAATTGCGGTACTGAAACCAGTAAGGATGATGCGCTTCTTTTTCTTTTCTTGAAACCTCATCGGTGTACGGCGCATCCAGTACGTAACGGGCTAATGTATCCAGTGTGGCAACAGAAGGGTTTTCAGGTTTGGATTCCGTTGGATTCAACACATAAAATGAGTAATTCTTCAGGCTTTTAGCCCCAATCACCAACCCGGTTTCTTCAAAAACCCGGTTGCTGAAATGTTTGCTTTCAGTTTCAGAAAGCGTTGTGAGCAGATCGTTGCCAAAGCATTTCTTAAATGCTTCTTTGAAAAGAGAAATAAAAGCCTCAATCGTTACATCCTGCATAACAGTTCTTTGTTCCGTTTCTGCGCCGTTTCTTTTTTATTTCCAGCACAATTCTACACGATTCCATTTCGCTTCCGCACTTCCTTTCAGGCAATTTCCATTTTTACACGGCTTGTTTATCAAACACAAAACTCAAATATATGAAATGGATATTGCCTCTTTTTTATTGCCTGATGGTTAATCTCTCTTTTGCACAAACGCTGCAATTGCATTATGATTTTCGTCACACGTTAGCTCCATCGCGTAATGACCACAATTTTCCAAGTCTGTATTTCGAATATTTCAAGAACCGGGATTCAGGAAAGTCTTTTATAAAACCAGGCTCGTTTTTGTTAAAAGCACAGACCGATTTTAATGGAAAAGATCACAACGCAAACCAGGTATACCTGCAGGTTTCGCAAACGTTTCGGTGCTGGCAACCGAAAGTGTTTATCAATATTCAATACAACGGTGGATTGGGCGTAACAGAGCCTAAGCAATACAGTTATTATCTCATCAACACCTATTCATTAGGCGTAAGCTATCCGTTCAAATGGGGAGAGGCTTATATGAGCAGTGTGTTGGACTATAAGTATATGTCTTACGACAAAGCCAGTCATGATTTTATGTACACCCTTTACTGGTGGAAGGGTGTATGGAATTACAAGGCGGAACTGGCAGGCGATTTTTCTATCTGGACAGAAAACAAAAACCATGGCGATGACTATACAAAAGACTTGCGGGGCAAACGCTTTTATTTCTTTGCCGAGCCGCAATTCTGGTATCACATCAAAGGAGCCTTCAGCGCGGGCACCAAAGTCAATCTATATTATCATGTATTAACAACAGACCATCGCTTCCAGATGTATCCTACTATAGGCATAAAGTGTAAGTTATAAATGCCTTTACTTGCCTGCCAATTCCGTTATTTTTTCAATAAATGGATCGAGGTGGGAAGGTTGCAAATCAAACGAGCACATCCATCTGACTTCGTTATTGCTTTCATCCCACACATAAAACGGCAGCACGCTTTGCAAAGGCTGATTCCAATGCAGTGGAATAGTAGCAAATACCGCATTTGTATCTACCGGCTGTGTCAGGCTAATGTCTTGAAACGGCTGCAAGCATTCAGCAAGCAAACGTGCTGTATGGTTGGTGTGCATTGCAATGTCTCGCCATAAATTGTGGGTCAGCATCGCTTCAAACTGGCAGGCGATAAAGCGCATTTTAGAAGCGAGCTGCATGCTTCGTTTTAAGAAGTATTGGCTGTCTTTATGGAGTTCTTTGTTTAAAAAAATCACCGCTTCGCCAAACATCATTCCGCTCTTGGTTCCGCCTAACGAAATAACATCAGCACCGGCAGTAACCGCTTTTAATGTTGTGTCTAAAGCTGCAGCGGCGTTAAACAACCGCGAGCCGTCTATGTGCACATACAGGTTGTTTCTTTTTGCGATGCCTACAAACTGTTCCAATTCTGCCGGCGTGTAAACAGTGCCGTATTCGGTGGGTTGCGTAAGTGTTAACACCCTTGCCTGCGGGTAATGTACATCGCCAATGCGAAGGATGGACTGCTGTAAAGCATCCGGAATGATCTTCCCGTTTTTGGTAGCGACTCTTACTAGCCGGCAACCTGTAAAAGCTTCTACCGCAGTAGATTCACTTTCATACATGTGCGCCGCATCAGAACACAAAACAGCATGAAAAGAACGCGTTGCAGTGCCAAGCGCAAACACATTCGCACCTGTGCCATTAAACGTAAAATACACTTCGGCTTCTTTGCCAAAATGATGTTGCATGAGTTCAACCGCGCGCTGATAAAACGGATCTCCTCCATACGATTTTACGTGACCTGTATTGGCTTTGCTAATAGCTTCAAGAATAGTTGGGTGAATGCCTGCGTAATTTTCGCTGGCAAGAGACATGGTGTAGTGCATAGATAAAACGATTGCTGCGCAAAAGTAAAGGGTGAAACGCCATTTAACTCTCTATTGTGCAGAGACAGAATAATGCAGCAACAGTCTTATCAAAATAAATTAATTATTTTTTGGCGCTACCACATCAATCTTTTTATCACCCACATAATTGATAATAAATTTTATATTCTCGTGCAGATCGGAATGAACAATGAATTCATATTTCGTTTCGCCAGATCGGATGCGCACCAGGGCTGTATTTGGCGGAATACTGCCTAAGTTTTCCGCTATTAAAATAAACTCATGATGCGCATGTTCAGCATCAGCTTTCAGCACATATTTCACCATTTCTTTACCAATGGTTTTATGGTTTAGCACCAGTTCGTTGTTATGATACAGGGAAATAATATCGCCATCAATTTCGGCATCGTCTAAAAACACTACTTGTATGTCCGGCGAGGTAACATCGAGCGTTTTTACCAGCGTGGTTTTCCGGTTGATGATTTCGGGTGGCAGCACTTCGCTCCAGCTTGCTGTATCCGGGGTAGAGTTGCTGTTCACTACCGGAACAGAATCGTCTATCAGTTGCGGAGTGCCATAACGCTTTTTCAGTTGCCAGCGCAGCGAAAAAGGAATACGAACCAGATCGCGGTAGTAGGCAAATTCTTTTACACCATCCGGGTGCAGACTCTTAACCCGGATGTGAAGAATTAGCTTTTCATCGCGGATAGAAAAGTAAGCCGTGTCTGTTTGATAATCTGCATAAGCATCCCACAGTAGCCCCTCTTTTGGTTCTTTGCGATAAATTTCCTTTTCTCTTTTATAATGAATTTCGCCATTGGTGAAATAACCGCTGGCATTGAGTTTCATTTGTGCAAGTGTATCGCTTACACACCGCATTTTTTGCACAGCGATAAAGCGATTACCGGTTACGGTATCAATCATTAACTCACTTTCAACTTTTTCCTTTTTTATTTTGTCAGGGCTCAGGCCATAATACATCCACGAACCTTTAAACCAGTCATAAGATAATTGCGCAAACAGAGGTTGGCTGCTGCAAATAAAGAGAACACTAAAAGCAACAAAGAAGCGGCGATAAATACTCATGCAGTTGGCTTATAGAAATACTATGCTGAAACAAAGTAAGGGAATAAGATACAGCGATTGGATTTCATGCCTTTAAAAAACATTTAGGATATACGCCGGTTTACTTGAATTATCGCACGTTATCTTTCAACATCTTTGCAATTATATCATGTCACATCAGCTTAGAGCAGTTGTTATTGGTGCAGGTATTGCAGGTCTGGCAAGTGCTATCAGGCTGGCAGCGCAGGGCTTTTCTGTTACTGTGTTTGAAAAGAACGAACGCGCCGGTGGCAAAGTTTCTTTCTTTACCGGGAAAGGATATTGCTTTGATGGCGGTCCAAGTTTGTTCACGCAGCCGCAAAATATCGAAGCCTTGTTTCGTTTGGCAAATGAGCCGATAGAGGCATATTTCCAGTATCAGCCTGTGCCTATTGCTTGTAAATATTTTTATGAGGATGGCGCTGTCATCAATGGCTTTGCCAATGCAGAACAGTTAGCGAGGGAGCTTGCCGAAAAGCTGGGAGAAAAAGAAGACGAGGTTATACAATATATCAACCGTTCCAAAAACCTATATGAAACAACCGGCAGTATTTTCTTAAATTATTCGCTGCATAAACGGAGTACATTATTTAGAGCACCTATCGCCAAAGCCATACTACATACGGCGCCGCGTTATTTGTTTTCTACCTTCAACAATATAAACCGCAATAGCTTTGCCCATTCACACACGGTGCAATTGTTCAATCGCTACGCCACTTACAATGGCAGCAATCCTTACAAAGCACCGGGCATGCTGAGCGTAATACCGCATCTGGAATATAACGAAGGTGTGTATTATCCTAAAGGCGGTATGATTAGCATTGTGGATGCTTTGTATCAACTGGCAGTAAAAAAAGGCGTCCGGTTTTACTTCAACACGCCGGTGCAACGCATCATCGCGCCGAACGGCGAAGCTAAAGGCGTTGTCGTGAATGGAGAGAACGATTTTGCAGATGTTGTGATTAGTAATATGGATGTGTATTTTACTTACAAACATTTACTGAACGATGATTACCAGGCAAAGAAGATATTGAAGCAGGAACGAAGCAGCAGCGCGTTTATTTTTTACTGGGGCATTAACAACATCTTTCCGCAGTTAGAGCTGCATAATATCTTTTTCAGCAATAATTATAAGGAAGAATTCAACGCCATTTTTAACACCAAAACTTTATATCACGACCCCACAGTGTACATTAATATCACCAGCAAATGCGAACCGGGCATACAGGCGCCACACGGCAAAGAGAACTGGTTCGTGATGGTGAATGCGCCGGCCAATAAGGGTCAATATACACAGCAATGGCAGGAGAAATTAAAGAAGAACATTGTCAGCAAACTCAACCGTTTGCTGCACACCGATATTGAACCTTTAATAGAAACAGAAGCGGTGCTCGACCCGGTGAAAATTGAGAGTAATACATCATCCTACACCGGCTCTTTGTATGGCACCAGCTCAAATAGTAAAACAGCTGCGTTCCTCCGGCATCCTAACTTTAGCAAAGCGGTGCGCAGACTGTATTTCGTGGGGGGCAGCGTACATCCCGGTGGCGGCATTCCGCTGTGTTTGCAAAGTGCAAAAATCATGAGCGAAATGGTAAGGGAAGACAAACAAAAATGGGAACATGCGCATTAAACATTCCCTTTTGCAAAACGCTGCTTTGTTTGTTGTGTTGCTGTTTCATATATGCGGCGCTATCGGTATTTTGTTTTCGCCATACAGAGATTGGTTTATACAAAATACGCCGTTGAATTTAGCAATCATGGCCATCTTACTTCTCCTCACACAAAGACAAAAAAACAGGGCTTTCTTTCTCTTTGTTCTTATTGCTTATCTCGTTGGCTTTGCGGTGGAATTGATTGGTGTTAATTCAGGGTTGTTATTTGGTCAATATCAATATGGGGAGGTGTTGGGAATACAGCATCATGGCGTGCCGCTACTGATCGGTGTTAATTGGTTTATCACTATATACTGCACCGGCGTTATATCAAACAAGCTATATAGCTGGTCGAACCGAAAACTGGCAGTTGCAAATGCGCAGGTAGCGCCGGCGGTACAATTTCTTTCTTTTATTGTTGACGGCGCTTTACTCGCCACGTTGTTTGATTTTATCATCGAACCGGTGGCCGTGAAACTTCGCTTCTGGCAATGGCTGGGCGATGGCAGTATTCCATTTTACAACTATGTATGCTGGTTCCTTATTTCAGCGTTATTATTAACAGTTTTCCGGTGGCTGCCGTTCGATAAAAACAACCGGTTGGCAGTACATTTGTTCATTGTACAGGTATTGTTCTTTTTACTGCTAAGAGTGTTCTTATGATATGGCTGTTCTATATTTTTCTCACGCTGCTCACCTTCTTCGTGATGGAAGGCGCCACATGGCTTATTCACAGGTATGTGATGCATGGCTTTCTGTGGTATCTGCACGAAGACCATCATAAAAAGTATCCCGGTTTCTTTGAGAAAAACGATTGGTTCTTTTTCATTTTCGCTATCCCAAGCTGGCTTTGCATCATGCTTGGTATTCAGCACGAAGCCTATTGGGCGGTTTGCATTGGTGCAGGTCTGGCGTTGTATGGACTGGCTTATTTTTTAGTGCACGACGTTATCATTCATCAGCGTTTTAAATGGTTTACGCACAGCAACAAGCGGTATGTAAGAGTGATTCGCTGGGCACACAAAATGCACCATAAGCATTTGGGTAAAGAAGATGGTGAAAGCTTCGGTTTTTTATTCGTGGCAAAGAAATACTGGGAGAAAGTGAAGCGGGATGAAGCCGTGCAGGCTGTTAACCGCAAAGACATAAGAACACAAAGCTTTATGAAGAAGGAGTAAGGTAGTAAAGTCCTTTACACAAAACAATATTCAATCTACTCTGTTAAGCCTAACTTTTTATAAACCGCCTTCTTACTTAGTTCTATCATCTCTCCCGGCTGCATATTTCCGAGTTCGATGTTTACAATGCGTTGCCTTATCAAGCGCAAAGTTGGATAGCCTGCTTTGGCTGTCATTTTTCTTACCTGCCGGTTCTTTCCTTCAGTTAAAATTATGCTTATCCACGATGTTGGAATTTCTTTACGAAAACGTATCGGCGGATTGCGTGGCGGAACGGTTACATCATCAGGCAAACGCAAAGCTTCGCATGGTTTGGTGCGATATAGCTTGCCGTCTATATTGATGTCAACACCCATTTGCAATTGAAGCAAAGCATCACCGGTTATCGCACCCTCTACCTGCACCCAATACTCTTTTTCATGTTCAAACTTCGGATTCAATAAGCGATGATTGAATGCTTTATCGTTCGTCAAAATCAGCAAGCCTTCACTGTCATAATCCAACCTGCCAACGGCATATACATCTTTGGCAACCGAAAAGAAATGAGACAAGTTTTGTTGTCTTTCATCAGAAGTGAACTGAGACAGCACAGAGTATGGTTTATAGATAATGAAGTAGCGGTTCATGAAATAAAAAATCCCGCATTTAGTTGCGGGATTCGCTATGTAGATGGGTTAGTAAGTACCGGGAATGCAATTCCCATCACAATATTAAAAAGAGTTTTTACCAATGCAAAAAAAATTTGTACCTTTTTTATACACAAAACATACAGGATGATGTGGATTATATAAGCTGCTTCGTTTAAACAACAGTATGATCTTCTTCTTTTATACTTCTAATGATGAGCTGAAAGCCTTTGCTGCAAAGGCTTTCAGCTCATCATTATTTCTTCTGGAATGAGTAGCAGGCGATAAACTTTAAGTTCATTGCAAGAAAAATTTTTATCAAACCATTCATATTTGCCACTGCTATCTTTGATGAAAGCAAAACAAGAATAATGAAATTTCCTGCACCGGTAACGATACAATGGCTTGCCGATTTGATAGGCGCAGAAGTAGTTGGCGAAGCAACGGCACAAGCTACTGGTATTAACGAAATACACAAAGTTGAAAAAGGTGATGTAGTGTTTGTTGATCATCCGAAATATTATGATGCCTGCTTAAAAAGTGAGGCTACACATATCATCATTAACACAAAAGATGTACAACTCCCCAAAAGCAAAACATTGCTCCATGTAGAGCAGCCTTTTGAAGCTTACTTGACCATCGTCAAGCACTTTCGTCCGTTTACACCAACAACAAAATTGATCAGTGATTCTGCAACCATTGGAGAGGGAACCATTGTAATGCCGAATGTGTTTATCGGTAAGGATGTAACGATTGGAAAGAACTGTGTTGTTCATGCGAATGTTACCATCAACGATTACACTGAAATTGGTGATAATGTGGTGATACAAGCGGGTTCTGTTATCGGCAGCGATGCCTTTTATTACAATACCAAAAAGAACCGCGATGTTTGGTACAAGCGCATGCAAAGCTGTGGTAATGTGGTGATAGAAGATGATGTGGAAATTGGCGCGGGTTGCACAATCGACAGGGGCGTTACTGCATCTACCCGAATCGGCAGAGGAACGAAAATAGATAACTTAGTACACATCGGCCATGATAGTAACATTGGTAGAAACTGTTTGTTTGCTGCACAGGTAGGTATTGCTGGTGCAGTGAACATAGAAGATGGTGTTACGCTATGGGGACAGGTTGGCGTAAGCAAGACATTAACCATCGGTGCGAATGCAACGGTATATGCACAAAGCGGCGTACCTTCTTCGCTGCAAGGTGGCAAAACTTATTTTGGATCGCCGGCAGATGATGCAGTTGTAAAGATGAAAGAGATTGTATGGATAAAGCGCATACCGGAAATGTGGGAGAAGCTAAAAAATTTATAATGATTTTTAAAAGCTATCTCACCCATACGTTTAGATTTACAAAGAACACAATGAGTGTTACATCAAGCGCATTAATGGTCAAATAAATCACTTGCTGTGCTTGTCACCCATATAAAAAACAAGTTCACCGCCGTTCATGATTTCTTCGTGCGTAATGTATCTTCTATTCAATGGCTTGCCATTCAGCAATACCTTTTGCACATAAACATTCTTATCGCTTTGGTTGATGGCTTTTATTTTGAAGATTTTGCCATTTTCCAAACGCAACGTAGCCGCATCAATAGCAGGGCTTCCTAACCAATATTGATTGGATGCCGGTGCTATGGGATAAAAGCCCAGCGTGCTGAAAATATACCAGGCACTCATTTGCCCCGCATCATCATTACCACCCAACCCATCGGGCGTGTTCTTGTATTGCATGGGCAATATCTGCCGAATGCGTTGTTGTGTCTTCCAAGGCTCGTTGGTGAAATTGTATAAGTAAGCCACATGATGCGAAGGCTCGTTGCCATGCACATAATTACCAATGATGCCATCGCGCGTAATATCTTCTGTTTCTGCAAAGTATTTATCGGGTAATTCCATTGTAAACAAAGAGTCCAGATGCTTCACAAATTTTTGTTTACCTCCCATCATGGCAATTAAAGTATCGGGTGCTTGTGGCACATATAAGCTGTAATTCCACGCGTTGCCTTCTATGAAACCTTCATCAATGGTGCGTAACGGATCGAAGTTTTTCCTGAATGTTCCATCGCTAAGCTTGGGTCGCATAAAGCCTATAGAAGCATCCCATACATTCTTATAATTATTGGCGCGCTTACTATATTCATCATACACATCATTACGGTTTAGCTTCTTTGCAGCTTGCGCAATACACCAATTATCAAACGCATACTCTAATGTTTTAGATACCGAAGAGCCACTCTTGTCTTCCGGCACGTAGCCACTGTCTATGTACCAACCAATGCCTTCATAGCTGCGATGATTGCTGGTAGCGATGCACGCATCCAACGCTTTATTCTGGTCGAATGGCGCATTGTTTTTTACAATAGCGTCACACACCACAGGAACAGAGTGATAACCCGTCATACACCAGTTCTCATTGCCCGAGTTGCTCCATACCGGCAACATGTGTTCGGGGCTTTGATCGTAATGCGCCAACATACTTTGCACCATATCGCTGTTACGTTTGGGCTGAATGATGTTGAACAACGGATGCAACGCACGATAAGTATCCCACAACGAAAATGTAGTATAGTTGGTAAAACCTTTTGCGGTGTGAATGTTCTTATCCAATCCCATGTAAGTGCTGTCATTATCCATGTAAATCGTAGTGCCGATGAAGGCATGATACATGGATGTATAAAAGTTTTGCTTTTCTGCCAGACTGTTTGTTGTGATAGCAATCTTGCTTAATTCATTTTGCCACAACGCTTGCCCCTGTTGCTTTACCGACTCAAAGTTCCAAGTTGGCGTTTCAGTGCGAAGATTGTTTAAGGCATTCTCCAGGCTCACCGGCGATAAGGCGAATTTGAGTTTTATCTTCTCGCCTTCTTCTGTTTTGAAATCGAAATAAGCACGCAGTTGTCGCGCCGCAATTTCAGGAAAGTTGTGACTTTGATCCCATTTGCCCCAGAAGCCGCGATAAACTTCTTTCTTCGAAAAATCCTGGTTGCCATACGCAGTAAATGGTTTTGAAAAAGTCATGGCAAAATAAATCGTTCGCGTTCTTCCCCAACCCGATGTCTGGCGATATCCTGTAACCAGTGTATCATTCACAACATGCAGATAGGTCCATACATTTTTGTCCTCATAATTGTAAATGTTGTACATGAGATCGAGGATGATATGCGCACTATCGCTCTTCGGAAATGTGTATTGATGAAAGCCAACGCGCGTAGTGGCTGTCAACTCAGCAAGTATATTATAGCTGGCTAATTTTACTTTGTAATAATCTGCTTCTGCCGTTTCGTTAGCATGAGAAAAAGAAGAACGAAAACCACTTAACGGGTGGCTCGCTGTGCCCGGATTCAACTTTAATGCACCCACTGTTGGCATGATTAAAAAATCGCCCAGATCACTATGTCCGGTTCCGCTGAAATGTGTGTGGCTGAAGCCAACAATCGTTTTATCGTCATACTGATAACCGGCGCAGTATTTATATACGTCAGGATTGTATTTACCATTCATCTCATACGGAATGGTATCGGTGTCAGGGCTTAGTTGCACCGTTCCAAACGGCACTGTAGCGCCGGGATAGGTATGACCCATGCGCTGCGTGCCGATGATGGGTTTTACATATTGTACTAAGTCTTCTGATACTGTTTGTGCACCACAATGCTTCACTGCACAAACAGATAAAAATAGAAGGAGAAATGTTCTGATCATGTATCGCTTTTTACTTGCAGTACTACTTGAATTTGCTAAAGTAAAACAGCGAATGAATAAGAAGGGAAATAAATAGGAGAGTAAAAGATAGGATGCCCTGTTTTCAACAGAACAAGCACGTGTATAAAACAAAAAAGATTGTAACTAATTTACAATCTTATCGGCACAGCAACTGCTGGCAAAGGCTTCCGGCTTGGCTTTGAAGGCGAATCCCATACCGAGGATGTAGCCCATCGCTTCCTTCAGCGCATCGTTGCTTTTGAATTGCGGGTTGGTGTTGATGTCGGCATGAACTTCCATATCCACACCATACTCAATAAACAGGTCGCACAGTTCATACGCAATTTCGATGCTCTTGGCAACTTCTACCAGCATGCGTTCCTTAATGTGATACTGCTGGCGTGTTTTGTCGTTGTGAATGTACATGAAGCCACCGGCATGTTCGCGCAAAAAAACAATCACCGTAGCAAATTCTGTTTCCTCACCCTTCACCTGACTGTCTGTACCAATGCATACTTTCAGCTTAATGCCTTTTTCTGTTTCTCGTTTAATGGTGTCTTCCACCGCATCTTTAATGGGAAGCGTAATGGTCTCGCCATTGAATTTTCTCCATTTCATACAATAAACTTTTCTGAAAAGTACGCAGGAATCTTAACATGAAGATGTTTCAGGTATTATGATATTATAAACAAACGGTGGAAAAGATATTGGGATATGGGTAATTGCTAATAATTAATTGAATAAGTGAAGCGCAAATAAATAACTCAATTAGCTATTACAAGATTCAATTATCAGTATTGCCCGGTTCCCAGCATTACCAGTGTACAGGCATTAATGGGCTGTATACCGTTCTCTTTGGCAAGGCTTGCCAGTTCGCTATTTTCTGCGCCGGGATTAAAGATGATGCGCTTAGGATGCAGTGACAGGATATAATCGTAATACTGCTTCTGGTGCGTCGGGTTCAGATAGAGCGTAACCGTATCCACATCATTCAGTTGCGGATGTTCTGTAATGATGTTGGTATCGTCTATCATTCCTGCCTTCTTACCAATTGCCACCACCGGATGATCGTAAGACTTTAATCTCCGCACGGCAAGAAAGCTATATCTCATCGGGCTGTCTGATGCACCAAGCACTACTGTTTTTTTTATGGTATGATCCATCGTTTTCATTTTATAATGTTGCGGTTAAAAATAGTTACCGGCGAGCCATCTGCCATAAACGCGGAGACAGGCTTAGCGGATAAATATTCATGCCACTGTTTGCCATACAAAAATGCAGTATCTATGTTTACGTTGCAGTTTTGTACCGGATGAATATTCCATTGCGGGTGCTGCACGTTATATTCCGAAGTATTACCATTGCGCGTTTTAGTGTAGCCCCAGTAATGTTCAGTAATATATTCTTCTTCGGTGCCGGTCAGCAAAGACTGGCTTCTTTTATCTGTCATCACTTCTATCTTATTCCATTTTTTGTTTGCCAGAAAAGAATAAGATACCTGCAGACCGCTTTCGGTTTCTTTTAATTCGTGCTTCATGCGGTGATAATAATAAGGCTCTCCATATAGCCAGTCAGCCACCCACGTAATCATTCTGCGTGGTACAATTTCTTTTATAAAAACAACACCCCGCTTATAAGAAGCTCCCTCTTTGCGGCGCACATAAAACCGCAGGTTGAATTCTTCAAAGTTCCGGTGAAACGGGAAGCCAATGCCGCGCACTTTGGTACTTAGAAACAGGAAACCAACAAGACTTACCAGGCATTTGCCATTGTAAAAATCCGGTTCTGTTCCTTTGGGCAAATAAGGCAGCAACACGGCCGCATCGGCTTCATAATTAATAAAAATCAGGTTTTTCCAGTATGCGGTGAGAAAAGCTTGCCTCATAAAAAGAATAAGCAACTGCAAGATGTCAGCCACAAGAAGCAAACAGATAGAGGAATGTTGATTCAAGACAAAAATAAAACCGAAAGAACCTGTTCTCTTTTACCTCGCAAGCAGATAATAGTCACAGAAAAATTCATAAAAATTTTACCGGAATAATTTTTGGATTTATAAATTGTTATAACTTTCATTATTATTTACTAAACATCCCATCTCATGGCAAAATCAACTAAAAAAGCAGTGGCTCTAAAGAATCTTAAGAAAGCCAAAGCAGCGAAGAAAGCAGCGGCGCCTAAGAAGGCAGCTGCCAAGAAAGGCGCTACTACCCAGAAAGCAGTTGCGCTGAAAAATCTCAAAAAAGCAAAAACGGCCAAGAAGGCTGCAGCCCCAAAGAAGGCAGCCAAAAAAGCAGTGGCGCCTAAGAAAGCTGCGAAAAAAGCAGTAGCCGTAAAGAACCTGAAGAAAGCCAACACGGCAAAGAAAGCTGCAGCGCCCAAGAAGGCTGTTGCGAAGAAAGCTGCCGCACCAAAAAAGGCAGCCGCTAAAAAATCGGCAGCACCTAAGAAGGCAGCTAAAAAAGCCGCTACAACTACAGCTCCCGACACAACGACTACTGATCTGGACATGCCATCTACCTCTTCGGCTAACACCGATGAATCTCCGCTGGAAACACCGACAGATACCAATGTATCGGACGCAACAAACGGTGACACAACAAATACAACAGAATCATAAAGAGTTTGCTGTAAACGGATTACCAGCCATAAACGACGATTGTTTATGGCTTTTTTATTTATATAGATGAAAGGCAGGAAGATGAAATTTAATTCGGCGGGCAACAAAACAAAAGGCTTCAAATTATAAACATTTGAAGCCTTTTGTTGTATGATTGAAAGGAAAATGAGAATCCTAACTTGCTATGTCAATTCAGGATTTCACAACTGCAAAAAGAACTAGTTCATTTTAAGAGGAACAATCATTTCGAATGGCGGGATGTTGGCGGAGAAAGTGGCGCGGCTGTTCAAATTCTCCATTCGGTATTGCCCTTTCATACGCCCCATTTCGGTGCGCAGGTTGCAGCCGCTTACATACTGAAATTGCTTGCCGGCTTCAATCACTGGTTGCACGCCCACCACACCTTCGCCTTCTACTTCACGTGTTTGCCCATCGCTGTCGAATATATTCCATTTACGTTCCAGCAATTTTACCGAAAAGTGGTTGTGGTTTTTGATGGTAATACGATAAGCGAACATAAACTCATGATTTACAGGATTGCTATATTCAGCCTGGTAAAAAGTTTCTACGCTTATCTGTACGCCTTCTGATATTTTAGATACCATAATAGAGAAGTTGGTATTGAGTAAGTGAATGAATATTTAGTAATAAGTCAGCTGGTGTTGTTAGTCGCAAATCGGCTGGCTTTTACGCCTGCCAGGTTGCTAAAACAAAGATAGAGGATTCGACCTTTACTTCCTGTGCTATCGTTTTGTTGACAATCACCAAGCCATCCTACATTGGCAAGCGTTGTACCAACAAGAAAATAAAGAGTAACGTTGCTTGTTTGCACTAACAAATCATTCATAATGAAGGAGAAAGAAATTTTATCCCAATGCCATTAAGATACCTGCTTTCTATTTTACAAAACCAAAGCCGGAAAAAAAGTCTAAATGCGGGATGGAAAACACCAGATTACTTAGTATGACGCCCCAACCAAAGCAGACTGTTAATCAATAAGCGGTTCTGCTCTTTGCTGCCAAACGTAGATGACAACTGCCGATTGGTTCCACCGTCATAGTCCATATCGTTGTGACCCATGTTAAAGTAAACCATACGGTATTTTTTGTTGGTCCATACCACCGGATAATAACCACTATGCCATATCTCGTAAGGCTTGGGGCCGTTGCCCAGCGGGAATGAGGAAGAATCTATAGACAATAGAATTGCAATGTCTTTATTCAGGCGCAAATCATTGTTCCAGCTATACCACTCATTAGGTGCAGCAGTAAAGGTTTCAGGTAAATGGTGGGTGGCAGGATGCTCTTTATTTTCAACGCGAAGTATAGCTGATGTAGGATGCCATGTATTGCCTTTGTATTCACCGCTGCCTAAGAAGTCGTTGTGATACCAGTCCCAGTTCTGCGGATAATCGGATGGCGTTAAGGCAAACGCGGCAAAGTGAAAACCCATCCAGGCACCACCTTTTTCCATGTAATTTTTAAAAGCTGTTCTCTGAGGCAATGAATCGGGTCGGGTATCCAAAAACAGCACTACATCATAGTGAGAAAGGAATGAATCGTTGAGGTTGTTCCAATTATTGGTAGAGTCGTAAGTAAAGCCGTATTGCTTTGCGATGGAAGGAAACCACCGGTTGGCTTCATGCACGAAAGAGATATGCGCTAGGTCATTCTTCGCGGTATAAAAAGCAACAACTGTAAATGCTTTTGCACTTTGCTTTTGAGCAGAGGCAAAAAGAGAAAAGCTTGCTACGAAAAGGCAGGTTAAAAAGATACTTCTGTTCATTATATGGCAGTATTGGGAATAACTATTAAATAAATTCAATATTTTTTTATGACTCCTTCATATTCCGGAATGTAAGATTAATTCTGGCTTCTTTTATTCGCAAAGCCTTCGGCAGGCTATGGTGCCAATGCATTTGCGTAACCCCTTTCATTAACAGCAGGCTGCCGTTCGCAAGATTTACTGAAACAACTTCCTTGGTTTGCTTATGCCGGAACGAAAATCTTCTTTCAGCACCCAAACTTAATGATGCGATAGCCGCTTTTGGTTGTAATGTGGTTTCATTGTCGCTGTGCCACCCCATACTTTCGCTTCCATTGTGATATAAATTCAATAAGCAGGAGTTGAATGGTTCGCTGGTTTTCTCTTCCGTCAATCGTTTTAATTGCTGTAGCTCGATACTCCATGGCAAAGCCTCTTTGGTAACACCGGAATAAGTATAGGCAAAAGGCTTATCTCCATACCATGCTACCATTCTTTTGGTAACGATGCGCCTGCCATATACAACCGCCTCTTCGTGTTTCCATACAATTGTTTGCAACAGATTTTTGAAGTACTCATCAGCTTTATCTAAAGGCAATACAGCACCATAATAATTGACATCGCCATCATAAGGCAACAGGTTTATAACAGCCGCATCTATCATAAAAAACAAAGTTCTGCATCTTACTGGTAAGATGCAGAACTTTCCCCTATAAAAATAAGTTGTATCAGGCTTGTTTCCTGTCTATTGCAATAAGAGCAATGCCAGCTACAACTGCGATAGCGCCTGCATAGATAGGCCAGCCAATGGTTTTCTCTTCCTTCCGGTTTACCTGCACCGGGCCTAAATCCACCACTTTCTTTTCCTGCGTAAACGAAATATTGCGGAAGACAAACATCAGGATGCCTGCTACAATTAAAATAACACCAAGTACTTTCATAACTATCGTTTATTGTTTGGATGAATCGTTGGCATCAGAATCGGAAAATATCTTTTCGAATGTATGCATGATGCCTGACATCGGTCCTTCCATCTTATTGGTACGGTCGTCAATAGTGTTGTCATTAATCAGGTAACCCAGTTGCAAAGCTGGAGGTAGATACTTCAAAATTTCGGTGCGGTTGTCTTTAAAAAGCTGAGATACCTGCGCAGGTGTTGCTTTCTCACCCAACCCTTTGTTCACTACCTGTATGGCGCCTTGTGCGGCGGCATCCATAGCTCCTTCTGCCTTGTCGTTGGTTACATGTGCATACGAAGCAACCTGACTTACCACATCATCACTCTGGCTACCAAAGATTTCGTCGGTCCAGGTAGTGTTTGTAGAATTATTTCCCCTCAATATATTCTGTGCATTGTCTTCTGTGCGGGTATATTTATATAGACCGGTTAAAATAACAGGAACAGCAGCCTGAGCCAGCAACGACGTAGTAGCCGTGTCTTCGTTTTGCGGCGCCTGTGTGTTGGGATCTATTTTTTGTACAGTTACATGGCCTGACGCCTTCTGTACTTCTTCAATCAAATTCATAATTGTAATTTTTATGTAAGTGTAAAAGAATGAGGTTTAAATATCATGCCATTGTATTTTGAATTGAAATATACAATTGCCTGATCAATACAATGTTTATTCCCTTTTCATTTCGCTTACCTCTAAGTTTCTGATGTCAGTAAACCGTTGCAAAGCTTCTTCCAAGTAAGCGTTAGGAACACCTATCGCAAAAGTGCAAAACATACTTTGTTCTTGTTGTTCTACTACAATATCAAAATTTTTTACGATTATCATTACCTCATTCAGTAAGGTATAGTCAAAAGAAAGGCGGTAATAATTCAATACCGGCTTCTTCATAATGGGCGTAATCTGTAGTGCCAGTGAAGCAGCCGTTTTATAGGCAGTTATCAGGCCCGGAACGCCGAGCAGTGTGCCGCCAAAATAACGCACTACAACCACCATCACATTAACCAATTTCCGGCTGTCTATCTGCCCCAAAATGGGTTTGCCAGCCGTGCCCGACGGTTCGCCATCATCGCTGGCGCGAAAGCTGTTGCCATCGCTGCCAATGCGGTAGGCAAAGCAGTGATGGTTTGCTTTCGGATGTTCCTTTTTTACCTGCTGTAGTTTCTCTTTAGCTTCATTGATGGTGAGTATAGGAAACGCATGCGCCAAAAAGCGGCTGCCGCGATCTTTATGCTCGGCAATCGCTGGCTGCTGTATCGTGCAAAAGAAATCTTCTTTCATCAGGGTTTGTTATGAATCAAATAATCAATCCGGTCGTTGCCGATGTGTTTTATACCCATTAATTTATGCTCTTGCAAAGCGGGAGCGGATAAACCGTCGCCGATGTAAAGCGCTTCATTGGTTATCAGTCGCCCTTCATCCCACAAGCCGGCATTAATAAAAGCTTTCAACAATTGGGCGCCGCCTTCTATTAATATGCTTTGCAAATTCAATTGATAGCACGCATTGCAGATAGCAGAAGCGATACTATCTCTTTCCTGTAAGCGATAATACACAACATTTTCTTCTTTGCTTTGCCGTATATGATTCAAAACAATTGTCCTTTTTGTATTGTCAAAAAGGTGCAAAGATGTCGGCAATTGCAGCGTTCTATCCAGTACCAGTCTAACGGGCGATTTACCCATCCACAAACGGTTGTCGAGCCTTGGGTCATCTGTCAAAGCCGTATTGGTTCCCACGAGAATGGAAGCCTCTTCGCTGCGCCAGCGATGCACTAACCGGTTGGTGAGTTCATTACTGATTAACAATCGCTCGCCTGTTGATGAGGCTATTTTTCCATCGGCTGTCTGCGCCCATTTTAGAATGATATATGGGCGCTGATTTATATGAAATGTAAAAAAACGTTGGTTCAATTTTTTGCAATCTTCTTCCAGTACATTCAACGTGACATCAATACCAGCAGCTCTTAATATTTCAATGCCTTTACCATCTACTTTTTCAAACGGGTCGCGGCAGCCTACTACTACCTGCGGTATCTTTTTTTGTACGATTAAATCAGCACAAGGCGGCGTTTTGCCCCAATGCGCGCAGGGCTCAAGCGATACATACAAAGTGGATTTCTGAATTAAGTATTCATCATCTTTTTTTACGCTGTTAATGCAGTTCACCTCTGCATGGGCAAAGCCATATTGCTGATGATATCCTTCACCGATAATCCTGTCATCATGCACCAATACTGCACCTACCATGGGATTAGGAGCAACATTGCCAGCGCCCAATTGAGCCAGCTCGAGGCAACGCTTCATATACAATTCATGCAAAGGCAATGTGCTTACAGTTTGAACAAATGTAATTGATGATTATCATTGCAGCATGACGATAGGCGAAGCTTACAAGCAGTTATCTCTCCTTCTGCATGCAGTTTACAATCCACGCGAATCGGGCACTATTGCTGGCTGGGTGATAGAACATATGACCGGCTTCACCGGAAGCGAGCGCGTTTTGCACAAAGGGGATAGTTTTACTGCGGAACAGAAAAGCCATTTTCAGCAAATCACATCTCAGTTGCTTAGCCACAAGCCGGTTCAATACGTGTTGAAGGAAGCTTACTTCGCTAAAATGAAATTGTATGTAGATGAAACCGTGCTGATACCGCGACCAGAAACAGAAGAGTTGGTGGAATGGATAATAGAAGATGTACTGTGTACAATGCCGGATGTACGATGCTCGATGTTGGATGTGGGAACAGGAAGTGGATGCATTGGCATAGCACTTAAAAAAAATCTGCCCGATGCAGATGTATGCGTAGTGGATATCTCTGAGGACGCACTAAAAGTAGCCAGGCAGAATGCAGTACAACACAAAACAGACTTACATTTTTCAGTGATAAACATACTGGACGAAGAAGCCCGGAAAGCCTTGCCGCTGTTTGATTATATCATTAGCAATCCACCTTACATCAAAGAAAATGAAGCTTCGGAGATGGGCGAAAACGTACTTAAGTTCGAACCACATCTTGCCTTGTTTGTTCCCGATAATAATCCCTTACTTTTTTACGATGCCATCAGCACATTTGGCTTACAGCATCTCAAAGAAAACGGCAAATTATTTTTTGAGATCAACGAAGCGTATGGCGGTGAAGTAAAAGAGTTATTAGCCGCAAAAGGTTATACGGGTATCGAACTAAAAAAAGATTTACAAGGTAAAGACAGGATGATAAAAGCGGAGAGAAAAGACGCCCCCAATACGTAAAGGGGAGTTTGGAGCAGTGTAAGTAAATGTGACTTTGAGTATAATTTGAAACAGAAGAAAGTTACCCATAATTAAAAGCTTCAAGCTCCCTTTAGTGGCTGGGGCTTCCTACTTTACATTCGCCACTACTCTTGCGCCGGCGCGCTTGGCACTTTGCATAATGCGAAATACCTCTCCGTAAAAAGCCGATGTATCGGCATTAATAACAACCGAAGGCGTGTCAATGGTGTTGCGGGTTCTGGAAACTTCTTCTTTCAATAAACTGTCTATATCGCTGATATCAATGGCACGTTGACCGAGAAATATTTTTTGTTCTTTGTTGATGGAGATAACAATGTTTTGTTTGGCTTTAGTGTCTTTGCTTCCTTTCGGATTATTCACCTTCACCACGTTCGGATTAGCCAGCGTAGAAACAATCAGAAAGAAAAACAACAGGATAAACAGCAGGTCATTCAATGTGCCTGCATGTAGTTCGCCGTGTGCTCGGTTTCGTTTGCGGATGTTCATGAAATTAGTTGATAGATGACAGTTGGCAGTTGATAGCTAAAATACAATGAATGTAAAACGATAGTTGACAAATATTTAATTCCAGTTTTTAATTGACAATTGACCATCAACAATTAACATAACTTACTTCGTCGGTTCCTGTAACACGTCTAAAAATTCGGCGCTTGCAGCTTCCATTTTATTGGCAGTTTTATCTATCTGGGCAGTAAGATAATTATAGCCCACATAAGCCAGCAAACCGATAATCAGCCCCGTGGCAGATGTAATCATCTTAGTATAAATACCACCGGCAATAGTACCCAATTGTAACTCACCAACTTTCGCAATTTCTGAGAACAGTTGCAGCATCCCTACAATCGTTCCCAGGAAGCCAAACATCGGTGCAATGCCTGCAATAAGTGACAAAACAGAAAGATTACGTTCCATTTTATACATCTCCAGTTTGCCTACATTCTCCATGCTTTTTTCAATGTTATCTATAGGTTTTCCCACGCGCTGCAGGCCTTTGTCTATCATGCGGGCAACGGGGTTATCAGTATTGCGGGCAACATTGCGGGCAGCGCTTAGGTTTCCGGTGAGGATATTATCGCGCACGATGTTCATAAAGTTGGCTTCAATTTTACCGGCTTTGCGAATGGCAATGAGGCGTTCAAAAAAAACAAAAATAGAAGCCGCAAACAGCAGGTACAGCGGATACATAATCCATCCGCCTTTGTTCAGCAGGCTGCCTAATGTTTCGGGTGTTGACTGTGTAAGATTTGTTACGGTGCTGTCGGCCACCTGTAATAAAATTCCCATTCGTTGATCGGTTTGCGCTAAAGTAATTGGTAACGAATCAACAACGGCTCATTTGTGAATAAATTATAGAAGCGGAAGTTTTTGGGAAATGTTTTTCACAGGAGAAAGAGCACACAGATGACGCAGACTTCGTGCTATCAAAAATCAATACCAATCCAATTTCGTTTGTTCTCTTCGTATTTTTTAAAGTTGAACTTATACAACCGGCCGGGGCGGTGTGACACATCGTTTTCATATTCGCCGGTGTCAATCAGGAAGTTCATATTGAAAAATTTCTTCCTGAAATTTCTTCTGTCCATCTTGATGTTTAAGATGGCTTCATACAAGAGTTGAAGCTGTCGAAGCGAAAATTTATCGGGCAATAAATTAAATCCCAGCGGGTGCTCCTGAATGCGCTTCTGCAGCCATTCGTGGCATTCATGGATGATGAGACTATGGTCGAAAGCCATGTTCTGCAAGCCCTGCACATTATGCCAGTGCAGTTCGTTATCCATCTTTTTTAACTGGTGGTCTTTAATGTTTAAAAGCGAGCAGTAAGCCACCGTCAATACCCTTCCGCCCGGGTGCCGGTCGGGATGGCTGAAAGTTCTTACCTCTTCAAGATATACATCCTCCATGCCGGTGCGTTGCTTCAACACGCGGTAAGCGGCATCGGTCAGTTCTTCGTTGTCGGCTGCAAAATCGCCGAGCAGGCTCCACTTATCTTTATACATCTCAAGGTCGCTGCGAATGAGTAACACCTTCAGTTCGTTTTCATCAAAACCAAAAATGACACAGTCAACCGTAATGGGCACAGAAGGATAAGAGTTGACAAGCCCTTTTACATCCCGTATTAATGTTTGGGTTTTTCGTAAATCAGCAGTAGGTTCCGCTAAAGCCATTGATAAAAGAATTTTGTAAGCAATCAGTCAAGTGAGCAACGGCACGAAAATAAAGATTTACTTTTTCATCTCTTTCTGTGCTGGCTTACTTTTCTTACCCGATGATAAGAAAAATTTTGCGGATTAGAAAAACATCATTTTACTTTGCATTTCAAAGCGCTTTTTTATGAATGAAGAAATGCAGCCGCTTGATGCGCTGAAAAACATCAAGCAAATGATGGAAAGAAGCAGCCGCTTCATCAGCCTCAGCGGGCTCAGCGGTGTGGCGGCTGGTATCTGCGCCCTTGTTGGTGCCGGGCTGGCTTCTACCGTAATCCGACACAGCAGCGGAAGAGGCGATTACGAAATACCTGCGCGTTCAGGCATACCCAACGATGTAAATTTAAAGCAGTATATGGGCAGCGCTTTGTTTCAGATTGCAATCGGTGTACTGGTGGCAGCCTTGTTGCTTGGCTTCCTTTTTACCTACCTGCGCAGCCGCAAAACAGGCATACCCGTTTGGGGCACGCAGGCAAGAAGGTTACTGATTAACATAGCCGTTCCCATGGCAGCCGGCGGCATTTATCTTTTAAAACTGATTGATAACGGCAATTATGGTTTGATTGCGCCGGGTTGCCTTCTGTTTTACGGCTTAAGTTTGCTGAATGCAAGCCGTTATACCTTACCCGAAATCCGTTATCTTGGGTATGCCGAGATTAGTCTGGGTCTGGTTAATCTCTGGTTCGTCGGTGATGGTTTATGGTTCTGGGCTGTGGGTTTTGGTGTGCTGCATATAGTGTATGGCGCTGCCATGTGGTGGAAGTATGAGCGCAGCGACGATTTAAAATAGTAAAATGAACAACCCGATTGAAAAATTGAACAAGGTGTTTGACAGCCGCATCCGGCTGGGAATCATGAGTGCCCTGATGGTGAATGATAACGTGAATTACAATTCCCTTAAAGAACTGATGGCTATCACAGACGGCAATTTGGCAAGTCATTTAAAAACATTAGAAGACAATGGTTATATCAAAATGAGCAAAGGATTCATCGGGAGAAAAACCAACACTGTGTACTCTGTAACCAAAGCCGGCGAAAAGGCTTTTAAGGAACATCTTGATGCCTTGGAAAAAATGATCAAATCAATCGGCTAATTTTTTTGTCCTTTTACTTTGAAAAACAAAGTACTTTTTAAATAATGAAAGAAAAATACACTCATATCATGCTCGCCGCTCGGCTCTGGCTGTGGACCTCGGTCTGCCTTTCAATCATCACAAGCATCTATCAAGTGGTTGAGAATACCTTCTCTTCGATGGAAATTATTTTTATCGTCCCGTTCTTTATTGCTGCTTCTATAGGCAGCCTTCCGGCTTTGCTTATTCTTTGCTACCGGCTGAAGAGCCTAAGGAAATTGCCTTATCGAGCCGGTAGAAAACTCTCGCTGCTTTGCTCAACCTGCTTTTTCATTACGGTCTTATACAGTTTGCCGGCCGGCTTATTCTCACAATTGTTTTATCCTTCGGGCAGCAGCGCTTTGCAGTTTGGAGAGATAACAGCCGGTGTTCTTTTCCTTGCTTCTTTGTTATCGCTTCTTATCAATTATAAGGCTTTACTGCTTTATTTCTCCTCTCCTATTCAAGCCGTCAAACATCAATCAAATACAACAGATATGCAACAGGACAATTCTTTTGCAACCGTCACAGGCGCTGCCTTTCAGCCACATTTTTATTCTGACCAAAAACCTATCAACCGAACCGTTGTAAAAGCCGGTATTACCGGAGCTTTAATTCTATTAATGCTAATACCGGTGAGCTACATTCAGAGCCTGATAGGGGAACGCAAAGAGCGGCAGCAAGCAATCATCAGCGAGGTAAGCAACAAGTGGGCGGCTTCGCAAACGGTAACACCGCTTTACTTAGCCATTCCTTACAAAACAGGCGACACAGGGGACAATAAAAAGGAAATCATCCGGCAACTTGTAGTGCTGCCGGAAGCAGTAAATGTAAAAGGCAATGTGGAACCCGAACAACGCCATCGCTCTAACTACGATGTATTGCTCTACCGCAGTCCGCTTAACATCAACGGTGAGTTTAAGCTTCAGTTGCCGCAGACGATAAAAGCAGAACAGTTGCTGCTGGCTGAAGCCAAGCTTTGCACCGGCATCAGCGACTTTAAAGGCATTGAGAAAAAAGTGGTGGTGCGTTTGGGCAGCAGCGATGTTACGCTATCGCCCGGTCTGCCTGTGGATATAGACAGCAGCGGCTTATCAGCGCAAATAGCATTGGATGCTGCGCAACTGAATGCATCTATCCCATTCAGCTTTTCGCTTCAGCTCAAAGGCAGCAGCCAACTGCACTTTAAACCAATGAGTGGCAATAGTAGTTTCGAGCTGACTTCTACCTGGCCACATCCATCTTTCGATGGAAATGTAATACCCACAAAAGATGAAGGCGGAGAAGCTGAAGGAAGTTTTCCGGCTAAGTGGAGTTTCAGCAATGCCAACCTGCCTTTCAGTACCACGTTAACAGGCGCCGCCATTAAAAACTACGACGAGTTGGCATTTGGCGTCAGCCTTATTCAGCCGGTAGATCAGTATGCGAAATCGATGCGCAGTATTAAGTATGCTATCCTTGTTATCGGGCTTACGTTCGCGCTGTTTTTTATTATAGAGATGGTGCAGAAAAACCCGGTACATCCCGTGCAATATGTGCTGGTGGGGCTGGCGCTGGTTATCTTTTACTCGCTGTTGGTTTCTATCAGCGAATTCATATCATTTGATGCGGCTTATCTTATCGCCGCTTCGGCAACGGTGCTGCTGATCACGCTTTACACCAAAAGTCATTTTAAAAACTGGAAGACGTCCGGTATTTTCTTCGCTGTGCTGGCAGGTTTGTATGGCTTTATTTATACGCTCATTAGCTTGGAAGATACTGCATTGCTCGCAGGCAGCATTGCCTTATTCGTAATCCTTGCTATTGCCATGTATGCCAGCCGAAAAATCAACTGGTATGGCGTTCCAGCGGCACAAATCAACACTCAAATTTCATCACCCGTTTAAAAAACTTTCCTCATGAACACAAGCGAAAAATGGATTGCACATTTTAGGGCCAATGCCCGGGAATACCGCATCAACTGGAACAGCATGCCAGCTATTACCCAACAGCAAAAACAAGAGATCATTCAATCGTTACAGGCATGGCAATTAGGCGAAACATCAGACGGAAGCCTTCTGCTTTGCGCAGCTACAAAGTATGCGCGCAGCATCAATGAACCGGAGTATGTAGATGCAATGAATTTATTCATAAAAGAAGAGCAGAAGCATGGTGAAAATTTAGGGCTTTATCTCGATGCCGTAAACGAAAAAAGAATCAGGAGCAACTGGGGCGATAGCTTGTTCAGAATGATAAGACACATTAACACCAGCATGGAGATGTGGACGCTGACGGTGATAACGGTGGAAAGTGCCGCACAGGTGTATTACCAGGCGTTGAAAGATGCTACACAATGTGCGCTGTTAAAAGAAATTTGCCACGATATACTGGTGGATGAAGCGTATCATATCTCCTTCCAAACAGAGCGCATGAAAATTATGTATGACGCAAAAAGCAGTGGTTGGAAATGGCTGATGAACCGCCTGTATTTCTTCTTTTATTTCTCAACGGCTATGGTAATATGGATGGCGCACAAAAAAGTGTTCATTGCCGGTGGCAATACGCTTGGCAGCTATTTAAGAAAGATGAAATACAAATACAGGAAAACGCTGAAGAAGCTTTCAGTTAAAGAAAAAAAATGGGCAGCCGCACCGGAAAAACTGATGTTGTTTTCCGCCGTACAATCGGCTTCGCAACATCATAAAATGAATTAACATCAACCCTTTCAACCCTAACCCTTTTATTAAAAATTGAAAATATGATTGAGACAATAATAGCAGAAAAAGAATGGAATAAAAAAAGAAAAGTAAGCAAAAAGCAGATTGCTCTTACCAAGGCATTTGGTTTTGCTTTTTATGGGTGGTTCCTTTTTATCAAAAGGGAACGCAACGGACAGATTCAATTGGCGATTGCAGTGCTGGCTATTGCGTGCAGCATTGCCTTACACATCAGCGAACAACAATGGATAACCGTTCTTTTTTGCATCGCAGCTGTACTGTCGTTGGAGATGCTGAATACCGCAGTGGAAAAGCTTTGCGACCTTGTTCATCCGGGTTATCATCCTACCATCAAAGTTATCAAAGATGTATCGGCGGCAGCCGTATTATGGACAAGTATTATCAGCGCCATTATCGGAAGCCTTATTTTTTTACCTAAAATCTTATCACTATGTTTTCCCGGCTCACACGTTTAGAAAAAGTCCTGTTGCTATCGTTCAGTTTCACTATAGCAATGCTGATTATCAGGCTAATCTATACCGGCAGTTATCTTTATCTTTTCTATCCGTGGAATTTGTTTTTGGCTGCTGTTCCTTACTTCTTCGCACGCAAGCTGAGCCATGATAAAAAAGGCATCATCAATATATTGCTCTTATGCGGCTGGCTCCTTTTTTTCCCGAATGCGCCTTACCTGATCACCGATGTTTTTCATTTTGAAGAAAGAGCGGAAGCACCAGTTTGGTTTGATCTGGTACTGGTGATTTCAGGTGCATGGAACGGGCTGATTGCCGGCATGGTATCTCTATCCCGGGTGGAGCATTTCTTAGCACATTCCAGAGCCCGTAAACGCGTGAAAACCTTGTGTGCTTTGTCCCTTATTCTTTGCAGCTACGGCGTATATGTAGGAAGATACTGGCGTTTTAACAGCTGGGATGTTTTTACGCAGCCAAAAGCTTTGCTTCATGCTTCGGCGGGCAGTATTGTGCATCCGCATTATCATATACAGATATGGCTGTTTACGCTTGTGTTCGGCGCAATGATGTATTTGATTTATACTTCGCTGAAGTTGTTTACCGGCGTTGCAATAAAAGAGAATCTAAGCCAATAATATCAGTTCAATCCCAACCCCCTATCAACAAAAAAGACCCCCGACATGTTGGG
The DNA here is from genome assembly GCA_964249755.1 of uncultured Ilyomonas sp. GTDB lineage: Bacteria > Bacteroidota > Bacteroidia > Chitinophagales > Chitinophagaceae > Ilyomonas. The sequence goes on along the minus strand of CAXUDB010000004.1, from coordinate 304,049 downwards.
GGTCTTGCTGCTTTTTTAGAACTATATGATTACAGATTCGCTGCAATTTTTTTATCTAAAACCGATTTGGGCACCGCACCAATCTGCTTATCTACTACTTGGCCACCTTTAATAAAAAGGATAGCCGGAATAGAAGTAATGCCATACTTAACGCTCACATCGGGGTTATTATCCACGTTCACTTTGCCTACGTTTACGCGACCTGCATATTCTTTGGAAAGCTCTTCAATTACGGGTCCGATTGCGCGGCAAGGTCCGCACCATTCTGCCCAGAAATCTACGATGGTTAATTTATCGCTGTCCAGTACATCGGTCTGGAAATTGGAATCGGTGAATTCTAATGCCATAAAAAATGTTTTAATAATATTAAGAATGGCAAAGATAATTCCAAATGGGGCGATGTGTCCAAATGACCTGACAGCACTGCAAAGTTTGATGATGCTATGACAATGCTTATGACAGCAATGCCTGTCGCGCCAAAAACTCCAGCTTCTGGTTTGCGTTAATGAGTTTGTTAGTCAGCTCCAGGTTTTCTTTACGAAGCGAATACACTTCGTAAGCCTTGTCAATAAATATTTTTATTTCCTGCTCGTGCCAGGGCTTGGTAAGATATTTATACACCTGCCCGCGGTTAATGGCGTCAATCACGGCATTGATATCGGTATAGCCTGTAATCAGGATACGGATTGGATCCGGAAAAATGGAAAGAATGGATTCAAAGAACTCAATCCCGGTCATTTTCGGCATACGCTGATCGCTGAGGATGACATGGATGAGATTCTGCTGCAGAATACGGATGCCTTCTTCGGCGCTTTCGGCAATGTAGATATTGAAGTCCCTTCTGAAGGCGGCTTTAAAGGCAGTGAGGTTATGCCTTTCATCATCAACGTACAGTACGTTTACCATGATAATTTGGATTGGTTACAATTGTTATGAATTAAATTTTTGTTTCGCCTTTAAGTTTATTTGCTTAATATGTTCCTCGTTTGCGCTTATCAGCTATTATTGCACAACGTGAGTGTGAGATGCAATACAAACTTAACAGGTAAAAAAATGATTTGAGCATCCTGTATGCCAAAACAAGAAATTTTAATCTAAATTTATTCTCATTTTAATGGAAGTTTAAGCTGCCTTCGGTAATTATTATAATGGAAGATTCTACTGATATCCGTATCCGCGCATTTAGGGCACTTGATGACCCTGAGACCTGTCTTAAATTTATTGAGGGGCATAGGCGTGTTCTGTCTATTTATGGCATTGAAAACATTACTACCAACACTGAAGAATGGATTTACAATCCCGCCATTTTTGTAATTGTGGTAGAGTCACTCGACAGAAGCAAACTCTATGGCGGTGCACGTGTGCAGGCTGCGAACGGCATTATCCAGCTTCCTATCGAAGAAGCCACCGGCAGCATGGACAGCAAGATTTATGACATTGTAAAATTTCATTCTCAATACGGAACCGGTGAGCTGTCTGGGCTCTGGAATTCCAAAGAAGTAGCTGGCTTGGGTATTGGCAGTTTCTTCCCTTCCCGAACAGCAGTGGTGATAGCAGAACAAATTGGGCTTACTACTATGTTCTCTTTGTGCGCGCCTGCGACGGTTCGTTTTAACCAGTGGATTGGCAGTTCGGTGTTAACATCGGTTGGCAATAATGGTACCTTCTATTACCCTAAATTAGATTTGCTGGCTACTGCCTGTTTTTTACCCGATGTAGAAGAGTTGAAGAACGCTCACGTAAGAGAACGGGAGAAAATGTTTTTCCTGCGCAAGAACCCTGAGTGCATGGTTCGCGAGAAATCTCCATTTAAGAATTTGTATGTGAATGTGTACTACGATTTGAATATACAATCAGCGAATAAAAACGAATTCAGACTTGCCAGTAAAGTAGAAGGATAATAATCGCCAGCAGACTTTGCACTTATAACGAATCGCACGCAGTTTTTATCTAACGATTGGCATAACCTATACTTTAACCAAATGGCTTCTTTGTAATTATTATAACGGTTATCTTATAAGAGTAGTCAGGGAAGGTTAAGCAAGGTCATAAATGAAACAGCATCTAATATTAATGCGATTTTAAGCTGGGAAACCTCACTCGTAAACAGACAGGAACTTATCTTTAACCACTCAACAACTAACTTCTGCAGACCGAAATGACTTACTTACTTTCAATTTGATGTACGATTATAACAATCATACTATGGAAAAGACCACAACAAAAAAGAAATACCATCTTCTGTTTTTATTGCTTCTTTTCTGCCTGCAGGCCAGTGCGCAAAAAGCCATTGTGCTATCGGATAAAGAGCCGGAGATATCCCTGGCTTCCAGCTATGCTTATTTTGTAGATTCATCTCAATCCATTCCTACTTCCCAAATCACGAATGAACTCTTCACCGATAAAAGCGGCAATGTTCCCGTCCCTGGTGTTGGCATTAATAAAATATGGCTCCGGTTTTCGGTTACAAACAATAGCGGAAGCAATGAGTTTTATCTCAACCTCAAATACACCAACCTTTCAAAAGTTAGTCTATACAAAGCAGAAAACAACAACCTCACAAAACTGCAAAGCCAGGGAAACAGTTTGCCTTTGGTTAATAACAGCAGCCCGGCATCTAACTTCATCTTTCCGGTTAATCTACCGATTTACCAATCAGCAACATATTTTTTAGAGGTTGAGAGCATTCATCCCATCATTGTGCCTGCCTATATAAGCACCAAAGACGGATTGGTAAATGCCGATATTAAAATGATATGCATTATTGCGCTTTATTGTGGCATCATAGGCACCATGCTTATTTACAACCTGTTTTTATTTGTATCGGTGCGGGATAGAAACTATCTTATTTATTCGCTCTATACTTTTTCGCTGCTGCTGGCGCAGCTTACGGCAGCCGGCTATATGTATAAATATGTCTGGACAGCGTACCCATCTATAAACAACTATGCTGTTGTAATCACTACCAATTTTACGTTTATCATTGGTACGCTTTACTCCTATCATTTTTTACAAATAAATAAATACCTTCCTAAAATTCGTTGGATGTTTTTCCTGGTTATAGGACTTTGCCTGACAGATATTTTACTTGATCTCATCCATCTGAATAACATCAGCTATAAAATTCATAATTACGTTACCATCGCTACCTGTATTCTACTATTAAGCACATCTATTACGGTGGCAAGAAAAGGATTCAGCCCCGCCTACCTGTACCTGATTGCCTGGTCATTATTGTGTCTTTCCGTAATAGCATTGGCGCTGCGCAATCTCAGCATTTTACCTTATAACAGCTTCACAGCTTCTATTGTTTATATCGGTTCTGCCGTAGAAACGGTACTGCTCTCTTTCGCCCTTGCCAACAAGATAAATGTGCTTCGAAACGAAAAGGCCGAATCGCAGGCGCAGGCATTGATGATGTTGCAGCAAAATGAACAGCTCATCCGCGAACAGAACCAGATTCTGGAAACAAAAATTGAAGAGCGGACGGTAGAATTAAAAGTAACCAACACCAACCTGCAAACCACCCTGAAGAATCTTACGGATGCGCAGATACAACTTGTCGAATCGGAAAAAATGGCTTCGCTCGGTCAACTTACAGCAGGCATTGCGCACGAGATTAACAACCCCATTAATTTTGTAAAGAGCAATGTAAGTCCCCTGCAGATGGATGTTCAGGATCTTTTTGAACTGATTACCGAATACCAGAAGCTACACCGCATAGAAACCGAAGAACAACCCAACTTTTTGCAGCACATCAGGCAATTGGAACGAAAGCTGGACCCGGATTTTTTGAAGGAAGAAATTGAAAGTCTCATTGGTGGCATAGAAGAAGGCGCCGAGCGAACGGCAGAGATTGTGCGCGGACTGCGCAACTTTAGCCGGCTGGATGAAAGCGAAGTGAAAGAAGTGAATGTATATGACAACATCAACAGCACATTGGTCCTGCTGCGCAACACTACTCCGGCTTACCTCAAAATCAGGAAGCATTTTGATGCCCGGGGCGAGGTTGAATGCTATCCCGGCAAGCTGAACCAGGTCTTCATGAACATATTAACCAATTGCATACAAGCTATAAAAGCCAAACCCGTTTTAAACGAGGAAGAATACATAGACATCAGCGTAGAAGAGGTGAATGAAACGATGAGGATCATTATTGCAGATACCGGTATTGGTATGACGGAAGAAGTGAAACGCAAAATCTTCGATCCGTTCTTTACCACCAAAGATGTGGGTGAAGGCACCGGTCTGGGCATGTCTATTGTTTTCAAAATCATCGAAAAGCATTGCGGAAAAATCAGCGTTCACTCGGCACCGGGCGAAGGCGCAACGTTTATTATAGATATTCCCTACCTGCTGAAATCAGTATCTGCTATGGCCGAAGAAAGCCTGCAATCTTAAACAATATCAAAAAGGATATGCAAGAAGAAAGGATCAAAATATTATATGTAGATGATGAAGCGAAAAACCTGACGGCGTTCAAGGCGAGCTTCAGAAGAAGTTATAAGATAGTTACGGCTATCTCTGCCGGGGAAGCTGCCGAATTGCTGCGGCAGGAATCCTTCCACATCATCATTGCCGACCAGCGCATGCCCAGCATTACGGGTGTTGAGTTTTTTCAATCCATCCGTAAAACTTATCCCAATGCCATCCGCATCCTCCTCACCGGCTATACCGATGTGCGGGAGATAGTAGATGCCATCAACAAAGGCGAAATCTTCCGTTTCATTACCAAGCCATGGAACGAATTTGAAATGCACAATGCCATCCGCAATGCTTACGAGGTGTTCAGTATGCGCATGCAGCTTCAGCAAAAGATGGAAGAGTTGGAAACGGCCAACCACGAATTGAACCGGCTTATCTACAGCACCTCGCACGACCTTCGTTCGCCGCTGGCTTCCATTGTGAGTATCGTCAACCTGGCGAAGCTGGACTCGATGGATGATGAAGTAGTGAATTACTTTAACCTAATAGAGAACTGCGCCGAAAAAATGGATGGCTACATCCTGAAAATTGTAGAGTATTATAAAAGTGTAAGACTTGATGACGAATATACTTTTATTGATTTTGCACAGCAAGTGCAGGAAGCAATAGACCTCTGCAGTATGCAGAATATGAAGATTATTTTCCGGCAAAACATCTTGCAGCCCGTTGCTTTTAAAACCGATGCATTCCGCCTGTCGGTAGTGTTGAATAATTTGCTATCGAATGCAGTTAAATACCAGAAGCCCGGTGAGCCGCACCCCTCCATCAGCATTAAGGTAAGCGTTACAAAAGAGGCTGCCAACATAAGTGTGGAAGACAATGGCATCGGCATCCAGAAAGATAGCCTTGACAATATCTTTCAAATGTTTTTCCGCAGCACTAAAAACGCTACCGGCTTAGGCATTGGCTTATACATCGTAAAAGAAGCCGTTAACCGCATGGGCGGCGATATCACCATCAAATCCGAGTTTGGTGTCGGCACCGGTTTTTATGTAGAAATTCCCAATCGGTATATAGAGTAATAATGGGTTACAGGTTAACTCACTTTAAATGCTTGAATAACAAAGTTGTTAGCACAAAAACAAAACGTCAGACAAATACATGTCTGACGTTTTTCATTGAGTAAATATTATCTTCCGGAACAAACATCAATTATAAAATATGTTGTACGTTTGAGGACTACCCGCAATGAAAAAAGAAGGAAATAATTTCATAAACAAACTTTACAAGACTGCGATAACAAGACTAAAGAATTTACAGGTTCAGAAAAACGAATGATTGCAGAATTAAACTCCATCGCATAAACAAAAACAGAATTGCCGGCCTCGCTCCTCACCAACAAAATGACATCACTATGAAAAGAGTTTTCGTCAGCTATAGCCGCACCAACCTCGATGTAGTTACACAAATTGTACACGATCTGCAAGCCGTCGGCATTGATTGCTGGTACGATCAGACCTTAACCGGCGGGCAGCGCTGGTGGGATAATATTTTAGCCAACATCCGCGATTGCGATTTATTCATCTTCGCACTCTCCCCCGAATCGCTGGATTCGGAAGCCTGCCGTAGCGAGCTAAGCTATGTAACACGGCTTGGCAAGCCCATCCTCCCGGTGCAGGTAGCCGATGGCGTGAATGTGAACCTGCTGTCGCCGCCGTTAAACGAAATTCAGGTTACGGATTATCGCGGCAGAAACAAAGAAGCCGGCTTTGCGTTGGTAAAGGCGATTTATACAGCGCCTGCCACACCGCTATTACCTGAACCGTTGCCATTGTCCCCGCCGGTACCGGTTTCCTATCTCAGCACATTAAAAGAAAAGATTGATGCAAGGGAACCTTTGAGCGAACAGAATCAAATCACGTTGTTGTTTGAGCTGGAAGAAGACATCCGCAACGGCAGATCGCCGGTAGAAATACGTGACCTGTTATTGCGCCTGAAGCGGCGTGATGATTTGCTGGCAAAAATTTCAGTGAAGATTGATGCTGCTTTGCAAAGCTTGGATAACAAAGGGAACAGTCAAGCAGGTGAAAAAGAACCGAACCGGAAGCCTTTGAATCAATCTATCTATTGCCCCAAATGCGGAGCATCAGCGCAAACAGGACAAAAATTTTGCGCTTCCTGTGGCGCTCCATTAGCACAAGTGGATAATCAAAACACAATCATCCCGACTTCTCCCGGCAATGACAACATTCCCATGATTGAAGGCTCTAAATGCCGCCGGTTTACCTGCAACCCAACGGATAGTGTAAGAATCGTTTCCGATGTAAAATCCTGGCTGGGTTCGGAAGGGTTTGATGCGCAGCAGATGAGCACCGACAACCAAGGCATTCTGCTGCAGATAAAGAAGCGGGGCGGCTGGCGCGATTTTGTGGGCATGTCCACTTCTTTAAACCTTGTGTTCCATCAATCAGCAGATACCATGACAGTGCAGATTGGCGCGGGCAAATGGATAGATAAAGCCGCCGTAGGAACGGTGAGTTTATTTATTCTTTGGCCCTTAGCTATTACGGCCGGCATCGGTGCGTGGGAGCAGATGAAGATGCCGGAAAAAGTGTTTGACTTTATCGGGGCAAGGCTGATGCAGAAATAGCAATGTTTATAAAATAAATTGACATAAAAACGCCGGCAAGGTTTGAAATCCTGCCGGCGTCTAATTTTATCAATGCTCCTAAAACCTATTTTAAAATCTCTTCAATCTTCTTCAACTCATCTTCAGTAAACGAAGTATTGTCTATTGCTCCCAGGCAATCCTGCAACTGCTGCAACTTACTCACGCCAATCAATACCGAAGTAATCCGCTCATCTTTTAAAATCCACGCCAGCGCCATCTGAGCAAGAGTTTGGCTGCGCTGCTGCGCAATCTCATTTAACTGTTGTGCTTTGCTTACGGCTTCCGGCGTCACTTGTCCTTCCTGCAAAAAGCCGCTGCTTTTGTGCGCTCTCGAATCTTCAGGAATACCTTTTAAATATTTAGTCGTAAGCAAGCCTTGTGCTAACGGCGAGAAGGGAATGCAGCCCACACCATTTTCATCTAAAGTATCTAACAAACCGCCTTCTACCCAACGCTCGAACAGGCTGTATTTGGGTTGATGAATAAGGCATGGCGTGCCTAAACTTTTTAAAATTGCAATGGCTTTTGTTGCCTCTTCATTTTGATAATTTGAGATGCCTACATACAAAGCTTTACCCTGCCTTACTATCAGGTCTAAAGCTGTCATCGTTTCTTCCAGCGGCGTGTTTGGGTCGGGGCGATGGCTGTAGAAAATATCTACATAATCCAAACCCATCCGCTTTAAACTCTGGTCGAGTGAAGCCACCAGGTATTTTTTAGAACCCCACTCGCCGTAAGGTCCTTCCCACATGTGATAGCCGGCTTTGGTAGAGATAATTAACTGGTCGCGGTAGGGAAGAAAATCCTGTTTCAGGATGCGCCCAAAATTTTCTTCGGCAGAGCCTGGCGGCGGACCGTAGTTGTTGGCCAAATCAAAATGTGTGATGCCGGCATCGAAAGCCGCACGCAGGATAGCGCGATAATTTTCATACACATCTACGCCACCGAAGTTATGCCACAAGCCTAACGATACTTCGGGTAATAAAATGCCGCTCTTTCCGCAGCGGCGGTACTTCATTTCTTTATAACGGTTCGCATTCGCTGTATAAATCATATTGTTGATTGATAATTATTAATTGAGGTGAGTAGTGAATGGTAAGAAGTGAGTAAGACATTTTGCAGCTATTAATTACTATTCACCACTCACAAAAAATATTGATGAGAATTTATAGTGAGTTACTCATCGCTCTCCCGTTAGGGCTGGGGCGATGACTTATCATTCACAATCTCGCCCAGTTCTTTGTCTATCTGTCCATACTTGCCATACTCTATCACGCGCCCAATCTCTTTACCGTCTTTCATCACGATAAACGTAGGCACGTTTGTAATGTGAAAAGCATCACTGAGGTTGTCTAATGTCTTTTTATTGCGGTCAACACCAACTAAAGTAATACTTGAATCGGCATAGCCGGAAGCATCTGCCAGCCGATAGAATTGCGGCAGCAAGTTCTGCGTGTCTTCGCACCAGGTACCGCCAAAGATAATCATGTGGATGCTCCTGCCGTTCTTTTTAAAAGCCTCTACTGCAGGCGCATCTACTCTACCCAATTTATAGTTATCTTTAAACCACTTGAAAGCGGAATCGCTTTCTATTATCTGCCGGTTCAACAGACCTTTTAGAATCTTTTCTTTCGGGCTGATTGTGATCGTATAAGGCTGTACGCTGTCAGCACTTTTTGTTTGCGCAAAACAAAGCACAGTTACCATCACACAAGCTATTAGTATCATTACATGTTTCATCCGGATATCGCTTTAAGTTCTAATAAAAATTGTCTGAATTTTTGCAAGGCTTCAGTCAGTTGCATTTTGGTTTGCAATCCTTTCCTGTTTTCTTCAAGGTATTGCTTGGCACCCTGCACCGTAAATTTGCGCCGGCGAATGAGATGATAAATCAGTTTTAGATTCTTCACATCTTCGGGGCGAAAAAAGCGGTCGCCTTTCCCGTTTTTTTTGGGCTGTAAAATATCAAATTCATTTTCCCATGCCCGCAACTGCGTGGCTGTTATGCCAAACCATTCTGCCACCATGCGCGTTGGGTAATATTGTTTTTGATACAGCACCTCATCTTCCGGCACATCTATCAGAATTGACTCTTCGTCCATCGCTTTAAACGACTTACGGCCGCGCTTTTTATTTGGCGTTAGCAGCATAAGCTCTATCTTCTCCTGCTGTTGCTGCTGCAAAGCAAGAAAAGGATTCATAACGGCTTCTGTTCTATCTTCTTCTGTGATGGCTATGCTTTCCTCAACTTCAGGCGCAGCAAAGGCTTCCATATTGCCTTCACCCTCATCAATTAGCGGCAAAGCCTCATCTCCAACCATAGAAGAGGCTGGCTCTGTTTTTTGTTCCGGCTCTCTATCAAACAAAAAAAGTTGCTGTTGCGGCATGGCCGTAAAAATAAAACAGGAAACGTTGGAACCGGGATAAAATCTGCCCGTATCAAAAGATATAAAATCATTTTCAGGTGTAAAACAATATTTAATCCTACAAAATTGGTAGGCATTACAAACTTTCATTTATTTTTGAATGACTTGAAATCTTCAATACATCAAAACTTGCTTCATGGTTTCTAAGCTTAATTCTGCCGAGATTCTCCATTTTCTTGTTATTTTAAGTGTTATTCTTATTCTTGCCCGTCTTCTTGGAGAATTGTGCCGGAAGATGAAACAGCCCGTAGTGGTGGGTGAAATTTTAGCCGGCATTCTCATTGGCCCCTCTCTGCTGGGTTCGGCATTCCCCAAAGCCTTCTTTCACATTTTTGTGAGCCAACCGCGTGCATTTGGCGCATTTGATGGACTGGCTAATGTGGGCGTTATTCTTTTAATGTTTGTAGCTGGTATAGAGGTAGATTTAAAACAGATCCGCGCACAGGGCAAGCAAGCCTCTTCTATCAGCATTATGGGCATCGCTTTCCCATTTGCACTGGGTTTTGCAACGATATGGTTTTTCCACGATTCCATTTTTCCTCCCGAATCAAAAAGCCATTTGATTTCATCCTTGTTTTTTGGTACTGCCTTGTCAATTACAGCTCTGTCAGTGATTGTGAAAGTGCTGTTTGATTTAGATATTATAAGAACGAAAGTGGGCGGGCTGATTGTAACAGCCGCTATGGTGGATGATTTTCTGGGCTGGATCCTTTTTTCGATTATCATTAAAATGATGGACGCCACCAAAAGTGATGGCTCTGCCAATTCAATTCTTGTCGTGCTCGGTTTTGCCCTGTTTATGGTAACGATCGGGCGATGGCTGATTGATAAATTGTTGTGGGTAACTACCAAATATTTTTCAGGCGCCGGCAGCATCATCACGGTTAGTTGCTGCCTTTGTTTTCTGGGCGCAGTATTCACCGAATACTTAGGTATCCGCGGCGTATTCGGCGCTTTTCTCATGGGCATGGCAATCGGCGATTCCAAACACTTCAGCGATTCTACACAACATGTAATGCACCAGTTCGTCGTGTACATTATTGCGCCTTTGTTCTTTGCATCGGTAGGTCTTCGGGTGAACTTTGTTACCAATTTCGATTTGTCTATTGTAGCACTTATTGTGGGTATCGCCTGCGTTGCCAAAATTGTAGGTGCATGGCTGGGCGCACGCATGAGTGGCATGCAAAAAAACGAATCGCTTGCCATCGCCTTTGGCATGAATGCCCGCGGCTCGCAGGAGATTGTATTGGGAACCGTCGCGCTTCAGGCGAAGATTATTGATGAAAAAATATTTGTGGGCCTGGTGATTATGACGATGGTAACCATACTGGCAGCCGGTCCTTTAATGAAATTGTTTTTAAGAAAGCAATTAGAAGATGACAAAGGATTAGGAGACACTAAAGCGCCTGCAGCTACTCTTGCAAGCGGAGGTTTACAACACAAGACCACGCCGGTGTTATAGAGTTGGCGCACCACCTTCCTTCAGTATAACAGGTAATAAAGAAAGGCACACAAAAAGAATTTGTGTGCCTTTCTTTATTGAACTTCTTACCTTAAAAACTACGTCGTTGCCGTTTTACTTTCCCTGAATTTTTCCAGAAATTTTTGTGCGCCGGCACTCAATATTAATCTGCCGCTGATGGCAGCCCGCTCCGGTAAAAGCTGCTCCCAATGCTCTGTATTGTGCCAGATCATTTTCTTTACCTCTGCCATTGCCTCAAGGCTGTAATGAGACAGCGAGTTAGTGAGCCTTGCAATAGATTCTTCCATACTTTCAAGATTCGGATGCAATTCAGCATAAATGCCTTTGCGCCGGGCCCAGTCTGCGTTTCGCCAGTTGCCTGCATCTATAGCGAGCTGACTGAATGAAGAAACGCCGGTCTTTCTTTCGATAGCCGGACCTACCACAAACGGCCCGATGCCAATCGTGAGTTCGCTGAGTTTTATTTCGGACTCTTCTACTGCAATAGCATAATCAGCGGCAGCAACAATGCCCACACCTCCTCCTACACATTTGCCATGCACCCTCGCTACAATAAACTTGGGGCAACGCCGCATTGCCAATATGAGGTTGGCAATGCCATTAAAAAAGGCAACACCCTGCTTTTCGTTCTGTATAGCCAGCAACTCGCTGAAGGAGGCACCACCGCAAAAAGCAGCGCCCGCAGACCGGAGAAGAATAACGTGCACCTCTTTGTTGTGCGCCGCATAAGACACTTCATGCAGCATTCCCGCCAGCATGGAAGCGGTTAAAGAATTACCCTGCGGGTGATGCCATTCGATGGTGTAGATGTGCGCATGAAGCTCTCCTTTTACGTAACTGCCGTCATTGTCTGTAGCCATAATTGTGTAATTGGTTGATGTGATATGATTGATTGAATAAATATAGTTGCCCCTAAAAATAGAACACGGCAAGGAAAAATAAAAAACGGGGTTAAGGTTTCTTTAAAATCAGTCATTTCTGTGTGGCACAGCAGACATAAGCCTTCTGCCGATTTTGCCATAATAGTAAAACCTGTATTTTTGAAGGTGCAACGCTGCATCATTGGTGCGGCGTTGTATTTTTTTTGTACCGTTTAAAACAAATTTTTATGAGCGATGTAATGTACGTATCGAAAGAAAGCTTTGACAAAATGCGCGCAGAGCTTCACGAGATGAAAACGATACAGCGCCCGGCAGCTTCGCGGGCTATAGCGGAAGCGCGGGAAAAAGGCGACCTGAAAGAGAATGCAGAGTATGATGCCGCTAAAGAAGCGCAGGGGATTTTAGAAGCAAAAATGGCTCAACTGGAAGGTCAGATTGCCATTGCAAGAATTATAGATGCCAGCGAAATAGACACCAGCAAAGTATCCATCCTTACCAAAGTTACCATCACCAATATGGCGACAAAAAAAACCGTTACCTACCAGATTGTAGGCGAGAAAGAAGCCGATTTAAAATCGGGTAAGATATCCGTGACTTCGCCTATTGGCAAAGGGTTGCTGGGCAAGCATAGAGGTGAAGTAGCCGAAGTGAATGCGCCCAACGGAACGCTGAAGTTTAAAGTGCTGGACATTACTGTTTGATACCTGAGATGTAATATTTAACAACCAACCAACAGTTTTCAATCTTACATCTTCAATATTCAATTTCGAGCTTGGTACAGGGATTGCCTGATGAAAAGAAATATATCACTATGAAAAAATTACTCATCGCTTCCCTTATTGCAGGTGCTGCTGTAGCTGGCTTGCTGTTTTATCTACGTGATACAATAAGTGAAAAAAAAACGGCTGACGACATAGGAGATGCCGCTGAAGATGCCTACAATACTATGAATAAACATATAGGCAAAGCGGAACGAACCTTTGATCATGCACTGAATTAGCAGCCGTCAGGGCAGGCATTTATTTACAAAAAAGCGATCTTCTTGAGATCGCTTTTTTTATTTATTCTTGTTGCGTATTTACAAAATACAATATTGAGCTATGACAATCTTCTCAAAAATTATCAGCGGCGAGTTACCTTCTTACAAAATAAAAGAAGATGAACATTTCCTCGCTTTCTTAGATGTTTATCCTTTAGTGAAAGGTCATGTATTGGTGGTACCGAAAGTGGAAACAAATAAGCTGTTCGATCTGGAGGATGAGTATTTGTCGCGGATACTGGTATTTGCGAAACCAATTGCGAAAGCGATAGAAAAAACATTCGATTGCAACCGCTGTGGCGTGTCGGTGATTGGTATTGAAGTGCCTCATGCGCATGTGCACCTGATGCCAATTAACAATGCGAACGATATCAATTTTACGAGAGGAAAATTATCATTGGACAAAGAAGAAATGAAGGAAATTCAAGAGAAGATTAAGAATGAACTATAGCTTTAATTATGGTCGCAAAATTTCTTTTTTGTCCAGTGCAGCGATAATATCACTTCTGAAATAAAGGGCCAGAAACTTGCCGGTTTTAAAATAAGCTGTGTAGTAATATCCTCTGCGCCGGTTGCCTTCTTTTTTCAGTTTCGTAATAGTCAGCGTGTCACCTTTGTGCAGGTATTCTTTTACTTTATCGTTAGTTCTACGCTGCGGATCGATCTGGTAATCGTAGTTGTTGCGCATTTCCAGATCCCGCATAAACCAGATCGGAAAAGCAAATTCGCTTTTAAACCCGATAGTGCTGTACCATCCGTTTTCATTATCAGTAGCTTTGCCAACAATAAGCTTTTGCCCTACATACAATTCAGGCTGCTGATTTATAAACAGAGTATCTTGTATAAAGAGGTAACGATTATCGGTTATTCTTTTTGTATCATCTGTTTGAGCCTGAGCGAAACTGACCAACAAAACGAGAAAGAAGATCAGCAGAATTTGTTTATGTGAACTCATAGTTTTCATTTTTTGTGTAAAAGATAAAACCATAACAACCAGATACTTTCCTGATCTAATAGCTGCTTACCGTAAGGTTTGCGAATACTCCTTCAGCTTTTCTTTTTCCTGCCTGCTTAAGCTGCTCATTCCCCTGCGGCTGATCTTATCGAGAAGAGCATCTAATTCTTCTTGTTGCCGATGCCGTTTTTCGTTGTATAAATGATCGGGTGAATAATAGTTCTTGTGCTTTTTGTAAAACAAATTATCAACCAGCAACATTTGCGGACGGGTAATAATAAAGTAAATAAAAACGATGGCAGGTACCGCAATTACGAGAATAGTGAGATAGTTATCGGCAAAAGCTGAAGGCTGCAGAAGGAGAGCCGCGAACATGCCGATGAGTGCACCGCCCAAGTGTGCTTCGTGACCTACATTATCCCTTTTAGAATGAATGCCATAAATAGAGAATCCGATGTAGAGAAGACCATACAGCCAGGCAGGAAATGAGATAGGCAGTGGAAAGAACCCAATGCTCATGCCAGGCAGCAGGGCAATAACAGCAAACATAATTCCGGCAATAGCGCCCGAAGCGCCCATAGCGCTGTATTCAGGATGATGACGATGGATGAATAAGGTAAGCAAATTGCCGCCAACCAAGCTGACAAAATAAACCAGTAGAAACTGACCTTCGCCCAACCCCCTTTCTGCTGCACCACTAAAGACATACAGGCTAAACAAATTGAAGATAAGATGCGTCCAGTTTACATGCAGAAATCCTGAAGTAACGAGTCGCTTATAATCTTTGTACACTAAAATTTTCTCGACTTCAAAATTGTATTTGTCCATGAAGCTTTCGCTGGAAAATCCTTTGTAGGAAACCCAAACGTTGGCGACAATCAACAGGAGCGTAACAATACCAGTAAACATGAGGCGGATGCTGTTTTAATATCTGTTTATCTTCAAATATAAGCACCCATTTTTATTTTTCGAAAGAGAAAAAGAAGAATGGAAAGGAGGTTGAAGAGGTTCTATTTACACAACAAGCAAAGGAGACAAGAAAGACAGGCGCAAACATCAAAGCATCAAAACAAATATTTCGTTTTGCTTATGTTTTCTTCCTTTCAAGTTGCTTTTTAAATTCTATTTAGGAACGAAATATTATAAGTTAACCATGAGAAAACTAAATTTATGACTCACCTATAATAATGTCTTTGTTATCACTTTTCTTCTTCACCGATTCAGCAAAACTCCGGGCTGCCTGCGTAAAATCGGATGGCACCAGAACAATGGTTGTCGTGTTATTATCAATTCCAATCTCAGACAGCATTTGCATACGCCGCAATTCCAGTGCTATCGGGCTGCCTTCCATTTGTTGTGCGCCCTGCGTTAGCTTGATGGAGGCATCCAGTTCTGCTTCTGCCTTTACAATTCTCGCTCTCTTCTCGCGTATGGCTTCCGCTTCGCGTGCCATCGCGCGTTGCATGCCTTCGGGAATTTCCACATCTTTCATTTCCACCATTTCAATCTTCACACCCCAGGGCTCGGTTGTTTGGTCAACAATCTTTTGCAGCGTGGTGTTAATCTGTTCTCTTTCCCGCAGTACCTCGTCCAGCGAATGTTGGCCGACAATGTTTCGCAAAGCAGAAACCGAGAACTGGTACACCGCTTTATTATAATCTGCTACTTTAATCACTGCATTTTCAGGATGAACAATTTTAAACCAAAGCACCGCATTTACCTTAATGGTTACGCTGTCTTTTGTAATTGTTTCCTGCTGTTCCAGATCAACCGTTTTAGTTCGGATATCAACTTTCTGCTGCCGTTCAATCAAGGGTATCAACCAATACAAACCGGGACCTTTTACCGATTGAAATCTGCCCAGCCGGAATACAATGGCACGCTGATATTCCTGCGCAACGCGAAAACCGGATATAATAATAGCGACGATAATAATCAGGATCAGAATGGTTGTCATTGTATGTTATTGTCGGGGTTATAAGCGCTCGCTTATTTTTTTGCCAACCGCTCTTCGTTTTTCTTCACAAAATCCTCCCAGCTATTAAACGGTTTGGCACCTGATGCCAGCACCGAAGAGGTTTGATAATGATGACAAAGCGCCACGGCAAGTGCATCGGTTGCATCGAAGTAAGCGGGCTCTTCAGTAAGGTGCAGCGATTGCTGTAACATCTTCCATACCTGTTCTTTACCAGCATTTCCGTTGCCGGCAACCGATTGCTTCACTTTGCGCGGCGAGTATTCGGTAACGGTAAGCGAACCTTGCATGGCAGCCGCAATGGCAACGCCTTGCGCTCTGCCCAGCTTCAACATGCTTTGTACGTTCTTACCAAAAAATGGCGCTTCTATGGCGAAGGTGGTGGGCTGATATTGTTCTATTAAATGAACTACTTTCTGGTGTATCATCTGCAGGCGCAGGTAAATGTCTTTGTGCCCGCCCAGCTTCAGCACATCCATCACTATCAGTTTGGGTTGCCTCGCAGTTACCATCACAACTGCATATCCCATCATCACCGTGCCGGGATCAATGCCCAAAATCACTTCTTCTTTTCTCATTTACCATGTGAAAGTAATAAATGAGCCACGATACCATGGGAACTATTTTTACACTACGTTTGAAAAAAATGGTATTGAAAGGGAAATATAAAAGGGTATTGAATTATATCATCGGCCCAGCACTGTTCATTATACTGTTTTTCTCTATCGTTACTAAAATAAACCAGCAATACACCTGGCAGCAGATACAAAGCATTTTTAAGGATGCCTTTAAGCCCGATAACCGCTTTATTTTATTTCTTCTCCTGTTTTTAATGATGCTGAACTGGACGCTCGAAGCGATGAAATGGAAACGGCTGATGAAGCCGGTGCAGCAGGTGTCTTTACTCACTTCCTGCCAGGCTATCCTTTCCGGATTATCCTTTTCTATGTTCATCCCAACAGCAGCCGGCGAGTATGCCGGAAGAACGGTGTATATGGAAGAAGGCAACCGGCTTCGATCTCTTTCACTCAATATAATTGGCAGTATCAGCCAGCTTTTGATAACGCTGATTGCCGGCGCCATCGGTTTAATTTATCTGAAACCTTTATTGCTAAGTAAAGAGTCTGCTGGCACCGGCTTGTTTACCATCTGGTTCGATGGATTGTTGTATGCGATAATAGCCGCCATTTTTGTTTTTGGGCTTATCTATTTTCAAATCTCGTGGTTCACACGATGGTTCGAAAAAATTCCATTTGTGCAGAAGCATATCATCTTCGTGCAAAGCCTGGAGGAGTTTAATGCCCCACAATTAACACAAATTTTATGGCTATCCATTCTACGATACGTCGTATTTATCGTTCAATACCTGCTGGTATTTAAGCTCTTCGATGTTGGAATAGAAGGTTGGCAGGCAGCGTTTGCGGTAGCTGTATTACTCTTGATTTTGTCTGCCATTCCATCGGTTCCAAATATTGCAGAGTTGGGTGTGAGAGGAGAAGTGAGCCGGCAATTGTTCGGATTGATGAGTGCCAATGCCGCTGGTATAGTGTTTTCGGCGGCTTTAATCTGGATCATCAATTTAATTCTTCCGGCAATTGCGGGCAGTTTATTTTTGGCGGGCATAAAAATTTTCAGAAACAAATAGAGCGTGAGAAAAATTGTATTATTCCTCTTATTGTCCTTAACCTGTATCCGCCTTACGGCCGGCGACGATTTTTGCGGTGTTAAAAACAAGGCTTTTAAAGCAGGCGAAATTTTGACTTATACTATCTTCTATAACGTTGCGGGCATTTATGTAAATGCGGGCACCGCTTCTTTTAACAGCACGCTGGAAAGGCTGGGCACCACGCCTGTTTATCATGTAGTGGGCACCGGCACCAGCAACAGCAGTTACGACTTCATTTTTAAAGTACGCGACCGCTACGAATCGTTTTTTGATACCGCTACCTTACAGCCCTATAAATTTATACGGAGGGTAGACGAAGGCGGGCACAAGCAATATGAAAACGTAACCTTCAACCAGCAAACTAACACGGCAGTTTCTACCGCTGGCACTTATAAAGTACCCAACTGCGTTCAGGATGTAATGAGCGCCGTTTATTACGCACGCAACATAGATTTCAATAAATACAAGTCCAACGACCTGATCCCCTTCAGCATGTTTTTAGATAATGAGATTTATAACATGCACATCCGCTATCTAGGAAAAGAAACAATCAAGACGAAGTATGGCAAGTTCCGCAGTATTAAATTCAAGCCTTTACTGGTGAAGGGAACCATATTTGAAGGTGGCGAGAAAATGACCGTTTGGGTGAGTGATGACGCCAACCACATTCCACTCCGCATCGAAAGTCCCATTAAAGTAGGCAGTGTAAAAGTGGATATGATGCAATACCGAAACCTGCGTTACCCGTTAAGTGCGTTAGTAAGCTGGTAAGTTCTATGGCATAAAACCTTTCAATAATTTCAATAACAAAGCTTCTTTCTGCGCTTCTGTAAGCGGGCGCTGATAGTCGTAAAACGCAGCTTCCCAATCGCCGTATACGGGGTTGGGCAATACAATAAAACGCTTACCCCAATCCTCTTTTGCTTTGTCGGTTTCAGCAAAGCGGTCATCTATGCCTCTTCCTTCAAACAAAGATGTAAAATCAGCCAGGTTATCACCTAGCAACATCACTACATTATACTTCTGCATCACCGTTCCTCTTCTGTTTTCTTTAGATGATGTATTGCTTTTGAAAAGGAGATGCGCCGTATCAGCATCGGGAAAGCTATATTGTTTTAGATTGACGAGCGTTGCCGCAACACCAGATGTATCGCGGTTGCTGATGTAAAAAACATGGATGCCTTTGTGGCTTGCCATCTGTAAAAATTCTACCGCGCCCGGCACCGTTGTAGCAGCAGATTTGCTTACCCATTGCTTCCAGAAAGCATCTGAATAAGAGGTGTTGTTCTTTATTAATTGTGCCTGAAAATAGCTGTTATCAAGCACTGTTTCGTCGATGTCGGTGATGATGGCAAGATTCTTTTTACGCTTCATTTTTTTAGGCAATTGTTGTATGCGAAGGGCTGCAACATTATAAGCCTGATAGCACAAAGCGCGGTATTCCGCCGCATCCTGCTGCCATAATGTTGGATAAAGCAGCCGCATGTTGGCTGATTTTATGTGCGCAGTGTCTTGCGCGGTTGCAGCAAAAGTTATAAGCAAGAGGAAGAGAGCAAAGCAGTATTTCATAATAAAGTTGATAGTGGCGCGAAGGTATTGTACGCTTACAGTGCCGCAGACAAACGATAACCTTTTATTACCTTACCTCTTTAGCCGCTGTATTTATTTTTACAAAAAGAACAACAATGCAGCTTGCCAATACTTCTTTACTACAAACCGGGTTATTCATCAACAATCAATGGCAGGAAGCTGCTTCCCGCACCACATTCGAAGTGCGCAACCCGGCAGATGGCTCGCTGATAGCAAATGTTGCTAACGTCGATGTTGACGATGCGAGTAAAGCCATCGAAGCCGCTGCAAAAGCTTTTCACTCATGGAGTCGCGAAACAGCTAAGACCCGTTCTCTTGTGCTGCGCAGATGGTTCGATCTTATTTTAAGAAACGAAGCCGATTTAGCAATACTCTTAACCACTGAGCAAGGCAAGCCCCTGGCAGAAGCGAAAGGCGAAGTGCAGTATGGCGCTTCGTTTATAGAATGGTTTGCCGAAGAAGCCCGCCGAGTATATGGCGATGTCATTCCTTCGCCTGCAGGCAATAAAAGATTGCTTACAATAAAGCAACCTATTGGCGTGGTAGCTGCCATCACGCCCTGGAACTTTCCCATCGCCATGATCACGCGGAAGATAGCGCCGGCATTGGCAGCCGGTTGCACAGTAGTGCTGAAACCGGCAGAAGACACGCCGTTATCGGCTCTAGCATTGGCGCAGTTAGCTTTGGAAGCCGGGTTTCCCGAAGGTGTGCTTAATGTTGTTCCCACCTTGCAAGCGGCAAAAGTTGGTAAGCTATTAACCACGCACTTATCTGTTGCTAAAGTATCCTTTACCGGCTCTACAGAAGTCGGTAGAATCTTAATGCAGCAATCCTCTTCTACGGTTAAGAAAATGTCGCTGGAACTGGGCGGCAATGCGCCGGTAATTGTTTTTGAAGATGCCGATGTTGAAGTTGCCGTAAAAGGTGCGATGGCGAGTAAGTACCGCAATGCAGGGCAGACCTGCGTTTCAGCTAACCGCCTGCTGATACAAAAAAACATCTATCCGTCTTTTATAGAAAAATACAAAGCAGAAGTACAAATCTTGCGCGTTGGCAGTGGAATGGATAGTGAGGCTCAGGTCGGTCCGCTCATTAATCAATCGGCAATAGATAAAGTGGAACGGCTGATGAAAGATGCCCTTGCGAAAGGCGCAGAAATAATATTGGGCGGTAATCAGGAAGACAAAGGAAACCTGTTTTATCCCCCCACTATCATCACGCATTGCAATAACAGTATGGCATTGAGCCAGGAGGAAATTTTCGGACCGGTCTCTGCCATTTATCTTTTTGATACGGAAGAAGAAGCTATTGCGCTTGCCAATGCTACAGAATATGGACTGGCGGCTTATTTTTTTACGCGGAACATCAGCAAGGCATGGCGCGTAGCGGAGACATTGCAATATGGAATGATTGGCATTAATGAAGGTTTGATTTCTCACGCTGAAGCGCCGTTTGGCGGTGTAAAGCAAAGTGGCTATGGAAGAGAAGGCAGCCGCTATGGAATGGATGAATACCTGGCTATTAAATACCTGTGCATCGGAAATATCTGAGATGAAAAGCGAACCGACTAAAGGAGAATAAAAAACCAGTTGAGCCGCGCTATTTTCTTTCGCTTTTTCATCCTTATGTCCTACTATTCAAACCCTTACCCCACTTATGTTTTATTGCGTTTACCGGCGCCAGATTCTGCTTCCTTTTCACAATTTGTTATTATACCCAATCCCCTATCTTTGCGCCTCGCTAAAAAAATTTAAGTAGAACCAATACTATAATATGCAACTGAAAGGTTTGGTCCGTTTCTTTACGATTGCTCTTGTTCTTATTTGTCTTTACCAGTTGTCTTTCACCTGGATTGTGCGCAGCCACGAAAACACGATGGCTGACCGCGCCGGTTCGTGGCTAAAAGCCAACTTTGGTACGCCGGAGCAAAAATATCCCGGCGACAAAGCGAAACAGGCGGTTTATGCCGATAGCCTGAACACGCTGAAAAAACAACGCCTTGCTTTCCTGCTCGACAGCACTAAAGGAACCAACATTGGTCCGTTTGGATTGACCACTTACAAAAGTGCAAAGGACAAAGAATTAATGCTGGGTCTCGATCTTCAGGGCGGCATGAGCGTGACGATGGAAGTAGGTCTGGATGGTTTAATCCGTTCTTTGGCTAACTATACCAAAGATGTACAGTTTAATGCGGCTTTAAACAAAGCGGTTGCCCGCAAAGCCAATGGTGGCGAGAGCCTTATTAATTTGTTCAATGAAGAATACAAAAAAACGGCAGGCGCCAATGCCAGCCTCGCTCCTTTTTTCGTTACGCGCAGCAACGGAAAAATAAAATCCAACACCTCTAACAACGATGTGCTGGATTACCTGCAGGCACAGTCTATACTCGCTTTTAATAACACTACCAATATTCTCCGCACGCGTATTGACCGCTTCGGTGTGGCTTCACCCAACATTAATCCCGATCCTGCCAAAGCAAGAATTAATATTGAACTGGCAGGCGTGAACGACCCCGAGAGAGTAAGAAAGTATTTACAGTCCACTGCCAACCTGCAGTTCTTTGAAGTCTATAATTTATCTGAATTGCAGGATCCCATAGTGGCTGCCGATAAAGCGTTGGGCAGTTACCTAAAAGGAACCGGTATTGACACTTTAACCACACTTAATAAAGACACTACGAATATTGGTGCAGCCCGTGGCGCTGACACGTCTTTATCTTCAAAAGACACCAGCAACAGTTTGGCTTCTGCGAAGACGACGGCAGATAGCGCCGCGATTTTAAGCAAAGAACATCCGCTGCTGAGCCAGACTTTGATTCAATTCGCGCAGCCGCAACAGGATAAATCTACCGGTCAGCAACGCTTTCCTGCTGAGTTGGGTTATATACAGGTAAAAGATACCGCTACACTTGGCAATTACCTCCGCCAGGAGTTTGTATCCAGCAAGTTTCCTGCTAACATCTTATTTAGCTATGGCAGACCTGTGGTGAATGAAAAAACTGGCGCTACCAGCAACGTGCTCCAGTTGTATGCTTTGAAAACATTAGATAACGGCACTGCCAAATTGGAAGGCAACGATGTAAAAGACGCGAGCCAGAGTTATGATGAAAGAAATCATCCTTCCATCAGTATGCAGATGAACGAGGTGGGAACCCGCACCTGGGCGCAGATGACAAAAGCCAATGTGGGTAAACCCATTGCTATTGTGCTGGATAATGTGGTGTATAGTGCGCCAAACGTGGTGAATGAAATTCCGAATGGCAACTCGCAGATTTCGGGCAGTTTCACTACCGCTGAGGCACAGGACTTAGCGCAGATATTACAGTCGGGCAAGCTGCCTGCGCCTGCTAAAATTGTGCAGGAACAAATTGTTGGACCCACCCTCGGAAGTGAAGCGGTAAATGGCGGCGCACTCGCTTTTGCTATTTCATTTGTTATCATTTTCGTGCTGATGCTGGTGTATTACAACACAGCCGGCTGGGTAGCAAACATTGCGCTTATCTTAAACCTGTTGTTTACGATTGGTGTGTTAGCTGCCTTAGGCGCAACGCTTACTGCACCGGGCATTGCAGCTCTTGTGCTTACGGTGGGCATGGCGGTAGATACCAACGTAATTATTTTTGAAAGAATCAAGGAAGAACTCACCCGTGGCAAAGGCTATCTGAATGCCGTGAATGATGGCTACCGCCGCTCATACGCGCCGGTTTTGGATGCGCACGTGACCACGTTTTTATCAGCGGCTATCCTCTTCATTTTTGGTTTAGGACCAGTGCTGGGCTTCGCTACCACGCAGATGCTGGGTATTACATTGTCGCTGTTCTGCGGTATTTTGGTATCACGCCTCATAACTGATTTATATACCAACCGCAACCGTCACTTTCAATACTTTACCTCCTTTTCTCAGAAGGTATTCAAACATGCTTCTTACAAGTTTATTGAATATCGTAAAGTTGCCTATGGGATTTCTGTGGTGGTTCTGCTGTTAGGTATTGGCTCGTTCTTCAATGGTTTCGATCAGGGTGTTGAGTTTGCCGGTGGCCGCAGCTACACCATTCGCTTTGCCGGCAAGCCCAATATTGACCAGGTACGCAACGATCTGAAAGGCGCATTTGGCGAATATCCTATCATAAAAACCGTGGATATTGAAAACCAGTTGAACATCACAACCTCATATAAAATTCACGAAACTGGCAATAACGTTGATTCCAGCGTTGAGCATACTTTGTTTGCGGGTTTGAAAAATACATTGCCGGCAGGAACAACTTACAGCGAATTCAACAGCCGCTACAAGCAAAGCTCGCAAACGGTATTGCCTTCTATTTCCGACGATTTAAAATCGGGCGCTACCAAGGCAACTATCATTGCCATCATCGTGATTTGTTTGTACATCTTCATCCGTTTCCGCGACTGGCGCTATTCTCTCGGAACCATTGTTGCTTTGCTGCACGATGTGTTTGTAACGCTGGCAGTGTTCAGCTTCCTGCGCAAAGTGGTGCCCTTCCCGCTGGAGATAGATCAGCATTTCATTGCCGCTATCTTAACGGTGATTGGTTTCTCGATGAATGATACTGTAATCGTATATGACCGTATTCGCGAAGACTCAAGACTGATGAGTGGTGCCAGCAAGGAAGAGATTATCAACCGGGCTATCAACCAGACGCTGAGCCGCACGATTATGACTTCGCTGACGGTGTTCTTAACCATTTTGATTCTCTTCATCTTTGGTGGTGAAGTAACCCGCGGTTTCGCTTTCGCTATGCTGATTGGTGTCATAACGGGTACATACTCATCTATCTTTGTAGCCGCGCCAATATTGGTTGATCTTGCCCGCAGCAAGCCGCTGGGAGCAAAGCCGGCTACAACAGGTAACATAGCCAAAGCAAGAGTGTAAATACATTATCTCTTGGTAAGAAAAGACAGCTCGTAAGGGCTGTCTTTTTTGTTTTGGATGATGATTTTTTTAGCGATTGCTGATGAAATTATTAAGATGCAGAGGAATGATGGAGAAAAAGGGTGGTAAGTAATGCAATAAGCTACACGCGTCATCTATTTAAACATTACACCTCGTGCTTTCCTCAGTGTATTCGGTGGTTGAGCAAATACCTGTTTCAATAAAAGCTTAATTATTGACAAGGCGTTGAAGAGTGCGATAGCGCGGATAGCACTACAGGCTGCAACGATGTTCAATTGGAGTGATAGACTTCTAGACCATAATGGCTGTTCTGTTGTTTGTATGCTGTGTTTAAATCCTAGTTATCCAAGCACGGAAAGAGCATCCATCTATCCTAACCCCACTGTTACCATTTTGCAAATATTAAAATCCTCTTAAACCAAGTGCCTTTCTCTGTTTCCAAAGCAGGCTGGTTGTTACTTTGCATCTCAGTTCAGCAACTCATGTTCGCAAAACTTAAAACATATTTTTCTTACTCCTTTGTTGTGCTTGTAGCCTTGCAGGTATTGAATCTTGGCTTGTATGCACAAGACTTTGAAACTGCGAAACAATGCAGCGGTCCGGAGTTCAACATTATTAATTCGGTAACCGAATATATTGCCGAAGTAAGGATGCAAAAACGCAATGCGTTTCCTGAGAAGAAAGAGAAATCCAACCAGAGCGAGCATGAATCTGCTTATAAGTTCCAGCCCTTTAAAATCTATTTCAAGAGTGTAAATATTCCTTCGCAGGTTGCCGATATACAACATCACAATTACGGACGTTTTATTGTAAATGCATACAGCAACCAACCTTCCGATATCACATCACCACCACCCAAAATCATCGCGTAAGTTCAGCCGGTTATTGGCTTGCGTTAGCCGCATTCATTAAAATGATGAGGCTTTGTAACCACTTTTTTCCTGGCTGACTTTTTCCTCTCTTATCGTACTTTTTATTACGATCTTTTATTGCTTGCTATACATCAGAGCCTTTGATTTGACTGGGTTTGCCAAGGCGCACCTTCATCAATATTATTCTTCTGATGCGTAACCAGCAATTTGATGTACGGCAGCAAACAAAAACACCTGCCTGCATCCAATGCTTAACCTTTTTTATTATGAGTGATGTGATAAGCAAAGCAATGTTGTATAAGCTGGCTGTATTCCTGATTATGATGCAGCTGTGCATGGCTGCCTTTGCACAAATTGATACTGTTTCCCTTTCTATTGATGAAACTGACAAGCGATTTTTAGACAGCAATCTCACGCTGCTGGCAGCACACTATAATGTAGATGCCAATAAGGCTTTTATTGAACAGGCAAAGCTTTGGCCTAACCCGGTGCTGAGCACAGACCAGAACATCTATGCAAACAATAAGTTCTTCGAGCATGGCAAAGATGCGAACGGTAACCCAACAGGTCAATATTTCATCCAGCTTCAGCAACTGATACAAACGGCTGGCAAGCGCGGCAAGCAAATCAACCTTGCTACCACCAATGCCCGCATCAGCGGGCTGCAGTTGCAGGATTTGCTGCGTAACCTGCGCTTTCAACTTCACACCGATTATTACACCATAGCGCAATTGCTCAGCAACAAAAACTTGCTGACCCTGCAACTGTCACGCCTCGCTACACTGCAAACCGCTATGGAAGGACAATATAAAGCGGGCAATATTGCGCAGAAAGATTACCTGCGCATACAGGCCTTGGTCATCAACCTGACACAGGACATTGCCGATGCGGACCGCAATATCATTACCGCTGAAGAAGACCTGAAAATGCTGCTGATGATGCCGGGCAATACCTTTATAAAACCATCAGGCAATGTGGGTGACAACAGCGTTCCATTGCCGGACAGCAACATAGACAGCCTGGTGCAAACAGCGCGGCAGAACAATGCCTTCTACCTGTTGCAGCAGGCGCAGGAAGTATATAGCTCGCAGAACTTGGCCTATCAAAAAGCGCTGCGCTCTCCCGACGTAACACTTGGGCCTGAGTTTGATAAAAACTCGAACTATACGCCCAACTATGTAGGCTTATCTGTTAACCTTCCGTTGCCATTATGGAACCGGAATAGTGGCAATATTAAAGCAGCGCAGTTTACTGTAAAGCAACAGCAAGCTGAGGTACAGTCAGCCGATGTGCAGCTACAAACCAATGTGAGCAAAGCTTACCGGCAATTGTTGTTGCTGTACAATTTAAATAGTAACACGCAGAAATCCTTTTACAGCAATTATAAAAATTTATTCAACAATATGGTGCAAAGCTATCAGCAGCGGCAGATCAGCCTGCTTGAGTTTTTAGATTTTGCTGATAGCTACCAGCAATCGCAGGCGCGTTTGCTGCAGCAGCAAAGCAGTTTGCAATTAGCCAAAGAGCAGTTGAATTACGAAGTAGGAACCGATGTGGTAAAATAAATAAATGACAACTTCTATGAAATACATTTTAATGATGACAAGTCTTGCAGCCGCAATGTTCGTCTTTGCCTCCTGCGGCGAAAATGCACAGGCAGATACCGACGATGCAAAGACGTTTACACTGAGCGATACCATGCTCGGCATGATCAAAGTTGACTCCGTAAAAATGTGTGGCGTAGCCGATGAATTGCAACTCAGCGGCGAGGTAAGCTACGACGAAAACAAAGTGTTCAAAGTGTATCCGCGCAGCAGCGGACAGGTAACGCAGTGCGGCATTACGCTGGGCGATAAAGTAAGCGCAGGGCAAACCTTAGCCGTTATTAAAAGCGCCGATGTCGCCGGCAACTATGCCGATGTGTCTTCTGCCGATGCCGACGTCACCATTGCCAAACGCGAGATGGACAACCAGGAATCGTTGTATAAAAGCGGCATTGCCAGCGAGCGCGAGTACAACGAAGCAAAAGAAAATTACGAGAAGGCATTAGCCTCTAAACGCAAGATCACTTCCCTTATCGAAATCAATGGCGGACGCGGCGCTACGGCAAGTGGCACCTATGTATTAACCACACCGGTGAGCGGTTACGTGGTAGAAAAAAATGCGAACCAGGGCGACTTTATCCGTGAGGATATGGGCAGTAACCTCTTCACTATTTCCGACCTGAAAGATGTGTGGGTGTGGGCGAATGTGTTTGAAGCCGACATCAGCAAAGTGAAAGAAGGCACTTCGGTGGAAGTGAGCACGCTGGCTTATCCCAACAAGGTTTACAGCGGCAAGGTAGACAAGGTGAGCCAGATACTCGATCCGAACAATAAAGCCCTGAAGGTGCGCATCAGGCTGGACAATCCCGACCTGATGCTGAAGCCGCAGATGTTTGCAAAAGTGGTGGTGAATGATGTGCAGGGCGAGCAAGCCGTATGCGTTCCTACTTCGTCGCTGATTGAACAAAACGGGAAGACGTTTGTGGTAGTTTACAACAACCGCAGCGATATGAAGATTGCAGAAGTGGATGTAAAGAAAACATCCGGCAACCGCACCTTCCTGAACAGCGGCGCCGCGCCGGGGCAAAAGGTCATTACGCAAAATGAGTTGCTGGTGTTTCAGCAGTTGTCGGGGGATTAATAGGACACGGATGACATGGACTGTGTGCACGGATATTTTGGATTTTAAATGCAATACAAAACAGCTATTATGGACCATAAGCTTGAATCTCCGGTTAAGGGTCTGTTGCGTCGCACTCTTGTACGCCTTGTTATCAATCGGGCTTTTATCGAAGCGGATATTTTGAACCACATAGATACAAAGTTACACAGAGAGGAGAAAAGGTATGATGAAGTTGTTACACGTCATTCCGCAATTGCCCTCTATACTGTTCATTACAAATCACGCTTGCGAGGACTTTGTGCGGAATCTGATGATTGTGATTCGAATATGTTTCGTCAATAAAGCCTTTTAATTAATATAAGGTAGATGAGTACATAAAGAGCAGATTCCACACAAAGCAGCCAATGAGTTTGATTAAGTTATAATCCGTTGTTGGCTGCAATTGCGGAATGACGAGCAGCCGTTTTATTCATCACAACGCAAAAGCATTCTGAAAGCAAAAATCATGAACAACAAACATCATCCTATAACAATAAAGAACACTCACAGCTCACTATTCACTACTCACAATCATAATCAATGAATAAGTTCATCAATAATATCATTTACTTCTCGCTGCGGCACCGATACTTTGTGTTCTTTCTTACACTGGTGCTGGCAGTGGTAGGTTTTTTCGCGTATCGCTTAACACCGATAGAAACCTTTCCGGACGTAACCAATACACAAATCATCATCGTCACGCAATGGCCGGGCAGAAGCGCTGAAGAGGTGGAAAAATTCGTTACCATTCCCATGGAAACGGTGCTGAATTCGGTGCAGAAAAAAGCGAACCTCCGCACTACTTCTGCGTTCGGTTTGTCTTATATCCGAATCATTTTCGACGATGATGTAGACGACGCCTTTGCGCGGCAACAGGTATTAAGCCGCATCACCAACGCCGATCTTCCTGAAGATGTGAAGCCCGAAGTAGAGCCGCCTTACGGACCGACAGGAGAAATTTATCGCTACACATTGCGCAGCGCTACCAGTAACATCCGGGATCTGATGGCGATACAGGATTGGGTGCTGGATCGCCAGTTTAAAAGCATACCTGGCGTGGCGGATGTGAACAGCTTTGGCGGCGAAGAAAAGACGTTTGAAGTAAGCGTGAACCCGAACTACATCAGCAAGTATGGATTGACGGCGCTTGACGTGTATAGCGCCGTTACGAAAAGCAATGTAAACGTAGGCGGCGATGTGATCGAGCGCAACGGTCAGGCTTATGTGGTGCGTGGCATCGGATTGCTCAATAACATTAACGAGATTGAGAACATCATTATTACCAAAGTAAATGGCGTGCCCATACTTGTGAAGAATGTGGCAACCGTGCAGGAAACCGGGAAGCCGCGACTGGGGCAGGTTTCAAGAGATAACGAGCCCGATGTAATAGAGGGCATCGTGGTAATGCGAAAGGGTGAAAACCCGGCGCAGGTGCTGGATCTCATTCACGATAAAGTAAAAGACCTGAACGAGAACGTGCTGCCGAAGGATGTGAAGATTGTTCCCTTCTATGACCGCACGCACCTGATGGATATTGCCACCGATACGGTGATCCATAACCTCATTGAAGGCATCGTGCTGGTTACATGCATTGTGTTCATCTTCATGCTTGATCTGCGCACTACCATTACAGTTGCCATCATCATTCCCTTGTCGTTGTTATTTGCTTTTATCTGTATGCGCATTAAGGGAATGAGTGCCAACCTGCTTTCAATGGGCGCGGTTGACTTTGGTATCATCATAGACGGTGCGGTGGTGATGGTGGAAGGCTTGTATGTGGCGCTCGACCATCGCGCGAAAGAAGTAGGCATGGAGCGGTTTAACAAGCTAGCGAAGCTAGGCTTGTTTAAGAATGTGGGTGCAGAAATGGGCAAGGCAATTTTCTTTTCCAAGCTGATTATTATCACATGCCTGATTCCCATTTTCGCTTTTCAAAAGGTGGAAGGCAAGATGTTTTCGCCGCTGGCTTATACACTGAGTTTTGCGTTGCTGGGTGCGCTTCTTTTTACATTAACCTTAGTGCCAGCGCTCTCCAGCATTCTACTCAAGAAGAACGTAAAAGAAAAGCACAACAAGATTGTATCGTTTTTAGAAAATGGCATCAAGAACCTGTTTGAAAAAGCTTATCGGTTGCCCAAGCTAAGCCTGCTGATTGCGCTCTCCATTATGGCAGTTACATTCTTCTCGGTAAAGTTCCTCGGCACTGAATTTTTACCTGAACTGAACGAAGGCGCGCTGTGGGTAGAAAGTGAATTGCCGATGAGTGTGAGCCTGCCCGAAGCGGAAAGCATCTCTGCTAAAATGGTCAGCATTCTGCATGAGTTTCCGGAGGTAAAGCAAACACTATCGCAGGTAGGTAGAACGAATGATGGCACCGATCCAAAAGGCTTTTTTGATGTGCAGATACAGGTGGACTTAAAGCCGAAAGTGCAGTGGCCAAAAGACGTGAACGAAGATGCCTTAATTGACAGCATGAACCGGCAGTTAGTAAAGATTCCGGGTGTGGTGTACAATTACTCGCAGCCAATACGCGACAACGTGGAAGAAGCGGTTGCAGGCTTGAACGCGGCACTTGCAGTGAAGATTTATGGTCCTGATTTCCAGACATTGGATAAGTTGGCGGATGAAGTGAAGGCGCAGTTGCAAACGGTGAGAGGCATTGAAGATTTGGGTGTGCTGCGCAACCTGGGTCAGCCTGAATTTCGCATTGAACTGGAC
Organism: uncultured Ilyomonas sp.; assembly: GCA_964249755.1. Classification (GTDB taxonomy): domain Bacteria; phylum Bacteroidota; class Bacteroidia; order Chitinophagales; family Chitinophagaceae; genus Ilyomonas. The sequence goes on along the minus strand of CAXUDB010000004.1, from coordinate 273,731 downwards.
AATGAAAAGATGGCACTATATGGTGTAAATGTTGCTGATGCGAACGCCGTGATTGAAATGGCAATTGGCGGTAAAGCGGCGACAGAGTTGTACCAGGACGAGCGCAAGTTTGATGTGCGTGTGCGCTATCAAAAAGACTTCCGCGACTCGCAGGACAAGATTGAAAACCTGATGATTCCCACGCAGGACAGTGCAAAGATTCCGCTGAAAGAGATTGCGAACATCCGCACATTGACAGGTCCGGCCTTCATTTACAGAGACAACAACAGCCGCTATATCGGCGTGAAGTTCTCTATCCGCGAACGCGATTTGGGAAGCACCATTGCGGAAGCGCAACAGAAGGTGAATGCGCACGTGAAGTTTCCGCATGGCTACACTACTACGTGGAATGGGGAGTTTGAAAACCAGCAGCGCGCCTCTAAAACTTTAACGCGCGTGGTGCCGGTTTGCTTGCTGGCAATCTTTCTTATTTTGTTCATCATGTTTGGCAATGTAAAGGATGCAGTGCTGGTGATTTTGAATGTGCCGTTTGCGTTGATTGGCGGCATCCTTGCGCTGCACATCACGCGGATGAACTTTAGCATTTCTGCCGGTATTGGCTTCATTGCTTTGTTTGGCGTGTGTATTCAGAACGGGGTGATTTTAATCAGCGTGTTCCGAAAGAACTTAGAAGCGAAGATGCCGCTGAAAGAAGCGTTGCTGCAAGGTGTTGTGTCGCGCGTGCGACCAGTGATTATGACGGCGCTGATGGGCGCGATTGGGTTGCTGCCGGCTGCGCTGAGCACGGGCATTGGCAGTGAGACGCAGAAGCCATTGGCGATTGTGGTGATTGGGGGATTGGTAACATCAACGATTCTTACGTTGCTGATTTTGCCGATTATTTATGCGCAGGTGTACCGGTTGATGCATAAGCGGGAACACCGGAAGCTGTTGAGGAAGGTAGGCGCGATAGGGAAATAGAACACGGATGAGAAGAATGGAACACGGATGACACGGACTGACGTGCATAGATGTTCAGGATGTTTATCTTATTAAAATGTGCTGTAAGTAAAAGTTCCGAAGCTGTAAAGCTTCGGAACTTTTTAATATTCCATCTTACTTATTCAATAGTAAATCCAATAAATCCGTGCATGTCTGTCCGTGTCATCCGTGTTCTATTTCTCTTCCCTTTTCTTTTTGGCCAGGAGCTCTTTGTAGAGTTGTTCGTTCTGGTCCCATTTGAACTTTTTGTAGAAGAGACCGGTGAAGATGGCGATGGCAACAACGGCGATGATGAGGACGTTGGGATTGAGTTGTGCGTTGGCAACCATGTCGGCGCGCTGGTACCAGGTATCAGTTACGACACTCAGAATAATGCCGCCGCCGATAAGCAAGCCCAGCGGCAAGCCAAAGAGGAGCTGGCGGAAGAGTTTCTTTTCTCGGTCGCGGTTGTTTTTCCAGTATTCGATAAAGCGTTCTTCGTTGTTCGATAGCATGGTGCAAAATTAATAACACCTTGTGCGCAATAAGATTTCTGTAAAACAGAATTTTGTTTGTTATTTGATGAAGTATAAAGGCATTGATTTAATTTGCTAAAAAAAGAACACGTGTATAATCTCGACGCATACATTGCTGATTTTTTGCTGGACAACAAAAAGCTTTCGGCACAGGGCTTAGGTGAGTTTACCCTTGTAGACGGCCAGGCAGAAAACGGTGCGCCGAAGGTTCAGTTTGCGCACGACAAGTCGGCTTTCACTACGGAAGAGCTGATTCATTTTATTGCCGAGCAGCAGGGCAAAAACAAGATTGTAACGGGCTTTGATGTAGAAGCGCACCTGAATCAGGTGAAGCAGTTTATCAACATCGGTACGCCGTGGGTGATACCTGGCTTTGGGCAACTGCAATTAGGCAAAAGCCGTGAGTTCGAGTTTATTCAACAGGTACACAACGAACAAGCGCTACGCGAGCGCAACCTGAGGAAGCAAGCCTCTACCGATGCGAATTATCAAACCTATGACGTGAGCAACCCGGCTACGGCAAAGAGCAGTAACACAGGAACGATTGTGCTTACCTTATTTGTGATACTGGCGCTGGGCGCGGGCGGCTATTATTTTTATACGAACCGGAATAACGTGGCGACGGCGGACAGCACGAAAGACACGGCTGCTGGTGCTACCGATACGTTGGTGGCGGTGCCGCCTTCTTCTAATATGAACAATACGGTGACGAACACACAGCCGCCGGTAAGCAGCGGGGCAACGGATAGTGTGTCGAGAAGACCGCTGGCTTCAGCGGGCGCGCCGGCGGGCTTTCGGTTTGTGCTGAGCCGCACGACGAATGGCGCATATGCAAGGAAGCGGTTTAGCCAGTTGAAGCTGTATGGTGCAAAGGTGTATATGGACAGTGCGCGGAGTGATGCTTCGCCATTTTATAAAATTTACTTGGTGAAAGATGCATTGCCCTCGGATACGGCACGATTGCGCGATTCGCTATCGAAATACTATGGAAAGCCGGTGAGTGTTGAGTGAGAAGGTGAATGGGGGAAGTGATTAGCAAGGAGTGAGAACTATGCAAGATAACAAAAAGCCTGGAATGTGTCATCCCAGGCTTTTTGTTTCGGTTGATACAGATGTAAGCCTTTTTCAGCTTAATTTAATTTTATTGATACCGACACTAAGCGAAGCAGAAATGGTTCGGTGTATCGGGAATAAGAGGTTTATTCTAAAGCCTCTTATTCCGAAACGAAAACAGCCCTGCATCAACATTGATGCAGGGCTGTTTTCGTATTGTTGAATATTTCTTTATCCATTCATACTAGCCAAAAACTCTTCGTTGCTTTTGGTGCCGCGCATGCGTTTGAGCAGTTCGTTCATTGCTTCTTCGGTGTTCATATCGTTGATATACAAACGAAGGATGTTCATGCGTTTCAGCACATCTCTGTCGAGCAATAAATCTTCGCGGCGCGTGGAAGAAGCAACAAGGTCAATGGCAGGGAAGATGCGACGGTTGGCAAGCCTTCTGTCGAGCTGCAATTCCATGTTACCGGTGCCTTTAAATTCTTCGAAGATCACTTCATCCATCTTGCTGCCGGTGTCTATCAACGCCGTGGCAAGAATGGTGAGAGAACCGCCGTTTTCTATCTTTCGCGCAGCGCCGAAAAACTGCTTTGGCTTCTGCATGGCGTTGGCTTCTACCCCACCGCTCAACACCTTGCCGCTGGCAGGTGCTACGGTGTTGTAGGCACGTGCGAGACGCGTGATGGAATCAAGCAGGATAACGACATCGTGACCGCACTCTACCAGGCGTTTTGCCTTTTGCAAAGCAATGGCAGACACCTTCACGTGTTTGTCGGCCGGCTCATCGAAGGTAGAAGCAATTACTTCTGCCTTTACGCTACGCTCCATGTCGGTTACTTCTTCAGGACGCTCATCTATCAGCACCACCATCAGGTATACTTCAGGGTGGTTGGCAGCAATGGCGTTGGCTACTTCCTTCAACAACACCGTTTTACCTACTTTGGGTTGTGCCACAATCAGCCCGCGCTGACCTTTACCAATAGGCGAAAACAGGTCTATGATGCGGGTGCTGAAGTTGGTAGATGTAGTAAAAAGATTGAGTTTTTCGTAGGGAAACAACGGCGTTAAATAATCGAACGGCACGCGGTCTCTTACTTCGTCGGGACTTTTGCCGTTGATGTTTTCCACCTTTAGCAAGGCAAAGTATTTTTCACCTTCTTTGGGCGGGCGCACGGTGCCTGTAACGGTATCGCCGGTCTTTAACCCAAAGAGCTTTATCTGCGAGGGCGACACATATACATCATCGGGCGAAGAGAGATAATTGTAATCGGAAGAGCGAAGGAAACCATAGCCGTCGGGCATCATTTCCAGCACGCCTTCGCCGGTAACCATACCGTCGAACTCGATGTTGAAAGCAGGTTCTTTTTTATAAGGTGGCTGCTGCCGGGGCTGCTTCACCACTACTTCTTCCGGTTCTTCTTCCTCCTCTTCTTCTTCAAAGTCATCGTCGCCCACATCTTCGCTTACAAAAGTATCGTTGCCACTGCCGTTGAGCAGGGCAAGAAAGGCGGGCGAAATCTGTGGTATATCGTCGTCGCTTACAATGGGAAGCTCGTTGTCTTTATCGTTGCCCGAACCGGAATCATCATTGTTGTCAGCACTGTTGACTTCGTTCGCACTGGTGTTATTGTTATGATCTGCTTCTTCCGCTATTTGTGCAGGAGCCGCAATGGTCTTGCGTTTGCGGCGTTTTGCCGGTTCTTCGGCAGTGCCATTTTCGTTGGCGTCGGAAGCTGTGGCTTCCTGCGGTGCGGCTTCGGCAGCATTGGTTGTTTCTTCCGGGGAAGTCTGACCATTGGCAGGTGCGGCTTTAAGGGTGCGTTTGCGCCTGGGTTTTTCAGCAGTGGTGGTGGCAGCAGGTTGCGGATTCGCTTCTACCGCCTGGCTGTCGAGGATTTTATAAACCAAATCCTGTTTGTTCAGTTTTTTAGCGTTGGGGATGCTGAGCTGCTCTGCAATGTCGTGCAACTCCGGCACCAGCATGTCGTTTAACTGCAAAATGTCGTACATAAAATGTAATGAAAAGGATAAATACCCGAGATATTAACCTGGATTTAATGAAAGAAAATAAAAGCTTGATTGATTGTAGAAACTTTGGCGAGCTGAAAGCAAATTGATTAGAACTAACCAGCTATGTTTCTGTGTTTCTGTTGCAATGTTACAGAAATTTCCGAAAAATCAAAGTCGCACCCTCTTTTTTAGCAAAAAAATACAGGGAGCGCAAACGGTGCACACCAAGGGTTTCCCATATTCTTTTTTATTTCGGTTGCTTACCTTGCGCACAATTCATTCTTTACTATTTGCGATGACCATTCCAGAATTGTATTCCCTCTATCAACGCCATCCTTCGGTGCAAACCGATACAAGGAAACTTCGCGAGGGCGACCTGTTTTTTGCATTGAAAGGTGCCAATTTCAACGGCAATTTATTTGCGCAGCAGGCGCTGGAAAAAGGCGCCGCATATGCGGTTGCAGATGAAGCAACAGCAGTGGATGATGACCGAATTATTTTGGTAGATGATGTATTGCAAACGCTGCAGCAATTAGCGAAGTATCATCGTGAACAGTTTACCATTCCATTCATCGGTATTACGGGAAGCAATGGAAAAACCACTACGAAAGAATTGATTCATGCAGTGCTGTCAACACAGTATGTTACGTATACTACACAGGGCAACCTGAACAACCACATCGGCATACCGCTAACGCTGCTGAGCGTGAAGCGAGATGCGCAGATGGCGGTGATAGAAATGGGTGCCAACCATCAGAAAGAAATAGAAGGCTATTGTGTGTATGCACAACCTACGCATGGTATTATTACGAACGTAGGCAAAGCGCATTTAGAAGGTTTTGGCGGTGTGGCAGGCGTACGTAAAGGAAAGGGTGAGTTGTACGATTACCTGCGCGCTGCAAACGGTGCTGCCATTGCGTTTGACGATTATGATTACCTGCACGAAATGAGCGGAGGCATAGCATCGGTTTACTGGTATGGAACGCATAGAGGAGATGTGGTGGGCGAAGCAAAAGAAGGAACTTCGTTTGTGGAAGTGAACTTCAGCAAAGGCTTTTCTTTACCTATAAAAACACAACTGGTGGGCAACTACAACCTGCCTAATATTTTGTGCGCCGTTGCGGTTGGAAAATACTTTGGCGTAGCGGAAGAAAAGATACAAACCGCCATCGAAAAGTATGCACCTTCCAACAGCCGTTCGCAACTGGTGCTATGGAATGGAAACCGCGTGATCTTAGACGCTTACAATGCCAATCCATCAAGCATGAAGGCAGCCATAGAAAACTTTGCCGGCGTGAAAGGCGATACCAAAGTTTTGCTGCTGGGCAGCATGGCGGAGTTAGGCGAAGAGAGCAAAGCGGAACATCAGCAGGCGGTAAATTTAATTGCGCAGCACCCTTTTAGTTATGTGGTATTGGTGGGTAAGAACTTTGCCGGCATACCGCATCCTTACCTTCAGTTTGATACCGCTAAAGAAGCGAAGGCGTGGCTGGAGAAACAAAACTTTACAAATGCGCATTTCCTTATCAAAGGGTCGCGTAGCGCCGGTATGGAAGCGGTGATTGGGTAAGCGACTGTCATTAATGTAATAACAAAGCGGCGCAGTCGGGGCACTACTATTGCAGTGCCGTTCTATAGCTTATTTTTGTGCTATTAAATGCGGGTTATGAGTGAGAAGAAAGCAAAGCCAGGTTATCTAATCAGTGTGTTGGGAAACAAATGTCCGCGCTGCCGCGAAGGATATCTTTTTGAAAGCCATAATGCTTATGCGCTTAAAAAAAGCAAGTATATTAAAATGAATGAGAAATGCCCCGTGTGCGGTCAGCCGACTGACTTGGAAGTGGGCTTTTATTATGGCACCAGCTATGTAAGCTATGCATTGACGGTAGCATTCTCGGTAGCTACTTTTATTGCGTGGTGGGTGCTCATTGGCTTCTCCTTAACTGATAACCGCATCTTCTGGTGGCTGGGTGTGAATGCGGTGCTCCTGATTCTTTTACAGCCGGTGTTTATGCGGCTTTCGCGCACCCTATGGCTGAGCTGGTTTGTGAGTTATGATGCAGATTGGCAGCAGCATCCCATAAAAGACCCGGAGCGCGTTGTAAAAGAACACATGGGCAATTGGTAAGTTATTGGTTATTGGTTGTGTATTAGATTGAGATCAGCCTTTGTGCTGCTTTGCATTTTTTCTTTAGACTTCACTTTTTCAATGAAAACATTTGTTGTTCCGAATATTTACCGAAGCCCTTTAATCAGTGCCATTAAAACCAAGCGCAAAGAAGCCGACCGGCTGAAGAAAGACTTCACGCCTACCCTGCTTGATTTTGGTGCAGTGCATATTTATTTAGCCCGCCATTTCGGATTTTGCTACGGTGTGGAAAATGCCATAGACATCGCTTTTAAAACGATAGAAGAGAATAAAGGCAAACGTATTTTTTTGTTGAGCGAAATGATTCACAACCCGCAAGTGAACGAGGATCTGAAAAAACAAGGTATCTCTTTTTTGCAGGACACATATGGCAACCAGATTACACCTTTTGATGATCTTAATGCCGATGATGTGGTACTTATTCCTGCCTTTGGCACTACGCTACAAATACAGAACTTATTAAACGAAAAAGGCATTCACACCGAGCGCTACGATACGACCTGCCCCTTTGTGAGAAAGGTATGGAACCGCAGTGAGCAGATTGCTGAAAAAGGCTATAGCATCATCGTGCATGGCAAGCCAAAACATGAAGAAACGAGAGCTACTTTTTCTCATGCTTCTTCCAACACACCTACCATCGTAGTGAATGATATGAAGGAAACAGTGGAGCTGGCTAAATACATCACGGGAGAAAAAGAGTCCTCTTTTTTCTATGAAGAATTTAAAGGCAGGTATTCGCCCCATTTTGAGATCAGCAAAGATTTGCAGCGCATCGGCGTAGTGAACCAAACCACGCAACTGGCTACCGATACGCAGGCGATTTCCGACTACCTGCGCGATGTGATGATGCAGTATTACAACCTCACCGAAAGCAATATTGGCGAGCGTTTTGCCGACACGCGCGATACGCTTTGCTATGCCACCAACGACAACCAAAGCGCCGTGAACGGAATGCTGGAAACACCCGCCCACATAGCTATTGTTGTAGGCGGCTACAACAGCAGCAATACATCGCACCTGGTAGAATTATGCGAACAAAAATTGCCTACTTATTTTATTGATGATGCCATCAAACTTATTTCTAAAGAAGAGATAATCCATTGCAACTGGCGCACGAAAGAAGAGCGCTTAATCAGTCCTTATCTGCCCGATAGCGAACCCGTAAAAATATTAATCACCAGCGGTGCCAGTTGCCCCGATGCCGTGGTGGAAAAGGTGGTAGAGAGGCTGCTTTCTTTTTATCCGGCTGAAAAAACGGTGCAAGAAATGGAAGCGGAATTTGTGTAGCTAATGCGCCACGAAAAGTTCCCAGCCCGTCATTCCCGTCATTCCGCAATTGCCCTCAACAGTGAACTTTACTTTGGTCATATTTGCGAAAGCTTTGTGCGGAATCTGCTTTTAATAATTTGAGTGAATTACTATGTTATAAGCTCTTCACCTCATTCAAACAAGTCCTAATTACATTTATCAGATTCCGCACAAAGCCGCCAGCAAATTAGAGTACAGCACAACCCATTGTTGGCGGCAATTGCGGAATGACGTGAGTGCAGCTTTATTTCTTCTCATTATCATTCTTTAGGTATAACACATCAAAATATAAACAACGAATCAGTTCTTTCCGCAAAGCAATCTATATAACCAGAAAAAGCCACCTTGACAGGTGGCTTTTTCTGGTTGGATTATTCAAAGGGCAATCCGTGTTTACCGCTTCACGAATCGAAGGCTTTGCTGTTGATTGTTTTGGCGAAGCACTACTGTATAAGTGCCGGCAGCGAGTGAACTTACATTGATAGATTGCGAACCTGCGCCGCTATTGATTGTTTGCTGCAATACTGCTTTTCCATTGGCATCATACACCAAAATTGTAGCCGCTGAAACGGATGAAAAAGTAACATGCACCACATTCACCGCTGGGTTTGGATAGAGCGTGAACAACAGGTTTCCGCTAAAGCTTACCGTTACCGTTTTCGAATCGGTGAAGCGACCGTCTTTATCCATTTGACGCAAGCGATAATAGCTGGTGCCACGCAAAGGGCTGTTGTCAACAAACGAGTATTGATGTTGCAGGCTTGTATTGCCAAAAGCGGCTACTGTGCCGATAGGCAAGAACGTAATGCCATCTGCCGAGCGCAATACCGTAAAGGATTTGCTGTTGGTTTCGTTAGCAGTTTGCCAGCTTACGCCAACGGTGTTGTTCACCGGCACTGCGTTGAAGGAAAGCAGTGTAACCGGCAATACACTCGCCGTAGTGAAAGTATCGGTGGCTGAATATTCGCTGTTCAGCACATAACCGTTAGCAGAATCGGCAGAAGCCAGGCGCCATACATACATCGTATCGGGCAGAAGCTTGGTAAGTGTGTCGGCACTTACATTGCCTGTAGTTGTCATTGTAGTCCATGTAGCTGCATTCAACAATTTATACTGTAGGGTAAAGTATTTCACGCAGTTTAATGGCGACCAGGTAAGCTGTGCAGAAGTAGCCGTCACCACGCCTGTATCAAGCCCTGTTGGAACCAGTGGCGTGATGGTATCTATACCGCTTGTTCCGATGCTGCCGCCCGAGCCGGTGCCGGTTGCCGTGGCATAATAAACACCGGAAGGAAGATTAGAAAACGTAGCTGTATTTGTTGCTTGGATTGCACTACCATCCACACCGCCGTAACGATACAACTGCACCGTGTAAGGATTTATGCTGTTGGTAACATTATAAACAAGTGTACTGCTGCTGCAGGTTGTGCCTAGCGTCTTGCTCGCTTTTACAATGTGTGCAGTATCCGACAGGGTTTTGAACAACAGTGTATCCGAATATGGGCTTAGTATTTCTGCACCTTGCGCGGTATCGGCAGAGGCTACGCGCCATGTGTAATTGGTGTAAGGTGTAAGACCAGTCAATGCATACGTTCCGGCAGCATCGTTCGGGTCGTTAACTGTTGTCCAGTTAGTGGCAGATGACAGCCTGTACTGAACGCGGTAAGTCTTTATACAACTTAACGCAGTCCAGTGAAGTGTAGCTGTGTGAACACCAATGTTTGTAGTGGTCAAACCCTTAGGGGTTGGTGGCAGGAAGGTAGTTGTAGGGCTGGTGCCAAATGCAGCATCCGTTGCGCCATCGCCATATACGGTTGCATAATAATTACCATCAGGCAGGTTATTAAACCGCGCTGAATCACTTGCTACGTTTACAGAATCATATTTCACTCCATTGCGATACAACTGAACACCGTAAGGAGAATGGCTCTTGCTCAACGTATAAGTAATGCTGTTGCCACCACATGAATCCAGCGAAGGTCTGGTGCTTTTTACAGCCGCAACCGCAATATTTACCTGCGTAAAGGCGTCGGTGATGGAATAAGCATTAAACTGATTATTGTAGTAAGCAAACACTTTAATATAATAGTAACCCTGCGATAAACCTGTTAGGTTAATGGCTGTTGAAGCCGTTGCATAATTGTTGCTGAAAATAGGTGCGGCTGATGTGTCTTTAAATACCTGGAACCATAAGTAACTGATACTACCATCGCCAATGTGATTGTATTGGTTAAACGTCAGGTTCAGATTGCCGCTGGTTCCGGTATAGTTAATCTTCCAGGTATCAACTGTATCGCGCACAGTATTAAACAGGAATCCAACATCACCCGTTACCGTACGGTTCGCTGGAATAGTAGGTGCCTGGCTGAAAAAAGTGTTTGGTAATGTGTCGTTCGGATTATAAGTGAATAAGCTATCACTGATGGTATAAGGTGCAAACTGGTTATTATAGTAAGCGTTAATCTGTATATAGTAAGTGCCTGCACCCAATCCATCTGTAGTGACGGTTGATGTGCTGTTGGCAGCTTCCAAGTAATTCAACTGGTTGTCGCCGGCTTCATTATAAAGCCTTGCCGATACGTAATTTCCATTAGCCGATGTAAGCCTTAATTTAATCGCCCCATTTTTCGTTGTCACGATCTTATACCAATCCAGCGTATCACGATGATTATTGTAGTAGTAACCGATATGTCCTGTGGCAGAACTATTAACCGCTAACGGCAATGCCAGCGCTTTCGTACTATCTGGTTCCGCATCGTTGGGCACCGTAGTAAACAAACTGTCTCTGATTACATACGGCACAAACTGGTTATTAAAGTAAGCGTTAATAGCGATGTAGTATGTACCTGCAGCCAATCCATCTACACTGGTGGCGGTGGTGCTGTTAGACGCCTCCAGATAGCCCAGTTGGGTAGTACCGTCGGCATCATATAACCTACCGGAGACGAAATTATTATTGGCAGAAGTCAGGTCCAGTTTAATCAATCCGTCAGCCGTGGTGGTAATTTTATACCAGTCCAACGTATCCCGCTGATGGTTGTAATAATAACCAATATGTCCTGTGGCAAAACCATTAATTGCCAATGTTTTTGCCAGTGCTTTTGTACCATTGGGTTCTGCATCGTTTGCCTGCGCCGGCGTAAACAAACTGTCGGTAATTATATAAGATACAAACTGGTTGTTGTAGTAAGCATTGATCGCAACATAATAAGTACCGGCTGCCAATCCATCAACACTTGTTGTTGATGTACTGTTGGCTGCTTCTAAGTAGCCTAACTGTGTTACGCCATCGGCATCATACAATCTGCCGGATACATAATTGCTATTGGCAGAGGTTAGATTTAGTTTAATCAATCCATCAGCGGTTATCGTTACTTTATACCAATCCAGCGTATCGCGCTGATTGTTGTTGTAATAGCCAATATGCCCGGTTCTGGTTGCATTTACGCCCAATGTCAAGGCCTGTGCAGCCGTACCGTTGGGCTCTACATCATTGGCTTGTGCTGGCACTGCCAGTGTGTTGGAAACAGAGTACACAGGTGTTTGCCCGTCGTAATAAGCATTGATTTTTACATAATAAACACCGGCTGCCAAGCCATCTATTGTAGTGCTGTTGATTCCGTTAGAAGCATCAATTCTGTTACCAAGCGTCGTTGTGCCATCTGCATCATATAACTGGAGTGAAGCAAACTGTCCGAAAGTCTCCGTCAAGTTCAGTGTAAGGGCACCGTCGGCTGTAGTGGTTATTTTATACCAGTCTACATCGCTGGCAGTAATAGCACCGCTGTTGCTGCCGTTCAGCGCCAGCGTGTTGGCAGTTGCCGGCGTGTTGTTCGGCTCAGTTTCGGCAGCGTTAGCCCGGTTGAATAAAAGAAAAAGAGAAGAAACAAGAAAAAGTAAAAATCTGGTTTTCATCGTTTGAATGTTTTAGTTTGTCCCGCCTGTCGGGAAGAAGAAATTATTAAGTTGCAATGTTTTAGAAAAGAAGAGGGTTAGGCAATACTTAATTTGTATTAGTTAAGAAAAGGACAAAGCTCGTCATTGCGAGGAACGCGTTCCTTGCAATGACGGGCAGAAGGTTTTGCTTTTTCTTCTCATCCATTATAGCGCAGACACAAAACAATCAAGCTTAGCAAGAATCGGGTTTTTAGATTTTTAAAATAGAGGGAACATTGCACTGTAAAAAAGAACAAAATGAGCACGCAGGAAGAGATCAATTACAGCCGCATTGCAGAGGCGATTGAGTACATCAGAAACAACTTTACCCAACAGCCGGAGCTATATGAAGTAGCTTCACAGGTGCACATAAGTCCTTTCCATTTTCAGCGGCTGTTTTCAGAATGGGCAGGCACCAGCCCGAAGAAATTTCTACAATACATTAGTGTAGATTATGCTAGGAGATTATTGAAAGAAAGCGGCGCCACGCTGTTTGATGCAGCACACGAAACCGGACTCTCTGGCACCGGGCGTTTGCACGATTTGTTCATCAGCATCGAAGGCATGACGCCAGCAGAATACAAGAACGGCGGCAGCAATCTGCTCATTAATTATAGTTTTGCCGAAAGCCCGTTTGGCAATCTCATCGCGGCTTCTACGCCAAAAGGCATCTGCTATATGGCGTTTTACGATGAGGATGAAACAGTTGCATTCAGCCTCTTGCAACAGCAGTTTCCCAATGCGGCATTTGCACAGAAAACCGATCGGCTGCAACAGAATGCGCTGTTTATTTTTCAAAACGATCCAGCCCGGTTAGACAAGATAAAACTGCATTTGAGGGGCACACCGTTCCAGTTGAAAGTGTGGGAAGCTTTGCTGAAAATACCAATGGGGAAAGTTTCCACCTATGGCAGTATTGCAAAGCGGATAGAACAGCCGGCTGCTGCTAGAGCCGTAGGCACAGCGATAGGCAGCAACCCGGTTGCGTTTCTCATTCCCTGCCACCGCGTTATCCAGTCGTCGGGTGTGTTTGGCGGTTATATGTGGGGCGCAGCGCGCAAAACGGCAATGATAGGCTGGGAAGGCGCGCGGGTGAATGGGGATGGTGAATAAACAGCCGGAAACGGTACCCGCACAAACTACAAATTTATTTACGTTCTTCATCCCTCTTATCAGCCTCATTGCCTTACCGTATTCACCCGTTGCCGGTGCCCCGCAGCAGAGCACGGCAAAATTTATTATTCTCCTGTTTTTCCGGTGCACCGCAACAATTATTTTATTTCAAAACCATCTTTTGGGAAGACCGTAACATTTTTTTACGCCTGTTTCCCTTTTTGCATAGGCTATAAAATTTTTTTACGCCCTCCGCCAAAAAGGAAATTAAAAGAAGCTTGCTTTCAGGTTATTTGATAATGACTCAATCTAAAAAAGATGGCACGTCATTCCGTAATTGCCCCGGCAATTCTTGTCATCAATCACTTTTGCGGGGGCTTTGTGCGAAATCTGATGATTGTGCTATAACCCGCCATAATAGTAAAAGCCTTCTACAAGAAGAAACCTATTGAAACTACTAAGAGCAGATTCCGCACAAAGCCACACAGTCTCAATAAAAGTGCTGGTGCGTATTGGGGCAATTGCGGAATGACGGGTGCAGCCATTGCATTGTGTGCAATCTTTTCTTTATGCACCCCTGCGTTCTATGTGTCTTTGTGGTTGAAAAAAACCGCTTTAGTAAAAGCTCAATTGATAACAAGGCGTACAAGAGTGCGACGCAACGATGCCTAATCGGAGTTCCCGACCTCTGGCCCATACTGGCTGTTCCCTGTATTCTGTATTGGCTGTTCTCTGTCGATGGTTGACGGTCGACAGAAAACCTCTCACCCCAATTGTTGCCACAATGTCAAAAAACACGGTGTTTGCCGAATGCCTTTTCCGCTGCAAAAATAGAATGCTACATTTGCGCCTTCCTACACACAATGAGCGACGAAATCAAACATGAATGTGGCTTAGCCTTCATTCGCCTTCGCAAACCGTTCTCGTATTATTTAAATAAGTATGGCACCGCTATGTATGGCTTGAACAAGCTGTACCTGCTGATGGAGAAGCAACACAACCGCGGGCAGGATGGCGCGGGTGTTGCCACCGTGAAGGTGAATGTAGAGCCGGGTCACCCGTTTCTATATCGCCTGCGCAGCACCAAACAGCAGCCTATAGCCGACATTTTTCTGACGATTGGCAACGAGGTGCAGGAGCTGGAAAAATATCTGCCAGAACTGAAGAAACACCCGGGTTTGATGAAGGGAAACCTGCCCTTTATGGGTGAGTTGCTGCTGGGTCATCTTCGCTATGGCACGCAGGGAAGGAATAAGGTGGAGTTCTGCCATCCGTTTATCAAGCGTGATTTAATGCCGAGCAAAAACATTGCGCTGGCGGGCAACTTCAACCTCGTGAATACAGATGAGTTGTTTGATTTAATCAACTTCGAGCCGGGCGAGTTTCAGAAACAAAGCGACCTGGCTGCCATGCTGGAAGTGATTCATCATTTCCTGTCGAAAGAAGATGATAAAAACCCGAACGAGCCGGATATATTGAATGCGCTGCGCAAAGCAACGCCGCTGTTTGATGGCGGTTATACGATAGGCGGTTTGCTGGGCAACGGGCATTCATTTGTAACGCGCGATGCGCATGGCATTCGTCCTGCGTATTACTACATAGACGATGAAGTGATTGTGGCGGCGAGCGAGCGCGCTTCTATTCGCACTACATTTAATGTGGGCGAAAATGAAGTGCACGAACTGATGCCTGCCTGTGCGCTGATTGTGGACGATAGGGGCAACTATACGCTGCAGCAGGTGCAGGAGCCGAAAGAGCGTAGAGCCTGTTCGTTCGAGCGCATTTATTTCAGCCGCGGCTCTGATGAAAAGATATACCGCGAGCGGATTAACTTAGGCTACCACCTGAGCAACCGCGTGCTGGAGAATATTAACTATGACTTAAAAAACACCATCTTCTCTTATATTCCCAACACAGCTGAAGTGGCTTTTTATGGCCTGGTAAAAGGCATGGAAGACTACCTGAATCTGCGCAAGATTCAGAAGATTATGAGCTGGGGAAACAACGTGAATGAAGAAGCGCTGCGCGAACTAATCAACCGCAAAATTCGCCAGGAAAAAATTGCCATTAAAGATGTGAAGCTGCGCACATTTATTACGGAAGATGTGAGCCGCAACGAGATGGTGCAGCACGTATATGATATTACTTACGGCACTGTAAAGAAAGACACCGACACGCTGGTGGTAATTGACGACTCGATTGTGCGCGGCACCACGCTGAAGGAAAGCATTGTTCGGATGTTGGCGCGCCTGCATCCGAAAAAGATTGTCGTAGTGTCTTCAGCGCCGCAAATCCGTTATCCCGACTGCTATGGTATTGACATGAGCAAGCTTGGCGATTTTATTGCCTTTCGGGCTGCCATTGATTTGCTGAAAGAGCGCGGCATGGAAGACCAGTTACAATGCATTTACGAGCAATGCAAGGAGATGCAACGCAACCATCAGCTGCATGTAGAGAACGTGGTGCGCGGCGTGTACAAACCCTTTACTACCGAAGAGATTTCTAATAAAATAGCTGAAATGATAACGCCGCCGGATTTGAAAATCCCGGTGCAGGTGATCTATCAAACCATTGAAGATTTGCATGATAGCTGCCCCACCAATACGGGCGACTGGTACTTCACCGGCAACTACCCTACACCGGGCGGCAACCGCGTGGTGAACAAGGCGTTTATCAACTTTATGGAAGGAAAGAATATGCGGGGGTATTAAAAGAAAAAACCATTGCCAGCCAATTATTTCTTGTCTGAATCCAAACTTCTTGGTTTTCTTCCGAAGAACTTGAAGCCAGCCGTTACAATCCAGCGTCCATATTTAATTTGAGGATTGTACTTGATGTCCCCGATTTCGTAACTCGGATTGCCGAAAATGCCGTTTGTGCCCGTCTTTACAAAGAGCATAGTGCCGCCAGTTCTACCCTTATTATTACTAATTACGAAATCAAATCCAATACCCGCCTGATAACCAATACCACCGGCTGTTGCATATATGGATGGGTCATTCTGAACAATATTAGTAATATCGGTATAGCTACCATTCGTTTGTTCCGGCTTATTGTACTCAAGTGTCATACTGCGAAGTGATATACCGGCATAGGGATAGATATTTACCGATTGTGAACGGATGAAATCATAGCCCAGATCAAATTGAATGAAGTTATTAAAAGTTGCTTTTACATTTTCTTCTTCTTTCTTCGATTTGTTGCTTAATCCGAATGTAGTAAGATAAAAGTCCAAAATAACCTTATTGTATTTTGCACTGGAGCCGTATCCGATACGTGAAATTGTTTTTCGAAAGGGCGAAAAACCTTCTGGTACCAGTGTGCTGTTGAGATAATCGAAATCAGCTGCTGCTATATCAGTGTAAACAGTAAAAGACCGGTAACTGTCGGAACGGGAAGAGAAGTAATCCAACCGATTTTCGGCCTCTTTTATATCCGGTGCATTTTTGAGCGAATCAAGTGTTTGTTTGTAATGATCACGTATAAGATTGGAGTAATAAGCCACCGAATCAGCAGAGGATTTGCCGTGTTTAGACTGTGCAAAGAGAAGGGAGGGAAATAAAATCAAACAAAGTAAAAAGAATCGCATAAGCAGTAAAAATTTATGAGTTGAAGAAACAAATTTATTAGAATAAAAAAGTAGTGGCAAACCGTTTTCTCTTTTCTTTTACACTAAATAAATGTCGGTCAATTCACATAAATAGTTCTTTCTGCCACCGACACTCTTCCCTTTCAAAATCTCCCATTTTCTAACATTCCCTTGCAACCCCAAACTATTATAAAACCTGCATTTAAAGTATCTTTGCCCACGCATTTATGAACTTACATACACTGCTTCAGCAGTATCTGAATAACGGGCGCGTTTTACAGCTAACGCACAAGCTTTCTTTTGCCCCAACCGAACAATCTTCCGAAAAAATCTTTCTTAAAAACCTGCAAGGCAGCAGTGCCGAATTCATTGTGGCGTCTGTGTTTTCGCACGATAATACGCAAGGGTTAAATCATTTGGTGGTGTTGAATGATGCAGAAGAAGCGGCGTATTTTCAGAATACCTTGGAGAACCTGACAAGCGCGCTGGACCTGTTTTATTTTCCTTCTTCTTTTAAGAACAGGAAAAACTTTAAGCTGCTCAACAGCTCGCATGTAATGCTGCGCACAGAGGCGTTAACCAAGCTCTCTGCCGGTGGCAATAAAAAGATTATTGTTACTTATCCTGAAGCCCTTTTTGAAAAGGTAGTGCTGCCGAAAACATTGAGCGGAAACATCATCAGCATCAAAGTAAATGATACCATCAATTTAGAAAGCTTGCTGGAATTGTTCGGCATGTACGGTTTTAGAAGAAGCGATTTCGTATATGAGCCAGGGCAGTATGCGCTTCGCGGCGGTATCCTTGATATTTATTCTTTCGGCAACGAAAAGCCATACCGAGTTGAGTTATTTGGCAATGAAGTGGACAGCATCCGCATCTTCGATCCCGAATCTCAGTTGAGTGAACGCAAGCTGCTACAAGTGTCTATCATACCGAATGTAGAAACACAGTTCCAAACCGGCGATAAAGTTTCCCTGCTTGAATTCTTGCCGGAAAATACGATTGTATGGCTGAAAGATTGGGATGTAATTAAGGAAAAAATTGAAGTTGAAGAAGAAGACCTGGGTTTGTTTTTAGAACGAACCAAAGCCGATGCAGAACACCTGAAAGAAGAAAGCGAACGGCTGAAAGCCGAAGGCATGACGAAGAAAGCTACCGCGCTTTTACAAGGCGAAGAAGAGGATGAAGATAATACGAAAATTTTAAAAGAAGTTAGTCTGCAAGACTTTTCGCCGGCGGCAACCATTGAGCGACAGATACAGCAACGGCATATTGTAGAGTTTGGTTACAAGCCTTACTTCGCAGCTAATGGTTCTTCGGTCGGCGGTCGACAGTCGACAGTCGACTTCAACACCAAATCACAGCCTTCTTTTAACCGCCAGTTCGACTTATTGATTAAAGACTTAAAAGCGCATGAAGCGGCAAAATATTCGCTCTACATTTTTGCCGATCAGGCAAAACAATTAGAGCGTTTAACCACCATTTTTACCGATTTAAAAACAGAGATTCAATTCATTCCTGTTGCTACATCTATACACGAAGGCTTTATTGATGAAGACCTTAAAGTGGTGTGTTATACAGACCATCAAATCTTCCAGCGCTATCATAAATACAGAGTTAAGCAAGCTTATAACAAGAATAAGGCGCTTACGCTGAAAACCTTGCGGGATCTGCAACCCGGCGATTTTGTTACACACATAGATCATGGTGTTGGCACTTACAGTGGTTTGCAAAAAATAGATGTGAATGGCAGAATACAGGAAGCGGTTCGCATCATCTATAAAGACAGCGATATCCTGTATGTAAACATCAATTCGCTGCATAAAATCAGTAAGTACACAGGCAAAGAAGGCACCGTTCCGAAGGTGAATAAATTAGGCAGTGATGTATGGAACCGGCTGAAGGAAAAGACGAAGACAAAGGTGAAAGAAATTGCCTTTGATTTGATTAAACTATACGCGCAACGCAAGGCGCAGCATGGCTTTGCTTTTGCGCCGGATAATTACATGCAAGCCGAGCTGGAAGCGTCTTTTATTTACGAAGACACGCCCGATCAGGCAACGTCTGTAGCGGATGTAAAAAGAGATATGGAACAGCAGGCACCGATGGATCGTTTGGTGTGTGGTGATGTAGGTTTTGGCAAAACAGAAGTGGCAATTCGCGCGGCTTTCAAAGCGGTGTTAGATGGCAAACAAGTGGCGGTTCTGGTACCCACAACTATCCTTGCCTTTCAGCATTATAAAACCTTTGAAGACCGACTGAAAGAGTTCCCAGTTACGGTAGATTATGTGAACCGTTTTAAATCAGCAAAAGAGAAAAAAGAGACTTACCAGAAAGTGGCGGATGGCAAAGTTGACATCATTGTTGGCACGCATGCGTTGCTCGCGAAAGATGTGAAGTTTAAAGATCTGGGCTTGATGATTATTGATGAGGAACAGAAGTTTGGTGTCGCACACAAAGAGAAATTAAAGACGCTGAAAACAAACGTTGATTGTTTGACTTTAACCGCTACGCCCATCCCGCGTACCCTGCATTTCAGCCTGATGGGCGCGCGAGATTTAAGCATCATCAATACACCGCCGCCCAACCGCCAACCGATACAAACGGAAGTGCAGGTATTTAATGTGGAAGCCATTCGGGATGCTGTTTATTACGAAACAGAACGCGGCGGTCAGGTATTCTTTATTCATAACCGTGTGCAGGGCTTGCCGGAGATGGCGGCGCTAATACAAAGCCAGTGTCCTGACCTCTCTATTTCGTATGCGCACGGGCAGATGGAAGGCGACCAATTGGAAGAAAAGATTCTTGATTTTATTGATAGAAAATATGATGTGCTGGTTTGTACCAACATTGTTGAAAGCGGCGTTGACATTCCGAATGTGAACACTATCATTGTGAACAATGCACACCAGTTTGGATTAAGTGATTTGCACCAGCTTCGCGGTCGCGTGGGCAGAAGTAATAAGAAGGCTTTTTGTTATTTATTAGCTCCGCCGATGAGCACATTGCCAACTGATAGCCGCAAACGCCTGCAAACCTTAGAGCAATTCAGCGAACTCGGAAGCGGCTTCCAGATTGCGATGCGCGACTTAGACATTCGGGGTGCGGGTAATTTATTGGGTGGTGAGCAAAGCGGTTTCATGGCAGAGATTGGCTTTGAAATGTACCAGAAGATATTGGAAGAAGCGGTGCGTGAACTAAAGCGAACTTCCTTCAAAGACTTGTTTAAAGAAGAGATCAGCAAACAGGACGATTTTGTTTCGGACTGCACCATTGATACCGATCTGGAAATCCTCATTCCTGATGATTATGTGGAAAGTATCACCGAACGTTTATCGTTGTATACAAGATTGGATAACTGCGAAGATGAGCGCGATTTAGCCTCTTTTCATACCGAAATGCAAGACCGTTTTGGACCGATGCCGAAGCAGGTAGATGACTTGTTTACCACCGTTCGTTGCCGTCGTTTGGCTATTGACTTGGGCTTTGAGAAAATGACGCTGAAAGATAACACGATGCGTTGTTATTTTATCAATCGTCCCGACTCGCCTTACTTTGAAAGCGACTTGTTTAAGCGCGTGATTGAATACCTGCAGACCGGCACCAATAAAGCCCGATTGAAGCAAGCAGGAAAGAACTTTTTACTCATTGCAGATGATGTAAAGAATATGGAAGACATGCATCGCTTTTTGAAGAAGATGCATGGGGAAGTGGTAGGTATAAGCGTAGAGAGTATGGCGTAGTTAGTAAATAAATATCCATTTCTACAATCAAAAAGCCGGTGCAAACACACCGGCTTTTTTTATAAATACAATTCAGGCTAGGTAGCTTAGCCTTAATTATCTTTGGTTTATCAAACCGATTCTCATCACTTCAGTACAGCACTGCCACCATGCATCCTACCAAACGCTTCGAACGCATCCTCAAACTATTCTTTCTCCTGCAATCGAAATCGGTGGTGACGATGGAGGAAATGCAAACCCGCTTTGGCACCAGCGAACGAACGCTTTACCGCGACCTGAAATCGCTGGAAGCAGCCGGTGTTCCGGTGCTCAATGAAGCCGGCTCAGGCTATTCTATTATGGAAGGGTTTCGCATACAGCCTTCGCGGTTTAGCCAGGAAGAAATGGTGAGCCTGGTGGTAGCGGAAAAAATGATGCAGAAGCACGAAACAGCCTTCATCAAACAACACTTCGATTCGGCTTTAATCAAGATCAAAAGCTCCTTCCGCTATCACCAAAAAGATGACAGCCTGCAACTGGAAGACAAACTGCAGTTCAACAAAAATGTAAAAGAAAATAACTATCTGCCCAATGTGCTGGACGTGATGGTAAATGCCATTCTAAAGAAAAAAATAACTACCATCTATTACCTGAAAACGGATGAAGATAGCGCCAGCCCACGGGAAGTAGAACCCATCGGTGTGTTTTACGAAAACAACAACTGGTATGTATTGGCGTACTGCCATTTACGGAAAGACTACCGCAACTTCAGGCTCGACAGGGTAAAAAAAATAACGCTGTCTGATGATGCGTTTACCCGCACCCACTTGCCGATACAGGAATTAAGAAAGAAAGAGACCCATGAAGACGTTACAAACATTGTAGTGCGCATTGATAAACAACAGGCTCACAACCTGCAGTGGGACCGGAATATGTTTGGGTTTGAGAGGGAAGAAACAGAAGGCGACACGGTGGTGATGCACTTCCGCTGCCGGCACAGCAATACCATTTACTTTGCCCGCTGGTTTATGATGTTTGCCGACATGGGCGACATCACCGAACCAGAATCATTGCAAAAAGAATTGGCAGAGCTTGTAAAAGCAAGTTTAAAGAGGATAGTGAAAGGTGAAAAGTGAAAAGTATATTTACTATTCACCTCTCGCCTCTTATCTCACCTTTCACTTCTCACCCACTCTAATATCTATCCCAGAAAGCCGGCGGCTCTATACCCAATGCCCGCAGATAAACATAGCCCTGCGCACGATGATGAATTTCGTTGTCGATGAAATAGAAAAGCTGGTGAAAAATCGGCAGTTCATACTGACCAAACATCTTGAACGGTTCGTGCATCCGCTCTTCGCCTATTGCGTTAAAATTATCACTCACTTTCGGGGTAGTTTCATCCCATTCTTTCAGCAGGGCTTCCTTGGTTGTTACCTCAGGGTAAGTATTGAAAGGGGCAGTTTCGCCCGTTATAATACTTTGCAGTCCAGGTCCGGTTAGTGCCAGCATTTCTTTAACCAGATCGGCAAAAGGGCGCATACCGCCAACACTGAACGAGAATAATTGTTCTTCCGGAAAAGCTTCAATGGTTTTTCTCGTCAGGTTTCGGTGTGCCTGCCAATGATTTAAAAACTCCTCTTTGGTAATAATTGTGTTTGTGCTCATAATGGTTTCTGTTTTATTGTTTATAACACAAAATTCAGTCATAATGCTGACAACAGATTGTCAGCAGAAAAAGACGAAAGAAAGTTTTTTTCAAAAGGAAATATGGCTCGTCAACAAATCAAATCTATTAGACGATGCTGCCTGGTGCAGCACAACTTTGCAGACTGGTATTATTGCCAATTAGTAATAAAAGATGGAAATAAAAAAAGCTGCCATAAAAACTATGGCAGCTTCAGAATCTTATTAACTCAATTCTATTCTTTTACAAATTTTGCCTTGTTGGCAATGCTTCCATCTTTATTTATCACAGCTACTAAGTAAGTGCCGGCCGCCAGCTTGCTTACATTAAGCTGAGAGCTGGAAGAACTGATGGTTTGTGTCAAAATGGTTTTGCCAAAAACATCGGTTACTTTTAGCACAGCGCCTGAGCTAACGGTAGAAGTATTTACCGTTAAAAGAGAAGAAACCGGGTTGGGAAACACATGGAAAGAACCCTTGTCAAGCGAAGTAATAAGCTTGTTGTCTATTCTATCTTCCGAGTTCTGGTCTTCCTTATTGCCGGTTGCCGTTCCTAATGTCACGTTCAGCGTATAGCAACTGTTGGCATTGAACGCCCCGCTAACGCCTACTACTTTTATGTAATATACGCCTGCCTTAGAAATTGTTCCGGCGATGCTTTCCGAAGTAGTTCCTGTTTTTTTGGAAGCAGCTACCTGTTTTTGGTTAGCCGTATAAATATACAAGTCATAATTAGCCGGAAGCGTGGTCAATGTAATCTTAGCTGTTCCGGTGCTGGTGATGGTAAACTTATAATAGTCTACATCCGTAGCAGAACTGATGGTGCCATTAACATCGGTATTCACCGGTATAGCCACCGCCGTTGCAAACGTGTTGTGGGTTGTGCCGTCATACTGACTATTGCAGGCAGTTGGCGCCGAAGTAGTGAACGAATCCAGCGCACTGTAAGCACTGCTATTGCTAGAACAAACACTCGCTACATGGAAGTAGTATTTAGTGGACGGAGTAAGCCCGGTAAGCGTTTGATAGTTAGTGTCAATACCCGTAATAGTAGTGAAAGAAGAAGCCGTTGAAACCTTGTATTGCAAGGTATAGCTGTTGGCTCCCGTAACTGGCAACCAGTTTGCGGTGGCAGAAGTAGCCGTAATGTTAGTTACCCTTAAACCGGTGGGCGCATTGCAGGTAGGCGTACTTACCTGCCCTGCCGCCTGGAAGGCTTGTATAATGCCATAACCGCTCACATTATCGTAGCCGGAGCTTTCAATATCTAATGCAGTAGAGGTTAGAATGTTTCTTACCTGTGTAGTTGTCAGCGATGGATTGCCCGATAGCAATAAAGCCGCAATAGCACCGGCATGTGGCGCAGCGCAGGACGTGCCATAGAAAGGATTCAAGCCCGAAAAAGCACTAAACGTGGTAGATACGCCATCGGCGGCTGTAAGGTCGGGTTTGGCGAGCAAAGTGCCGCCATTGCTAGCAAACGTTACGCCACCCGAAATGGGTGTTCCATCAGGATTTAAAAATTTACGTCTCGGACCATCGGAAGAAAAGTCCTCCACTTTATTGGTAGATACAAACGGATTGGGATAAGGTCCTACCGGAGCGCCTGCTTGGAATGCTTTGTTAGCCGGTGTGGCAGCCATGCAAAAGGCAGCGGCAGCAGAGGCATGTCCGTGTGTTTGGCCATTGGTACCGATCGTTAATTCGCCACGATTGGTGTTCAGGTGAAAAGCTCTTACGGCTGCGCCCGTTGTTTTAAACACCACCAGCCGGTCGCCGGTAGATAAGGAAAGAGCAGACGCTTGCTCGTAAGGATTTTGTGTTCCGTTCTGCACGTTGGTAGAAGAGCTTTTAACCGTGCCGGAAGCGCTCACCAAAAATAGATCGTAATCGTTGGTAGAAGCGCCATAAGGATCGCTCCAGTTAAGATTATAGACAATACCGGCAGTAGTAACAATATCTCCGTTTACCGGAGAAGCTACCGTACCAAAATTATGAATGGTTCCGCTTTTGGTGCCGCCGGTAAAAGGCGGAGAACCGGCATCGTTGAAATCGCCCTCAAACACACCCGATGTGCCTTTGGCAAGAGAGCCGGAATTGCCGGCTGAAGAAAAATACAAAGCACCTGCAGCCGTAACGGTATTTACCGCCTGTGCCACAATACCATCCTGGAAAGCCGGCTCATCAAAATAGAACACATCGTCGAGGATGATGTTGCAACCATAGGTATTGCGAAGCGCTACAATATTGTCGGCAAAAGAAGCTTCACCCAGGTCGGCGGTAGCAAAGTATAAGGTAGCAGCCGGGGCAAGGTCGTGTATCACCTGCAGCATGGCTCTGCCTTCGTCGCTACCGCTGGGATAATCAGCCAGTACAGTTACCGGTGTGGTATATCCGTCGGGGTTGCCGGGTCCGGGCAAGTCGCCGCTGGTAATGTTGGCAGCAGCGCCGTTTTTGGCGTTATAGCTATCCGAGAGTACGCCTATCTTAATTCCCTGCCCCAGGTAACCATACGTGTTTCTTACATCAACTGCCCGGTGGGTAGCATCGCCCTGGGAGGTAGCTTTTCCAATCAGTATCTGGCGGGCAATGTAATCTTTTAGTTGTGCCTTCACTTTTTCTGCGCGTTTTTCAAACGCAGCTTTCTTTTCTGCGGCGGTAGCATCCACATCTACCAGCATGTATTTTACCGCGGGCTGAATAAACGTTACCTCGGGGTAAGCGGCAATGGTTTCTACCATCTTTAAATTGATAACGGCACGAACGGTATGATACTGGGCAGAAGGATAAATAATGCTGCCACCTAAGGAAGTGATTTTGGAAAGAAGCGAGGGTGTAACGGTAGCACTGATGTCAACCTTGAGTGTTCCGGCGGCATCGGCGTCTACATCGGCGCGAAGCAGGTTTACGCCGGCTGCCATTGCCTCGCCACGCCCTTCCCTGATGGCTTGCAGCAGCCGCGAATCTATCTTTTGCTGCACGGCAGTGCGGCTGCTTTTTTCTTTCAGCAAGGTTTGGATTTGCTGCATGGTAACCTCGGATACCTGCGCAAAAGAACGAAGGCTGCCAAACAGGACAGCCATCAGTAACAGTGTGATGTAACGGTTTGTTTTCATAACCTAAATTGGTTGGTTTTTGATGTATAATAAGTAACTGTGAAAACTGGTTTTTGGAACGATAGGTAGCAGAAAGCCCTGATGTGTTTGTGTAGTGTAAAAGTAAAAGAATTGGGAATGTGTAAGTAAAATATTTTGCCTGCGTATGAGGGAAGATAAAAACTTGTGGAATCAGGGATTGTAGTATTAAATGAATGACGCGAATAATGAACGACTGCAAAGCGCGGCAGCGCGTGAGGGATAGCAGCGGAAAGCCCGCAAAGCGCCGGGGCGGAGAAGACGGTAAGTTGGAAAGTGGGCAAGACGGAAAGTGAAGAGGCAAGGCGCTGCGGACTTGCAGCGGATAGCCCGACCCGCAGGGGCACGCCCCAAATTGTAATTAGAAATTATAAACGATTGCCCTGCTTAATCTCACCGCCAGTTACCACAAACAAAAAAGCAGGCTGGAAAGCCCGCTTCGGTTAATAAACGATTGCTATATAATGATGTTATTGCGGCGTGATGGTTTGCACATCTGCAAGCGGGCTAGTGCCGGCTGTGTTGAAGGCGCACATGGTAATGCCTACCGATGTTTTGCTGGGCAACCCTGTTAGCGTAACCTTGCTTTGCGTGGTCATTTTTATCAGTAATTGCTCCCCATTCATTTCTACCAGAATATCATCGCCCACCATGCTCACATTTGTATTTTCGGTAGCGGCCAGCACCAGGTAGCCATTCGCACTCTCTACACTTTTGCACGATACATCGGCGGTGCCTTTTGCCGTTTTCACATCGGCTATGAAGTTATTAATCATTTCAATCTTGCCTTTTCTTTGCCGCGTGCCTTTGGTGCATGTAAAGCCAGAACTTTTAATCAACGTGGCATTGCCATTGGCTACAAACGACACATAAGCGGCGGTTCTGCGAAACTGTGTGTTCCACAGCTCGTTCAGCTCGTTTCTTTTTTCAATCGCCACACTGTCGCCACTTAAAGCTTCCTGCTCTGCCTCATCCAGATCGTTGGTAGTAGCAAGCAAGGTTGCCGTGGGATAAGGGAGATTGGTAAAGGTTTTACTTTCCGTTTCGAGGCATTTGGATACTTTTTTTCCAAACACTACTTTGTTGGCCATGTCCAGATCAACAAACTCAAGCGAGGCATTCATTTTAATTTCCATGAT
The DNA here is from genome assembly GCA_964249755.1 of uncultured Ilyomonas sp. Taxonomy (GTDB): domain Bacteria; phylum Bacteroidota; class Bacteroidia; order Chitinophagales; family Chitinophagaceae; genus Ilyomonas. The sequence continues at coordinate 247,390 of CAXUDB010000004.1, read as the reverse complement.
ATTGGATTTTGTATGTTTTGATTTATACAGCAAAGCTAAATCAACGGCAAAATTGAATGAATTAAAAGACGCTTAAAGGAGCTTAAAAAAAGCTGAAGACAGTTGTTAAGCGTTTCTGTCAGATTTTTATAAAAAGAGGCTACCTTTTTTTAATTTTTGCCAGAGATGACCCCTTTTCTCCCGGATTTTGAAAAATTTCGGGAGAAACGAGTCCATTTCTGCCAGATTTTTGCAAAATTTCAGGAGAAATGAATGTATTTCTCCGGGATTTTGAAAAATTTCGGCAGAAATGAGTGCATCTCTGGCAGATTTTTGCAAAAAGAAGCTACCTTTTGTAAATAGGTCGTTTCTTTTTTTGATTAGATGGGTTGCTGCTTGTTTGCTTTCGTATTACAAGCTAGAGGTGGGTATATTTGGGAGTTGTAAACAACTATATTTCAGCAACTTAAACTTTTAGTTTGACAGACTATGATTAAAGTCTTTTTACTTTTTGCAGTTGTTATAGGAATCATCGCATTCTTTAGTTCCTGTAAAACTTATTACATTCCTGTTGACAGTTTCAGGCAACAATTTTCTCCCTTCGACACCTCTGATTTAAAAGAAGTAGCAACCCGGGGACCGGCAGGAGATATAGTTAGATATAAGATCTATCCAATACACATCATACATTGCCTTGACAAAAATGGTAATCCTGCTGAACTAAAAAACAGTCCTTCGGTTGAAATTCGATTTACTGACAATAATAACAAAAAGACTCTTTTTTATTTTGATTTACTTCGGGTTGACAATACATTAATCAGTGGTATTCAATCCAGACATATGACTTGGATCTGCAAGACAATTCCATTCACTAGCGTAAAAAAGATAGAAGTTCAAGATGGGAAAAAGAACTTTCGATATGTAAACTGACATTACTAACTTTTTTGCCCCTATTGGCGTTCTTCACCAACAGGAAAGAACGGCTTACTTTCGTTGACAAATAACCCTAACAAGAGCAGAAAAACCAAGCATCTGACCAACAATTAAAATTGAGACACATGTTACAAACAACACCCTTTCTTCTGTTTGATGGAAATTGCAGAGAAGCCATGAATTTTTACCAGGAATGCCTTGGCGGAGAACTAACCCTGATGAAACTGGGCGACACCCCGATGAAGGAACAATTTCCTGCGGAAAAACACGATAGAATCATTTATGGGCAACTGAAAAATGACAACATTGATTTGTCTGCTACCGACTGGATGGCATCGCCCCTGCTGGAACCGAAGCCGGGTAATACCTTCAGCATTTATCTTACCGGCGAAACGTATGAGGAGTTAAAACCCGTGTTTGACAAGCTGGCTGTTGGAGCGGATAGAGACAAAAGAACCTTTATGGAACTGAACAATGTACCCTTTGGGGTGTATGGACAATTTACAGACAAGTATGGTGTTTCGTGGATATTCAGAGGAACCAAACAACAATGAGATTGAGTAAATACGCCTACTGCGAACAGCAAGCAGCAGCCGATGGCAACAACCTTATGAACAACATCCTTAAACTAAAACCCGGGCAAAAGTATTCAGTGATAAAACCCTTTACTGACTATGATGGCGCGGTTCATAACGCGGGAGAAACATGGGTTTACCAGGGCACTAACTTTCTTCCTTATGATGACGGGCTAACCCTGCATGTTTTGGTAGATAACAGAGCCGTAGTGTACCGGCTTCAATGGCGCAGAGAAGAACAGGCAGCTATTATTGAGCACTTTACAGCGTTTGTTGCACCGTGTTAATTTCTTTTCTGCTCTTTTTGTATTTTTCGTTAATAGAAGATAAGTGTTTCGCAAATACGCGAACTGCTATGCATTACGCTCGGGGAACAGCTTCAGGTTCGGCTAATTCTTATCTTTACCTGACATTTAGAACCTGAAACCGATTACGACGGAATGGATGAACACTTCCCGCAGATTATTCGGCAATGGTTGGGTGACCAACAAGGTGCTAATAATGAAAGCCTTAACAGACCAACAGCGGAAGCTGCCCATATCTGTGGAAGAAGCCAGGCAGCAAGTGGCGCGGCTAAAGGAACAGAGCCTGTCAACCGTAAAGAAAGGGCACGATATATTACAGAATAGATATGGGGCTTGATAAGAACATTCGCTTTAGATTTTCGTTCCGCTGATGGAAGACTTGTTTATATGAAGCATTTCTCGCTAAAATGATAGCCTCATTATTCCCTTCTTTCCTCTTCGCCTAAACACATCGTTAAAGTCTTTTGTTCCCTAACATCCCGGCATTACTTTTTATCTCTTACAAAGTCTAAAGTAGAAAATAGTTTAAACGCAATTGATATGAAAACAATATGGGTTATGGCATTGTCGCTGGGCTTGTTTTCCAGCGCATTTGCACAAAGAAAGATTACGGTGTATCACGCGCAGCCTTCCCGCGTGGTAGTGGCGCCTTCGGTGGGTTTCCGGGTAGGTGTAGGCTATCCTTATTATGGTTATGGCTACCGGTTCGGTTCGCCCTATTATTACGGCGCGCCTTATTACGGTTACCGCAATTACTACGGCAGCTATCGCAACAACTCGAAGCTGAACCTGCAGATAGAGTCCATTAAGCTGGATTATAAAAAGCAGATTAAAGACGTAAGGCACGATAAAAGCATTACGCACACCGAAAGGCGGGCGCAGATCCGCGACCTGAAAAACGAGCGGGAACAAGCCATCATTTCGGCGCAGCAAGCCTTTATTAACCGGAGAAACGGAAACTCGAACCGCGCCCCGCAAAACAATGGCAGCACTTATAACAATGGACAAAACACCGGTACGCAGGATGATGCTATACAGCCGGGCAAGGATAATGCAACGGTGAATCAATAAAAAGAGCCGTTGGTATAAGAAGGAAATAAGAGAACTATCCTTTCCTCTTTTATTCCTGCCTACGGTGCAAGCTTAATAGCCTTGCACTGTAGGCAGGAATTTTTTTGCACCTCTTTACAATAAGAATAAGCAGAACAAACTTTTCCGTTTCTGAACGATAAATAAGAAGCGTTTTATCTATCATTGCGAAACCGGGCTTACTTTTATTCTTTCCGAAACAACGTTGCCGATGCCAACTTCTTCCGACGCGCCGCCTTTGTATTACCGCCTGCAATCGCTCGACTTTATGCGTGGCTTCATCATGGTGTTACTGGCGCTGGAAAGCGCGGGCTTGTATGACTATATAGACGAAGCTACGAAGGGCAGTGCGGCGAATGGTTTCATCCGGCAGTTCTTTCATCATCCCTGGCATGGACTTCATTTCTGGGATCTGGTGCAGCCTGCTTTTATGTTTATGGCTGGCATTGCGTTAGCCTATTCCTTGCACCGGCAAAAACGGGAAGGACTCCCCTGGAGAAGTTGTTTCCTCAAAACACTAAAGCGGTGCGGCTGGCTGTTTTTTTGGGGCGTATTGGATTATGCCGTGCGGGACGGAAATGTGTATTTTTTATACTGGGATGTGCTGACACAGCTTGCCTTTACAACGCTCCTCGCTTTTCTCATTTTCGAGTGGGCGTACACGGCTCAGATTGGGGTTTGTTTTGCATTGCTGTTACTTACGGAAGGCTCATATCGCTTTACGCATGTGCCCAACTTTAATCAGCCTTTTGTTGACCAACACAACTTCGGAAACTACATAGATCTGAGGTTAATGAACACTATCAACGACGATGGATGGGTAACCATCAATTGCATCCCTACGGCAGTGCATACTATTGCCGGCGCTGTAACAGGAAAATTATTATTGTCGAAAGAGAATAAGTTAAAGCCAATCATCATCTGCGTGTTCCTTTGTTTAGTTGCTGGCTATGCATTGGACTGGAGTAATATTACACCGATTATTAAACGCATTGCCACCTCTTCATTTGTATTGGTTTCGCTGGGCTGGGTGCTGCTGATGCTGGCTCTGTTTTATTGGTGGATAGATGTTCGTACACACGCAAAGTGCCCTCTTTTCTTTCTTGTTATCGGAATGAACTCGCTGTTTATTTATCTCTTCTTTGAGATTGCAGGGCATCGCTGGTTTACAGAGTATATCACTACCATTGTCACGTCATTACTTAGCTATCTTCAAACTCCTCACCTTTTCAATTTACTCGTTGCCTCATTGGTGGTTTTCTTGTTAGAATGGGGCTTATGCTACTGGCTGTATAAGAAAAAGATTTTCTTTAAAATCTAAGGGATGACCTCTCTTTTATGCATCGCATTAGGAATAATGTTTAATGGCGCAAAATGCCCTTTTATTGTCGCCATCATACTATCTTACAGTGCAGCAGAGTCTCTATGTTTGTATCACTAAAAAACAGTGATAATGAGTAACAAACAAAAGATTGTAACCTACCTCTGGTTCAACAACAATGCAGAAGAAGCTGTGAACTTTTATGTCTCCCTGTATAAGAACAGCAAGGTGCTAAGCGAGAGCCGCTATGGCGATGCCGGACCGGGACCAAAAGGACAGATTATGGTGATGAATTTTGAACTGGAAGGACAGCAGTTTATCGCCTTGAATGGCGGTCCACAATTCACCTTCACCCCAGCCATTTCTTTGTTGGTTAATTGTTATTCGCAGGAGGAAATAGATGAGCTATGGGCAAAGCTAACCGAAGGCGGGCAGGAAAGCCAGTGTGGCTGGCTGCAGGATAAGTTTGGGTTGTCGTGGCAGATTACACCGGCAAATATTGGTAAGCTGTTTTCGAGCGGCGATGGGGAGAAAAACAAGCGTGTGATGCAGGCTATGATGACGATGAAAAAGATGGACATGAACGTATTGCAGGCTGCGTATGATGGAAAGTAGTTACAAGCGACAAGCCTCAAGCTGCAAGTAAAAACCAAAACAGTTCAGCCTTATTTACTTATAGCTTGGCGCTTGTCGCTTGTATCTTGAAACTCAATTTTCACTCCCAAATTCCTCCCTGTACTTCATTAGCGACAGCTCTTTCATTTTTGTTTCCAGCACAATGTCTATATCCTTGCCATAAGTATTTATCTTTTCATGTATCCAGTCGCTGTGCGCTTCTTTTTTAGCTGTTCCGTCCTCCATTTCGCGGCGCGAGCTGGAATAATGAAACACCGGCTTTACATCCCAGGTATTATACGCCATCAGGAAAGCCTCTTCTTCAGTTTGTGTGCCGGGATGCAGCTTATGATGAAAGTAATCAAACACAATAGGAATGCCGATGGCTTCGTGTATAGGTAGCAAATCGGCAACCGCGTATAAGCCTGGCTTGTCATCGTTCTCTACGGTCAATCTTCTTTGTGCGCTTTGCGACAAAAGTTTAAAATTCTGCGCAAAGCGCTTTGCCGTTTCTATCTTGTCGCCATAGGCGCCACCCACATGAATATTAATCTTGTGCAGATGTGTTTGCGGCAAGCCCATCAGGTCGAAAACCTGCGCATGTATTTCTAAATCCTTCAGTGTATTTTCCAACGTAAAACCAGTGCCTGCCAGCTTGTTAAACGGTCCAGGATGCGTGCTCATTCGCACCGGCTGCCTGCCTGCTTCCTCAAGCAGGGTGCAGATTTCGGCAAAGTCGGGCAAGGATTTGATATTGTATTCCGATGCCCAGGGAAACAGGTCAGACGATACTCGAAACACCTTCACGCCATGTTCTACATTCCACTGCAAAATCTTCAGCAAGCCCTGCACATTAGCCAGTACTATCTGCGAAGCATACTGAATTCCCTTTTCCTGAAACGTGCGCTTAATCATGCCGCGCGTGGAAGAAATTCCTTCGTCATTCAAACCAATATTTATACAAGCATATCCCAGGCTCATGGTTTTTGTTATATAAAAATTGAGCCGGATTGCTTCGCAGTGCGAAGTAGTTGGAAGCAAAAAGAAAACGGAAAAAGAAGAATATAGACATAGCTTAAAAAAAGCCGGTTCGTCCTGTTAAGACGAACCGGCTTGTAAGGGCTCCCAAAATGCTACAGCGCTTCGATGGAAAGTTTCAAATACTTGTCTTTGCGGTTATATTCCTGCACCATTACATAACCTTCTTTAGCGGGATAAATATTGGTGCTCGTCTTGCCGTCTTTATGCGGCACGGTGCGCATTACTTTCTTCTTTGTTACATTGTAAATTACAATGTCTTTGGTATCGTCCACAATCACGTAGTTTGATTTGTTTTCGGTATTACTCAACGCATAAAACGATTTGGTGTTGATGTAGGAAACGGGTGCTCTGCCAATAACATAACCGCTGCTGTTGCACGGTATAGTATTGTCGAAAGAGAGCGCACCTTTTGCATTTTGCTTCAGTAACATAGCATCTTCGACTTTGCATTTCTGCGTTCCGCCAGCGCCCAAAATCATAGGTGAAACAATAAAGAGTGGAGAAAGAATAACAGAAGAAGCAATGGTGCCCCATTTTGTTTTCTTTACTACGGATGAACCAACAAAATAGGTATTGCCTCCAAAGTCGCGGAAAGCACCTGCATAATTGCAATAAGCACCATTGTCTTCATACCTGCCCCGCTCAGAAATGGCAGGTGCCAGCGAACCATCGTTCCAGTAAGAAAATGATTCGGCTCTCTCTTTTTTAGTAGGTCCGTTTAAAGCCACCGTAAACACGCCGCAATAAGGACTGTGTGTGATGCTCTTTGCTGTCAGCAAGTCGTTCCCCTTTTTTGGGTCAATGATATTGCCTGCCAGCACCGGCTTCCCGGTAAGAGGGTCGTTATCAAAATACAAAACGCGAAGCTCATTGCCCTGTTTGTCTTTCAGCTCGTAAGCATCATATTTTGTGCTGTCTGCAAATCCGTAACCGTTTACTTTGTAACCGCCTTGCAGCATGTCGCCTTTCTTTTTAGACAACAAGTAAATGTTGTTGCCCGATGTCATTACGCCATAATCATCCGCCTCTTCGGCCCGCTTCTTCCACACCTTATTACCCGCGAGGTCGTAGGTGATAAGGTTGTTGCCACTCTGGTCGCCATAAAAGCAAACAAAACCTTTGCCTGTAACGTTGCGCAACTGGATGTCGTGCGCAAGGCTGGCACTTCCGGCTTTTGTTATTTTGCCATGTATGGTTGTTGTGTACACACTTGTTTTTACATCGGCAGAAATCTGGTTGGTCTTTATAATTTTTCCATCCAGCCCGAGGAACTGCGTGACGATAGCCTGTTTGGCATCTTCTGCTTCTTTCTTGTAGCTGCGGTTGTTTTTAAATGTGGCATCCATGATGTTGCTTTTGAGATAAGCAAGACAAAGCACATCGCTTTCAAAAGAAACGGCCTGCAAATCCAGCTTTTCTTCTTTAAAATTTACAGTGCCGATGTCGTTCAGGTTTTCGTCCATGATGGTGATTTTGTAGTTGAACGAATCTTCGCTTGTTTTTTCCAACTGCGTAAAAACTAAATAACCCACCAGGTTATTATCCTGTGTGATGACTTTCATTTTGCTCGAAATCTCGTCGCTTACTTCCTTAAAGATTTTTGATTGTGCGCTTGCGCCATACACGCATAGCACGGCACAGAGCACGGTGATGCATTTTCTCATTTGCTTGTTTGGTTTTTATAAAAATGAATGATGAATAAAAATGTAGGATGAATTACTTTTTGGTAAAATGGTCTGCAAATTCGCAATACATGCTACCCGAATTGTTGCTGGCAAACAGCTTGGCGGCGTTTTCTCGGTCTTTGCTTTCGTTGGCATCTATGCTAAAGTTCAGGGCATTGAGCAGGCTTTTGAAAGCCCTTTCATCGGCATTAGCGCCTTGCCAGAAAGAGGCATTGGAAAGGTGCTTGCAATAATCTTCCAGTGTTTCGCGGGGCATCTGCTCCAGTGCCGTTTGCAGGGCATAGTAGTCTTTAGAGATGTATTCTTTTTGCGTAACACCAATGGCATTGAAGCGGCTCAATTGTTTATCTGAATAATACAGGCCGGAGAAGATGTTGTATATCATCAGGTCGTACCATTCATCGGTTATGCCCCTGTCTTTCTGTTGCAACACGCGATAGAGGCAAGGCGTGAGGCTTTGGTTATCAAACAAATTCCAGATGAGCATCTTGTTCGCTTTGTTCTGAATGTCGGCAGGAATGGGCGTAAGCGTTGCATTGGCAGTAGCCTGTGCCAGCGTTGCGTTGTACCGTGCGATACAGTCAGGGTGCGTTTTTAAAGAATCAGCTACGCCTGTGGTGTCTTTAAAAGAATAGTTGCGTGTAGAAAGACCGCGGGAGCGCTTTTGCTGCCAGGTTTCTTCGTAAGGCAAACCATAAACCGTGAAATAAGTGGACAGCGCATTTTTTAATGGCTGCTGATAATTGTTGTCGGAGCTATCAAGGCGCAAAAAGAAAGAAGGCTCGAAGGCAATGCCGCTGTTCTTTAGTAAAATAATTGCCAGCGAGTCGGCATCACTTTCGTGGTAGCGCTGGTGGCGGTTATGGCTGAACGAATAGTTCTCAAACATCTTTTTTAGCTTACTGTAGCGTTCGTACTTGGAAGAGGCGACCGAGTGCAGCGAAGTATTGTATTCATCCGACGACAGCCATTCCGCTTTCTCCTTCATGGCGTTGTCGGTATGATTAAGAATATTATGAGACAGCTCGTGCGCAATTACAAGGGCAATGTCTTCCCGTGTTTGCGCATAGGCAATCAATCCTAAATTCACCGCAATAATATTACCGCCGATTGCATACGCATTTACAGAAGCGCTGCGGTCTATCAGCAGCATAGGTTTGGTACTAATGAGTGGCTTATTGCTCTTTACCAACTGGGCAATCACATCGTCAATATAGCCATAGATTTCACCATCGTGTACAAAGCTGTTGTCTGCCAGGGCGCCGGTAATAAAATCAGTACGGGAATCCCAGATGTCTTTATAATTTTTCTGCTCGGCTTTGTCTCCATAAAGGATGGGGCAGGTCCAATACTTAGCCAGCGAGTCTTTTTGTTTTTGATAATAAATGCGGGACAAATCCTGATAGGAATAGAGGCTTTTCCGTTGCGCCTGTGCCGGCTGCCCAAAGGGCAGGATAAGCAGGGACATAGAAAGACAGGTAAAGAGATGCCGTAAGTTTTGGTGTGTCACAATAAATCTCCTCAGCAATTGGTTCAGACCGCAATTAACGCTCTTTTTAGAAATTAAAAAATTAAAAAGCAATACGGCTATCGCTGAAATAGCGATAGCCGTATTGCTTTTTAAAGTATCCGTTTTACAGTTCGGAAAAATTAGTTTTTGATAATCCTGGTAACTAATGTTTTCCCGTTTTCATCTCTGTACACTAACAGGTAAGTACCACTCAACAGCTTACCTGCATTGATGGTAGTTTGCACCGCGCCTGTTTGCAAAGTATAAGTCTGCAGTACGCGACCATTCAGGTCAGTGATTTTAAGCGTAGCGCCATTGACAGCCTGTGGGTGAGAAACTACTGCACTGCTGCTTACCGGGTTAGGATATACATGCAGCGCCGAAGCTGAGATGGCAGCCGTATTTATCACCACATTCTTGCTGTAAGAGAAAGAACCATCGCTGTTTACGGTTTTAAGACGGTAATAAGAGATGCCGCTTTGCAAAGCATCCTGCGCGCTATATTTACCAGTTCCGCCGGCTGCTACAAAGCTTACTTGTGAGAAGTTCTTTGCATCGCTGCTGCGTTCTACAGCAAAGCCCTTCAGGTTGGTTTCATTGGCAGTATTCCAGTTTAGTAAAACTTTGCTGTTTACCACCGAAGAAGTGAAGTTGGTAAGCAATACCGGAAGGATAGCGCCGTTCACTGTTACATCGTCCAAGCGCCAGTTGATCTGGCCATTTCCAGGGCTGCCCGTTCCATTAAATCCATAAATTCTTACAGTCACCGGAACACCTGCTAATGCTGTTAGATTCAGATCACCTTTTTCTATCAACTGCCATGCTGAGTTATTGGTGATGAGACCTGTGGCAATATCGGCAGTAAAAGCATCTTCGCTGGTGCGAACCGAGAAAGCCTGCGGACCTGTGCCTGTTGAACGAGTACCGAAGCTAAGTGCGGTTAAGATAACAGATGCATTGTTGATCGGTGTCAATGTAAATTCAAAGTAAGCGCTGCTGTCCGTCAATCCACCTATACGCGCTGCTACACCTATATTGAAGGTTCCGGAGGCGCCAGCATAACCGGAAGACGCAGAACTTACACTTGGTTTGTTAATGGGCGAAGCTACATTTCCCAGATTGTTGTGCGTCGTCATGCTATCCGCCACAATATCAGCATATGAGTTGCTCGTGGGCTTGCCAATAGAGTCATTAAACGTCCATACAATCTGCGAGAAACCGGAATAAGAAAGGAGTAAACAAAGAACCAAAGGCGTAAACATTTTTTTCATGTGTCGTTACTTTTTCAATTATAAAATAGATGAAATAAAACCGGTTTGTCCGGCGCTGCAAAAATGCTTGCAAAAAGGAGACAGAACCTGTTTACTGCATTAATTTTTTTTAAACATAATGATAAGTTGATGTGTGAAGCAGAAAGGCAGTTACTGACACTGTTTTCATTCATAGTTTATTATTAAAAAGAGGACTGAGACATGCACCAGATGCATACCCCAATCCTCTCTTTTATAATTTATAAGTAGCGTTTATAAAGACTCTAAGACGCGCAGCGATGAGGCAATGATGTCCACACATTCGCTTACCTGCTCTTTTGTAATAAGCAGTGGCGGCGCAAAGCGAATTTTATCGCCGTGCGTAGGCTTTGCCAGCAAGCCATTGTCTTTTAAGGCAAGACATAAATCCCATGCGGCTTCTTTATTGTCGTGCTCAATCACTACGGCGTTTAATAAGCCTTTGCCGCGTATTGCTTTAATAAAGGGCGATTGAAGGTTCGCCAGTTCAGTCCGCAACAAACTACCCATGGCTTCGGCATTCTCTGCCATGTTCTCATCTTTCAATACCTGCAAAGCTTCCATCGCTACAGCACAAGCCAGAGGGTTGCCGCCGTAAGTTGAACCATGTTCGCCGGGCCGGATGGTGAGCATAATGTCATCATCGGCCAGCACGGCGCTCACGGGCAGGACGCCACCGCTTAGAGCTTTACCGAGAATTAAAATATCCGGGCGTACTCCTTCATCATCGCAGGCGAGCATTTTGCCGGTACGGCAAAGACCCGTTTGTATCTCATCGGCAATGAACAACACATTGTATTCTGCACAGAGGTCTTTGGCTCCTTTTAAGTAGCCTTCATCGGGCACCACTACACCGGCTTCGCCCTGGATGGGTTCTACCATAAAGGCAGCTACGCTGCTATCCTGCAAAGCCTTTTCCAAAGCAGGCAGGTTGTTGTAAGGAATGATCTCGAAGCCGGTCATATAAGGACCAAAACCTTTATAGCTGCTGGCATCGGTTGAAGAAGAAATAGCTGCCAGTGTTCTTCCCCAGAAGTTGCCTTCGGCAAAGATGATTTTTGCTTTGTTCTCGGCTACGCCTTTCCGGTCGTAAGCCCAGCGGCGCGCGAGCTTAATGGCAGTTTCACCACCTTCCACGCCGGTGTTCATGGGCAGCACTTTATCGTAGCCAAAATACTCTGTGATATACTTTGTGTATTCGCCGAGCAGATTGCTATGGAAAGCGCGGGAGGTGAGCGTGAGTTTGCCGGATTGTTTCACCAGTGCCTCTATAATGCGCGGATGGCAATGCCCCTGGTTAACGGCAGAATAACCGCTTAAAAAATCGTAGTAACGCTTGCCTTCCACATCCCACAGAAAAACGCCTTTACCGCGTTCAAGCACAACGGGCAGGGGATGATAATTATGGGCGCCATATCTTTCTTCTAACTCAAGATAATGCTGTGTGGGAGATAGTGTATGAGTGAACATGAGAATGTTTGATGTGAGATATACGATGTTGTGTAACTACGGGTAAGCGATGCATGACATAAGGCAGGTAACATTGAATTTTGTATTATTCAATCTTAGCTATTCCCTATCTGATATTTAATATTGTAAACCTTCCGGGTGATCGAGAAAGTCGAGGTTGCTATGGAGAAAAGATAAACGCATTGGCTGCAAAATAAACCATTTCGACCACTTGCCGGAAGAAAGCAGAAGCGGGTAATAGTACAGTTTGAAAATACGAAGGCAAAAACCTGTCTAGTTACGATTATACGTTATAGGGAGAAAAGTGTTGAACCTAACAGGTTATTTGCAAACTGTACTGCAACCCAGAAGCCGCGCCGGTTGCCGTTTCCCCGGATTTGTTTTATTCTTGTGAGCCGGTTACCCCATTATTCGGTAGCATTGGTATAAATTTCGCTGATTGACAGCACTTCTATTTAAAAAATCATTTTTATTATGACAAGAAAAGCAACGGCCGTTTGGAACGGCTCCGGCAAAGACGGCAACGGTCGTCTCTCCACGCAAAGTGGCACTTTGACTAACACACAGTACTCTTACAAATCGCGCTTTGAAGAAGGCACGGGCACTAACCCCGAAGAACTAATTGCAGCAGCTCATGCAGGCTGCTTTAATATGAAGCTAAGTTTCTCCATCGGGGCGGCTGGCTTTACGCCGGACTACCTGGAAACCACGGCAGAGGTTACCTTGGACAATGGCGCGATCACAGAATCGCACCTGATACTGAAGGGCAAGGTGCCGGGTATCAGCGAAGATAAATGGAACGAGTGCGTAGAAGATGCGAAAGCAAATTGCCCCATCAGCAAACTGCTGAACACGAACATTACGCTGGAGAAAACTTTGGTGGACTAATCCAATATAAGCACAGGAAAGTAACTGATCCCGGGCTCGTTGCCCGGGATTTTTGTTGGTATAATACCCGCTGGTCAACTGTGTTATTACTATTAATAAGCGCTATATGTGAAGGATACCCTTATACGAGGCTTTACCAAAACAAAAGGCACGCGTGGCAGGCTTTATGTTTTACAGAACCCATAAAATTAGTGTATGAAAAAGGTAATGGTATTATTGGCGGTGTCCTTCTTTTTAGTGTCTGCGAATTATGCGCAAACAAATTCAGGGAACCGGGGAACAGATACAACTATCGGTTCTCAGAAAATGAACCCAAAAAAGATGCAAAAAGGGAAACGCAGGATGGATTCGACCACCAGAGGCAATGGTTCTCTCTACCCGATGAACCATGGAATGGGCAGAGCTGATTCAACCAATAGTGGCAACAGCAGCACCTTCCCGAATCAAACACCGGGTCAGCCGCAGAATCCGGGTGGAACACCTGGCACAACACCGGTACCGTCCCCAACACCTACCCCGGTTCCGACACCCACGCCCGGCACTCCACGTAAGTAAGTGTCTTATCCTAATGGATAAGAGTCGTAAATATGTATGGTTCGTATAAGCCGCAGTTTTTAACTGCGGCTTTTTTGAGCCTTAGGTATCTCTACCCGATAATACCCTTTCAATAGTAAGAAATGGTTCTGTTGATTATAGGAAGGGGCTAGTGCCTTCGTAATTTCAGAATGAACCGCTGCCGCAACTTTTTAAGCCTGCGTAATCAATCATTTATTATTATTTCTTCCGACCCTCAAACACAATCGGGCTAGCCAGCTTACTTTTAAACCATGACAGAAAATAATGCAACCATTATAAATGCCATTCAGCCTCCTACCTTGTTAATCATCCCGGGGTTGGGCGGCAGTGGTGAAAGCCACTGGCAATCGCACTGGCATAAGGAGCAGGAAAACTCTGTGCAACTAATCCAGGGTAACTGGGATGAACCTCAACTGAACGATTGGCTCTCTAAACTTATCGCGGCTATTTCGCTCTTGAATAAACCGGTTCTTTTTGTTGCCCACAGCCTGGGTGTGGCATTGGTAGCACATTGGGCAAACCGGTATCGCAACGAAAACATTAAGGGTGCTTTACTGGTGGCGCCTGCAGATGTAGATTCGCCCCAACATACACCTGATGTTGTGCGCAGTTTTGCGCCGATGCCCACTCTTTCGCTTCCTTTTCCATCCCTTGTTGTTGCCAGCGAAAACGATCCTTATGTGAGTATAGAGAGGGCTGCCTTTTTTGCTGATAAATGGGGCAGCCGGCTTGTAAAGATTGGAGCCAAAGGACACATTAATGCAGATTCGGGCTTAGGCGACTGGGGTGAAGGGAAGATACTATTGCAGCAACTGCAGGAGAGGAGTGGCGGAGGGTAGCTGCATAAGGTTGCCCGCTTCTTTATGCACTACTTCACTGAGTTCACAAGAACAAATAAGCTCTTATTTGTTGCCAAACAAGTTCTGTAAAAAATAGTTTACCCGATACTGTAACATTTTTCTTCTCTCTGTACCTAACAGGAAAACAGAATTAAAATGAAGAAAATCTTTTTTACCGCGCTTGCAGTTCTTTTGGTCCTTATACAGACTACTGCTTTTTGCCAGCATTCCTCTTCCTTTACCGTGAAAGTTGCCGGCAGCGGCAAACAGACAGCGATATTGATTCCCGGCTTCACCTGTTCAGGTGATGTATGGAACGCTACAGTGCAGGAATTAGCAAAGACCTATACGTGTCATACCATCACATTTGCAGGCTTTGCCGGCGTACCTGCGCAGGATGATCCTCACCTGCAAAACTGGGTGGCAGCTATTGCGGCATATATACAGAAAGAACACTTAGACAAACCCGTGATTATCGGTCATAGCATTGGTGGTGGCATGGCCATGTGGCTGGCTGCCGATTATCCCCAACTGGTGTCTAAAATTGTGGTGGTGGATGCCCTACCATGCCTGGCGGCGGTACAAAACCCTGCGTTTGTATCGCAGAAGACTGTTGATGCCAGCGCTTATATACAACGCTATAGCAGCATGAGCGATAGCGCTTTGCTTGCAGCGCAAAAACAAACCATCCCTATGATGTGCGCCGATACCAGTATGCAACCCACCATCGTGCAATGGAGTATGAAAAGCGACCGCAAAACAATGGGACAACTCTTTGCCGAGTTTTATAACACCGATCTGCGCGATACGATAGCCCGCATTCAATGCCCGGCGCTTATTTTACTTGAGCCTTACTTTGCAACCAACGACGCCATGATGCAAAAACAATACAGCGGGCTGACAGACAAGACCATCCGCTACGCCACCAAGGGCTTGCATTTTATTATGTATGACGATAAGGATTGGTATCTTCAGCAAATAGGGCAATACCTGTTATAAGCATGGAGTTCGAAGAGGTGTATAACGAATATTATCCACGTGTGTTCAGGCTGTGCATGGGCTACGTGAATGATGAAGAGCGGGCGAAAGACCTGGTGCAGGAAGCGTTCATCAATGTATGGAAGTACTTGCCCGGGTTTCGCAGTGAATCGGCTTTAGGCACCTGGGTGTTTCGCATTGCCACCAATGTTTGCCTGCGCAATGCAGAGAGGGAAAAGAAGCATCAACACGTTCCTGTTCCCGATTATCTACCCGAAGCACCACAACAGAACGGAGAAGAAAAGCTGCAGGTATTGTATCAATGCATTGGCTTGCTGAAAGAAACGGAACGCATCATCATCTCGCTGGTGCTGGAAGGCTTGCCCGGCGCAGAGATAGCTGCCATCACGGGTATGAGCGAAGCGGCTGTAAGAGTAAAGATTCACCGGTTGAAAGACAAACTTTCTCAATTATACAAAGCGCATGAACAACTTTGAGGACATACAAAAGCTGTGGCAGCAGCATACGGTGGCGCCACAACAGGATGCTGCCGAACTGACAAAGCTGATAAAGCAAAAGCGCCGCCGCGAAGGAGTGCAGATGCTATGCGGAACGCTGGGCTTGGCCATTACGTTCTTCTTTATTTTATTTATCGGGTATCATTACCCGTTTGCTTACCTGAGCACTTATGCAGGTATCTCGCTGGTGTTGCTGTCTGTTGTGGCTGCCGTTGTGTTGAACAGCCGCATGTTGTCGCTGCTCTACCAAAGCGCGCCGAAAGAAGATACTGACAATACAACGCTGCTTGCCCACATGAAAGAATACCAGCAACGCCAGCGCTTTTTTCAGACCCGTTTTATATCGGCTTATTATATCACCCTTTCCATCGGGTTAGTATTGTATATGTTTGAGATTACACACCGCAGTCCCCTGTTTATGGCAATCGCATATGCTGTTACATTGGGCTGGGTGGCTTTTGCGTGGTGGTATATCCGTCCTCGCACAATCCGCAAACAGACAACGCGCATCCAGACTATTATTGATCACTTGGAAGATTTGGAAGGAGAGTTACGGGAGGAGTGAATGCCAGGTTGAACCTGGGGATGATGAACCGGGAGATTGGAAGAGGGAGCGACAGTCAAATGAATATAGGGAATGGACAAACCTTTTTTGGGTCTCTTCTATATCGTTCTTGGTCATTCCGATGTCACGCTGGTTCGTTTAGATGTCGCTGAACTCTTCTTAGATGTAGTTACACTTCTTTTCGCTATCGCTCCGCTCCTTCCCGATCCGGATTTCTTTCTCTGCCAGAAGGCGATGCTTTTTTGTGGTAGTGTTTTGCTTTGTCGGCTGGCAGGGAGTGGTCTTAGCCTTCTTGCCGCATTCTGCCTGATCTGTTCTTTTGGGGCGACCTGCTGAAGCTGTTCCCTCTTTCTTTGCTTAAGCCCTAATTATATTGTGTTACCTCTCCTTTTAACTCTTAGTGTGAAGGGAAGAAGCTGGAAAAGGCGTCTTTATACAAACAACATCAGGTTCCAATTACCAGTAAGGTATAGCCAGTGCTTTGCGCAAAGCAACCAAGTCGTTTTTAAACGGTTCGAGGTTTAGCAAAGCCACTTTTCTAAACTGTATCGGTGCGCTTTCTGCCTGCAGGGCAATGTATCCTTCTTTGAGGGGAGTATCCATTCTTTTTTGATAGCCGGTATCGAGATAACGCGCTATATCGGCGCCGGTTTCTCCAATCTTCGGGTGGGTGTATGCCAACACCACTTTGCCATTTATTAAATGCTGTATCAGCGAATCGCCCAGCACGATCATCTCAACCGTTACCCAGCCATCGCCATTATAAGTTTTAGAGGTGGAATTGATGCAGTGCTCGCGGTTTGCTTTGTCATCTACCTCCACATAGGTGCCCGGAGTGCAGAGGTTGGCAGTGGTTCTCTCGCCATCGTTCAGCCCGCCTAAGAGCTGGCACTCGAGCGAGACAGGGAACTCCTGGTTTTTGCCCACGCTGCCGGCTGATTGAGAGTGCACCATAACACCGCTGTTGCGCACATCCCACGAAGGTCCGCCCTTTGCCTGGGTACCGACAAAGCGGTACTCGACTACGAGCCGGTAATAGCTGTAGGGTTTGTTGTAGTAGATGTGCCCAAACTGGTTGGTGAAGGTGGTATAGTTGTCGTAGCTGATCTTCATAATCCTGTCTTCTACACGCACAGTGTTGTTGTAGTTGTCGTTGAGGTTGTAGCCCGTAAACTTTAAATCCCAGCCGGAGAGGTCTTTGCCATTGAAGAGCTGCACCCAGTGCGGTTTTGTCTTCTGGGCATAAGAGGCCGCCTGTGCAAGGCAGAGGCATAGCAGGATTGCTTTTTTCATAGAGAGAGTTATTTTGTTTTATAACACAAGTGCAAGCCATCAAAAATAAGGTGAAGTGCGCGTAGCTAACATTTCGACGAAGGGAAGAAGTTAAGCGCAGTATAGCCGGATGTGCCACTATGATGACTTTGGAAGCATATAAGAAGTTTGGTGTATTTTGTAAGCATGAAACCATTTCTTTTGACATTGTTATTGGTAAGCTTTTACGCCCTATGCTGTGTTGCCCAGTTGACAAAAACACACCTGATACCAGTAGCTGATTCGAAGGTGTATGCAGAAGAAAGAGGCAGTGGCGAAACGCTTGTCCTGCTGCATGCCGGCAATATGGATCATCGCATGTGGAAGTATCAACTGGATGCCCTGAAACGGTATCGAACCGTGGCGATTGATCTGCGTGGATGTGGTGACACACAGGATGGTGATTCTACCTACCTGCAATCAGCAGCCATTGCTGCTGTAATGGATTCATTACACATTCAGAAAGCTTCCCTGGCAGGTGTTTCCTTGGGGGCTGTGTCGGCTACCGAATTTGCATTGGATTATCCTGAGCGGGTAGATAAACTGGTGCTGATTTCGCCGGGCATGACAGGGATTGACCTGAACCATGATAGTACGCTGGTGAGATATTACCGACTTATGGACAGTGCCTGGAAGAGGCATGATACAACAGCCTATGTAAACTTCTTTGCCAATGCGTGGATAGACGGCCCGCTTCGCAAACCGGAAGCAATGGATAAGCGCATCCGGCAGGAACTGCTGCTGATGGCATCGCACAACATCCGAAAGCGCAGGGAAGGTGTTCACTTAGGTTTTACGTTTGAGCCAGACCAATTGCACCGCCTGAATTCGCCGCTACAAGCGCCTGTACTTGTTATCAGGGGCAGCCTTGATATGGTGGATATAAAGATGGTGGCAGACGAGTGGAAGAAGCAGGGTGCAAAAGTGGTGGTGATACCCGGCGCTGCGCATATGGTAAATGCAGAGAAGCCGAAAGCGGTAAATGAACAAATTCTTTCATTTTTGAGTGGCAGATAAGGTGCCCGATTGGGTTGCCTGTTTACAGCTTCGTTCCGTTGCTGCTTTTCTTCTGCCTTCCTATCCTTATCTCTTTTGTATTATCTCCACTGGACCCAGCAAACCCGATGGCAGCAACGGTGAATCGGCTTTGTAAAAAGGCTGTGTTGTATAGGTGATTTTATGTACAACGCCCGGTTGTTCATCACCAATCAGTCGGTTTACCCACAGGTTGGTCACTTTTATTTCTACCTGGTTAGCACCTGCTTTCAATGCATCGGTTACCTCTACGCGAAACGGTTTCTTCCACACTATCCCCAAAGGTTTTCCATTAACGAATATTTCTGCTATATTTTTTACGGCGCCTAAATCAATCCATAACTGTGTGCCCCTTTTAAACCAGTCTGCTTTAGCTTCAATTGTTTTGGTATAACTGGCGGTTCCGGAAAAATATTTTACGCCTGAATCTTTGCTCTCAGTATAAGATTGCAGCCCGTTCATAACAATAGAAGCGGGCGCTCCGCGGTTTGGCTGAAATCTTACCTGCCAGTCGCCACTTAGGGTGGCCACTAATGTTTCCTTAATAGCAGGCAGCGTAACCGTTGGCTGCACAGCTTTCTCTGTAAAGATAATGAACACCGCATCGTTCGGCTCTAAGTGCAGCGGCACTTGGGTAACACCATTGGCAATGCTGTAAGAAGCCGCTTCTGTTTTGCCGGTTTGGGCATGCCATATCTGGGGCACTTTGCCCGCTACGCGAAAAGTAGCTTCTGTAGTTTGCGCTGTATCGTTGCGATTGTTTACCCAGTAAATATCCCGGTCTGCCAGCTTGCGATGCACATACATCAGCCTGGTAAAAGCCTGCGGTTTTGTATATGCAAAGTCGGGGGCAATGTTCAACGACGTTAACACTTCGCTCAGAGGCTTGCCGGTAAATACAGTTGTGTTGGAAGAACGCCAGGTTTCGTTTACCAGTTTGGCAAACTCGGTTTCATCATCACTCAGGCTGGGTGTTGCTTCGGGTTTTGCACCTGAGACAACCGCACCAGCTTTTACCAGCTCATTTATTTTCCGCAATACGGGCAACGACATTTGCTTAGCATTGCTATCGAGCACCAGTATGCGATAACTCATGCCACTGGCAGTAACGATCTTCCCGTCTTTTACAGATACCATGTGGAGAAGCGCATCGGCATTTATATAATCGTAGTTGTAACCTTCGGGCACAGCGGGAAAGCGATTGCCAAACATAGCCGTAATGTTATTGTCTTCGCCATAATAGTACAGCACATCTGCCACAAACTTTCCCTGCTGTAATAAATAACTGCTGCGGGCTAAATAATCTATCCACGGTTTGGCCTCTTCTGCCCAGGTTTCGTGCCGGTTAAACCACTGACCAAAACCGCCCAGACCCAACCCCGGAATCTTATCGTCAACCGGCTGATGTACGGAGGTATGAATCGCAAACCGGTTTAAGCCACTGGCAAGCTCCAGGTCTGCCGTGGTTTTTAAATTCTCGGGGCAATAAGCCCAGGCCTTGTCTCCGGCAGTAAGCGATTCGGCAGCCACCAGGTTTTGTCCATAGATGTGCGCTACCGAAGCCGACTCGTGAATATCTGCGACAGCACTGGGTTGCCCGGGCGCGCTGAATATGTTGGGCGTCCACATAGCCGCCATCGGCACAGCGGCGGTGCGTTTTACTTCCATACCGTCGGCAATTAAAGCACGACCCGTTTCGTGCGATTCCGAATACCGCTTCATGCCATATTCAGCGAGTATGTGGGTTAACTGGTCGTAATGATAGGTTGCAACTAAGTCGCTTAACGTTTTCCGGTAATCAAACAAAAACCGTTCGCTTGCTTCGGCGCTTTTTACAATGTAGCCACTAAGAACAGGCATCCAGGGCAGGAGGCTGTATCCCCGGCGCTTCTGAAACTCCTGCGGCAAGTTTCCCGTCCAGTTTTGGGTGCCGGCTTCCCAGCTATCGGTAACCATATATTGCAGCCCACCCTTGTTTCCCATCCATCCCCCGGTTGCATTTTTATATTGATCCAGGTAGTTGGTAAAATAACTTCTTACGGCAGCAGAATCCAGTTTATCTACTTCCAAACCGGTTGCCTCAAGTGAAGCGGGGTGATTGGTGATGCCCAATAGTGAATACCCGAACCGAATGATATTCCAGTTGCCGGGCGGGGCTGTCCAGTTCAGGGCCCCATCCGGCTTCATTTTACTGGTAACATTAATAACATCTGTTTGTTTTATAACATCCTTCGTTGATAGCGTTCTATTGCCGGGAAAGCCCGACGATGCTGCGAATGCATCTTTCTGTTCAAACATATTTATGCGTGATGTAGTGTGCAAAACCATCTCTGCCACCTCAGTACCCGGAATCTTCTTCCCCGGTTCCGCAGGAGAATCTGCATAGGCAGGCATGCCGGGGTTTTTGAATGAAACGCGGAAGTAGCGGGATGTTGTAGCCGGAATATCAAGGGTTTGCTGAAACATGCCGCCGGCAGGAATGTAACATACCTGGCGAAAGTTCTTGCCATCGTTACTTACTTCGAGGCTGCGCGCTTCTTTTAAATCGCCTGACAAAAAAACAATCTCACCACCACCAACAAGGGTAATGGCTTTAATGGTTTGCGGCTTTGCAAAAGTGTATTGTATCCAGGCAAACCCTGTTGCCGAATCGGAAGGAAGGAAACTTGTTTTGGCAAGGTCGCCGTCTGTTAGTTGCGCGAGTGTGAACGTGCCGCCGCTTGAGGTGACAACAGGTGCTAAGTCAGCCAGGCTTTTATCTGCCGCCGGCAATCTGACTGCAATAACGGCTACGTCTCTGTAATACTGTGGCAAGGTTAGTTTGTTGGCGGTTTCATCCCAACCCCGTTTTACAGGCACGTTCTGGAACGGACCGGTAACACCCGGTGGCGCCGGCACTTTTAGGTTTGTTGCTCCGCCATGTACACGCGTTTCGCTCCATACTATTTTCTTCATACCTTCTTCAGGCTTCACCCAGGGACCTCCGCTTTCGCTCCACCCCGGCGAGCCGGCAATTGCCATCTCGAGGTGCAATGAATCCGCCAGCTTTGCGGTAAACCGAAAGGCATCTTTCCATTCGGGTGTCATATAGCTTAGCCGTTTGGCAACGATCTGCGGAGTTTCATACCCGGCATCAAAATTCTGAAAGCCGCCAATGCCACTGCGGTTCATCCAATCCAGGTCTTTTGCAATGCCGTCTTTGCTGATATTTCCATTCATCCAATGCCACCAAACGCGGGGCTTTGCGCTGTTGGGCGGTGTAAGAAATTGTTGTTTTAGTGTATCGTTATCGTTCTGGGAAAAAGCAGGCAGGCATAGTAACAGCCATCCCAGCAAAGCGGCAATCCGGGTGTACTTGTTCATTGTGTAGTACGTCACTATGTTTATCTAAAACCGCTATTAATAAACATGCCTGTTTGGGGATAGTGAGTATAAAAAAGGTATAGCAGGTACCTATAAAAACAGTAATAAAAAACCGAAAAAAGGCTTTTGTGTTTCCTGATATGCTAGTGTAAAGCATTTGCTAAGGACTTGTAGAAACGGCAAAATAATTTTTCAAAAGACAGAAGTAGGTGGGTATTATCTCAGCCATCTTGCCTCTTTCTTTATGGATATATTTCAATTATGCATCAGAGATAGCTATTGTCTCTTTGCAGTATTGCGATATATTATCATCCCGTCTGAATATGAAAAAGAAAAAATTGCTCTATGTGCCTGGTTTGATAAGCCTGATCGGGTTGCCCGTTATACTGTTTTTGATTCCATTAAAAAGTGAAGTACGGCATAATGCAATCAGGATGAGTTTGCCGTCTGAGGAGAAAAGAGACGATACAAGTGTCATTCGTTTTACCAAGGCAACCCTCGAAAACACCTTACAAGGAAAAAAGGTTGAACAGGTATACCTTTACGATAACCATGGGTATGATGGTGACATTGATAAGTATTTACTGAGCCGTAAGCTGGTTTTTATAAGAAGCGAAATGGAAAGATTGTAGTTTACACATGATACATCACCAGTATTGAAAGTATCGTTTGGTGATGAGAATACTTACGGGCAATGGATAACTGTTTTAAACCTTACTCTTCTCAATAAGTATCGCAGGTATGCACTTGCCGATTATGATTTTTATTTGTTTACCAATGAGCCGCCTATCCCTGATTTAGCCAATGACTTACCCGTATATACTGATATTTATTCTTCCGACACCTATACCGGCTCTTCAATCACTCACTGGGATATTATCTGGTGGCAAACAGAGGCCCGGTTCCAAGCGCTGGAATATGAGATAAAAGATAACACGCTATTGTGCACAGGTTTTCTTGTACTGATCGTGATTCCTTTTTCTATTCATCTCTTTATGAGAAAGAAGATGAAAAGTTTGAAGGTCATACAGTAGAGTAAATTGAATTGTCTCTTATTTAAGTATGGTATCTCGAAGGAATGAGGCGTTGGTAATTTGCCCTGCTTTACCTATACTTTTCTCTGCCGGTGAATGCGGTATAACTGCTGAGTTCACAAGTTACTTCGATGGTTGATACGACATCCAGTCTACTTCAAGCGGGTAGGGATGCGCAGGTTTTTCAATTGCACTCCTGTTGGTTTCTACTGCCCAGTTATTGGTATGCCAGAAGTTGACCCGGTAGAAAGTGGGGTATTGAGGAATGCCGGTTTGCGAGCCCCTATAATCCCACAGCGTCAGCTTCTTCCCAGTGGTTGGGTTGAGCATCCACCAGGTAAGGCGGTCGGAGTGCCAATCGAAGCCATAGGTATAAAATTGGTGAGAGGCATCGTAGCCTGGAATGGCAGCTACGGTATCGGGTTCGTTTTGGGCGCCCGTTAATGGTGTGCCTTCGCCAGCATAGCCTTCTTTGTAAACAGTATTGTAGATAGCGCCGGTAGCGAGGTTGATGGTTCGCCCGATGCGTTTTAAGCGCCCGTCGAAACCTGTCCAGGTGCCGATGTAAACAATGGTGGGATCTGCCACAAGCCATTCAAAATCTATTTCGCTTAAGCCGTAGATACTATCCATATAGTACGTAAAGTAGCCTACCACGGCGCCGGTATTGGGTTGCAGCTCTCTTACATCCGGCACTTTGAGCCGGGCGGAATAGGTGCCAAAATGGGTGAACCCGTTTGAAATGATTTCGGGACCGATGCCTGCACCGGCGCTATCGGCAGGGTCTACCTTAAACAGGAGAACATGCGTTTTGGATTCTGTGGTGGAAGCGACACCGGATTTCCATTTAAAACTTGTTTTGTTGCCTGTAGAGCCATACCTAAAATGAGATAATGTAGGCTTATTAAAATCTTCGCGGAAAGCGGGTGACAACGATGTGTTTTGCGCCCGGAGCAGAAGCGGAAGGCTATAGCAGAACAGGAATAAAAGCAAACTTTTCATAACGGATGCCTTGTAGAATGGGTTATAAAGATACAGTAACCGGTTGGTATGAGTAGAGAGTCTTGCGGAACTCTTTGGATTGTAAGAGGGGTAATATAGTTAAGGCGAAAAGCCAAAGGAAAACCTGAAAGAAGTAGCGGAGATGCCCGAAAGCAGGAAAGATGTCGGATGTAAGGCAGGTGTAAGACCGGCTTTGTTTTTCCTTTAAAGTGCGCTAAAGAACAAGGAAGATGCTTTGTTTTTGATAAACTACGCTGAGCAAGGAAAAAAGAAATTATTGCATAGTACAGCCAGCGCAGATTAAGAAATCTTAATCTCCTTTTCATTCTACGCTCATACGCCAATATAAACTTTGTGTTGTTTAAAATTTAAAAACATGGCTAAACAACACAAAGAAGAAAACGAGGCGCTCCGATTTATTGAAAGCCCGGAAGCCCTTATTAGTTTGATTGTAAAGAATGAAGAAGAAAAAGAATGGGTGGTAGCGGAAATCTTGCATGGCGGACCGAAACACAAGCAAGTTTACAGCGCTTTGTTGCTGCAGCGAATGCATGCATTGGTTCGGGCGATAGAAACGCAAACCGGGAAAACATTTTCGGTGCAAAAAGGCACAAACCTTACGTCGCATAAAGACGAAGTGGAAGTGCCTGTGCCATTGGTGCTGTCATCTATAAAGAAGCAACACCAGAAAGAAGCAGCAGAAGTTTTATCTGGCGCACCGGCACACGAAATCATTGCCTTCAATGCCTTGCTACAGGCTATTGAATGGAGCGTTGCCTCTCTTACCAGGAGCATTGACAAGATGAATAAATCTTAATTCCGTATTCATCTGCCGCTTATCCCGCGGTTTCAATTTTACATCATTAACAATAAAACAGTTTACAAATGAAAACGAACAAAATCTCAAAGGCTCTCCTCGCTGTATTTGCGGGATCCCTGATTATGGCATCCACTGTTCAGGCACAGAATGCAGTTCAGAACAACCGTCTAACACCGCCGCCTCCGCCACCTGTGAATGGCGCACCTGCACCACCGCCGTTGCCACCGGGTACCATGGCACCACCACCTCCGCAGCAACCATTGCAGCCCGTTACAACATACAAAGGCACTGTTGTAAAATTTGCTACCAATGACGATTATGTGTACGACGGCTTTTACCTGTCGGGCAATGGAGATAGTTTATTGGTAAAGTTTCCGCCTCATTTGGGCACACAAATAACCGGTGCCGTAAAAACAGGTGCAACGGTTTCTGTAAACGGCGTTATGAATGTGGCACCTATGGGTGAAAAAGAAATCAGGATGATCTCTATTGCCGCAGGCGGTAAAACCATTGCTGATACAGCCTCACCTGCTGCTACACCACCTGCAGAAACGTATGTAAGCGGCAACGGAAAAATAACGCAACTGCAAACAAACCGGGAAGGTGTTGTGAATGGTTTGATAGTGGATGGCAAAACGATTCTGCGCATCCCGCCACACATTGCTAACCAGTTAAGCCCGGTTGCGAAAACCAATGCCAGCGTGGCTTATACGGGTATGAAAAAAGCAGCCAAGAATGGAGAAGTCTCTACGGCTGAATACGCCATTGTGCATTGCAAAACCATTACCATCAATGGTTCGCAATATTTGGTTCAATAAATGACGTAAAGAGATAACGCAAGTGTTTGTGTTATCTCTTTTAAGTATTCGGACACAATTATCTTTAATTTATTCAGTCATCAGATTCCGCACAAAACCATTCTATGTATGATGTAAGATGTACGATGTGTGATGTAATTGCGGAAGGACGGCATCATTGATTCTTATATTTAATTGTGTCCGGATACTTACATTAAATCACCTCTAACAGAATTGTTTGTGCCACTCAAACCAAGGCGTTTTATAGGGGTATGGCAGTTAAGCTGCCTTAATTTTTTTATAGCCGAATTGCAGGCAGGTGTAGGTCCGTTTCTCGGTATTTTTTTACTGGCAAAGGGCTGGCAAACATCCCTGATTGGAACGGTTATGACTTTAGGCGGTGTTGCCGGTATGCTAATGACAGCACCTGCCGGCGCCCTGGTTGATGCAACCACCCGGAAGCGACTCTACGTTGTCATTCCCGGCATCTGCACTATGCTGGCGTCCGCACTTATTTTACTGTCGCAGAAGTTTTGGGTAGTCAGCGTTTCACAGATTGCAACAGCCATTGCAGGCTCTGCCATTGGTCCGGCTATCATTGGTATAACACTCGGCATTGTTCACCAAAAAGGTTTTACTAAACAGAACGGAATCAACCAGGCGTATAATCATGCCGGCAATATGGTGGGCGCTGCCTTATCGGGTTATTTGGGGATGAAGTTTGGCTTGCCTGCCATCTTTTGTTTAGCAGCTTTGTTTGGTGTGTTATCCATTGTATTTGTGATGCTGATTCCAGCTAATGCTATCAACGACAGGATAGCCCGCGGCTTAGGGGCAGATAAAAAGGATGACGAAAAAATTGGTGGCATCAACTTGCTGTTTAAAAACAAAGAACTGCTTGTACTGGCTGGCTGCTTAGCTTGTTTTCATTTGGGCAATGGCGCTATGCTGCCCTTGTATGGAATGGCGGCGGCAACAAAGAAAGCAGGCGACCCGTCTATGTTTGTTGCTATGACCATTGTCATTGCACAATTAGTCATGATTGTGGCTTCTGTTATTGCGATGAAGACGGCAGCCAGCAAAGGATATTGGCTTATTATCTTCATCTCGTTTCTTGCGCTGCCCATCCGTGGTTTTATTGCAGCACATATGATTAACGAAACAGGTTTGTACCCGGTGCAGATTTTAGATGGTATCGGCGCAGGTCTGCAAAGCGTTGCCGTACCAGGTTTAGTAGCGCAGATATTAAATGGATCGGGCAGGGTAAACATTGGCCAGGGTGCTATCATGACGGTGCAGGGAATCGGTTCTTCTCTTAGCCCTGCACTGGGTGGGTGGCTGGTAAAATTCATTGGCTACAACACTACGTTTATGATCCTTGGCAGCATTGCATTGGTCTCGCTTTTTCTATGGAGTATCCACTACAAATCTTTACAAGAATGTTGCAAGCCTGCTATGTAAAATAGCAAAGGGCATCCGTTTGGCTATAGCTATAAAAAGAAAGAAACAATTCATCACCAAATCAAAAAGTGTTCAATTAAATTAAACCCATGCAGCCAAGTGTTTTTATCTGGATCATCGCTTTACTTTCCATTTTTCTTATCATCATCCGCCCTTTTAAGTTACCTGAAGCTTACTGGGCTGTTGGGGGTGGAATAGCATTGCTCATCTTTCAATTGATCACACCAGCGGAAGCTTTTACCGGTGTTGCAAAAGGGCTGGATGTGTATCTTTTTCTCGCAGGCATGATGCTGCTTGCCGAAGTGGCAAGAGAAGAAAAATTATTTGACTGGTTTGCTGCGCTCGCTGTTTCTTTCTCGAAAGGTTCATCCCAAAAACTTTTTCTGCTGATATACATCGTTGGCATCGTTACTACTGTTTTTTTATCAAACGATGCGACAGCTGTGGTACTTACGCCTGCTGTGTTTGCGGCAGCTAAGGCAGCTAAAGTAGAAAAGCCTTTGCCATATTTATTGATCTGCGCTTTTATTGCAAACGCTGCCTCTTTTGTGCTGCCGATTTCCAACCCGGCCAACCTGGTTATTTATGGTAAAAACATGCCGCCACTCTTATCCTGGTTGCAACAATATACTATACCCTCATTGCTATCTATCATCATCACGTACCTTACTTTGTTTTATACACAACGTAAAGTTTTGCAGCCTTCCATTGAAGCAAATATCACTGCACCTGTTTTATCTGCCGGTGGCAGGATGGCTGGCTTCGGCATCCTAGCATCAGCCATTGCATTAACTGTTTGTTCCGCGCTTGATATTTCATTAGGCTTGCCTACTGCAATAACGGGCATCATCATTTTTACAGTGGTAAGCGTTCGCAGCCAGTTAAAGCCGATAAAAGTACTGTCGCAAATTTCCTGGGCAGTGCTGCCATTGGTGGCAGGGTTGTTTGTTATTGTAGAAGGATTAAATAAAACAAGTGTATTGTCGTCAGCCCAAAAATGGTTGGAGCAAAGCGCACACAAGTCTGTGGCAGCAACAGTATGGAGCAGTGGCATCGGCATTGCCTTTATCAGCAACATCATGAACAATTTGCCATCCGGCTTAATTGCTGCTAATGCAGTGCAGGCAGCTTCGGTTCCCGGCATTGTTCAGCGCTCGGTTTTAATTGGTGTTGATTTAGGTCCTAATCTTTCTGTTACCGGGTCGCTGGCAACCATTCTATGGCTGGTGGTGTTGCGCAGAGAAGGTGAAAATATCAGTGCTGTGCAGTTCTTAAAAATCGGGTTTGTTGTTATGTTGCCTGCCTTGCTTGCAGCCATTGCCTCATTATTTATCTGACGAATGAGAATGAAGTTTACGCAAGAACATATCAAATCCATCATCATTGTTATTTTATCAATTGTACTACTTGCAATCGCTTATAATTATGCTGGCAAGCAAGAACCTTTACTTAAAACAACTCCCGATGATCCGCCTTTACCATTGGGATATTCTCCTGTTGCATCAACACAAAAAATACAGGCTATTGTTTTGCAGTATGGCAGCAATCCGCGTGGTGATATTGATAAGATGTTAGTTGCTGCTGACGGAGATTCTATCTGGTTACATTTTCCTCCGCATGCTGCCAGGCAGATCTTGCAGGTAGCTAAACTTCATTCATCTGTTGTAATTGAGTATACAGATAGAATGAGCAAAAAAGACAAGATGGGTGCAGGAGAAATACAAACCATCAGTAACAACAAAAACGAAACAGCAGACGTAAAAAATATATTACCGCCGCCGCCATCACGGGGCAATGAAGTAACCATAACCGGTAATAAAATTGAAATAAAAAAAGATGAGACTGGCAAGGCAACTGCATTTGTTTTATCAAACAAACTAATTGTGTTGCCGCCACATGCAGCAGAGGATTTGCTTGCCTTAATCACATCTGCCAAAACAATCAAAAT
This sequence comes from uncultured Ilyomonas sp., assembly GCA_964249755.1. Taxonomy (GTDB): domain Bacteria; phylum Bacteroidota; class Bacteroidia; order Chitinophagales; family Chitinophagaceae; genus Ilyomonas. The sequence goes on along the minus strand of CAXUDB010000004.1, from coordinate 218,443 downwards.
AAAGGGAACAGAGCGCAGTGATACAGCCGGTTTTGTAAACATAAATGGACTGTGTTTGGTACAACCGGATGAAATAACCATTGATAGTGTAACATACTTAGTGAGGTAAAAGAGTATGAAGATTTTAATAGTAGAAGACGAAAGAAAATTAGCTGGCTTTATAGGAGCCGGCTTGAAACAAGCTGGCTATCTAACCAAAGTATGTAACAACGGAGCGACGGCTCTGGAAAAAGCTGCCGAGGAAGACTTTGATCTGATACTGCTCGATTTAATGTTACCCGGCACCAATGGTTTTGATGTACTGAAAAACTTACGTGCTTTCAATATAACAGCACCGGTAATGATTGTAAGTGCTATCAGCGATACAAAACAGGTGGTGCAGGGATTGGATTTAGGAGCTGTTGATTACATTAAAAAACCCTTTGAATGGGATGAGTTGCTGGCACGAATCAGAACGGTGCAACGCTCACCGGCAAGGACCGGCAATACAAAAATTGTAATAAATGATTTGTCGATTGATATAGCCAGCCGCAAAGTGTGGCGTGATAATAAAGAGATCAATCTTACCTCTAAAGAATTTGTGTTGCTGGAATATTTGGCGAAGAATGCAAACCGTGTGTTGAGTAAAAATCAGTTGCTTGAAAATGCATGGGAAATGAGCTTTGACCCGGAAAGCAATATTGTGGAAGTGTACATGCATCAGTTAAGGAAAAAAATTGACAAAGGCTTTCCTGTGCAACTGATAAAGACGGTTGTGGGCACCGGCTATATGTTGAAAGGAAACAAACAAAACGATTGACAACAAAATCATCATACCCTTTTTACAAAAGCATCCGCTTCCGATTTGGCTTGCTGTTTAATTGTTTGTTGCTTTTGTTCCTGCTGGCGATTATCTTTTTACTATACGGCAATATAAAAAATGAACTGGAAAAGAACTTTCTTTTGCGTTTATCGGGCGGCGCGACTGCTGTACTGCAAAAGACAGAGGTGAACCCTACAACCATTCCTTTACCACAAAAAGACGAGTACTTTTTACTTACTTATAATTACGGCAGGCAAACTGATACTTTATTTAATAATCTTCCGCCAAACAGTGTACAGAAAACGAACGACAGCACTTATAGAAGTCGTGATTGGTGGAGCATCTCAACAACCAAACAATTTGAAACCGGTGGCGTGATTCGCGTGGTTTATGCATTGCCTTCCAATGAGTATAAAGCCTCTATCCAACAATTGCAAACCCTGCTTTTCCTTTATATCCCGATTGCTATCCTTATTTCATTTGTGGCCGGATACTTTTTATCAGGCATTCTTTTACGACCCTTACATAACATCATTACGAAAGCCAGCCGGATTGATTTGACCAACGACATTCAATTGCTGGATGAGCCGGTTATAAACGATGAGCTGCACGAACTGGTTGATGCCCTCAACCGCATGTTGTCAAGAATAGAAAAACAATCGGGGCATCAGAACGCTTTTTTTGCATCTGCCTCACATGAGCTGCGAACGCCGTTAAGTAACATGCTTACCGAGTTGCAAACCGTTAACCTGAATCAGGCTTCGCCAGCCATGCGAACCTTAGTGCAAAACCAAATGGCAGAAGTGCAGCGACTGAAAAAACTGGTGAATAATTTTCTGCTGATGAGCCAGTTGAAAGCAGATGCGCTGACGCTTAATAAAAGTAGTTTTAGCCTGGCAGATCTGAGTTTGGATGTAATGAATCAACTTCAGGCACAGGCAAAACAAAAAGATCAAACCTTCAAAATTGAAATGCTGCCCGACAGCGGAAATTTTATGGTGGTTGCAGATGCCAGTCATGTGGCTATCATTTTGAAAAATCTTGTTGAGAATGCTTTAAAATATGGGTTGCCAAACAGTATTATTACCTTTTGCTTATGCGAGAATACTGATGGTGTTCAGGTGACAATCCAAAATAAAACGGATGCAGTAATCAATAACATAAGCCAGTTAAAAAATGACTTTGCACGCGCAGAAAAATTCGGGGAAGGGTTCGGATTAGGGTTATGGATTACTGATCAGCTCGCTGAAAGGAACGGCGCTACCTTACGTTTATCTTCTGCCGGCAACACCTTTTTTGCTGAACTAATCATTCCTAGTTAACCGATAGTAAATTTTAATCAAAAGATAAGCGAAAGCCTGAAAGAGATACCGGAAAGCAGGAAAGAGGTAAAACGTATAACAGGACTGCTAAGCTACGCCGAGTTAGAGGAAGTATAAGTAATTGACGGTTCCGGCTCGGCTTTAAAATAGAGCATAAATTTGGTGCCTTCACCGGGTTTGCTTTCCACCGCAATATTTCCTGCCGAAGCATCTATCATTTTTTTTACAAGGTATAGGCCAATGCCATTGCCTTCTATATCGTCATCTACCCGGCTATAAATGGTAAAGATTCTATCTATCTGGTCGCTGTGCACACCAATGCCATTATCCTGAATGATCAGGATGATATTGTTATGTTCTTTTAGCGTAGAAATATCGATCACAGGCGGTTTTTTGCCTTTAAATTTAATGGCGTTTGCCACGAGGTTATATACAATACTTCTCAGGTTCTTTTTAGAGAAAGGAATATGTAATACATCGAGCTTTTTATTTATTACGGCACCCGACGTTTTAATCTTGCCATCCAGGCTCCATTCTACGTTATGCATCAACTCCGCCATGTCTACCATTTCTTTTTCCAGCATACCATTCTCTGCTTTTCCCACGTCGGATATCTGGTTGATCAGCGACTTGAACTTTTTGATGGATGATTTGATTACATGTAATATAGGAAGTGCCTCCTCGCTGTTTAACGACAACGTATTCATTACGTCGATGCTCACTTCTATATTACCCAGCGGGGCTAGCAGATCGTGAGAGGCAACATGCACAAAGTTGTCAAGGTCTGCATTAATACGCAACAGGTTTTCGTTCTGCTTGTCCAGTTCGGTTTGTATTTTCTTTAGTTCTGTGATATCGCTAAACGTAATGATAGCGCCGCTGATCTCGTTATTTGCCTGTTGTATATAAGGCATCGTTATCACCTGGTAACACTTGCTGTTAATGGCTTCTACTTCTTTGGTAATGACGCTTCCATTGGCTATTACTTGTTTAATGTCTTCTAATATGGTTTCAAACTTTATGTTGGTAGAAATATTGCTCAGCGGTCTTCCCACATCGGTTGGCAACAGGTTAATCAGCGTTACCGTAGCCGGCGAAAACTTCATCAGCAGCAAATCCTTATTTACCACCAGTTGCCCGGTTACGTTGCTTTTGAAATAATTGTTCAGATCGTCATTCAGTTCCTGCAGTTCTGTATTCTTAAGCTGGTAGTCTGCATTGATTGTATGCAGTTCTTCGTTTATAGACTGCATTTCCTCATTGGTACTTTGCATTTCTTCGTTAGCAGATAGTAATTCCTCATTAAAAGATTGCATGTTCTCATTGGTGGCATCCAGCTTTTCATGAATAGCCTGCAGTTTCTCTTTCGTTTCCCTCAGTTCCTCTTCCAGGTTAATGATGTGCTGGTCAATATACTTTTTTTCGTCAAACACATATTCTCCCCCGTTTGCAGTTATGTCTTCCCCGCCTTCGCGTATGGTTGCCAGCAGCATCTTAGGCATGCCTTTCTTTAGTTCCAGCGGTTGCACCGATAAAGTAACCCCGCTGCTTCTTTCATCATTCCGCAACGGGATGCCGCTGATGGTGCCCTTCTCACCCGTCTTCAAAACACGGCTTCTTAATGAATTAAACGCTATGGCAAGCGGTTTTGGTAACAGCTCCATAAGGTTCAGGTTAAAATTCTTCTGCAGAAGATACCGGGTTGTATCGCCATACGCTTTTATAAACCGGTTGTCTTCATCTACACAAATGGCTAAACAGTTAAGGTCAGCCACCAAAGAATTATTTACCAGGTCGGCCAATGTGTCAGTGGTATGCTTGGGGGCAGTGGAATGAGAAGTATAGGAAGTGGCAGGTTTTATCTCCGGCAGCGAAAACACATCAAAACGCACCGCCCTTTTCGTTTCCAGGTTCCTGTAGATCTTCCATTTGCCGTGCACCTCTTCTAAGCTTTTTCGGATGGGCGTAGGGTTTTCGCTGGAGCCCAAAAACAGGTATCCATTCACTTTAAGCCCGAATAGCATCATGGCAAATACTTTCTTCTGCAGGGCAGGAGACAGGTAAATAAGCACGTTGCGGCAGGTGATCAGTTGCATATTACAGTACGGAGGGTTTTTCACCAGGTCGTGCTGTGCAAAAATCACCATCTTGCGAATGCCCTGTTTTATCTTGTACGTATCGCCTTCTTTTATAAAATGCCGCTCCAGCCGGCCGGCAGAGACATCTTTTTCAATAGAAGCTGTATAAATGCCCTTACCGGCATGTGCCAGCGCCACGGCATCAATATCCGTCGCAAATATTTTCACAACCGTGTCTTTGTACTTGCCGGTTAGTTGTTCGCTCACCAGCATCGCTATCGAATAAGCTTCCTCGCCGGTAGCACAGCCTGCCACCCATACTTTTATCTCCTCATCGGGTGTCAGGTCTTCTAATATAAGGGGCAACGTATGGTCTTCCAGAAACGCAAACGCTTCTTTGTCTCTGAAAAACGAAGTAACACTGATCAGAAAATCCTGTGCAAGCGCTTCCAGCTCTTCCGGCGATGTCTTTAGAAAATCCAGGTACACTTCCAGTTTGCTGAAATTGCTGTTGGCAGCTCGTCTTTTTATTCTTCGCAGTATAGTAGTAGGCTTATAATCCGAAAAGTCGAACGGCGATTGTTCTTTAATCAGTTCTATAATCGCTTTTACTACTTTCTCATCTTCCTTTATTTGCGCAGATACTTCATCATCGTGCCTGGCATATTCTTCAATAGTGGCGGGCATTTGGTCTGGCTCCAGCACAAAATCTACCAGCCCCGTAGCAATAGCACACGACGGCATACTGCCAAACTGGGTGGTTTCCGGGTTGCGGGCTATCACCATACCGCCCTGTTGTTTAATGGCTTTTACGCCCTCGGTGCCATCTGCGCCCAAGCCCGACAGGATAACGCCGATGGCTTTTCTCTTCGCATCCGCTGCCAGCGACACAAAGAACGTATTTACCGTAAGGTGCGGACCCTGCACATTCTCTTTATTGGTTAAATGCAGCCTGCCATCGCAGATGGTCATAAACTTGTTGTTGGGAATCAGGTACACATAATTCTTCTTCACCAGCATCGTTTCCTGGGCTTCAATCACTTTTAGCCGGGTGTGTTTCGTAAGCAGTTCCACCATCCGGCTTTTAAAGTCGGGCGATAAGTGCTGTACAATCACGTAGGCAGCACTGTCTAAAGGTGTATAATCAAAAAAAGTATTGATCTCTTCCATTCCACCGGCCGATGCGCCAATAGCGATAATGTGTTTAGGAGTTTCATCAGTCATAGCAGTAATTTAAAGAACTTACTAGCGAGGTACGAGGTAGTAAAGCTACAGTATTGGTCGGATACCCCAGATTAAAAGGACATATATCTGTATATCCACGTTTTAAAAGGCAGGCTTCGAGAAAGGGAAATTTTCTTTTTTCTTCTTCGCAATGTCCTGGGTGGAGACATTATGGTGTTACACTCATACTAGGATATTGATCGAGTAAAGCAAGCTAAACCTGATTTCTTTGTAATGTTCTATGTAGTAGAAGGCAATGTTCCTGCCGGAGATGTTGCGGAGTTGAAAAAAGGCTCATTAAAATCACGCTGCCTGAAAAAAAATACCTGCCCAAATCTTTAAGCGACATTTAATTTATTCCTCGTTCTCTTTAAACTATTTTTAATTTTCATCAATTCAACAAGGAACAATATTTAATAATCCCCGCTCAGCATAGTCCCCCGCCACCTCGCCTCGTTAGCCATCTCCCGCTTTGTAATCCGGCACTATAAACCCCAGTCACAACCGCACAACAACTGTTCACTATCGAACACCTTTTTTGTTTGGCTTCTCTGGAATGCCCTGTAGTCAACTGTTTCAGCGCTGGCACTGCTGTTGAACAGCCAAAGGCGCAACGAACCATTTCGTGGTTGCTGACACCAGTAAACTTTTTGTATGCTTACCAACTATTTTAAAATTGCGTGGCGCAACATGCGGCGTCACAAAGCGTATTCGGGCATTAACATTTTGGGGCTGGCCATTGGCATTGCCTCCTGCCTCCTCATCCTGCAATACGTGTCGTTCGAGCTGAGCTATGAAGACTTCCAGGCGAAAGGCGACCGCATTTACCGCGTGGAGCAGGACCGCTATGACAACGGCAAACTGAGCACGCAATGGGCGGCGGGTGCCTACGCCGTGGGCAATTCGTTTAAAGCGGGCATACCCGAGATAGACGACTATGTGAAACTGCTGCAGAACGGTACCATGATAGCCAGTGTGAACAACCAGCCGCTGAAGATAGAGAAGGCGTTTTGTGCCGGAGCTTCGTTCTTCAACATCTTTACTTTCCCTTTGATTGCCGGCGATAAGAATACCGCGTTGAAAAACGTCAATACCATTGCGCTGTCAGAGACTACCGCAAAGAAGATATATGGCAGCACGAACGTAATAGGCAAACAACTGACACTAAACGGCAACCAAACTTACTTAGTGACTGCAGTGTATAAAGACGCGCCGCAAAACACGCAGTTGCAACCCGACCTGCTGATTTCGTGGGCATCCTTTGCATCGTTTGCGGCGAAGAATGGTTTTGACCCCGAGACGGCCTGGGAAAGCGATGGCTGCCTCACCTACCTGCTGCTGCGCCCCGGCGCTGACCCAAATCGCGTGGAGGCGAAGTTTGTACCTATTGCCGACAAGTTTGTGGGCGCAGATCTCAGGCAAATGAATGCTGGTGTGGTGTATCACCTGCAGCCATTGCCCCAGATTCACTTGTACTCGCACTATATGTTTGAGCCTGGCGAAACCGGCGATGGCAAAACGGTGTATTTGCTGTTGGGCATCGCCTTGTTTATCGTAGTGATAGCCTGGGTGAACTACATCAACCTGGCGACAGCAAGAGCTATTACAAGAGCAAGAGAAGTGGGTGTGCGCAAAGCCATCGGTTCGCAACGCAAACAACTAATTATCCAGTTTCTCTCTGAATCTGCCCTGCTGAACGGGTTGGCTTTGCTGTTAGCTATTGTATTGGTAATGGCGGCGATACCGGGCTTTAATGCACTATCTGGCAAACAGCTTTCGTTCTCTCTGTTTGCCCAACCGGCTTTCTGGGCTGGCTTAGGAATCCTGTTTGTAACAGGTGTATTCTTTTCAGGCTTATACCCGGCGTTTGTACTATCGGGCGTTAAACCCATAGATGTATTGAAAGGCAAAATGAGCGGCACCAAACAAAGCGCAGGGCTGCGCAAAGGGCTGGTGGTGTTCCAGTTTGCCGCATCGTTGTTTTTGCTGATTGGTACTGTAACGGTGTATCGGCAAATTCAGTTTATGCGCCAGCAACAGCTGGGTGTGAACATAGACCAGACGCTGGTGATACAACCCCCAATGGTAGGGACGGACTCAGGTTTTCTGCAGAAAATAACGGCGTTTAAAGAAGAAGTGAGCCGGCAGACGTTTGTAAAGGATATTGCTGTTTCCACTTCCGTACCCGGCGATGCCGTAGGCTGGAATGCGGGCGGAATCAAGCTGGTAGAGCAGGATATCTCGCAACAGAAACAGTACCGGGTGATTGGTGGTGATTATGATTACATGAAAACCTACGGGCTCCAGATGGTTGCCGGTCGCGCCTTCTCGAAAGCGTTTGGTAGTGATGACAGCAGCGTGGTGTTTAATGAAAAAGCGGTGGAGCTGCTGGGCTTTCATAAACCTGAAGAAGCCTTGAACCGTCGCATTGATTTCTGGGGCGGACATTATACCATTATCGGCGTGGCAAAGAACTTTCACCAGCAATCGCTGCGGCAGGATTATGAACCTTTAATCCTGCGCTGTATCCCGGATGTGAAGGGACCGGTATCTATAAAAATAAACGCAGCGGATGCAGCGCCGGTGATTGCATCGGTAAGAGCAGAATGGAACCATTTTTTCCCCGGCAATACGTTTGAATACTTTTTCCTTGACGAGCATTTTAATGATCAGTATAAAGCCGACCAGCGCTTTGGTGGTGTGTTTACCTTGTTTACCTGCTTAGCCATATTGGTGGCTTGTCTGGGTTTATTTGGGCTGGCTTCGTTTACTACGTTGCAACGTACGAAGGAGATCGGCATCCGGAAGGTGCTGGGTGCTTCTATCGGTTCTATTTTACAACTGCTGTATAAAGAGTTTGCGGTGTTATTGCTGGTAGCGTTCCTCATTGCAGCACCGCTGGCATGGCTGTCTTCCTCGAAATGGCTGCAGGGTTATGCGTTCCGGATAGAGGTGAGCCCGCTGTATGTGTTGCTGCCATTCTTGGGGATGATTTTGATTGCGTTTTTGACGGTGAGCTTTCAATCTGTTAAAGCAGCGGTAAGCAACCCCGTGAAGAGCTTGCGAACGGAATAACCTCATCCCTAACCCTTCTCCATGTGTGGAGAAGGGAACCGGAACAGCGTAAGTAAATCTTACTTTGATTCAATCATAAAACGAAACAGTTACTATAATAAACCGGCTCATAGCTCCCCTTTAGGGGCTGGGAGCTTCTTCTTAATCTTTATCTATGTTTAAGAACTATTTCAAAATCGCCTCCCGGAGTCTTTGGAAGAACAAGACCTTTTCAATGATCAACATTGTGGGTCTTGCCGTTGGCATTACGTGTTGTTTGCTCATTGCTGCTTTTTTATACGATGAGTTGAGTTATGACAAATACAGCGAACATGCAAAGGATTTATACCGGGTAGAACTCAGCGTTGCCGACAATGGAAATGCTTCTCACTATTCCCTTGTAGATGTTGGCGTGGGTGAAGGATTGAAAGCTGCGTTTCCCGAGATTGTTTCGTTTGCGCGGGTGGTAAAGTCGGGCAACTTCTTTTTTAAATACGGAAACAACCAGTTTAAAGAGAATGATTTTGCAATTGCCGACAGTAATTTTCTAGAGATGTTTTCCATCCCCTTATTGCAGGGCAATGCAGTGACTGCGTTACAGGAACCCAATAGCATTGTGATTTCCAAAGCGTACGCAAAAAAGTATTTTGGAACGGAGGATGCACTTGGCAAATCCTTATCCGGCGTGAAGACAGGCAGGCTGCTGAAAGTAACCGGCGTCTTCGATAAAATTCCATCTAATACGCACTTCAGTTTCGATATGATTTTAAGCAGCAATGGCTGGGGCAATCAACATACATGGAGCAACATTGGTTATTACACCTACCTGCAATTAAAACCGGGAACAAACCCGAAAACACTGGAGTCTAAGTTTCCGCAGATGGTGGCAAAATATGTAGTGCCTGAAGTGCAGCACGACATGGGTGTCAGCCTTGCCGAAGCGCAGAAATCGGTGAATACATTTGTCTTCAATTTGCAGCCCGTTACCAACATTCATTTATACTCAAACGGCAGAGATGAGATCGGCACAAATGGCAGCATGCGGTACATTTATATCTTCGGATTGCTGGCTGTATTTATTCTCATTTTGGCGTGTGTAAATTTTACCAATTTATCTACTGCCTCTTCGCTCGGCCGCAGTAAGGAAGTGGGCGTGCGCAAAGTGTTAGGCTCATCAAAAAAGCAATTGGTCGGGCAGTTTCTCTGCGAGTCGGTTCTCCTTTCTTTCCTGGCTTTGTTGGTCGCGCTGATTGGCGTATTTCTGTTGTTGCCTTACTTCAATGAGGTGGCTAGCAAAAGCATTTCGTTCCGTTTTTTTATCAGCCCGGCTGTTATCTGCTTTACCTTGGCTGGCTGCTTTGTTATTGGCATCATCGCCGGTATATACCCCGCCTTCTTTATCTCTTCTTTCGATACCAGTAAGATTTTAAAAAGCGCCTCTTCTTCTGTAACGCGCAGCCGGAGCGGCCTGCGCACAGGACTGGTTGTTTTTCAGTTTGCTGTTTCCATTGCCCTCATCATTGCCACCGTTGTTGTGTACGAACAATTGCGCTATATGCAAAACATCAGCCTCGGGTTTGATAAAGAGCAACTGCTCGTGCTGAACGATACCTATTTGCTCCGTCAAAACGAGATCTCGTTTGCCGAAAGTCTCCGGCACGATGCGGGCGTATCCGGTGTCACCGTTGCCTATTCCATCCCGGTAAACGGAGCCATGAACGGCACGCAGGTATTTGCCAAAGAAAATAAAGAGAACGAGGCGCATTCTGAAATACACATGAACATCTTCAATGTTGACAATTATTATGTGCCCACCTTTGGAATGCAGATCGTTGCGGGCAGAAACTTTTCTCTTTCCTATGGTACCGATTCGTCTGGTGTGCTTATCAATGAAGCTGCAGTGCGCCAGCTGGGATGGAGCCGGATCAACCCCATTGGTAGAACCATCGTGCGTTCGGGACAGCGTGAATATCATATAGTAGGTGTGGTAAAAGATTTTCATTATGCCTCTGCAAGGGATGAGATAGAACCGCTGATGATGGAACTGGGCAACAACAGCGGTAATATTATTGTAAAAGTAAAAACAACCAACCTGCCGGGCTTTCTTGCCGATATCAAACAGCAGTGGAACACGTATGGCGCAGGTAGTCCGTTCAGCTATACCTTCCTCGACGAACGCTTTACTAATGTGTATGCCGCTGAAGAAAGAACCGGACAGATTTTTACCTTGTTTGCTATCCTTTCCATCAGCATTGCAGGGCTGGGTTTGTTTGGGTTATCCGCTTACAGCATCCGGCAGCGCACCAAAGAAATTGGTGTGCGCAAAGTGCTCGGCGCTGATACCAACACCATCCTGCTGTTGGTGTCTAAAGAATATGTTTACATCGTTCTCGTTGCCTTTGCGGTTGCCGTACCGCTTACCTGGTTTGCCATGAACCGATGGCTGCAGGATTTTGCGTACCGCATCCATATTAGTATCTGGATATTCTTGGTCGCCGGTGCAGCAGCACTCCTGCTGGCTTTGCTTACTGTCAGTTTCCAGGCTGTAAAAGCGGCGATAGCCAACCCGGTGAAAAGTTTGCGGACGGAATGAAGCCCCCAGCCCTTAAAGGGAGCTATAAGCAGCATAAGTAAGTGTTACTTTGATTAGAATTGAAATGAAATAAATAACCAGTAATAAACCGGCTCATAGCTCCCTTTAGGGGCTCGGGGCTTCTTCTCAATCATCTTTTATGTTTAAAAATTATTTCAAAACAGCCATAAGAAGTTTTAGAAAAAATAAACTTACCACGTTCATTAATGTGTTAAGCCTTTCTATCGGCATCAGTGCTGCGCTTATCATTTTTATGATGGTTGACTATGATTTCAGCTTCGATAAATATGAGCCCGGCAAAGAAAGAATTTACAGGATTGTAAGTAACGGAGAATGGAAAAACCCAGGTGTTCCTGCACCGCTGCACGAAGCCGTTCAGCATGTTGTTACAGGCATTGAATCTGCAGTTCCTCTTTTTAATTATAATGATTGGAATATAAAAGTATCTGTCCCGCAAGGCAACAATACAGCAGACAAGATTTTTAAAAAGCAGGATAAAATTGTTTTTACGGATGGAAATTATTTCAGCCTGTTTCCACACACATTTATGGCTGGCAATGCAAAAACCTCCTTGCAAAATCCTAACAATATTGTATTGAGTGAAAACCGGGCAAAGCAATATTTTCCAAATATTTCCCCTGATAAATTAATTGGGAAAACAGTAGCCTTCAGCGATACCGTACTCACCACCATCACGGGCATTGTAAAAGACTTAGACGTAAACAGTGACTTTGATTATAAGGTCTTCATTTCTTTATCAACCATAGCTACCAGCAACCTGAAGCCGCTTTACAACTGGGATGATTGGAATAGTACAAGTTCTAACAGGCAGCTAATCGTAAAGCTTTTGCCGGGCAGTAGCGAAGCTAATATCAACAAACAGATCGCAGCCATTTTTAAACAATATGATAAAGACCCGGATGATGCAAAAACAATGCATCGCTTGCAACCGTTAAGCGATGTGCACACCAACCTCGACTATGGCGGAAGCGTAAATAAATCAACCATTACCAATTTAATATTTCTTGCTGTTTTTTTGTTAGTGCTTGGTGCTATCAACTTCATCAATCTGTCTACGGCTCATGCGGCAGAAAGAGCAAAAGAAATCGGCATCCGCAAAACATTAGGCAGCAAAAAAAGCCAGTTGGTGTGGCAGTTTTTATCAGAAACATTTTTGCTCACTTTTTTTACCGCCATTATTTCTGTTGCTATCACGCCCTTGTTATTGAAAGCATTTACAGGTTTCCTGCCCGATGGTTTACAGTTTACTTATTTGTTCAGCCAGCCGTTGGTGTGGGCATTTCTTGCCGTATTAATATTTGTGGTAGGTATAGTTGCAGGTTTATACCCCGCGTTTATTCTTACTAAGTTTAAGCCGGTATTGGTTTTAAAGAACAGTGTGGTAAGCAGTTCCGGCAGTTCACGCAGTGCATTGTTACGCAAATCGTTGATCGTTTTCCAGTTTGTAATTGCACAGGTTTTTATTATAGGAATGATGGTGGTTGATAAGCAAATTCATTATTCTGTTCAAAAAGATATGGGCTTTCGTAAAGATGCCATCATCAATTTTTATGTGCCTTTCGATTTTTACAATCCCAACAATAAAAAATTTATTTTAAAAGATGAGATAAGCAGGATGCCCGAGATACAGGAAGTTAGCTTAGGTAACCAGTCGCCGGCATTTAGCGGGCAAATGAGTACCAGTATAGCGTTTAAAGAAAAAGGGAAAGATATAAAAATGGATGTTGATTCAAGAAATGGCGATACTGCTTTTTTAAGTGTGTATAACATTAAACTGATTGCAGGAAAAAATATTATGGCTTCTGATACAGCCAATGAATTGTTGATAAATGAAACGCTGGCAAAGCAACTTGGCTTTACAAACCCGGCAGCCGCTGTCAATCACTTTGTAACGTTTGGAAGTTCGCAAATGCCGATAGTTGGTGTTATGAAAGATTTTAATCTTGCCTCTGTCAGAACGGCTATTCACCCGTTAATATATTATGCTGAACCAAAGAATGGTTATGTTATGCATGTTGCGCTGCAACCCAATCCTGCCACCTGGAACAGTGCTATCAAAAAGATGGAAGCAGCCTGGAAAAATCTGTATCCTGATACAGATTTTGATTATACTTTTTTAGATAAAACCGTTGCTGATTTTTATAAAGAAGACCAGCAGCTTTCCACCTTATTAACATGGTCTGCCGGCGTTGCCATTTTAATCAGTTGTCTTGGTTTATTGGGTCTCGTCATTTTTATGACGAACAACCGCGTTAAAGAAATCGGTGTGCGGAAAATTCTCGGCGCATCGGTACAGCAAATCATCACGTTGCTATCTATTGATTTTGTAAAACTGCTGGCAGTTGCCTTTGTCATTGCCATTCCCATTGCCTGGTGGCAAACCCATAGCTGGCTGCAAAATTTTGCTTATCACACCGAGCTGAGCTGGTGGATATTTTTAATAAGCGGCGTTATCATGATAACGGCGGCCTTACTGATTATTTGTGTACGAGCCGGCAAGGCAGCGGTGGCCAATCCTGTAAAGAGTTTGCGAACGGAGTAGCAATATTTCGATGTATGATGTACGATGTTGATTGTGGAATGACGGATTGCACGTTTGAAATAAGATAGTAACCAAACTTAGGTAAAGGGTTGCGGAGGTGTAACAAGTTAGCAAGTTGTGCGTTCCATCCTATAAATAGAATCAGATGATACAGAAGATCAGGTACGCGATGCTTAGCATTGCTTTGGTAATAGTTACCGGCGCGTTTGCACAAACGGTAACGGCGGTGAAGCCTTTTGACAAGATTATTGTGAGCCCACACATACAGGTAACCTTTGTGCAAGGCAACAAAGAAAGTGTGACTATAGAGAGCAGCACGGTGGATACCAATAAAATCCATATTGAAGTGGAAAATAAAACGCTGCGGGTGTACCTGGAAGGCGCAAAAGATTTTGAGAAGAACGAGAAAGATTACCAAAATGGCTACAAAGAGAAACATTCTATTTACCAGGGCACTGTGCTAACTGCAACCATTACCTACAAAACTTTGCGTGAGCTTTCGATTCGGGGTGACGAAAAGCAGGTATGTAAAAGCGCCATTACGGGTGAAGCTTTTGTACTGCGGATTTATGGAGAATCTGATGTGACGTTGAACGAAATAAACGTAGGCAAACTGGCAGTCACCACTTATGGCGAGTGCAACCTAAAGTTTTTGTCGGGTTTGGCTACGTCTCAAACTTATACGGCATATGGAGAAGGACACATCAACAGTCTTGCGATGGGTGGCAAGAACGGTGCGATAACCGCCTATGGCGAAGCTGATTTTACAATGAATGTTTCGGACAAGATTCAAATTACTGCTTTTGGGGAAGCTAAAGTGCATTATAATGGCAACCCGGTAATCAGGAAAGGGTTGCATATCGGCGAGTTGCACGTAGATAAAATAAGTTCACCGGACTATAACTAAACCGAAAGAAGTTTGTCATTCGGCGCATTTGCAGATCCACATTCTGGCACAAGCGAAATGCTTGTGCCTTTTATCTTGAAGCACCCGCTTCTTTTCTTTATCATACCTCATGGTTCGTATAGCGGAGGAGAAAGCAATTAGAGCATTCTACTGATTAATCCGATCTTGAAAGTCTCTACAAAGACCGGAACACTGCGATCGGCTACTTCCGGTCTTTCGTTGATCTTTTCATTCATATCACTACAATATTACAAATCCGTTCTAATTCGGCGAAGCGTATGGCAAGTACCCGCAGGCTGCGGTTTTTTAGCCCTGTTTTCGTTTGAAATATCGAGGCTTCATCCCGTCACTTCAGGTTTGCATTGCGTAGGAAGAGAAGTCTCTTTTATTTGTCGCTACTTCATTCTATAGAGCAGCCTTACACAGTTTAGGGACGGCAATCCATGTTCCTTCAAAAGGAAATGTTACCCGAAATAAAGAGAACCTAGAAAGCGCACTATAGGTAATATACATAGATTTGTCGCCGGCGGAACGGACTGCTTGCGGGTGCTTATTCATAATGATGAACAACGCGCCTGCAGTTTGCAACCGTGAAGCCCGGATATAGAAGCCTAAAAATTTTTGATTATGGTTACCATTACCAGTTATGATGAGTTTGCCGCACACCTGGGTAAAGAACTTGGCGTGTCTGCCTGGCATAAAGTATCGCAGGAACAAATAGACCGCTTTGCTTCTGCCACGCTGGACCACCAGTGGATACACTGTGATGCCGAGAGAGCCAGCCGGGAAAGCCCGTTTAAAACGACCATTGCGCATGGCTACCTTACCATTTCGCTGCTGCCCTACTTCTGGCACCAGATTGTAAACGTACAGAACCTGAAGATGGAAGTGAACTATGGACTGGAGCAATTGAAATTCGGACAAGCGGTGACGGTGGATAGCGAAATCCGCTGCCGGGTGTGGCTTAAATCCATCATTAATTTGAGAGGTATTACCAAGGCAACGCTGTTTATTCAACTGGAGATTAAAGACCAACCTAAACATGCTTTTACAGGTGATGTGCTGTTCCTGTATCATTTCAATTCCTGAGATGATTTATTGTGGTTGAATGCGGCTGGGAGGAAAGTGAAAATAAGCGGAGACGTGAAAAATAAAAAGTGCAAGCAGAACGCTTGCGATAGAGAGGGAAGGTACTGAGAATAGGAAAGTTTGTGGATAGTGGAGATGCTACGCTAACACCTCGAATAACATAACAAAAAGGCTGTCGTTTACGACAGCCTTTTTGTTATGTATCAATATTTGCAAACTCAACGCTTACAGCCTCACCAGGCGGTAGCTTTTCTTATTATTACCCTGAATGATTTCTGCAATATAAACGCCTGCTTTGTATTGCGAGCCTAACCGGAAGAAAGCACCCGGCTGTACATTGTTTTTCACTTCCAATACTTTGCCTGCAGCATCAGAGATCCTGACCTGTACTTTAGTAATGAGATCGCTGCTTTGCACCCTGAAGGTGAAATAATCGCGGGATGGATTGGGCGAAATAACAGCCGCAAAAGAATTAGACAGCACTGATGTTTTAGCGCCTGTTGTTATCAATGCATCATTACCCAAAACGGCACTGCCAGCGCCCATATAGGGAAGCACCGTAACGGTTTCGTACTTAGTAGTGGAGTTGTTGTACTGATCTTTTGCCTGCACGGTTACGGTATATGTGCCCGCACTGGTAAAGGACGTAGGAAAGACATTGTATGTGAGGTTGCTGCCAGTTGAGCAATTGTCAGTAAGGCTGGCGACAACGGAGGCTGGCAAAACAGATGCATTGCCGCTTTTGTTCAGTCGCACTGTTGTGTCCTTCGTGATTAAGGAGGGTGCTGTTGTATCCAGCACAGAGATAAGAAAGTTTTTGTAAACGCTGTTACCGGTGCCATCTGTAGCCACAACGGTAACCAGAGTAGTACCTGTCGGGAAAACAGTTCCCGAAGCCGGCGAATAAGTAATTTTGATACTGTCTGCACAGCCTGATGTAGCCGTAGCACCAGAAAAATTGACAACCGCACCACAGGTTCCGCTTTGTGTATAGGCCGTAATATTGGCGGGTATGCTGGTTAGCGTAAGCGGTGCAAACGGTGCACAGGTACCATGCACATAGCCCGAGTCGGCTACCCAGTTAGAGATGGGTCCATTTAAAAAGAAGTTAATCAATGTGCCATTCGAACTGCTTCCACAGCAAAGACCGGAACCGTTAAGCGTCTGCGTATTAAAATTCTCGCAGGAAGCAACGCCCTGGTTAAAGGTAAACTGGGTAAGGAGACCCGGCTGATTGGTACCGCCGCTTTCCAGCTCGCAATACAGGTTGTTCTGTATCTGCGCATCGCACAGCGCAGTAGACAATATCCGCACATTATCCATCAACCCGTTGAAGTGGCGGTCGAATGCAGTGCCGTCATCGGTATGCGCACCTAAGAAGTAGGGGTTGAAGGTATTTACCTGCCGGTTGGGTGCCGATAAAAGCGTTTGCACAAGGGTACCGTTTACATACAGGACAAGTTTGGAAGAAGACTGTACAAAAGCAATATACGTCCATTGGTTGAGCGGCACTTTGTAGGAGGAAGTAACAATGCCAACTTTAGGATGATAAGTAGTGATAAAGCCGTTGGCATTGAGGGCTACAATAACGCCTGAATCTTTACCCCGCTGGTTGCCGAAGATAACTGAGCCACCGTTTTTATTATAGCCTTTTAGTTTTATCCATCCTTCAAACGTGTAGGTACCCGACATGCCTACTACAGCATTGGCATTCACAGATACCCGGTCGTCCACACCATCGAAGTATAAGGCATTTGCAGTTGTGCCGCCGGTTACGGTTACTGTAAATACAGCGCGCTGGTTAGGGTCAACGGTGGAAGAATAGACAATATAGGTGGTTGTATTCAGGTCAAATTGTTTTCCATTCACGCTGCCATAGCCTGAGTCGTACAACTGGTAAGAGCTATTGTATAACGCGTATTTCACAATGGATAAAGAAGTATCGGGATACAGCACCGGGTTCAGGGTATTGAACGTTGCGTAGCACCCGTTCACTAGGTTCACAACTGTATCTGATGGCGCGGCGACTGCATAGTTTCTGCCTGATGGCAACAGGCGGATGACTGCTTCTACATCACCCTGTAAAGAAGAATTGACAAAGAAACGGGTGTAGCCCGCGGTAATTATTTTATTATCGCTCTGAACAGCACAGGTATAAGCATAATCAGTATGGTAAGAGGGAACTTCCCATCCGCCCAGGTCAATTGCCGTTCTGCCGAAAGAGCCAAAACTGCTGTCGAAGGCTCCGTTTGCCTTGTAGCGGATCACCTGCATGTTATAATCGCCTGTAAGCGCAGGATCCTTCGTATTATACTGGCTTCCGGCTACTACAATCCGATCGCTTTTATCAACCGCTACCGACTGACCAGTGTTGTAATCATCCGCTTTGCTAAAGATCGTTTTTCCGCCGCTTCCAAAGCTGGCGTCGAGCTTGCCATTGGCATTATATCTAAGCAGGAATGTCTTAGGCAAACTGTTAGGGTTCTGGCTCACTTGCTGGCTGCCGGTCACTACAATCTTGCCGGTAGATTGTAAGGCGATAGAATTGCCTCCTTCCGATGTACTGTCAGACAGGTCGGTGATCACAAAGCCAGAGCTATTGAAGGTATTGTCCAGCACACCAACAGAGGTGGCACGCAGCAACAACACTTTTGTGTTGAAGGTATTATCGGTATTGGCATTTCCACTTAGCAGAACGCTACCATTCTTTTGCAATGCCATAGAAGAAATGTTATCATTACTCTTCTTTTTTACAAATAGCTGTACCCCGTCTCCCGGGTAAGAAGAATCGAAGCTGCCATTTGCATTGAGCCGCACTAACAGCGCATCATTATCTCCACCTGTAAAAGCGGCAGACGTATTATTGTTGTTAAATGTAGATCCGCCCAACAAAATCTTACCGGCAGAAGTGATGACAACGCCTCTGCAATCGTCCCGGCTTGTGTTGACAACGCCCACTTTCCGCGTGACGGATGATAAATCAATCTGCTTCTTACCTGTGCCATTAAAGGTGGTATCGAGGGTGCCGTTTATATTCAGGCGAACGACACCTATGTCCTCATAGTTGTAGGTTTAAATAGAGTCAATGTATGTGTTATAAAAGAGATTGACCGTGCCGGCAATTACAATTTTGCCATCCGGCTGAATGGCAACTGCGTAGGCATAATCGCTGGTGCTACCCAGATCGCCGGTTTTTGTAAAATCAATAGACACCCTGCCACCGGTGCCAAAGCCTGCATCGGGCGTACCATTGGCATTGAGCCTTACTACCGAAAAATCAAATGTAGAAGTGCTGAAGATGGATTTATTACTAAATCCTGCCATTACAATTTTACCATCGCTTTGAAGGGCGATGGCATTAACGCCTGCCCCGCTTTGGGCAAACTGATTATCGGTACTGATGAATTTGCCGCCGGTGCCAAAGCTTGCATCGAGTGCACCCGACTGCGCAAAAAGAGATAGGCCGAAAAGCAGGAAGAGAGAAGTAAAAATGGCTTTCATGTTGGTGATTTGTATTTGAATAAACAGAGTTTTGCTATTGCTGAAACGGTCGACAAAGGATTCCGCGATGGTTGTTTTTATAAACACCCGGCGCTGCTACTGCTGCATACTGTGCAGTAAGGATGACACTATACAAAGCACGAAACGATAATTGGATTTTTGCGGTAAGTTTATACTTAATTTATGTAAGGATAAATCAAGCGAAGGTTTCATACAATGCAGGTTGACAACTGCAAATATAGTAGTGCCGATACTGAAACAAAACTCAGCAAAGGCAGTTGGATTATCTGCACCGAGATATTGCCTTACTATATTCCAGCCGACAGGCGGTGCCGGAACCCAAGGGCACAAACGTTGTATTGCTGATGAAGAACCCCACAACGGCGCTGCTTAAAAACAAGCGGAGCGAGATGCTTGCGCCGTAGAGAGCTGTTTTTTTCTTACTTAACACTCTTTAAGGTGGAAAGTAGATTGATAACGGATGAAAGTGGATTGCATCCGGATGGAATTGGAATGAGTGTGTGGAAGGTTTGGGTAGTGGGAATGAGTGAGTGGGTATGGCTGCGGGAAAGACATTGCAAAGGAGAAGAACTCTGGTTTCATCATTGGCTTTGAAGTAATTTTACTATAACTACACCGACAATGGATAATAGCGAAGAAAGAATCGGAGTTTATTCTATTGCCAAAATTTTTGTTGAAGAACTAAAATGGATTTTTAGAGAACAACCTATAAATGATTTTGGCATTGATGGGTTTGTTGAAATAACGAAGTACCAAATGCCGACAGGCAGATTATTTGGTGTCTAAATAATATCCGGTAAAAGCTTTTTCGAGGAAGTAAAAAATGATCATTTTATTTTCAGAGGTTCGAATAGACACTTGCAGTATTGGATGAATCACTCAATTCCTATTATTCTTATGATTTATGATAAGGACTCTACACTTGCTTATTGGCAAGAAATCAACAGCTCAACAATTATCTTAACAAAAGAAGCTTTCAAAATGAAAATTCCAAAGAAGCATTTACTTGACAGGAGGAATAAAGAACAACTTTCAGGCATTGCATATTTTAAGAATGATGATCAATACAAGCTTTGGCAATTACAAACATCAGGAGATGAAATCAAATTATTAATCAATCAACAACTGTTTCTTTATGTGACAATTTCTTCCCCGTCATGCTCAAACGATTATTATATAGGTCTACTGACTACTGATGAAAATTCTGATAGTCATGCAGCTATTTATCGTTATGATAATGATAATCCAAACCGCTTTGAATACAGTTTTTATCTTACGAAAGGCAAGAGTCTGGCAGAAGCTATAAAAGATATGTTGCCTTGGGCTGATTTGTTTATGGATAACTTTAGCTTTACAGATCATCTTTTGACAAACTTTATTGCTAATGCGATTTTAAGTTATGAACAGCCAGAACTTGAGCAAGATGTGCTAAAATTACAGGAGAAGAATGATCTTCTTGGTCTGGCGTGCTATTTAGCTGACACTTACAGTTTTGGATTAAACTTAAGGCAAAACGAATTAACGCATGCTTTTCTGGCTATTGATTCTTTCTTAAACAAAGAATCGACTGTTAGACAAAGGATATTTATATGAGTATATAAAGCAACGATGAAAATCCATATATTAGAACGAACAGTTACTTCTGACATTGCGTGCAGGTTTATTCTTCTTAATAATGCCGCCCAATATATTTTTAGCCTTCGCTGATGTTATTCATCAGCGAAAATCATATTACCCTTATTCCCGCGCGGCACTTATATTCCGAACATCTATAAACTTTTTTACAAACTCATTTTTAAATACTCTTCCAACAGGTAAGGATGTATTGGCAATGGTGATTTGGTCGGATGCATAGTGAGTGATTTTGTCCAACGCCACAATAAACGATTTATGAATGCGGGCGAATTTGTTATCGGGGAGTTTTTGTTCCATATAATGTAGGCGTTCGCTGGCAATAATAGCTTTTGTGGGTGTGTGCACTTTACTATAATCCCGTAAGCCTTCAATGTACAAAATGTCTTTTACATACACTTTGGTTTGCCCGTTTCCTGTTTTCAGAAACAAGTAAGCATCGTTAGCGTCATTTGTCATTGGCAGCTTTTCAGATACCCCATTGTTGTAATGATGGAACTTGGAAATCGCCTTCATAAACCGCTCGCCGGTGATGGGTTTTACGAGGTAATCGAGGGCATCCAGGTCGAACGCATCGACAGCGTATTCGCGGTAAGCGGTGGTGAAAATAATTTTGGGAGGGGCTTGTAATGATTTTACCAGGTTGAGCCCGGAGAGTTTCGGCATGTTGATATCGAGAAAAGCCAGATCGACTCCGTTCTTTTGCATAAACGTAAAGGCTTCTACGGCGTTATCGAAAGAGGCGATCAGTGAGAAGTCTTTCAGGTTTGAGAGATGAAGCGCGATCAGTTCTCTTGCCGGGCTTTCATCATCAACAACAATGCAGTTTTTCATAACAAAATTTTGAGTACTACCAGATAGGTGTAGGGTTGTTTGATGATTTTATATTCGTGCCGGTTGGGGTATAGTAACTGAAGTCGCCGTTCTACATTTTTTACACCCAGTCCGCTGTTGTTTGATTCCTCTTTCTCCCTTTCGTTTTCAACACTGTTTTCAATTTTGATGGTGTACGCATTGTTTTGGTGGGACACATCTATGCGTACCCAGCTTTCGCTTATGGAAGCGGCAACCCCATGTTTAAAACTGTTCTCAACCAGCGGCAGAAACAGCAAAGGTGCAATGGTAATGCCGTTAATATCATCGTATATATTCATTGAGGCATCTATCTTTTCTCCGTACCGGTTTCGCTGCAGCACTATGTAACTATTGATATAGTCAAGCTCGGAAGATAACGAAACAAAATCCTGTTTGGCATCGTATAAATTGTAGTTTAAAAAAGAAGAAAGATGCGAGATGAGCTTTGCGGTTTCGGGGCTGTCTTTTAAAGCGGTTGCGTAGATATTGTTGAGTGTGTTGAAAATAAAATGCGGCTGTACCTGTGATTTTAATAGTTCAAGCTCAGCCGTTGTTTTTGCCTGTAATAAATCTCTTACTTGCTCGCGTTGTTCATACCAGTTTCTGACAACATAGAATAAGGAATAGACGCCGATAATGAGGTACACATTCACCCATTCTACAATGAGCTTTCCAAACGAAAAGAATGGGATTTGTAAAGCGAACGAAAAAAAACGGGGATAGATAACATAGTAGTTCACGCATCGCTTTATCATCAGGAGTAGAAAAGTAATGAGAATTTGAAGCAGCCAGAGCTTCCATCTTGACTGGCTATCGTAATACTTTTTTAAAAGGACGTGAACGGTGACGATGGATGATAGAAAGGCAAAGGGAAATGCTATGCAGGCATTGATAAAATAGCTTGCATAATCTCCTGAGAGGGCGGCTAAGGCAAGCCACTCGTATAGAAAATATAAGAGCCAGAAAACGACATTAAACAGTAAAGGCAGATTTCGTTTTTGCATTCGTATATAGGTAGAATGAACTTAAAATTAAGGAGCGGCGGATGATCCGTTTTGTTGTGTGTCCATTTATTAGACCAACGGGGTTATTTATCGACAAACGACGGTTGTCGAAATGATGGGTTGTTTGCAGAAAAGAGTTTTGAAACTGTTGGGGTGAAGATATTTTTGGGGAGCCGACACCGTCATGCCTCCTTTCGTAGGCATGACGGTGTTCTGAAGTTGTGTCAGTTTTTTGAGAGTTTTACTGATGTTGAAGTGGGGCTTGAGGTGGCGTATGAAACATGTTTTTATAGTTGCCGTTTTAAAATTTTATCAGCTTCTTCTTTGTCTTGACACAAAAAAGAAGGAAAAAAAGTCAAGGACGGCATGATCGCTCCGCGCATCCGTCTGGGCTCGCGCACCTTTCTGTGCATCACGATGATTATTGTTTGTGTTCTATTCTGTGTATAAGCCATTAAAACCATAACCATGAATTTGTATGTAACACTTGGGCGCCTTTTTCTGGGAGTTTGTTTGATAGGCATTGGTGTTTTGCACTTCCTCTTTCCGGGTATTCGTCCGATTATCGTGCCTGATGAAACTGTGATCTCTTCCCATTTGTATTGGATGGTTTATGTGACTGCGATTTTGTTGATAGGGAGCGGTATCCTAATTTGTTTAAACCAAAAAACAATAATTGTTTCGTTGATGGTTGGCATTGCTTTCTTTTTGTTGTTTGCCTTTGGGCATTTGCCCGCTTATTTAGCAGCAGTGGATCGAGCAGGGAAATTAAAGTATTGGGTGAACCTGAATAAGACACTTGCGTTATCCGGCGGGTTCTTAATCCTAGCTGCTGTTGAGGCGAAAAGAGCAGGGTTTACCAGGTTCAATTCTGCTATAAAAATAATGTCAATAACCGGCAGATGGTTCTTTGGGATTATGCTGTTTTTGTTTGGAATCGGGCACCTGTTAAGCACGGCTGCACTTAGTGCCATGGTGCCATCGTACATTCCATTTGCAATGTTCTGGACCTTCGTTGGCGGCATTGTGTTGGTGGGATCTGCTATTAGTTTTTTTATAAATTATAAGATGCGGATAACGGCGTTTGTGCTTGCCATTACTTTATTCATCTGGCTGGTTACACTGCATCTGTATTATGCGTTTCTTTATTCGCAGTGGCAGGAAGGTGAGCACTTTATTGGCTCGCTCAGTTGCCTGGCTTTTTGCGGAACGGCGTTGTTGTTATCGCGAAGCGCGAAAATGAGTTCTGCCGCAACAACAGAGAGACATACATTAGCCGCATAGCCCATAAGTAACTAAAGAAAGGAATGAGTTGCAAGCGATGAAACATATCACCAGTATAGATGTTACCCGAGGTATTGTAATGATCATTATGGCGCTGGACCATACGCGGGATTTGTTGCATACAGATTCGCTTACGCAACAGCCAACCGATTTAGCCACCACTACTCCGCTCCTGTTTTTCACCCGTTTTATTACGCATCTCTGTGCGCCGACCTTCGTTTTTTTAGCTGGCGTATCCGCCTTTCTTTCCTGTCAGAAAGATGGGAATATGAGTGCAAACAGAAACTTCCTTTTATCCCGGGGAATTGCCTTGCTGATTATGGAGTTTACTATTGTAAACTTCTCGATGTTTTTTGATTTGCACTTTCAAATATTCTTGTTTGAAGTCATCGCTGCTATCGGGTTTGGTTTTATTGTTCTTGGGTTGATGCTGAGATTGTCATCTACAGTAATAGGCTTATCCGGGTTGTTAATATTCTGTCTTCACAATCTGGCACCATTAATCCCTTTTTCACAAGACTCAACTTTTCAAAAAGTATTGATGTCCTTATTTGCGCCGGGTGCCTTTCCGTTAGGTGGGGAAAGGCTGTTGGTCATGATCTATACGCCGATACCCTGGCTGGGCATGTTGTTGTTAGGGTTTTGGCTGGGCAAACTCTTTTTATTACCCCAACCACAAAAGCGGAAATATTTTGTAAGGATCGGCATCTGTTCAATAGCCCTGTTTTTTATACTCAGGTTTTTTAATAAATACGGCGATTTCCCCTGGGCGAAACAAAAGAGTGATGTGCTAACCCTTTTATCATTCTTCAATGTTACCAAATACCCGCCTTCTTTACAGTTTGGTTTGTTGATGTTGGGAGGCATGTTCATCATTCTATATTTTGTTGAAGGTGTTACAAACAAGGTTACTGATGCCGCATCAGTGTATGGGAAAGTGCCCTTGTTTTACTTCGTCGTGCATTGGTACATCTTACACAGCTTCCTGTTTATCATTGTTTTTCTGCAGGGTTACCACTTTTCCGACCTGGTGTTTGGATTCAACTTCGGCAGACCGAAAGGGCCAAGCGGTGTGAACTTGTTATGGGTTTATATTTTATGGCTTTGTGTAGTTGCTATCATGTATCCTTTGTGCAAATGGTATGGCAGGGTAAAACATACGAGCAGCAATAGATGGCTTCGCTATTTATAAATATCACGTCAGTAGTGTACAAGTTTACTTTCGTTACTGCTTGTCGTATTCAGCCAGCTATATTGCCGCATTCGCACAGTAATGACATGGGGTTTGCTTTCCATCTTTGTAGGATCAACAAAGCAATAATTTCAACAACAATATAAATTAAAAAAGATGAGAAAGATTATCGTTCTATCGTTCATTACATTGGATGGCGTATTGCAGGCACCGGGCGGACCTGAGGAAGATGCATCCCGTGATTTCAAATGGGGCGGCTGGGTAGCACCATATTTTACTGAAGCTGACAATGCAGCCGGAGAAATGATGGCAAAACAAATGAAGCCAGCCGACCTTCTGTTGGGCAGGAAAACGTTTGACATTTTTGCTTCCTACTGGCCGCAACATGCCGACATGTGGCCCGGCATTAACGAAGTTACCAAGTATGCGGTGAGTACTACGCTGGACAAATCGGACTGGCAAAACTCAGTCTTCCTGAAGAGTGTTGAGGATATTAAAAAGCTTAAGGAATCTGAAGGCGCTGACCTCCAGGTTCACGGCAGCGGCAACCTGATTCAAACGTTGCTGCAGCACGACCTGGTGGATGAGTTATGGCTTAAAACTTTCCCCATCACCTTAGGCACGGGCAAGCGTTTGTTCGAGGGAGGCACGGGTGCTGCGGCCTTTGCGTTAACTGACAGTTTGATTACCCCCAACGGCGTCATCTTCGCTAATTACAAGCGGGCCGGAGAAGTGAAGACGGGTACGGTTGGCGCGTAAAGCGAGATAAAGTGAAAGCATAGATTCATCACGAGAAGAGCGAACCATTGCTGGGCATCGGTATACACAGAAGGTAAGGTATTTCTTATTTGTGATAAGCGACTCACCAAGGGGTTAGTTAAAAAGGGTTCGCCACCTGTGGCGAACCCTTCTTTTGTATCTGCTTTTTCTGTTTGTTGTGCTTTTAGGCGGTGGCTGACATGGCGCCAACTTTGGGGCTAAGCGTGAGGTTGCAATCCTGGATTTTGCCGCGCTGTAGCGGCAGGAGGATTTCCTGTGGCTGGTAGCCATCGGCGGTGATGGTGAAGGTGCGCAAGCCGGGTTTTATTTTGACTAATTCGTAGGCGCCGAGCTTGTCGGATTTGGCGACCTTCTTTTTGCCTTCGCCGGTAATGACGGCGTTGTGAACAGGCTTATCATTTGCGCCCCTGATGATGCCCTTAATGCCGGTGTGGTGGATGCCGGTATCATCGATTGCGGCGGCGATGTGATAGTTGTTTACAAACTCCGGCTCGGTATCTTCAAAGAAATTAATAAGGAGATTGAACTGTATGATGTTTTGATAAATGGCTTTGAAAATTTTATTGATGCTGCGGGATGCGTAGCCACGGCCGGCATTGACCAGGGTGGCTTTGCCGATGTTGCTGTTAAAGTTTTCTGCCCCTTTGGTGAGGCTGTCTACCATGTTTTTGGTGACGGCATAGGTGGCAAAGATGGGATCGGTGAGCAGGGGCGTGATGACAGTGGAGAGACGGGTGGCGAAGCCGAGGACTTCGCTGTCTTTGAGATCGAGAACACTGCTATAACTATGATTGACGGCATTTTGCAAATCGGTATCGCCCTTTTTGATGGCGTAGGCGGTGGCGCGTACGCAGATGGCGGCTGCCTCTTTGGCTACGGCGTCTTTGAGGGCATCTTTGCCGGTGGTGATACCTTTGCCGTTGACATCTTTGCCAGAGATGAGGGCAACGAGCTGCTTGTGATTGTTGAAATAGAGCGATACTTCGTTTTTGAAAGGTTCATACTCTGAATAGACTTCTTCTTCTTCGGTAAGAAAGGTGGAAAGTGTTTGACTGCGCTTGTAGAGGCGTCCTTGTCTGCCGCTTAAAATTTCCATTTGATACTGAATTTTGGTTGTGAATCATTTTTTCGGGAACAAAATTAGCCCCGTGCTTCCTGGCTTCCTACTTAAAATTCGCTTAACCGGATTAAAATTTTTTAAGGTTGAAGGTAAAATGGCAACGGATGAATGTTGAATGATTCCGGATGAAAGTAAAATGGTGGCGGACGGAAGTAAAATGGCTCCGGATGAAAGTAAAATGGTGACGGACGAAGGTAAAATGGCAACGGATGGAAGTAAAATGATGCCGGATGAGAATTAAATGGCAACGGATGGAAGTAAAATGCTGATGAATGGAAGTGGAATGAGTGTGTGGAGGGTTTGGATGGGGGTCTCTTTTCCTTTGTCATGTGCCGTCCTCTCCCGACGGTGGCGGAACCGAAAGAATGAGCGGACGCTCAGCAGTAGTAAGCACAAGCGGGACGCTTGCGCCAGAATGGGGGTTTACTTATGTATTACCGGTTATCAAATATACGCAAATCTGCTTCTTACTGTTGTTTTCATGTCAGTCTTGGCGAGATGTAATAAGAGACCACTTTACACAATTCAAAAATACCAAACCATAATCACCAGATTCCGCACAAAGCTGCCTGCAGGTTTGATTAACCTACAACCCATTGTCGGCAGCAATTGCGGAATGACGGCGGCATCGTACATCACACATCTAACATCGTACATAAAATTTTCCCTCAATACAAATACTCCCACGCACTCTGATATGCCCCGCTCTCCTGCGCAAACGAAACCAGGTCTGCGTAAAAAGGCAGCACCGATAAAGTGGCGCTGTCGCCGATGATGACGAGCTTTTTTCGGGCGCGCGTCATGGCTACATTGGTGCGGCGGATATCGGAGAGGAAACCGATGGCGCTTTCGCCATTGCTGCGCACGAGGCTGATGTATACAATGTCGCGCTCGGCGCCCTGGAAACTATCGATGGTGTTGACGGCAATATTGCCCGCATAGGGCTGCAGGCCGGGTGATGCTGCCACGGCTTCGCGCAAGCGCTCTACCTGCTGCCGGTAAGGAGAAATGACGGCGACGGAGGGAAAATTTTCGGGGGTGTAGTGGGCAGATAATGTGGCGGTAGACTGCAGCAGGAGCTGAATGAGGAAAGCGGCTTCCTCGCTGTTGGTGATGCCAGTGCCCGCGTGAGCTTCCTCCCAGCCGCAGCCGGCGGTATCTATGAAAGAAAGCGGTGCATCGCCGGGGAAGAGCAGCGAGCCGGCAACGGAGGGATGCGCGCGCAGTCGCCCGCCGTAAAACACGTTGGAGGAATAGCGCATGATGAGCTCGTTGGCGCGGTACTGCTCTTCGAGCAAGGTGACGGCTTCGGGGTGCAGGCTCACTGATTTTTCGAGCAGCGTGAGGGACAAACCGTTCTTGGCGGCTTCGGCTGACTTGACGGTGGGTGGGAGCTGGTGATGATCGCCCGCGAGGACGAGTTTGCTGCCTTTGAGAACCGGAATCCAGCTCGCAGGCTCGAGGGCTTGGCCGGCTTCATCTATGACAACGGTTTCGTACTTCCTGTTTTTAATGCTGTAGTGGTTGGCGCCTACGAGGGTAGCGGTGATGACGGCGGCTTTGGAGAGCAGATCGTCGGTAATGTATCCTTCGACGGCATCGGCTTCCTTCACCAGCTTGCGGGCTTCGTTGAAGAGGGCGTTGCGCTGTTCGCGCTCGGCTTGGCCGAAAGTGCGCTTGTATTTGTGCGCCATGGTCTTGTATTCGGCGGCTCCCTTCTTTAGCTTTTTAATGTCTTTAGCGGCAGGATGTTCGGCGGTTTGGCTGTCGAGCGTGAGGCGCTGCAAGGTATCGGACACGCGGGCGGGATTGCCGATGCGGAGGACGTTGAGCCCGGCAGCGGAGAGCTTTTCGCTGAGGAGGTCGACGGCAGCATTGCTGGGAGCGGTGACGAGGATTTGCTTGCGGTCGCGCGAGTAGAGGGCTTGAATAGCTGCTACGAGCGTGGTGGTTTTGCCGGTGCCGGGGGGACCGTGGACGATGGCGAGATCGTTTGCGTTGAGGATGTTTTGAACGGCGGTTTGCTGGGAGGGATTGAGGATGGTGAGTGGTGAGTAGTGAGTGGTGAGTGAGTGTTCGGTGTTGAAGGTGGGTTTGGTGGTGCCGGTGAGGATGCGGATCAGATGGCCGGCTTTTTCGTCGTGGAGGGTGGAGGCGGTTTTGAGGGCATTGGTCATTTCGTCGTAGCTGTTGTCGTCGAAAAGGAGATCAACGCCGAGTTTGCCGTTAGAAGCCCAGTCGGGCAGCTCGTCGGTGCGGAGTGTGAGCCCAAGGCGGTTGCCCTTTTGCCAGGTGATGATGCCTTCTTCCCTATCGGTTTTTGCATTGTGTTGGGAGAAGAGGACGGCAGAGGCGCCGCTGCGGAGCTGATGGATAATGTCGGGGTGCGTGGTGCGCTCGATCTCGATGGTGAGGTAGTCGGCATGGCTCAGCTCGGTGCCGCGGATGGCAACGGGATACCAGGTGAAGCCGGCTTCGCGGCGGTCGGCGATGGCGGTTTCCCGGGCGAAGAGGAGGTAGGATTTCTTGTCTTCTTCGCGTTCGGTGTTTAGGAGAGAGAGGAGATTTTGGAAGTAGGTGGTCATATGAGGGCAAAGATAGTTTGCTTGAGAGCTCAAGCGGTGAAGCGCGTGGTTTAGGTATAGACTGTTTATATTTTATCACCTTCTGCTTTCTTCTCTTGAAAGAAGAAAGTAGCAAAGAAGTTCAAGCCCGGATGATAACAGCACATCCGTGCACGGCATTTCAATTAAGCTGTGTAGTGCTGTGATTAAGGGCGATGGGGCGTTGATAGGTTCAGTATGGCAGGATGAGTGGTTTTGAGGGATGTTTAGGAAATTTATGTTTCATAATGACGGTTATTATGTTTCCTTATTTCTTGTTTTGGATGAAAAATGCTTAGGGTAGAGATTCCTTTTTGGCTACCCTATCTTCTCTTTTATGGAGGACTTTGGTATTTGCACTTTGTTTTCCTTTCGCGGGCAGGGCGGCGCTATGGTCATTTGCATTTGTTCCTTCGTAATGAAATGCGAGCAGGCATCCTTTGTAGGACACTTTTTTCGGGTCTTCCGCGGAAGTTCCACTTGTTACCGAAGCGCTGTCTGTTATGGCGTAAATGGTTCTGCCATCGGGCGATATTGCAATATCCCGGTATCTTACCTCGGCTTTGAAATAACAGACCGTGTCGCCGGTGATGCCTGTGCCTCCTTCATTCAACTTCAGCCTTATTAAATGCCCGTTTTTCAGCGAAGGCAGCAGCAATGAATTCTTCCAGCCCGGTATGGCATCTGCTGTATAAACAGCAATACTACCGGGTGCTTCTGATGCCCAATCCTGCTTGCCTGTATCCATTTTGATGCTATCGTAAAGCGGCGCCAGAAAAGAATGCGGGTTTGGATATAAGGTCAGGATTGGGTTTCTATAATCTGCTCCTATCCTCTGTGCATTATCCTTTTCGCTCCCAATCTGTGGGTAAGCAGTATGCCAGGTGCCAGGCAGGCTTTGGTGCGAGGTAACACCGGCGGCTAACCCATCGTAGTTGCCATCGGCATAGCCGATTACCAACGGGTGGCCGTAATTCTTTCCCCTCTCTATGATGTTTATCTCGTCGTCTGAATACGGTCCGTGTTCACTTTCATACATTTTGCCGCTGCCGCCCACTACGGCATAGACTAATCCCTGCGGGTTGCGGTGCCCAGAGCTATACACCGCATTTTGCCGTGTGCTGTTAAAGGGATTGTCGTTCGGTATCCATTTGTCGAAGGCATCTCTATCACCGTCGGGTTCGGTATTAAACCGCAATATCTTTCCTTCATAATCGTCCTTTTGCTGCGCATGGTTGGGGCGGCTTGCGTTGCCAAACTGACCGGCTCCCATATCGCCAATGGAATAGAAGAGATACTCTTTTCCGTTTACGGGCGCTACCAGCAACCGCCCGCCATTGTGGTCGCTGCTGGCAGGGAGGCTGTCGCACAACACCTGCGGATGCACCAGTTGCTGCGCTTTCTTATCGTATTCGTACCGAACGATGCGGGCGGTGAAAAAGCAACCGCCCCAATCGGGCAAGCAGCCTTTTCCGGTATCGGCAGCACCGGCAAAAAGGTAATGACAAGCGATGTATACGTATGGCTTGCCCGACAACAATTGCGGATGTAAAGCAAGCCCCATCAGCCCGCCCTGTGGCCAAGGTTTTCCATTCGCCTTTTTCAACTTATCGTAGCGGGGAAACTGTCGTTGCGGACTTACATCCAGCACCACCGTTTTCTTCCCGGTAGCGGGGTCAATACGGCTTACCAGATAGGCTTTGGATTCGGTAATCCATAAATAATCGTCCGGTCCGTAAGTCACCTCCCACGGATCGCTTAGCCGGCTTGCTACAATCCGTTCGGTAAACCGTTCTCCGCCGGCACCGGCAAGGGTTTGCGTAAAGGATAAAGAAGCAACACAACAACAGCACAGGAACAACAGGTATCGCATAGAGAATAGGTTAAGTTAGCGATGGGAGAAACACAATAAATCTGCCATCGCTTTGCTTTCCTGAGTTTTATTTTTTTCTTGCCAACAGCTAATCGGATATTGGAAGTAAGAGGAAATTAAAAAGCTGCGCCTTTTGGTTGGGGCGCAGCTTTTTTTATCAGGTAATTGATCAGGCCTGCCGGTCGGCATTCATGCGTTCCAGCATCCAGCCGGGATATTCGGGTGGCAGTTTGCTCACCTCGTCGAGCTTCTTCAGTTCCTCTTCCGAAAAGCTGATATCAACCGCTTTCAGGTTGTCGTCTAATTGCTCCATCTTGTTGGCACCGATAATGACGGAGGTAACCACCGGCTGCTGCAGCAACCAGGCAAGCGCTAACTGTGCCACGCTTGCGCCTTTGCTTTCTGCCATTGGCTTCAGCACATCAATGATGTTGTAAGCCCGCTCTCGGTTCACCGGCGGGAAATCGAAATTAGCCCGGCGACCTTCGCCGCTTTTTTCATTGTCGCGGCTGTATTTTCCGCTGAGCAAACCACCTGCGAGCGGGCTCCATACCATGAGTCCCACTTTTTGATCGAGCAGTAGAGGAACCATTTCACGTTCCAGGTCGCGGCCAGCAATAGTGTAGTAAGCCTGTAGCGACACATAGGGTGCGACGCGGGTATAGCTGGCAAAGTCGAGTGCTTTCATCAGTTGCCAGGCGGCTACGTTGCTGGCGCCGATGTAGCGCACCTTACCCGCTTTAATGAGATCGTCGAGTGCCCAGAGGGTTTCCTGCCAGGGCGTGAGCGGATCGAAGGCGTGTGTCTGGTAGAGGTCTATATAATCCATCTGTAGACGCTTCAGGCTGGCATCTACCTGCTGCATGATGTGTTTGCGCGTAAGACCGATATTGTTGGGGCCATCACCCATTTTGCCGCGCACTTTGGTAGCAATAACGAGGTCGTCGCGGTTCAACCCCAGGTTGCGGATTGCTTTGCCGGTCATTTCTTCGGATAATCCTTCGGAATAAACATTGGCTGTATCAATGAAATTGATGCCGGCATTGACGGCGCCTTTTACCAATTCATCAACAGCGTCCTGCGGGAGAGTGCCGATAGCGGTCCACATACCCTTGCCGCCGAAGGTCATGGTGCCGAGACAGAGCTCGGATACTTTGAGACCGGTATTGCCCAGTAAGTTGTACTTCATAGGTAATGAGATTTTTTAAAAAGGGATGGCTGCAAAAAGAGAACCCTTTTGGGAGAGAGAAGAATTAGGTGCGTTTGAGTAAGGGCTAAAGATGGTAAACATTACAAACCGTTCGGGACGGAATGACAGAGAGTGGTTGATTAATACTCTCCATTTTGCTGGTACCTATTGTCTATTCTTATTAAAAAGAAAACAAGTTGCTGTTTATTTCCGGATGAGGCTTTTTACAAGGTTGAACTGCGGGTCTATATGGTGCAGAATATCATTTAGGGTAAACAATACGCGATAATCGGGGATGGTTCCTCTACCCTTTTGCAGGACTTCGCCGACATTCATGTTGTAGGAAACCAGAGGCGTGCCGATGGCGATGCCGGAGTTGGGCAGCCGGAGGTGAATGAAGCTGCTGCCATTGCCACCCTCGTAACAGCCGCCGGACTCTTCGCCTACGAAAACAGCTTCTTTATTGGCTTGCGCGGCAGCGGTGAACTCGGCAGCGGTGGAGAAGGTTTTTTCGTCCATCAGAACGTATACATTTCCCTTAAAGCGGTTGGGCTTGGGAGATTGCAGTTGTAAGGTTGGGTTTTTGTCTTCGCGCAGGGTGAAGGTGCCATCGGGTTCGGGGGTGAGCTCTTCTTTTACGCTTTTTAGTTCTTCGGGAGAGAGATCGGAAAACCGGAGAAATTCTGAACTGTCGGTAATGGCGTGCTGGCGCCGGTAGTAGCGGACGGCGGTATCGCCTTTCATTAAATACGTGAAGAGTTCGATGCCCTGATTGTCCCAACCGCCGCCGTTGCTGCGCACATCTATGATGAGGCTGGTGCAGTTTTTCTTCTTTATTTCTTTGAGGGATTTGTCCATAAACGCGCGGAAGGTAGACTGTGCTTCTTCTTCTGTATTGGCGCCTTCTCCGCCAAAGCCATCGAAGCGGAGCATGGCGGTGGCGGGCACATCGCCGGGGAAGCTGAGGCGCCAGGGATGCTTGTCCCGTTTCTTATCGTACCAGGCATCCATCTGCTGGTTGACGGGATTGTTTTTAATCCATTTGAGAGAGGATGCGAATGTTTGCGCCGGTGTGGTGTAGGAGATGGTATCGCCGGTCAGGGTTTTGAACGTGATATGAAACGTATCGGGACGGGCGACAAAGGAATAATAAAAAATATCGAACCACTGCCCCTGCAACACCTGGTTCTTTGATGACTGGATAAAGCCATCTGCCCAGTAGTAGCGCGTGACGATTTGTTTTATCTCGTTGATGCTTTTTCCGTTGATGCTGAGGACTTCATAGCCAGGCTGGATGCTGGTGTCGGGGGTGAGATTGAGGATGACAACTATTTTATCTTCTACCGGGTAGAGAAAGAAGGGAATGGTTTTCATGTAGCTGTTGAAGTATGGCTCGAGGTCGCTGACCGGCAGCGCCTGAGTGTGGGCGCAACGGATGTCGGCGATGGTGGCCGCAATGATTTTGTAGAAATCGTAAAAGGACATTGGGGTTCGCAGCAGGGCTTTGCTGCTATCCCATTTTGCGCTTGCCTCTTCTTTGGAGGTGTAGCGGTATAAGCCGGGGTGCGTTTGCTGCAATAGTTTGAGCAGGTAGGCAAAGTCTTCCTGCATGGCTGCAGAAGATAGAATTTTTGTTTGTAAGCTGTCGGCGGGCTGTGCAGTTACCTGAAGGTAAATGCATAAGGTGAGTACGGCTATCACAATCTTCATGGTATGGTTGGTTTGTTCTTTTTCTATGGGTGCGGAAGAGATGTCTTTTCGCTTTTGCCAGTCCTGTTTTAGGCAGCATCTCTTTTTTTCTTTTTATGAATGCAGAAAAGAGGAAAGAGGTTGCCTTGCTTTTACTTTTTAGAAAGAGGGGCTCTCTGTTCACTTTCTATATAAATACGAATAGGAAAAATTGACCACTGACACCATCTCTGGGTAGGACTCCGGAATCGTGTAAACCAACCTGATTTCTTTCTGCAGAAATGCTCCTGTATTACTATAATCCTGTCGGGTTTGGCAATACTGGTGACAGGAAGCGATGTTGAACCTGACAGGTAATATTTATGGCTTCCATCCTTCGCTGTGCAGAAAAGCGAGCAGGCGCGGATCGTCGGCAGCCAGGGGAGGCAGCCAGAGAGATACGCGCTCGCGCGTCCACCAGAGATGTTGAGGATTGCCGGGTGGGGCAAAACGATAGCGATACAGAACGGCACGCACATAGCGGGGCGGCTGTGTAGGAAAAGGATTGGCGGCAAAGAGGCTGAGCACGTTGGCATCGTTGTGCAGGAGCTTTGAGACGAGGTGAACCGTCCACGGGTATTCATCGGGCGTGGACATGGAAGCGAACCACATTTGCCAGTCGAGCCGCAACTGGTAGGGTGCAATTTGCGGCGGTTTTTGATCAAGCAATACAGGCAAGCCTTTGTAGATATAAGGCTTCCAATGCGCAGCATCAGTGGAATCGTTATCAGCAGTTCCTTCAAATCTAACATTGTCCCGCTCCTGCCCTACGGTTCCGAAGGCACCATAAGTATTGACCAAATCGAGCGGATCGAAAGAGGTGTTCATAATTTGTGTGGACGACAGCATATTGATGACAGGCTGAATGCTGAGTGCGCCAATGACGATAGTTATTGCCCAGGCTGTTGTTGTTAGCCTTTTTGATTCTCCGGCAACCGATGCAGCGGCTTCGGCTTTGCGCACGATTGTTTCAGGGAGAAGCTTAGCGAGAAAGCCATCATCGAAACAGGCAAGTGCGGGAATGATGGTAAGCCAGTTGAGAAAAGACAGATTGCCACTGAGAATGATGGTGAACTGGAAGAGTATGATGACAACACCGGCAACGTGCCGCAGCACCCGCGGCCAGAAGACGAGTAAAGGAGCCGCGATTTCAGCCAGCCAGTTGAACCAGACACCACCCTGCAAGGCAGCACGTGGCAGGAAGTGAAACCAGCGGCTGAGCGGACCGGGAATGGGTTGCGACTCGAACTGATAGTAGAGTGCAGTGCTGTTGCGCCAGATGGCATCGCCGCGCAGCTTGATGAGGCCGGCACCGAGCATGATGCGGCAGATGAGCCAGCGAAACAGAATAATGATAGGAAGCGGAGGCGCATAGCGTGGGAAGGAACGCGCATCAAGCAAAGGACAAAGAAAGATAGCAAGGAAGCCGGTTTCGGTAAGCTGAATTTCCCAGCCATAGCCATACCACTCTCCGCCCACGTGAACAAACGACAGGTAGAGAAACCAGAGAAGCCCCATAATAATTGCATTGGCGTAACCGGCTACTACCACGAGAGATAAGAGGAAGCCGACCCATGCAACGGCAATTAAAGTAGCATCGGAGTGCGCAAACCAGAAGAGGGAAGGAAGGTGCAGGAAACTTGCCGCCGTAGAGTCGAGGGACCGGCTGATGACTTGCAGTTGAACCTCAACCGGCGTGAGCCCGTTGGAACCGATGAGGGGAAGGATTTGGTTGATGGCAACAAGGAAAGCGATGGCATATATAACGCCCAGCCCGCGTAGGATGACGAAGCGCGTGAGCCAGTAGGTAGACTGTGGCGTTACTAAATCAGCCGTTTCGTAATCATTGCTTTTGATTTCGTTTGCTGCTTCCATGACGAGCGATGTATAATTATCTTATCCGAAGTAAAGCCGCTTATAGCAAGTACTGATTGCTGTAGGATAAGGCACAATTTATTCCAATTTTATTACTCTAAGCTTGAGAAAGATACTTAAGAAAATGTGTTGCTTACTATTCTGCTCTGGCAGGAGCGATACCCTTGCCACAGCAATTCAACTACCTTCAAAATTCTGCATCCTCGTCATTCCCAACAAAATGTTATAGCCCGGAAAAAACCGTTTGATGAGGCAACGTTTTTTATTCATGCTTCCTCATATATGCATACGTACATCTGGATCCAGCTCTGTCCAATAACAAACAATCAAATAAGTAAACAATGAAAACATTTCGTATTTCAGCGATACTGATCGCTGTGCTGGCAGGTGCTGTAAGTTGCGATAAGGATGACGATAATCAGCCTTCCAATCCTTCCACGCTTTCTAAGATTCAGAGTAAATGGGGTGTTACTTCCAAGGTAACAGATAAGGCAGGCACTGCGGTGGGTGACAGCACTTATACAGGGGTAACTGCCGACTATATGGACTTCAGGACAGACAGCAAAGTGTACTGGCAGCTTAACAATGCAAAGGATACGGCTGCCTACAGTCTTACCAACGATTCTACCCTGGTGTTGGACGGTCTGACTTCCAAGATTACAAAACTATCGTCCAGCGAATTTGTAATCCGCCAGACGCTTGTAAGCACTACAGGCACACAAAAGGATACCACTTTTGTAACTTACAATCTTAAAAAATAAAGAGATCATTAGTGCAAGAAAGATATTGGTTAATGAGACTGTTTATTTTCGGCTAGTATCTCTATTTAAAAAGAAAAAGTGCATGATTCTTCATGCACTTTTTCTTTTTACTAGTTGCTTACAATGGCTGTGCAGGTAAAAGAACCACAGGATTATCTTGATAAAACAAACAAGCAGTAAAACCTGTTATCGAAATGATTATTGAGCAGTTCGACTACTCCCGATTGATAAACGGAAAGAGATATTGTTTGAAATGAAAATCATTTATTTTTCAGCACATCCAATACCGGCTTTGCAAGAGAATGAATATCCTGTTGTTGTGTTTCATTGAGCTGTTCAAAAATGGTGATGGTGTTTATTCCTTTCTTTAGCCAGCAGCCGGGTACATATAAAGTTTGCTGTGGCCCGGCAGCCCAATACCTTCCGAGATGATAACCGTTTATAAAAACAA
The DNA here is from genome assembly GCA_964249755.1 of uncultured Ilyomonas sp. Taxonomy (GTDB): domain Bacteria; phylum Bacteroidota; class Bacteroidia; order Chitinophagales; family Chitinophagaceae; genus Ilyomonas. The sequence continues at coordinate 180,942 of CAXUDB010000004.1, read as the reverse complement.
TTCCTTTGCCCCATTGTTGCATGTCTAAAAAGGTATCGCCTGTTTTTGCAAGCGTAAAAGAACCATTGTAAATAACCGGATGCTCGTTTATATAGTTGCTGCTATAGGTTTTTACACCAGGCTCTTTATCCATCGGAAGTTTATACATTTTCCAGTTGCCTTTTACTTCCGCATCATTAATGGTAATAGGAGCGATCATGCCTTTCAGGTTGTCAGTGATTCTTTCGCCATAGTTAATACGTCCCATATTTTCGACCAGGATATCTAATATACCATTGGCAGGAATGGTAATGTTGCACGAATAGGTATTGCTGGTGCGGCTTAGCTGAGCCACTCTTTTTTTGTTTATATAAACGAGTGCATAATCGCGCAATCCTTTTATTTCTAATTTTCCATTTGCCGGCTCCTGAAAAGATTTACGGTATAATACATAGCCATATCCCTGGTTCAAATCTTCAAACGTTTGAGGCGTATCGCAAACAACAGGTTTTATTTGATTTACAATAGTAAATAAATCAACAGTTTTCGTTAGCCTGACAGAAGGAATTGTAATAACGGGCGGTGGTAGCGGAACCGGTGGCACCTTGTACGGAACAGATTGCATCAACAAGGTTCGCAAGGCAGTGTATTTTGGGGTTGCCCAACCTGCTTCACTTATAGGCGCATCATAATCGTAGCTTGTAATATCCGGCTGCAAGTCGTGTTCTTTATCATAATTCGCACCGCTTGTAAAACCAAAATTAGTTCCTCCGTGAACCATATAAAAATTAAACGAAACACTGTCTTTTACATATTGTTCTACCTGCAGCAGCACTTCTTTTGCATCAACTTTCTGGAAAGGTTCTGCCCAATGATCTAACCAGCCCGGATAATACTCTCCCACCATATAAGGTCCCATTCCGCTGTGGTATTCGTTCACCGCTTTCTTTAGCTTTACAATATCACTTTCACCATTAGCGGTTGGCAAAGCACCGGCAACCGTTCCTTCTTTAAATAAAGAGCTGGCATCAGAAGTGAAAAAAGGAACTTCAAAACCAGCATCTGTAAGCTGATGTTCAATGGCAGCACTGTATTTTTTATGATCTTCTGAAGAAATGTGTTTTTGCTGCACTACATAAGAGCCAAATTCGTTCTCAGCCTGCACCATGATGATAGGTCCGCCTTTCGTGATCTGTAAACCTCTAACCTGTTCTGCCAGCTTATTGATGTATGTTTTGCATGAATCTAAAAAGGGTTGATTGAAGGAACGAATCACCAGTGATTTGTTTTTTTGCAACCACCACGGATAGCCACCATACTCCCATTCAGCACAGGCATAAGGGCCGGGTCGTAAGATAACCATAAGTCCTTCTTCTCCTGCTGTTTTTATGAACTCGGATAGGTTCCTATTGCCGGATGTAAAATCCCAGACGCCCGGCGAGGTTTCATGATAATTCCAAAATACATAGGTGCACACGGTGTTTAATCCCATTGCCTTTATCATCTGCAAACGCTGCCGCCAGTAAGCTTCAGGAACTCTTGCATAATGCATTTCGCCGGAGTATATATGAATGGGTTTATTGTCGTATAAAAAGTTGCCATCTTTTATGGCAAACGTATGTTTTGCCTGTGCAAACGATACGCCTGCACATGTGGTGAGCAGAAGATAAAGTAGGAATATTCTTATCATAACAGCAGCCGGAACTCCGGAATAAAAAGGTGTATGATTATATTGATTACAAAGCAACGTTAATAGGATAGCCTGATTAATAAATTCGTTTGGCTTCTACCTGCAATTAGTTTTTATCTTTTGTAAGCCTGATTTTTTGTATTACCCGCTCACCAACTTTATAACCTTCGTCCTGCCCGTTAACAATAGATGTGCGGTAATGAATGCCGCCATACAATCTTGAAATCGCAGCTTCATTTGCAGCTTCCATAAATGAATGAAAATGCCGGACCGGCAAATCGAATTCTGTTTCCGTGTTATCGTTGTAAGAAAAGTTGTTACCAAATAACTTAGTTAGTACAACAGCGGCTGCGTTAGAAATTACACTATGCCCGCTGGTATATTCAGGGAAAGGCGGTGTTTGCAATAAAGGTCGCCAGGCTTCATCAATATATTTATTGATGAATGTTTCGGGCCGAATAGTATTGCTGCGATATTTCTCGTCCCAGCAACTGATGAAGCCATCAAACAAGGCTATGGAAACAAGTGTATACGCGCAGGATGATTTTATGAAGTTGCTGTTCGCTTGCCGGCACGCAAGTCCTGTGATGTTTATCCAATGCCCGCCGGGCGAAATCTTTTTGGAGGCAAAATTTAAGTGTCCGCTTGTGTTCAGATTAAACGGGTTACAATCCCAAAAGCCGGCTATTGCTTTTTGTTCTTTCGACAGGTGGTTTCCGCTATCATATACTTCATAAGCTTCTTTATAAAAACGACTGGTGGAATCTTTGCTGAACGCCACTGGCGGCTTTGGTTTGAACTGGCCGGATGAATCCATAGCCAGACACCTGATCCGGCTCCAGTAAGGCTCTACAGCAGCAAAATAGCCGGGTGGCGTGGGGCTCCATTTTCCTTCCTGCTTTAAGTAAGTATAACGTCGTATGCTGCGCGTTTCCCTGTAATGGTCTTTGGCTGCCCAACGGATGATGCTGTCTGCTACCTGCTTACCGTATTCCACCGAATTGGCGTAAATAACAGGATTTAATTTTTTATCATCATACCATTTTAGAATATAAGTGAGAGAATCCAGCATTGCCGAATCTGAGAACACCAGTTGTTTGCCCACAGTTAAGAAAGAATATACAGATGCCAATGAAGATGAGATGTTTTTTGAAGGTGATGGAATGGCAGGAAAGGAAGGCAGTTGTGTTTGCAAAGACACATAACCCGCATATGAGTGAGAAAGCACTTCATAGGCAGCTATGTTTGCATAAACGTAAATACGACTTGCCACAGGTGGCGAAAAAACATCGTGCACAATCACATCCGTTAAGGCTTTCTCGGAGCGATGCAAAGGCGTTGCCTCTTCGTTCCAGTTTGCTGATTGTGCTATACTATGACAGCACAACAATAAAGTCGCTATAACAAAGCTTAGCCTCTTCATTCAGACTTCCATTTTAAAACCTGTACTTTATCGCCGTTTTTGCCAATAATCAGCAAACTTTCTTTTGGTCTTTTTATTTCAGTTATCGCCCGCACATCACCATCTATATAGCAGCCACTTTCATAAGGTGCAATGGGTTTTAATGTCCTGTTGCCTGTTCCTTTTAACAGTAAACCAAGACTTGCATCATCTTTTCCCAACTGCGTTTTGTAAGAGAAAAAATTGCCGGCAATCAGGATGTCTTGTTTGCCATCACCATCAAAATCATCTGTTACCGCTCCGTAAATTTTGGACACCTGCGCTTCGGGTGGAAAAGGCTGAAATTCAAAACGGTCATTTCCGTTATTGTATAGAATTCCCGAAGCAAATTGGTTGCAGGTAAATACCTGCGCTCCTTTTAATTTATCTTTTGAAAAGATATCTTCCAGCTTTACATCTGCGTAATCGCTGTACTTAATAAATCTTTTTTTCAGCGATGGAATCTCATCCAGCAATTCGTCTTTTGAAGCCATTGGATAACTGGTTCCGTTTATATAATAACAAACTATCGGGTCAATAATTCCATCATTGTCAAAGTCGGCAGCATACATGGTAACCGGCTCTTTCTCGCTTGCTTTAAACTGGTTGTTATAGCCACAATTACCAAGTATAAAATCGGTTTTCCCATCACCATCCACATCCGATGCTGTAATGGATGACCACATACCGTTTAGGTTTGATAAACCGGCTTTTGCTGATATATCTTCAAGCTTTCCATTATGATTATCAAACAGCAGTACCGGCATCCAATCGCCTGCAACCAATAGCACTGGAAAGTGGTTGTTATGAATGTCGGAAAATGAAGCGGCTGTTACCATTCCCGGCAACCGCAAGGCGGGAGACACCGCATCGGTTACATCGGAAAAACGGATGTTGCCCTCTTTAGAATCGTTGTGCAGCAAATAGCTTTTCGATGCCAGCGGAAAGGAGCCGGAAACACCTCTGCCACCAACAAACAAATCGGGATAACCATCGTTATCAAAATCGCCAACCGCAACAGCGCATTTGCTGCTAAGCATAGAAGGCAAAGCATCTGTTGCTCTTGTGAAGTTTCCTTTGCCGTCATTGATGTATAACCTGTCCTGGTATTCGGGTGAATTATCCTCATATACATTGCCGCCGCTAACAACATATAAGTCGGGAAAGCCGTCCTTGTTGGCATCAAAAAAAACAGCATTTACATTTTCGCATGCCGAATCGGCTGCCCAGGGCTGAGAAGGGGAAACCCGGAATCTGCCATCTTTATCCTGCAGATATAAAACAGAAGACTGATTGATATCACCGCCCAAAAAAACATCTTCCAATCCATCGCCATTTATGTCGCCTTTTGCAAGCGCCGGTCCTTGTTTTGACAACTGATAAGGTAACAGGGGCTCTGACTTAAAATCTATAAAATCATTTGGCTTATGAACAAAATTCAGTCCTGTTACAGCACTTACATCTTCGAATATTTTTTTTGAAACGGTCCTGGCGGGTTCAATCTTTTGCGCTTCGTTTTGCTTTATCGTAATGGTTTCATCTGCCTTCACGTCTTTCAAAACAGTTTCTTTACCATCGGTCCACGTAATCTTAATCTCGCTAATCAATGTGTTCTGAGACAGACCAAAAAGCAACTCCTGCGACACGGTTGATTGATAGCCTCGCACAGGATACAATTCCTGATATTGTGTGCCCTTATCCGGCGTTGTAATTTCCGCTTTCGCACCGTAAGCATGGGTGTTCATTCCTTCTCCCACGAGGCGAAGCTTGATGTAATGATTATGAGATAACTCATTTTGATTGTTGCGATACAAAAGCGCAGGCTCATTGTTGTTGCATACAATTAAATCAAGCGCGCCATCATTGTCGAGGTCGGCATAAGCCGCCGCATTCGATACCGTTGGTTTATATAAACCCCAGTCTTTTGTTTTATTATTGAACGTTAGATCATGATTGTTTTGAAAGATATAATTGCTCAGTTTGTTGGAAGGCATCTGCTGAACCAAATTGTAAGTTTGAAAGTTCTGATTGCCTTGCTTAGCTGCCGCCACCTTGGCATCGGCAACGGCAAACTTCAGAAAATCCATGTTTGTAAAATCGCGCAGGTAGCCGTTGCTGACAAACAAATCCTTCCAGCCATCGTTGTCAAAATCAGCCAGCAAACCACTCCAGCTCCAGTCGGTATTTGATACACCTGCCAACTGACCTATTTCACTAAAACGAACATTACCTTTTCCATCAACACCTTCATTTACCTGCAGCATATTGCGCATCTGCTGGTAATAAAAGCCGCTGTCAACCAGCAAATGGTATTGGTCATAATCATCCGGTCCTTTCAATAATTTTTGCCTGTGATTATCTTCCGGCAACATGTCCAACGTAAACACATCAGGACGACCATCGTTATTGTAATCAGCAATATCAGCACCCATCGAATATTTGGAAATGTGAGCAAACGATTTTTGAAGAGATTCAGTAAAAGTGCCGTCGTGATTGTTTACATAATAACAATCCTTCTCGGTATAATCGCTTGTTGTATAAATGTCCGGCCAGCCATCCCCGTTAATATCACTGATAGTAACACTCAACCCAAAGTTCAATGCATTGTTGATAATGCCTGACGTTAGGGTAACATCAGTATAATGAATGTTTCCTTTCGCATCGGCATCATTGCGAAATAGGCGATTGCCAAAGTGCAGGTCTGGCTTAGCTCTCAGCCTGCTGGTGTTAATAAACGGATCGTATGTATTATTGGAATGATTCAGCAGGAACATATCCAGATCGCCATCTTTATCATAATCGAAAAAAGCAGCCTGCGTAGATTGCGTGCCGGGTGCATCCAGCCCATATTCTTTTGCCAGTTCTTTAAAAACAGGAATACCGTTTTTCAGTCCCTGATTAATGAAAAGCTCATTGCACAATTTGTTCGGATCGCTGAACTTGCCGGAATGGCAAACATAGATATCCATCAATCCATCGCCGTTCACATCAGCAATGCTTACACCCGTGCTCCAGGTGCCATTACCGGCCACGTGCGCTTCACTGGTTATGTCTTCAAATGTAAAATTGCCTTTGTTGATAAACAGCTTGTCTGATGAGGTATTGCTGGAAAAGAAAATATCAGGCAATCCATCGTTATTAAAATCGCCAATACCAACGCCGGCGCCATTATACAAATATTCGTAGCGCAACACATTGAGCGAATCATCTTCTTTGATATTATTTAGAAAAGAGACGCCGGTTTGTTTTGCAGTAAACAAAGAGAAAAGAGGAGGCTGCGCGGATTGCTGCGCCACTGTTTGCATGCAGCAACCCAAAGAGAAAACTGTTAGAAACAACCAATCAGGAAACCTTTTTCTCATACTATAAAACGTTGCTAAAGCCTGATATTCTCATCGCCTTTTTTGTAGGGCAGAAATACAAAAATCAACGTCATCATTTCATCCGTTGAATACATATCGCCGAACGACCAAACCATCTGCGGCGGGCTATGTGGATTAAACGGATTATTGGTAGTGTTATCATACGTCCCGATGATATGCACCGTTGACCCTTTAGGAACCTGCATTAGGTGTTGAAATTTATAGATGTCCTGCCACCGAAAATCCCAGTTGGGAATGTGTACCAGTTTTAGCGTGTCGCCATTGGGTTTCGTAACATAAGCCGTGAACTCTTTACCGAGATAATGCATGTGCGGCCATACATACATCAAGGAAAAATCTTCGCCCGGATTAGTTATATCCAAACGAAACGTTTTTGTTTTATTCGGCTCAATGTAAAAGGTGGGATAAATCTCTTTCTCGCCAATGCCACCAGAACCAAAGCTAATGATCTTGACCCTGCGTTCAACAGGCGTTTTGGTAAAGAAAAGATTGACACCGGAAATACTATTGGTGTCAATGGCAGAAGGTGCATAATGCACGGTCAATAAGATAACACCACGCTTCGGCATCACCCAGCCGAAACCTTTTGGGTACGATTCATAGCCCGAGCCGGGAATCCAGCCGCCATAATAAGTAATCTCTTTTTGATAAGGCTGGTATTGTGCTGCCTTTGTGCGGTCGTCTGCTGAAAGATTTATAAATGAGGCATTGCTGTAAATATCAATGCTTGTGTCTAATACAGGGTGTACAGCATAGTTTGCATGGTGTATCAGTTTCTTGTCATTACTAAAGAACTCTATCGCTTCCACATTTTGGGAATCTTTTAGTTCAAAAGGAATTTTATAGATGACGAATATTTCAGAGTTGTCGCCTTTTACGCGAAATGTATCTTTTGCCATCAGCACCATATCCGGCTTGCGATTGTACATCGTGCCGGCAGTTACAGGTTTTTCAGCAGAAGCCGGTGTTTCGGTTCCTTTAGAAGCTTTACTGTCTACCCATTTTACAATGGTCTGAATATCTTTTTCCGAAAGGGAACGGTCGTTGGCAAAGTGAACATATTTGTTATCGGCTTTCCATGGCGGCATGTATTTTTTTTGTACCACGGCTTTGATAAAGCTGGCTCGTTTTGCCACATCATCATACGTTAACAATGCAAAAGGCGCCGACTCGCCCGGCTTGTGACAACTCACACACCTGGCTTCAATAATCGGCTTTACATCCTTGTAATAGGTGATGGTTTGCGCATCACTCACCAGCAAAAACAAAACACCAAAAATAAACAGGCAAATTTTCCGCATATCAATAATCATTAATCAGGCAACCATAAGCAGTTGTCTTTTTTACTGCTACTTCCTTGTTGTCAAGTGATGCTGCAATAGCATCCTGCAGGTAATGTTTTGAGACATTCATTTTTTGCTTTCCCAATTCCTGCACCCAATCATCAATTGCGCCGCTGTACACCTTTTTTCCTTCTTTGGTTAACAGTGCGACTTCCGGTGTTACGGTAGCAGCAATATAGTTTGTAATTTTTTTATTCTCATCAAGAATAAATGGAAATAACACTTTGTAAGTAGTGATAAAAGATTCTATTTCGTCGTGGCTGAAGGCAGTGCCTGAAATGCAGCCATAGAACTGAACCTGCCCGTTGTACTGCTGAAACAATTGATTGAATGTTCTTGTATAATTCTTGCTGAGCGGACATTCCGGCGATAGGAATATAAATAAAAGAAGCGGCTTGTCAGGCGCCGGGATGTGGAAGGGAATACTGTTGCTGTCAGTAACTTTTTTTAATTGGAAAGAGGAGATAACCGAGAGCTTAAGCTCATCCTTACTTGCTGATTGGGCAATTATACACTGACTATCGGCGATGATGAGTAGAAAAAAAAACAACTTCCACATTTCTCTTTTCACTTTAATAACTGAAACAAAAATCCGGATAATTATCATCCGGATTTTTGTTTGTTATATCGTTATTGATTATTTATTGTACATCCCACCAAACACGTCCAAACGGATCTTGTGGTGAGCCATAACCTGCGTCCTGCTCCATTTCAGTAAACGCTGCCTGTTGATTGGCATAGTTGGCATCAGTTACCGGAAGTGCCGTTATCGGCGCACGTCTTGGAAGCGTAAGCAGAGTACCGTTTGAATACAAAGGTTCCCACGCAAGTACTGACGTTGTGTTCGGATAACCAGTGCGTTTCCACCATGCCCAGGCTTCGCTTGGCTGACGGTAAAAATCAATATAGGCCTGGCAGATTATCTGGTCGATTGCTTTCGAAGCATCAAAGGCAACTCCCGGAGAAGCCAAATAACTGCTTAACTCGGTGGATGTAACTTCTGAGTAGTCGGTAATGCCAGCTGCTTTTGCACGTTTATTATAAAAAGTAATAGACGCTGTTACACCTTTCGTATACCACTGCGATGCATCGTCAGAAGTAATACTCCTGGCTGCTAATTCTGCCCTGATAAAACAGTATTCAGCATAAGTTAGAAACGGAAAAAAACCAATTCCACCACCAACACCGTTGCCATCACCCTCATCGTAATTGGGAGCAAACAGCCTGTGCTGCAAGGCCGACAGCGTATCGGCTACAGAATACAAAGCGGCAAACTGAGGCAAGTGTGATGTATCAGGGTTCGTATAACTGCCTACATATTCCCCATCTTTGTTCTCCCTATAGAACATTCGCAATCTTGGGTCGCCATGCGCTTTAAAGAAATCAACCATAGGCTTGGAAGCCACAAAGCCATCCGGATTCCAGTTCCCGGTTGCATTAGCATAAGACGAGCCTACCAGTAATACCCAGGTATCATCAACAGACGACATCTGGTTGACATCTGCCAACACTTCTGTGGCAATGGATTTTAATTTTTCCGGTGACCGCTTCATGAGGCGCATGGCAATTTTCAACCGTAATGCATTGCCGGCTTTAATCCATTCGCCAACTTCATCAGTAGCCGAGCCAAAAAAGGGATCTTTTGTTCCAAACAATGTTTGCGGAACACTTTGCGTAGTTTTTAATGTTGATACTGCCGTTTTAATTTGCAAATCCAGAGTATCAAACAAATCCTGTTGCCTGTCATAGGCAGGCGTTAATGTCCCGCCATATCTTGCCTGGAAAGCTTGTGTATAGGGGATGCTTCCGTTAATATCGCTGACATAAAAAGCATAGTATGCTTTAAAAATAGCAGCAATACTGACTTCATAAACCCGTTTAGCCTGTTCATCTGCACTGAGCTTAGATACCAAAACGGGGATATCTGATAAATAAGTTCCAACACGACCATAGAATACTTTACCATACCTGTAGTTAAAATTGCTGCCAACACCGGTAAAATTATAGCCGTTTCCAGATGCCGGAGTCGAGTATTGCATCCATGGCATTTCATCGCGGTATACATCATAATAGGCTTCAAAATCATCCTGACTTCCGGAGGCGGCGGCTAAGAACTGATCACCCGGATCAACCGAGTACAATACATTCGGGTCAACATTGGCCTTTACAAAGTCTTCTTTTTTGCACGAAGAAAATAACAGGACAGAAACAGATAGCGCAGCTATTATACTATTGTTGAGTTTCATAATTTTTTCTTTAAATAATGTTAGAATCCGGCATTCACTGTAAAACCTACACTTCTGATATATGGTAAACCGCCATATTCTGCAAAGCCTGCTGAATTATTGTTATACAAGCCTTCGGGATTGATACCATCTTTTGCAGTTTTATATAAGTAACCCAGATTTCGTCCGGTTAAAGAAACACGAAGGCTGTTAAACTTGATTTTTCTTGTAATACTGGATGGCAGGCTATAACCAATAGAAACCTGCCTTACCGCTACCCAGGAGTTCTCGAAAACGGAATAGGCTCTGATACCGCTTGCCCACGTAGTTAAGTTGTAATAATAAGCGTAAGCCGGAATCGGTTTCAGATATCCTTTGCTAACGGCATCAGCATAGCTCATACCACCGAGGTTCACCGTAGTTCCATTAACAGTAGCAGATATATCATTGTTGAGTACGCCGTCAGGAATGATTCCGTCGTCGTGATTTACACCATTTGCATCTGTATAAGTAACGCCACCATGCGCTGCATCTCTGCCAAACAACGAACTTTTGAAAGCGCCGCTTTGTCCGCCATACTGGTCCGTAGCCGACGCCATTAAACCGCCAATTTTGGCATCAACCTGAAAACTTAAATTGAAAGATTTATAAGTAAAGTCCTGTGTGGTTGAAGCCAGATATTTCTCCATGATGTTACCCAACGTTTTGGTAGAGCCATCATATTTGGAAGAACGCAGGAAAGTATAGTAAGAGCCACCGCCGGCAATATATGCTGCGTTATCAGGTGTGCCAATGACGCGTTTACCATTATTTGGATCAGATACATTATTACCACTTGCATCTTTTGCCTGATAAGTGGCAAAGTCAGAGCCGGTAACCACCGTACCATACGTTGAACCGGGAACCGCCTGGGCTACCACATCAGCACCAAAGGCAAGCTCCAGTTGATAGTTGGTAACGCCTGGTGCTAAAGAGATAATTTTATTCCTGTTTAGTGTATAGTTCACATTGGCATTCCACGTGAAATTTCTTGATTTTATCGGCGTAGCTGTGAGCAATATTTCGATACCCTGATTCTGAATATTACCAGCATTGATTAATCGTGAGCCTACGCCACTTTCTATTGGTGCTGGTAAGTTAATAATCTGATTACGGGTATTTTTTTTGTAATAAGCTGCATCTATGCCAAGCCTGTTATTGAAGAACTGCAGGTTAGCGCCAAATTCCATTTCACGGGTCAATTCGTTTTTCAAATTAAAATTGGGCAATGTATTGCCGTTAAAAGTATATACCTGCTGGTTGCTGTTTGACCCATTATTAAACCCACCAGAGAGTAAGCCATAGTTACCCGTTTGGTTAGTAACATAGGGAGATGCATCAAAACCTGTATAGCCTAAGCTGGCTCTGAGCTTGCCATAAGATAAAATGGAATTAGAGTTTTTAAACATAGGTAGCTCGGTAAATGACCAGGCCAAACCCACACTTGGATACAGGTAAGAATAATCCCCTGTGCCATTCGCATAGGTAAGGGCAGAAGACCAATCGTTACGCAAACTGAAATTCAGCGTAAGCATGTCTTTCCAGGTTAAGTCTCCGTAAGCATACAGAGCGTTTAATATTTTAGAAGGCACTCTACTCACAGAAATATTAGCCTGGTTGATAGAATTTGCGATTGTAAATACACCCGGTATATTTAACCCGCCATTGGTAGAAGAATTGGTGGTGAAGCCTGTTAAGTTACGGTATGTTTCGCCACCGGCTGATGCTGTTAAATCGAAGTCTTTACCGAAGCTTTTGGTAATATTCAGAAGGCTTTGGATTCTTATATTCCTGTAATTGCTTTGGATTAACTGGTAAGAACCACCACTAAAGTTTGCGCCAGTTCCCAACGTTTTTGTTTCTGTATAATCGTTGTAATTATTTATGTTGGAACGTACCAGCAGGTTTAACCATGGCGTCAGATTGGCGGTTACATCAATATTAGCCAACAGGTTATTTTCATTACGCTTTGTGTTTATTTGATAATAATTCCACAAGGTATAAGCCAGCAGGTAAGGATCGCTTGCCTGCGTAAGTTGCTTTCTGCCGCCTCTTACCGAATCTATATAATGACTTTGATAATAAGCAATATCAGCATTTCTTGGCATCAGATAAGTAAAAGCAAACAAAGGGCTGCTGTTTCCACCTTGTATGATTGGGTTTAAAACCTGATTATTTGTATAGTTGACACTCGCATCTAAACTTATAGCTTTTGAAACTTTCTGAGTAACTCTTAAATCGAAACTATTTCTCTTTAAATCGTTATTCGGCATTACACTGCTGTTGTAAAGATTGGAATAAGAGAACCGGAATGTACTTCTTTCGCCTCCACCTTCAACGGCTACATTAGAATTGATGTATTTTCCTGTCTCAAAGAAATCCAAAGGCTTATTGGCTACCCAGGGAACAATTCTGCCATCCAGATCTTTTACCGGTTGGCCATCAAACTTAGGTCCGTAAGAGAAGGCGCCATCCGGTGCATTCAGAGCAGATGCGCTGGCATCAACAACACGGTTGCCATCTGCATCTGTTGCGAATACAGTAGATGTGCCTCCTCCATATTCGTTTTGCAAATCCGGTAGTTTGTAGGCTTTATCGAAAGACTCGGTGTGCGTAAAAGAAAGTCCGAGACCTTTTCTGGCAACACCTTTTTTTGTTGTAATCAGCAACACCCCGTTTAATGCTTTGGAGCCATATAAAGCAGAAGCGGCAGAACCTTTTAATACAGTAATACTTTCGTAATCATCCGGGTTAAGGTCTTTCATAATATTACCAAAGTCCTGATTACCACCCCACGAATCGGCGCCGGTTGTTCCCGGCTCGATCAGGATGCCATCAATCACAACAAGAGGTTGCGTATTTGATGATAACCTTGAATTACCGCGAATACGAATTTTTGCACTTGATGAAGGCCCACCGGCTCCTTGTGCAACAAAAACACCCGCTACTTTACCTTGCAAAGCATTAACAAGATTAGCATTATTAGCTTTCGTGATATCAGAACCAGCTACCTGCGTAACAGAGTAAGATAGCTTTCTGGTATTGGTTCGTGTGCCAAAACCTGTTACAACCACTTCGCTTAATGCATTGTTGATGCTTAGTAGTGTAACGGTAATCGTTGAATTATTTCCGATCTGAACATCCTGTGTGGCATACCCGACAGAAGAAAATTCAAGAACATTGTCAGATGCGCCTACTGTAATTTTAAAATTACCCTGCGCATCGGTCAAGCTACCATTCTTGGTGCCTTTTACCAGCACCGACACATCGGGTAAAGCGCGGCCGGCACTGTCCTGAACGGTTCCGGTAATGGTTTTCCTCTCCTGCGCTTTCAGGCATAGGCTTGCTGTTGTAAGCAGCAGTAATAAGAGTAATCTCATAGGTGTCTTCATAATAGTTGATTTTGATGTTTAAAAAATAGTACTGATTCCGTGTTTGTTTAATTAAAATGCTTCTGTCAGTGCATTCTGGTGTTTACTGCTGATGTTTTCAAAGTTGTCCATTACCAAAGCGGCCGCACCAATGAGTTCTGCATCATAACTTAGATTCGACACTTCAATCTCGGTATGTGCTGCAAGCCTTGGAATACAAAATTCATGAATTGCCTGCTGTATAGGTGCTTTCCACAGTCTGCCAGCCTGAGCGCCGCGTCCGCTTAAAATAATTATTTCGGGATTGAGTAAATGAATCAGAATTGAAATACCCCTGCCGATCTCGTAAGCCGCCTTCGAAATTAGTTCAATGGCAAATTGATCTCCTTTTTGTGCAGCCTGCACAATGAGGTCAAAAGCTGTTTCTATGTCAACATTAAAAATCTGGTTTTTCAATATAGAAGCTCTGCCGCTGGTCAAACCGGCTTTTGCTTTCTCAATAATCTCTAACAATGAAGTTTCCGTTTCCAGGCATCCCATTTTTCCGCAAGAGCAAAGCTTGTTGTTGGTAAATAACGGTATATGGCTGAATTCGCCGGCAAATCCATTGTCGCCTCTGAATAACTCCGAATTCAGGATCATGCCTAAACCAACGCCCCAGCCTAAATTCAAAACAAGCGCATTGGTTTTGTTTACACAACTGCCGAATTTTGATTCAGCTAAAGCAATAATGCTGGAATCATTATCTATAAAGACGGCTAACCCGGTAAGGTTGCTAATATAATTGCAAATGTTACTATCGCCTGCCGGCAAGAAGCTATAGTTCAACCCTTTTTTTACATCTACGAAACCAGGCATACCAATACCTATTCCTATTATTTTTTCTTTCGAAATTCCGGTTTTTACAATAAAGGTTTCAATGTATTCCGCCAGTTGTGCAAGCGAACTTTCGTTCTTCACGAGCAGCAATTCAATGGTTTCAACATTTCCGACAATATTATTGTGAAGGTCGATCAATGCTATCCGTGTAAGAAATTGATCCATGGCAACCGTAACAATATATTTGAAAAAAGGCTTAACAGAATAAACAAGGGCGCGTCGTCCGCCTGTAGAAGGCGCTAAGCCGGTTTCAAAAATTTGTCCTTCCTCAATTAATTTGTTTACAGCCTTTAGAACAATCGGAATACTCTTATCCAGAATACTGCTGAGCGCAGTAATTGATAAACACCTATTAAAGTATAAGCATTTAACAATTCTCTTATTAAGCGGATAGTTCTTCATTTGTCGTCTTTGTAAAGTTTAAAAACTTTGTTCAAAATTTTAAAAAGTTAAACAGACATGTTAAAATTTTACGACTATTTGTTAATAAGGGCGTACAGGAACGAATGTGCTTCTAGAGGCATAAGCTTCAAATAACAATAAGATTTAACGGAAAGTTGAAAAAGAACTTGAAGAAGTTATATGGTAAGAGGGTTTACCAATGAAGAATTACAAAAATTACACTAAAGAGAAGATAAAACAGCACAAGAATAGGAATTCATTATCTCTTTAAAAGATCATGGCATAAGGGATTAAAAGTAGAAACTCAGTCAGTGAATACCCAATCCACCGCGTAATTTATATGGCAGAATCACTATAATTGAACACAGAAATGCTTAAAATACTTCCATTTACTGTGTGTCTTCACTGCAAGTTTTACTGCGAGAAAAGATTTTTAGGTTGATACATGGGCAATAAAAAATGGGTGTAATTTCTTATCACCCATTTAGTTTTTTTCTGTGGACCCACCTGGGCTTGAACCAGGGACCCTCTGATTATGAGTCAGATGCTCTAACCAGCTGAGCTATAGGTCCTGAATCCTTTCGGAATTCGGGACGGCAAAAATAGAAAAACCGGGCAATTATCCAAGAAGTAATAAGTAAACAGACCCTTTATTTTTGTGCCATGCAAAATATAAAGAATATCATCTTCGACATGGGTGGCGTGTTTGTTGAGATTGACTATAATAAAACGCTGAAAGCCTTTACTGATTTGAAGGTGCAGGACTTCAATACCTTTTATACGCAACACCATGCATCGGATTTATTTGAACAACTGGAAATGGGTAAGCTTCAAGCCGAAGAATTTTATAATCAGTTTCGCAATCATACCAATACAACATTAAAAGACGAAGAGATAGAAGATTCGTGGAATGCTTTGCTGGGTTCATTTTATTTGGACCGGCTGAAATGGCTGGACAAAATAAGACACAAATACAAAGTGTTCCTGTTGTCGAATACCAACATTATTCATTACAACGCAATTATGAAAACGCACCAGGAGCAGACAGGTGGCGGAAACTTTAATGATTACTTTATTAAAGCGTACTACTCTCACGAAATGGGTTTACGCAAACCCTATGTAGAATCTTATCAGTACGTATTAGATGAGCAGCATTTAAAGGCTTCGGAAACTCTGTTTATAGATGACACGCTAGCTAATGTGGAAGGGGCGCGCAAAGCCGGTTTGCAAACAGTTCACTTATTGCCTTCTCTATCACTTATGGAGTTGGGCTTATAGTCTTTTAATCCAAGCGGCTTTACTTTAAGCCAATCTTAATCGCTTCATTCTCTCAGGGGCGAACAAATCCTTTATTTTTACGCCCGTTATTGTATCCCGCATCCAATTAAAAGAAGATAATATTTATGTCAAAAAAAATCATCATTACTGGCGGCGCCGGCTTCATCGGCTCGCATGTTGTTCGCCTGTTTGTTAACCAATATCCTGATTATACCATCATCAACGTAGATGCACTAACGTATGCAGGCAACTTAGAGAACCTAAAAGACATTGAGGACAAACCGAATTATTATTTTGAGCGGGTAAATATCCTTGATGCCGAAGCAATAAAGGAAGTGTTTGATAAGTATGAAGTGACAGATGTTATCCATCTCGCTGCTGAAAGTCATGTAGATCGTTCCATCGTGGCGCCGCTCGATTTTATATATACTAATATTGTAGGCACCGTTAACCTGTTACACACGGCGAAGGATTACTGGAAAGCCGATTATAAGAGTCATCGCTTCTATCATATTTCTACCGATGAAGTATATGGCACGCTGGGCGATGAAGGCATGTTTACTGAGACGACACCTTACTCACCCAATTCTCCTTACTCTGCTAGCAAGGCTTCGTCTGACCATTTTGTAAGAGCTTACAGCGAAACCTATGGCTTGCCCATCGTGGTTACCAATTGCAGCAACAATTATGGTCCCAACCATTTCCCGGAGAAGCTTATTCCCTTATTCATCAATAACATCATCCACAAAAAACCATTGCCGGTGTATGGCAAAGGCGCGAACACGCGCGACTGGTTATTTGTAAAAGATCATGCCCGCGCGATAGACCTTGTTTTCCATGAAGGAAAAAACCGCGAGACCTACAACATTGGTGGCTTCAACGAATGGAAAAACATTGACCTTGTAAAACTCATGTGCTCTTTAATGGATGAGAAATTAGGCAGGCAAAAAGGCGAAAGCGAAGCCCTGATTACTTACGTAAAAGACAGGCCGGGACACGATTTACGGTATGCCATTGATGCCACCAAAATCAATAAAGAATTAGGTTGGAAGCCAAGCGTTACATTTGAAGAAGGCCTAAGCCAAACCATTGATTGGTACCTGAACAATGAAGAATGGCTGAAGCATGTTACGTCGGGTGATTACCAGCATTATTATGACGAGCAGTATAGCAACAGATAACTGCGAGCAATAAGGCATAAGTTATAAAGCATCAGATAAAAAAAGAATCATCCACATTCAATGCTGGTAGTGCACTACTCTCAGCTATCAGCATAAATATATTCTATGAAAGTAGAAGCCACACCACTCAAAGACTGCTATATCATCCACGATACTGTTTTTAAAGATCACCGCGGTTATTTCTTTGAAAGTTTCAACCAGCAAACTTTTGAGAAGCTTACCGGCTTAAACGTTCATTTTGTGCAGGACAATCAATCGTCGTCTACCAAAGGCGTGCTGCGTGGGCTGCATTTTCAGAAAGGCGATGCGGCGCAGGCAAAATTGGTTCGCGTGCTGCAGGGCGAAGTGCTGGATGTAGCCGTTGATTTACGCAAAGACTCACCTACTTACGGGCAATACCAATCTGTTTTACTGACCGGCGATTCGCACACGCAGTTTTTTGTGCCGCGCGGTTTTGCACATGGCTTCGTCGTGCTGAGCGAAAGAGCAACCTTTTTTTATAAGTGCGATAATTTTTACAACAAAGCCGCTGAAGGCGGATTGGCGTATAACGATCCGCAGTTAAACATAGACTGGAAGCTGCCGGATAGCGAACTCATTTTATCAGACAAAGACTTAGTGAATCCATTACTCAAAGACATTTTATAAACTTACCCTACCATGAAAGGAATCATTTTAGCCGGCGGCTCCGGCACACGCCTCTACCCTATCACCAAAGGCATCAGCAAACAGATTATGCCGGTGTACGATAAGCCAATGATCTACTACCCGCTGTCTGTATTAATGCTCGCGGGCATCAAAGACATTCTCATCATTACCACGCCCGAAGATTCGGCGCAGTTTCAAAGACTGCTGGGTGATGGCGCAGCCATTGGCTGTTCTTTTTCCTACGCTGTGCAGGAGAAACCGAACGGATTGGCACAGGCGTTTGTGATTGGCGAATCATTCATCGGCGCTGATAAAGTGGCGCTGGTATTGGGTGATAATATCTTTTATGGTCCGGGATTCAGCAAGCTGCTGCAATCGTTTAACGATGTAGATGGCGCCGCCATTTTTGCGTATGAGGTAAGCGACCCTGAACGTTATGGTGTGGTGGAGTTTGATGAACATTTTAAAGCCTTGTCTATTGAAGAAAAACCTGCTAAACCGAAGAGCCGCTATGCCGTGCCGGGCTTGTACTTTTATGATAATGAAGTGGTGACCATTGCTAAAAACATTGCGCCTTCACCGCGGGGAGAATATGAAATTACCGATGTAAATAGAGTTTATCTGGAACGCCAAAAGCTGCATGTTGGTGTAATGAACCGTGGCTTTGCCTGGCTCGATACCGGCACCTTCGATTCGCTTAGCGATGCTACTGAATATGTGCGCGTGATAGAAAAGCGGCAGGGCACTAAAATCGGCTGCATTGAAGAGATTGCTTACAAGATGGGCTTCATCAACCATGAGCAACTGATGCAGCAGGCAGAGCTGTATGCAAAGAGCGGATATGGAAAGTATTTGAAAGAAATAAAGTAAAAGTGTGCGTCTGCAGCAATATAAAAGAGCCCCGAACCGGCTAAACGGTTCGGGGCTCTTTTATATTACAGATACATTACCTACTCCTTCACAAACCGTATGGTTTGCGTCGCATTGTTTTGGATTACTTTTAATACATACACGCCTTTGGCGAGAGAAGCCGCAGGTATTGTTATTTCGTTTCTGCCGGCGGATACCGAGGCGGGTTGTACAGCCAATATACGCCCTTCCATATCTACAACTTGCAGCGTGAGACGGCTATTGTTTGCGCTTTGCATTACCACATGTATAGCATCTCTTACCGGGTTGGGGCTGATGACAATTACACCATTGTTCAACACCGTTAGGGGCACTACGGATGAATAAGTGGTCTTACCATCTTTATCTACTTCTTTTAAACGATAATAAGAAGTGCCGGGTAGTGGTTGCAGATCATTGATACTATACGTTTGCACACCGGCGCTGTTGCCTTTGGCAGTTACCTGTTGCAAGGCGTTGAAGGAGACAGCATCCTTGCTTCTTTCTACAATGAAATAGCTGGTGTTTACTTCATTGGCAGTGCTCCATTGCACCGCTACGGTTTTGTTTTGGAGAGAAGCGTTGAAGGAGACGAGTTGGAGGGGAAGAACGCTGCTGCATACATTGTCGACAGTGCCAGCATCTGTCAGAACAACATCAATATCTTGATTATCGGTAATTACTGATGTAATTGTTGCATTCATAGATACGCTTCTTCCAAAGTTTTGAGCAGTGCCTTTACTACCAACCGTTTCATTACATGCTTGTAAATTGCTGTTGAATTTGTAAATAAAACTGCCATCGTCATAATCATCATCAGGAGTATTATAAAAATATCCCTCGCCACAAGCTGCATAACTACCATCTGTAGTTTTTATAAGATTGGCAAAATATGTATAGCCATCCTGACTTGGCTCATAGGTTTTTGTCCAAAGTATATCTCCTGAAGCATTTGTTTTTACAATATAGCCATAGGAAGTGTCGTAGTTATTATGCGCCAAATCGGTGAATTTATCAAGCTCTCCAGCAAAAAGATAACCTCCATCTGTATCCTCAATAGCTGTTATAGCATAGCTTTCAATATAATTTGTGGTAACAATATCCTTTGACCATTGAAGTGCGCCTGCACTAGTATACTTAGCCATCAACAGACGGTCAGTATAAAGACCCGTTTTTAAAGTATCTGCATCGCCAGTAATGATAACTCCGCCATCTGAGGTAGCTGCCATCGCAGTAGGATATAAAATTTGCCCCTTACTTACCAAATAGCTTGTCCATAAAACACTACCGTCTGGTTTTATTTTCACTACATAAGCCGAATCGTCGGTGTTATCATAAGCGGTTCCTCCTAAAAAGGCAAAGTTTCCGTCAGCAGTTGCCACCATATCTAATGTTTGCTTAGTTCGATAGTCAAAATATCTTTTAGCGAATAAAACATTTCCTGCTCCATCTGTTTTTAGTAGATAGTCAGAGGAGCCAGTACTATTGTAGTTGGCTATGCTTCCCATTATCATGTAGCCACCATCCGAGTTCTGTAAAATCTTTTTGAGAACTATGTATCCGCTATCATAAAAAAATTCCTTTTGCCACTGTGGAGTAAGATCAGATGTAAATTTTACAACTGCTGATTCACCATCAAAATCTCCACATACAGCAAAACCGCCGTCTGTTGTTTTTGTGAGCGAGTAGCCATTACTGTTACCTAAATTATCAATTGCTTTTGAAGCCAGCACGTTTCCGTTTGCATCTGTTTTCAAGATATATAGAAACACAGAACCGCTATTAGGATCAGGATAAATTCCACCTACACCTACATAAGTACCATCATTTAATTGAGTTAGCTGACTTAAATAACCACCACCAGGCGCAAATACCCTTACCTTAAACGTATTCTGTTGCCCAAAACCGCCCAACACAACTCCTAATAACAAACAAGTAAAAATGAATTTCATAAACTGTTCTTTTAATTTTTTAGATTGGAAAAATACGGGATAAATCAATACACAAAACACCCTTTTCAGTACTGCAAACCCGCATTTACCGACCACAAAAAACCCGCTCCAACTGCCTTTTTTCCCGGTCAAACCGCCTTAAAACCTGCTTTTACCGGGTTTAAACCCACTCCAAGCCACAAAAAAGCCGCTTCCGGCGCCTTTAAAGGCGTCGGAAGCGGCAAAAAAGCCGGTTAAAGCGGGTTTACCGGCGGCCGGTTAGGGTTTTGTGGGTTTCGGTCCACCCCGCCGCCCCGGAAACTGCACGCTCCATTTTTCGTAATACTCTTTAAAGCCGGCTACGCCCAGGTCCATCTTCACTTTAACGTATTTGTAAACGCTGAGGCAGGTGTTGTAGATATCAAACCCAAGCAGGCGGTTGGTGCTTTCGAGGTCAGCCACCAGCGCTTCCAACCGGCTCACCCGCGGCGAAAGCTGCTTGCGGGCAGTTTCGTCGGCATCCCATTCTTTCGTGTCCACCACATCGGCAGGCACCAGCTTAGGCACCTGTTTGCAGTCGGCATAAACGGTTTCTGCCCAGCCTTCATTTTCGTTGCCCAGCTTGCCATACAAGCTGTTTTGCGCGGCGGTAAGCGGCACCAGTTTCGATTTTACAATTGCTTCAATACCGGCAATGTGGTCGTCAATCTGCTGTAGTTCTTCTTCAGTAAAGGCAAGGCTGATTTGGTTTTGTAAAGCCATCGTTTTGTTGTTTTAATTGTTAGGAAAAAATTGAATGGCTAAAATAATATTTTTTGAAAAATGTAAAAAAGCTTCTGCATTTAAAAACGCGCGTCATTGCGAGCATCTACTCGCTACTCACAAAAAAAAGGCGATACCGTGAGAGGTGGTATCGCCTTGAATAAGGTGTGATATTGGATTCCAAAACGGGTAAGACCTTTGTCCCTACTTCGCTGGAGTATTCGGATGGGTCAAAAATATCTCACGCTTCGCAGTTGGGGCTTAAATAAAAATTAGTTTTACACCTTTCCCGATTAAAATTTTTTAATGGCTGACATCATTCAATTACTCCCCGATAACATTGCCAACCAGATAGCTGCCGGCGAGGTGATACAGCGCCCCGCCAGTGCTGTGAAAGAGCTGTTGGAGAATGCCGTAGATGCCGGCGCATCGCACATTCAACTCATTGTAACCGAAGCCGGCAAGAGCCTGATACAGGTGATAGACAATGGCAAGGGCATGAGCGAAACCGACGCCAGGCTTAGCTTTGAGCGCCACGCCACCAGTAAGATACGGAAGATAGAAGACCTCTTTCATATTAACACGATGGGTTTTCGCGGCGAGGCGCTGGCTTCCATTGCCGCTGTGGCGCAGGTAGAAATGAAGACCCGCCGCGCGAGCGACGAGCTCGGCGTGGAGATACACATAGAGAACAGTACCGTAAAAAAACAGCAGCCCTGCGCCTGCCCTGTCGGCACCAATATTTGCATGAAGAACCTGTTCTTTAATGTGCCGGCGCGGCGCAATTTTTTAAAGAGCAATGCATCGGAGCTGCGGCATATTGTGGATGAATTTATCCGCGTCGCAATGGCGTTTCCAGGCATCTTTTTTTCGCTCACCAGCAACGGTCAGCAAGTGTTTTATTTAGAGACGGGCAACCCCAAGCAGCGCGTGCTGCAGATATTTGGCAGCACATATGCCAACAAGCTGGTGAACGTGGGCGAAGCAACGGACTACATGAACATTTATGGTTTCATCGGCAAGCCCGATGCGGCGAAGAAGACACGCGGCGACCAGTATTTTTTTGTAAACAACCGCTTCATCAAAAGCGCTTACCTCAACCATGCCGTCAGCAGCGCGCTGGAAGATCTGTTGCCCAAAGACAGCTACCCGCTCTATGTTTTATTCATCGAGCTAGATGCGGCACAGATAGACATCAACGTACACCCTACCAAGCAGGAAATCAAGTTTGAAGATGAGAAGATAGTATATGCGTTTGTGCAGTCGGCCATCCGGCACTCGCTGGCGCAGTTCAGCATTTCGCCTTCGCTGGATTTTAGTTTGGATGCGGGCATACAAAGCCTCGATGCCGTGAGCAAACCCTTTGGCGAAGCGGAGCAACAAACGGCTTCCACCACAGCTTTGTTTGGCACGTTTACGCAAAAGCACCAGTCGCACCGCATAGAAGCCAACGAAACGGCAGGGTTGAAGCATTGGAGCGAGTTTTATCCCTCGCCGGAAGAGGAGATAAGAAATAGGGAACAGGGAACAGGCTATGAGCCTTTGCTGCCGGTTTATACAAATGCGGCTATTCGTCCAACGGTGATGGCACAGTTGCACAACACTTATATTATTGCTTCAGACGAAACGGGTGGTTTATTGTTGATTCATCAGCAACTGGCGCATGAGCGCATTTTATATGAACGCTACAGCGAAGCCTTGCAGGGCAAGCCGGCCGCTACGCAGAAAAACCTGTTTCCATCGGTGCTGCAACTCGCTACGCCCGACGCCATTTTGCTGGAAGATCTGCTTCCCGAGCTGCAATTGGTGGGTTACGAGATAGAGCCGTTCGGGCAGGATGGGTTTATTATACAAGGCACACCCGCCGATCTAAAAACCGGCAACGAGAAAGCAGTTATCGAGCTATTACTGGAGCAATTCAAACACTTCAGCAGCGATATAAAAGTAAGCCGCCGCGAGAAAGTAGTGCGGTGCCTTGCGCGGCAGCAAAGTATTAAAACCGGCAAGCCGCTCTCGCGCGAAGAAATGGAGCTGATTACAGAACAATTATTCACCTGCAGCACACCGGGTGTTGCGCCGGGCGGCAATCCTACATTGGTAGAGTTTAAAGGAGATTATCTGGAAGGTCTCTTTGTGAAGTAAAGAATATTGTAAAGATTGCGATGAATGAATCGGCCGCCCGTCATTGCGAGGAACAAAGCCATCTGTGGATGGCAGAGAAGCGGGCTTGTGAGTCGTGAATAGTGAAACAGTGAGTAAATAGTGCTGACCGAATTGTTACTTACTTACATACAGCATCCATCGCATGGTACAGATTGCTTCGCTCGCAATGACGGGCGGCTCATCTCACTAAAAGAAACCTAAAATGCTTTTTTGTAAAAGATACGGAATCTTCAGCCGTTACTTTAGCACGATGAATAAATGGTTGTCCTTGTCTTTGCTGCTTCTTTTCTTTTCTGCCTGCGGCGATAAAAAAAACATTCCGGATGTTTCTCACATCAAAGTAAGCATTTCTGTAAAGCGCTTTGAAAAAGACTTCTTTGCCATTGACACCAACTACGTAGAAGCTTCTCTAAGCCATCTGCAGCAGCAGTATGGCCCATTCCTGAATGATTATTTATACAACATTCTTTCCCTGCCTTCGGTGCCCGACAGCGTAACCAAAAACGTAAAGTTGTTTTTACTCGATTACAAGCCGGTGTACGATTCGGTACAGAAAAACTTTGCTTCCTTCAGCGAAGAAGAAAAAGAAATTCGCAGGGGCTTGCAGTTCACCAAATACTACTTTCCTAACTATACTTTACCGAAACAAATCATTACTTATGTAGGACCCTTTGAAGGATACAGCAATGTACTTACAGGCAGCGGCATTGCAGTGGGTTTGCAATTGTATCTGGGTAAAAACTTTTCTGTTTATCAAACCGATTTTTTACGTGAAGTATATCCGGCTTATCAAAGCCGCCGGTTCGAGCCGGCATATATCGCTGCAAATAGCATTACCAACGTCATCAGTGATATTTATCCGCCGCAATCATCCTCCAAAACCCTGATAGAAGCCATGGTTGAGGAAGGCAAGCGCTTATATGTGCTTGACCATTTATTGCCCGAAACAGAAGACAGTTTAAAGACCGGCTATACGGCTGCGCAATTAAAAGGTTGTTATGATAATGAAGCCGCCATCTGGAATTATTTTATCGAGAACAACCTGCTATATATCAGCGATCCTTCGCAGTTGAAAGACTATACGGGTGAGGGTCCAAAAACCGAAGCCTTAGGGTCGGCTTCGCCCGGCAATATCGGGCTGTTCATCGGCTGGCAGATTGTGAAGAAATGGATGACAGGAAAAGAAGATAAAACAACACTAACGCAACTGCTTCAGACAGATGCAAAACAGATTTTCACTGAGGCGAAATACAAACCGAAATAAAAGAGAGAAAAGCAACTGTTAGTTTCCGTCCGAAAAATTATAGTTCAGCCAGAAATCACAGAGCGCTTTCATGGCACTGGTAAGCGGCTGAATGCCCACCGGTTTTACAAGATAGGCGTTGGCGCCGGACAGGTAAGAAGTCTCTACATCCTTAGGGTTATCGGAAGTAGACATCATCACAATAGGAACACAGGTCAGCTCTTTTTGCCGGCGTATCTTCTGCAGGATTTCAATGCCTGTAATACCCGGCATGTGTATGTCGAGAAGGATGAGTTTATAATTCTGCGCGCCTGTATGGTTGCTTACCGTAGAAAGCGCGGTTTTTCCATCAGTAATAGCTGTCATGGATACATTGCTGTCTATCTTTTTCAGCGCCCGCTTTACGAAGTCAATATAATCTTCGTTGTCTTCCACATATAAAATATCCGACTTCATATTGGTAGATTATTATCATTCAAAAATAACAAATAAAATATTGTTCCTTTATTTAATTCGCTTTCATACCAGATTTTGGCGGCATGCTTTTCCATAATCCGCTTCACAATAGATAAACCAACGCCGCTGCCTTCATATTGTGCAACGTTGTCAAGTCTTTTAAAGATTTCGAATATCTGGCTGCCATAACTCATATCTATTCCTATGCCGTTATCACTTATCGTATACAGAACACCTCCCTCCTGCTGTTTTGCCTCGATGGTGACAAGGGGGTGTGAAACCGGGCTTGAGTACTTGATAGCGTTACTGATAAGATTGGTAAACGCTTGCATCATCATCACTTTGTCGGCTCTCACATTTAATGGATTTTTAATGACGATTTCGGCATGGCTAGCTTTGTAAACCACTTTCAGTTCAGTTACTACTTCCTGTAATAGTGCGCTCATGTTGACTTCTTCGTACACCAATTGCCTGCGGCTGAGGCGCGAATAGGACATTACTTCCCGGATAAGCACCTGCATTTTATCGGTACTTTTCATAATCCGGTTGAGCATACCCACAGTGTCCTCATCCAGCGTATTGCCTTCTTCGAGGATAATTTCAGTATAGTTGCGTATAGAAGTAAGCGGCGTCTTCAGGTCGTGCGAAATGGTAAAGCTGAAAGAATCCAGTTCGTCATATGCCTCCTTCAGCCGTTCGTTTAGCTGGCGTATCTGGTTTGCCTTCTGGTTGATGATGTAAATGATATCCTCGCGCAGCCGCAACACGGCTGAGATTTCCGCTGTGCTCCAGTTTTCCGATGTGTTCTCTACCTGCTCACTCCATGTTGCAAATGAGTGGCGCGGCGTCAGCACCGTCCTGCCTCCGGCTTCTTCTTCTGCCGGTTTTTCCGGATTGCCTGCCCAGTTTACAGTCTTTAACTGTTCGGGCTTGCACCAGATGATGTATTCGCCCAGTTCCTTCGACAACATGCAGGCTAATATACCGCTGGCAACACCTGTAAATTGAAGCGCAGGTTTATAATGTACAGAAAAACATTCGGAGCGAAAAACCTGCGAATTATTGTTCGCCTGCAACCAGGCAACAATATTTTTAATTTCTTCTTCCGAAGGGACAATGCCAGCAGTATGAATATTTCCTTCAAACACAATGGCAACGCCTCTTGCATGGGTTGTATGTAACGCCAGATCAACATTTTTGGCAAAGGCGTTTGTTGTATCAGAATCCTTTTGCAGTTGTTTGGCCAGCTCGTCTGCCGATTGCTGTAGCCCATGGGCAGCATCTTTGTTTTCTTCACTGTCTCGATATTCGAGCGAAGAAGACAGAATCTGCCCCAGCAGTTTGGCCGCCTCACGGGCTTTATAGTCAATGAGCCGGGGCGAGTTGTTGTGACAGGCCACCAGCCCCCAAAGCTTGTTGTTCGACACGAGCGACACACTGAAGCTGGCTGCCACTCCCATATTTTTCAGGTACTGGATATGGATAGGCGATACGGCGCGCAGTACCGAGTGGGTAAGGTCGAGCGGCTGCGGTTGTTTGCCATTGTCACTATTATCCATAGCCATCAGCGCCGATGTTTCTGAAGCTACGTCAATTATGCTGCGCGTGAGGTTGATGAGGTATAAATCTCTTGCCTGCTTCGGGATGTCAGTTGCCGGGTAATGAAGACCCATAAACGGCTCCATATCTTCTGCAACGTCTTCGGCTACCACTTCTCCATGTCCGTCATCGCGAAACTGGTAAACCATTACGCGATCATACTGAATAATTTCTCTGATCTGCCTTGCGGTATTGTGCAAAATGTCCTTCACGGTTCTGCCTTCCAGAATGCGGGATACTGAAATGCCAACCATACGATGAAGATCGGTTTCGGGCGAAGGCTGATAAGGCTCAAACTCAGCCAGCAGTATGCTATCTCCGCTCTTATGAACAATGAGATAGTGAGGTACGCCTTGCACATCGGTTAACACCGGGTTGATAATGTCAGCCTCCTCACTATCGCTGCCATAAGAAAGCAGTTGATTGAGTGATAGAGATTTTAGCGTAATGCTGCTTTCCTCTATAAACCGTTCAAAGGTTTTACCTAATACCCGCGCGGCTTCCAGCCCCGTTTTTTCCTTTACATTTTCGCTGACATAGCGGATGGTCGCATCAGCAGCATCGAAGGCAATGAGGAAGCCATGACTTTGAATGCTACCG
The DNA here is from genome assembly GCA_964249755.1 of uncultured Ilyomonas sp. Classification (GTDB taxonomy): domain Bacteria; phylum Bacteroidota; class Bacteroidia; order Chitinophagales; family Chitinophagaceae; genus Ilyomonas. The sequence continues at coordinate 153,441 of CAXUDB010000004.1, read as the reverse complement.
GGAATATGGATGGGTTCTGTATCGCAATTCGTGAGATCAACTGCCGGATTCTTCATCTGGATTTTTTAAAGAATGGAAAGGCAAAATAGTGGAAAAAGAAGTTTGTCTCAAAAAAATGTAACGTCGAGCCAGCGCCTGAAAAGGGCAAAAGTTTCGGTGGCAGCAACAATAGCGGAAGCCTCTTCTTTTCCATCCTTAGCAATGCCGTTAAGAATGATAATAAATGTGTTCCATCTCTCTTTGGTTTCTTTTCCGTAAGCGTTGAAAAATGAGATTTGCCCGTCCTGTAAACCGGTTTGAGTAGCTATCATTTTTTTAATGACCAAACCACCGAGTGTGGAGCCTTCCATTACATACAGAGCGCCGAAAGCCGCCGCATTATTTGTGATAAGTGGGAGGTCTTCGCAGAGATGAGTTACCGGTTGATGAAAGTGCAAAGCCGCCAGGTTTTCAAGGATAGCGGAAGGCTTGCGCCGCGTTGGGTAATCAGGAAGAAGAGATGTTTGCAGGTGAGCTTCTATTAATTCATAAACTGGCTTAAAGAAGCCATAGAAAGCAATCAGCAACCGTACGTAAGCTTCTGCCGAATGAATGCTTTTTATAGCAGGCATCATAGCAGTATCTAATGCCTCGTGTGATTCTTTTGTAGCAGAACGGATATTTTCTAATAATAACATGTCTTATTCAATAAAATAATAGAGCCAGTTAGCTTAAAAATGTTGCTATAAGTTTATTTCCTGCCTGCCGCCGTGTAAGAGTATCGTTTTACCCTTCCAGATAAAATTGCCTTTGACGTTAGCAGGTAGCATAACAAGGCCTTTAACGCTGCTATCCTTTCGCGCCAGCGAAACCGAAATAGTACCATCCGGATGAGGCATGCTGCCTTCGAGAGATGTAAGTTCTCCAAAAGCCGGCGCAATCGTAATGGTGCGGAAGCCTGGCGAAGCGGGTGTAATACCACAAAGCGTGGCAAGGAAATCATACAACGGGCTGGCGCTCCAGGCATGGCAGTCAGACCTCGTGGGGTCAGGGTTTTCGGCAAAGGTGGTCAACCCTTTTTGTATCATATCTCGCCAGGGCGTTAGCTGGCTGTAATACAGATTAGCCATGCCGGCTTTCTTCAGGGCCTGTACTAAATAGAAGCGGTAATAAAAGGTAGCCTGCGTGAGCGAAGTGTCGTAAAGGATGGTCTTCATTACCGAAGGTATTTCCTGCTTAGACAGGCAGCCGGAGAGTATTGCCATAATGCTCGCGTGTTGACTGAAAATTCTCTTTTCCGGCGTATCGCCCATAGCTTCCTTTGTCTTGTTGAAACAATGCGCATACGTGCCCTTATTCATTTGCGCAGCCAAAGCCGCATAATGCGCTGCCTCGGCGGGTTGTTTAAAATAAGAAAATAAAGCAGCTGCCTGTTGCAGCGTGTAAGCATACTGCAGTGTGATGACGGCGCTGTTGCCATCGTTTGCGCCCGGCGGCGTTCCACCGGGGAAAGAAGAAGCCCAATCCGCAAAATTCCACCAGTTCATCGCGCCAAGCATATTGCGCGAAGTATCAATGTGCTGCTCATACCAATAGAGCACACCTTTTACAGCCTGCAGGTTTTGCTTAATGAAAGCATCATCGCGGCGATGCATGGTATAATCATACAACATGCTTACCCAAAAAAGGGAGAAAGGAGGAATGACCTGCAGGCGACTGCTTGGGTATCTGCCTTGCGTTAATCCGTCGGAAACACGCGAGTTGTAAAAGTCGGTGATGGCTTTGCGCATAAGGCGGTCATCGCCGGTAACATAAAGCGAAATAAGCGATTGAATGCGCGTATCGGCTTCGTATTGCAACTGCTCGTAGTATGGGCAGTCGAAATACGTCTCGCCTGCGCATAACCTTGCCGTGCGCCAGCCTACGTTCCAAAGAGATTGAAGCGAAGTATCACTGCTTTGGAAAGTGGCTACCTGTTTAAAAGGATAGCCGGTATACATGCCATATAAATCTTCAATTACCAAAGGCTCGTCTCCTGTAGTAACTTCTACCTGCATATAACGGTAAGTGCGAAACCATAATGGACGGAACATCCTGTTTGCACCGCCATCGGGCAGGAACACATCGTAATTGCCCCGGAACGTTTTTCCTTCTATCTCGTTGCGGTTGCCTTTGTCACCTGCCGTATCAAATAAAGCTTCCGCATAACTGAGTTTGATGAGAGAGCCTTTGCCGCCGCTTACAGCAAGTTGTGGATAAGCAACGGTATTAAATGTCTGATCGAGAAGAAGACGAACTGTGCTATGCGGAGGCAATGTAACCGGATGTGAGCCTTTGATAAAATCAGCTTGTTTCATACCTTCTATACGGCGTATGGAAAGGATACGCTGCTGTGTCTCTTCCATCAGCGGAATGGTGCGCGGCGTGAGCGTCCAGATATTATCGCTGCCCACACCATGAGGCACCGGCGGTGCAATATAGACAGCCTTGCGCCAGCCGGTATCGTTGTAAGATGGCGATTGCCATCCCCAGGGATAACGGCCGGCACGTACCGAATCGCCGGGACCGATAACCATATAGGTTTGTAACCGTCTGCCGTTATCAACGGAGCAAGGCGCGTAGGCGCTATCCGCATACACTTTCCAGGTGTTGTTGGTGTTTACCAACTCCTCTTCTTTACCATCACCCTGTACCACAAATGCCGTTTGGTTAGAGACTTGTGCCACGGCGGCATATTCGCCCATATTCCATACCTCTGCCGCAAGTGTGTTGTTGCCACTATGTAGATAAGGTGCTATGTTTATTGTTTCGAAATTCCAGTGCGCTAAATCACCCCGCGCCGGACCGCTGCATACCGGTTCGCCATTTACAAAAAGACGGTAACGGTTATCGGCAGAGAGATGGATGACGAAGCTATCAGGCTTATTGGGTAGATCAAATGTTTTGCGAAAATGATACACACCATAAGCACGCTGTGAAATGCCGGGACAACTGATCCAACCAGCTTTCCAGTAATCGTTAAGCAGAGAAGGTGCAATAGTTTGCGCTAGCAAAAGATGAGAAGACAAGAGGCAAAGCAAAGCGATGATAATGCGACGCATAGTTGAATGGATAATGAGCGGGTTAAGGTAAAACATTGCGGCATATGTAGGACAAGGATTTTTTTGTTTTAATAAGCACATTTATCCCGGTTAACAAAAGGTAGAAACATTAGCACAACGACTATTTGAAATGAAAACTTTTCATGAAAAGTTTTCATTTTCCTTGTGGCAGACATAGCTTTCTTGTCATTTTTTCACTTCACCGGCTGGTGGCATTTTACTTGCCAATGTCATAAAAAAACGGAGGACAATATGAACAACATCATGAAAAAAGAAACCGCCAAACAACCGGCATCTTTTGGAAGTGCAATTGATCAAATCTTCCAGAACAACTTATCCCGCTTCTTCGATGACAGCTTCTGGGGAAGTGATGGTTTCAGCACCCGTCAATGGATTCCTGTCAACATCCGCGAAACCGACAAGACGTATGAAATGGAACTGGCTGCGTCTGGCTGGCAGAAAGAAGATTTTCACCTGAATATCGCTGCCGATACGCTCACGGTTTCGGTTGAGCCGAAAGAAAACAACAACGCGCAGAATTACCTGCGTCAGGAATTTGGAAAGCAGCCGTTTACCCGCAGCTTCATGCTTGAAGATACGGTAGATGCCAACAACATCAGCGCCCGCTACAACAATGGTGTGTTGTTTGTGACGCTGCCCAAAAAAGAAAGCGCTCAGAAAGTTTCACGCAACATCGAAATTCAATAATGTGTGTAGAGAACTGACGAGAAGAGCAACAGAAAGGGCGGGACGCTGAAGCGCCCGCCCTTTCTGTTGCCGGAAACTGATATTATATAAGCAAAATTATTTCAACAGGGCTATCAGAACTTTATGCATCAGGTAATTTCATCCGTCAGTATCCTATGCCTGGTGATACTGCTGCTCATCTTTCTATTTAAAAGGTTGCGTCAGCCCTACCTCGTGGCTTATATCATTGCAGGTATTATTCTCGGTCCTTATGCAGGTCGTTTGTTCACTGCAGCGGACGATATTGCTACGCTGGGAGAAGTAGGCATCCTGCTCCTTATGTTCTTCCTTGGTATTGAAATAGAAGTTCCCGATAGGGGCAGCTTTATTATTCGCCCGGCTATTGCGCAATTGGTTAAGACAGTGCTTTGCGTAGGGCTGGCTTTTGTTCTAACCTACTGGCTTCATTGGACGAAGGGCAACATTCTTGTATTTTCAGCAGTACTCATCTTCAATAGCACGGCTATCGTAAGCGAGTTTTTAAAGCGCAACGGTGATGTAAAAACGAGCATTGGCAAGACGGTGCTCAATGTTCTGCTGCTTCAGGACGTGATGCTGGCGCCTGCTTTTGTCTTGTTCTGGGTAATGAACGGCGATATAGGGAAAGGCAGTTTTCTTATTCTGCCTCTTGTTCTTTGCGGGCTTATCGTCTGGCTAATTAAAGCGATCCGCAACCGCAACCTGTACCAGCTTCCTTTCATTAAAGAAATGGAAACAGACCACGAACTTCAGGTGTTTGCCGGCGCTTTCCTTTGTCTTGGCTTTGCAATGGTGGCGTCTTTGGCTGGGCTTACTGAGTCTATTGGCAGCTTTGCGGCAGGCATTGTTATCGGGCGCACCTACGCCTTCCACTGGCTCGAAAGAGTACTGTCTCCCTTCAAAGTGTTTTTCACCGCACTGTTTTTTGTTTCCATCGGGCTGCGGCTTGATGTTGACTATTTACTGCAGAATCATAGCTGGATACTTACTACTGCTATACTTGTACTGCTCGTCAATAGTCTGTTGTCAGCCTTTGTGTTCCGGCTGTTAAATTATAGCTGGCGCGAAAGCTGGTACGCAGGTGCTTTGCTGGGGCAAACAGGCGAATTTGGTTTACTGTCGTGCTCGCTTGCTTACAGTTTGCACCTTATTGATACCACATTCTTCAAAGCCGTATTAGCCATCACCATTCTTACCTTTCTTCTGTCTACTTTCTGGATGACGCTGGTGCGAAGGTTTATGCTTTCACAGTCTGCACCAGCTGCGTTTTTCAAGAATACATTAACAGATGTAAAACCATAAAAAGAAATTGTATGAAAACCCGTTTTCATCTTGTATTAAACCTACGCACCACGCATGGTTACGAAAGCTTTGGCAGGTTTGCTTTGGGCAGCGACCGAGTAGCTGCTTATGCCTTGTTTGGACAATTGAAAGGCCATACTGAAGTCACCGAAGGCAGCCCTTTATCTCTGGATCTGGTGGAAGAAAGCGAAGGCTTGCCGCTGAATCTTAAGATGCTCACCTGCACCCTGGAAGAGCTGGCAGACAATGTAAAAATCATTACCCGCGAAACCTTCAAACGATGTAATTTGAAGGAAGGTGAAGGCTGACGCAACAGACGGCTTTAAAATTAGATCTAATTACTTGTGAAGTGTTTTTCATTTATGCGATGCAGCTCTATCCGCAGGGATTGAAAATGTAGCAAGCGGTTGATTAGCTACAAGAAAAAGGGTTTTTAATAACCTGATTATAATATTCAGGGTTAGAGTTTCAAGTACTCAAAGAAGATGATTTTAAAAAATGAAATGAAGTTTGCAAGCCTGCTTTAATTGGTGTCTTTAACTTAGTTTCAAAAACACAAAATGGAAACAGAGAGATGAACCTTTATTTCTTTTGCAATCGCCTCACAAAAAACTATTTTCTTTTATACTAAACCTGATGGTCCTAATGTTTATTACAACGATCCGCACTTCATAATGATCAGTTCCTTTACTTTCACAATCTAAAAAAACCAATTCCATGTTTCGCCCCATTCATGTAACAGCCAATGCCGGCCTGTTTGCCCTGTTCGTTGTTTGCCTTACCTGTTTATCCGCCTGTACTACCAAACATCAGTTGATTGATGTAGACCCAGCCTTCAGCCAGTATATCGAAGCCTACAGCTCTGGCGTAGTATCTAAAAAAAGTGTTGTCAGAATCCGTCTTGCCGAAGATGCTTCGGTTACACATTCACTGAATGAAACCGTAAAAGAAGACCTGTTTGATTTCTCACCTTCTGTTGCCGGGAAAGCTTACTGGACTGATGCGCGAACCATTGAGTTCAAGCCTGAAAAAGACCTGGCGCCGAATCAACTTTATACGGTGTCTTTCGACCTGAACAAAGTGATGAAAGTGCCTTCACGCTTTAAAGAGTTTGCCTTTAATGTACAAACCGTGAAGCCTTCTTTTGAAGTGGAAGAAAACGGGTTGCGTTGCGATAACAGCGATAAGATGACACTAAGCGGACAACTCTTAACTGCCGATGTGGAAGATAGCAAAAAGGTAGAAGCATTACTTCATGCAAAGCTGAATGGCAGCGACAAAAAAATAACGTGGCAGCACAACGAGCTGAACAAAACGCATCGCTTCACTATCAGCGACATTGCTAAAAGCAACAGCGAAGGAACACTGACGCTGCAATGGGATGGCAGCGCTATCAACAGCGAGCAGAAAGACAGCAAGCCCATTACTATACCGAAGGCGGGCGACTTTAAAGTGCTGGCTGTGCGTGCGGCGGATGAAGATGAACAGTATGCATTGGTGCAATTCAGCGAGCCGGTTGCCAACGACCAGGCATTAGAAGGTTTACTTTCTATTTCTGAGCAGGATAAGCTCAGTTACAGCATCAACGGCAGTGAAGTGAAGATCTATACCAACGGAAGTTTAGATGGTGCTTATACTGTTTCCATCAATGAAGGCGTTGCTAACCGAAAAGGCAAAAAGCTGGCAAAAGCCTTTACGGCAAATACTTTTTTTGAAAACCGTTTACCATCGGTAAAGATACATGGCAAGGGCGTGATACTACCCAACAGTGGCGGCAAAGTGGTGATGCCCTTTGAAGCTGTGAACCTGAAAGCGATTGATGTTTCAGTCATTAAGATTTATGAAAACAATGTGGCGCAATTTCTTCAGCAGAACGACCTGAATGGCGAGAGCGATTTGCGTCGTGTAGCCAAGCCCTTGGTGCAGGCAACAGTGCGTTTGGATGATGACAACAGTTTGAATCTTCGTCATAAAAACCGCTTCTCGCTCGACCTTGATAAATACATCAAAACCGAGCCCGGCGCTTTATACAGAGTATTCATCGGCTTTAAGCCTGAGTACTCATTGTATGCCTGTGATAGCCTGGAAAAGAGTGATGAAGAAAGCGATGATTACGATTACTATGAAACCAGTGCAGTAGATGAAGACGATGCTTTCTGGCAACGCTATGATGATTACTATCCTTATGGTTATAACTGGGAAGAAAGAGAGAATCCGTGCGCTCGTTCTTACTACAACAAAGAACGTTTTGCCAGCCGAAATATTCTTGCCAGCAATCTTGGCTTAACCGCAAAATATGGCAGCGACAAAAACCTGTTTGTTGCCGTGAGCAACCTGATTACCACCAACCCTATGAACGGTGTTGAACTACAGGTGTTGGATTATCAAAACCAAGTGATTGGCACTGGCAAAAGCGATGGCGACGGGTTGGCACAAATTGCCATCAAGCGAAAGCCATATCTTCTCATTGCAAAACAAGGCAACGAAAAAGGCTATTTAAAATTAGATGATGGCAGCAGCTTACCATTAAGCCGTTTTGATATCAGTGGTGATGAAGTAAAGAACGGCATCAAGGGTTTCATCTTTGGCGAACGGGGCGTATGGCGACCGGGTGACAGCTTGTTCTTAAGCACCATCATTGAAGACAAAGATAACAAGTTGCCGGATGATCAGCCGGTGGAAATGGATTTGATTTCACCCAAAGGACAATTGTATAAGAAACTGGTGCAAACCAATACCGATGAGGGTTTCAATGTATTTCGCACAGCTACGGATGCGGATGCACCTACCGGCAACTGGCTATGCAGAGTGAAAGTAGGCGGGGCACAGTTTGAGAAAGGGTTGAAGATAGAAACCGTAATGCCGAACCGCTTGAAGATTGATTTGAACTTCGCCGGTCTGGATGCTTTAGGCAAGGATGCAAATGTAAATGGAACGCTTACTGCAAGATGGTTGTTCGGTGCTACTGCGCAGAACCTGAAAGCAAGAGTGGATGCGCAGTTGTATAAGAAGACAACCTCGTTTCCGCAGTTTAAAGAGTATGTGTTTGACAATCCTACTTCTTCTTTTTCTTCTCAGTCAACAACCATCTTCGATGGCACATTAGACAGTGGTGGCAAGGCTTCCATAACACCTGTTTTTGAGCCGGGCGAGGATGCACCGGGACAACTGCTTGCCAACCTGATGGTAAAAGTGTTTGAGCCGGGCGGTAACTTCAGCATTGATAATGTTTCGATGCCGTTTAATCCTTACTCTTCCTATGTGGGTGTGAAGGTTCCTGAGGGCGATAAGAACTGGGGCTTTTTACTGGCGAACCAAAACCACAACTTCAACATTGTAGATGTAAATACCAAGGGGCAACCCGTAAGCGGAAGCAGCCAAGTAGAAGTGAATTTATATAAGATTCAATGGCGCTGGTGGTGGGACAATACCGGCGGCAACCTCAGCAATTTTACGCAGGATGAATACAACAAACTAGTGCAGAAACAAACCCTCACGCTGCAAAACGGCAAAGGCGTTTTCTCTTTTAAAACAAGCGATGACAACTGGGGACGTTACCTAATTTTAGTAAAAGATACGCGGAGCGGTCACACTACCGGCTCTACCTTCTACATAGATGATTATGGCTGGCAAACATGGGGTGGCAACGATGATGCAACTGCGGCTGCCATGCTGTCTTTTACAGCAGACAAAGACAAATATAATGTGGGTGATAAAATCGCCTTAACCATACCTTCAAGCGAGGGCGGGCGAGCCTTGATTTCCATTGAAGCAGGCAGTAAAGTGCTGAAGACTTATTGGGTGGAAACAACGAAAGGACAAACGCATTTTTCGTTCGACGCGGAGAAGGAAATGTCGCCGAATATTTATGTAAACGTAACCATGGTGCAGCCTCACGCACAAACGGTAAACGACTTACCCATCCGCATGTATGGTGTGTTGCCTATTTTAATTGATGATAAGAATACGATACTAAAGCCAGTCATCTCCATGGCAGACAACATCCGTCCGGAAGAAGACCAGAGCATCACTGTATCGGAAGCTAATGGCAAAGACATGACTTATGTGATAGCGATTGTAGATGAAGGCTTGCTTGACTTAACCCATTTTAAAACACCCGACCCGCATGCGGCTTTTTATGCTAAGGAAGCCTTGAGCGTGAAGAGCTGGGATGTGTATGATTATGTGATTGGCGCCTGGGGTGACGAGCTGGAAAGAATCTTAACCATTGGTGGCGATGCCGAAGCGGAACTGGCTTCTAAAACGCGGCGGGCGAACCGCTTTCAGGCAGTGGTGAAATTCTTGGGACCTTTCACAACAGGCGGTGGAAAAACTACGCATCATTTTACGTTGCCTTCTTATATGGGTAGTGTTCGCGCGATGGTGATCGCCGGAGGCAGCAACGCGTTTGGTATGGCAGAGAAAACAGTGACCGTGAAGAAGCCTTTAATGATGCTCGCAACACTGCCAAGAGTGCTGGCGCCGCTGGAAGAATGTAAGATTCCAGTGACGGTGTTTGCTACGGACAACAGCGTGAAGAATGTATCGCTGTCTTTGCAAAGCAATCCTTACTTGGATGCGGCAGGAACGCAGACGGTTTCGTTCTCTAAACCGGGTGAGCAGGTGGTTTATTTTACAGCGAAAGTGAAGCCGAATACCGGCATCGGGAAGATTATAATTAACGCTACGAGCGGCGGTGAGAAAGCAAAAGTGGAGACAGAGATAGACATCCGAAATCCCAATCCTTATCAAACGCAAACTACAGAGACTGTGCTGCAACCTGGGCAATCGTGGAAGAGCACTGTAGCAATGATTGGCGATGCGGCAAGCAGCAAAGCAGTACTGGAAGTGAGTTCTATTCCAGCGTTGAATTTACAATCGAGATTGACTTATTTGATTTCTTACCCACATGGCTGTATCGAGCAAACCACCTCCTCTGTATTCCCGCAGTTAGTGTTGAATAAACTGCTGGATTTATCGGATAAACAAAAGGCAGACATTGACCGGAATATTCGTGCAGGCATCCAGAAGATACAGAATTTCCAAACGAGTGATGGCGGCTTTAGCTATTGGCCTTCGGAAGCGAATGCAGATGAATGGGGCAGCAACTATGCCGGTCATTTTTTGCTGGAAGCTTCCCTGAATGGCTACAATATTTCGTCTTCTTTATTGAACCAGTGGAAGAGTTATGAACGCAACAAGGCATTGACCTGGAATGTAACGACTGCACCGTGGTATGGAACGGATTTGTCGCAGGCTTACCGCTTGTATCTATTAGCCTTAGCCAAGTCGCCGGAAGTAGGTGCGATGAACCGTTTGAAAGAATGGAAATTCCTCACGCCGGAAGGCAAGTGGAGATTAGCGGCAGCCTATCAGTTAATCGGTCAATCGAATACGGCGCTGCAACTTATCAATAGTTTGCCTACCACATTTGCGAAGCGGAAAGACCCGGGCTTTACATATGGCAGCAACCTACGCGATGAGGCGATGGTGCTGGAAACGTTGACAATCATGAACCGCCGCGCAGAGGCAGCTGCGTTGGTTCGGAGCGTGGCGGCGCAGCTATCACAGGATGAATGGTATAGCACGCAGACTACTGCCTATTCGCTCATTGCGATAGCGAAATATTCCGGTGCTGTTACTACTACGCAGAAGATAGATGCAAGCGTAACCAACAATGGAAAAAGCAGCAGCATTGCTACGGGAAGCACGGTATCTCAACTGCCGATGAACTGGCAGGGAGGCAAGAGCAATGTGAGCCTTACTAACAAAGGAAACAACGTGCTGTATGTGCGCGTGATTAATGAAGGGCAGCCGCTGAGCAATGTGATTGTGCCGGTGGTAAACAACCCTGCCATATTAAAGGTGGGTGTAGAATACATGACGACTGAAGGCAGGCTGGTGGACATCAGCGACCTTAAGCAGGGAACCGATTTCGTGGCGAAAGTGACGATAACCAACCCGGGCATGCGTGGCAGATATGAGTACATGGCGCTGACGCAAATTTTTCCTTCGGGATGGGAGATATTGAACACGAGATTGTATAACAGCGAAGGAGCTTTTCAATCTTCGCCGGCAGATTATATGGACATACGGGATGACCGGGTGTATCATTACTTCAACCTTGGCAGCAGTGAAACACTGACGTATTATGTGCAGCTGAATGCGGCTTACACGGGCACGTATTTTTGGCCGGGTGTATATGCGGAAGAAATGTATGACCACACGGTGAGTGGCGGCGTGGAAGGAAAATGGGTGAAGGTGGAGTAAGAATAGTGAGTTGTGAGTTAACGGACAATGATATGATGAGATGAAAAGAAAAGGCGATTAGTGATCGCCTTTTCTTTTTGGGGTTGTTTGAGTTTGTTTATGATAGAAACACCTGCTACTTTTTTCTTCCCTTTCGGGGGAATAAGTAATGATGGAAAAGCAGAAAAAAGATTAAGAACGTATAATATACACTACATGCGTTTGTTGCACTTTGGCGGCTATGGTAATAACGGATGGCATCTGTGCCCTGAGAATTTGAGTGATGCAGGTTGAGGGCTTTGTTGGGTGGTTTATGTATGACCTTGTTTTGGATGGTTGCAATTCTGTAGACCGATGGGTTGAATGGTGAGTTTTGGGATGAGAATAATGCGGGTTTAAGGTGTCATCAGAGAGATTAGCCGGAAGTTTGGGAAGGGTGCAGGAATGGCAGACATGAGCATATGGTTTCATTTCTTTCAGGCCCGAATAAAACAGGATAAATTTTAGGATAAAAAATGATAGAATGGCAAACCAGAAGTTTGTTTTAGATAAATTCCGTATCTACGCAAAATCATCCAAAACTTAACACCGAGCAATGAGTTCAAATAGAATGGCTACAGTTATGAGATACATATTGCTGCTGGTTGTGGCAACCGTTTTCTGCTTATTCACTTCCTCTGCCCAGATGCGCAAAATTTATCTGGATACCACCCAAACATCCAATCGTCTTTGCAAGTTAAGCTTTTATTCGCCTTCCCAAGGTTTTACAGGCTTTTCGGACTGGATTGGATTTACGGCTGACAGCGGGAAAACGTTTGCAAAAAAAACCATTACACTCAATAATGTAGATTATAACGGTTACAGTGTAAATCTTACGTTTGGATTTGACATTATGGGCATAAAGGCTTTCGACCGGAACACGCTTATCGCGTATGGAAACTATGGAGCCATCCCTGCCATCCTGTATTCTATGGATGGAGGAAATACTTTCAAACTTGTTTTTCAATCGCAGATTAACCCGCAACAGGTATCTATAACCAATGGAGTGGCAGATATGGATTTTGTGCCGAACAGCAACGCTGGTTTTGCAGTGGATGAAGACCGTATTCTAAAAACAAACGACAAGGGATTAACATGGTCTGTTATATATACCAGTTTACACAGTTACTACAATTATGTGCAGGCGCTGGATGCGAACTACCTATTTGCCGGCGCCACTTATTCTGATGCCCCCAGCAAACTGCAAAAAACAGTGAATGGCGGGAGTAGCTGGCAAACGGTACCGCTGCCCTCCCCCAGCAGCTATGCAAGACTTAGATCTGTATATTTTTTAAATGCCAATACCGGCTGGATATTGATGGTGGATAACGGCACAGGTTATTTTTATAAAACAATGAATGGCGGCGCCAACTGGACTCAACTGAACAATACAGCAGCTAATCCTTTTCCGGCTACGCGCGTGAAATTCATTGACGAAAATACCGGCTATGCTGCAGATGGCGGAAACACGGTTTATAAAACAAGGAACGGAGGAGCAGTATGGGAGCCTTTACAGCGAGATAATAATATTACCGCTTCCTCTTTTTCAGACAACGACATCCAGTTAATAGGCAGCAGCCAGCTTTGGGTGGGTTGGGCGGGAGTTACTTTGCTGGAGATGAGTACCAATGCCGGCGGCACCCCGTTGCCAAAAGCATACCTGTATGCTGATACAACAGGGCTTGGCATTACCGGAAAAGTAACGCTGACCAATTACTCTGCCACCGGCTATACTTACCAGTGGTTTGTGAACGGGGTGCAGATAAGCACTTCTTACAACAGCTCCTATACTCACAATCCGGAAAGCCTGCAGGATGAGATAACGCTGATCGTTTCCAACGGCACCAACAGCGATACGGCAACCTCGTATGCTTACTTTATGCCGGTGGTTCCGCCACTACCGCCACCTGCCATTACTTCTTTCTCCCCCACATCGGGTGCTACCGGAGATTTTATAGCCATTATAGGAACTAACTTTTATGTGAATGAAACCGTTCCTACCGTTACTATTGGCGGCGTACCAGTGAGTACGGTGTATGTTATTTCATCTACCCTGCTGAATGTGATTGTTGGAAACGGCGCTTCGGGAAATATCATTGTCACTACGCCCGGCGGCAGTGCAACAGCAGGTCCGTTTATCTATATCCCTCCGCCCGTTATTACTTCCTTTAGCCCGGCTTCAGCTACGTTGGGAGATGTAGTAACAATCAAGGGGCGTAATTTTACCGGCACAACGGCTGTTAAGTTCGGCGATACTGCTGTTACCTCATTTACAGTTGTTTCAGATACCATTATTAAAGCTACTGTATGGCTGGGTGCCTCCGGGACGGCAAAAGTGACCCGCCCATCCGGGACAGGGCAGGCAAGCGGTTTTACTTACATTCCTCCACCGGCGCCTGCCATCAATACCTTATCATCTTTTAGCGGTACACCGGGCACGCCAATTAAAATATATGGAACCCATTTTTACGGAACCACGTCCGTACAATTCGGCGATACGACAGCCAACTCGTTTACTGTTGTTTCCGACAGTGAAATTGATGCCGTAGTAGGATTCAGTATCTCCGGCAGTGTATCCGTGACCACTCTATTTGGCAGTGGCAGTATTAATGGTTTTACCATTCTTCCGCCACCCACCGTTAGTTCTCTTTCTCCTGCAAGCGGGTCTGTAGGCACAATGGTTACCATCACCGGCACTTATTTTAGCCCTGTGTCTTCTCAAAACATTGTTTATTTTGGCAGTGTGAGAGCCACCGTTACTTCAGCTACGGCTACACGACTTACCGTTTTGGTGCCATACGGAGCCAATTATCAGCCTGTTTCTGTAACCGTAAACAATCTCAGCGCTTACTCTTTACAACCTTTTACCGTAACCTCGCTTACTGCTATCAGAAGCTTATCTGACAGTTCGTTTGATGTAAAAAAAGATTTTCCGTCGGATGGTTATTACAAAGGAAACATCGCAATTGCAGATTTTGACGGTGACGGAAGACCTGACCTGGCAAACAACATGGGCACTGGTACCAATATCAGTGTGCTGAGAAATCTGTGCTCGCCGGGAATCATTTCATTTGATAAACTGATAAATCTTCCTACCCAGTACTTTCCCCTCCACGTTACACCATGCGATTTGGATGGAGATGGCAAACCGGATTTACTGGTAGCCAGCCAGATACTTACCATTTTAAGAAATATAAGTCCTGATACTGGTCATATTTCCTTTGCAAAAGCGATGTATTTACCCAGTGTTCTCCATCCCGAAAATATAGTAACGGGAGACTTGAACGGAGATGGCAAACCCGACATGGTTGTTGCAAACACAGACAATCATTCAATAGATGTATATGGTAATATCAGCACACCGGATACGATTGCTTTTGCTGCGCCAGTCAGAGTTTCATTCGGCAATAACAATTTGTCGGGAGGCGTTGCAATCGGCGATATAGATGGCGACGGAAAACCCGACATTTCAGTGGTGCAAAGTTATTCGGGTATAGTGGTACTGCGTAATACAGGAGTGAACCGAAGCTTTTCATTTGCACCGTCGTCTGCGTTCTTAATAGATCCTCTAACGGGCAGTGGCTCGCTTCCAGGCTGTATATCTATCGGCGACCTGGATGGGGACGGGAAGCCGGACCTTACTATCGGCTTAGCTTATAAAAATGCGTTTACCATATTGAGAAATACCAGTAGTATCAGGAATCTTTCTTTCGATCCTTATCTTAACTTCAGTCCCGGTGATAATTTTACAGGAAACATTTCAATAGAAGATATGGATGGGGATGGAAAACTGGATCTTACACTTAACAATCCAGAAAAAGATGGTGTCTCGGTATTTAGAAACGTCAGTGTTCCAGGACGGCTATCTTTCAATACCGGGCTCCGCTATGCTACAACACCCGACCCGATTTCTGCGATAACCGGCGATCTTGACGGAGATGGCAGGCCTGATATTGTTACTAATAACAATGAATACATTTTCGCGGTTTCCGTATTACGGAATAAATCTAAAATAACCACCCTGCCGCCTGTAATCAGCGACACCAATTATACCGTACAGGCAGTGAACAATACCTGCCGAAACAAATATGATGGTAAGATCATTATAACCTTTGCCCAGTCTTTGCCTTATACTGTTGCTTTAACAGCAACCGGCTTTGCAGAGAGCACCCAGGTTACCGGTAACCGTTATGAACGGGATGGCTTGCCGGCAAACGTATACCAAATATGTATTACGGTTGACAACCTACCAAACTATCAGCAATGTTTTACGGTGAACATAACGCAGCCAAAGGATCTATCGGTTTATTTTGCTCCGCCTGTCACAGGTGGGCAAAACGCGTTAGTGACGGTAACACTCGGTGGCAGCGATGTTTATAATATTGACCTTAATGGCAGCCGCTTTCAAACGAGTGATTCTTATATTACACTGCCCTTGGAGGCAGGTGCAAATACCCTGACGGTGCAGACGCCTCTTGCCTGTCAAGGCAGTGTTGCCAAAACCTTTTTTATACCTACCGATTCAACGGGCATCAGGTTAATTCCTAACCCGGCAACGGCAACAACTACCCTATACATACCCGGCAGGGATACACAGGTTAAGATTGAAGTGCTAAGCATTGATGGAAAAGTATTAGCAAACCAGCGAACTTACGCTGTCGGAACGGATAGAGCAGTACATTTGAATGTATCTGGCTATACAAACGGTTTTTACTTAGTGGGTGTTCAGGGAGCTACTTGGAATGCATCCGTGAAACTCATAAAAACAGAGTAAACAAAAGCTGCACTGCCGGGCTTCTTCTGTAAGGCTACATTATATAACATATTACCAGAGACAAGCTGATGAAAATATCTTTTTATACCATCCTGACACTTTTCATTTTTTTCACCTCCTGCAGTAAAGGTGATTCGGACGGTGGAAATGAAAACCCACCACCGCCAGTTTATACGCCGGCAGCTTCTACCTTAACCTTACCGGCGAACAATGAAGCTTGTACAAGCGGTGTATCTACAGATGCTAATAATGCAACCATTACATTTTCTTGGCAGGCAGCCACTAATGCTGAAACGTATGATCTTGTTGTGAAAAACCTAAGCAGCACGAAACAAACTACCTATCCGGTGTCAGCCACCACAAAAGATATTGTGCTCAGTATAGGTCAGCCTTATTCATGGTACGTGGTGTCCAAATCGAGTAAAACCACCGTCACTACACAAAGTGAAGTATGGAAATTTTATGTAGCTGGTAACCCCACAAGCAGTTATGCTCCTTTCCCGGCTACTCTTATCGCGCCTTCGGCAAATTCCGTTATTAATTCGGGAGGGATGCAGACGAACGTGGTGTTGCAGTGGAAAGCAACTGATGTTGATAACGATATTGCCTCTTATGCCATTTACTTAGACAATAAAGATGCATCCACCACAGTAGTTCCCTTAGTGTCAACTGATACGACTTCTGTGTCTCTGACCCCCGGAACAACTTATTATTGGCGTGTTGTAACAACTGACAGTGTTGGCAATAATTCGAGTTCTGGCATAAGTTCTTTTGTTGTTCAATAGAAAAATAAAAACTGAATGTGATTTGCTGTTTGCTGTTAATTTTAGTTCTTTATATTATCAGCCGGCGAATTGTATAGACCTTAGAGATAACAGGTATATCTTTTTTAACGTAGGCAGCAGCGAGACGCTTATCTATTATGTATAGTTAAATACAGCCTGTGCGGGCACGTATTTATCGCCGGGTTTATAGGCAGAAAAGATATACAACCATATGGCAGCGTGGAAGGGAAATGGGTGAAGGTGGAGTGATGAGATGTATGATGTAGCTTGAAATAAAAAGGGTCTGACATATCAGACCCTTTTTTAGAAGTGATAGGATTTTCCTTTTGTAACAATTCTTATCGTTTATACGAGACATCGAGTGTGCTTTAAGAGCAGAAAATTTGCAAAACCGAATCATTGTCCGGCACATGCGGCAACCATTCAACACACAGAATTACCGCTTCTATATTCGTTTCTTCTTTGATGCCATTCGCGCAATCATTTTTGCTTTTTTTATAATTGCATATACTCTTTATTTTGATAGCGCTTATCTTTATTTTATAAAAATCCTTCTATGAAAAAAGTTTTACTCTTCCTGTTCACTTCCTCTTTACTAATTAAAGTCTCCGCACAGCCAACGCTAACCGCTGCTAATGCCTCTCCCAAACCAGGAGACAGCTATATCAGCCAGAGTGCCGCCACAACAGGCATCGGCAGTTTTGCCGGTGGCGCCAACCAAACCTGGAATTATGCCAACATAGTGGATAGCGGTGGAATTATTGCTTTCCAAGCAGTGCTGCCTTCTCAAACGCCTTTTGCCGATTCGTTTCCGGGCAGCAATCTGGTCATCAAAACGCTGGGCGATTCTGTGTACATTTATTTCAATTCCACTACCGCTGCTTTGCTTCAAAACGGTACTGCTACGAACGACTCGACCATTCTGAGATATGACCCGGCAAGGACTTATTTACCCTATCCATTCGCTTACGGCAGCACTTTCAATGGCCCTATCAACGAGAAGATACCGGGCTATGACTTTACATTTACCGGAACCGACAGCATTTCCGGCGACGGCTATGGCACGCTTGTATTGCCGGGCAGAAGTTACAACAATGTGTTGCGGGTGAAATATATCGAGAATGTAAGTTTTACTCTCGATACTCTTCTTAGTTCTACAAAAACAAACATCCGTGTTGTCAGCTACTTGTATTATACGCCAGACACGCATGCACCGCTGCTCACTGACGCTACAGCAACCACAAGTATTACCACAAGTATTTTAGGTTTTCCCTTCTTCGACAGCACATTTACTTCAAGAGACATTTCGTATCTGAAAAACTTTGTGCTGCCCGTTTCGTTCCAGTCTTTTAAAGCAGCTTTGCAGGATAAAGGAGTGGCTTTGCAATGGGCGACGGCACAGGAAATCAATACCGATCATTTCACCATTCAGCGCAGTTTTAACGGTCGGGATTTTCAGGATGTTGCTTCTGTAAAAGCAACGGGCGGTTCATCCGGTTCTGCGTACACCTATGTTGATAATAACTTTACCAACGGCAGTGTACCGGCTGCGGTGTATTACCGAATTAAAGAGATGGACAAAAGTGGTGGGCAGACTATATCAAGTATTGTTGTTGTGCATGGCAATGGACTTACAGTATCTGTTTATCCGAATCCTGCCGTTAACCACATCCGGCTCTTCAGCAAGGATGCCACAGTGGCGGATGCAGTAGCATTATATGATGCGAAGGGTCGCCTGCTTCAGCAATGGAACCACTACTCACTCAGCCAGCCGCTGAACATTGCGGGCTTGAGCCAGGGTACTTATTTTGTAAAGGTTACCCTTCAAGGAATCACCCAAACGACAACAGTAATAAAACAATAAGATAGAGCTAACTGTAATAAGCAAACACAAAAGCTCCGCATCAAAAATGCGGAGCTTTTATAATGATGTTATTGCTTTAAATCAGGCTCTTTTACATCAAACCCCGGTGGTTGAAGCAGGAAGCATGAACACAGAATAAGCGGGGTGTGGAAGGAAAATGGGTAAAGCAGGATTTCTGTAGAAATCGAAGTCGCTTCTTATTGTTTGTGAAGGGCATTTTATGGATTATGCATTGGCTCTTTACACTTTATCGCTCAATTCGGTTAGTATATGCCAAGCTGAGTTAATAAATCCAGGTTATAGAAAAAGTCCTGCTCTTCTATGATAATCCCGTTTTCCCATACGCGCTATAACCGGTATTGCAACTACAACAGGAGTGAAATGCGAGGTTTGGGTTGTAAGCTACGGCAAATTGAGGGCAGCAGGCCTATATTTGTGTTAACAGACACCGCTATCCGCCAACCATAATTTTGCCATTGCTGAAACATAACAAAACAGGGATTGCCATCATCGCCATTTGCCTGGCCGTGTTTCTCTTTTCGCAGTGCATGGATGTAAGCGGCACTGGTGATCCCCGCGGCGATGCCTACGCCGGTTCTGCCAGTTGCCTGAAATGTCACACGAATATCTCGGACTCTTATGCGCATACAGCACACTTCCATTCAGCCGGCCCTGCTATAGAGAATACGATACAAGGCAGTTTTGCGCAGGATTCTAATGTGTTCGTCATAAGCTCTTCTGCGAAAGTGGTGATGGAAAAAAGAAACAGCCGCTTTTACCAGGTGTATTACGAGCATGGCAAAGAAAAAGAAGCCCGCCCGTTCAACATTGTATTTGGCTCTGTAAAAGGCGAAACCTATTTGTACTGGCAGGATAACCAGTTGTTTCAACTGCCGGTTTCTTACAGCAACCAACTGCACAACTGGACAAACAGCCCGGGCTATGACAGCGGACACCAAACCGAATTTAACCGGCAGATAGAAAGCCGCTGCTTTGAATGCCATAGCGGGTATATAAAGCCGTTGGCAACAGCATCGCCCAACAGCAATGCCAGCCGGCTGGATAAAAACTCCATCATTTATAATATTGACTGCGAAAGATGCCATGGCCCCGCCGCCAACCATGTGAAATACCAAACCGAAAACCCGGACCAGAAAATGGCAGCTTATATGGTCACCTGCTCTTCTCTTTCCCGGCAACAAAAAACAGATTTGTGCGCGCAATGCCATTCGGGTAACAACAATGTGCGGCTTCGTTCTTTGTTCGGTTTTCGACCGGGCGATACGTTAGCCCGCTTTATGCTGCCGGGTTTTGCCAACAGCAACCCGTTTGATGTGCATGGCAGCCAGCCGCAACTGCTTTCTGCCAGCCAGTGTTTTCTTCGCAGCAAAACCTTAACCTGCACCACTTGCCACGAAGCGCATACCAATGAGCGCAGTGAGCCCCAGGTATTTAACCTACGTTGCATAAATTGCCATAAAGCAGTAGCCCATCCATCGCTGCCAAAAGAAACGGACGAAGAGGTGCAGATGATAGCTGCCAACTGCATTACCTGCCACATGCCGTTGCAATCTTCCCGTAAAATTGTGCTGCACACATCCGGCAATGCTGCTAGTGATAAGGTGAAAGTGGTGAGCCATTACATTGCTGTTTATCCTGATGTAACAGAGGAAGTATTGAAGGGCATGAAGTGACTGACTGACGAATGTGCGGACTCTGTTACCTGACCTTTTGCAGCTTGCCTGTTTTGTGGGTAGAAACAATAATAAAAGACGATTCGCTGACTGTAGATGAAGTATCTGCGATGGTTTGTGATAGCTGATGGCGACTTTAGAACCGCTTGCAAGGATTTATTGTACCCATGAAAAGCAAGGCGAGCTAAAAGTGACTTTAAGAGGGATGGAATGTTGTGAAATGCTAATGGACTACTGTGAAATGGTGATGGAATAGTGCGCGACAATGATGGAATAACGCGAAATGCTAATAGAATGATGCACAATTCTCATAGAATGGTTCAGATGATGATGGAATAATAGGCATTCCCTTTCTGTCGTCTTTGTGGCAGGTTAGAATGAACAGAATCTAAGAGAGGCTGGGAAATCTTGAAAAGATTTCCTGAAGGTTTTGTGTCACCAACTGAGATAAGGCAGGAGCTTTTTGCTGCATTTGCCAGTGTACTCTGTCAGTCAACTACCCACTGTGAAGAATACAGGATGAACGGAAACTTTTAGCGGTGGCAATTTTAGTTTACCAACATTTATTCAACCCTCAAAAACAAACCCTGATAATGACTGTGCTGCGGTTATTACCAGGGTGAATGAAATTAAATTTCAACAGGCTTTTATAAAGTAAATATCTACGCTATTTGCCTCTTCTCTCCTATTTATTACTTATTAATTGTGCAGGCAACGAACGGAAAAGCCGTTGGTTTCATAGTCGGCTGATGCGGATATGGTGCCATAGAAATAAGTGAGATAACGGTGAAAAGCAGAACCGGGATAAGCCTCGGTAGAACTCCACCAATAGCCATAGCCACCGGCATCGAAAAACTGACCGAGATAGTAGCGGGTGCCGCCGGGAAGCGCCGTGAAGCCGGCACTGTTTGTAGCATCGGCATTTGGGTCTTTCCAGTGTCTGGTGCCTCTTTCTTTTAGTTTACCACCGGCTACTTCGAAGCCACCTAAGAAGTTGGTTAGCGTGGTCCATTCAGAATCGCTCGGCACGTGCCATCCTACCGGGGCTAAGCCTCTGGGGTCGTTTACGGCATACCAGTTATACAGCTTGCCATAACGGGAATCGTTGTTATAATAGCACCAGGCACCGGTGGTTAAAGCCGCCCACTTGGTTGGGTCTTTTACTTCGGGAATGGGGTCGCCGTTCCGGTAATGTGTAACTGCGAGATCTTCTTTCTGCCAGATTTGTTTGCCGATTCGTACTGCGTTAAGCGCGAGATTTTCGGTAGCCTCCGTGTTTACCTGTACCTTTTTTTCATCGTTACTGCTTACAGGCATCCTGGTACTGTTGTCTTTTGTGCAGGAGATAGCCAGCAGAAGTCCCCATGCTGCCAACCCTGTTGTGATTGTCTTTTTCATGTGTAATATTTTTGTGTTTGGATTCTTTCGCGACATCGCGATTTATATAGATTGGTTGCAATGGCGAAACTGTTTATAACCGCAAAGTGAAAAAATAATTTTTCCCTTTGCTTTCCCCACTTTTGAAGGGCGCTTTTATGAGATCCGTATGAACATTCACAAAAGGCAGAAGGGCAGATGATAGTCATCTGCCCTTCTGCCTTTTGTAGCCGCTAATGAAGAATGGCTATTTTACAATTATTATCTTTTTTATTTCGCCGGTGGTAATATTTTTTACATAGTAAGTGCCTGCCGGAAGGTGGGATACGCTAATGTCTTCTTTACCATTGATGATTTTGGTGAGAAACAGTTTTCCTTCGGCATTAGAAAGCGTGAGGGTGGTTTTACCTTCTACTTTAACATGCATTACCTCTTTTACAGGGTTGGGTGTAATGGTGAAAGCAGAAGATGCGAGGGATGACAAAGGTGTGATGGCTACTTTGTGATTGAAGGCTAAGGCATCGTATTGAATGCCGGTGAACCAGATGTCGAAGTTGCCGCGGTTGGGCACCGTTTTATCGCCATCGGCGGGAGAATTGGAGGTGGAAGCCAGAATATATTGACTGCTGTTGCGTTCTATAATACTGTTCAGCCCTGCCTGGTCGTTGACAAAACCGCCGATAGTTTTATCCCACTCCACGGTTCTGTCGGCAGAGAGCTTTACGACCCAGTTATCAAAGTCCTGCCCGCGGCGGTCTTCGGTTTTATCGCCTGAGATTTGCGAAAGGGAAAAGCCTAACAGAATGTAACCACCATCGGAGGTTTGCTTTACACCCGTAATGTAATCGGCATCGGCACCGCCCACTACTTTTTGCCATTGGGTAATGCCGTCGGCAGTAACTTTTACGAGCCAATAATCTATGCTGCCCTTGCTTGCTTCGGTTTTATCGCCGGAAATGCCGGAGGCTGAGTTGGCGCCTATTATGAACCCGCCATCGGTGGTGGGCTGCATCGTTACTGTTGCATCTATGCTGTTGCCGCCAATGGTTTTATCCCACAGTTTATTGCCGAGGTTGTCTGTTCTTACAATCCAGATGTCATCGGAACCACGCGTGTTTGTTGTTTTGTTGCCGTTTCTGCCAGATGAAGAGTGACCTGCGATGAAATACCCTCCATCGGTGGTTTGTGCTACATTGGTAGCGACATCGTATTTATCGCCGCCAAAGGTTTTCTGCCATTGCATGTTGCCTTGAGCATCTATTTTTATCACCCAATAATCGCCGCTGCCAAAACTGTTTTCGGTTTTGTTGCCGGAGATATTAGAATAAGAAGTACCGCAAAGGATGTAGCCGCCGTCTGCCGTAGGCGCTATACCATTTAAGTCTTCATAGTCGTTGCCGCCATAGGTTTTATCCCACAACTTATTGCCGAGGCTGTCTGTCTTCACCAGCCACATATCGCTGTTGCCCTCGCTGGCTTCTGTTTTTACGCCTGAGATGCCTGAGGAGGAACTGCCCGCCAGCATATAACCGCCGTCTGTGGTTTGAAGGAGAGAGTACAGAATCTCGTAATCGTTGCCGCCAAAGGTTCTGTCGTACTGTTTTTTGCCGGATTTGTCGTACTTGATGATCCAATAATCGGCGCTGCCATAATTGGGCGCTTTCTTATTGTTGCCCGGCAGGCTGAAAGAATATCCGCCTACCAGGTACCCACCATCGGTAGTGCGAATGATGCCGGCGGTTACTTCATCGTCGCCGCTTTCGCCAGCCAAAATTTGTTTTTTAGCGACCTCCTGTGCTGAAGCATACTGAAGAAATGGAAGGAAGAAAAATAGCAAACAAAGTTGTTTCATGTGTGTTGGTTTATAATGCCCAAATTTATCGTAATTATTTACTTTTTAAAAGCCTGTTGAAATTAAATGATTGGGTAAGTACGTAGGTGCAGTTTTCTTCAAAATGGCTTTTCCAAAGTGATCCAGATCTAATACAAGTGAAAGTCTGTTTGAATTGATGAACTACATCAAAGACAGACATTTTGTAATGCAAAAACAGAGTTGCTGTAAAGGAACTAAATATGCCCTAACAAAGAAATAGCCACCGCATTGCGGCAGCTATTGATCTACTAAAAAAAGAAGTAAATTCTTATATTCTATCCCCATTCATTTTACCACTACATAGAATCCTTGCGGTTTGTAGCTGTGTCCGGAGTTACGGCAGAAGAAGGTGCCGACATAGTATCAGCAGCGGCAGGAGCCGTGCGGACATCAGTTGTGTCGGAACCAGTAGCGCTCGTACTGTTGGCGCAACTGGTGTAAGCGGTAATTGCAAATGCAAAAGCGGCACAAGCGGCTACGGTTTTAAAAAGACGGATGGTGTTCTTCATGTTGTGTAATTTAATAGTAATGCATAGCGGATGCAAAGTCTGTTCCCTTTTTTTGTGCGGCATTGCTGCTGGCTTACCAATGCGCTTTTATCCTTGCTTAAAAGATAACGCTTTTCTCCGCATCGCATTCTCTTTTCGTCCTTTAAAAGCTATTTAGCCTTTCCAAAAGCGCAACACTCATTTGGCTACGGGCGAGATCTGTATTTTATTCCGAGCACAAAAAAAGCTGCGCAGCGCAGCTATGCAGCTTTTTGTTGCGAAAGCATAGATACTTTTGAAAGAGAAAAAGGGCATTTCGCTTAGCCTGCGATCTTTACATTCACGGCGTTTAAGCCTTTGAAGCCATTTTCCACTTCGTAGGTTACTTTGTCATTTTCCTTTAACAGGCTTTTAAGCTGGTTGGCGTGCACAAAAGCGCTCTCGCCGTTCTTGCTGTCTTTGATAAAGCCAAAGCCTTTGGCAGCGTTAAAAAAAGTAACGGTACCGGTTCTTTGCTTGTCTTCTACAGGGCGCTCTTCCAGTTTCGGAACCCGAATCTGGATGTCTTCTGCAGCAAATATCTTCTTCATTTTGGGATCGGGCGGCGTGGCTGACAGGTTGCCGTTCTCGTCTACATAGGCAATCATGTCATCAAGGCTTCTGCCCTTTTGTGCCTGAGCTTTCCGCTCCTGCATTTTCTCCCATTTTTCTACTCTTTGCTGCTGTTTTTGCTTTGCCAGTTCCTTCTTCTTAAATGTTTGCTGCGATTTACTCATGTATCTTTTTCCAATTTGATTAACTATAAAGGTACAAATTTTTTGCCGCACGCAGAAGAAACATGCAAGGATTGGGGTAATGTTAACGAGACAAAAGCCTGCCAACTACCAGCCATTGCTACCGTCTTAAATTGGATTTGGACTAAGTTTATTTTATAGGTGTCTCTGTGCCAGTGCCTTTACTTTTCCAGTTTTGTTTCTTTAATCTGCGTATCTAATTTTTCTTTCTTGATGTCGGTGCGGATGAACAGGTAGAAGCTCATGTATATATTGGCGATCCACATCAGCGAAAACTCGGCAATGAAATAGCCACGCCAGCCGGTATAGAGCAACTGGTAGCGGGTAATGATGAGCATAAGCGCCGTTACATAGAAGCTAAAGCAATACTCACAGGTAAAGAGGTAAAAGAACTTTCGCCTCAAAAGTGTTTTCCCTTCTTTGCTTCTTTGCTTGCAGTAATCGCGGGGCTCTGCAAATATCTCTTCGTGTGTTACTGTCCAGGCAATGCAGGCAATAGGTATAGCGAGAATAAACAGCCATGCGATTTGTGTAGAAAGATTCATGCTCCTGTTGTGAGTTTATGGCAGATGATTGCCGGATAACGGTGAGGAAATAAGCAAATTCCCTTCCAGTTGTTTAGGGAAAACTTTCTTTATGAATGGGAACCACGATTTGTTCCAAAACATCGGACAAACACGGAGATGAAGGAACACAAAGTGAATATTTCTTTCGCTTTTGTCTTTTATATTCTAACTGTGCTATTCGGCTTAGCTTTTTGTTCTTCCTACAAATCGAGGTTTCTAAATCGTATCCATGATCTACATTGTTACTTAGTGTAAAAACAAGCTTTTGTTTATAGTGATAACAAGGCGCGAATGTAACAGAACGCTTTGGCCGCGCTATCATTTCGTTCTCCTACCTATCTGCCGTTTTTAATGAAAAAATGATAGCAGCACTCATCATTGTTCATTTCCCGCTTATCCCTGGTTTAAGATAAAGCTGATGCGAATGTGAAAGAATGAATAGAAGTTCAAAGCATATTTATAAGCAACCTGTTGCTTATAAAAAAAGCCGTCCTACATAGTGTAGGGACGGCTTTTATAAACAGAAAATAACAGGCTTACTGAATCACAATTTTTTCTTTGTGGTTCACACCTTCACCTGTAATGGTAATGTAATAAGTGCCGGTGGCGAAGCTGCTTACATTGATGCTCTTGGTAGAACCAGAGAAAGAATAAGCCGCTACCTGCTGACCGCCAGCAGTATGCAAAGTCATTTGTAGTGTCTTTGCGTTGCCCGGCAGACTGATGGTCAACACATTCCTAACCGGGTTAGGCGATATGCTAATCTTCGTATCAGACAAGCTGGTTATCGCCGCTACTTTAGAAGTGGCAGCCGCTACTAATGTGCTTGGCGGCAGATCATAAGCTGCAGTGTCATCTTTCACCGAGCTGAGCTTGCCTTCCCGAGCGCTATAGCCGCAACCGCGGTTGGCAAATGCCTGCCAGATAGTAGAGCTGTACTGACCGCCATAGAGCAGTGTATCTGCTTTTAAAATAGCATCTCTGCCAGTTACAAAACCTACTGCACAAGGCTGCAGTTTCAAGCCCTGCACCATCAGCTTCATAGCAACACTGTTGCCGCCTGCGCCGGAAGCGCTAAAAAAATTACGGTTGATGCCATCCCGCTGAATAAGCGACCAGGTCATGTCCCACAACATTTCGCACCATACTTCACCTACAT
Source organism: uncultured Ilyomonas sp. (assembly GCA_964249755.1). Taxonomy (GTDB): domain Bacteria; phylum Bacteroidota; class Bacteroidia; order Chitinophagales; family Chitinophagaceae; genus Ilyomonas. The sequence continues at coordinate 126,671 of CAXUDB010000004.1, read as the reverse complement.
TATGAACCTCTGCAGTTGCCAGTATGGCACTGGTAGCAAGGCTATCGTATGTCCAGGGGTTGATGCTCTTATTAGTAGAGTAAGGATAGTTGCGGATGCCGCCACCCGTAGTGGGCAAACCTGCCACATAGTTACCAATCGGATGTGCCAAAGCACCGTCGGTTGCTGTTGCAGTTGTCCAATCGGTGGTCATCATCAGTGCCACATAATCACTCCAGCCTTCACCCATCTGCTCTTTATCCTGCAGACAAATAGTATTGGGTCCGCCAGTAAGGCGGCTCGAAATACCATGCGTATATTCATGCGTAACAACAGAATTATCTAGATCGCCATCCAGTTGCGGCGCCGTAGTATCTGCCTGAAGCGTAGCATTTACGGTAGTTCCGGCAATGAGGAACGATTTGAGGCTGTCGGCATCCAGCTTAGTAATGCTGACTGCCGGAATAGTGATTTTGTTATTGGTTCCACCCATAGCTGGTGGCACATCAGCCACCACATTATCGCCTAGGATAACACCTACAGCACCTGCGTTCTGAGCTTTCAGTACTTTGTCAGTAAAATTGCAATTGCCTCTGTCTATGTAAGCGATTTTACCTTTTAAAGCAGCCGCATTGCCCGAAGCTACGCAGGCCGAATAAGAGGTAAGATTGCCTTTGTCTTTAAACAAAACTACATTGGCAGTAACAGGTCCTACTGTCTTTAATTTGTTCTTAGTGCTGAATGCGCTTTCAGTGCTCTTTTTAAAACCGGCATATGAAGAAGGGGAGTTGATCTTCAATACCTTTATTTTAAGAGCCGATGGAGAAAACAGGAACATTTGCATTCTGCCGCTGGCGCCGTCTTTAGTGATGGAGAAATTGGCGTTGTTGGTACCGCTGGCATCCAAGCCATCTGCAATTACATAATCATTCCCTTTACCGCCACGGTTAAGGTTGTTCAACTGGAAGTTACCGGCAGCTTCTGTAAAGCCATACTGATAACTCATATCGTGCATGAGGTTGTTCCAATAAAACAGGTTGGTGATAGCAAAATCCTGGTTGGCTTTGCTCTTCAGCGGATCTACATTAAAATCAGGCGTAGCGCTGAAGGTAAGGTTAGGCAATGGCGTGGAAGAGCGCGCTGCATTGTTCTGCGTTGGATTTTTGCCATCCAAATCCGGCTGTGCATATACGTTGTTGCCGCGGGTACTGTCGTAGTCTTTGTTGCCATCGCTGTTCCACTTTAAAGTAGTGGCAAGGTTGCCGCTGCCGAAAGCTTCCCAAGGGTTGGTAACTATGGTAGGAGCAACATGGTCGGGGTCCATAAAAGGATAAGGAATCACTTTATAAGAAGCAGAAGAAACCGCTTCGATAGATTCAACACTTTTTCCGCCTTCAACTGCTTTAGTGTTGTAGTGTTTGGAGGGATCAATGTGAAGATTTACCCAGTCGTTTACGGTGATGTTCTCTTTCTTTACCAGGTTACCCTTCTGCGCATCAATATTTATCAGCCAGCTTTCATTGTTCTTTGCCAGTTGAATACCCACCTGCCAGGCGAGCTGATATTGACCTTCTTCGGTTGACGGTACCCAAAAGAGATTTACATAAATGTTGTTGTAGGAAACGCCCAGTTTGCCGAACTGGTATTCGTGCTTGTCGGCAGAAACGCTTACCGGGAGAACGGATTCTTTTGGTGACAAGCTCAGTTCAGCCAGCGCTGAACGCAAAGCAGCAACCGCTGTAACCGCTGGCTTTTCGCTTTGTTTGGCAATTGCCTCTTCCAAAGTAAGACGGTTGATGTTTACAGCAACAGGCTTTTCGTTTTTAAACGCTACCGGTGCCACCGAGCTGTACACATCTACACCTTTGTAGGTCTGCTGTAAGTACACCAAAGTTGCTTTAGACACATCATCGTAGTAAAAAGAAGAAATTCTTGTGTTCTTCAGATCATCCACGCTGAGGTGTAAGGCAGAAGCATTTTTGTAAAGAAGTGATTGAATGGATTTTTCATCAGCCTTAACTGATTGTGCATAGGACTGCGCAGTGAGAAGGCTACTCACAAGCAGTGCACAGGTAAATTTTCTGTACATTTTATTGATTTGGTTAATGCGCTAAAATTAATCATTTTTTAATAATTGCGCCGGCTTATTTCATTTTTAATTAACAGTTGCCGAGCAATCGGGCGCTCTGTTCACCAATTTCTAAAATATGAACGAACAGTTTTTATCAGATTTTTACTGGAGTTTCCTTTCTTTATACATTCAATTTTTTGCCAGCGCTTTATCTTTGCCGGCTTATGCAAACAAAACGTTCCGTAGCGTTTCATACCTTAGGTTGCAAGCTCAACTTTTCAGAGACCTCGGCTCTTTCGCGTCAGTTGGAAGGGGAAGGTTTTGAAAAGAAGTCTTTTGACGACACAGCCGATGTGTATGTGATCAATACCTGCTCCGTTACGGATAATGCCGATAAAGAATGCCGCCAGCTGGTGCGCCGCATACAGCGGAGAGCGCCGGAAAGTTTAGTGGTGATAACAGGCTGCTATGCGCAGTTGAAACCAAAAGAGATTGCCAACATTAAAGGTGTGGACCTCGTGCTGGGCGCTGCTGAAAAGTTCAATATCGGTCAGCATTTAAAAGAACTGACGAAAGGTGATTCTGCCAAAATATCAAGTTGTGATATTGAAGAAGTGAGCGGCTTTCACGCTTCCTATTCTTTAGCCGACAGAACCCGTACGTTTTTAAAAGTGCAGGATGGCTGCGATTATAACTGCTCGTTTTGCACCATACCGATGGCACGTGGCAAAAGCCGCAGCGACAGTATTCAGAATGTAATTAACAATGCAAAAGAATTAGCTGGTAAAGGTGCAAAAGAAATTGTGCTTACGGGCGTGAACCTCGGCGATTTTGGCAAAGGACCGGAAGGCGTTAAGCTGCACGAAGAAAACTTTTATGAACTGATACAACAGCTCGATGAAGTGGATGGCATTGAGCGATTCCGCATCTCTTCTATTGAGCCGAATTTGCTGACGGAAGATATTATCCGCTTTGTAGCGGAGAGCCAGCGTTTCATGCCGCATTTTCACATTCCGCTGCAAAGCGGGAGCAACAAAATATTAGGCGCAATGCGTCGCCGCTACCGGAGAGATCTGTATGCAGAACGCGTGGCTATGATTAAGAGTTTAATGCCACATTGCGCTATTGGTGTGGATGTGATTGTGGGCTTTCCGGGCGAGAGCGAGGAAGACTTTGCGGAGACGTTTGAGTTTCTTCACGGGCTTGATGTAAGTTATCTGCATGTGTTTACCTATTCGGAAAGGGATAGCACAAAGGCATTGGAGATACAGCCGGTGGTGCCTGTAAATAAAAGACACGAGCGGAATAAAACGCTGCGCAATCTGTCTTTTTTAAAGATGCAATACTTCACACAGCAACATGCAGGTGAAATGCGCGAAGTGTTGTTTGAAGAAGCAGATAAGAATGGAATGATGGAAGGCTATACGGATAATTATATTCGTGTGGTGGCACCGTATCAGAAGGATTGGGTGAATGCGGTGGTGGCATGGAGGGTGTGAGGTGCGTCATAACTTTACAATAATCGTAGCAGGCTTCCTTTTATAAATAACTTTTGGTTCAAAAATAATCTTTTAATAATCGAAATTAAACTAAGCCTTTATCTCTTGTTTGCTTTACCGTATTCTATCTAAACTCCTGATCAACTTAATATCTCTTCTTATACCCATCATCGCCAGTATACAAAATATGGGTATTAAAAACACAAATACAGAGGATAATGCAATTCCTGGTTTCACAGCTTCATTAAGATAACCATACTGAAAATACAAATAGATATTAAGCAGGCTAATAATAAATGCAAGTATCGTTAAGCGCAGTTGCAGTTTCCTGTTTTTATAAAGAAAAATAGTGAATAGTGACAGAGCTCCTAAAACAGAAGTAAGCACTACCAACAGAATATTACTTTTCGCCGTAAACTCTTCAGTAGCCACGCCCGGAACAATACTGTTGACATAAAAAAAAGGAAATTCAATAGATAAGAAAGCGCATACTGAAGCAAGCAGCAACCATATACTTTGCGAACGCTGTATCATAAAAATAACAGGATTTGATGAAGAAATTAAGAGGCGCAAAATAAAGCATAAACAAGCTTCACACCACAACCCGGCAACAACTGTGGAAACAGCAACACAGCCGGTTTCGTAAAGTTTGGCACGGTATTGAAAAAAGTACTCAGTATAAAAGAGACCGACTATGAGGTACAGAAATTTACTCGCCGCTTTCCTGATATCAGCGATAACAGGAGCCGCCACAACCGCCACTGCACAGCAAGATACCATTGCGCCGCAGAATAACACAATTATGAACCGCTATACTTACACGCCTGAAAATTATCAGCGCGGTAGCAGCACAGCCGAAGTGAAGATGTTTCCTAACCCGGCGCGCAGCCAGGCAACGCTTTACATTAACAGCATTAAAGAAGAAGATAGAGGCGAAATGATAGTGTATGATAATACCGGAAAAATAGTTCAGCGTAATATAGTAGCGCCGGGCAATAATAACCTGAATATAGCCGGTTACGCCGCAGGGATATACATTGTAAAAGTATTTACCAAAGACAGATCAATATATACACAGCAACTGGTGGTGATGAAGTAGAAGGAAGTGATGATAGCTGTAACAAAAAGTGAACATAGACCATGTTCACTTTTTTGTTTTTACCAACGGCACAAAGCCTGTCGCACACTTATCTTTGCTATCCGTTTTTATTTATTTTCTGTAAGAAATTTACCGATCCATGTTTAATAATTTAACCGAACGCTTGGAAGGCGCTTTCAAAAACCTGAAAGGCGAAGCGCGCATCTCTGACCTGAACATTGCCAACACGCTGAAAGACATACGCCGCGCCCTGATTGATGCTGACGTGAACTATAAAATAGCCAAAGACTTTACCGACCGTGTGAAGGACAAAGCCATTGGTGAAAAGGTACTGACCGCCGTAAGCCCCGGGCAGCAGATGGTGAAGATTGTAAAGGATGAACTGGCCGACCTGATGGGCGGCACTGAAGCCAGTTTTAATACGAGCGGAACACCGGCAGTTATCCTTATTGCAGGCTTGCAGGGTAGCGGTAAAACCACTTTTAGCGGTAAGCTGGCGAATTATTTAAAGACAAAAAAGGGCAAATCTCCCTTGCTGGTAGCGGCCGACGTGTACCGTCCTGCAGCTATTGACCAGCTTACTGTATTGGCGGGACAGATTGGTGTGGAAATTTATTCTGAACGTGAGAACCAAAACCCCGTTGCTATTGCACAAAATGCCATCAGCGAAGCGAAAGCAAAAAACAAAAACGTTGTTATCATTGATACTGCCGGTCGCCTTGCCATTGATGAAGCGATGATGACTGAAGTAGCAAATATCAAAGCAGCGGTAAATCCAAGCGAGATATTGTTTGTGGTGGATAGCATGACGGGACAGGATGCCGTAAACACCGCTAAAGCTTTTAACGACCGTCTCGATTTTAGCGGCGTAGTGCTTACCAAATTAGATGGCGATACACGCGGTGGTGCGGCGCTTTCTATTAAATATACCGTAAACAAACCCATCAAGTTTGTAAGCAGCGGCGAGAAGATGGAAACACTGGATGTGTTCTACCCGGAACGCATGGCGCAGCGTATCCTCGGCATGGGCGATATTATTTCGCTGGTAGAAAAAGCGCAGGAACAATTTGATGAGGAAGAAGCCAAACGACTGGAGAAAAAAATCCGCAGAAACCAGTTTGACATGCAGGATTTTTTAGACCAGGTGCAGCAGATAAAAAAGATGGGGAATCTGAAAGACCTGATGGGTATGATTCCCGGTGTTGGCAAAGCTATTAAAGACCTCGACATCAGCGATGATGCGTTTAAAGATGTCGAAGCGATTATCCGCTCGATGACGCCGCAGGAGCGTGCCAACCCAGACCTAATTAACCCCGGCCGCAAAAACCGCATTGCTAAAGGCAGTGGCAAAGAAGTAAGCGATGTAAATGCCTTTATGAAGCAGTTTGAACAGATGCGCGAGATGATGAAGATGATGAATAAAATGCCGATGGGTATGGGCATGCCGAAGATGCCGGGTGGTTTTAGAAAATAGTGTGATGGAACACAAATGACACGGATTTCCTGCACGGATGTTCTGGATTTTCAATGATGATAGGATATCAAAAAACGCTAACTAAGTTAGCGTTTTTTTATTGTATCCGCATATCGCAATACGTAAAACAATCATCTTTCGTTTGGCTGTGTCCTAAGAAATCAATTTCCGAAACTGTTGATGATAATTGCCTCCACGTCGTAGTATTGTTCCTTCGGTCAGCACTTAAGTACGACTCCTTTCACTTTGAGTTCTTTATACATGGCGCGGCAACCGGTAATATTGCCGTCAGCCAGCGAAACTGTTGTTCACTTTTGACCAATTGTTGTTATTGAATCTTGCTTTTTACATGGATTTATTCTGTTGCAGGCAAACGCAATTATACTCTTCTATTTATTACGCTCATCTTCTTTTGTTTATCTTTCCAAAACAAAATCAACTGATGAAAATCTTTTTGTTTCTTCTCCCGCTTCTTATAAATTATTCTTCGTTTTCGCAAACCTATGTTTCGCTGGCACCCAGCCTTACCAACACCGCCGGAACAATTGCCCAGAAAGGCAACATCGCTTTTGAAGTGGGCCAGCAATGGGATGTGTTTAGTTTGGGTGTTGATTTGGGCAGAACCAATTTTAGTGGTGGCTCAAATAAAGATACCAGCACTTATTTAGAGCTGCGTCCTAACTTAAACGTGTTTCAGCAAGGGAAATTTACCAACACATTCACTGCAGGAATCGGCTTTATCTTCAACGCAAAAGAGAACCTTGTTACCGAACTTACCAACGGCATCGAATATGCCTTCAACACAAAGCTGCACTTCAACATGTTTTTCGGGCAATACTTTTATAGTGGACGTTATTCTGCCAGCGATGCTACTTTCTTTGGCGTATCGGCAGCCTTTTACTTTAATGAAACAACAGTTGGCGGATTGATAAAGAAGAAGGAACAATAAAGATATTTTATGGCTGAATGAGACAGATATACATCTTTCCGGACTGATACACCGATTTCCGCTCACCGGTTTTTTCTATGTTTTGATAGCCTGCCGCATGAAACAACGCTGTGAGTTCTGTAAAGGAAACAGGATAGGGAACCCAGCGGTTAGAATGTGCCTTATCATACTCAACGATGATAAAAACGCCCGTTGGTAATAAACAGTTTTTTAGCTTTTGCAACAACGCTTTTTTATCCTGAACATAGTGCAATGAATTTGCCATGAGAATTCCTTGCAAACCAGAAAAGGGAAGCGCATCATTTATAAAATCAGCTTTATGAAAAGTAATATTCACTTCTTTATTGGCAGAAGGCAATAAGCTTTGCGAAAACTTATCTACCGCATAAACAGTGCTTCCTGCTGAAAGTCTGGCTGACAGCACAGCGGTAAACAAACCATTGCCGCAGCCTAAGTCGGCCCAATAAGAAGAGGTTGAACTATCAACAGGTGTAGAAGATAAAAACAGCTCGGCTTCGCGAAAAGTCATTTTGAAATTAAAGGTACAACGCTGTCTTGCTTTTTACCTTCGCGATCATCTGAATTATAAAGTGTCAGTCCTCTTTGGTGTTCTTCATTACTGCCATCAAGATTGAATAGCATTGCAGCAATACCATTGTTTCAACAGTAATAAATGGTTCCCTTCATCCTGTATTTGTTTCCGTTTATACTAAAAGCCAGTCTCTTCTTTTTCTATTCTTCACCTTCGCAGCACCAACAATTATCCAATTATTTCCTTGTTTATTTATTAACTGTTTTCGTTTAGGAATGCAGACTGCTTCTGTTAAGCGTATTGTATAGTTTATCAATCATTTTATTATGAAATCACTCCTGTGTTTTTGCTGCTATGCTCTTCTATCAATGAGTTTGTTTAGTTCTTGTTCATCTTTGGATAGCAATGTGAATTTAACGGTAAGTGAAGATGAACACGAATATCGTTTGCTGGCAAACTATCCCGAAAACAATACAGGAAAAGTGGAGGAATATTTAGACGAAAAAATAGGAAATCAAAATGATCTGTCGTTTACCAACGCTGTGATAGATGCAGATCTGACATTGGATGATGGCACAAAGATGTACGTAGTAAACAAACCTGGTAAGCTTAGGATAAAACTGAATAAAAACGAAAATTCTGCCGCTTCTTACCAGAAAATAAAAGCTTTGGGCGAAGGCTTACAACCTTTTTTAAACCATCACTAAAAAGCGATGAAAAGACGGAATTTGCTTCTTTGTTTTGAATTCGACTCAACAAATCTCCATTCATCACTTACGCCTTCTCTTACTGATTTTATTCAGCGTAATCAGCCGTTGCAGGTTACTTTTAAATGTTGTCAGGTTCATATTCCGAAGGGCAGCATGTTTGGTGCTGCGACCCTGCACTCTCGCCCTCCACATCGTAAAACTTTGTTTCTTCATTTCCCGGCGCATCAGTTCAATCACCTCTTGTTCGCTTAACCCGAATTGCGCGGTAATGGCATCAAATGGCGTCCGGTCTTCCCAGGCCATTTCAATAATGCGGTCGGTATCGGTAGGAGAAAGTTTATTGCGACTCATAGTAATAAATGTAAAAGGAGAATTAATGCGCAAAGTGTGCTGCATAATCACCTTTGATTCTTTCTATCGGCGGGTTGAAGTAGCCAAATTTTACCTGCGGAAATTCTTCGTGAATTAATTCCATCATTTGTTTAATGCCAATCATCTCACCTGTTTCGTGCGCGCCAATCAAACCCAGGTACCAATCAGGATCTATATTGAAATTGCGCCATTGAATCATAGATAAATCCGTTTCGATGATCAACTGGCGCAGGGCTTCATATTCTTCTACGCTGTCGGTCATACCAGGAAAAGTAAAGTAATTAATGCTTGCCCAACCGCCGTAGCTCCGCACTACTTTCAGGCTTTCTATAGTATCTTCAAACTGGTAATTATTAGGACGATAATAGGGCGTATAAATTTCCTTTCGTGCCGAATTGGTACTTACACGAATGCTGTTTAAACCCGCATCACACAAAGCTCTCACTGCATCCGGTTTGCTTCCATTGGTATTAATATTAATACTGCCTTTATTGGTATGTTTCCGTATTTCAATGATGGCTTCCCGTATTGTTTGCCACATCAGTAAAGGCTCACCTTCGCAACCCTGCCCGAATGAAACAATAGGGTAAGGTGCATGTAAAAGATGTGGCACTGTAAACTCAGTAATCTCTTCGGGTGTTGGCTTAAACTGCAGTCGGTCTTGCGTAGAAACGATTGTTTCGTCCTCAGGCTGAAAAGAAATGCAGCCAATGCAATTGGCATTGCACGCAGGCGATGAAGGAACCGGGCATTCCCATCTTCCCAATGCAAAATTTCGGGCTGCCGGGCAATGGTAGGTATTGCAACAATTGTCCATTAAGTGCTTCACCAAACGGTTGTGCGGGTAAGCTTGCAACAATTGCTGTACACCGCTCTGCACAAGCGTTTCGTTGTAACCCTCACTCTCCTGCCTGATGTCCTGCTCAATACGCACGGCAGGCACATAAAATTCATTGTTGAACCATCCGGCAGCCGTATAGCAAAACAGGGGAAGCGTGGATGCATTTGACTCGCTTTCGTAGGCTGCAAGAAATAAACCCGTATGCGCCGGCGGTATAAAAGCTGCTACTGCCCAGCCTTTGTTGCACAGTCTTAATTCATTTGTTTTTACATCTAGACCAATGGCTTTCCTGCCGGGCAGTTCATATAAGTTGCCACCTTCGGGCAGTTTTATCCAGTCTTCTTCGGGCACGGGCATAGCATCCCAGCCCGCACGCCCAACGGCATTCAGCGATGTATCTTCAAAGATGTTGCCTTTGCCGTCGGAATAGAGAAGATATGGTGAAGAGGATAATGCCATTCGTTGTACGATGTTAGATGTCAGATGTATCAATATATGCTTGTGAACTTAAAAATCTCCCAGCAATTGAACATACCGCTATCAAAGAATATGTTTTCGATTTTCCGCCAGCATTTCTCTACAATACTGATTAAACTCCTTTTCCATAGAAGGACTGATCTCCGATTCAATCTCCTGCTGAAACAGCTTGTTGTTTTTATAATCCACAGTAAGGATGCCTTCTTTCAGCAACAGGTTGCTGATGTCTTTCCAGGCTATTTCTTTTTGCGGCAAGGTATTGAAGGTAATCCCACTTTCATCCACACCTATTTCCTGCGGAAACTTTACCTGGCGCTCCAGCAAGGCAGCTATTAAAAATAAACCTGCCATCCAGTAGTTATTTACCGGCTCAACAAACCAACCAAGAGCTGCTGCAAACAGGGCAACCCGGTAATAAGCGATCGCATTATTCTGCTTTGCAGAAATATAGCGAAATGTGCTCCACAACGCAATAAAAATAGTTATCGCCACCAAAAGAATAGCGACATTATGGTAAACAGCCGACGACCACTGATGCACCGCCACATACGAGAAAAAAGCAACGGCTAATACCAGCATGAGAAACGTAACTGCATCCCATTTTTTATAATCCGGTTCTTTGATGGTAATGATATAATTGTACCGGCTCATTTGATAACGGCTTCGCTGTAACAATTGCTTTTGATAAGCAGGTTGCAAAGCCGCCACAGCAGGATAGCGCCTACATTGGCATCCATACAATCTTCGCCTACGCCTATTTCTACTAGATCAAAGCCAATGAGCTTTTTACCTTGCTCTATCATGCGTTTTACAATGTAGAGAATTTGCTCCATATCGTAGCCGCCGGGCACCGGCGTTCCGGTGTGCGGGCACAGCTTGGGATCAAGACCATCAATATCGAAAGAGAGATATACTTTTTCGGGCAGGTGCTGAATCAGTTCGTCAACAATGGCACGCCAGTTCTCCCCTTCAAACATGCGCTCCTTCACCTTCTGGTCAAGATAAGTAACAATGCGGAAATTGCTGTTGCATACAAACTGCCATTCTTCTTCCGCCAGGTTGCGGATACCGAATTGAACCAGTCGTTCAATGGATGGCACTTCGTTCATCACATTGTACATAATAGAAGCGTGAGAGTAAGTAAAGGCTTCGTATGATTTACGAAGATCGCAATGCGCATCTATCTGCAGAATGCCGAAGCTCTCATGCACTTCAGCCAAAGCTTTTATTAAACCCAAACTAATGCTGTGATCGCCACCCAGCAAAGCCACCAGTTTATTTTGCTTCAGCAGCTCTTTCGTTTCGTTGTATACCCAATCGTTCACATACAGCGAGCCCTCATTAATCTCTCTTAGGCTCTTGGTCATGAACTTGTTTTGCTTCAGGTCGTTGCCTTTGGTGATATAGTCAATATACAGCTCGGCTTCTTTGCGCAGGTAATCGCTTTTCATCAGCAGCTTGCGGTTAATCTCGCGCATAAAAAAACCCTGTTTCCAGCCATCACATACATCCATATCAAACACATCTACCTGTAGTGATGAGCGAAAGATCTGCTCTGCCGTCCGCGAAGTGCCGGCGCTGGCACTTACAGTTACTTCCCAGGGCACAGGCAGTATCACCACTTTCGATTCTTCTTCCGTAAAAGGAAGTCCGAATATATTGTTGTTAGGATTACTTGCCGAGTTCGGGTCGTAATTCTTTAAATCTGTCATGATGATTGCTTTCTTTTTAAAAACGGTGCAAGATACAGCAGAGTTTACGGAAAACAGAAGCAACGGGATTGGTGCTGATGGTAACTACAGGATGATTAACATCTTGTTGAGAGGTGAGTAAAAATTAAAAAGAAGTCTGTAATCTATAATTACCCTTACCCGACTGTTTTACTTCTTACTTTATTTCACTTTTCACAAAAGAAATGAACAGCAACACAAATACTTGTTAATTAGAATATCTCTTTCAGGCATGGTTTTAAATTGAATTAATTTTGAAACAGATGTTACAAAAATTCACACGAATTATGATGAGTAAAAAAGTGCTGCCTGTGCTGCTGATTCTGTTGGCAGGAGGTCTGCTGTGGGCGTTTACCAGCAGTGGAAAAAATCCGGATGATGACACGAAAGACCGTCAGCAGCAACTGTTGCAGATGGTGGGCTCTATCCTTGAAAAAAATCATTACGATCCAAAGAAAATTGATGATTCCTTCTCAAAAATTATTTTCAAAAATTATCTTACCGATTTAGACCCCGACAAGAACCTGTTTCTGCAAAGCGATGTTAGCGCCTTGAAGAAATATGAAACGGAAATTGACGATGAAATTCATGGCGCCGATCTCGCTTTTTACCCTGCCGTGATTGCAGTATACAAGCAACGTTTAGGCGAAACACCGGCGATTTATAAAGACATTTTAGCGAAGCCGTTTAATTTTTCAACCGACGAGAAAGTGCAGTTGGATGCCGATAAATTATCTTATCCGGCTAATGATGCTGCCCGCAAAGAGCAATGGCGCAAACGTTTAAAATACCTGACGCTGGAACGATACATTGATCTGCAAAACCAGCGAAGCAAAGCCGATGCGAAAGACAGTATTAAAACGAAGACAGATGCGCAGTTAGAAGCAGATGCCCGTGGCAAAGTGCTGCAGATTATGAACCGTATTTACGACCGGCAGCAAAAAACATTCAGCGATGAAGACCAGTTTAGCATGTTCATCAACACCATTACCGATGAGATGGACCCGCACACAAGCTACTTAGCGCCTGTAGCGAAACGCAGTTTTGATGAAGACATGAGCGGTCGTTTTTATGGAATAGGTGCCTTGTTGAAAGAAGAAGACGGACAAATCAAAATCAGCAGCGTAGTGCCTGGCAGCCCGGCTTTTAAAACCGGCAAAGTGCAGGAGAATGATGTGATTGTGAAAGTTGGGCAAGGCGATGCTGAACCGGTTGATGTTACCGGCTATGCAACTACGGATGCCGTAAAACTGATACGGGGAGGCAAGAACACCGAAGTAAGATTGACGCTAAAAAAAGCAGACGGCACTTTGCAGGTGGTTCCTATCATTCGTGATGAGATTGTACTGGACGATACGTTTGCCAAAAGCTTGGTGATTAACAAAGATGGCAAGAAGATCGGCTATATCTACTTACCCGAATTTTACCTTGATGTAAACAGAGAAGATGGCGCACGCTGCTCGCAGGATGTGGCGCAGGAAGTGATAAAGCTGAAGGCTGAGAACGTGGATGGTATTGTGATTGATCTTCGCAGCAACCCAGGTGGCAGCTTGCCTGAAGTAGTGAAAATGGCTGGCTTGTTCATTAAATCCGGACCTGTTGTACAGGCGAAAGACAAAAACGGTGAACCCATTATCTGGAAAGACACCGATCCTTCCATTTTGTATGATGGCCCCATGGCGGTAATGGTGAATGAAGGCAGCGCCTCGGCTTCCGAAATTTTTGCGGCGGCAATGCAGGATTATCACCGCGCTATTGTTATAGGCAGCACTTCTACTTATGGTAAAGGCACAGTGCAAAAGCCATTACCGTTGGGCAGACCTAACTTTCTTACCGGTACCGGCGACTTAGGTGCATTGGTGCTTACGTTCGAGAAGTTTTATCGCGTCGATGGCGGCTCTACACAGCAAAGAGGTGTAACGCCGGATATTATTTTGCCTGACCAATATGAGTACTTGAAAATTCGCGAGAAAGACAATGAATCAGCATTGCCCTGGGACCAGATAAAGAAGACCGATTATCAATCCTGGAACAGCTCTGTTAACTTTAAACAGGTAGAAGACAATGCGCGTCAGCGGGTAGCAAAGGACAGTGCTTTTGCTATTATCAATAAAAATACAAATTGGCTGAAAGCCAATGTGGATAAGGAATATAACCTGAACATCAACAAGTACAAGGCGGAACAGGACGAGTTGAGAAACATCATCCGCCAGAATGATACGCTGACTAAATTAGCCACTCCGTTAGATGCGAAACCAGTGGCAGCCGATAGCACAAAATACTACAACAATCCCGACAAAGCGAAAGCTGCCCGTAATCAGCAATGGCTGTCTGTGGTGCAGAAAGATTTATATCTGGATGAGACCTTAGATATCATGAAAGATATGATTGGCAATAATGGCAATGTGGCGTTGGATAAGAAGTAAATAAGCGTTCGCCCAAAATAAATAAAAAGAGCCGCCGTCAATTGACGGCGGCTCTTTTTATTCAAGAAAAAGAAGTTCTTTTAAACTTACAAGAGCGCTATTTTCTCACCCTTATTTCTTACTTCCTGCTTTGAAAAAAATACCTTTTTGAATATATTTGTTTTCTAAACAATTGCTTCATTTTTTAAACCTTACTTCACATGCCAGTTACCATTCACCAGGTTACCGCCGTGCTCGATATGCCCGACGAGCATTTAGCCCAGGCCGAACATGCGGGCAAAGTTATTAGTGCCAGCAAAGGGAGTACTTACGTTACCGTGCCGCCATCCAACCTTACTGCGGCAGACGAGGCACTTACCTCTTTTCAAAAAGCCGCTACCCCTGCAGCACGCAATGCTGCCCTGCGCCCTTTGCGGCAGGCACTGCAAGGCATCATGTTTTATTTTCAGCAGGCTGCCAATACTGACCCGGCAAATGCTGTATCCATTGTGGAGAGTGGTGGTTTTAAAGTAAAAAACTTTGTACCCCGGCAAAAAGGCGATTTTGAAGTTAGCAACGGCATCAACTCCGGTACGGTTAATTTAGAAGCTGCGGGTGCCGGCTCGTATGCCTGCCACGACTGGCGATATTCTGCCGATGGCAAAAACTTTGTGCACCTGGCACCCACCATGAGTGCGCATACCCACGTAGACGGGCTTACACCGGGGCAATATGCTTACTTTACCCACGAAGTTGTAACCAAAGAAGGCGGGCAAGGCGTCAGCCAGGTAGAATCCATCATGGTGAAATAGTTCCTTTTTTACCTGATCCTAACAAAACCTAAGGTGATTGTAACAATTACTTTAGGTTTTGTTATTACCAGTAAACAGATTGTAACAAAAGGTAAGCAGATTGTGAGTGTTTGGTTAGGTTCTCTCACAAAAGGTAAGCAGATTGTGAGTGTTTGGTTAGGTTCTGTTGTAAAACCCAAGCAAATTGTGAGTGTTTGGTTGGGTTTTGTAAGAAAAGGTAACTAGATTGTGCGTGTTTGGTTAGGTTTTGATCTATTCGAACCTTTTGTGGTGTTCTTTTCTGGAAAAACACATAAAGAATTAGGTTGGTGAAGAACACCAGTATGGGTGTAAAACAGTACGAAGCCATATCAATTTTATAAAGTCATTTTATGTTTATTTCAATCAACCGGAAGTATTTCTTCTTCCTAACCATCTGTTTGATTATTGATTGTAAGTGCTATTCTGTTAGGAATGAAAAGCAAGAAATTCAGTTTTACTACCGACGGATTGGAAGTACGAATTACTATAGTACTTATATGGATGAGTTTAAAATCACTAATTACCGAAACCGAACAGTTTTGGCAAGTGAACTGCTTGCATTTGCGAAACATTATATTGATACGGTTAAGACATCTGTTCCGGTAAGTAGCGTTAGTTTTATCGGAGAAAAAAGTAACCAAACTCTCCCAGAGGATCCAACTGAAGATCCTTTTAACACCGAGAGGAAGCAATTTCTGATTGTGTTTGGCTTCACAAGCTTTATGGCAGAAAATAAGGGCAAAAAGCCGGAATTTTATGATATGGCCATGTCAAAAAAAGGTCGGGGTAAAGTTTATTATTTGAAATTTCCGGATGATAAAAAAATTATAGATTCAGTGCTTAGTTCAAAAGAACCCTTTGATAATGGCTTCTAAAACATTTTGTGACCGTTGGCTTACTATCACTCAATTAATAATTATAATCTGCCCGTTTAATAAAGATTGTTGGGCTTCGTTAGATTTCTAAATAACAAATGTCTGGTTTATGGCATCTTTTCAATCACTGCTTCAAGTATTTGATGTCACCCTTCAAAAATATAATCCCATAAACTACGCTGCTCTCAAGCCTCCATTGCCAAAAAAAGAAGTGGAAGTTTACATGGAAAGTTGGGGTGTAAAAGATAAAAACCTCAAAGACCTTCTTTGCTGGAAAAACGGATTTGATTTTAGAGGTAGAATTCAGAACTGCATTTTTGAATGGGGTGCTCTTCTATCTGTTGAGAAAATGAATCATTACATTAAAGATTATGATACCGAGCCGGAAGTAACTGTTGATGGAAAGAGAATATTTATATGTATTACAGAAAATGGCAGTGGTGATGCTCTTTTGTATAGTTTACAAAAAGAAAAATACGGAAAGATTCACCTGTTTTCAGTGGCTCTACTATATATACAAGAGCCTATAAGCTATTATGATTCGCTTTCTTCAATGATTGCAACTGAGATAGAAGCTTACGAAAAAGGTGCTTATAAATGGAATTCAGAAAATGGCTGGCTGGATATTGACACCACAAAATTTTTTTCGATAGCAAAGGCGCTTAATCCACAATCTGATTATTGGAAGTAAGAATCCATCAGGTTACAGTATCGTCGGAAGAGGACGGTGCGGCGCAGTAAAGCGTTTTCCCTTCATCGCATCGTCCCTTTCAGGAGACGATGCTGAAACCCCCTGAATGAGCCGCCTCTTTCTGTTTGTAATCTTATTCTTATTCTACCGGCAACCCCATTGCCTTCTCCATTGGCTTAATATCTGGCTTGTGCCCTCTGAAATTATAAAACATCGTGTTTAAATCCATCGTGTTGCCACGCGATAAAACGAGGTTACGAAAGCGTTGACCGTTGGCTCTCGTTAAGCCGCCATGCTCTTCAAACCAGGAGTAGGCATCTTCTTCCAGCATCTTCGTCCATTGGTAGGCATAATAGCCGGCTGCATAGCCATTGCTCCAGATGTGAAGGAAATAAGTAGAGTGGTAACGCGGCGGCACCTGCGGCAAGTTCAGCTTCGTAAGGCGCAAAGCTTCGGTTTCAAAACTGTCTGCATTCTGCACATTGGCATCCGTCGTAAGCTGGTGCCATTGCATATCAAGTGAAGCCGCGGCAATCGCTTCGGTAAGCCCATATCCTTCGTTGAAAGAAGACGCTTTTTTAATTTTATCAATCAGGCTCTGCGGAATGGTTTCACCGGTTTGGTAATGCACCGCATAATGTTTTAGCACCGAAGGATACAGCGCCCAATGCTCGTTGAACTGCGAAGGAAACTCTACAAAATCACGAGCCGTATTGGTACCCGATAGTGTAGGATATTTCTGGCTCGCAAACAAGCCGTGCAAACCATGACCAAATTCATGAAACATAGTAGTGACATCGTCGAACGAAACAAGTGAAGGCTTGCCAGGCGCGGGTTTGGTAAAGTTGCATACATTGTAAATAACGGGCTTGGTCTTCATCAGGTAAGACTGTCCCACAAGGTTGCTCATCCACGCACCACCCTGCTTGTTGTCGCGCTTATAATAATCGCAATAGAACAAAGCCATCGATTTTCCATCGGCATCAAACACTTCAAACACGCGCACATCGGGCTGGTAAACAGGAAGGTCTTTACGCTCTTTAAACGTCAGTCCGTATAATTGATTCGCGGCATAGAACACACCATCCTGCAACACTTTGTTCAGTTCAAAATAAGGCTTCACTTCGTTCTCATCCATGTTATATCGCGCTTTACGCACTTGCTCGGCGTAGTAATTCCAATCCCAGGGCTGCAATGCAAATCCGCCTTTCTGTTCATCAATCACTTTCTGAATATCGGCGGCTTCTTCCCTCGCTTTTGCAGTAACCGAAGGCACCAGCTTCGCAAAGAAATCATCTACGGCAGCCGGTGTGGCTGCCATCTGGTCCTGCAGCTTCCAAGCGGCATACGAAGGATATCCCATCAGCTTTGCCTTCTGCGCACGAATGGCAGCAATGCGAAGAATAGTGGGTCTTGTATCGTTCGAATCATTCTGCTCTGCCCGGTTAACAGAAGTTTTAAAAATTCGCTCCCGCACTTCGCGGTTTGATAAGGATTGGAGCACCGGCTGTTGCGTAGTATTCTGCAACGGCAGCAGCCATTTGCCGGTCATGCCATTGTCTTTTGCTTTCTGTGCGAATGCATCCTTTTCACTTTGTGACAAACCAGCGAGTTGCGTAGAATCAGAGATCACAACAGCACCTTTTTTGGCAGCCGCCAACAATTGGTTATTGAACCTGGCGGTTAAAGAAGCTTCTTCTTCGTTCAACTTCTTTAAAGCCGCTTTATCGGCATCTGATAGTTTAGCTCCATTCAACACAAACTGCAGATACAGCACATCTGCCAATCGCCTGGACTCTTCATCCAGATTCAATTTCAAGCGGTTTTGGTAAACAGATTGCACGCGCGCAAACAGCTTTGTATTAAGATAAATCGCATCCTGGTGAGCCGCCAGTTGGGGTGCGATTTCTTCCTGCAATTGCTGCAACGAATCGTTGGTGTTGGCGCCGCTAACCAGGCTAAAGGCGTTGTTGACACGAGTGAGCAATTGCCCCGATTTTTCCATCGCTACATAGGTGTTTTCAAATGTTGCAGGCGAGGTATTGTTGGCAATCGCTTCTATCTCTTTCAGGTGTTGTTTCATGCCTTCTTCAAAAGCGGGTTTGTAGTCGGCATCCTTTATTTTATCAAATGGTTCAGTGCTGTAAGGCAAGGTGCTCTGCAGAAAGAAGGGATTGTTTGAAGTATTCGTTACGTTACTATTTTGCGCAATTGCTGTAGAAGTCAATAAGACAGCAAGCGATAAGAAAGCAGTCGTTTTCATCAGCTTTTATTTATGCCACAAGGTTAAGAAACAAAGTTTGTTGCCGCAACAATACGGTATCGCTGTTTGCGGCTTAATTTTTTATGCTTCAATTTTGTACTGCCAAATAAAACAACATGAAGATTTTTTTAGCGCAGCAGAATTATCACATCGGAAATTTTGAATACAACCGGAATAAAATTATTGAAGCGATAGAAGCTGCCAAAGCACAGGGCGGCGACCTGATTGTGTTTAGCGAGCAAAGCATTTGCGGTTATCCGGCAAGAGATTTTTTAGAGTTCAACGACTTCATTAAACAATGCTACGATAGCATTGACATGATTAAAGAACATGCTGATACGATTGGTGTATTAGTCGGCTCGCCGGTGCATAACCCAAAGCGTGAAGGCAAAGACCTGTTTAATGCAGCCCTGTTTTTATACGAAAAAGAAATAAAAGCGGAAGTACACAAAACGCTGCTGCCAACCTATGATGTGTTTGACGAATACCGCTATTTCGAGCCAGCCACACAATGGAATATAGTGGAATTTAAAGGAGCAAATTTAGCCGTTACGGTATGCGAAGACATCTGGAATATTGATGACAACCCGCTTTATGTTTCCTGCCCGATGGACGAACTAAAGAAGCAGCAACCCGATATCATGATTAACCTCAGTGCATCGCCGTTTGACTACTTGCACGAGGAGGACAGAAGAGACGTGGTTCGCAAAAACGTATTGCAATACAAGATACCAATGGTGTATTGCAACGCAGTAGGAAGCCAGACGGAGATTGTGTTTGACGGCGCTTCGGTGGTGTATAATAAAGCTGGTGAAGTGTGTAAAGTGCTACCGATGTTTAGCGAGGCGCTCGATAGTGTGGTGTTTGAAAACGGCGATATAGCTACAGAAGAAACAAAAGACAAGAAACAAGAAACAAAGAACAAGGAGCAAGAATACAAGAAGGAAGTGATGCCTGCTGCGATACTCACGCTGGAAGCGTCGCATAATATACACCAAGTGTATGCGGCTTTGATTACAGGCATCCGCGATTATTTTGGTAAGATGAATTTTACAAAAGCCATCCTCGGTTCTTCGGGCGGCATAGACTCGGCGGTGGTGCTGGCTTTGGCTTGTGAAGCCTTAGGCAAAGACAATGTACGTGCCGTACTAATGCCTTCGCCGTACAGCACAAGCCACAGCGTGGATGATGCGGTAAAATTGAGTGAGAACCTGCAAAATCCGTATGACATCATCCGGATTAATGATGTGTATGAAACCTTTTTGCAAACCCTGCATCCCATTTTTGGCGACCTGCCTTTTTCTATTGCGGAAGAAAACTTGCAAAGCCGCACGCGGGGCAATATCCTGATGAGCATTGCCAATAAATTCAATTTGATTTTACTTAACACCAGTAACAAAAGTGAATTGTCAACCGGTTACGGCACTTTGTACGGCGATATGGCGGGCGGATTAGGTGTGCTGGGCGATTGCTACAAAACGCAGATTTACGAGCTGGCGAAATACATTAATCGTGAGAGAGAAATCATTCCTTCAAATATTATTTACAAAGCACCAAGTGCAGAGCTGCGACCTGACCAGAAGGATAGTGATAGCTTACCGGACTATGAAGTGCTGGACAAAATCTTGTTTCAATACATAGAGCGGAGGCAGGGACCTGCGGAAATAAAGGCGCAGGGTTTCGATGCTTACACAGTAGACAGAACGTTATCGCTGGTGAACCGCAATGAGTATAAACGCAACCAGTTTTGCCCAATCATCCGCGTATCGCCGAAAGCGTTTGGCGTGGGAAGAAGAGTGCCGATTGTAGGGAAATATTTGAGTTGAGTGATTAAATGTTGTTTAGTATTAACTCAGGCAATCATTTTCAATAATAAAATTTCAAATCTTATCTAAAAAAGCTCTTGCAATTTCGCAGATGAAAAACTTAACATAGCCGGATAGAGGTTCATATTATTTTTGTGTTATCATTTTTAAAACAATTTGAACTATGGATAGCACAAACCTGTCACACCCAAGCCAGGTGCCCGGCAAAAAAGAAATGAGAAAACAAGTGACAGACAAGATTGAAGCTGCCTTGCCTGAACTGATAGTAGCCTTAGGAGAAAAAAAATTTCACAACCGCGCGAAGAAAGCTGCCAGGCTGATAACCGACGGTTTGCACAAAGATGAAAGAGTGAAAGTGGCAAAGAAAGCCAAAGCAGCTAAGACCACACCACCCAAAAAAGCCATTGCCAAGAAGAAAGCCAAAGCAGCAAAAAGAACAGAATAAGTTTTCAATACGATTCATAAAAATGCACCCTCGGTTTTCGAGGGTGCATTTTTATGTTTATACTTGCCTCATCTATACGTGTAATACCAGCATTTAGCTATGGAAAATACATTCGCATAACATTGGCATAACCTTGTCGTAACCTTTTGGTAACATTGGCGTAACAATGCCATAACAGACTCATCGTTGCTTTGCACCAAATATCGATACCTATGCAACGAGTCATTACTCAGTTCTTTTTTTTATGTACTCTTCTTCTACTCTCTTCCCTTGGCTTTAGCCAGGAAACTACCTCTACCCTGAATGGTTTTGTAAAAGATGCTGCCGGCAATGCCGTGAGCGGCGCTTCTGTAATTGTCACTTATCAGCCTACCAATAATGTGGTACAGGCCATCACCAACAGCAAAGGCCGCTTTGTGATTACCAATTTAAAATCGGGTGGTCCTTATACCGTTGTTATTTCGTTTGTGGGCTTTCAGGAACAAACACAACAAGATGTGAACCTGCAATTGGGTGAGAACCCCGATGTGAATGTGGTGCTGCAAAGCGCCTCTGCCGAACTGAAAGAAGTGGTGGTATCATCGGCGGGCAGAAGGGGAACAACAAGTGGAATAACCATCGGCCGCACACAATTGAATACATTGCCTACATTAGGTCGCAGCCTGTCAGACTTTACGCGGCTTACTCCACAATCAAACAATAACTCCTTTGCCGGTTCTAACTTTCGTTATAACAACGTAACCTTAGATGGCGCGGTAAATAATGATGCTATTGGCTTCAGTAACTCGTTTGGCGGCGTGAGCGGCGGCGGACAGAGCGGCACAGCAGGTTCGGGCACGCGCACCAACCCATATAGCTTAGATGTGATACAGGAAGTGCAGGTGCAACTGGCGCCTTATGATGTGAAGCTGGGCAACTTTACCGGCGGCAGTGTGAATGCTGTTACAAAAAGCGGCACCAACGATTTTCATGGCTCGGCGTACGGTTATGGCAGAAACAAAACGTTTGTAGGCAAAAGCGTGGACGGACAGAAATCTTCTATCGGTTCCGACTTCCACGATTATCAATATGGCGCTACGATAAGCGGACCGATTATAAAGAACAAATTGTTCTTTATTGTGAATGGAGAAATTACCCGCCGGCAAGAACCAACCTTCTATAATGCAGGCGACCCGGGTGCAGCTGTTTCCTTAGCCGATGCGCAAGCCATTGCAGCCGAATTCAGGAAGCAGGGCTTTGACCCCGGCACTTATGACCGCTATAAAATTTTCACCAATAGTGATAAGCTGTTTGGCAAAATTGATTGGAACATAGACAGCAAGAGCAGCCTTAGCCTGCGCGCCATTTATACAAATGGTGAAGGCAACAACTTAGAGCGTTCTTCTTCTAACTTCCAGTTCTCTTCTACCGACTTTACCCAGCACACGAAGAACACAAACATAGTAGGCGAACTGAAAACACGCTTTAGCAACAGCGTGAGCAATAACCTTATCCTCAGCTACATTAATGTGCATGAATTCCGCGATTTTCCGGGTAGCACGCCGACGCCTTATGTAGACATCAATGGTTTGATTTGGTTAGGCACTTGGCGCGAGGCTTCAGTATATAATACACGCCAGAAAACGTTTGAACTGACGGATAATGTAACCCTAACCAAAGGCAACAACAAGTTCACCTTTGGTACACACAACGAGTTTTATAATATTGATTACGGCTTTCTGCAATCGTGGAATGGCCGCTGGCAATATACCAATGTGGCTTCTTTCTTAGATAGTATGCCCAACCGTGTGCGTGGCACATTTGCACTCGACAACAGCAAGAATGGCTACGAAAATCTGACAGCTAACCTGCCTTCCAGTAATTTTCATGTGGGCTTGATGAGCGCTTATGCGCAGGATGAAATTGCAGTGAGCTCGAAGTTTAAAATTACGCCGGGTGTTCGCTTCGATTACTCTTATGTAGCCGACCAGCCGAGCAAGGATACCGGCATCAACAAACTGCCGGATTATAATTCTGCTAACCCAACTTATTCTCATACGCCTTTCTCCCAGTTGGATAATAAGTGGCTGGGCAATTTGACACTCTCTCCGCGCCTTGGCTTTAACTACGATGTAAAAGGCAACGGCAACTTCGTTATCAGAGGCGGTTCGGGCATCTTCACCGGTCGCATACCGTTTGCGTGGCTGGGTTATGCTTATACACTGAACGGTAATGACTTTGGCAATATTGACTACAGCCCTGCCAGCGGCACGCATGTACCTTTGGCAAGCCCTGAAAACCTGAAAGGTGCCGTTGATGCGGCTACCGGTTCTAACGCCAACACAAAAACCAGAGAACTGGATTTGATTGACAATAACTTTAAGCTGCCTACCATCTGGCGCAGCAATGTGGCTACGGATATTAAGTTTGGCAAAGGCTACAAACTGACACTGGATGTGTTGTACACAAAGACGTTGCAGGATGTGCAATTTCAGCAGATTAATGTAAAAGATTCTGCCGCTTATTATTCAACCGGACCTACAGAATCGCCGGTGTATGTGGGTGGTAAAGTGAGTGGCAATTATTCAGCTATTTACCTGCTGAGCAATACTACAGAAGGATACCGCTACAACCTGACGGCGCAGCTATCGAAGAACAGCAACAATATCAAGATGGGCTTGCGTTCTACGGTAAACATCAACTGGTCGGCAGCTTATACTTATGGACAAAGCCATGATGTGAGCAATGGCATCCGCAACTCGTTCAGCAGTAACTATGAACTGAACCCAACTATCAACCCGAACAATACGCCGCTGGCTTACAGCAACTTCGACCTGCGCCACCGCATTGTGGCTTATGCCGGCGCATCGTTCAACTGGAATGAGAAGAACACGACGAGCATCAACTTCTTCTACAGTGGTCAATCAGGCGCCCCTTATTCGCTGATTTATGGTGGCAATAAGTTTGGCGCTTCTTCTAATGCTCCTTTGGTATATATTCCGAAAGACCAGAGCGATATTAACCTGGCTGATGTGAAGAACTCGAGCGGTGTGGTTACTTACTCTGCAGCACAACAGTGGGCTGACCTGAGCACTTTTATCAACGGCGACAGTTATTTGAAAAAGCACAAAGGTGAGTATGCCGAACGCAACGGCTTGCGCACGCCGTGGAACCATGAATTGGACATGAAGCTGATGCATACGTTCAGGCTGAGTAAGACGAACAACCAGCATACGCTACAGGTGAGCTTTGATATGTTTAACGTGCTGAACTTTATTGATAATGACTGGGGACATGTTCGCTTTATTACGAACACGAATAACTACACCATTACCTTCCTGAACTTTGTGACGGATGCAAACAATGTGAAGGCAGGCGCGCCCTCTACAGGCTATCTTCCTACCTTCAACTTTGTGAAGCCAACGGGTTTAAACAACCAGTATTATACGGTTGACCCGATCAACTCAAGATGGCAGGGACAAGTGGGAATTAAGTATACGTTCTAAGCGTTCCAAGCAGATTACATAAAAAAGCCCCGGTAAAAGCCGGGGCTTTTTTATGTGGAGGGTTGACCGGAGATTGCCAAGTTGTAAGAATCTTCCCCTCCCGAAGCGGAGACGTGGCTGAGGAAAAGAAGGGGGAATGTGTGATGAGGAAATGGTGAGAGGGAGATGGTTTGAGACTGCAATGCCTTGGGATGAAGTCATGGCGGGAAAGAAGAGTAAGCTTTTTTAAGGTGGGGTGGATTGATGACGGATGAAAGTAAAATGGTTCCGGATGAAAGTAAAATGGTTCCGGACGGAAGTAAAATGGCGACGGATGAAAGTAAAATGGCGACGGATGAAAGTAAAATGGCGACGGATGAGAATTAAATGATGGCGGATGAAGGTAAAATGGTGGCGAATGAAAGTAGAATGGCTCCGGATGGAAGTTAAACGGTGGCGGATGGAGGTGGATTGAGTATGTGAGGAGCGGACGGGTTAGAATTAGTATGGACGAGTGGATGATTGTGATAGCGGGTGTTTGCCAGATTAGCAGTAAAAAAGGCTGAACATTTTAAGGGCGAAAAGAGTGTTTTTGAGGATGAAAGAGGGGAAAGAAGGAAAAGCGGAGATATTGATGTTTGATGTGTGTATTGGTGTCTTCTTTTTTATGGTCTTCCGGGTAATAGGGATAAATTGTTGAAGAAATAAAGGTGTATTTGCGAAAGAGAAATATAAATATAAAAAATGTGGGAAACAGAGGTAGAAGATTGATAATCAGACAAATTATATTTTTTACTTGGAAATTATAATGAGCGAAAAACTTCGCATATATTTAAGTTGGGCGAAAATTATGCGGACAGTTTTCACAATCATATTGACACTTACTTTTTTTTGCTTACATGCTCAGTTCAACAAGGAAGTTCCTGTTTCATCTGACACAACAAAAGTGTTTAAAAATCAAGGAGAGCAAGAAGAAGAATGGACTAAGCAATTTTTTGAAAAAAACTATTCAAGACAAAATTTTGAAAGGTATGACAGCATAATTGTTACAAGTGGCGACACAGTAAAATATTCTGACAAATACTTTTTAGTTTGGACTGCAGACAAGTTTAAGCCTATTTTTTCCAGTGGCATTTTTTATCCAACAATTATTGCTGGACAAAGCAAACGTGATTACAAATTGACAATCTCAAATTTTGAAGAATTAAAAGTTTCAAATCTTCCGCCGACACAAAAGAGATTTCGTTTTTGGTTAAACCGTAACACTCTTCTTAACCCGAATGTTTGTTTCATTGAGTTAACAAACCAAAATGCTACAGACAAAACGGACATTGAAACATTTATTAAGGGAGCATCGTTGACATTTTACAAGGAAGGCTGGATAATTATCTAAACTTCGCCCAACAAAGGGTTTGGCAAAAAACTGGCTGACGTAACACAGCATCAACTTTTGTTTTTCTATTCAACTTTTGTAATCAGCTTGACATCATAAATTTGGCGACATCAATAACAATGAACTTTTAATTATAAATTTAGCTTCGGCTCGGGCTGACGAATTTCAAATACCAGTTTTTTGCCAAGCCGGAGCCGTTAGCAGCAAGCAACAAGTCATCCCTTTTAAGTTCATAGCACCTATCAATGAAACAACTTCTGCTTTTTATTTTTCTAACTACAAATTCATTCTGTTACGGACAGAATTTATCAAAGTTAGAGATAACGAAGCACATCGACATTGTTGTATCTGCTATTAATCGACATAATACTACATTACTAAAAGAATGCGATAGTATAGCAGACATTGACGGCAAAAAAGTCTATAAATGTTGCAACTATTATTTTAACGACACAAGCAAAAGAAATGTAAACAAAGTGTCTATTTCATTTAAGGGTTTGCCAGAGGAACTATGCTTTTATTACGAAAACAATAAGGTTATTAAACGAGACGCTTACAAAATTAGAAAAGGACACTACAAATCAGTTTGGTCAATTTATTTTAAAAACGATAAAGAAATTGACTATAAAGGAACCAATCCAGAGAGGGGAATTGGCTATGATAAAGCTGAACAAGCATACTACTTTTTAAGCTTAGCAAATGAGTATGCAATTAAAGTTGCCAGCCACTAACATTCCTCGCAATGACGGGGTTAACATTTCTTCCCAACACTTTTGGTGTCTTTACCCACCTGAAGAATACCTAAGCATTTGGGGTTGTGAGGACACAAACCGATAGACAAAAATGCTGCTTCTGTAAGAATAGTCTATCTTCAATTACATTTATGAAACCTGTTATGACTTTTGAAGAATTAATAAAAAATCATTCGGCTGAGGTAATTGAAAAATTAATAACCGAAGTAGTGACCAAAGACCCGATTGAAATACATTTTGATTATTTAGACCAAGACCAATGGGCAATCATTACTACCCATCAATATGAGGAAGATAAAGAGATCTCATTGCGCCTGCACCCGAACGACTATTATGATTTGTATTTTGGCTATTACAATGATGAAGATGAGTTTATTGAACTGATACAACCGCTAACGGAAGAAGAGAAAAAGATACTTCCGGTGAGACTACAAAAAGTGATGAAAAAAGTATTGGAGGATGAACAAGGAATGCGTATTCCAAATAATTTTCTTTCCAGGTAATGTTCGTTTTTCTATCCTCTCCCGCTCAGAATAAATTTGTATTTCACCGCCCCTTTGTTTGTGCCGTTGCTGGTGTGTTCTTTTGCAACAACGGCGAAAACAAAACAGCAGGTAACAAAGGCTTGCTGCTATAGCGGCCGAAGAAAGCTAAGTCAACAGGAGTAAATCCTGTTCGTTGCTCTGCCGACTGGCATTGAAAGAATAGGC
Source organism: uncultured Ilyomonas sp. (assembly GCA_964249755.1). Taxonomy (GTDB): domain Bacteria; phylum Bacteroidota; class Bacteroidia; order Chitinophagales; family Chitinophagaceae; genus Ilyomonas. The sequence goes on along the minus strand of CAXUDB010000004.1, from coordinate 99,281 downwards.
TGAACCAGTAAAGTGTCGTAAGCCGCCCTTCTTTTGTCATTTTCAACCAGCTTTACTGGCAACGGAAGCGAATAGGTTTGCACTATTTAATATACCTCCATATGAAAACCATATTTGACCAAACAACCAGAGACGAAATTATTAAGCGAATTGGCTTGCTTAGCGAAAACAGCACTGCGCAATGGGGCAAAATGAATGTGTCGCAAATGCTGAAGCATTGTACGCAATGGGATGAGATGGCGCTGGGTAAAAAGAGATATAAGCAATCTTTTATCGGCAAGCTGTTTGGCAAAATGGCATTGAAAGGCATGATGAAAGATGTGCCCATGAAGAAAAATATGCCTACTGTTCCTTCTTTTAAAATAAAGGAGAATGGGAATGTAGCGGAAGAAAAAAAGAAATGGATCGGGCTGCTGGGAGAGTATGCCGGTTATTCAAACGAGAATCTGATTCATCCTTTTTTTGGAGCTATGACAAAAGAACAAACGGGCTACCTGGTATATAAACACATTGATCATCACCTCCGGCAATTTAATTGCTGAAATGAGGCTCCTTACGATGCTCTACTCATACCACCTTCTGCTTACCTGCAATAGCTTGCGGCATTTATCTTCCAGCGCATCTAATTCAAAAGGCTTGTTGATGATGCCATCGGCATAACTATCCTGGTAAGTAAGGAGGGCAACCGGATTGGCGGAAAACAGGATGACTTTGACGGGATAGTGCGCCCGCTCTTTAATATCGCGGCAAAGGTGCCTGCCGTCTTCTCCGTTCAGCATAACATCGAGCAATACAATATCGGGGCGGTTGTTCAGGATATGATCTACCAGCCCGCTCCCGTTAGAAAAGGTGTGCACCACATAGTTCTTCAGGCTGAACCAACGGTTGAGTGAGAACAAAATATCATGGTCATCATCTACAATAAATATCGCCGGCATGGATTCCTTTTTTGTTGGTTTACGAAATGCCGTTTTAAAAAGGTGCGAGTGGAAGTGGTGGGCTGTAAAATAACAAAAGTTCCCTCTCTACAAAGTTGGGAACTTTTGTGTAAGCCAAAAACAAAGAAAGCTTAATTATTTGTTGCCGGTTCCTGCTGCTTGTTCATCTTTTCGGCTGCGGCAGCATCGGGTGTTACAGCAGCCATAGCTACCTGCACTTTATTTTTCAAACCTGATACTACTTTATCGTCGTCCTTCATTAGCGCATCGTAGCCATCTTTTGCTACATCGGCAGGGTTTGACAAGCTGCTTTTGTCCTGTACAATCTTCGAATCCAGCATGTCGGCTTTGCTGAAGAAATCGGTATCGGTTGCGCCGGGCAGCAATGCCGTGATGGTAACACCGGTGTCTTTGTTCTCGTTGCGAATGGCTTCGGTGAACGACTGCACAAACGCTTTGGTGCCATGATAAACAGACTGCCACGGACCGGGCGTTTTGCCGGCAATGGAAGAGAGGTTAAGAATCTTGCCTTCGCCGCGTGCCACCATGTCTTTCAGGAATTGCTTGGTAAGAATGATGAGACTTCCAATATTGAGCTGTATAATATCAAGTTCGCGGTTGATATCGGTATCGGTGAATAAGCCATACTGACCTTGCCCTGCATCATTCACCAGCACATCTATTTCGATGCCTTTAGCTTTTACTTCATCATACACTGCAAAGGCGTTCTCGCGCTGAAATAAGTCTTTAACCATTGGAGTAACTTCCACATTGTACTGACTCTTCAATTCGGATGCAATTTGATCAAGATCGGCGCTTTCACCGCGGGCTACAATCACTAAGTTGTATCCATCCTGTGCAAAGAGTTTGGCAAGCTCGTAACCGATGCCGCTGCTGGCACCGGTGATGAGTGCATACTTTCCATTCGTGTTCATAGGTGTAAATTTTTATAAGTAAAGATTTTTTGAAAACGATAATTGTGCCAGCGCGGTGTGATACTGTTTTCTTTAATGATTTTTTTCATTGGAGCAAAAAAAGAAAAGAGGATTTGCAGAGAATATTACCTCTGCGAATCCTCTGCTAGCTCTCTTTTCTGCGGTGAAAAATTGCCATTACATAAATCAGAGCATCCCTATTGCATGCCCGAGGTAGCATCAGACAAGCCCGAGGACTGCTTGGTGCGCTTGAACAGGCCAACATCCATTTTACCAAAGCGGTAAGAGAAGTTGATTCTTACCAACTGTGGGTTGTTGAGGCGATAATAATTCTGAACAAAGTAATCGCTGTAAGAATACTGGTCCTGCTTACGGGTGCGGAAGATGTCGCTGACGCTTAAGCTTACGGTGGCTTTATTGTCTTTCAGGAAGGTTTTGCGGATGGCAGCATCCACGCCCCAGAATGAACGGATATAACCCTGCGAAGACGACTGCGCCTGCATTGAAGGCGGCCCGGGCTGACCACTGTTAGTAGTGATGGGCAGATTGGTTTTGCTTTGATAATCGCCGGACAACTGTATAGTAAAGTTGTGTGGCAATTTGAAGTTGTTATTCAGCTTGCCAAACACGCTCCACAAGGCATCCTGGGATGTTGTGTTCGCAATATTATCGGTATTGATTTTTGAGTTGTAGACATTGATGTTCGATGTTACATCCCACCACTTGGTGAGGTAGTTTACCGAAGTAAATTCAGCACCGTATGAGTAGCTTGAATTTGCATTTACATAGGTGTTGATGATGTCTTCTTTGCCGGTGGATGGGTTAATATCTTGCTGCAGGTAACGCGTAATAAGGTCGGTGGTATGCTTGTAATAAACAGAAGCCAGGATGTTATTGTTGTTTTTAAATGTTTTGCCGTAGCTCATCTCGAACGAATTGGTAAACTCCGGTTTCAGGTTTGGATTTCCCTGCGTGATGTTGAGACTATCCGTATAATCGGTGTAAGGAATAATCTGGAAAAAGTTAGGCCGGTTCACACGCCTTGTATAGCTCGCCTGCAGCTCTTGTTTGTTCTTCAGCTTCTGGCTGACAAATGCTGAAGGAAACAAGCTTACCGGGTATTTATTGCTGAAGGTCTGTCCTGTGTTTGACAAATCGCCTTTATAGTCGGAGTTTTCGGCACGCAAGCCAACCTGGTAGCCAAAATCTTTGATGCTGCTTTTTACGCTGAGGTAAGCGGCATACACATTATCGTGGTTCCTATAGTTGGTGGTACCGGTAGATACTTTAGTAAACTGCGCCGTGTTGGGTCCTTCATAGGTTTCAATATTGCTGGTGGTGGTGCGCAATTGAGCACGCAAACCGGTTTCTATTTTGGTGGCCTTGCCAACGGGTTTTGCATAATCCGTCTGCAGCGTTAAAAAACTGTTGGTACCATCGCTCAACACTCTCTGCAAACTTTTCCTGTCAACCGCACTGCCATTGTAATAACTGGTAGTGTACATCGCATCACCTGTATTCTTTCCTAAGAAATAATTGAAGTCGCCTGTCCATTGTTCACCGTCTTTCGCGAAGTTGTGAACAAACCCACCCTGCACACCATTGGCATTGAAGGTGCGGCTGCTGTTGGATAAACGCTGGCTGTAATTGCTGGTTACCGCACCGTTAGAAAACAAGCTGTCCGTGTTGATGTCTATTACTTCATTCGGCTTAAACTCGCCATGCACTTTAATGCCGGACAGCGAAAGCGTGGTTTTGTTTGTAACAAAATAATCCAGGCCCACTTTACCAAACAGGAATCCACCGTGCGTTTTGTTCAGATTGTTTTGGAACACATGGCTTTGTGTATCGCCAAGGTTCAAACGGTCGGTGGTGCCGGTGGTGCGGTTGCGCATCAGGTTCGTCATGGCAGCGGCCGTAAAGTTGATTTTACCCTGGCGCAGGCTGAAATTACCGCCGCCGTTAATGCCACCACGACTATCAACGCCCGCCATGATATTGCCGTTGTAGCCGGTCTTTTTATTCTTCTTTAAAACAATGTTCAGGATGCCTGCATTGCCGCCCGAAGCATCGTATTTAGCGGATGGATTCGTAATTACTTCTACGCTTTGAATGGCATCGGCTGGTATCTGGTCTAAGGATAATGTGGTGGGTCGCCCGTCTACATATATTTGCGGCGAAGCATTGCGCAGCTTCACGTTGCCATCAATGTCCACTTGTATAGAGGGCACGTTGCGCATCACATCTACAGCAGTGCCGCCGGCGCTCACAATATTTTTTTCTACGTTAAATACTTTCTTATCAATATCCATTTTCAGAGCAGAAGTCGTAGAAGTAACGGTTACGCCCTGCAGGTTGGCAGCATCTCCTTCCAGTTCTATTTTGCCTAAGTCTTTGTCGAACGATGGCAGCGAAGGCATGGCGCCGGCAGCGGGTTGCGCGCCGGGTTTCGGCATTTTAGAGGGATCAAGGAATTGAACCGGTTGCTCGGTTTCTTTGAAACCGGTGGCAGATATTTTAAGTTTGAGACCCATCACAGGCAACTCTTCCAAATTGAATTCGCCATTGTTGCCGGTGGTAGTTCCTTTCACCAACACCTCTTTTGATTTTTTGGTGGTTGTGTCAACCTTAGTTTGCAGCACCAGCACCGAAGCGCCGGCGATAGGTTTGCCTGCGCTGTCTGTTAGCTTACCGGTCAAATGCCCCAGATTAGGTAGCCCTTTGCCGGGCGTCCCGCCGCCGGGGAACTGGGCGAAGAGTGACAGGCTAACAAATAAAACAGCGAGGATGGCGAGTAGCTTTTTCATACAAATTATTTACAGGGGCAAAAGTATTTGCGCAATGAAAGGATGAGTGTGTAAATGATACGAGTGGGGGAAATGTTGCGACAAAAGGAGAGAGTGAAGGATGTAGAGAAGGGGTTTATAAGGGCTATCAGCTTGTTTTATTAGAAATCAAATCACAACCCTCAGATTCCGCATAAAGCCGCTTGTAAATCTGGTTATTATACAATCCGTTGTTATCGACAATTGCGGAATGACGAACAACATCATCCATTTCCTCTTCCTGTTACCGCCATTACTGCATCGCGATAGTTCTCGCCTACGGGTAGCTCTAAGTCTCCGATAAAAACGCTGCTTTTTCTTACTGCGGTGATGTAATCAAGCGAGACGATATAAGACTTATGGATACGGATGAAAATTGAATGAGGCAGTTCGTCTTCCATCGCCTTCATGTTCATGCGCGTAACGATGGGTTTGGTGGTGGAATGCAGATGGATCTTGATGTAATCTTTTAACCCTTCTATCCATTTGATATCACTTACCACTACTTTAACGAGGCTGTATTCGACATTTACAAAAATGTATTCGGGCGAGGCTTCTTTAAGAATAGCAGAAGGCTTTGTTTTCAACTGGTGCAACTCCCAGGCTTTGTTGGCAGCTTTGATGAAACGCTCTAACGATACCGGCTTCACAAGATAGTCCACCACATCTAAGGTGTAACCCTCCAACGCATATTTTTCATATGCCGTAATGAGGATGAACATAGGCTTTTGCGTAAGGCTTTGAATGAATTGCAAACCGGTTAAGCCCGGCATTTGAATATCAAGAAAGATAAGATCAACCGGTTGCTGTTGCAACACCTGCATGGCTTCGAGCGGATTGGGACAGGAAGCTATCAATTGCAGGTAAGGCAACTTGCTGATGTTATCTTCCAGCAGTTCCAGCGCAAGCGGTTCATCGTCTATGGCAAGGCAGCGAAGCATCAGTGCAGTTTTAGTTGAAGCGAAGTTATGAACCAGCCAGCCTCTTTTTTTACTTCCAGTGTATGCTGGGTTCCGTAAAGGAGATTCAGCCGACGCTTTACATTGGTTAAACCAATGCCGGATGTTTTGTCTTTTACTGCTTCGGCTCCATCGCTGTATTTGTTTTTTACCACAAAGTTCAAAGTATCCTGCTCCGCTTTTAGCATCACATCTATCTGTGGTTTTTCTATCAGCCCGGTTCCGTGCTTGAAAGCATTTTCTACAAAGGGAATGAGCAGCATGGGTTCTATTTCGTGGGTATTGTCTAACGAAGAGACAGCAACATTCAACAACAGGTTTTTACCAAAACGTTGCTGCTGCAGGTCTATATAGCTGCGAAGGTATTCCACCTCTTTTTGCAGGGGCACTTTGTCTTCGTCTGTTTCGTAGAGCATGTAGCGAAGCAGCGAGGAAAGCTGGATGAGGGAAGGTTCTAACAGGTCGGATTTCTTTCGCGCCAGCGCCACCATGTTGTTCAGCACATTGAACATGAAATGCGGGTTTACCTGCGAACGCAGGAAAGACAATTCTGTTTTTAAATTCTCGGTCTGGCGTTCCTGCAACTGCTGTTCGTTCTGCATACGATCCTGTATGCTGCGGTAAGCGGTGCTGCATGCAAGGATGAAAACATACGGGAAGGTATTGAACAGGAAAAAGCTTCTCAGTTCAAACTTGTGTTCTTTAATAATAAACTCAAAAAACAACCAGTGAAAAATAGCCAGCGCAGACAGGATAATCAGTTGAATCAACACATACATCCAGGTTCTCCGCTTGTAAAGCAGCTTTGGGATGAGCACGTAGGCATTGAAGTAGAAGACCGCAATCCATATCAAATCGGTAAAAATGGAGAGATAGACAAACAGCCTGTTGTCTACTTCGTTATGACTGTCTTTAGCATCCTGCACCGATTTCTGCAACAGCACGGGAAACAGGAACAGCAACGTCCACACGGCGGCATGCAGCAGCACAATTGCCCATTTCTTTTTATACCAGCTTACTGCCATCGGGTAAAAGTAGAACAGTTGGAAGTGCTGTAAAAGAATGTTGCGATGAAACAGGGAAATGTGTATAGGAAAGTGACTGGAACACAGATGAACACGGACTGCGTGCATGGATGTTCGGGATTTGTTTTATTGGAATCTATGTGTTCATTCTTATGATTATATACTTCTGTGTGGTTAACTTATGAACCGCTTAAATGCTTAAATATTGATAAAGCGTTGAAGAGTGATTCTTTCTTCTCTTTACTTAAAAGTGAAGAAAGAACAAAGCAGGGATTGCAACGATGTTTAAGCCGAGTTGTTGGTCTCTGGTCAAAAATGGCTCTTTGTATTCTGCTGTTTGAGTTCTTCCCTATATTAATTCTTGCGCTCTGCAACCCGCTTCTCCTCTTTCTTCGCGGCTTTTCTTCATATTTGCGGGGTTCGCCATACTAAAAGACTATGAAAAAGAAATTCGTTCCCCGCGATGTAAGCTGGCTCTCTTTCAATGCACGCGTGCTGCAGGAAGCCGCCGATAAAACTGTGTCGCTGAAAGATCGTATCCGCTTTCTCGGTATCTTCTCCAACAACTTAGATGAGTTCTTCCGTGTGCGCGTGGCGGCACTGAAGCGCATGGTGGAAGTAAGTACCAAGAAGCTGAACATGCACATGGAAATTAACCCGCAGGCGGTATTGGATGAAATACAACTGACTGTGCTGAAACAGCAGAGCGAATTTGACCGCATCTGGAAAGGCATTTACTTAGAGATGCAGGAGCAGAACGTGTTTCTGGTAGATGAAACACAATTAGAAGACGACCAGAAAGAATACGTAAAGAAATATTTTATAGATAAGGTGCGCTCGAACATTATTCCGCTGCTGATAGAGAGTGTGCCGCAACTGCCTTACCTGCGTGAGAAGAGCATTTATCTGGGTGTGGTGATGAGCAATGCTTCATCGGCTTATACGCAGAAGTATGCCTTGATTGAGATACCGAGCAAGGTGCTGGGGCGCTTTGTATTGCTGCCAACCAAAGGCAATAAAAAATACATCATCCTGCTGGAAGATGTGATTCGCTTTAACCTGCCTTATATCTTTTCTTATTTTAATTATGAGCGATATGATGCGCACATTTTTAAGATTACGAAAGATGCAGAGATAGACCTCGATGCCGATGTGTCGTCTTCGTTTGTGCAGAAGATAGAAAAGGGCATCCGCAACCGGCGCAAGGGCAAGCCCACGCGGTTTGTGTATGATAAAGAGATGGACAGTGGCATGCTGGAATACCTGATACAACGACTGAACCTCACCAAGCGTGATAACATGATTCCCGGCGGGCGCATCCACAACTTCCGGCACTTTATGGACTTTCCTGATGTATTTCCGAAGAGCGGCAGCGTGCGGCTGCAGCCGTTTACACATCCCGCTTTACTGCAAAGCCAGCGCGTAACAGACGTCATTCAGCAGCAGGACATCATGCTGTATTTTCCGTATCATTCTTTTAATACCATTATTGATTTGCTGCGCGAAGCGGCGATAGAGCCGGATGTGATTTCGATAAAAATCACTGCTTATCGCTTAGCCGAAGATTCGAAGGTGGTGAATGCGCTGATTAATGCAGCACGCAATGGCAAAGAAGTAACCGTGGTGCTGGAACTGCGGGCGCGCTTTAACGAAGAAGCTAACTTAGAATGGAAAATATTGTTAGAAGATGAAGGCGTGAAAGTATTGGTGGGACTGGAAAATATGAAGGTTCACGCCAAAGTGTGCGTGATAAAAAAACGCAGCGGCAAGCATGTAAAAGAGTACGGTTTTGTAAGCACCGGCAACCTGAACGAAAAGACATCCACCGTGTACCTTGACTTTTGTTTGCTGACCTCGAACAAAGCGATTATGGCAGATGTAAACCGTGTATTCCGTTACCTTGAAAACCCGAAAACAATGGCGCCGCTGCTTGCCTGCAAAACCTTACTGACAGCACCGGTAAGCATTCGCAAGCAAATGATGGCGATGACGGAGCGGGAAATAAAACTGGCAAAGAGCCGGAAGAAAGGTTTGATCACCATTAAAGTAAATTCGCTGAGCGATGAAAAATTAATCATGAAGTTATATGATGCGGTAGAAGCAGGCGTAACGGTAAACCTCATTGTCCGTGGTATTTTCTCTGCTGCCTTTGATGTCTCGAAAGCAAAGTATCATGTAACGGCAATCAGCATTGTAGACCAATATTTAGAACATGCAAGGTTGTATATGTTTGGTAACGGCGGTAAGGAAAAAATGTACATCGCTTCTGCTGACTGGATGGTGCGAAACTTAGACCACCGCGTGGAAGTAGCAGCGCCGATTCTTGATAAAGACATTCGCCAGGAGATGAAAGATATTCTCGCTATTCAGCTTAGCGATAATGTAAAAGCGCGCAACCTGAATGATGGCTTGCGCAATGAATATGTGCAGGGCGATACCAGTAAAAAGGTGCGCTCGCAAATGGCGATTCACCAGTATCTGTTGCAGAAGACGAAGGGAGTTGAGGGAGGTGAGAAATGAGCTTATGTACGATGTGGGAGGTAGTAGAATTTATAACTTCCCGATAGAACCATAAATAAAACTAATATAGATGCGGAAGACATGAAGAAGCGGACAAAGCAGTTTGCCATTGATGTTGCGAAGCTGACTTTGAAATTGGAGCGGAATGATGTGAATCGTAATTATTCTAACCAGATCATTCGTTCCAGCAGTTCAATAGCCGCTAATTATCGCGCTGTGCGTCGGGCGAAATCGAAAGCCGACTTTATAAACAAATTAAAAATTGTGGAGGAAGAAGCAGACAAATCGCTTTTGTTTTTAGAGCTATTGTATGAGTTCAATCCATCTTTTAAAGAAGCCATCATCGCGCTGTTTAAAGAAGGTAAGGAAATTCTTAAAATCATCATTGCCACTATTAACTCTTCCTGCCATAGCGGAACTTAATCTTCTTCATTACATCGTACATCCAACATCTTACATCGTATATTGAACTACCGCTTGATGGTGGGAGCATTGGGTCGTTCGCTGGGGCGTGCGGCGTTGGGAAGCGGCTGATCGAACAGGAGAAATTCGAGGACAATGGCGCAGGAGATAATCACCAGCATTACGCCGATGCGGATGGAGTAGCTGTTTTGCTTTCGCTTGTTCGCGATGCTTTTGCTGGAGCTGGAACGGACAACAGTATTGTGACCGAAATAAAACCAGTTGACCAGACTTCTGCGCTTGCTGCTGATGTAGGTATAGAAGTGCTTCGTTTTGAGGATGACTAAAACGAGCAGTATAATGAACAAGAGGCTGTCTATAATAATGGCGGTTGTCATGCTTGTTTTGGTGGCTTGCTATTGATAATGAAATCCAGGTGCAAGATAAAGAGAGATGGGGAAAGTTGAGAGGGTGAGTTGAGTAACAAGTAGTAAGTTGTAAGTACTAAGTGGGGCTATGATGTTTATTGTTTACTGACACGTTTAGGTAGTGTATCACTTTGAAATATTTCCCGCTGATAACGCGGATTTGCGCAGATGTTTTGTATTGAATCTGCGTATCTCTGCGCCATTTGCGGGCTTATTATTTTAAAACAGAGACACTACTCATGTTTATTTGTATAGTATAGATTGCTTCGTTTATCGTGACATGCATTGCTCAACCTCTACTCTTAAAAATCAATTTCTACACTTTATCCTTTGTATTTCTTTAACGAGAATTCTCATAACCTCTTGCTTCTTTTTATATCTGTATACTAACGGATGATAGCTTTTAAAAAAAGAAGGAAAGAGACAAGAAACCGGTGGCTTGTTCTTCCTTTTTGTTCGCCGCTATCGCGCTGTTTTCTCTCATTATCTTAAAACAAAAACAATGAAAACATTCTTACGCTTTTCGCTGCTGGCGATACTGATCGGTTCTTTTTCTTCGTGCATTAAAACGGTGGAAGCGCCACCGGTGGTAGTGGTGGATCCTTTAGTGGGATCGTGGTACTTATACAATGCATCGGAAAGCTATGGCAATGGCTGGTACTCGTTCGATGCGGGTATTGACGGTGTTATTTCTTTTTACGAAAACGGCTCGGCGCAGTATGATGATGGCTATAACCTGCTGCAGGGAAGCTGGAACACGCAATACAGCCAGGATGGATATTATGATGAATATGGCAATTATTACACGGGTAACCACGAGACGTTTCAAACCTCGCTGTCGGGTGGTGGCAACAGCTCGCTGAATTTGTACTTTGACGATATTGAGTTTGCAGGAAACAATGAGTTCATCGGGACGTATTATACGGGCAAGGGCGTGGAGAAGTACACATTTAAGAGAGATTGATTATAGTGAGTGGTGAGTGATAGGTAGTAAGTAGAGTGGGTTGGGAGTTGTGAAATAAGTAAAGGTTCGGGACAAGATATTTCCGAACCCTTTTTGATTTGTCCTCTTACTATTTGATGCTGATTTCGTTTGGAATGATGTGATGTTTTGGGAGAACAGATAGTGTATGATTCGTCCCGAGACTTCGGGCAAGCTCTCGTTAGAATAGTTTGTGATTAACAATGACCAGGGTATCCCAATAAATTGGAAGAGGCTTTTCGAAATGAAGGCTGCCTTATAAGATGATGAGTTGTTATTTTTTGCTTTCCTCCATCCTTCACATTACTTTATTATCCTTCTCTCCCATTCCCTCTCTTTTCAAAATACATTTGCGGTTCAACTTTTTTTAGATCATTATGCTGAAATATTTATCTCTGTCGGTGCTAACGATGCTGGTATCGCTGGCTTTCCTCAACCCAACGGATGCGCAGGATTTGAAGGTGAAGCTGCCGCTGGACACGGCGGTACACATGGGCAAACTGCCGAACGGGCTTACCTACATTATCCGGCACAATACCACACCGGAACACAAAGCCGAACTGCGGCTGGTGACAAACGCAGGCTCGATACTGGAAGACGATAACCAGCAAGGCTTAGCCCATTTAACCGAGCACATGGCGTTTAACGGCACGAAGCATTTTGCGAAGAACGAACTGGTGGATTTTCTGCAGAAAATGGGTGTTGAATTCGGTGCTGACCTTAACGCTTACACGAGCTTCGACCAGACGGTGTATATCCTGCCTGTTCCGCTGACAGACACGGGCAACCTGCGCAAGGGCCTGAGCGTGCTGCAGGACTGGGCGGCGAACCTGAGCTTTGATGCAGACGCTATTACGGGCGAGCGCCCCGTGGTGCTGGAAGAAAGTCGCCTAGGCAAGGGTGCAGACGACCGGATGATGCACCAGATTTATCCCATTGCATATGAAGGCTCGCGCTATGCAGATCGTCTTCCCATTGGGATTGACAGCATTGTGCGCAGCACGGCAGACACGAACCTGACCCGGTTTTACAAAACTTGGTATCGCCCCGACTTACAGGCAGTGATTGTGGTGGGCGATGTGGATGTGGCGCAAACCGAAGCGATGATAAAAGAATATTTTGGCGGACTGCAAAACCCGGCTGGCGAGAAGGAGCGGTTTTTTGCCTCGGTGCCGGCGCGCACGAATAGTCGCGCGATCGTGGTAACCGATAAAGAAGCTACCAATTACGTGGTGCAGGTGCAATACCCGATGCATAAGGATGTGGACGATGGTACGCTGGGCACTTACCGGAGCACTTTGGTAAAAGGGCTTTTTACGGGAATGATTAACCAGCGGCTGGTGGAACAGGCACGTAGCCCAAAGCCGCCCTTCCTTTATGCCGGCACAGGCTATGGCAGCGAGGCGCGCTACTATGATGGCTTTAACGCCGTAGCAGTAGCCGGCGCACAAGGCGTGGACACGGCACTAACGGCGCTGCTGACAGAGATTGAACGTGTGAAGCAGTACGGCTTTACCGCGGCCGAACTGGACCGCGCTAAGAAAGACCAAATGGCGAGCATGGAGCAGGCGTATAATAACCGTGCAAAAACACAATCAGGTCAGTTGGCAGATGAATACATCAGACTGTTCCTGGAACAGGAACCCTCGCCGGGTATTGCGGCTGAGTATGATTATTATCAACAATTGCTGCCGGGTATTACGCTGAAAGAGATGAATGCGCTAAGCGACTCGCTGAAGAGCAATGAAAACATCTTTGTGAGCCTGCAGGGACCGGCAAACGGAACAGTAAAGCTGCCTGACAGCGCGCAGTTGCTGGCGACGGCAAAGAGGGTGCTAAATGGCAACGTGACGAACTATACTGAGAAAACCGTGGCTACGCAACTGATGAAGACGAAACCAGTGGCAGGCAAGGTAGTGAGTACGAAGAAAAACGCGGAGCTGGGCGTGACCGAGATTACGTATGCGAACGGCGCAAAGGTGATTCTGAAACCAACAACATTTAAGGATGATGAGATTATTATGACGTCGTTCCGCAAGGGCGGGCAATCCTTGTATGGTGCAGCAGATAAAGCCAATGCCACGTTTGCAACGGGCGTTGTTGGACAGATGGGCGTGGGCGCGTTCTCACCAACAGATTTAAGTAAAGTGCTGGCAGGTAAAACGGCATCGGCTGCACCGAATATCGGGCGGTTAAGCTCCGGCTTCAGCGGGGGAAGCAGCATTAAAGATTTTGAAACCATGCTGCAGCTCGTTTACCTGTATGCCACTGCGCCGCGCAGAGACGAAGCGCTATACAATGCGTGGAAAGAGAAGCAGAAATCGGCTACACAGTTTGCGTTGCAAGACCCGCAGACAGCATTCATAGATACGTTTGTAAAAATTCGGTATGCCAACAATACGCTGGCGCCGATTGCGGTGCCTTCGCCGGCAGACTTTGATCAAACCAACCTGAACCGCATGCTGGCTATTTACAAAGAGCAGTTGAGCAATGCGCAGGACTTTACCTTCATTTTTGTAGGTACGATTGATACCGTGAAAATGAAGCCGCTGCTGGCAACATACATTGGCGGGCTGCCTTCTACCAAAAAGCCGGCGGCTTTTAAAGACAATGGTTTGCGTCCGGTGCAGGGCGATCAGCAGTTTACTTTCCGTAAGGGTACAGAGCCAAAGAGTTTGATTGTGAATGTGTATTCAGGACAAGTGCCGTATAGCGAAGATTTGGATTTAAAAACTTCTGCGCTGAATGAGATTCTGAATATTAAGATTACAGAAAACATTCGCGAGAAGATGAGCGCGATTTATGGCGGCGGCATTGGCGGTGGTTTGCAGAAATATCCGTATGCCGGCTATGCCATGGTGATGCAGTTGCCTACGGGGCCAGAACATGTGGATACGGTGCTGAAAGCGGCGCAGGCGGAGATTGATAGCATTAAGCAATTTGGTCCTTCGCAGGTGAACTTGGACAAGGTAAAGAAGACCTGGCTGGAACAGTATAAAGTGAATGTGCAGGAGAACAGCTACTGGAGCGGCAAGCTACAGGGCATCTATTTTAACGGCGATGCCGCACAACGCATTTATAACTATGAGAAACTGGTGAATGCATTGACGGTGGATGATATTAAGGCAACGGCAAACCAGTTGTTCAATGGGAAGAATGTGTTGCAGGCGGTGTTAGTGCCGGAGAAGTAGGTTGGATAAAGACATATATTTTAGAAAAGAGCCGCTTAGTGATAAGCGGCTCTTTGTTTACTGTAAAGTAACTGATTCAGGAAAACATCCATCAATGATATGAAGGCTTTTGCAAAATTGTCTTTACTTAACGCGATCATCAGATTCCGCACAAAGCAGTCTGCGGGTTTGACTCAATTACAGTCCACTGTTGGCTGCAATTGCGGAATGACGGCGACAGTTTTACTGTCATTAAATCTTTGTGGAATGCTTACCGGATAAATTTTCTTACCAGGAAAAACATAACGGCGAACAGCAGCAAAGGGTAGCACAAAGCCATACGAAGCCCGAAAGCATCTGACAAATAACCAATCAGCGGCGGTCCGAAAAAGAAACCTGTGTAGCCAATAGTGCTGGCAGCGGCGATGCCAGCGGAAGGCTCCATGCCTTCGAGGTTGCCAGCGGCAGAATAAACCAACGGAACAATGGTAGCCAGGCCCAACCCAACAAGGAAGAAGCCGGAAATGATAGCATAGGGCGAGACCACAAGCAGCGCGAGCACGAGGCCTGCGATAGCGACGAGGCAATCGGCAACCAGCATTCTTTGCCTGCCAAAGCGGTTAATAAGCAAATCACCAGAGAGCCGCCCGACCGTCATGGCTGCACTAAACGAAAAGAAGGCGATGGCACTGAATGATTCGGTTGCTCCGGCTACCGTGTGCAGGTAGATGGCCGACCAATCAGCCATGGAGCCTTCACCCGTCATGCCGCAGAAAGCAATGATAGAGATAGCGATGAGATAAGCAGTGAAAATGACTTTGCCCCGGGATTTATCGCTCCCTTCTGTTGTTGTGTCGGCGGCAGAGGGCAGCAGGTTTTGCGAAGCGAATAATAAAACGATTATGCTGCCGGCTGACAGCAATAGCAACTGGGTTTCAATAGAGATGCGGGCGTAAGAAAAAAGGAAACCCGTTGCCGCGCCCAGCGCCATGCCGATGCTGAACAAAGCATGGAAAGAAGACATGATAGACTTGGCCCAAAGCCGCTCTACCCTTACGCCCTGCCCGTTCATGGATACATCCAGCGCGCCTGAACTGAAACCTACCAAAAAGAAAGCCAGCCGGGCCAGCCAAAGCTGATGAGACACTACCACCAGTGGGATGAAAGCAGCGAAGAGCAAGCCGGCAATGAGTGTTAATCTCCGGTCGCCGATGCGCCTTACCAACCCTCCTGTAAGCGGCATGGATACCAAAGCGCCAACGGATGTCATGAGCAGTAAGGTGCCGAGGACACTGTTGCTGACGGAGAAAAAACTCTTTAGTTCGGGCAGGCGGGCTACCCAGTTTCCATATAAGAACCCGTTGATAAAAAAGAAAAGAGAGACGCTGATTCGGTGTTTCATGTTTGCGGTTCGGGAGTCGGTGTGTTGTTTTACGAAAGCAAAGTAAAGTCATTACACATCTTCTTCCTCCTCGCCCGCGCGAAGCCGTATTTTTTCTTCCTCAATGTCGAGCAGGCTCTGGTATTTGCGAATGACATCTTCATCTACTTCCTGCTTTTTATTGATTACCTGCAAGAGCTTCCGCTGCTCTTCGAACAACTCGGTAGAGACTTGTAAAAACTTATGCAATGAGCCATTTGTAGCTTTGGATAAAGACTCTGCTTCTTCACTATCCAGCATCGTAATATCGGTTTCGTAGCGATGCTGCAGGTTTTTGAGCAGCTCGTTGCTGATGATGTCTTCTTTGTATTTTTCTTCTAAAAATTTCAGGGCAGCCTGGGATAGTTTTTTAGATAGCTTTATTTCCTGCTGTTCAAACGGAACGGGATAAAAGGTTTCTTCCGGCTTCGCCCATTTTACTACCAGTGGCAGCGTTAAGCCTTGAAAAACTAACGTAACGAGGATCACAATAAACGTAATGAAGATAATGAGGTTGCGCTGCGGAAACGGCACTTTGGTATGATCTAAAAAAACCGGGATAGACAATGCCGCTGCCAGCGATACCACGCCTCTCATGCCTGCCCAGCCCAGCACGATGGGACCGCGCCAGCCGGGTTTGGCATAGGCAACGGTGATATAACGGCTAATGAACACCGTGAATACCGAACTACCCAGTGTGGATAGCAGTCGCCCTATGATGAGTACGCCGGAAATGAGTAAGCCATAACCGATGGCGCTCCCTAAGCTAACATTGCCTAAGCCTTTGACTACACCCGGCAGAGCCAGACCAATGAGCATAAAGACCAGTCCATTCAAAGAAAAGCTAAGGATAGACCAGGCGCCTGCACCCTGGAAGCGACTGCGGTAAGAAAGGATTTCATTGCGTCTTATGGAAAGAAACAGCCCGCCGCTTACCGTTGCCAGCACGCCTGATACGTGCAGGTTTTCGGCAATGATATACATGAAGTAAGGCGTAATGATGGTGAGCAGGATGTCCATGTTGGCCGTTGTTGGCAGCCACCGGTGAAGTACATAAAAGATGAGCGCGATGATGAGCCCGACGCCAATACCGCCGAGAATGACAAGAAAAAAACGAAGCGCCGCTTCGCCGAGATGAAAGGTGCCGGTATTGACGGCTTGCAGGGCAAACTGGAACACAATTAAACTGGCGGCATCGTTCAGCAGGCTTTCGCCCTGCGCAATGCTGATGGTGGCTTTGGGAACCTTGATGTTTTTAAAAATGGTAGTGGCAGAAACGGCATCGGGCGGCGATACAATGCCGCCCAATAGGAAGCCCAACGCTAATGTAAAGCCGGGAATAAGGCTGCGCGAAACATACGCTACCACGCAGGAAGTAATCAGCACAATGAGAAACGCAAACACGCTGATGACACGTCGCCATCGCCAGAACTCTTTCCACGATACCTGCCACGCGGCTTCGTATAACAATGGCGGCAAAAAGATAACGAAGATGATGTCGGGATCAATCGTGATATTGGGCAGCATTGGAAGAAAGGAAATGACTAAGCCACCAAGCACTAAGATGATGGGATAAGCTACCTTCAGCTTCCGCGCCAGCATGACGAGAAAGAGAATGATGAGAATGAGAACTAAGTATAAGAGGAGCGTGTTGTGCATGGAATGTTGGTTATGCTATCAAATGTAAGAAAGGTTTCGGCGATCAGGCATCAGCCGTTAGCTGTCAGATATCAGGCAGATTATTATTACAACATTGGCAATAATTGCTATTCAGGCTATTATCTGAAAGCTGATTTCTGATGGCTAATTTCTTTCACTCATTTCCCCGTCTTCGCAAACAAAACCGCTCTTTCCAGCACTTCATCTCTGCCGGCTTTGATGCCTGCAATCGTGGGTTTTATTTTGATGTCAGGCACAATGCCAATGCCTTGCGTAGGCCTGCCATCAGGATAATGAATGCCATGGCCGGAGAAGGAAGTATAGATGCCGCCGGGAAATTTGATCCCGGTTACATCGCCATCCGCTCCTGCTGTCTGGCTGCCAACGATGGTAACATTTTTACTGGCTGCCTGCAGTACCATGCAGCTATATTCTGCCTGGCTTTGCGTTTCTTCATTTACTAAAATAATGATCCTGCCTTTATAGAGTTGCGGCTTTGGATGCACCGGAATCGTCCATAATTGATCCTGCTTTGTTATGGTAGATGTATCGGGAGAATCGGCAATCATGGTAGTGCCAATAGCGCCGGTAACCGGTTTGTTTGTAAGGTAATTAATCATTGACCATACCGTGCCGCGCGGGTAACTCCGGTCATCCAGTATAAACGCATCCACATCATGAAAGAGAGTGAACATACTATCAAGCTGCGATACTTCCAATCTTCCGAAATCGGCGTAGCCTACTTTATCAGTCATCTTTTTAAATACCACGCTGGTATCAGGGCGCTGCGAATTATAGATGAAAGGCTTTCTTTTTAGTGTTGTTGAAACAAGTTTCCCATTATGCCTGTATCCGATAGTAATAGCTGAATCTACTTTACCTGCCAGCAAAAGACCTGATACATCGCGCTGCAAGGCAGCATTGTTGGAAGCGCCGATGTATTGCGCAATGCTATCTCTCATTTTGCTTACCGGCGTTCCGTTGATGCTGATGATTTCATCGCCAATATTCATCAACTTTTTTAGAGAATCATTGTGTAGCTTATAAATGATGGTCTTTCCTTCTACATTGCTGATATTTATATCAAGCGAACCCGCCTGAAACGGTTCCATCACACGACCATAAAAGTAGCCATGCCCGTCATTAATTTCTTTAATCAACCGCGCTGCTGCCATGTTGTAGGAAAACGAATCTCTTGCGTTAAAAAAAAGGGGTACATACTGATACAATACATCATCCCATTTTTTAGTAATCCGGTCTTTGTTAGGACAGAAATAATTAATGATGCTCCAGTACCGCGCCAGCCCCAGCAGCCGCAAGGCCGACGATGGATAAGATAAGCTGTCGTAAGCATTTACACGGTTACTTACAAACAAGTTCTGTACGGCATCGTCGGCTGTTACTTTGTGCGGCGGCTTTTGTAGTTGCTGCAATGCGGAAGCAAGTAAAGCATCCTCACTGCCTGAGGCAGAACGATGCACAAGTGTATCTGGTTTAAACTGTTTACTGCCATCTTGGTAGATAGTTTCGGAAAGACGAAGATTGACTGTTACGCTATCGGCCAGCACTATCTGGTAAGGAGAAGAAGTTTCAAAATTGCCGAGGCTGTCTTCTGCCACGATATGCGCCAATCCTTCTTTCTGAAAAGAGATGATTTCACTTGACAGGTAATTATCAAAGCGGTTAATGAGCAGGCAAACCGGTTTCTGAATAGCGGTTGGATTATTGCCGATGCGCTGCCCGTTTTGCAACAGCCAGCCTTTGAAATAATAAGGGACATTGGCATAATCATCTTCATGTCCGTAATGGATTCTTGACCGCGTGGCAGGATAAGAAACATCGCGGTCGGCAAAAGCACTTACCAGGCTTTTTACAAACTTGGGCTCGTAATACATCCTTGGTTCGTCAGTAACTTTCGCACTGCTTCGCAAATCAATGATAATACTACGCGCCCTTTTCAAAGTATCAAGCAATTTTATATAGCCAGCAAAATTCTCACGTACATTATTAGCTGCCATAAAAGCCGGGTCGAAATAAAACAGAGCCAAACTATCGGGCAGCCATTTTATAAACGGGCGATTGCCTAACGCAACGCTATCGTTTGATAATTGATCAACGCCGCTAATGTTGGTATTCGGGTCATGCAAATCGCTCAGCATTCCCTGTACTGCCTGTTTAAAATTAGCGGCAGAAGGATTGGCAAGCAAGTCGTTGACATGGTTGGTAAACAAACTGTCTTCGTCTGTTTTTCCATACGCCATTTCGGGATGAAATAAACACAGGATATACCATAGTTTACCATAATCGCCTATGCGGCGAATGGCAGCGCTGTCAGGAGTTTGCGCATAAGAAGATAAAGTAAAAATCAAAGCAGCAAAAGCAAGAGAAATCTTTTTCATAAGAAGGGATTTTGTATAACGATGACGAAAAATAAAACAAAATCTCACATCATTATTGTTTCTCCCAAAAGCATGAAGTTTTTATTTGTCCAGGTCTTTTATTTTCCACCCGCATACTTCTTCTCATACTTATCAAACAACTGCGTTTGATGGCTTTCCAAACTAATTTCTCTGCCTTGTATAAAGGCATGAGATAACAGGTTAGTTCGCATGTCTAAAGCATCACCGTCTGAGATAAATAAGTTAGCATCTTTACCCACTTCTATACTGCCTGTTTTGGCGCCAATGCCGAGTATTTTAGCCGCGTTTAAAGTGATGGATTGAAGTGCTTGTTCTCTAGTTAAACCATACGCAACCGCAGTGCCTGCATTGAAAGCAAGATTACGCCCGCGCGTTTGTTCGTCTTCATCATTGATGGCAAACAAAACACCAGCTTGCTGCAACAGGAACGGCGTTTTATAAGGCTGCGCCACATCATCATCTTCGGCAATGGGAAGCGTGTGCATACGCGTAAGAATAACAGCAACATGATTTTGCTTTAGTAAGTCGGCAACCTGCCAGCTATCTTCTCCGCCAACAATCACAACGGGAATGGAAAGGTCTTTGGCAATGTCAATGGCGACAAGGATTTGCTTCACCGTACTGGCATGAATGTATAGCTTCTTCGTACTGTCGAATAAACTTTCTACCGCTGCATATTTCAGGTTGGTTTCTTCCGGTGATTTGGTTTTGAGATACGCTTTTGCTTCGTGCAAAAACTGTTTGAAGTCATCTATCTTTTGCAGTCCTTCTTTCACCGGGTCAACAGGCGTCTCGGTGCCACCTCTCGGTCTTGTATTAGGAGGTGGCGCTAAGAGAGAAGGCATGTAAAAATGAAGCCCGTTGTCCATGGCATACACCGCATCTTTCCATGTCCACGCATCCAATTGCACCACTGAAGAAGAGCCGCCAAGCAGGCTGCCTTCGGGCACAATATTCGCCAGCAAAATACCTTCGGGACGAAGCGTATTAATCACTTTCTGCTCTGCATTGTAAGCCACGATAGAACGCACGCTGGCATTGTAGTCGCCGATCTCTTCGGCATCACTTGTAGCGCGCACATTGCTCACATCTACCAAGCCAACATTAGAGTTAGATAAAATAAAACCAGGATATACTTGTTTGCCTTTTGCATCAATCACTTGTGCATTCATGGTATAATTTACATTGGTGCCAACGGCTGCTATTTTTCCATCATTAATTAAGATGGTTGCATTGTTAATCACTTCACCATTGCCAACATGAACGGTTACATTTGTAATGGCGATTGGCTGTGATTGTTTAGGCGCGGGCAAGATCGTTTCCTGCGCGTGAAGATGAAATGAAATAATAGTGATCAGAAGTAAGAAATATGTTTTCATGGTAATGACGTTGTGTTGGTAGGAATGTTATACCGCGAAGACGCAAAGACACGAAGTAATACAAAAGAGAAGTTAGTCATTTTCTTTTCGCCTTCGCGTCTTTGCGGTTTTTTTAATTTTGGCTATTCAAAATCAGCAAGCCTTTTTCTTCATGCTCACCGCAGTTTAATATGGTTTGATACGATGGCTGCGCCGGCTGAATTGGCTTGCCGTCTTTCTTGTCGCTGTTCATTTTATTAATGAGTCGCAAGCGCTCGGCAGCAATGGATTTATGCAATTGCGCATCACGTGCAGAATCGAAATAAATGGTGCCATCAATGATGGTGTATAATGGCTTTGCATAAATGCTTAACGGATTATCGCTCCATAGTACCACATCAGCATCTTTGCCTTCTTTTAGCGAGCCAACCTGTCTGTCTATGTGCAGCATCTTGGCAGGGTTCAGCGTTACCATTTTCATCGCATATTCTTCGCTCATGCCGCCATATTTTACGCTCTTGGCAGCTTCTTGGTTTAAGCGTCTTGCCATCTCTGCATCGTCCGAATTGATCGCCACATTCACGCCTTGCTGCTGCATGA
Organism: uncultured Ilyomonas sp.; assembly: GCA_964249755.1. GTDB lineage: Bacteria > Bacteroidota > Bacteroidia > Chitinophagales > Chitinophagaceae > Ilyomonas. The sequence continues at coordinate 77,640 of CAXUDB010000004.1, read as the reverse complement.
TGTAGGCATTGTAAGGAATGGCATCTACCACTTCCATTTTGTAGTTCCACCAGTCGGAAAAGGTAGAGCCATTGATGTTGTGCGCTTTCATTTGATCGGCTACTTTATAGCCTTCCAGAATGTGCGTAAAGGTGTTGTAGTGATAGCCCATTTTATCAGAGATATTTATTGCCATCTCCAGTTCGCTTGCCACATAAGAATGACAAGTGATAAAGCGTTTGTTATTTAGTATTTCCACCAGTGCATCCAACTCTAAATCCCTTCTTGGCTCCGCTCCTTTCTTGCCGCCTTTATTGTACGCTTTCCACCCTTTCTCATAATCTTTGGCGCGGGTGAAGGCATCTTCCAATACCTGCTCGACGCCCATGCGCGTATCGGGAAAACGGTTGTTATTAGAACCGTTGCTGACAGAGCTGGTAGAGCGCTTTACGTTCTCGCCCAAGGCAAATTTGATGAACGGATCAGCACCTTTAAATTTCAATCCTTCATCATCGGCACCCCACCGCAGTTTTATCAACTGTGTTTGTCCGCCAATGGTATTGGCAGAGCCATGAAGAATGTGCGATGTGGTAACACCACCACTTAACTGGCGATAGATATTGATGTCGTCGGGATTTAAATTATCACCAATGCGCACTTCGCTTGTTACGCTTTGCCCGCCTTCGTTGATGGAAGACGTGGCAATGTGTGAGTGTTCATCAATGATGCCGGGCGTTAAGTGCTTGCCGGTTCCGTCAATTACTCTTGCGCCTGTAGCAGACAAGCTTTTGCCAATAGAAGCAATCTTCCCATTACGCAGCAACACGTCTGCGTTCTGCAGGATACCAGCCGTTTCATTTGTCCAGACCGTTGCATTCTTTATCAGTATTGTTTCTTGCCTAGGTGCAGTGCTATCCGTCCAGCCATACGGCGTAAACGGATAGGTTACTTTGCCCAGCACCAAAGGCTTTTTCTTTGCACTGTCCTTCTTTGAAGGAAGAGAGTCTGAGGTTTGATAAGCAGCCGTCCAGGTGAAGCGGTTGCCTGCGCTGTCTTCGCCATAGCCCTGCCATTGGTTGCCGCTGACTAAGCCGGTTAAGCGTATGTTGTTCTGCTCGCCACTGCGTTCAGGTGCGATGTTAAGGCGCACGTTGCGACCATCGTAATAGAACTTTGAGGTTACGGTGTCTTTGCCGGATAAAGTAGTGGCAGAGGAAGCGGATTTAAAATCCAGGGTGTAATTCACCGCACCAGAAGTTGTGTTTAAAACGACATTGTACTTGCCAATAGTTTGGTTCAATACCTCATCTTTCACGCTGTATTTTTCGCCTTGCACCCAGTTCTGGTAAATGATTGTTTTTTCATCGAAAATGGGTCCGCTGGTGATGAGAAAATTAGCAAGCTTACCTGCATCCAGACTGCCGACTTTATCGCTGATGCCAAGCAAGGCAGCCGGCACTTTGGTTAGTGCATTCATGGCCGTCTTTTCGCTTAAGCCGTAGTTGATGGCGGTGCGAAGGTTGGTGAAGAATTGCTTTACATCTTTCAAATCTGATGTGGTTAAACAGAAAGGTATTCCTGCTTTTTCCATGGCTGCGGGATTGGTAGGTGCGAGTTCCCAGGCTTTTAAATCGGTGAGGGAAACAAAGCGCGCATCGGTTGGGTCTTCTACATTCTGCGCTTCGGGAAAGTTAATGGACAGGATAAAGGCGGCACCGGTGGCTTTGATTTCGGGGATGCGCTGGTATTCGTTGTTACCGCTTTTGATAATGTATTGCACGCCTGCTTCATCGCCGATCCTATCGGCACGCAAATCATTCCACTTATCGTTGGCTTCAAAGATCTGTGGCAGGTCGCTGTTGTTGTTCCATGCCTCCAGGCTTAGGTTGGTGCCTTCTGTTGCCGGACGGCTCTTGTACCATTTGGCATCGAGATAGGTTTGGCGCAGCAGTGCGATGCTGCCCATCATCGAAGTGGGATAAGCCTGCGTGGAGGAACCTTTACTAAAAGAGAAATGAGAAGAGGCTCTTTCTTTCAGCATTACTAAGTTTTCTTTCTCGTTCGTGTTTAAAGTGACCAATGCGCCTGTGCCCCTGGCAATGCCGTCTTTTACATGCGTGAGTACGGTACCGAAGCCCGCATCCCGCAGGGCTTTGGCAGCCTTCTCGTCTTCTGCAAAGAGTTTGGAGGCATCTACTTCGGGGCGTATTGCCCCATTCCAGCCATAAGCGCCTTTGGTGCTTGTGGTGAGTTGGGAACGGGCTGAGTAACTAAAACCACCCTGTCGCGGCTGCGGCGCAGGCGTGCCGTAATCGGTATAAAGATCAATGAATGATGGATAGATGTATTTGCCTCGCGAGTTAATGACAACGGCATCTTCCGGTGCTTTGAGATTTGCTCCGACGGCCACAATTTTTCCATCGCGGATAATGAGGGTAGCATTGGCGAGCGTGGTGCCGGCATCCTTTACAATAGTCGCGTTAGTGAAGGCGTAGTAATGATGCGAGGGACTGGCTACATCGTTTTGGGGATAGGTAGTTTGCGCCGAATTATTGAGGCTCCATAACATAGTAAAACAAAACAAAAGTGTGTAGTGGTGTTTCTTCATGCGGATGATTTTAATATGGCTGGTGACGATCAGTAAAAAATAAAAGTAAAGAATAATGGCAAAGAATGGGGGCAGATATTGTATTATCCAAAATGAAATTATATTTCCTGAAACGGAGCAACCGAAGATTATGTGTTTGCATGTTTTACCTGACGGAATGTCTTTTTGCGTTATTCACACCGTTGCTTTATTAAGCCTTTTTAGAAAACTCCTTCTCTTTTTGAGAAAAAGAGGCGGGGATATAGAAGGAGTATAGAAAGGGTATAGGAGAAGTATAGAAAGTAGCTACCAGAGTGCCCCATGGCTTGAGGCATTTTGCTCCAATTTACGGGTGAAAACAGGTGCTGACAGTTTGTCTTTTAGCCCCTCAGTATTTGCAACATCCCGATATTTCTGCGGATGCTACAAACGAATTATTTTAATTTTAATCTAAATTATTTTTTCAGACAACTTGTATTTTGAGACTATTTTTATGCTGAAATTATGACATTCATTTAATTTTAAATGTTATTGTATTTATTAAAAGCTAAAACACACTTATGAAAACCAAAGTACTATTACCCCTGCTATGTCTTGTATTTTTATTTCCCACACTCCCCATTTTTGCACAATCCAGAGTTTTACAAGGTAAAATAACGGATGCAGTTAGCAACACACCCCTGCAAGGCGTTTCCATCAAAGTAAAGAATACCAACACCGGAACCGTTACAGATGCCGATGGCGCATTCCGTATTTCGGTGGATGAAAACGCAGTTTTGGTCATTAGTTATGTTGGCTATACCGAACAAACCGTGAGTACTAAAGGGCTTTCAGACATCAGCATCCAATTAACTGCCGCTGCTACTGAGCTTACACAGGTAATTGTGGTAGGTAGCCGGGGGGCGCCGCGTTCGGCTACTGAATCGCCGGTGCCGGTAGATGTGATTAATGTAAATTCATTAAAGCAAACCACAGCCCGACCTGATTTAATGTCGCAGTTAAATATTTCGGTTCCTTCTTTCAACTACAATAAACAAAGCGGTGGCGATGGTTCAGATGCCATTGACTTTGCTTCGCTGCGCGGTTTGGGGTTTGACCAAACCCTGGTGCTGGTAAATGGCAAGCGCCGCCATCTTTCTGCTTTTGTAAATCAGGTAGGAACTAGAGGGCGCGGCAATTCGGGAACGGATTTGAATGCTATTCCGGAAGGAGCGATTGACCGTATTGAGATATTGCGCGATGGCGCTTCTGCGCAATATGGCTCTGATGCGATTGCCGGTGTGGTAAACATCATCCTTAAAAAAGACGTAAGGCATTTGTCGCTTACGGTGGGCGGCAGTGGCTATTATGACCATAAATACAATACGCTGAACAGCGTTGATCCTTCGCAATACTATACAGGTTCTCAATTGGATGGCAAGGCCATTACGGTGAACCTGGATTATGGCTTGCCCATTGGCAAAAATGGCGGCTTCATTAATGTAGGCGGTAATTTTATGGACCAAGGCAAAACATTCCGGGCGGTGCCTGACACTAACTGGACTGACAATAAAAAAGCCTTATCGGTGAACGATTGGCGCCGCGCTGCGGGGGATGGCTCGGTTACCTCGGGTGGCGGCATGTACAACATGGAGATTCCGCTGGCGGGAACCCAAACCAGTTTCTATTCTTTTGGTGGCTATAACTACAAACATTCTAATGTATATGCCTGGACACGGAGATGGCACAGCGAAAGCAACCGCGTAAAGTTTCCGACAGACGAGAATGGCAACCTGATTTTTGTTCCTGATATCATGCGTATCTATGATCCTTCGGGGAATGGCGTAATTGACACGAACAATGTGTATTACAACCCGCAGGAAGATGTCTATATTAAAGATGCTTCGGCTGCCGTAGGCTTTAAAGGCAGTTGGGCGAATGACTGGAACTGGGACATTAGTAATGTATTTGGCTACAACGATTTTCATTACTGGGGCAACCAAACTTTTAATGCGTCTTTACCGCTTCCCGAACAATATACCAAAACGCGGTTTGACGATGGCGGCTTTCAATTTCTGCAGAATACGGCTAATCTTGATATCAGCAAGCATTTTACCGGCATCGGAAATGGGTTGACGTTTTCGGTTGGCGGCGAATTTCGGTACGAGCGGTACGAGTTATATGCCGGAGAGCCTGACTCCTATCGTAATGGCGGTGCTACCTTAGATGGCGTGTTAAAAGCGTCTGGTTCAGAAGGTTATCCGGGTTATCAGCCCTCAGATGCGGTAAAAGCGCATCGCACTAACTTAAGCGGTTATGCCGAAATTGCTTTTGACGTTACCGATAAATGGCTGGTTGATATTGCGGAGCGGTTTGAAAACTATTCCGACTTTGGTTTTGTAAGCACCCAAAAACTGGCAACACGTTATAAGCTAACTTCTAATTTTAATGTAAGAGGCTCTATCAGCACGGGTTTCAGGGCACCTACGTTACAGCAGATTAACTTCAGCAACACCAACACCAACATTATTGGTGGTGAACTGGTATATGCGAAGCTGATACCCAACTACAGTGCAGCCGCAAGAGCCGTTGGCATTCCGGAGTTAACACCTGAGACTTCTATTAACGGCAGCTTAGGCTTTACGTGGAAGCCGGTTCGCAACTTTACACTTACACTGGACGGTTACTGGATTCAGATTAAAAACCGGGTGGTGATAACGGGTAATTTCGATACCGCTATCGCGGTGCTGAAACCTTACCTGCAGGCAGCTAATGCAAGCACGGCTAATTTCTTCGTGAATGCGGTGAACACCACGAACATTGGTTTGGATGTGGTGGCGGATTATAGCAAACGATGGGGTACACAACACGTTACTGCCTTGCTGGCCGGCAACCTGCAGCACATTACCATCAACAAGATTAATATTCCAGCGGCGTTTAACGACACGTATGCGCACCAGCAGGCATTCTTCAGCACACGCGAGGAAGCGTTTTTGAAAGCCTCTGCACCTTTAGGGAAAGGCTCCTTTAACCTGGAGTATGGAGTGAGTAATATTTCTATTGGCGGCAGGCTCACTTATTTTGGTAAGCTGACCACGCAAGGGTTTGGTTATGCCTCATTGCCGGGCGCTGCTGCCGGTGGTCCGGGCGGTGCGGGTATTTCCGATAATGGAAACGGCTGGGACCCGTATGTAGTGGCTGATGATGGCGTATCGGTGGTGCCGGAGAACTTTGTGTTTCATGGTAAAGCTACAGTAGATCTTTACGCTTCTTACAAACTTAGTAAAAACGTGATGTGGTATTTGGGTGTAGACAATATCTTTAATGTGCACCCGGATTTGGCGGTTACTAAAGGCGCTATTTACAGTTCGTGGGGCGATAGTGAGAGCGGTGGTCCTTTTGATGCGGTGCAGATGGGAAGCAATGGATTGCGGGCGTTTACGAAGTTTTCGTTCGGTTTTTAAAGGGAAATCTACGTGTGATGCCTGGGATGTACAGATAGAGATTTTAAAAGAATGTGTTTTATGAAAAAAGAGGATGCTATCAAATTGACAGCATCCTCTTTTTCTTTTTGAGCGTTTTCTTATTTGGCTGGTTGAGAGTTTATGCCAAGTGATTTTGCTTTGCCTGCATTCCCGGAAACAAAAAAAGCTATCCTCTTCAGATAGCTTCATCCATTCTAATTATCACTTCCGTTCTTATTGCGAGTTCTCCTTTTGCGTGATGGTTTCTTTAGTTTGCCTTGTTTGCAATTCAGTTTCCAAGCGTTCTGCTTTTTCCTGCGCTTCTTCGTCGGAACCTGCCTCGATGGTTGCCCAAATGGTTTCGCCGGTAGTTTCTTCTAAAAATGTATCGTTCGACGGTGTATCCTGTTCGGTGCGGGAAACGGAAACCAGTTTTTTATTATCAAATAACACCCGGTATTTACTCATACGAAATATTTATGGCAGAAAATTCAAAAACGTTACCAGAGGAGAAAGTGAGTGGACGGGAAAAAAAGCAGCTATGTTTAATCAAATAGTCCTCACCAGCAGATTTCTTTTTGCAGAATATCAGGCTACGCCACTGCGCCGGGCAGAAGGAATATGTGATTTTACCATCTGCAAAGCCTCCTGCAAATCGAAGGGTTTGTGCAGTATTCCGTCTGCAAACCGCTCTTTATAACTCTCCAGCGCCGGGTAATTGGCTGAAAATAAAATGACCGGGCAGGGAGAATCGCTGGTTGTTTTAAACTGTCGGCATATCTCTCTTCCATCTTCACCCTGCAGGTTGATGTCGAGCAGAATGAGGTCGGGATTGGTTTGCTGCAAGGCAGAGAACATGGTTTTCGAATTTTCGAACGTAGCTACATCATAGCCCATTTTCTTAAACCACATACTGAGTGACAGCAGTATATCGTAATCATCATCTACTATAAAAAGTTTTCTCACATCCAATCTATTTACAAGCAGAGTAAATACAATATATCGTGCCAAACCAAGGGTTGCCAAAGAGCCAGCCCCGCCCTACAGGCGGAGCAGCATTTAACTCCGGGCCATTTACTCTGATACAGAAACATTTGCAAAGAGTTTACATGTTTTAATAAATTTTTAAGGTTTGTAGTTAAAGAAATGAAAATAAGCAGACAGGCATCACCGAGGTATGACCTGCCCCAGAAATACGTAATATTTTTCAAGACAATCAGAAAAAAAATCCACGCTCCTGCCTATCCAGGGGCATGGTGTTTATTTTACTATAATGCATTGAAACTACCCGATACTTCTTTTCTTACATTTCTCGGACTGCCTGTTACGGCAGGGTTGTTGCAAAATTTTATGGCAATAAAGCTTCAGGTATTCCATTCAAACAACACCTGATTTATTTAAAAACCATGCAATACTTCAACACACGACCTCTCCGGTTCATTACACTTTTGTCTTTTTTGTTCATAATATCATCCTGCGCCCAGCGGGAAGCTTTCGAAAAATCGGTAGCGGTGCCTTCTGCCAGTGGAAAAATAAAAGTAAAAAAAGACGCCAACAATAATTACGCAATCAGTGTAGATGTGAGAGACCTTACAACACCGGAAAACCTGATACCCTCCAAACAGGCTTATCTGGTATGGAACGAGGCGAGCAACGGTGTATTTAATATTGGTCAGCTGGTTACTTCGCGCAGCTTTCTCAGCCGGGGATTTAAGGCTTCGCTTACGGCTGTTTCGCCCAACAAACCAAAACGGATATTCATTACAGCAGAAGACAATACCAATACGCTGTCGCCCGGTTCGCAAGTAGTGCTTACCACGCCCAATTTTTAGCTCCTGCTTATAGGTGTGCACGCTGCAGGTTGTAAAGAATCCTTCCCCGTAAAAAATAGTTAATCAAAATACCATTGCTGCGCGCAATCAATACCTTTATGCCCTTTACATTTACCGGTTCATGCAGTCGTCTCACTTATACGAAGCCGTTATAGGGCTTGAGGTTCATGCGCAGCTATCCACTGCCAGCAAGCTGTTCTGCGGTGACAGCACAGCATTTGGCGCAGCGCCCAACACGCATGTAAGCCCCATTACATTAGGCCATCCCGGCACATTGCCTAAGACCAATAAGAAGGCAGTTGAATATGCCATTAAAATGGGCTTGGCCTGTGGTTGCGACATAGAGCGCTATAACTATTTTGCGCGTAAGAATTACTTCTATCCCGATTTGCCGAAAGGCTACCAGGTATCTCAGCATACCACGCCAATCTGCAAGGGCGGCACAATAACTATTAAGACAGAAAATGGCTGGCGCGATGTGCAATTGAACCGCATTCATTTAGAAGAAGATGCAGGTAAAAGCATTCATGATATTGAAGAAGATTATACCTGCGTAGATTATAACCGTGCCGGAACGCCATTAATAGAAATCGTTACGGAGCCGGATTTATTCAGTGCCGAAGAAGCCTGGCAATATGTGACCGAAGTGCGTCGCTTAGTGCGCTGGCTCGGCATCTGCGATGGCAATATGGAGGAAGGCAGCCTGCGTTGCGACGCCAATGTTTCCGTGCGTTTGCGAGGCGAAACAAAGCTGGGAACAAAGGTAGAAGTGAAGAACCTAAACTCGATCCGCAACGTAAAAAAAGCCATCGAGTCTGAGATTGAGCGAATGATAAATCTATTGGAGCAGGGCAAGCGCATTGTGCAGCAAACGCGCAGCTTCGATGCCTCGAACGACACTACGTTTGCCATCCGTGATAAAGAGGAAGCGAATGACTATCGCTACTTTCCCGAGCCGGATTTATCGCCGTTTCACCTGAGCGAAGCTTTTATTCAAAACATACAGGAACAACAACCCCAATTGCCGCATCAGTTAATGAAGAAGTATGTGGGGTTTGGGTTGACCGAATACGATGCTGCACAGCTTTGCGCAGAGAAAGAAGTAGCCCATTATTTTGAAAAAATAATACAACACAGTTCGCATTACAAAGCTGCCGCCAACTGGATGAACGGACCGTTGCGCCAGCATTTAAATGACGAGAAGATTTCGTTTGCTGCCATTGCCCTGTCACCTTTACAGTTGGCGGCTTTAATACAATTGGTAGAAGATGGCAAGGTGAACTTTTCCGTTGCTTCGCAACGCATCTTGCCGGTGCTGCTTCATAATCATGAGATCACACCGATAGAGGTAGCCACCGATTTAAATTTGCTACAAACCAACGACAGCAGCGAAATAGAAAACTGGGTGGATGAAGTGATTGCTACCATGCCGGATAAAGTAGCGGAGTATAAAAAAGGAAAGAAAGGACTGATCGGTTTGTTTGTGGGCGAAGTAAAAAAGAAGAGCAAAGGCAAGGCAGACCTAAAAGCAGTGACGGAATTATTACAGCAGAAACTATTGTAGAAAACCTGAGTGTGAAGTCAGATAATCAAGTTTGAATTCTTTGCGCCTGATAAAAATTTAAAACCTGAATGAATTATAACATGAATAAATACATCTTACTGGCAAGTGCAATAATTGTTTCTCTATACGCCTGCCAGCACAAAAATGCAAACGGCGAGTTTGAAGTAAGCGGCACTATAAAAGGCGAAAAAAAGCAAACTGTTTATTTACAGCAGTTCCCGTTCGAAGGCGCAGAAATGCAGGTGGTTGATTCGGCTACGCTGGGCAACGATGGCTCTTATAAACTGCATACCATCGGCAAGGAAGAAGGCTTATATACGGTGGGCGTTACTAATGGTGTTCAGGCGATTTTTATTAATGATAACGACGACATAACTATCAACCTCGATTCAATCAACTTTCGACATCCACAAATCAAAAACTCGGAAGCCACAGAGAGCATTTACCGGTTTATGGATGATTACATAAAAAGAGATTCCTTGGTTGGGCTGGCTTACCAGCAGGCAAGTGTGCCTGGCGCAACCGATTCCACCCGGCAGATATTTGAGCGCCAGTTGTCTTCGCTCAGCCGCTTCATTAAGGATTATATCGCTAAAGCGCCCAGCCCGGCTGCGGTTTATTTCGCCATCAGCCAGATACCCCCACAGATGATGCCACCAGAAGATATGCTAACCTTAGTCAACTCGGCTGCCAACCGTTTTAAGGGACATGCCGGGCTGCAACTATTGAAGCAGAAGCTAACGGAAGTTGCCAATAACAACAAGCCTGAGCCACCGTATGCGCTTACCGGTAAGCCCGCACCCAATCTTACCATGCAGGATGTAAATGGAAAAACAGTCAGCATCAGTGATTTTAAAGGCAAGTATTTGCTGGTAGATTTCTGGGCAAGCTGGTGTGGTCCCTGCAGGCAGGAAAACCCGAACGTGGTAATGGCTTACAACAAGTTTAAGAGTAAGAATTTTACCATCCTCGGTGTGTCTCTGGACAATGATAAACAAGCCTGGCAGGCTGCCATTGCCAAAGATGGTTTAGCCTGGAACCACATGAGCGATTTAAAGCAATGGGAAAGCGAAGCAGTAAAGGCTTATGGTTTTGACGGTATTCCCTTCAATGTGTTGATTGACCCTAATGGAAACATTATTGCCAGCAGTCTTCGCGGTCCGGAACTGGAAGATAAATTAGCACAGGTACTACAGTAATTTTTATATTTTAATGATAGCAAAGAGGCTGCTTCAAAGATTGAAGCAGCCTCTTTGCTATTGTACAATCACTCCGGTTAATATGGCTAAGGTCTTCCTCAAAACAGCCTAATATTTTTGGCACAGTCGTTTTGTCGTGCAATTTCCTCAGATTCCACACTGTCACAATTTTTAAAGAAAATACCAAACTGAAAGTTTATTCAATGCCAAACCGAATTATCCCCATCCACTTGTGTATATCTTTTTCAAAGCAACAAAAAAAAGGCTGATAATCTTTTAGTTATGTTTCCCACAAACAACTATCTCCTTTTTATTCACACCATGTGCTAAGCTAGTCCTTCACTTTCGCACGAAGCTTTCGTAATGTTGTATTCGCGTTTCTAACGAGGTAAGGCGCAAAAGAAAAACACCAAAATAACACAGCTTACAGGCGTTTTTTCAAGTAACAGAAATTCGTTATAAGAACTTATCGCCCCTGCTGTTTTATCGAGGTTCATTTTATAAAAAATAAAAACAGTTGTGTACGATGGAAAATGAGATTTTATTACAGGAAAACAAAGACCGCTTTGTCATTCTGCCCATCAATTATCCTGATGTATGGCAGATGTACAAAAAGCATGAAGCCAGTTTCTGGACAGCGGAAGAGATTGATTTAAGCAGCGATGGTAAAGACTGGGCGAACATGAACGACGGTGAGCGCCACTTTGTATCGCACGTGCTGGCGTTTTTTGCCGCAAGTGATGGCATTGTGAACGAAAATCTTGCGGTAAACTTCATGAGCGAAGTGCAGTTGCCGGAAGCACGTTGTTTTTATGGCTTCCAGATTATGATGGAGAACATTCACAGCGAAACGTATGCGTTGCTCATTGACACGTATGTAAAAGATCCCGTGGAAAAAGACAGACTCTTTCATGCAATTGATACGGTACCAGCTGTAAAGAAAAAAGCAGAATGGGCATTGCGCTGGATTCAGAATGGAAATTTTGCTGAGCGCCTGGTTGCTTTTGCTGCAGTAGAAGGCATTTTCTTTAGTGGTTCGTTCTGTTCTATTTTCTGGTTAAAGAAAAGAGGTTTGATGCCGGGCTTAACTTTTAGCAATGAGCTCATTAGTCGTGATGAAGGCTTGCATTGTGAATTTGCTTGCCTGCTCTACAGCATGTTGAATAACAAACTTTCGCAGGAAGCGGTGTACAGCATCATCAACGATGCAGTGCGGATTGAAAAAGAATTTATTACTGAAGCGTTACCGGTTGATCTGATTGGAATGAACGCAAAGCTAATGCAGCAATACATTGAGTTTGTTGCCGACAGATGGTTAGGGGAATTGGGCTATGATAAAATGTTCAATGCAAGCAATCCTTTTGATTTCATGGAGATGATTTCGCTGCAGGGAAAAACCAATTTCTTCGAAAAACGTGTAGGCGATTACCAGAAAGCCGGTGTAATGGCGGGCACGAAAGAAGTGCAGTCGTTCTCACTCGAAGAAGATTTTTAACAACACAATATACTTACTACAACTACAATAAATACTTACTAAAAATCAACTAAAAAATATTAACCATGCAAGTCATAAAAAGAAATGGAAAAAGAGAAAGCGTAAAGTTTGATAAGATCACCGCACGCATTCAGAAGCTGTCTTATGGTTTAAGTCCGTTAGTGAATGTCATTGAGGTTGCCAAGAAAGTGGTGGATGGCATTTATGATGGCGTAACCACAACAGAGCTGGATAATCTCGCGGCAGAAACGGCGGCTTCATTAACGACAACACATCCTGATTATGCGGTGCTGGCGTCTCGTATTGCGGTAAGCAACCTGCATAAGAACACCATCAAATCGTTCTCGCAAACGATGAAGAAGATGTACAATTATCTGGATCCGATCACCGGAAGAAAACTTCCCTTGTTAGCAGATGATGTGTATGAAATCATTCAGGAAAATGCAGAATTATTAGACAGTACTATTATTTACGACCGCGATTTTGGTTTTGACTATTTCGGTTTTAAAACACTGGAAAAATCTTATCTGCTTCGTATAGACGGTAAAATTGTAGAACGCCCGCAGCACATGTACATGCGCGTTGCCATCGGCATTCACAAAGAAGATATTGACAGTGCCATCAAAACGTATAATTTGATGAGCGAGCGTTGGTTTACGCATGCCACGCCAACATTGTTCAACGCCGGTACACCAAAACCACAGATGAGCAGTTGCTTCCTGTTAACCATGAAAGAAGATAGCATTGATGGCATTTACGATACACTGAAACAAACTGCCAAAATCTCGCAAAGTGCCGGTGGTATTGGCTTAGCTATTCATGGTATCCGCGCAACCGGAAGTTATATCGGCGGCACCAACGGCACCAGCAACGGCATCATCCCGATGCTGCGTGTATTCAACGATACAGCACGTTATGTTGACCAGGGCGGCGGCAAACGTAAAGGCGCTTTTGCAGTGTATTTAGAGCCATGGCACGCCGATGTGTTTGAGTTTTTAGACCTTCGTAAAAACCATGGTAAAGAAGAAATGCGGGCGCGTGATTTATTCTACGCCATGTGGGTTCCTGATCTGTTTATGAAGCGCGTGGAAGAAGGTGGCAACTGGAGTTTGTTCTGTCCCAATGAAGCGCCCGGTTTGCATGAATGCCACAGCGACGAGTTTGTAGCTTTGTACGAACGATATGAAAGAGAAGGTCGCGCCCGCAAAACCATTAAAGCACAGGAACTTTGGTTTGCTATTGTAGAAGCGCAGGTAGAAACCGGCACGCCTTATTTGCTGTATAAAGATTCTGCTAATGCGAAGAGCAATCAGCAAAATTTGGGCACCATCAAGAGTTCTAACCTTTGCACCGAAATTATTGAATATACAAGCCCTGATGAAGTAGCGGTTTGTAATCTCGCTTCCATTGCGTTGCCATGCTTTGCAAGAGAAGGAAAATTTGATTTTGAGAAATTGTACGAGGTAACTTACGAAGCCACAAAGAACCTCAACAAGATCATTGACAACAATTATTACCCGATTGAAGAAGCGCGCAACAGCAATTTGCGTCATCGCCCGATTGGCTTGGGTGTGCAGGGTTTGGCAGATGCCTTCATCATGCTACGCCTGCCGTTTGAAAGCGACCTTGCCAAGATGCTGAACAAGAACATCTTTGAAACCATCTACTTCGCTGCTATGACGGCGAGTAAAGACCTGGCGAAAGAACAAGGCGCTTACTCGACTTTCAAAGGTTCACCCCTTTCAAAAGGTCAGTTCCAGTTTGATTTGTGGAACGTAGCACAAACCGACCGCCACGACTGGGATACACTGCGCCAGGAAGTAATGGAATATGGTGTAAGAAATTCATTGCTCGTAGCCCCAATGCCAACGGCAAGCACATCACAAATCTTAGGCAACAATGAATGCTTCGAGCCTTATACGTCAAACATTTATACACGTCGCGTGCTGAGCGGTGAGTTTATTATTGTAAACAAACATTTGCTGAAAGACTTGATTGCGCTGGGCTTGTGGAGCAACAGCATGAAGAACAGAATCATCGCTGCCAATGGCTCCATCCAAAACATTGAAGGCATACCGGCTGACATCAAAGAATTGTATAAAACAGTTTGGGAAATCAAGCAGCGCAACCTGATAGACATGGCTGCCGACCGCGGTGCTTACATCTGCCAGAGCCAATCACTCAATTTGTTTGTTGAAAGCCCAACTACCAACAAGCTAACGTCTATGCACTTCTATGCATGGAAGAAAGGTTTGAAAACGGGCATGTATTACCTGCGCACACAGGCGGCTACACAGGCTGTTCAGTTTACCATTGAAAAGAACAAAGCCTCTATTCCAGAAGCGGTGGCAGGCAATGATACTGTTGCAGGTGCAACACAAGCCGCAACGGCGTCTGCTGCACCCACCGTTGACCCGGAAACAGGTGAAGTTACCGGCGCGGTTTGCACCATGCAGGAAGGTTGCATTACCTGTAGTGCATAGTTTATCTTGTACTTACTAAACATCTCCATAGAAAAAGGCTGTTCCGAAAGGAGCAGCCTTTATTTGTTAATTTAGTTTATAATATATCGTACGCTATTGGTAATAAAGAAAGATTTTATATCACCAACATGGGTAATTCCAAAGTAGTTGCTTTAGGCTTATCTTTAAAATTCTACACAAATATTATTGCATTTCAAAACGTGTTGGTGCAAAGTTGAACTGTATATAATTGTAAATAAAACCCGAAGTCTTAAGTAATGACTATGATAGATGCTGAATACAGAAAATGGATAACCTACTGGAAAAAAAGTTTATCTGATTCGCTAAAAGCTGATATTGATTATAAAAGACTTCATCATTTTGAAATCGAAAATTTTAGAATTGAGAATACATTTCTTTCTGATGTAATAAAAGTAAACGAACTAATTGACCACGAAGAAAACCGAATTAATAAAACGAAAGGAGTTGTTAGTAAGGAAAGCAAAAACTGGCAGGAGATTCATGAAATTCAAATTGCCATCGCCCCTATAAAATTAAAACCAGCAACTGAAAATTTAGTTTATTTAAAAGACAAAGAACCAAAGTTTCCGTTTTGGTATCTCGCAATAGCAGATAGAACCGGAAAATTAAAAATACCGGAAGAAAAGTTTCCCATATTTCAGCGGAAATATCTGGAGCCACTGGCTGATGAAAAAACAGAATTCATATTTAGCTCTTTGGAAAATGTTGATAAAGCAGCTACAATTGGAAAAGAAGAATACAAACATTTTGCCGACTATATAGCTTACTTGAATGAGGTTTTTGAAATAGTTGTCAATCAGGAAATCGCCGATTATACCGCTGAAGGTTACGAAACAGTCCAGAATGCAATGGTTGTGTTACCAGACGAAGATATTAATGCAGCTATCGGAATCATTCATCTTTATGAAAAAATATTGCAACAAAAAGTATTTCCTGAATTGCTAAGCACCTTCATTACACTAAAAAACGATAGCCAAAATCTACCTTTAAATGTTCCTGATTTAATAAACACAAACCCATTGCATATCGGGCAAATGGGTTTTGATTTTCCATTATCAGTTTCGCAACGAAAAAGTTTATACACTTTCCTGCAAGCCAACGATAAAGTGTTTGTTGTGAATGGTCCGCCGGGAACCGGAAAGACAACACTGTTACAAAGTATAGTGGCAAACAAAATGGTTGAAAGTGCCATTACCGGCAACAAAGCTCCGGTGATATTAGCCTGCTCAACAAACAATCAGGCTGTAACTAATATCATTGATAGCTTTTCTAAATCGAATACAAAAACGGGAAAATTGCAAGGCAGATGGATTCCCGAAATGGAAGGTTATGCAACTTATCTGCCTGCTAACGGAAAAACCGATGCAGAGCTACAGGGTATTAACTATAAAAAACAAAATGGGACAGGTTTATTTAGCCGGATTGAAAACCATGAATATCTGCAAAAAGCAAAATCATTTTTTACAGAAAAAAGCACTAACTATTTTGGTCTACAAATTTTAAACATCGAGGAAGCCACTAAAAAATTGAAAAAAGAAATTGTTGATATTAAATCTATACTTACTGATTCTTCTTTAAAATGGAATGATTATCTGAAGACTGAAGTATTGTTTTTAAAGAGTTATATCACCAAGCTATTTGAAAAAAAGAGCTACTATAAAAACGGCATTTTAAATAAAGTCGTTTTGACAACTGATCTACAAAATCTAAAAGATACCGAGCAAAAAGTCCTGTATTATTTCAGTAGAGAACCATTCTTTAGAAAATTATTTTGTTTTCTGGGAGTAAAATCAGCATTAAACAACCGCTCATCCGAACTTGCCATCATTTTGAAGGATTCTTTAATTGATATAACAGATGACTTTGTTTTTACTAAGAATTCTATTCTTGAAAAACTGAATACAAAAATAGAAGTTGTCAAAACGATTGTTGCAGCAATTGTAAGTTGGGAGCAATGGAAGGCTACATATTTGATTATAGGAAATCCGCCGAAAACAGAGGAGGAATACTGGGAGTTTGAGTTGCTGAAAGTAAAAAATCAATCAAGCCCTAATTGCTTTTACGATGAACTGGATGTTTCACTAAGACATAAGGCTTTTCAACTAGCTCTGCATTTTTGGGAAGGCGAATATTTATTGCAACTTGAAGAAGATTTATCAGATCCGAATTTTGATAGAAAAAGCGTTGACGCAACTAAAAACAGATGGCAAAGGCAAGCTATGTTAACACCTTGTTTTGTCAGCACTTTCTATATGGCTCCCAAGTTTTTCAGTGCCTATCTTTTTTTAAAGAAGGGAGAGGACAGGAAAAATATTTTTGACAATCCGCCTCTTCTCAACTTTATTGATTTGCTTATTGTTGACGAAGCAGGGCAGGTATCTCCCGAAGTAGGCGTGGCAACATTTTCGCTTGCCAAACAAACCGTTATTGTTGGTGATGTAAAACAGATAGAACCTGTCTGGAATGTTACAAATAAGATAGATATAGGCAACCTTTGGAAATGTGGACTGATAAAAGATTATGGTGATCTGATCTATGAAAAAGAATATGACCCGAAAGGATTTCTTTCTTCGACCGGCAGTATTATGAAAATGGCTCAGAACGCTTGTCACTTCAGAGAAAAAGGTGCGATTGAACACGGTGTGATGCTGGTTGAGCACCGGCGATGCTACGATGAAATCATCAGCTACTGCAATGTACTGGCATATAATGGTAAACTGATACCCTTAAAAGGAAAAGCAAAAAGCGATTTGCTGTTTCCTGCTATGTATTGCATTCATGTAGATGGAAATTCAACAGTTGTAAATACAAGCCGGTATAATGAAAAGGAAGTATTAGCCATTACAAAATGGCTGATTAGCAATCGAAAGAAAATTGAAGAAAGATATGGAACTGTAGAAAAAGCAGTAGGTATCATAACTCCTTTTACGGGACAAAAGAATATGCTGAGACGCAGTTTGAAATCCGCAGGTATTGATACCGATGTAATGAAAATAGGAACTGTACATGCCTTGCAAGGTGCTGAACGGTCGATTATCTTGTTCTCAATGGTATATGGGAAAGGGGATTCCGGTACAATGTTTTTTGATCGGGATAATAAACCCAACCTACTCAATGTGGCTGTATCGCGGGCAAAAGATAATTTTATTGTGTTCGCGAATACAGCAATTTTAAATAGACAAGCGAAAACACCATCTGGTATTCTATCTAACTATTTGGTTTATGAGAATAAAAGCACGACTCTTTAAATTAAAAATCTCCAGGCATAGAAAACCATATCGTCAATTGTTACTTTAAAAGTAGTTCTTTACCTATGTGTTCAAATAGGTATTAATCTCAATTATTTTCCTAAAAAGCGTTTGAAATTCACTTCAACACCTCCACCGGGAAATCATTGCCAAATCCATAGCTGGCAGGCGTTTGCTGGCTGCCGTTGTATTTCTTCATCAGCGCCGGAACACCGTTTTGCATGTATGCTTTCAAACCATCTACCGTTATCATTTTGTTGCTGGCCGCTTCGCCTTTCAGAGCTTGTAACAACACATAGGTGAACGCACCATGACCAAGCGTTGAGAACTCGTTGGCAAACTGCTGCGCACCGCTGGCTGCCATCCAGTGCGTACCTGTTGCGCGGGCTACTACTGCTATATTTTTTTGCTGATTGCCATCACTGCTAAGCATATCTGCGAACGCACCAGCACTTTGACAAGCATCTAAAATGAAGAGTTGTTTTTGCGCCTGTATGTTGATGGCATATTGCTGTAAGTCTTTTGCCGCAATGCCGTTTTGTTTCAACGCTTCATCTACGTTGTGCAGATCGGCAACGTCGTTGGGTACAAGATAAAATTCTTTATTGCCTTCGGCAATCACACCATGACCGGCATAGTAAAAGATAAATACATCCTGTGGTTTGGTGTTTTGCTGCACTTGTTGCAAAGCTTTTACGATACCTGTTTTATCTGCCGCCTCATCGGTAACAAAATAAGTCTGCACGTTGGCAATCACCGTCTTTGCATCTCTTTCCACTTCCTCTTTAAACGCGGTTGCATCGGCTAATGCATAATTCAAACTCATCTTTGGATTCTTGTAAGCATTGATGCCGACAACAATCAAATGCAGCGTTGCATTTCTATCAATTTGATCAACCATACGATTGGCATTATTATTTACAACCGGCGTAACGCTTGTATTGGCTGATGCGCCATTGTTATACATCACATGGATGATATCCGGCTGACTTTCGGTGCGTTGGGTGTTCAGTGCAATCGCCCTGATTTCATTATTGCCCGGCAATAAACTGATCGTGTATTTTTTGGTAGCTGTCTTTGATCTATCATCTTCCACAATCAGATTCCTTGTTGCTAAATTTAAGACCTTACCATTCTGGAATAAACGTATCTCGTCTATCGCATCTTCTTCTGCCAAAGCGTTTATGGTGATCTCGGCCAAGCCCGTTGTATTTGTGTAAGAAGGCACATCATCACTTACTTCTAAGTTGCGCTGTTTTTCTGCATAGCTAATCTTTACCAGCGGCGCCTGCTTCAGGTTTTCATCCGGCATGGGCGGAAAGGTTTCACCGTTTATAAGCCGCTGATAGAGGTTGGGCGTGTAATATTTTTCATACACCAGGTCGAGTGATATTACCTTTCTGTTCTTTAGATAATACAGTTTTTTTATGCCTTCCGGCGTGCCATCAAATCTTCCAAACTCATCTACAAAAACATAATTGTTATCATCGAAAAGATAAAGTGTGCCCAGCTTTTTGCCGTCGGCTGTGCGCCATACCTGCATGGTATGATCGCTCTGTACCGTGAACAGGTAATCATCGTTTTTGGTAAAGAAATAATTTGATATATCCAGACCGGTATTGATATCTATTTTATCTCTGCCCTCTTTATAAAAATTCAGCGTGTTGCTGTAATTTGCTAAAAAGGCAGAGTCACGACCAACATTTGCATATCGCCCTTGTCCCCGTACACGCGCATCATCTTCTGTATTATTTTTTTCTTCTTCTTCCCGGGAAGCTATTAATTTCCTGTTCGTGACGTCGTATGTTTTTACGAATGTTTTTTCCAACCCGGCATCATGATCAAAATAAACAATGGTGCGCCGGTCATTATTTACAAACATGCCTTCCAAATCCTTCGGCTGTATCAGCAATGAGGTTTTCTGCGTCTTTACATCATACAGGTACAGTGCTCTTGCCAGGCTGCCTTTTTTATTTGCCGTATAATACACCTCACTGCCATCGGCCGATACAAACCAAAGCATTGAAGAAAACTCCATTCCGGCGGGAACAATGTTTATACTCTTCTTTGATGTGTCTGCCGCCGGTGTGTAATACAATTCATATTTTGTTGCGTTCTCAGTCAATACATAATTTCCGTCTGCCGTGGCGTGCAATCTGTCATTATACAACCGTAGTTGCCGGTCTTGCTTTTTCAGGTTGGTCAGGTCTATCACAAACCTGCCTTCTATATTTACGGCATCCGAATCGTTCAACGCATTTGCATTAAATGTGTACAGTAACTTGCGCGCAAAAGGGTCTGTTACTTTCCCGGTTGCGATGTTATACCTGTACATCGAAATGCCATGTTCTTTATCCTCATAGCCCGCACTTGCCAGTACTGTTTTTTTAAGTCCCGAAAATGTGTTGATGAATTCATAATCCGTTTTTCCTCTTTTAGTAATCGTGCCGGAAGCAGCATCCATAATGGAATAACTTTTCCCGTTCAGCACTAAAAGCTCATTGTTATCATACGACGAAATGAGGATGCAGTATTCGGTAAGTGTTGCATCAGGAATTTTTTTTACCAACTCGCCGGTTTCCGCATTATAAATATTAATAGAACGTTTTCCATACATCAGGTTGAGAACGCTAACCGTATTGGCAGCCCGGTTATACGCAGGTATCTTTAGGTTTGACACATCATCCCCAAACGTATGCAAAGGCTGCATAGCGAGAGGCTGCGTATTGCATATCTGCCAGCCACCAGTGCCTAAGGTGATGATTTTATTGTCACCGGCATTGATTGCTACATCGTTGTAATAGCATTTTAATTCTTTCGATTCTGCTACGCTGCCATCGCTTGTTTTGATGCATGTTGTTACGTAACCGGCGAGGCAATAAATAAACTCATCATCATCCGAGAACACTCTGGATCCTTTCTCAAGGGAAATTTCATAAATCAACTTCCCGGTTACCGTAGAATAGAGCTTGTTACCGGTAATCAGTTTTGTACCGTCGTGACTCAATACCACAGCGCCTTCCAGCTTAAATGAATACATCTGCCGCTGGTCTTTTGCCGACCACATAACCACGTTGGCAGAGGATACGGTATAAATGTATTCTTCTTTGCTGTCGTTGTACGTGTTAAGCGTCATTTCAACACCACTCGGTACAATTAATTTTTCTGTCTGCGCTACCGAAACAGAGCAGATAAACAACGCAGACAGCGCAAGCAATCGTTTCATAAAACAGATAGTGTTAAGTTAAGTGTGAGACGTGAGATGTGAGAATTAACATCTGGCATCTCACATCTCACCGAAAAATACGGCATAATAAAGCTAACATAACGATACTTGGTCTTTTAAAAAGAGGGAGAACCCGGTTCTAATTGTGCTTGATTTCCACCATCAAAGGCACAACAGTTCCGCCGGTATAAGTAACGTTATCGTTGTCATCCGACACCGTAAGATTGCGCGTTGCCGTACCATTTACATTAAAAGCAACAGCATCTGCAGCGTACTTAATTTTGGCTTTATCAATGAGCTTATCGCCTAAAACCGTTTTAATTTTATTGCTCAGCGCATCGTTCATGTTATTCATTTGCTGCGCAATGTTTTTCGCGTCTAATTTCTCTGCCGAATAAAGAATCAACAGGTAATCGGTGCCCTTATTTTCATCCATCTTTATCACCTTCGTATCCGATGGAAACGCGATGCTGCTGCTGGCGCCCACATGCGTGGAAATCATATCATCGTAAGGCAAAATCAAATTCACTTTACCGGTTAAATCCGTTGCAAAAGCATACACATAAGCCTCATGATCTATGTTCAGATAAAAGCGGAATTTAGTGCCGCTGGTGTAGCTGCCTGCCATGGTGTAAGCCACGAGATCTTCTTTTACAGCAGGCTTATCTTCTTCCACCGTCAGGTTGCGTGCAGAGGTTTTGCTGACAGACATGTCTTCGCCTGTGCTGAGTTTAAAATCAACACTTCCGCTCAACACAAATTTGCTTTCAACCGGCGCCGGTGGCGTGGGCTTTGGCTGCGGAGTTGGCTCTGGTGTTGGAACAGGCGTTGGTGTAGGCTTGGGTTCCGGCTTCGGAGCCGGTGCTAATTCCGGCGGGGGAAGCGAATACGGATCCGGAAACACCTGTAAGGCTAAAGCACACCATTTTGCATAGTCATCATAGCGCACCCAAATGAATCCGCCATCCGCCCATTGCGTTCCCCAGCTATTCAGCACGCGGAAAGCGCCGCCCGCTTTGTTATCATCATAGCCAACCACTGCCATCGCATGGGCGCTGTGTTTCCAGTCGGTATTGATGTCATTATCCGTTGTGTACCACACATCGCTTTTGATGGTAAAAAAACTTTCCGGCAAGTACCATCCGGTTGAGATGGGCGTACCTTCCAACAGGGCTTTTTTGGTGGCGGCAATCATCGCATCTTTCTGCAGCACATACTTATCGTCCTTCATCATACCCGGCGCGGCAAACAGGATAGAGGCATCTTTTATTTTATAGTTCAGAGCTTCTTTCCTGGCACTCTCCGAAAGCGAGGTATTGCATGCATATGGCACCGTTGATTGCAGGGCATCGCCACCATCCATCATGGTAACGATGGCATTGATAGGGTCGCTACCATTCTGGCAATCATTATCCTCTTTACTCTTTATTTGTTCGTATAAATACGTTGCCGAAAACGCATATTTATTTATCAGGTTTCTGTCCGTGATGTTGTGCGTTTTTGCGTATGCAATTGTGGCTACACCATAGCCGTTGGCGAAGGCAACACAGGTTCCATGCCTTCCCTGGTCGGCCGGCGTGGGGCAATACGGTTCCAATGAATAAGCCGAAGGCAACCCCCGGAATGAACGAAACGAGAGCTGCACTTTCTGCGGCGTTTTGGCAATGGTAGCCGGGTTGAAAGTAGCGCCGGTGGCATGCCTGGTTTGAGCTGAGGCACAGGCAACCGTCAGCAGGAATAAGCAGTTAATCCAATACTTCATAAGGCAATTTTGATACTGCAAAATAGGACAAATAAAAAAGATTGATAAAGGATAAAATGGATTTAATGCATTTTTAAAAGCAGTATGTACATCAGAATAAAATAAGGTGTGATCACCTTGTAAAACATCATCTTACCCTATCACTTTCAAACCTCTTTTTGTAATATAATAATGCCATAAGATCATCGTGGCAATGGTTCGATAAGGTCGCCAGGGTTCAGCCACAGCCAGCATTTCAGCCTTCTTTGCTGTTCTCTCTAAACCTTTTACTTCTTTCAAACTCGTTACCAATCCTACATCACCCAACGGAAACAAATCGGTGCGATGCAAGGCATGAATGAGATAAACATCCACCGTCCAATCGCCAATGCCTTTCACTTCTTTTAAGGTTGTTCTGATTTCCTCATCACTTGCCAGCGATAGTTTTTTCAGGCTGATTTTTTTCTTCACAATTGCCGTTGCCAATTCTTTTGCATACACCGTTTTTTGCCGGCTGAAATAACAGCTCCGCAATTCTTCGGCAGATAAAGCGAGTATCTTTTTGGGCGTTACAAAACCAATCTTTTCTTTTAGTTTTTTATAAGCGGCATATGCCGAAGCAAGCGATACCTGTTGCTCTAAAATGGTTAGAATTAAGGTTTGAAAGATGTTCGGTCTTGTCCATAAAGGCGGATACCCCTGCTTGTCAATAATAGCTTTTAAATCGGCATCCCGTTCCCCTAATAAATCGCAGATATAATGGAAGTTTTCTTTAGAATATGTTTGGTGCATAAGGGAATAAAAATAAGCTGATGAGTTGACTGTTTGTGAACAAAGACTGACAAAATTCGTGAAGCTATTGCGCGCGTCATTGCACCCACAGAAATAGCTTCCTTCATCAACAATCCTCTCATTATTTTCGTAACACAAAAACGATTGCACTATGATAAAACAAAGCTTTCTTATTATTCTATTTTGTATTGTCTTTGTCACTCTTCACGCACAACAAAGCACGTATTGCAACCCCATTAATATTGACTATGGATATACTCCGATTCCTAACTTCAGCGAGCAGGGAAGACATCGTGCTACGGCTGACCCAACGATTACATTGTTTAAAGGTTCGTATTATTTATTCAGCACGAACCAGTGGGGATATTGGTGGAGTGATGATATGCTGCACTGGAATTTTGTGTCACGCAAATTTCTGAAGCCATACCATCATGTGTATGATGAATTGTGCGCCCCGGCAACACTGGTGTTGGGTGATACATTGCTGGTGATCGGCTCTACTTATACAAAAGATTTTCCCTTGTGGATGAGCAAAAACCCGAAGGTGGACGATTGGAAAGAAGCGGTGGATTCGTTTCAGGCGGGCGCATGGGACCCGGGTTTGTTTGCGGATGATGATGGTAAAGTTTATCTCTATCATGGCAGCAGCAATTTATACCCTTTGTATGGCTGGGAAGTGGACAGGAAAAAGTTGCAACCTATTGGCGAACATGTTCCGTTGATTCATTTGAACGATACGATTCATGGGTGGGAACGTTTTGGCGAAGCGAATGACAATACTTTCTTGCCACCGTTTATAGAAGGCGCGTGGATGAATAAACACAATGGGAAATACTACCTGCAATACGGCGCGCCGGGCACTGAGTTCAGCGGTTATGGCGATGGTGTTTATGTCAGTGATAAACCGCTTGGTCCGTTTACTTATCAAAGTCATAACCCGTTTTCGTTTAAGCCCGGAGGCTTTGCAAGAGGCGCGGGACATGGTGCGACGTACCAGGATAAGCTGGGCAACTGGTGGCATGTATCTACCATCAACGTGGTGGTGAAAAACAACTTTGAACGACGCATTGGTATTTGGCCGGCGGGCTTTGACAAGGATGATATTTTGTATTGTAATACAGCCTACGGCGATTATCCAACTTATTTACCGAAAGCCAAAAATGAGGATCAGGTGAAAGGAAACTTCACGGGGTGGATGTTGCTGAATTACAATAAGCCGGTTGTTGTTTCGTCAACGCTGGGCGGCTATACTGCTAACTACGCGGTGGATGAAAACATCAAGACGTACTGGAGCGCGAAAACGGGCAACAAAGGCGAGACGTTTACTACGGATTTGGGTGCTGTCAGTACCGTTCGTGCGATACAGATTAATTATGCTGACCAGGATGTGGACAATAGTTTTTTGGGTAAGATCAATGGCATTTATCACCAATATAAACTGTATAGTTCGAATGATGGAAAGACATGGAAAGTATTGGTCGATAAGAGTGCAAACAAGACGGATGTACCGCATGATTATATTGAGCTGCAGACACCAGCGCAGGCACGCTATATTAAGATGGAAAACCTTCACATGCCGACGGGGAAGTTTGCGCTGAGTGGCTTTCGCGTGTTTGGGAAAGGTGACGGTGCGGCGCCGGATACGGTGAAGCATTTTATTGTGTTGCGAGGCGACAGCGAGCGGAGAAATGCGTGGCTGAAATGGCAGTTGATGGATGATGCGGATGGATATGTGATTTACACGGGGACAAAGCCGGATAAGCTATATACGAGTGTGATGCTGTATGGTGTGAATGAGTATTATTTTCGGGCGATGGAGAAGAATGAGCCGTATTATTTCTGCATCGAAGCGTTTAATGCGAATGGGATTGGGAAGCGGAGTGCAGTGGTGAAGGTGGAGTGATGTTTTGCCAAAAAGTAGCGAAGGCACAAATGATATAAAGGCTGATTGAAAGCGTTTGATTTTATAAGAGGAAATAATACTGTTTAGAAATTATGAATAGCCTGAACTGTTTTGTCAAAATCTTATCTGATAAGCATTTCAGGTCTTTTATTAGAATAAGTCTGGTTTATATTGGTATAATATTATCGCCGCAGGCGATAGAATAAAAATGCGAAGTCCGGAGGCTTCGCATAGCAGATTATGATCTATAAAAATTCTTTGTGTCTTCGCGCCTTCGTGGCAAAAAACTTACTTAAAATAATTCTCGTCGATATAGAAATAGCCGTTGCTTTTTTTCCAGTACCAGAACTTTTTATCGAATACGTAATAGGTGCCTTTGGCAGATTTTTTTGCGAGGGCAGCGGGTACGTACAGGATGCGGGGTGGCACTTTGCCGAAGCGAAGCGCCAGGGCGTTGGTTTGCGCAGGTGTATAGGCGCGGGCATTGGCAGGATTTAAGATTTCCTTCGGTGCATCGGCCGGTAATGTTTTTTCGGTTACGGCAAAATTGCCCCGCGGATCGACAATGATAACCGGTTTGGTAGCCACGGGTGCAGCGGGCACGCCGGCAGCTTCGTTTTCGCTAAGCAAGGGTTTTAGTTCGCCGTTGCTGCTGCGGGATGCCACCGTTTTGCGGTGACAGGAAGTGGCGACCAGGAGCAGTAAGAGGAGGCTGCATACGACAGTTTTCATTATTATTGTTTTGCTCCCGGTTTCATATTTCATACCAGTAATTGTTTTGTTTACGCAAAAGAAAAGGTGTGAAGCTCTGCCTGCGGGAGGGTTTGCTGCACGCCTGTGGCGAGTGTTTTTATTTTGCAAGTGCCGTTTTGTGCTTCCTCGCTGCCGATGATGATGATGTAAGGAATGTTTTTTTTCTCGGCATATTTAAACTGCTTATCGAATTTGGCGGTTTCGCCATACAGCTCGCAGGCGATGTTGCGGCTGCGCAATTGCTGGAGTAAAGAGAAGGCAACTTTGCTTTCGGCTTCGCCCAAATTAAAGAACAAGGCTTTGGTGCCAGTCATCAGTTCTTCAGGAAATAATTTTAGTTCTTCCATCACATCGTAAATACGATCGACACCGAACGAAATACCAACGCCGGGTACGTTGGGCACGCCAAACAAGCCGGTTAGATCGTCGTACCGGCCGCCGCCGCCGATGCTGCCCATCTGGATGTTGTTGGCTTTTACTTCGAAGATGATTCCGGTGTAATAGCTGAGCCCGCGGGCGAGGGTGAAGTCGGTGGTGAGTTGGTTGTTGATAGCTGGTGGAAGGAAGCTAATGACATATTCCAGCTCGCTAATGCCCTGGCTGCCGGTTTCGTTGTTTTGGAGCAGGGTTTTGATTTGTTGCAGGCGTTCCTCGTTGCTGCCGCTGATGGATAAATATTGTTGGATGATGCTGATTTGGTCAGTGTTTAAACCGCGCTGGGCGAGTTCTTCCTTTACTTTTTCGATGCCGATTTTATCGAGCTTGTCGATGGCAACGGTAATGTCGACCAGTTTATCGCTGCCGCCACAGATTTCGGCTAAGGCAGCGAGTATTTTGCGGCTGTTGATTTTAATCTGTACATCGATGCCCAGCTTGATAAATACTTCGGCGTAAAGACAGGTTAGCTCCACTTCGTTCAATAAACTTTTGCTGCCAACGACATCGGCATCGCACTGATAAAACTCGCGGTAGCGCCCGCGTTGCGGACGGTCGGCACGCCAGACGGGTTGTATTTGGTAGCGCTTGAAGGGAAAGGTAAGCTGACCAGAATTCATGGCGACATAGCGCGCGAAGGGAATGGTAAGATCGTAGCGGAGGGCGCGCTCGGTAAAGTTTTTATCGTTTTTGCCTTCCAATACGTTCTGAAAAGCAAGTGAAGCTTTTTCCTTGTTCTTGTCATCGCTCAAGCCATTGTTGAGGATTTTAAAAATGAGCTTGTCGCCTTCTTCACCGTACTTGCCCATGAGTGTTTCTAAATTCTCCATGGCAGGCGTTTCGAGCGGTTGAAAACCGTAGTTCTCAAATACATTCCTGATAACCGAAAAGATATAATTGCGCTTGCGCACGACGGCGGCTGAAAAGTCGCGTGTGCCTTGCGGAAGGGAAGGTTTCATCATTTAATTCGCCATTTCTTTAGCACCGTATTTTTGAATAATCACATCGCAGGCTTCGCTGATTTCGTTGAACGTTTTTACAAAACCCGGTTCGGTGTTATCGTAGTACGGATCGTCCACTTCTCGGTTTTCGCCGGGGTAAGCTTCGTTCAATATTAAATCTACTTTGGTGGCATCCCACAGGTTGCCGCTGATGCGTTTTACATCGGCGTAATTTTGCTTATCCATCACGTATATTTTATCGTACTGCTGCATCATTTCTTTCCTGAACAGTTGCGCCTTGTGATCACAGATGTTGATGTTATTGAGCTTTGCTACTTTTTGCGATAAGCGATGCGGGGCTTCGCCTAAATTCCATTGTCCCGTTCCGGCGCTATTTATTGTCCAATCCAACCCTGCCTCTTTTGCCTTGTGCTTTAAAATGCCTTCTGCCAAAGGGCTGCGGCAGATGTTGCCCAAGCATACCATTACAATTTTCATGGCGGCAAAGATAATGGAACACGGATGACACGGATTACGGGTGGGGATGTGCCGGATGGTGTAAAGCGTGTTTTAATAATTGGCACAAAATTGTATTATACCCTTATTATTAACTGAATTTTAAAATTTACAATTATGCTTAAGTGGGCAGCTATTTTCTTCGTTATCTCTATCATTGCAGCTATTTTCGGTTTCGGCGGAATTTCCGAAGGATCTGCTGAGATTGCCAAAGTATTGTTCTTCATTTTTATTGTACTGTTTGTGCTGACGTTGATTTTCGGCGCAAAGATTTTTGGCAAATAGAAACGGATATTTACCAGTTGCCCTCTGACTTGGGATGGATATATTACGACAGGATAAACTTATCTTATCAAAGAAGCCGGTGCTCTTTTTCAATAAAAGAGAGTACCGGCTCTTTTTATTAGCGCCCCGCCGCAGAACCATTGATTTCACGCCTGTTCAAAACTTTCACAACATATATTCTCTCAAATAAATTTCTTTGCACCCAAACTTCAATAACACACCATGTCAGCATCACAACCGCCCGCTGTTTTAGTTCTTGCCGATGGCACCGTTCTCCAGGGTTGCGCGTTTGGAAAAAAAGGAACCGCTACCGGCGAGCTTTGCTTTAATACCGGTATGACCGGCTACCAGGAAGTGTTTACCGACCCGAGCTATTACGGGCAGATTTTGATTATGAACAATGTTCATATTGGTAACTATGGCGTAAAAGGCGAAGACCGAGAAAGCGATACGGTGAAGATTAAAGGTTTGATTGGACGCAGCCTGGAAGAACGCTTTTCGCGCTACCAGGCGGAAGGCTCGCTGGAAGAATATTTAATTAAAAACAATGTTGTTGCCATTGAAGGCATTGATACGCGTGCGCTGGTAGCACATGTGCGCACCAAGGGCGCAATGAACTGTATTATTTCGTCGGAAATTCTGGATGTAGAAATATTGAAACAAAAGCTGCTGGAAGTGCCCGATATGGATGGGCTGGAACTTGCCAGCACCGTGAGCACCCAGGAAGAATATGAACTGGGCGACCCGGCTGCCCCTTACAAGGTTGCGGTGATGGATTACGGCATTAAGCGGCATATCTTAAAATGCCTTACTGACCGTGGCGCGCATGTGCGTGTGCACCCTGCGCATACATCGCTGGAACGTGTGCGGGAGTTTAACCCCGATGGTTATTTTATTTCCAATGGTCCCGGCGACCCGGCGGCGATGGATTATGCCATTACCAACCTGAAAGAAATTTTAAAAGAAGAAAAACCGGTATTTGGTATTTGCTTAGGTCACCAATTACTGGCGCTGGCGAACGATATTCCTACGTTTAAAATGCACCATGGGCATCGCGGGCTGAACCACCCGGTGAAGAATATCATTACAGGACAATGCGAGATTACCACACAGAACCACGGCTTTGGTGTGGACCCTGAAGCGGTGCGCAACCACGAAGGCATCGAGATTACGCACCTGAACCTGAACGACAACAGCATTGAAGGTATCCGCGTAAAAGGCAAGCCTGCTTTTAGTGTACAGTATCACCCGGAAAGCACACCGGGACCTTTTGACAGCCGGTACCTGTTTGATGATTTTATTAAGATGATAGAAGAGCGCAAGGGAACTTCTGCGTAGAAAACTGTCTGATAAATAAGTCAATGATTAAACCTGTAAGGCATCTTACTCCTTACAGGTTTTTTATTTTGAATAATGTTATTGATTATATAGACAATCAACCGATTTTGAAACGATGATTTAATAAAACGTTACACCAAGAAAAAGGTGGAATGATGTAATTTAGGGAGGTGGAAAAGAATAGGATAAAAAGCGCTTTGTGGCTTTTGTTTGGCTTGTTATTTACTCAGTTGTTAAGTGCACAGACGGCATCGTTACAACAGATTGAACGCTTTATTGCTTCGCAACATATACAGGTATCTTCTTCTAAAGATTTAAATCTACTGGCGTATCGTATTACCCAGCAATATCCGGATTCTCTTTCGCGCATAAAAGCAGCTTATGTATGGGTGGCAAAGAATATTTCTTACACCGAGGAAAGAAGCAACGGCAAGCCTCAACATACAGCGACAAATATTGATTCGGTGCTGAAATATAAAAGCACTATCTGTGCGGGTTATGTAAATGTATTTTGCTGGCTTTGCAACGAGTGCGGTATTACCTGCAAAGAAATCGACGGCTTTGGCAGAACGGGCACGCAGAGTTTTGTAAATGCACGTTTTGCTGTAAATCATGCCTGGGCGGCGGTGTGGCTTAACGGTAAATGGAACCTGACCGACCCGACCTGGGGAAGCGGCTATACCCTGGAAGGCACAAAGCAATTTATTTGGGCTACCAATGACTATTACTTCTTTACCGAACCCGAGACTTTTATTTTAGACCATTACCCCAAAAAAAGCGAATGGCAATTGCTGGCTGACACAATAAGCTGGGCGCAATTTATTACTTACCCAGGTGTTTGTTTAGGCGCCAAAGAGAATGAAGTGAGCCGTTGCCTGCCGGCACAATCACTAATTGAGACTACGGCGGGAAGCCGTGTGCGGTTTTCGTTTGTTTCGAAGAAACCTTTGCAAAGCATCATCCTGTTAAGCAAGCAAAAAGGGTTTCAGGAGAAGGGACTTTTGCAGAAGAAAGACGATACTTATTCCTATACTTACACCATCCCTGCTGCCGGTCAATACGATTTGCAGATTGACCTGAACGATTATGATGTGACTAAGCCCGGCACTTACTCCTCGCTGATTGACTTTGTTTATTTTGTGGATGCAGCGTCCTCAAAATAATGAGGTATTTTGCTCCCCAATTGCGGTACGCATGAAGATTACCATTATTAACGGACCGAACTTAAACCTGCTGGGGACACGTGAACCAAGCGTTTATGGCAACCAGACGTTTGAGGATTATTATACTTCGCTGAAAGAAAAATATCCTGCTGTCAGCTTTCAGTATTATCAAAGCAATGTGGAAGGTGAATTGATTAATTACCTGCAGCAGGAAGGATTCAGCAGTGATGGTATTATTATTAACCCGGGTGGTTATACGCATACTTCTGTTGCGATGGGCGATGCTATTGCGGCTATCGCAACACCGGTGATTGAGGTGCATATCAGCAATGTGCATGCAAGGGAAGAATTCAGAAGACTGTCGCACATATCAGCAAAGTGCAAAGGAACCATCAGCGGATTGGGATTAAAAGGGTATGAACTAGCGGTGCAGTTTTTTGTGAATCCGTAGTTGTAGTCTGATACAACCCAACATAAGCTTCTATATATTTTATCCCTGCACTAAAGCCGTGTTATATGTGTTCTATTGTTCATCAGAAATAAACATCCTCTATTAAAAAAAACTCCGGTTCCTGGTTGTAACGCAATATAATGGCAATGACATTGAACTGGAGGTATTGCCACTGCGGATACAGGTATTGATACTCTTCGGCAGCATTTTTTAAGTTGCTCATTTTTTCCCTGCTTATGCTTTCCTCGGGCTTGCCATATTTGTCTGACGTACGGGTTTTGATTTCGAAGAAATGCAGGAATTTTCCTTTGCTGGCAATGATGTCTACCTCCAAATGGCGGAAGCGCCAGTTGCGGTGCAAAATATTGTATCCCTTTTTTAATAAATAGTCAGCCGCCAAATCTTCACCTTTGTTGCCGGTAGTTTTATTATCCATTCTTTGCCGTTTATTCTAATATTGCAGCCATGAGTTTTATTCAGGATAAAATACTGTTGCTGAAAGGAAAAGTTCAGCATTATGCCTGGGGCGGATATGATTATATCCCTGCCTGGCTGGGTGTCGAAAATAAGCAACATCAGCCGTATGCGGAATACTGGCTGGGCGCGCACCCATCGGCTTCGGCGCAATTAGTAACGCGTAATGGCGAGTTGTCGCTCTACAAACTGATCGGCGAATATCCTCACCTTTTTTTAAGCCAGGACGTAAGGCAATCGTTTAGCGAACTACCTTATCTATTAAAGATATTAGATGTTCGGGATATGCTCAGCATCCAGGTGCATCCTACTAAGGAGGGTGCTGCTGTTGGCTTTCATAACGAAGAAGCGAATGGCATTCTCATCGGCGCATCAGAACGCAACTATAAAGACAAAAACCACAAGCCGGAAGTGATGGTGGCGCTGAGCGATTTCTGGCTGCTGCACGGCTTTAAAACGGCGGACAAGCTGCAGGCTGTATTAGCGTCCACACCTGAGTTTGCGGAGCTGATGCCCATTTTTGGGGAAGGCAACTACCGC
Source organism: uncultured Ilyomonas sp. (assembly GCA_964249755.1). Classification (GTDB taxonomy): domain Bacteria; phylum Bacteroidota; class Bacteroidia; order Chitinophagales; family Chitinophagaceae; genus Ilyomonas. The sequence goes on along the minus strand of CAXUDB010000004.1, from coordinate 45,231 downwards.
GCTTTGTATGAGCATGTGATGAACCTTCCGCAAGAAGAAGTGAACACGACCTTAATGCCCTTAGTGAAGCGCGAAATAGAACGCAAGCAAAAGGACGAAACGGGCAAACACGAGCCGGGCTGGTGGGTAGCGAAGCTGTATCAAAATGAAAAGGAGATAGAAGATATTGACCGCGGCATTTATTCGATTTATTTTTTCAATATTGTAAATGTAAAGGAAGGGGAAGGTGTGTTTCAGGGCGCTGGTTTGCCACATGCTTATCTGGAAGGGCAGAATGTGGAACTGATGGCGAACAGCGATAATGTGCTGCGTGGTGGATTGACGCCGAAACACATTGATGTGCCGGAACTGATGAAGCACACCACCTTTGAGGGTATTGTGCCGCAGGTGATGAAGGGCGATGAAGTGACCCTTTCTATAAAAAACTACCCTTGCCCCGTGCCGGATTTCGGCATTCATAAAATAGATATCCGCAAGGGCGAAACAGTTGAAGCGACTACTTCGTCGCTGGAGATCTGGACCGTAATAAAAGGCAGCGCGGAGATAGCCGGGAGCAATACATTGGCGGTTGGCAAAGGACAGTCGTTCGCTGTACTGCCGGTGGAAACCTTCACTCTTACGGCAACCGAAGAGGCACTCTTGTATAAGGCTTTTGTTCCTGAACCGTAAGCCGCTATTTTTGCCGATATTTTGTGATGATGAAGACTAACCGTTCTGTTATTATATCGCTTCTTTTGCTGATTATCGTAGCGTCTTTATACCGCGTGGTTCCCGGCAGACCCTATGGATTTGCGCCGCAGATTGCCATGTCGCTGTTTGGCGGTGCGGTGTTTATCAAAGACAAGAAATGGGCATTTGCAGTTCCACTGCTGTCTATGTTCATTAGTGATGCGCTGTACGAGTTGTTGTATCATGCCGGCATTAGCCCGCTGCAAGGTTTTTATGAGGGACAGTGGGAGAATTATTTGTTGTTTGCCTTACTGACTATGATTGGTTTTTTAATAAAAAGGATTAACGTACTGAATGTGCTGCTGACTTCTTTAGCTGCGCCAACCATTTATTTTTTACTATCTAATTTTTTGGTTTGGATTACCGGCGGCGGCTGGGGAAGACCGAAAACGTTGCCAGGCTTGCTGATGTGTTATAACGATGGATTGATCTTTTACAGGAATAGTTTATATGGTACCGTTTTCTTTTCGGTGGTGCTGTTTGGCGGTTGGTATTTGCTGAGGAGAAGAGAGTGGAAGATAGAAATGGCGAAAGGCTAAGATGAACTTTTATTTACCCAACAATACTATTTCAACCGTTGCCTGAACCATCCCGGCTTCCGATATAAATGTCCAACAGCTAAAACGAATACAGTTTGTTTTGGTTCGTCAATTAAGTAAATAACTTCATACGGAAAGACTGAGAGCGAAGTGCTTCTGACACTTTTTACTACAGCAAAAGCGAAATAAGGATTACGGATAACAGCTTCAATTGTTTCATCAAGATGCTGAATGAAACGGAAGCCCAAACCAATAGATTGACCTTCATACCAAGCAAAAGCTTCGTCAATGTCCAACTGCGCAGGCTTTTCAATGATTACCTGCCAGCTCATGCCCCGTATTTCTTCTTTGTATCCTTCCAGCTAATTCCATCTCCTCTATTCTCTTCGTGATATCTCAGCCGTTCTTCAATCAATTCCTTTTTCCAGTCTGGTATCTGCCGAAGCATCTCCTCATCAACACTATTCAACAGGTCGGTGGCTAATTGTTTTCTTTCTTCGGCAGGAAGCGCAAAAAGTTCATCCCAGTTAATCATAAACTTTATTTTCTACTAAGGTAAAGAATTTAAGTATCGACCGATCTTAAGATTGCTTAACAATTATCGCTTACTCTTTATACTCTGATTCATGTATCAAACCGCATTAACAAATGATCTCAAAAAGATCATGTTTATTTCGTTGGTGCAGTTTTATGGAGAATATTTCGATTAGGGAATGAAAATATGACAAGAGCGTATCTACTGAAGATATTCCTTATCAATTCACACTTTACTCCTCCGCATCCGGCACATCCGCTATACGATAATAAACCGGCAAGCCTCGCTCCACAGCCACTCTTACATCTTCATCAGCCCCTTTGGAAGCGCCTTCAATACGCAGCACGGCATCGCACTTTTCGAGTAGCCGGTGCGCTACCGGATATTGTATCTCTTTCCATGCTGCATCGCCGGGTTTTGTGGAGCCTGCCAGATGAATCAAAGGTAATGCTACCCATTCACCAATCATAGGAACATGCCCTTTTCTAAACAGGGGTAAAGCCATTTCTTCTAATCGGTTCAGGTTGGCTTGCATAAGTTTTGGATCATCGTTAGTGCCGCTTCTGTACGGTCCGGCAATCAGTATCAGCATCGCTTTTAATTTTGTTTGTGCAAAGAAAGAAAGCGGAGGAATCAAAAAACTTAAGGTAGATTAAGAAAGCGGTTTTCCAGTTTTCTTCTTGCGGATGGAACTTAGAAATTCAGGTGTGATACCAAGATATGAAGCGATTTGTTTTTGGGTAACCTGCTTTGCTACCTGCGGATACTTAGCTAAGAATTTATCATATCTCTCTTCAGCTGTTAGCGATAAGTTTTCCATCATCCGCAGTTGCTCCCGGATATAAGCATTCTGCATCAATATCCTGAAAAACCGCTCCCATTGGGGCAGCGTTAGAAATAATTTATCTAAGTTTTCCTTGCTTAACTGAAAGATACAACTGTCTTCGATCGCTTCGATATATACCATAGCCGGCTTTCCATTTACAAAGCAAAACATATCCGTTATCCACCAGTCGGCAACAGCAAACATAATGGTAACTTCTTTGTTGTCTTTGTCAACATGATAAGCCCGCAAAGCGCCCGAATGAACATAATGAATGTATCGGCAAACCTGCCCTTCGCGCAAAATGCAATCCTTTTTGTTTACTTCTTTAAATGCAAACAGGGAAGTAACATATTCCGTTTCTTCTTCGGTAAGTTGAATGTGTCTGGCAATATTTGCAAGAAGAAGATCATAGCTCATGGGTGAGCGACTTTATCAATTTAAAGACTTATCAGGGTCATAGATGTGATTATATTACCCTATTGCTTTTCGCAAATCCTCTATTAAATCTTCCGCATCTTCAATGCCCACGCTTAGGCGTATCAACGAATCGGTCAATCCGTTTTTCAAGCGTTCTTCTCTTGGTATGGAAGCATGCGTCATAGAAGCCGGGTGATTGATTAACGATTCTACGCCGCCCAAACTTTCTGCGAGCGCAAAAATCTTGGTAGAGGTTAATACTTTCATGGCTGCCTCTGTGCTATCATCTTTCAAAACAAAGCTCATCATACCGCCAAAACCACGCATCTGTTTTTTGGCAACGGCATAGCCGGGATGATCTTCAAACCCGCACCAGTAAACAGTTTCCACCTTTTCGTGGTTGCGCAGAAAATGAGCGATTTTTTCTCCATTCTCGCAATGCCGCTGCATCCGCACATGAAGTGTTTTGATACCGCGCAACACCAAAAAGCAATCCTGCGGACCCGGCACAGCACCACAGCTTTTCTGAAGGAAATACAAGTCATCGCGAAGCTTATCATCATTCATTATTAAGCAGCCTTGTATTACATCGCTGTGCCCGCCGAGGTATTTGGTAGCGCTATGCAGCACAATATCGGCACCTAAATCCAACGGGTTTTGCAGGTAAGGCGAAGCAAACGTGTTGTCAACACAAACCATTATGTTGTTTGGCTTGGCAAGGTTGGCAACTGCCTCGATGTCGGTAATATTCATCAGTGGATTGGTAGGCGTTTCTGTCCATATCAGCTTTGTATTCCGGTTGATGAGCGGCTGGATATTGCTCACCTCCTGCATGTTCACATAATGAAACTTAATACCAAACTTTGCGAACACTTTAGTAAACAAACGGTACGTGCCGCCATACATATCATTGGCCGCAATCACTTCGTCACCAGGTTGCAACAGCTTAATCACTGCATCCGTTGCTGCCACGCCGCTGCTGAATACCAGTCCATGCTTTCCATTCTCTATTTCTGCCACAGCGCGCTCTAACGCAAAGCGCGTAGGGTTTTGCGAGCGTGCATACTCATACCCTTTGTTCTTGCCCGGCGCTTCCTGCACATACGTGGAAGTCTGGTAAATCGGTGTCATAATCGCACCGGTAGAAGGATCCGGCTCCGTGCCGGCATGAATCATTTTTGTTCCTAAACCCATTATTATTGAAAATTGAAGATTGTTAATTGTTTCTACTGCAAATTATAGCACGCCGGCGACACGGACTGCATGCACAGATTTGTAGGATTTTATTTAGAATACAAAGTATAAGTCTGAATGATCAATCAAATAGTTACCTCTACTTGTTCTATCTTGGTTATCCGTGCACGCAGTCCGTGTCATCCGTGTGCTATAGTATAGCCGCGGCACTCATATATCTAAAGTCAAAGCTATCCTTTTCATGTGCCCCTTTTGCATTTACTTTTTTAGTTAATACATTTTTATCAAGCACATCTTTATCTACTAATTTCCTGCGGCTTTCCATAATCATTTCCCGGATGTTACTATCCATCATCCATTGCTGTTGCGGGGGCTCATACCCCACTTTATCTTTCCGCCATACAATATTTTTCGGCAGCAAATGGTTCATGCCTTTTCTTAAAATCCACTTCGTAAAACCATCTTTTATTTTATAGGTGGATGGCAATGAAAAAACAAACTTAACCAATTCATGCTGCAGAAAAGGCAAACGTATTTCGCGTGAATACGCCATTGAGTTCCTGTCAGCATAACGCAGCAACTCTTCCAGCCCAAAGGTAAAAGTGTTGTAGTGTAAAATATCTTCTAACTGCCTTATCACTGGTTTGTGCAAGGTATCTTCATTAGCATAGCGCGATACAAATTCTGCGTTCATATCAGGCTGATATTGTGCTTGCGCAAAAGCCCGCTGTTGCAGGCGTTTCGCTGCTTTATCCGGATAATATGCCGCCACATAATTCTTCCAGTTCCATTGTTCCAGCAGCCCGTTTTGCCGCAGTAGTTTTTTCTCTTTTTTAAACAACGAACGGTCATTCACCAACAACTGCTGCAAAAACCAATGAATGTATTTTTTATAACCGCCCAATACCTCATCCGCACCTTGGCCATCCAGCAAAACGGTAACGCCTTTGTCTTTTGCCAGACGATAAACCAGGTATTGCGTAAGCACACTGCTGCTTTGCACCGGTTCATCCTGGTGATACATTAATTGCTGCCAATGGTTTACCCAATCCTGCGCTGTGGGTGTAATGATGTATTGCTGAACACCAAAGGCATTTGCCACTTCTTTGCTATAAACGGTTTCATCCTTCTCAAAACCGCTGAAGCTTGCTGTGAATGCGGCATTGCGCCATTGTGTTCCTTTCGTTTTTTGTTGATGAATCGCAGCTAATATACTGCTGCTGTCTAAGCCGCCACTCAGGCTTGTTCCTACTGATACATCGCTGCGCAAACGCAGGTTTACGGAAGAAGAAAAAAGCTGCGCAAACTGTTCGATCGCTTCTTCTTCGTTGGTAGGAAGGGTATTCATTTTAGGGCTGTACCATTTCCGCATTTTTATTTTGCCCGCTGCCGGGAGGATAGACAAACAATGCCCCGGTGGCAGTGATAAAATATTATTGAAAAATGTAGCGGTCTTCTTAATCGGGTTCTGAACATACCCCAGCGCCAGGTAATTCAGCATCATCGTGCCGTTTAAGTTTTTGGCAACGCCGGCTGCAAATAATGCTTTGATTTCGCTGGCAAAAATAACCTGCTGAAATCTGCCGCGTTCGGCATATATAGGGTGATAATATAACGGCTTTTCGCCAAAGCGGTCGCGGGCAAGAAAGAGGGTTTGCTTCGTATTATCATACAAGGCAAAAGCAAACATACCATCAAAATGATGCAGGCAATCTTCGCCCCAATAGTCATACGCAGCCGGTATCACTTCCGTATCGGAAGCGGTGGCAAAATGATACCCTCTTTTAGAAAGTTCTTCTCTTACTTCAATGTAATTATAAATCTCGCCATTGAAGATAAGTGTGTAGTGCAGATAGTGAAATGGCTGAGCCGCAGCATTGGACAAATCAAGAATGCAAAGCCTTCTGTGCGCAAAGCCTACGGTGTTGTCTGCATTCATCCAGAAGCCTTCGCCGGCAGGCCCGCGATGCTGTAAGGCATCTGCTAAGCTTTGCAAACGGTGTTGCTGTATCAGTGCTGAATGAGGGGAAATGATACCGGCAATGCCACACATGGTGCGAAGGTAACGAACAAGCTGCCTGTTTTCAGCCACCTGCTTTTAGTAAATACAACTGTTCTTTCGCATATTTCTTTACCTGGGGAAAGAATACATCGTAGCATAGCTTCAGTTCATCATAATATTTCAGGAAGGCTTCGAATGTAGGTGCGCTGTCTTCTAAGTAAGCTGCCCTTCTTACCACACCACCAAAGCTTTTTTCAATACCCGTTGTGGTTCGGTAATTATACAGCCAGTTATGCTCTTTCATATGCGGAAAGGTGCGGGCAAACTTTTCCGGCATCACATCTCTAAAATTGTCTAACGTAGCATAAGTACGTTCTGTAAATACTTTTAACTGCTCCGCCGTGTGCTGTGTTTCGTCTAAGGCTAAAAAATGATCGTATACTACATCTGCAAATGCACCGGCATACAAGCCAACAGCCGGTTTAAAATATTGTTTGGCTTCGTGCGTGGCAGGATGTGCATCGGTAAACGCATCTATCCATCTATGCAGTGTGATACCTTTCTGCACCGCTTCGCTGTAAGTAAATTTCTGTTTGCCTTTTACAAAATCACTGATCATATTCCCGGCAAGTATGTCCGGCTCTCCGAAAGATAAAAAAGCATGTGCCAAGTAATTCATCCTTGTTTGGTTTTACCACTTATCATGTACGTTAACATACCGTTCTTTATTTCATCATCCACTTGTACGTTTCTAAGCAATTGCGGACAATAACGCTGAAACGTCGGCTGGTATTGACTTTACATCAGACTGCTTATCGCAGCTAGGCATTTCTGCACACCATTCATCACAATCGCTTATACAAACATCTTCACCAGTCACAATTCACTTTACGCCGCCTGTTACCCACTCTACTTTTACATCGTCTAATTGACACAAAAAATAAAACAACAAACATCTAAACATTTTTTTATGAAAACGATTATTGTAAAAAACATTGCCCTTTCCGCTTTTATGTTCATTGCTTTTGCTGCCAGTGCCTTTGCAAAGCCAACCGATGTAAGCAAATATTTAATGAAGCAATTTCAGAAACAATATCAGCATGCCAACAACGTAACCTGGAAAACCACTGACCACTTTACTTTTGCTTCCTTTGATATGAACGGCGACAAAATATCAGTGTTTTACAACACCGACAACAATGTTATCGGTATTTCCAAAGACATCTCTGTACAGGATTTGCCAAAGGTTGCCCAACAGACCGTTACAAAAGGATACAAAAACTACACAATTGTATCAACCATTGGTTTTACAGACGAAAACGGCGATGAAAGCTATTACATTCAACTGGAGAACAAGGGCAAACAGATCATTTTGAAATCTGACCTGTATGGCAACGTAAGCGAGTATCAGAATTAAAATCATCCCTTTCCATAAACGCCAACAGCTTTCCACTCAGCCGGAAGGCTGTTTTTATGTTCGCTGCTTTGCAGCGGTACGCCTACTTTTGCGGCCTTAAATAACAGCCATGAATAAAGGACCCGTTTCTCAGTTTATACAACACCATTACCGCCACTTTAACGCGGCGGCTTTGGTAGATGCCGCCAAAGGCTATGAACAACATCTGCTCGAAGGCGGCAAGATGATGATTACCCTTGCCGGCGCCATGAGCACCGCTGAATTAGGAATTTCGCTTGCCGAAATGATCCGCCAGGGCAAGGTGGATATCATCAGTTGCACCGGCGCCAACCTGGAAGAAGATATTATGAACCTGGTAGCCCACAACTCCTACAAGCGCGTGCCAAACTACCGCGATTTAAGCCCGCAGGAAGAATGGGATTTGCTGGAGAACGGCTACAACCGTGTAACCGATACCTGCATCCCCGAAGAAGAAGCCTTTCGCCGCATCCAAAAGCACATTCATGCCATATGGAGCGATGCGCAGAATAAGGGTGAGCGCTATTTCCCGCACGAATACATGTATAAATTATTGCTGAGCGGTGTAATGAAAGAGAACTACGAAATACCCGTTGAGAATAGCTGGATGATAGCCGCCGCCGAGCGCAACCTGCCCATCATTGTTCCCGGCTGGGAAGACAGCACCATGGGCAACATCTTCGCCTCTTACTGCATCAAAGGCGAGCTGAACGCCTCTACCATGAAGAGCGGTATTGAATACATGGTTTTCTTAAGCGATTGGTATAAACACAACAGCAGCGGCAAAGGCATCGGCTTCTTCCAGATTGGCGGCGGCATAGCGGGCGACTTCCCCATTTGCGTAGTGCCGATGATGTACCAGGACTTGGAAATGCATGAAATTCCGTTCTGGAGTTACTTCTGCCAGATCAGTGACAGCACTACTTCCTATGGTTCCTACAGCGGCGCTGTGCCGAATGAAAAGATTACCTGGGGCAAGCTGGATATTCATACACCCAAGTTCATTATTGAAAGCGATGCAACCATTGTGGCGCCGCTGGTGTTTGCGTATATATTGGGGTTGTAATCGCAGTTATATCGGGGCGTTTAGCATTGTAGAAGTTTCTTTTTTGTGGGACGGGCGGCACCGCTCCGATTGATCGTCTCTTGCGTCGCACTCTTCAACGTTCTGAAAATAATTGGGCTTTATTAAAGCGAAGAAGGCCTGCCAGGTTTAAAAACTTGACAGGTCTTTTCGTTAGTTTTATATTTATTGAGGAAGTGCCAGCATCGTCTCCCGAAAGGGACGATGCTGTATGATTGAGCTACTTTTTCCACACCGCACCATCCTAGTTGAGAGACGGTGCGGGAACCAGGAATATTCTTAGCTATTACTTCTTAAAAAAAAGTCCCAGCCCTAAACCAATTAAAAGAATACCTGAAACAATATTCCAAAACCTCACCCATTCCAGACTTCTTTTTCTTTTAAGATCACCACCAAAAAATCTAAACAAACTGACATTTTTGTTGAGAATACCCATGACACAACAGAATATGCCAGCAAGAAGGAAGAAGACAAAATCGAATTTATTTACTGTATTCATATTATAACTTCACCGGCGGGTGGGATGCCCTTAAGGTTCTAGCATCGTCTCCTGATAAGGGACGGTGCGGAGAAACCTCAAATAAATTGATACTGGGAAAGGATATCAGCTATACATCCAACCTTTTATTTGCTTAATAATATTGCAATAAATACAAGAGGAACAATAGGTAAAAAAAAAGCTACAATAGCCCATAGAGTTCTTTTAGAAAAAGAGTCCGAATTAAATTCATCCAATAACTCCTCTATATTCTTTTTCCGAAAAAATTTATATATAATATTAAGCAACAATCCGCTTGTTAGCAAACACCATATTTTTAAAAAAGGAACAGGAGTTTCGTCATGAATGATGACTCTTGTTACTACTACAAACAAAAGAAACAACCATAACCAAAGAGCCAATGCTATCCAAATAATAGCTCCGAAATATGGACAACTATCACCAAATTTAAGAGACAACTTATATTTACTGATGAATAGGCGATCCGATATTTTCATACTTTTCTTTCTACCGGCGGGTGTCCCCACCCGCCGGAATATCCAATAAAACAGCCCATTTCTCCCACAATTTAGCCCACTTCGCTTCCAAAACAGCCCATTTCTGCCAAAAAACAGCCCATTTCCGTCATAAAATAGCCCACATTTCTGGCAAAACAGCCCATTTCCCCCGCCAAACAGCCCACTTATTTACTCACCGTCACCTTCACTTTACCCACCACCAGCGTAGAAGGGTTCACTACCGTCACCTTGCTAAATCCCCTCACCATTCCTAACTTTTCTCCCGATTTCAACGGAAACGTCTTACTCTTTTCGCCCTTCCCTTGTATCACCTGCAACACATCCTCACCCACATTCGTCATCACGCTCGGTATTTTAATACTTGTCAGGTTCTTCTGCGTTGCCGGGTCTATCGTACTCACCTGCTCCCGTTCCCCCGCGGCATCCTCTACCACTTTAAAGCCCCAGGCCGCCATCTTCCGGCTGTCTTCATGATACAACCCCATCAAAAAAGCGCCGATCAGGTGTATCGCCTTCTCCACGGGCGCCCATACCTTATCCCGCTGCTGCGTCGCCAGCTCGCTGTCGCCCGTCGTTACGTTCCGTTCTGTGTTTTTTAGAATCACATCTCCCGCCGCTTTCAGGTCGTCCTGCACATTTATTTGGGGATGTTCATCTAAATAAAACAGCAGCGGGCTTTCGTCCTTCAGCGATAAATGATAGTTCAAAAAGGTTTGTATCAGCGTTGCCTCGGCCACCGCGCCTTTTGGGTAGGCAATGCGCGCCTGCGCATCTACCGGCACGCCCCACTCGCCCAGTTCCCGTTCGGCACCGGCAAACAGGTGTTTCAGAAACTGCACCTCGCCCAGCAGGTTTGCCCACGGCACCTCCAGCAGCGCATCCCGCTGTTGCGTATCTTCTTCACTATCTCTGCGCAGGCTTCCACTCGCCGTGTTTTGCGCTGCCGCCGGGGCAATAGACTCTTCCAGTGCCGCCAGGTTCAGGTTCTGCTTTTTTGCCAGCAACAGCAGCGGGCTTTTGGCACCCAGCGATTTGTGTTTTGCCATAACGGCGACAAATAAAGTCTGTTGATCTTCGAATGTAACGGGGTAATTAATTCTCGACATGATGAAAAGAGGAGTTTGGTGTGAAAAAATTTTTGGTGCGATAAATTTAAATACTGGTTTGAAATCCGCGCAAGTTTGGTGAGGAATTTTTTTGCACCTTATAGCTCAAAGGGGAGATGAGACGTGAAAGGTGAAAGGGCGGTTCGTCATTCCGCAATTGCCCCGGCACGTGGTGGCATCTTTATCGTGATAGTGGGGCTTTGTGCGGAATCTGATGACTGTGTTCTAATCTTTTCAAATGATAAAAACCGCTTCTCATCCTTTTAACTGGATGAGATGATTAAAAGCAGATTCCGCACAAAGCCCTCGTAAGAGCCATCAAATCAAAATTCATTGTTGAGGGCAATTGCGGAATGACGAACACACCTCTCCCCTCCCCCTCTCCCCATTATCCGCACACAATTATCTTTGCCCCAAACAGATAAAAGCATGAAAGTGACGGAAGTGACCAATGCCACCACTGCCCGACTTTTTTTAGAAGCGAACGTGAAGATGAACCGGGGCAACCCCAATTATATTCGCCCGCTGGATAACGAGATCAACGAGGTGTTTGATAAGACTAAAAACAAGTCTTTCCGCTTTGGCGAGGCAGCGCGCTGGATACTGGAGGATGAGAAAGGCAGCCTCCTCGGCCGCATTGCTGCCTTTACCAACAGCAAATATGTAAACAACGGAACGGATTATCCTGTGGGTGGCATCGGCTTTTTTGATTGTATGAATGATCAAAACGCAGCCAACCTTTTATTTGATACCGCTAAGGGCTGGTTGCAGCAGAAAGGGATGGAAGCCATGGATGGCCCCATCAACTTTGGCGACCGCGACAAGTGGTGGGGCTTGTTGATAGAAGGCAGTGAAAAACCACCCATTTACGGGTTGGCTTATAACCCGCCCTATTATCAGCAACTGATGGAGAACTATGGCTTTCAAAACTATTACAACCAGTATTATTTTGCCATGGGCGTAGACGATCCCCTGCCTCCCAAATTCCCGGAACGGTATGCAAAGTTTAAGGCCAAGCCCGGTTATAGCGCAAGGCATATTTCTATTGCCAATTTAGAAAAACACGCGCAGGATTTTGCCACCGTTTACAATGCCGCCTGGGCGCAGCACGGTGAGGCGAAAGAGATAACGACCGAAGGCGTGATGAAGCTGTTTAACAAGATGAAACCCATTATGGACGAGCGCCTGATCTGGTTTGCCTATTATAAGGAAGAGCCTATTGCTATGTGGATTAACATCCCCGACCTGAATGAATACTTCAAACATTTCAACGGCAAATTTGGCTGGATAGAAAAGCTGCGCTTATTGTGGATGAAGCGCCGTGGCGAATGCAAAATATTTACCGGCGTTGCCTTTGGCATCGTGCCGAAGTACCAGGCGCTGGGTATAGATTCTTTTATGATACAGGAAGGCGGCTATCTCCTGCAGCATAAAGGTTGGTATAATACTTACGAGATGGGCTGGGCAGGCGACTGGAACCCTAAAATGGTAAATATTTATAAGAGTTTGGGCGCACACCAAAGCCGCCGCCTCATTACGTACCGCTACATTTTTGATGAGAGCAAACACCCGTTTGAGCGGCACCCGGTGATGGAGTATAAAGTATAATTTGCTTCCATTGCCTTTGTAAAAGTGTTAACCGCGGAGACGCTAAGACGCAGAGATTGTTTTTACTTCTCCTGGCGTCTTAGCGTCTCCGCGGTTTAAAACGAATTACATTTTCTCCGGCCGCATCTGCGGAAACAGCAATACATCCTGTATGCTGGGCTGGTTGGTCATCATCATTACTAAGCGGTCAATGCCAATACCAATTCCGCTGGTAGGTGGCATTCCATACTCCAGCGCCCGAAGAAAGTCGCTATCGATGAACATGGCTTCCTGGTCGCCACGCTCCAACAGCTTTGCCTGTTCTTCAAAGCGGGCGCGCTGGTCTATCGGGTCGTTCAGTTCGCTGTAGGCGTTGGCAATTTCTTTCCCGTTCACCATCAGTTCAAAACGCTCTACCAGCCCGGGTTTGCTGCGATGCTTTTTGGTAAGCGGGCTCATCTCTACGGGGTAGTCAATAATAAAAGTGGGCTGCACAAATTTCGCTTCCGATGTCTCACTGAATATTTCATCTATCAGCTTGCCTTTGCCCATGCTGTTGTCAGTAGCAATGTTTAATTGCTTACAAGTTGCCAGCAACTCTTCTTCATTCATAGTGCTGATATCGATGCCGGTATGCTCCTTCACCGCATCAAAAATGGTAACACGCTTAAACGGTGCTTTAAACGAAATAGTATTCTCGCCAACCGGTACATCTGTAGTGCCGTGCAGGGCAATGGAAATGCGCTCCATCAGTTGCTCCGTGGTTTCCATCATCCAGAAATAATCTTTGTAGGCAGTGTACCATTCCAGCACGGTAAACTCGGGGTTGTGCGTGCGGTCCATGCCTTCGTTGCGAAAGTTTCGGCTGAACTCATACACCCAATCGAAACCACCCACGATCAATCTTTTTAAATACAGTTCATTGGCAATGCGCAAATAAAACGGCACATCCAGCGCATTATGGTGTGTGATAAACGGACGCGCAATTGCTCCACCCGGAATGCTTTGCAGCACCGGCGTATCTACTTCTATCGCGCCTTGTTCATTTAAAAAATCGCGAATGGTATTAATGAGTTTGGTGCGCTGCAGAAAAGTAGTTTTCACATCGGGGTTGATGATTAAATCGGCATACCGCTGGCGGTATTTGAATTCAGGATCGGTAACCGCATCGTACACATTGCCCTGCTCATCGCGCTTCACCACCGGCAATGGTTTTAATGATTTTGCCAGCAGCGTCACCGTTTGTGCATGGATGGAAAGTTCGCCGGTGCGGGTAATAAAGGCAAAGCCGGTTACGCCAAGGATATCACCCAGATCGGCGCCTTTTACTACGGCATCAAACACCGTTTTGTCTTCGCCGGGCGCAACATCATCGCGTTTAATATACAACTGGATAATGCCTTTGCTGTCCTGTATCTTAATAAAAAAAACTTTGCCTTTGTCGTTGATGCTCATGATGCGGCCGGCAACGGTAACACCGCCAAACTGCTCCTTGTTTTCTTCCGTATAACCTTGCCGGATGTCGGCTGAATAATGTGTCACCGGAAATGCGGCTGCCGGGTAGGCATCAATGCCTTTGGCTTCCAGTTCTTTCAGTTTTTCTCTTCTTATAATTTCCTGCTCGGATAGTTGTTGATTCATGACGTAAAATAAAAGTGGGCAAAGATAGAGGATAGAACCTGCCGGACGGCAGGGAGGTGCGAAGAGGAATGCCTCCCTTTGAAAACAGGATTTCACACAACTTGTTCCGGCAGTTTGGAAAAGTCCTCATCAATAAGATGTATCACAAACTTTGCAGAGGAGCATTACACGGTGCAAAAGGAGGCACTAGTCAATGTTTTATAAATGTTTTCTATGAATTCTTTTTGGTTGGATATCAACGAAACTGAGAGCGAGACAAATGAATGACTTACCACAACGGAAAGACACTATGCCTCATTTGGTTTGGCACCTGGCATAAAAATAGAATAATGTGCCGGGAATACAATCTGCTACAGGTACTGACTGATGTAATCAATCATCGCCAGGTGGTCGGACGATTTTTGAAAAAAGCCATCTGCATGGTAGATATGATAATCGAGTTGCGCATAATCGTGCATGGAAAACAACAGTACCGGCTTTTTAAAGAGAAGGTCTTTTTTAATGTACCGGCAAACCTCTTTACCATCCCTGTTTCTTAAGTGCATATCTATTAGAATCAGATCGGGCTGAAAGCTATCAATAAAAGAAGGCAGCGTGCTATCCTCGGTGAGCGCGATGGTGAGAAAACCCTTTTTGATTAACCAATAATTGAACGTAAAGAGTAAATCTTCATCGTCATCAATCAGGATAATCTTTTTGAGAATTTTAGACGTGGATTCCATGTAGTTTCAGTTAATATGGTATACAAAACAAGCTGCGATTTTGCCTTTTATAATGAGCAAAGGTGTATAGCTGCCTATTCTGCGGATTCAAATATAACAGGTTTTTTGAATAAAGTTTCTTTTTGCACCGTATTAGAGTGCAGGTTAGATATGCCGGTTTCAAACCAGGCACTTGGTTGCAGATGAAAGCAGGGCAGGTTAACAACAGGGTCTAATAAGATGCAAAGGTTTCAACATCTTTGAATTCAACAGCGGTTCCCTCCTTTTTCGCTATCATTGTTTATCAAAAGATGAAAACAGTTGCGCTCATTCCCGCCCGTTATGCAGCTTCCCGTTTTCCGGGCAAACTAATGCAGATATTAGGAGATAAAACAGTAATCCGGCATACTTATGACAACACGGTTGCCACCGGCTTGTTTGATGATGTGTTTGTAGCCACAGACAGTGATGTTATCTATGATGAAATCACCCGCCATGGCGGCAAAGCTGTAAGGAGCAAAAAGGAACACGAAAGCGGCAGCGACCGCATTGCAGAAGCGATTCGGGACATGGAAGTAGAAGTGATTTTGAATGTGCAGGGCGACGAGCCTTTTGTGCGGCGCGAGCCTTTGCAGAAACTATTGGGCGTGTTTGAAGGGGAAACCGGAAAAAGGGTTCAGGTGGCTAGCCTGATGCAAGTGTTTGCAGAGGAAAGTTTTATTACTAATCCGAACAACGTAAAAGTAGTGGTAGATAAGAATATGAACTCTTTGCTATTCAGCCGCTCGGTTATTCCCTACAACCGGGCAAGTGTTGATGCTCCTTATTATCATCACATCGGTGTATATGCCTTTCGTAAACCGGCTTTGCTGAATTTTACAGATTGGGAAATGACGCCTTTGGAAAAGGCCGAGAAGATCGAATGCCTTCGTTACTTAGAACATGGTATTCCATTAAAAATGGTGCTGGTAGATTTTAAAGGCGTTGGCATTGATACGCCGGAAGATCTGGAAATAGCAAAGCGCTATTTGTAAACAGGCGATAACCGTTTTAAAGCTGCTTTCTCATTTCCCTTGCAGTTGATAACATAAAACAGAACCATGCAATCACTTACCATCACACTGATACAAACGCACCTGCACTGGGAAGATAAAGCCGCTAACTTAGCCATGCTGGAGCAAAAAATATTGAACCTTTCCGACAAGACAGAACTGGTGATATTACCCGAAATGTTCAGCACCGGCTTTAGCATGAAGCCGCAACAGTTAGCCGAAACAATGAGCGGCAGAACTGTGCAGTGGATGCAGGCTATTGCGCAGCAAAAAAGAATCATTCTTACCGGCAGCGTCATCATCGAAGAAGAAGGAAAGTATTACAACCGGTTGATCTGGATGCTACCCAACGGCTCGTATGGTTGTTATAACAAGCGACACCTGTTTGGCTATGCCGGCGAAGGAGAACATTACACCGCCGGCAGCAAACGGCTGATCGCTTCTGTAAAAGGATGGAAGATCAACACACAGGTATGTTACGACCTGCGTTTCCCGGTTTGGGCAAGGCAAGCTTCCCTCTCCGCTGAAGAAGGACAGGATCGTGAGGTCGAATATGATGTGTTGCTCTACGTAGCCAATTGGCCGGAGCGACGCAACAGTGCCTGGCAGGCATTGCTCACGGCACGCGCCATCGAAAATCAATGTTATGTAATAGGTGTAAACCGCGTGGGAACAGACGGCAATAATATTCAATATTGCGGCAACAGCACGGTGATAGATGCTTTGGGCAATACAATTTATAGCAAGACAAATGAGGAAGATGTTGCTACCCTCACATTGCATAAACAAGACCTTATTGACATTAGAAACAAGTTTCCATTTCTGAATGACCGAGACGATTTTACCATACAGCTATGAGTACAAAAAAAGCTTATCTCGCAGGCACCGTTTATACCGGCACCGACCGTCTTCGCAATCATGCCGTGCTGGTGAACGAGGGAACAATTGAAGCGCTGCTGCCTTCCATTGCCGTGCCGGATGAATATGAAAAAGAAGATGTTGGAGAAAATGCCAGCCTCGCGCCGGCATTCATTGACCTGCAGATTTATGGCGCTCACAAGAGATTGCTTTCGCTCTATCCCGATGCTTTTACGGTAAGTGAAATTGTTAGGTATAGCCGGGAAGGCGGGGCTGCATGGTGTATGCCAACAGTAGCTACAAATACCTACGAAACCATTTTCAAATGTATTGATGCTGTTAAGCAATACTGGCAGGAAGGCGGTACAGGCGCGCTGGGTCTGCATGTGGAAGGACCGTGGATTAATCACGAACAGAGAGGTGCACACAACCCTGACTGGATATTTTCGCCCACCATTGCACAGGTGAAAGAACTGTTGGAATATGGCAAAGGCGTGATCAAAATCATCACATTGGCGCCGGAGGTTTGCTCGCCCGAAGTGATAGAACTGGTGCAGAGTTATAATGTTGTTCCTTCTGTTGGGCACAGCAATATACAGTATGCTGATGCCATAAATGTGTTTGATAATATGAATGTAGATACGGTAACGCACCTGTATAATGCCATGAGCGGACTGCACCATCGTAAGCCGGGGCTTGTGGGCGCAGTATTTACAGATGCAACTGTGAAGGCTGCCATTATACCGGATGGACACCATGTAGATTTCGCCGCTATCCGCATTGCGAAGCAATTATTAGGTAACCGTTTATTTGCCATCACCGATGCTGTTACTACCACTACGGAAGGCTGGTATCAGCATCGCTTTGAGGGCGACCGATACACAGCTAACGGAATTCTCAGTGGTTCAGCTTTAACCATGCAGAAAGCGATAGCTAACTTGGTACACAAAGCAGATATACCTATTGAAGAAGCTTTGCGCATGGGCAGCCTTTATCCTGCGCATGTGCTGAAAAAAAGCGATGAGATTGCGATGCTCAAAAAAGGCTACCCGGCAGTAATGATTGTGCTGGATGAAGACTTGAATTTGGTGAAGATGATAGGACAATAACCTTGCGATATCATTAACTGAATATGATTAGTAGTGAATAAATGAATATTATTCAATGGTTGCTTTTTAGTATCCATCTTACTTAGTCAGTATCCAATTAACAATCACCCATTAATCATAAAAAAAGCCCTCCCTAAGAATAGGGACGGCCTCTAACGATTGCTTGCCATATGAAAAAGTTCAGTTCAATCTTCCTGCAAGCCCGGAAGATGACATATATAAATTTCGTTCGTAAAGATCTTTGTTGCTGTGGCTACTGCCTGTACAGTAATTAATACAATAAACGCCTTCTGGTAACCCGGTATAAAAAATAAGTTTTAGAAATTTATTTTTGCTATGTGTAAAAAGTACACATTGATAAGTTTCCAGTTCCTACCTCTTCCAAAAAAATGTGCTTACCTCAGCATACTGTCGTGTGCCGGGTTGGTAGTATCACCTGTTATATGATTGGTGTCCTGCATCAGGCGGGCTGTATCTGGCAAAGGAGGATTTACGGCATTAGAAGTATCGGGGGGTGCAGCAGAGGCAGAATCAGAAGGTGTAGTATCCGTCTCTGTTCCCGACCCGCAGGCTGTAAAAGTGCTGATGGCGATAATGAATAAAAGCTTTTTCATGGTTATGTTATTTTAGAAGTGCCTATGCAAAAGAGAACCCAATTTTCTAAATGATAAAAAACAAAAAACCTGAACAAGCGAATACCATGAAGCAAGAGTCGACTTTCAACATTGGTATAATAGAGCAAATTATACCAAACCTGTTTGTAATGTTACCTATAAGGGTAAGCATAAAGTAGTATCGAATACCGACAACTCTCTTTACCACCGTTGCCGATTTGTTAAGGTTCACTCATCATTTGGTATTATAGCCTTAATTTGAACACTCCTTTACAATACAGGTTATGAAGTGGTTTCGGTTATGGCTTTGTTGCTTTATTGTCTTATCTGGCAAACTGTCTTTCGCCCAGCGCATAGACACCACGCTTGCTGCTTATGCTGATAAATTTCAGCCTGAGCGCATCCATATTCAATTTGACAAACCAGCTTATGCAGCCGGCGAAACAATATGGTTTAAGGCTTACCTGATGGCAGGCGATCTGCCTTCTGCCATCAGCAAAAACCTGTACACCGACTGGTATGATGCCAATGGAAATCTGCTGGCGCATTCATTGTTTCCGGTGGTGCAATCGGGCGCGGCAGGTGAGTTCATTATACCAGATACGCTCAGCAGCACTGCCGTACATGTGAAGGCATATACCAACTGGATGCTCAATTTCGACACCTCCTTTTTATTTGAAAAAAATATTACGCTCACGCAAAAAACACCGCCCAAGAGCCTTGTTAAAATCACCGTTGTTCCTTCGCTGCGTTTCTTTCCTGAAGGTGGAGATGCGGTAGAAGGCCTGTCCTCGCGCATTGCCTTCCAGGCGAATGACCAATACGGAAGACCGGTGAAAATAAAAGGCGTGGTAACGGGAAGCAAAGGCGCTGTGGTGGATTCTATTAAAACACAGCACGATGGCATGGGAGCTCTTCGGATAGTATATGAAAAGGGCGAGACTTATACCGCCAAATGGTACGACGAACACAATGCAGTTCACACCACGGTGTTACCGACTCCGTTGCCAGGTGGCGCAACGATAGAAGTAGGCGCTTCCGAAGGCAAAAAGACATTCATTATACGCCGCACCGATGATGTGGCTGAGAATATGAAGCAGTTGCACATTGTAGCCACTATGCATCAAAATCTGGTGTATATGGCCAATGCTAATCTTTTGCAAACCTCCAGCATTGGCGGCGCTATACCCACTGCCAGTTTGGTTAGTGGCGTGCTGCAGATAACCTTGCTGACCAATGACTGGAAGCCAATTGCAGAGCGCATTTGCTATGTAGATAATAATGATGCCGTGCTGGAACCGCAGATTGGTTTTACCGGTTTAGGCTTAGGCAAGCGGGGATTAAATACAATAGAACTGAGCATGCCCGATTCGGTAACGGGTAATCTTTCCTTAAGTGTTACTGATAAAGGTATCGGCGCTGATAGCAGCAACAACATTATTGCGCAGCTACTGCTGTCGGGAGAATTAAAAGGTGCCGTGTATAAGCCACAGTATTATTTTTCCAACAGTAGCGACAGCGTGGCGAAACACCTCGATCTCGTGATGCTGACACATGGCTGGCGCCGGTTTAACTGGGAGGCAATTGTAGCGGGTCAGATGCCAACAATCAAGTACCCGGCAGAAAAAGATTACCTGACATTCTCAGGTAAAATTTATGGTGCCAACAGTACTCAGCTTCGTTCGGCGGGCGGGCTGTTTGCCATCCTGCAGGGTAAGGATTCCAGCCGGCAGGTAGTAACTGCCACGATAAAGCCGGACGGCACTTTTGAAGACCCGAATATTGTGTTGTTTGATTCTACCAAGATCTACTACCAGTTTTCTAATAAAGCATTTGGCGATGTAAGTGAAGTGCGCTTTATGAACAGCATAGTGCCGGCGCAGCGGCGTATTTCGTTAGATAAAACAAAGATGGTTTCGCTGGATACATCAGGCAATGCAAGGCTGCGCTTTCTGGCCAGCGAAGAAGCCCGCTTAGCAGAGCTGCTAAAGGGAACGACATTAGCAGGCGTAACTGTTACCACCAAAGTAAAATCGCCTTTACAAAAACTGGATGAAAAGTATGCCAGCGGCTTGTTTCAGGGTAGCGATGCCTACCAGTTTGATTTAACAAACGATGTATTTGCTAATTCATATCAAAGCATCTTCACGTACCTGCAGGGCAAGGTAGCCGGGTTGCAGATAACCAGCAATGGTGGCAATACCAGCATGAGCTGGCGCGGTGGCACACCTTCAGTTTACCTGAATGAAATGCCAACCGATGTGAGTCAGCTCAGCAGTACTTCGGTATCGGATATTGCTTATATAAAAGTCTTCCGTCCGCCGTTTATGGGTGGCTTCAACGGCGCTAACGGCGCTATTGCCGTGTACACCAAAAAAGGCGGCGATCAGCAGGTGGAGAAAGGAAAAGGCATGGCTTCAAAAATGGTGATTGGCTATACAGCGGTAAAACAGTTTTACTCGCCCAATTATGGCACGATTGATCCCCGCAATGAAGCCCAGGATGTGCGCAGCACGCTGTATTGGGCGCCGACGATATTGACCACAACCGAGAACCACCGCCTGAAATTTACGTTCTATAACAATGATGTTACAGATGCTTTCCGGCTTATCCTCGAAGGTATTAGCAGCGACGGAAGGCTGGTGCACATTGAGAAAACGGTAGAATAATCGCTGGCAGAAAGCCCGCGCCGAAATGATATTTTTGCAGACAAAGATTTGATTGATGTTGAAAGGCCTTATGAAAAAATTACTATTTATTTTTATTGCGATAGTGGCATCGCTGTACGGCTTTGCGCAGCAATATCATTTTGTTTATATACAGGCAGACAACCAACAGCCATTCTACGCAAAGTACAGCGGCAAGAATTACAGTTCTTCTTCTATCGGTTATTTGATTTTGCCAAAGCTGAACGACGGCAGTTTTTCTGTACAGATTGGTTTCCCGAGAAATATGTACCCGGAACAAACTTTTAATCTGTCGGTATCAGGTAAAGACCTCGGTTTTGCCCTGAAGAATTTTGGTGATAAAGGTTGGGGTTTATTCAATTTTCAGACAACAGATATCGTAATGAACGTGAATGCTGTCAGTGCTTCGGGGCAAGTTGCGAAAGCAGCGACGACCACCAACAGCAGCAACCCGTTTGGCAATATGCTGGCAGATGCCATTCAGGATTCGACCTTGAATCAGCAGCCGGTGGCGAATTCAAACTCTAAAGTGAAAACAAACATACCGGCAACAACTGCAACCACAACAGCAGCTAACAATTCAACAACAGATAGTACCGTAAAAAACACGCTGCCCACGCCGCAGGCAAATAACGCACCGCCACAAACGGATAGCCTGACAAAGAACCGTTCAACCATTGACAATTTATCGTCTGCAGCAGCTGCTGTTGATTCAACTTTACGCATCATAAAATCTTCGGAAAACACCACCAACGGAGGTACGGATCTTACCTTCTTAGACAACACCAGCAAGGATACAATCCATGCTTTTATCCCTTCGGCAGATACAGCCAAAACCAATGCAACAGAGAAAGTAAACAAAGAAGTGAAAGCGATTGCAACTGACAGCAGTAAGAAAACGACTGACAATCCATTTTTCAATAAGAGCGATGGCAATGGTGCAACGACAACACAGCCGGCAATAGTAGATACAGCGACCACAAACATCGGCGGTATTAGCAGTGCTGTTTCCAACAGCAATTGCCAGAAAATGCTGAGCAGTTATGATATTGATAAACTGAAAAAGAAAATTACAAAAACGGATAACCAGGAAGATATATTAGCAGCTATAAAAAAAGCGTTGCGCGATAAATGCGTTACTACCGAACAGGTAAAAGACTTTGGCGACCTGTTTAATTCTGATGAATATCGCTATAATTTTTACGATGCCGTGTATCCGCATGTGTCTGATTACTTCAATTATCCGCAGTTACAAAATACGCTGATAGATACCTACTACAAGAACCGCTTTAAAGCTTTGCTTCATTAATTTCCATGTCGCGTTATTTTTTGGAAGTGGCATACAAAGGCACCGCCTACAGCGGTTTTCAGAAGCAGGAAAACGCAGTTACAGTGCAATGGGAAGTGGAGAAAGCGTTGCAGACTTTATACAAGCAACATCTTGAGCTGACTACTTCTTCCCGAACTGATGCAGGGGTTCATGCGCGGCAGAATTTCTTTCATTTCGATGCAGAGATTATGGTTGACGACAGAAGGACTGTTTACCAGTTGAATGCTGTTTTACCAACAGATGTTTCTATCGTAAGCCTGCAGAAAGTCAGCAATGACGCGCATTGCAGGTTTGATGCAATATCGCGTTCTTACGAGTATCATATCTATCAAAAGAAAAACCCTTTCTTAAACGACAGGGGTTATTATTATCCTTACAAGCTTAATATAGATGCCTTGAATGAAGCAGCTTTATTGTTATCTTCTTACCAGGATTTTACTTCATTTTCCAAACGCAACACGCAGGTAAAAACGTTTTTGTGTAACATATATAAAGCAGAATGGAAATGGATGAATGAGGAACTGATTTTTAATATTACTGCCAATCGTTTTCTGCGCGGTATGGTACGCGGCTTAACGGGAACAATGCTGAAAGTGGGCAGAGGCACCATCACGATAGAAGATTTTAAACAAATTATTGAAGCGAAAGACTGCCGCAAAGCCGATTTTTCTGTGCCACCGCAGGGCTTATTTTTAGTCCATATTTCTTACCCGGCGCATGTATGGAAACACGAAGCAGACAGCTAACTTTGCCGTCTTAACTATTACATTTATTTATTAAATCTTACCTCTTTTATGCCATCCTTCGATATTGTCAGCCAGGTTGATTTGCAAACGTTAGACAACGCCATTAACACTGTAAAAAAAGAAATCGGCAACCGGTTTGATTTTAAAAATTCGCCGGTTGAAATTGATCTGAACAAGAAAGATTATATAGTGAACATTGAAGCTGAAAGCGACATGAAGCTAAAGCAGATTGTAGATGTCATCATCAGCCGCAGCATGAAGCAAGGCATTGATGCAGCTGCATTTGACTTTGAGAAAGACGCCTATCCCAGCGGCAAAGTGGTGAAGAAAGAAGTGCCGGTTACAAATGGATTAAAACAGGAAGACGCGAAGAAAATTGTGAAACTGATTAAAGACAGCAACCTGAAAGTGCAGGTGCAGATTATGGACGATGTAGTGCGCGTAACGGGAAAAAAGATTGATGATTTGCAGGATGTAATTCAAAAGCTGAAAGGTGCAAACCTGAACCTTCCGTTGCAGTTTATTAATATGAAGTCGTAAGTAAAAAACATAGATAAAGAGTCCTCACTTATCATTACTCAACAATGGGCCATTTTGCAGTAAAATGGCCCATTGTTGACACAAAGCGGTCCACATAAATCATTTTTTGGCCCAGATAACCAACTATACGGCCCAGATTTCTCGTTTTTTGGCCCAGATTATTCATTTTTCGGCCCACATTTCCCGCAAAATGGACCATTTGTTTGATTGTTCTACAAGTAAAAAGCAGGAGAAATTTCTTGGATAGACAAAATTGGGTCTGTTTTTAGCTTGGCATCAGCCAATCAGGATCTATTTATTTTCACTTTCTATGCAGGCACATGTAAAATATACTTCTCTTTAAAATACGCTTCCGCAAATAGCTTCTCTATTTCATACACATGCGGTCTCACTCCACTTTCCTGAATCTCCTTTGCTAAATCACCGCCTTTCAAACAAATCAATCCGTTTGGCAACTCCTGTACATTTCCTCTTTTTAGTAACGGCTTGCTCCATCTCCACAAATCTATCAACGGCGCTACCGCACGCGACACGGCAAAATCAAACTTGCGGTTCTTAATGTCTTCTGCCCGGATATGTTGTATGGTAACATTGCTCAAGCCAATAGCTGCCGCCACTTCTTTTACTACCGTTAATTTCTTACCGATGCTATCCACCAAATGAAACTGAACTTCGGGAAAAAAAATAGCCAAAGGAATGCCCGGAAAACCACCGCCTGTGCCGATGTCAATAATTTGTGTACCTGCAGCAAAAGAGATAATAGCTGAAATACTTAATGAATGCAATACATGCTTCTCATACAACGCATCAATGTCTTTCCGGGAGATGACATTGATCTTACTGTTCCAATCGTTATATACCTCTTGCAAAGCAGATAGCTGCTCGGTTTGTTTCGGCGTAAGGTCAGTGAAGTAAGTGAGAATGGCTTGCATAAGAGAATGGAATACGGATGAAAGAAAGTAATAAGTAAAATTTAATACTGAATGATAAGTTTGAAAGCTTTACTAATATTCAATCTTACTTACTCAATATTCAATTCTTACAAGTTGCCTTCCACCCTTTCGTCCTCTGCATTTGCCAGAATGCGTCCGCTCATGCGGCGTACCGGGTTGGCATGAGTTTCATCATAAATAGTGCGGCGACGCACAATGTCTATGCAATGAAATGTAGCCGACATCATAGCTGACGCATCAGCAATATTTTTACCCGCAATATCGAAAGCGGTGCCGTGGTCGGGACTGGTGCGCACAGCAGGCAAGCCTGCAGTATAATTCACCGTATTGCCGATGGCTAATGATTTGAAGGGAATCAATCCCTGGTCGTGATACATAGAAAGCACAGCGTCGAATTTTTCATACATGCCACGGGCAAAAAACGCATCGGCAGGGTACGGTCCATACACCAGCAGGTTGTTTTGTTTTGCCTCTTTAATAGCGGGCTTGATAACCATTTCTTCCTCGCTGCCAATCAAGCCTTCATCCCCGGCGTGTGGATTCAAACCTAACACTGCAATCTTCGGTTTGTTGATATCAAAATCTTTTTGCAAACTGTAATTGAGAATTTTCAGCTTGCGCAGGATGTTTTCTTTGGTAATGTATTTGGCAACATCTGCAATTGGAACATGCTCGGTTAAGGGCGCTACGCGCATGTTATCGGCAGCCAATATCATCACTACATCTTCCACTTCAAAAGATGCTTTGAGGTAAGGCGTGTGACCACTGTAAGTAAACTCTTCGCTCTGGATATTTTTCTTGTGAATAGGCGCTGTTACCAAGCCCTGAAGGTGTCCATCTTTTAAAGCCTGCGTAGCCTGCTTCAGGGAAAGCCACGCATACTTGCCGCCATTGTCGGTGAGTTTTCCCGGCTCTATCTGCACGTCTTCTTCCCAGCAAGGCATCAAACTAATTTGCTTATGTGGCAGCCGCGTAAAATCTTTTATTATCTGGAAGTTGATGCCGGCATCAGGAGTCATTTTTTTATAAAACAAAATACTTTTCTGGCTGGCGAAAATAACCGGCTGACACATGTCAAGAATATGTGTATCGCTCAATGTTTTGATGATGATTTCAAGACCAATGCCGTTGATATCGCCGCTCGAAAAACCAATGATGGGCTTCTGCAATTCTGCGCTCATACTTCAAAAATTAAACGTCAAAGATAGGAAATGAAGAAGCGTATCAATGTCAAGGCTGCATTGCTTATAATGATTAACAATTTTTGCAAAACAATACTCATCCTGCCTTCCTTTACCTTCGCTGTATGACATTAATTGAACGCGACAGACAAGTGGTTTGGCACCCGTTTACCTCGCAAAAAAGTACTGCTTCTCCTATTGCCATCTCACACGCCAAGGGCACACTTCTCTTTGATGAAAACAACAATGCATACATAGACGCCATCAGTAGCTGGTGGGTCACGCTGCATGGTCATGCACATCCTTACATCGCCGAAAAGCTGTACCAACAGGCATTGCAGCTTGAACAGGTAATCTTTGCGGGTTTTACGCATCAGCCCGCAGTAGAATTAGCAGAAAGACTATTACAAGTGTTACCCAATAATTTTTCTAAAATATTTTACAGCGATAATGGGTCTACCTCCACAGAAGTCGCGCTAAAAATGGCGATACAATATTGGTGGAATAAACAGTCAGCGGTTGACGGTCAACAGTCGGCAGTAAAAACAAAGATCCTTGCTTTCAACAACTCTTATCATGGCGACACGTTTGGCGCGATGAGCGTGAGCGACAGAAGCGTGTTCACAATGGCATTTCACGACCTGTTGTTTGAAGTGATTTTCATTGATGTTCCGGATGAAAAGAATATTAAAGAACTGAAGAAAACAATAGAAGATCAGCATAAAAACATAGCTGCTTTTATTTATGAACCACTTGTGCAAGGTGCTGGTGGCATGAAGATGTATGATGCAGTTTGGATGAACAATTTATTAGAGTTTACTCAATCAAAAAACATCATCTGTATCGCCGATGAAGTGATGACAGGTTTTGGAAGAACAGGGAAGATGTTTGCATCGGAATACATGAATTGCAAACCGGATATTATTTGCTTAAGCAAAGGGTTAACCGGTGGAACAATAGCGCTTGGCGTTACCGCTTGCTCGCAGAAAATTTATGACGCTTATGTAAGTGATGATAAGCTGAAAACTTTTTTTCATGGGCATTCATTTACGGCAAATCCATTGGCTTGCACGGCTGCGCTGGCAAGTCTGGATTTATGGTTTAGAAATGATTGCTTGAAAATAATTGCCTGGATAACGAAACAAAATGAAGCTTTTCTGCAAAGGATCAGGAAGAAACAAAACTTTAGGAATCTCCGCATGTTGGGGACGATAGCTGCCTTTGAAATTAGCGAGGGTAAGGATGAGTACTTGAACAATGTAAGTTCTGTTATTACACAGGAATGCTTAACCAGAGGTATCTATTTAAGACCATTGGGAAATACAGTTTACATCATGCCACCATATTGCATTACCGAAGAGGAGTTGGATAGAGTTTACGATGTGGTTGACTCTTTAGTCACATAAAGCAATCCTTATTTTATAACCCGAAAAACGGGCATGTTAATAATTAACATGCCCGTTTTTGTGAGCCAAATATGCTGATTAAAAAAGCTTTTATCTTTCTACTTGTATGTAATTACAAGCTTTGGACGCTTTGCAGGATCTACGTAATCAGATGATGCAAACATCATGTTTTTATAATCATCTTCTTTTGCTTGGCGAAACATGAATCCAAAATTTTTCGCTGGCTGTGCTACCATTTTTGCAACCATTGAAGTTACATCCACCGATGTATCATAGTTCCATTTTGAAGTTGAAGTAGGAATAGCAGCATGATCTTCTAATGTTACAGCGGGCTGCCGGTTCCAGGTTGCGGTCGATTCGTTCCAATTTTCTATAACGCGCAATACGGCAAGACTGTTATTTGCATGATAAGGCGAGCCGGGATACCTAGAATTGCCGGATGTCAACCGTAAGTTGGAAGGTACACCATACAGGTACAAACGTGCAGAAACAACACCAGCAGAGGAAGGTATGGAAGACAGCCCGGCAAACTTTAAAAGCGAGCGACCTCTGATTGGCGTACCGCGATTTGTCCACGCATAACCTGCTATAATATTCACGGTGTCCCAGTTGGTATTGGGAAGAACAGAATCGCGTTGTTGCCACGTAAGCCAGGTATCTATACCATCCTCGGGCCCCGGCTGTAGTATAAGCTGTTCTGTATCTCCGCTAAGGGAAGCCACAGATGAGGTTGTTAATTCTGTTACTGTGTTATTGCTGGAAACGGTATCTTTAGTGCAACTTTGAAAAAGGAGGAAGAAAGCAACAATAGCAATCATCCACGAACAGGAGTACTGGCATTTCATACGTTGGTTATTTACGAAGTAAATGTAAGATACATTAAATAAAAACAGGAAAGCGCAGTAAAAAGTAACCTGAAATACCAGCGCTTATTCTTTCTCAGCCAATAATTTCAGCTTATCTAAGCTGTGCTCCATGAAAGGTCCCAATACTTTGTCGTTGGCAATGGCAGGCAATCTTTCCCATGGGTACCATCTTAGTTTCTGTTCAAAATACCAATTGAAATTTACGGTGTTGGTTACAGAATCATTATAAAGTTGAAAGACGCACAACTGATGCGTGCGACTGTTGCTTTGCCACAGCGATTCGATTGTGTCGCGTGTGTCTTTCACCAGATAAATTTGCAGTTTGTCAACTGATGCCACCGTTCCTTTACCTATCGTTTCCGGGGATGAAAATGTCATCTTGTTTCCTTCAATCCCTTCCATCCATAGCGGCCAGTTTCTTACATTGCCGGTATAATGATATAGCGAGTCAAAAGGCGCATGGACACTAATGTTGCGCGTTACTCTTACTGTAGATGGCAACAACAAGCCAAGACTGGTAAGAATCAAAAACAGAACAATGATGCTGATAACAGCCAGTTTAATGAACCTCATGATGCCTTACTCCGCCATTGCGGGAACTTTTACAATGCTGGTATGTAACACGATTGATTACTATAGAATTTCTTGCAAAAAACGCTTGGTATCGGCTTCTATATCGCTTGAATTTTCTATTGCTCTAATATACGCAGTTCCGATAATAGCACCGTTTGCATACTTGCAGGCCGAGCCAAAGGTTGACTTGTCTTTGATACCAAATCCCACCAATACCGGATTTTTCAGATTCATGTTTTGCAGTCGTTGCAGATAGCTTTCAACTGCCGAAAAATCTTTATCGCTGCCAGTGATAGAAGACGAAGACACGGCGTATAAAAATCCGGTGCTTAATGCATCCAATCTCCGGATGCGTTCTTCTGATGTTTCAGGGGTGATGAGAAAAATAAAATCCAGTCCATACCGCTTAATGATATCGCCGTAGAGGGTTTGATATTCATATTCAGGAAGGTCGGGAAGGATTAAGCCATCTACCGGAAGCTCGGCGGCTCCTTTGCAAAATTTTTCAAAGCCATATTGCAGCACAGGGTTCATATAACCCATTAAAATCACGGGTATTTTAATCGCATCTTCAGTGTTAGCTGTATTGCGAAAATCTTTGAGTTGTTCAAAAAGTTTTTCAATCGTCATCCCATTCTGCAAGGCAATGCTGTTGCTCTGCTGTATGGCAGGACCATCTGCCAGCGGATCGCTGTAGGGCATACCCAGTTCAATAATGTCAACGCCATTGTTCTGTAAAGCCTGCATTACTTCTATTGTACTATTCAGTTGCGGATAGCCTGCAGTACAATAAACATTTATAACATTTTTGCTTTCTCGTTCAAATAAATTCCCGATAAGACTCATTACAATTAACCATTGAAAATTAACAATCAACTCTTCTCTTCCATCGCTTTCATATACGTGCTTAAATCCTTGTCGCCACGACCGCTTAAACACATCACTACCACATCTTTCGGGCTAAGCTTTAACTGGTCTAATGCACACAAAGCATGAGCACTTTCTAATGCCGGAATTATGCCTTCCAGCTTCGCCAATTGAAAACCGGCAGCCAAGGATTCTTCATCGGTAGCGCTTAAGAAAGTACCACGCCCACTGGCATATAAATGTGCGTGCATAGGACCTATTCCCGGATAATCTAAGCCTGCTGAGATACTGTGTGGCTCTACTACTTGCCCATCTGCTGTTTGCATCACCAGGCTTTTACTGCCATGTAAAACACCCGGCTTACCCAGTTGCGTGGTAGCTGCGCTTCTGCCGCTGCTAATGCCACAACCTGCCGCTTCTACAGCTATAATCTTCACGCTGTCTTCATCTAAAAAATGATAATAGGCACCGGCTGCATTACTGCCACCGCCTACACAAGCTATCACATGTGTTGGCAACTCTTTGCCGGTGTGTTCTTTTAACTGCCAGCGGATCTCTTCACTGATAATACTTTGAAAACGCGCCACCATATCGGGATAAGGATGTGGACCTACCACGCTGCCAATTACATAATGCGTATCCAATGGATCGTTTATCCACGCGCGGATGGCTTCATTGGTGGCATCTTTTAATGTTTTGCTACCACTTGTTGCCGGAACAACTGTTGCGCCCAGCATTTTCATTCTTGCTACGTTGGGCGCCTGTCGTTCAATATCCACTTCACCCATATACACCGTACACTCAATGCCTTTTAAGGCACACACAGTGGCAGTTGCCACGCCATGCTGTCCGGCGCCGGTTTCAGCAATGATGCGCTTTTTGCCAAGGCGCTGAGCCAACAATACCTGCCCAATTGCGTTGTTGATTTTATGCGCGCCGGTATGGTTGAGATCTTCACGTTTTAAGTAAACAGTGGTATTGTATTTCTTGCTAATTCTTTCTGCCAGAAACAAAGGGGTTGGTCTGCCCACATAATCTTTCAGCAATGCCTGAAACTCTTGCTGGAAGCCGGCTTCATACATAATGTTGAGATAGCTATTTTTCAACTCTTCTACATTGCGATGCAGCATTTCGGGAATGTAAGCACCACCGAAATCGCCGTAATAGCCAAAGATGTTAGGCTGTTTGTACGTGCCTTTGTTATTGAATGAAGTGATGTTAATCATAGTGAGTTAAAAGTAAGATTGATAAATTAGGTGATAGCGCAATTTTATTAGAGTATTAACTCCAGAAACTTCAAATCGAGCCAGCGATTAAATTTATAGCCCACCTCTTTAAAGTGAGCCACTTCAATAAAACCAAACTGGCGATGTAAGGTAAGGCTCACTTCGTTGGTAGCATCTATACCGGCAACGATGGCGTGCATATTTAGCTTTTTAGCTGATTCAATTAACGGTGTTATTAACTGCTTGCCAATGCCTTTACCGCGACAATCAGCTTTTACGTATACCGAATTCTCAACGGTGTATTTATAGGCTTGCCAACTTCGGAACGGACCAATGGAACTAAAGCCAGCTATATTCTTATTCTCTTCCGCTACGAATACGGGAAAGCCTTGCTGCTGCTTGGTTTCCCACCATTCGGTGCGCATTTCTAATGTATGCGGGTCGTAGTTATAAACAGCAGTAGTGTGGAGGATGACGTCATTATAAATTTCGAGTATCTGCGGCAAGTCTTCTTTGATGGCTTCGCGGATGATGATTTCCGTCTCTTCAGATGGAGAGCTAAGTTTAATCATAGGAATTGTGTTTTAGCTGACTTTGATTGTAAGGCATTAAAACAGATAGCCTGAATGGCGGACAAGGCGTACAAGAGTGCGACGCAACTGGGCTTAATCGGAGTTGCTGGCTTCTGGTCCATAATGGCTGTTTTGTTGCTTTGCATTGTGTTGTTTGCTTTATCAGTCCTTGCTATGGTTTTTGTTTTACTCATTTCATAAGATTGATAAAGCTTTTTACTTTCTCCATATCCTTTATGCCGGGTGTGATTTCGAAGCGACTGTTGATGTCGAGCGCAAACAAATCTTTGGCTATACTGTGCTGTTGAAACTGCTGGATGTTTTCGGCATCGTCGGGAGCGATGCCGCCACTTAAAAAGAACGGTTTGTTGATGCTGGCTTCTTTTAATATTTGCCAGTCGAATTTTTTTCCGGTGCCGCCAAAACCTGCGCCATCAGTATCAAACATGAACATATCAGCGGCATCGTGATAGTCTTTTATCTTCCACGAAATATTATCGTTGCTGCTCACGCGGAAGGCTTTGATAACGGTGATATACTGCGATATTTTTTCGCAATAGCGGGGCGATTCATCGCCATGAAGTTGCACTAGGTACAAGCCGCAATCATCAACGGTTCGCAACACATCGTCAACATCCGCATTTACAAACACGCCAACTTTATTGATGTTACGCAGCTTCCGGATTTCGGTCGCCGGCATGTGTTTGAACACATACCGCGAGGAAGGCGGATAGAAAATGAAACCTGCGAAGTCGGCACCCGCTTCGCTTACCTGTTGCGCCTGGGCAGCTTTGGTGATGCCGCATACTTTTACTCTCATGTTATTCTTTTCAACTGATTAACAAACTGAATAAAAGCAACCGAAGGATCGGCCTGTTTCATGAAGTTTTCGCCAATGAGAAAACCTTTGAAACCTGCGCTGCGTAAAGTTACGATACTATCTATATTGTTGATACCGCTTTCTGCAATGGCGGGTTTTTCTTTAGGCAACTTTTGAATTAAATCTAACGATGTATTGATGTTAACTTCAAAGGTTTTGAGGTTGCGGTTATTGATGCCAACCATGGTTACGTCGTCGCAAAGATGAGCTAATTCTTCTTCGTTGTGCACTTCGAGAAGCACTTCCAGTCCCAAACTTTTGGCTATTCTCGCCAATGATTTTGTTTGCTGAACGGACAGGTTAGCAGCGATAAGCAGAATAACATCGGCGCCTATAGCACACGCTTCGTACAACTGATATTCATCAATGATAAAATCTTTACGTAATAATGGAATGTTTACTGCTTCTCTTGCTTTCGCTAGGTCATCATTATTCCCACCGAAATATTTCTCATCAGTCAGTACTGAAATACCGGCTGCCTGTTGCGCATAAGTGGCTGTAACGCTTACTACATCTGCATTTGCATTGATAATACCTTTAGAGGGTGACCTGCGTTTAAATTCGGCGATAATACCGGTAGAACCCAGCTTTAACAGGGAGCTTCTGAGTGATTTTTTTTGCCTGTTGAATAGTGGCATTTCTTCATAAGAAGCAACCGGAACCGTTTGCTTCTTAGCGGCAACTTCTTTTTGCTTATCGGCTATAATCTGTTCGAGTATGTTCATTGTTTCAATTATTAAGACGGGTATTTGGGGAGATTTTTGGGGATCTAAGGATTTCGATAGAATCTATTGATGATGAAGATTACTCATCAGTAATTGCTCTGTATCCTATGCTTAACATCTTCCTAAATCCCCGTCAGGCTTGCATCCCTATTAATGTTTCTAAACTCTGATGCGCTTTGCCACTTTCCAAACTGCTAACAGCGGCTTTGTAAGCCTCATTATAGTTTTTGTAATTGCCAGTACAATGCAGTGCCATTGCGGCATTGGCAAGCACAACGGACGTTTGCGCCCAGGTGCCTTCGCCTTTTACTATCTTCACAAAAAGCCTGGCAGATTCTTCTGTTGTGTTGCCGCCATAAAGGTCTGTTTGTTCAACAGTTCGTTTGCCCAACTCTTCGGGGGTGTATAAAAATTCGCCTTTCTGGGTGATGACTTTGGTATCGTTGGTTAAGGAGATTTCATCGTAGCCATCGAGGCTGTGGATGATGGTAAATGGCGCGCCTTTTTGCTGTAAGAGATAGTTGTACAGCCTGGCCATTTCTAAATTATACACGCCTACTAACTGGTAAGTGGGCTGCGATGGATTTACCATGGGACCAAGCATATTGAAGAAGGTGCGCAAGCCAATATTCTTCCGGATGGGCGCTACCGTTTTTAAAGCAGGATGAAACAGCGGCGCGTGCATAAAGCAAATATTGGCTTCTCCTATTTCGCGTTTCAGCTTCTTATTATCGTTTGAAAATTGATAGCCGATATTCTCCATGACATTGCTTGCACCGCTGATGGAAGTTGCGCCATAATTGCCATGCTTGGCTACTTTTTGTCCTGCGCCTGCCACAATAAAACAAGCGAGCGTGGATATGTTGAATGTATTTTTTCCGTCGCCACCGGTGCCAACAATGTCAATGGTTTTGTATTCACTTAAATCAACTTTTACGCAAAGCTCTAATAATGCATCGCGAAAGCCCTGCAACTCTTCAATGGTGATGCTGCGCATGAGAAAGACAGTGATAAACGCAGTGACTTCGGTATCGTTGTAAGCGTTTTTGGAAATGGCAATAAGTGTGTCCTTTGCCTGCTGGTAAGTGAGCGTTTTATGCTCGAATAAGTATTGTAATAATCTTTTCATTGCTTGTCGTTATGCATGTAACCAGTTGTACAATATCTTCTCTCCCATCGGCGTCAGCACACTCTCCGGATGAAACTGCACACCTTGCACATCGTATGTTTTATGTTGCAAACCCATGATAAAACCGTTATCATCTTCTGCTGTGATTTGGAGCTCATCAGGAAATCCTTCTTTATCCACCACCCAGGAATGATAGCGACCGATTTCTAAACATTGCGGCATATCTTTAAACAGCGGACTGTTAACGGTTGACAGTTGACAGGAAGTAGCTACTCCATGAAACACACTGGATAAATTGGTAAGTTTTCCGCCAAACGCCTGCCCGATTGCCTGGTGACCTAAACACACGCCCAGTATGGATTTGGTAGCAGCGTATTCTTTAATTAAAGGCAACAGCAAGCCCGCTTCTTCCGGTATGCCAGGACCGGGAGAAAGAATAATTTTATCGTATTCCTTCACCTTTTCCAACGGAATTTTATCATTGCGATAGACACCTACTTTGTCGTCCATAATCTTTTCAACTAAGTGAACGAGATTGTAGGTGAAAGAATCGTAATTATCGAAAACAAGAATTTTCATATTCAACTTATAAAATCTTATACAATTGTTGTTGCTACCCGAATCGCTTTCTTTAAGGCGCCTAATTTATTCGTTACTTCCTGCAGCTCATTTTGCGGAATGCTGGCTGCTACAATGCCGCCGCCTGCCTGGCAGGTGAGTGTATTTTCTTTGCTTAAAAACGTACGGATCATTATTGCCTGGTTGCAGCTTCCATCAAAGCCAACAGAACCGATGCAGCCACCGTAAAAGCTGCGTGGAGTGGTTTCGTATTCATCTATCAGTT
This sequence comes from uncultured Ilyomonas sp., assembly GCA_964249755.1. Classification (GTDB taxonomy): domain Bacteria; phylum Bacteroidota; class Bacteroidia; order Chitinophagales; family Chitinophagaceae; genus Ilyomonas. The sequence goes on along the minus strand of CAXUDB010000004.1, from coordinate 10,260 downwards.
GCATCGCTTTAAACTTAGGCGCACCACTGAGCGTGCCTGCAGGAAATGTAGTTGCCAATAATAAAAAAGGGTTGGTTCCTTCCTTCACTTTGCCGCTTACTTCGCTGACGAGATGAATGACATGCGAATAGTATTGTACCTGTTTATAAAAGTTCACCTTCACATCGCTGCAATGGCGGCTTAGATCATTACGCGCCAAGTCAACCAGCATCGTATGTTCTGCGTTCTCTTTGGCATCAGCCTGCAAGGCTTGCGTGAGTTGTTTGTCTTGCTCTTCGTCGCCGGTTCGTTTGGCAGTACCGGCAATGGGATGGATGATAGCGCGACCATTCTTTATAATCAATTCCGATTCGGGGCTACTGCCAATAAGTTTATGATCCCCATAATCAAAATAGAACAAATATGGAGAAGGATTGATGCTGCGCAATGCGCGATATACATTGAATTCATCGCCCGTAAAACGTTGCTGGAAACGCCGACTCAGCACAATCTGGAACACATCACCACGAAGGCAGCTTTGAATGCCCTGCTTCACCATCGCAATGTGCTCATCATCGGTAATGTTCGAGGTTTCTTCTCCATTACTGGCAAAAGGAAAGAGAGGCACATCTTTATTGCGGATCAATGATTCAACGACATCCAATTCGGAAGGCAAACCTTTAATCTTATTCTCGCAGATATACATCTCGCTGCGGAAGTGATTGATGGCAATCACATACTGATATAAGCGATAGCGCATCAGCGGAATCAATGGCTGTTTCCCTTTTGATTTTAAATCAATTGTTTCAAAGAATTGTATTGCATCAAATGAAGTATAACCAAACAATCCCTGTGCAACCTTTGCTGCTTTATCCGTCGCTTCCATTACGTCAAACTGTTGCATAAAACTCCAAACCAACGCCGGAATATCCTGTCCATTCCGCAACACCTGCCTCTCTGGTTTTTGCCCCGGATACTTATATTCTATCTCTTCATAATTGCTGATTTCAATGCCGCCAATGGCATTAATGCAAATAAAAGAATAGCTGTTCTCCGCCGCATTGGAGTCGGCACTTTCCAATAAAATTGTATCGCGAAAACGATCTCTCAACCGCAGGTAAATACCAACAGGCGTGAACACATCAGAGAGTATCTTTTTATAAGTTGTATGCAGTTGTATCTTCTTCATGAACGGAGATTTAGGAAGATGTTAGAGATGCATAAGATTCGCTTTGTTGTTCGCTTATCGCTCATACGTTTTGCTTTTATAAAAATTATTTACTATTGTTAATCTCATCATCTGCTTTCAACCTTGCGGTTTCCATTATACATTTTTCATCCTTCTTCTCATCTCAAAAAGCCTAATTATCATTCCTAATCACCATAATGAAAAAGCCCCGACAAATTTGTCGGGGCTTTTTCAATTTTATTTGAATAAACGTATTGGCAATGCCACTACAAGCCCCGATTGAGGAATGTGTGCCACCACCAATTTTTATTTGTATTCATTGTATTCATTTGCGCAGCGAATATAGAAACGGAATTGAAAAACAAAATAAATTTTTTAATTCACTTATCTTAAGCTTTGCTTTTTTTGCTTTTTGGTTCCCGTTAGCGCTTAACTTTTTCGTGATAATTATCCGGCAGCCCGGTCTCATAGCCGAATACATTGCCGTCTTCATAATCGCCCTGATCTTTGAACCACTGCGATATTAAATGATTGTCGTTTTTGCTTTGACTAACGCCTAACAGGTAACCGATCAGGATGCCGGTAAACAAGCCTGCCAGCACACCGCCTGTAACTTTTTTCGACTGACTCTTCATAACATCTAACTACGTTGTATTGCTTTTTGCAACCTTTTTATAATGGTTATAAAATTAAACAAAAACCATACAAGAAAAAACAAGCGGCTATAAATAACACAGCGATAACGCTCCGTCTCTTGTAAATAATTTGCCTGATTCTTTCTCTGTCGCAAGCGACAAGCATTGCCGAAAAATGATAGGCTAAAAAACAAAAAGGGAAGCCTCATTAGCCTCCCTTTTACAAAACTGTATTTGTTAGTTTACTTTACCGAATTAATAAGCGCCGTAAACGAAGCCGGCTCATTCATAGCCATATCCGCCAGCACTTTCCGGTTCAGTTCAATTCCTTTTTTGTTGAGCTTATCTATAAACTGGCTGTAGGTTAAACCTTCGGCGCGCACGGCGGCGTTAATACGGGCAATCCAAAGCTGACGATATTCGCGCTTCTTCAGCTTGCGGCCTACATAGCTGTAGGTCATCCCTTTTTCAACAATGTTCTTGGCAACGGTATAAACATTTTTACGCTTGCCATAATAGCCTTTGGCCTGGTTTAAAATCCGTTTTCTTCTTGCACGCGATGCAACTGCATTTACTGAACGTGGCATGGTGAGTTATTTAATATTTCAGAGGTAATATTGAATATTGTCTGAAATGAATGAGGTAATAATTTTTACTTGAATTCTTTTCGGTTTTTCCGGTGTTATGACTACTTCAAACGAAGTAAGCGCATAACAAAGTCTTTGTTAGCTGCACCAATCACGCCTTTCATGCGCATCGCGCGTTTGCGTTTGGTAGATTTCTTGGTAAGAATGTGGCGTTTGAAAGCTTTCTGGAATGTGATCTCACCCGTGCCGGTGATTTTGAAGCGCTTCTTGGCGCTTGAGTTTGTTTTTACTTTTGGCATGTTACAATAATCTGTTGAAGATTACACCCTGCTGGTGTCCCGAACAGACGGGAGCTTGTTGAACCTTACGGGTAATGACCTGTTTTTAACAGGGGTGCAAAAGTATTAGAAAAAGAGAATATAACAAAGGATTGAGAGAATTTTAAGATTATAGTCAGCCGTTCAAAAAAGGCTTAATAAGCTTTCTTATACGCCTCGCCCTTTTGCCGGTTGCCATAGCTGCTTACCGAATCGAACAGGATTTTCAACAAGGTGGGATGAGATTCGTAGTAACACATGCTTTTATAAAATGCTTTCTTACCCGTTTTATGCTTTGCCAGCACCTGCCCATACAGCGATGTAGTTTCCATGCGCAGAGAATCTTTCTGTTGAAGAAATTTCTCTGCAGCCGTCTGCTCGGCTATTTCCATATCCCAAACCATCTCTTTCATTTTGTTCAAAGGAAAAATATCTGGCGGCATCTTTTCTTTCTCTGAACAAGAGATCAGCATGAGCATAAGGAAAAAAGGCAGTGCAAGCTTTCTCATTTTAAATCTGCCCTGTATTTATCAGCGTTGGATGGATCAACCTGTTGCAGCACTGCCACCGCGCGGCTGCGCACATCGGGTGGCGCTTTTTTGAACATGCCCGACAGTTCGCTGTATTTGCTTTGCATAAATACCTGCAGGATCATGGTGTTGGGATTCTCGCGGTTGAAGGTTTGTAGTTGCGTTAGCGTTGTCAGCATGCTTTGCCGCGAATCATTGGCATTTTCATACATCTTATCCAGCCCGCCGCGATAATATTGATAGATAATATCATTAATTATATTGAACCTTGTGTTCGTCATATTATTCGCCAGCCAGTAACGGTTACGCTGTCCGTCAAATGCCTTCCAGCCGCTGATGTTGCGACTGTCTTCGGGCGCATTATTCACGATATTCTGTGCCTGCACAAAGAATGGACTGCCTGCTTTCGGCGCAAACGAATCGTAGTCGAAGCCCAAGATAACGTACACATAATAAGCAAAGATAGCCGTGAGGTTAGCCGTTGCAGCATCGCTGCCCGATACACGGTTTTCATTGAACTCCACAGGCTGATATTCTACATACTTGAATAAGACATCGGCGTCCTGAAAATTAAGAATGGGCGATTTGTAAGATGAGTTGAATATAGGTCGTGCCGACTGAATGGTAAGCGAGCCTTTGAACACATCAGGATCGTTCGCATCAACGTCCGTCAGGTTCAGCAAAAAATTGCATTCTATCTTTTCCTGCTGGTTGAATTTATCATCCGTCCATTGCCGGTTATTGATAAGGTTGGTAAGCTGCGTTGCCAGTGTGTTGAAGCGCTGCTTATTGGCCGATGAAGGCAACTGTTGTGTCAGCACGGTTACTTTCGCCTGTATTTCCTGCGCCTGCAAATGAAAGGCAGCCAGCATCAGGAGCATTACGGTGATACTATTTCTTATCGTTTTTACTAACAACATCCAGAATAAATTTTGCAATGTCTATTTTAGAAGCCAGCGGAGATTCATACTCATTGTTATGCCTGTCGAAGACGGTCACTTTATTTGTGTCGTAACCAAAGGTAGCGCCCTCATCACGCATCGAATTTAAAACGATGAAATCAGCATTTTTCGTTTGCAGCTTTTGCTTCGCAAATTCTTTTTCGTTGTGCGTTTCCAAAGCAAAGCCAATAAGTACCTGGTTCCCTCTCTTCCGCTCACCGAGAGAGCGCAAAATATCTTTTGTTTTGGTTAACGAAATGATAAGCTCACCCGAATCTTTTTTTATTTTTTCCGGTGCGGTGATGGCAGGTGTATAGTCAGCGACCGCTGCGGAAAGAATAGCCATATCCTGATCTTCAAAACGGCTGATGCAAGCCTCATACATCTGCGCAGCTGTAACAACCGGAATGAAGGTTACACCGGCAGGCGGCTGGAGACTTACCGGACCTGCTACGAGTGTAACATCTGCCCCTTCTTCAGCATAAACTTTTGCTAAAGCGAAACCCATTTTACCTGAAGAATGATTGGCAACAAAACGAACCGGGTCTAAAGGCTCATGCGTAGGTCCAGCTGTGATCAATACCTTTTTACCAGCAAGGCGCTGAGAAGCTGAAAAGAAGGTTTCGAGGTATTGAAAAATATCTTCCGGCTCCGCCATTCTTCCTTCGCCCAACAAACCACTGGCAAGCTCTCCTTTATTTACATTGATAAATTTATTACCAAAAGATTGAATGGTTTCGAGGTTCTTTTTCGTTGCCGGATGATGCCACATATCTTCATCCATAGCAGGCGCAACAATAACAGGACAGGTAGCTGATAAGTAAGTTGCCAGCAGCAGGTTATCGCAGGCGCCGGTTGCCATCTTGCTTAGTGTGTTGCAGCTTAGGGGCGCAATCAGCATCGCATCTGCCCAACGCCCTAACGCTACATGATTTGCCCAGGTTTCTTCTTCAAACAGTTCACTAAAAACGGTATTCTTTGACAAGGTGGACAATACCAGCGGCGATACGAAGCTTTTGGCTGACGGCGTGCAAACCACCTTCACTTCTGCGCCGGCTTTTACCAGCAGCCGAACCAGCGTTATAGATTTATAAGCAGCGATGCTGCCGGTAATGCCGAGTAGTATTTTTTTATGAAGCAAAATGAGAGCGTTGATTTTGTATTACAAGATAAACTCTTTTTGAGGCAGTAGTAAATTTATAACGCTTACAACCTTACAACCTACGGTTTGAAAACATCTACCGAATTAATACCGCCGTTCCTCTTTTTATGATATGCCGGTCTAAGTAATCGATAGCGGTGGCTACAAACACATACGTACCGGGTGGTTGCTTCTCTCCTCTGTAAGTTCCATCCCAGCCCTGACCAATGGAAGGCGTGGTATAAAGCAATTGACCAAGACGGTTGTAAATACTAAAGTTTTCAAACTTCTTCATGCCGGCTACAATCGGTTTCAGAATATCGTTGATGCCATCTCCATCGGGTGTAAACGCAGAAGGAATAAAGATCTGCGGCAAAGATTTAAACTGGTACACGCTTACCGAATCGCTGCCAATGCAACCTTCAGAAGTGGTGCCTTTCACGCCATAGGTAATCCGCTGTACTTCTCCAGGCAGGTTCACAACCGGGTCGGCAATGTCTGCATTGTTCATGCCGGTAGAAGGCGACCAATGATACTTAGCCGCGCCGGTTGCCTGCAGTTGCAAGGTCTGCCCGATTACAATGTTGGTATCTCTTCCGGCAAACACGCTTATCGGTGGAATGACCACCACTGTTACCGAATCGCTCACCGGTTTGGGACAGCCAAAAAGAGAATTATCCCTCGATGTGAACGTATAAACCGTGGTTTGTGCAGGACCTGCTGTAGGTGTAAGCGTGTTTGCATTCAGCAACGTGTTGGAAGGTGACCAGGTAAAATTTGTTCCGGTGTAAGAAGCACTCAGCACCGTAGTGCTGCCAAAGCAGATAGGAGTTGCCGTGCCGGCTTCCGCCAGCGGATAGGGTGCAGTATGTACTGTAATATCATCGTTCGCAGCGCAACTGCCTACATTGGCTTGCAAGTGATACGTGGTGGTGGCGTCCGGCACAGCAATCGGTTCTTTTACTGTGTTGTCGTTCAGCGTTGCCGAAGGCGTCCACAGAAAGCGCAATCCATCCGTTACTGCGTGTAGCTGTACTTCATCGGTAAGACAAATGGCAGTATCGTTGCCCAGCGATAAAGTAACGTGGTCTATCACGTTCACGCGCACTGAATCGTTGTTCACACAGTTGCTGCCTGCATCCACCTTCACATAATAGGTAGTGGTGGTTTGCGGGTTTACAGTTGGACTTGACGTGTTGGCATCACGAATGTTGCTCACCGGCGTCCAGGTGTAAACAGCCGGCGCATCGGTAGAGGCAGAAAGCTGCAGGGCATCTAAGTTGCACATCAAAGTATCGCGGAAGGGCAGCTTAATCTTCGGCTTATCGTAAATGTTTACTTCTTTGTTCAGCGTGTCTATACAGCCTTTTGAATTGGTAACAATCAATTGCGCCGTTACCGTTCCTGTTTTGTTATAGTTATAAGGCAAAGGTTTCTGCAAATGGGAAGTATCTGATGAAGTAGATGGATCACCAAAGTTCCACCGCCAGCTATCTACAACGCCATACGCTGTGGTGGTTTTATCAGTAAAAGAAAAAGCATTCTGTAAACAGCTTCCGCTTACCGAAAAATCGGGTACAAATCCGGGAAAAACACTAGCTTCAGTATTCGCAGAATCAGCGCATTCACCGCCACGGTTGGTAACAAGTTTCACGGTGTAGGTGCCTGCTTTCGGAAACTTGTAAGTTGTTACCGGCGCAAGCGAGGTATCTGCCAGCGTTGAAGAATCGCCAAAATTCCAGTAATAAGAATTGATGTTAATACCAGACGATTCATTGGTGAAGGTGAGATCCAAACCATTGCAAGTAACATAGGAAGCATTCAGAATAGCTTCGGGCACATTGCAGTTTTCAATCCGCAGGATAAAGTCTTTGCGGTGCTTCGCGATGTTTACCCCATTACGCCATTCAAACACAACTACGCTTACTACATACAAACCGCCTGCGGGTGACAGCCCACTAATCTGACCCGTCACGGGGTTAATGCTTACATTCGGACCCAGGGGTTTTACACCGGAAAAATCATTATCATCATTGTAAGTAACAAAGCGATAAGGCGGAGGTTCCGCAGGCTGCCCGTCGTTGGAACCGGCGAAGTCAATACCTGAGGTATAAGCCGACTGAAAAGCAAAAGAAATAGAATCTCTATCCGGATCAGTAGCACCATAGTCCAGCGTGAAGCGGCTGTTATAACAAATCAGGTCAGGCTTTTTTAAATTAAAAGATGCCGTTGAGTTGTGACCGGTTGCCAACAAATTTTTTCCCGGAATACTACAGTCATACGTTACACCCGGCAAGCCTTGCTGAGAATATGGATTATTATTTAATACATTTAACGTAGTGGCGCGGCAGCAGTTTTCGTAAGCTAGAATATAACCTATATCGTTATCAGCTAGTATAACATTAGCCGAGTAAGTCTTTACTTCATAGCGTACTGAAGGGCGCGTAGTAATGCAGGGCGGATAATCAGTAAGAACTAATATTGAATCGTCGGTTAATGGCAAGCTTAGATTCTTAATAATACGGTAGCCGTTGCCATTTTCATATATGGCAACCAAAGGTTCTTCAGGCAAACAGGCTACATTGGTATTATTTCCACAAGGCACATTATAATCTCTAAACAAACGCAGAAACACTTTATACTGGCTTTTACCACTTGCATTATCCGGCCCAATATATTGATAATAGACCTCGCCACCCACAATGTGCGTAGCATGGCACAGAGTGGCAGAGAGTAGAATCATCAATATAAACAAGATGCGCTTCATGTGTTGTGTGCTATCAAACGACGACGGCAGCAATATCTTGTATGAAGGATAATAAAGCTTTGTTGACTTCTTCTTTCTTCTCCCACATTGCCATGTGCCCCACGCCTTCGAGAATGTGAATGTAAGCTCTATTTGGCAAATGCGCCTGCTGAAGCACATCGTTCATCGGCGCGGCTTTGTCTTCATCACCCATAATAAACAATACCGGCACAGTGCTGTTTTGTAGAACATACGTCTTGTCTTCGCGCAGCATCATGGCTTTGTAATATTGCTGCAACGACTCTTTTGCAAAGTCACCGACCCACTCAATCAAAGAGGCGATTTTACTGCTATGCGTTGCTTTATAGCCATCGGTAAACAGGCTGGGTGTGGTGCTCTTTACAAAGGCGTAGCTGCCATATTGCTCTATAGTATTGATGCCTTTCAAACGCACCGCCTTCTTCTCTTCGCTGTCAGCAAAAGCGGTGGACTGAACAAAGCCGAAACCGCTGATTAGATGCGAGTATTTTTCTACCAAAGCCAGCATGATATAGCCGCCCATACTGTGCCCTAATACAATACATTTATCAATGCCTTCGTGTTTCAGCAAAGCAGCAATGCAGTCAGCATAATCTTCCATCGTTACATCGCCTTCGCTTTTTTCCAGCCTTTCCGATGCGCCGCTGCCGGGCAGGTCGGGGATGAGGAGCACCGCTTCTTTTTGCAAGGCAGCAGATTGATATTTCCATACCCCGCTGTCTTCGGCAAAGCCATGCAGCAGTACTATAGGAAAGCCGTTGCCCTCTTTGCGGTAAGCGATTGTTTTGTGGTTGTAAATAAATGTTTGCATCAGGCAGTTTTTTGTTTCATGGCAAGGCTGCCATAGCGATACAACATCAGGAATACAAATGGCACGAGTGATACATTCAGCTCCTGCGGCAGCCAGAACCAGCTAATGAGCAGTAAAGCCGTGAGCGCAAAAGCAAAGTAAAAATACTTGGCGAGCCATGATGGCGACCGCCACAAAAACAAAACCGCCACAAAGTTGGTAGGCAATGCCCAAAGCAAATTATAATTATCCTTCGTCATGCGATGGTCGGTTCCCCACCACATAAAGACAAGCAACAAGCCCAGCAACCCGGTCAAATACAGAAGGAAAGAATCTACAATGCGGGCAACGCGTTGTGCTTTTGCCGAAGGCAGAAAATACAGAGAAGCCAGTGCAACACAAACGAGTGTAAAGACAATAAACGGCACCCATTTGCCGGTGGGTTCAATAGGCGTTTCCGCATCGAGTAAAGTCCGCTTTTGTTTTATTACAGGTTGTTGTTGGTTGATAGTGGCGCTATCTATTCCCTTCAATAGATATTCGGGCAGAAACATTGCCACTTTATCACCTACCGGCTTGTCGAGTTTGGCACCTAATAATATATCAATGCCTAACTTACTCCAGGGCTCGCCGCCTTTATCGAGATAACTGTGAATCAGATTGCGCGCGGTGGTGCCTTCGGGAACGAGACGGTTCTTTACACTGCTGCCGGGTAGGGAACGGAAGATCAGATCGCGCACACGGGTGGTGCAGTTGTCGTACACAAAATCGTACTTGTAGTATCGGTTTGCGCCCTGCATATTGATGTTGAGCGCCGTAATTATCTGCCCTTTCTGTGCACAGGTAAGATTGAGCTCCTGTTCCTGCACGCTGCGCTGAAAATACTGGTACTCATACATGAAATCGGGAAACTTGTCTACAGATAGAGAATAATCTAATTTTCCCCGGACGAACTTGGTATAGAACTGCGGGTCTTCGAACCAGAAGGTGCCGTAATTATACACAATGTCTAACCCGGTTGTGCTATCCTGAATGCGCAAAGCGGTATGCCCGAAGGTTGAATAAAGCTCAGCACCGGGCGCGCAGGTGAGCAAGCTGATACGCAGGTGGCAGGCGCTATCCTGCTGCGCATTTGCATTCTGATAGATGAATGAAATAAGAATAAGTAATTGCAGCAGCCACTTCATGAAACAAATAAAAAGTAAAAGTACATGCAGAAACTCTCCCCTTTTGTATTTAACAACGGTTTGAGGGAAGTAGCTTCCGGTGAATTAATATTTGGCAGATACACAGCCGCACTATTATTTTGCACCCGGAGAGCTGGCAGAGTGGTCGATTGCGGCAGTCTTGAAAACTGTTGACTGTA
>CAXUDB010000003.1:0-671829 GCA_964249755.1 uncultured Ilyomonas sp. | reverse complement strand
AGGGATGCGGTAATGTCCAAACCATTTTAAACACAATAAAGTACAGAACAGCATTACCAGATTAATATAAAAACCAGCCACCGGCTTATCCATGTATAGAAGGAAAAGCGGGAAGAAAGACATCATTACAATACCAACCGGTATGGAGCTGGCGATGTTATAAAACTCATCGTACTTTGGATGCGCTTTATCGTTGCGTACATCCACCGGCAGGAAATATTCAAACACGGTACGTAATGTCATAACGCTTGTGTAATTCAATTGCTAATCTACCATATTATCACCTTTATGGCAGCAAGGATGGCTGATAACCAATTATCTGTTGTTCATTGCTATCAAAATAAATTACCTGCCTAACCTAACTAATCACCCGTATTCATCCAGCCCATAAAAGTAGAGCGCAAATCTTTCTTCCTTTTCAGGAATCCAAAAAATCACCCGGTTCGGGGGATTGTCAAAGGTGTATGCAGACAATAGTTTTGCGGTATCATCAAGAGGAAAACACGAATCAACATTGCCAGCCGGAAACGATTGGATTGAATCGGCAGTAATGGCCTTACGCATCTGCTTACAAAACTATTATGATGAATAAAATATACACGAGCCTAAACCCTTTCTTCATTGCTTCCTTGTTCGCCTGTCAAGCTGCTATTCAATAATACAACTACCATGAAAACATTTTTACTTTTTGCATTGCTCTTATCAGCCTGCATACAATCCTTTGCTAACGTCCAGCAGGGCAACTGGCGCTGGCGAAAAGATTATGGTCCCGAACACCTGGATGCGCCAAAAGGCACCAATGAGAACATTCCCATCACCATTACGTCAGCCGACAGTGTTGTCAGGTTACGGATTGAGTTTGCCACTACTGATGATGGTGGTATACCCGTCGGCACTATTTTGTATTATCATGTTGATTCCCTGGGCGGAGAAAGTTTTAAAATTGACGCTATCGACACCAGCAATGCGTTTGTTTTAGGCACGCTCGACTCTGAATCGTCATCTGAACGAACAACAGAGCAGCTAACATCTATTTACCCATCCTATCGTTTCGTTCCGGGATGGATTACAGATGCGGCATCTTCTCCTGCAACATTGTCCTTATCTACCGACAGAACCGAATATGAATGGGTATTGAAGCCTACCAGAAATATGAAACCCGGACATCGCTATGTCTTTTTTACCGAAAACAATACCGGAACTTCTGCTAATTCCCCATCACTCACAGTAGCAGGTGTGCTGCCTGTTACTTTCCTCTCCTTCACTGTACAAAACGAAAATGGGAAAGCCCTCATTCGCTGGGCCACTACGAATGAGCAGACCACCGACCGGTTTGAGATATGGCGAAGCAGCGATGGCAGAAACTGGAACCTGCTGTCAACAACAGGAGCGCAAAGCCGTTCCGGCACCGGCAACTACGGGGTTTATGACAATGCGCCTCTGCCCGGCAAGAGCTACTACCGGGTAAAGGAGTTTGATAAAGAGGGCGCTTCTTTCAGCACCTCTGTACAAACGTTGACAATGGACGCCTGGCAAGCCATCAACGTGCTGGTATATCCAAACCCATTTACCAGCCATATTCTTGTGCAGATTCCTTCACAAACCACTGTGGTAAAAAGCACGGTAAAGCTTATCGATATGCAGGGCAAAGTACAGTTTGTACAAACCACCACAGCCGGCAACCTATATATTGGCAACCGGTTGGCAACAGGCACTTACCAGTTGCAGGTATGGCAGAACAATGCCCTTGTTTATCACACCCTAATACTTAAGCAGTAAGGTATAAGAACAACGCAATCACTACTTAGAATGATGACTCCGCAATTCCTTCAACATCATCTGTGCAGTGTATTTCATGAAGGAATATTGAACGTCGCTTACAGCATGGGCATCTTCTGCGTGTCAGATCAGGTGAATGTGATTGTTCATAATCACGAAAGCATAAACGATCATCCGCTTATCAATTACCAAATAGTCAAGACTGTTGGGTAATAATATCTTCACACTTATGTGGTTTTAATAAAGCTTTCCATTCGAGTATGGTGGCCGTAAAGAAGTAAGGATGAGTAGAAAGGCGCATAAGCTAAAATAAGCCTATACCACATATATCGTTGTTGGTGCCTGCCAACAACGGCGAAAGCGGGTGCTATCGTTTGTGCGGCCCAGCATCCCGATAGCTCTCCGGTCTTCGGGGTAAGATGATGTATCGTATTTGCCGGCAGGCGGCAGTTGGGCATAAGCACCCGATGTAAAAAGAGCCAGGAGAACGGCAGAGATCAATAGTAAGGGACGCATATTTTTTTCATTTTTGATTATAAAAAGTAGTTGAGAGTGTCTCAGGTTGAAAAACCAGATTCCGCACAAAGCCATCCCATGTACGATGTGAGATGTGTGGTGTACAATATTGGGGCAAGCCCGGAATGACGTGCCGCCGTTTTCGAACTGAGACACGACTCGATCATTGCTTTCTTTACCGCAATCATTCTACCCGGGTGACTTCGAAAGAAGAACCACAATCCCTTACAGCCAGCCATACTGCTCTATCAGCTTGTCTTTTTGCAAACGGGACATGGGAAGCACATCGTTGGTAACCATAGTAAGCAGCCCGTCGTTGCGGTTATAGTGTTTCACCTCGTTGAGGTTGATGATGTATTGCCGGTGGATGCGGAGAAAATGTTGCTCTTCCAGCACGCCCCGCAAGCGGTTAGTTGCTTGTCTATGGCATCGTGGGCAACCTGTTCGGGCGTTTGGTTCACGGCAGGCAGGTGTGTTAGATGGAAGGCTAAAACTAAGGAGTTGGTAACAGATGATAAAATATTACTGGCAGGTTCTGTTCTACTAAAGTTTGCTGCTCATCAGGGATGTAGAAAATGTACATGTACGATCCCGCTCTGGCATACCCGTTGAAATTTATATTGTAACCTGTTTTGTATGGGACAGGCATCTTCAAAAAGCAGCAGTAAACGCACCGAAACAGCACCCAACGGGGACAAACGCGATATTAAAAATTAGTCACGCGAAAATTCTCAATATCAATCATAACTTCAGTTGTATTTGCGTTGAATAGATCCCAGGTTCCTATCCAGTCCTTTACTTCTGTATGTTCATCGAACTATTGTTTCGTCCGTACCTCTTGCCTGCTGGTAATAAAGGCTCATTCTTTATTACTATCAGCACTCTTTTGTACAGTCGCAAATCGCTGCACGTTATCTTGAAAGCTTGTTTGTGTTTTTGAGTATACGCTTACCGGTTCCCTTTTGTTCTCATATGAGATAAGGATCGGAACAGCAAAGACAAAGAATTGTAGATGACGTAAGAGATTCACTCGGTATGTCATATGGTCATTGTCTGTAAGATGTTGAGCAAAGTTGCTGTTCCTATAAATATTGAAATCTATTATTGGCTGCCATCGTTAGCAACGGTTGTATCGTTTGTTTAAACTTTTCCTTTACGTTTTCTTCTTCAAAAGCAGCAGATCGCAGGTCGGGCAAAATAGTAAAGTAATCTTCAAGGTAGCGGCTGTTCCGCTTCTCCTCGCTTACAATCTCGATGGCTTCTTTTTGCAGCCGGAAAAAGGCGTCAAAATAAGTATCAAAAGAGGGCAGTTTATTACTCTTAATGCTATTAAAAATGGGGTCTGCCGGTATCAGGTTCCAGATCAGGCCATGCGACACAAACGAATAGGGAATACAGTGTTCTACCGCATAATTTTCTGCCAAAAGTTGTCTACCCGTATATATACCCCCTGCTCTTCATAGACTTCCGCAGGGTGTCTATGGAGCTATAATAAAAGTGGGACTTCGCCTGGAATTCATCGTACCAAAGTATAAGCGGCTGTCAAATGACCAACCAAGCGATGCCTTTACTCATTGTAGCTTGCTCAAACTCAGCTTATGGCTATGCCTTTACCAGCTTGTTGTAGTAGCTTTCAGCAACCGAGTTGGTTTTACTTTCCCCCTACTATTATTTTGAAAATATTTCGGTTGCACTTTTTTCATTCAGGACATTGTATTGTATAGGTTCAAGCAAGTTGGCGGTGAATACTCAATTTTACCGAGAGAAAAATCAATCACTAAGAAGCGTAGTTCCCGTGGTCGCGCCGAATAGTGGAGAGTTCGGCTGCATATTGCTCTCAGCTTTGGTCTGGAAAGAACGCTTTTGAACATCAGAATTAATTTCTAATCTTTGAATAGAGATGAAGAACATATGGCTACTGACAGTGCTGTTTACTATTTGCTCATTGGTTGTACCTTTTGCACTGTATGCACAGCTGCGGGAACCTGATAAATTCTCCGCTAAGAACTGGCAGCTTGCTGATTTTGCGAAAGACAGTGTTTATGGTACAAGCGTATCAAAAGCTTATGCCGAATTGCTTAACGGCAAAAAAAGCCACCAGGTGATTGTAGCTGTCATAGATACAGGCTTGGATACGGCTCATGAAGATTTACTAGGACATATCTGGACAAACAAAAAAGAAATTCCCGGCAATAACATAGATGACGATCATAATGGTTATACAGATGATGTGCATGGCTGGAACTTTCTTGGTGGCAAGGATGGGCGAAACATTACTAAAGAAAGCTATGAAACGGAAAGGGAATATTTCAGACTTCATCCCCTATTTGCAGGATTTGGCGATAGCCTTTTGATGGATGAAGATGAAAGACAGGAACACAGGTATTATGTAAAGTTGAAAAAGATACATGTAAAAGACTCTGCTGATAAGGCAAATACAATAAGGGGACTTTCTCTAATGATCCAAAAGGCAGAACCCGCCTATAGAACGTGGAGCCGCATTTTAAAGAAAGATTCTGTTACTGTAATTGACATAAAAAACGCAACGGCTCCGGATACTGCCACCGCTGGTTTGCGTAGCGATGTCAATAATCTCTATATGCTTTATCGTGAGCCTTTAGAAACTCCTTTACACGAGTTTCTGACCCGGATTGAAAATAGTTTAGCTAACGAAAAGCGTGACTTGGATAGCCTGATTATTGACCCGAATGCTATGAGGCGGGGTGTGGCAGGAGATGATCCTACTGATATAAATGACCGCAACTACGGCAATAATAATATAGGTGCAAATATGCCTGCCCATGGCACTCATGTAGCCGGTATTATAGCTGCCATTCGAAGTAATAATAAGGGAATCGATGGCATTGCGGATAATGTTCTTATCATGCCTGTCCGGGCAATACCGAATGAAGATGAGCGTGATAAAGATGTTGCACTCGCTATTCGCTATGCAGTAGATAATGGAGCGGGAATAATAAACATGAGTTTTGGAAAGCCTTTATCGCCAAATAAGAAATGGGTTGATGAGGCTGTTAAATATGCGCTGTTGAAGGATGTATTACTGGTAAATTGTGCGCAAAACCAGGGACTAAATATTGACTCAACTGAGGAGTTTCCAAGCCCTGTTTTTTCAGACACAAAAGAGGAGGCGCTTAATTTTATAACTGTTGCTGCAAGCGCAGGAGGACCTCAGAATAAGCTTGCAGCTCCTTTCTCTAATTACGGCGCTCACCGGGTCAATCTGTTTGCTCCCGGCGTTGATATATATTCCACTATTCCGGATAATAAGTATGCTTTTAAAAGCGGTACCAGTATGGCGGCACCGGTAGTAGCTGGAATTGCAGCCCTGGTGCTGGAATATTATCCTTTATTAAGTGCGAACCAGATTAAGTATGTGTTGGAAAATTCTGTAACAAAGTATCCGGGTGTTATCGTATCTAAGCCAGGCACCAATGATAAAGTTCTTTTTTCGACACTCTCAGCTACTGGCGGCATCGTTAACGCTTATGATGCACTGAAGCTGGCTGCTACTATAAAAGGTGAACGTAAAGTTCAAAGTTTATGAAAATAAAGAAGATAAAAAATGGAGACTGAAGATAAAATGCGATGTAAACAAATTGACCCCGTTATATCGCATCGTCCCTTTCAGGAGATGATGTTGGAATCTAAGTGCTACCTATAAGCAGTAAGAAAAGTGAAAGATGATAAGCGAAAGACCATAATATGCCTGGCGGAGACGTTGCGGAAAAAAAATCCAAAAGCCTAAACTCCCATAGTTTGTTCTCACTTTGCGTACAGCTAGCTGTGCCTGCGCCGCTCTTCTAAGGTAGCTTTGGGCTATCCGCACTTGCATGACTCACACGCCGTTTCAGAAAATCTTTGTTCGCACGAAATGGAAAAGAAGTTTTATTCTTATCTTTATCCGGCTCCCTTTTACATCCTTACGGCTACCCTGTAAGCCATAAATCCTCTCTTATCTCAGCCTGTTTTATACAATGTTTCTCCTACCTAAAGCCTAGGCAACCTCTACCCCTACTC
This sequence comes from uncultured Ilyomonas sp., assembly GCA_964249755.1. Taxonomy (GTDB): domain Bacteria; phylum Bacteroidota; class Bacteroidia; order Chitinophagales; family Chitinophagaceae; genus Ilyomonas. Next base: position 665,496 of record CAXUDB010000003.1, on the reverse strand, counting down.
TCCGCAGACTTCCGCAGGGTATCTATGGAGTTCTTATGCATGGCACTGTTAAAAGAGGGGTCTGCTGGTATCAGGCCATGCGATACAAACAAATAGGGAATAAAGTGCTCCACCGCGTAAGCACCAAACTTATACGGGGTGGAAGTACCATTAAAACACGCAGCCAGTGTATGTTCCGGCAGGGTATCGCTATAGGGGGAGAGAAGACGTCATGAATGGACTAAATAAATTAAAAGAGAGTGGGTGTTATCCAATCAATACACCACCGTCTAATAACCCCGCGTTTTAATAGCATATGGCTTTATCGTGTCCGCACTAAATCTATTGCTTTCCAGCCCAGCAATAATCTGGTCACTTAAGTGAGGGGCAATGTCCGCAAAGTCAAAATACCAGTGTCCTTCCGCAGGAACAATAACAGTCACCGTCCCCTGCTGCTCATTGATGTCCTCTGCAAATTCAGCCAGCATACGGTTAGCCTGGTCCTGATACTTTTGTTGCACTCCTGGTACTCCCTTAGGCAGGATAAACGCAATATTGTCTATGGTTTGGGGCATAATTATTTTCAGTATTATTATACATCTTCTAAGCCGGGCAAGGGATACCGTTTCATTTCAGCGTATTTACCCTTCCTTTTACAGTAGCCTCATTGGCAGTTTCTTTCTACCGGTCTGTGACTTCACAGAACCAACACTAAAGTATTCTTTGCCCGCTGCTTTCACAAATATTCTTTGCGTCTGTGCTGCGGGCGTAGGGATCACTTCTATAATAGTCACGAAAGGGATAAAATAGTTATCCTTTCAATCTTTACCTCAACAGATATTTGCCTGTAAAGGAAGTGAAATGGAAACAGACGATTTAATAAATCGGGCAATGAGGTCAGCCGGTGGAATGCTGAATGGCAAGGGTCTTTTGTGGTGGAAGGCAACACAAAAAAGAATGATCTTGGCATCCGTCCGCTGAGGCGGGTTTACGAAGACAACTACATTGCTTTCACGTATGGCGTAAACCACGGCTACATGATGATGGGCATCTTCAATACAGAGGAGGCAGCAGAAGAATACATCACAATGATCAGGACACTGGGGCGGGATGACGGGGAAATAAGATTGAATGTATTATTCTGTTATAGCGTTTTGTAAAACCTTCTGGTTTTGCGGATAGGCGAATGAGAAATTAATTTTTTTATGTCTTCGCTTTACTGTTGCCGGTTCACTATATGGCAATCGTACCTAAGGTCATGTAATTCTTTCCTCCATATCATACTCTGTAGTCGCCACGCTCTTTTCCTATCGGTCGCTATCCAATGTTATTTTTCCGCCTGCCTTCGTTACATGTTCCTTCACTAAATAAAGCCCAATGCCTGAGCCCTGTGCATTACTTGGCAGCCGTACATATTTAGAGAACACAGCTTCCTGCTGGCTGGCATCAATACCTGCGCCGTTGTCTTTTATGGTTAAAACGATGAAGTCGTTTTCTAAAGTTGTGGCAATCCAGATTTCTGGTGTACGTTCGGGTGATCTGTATTTGCGCGCATTAATGACAAGGTTGTAAACAATGCTTCTCAGCTTCATGCGTGGAAAACTAACCTGCGATGCCTGTACGTCTGTGTGTATCACGGCGCGCGACTTAGCAATCTCATCGTTCAAAGTAAGGCGCACATCTTCTATGATATGCTTAAAATCCAGCGACTCTGTATTGGCTATATATTTATGTTCCTGCTCGCGCGTATCCGTCAGCTCTACAATAAGGCTTTGCATTTTAGCCAAACTGTTTTCCTGTATTCCCAATAGTCTTTGAATATCATCCACCTTCTCGGGTGGCACCTCCCTAATAATCTTAAAGGCAATGAATAAATTGCTTAATGGCGTTTTAATATCGTGTGAAATTGTATCCAGCAATATCTCGTGATCGTTAACTAACCGTTCCAACTCCTTTAACACTTTTATACGGTCCGTAATTTCCACGAATGTGATAATGACTCCGTCTGTTTTGTTGTCCTTTATTGTTATATAGGTAATATATTCATTTGGTACCAGCGCAGGTCAGTCGTTTGAATTTCCTTTTCAACCATTTCATTGCTTTCGATAACGTGTTCAATATTTTCTATTAAGGCAGGAAAACGAAAATTTTCTTTTATGTCATCTATCGGTCTCCCGATATCGCTCGCAGATATATTAAATTGTTTCATGGCAGGCGGTGTAAACTTTCGCAGTTTAAGTTCTCCGTCTACCAATAATTGCGGAATAATGATATTTCTGAAATAGTTTTCCAGTTCAGTATTGTGTTCTGTAAGATTATGTATCTGTTGGTTTTTGCTTGTCATAAAAATGAGTTGTGTAGCCACGTTTTTAATATATTGAGTGATCCTTTTTGTAACATTATACTTTATATACCGGTTTTATAGCAATATCTGATTTTAATCAATGTATTTGTCATCCACATTATCGTCAATTGTTTTTGAAGTAACGTTTTAAACAGATTGGATAAGATCCGGTTTTTTATATTTTTATAGGGATACATTAATCCGTCCTGTTCATGTATGTTTTAAAGATCATTGTTACTTAGTTTTATTTTAGATTTCTTATTATTTAGTTATTAGGTCTTTTATTATTTGGATTGTGTGATTTTTGGTTATTTTAATCAGTATTATTGATTAGGATGATTAATCTTATCAGAAGAGCAGCGCAAGCTGCTCTTTTTGTTTGCTCGCCACTAAAAGCAAGCTACAGAACTATACTGGTACATGATCGGATGAACTAATATAGCACACGAAATAAAATCCTTCCTGACAACAGGATATCTTTTACGCACCGTTCGATTGTTCAACAATCAACTACTAACATGGTTTAAGACAGGGTGGCACGCGAATAGCAATTGGTATAGTGCTTAATGCTTCATCAACAAATCGCATCGTCCATTTACCAATGCCTTTTCTTCTTGCTGTGTTCCGATGATAATGGGCAATAAAAAAATAATGGTTGTCGATGATGAAAATGACATTCTTGAAGTGATTGCCATCATTTTAAAAATGCGAGGCTTTGAAGTGGTTACTTTCAATAATGCCGAAAACCTTCTTGAAAGAATAAAACAGACAAAACCAGATCTTGTATTGTTAGATGTGCAACTGGGAAGCTATGACGGAAGACAGCTTTGCAAAAACATCAAAGAAGTAGAAGAACATACTCATCTTCCTGTCATCTTGTTTTCTGCCAACAAACTCTATGAACCTGATTTAGAAAAATCCCAATGCAATGACTTTATAGAAAAGCCGTTTGAAGTAGACTATTTTATAAGCAGAATCACCCATCATACCCAACAGCGGTAGTGTCCAACTCCTCACGGCTTCTCGTTTTGTACAGTAAGATCATCCGGCGAGCTTGATTGCAGGTTATAGAAGAAACTACATGATAATTATTGAGTGTAACTAATCTGCAGCTTAAAAAATTAGCACACCAACGCAATTACATGGGATAGTCAGCGTATAAGAAGTAGTCCCAAAATCATTTCCCTACATGTTATCATACAAAAGCCTACGGCAGCCAAATGCTTTTGACAACAACCAGCCACCGCACAAAACATCGCTGCCCATCCGCAAAATAAGCAAATGCGGCAGCCATGTTTCCATCAGTCAGTAATTGTGTATCGGTCAGCATAGAAGGTTGCAGGCTAAAAACGACTTAAATAAGGGGCGAATGACCTAACATGAAGGTATATGAATAGAAAAATTCATCTTCTTTAAAACGGATTGTGCTAACAACAATTGAAAAAGCGCAACGTCAAGTAGTTGATTATCAGTAGCATTATTTTTTGAGAATTGCGTACAATAACAGCAATCTTCGCGATAGCTGCAATTTTCATAGAACCTTCATTGCAAAAATAAATTGACATTGTTGTCCCCTTTCCTAATTTTCAATCGTGATGTAGACGTAATCAATATTTGTAACAAGAAAATTATTTTACATGAAAGAATTCGTATTCATTTTCAGAAACAGCACTACTCCAGTTGATGCACCGTCACCAGAACAAATGCAGCAAGTGATAACTGATTGGATGAATTGGTTTGGTAGCCTTGCTGCTCAAAACAAACTGGCAAACAATGGCAACAGGCTTTCGGTGTCGAATGCCAAAACCGTTAAGCCTGACAACGCTGTATCTGATGGACCGTACACAGAAATTAAAGAGTTCATCCAAGGCTACATAATCGTTAAGACAGCCGACATTAATGAAGCTGTTGAATTAGCCAAAGGGTGTCCCATATTAAAAGAAGGCGGCAATGTTGAAGTAAGGGCCGTGACTACCCCGGAAGATCAGAGTTAATCTCATTTTATTTTAAATGAAAAAGCATTTCGTTTATTGTCTTGCGATTTGCCTGCTTTTCTCGTGCAAGAATTTTTGGTCAGGCAGATAACTACAATCCAAAAAAAATAAGCACATCGAATATAACACCGCCAGACATTGTAAACAAAACAACTATTTAAAAGCGTATCAATAAATTTATATAACAAGTGAAAGAAAATGTGAGCCACCTCCTTTTGCCACATTTGTTTAGATTGGAATATACCAAACTGACGGCTGTTATATGCCGTCAGTTTGGTTTAAAGCATATTGAAGTTGCAGAAGACATTGCGAGTGAGACGTTTTTAAAAGCAACCGAAGTATGGAGCTTACACGGACTGCCCGAGAACCCAACAACATGGTTGTATGCTGTTGCAAAAAACAAAACAAAAGACTACCTTAAACGAAATACAATTTTTGAAAGTAAAGTAGTGAAAACAATCCTGGAGAAAAGCCATGACCATTGTTTCACGGATATTGATTTTACGGAACAAAACTTCAGGGACAGTCAGTTGGCAATGATGTTTGCAGTTTGTAATCCTGCCAATGCCAAAGAGGCGCAAGTGTGTTTGGCATTGCAAATTCTCTGCGGCTTTAGTGTTGAAGAAATAGCCAATGCTTTTTTAAGCAATAAAGAAACAATCAAAAAAAGATTATCCAGGGCACGAGAAAATTTACGCATTCAGAATTTTAAGATTGAGGAGTTGAGAGCAGAAGATATCGTATCACGGCTTGACACCGTTCTTACCACACTTTATCTTTTATTCAACGAAGGCTATTTTTCTAAATCAAACGACAATTTAGTTCAAAAAGATTTATGTGCCGAAGCAATGCGCTTGACACTAACATTGACGGAGAATGCCCATACCAACAATCCGAAAGTGAATGCTCTTCTTGCCTTGCAATGTTTTCAAAGTTCAAGACTTGAAGCAAGAATAGCTGCTGAGGGCACTGTGCTTTTTGAAGAGCAGGACACAGCACTTTGGGACAAGTATCTGACTAACAAAGGAAATTATTATTTAATGAACGCCTATGCTACCAATGAACTTTCAAAATATCACTTTGAAGCAAGCATCGCTTATTGGCATACAACCAATGCTAGTGACAAGTGGCAACACATTTTAAGTTTGTATAATGAGCTTCTTTTACGGGAGTATTCGTCTGTTGCTGCATTAAACAGAACATTTGCCTTTGCAAAAGTTTACGGAAATGAGGAAGCATTAAACGAAGCGGCAAAATTAGGTTTGCCGACAAACAGTTACTATCATTCATTACTTGGATATTTATATTCTACCATTGATACGAACAAAGCCATAGAACATTTTAATCAATCTATCAGATTGACAAATTCACCTTTGGAGAAAAAGCAACTTGGTAAAACAATTGCAACTCTTGCGGAAAAGAAAAACAGCAGCTAACAAATGCATTAGCGTATATGGCGGGGCGACGAACAAGCAATCAGCTATGTGCAAGCATCAACAACTGTTTCAGCATGACGAACAACATTTGACTGGAGTGCTTATCATCAACATTGTTAACTTTATTCAGCAGCGGTATGGGGCTGGAAGTTCAATGAATACCGTCACATCACCAATGCTTCAACGTTATCTGCAACCCTAATTGTACATCTTAAAATTTTCGGAACTGATTATGAATATTGTAAAGAATGCCTGACAAAAACAAGCAAATAAAACAACTTGTCGAACATAATTACGAGTTAGAAAATTATTTTAGGAACACTATCATTCCTCAGTTGTTTGTAGACGGAGCATTGAAACTGCAGAAATTTTCCCCTCCTGCCATGAAACAGTTTAACCTGTCGGCCGGCGATGTGGGGAAGCCTATCAATGACATAAAAGAAAATTTCCGTTTTCCTACTATTATAGAGGATATTGAGCAAGTTGTTAAGAGCAATCAGATCCTGGAAAAAGAAATTTAAAGCGCTTTTGAAAATTGTTGATAGTTCTGTGATAAAAATGCACAAACTTATTAAAGAGTTGACGGAAGTAAGAAAGGGAGACCATAAATATAAAGCCGAAGAAGAAGTGCTGCAATTTGAGGATATACTGGAAGATGTGCGGCTTACGTTAAGCGATAATATTGTGGCTGCCAGTGCAGAGTTGACAAGTAAAATCAACCTCTCGAAAATTACTTTTTCCAAAGAAAATTAAGGACCATTGTTTATAACCTGGTAAACAATGCCATAAAATTCAGAGCTACAGAAAGACAGCCTAAAATTGTGGTGACTACTAAAAAGCAAAAGGATTTTATGATCATATCTGTAAAAGATAATGGCATAGGTATTAAGAAGAAAAATTTCGAGTCCATATTTTCAAAGTATTACAGATTGGAAAACGCAATTGAGGGAACAGGTATAGGATTATATTTAGTAAAGGAAATTGTTAATAACTCGGATGGGGAAATTTTGGTGAAGAGCCAGGCAGGGAAAGGAACGGAGTTCCAGGTTTACTTAAAGATATAATAGAAGCACGCGACGAAGGGCTGCAGCTTACATGAGGTTTGACAGTATTGGGGCTTGACCAATATGGCTTCAACATTTGTTCTTAATTGTGCCTCAGTTCGAGCTCGACGTTATAAATTTGACATATGAATAAAACATCAGCAGTATTGCAATTATCAACCTCAGTTATGGGCCGACGGAATGCAAATTCCCCAACAGCCTTAAGCCTTTTTCCTTTGCAGAATTGCTAATAACCAGACTCTTTCACAAATCCCGACTGCACCATTAAATACAAAATACCCCAAAAGCATTTCCCTGCGAGCCAACACAAAAAAGCCAAACGCAGCCAAACGCTTTTGCTAACAGCCAGCCACCGCACAAACTTCGCTGCCCTTCCGCACCCAGCCGACGCAGCAGCCATGTTTCGGCTAAGCTTCTCCAACAGCCAAACAGCCCCACATCACAGAGGCTTGGCTTCTGGCTCTGCTGCAAGGTGATAAGGTCCCTCTCCGGCTGCCGTCAGCAAGCCGGACTTATTTTGTTATTCCTATAACCGACCGCATGAATGGAGCAGGTATCTATCCGGATTCAATCTGCGTAGTGGATACCTCCCTCGCTGTCAATAGCAATCATTTCGCTATTGCACTGCTGAATGGCAAAGAAATCACAGGCAGGTACCGTAAGGAAAACAACCGATGCTGATTGCTTTCCGGCAATCCTAAATACAAGACAATTGAAGTATTCGATGATATGGATTTTAAAATTTTTGGCAGGATATCTTATGTGATTACACCCACTGAACCTACTGCTTATGTTTGCTTTAATGGATTGCCGTAATGTGTACGGTTCGTGTAACAGTCAATGCGTCCTGATTGGCTAACACCTCGGAACGCATCTCCTGATAGTTTCCTACCCTCTTCATTACGGAAAATGATTGGCTGCCAAGACTGCCGGATTTGCCGGTTGCCTGTCCGGAAATGCAACTAAAGAGATTGGGAAGGTAAACAGCAGCCGTAGCCCTATTGCCTGCAATATAACAATTTCCTTGTCTTGCCAACACAGCGAAACCCCGTACGATTACCGGGCTTTGCTACCCACAGGGAAAATCCTCCGCTGCAAAAGTTGCTTTTTCTTGTGAACAAATGATAAACAGAAGAGTAAGCAATAAACAAGTTATGAACTCCCTGCTTACGCACTCATAAAACTACCCGTTACCGAAAGATACAATTCCTTAATACTAAGGTAACCTTAGCGTAATATAACCGTTGTCTTTTTGCAATGACGAAGTCAACACTATGAAAAAACTTTACGCCACTCTCTTTGGCTGCGTATGCATGCTTATCACGTTTGCGCAGGACGTAACGGGTGTTATTACAGACAAACAGACGGCAGAGCCCTTAATCTCTGCGGTGGTTACCCTAAACAGCAGTGTCTCTTCCAAGAGTTCGCTTCGAGCCATGTCCGGCTTAAACGGCGCTTTTGTTTTCAGAAATGTTCCTGTTGGTTCTTACGCAGTAAAAGTTGAATATATAGGTTATAAAGACACTACTTTACAGGTGGTGATCACTGGTAACGTTCAGACTTTACAATTACAACTGACCCGGGGCGACGAAGCGCTAAAAGAAGTGGTCGTATCAACAGGCCGCGACAGAGGTTCAGACCTCTCTGCATTGCTGGCAGACCGCCGTTCCACACAGATACAAAACTCTCTTTCGGCTAAAGCGATTGATATCTCACCCGATATTTCGGTAGCCAACGTTACCCAGCGTATTTCCGGTGTATCACTGGAAAGAAGCACCAATGGCGAAGGGCAATACGCCATTGTAAGAGGTATGGATAAACGGTATAATTACACACTGGTGAACGGTATCAAGATACCCAGCCCCGACAGCCGCAACCGCTATATACCCTTGGATATTTTTCCGGCAGAATTGCTTGACCGCCTGGAGGTGACCAAAGCCTTAACGCCCAACATGGAAGGCGATGCGATTGGCGGTGTGGTGAACATGATAATGAAAGATGCACCGGCGAAGTTCAGCATCCGCGCCAATGCGGCGCTGGGAATGGCACAGAAGTTTTCAATGGAAGATTATACAAGCTTCGATCACTTAAACAGTCTCGATCACTCACCCCGATATACAAATGGTGAAAACTATCTGGCTACGACAAAAGATTTTCCCAATAATCCCTGGACATTTTCAAACAAAAACAACCCGGTGGCTTCCTGGTTGGGACTTTCCACCGGAGGTCGGTTGTTCCATAATAAATTAGGTGTGCTGATAGCCGGCAGTTATCAGAATAATTACCGCAACGTAAACAGCGTGTTCTTCAATACCGAAACCGACCTTGCCAATGGCACGCCAAAACTTACTGATATTGAAGCCAGAAACTATTCTATCCAACAACAACGTACCGGCCTGCATACGCGGCTTGACTTTAAGTTCAATAATGCCAATAAGATAAACCTGTATGCCGGTTATTTCAATCTGCAGCGCAATGAATTCCGCTCAGTTTCTGATACCAATCTGGTGCTTGGCAGAACCTATGATGCAGTGCCGACAGAAGGTATCGGAAGAGTAGGAAATTCTATCCGTACATATCATGATGTGCAGCAGATATTCAATACCACGTTGAACGGTGAGCATACTTTATTTCCTCATCTTACGATGAACTGGACAGCGGCATACTCCAAAGCCACCGACAACCGCCCGGACGAAGCGACGCTTGATCTGGTAACCGGCGTTTCTGTAAACCCGGACACAAAACAGTTGGTTCAGGCGCCATTGAATTTAGACCAAAGCTCTCATCGCGAATGGCTCTATAGCGCTGACGAAGACAAAAGCGGATACCTCAATTTTACTTACCAATCAACCTTTAATAAGCTGAAAGCCGACTGGTCGGCAGGCGGCATGTACCGTAATAAAAACAGGAACAGCAGTTATGATGATTATACACTGCGTCCTAACCCCGGTATCCAGTTATACGATGGCGATATCAGCAAGAACACGTTTGATGTCTTTAACCCGCAAGGTTCCTCTACCGATGCACTGAACTATGCTTCTAAAGAAAACGTAGGTGCCGCTTATGCCATGGTAAAGCTTCAGTATAACAAAATTGAAGCTACGGGCGGCGCACGCTATGAGCACACTGATTTATCCTGGAATTCAAATGTGCCACAAACAGTAAGTGGTAAAACGGGCTCTATCAAGTACTATGATGTGTTGCCGAGCCTGCACATCAAGTATGCTATTACTAACAAACAGGCGTTGCGCTTTTCTTATTTTTCAGCCATTAGCCGGCCTAATTTTTATGAAGTCGTTCCGCATGTGGGCGGCGATCCTGAAGCTGATTATTTAGAAGTTGGAAACCCTTATTTAAAGCGCACGACAGCCGAGAATTTCGATGTCAGGTATGAGTTATTCCCGAAAGGTCTTGACCAACTGTTATTAGGTGCATTTTATAAGACTATCAGGAACCCGATTGAGTATGCACTGGAGGATATTGGTACGAATACCTACTACACACCTGATAATTTTGGTACCGCCCACAACTATGGCTTGGAGGCAGATGTTACCAAATTTTTCCGCCAGTTTGGTATCAAAGCCAACTACACTTACACCGACTCTAAAATCACCACCTTAAAGGTGAGACGCTTTAGTAACGGCACAAACCTGGTGACCGATTCAGTGAACCAAAGCCGCCCGCTACAGGGACAGTCGAAACACATTGCCAACTTCTCTTTTTTGTATAAAGACGACAACCGCTTAGGCTTGAATGCACAGCTTGCCTTTACCTATACCAGCCGCAGAATCAACACGGTTTCGCAGTTTTTAAACAATGACATCTGGCAAAAAGGCTTTGCACAAATGGACTTTTCGCTGGAGAAAAGAATTGACAAACGCTTCTATGTGTATACTAAAATCAATAACATTCTCAACACACCTTTCCAGCTTGAAATACTGCAGAAGAATGATGGCGTTAGTAATCTCAATGTGCCTTATCAGAAAACAGGCGAGAATGTTTTTATCCGTAAAGATGTTTATGGAACGAACTATTTGTTAGGCGTGAAATTCAGAATGTAAAACACTAATTGTATGAAACCTGTTTATCAATACACACCACTTCTCTGTATCGTTTTATTGTTGTTCACAGCCTGTCATAAAGAGGAAGCCGTCAATGTATCCACAGCGAAAATAGATGCCGGGCAAGCCATTACTTCCGATACACTAACCGGTAGTGTGAAAGGCACTTTGTTAAGTGGCAAAACGTATTATTTCCGTACTGATATTACTGTAAATCGAGGCGATACTTTGCTGATGCAGGCAGGCTCAAGACTCATTGCTTTAGGTGATGGAACGTCTACCGAAAACAGCCCGCAGATCAGCGTCAATGGCACTTTTATCAGTCTGGGAACAGAAGACAACCAGAACTTTATCACCGTTACCAATGACAAGCGTACGAATGAAAATATTGCCAAAGGTTTTTGGGGCGGCATACAATGCAGCGGAACCAGTGGCGATCTCATTATTAAGTGGACGCATCTTGAATTTGCCGGTGGCGCTGCCGGAGCGGGAGCCGATCCTGCCGTTTATGTTGCCGGCGATCCGCGCTATACCATTGCCTTTACGAACCAGAACGCCAACTGCATTCTGGAAGACTCCTGGATATTCGGCAGTACCGATGATGGCATGCGTGTGTTGCGGGGTAAGATTAGTATTATGCGCAACACCTTTGAAGCCTGCGGAAAAGCCGGTGGCGAATCCGTTAATCTCAAAGGGGGTACGGTAGGCGATGTGGCCTATAACTTATCTATTGGCGCAGCCACCAATTCTTTCAAAGCCTCTAACAGCGGCGGAAGCGATGTGCAAACAAACGTGAATGTTTATAACAATACCCTGATTAACGGCGGCTCGCGGCAGGTAAAATCAGGTCGCGGCGGCTCGATCAATTATGAGAAAGGCGCACAGGGAAAAGTATATAACAACATCATCGTAAACTGCCGTTTTGGGTTGCGCATTACCAGCGATGCCGACACCAATCACCTGGCTTATAACAACCAGTTTTATTATGCCAACGCAGATTATTTTATACCTCAGTTCAATACTTCTGACGGGGTGGAAAAAACGCAAAGCAATGATATAAGAAGCAGCACAGCCAAGACTAACAATCCCATGTTTGCCACGTATGATGTAAATATGTTCGACTATAGCAGTGTAAAGCCACCGCTTGATATTTCGTCTATGCCCTACAGCATTATAACGGCAGTCAATTATAACTTCAGCCTGCTGCCCGGCTCGCCTGCTTTGAAGCAAGGCTATACTGATTTTAAACCGTTGCTTGCAGTGCCGCAGGGTGGCTTATATGGCGCTACTACTGATGCGCCGGGCGTTGATATGGGTGCTTACCAGTCTGATGGTTCGGGCAATCAACATTACCAGTCGAGTCTTAATTTTAAGTAATGATTTTGTACAAGTACGTAACGCTGTTGTTTTTCATCACTCTTTATATTCATGTTCAGGCACAGGAAACTGTGCCTTTGTATTTGGGTACCAAAACCACGTACCGCCCGTTGCAAACAAAGCCTGCCGCACCACCCAAAGGCTTTACGCCCGTGTTCATTAATTATGTTGGAAGACATGGCGCAAGGTTTATGACGAAGCCGGGCAGCGATATCTTAGTGGCTGATATTTTGCAGCAGGCAAAGCAACAAAATGCATTGACAAAAACCGGAAAGAAAGTACAACAAACGGTTATTCAGTTTGCCAATGCCGAGAAGAATAATTATGAGAATATCACCTTGCTTGGGGCACAGGAACAGAACGCAATCGGCAAAAGGATATCCAATGAATACAGGAATGCTTTTGATAAAAAAGACATAGAGGTATGGATGACAACCAAAGTGCGGACACAGCAAAGTGCGAAGGCTTTTCTGCAAGGCATCCCGGATGCTGTAAAAGAAAATATTCAGCAAAACATACTGCCGGATTCAACAGATGCAATGCTGCGTTTTTATGATATGTCGCCGGCTTATAATGCTTATTTGCAAAGCAAATCTTTACAGCGACATCTTGATTCTTTGCAGGAAAATAAGAGAATGATGGAGACGGCAAAACGTGTTTGCAGCAAGTTGTTTACTCAATCTTTTTGTCAATCATTACAGGGTAAAAAGATAACGGCAGATGATGGCTCTGGAAAAAAGAAACCGGCAGATGCCATTGCATTTCTGCAGGCTTTGTACGATGTTTATACGGTATGGTTTTCTGCCAGTAAAGAAATACAGCAAGCCTGTGGTTGCAAACCTGTCAATTATATAGAACAAGCTTTTACAAGTAAAGATTTACAATGGCTGAATTTGGTAAACAATGCCGAGGACTTTTATGAAAAAGGTCCGGCTGAAGATACATTGGGAATACAGGTAACGATTGCAGTTCCGTTGCTGGTTGATTTTATCAATACAACCGATTCTGTTGTTAACGGAACAAAACATTCCGGCGCAGCGCTTCGCTTTACACATGCAGAAGCGATAGCACCGTTTGCAACCTTGTTAGGCATACCGCAGGCAAGTGTCGAAAGTCACTCCGTTTATACTTATCAGCAGCACTGGCAGGCTTCGCAGATCATTCCACTAAGCGCCAATATCCAGTGGATACTCTATACAAGTGGAAATCATTACTTAGTAAAAGTTCTGCTAAACGAAAAAGAAGTAAAGCTGCCCATACCAACCAACTCGTTTCCTTATTATGACTGGAAAACGGTGAGGCGTTTTTATGTTGATAAACTCAATGGGCTTGGCGCTTCTTTGCAAGGCAATATGCAGGAGTATTTACATCACACAAAAAATGCCCTGCCATAAGTTTGTCAAAACAGAGTTTAGTAATGTGTGGTAGAAGAAGTAAACTATTCTCCTCCCCAATGAATTGCCGGATGCAGGCGTTCCTATTGCAATGTTGGAGAAGTTAGCGGATGCTAATGCATTTCGTTCTATTGGTACAGATAGAAGACAGGCTGAAAGGAGGAAAGCGCATGTAGAACAATAGCGCAGAAATCAAAGTTATAAGAAGCCAGCAGTAAAAACCACCGGCGAATAATAGGCACATGAGATAAACTCACCGCGACAAAACTATATCCTGCGAAATGTTTATTACATCCCTCTACCATAAACGGTAACCACTGTAACAAAGCTTCAACCCTCAAAAAGGCAGGAGGCTTTATAGAAATAAACGATTCAATTCTGAATGGGGCTATTGTAGATTCATTATTATCAGAATAATTACCTTCATCCCCATCTGTCAGTTCTAGCAATTGATAGTTTGGTATTAATGCCGTACCTTCTATTCAGAGGGGACTTTTTTACTTTAAGATTGCTAAAAATGTTGCGTCCTGTGCTACAGTCATTCTCCTTGCCTGTTCCGGCTCTTTCGCTTGGTTCCCATACTCTTAACCTTTCGTGGCAGGGTATTCCTTAGCAATGCTGTTATGTCTCAAACCATGGTTCTTTATTTCGGCACCGTGCTCGTTTTATTCATTTTATTCAGACTCAGAAGAAAGAAACGCCGTGCCCACGTTCATTACATACACTACGATTCGAAAAGAGTCATTCCCACAATGCTAAGCAGAAGATGAGTGCTATGAAATGTGTGCTATGATAGTTCCTTTTATTACCACTCTAATTTAAACACGGCTTCAGGTGTTACTGTCATTCTTGTTGTCGTTAGCTCATTAGCCCGAGCGGACAATTAGGAAAAAGGACATCTTGAGAGTGGATTGGAATGCCTTAATAGTATGCCTGACCTAACAAAATAAAAGGGCAATTGATGGCAAGAAAAGATTTTTATTGCCTGAAGGGAAGTGTTTACTAAAACAACACTTTTGGAGATTGTCAAAATGAAAGAGAAGGAAATGCAATCGTTATTTGCCTTATTTAGCTTTTAAGTGTTTAGATAAGGATGACAGCGGTATGGACCAAAACCCTTTATCCGTTAGAAGGTATGTTTTTCCATTGATGAATTGAATGCAACGAACAGGATTGTTTTTAGCAGCCGCAGGTTTATGGATGGCATCATCACTAAGATGAAAAGCTGTTTCTTTTACTTCCTGGTGAATCTCTCCTGTTCGGAACTGATCTTCATTTTGAACATTTGGCATAAAAAGAATGCCCTGCTGCGTTGCAAACAGAAATACCCCGTTTGCAAAGGGGAGTTGCACGATGCTGTACAACTCGTTATTACGGCTGCCAATACTCTCAAAGTCAGGTGCTTCTTCCTCGCCCGGAACAATATGGGATAGATGCCCGGGCATTACTGCCCATACGCTGTTTTCTGTTCCATACAACTGCTCCACCAGGTTATCGGGTAAATCATTATCGGCAATGCCTTCTTCAGCATAGCGGATAATCTCTTTTCCTGACACCGGCACTTTATACAATCCTACATTGGTACCCACCCAAATATTGCTGTCGCGGGTATGGGCTAAAGAGTAAGTAACAGGCACTTTTACAATCTGCTGTACGTTGTTATTCTCGTCTATTTTAAAGCATCCTTCCCACTCTTTGGTAAACCATATATTATTTACTTCATCAGTTTCGATATGGGTAATGTTGCCTTTTACCGTTTCCGGTAACACGGCCGACAGTAAACCGTTTCTGACGTTGAAAGAGGTAATTCCCTTTTCAGTTGCCAGCCAAATCTCATCTCCCTTACTAACGGCAGAATTGCACAGTGACGAGAATGTGGCAAGCTGTTTTAAGCCGCTTTTTTCTTCTTTATACAATGCATGCTTTGTTATGCAATACACATTCTTTTTAACAGCTACCAATTTGTAGTATCCATCATTCTGGTAAGGAAAAAAGCGGGTTGAGGTTCCGGCAAATGATAGTAAAAGCGAAAGAGAAAACAGGATAAACAGACTGCTTTTTTTCATCATGGGGTTTCAATAATTCCTCAAACTTACAAGCCTTCATTACTCAGCAATCTTGTTAATGATTTGATAACGGATAGGTAACTGCCCGGTAATAATAAGTTCACATTCAGCACCCACTTTTACTAAAATTTTCATCCATGAAAAAACATCTATTCATTTTCGCATCCCTGCTGGCGTGGGGAAAAAGCTATTGCCAAACCGATGCGTCAAAGCTATTTGGCAACGGAGAACCCAAACAATGTATCCTGTTTATCGGAGATGGTTTTGGTGTATCAGCGAAGACAGCTGCCCGTATGTCTATGGGACAGGGCACCCTTGGTAAACGCTATACCGATGATCCCGGCTTTAAGGTATTATCGCTTGATAAGCTGCGCTTTAATTCAATGGTAACTACACATTCTGCCAACTCATGGACCACCGATTCAGGTCCCGGTGCTACGGTATATGCATCGGGTGAAAATGGCAAAATAGATAATGAAGCCATTGCCTTTGATGTCGCCAAAGGTCAGCCGGTAGAAACTATTCTGGAAGCCGCCAAGAAAGAAGGATACGCAGTGGGATTGATTACCACTACACGCATCACACACGCTACGCCGGCAGCCTTCGCCAGCCATATCTGGTTCCGAGACCTGGAAGATTATATTGCTGCCCAGTTTATTTCGAAGACAGAAGGGGAATACGAGGCTATTTATAATGATGCTTCCTCTACAATAAAGCCTTATAACCCTGCGCGCGACTATCAGTTGCCTGCCCCTAAAATCGGTGTGGACGTAGATGTATTCTTAGGCGGTGGCTTTCGCCATTTCTTTCCTAACGGACAATCTGATACCGTGAGAGACGCACAGGGAATGCCGGTGTATGCCAATGGAGCCGTAGTAAAGTTAAGTGGCAAAAGAACGGATAATGTAAACCTCATTAAGATTGCTGAAGACAGAGGATACGAATTTGTAAACAGCCGTGACGCCCTGATGAATTTAGATATTAGCCAGTTTACACCGGGCAGTGATAAAAAGCTGTTGGGCTTGTTTAATGCTTCGCATAATGCTTTTGAGCAGGACAGGCAGCTGACCAATACCTGGGAACCTTCCTTATTTGAAATGGTGGAAGCGGCGGTAAAAGTACTAAAAGCCAAAGGCGGTAAGAAAGGCTTCTTCCTAATGGTGGAAGGCGGCCGTATTGACCATCTGGAGCATGCGAATACCGGTGGTATTTCGGTAGTGGAAGGAACGGGTGGAAACCAGTACACCGTTGACAGTGATAAGCCCACTTATGTGGGTGATGGGGAAGCGGTTTATTCTGCTATCCCTTCTACGCCAAGGAAACCCGATGTATTTGGCTCAGATTACTTAATTAAAGAAGTGCTGGCTTTTGACTATGCTGTAGCACAGGGAAGAAGGCTGTTGAATGATAAGGATTATAAAACGCTGATTTTCTCTACCAGCGACCACGAATGCGGTGGCACTGCTGTCGTCGGCTTACATGATGCCGCCAATGCCCAGAACAACGGCACCTATGTAAGAACGTATGCATTAGGACCGCGCCAGAATGGCGTACCGGCAAGTTCAGGGGGACCGGCAACAGCAACAACGGTAGCTACACCTGCTAATCTGACCCGCGGTGATATTGATTTTGGTGCGACCAACCCAAGCGGCTGGTATCCTAACTATACGACCTATACCTTCCAGGGCAGACCCGAATTGTGGCCAAGAGTTGATACCAACGGCAGACGTATTGTGGTGGCTTATGCTTCCAACCCGCTAACCAATGGAAATGGCACTAAAGCCGGCGGCACGCCTGGTAACCATACTCCGATGGACATCTGGGTGGGTGCAGATGATAACGTGTTCGGTCGTTATGCGGGGCAAATTGTTGGACATGGTTTACTTGACAACACTTACCTGACGCATATCATGGCGAACTTCTTAAAGCTTGACAACTTTGGTGAAGAAGCAACCGATAAGGTAGGGACAGATAGTGCGCTACCTGCGCTGACTGAGGAGAAAGTGGTAAATGCTCACAGTCTGAAAGCCTATCCTAACCCAGCTGCAAATAGTGTAACCTTTAATTTTCAATTACCGGTGAACAGCCAGTATGCCTTGAGCATCTATAACAGCAATGGCAACATGGTTAAAACATTTGCAGGTTCTTCCTCGAATAAAAACAGTTCGTCTCTACCAGTGGGTACCAGTGGTTTTTCTAACGGAATCTACACCACCAAACTCACCGTAACACGCAACGGCGTTGCTCAAACATCGGTTACCAAATTTATAGTACAGCATTAATCTGCTTTAGTGTAGATGGAATAGTAAATATAACAAGGCTGCCAAAAAAAGCAGCCTTGTTATATTTACTATCCATAATGAGCATAGAAAAGTTTATTGATTGAATCTTTATCTCTTTATCGAAAAGCCTGTATCTCAAATCTGCGCTTCAGCTTTAGGAACCGCGTTTCAATAAAATAATAGGACAGACAGGTAACCACTGTAATGACAGTAATATTATTGGGCAACCTTGAAAAGGAGCCAAACATACCATCAGGACTGGTAAACATTTGCTGCCAGATATAAATGCTAAACGACATTCGACCAATCAAGACTATTATTTTATGATTGAGAAAGACAAATAAAAATCCCCTTGTCTGCAGTAAAACACACATCACGAACAAAGCAATACACAGGCTCGCTAGTATACTGTTAAACGATTGCATCCGAATAAGATTTGTGTAAACAGAAAGAATAGCAACCGGCAAAAAAACCAAAAGAATGCGGCTGTATTTTTTTATAAAACCAATGGGAAGACGCTTGCGAAACCAGAGAATGGCAAGCAGGGAACCTATGAGTACGCCTTCGCTTTGAAACAGGAGGAAGGCAATAGTATCAGCCAGTTTAGAAGCCGGGAGCAAAGGAATTTGCAGATAAGCCGCTTCTTTGATAAACGTGATAAGGAGCAGCAAAAACAGGATAATGAAATGAATATTTTTTGTAAACTTTTTCAGCAGAAACGGGAACAGGATATAATACTGCTCCTCAACAGAAAGCGACCAGAAATGAGCGGTGTACCAACTGCCTTTGAAGTAGCTGATATTCGCTAAGAACAAGGCTGCGCCGGCAAAACAGCGCAAAGGAACCTGCAAGCGAAAAATTACATTCATTGCCGCCAATACCGTGAGATACAGGAACACCAGTGGCAAAATCCGGAAGGCGCGGCGAAGGTAAAAATGTGTCAGGGAAATCGTTCCTGTCCGATGCTGTTCTTTCAGCAATAAACTGGTAATAAGAAAGCCGCTGATAACAAAAAATATTTGCACACCCAGCAAGCCAGTCTGGGTAATGATGCTCTTTATAAATTTTGGAAACGGATAAGTATCGCTGAGATGAGCAAATAGCACTAACCCGATGCTAACGGTTCGTAAGCCGTCCAGCGAGGGATAATAAGAGGCGCTTAATTCTGCCGGCGGGCTTTGGAGGATGTTGCGCCACTTGTCTTCGGTGTTCAATTGCATACAGTTGTTGTTTCAGCAGGGCTGTTTTCATTTCAAATGCAGGCTGGAAGCGGTGTTGGAGGATCGCATCGTATTTCGGCAAAATATCAATCATGCCTTGCAATTGTTCTTCTTCCGATAGCCGGCTCCAGGAGCCCGAGAGGGAAACGCGATACACCGACATTGGCTGATTGATCACGGCAGTGCTTCCAGATTGCGATACCGAAATATTAATCATCCATTCGTAGCTGATGACTTCGTACGTGGCAGGTGAAATCTTTTCCAATGCCGTTCTGCGATAGCAGCAGGTAGAAAAATTATTGCCGATAAACGGATCGAGGATAATATCATTTGCGGTAAAAAAACTTACCGCTTCTTCTCTTTGCAAAGCGGGTGGCAATAGTATTTCGACGCCTTCTTTTTTTGTATAATAAAAATGACTGCACGACATACAGTGAGGCTGCTCGTCAAGAAGCGTGCATTGCTTTTTTATCTTCAGCTCATCCGTCCAGTAGTCGTCGCCTTCCAACACAAAAACATAATCGCCGCTGCATAGCGAAAATGCCCGCTGATAGTTTTGGGTAATGCCCAAATTGGTCGGATTAGAAAACACTTTTGCATTGTTAACCCCGTGCAGCAGCGATTGTGCAATCGCATCTGTGTTGTCAGAAGAACAATCATCGCAAACGATAATTTCAAAAGGCTCGCAATCCTTTTGCATCAGTACGCTTTCAATCGCCTGGCGTATGTATAGTTCATGATTGTAGGTGATGATTAAAACACTGGCTTTCATGACAAATAAATTTGATTTAGCTTAGCCCGGCAGGCAGGTGCGGCATTGTTTGATAAAGGGAAGCCTGGCGGCTTTTCTGTATGTTTTTATAATTGCGAAAAATGAATTTTGCCATTGAGAAATGATAGTTCCTTTTTTCTTTTTTAAACATGAATCCATTTGCTATTCCCAATACTCCATAACGCAGGAAACGCTTTGCCAGAAAGGGTTTGTAAGAAGTCTGATTGGGATCGCAAGCCCGGTTCAAAAGGATGGTGCTGTCTCTTCTGAAATGTAAAATGTTTTTGCTATGAAAATGTGAGGACGACAGATCTCTGTCATGGCTAATAAAGGCGGCAGGCAGGATGCCGATTTTAAAACCCTGATACAGGGCGCGGCTGGTATAGTTATCGTCTTCTCCGTAATGAAAGAAGGCAGGATCAAAACCGCCTACTTTTTCAATACATTCTTTCGTTATCATCCAGGCAGCGCCGCATACAAAATTTGTACGGATGATTTTCGAATCCATCTGCTGATTCAGCAGTGCTGAAAGCAGCAGTGAATGAAGATCGGACTGCAGGAGATACCGGTAAAAATTGCTGTCAAAATCATCTCCGTTGCCATTTAATTGTACCGGACTTACAATGCCATATTCAGGCTGGCTAACCTGTGCCGCTACCAGTTTTCCAATGCTGGTTCGCTCTACATAGGCATCCTGGTTCAGCAGCAGAATGTGCGTAGCGCCTTGTTTCAGGGCAGATACAATACCCATGTTGGTTGCCTTTCCATAACCTAAATTTTGCTGGGTAATGGTAACATGAATACCGGGGAAGGTTTTTTCAACAAACCGGGCGGAACCATCGGTTGAGCCGTTGTCAATTACCAGCGTGCGAACAGGAAATTCACTTTCAGCAAGACACTCCAGGCACTTCTTTATCCACCGCATGCCGTTGTAAACAACCATTACACAGTAAACATTTGTTTTGTCCATCAC
Source organism: uncultured Ilyomonas sp. (assembly GCA_964249755.1). Classification (GTDB taxonomy): domain Bacteria; phylum Bacteroidota; class Bacteroidia; order Chitinophagales; family Chitinophagaceae; genus Ilyomonas. Next base: position 644,534 of record CAXUDB010000003.1, on the reverse strand, counting down.
CTTTAGGTTAAGTCTTTCCGGTTAGCAGCGCGAAATTGTATCATCATTTAATTTTGTAACACACAAGCTGTGTAAAAGTAAAAGCGAAGACGGAATAACAATTAGAACAAATCATTACCATTTATGCGTTTCTCCGTACTGATGGCTCATTACAACAATGCAAAGTATTTAGATGCCGCTATCCAAAGCGTGCTGGCGCAAAGCTTTACCGACTGGGAAATCGTTTTGGTGGATGATGCTTCCACAGACCATTTTGAAGCGGTCATCGGCCGATATGCAGATAATGAAAACATCAGAATTTTTCGCAATCAACAAAATGCCGGTTGCGCTTATACCAAGTGGCGTTGTGCCAGCGAAGCGAATGGCAGTATCGCCGCCTTTCTTGATCCCGACGATACGCTGCATCCCGATGCTTTGCGTATCATGGTTAACGCTCATCAACAACACCCTGCGCACAGCCTTATCCACTCTACACATTTTGTTTGCAATGAAAATCTTACTATTCTTCGTGTAGCTGATTATCCAAAAGCTTTGCCTCCCGATACGCCTTATTTGCTGGTGAATGATGGAAGTATTCACCATTTTGCGAGCTTTAAAACGGACTGCTATAAGAAGACGCCTGGCATCACGCCGCAACGCGTTATCTCTAAAGCCGTTGACCAGGATTTGTATTATCTATTAGAAGAAGAAGGCTCTGTTTTATTTATTAATCAGCCTTTATATTACTACCGCATTCACAGTGGCAGCATCTCAAATGCAGGCAACGAAGCCATTACCATGCAGGCTCATTATGCCATTGTTGAAGAAGCCTGCCTGCGCCGGATCAGGAAGCTAAAACTCACGAATACACCCGATGCAAAGCGTTGGACCAAACGGTATCGGACGCGTTATTACAAGATCAGAATTTTCAACAGTTTCCGTAGAAAACAATGGCTTCATTTTGCATCATCTCTGCTGGTATTTCCCTTCGTCGGCGGGCTTACTAACATCGTCAGTTATTTGAAAAAATTACCGAAGGAAGGCACTGCTCTAATCAGGAAATCATTGGTTGCCAACTATGACGTGCTGAACAAGTAAAAGCTTATGATTTTGTATTTAAATGAATTGAGCAGTGCAACCTCGCAATGCTGTCGTACTAAAGCAGAGAGTTTTACTTAATCAACACGTTTGATGCAAAACATTGACATAGCTTTAGCTTGTGATGAGCGATATTTTCCCGGACTTCTGGGTACTGTAGCAAGTGTCATTTCCAGTTCACACATAATGATAAACACAACTTTCATATTCTGTTTAGAGGCATTTATGAAAGTTCTTTATACCTTTTACAGAAAACAGTAAGCCGGTTCGAAACTGCCACTGAGATTCAGGTTATTAAGATTGACCTTGCCAGGCTGACCAGCCTGCCCTGAACGATCTATTCAGGTATCACCAAAAGAGGGTTGACGATAATCAGTTTCTAAAGAAAAATAAGCAACGGATTCAACACATGCGTAAGGAATGGAAAGAAAGAATCAATAGCCGCGTAATAAAATAAAGGTACTTTTGTTTAGGCGATTTTGCACTGCTAAAGATGTCGTTGCTATAAAGCAGTGTTTACCTGTTTTCTCTTTTTCAACAGTTCAACGCTTCCATGTTCTGCCTGCAAATACAATTTTGAAAATTTGATTTCTTCCATGGCGGCCACCACTTTTTCCGGTGTCAGGTAACGGTTGTAATACGCAAAAACCTCCTCTGTCATTCTATTCGTTTCATCGTTAGAAAGAGCAAACAATAAAGCGATCTTGTTTTCTACATCGCCGATAGTTGTAAACGTCACCGCGTTAGTACCGTTTTGCAGTTTGGGTATCATCATTTCTGCATACGCTTCCTGTATAAACGGTATGCATCCGCACGACATCGCTTCTATCAGGTTATGACTGTAAGGCATTTCAACACCCGGCAGCGCAAAAAAGAAGGCAAAGCGGCTTAGTGCATTTCTCAGTTCATCCATCGGCACGTCCATTTGCCGGCGATCAATCAAAACAATTTTTTGATCAACGCTGTTGGTTATAAAATTTATCAGTTCCTGAAGATTCGCCAGATGGTAAAGGCGTTTTTTTCTTTGAAGAAACGTGTATACTTCAAGCCTCGACAGAATTGGAAACAATTTTTCTTCTGCAAACGATTTATACATCGTTTCATCAAAATTACCCGCCATAAAAAGCGAATGCTTTCTTGGGTGTTGAACCAATGGCTGATTCCACCAGCCTTGATGATACATAAAAGGATGTTGCATCATAGGAACATGGTAGAAAGGTTGAGATGTATCATGCAGGCTTGAAAAATAATCCGGGCTCAGGTTTAACTCTGTAACGTGAACGACTGCCTTGCTGTGCGGCGGTTTCCCGATGATGACAAGCCTTTCAATAAACAGAAGGGCTTCCCATTTCTCATTTCGCATTTCATAAAAGAGTCTTAGAGTAGGATTGATGTAAATTGAATAACCAGCCAGGTGCAGAAACTTAATAAACCCATACAAATACCGCTTGAATACATGGCTGTTTATATCAATAAAAATAGCTTTATCAGTGTTTTGCTTTGCATTTTGAAACAAGCGATAACAGCCATATTGGTAAACAGAAATCGCATACGTTTTTATTATAGCTATTTGTTGCCAAAGTCTCTTTTTCATAAGCAAGACTCAGTATGCTGAGTGTTAGTTTCTCTTATACACCCGCACATAGTCAACTGTAAATTTATCAGGCAGACTTTTATAATCCAGAGGACCCGCCGATGCCTGATTAATACCTAAGCTTAACACAATAAATTCAGGCACTTTTGAAATCAGTTGATTGCCCGAAAATGTTTTTACACCATCCACGTACGTTGTGTAGCTGGTGTTTGTCCACTCAAAACCAACAGTGTGAAAACTGTCTGCGGTTGCGCCAAGCTTACCCGCTACCGGGCCTTCTACATGATGATGGCGCGCATCGTACCCCCCCCAATGCAGGGTGTGCATCACATGGTCAGTTCCTAAGTGCGGAAAAAATTCGAAGATGTCTATTTCTGCGCCATTGGTTTCCGGTGTGCTGTTCGGCGCATTTAACAGTGGCGATTGCAGCCAGAAGGCAGAAATGGATCCGCGTGTATAGGCAAACTTAGCCCTGCATTCAAAATATCCGTACTTGAATTGCATGATGTTTTCCGTAGCAATCATGCTCGCCAGCAGGGTATCATTTCTTTGCATGGCACTCATTACTAAGTGTCCCTTTCCATCCAGTTTCACTGTCTCTCTGGTAAGGTATTCCTCTTCTCTTTTACCTAATCCTCGGTACATCCATTTTTTTGTATTCAAATCCTTTCCATTAAACTCATCGCTCCATACAAGCGAATAGCCTTTCACAGGAATATCTGACTTTTTGTAGCTGAGTAGAAAAACACTGAAAACAATAAGTATATAGCAGAGGAACCTCATAGTTGTAAATTCTTAGGGTTATACTACAGAAGCAAAATTCATAAAAAACAAAAAGTTCAGGGATGATTTAATTGTTACGGATTCATAATGAGTTTTAATATTTTATTCTACGCCTAATTCAATAATTTGACAGACAGGTTGCAGATACTATTGCCTGAACGCCCTTTGTTTTATAAAGAGGGAAACAGAAACAGACAGCCCCTTTCCAGATAATGAAAGTTTGCTGTCGCCTGGAATAATGAAGTTGTTGTCGATATGTCTTTATAACAATCATCCTTCTGCTTGTATATTTTTATCTCGGTAGCGCATAAACGGCCGCTCAATACATTTGTACATCAATGTCGAAACAGGGAAAACGGCGAGCCAGAACACAGTATATCTCACTGCAATTATTTTTGCATTGGCAGGCGGCACATACCACAACTCGTTTATGCACCAATGAAGCAACAAAGATGCATGCGTCAGGTACAGTGAATAAGAAACAAGGCTGGTAAAAGTGAGAAAGCGATAGACAATTCCGCTACCGGTTTTTATCTCGCTCATCATTGGAAACGCCATCAGCACAGCAAGCTCGGTAAGCAAAAAAGAGACATTGCAGAAATAGAACACAGAGGTTGGCAGCAGGTAATCGCCAAGAAGTTTAATCAGAAACATAAGCCCGATAGCTATATAGAAAAACAGCTTTTTATAGCGTAGCCAAAGCGCCTTATAGTAATAGGCAAGATAAGCGCCTAACAAGCCAAACATGAGGTTGTCAAGTCTGGTTATTACTTGTCCTCTAAAGAGAGCATCCCAAACCTGTTCCGATGTTACGGGCACGGTAAGATACCGATAGTAGCGAAGAAGAATAGTAATTGTTATCACCAAAATGATAGTCATCAGGATCATCCGTTTTGGTTTAACGCGACTTAATATTATACCTGCAAACAGGAAAGAAGGAACCATTAGGTAAAACCATTCTTCCACGCTCAGGCTCCAGGCTTCAACAAAGAAAGCAGGATGCGGCGTATTGAAGTTTTGAAGGAAAATAAAATACCGCCATATACTATCCCAATTGAAGTTTTTTGTGAAGCAAACATGTAATAAAAGCAGTAGGATAAGAATAAAATAATAAGCTGGCAGGGTACGATACCACCGCCGTAGCCAGAAATGAAACAGTAGCCTGAACAAAGGCTTTTCCTTTTCCAGAAGTTTAATGAGTATTGTGCCGATGAGAAAGCCGCTCAACACAAAAAACACAGCCACACCGTCCGGGAATGGAATGAGGTGAAACAAGCGCTTATCGTAGATTGCCGGTATCAGGTCAGTGCTGTGCCCCAGCAATACGAACAGGATAGCCAGCGCGCGGATGATGTCAAGCCCGTACGTGCGCCTGCCGTCAAACTCTATTTTAAAGATGCCGGGCAGTTTCATGTCGTGATAGTAAATAAAGAAAGATCGCCTCATTTGCATGAGGCGATCTTTCAAAATAATTCTTTATAATCTTTACTGTTTTATAACTTTCAACACTTTTTGCTGCGACCCCTGCATTACCCGCAGCAAATACACACCTGCGGGCAACTGGCTGCCAACCTGGAAATTGTGATTAGCTGGTACATTCGATTTTCTTTCTACAATCCGACCCGCCATGTCTGTAATAATGCAGGAAACGGGTACACTGCTTTTGCTTTTTACGGCTATCGTAAAATAGCTTGTGGCAGGGTTGGGCGTTGCAGTTACCGATAACTCTCCGCTATTCATCGCTTCTGTCATCGCTTCCCCAAAGCTCTGACCAGCGCGTGCCGTGAGTGAAGGCGCGCTGTAAGGCGATAAACGGCTGCCCGGGATCGGTCCTTCAAACGCACCGCCCGGTATCTGCCAGGCTACAGAAAGATGGTCGCTGGCAGTAGCTTCCTTGTGTAAGGATTCGATGTAATAACGCTTGCCTTTTACCAGGTTGATAGGCGCCGACTTTTGTGTTGCATACGTCTTGTAAGCCCGGAACTTCACCGCCGTTTCGTTGTAGGCAATCAGCACTTTGTTTGCCGAATCGGTATCGGTGCTCAGGTACAAGCCTGCCTGGTCGTCGCCGGCAATGTAGAAGGTGTAAGCACCGGTTACCGGCGGGCATAGATAGCCTCTTACCCTGGCTCCGTAGTTATCGCCATAGTTCTGACCGTATTCAAAAGCGGTCAGCGATAAGGTGATGTCGGGATGTCCGGGATATTTTGGCGAAGCCAATAAGTCGGCTACCTGCGAACCCGGGATATCTACATACCCTTCGGCAGTAATGTAGCCGCTGCCGCTGCACGATGTAATAGTAAGATGGACCGTGTCAGAAGTCGCAACTGCGCCGCTGTCGTCTGTAGCTTTAGCCGTAAGCAGGTAGGTACCCGGCTCGATGTTACTTCCCGTGAAGCCATACGGTGCTGTTGTGTCTTCACCAAATTTCACCCCATAGTTAAAGAACTCCACTTTTACTATTCTTCCATCGCTGTCAGAAGCCTGCGCCTGTAGTGTTACCGTTCCGGGTTCTATCATACTGTTATTAACCGGTGTTGTAATACGAACCGTTGGCAGAATATTTACTTGGTTGATGGTGAGAACCAGAACGGCAGAAGAATCGCAGCCCGCAGCATTGGTGAATCCGGTTTGCGTGTAAGTGCCGGAAGCCGTATAGGTAACACCATTAAACGTATAGCTGTTGTTTGCCGTAACCGTAGTGGTTGATGAAGTGCTGCGATTGATGGTCAGATGTAAGGTTACAATAGAATCGCAGCCAGCCGCAGTACTGAAAGTATGTGTTGGTGCCGTGTCCGGGGTTGCTGTATAGGTAACACCAAACCAGGTAAAGCTGTTGCAGGCAACTGCTGTTGTATCGCCGGTTACCGTTTTACACAAACCCAAGTCTAAATTACTCAGGCTATCCGTGCGAAACTTACGTAGGGTCAGGTCAGAAAAGTCTTTTGCCGCGTTGCCATCGTTGTAAAGATCTTCATCGCCAAGATCAGAAATCACTCTCAGTTTGGATAGTGATAAACTGCCGTTGTCTGTTACTTCCAAAGCGCCTTCTGCATTTAGAGAAGCCAGACCGGATGTGCTGACCAGTACAGGCGCATCGGTGGCTTTGCCCGACCACTTGTAAAGTGCAGGCGTAAGCGGGCTGCCCGCAGGATTTCCGGCAACGATGATATAGGTACCATTCGATAAACGGATGAGGTCGCGAATACCACGTTGACCAAGGTCAAGTTCAATAGGTGAGCCGTACGTCGGATTGCCTGAAGGAGAACCATTGTTGAACCAGGTTTCAAAATTTGCAATGGGTGCTATAACCGCTTTGGTACGTGCTGTTGTGGGAACAAGTGGTGCACGCATGCCGATGTATAGTGTTGTATTATCGGGACCAAATACCATACCTTCTGCGGCAAAGCCGGAAGGAGATTTCGAGTCAACACCCGCTGCTGCACTGGCTGAAAAATTATATCCATTCGCATCACCCCAGGCAATTAATGAGGAACGCAAAGCGCCATAGCCAATTACAGAAAAAGTGGTAGCAGCGCCCGTTCCATTTACGTCTGTTGCAAAAATGCGGTCGCGGTTGGGCTTGTTGGCAAACGGATCTTTGCCATTGCTCATAGAGCCTAACCAGTACACACGGTTGATAGTGGTAGTACTCCTTACACCGGCTTCTACATCTACTTCCGGCTTTGCAGGCTCAGGCAAATTAAGGAAGGAAGAGTAATTATAAGAAGTAGCCGGCAGGCCGGAGAATGATTTGGAATACACATTCAGAATATTCAGTTCATCATCGCCAGAGATGTAATAATTATCATCTAATGAAACGGCATCCGAAGCATCGGACATACCGGTATGCCACCGCGTAACGGCAGGGTTATCAGAAGCTGCGGAAGCTGCGTAATTAATGGTAAATGTTGCAGTGTTGACGCCATCACTCACCGATATTTTAATGGAAGAATATCCTACACCAACAGGACTGATCTTCAGATTACGAACCGAGCCTGCTCCACTCAGCACAACATTAGCTGAGGGAACGACAGTCGTGTTGCTGCTTGTTGCTGTTACCACTAAATTACCTACCGGAGTAATGTCATCGCCAATCAAAAAATCAATTCCATAAATCGTTGCCGGATCAGTCGGATCGCTGATAACGCCGCTTACCGTAAACGGACTGGCAGGTGAAGCAGTCGCTCCGCCATCAATGAAGTTTGTAGTAGAAGATACATTTACACTGATGGTCGGCGCTAAGGAAGTGCCGCCGCTGCAAGGATTGTAAGCCACCGTTGCCCGCGTGCTTTTTCCGGGACTGCCAACATCATTTCCCGATGATTTATAGGAGCCTTCGGCATCGCCTGTTGCTGACAACTTCCATTGCGAAATCATGTTCGCACCCAAACCGGCTGCGGTTACATAACCGCTAATATTGTTAGTACGTATTGTTCCGGGATATTTTACATCATCGCCATAGGTTAGGCGGTCAACAAGTGTTCCCGAAGCGTCATACAAGTTAATCTCGTCATCGCGACCCAGATTGTTGGTGCTGCCGCCTATCACCTTTATGCCGCTGCACAGGTTCCATGCCGTGCGAAAGGTGCTGGCATTGGTTTCAGTTAATATCACTGACTCGCCGGGCTGAACCGTTCCAAAGCCGCTTACATTTTGGGAACCCGGTGTGCGGCTATCGTCATCATAGCTCCAGCCGGTCATGTCGACAGGAGCATTGCCAACATTGGTAAACTCAACAAACTCGCCGTTGGCACCACCATACATATATTCGGTGATGGCCATGCGCCCTTGGCCAAAGGTGCTTTGTAAAAAGAAAAGACAGGCAAGTAAAGTAAAAGCTTTGCGCGGCTTCCTGCCACAAAATACGTTTGGTAGAGATAATGTCATAGTGCAAATGATTTCGAATGATGTGTTTTAATTCGGATAGCATACTGGCAAGAATGGTAACGTTGGTTTTTGCCAGTCGCAAAGAACTGAAATCGGAAAGTAGAAAGCGACAGGATGATATTAAGAAAACAATAAGAAATTGTTAGCAAGACAGCAGGGAAAGCATTTAAAGATGGCAATCAAATCACCGCTGTTTTGTTGCTCTTTTGCATATGATAATAAGTTTGATAAGCATATCGGACAGAATACAAAAAACGCCGGATACGAAAGTAGCGGTTGAAGGAATATCGGCATACCTGGTAAAAAATAACCGGTAGTTTATATTGGAAACGAATCAGGTTGTCAATAAAGCCTATCATGGCGGTCCAATGCTGTATCATATATTCCTGCTCCGAAAGAAGACGAACCGATACCGGCAACTGACGCTTCCATTTATCGCTCAGGAGGATCATGGTCTCAAGCCAGTTTCGCGTATAGCTGCCTTCGGAGTAATGATGTAAAATGATGTTGGATACAACACACACTTTAAACTTCATAAACACCTGCAGAGAGAAGTCAATATCATACCCGTGAAAGTGTTGGAAAGTTGTATCGTCGAATTTGCATTGCGCGTATACATCACGGCGCGTACACATCCATACACCGTCTATCGATGCCACAGGTTTTATTGTGCTGTTATCTTCCGGATAGCCCGTGCGATAGATCCGTTCAGGAGGTTTGTTGTTGTACTTGTAATGCTGTACCAATGATACCTCACTGGCAAACACATAAGAACTCCAGGAGGAGGGCACAAGTCCTTTCGTATCGCCGCCTGCTACTCCGACAAGTCCGATCTCCCTATCCTGTAAATAATGCACTACCTTTTTACCCCAGTCATTTGTTTCAAAGCAAACGTCCTCATGCATAAAGCAATAGATGTCGTAACTCGCTTTGGCAGCCCCTCTGTTATAAGCTTCAGAAAGCCCGAACCTCCCATCAGAATTTTCTATTATGACAGCCTCATAAGGCAATCCAATCGTATTTTCAATACTGTCCAGTGCTCTTTGCAGGGTGGTTTCATTAGCCGAGCAGATGATGATCGAAATCATTTTGATTTTTTGCGTTGACAACAGGCTTAAACAGAGTTATCAGGAAGCGTAGAAGCTCTGTTTTGGTATACTCTTATTCAGGCTCTATTTAAGATCAATAAACTATCTTTTTGTTTGCTGAACCGCTTTGTTGTGTAACTGTTTTTTTGCCCTGGTAAGAATATAACTCACCGACAGACCTGCATAGGACATATCGGCTGTATACCTACCGGTACTGAGCGCCTTGCCGGTTACATCGATGGTATAAGCGCCGCGTACAGGTTTAAAGCCAGACAGATTGGTCATTAGATTGAGGCGAAGGAAATTCTGGTTGCGCAAGCGAAAAGAATAGCCGCCGCCAATGTTGTAGTTAATCCAGGGCCACGCATCATTTCCTACTTTCAGATTCATATCAAATACCCGTAGTGGTTGCTGGTTGATATAATAGCCATAAGCGCCATCTTCTTCAAACAGTCTTCCATAAAAGAATCTTACGTTTATGCCGGCTGTTATATTCCAATGGTTATTATTCTTCGTTCGCCATCTCTTTTCCATCCAGATAGGTACAGCCAAGCAAAAATCGTATAGACGGCTCTGGGTAGCCGAAACATCAATATCATATTTCAACGGCAGTATAAAATCTTCTTTCGGAATCTTAAGTGTGTAATCCCGGCCGCTGACCACGCCATGCACACCTGCAACAAGCGAATAATCCGTCTTAAAGTTTATGCGATATTCAGCACCGCCTTCTATACCTGTCATAATATCAGAGCCCGGAGAATAAGCACCCTTCTGCTCAGAAATCTTTGCCTTCCGAACAAGAAAAGGAACTACAGTAAAGCCGATATGCGAAGGCTTAAAAAGCTGCCTTGCCGGGACAGGCTTACGGCGGGTAGCCGAATCCTGTGCCAAGCAAGAAAGAGAACACATTGCAAACAGAAAGAGAAAAATATTCTTCATAAGCTGATGGCGGTTGTAAGAGTAAAATCACGATTATTTTGGGTGAACAATACAAGCGAATAAAAACGACTTGGCCATATTAACTCTTTGTTTCCTCGCGCCGCCGGTTCGCTTTGCCTGAGGTTTGGTGTTCTTTAAGAAACAGCTTATGATAGTTGATTTTCGATGACCTGAATAAAAGCTGGGATGGTTTTTTCGAAGGCATGCCTCCCTGCTTTGTGCCTGGCACAATTGCCCAGTTTACTTCGCAGTGTAGCATCATCTACCAAGGTCTTTATTTTCTCGGCTATTTGCAGCAGATCGCCGTACGCTGTACAACAGCCGGCATCTGCTTCCACAAACTCAGGTGCGCCGCCGCCATCTGAAAAACAAATGGTGGGAATACCCAGCGAGGCTGCTTCCAACATGACCAGCGGATAGGGATCTTCGCGCGAGAGCAGCAAATGCACATCAAAACACGCCATCGTATCTATGCCGTCTTTGCCATGTGGCAGCACAATGGCATTACGGGCTACACCGTATTTATCCTGCTGGTACAGATCAAAGAAAGCCGATAGGTTTTTCGCATTAAACCCCTTCCATACAAAAAAAACATCGTCATCCGGGTATAAACGGGTATACAATTTCACCAACGGAAAAAACAAATCAAACCCTTTACGCCACTCACTCTGCCCCAGGATTCCGATAATTACCGTACGCTTTCTCAATCCATATTCTTCGCGGAAGGAAGCGATGAAATCAACATAATTTTCTTTGTTCCGTTCAATCTCACTACATGGTGTTGTCATCACCTGTATCCGTTCGCGGTTGATCGCATGATTGATTATAAGATTGTTTTTTACGGCCCGCGAAACCGTCAGAAACAGATCCGTGTGTTCGCGTATCGTCAGTAAGGTTTGAGTATTGGTCGTCATGCGGATGGCCGCTTCCAGCTCATGGATGTAATAGATTGATTTTGCCCTTAGAAAAAGCAGCTTTTTATGGATATGACCGTTATCAATCGTGTTATAAAAAACAAGCGCACTTTTTCGGACGGCAAATAAAATAGCAAGACCTCTCACCAGGGTTACCATCTTTGAAAAAACAGCCGTCCGTTTCTTCTGATGCCGGTTGTTAAGATAGGTGCGAAACCAGAGATGGGTGGTCCCAAGTTCTCTGAAGTCCTCGGCCAGTTCGCCATTGTGCATCAGCAAAATCCGGAATGGAACATTTGATTGCAGTTTAAACGCTTTAATGATTTCCAGCAGCAGCAAGGTCGCGCCGCCACGGTTGGCATTGTGACTTACAAAAAGTACGTATGGTTGTTTATGGAGCATGTAGGTTAATGCATGTTTGCTGCGTTCCGGCTTATTGACTGTACAATATCTGTATTGGTTGCAACGCTAAATTTTATGTCGGGATTGATAAGGCCGGCATAATGATGCGTGTTAAAATTGTCGAGCACGGTAAGCTTGGTGGTTGACTCCCATTTATCGATTTGTTTTCCCAGACTGTAAAAGCGGGCTTCTACCTCCAACCGCGAGTCGCGCACGGGAAAATCGAGTCGGAAGCAGAAGCGTTGGTGTCCTGGTGTTATCGTGAAGTTGCTGCCATTGCTCGCCAGATTACTGGTATTCAGTATCAGCAGTCCATCGTATTTCAAAGCAAAGGCTGCTTCGCAATTGCGCATTGTTTCGTGCGCCGTAAAGCCGAATGAAAACACAACAGAATCGCCCGTGTAACAAGTATGATCGTTACCAGCACGCGTGTTTTCCAGCTTCCAGTCGGTAAAATATCCAGGTACATTGTGCGGCAGCGTTTTTCTGACGCCATCCTCCTTGTCTTCCTCGCGTTGTTGGTACAAAGCAAGAATTTCCTCCGTACTGCCTATCGCTTTCTGCATACCTTTCTCCAGCAGCATGGCTTTGCTGCACATTTTTTTTATCGCAGGCACGCTGTGACTCACAAAAAGGATCGTACGTCCTTTGTTCATCGAAACATCTTTCATTTTACCCATGCACTTAGCCTGAAATTCAGCATCGCCTACAGCAAGCACTTCATCCACAATCAGGATGTCAGGCTCAAGATGCGCCGCGACAGCAAAAGCAAGTCTGACGTACATGCCAGAGCTGTATTTTTTCACGGGTGTATTGATATAACGACCAACACCGGAGAAGTCCACAATTTCATCAAAGCGCTGTTTGATCTCCTGCCGGCGCATTCCCAGGATGGCGCCGTTGAGATATACGTTTTCATGCCCGGTCAGCTCAGGATGAAACCCTGTGCCCACTTCAAGAAGTGAAGCCACTTTTCCGCCCAGTTTGATACTGCCGGTGGTAGGCTTTGTTATTTTTGAAAGGACTTTTAATAAGGTGGATTTACCCGCACCGTTGCTGCCGATGATTCCAAATATGTCACCTTCGTTTACAGAAAAGCTGACCTCTTTTAATGACCAGATGAAGTTAGAACCTCCTGTTTTGGTTCGGTCGTTTATTTCACCGGCCAGAATGTCGGGGTCTTCATTTTTCCTGAGCTTCGACCACCAGCGGTTGAGGTCGTGCGAAAGGGTGCCCGTGCCTAAACTGCCTAATTTATACAGTTTGGAAATGTTTTCTACTTCAATAATCGTGTCTGGCATCTGTCGAGGTTTCGCCGTAGGGCGGTGATAAGCAGTATCGTATTTTTTAATAAAGGTGTAAAGCTATTGGATCCAATATTACCGCATTATGAAATCGCAATCCGTCGGCTGACGCTATCTCCCTGCCGTTCGCTGGAGAGAAAGAGCGGGGACGAAAGACTGCAGATATAAGATTGTCTTTGTTGTCAGCAAAATGGCTGCAGGCAACAGCAGAAAATTGAAAAACAATTGTTTGTTCAGCAGGTAGAATCCATCCCTGAAAAACTGAAACGGCAGCAGAGAGCAAACCAAAATATAATAAGCGGCGCCAAAGCGGCGGCTCTCGCTGTTGTGCCGCAAAAAATTAAGCAGGAAGCCCGTTACAAAAAAGAAAAATACCGAGCCCAGGGAGCCGAAATTGATCACCACGTTGGTCCAGATGCTGTCCGCACCCAGCGGGTTTTGATAGTTGGCTGCCATGCGCGAAGTGGGCACTGCATATTGCTGCAGACTGAAAAATGTATTGGGTACGAGGTTGAGAAAAGAAGTAAGAAAGTTCATCGGTATATTAAACAATGGAATGGGATTGGAACCCAAATAAGCACTCGTACTGAACCAGGTAAATACCGGCTCTGCAAACAGTGAATAGCTTGCCGTAAAAGGGTTGAACCCAATGCCGAGCCGCCAGATGCCCACAAAGGTGGCGACAATAAACGCAACGGCTCCAAACACCGCAAACTGCACAATGCTAAACCGCCTGCGGGCAAATGAGGTTTTGTACATCAGCAGCACAATGAACGTCTGCATTACATACATACGTCCGCCCATCGTGAGCAGCAGGATAGCGGTAGCTGCCGCACCTGCCATCAGCAGGTACGATACTTTCTGCCGGCTCACCAGCTGATAAGCCAGGAAAAAATTATAAACCACAAGAAGAGTCGACATCTTACCCCTTGCGCCTATATCATACGAGCCGTAGCCGCCCAAAATTGAGTTGCGGCTGATGAAAGCAAACACCGCCAGCACGCCCAGCAGCAGCACGGCTATATAATCTACACTTCTGGTAAGCACCGTTTGCGGAAACAGTTGCAGGCTCCTTTTATAAGGTTTGAGCAGCGAAAAACAAAAATGCCCAAAATAAAAAGCGGGCAGCCACGTAAGCGTGATGATAGCATACAACACCAATTGCTCCTGCGGTATTTTCTTAAAAAAGCTTTGGTACAGCTCTACGCCCGGCAGCCCTGTAAAGGCATCGGAGATACCAAACAAGTAAGGCGTGAGAAAATAAAAAACATACCCGAACAGGAAGAGATGTCTGTGGTCTATCCGGTAGTATTTTTTCATGAAAACAAAAACATTTGATTCGGAATAATTAATAATTACATGACATGTGCTTAACACGGACTGCATTCTTTCCTTCTACTTTTATTCCCTGAACAAAGCCTCGCTGTCATCGTCTATCTTCAGTCAAATGCTTATGCTAACTTCTATGGCTACTTATGATCCGACGGAAACTTACCGCAGCAAATCACTCAAAGACCTTCCACACCGGACAAGGCTAAAGCGCATTGAAAACATCCTGGCAAAAGAAGCGCAAAACCGCACCATCAACAGCTATATGGATTTTGGTTGCGCCAGCGGCTACATCACGTCGCGTATCCGGCAGCTACTCAATATCCCGGAGGTATGTGGCTCCGATTCGCTGCAAGATTATATTAATTCGGCAGCCACTAATTACCCGCATATCAATTTTCGGTTAATTAATCTGAACAAACCGCAGGCAATCCTGCAGCAGTTTGATCTGGTTACCTGCTTCGAAACACTGGAGCATGTAGGCCATCTCGATGTTGCCCTCAATACCATCTGCAATGCTATCAAGCCCGGCGGTGTAGGGCTTATTTCGGTGCCGGTGGAGACGGGTTTGCCCGGCATTGTAAAATATTGGCTGCAAGTGAAAGTGCTGGGCAACAAAGAAGACGGCTTGAAAGAAATCGGGCGTGATAACGGCGGACAGTATGTAAAAAGCTTATTAAAAGGAGAAGATATATCTCGCTATCGAAAAGAAACCAGAGACTTATGGTGGTTTAATTATGGATTCGATTACCGGTCCATTGAAACCTATCTGATTGCCCGCTCCATCTCCTTTCAGGCGTTTACTTCTTTCACCACCCGGTTTATTACTATCGAAAAATAAAAAGACGTCCGTAAGCCTACCGCAGGTCTTTTGGTATTGTCAAAATCCTACTGCGGCGTCTCGTCCTGCTCCGGGCAACATACAGGTAAGCCTTTATCAGGGCGTCGGCATCGTAGCCTGCCGATACTGTTCCGTGGCCATGCTCGGCCATACCCCTTTATTTTTAACTTCCGGCAGGGCGTTGCGGCGGGCTATTTTCGTTTTTGGCAGGCGTGCAGCCGCCGAGGCATATTATTTATTCGTTGCCGTTGGCAACGGTGCTCCCCTATTTTGCCGTGCGCCGGAAAACATCGGCCCACCGTTTTCTACATTCAGCAAAGCCAACGGCCGTTTATCGCCGGTGCGAGGCAGGATCGCAACACGCCGCCCGATGGCAAACCCTGCTAAGAATGGCTGGAGGTAATGGTACCTGATTTTTAAATGCGGGATAAAAAAAGAAAGAGGCGTACAGAAAGTATTTCGCCGGCCTTTTTTAGTTTCTTCTGAACCATAAATGAATTGTCAGGCATGAATATTAATTCTTTGCAAATCACATATGCGGAAAATCATTTCCCCTATTTGGCG
Source organism: uncultured Ilyomonas sp. (assembly GCA_964249755.1). GTDB lineage: Bacteria > Bacteroidota > Bacteroidia > Chitinophagales > Chitinophagaceae > Ilyomonas. The sequence goes on along the minus strand of CAXUDB010000003.1, from coordinate 628,809 downwards.
GATTATTTTATGCTGATGATCGGGTAAAGACTCGTAAACAAGCTGATCATATTCTGAATGGCTTACAAAGGACAAACGCTGCGGCAACGGAGCAATAGAAGGATAAACGTCATAGACAATGAACCGGATGGGAGAACTTCTGATTTTTTGAACTTTAGCGCAATGCTTTTTTCTCCGGTAAGTAAAGGAGATAAGGAAGTGTTGCATACAGTTTTATTTGAATTTTAAAATTAGAACAAGTCCTTATCGCCTGTGTTACCGAATTATGATATATTCATTAAAATATTCTAATATTCAAAGCAGTTGTGAGCAGGTTATCAATTTGGCGCAGCTGCACGGGGATTTTGTAGCACTGCATTCTTAAAAGATAATAAATAAGTAACAGGCAAGGTACAGGTGCATTTATTTTTATCTTGAACTTGCCCCCTTCGCAAAATTGACACAAAAACCAACCGGATTGAAAACCGCACGTATTTCTCTGCTTCTTTTCTGCTTTCGCTGTTTCCTGATTCTGCTTTGTGGCAGCCCCATTTTACCTACGGCTTCGTTTGCCCAGCAAACAGACGATGCCTCGCTGCGCAATGTGAAGGTGGATGAGCTGACCGACGACCAAATAAAAAATTTTATACTGGAAGCCGACCGGCTTTCGCTAACGGATAGTCAGATAGACGCGCTTGCCCTTCAGCGCGGCATGAACCCGGATGAGATTGTAAAGTTAAAATACCGCATTCAGGCTACCCGAAAAGCATTGTCTTCAATAAATTATTCGTCGGCCAGTTCTCCCCCGCGTCTTCGTGCTGATACGTTGAGCGCCCGCAGCGACTCGTTTCGCCGGGTAGAGCAGCGACCGCTGGAAAATTATAATTCCGCTTTTTCTGCGCTTCAGTCACGTAATTTCGGATTTGAAGTTTTCAGCAATCCACGCATCAGCTTCGAGCCTAACCTGCGGCTGCCCACACCCGAGAATTACCGCCTTTCTACCGACGACGTGCTGCAGGTAGAGGTGTCGGGTGTTTCGCAGGCAAGCTACCGGCTGCCTATTTCTCCCGAAGGCGTTATTCGCATCCCTGTGGCGGGACCTATCGCCGTAAACGGACTAACGATCGAGCAGGCACGCCGCGCTATTACCAATAAACTGGCCAGCACCATTTACACTAATATCCGGTCAGGCAAAACCAAAGTGGAAGTGAATGTGGGCAATATCCGCAGTATCCGCGTTACCATCATTGGCGAAGCTACCGTGCCCGGCACTTACACGCTGCCTTCGCTGGCGTCAGCCTATAATGCGCTGTATGCCTGCGGCGGACCCAATGCCAGCGGCTCGTTCCGTAACATACAGGTAATCCGTAACGGCAAAACGGCAGCTACCATAGATGTGTATAAGTACCTGTCGTCCGGTGTACGCAGCAACGATATTAATCTGCGGGATGAAGACGTGATTAAAATAAACCCTTACAGCGTGCGCATCGAGTTGAAAGGCGAAGTGAAGAAGCCAGGCATTTACGATGTGCGCCCCGGTGAAACGCTCGCTGACATTATTCAGTTTGCCAATGGCTTTACTGACAATGCCTATACCGACCGCATACAGGTGTTTCGCAATACCGCAAAGGAGCGGCAGGTGACTACGGTAGCAAGCGCTGCCGTCGGCACCCTTGTACCGCAAAGCGCTGACACCTATATTGTGAGTAAGATACTAAACCGTTTTTCCAACCGCATCAGTATCAATGGCGCTGTATATCGCCCCGGCGAGTATGAACTGCAACCGGGTATGACGCTGTCTCAACTCGTGCAGGAAGCTGACGGGCTGCGCGAAGATGCTTTTACAGCAAGGGCAACTTTACATCGGCTGAAAGATGATTTGAGCCCCGAACTGGTTTCCTTTAATGTATCGCAACTGATGAAAGGCGTTGTAGCCGATATACAATTACAACGCGAAGATAGGGTGACGATTTATTCTAAATTCGACCTGAAAGAAGGCTATTTTATAGGCATTGAGGGCGAGGTATCCAATCCCGGTTTTTTTCTGTACGAAGAAGGTATGACGGTGCAGGACGCCATCCTGATGGCTGGCGGTTTGAAAGAAGCTGCCGCTGTAAAACACATTGAGATTTCTCGGCGCATTAAAAACCCGGAAAGCGACTCGGCTACCATCAAAACAGCTATCATTTTTCAGCAGGATATAGCTCCCGATTTAAAAGATAGCGCCGCGTACCAATCGGTAGCACTGCTGCCGTTTGATGAAATCACGATTCACCCGGCACCGGGTTACTATGTACAGAAAAACGCGGTAATTGAGGGCGAGGCACTCTTTACCGGAAAATATACGCTTGCGGAAAAAAACGACCGCATTTCAGATTTAATCAAACGTGCCGGTGGACTAACGCCTCAGGCTTACCTGGAAGGCGCCGTCCTGGTGAGAGCAAAGAATTTATCAAAAACCGAACTGGCCAATAACCAACAGGGAATTTTTAATTTGCTGAAAGACAATCTGGAATCGGGTGCACCGACGGCGTTGCTGCAGGCACAGCTCGATTATAACGCTCAGAAACGCTCTGAAAACGTGGATATTGACCTGCAGAAGATAATGCAGCATCCCGGCTCGCAGTATGACCTGCTGCTGAACGATGGCGATACATTACGGGTACCTAAGCAGCTGCAAACGGTTCGCGTAAACGGCGAGGTATTGTATCCTTCGCTGGTGCGGTACGATAAAGACTACCGTTTTAAAACTTACATCTCCCGTGCCGGCGGCTTTGACCAGCGCGCGTTGCGGAGAAAATCGTATGTTGTGTTTGCCAATGGCTCCGTAAAAGGAACCCGACATTTTTTATTTTTCAGGAATTATCCTGATATGCAGCCGGGCGCCGAAGTATTTGTACCCGTGAAGCGCCAGCCACAACGCCTGCGCGCCGGTGAACTGGTAGCCGTCGGTGCTACGCTGGTCACCATGTTTGCCGTCATCTTCAATCTCGTGAAATAATGCGTACAGAGGAGATACAGCCCGAATCAGAAAGAAGGTTTGATGAATTTTCCCCAAAAAAAATCCTGTTTCTGACGGGACAGACAGGTCGTTACATGCTGTCACAATGGAAATGGATTGTTGGGATCGGATTGTTGTTTGGTATGGGCGGCGCAATAAAAGCGTACGTAACGAAGCCCGTGTATACCGCCGAGATTTCGTTTACGCTGGATGAAGGATCGGCAGAAACACAACAGTCGGTTTATGCGCGGCTGGCAGCACAGCTTGGCTTGCCGGGTTTGAATACGGCGGGCGGAGTATTTACTAACATCCCTAACATTCTGGAACTGATGAAGTCGCGGTTCCTGATTGACAAAACGCTTCGCAGCAATACAATAGTGAACGGCAAAACACTGACCTTGGCTGATTTTTTTTTAGACTCGCTTGAGTACCGCGAGAAGTGGATGAAAGGATCGCCCTCTGAGCATACTTCTTTTGCCGAAAGCCACCGGAATGATGCGGATAGTTTGTATAAAAACAATATCATCAGCACCATTTATCAAACCCTTTTAGCTAAAAATTTAGCCATCAGCCAGAAAGGAACAGGAAGCAGCATTATAGTGGTAAGTTGCAACTCGGAAAACGAATTGTTTTCTAAATATTTTTTAGAAAGCTTAGTAAACGAAGTAACCGGTTATTATATTGAAACGAAGACAAAGCGGGCGATGAACAATGTAGATTTTCTGCAGAAACGCATTGATTCCATACGTAATGTTTACACGGGATCGCTTTATAACCGGGCAGCCGGAACAGATGCTAATTTGAACATTGTAAGAGAAACAGAGAATGTAGGTGCCAGTAAGAAAGAAACCGATATCCAAATTTCTAAAAATACTTACATAGAACTTGTAAGCAGCTTGGAGGCAGCACGCACTTTACTCACCAGAGACATGCCTTTATTTCAATACGTTGATGTTCCCATTCTTCCCTTGAAGGTGCAGCGGGCATCGTCTCTTACAAGCTTTATTTTATTCTTTGTTGTAGGCACATTTCTTACGATTATTATCCTGCTAACGGGTAAGTTTTTCAGGTTTGTAGCAAGCCGTTAAATCGAATTGCTGTTAATGATTTATTTACTTAAACTTAATCTTCAATGGGTCATAACCATGGCTTAATACACTAATTTTCATCATTGAAAATAACTGCAATTATTGCCATGCCTTACATCAATTTAACTTCTCACGAAAAACTTCTTCGTTACGTCGATAGTTTAAATATCAAACCGGCAGCGTCAAATACTTCCGGAAAAGAAGTTCACATAAACCTTTGTAAAGACATTGACCGCTTGGATGAAATAGCAAAGGCTTATAAGCAAACGATCGTGAAAGTACAGGAGCTAAGCGACGAGTATGAGAGTGTTCACAAAAAAGCCCGGCTATCACTGCGAAAGCTGAAGATGGCGAGCGTAAGGAAAATTAATAAATATTACAAGCGGTCGTAAGGAGCGCATTACGGGTACAGCATAGGGTAAAACGATTCTTGTACGTAACCTCTTACCGGTCGCTTTGTCATAGACAAAAATTAGACTATATCTCACCTCCTGCTTTGCCACCTGATTATTTTTATATTATCATTTTTATCTTGCCTAAGGAAATGCCGGCTTCTCTGTAGCTTTATTTCTTAATACTAAAAGGTAATTACCAACAACAACAGATGAAGCGGAACCGGAATGCAGCTTATGTCCTTTTTATCGTCCTTATTTTCACCAGTGCCTGTAATAAATCGAAACACCGCCATGATGATGATGACAGTCCGATTGTTCCCATCGGCGCTCTGCGAAGTGTCACCTATTCTGTGAAGGGCACTAACTTCAATGTGAGTTTTATAGACTCAAATACCATCTATAAAGTGAATCAGGTGTACAAGGATTCATTCGTGTATGAGTTCAGAAAAGGTTCCGGCGCAGGTATTGGGATGACAGTATCGCCCCAATCTACCTCAGATACCGTTTATTCCTGGCGCATTACGATTGACGGAGCCCTCTACGCCAACGCGTTCAGCGAAGGAGGTGCTTTTTTTAATATCCCTTATAAGTAATGTCTTTTGCTTTTTATTCATCAAACTACATAAATCGAATGCACACTTATTTTCGCTATGCGGCGAAGCGCTATGCGCTTGCCGGTCTTGCATTATTCCTAATCGGGCAATCTTGTGTTCAAAAAACACCTGAACAGATAGCGACCCTATGGACTGAAAATATAAAACAAAAAGTGATGGAAAATGCCGGACAACAACCTGATTCAACCAAGGTTGATTCTACTCATCATGAAATCACTTTTTACAAGAGGGGAAAGACATTAAAACATTACTATCTTACTCCTATACTGGATTCAAACGACGGACGAACCGACAGATTTGATACGGGAATGATTGTTTACTACAGTACCAATCCCGATTTTCAGTATGTTAAACAGCCCTGCCGTTCCGGGATAGAGGAGAGCTATGAAATAGTCGCCTATAAAGGGAACCGTTATGGTTTAGCCAGATATGCCTATTGTGATAAGCGAGGTACGGAAACGGGTTATCAATTCAATAATTTAAATGTCGGAACCTGGATTACCTATGATTCAACAGGTGCGATTTTAAAGCAGATAGACGCCGGCAACACGGAAAAGCTCAGGCGATTAGACAGCCTTTCTATCGACAGATAAATAGAAATGGAAGGAAGATCAGGACTAGAAATTTACTTATAAATCTCTTTGGTTGGATATAACTGACTCAGTCCGGAAAAGTGAGTATCAATTGATGTTAATAACAAAAGCCGGCATGTTGCCGGCTTTTGTTATTAATTGGATAAACGTATTCGAAATCGTATGGGGTGGTTGTGATTAATTGTCAGCAATTGAAATCCATGGGCTATTAGTCCAAACATCATTCGTTCTGACAGCGCCTCTTTCCGTGGTTCCGACAAACTGAGATAACCCTAAAGCAGCCAGGTCAACACCGCCCGTTCTGGTTGGAGATGGACTTGTGTTCTCCAGGAAGCTACCCAGTTTAAAGTCTGCAAATGAGCCCAAAGCAATATTCAGGTTGCTGGGTCCACCTAAAATATTCAGCAGGTTATTATCAGTCGTTAACGACAAAGGCACAGGATTACCTTCAATCGTTGACCGAACAACAGGTGCTGCAGAATTTGTCTGGAAAATGTTATAGGCAATAACGATGGAATCAGACAGGCTTGGAACATTTGCTACCAAAGGATAGGTAGTAGGTGTGGTAACAATTGCGAATGGCTGCTGCTGAGCAATCACGGCAGAATTTACAAAAGTCAATCTTGAGTTTCTTCTGATTTGCAAAGCACCATCATAGTAAAATCCATCTGTACCTCCGGGATAGTTATCGGCTACACCTGGTCCTACGAAAGTAGCATTTGCGATGAAAGCGTTGGTATGCGGAGTAGCGTTGGTAGCACTTGCATCATTATCGCTTTCAATCAGGTGAGAACCAGAGTTGTCATCATTGCCATTTTCGTAACCAATAATGAACTGCAGGTTGCCGTGATAACCTTCGTCAAAGTCAAAATTGTCATCATGCGCCTGATAAGCCAGGAAATGGTCGACGTTCACAGAACCACCGAAAAATTCAATCGCATCATCGCCGGCATAAAGCACTTCGAGATGACTGAGCTTGGTGCCGTTACCAACGCCACAGGCAGTAAACCCGTTTACTTCTTTGTTTACCTGATAAACAACGCCACCGCCAAACTCAAAACGATTGTACTGGATAGATCCAGAGTTATCGCCATCGTTGGCTGTCGGGAAGGCAGCATCACCATATCCATAACGATTCCTTTCGTCGGGCTTGTAATCGAAAGCTTCAAACAAACCGTTAGTCGCACCATTCGCACGGTGCAAAGTAGCGGTGCCATACAGAACCACACCGCCCCAATCGCCGTATTTACGGGTACCGGCAGGATTCTGCGAAGTCCAGATGATAGGCTGTCCGGCTGAGCCGTTAGCTACAAGTCTGGCGCCTCTCTGAATACAAAGCGTGCCTTTGTTGTTTCTGATGTTAACGGTGTCAGGAATAATAGGACCGGTAGAACCAATAATGGTTACACCCGGATTTACGGTAAGCGTTACACCGGCGGAAACATACACAATACCATCGAGGTAGGTGTTTCTCGTAAGCGTAGTGTTGGTAGATACGGTTCCGAACAGTGTGTCAAGCGCCGGGCCACTTGTCAAGTCTTTGGTTGATGGCTGTGCTGACTGATCGAAGTTTTTGTTACATGAGGTTGCAAAAATAGCTGCAACACCCAACAATGCGAACAAGGACTTTTTCATTGTAGTTGTTTTAAATTTTGCTTTTTCGGTAAAAATTTTTTTGTGAACGATTACGAATAGAACACGAAACTACCAGCCCTATGTTAAGCCTTAATTAACGCAACGTTATCAATAGGAAATGTTAGGAAACTTAATGTTAGGGTAATGATTTGATAACACACAAATCTGATAACAGTGTGATTTTCATAATTTTATCTCAATTGTTGTAATTGGTCTGCAAGGGTAGGAAGTTTGTCCATCCACTTAGCCAGTTATCTGTTCCCAAAGCCCCTCTGTAAGAAGTAGGCGTAAAGAAGGGATCGCTGAAGACGGGACCCTCGAAGCTGGCTCCGGTTAGCAAGGGCGAGCCTGTCATTGGAAAGGGATTGGGGTTGATATCGTAATTATATGGATCTGTAAGCAGGAGTTGCGATTCATCAAAATAAAGTTCGTTGCCGAAGGGTTGCTGTAGCAGATAATCTTTGAAATCATAGGATGTATACGGCGGCAAAGCATTAGGGAATAAGTAGAAGCCGCGTTTCTCATCAGGACATTGGATCGTAGAGTACATGAAATCGGAAGTACCTGCCAAAAGTGAGGCGGCGGGAACCGCATTACCCAGGTAAAATCCGGTTTTTGGAAAACCGCCAAAGACAGAATTACGAATATGAAACTCACCACCGGTAACCGCAACCGGAGCTACTATTGTGCCTGATATGGAACCAAAAAATCCCTGACTTGTGGTATCAAAATATTTTTTCTTTATGCCTTTATAGGTAACGTCAGGACCTACAACGGTCATATTTGAGATAGAGGGAAATGTACCCAACCCTGTTATAAATAATCCCGCTGTGGTAATGCTGAAGCTAGCATCCGGTGCAAAGAACGGATGCCGGTATGCCAGGAGGTTTTGAAGCTTTCCGGTATAACCATCAGTTAGTACAAAATCAGAATACCCTGAAGCGTACGAAACAAGATTTCTGGCTTCAAAATTTCCTCCGGAAATCTGAAACGAATTACCGGCGACAGAATAACTTATCTGTATGTTGTTTATCTCTGTACCCTTTCCCACATTTTGAAGGATCAGAGGTGTCGAAGGAACACGGGATGTGCCGGCAAACTCTATTCTTACATAACGAAGAATACCTGTCCCTGCCGGGGTATTATCGATATCGGCAGGATAATTTCCATAAATAGCAATACCGCTCCAGGCATGTTCTGTTGTTGAGGCAAACACATCCAATCTCCCGGCCGTTCCCTTTGGAGCAGAACTGGTAAATACAATAGGATCAGACGCGGTTCCGGTTGCTTCAATTCTTGCTCCGGAATTGATAGTTATTGATAGCAAATCATTCATTTTTATTAATGCGCCGGCATCCACCTTCAGTACCTGACCGGCATTGCGAACAATATTTTGTTCTATCAGATACACAGTATCGCTTACAAAATGAATTGTATCTGCCTGCAACCTTGCGTCACCCGCATGAATGGTAAGCTGCGGTTTTGGATACGTTTTTACCGTATCATTCTCTTTAGTGCATCCTGAAAAGATAACCGTGATAACAAAAATCATTGCAGTAAATACCAATTTCATGTTCTACAGATTGGAGCTTTAAAGAGTAAATGTGATTCCTAACTGATACACGCGCTGACCTTGAAGACGTGATGCTGTGTTATCTGTTCCGCTTACATAATTGTTGTCTGACTGGTTTGTGTTAATAATAATCGGGTCATCGAACTTCCCGTTACCATTTACATCCTGGTACAGCAATGTACTTTCTTTAAATAAGTTGATGATATTGAATCGGACCCGCAGTTTGTCCTTCCAAAAGGATTTACTTACCACGATATCCAGAAGATTTCTGGATTTAAGTCGGTAGGGTGGAATTTCAAATGTAGAATCCCCGTTTGCCTTATTCCGGTTAAAGTCGGAAGAGCCAAGCTGGTTATTGTAATCGCCTGTCTTATTAAATGAGGCCGTTGCTTCTAACGTATTTTTCAGGAAGAGAACACTGAAGCCGCCATTAATGATATAGTTTGCCTGACCCGTGAGTGAATGTGTGGCTACATAGCTGAAGTATAGGTTATCGATATCTTTTCTTGCGACACGGGATCTCAACAAAGTACCGTTACCAAAGAGGGTAATATGGCTTAGCCAGGGAGCACCCTTAATGAAATCAATCTTTTTACGGAATTCCATTTCAGCCCCTTTTACATAGGCGTCGCCGGAATTGACAGGCAACACAAAACGTGACAGGTCTGCATTGCCGGATTGCCCTCTTGTATACTCAATCGGATTTAGAATAGTTTTATAAAACCCCGAGACAGAAATGATCTCACCTGCCGAAGGAAACCATTCGAACTTAATATCATAATTGGTTACTGACGAACTTTTTAAATATTGATTGCCTTGTGTGAACTGAAAATTTTCGTAATCATAACGGGCAAATGGAGCTAAGTCTTTCAGTTCTGGTCGAATCACGGTATTCGAGTATGCCGCGCGGATATTCATTGAGGGAAGCGGACTATAAACGATGTTAACAGAAGGCAGAAAATTAAAAGTAGTTCGGGCGCCGAAGTTCACGGTTTGAATTAAAGGCTCCTGAAAGTTCCGCTGGTATAAAGGGGTAAACACGGCAATGGTCTGCTGATAATTTTCAAACCTCAAGCCCCAGATGATTCTCCATTTCTTACCAAATCTGTTTTCTAAACTTTCATAGCCTGCCAACAAGTTACTGGTAGCATTATAGTTCGAGGATGTACTTGCTGCGTAGACAGTACTTAAGGTTATATCTATTCCGTACGGTTCTGCCGGCGTCGAAGGTGCATAGTTTCCGGGCGACAGCATATCTGCTAATGTCGTATCCGGAAATCCTGTAAAGGGAAGCACGGTTCCTGTTGCCGTTCTCTGTCGATTCTGAATTAGAATGCCGCTCTTGAAAAGATGTTTATTGTTTAAAAATGAAACGGGTGTGGTTATATTGAAAGCGCCTCCGTATATTTTGTCTTTGTTCTCTGACCATACCCGACTGGCACCTGCAAGGGATGGATTGAAATCAAGATTTTTGCTTCCGGTGTATATACCCTTGGCAGAATCCAATGCCTCAAAAACAAAATTTCTTGTGTCTGGTGTATTTGTATAGTTAACAGTAGTATTGATATTCCAATCAAGCCGCGTTTCACTGTTCTTTCCGGTCCTGTGCTCGCCTGATAAAGTACTGTTGAAAATCGTTTTCTGCTCGATGACGTGAGTTAAGCCTATGTAAGGTGTATTTGGCAGATTGAAATAATCAACGTTTCCAAACCGAACAAGCGGGCGATAAATAAACAGGTTGCTCAGGACCTGACTAAACAGGTTTCGCAAAGCAATTTTATTCTGCCCAAAACTATAGGCAAAATTGGCTACACCACCAAAATCAGACTGATAACGAAATCTTACATTCTGTGAGTAATAACCAAGCCCTTGTAACGTATCAGGAACTAATTCGTCCGAAAAGATGGGGTCTCGCGCAGAAATTTCGTCTTCAGTCAGTTTGAACATTCGTTGATTGAGTGCTGCAATAATGCCGAACTGATTTCCGTTCTTAAGCTTAACCGTTTTTCCATATCCCAACTGAAAGGTTTCATTCAAACCTGCGTGTCCTTCATTCTCCGGCACTAAATTGTTGGGAAGCATTTTCAGATACCGGGTTCTTTCTTCAACATTCATATTAAACAAAGAGCTTTGGCTGATAGCAGTCGGAAAACCGGATGGCAGTTGCAAATCCTTATTAGCAAATCCAAGAAAAGCGATCGGACTTTTTTTATCTGAATAAAAATCCCGGTTAATGGTTTCATCGGCAAAACTGGGCTGAATGGTGACAGAAAAAAAATCTTTTGCCGGAAAATCTCTTGTGTTAATTTGAACAATACCGCCTGCAAAATTGCCGGGCATGTCCGGCGTTGCTGTTTTATTCACGACGATATTATCAATGGCGGCAGCCGGTATCAGGTTAAATGCAAATGCATTTCGGTTAGTTTCAGTACTCGTCATGGGCACGCCGTTCAGGGTGGTCTGATTGTACTGATCGTTCAGCCCGCGCACTACTACAAAGCGGTTGTCCTGCACATTCAACCCTACCACTCTTCGCAGTACCTGTCCTGCATTGTTATCCGGTGTTCTGCGGATGGCTTCCTGCGAAATGCCGTCCGAAGCTGCGGCGCTTCTTTTTTGAATCGAATACACGGCTGATTGTGCTTCCCTACGGGCAGAAGTAGCCGTTACCGTTACCCCCTGCAGGCTTTGCGCTCCGCTTTCAAGCAGAATATTCTGATAGGTGGTTTGCCCCGCCTTTATTACCACATCGCTAATCACTTTTGTTTGATAGCCCACAATAGAATAGGTAATTGTATAAGTACCGGGCGGGAGCGAAAGAATATAGGTACCGTCCGTGATGGAGTTAGCGCCATTCTTTGTTTTATTCGTTTGCACTGATACACTGGTAATGGGCTGATTAGTGACGGCATCAGTAATAGTGCCGGTCAGCTTTCCGCTACTACCTTGTGAAAAGACAGCCAAGCTATAAAGCAACATGACCGTCAGCAGCCAACATTGCCGGCTCTTCCGCTTAATAAAAAGGGTATTTAGAATGGAGGTTCTCATAATGTATTAAAATGTATAGGAGACAGTAAGATAAAAATTTCGTTGTGCGGCAATATGGCTGATGGTGTTGTCGGTGCCGCCGGCATAAAAGCCACCCGTTCCATTGCTGGTTTGAAGCCGGAGCGGCTCATCGAATTTCTTGTTTCCATTCAGGTCTTGGTACAGTGTATAAGAGCCTTTTACAAGGTTGGCAACACCGGCAATCACCTGTAGTTTCGATTGTAACAGTTTTTGACTGATGTGCATATCTAACCCCTTATTGGCTTTGAGGCGATAGTCTGGCACCGAGGTTATGATATTGCCATTGCCGAGCAGTAGGCGGTTGCCGTAACCGACAGCGTAAATGCAATCGCCGCGACCGCTATATACCAGCGACAGGGAAGGATAGCCATCTTTTTGGTACATCAGTCCAGCGGTAAAGGTGTAGTCGGGTGAACCGCTTAACGTATGCCCGGCGATCTCATTTTCGTAAAACCGTGCATAACCGGCTTCTGTTTTTGAAGAACTGAAGTTGGTGTTGCCAAAGAGATACAGCCCGGAGAGAAAACTGCCACCTGTGAAATTGCTCAGCGCGAACTGCACCTCTGCCGTAAGCCCGTATACTTTGGCTTTTGACATATTGACCGGCTGCATAATCACCGTTGCACCGGTATAATCTGAAATTATATTTTCGATGGGTTGATCTATTTTTTTATAGAACCCGGCTATGGAAACAGAGGTCCCGCTTTTTGGCGTCCAGCTAATGTTGCCATTAAAGTTATCAATAGTTGCATTCTGTAAAACCGGATTGCCAATAAGCACCGAAAACGTTGTTGGGTCATAATAGCGGTATGAGGTAAGCTCCTGCAGCTGCGGGCGGTTTACCGTTTTAAAATAACCCGCCTGCACTTGCAAAACATTGGCTGCGGAGTATTTTATGTTCACTGCCGGAAGAAGCTGAAACTTCGACACGTAGTTGTTTTTATCCAGCTGCGTAAGCACCGGTTTCGACTCTTCTGCAACGTAATCATACTCTGTGTTCGATACCAGTTGAGTAGAAGCTTCGGCTCTTGTCCCCCATTGTACGGACAGGCTTTTAGCCAGTTTATTTTCCAGCCTTACATAGGCAGCACCCACGTTGGCAGAAGCATTATAATTACCCCGGTTGTTGGCGTATACAAATGAATAGCTGCCGCCGAAATTTGAATAGTAGCTTCGCACGACTGCATTGCCAGACGCATAATTTTCCGGAGCAAGTATATTGTTTAGTGTATAGTAGCCGGTGCCGGTAGTAGGTAACAACGTACTGTAAAAAGTGCGGTAACGTCCCTGTACATCTATACCGCCTGCCAGGTATTGCGCCTGACGAAACAGGTTGAAGGGAATCGCTATGTCAACAGCACCTTCATAATCGTGTTCCGACAGATGCCGCCACAGTCTGGCACTGTTGGTCAGGTTGGGGTCGTATATACCGGCATCAGGATTTGTCGTTGGCGACGGATTAAAAGGGGCAGCACTTACATGGGCAATTTCAAGTGTATTTTTTCCTAAAGAATCCTGTCGGAACAGGAAACTTCTTTCATCCGGCGATTCTTCTTTACGATGTGTGTAAGCTGCATGCCAGTTAAGTTTAAATCTTCCGTTGTTGCCCAGCGCATGTTCGCCCTGTAATTGCGTAGCATAGAAGCTGTTCCGGGTGGTATTGTAATACAAGCCGGTGTGAGCGAATGTGTCTTCATCCGGTTTAAATACGTTTGTGCGGCTGGCAAATGTGTTCGACAAGGTGCTGCCGAAAACATTAAGAAACGAAAATCTGTTTTTGCCTGCTATGAGGGAAGCGTTGACAATGCCTGATAACAGCGCGTTGTAACGATAGCTGGTATCCGTTGACTGAGAGCTGATTAAAACTCGGTTACTATTAAACGGATAAGGATTATTCCTCACGTCTGGTTTCGCCTGCAAAATAGCGTTGTCAATAACCTGCGACTTTGCCTGTTGTACATACGATACGATACCGATTTTTCTATTATTTTTTAATAAAACCGTTTTGCCGAAGCCCAGTAATATTCTGTCATCCGGGCTTGTCCCGCCTCTGTTTACAGGCGCCAGGTTGTTGCTCAGTTTCATGCCAAGGCTGATCTGTTCCTCGGGCGTCCGGCTGTTGAAAGGAACCGGCGATTTCGGAGTAGGAAAACCGGAGGGCAGGTTTCGGCTGCTTCCCGGGAAGCTAAGAAAATCCCCGCCGTTTTTGGCGTCGCCGTAAAATGTTTTGCCGGTTGTCCCATTTGAGAAACCACCGCCAAGCTGCGCATACAGAAAGTTTTTTTCCGTCGCATCCTTTAGCTTCAGGTTTATTGTGCCGCCTGTGTAATCGCCGGGAATAGAGGTGTTGCCTGTGCTGACAAGCGACACTTGTTCTATTGCCTCTACTGGCAGCAATGAGAAGGGATAAGAACGGTTAACAGAAGAAAGGCTATTGAGTAAGGTACCGTTTAGTGATACCTGATTGTATCGCTCGCCAAGATCGTTTATTGTCAGCATTTGCAGGTTATTGACTGCAGGGTGGCTTTCTGTGTAAACGCCACCCATATATTTCAGTAACTGCGCTCCGTTTCTTTCTAATCCCGGTTCTATGCGGTCTGTTGTTATCGTTTGCGAAGCGCCGCTACCGCCATTTAAATAATGATAACGGCTATTGTTCTTTTCCGTCCTAAAATCTGTCAATACAACCGAATCGTGGTTGTTGACTGAATCGCTGACTATAATTTTCTTACCGGCGGCTGTTTTTATGGGAAATAAAATGACTGGCAACAGAACGCTGTTACGGGTTTCTACAGGAACGTTCCGGATTGTTTTTGATTGAAAACCGGGCAGTGAAAAAAGAAGGTCATAAGTACCCCCTTTCAGCCGGATGTTGAATGTGCCGCTGCTGACAGAGGAATCGGTAATTGAAGTCTCTTTCACGTTTACAGCCACCTGAAACAGGGGCTTACCGGTAGAACCATCAGATACCATCCCATGAATAGTTCCTAACGAATCCTGGGCTGATACCTGTTCGCAAATCAGTAAACCGGAAAGAAAAGACAGAAAGAAAAAAACAAAACGTAGTGCGTGTGTAATCGGCGTAAAGCTCATACAGGTTAGCTATAAAAGTCAGAAGTCGAGGTCAAATGTTTGGCTCATAATTATCCCTGGCAGGAGAAGGAAATTCAAAACTTATCGCTTTACTTCGTTCAGCCAGCCGGCACGCTGCAGTTTCCATATAGCGGCAAAAGCATCCGGAATCAATGCCGATTCCAAACTGATGAGCATTTCGTTCGCCTGTTTCATTGTGGAAATAGATGCTGTCTTTGTTGCAAAAGCAGTCGTACTGAAGCCGCTTTTAAATTTACCCGGCTTAATAGTTTTGATCAGTGAAACCAAAGCCGCACCTGCTTCAGGTGCAGTTGTGATGGCGCTCATTTTCTCAAACAAAACCGGTTTGTCTTTGACAGCCGTCTTTAGATAAGTATCTGTTTTTAAAGCATGTGCAAGGTCTGACATCGCTTTACCGGTAGTAGTTCTAAAGGAAGATGCATCTGACTTTGCAGCCGGCGGCACAAACAACTGTGCGTAGGTGTGATTAAAGGCAGCGGCAGCGATACTTAAGAAGAGAAAGAAAATACTTTTCATTACGTTTCTGCTTTGTTGAGTGATGGCTGGTGATATAACCAATGCCAGTCCTGGAAGACTACCTGCTATAGTTCTAACTTGTAAAACTATCTGTGGCAGTTTAATTCAACGTTAAGAAACCATTACCTTCTCATTAAGATTTATAACAGAAACCTCGCTTGGGGGCCGTAAGATCCGAGGGGAAGTAAACATTACTGAAGTACTTGTATCGCTTCGTCAAGTATCGGGTCTTTACCGTTCGATTCCTCCACTGGTGTAATGTCAATGTGTATGTCGGGCACGATACCATTTTCTATATATTCTTTCTGTGGTGTTAATGTAGCAGTAGCTGTGTATTGGATTTTCCAGCCGTTTGCCAATAAATAGCTTACCGGGATGCCGCCGCCGCCGCCAGTATTATCGCCGATCCGGGTAACGTTTGGCAATTGAGACATATACATTACAAAATCGTTGCAGGCACTGAAGCAACTCCGGTTGGTTAGCAGGCAAATTGGTTTATTGTAATAAACACCTTCCTGCGACAGGTAAAAGGCAGTGGGGCTGAAAAAATCATCATGCCCTTTGCCTTCTTTCTGTTGTTCGTATTTAACCAGCACTCTGGCAGAAATAAACCGCCGGAACAATTTATTGGCATTTTCAGTATTGCCGCCGCTATTATCTCTTACATCTATGATCAACCCTTTTGTATCCTTAAAATATGTCAGGACGGAATCAATCTCTGCATCTGTAACGTCCATCTCAAATGAACTGTAATAAAGGTAACCTATGCCCTCGTTTACTTTGTATATAATAGGTCCGGCAGTTTGATAATCGTTGTACAGATAACCGGTGATTATATTTTCATAGTTGAAGTTTTTCAGGTAGAGTTGATAGAAGCCGCCATAAGCTGATGATTTCTCCGGTGTGATGATGCCCACATGACCATCGCGGAGGGACTGCATCATATGGTCCAGTACCGTGAACAAAGCGTCATTGCTCATGTCTTCTGTAACCTGCGGACGGTACACCGTATAAACACTGTCCCAGTTGACATTTTTCAAATTGAAAAATACATACTGTACATCCAGTTTTGTCCACACCTCATCAAATACAGCTACGGCATCTGTGGCAGGTTCTTTCAAGTTGAGGGCTTTCTCGCAACTACTGAATAACAACGTAAACGCGAAACAACCGGCAAGTGTGAACAAAGTGTAATCAGGACAGAATCTGCGAAGCATAATTATTATAATGAGTGAGAATAAGTAAAGGCAATGGAATGAGCTGCACGCTTCACATCCCTTTCTTTTTGCAGGTGATAATAATCCCACAAGTAGGTAAGCGAAACCTGCTGATTGTCTCCCAATTTTTTCGCAATGCCAAAGCTGTTTTTCAGCCTCAAAAAAGAAGAAACAGAAACAAAATCCTTACGGTAAAAAGCATTTTTACCGGAGGTAACTAAATTGTTATAGCCAAAGGGCGGCTGAACCAGGTAAGTCGCCACCGGTGATTGTAACTGATTGTAAAGGAAGAAGCCGTTGGAAGCCGCTCCTACGCGGTATTTTAAGAGCGCCGATACTGAGAGTGAAGATACGAATTCAAATGCGGTATTACTGTTGACGAAACTATTGTATGTTCGGTCAGCATATAATACAGTAATACCTCCGCCAGCCCCGAAACACCAGTGAGGCGTATTAGCAGAGGTCAGTTGTGAGAGCAAAGTGTACTCAAAGTTCGCATACCTGCTTTTCACCTGGTAAGAATCCGCATGAGTAGCCTTGTAAATACCACCGGTATAACTGACAGCAAAAAGGTGTGACAGCTTTTCTCCCTTATATAATAGGTCAGCACCAGCGCCTGCCGAGACACCCGAATAAAGCTGCGAACTGAATGTTTTATCCGTTTCAAAATCTTTGGACAACAGTAATGATCCACCCGCCATCCACTTCTTTGAGGAGTAATCTGTAATCTTTTGCGATAGCACTGGCAAAGCATGACTTAGCAAAAAGATAACGCAACTAAAAAATACTCTTGACACAAAATTATAATATAAAGTAAACTGATTATTAACAAAACATCAAAGCGAGACCATGCAAATAACTGTTTTCTTTAAAATGATAACCGGCAAAATTAAAATGGTAACGGTTTGGTAACAATTAGGTAAAATACGGGTTTGATCTTACGCAAAATTTCAACACGGGCAAGTAGCTCTACAAACGAGCTGCTACAAATCAGCCGGCACTGCATTTATAACACAAGACAATGGTTAACCAGACAATAAAAATAGGAATCAACGGTTCCATGTTAGATAATGAACCTACAGGTGTGGGGGTATACTCTTTTAACCTGATTAATAATCTTTATGCTATTAATCAGAAAAAGGCAACAAAAGATTTTACTGTTTTTACGCCTTCTGATTTGCATCTGAACAGAGACATCAGAACGGTGAAGCTTTCGCGGTACCTGCTGTCTTCGCGATATAAGAAGCTGGCAGCGGCCTGCCGCTTTTTCTGGAATACATTTTATTATCCTTTTCAGGCAAGAAAATTCAGCCTGCTCATCAATCCGACCACACATGGAAGTCTTTTTTTAAACAACCAGATCTTTACCATACATGATCTGATTTCCCTGCGGTACAAAAATATTTTAGCTCATCAACGGTTCTATTTTAAGTACATACTTCCCCTTTATATCAAACGAGCCAGGCTCATCATTGCCATCTCAGAAAGTACAAAAAAAGATATCATCCATTACTTCAAATGTTCTCCTGAAAAGATTAAGGTTCTGCACAACGGCTATGATGAAACGCTTTTTATCTACGATGCAGATCCTTCGGCCGTTATTGCGGAGCAGTATGGAGTAAAGGACTATTTACTTGCGGTAGGTCCGAATTATCCGCATAAGAATTTTGAAATGCTGGTTCGGGTTTATCACCAGTTACCAGGTGATTATAAAGCGCAGCATCCGCTTGTCATTGCAGGTGGCAAAGAACCCTATTTGCAATCTCTGAAAAACATTGCGGAGGACTTGAATGAAAGGACTATTCGTTTCCTCGGCTATGTTCCTTTACAGTTGATGCCTTATTTATATAAAGAAGCCTTTGCTTTCATTTTTCCAAGTTTGTACGAAGGATTTGGAATTCCCTTGTTAGAAGCGATGGCGAGTGGATGCCCGGTTATCGCTTCCAATACCTCGTCGGTTCCCGAAGTATGCGGGAATGCGGTTTCCTATTTCGACCCTTTGGAAAAGGCTTCCTTATGCGAAGCGATTCAGCGCCTTAGCGAAGACGAGTTGCTGAGAGAGGAGTTGCGCAGCAAAGGTTTGTTGCAGGTAAAGAAATTTTCTTGGCTGCAGATGGCAGAGAAATTCAATTCTATTATAGATACCTCATTCCAACATAACTAATATAGGCTATGACAGATATCAGTTGCTCCATTGTATTGTACCACAACGTGCCGGAAGAATTAAGACCAACCGTTGAAAGTTTTCTTAACTGCGGGAAAAACGTGAAGCTTTATCTCATTGACAATTCAGCAGACGACAGCCTGCGATACCAGTTTGTGTCGCCGCAGATACAATACATTTTTAATAATGAAAATCTTGGCTACGGCGCCGGGCACAATATTGCGATAAAGCTTGCAAAAGGCAAGTCCCGCTATCATCTTATTCTGAATCCTGATGTGGAATTTAAATCTAAGATTCTTGATGAATTATTCCGCTTCATGCAGGCGAATACCGATGTTGGCCAAGTAATGCCGAAAGTTTTGTACAGGAACGGCGACACACAATATTTATGCAAACGCCTTCCGGCGCCGTCCGACCTTTTTATCAGAAGATTTATTCCCAAATCATTCAAGTTCCTCCTCGAAGATTATCTGTCGAAATATGAACTGCGAAACAGGGATTATAATACCATGATGGACGTACCCAACCTGTCCGGCTGTTTTATGTTTATCCGTACCTCCATATTCGACAGCATCGGCTCATTCGACGAACGATACTTCATGTACCTCGAAGACACTGATTTATGCAGGCGAATCAACAAATATTACAGGACGGTATATTATCCGTCTGTATACATCATCCATGGTTATCAGAAGGGTTCCTACAATAATTTAAAGCTGATGGTGCATCACGTGAGATCCGGCATTAAATACTTTAATAAATGGGGCTGGTTTGGTGACAGGAACAGAATTTATGTAAACCGTACTTCTGGTCATACCGCTTAAGAGTCTTTAATCTCATTATCTTATGAGCAAATATCCCAAGGGAATTACGGTTATTGTTTGTTGCTATAATAGTGTGAAGCGGCTTCCCAAAACATTGCAGGCGCTTTCCAAGCAGGGGTGCCATATGGATTGGGAAGTTCTTATTGTTGATAATGCGTCTGATGACGGCACTGCCGAAAAGGCTTTAGCATTATGGAAAACGTTTAACTCCCTAATTCCTATGCGAGCAGTAAAGGAACCGGTGCCCGGTTTAAGCAATGCCCGCAGGACAGGAGTGGAAGCCTCCCATTATGCCAATGTTCTTTTTTGTGATGATGACAACTGGCTGAGCCAGCACTACGTCCAGGGAATGTATGATATTCTTATGAGCGATCCTCAGATAGCAGCCTGCGGCGGAATGGGTGTGCCCATCTTTGAAACCAAAGAGCCATACTGGTTTTATGAGTACGCAGAAGCGTATGCATTGGGATCACAGAAGATAAACAGCGAGGACGGAAACATTCTGAACCTGTACGGAGCAGGCCTTGCTGTAAAAAGGAGCGCGCTGGATGAACTTTACAGATCCGGTTTTAATTCGGTATTGAAGGATAGAGTTGGCAAGCTGCTGAGTTCTGCCGGCGATACAGAGCTAACTTATGCACTCGTATTATCAGGTTATAAACTCCACTGCTCGGATGATTTGAAGTTTTTTCATTTTTTATCAAAAGAGCGCCTTGATAAAAGGTACCTGACAAAACTGTTCACTTCTTTCGGAAATGATGGTCCGGTACGCAATCTCTACTACTCTTATGTCAGTCAGCGATTGACTCATAAGCTCATTAAGGTGTGGGTGACACATTTGTTGCTAAGCTTACTGCGCTTTGTTAAATACCTCGTTGTGCCACCTAAGAAATATGGTCGCAAGATCTATATGTCCTGGAGTATAGCTTATATAAAATCCCTATGGCAATTGAGGACAGAGTATTCGGCACTGAAAAAAAATATAAATAAACTCACTGTCTCGCAAAAAAGTGGAAACGAATTAGACATAGATAACGGTATGCTGATACAGTTAAAGCACACCCGTATTACTTCTTTATGAAAAAATTTTACATCAGCAAAAGAGAAGGTGAATCTGGAATCTATAAATATTCCTGCGATTTTTACGATCTGCTGCTGAAAGAAAAAGGATATATTTTTTTAGAAAGTGATACACCTTTATCACTAGTGCTATCACTAATAGACATTTCTGATGCGGTTCATATAGAGATTGGGATTTTCCTGACAGAGGAAACGGATATTTTATTTACACTTATCAGGAAAGGCTATAAAAATATCAGCATTACGCTTCATGATGCTCCGCTGATTAAATTTCCTTTTTCCCGTTTTAAAAATGAGTTTCTGAACAATGTATCCAAAGCATACGATTTCTATATCACTAATTTTTATTACCAGAAGAAATACCTTAGGAAAATCAAATGTATTTATGTGTTAACACACATGGGAACAAATCTTATGCGCTCCGAATACAAGCTTAATAATATACACTATCTGCCGCATATTGTAAATGAAAGAGAAGTAAAAAAAAGCAATAGTGACAACTGCAATTTTATTTTCTTAGGATATATCGGAAAGAACAAAGGATTAGAGTATTCACTGGAGCTTCACCAGAAGCTTTTGAAAATATCTCCTGCCATGAAATTCTATATCGTTGGAAAGCCGTTAGGAGTACAGGGACCTTTTTATGAAACACTGCAAAAGAAGTTCACGGTGCAAACTTTTTTCAAAGGCTATGTTCAGGATGAAGAACTGAATACATTATTTGACGATTGCACATTCGCATTCCTGCTTTTTAATCCTTACAGATTTTATGTACCGTTTAGCGGAAGTATATTATATGCAATGAGAAAAGGCAAGATTGTCTTTACAAATAATACCAACGCTACAAACGAATTGGTAGAAGATGGCAAGACGGGATTTCACTTGTCCGGAAATCTGGAAGAGGACTGTGCTGTCGTAAAAAGAGTGCTGCGGGATGCAGACCTTAAACAAACTGTAAAGAACAATACCTATAACAGCCTTCTGCATAATTATACGAGCCGTGTCGTGGCAGAACATTACCGGGATTAAAAATTAATTGTATACAAAGAATAGGAAGGAAATTGTTATTTCCTTTCTATTCGGAATGCGAGATGTCTGATGCAATACTTACCTGTTTTTGAAGAAATGATGTTCATAAAAGAAGCGATTATCTTCCTTACTGCGGCTATGTTAGTGTCTTTTTTCATTAAACGGCTGATCAACATCTCTCATTTAAAGCATCTCTTTGACGAACCGTCAGAGACAAGAAAAATTCATAAAACAAAGACACCCAATCTGGGCGGAGTAGCGATTGCAGGCGCCATGGTGTTTACTACTCTCCTATTTATCAATACCCAATCCGTTCCTTTTTTCGGCTCTGTTGTTTTTTCACTGCTCGTTCTTTTTCTAACCGGTGTTTCGGATGATTTAATTGGTGTAGGCGCCATGAAAAAACTGACGATGCAACTTATCGCTTCTTTTGTAGCAGTATGGTTTGGATACCGCTTCTCCGGCTTGTACGGTTTCTTCGGCTGGGATGAAGTGTCGTATTGGACAAGCTTCACCGTCTCTGTGTTCTTTATTACGTTTGTGACTAACGCCTTCAATCTCATCGACGGTATCAACTGTCTCGCAGGCAGTATCGGGCTGCTGGCGACTGCATGCTTTGCTTTTTATTTCTGGCAACTGGAGGATGTTGTTTTTGCTTCCTTGGCCACGGCACTCTGCGGCAGCTTAGCCGGTTTTTTATGGTTCAATAAAACGCCGGCGAAAATTTTTATGGGAGATACCGGTTCCATGTTTATCGGCTTCTTTATAGCGCTTTTTTCCATTCATCTGCTGGAGTTGGCTCAGCAGCAATCATCTGTAACACCGGCTTCCCAAATTACAAATATTGTAGCTGCATTGCTCATGATCCCGGTGTACGATACGCTACGTGTGTTCGTACTTCGCATTGTCCGGTTACAATCACCATTTGGTGCCGATCGCAATCATATTCATCACCGGCTGATCAACCTCGGATTGTCGCATCTTCAGTCTACCGGTATACTGATGGTACTCAATGTATTTCTTATCGTCATCGCTATTTCTATTCAACCCCTGCGACCCGATTGTTTTATGTTCATCGCCTTTCTGTCACTCGCCGCTTTCAATGGCACTTTATCTATACTGCATATAAGGAAACAAATACAGTTACTTCGAAAAAAGGAAATACAGGAGCAAGAGCCGAAAATCAGGATTGTCATGAGTAAGAAAAGTATCGTAAACCTGTAATCAAAATAAAAAACAGCACCTGTGAGAACCATACTTTTCCTGACAACAAACTATATATGGGGCGGCAGTGAGGTATTGTGGGTATCGGTTGCCAAAAAATTATCAGAGCAACTGTATGATGTGCGGATCATAGCTGGTTACGAACCTCCCGGATTAAGTACTCTGACAGAGAAAGAATATCTTTTTTTCTTACTAAAAAAGCAGCCGCCGCTCTTGACAAGACAACAAAGAATGCGGCAACGGCTGGGCTGGGAAGAATATTCGCCGCAAAAAAAACTGGAAGCATTTATCGCAGTGTCAGGCGCCTCACTCGCTATCCTTTCGCAGGGTGGCAATACAGAAGGTTTAGCATTCATGGAAATATTGGCAAAGCAACATATACCTTATGTAACCATTACGCATCTTGTTGTAGAAAGTTTTTGGCCGGGGCAGAACGATGAGAGGATTAATAGATTAAAAAGTCTTTTTGACAAATCTGTTGCAAACTATTTTGTTTCCGAACATACGTTGCGGCAGCATGAGAAGTTCCTGGGCTATCCATGCGCAAACAGTCAAATCACCTATAACCCGTTTACAAAAGGTAGCAGCACAGCCAATGCCTTTCCATCGCTTGTAAACGGCAACTATGCAGTGGCATTAATCGGGCGGCTGGAATGCTATCATAAAGGCTACGATCTGCTGATAGAAGTATTGGCCAGTGATACATGGAAGAGGCGAAATATAATCTTCGACATCTATGGCAGCGGTCCGCATAAAGAGCTCATGGAACGGCTGATTGAAATGAACGGTATCCAAAACGTTTTCTTAAGAGGGCATGTCGAAAACATAGCCGAAGTATGGGGGCAACATCACATCCTGCTGATGCCTTCGCGGTTGGAGGGGCAATCGCTGACACTGACAGAAGCGATGCGTTTTAAACGGTCGGCTATTGTAACAAACGTAGGCGGAGTGAAAGAGCTAATAGAAGAGGAAGTAAACGGGTTTATAGCGGAATATCCTTCAGCAAAAGCAATTGATGAAGCATTGGAACGCGCCTGGCGAAAGCGTGCTGACTGGGAAGCTATGGGTGTAAATGCGCATCAAACCATTATCACAAAGCATCCGGCAGATGCAGTGGGTTATTTCATCGGACAGATCAATTCGTTAGTACAGGATGAGCCACGCCAGGAAAACAAATTGTTTAAGGCAAAGTGAGTGCACTTGCCAAACAGAAGCAAAACGATACATGGAAACAACAATAACAAATGAAAGGAAATGGCGGGAAATCATCACGCCCAGAAGTAGCGTTTGGCGGATTGATGTAAAAGAAATCTGGAACTATCGTGACTTGCTGCTCATTTGGATGCGTCGTGATATTCTTGCCGTGTACAAACAAACAATCTTAGGTCCGCTGTGGTTTGTCCTGCAACCCATTCTTACCACCCTTGTTTACATCGTTATTTTTTCAAGGGTTGCCAAACTTTCCACCACCAGCCTGCCGCCAGCTCTTTTTTACCTGAGCGGTATCATTGTGTGGGGATATTTTGCCGAGTGCATTACCAAAACCGCTACTTTTTTTAAGGACAGCTCTGCTGTTTTGTCTAAGGTATATTTTCCGAGACTCATCATTCCATTGTCTCTGGTTCTCACCAATCTGGTGAAGTTTTCTATGCAGTTTGTTTTGTTTCTTATCGTGTATCTGTACTTTTTCTTTACCACCCGTTCATTTAGTGTCAATACTTATCTTTTACTGTTCCCTTTGCTCATTCTGCTTATTGCCGGACTTGGGTTAGCGAGTGGTATCGTCATCTCATCGCTCACCATCCGCTATAAAGATTTTGTGCATCTCATCACATTTGGTGTGCAGTTGCTCATGTTTACCACCTCCGTGTTTTTCCCGGTTGGTTCTGTTGAAGATGGTTTCTATAGAAAGATAATGCTTGCTAATCCGATGACAGGCATCATTGAAGCTTTCCGTTATGGATTTACCGGTGTCGGATATTTCAGATGGGATATACTGGGTTACGACACCGCCTTTATGCTGGTGCTGCTGGTAGTAGCTATGGTTTTATTCAACCAGGTCGAAAAAGACTTCGTTGATAACATATGAATCATTAATAAGTTGCCATGATTTCTGTAATTGTTTGTTCCATTGACCCGGCTTTGCTCAGCCAGCTTGTTCTCAATATTGAGCAAACGATTGGCGTGCCTTTCGAGATGCTGGCTTTCGATAACCGGGAGACGAACAAAAGTTTATGCGCGGTGTACAATCTGCAGGGCAGACAAGCAAAATACAACATCCTTTGCTTTGTGCATGAAGACGTATTGTTTGATACGAAAGACTGGGGAAGGAAAGTGTGTTATCATTTGAGCGCTAGGAAAACAGGACTTATTGGTGTAGCA
The DNA here is from genome assembly GCA_964249755.1 of uncultured Ilyomonas sp. Taxonomy (GTDB): domain Bacteria; phylum Bacteroidota; class Bacteroidia; order Chitinophagales; family Chitinophagaceae; genus Ilyomonas. The sequence goes on along the minus strand of CAXUDB010000003.1, from coordinate 603,312 downwards.
GGCGGCGATGCAAAAAGCCGGGTTCCTTCCACATGGTCAACCGTCTTCTGCTCAAAAGAGATGAATGTAATTCAAAATGATAAACAGGCTGGCACTGCTAAACTGCTGTTCACCAGTGCCGGGAATATCAGGCATTCCTCAACAGATGCTGCTTGCCTCGATGGATTATTCTTGTGCACCCGAAAAGACGTATTCGATGAATTTAAGTTCGATGAAGAAAGACTCACAGGCTTTCACGGTTACGATATTGACTTCTCACTGCAGGTATTTACAAAGTATAAAGTGAAGGTCGTGTTTGATATTTTGATGACACACTATTCCTCCGGAAGTGTGAACAAATCCTGGATGCAAAGCACGCTGATCATTGCAGAGAAATGGAAACAGCATCTGCCTCTTTCAGTATACGACTGGAGCGAGGAGGAACGCAATTTCTATCACTGGAAATCAATGCAGGTTTTTCTGCAAAACCTCTTTTTGCTACATTATCCTTATTTCAAAATTGTAAGGTACTATCTCAAATATTCTTTTTCCGGCAGCTTCTCGCTCAGACGTTTTTTATCTATGGGTAAATATGTGGTTACCTGTATGCTTGGCAAAGACCTGCAAGAAAAAAAAGAAACAAAACCTTTCGCCACTACCACACAACTGGTGAAGCAAATATAATCTATGATCAATGTGACCAAACCTTTTTTACCACCAATCGAAGAGTATAAAAGCTACCTCGAGCAGATATGGACACGCAACTGGTTGACCAACAACGGACCGCTTGTAAATGAGCTGGAACTAAGGCTGAAAGAGTTGCTGGGCATCAATCATCTTCTCTTTACCGGTAACGGCACAATTGCCCTGCAAATCGCCATCAAAGCGCTGACATTAAGCGGCGATATCATCACTACGCCATTTAGTTATGTTGCCACTACTTCGTCCATTGTATGGGAAGGCTGCAACCCTGTTTTTGTTGACATAGATCCTGATACCTTAAATATAGATGCTGAAAAAATACAAAACGCCATTACCGAGAAAACCACAGCGATTATAGCTACTCATACCTACGGAAATCCATGTGATATCGATGCGATACAAGCCATTGCCGACCGGCATGGATTAAAAGTGATTTACGATGCAGCGCATTGCTTTGGAACGAGGTACAAGGGCAAAAGCGTGTATGCGTATGGCGATATTACTACTGCAAGTTTTCATGCTACTAAAGTATTTCACACCATAGAAGGCGGCGCTGTGTTTACAAATGACAGCAGTCTGTTGAAAAAGATGGCATACATGCGAAACTTCGGCCATAACGGTCCGCTTGATTTTGCAGACATCGGTATCAATGGTAAGAACTCTGAGTTTCATGCTGCCATGGGTTTGGTAAACCTGAAATATGTACAGGCAAATGCCGATAGCCGCAAAAAGCAACATGATAAATACAGCGAATGGATGAAATACCTGGCGTTACGCACTATCAAACCAGCACCTTCAACAAGTGAGGGCAACCACTCTTATTTTCCGGTCATTTTTGAAACGGAAGAAGCTTTGCTTAAAGCGGTAGAAATACTTGACGGAAACTGGATTTATACAAGGCGGTATTTCTACCCGGCATTGAATACACTCAGGTATGTAAGTCGCCAGGAGACACCGGTATGTGATGATATCAGTCGCCGCGTATTATGCTTGCCTATGTATCATACGCTGGGTATGGAGGAGATTGATTTCATCTGCCGCTTGCTGTTGCGGGCACAGAACAACTGACAATTGATAATTACGATAAATTATTCCTTAACGAAACAGTTGAAGCTATGTTATTTGTGGGTGCCGGCGGCCTAGCCGCCCAGTTGTTTGAAGACCTCGTGGCAAGCCGTCTGCAGAACGTTGTATTCTGGAGTGAAACAGAAACAACACACGATTATATCCGTAAAAATTACCCCATAATTAGTACGGACGACGAAGTGAAAGAATACTTCAGAACCGTGACTACATCATTCGTGTTATGCATTGGCGATATCAGGCAAAGAAAAATAGTAACGGAACGTTTTATCTCGCTTGGCGGCAAGTCCACTGCTTTTCTCTCACCGTTTTGTCGCATCAGTCCTTATGTCAAAAGTTTAGGCAGTGCCAACATAATCTTGAATGATGCAGAAATGGAAGCGGATGTTGTGATTGAAGATAACTGTCTTCTTAACAAAAAGTCGAAATATGGTCATGGCTGCGTTATCCGCTCAAACTGCGAAATCGGTCCCATGGCCGTAATATCTGCCTATGCAGAAATCGGGGAAGGAAGCCTTATCGGCATCAATGCGTTAATTCTTCCCAACGTTAAAATCGGAAAGAATGTAACGATATCAGCCGGTGCCGTAATCACCAAAAACATACCTGACAATGCTGTAGTGGCAGGAAATCCAGCGGTGATCAGGTTTTATAAAAAAATATGAAAGCAAGTATTTGTGTAATCACTTATAATCATGAAGCATACATCAGGCAGGCTCTCGACAGCGTACTGCACCAACAGACTTTGTTTGATAAAGAAATCGTAATCGGCGAGGATTTCAGTAAGGATAACACAAGGGCCATTTGCCTGGAATACGCCGAAAAGTATCCCGGAGTTGTAAAGGTGATCCCTGCGGAGAAGAATGTAGGAATGCTACCCAATTTTGACCGTACCTGGCGAGCCTGCACCGGCGATTACATTGCGTTTATCGAAGGTGATGACTACTGGCTAGATCCGCATAAACTACAGAAACAAGTTGATTTTTTAGATGCCAATACTGATTACAGCGGCTGTTTTCACAATGTCATTATCAAGTCCGAACGTACCGGCCAGGTTAAGGAATGGATCATGCACAAAGAGCTGGAAAAAGACACCTTCGATACAGAGGATGTATTGGGTCCGTGGTTCATTGCATCACCCTCCTTTGTCTTTAGAAATTATCCCGACTTTGAGTTGCCTCCCTGGTTTTACAATTGCCGTTATGGCGATCTTCCCTTTATGCTGTTGCTGAGTCTTCGCGGCAATTTTAAATACATAGATGAAGTGATGGCTGTCTACCGCCTGCACAATAACGGCATGACCACAAAAGATGTAGAGTATGATAAAATTATATTGATGATATACATCTATGAAAACTTCAACATCCACACGAAGTACCGGTTTAGGCAAAAGGTAAGAGAAGCGGAAGTGTATGAGATAAGCAGGCACATACCGAAAGAAGCGATCGCAGTTGCAAGGCGAAATCAAAAACTGAATCTTTCGCAAAATGTGCTGACAAAAGTGAAAACAATTTTTAAGAAATAGAAAGTATGATAAGCATCTTGGTTTGCTCAGTAAGGAAAAACACCTATGATGCATTTCAGCAAAATGTAGCAGCCACAATTGATGCCCCTTTCGAAATTATCAGAATCGACAACAGCAAAGGAAAGTATAGTGTTTGCGCAGCCTATAACAAAGGCAAAGCAGAATGCAAATATGATATTATCTGCTTTTCGCACGAAGACGTTTTGTTTCAAAGTTCTGGTTGGGGAAATACATTAGTTAGTCTTTTCCGGGATAAAAGTATTGGTCTGGCTGGTATTTTTGGAGCTTGTTATGTGAGCGCCTTCGCAGAAGATGCAGTTGACCGGAACGAGTGTGAAGGACAGGTAATTAAGGGATATAAAGAAGACAAACCATTGGTTTCCGTTTCTCGTTTCGACAATAGCGCGATAGCTGAAGTCGTTGGTGTAGACGGAGTTTTCATGGCAACGACAAAAAGTATACTGAGTACAATTCGCTTTTCCGAAGATTTACTCAAAGGATTCCATGGCTACGACTTCGACATTAGTTTCCAGATAAAGCAATGCTATAAAATAGTTATCACAAGAGATATTTTACTGTCCCATCTCTCGGTAGGTAATTATGGATATCAGTATTATGAAGCCCTCAGACTGGTAACACGCAAATGGAAGTCGGCGCTGCCTCTTTATTTGTCTTCCTATTCTAAAGAGGAAATATTAGAATTAAAGTTGAAATCACTACATGTATTTTATAAATCGTTGCTTCACAAAAAGAACCTATTCTTAATAAACCTTACAATTTTATACTTCGCTGCCAAACAAGGAGTCATGGTTTCCTACCTTAAAAGAATACATTCTTTTTTACGAACGTGAGAGTGCCAGACTCAACGAACATTCACCTAAAAGCAAGAGTATGTTTACAAAATTAAAGCAACTGTTTTTGGCAGACAAAACGTCGTCCCTTGAAACATTCGATACGTTATACAAACCATCAGACAACTTCAATGTGTTTTTGAATAAGCTCAATACCTACTTCAAAAAAAATCCCTCAGAGCAACAACAATTTGAAAATGAATTGAATTATCTAAACCACCTTTCTCACATTTCCGAAGAAGAAAAAAAGCTATACAGCATAATGCCTTACCCATTTACCAGCAAGTATAGTCATCAAAAAACGGATGTTTTTAAAGACGAAGAAACCGGGTTATTTTATGTCTATCTTGATGGCAAAAGACTTTATTATCATAGAGGCTTTACAAATCCCGAAGCCGTTCAAAAAAGTTTCACTTATATCAGCGCCGAGCAGGATGCAGAATCACCACATAGGTATTTAGACGAAACAGTGTTCTATGTAAATGAAGGTGACACAGTGGTTGATTTAGGTGCTGCCGAAGGCAATTTCTCTCTATCTGTTGCAGATAAAGTAAAAGAACTCTTTATCGTAGAAGCCGACAGCCAGTGGATACCTGCTCTACACAAAACGTTTGAGCCTTGGAAACATAAGGTGCATATCATCAACAAATTTGTCGGCAACAATAATTCTGATACCGAAATCACACTAACAGAGCTTTCAAAGCAGTTTAAAATAAATGTTGTAAAAATGGATATCGAAGGCGCGGAAATGAATGTGCTGCAGGAAGCAAAAGATTGGATCGAAAAACAAAGACTACGTTTTGCCATCACTACCTATCACCAGCAGGACGATGCAGAGAGAATCAAGACACTACTGTCAGCTTGTGGTTATCAAACCTTGTTTTCTGATAAATTTATTCTTTTTATTTATGATTTCTTACAACCGCCTTATTTTCGAAAGGGGTTGCTGAAGGCCCGGAACTAAAGGGCAGGAGAATGTCTTCAACGGCACTTCGCAAGATCAGATTCCCTATCTCAAGCTCCGTAATTGGCTGATCCGGGAAATGAATGAATCGGTTGATCAGATCTCTGGGTGTAAACTTTTCTTCTCGTCTTATTGCAGATAAACCATTTATGTCTTTTGCGTCCCTCATTGCTATGTTTTTACAATAATATTCCAAGATACAAGTTGCGTTCCGACTTAATTAAAAGTGTAAAACCAAAGGCGATAGAATATGACAATCACCGATCAGAAGACTACGACAACTAACAAAATACAAAAGTATCTGTATTTTCCGAAGAAGAGATATGTACCTGACTTCAGCTGACTGTCATTGCTTTAGAATAAATCATTTTCGAAGGTAGTCTTAACTGCGTATTATTTCAGGTAAAATCCAAAGGTAACACCTACCTGCTAAAACTTCAAGTAAATCGATACAATCAAAGCAACTGGTATTTTCATTTTACCAAAAAGCCGGGCCGGCACTCCAAAAATGATAATAACATCACAATGAAAGTGACAGAGATAGCAAACACGATTTGTACTTTCATGTTTATGAAAGTACGGCTTGCAGTTATCCTCCTGTTGTGGGCTCCTCATATAGTCAAAGCACAACTTGCTTCGCCTGCTAAAGTCTTTGAAAACGGTACGTTGATTTTACAGTCAGGCGACACCCTGCGTGCCGGAGCTTACCTGCTTGCCGGCAAAGGAAGCGGAGAAAACCAATGGTACAAATCGCTGGGTTTTGCCAATTATGTGAATCTGCCTTACATGCTGAACAGAAACTATGAATTGAAAAGCGACTACAATGGCGCAGGCGATAATGAGTATCAACGAAACAGTGACAAGATTAAGAGCTTGGTAACGGTTGGCGACTCGCTGCTGATTAAGAGAATTAAAAGAGTAGCACAACATAAGTATGGTACTTACTACACAGCCATTTTACAAACGCTCACCTTTCCGAAAACAAAACTATCCGCCAATATAGATACGGCTTTGTTTTATCACGAGCTTGTACTCCCGACACCGTAAAGAAGAGGATGCCAGGTGATTAGTTACCCGTGTTACTGTCAAAGTAGCACTGAGATCTGATTACATTACAAGTACCTGTAGCTCTTGATTCACACACAGGCCAGCCTGATTTATTTCATGAGAGACCTGCTGAAACTCGATGCGACCGGCTTCCCGGATGTTTAAAGAGCAAATGCAATTTAATTTCAGCTGACCCAATTCATCGCGAGTAGTCAGTTGTTGAACAGCCAGGCTGCCAATTTATAATTCAGATCAAAATAACCGGTTGTCGGCGCTTTGTTAGCGTTAAAAACGAACAAAGGCACTTGCGCTTCGTAGGTAGAACCGTGGCTTCTGTAGTTGTCCGGTAATGCTTCATAAGAACCGCTTTCCAAATGTCCAAAGACAGTCTGTATATCGCCTAGCACCATAAGATCTCCTATCCTATCCGGCATCAGGTGATATTTTGCAGCAGCTTCAGCACGGCTTAATACAGTATCCACACCTTTTAATTGCAGCAGATTTTGTCTGACTTTTCCGGCGTCCTCTCTTTTTTGTAAGTATACATAGGCAGAGCCACCCAATCCCCGGTGATGAACTACATATCTGTCTTTTTCAGGACTGATTACGATTTTGACGGGAGTTTCTTTTTCCGCTAACGCCTTCTCCAGATCCCAAGCCTGCGATTTGTGATTCATGCCGTGATCAGCCGTGATCAGAATGGCAGCATCCGGAGCAGTAGCGTGGAGCACTTGGATGTAATGATCCATACGGGATAAGAAAATTTTTACGCTGTCATTTTCCGGAGGCCACCTGTGCATTGGATAGTCCGTAGTATGAATATACAGCAACTTCACGTCCTTATCTCTTTGTAAAAGTTTAATAGCGGCATCCATTATTTCATAGTTTATTTCTCTGGAATACACGCCGGACAACCGGATAGCGGTATCCTCCCATTTCACTTCATGAACCGGCAGACACTCGGGGCATAACGTATAGTCGGCATATTTTCCCAGCACGTCTATGGTCTTCTTTTTTACTGAAAGAAGCGCTGATTTAATACCCAGGGTATGAGCTTTTTCAAAGAGTGAAGGAGTAAGCAAAAGCGAAGGGTCTTCTACATACCGCTCTTTTTGTGTTGTCTCATCGAAAAACACATTACCGGTAATACCGTTTTGTGCTGGCGAGCTGCCTGTGGCAATCGACATATTATTTACATTGGTGACAGCTGGCATCAGAGAAGGAACCACTTTATATATTCCTTCCTTTTCCATTTGGTTAAAAAAAGGCATAGATGCCTGCCGGTAATAGGCTTCGCCAAAGCCATCCATCATGATAATGATAACCCGCTGCTGAACGGATTGGTTTTGGGCATATAAGCATTCTGCATACACCGACAATAACAGGATGCTAGTGATTGTATAAAAACGAAGTTTATTCTTCATCCGGATAAAAAATTTATTTTTAGTCTACTACTTTGCTTCCCCTTCAGGCACCTTTATTTGGATCATTATATCTCTATAAATGCGATCCTGTCTTGGTCTTGCCCATCAAGTATGTCAGAGCCGTTTGGTGATTCAAAAGTAAAAGGTGTCTATGCTCACAACAGATTAATTTTAGTTTACCTTTTGGTTACCCTGAATCTGTATTAAGAATGGAGCTAGGATGATGATAAAAGAAAAGCAGAACGGCAGACTAGTTTGCGAGTGGGAGGCAGGATAGACTTTTTATTTATCTCTAAATCTACCATTAGGAAAGAAGACCAGTCATTCCCTGAATGGAACATGAAATATAAGGAACCTGTAAAGACTTGATTGATGATAACTCCTTTTCGGAACCATTCGATTGGGAATTATTCATTTAAAGGCAGGTCAAAAGTTGTTATTTGTCAACAAAGAGACAAAAAGAACCGGTGTATGCGTGCATTCGTTCGATTGGCGTTATTTGCGCCCTGTGAGCCCATTGCGGACAGGTTAGGGCACTGAAGCTTACCTTCTACACCAACTCGCCGGTTTAGAAGCCGATTGAGGCTCCCTTGTCGTCGATGGGAGGAAGACAATCCATGACCGGATGGCAGGGAAAAGAATGAAAAGCCGATTGATTTTAATCCGCTTCTTGAGAATTATTGTTTTACCATAGAACATCTGAATAATAACAGGCTGAAAACAATCAAGGCAAATGCAATCATAGAATATAGCAATCCTTTTTCTGACACCCGAACAGGCGAGGCAAAAAGAATAGTATTTATCAATAGCACAATGCTGGCTACGACACTGATAACTGCGATTACAAGCCTTTTTTCTGAAACCTTGGTAAGCAGATCATTAATTTTAAAAGCCAGGTTATTGCATTTCTGTTCCTTTTAAAAGTGGACTTTTATCCGGGTGATATTTTTTGACGGGTGGTTAATTATCTTTCATCAGAATTTGGTACTACTATTTTCCAGAAGATGCTTCAGATTTTGTCCAAGAAGAGTATTCCATCCCCCTTCAAATCGCTCTCTCTTGAAATGAGGGTCATTAGGAAAACTTTCCAACCCTGTTTGCGTAACTTTTAGTCTGGTTTTGTTTTCTTCTGCAAATAAATCAAACGTTACTTCTGAACTTCCCGGATAGCCTTTGTAAGCCCAGTTGTGTGCCAACGTTTTACCTTCTACCACTTTAGTAACAATCCATTTTTTTTGAAAATTGGCAGTGTTATCGTCAAACTGGAATTCATATCCGACAACAGGTTCAAATTTTTGAAGTTGAGGAAAATACCATTCCTTCATTTTATTCTTATCAGTTAAGGCTTGCCAAACTTTCATAACTGGTACATTGTAATCAAACTCTTTTATTAATGGAGCACTCATGCCTTTTTATCATTTATAAGTTTTAAAATTTATAACTACTCATCAGGCGGTTACAAATGCAAAAAGCTAATTCTTATTATATTGTAAAATAACAGCTAATGCCTCCCTTCTTTTTGCCGAAGCGGAGGTAGTGATGTGTCAGCCTATATAAAGATATATCGTTTCACAGAATTTATATTGCCGATTGGCTTGACCCAGCCGCTATGGTATTTTTTGTTTCGTCTGGCGCGAATGTTTCAAGACAAAAAAAATGCGCTGCTTAGTGAGAAACAAGCCGCAGATCTCCTCTAAGCGTATCACTTTCATCACTCCATAAGGTGCATGATTTTGCAATCCTTGACCATTAATTCCGTGAAATGTTGATCAGATAAGAACCGACAATCAATTACTTTAATGGTCATCACCGCACAGATTTAATAGTTCAGTCAAACGAAATCACTACTATATTCCCGCAACCTTCAGGCAACTGACTAAAGTCAATAAATTCGCTTTCAAAATACTAATCCCACCCCCTCTGGTTTTGCGCGTTGATCTTTAGGTGTTAGTATTGTCCCTGCCGCTGTCGTGCAACCAAAATTTCATGTTGTACCCTTATCAATAAGGCGGGATAGAATAATTACAAAACATTATTTTATGTACCGGTATATACCTGTTTAATTTTTTAAAAACATTTCCCTACTTTTACAATCTCAACGAATGGCATTGATAAAGAAACCAATAACTGAGCTGATTCAAATTGACACTTCACTTGCAACACCTGTTTACAAACAGATTGTACAATCCATCTACCGGAATATAGACAATGGCGTGTTGGCAAAAGATGATTTGCTCCCTTCGGTAAATAAAATTTCTGAAGAGTTTTCGCTGGCTCGGGGTTCGGTATTCAGTGCTTACAACGACCTGCGTGCATCCGGAATTATTGATTCCATTCCGGGCAAAGGCTATTTTGTTTCCAGTACAGAAACGAAGCAAAACAAACGTATCTTTCTTCTCTTCAGCACCTTCACGCCGTATAAAGAAACGCTGTTTAACGCGCTGTTGAACAGTCTTCCCAAAACCTGCACGATCGATATTTATTTTCATCATCATAGTATCAAAATGTTCGAAACACTGATACGTGAGCAGGCCGGGTATTATAACACCTTCATCATCATGCCGGAAGTTAATAATGACACCTTGAACATCTTATCCAAGCTTGACCGGAAGAAAACCTTCTTACTTGATGTTGGCTACAAAGAATACAAGAAAGACTATCCTGGTGTCTTTCAGAATTTCGAAAAAGATATCTATACCATCTTACTGTCAAACCAGCAACTGGTAGCGAAATACAAACGGCTGTTTCTCATTTTCCCGGAAGGCACACGCACAAAAGATATCATCTCCGGCTTCAATAAATTCTCAAAGAAAATGTCAGTAGAAACCGGAATCAAAACCTCAGTTGATACGAAGGATATAAGAAAAGGGGATGCTTTTATCGTGATTGATGACAATCACCTCGTTGAAATCATCAATCTGGCAAAAAGAAATGATTGGCAATTTGGCAAAGACATCGGCGTGATTTCGTATAACGAAACGAGCCTGAAAAGTGTGATTGGAGAAGGGGTGACAACTATCACTACCGACTTTGAAGCGATGGGAAAAACGATGGCTGATATGATCCTGAACGGCAACCGCGAAGTGGTGGAAAATCCTTTTGTAATGATTGACAGAAAGTCTTTTTAAAACCTAACAAACCATCTAATGAGCCAGATTCTTGAGCCTGCCGTCACTTTTAATAATGAAAAATTAGAAGGAAAGAACATTGATAAACTGGATAGAAAAATAAAGGATTTAGGAGATATTTTTTATGATAAGTCAGCCCTGGCAGCCATGCCTGGCGATACGATTGTTTATGAAGTAGAATCCTATTTGCCGGTTGCCCAGGATACAGAAGGCGGCTTGTTTTACGGTATCACTTATATCCGCCCCGGCACGGTCGGGGATGAATATTTTATGACCAAAGGACATTTTCATAAAATAAGAAACCGCGCAGAATTCTACTGCACACTGCAAGGCGAAGGCATGTTGCTGCTGATGGATGAAGAAGGCAAAACCTGGGCAGAAAAAATGGTTCCCGGAAGCATTCATTACATCCCGGGACACATTGCGCACCGCACCGCCAATACCGGAGATTCTGTTCTTTCGTTCAGCGCCTTTTGGCCGTCCGATGCAGGGCATGATTATGCTACCATAAGCGAACACGGATTTTCAAAAATACTGGTGAAACAAGATGGCAAACCGGTGTTGCTGGACAACGATAAATGAGAAACAACTAAGTCAATTCGCCAAACGGTCGCGATGATGAAAGATTGCTATATAGGGATAGATCTCGGCGGCACCCGCGTAAAGATTGCCTTGGTAGAAGACAATAAAATTATATCAAAAGTGGTGGTACCCGCCCAGGCTGCGAATGGCTTGGCGGTAAGCTTGCCATTCATTACCAAACACGTTAACCAGTTGCTGAAAGGCAATGGCGTAACGTCCGATTGTTTGCGTGGTGTAGGCTTGGGTTTCCCGGGTCTGGTCGATCCGTTTCAGAAGAAAATTTTGTCTACCAACGCCAAGTATGACGATGCGTTTTCCATTGACCTTGAAAGCTGGGTGAAAGAGCAATGGAACGTTCCTTTTTTTATGGATAACGATGCCCGTATGGCAGCCGTTGGCGAATGGAAGTTTGGTGCCGGTAAAGACACAGATAATCTGGTTGTGATGACAATTGGTACCGGCATCGGAACCTCAGTTATTACAGAAGGAAAATTATTACGCGGCAAGCACTTCCAGGCGGGTTGTCTGGGGGGGCATATTTCGGTACAATACAACGGCAGGCAATGCAGTTGCGGCAATGTGGGTTGTGTGGAAGCACATGCTGCCACGTGGAGTATCAAAGAGCGAATCAAAGAAGATAAAAGCTATTCGCAGAGTACGCTATCATCGGTTCCTGTTGTTGATTTTGAAAGCCTGTTTGCTGCAGCCGAAAAAGGTGATGTTTTAGCGCTCGCTGTGCAACAGGAATGTCTGGATATGTGGTCGGCTGCTGTTGTCAATCTTATTCATGCGTACGACCCGGAAGTAGTGGTAATCGGGGGTGGCGTCATGAATAAAAAGGAAGCCATACTGCCATCTATCACAAAGCAAGTGCATCGGCATGCGTGGTGCCCATGGGGTAAAGTTGACATCCGCTCTACTGAATTACTAAGCAATGCAGGAATACTGGGTGCGGTGTATTGCCTTCAGCACCAAATATAATACCGTTTAACAAGAAGATTCATTTAAAAATAAAGAGACAATAATGGCTGCCTACATTCCGAATTACGATAAGTTTCCCATCATTCATACGAAGCAGCAAAATACTGCTTGCTGGCAAGGCTGGGAAGCCGTTTGCGGAGCCATAAAAGAGGCGGTTACCCCGGATAAAAAGATCGTTGTTTTTGAATGCTACCCCGGCATTTTGGATGAAGAAGTGTTGCCGCAGTTACAAGCTTCTTTACAAGGCAATTTTTACTGCACCAAAGACTTCCTGCTGGATGAAAATAAGATTGAAAGATTGGTTTATCCCGATGTAACCGATGATGAAGTTTTTGGCTACATCACCCGCCTGCAGCTGATTCAGTTTTTCGATATTGATAAAGTAAATGTTTTTCAAAATCAATTGATTGATCAACAGGAAACCATCTTCATTTATGGACCCGGCGCAACTTTGCTGGCAGAGCAATATGATCTTTTATTTTACCTCGATATGCCTCGCTGGGAAGGGCAGCTTCGCTTTCGCAGAAATGAAGTGAGCAACCTTGGCGTGAATAATAAAAAAACCAAAGCATCAATCCAGTATAAGCAGGCATTTTTTGTTGACTGGCGCGTATGCGACAGGCACAAACGAACGCTGATGAACGATTGGAATTTTGTACTCGATACGGTACAACAGAACAACCCAAAAATGGTTTCCGGAACGGCACTCAATGAAGCCTATCAGCAGACCGTCAAACAGCCATTTCGCGTGGTTCCTTTTTTCGATCCCGGTCCCTGGGGCGGACAATGGATGAAGCAGTATTGCGACCTTGACCCGAAAGAAAAAAATTACGCCTGGTGCTTTGATGGTGTACCGGAAGAAAATAGTTTGCTGATCGAATTCAACAACATCGTTTTTGAAACGCCTGCTATTAATCTTGTTTTTCACCAGGCAAAACCTTTATTGGGTGATGCTGTGGAAGCCCGCTTTGGCGCTGAGTTTCCCATCCGGTTTGATTTTCTGGACACGATAGAAGGTGGCAACCTAAGCCTGCAGGTTCATCCGACCAACGAATATATCCGCGAGAATTTCGGCATGTCATACACGCAGGACGAAAGTTATTACATGCTGGATGTAGAAGAGGGCGCCTATGTTTATCTGGGCTTGAAAGAAGGCATTCAGCCAGGTGAAATGCTGGCGGAATTAGAAGAAGCGCAAACCGGCAACCAGCCTTTTGAAGCGGAAAAATTTGTAGAAAAATTCCCGATGAAAAAGCACGATCATGTATTGATACCAGCCGGTACGGTACATTGTTCGGGAAGAGGAAGCATGGTGCTTGAAATCAGTGCCACACCTTACATTTTCACGTTTAAATTATGGGATTGGGGACGCATGGGTTTAGATGGCAAACCGCGACCCATCAACATCAAACATGGCAGTAAAGTAATTGACTGGAGCCGCACTACGGAATGGACAAAAAACAATCTTGTCAACACGGTAAAAGAGATAGCGAACGGCGATGGCTGGTGCGAAGAATACACCGGTTTGCACGAAACAGAATTTATTGAAACACGCCGTCACTGGTTTACTAAAACAGTGCACCATCACACCAATGGAAGCGTGAATGTATTGAACCTCGTGGACGGTCGCGAAGCCATTATCGAAAGCCCTTCCGGCGCATTTGAACCGTTCGTTGTTCACTATGCCGAAACGTTTATTATTCCGGCGCAAATAGAAGAATACACCATTCGCCCGCATGGCGAAAGTGAGGGAAAAGAGTGCGCCACGCTAAAAGCATTTGTAAGATGTAAAGCATAAAATAGTATGAGTGATTATGTAACCAAACCGATTCCTGACGCCAAACCAAAAGTGGCTTTTGTGTCCCGTCCCTGGGGTACCTTCAACCAGTATGCGTTCAATGAAGATTGTACCGTTAGCCTGATGAGCGTATTGCCGGGACAGCGTTTGAGCCTGCAGTCTCACACCGGCAGAGCTGAGCTTTGGATTGTGATAGACGATGGCGCCAGCGTGCAGGTGGGCGATGAAATCAAAGACTATAACGCCGGTGACGAGATCTGGATTCCCGCCAACGAAAAGCATCGCCTGTCGTGCAAAGGCGACAAGCCGGTACGCGTGCTGGAAGTTGCCTTTGGCAACTGGCAACAAGACGATATTAAACGTTATGAAGATGATTATGTGCGGTAATACAATAGGACACGGATAACACAGACTTCGTGCACGGATAATAAAGATTGTCTGAACTGGGATGTATAAGATGATTGGGATTTTGAGATAAAATAAAAGAGATTCTTAAAACCAATCTTCCATCTTACTTATTCAATATTAAATCCTGAACATCCGTGCACGAAGTCCGTGTTATCCGTGTTCCATCACATCTAACGATTGCCATTTTTATGAGTAACCCATTCGATAAAAGGATCACCTACATCTGCCTGGCTGTCGCTATTGGCGGCATGTTGTTCGGCTTTGATACGGCGGTTATATCCGGTGCCATTACATTTGTCAAAACACAGTTTTCTTTAGACACGGCATCCGAAGGATGGCTCGTAAGCAGTGGCTTGCTGGGTTGCATCATCGGTGTGTTTACAACCGGTTTGATCAGCGATAGAATCGGTCGCAAAAAAACGGTAGTCATCGCAGGCATCATGTTCCTGTTGTCGGGCATCGGCTGTGCGTTTGCACCTTCGTTCAACATACTGATTATCTCACGACTGATCGGTGGCATTGGCGTTGGCATGGCATCTGTTATCTCGCCCATGTACATCTCTGAATTTGCACCGGCAGACAAGCGCGGACGCATGGTTTCTTATTACCAGTTAGCCATTACAGCAGGCATTTTATTGGCTTATTTTACCAATGCACTCGTGTTATCGCTTTCAAAAGGGGCTGAGACAAACCGGTTGTTGGCAGAACCCTGGCGGGCTATGTTTTTAATCATGTCCTTGCCTTCTCTGGTGTTTCTTTTTATGCTGGTGAAAGTACCGGAAAGCCCGCGCTGGCTGGTTGCCGTAAATCGCATGAATGAAGCAAAAAAAATCATGTACAGCGTGCGTCCGCAACCTTTGGCCGAAAAAGAATTAAGTGAAATAGAAGCTGCACAAAACAGAACAACCAATCAGTCTGTTTCTTTGTTGCATCCTTCGCTTCGCATACCGTTGTTAATCGGAATCGTGCTGGCTGTGTTACAGCAATTCTCCGGCATCAATGCTATTATATATTACGGTCCAAGCATCTTTCAATCGGCGGGCATTGACAGCAGCAATGCGTTATATTTCCAGGTCATTATCGGAGCCATCAACTTCTTATCTACCATTATTGCTATTGCGTATGCCGATAAATACGGCAGAAAATTTTTACTAAAAACAGGTCTTACCGGCATCATTATATCACTGGTGATCTGTGGTTTTTTGTTTTACACCAACAGCACTCAACACGTGCTGCTGCTGGTGATGATGCTTGTTTACATTACCTGTTTTGCGTTCTCGTTAGGTCCGGTTACCTGGATTATCATCAATGAAATTTTCCCGGGTCATGTGCGTGTAAAAGCAGTAACCGTTTGCACCATGGCTTTGTGGTTAGCCGTTTGGTTAGTCGGTCAGTTTTTTCCCTGGTTATTGGAGAAAGCGGGTGCCGGCATTACGTTCTGGGCGTTTGCAGCATTTAGCATGATCAACTTAATATTTAGCTTAACGGTAGTAAAAGAAACCAGCGGAAAAACACTGGAAGAAATGGATAACATGTTTGTGGCACCACACTGATTTGTTTTGCCACAAAGACCCGAAGGAACAAAGAAAATGATAAGCAGAAGTGTTTACTAAGACACGGTATTGCTTAGTGCCTTCGTGGCTGAAAAAGATTAATTACTAACCGGATGTTGAACAGAGCGTTGGGGCTGAAGACGCCACAGGCGCAAGTAAAGCTTAATCAGAGAAGCGGACGCCGTAAGAAAATACTGTATTTAAAACATCAAAAAATAATAGCTGATGGCTGATAGCTGACAGCTGATTGCTTAACACATTAATCGTTTGTTATGTTACAATTGAAGTCTTGCAAAATCGGGTTGCTGGGAAGCTTGCTGTGTACAACACTCATCAGCTTCGGGCAAAGCAGCACTATGAAAATTGACCACCGATACAGCCCGGCCTGGTGGCAAACTTTGATCTGTTTACCAGACGACCCGGTGAAGACGCTGGTTGGTAAAGAAGGGCAGATTTTCGGTGATTATAATTATCCCGGACCGCGTCATTTTTCCTTTTCGCTTCAGTTTGATAACAAGACACCGGCGACCTGGCAAAGCCAGCAACTGCAGTCTGCCATCGTCCCGTTAACCAACACCATGAAAGAGGCAAACGGCATACAGGTAAATGAAAAAACATTCCTGCAAATTCCCGGTGAGCAGGCGATTAACAGCATCGAACGCTATGACAGCCGCCGCAATGAGCGGGGCTGGAGTAAGCCGCGTGCGACATGCGATTCTGCCTTCTATGATGTGGCTTATGGTGCAAAAGGTCTGTCAGGTGAAGGTGTAATTGACCTTCATGTGAAAGTGAAGCGGGGTGCGGCTTTCAGCGCGGCTTTGGGTTTTTGCGAAGGCAAATACGATACGGCCGGTATCCGCACCATGCGTGTGTTTGTGGAAGGTTCGGAACAGAAGGATATTGACCCGGTAAAAGACTTTGGCGCACATACGCCCGGCGTTTATTTCTTTACCGCAAAAGATGTAAATAATGATGGTATCATCAACATCGTTGTGAATAATAAGCCCGGCGCAATTGACCGCGATGCGATTCTGAACGGGCTTTGGTTATTCTCTACAACAGCGCCTTCTGCAGCTTCTATTATTGCCGGTAAAGAAAATAAAACAGCGGCTATCTATGCGCGCTGCGCCGACATTCGTATGCCGGAAAGAAGATACCAGATGCTGGTAACGCTGAAGAACACAACCGGCACAAATCAAACCTTTAACCCGGTATTAAAATACAACGGGATTGAACCCATTTTTAAACAGGGAAATGTCATTCGCGTAGGCGATGAAACAATGATTGCCAGTTCGGCTGCTTTTGACGATTTATCCAGCGACAGCATTAACAAGTACACGATTAGTCTGCATCCGGTGATGCTGAAAGCCGGCGAGCAAAAGCAACTGGTAGTCAGTGTGAGCCGTTTCTTTGCCCCGAAAACAACTTACCAGCCAACGGTTGCAATAGCTTCGCAGGACATGAGTACAGCTATTGCATGGTGGCAGAAAAATTGCCCTTCCGCAACAGCGATCTCTGTTCCTGACACCGGTGTACAAGCCATTGTAGAATCGAGCCTGCGCAATATTTTCCAGGCAAGAGATATCCGTAAAGGCAACAAATCTTTTCATGTTGGACCGACAGAATACCGCGGTTTGTGGCTGGCAGACGGCACCTATTTATTGGAAGTTGCCACCATGCTTGGCTATACCAAAGATGTGCGTAGCTGCATTGATTATCTCACGCATTTCCAGTTGCCGGGCGGTGGTTTTGAAATGATTACCACCTTCCATAAAGAGAATGGTTTGGTGCCCATTATGCTGATCCGCCATGCCATGCTGACGCAGGATAAAAAATGGCTGAACGATAACTGGGGCGTGGTGGAAGGCTGCCTGCGCCGCATTCAATACCTGCGTGATTCTGCCATGAAAGATCCATCCAAACCTTATTATACTTTGCTGCCTGATGGCAATATAGATGGCGGTATTCAGCATGGCAATGATTACTCTAACACCGAGTATTGTTTAGCCGGTATGAAGTGGGCAATCGGCGCAGCCAAATGGCTGGGCAAGAACGAGGAAGCCGCGAAATGGCAGAACGATTATGATGATTTCTATGGCAAGTTTATGGCGAAAGCTACGAAAGACATTCGCGCAGACAGTCTGGGCAATCCATACCTGCCGGTAATGATTAATAACGAGCAGGACCAGTTGCCGCAACGGGGTCAGTGGGCATTTTGCCAGAGTGTATATCCGGGTCAGATGTTCGACACAGATACCACCGCCCATCGCATTGCCAAAGAAACGGTGGACATGCTGGGCTATCATAAAGTAGAAGGCATGGTATATACGACCGGCTGGATGGAAGGCGGGTTGTGGACATACTTCACCTCATTCTATGCACATGCGCTGCAATGGCTGGGCGAAGGCTCACAGGTGCCGCAACTGCTGTATGATTTCGGTAATCATTCCTCGCCAACGATGGTATGGCGCGAAGAACAGAAACCACAAGGCATGGGTAATGATGAAGTGGGCGATATGCCGCACAACTGGGCCAGCGCAGAATTTATCCGCACCGTGGTCCACATGATACAGCTTGATCATGGCAAAGATTTGCACTTGTTTGAAAGCTTCCCAAAACAATGGGCAAGACCCAATGCCGTAACAAAACTGAACGGAATCAGAACGCCGTTTGGTCGCATTAATTTATCGTTCACCGTCAATACGAGTGGTGATGCAGCGAAGTTGCATCTTGAATTTTTAGACAACACAACATTGCCTGAACAGGTAATGATTTACAAACAAAGCTGGGCAAACAGCAGCCATGTGCAAACGTTGAAGCCAATGAAAACGATGGACGTAAATGTGTCTTTTCAATAGGCTTATCATAGTACATCACATGTTGTTTTTATAAAGGGATTTTTTTGCTAAGGGCTGTGGCAACTCCGGTTGAGCATCGTTGTGTCACTCACTTGTACGGTTTGTTATAAACTGAGCAATCCGGACAAAAGCATAAAATCACTATAGAGACTTAAGATTAAATAATACAGGAATATTCATGTCATCACGCAGAAAATTTTTACAAACAGCAGCCCTCGGTTCAGCTGCCGCAATGACCGGCAACATGGTGTTTGCAAAGAATAAAAAGAGGTTCGAAGTT
This sequence comes from uncultured Ilyomonas sp., assembly GCA_964249755.1. Classification (GTDB taxonomy): domain Bacteria; phylum Bacteroidota; class Bacteroidia; order Chitinophagales; family Chitinophagaceae; genus Ilyomonas. The sequence continues at coordinate 584,149 of CAXUDB010000003.1, read as the reverse complement.
GTAAAAGATAACCCGGTCGTTGTATCTACCTGGAACTTTGGCACCACTGCCAACGTAGGCGCCTGGGAGGTACTGAGCAAAGGCGGCCGCGCCCTGGATGCCGTGGAAGCAGGTGTAAAAATTCCGGAAGCTGATCCAACCAATCAAACCATTGGTTTAGGCGGTTTACCAGACCGTGATGGATACGTTACACTCGATGCCTGCATCATGGATGAGAACTATAATTGTGGTGCGGTGATGTGCCTGGAACATATCGTTCATGCCATCTCTGTTGCCCGTCTCGTGATGGAGAAAACACCACACATTATATTAGTGGGTGAAGGCGCTCTACAGTTTGCTTTGGCGAATGGTTTTACAAAAGAAAATCTGCTAACGCCCGAGAGCGAAAAGGCATGGAAAGAATGGCTGAAAACAGCCAATTATCATCCTGAAATCAACATTGAAAACAGGTTGTATGATAAGAACAAAGACCCGATGCCGGGCGGCCCCAACAACCACGATACCATCGGCATGATGGCAATGGATGCAAATGGAAACCTAAGCGGAGCCTGCACGACCAGTGGTCTGGCTTACAAGATGCATGGTCGTGTGGGAGATTCACCGGTCATCGGTGCCGGCTTATATGTTGACAATGAAATCGGCGCGGCTTCTGCCTCCGGCGTTGGTGAAGAAGTGATCCGCATTGTCGGCTCTCACCTGGTGGTTGAGTTGATGAGGCAAGGTAAATCTCCCGAAGAAGCTTGCAAAGAAGCGGTAACACGCATCGTACAACGCAGCCCCGAAAAGTCAAAAAACATACAGGTCGGTTTTGTTGCGCTGAATAAAAAAGGTGAGTATGGCGGTTACAGTTTACAGCCCGGCTTTACCTATTCGGTTAACAGCAAAGCCGTAACAAAAGTGTTTCCTGCAGGGAGTTATTATAAATAGTAGGTGGTAGTACGTAGTAGGACCTGAAGTAAAAAAAATTTAGATGAATAAGAAGGCAATTTTAGAAGTCTGTGCCTTTCACATTGATTCGTGTATGATCGCTGAAAGAGCCGGTGCGGCAAGGGTTGAGTTATGTGATAACCCGATTGAAGGTGGCACCACACCGAGCTATGGAACCATCAAAAAAGCAAGAGAAAAAATATCTATTTTATTGTACCCGATTCTCCGTCCGCGGTCCGGTAATTACTTCTACAGTGAGGAAGAATTTGACATTTTGAAACACGATATTCTGATGTGCAAAGAATTGGGTTGCGATGGTATTTCGGTTGGTATCTCAACCATAAATTCTGTAATAGATAGGGAGCGAATGAAACGCATTGTAGAATGGGCAGGCGGCATGGGCGTTACCTGCAACCGTGTGTTTGATTGCGCGCCGGATCCTTTCCAAGCCCTTGAAGATATCATTACCTGTGGTTGCGAACGCGTGTTAACCTCAGGGCAAAAAAGCGCTGCGCCGGATGCCGCCGGGTTGTTGCATCAATTGGTGAAGCAAGCCGGAGACCGCGTTATTATCATGCCGGGTGCGGGTGTAAAATCGTCCAATATTGCGAAACTGAAAGAAGAAAGCGGCGCGACTGAATTTCATTCTTCGGCAAGAGTGACAGCTCCCAACCCGATTACTTACATTAACAAAGAAGTAAGCGATTACGGTAACGTTTATATTGCCGATGAAACGGAAGTAAAGGCGATGATTGAAGCCATACAGTAAGTGAAAGATGTTGTCGGAAATGAAATCATTAATTTCTGTATGCTGAACCAAGTTATCAAATAACGGATGTGCTGCCCATGAAATAACAGCACTTGTTGTTTACCATTGTATGAAAAGAAGTTTTGTTTTTTTACTTTGTGTTCTGGCTATCGGACTGTTGATTTTATGGGCAGGATTTTCAAATTATACAATACACCAAAACATTACCATTCATGCTACGATTGATAAAGTGGCGTTGCAGTTTATCAACGCGAAAAAATGGTCTTACTGGTACCCGGATTTGATGAAAGAGAATCCGAATCCGGTGACTACAAAAAGAGGTAAGGTGCAGGAAATCCGGTTATCGGATGTGGCTTATCTCATCAAAGAAATCAATCCTGCCCAGATACAGATTTATACAATCAAGGGAACTGACACAACAGAATCCATGTTAACCGCAGCACCTTACAAAGACGGCACTTATACGTTTGTTGACTATGCAAAAGAAGAGAACGGTTTTGCCTGGTTCCATCGTAAATTTTTCAAGAATAATAATGATGAAAATATACTAGGCAGCCTGCAAGCCTTTACAGAAGATGACAGCCGACGCTATGGTTTTCCCATCAAAACAGTTCCGGTTATTGACACCTTGATTCTGACAACAGGGACCACAACGGCAACAGACAGCATCCTAATAAACACTTCGGTTTTATATCACCGGTTACAGGCGTATTGTAAAACGAATTCTATCGTTCCTGTTAAAGATTATTACTATACATCCACTACGTTTTTAAACACCCAACAGGTAAACTTATCTGTTGGCATTCCTGTACAAAGAGAGGCACACAAACAACAGCCGGAATTTGAATTTCTACGACTGCCTGCCAACGGGCATTTGATAGCCGGAGTCTATAAAGGAAGGTATGCTGATAAGCAACAAATTTATACTGCAATGGATGAATATATACAGGACAAGCGGATGAAAAAAGTAGCGCAGCCGTTAGAGCAATACAGGGCAGCTGATACACTTTTGGGGGATAATTCAACCGTCTTAATGCAATTATTCTATCCTGTGTTTTAAGGCAAGGTAGATTTAAAAAACAGCAGGCTGTCATTGTTCCGCGCAACAACATAGAGATACCCTTTTGCTGTTTTTATTTTTTTGATGTCACGCACTTCACCGCGCATCAGCCAGCCGCTTTGTTGAGGTGATTGCCACTGAAAATCTTTATTTTTTGCATTGATCAAAATATCTCCCCAGTTTGCATCGTACCTGCCTTCATAAGGCGACACGCCATAAAAGTTGCCACCGCTGATAATGTCTTTCTTTCCATCACCATTCACATCCTCTGCCAACAAGGAATAGACAGGCGCTTCCTGTGCTTCATGGGGCAAAGGCTGAAAAGAAAAGTTGTCTTTTCCATCATTTATACAAACGCCGCTGCTCAACGTTTGCGCCTGTAAAACCATTGCATGGTTCAACTGATCGCCAAATATTTCCCCAACCGTTTTACCGGCAAAACTGCTGTACAATAAAAAGTTTTTGCGGATGAGCGGCAGTTGCTTTTCCAGCTCTTCTTTGCCTAAAAAAGTATACTCTTTGTTGTGTACGGTGTAAGTGAGCAACTGGTCAACCGAGCCATTGTTATCAAAGTCTTTTACGTACAGTTTTAAAGGTGCTTTCTCACTTCCTTTTAATTTGGAATTCAGTCCCCAGTTGCCAGCCAGGATATCCAGGTTGCCATCACCATTGATATCACTTATTGTTAGTGTTTGCCAAAGCCCGGGTGGCGTAATGGCTTTGCCTTTTTCAAACGTTCCTTTGTCGTTTATAAATATTGTAACCGGCATCCATTCACCGGCTACAATCAAGTCCGCCCAGCCATCTTTATTTACGTCGGCAAAAGCAGCCGAGGTAACCATTCCGATATTTTGCAGCGCCGCTTTCGTATTAGTAATCGTGAACTTTCCTTTTCCATTATTCAGCAATACATAAGAGGTTTGCGGAACGCCATACGCTAATGCATCGGCCCGCACGCCCACAAATAAATCCATATCGCCATCACCATCTATATCGGCTGTGGTAATACATGATTTGTTTGCGAAAAGTGGTGGCAACGCATCTGTTGATTTTATGAAACGTCCCTTGCCATCATTGATGTATAACCGGTCTAGCAAAAGCGGCGAATTGCCAAACGCTTCATTGCCGCCACTCACCACATACAGGTCTTTATCGCCATCACCATCCGCATCGAAGAACAATGCATCCACATCTTCACAGCCTTTATCCGCATCAAACACAATCGTGTCTGTTGAAGTAAAATGACCATCGCCCGTTTGAATAAACAAAGAGCCAGCCTGCCCTTTTGCACCACATGCATAAAAGTCGTCTAAGCCATCACCGTTAATATCGCCAACCGCCAGTTTTGGACCTGCGGTAGACAATTCATGGGGTATAAAATACTGCTGATTGAAGTCAATAAAATTATTTTCCTTATGCTTCCAGGGAAGATGGATACTGTCTGTTAGGTTGGCAAACAAAGGCTTTGCCATCGGGAAAAAATGATCGTAAAGGAAGGTGTCTTTTGCGTCAGTTTCCTTCAGCATAAGCGCTTCATTGGCTTTTACATTGTTGAGTAACTGATACCTTTGATTTGTCCATACTACGAGCACGCTATCAACGGTAGATAAGGTATCCAATCCAAAATGTAAACGAGGTTCTGATGACGACTGGAAACCTCTTGTCAGCATTAGTTGCTGGTACTGAATTTTACCTTTGTGAAACAGGTAGGCTTTACAACCGATGCCTTTTGTATTCTCATCATTTCCCCTGAACGACAGGGTCAGAAAATGACGGCTACTGTCACCTATATTTTTATAAATCGTTGCTTCTTCGTTGATGTTATTAATGATCAAATCAAGCCTGCCATCATTGTTTAAATCTGCATAAGCTGCACCGTTTGAATAAGAGGGCGAAGTAATTCCCCAGGCATTGCTTACATCGCTAAAATGCGCGTCACTATTGCCTTTGAAGAGATAGCTCTTCATCTTACCATCCGGCATTTTATCTAACGCTGCTTTATCTAACCGATGCGTCGTATTGAGTTGCTTTGTTACACCTGATGAAGAAATAAATTTCATAAAATCGAGATCAACGGGTCGTTTTACAATGCCATTGGTGATGAACAAATCTTTAGTGCCATCGTTGTCATAATCGGCAAATAAAGGACACCAGCTCCAGTCAGTTGCCGATACGCCAGCCAACAACGATTGCTCGCTAAAACCCACACCATCGCCCATGTTTTTTTGCAAACAGTTTTTTGAATACTGGTTCTGAAAACCATTACCGGTGATGTTGTTGTTATAGATGTCTAACCCATCGCCGCCGGCATACGTTTTCAGTACCTCTTCTGAACGTGGAAGCATATCGGCTGTGAATATATCCAACTGACCATCGTTGTTATAATCAGCGATATCATTACCCATGCTAAACCGCGAATAATGATTAAAATGCTGCGCACCACTTTCGGCAAATGTCCCGTTGCCATTGTTCACATAGTAGTAATCATTTTCATGAAAATCATTGCCCACATAAATGTCTTCCCAACCATCGTTATTGAGGTCTGCCACCGCCAAACCCAAACCATAACCTAAGGCGCTGTTATACATACCGGAACCTTTTGTTACATCTGTAAATGTTTGCTTGCCGTTGCTTAGTTCATTGCGGAATAAACGGCTGCCGGACAGTTCACTCCAATGCCTGCGCAGCGATGTATCGCCGTACGTTTCTACAGAATGAGACGACTGGTTTAGGAGAAAACAATCGAGGTCGCCATCGTGGTCGTAATCAAAAAAGACGGCTTGGGTAGCATAGCCTTCGAATGCCAGCCCATAAGCGGAAGCGCTGTCTGTAAACGTACCGTTTCTGTTGTTGATGAAAAGCTGGTTGTGTCCTGTCAATCCTAACTTTTTACTGACTGCGCAAACATAAATGTCCAGGTAACCATCGCCGTTTACATCAGCCATCGTTATACCACTGCACCAATCCGAAATGCCTGCTACGCCAGCTTTTGAGGTGATGTCTTCAAAAATAAAATTGCCTTTGTTGAGATATAATTTGTTGTTCCCTTTGCTGTTGGCGGTAAAATAAATATCAGGTAAGCCATCGTTGTTAATGTCACCAAGCGCTACGCCACCGCCGTTATAATAGTAGAGATAATCCAGAATATTTAATGAATCGTGATCCACTAAACGATTGGAGAAATGAATACCTGTCTGCGACGAAGGAAGCTGCGCAAACAATGGCTTTGTTTTATCCCTGTGAGAACAGGAAAACAAGGCCATGATGAGTAAAAAAGCGAATAGATTTTTGCCAGGCAGCCTCATGGGTTCTTTCTGAATATCTGCAACGGTTCATTGTTTCTTGCCACGATAATATAAGTGCCGTTGTGTGTTGTAATTGGTTTGATATCCCGCACCTCACCTCTGATCAACAAACCAGTCGCAGAAGGTGTTGCATAAGTAAAACCGTGGTTATTATTTGCCAGTAAACTCACACCATAACTCGCATCGTAGCGACCCACTTCCGGCTTCAGGCCATAGAAGTTGCCCCCCATAAAAATATCTTTTTTACCATCGCCATTCAGGTCATCTGCCAGCGCGGCAAACATAGGCGCGAACTGCGCGCGTTGCGGCAACGGCTGCGCTGTAAAGCCTCCTTTGCCGTCGTTGATAAACACGCAGCTTTGCGATTGCTCCACCGTATGTTTTTCTGCGCTGTGCAATTGTTCCTGCGTAAACACATGTTCTATTCCTACACCTGCATATTGACTATACTGCAGAAACTTCTTTTTCAACGCCGGTATCTGCGCCATCATTTCGCCATACAAATTAAAAGGGTAAGGCTTCCCATCACTCTTGTAGTAAACCGGCACGCATTCCATGCGTCCGTTGTTGTCAAAATCGCTTACATATAAGGCTGCGGGATGTTCTTTATCCCCTTTTATTTTACTGTTCAAACCCTGGTCGCCGGCAATCAGATCCGGCTTGCCATCACCATTCAGATCAGCTACGGTTAAGCAGTTCCACCAGCCGGAACTATGCGGAAGTTCCTTCCATCTTTTTAGAACACCATTGCTGTATTTTAGAATGGTTACCGGCATCCAGTCGCCCACTACAACCAACTCTTTTTTACCATCATGATCTATGTCTGACCACTGCGCATCCGTTACCATTCCAAGGTGCAACAAGTCGGGACTTATTTGCTTTGTAACATCGGTAAATATACCATTCCCCATATTCTTCAAAAGCAGGCTGGCCGGGCTTTTGCCATAGACGCCGGCTATGCTTCTCGCACCGATAAAAATGTCAGGTTTGGCATCATTGTCTATATCCTGAACGCGAACACAGGAAGCATTGATGCCAACCAAAGGAAGGCTCCGCAGGCTGCGTGTAAAAGACCCTTTGCCATCATTGAGATACAGGCGTGGAAACTGGTACAGCGAAGCATTTTGCGGCTCGTTGTCGCCGGAAGCTACCACCAGGTCCATATCACCGTCGCCATCCGCATCAAAAAACTCTGTGCCTACGTCTTCGCTGTTTTTGTCCTGCGCAAAAGCATACTGCTGGCTTTGTATAAAATGACCGTCGACCGTTTGCAAAAACAGCTTTGCCGTATCGCCGGAAGCACCACCCATAAAAAAGTCTTGTAAGCCATCACCATTTACATCAGCCACCGCCAGCTTTGGTCCTTCCGTGGAAAGCATTTTCGGTATCAGTCTTTCCTGGTCAAAATCAACAAAACTGTTTTCATTATGCTTTATATTTCCGGTCATGACCGAGGCTGTTACATCGGTGTATAATGGCTTTGCAACAGGCGCAGGAACTGCTTTAGGAAGCGAAGCATTGGTTTGTACGAGCAACAAAGTTGTATCTGCTCTGATGGCATGTACTGTTTGTTCTTTTCCATCCTGCCAGCGAACCGTAACGCTATCTATACGTGTCGTTTTACCCAACCCGAAATTCAATACCGGCTCTACGCTGCTTTCAAAACCACGTGTGGTCATCTGTTCCATGACCTGTTGCATACCGCCGACAAACAGCGTCACGCGGCAGCCAATACCAAGCGTGTTTGGCGCATTACCCTGTAGTTTTATTTTGAGGTAATGCGTACCTAAAGTTTCGGTTGTTTTATTCCGGTAAATGAACGCTTCGCCATTCTCATTGTTCACTACCAAATCCAGATCGCCATCGCCATCCAGGTCACCGTAAGCCGCGCCATTGCTGAAGGTTGGCGTAGCCAAACCCAATGACTGACTTTCATTTTTGAAGGTTAGATTATGCTGGTTAATGAAGGCATAATTTGATATAGGCGTCTTAGGCATCTTATCTAAAAAATCGCTGTAGCGAAAGCCGCCTTTTATAATTTGCTGCCGCGTGGCGTCGGCTCCAAAGTAGTTAAGAAAGTCCTGGTTTGTAAGGTCTTTGCTGATGCCGTTGGAAACAAAAATATCTTTCCAGCCATCGTTGTTCATGTCAAAACTGAGTGCGCCCCAGCTCCAGTCAGTTGCTTCCACGCCAGCCATATCTGCTATCTCGCTAAAGGTGCCGTCGCCGTTGTTTAATTGCAGACAATTCTTTTCTAACTGGTGATGAAAATCGTTCTGCAGCTTGGCATTGTTTACATCATAATCATCAAACTTGGTGGTTGTCTTTAACCGGTAATCGCCTTCGGGAAGCATGTCGGTGGTAAATATATCGAGCCAGCCATCGTTGTTGAGGTCTGCCATGTCACTGCCCATCGAAGCTAAGCTTACATGACCTGTCGCATCTTCAATCACTTCTTTAAACGAGCCGTTGTGCTGGTTAATATACATGTAATCTTTTTCAAAGAAATCGTTGGATACATACATGTCCGGCCAGCCATCGTTGTTGAGGTCGCCAACCGTTACACCCAAACCAAAACCTATGGCACTACCATAGATGCCTGCCTGCTCACTTATATCGGTAAAATGATTGTTGTCGTTGCGGTACAGACGATGCCCGCCTTCCACATCGCGGGTGTTGCGAACATGCTTATCATAGCCAAAAGTTTCGATCGGACGAAAGCTGTTGTTCAGAATAAAACAATCCAGATCGCCATCGCGGTCATAATCAAAAAACACGGCTTGTGTGCCGATGCCTTTATCATCCAAACCATATTGTTTCGCTTCTTCTGTAAAGCTGCCATTGTGTTGATTGATGTACAATTCATTTTCGCGGTGATTGCCTTTGCTGTCACCGCTGTTACTCACATAAATATCCAGCCAGCCATCGCCGTTTACATCCGCCATCGTTACGCCGGAATGCCATTTACCCACACCTTCAATGCCTGCTTTGGAAGAGATATCTTCAAACTGCCAGTTGCCTTTGTTGAGATATAATTTATTACTGTGCTGATTGCTCGTGAAGAAGACATCCGGCTTGCCATCGTTGTTGATATCGCCGATGGCAACACCACCACCATTGTAAAAATTCCGGAAATTGAAAATGTTGAAACCAGCCGAATCGTGCACTTCATTATTGAAGTAAATACCTGTTTGAGAAGAGGGCATTAACTCAAACAATGCATCCTTTCTGTGATCAGCAGCACTATCTTTTTGCTTGCATGAAACAAACCCAAACAAAGCCAACACGCAAACGGATAGAGTGAACTTCATGTAAAACGCTTTGACACAAAATGAAAAGCAGTTCCTGTAAAAGAACTGCCTTTTTTAAACCCATGCTAACTTATGAAAAAGGAAAAACGTTAAAATGCAGGATAACCCGGATTTTGTTTCAGATTCGGATTGGCGGTATGCTGATTTTCAGGTATCGGGAAAATCTGCCAGTGGTCATCAGCATCGGCATCTTTTTGTGGCACGCGGGCATTGCCAAAGGTTCCAAACCGAATACAGTCCTGGCGACGGAAATTTTCCCATGCCAGCTCACGACCTCTTTCTTTCAGAAGGTTATCCAGGGTCATGTCAGCCATCGTCCAGTCATGGCTGACATCGCCGCTGTAAGCGCGTTCACGGATGTCATTGACATAACGCAAATCCGTTGCAGAGGCGGTACCTGCACGAAGAGCCGCTTCGGCCCGCATGAGAAGTACATCTGCCAAACGATACAGTACCATGTCATTGCTTTGGCTGGTTTGCACACCGGCTTCCGGAAAGTATTTTACGTTGCGTAAACCGGCTAAGCGAAACGGATCATCCGGATTGCTGATTTGCGTAAAGTTGGGATAAAAAGAAAGATCAAGATTCGATTTCGAATCCTTGATTTTCAAGCTTGCATCAGCACTGCCGGATAACACATTTATATTCGGCGGATACGTAGCCAGTTCTTTGTATTGCTGACCAATGATGAACTGACCCGCGCGCATATCATTATACGTTCTGTATGTATTCTGACCTTTGACCGTGTATACAGACGTTGTATCGTAGAGACTATAAAATTCAGCATTGGTGCAATAGCCATTCCAGGCACCGCCGGGAACACCATAGTTCGCATCGTTCTGATAGTGCAGCGTTTCCATCTGCCAGTTATTTCCTCCGATATAACGGCTGTCAAAAGGAACTACAAAGATGTTTTCTGTAGATCCCTGGTTATCTACGGAAAAGTTATCGAAGTAATTACCGGTGAGGCTATACTTTCCGGCCAGAATGACAGAATCACACATCTGTGTGGCTTCCGTCCAGCGTGGCGTGCCGACATACACCTGGGAGTTCAGATACAATTTTGCCAGCGTGCAAAAAGCTGCATACCTCGTGATGCGCCCGTAAGTAGCCGTGCTCACATCAGTTGATAAATAAGGCAGACTTGCCTTCAGTTCCGTCTCAATAAAATCATATACTTCTTTGCGTGTGGAATTAGTAAGCGTGCTGGCATCTGTTTCAAAACTGGTTGCCAGCGGTACATTGCCGTATAAATCCATTGCCCAGTAATAATACAATGCGCGGAGTGTTTTCAGTTCGGCATTGATACCATCTAAACCAGCCGGTGCAGGATTCAGATTGTTGACAATGCTCAGGATGAAATTGATCTGACCAATACCGGAATACAACTCTGACCAGGTATCCTGAACCTGCGCTGTTGTAGCCGTCCATTTGTGTTGCCATAATTGTATCCACTGACCATCTGCCAGCCAGTCGGCAGCTCTTGCCGGAACAATCATATCATCGCCCGGGATCTCGGCCAGATCGTGATAGTTGCCGTCGGGAATAGCGGTCAGGCTGGCATAAGCCGGCGCAATACCGGCGGCAATCTGCGCAGGTGTATTCCAGAAGTTCTGGCTGGGCACCACACTGTATACTTCCTGATCTAATTTGGTGCAGGAAAAAACAGAAGCCACACCTGCAATGACTAAGCAATTTCTATATATACTCTTGATCGGTTTCATTTGTCTGATTTTACTTTACTGCCATGAATTATTTGAATGATACATTCACACCCAGGATGAACGAACGGCTCCTGGGATAAAAACCAATGGTGTTTACATTGCCATCGATGTAAGCCTGATTTGTATTGCCGGTGCTGATTTCAGGATCAATGCCTTTATAGGGAGTAATAACGAAAAGGTTGTTTCCTGTTACATAAACGCGGAGGTTCTGAATCCCTTTTACGTTGTTGAATGTATAAGCCAGTGTTGCGTTATCAAGCCTGAGATAAGAAGCATTCTGCAGCCATATATCGGAAGGTGTTTGGGAGCCGCGGATGCCATTCGTTAACCCTGTTTTTGTGATGTTGTTACCGGGCAAACGCGCAATATTGCTGGTTACATTATCATAGTTATTAAACAACTTCTGGCCGGATACACCCCTCAGGAAAAAATTAAGAGATAATTGCTTGTAGGTAACCGTGTTGCTTAACCCATATGTAAAATCAGGTGTGGGGTCGAAGTAATTCCTCTTTGCATCAGCCAGGGAAGGTGTAAGCTTTCCATCTTTGTCGTAATACAACTGGTTGCTGTTTGAGGATGACACAATGGTATCGCTCAATCCGGCATAAGCAGGCAAATAAAACACATAGGGTGTTTGCCCAACCGTCAAAAAGGTAATGGCGTTGCCTTCATAGCCGCGACCTAACGCATAACCTACCGGTACCTGATTGGAAGCGATCGGAGTGCCATTGTAGGTACCCGACAAGCTGGTTACCTTAGTCTTTACAAAAGTAATCTGTCCGCTTGCGCTCCAGGTAAAGTTTTTACTTTGTATGATGCTTCCGTTCAGCTGCAGTTCTATTCCTTTATTTGTCAGGTCACCCACATTAGCCAGGATGGTTGAAACAAAATAAGGGGGAACCGGGACAGAGTAATTGAACAAAAGATTTTTTGTTTTATCGTTGTATGCATTTACGCTGCCGCTCAGCCGGTTCTTAAACATCGCAAAATCAATCCCCACATTTTTTCCGCGCCTTTCTTCCCATCTCAAATCAGGATTTGCATTCTGGTTGGGAAGATAAGATAGAGGAAACGGATAGCTGGAGCTTGTCGGATCGAAATAGCGCGTGCTGCCGGCTAATGTGAGCAGTGTATTGTATGGATTGATTGCATCCTGGTTACCTACTACACCATAACCTGCATTGATTTTTAATTCATTCAGCCAGCTGACATTTTTCAAAAAATTCTCCTGGCTTAAACGCCATGCGATAGAAGCGGAAGGAAAGTTACCCCAGCGGTTATTCGCACCGAACTTTGAAGATCCATCCCGCCTGAAGCTTACCGTTGCATAATATCTCTGGTTGTAATTGTAAGTGGCTCTCCCTAAAAATGAAATCAGCTTATATTCTTCTTTGTAAGAAGAAATGGCATTGAATGCAGGGTTACCGCCACCCAGAAAATCTGCATTTAAATCTTCTACCAAAAAGTTTTGTCCGGAAGCGCTGAAGTTGCTGTTGGTAAAATCATTGTATTCATATACACCGGTCAGAGACAGGTTATGCTTACCAAAATCGCCTAAGTAATTGATGTGAACATCGCCTTTCTTCGAGTTGATATTTGAAGCCGTCTGGCTGCCGTTGTTGATATTATTTACGACGTCGAACGTAGGCTGGAAAAACTGTGTCTGCAGGTTGTTGCGTGACAGGGAACCCAATACACCGATACGCAGATTTTTAACCAATTCGTAATCTACCCGCCCCAGCATCTGAAACAGGTATTCCCTGCCTTTGTTGACCTGCAACATCTGGCGCTCTACCGGGTTTTGCTCATGATAGTCGGAGTAATGATAGTAACTGCCATCGGTATTATAAACCGGGTAAGTAGGCGGTGTTACATTGATAAACTCAAAAATATTATAGTCAGTATATTTCCTGTCGTTCTCATTGGCAAATAATGACATGGAGATGGTAAGCCTGTTGTTCAGGGCTTTCTGTTCGGCATTAAAACGCAGCCCCGTTTGTACTTTTCCTGAATTGATGACAATACCTTCCTGGTTAAGATAATTGAAGGAAGCACGATAAGTAAAACCATTGCTGCCGCCCGTTAAAGCCAGATTGTGATTGTGAGAGTAAGCGGTTCTTGTGATCGCGCCCAGCCAATCCGTATTCGCTCCTTTATCAAGTGCACTGATGGTTTCCTGAGAGGCTCCTGCTAATGCAGAGCCCTGCCTCCATTCGCCTGCATCCAGCAAATCCAGATTGCCGGCCAATACATCCACCGCGCCATAACCGTTGTAGTCAACCTGTGTTCTGCCGGCCGCTCCTTTCTTCGTATTAATAATAATAACACCATTGGCACCGCGGGCGCCATAAATAGCCGTTGCAGATACATCTTTCAACACATCATACGATGCAATATCACCCGCCGGAATGCTTGATATCTGGTTAGGATCATCTAACGGGATACCATCCAATACAATCAACGGAGTTTGTCCGCCTGTCAGTGAAGTTTGTCCGCGCAAACGAATCACCACATTCTGATTCGGGTCGCCGCCCGGCTGTGTGATAACAAGCCCGGCTACTTTGCCTTGTATCTGCTGCATCGGGTTGCTGATAACTCCACTGCTGAAGTCTTTCGAAGAGATGTTAGCTACAGCGCCGGTTACATCTTTTCTGCGTGCCGTACCATACCCTACCACCACTACATCGTTCAATGATTGAACGTTTTCCTGGAGTACAACATCGAGGCTGGTTTGTCCACTGATAACAAATTCCTGGTCGGAGAAACCTACATAACTGATAACCAGCGATTTTACATCCCTGGGCACTGTAATACTAAAGCTTCCGGTAGCATCCGTCAGGACAGCGGTGTTTGTTCCTTTCGCAGTAACAGTAACGGCAGACAGCCCGTTTCCTTTGCCATCTCTTACAGTACCCGAAACAACAGACTGTGCCATCACAGCCAGCGAGGATAACAAAATAGCAACAAGAAGGTAAATGCTTTTTTTATTGTTGCGTACAAGCATAAACAATCATTTTTTGGTGTTTAAAAATTAAAAGAGTGATGCAAGCAATACGTGTTGTGAACCAGTATGTACCGGTTCACAATATTAGAAGGAATTTTTAACCTGAAAAAAAATTTCTGAGACTTTTTTAAAATTATTTTAGGGACGGATACTGCGTTTTCTTAATTGGTCCCTGACAATTAAGAAAAGAGGTTCTTCATACTTACAGGTTTTTACAACGCCCTGCTGACGCCTTGTTCAATCTGCAATTGCTGGATGAAACAGAGGGTCCTACAGCCTGCCTGCTTTTCTACCCTTGTTACTCAGTGGCGATGCAGCCGGAAAATAAATGCAATAGCCCATATCTGTCGGTGAGGTCATAACTTTATACCTGTATCTACAAGTATTCATTTATACAAAACCAGTTTTGGTTCTACTTGCTTTCCTCTTTTTGCCAATCCCGCTTTTTCTCAATACACTCCTGTAAAGACCCCAATCAGCAATCTATTCACATCAGGAGTTTACAGGTGCCGGTAGATGTTTTCGGCGGAATAGACTTTTGCATTACCTATACTGTCTGCCTGTAAAGGACGTCAGGAACAGTAACCTTAAAAAAATCAACAGATTTTGTCGTGTTGTTGGTTTTGGGTTAAGGTTTATTGCTTTCCGGTTCGCTGCATGATAGCTATGCGCCCATTGAGGTGGAAAGATTTACTACCCCTCCGGTCCTATGGTTGGTAATGTGTGTCAGCCTCGGCAGACAGTGCTTTCAGATCGCCCATTGTAAAATAGCTATTTATACCATGCCTGATTTACAACGAGCAGGTCCTCTTTGCTATTGGCTATATCCTTTCGTTATTACCGTCTGTCCCGCCGTGGGTACTTTATATTCAGAACCAGCTATGCTTCCTCTAAAACTTACAGGCGCAGCAAAAGAGAAAAATCTTATTTACACAACAGTGATAATTTACGTGCAACCATTAAATGATCGTCTGAATTCAATTCGAAAATATCCCGGCACTAACCTTCACATTGGTAAAAATCCGGACTCCGCTGGCATCAATTTCTAAACCTTATGAATGGCTGCTCAAAACCTTTCATTCGGCAATTGTCAATAAAGTGGATAAGTTGACCAAAGAAGCAAAAAAATTACAGCTGTTCCAGTTATCTCAGATTACCATTTGCCACACAACGATCTTCCTTTTTTAAGTGAAAACAATAACTAACTAACAATAAAATACCGACGTTGATTCACGATCAACATCGGTATTTGTATGAGTTTAATCAATTAACGATATCAGCTTTTTGGATCTGTCATTTTATCGATTCTTACTTCTTTTACTGCTACCCCTTGTGGCCGTAGTGTAGATGGCACAGGCAGTTGTACCGGTTCAGCGTTTTCAGACAATAATCCATCACTGCCGACGCAAAGCGAATGTAAATAGTTATAATTGCCAATGCTGAAATCTATATTCGTATGCTGGCTTACCACGTACAAATATTTTTCATCAGGCGATAAGTTTAAAGAAAAATCTTCGCTGGTAGTGAGTGGTGAACCCATACTTGACAGATAGGTAGGACCCGGATATTTCAGGATGAATTTATTTATCAGAACAGGTGAAGAAGCGCTGGAAACATCATAAATACCTACTGAATTTTCTCCTGAATTCAGTACATACATCCTGTCGCCTTTTTTGTTGGTCCGTATCCAGCAAGAAGCAGCACCGCCATCTACTGCCGACTGAAAGCTAAGACTGCCATCGCCGCCAATCGTATATACACCAACTTTAGAAGCTGCCGGGAAACCGACATACAAAACATTGGCGTTGGGGTTTTGCCATAAACCTAATGCACCACCATAGGTGCCTGGCAACACATAAGGCGTACCGGCAAGCGGTGATAGTTTGCCACTGCTGATAGCGAAAGACCTGAGCGTACCAACCGGTGGTACCAGTGTAAACCCAAGGAAGTCTGCGCCAAACAGATATTTACCATCGTTGGAAACCAATGCCTGTGCCGGCGAAGCGCCAACGGTTGTGCTAACCGTAGAGCCGGCAACCGGTGAAAGAGCACCGTTATCATCTATCGTAAACGTAGTATAGTTGGGTGCTTCTGTAATGGTATGTGCATAGTCGTTGCTTTTGTTTACGACGTACACATATTTACCACGGATATCAATGCTGGAGGGAGTTTGCCCGCCTGACGGAAAGGGCGAACCTTGCACCGCAGTGAGTGAGCCATCGTCGCCAATTGCGAAGACCGCAATAGTATTTGTTCCGGGGTTGATAGCGAGCAGAAACTTACCATCAGATGTTATTTTTAATTGCGAATCTGAATCTTCAGGACCTAAGGCCTGACCGAGGTTGCCTACGCCTTCGCCATTAGTTAAGAACGGGCTGCCGGGCAGGGGAACGAGGTTGCCATCGCCGCTGTTTACATACGCCATTACCGCGTTGTTGTTGTTTGCGAAATCGTTGGTTTCCACATAGACGACTTCTGCATTGGTCCTGTTTCCCGGCAGGTGATCGTGTATCTTTTGACAAGCGGAAAAAAACAGTGGCAGGGCAAGTAATAATACGCCGGTGCGCTTCATTTTCCGGGAGAAAAATGAATGCCTTTGCTGTAGTGCTGACTTCCTTTTCATAATTAAGATTATTTACAGCAAATGTATTCTGAGTGCCTGCGGAAGGTTATCACGAAAGCCTCACGTATTGTCCCTAAACTATCAACTATCGGTTTTGATATAAAGGCAATGTAAAGTAGAAATCGTTGCTGCCATCTTTGTTCACAACAACATTCAGCTTTGTGTTATGAAGGGCGAGTATGCGCCTGATGATGGCAAGACCCAACCCGGTTTTGTGAATGTTGCGGATGGATAATGTGCCCTCTTCCTGGTTGTTTATCCAGTCGGCCAGCCCTGCGTGTAAAGGGCTGCCGGTGTTTGAAATACGGGTAAGCAGTTCGGTTTTTTGTTTCTTTAATTCAATCGTAATTGTTCCGCCCGGCGGCGTGTTCTTTACGGCATTTTCCATCAGGTTTTGTATCACGCGTTCCAGCATCCTGATGTCTCCGTTTGTCCATATCACTTCGGTGCAGCCAATGCAGGTAAGCGATATATTTTTATGCGCTGTTGCTATCTCGAAACTGCCCGTTACTTCCTGTAAAATCTCGGAGAAAATAAATGGCTCTTTCTGGGGTTTAAAATCAACAGAGTCCATACGCGACAACTCGAATAACTGCATTACCATCTTTTCAACCTGCTTGATTTTATTCAATACAAGCTGCATGTATTCTTTCTGCCGGCTGCTGTTTTGCAGTTCATTATTGGCTGTAATCAAGGTTTCGGCATAACCGCTGGCAATAGATAACGGAGTTCTTAAATCGTGCGAAATATTGGCGATAAAATTCTTGCGTTCATCCTCTGCTTTCTTTAGCTGAGAGATGTTTTGTGCAAGCAATTCTGCCATAGAATTGAACGAACTGGTGATGGGCGAAAACTCATCCTGCCTGCCGGATTCAAAGCGGGCTGCAAAGTTGCCCTGCTTATATTCTTCCAACACCGACACGACGGCATTGTACCTGCGCTGCAATCGTTTTATATAATAGAAACTGATGAAAAATGAAAGGATAATGATGATGACAAATGCTTCCAGTGCCAGCGTAGCGGCATGACTTTTAAATAACAGCTCGCTTGTATTGCTGTATTCTTTGCTGCCTAAAATAACATAGATATAGCCTAATTTTTTAGACTGGCTTACGACTTCTGCCGCAGAAAATATTTTGTTATGATCAGGTTCTTTCGGATCGGGTGATGTAATAAAATCTTCTCCCTTTGAAGCTATCAGTTTGTTGATGTTGCTCAACGGTATCTGCCACAATTTGATAGCAGAATCAGGCGCTTCGAAATAGATGACTTTGCCTGTTGTATCCAAAAAATATACTTCAATGCTCGGGCTCACTACCATGGCATTGTAGAACACAGAATCTGCCTTGCTGCGATTGATATTGCTGTCTTCAAATGGCGAAGTGAACTTGGCAATATGTGCCGCTACATCTTTATTGAGCAATTCCGTGCTTGCATTAAAGAAATAGGTAGATGACAGGTAGGTGATGACAATAAACAGAAGGCTGAGAACCGTGATAAGCAGGAACACCAGCAAGCCGATGCGTTTAAATATATTGTTCTGCATGTTATTCCCTAAAACGATAACCGATACCCCAGGTTGTCAGTATGTAAACAGGTTCATTCAGGTTCGGCTCTATCTTTATGCGCAGGCGGTTGATGTGTGAGGTGACGGTATGTTCATACCCTTTAAACGAATATCCCCACACGTCTTCCAGCAATTGCTGACGGCTGAAAGTCTTACCAGGATTACCAGCCATGAGGCACAATAAGTCGAACTCTTTTACCGTCAGTTCAAGATGATTGGTACCTAATAAAACCTGCCGCTTGGTTTTATTGATGAATAAGTTGTTTACATGAATCTCGCCGGACGAATCGGTGTCGTTTGTTGGGTTGTAAGGTTGCCCGATGCGCCGGAAGATGGCTTTTATTCTTGCCATTAATTCGCGTATGCTGAAAGGTTTTGTTATGTAATCATCAGCACCCAATTCGAGCGCCAGCACTTTATCTATTTCTTCCGCGCGGGAGGTGAGCATGATAACCGGCGTCATTATTTTTTTCTGCCGTATCAGTTTACAAACTTCCAGCCCATCCACGTCAGGCAGCATGATATCAAGAATGATAAGATCGTAGTGACTCGCAGAAATATCTACTACTGCTTTTGCGCCGTTGCTGCAGGCAGATAAATGATAACTGGGTTCTGCTACGTGAAGCGCAAGCAGCTGAACGATATCAGGATCATCCTCTACGAGTAATATCTTTTTAGCCTGGCTCATAACAAAGAAAGTATTGTGTAAAGATGAAAGCACTTCTGACTACATTTTCACCCGAATGAAAATAAGGCTCTGTTTAAACATACAAATGTTGCTATAAACAAGGAATGTTTATCATTTTTAGTTCTCATATTTTAATAACATCTCCGTTTGGGGTTGCAAATACTGCAATGGAAGCATTTTTACTTTTGGAGAAACTATAGTTGCCTCACATTGATTCTAAAGTATCCACTTGGCGAAGGCAGGCTATACAAACTTTTTCCTAAACACGCTACCGCCCACTACAATCAATACTTGTCACTTTCCGCATCGTGTCGCGATAACATTCACATTAGTTCACTATGTTTTGGTTGTTGATGAGTAAGCTAAGTGGAGAGCTTGCCTTCTACCCTTTTAAGTGTTTATGTTCAAGGATAAAACATAAAGTAACAAGAACAAGCATCAATTATTTTACGTTATGCAGCAAGCGAGAAAAATAATAAGTTATTAATTAAGAACTTAAAGAAATGAGCAACTGAACTTATTCTGTCCTGCACCTCCTTGTTGTCTCTTTTCAAACTACTTAATTTGTGTGTGTGAAGCCTCAACCCGAATCAATCGTCAAAAGAAGACACATTTTAACGCCAGATAAAGGCATGAAAATGCGAACTAGGCTTTCACCCTATCTTGCTTTTTTCTAATTGAAAAAGACTGCTTTACAGTATTGAGATACCCGAATCTTCGTTTATTTAAATCGTGTCGTTTTATTCCTGTGTATGTAAGTTAATTTTCTGCCTCATTCTAAATTATCTGATCTTAAGAACGCTGACGTTAGCACTCTACAAATAGACAGTCGGCAAGGGTTTTAAGCCCTGTTACTTCCAGACACTTGTAAGCTCATCTGTCTTTATTACCTGTATCAACAACTTATTTTCTGACTGCACTTGATTTAACAATGAACGGGGAAAGAAAATACTGGTCATGGTTGTCAAGCCTTTATCAGCAAACACTTCTACCGAAGTGGCATCCACAACAAGCGTAAGCTCTATTTTTTTATGATTAGAAAAGCGGGGAGCCCTGGCTTTGGAAGCAAACCCTTCCTTAAAGTCCGACTTGCCTGCATGGGTACGGTCAATATAGTATTGATCCGCTTTTTTGTCATAGCCTACTACCAGTGTATCTCCTTCACTATTAAAAAGCACAATTGAAAAATTTTTACCAGCATCAGCTGAACTGATAATTCGGTAGGGTGTGGTTATCTTTTTGTTTTCCGTAAGCGTAGCATGGCTTCTTTTCAGATTCGGAATACTTTTCACGGTTGTTATTGTTTTTTCCAGTTCTTTCGCCGGCATGGAGGTAACCCGAAAAGTGTCATTCATTTTTGCGATGCCTAACTCTCTGGGTATTGTCATGGCACCGCGCCATTTTCCGGTAGGAACCTGGTTTGCATAATCCCAGTTGCTCATCCAGCCCAGGAATATTTTACGGTTGCCCGTATTACTCCAGGTAATACCGGCATATTCGTCGGGACCGTAATCCAACCATTTGGTTGCTGTATCATCCGGTATGAATGTGTGCCCGGTAAAAGAGCCGGTGAAATATTGGGTGGCGCTTCCGCCGTTCGGACCTCCGGGATTGATATTTACAATCAACACCCATACTTTCTTTCCCTTGTAATCAAATGAAATCAAATCCGGGCATTCCCACACGCCGCCGTGTGCGCCAAGCTTCTCACCAAACTCACTTTCCTTAGTCCAGTCTTTTAGATTGGGGGAAGAGTAAAAGGTAATTCTGTCTTTCGTCGCCAGCGTCATGATCCATTTCTTTACTTCCTCATGCCAGCTCACCTTTGGGTCGCGGAAGTCAGTAATACCGGGATTCTTCAACACCGGGTTGCCGCTGTATTTTGTCCATGTTTTGCCATTGTCAAGGCTATAAGCTATACTCTGATTCTGAAAATCATTCCTGCCTTCTTTTTCGCCCTTTTGATTATGACTTGTATAAATGGCGATCAATGGTGCTTTGCCGTCTTTACCGAAACCAGATGTATTATTCTGATCTAAGACAGCACTGCCTGAAAAAATATATCCCAGGCTATCGGGATATAATGCAATGGGTTGCTCACTCCAGTGAATCATATCAGCTGAAGTAGCATGTCCCCAGTGCATCGGTCCCCAGGTTGTGCCTCCGGGATAATACTGGTAAAACAGGTGATAAACACCCTCATTATAGACCATACCGTTCGGGTCATTTATCCAATGTTCTTTTGGCGAAAAATGAATCTGCGGACGATACGGCTCATGGTTGGCAGAGGTGTCCGATTGTGCTTTGATACTGGTGAAAAAAATGAATGAAAAGAGAAGGAAAAGAAACCTGTTATTTGCGGAAAAATCGTTTTTAAATTCCATCGTCATACATTAGAATTATAAGTTGTAAACCATTCTGCCAAAAAGAAAGGATGGTCTGAGAAAATTGAGTGAATGAAAAAGGTCTGTAAATGCTTTTCTGAATCCAAAAATTTGTTTACTGATCCGAAGTTTGTTTCCATATAGAGGAAAGCATCCAGGCTTTACCGCTAAGCAGTTCTGTGTTTCCTCCTGTGCTGAACAATTGAATACCGGTTTGTGAATCTGAGGGAAACGTTGTTGCACTCATAGTGATTTCTCCTTCATTGGCAAACACTTCAACAGAAGCTTTATCCATAAAGATGTGAAGCTTTAAGGGGCGCTTGTGCAATGATAAAGGTGCTGTTACCCTTACGGGGAAATATTTATTAAAAATCGAATCGCTTACAAAGTCAGAGCAATTCGCTCGGTCTATAAACAGTTCTTCTTTCTTCGTGTCATAACCAACTACCAACTTTCTTCCTTCCCCCACCAAAAGATTTAGCCCAAAGACACTTGCATTGCTTGTTTGTAGCTCGGCTTCTATCTCATAGGTATTTTGCTTGGGATTGAACTGACTTAATTCTTTTACATCACTGATTACCTGCCTTTTTAGCAACACCGAATCTGTTCGTAACATCTTCAATTCAGGAACCGGCGTTTGTACCAGTCTTATTCCTTCCGCCAATGTTCTCAATGCAATGTCTCTGGGTATAGATTCAAATCCTTTGCCCCACGATGAAGGCACCTTGCCTGCGTAAGACCAGTTGCCCATCCAGCCCATCCAGGTCGTTCTTTGGGAAGAGGAATCATCGAGGTTTCGCCAGCTCCTGGCAGCATAAAAATCGGTGCCGTAATCAGCCCATAAAGCAGGGTCTGCTTTCTTGCTTTGTGCTACCGTTTGTGCATCCGGTGTGAATCTTATTCCATCAAAATCACCCAAAAAATATTGCATCCGGTTGGGACCCTGTCCTATTGAAAGCACCCATTTTTTATTGTTGTTATCGGCATCCAGCGGCAATTGGAAAAGATCAGGCACTTCCCAGTCATTCGTGTAAGATCCCATCGGTCCAAAGTCGCTGAGATAAGTCCATTGTTTCACGTCGGGCGATGAATAGAAGCTGACTTTGTGCTGGTGCGGATGCGTCACAATCATAATCCACTGCTGCTTCGGTGCATACCAGAACAGTTGTGGATCGCGGAATGAATGGCTGCCGATGTCCAGCACCGGATTGTTTTGATACCAATGAAAAATGGTATCATCACGGCTAACGGAAATTGCCTGGTACTCAGGAACAGAATCATTCTTATGCGCGGTATAAACGGCAATCATGCTGCTATCGCCAAAACCGGCCGTATTCTTTTTATCAACAATTACAGAACCGGAAAAATAGGCAAAGCCATTGCCGCCTTTCATCGGATGAGGTAGTTCCTGCCAGTGAACCAGGTCGTTACTCGTTGCATGTCCCCACCAGAATAAATGGTAGGTTCCTTTCCATTTTACCAACCCATCGGGGTCGCCGATCCAACCTTTTTTCGGGCTAAAATGATACTGCGGACGATATTGTTCGTTGTACTGCGCAAAAAGAGGATGGTTACAAAACAATATAACCCAACATCCAAGCACTACATATACGACTGTCAGCATTTTCATAGGTATTATTCATTTCAAACATAACCCAAAGCAATCCCACAAAAAGAGGTGCTGTTCCTACACACATAAAGTTTATAAACCAAACAACTGGATATTCCTAACGTCAACAGTTCCTTGGCTGGCAAACAATCCCCACAGATTGTTATTGATGCTATAGATACGCGATGTTAGTGCGACCTTATCATCAATATATACCACGCATACAGAACCATCAATAATGATTTTTAACTGATAGTCTTTGCCCGGTTCCAACGCAAGATTTACTTTGCCGTTTACAGTTGGAGTATTGCCACTAACAGATATACCGGAAACGACATCATCAGCTTCATTGAAATCTATTTTGTAGAAGCTTGTATTACCTAATACTTTGTCCATGGCTGACGCTTACATTGTGAAACCATTCCACTTTCAGTTTCTGGAGGAAACCATAAGAAGTGTAACGAAAAACCGGGACATCTTAAAGGAACATTACACGAGCGAATTGCCGGTTGAACTGAAAAGCAGCGTACCTAAAAAATTAGATAAGAAATTCATCAACGATTTTGCTGCCATTGTAGAAACCAACATCGGTAACGAAGCCTTTACCGTAGAAGATATTTGTAAAACAATCGGTATTTCAAGGATTCAACTGTATCGAAAAGTAAAAGCCTTATTAGGAGTCAATGTCAATGAATACATCCTGACAGCCCGTTTACAAAAGGCAAAATATTTATTATCTAACGAAGACCTTACCATTGCTGAAGTCGCCTTCCGGGTAGGCTTTGCTTCATCCACATATTTTGCTACCGTGTTTAAAAACAAATTATTGGTTACGCCGTCAGAATATAAAGACAACAAAAAAGGATAGGAAATTTAAAATATCACTTGTCTTTTTTGTTTTATTGACATTTCAGTTGATAAGTAAGTTAACCGTAGCATTCAATTGTAAAATCATACGACTTGCGTCTACATAGAAGTACCAAAAGCATTCATCTGCCAGCCATCACACAATTTCCCAATGCAGCCAAAGGCTTTTGCCCAATACAACCCACCACGAAAACATCGCTGCCCATCCGCACAAAAAGCCTACACAGCGGCCATGTTTCTGCCACGCTTCCAGGAGCCAAACAGCCACCCACACACAAAGGCAACAGCGACCAAACATCTTGCAACTATGTGTCAAACATTCGTTTGTTTTTAACTACATCCCTATACTACCTTCGCGCCCTGTGAAAATTTTTGCTTTTATAATGGCTGTTCTTGTTTTGGCGCTTGGCATGATGCCTTGTGCCGATAGAGAAACCGCATTTACAAAAAGCAGGAAGAACATGGAAACAGTCAAAGTTTTGCATCACCAGAAATGCCCTTTAAATGATGCCTGTTCACCCTTTTGCCAATGCAGTTGTTGTGCAGGGTTTTCCATTAATCATTCAATCGCAGCCATCCCTGTCTTACATGTTCAAAAAAGTAATTCCATTACCCAATATCTCACTTCAAGAATAGCAACCCTTGCTTTACCCATCTGGCAGCCTCCTCAGTTAGTATAACCGTTTACTATTTTATTTCAAGTGCATTATGCCCGCTTAGGCATCGTATGCCCATTCATTTCATTAACACAACGGTTATCATTAATGTTAGATAAGCTTATTAAATTCAGTATCAATAACAAACTGGTTATTGGTGCATTCACTTTACTGCTCATCGTTTGGGGCGTATGGAGCGCAACACGGTTGCCCATTGATGCCGTTCCCGATATTACCAACAACCAGGTGCAGATCATTACCAATGCACCCACATTAGCCACACAGGAGGTTGAACAGTTTGTTACCTATCCGGTTGAGCAAAGCCTTGCCAACCTGCCCGACCTGGAAGAAATACGTTCAATCTCCCGGTTCGGTCTTTCTGTAATTACGGTAGTGTTCGATGATAAAACAGACATCTATTTTGCGCGGCAACTGATAAATGAGAAGTTACAGGAGGTGCGGGAACAAATGCCCGAGGGTGTTTTAAAGCCCCAACTGGCACCTTTGAGCACTGGTTTGGGGCAGATTTTTGAATACGTCATCCATCCAAAAAAAGGCAGCGAAAACAAATACAACTCATCAGACTTGCGCACTATGCAGGACTGGATTGTTGCCCGGCAGCTTTATGGCACTCCCGGCGTAGCAGAAGTAAACAGTTTTGGAGGTGTTGTAAAGCAGTATGAAGTAGCTGTTGATCCCGACAGGTTAAAAGCACTGAACATCAGTATCGCAGAAATTTTCTCAGCGTTAGAAAAGAACAATCAAAATACCGGCGGCGCTTATATCGATAAAAAGCCCAGTGCTTATTTTATACGGAGTATTGGCTTAGCCACTTCATTAGATGATGTAGGAAAGATTGTAATAAAAAATACCGGCGGCATACCGGTGCTGGTAAAAGACGTTGCAGCGGTTCAGTTTGGCAGTGCAGTGCGCTATGGTGCCATGACAAGAAACGGCGAAGGCGAAGTAGTAGGTGGGATTGTAATGATGCTGAAAGGGACTAACAGTGCAGACGTAGTAAGTCGGGTAAAAACAAAGCTGGACGGTATAAAGAAAACCTTGCCGGCTGATGTAATGATTGAGCCATACTTAGACCGTACCGATTTGGTAAACAGGGCAATCGGAACCGTTGAAAAAAACCTGCTTGAAGGCGCTATAATCGTTATTCTGGTATTAGTGCTTTTTCTTGGCAATTTACGGGCAGGTTTAATCGTAGCCTCTGCCATTCCTTTATCCCTGCTTTTTGCCCTTGCACTCATGAACATCTTTGGTGTATCAGCCAACTTAATGAGCCTGGGTGCTATTGATTTCGGGCTGATTGTAGATGGGGCAGTTATTATTGTAGAACATGTTTTGCATCTGCTATCTGCCCAATCAAAACAAAATACGCAAAAGCTTTCAGGGGCAGAAATGGATGCTACCGTTGAGAGCAGCGCAAAGCAAATGATGAGTTCCGCAGCCTTCGGTCAAATCATTATTTTAATTGTTTACCTGCCTATTTTATCCTTGCAAGGCATCGAAGGAAAAATGTTTCGCCCAATGGCAGAAACAGTAGCTTTTGCCATCCTGGGTGCGTTGCTTTTATCACTCACTTA
This sequence comes from uncultured Ilyomonas sp., assembly GCA_964249755.1. Taxonomy (GTDB): domain Bacteria; phylum Bacteroidota; class Bacteroidia; order Chitinophagales; family Chitinophagaceae; genus Ilyomonas. The sequence goes on along the minus strand of CAXUDB010000003.1, from coordinate 558,060 downwards.
CATACCCGTCATGTCATCGTTATTCCTGTCAAAAAAGCCCGTGCACAAGGCAACGATTGCAGACAGGATTATGAACTTCTTTCAGCGTGTATATACACCTGTTTTACGCTTTGCTATCAAAGCGAAATATTGGGTTGTGGGAGTTGCAGTAGCTATCACTGCTATTGCGATATTTCTTTTTACACGCATGGGCGGTGAGTTTATCCCGCAGTTGCAGGAAGGCGATTATGCTTTCAACTTCATCCTGCCGCAAGGCACTTCATTATCGCAAAGCTTAGAAACCTCTATGCTGGCTTCCCGTATCCTCAAATCATTTCCCGAAGTAAAAGAAGTGATTGGCAGAACGGGCAGTGCAGAAATTCCTACCGACCCGATGCCACCGGAAGCAACGGATTTGATAGTTGTTTTAAAAGATAAAAAAGAATGGACAACTACGCAGGATTATAATGAACTATCCGACATGATGGAGGATAAGCTAAAAGATATTCCAGGCGTTTTTGTCGAAGCAAATCAGCCCATTCAAATGCGGTTCAATGAACTAATGACTGGCATTAAACAGGACGTAGCCATAAAAATATTCGGCGAGAATATAGATACGCTGGGCGCTATAGCACCTAAAGTGGTGAGTGTTTTAAAATCGGTACAGGGCGTTGCCCAACCACAGATTGAACAAACAGCAGGTTTACCCCAAATTACCATCACGTACGACAGAACGCGCATAGCTAACTACGGATTAAATATAGAAGACATAAACAGGGTTGTAAGCACTGCATTTGCAGGCGAAAGCTCGGGTTCCGTTTATGAAAACGAAAAGAAGTTCGATCTGGTTGTAAGGCTCGATAGCGCCCATCGCACCACTATTGATGATGTATCAAATCTTTACATTCCTACAGCAAACGGCAACCAGATTCCATTAAGCCAGTTGGCAAGCATTGACTTTAAAGAAGGTCCTGCACAAATCAGCCGTGAAGATGCAAAACGAAGGTTGGTAATTGGCTTCAATGTGCAGGACAGAGATGTTCAGTCAGTTGTAAAAGATATACAAGCCAGGCTGAACAATTACAAGCTGCCAACCGGTTATTATTTTACTTATGGCGGCAGTTTCGAAAACCTGCAGCAGGCATCAGCCCGGTTGTCAATTGCAGTGCCTGTTGCCTTATTATTAATCTTTGTTTTGCTCTATCTAACCTTCCATTCTCTAAAGCAGGCAGCTTTAATCTTTACTGCCATTCCTATGTCAGCAATTGGTGGTGTATTCGCTTTGCTGATAAGAGGAATGCCTTTTAGCATATCAGCCGGCATTGGCTTCATTGCATTATTTGGTGTCGCTGTATTAAACGGAATCGTTCTCATTGGAACTTTCAACCAGCTCGAAAAAGAAGGTATCACAGACATTATAGAACGGGTATGGCGGGGCACAAAAGAACGTCTGCGACCTGTATTAATGACGGCTACTGTGGCTTCTCTAGGCTTCCTTCCTATGGCTGTTTCAACGGGTGCCGGAGCAGAAGTGCAAAAGCCTTTAGCTACTGTAGTAATAGGCGGTTTATTAACAGCTACGGTACTCACTCTTGTTGTTCTGCCGCTCCTGTACATTTTGTTTTCAGAAAAGAAAACGAACGGCAATAATGTCGTTGTAAAAACGGCTACTTTATTATTGATTCTCTTTTGTTCACAATCATTATTTGCGCAAACAAACAGCCAGCCGGTGCGCACTTCTCTTAATAACGTTTATGATGTGGCGTTGCGCAATAATTTACAATTGCGCTCTTCCGATTTGCAGATACAACGCAGCCAGGCATTAACAAAAACAGGTTATACAATACCAAAGACGGGAATATTTGCAGAGAATGAAGACATGAACCCCAATGATAAAAAAGGCATTCTGAAGATTGGAGTATCGCAAAGCTTAGAATGGCTGGGCGTATATAAAGCAAGAAAAGACTTGTTGAATGAGCAGGTAAAATCAGTTGAATTTTCGAAACTTGCGAAAGCCCTGGAAATCAAACGTGATGTGGAAAGCGCCTATTACACACTGTGGTATTATCAAACCAAGCAACAACTTTGGAAGCGGTTGGATAGCATTTATTCCTCTCTCTCTAAAGCGGCTGTATTACGGGTACGAACCGGTGAAAGTGCAGGGTTAGATAGTATTGCGGCACAGGCTAAAGCTCGTGAAACTTATGTGCAGTTACAACTCTTGTTCAGAGATATACAAACCGAGCAGGAAATACTCAAAAAGTTTTTAAATACAGACACTTCGTATCTGGCTGACACTATTCCGTTAAACAAAGTACAAGTAGAAGATAGCAGCATGGAATTCAATGATCATCCGCTTGTTCAATTGCAGCAGCAGAATATTGCTATTGCCGGTGCTGAATTAAATGTGACTAAACAAAGTCAGAAACCAAACTTTGAAGGCAGAGTGTTTACGCAGCGTTTATACGGCATTACACCGCCATATTCCGGTTTTTCTTTTACCGTTGGTGTTCCTCTTTTCGGCAGAGGAACTTACAATAATTCATTGAAAGCGGCACGTATAGAACAGCAGTACCAACAAACAGTATTGGACTATCAAAAGCTATCAGTCAGCACTGAGTACAACCAGGTTTTACAGCAGTTGCAGAAAAACAACGAACTGTTGCGCTTTTATGAAAGCACAGGATTAAATCAGGCAGATGCTATTATCAAAGCAGCCAATCTATCATACCGGGCAGGAGAAATTAGCTTTGCCGAGCTTTCCCAATACCTTACACAAGCCATAGATATTCAGCGAAATTATTTAGATGTGCTGAATGAATACAATCAATCGGCTATTCAGGTAAACTATTATACAAACAGGTAAAATCAAAATATACCCATGAAACAATTTTTGTTTATTCTTTTATTTGCCTCTTTATTTCTTGCATGCAGCAGCAACAAAGAAGAACCTGTAAAAGAGAAAGAGCATCCCGAAACAACAAGCAGTAACATCGTTGAAATTACAAAACAGCAGATGCTTACTGTCGGTATTGAAACAGATTCAATACAGCGTAAAAATCTCACAACAGCCATTAAGGCAAACGGCATGTTAACCGTTCCTAATCAAAACAAAGCATTGGTTACTTCTGTTACAAATGGTGTGATAAAAACCTTGCTGGTTCAGCCCGGTAACTATGTCAATAAAGGTCAGGTGATAGCAACCATTGTGAACCCGAATATAACCGGTATTCAGCAGGAACTGCAAACAACAAATGCACAGCTCAGTTTAGCCCAGATAGAACAGCGCCGGCAAAAAGAACTGGTAGCAGGAAATGCAGCACCATTAAAAAATTTACAGCAGGTAGAAACTCAGTTGGCTACTTTAAACGCAACCCGAAATTCACTGGTGCAGCAATTGAGCGCAATGGGCATTTCGGCAAATTCTGTCAGTAATGGTAAAGTCGTAACGACATTATCAGTTACAGCACCCATAAGCGGCACCATCAGCGAAGTATCGGCACAAATCGGTTCTAATGTTGATCCTTCCACACCCATTGCGCAGATTGTCAATAACTCGCAATTACACCTGGATCTGTTTGTTTACGAAAAAGACTTACCTAAACTGCAGCCCCATCAAACCATTCATTTTACACTCACCAATAACGCTGGTAAAGAGTACGATGCAGATATCTATTCTATCGGAACGGCTTTTGAAAACGACACCAAAACAATTCCGGTTCATGCGGTTGTTAAAGGCGATAAAACAGGATTGATTGAAGGCATGAGTATCACGGCTGTTATCAGTATAGGAAAAGCAGTTGTGCCTGCGATTCCTTCTGAAGCGATAGTTAGCAATGGCGGGCAGGATTACATTTTCGTGTTTACAAAAACGGCAGTAAAAAAGAATGAACAAAGTGAGAAAGCTGGCAATGAAAAAGCTAATAAAGACACTTCTTTCTATTTTGAAAGAGTTCCCGTTGCAAAAGGCAATACCGATATAGGATTTACAGAAATTACACCGGTAAAATCAATTGCGCCAGGCGCAAAGGTTGTTATTAAAGGTGCCTTCTTTGTAATGGCTAAAATGACAAATACAGGCGAAGAATAAATTTTATAAATGTGAAATAATAAATACAACTAACATGGATGAAATAAAGCTCAACAAATGGATAGAAAACTTTAATCAGGAACTTCAAAACATACAGGCAGAATACAACTCTTTTTTGCTTTCCGGAAAGCTTGACGACTTCTATAAGCTGAACATTGACGACATAGGTTTCAATCTTTCTTTGACAATACTCAATCCCGGCAAGCTGCCGAATGAGATAGAAGAAAGGTTAGCAAAAGCACTGACAGACACAATGCCCGAAGATTCAATTTAATAGCCATTATATGTTTAGCATAATCACCGGTGCTTTCATTATCAGTTTGCTTCATGCCATGATACCGAACCATTGGCTGCCTGTAATTGCTGTAGGAAGAAAAGAACATTGGTCCATACAAGAGATAACCCAAGTAACATTGATTTGCGCCCTGGCGCATGGGCTGAGCACAATTCTTATAGGTATAATTCTAAGCGCATTAGGTGCTGAATTAGATGGTAATATAACGCACTTTACCAACATCATTGCGCCTGTTATACTCATATCGCTAGGCTTGATTTTCATTTACCGTCATCACAGGCACAAGCATTTTCATGTAGATAGCGAGTTGAAAAGAAAGAAGTCTAGAAGCGCAATTATAACCGCATTGGTACTCGCAATGTTCTTGTCTCCCTGCATGGAAATCGAAGCTTATTTTTTGTTAGCAGGCACACAAGCCAGGTGGCTGGTAGTATTCATTGCTTTCATGTATTTACTAATTACAACAACAGGCATGGTGCTGCTTGTTCGCTATGCTTACAAAGGCTTATTAAAATTGAATTGGCATTCAATAGAACACAACGCAGGTATCATAACCGGAGTAACATTAGTTGCTACTGGTATCATTTCATTTTTTATACAATAACCGAATTATGGAACACAATCATAACGAAAAAAAAACTAAAGACTTAGACCTAAACCAACTTGAAAAAGTAACAGGTAATAATATAGAGCATGAGCATTCAAATGATGACGGACACGATCATGGAAAAGAGGATGCAGGCTGGAAATCACATTGGGATTTATTGTTAGCCCTCGCAATATTGATTGTTTTGATAACCTTGGAATACGGCTTCAAAATAATCGTACCTAATATTCCTTCTCTTATTATCAATTCCATTGCATGGCTGTTGGCAGGTAGAAAAGTGGCTGCTTTGGCCTTTCGTAAATCAAAACGGGGCGACTTCTTTAACGAGTTTGTTTTAATGACCATCGCCACTGTAGGAGCTTTTCTGATTCGTGAGTATGAAGAAGGTGTTGCCGTAATGGTTTTCTATAGTATTGGCGAATGGTTTCAGGATGCAGCCATTGATAAAGCAAAAAGAAACATCAAGGCATTATTAGATATACGACCCGATGAAGTAACCGTTTTAAGAAACGGAAAATCAGAAGTGATAAACCCATCCACAATACAATTGGGTGAAATTATACAAATAAAGCCGGGAGAGAAAGTTGCCTTGGATGGTGAATTAATTTCAGAAAGCGCATCTTTCAATACAGCGGCATTAACAGGAGAAAGCAAACCAGATACAAAGTATAAAGGCGCAGCCATTTATGCCGGAATGATAAACCTGAATACGGTATCAGAGGTAAAAGTAGACGCCTTATTCAAAGACAGTAAGCTAAGTAAGATTTTAGAGATGGTGCAGGATGCAACGGCACGCAAATCACAAACGCAATTATTCATTTCAAGGTTTGCAAAAGTGTATACACCAATCGTGTTTTTCTTAGCATTGGCAGTGTGTTTAGTTCCTTATTTTTTTGTCGATCATTATGTTTTCAATACATGGTTTTACAGAGCATTGGTTTTCTTGGTTATTAGCTGTCCATGTGCATTGGTGGTGTCTATTCCATTAGGGTATTTTGGGGGAATTGGTCTGGCATCCCGAAATGGCATACTCTTCAAGGGAGGCAATTTCTTAGATGTTATGACTAAGATAAATACCGTAGTGATGGATAAGACAGGAACACTAACCAAAGGTGTTTTCAAAGTGCAACAGGTAGTAGGGGAAAATATCACAAAAGAGGAATTGATTCAATATGCTTCTGCAATAGAAAAGAACTCAACACATCCCATTGCAAAAGCAATAACAGATCATGCAGGTAGCGCGAAAGACCATGTAAAAGTGGAAGGTGTAGAAGAAATTGCAGGTCATGGTTTAAAAGGGAATATTGAAGGCAAAGAAGTGTTGGCAGGAAATCTGAAACTGCTAAAGAAGTTCAATATTACTTATCCGAAAGAATTAGAACAGGAAGTAGATACCATTGTTGTAATGGCTGTAAACAACACGTATGCAGGTCATATCACCATCGCAGATGAAATCAAAGAAGATGCAGCCAAAGCCATTGAGGAAATGCACAAACTCAATATACAAACAGTCATGTTATCAGGCGATAAACAAAGCGTAGTCGATCAAATGGCAAAGCTGGTTGGCATTGATAAAGCCTACGGCGATTTATTGCCCGAAGGGAAAGTTGAAAAGGTCCAGCAGTTAAAAAATGAAGGCAGACGAATTGCTTTTGCAGGCGATGGCGTAAACGATGCTCCGGTAGTGGCATTGGCAGATGCTGGCATCGCAATGGGTGGCTTGGGAAGTGATGCAACAATAGAAACAGCAGACATTGTAATTCAGAATGATCAGCCTTCAAAAATCGTATCGGCAATAAAAATAGGTAAGATCACAAGAAGCATTGTTTGGCAAAACATTACAATAGCAATGATTATCAAAGTTGTTGTATTAATCTTAGGTGCTGGCGGCATAGCCACTTTATGGGAAGCCGTAATAGCCGACGTAGGTGTAGCATTGTTGGCAATTCTAAACGCAGTAAGGATACAAAGAATAAAACTGTAACCTGTGTGCCTGCCTGACAGTTTTCTTCTGACTCCTTTAATTCATCATGTTATCCGTTCCGGCAGGCTTTGGTTTTCTGGGCTTCCTTTTTAGGAGGCTTTTTTTGACGAATCAGCAAAACAAATAAAGCCCTCTTTGCAAGTTTGCAAACTTTGCAATCCTGCGAAAGCATTTATTCACTCTCCTAATTACCCTTATTACTTTTGGCTAAGCAAAATAGAATCAAACAATAAACTTCATCATGAAAGATATACTGGCAGGAAACTCCGTAGAGCCATTATTGCAATATTTTCACAAGTTCATTCCTTTAAATACAGAAGAGAAAAATATGGTGTTGCAGAAGTTTCACCCGCGACTTTTTCGCAGACGCCAATATGCTTTACAGGAAGGAGATATAGCCACTCAGTTTTATTTCATCATACGGGGTTGTTTACGCATGTATAAGATAGATGACAAAGGAAATGCACACATCATTCAATTTGCTGCTGAAAATGGATGGTTAATGGACATTGGCAGCTTTCATGGCGAAAAACCTTCCCAACTTAACATCGATGCGATAGAAGATACGATGGTTTTGCAAATCAGCCACAGTGATTTAATATCACTTTACATAGCCGCTCCTAAATTCGATCGTATATTCAGGGTATTAATTGAAAACAGTTTTGTAAAGCTTCAGGAGCGTTTACTGCAAACCATCAGTTCTACTGCCGAAGACCGTTACCAATCTTTTATACATGCCTATCCGCATCTTATCAACCGTCTCCCACAAACACAGATTGCTTCCTTTCTGGGCATCACGCCAGAGTTTTTAAGCCGCTTGCGCAATAAGCTTAGCAAGGCAAAATCTTAAACTAGGTCAATACTATTTCTTAAACCAGGTCATTGGGCGAAGGTGCTCCGTTGGTGGACATTTGCATTTGTAAATGATTCACAACAAGTAAAAGAAATAGTATGACACAATCACAAAAAGTAGCCATTATCGGCTTGGGAAACATTGGCAAAATAGTAGCCGCCAATCTTGCAAAATCCAATCGCCCGTTTATTGCCGCTGATAGAAGTATAGACAAAGCAAAACTGATAGCTGAACCATGGGGCGCATTGGCTCAACCAGCCGATATAGATACTGCTGTTAAAGAAGCCGATATATTGATTCTCTCCATTCCTTTCCCAACCATTGCAGAGTTTTTCTCTCAGTATGCGTCACAGTTAGAAGATAAGATTATTGTTGATCCATCCAATCCAATCGCACCTGCGGAAACCGGGGGTTTTAAAAAAATTATTGGTCAAACAGAATCAGCCGGAGAAATCAATACTGCTGCTTTACCTAAAGGTGCGAAGCTGGCTAAAGCGTTAGGTTCATTAGGCGCAGAATCCTTGGAAAGCGCTGCCTATCAACAACCGGAAGAAGCAGTTTTATTTTATGCTACTGATGATACAAGCATTAACCCAATTATTGAGCAGTTAATTAAAGACAATGGCTTTGAGCCAATACGTATCGGAGGCATTGATCAGTCTATCCGTATCGAGGTATTTGGCAATTTGCACCAGTTTGGTGCATTAGGCAAAACAGTCACGGCAAGCGAAGCAAAAGCAAAACTGAAATAAAGACTTACAAATCACAACAAGCAAAACTCTCTATGAAATCGATACATAGTTTATTATTCTTACTGTTCTTTTTTACACTCACTGCCTGTAACAATGAACCAGACATTGCAAGTCAGTCATTTGACTTTGTAAACGTTACCGGCTCAGTCACTGAGCTTAATGGCGAGAAAGTAATGAAGGTAGAAAGAGATTTAAAAGCACTGCCTTTTGATATCAATCATTTAGGCGCTACCGTAAATGGACCTTTGTATGCAAAACTGAAAGGCACAGACTTTGAAAACGGAACGATAGAAGTAAAAGTACTAAGCCGCATACAAAAAAATACGCCTTATCCCGACTCCTGGGGATTTATTGGTCTTGCCTTCAGAATCGACGACAATAATTCGGCATTTGAGGCAATGTATGTACGTCCTAAAGTAGGGCGTGCTGCTAACCCGGTTGTAAGAAACCAAGCGATTCAATATTACTCGTATCCGGATTATAAAATGGATAATATAGGCAGAACACCGGGTGGCCCGTTTGAAGGGAGCGCAGACATTGGCTTAAATGAATGGATCACTTTACGCATAGAGGTAAAAAGACAGAGATGTGCGCTTTATATCAACAATGCAAAAGAACCGTCTCTGGTTATCAATCAGATGAAAGGAAAAACAACACATGGCTGTGTAGGCTTGTGGGTTGACATTGGAACCGAAGGCTATTTCAAAGATTTAAAAATTACAAAGCACAATTAAAACCGTTTAAACGAAGCACATGATAAGGTCTATTTTATTTGTTATGCTTTCCGCGTTTGCTGTATCTGCTTATAGCCAGCAACAAACACCGAAACACCTGATTCATTTCATGCAGGCAGCGACATTACCGGCAAACGAAATACCGTATGGTGCCAATGCAAAAGCAGCTCATTATGCACAAGCTGGTGATGCTAAAATATATTATGAAGTATATGGCAAAGGGCAACCTATTGTCATCCTGCACGGTGGCATTTTTGGTTCCACCTACGAGATGCACCAGTTTATTGACAGCTTGTCTAAAAACTACCAGGTGATTGCCATCTCTACACGGGGTCATGGAAAATCTGAACTTGGTAAAGACTCAATTACTTATGAGCAAAAGGCAAATGATGTATTGGCTGTAATAAAAGAAGTTACAAAAGATAGCGTTACCGTGTTAGGCTTTAGCGATGGTGGCTATGCGGGATATAAACTGGCAAGTATGTATCCGCAAATTGTTAAGAAATTAATCGTGATCGGAGCGACTGAATTGCATCCCGGTTTGCGTGATTTTACATTCGATGTGAAGCAGGCACTCTCTTACGACAGCACTTACTGGAAACAACAATTGCGACTGATGCCCGAGCCAAAAAGATTGCAGGAGATGTTTACCAAATTAGGCAACATGTATAATCAGCTAACGCTGGATAGCACATTTTTTCAAACCATAAAATGCCCGGTGCTGGTGATGGCTGGTGATCGCGATCCGGGTAATCCGCCGCAACGTTTGGTTCATACCGCTCAGATGATACCGAACAACCAGATAGGAATCATTCCCAATGCCGGGCATGGTGCTTTCCTCGAAAACTTCAATGCAGTGTGGGCATGTGTTGTGCCGTTTTTAAAGCAATAACAGTTTCAATAGAATTTAATAAATCAATCAACAGATAACATGAGTCATTCAACAACAAGCGATATTTTAATGCATCATCTCACCGCATTCGGCAACAATGATCTGGAAGAGATCATGAAGGATTACACTGAAGAATCATTGCTCTTTACGCCAACAGGTATTTTACAGGGAATAGCTGCCATACAAACCTTTTTCGCTGATTATTTCATAGCCGTTCCTACAGGTTCTTCTTTTACAATGAAGCAGCTACAGGTAGAAGATAACATAGCGTATATTGCCTGGTCAAGTAATTCTACTATTGCTGAAATACCCATTGGTACAGATACTTTTTTTCTCGAAGGAAATAAAATAAAGTACCATACCGTAGCAGATTACAGGATAGAAAAATAAACGGTTAGTACACATGAAGAAGCACAATAGCATTTCAGTTGAAATGACAAAACATAAAACACAAAACAAAAACAATGACAACAATAATCAGTAAGACATTGACTTGTCTTTTGATACTGGCAGGTTTCGTACTCAATGTTCAGGCTCAGGATTATGTATCGCCAACCAAGCCCTTGCCACCTGGTACAGCACCGGGCATGAAGGTAAAACTACTTGACAGCAGTGCTACATCGAAGACTTATGTTATCATCTTTAAACATGGCGATGAAGTCGTGTCGGGCATCAACAATTTTGCGCAGGCTCATAACATTAAGTGCGCTCATTACACAGCCATTGGTGATGCCATTACTGTAAAATTGGGATGGTTTGACTACAAAAGAAAAGAGTTTAAAGTCATACCCGTTGATACGGCAGAAATTGCTTCTTTCACCGGCGATATAGCCGTGTTTGAGGGTAAGTCTGTTGCACACACGCATGTAAGTGTAGCTACGCAGGATGGCATCTGCCACGGCGGGCATCTGCTCCAGCTATATGCCGGACCAACGGTAGAGTTGTTTGTCACCGTAGAGCCTGTAGCACTGTATAAAAAATCAGATCCGGAGTTCAATGCAGCGACCATTGATTTGTCACTGGAAAAATAAATGTTTCCGATTATCGTAATAAAAACAAAGCCGGCTGTTGATGCAGTCAGCTTTGTTTTAATTCAGCATGGGTAAAGAATAAATCATTACCTATCAATATACAAAAGCATTTCCCTGCAAGCGACCACACTAAGCCTGATGCAGCCAAAGGCTTTTGATAAACAGCCAACCAACCGCACCAACAGCGCTGCCCCTCTACACTAAAGCCAAGGCAGCAGCCATATTTCAGGCTGACTTCATTTACGTCCAAACAGCCGCCCCAACATAAGATAATTAGAGGTCTCTCTCCGGTTGCCGTCAGCAGGCTGATAAGCCAAGGGTACCAGCAAGATTATAATGAATTGATCTCAGGTAGAAGGCGCGTGTAAACGCCAAATCAAAGCATTGAAATGAAACACTTGTGGTACAAGAATATAAGCCTGAACTCTACTATCTTTTCTTTGAATGATGTGATTAGTGCAAGAGCGAAAAGAATGTTCCGCTTTTTGTCAAGTCGCTGATTGAGAAAAAGGACGTCACCTACGAAGCCTCCACATAGATTGGGCTTGAGGTAACTATCAACTTACCTTTTCGTATTTAATACAGACACAATCGTACAGCAACTGTCCGTTACCGTACACTTTTGCTCACCGTTCATCCTGAAATGCAGAAAGGGAAAGGCTTTTAGCAACGGCATACCCATTGGAAAAGCAATAGGGTTAGGTATGTCTGGTCAATCTTGCTCAGTAATTCAAACTTGTTTTATGTTTAAAAATTATTTTAAAACCGCCTGGCGTAACATCATAAGAACTGTTGGCTACAGCATACTCAATGTTTTTGGTCTTGCTATTGGAATGGCAGTCGCCTTGCTCATTGGTCTTTGGGTGCATTATCAATATTCTTACGACAAATTTTTACCCGGTTACCAATCAGCCTATCGGGTGCAGCGCAACTTCAACAGCAATGGCGATACGCTTACGTTTCAAACTACATCATTTGCCTTGGCAGAAGCCTTGCATAACCAAGTCCCTGAAATAGAATACGTGGCCTTGAGTGACTGGATGGGCAGCCATGGGTTGATGGCAGGCGATAAAAAACTGTCGCAGAATGGTGGAATTGTGGGTGAGGATTTTTTTAAAATATTCCAGTTCCCGTTTATTAAAGGCAATGCCAACAGCGTTTTCAAAGATGCGTATTCAATCGTTCTTACCGAAAGTATGGCAAAGGCGCTTTTCGGTAACGAGGATGCGATGAATAAAATGGTGCGGCTTGACAATGCGGATGATTTTAGGGTTAGCGGTATTATAAAAGATGTGCCGGCTACTTCTTCCCTGCAATTCAACTTCGTGGTTCCCGTTACGTACCAGTTTCAAAAATATCCCCGGATACTCACACAGCCACGAAGCTTCAGTAACAATAACCTGCAGATTTTTGTAAAACTAAAACCCGGGATCCCCTATGCGCAGGTAGCGCCAAAAATCCTGAACATTGAACATACGGAAACCGGTAACAGCAATGCGATGTTATCGTACATCACACTGCAGCCAATGAAACGCTGGCACCTGTATTCCAACTATGTGAATGGTCAGGATACAGAAGGGTTTCTGAAGTATGTAAAGATGTTTTCTGCCACTGGCTTGCTGGTGCTGATCATTGCCTGTATTAATTTCATTAATCTGACTACAGCCCGTTCTGAAAAAAGAGCCAGAGAAGTAGGTGTCAGAAAAGCCATCGGTTCACAAAGAAAAGACCTCATTCTCCAATTTCTTACGGAAGCATTTTTGCTTACCGCCATTGCTTTTGTCTTTGCCATATTGTTTGCCTGGCTATTGTTGCCCCTTTTCAACACACTCACCGAAAGCCGCCTTCTCATTCCGTTTGGCAATCTTTATTTCTGGCTCCTCATGACGGGTTGTCTCTTGATAACCGCTTTGCTTGCCGGCAGCCGGCCTGCCTTTTATCTGTCTTCTTTCAACCCGGTTACCGTTTTAAAAGGTTCCCTACAGAGGGGCAAATCTTCCTTGTCAAGAAAAGTATTGGTAGTGGCACAATTCAGTTGTTCCATTGCTTTAATCATCAGCACCGTTATTATTTACCAGCAAATTCAATATGCTAAAAACAGACCGACCGGTTACCACTTAAACAGTTTGCTGTCAACAGGCATGAATGATGATCCGCAAAGAAATTTCACGGCCTTAAAAAATGAATTGATAGCCAAAGGCATCGTATCCTCTGTTACAACAGCAACAAGCCCTGCCACCGGTGTTGACTGGCATACGGATATTGATAATTGGCCGGGAAAGAACGCCGGCGAAACCGTAGAGATGGGAAACATACTTGTATCGGAAGACTATTTCAAAACGGTGGGTATGGAGATAAAAGAGGGGAGAAATTTTTCCACTGCCTATGACAGCACAAGTGTCATTTTTAACGAAGCCGCCATTAAACGATTGCGGATTAAGAATCCGGTGGGTCAAAAAATAATAAACGACGGTAAGCCTTACACCATTGCAGGTGTGGTAAAAGATGCCCTGATGATATCGCCGTTTAAGGCAGCTGACCCAACTATGTTTTATTGTGTTCCGAATCCGCAGAATGTACTGTTGTACAAGTTGTCGCCCGGCATCAACACACACGATGCCATTACGAAGCTGACGGCTGTTTTTAATCAATACGACCCCGCTTATCCGTATGACTATTCTTTTGCTGATGCTGACTACGCATCAAAATTTAATCTTGAAATGCTGATTGGAAAATTAGCCGGTGTATTTGCTTCGCTTGCCATTTTTATTTCCTGTCTCGGCTTGTTTGGCCTGGCCGCCTACGTGGCAGAACAACGTACCAAAGAAATCGGTATCCGCAAAGTATTGGGTGCATCCGTACAGCAGGTCTGGCTGTTGTTGTCAAAAGATTTTATTGTACTGGTTCTGATCAGTTGTTTGATTGCTGCGCCCCTTTCCTTTTATTTTTTACAGAATTGGTTGCAGAATTATGACTATCGCATCAGCATTGGTGCCGGTGTGTTTGTACTTAGTGCGTTGGCAGCCTTACTGATAACAATTGTCACCATCAGCTTCCAGGCAATCAAAGCAGCGATAGTCAACCCGGTGAAGAGTTTGCGGACGGAATAAGGTTAGTAGGCAGTGAATAATGAATTGTCAGTTATAAAGATGATATCCAGAATCATAAATCAGACAGCATGATTAGCAATTATTTCAAAATAGCATGGCGGCACATTTTGCGCAGCAAGGCGTATTCGTTACTCAATATCACCGGGCTTATCGTAAGCCTGACTGCTTTTATATTGATGGCATTGTACATAGAGGATGAACTGAGCTTTGACCGATTCAATACGCAGGCAGCCCATATTTATCGCGTGGCGGATGATAAACAAACGCCTGATGTGTTGCTGCGCAGTGCGCAAACGTCAGCTCCGCTGGCGCCCGCATTGCAACAGGAATTTCCAGATATCAAAGAAGCCGTTCGGTTGATTCATGCAGAAGCGTTGGTAAAATACAACGATAAATTATTTGAAGAACGCAACCTGTTTTACGCCGATGCCAACCTGTTCGATGTGTTCAGTTTTACAATGCTGAAAGGCAATGCCGGAGCCGCTTTGCGTGAACCAAATAATGTGGTGCTCACCGCTGCAACGGCAAACAAATATTTTGGCAATGTCAGTCCGGTCGGTCAGATCCTGTCAGTAGATGGCGAAAGCATGAAGGTAACCGGCGTGATGGATAACGTGCCCGCCAATTCGCATCTGCAATTTGATTTTTTAATTTCGATGGCAACGGCAGAGGGAAAAGGTTCGGGCTACGACTGGCTGTTCAGCAACTGGTACTCCAACCTTTTTTATACTTATATACTCCTGCCCCCTGATTATGACATTGGCAAACTGGCTTCGCAAATGGCTGCCTTCGACAAGCGGCACAAAGAAGCCAACAGCGTTACCCAACATCGCTATGCATTTGAAAAACTGACGGATATTTATCTGCGTTCAGACCGTAACGACCAGGCTGGCAAAACAGGCAACCTCACCCACTTATATATCTTCTCTGTCGTGGCTGTGTTCATGTTGCTGATTGCTTGCATCAACTTCATCAACCTGTCAACGGCAAGATCATCAACAAGGGCAAAAGAGGTCGCCATCCGCAAAGTGGCCGGCGCGGGCAGAAGTCAAATGATCGGGCAATTCCTGGCAGAGTCATTTTTAATGATAGCAACCGCACTCGTTACCTCACTCCTGCTTGCTGCGGCGTTGCTTCCCTACTTTAACCTCTTTGCCGGCAAGTCGCTTTCCCTGCATCTTTCACTGCCCTTACATATCGCTGTGATAGCCGCATTGCTGGTTTCGACGGGCTTGCTGTCGGGTATTTATCCTGCGGTTGTTTTGTCTGGCTTCTTGCCTGTCACCGCGTTAAAAGGAAAAGTGAATCCCTCTGCCTGGAATATTCTGACAAGAAAAGGATTGGTGGTGTTTCAGTTTACCGTTTCGGTGGTGCTGATCGTGTGCAGCCTTGTTGTATACCGGCAGATGAATTACCTGCAGCAGCACGACCTTGGATTTGCCTCCTCGCAAACGATGGTCATCAATTTTGAAGGCGACAATCACGTGCAGCAACGCCTGGATGTGATCCGGCAACGGCTGCTTTCGATACCCGGCGTAAAAGGCATTACGGCTTCTTCCAATGTGCCTGGCGATGGCAATGTTGGTAGCTGGTCGGCGGATATTGTAAAGAAGGATGGCGACACGATTCATACCGAATTACCTGTGTATTGCGTGGATTATAATTACCTGCAGCAATACGGCATACCCATGGTTGCGGGCAAAGCTTTTTCCAGAAACGATGCAGCCGATTCTACCGAATCTATGTTGCTGAATGAAACGGCTGTCAGGCAAATGGGTTTTGCATCCGCAACTGATGCGATAGGCGTTATAGCGGGCATGTATCCAACCGATGGCAGGATTACCGGCATAGTGAAAGACTTCCATTTTGAATCGCTGCAAAAAGCCGTGACACCCTTAGCCATACGGGTTATTCCTTTCAAGTTCCGGCTGCTCTCGGTAGAATTAAATGGAAACAATATTCAGCAGACGATGGCTGCTATTCAATCTACCTGGAAAATACTGGCACCCGAGCGTCCGTTAGAATTCAGTTTTCTTGATGAAAGCTTCAACCGGCAATACCAGTCTGACAGTAAGTTCGGGCATGTGTTCGGCATTTTTACGGTGCTTGCCATTGTGATTGCATGTTTGGGTTTGTTTGGTCTTGCCCTGTTCAGCGTGCAGCAACGCACAAAAGAAATTGGTGTGCGAAAAGTGCTGGGCGCTACCGTTATCAGCATCGCTGCCACGCTCAGCAAAGGCTTTTTGCAACTCGTTATTGTGGCGGTTGTTATCGCTTCGCCGGTCGCTTACTATTGTATGTACCGCTGGCTGAACGGCTTTGCTTACCGTACCAACATCAGCGTGTGGACGTTTGTTATCGCCGGTACAGCTGCGGTGCTGATAGCTTTCTTCACTATCAGTTTTCAATCCATCAAAGCTGCCATTGCCAACCCCGTGAAAAGTTTGCGGACGGAGTAGCGTTAAGTTATACACAAAAGCCTTCCTCTGCAAGCCGACACACAAAACCAGAATACAGCCAAAGGCTTTTGCCTGATACCGCCATCGCACAAACATCGCTGCCCTCATGCACAAATAGCCATCGCAGCAGCCCTGTTTCAGCTAAGCTTCTTTAACAGCCAAACAGCCGCTAACGCTGTAAAATACGGTCTCTCGCCGGCTGCCGTCCGCAAGCCGATGCGCCAAACCGTGCCAGCAAAAGGCAGTTATCTAATGTCTCTTTTATGGTTTGCCTTTAGCTGCCTTGCCCTTCGGGTGCTACGCAGTTTGTCAAACGGCTTGCAGCTCCGGCATCCTGCGTTCGAGCAAAGGTGGATACAACGACACTTCGTTTGCATCTTTCCTTCATTCCGCTGCACGTCATCCGCTTATATTGCTGCAAGAGGAATAGCAATATCATCAACGCAATATAAACACTTCAAACATTTTATTCCTCTTGCAAATCACCGGAAACATTTTAGCGAGATGATGTTCCTCTACATTCCGTCAATCGCAAACTTCAGTCGCGTTGTATTCACCGTTGCCCTACAATCAATCCATTGAACAGATACCTTACCTGAAATCTTCCCGGCGATATCGAATCGACAACTGCAATTAAATTACGCAAAGAACACTTTTCAGATTTCTGTCAGGAAGATAACCTGAAAAAAACAAGGCTATTCTAATCCTCATTTTGTAAAAGAAAAAACGGAGAAAAAGAGCCGCAAAGCTGTGCAGGCTGCCATTGTATAGCCTTATGTAAAAGCTGCCAAAAGACTACGGCATAAACCCGCTGTAAACGCTTACTCACATCTTCTATTTTATTCCGTTTCCTTTTGGCTTTGGGTAGCAGCCTGCTCTTTCAACAGTTTTCTTTTTTTCCGTTTTTTCTTTTACAAAATGATGTTTTTTATGGTTTACCTGATACACTTTGAAGAGAAGCTCCACCATGCACAGCACTACATCGGGTTTGTAGAAAAGAACCTGAAACAGCGCATCAAAAAGCACAAGAGCAACAAAGGCGCAAAGCTGTTAATCGCAGTTAATCAGAAAGGAATTCAATGGGGAGTAGTCCGCGTGTGGGAGAAGGGAGACAGGACATTGGAGCGCAAACTGAAAAACTTCAAGAAAGCCCGTTGCTTTTGCCCCGTATGCACGCAATATCACTAACGTATTTAATCACCCATCAAATAAACAGTTATGGAACTGACAGGAAGAGTTACCGCAGATGCGGTTGTAGGTACCACAAAGAGTGGTAAGGAAGTCGTTGAATTTTCCCTTGCCATCAATGACTATTACAAGCCTAAAGGCGCAACAGAAGGGGTGCAGGTCACACAGTATGTGGAGTGCAGCTACTGGATAGGCAAAGGCGTCGCCACCCGGCTTTTGAAAGGCGTTGTGGTGGAGCTGAGCGGGCGTATCTCCGTACAGTCCTATATCGGCAAAGACGGCACCGCCAAAGCCTCCCTCAACATGCACTGCAACACCATTAAAGTGCATGGCACAGGCAAAGCCGGAGAAAGCGAGACGAGCGCAGAAACAAAGCCCGCCATCGAAAATATTGCAGCCATCACCGAACCACTGGACGACATACAGTTTTAGGTAGGGGTTTTCACACCCTCAGCCCTTTACCCATATCAAACCCTTATTGCATCATTTATTTTATCAAACAAAACCGCAGCAGGACCGCCTGCGGGATATAAATCAAAGCTGGGCAATACATAATGGCACATAACCTTCATTTCAACGAACAAACAAATGGACACAGCTTCTTTTCAGTCAGGGAAAAGGCGTGGCACGGGCTGGGCAAAGTGGTAAGCGATTATCCAAACAGCCAGCAAGCGTTAGCATATGCCGGTTTGGATTTTAGGGTCGAAAAGAGAACGATGTTCACCTCAAAACGAACGTTGATTCCCGGCACTGAGCGGCTGGTGATTCCCCACTGCTTTGCCACCGTAAGACTTGACACCGAACAAGTGCTGGGTGTGGTAGGCTCGCAGTACAAAACAGTGCAGAACCGGGATGCATTTGCTTTCTTTGATGCTATCGTTGCATTTTTACTACTATTGTTATGGCGCTTTCCGTGCCTGGCATCTGACTATGGTATTTACCGATCGTCTGCTTCTTCATATTACTGCCACGGGTTTGTTTAAGCACTTCCTGGTCAGCAAACTGATTGCGCTGGGACTATTAATGATTTCTCTTTTGGGCTCGACGGGTAAAAAAATGAATCCCAAAAGATCGGATCGCTTGCTGTAATCATTGTCAGCGGAGCAGCTATATATTTCGGAAGCGAAGGTATACTTCACCTGAGCCTTTCCCCGGTCCTGCTGACATCCGGCTATATGGCTCTCACCGCAACCGGTTATCTGTTGGTGCTAAGCGGAGGTGCGGGACTAAGCCGCCTGATCCGGGTGAATCTGACTGATGATATTTTCAACGAAATGAATGAAACCTTTCCGCAGGAAGAGCGGCGGCTCAATAACAGGTATTCTATCAACCTGCCGGCAAGATATAAACTGCGCGACAAGATTCGCACAAGCTGGATAAATGTCATCAATCCGTTCCGCGGATTACTTGTGGTGGGAAGCCCGGGGGCGGGTAAATCCTAGTTCGTGATCCAGCATGTCATCAGGCAGCATATCGAAAAGGGCTTTAGTATGTTCATCTACGACTTCAAGTACGATGACCTGAGCAAGATTGCCTACAACTGGTTGCAGCGAAATTTGGGCAAATATGAAGTCTCTCCGGCATTTCACGTCATCTCTTTTGACAACCTCTCCCAATCCAGCCGGTGCAATCCCCTTGACTCGGCGTCTATGCACGACATTACCGATGCTACCGAATCTGCCCGCGCCATTCTTCTCGGTCTTAACCGCGAATGGATCAATAAGCAGGGCGATTTCTTTGTCGAATCGTCCATCAATTTTTTGACGGCTGTCATCTGGTTTTTGCGCCGGTATGAGGATGGCAGGTACTGCACGCTCCCGCATGTGATTGAGCTGATGCAGGCTGACTATGACAAGCTGTTTCCTGTCTTGAATACGGAACCCGAAATAGAGGTGCTCGTCAATCCTTTTGTAAGTGCTTATCAGAATGATGCCATGGAACAATTGGAAGGGCAGATTGCATCCGCCAAAATCGGGATGGCGCGACTGGCCTCTCCGCAATTGTACTGGGTATTGTCCGGTAACGATTTTACACTTGACATCAACAACCCAAAGCATCCCAAAATTGTCTGCGTAGGCAACAATCCGGAAAAGCAGCAGATATATGGAGCTGTCTTATCTCTTTACATCTCGCGGATGATCTGCTAGGTGAATAAAAAAGACCGGCTTCGCTGCAGTCTCGTGTTCGATGAATTTCCCACTATTTTTTTCAATCATATGGACGGGGTGATTGCCACCGCCCGCAGCAACAAAATTGCCACCTCCCTGGCGATGCAGGACATCAGTCAGCTGCGAAAGGATTATCTTTTTGTCTACCTAATGGACGCTCGTCCACGAAGTAGACATTTAAAAAACGGATTCCTTTGCTAAACCATTGATTTTCAATAAATAATATTTTGGTATTGGAATCGTTAAATAAAGAACAAAAAAGGAATCCAATTTATGAAAAAATCTCTCTCCTGTCTCAGTCTTGTCCTTGCTTTGATTGTCGCTTCGTGCAACAAACATGTAGATCAAAATGCAAACCCGGATCCGGAACCGCCAGTGGTAACAGGCGACAGCGCCATTGCGCCCATAGGCTTTGATTTTAATACTACAAAAACAGTATCTCTGAACATACAGCTGGCAACCAATAATGATGAAGCTATTACCGGTGTCCCCGTTCGGTTTTATGCAGGTGATCCGATGACAACATCCCCGGTTTATATGGCTTTAACCGATATGGACGGTAAGATTACCGGTAGCGTGAGCCTGCCGCAGTATGTGGATACGCTGACCATTGACCCGCAGTATGTAGGATTGATGCGCTATGCAAAAACCATCATTACCGGCAATGATGTAACAGCAACCATTGGCGGCCAAAATGACCATAGCAGCAACATCATCGAAAGCAATTTTATGATGGCAGAACCAAGAATTAAATCTCTTAATAATACATCGGGCGTTATAGGCGGAAGTACAATTTACTCGTATATGGGCAAGTACAACAGCGATGGCGTACCTGATTATCTTGAACCAAAAAGAGATGCAATCAACGCGCAGCTCCTGTCTTTTATTAATAACTCACTGCCCGAAGGCCGCCCGGTGCCAACATACCACCCAACTTACCTGGCAGCGGGTAACGTTACAAGCCTGAACGTTACCGCTATGGCAGATATATGGGTTACATTTGTGAGCGAGGGCGCCGGTTATTTAAATTCGATAGGTTACTATACTTATCCCACCGGCCAAGCCCCACAATCGGTAAGCGATTTAGATTCTATCCACTACATGTTTCCAAATGCTTCTTTACCTAATTCCGGCGGCAACCTTTCTTCCGGCAGTAAAGTGAAGCTCGGAAGATTTCCAGCCGGCACTTCTATCGGGTTTGTTTTATTAGCCAATTCCTGGAACGGAAACGGTGTAAACAGCAATGCGCCAAAATATTTTTCTGACCCGATTCTAAACCCCGAAACCAGTTCAGGTTTACAGCAGCATACGGTGCTCTTATACGATGAGCCACAGAGCTTGTACCTCATTGGCTTTGAAGATGTAAACCGCCAGACCGGCGGCAGCGATAACGACTTTAACGATGCGGTTTTCTACGCTACCTCAAATCCTGTAACGGCTATTTCTAATGATAAGGTTCAGCCAGTTGATGAACCAGGCGATGCAGATAAAGATGGCATCACCGACAGGTTCGATGAATTTCCAACCGATCCTGCGCGCGCCTTTACCAACTACTATCCTTCGGCTACAACGTATGGTACACTTGCATTTGAAGACTTGTGGCCAACCACCGGCGACTACGACATGAATGACCTGGTGGTAAACTACCGTTATAAATACATCACCAATGGAACCGGCAAAGTAGTAGAACTGTTTGGCGACTATTCTGTAAAAGCAGCCGGCGCAACGTTTTTAAATGGCTTTGGTGTGCAGTTCCCCTTCAGCCCAGACGTTGTAAGCAAAGTAACCGGGCAAAAGTTTGTGTCTAAATATATTAACCAGAGCGCCAATGGTACGGAAGCTGCGCAAAGCAAAGCCGTTATTATTCCGTTCGATAATTACGAGGCGCTTGTAACCAGACCCGGCGGTTTCGAAGTGAATACACAGTTCCCGGCGCCGGTTGTTAAGAGCGATACTGCCCATGTGTACATTGGCTTTGCTAAGCCGCTGGATTTATCAACTTTCGGTACAGCGCCGTTCAATCCGTTTATTATCAGCAACCTGCTCAGAGGTTATGAAGTGCATTTGCCGGGTGGTCTGCCAACCGATCTTGCGAATGCTAAATTGTTCAATACGGCTCAGGACTATACACATCCTTCACAAAATTATTATTACAAAACCCGCGACGCGTGGCCATGGGGTTTAAGTTTTGCTGAATCGTTTGATTATCCTGCCGAAGGTGCTCCTGTCAATAAGACTTACACGCACTTCCTGCAATGGGCACAATCGGGTGGAACAAAGTATAAAGACTGGTATAAAGATCTCTCAGGTTATCGCAATACCAGTATGATCTACCACAAATAATTATCCCCATAATCCATTAATTAAGCAAAACAAAAAGACCGGCATTGCGCCGGTCTTTTTGTTTTGATAACCGAGCCGGATCAACCGCATATTGTTTGAAGATGATATAGGATAGGATATATCGTAAGCATTAGGGCTATGCCTTTTTCTACAAGTTTATTTTTAGTAATTAGGTATGAAGTTAAAGATAGTGCAGAACAGGAATGCTTTATGGGTTCTGCATAAGTTGACTACAGTTTAGATACGAGCAAAGGTCAATATAAGGTCTCTACAAGGTAGGTATAATATCAGGCAAGAATAAGGCAGTTGTCTTGTACTGAAAAAACTTTACAGATAGAGAAGTTATTACTGGGATAGCTTTACAGTGTTTCAAAATAGTACGGATTTAGCTTTGCAATATCGTTTCTGTTTTTCACTTTTTTATGAATGGCTTTGTTGAATAATGAGATTTGTCAAGTGTAAGATTGCCAAGGCTCATATATGGTCGTCGGGGTTGGTTATAAGCATCCACTGCCTGGTGAATGATTGGGATAGCCATACTGTACCCGCAAAAGTCTTATCATTATGGGTAAGCTCTGTTTTTAAAGTACTATTGACCCGTTCAGCCATCGCATTAGCGTAAAGACTGCCTGTGTGTGTCATGCGTATAATATTTATTGTTTCTAAGTATTATCTTAGCTAAATTAGTATACAGATTTGCACTTTACATGTGTTAAGTGATTTCAAAACAAAACAATCTATGCACTACACCTTAATGTACTTTAAAACATCACTTTCCGCTTTAATCATCCAAACCTCCGCATAGTGAAGCCCCATACTAGGCTTTCAAACGAATTAGCTGCCAAGCAAGATATTTTCACAACACAAGCAATAGTTAATGTCTCGCCGTAGCCAGTACCGCACTTTGCCTGAGCAGAAATAAAGAAAGATTACTTCTTTTATATCCCATATTGTAAGTAACGGGCGGGCTAGATATGATCCACTTGTCTTTCGGCTGAATGCCATATGGCTTATTGGTATACGTGCCGGTGACAAAATTATCGATGAACATAGAGCCATTGGTATTGGTGCTTGGTGTAGCATTATTGATGCCATAGCGCCCGGCGCAGGAATTGATGAAATTGTTCTGAAATCGCACATTCAAGGGCACCGGACCTTTGCCATTTATATAAATGATGTCCTGATTCTGAGACCCTTGCAGATAGGTATCAGAGATAGAGCTATTGGTAAGTATTACACTGTCTACGCCTAAAATAATCATTCCTATACCCTGACCATTCATGAGTATAAGACTGTCTATAATGGCAGAACCACCGCCGCCAACCTGCACACCATTATTCTGCTGAACAACATGGGCAGTACCCCAATTATAAATTGTATCTCTTTTGATTATAAAATCACCTTGTCCTACTTGTATGCCATCACCACTGAGATCTTTTAAATAACAATCTTCAATGCGACAGTTGTGAAAACGATAAGTAGCATTGTAAGGAATGGTATCCTTGGTGCTGCCGAGGTAAAAAGCTTCAGCTCTACCTGGCGGATTAGAAGAAGGATCACTTAAATCATGAATGTAAAGATGGTGATAAAACACGTTGTTCATAGAATCCCCATAAGCAGGATTTTGCAGAATACCTGAACTGGCGTTCTTACATTCAAGATGATGCACTTCAAAATTAGATGAGTTGTTGGGACAGAAACCGAAAGCGCCTACTACCGTTGTATCGTAATTGAGCAGAAACCCATATTTATAGGCAGGGTCGCCGCTACCATTAATAATAAAATGTTGCCCTTGCACCTGAAACGTATAAGCCTTGAAACCACCAATACGCACCAGACCTTTATTGATAAAAACGATTGGACTATCTGCGGTTCCCTGCACATTAAATACTTTATAGAAAAGAT
This sequence comes from uncultured Ilyomonas sp., assembly GCA_964249755.1. Taxonomy (GTDB): domain Bacteria; phylum Bacteroidota; class Bacteroidia; order Chitinophagales; family Chitinophagaceae; genus Ilyomonas. Next base: position 533,670 of record CAXUDB010000003.1, on the reverse strand, counting down.
AATCTCCTTCTAACTGAACAACAGTACCCGGCTTTATTGATTTACTGGCATCGGCTACATAAACAGTGTTGTTAGAAGCGCGCTGTAGCCGGATAGTATCGGAAGCAAAACCATGCATACAGAAAAAAAGAAACAGGAAAAAGAATGAATATTTCATAAAATCAACTTGAAGGGAAATTAATTGCAGACATGAATACAACTAAAAGTAACAGATATTAAAGAAAGAAAAGCTGTAATTTTTTTATCGAGACTTATACCGTAATAGTTATAGAATTTATTTAATGAAATTATAGAACGGTATAATTAATCATTGCTGAATAGCATGGATACCTTAAATGATAATAACCGGATAAAGAGTTGTAAGCAAAGAGAAGAAACAAAATCTTATACAGGCTCAACTTAACTTTTTACAACTTTTACCCATTCCTTTTTATTCCAGTCATATTGCTTCAACAACTTTGCAGGCGTACCTGCCACAATGCTGTAAGGCGGAACATCTTTGGTAACCACGCTTCCCGCAGCCACTACGCTGTGTTTGCCAATGGTTACGCCAGCCGTAATCACAGCGTTTGCACCAATCCATACTTCATCTTCTATCACTATCGGAGCGGTCGTTACTTTCTGCAAACGAATAGGAATATCCACATCGGTGTAAGTATGGTTCAACCCGCTCATCACGATGTTCTGCGCAATGATAACCTGGTTGCCAATGCTCACCGGGCCAATCACTACACTGCCAATGCCAACGCGTGAATCATCACCGATTATTACATCGCCAACACCATTGTTTACCGTGCAAAAATCTTCAATGGTAGAGTGTGCGCCGAGATAAAATTTCTTAAACGGAAGCACATCCAATCTTGCTCTTTTTCTTATCACCGCGCCTTTGCCTCTGTTACTGGTAAAAGGTGTAACAAACATCCGGACCCAGCGGCGGGGTCTTGCATTTGCAATCAACATCGAATGCACCAACTGCTTTAACCGTGCATCGCTTTTTATGGTAGCTGCTATATTCATAACGGTAGTAATTTTATTGAACAATTGTTTTGCGAACGGCTTTTTCCCACACGCCGGATTGCTGTTTTTTCAAGTGCCGCTTCAGCCCGGCTATCACGCACCAGTTCATCATACAGAAATAAAAAGGCACATACAGCAGCTTTATTCTTATGTTTTTCGTTTCTGCCATATAGCCGGCAAAGGCACTTGCATAAAACAAAGCCTGCAAACCAAAAAGGCTTTGCTGAAATGCATTGCCATAAACACTTAACAAACCCGATGTAATGAACATCAGGATCATCAGGAAAGGTGTTATTGTCCACCGAAGAACACGATGTGAATAATATTGAAACGCAAGCTTGGCGTCGCTTTTAAAGCTGATGCGCGATTGTAATCGCACAATGCTTTGCCAGCCGCCGGCGCAGATGCGCACTTTTCGTTTCATCTCTTCTTTAATGTTGGAAGATGGATTTTCCATAGCATAAGCTTCCGGCTCATACACAATCTTGTAGCCTTTGGAAGCAATCTGCATACTCTGCACAAAATCGTCTAAGATGGTATCATGCGGCATGGCTTCGTACAGCGATGTTCTGAATGCTACGAGCTCGCCAGCAGCACCAACGGCGGTATACCAATCAGAGTCTTTTTTCTTTAGGAATGATTCGTATTTCCAGTAAATACCTTCTGTAGCGCTGGCGCCATCTTCCTCATTACTCATCACTCTTTTTTCACCAGACACACAGCCTACTCTTTCATCAGAAAAATGGCGGACAATATTCTTTACAGCCTGTCCATTCAGTTCCGTATTCGCATCGGTGAAGATGACAACCGGCGTAGCAACGTGCTGCATCGCCCTGTTTTCCGCAGCACTTTTGCCGCCCCGGACGGGCGAATGAAGAAGTGTTATATTGCCGTATTGACTGATGACATCGGGCGAGTTATCGGTAGAGCCATCCGTGATGAACATCAGTTGCAGCTTATCTTTCGGATAATCTAATGCGAGGCAGTTTTGTATTTTAGTATGTAGAATATCCGCTTCATTGTAACAAGGTATCACCAGCGTTACCGGCATCCATTGTTTCGGTACAGCAACAGACGGCTTACCTTTTATTTTAGCCAGAAAAGTAATGACAATGCCATAGCCAATAAAGGCATAGAATACGATAAAGAAAGAGACCCAGAAGAGAATAGTAAGCAGATACATGATACCGGATATTAAATGTGAAGTACTTATTTATGAATAGAACGAATCACTTTTGCCGGCACGCCGCCTACCAGCGTATAAGGCGGAACATCTTTGGTAACCACAGCGCCTGATGCTACTACTGCACCTTCACCAATGGTCACTCCTTTTAATACGGTTACCCGGGTTGCCAGCCATACATTATCACCGATGATGATAGATTCGTTCACCGGCTCAGCATCCCTGTTATCAACGCCATGAAAGTCATTATCCATCAGTATTACCCCATTTGCGATCTGAACATTTTTACCAATCCGAATATGTGTTCTGGCCGAAATAATAGTTCCCGTATTAATGAATGAGTTGTCACCAATCTCAATGGTAGCACGAGGTCCAGCCGAAATTTGCGTAGTAGAAAGGTGCGACCAGATACGGCAGTTATTGCCAATAATGATTTTACCTCTCGCTTGTATTTTCGCTTTACCTCTCACTGTTACCATCTTGCCCACAACACAATTACGCAGACGAATCTTTGCGTTCATCATTCGCTGCGCACCCTGGTACATCGACTGAAATAACAAGCCATATAACTTCATCTTTTCTGAAGAAGTTATAGCTGGGCGACCATAATATTCGCCCGATAACGCCATCGTCTTTTCATCTATCCGCTTCTTCATACTCATGGGTTATTATTTATATCGTTTGCTCTATTTTGTCATACACATTTACTAGTTTACTTACTGCATTATCCCAGGTAAATAAGGTAGCTCTTTGCCTTCCCATCTGAGATAAGTAATAAGTAATAGCTATATCGCTTAAAATCTTTATGGCAGCACTGGTAATAGTTTGCGGATACGTGGGATTGATAAGCAATGCAGCGTCTCCGGCTATCTCCGGCATACACGATACATCTGATGTTATTACCGGCACGCCGCCCGCCATCGCTTCTACAATAGGCAACCCAAAGCCTTCATTGAAAGAAGGAAACCAAAGCATAGATGCACCTTGATAAATGAGTGGCAAATCTTTATAATCAACATAGCCGATCAGATCGATATGGCTGCTCAATGTTTGCAGTTTTTGTTGTGCTAACAAGTGAAGCAATTGCTCTTCCGTTAAGCCTTTGATCAGCAATCTCGGCGCATTTCGATACTGTTTTACCAGCAACGAATAAGCCTGTAACACGCCGGCAGTATTCTTTCGTGGCTCTGTGTTTGCCATGAAAAAAATGTAGCCAGGCTCCATCTTATATTTATCCAGTACAGCAGCGATTTCACATCTTTTATGTTGGATAAAAAAACGTTCGTCTGCACCATTATGGATTACACTTATTTTATCCTGCGGAATAGATAATTTTTCGGCAATAATATTTTTTTGATACTGAGATACGGTAATAATATGTGCTGCTTTCCTTGCCAGCGAAGGCACGATAGTGCTGCGATATGCATTGCCCAAACGTTGATAAAAACTGGCTTTCGTGTAAGACTGTTCCATGAAAATAACATCATGTAAAGTCAATACCAAAGGCTGTTTCATTTTCAAAGGCGCTGTGTTAGCAGTGCAGTGCACTACATCAGCTTTTATTTTATTGCAATACTGAGGCAACATAGCTTGCTCCCATACAGCGTAAGGCGCAGAGCGCATTGTATGTATGGTTCTTGAACCTGTATGTGCAATGCACTTATCGGTATCATCTTTAACCATTACATGATAGTCATGTTTGTCTCCCTGTGCAGGCAACCGGCGCAACAATTCATAAGCTACTACATCCATTCCATGCTTACGCGGACGAAATAAGCGTTGTGCTTCTATGGCAATTCTCATACTTTTTGTGTGTTGATATCGCCATGTGGCGTGTGAATAAAGGTGGCATTCGCACCCTTTAATCTGAATAACACTTTTGCCATACTGAAAAAAGCCATTGGCAATGCCAGTATTGCTTTAAAAAACTTATTGGTCACATATTTTACAGGCACTGAAATAAAAATAGCCGTATACGTTACTGCCCATAAGCAGAACCAATAAATAGCCGGTAGACCTGCTCCATGAAACAAGGATAATACTGCGGCCAAGAGTGTAATGCCCAGCATTAAAATACGTGGTAGCAACAGGGTTTGAATCACTTTATCGAAGAAGTCAATATTGCCTTTACATAATTGTACAAATCCTGAAAGCAGGTAGCGGCGCATATAGTGAAACTGCGCAGAGAGCCAACGTTTGCGCTGGTTTTCAAACGTTGCTTGCTGAGTTACTTTCTCATCATACACCACCGCTTTTTGTGCATAGCCGAAATGTATGTTTCTGCGCAATAAACGCAGTTCCATTTCTTTATCAAAACCGCCTACGGCTGTTATGTCAGGCATTATGTTTTTAAACAAGGAAAAATCAATAGCCATACCTGAGCCGATGATGGCAGCCGATAGACCCAGCGACTTATGACCATAGCGAAAAATGTGATTGTTAATACCTTCGCTGATGGCATCAAGCAAAGCAAATGTGGTATTTGTATTCTTTGCCACCCGCTGACCCTGCACTACTTTATAGCCACTTTGCAATACATCATTTATACGATATAAAAAACCTTTGGTGCAAACATTATCGGCATCTAATATCAGTGCATAATCGTAACTGCCTTTTGTTTTTTGCAAAGCCACATTCAACGCTTTTGCTTTGGTACTTTTATCAAAAGAAACCTCTACAACCTGTATTGGTAATTCGCGCAAAGCCAGCAGGGTTGAAGGTTGCAGCGAATCGGCAATTACAACAACTTGTTTTTTATCCGCTGGATAATTAATAGCTAAAGCGGCTTTAGCCGTATCTACAATCACCGTATCTTCTTTATAAGATGGAATGTAAATAACGAAGCTTCCCTGCTTATGTGACGGCTTACATCTTTTTAAAGGAAATAATCTACCGGCAAGCGCAAACACAAATAAATAAATACTTTGTAAAGCGAGAATAATGAACACAACAAGCGTTATGTAATAAATGGATTCATTGAGATAATTCATGACTTTGATTTTGGATTTAATACTTAATATTCCAGAGCAAGCCCTGCCATATTTTTTGGGCAAAATTCCATTTGCCTTGTAAGCTGTATTTAATGATGCCCGCCGGAGCTGATACGGTGATAAAAAACAATCGACTGATAAAACCTTTAACACCAAAGATATTTCTGCGTATAAACAACAGCCGGTTACGGTTTTGATAATAGACTTTTAAAGAACTCATTTTGCCCACGCTGATGCTTTCTTTATGAAGCACTACCGACTGTGGCTGATACCAGATAGTAAAGCCCGCGCGCTGCGCATGTTCGCTAAAATCAAGTTCTTCATAATAGAGAAAATACATCTCAGGCAGCAAGCCGATTTTATCGAATACTTTTTTATGAATCGCCATGGCTGCACCATGTGCCAGGTGTGTTTGCACAGGTTCATTGTATTGACCCTCATCCTTCTCACCGCTGCCGATAAATTTACCTCTTGCAGTGAATGGGTTTAAGCTCGTTCCGCCGGCATATTGTATCATTTTATCGGAATTAAAATAAATAAGCTTTGAACTGATGATGCCAATAGAATCATCTTCGCTAAACAACTTTACCACTGGTTCTATAAACGAAGATTCTACCTCAGTATCGTTGTTTAATAAAAATATAATATCACCTTTTGCCTTCTCTATTCCCCTGTTGTTGCCGCCGGCAAAACCTTCATTTACATTGTTCTGAATAAATGTAACTTTTGGAAACTGCTGTGCAATACAGGAAGCATCTTGTAAAGAAGCATTATCTACCACAATCACTTCTATATTCTGATATGTGATTGCTTGTAACGATTTTAGCAGTTGCAGGGTTACTTCCACCGTATTGTAATTAACGGTGATAATGGATACCAGCGGAGATATTGGATTAGTTTTCAATGTCTGTAGTTAATGTGATGGGCTTGTGTTTGATGTTCTTATCCCAGCGATAGATAAGCCATATAAAGCCGAGGCTTGTAAAGCCCACAATGCTTGATGGCGTTTGACCAATAATTTGATTGCCGTAACTCGCAAACGCAATCCCGACAAAGCCTGCAAAGAGGGCAATAGCTATTTGCCGAAGCTGCAAATCGTTCTTCATCTTAAAGATTAAGATAACTCCTGTTGCTATAAAGGAGAGCAAGACAGCAATATGCAGAGACAAACCTACTATGCCGGTTTCAGTCCATATTCTTACATACCAGCTGTCAGTAGGTATTTGGGCAAGCGTGGAATTTGGAGTAAACCGAAGTCCCCAATAACCTGATGAACCAATGCCACCACCGAGAGGTCTTGATGCCAAATAAACACCAAGCTTTTGCTGATTCTGAAGTCTTACCTGTAAAGAAGGATCGTTAGGATCAAGACCGCTTCGCATTCTTTGTATCTGGTAATTGCCCGAACCAACAGAAGTAAATTTTAAAAGGCAGAACAGAACAGCAACTATAATAACACCTACGGAAAGGATTTTAAAATTTTTACTTAAAAACAAATACACCATAATGCCTGAAAGCGGCACAAACATAGCTCCCCGTGTACCTGAGATTGCCATTGCCCAAAAGAACAAAGCGGATAAGGTCCAATAAAGCAATTTCTGCCTTACAGGAAATGGTCCAAGAGCCAGGATAATACATACTAAAAGGATATGACCCATAGCTGCGCCAAACTGCCCGGCATCGGAATAAAACGAGAAAGCACGCAGCTTACCAAAGAGCATATGTGTTTTATAAGCACCAGCGTCCATCCAGGCCTGTTCGGCACCGTTTAAGCCGACATAAGATTGTTTCATTGCCCATAAGGCTGCGAAGACAGACCAGAGAATCCAGATCCGTAAAAATATTTTCAACCCATCACGATCATTCAACAGCAGTGTAGTAAGAATGATAAGCTGAATCATGTAAAGCGACGTTCCTCTTACTGCATAGAACCATGCAGCGGCGCTTCTGGATTCCGGATTTGCCACCTCTAAAATGGTGAACACAGTCCATACAGCAATACCATACACAAACGGATTTTTAAGATAGGTATAATTACGTTTTGGCAACTTGCAAAATGTAACGATCAGCGTTAGCAACAATACAATATCAATAGATAAACCCAGGGGTGCTGTTGAATACCTTGCAATGCCATTTGCTGTAAAGCCAATATGCATTACCGTGTACAAACCAATACGCGGATTTTTTGCCAGCAAAACGATGTAAGCGACCGCGAATGGCAATGCAATGATAACGCCCGCGCCGGCTAAGTCTGTAACAGAAATAATATAACCTAATGCCACAGCCAATGCCGTTATCAACAGCAGTTGCGTGAACCAAAAGTGATATATTGTTCTTACAGTCGTCATTTATAATGGTGATGGTTTATTGAGTAATGTCTGGTATGAGTTAAGCACACCTTCCTTCCATAATAAACTGGGAGAGAAGCTCAGCAATATATCTTTCAACTGAACCCAGCCGATAGTAACGCCAAATAAAAATGTAATAGTAGAACAAGCCGCTACTCCGTAAATGCCCCAGCCACTATAAACGCTGATTAGGTCACCCGCAATATTTACCAATAGCATTAAAATAACCTTAACTGTGTTTCTGTGTGGCCGGTTGCTGGCATCGAGCAGTACGCCGCAATAACGATCCAACGGTATCAACACCGCATAGAAGCAAAAAATTTGCAACACTAATGAAGACTGATGATACTTGCTTCCGCCTAGCAAGCCAACAATAAAAGTGGGAAATAAAAGAAGCACCAACAGCAAAGGCAATATCATCGTTGTAAGCATACCGCACTGGCTGTAAAAGAACTTTCGTAATTGCTGTATCCTATTATTTTGCCACATTGAAGTAGCATTTGGAACGGCTACAGATGCAAAGGATCGAACGGGTATTTCAATGGCTTCAATGAGCTTTTGCGGAACGGAATAAATGGCTAAAGCAGCGGGTCCTAAAAATGAGGCAATAATAAACTGGTCAGAGCTTCTCAAAAGGCTTGCAGTAACCATGGTAAGCATACTAAACTTACCAAAGCCTGATAATTTTTTGCGCTCTTCGCGCATGTTCTTCTTCCAGTTACCAAAGTGCAACCATCCTTTTGCGAAGCCAATAAAACCTGCTGTAAACTGAAGCGCTGCATAAAGTAAAGCAATAGCTTCAATACTTAGATTTAGCCTGAGCTGCAACAATAATAACACTGAAAAAGAAAGTGGAAAAACGAGACGTATCACCGCCAGTTTTTTAAATAAACTTTTCGCCTGTAGCTGCCATTGCACCAGCTGGTATGGCAAAGCAGAAAACAGCCATATAACCGTTAGTTGCGAAGCCAATGTATAGGCGGCCGCACTGCTGTTGATAAAATAAAAAACAACAGTTACAATTAATGCTATGATAGTGGTAAATCCCAACAGCAACTGCCAGGCAGCTGCTGTTAAATTATTACGTTCGGTATTATCTTTTGCCACAACAAAATAGCGTACAAACGGTGTTTGCACCCAGCCACTACGCAGCATTTCCAGCAATGTATAAATAGTAAGCAGCATGAACCATTTGCCTGCATCATCCTGTGAAAATTGCCTTGCGATAAAAGCAAGATTAATAAAGCCCAGCACCGCTGTTACACCGTTAGAAAGTAAGGACCAAGATGTGTTGCTGTATAATAATTTCTTTAGCATGATACGGATTCTTTATCGTTATAAACTAAGCCTTAAACGCTTCTTTTTTCGCTTTGTATGTTTTGATGATATCTGCCAGTTGTTGCGCTCTTGTAGCCCAGTCAGCTTTCTTTGCTATGCTTATTCTTTCTTCTTGCAAGCCGATATTGTTTTGTGCTAATGCTTTGCAGATGCTATCCTTGAAATCAGCACTGTTAGCCGCTCTGTAGATGACTTCATCGGCTTCGCCAATAGAAGCAAACGGCGTCATAACAACCGGCAAGCCCATAGCGAGATATTCGTTCGCTTTTAAAGGATAAATAGCAGCCGTTAATGCATTTAATTTATAAGGAATAATACCCAGTTGCATATCGCTCATCAGCTTCGGAACCTCACTGGTTGCTACAGGCGGCATAAAGGTCACATTGCTGTAAGTAGACAAACGTTGATAGATAGTCTGGTCAAAAATTCTTCCTGCGAAAGAGAAATCAACATCCGGCATATTCTTCACCACAGGCTCTAATAAATCGATGTCAATACGATTGTCTATACTTCCGGTATAACCAATGGTTTTGCGCTTTCCTGTTGCGTGATTAAATATGCTTTTGTATTGATTGAACGAAGTGAAATGAACGCCATTATACACTACTTCTGCCGGGATATCTTTTTGTTGCTTTCTCTTTTTTAATTCATCAGAAGTAACAATGAGTAAATCGGTTTTGCTGATAAAATCCCGTTCTGCTTTTTCGGCAAAGCCTTTAAAATAAGGCACATTAATGAAGTCATCGTAACAGTAATAAATACTAAGGCTTATATTTTTTATTCTCCACCATAAACCAAGGAAAGGCTGAAATGCATTGATGGCAATTGCATTCTTCATCCCTAATTTGTTCATCGCTTTATTAATGAAATAACCTGTGATAAAAGCATTGACTTTATTGGCGATGGTGAACCGTTTGTAAGAAGAAAAAACAAAAGATGGAAACACGGGCGGCAACGATAAAAGATATAAGCCTTTGCCATTAACTCCACTTATTTTACGTAAGCGCTTCTTTACACCAAACATTCTTTTCCATTCTATTTTTGTATTGCCACGCATTGCTTTTATACAGTCCGATAATGTGTAAGCATAATCAACATATAACACCAGGTTATCGTTAGACAAACCCTTCATTAGCTCTACAGTAGAACGCAGATAGTCAGCTTCCCAGGCAGGAAGCGCAAGGCAAACGATATGTTCTGGTGTTGCTGATTTCATTTTATCTCAGATTAAGCGTTACTGTCTTCTTTACTTTTTTGCGCAGCCAGCTTCGTCTTTTCGGTATCTCACCTACAATACCGTCAACATTGGCGTCTGATGTATTCACCAGCCATGTATAAAAAGGTATGCTACGGTCAATGTCTTTTGTTTTGGCTAAAAGTTCTTTATCAAAAGGTTGCCACGTATTGCCTGCATCAAACACCAGCAGGTTAGCAGCAGATGATTTTACAATGGATTTTGGCAGTGCATGTTTAGATACTACCGGCGATACGTACAGGATGAGCCAGTGTGGAGATAAATCTTTACCTACCAGTTCATCAGCACTTCTATAATTTAGTTGCTCAGTACCTGGCGAATAAACGGCAAACGATTCTGCAGGCAAGGCAGAAGAGAATATCTCTGCATTGGTATCCGGGATTACCCAAAAAGCATCTTTGTATAGTGAAGTAAGCTGCTCATGAAGTATCTTAATGTCTTTCGCTTTATAGATATCTGGTCTGGTGGTGATGAATGAAACCTGTGCTCTTCCTTTCTCAGCGATAGAAAAAGTAACATAAGGCAAAACAGCATTTATCAGCTGCTCTGTAAGCACCACAGATAAAGAGTGGTTAGAAAATTTGCGGCTGATTTTGTCATCCTCGGCTAATGCTGCGCCACCTAACGGAAGACCGATAATCTTCTTAGCTCTTTCAGGTGTTTTTATCGACGAGTCGAGCACATCTTTACTAATGACTACCGATGCAACGACAAGAAAAGCAGCCAGAAAAGCTGCCACTATTAACACTCCTCTTTTAGAAGCTTGCGCCTCTAAAGGAAAGAAAGGAGCATCAATTACAACAAGATTGGAACTCAATGAAATGCTGCTTTGACGCAATCTTGCTAGGTTCAATCCATGAAGAATAGACAAGAATTCCTGCTCATTAATATCAATCTGCCGGTCAAGTCTTTTTAAACTGGAACCCAATGGAGCAAACTCACCGTATTCGTCTAAGTAATTGCCACGCGTGTTGTTTAATACATTGATGTTAGCATTAGCTTTATCATAAGCAATTGCATTGTTTACCCATTCTTGTATTAAGTCTGTTCTGGGTACAGTTTCTATGCTATAGCCAAGATTATTATAGGTAGTTGTTTCGTGTTTAATAGAGTCTTCTACCAGGTCTCTTTTAGCAGAAAGTTCAGCTACCTTCTGTTCGTTGTTATACACGGAAGCTACTTCAATATCTGCGTTGATAGAGCTTAAACTTTGGCGCATCCGCATAAGGTTGGTGCTGTTGGTTATCTGCTTCTCTCTTGAGTTCAGTTTGCTCTCTACTAGCTTTAATGCCTGCGCAGTACCATCCCGCTCTCCCTTTGCTTTGTATATTTCTTTTTCTACATCTTCTTTTGATTGAGCTATAAATCGCGTTTGCTCATAATAGTTGATGATCTGGTGATCTTTTCCAAAATTCTTTAAATCATCTTCCGATGCCTGAAGTTTTTGCTTGACTTCATCTAATTTCTTTTCAAAATATTCAACAGCAGAATTAGTCTGGTCAACCTTTAGTCCTTTATATTTAGAGATAAAAATTTCAGAATGTAATTCAAGAGTGCGCATACATACTGCAGGGTCTGAGCAGGAATAAACTACCTGCACCATATCGCTGGTATTGATGCGAGAAATGATAAGCCCTGCCTTAATCGCATCGATGCTATAGAAAGAACGACTTCCATCTAAGATGCGGGCTATTTGGTTATCGGCTTTTGACTTATAAACCGATTCTAAATAGTTATATATACTTGCGGTGTCTTTTAAACTCTGTACTTTCTTTATCACGTCTTCGCCTACCAATTTTTGCAAGCTTAGATATCCATGCCATCCTAAAACTTTATTGTCTGGCTTTCGTAACATTAAATGTTCTGCCAGTAAATGCAAGGCTACCTGCTCTATTGTTTCTCTTGATTTGGCAGTTGCCATCAAGTTGTCGAAAGCATTGTTTACGGCAAAATAATCGATGCGCTGATCATCATCGCCAGTGATGGAATAACCGCTTGCAACACCGGTATATAAAGTGGTATTGCTGATATAATCATGTTGCAAGTTGCGTGTAAGCCAGTAAACAGTAGCAGCACAAGTAAGCGGCAACAAGATGAGCCAGTGTAAGTTGCGGAGTGATAATCGAATATAATAGATGATTTTCATTTTCTTAGCATTAGCTGCTGCATGGGAACACCAACAAGGTTCTGGAATACGAAATAATGTGTAGAGAACTGTCTTTTTGCTTCTTCATAGTCAGCTCTGGCGTTTACTTCTATTGTCATTAAGCGCGATAGCTCAGACGCTTGTATGATGCCATCTTTAAATTCTTGCTGTGCTACCTGGTATTGATTAATACCCGATTGTTTTGCATCGCTGCGAATAGTGATAAGGTTGCGATAATAAATAAGGCTATAAAACTCTTGTATGAGGTATTGCACAAGCTCTTGCTTCACCTGATCTTTCTTATCAATGCTGGATTGCAAGTCGGCTTTATAAAGTTTAATTCTCTGAGTTCTTCCAAAAAATTCATAAAGCGGCAATGTTACCTGTACGCCAGTGCGGTAGCCATTTGAAATGTTGGTAGAAGAAACACTACCGGGCAATGTACTACCGCCCGTAAGTAAGCTTTGATTGCCGAACCCATAGTTAAAGAAACCTGAGATGTCATTCGTCCACATTTGTTGTGTGAACTTTATCTGATACTGTGAAGATTCAATTGCATCCTGCTGAAACTTAACAGCCGGCGAGTTCTTTAACGCAATGGTAATAATACTGTCTAAGGGTATTAACTGAAGCTGCAAATCCTTGCTTTCATCCAATTGAAACGAGTCAACATTCTTTGCTTCTCTCACTTGCGCAGAGGCGCTGCAACATAGCAGCACTGCCGCCAGGCAAGCGTAAACAGGCTTTGTTTTCATAGTTATGGTATTTATACGTTTTCCTTTTGAAATAATGCGGGCACCGTTTTAAAAATGAGTTTCATATCCTTTAAAAAACTGTGGTCCTTTGCATATACATTGTCCAGCATTAAACGCTCCTCTTCCGACATTTCACCTTTACCTCTTTTCTCTACCTGCCATAAGCCGGTGATGCCGGCGGGAGCCAGAAAACGTAACACATACTCATCTGTGGTGAGCTGTTCAGCTTCGTACAAAGGCAGCGGGCGGTTACCCACAATGCTCATGTCGCCGATGATGACATTCCATAGTTGCGGCAGTTCATCTATACTTAAGTTGCGGATGAAGTTGCCCACCTTTGTAATGCGCGGATCGTTCTTGATTTTGATAAACGCCGACCCGCTTTCGGCCTTTTTGTGATGGATATACTGTTGTTCGCACCATTGCATCTTGTCGGCATACATCAGGTTCTGACATCCTGTTCCGGCGTTTTTGCATTGATTGCAAAGAGCAATATTGTTAACGGTTGAAGCTGTTTCTTTCTTTGTTTCTGCACCGCCATTATTATACTGGTTCAGGTGCTTTAAATCTTTCAGCTTTTGGTCGGCATTAACATACATGGACCGGAACTTATAAAACTTAAACAGGCGATACCCAGTGCCCACACGCAAGGCATAGTAAAAGATAGGACCTTTCGACTCAAGCCTTAATAAGATAGCGATGATTAAAAACAGCGGCGACAGCGCCAGCAAAGCCAGCCCGGCAAATGTTACGTCGAAGATGCGCTTCACCAGTGGCGTGCGGTAACGCTTAAAAGCGACCGCTTTGTTTTGCCGCTTCAGCAGGCTCCAGTGCTCTATCAGGAAACAAAGCCTTACCTCCAGGTTATCCTTTTGCGGCACACTATTAAAAACATCTGCTACACCGGCACGCAATGCCAGTTTGTTTAAATGACTGATGATCTCTGTGGTGCAAATAATAAACGGCACATCAGGAAATTGCTTTTCTTTCAATGTTTCAAACAGGGCAATACCGGATGAGCCCATAATGGAACTGCACGAAATGACTATCGAGATGTCTAATGATTCAGTCTTCCATTTTGTGTACAGTTCCTGCCCGTTTTTAAAAATCATTACGGTATGACCAGGTATATTGCATTCATTAAGCATGTAATGCAATTTTTCATTCTTATGAACAACGGCAATGATTTTTGTTGAAGAAAACATATCTCTGATGTTTGGTTTATGCGTGCATTAATGAGTACTGATTGCCCGCCCGTTTTAAAACTATATTAACTCTGATCTCTAATTCTTTTGGGTTAAATGGCTTTAATACATAATCATCGGCCCCTTCAGACAAACATTTGATGCGGTTGTCCGAAGAATGGTCACCGGTGAGAATAATAATAGGCACAGCACTAAAGAAACCGCTTGCCTTTACCTGCTTGATTAATTCAAGACCATTCAGAAAAGGCGTGTTTAAATCTGTAACAATAATGTCGGGCACCGTGCCGCTTTGCATCGCCGCCATAGCTGCCATCCCGTTATTAAACATGGTAACAGCATAGTTCTTGGAAAAGCAATGGTTCAATACGCTTTGCATGTACAGATCATCTTCAATGATAAAAACGTGATGCTCATTCAGTGACTTTTGATTCATTTGGATTCCTTTTAATACCGGATTAAAAAATATTGGATTAACAGAACAAAAATAGAGAGCCGGAATGATTCAAAACAGGGTTTAAGCACATTTTAAGCGAACTCTAATGTCTATGCTCTTTTTAGTATGAAAAATCAACGCATAAAACCGTCGGTTTATTCAGCATCCTTCCTGCCAATATACGCTGAAGTCCTTTTCCATACTGCATTACAGCCAATGATGAAGATATTTACAAACAGAGCATTGCTTCTTAAAACCGGTTATAGGCAAGCTTAAAAAAACTTAATAAAACAGCCGTTGCAATTAAATTATTTTAAGGTTGATGAACCTAACCTTTATTCGAACTTATCTTTACCCGGCTTATGTTTTTACAAACAGAGAAGAAGTAAAAACCAGAACTGAAATTCAATTATTATAAACATCCAACGTTCAATGTCATGCAGCCGTTTCAAATTTTTGTTGTTGAAGATGATGCATGGTACAGCAAGCTTCTGCAGTACCATCTTTCACTTAATTCTGACTATCAGGTAACGTGCTTTTCCAGTGGTAAGGAGCTTCTGTCTTCCTTGCATAAAAGACCTGATTTAATTACGCTCGATTTTTCAATGCCTGAATACCGGGGCGATAAGTTATTGGAAAAAATTAAAGAGTTTGATAAAGACATTCCGGTGATTGTCATCAGCAGCCAGGAAGAGATTTCCATTGCAGTGAAGCTCTTAAAAATGGGTGCTGCTGATTACATCAGTAAAGACAATAACGCCATTGACTTATTGTGGAATGCCATCCTGAAAATAAAAGAGAACAAAGCGCTCAAAAAAGAATTAGAGCATTTACGGAATGAATTAGGCGTTAAGTATTCATTCGACCCGAAATACTCATTTGGCAACATCATTAAAGGACAAAGCAATGCCATTAACAGCGTATTTGTTTTGATGGAAAAAGCGGTTAAGACCAACATCAATGTAACCATCACCGGCGAAACAGGAACCGGCAAAGAACTGGTGGCAAAAGCCATACACTACAATAGCGACCGCAAGAAGAAACCTTTTATTGAAGTGAACATGGCCGCCATACCCAAAGACCTTTTGGAGAGTGAGCTGATGGGTCATGAGAAAGGCGCTTTCACTGGGGCAATCGGTCGTAAAATTGGCAGGTTTGAAGAAGCTAATGGCGGTACCATTTTCTTAGATGAAATAGCCGAGATGGACATTAACCTGCAAAGCAAAATACTGCGTGTGCTGCAGGAAAGAGAACTGGTAAGAGTAGGTGGCAACGAAAAGATAAAGCTGGATATCCGCGTGATTGTTGCCACGCATAAAGACCTGCACGAAGAAGTGCAGCAAGGTATTTTCAGAGAAGATTTATTCTTTCGCCTGCTGGGCTTGCCCATTGAGTTGCCGCCTCTGCGCGAGCGCGACAACGATGTGCTGGTGCTGGCGAAGTTCTTTGCAGATGAATTTACCAAAGACAATAAAATGCAGAGCCTGGAGATAGCGCCTGATGCCATAGCCAAGCTGACACAATACAATTATCCCGGCAATATAAGAGAATTAAAAGCCATGATAGACCTGGCTTGCGTGATGTGCAACGGTAAGGAGATAAGAGCTGATGATATTGTGTACCGCACCAGGCGGAGCAGTGGAAAAACCGTAGCCGTATCGGATAAAACATTGCGGGAACACAATAATGAAATCATTGGTTTTTACCTGAAAAAATACAACAACAATGTACCGCTGGTAGCCGATAAATTAGACATTGGCAGAAGCACCATTTACAAAATGATACAGTTGAAAGAGGTAGCTATGTGCTAACGCATTTACTCAACCGTTTTTATTATAATCATACTTTATGCAGAAATCCGTTCATCACTGTACAATAAAAGATCAAAGCCAATATAGCTATTGCTTATATAGCAGGAATGCCTGCTTTTGTCCCTCTATCATTTTAATTAAGTCTTGCTTATGAACTTTCATCCGCTGCTGCAAAAGCAAATAGAAGAGTGCCTGCCAGAAGAGATGCGCAACAACGCAGCGATTAACTGCTTCCTGTCTGCCATTGACACTTCTTATTATAGTTACGAGAAAAACCGTGAAGAGAAAGAGATTGCGCTTGCCAAACCAAATAAGAATAGCGGTGTGCAGGAAGGATCAGGCGAAGGCAGAAGAGAGGCTATCTTTTCAGCCCTTGAGCGGATTGGTGATAACATTTGGGAGCATGATTACCGGAAAGACCAGACTGTTTTTTCCAAGCTTGCCATTGATATGATTAACTACAATGCAGGTGATAATGTAAAGGTGAGCGATTGGTGGATGAACCATATTCACCCCGACGATAAACACATTGTAGTGAGGCTGGATGCGCAATATAAAAGCGGTGAAATTAACGAGCACAAAGAAGAGTATCGCCTCATTAACAACGATGGCAAAGTACACTGGATTTTAGATCGTGGCATCATGCTGGAACGTGCGCCCGACGGATCGCCGTTGAAGACATTGGGAACACATACCGACATCACCAAAATAAAAGAAACGGAAGAGGCATTGCGCGAAAGCGAGCAAAGTTTCCGCTCACTGGCCGAGAACACGCCGGGCGTGTTGTACCAATATCATTATATCAATAAAAAAGGCTCATTTGTTTATATCAGTTCCAATGCTGAAAAGAAGATTGGCATCACAGCAGAAGAGCTGGAAAATTTTTACAGCATCCTTCACCCCGATGATATAGAGCGCGAAAAGAAAATGCGCAAAAGCAGCATCGAACGCAATACACCGTACTCGTTTGAAGGTCGTTTTATTATACCCGGAAAGCCGTTAATCTGGCTGTGTATCGCCTCTTCGCTGTCGCGCATTCAGAACGATGGAACGCTGGTTTATACAGGTATTATCAACAACATCACACGGGAAAAAGAAGCCGAGCTGAGCATGCAGCTTCGAGAGGAAAAATACCGTAACATCATCGCCAACATTAACCTGGGCATGATGGAAGTGAACAACGATAATGTGATTGATTATGTAAACCAAAGCTTCTGCGATATGTGCGGCTATACAGAGGAAGAACTGATAGGAAGGAAAGCCGATTCGCTTTTCTTAAATCAGGATACGCAACCGGTGATGGATGAAAAAAACAGGTTGCGCAGCGAGGGTCGTTCAGATGCATACGAAATGGCGGTAAAGAACAAAAATGGCGAAGCCAAATGGTGGCTCATCAGCGGTGCGCCGCGCTACAACGATGCAGGCGAAATGGTAGGCACCATCGGCATTCATCTCGATATTACGGAACAGAAAAAGATGCAGAGCGATCTGATATTAGCCAGAAAACAGGCTGAAGAATCTGCCAAAAGCAAGCAGGTATTTCTTGCCAATATGAGCCACGAAATCCGTACGCCGATGAATGCAATTATTGGTATGAGCCGGCAATTGGCTAAGACATCTTTAACCGAGCGCCAGCGAACCTTTTTAGAGACAATACATTCTGCAGCTGACAACCTGTTGGTAGTAGTAAATGATGTACTCGATTTGTCTAAAATGGATGCCGGCAAACTTACGCTGGAGAAGATAGGCTTTTGTTTAAAAGACGTGATAGACCGTGCTATCCACGTGGTAGAGCACAAAGCCGAAGAAAAAGGCTTGCTGCTGAATATTGAGTACTACGACAGCCGTATTACTCCTGTTCAGATAGGCGATCCTTACCGCATTAACCAGGTGTTATTAAACCTGCTGAGCAATGCAGTAAAGTTTACGGAAAAAGGCGCTATCAATCTGCGTTGTCACATGCAAAGTGAAAGCGAAAGCAGCCAGGTAATAGCGATAGAAGTTAGAGATACCGGCATTGGTATGGAAGCTGAATTTGCAGAGAAAATTTTTGAAGCCTTTCAGCAGGAATACAGCTCCGTTACACGCAAGTATGGCGGCACCGGCTTAGGTATGCACATTTGTAAGCAACTGGTAGAAATGATGGATGGAACCATTGCTGTACAAAGCAAAAAAGGAGTAGGCACCAATATCTCGGTAACGATAGAATTTCTGAAAGGAGAATCGGCAGATGTGCAACGTAAGGAGATTATGCCATTTGAAGCGCGCATGTTGAAGGGAAAGAAAATTTTAGTAGCAGATGATAATGACATGAACCGCTTCCTGATATCGGTTATATTTCAAAATTATCAGTCTATTGTAATAGAAGCCAGGAATGGAAAAGAAGCAATTGATATATTGAAAAATGAAACGGTTGATGTTGTGCTGATGGACATTCAGATGCCGGTGATGGATGGCTTGCAGGCAACACGCTATATAAGAGAAGAACTAAAAAGTACTGTGCCGGTAATTGCGCTAACTGCAAATGCCATGAAAGGCGATCATGAAAAATATCTGGAAAGCGGCCTGAACAGCTATGTATTAAAGCCATTTAATGAAGACGATTTAATACGGGCTATTATTAAACAAGTAGATGATAAACAAAATGCCATAAATATGATTCCGGAAAAAGAACCCGAGATGAAAAAAGGAGAGCCTTTGTACAATCTTTCCCAACTCATTGATATCAGCCGCGGCGATGAAAATTTTATTACACAAATGATCGGCATCTTCATTCACCAGGCGCAGATTTTCATGGATGAAATAACCGAAGAAATTCAGGGTAATAACTTAGCAAAAGTGGCTTCGGTGGCACACAAATTCAAACCGAGCGTGAGCAACATTTGCCAGCCGTTTATGTATGATGACATCAAACACATCGAACAAATGGCTTTAAAGGGCGAATCGTCTGATGAACTAAGATTGGTTGCGAACCAGTTCTTAAAAAATGTAAGCGAAGTGATACTTCAGTTGCAGGAGAAGCTGCTGGTGGTTGCCTAAAAGAGAAGACAAAAAGCAGGTTGCTATCTGGCCCGCAGATTTTTTGCTTTGTGTCTTTGTAGCTGTCAGTTTGAAAAAACAAAAAGAGGTTGTAGCAGTACAGCCTCTTTTTATTTACTTTACAACTCTGTAAACTTCACAATACACACACATGCAGGCAACCGCAGCTACCGCCACCAAACAGTTCAAGCCTTCCTTTAGTTTATTAGATGCTACCATGATTGTTGCCGGCTCTATGATTGGCTCCGGCATCTTCCTCGTTAGCGCTGATATGACGCGCACGGTAGGCTCGGCAGGCTGGCTTATTTTACTTTGGGTACTCACAGGTGTGTTAACGCTGATTGCCGCTTTAAGCTATGGCGAATTAAGCGCCATGTTTCCTAAAGCCGGTGGTCAGTATGTGTACTTAAAAGAAGCTTACAATCCATTAATCGCATTCCTGTTTGGCTGGAGTTTTTTTGCCGTAATACAAACCGGAACCATTGCTGCCGTTGGGGTTGCGTTCAGTAAGTTCGCGGCTTATATTTTTCCCGCGCTAAGCGAAAATCATGTACTTGCCGACTTAGGGTTTATCAAAATTTCCGCTGCGCAAATCACTTCTATCCTGCTCATTGTTTTTCTTACCGGGATAAATACGCGCGGCGTGAAAGAAGGCAAAATCATACAAACCATATTTACATTAACCAAACTAGCGGCTTTATTCGGGTTAATTATCTTCGGTTTTATGGCGGCTGGCAAAACAGTTTGGAGCGACAACTGGAGCACAGGTTTTTCGCTTGGCAAAATGGAGGGCAATGCACTGATACCTTATAGTGGTGCAGCTATTCTTGGTGCATTGGCAGGCGCCATGGTGGGCAGTTTATTTTCTTCGGATAGCTGGAACAATGTAACCTTTATTGCGAGCGAAATTGAAAATCCCAAGCGCAATATCGGGCTCAGTTTATTCCTGGGAACGCTCATTGTTACGCTCATTTATACGGCTACCAACCTCATGTATCTGGCGGTAATGCCGCTGCAAAGCATTGCTCATGCCGAGAACGACCGCGTAGGCGTGGAAGCAGCTAAAATCATCTTTGGAAGTGCGGGCACAAAAGTGATTGCCGTCATGCTGATGATCTCTACGTTTGGCTGTAACAATGGATTGATCTTGTCCGGCGCGCGGGTTTATTATACCATGGCAAAAGATGGCTTATTCTTCAGGCAGGCAGGCTCATTAAACAAAAATGCTGTGCCTTCCAAAGGCTTATGGATACAATGTTTGTGGGCTTCCGTACTATGTCTTAGCGGTAGGTATGGCGACCTGCTTGATTATATCATTTTCACGGTTCTAATCTTCTATATTCTCACTATTGCCGGCGTGTTTATTTTGCGCCGCACACGCCCTGATATTCCCCGGCCTTACAAAGCGTTTGGCTACCCGGTACTGCCCGCTTTTTACATCATTGCGGCTGGCGTTATCTGCGTTTCGCTGCTTATTTACAAACCCAAATTTACCTTCCCCGGTTTGGGCATCGTATTGCTCGGTATTCCCATTTATTATGTATTCGGAAGAAACAAGCACGTAGTAGAAGAAGCGCCGCTGTAGACAGTCGACGGTTAACCGCTGACGCTAATCCTGCACCAGAAAGCAGAACACTTCTTTCGGCCCGTGCACGCCTACCACCAAGGTTTTTTCGATGTCTGCCGTGCGGCTGGGCCCGGTAGCCAACGTAATTAAAGAAGGAAGCTGCGGATACTTTTGTTGCACGTTTCGCAAGGCGTCTTTTATATCGTATACCAACTGGCTGGTGTAGGCAATGCAAATGTGCACCGGCGCATACACGCTTACCGTGCGGCCACTTTGCTGTGCAGCGCTCATCACAATACTTCCCGTGCGCGCAATAAGTTGTTCGCAGCCGGTAACAGAAGCATCACAGCCTGCAAGGTCGTTTGTGTACGTTGGCGTAAAGCTGTTTTGGGTTAAGGCTTGCCGGATGGCATCTTCCCGGCAATACAGGTTCTTCCAGTTGCGGGCAATTATCAGTTCATTTAACTGCTGCACCAATTCAGTATAATCAGAACAAAAGGAGAAACGTCCCTGCAGCTTGGTAAAATTCTCTGCGAATTCTACTTCTATTTCTTGCTGCAAGGGTGTAAATATGTTCTTCGTGCCTTCGCTTTGCGGAAACGGAACAGGCACTGATTGTGTCAGTGCCTGCCGTATTTTATTTAAAATCTTTTCTCTGCCTGTTGCCATATGTTATGCCAGATTAGGAGCGCGTAAACTGCTGTCATAAGGCGGAACGCCTTCGTCAATGGTTCCTTTTTCATGACCAGATTCATCTACATCGAGCAAACGTTTTTCTTCGTACGGACGCTTGCCAATCAATTCTTCCACATCGCTTTTGAACAACACTTCTTTGGTTAAGAGTTCCTTGGCGAGCTTCTCAACCTGTTCGCGTTTGTCTACCAGCAATGCCTTGGTTCTTTCATATGCAATGTCAATCATCTTTCTTACTTCCTCGTCTATCATCTTGCCCGTTTCTTCGCTGAACGGCTTGGTGAATGTGTTCTCTGCCTGCGGGTCGTAATAGCTGATGTTGCCCAGCTTATCGTTCATACCATAGACGGTAATCATCGAGTACGCTGTTTTGGTAATCTGCTGCAGATCGTTGCTGGCACCGGTAGATATTTTACCAAAGAAAATCTCTTCGGCAGCACGTCCGCCCAGTGTCATACAAATCTGGTCGTTCAGCTGATCGGTGTTATAGAGATATTGCTCTTTCGGTGTGTATTGCGCGTAGCCTAAAGCGGCGGTGCCTCGCGGAACGATAGTCACCTTCAACAACGGATAGGCATGTTCTAAAAACCAGCCACAAATGGCATGACCGGCTTCGTGGTAAGCAATGATTTCTTTTTCTTCCGGCGAAATGATTTTATTCTTCTTTTCCAAACCACCGATTACGCGGTCAATTGCATCTTGGAAGTCGCTCATATCCACTGCTTCTTTGCCTTTACGGGCAGCAATCAACGCAGCTTCATTACAAACATTGGCAATATCGGCACCGGCAAAGCCAGGTGTTTGTTCTGCCAGTTTATTAATGTCGAGCGTCTGCGAAATCTTAATCGGCTTCAGATGCACTTTAAAGATCTGCTCGCGACCTTTTACGTCAGGACGATCAATAGAGATTTGCCTGTCAAAACGACCCGGGCGAAGCAAGGCAGTATCCAATACATCCGGGCGGTTGGTAGCCGCTAAGATGATAATGCCGCTTTCGCCGCTAAAGCCATCCATTTCTACCAGCAACTGGTTCAGTGTATTCTCACGCTCGTCATTGCTCATCATAGCATTTCTGCCACGGGCACGACCAATCGCATCTATTTCATCAATAAAAATAATACAGGGCGATTTTTCGCGGGCTTGTTTAAACAAGTCACGAACACGGCTGGCGCCTACACCCACAAACAGCTCCACAAAGTCAGAACCGCTCATGCTAAAGAAAGGCACCTGCGCTTCGCCGGCCATAGCTTTTGCCAGCAAGGTTTTACCCGTGCCGGGAGGTCCTACCAGTAGGGCTCCCTTTGGAATTTTACCCCCTAAAGCAGTATATTTCTTAGGGTTTTTGAGGAAGTCAACAATTTCCATTACTTCCACTTTGGCTTCATCCAGCCCGGCAACGTCTGCAAACGTGATGTTTACTTTCGTGCCTTTTTCAAACAACTGGGCTTTCGATTTACCAATGTTAAAAATACCACCGGGTCCGCCGCCGCCAGGTCCACCACCTCCTACTTTGCGCATCAGCAATATCCACAAGCCAGCCATCAACAAAAAGGTAAGGAAAATGTTTGCCAACGGACCTAACCATTGAATTTCATCATCCACTATCTGCTTTGCCTCTGGCGTGCCCGGATGGCTTTTATAAAAATCAGACATGGAAGTATTAAAGCTGTCCCAATCGGTTACTTTAAACTCAAACAGGGGGTTGTCTGTTTTGGCACCATCCAACTGGTGGTGAAAAATGTTTACATAATAGGGTTTATTCAAACTATCTTTCTTAATAAAAACCCTTACGACGTTCTTATTGCGAATGAGGTAAACCTGCTGCACATCGCCTTTCGCCAGCATGTTCTGCTGAAAGTCTTCCTTGGTAGTCTGTGCCAGGTCGGGGGTGCTTTGCTTTAAATAGCCATAGCCCAGAATAATGGCAGCTATAATGGCGTAAATCCAGTAAATGCTCAGCCGGGGTCCTTTCTTTGGGTTGTTACGGTCATCATTAACAGGCCCATTCCTGTCAAAAAGGTTCGGTCTGTTTTTCTTCTCTTCTTGTGCCATATAATTTCGTCCGCGAATTTTTGAAATGATTGATAAAACTATTCTTCCTCATGCCCTCTCACTACGGCATCGCTCCACATGTCTTCGAGCTTGTAAAAATTTCTGATATCGGGCTGCATAATGTGCACTACGATGTTTACGTAGTCGATCAGCACCCATTGCTGCGACGGATAGCCTTCCGTTTTGTAAGGGTTCTCACTGCAGTCTTCCTTCACCTTCTCCTGCACGTTGTCGGCAATAGCCTTTACCTGAATACCGCTGGTGGCCTGGCAGATGATAAAAAAGTCAGACACGGCTTCGGGTATTTTTCGAAGGTCGAGGGAGAGGATGTGCTCTCCTTTTTTATCCTGTATGGCTTTAACAATGGTTTTATACAGCCGTGAATTCGTGGTGAGTCTTCCTGTTTTCTTAACGGTGCGCGTAGCTAATGCGGATAGAGGTGCCAATAAACGATGAAGTTTAAATATGTTATTTGTAATATCCTTTATGCAGCTAACCGGAGCGTGTTTGTGACTTGCTTTTTTTGATTAGCGGGCAGAGTACCTTAGGTGGCAAAACCCCGATTCTCTACCTTAGCAAATGTATGTAATAAATTTACCCCCGATTGTATTTATGCAAACTATTGGTAAACCTTTCACAGAACTTGCGGCGGTGGACAGCACCAACAACTATGCCATGGCAGCCGCGCAAAAAGGGGCTGCCAAATGGGGCGAAGCGTGGTTTGCGCATGAGCAAATAAAGGGCAAAGGCAGCCGCGGAAAAAGCTGGAAAAGTACAGCCGGCGAAAATATTATATTGTCGGTTTTATTAGAGCCCGGCAATGATTTGCTGCCCTCTCAAAGCTTCTATTTAACTGCTGCCGTTGCTTTGGCTGCCCGCGATTTGTTCCATCAGTATGCCAAAGAGGAAGTCACCATCAAATGGCCCAACGATATTTATTGGCGTGACAGAAAGGCAGCGGGAATCCTCATCGAGAATACTTTCCGGGGCAACCACTGGCAATGGAGCGTTGCAGGCATTGGCATGAACATCAACCAAACCTTTTTTGATGCGGCTTTGCCCAACCCGGTTTCCCTGAAACAAGTTACCGGCAAAACTTATGATGCCGTTGCCCTGGCGAAAGAGCTGTGTATCTGCCTGCAACACCGCTATGAACAGTTGCAAAAGGACAAAGAAAGCATCCTGAAAGACTACAACGATGTCTTGTACAAACGAAATGAAACCGTAAGACTGAAGAGAGGCAACGCCGTTTTCAGTGCTGTTATTCAACACGTCGCTGCGTCGGGTTTGCTACAAGTAGAGGATGGCTTGGGTTCTCAGTTTACGTTTGGGGAGATTGAATGGGTATTACCGGAACGTAAATAAAACGAAGTCATAAGCGAATTAGGCAGCCCGTCACGCCTTCCCTATAGTGTGTAGGGACGGCGTGACGGGTACAATTTCTCCTCACCGAAACACCACCCCATTCAAAATATTTTCATCCCTTTCAAAGTTCCTTGCCTCCCGCTCAAACCGGTTTTCCCGGTAACCACAACGCGCCGTCTCCCACAGGTATAACCCCAGAAACCGCAGCACGCCCAGCCGCTGGTATTGATATACATGCGCCACCTCGTGCCGCATCCACGCAGGCGACCGCAAAAACTCCTCCCGGCTGGCACCCCACAGGTGAATGGTGGTGCCAATCACCATGGCTACTCCCGCCGCACCCAGCCGGCGCGCCGCTATCCTGGCTAAAAAACTTTTTTCTTTAATATAAACTACCATCCCTGCGGGCAAGATACTACAACGCCGCTTGCCTACATTTGCCCAACGGTTGTAAACCACATGCCTATGAAAAAGATACTTCCCTTTCTGTTGATGATAGCTTTTGGCGTTGCGCAGGCGCAAAAAACGGCGAAACCCTTTAATGCGAAAGACCGACCCCGCAATCTTTCCGACTCCGCATTATTAGACCTGGTGCAGAAGCAGACTTTTAAATATTTCTGGGACTTTGCACACCCCGTGAGCGGGCTGGCGCGCGAGCGCAGCAATGTCGCCTACGATTATGGCAACGAAGTCGTCACCACCGGTGGCAGCGGCTTTGGCATTATGTCTATTATTGTAGCTACGGATAGAAAATGGATCGGGCGGGATACGGCAGTGGCTCATTTGTTGAAAACCGTGAAGTTTTTAGCAAAAGCAAACTCGTACCACGGTGTTTTCCCGCACTGGCTGGATGGCGCTACGGGCAAAACCATCCCCTTCGGGCGAAAAGATGATGGCGGCGATCTGGTGGAGACTTCTTTCCTCTTCGAAGGCTTGCTCTGTGCGCGGCAATATTTTAATGGCAACACACCTAAGGAAGAAGAGCTGCGCAACCGCATTACCTGGTTATGGAACGAGGTGGAATGGAACTGGCATACCCGTGGCGGCATGGACCTGCTCTATTGGCACTGGAGCCCCAACAATGGCTGGGCAATGAATTTTGAGCTCCGCGGGTGGAACGAAACGTTGATCACTTATATACTGGCGGCTTCTTCGCCCAACTATTCTATTTCCCGTAAAGTATACGACAACTGCTGGGCGCAGAGCAATCATTTTTATAACGGAAAGGAGTATTACGGCGTAAAGCTGCCGCTCGGCTTCGATGGTGGCGGTCCGCTCTTTTTCACGCATTATTCTTTCCTCGGGTTAAACCCGCACGATCTCAAAGACAAGTATGCCGACTACTGGCAGCAGAACTACAATCACACCCTCATCAACTACAAATATTGCGTAGCTAACCCCCGGCATTTCGAGGGTTATGGCGATAACTGCTGGGGGCTCACCGCCTGCGATACCTACGATGGCTACAATGCCTTCTCGCCCACAAACGATGGCGGCACCATCGCACCCACTGCCGCTCTCTCCGCCATGCCCTACACACCGGAGCAATCCATGAAAGCGCTCAAGCATTTTTATTACGATCTCGGCGACAGCCTCTGGGGTGAATACGGCTTCAAAGATGCTTTCAACCAAAGCCATCATTGGGTGGCTAATTCTTATTTAGCCATCGACGAAGGTCCGATTGTAGTGATGATAGAGAACTACCGTACCGGCTTGTTGTGGAAGTTGTTTATGAGCATCCCGGAAGTGCAGAATGGCTTGAAGAAGCTGGAGTTCGAGAGTTCGTACGTGAAATAGAAATAATTTTAAACGTCTGGTTTTGTACAAAATAAAAATCTATGCGGATTTACGTTTAAGAAATGTTCAAGTTTATTTATTGTTTGTTTTGATGTTGATGGATTGAGACTGGCCTTACGGTGAAGAAGCCTTGGATCAAAGGAAGTTCTATAAAAATTATCGTGTGTAAAATTGATTCCAAAAGATGTCAATCCGACGAAGTATGGAAAGTCTTTACTTAAAAGCCTTTTCATTTGGTTAGCAGCTGTGCTGGATGAAAATACATCAACCGAAATGTCAACCATCTCGCGATGTTCAAGCGGAACTTTATTCGTCCCACTTCCAATTCCACCTTTTATATATTTAATAATTGCTTTTTCTTTTTCAAGTAAAGGTTCCGCCATAGAAATATGTACAAGCCCTGCTACAGGAAACCCATCTTTAATGAGACCATAAACCTGTCTTTCACCCATAGAATTAGAATTCTTTCCTGGTTTTTTTCTGGTAGGCCTTACCACTTTTACTTCTATAGCACAGCTTCTGTCATAGAAAATTTTCTTATCAGAACCAGGAATAATGATAATATCAAAATCACCCGGTTTAGACAATCTATCAAATTCTAATTCGCTTCGCAAAATATGTTTGCCGATATAAAAACCAGTGTAGTTTTTGTATTCTTCATCATCAGTAATGTTCTTTATTACATTAGCGAACATCATTAAGTTAATCTTACTATCTTCTATAGTCAATAAGTCTATCAACTCTTTTTCACTAACAAAAACATCTTTAAAATCAAACACCGGAATTGTTTCATCAAGCATAGTAAATATTCTAGTTATTTCACTTCAATTTTGTTCTTCGGATTAAGCCCCTGGTCGTAGTTTATATTTATCCCTCCGTTGCTGGAAGACACCAACAAAGATTCTAAAATAAACCGTTTAACAATGAGTTCAATTCAGCAGAATTTGTATTTTATTGCTGTTATTATACCAGCCCCAATTAGCGAAGAAATAACCAGCTATAAACAAGATGTGTCTATGCGATACCATAGTAAAGCAGCCTTGCGTGTTGTTCCGCATATCACTTTAAAAACGCCTATGAGGCTGCCAGCAGCATGGCACGAGACATTACTACAATGGTTTCAATCGTTGTCTATTAGTATTTCTCCTTTTCAACAGGATATAGATGGATTCGGCACCTTTAATAACAAAAAGGATCCTGTCATTTATGCTCACCCAGTAGTAACAACCAATTCACCTTTGCTGCAGTTGCAAAAAGAAATCATTAGTCATTTTCAGAAAAGTCGTCTTCGGGATTTTCTGATTTATTTTGATAACGTTTATTTGCCACATATCACTATTGCATACCGCGATCTTTCTATTCCTGACTATCAACAAGCCTGGCAGGAGTATGAAGCAAAAAGCTATCAGGCTTTTTTTGCCATTAAAAGCTTTCATCTCTTACAGCACAATGGGAAAATATGGCAACCAATCAGTGAATATCATTTACCGATGTAATAAGTTTACACCAGCCGTTGTTGGTGTTTTGTGTTTGATCAAGCCATCTATCACAAGCCTCCCGTAATTTCTATAATAAGAAGGAATTCAATGCAGAAATGGATAAGCTGTTGAAATCATTTAATATTTCTTCATCAGTGCAACCAACTGATCGGCAATTAAGGCGTTACCTTTATCTGATGGATGTAAACCATCATAGGTATAACCAATGGCATCAACCGGGTATGGATATTCATCGCTCTTTGGGTTAAAAGGAACACTTGTGTAACCGGGATAGGTGAAGTTTGTGTAGGCGCCGGTAGCAGTGTCTTTCAGCCTTTTGTATTTTACAAGCAAGGGTACGGTCATTTCGCCGTTGTTATATAAGTCAACCACCGAGATGTGTTCATAGTTTCCAATCGAATCAACTGCGGCTGCGAATTGCGAAAGCGATCGACCATTCTTTTCTTTATAAGAACCCCATGCATTGTTGGTTGGGTCGGATAAGTAAACAAAATCGGTTCGCTGCATGGGTGTAATCAGGATGATTTTTGCTTTCGGGTTGAGGCGGCGAAGTTTGCCAATGATAATGCGGAAAGAGCCGTACACCGTGGTATTGCCCGTATCGCTTGTATAATCGTGCAAAGTGCCTAGCGGTCTGCCCTGCCACCAATCGTTGGTGCCTAAGAAAACGGTGTAGATATCGGCTTTGGTGATGCCTAGGGTATTGATGCTCTCTGCAATGCCGCCGGATGTCCAGCCATTGTAACCTTGATTTACGTAACGTATTCGCGGCAACGCTTCTGCCACACGAGTTAGATAGCCTTTCGTTACCCGGTTGCCGGTTTCGGTAAGGTGATCGTTCAGGTAAGTGATAGAATCGCCAATAGCTACCCAGGTTTTTTGTTTGCGCACAAACGAAGCCAGGAAAAACACCGCCAGCACAACCACTATATATCTCACCGTTGGTTTATGCACTTTATTTCAGTTCTTCTATGTTAATGTCCTTCCATCTCACTTTAATGCCGCCGCCTTCGTGAATTTGCAAGGCAATAAACCCTACGCCTTCTCCAATCTTCTCATCCTGCAGCGTACACATAGGATGACCATTGAGCCAGGTGGTTACATTGTTGCCCTCTACCTTTATTTTGTATTTATTCCATTCACCCATTTTTAAATACTTTTCATCCTCGGGTTTGGGTTGCACCAGCCAGCCTCTGCCGTACGATTCGTAGATGCCGCCGGTGTGTTGCCCGGGAGGCGCTACTTCTGCCTGCCAGCCACTGATCTTTACCCCTTCGGGTATTTGCGAATGAAAGAACACGCCGCTGTTGCCATTGGCTTCCTGTTTAAACTGTAAGGTGAGAATAAAATTCTTATAGTTTTTATTGGTAGAGAGATACCCATATTGTTTATCGGGACCACTTTCACAAACCAATTCGCCATTGCTGTCAGCATACCATTTTTCTGTGCCATGAACCGTCCAGCCGGTAATGTCTTTCCCGTTAAATAAGCTTTGTTTCTTTTGTGCCGATGCCATTACACCTATGCAAATACAGAAGACGAGCGATGCGATTTTCATTCCCTATTGTTTAGACGAATATAGGAAAGAAGAGAATTTTCCTTTCTTTCTTTTTAAGGATGACTTGATTTGGTAAATGAATCCCGGGTGGTGCCGAATGCGGCTCACCTGGTGAATGCAGAACAGCCGCGGGCGGCGAATGCGGCGGTGCTTTTGTTTGTTGGGGGGTGACGGAGGTCTTGCCGCATCAGGGGCTATGTTAACACTCCGAAGAACAAGAAACAATTAGTCATCAACCTCTCTCAGTCCTTTACCGAAGAAAAACCAATACTGCTTTTGCCGCTGGCAGTGGTAAAGAGCGTATTTAGCAGAGCAACTTTTTCATTATAATCAGTAAGAGCAATTGCTTGTATATTCAACAACCAGTTGAAGTTTTCCGGCTGCGAAGCATAAGGCAGATTTTTATTGGGGATGCCATATTTAAGTATCAGGTGCTCGTTTCTTATGCTGATCAAATCAGTAATAAAGATATTTACTTCGTCACGCGAAGGCTTATCGATATAGAAAATAAAGGCAGTATTATCGGTAGTATACAAGTACGTTTTATGAGCTCGGGTTAGAAAATAGGCAGTTAACAAACCGCCACCCAGCAATATCCAGAAAACCATAACACCCGAAGCGATACCGGAATCGGAAAAAGAAGCCAGTAAAGTAATAATGCCTGCCAAGCTGGCGGCACATCCGAATACAAGAAGAGCTTTATTTTGGTGTGTTTCGGTTCTTCGCGTTGTCGTAATCTTTTCAAACGGCATTTGAAACTCATTAATACCGTTTTTTTAATGGTTTTTCTTTTTCAGTCCGGCGTCTTCAATGCTAAAGACACATGTTTCGGAATAACTCTTTTGTTCAAGACTTTTCATCATAAAAGGTAAGCAGCAGTTGCCGAGAGCAAGATAATATTTTCTTCTTAACCCACCTTAGCTTAACCCGTAACTTTCAGCTACCATAAAGTGAACCCTGCAGTTTCATATACAATTAATGGCTATCCTTTCAACATCGTTTTTCTCCGGTGTAGCCGTTAATTACTTATACAACTATTTTTACGCTAAAGAAATCTGGTGGCATATGCTTCTCTGAATGTAGTGCTTCACTTTGAAATATCAGATTCCGCACAAAGCCCTCGTGAAAGTGATTTATGACAAGCGATGTCGGGGGCAATTGCGGAATGACGGTGTGATATTTTCAAACTGAGATGTTATTGAAGGGTTTGTTTTGCGGCACTTCATGATTGTAAAGCCTGAATATAATGGAAGAAACAATTATTGGTATTGACCTGGGGGCTACCCACATTCGTGCGGCACGGGTGCGGCATGATGCCATAGGCGAGATTCTCTCGCAACGCATTCGCAGCGGAGGCACGGAAGAAGAGGTATTGGAGGATGTATTTGCCATTACTGACCAATTGATGAATGAGGATGTAAGGGCGATTGGGATTGGCGTGCCGGGTGTGGTGGATGTAGAGGCAGGAATGGTGTATGATGCCGTATATATTCCTTCGTGGAAGAGGGTCCCTTTGCAGAAATATATGGAGGAACGATATGGGGTGCCGGTGTATGTGAACAACGATGCGAACTGCTTTGCGCTGGGCGAATATTATTATGGGAAAGGGAAGGGCTGCGATGCGATGATTGGACTGACGGTGGGTACGGGTGTGGGCGCAGGGATTATCATTAACCAAAAACTGTGTGCCGGGGTGAACTGTGGTGCGGGTGAGTTTGGGTCGGTGGAATATCTTGACCAAACGTATGAATACTATTGCAGTGGTTCGTTCTTCCGGAATGTGCACGGTGTGGAGGGTGAGGTGGTTTACCGCCGGGCACTGGCAGGTGACGCGGTCGCGCTGGGACTGTATGAAGAGATGGGTGGACATTTAGGCAATTGCATTAAAATGATTGTGTACACTTACGACCC
Organism: uncultured Ilyomonas sp.; assembly: GCA_964249755.1. Taxonomy (GTDB): domain Bacteria; phylum Bacteroidota; class Bacteroidia; order Chitinophagales; family Chitinophagaceae; genus Ilyomonas. Next base: position 501,708 of record CAXUDB010000003.1, on the reverse strand, counting down.
GCGGTTGATTGTGCTGGGTGGGTCGGTACGACATGCGTATAAATATTTTGAGACCGCGATGTGGCGACAGGTGAGGACGTGCCTGTTTCAACATTCTGTGGAGCGGTTGCGGATAGAGGTGTCGGCATTGCCAAACAGCGGAATATTGGGGGCGGCGGCGTTGTATTATGATGCGGGAAGATGATTTAACGTACGATGTACAATGTTTTAGGTAGAACTCGATCTCTACGCTTTGTAGAGACAGAATGACGATGCAGCAGTTTTAGACTAAATGACTACCTAATATTTGGTTGTCTGTATTATTGGCTCTTATTGGTTAGCATACTGGCGGCTTCTTTATCGGCATAAACTGTGAAACGGGGATGGTTTCTGATGAGGGAGGCGGGAATGCTGGCAGTGACTTCGCCTTCGAGTGCCTGTTTGAGAATGGCGGCTTTTTTTTCGCCGCTGACAAGGAGAAAGAGGTGTTCCGCCTGCATCAATGTTGCGAGACCAAGGGTGATGCCTTTGGTTAAGGTTTGCGGACGGGAAAAGTATTTCTGCCCTACCTTTTTTGTTACCTCGTCGATGACTGACACGTGTGAATGCAGCGCTGGTGAGGTGCCTGGTTCGTTTAGCCCGACATGCCCGTTCATGCCGATGCCGAGAAGGGCGATGTTGATACCGCCGCGTTGTGCTATAAAGTGCTCTATGCGGTCACAATCTTCTTCGGAATTTGCAGCTAAGCCATCGAAGCAGCGAATCTTTTCCTGCTTAACACTTAAGGGTGTGAAGACATCACGGTTCAGCATATAGTAGCAACTTCCTTCATCGTTCGGACCCATACCTACCCATTCATCAAGCCCTAAAAAAAACCAGTTTGCTGTGTTGATTAGAGATGCATTCTGCCGGTGGGCAAGCTCGCTATATAATCCTTTTGGCGAATCGCCGGAAGCGACGCACAACAAGGGATCTGATGCCGTTTGAAAATGGCTGGCGATATCGTCTGCAACCCTTTTGGACATTGCCTCATAGGTATCATCAATACAAATTTGCATGACTTATAAAAGTTTGGTGGTGAGATTTGTGAATGGTTAGGTACGAAGATAAAGCATCCTGCAATTTGGAGCTTTGTTAAGAGCTGTTGTTTAAAATGTTAGCACAGTGCGGAGATGGGATAAACGGATTATTTGAATCATTTATAAACAAAAATGCTTTGCTGTTCTACAGCAAAGCATTTTGAATTTTTTACGCCTTTCCTATCGCTTCTTATTTTCTTTCCGACTTTATGCAGTCGAGTTGTCCCTCTTCATCCACTTGTACTACAACTTTACTTTTGTCATTTTCCAGTTGCACAAAATAAGCTGTTTCGCCATGTGCGTCTGTATATTGAATGGCTGATACAGGTGCATAGGTTGCATACTCACGTTTCATACTTTCTAAGCCACCGGCAGGCAACTCCTGTAAGGTTACAAACACACTGGTTGCGATGAGCTTGTTGCGTCGGTTGTAAAAAACTTCCGTCTGTTTGTTATTAACGGTAAAGGAAGCTTTTGAGAATTGTTTGGTTACTTTCCAGGTAACGTTTGCTGCCGTGCCATAGCTGTTTGCAAAATGCTGCAATACTTTTGTGCTCACCTCTTCTGTACCAGGATCGGCACTGGCGGCAAAAGAAAAAACAAAGAAGCTAAACAGGGCGGGTAACAAGCGGCGGTTGATGAATGACGGTTTCATAATTACAAGATTTTAGTTGTTATTGATATGATTTGCTGATATGAAGGTATTGGCGGAGAAGAACGGAGAAAAGGGAATTGTGACAAAAAAGAAAGCTTTCGTAGATGTGTGTGACAAGCGGTAGAAACCGGGATATCATTACCCTTTATTCGCAGGCTGAAAGCCAGTGCGCCATTGGTTTTGGAGCCAATTGTCCGCCTGCTGCCTTATGGGTGTATAAGTGCTATTATTTTGTTAACGACGCTACTTGGAAATGACGAGCGGTAATTCTTCTTTTCGTCATTTTTGCCTCGAGATATTTCGGTGTTATAGCCGCCTTATGCTGTATAAACCTTTCAACACTCTACATTTGCCCTTTCAACCACGACGGGTGATTGGCGCAGGGGCTAGCGCGCTTCCTTGACATGGAAGAGGTCACAGGTTCGATTCCTGTATCACCCACAACTACAAAAGCAAAAGTGATTGATTATGAATGATTTATACGTTTACACTTAACTACAAGTCGACCAAATAGTTGACCTTTTTTATAATTTATCTTATATTCCTAACATTCTACTCTAAAAAACCTGCCTTTGGTTTCCATTTGGCTTTTTCCTTCATCTGAGTGTGAAAGTTTGCTTGATTCGTCTTTCACGTTGTCATGAAAAAGCTGGTTCCAATCGACGCCAGAAGCTTTCGTAACAGCCGTTGCAAACGTTTTCCTTTTCTTCCGATACAATTCCGGATTGTTTACCATCAATCGTTCCCAAGCTTGCGCTGATTTGAACTGGAAAAAGCATTTCAGTTTAGTCCGGTTAAGTTTAGAAAATTCAATATCGTGATCATAAAATACGAAGTGCCGTATTGCATCTACGAGATTCTTCTGCAGCGTACTTAACGTTGATTGTTTCGAAAGATCATCTACTGTATATATCCCAGCCTTATTTAAATAGCTTTTTCTGTTTGCCGCCAGTTCATACCTTACAACATTACTATGGAGTTTGTGTTGAGCACTCTTGTCGTAAATTTTGAAACCAAACTCCGCTAGTTTAAAACGAGCCATTACTCCGGCACCGTTAAAACGCTCTTGATCTGGTAGCTTCCCCTTATAAACTAAAATGTTCTCAATAAATCTGGTAGCTGATATGTCAGACGGCAAGGAAAAGTTCAATCCATATTCCAATTTGATAACTGCAGTTGACAAAGGCAGTTTCAGATCTTCTTGAAGCCATCTCACTGCCTGACAGGTTTGGCTCCATGGCAGGTTTTTGAAGTTGTTTAAGCCCGTATAATATGCCGGCAGGCATCCGCCTATATAAAGGACTGGTTTACTCTCCGAGTGCAGATATTTCAAACGTAAGCTTCTGTAATATGCCTTATGAACAGGACTTTGCTCACCAGTCGAAGTAGATACCTCAGCTCTAAAATCAAGACTTGAATTTGAGAGTATTGTTTTGATTGCAGTCGGTTCCGTTATTCGAAGTTTGAATCCGTCGATCATGATATTGGTTGAATGAGGGATTGGTATGTCCTCCTTCACTTGCAAAAAGAAAAGGAAAGCCTTGGTAATCGCTTGGTAGAAAAACAAAATCCACCCTGTAGGCAACATTTTGTTACGAGGGTATTGGAGAACCAATGCTAATATTAGCATTGCTTGACAAGGGAAGAATGCTTTTTTTCTAAGGACGTAAATTTTGCGAAAGTGATTTTGCTCCCAAAATCAAACGTGCACCCCCGGTAACCCATATACCAGGTCCACAGTTATATGTGTCTTCCAAAATTTTTCGGAAAAAAAATCGACCATTTTTCCATTGAAACTTTCCCGTTTTTTTACCGTAGATAAGCGTACAGTGGCGAAGTGGGTGGCACACTAGTTAGGCTTTTAAATCTGCCAGTCCAATCGCCATTTTACCAAGCCTAAAATTTTCATTATTAAATCCAAGGATGTAGTTATAGGTACTGTATAGGTATGGGCAGTAGGCGGGCGGGGCGGGCGGTTGCACATAACACAAGAGGTGTGATAAGAAATACAACATTTATCCTTCTAAACCAATGATGCGATAATAGAGTTGGCACGCCGAGCAGATCTGTTTTTGGTACAAGCTAAATTTATTACTTGTGTTCCTTATCTGTTTTTGGCTAATAGCATCAATCCTGGAAAATTGAAAAACTGATGCTTTTTTCCGATTAAAAACAGTGCATTTGTTGTCATATATCCGTTCTTTTCTTTCTCAAAAATAGCTTTGTCAAAACCGTTGTTGGCACTAAAGCCAAGACTATCAAGCGTTTCGACACATCAGCTATTATATCGGCAACAACATACACTCAAATTAAAGAGCCTTTTGACAATCCGAGACAAGGCGGTATTTTTTGTCCCGGAAAAATCAACAAAAAGCGATTGATTTACTGACTTTCACAATGAATGAAAGGCGCCTTATGACTGATGCCAATATTAGCATTTAAGGTTTTACAGCCTACAGGGTGTATTTTGTTGAAGCGCCTACAGAAAGCGTTTGGTTTTTACATTGCTTTGCCTTCATAAAATTTACGCAATGCAATCCAATACTGCACTACTGATTATGAGCAAAGACAATTTGAAAGATCTCGTAGACGAAATATTTGACAAGCTAGTTCAGCGCCTTGATAGCTCAAACAATACTCATTTAAAAGCAAAGGACGAATTACTTACCCGCAAAGAAACTAGGGATATACTTAAAATCTCCTATCCTACCCTCCACAGTTGGACTAAGAAGAAAGTCATCAAAGCGACTAAAATACAAAGGAGGGTATATTATACCCGAGCGGAAATACAGAGGTTTATTAGTACATAAGTGCTTTAAATTTCTTTTATTTTCCCAGGTGCAATGGTGCAAATTCCCTATAGGCGGTTGCACCATTGCACCTGACTTTTTAGTGCGATATTTCCCCTGCTCAAACATGAGCAACCTCAAAACTGCAGATTATAAACTGCACATCAGCAAATGGCACACGCTTGTGCGGCGTTACAGCATTTAACCGAAGAGGACAAAGTAATTAACCGGGAGCTGGTAAGCGGATAATGCCACAGCTTTGAAACTCGACAATTTAACCCTGTGGGCAAAAAAATGAAGTATTTAGCAACTGTTATTCACACAAATCATTCATCATGTAATTGAGTCTGGCAGGTTGTGGTTTCCAGGCTCCCTTTTCAGGGAGGCTTTTTATGATTGAATCCAATATTAATGAAGCAGAATTTTGCTAGGATGCAAACTAAGCTACCATGTACTGTTGATGGAAAGAATTTGCCTCATTCAGTAAATATTCAATCTGTATTTACCATACACACAATCGAACAACGACTGTCCGTTACCGTACACTTTCGTTTGCCGTTTATCCTTAAACACTATAGAGAAAAGGCTTTCAGCGATGGCACAGCCATTGGAAAACAATTGAGTCACATTCCTTAGCTATTACATCTGTCACTTTAAACTGGCTTTATGTTTAAAAACTATTTCAAAATCGCTTGGCGGAATATCATACGCAATAAAGCAACTGCCATTATCAATGTGGTAGGTCTTTCGCTCGGCTTAACCTGTTGTATTCTTATTTACCTGTGGATACAGGACGAAAAAAACATTGATAACTTTCATGTCAACAGGAACAATCTGTACGTAGCTTACACAACCACAAAAGCAAACGGAAAAACAGATGGATCTTATGCAACCCCACTTGACGTTTCGGAAGGTATGATCCAGCTTCCTTTTGAAAATCTTCCGCAGGCTATTCCGCAGGTTAAAGATGTTACCTTTTATGCAACGGGTTACGAATTGCCTTGGGGTCATCCGGAGTCCTTCCAGGCGGGCGATAAGATTTTAAAACTTGATGGCTCACGCGCAGGGAAAGACTTTTTCAGGATGTTTAGTTACCCACTTATACAGGGCAATGTAAACAGTGCCTTATCTCAAATAAATGGCATTGCCATTTCCCGGAAAATGGCAGACATGTTTTTCGGCGGCCCCGCGGAAGCTATGGGAAAGACGCTCATGTACGAGAACCGGTTGCCCTTTATCATTACCGGGGTCTTTGAGAACCTGCCTCAGCAAAGCTCTCTACATTTCGATTTCCTGTTCAATATGGAGGCGCAGAAGAAGCTCCTTGAATGGTCGAGCAACACGCTTCTTGCCTATGTTCAGCTCGACGAAAAGGCTGATCCCAAAAAGGTTGAAGCAGCCATCAATGCTTATCTCCAGCCTCGAATCAATAAAAACAAGAATGTAACACAGACAATAGGTCTGCAACGGTTAGGTGACCAGTATCTCCACAATATTTTTGTCAATGGCAAACCGGTTGAAGGCAGAATTGAGTATGTGCAGATTTTTAGCCTGATTGCTTTGTTTGTGTTGCTGATTGCCTGTATCAATTTTATGAACCTCGCAACAGCACGGTCGGTGAAACGGGCAAAGGAAGTGGGCATCAGGAAAGTGGTAGGATCATCACGCAATTACCTGATTATGCAATTTTTAAGTGAGTCCATGTTTTTTGCTTTCCTTTCTTTGGTGCTTTCTATAGGGCTATTATATCTTTTGCTTCCGGCGTTCAATTCTTTTACAAGTAAGAACATTACTGTTCCTGTCACACAAATCTCTTTTTGGACGTTTTTGATTGGGGTTGTGTTAATCACAGGCATGCTTGCCGGCAGTTACCCGGCATTATATCTTTCAGCTCTTAATCCCATCAGGGTTTTAAAAGGCAAACTCCAGTTCACGCAAGGATCGCTTCTGCTACGCAGAGGACTAACGGTTTTTCAGTTTATGCTTTCCATCACGCTTATCATTTCGACCATCGTTATTATGCGTCAAATCAATTTTATACAGGACTCTCATTTAGGTTTTAATCGAGACAATCTTTTGTACATCCGTATCGAAGGTGAGCTGGGTACTAAAAACAAATATCTGCTGTTTAAAAATGAAGCCTTGCGATTGCCGGGTATTGCCGCCGTTGACCGTAGCACAGAAGCTCCTCACAACATGAGTTTTGCGGTCGATGACGCCAGCTGGAAAGCAGAAGATGCCATTAATTGGGAAGGGAAGGCGGCGAACGAACATGTTCCTTTTTTACCCGCGTCCGTTGGTTTCGATTTTTTAAGACTGATGAATCTTCAGGTCGTGCAGGGACGGGGCTTTTCACAGGATATAGCCAACGATTCGACAGATGCGTTTGTGGTAAATGAAGAGGCTGTAAGAGAAATGGGAATGAAAAATCCTCTTGGGAAATGGATTTCTGCCTGGCAAAAGAAAGGACACATTATTGGGGTGGTGAAAAACTACACTACACAATCTGCGCGTGAGAAAATAAAGCCCCTCATAATTGATGTAAAGGAAGGAGAAAATTTCGGCGTTATCATGGTGCGCACAAAGCCGGGCGAAACTAAACAAGCCTTGGCAAGTCTTGAGAAATTATGCAAAAGTGTGAACCCGAACTATGCGTTTGCATACCAGTTTGTGGAAGAAGAATACCAGAAATTATACAGCAACGAAGTCGTGATCTCGAAACTATCTGCCCTGTTTGCAACGCTGGCTATAGGCATTTCCTGTCTTGGATTATTGGGCCTTGCCATGTTCTCCGCCGAACAGCGTATCAAAGAAATCAGTGTCAGAAAAGTATTGGGAGCTTCCGTAAGCCAACTGGTGGCTTTATTCTCTCAAGAGTTCGTTAAGCTTGTCCTCATTGCATTTTTGATCGCTGCTCCTGTTGCGTGGTATACAATGAATAGCTGGCTTCAGGGATTTGCCTATCAGACAACGCTTCCCTGGTGGATATTCGTATCAGCAGGTGTCATCTCGGTTTTAATTACGCTGGTAACAATCGCATTTCAATCTGTCAAAACAGCCACTGCAAATCCCGTAAAAAGTTTACGGGCAGAGTAATAGCAAACAAAAGTATAGTTATCAATAATAATTTTCTTATTGAAAAGTTCGCATAAGCAATCGAAAAGATTGCACTTCCGTCCCTGCCTTTTGGTGGGGACTTTATTTTTTTAAGAGCAGCAAATTAAAGACATTCTTGCAGGTTTGCAAACCTTGCAAAGTTGCAAATTCATAATCAAAAGCCTTTCGCTGCACACCGACACACAAAGCCCTAATGCAAGCAGTGGGCAGATATGGGTAGCGGCAAAGCCGGTATTATCAATGTGTCAAGTGGCAATAGTGTTGCCTTTATAGCTTACGTATTTAAGACCGCTAACGAAGAGTTGATTTAGGTAGATGCCAGCGCGTATTGTACTGACGGTTTATCTATTTAATGCTTACAAAAAGTCTTCTCTTAAATTAGGAAGGCTTTTTTTAGTTTTATCGCATGAAAAAGATTGTGCTGTTCACTTTTCTTTTATGTGGCTGTGCTAAATCACCAAGAAATGATTTGTCTCTTCCTCTTAACCCTAAAGATTCTGTTGTATTCGTCAATGAAAGATTAGTAAGGATACATGATTCAATATTGATTCTGGAAAAAGAGCGCACTAACATTATAAAAGCATACGATAGTCATTTGATAGAGGCGGCGACATTTCACTTGCAGGTAAAAAAAGTAGGTTCGGACATTCGCGATTTTATACAAGAATATGTTAGCTGCTATAAAAGTCGAATCAGATTAGCAAACCAACCACAAAAATATCTTATCGCTAAGTAGGACACTATGGAATTTGAAGAGGATAAACTAACCGATACAGAAGAACTTGCCTACTATCGCAAGTATTACTACAGCCGGAAAACAATAACCGTAATTGTCGGCATCCTATGCTTTTGTATAGGATTTATAGCCGCATTGATTTTAAAACTGTTTTTATAAGTGGTGTCCGATTAAAAAAAGCAGGAAAGAACCGCTACAAAATTATATTGGAAGAAGAATGCCTATTTAGGCAATTGGTTATAAGGCTTATTATAATCGGCGTTGTTGGGTTACTCGTTCTGTTGGGTTCTCTCTTTTATGTATTAGCCACCTGGCTGGGTTTTCTAAAAGCCAGTTTGCAGCATTCGCAGATAGTTTAATAAAGTGGGACTACAAAAGGTCTGATTCCTCACGAATTATGAAGAGATCAAAATAACCATTCAAAATACCAGCGAACATACCCATATGAGCAGAGCACAATTTCGATTCAGAAGAAACGAAAACGAACCATCCAAATTTGAAAAGTGGTCTGCTATTGCGACTATTGGCGGAACGATTATTTCTGCCGGCGCTTTGATTGTGAGTATAGTCGTTATGATCGTTACCAGCGACCAAGCTCATCGACAACTGGATATTCAGGCAAATCAACAAAAGCAAGATTCGATTGAACATTCGAATCAGTTCTTTCGTGATTCAATTGAAAAGTCCAGACAACTCTATCGGGAAGATAGCTTGGCGAAGCATAACGATACATTGGCCTCTAGGCAGCTTGCTATTATGCAACAACAAAGTAATGTTATTGCTAAACAACAAGAATCCCAACAGCGATCTTACGATGATGAGCTTTACAGAACCAGACCCTATTTCAGTATTGCTTTTAAAGATCTGGATGAGACATCGTATAAAGAGAGCACCAAGTGGGAAATAGTTCTCTTTAATACTGGCCAGAGAGAGGCTGTCAATGTTCATATAGATTGTTTCATGGCTTTTTTCCCGGTTTCTTATTATAACAGTTTTACAGATGGGTTTAGACCTATTATTCGTTCTTCCGATTCTGCATATGTAGAATTTTATGTCGATAAAAAATTTGACAAACTTCTGGAGGACATGGAAGATTTGTACATTTATTATCGGTTAACGTATGAAGATCCTTTATTAAAAAAAACCATCAATTTTGAGTCAGGCTTGCATTTGTATCAGGAACCTGGCAAAGCAGCTTCGACCGTTATTATGAATAAAAAAGACATAAAAAAAGTAACATCATTTCTCAGAGCCGAACATGTAATAAAATAACTTCCCCTTCACTTACTTCGTCTTCCTTCCATAACGCCGCCAAAACTAATTTCCTTTTCTATCATGCTTTAGGTGGCAGCGCTGGCACAAGCATGCTCGTTCTGTTAGTTTCTCTATATTATGTTTTAGCCGTTTGGCAACCGAAATAATCTTTTAATCAAACTCATTACTTTCGCGTTCTTATAATTACATGGTGTAATATCCATGCAATTTGTTTTGGTATTCCGTCCCTTCTCTTTAGTCGGGACTTTTTTATGCCCCCTCTTGGTCTAGCTGGTATATAGTCTCCAAGTAAGTACTATGTAAAGTAAAGGAGTATTACTGTCACGTAGTTACTTCAAATGGCAAGCACTTTCAACGTATATAAAGGTGTTGACTATACTTTCTAAATTATCCCATTTTCTTCAAACTATTGCCTTCTAATTTAAACGAGGAGGTTGATAAGATTATTCATTCCACGTTTGGTGATTGCTGTGCAATATTTCCAAAGTGGGAAACTTGATCCAAGTCTGGTATTAATTCGGCAACTGCCTCTTATCTCTTAGCTCCCTTTATCTGTCGTTAACAATTTATTTATTTGCCCGCACTCAATTTTCCTGCTATCTCCCACAGGTTGACAGTTAACTAATTAGTGTTGAATTTGTATTTAATAGTTACCCCGTATCATCATCCATTACGGCTGTTAAGTAAGAGTAACTAAAACCGCGTACTATTCTTGGCTTTCTATTGAAAATCCAATTTATGAAATTCCTTTGTCCAATTATCTGTTTATTCTTTCTGTTGCAATCCTGCCACAAAGAATGTTCTCCTCCACACGGCTCTCATTTACCTGATACCACCATTGTTTCCAGTACTTATTATCCTGCCAACAACTGGGGTAAACTGGCTTACGAAGACAAATGGCCACTTCTGAATGATTATGACATGAACGATCTGGTCGTATCTTATCAATACCGGATTGATAAGAACAAAGAAGGCAAAGTCGTGTCGCTTGCCTGCAATTATGCCATTGATGCGGTAGGGGCAAACTACCTGAATGGTTTTGCGGTGCAGTTTCCTTTCCAATCCGCTAGTGTAAAACGCGTCTCAGGTGAACTGCTGACCAGTAATTATATTTCCTTAAATCCCAATGGCACGGAAGCCGGGCTTAGCAATACAGTCATTGTTCCGTTCGACAATACAGAAAACTTAATTACCAGCGGAAACAGCTCTCATTTTGTGAATGTACACAAGGGAGAAACAAAGAGAAGGAGCGATACGGCTCATGTCCTTATCACTTTTTATACACCTATCGTTGCTGACTCCTTAGGTCAGGCACCCTACGACCCTTTTTTAATGAGTAACCGGCAGCGGGACCACGAAATTCATTTAGCCGGTAAAACGCCAACGGCGAAGATGGACATGAGCTTATTTAACCAGTCGGATGATAATTCGAGAGCCGGCACTACATATGTATCAGGAGCGAAGCTGCCCTGGGCGCTAAACCTCCCTGCAGGCAGCTACATATACCCACTGGATAGCAAAGCACTAACAGCAACATACCTGCATTTTGGGGATTTTGCTGCCTCCAGCGGTAAGCAATACCCTGACTGGCTGACGAACGGCTCCGCCTCATTTCTAAACAGCAATAACCTTTATAGATAGCAGCCACCTACTAATTCTGTAGAAGGTCGCCCGGAATACTCCTGGACGACCTTTTTCTTTTTGATACACCAGTATAAAATAGTTAGGCTGATATTATTAGGTTCGCCTGTAAGTATTATATAAGTAGGGAGTGTTGTATATAGCAGTTAAGAATGATTCTCTATTGATCTACAGTTGCAAAAATAGTCTGACATTGAAGTGCAATAAATTTAATTCTACTACTTTAGCCTCATGGATGAAGACGAGTACAAGACACCCAACGATCCATTCAAAGAGCTTAAAGGTCAGTATGCACTTGATGAAGAATAATATGAAGTGACTATTTGGTCATTTATGAATAAAGACGGTTGGTTGGAAGGCAATGAATCCATTTCCCAAACCGGTGGAGTCCTGAAACGATTTAGTTAATTTGCCGAATTGTACTGCGGAAAGCGTAAGATTGTAATCGTACCATTATGGAATTAAAACTGTTCCGAAATGGCTTCCTATTTCGTTGGTATAGACTTGTCTAAAGCGACCGTTGATTTTGCAATATTATCTGATAATAACCATCTCGAATCTTTCAAAATAGAGAACTCTGTATCGGCAATAAAAGGCTTGCTGTCTGCCCTGTTTGTTAAGTACAAAAGTTCGGTTCGCAATACCGTTTATTGTGCTGAAAATATGGGGCTTTTTGCCACCCATCTCCTTACCGTGCTGGAAAACAAGAAAGCCCGCATCTGCATGGAATCGCCACTGCGGATTAAATATTCACTCGGCATTCAACGCGGCAAAACAGATAAATTAGATGCCGTCAGAATCGCTAAGTATGCGTACATAAACCGTAGCCACTTACAAATGTGGCAACCGGAGCGGGAAGAAATCAAAGAACTGAAACTGCTTCGCTCTTTACGGGAGCGGCTTATTAACGCAAGAACAATCGTAAAAAGCAATAGCATTATTCAAAATACCTTCCTTCCGGCTATATCTCAGCACTGTAGATCGCTATTAAGTGCAGATACATTGCAGGCGATAGAAAGCGATATTGAAAAAACGGATGCGGCTATGATGGTAATTATTACCGAAGATGCACACTTAAAACGGTTGTTTGAGATTGTTACTTCCATACCTCGCGTGGGTAAGGTAATTGCAACCGAAATTTTAATCGCTACTAATGAATTTAAGCACATTACCACTGCAAAACAGTTTGCTTCCTATTGTGGTATTGCGCCTTTTGAATGGCAGTCCGGAACAAGTGTGCGAGGCAAAACAAAAGTTTCTTCAATCGGCAACAAGCGTATTAAAACACTGCTTCATTTGGCTGCTATGGGTTATACCACAAATAAAGATTCTGTTTTAGGAAGGTATTATGAAAGAAAAGTAAAGGAGGGAAAACATAAAATGTGTGTACTCAATGCAATTCGCAATAAAATTGTTCACCGAGTTTACGCTTGTGTAAATAAGAATGAATTGTTTACAGAAATTGCCTCCTGAAAGCGGTTCCTTCCTGCCCATCATCTCCGGTCGTATGGTTCCAGGTTCATTACCTATTAATTGTATTGGAGCAGGGTCGGCGCGACTATGAAACATTGACTATTGTATCAGTAGGAGGCTTATTGCCTAATATCAGTACAAGTACATGCCGAGTTGCAGAACCGCTTTCTTTTAATTGTCTCAACAGTGTCGAGACAAGTGATTTATTTTAGGTTATGATAAGACTATCAGCGAATTGTAAATTGTCGCGTCAGTGGTGACACAATTAAAAACCCCTCTATAAATCTTATCTTTTCTAAAAATAAAAAAGCCACCAGGACGAAACCGGCGGCAGTTATAAACTTAAATTCAATATTTATGATCGCGTTACAAAAATAATGGGCTGTCTTATCCAATCATTCTTCCTTCAACATTCTAATCTTATTTTAAGGTCAGCACTCAAATAAACTTACTGATACTATCCACTTTCATTTCCGGAAGGCTATCAAGCGCGCCTTGTTCCCGTAAGAAAAATTCTTCTTCGGGGTAATAAGGTACTTCTTCTACAGGATGAGGATGTGGATCTATTCTAACATGATATAATACATTTATCATTCCTCCTAGTAAGAGAAAAGAAATGAGAAAAGAGTAGATGAGACTGGAGCGCACTTGTCAAAAATAGAAAAAGCCGGCATCTTAAAAAGAATTGGTCTATCAAGTTACAGAAATTCTGAAGCATCAGAAAGTGAAGCTTACTTGGTCATTTAGGATGACGCACAACGTTGAAGTGTTCGTAAAGTTGTAGCAAGTTGTTCTGGGTATAATTATTACTCCCTGCAAGCACATTCATGATGTTCGTTGACATAGGCAATTGTTGTCTTGCAAAGTTTCTCAAGGGTCAAAATATTTAGGTCTGATAATTTTTTTGCATAAATGCAGGCCTTCCCAATTTTGTATTTTCCTAAGTCGTCCAATAGATGTTTGTTTTCCGCTGTAGGTGAGAACACATAAAGTGAAAATTCTGCTTTCCGAGGCGAAAAACCAATTAACGGTGCATCCCCTTCATGTCCACTTGCATACTTATAATGGTAGCTACCAAAGCCAATGATGGTTGGACCCCACATTTTTGGTTCAAAACCTGACCATTCTTGCATTAACTCAATCAGCTGAAAGCTATCCGCTTTCTTTAGGTTATTGTTCACAGATGCGTTTATGAAATCTGTTACACTGACTTCTGTTTCAGTTGTTTTGTTTTTTGCCATACGTGCTATATTCATTTAATCTTTGGGTTCCCACAATTGAATTTTGTTTCCCTCTGCATCAAGGATATGAATAAATTTACCGTAGCTCACATCCTCGATAGCATCCACAATCGTTACGCCGTTCTTTTTCAATTCTTCAACAAGGGCTTCCAGGTTTTCAACCCTATAATTTATCATGAAGTCTTTCGATGAGGGTTCAAAGTATTTTGTGGTTTCGGGAAACGGTTGCCATTGTGTTTGCCCTTTCTTTGTGCTGTCTGCTCCTTCATACCATTCAAAAGTTGCTCCGCCGTATGGATTTGTAGTTAAACCAAGATTTTGTTTATACCACTCTGTCATTTTTTTAGGGTCTTTGCATTTGAAAAAAATGCCGCCCACACCTGTTACTTTTTTCATTTTGATTGTTTCTTTATTTTCTTTCGTGAGAATTGTTTTGAATGCAAACCCTGAAATAAAAGAGGCTAAAATAATTAAAACTATTAGTGATGATTTCTTCATTTTTTAAACGTTTACTGTTTGTAATGTCTTGGTTTTCCGCTAATGGCTCATAGCTTGCTAAGAGTTAACAGCCGTACTCGGTCTGCTTGGTAAAGATATAGCGGTCATATAAAACGTTTACGATTTCTACAGGGTAAGAATATAACACAAGAAAGTTTTAAGTATAACGAAGCCAATTACGGCAAAAATAAAAAGCTGAATGATGAGCAATCAACCGGTTTAATTGCTTTGAAGCATCAGAAATCTGACTCGATAAATATTCATTGTGCACTCACTATGTCTTAAGTATCGAATTGGAGAGCACAGGGACGAGGGCAACCATTGACATAAGCTTCTACATCACTGCGGAGGTATTGAATTTTTCTGCCGGTTGCTGTTGTTTGTTTTCTGGTTTTCATGTTTATTGATTTTGAACAATTAAAACTTGCCGGCCCTGCTACTCAAACGAAACAAGCGCGTTGCTGTTTGATTTTTAATAAAGCTTTCGACTACCGCTTTCTTAGTTTCCAGTTCTACGCGCTTTTGCTCTATTTGTTCGAGAGTTTTCAGAATTAATATTGTTTGGTCTTTGCCCACAATAAGGTGTTTAGACTGCTTCGCAAATATTGTTTTACATTCACAATTCAATACTCACCTATGAAGAGATTCCTGCTTTTCCTTTCGGTCATTCTTTTATCGCTTGGCTGTAGAAAGAGTCATCCAGACAATACAACCATCCGATACCAATTTACATCCGATGCATCAGCTAACTATCAACTCGACTATGCGGTGAGCAATAGTTCCGTTGCAGCGACTCCTTTTAACGGTGCCGTGTGGTCGCAGAGCATAGTCGTGAGCACGGATTCGATAACCAATTTTCTCCCTGTTGCAAAACTCACCGCTTACCCACCTTCCACCTGGGCAAACTCAACGGACAGCGCGCATGTACATCTCAGCATCAGTGTTAATGGTGAGGAAAAGATTTCGAAAGATACTTTACTGGATAGTGCAAATTCCGACACAGGAATCAGCATCACTTATACTTTTTAGGATACTAGATACCGTTTAGACCACTCAGCAGTAAGTCAACAATGATTACGAATAAATACCTTTACAACTTTCTAATCAGTGTGGCTTAACAGCCATGCAATTAGTTTGATCAAATTCGCTGTCCCTTCTTTTCAGTGGGGACTTTTTTATTTAAACTATGCAAGCACTCGAAGAAAGTATTTTGCACTTATCTGAATAGCAATTTTTATTACTACCAACGACCGGTCTTTTTATACAGGTCGTTTTATTTTAATTGTGTTTTCAAGGCGCCTCATCATACCTGGCTAAAGTGGGTGCATGTTGAAACATATCCTTACTGCCAGCCTCCTTTAGTGTTTTGCCACTTAGTAGCGCAGTAGCCTACTCTTCTTTGTTGCTTGATTGTTGGTGGATATATTGCTCGCCTACTCTTTTCGTTGTCAAAATCGCCTAAATGAAAGGCTTTACTGAGTGATTGAAAGTCTCGATAGATTGTTGTTTGTTTTCTGATTTTGATTGCGTGAAAGCTGAAAGAGGTTGTAAGAACAGAATTACGAATATTCCTTAAAAGCCCTTACCCGGCGCTGGACAATCCACCTGTCGTGAATAAGAAGAGTTAAACCCATTATTAAACTTCATCCGGTAGCTAAGCGACAGCTCAAAACCACCACGGAATTGGGAAGCTGTTGTCAGTTTAGATACATTCACATCATAACTCAATCCGAGGCTTAATTTATAAGCATCTAATTTAATGACCGGGATGAGTGCATCATCGTAGCGATATAAGCCTCCTGCGTACACCGCTATCTTATTATTTTCTTCATCCGTTACCTCTTTCAAAATCACGCCATAGAGCGCTCCGCCGATAAATTGGTAATGTCCTGACTGCGTGTAATAATCTGCAAACAATTCGAGTGTATTATTGGCACTTGTTTCCATTTTTATGCCGGTAGTAGCTGTCCACTTTGTTTCCAGCCGCGAGGTTTTGTCGTTGTTGGAATAAAATGCTACAGGAGGACGATTCCAGTGGTATACCCCAAAACCAAAATAATAATGAAACGATTCATTACGGTTACCGTTCAGCGACATACCTGCCGAAGCATCAAAATAGTTCATACCTGTGCGACTAAACTGTTGAGCTGTGGGGTTAGATGGGTCATAACTTCCGTTTACCCACTGATCACCGTATCTGGCTTTTGAAGGGTCAAACTGGTTGCGCACCGCACCTAGCATTAGACCGCCCTGTAAATAGGTGCCGGACTGGTCGAGAGGCACATGCAGATTTACCATCGGTAATATCGCTGTACGCTTTAGTCTGATATCACCAGCTTCATCATAAGTGGTTTGCATTCCAAGTGTGACATAATAGGTCTTGAGGAAAGGTAGTTTTACTTCAACGCTTGCTGCCCCTGTGCGGTAAGGTACTGTTACACTCTGCCACTGGTTTCTAAAAATACCGCTTGTCCGCACATCACCTTCAAATACTCCCGCCAATGCCGGGTTGCGTAACAATGGCTCCTCATAAAATTGAGAAAACGAAAAATCCTGAGCATGCAGCAAAGCACCCTGCAGAATGAAAAGAATGAACAAATATTTTTTCATACCACCGCTTGTTTACGTCATTTATAATCACCTTTTACACCAACAAAACCTTTATACTCAAGTCAGCCTTAGCTAACATCACATATCATCTTAAACTCCATCGTTAACATTGCCTATCTCGTATCTGACAACCTAATCCTCCCAACTCATACTTGCAGCTTTTTCCTTACTTTACTATTGCTACATTTCCTTTTAAAGGATACACCGTACCATCCTCGCAAACCACATCACATGTGTATACGTATACATCTTGTGATGCCATCGCGCCGCCGTTTATCCTGCCGTCCCAGCCTGACGAAGCATCGTTCGGCTGAAAGCCTGTTTTCTCAAATACTACCTGCCCCCAGCGGTTAAAAATTCGGAACGAACGTATAAGGGCAACGCCTTTGCCCTGCACAATCAATCTGTCATTTACGCCATCACCATCCGGTGTAAATATATTTGGAATAAATACCTGCCCGCTTTCACAGAATACTTTAATACAAAGTGTATCCCGTGCAGCACAGCCGTAATAGCTGGTAGCCGTTACACTATAGCATACGTTTCGTTTGATGTTTGCATCTGGCACGGGGCACGTGCTACAGCTTAGGTTATCGGCTGGCGACCAAGCGTATGTTTTAATGGGTCCGTTTGTAATCTCTGTATGCAGCGGCAAGATAGATCCTGTTGATAGCAGCGTGTCTTTACCCAAATTCACTGTCGGGTATTGCCCTACACCAACCCTTACCATTTTAGTATCGGTAAAGCAATGGTGATCATCTGTACCAATCACACTGTATGTCGTGCTTGCCAATGGCGTTGCTACCGGGTACTGTGAAAAAGAATCATCCAACGTGTTCGCCGGCGACCAGGTATACTCATGTGCTCCGGATACCGTAAGCTGCTTGCTTTGACCAATACAGATGCTGTCGCTTGCTGTTACGCTTAGTGTAAATGGCTGCACTACCGTTACCAATACCGAATCTGTCCGAGTACAGCCATTAGCGGCTTTACCTGTAACATAATACTGCGTAGTAGAGACAGGCGCTGCCAAAGGTGTCTGGCAAGCTGTGCAACTCAGTGTATTATCCGTTTGCCAGTTGTATTGTGAAGCTGTTCCATTAACAGATAGAGGTGTAGAGGCGTTACGGCAAATGGTGATGTCATTGCTTGCCATCACTGTTGGCGTAGTGCTTACCACAACAGGTATCGCTGTCGTATCATAGCAGCCATAGGCTGTTCCGGCAATTAGCTGTACAGTATAACCTCCGGATTTCGCGAATGTATGTACGATGCTATTTGTGTTATAGAAAGCGCCGCCGGTGATTGTCCATTGATACTGCGAGATTGCATCGACGGCACTTACAGAACTTATATAAGGTACCGGTATCACATCGCATGTTGCTGTAGGGCCGGTGATGGTTGCCACGGGTATGTCATTCACTTTTATTGATAGAGAAAGCACAGATGTATCGGTGCAGCCGCTGTTGCCTGTAATTACCAGTTGTGTGGGCAGCGTACCACTCGCAGTGTAATCACGCACCGGGTTTTGCTGCGCTGTTTCTGTGCCATCACCTAAATTCCACTTCCAGTTGCTGATGCCAAAGAAAGATCTTGAGGTATCATTGAAATGAACAGTGGTTTTACCACAAATCACATCTTGCTGTTGCGCAAAACCGGCTTGCAGGTAATCCACTTTTATCACCTCACTGGTAGCTGCAGGTACATGACATCCCGTTCCTGAAATCAACTCTGCTGTTGGTATGAATGTACCCGATTTGTCAAACACATGATACACCACCTGTTGCTTAGTAGTTATTGCGGTACCATCGCCAAAGTCCCACCGTACAGAATCCGTGTTCGTGGTGTTTGATTCAAAGCGCACAGGTGTGTTATTGCAAACAAATCCTGATGCATAAGCGATAGTTCCTGCCGGCGCTTTTACTGTAATGTTTGTTGTTGCTTCATATAAACATCCGGCAGGGTGTTTTGCCTGCATGAAAACAGTATAATTGCCTGGCGTGGCGAAGGTGTGTGTTACCACATCGCCGGTAGCTGTGCCGCCATCACCAAACGTCCAGGAAGTGAATGCCGATGGCAATGTTTGGTTGGTGAATGTTACTGTGAAAGGTACGCAGATTCCGTTCGTTGCATTTACCGTAAAGTTGCCCGGCAGCTTACTAACAACAGTAATATTCGTTGTTGAAGTATCAGCGCACACCGTTCCATTTTCATACTGCTTTTGGGCAATCTGAAGCGTAGTGTAATTTCCGGGGGCTGTGTAGGCATGTTGCGGATCGGAAAGTACAGAACCTGTGTTATCTCCAAACTGCCACGACAGAGAACTATAATCCATTGCCTGATTTTGAAAGGCAATTGTATCACCGATGCAGACAGATAATGGCGTCGCACTAAAGTCAGCAACAGGTTTTGCAAACACTGTTACCTTTTCTGTTGTAGTAGTATCTGAACATCCGTTGGAAGCAAAGAGATTAGTTGTATAGGTTCCACTTTGAGTGTACGTATGCGTAACAGTATCGATATTCTTGTTTGTGTTTAGCGTATTGCCATCTCCAAAATTCCATGCAAAAGTGGAAGCACCCGATGAGCGGTTGATAAATTGTACTGTATGTGGCGCGCAGCCTGTTGATTGGTTGCCGTTCACAAACACATCCAACTTCACTTTATTGGGAGAAACTACAATAGCAATAATGGAAGTATCCGTTCCGCACTCATTGGTGGCTACCATCTTCGCATAAAAAGTATCCTGTATGCCCGTATTGTAAGTATGTGTTACCGGCGAAGCATCTGTTGAAGTTGCTTTTGCGCCATCACCAAAAAACCATTGGTAGCCGGTGCCAAAGCCTTTACTAATATTGGAAAAATTCACCGTCAGCGGCGAGCATCCGTTCGTGGCATCAGGCGCAAACAGGGACTTTGGTTTTGATTTTATCAGGATGTCCGTTGCCGCTGTGATGGTATCGCATACCGTATAGCCAAGCAAGGTTACATGGTAAGTTGTATCACCGTATGTCGGATTGGTTGGAAACGTTATCGGAGGTGGATTTTCCTCTTCGGAGGTTTGCCCGTTACCAAATATCCATTTGAACCGGAACAGGGAAGCCTGCGGTGTTTTGTTGGTAAATAAAATGCTTAATGGTCCGCAACCGCCCGTGCTGTTATTGATGAAAGCAGTCTTGGGTAATTGATAAGTAAAAAAATTCTGTGCTATGCTATCATTGCGACAACCAAACTTGGATACAGCAACCAGTTTGATGTTTACAGAGTCATCGTCGCTGCCAACGGTATAACCAGGAAAGGTGTCTCCTGCGCCTAAGCTCGCATCGTTTGCGTACCATAAATATTCTTTGTTGTTATCCGGGAATGTTTGCAGGTTCACTACGCTGCTGTTCAGTACAAAAGGTGAGCAGCCCAATGTTTGTGACGGCGAGAACAAAGCTTTTGCATCCGGGTGCGTCACGACTTCCACTGCTGTCCTCGCCCCTTCGCATCCTTCGGTCGTGGTTTGGGCCACATAATAAAAAACAGATCCTGCTGTTGAGGTAGCCGGCACAGGGGCATCAGGCAAGTCTGTGCCACCCGATGCAACGGTATACCAGTTCAAGGTACTTCCATTGGTAGCTGTTGCCGTTAACGTCGATGCGGTAGAATTGATGCAATATTCCACCGGCGAGGTAGCTACCGGTGCTGGTGCTAATGGATTTACCACGACTGCCACACTGCCTGCCGGCGAAATACAATTGTTTACAGTAATGGTCACATTGTAAGTGCCCGCATTGGCAGCTGTTACGCCTGTTATGGTCGGTGTTACGTCACTGCTGCTGAAGCCGTTCGGACCACTCCACGTAAACGTCCCATTCTCCCCTGACTGTGCTGTTAGGTTCAGCACAGAACCGGCACAGAGAGGTCCGTTGCTGCTTACCGTTGGTGCTGGCGGTGGGTTCGGATCACTGAGTGTAACAGGTCCTTTCGTGTTTGATACGCAGCCGCTGAGACTGACGGCGACTGCATCGTATGTGCCTGCCGTCAATCCGGTAATGATTACATTGCCGATACCATCTGAACTCAGGATTATACTTACCGGCGATCCGTTCTTCGTATAGGTTACCGTATAGCTCTTTGATGGTAATACGCCTTTTAGGGTAATGGCTCCTGTAGTGGTAGCGCATTGGGTAGGATTAGCCGAAGTAATCTCTGTAATCACAGGCGTTTCATTTACGGTTACCTCTTTGCTGGCTTTGGATGAGCAGGAGCCTAAAGTCGCCGTTACTATGTATGTGCCTCCATTAGCGGTTGTTGCTCCCGCAATTACCGGCGCTTGTTCTGTGCTTGTATATCCGTTGGGACCGGTCCAGCTATAAGCCGATCCGCTTTCGCCTTGAAGATTACTGAATATGATATCGCCGCCACTGCATACAGGTGTGTTGACAACAATGTTTGGAACCGCAGGTGTGGGATTTATTATTACTGTTGTGTTGCCCGCTGCTGATTTACAGTTGTTAATGGTGACGGTTGCGTAGTAGGTTCCTGAAGCGTCTGTTTCTGTGTTAGAGAGGGTTGGATTTTGATCCGTACTTGTATAGCCGTTAGGACCTGTCCAGTTCCAGGCAGCTGTGCCCGGTGATGTTGTCGTTGAAGTGAGTTGCAAGGCGTTGCCGCTGCATATCGGTCCATTGGAACTGAGTGTTGGCGTAGCAGGTGGTGTAGGATCAGATAAAACGAAGGGACCTTTTGCCGCTGAAACGCAATTGTTCAAGCTTACAGATACTTGATCATACGTGCCAGAAGTTAATCCGCTAATGCGCAGGATGCCATTGTTATCAGCAGTAATTGACGTGCTAACCGGGTTGCCGTTTTTTGTATAGTTTACAATATAAGTTTTTGATGCCTGTAAACCTTGCAGAGCGATACTGCCTGTTGCTGTTGCGCATTGTGTTGGATCGGCAAAGGAGGTATTTCCAATCTGGGGAAGCTCATTGACAGTTACGGTTGCGCTTCCGTTTGCAGTGCAACTTCCTAATGTGACCTCCACCTGATAAACGCCGGAAGCAGTCGTTGTTACATTGCTGATGGACGGATTTTGGACCGTGCTACTAAAGCTATTAGGTCCTGTCCAATTGTATGTAACCCCGGTACCGCCGGAAGTATTGCTGAATGTAAGTGTGCTACCGCTACATACCGGTGAGTTAGAGGACAGAATCGGTGTAGCTGGGGAGGGATTAATCTGCACAGGCAATGTTCCGGCCACTGATGTACAGCCATTGATGGTAACAGCAGCCTGGTAGGTACCGGATGCTGCTGCGGGAACATTAGTAATAACCGGGTTTTGAGATGAGTTAGTGAAGCCATTCGGTCCCGACCAGTTCCATGTGGCAGCGCCTGTTGTTGTAGTAGATGCATTCAATTGTAAGGCACCTCCACTGCATATGGGGCCGTTGGAAGAAAGCGTTGGCGTTGCCGGTGGGTTTGGAGAGGATAAAGTAAAAGGACCTTGTTCTGCCGAAGGGCAGCCCGCCCCCGTTACCTGTAGGTGATCATATATACCCGCCGGAAGATTACTAATGTTTATAACGCCGCTTCCATCGGATTTCAATGTTGTGCTTTTTGCGGTTCCGTTTTGTGTGTAGTTTATTGTGTAGGTAGTATTTGCTGACAAGGCCGCTAACTGAATTGAGCCATTGCTGGCGCCACATTGCGTAGGGTTAATCGCTGTAGCAGTAAATGTGGGTACCGGATTGACATTGACAAGTATAGAAGCTCTTCCGCTTTCGCATCCGTTGGTTGTCTGGCTCACATAATAAGTTGTTTGCCCGATATCGGTGGTTAGAGGTGTCGGTGCTGTTGAGCTACCCGTTCCGCCATTAATAGTTGCGTACCAGAGCAAAGCATTTCCCAATGCTGTCAGAGGGCTTGCCGCATCGCCCTGACAAAGCTGTACAGGTGTTATCACGACGGGTAGCTTTGGCGTTGCATTTATAATCACAGTGATAGCAACCCTTGGACTTTCGCAATTACCCGTAAGTGTTTGGCTTACGTAATAAGTATAAGTGCCTGTATTGCTTGTTGAGGGAGTGGGAGCCGTGGCGCTGCCTGTTCCGCCAGTGGCTGAGGTGTACCAAAACAACCCGCTCCCGGTAGCTGTCAGCGGAACTGCCGGTTGCCCCTGGCAATAACTGATTGGAGAACTGGTTATTGAAGGTATGGGCGATATTGGGTTTACCGTTATCGTTTTTGTGATAACATCGTTTCCACAGGATAGATTGGAAGCGGTTAAAGTAACTGTATAAGGACCGGCTGCTGAATAGGAATGACAAGGTGGCGACGCCTGGCTTGACATGGCACTTCCGTCTCCGAAATCCCATAGGTAAGTCGTGCTTGTATTACAGGTAGCAGCGTTGTATCCGCTTATGGTTTTATTGGTAAAACAAACGGCATCATTTACACAGGCTGGTGAGGGCTGTATGCTAAAGTCTGCTGTTGGCTTTGTGCTAATAACAATTTGGTTTAGCGTATAAGTGGTAGTGAAGCATCCGTTGATGGCGTTCAGCGTCGCTGTAAAATCAGCTTTGGGACATGACGATGTAAGATATGTATATGGCTGCAGCTGATCAGTATTGGTGTTATTTAACGGATGCGTCAGAACGACTGGAGCGCTGCCATCTCCATAATCTATCCGGTAAGTAGTACCAGTTGAGTTATTGAACCAATTGCCAATTTTAAATGTAATCAGAGCCGGCGCGCACAGCCCGGTAGTAGGTGTGGTGGTGGTGAAACTAGCAATTGGATTTTTCCCGTTGTAAAAATTATACGTTACACTTTTAGTACAGCCATTTTGTGGTGTAATCGTGAGTTTGATAGTGAAATACCCTTGGCTAGTATAAGTGTGGCTAATCTGAGCATTGGCCGGCCAATCTGTTTGTGCAAAATGAGATGAATTATCACCCCAGTCAATATCATAGTTTGACTGACTGGCTACCTGTGTAGATGTATTCTGAACATCGAGTCGGTAAGTGCTGTTTCCGTCACAGTTCGTAAACGGTTTGTTTAATACGCTAAGATCTGTCAAAGAGGGAATGGGGGCAGGCAGTACGGTTAATGGAGTGGCAGAGACATCTGTACCGTTGGATGTTGTTACACTAATGGTGCCGGTAGAAGCCTGGTAAGGAACCGTTGCTGTTATGGTAGTAGAGCTAGTTACGGTAAAACTGGTTACAGCAACATTTCCGATCTTAACAGCGGTCGCCCCCGTAAAATCAGTTCCTGTAATGGTAATAGCGTTACCTTGGCAAACACTTGCTGGAGAGAAGGATGTAATTTTTGGGGCTTGGGCAGTCACGGATAAACAGCTTCCAAGTATTGACAAAATCAACATAACGGTTGATTTGCTGAACAGGCGGTACTTTAAGAAGGCGCATCCTCTGCAGCAATAAAAGCCTACCGATTTATCGCCGCTCACTACTCGTGCGTCTGCACACAAAAAAGACATCAAACCGGTTAAGGAACAAAAGTGGTTTTTCATTGAATAGCAGGTTGCTTATGAAGAGGGCAATTAGTTTTCTGTTGTGTTAGTTTCTTAAGCTAAAATAACAGGTTTCAATAATATTGGGTAAAAAACTTATTGAATGTTTGGGAATAGTCCATATTGCATAAAATTAGTATGCCGCTGCAATCGCCGCGGCATACTAATTAATTCTAAACTTATGAGAAGCTTACCCGGCTCTTGTTCGTCATCATGTCCCGGTACCACTTGTTCAACTCGCCTTTCAATTCCGAAGTCAGCACCCGGGCATCCTCCTTCGTCGCTCTGCCACTCAGGTTCACATTGATGTTGAAGCTAACTGTTTGCGCACCTCCACCACTGCTATGTACTGGTACCCTTGTTTGCGCCTGGCCCAGCATCCGTTCCGTCACCTGACTCATGGCTCGTACAGCAGGTCCGGGCTGCATATTCTTTACCATCGTCTCCACGATTTTGACCCGGTGAAGATCCCGGAAAGCGCCGGCTTTGGCTGGAGAGAAAGGCAAATACTCTCTCATCTTTTTCGTAATGTCCGCAATCAGCTCAACCGGTTTGTGGGCTAAGGTTTTCATTCCTTCCCAAACCGATTTTACAATATTGACACCGGCCTGCCAGAACCTTCCGGCGAGATTGTTAATCCAGTTGAAAGCACTGACAAAAACATTCTTTACTTTATCCCAGATACTCACAAAGAAGTTACTGAGTGGCTTCCAGTATTTGATGATGAGACCTATGGGTGTAAAATTGAGAAGGTAAGGTTTTATCCACCCCCAAAACTTCATCACCGGTTCTTTCACTTTGTTCCATAAATTGACAAAGAAAGCGGATATCGGTTTCCAGTATTTGATGATCAGGAATGCAGCCACAGCGATAGCCGCAATAATTAGATATATTGGATTTGCCATCAGGAAAGAGCCTGCTTTACCGATTGCCCCGCTTACCGAATCCATGGCTGAGCTTATGCCCGTGCCCATCGTTTTCATCTTTGACAGCGTGTTGAGCCCTATCGTTTGGAACTTGTTCAGCTTTTCGCCTGCCGCCAGCGCTTCAGATCCGAAGCCCGTCAATCCTCTTATAAATTGTCCGCCTTTCGCCACCGTTCCCGCTATTTTGTAAGCCGTAGAAAAGCCCGAAAAAACAAAGCTCACTCCCTTCATAATGCCACCGAAAGCAAGAAGCGCAACGCCGGCAGCTGCCACCCGTTTGATCAGCGCACTATGTGAGTCCAGCCAGGCGAAAATCCTGTCCTTATTCGCCATGATGAGCTTGGTATATTTATTCACCGTGGGCAAAAGCTTGCCGCCGATGGTTTCACTCACTTCGCCGGCTGCAATTTTGATCCGCTCTACTGGATCCGCTGTGGCTTCGGCTGCACCTTTTGCCTGCTTTTCGACGGTTTTCAAGATATACTCCTGTGCCGCCGCGATTCCTTTCGCCCGTTGCAGCCTCCGGATTGCTGTGACATCCTCTTTGTTAAGCGTGCCGGTCTTTGTCAGAGCGCCGGCCTGCAGCGCCGGATTCTGTAAAGCCTTACCGAGAGAGTTGGCGTTACCCATCGCATCGCCGAAGCCTTTAGCGGCAAGGTCGAAAGAAGCCTGCGTAGCACGCTGAAAAACGTTGTTGGCAATGGCGGCATCTGTCATGGTCCGCTTATAGGTCGAAAGCTTGCCCATTACGTCCATGATGTTCTCATCGGAAACGCCCCAGTTGTATTCCTGGTTGCCTGCAAAGGCGATCATCTTCTTCGCCTGCTCCGCTGTGCTCCCCATCGTCTGGAAGCCCGTAATGAGCTTCTTTTGCGCGATCTCGCTTTCCCTGGCATCCGCAACTGTCTTAGCGAAGAAAGCGGTTACGGCGCCACCGGCTACGAGTGAACTATTGCCGATTGAGCTTGTTGCCTTTGCTACCCTGTCGGCTGCTTTCGCATGCTTTTCGGCATTCGAGAATGCTTTACCAATTACGGCGGAAGCCTTATCTACCGCGGAAAGCAGGATTGCAATTTTTAGATTTTTATCCATAATTGTTTATTTGAAAGTTAGTTTATCGAATGCATAGGCGAGTTTCATGAAGTCGCGATAGGAAAGCCTGTCAACCTCGGAGGGGGTAAGCCGGTTACCTTCAATCGTGGTGCAAATAGCAATAAGTGCCCTGACCTGACTGTCCTTATTCCTTGTAATCCTTGCTACCTCGATGTAATCCCGGCTTTTGGCAACTCTTACCTGCGCGGTCTTTTTACAATCCAGGAGCGTTAGTTGTTTGATACTACTGCCGTCCGGAAGGACAGCCGTGTAAATGCCCTCCGCCTGCTCTGCATCATTTGCAAAAAAGAAATTGTCTGATGTTGCTTGTTGCATTTGTGTGATAGTTTGAAGGAACATTTTATCTAAATGTCTGATAGTGTATCTCTGTTTGCGTTAGGCATAAAGCCTCGCATCGCTAACAGCCACTTCTATTCTCGGAGTGCTAAGATTAAATCATCCATATACTCTGATTTTATTCGATCCGCCAATACCTGCCAGTCTTCGGTGTTCAGTATGAAGTAGGCATACAACAACAATGTTAAATCACCCCGGTTAAGTGCTTCTATCTCGGATAGTAGCGCTCTTTTATTTTGGAGCATGGTGCAGGTAGAAAGAATCGCTATTGCATGCCGCAAACCTTCTTTAGCCAGCTGCGAAGCTTCATTCTGATCTCGACTGTTTGTTTGCCGAACACATGCATTCAGCTTGCAACCAGGTAAAATCACTTGCTTTATAGTTGTTCCGTCTGCATTATGTCGAGTATAAACATTCTTCTTTCCTTCATTTACGCTGGCGAAGTAAAAACCTCGGTCCGTCATCTCCTTGGTTGGTCTTCTTAGTTTCATGCTTAATAAGTTGATTGAGTCAATTCACTTTTGCTATTTGATATTCACTTGTTGTTTCACTTCAGTCATTCCGGAAAACACGCGAAGCACTTCATTCAATTCAACTGTCAGAATATTTATAGCTTCCACTTTGTTCGAAGCCGCCAGCATATCATCTATAACTCTACCCGGTATACTCAACAAAGCTTTTTTCAGTTGGGTGCCAAAGCTGAATAGCTCCTTATAAACCAGGTCTTTCTCAACTAGAAACCCTTCTTCCTTTTGCAGCTTTATCTTGTCTAGTGCGAGAGCAATAATCTCGCGGTATCGCATTGCTAAAATGAGCGGCATATCAGTCGTTACCTCGATGTAGGAAAGCAATTCTTGTGTCGACATCTTGTCGAGCTTCTGAGGAAGATCGACTGACTTATCTAACACGTCAGCTTTTTTCCGTTCCTTTTCTTCCAACTTCTTAATAGCTTTTGCTCTGCTAACACCGGCTTTTGGTTTGATGATCTTCTGATTATCTCCCCACGCTTTATCTGCCAGTGACGGAATAATCTTAGCTGTCAAGCCATTGTAACCTTTTCCCAATAAGCCGCTATCTCTAGCTTTGCGAACAGTCTTTTCGTTAACTTTCAACAGAGCTGCATAAGCTCTGATTGATATTTCCTGCTCTTGTTGTTTCTTTTTTGCCATAGCTCTTTCTTTCCTTGTAAAGTGCGGACTTACTTTTTTTGTTACTATAAAATTTTACCAGTCCCGTTACTTAACTTTTTCATTCTGAATGATCTATAATCTAAAAGTGCGGGGAGAAGTGCGGACTTAAAAAAAACCCGTAACTAAAGAATTTCTGGGGCTTCCCGCCGCCGCATTTGAAAGGTCTCCGGGAGGACCCAGACCGGGCCGGGGGTATGTGATGCATAGTCGCTTCGTGCCAGTCACTTATCGACCCTCGTACCCTCTGCCGGTCACAGCTATTTCGATGCTTTAGATCATTCATACCAAGTCCCTTTTGTCTTCATTATCTTCAGTTTCGACCGATAAACGCTAAACGCAGTGAACGCAAATTCCCCAGACCTTTTTATATCGTAATTAGGGAGTACATGTGTTATATCTAATATATACTGTCCTCCCTAATTATCCTTTTTACTCTTTTATAAAAATAGCGTTTATTGCGTTTATGTATCCTGCAACCCCCACCCACATTGCTTTTTAAGATAAACGCTTAGCGTTTACAGGCGTTTATTTGCGTTTATCAGTTTTCGGAGAAGGTGATCGCAGGTTTTATACCCTCACTTGCCTTTCCGAATGTCTCAATTCGTTCATATGCTTTCTGCAACCCATATAGAGAAAATCGTCTGTTTGATTTAGCCCTTTGCCATCCCTTCATATTTTGCATTACATGGTGCAACGTCTTTGTATTATATCCATTAATGTCTCTCATGCTGCCTCCTAATACTTCACACCATATGGCCACGACACAAATGGTATCTCTCCGGACTTTCCCTTCTGCCTGCAACTCATCGCCCTGCAAATAAATTCTGCGCTGACCAATGTCCATTGAATCCCAATTTTCCGGAAGCAGCACATCTAGATATCGTTCGATTGTGCCTTGCCTATCATCAATTTGTGTATGTTCTCCTCTAACTTGCTTAGCTAGCAATTCAATCTCTGGAGTTAGGTACATTTGCTCGCCTTTCCTAAAAAGCTCTACTGCCTCCGCCCACACCTGGTCCACTTCATTTGATACTAACTTATTAAGATCTTTTGTTTTCGGCTGCGCAAGTACTTGTATTGGCCAAAAACGGCGATCACCTCCGTTATTCCGCAAGAACGTTTGTTCATTAGAACTACCAAAGAATACACACTGACGCTCGAATTTTGAGATCCGTTTATCGTACGATATCCGAAATATGTCTGATTCTTTAGTGATGAAGTTTTTAATGGACTGATCATCGGCGTTATTAAAGCCCTTCAGTTCTGGTATTTCGATAATCCACACGCCTTGAAGCTGTTCTGCTGCTTCCTTACCACGTTTCAACATTTCGAAATTGAAACTATCACTAAACCAAGTTTTGCCAAGCTTACGAAGAATTGTGCTTTTCTGCGCTGCTTCTGGACCGACCAATACCGTTACGTGATCAAATTTCGTCCCCGGCGCATACACACGTGCTACAGCTGCCACCAATGCTTTTTTAGTCACTACTCGTGTATATAAATTATCTTCTGCACCCATGTAATCAATAAACAACGTTTCCAACCTTTCTTCGCCATCCCACTCTAAAGCGTTTAAGTAATCTCTCACTGGATGAAAGCGGTGATGATCCATCACGATATCCAAGGCATCTTTTACCTTCAAAGCACTATGGATCCCATATTTCTTCTCAATAAAATGTCGAATATTCGCGTCATCCTTATCCACCAACCGCCGGCTATAATGATCAATACTTCGCCATGGCAGATCCTTTAACGCCACCTCACACCTCTCGAAATCGTCGTATCCCAGTTTGCCTTTGAAGTAAGAATCATTTTCGAGAATTAATACAATGTTGTCGATGGTTGGATAGTAGTTTCCTTTCCGGTCAACATCTAGTTTATCCATCCACTCGACTTCGTTCTCGTCATCATTAGTTTCTACAACTCCGAAATCATTTGCAGCATCCTTCATTCTCTCGACTCCCAGCAGCTTCCTCACCTCTTTATCCTGTGCAGCAAAATCCTGCATTGCCACATAAGAAGGCAGCTTATTATTCGGCGTATCAGTTTTTGCGTCATCATCTTGCAAGCCGAAGCGGTGAATGCGTACCAGGTCGAATGCGTTGCAGAGCTTGCCGCTGGTAGGGTCCGTGCCGTGATGGCTGAAAGCGAACTTATCATCGTAAACCACTAATCCAGCTGCAGTACTGCCTTCTTTGTACGTGTATCTTCCCTCTATGTCGGTAGTATCATACACGTCGGACAGGAATTTCTCAATAACATCTCTTATACCATAAGTCCGACAGAAAGCACCAATGATACCCGGCTTCTCAAGCGGATCGCCCTGTTTCTGCATGTGCCGTTTCACGATGGCACCGATACGTTCACTCACCGGCCATTCACTTGTGTCTCTCCAGTCGCGATAAGTAGACAATACTTCATCCGCACTTAACCATTCTCCGTCTTGGTACTCGAATATATATTCCCCATCTTTTGCGGTCGAAGGCCAGTACATGAGCCTCGAAGGCTCGAAGGTTGTATGATCGAATAGAGAGATGCCCAGGTTGCCTGCTAAGCGCCTTGAGATGGCTTCATATTCATCCGGCTGCACTTCGCGGTCTAACGGAATCAAAAGCCTGTATCTATGTGCTTGTGGCGTATGCTTGTGCGTAGTGTATAAAGCAGCCGCATTGCCATATAGCAGGGTAAAGCTGTCCCACACGTCTGACGTTGCATGGTCCAGATCGAGCGTGATGATCTGGCGAAACGACACATTACCGGCTTTGCGCCTGCCGCCGGATAGGTAGCCACCCACAAAGCCGCCGATGTCCTTGATCTCATCCTGCCGCGCACGATTTGCAGCTAAATATTCGGTAATGGTCTCCGCAGTCCGGTGGGTGGTGCTTAGCTTCTTCACCAAGTCGCTCCACTGCCATTCCCGGTTCTTCCAGTTAATTTCTCTCCTGTTCTTGCCGACCGCTATGTTAAGTGGTCCATCATGCTTTATTAGCGTCTCTTCTGCCACAGAGTACGTGATTTATTTATGTGAATGCATCAGTTAAGAATCAATGCTTATTCTGTCGATTAAATGATCTGTCGCGACAATTGCTTTTTCAGCGATTGAGCGAATACCGGATAGAGGCAATGTGTCGTTTCTTGCAAATACGCCGGCAAGTATACCTGACGTTATCTGTGCAGCAACATGCAAACGTTGTTCATTACTCTTTTTCACCTGTATGTCAAAACCAAACTCCTCCCGCCATTGATCACAAAAGGCATCGTTTGGAATTGCGGTTCCGTTTGCGAATGCTTTTAATAGAAACACCTCGATACCGAGCAGCTTAGCCATATCTTCATGACTGAGTACATGATCTTCCCGGGTACTTTCTATTGTTTCCGCAATTGTTTTATTCCGTATCATGAGTAAGCTATTTTCTTTTTGCATTTATCACAGACATTGCTGCATCAAGGTCTTCCCATCGATAAAGAACACGAATACCAACATAGTTTCCTTTCACACTACCTGCTTTAGTATGCTTATGAAGCGTTGGAAGCGTAATGCCCAGATACTTCGCAGCCTGCTTCCGGGTCGCATTTCCTGTTCGTTGTGGTGTTTGGGCCAACGGTTGATTTGCACGCAAGCAGGCCGTCACCGCTTCTGCAATCAATTGTTGCAATTCGCTCTTCGTTATTGACAATAAAACCGTTTCCATCTCATACCTGTTTTACGGATGTGCTTTTAAGTGAGATTAGGATGCGAGTGGCGCCTGGTGCCTAAATACCTTTTGAATCTCGAAAATATCCTCCAGCTTATATCCTTTTTGTTGCAGTACCTCGATAGCGTGATATCGCTGCAAGGATGCGCCTTTCTTTTTAGCTGCTGAGATCACAGCAGGTTCGCTGATGTCGAGCGCAACTGCAATTCGCAAGCGCAGTTCACGGTTGTCGAGAATTTCCTGATAAATGGTGTCTTTGATACGCATAATATTCGTTTTATGATTAAAAGCTAATTGACCACTTCGGCTAAATCAACAAAAAGCAAAGAACACATTGATGTGTTGTTGTTTTAGAACAAACAAAGAACAAAATGAGAACAGTCAAACTTGTTGTAATCCTAATGCAAAGGAGGAGTATTAAAAGAGAGGGAATACAACAATCTCGCAACAAAGACGCAACAATTTTTAACGAGGATTCTAACCACGCGAAAAAGAAATTCTCTTCGCAGTTATGGAGAATTTCCTGATAACTGCTGTCTTTGATACGCATAATGTTTACTTTATGATTGATAACTAATAAACAGCTTCCACTGAAACAACAAAAAGCAGAGAGACTAACGCTTGGTTTTTGTTTGTAAACAAAGATTGAACAACATCGCTTGAATGATAGAGCAAACATGGAGCAAAGTAGGAGCACACCATTGTCTGAATGATGAAGCAAAGGAAATTGAAGTCTGAAAGGATGAAGTCACATTCATCGCACGAACAAGTCACACTTTTATTTACACTCTTTGCGTGATTGAAAATCGTAAAACCGCTGTTTAGAACATCGCTGGCACATTAAATGAAAAGATAGTGCTAAACCATTCCTGTTGCTGACTCAAAATCTTGTAAGGCAGTGAACGATTTGCATAGCAGCATTATAAGCTGCTGCACACAGAAGAGCATATTGGCGCCGTCTGTTCGGTTAATTGTCACCTGTTCCTCATTGGGCTCATCCTTATTGTAGGAACTCCGGAAGAGATGGCTATCCAGCAGTTCCATTAAATTGTCCACGAACTCAGCAGGGGACTGGTAAACGAATATTGCTTTCGTGGCGAACATGAGCTCCATAAGTGGAATTACAGCTTCGCCGTCAAACTTCTCGAACTTGCTGAACTGCGCATTGTGTTGGTTGACTTCAATGCAACTGGAGAGCTGCTGTATCACACTGGCAGCATCAAGTATTTTGTTTTGTACTTCCATAGTATTAAAGATTTGCTTTTGAATGAATAAAGAGGTTTGTGTAGCGCTGCTGTTGGACTACTTCTTTGTGTGCTTCGGATATCGCCTGGTTAAAGAAGTTGCCGGGAACTTCATCTCGTTTTGCGAAAGTGTATTTAGCCAGCCTTCTTTCTCTCTCCTGCTGATCTAAACTAGTGGGGTATTGCGTAAGCAGGATATAATCTAGGAATGCCTCGGTTTTATCGCTGTCAAGTCCGTCAAAAAAATAATATAGTTTTCTCAAACGCTTAACTGCATCATCTAACCTTATCGGCAAGCCTTCTGATATGCCTGGCTTCACCAGTACGGTAAGAAGCTCCATCATCAAGCTTTTGTACTCCCACAACTCAGTAAGCCAATTATAATTTTTACCATTAAAATTGAACAGATCAAAAAGATTTTCCTCGACATCTTCAGCCAGAAAATCCTTTTCAGTGTTTCCCATTAACCTGTCTTTGCCGATAGCTACAAGTACAGCTTCTTTAAACGTGTTTTTTGCATGCTTTCCAAATTGCAGAATGTCATTTACATTTGTGTCCATTTTAGTTTTCATTTTATAGTGAAAGAATGCCCTGCGACTGCCATCGCGGGGTTTTTATTTTTTGTTTTTAAAAGAGGAGCCAGTCAGGAATAACAGCTCCGTAATTGATGCATGAGTGATTACTTAATATTGTTTTATTGCATTGTTTGCACTTATGAACCCTATATCATAATGACCAAGCAAAAATAAGTAGTATAGTAGTACAGTAGTATAAAATCCCGCCAACATACGAGTTAATAAAATGTTATAGTAGTATAATAGTATCCCTGTATCGTAGTAAATACGACTAAACAAAATAAACAGTATTAATTTCGCATTATGGCAAAAGGTGTAAAGGGGTCAAGTCCTACTGAAGACATCCCAGTAAGAACTAGTTTTATTATCAAACCTTCGATTACAAGAAAATTAAAGCGAATTGCTTTAGAAGATAATACAACGCAAACTGCTATTGTTGACAAGTTGTTGACTGATTACATTACTGAGTGGCAAAGGAATCATCCCAAGTTTAAACTATAAATATTCTATTCTTAGTTTATTGAACAAGTGTTGGGGGAAGAAAAATGGTGAAATAAAACTCTATACTTTTTGAAGCTTATTATATTCTATTTCTTACAATGCCCGATGAATACATTTGCGAATACGCGTAGAGCTTAGCTGTGATTAAAACTTTTAGCGCTACGGTATAATCCTAGATAAAAAGTACAATCTTTAAGTCCTGATCGCCGCCAAACATAGGGGCATAAAAAATTGATTATCTAGTTAAGAAGGTTTTTTACCTTTCTTAATTATGAAAGCAATCAACATTTACGTAGAATTACAAAAAACATCCGTCAAAACGGGACTCGCGCCTATCGTAATCCGGTTTGACTCAGGGGGAAAACACTTAGTCTCTGATCCGCTTCACCACAAAGTTCCACCGGAGTATTGGGATCTTGCAGCAAAGGAAGTAAAGGGAGATTACCCTTTTGCAGTTTTTTTAAATTCTATTATCAATAGCAGACTTTCTAGTCATCGCGACTTTTTATTTAGGCGCCAAGCCTTTAATCTTTCCGTCGACAAGACTATCCTTTCCCAATACCTTAAAGCGAAGGATGGCTTTGCTTCCTTTTATACCCACGCGGAAATGATTCTAAACAATAAGCTAACGGAAGACGGTCAAGAGTTGGCCGATGACACAAAGCGACGATATAGAGATGAATTGAAAAGGCTTCAAAAATTTCAACCGGAGTTATCCTTTGGTCAGATTACATCAGAGTGGTTGCTCGAATATAAAAGCTGGATGCAGAATAGCTACTCCAAAAGGGATGGTAAACGCATGCACAAGAATGGAATCTGGAAAGCCTTAAGCGTTATTCGTATGTTTTACAACGAATCAGTAAGGCGGAAAATCATTCTGGCAGACAATAACCCTTTCGATAATTTTAAGGTAGGATCTTTCGAGACTGACATGGAAAAAATAAAATGGTTGGAATTACATGAAATAAACCGTTTAGAAGATGTTCTACTTAATTTACCTATGGAAGATATCACTAAGCGTGTTGGTTGGCGATTTCTTGCTATGTGCACAACTGGAATGCGCATTTCGGATGCAATGAATTTGGACGATATGTTATTCGACGCTTCCGGCGATTTGAAATTCAAGCCTCATAAGACTCGACGCCATAATAATACCGCCCATATTCCCATCACCTCGAACCGGCAGCGTCGGTATTTCCAGATGACTTTGAACAACCCGCTTCCACAGACCAACCCTAAAAACTTTCGCACTACATTCAATATCCAGTTGAAAATATTGATGGCTCTTGCGGGCATTACCACACATATCACTTCCCACTGTGGCCGGCATACAATGGGCAGTTTTCTTGTCGATGCCGGAGTCGAAACAAAATCAGCTATGAAGATTTTAGGCGTAAAAAGCGAGAAGGTTGTTCAAACTTATCTGCATTTAAAGGAAGATAAATTAAGGCTCGAAGCATTGAAGCTGAATAAGATATTTTCGTAATTAAAAAGTAGGACAAAAAAGCAGATGTTTGACATTACAAGATTGCAGAATCAACACATGCACCAGGTGAATTTTTTGCTAATGGCGTTGAAGACATCGGAAAAAGTGCCGAGGATTCGGCTTGGCTTTAAGCCGGATGAACTGTAAACTTAATCTGGGGAAAGAGAGAATCTAAATTATAATTACATCAACTTAGTACTTACATGACAACATTTTCTTGGGAACAACCTAAAGTTTTGTCTTCTCGAAGTTTTATCTGTGGATACTGCGGTGAGTCAATTGCGTCTCACCAAGGATACCAAGGTCATACTCAAACCAATCCACAGAGATACGTTTACATTTACTTATGTCATAAATGTTATCAGCCTACTTTCTTCGACTATAATGGCAAACAAACACCTGGACCAGTCTTTGGGCAATCTGTCAAGCACATTCCCGATCCAAATATCCAGAAGCTTTTTAACGAGGCCCGCAGCTGTTACACCATCGCAGCTTATACCTCCTGCACTATGTGTTGTAGAAAATTACTGATGAATTTGGCAGTAATAGAAGGTGCGCCTGAGGGCAAATCTTTTGTTGATTATGTGAACTATCTGGAAAGTAAAAACTTCATTCCGCCTCGGGGTAAGCAGTGGGTGGATACTATTAGGAAGACAGGTAATGAGGCAAATCACAGTATTGAATTTAAAACACCAGAAGAAGCCAGGCTTGTACTGACATTTACAGAGATGCTCTTACGGTTTATTTTTGAAATGCCTGGAATGTTGGATGCTTCGAGTAAGCCATAGATTCGTCTGGGCAAGCTTTGTATTTCTTTGGTCCAACGGTGCAACTGCATTATATAGTTGGAAACAATAGTTGATAGTCTACAAGACATTGCAAACAAATACTTAACTTCAATAAAACTTTTCTTTTATGTTACCTTTTGCCACAGAACCCCAGAAAGAGAGCAGCCCGGAAGAATTACTATCAAAATATCTACAATCACAAAACAGGTTGGAATTAAAAAAGAACGAGCTGAAATTGGCAGAAGCCGTCAGAGATCAGGTTGTCAAACGTATCAGTGCTATAAAGGACTTCACTTCCGCCCAAACACTCCAACAACATTTGGATGCAGATGAGAAGTTTCGGAATGCAGAAGATGATTACAATCAGGAAAATGGGGAATGTGAAGCGCTGGGTAATCAAGTCAAAAATATATTGAAGAATTTTCCCGGTATCAACTTCCGCTTTGGTGTATGGAATGGAAGGATGAATGGGCGAGATCAAGTCAAGAATTCTTATAACGCCGTTTATAATCATGGCATTGTTACAATGACTTTGGTTCAAGAAAATAGATTTTAGAAAGCTTTCATTCACATACCAACGTTCGCTTCTAACAAAAACATCTTGCCTACGATTATTCCTCCTAATGTAGTTGTAGTGACAGCCGGCAGGATATAGATCGTTCTTTGCGTCTGGACATCCTTTTGGCAGCTGACCTGGACGATGAGGATAGAGTTGGTAAATAGTAAAAGACTGATTGAGCCGAGGAGAAGATTTTTTATAAATCATATAAATTTGATGTCTTAAAGATAAATACACTTAGTCAAAATCTTGCCTTCATGCCATCCAGATTGTATACAGTCGTAATCAAACCGGTGGGAAATACCGAACTACCTGAATACCTGCCAGCCCAATTTCTTCTTCGTGTTTCTCAACCTAGCGAACATCTTGCAGGATATGATACAAACATCAGGGGAGCAACCTTTCTTGACATGCATGGTGGAGAGTTGAACGAGTTTGCGGCATTTACACCGCAAGTCCGACTTTTGAAACGAATGGGTGGCAATAGCGAAGCCGAAGAAATAAAATCACTTCTGCTTACAAGGCTTAAATCAAACTATTTGATAGAACCAGATAACATTCATTTGGAGGTCATTTTAAACAAATGAAATTATGAAGCCTGCAGTAGAACAACTATATGATCTATATCTATACAGCAAAGGAATATTTGAAAAGTACCAACCTCTTCAACCAAAGGATATTCGCCGTGTATATACTGCAGTTATTCATTCACAAATAACGGTTTCTCTCACAAACCTGCAGATAAACATGGAGTTCGCAGGACAAATGCCTGAAGCGTTTCTAGCTCATTTCAACGGAGACCACAAGCAGATGGATAATTACACCACTAATATTATTGAGAATAGTGGTGAGGCAATACTTGATACTGCGTTAATGCAGTCAGAATTGATTATGAGAGTTATCTATTCTAAACTGACTGGTGAACCGATTGGTGATGCTTCAATACCGCGCATTATTCACATTCTTTATCAGGATGTAGAGAACAACTGGCAAAAGGAGGAATCAAAATTCCTGGACTTGTTCTGGACGCTTAGAAATACAATTCACACAGGTGGAATTTACATGAAAAACCCTGCAGGAAAGAAGATGGTTTATCAGGGTGACGAATATATATTCGAGTATGCAAAGGCACCTGGATTGCTTAAAACCTTCAGCGTGGATGACCAGATAAAGCATTTACTGGATGCAATGGTATCTTTGTTTGAATCTCAGCATGTACAGGATTTAGGATATATTGAACATCCTAATTTTTTTGCACTGGGTTTGTAACAAAACGAGTGTTCATATAATACACCCGCTACTTCAAATGATCTTTTTTACATTGTTTCTATCGATCCCGCAAGAATAAATATAACTCCGGTTATTGTCCTTCACCTTAAAGAAGACCGTTTTGCCAACCGGCGCCATCATAGTTTGCTACCAACAATGACACCACTCATAGAAGCCATAGTAGCAGCAGGCAGAATATAAGTTAAGGTTTGAGCCTTCAATTCTTTTTGACAGTTGATTTGGGCAATGAGAATAGCAATCGAAAACATTAAAAGTCTAATAGTGACGAGTAGAGGCTTTTTCAGAATACAGTGCTTTTAGAGAATTGAAAGTAAATCAGAATTCAAGAGGTGTTTATTTAACGAAGAAAAAGTTCTTAAATCTTGCATCATAACCTACTTTCATTAACCGAGACTGGTGTTTATTTGATGGGTACATAATGAAAAATTCATCCTTACCGAAATCCTTTACGATGCTTTCCCTTCTCTCATATTTGATGCGCAGATAGTGATAAGAAAGCAAGGTGGAGTAAGCAAACATCTCAGTCCATTTGTCGAAAGCAAGGTTTTCTATATCCCAAGGTTTTCCGTTATATGTGTCTAAGTGAATAAATTGCATGTCTTCCCTTATTTCATATTCCGAATGAGCAAAAGCATTTCGCAGTGAAGTGTGAAAACCTTTGGGGCAAATAATGTCAGCAAGTTTCATTTTTTGGCGCTTCAAAACATCTCTGATATTATTACGAATAAAATCATGTTTACTCATAGGCGGCACTTCTACAATCCAAGGATAAGGCTGTTTGTCAACCAAGCAAGCCAGTCTATAAAGCTGCTTCAGAAATGGCTTTGATTCCCAGATGTGAGTGTACATCATTAGTTCCATTGTGATTTTGTATTGGTCATCTGTAGTTTGCGGTGCGCTTGCCGGGAATGAATAGAAACTGTCCATAAACTGGGTAAAAAAGTTTATGCGTGACCTGTCCTTGTAAATATCCTCTCTGCTTTCGAGAACATAACCACTGCCAACACGCGGGTTGCTTGCATATCTGGATATAAAGTCAGCATCAGCCAGTAACAGAATATATTTTTGGTCGCTGCAATTGTTTTTTACAAAATCAAAACTTTCATTGAGAGCTGCCACAACTTCATGGACTATTGCATCAAACTTTTGTATACTAATCACACAGAAAAATTAATATTTAGGAAACTTATGTTGCCATTTTTTCAATGAAACATCCAGCAGCATCCCGAATTTTAAAAGGAATGCGCCATAGACATTCAGCTCATATGTGGTGACAATATTTGTCTGTCCCTGAGGATTTCTAAGTAAAGATTGTATGGTGCGACTTTCGTCATAGGTTCTTTTAAGTAAGAAACCAGCGTTTGACAAATCAAACTCATTGTATTCCCTCTTCGGTCCATGTTGCTTTACAAAAGAAGCAAAGTCGTATTGACCTCTTGCATTTGCTTCTAAAACATTTTGTTCCCTCACCTTATCTGAACTGTAAGCCCGCAGATCCTGCATAAACGCTTTATCTACAATCCCCGCCAGCCGATAAAACACCGTCAGATTAAAAGCTCCCTCCACATAAGCTTTAAACAAATTGCCCAGCACCTCTGCTTTGTCAAAATCGTCCAGCTGGCTTAATATAAGGACAAGCTTTTCACCAATCTTTCTTTTCAAATCAGGCTCATCTTCCATCCTGATCAGGAAGTCAGTGCGCTTCTCGTCTGACACCTTGCTATAAGCTTGTAAAAACCGAATTAAGACTTTCGTAAATTGATAGTCCCTAAAGCTCATGATACCCTTCAGAACTTTAAGCAAGGTGCCAAATACTGGTATAGCTTTCAATGCTTCGTTATCTGTCAATGCATCGGCTCCCAGCTCCAAAGCATCTGCTGCCAGGTCTTTGATTGTATCAGATGTTGCTGAGTCGATCAACGCCTTACCTAAGTCATCTGCCATTATCAATAAAAATAAGGAGTAAATATAAGAGCTTTGAAGTGCCTCCGGATTTAGCCTAACCAGGTATACTTCAAAACTCCGTTAGTTGCAACCAGCTATAAACACCTACTTTTATAGACACAGACTTATCGACTTCTCTAAAAACTATATATTTGCAGCAATGCTTACTCTCGTAAGCAGCGGGTGACAAGCAATAAGCCACGTTCGCCGAAATGCCAAGGCTTGAAACTTAATCTTAGTAGTAAAGCAATATCGCCTCTAGTTTGGTACTTCGTAAAGAAGTAATCAACTAATTATCGCACTCAAACAACTACGAGCTGCGATCTCTTTTCAGATATGAAAAAGATTTTTTCGGTACTGATAGTACTTATAGTACTACTCATTTGCCTGCTATTGCCTGTAATTGCAAGGTAATATGTAAAAACCGTTGGAAAATTGAGACCTCTTTGATAAGAAGAGGTCTTTTTAATTATTAGCCGAAAATCATTTGCTAAATTGTTTGGGATTTTCGTTTTGAGTTTATAGCTTTGAAAAGCATTACCCATTTTTAGTTCATAAACAACTTCATCTGTGGCTAACATTACAAACCTCATCCAGACTGGAGAGAGCGAAAGAGTTGATTACAACAAATTAAGTACGTACGAAATAGTTGATGCCTTACTGAAGTATTTCAAAACCCACGAAGACAAAGGATTACCATTTCCAACACATGCACACTCAGAAGCACTCGACTATTTAGATCAATTTGATCTACTCCGATACAAGGCTGGGAGCCGGCATAACATCGCTTATATAACTCCCTTCGGACGAGAAATTGCTGATAAGGGATTTGCGAACTTTTTGCAGGAGCTTAGAGAGAAAGTTGAACAAGATAAGCAAAGGCAAAAGCTAACTGATGACAAACTGAAATATGACTTAAAAAACTCAAAACGGATATTCAAAACTTATTGGTGGACATTCTTCTTTGCGCTTGTCAGTTTTATTTATGTCGTAATACAAGTCATCTTTAAATGTATTGAATTATTTTAGAAATGATAGCTTCTTATTATTAACCTTCATCAACTAATAACAAAAATGACAAGTACCGAAATTGAGCAAGCATTATCAGTTTTTAAAGACGGAAGTAAAGTAT
Source organism: uncultured Ilyomonas sp. (assembly GCA_964249755.1). Taxonomy (GTDB): domain Bacteria; phylum Bacteroidota; class Bacteroidia; order Chitinophagales; family Chitinophagaceae; genus Ilyomonas. The sequence continues at coordinate 460,317 of CAXUDB010000003.1, read as the reverse complement.
ATACAGTTCCAGAAATGAATGCTGCTTCCGACAAAATATGGCGAGCATTAAAGGCACTTGGCTACGTCGAAACATTTGATATCGAGCATGCCGGTGTTCATACGGTAATTTTAACAGCAGAAGGAGCAAAGAAGATGAATAAACAATAGTCAGAGCCAATTAATTAATGTAGCCTCGAGTAAATTCAGATCGCTACAAGCGCCGGTGTTTCTTAAATGAAGCACCGGCGCTTTTTTGCCTATCGCTTGTCAATTGTATCTTTTACAATGGCAGGCGGTGGCGGCACTGGGCGCGCTTTCTTTGGGTGTTTATGCGTTCCTGATGGTTTGTCTTTCACTATTCTTGGCGGGTCAAATTTTGTTACGGTTACTGTGGGAGGTGGTGGCGGTGGAACTTTTGCAGTAGTATCTTTCTTGGTTTGACCAAAAGTGATACTGGATAAGGAAAGAAGCATGGCAGCAAAAAGTACTCTTTTCATACGGTAGGTTTTTAATGAGATGCTACAATCATCAAAATCCATAAACACATTAGAAAGTTCTTTGCGCTGGCAGGGACACCAAAGCTTATCAGTCGAAGTTATGTTTCCCAAGGGCATTTATCAGCCAGTCCTTTGAGTTCATCTTTCACAAAGAGCAAAGCATGTTTTGCTTTTAGTCCGCTCTCGATTAAAAGTTCATTCAGTTCTACAAAGCCGATCGCAGTGGATATTTTAGCCGGTAAAAGACTCATCACACTCACTACGCTCCATAGGTCAAGTGAGATTTCTATTCGTTTGCGGATGCCAGCGTCGTTGCGTAACCATACATAGCGAAAGTCTTCGTCCGGCGCAAAGGTGATTCCAGTGCTGCTATCGGGAATTTTTACTAGTGCGTAGAGATTACCGTTTATTTCCCGCGTGTACATCATCTGTTAATCCGGTTTCCTGCTTCATCCCTGCCCAGCGTTCGAATCAAAAGGATAAACTCTTCTGCGGCTTCTTCGGTATTAAAAATGCCCAGCATGATAAAGCCGTGATTTAATTGAAATGTAAAGGAGATGTAGTTATCTACGTATGCCTTTTGGAGAGGAAGAATACGGAACTCATTCCGCTCAACATTGCCTTCCAGCAGAAAAAATGCGTTCCCATCCAGCATGCCGCCGCCGGCTTTCATCGCCTGATTTATAATATCATCGGACTGCATATTTCACCAATTTTCATTGGCAAATATCTGGTTCCCTGACAAAGAGTATAGAATAAATTAGTTTCGTTTCATTGATATGAGATGACCAATATCAATGATAGCTGGTATGCAAACTGGCAATTTGAAAAACCAATTCGGTACAAGAACTGCAAATTCAATAAATAATTATTGTTGCGTATGCCCTACTAAATGATAAGTTTGGTTAGAATGAAAATTTGACCGCTGTTATTTCAACACCTTCCAACCAAATAAACGTTTCTTTAGAATTACGTTCAGTGAATATGTGTTGGAAGAAAATCTTTCTTTAAAGGTCTCAAACCTTACCTCTTTGTGTTCATTCAGAATAATATCAGTCTTGGTCTCTTCGCCGGGTGCCAGGGTTATATAAGTAGTAGCATTGGCAGGGCTGACAGTACCGTCTTTGTGATAAGCTTTTCCTTCTAAAACACCACTTTTAAATGGTTCGTTCCCAGTGTTAGCTACGATTAAATTATACGCTCTACTTTTCCTTGATTTCCTTTTAATACTAACGATACTCAGAACTGCAGGCATGTATAATTGGGCTTATGAGCAATTAATGCAGAGAATCTTATACCAAAAATAGGCTTTCGAAATAAATAATTAAACTAAACTGCTATTCTGTAAAAGGCTATTCAAGGCAACACAAAACATTGCTACTATAATAAAGCACAAATGATCTAAAATTAAAATTTATATATATTTGTCTTGCCTTTACTAAAAGATTGATTCAAACTAAAGCCATTGAAAAAAAGTAGAGAATTATTAATCCAAAATAAAGTTTTTGCGAGTAGAGCCAGATGGAAAGAATGGAAAAAGAGCAGGAATGCGTACTTAAACACCTTAAGAAAGAGCGAGAGACAAAATTTTAATTTTAACCCTTTTCAAGAGTTTGACTACCAAGTCACCCTGAACGTACCAGAGATATTTTCTACTTCTCAGAATATCGAGACCGTTCTAAAATTTATTGCTGTTTGCAAATCGGCCCAAAGTTCATCTTATAAAAGACTTTTTTTTAATTTTGAGAGTGTTACAATGATAAATGCTGGTGCAATATCATTATTGCTATCTGTGATACAAGATTTAGGGTCTTCTAAAAATTCAATCAGAGGAAATTTCCCCGTAAATGAAACAGCAAAACTTATATTTAAAGACTCCGGTATCCTTGACTTCCTTCGGTCTACTAGAGGAGAGTTTACCCCAAGTAAAAACAAGATCATTATGCAGGGAAACAATCATACAGATCCCAGAAATACGGCCCACGAATTGAGTAAAGCAATGGAAACTGTTTTTGGTACGCAAATTTTTAATCGTCCTTTACAAGGCGCATTGATTGAAATGCAAGCAAATTCAGTTAATCACGCCTATCCAGTAAATGAAAATGAAAGCGATTTTATTAATGTGATTAGAAGTAACAAGCCTTGGTATTTATCAGCATTTCATGATCCAGATAATAAAAGAGTTTATTTTAGCTTTATTGATAATGGCGTTGGAATTTTGAAGACATTGTATAAAAAAATTACTCAGAAAGCGCTTGACGCGCTTGACAGTAGTAGTGTTTTGAAAAATGCTTTTGAAGGAAAATACAAGTCGTCTACAAGATTAGCAGAGCGTGGTCGCGGTTTACCAAGTATCAAAGAAGCTTTTAATAAAAATGCTTTTAAAGATTTAAAAATTATTACAAATGATCATTTGTATAATTTTGCTGATGATACTTGTGTAAGATTAACCAATAGTTTTGAAGGAACTTTTTATATTTGGATACTTGATGAAACATGTGTGTATGATAATTCTAAAAATTAGTACTGATTTTTCGCGCTACCCCGGCGCTCGTTATTACGAAGATGGACCATTGTCTGGGGAGGAATTTTTTGATCGTTGTTTGAATTCTGCTTTTAAGTCCGCATTAGAAAAAAAGGAAAAATTGACAGTTGACCTTGATGATACAGCTGGTTATGCATCATCTTTTCTCAGCGAATCTTTCGGATTACTTTCCGAGAGATACAGCGCTCGTGTTGTTCTTGATAATATTGTACTTATTTCCAATGACGAGCCCGACTGGAAAGACAAAATTTTGCATGACTATGTACTAAATGCTCATACGCGAAAAAAAAGAGAGAGGAATGAAATGGTCACCTCGTAGTTTATTTTTTATAGGAATGCTCCTGTTTGCAATAGGAGTAGTTGTTGGAGTTTTTTGCTCTCAGTATTCTTATTTTACAATTGACAAGGAGATCTCATTAAGTGATCTCCTTATTTTTTTAGGGGGTTCTGTAGTCACTGTCTATGTGGCTACAATCATATCAAGAAGTTTATACCGCTTACAGTCAATACATGCACTTTACGTTGATGATATCAAAGAGTTTATAAAATTTTCTACAAAGCTTGAAGATTGGATCTTCCTTGGTGCTATACCTCATTTAGAGCTTGTCGCACATTTAAAACGAGGTAATATAAAGTTGCGCGAAATAGATATTTTATATAAAAACAATGAACATATTCAATCTGTAGACTTTTCTACCATTATCAAGAAATACAATGATCTAAAAGTAGAAATTACAGCCATTAGTCCAAATCCTACAGTTCAACAAATTCAACTCAGCAGTGTTCAAGTAAATGACTTTCAGAATAAATATGAGATAATCAAATTAGAATTGTTCAGAGCAATTATGAAATCATAATTGTTAGATTTCCAATTTTTATCTCCTTTACCACTAACAACTGCGTTAAGAAAAATATCAACGCATAGCTTTGCCATAAATAGGTGGCTAAAATAAGAAAGCACTAATACCTTACTGGCTCCGGATATGTTACCAAGCTTTTTGCTTTATTTATAGTATTTAATTAGGATTCTTTATCCTGATTTTGAATTTCAATATTAGCAAATCCAATATTTGGATTCTTTGAAACCGTTGAAAGGGTTGACCTAAAGCGTCATAGTGCTTTCCTTGAAATAAGTGAAAAAATTGATGTCGTTGACGATAATTACATTAGCGGCTTTCCCATCTTTTCATTAATATCTAAATCACTTTCATCTTTCCTTCTAACAGCTTCTTATAATGAGCGCTTAACCTCTTTGCTGCATCCAGCTTAGAAACTTTGATATAGTTAAGAAATGACTTTTCGGTTTTATGGCCGGTCATCTTCATGATATCAATAACAGGGAATCCGGATAAGTAAAGATTGGTGGCAAAGGAGCGCCGGGCGGTATGGGATGAAATACATTCGTTAAGCGGCTTTGCCATGTCAGAGCTCAACCTTCCGGTTTCTGTTAGCCCTGCCAGCGCTGCAGCTTCCTTGATATAGCTGTTAAGTTTTTGATTAGACAATGACTTAGGGAGCCGGTTAGCATTATCCTTATACTTTGCAAACAAATCCAGAATAATATGATTAGCCGGGATAATAACTCCGTAGTCGGTTTTTTTCGTGATTTGATTTATATATAAGTCACCATCTATTGTTACCAGGTTCTCTCCCTTAACATCATTGTAGTCTGAGAAGCGGAATCCTGTAAAGCATCCGAATACAAACAGGTCCCGAACCTGCTCCAGCCTCTTATTTAAAGAAAGATCGAAATGATAGAGTTGCATGATATCCTGCTCTGTAAGATATACTGCATAAGTCTCTTCTTTAGAGGCACAGAACTTTTTATGCTTGAACTGCATATTAGCGGTCAGCTCCTGGTCAACCGCTTCAATCATGAATAGTTTTAGAATGGTGATGTTTTTACCGACTGCATTGGGCTTCATACCCTCTACATGAATAAGCTTTCCTTTTTTACTCAGACGCCACTTATCTTTTTGGAGGTAGTCAACAAAACTATAATAGAAGGCAAGATTAATAGTATCAAAATCTATTTTATATCCTTTGACTGCTTTCCTTTGCTTGGCTTCAAATTCGAGCAGGTGATGATAGGTTGTCTTATAAGTTTTTAAGGTGTCTTTACTTTTATCCTTTCCCTTATATTTAATATCACCCCGGATAAAACTCTCTATCAATTTAAAAAGACCGGATTTGTCCTTCTCGTCTCTAGGCGGTAATTCCTTATTATTTTCGTCAGGCTGATTAAAATTTCTATTATAGAAACTATCAAGATGTGTTTTCAGTATGTCAGGGTGGGGAATACCATTCTTGATCTCGGTATTATAAGCTTTCTGGCATTCATCGCGCAAGGCATCTAGCAAGTTGTTTAACTGGTACTTACCGTTACAGGTTGTTTCTATTTTATTCTTTACCCGCTGCTTTTTCTTATCCCAGTTTGCCGGTATAATAGTTTGCCCGAAGGAATAGACTAATTTATTATCGCCATTGTATTTCATCTGGAGATAGATCAGCGAAGTCTTATTGGCATTCGGTTTTTTAAGATAGAAACGCACTTCACCCATGTATACATTATTAGAACATAAAAATAATGTAGTTGACCCTATAGTTGTCCTTTTTTCTTTACTTAGTTTAATTTCATTTTACTTGGTAGGACTGTTTTTGAAGTAATAACCAACTTTACAAGCAAATAGGATAAAATAAGATAAAATGAAGTAAAATAGGTTCGATTCCTGTATCACCCACTGTAATGCTACCTCACCGTAGGTTATCAAACATAATAAAGCCTCTTTCACCGGAGCGAGTCTTCAAGTGTAGCAGAACTCCACGCCTAACGCATTGCCGGGCTTTTTCTATCCGGCAATGCGTTAGGCAGGCAGCACAAAAACCGTTTATCCATCTCTTTTACTTTTCATACCGCTTCTCATTGTCTGTGTCCCTTTTTGCGTATTTCTTATTTTGAAGGGGAAATAAATTTGCCCTCAAATCTTACCTCATGAAACTATTAGTAGCCTTCAGCGTCCTTATCTTCCTCTTCGCTTCCTGTAAAAAAGATGTTATCCGTGGCAACGGGGAAACCGTTACCATAGAACGAACCGTTCCCTCTTTCACCGGCATAGATGCCTCCGGCGATGGCATCATTACCATTACCTATGCGCCTGCCACTTCCGTACAACTGAAAGGTTATAGTAACCTGATTCCGCACTATGTAACCGAAGTAAAGAATGGCGTACTGTATGTGCACTACGAAGACAAGGTAGTGGTGAAAAACAACCAGTTGAGCGTGTTGGTTACCATGCCTTCTTTTAATTCCTTAACCTTAAGCGGCGATTGCTCGGTGGATGCAAAAGGTGCGTTTGACAGCACGGCGCAGCTTTCCCTGTCTACCTCGGGCAACGCCAAGGTTAACATCGAACAAATGAACACGGCTTTCTATAACCTGCTGGTGAGCGGCAACGGCGACGTGTCTGCACTGGGTCTCAATGCAGCCAGTGCCAAACTCGAAATTTCAGGCAACGGCAATGCCTCTCTTTCGGTAAGAGACAAACTGGAAGTCAATATTTCGGGCAATGGAAAGGTATCCTACAAAGGCAACCCGGCAGATGTGATTACAAACATCAGTGGACACGGAACGCTGGAAAAATTGTAGAGGTGGTGACTGGAGAGGTATCGTCCGTTTATCAAAAGATAATAAGCAGCCATTGTTCACATCTTCCCACATGTTTTTTGCAATGGTAGTGCAGCGCCGGAGAAAGGATAAGTTGATTCACTCAATTAAAAAGCCTCTCCTGACTCACGGAGTTTATTATCAGCAATGCAGCACTTGCATTGCTGATTGCTTATATCCTCATCTTCTTCATAAAATTCTCCGCCTTTGTCGGTTTTATTCACCAATAAAAGTAAAAAAAAAGCAAAAAGTTGTCTGGTATTTTCCTCATCTCTATATTTGCACCCGTAACGTTAATCCCGTCTCGTTTTATTCGATTTTTTATTTTTAGATTTACTTAGTGTGATTTTTTAATTTTTAGTATTCAGTTATTTTTTATTTTAAAGTTCATTTTTTAGTAAGTTTTAGATTTTTAATTTTGTCTTATTCGTCCTTGGATTAACGTTATTGAAAGGCAGCTTCGGCTGCCTTTTTTTATTTTTTCATGTATCCGTTCCTTATTTATGATGATGCGTCAGCAAAAGGAACCATGCAGTGCATCGTACCCTAAATGCCGTCAAACAGGCTCTCAAAAGATATTTATCTTGTAAACCTTTCTTTACCACACTTATGGTGGTGTGCCACCAGCAAAAAAACGCCTGCCGGTAGGTATTTATACCTACCGGCAGGCGTTTTCGCAGAAAGATTATTCTTTAATAAACTTCTGTTGTAAAGACAGGTTTTCACCCTCCACGCGAAGTACATAAGTACCGCTTGCGAAAGCAGAAACATCAAAAGACAGGTTGGCTCCCTCTGCCAGAGTACGGCTTTGGGCTATCACCCTTCTTCCGTTCATATCCGTTACCGAAATATTTGCCTTGCCACTATAGTTGCTTACCTGTATAGTCAGCCTGCTTTTTACCGGGTTCGGAAGTAATAGCACCATCAATGCTTTACCATTCAGTGTGACTGTTTTGATATCACTTACCGATGAAGCACCGTTTTTATCTACTGTTTGCAAACGGTAATAAACAGCTTTTGCATTCACCAGTGCGGCTATGTTCAGGTCGTTGTAAGTATAGCTTTTTGCAGCCGTGCTAGTACCTGAAGCAGTTATTTTTCCAACGGTGCCAAAGTGTATGCCATCCAAGCTGCGCTCTATATTAAAGTAAGAAGTGTTGGTTTCGTTGGCAGTAGTCCACTGCAGCTTTGCATCTTTGCCGGCAAGCGAAGCGGTAAAGTTCAGCAGGCTAACCGGAAGCACATTTGCACTGCTTGCAAAGCCACCCAAAGCATAACATTCAGCCCCTGCATTTATGGTTGCCGTAACCGTGTTGGAAGCGGTGCTGATAACAGAAAGCGAACCGTCGTCAACGTTACAAGCATACACCTGGCTGCCATCGGCAGAGATACTGATGCCCCAGGGAAAGCCGCCTACCGGTATAACCTTGGTAACTTCATTAGTACCAATATTAATAACACTTACTGTATTGCTGTCAGTGGTGGTGGCATATAGTGTATTGCCATCATGAGAAGGTACTACACTGGTATACAACTCTTTCTGGTCGTTAAACGTTGTACTCTTCTTATTTGCAATATCAATGTATACCAACCCTCCGTCAACTATATCGGTTGCATACAATACTTTTCCGTTTGGACTTACCATTAATTGGTATAAGCCGAGGGTGTTGATAGGAATGGAGGTTCCGATGGCGTAAGTGGTTGCATTCATCACATAAATATTGTCCAGCCCGGCTGCATATACCGTTGATCCGTCGGGGGAAACAGCCACGCCTTCCAGTAATTCATTTGTACCTACGCCGTAGGCAGCTGCTATCTGCAGGGTTTGCGTATTAAGGGCGTATAAAGTATCTAAGTTGGCAAAAAATAATTTGCTGCCGTCCGGGCTTATTGTTATCCCATCTACATAGGGAACCTCATTGTTTACCAATATATTTTTTACTACAGAATGATCAGCTGCATTGATTACGGTTATCAGGTTGCTGTTAGTGCCGTCATCGTAATAACCCACATACACGCGCGAACCATCCGGACTTACTGCTACCGAATTGCCTCCGGTACCGATGGCAATATTGTCTACAACGGTGTTGGTAGCAATGTTGACTACCTTTAGTACACCGGTGGTAAAATCAGGCAGATAAGCATTCTGCGCAAAAAGCGAAGCTGAAAAGAGGGAAGCAAGAAGGAGGAAACAAGCAAAGAGTAAACCTTTTTTCATAGACATATAATTTTGGCTAAAACTAATATTAAATGCTTTTCCTTCAATTTTTTTTACATGCCATAAGAAGCAATACTGTCCTGCCCCACTCTCACCTTGTTTGCTTTCGCCCCGATCCTGAGAGGTGCCTGCGGGTTTATAGTCCGGTAGCTGTCATACGCCACCAGGCATTCCAGCCCGTTGAAGTTGCAGCGGTTGTTCGAAAGGTTGTAATCATCAATAGAAAGCGAAACTACAGTACAGAGATTGTCATCCCGGTGAAATTCGTCATGATACATAGGAAAACGGGAAGTAGAACTTTTGGTTCATGAACTATGATTTTGATTAAAAAATATGGTGATACAATATCATATAATTTGTTAGTAGTATAACAACTGCAATTTTCTTTTGCGCCACGTTCCTTAATATATTAGCGCAGTGCGGGAGATAGGATAAAATACTTTTCCCAATCATAACAACTTAGCAATTGGGATTAACCCAACCTGGTTCATCTCTACAGTGAGCGCAGCAAACAATATAGCAGGAATAAATAAGAGTAAACCATACCATCATCACTCGAGGTTCCCCTTTCAGTAAAAAATCTTGTCCCGGCAAACCAGTGGGATAGAGGCTGAGTTTATACAATAACAAAATTGCGCATTACTATTGCAGTAATGCAGGAACGGGCAGCAAACAGCCGGTTCTTTTTTAAATACAAACAACAATGGATTTAGGAGAAAAAATCAAACAGATGTTTCAAAAAACGACCGAAGAGCAGGAAACCTTTCTTGCAGCAAACAAAGAGAAGGAAGGCGTGGTTACGCTGCCTTCCGGGTTGCAATATGTAGTGCTTACTGAAGGCGGAGGCGAAAAGCCTTCAGCCAACAGCACCGTAACGGTTCATTACGAAGGCAGCCTAGTAAATGGAAAAGTATTCGATAGCTCTTACAAGCGGGGTGCGCCTGCCACATTTGGCGTACAACAGGTAATCAAAGGATGGACGGAAGCACTGCAGCTAATGCCGGTGGGCAGCAAGTGGCGGTTGTTCATCCCGCAGGAACTGGGCTATGGCAGCCGCGGCTCGGGCGGTTCCATCCCGCCTTATTCTACCCTGATATTTGATGTGGAATTAATCAGCAAAAGATAAACGATTTGCGTTCAGGTTAGTGAAGCCGCCTGCTATAACAGGCGGCTTTTCCGCTTTCTGTGCAATGGTGCATACCCGTTCAGTTATTGCTGATAATTCTATCTGTTGGTTACCGGTTTCTTTTCATTTTCTTCTATCCGGTTCAGGCAGTTCATCAGCGCGCGAAAATTGTGATAAGTACCTTTCCAGATCTGCGCTTTCAGCTTTGTTTTGTATTCCGGCGATTTATCTAAGCCTTCTTCATACCAGTCACCATGCTCGTGGTCTATCAGGTAGGTTTGCACATAGTTCCAAAGCTTCGCAAATTTGTTGTAATACATCATTGTATCTTTCGCATACATATCAGAAAACATAAGGAGTGTATTCAGTCCTTCTGCCTGTGCCCACCAGTTTTTAGTATCCACTATGATGATCATGCCGGGCTTGTTTTTAAAATAATAACCTTCATCGTAAAAGCCGCCAACCTTGTTGTCCCAGCCGTACCGAAGGGCATGATCTACCATCTTTTTACCTACCGACAACGTCTTTGTATCATGCTGGTTACCTAATGTTTCCGTAGCCTCCTGCATCAGGTAAGCCGTCTCTACATCATGCCCGAAGGATACATGATCTATGTAATGGTTCTTTGCAATCACGGCATCAGAAGAATCGCGGTAACTAATGTGTTTCCAGTCGGGCGTAAAGTACAGTTGCAAAGAACCAGCGGGCGATACAATGGTATCACGGATCAGAACCAGCATTTCCTGCAGGCGCGTCTTAAGCAATGGGTCTTTCCACATTTTGTATAATTCTGTAAACGCTTCCAGTAAATGAATAGAACTGTTCTGGTCTTTATAGCCCATATCCGATGTGCTCGGTTCATTAGCTGACCGTTTCATGGGTGTGCCGTCACGTTCCAGGTATTGATAATAGCCTTTGTATTTCGGGTCGTGGCTATGCTGCTCCAGCCACGCAAAGGCATTTTTGGCAAGGTTCAGCGCGGCGGTATCGCCCGAACATTCATAATAAGCTGCCAGTGCATAAATACCAAAGCCATTACCGTATGCCTGCTTAGTGAATGTTTTGGGTTTGCCGTCTCGCGTTACGAGGTTATAAAAACCACCGTATTGTTTATCCCACATTACATCTCTTAAAAACAGAAAGCCGTGGCGCGACATGGATAGGTAAGCTGTATCGTGATAAAACATAGCCGCTTTGGCGGTTGACCAGGTGTGCCTCGCCTGCGTTACAATCATTTTATCCTGTGCGCCCTGTGGCTGAAAATCGTAGGTGAAGGTGCTGAGATAGCCGCCATACAGCGTGTCAATATTGCGTGGGTAGTATTTGTCTAAGAGTTCCTGTTTGGCAGCATACTTCATCTGAGATGCAATACTGTCTTTACGGGTTGTGTATTGCGCAATAGAGGAGAGAGTAATAAGCAAGAAAATTGATAAAAAGATTTGCTTCATAATTCTTCGTGTTCCTTTGTGCCTTTCGTGTCTTTAATAGTTCAAAAATTACTTCCCGTTCAACTCCGCATTCGCTGCCAGCACCAAAAACAAATAATCTGTGGTTCCGCCACCCAGCACATATTCGCCCTGCTGCCACAAGAACGGAAAAGCCAACAGTTCAGGAAAGTCAGGACGTATTAATGCCGTACCCGAAGTCACTCCACCGGGAATATACGACCAGTCGGCACGGTTAAAACCATACCCGGGAATAGCAGAATGCGCGCCTACGCCCGATGCAAATGAAGCCGTATTGCTGCCGGGATGACAACCCAGAACAAAGTTCAGTGCATCGAGCATATACTCATCAGACACAATACCGGGAAAGCCTTTGTGCAGGAAATACTGCCGATAACCAAAGTGCTGAATGTCCCAGCCCGCACCCCAGATATTAGGCTTGTAAGGCATGCCATAAGGAGTTTGTTTGCCCTGCGCTTTAATGGTATCGTAATAGGTTTTAACAGCCGCTGTGATGGCATTTGTCAGGTGTGCATTGTTAATCATCGGCAGCACGCGACCCAATACCCAGCCGGTGTTTTCAATGCGTTTCGCCATGCTATCAGCGTGGCTGGTCAGGAAGTCCGCATATGATTTGTCTTTCGTGGTAATGTAGAGCTCTGTTGCCAGCGATACGCGCTGCAAAGGATTCTTTTCTTTTGTGTTTGTCCATACTTCTTTTGCAATGGATAGGCAGGCATTTGCCATCGTGTCATTGTAGCCTTTCATCACACGGTAAGCAGCCGCTAATGCAGTAGCAGCTTCGAGCGACCGGCCGGGATTATCTTCCGTAAACACCCATCGGTCATCGGGTGAATCCGGCAAACCAATGGCGGGCGGCGTACCTATTGTTTTTACATCGTTATAAAATTTATTATCCGTAATGTTTGCCGCATCGCCGAGTATCGTGTACTGCTGTAAAGTTGGCTCAATAATACCCCGGTAGAACCTGCCCATGCTTTGATAACCGCCTACAATAGACAGCAATCCATGTTCTATCTGTTGCAGCACATCGGGCTTGCCATCAGGTTGTTGTATCTCCACCACATGCGTTTGCTGGTTAATGGTGGTATTGTCATACTTTACATTAAATGCTTCATAAGCCAGCGTTAAGCCATACACCGTTTCTGCCTGCGATTCTACACGCAAATCAAAGTCGCCCGCATCGTGCCAGGCACCCACATTTAAGCCGGGCACTGTTTCGCCGGATTTATATTTTGTAAGCGTGGAAGCGCCTTGTATATAACCATCAAAATGGTTGGAGTCTATAGGTGCCATACGAGCATCATCCATGTGGCACCAGCCATGCCATACTTTGTATTTATCATTCACACGCATGTGGCACATCTGGGCCGGAAGGAAGTATTCCAGCGTTGGCTGCCACACATCATGCGCATACACACTGTCGCCAATCTGGAAGGGAAGCGTGGTATCGTTGCCATACTTCACTACATACATGCCCGGCTTCTGAATGGGTGTAAAATCAAACTGCAGATAATGGTAGCGAAGGAAGTTGCCCCAGTTTTTGGGTGCCGCTTGCAGAGCCGTTTCAAAGCCTCCATTTTCATTCACCCGAAGCAACGATGCGGTAGCTCGTTTGGTGTCTTTTGCATCCAGTTCTATCACTGCTATTTTTTGTTGTTTGGGGTGATAACCCACTTCTGATACCTGCACCACCGGCTTTGCCATCCAGCCTTCTACGGCATAAGGCGTCACCAGCCATTCGATGGCATTTTTTGTTGAACCTTTTTGCACCAGCGAGCGCACCACAAACCAGCCGTTGTTGTACTTGCCTCTGCCATCCAGCAACTGCATCCCGTTGCCCTTCAGGTTTTCAATGGTCAAGGTTTGCATATCGCTTTCGGGAGCAATGGTTAGCTTGTTGCCGGTAGCCATTGGCATCACCTGTGTTTCACCTTCTTCATCTGTGTAATTCTGTGTATTTGCCTGGCGGGGAAAAATGCCGAACTGCTTATCCATGTAATAAGATTTGCCAAACAAAACAGAAGGTAACAGCTCAAAATTGAAACCCACTTTCCCAATCCAGTTATCAGGCAGGGAACTGTCTAAATCAACAATGATTTTGAAGCCTTTGCCGATGGGCTCTACCCGCGTTGTATAGCCGAATTTAAGATCGGGATAAATAACCGGGTTAAAGCCTTTGCGGTTGATTTCCTCCCACGGGTATTCCATGTGCACACTGATGGCGCCGGTGGCTTTGTCTACCATGCGCTTGCCTACTTTGGGTATGGGCTGCCATTGGCCAGGTGTTGCGTTCAAACGAATATCGCCGTTGGTTGCCACGCGCTGCCCGTTCTGTATCACACCTACACCGCCCTGGTGACCTTCGGGATAGAAATCGTGTGCAAGCATTACATTCACACCTTCATATTCTAAATACTCAAGATTATTCAAATGCATGCCCCGAGCAGGTTTGGGCGCTTGTGCAAACGTTTGTAAAGAAAGAACGGCAAAGAAAAAAAAGAGAAGCTTTTTCATATGTATGATTCAAATCAGTTAGGTAAAATTTCAGGATTGTAAGGTCACCTGAACTATGAAGGGATAAAGAAAAGAAGACGCACAAAGAATTGATTTTTCTAAATGGATTTATGTATCCTTCATGTCCCTGTCTGCCGACAGGCAGGTTTATGGTTAAAAGAATCATCACGGCATCTTCACTTCATCATGCGTCAGCACCTGCGGCAGGTTATATATCTCTCTTACATGCTCAGGTTTATTGTAATCATAAATAAAGTTCGTCCACACCAGAAACCACGACCATTTGGGTTGTGCTTTCAGTATCTCAACGCTTGGCAGTTCGCCCACTTCGGTAAGAGCAATCAATTTACCTTTAGCCAAATCGAGCAACTCATTGTATTCTTTCTGCTCATAATCCATGTGGTAGATATCGGTGCCGGCAATATCCACATAATCATTGCCCGGATAAAAGTCTTTGTAAGCATACGCTTCATCAGCCGGGATGTCGCGGGGTCCGTTGGCGCCCCACACCCAAATGAGATTGTTCAGATGAAAGTGGTTCACATAGCGGTCGTACATCATCTTCCAAAGCTTTTGAATACCCTCTTTTCCCGGTTTGTTTCCCCACCAGAACCACACGCCGTTCATCTCATGATAAGGACGCCAGAGAACGGGGATATGAGCGCTGTCTAACTGTTTTAGATAACCGGCTACCACATCTACCTGCGCCAGCCAGCGCTTGTAAAGATCTGTACCGGGCGTTGTGAGTTCTTTCCATTGTGCATCGGTCAGTTTTCCCTGTACGCTTTCTTTCCAGCGGTAAGGCGGCTCGTCGGCAGGTCGTCCCTGGTGCCACATCAGCGTAACAATGTAGCCTTCTTTATACCGCCTTATGGCTTCGTTTACAATAGCCTGACCATTGTCTTTGGTGCCGTTCCAGATAAAATCGGTACCCCACACAGCAGGCGCTTTACCCGTAATGGCTTTTACGCTGTCATCAAAGCGGCTCATCTTTTCGTTGTAGTTGTGTTCGCCGCTGAGAATGTATTTCCCATTGATGCTGTACAGGTAAGCCAGCAACTTTCCGGCTTCGGGAGACGCGTTTTTGTTAACAGGGGAAAAAGGCTGCGCAAAGGAGAACGAAACAAATAAAAGACAGCTTACTAGAAGACCTGTTTTTTTCATAACGGCATATTTTCGTACGACTATGATTTGGACAAAACGTAAAGAGTAAAAATAACCGCCTGTGTTAAAGGGAAATAATACAGTTATAACTCAAACTGTGCATTATTTAGCAGACTGAAGAAGGATTGTTACCGGTTGCTTACTTCTCTGTAAAGGAGGAAGAATTTACAAGCTGTTTTTAGCAGTTACCGATTAACAGCGTAACAGATGGGTCGGGCTTTAAGCGGAACGCCGGATTTTGTTTTTGATAAATCTTGTTTGCCCCTGTGTATTAATTAGTCTCTTCTCTATAAAAATGACTTTGGAACTTAAACAATAATCTTTCGGCAGTAATACATCTCACATCTACATCTTACCCCATTTCCCTTACCTTTCCCTCATGAAAATACTTCTCCTCATTACACTCTTATTTTCAGCAGTAATCAGTTATGCCCAAACTGCACCCTTTCAAAACGAAATAGATCAGTTTAAAAAAGAAGACAGCCTTCACACACCACCTAAAAACGCCATCCTCTTCATCGGCAGTTCCTCCTTCCGCATGTGGAGCGATGTACAAAACGATTTTCCCGGCTACCCCATCATCAACCGTGGTTTTGGTGGCAGCCAATTACCTGATGTCATCCGTTTCGCACCCGACATTATTTATCCCTATCTCCCAAAACAGATAGTGATTTACTGTGGCGATAACGATCTTGCTGCAGACAGTACTGTTTCAGCCGACACCGTTTTCGAACGGTTCAAAACCTTATACGGCATGATAAGAAAAGAGTTGGGCAAAAGAGTGAATGTAGCTTTTGTATCTATCAAGCCCAGCCCCAGCCGCGAAAATCTATTACCTAAAATGAAGGTTGCCAATACACTGATTGAGCAATACATTTCGAAACAAAAAAACGCCGTGTTCATTGATGTTTTTCATCCCATGCTGAATGCCGAGGGAAAGATGCGACCCGAACTGTACAAAGAAGACAACCTGCACATGAAGCCCGAAGGCTACGTCATCTGGAAGAAAGTGATAGAACCGTACCTGTTGAAGTAACTATATGATCAAAATCAAATGATAGTTATCGGCTGCACATCACTCTGCAAGTCTCGTCCCGGTTTATCGGGATGTCCTCAACATTACTTAGTACAGACTAAATTCACGAGAATTTTAGCCTGTAGTGTCTTTAGTGCCATGCGGAATCTGCTGACTGAATCAGATAAACGTAATACAATAAGATACTTATTTCTTCAGCAGCTTAAACGCATGTCCTGTCCATTGATTTTTGGTAAAACCAGGAATGCACCAGAGAATAGCTAAAGGTTCAATGGCTCTTGCTGCTTCGGCTCCCCCCATATCTTCTGTTTCCCAGCCAAAGCGGTTTAGAATCTCGCTTACCTGTTGCTTGGCTTCACTATCATTGCCCGCAATAAACATGGTTGGTTTAATATCGCCAAAATCCGGTTTGTACATGAGAGTATTCCCTACGCTGTTGAAAGCTTTTACCAGCTTTGCTTCCGGCGCTAACTGCTGTAGCACTTCCATCAAAGAAAAATTGATGTCGGTAAAAAACTTCAGCACGCCTTTATCGGGTGCCTCTTTGCTAATAGGGTTGGTAGCATCAATAATAGTTTTGCCAGAAAGGTTATCAATCCCCGACTCCTTTATAGCTTCTTCCGCACCATCACCGCTTACGGCAAACACCAGAAGATCACCGAAAATGGCAACATCTTTAAATGTTCCCGCCTTAATACCAAGATTGTCTTTGCCGAATTGAACGACTTCTGGTTTTGCTATATCCCGGGTACCAAGCATTACTTCGTAACCTTCACTTTGAAAGGCTTTCGCTAAAGTTTGCCCCACAGCACCGGAGCCGATAATTCCTGCTTTCATAACTTGTTTTGTTTGGGTAAAAGTAGTTCTTTTACGGTGCTGCAATGAATACCTAAAATCAAGCATCTGCTTTTACGGCACTAATCTTTTTAGTAATTTTACTCATTCGCATAGTTATGGCAAACCTTAATTTACAAACAGAAAAAGAGAATCTTTCGGCAGCCGAGAAAGAGTTTGAAAATACCATCCGCCCCACGGAAATAGACGATTTTTCGGGTCAGCCTACCATCATCGAAAATCTTCGCATCTTCATAAAAGCTGCCAAGATGCGCGGCGATGCGCTTGACCATGTTTTGTTTCATGGTCCTCCTGGTTTAGGCAAAACAACACTCAGCCGAATAGTTGCAAATGAGTTGGGCGTTAGCATCAAAGAAACCTCTGGGCCTGTAATAGAAAAGCCGGGCGATCTTGCCGGCTTGCTAACGAATTTGGAAAAGAATGATGTGCTCTTTATTGATGAAATCCATCGCCTTAGCACCGTAGTAGAAGAATATCTCTATGCTGCTATGGAAGATTTCCGGATAGACATTATGATTGACAGCGGTCCCAATGCCCGCAGTATTCAACTGAACCTTCAACCCTTTACTTTGATTGGTGCCACTACACGAAGCGGTTTGCTAACAGCACCTCTGCTTTCGCGTTTCGGCATCAAGTCAAGATTGCAATATTATACCGCAGATGTGCTGCAAAAAATTATCATCCGCAGTGCCGGCATTTTAGGTACACCTATTACATCTGATGCTGCCATGGAAATAGCCGGCAGAAGCCGCGGCACGCCACGCATCGCCAATGGTTTGTTGCGCCGCGTCAGAGACTTTGCCCAGGTGTTGAATGATGGTCAGATAGACATCGGCATTACCCAACATGCTCTGCGCGCTTTAAATGTAGATGAATATGGATTGGACGAGATGGATAACCGCATTTTAAGCACCATTATTGAAAAATTCAAAGGCGGTCCGGTAGGAATTACCACTATTGCTACAGCAGTGGGCGAAGAGCCGGGTACGCTGGAGGAAGTATATGAACCTTTCCTTATCCAGGAAGGTTTTTTACAGCGGACACCACGTGGCAGAGAGGTAACTTACAAAGCGTATAGTCATTTAAAAAAAGAAGGCTATCAGAATAAAGGAAATAACAACCAGCATAGCCTGTTTGGCATGTAATTTAGTAAAATAATACGTCCTATATCAAAAAAGAAAAAAGGTTGTATTCTTACAAGAAGGCATAGTAAGAACACAACCTAAGATGGAGAAATAATTTTGGTATCAGTGTAGTTTGGGTAGTATGGCAGCTAGAACCAGAAAACAGCTAATAGTGATGTAGAAGTCAGTTTGGTTGCAGCCCCTCGGTGCGCATTTGAAAAAGAATGAAAAAAACGGTGAAATCATTGTTTTCTGGTGCGAAAATATAATACTGTTTCCTCTTTGGCAAATATTTGGTTAGAATATTTTGCCTTTTTTCATATTTATTTTGATTCTATATTTTTTATCAATACAGTCAGGCGGGTTATGTTAACCTGCTTTTTTGTTGATAGTTTATTTGTACAAATAAATTAATTGTCTGTCAGCCCGCTGCAAATTTTATAGAACCTGTTTTTTAGCGGCAAAGCCTTTTAATTAAGTGCGTATATTGAGGAAAAGCGGTTGATAAAACTTCCGGGTTTGCCATTTCAAAGTCAGAAAAATTAAAGCCCGGAGAAACAGTACAACCCGCCAAAACAAATAATCCGGAAAGTAGCTCTACCGCAAACCAAACATTGGCAGGCACTACCCATTGAAATCTCTCACTGTTGTCCAAATCATTACCCAGTTTTACACAGCTATAACTACCACTCTCCTCAATCTGGTGAATGATTAAAGAGCCGCCTGCATACCAATGCCAGCCTTCATCGCTTTTTATTTTATGAAAAGCTGAATATTCATTTCGTTGCAGGAGATAGTAAATAGTCGTAGAGATATTCCTGTTTCCTTCAAACCGCAGCGGCAATCCGTTTTGGGTTATCATTTCTTCAGCCCGATAAGTTTCTTTATACCAGCCACCTTCGGGGTGCGGTTGCAAACCTAAACGGTTGATGTAATAATCAGCCTCTCTTGCAGAAGGTTCAGTTTGTTTGTTCATGGTAAACAGATTTGGATCAGACATAAAGAGCAAAATGAAGTACATAAAAAAGGCAAAACCAGTAACTGGTTTTGCCTTTTTGATTTGAAATAAAAACTAATATTATTCAGTTCCCTTATTTTCGGTAGGTGCTACATCCGTAGTTGGTTTACCGCTTGGCGTTTCATTAGTCACCATAGGTGAATCGGTTGTCGGCTGTTGTTCAGCAGATTGTTGTGCAACCGGCGCATTGGCAACTTTATTACCACCACGACCACGGCGCGTTCTGCGGGCTGTTTCAGTAGCCTGCGTTGTGCCTTTGCCATAGATCTCGTTGAAATCAACCAACTCAATCATAGCTTTCTCAGCATTGTCGCCAACGCGAATACCAAGCTTAATAATGCGGGTATAACCACCAGGACGGCTGGCTATTTTTGGACCTACTACCGTAAACAATTCCTTTACAGCTTTCTTATCATGCAGGTAGGAAAATACTACTCGGTGCTGGTGGCTGATAACAGTTTCGTTATCAGTTTTTTTTGTTTTGGTAATCAGCGGCTCTACATACGTGCGTAATACTTTTGCTTTGGCTAATGTAGTAACAATACGTTTGTGAACGATTAACTGACTGGCTAAGTTGGCAAGCAGCGCATCTTTGTGGGCTTTCTTGCGGCCTAAATTGTTGATTTTGTCTCCGTGACGCATGACGTTTTAATTTGAAAATTTGGGAATTTAAAATTTGAAAATGAATTCAAACAACAATCTTCCCGATTAAAAATATTCCCTGCACCATGTCAAAGATTTACAGGAAACGCTGTTGACATCAGCAACAACTATTGTTTAAAATAAAAAGTGGTAAGCAATACAACTTATTACTTACCGCCTATAACTTACAACTTACTTATCAATATCGTCCAAGCCCATCTTGTGAAGATCCATACCGAACTGCAGACCTCTCTCGTGTAACACCTGGTCAATTTCGCTCAGAGACTTCTGCCCGAAGTTGCGGAACTTCATCAGGTCTTCCTGCTCATACTGCACTAATTCGCTCAGTGAATTGATCTTGGCTGCTTTTAAACAATTAAAAGCGCGAACGGAAAGATCTAAATCTTCCAGTGGCGTCTTCAACACCTTGCGAAGCTGAAGCACCTGCTCATCCACCACATCTTCTTTCTTATCTTCTTTTGTATCGAAAGTAATATTCTCATCCGTGATGATCATCAGGTGCTGAATGAGGATGCGGGATGCTTGTTTTACAGCATCTTCCGGGTTGATAGTACCATCGGTAGAAACTTCGAGCATTAGCTTTTCATAGTCAGTACGCTGTTCTACACGATAATTTTCAACGCCATATTTTACATTCTTGATCGGCGTATGGATAGAGTCAATGGGAATATATCCGAACACTGAATCTTTCACTTTATTTTCTTCTGCCGGAACATAGCCGCGACCTTTGGCAACGGTCAGTTCAATATCCAATTTAGAAGAAGAATCCAAAGTGCAGATTACCAGTTCAGGATTCATTAGCTCGAAGCTTTGTGTAGCTTCTGCAATGTTAGCCGCAGTAAATTCTGTTTTGTTGCGGATAGAAAGAGAAATCTTTTCACTCTGCAAATCAGGATCGCCTTTCTTCTTAAAGCGAACCTGCTTCAAGTTCAGGATCATTTCGGTAACATCTTCTGTTACGCCTTTAATAGTAGCAAACTCATGGTCTACCCCTTCTATCTTAATACCCACGATAGCGTAACCTTCCAGAGAGCTTAATAAAACCCTGCGCAAAGCGTTGCCGATTGTCAAACCATAGCCTGGCTCAAGCGGGCGAAACTCGAACTGACCTTCAAAATCGGTTACTTTCTGAAGAACGATTTTGTCTGGTTTCTGAAAATTTAATATTGCCATAATAACTTTTGTAGGACACTTCTAATCTACTATAGTAGTAAGAGAAGAAGCGTTTTATAATTTGAAAACTTGAATACTTTGTAAGAACTATGAAGTGTAAGCAGAGGCAAATTAAGGCTTGCTTTCTCTTTACTTACTATACAATTCCACAATCAGTTGTTCCTTGATGTTCTCAGGAACACTTTCTCTTTCCGGGTAAGTAATGAAAGTACCTCTCTTCTCAGCATCATTCCAATCCAGCCAGGAAAACTTCGGATTGCGACCCCGAATTTGGCTGGTGATAGAAGTATTGCCTAATGCTTTTTCTTTTAAGCCAACCACATCGCCCGGCTTTAACTGGTAAGAAGGAATATTTACCACCTCGCCATTTACGGTTACGTGTTTATGACCTACCAACTGGCGGGCAGCCGGACGGGAAGGTGCAATACCCATACGAAACACTGCATTATCTAACCGGGCTTCCAGCATTTTGATGAGATTTTCACCGGTTACGCCTTTCCAGCGGGAAGCTTCCTCAAATGTATTTTTGAACTGACGCTCCAATACACCGTACGTGTATTTTGCCTTTTGTTTTTCTTTTAACTGCAGCGCATACTCACCGGGTGCTTTACGCTTTTTCGTTGCTCCATGCTGACCGGGTGGGTTGCTGTTTTTTGTCAGCCATTTTCCATTGCCTAAAATGGGTTCGCCGAAGATGCGGCTTATCCTTGTTTTCGGACCTGTGTAACGTGCCATTTGTTCTTTACTTTTTTGATTTTTTAATGACGACCCCTGATCGGTAAAAATCTAAAATGAATCAGGAATCCGATTGTAAATTGATTATTATTGATGGTTAATTGAAAAATTGACGATTAACCGTATCTCAATTGAAAATATTATACTCTTCTCTTCTTTGGAGGACGGCAGCCATTATGTGGCAGTGGGGTAATGTCTTTAATCATGGTAATTTCGATGCCATTCTGTGCGAGAGAACGGATAGCACCTTCACGGCCGGCACCTGGTCCTTTTACATACACATCTACTCTTTTCAAACCCGCATCAGTTGCCACTTTCGCGGCATCAGCGGCGGCTACCTGTGCAGCATAAGGTGTGTTTTTTTTAGAACCTTTAAAACCCATCTTGCCGGCAGATGACCAGGAAATAACCTGTCCCTGTTTGTTGGTTAAAGAGATAATAACATTGTTGAAAGTAGCGCTGATGTGCGCATCGCCATAGGCATCTATCTTTACAATTCTTTTCTTTGCAGCGGCTTTCGCGCTCGACTGCTGTTGTGATTTCTGAACTTTTGCCATAATAATTTTCGAGGTAATCTTGCCTTGTTCAGGCATTGTTTTATAAAATAAAATCCCGCCCGGGAGCGAGACCTGGCAAACCCTACTTCAACCTGTCGGGCTGAGATCCGGCGTTTTCCAGATATAACAAGGCATCATGCTGCAAAGCACAATGCCGTGGTATTATTTCTTAGGCGCTTTCTTTTTACCAGCCACCGTTTTACGCTTTCCTTTGCGCGTACGGCTGTTGGTGCGGGTGCGCTGACCGCGAACCGGCAAGCCTTTACGGTGACGCAGACCGCGATAACAGGCGATATCCAGCAAACGCTTGATGTTCATCTGCACTTCGCTACGAAGCTGACCTTCGGTTTTAAATTCGTTGGTAACGATAGTACGGATAGCACCCTGCTCTTCATCATCCCACTGAGATACTTTTTTATCGTAACCTACACCCGCTTTATCTAAAATATACTGCGCCGTTGAGCGGCCAATACCATAGATGTAGGTAAGTCCTATCTCGCCTCTTTTATTTTTGGGTAGATCAATACCGGCAATACGAGCCATAATTATTTTCTGATTTTAAGTTTTCAATTTTCGATTGATATTGCCAATTAACCATTACAATATTCAATCACAAATGACTACCCCTGTCTTTGCTTAAAGCGGGGATTCTTTTTGTTGATGATGTACAGCTTGCCTTTTCTACGAACAATCTTGCAATCTGCACTTCTCTTTTTTACAGAAGCTCTTACTTTCATAACCTTGTTTATTTCTCTTATAGCTATCTGCTTGCGGCTCGTAGCTGTTATTTATACCTGAAAATGATTCTTCCCCTCGACAGATCGTACGGACTCATTTCAACCCCTACTTTGTCGCCCGGCAAAATCCTGATGTAGTGCATCCGCATTTTTCCAGAGATGGTGGCTAAGATTTCGTGCCCATTTTCCAACTTCACGCGGAACATGGCATTGCTCAGCGCTTCGAGAATCACACCATCTTGTTTAATCAGCGGTTGTTTAGACATATTTTTTGGGAGCGCAAAGATAATAGTTTGATAGATAAAACGGAAACTTTATCATTTATTTTAGGATTCAGCAACCTTTCCCCGCCGGAACGAAAAATAAGTCTGGCTAAGATAGCTGAAAGCCACTACAAATACAGTTGTCACAATTTTAGAAGGCGTAGGGTACCAGCCCAGGTAATTGATGAAAAACCAGAGGAAAAAATAATTGAGAAAAAAACAGATTACCACAATCATGAAATAGCGCACTAACTGCGTTCTGCCGCGCACCACCGATTCAGGAAACACAACATAGCGGCTTACATAAAAACCAGTGAAGAAGGAAACAAAAGAAGCGGTAATGAGCGAAGCCGTTGGCGCAGACATCACATAGAAACCGAAATCAACATTCTGCTTGTGATAAAGAAAATTATAGCTCAGTGCAAACAAGGAAATATCGAGCAGCATGTTAGCTCCACCGCAAGCCGCATAGCGGAAGGTTTGCAAAGGCATAAACCGCCTGAACGGCGGATAAAAGAAATCTACCGTTTGCAGAATGAGATGGCGAATGCTGTTGTGAATTTTATACATGCCTGCAGGAAGCAGCGAAGATAATGTGTGAAGGAATTAGTGCTCAACACACGATGTTAGAGGTTCGTTATGAGTGATGAATTGAGGGTTTGGGCAATGGGTTGCGGTGCATCGTTTACTTTTGCCGTCCAATTTTTAATATGAGTGTTGTTTCGAACATAAAACAAATGGCTGCGCAGGCGCTGACTTTTTTATACTATATAGCTATTGAAGAAAGCGCGGTAACCATCAACGAAACCAAACCTGAGTTTGAAGGAGATTATACCATTGTTCTGTTTGCCTTCACAAAACAGGTGAGGAAGTCGCCGGATGTAATGGGCAAAGAAATTGGTGATTACATTGTTCAGCAGTATCCATCGGTTATCAGCAGTTATAACGTTATCAAAGGCTTTTTGAATTTAACTGTCACTGAAGACTACTGGCTGCAATTCTTATCGTCTAATTATACTAATTCATCTTATGGCTTGGCAGAGAAAAACAACCATCGCGTGATGGTAGAATATTCATCGCCTAACACCAACAAGCCCTTGCACTTAGGACATCTGCGCAATAATTTTTTAGGCTGGAGCATTGCCGAAATCTTGAAGGCACAAGGCAATGACGTTATCAAAACCTGTGTAGTAAACGACAGGGGCATTCACATCAGCAAAAGTATGGTGGCATGGCAGTGGTTTGCCAACGGCGCAACGCCGGAAAGTACGGGTGAGAAAGGCGACCATCTGGTGGGCGATTATTATGTGAAGTTTAATGATGAGTATAAAAAAGAAACAGAGCAATTGATCAGCGAAGGCAAAACCAAAGATGAAGCAGAACAGCAAGCTCCCATTATGCAGGCTGCCCGCCAAATGCTGATTGACTGGGAAAGGGGCAAGCCGGAAGTAAAAGAGTTATGGGCAAAGATGAATGGTTGGGTCTACAAAGGCTTCGATGAAACCTACCAGCGCATTGGCAGCAATTTCGATAAAGTATATTACGAAAGCAACACGTATCTCTTAGGTAAAGACTTGGTAGAGGAAGGCTTGCAGAAAGGTGTGTTTTATGCAAAAGAAGATGGCAGCGTTTGGGTAGATTTAACGGCGGATGGCCTGGATGAAAAAGTGGTGCGCCGCAAAGATGGCACTTCGGTTTACATCACGCAGGACATTGGACTGGCCGAACAAAAGCAACAGGAATACGGCATGCAGCAAAGCATTTATGTGGTGGGCGATGAGCAGAATTATCATTTTAAAGTACTAAAACTTATCTGCGAAAAGCTGGGTCTGCCTTCTGCCGATGGCATTCATCATCTCAGCTACGGCATGGTGGAATTGCCCACCGGCAAAATGAAAAGCCGCGAAGGAACCGTGGTGGATGCGGATGATCTGATAGATGAAATGATTGCCATTGCAAAAGCAAAGACAGAAGAGTTAGGCAAGGTAAAAGACTTCACCGAAGAAGAATTAAAACAGCTGTATAACACCATTGGCTTAGGCGCTTTGAAGTTCTTTATTCTGCGTGTTGACCCAAAAAAACGTATGGTCTTTAACCCCGAAGAAAGCATAGATTTTCAAGGTTTCACCGGTTCATTTATTCAATACACACATGCAAGAATTAAGAGTATTTTACGTAGGAATGATGCAGTAGAGAATTCAATACAAAACGCTTCTTCGCTTCTGTCTTTAGAAAAAGAAATGATTGTTTCCTTAGAGCAATTCCAAAGCATCATCAGTGAAGCAGGTAAAGAATACGACCCTTCTAAAATTGCGGTCTATATTTTCAATTTGTGCAAAACATTCAACTCTTTTTATGCCGGCCACTCTGTTACCAATGCTGAAAGTGAAGAGAAGAAAATATTGCGCCTGCAGATTTGTGTATTAACTGCAACCGTCATTAAAAGAGGCATGCACTTATTGGGAATTGAAGTGCCGGAAAGAATGTGAGGCAAACGGCTATTGATTCCTTTCATAAAAAAATAAGAAATACGCTCTTGCTTTTTGCTACATTTGGATTTATAATTAAAACCAAATGACACAGCAAAACTCCTATCTCGGCAGTGAAGAAATTCCTGTTATTCCGCCAACCAGCGATGAGCGAACCATGGCGCTGCTTTCACATGCACTAACATTAATTCCCGGCATCGGTTTCCTGGCGCCATTAATCATCTTTCTTATTAAAAAAGACGAATCTGCTTTTGTAGCTGCCAGCGCTAAAGAATCACTGAACTTTCAAATCACGTTGTACATCGTAATCATCGCTCTGTTCATTACTGTTATTGGTATATTGTTAGTTTGGATAATTGGCATCCTGGCATTGGTTCTTGTTATCGTTGCATCTGTAAAAACCAGTGAGGGCAAGCTCTATAAGTATCCGCTTGCGATACGGCTGATTAAATAAGTGGTCCTGCTAATAACTGCTTCTGTAGCAATTGGTTCTCTGTTTTATAAAGAGAGCCCGCATTTCTATATTCTTGCTTTATGAAACACTTTCTTTGTCTCTTCCTGTTGTTAAGTTTTATATTCCTTGCCAACAACACAAATGCGCAGTTTCGAATTGTAGGCTATTTAAACACGTGGGATAATTTTCCTAAAAGCGCAGCCACCATTAATTATAGCCAGATCACGCATATGAACATTGCCTTTGCTAATCCGGATGAAAAAGGGAATCTTACTTCATTTGCCGGTTTACAAGGAGTGGCAGACAATGCGCATCAACACAATGTGAAAGTATTGATGTCGTTGGGAGGTGCAGAACTGAGCGGCACAAAGAAGAACTGGATTTATCTCACGCTTCCGCAGAACGTGCAAGCCTTCTGCAATCGTCTTCTTCTGTATGTAAAGAACAATCATCTGGATGGCGTAGATGTAGATCTTGAAGGCGATATCATTGGCAAAGATTATGGCGGCTTTATCCATATACTGGCAACTACATTTCACCCGCAGGGAAAAATAGTAACTGCCGCCGTAGCCACTTGGTTTGAGCAGCAGATACCGGCTTCTACTTTTGCCGATTTTGATTTCGTAAACATTATGAGCTATGACGAAACAGGTCCCTGGGATACCGCACATCCTGGTCCGCATTCCCCTTATTATAAAGCGGTAAATGATCTAGCTTTCTGGGCAGGGAAAGGCTTGCCGCCGGCAAAAACCAATCTGGGTGTTCCCTTTTATGGCTGGGGCTTTTATAACAAAACTTCAGAAGAAGAGTATGCCTATAAAGATATTGTATCACAATACAAAGGCGCAGAATTTACCGATAAAGTAGCAGACACGATTTACTACAATGGAATGATTACAATGGGTAGAAAAACAAAGCTGGCGATGCAACAGGCAGGTGGCGTTATGATATGGCAGCTAACAGAAGATGCGGAAGGAAAGAAATCATTATTGAACGAGATTTACAGCGCTTCACACGATGGTAAAGTTGATAGCACTGCAACATTTACCAGAGGTGTTTATCTGCCTTATTTTTTTGCTCCGCAACGTACATATGCAGTGAAATAGTTGTTAGAATAAACAAGCATATAACTAAGCACTAAACAGACAAAGCCACTATGCTCTTCTACCGCATAGTGGCTTTGCTATTATGGTTGAATCTATATCTACTGATGAGGAGTGAATAATTCAAACATCTCTCTTACTCACCGTAGTGACTTCTATGGCTGTCCTTTACCACCACCGGAGCCATAGATATTACCCGTGGCAAAGCTGGCAGTGGGATCGGCTAACTGCACATAAATAGAAGCTAATTCAGCCGGTTGTCCTGGTCTGCCCAAAGCGGTATCACTTCCAAATGTAACCAGCTTTTGCTGCGTGGCTCCACCACTCACTTGTAGTGGCGTCCAGATCGGTCCGGGCGCAACGCCGCACACACGAATGCCTTTGGGTCCTAATTGTTTGGCAAGCGACTTCACATAGTTCATGGTCGCTGCTTTCGTTTGCGCATAATCATACAAATCGGGCGATGGATCATATGCCTGCTCCGAAGTAGTGCCGATGATAACTGAACCCGGTGGCAGATGTGGCAGAGCAGCTTTAATAATCCAGAAGGGCGCATAGATATTAGTCTTCATGGTTGCGTCGAACTCCTCGGTGGTAATATCGAGAATGGATTGCTTCGCCTGTTGACGTCCGGCATTGCTCACGATAATGTCTAATCCTCCCAAACCCTTGATGGCTTCATCCACCAGCTTCTTGCAAAAAGCTTCATCGCGAAGGTCTCCGGGAATCGCTACGGCTTTGCGACCAGCCGCCTTAATCAAAGCCACTACTTCCTGCGCATCTGGTTCTTCAGTAGGATAATAGTTGATGGCTACATCTGCTCCTTCGCGGGCATACGCAATGGCGGCAGCTCGCCCCATACCACTATCGCCACCTGTAATCAAAGCCTTTCTTCCTGTCAATCTTCCCGAGCCTTTATAACTGGTCTCGCCATGATCAGGCCGTGGGTTCATTTTACTGGCCAATCCCGGCCAAGGTTGGCTCTGGCTTTGAAAAGGAGGCTTGGGAAATTTGGTAGTCGGGTCGGTTAAATCAGCAGGCGTATTATCCTGTACGCCCGCAGCGGGCGAGCCAAATACAGGTGCTGCCAGCACAGTGGCTAAAGTAGCGCCCAAACCGCCAATGGCTTTGCGGCGGCTCATTCCCTTCTGTTCTTCGTGTTGTTGTGTCTCTTCGTTCATAGGTATTTGCTTTTAAAAAGATTTTGTTTTTGCTAAAACGCTTTATAGGACTATAATTTTTGTTTTTTTATAAATTGAGAAGGGTGAATAACTCTTATCCTTATCCTAACTGCGATACATATTGTTGCTATTAGAAAGCTGAAAATTTTAGTTCCTATACGAAATGAAGTTTGAGAAAAGCATCCGGTTAACTTGTTGTAATTAATTATAAAAGTTTACGCGCTGTAACTTCCTTTTCTGAGGTGCTTTTTAATGCCCAGTAAACCAGAAGGGGCTGAAAGAATAATCTTGCCAACCGCTTTGCATCTGTATCTAAACCAAAAGCGCTGCGATGATGTGTGTATTGCGAAATATTGCCGGGAAATACAGCTATAAAGAACGCGGCGGCTGTTCTGCCAATAACGCGCTTGTATTTACCCCCGGCTATGAGGGCAAGCCCGAGTGAAATTTCTGCAATACCGGAATAGACAACCGTATCATCTTTTGTAAGCGGAACCCAGTCGGGCACCTGTGCCCGAAATGCAGCGCGGGCAAACGTAAGATGGCTGGCGCCAGCGGTAACCAGAAGAGCACCCAGCAAAATGCGGGCAGCCGCTTTGCGTTTTTCAGCCTGTGTTTTCATTCCTGATGTGTTAGCAAATCAATAATCAACTACGCCACCTCTGAAACCGTGCCACTCAAAGAAGAAGGACAGGATCAGGGAACATTTCTTTTTATAGATGATGACTTCTTTGAAGAAAGCGGGCAATGCAATAGAAATAAAAATAGTCTTATTTTATCGGGAATGAATTTTAGCGCTGACTTCTTTTAAAAAAGTTAGTTGCTCCGGAGCCAAGGAACCATTGCGGTACACTGCTGCATTTATTGTGGCAACACCACCTGCTGCATTCACCTTTGTGAGATATCCGATGAGATAAGAAGGGTCAGTATACTTAACTGAAGGACTATACCAGTCTGTACCTAAAAAGGAAAGGATGTGCCATTGTTTCCCATTGATTTTGCCACCGGCTGGTGGCAAATCATCAAATCCATTCATTTCACCGGCTGTATAGCTATCCCATTTAGAATAATACTCAATGCTGGGATGCACAGCATTATTAAAACAGATGATACTGTTAGGGTTACCACTTTTCAGCGCTGTATAAAATATACCCAATAATGAGTCGTTGTAGCCATGCGTGGCGTAAGAACCGTCAACCCACCAGCCGGAGATTCTTTTACCATACCGCACACTCCATTCGCGCAGCACGGCTGCCCAGTTTCTTGCCCAAACACCCGTGGCAACAAACTGGTTGCCTCTCTGCTTATACAGCAGCATTGGACTTTCAAATACACGGCTTGACCGGTCATCCCTGAACGCTCCATCGGCAGTTACGTATAAGATAAGCTTGATGTTATATCTCTGCAAAGCATTAGACAGGTCCATAATCAAGTCTCGATGTGAGGTCGCTTGCCCGCGCGCATAACCGGTCTTCTTTTCAAATAGCGCATTGGGTGTGCAGATGAAACGATCGCCCTGATACAGCGTGAAAATAACATAACCGGCACCTACCTGATGCAACTGGCTGGCGAAGAGGTTGACATCAAAATCATTTACACAAGAATCCCAATCAGTTATCTTACCCATATTCTGCGGAGCAGTCTTGTTCTGGATGAACGAAAGGTAATGCACCATGATACCGAACTTCATTTTCCGCATCCAATCAGCACTGACAGTTTGCGCACATAGCTGATGCGGGAAGATGGGTATCATTAAAAAGATCAGAAAGCAAAGTAAGACAACACGATATATTTTTCTGCAACCCATACTGCAACTTTAGTGAACCGGAATTATATAAAGACCAGATTAAAAGAGAGATGACAAAAACCAGGCTGATAATAAAATGCAAAGGTGTAAAAACATGCCGGATCAAAGCCTTAAATGGGCAGGCTCATTCATGCACTGGCAAGAGGAATTTATTAAACAAAAGAGGATGCCCGCATTCGACATCCTCCTTCCTAAATATCAAATAGAATAAAACTTAACTGAGCAAAGCTTTTACCGAGCTGGACAACTGCTCGCGCGTAAACGGCTTCTGTATATAAGTATCTGCACCATTGTGAAGTGCAACATCCTTTGCCGCGCCGTCGAAGCCGGAGATCATGGCAACTTTTACCGACGGATACTTTTTCTTCAGCAAAGGAATAAAGTCAACACCGTAACCATCCGGCAGTTTATTGTCGAGCAGCACCAGCGCAGGCTGTTCACCGGTCAGGTAGGCTTCTGCTGCCGCCAGATTTTTTACATGATCCAGTTCCACTTCTTTTCCGTTTAAAATGATGTTGAGCAGGAGGCACATGTCACCTTCATCTTCCACTATCAATACTTTCTTCCTCGGTGCTGCTATTTTTGTATTCGGCATAATCATTATGTTTTATAACCTGTCTGTTTATTTATAAAATTTTGCGCAAACATATAGCAAAAAGGAAACGAGATAATTTCTCTCTACCTCATTTACATTCTCTATACTTAAGTGCCAAGTAAACAGAATCAACTATCGGCAAAAACACAATATCAGCTTACCCGCTTATCATTCATCAGTCGCTCCACAGCATCGTCAAACGAGCCGGCACGAATCACTTCTCCTCCATTTACAAAAAAGATTTCATCGGCGTTCCGAATTGTGTTCAGTCGGTGGGCAATGGTGATGCGTGTGGTAGTGGCAGGCAGCTTGGTAAGGATATCTTCCAGCAGGTGTTCGGTAATGGTATCTATGTTGGCAGTGGCTTCGTCCAATATCAATATATCAGGGTTGCGCAGCACAGCCCGCATAAAAGCAATAATCTGCTTCTGTCCCAAACTGATAGCATCGCCGCCCGATGTAACTTTTGTTGCCAGACCCGCCTCAAATAGGCTTATCAGGCTTTCCAGTCCGGCTTCCTGTATCACGCTTTCTAACTGAACTTTATCGTAATCAGCATAAGCTACGTTGCCATACACCAAGTTGTCTTTCACAGTGCCGGTAAATAAGAAAGGCTCCTGCAAAATGAAACCGATCTTTGCCGTTCTCTCTGCTGCGGTATAGCTGCGAAGATCTCTGCCATCCAGATAAATACTGCCTTTTACCGGATCGTACAATCGCGCAATTAGCGATGCCGTGGTGGTTTTGCCGCCA
Organism: uncultured Ilyomonas sp.; assembly: GCA_964249755.1. Taxonomy (GTDB): domain Bacteria; phylum Bacteroidota; class Bacteroidia; order Chitinophagales; family Chitinophagaceae; genus Ilyomonas. Next base: position 428,596 of record CAXUDB010000003.1, on the reverse strand, counting down.
CCGGTCGGTCCCACCAAAGCATATGTTTTGCCACGCTCCAACTGCAGGTTAATGTTATGCAGAATCTCTTTGCCTTCTTCATATCCAAAGCCGACACCATTAAAAACGGCAAGGGAAGAAGACACCTTTGGTAAAACCGTTTGCACTACTTCCAAATCGCTTTTTAGCGACAGTATCTGCGAGATCCGATCCCAGCCGGCAATCGCCGTTTGAAAGCCCGCCCACAAGGCAGCTAATTGCCGAAGCGGGTTGTAAAAATTGGTGGCGTAAGCCAAATAACTCACCAGCAAACCCACCGAAAATTCGTTTTCCGAAATAAGATAGATGCCATAAGAAAGAACAACCAATTGCGCCAGCCCTGAAAATAAATTATATACCGGAAGCAGAAAGTTGTTTGCCAAACCGGCACCGATTGCCGTTATATAATTCTGCCGGTTCACTTCTTCAAAACGCCGGCGAAAATAATCGCGGCGGTTAAAGGCAATGGTCACTTTAAAATTGTTGAGTCCTTCCTGCACATCGGCGCTCAACAGCCCGGTGCTCTTGAGGTTCAGCGAATTTTTCTTTTTTACGAAGGGTGAATACAGCCATGTAAACAGGAGAATACAAACCGCCGGAAGCAACGAAGCCGCACCAAGTTTTATATTGATGAACAATAGGAAAATACCTGCACCAAACATCGTTACCAGACTGCCAATAAACTGCATCAGCGATTGCGAAAAAAAAGTATTGAGCTTATCCGTATCGTTGTTTACGCGCGAGATAAGATCACCCGCTTTATTGGCATTAAAGAAGGCTACCGGCAACTCCTGCAGCTTGCCGAAAATACTGTTTCGCAAGGTAAACAGCATACGCTGTCCTACGCCGCCCATTAGTCTTGTTTGAAAATAAGAAGTGAACAATGACACCAGATACATGGCTAACAAAATGCTTGAAAAGAAGAGCACGCCGTTATAGTCCTTCTTTGTAACATAATGGTCAATAGTATAACCAATGAGAAACGGACCGGTGAGGTTAAGCGCCGCATTCAACATAATGGCGCCGAAGGCAAGCCAGAGGTTTTTGCGCTCAGCTGCAATTAACTGATAAAGCCTGCGCAATGCCGCCAGCGTGGATGTTTTTTGTTGCTGCTGCGAAAGCGCATTAAGATTGTAATTCATAGCGGCTGGTGCTTTGCTGTGAGTTGAATAATTGCACGTATTCAGGACTGGTTTGCATCAGTTGATGATGCGTTCCCCTACCAATGATTTCGCCTTCCATCAGCAGGATGATTTCGTCGTAAGATTCTGCCGTAGTTATTTTCTGCGTTACCGAAACCAGCGTGAGGTTGGGATAATTGCGTTGTATGTTTTGCAGGATTTTTTGTTCTGTATTATTGTCCACCCGCGCGGTAAAATCGTCCAGCAACAATATAGTAGGATTTACTGCCAGTGCGCGTGCCAGCATAATGCGCTGCTTCTGCCCACCGGAAAGAGAGGTGCCGCGCTCTGATACAATCGTATCTCCACCTTCGGGCAGGGTGGCAATGAAGTCTTCCAGTTCGGCTGTATCTATTGCTTTTTGCAAAGCTTCATCCGTAATAGTGTCGCTGAAAGCAATGTTCTCGCGCAGGCTCATGTTAAAGAGAATGCTATCCTGGAACACAAGTCCTAAACTGCCGTAAAAGGTTTGACCTTTATAATCGGCGATGCGGTGCCCGTCATACAGTATCGTTCCTGAAGAAGGCTGCGTGAGACCCGACAACAGGTAAAGCAATTGAGTTTTGCCGGCTGCCGTTGGTCCGATGATCGCGGTTCTTGAACCGGCAGCAATGCCGAATGAAAGGTCTTTCAGCACCGGTGTTTGACCATAAGAAAGGTTTACGCCTTTTACTTCTATGTTGCCTTTAAGAGGCGTAGCAAGCGTGCCTGTTTCAGCAGGATCCGGTGTAGCAAGAATGCCGCTGATGCGCTCAAACGAAGCGGTTGCCTGCGCAATGACATTGCTCATAAAACCAATGATAAGAATCGGGAAGATGAGCATGGCAAGATAACTGTTGAACGCTGCAAAATTGCCGAGCGTCATGCTGCCGTTGATCACAAAGCGACCGCCCAAAGCAAGGATGGAAAGCATGGCAGCATTCGCCGTAAACGTGATAACGGGAATGAGCGTTGCGAATAATTTCAAAATAGAAAGACCCAAGCTTTTGGCTTTTGTATTGGCTTCTAAAAACTTCTGAAACTCGGGTTGCTGGGCATTAATAACGCGTATCAGGGCAGCGCCCAAAATGCTTTCATTAATTACTTTATTCAGCCAGTCTATTACTTCGCGGCTTTGCTTGAATAACGCCCTCACTTTGCGCAGCACCAGAAAAAAAGTAGTACCGATGATGGGTATGATAGCGATAACGCAAAGGGCTAATTTCCAGTCAATACCAATGAGCAGGATACTTGCGCCGACAATGATAAATAGGGAGGAAACTACCGACACGATCGCCTGCGAAATAAAGAGTTTAATAGAGTCCACATCGGCAGTTAGGTTGGTTAACAGCTTGGCAGGATTTGCAGTTTCAATAAAGGCATAACTCTGCCGAGAAAGCTTGTCGGACAAACGGCTTCTGAGTTCTCTTGCCACACGCTCCGACACATATGTTTGTATAATGCTTTGCAAATAGCTGAAAACAAAAATGCACGCCACTGAGATTGTAAACTGGAGAATGATATCTTGGTAAGAAAAATGCCGGTTGCTGTAGGCATCAATGCCGCGCGAAATGAGTTTGGGAAGCCAAAGGTTAAATGCATTGCCTAATAAGGTGAACAGCAACAACAGCAGCACTAGGCCCCAATAATCTTTAAGCAACGAGAGAACACCGGGACCTTTGTTTTCTTTTTTCATAGTGAAATGCGGGCACCATACAGTGCGGATAGTAAGTCAAAGATAAATGGGAGTAATAAATACGAATGTTTTGAATATTCTATCTGCTTATCAGAACGATTATCTTTCGGTTTTACTTTACCGGTATAACTATCTTGTGGCCTGATCCAACAAATATGCTTGCAAAGCAAATTAAACGTCTTCTTTCTGCTGAAGATGTATCTCATTTTCATCACAGCACAAAAGGATTTGTTTGTAATAAACAAATTGTCCTGTTGTTGCTTTCAATCTTCACATCTGTACCTGGCTTTTCGCAAACCAACCATCGCAAACCCGTGCAAATTCAGGTTGACATTCATAAACCCGTTGCTGATATGAAGCCTATTTGGGCTTGGTTTGGCTACGATGAACCGAATTACACCTATATGAAAGATGGCAGGAAGCTGTTATCAGAAATATCTGCCCTGAGCCCTGTTCCAATATATGTGCGCACGCACAACCTGCTGACTTCCGGCGATGGAACACCGGCTTTAAAATGGGGTTCCACTAATGTTTATACAGAAGACAGCCATGGCAATGCGGTATACAACTGGCATATCGTTGATAGCATCTTCGACACTTATATTCAACGCGGCATGAAGCCGCTGGCACAGATTGGTTTTATGCCGCAGGCATTGTCCACCCGACCCGAACCTTATCAACACGACTGGAAGCCGGGCTTGCCTTACGACCGGATTATTACCGGCTGGGCTTACCCGCCAAAAGATTACAATAAATGGCAAGAACTGGTATATCAATGGGTAATGCACTGTGTGAAGAAATGGGGCAAAAAGGAAGTGGAAAGCTGGTGGTGGGAAGTATGGAACGAACCAGACGGTTTTTACTGGAAAGGAACACAGGAAGAGTTTTTTAAGTTGTATGATTATGCCGCTGCAGGTGTGAAGAAAGCCTTGCCAACAGCAAGGATCGGAGGTTGCAACGCAACGGGCGGAGGCACCCAATTTTCAGATGCGTTCCTGCATCATTGTTTGCGTGATACCAACTATGTAACGGGCGCCATTGGCTCGCCGCTCGATGCCGTTTTGTTTCATGCCAAAGGCTCACCAAGAGTAGTGAACGGCACCGTAGTGATGAACATGGGCACGCAGCTTCGCAACATCCGCGACCATTTTGAAGTGATCCGCAAGTATCCTGAACTGGCGAAACTTCCGGTTATTATCGGCGAGTGCGATCCTGAAGGTTGTGCTGCCTGCGGCATGACTACCAACCCCGAAAATGCGTATCGCAACGGTACGATGTATTCAAGCTATACGGCGGCTTCGTTTGCTCGCATTTATGCATTGGCAGATGAATACAACAAAGATCTATTGGGCGCGGTATCCTGGTCATTTGAGTTTGAAGACCAACCCTTGTTTGCGGGCTTCCGCGATTTGGCGACCAACGGAATTGACAAGCCCGTACTCAATGTCTTTCGCATGTTTGGGATGATGAAAGGGAAAAGGTTGCTGGCAGAAAGCGAACGCATGTATCCGTTGCAAACCGTTGTAGATTCAAGCATCCGCAAGGCGCAAACAGATATTGGCGTATTGGCTGCAAAGGATAAACACAGCGCTGCCATCATGATTTGGAACTATGGCGATGAAGATAAAAAAGATGCAGCCGAAACAGTGCAGGTCTCTATAAGGGGCATTCCTTCTTCCCGCGCAACTCTTACGCAGTATTGCATTGACAGCACGCACAGCAATGCCTATGAAGCGTGGAAGAGAATGGGTTCGCCGCAATCATTAACCAAAGAACAATATGCGCTGCTGGAACAGCAAGGCCGGTTACAGATGAGCACGCCGCCAAAGAAGATAAATGTGCAGAGGGGCAATACATCTGTCACTATACATCTACAACGACAGGCAGTTGAGTTGATTAAAATAGATTGGTGAATGAATCTGATAAAAACAACGCGATGAAATCAGTGAGGTTATTTGTTTTTGCCATCATTCTGGTCTATGATTTTTCAATTGTAAATAGTTATGCTTTACCGGCGCCGGGTCATTCCCGAATTTTCTACATCAGCCTGAGGGGAGATGATAACAATGATGGTTCATTACAACACCCATGGAAGACGTTGGATAAGATAAACAACCTTCAACTCATGCCCGGCGATGTTGTGTATTTAAACGGTGGCGATACGTTGAACGGAACCCTGCAATTGCATCGCATTCATGGCAATGATCAATTGCCGGTTATCATTCGATCTTATGGTAAGAAGCGGTGTATCATTAATGCAAAAGACAGTGCTGCCATTGTTATGGATAGTTGCTCTTATCTTCTCTGCAGCAATATTATACTTATTGGTTCGGGCAGGAAAGAAGGTAATACAAAAGACGGGCTGATTGTGAACAACAGTCATCACATTCAGATAAAGCATATGGATATAGCCCGCTTTCAAAAAGCAGGTTTGCTGATACATAATTCCTTCACCGTAAAAGCGAATGATGTATATGCACACGACAATGGCTTTAGCGGCATTTATATTTCCGGCGAATACGGCGATAAACTGCATTGCAAAGACATACAAATTATCGGCTGCCATGCAGAGAACAACCCCGGCGACCCGACCAATTTTAGCAACCACAGCGGCAATGGTATTCTGGCGGGTTTTTGTACAAATGTTCTGATAGATAGCTGCGTGGCGAACAGCAACGGATGGGACATGCCGCGCACCGGAAACGGACCGGTTGGCATCTGGTGTTTCGAAGCCGACATTGTGGTGATTCAGCATTGCATTTCTTATGAAAATAAAACCTCCAAAGGCGGCGAAGACGGTGGTGGTTATGATCTGGATGGTGGCACTACCAATTCTATTATTCAATATTGTTTGTCTTACAGAAATTCCGGAAGCGCGTTTGGCATCTTTCAATACGATGGCGCTTCGCCTTGGCATGATAATGTAATTCGCTTTTGCATCAGCGAAGATGATGGCAATGTATCGGCGGCTCATGCGGCTGCGTATATATGGAACAGCTCGCACGATTCATCTCAGTTCAACAACTTTTTGTTTTATAACAATACACTTTATAACAGCACCGGCAATGCAGTAGCTTATGCTTCGGAGAGCGAGCACAGCGGTTTCCAATTTTACAATAACATTTTTGTAGCGAAGGAATCGTTGCTGCGGGGTGATTATGAAAAGGATGTGTTCTTAGGCAACGACTGGTGGAGCTTGACGTATGGTTTCCGGATTGACAGCACAACCGATTTTGTTCATTGGACAAAGCAGCGAAACAGAGAATATAGAAACGGAAAGTTGCAGGGACTGAATGTAGAACCTTTGTTTATCAACGCTGGTAATACCTTAGTTAAAAGCGCTTCTCTGCTTTCTTCATTTAATCATTATCAATTGCGTAATACAACAGCGCTAAGTCATGCGGGTATTGATTTACAGCTATTATTTCATATTGATGATGGTGGTGTTGACTTCAATTATTTACCCATAAAGAAGAAAGGTGTCGGCGCTTGCCTGAAATAACTTCCAGAGATAAAAGACAAGAGAAAACAAAGAGAGGGTTCGCACGGAGGTAACAGAGACAACAGAGATTTTATTTTCTCCTTTATATCTTTAACTCTGTGCTAGGTCCACCCGATTCGCTCCTGTTATTTGTTTGTTTAAGAAAGAACAAAACAAGATTCTGCCTTACATTTATACTTCCGGTTTTTCATTCATTCGTCAAGCCACTCACTATGAAAAAAACATCTCTATTCTTCGCGCTATCGCTGTTTTCTTTCGTATCTATTATCGCGCAACAAACGCAAAAGCCACCGCTGCATGGCAGGCACTGGATGGCAATCACCGGCAAGCCACTGGCAGCCGAAGCCGGCGCGAAAATATTCGAGCGGGGTGGCAATGCAGTAGATGCGGCCTGCGCCATGCTGGCTGCCGTTTGCACCATGTGGGATGTATTAAGCTGGGGCGGCGAAACGCAGGCCTTAATCTATAATCCCAACACCAAAAAAGTAATTGCAATTAGTGCTTTAGGCATGGCGCCTACCGGAGCTACGGTTAATTTTTTTAAGAGCAAAGGCTATTCATTTCCACCGGAATATGGACCGCTGTCGGCAGTAACACCAGGCACACCAGGTGGCTTGTGTTTAATGCTTGCCAACTATGGAACCATGAGCCTGAAACAAGTGTTGAAACCGGCTATGGAGATGGCTGCCGGATACCCCATAGAAGCCGAAACCGCTAACAATTTTGAGCGCAATAAAAGGATGATAAAAGAGTGGCCGTATAGCAAAGCGGTGTTCTTCCCGCACTTGGGCGAACAGCGGGAAGCACCGGAAGCAGGAGAGCTGTTTGTGCAAAAAGATTTGCTCTCTACCTTATCAAAGATGGTAGAGGCAGAACAACGGGCATTGCAAGGAGGCAAGAGCCGCAAAGAAGCCATCATGGCGGCTTACGACCGTTTTTATAAAGGTGATATCGGGGATGAATTTGTGCGTGGCTGTAGAGAACAGGGCGGCTTAATAACAAAAGAAGATCTGGCAAAATGGAAGCCGGTGGAAGAAGAGCCACTGCATGTAAATTATAAAGGCGTTGAAGTATATAAACTACAAGCGTGGACACAGGGACCGGCAATGCTGCAAAGCCTGAACATTCTGGAGAATTTTGATGTAAAGGGGATGGGTTATAACTCGCCGCAATACATCAATACGGTGTATCAAACGATGAGCCTTGCCTTTGCCGACCGGGATTTTTATTATGGCGATCCATACTTCACCCAACCGCCTATGCAAGGCTTGCTGAATAAAGAGTATGCAAAAGAAAGAGCGAAGCTGATTGACACGAGTAAGAATAACGCAGACGTTTTTCCAGGTAATCCATACGGGTATGAAGGAAAAACAAATCCTTATCTGTCATTACTCCAAAAAAGAAAATCGTTAACAGATACAACCTCGAAAAAGAGCAACCAGTTTTTACCCAAACACGACCAGAAAACTTCGATGATTTACACTGCTGAAGATGATTTATATGTCGCCAACACATTATTAGAAGATAGCCTTTATAAAGACCGTTTGTGGCGCGGCACTACCAGCATTGAAGCGGCAGACAGCAGCGGTTGGGTGGTATCGGTTACGCCAAGTGGCGGATGGACGCCAGCCTGCATTGCCGGGCATACAGGTGTGGGTATGAGTCAGCGTATGCAAAGCTTTGTACTCGATTCTATGATTGATCCTTTCAACGTGGTGCAGCCGGGCAAGCGGCCGCGTGTTACGCTCACGCCATCGCTGGCTTTAAAAGATGGGAAGCCGTATGCTGCCTTTGCCGTGCAAGGTGGCGATACGCAGGACCAGAATCTGCTGCAATTCTTTTTAAATCTTGTTGAGTTTAACATGACGGTACAGGAAGCAACCGAAGCGCCAAACATCAACACTAACCAGTTATGGCTGTCATTGGGCGGAATGCAGATGAAGGACAGGATGCCGCATCCCGGAAGTATTTTGGTTGACATCAATACACCTGATTCAACTAAGACTGCTTTGCAAAAAATGGGTTATCAACTTTCGTTTGGCAGGCGCACGAGCGGTCCCATCAATGCCATTTATTTCGATAGGGTACACGGAACGCTTTGGGGCGGCAGCAGCAATAATGGAGAAGATTATGGCATTGGCTGGTAGGTGTTTTGTTTAGTCTCATTTTTTATTGAGGAGCGTAATAGATTTTTACTTCTTCAACCGGTATCTTATACCCAGCAGCACACCTGCTTTTTGTACATGCTCTTCAAATGGCTGAAAGGAATTGGTGATGCTGCGCGGCTGATACTTAAAATACGGTTCGGCAAAAGCAGTAGTTCTTTTATTTGGATTGAACAAGACCTGCACACCTCCATAATAGCTTACCGATGTATTGCTGCTATAAACATTCACTTTATGTATATCAATCGCATCATTGTTTATAGATGAAATATATCCTGAATAAGAAGAATTGATATTAACAATAATGCCTGCATTGGCTTCTATTCCGAGCCTTTTTTTGTAAAGCTTATAACCAAAAATAAGAGGCACATCCAGACTTCTGTAATGATTGTTTGATATGCTGTTCGTCAATTCGACACGCTGATTTACCACCGAATACTGAACGCCTACATTGCCAGACAAATGGTTGTTGATATTGATTCGAAACTTCGCCCCTGCGGTGTAAGAAAACTGTTGTTTTGCTTGTTGATTCCTTAGCTGCTCATAGTTGCTGTTGTCAGCTGCTACGTGCGCAAACGCAACATCAGGCGAAGCGAAAAGATACAGGAACCAGCGGTCTGCATCATCGTGTGTTTCTACTGTTACATCTGCTGCACTGTCTACCTGCTTTTTAAGATTGTCAGGCTTTGAAGCTGCGGGTAAGTGAAGTGTATTGATAGTGCTGTCTTTGGTTTGTTCTTGTAAATGGTCGGTTGAATTATAAGATTGCGTTTGCGGACTGACATTAATAAGGCTATGATTTAAAGCAGAATGTTGTTCGTGCAAATCCTTTGCTGTTCCCGCTTTCAGTTGTTTTTGTTTTTTGTTGATGAACTGATGTCCAGTGGAGTTTAATAGTTCTGCCTCCTGTTGTTTATCATTTGCGCCTTCTGTTTTCTCTTCTTGCTTTTCAGCTATCGCATCCTTTGTTTTGGCAAAAAGTAAGGTAGTGGTGTAAGCAACCATTTTTTTATCCGACGATGTTTCCATTTTATCGGCCGTTTTAACTGTCATCATTAAGAAAACGACAGGCAATATATACTTTGCAAGCAACCATAAACGGTTGCTTTTTTTGTCACCGGCATTGATATTTTGCCATAGCTTATCAGACACACCCGATGAAAAATCATCCAGCCTGCTACGAAAAAAATCATTGTATTCTTTATCAGTCATCATACTACAATGCCATTTTTTTGACGGACAAAATCTGCTGCTGCAGCCACCGCTTGGCTTGCAGCAACTGGCTGCGGCTGGTAACAGGTTTGATGTGTAAGAGAGAAGCAATTTCGTCGTGGGTATAGCCCTCCATCACGTACAGGTTAAACACAATTCGGTAACCATTCGGCAATTCACGGATAAGCCGCAATAACTCCTCTTCAGAAAGAGAAGATAAAGCATCAGTATCGTTGAGAGCGATATTACTTGCTTCGTTGTTGAGGTCTGCAAAACGGATTTTCTTCTTTTCTATCCATCGCAGTGCACAGTTGATCACAATCCGTTTCAGCCATTTGTCGAACGCTCCTTCACTCCTGTATTGATGTATGTTCTTAAAAATGATGATAAACGCTTCCTGCAGGATGTCTTCAGCCTCATGCCTGTCGCCGGCATAGCGAAGGCAAACGGTCATCAGCCGGCCGGCATACTGATTAAACAGTTCTCGCTGGCAGGAAGCATCGCTTTTAATGCAGCCCCTGATAATATCGTTCTCTGTCAATCCTTTTTATAAAATGATAAACCGATAAAGTATTTTGTTTTGCAAAGGTTTAGGGTTGCCATTCGTTGTTTATATCCGGTATTAAAAAATAAGACTTGTTTCATTCCTGTATCGACACATGGTTCATTCTACCGCTTCATTCATTGCCCAATAAATATCATATTCGTTACAAAAGGATACAGAAAAAAGAAAAGAAGTTGTGTGAAGCAATAAATTTTTTTATGCTTCATACATTAAGTTGAAAAACTTCTTTCGCAGCATTCCTAATTTAGGCTGAATGTATACCGTGCAGAAGGGTTTTTCAGGATTAGTGTAATAATAGTTTTGGTGCTCGGGTAATGAGGCTTTAAAATCTGCAAAAGATATTATCTGCGTGATAACGGATTGTTCAAAATGGCTTTGTAAGTCTCTAAATATTGCCTCCGATTCAGTCCTGCTTTCCTCATCAAAATAATACACTGCCGAGCGATATTTGTCTCTCATCGAATGAAGCGAAGTGGATGAATGCGTAAGTAAATGATTTTCTATTAAATCGCGTAGCGAGATGACGGAAGCATCATACATAACCACTACGGCTTCTGAAAAAGCATTGTGTGGCGGCAGCGAAGCAATCCAGCCTTGCTCTACGCTTTGCACACCTTTCAGCGAAGCGAAAACGGCTTCGGTGCACCAGTGGCAACCACCACCCAAACCAATCTTTTTATACAGGCTCACGTCCTTCCAGCTTTGTCTCCTCAAAGCTATGCAGGATACTTATCTTTATTTTGTTCTTTATTTAAGCAGCAACGATTATAACATGACAACAACAGCGATCATAACCGGTGCAAGTGGCGGAATTGGTGCTGCCATTGCGTTTGCACTGGCTTGCCAGCAAAACATTTCGGTTATTTTGCTGGCAAGAAATGAAGAAAAACTGAGGATGGTTGCGGACCAGATTGTTGCAGCGGGCGGAGCATGCCGTTATCACCTTTGCGACGTAACTAAGCAAAGCGATATAGAAAATGTATTTCTTGTGGAAAGAGCATCGCTCAGTCTTTCAAAACTGATACTGGTAAACAATGCGGGCTATGGCGGACCGTTTCAACGCACCGATGAGATAACAGAAGCAGAATGGGATGCGGTGTTCAACACTAATAGTAAAGCTGCCTTCCGGTTTTGCAAACGACTGTTGCCTTTGATGAAAGAAAATAACTGGGGGCGGGTTATCAACATCGCTTCGGTATATGGCTCTATGGGCGGCGCACTGTCTTCGGCATACGTGGCAAGCAAACATGCCTTAATCGGTTATACTAAATCACTCGCTTCTGAATGGGGTGAATACGGCATCACCTGCAACATTATTTCCCCCGGCTTTACTGATACTGCCATGGGTGCTTCGGCTAATGAAAAGGCTTACCACTATATCGTTCAGCAGATTCCGGCAAAGCGACAGGGCACGCCAGAGGAAGTGGCGAAACTGGTTCTGTTTCTTTGCAGCGAAAACAGCGGCTACATTAATGGAGCTGATATTATTATTGACGGAGGTCTAACAGCAGGAAAGTCTTTTTAAGTACAATGATTTGCAGGTTATCTATCTAATAAAAAAGTCACCACGCCTTTGGCGTGGTGACTTTTTTATTCATAATTTATAATCGTTCTACTACGGTTTACACTTTGGTAATATACTGTGTGTATACATAACCTTCCTCGCCGTTATCGGTGCGAATTAAACTCCATTGGTCATTGGCTTTGCTGATAACCGTTATCACTTCGTTATGGGCAGCCTTGCCTACAATCGGCTGGTCGGTGCCCGGTCCTTTGCGGATGTTCAGGTTAGAAGATTGCGTGGTTACCGTAGCCTTCTGCCCTGCGGCGGCTGATGCGTCTATGTTTAGTATCAGGTCGCCCGCGCGGAAGTCAGGATCTATCTTGTTGTAGATATTCCAGAGGTTGTCTTTCACTTCGCCGCTCGGTGCCGTTCCATCAATGTACAATACATTGCCCTGCTGGCGCACCTGCAGGTTGCTTACACCGGCGGTTTGGGCGGCTGTTATCAGCTCTTTGTATTTATCTTGTAAAGAAGTGTTTTGTGTTTCCATGGTATGCTTTATTTAACGGTAAGATTGTTATTTACTTTTTTCGGATGCGTGGCTTGTACAGCCATCATCAGCTTCGGCAACTTAGCACGCGTAATGTCGCCGGTCAGCGTTACTTCTCCATTATTTACAGTTGCCGTTACGCCGGGATAGTCTTTTACGGCATCTTTTGCCATCGTGTTCAGCGAATCATCGGGCGATATAGTAACCGGCGCTGTATCGGGCTTTACGGTTGCATTATCCTGCTGTGGCTCCATCATAGTGGCCGTATCGGCGTTGGTGGTATTGCTGTCGCTTTTGCTTTTGCAGGCTGTAAGCGAGATGCCTGCATACAAAGCCACCGCCATCATAAAAGTTTTAAATGGTAATTGTTTCATAGAATGTGCTTTTGTGTAAATGAATTTTGTTTTCTTATAACTCTCTCATCCAGTATAAATATTATGCCATTGGCAGACCGGCATGTGTTGCTGTCTCTTTTAAGCAGGGCGATTTTATTTTCTGGTCGCAAACTTGTTTCAGCTTACCTCGAAAAAAGTTATAGTCTGCACTTAGTTTTGTTGTCATTAAACCACACCATATCATGTCATCCGCCACTTACAACACAGCGCCACGCAAGTCTCCATTTAAAAGAATTATCACAATTACTTTGCTGCTCATTCTTTTGATTGGTTTTTTCATTTTCTGGTGGAGTTATCTTTATGTGTTTGGCGAAGGCGTAAAGTCGGGCCAACTGAACTATGTGGTAAAGAAAGGCAACGTGTTTAAGACTTATGAGGGAAAATTGATTCAAAGCGGCATCCGTTCTCAAACGCCCGGCTCTGTTCAGTCTTATGAATTTGAATTTTCCATTGCCGATGATAGTATTGCCACGGTATTAATGAATAACAGCGGCAACTATTACGACCTGCACTATAAAGAGTATAAACACACATTGCCCTGGCGTGGCTACAGCCGGTATGTAGTGGACAATATTGTAAAAATGCACACTGCTCAGCCTTAAGGTTAAGTCAGAAATAGCTCAACAGAAAAGCCATCCCGCGCTAACGCAGGATGGCTTTTCTGTATAAAATAAAAAACGACGATTTATGAAGCTTCGGCAGACATCCTCATTTTTATGGCAGGCTGCGATGTTGACTTAGCAGGCTTTGCCGGCACTATAAATTTCAGTTTCTCAGCAACTGAGGCAAAAGGAATCTGCCATTTATGCCTCGCTACAATTATGTTGCCGGCGAAGTTATAACTGAAGCCATAGAAAGAGGCAGCATGGCATTCTACCGCATAGTAAGCGGTTTTCTCTTTAAAATAAAGCAAGTTATTCTTGTACTTGCTGATGGTGAGGCATTCCGTAAATGCCCTCGTGATGTCCGTTGAGTAACGCACATAAATTTTTGTACCCGGCGTAAACGTCATAAATAACAATAGTTTTAGTTATCGTGATATTAGTTTCCTGTTTGGCGCAATCTTTAGCTTATTGATCAGCTTTCGTTAATAGTACAGAAGATAGCAGTAACTATTTCCGTGGGATAAAATTACAAATCCCTATGGGTTGAACAATTAAATTATTTTAATTCGGATTAAAATAATTTAATTGTTCATTAGCAGAATTTTAGGTAGTCAACTTATATTGGCGCCATAGCACTGCCCGTTTATAGCAGTTCAGGTATTCTTTGGTTTTCTGCTGCCCGTAAGCAACGTCTGCTTACCCTTATCCTCTTGCTTCCGGTATAAAGGGCAAACAGAGGTCCTGCTAAGTGTAGGAATTGATAGGAATTCAATGATGCTACAAAAGTAAGGTCAAAGAAAAAGCCCCCGTAATGGAGGCTTTTCGTTTTGAAAACTAACCCTTTTTCTTCTTTCTCATCCACAATTGGATACTGGTCGATACAAGGCAACTGACCGCTGCTGTCAGTGCAGAAGTCAGCACACTATGCAGCAGCGTGTCACCTTGCAAAGTCTGGTACATACCCGCTAAATATCCCGTAATGGTTCCGGTAATCGTACCTGGATGATTCAATGTATCTGTGTGCATACGCGCTTACCTCCTTTTTACTTTTTTAATGTTTGCTTTTTCACTTCTCACTACTCACCTTTCACCTCTCTACACCGGGCTATCCACTTTTACAATAGAGCAGGCATTGAACGCACCATTCTTCAAAGAGTAAAACTTCCCGTTTACTTGTTGCATGAATTCGATTCCCAGAACAATAATCACAGGATGTGTGCTGTCGGCAGGTACAGAGGCAGTTAAAGTGATGGCTTTTGTTAGGCTATTGTTGTAAGGCAATTCACCCGACAAAGCAGACCCTGCATCAAACGTTTCCTTTTCGAAGTCAACAGAAGCAATACCGGCAAACAGTTGAAAATGGGTAGACCCGGCCGGTGCAACCACCATGCTTAAAGGGTTGAATTCAGGTACCGAAATCACTGCTGCCCCATCCTTTCGGTCAAAAGCAACCGCGAAAGGCATAAATAAGGTTGAGGACAGTTTCGCATTACCATTAAACTCAAAACCCTGTAACAAACCGGACTCGCCATCAATTACATTCCGTTGCCCTCTGTCAGAGGTTACATCAGCTTGCACCACCAGCAGCATCTGGGTAGTCAGGCGGCTTACCATCCTGCCATCTTTGGTTTTCGAAATAGAATTCCGCAGAGCTACACGCACTACTTTCGCTCCTTTCCCTGCCCGGCTGAATTCATAATTGTTCTCTCGGGTGCGCTCGAAAGCAGGATCGGTAGCAATACGCTCCGCTGAAATAGAACTTTTGTTCTTCACCATGTAACCGTCTTTCGACTTAAAGAAAGTAAGATTACCAATGGTTCCTTGAATAGGCAGTACGCCTTTTTGTTTTGCCATAACTAAGTTGTTTAAATTTTAAAATGTTTTTGAATTTGCAAAACCAACCCACGCGTTGATTGCTTTTGCGATACAAACTTAGAATGAGGAGAGAGGGAAGAACAGTAACAGGGGTAACAGTACCCCTGTTACGGAGTTGATTATAAGAGGGTTAGAAAATAATAACAAAATAGGAAAAGGGTAAAACAAATAAGGTGAATCAATAAGCGATCTGAGATAGTAAAACAAAAAAGGCTGAAACAATCAGCCCTTTTTCACAGAATCAACCATGTTTTTCTTTTTTCAATCGAGGTCAACCGCCAGCCATTATTGCTCTTCCCACCCCATACCTTTTACCCCCACCTCTCACCACTCACCTTTCACCTCTCACCACTCACCTTTCACCTCTCCCCTTTCGCCATTTACCTCTCCCCTTTCGCCATTTACCTTTCACCTCTTACTTCTCACCTCTCACCACTCACCTCTCCCCCTCTCTCGCCTCCCTTCTCACAATTTCTTAAGCATATTCAGCATTTTATGAAGATACTCATTGGAAATATTGATGGCTGCGGTATCCGGTGCATAATACTTAATGCGCAGGCTCTCGGCAGAGATCTTGGCTGCCTTGGTGGTAGAGATATGATTGGCCAAGCGTTTCATCAACTCACTGTGGTTATTACATTCTATAATGCGGCATTCAACCAGCAAACGCACCATAACAGCCAGTTGCCCCACAGACAAAGCAGTAACAACCGGTAGCGGCTGGTTGGAAGAAGAAACGGAAACCGTTTGTCCGGTTGGTAAGGTTGCCAATTTCAATTTGCGGTAGCAGAAAAGAAGTTCCTGTTTAATGGCTCGGCAGATACTTTCTGTCAGGGAGGGATATTGCAAAAACCACCTGTCCTCAGAACAATACAATTGCTGGCAGGCTTTCAAGTGCATAGCAATACAGTCAGCCTTTTCCTGCAGGCTGGCATCTTCCGGTATTTGTTGCTGAACTTGCTGAAGATAGTAATGGGTCACCTGCGGATGGTTAAAATTATTCCGGATCAGCAGGTTCAAAAGCCGCTCGGTAGCCGGTGGGGTGGCAGAGGCACCAATCTCTGTTTCCATCTCGGTCAGCAGCATTTGCAGGTAATGGTATTGCTGGTAAGTGGGGTAGGGTTCTTTTGCAATCCGGTTCTGGATCGCGGTAAATATAAAAAAGGCTAAATAAGGATCGCATTGTTGATACAGCCATTCTTCTTTCAGCGCACCTAACTGCAATAGCCATTCTTGTTGTTTGGGCATCCATACAACGGCGGGCACTGGCTGCCGCAGATCAAAATAAGAAGTAAAATGGGTTTGTAAATAGAGGAGGTGACTAACCAAAATCCTTTGCAACTCCCCATACTGTTTCTGTAGAAAGGTTATCTTTTTCTTCTGGGTACAGATCTGCTCGGTCAGGGTGATGTAATAACTCAATCGGTTGATAAGGCTCGTACAGCCGGCCTGGCACGAATGTACGGCTACCTTTAGGGCATCAGTACCATTAGCAGATACCAGTTGGTCCATCAGGCAGAGTCGTAGCGCTTTCACCTGTTGCGTGGCTGGATGCCAGGCATCAGGTTCAACCTGTAAGAATTCGGGTTGTCGTAATAGAAGGTTAGGATGGATCGTTTCATAAATCAGTACGTGTACTGATGATAATGGATATTGCATATCTGGAGTAGCTTGGTTGCAAAAAATAAGGTAAGCAAAATTAGCTTGTTAATACTGGCATAGGGTTAAGTAATATTACTCTATTTTGATGGTAAAAATACCTGTTTACGGGGTGGGGACTCTCAGGGGTCCGAAACACGATTTTCCACAAAAAAGATTAGCAAAAAAAGAGTATGAGTTAAGGGTATAATTATAATAGCAATAACAAGCAGGCATCTTTAAATTCAAAAAGCAAAGCGACAGATTATCTTAATTTTTTAAGCAGCCGTTACTATAATATCGATTAAAATGTTCTACATTAGATAATTCCAAAACACAAACTTATTCCCATGCTTTATTCATCTGTTTCATCTGGCAGTTCAGTGGCACAAGCACCGCCAACCAACGGGAGTGATAAAATCCGCGTGGTAATTGCCGACGACCATCCTGTTGTCAGGGAAGGGCTGGCAGCAATATTAAATACAGAGGAAAGCATTCATTTGGTAGCCGAGGCAGGCAATGGAAGACAGTTGGTGCAGGTAGTCAGGCATCACAGGCCCGATGTAATACTCACAGATATGAGAATGCCCGAAATGGATGGCATTGCAGCTCTACAGGAAATGAAGAGGATGAATCACCTGACAAGGTGTATTCTGTTGTCGCAATACGATGAGGAGCAACTGATTCTGGATGCGGTTCGGGCAGGTGCCATTGGTTTTTTGGTAAAGACTGCCAGCCGGTCCGAAATCAGGAAGGCCATTGAGTCCGCGTATCGCTTTCAGCCCTATTATTGCGCCTCCTCGGCTACGAAGCTAAACCACATCACTGCGGCGCGTATGGGCAGCGAAGACTGCGATAAGCCGTCGTTGACCGACAGGGAAATCAGTATCATAAAGCTGGTATGCGAAGAAAAATCAAGCAGGGAAATCGGCGAAGTACTTTTTATCAGCAGCCGTACCGTAGAAGGTCACAAAGAAAGGATTAAAGAGAAAATAGGAACCCACACCACGGCAGGCATCATTCTGTATGCCATTGCCAGCGGCATCTACAAACTCCCCTACCGGTTTTAGCATAGATAAGAGCTGTAGGTTACTATAGTATCTTATCAGTACAACTCACTTTTTACTATTAACCACCATCAGCCAATTCACCATTCATCATTCTCCCTGTCTTTCCGTCTCTCAGACTTCCCGACTTTCCTAACTCTCACTACTCACCTCCCTGCATCCTACCTCTAACATCATACATCTCCTCTCCACCAACTATCAACCATCATCTGTCACTCACCCCGACTCCTCACTACTCACTACTCACTCCTCACCTCTCACTGGTAACGACTCTTCCCCGTCTTTCCGTCTCCCAAACTTCCCGGCACTCCCCACCTTTCACCCCCCACCATTCACCCCTCCCTCCACCTCTTTCTCCGGCACTTCCAGCAGGTACTGCGTTCCTTTATTAATGCCGGTGGTCAGGTACACTTTTGCGTTTAAAAATTCCGCCCTGGCGTGGATGTTACCTAAGCCCAGCCCTTGGTATTTGCCGGGCATAGGAGTCACAAAGCCGGTTCCGTTGTCCAGTACAGACAGGCAAAACTTTTTTCGTTCCCGGTAAACGTAGATGTCTATCTGGCTGGCCTGCGCATGTTTCACAATGTTGTTCAGTATTTCTTGTACAATCCGGTACAGCTGCGTGGCGGCCTCTTGTCGCAGCGGCTCACTGCCGGCCTCCCACAGGTAGCGGATTTGGTAGTGCCCCGACTGGCGAAGGGGAATCAGCAGTTCTTCAATAGCGGCTTGCAAACGGTTCCGCTCCAATACGGGCGACATCATTTGATGTGAGAACACGCGCATCCGGTTCGCCAGGAGGTCAATGGCTTGGTTAGCTTCCTGTAGCAATTGGTGCTGGTGGGGGTCAGCGAGGTGCAGAGAGGATAGCTTCAGCTTGATCCCCAACAGGCGGGCACTCATTTCATCATGAACATCAGAGGCGGTCTGCCTTCTCTCGGCTTCCGAAATCCGGATTTCCTTTTCTATGGAACGCAGGTAAGCCGATACCACTTTCTGTTGATACCGGATAATCATAACAACGCAGAAAATAGTCAGGAGCACAACGGTCATACCAGCCGTCAGTAATGCAATATAAGCTCTTGTCTCGTCGGTATGCATAAGATGGCGATTGCGTAAACAATATTGGCGATACAGTTAATCACAGAGAGGGTTAGCCATACATAGGTGTAAAAAAGGTTGCTGAAATTCACATGGTACAGGTGAAAGATTTCTACAAACAATTTACAACCATAATACAGTAAAAACGAAGCAGAAACTAAGAAAACGGTATTGAGTAGAAGGTTGCGGTTCTGGAATACAATCACGCTGTTCATCCGGTCAATGCTGAAAAAGAGAAGGATGAGTGCATATACGCTTCTGAAAAGGGAATTATTTTCGGCAATAGAGTGCAGGATAAAGTTATCTGTTATCCATACAGCGATACCAAACCCTGCAAAGAAAGAGAGCTTCTTTGCAGGGCAGCCTCCCCATTTGTAGAACTGGTAGAGCAGGATCAGGTATTCGCACAATACATAAATGTTAGAATTGATGTCGTTCGATTGGTGCTGTTCCACCAGCCATACGCTCACCGTTTCGTTAACCAGGGCAAGCCATACAAAAAGGAGGAAAGGCAGGTACCGCTTCAGGATGTACTTTACCCGCACAATGCCGGCAATAGCCGCCAGCACAATGGAATGGTTCAGCACGATGCTCCAGCCATAATAACTCATCGGCTAAGGGTTTAACGGCGAATGGGTAGGGCAGAACTCAGGGCAGCGGGTGCCGTCCTCTAAAATCACACCCCCGGTTCCTGCGGCGGCGGCGTCTGTATCAGCGGAGGGCAGAATGTCCTGGTCCCTCGAATTCACGCCTACTAATAGGGCGACAACGCTATTATCCGGCTTCCTGCCTAAATAAATCCTCAGGCACTGGCAGTCCGGTTCGTTCAGCAGTTCCTGGAGGTTACTGGCTTCAAAAGTTTCAGAGATAAAAAAGTCCGCCGGGCGGTTGGCTCTGTACCGGGTGGTTAGCTCAATGGCTTCCTGTAGGCTGATGTGTTGATTGTTGTTGCTCATAACGTTTAATGTTTTTCACAATACTACGTATGAGGCAGGCAGGTTAGAGAGCGTAAATCTACGCGATTTATAGGGTAATATTACTCGATTTCCGGCGTTTTGAGGCAGTTTTTGGGGGATGTGTTTGGTATTTGTGGCAGGGCTACATAAAAACACGGTTATGCTCAGGGTCACCATCGCCGGTCAGCCGGTTGCGTTCACAAACGAATATCCGGCAGAAAGGGGCGAATCCCAACTCTTCAACAGCCGCTGTTGGTATGCATCGGGTGGTTTCG
This sequence comes from uncultured Ilyomonas sp., assembly GCA_964249755.1. GTDB lineage: Bacteria > Bacteroidota > Bacteroidia > Chitinophagales > Chitinophagaceae > Ilyomonas. The sequence continues at coordinate 408,315 of CAXUDB010000003.1, read as the reverse complement.
GTTCTATTCTGGCGCAACATCTGGATGGGTACGGTTTTGGTGTCCTGTACACACTCGCAACCATAGAAGAAGAAACGGATCTCGTTCTTACCTTACCCGAGCCAGCCTTCTTCTGCCATATCAATATAAGCGGGTCGGTCAACATACTGCGGGTCAAAGAGGATACGTATCAGTCCAAACGAAACTCGGCCTCACTGGCGTTCTCTTCCTTATCGGGCTATACCCTCCATCTGAAAAGGGGGGACTACCGCGCTGTTACGGTCATTTACCCCGTCGCTTATGTAAAAAAAGAGTTGCTCCGTTTTCCCTCCCTCGAAGAATGGAGGGAAAAGCTGAAGAGGGAGCAACAATGGGTACTGCCCAATGCAATCGCGCCCATCTTCGCAGCGATAGCCAACTGCATCTACGAAATGCTCCACGTTCCTCGCATGTTCTTTACCGAAGGGCATCACAGGGCTAATGGGAAGCGTTTGCTCAGGGAAGTCTTCCGTTACCTGGGTGAGAAGGCCTCACCCCAGCCGCTCACTACCTTATCCGATGTCGATGCCGTTAGGAAAGCAAAAGACTGGCTGGACACCAATCTCGACAAACACATCACCATTGCCGGTCTGGCAAAAAAACTAGGCACCAACGAGTTCAAATTGAAAAAGGGCTTCAAACAGGCCTTCGGCATCGGTGTCTATGGCTATCACCTCCGGCAACGCCTGCTCATCGCAAAGGAACAACTGGAACAAACAGGTCTTCCCATTCGCGAAATCGCCCGGCAGGCCGGCTACAAAAAAGCGGTCAACTTCTCCACCGCCTTCAAACGCGTCCACGGCCTAACACCCATCCAGCACCGCCGGCAACATAACATGTGAAATCGGACTACCTTTTATCAAAATGTATTTCATCTTTCACAAATAACATAACCTGTCACACCTTAGGTGCGGTGGCACGGACCGATGCGCGGAGCGATCATGCGGTCCTTGACTTTTTGGTTACTTTTTGTGTCAAGACAAAAAGTAAGAAAAGAAAATATTACTTATTGTAAAGAGGATGCAAACCCGCATTTGCATCACTTCCAAAATAATCCCTTTCCCATACCCCTCGCTCCCGTTCTGCATAAGTTGCCTCTCTAATTTGCACCCTGTACTCACCACGACGCTAAGCCCTTCATAAACTGTTCAAAAAGGAGCCAATATGAAAACATACACCAAACACATCATCACTACCATAATCAGGTGCCTGCTCATTTTTTTGTTTTGCTACACGGCGGTCAGCAAATGGCTATCCTACGATGCCTTGCTCTATCAGTTGCAGCAGTCGCCCTTCCTGCCGGGTGGCTATACCTTCCTCTCCTTTGCCCTACCCGCTTTGGAGCTGGCAATCACGGTCTGCCTGGCGCTCTCAGCTACCGCAAAAGCGGCATTGGCGGCTTCGGCGGTGGTGCTTACCATCTTTACAGTGTATATTATCTGTATGCTTCTGTTTGCATCCGATGTGCCTTGCTCCTGCGGCGGGTTCATCACCTTCTTATCTTGGAAGCAGCATATCATTTTTAATACCACCGGGCTTATCATCAGCATATGGGGTTATGTTCTTCAGCCCGGCTGGAAGGAGGTAAGAATAGTAGAGCCGGTCTAACATCATTATTGCAATAATCAGGGTTTTCCGAAAACCTGTAACAGAGTAGGAACAAACAGTAAAGTTTTCGTGCTTTTTAAGATTATAAAAGCACACGAATCGCATGAAAAAAAATCGCATCAGCGCAATGGCTTTGTTAGCCATTCTTTTCGCCGTAGGGTCTGCCTTTACGGCCAAGGTTAGTGCCGAAAACAAATCGGCGAAACAGACCACCCCTTATTACTGGTTCAAAGTATCCACCGGGTTGTATCAGCGCAACACAACGCAAAGCTTGGAACAGCCGATGTCAGGATGCAGCGGCACGGGCAACGACTGCGAAAGAGGATACGAGCAAGGTCAGCTCAACAATCCGAGCGATCCTAGCCAGGGTGTGCAATCATCGCAGGTAATCCATCCGAAGGCAACGATTGTCAAGAGCTAAAACACTAAGCTGCGGGCAACCAACACCGGAGAGAATAGCAACCCGCTATTCTCTCTTTTTCTTTTCGCTATTCCCCTAATCACCCCTCACTTTCCCTCCCTGATCACCATCACATCCAGCGTTTCAACAGCGGGGATCAGGTCCAGATCATATTTCTGAAGCTGTTTCCTGAAAAGGAGGAGCTGGTTAGGGTTTCCCTCTATCTTCATATCCGCCAGTTCGCCATAAGAATGGGTCTTATCAATAATGGGCAACCGCGAGGCATAGTCAAAAGCATCACTCACCGCAGAAAGCAGCACATTATGAATCAGGGTTACACCCCCGCTGTCTATATAGTAATCTTCCCCGTCTGGATGTTTTAGTTTCCACCGTTCGCCCGTTCCCTTTCTCACCAGCAGCAGGCAGTTCATCTTCCGCTTCTCAACGCTTACCCTAATACCAAATAATCGGTTAAATTCTGCCAAAACGGTTTGTTCGGGGTGCGTCATTTGGGTCGGTAGTATAAGGCTGTAACACCACAAGTTCCGGTCTTTCCAATCTTCATTGTCCTCTTTTGGCGCAATAATCCGGCTCCGGTCTTTCATACGGCACAGGATCCGGTTGGGATGCAGGATGAGATTGTAGGCTTTCATATACATCTCCGGTATGCTCACATTATAACCGTTGTAGAAACGATACGCTCCCGATGTGTGGCTGTCTTGAATAGACAAAACCCCGGGTATCCGGTGCAGGTAAGTGGCAGAATAAACCACCCGGTTCAGGTTACTGCTGTCTCCTTTCGCCAATAACGGGGTGGAATAGTCAAAATCGGGAACTTCCTTCTTCAGCGGTAAAGAGGGCTTTCTTCCCGCAATCAAATCCTGTACAACAGTCCGTGTGACTGCTTCCGGCCGGGTAATGCCGACAATAATGCCTTTGGGGTTCACGACCACCACGTGCGGGATATAAATAAAAGGCAACCGTTTGCCTGCCAGCAGGGTATCGTCTGTAATCACCGGCAGTTTCGTGCGGTGTGCATAGACATTCTTGTCCAGGTATGCCGCAATGAACTCCCTTGGCTCTGTTGTAACCGCAAGCACTGCTATCCGTTCGGGAAACTCGCTCTGCAAAGAGTCAAAATGGGCAAACGAAGCCACCGCGTGGCTGCACGTCGTCCGCCACAAATCCAGTATCAGCACCTTTCCCTTAAAATCCGCCAGCCCCACCCCACCTTCACTATACCGCAGCACACTCCCGAACCGGTAATCCGGCAGCGTATCCCCAATCCTCAGTTCCTGTCCCTTCGCTTCCGCTAACCCAAGCACCCCCCAAACCAACCCGCACAATAGTTTCAAATGTTTCATCATCATCTTTTTATATTTTCCGTCAACCATCAACCACCAATTCACCCCTTATATCTCACTACTCACTATTCACTTCTCGCCGTCTTTCCAACTCCCTGACTTCCCGACTTCTCCGTCTTCCCGACTTTCCAGCTTCCCGACACCACGCACCACTCACCACTTTTCTATTCATTCTTATTCTCATTCTTCCCATCTTCCGGTCTTTCCGTCTTCCCAACTTTCCCGACTTCCCCCATATCATACCTGCCTTCTAATAGCCGGGATTCTGCGTCAACGCACCATTCAATAAAATCTGGCTGTTCGGGATCGGGTACAGCACATCCGTAGGCTGCCACCCGCTCTTATAGCGGAGCACGGCATCTGCCGTCCCGGTGCGCTTCAGGTCTAACCACCGGTGTCCCCATTCGCAAAAGAATTCAATGCGGTTCTCCTGTCTCACACGGGCGGATAAGTCGGCTTGAGAAAGACCTTCTCCCAATAGCGGCAGACCGGCTCTTCCACGGATAGCGTTCACATCATCGGTTGCCCCGGCAAGGTCCCCGCTCGCTGCCCGCGCCTCGGCGCGTATCAGGTACAGTTCGGCCAATCGCAGCACCACGTAGTTCTCAACTACGGCATTGCCCGATTTCGTTTTGTATTTGTAGGGATAGGTATACACCGTCCCGTCCACCGTGTTGCTTCCCGTCCAGGCAGCTTTGCGCCCGTCCCCGGTTTCAAAATGGGCCAGCAGCGAATCGGTCAGGGCATACAGCGGGAGGGCAGTTGGGTCATAGGGAACAAAATACAGTCCCTCTGCCGTGTTCAGGCTGGGGATTACGGGTGCTAGTGAAAAGATCGCCTCCCCATTGCCCGCGGTAAACACGTTAGGCAAGTCCTGTAGCGAGTAAGCCCCGCTTTCGATCACCGTATCCGCTTCCGCCGTCGCCTCCGTCCAGTCTTTCCGGTACAGCGCCACCCTCGCCATCAGCGCAGCGCAGGCATAATACGAAGGGCGCACTGCGTCCGCCATTACACCTGCCTCCCGCAGCTCGGCTTTTGCGGTGGCCAGGTCGGTTACCATCTGGTTGTAAATGGTACCCGTATCGGCGCGTGGCAGCCGCTCATTCACGGCATAGTCCGTACTCAGTGGCAGCGGCACCTCGCCATACAGGTTGGTCAGGTAAAACAGCGTCAGGGCCCGCATAAACCGGGTTTCTCCTTCTAACCTTTTCCTCACGGCGTCACTGATCGCTGCAGGGTTGTGTATTCCTGCTAAGCACGCATTCGTTTGGTACAGGTAGCCATAGGCTCTTCCCCACAGGTCGAAGTTGATGGCAGAGTTATCCGCCGTCAGCGCATGATGGGCAAAGGCATCCCCGGTGGCATCGGGAAAGGTGCCGGAGAGCTCATCGGCAGACAGGCCGGGGTACAGGGTATTTGCTCCGTTCAGGAACAGCATCGTCCCCGACATGATTTGCCCGTACAATCCGGCAACCGTTGCCTCCGCACTCGCGTCATTTGCAAAAGCGCCGTCGGCCGTCACCTCGGTGGTCGGCGGCGGTACCGTCACCCACTTTGTGCACGCCGTCATACTCATAATAATTAAACAGAATAGCGAAGTATGTCTCTTACTAAAATCAAGCATCATAGCAATAAATTTTAAAAATTAAAGATTCGCTCTCCTCGAAACAGTGTAACGGCACAATTTGAAAGGGCTGCACGTCATTCCGCAATTGCCCTCAACATTGTTCGTCATAAATAGCTATTATGAGGGCTTTAGCCGGTGGCGTCTTTAGCGCCATGCGGAATCTGATAGCGAAACTGTACCATTACTAAAGCAGTATCTTATCTCTCCTGACTCACTTCTCACCATTCACCATCCTAAAAATTAACTTGAATTCCTCCCGTCATCGTCCGCAGCGGCGGCAGCACATACTGGTTTTGTGTTTCCGGGTCCCAGCCTTTGTAGGGCGTAACCGTCAGCAGGTTCTGTCCCTGCAGAAACACGCGCAGAAGTTGGAGATGTGCCTTCTTCGCCATCCGGGACGGCAGCGTGTACGAAACCGCCACATTCTTCAGCCGCACAAACGAAGCATCCGTATAAACGCCCGTTGAGGACGACAGGTAATACACCGCGTTGTACGCATCCGAGCCTTGCGTAGCTGTAAAGCGCGGGTAGGCGGTGGCATCGCCCGGCTGCTGCCACCGTTTCAACACACCCACCGGTGCATTGGTAAGGTCGCCCGGCACCGGGCCGTACCGGTAATAGGTGGCCGCAAAATCGTTTAGTCCTCTGCTCTTTTTAAACTGTAGAAACAGGTCCAGCGTCCAGCCTTTCAGCGTGAGTGTATTTAGCAGCCCGCCGAAAAGGGTCGGCGTCAGGCTCACAATCGTTGTCCGGTCTGCCAGGTCCAGCACCCCATCCTTGTTAACATCGGTATACCGGAACACGCCGGTGGCGGAGTCAACCCCTTCATAGTGGTACACTTTTACAATGCTCACCGGCTTGCCCACTTCGTACTGGCTCGCATAAGCCGATGTTTCTAACCCGGGAAAAGAAAGGAGCTTGTTGCGCGGCACCGTCAGCGTCAGCGTTGTCGTCCACGAGAAGGAAGGGCGGTCAAAGTTCTTCGTGGTCAGCGTCAGCTCCCATCCTGTGTTCTGCACTGTCGCCGGCAGGTTCTCTAAAATACTCTGAAACCCGGTTTGTGAGGGCAGGTCGGTATTTACCAGTTGGTTCGAGCTTCGGTTCCGGAAATAATCTCCCGTCAGCTGGAGGCGGTCTTTCAGGAAATGGAGTTCCAGTCCGAGTTCTGCTTTCCGGTTGGTTTCCCAGCTATAGCTGGGGTTAAAGAGCCGCGTAGGGTACACCCCTGCGATGCCGTTATAGGGGTAAAAAGTCGGTGTCCAGGTGTTCAGGTAGTTATAGTCCCCGATCTGGTCATTCCCCGTCACCCCGTAGCTCGCCCGCAGCTTGCCGAACGAAAGGAACGGCACGCCCTGTTTCATCCATTTTTCATTTGAGAAGATCCACGCCCCGCCGGCTGCCCCGAAAAGGGCCCACTGCCTGTCCGGTCCAAACCGGCTGCTCCCGTCCCGCCGCCCCGATAGGTTCAGGATATAGCGGTCATGCAGAACCGCGTTGATACGTCCGAAGAGGGCGCCGTAGCGGTACTCGCTCTCATAGCTGCCGTTGATCGTAAGTGAGCTCGCCGCTGCCGGGTTCTGCAACAATTGTTCATTTGTGTATCCGTAGGCAAACAGGGAATAGCTCTCGTTGCGCGTGTCCTGCACCGTCCCGCCCGCCAGTACGCTTAGCCTCAGCGGTCCCCACACGTTAGTGTATTCCGCCTGTGGCTCCACAATCCAGCTATGGAAGTTGTTGTGGCTGAACTGGCTGTATCCCTTCGGGCTGTAGATCGGGTTTTGTGCCGCTGCCGGGTTGCTGCTAATCTCTTCCAGCCGGTAGGCATGGTAGCCGCCACTCGCCCGCAGCGTTAGGTGTGGCAGGAGCCGGTAGCTAAGGCTCATATCGCCCAGCAGGTTATCTGTTCCCGCCCGGTAAGGGCGGTACAGGAAAGCTAAGGGGTTGTCAAACGATACGCCTTTTTCATTCCACCTGAGCCCCCCGCTCGAATCAAGCAGTTGGGGGAAGTCCGGGCTGAGCCGCACATTACTCGTCGGGTCGTCCGAAAGGATGGAATTGGTTTCCGAAGAGTAAAGAAGGGAAAGGTGCAGCATCAGTTTCTTGTCCTCCGAAGAGTGCGTCAGCGAGGTGTTCACCGATCCGCGCTTGTCGTGCAGGTTGCCCGAAAACACGGTTGTCTCGCGGTGGTATCCGCCGCTCACCAAAAACTGCGTGTTCGCATTGCCGCCCGATAGGGAGGCCTGCACATCCGTGCTGCTGGCGGTGCCCCCGGTAAACAGCTTTGTAAAATCCGTGTACCGGGTCGTGTCCCATAGGGTCAGGTCCGGCGCGTTCGTCGCATCCGGCACCACCCCGTCATTAGCAAACGCTTCCCGCCTTGCGGTCAGGTAGCCTTCCCTGTTCAGGAGTTTCACGGTCTTGCCTACGGCGCTGATGCCCGAATACGCTGTTAGCGACAAGCTCGTTTTGCCCCGGTTTCCCTTCCGCGTGGTTATCAGGATCACGCCATTCGCGCCCCGGCTGCCATAGATAGCTGTCGCGTCCGCGTCTTTCAGCACGGTAATGCTCTCTATATCGGCCGGGTTTAGCGAGGAGAAGGGGCTGAGCCCGCTGCTGCTGTTCGAGGCGGCTGCCGACGACAGGTGGTTCACCGCCGTATTGTTCGGCGCATAGGGTACGCCATCTATCACAAACAGGGGTTCCGATCCCTGCAGCAGCGAGGCTTGCCCGCGCACCTGCACGAGGAAGGAGGAGCCCGGCACGCCGTTGCTCTGCGTTATGTTTAGTCCCGGCACCCTGCCTTCTAAGGCGGCAAGCGGGTTGGCTACCGGCTGTTTGGCAATGTCTGCGCCGGATACGGTGGCAATGCTTCCCGTATTATACCGCTGAGTCGTCGTGCCATAGCCAATTACCACCACCTCGTCTAATTGTCCCGTGGTTTCTGTTAAGGTAATCGTTACAAACCCCAGGCTTGCCGTCACCGGCTCTTTGTACACCGCATACCCAACCGCCGAAACAACCAGCGTATCAGCAGCGTGCAGCAGTCCCAGCTTGAACAAACCGGAAGCATCCGTAACGGCGTGCGTGCCGCTTCTCTGCAGGCGCACGCTTACATTCACTAAAGGAGCATTCATTGGGTTACGCACGGCCCCGCTCAGCGGTGCCTGCGCCAACAGGTTCCCTACCGGCCATAGCAGTGCCAGTAAGCAATATTTAGGTTTCATTGCAGTTTCAGTTTTCTAATCAGTAAACAGATTCAGTAAGAAAAAAGCAGGAATGAAAACAACCACTTAAGACACTTCGAAATAAACAGCTTTACGATTAATCTACCTCTCTGCACTAAAGTGTGCGTGAGCCCGACAAAACGCGCGGAGCGATCGGGTTTGTCTTGACTTTTTGGTTACTTTTTGTGTCAAGACAAAAAGTAGATTGAAAAATTGTTATTAGAAACTGTGTAGTTGATTCCATGGATGGAATCAACTACACAGGGTTCTTTGGTTTCTTCGCATACTGCGTCCGCAGCAAACACAACCCGCTCTCCGTCATCCGGAAATACATCCGCAGATTCTTCCGCCAGATCGTTCCTCCATCCCGCAGCCTGCCTTCAGACGCCCTTCTTCGCAGGTGGCGGTACCGGGCTAACGCGGTATAGTAAGGAAGGTTGGATAAAATGGTTTGGTGCAGGAGGGCATGATACTCGGGTTGAGAAAGTTCATCCATTCTACCTGGGGAAGGAACCGATGTAACAGCTTTTGTTCTTGAAGTTGACTTAAATGGGCGATGGTTTTGAAAAAGGCGTGCAGCCATGGTCAGCAGCTTTAACGATGATAAGTATTAAAAACGGCTGAGTCTAGGGTAAGAAGCTGCGGAGGAATGGGAAGAAAAAAGAAAGGCGCAGGTTTCGACTTACAGTATAGAGGTACTGGCATACCCGGAGACAAGTAAGTTCTACGCCCACGCCCGTAAGCGTGAGCATTCAACTTATTGCCTTGTCTCCGTGTGAAAAGTGCCAGTTTTCTATACAAGACTCAAAGTGAAGTGCTCAACAATATTTTATGTAGCAACAATAGTAAAAAATCTTTTTTTCATTGTATCAAGTTTTCACAAATATACACATTTGTAAAATAATAGACAAATTAAAACAAAAAGTAGACAATTATAAGACACATATTTTTACAGATATGTCTGTTCCTTTAGCCAGCTTTGGAAAAGGAGACAAACGATATACATATAGGCAAAATATTACAGGCCGCAGTCGATGCCAGCGGTATGAGTATCAAAGCGGTTACCAAGCGGGCTAAATATGTGAGAGCATCATATTATAAACATATTCAAAAGCCAAACTTGGCTTTGCCCATTCTGTTAGCTTATGGAGAAGCTATAGATCATGATTTTTCAGAAGAGGTGCCACAACTGAAGCAAATACTGTCTGATGACCCTGCTGTTTATAAGATTAGTGCAAAGCAGCCGGAAACCTTGGAAGAAGCTCTTGCTGAGCTATCTATCTTGTATAGAAAATATTCTTTGTTAATGGAAAAATATATGGCTTTAACAGAGGAAACGAAAAAGAAACCGTAAATGTTTTAATAAATTACTTTTGTCTCATCAGCGGCTAAGCTATTCATAGCTTCCTAATGACAAAGATTTTAATAGGGCTTCACTGAAAGCCCTATTCTTTTAGTAGTATTTCAAAAATAGTTTGCTTGATATATTTAGCAAGGCTAATTATATTTGCAATGAATATTTAATAGAGATTATCGAGATGGAAAAATATGGGGCTTATTTCAAATCATTAAGGGAAGCAGCTAATCTTACTTTACGAGAGGTCGAAAAGAAGACTGAAATTTCAAATGCTTATTTAAGCCAACTCGAGTCAGAGAAAATAAAACAGCCTTCGCCTGCAATTCTTAATAAATTAGCAGAGCTCTATGGTGTAAAGTATGAACAGTTAATGCGAAAAGTAGGTTATCCAGTTCCACAAAGTCAATCATCTAGCAATAAAGCCTATAATAAGATTTCAGATAAGGTAGGTCATATTACCGATGAAGAGGAGTTGGAACTGATCAATTATTTAAAGTTTATTCGCAAAAGAAAATGATTTGGTCTTGGACAGGTGGAAGCCAATTTAAAGCATGCCCGCGACAATGGTACTATGACAACATTGTAGCCAATAGTTTAGCAAAGCGCGATTCAGATAGGGTAGCTATAACTACTCTTTCAAAGTTGCAAACTTTAGACGCATGGCGCGGGAGCATCATTGACCGAACCATCGGGCGAATCATTTATGGCATTGCTAAAAAATTTGCATTAAATGAAAACTATTACATCAATGAATCATTAAAAGAATTTCGTAATCAGCTTGAATATGCACAATCGAAGAGATACTGGAATGAAGATATTCAAACTGTAGATAAAAAAGTATTTGCCGCCTTGATTCCTTACGAGTTTGGATTAATCGTCTCAAATGAAGAGTTAGAGCGTCTTCAAAATGATATGGTACATGCCATCACAGGTTTTCTCAACAATAAGGAGCTGATTAAGTATTTGCAGTCGGCATCACATTTAATTACGCAACGAATATTTACCTACAAGCTTAATTCGTTCACTGTTCGTGCTATCCCCGATTTGGTGGCTTTTTTTAAAGATAGGGCTCCTCACATTTTTGATTGGAAGGTGCATACTTTTGGAGTGAAAACATACGATCAACAACTTTTATCCTATGCGATTGGGTTGCACAAAGCCATTCAAACTAAACCTCACCGGGATTTTCCAACAGATCAAACCTGTTATTCATTACTCTCTTACAAGTTAACAGAGTATCAATTGCTGCGTGATGATATTAACCAGAGGCATTACTCTATATCTGATCAGGCAATAGATGATCTTAAAGAATACATTTCAAGCAGTACACTTGAGATATACATGACAATGAGGTTGAAAAAATATCAAGATTTACAGCCCGAGATGTTCGAAACTGCGAATTTCCCCGAGGTATGTTTTAGTTGTCCATTCCAAAAAGTATGTAAATATCATGAACAGCAAATACGAAACAGGAGTTTTTCCGATAACTAATTTAGATAGTCTTTCCGACAACTATCTTCTTTACGAGATAGTTGGACTTCACAAATCTGATGAAGAGTATGAAAGTAATCTTCAGTATATAATCAAGAGCTTATCCTTCTCATTGAAGCATCCAATTACAATTATTCACAAACAGGATAAGGCGTATCTGGTTGTTAGGGAAAATAAAGAAATAGTAAGCAAGATACCAAGTGAATACAGCGTCAAAAAAGGTGTTGTCATTTACTTTAAAAGCAATGGCAATGTTATTCATCTTGACTTCAAAAACTATACATCTGAAACCAAGCCTATTATTATCAGATTTCTGCAGTTTGATGTTCAAACTGAGCTAAACAAAATAGAGGGTCTTTGGCAGCCAACTTCTGGCAGTGGTTTTTTTGATAAGAAATCTTATGATAGTAACAACTTTATAGAAGTATTCAGTGGTTTTGTTCCGAGAATTATAGAACTACCCGAAGGTGGGTTTGGAATTTGCATTGACATCACCAAAAGATACGTTTCAAAAAAGCCTTTACCGACTCATTTAACACGACAACAATTCAGAAACTGGAATTTAAGACAAGCTCATCTGATTTATAAATATGGAATCAGATGGTACGAAGTAAAACCCTTAGAGGTAAATGATCTGAATGTCTCGCAATCTAAGTTTATAAGGCAGGAAGATAATAAAAGGGTAAGTGTAATAGAAGATATACACGATAAGTTTAAAAAAGGGATGCCAGCGGAAGTAGCAGCCATCCCCGACGATGCTACTGCTATAATGTATAAAACAAACTCTGGTGATGAAAGAAGTATTCCCGCTGCTCTTTGCTATAAAGTTTATGATACGGAAGAAGTTGAAGTAGGTAAATTGCATAAACTATCTATCATCAACCCATTTGGCAGAAGGCGATCCATAAGAATTGTACGAAACAGATATTTGAAGTCCATAGCATTTGGAAATATTCTGTTGGAAGTCTCAAAAGCGCCCTTAAAAATAGATCGCCGGATTCTTGACTTGCCAGACATTGAATTTGGGAACAATAAAATTATAAGCGTAAAAAACAGTCCCGGTGCTATACCTGTAGCGATAGAGCAACTAGGAAGACTCAGAACTTCTATGTTGGAGAGAGAAGATGGTGGATTTTATACAACCGCGGCTTTCGAAAAACAATATTTGGTATTGCCAGAAACGATATACAATACATTCGGCAGCAGTGAATATTTCTTGAAAGATTTGATAACACTGGTGAACAAAATGCATCCAACAGAACAAGGGTGGAAACCGTCTATCATTACATACGACGACAGAAATAAGAAAGACTCTAGTGAGATAGGTTTTGAAATCACATCAAAAATTAAAGCTGAAAGGAATAAAAACTTTCAAGGTTATGCTGTTGTAATGTTGCCAGCAGAGATTGTAAAGGACAAACGAAAGCATGATGATTTAGCTGCCTTAGTTGTTTATGAATGTCTTGATATGGCAATCAACGCTAGTATAATACATGCGAATACTCTAAATGAATGCTACTATTCCAGTTCTGACAATGGCTTATCTAAATATCATATCAAAGGAGATAAAAGACCGATGTATTCAGGCTATGTAAAAGGAGTAGCCATAAATCAAGTGTTGCTGAATAATGAAAGATGGCCGTTTGTTTTGAAAACCCCGCTTCATGCAGATCTTACCATCGGTATAGATGTAAAAAAGCATTTAGCCGGTTTTACGTTTGTCGATAGAAACTGTAAAAACATTCTTACCCGCTTAGATGAATCCGGTAATAAAGAAAAACTGACAACGATACAAATAGTAAAGGTATTAGTGAAAAATATTACTGACTTGAGCAATGAACTTAATCAAATATTTTCTTCGATTGTTTTTCATCGCGATGGCAGAATATTTCAATCAGAGAAAACTGGCATTTCACAAGCTATACAAATTTTGAAGGATAGGGGAATAGTTACCACTAATGTTCGGGTAGGCATAGTGGAAATTCCAAAAACATCCATAATTCCTTTCAGACTTTTTGATGTAATAGAGGAATTTGATCCAATCGTATTTGAACAGGATAACGGAAAAGTGTTGAATCCGCAGATTGGTTCTGTAGTGAAATTAAATGACAATGAAGCATTCTTATGTACCACAGGACGTGAATTTTTACGAAATGGTACTGCAGTTCCTTTGTATATAAAATATGAAGGAGACAAATATGAATTTGACGGGGTTTTGGAAGATATCTATTTCTTGTCTTCATTGACGTACACGAAGCCGGATGGTTGTGCAAGAAATCCCATCACTATCAGTATGACCGATAGACGAATTAACACACTTGGAAGTGAGTTTAATTCTGATGCACTGGATATTATAAAATTTACGAACGCCGAATATTAGTTTATGAGCAATGTTGGTTTACACTCGAACATGTACCGGCTAACGGGAAAGTACCTTAGGATATTAAATGATTTTATCGCAAAATCAAACACTTTGCATTCTAGCAATTTGATTTCCGGCAAAGAAGATGTTCTGGATTTCTTTTTAAAGTTGCGAAGTGAAGACAATATTGACCCTAATTTTCAAATTCTTTCAAGCATTGTCGAGAGAAAGCTTCGTGCAAAGAATCATAAGCCTTCTGTTTTTTTTAGTTTGGTAATTGACAACTTAAGCAATGATAATTTCAAAGCTGCTTATGGTAATCTCGGACTGATAATAGAAGCACTTGATAATGAACATTTTTCTTCACTGTCTGTATTAAAAGGAGGATAAGTGGAAGAATATATTAATGGCGCTATTTTAGAAAGCATAGAAAAAGGGAAAACTCTAAAAACAAAAATTCCAAGAGCGAAAGATTTGGGATTTTTTTTTCCTCCTTTAGTAACAACTGCCAATAACGAAATTGATAAGATTATTGGAGAATTGGAATTTCTACTAGAGGATAGCAGCTATTATAGCATTAGTGAAAATTTGCGACAGAAATTTTCAGCCTTTAAACAATTGTCTGGTCAACTGTCTGAAATTGAAAACATAGTAGTAGCAGCTATCAGTAGAAAATCGCAGGATGATGATTCAATTACTAAACTTGTTTATGATATCTGTTATGAAATAAATTATCCCTTATCTCCTCCCATTGCTTCTTGTCTATCGCAAAATTATTATCAAATTTATCCTCATTATAATTTAATCTGTATTCCTTTATTAGAATCTGATTTTTTGCTGCATATACCTGACATATATCATGAGTTAGGACATCCTTTACTTTCGATAGATAATAATCCATTATTGAAAGGTTTTAAAGATTCATTGGGCAGGTTTAATCTCGAAGTTATACATCACTTTGATACTGAGATTAAACGCAGAGCTTTAAATAAAGTAAATGCCGACTATTTTGATTCACTTAGTATCTGGAAAGAGTCTTGGATAGAAAGCTGGAGTGTTGAATTTTTTTGCGATTTATTTGCAGTATTTACTTTAGGCCCTGCGTATGCCTGGTCATACATTCATATGTGTGCTAAAATGTCCTGGAATATTTATAATCTTTCTCCTTTTCAAAAAACCGAACATCCACCCAACGATGCCAGAATGAGCGTCATTTTTAATGGTCTCAGTTTGCTTGGCTTTCATCAGGATGTAGAGGTAATCAAACACAACTGGGAAGAGTTTAAAAGGATTATATCAGTAAAGCCTCCCGAAGATGAATATACTATAGCTTTCCCAAGCAAACTTTTACAAAGTATTGCTCAACACTGCTTGCAAGGAACAAAAGCATTAAAAATAACTTTGGCAGCTAAAGGAGTAGAAGGAAGCAAAATATACAGAACGCTTAGCGAAGGATGGAAAACTTACTGGGAAAACCCTGAAGAGTTTCACTTGTGGGAAAGGGAACAAATGAGTCAATTAAAGGCTAATTAAATTCTATCTACTTGCGAGTCTTTCTGTTGTTGCTTTGACAGCGCTTAATTCAGCTTGGTTCACTTGATGCAAAAGTCTCATTGCCGACACATAACGAGCTTCGTAATCATCTGATCTAGAGGACGCAGCTTTACTATTAGATGCTGAATCTCTTAGTGAAATTTTAGAAGAACTTGTTTTAAGACGCGATTTTTTCATAACAGGGCTAAATTAAAGAATTTTTTTCTTCTTGATATAAATTAGCGGGATTATCTCCTTGTAAATCTGTACATACAAATACTGCTCCTTCCGGAACATCACTCTTAATAACTCCATAAGTATCTATATAATCTACTTGCCGGTTCTTAAAAAGAAAATAAGTTAAGGCAGGATTGTTACCATATACGTCAAAAATCCTTGCAAGCGGTACATACCTTTTAGATTTATGAAAACGCTTCAAAGCACGTCTGGTCGATTTCTCTTTAGGTAGATACACTAAAGTCAGGTGAACTGTATATCCTAATTGTTTTAAATCCCTGCAGCGTTCAATAATATCCTCTGGTTCATCTCCAATTTTAGGTATAACAACATTGAAATTAGCTGAGACTGCCATTTCATACAGAGAAGTATAACCGATAGGTGTGTTGCTACCAAATACGATTTGTGAAGATTCCGCATGAACAACAGAAGCACCCCAATCATATTTAGCGAATTCTGGCAGTTTACGTTTGGCAAAGTCTGAATCCAAAATAATAGCTCCAAAAGTATTTGCAATAGCAGTTGCAACAGATGATTTTCCCGATGCAGGGAGCCCTATCAAAAAATAAGCTTGCTTGTTTTTCTGAATTTGTCTAGGAATTGCACCGCCAATGCCCAATCTTAGATCATCATCATTCTCAAGTAGAAATTGGGAGAAAAGTTCATCAACAATTTGCTTGCGTAATTGTATTCGCACACTATGGTCTGTGTATTTTCTGTCCCTATAATCCTTTGATGTCAACGTGGGACTTTGAAGTCCATCAATTATACCTTTTTCGCTTTCAATGATTGCATATTCAATATCTGGATAATCATCCAAATTCACGCCTAATGAGATAGAAAGAAATTGATTTACTTGAGGTTGATTAAGTAGTAATCTGGCAAATTGGGCACTCATAATAGAATTGAACTGAATGGGAAATAAAGATTAGGTTTTATTTCGCTAATGTAATGCGCAGAAGATAAACACAACTAAAAATAATATCTCTGTTCCTTCGCCGCAATGTCTTCATTATTAGCTCTTGTGAATTAGCTATGAGACATTGCGCGTTTTACTTCTTTTCTTGCAAGGCCTCCTTTAAGAAGTTACGCATACTAAAAAACATTGCTTTTTTACCCCCACACACTTGCACTTTGCGCATCATAATAGCTGATTTGCAAATTATTAAAAGCTCTTTGCCTTTTTAATGTTTCAGCAGCTTCAATGATTTGTTTGTTTGCTGGCGTAGATGGATCCCCATAAATACTCACAAATAAATGAGCTACTTTTCCTTTCGGTATCTTATGTAGAATATGTGCGTCATTATCACCAAATGATACACCGAAAGTAAATAGGCAACTTTTACTTGCTTTTGTGCCTGCTGCCATCGTGCTGGTAAAGCTTTTATAAGAATGATATAAAAATCCGCAATGGCTTATTTTCTCCATTTTCTTATTGCTTTCTCCTTCAGTAACAAACAAGGGAAACCGCCCTTCTGCCAACGCAGCCCTAGCTTGGTCAACGAGCCTCACTTTTTTATCACTCCAGGTAAACTTTTCAATATCTGCTTTCCTGTCGTAAATATGAAGTGCACCATGTAGATAATGGATGTTCTGTCCATGTGCTTTTGTTTCACCTTGCCAGGTTACATACTCACTAACATAAAACTCACCATTATCAAAAGCAGTATCTCTACCGAAGCCATCTATCGGTGCAACTTTAATAAGCTTTCTTTCCATCGCATACATCAAAGTCCAGTAAAGAAGCAGGTCATAATTCAAAGTGTACACAGTACAACCGTTATTTAAGAACTTTGATAGGAAGTCGGCACAGGCAAAATATCTATATTCATCAATGTCACCAGGAACGGCTGGATGATTATGCGCAATGGTTTCAATAAGACGCTCTTTTAATTTGGCTGCGTGTTCAAGCATTTTACCTGCTGTTACTTTGTCTTCTGGCAAATAAGCAGGCAGCACACTGCTTCCTTTTTCAAGCGCATGAATAATCAGCTCAAAATCTTCTGTTTTTAAACGCGAAAATGTTTCTTGTACTTCCGGCATATCGCTAAAGTCAGCCTTACTATACAAAGAACCATAAGTAAAGATGGAGGGAATGCAGGCAATGCTGAATCCATTGCCCAACAGCAAATGTCTTTTATTATATACTTCAGATTTATTTAGTGCTTCTTGGAAGGTTAGGAGTTTCATTAGTCTTAATTTATTACAGGTAATTCAATAACTTCCTTCACCACAATGTTTTCATCAACAGCTTTTAGATGTTAGCTATAAAACTTTACTTTACTCTTTTGATTTCGTTCCCTCGTAGAGGCAATCTTTTTAACGCCTCTGTTTTGCTTTCGAACAGAGTTTAAATATTGCTTGTATGGTTTTACTCGAGCATTGGTAACGCTCTCTTCTTTGACTTTCATTTTTATCTTATCAGGTACCTCTATATAATTATTAAAAGGATAAATTCCGGTTATCAATTGATTCGCTTGGTATTTTGTTTTACGGTAACTAATATTAAATCCACTGCTAAGTATGATCCGGACAATTGATTGCAAATGGTCTTCAAAATTTTGATCAGAAGAAAATGTTAGGTCATCAACAAATCGGGTGTAAGTAATACGATGTTGATAGCAAAAAGCAATTAGCAATTTGTCCGTTTCTAGAAATACAAGGTTAGCAATGTGAGTGCTTGTTGGCGCGCCTTGAGGTACTTCGTGCTTGTAAGTGGTAAGGCGTGTGATTAACCTTACCCAAGTCGGTTCAAAATCATTTCTCTTTAAACATTCTGCGACATGTAAAGGCGTTATACTGGGAAAGAAATTTTGTAGGTCGGTGCAAAATTTATACTTTTTGCCTTTATGACTTTTGGCGTTTGTAATATTGCTTTTACTCTTAACCCCACCATGTATATTTGATGGAAGCGTAACACTTGAAAGTATTTGAGTGGTAATGATTTTTTGGATCCTTTTTAGAATGCCTAAACTTTCTCTGATTTGTCTCACCTTAACAGTGCCGTCTTTATACGTTTTAAACTCGCCGGTTATTTTATCTTTTTTCTTTTGAGTACACTCCCGGTAATAGGAATTGGTATTTTTAAGGATGTCATCTAATTGTGCTGAAGAACATTGCAGTCGGTAACACAAATATTTTCTTTGCGAAATTTCAAATTCCGAACGTATCATCAACAAGATCTTTAAGTGATGAACTTATAGTATTGAAAGCTTTCTTCTTTGAGGGTTTGACATCTGTTTCTTCCATACCCATAAAAAAAAGAACCGCAATAGGTACATCCAGCTTTTCACTAATTGTTTTGAGGGTTGATAAGTTCGGTTCTTTCTTATTACTTTCTATTTGTGACAAATATGTTTGGGTAATACTACACTGGTCAGCAAGCTCAATTTGAGTTTGATTTCTTTTCTTCCTGAATTCTTTTATAGCATTACCAATATTCATAATTAAAAAAAGAAGTGTCCGGATTAGTGTAAATGGTTCATATAATTTATGAACTCATGATTTAAAAATACTCTTGCAATTAGTTCAATCACAACTTTAGTCACTTCGATGTAATCATTGTCATCAAAGCTGTTTTTTGTTTTGAACGTCAAGAGCACATCAATCACTTCGTTCAGAATCTTTACATCATCGTCCGAAAGAGAGCACCGGTTCTTTGTTATAGACTGTAGTCCTTCGACTAGTCTATCAATGTTTTGAATTTTTTTGTTCATAATCATCTAATTAATAGGACAACATCGTCCTTGCTGATTACGACTTGCTTACAATTAGATGCGTAGCCGATGCTCTCATCGCACTTCTTAATTCTTGCTATTAAAAATTAGCTTAATAGCTTATCTGGTCCGGATTATTGCCTTATTATTTATTAAGTCTTTATCCTTCTATATTCTACTCTTAGTTGGTAAGTATATATGACCGGAAGAAACCCGTTAGGGTTGCCCTCTCAGGCTATTAGTTTAACTCCACCCAATTGTAAACATCAAAACACTTTCAAAGAACTTGATACAGCAAAAATAAACAAATATTACTCTCAGTTAATAAATTGATCTAAAAATTATTAACACGTTCTGCACAATAGCAGACTAACTAAGCAGCGTATGCTACTTGCTTCTTTCATTAATCATTTTTTTCACAATGTCTACTTTCATGGCTTATGCGTGTTAGCCATGAAAGTAGACATTGGTGCATTCAAATGGCAAAGCCATTCACAAAATAAAATTATCATCATAAAGAGATTGATTTCAAATTATTATACTCTAATACTGCGACAAAATTCAGGTGCATTAAAATATGTGGCCTTAGTGTAAGGTATCCTTTCTTCTCATCCTTTTCAAACTCCATCAACCGTAAGCGGGAAGCGGAGAACCTCACCAGCGAACGGGAAGGTATAGAAGCAACCATTTTTCGCAAAGCCGTATCATACGGCGTAATCAGGTATTGAAAATCAGCCACACCAAAGTCCTCAATAGTAATAATCATTTCGGTCGTATCCGCATCGGATAGCTCATAAATTCCTATCCAGTCCTTTATTTCTGTATGCTCTTCAAAATATTGCTTTATCCATTCCTCTTGCTGGCGGGTAGTCATAGCGCGTTCTTTATCACTCTCAGCACTCTTTGGTAAAGTCGTAAACCGCTGCACGCTATCTTGAAAGTATATTTGTGTTGTTGGATATACACTTCCCGGTTCCCTTTTATTCTCACATGAGATGAGTATCAGGATAGCAAAGACACAGAATTGTATATAACGTAAGAGAGGTAGCCGGTATATCATACGGTCGTTGTCTGTAAGGTGGTAAGCAAAGTTGCTGTTACTATAAATATTGGAATCCATTATTAGCCGCAATCGTTAGCAGCGGTTGTATCGTTTGTTTAAACTTCTCCTTTACGGTTTCTTCTTCAAAAGCACCATATCCCAGGTCGGGCAAAATGGTAAGGTAATCTTCAAGGTAGCGGCTGTTTGGCTTCTCTTGGCTTACAATCCCGATGGCATCTTTTTGCAGTTGAAAGAAAGCATCAAAATAAGTATCAAAAGAGGGCAGCTTATTACTCTTGGCACTGTTAAAAATAGGGTCTGCCGGTATCAGGTTCCAGATTAAGTCATGCGACACAAACGAATAGGGAATAAAGTGTTCTACCGCATAATCACCAATCCCTAATTCCCTGTCTGTATAAATACACCTTATTGTTCCCCTCTCCTCAGCACCACATCCCAGAACTCTTTCTGCTGCCCGGTCAACGCGTTCCGCAATAGCTGTTGAAACAGCTTGTTCGGTATGTCGGGCACATTCGGGTTTCTCGCCTGCAAATACAAACACAGGTTCCAGAAAACAAAGTCGCTTAGCACCTTGCTATTGGCATATAAGTAGGGGTGCCACGCAGCATTCACAACAAGGGTATCGGGGTGCAAAGCATACAAACACAAAGAGTCTTCCTTCTTCGATTCCTCATAAATCCGCTTCACTAATTGGTGGTCTTTTTCATCCTATAGGAAAAAGCAATGAGTGCCTGAATGGGTGTGGCAGGGTCAAATTGTTAATGAGATAATGTTTCGCTTATTCTGGAGATTTAATCCAATTGTAAGAGAGCATTGTAGGTTTTGAACAAAAGTAGCCACCGGGATAGGTAAGGGAAAGGAAGAGAATCCTTCTAATTGAAGAATAGACAATCGCTTAAAATCCTGTATTCGGTGTATATAATTTTTTGAAGGGTATGGATTCTCGAAAAAGTGTAGAATTGTATAAGGTTACCAAAATAATTTTCTCACAGTGTTTCTTTTTCAACAATTTCTAATTATTAGGCTGCCTTTACCCTGTCTTGCATCAAAAGACGCAATCCAATTCGTTAGTACTAACCGGATCTGTTCGTTCGCTAAAGGTATAGCCGCTATATAGAACATGAACAGAAAACTATTCATTCGGCTACAACCAAACGGTTTTGCGTTAACTAAAGGTGTTATACAGATCTCACATTTAGCTTATTTGACTTTAAGTATCTTGCTTATTGCTGGCACTACAGTAATATATTTGTAGTCGATCAAGCTACTATATGAGATGGCTGCTGTCGGTTATACTTCTGTTGATGAGCTGTTATGTACAAGCAGCTGTGTTTGTAGTGACCTCTAATGCAGGCGATTATAGTCCCGGAACGTTTAAAGAGGCCCTTGACAAGGCTCAAAACAATGGAACAGCCATTACTGATACCATACTTTTTAACCTTCCTAACGATATAGAAAGCCGCACTATTAGAGGGGATTCTTACAATCTGTCCTCCAACCTTATAATAGATGGCGCCTCTCAAATAGGTTCTCCCTTTGGTGTTAGCGATGCTAAAATCCACATCTTGCCACCAGGCGATTATTGTCCTTCAGGATTCCTGCTGTACCACGTCAGTCATGTGGAAATTTATGGACTTTGGTTATCTGATTATATTTCTTCAAGTCTCGACCCGAGCTGTCTTAGCTCTGCAATAAAAGTCCGGGATGTAAGCTATTTGACTATAGGCAAACCCGGCAAAGGCAACGTCTTTTCGAACAGTACACAAATTTTACTCAATGACTGGTTACTTGAACCTGATTCAACCGATTGCAACAATGTTCTGTTGCAATCCAATTTTTTCGGGATGGATCCATGGGGGTTTCTTTCCACCAATCAAAGTATCAGCATTTCATTTGGCAGGGCAAAAAATATACTACTCGGGGGAACTGACACTAGGGAAGGAAACCTGTTCGGGGTCTGTTTAATCAGTATCGGCAACCCATATAACCAACCGGCAACAGGCAATGGGTTCATCACCGTTATGAATAATACTTTCGGCCTTGACTACAGCCAACAGCATTATTCATCAAAGTCCTCTCTGTCTATCTTAGGGAACTACTTAAACAATTCCGATTTCAATATCACGATTCAAAAAAACACATTTGCCCACGATACCGTCAGGGGTTCAATAGCGCTCACTAATATTCAGAATGTTGTTACTATTACAGACAATGAGATAGGCGCACTGGATGACGGAACTTTTGGATCGGATGGGGATGCATTAGGAATCGGTTTATTGAATTGCAGTCTGCCGAACAAAACACTCATCTACCATAATACTATCCATGGTTATTTATATGGCATTGCCGTTACCGATGGTACGGGCATTACCATTTCGCAAAATTCGATTTACTGCAATCAAACAGGTATCTACACGTATAACAGCCAATTTGTGCAAACACCGCAGGTGCTTATTAAAAGCACAGCCAATCATTCCGTTACGGGTACGGCATGCCCATCCTGCAAATTAGAATTTTTTACGACGGCACAGTGTCCCGACCTTTGCCAGAACGGTCAGCAGTATATAGGTGAAACAACAGCAGACAATACCGGCAACTTTGCCTACACTACGGCTTCAACAGAACAAATTAGCGCGACAGCTACTAATGCCGAGGGTACTACATCGGCGTTCGACGGTCCCCGGTTTACCAACTATGACCGGACGGTAACGAACGCTTCCTGCGGCAACGCTAACGGCTCTATCACCGGCATTACTGTTTCGCCGGCCGGCACACCTGTTCATTGGGAAGATTCGAGCGGAAAAGTGATTGCCAACAGTCTGGATTTACTGAATGTACCAACAGGATTCTACCGGGCTTACATAGAAAACCCGCTTCGGGGATGCAAGATTTATTTTGCTAATGTTTTCGTGGACAGCGAAGGCGCACCACAGGTAGACGCCAGCCAGTTTGCCATTCAATCGTCCCGCTGTTCAAAGGCAAATGGCAGCGTTATCTTTACAGGCTGGCATCCTTCCAATCATTCTTTTACCTGGCTGAATGCAGCTAAAAAGGTTATTACAATAGGAACCGATAGCCTGCTGAACTTGAACACAGGGACCTATTATTGCCGTCTTATTTCCAACAACGACAATAGTTGCTATACAGAATACGGACCATTCGAAATCATTAACCAGACGGATACCTGCACAAACGTAAAAATTACAGGGCCCGTTAAAGTGTGTTTTTTTAGCGATACATCTTTATACTTCACAGGAACAAGAAATGCAGGCTGCACCCTCCCGGTACACTGGTCGGAAGCAGCCTTGCCGGGAACCGTTTCAGAAGTTAACGATTCCATTGCCTTATATCATTTCGCCGACAAAGGCACAACAAAGGTATTTGCTCACATAGAGGGCTATTGCAAAGAGTTTGAAGATTCATTGACGGTGCAGCTTTATCAAGGGGCAGAAGACGTTAATCTGGGCTTGGATAAAACAATTTGTCCTGATTCACAGGTCATCCTATCGGCGCCCGATAACATGGCTTCCTACCTCTGGCAAAATAAAGCTGCTACGCAAACTTTTACAGCCAACAAGCCGGGTACTTATTATGTGGCCGCTACCGATTATTGCGGGCGTATCAGCAGCGATACCCTCCTGCTGTCAGCACCTTCCATCACATCGCTCAATTTGCAACCGCAGTACACAAAATGCAATGGGGACACGGTAACTGTTGCATTGTCTGGAACAGCAAGCGATTTTGCGTTTTCGCCTGCAACAAACATCATTGCAATAAATAGTATCCTTCTGGCTTGGCCTTCTTCTAATATACAATATACAATAGGGTCAACAACAACCGAAGGCTGCGGGATTGAAGATCAACTAAACGTGCAGGTATATAAATCGGCTTCTCTTTCTTTGGGTGCAGATACTTCTGTTTGTGAAGGCTCATCCATAACATTAAAAGTGCCCTCTGGTTTTACCAATGAATTGTGGAACAACGGTTCAACCACTGCTTCTGTTACCGTATCAGATGCGGGAGATTATTCTGTTGTGGCGACGGATGTGAATCAATGTAAAGCAGGGGATACACTGCAATTATTTGTTCGCCCAAAACCAAGTGTAAGTTTAGGTAAAGATAAACCCATTTGCCAGGGACAAAACATAATGCTTGATGCGGGAGGTCAAAACCAGTCGTACCTATGGCAGGATAGTTCGGTAAATGAGACTTATATCGTAAACCAGCCGGGTTTGTACTGGGTAGCCGTTGAGAATGCTAACAATTGTACAGTTTCAGACACAGTAAAAATCACTGGTTATGCTGCCATCCCATCCCATTTCCTGAAAGAAACCGACAGCATTTGCACAAACCAAGATAAACTTTTAACAGCGAATGGTGAGTGGGCATCTTATCGCTGGAGTACAGGTTCAACACAGCCAGCTATTACGGTACGGCAGGAAGGTTACTATTGGCTCACCGTACAAAGCAACGAAGGATGCTCAGCTATTGATACAATTCATGTGGTTCAGAAAGATTGTTTGCTTGAAATTTATTTTCCATCTGCCTTTACGCCGAATGGTGATGGAAAGAATGATGTGTTTAAGCCGATTACCGGAGCATCGGTAGAAAATTATTCATTAACTATCTATAATCGTTTTGGACATCAGGTATTCTTAACTAACGATCCGATACGTGGATGGAATGGATGGGATAAGAATACTAGTTTAAATAGTGGTGTATATGTATGGATTTGTAAGTATCAATTACAAGGACAAATTGCTAAAGCTGTAAAGGGAACCGTTGTGTTAATGAAGTAAGATAAAAATTATCTTCGAACAACGTAGATTTTCTATCTCAGATTTTCATATATTGACAATGACAGAACCGGATAGCGTTACTAAAGTTCTTTAATCAAAACTATGTGACTTGTAAGTTCGATTTTGGATCGGATAAAATAAATTTGCCCTATCAAGTAGATTTTCGATATTAATAGGCATAAATGATACCATCTCGAGTTGTCCTATAAGAAAAGACCAAGGAGTACAAAACTTACCGTCTTTTACAATTTCTGGTATATAATAAACATTTAAAGCTTTTTGAGGCATTAGTTGCCATGTTGCATCTGCTTTTCTTCTAAGTAATTCGCTAATGTAAATTGCTAAATAATTATATAATAAGCTTTTCTGCTTTTTTGAGCCAAGGCTTGTATTAATGACTCTTGAAAGTTCTCCTAAATAAGCTGTGTCGTTGTTAATTTCAACTCCATAATTTAATATTCGGGACAATTCAGAACAATAATAATTAATTGCATCAGGGAACTTAAGTACCCGCAAACTTTCTTTTTCCCAAAAGGAATTATTTCCTTTCACAGGGTATACTTTATTTTCTATCATTTTATACATATCCGCGATATCATAAAAAAGCAATCCTTCTTCGCCACCTAGAACCGGTGGCAGTATAATAGAACTTTTATCTTTAAATGTTGTGACAAAAGCTCCGTTATAATCTATAATGTAGGAAGAATCAATTTCTTGCTTTTTATTTGTTTCAATCTTAGTAAGCTCTTTAACACTCAGCACTTTATATTTAGGGTGACAACTAGCATTACTCATAAGAAATATTTTGGCAATTAATAACAATAGAAATTTTTTTATCATACATCTTTTATTAATACCAATCGTTATTATATTATTTCAACACTACGGGCACAGTAGTGCCTCCAGTAAAACTTGTTCCGTTTGCGCTTGATAATACAAATCTTACGTTCATTACAGGCCCTGTCATCATATACTGAGATCTGTACTGATAAACTATGATATTATAAATTGAAGCAGTAAATATCACACCTGGAGAAATAGAAACATTGCTTGTAGTAACTAAAGTCAAAGATGCTGCACTTGCGTTCAATGGTCCATAATTTCGATATTTCAATGGCACTTGTTGTGCAAGATTTGTAATATGCCCTAATACCTGACCTGTGCTTGTTGAATTATAAATATCCCCATTTATGGCCTTAACCTCGAACCAAGCAGCTTTAGGAACAACGATATTTTGTCTGTACCAGACTGTCTGAATGATTCCATCCATTGTAGCATCCGGCACAGTGTTCCTGGTACCGCCTGTCATTTTCTGAGTATTTGACTGATAGTTAGAAGAACCAAATCCTGTGGCTAAAGCAGAGTTATTCCAAGTATTTTCAAAAAGCCGACCTGTAAAGTTTTCTAATTGCCCTGGCGTACATAAAGGACAAAGAGCAGCCGTATAATTAACAAGCGTTGCTTTATCTAAATCTGCCCAGCCTGTTTGCGAGCCACTTCCACTTCCTCCTTGCTGGTCATCTGCAGCTCCAAAATTAGTTGCTATAAAATTGTTCCAATAATCTGAATTTCGCTCTTCCTGTATTTCTTTTTGCCTATTTGCATTGCGATAGTTACTTGCAGCATTAGGATTCGCATCAGGACTAGAAGCTTCTATCCATTGTTCATTTGTTAAGCCGTCCGCTCCTACAGTTTCCATTCCATCGGGGTCAACAAAAAGAACAGGATTATCAAAAGTGTAAGTGTAGACAGACCAAGAAAAAGTTTTGTCAGCCAATGGATCCTTCGCATGCCATCTTCCAATCTGAGCATCATACATCCTTGCTCCGTAATCATACTCTTCCAGACCGCTGCCATCACTAAATTCCTTCTGTTGAAGCTCTTTACCGTTATACTTAAATTTATTTCCCAGCGCAACTGCACTGCTGCTGCTGATGGCTGCTATCGGTAAGCCATACGGATAATAGTGAGTTTCTTCCAGAATGGCACCCGGTTTATGGACAACCTGCAAGTTGTCAAAATAAACATCAAAATTACTTTCGTTACTTACATAAACAAATAGGTACCCATTACTGAGAACAGAAATACCTTGCAGCTGCGCATCTGCTGACCAGTGATCTTTCAACTGGCCGCTGACTCCCACCCTGCTGAAGTTTCCTCCTATATACCGGAATTGGTCGTCAAACAACATATAGTTGATATAGGCCTTGGGTACGGTTCCGCCTGAACCATCGTTGCCACGGAAAAAAGAAGTTGGCACTAAGCCTGTATTCATGGCTGTTAGTTGGGTTGCCGTCAGCCCTTTTGCAGTCGCTACTGCACCGGACGGCGCTGACAGCAAGTTAGCCATTACCTGTGTCAGGTCCAAAGCTGTGGAATTGGCATTGCTGACGGTGGTCGTGTTTAGATAGTAAGACTTGCCTTGAATATCTATGTTGTCTCCTGCCATAACCTTTATCATGAACTCCAGCCCTGTCCGGTTAGAACTTGCATTCAGGCGATAAAGTTTCGAACTTTTAATAGATTGGTCGGGCGTGCATCCGATGGGATAATTGGTATTCGAAACTCCTGTATTTGCATTTAGGTAATCTCTGGTAGTTCCTCCCTCAGGAAGCCATCCTGTTGGTGCAGTTTCATCCTTCACATAATTGGTGTAATCAATTTTGTAAAACCTTTTTTCCCAATTTATCATGCTGTTGGCCTCCGGAGCCGATGCGCTATAGGTGCCCTCTAAAGTAGCTGCAGGATAATAAATGACTCTTTGTTCATCAGTCAGCACCATGCGTACATTACCAAGATGATCCTTCAAAAAATAATCATAAACAAAGTTGGTTATCGTGTTTGGAGACGAAGGATTATTATAAAGTGCACGTATTCTGCCTTCTTCATGCCCTGTAAATTGCAACTTGTCCGTATAGTCATCATTCGGTGAATTGGCCGGCACTGTCTGCCGGCTTTCATAAATAAACGCCCCGATATAGGTTGTGATAGTCGTTACAGTTTTACCTGAGGTGGTATTATCTACCGTTTTCTTTTGCATCTTGTTGCCGTTTGCGTCATAAGTATAAGTAATATTTCCTTTGCTTGCTACTGCTACATTTTGAGGAAGGTTAAGATAATTATATCCTATGCCGCTGATCGCTTTATTATTATCAAGAATTAGGTTTCCGTTACCATCGTAATTGTAATCAGTTATGGTTTTGGGATCTGTACTGGTATTCTGTTTCGCAGTATATTGAGAATGCGTAGTGGCTGTCCTAAAATCGCCGAAGGTAGTTGTAGGGCTGTTTGCACCATCAATCACATTCAACAACTTATTGCTGCTTGTTTTGTAAGTGTATTTGAGTATGTCAATATTGGTTGAAGTATTGCCGACAAGCCCGCTTTGATTCATGGTAAGGAGGTTCCCATTCGCATCGTAACTAATGTTACTAACACTAAAATCTAAACCTGATCCGTATTTGTTAAATGAATATGTACTGGTCGAAAACTGGTTGAAATCAGCATATACCAGACGGTTTGCAGGATCATAAGAAAAGTCGTATTTACGTATTTTCTGGTCACCCGAAGTTTTCCACACAGTTCCTGAAATATTGCCGTTGTATTGTGCTGTAGTATATTGTGTAATAGGAGTGGAAGTGATTTGCGTTTTATCATAACCTAAATCAAATCCAAAATTATTTGTGGTTGCTAAGGATGTCGTAAAAGCTCTGTTGACTCCTAATAACCATCCTCTTATATTGTAATCGAAAAGTTGGGTTTCCATTGGGATATTGGCTATGTAATTCCCTGAAACATCCTTGGACTGTCCGATACCTTTAATTTTAAGCCTTCCCAAAACATCGTATTGATTATTTGTAATTGTAACAGTAGGTGTCGTAGTAATAGAAGCGCTGACAATATTTTTTGTAACCGTTTTTACTCTGAACAGATTATCGTACTTGTAGTTCGTAGTAACGGTATAGACTTGAGAGCTACTTGCATCTTTCTGCTCTTTTTGAACTGTTTCCAAAGTGACACCTGTCCACGCATATTGTGTTGTCAGCACATCTATTCCATCTGTGATATTCTGCGCTTGGGTTTGAATCGCACGACCCAGATCATCGTAAATAACAACAGAACTCAGATATTTTACAGGGTTGCTGTTTAAGATTTCGGTGCTGCTCCAGGTAAGCGCACCTCTTACTTGTTTGGTCTGCGATAAAGCCTGCGGGTATGGCCAAGTTGTGTTTGAGGCTGTCTGAAAGTTGCTGTTCCAGGTCGTCAGAAAAGTAGAAGACAAACCGGAGGGAAGACCCGTATAGTCGTCATAGTGATTTGTAGTAAGCGTTTCCCAGTTGGAAGTAGGGGCTGTGCTAAATGGATAATTGCATCCGCAATTCTCTGCATTCGCATTGAGGGTTGTATATATAGCATTACTGATCCACAGACCGGTTTGCACAACTCGGTTCTGATCGTCGTATAAGGTTACCAACCACTTATTTTGCAAGCGAAGATTACCATCTTGCGACATCACCAGCCGATCCTTGCTGTCGTAAACAAGACCTACGGCTACCGCTCCAGGCACTTTTTTCAAAATCACCCGGTTCATATCATCATACCGGTACAAATAGCAGAGTTCGTTCGCAGTAGTAGCATCAAGAGCCCAGTTACTGCTGGTTGCCATGGCATCAACAGCCTTAGGCGGAATAACGCAACTGAGGTTTCCTATGTCATCATAAATATAATAGGTGCAAAGCCAGCCAGTATAATTTTTTCCGGTTCCATCGTCCAGGCTGGCCGTGTTCTGAACTTTTGATAAGATGATTTTTCCGTTTTTATCGGTGAATTTTATCACTTCGTGGTTTTGTTCATCTATTGTAACACTTTTGAAAAGACTGCCGGCAGCATAACTCGCTGAAGTTGAATAAGCTGTTGGGAAAGATACATCCGGTGCCGGATAAATGGTTTGCGTTGGCGTTCCGTCTGAAAAATATAATTGGATGGCATATTCGTAGTCACTAAAACTACCCGAATTTATAGTTACTATAAAGGGTGATTTTGGCCCATCAGCTACATTAGTCCAGGTTCCCGAAGGTAAAAGGCGATATTTAAAAAGTACCGTACTCACATTGGGTGGATAAGCGCTGATGGTATAGCTGACTTTCAAAGGTCCTACACTATACTGTGTTACTGTAAGATTGCCGACACTTGAATTATCTGCCGAAGTAGTACCGGCTGTAACATTCCATATTTTCACATCATCGGTTGAAGTGTTTGTCCAGTATTTACTCTTTACAGAATGTCGGTTAGTTTCCAAGGACTGTCCATTTGTGCCAACCCAGTTCAAACCAGGTGCATATGTTTCCTGTACTCTGGACAAAGGAGACGGTTCATAATTTATTTGAGAGTATCCCCAGTTTAAACTGTTTGCTCCTATATTGGTTTCCCCCACCTGCCCGCTTAGGTAAGTATTGTAGAACGAAACTTGTTCCTGTATGGGATTTAGCTTTAATGCTCCATCGCTCAATGAAGGATTACCACCTGCAGAGTTGGCGGGAAAGGGAATGTATTTTATAGCTTCCCGCCCCAATGCATCATATACATTAGCAGTGACCAAATCCACATTGGTTCCGGAACTGGTTTCCAATGATCCTTGCTTTAAAACAGTTTGTAAAGGTCTTCCCAATCCATCGAAATAAACAGTAGATTGTCTTACGTCCTGCAACGATTTTGTGGTAATCAAACTTGCATCACTTTGTGGCGATGTGGCTTCCCAAGTACGCACAAAGTTTTTAGGCTCGGTCCCCGAAAAAGGCACAGGGATAGAGTTCTGAGAGAGACCGGAAATTGCGGATAAGAGAAAGACAATTACCAGAACAGTATAAAAATTGGCGTTACTCATAAATATAGTTTCTGTTTAGTATTAATTGCAGGATACAGGTGCTCCTGCGTAATTGTAGCAAAACTTTTTTATGATATTCTTATCCTCATCTCTAATCGTTATCAGCCGCCCTAAACTATCATATTCATAATACAAAAGCTTTCCATTTGCATCACATTGGCTCGTTAGACCAATCGTCGGATCGTATGTGTAAGTTGTCATTTGGGAAGCAGATGGAAAGATCCTTACTTCGTCAATATTTGCCGAAGTGCTAACGGCAATTGCTATAGTTGTAGGATTTGCTACCGTGTTTTCATAATAGGTCCACCCGTTTTTGGTTTTTCCAGTTAAGCTGGCTGTAGCGCTATTCACTGTTACGGAACTTGATTTCGACCAATATGAGACGATGTAAGTTGTATTCGGTATCATACCCGAATACGTAATCGGGCTTCCCGCAGTCAGGTTATAGTATTTATTTCCGGTTACACTGGTTCCTGAAACAACATTGCCGGCGACAATACCCGTAAAATTGCCGTAATCTGACGTTTCGAACGATGTGTAAGAAATGGATGTTTTGGCATTTACAATGGCGTACTGATAGGAAGGATATTGTACGGTTAACCCGTAATTATAGTAATTCGAAAAGCCTGTAACAGATGAAATCGTTGCTGTGAGTGTGTAAGTTCCGGCTGGCACATTTGCTATACTAATAGTATTGTTTGTGCAGGGATTTGTTGTGTACGTTGTTGCCGCACACAACGAACCGCTGTTTGTATAGGTCGAAGGATTTACGCCGTTCAAGCTATAACTTAACGTAGTTGAGTTATTACCAGTTACAAATTGATTCAGATACTGAAAAGTCAGTTTTACAGTCCCGCTTTGTGCTACATTCAAGGTAAAATTATTTGGCGAGAAAGGTGGAGTTCCCTTTAGCGTAGCCGTATAACTTGTTTGTACGATAGTATTGTTCTGAGCGGCTCCTGATTGGCTGACATTATAGGCGTTTGATACTTTCGCCGTTAGGTAACTTTTATTATAGTTCCATAGAAGAGCAGTAGGAGAACCGCCTCTTCCCTCGATAGTAGACACGTTGTAATTAGGATCGTAATATAATTTGCTAACTAAATTATATTTAGAATCAAATGTCAATTTGCCGGAATAACCATCATAAACAGTTGGTGTTACCTGTAAAGCTGTACCTGTAGCATCTGCTGGTATATTCATTTGATAATTTTCATCACTTAGACAGGCTGTAGATGAGTATAACTTGTAGGTATGTAGTTCGGCGTTTGTATTTCTTCCTCCTACACTTGTTGTTTTCTCGATCGGAATACTTACTTCATTCAATCCTACCATAGCGGCATATGGATTTTTCACGTCGGCAGTCGAAAAATTGTAAGGATATTTAATATTTACTATTTCATTTTGTCCTTTGCTATTTGTCTTTTGTACCTGAATTAAATTTCGGTAATTATCATAATTATAGGTTTCGTTTTGAGATATATAGTTGCCACTGCCGTCGCTTGAATATGTTTTTGTAGTCATTGTGGCTGGAAGAAAGGGATAATAATACATCTGGTACGCACTTCTTGTAAGAGAAAGCACTAAACCACACGATGGTGCTAAGTTTACTACACTTTCATAGATTGTATTAACTGATTTTGATAAATCCCCCATATACGTCATAATCTGCTCTGAAACCAAGGATTCTGTATTGGTGTTTGATACGGCATAGATAGATTGATGTAATAATTTCCCTCTTTCAAAAGCGAAGGAAGTAGGCGGTACAGACCCCATTCCCATACCGTAATGTATATATATTGGCATTTGATCAGCATAACCGTTATCGTGATTGGTGAATTCAGAGAGTTTATAACTGCCGTCCGACCTTTGTTCCACAACCGAGGTGTACCCTGTAATAGCACTGCTACTATTAGAGGTAGTTGGTATAACCGGGTTTGAGGAATTAATCTGATAAACGATTTCTGCGCCACCGGGGCTGCCAATATAACCTTGGTTCATAAAGTTATAAACAGGTTTGCTATCTAACACGCCGCTTGATGGCAGAGCAGCAATTTGAGAAGCACTTAAATTAGCATGATAACCTTTTACGTAATAATATTTTTTTACCACCGTATTACCATAGCCGTCCGAGCTAATAATCTGGCTAATTCTAAGCCCTCCGCCAGTTCCTGATTCAGTAACTGGGGTTGTTTTTTTGTTATTAATAATCTGGTTTACGGCATCCCGGTAAATCACTGCGCTATAAGTATTGGGTTCGTAAGAAAAAGTTGAGGTGCTTCCCGTCGGATAAGTAATTGAATTTAGAATTTCTGCCTGTGTTTGTGTACCAGTTGCGTCAGGAGAGCGATATTGATAAAAGTCAGTGTTCTGTGCCGAAAATGTATTTAAGTCAGGTAAAGGCATATTATTATTAAATCCCCAATGATCCGTATAGGTCGCCAAGTAATTGGGTAATGAAACTGAGGTATTGTAGCCAAATGAATAATTCTGAATATTCGCGATAGCACTATTCTGGATATTTATCGAATTGAGTTGCAGGCGCTTCGTAGAAACACTGGTATAATTAAAAACGATTTTTCTAAGTATACTGTTATCTATCGCATTTTTAACAAGGATTGCGTCCAGTTTTAACCATGCTAACCTTTGAGCATAATTGCTGTTTTGGGCGTAAACAGAGTTATTTGTATAAAAAGGGATTACTCCTTTTGAAGGAAGATCCATTAGGTACTGGCTTGGAAATCCGTATGAGTAG
The DNA here is from genome assembly GCA_964249755.1 of uncultured Ilyomonas sp. Taxonomy (GTDB): domain Bacteria; phylum Bacteroidota; class Bacteroidia; order Chitinophagales; family Chitinophagaceae; genus Ilyomonas. The sequence continues at coordinate 374,877 of CAXUDB010000003.1, read as the reverse complement.
GTATTAAAATTTTGACCGTAATAAGGTGAATTCCTTCCGGAATATACACTTAGATAAGCATCGCCTGGTTGTAAATTATCTTGATATTTATATTCATCACTTTTTGATTTATTTGTCATGTCTATTGTGACGGATTGTGACGGCATTGAAATCGAAGTGAGATAAATGGGAAATACAATCCAGCCGGATAATCCACCATTATTAAAACCACTTGCGCAGGATGAACTGTATTGAGATGGGATACCCCAGTTAAAGCCTGTTTTAACAGCATCTGACCTATAACCCCCAAAGGCCGAGCTAAAACCGATTTGACTGGTCAGGGGTCCCCGCTCATAATTTAGGTTAATCACTTCCGACCCGTCTGCTGAAATAATTTGAGTTAAAGACCATGAGGTTGCTTGGATGGTCGACCCGTAAGGATTATTAGTGGTAGGAACCATTCTATCGCTGAATTCTACAGCAGTATTATTAGCATCAGAACTTCCAAAAATGTATTTGTTACCCATTTCATCCACAATGGTAAACTTTAGGAAGGCATAAGACATATTAGTAAGTCCGAGAGCACTCGTAGTAAAGGGTTTTTTGAGATCATTGTTATCAAAAAGCACCTTTAAGTATTTATCACACTGCACTTGCCAATTTCCATTTTGATCTAAGAAAAACTTGCCGGAATAGTTTAAGAAGTTAAAAGAAAATTCATCAGGCTCTATATCAGCGTCAAGGCTGCTTGAAGCGTTGATAGCAGGATAGGTTCCTAATGCACCATCCATTTTAGCAGCAGAACTCCAATCGGAGGAAGCTAAATCGGCATAATTATAATAATAGCCTGTCTTACCGTAACCTGTAAACTGAGTTTCATCTATTATTCCGTTTACTTTTCTTGAAATCATTCCACCCACCATCAAACTCCATCCATTCCCAACCCAGCTTGGATGCACTTCAGGATGTAATCCACCAGCATGATAGCTTAGACTTATGGGAAGATTAATTTTGTTACCTTTTACTTCGTATAAAGGAATGGAAATTTCCGGCACACCTGTGAATTGGGACACAGGTATCTCGCCATAAACGCCTAAGCTGGCAGCATTGGGACTGGGAACGGAAGCGCCCAGATCTTTCCATTGGGCAAATGCGTTTAGGGACGTAAAAAGTAAAAAGCAAAACAGCCAGTGTTTTTTCTGAATCATAATTCTTGCGCAGTTAATTGATTGAATTACAGTTTAAAACCTACCCTGAATTTCATGGCAGGCATTCGGGGAATTTGTTGATAAGAAAGAAAATCCCACAGCACTTGCACGTTATTCTCTTTCTTTCCTATCTTATATTTTTTGGTGATGCCGATCAGTCCGCTCCGCTGCCATGCACTAATATCCTTCAACTCTTCATACTTGCTGAACGACTGCATATAGTTCATCTCATAGCCGCCACTCAGCCAGAAGGAACCTTTGGCTTTAATGTCCACATAGCTTCTCAATCCTACCCCTTCACTCGTCAGTTTGATGTGCTTGATGCCACCACTGCCCCATCCTATTTTGTAAGAAGCACCAATGCCAACAACACTCTTATCGTTAATCTTATAGCCCGCCGTAAAGGCAATATCACTGGTGGTAGGCACAATAGAATGCGCCCGCTCGCTTTGCACGTTCACACCATACTCGATGCGTTGCAGAAAACTTTTGGTGTGCTGGCTGTTGGGTTTGAAGTCAGGCATCGTCATATCACTGCTTCCGCCCCCAATGCCCAGTTTACTCATCTTATCCTTTAGTGCGCTTAATTGCCCCTGCGCAGCTCGCATCTGCTGCTGCAAATAGTTGCCTCCACCCGCTCCTGCGCCGGCTGTTGCAGCTCCCTCTCCACCCGTGGAGAGGGCGGGGGGTGAGGTCCCAAAACGTTGCTGCAGGCTTTGTTGCACACTGGCTCCAGTCTGTAATCCTGTCAGGACTTGTGGCGTACCATAGTTTTCCGGTGCAGGAAACAGCTTTGTTAGGTAGCTGTGCTTTTGCATGAAGGACTGGAAGAGGCTCGAGTTTCTAACAGCTCCCAGTAGCTTCTGCTCCATTTTCTCGGGGCTGTTCAGCGCCTCTTTATATTCTCGCAGTCGTTGCCCGTAATAGAACGCTTCTTTATTAATGTTCTTCAGTCCTTTGGCAACGTCGCTGTTAGCTAATTGCTCTTTTAATTGCCTTTCTCTATCGCTCACAAATGCTTCTATATCAGTCGCTTTTTGCAACTTATCTTGTAATCCCTGCAGCTCGCCCGAGGCTTGGGTAATGGCTTGCAGCTTCTCTTCCGGCAGGTTCACACCTGCACTCTTTAGGAAGCGCAGTGCGGTCTGCATACTGTCCACACTGGGAATGTATTTAGTGAGCGGAAAAGCCTTGGTGGAATCAAACGGCAGCTTTAGTTTCTCTTTTAGCTCGGCGTATTTATCTTCTGAGTTGGCAAAGAGTTCTGCGGCTTTGGTGCTGTCTTTCCGTCTTATCCCTCTTTCCAGCTTGCCCTCTTTCCGCTGCATCCTCGCCAGCATCTTTTGAGATTGCTTTTCTACCGAAGTGTTGAGCTTTTCATACTTTTTATGGAGAAAGGAAAGCGATTTTTGGGAAACAGACTTGGCGCCATCCGTGGCTTCCTTCTGCAAACCGGTTGCCTGCAAAGCACTGGAAAGGTTAAGTTGGGCATAACAGGGCAGGCTCAGCAATAGCAACAGCAGAGCAGCCAGTTGGGCTACGGTAAAACGCATACGAAAAAGGTTCTGTTTTCTTTTGTTGGTTGAAAGCGGCAGTTATCCTTTCTAGTTCCTCATGCTGGGTTAATAGGGGGCTCTTGGTAAAGGTCGCAATCAGGTACCAAACATAGAAAACTGTTAAGAACTTCCAAATTAAATTTTAAAGAAAATTGAATTTTTTTTCTGAAATCTTTTGTCCCGTCCTGAAAAAGCTATACACTAATCAAGAAAAAAGTGTATGACAAAGAAGAGAAGCAATCATCCGAAGAGCACAAGAATCCATCCGCAATCAAAATTTTCAAAGAAGCAGGTTTATTCTATTGTTCGGGAGATGGAGAGCGGGGAGCTAAGCCGCAGGGAAGCCTGCGGTAAGTACGGCATCTGTTACAGCACCGTGCTTGACTGGCTGAAACGCCATAGCTAAGTAGCTGCCAGGATAAAGAGAGTCCGGTTCTCCCGTCCTCAGCAGCGTGAAGTAGCCAGAGCCGTTCTCGATGGCAGGATGCCTATTAAAGAAGCGCAGGCTGCCCACAACATTGCTTATCCTGATACGGTGAGAAGATGGGTAAGGATGCTGAAAGAAGTAAACAGCCATCTTGCCCTTCCTCAACAATTATCACCGGAGATGCCATTACCTGACAATGTAAATAACAATCAAAAAGACGCAGCACTCGCAGAAGCCAGACTGAAAATCGCTGCCCTGGAAATCATAATAGATCTCGCTGAACAGCAGTTCAAAATCAGTATCCGAAAAAAGTCTGGTGCCAAACAGTAACGAAGCTCAAGGAGTGCTATCCGCATATCGGTATAGCCGCCTTGTGCAAACTGTTTGGCAAAACAAGACACGCCTGGTATGACGCTCAGTCGCGGAGGGACGACCAGCTACTTAAAGACGAAATCATCATTCAAATGGCAAAGGAAATCAGAACCTCATTACCTCATATTGGCACCCGCAAGCTATGGCACCTGCTGCAGCCGATGCTGGCAGAACATAACCTGGAAGCAGGCAGGGATTATTTATTTGACCTGTTAGCCTCGCACAGGCTGCTCATCAGAAGAAGAAAAAGAAACATCATTACAACCGACTCCCGTCACTGGATGCGTAAGTACAGTGTCCCGTCCTGAAAAGTAAAGCCTGGGTAACGCCTACCTATCGCCTAGGTAAAGCCTATTTAGGGCCTGGTAAGGGGTTAAGGGATATTGTAGTAATCGTTTCTTGGGTGTCGGGATTCCATACTTGAGTAGAGGAGTAATAAATAGTAAAATGAGTCTATAAAAAATCTTCGCCGGGAGGCAACATTATCCTTTTCATCAGCCTCTGGTAAGTAGTCTTTTCAGTATGTGGTAAATTGTGAAAAAAGAAAGCCCGCTTCGTGCGGGTTTTCTTTTTTGTATAATTGATGTTATGGTCGGCTAAAAGGCATTCTCTTCGCCTTTGATAGTGTTGGCGAAGGTCAGCGCCACAATGCGCATGTCTAATAATAAGCTCCAGTTTTCGAGATACCAAAGGTCGTGTTCAACACGCTTTTTCATCTGCCACACATTAGTGGTTTCGCCTCGGTAGCCGCTTACCTGCGCCCATCCGGTGATGCCGGGTTTTAAAAACTGGCGCACCATATATTCTTCTATCAGGCTGGAGTATTCTTCGGTATGTTTCAGCATATGCGGGCGGGGACCTACAATGCTCATGTCTCCCTTCAATACATTAATGAACTGAGGAAATTCATCCAGGCTGGTGCGGCGCAGAAACTTACCAATGCGGGTGATGCGGTCGTCACCCCGGGTAGCCTGTTTGGTGTTGGCTGAATCGTTCATTTTCATACTGCGAAACTTCAGGCACATGAAATCTTTATTGTCTTTCCCGCTACGCGGCTGTACAAAGAAAATAGGTCCTTTCGATTCGAGCCAGATAAGCAAACCTACAATAGGAATAAGCCAGGAAAGTATAAAGACAGTAACCATCAGAGAAACGACAATATCGAACGTCCGCTTTTTAATAATGTTGTTGATGTCTTCAAGCGGCTCGCGGCGAAGTGACATTACCGGCAGCCCTTCTACATAATCAACGTGCATTTTTTTGTTGATGAAAAAACCAAGATCGGGCACAATTTTAAAACGGATGCAGTTCTGGTCGGCGTCGCGCATCAGCGCATAAATGTCTTTGTTATGCTCCGGCGCAATGGTAGAGTAGATTTCGTTGATCCCGTATCTTTTGCAGGTCTCCATCGTGTCTGCCACATTACCCAAAATCGGGTAGCCCGACAGCTCATCTATATTCTCTTCATTCTCGCAAAAACCGATGATTTCTTTATTGGCTTCGTCTTTTTCTAAATAGTCCACCAGTTTTTTTGATAATGGATTGTATCCGATAATCACCACTTTACTTAAGAATCCTTCTCGCTTTTTAATGTATTTCTGCACCATCGAAAACACAAAGCGGTTGATGAGCAAAGCAATAAAAACAATAATTAGGATAACAGAAATAAAAGCCCGCGACAGCAGCAGCAGTCGGAAGAAAAACAGGTAAGCCACCGTGATGAGCAGGAAGTAAATGTAAGTTTGCAGAAACACTCTTACATACTGGTCGAATGAAGAGCTAAACTTATCCTGATAAATACTTTCAATCAGCACGATGCTTAGCCAGGCAATTCCGAGAAACAACCCGAAAAAATCGTATTGATTGCCGGCAATGATAAAACCCTGCGACTGAAAAATAAAACGCGCGGCAAAGAATACAAGGTTGATAGTGATGAAGTCAATCACCGCCAGCGTGAATTGCAGCGAACGTAAAAAACGTATGTTCATAAGCGAGGTTTCACTAATTAAAACCTGTGTAGTCTTTTAAAGGATGACTGGGAAAAGATTTATAAGCCAGGTATTGCCTTATCAACAGCCAGATGAAGATCGTGTTTGTTACCGCGTATCTTTTAAAAAGGCGACGTGGCTCCTGCCCCATGCGGTAAGCCCACTCCAGCCCTGCATTCTGCATCCACTTTGGTGCGCGCTTTTGCTGCCCTATCATTACAGGCAAAGCGCCTCCTATGCCAATCATACTGGCCTGTACGCGGCCTTTCATGGCAGCCATCCACCTTTCTTGCTTGGGGCAACCCATGGCTACCAGCACCAGTCCTGCACCCGAATCGTTGATGTGTTGTACAATGTCTTCCTCCTCTTCCGCTAATAAAGGGCGGAAGGGCGGGCTGAACATACCGGCAATCTGTAAATCCGGACAGTTCATCCCGGCATAAATGCGCGTTCTTTCCAGCATCCGTTCGGTACCACCCAAAAAATAGACCGGCACCCCCCTATCGCAGGCACCTGCCAGCAGGCTGGGTAAAAGGTCCATACCGGCAACCCGGTCCTGTTCCTGGTGGTGCATCAGCTTTATTCCCCAGGTAATGGGTTTGCCATCCGGCGTTATTACGTCGGCATTATTAACAATATCCGCAAAGGCTTTGTCTTTATGAGCTTCTACCAGCATGTGCACATTGGCAACACAGGTATAAGAGCTGATTCTGGCTTTTGCCAGCGATAGTATATTATCCGTAATATCTTTGTATGAGCCGGTACTAATAGACAAGCTCAACAGGTTTAGTTTTTCCATGGTTTACAACTGATTTGTATATCGAGATTAGCTTTTCAAAATTTTTAGAAGGTGTATAATTGTCTATGTAAGACTGGCGGGCATTGGTATAAAAAACCGCTTTCTGGCCCGATGATAACTGTTGCCAGCCGTTTAGTTTTTCTATTAAATCTTCCTCACTGCCAGGCTTAAAATGCCATCCGTTATATCCATTGGTAATCATGCTTTGCATGGCACCCAGTGCAGGCGCCAGCACGGCAGTTCCGCAGGCTAGTGCTTCGATAATAGTGAGCGGATTGCCCTCAAACCAGATAGACGAAAAAATAAACGCGCTGCAAACTCTCAGTTCCTGAACAATAAATTCTTTATTCTTGAACCCAAGATAAATGATGTTCTTGTATTTAGCGGCATAATCTTCTACGAGGCTGCTCAGTGGACCTTGACCGATAATTTTCAAGGTGTGACCGCTACGTGCAAACGCACGCAGCAACAGGTCTATTCCTTTTTCTTCAGAAAGCCGCCCGGTATATAAGAAATGAGTGCCCCGCTCACATTCATCCGCCTTAATATCCGAAATAAAATTGGGCTTCACTACTATTTTCTCTTTGCTCATAATGCCCGAAGACTGGAAAATCTGTTTTGCATGGTCTGTAAGTACTATGTATTTATCTATACTCGCCCAGGTACCATTCTTTTTATTTATCCATATTGCAAATGCCAGCCAGAGAGTTTGGAGGTAGGAGTTGCGATATACACGGTGGCGCACCGCCTGCCAGGGAAAACGTTGCGTAAGGTACTCAGAAGAAATAGTATTGTTGTGCAATAGCGTTCCCGAAGGGCACAGCAGCCGGAAGTTGTGCAGCGTATGCACTACCGGCACGCCCTTCTTTTTGGCTGCGCGAATAACCGCCGGCGACGCCGCGTAATGCCAGTTGTGAAGATGAATGACATCAGGCTTTACTGCATCTATCCAGCGACTAACGAGGTTAAAGGAAGAAGGGTTATAAAATGACAAAAGGAAACGGACTGTTTGTTGCCATTTGCTTCCTTCGTTTTTAAAATATAATACTTCTACCGGCACTTTGTGATTCTTTAATAGTTGGTATTCTTGTTCAACCATCACATCCTCCCCGCCCCTCAGTAAATACGAGTTGTGAACGATTCCAACTTTCATTAGGTTCGATACGTTTTTGGAAGTTTTAACAAGCAGGTTAGCGACTTGCTTCATAAAACAGATAACCGGGAAGACGATGACATTTACTTACGGATTTATATACAACAGGGTTTCCTTACAGTATGTCAAAATAGTTATTGTTGATATGAAACACCATCAGAAGGCCAATCAAATCAACTATCAAGCCATAATAGATTACCAAAATATCATGAAATGTAATACAGACGGGCATTGCAGAGTAAGGGAAACAGCAACAAGGAACGCCTCGTGGGCATAAACAATAAAGCCAATACATAAACTGATTATGGCTAACTTATTAACGTCAAGCGTTTTTTATTACAAAGAAAAAAATACTGAATTTTAAAACGTAGAAGAAGCGAGCCGCCCAATAACAAAAATGGCATTGCGGTGGCAAATACTTAAAATTAATTAGCAATTCCGAAAACCATCGCCGGCGGTAATCTGACAGCGAATGATAGTTTTTCCACAAAAAGAAACCGGGTTTTGGAAATATGTCTACTGTAATTATAAAACTGCCAAAATCCGGTTTTGGACGAACGAAATCCCATTTATACACTTTCCTGCTGCCATAGTTTGGCGCAGCCTTTTATGCCCAGCTTGTTATTGGCAAGAGAAATATTTGGATCTAAGGTAAAAGTAAGTTTGCTGGCATTGCCACCGCTGATGTACAGCCGGTCATAATTTACCAGCGTTTTCATAAACCCGATTACTTTCTGAACGCGCCCGTTCCATCTTTCCCTTCCAATGGCTTCCAGTGCCCTTTCGCCAATGTATTTATCGTAGGTCTTCGATTTGGTAACTGGGTGCTGCCCGATTTCAAGATGTGGCAGCAACTGCCCATTGTTCAGCAAAGCGGTGCCGAAGCCGGTGCCCAGCGTGATGACCAGTTCCAGCCCTTTGCCACTCACAACGCCCAATCCCTGCATATCAGCATCATTCACCACCTTGGCAGGTTTGCCCAAGGCAGCAGAAAGCCGCTCGGCCAAGTTGGTGTTCCGCCAGTCGTCGGTGCCAAGGTTGGGCGCCGTAAACACAATGCCGTTTCTTACATAACCCGGAAAGCCCGCCGAAATATGCGTAAATCCCGGCAACTGCTCAGCCAGTTGACCAATAACAGCCAGCACCGCGTTAGGCGTGGCAGGCACTGGCGTAGGCAGCTTTTTATAATCGCTTGTCATGTCGCCATTCTCGTTTAGCAAGGTTGCCTTTACATGGGAGCCGCCGATATCTATGGACAGAAAGGAGCGCGAAGCCAAAGAGACTTTTTCATTCTTCATGTATCTGGTTTATTATCTAAGTAGGTAATGAGAACAAAAATAAAAGGAACCAACGCTAATGGCTCCTTTTATTTTTCTATCCGGCAATGCCGTCCAGTTGAGTAATGTCTTCTTCATCCAGCACCAAGTTCACCGCATCGAAATTGTCTTCGAGGTGTTGAATATTAGAGGTACCGGGTATGAGCAGGATATTAGGCGAATGATACAACAGCCAGCTCAGCGCCACTTGGTGCGAGGATACCTTATACTTATTAGCTATGTTATCCAGCGTTTTACTCGCCTTTAAATTTCCTCCACCTATTGGGTACCAGGGAATGAAAGCCATATCATTTTGCCCGCAGTATTCCAGCACCGGTTCCCACTTGCGGTTGTCAACACTATACATGTTCTGTACTGATGCAATGCTTATGTATTTCTCCGCCTTTTGTATGTCTTCCACACTCACTTCCGATAAGCCAATGTGCTTTACCAATCCCTCTTCCTGCACACTTTGCAGGAATTCAAAAGTTTGCTCGAACGGAACTTTTGGGTCGATGCGGTGAAGCTGATACAGGTCTATTTGCGCCAGCTTCAGCCGGTGCAGGCTGCCTTCCAGCGCTTTACGCAAATGGTCGGGATGACCGTTTACCGGCCATTGGTTCGGTCCGGTTCTTTCCAGCCCGCCTTTAGTGGCAATCACCACACCTTCGGCATACGGGTATAAGGCTTCAGCAATCAATTGCTCCGATACATACGGGCCATAACTGTCTGCTGTATCAATAAAATTGATTCCTAATTCCACAACGCGCTTTAACACAGCGATGGCTTCATTGTGATTTTTAGGCGGTCCCCAAATGCCATCACCGGTAATGCGCATGGCACCATAACCCATGCGGTTTACTGTAAGGTCGCCGGCAATATCGAAGGTTTGTTCTACATCTCTTAGTTGTGTTGTCATAAGTTACCAATAATTTTATTTTTGAAATGCCCGCTTACTGCAACTAACAGTATGCCAGTAAAGCTGCAAGGTCTGAAGTAGAGGGTGTGAGCTTAAGGTATAAAGTATTAGCTTCAAGACTTAGGTATAAGATATAAGCTTTAGGTCTCCTGTTATAAAGGATGGACAATGCAAGTTGATGCATAGCTTAGCATTCAGGTAGGGCAAACGACGTCTGCATTATACTTCATCCGCAGCAGATTCGAGCATCAAAACCATTCATGCATTTCGAAGTCAGATGCATATACGCTGCGCACAAAATGCGAATGCGTTTTATCTTCACATTATCTTATATTTTGCAGCTTAAGACTGGCGGCTTGTAGCCTTTACCTTACACCTTCCAGTTTCAATGCGTTCTATATCCTCTCCATCCATACCACGCAACGATTATAAAACAGAACAAGGGAATGATATAAGCATTGGCAGTAACCGGCGTAGCCAGTAATCCCATAAAATAAGGCATGAATGCGCCGCCTGCAATGGACATTACCAAAAAAGAAGAACCGCGCTTGGTGTGATGGCCTAAGTCTTTTACGCCTAAAGCAAAAATGGTAGGGAACATAATAGACTCAAAAAAGAAAACCGCCATCAGCGCATAGATGCTGAATGCGTTGTGAACAAACACAACAAAGGCACACAATAGCACATTAATAACAGCATAAACAGTCATGAGTTTGTTAGGTGCAATCACCTTCATTAAAGCCGAACCTGTAAAGCGCCCGATGGTAAACAGCAACAGGCTAACACCCAGAAGATTGGCAGCATATTGATCGTTCATCGTAGCATCGGCTTCGCGGCAATAGTTAATGAACAAAGCGGCAATGCCCACCTGTGCAGCAACATAAAAGAACTGCGTTATTACAGAACCGATAAAATGCTTATGTGCAGCCAAAGGCTTTATATCCTGATCAATAGATGACACCAAAGTGCTCTCCTTAACTTCGGGCAGATGAATGCGGCTGAAGAGCAGGGCAAACAAAACCACTACCACACCAATTACGATATACACCAGCTTCACTGTATCTAACTCTGAGCCTGTTTCGCTCTCTGCAAAAAAAAGCCAGCCGCCCACCAGCGGCCCAAGAAACGCACCGATTCCATTAAAGCTTTGCGAGAGGTTGAGCCGGAACTCAGATGATTCCGGCTTGCCCAGGATGGCAGAGTAGGGATTGGCAGCCGTTTCCAAAAAGGTAAGCCCCGATGCCAGCACTAAAAAAGCCGCCAGGAAAAGATTGAACTTAACCTCATTTGTTACCGTTACGCCCGCAAAAAGGTAGAACAAAAAAGCGCCTGCGGCAAACAAGAGCAAGCCCAGCAGAATGCCTCGCTTATAACCCCATCGGCTCATGAAAAAACCTGCCGGGAGCGCTACTAAAAAGTAAGCCCCGAAGTAAGCGCCCTGCAACAGGGTAGAACGCGATTTGGAAACACCCAGCGTCTCCTGAAAATGCCGGTTCAGCACATCCAGCAAGCCATAAGAAAACCCCCAGAGAAAGAACAGGCAGGTTACCAGGATAAAGGGAAAGAGATAACTTTTGCCGCGGTCTTGTTCATCCACAAGAAGATCGGCTGATGCGCCTGTGCTTACTGCCATTGGAAAGTGATTTTATATCGTTTGCAATCAATGTTAGAGAGCGACACAACAAATAAAGGTGTGCTTTGCCGAATAAAAATAAGGGAATGAAATGAATGAAATGAGTTTACTAAAAACGAAAGCTGATAGTCTTACCATCAAAACAAGAACAGCGCGAAGATGAATTTATCAGTAATCATCCTCGCGCTGTTGAGCGCATTTTTAGTTGCCGTTCCTTTACTCGCCGATGCCGTTTCTTTCCTCGTCATTCATCTTATCAAAGGTTGTTTCTTCGGCATCAATGTCAATCGCTTCCACTTTATTGTTGGCTTGTGCGTTTACACTTTCGTCATGCCGTTTTTCTTCAGGCGTTTGCAGCACATTATCATCGTTGAGGTAAATAGGCGTGAACGAATCATCACCTTTATTATCCTCGTCTGTTATATCATTATTCATCTCTCTCCGCTCAAAAAAATCGGTGCGCTTATCTTTTGAATTTTGTTCTGCCTGCGGCTGGCTGTTTTCATTTGTTTGCATACAATAGGTTTTACACCAAGCTTGCCAATATAGTGCCACAGCATAATGGTATGGCTTAGAGGTTCAGGCAACATTTTTTACAACGCAGTAAGTAGCTGTGGCTTAGCTTTACCGCAACGATTACTGCTATGCGCACACAACAAAAACACTTGCCTGCCATTTTATTTTTTGTTCTGCTGATTGCCATCGCACCTCTTTTCCAATCGTTTTACAAGCAGAAAGCAGCATTGCCCAAAGCCGTTCTGCAAAAGAGCATGGTTTTTCATTTCAACTCGTTTGTGGATTGCAACATGGCAGAAGCCTGGATTGGCGATACATTCCGCATCTTCCCCGGCAAGTATGGCGAAGACCCTTTGTGGGGCTATTCGAACAACCTGAAATTCGCTAATGGCAAGAACGCAGATGAAGCGTTCAGCAGTAAACCCGAGTCGTTCACAGAACCGATAATGCCACCGAATGTTGCGCCTGCTGCGCAAGGATTGCATGGCGCGGTTTGGTTCGAGACCGTTTACCAGGATGCGAAAGACAAAAGCGGCAAAACGTTATATGCTGTCTATCACAACGAAAACTATCCTTCTACTTTGCCTTACGATGCTGCTACCGGCAAAGGATACATTAATGATAAGTGGCCGCAGGGATTGACCGGCGATACTACACCCGCAGCCGTGTGCCGAATTGGTATCATGAAGTCAGCCGATGGCGGGCATAGCTGGAGCAATAAGGGTATTTTCATCGAAGACAATCAGCCACGCATGATTTTGAAGCCGCACAACACTTCGGTTACGTTTGCGGGTGGCAATGGCGATCCGTCAGCAGTTGCCAGCGGAGATTATCTCTATCTTTTTTATGGTGAATATGGCTATCCCGGCAATTATGATTCTGCAACGTATGATGCGACAAAAGAATGGCAGGGACAATGCATCAGCATCGCGCGCATTGCGCTGAAAGACTTAAACCATCCGCAAGGCAAAGCAAAACGCTGGACCGGAGCGGCTTTCGATGGAGCCTATGATGGCGCAGGTAAACCCGTAGCTTCTCTGCAGATACCCGTTGCGCAAGGCGGCGGACCCACCTCGGCGCCCCTTTCAAAGTATTATTGGGGGCCTTCCGTTAGCTGGAACAATTACCTCAATTGCTGGGTGATGCTGATGGCAAAAAGCGAAGGCGCTTCGTGGCAGGGCAGCAGTATCTATCTTTCTTTTAATACGCATAAGAACTTAGACGGAGTTGCTTCACAGAAATGGTCACAACCTCAGTTGCTGATTAATAAACCGGGGCACCGCCTGTGGTATCCTTCTTTGCAACCCGTAAACAGTGAAGAAGACATCCGGCAGAAAAATACTTGTTTACGGCTGGAACAAACAGCAAGGTTATTTTATAAAGATGGGGATGATTACTTGTCCGAATATACCGTTCGGTTTGAGCGATGAGGAATTAGTAGTGATAAGAAGAGACTTTATTTAAATTGATACAGTTTCATTCAACTAAGCATCCATAACAGCACTCATCAGCATCAAAAAACAAATTTCATCGCTTCTCAATCCTCGCCAGCATCAGGCTATCGCAGGAAGCAGTTCTGGTTCTTTCGTTCAGAAATTTTAACTGCACTTTCGATACCTGGTAATTGATATGCGTCAGTTCCGGCTGCACACTAAAGCCATTGGCTTCCAGCTTCCGCTTCATTTCTGTAGTGAGCAAAAAACGGGTTTCACGCAGCAGGGGCGTATAGTGTGTCATCAGGCTGTCGAGGTCATACACGTCATGATTTTGCGCGGTATAAAAATCAAAAGAATGAGAATCGGCATCTACAAGTTTTATATCGGCGTTGGTAAATGGCGGCTTATGCTCACGAAAGGCAATACCTAACTCGTTTCCACCCTGGTAATGCATCAGGTTGGGAAAGAAGTTGAAGCTCATAAAAAAGTTAAGCGTAAGAGACAGCATCACCGATACATACACCACTTTTACGGCCCGCTTCGGATCTTTAAAGGTAAGCAAAATAAAGAATGTTATCATCAGCCCGATGCCCACAATGGCAACCAATTCATGTAGCGGTTTGAAGAAATAAAAGTTGAGCAGACCGGTTGCGATCAATACAAGATAACCCAATACAACCTGCAACGGATAAAAGAATTTGATGAGATGGGTTGATAGCGCCAGCCGTAGGTAAGGCGCCGTTAACATAGCCGCCAGCGGAAACAATATTAGAACATAATGCGGCATTTTGAACTTGGAAAACGAGACAGCAAACAGGATGAGCGCAAACGACAATGCGATGTAAGTGAACGCATGCCGCTTCTTGTTATACCATAGCCGGCGCAGCCAATACCACACGCCAACATAAGCCAGAATGCACCAAGGCGCAAACGCCCAGAGGAAAGTATGGTAGAGGAAAAACGGACTGCTGTGGCGACCGCCTTTTGCAAAGTTGTCGCCGCCAAAGCGCTCGAAACTCTGGTTCCACAAAATGAAGGCAACACCGGAAATACCGCTCATGCCACGTATTTTTATCTCAGGATCCAGATCGTATTGTAAGTAGTAAGAATACAGCACCGGGCTGATGAACAGGAGGAACAACGGCACAAACAGCCAGGTTTTTAATTTGCCTATTACATACCACTTTTTATCAAGCCATAATTTAATAAAACCACTGATAAAGATCACGGCAGGACCAATCCATCCTTTAGTGTCAAACGCAATGGCAGCACCTGCTGCAGCGCCTAAGAGGTTACTGAATTTTTGGTTATCTATATACACCGTTAACTGCCACAAACCGAAAGCAATAGCTGCCGTTAATGGTGCTTCCATACGTGCATCTATGATGGAAAAGATAAAAGCCTGTGCCGTAGCCAAAATAATGGCAGCCAGCTTGGCGGTGGTAATATCGGATAAGTGTTTAGTAAGTTTGTAAACGCTAACGACAGAAACAATCGCAAAGAGCACAGCAGGCAAGCGATAAGCAAACGTGGTAACACCGAATAGTTTAAAACTGAAAGCCGCTACCCAGAATAAAAAGTGAGGCTTGTCCAAATAAGGCATACCGCGGTCTATCAGGCTGTGATAGTCGCCGGTGAGATACATATGCATGGCGATGTTGGCATGATGCGCCGCATCGTTGTCTATGAGCGGGATTAAAAAAATGCCGAGGTAAACAAGCGCCGTTAACGCGACAATAACATACTGAACTGGTGTCGTCTCTTCTAAATTGATCTTATATTTCGCCAGCATCCAGAATTAGGCTTGATGGAACCACGAAGAAAAAAAGAAAAGAAGATACACAAAGCCTTCGTGCTTCTTTGTGTCCTTCGTGCTTTTGTTGCTAAACTCAAATCACAAAGTTGATAGGCTCTTCAAAGTCTTTGCTGTCTTTGATCACGGTTTGATGCCGGTGATACACCACGCTGTGCGGAGGCACGCTTTGCGTAAGCCAGGTGTTGCCGCCTATAATGCTGTCGTGCCCAATCACCGTGCTACCGCCAAGGATGGTGCTGCCGGCATAAATCACTACATTATCCTGCACCGTCGGGTGGCGCTTTCGCTTTGCATCTTCTTTGCGCACTGCTAACGCGCCGAGCGTTACACCCTGGTAAATTTTTACATTATCACCGATAAGGGCGGTTTCGCCAATTACCACGCCTGTACCATGGTCTATAAAGAAAGGACAACCAATGGTAGCGCCGGGGTTGATGTCAATACCCGTCTGGCTGTGCGCCCACTCACTCATCATTCGTGGCAGGATGGGAACCTTCATCTTATATAAAGGATGCGCTAAACGATGCACCGTAATAGCCTGAAAGCCGGGATAGGAAAGAATCACTTCTTCCAGCGAAGAGGAAGCCGGATCGAAATCGAGAATTAATTGCGCATCTTTTAGCAATGCGTCTTTGATATTGCATAGTTCGCAGAAATAATGTTCTATTGTTTCCTCGTGTTGCGCAACGGTAGTTTTATCTGCCAGTTGCAGCAACTGATACAATTGCTGATGTAGATTGTCTTTAATGGTCTCGTGCTGCCGGATAAAGCTGTCTGCATCCTGCGCCACAGGGAATATATAATGCATCAGGTCTTCGGCAAACACGCTCACCTGCTGCTTGGAGGGTAATATGTTGTGAAGAATAAAACCGGGATACTGCATGGCGCAAAAGTAGTGGGCGGGCAGCTATCAGCCGTCAGTTGTTAGTCATTTGAAGGATAGAAGGTTAAAGAGAGAAGGCGTAGAGCGTAAGCCATCCTTCCAAGACTATTATAAAAGGATTCTATTAACAAAACTTCAACCTTCCACTTTACACCTTCTACCTTTGATTCATGAAGTTTTTATTCTGCAGCATCGGCAAGCCGCATGAAGAATATGTAAAGAAAGGCATTGACGATTTTACAAAACGCATCAGCCATTATTTCGGCGCTGAATGGCTATTGATTGCACCGGTAAAAAATGCAGCTTCATTACCTGAAAAAGAACTGAAAAAAGAAGAAGCGAAAGCGGCGCTCGCTTTTTTGCAGCCGGATGATTTTTTGGTGTTGCTGGATGAGCGTGGCAAGATGATTACCTCGCCGCAATTGGCACAGTTAATTCAACAGAAAACAAATGAAAGCTGCCGGCGGATGGTGTTCTTGATTGGCGGCGCTTTTGGTGTAGAGGAAGCTGTTTTTAAAAGGGCTGATTATACGTTAAGCTTTTCCCAGCTTGTGTTTCCTCACATGCTCGTGAGATTGATATTAGCCGAGCAAATCTATCGTGCGTGTACCATTTTAAGGAATGAGAAATATCATCATTCTTAAGCCAATAAAATAGTTCGTACTTAAACCAAATTTCTCTATTTCTTTTCCGCTACCGCAATTTTTGAATCTGCTGTTCCATAGTAAAGAAAATACTTGCCATGATATTGCGCCAGGCCTTCTATAAAGCAAACATTGTTCACTTCTCCGGTCAGCTCATAATCTTTTTCCGGCTTCATAAAGTAATGATCCAGGCGTTGCAAAATCTTAGTGGGATCATTTTTATCTAACAAAACCTGACCTGTTGTATAAGTGCCTTCTTTCAAACTGGCATCTCCGTTCGGCGGCATACGTCTGCTGTTGTACAACAACAAAATCCCTTTGTCTGTTAGCATCGCGGGTGGTCCGCTTTCTACCAGGTCATTGTCAAACTTATCATCGCGGGTAGGGATCGCAATCTGTAAATCAGGTACTTTTTCAGCCACGCCTTTTAAGGCAACAGGTGGCTTATCACCGGCTTTCATTTCTACCGGCGTCCAGTCTATTAAGTTATCAGAAGTCGCTGCCCAAATAAATAGATCGCCCCAATACATCCAGTACTTTCCGTTAATGCGCGTGGCAGTTATTTTTCCATCCTGATAGGTAGAAACAATAGAGCCTGACTTGCTCCATTTGTCAACATATTTTCCATTGTAGGCTTTGGCGAATACAGACCCGTGTTTTGTCCAGTGTACAAGGTCGGGCGATGTAGCGATGAGCAATCGGGCAGTTTTTCCATCGTATGCTGTATACGTCATGTAATAAGTGCCGGCACTGTCCTGCACCACTCTCGGATCTTCGCAGCCGCCCTGCCATTCCCACTTTTTATAGGCATCATTCATCGGATATAAAACGGGCGACGGATAGCGTGCGAAATGGATTCCATCAGTACTTGCCGCCAACCCGATACGCGATGTGCCTGTTGGCTTACCGGTGCTATCCTGTGCGCGATAGAGCATGAATACCGTATCGTTGCGAACAGCAATAGCGGGGTTAAAAACGTTCTTTGCTTCCCATCCGGTTACTTGGTGCGTGATGGGATCGAGAAAAGTATTATCGCCCGGCTTCATGATGGGATTGACGCTGTCAATTTTGGAGAACGGAAGCAACGCCCAATCCGGATAATGATTCGTGTCTGTTGCAACAGAATCGTTGCTATTGGCTGCCGTTTGATTGGATGACGACTGGCAGGAAGCCAAACAAAGAATGACAGCAACAGCGATGAGGTAAGATGAAGGTTTCAAATGGATTTTGTTTTCTGTGATGAATGAAATGCAAGATAATTCGGTCAACATTTTACAAGTTTAATTTGAAGTATCTTAACACATAGCAAGGCAAGTGTACGTCATTCCGCGATTGCCGCCAACATTGAACTGTGTTATAGTCCCCCTTGCAATCGGCTTTGTGCGGAATCTGATGATTGTGATATGAAGCTTTTCAAATAAAACAAACAACTCTGCAACACGATAGCAAGCTCAACTTATAAAGAGCAGATTCCGCACAAAGCCCTCGTAAAAGTGATTAAGCTACATTCATTGTGTTGAGGGCAATTGCGGAATGACGGGCAGTTTCTTCGCCTCTTCTGTAGCATCATCTATTTTAAAATATATTCTTTGTGTCTTCTAGCCTTCGTAGCAGACAAAATCACGGCGCTTCCTGCGTATGAATAGATTGCACCTCCGCATCGCTCAGCACCGTATTGTAAAAACGAATATCATCTATGGAACCGATAAAAAACGAAGCGCCATAAAACGCGTACTGACTGGAACCATCCGTTACGTTGTACGTGCCTTCGGGCAGTTCATTACCGATAGAAACTGGCACCGGATCGCTCAACGAAACCAATGCGCCGCTGACAGACTGTGTCTTCACCAGCGAACCATTGACATAAAACTTCATCGTACCATCGGTATAGGAAGCACCGATCTGCGTCCAGGTTTCATCCGGCACCGCCACACCAGCATCCACATCCGCATAGCCATTGGTGGTATGCACCGTCAAGAATGGATAATTGGCACCCTGCAATTGAAACTTAAAACCATTCCAGCGGTTAAGCGAAAACATATAGTTATTGCCGTTCGTGCCGTGGCGTTTCACCCACATTGTAAGCGTAAAAGAAGAAGGATTAAGTTCCTTGCTATAAGGGATTTCTACGTAGGCGGCGTCTTTAAAATCATATGCCATGTTCGCCATTCCATAGCGGTCTGTTGTTAGCACCGGCAGCGTGGTTCCCACTGTTGCCGTAGCGGCACTGCTGCCCACAAGACCGGCTTTCGGTGCACCATCATGCCCATGCCCGGAAGAGTCAGCCGTGTTGCCGTTAAACAACCAATATCCGATCAAACTGGCAGGCGATACTTCCTGAATCAGATACGTGCTGAATTTTACCAGTGCGCGGCGCAGGTTGTCAATTGCATTGTTTACATCCTGCTGCGGATAGGCATTGCTCTGCGAAATGGCAGTGGCAAGCTGGATAGTACTGTCCAGTGGCGCGCGTGAGCCGGGCGCATATTCTCCGGCTTTTTTTCCTTCTACGCTGTTGTTGTAAATAGTAGTCGCCGAATCTATCACGGAGTTCAGCGCAGTTTTATCGCTGTTATAGGTGGTAGGACCATCCTCTTTTTTGCAGGAAAAAATAAAAGCTGTGCCCATCAAAAAGAGGAACGTTATGATGAAATAATTGTAACGCATAACTGAGTTTTTATAATGTACGATTAAAGTTTCTTGTTGGTGTCCCGTTCGCTTTGCGGAATAGGGAAAAACCGGTTGTTGGTATAGTTAAAGTTTGGTTTATCGTTCAACGCCGCCGTTGCATACGCGCTCCCATAGCGCATCACATCGAAGAACCGCATGAACTCTAAAGCCAGTTCGCTTCTTCTTTCGCGGCGGATAATGTCTCTCAATTGTGTTTGATCAGTCGTAACAATATCCGCCAACAAGCCTGCAGGCACCGAACCATAACCCGGCAATGATTGGTCATTCAAATAAGATTCTCGTGCCCGCTTGCGCACTTTGTTCAGCGGCACCAACGCTTCTGCGCTCTTTCCGCTTTCGTTCAACGCTTCTGCTTCCACCAGCAGAATATCGGCGTAGCGAATCACTTCCTCGTTCAGGTTACCATCACCTTTAATATTCACCGGGATTTCCGACAAGGGCTGAATGTGCTTCTTTGAAATATATCCTGTGGTTGACCACGAAGGATTAAAAGCCTGATCATAATAGCTGCTGCCATCATAAGCCATTGTATAATACTTGCGCGGGTCAATCGTATCGCTGGCGGATGATTTTTCGTAATTATCAGCTAAGCTTTGCGTAGGATAATAAAAACCATAGCCGTTGATGGTGCGTGGCGCAAACCATTGGTTCAGGTTATTGCCCTGGAAAGGGCTTTGTCCTGTAGAATGCCAAACCGCAAAGATCACTTCTGAATTGTTCTTGGTGGATGCGCTGAAGTTGTCTGAATATTTCGGTGTCAATTGATACACATTCAACGCATCTACCTGCTGCGCCACAATAGCTGCCGAATCGTAGTTGCCTGCAAATAGATAGGTCTTTGCCATCAAGGCTAAAGCCGAACCTTTGGTAGGACGGCTTACACCTGCATCGGTTTGACTGGTTGGCAGTGCATTCGCCGCATCTTTTAAATCGCTGATGATTTGCGCAAAAACCTGCGCCTGCGGAATGGCCGGGCTTTGCAGTTCTTCCGGTGTTTCTACCTTCAAATGCAGCGGAATATTGCCATAGCAATTGGTCAATAAAAAATAATAGTAAGCCCGTAAAAACTTTGCCTGACCGGTGCAGGATGTAACAACAGAGGGCGTTACAGCGGTGTTATCCGTTAAGCCATCCAGCACTACATTGCAGCGAAAGATGCCATCATAATTGCGCTTCCATTCCGCTTCGACGGCGGAGTTGTTAGGAAGAATATTGAACTGATCAACCAGCTCAAAATCTGCCTGGTCGCCGGGGTTTCCGCCTTTGATGGCATCATCCGAAGCCACATCGCCCAAGACCCAGATAGTATTAGAACCGCCATCGGTAAACAGCAACGGCACATAAGCCGCATTCACCGCGTTCACGGCATTGGCATCAGAGGTAAAATAATTAGCTGACACATATTTACCTAAAATCGGTTCATCCAAAAATTTCTTGCAGCTAAACAAACTTGTCAGTAACAAGCCAAGACTCAATAAGGTTATTGTATTTCGTTTCATAAAAAACAATCATTTTAAAAGTTAGCACTAACACCGAATGTATAAGTCCGCGCGGAAGGATAGGTTCCCCAGTCAATACCCACCGCTCTTACACCGTCGCCCAAACTGTTGTTGCTGATGTATTGTTCCGGATCCAAACCCGTGTATTTCGTAATAGTAAACACATTTTGCGCGCTGGCAAATACGCGGATAGAAGAGAGTCGCAACCGCTGCATCAGGCTGCCTGGCAATGTATATCCCAACTGTACATTCTTCAACCGCAGGTAAGAACCATTTTCCAAAAACCGCGTTGATGGATACTTGTTGTTGGCAGCGCCCGTCCATGATAGGCGCGGGACAGTATTGGATGTTCCTTCGCCATGCCAGTATTCAGTTGCCGCGCGTTCTGTAATGTTGAAGGCGCGATAAAAACCTTCAATGTCGGTGTTGATCTGGTTGTACAGTTTGTTGCCATACACACCCTGGAAGAACAAGCTTACATCAAAGCCTGCATAGCCCAGATTGCCCGTGAATCCATACGTAAATTTTGGCAACGGGCTGCCGGCAAACACGCGGTCGTAGCCATCAATCACGCCATCGGGCTTGCCATTCGGACCGCTTACATCTTTAAACTTCACATCACCGGGCTGAATGTTGTTTCCCTGGTAGGCATGAGTAAACACTTCCTGTGCGTTTTGAAAAATACCTTCGTCCTGCAATAAATAAAACTCACCAATGGGTTGCCCTACTGTCGTCAAGGTTGCGAAGTAATTATTATCAACCCTGCCACCGGGAAGAGGAAGCGCTGTGGCTAACGAAATGGCTTTGTTCTTTAGCGTAGCAAAATTGGCAGAGAGGTCATACGTAAACTTCTTACCGGCATTGCCATGATAGGCGGCTTCTATTTCTACACCTTCATTCCTGATTTTACCGGCATTTACCGTTGGCGTTGCAAAGCTGTTGCCCCCGCTGCTTGGGAAAGGCAAGCCTAATAAAACACCTTTGGTGTTTTTGATAAAATAATCAGCAGTAATGGTAAGCGCGTTTTTAAATAAGCCTAAATCAATGCCCGCATCTGTTTGCGTGGTAATCTCCCATTTGATAGCCGGATAACCTTCTGCTGTGATGCTGTAGCCTTGCGTAGCCGTACCGCCGAAAGGATAATAACCACTCGCGCCGATAGTAGATGTATAAGCATTCAGGGGAATTTCCTGGTTGCCCAATTGTCCAATGCCGGCACGGATTTTCAATAATGAAATACTCCTGCTATTTTTCAAAAAACTTTCCTGGTCAATGCGATAACCAACAGAACCTGAATAAAAATCGCCATAGCGGTTATCAGGCACCAAACGAGATGATCCATCACGGCGGTAATTGAACGCGGCTAAGAACTTATCGTTATAGTTATAATCAACACGACCAAATAAGGAGAACAACGACCAGCGTGATTCGTTGCCGCCATTGTCCCGCGTGCCTAAACCATTGTCTAAGTATTGAAAGTCGGGCGACTGGTCAACAAAGTTTCTGCGCGAACTGGATAGCTGCTTTACAATATCTTCAATGGCTTCGCTGCCTGCCAATAAACTGATGGTATGCTGGCTGCCAATGTGAAGGGTGTAAGTTGCCGTGTTTGTCCAGTTGTAATTCCACTCATTCGCATTCGATTGCGCCAAGCTGTTGGGAGAATTAATAAAGCGGTCAACACCCCAGGTCGGAAAGAACTGTTTGTAATCAACAATGGTAAAGTTGCCGCCTATATCGGTGCGGATTCTCAGGTTTTTAACAGGTGTAATCTCCAGGAAAGCATCACCCAAAATTGCATACCGGTAAAAATTGCGGTCGGTGTTATCCGCCAGTCCTTTCGGGTTCAATCCATCGCCAAAGAACTGCGGGTTTTGCGGAATGTCAACAAAGTCGCCATTGGCATTGTACACCGGCGTCGCTGGTGCTCTAAACAAGGCATAGCGCATCACACTCGCACCCGGATTGCCATCGCCAAAGCCATCGCCCGATGTGCCTACCACGCGTTGTTTTCCGTAAGATAGATTCATGTTGGTACCCACCTTAAAGATTTTAGACAACGTGCTGTTGATGGCCGTGCGAAGCGTGAAGCGATTGAACGATGAATTGTCTATCATGCCATCCTGCGTAAAATAATTCGCCGACAGAATATAGTTCGATGTTTCATTGCCACCACTCACGCTTGCCTGCATATTGCTGATGGGCGCGGTAGAAAGGATTTCCTTTTGCCAGTTCACATCTGGTAAGGTATCGGCAAGACTTTGCGGAATCTGCGCTCTGCCATCATTCGCTGCCGCCACATTATAAGCCGCTACATATTGCTGTGTGTTTGCCATCTTAATCAGGTTTGCCGGTGTTTGAAAACCGGTGTAGGCATTGGCACTTAATCTTGCCTTGCCCGAGCGCCCTTTTTTAGTGGTAATAATTACTACGCCATTGCCCGCTCTCGCGCCATAGATGGCTGCCGACGAAGCGTCTTTCAGAATATTGATGCTTTCAATATCGTTGGGCGAAATTTCGTTGATACCGGTTCTTGTCGGAACGCCATCAATCACATACAAGGGATCATTGTTGCCGATGGTGCTGATGCCGCGGATGCGCACTGCAATGGCATCTCCGGGCGCGCCTGTTTGCTGCGTGATGGAAACGCCCGCTGCTTTGCCCTGCATGATTTGATCAACACCGCCAACTGGGATGGCATTAATGTCTTTGCTGCTGATAATAGAAACTGCGCCCGTTAGATCGCGTTTGCGCTGCGAGGTATAACCTACTACCACTACGTCGTTCAAACCACCGGCAACAGACCCGCGAAGAATAACCTGCACTGAAGTTTGTGTGCTTACCGTTACTGTTTGCGTTTGGTAACCAATGCTCGCTATTTCCAACACCACGTTTCCTTCGGGGATGCTAAGTTGAAAGCTGCCCTGGGCATCGGTAGTAGTGCCGCGCGTGGTGCCTTGTATCACCACCGATGCACCTACTAAGGGGCCACCTGCCGAGTCGGTCACATTGCCCGTAATCGTCCGGTCAGCATCGGCTGCAGCAGAGCTTTGCTGAACAGCTGCGGCTTCATACACACCGGCTGTTTTCCGGTAGAGCAGCACCTGGTCGTTTACAATTTTATAGTCAATGCTCAGGGGCTTGAACACCTCGTCCAGAAAGTCTTTCAGCGATTTGTTCGATACAGAAACGCTGATTTTTTTATTACCATCAATTGCCTGCGTGCTAAAGATGAATTTAATCTGCGTAAGGTTTTGCAACTGCGTAATTACCTTCTTTACTTCTGTGTTCTGAACAGATAATGTAACTTGTTTGTTCAGCAAGTCCTGCGCATCCGCACCTTTGGCAAAACACAGGTTTGCAATCAGCACATACAACACAATCTGCAGCAGTGTTTTCGGCATCCATAGCGGGATGAACGCAACAGGTAGTTTTCTTTTCATACGTCTTCTGTTAAGTAGTGATTCAATGTATAATCGTTAATAAACAAACGGTGTTCTGTTTAAAGCAAAAGATCATTTATAAACTATCCTGTTCATTTGTCACAGCCATCCCCCGTCAGAATAATACTAGTGCCCCTGATCTCATAATTAGCACCAATGGCCTGGCAAATAACATCAAGCATACTATATAAGGATTCGCCCGACAGGTTTCCTGAAAACAGGCAGTGATTGATCTTATCATTCTCTGTGATGATTGGCACTGCATAAGTTGTTTCTAACCGGCTGATGACATCACTCATCAGCGTTTCATCAAAAGAAAAAGAGGTGGCAGATATTTTCAGATCAATACCTTTTTCTTCCACGATCACCGGGTTCTCTACCAGCGAGGTAATAAAGTGATGATTGTCGGAATAGTACGTTACTTTTTCATTGGGTGTAATGACTACACCACCTTTATCGTGAAGTTGTTTATTACCTTCTTCATACACGGCCACCTTGCCGGTGAGAACCGCTACTTCAAAATGGTTGTTCTCTTTTTTCACAGTGAAGCTGGTGCCCAATACCTGTGTTACAATGGCTCCTGTATAAACCAGAAAGGGACGTGTAGGATTCTTGGTTACAACAAACGAGGCAGCGCCCTCTAAGTACACTTCACGCTTCTCCGAGGCAAACTGTTTAGGATAAGAAAGAGCCGAACCGGACTGGAGCTGAACGCGGCTGCCATCGCTCAATGCAATCGTCTGGTCAGTGTCTGTCTTATTCGTTTTTGTATAAAAATTTTCGCCTTGAGGAAGATGAAAAAGCGGTGTTGCGGCTATTGTTGTATCCGGCTGATAAGAAATTGCAAACATAGCAACACCAGCAACAGCAATCAGCATGGCAGCTATCCATTTATAGATGGATGGAATAGCTGACAGCGACCTTGTTTTTTTATGAACCTCAACTAATGATTGACGATTCATATCTTCCTGAATCCGTTGCCAGATGCGGTCTTCTACAAGCGATAAGTCTTCTGTTTGTTTCGACAGCAAGCCTTCATCATCCAATAATTCATACCATTGGTTCACCAGTTCGCGTTCCTTCAGCGAACAGGTTCCGTCAAGATATTTTTTCAGCAATACATGAAAAGCTTCCCGGCTCATTCAGCAATTTTATTCGCAGTAGGTAAACAAATATGGCAGTGGCAGATGGATGTCTGCTTACAGAGTCAGTTGAAGGAAGATAATCCCTAAAGAGAGTGAGATATTTTTTTACAACAGGAAATAAAGGCAAAGCAAAACCTCCATCACAATGAAATCTTTCAGGTGCAGCCGCATTAGCTTCAGCGACTGCGTAATGTGATATTCTACCGCTTTTTCAGAGAGGTTCATATGTTGCGCAATTTCTTTTACGGAGCAGTTTTCCTCGCGGCTGAGCTTAAAGATCGTTTTTGTTTTAGCGGGCAATTTTTCTATTGCAATGTTAATTACAAGCGATAGCTCATGCACAGCAGCCTGCGCTTCTGAATTGTTCTCTTCGGTAACTGCCCCGCGGCTTATCGCTTTCAGATGCTTTTCTTTTGTTAGGAAGCTATGAATATAGTTGATAACTTTATACTTTACTGCTTTCGCCAGATACGATTCTAAGTGTTCAACGATTGCTGTGGCTCTTCTTTCCCAAAGCGACAGGAAAACGGTTTGCACCATTTCTTCGGCAGCCTGGTGCGTATGCAGTTTAGCAAGCGCTGTGTGATATAATTTCTTCCAGTAACGGTTATAAATTTCCCTGAAAGCTTTGTCATCATTGGCACGCAGCAATTTCACAAGCAAGTCATCGGTAAGCAGTGCATACTCCATAGGAAGCCTCGTTCAAAATCAGCATTGCAAAAATCGGTCTATTCTTTTTCGGTTGCTGTTTATTTTGATTAGCGGTTACGGGAGACTGGCATTAGAAAACAAAAACCGTTACTGTTATTGCAAGGCACAAGTTTGCTGTTAATAAAATGCTCTATGTAAGTTACATACATAAGCCTGTTTTCGGTACGCACAAACCGTTTTATATCTTGCAGGCAGAGCTATCTTTCCGGTTATGAACGCACTTATTAATCGCGTAGATTTAGAACATTTATTATTTAACTTCTATCACAAAATCGTTAATCATATGTATGGTAAAGGCAAAATCATTTTTAGTCTTCTGTTACTCATCACACTACATACATCTGCGCAGCAAAAACAAAAGCTTCTTATGCAGCGCAACAGCAATAAGCCTTATAACATTATCTTTATTTTAAGCGATGATCACCGTTACGATTTCATGGGGTTTACCGGCAAAGTTCCCTGGCTGCAAACACCGAACATGGATAAAATGGCAAAGGAAGGTGTATGGATAAAAAATGCATCGGTTACTACATCATTATGCTCGCCAAGCCGCGCCAGCATTCTTACCGGCATGTATGCGCACAAGCATATGGTGGTGGATAATAGCTCGCCGCTGCCACCCAATCTTATCTTTTTTCCTCAATACCTGCAAGGAGCCGGTTACACAACAGCATTCTTTGGCAAATGGCATATTGGTGAGGCTGATGACAAGCCGCAGAAAGGCTTCAACGAATGGGAAAGCTTTCGCGGGCAAGGCGTGTATTACAACCCGACATTGAACATTAATGGCGTTGAAAAAACGTTTGGCGATAGCACCTATATCACCGATTTACTAACCAACAATGCCATTGACTGGATGAAGAAACAAGACAAAAGCAAACCCTTCTTTGTTTACTTGTCTCATAAAGGTGTTCATGCAGAATTCTTCCCTGCGAAGAAGTATAAAGGTGCTTATAAAGACAAGCCCATTCCTTATCCCTCCACTATTAATCTTACGGCTTCTGACAGCAGTATTGTGTATGGCAATACGTTGCTATCTCCTACCGGCGCGATGGTTAAGAATGATACCAACTATAACACCAGAGATATTCCGCGCTGGGTATATAACCAACGCTATAGCTGGCATGGTGTAGACTATCCTTATCATGGCACTATCAAGTTCAATGACTTTTACAGAAGCTATTGCGAGACCTTATTAAGCGTGGATGAGAGCATTGGCGACGTGATGCAATACCTGAAAGAAAGCGGGCAGGATAAGAATACCATCATCATTTACATGGGCGATAATGGCTTCCTCATGGGTGAGCATGGATTGATAGACAAACGTAACATGTACGAAGAAAGCATGAAAGTGCCCATGCTGGTATATGCACCCGGCATTATCGCCGGTGGCAAGCCGTTGGAAGAGATTATACAGAACATAGACATAGCGCCAACGATACTCGATATGGCTGGTATCAAAGAGCCGCAACAAATGCAGGGACAATCGTTTTATCCGTTGCTAAAAGGCGAACACTTTGCCTGGCGCAACCGGGCTTTTTATGAATACTATTGGGAATATGCTTTTCCGCAAACGCCCACTACCTATGGCGTTCGCGAAGGGAATTATAAATTTATTTTCTATCCCGGCATCTGGGATATCAACGAATTCTTTGACCTAGAGACTGACCCTGAAGAAAAGAAAAACCTCATTCGCAATACAGCTTATCAGCCCCTGATACAAAAGATGCGCAGCGAGTTATACGATTGGTTGGAACAAACCGGCGGCATGCAAATTCCGCTAAAGCGTTTGGAGGAAAAAAAGATTGATAATAGATATATGGACACATATTGAATGTCTAAACTGGGATACGTAGGATGTTTGAGATGAATAGGATACGGATGTGTAATGAAGTCAGGTTCGTCATTGCGAGGCACGAAGCAATCTGTGTCATACATTGAATACGGATAGTAAGCAATAAGCCTAATAGAATTATTTATTAAACAATCAACATTCACTATTCTCGAACAGGTTCTAATAGAGTCTATAGATTGCTTCGTTCCTCGCAATGACGGGTGCAATTGCTTCATCAAATGTCACAGTTTGCTGACGCTAAAAACAACATGGGCATTGGTACATATAACCTGGGCCAAGTCCCGATGGAAAAAAGAAAAATAACAATCCCATTCATTTCAAACATCCTACGCATCCCAGTTCAGACCATTTCTGTCATCCGTGTTCTATTGACTGTTCCGCGGGTCAACCTTCGGCTTTAATTCATACTCTTTCGGCGGTGTGGCATTCATCAGATTCTTTACAAAATAATCCCATCTTCTGCGCATCATATAATACGAAAACTCGCCATAACCATGATGACTATTCGGGAAGACGACAAGGTCATAGTCTTTGTTGGCTTTCTCCAACGCATCTATCACCAGCAGCGTATTATAAGGCGGCACATTATCATCCAACAAACCATGCGCAAGCATGAGTTTTCCTTTCAGATTTTTTGCATAAAGCTGGTTCGCCTGCGCTTCATAGTTCGATTTACCATTGGCATCTTTCGTTTCTAAACCAATGTATCGCTCGCCCCAATCATCTTCATAGTTCCGGTTATCATGGTTGCCGGATTCGGAAATGCCAACTTTAAAGAAATCGGGATAACGAAATAGAGCTGCAGCCGTAGCAAAACCACCACCGGAATGCCCCCAAATGCCGACTTTACCCGTATCCATAAACGCATATTTCTGAGCCAGTTGTTGAATACCGGCAATCTGGTCAGGCAATGTATTTTCTGCCATATTTCCATAGCATAGGTCATGGTAAGACTTAGAGCGCAGCGGGTTGCAGCCGCCTTCAATTTCTACCACCACAAAACCCAATTCTGCTAATGCCTGGTTGTCGCCGCGCGAAGCAAGAAATGACCAGCTTCCAATACTGCCGCCTTGTGGGCCGGGATAGATGTAATCAATGACGGGATACTTCTTAGATGAATCTAAATGTGTTGGCAAAAACAACAATCCATATAAGTCGGTCTGACCATCATGAGCTTTAACGGTGATAGGTATCGGTGGTTTCCAGCCGGTGGCCGAAAGCCTTGCTGCATCTGCTTTTTCGAGTGTAGTAATCAGCTTTCCATCTATGCTTCGCAAAACCGTTATGGCAGGTATATCGGGTTGCGAATACGCATCAACCATATATTTTTCATCCGGTGAAAAAGTAATTTGATGATTGCCTTCTTCAGGTGTCAGCGGCGCCAGTTTCTTCCCATCAAAACCAATTGCAAAAAGGTGCGTGAAGTAAGGATTTTCCTGTTTATTATAACCATCGGCTAAGAAGTAAATCATCCGTTTTTTTGTGTCTACTTTCAGGAGTTGTGTTACTACGAAATCACCTTTGGTAATTTGATTTTTAAGCTTGCCGGTTGTTGCATCAAAAAGATACAGATGTCCCCAGTTATCGCGTTCCGAATACCAGATCACTTCATTGGTTTGCGGCAGGTAATGCCAGTTGATTTTATCCTGTCCTGATTCGTATTGCGTAGTCACACTTTCTTCAAATATTTCGCGCACCGCACCTGTAGCAGCATCGGCAATTCTGAACTTTTCCACTTTATGATCGCGTGAAGTAGAAACAAAAGCCAACTGTTTATCATCGTCTGTCCATTCCACATCATCCAGTCCATCACCGGCGCTAGATATATCGTCTGAAAGCGAAGCCCGGTGCGGGTCCGGCGCTACTTGCAAACGAATCACTTTTGCATTATCAACATCAATAACTACACGCTGAATCATAGCAATGTTACTGTCGCCGGGCAACGGATATTTCCATTGCTGCAGGTGCGGTTTGCCTACGTTTGTCGTTACGAGATACATATCGCCCACTTTGCGCTGATCCTGCTGGAACGTAGCTATCTTTTTGCTGTCCGGCGACCATTTCACAATGGGTGCATCGCTGTGTTTCCAACCGGCATTATCGGTAGCATAGCCAAAGTCTTTAATGCCGTCCGTAGTAAGTTGCGTTTCTTTATGAGTGCTCACATCGCGCAACCACAAATTGTAGTTCCTGATAAAAACAGTTTTGCTTCCATCGGGCGAAAAAACTTCCGGCTCTTTGTGTTCTTCTTTTTCTTTTGCGGGAGATGAATCTTCTGTTACCTGATAAGAAGATATATTCAGTTTCCAACGCTTGCCATTGGCATAAAACAAAACCGTTTGCCCACCATCAGCAACCATCATGTTTTGATAGGGCAGATGAAAAGCATCGTATTGTTTGCCAGTGGCAGATGATAATGAAGTGGCTGCTTTTTGCTGATCAAACAGAGGTTTACGAGTTTTACGGACCGCATCAACCAAAATAAATTCACTGCCTTTCGATGTTAAGATCCGATACCAAAACTTATCACCCGAAAGCCAGTTGGGGCGCACGTTTGCATTATCAACTAAAGCATTGGTGTTATAGCTTAGCATGGCTTCTGCAAGTTGATAATCGGCAGTGGTAAGCGTTTGCTGTGCAAAAGAGGAAAAGGTTGAAAGAAGCAGGAGAAGAATAGCGAGAGAAGTATTTTTCATATCATTGTTTACTTCTTCAAAAGTATTTGTTCTGCTGAACACAGCTATCAAATTGTGTATTCCTTTTTATAAACAACGGCAGGGTTTGCTATTCATCTGCATACAGAACAGCCGCGCTATATAAAAGAATATAACCGGATATAAAGTAGCTTTTGGGTGTGAAGAAACCGAAAACAAAAAGGCATCACCCGAAAGTGTAACAGCATTAAACGCATCGTATTGTTTTGCATCAGAAATTGATTCTCTGAAAAGGCAATACTTTTAAAGAAAGTAAAGAAGATAGGTATGAGGTATTTGTTTGTGCTGCTTTACGCTTTTGTTTTCCATTCAGTTTATGCGCAATCGAATCGTTTTGTAAGAGTGAGCCAGGCTCAATTTATTGATTCAGCCAGCCAACCTGTGTATCTGAATGGTGTTTGTTTAGGCAACTGGCTGTTGTGGGAAGGTTGGATGATGGGCGGTGGTTTTATACAGGAAACAATCATCAAAGAGCGCCTTAAAGAATTGTTGGGAACCGAAGACTATACCCATTTTCTTACCACTTATTACAACACATTCATCACCGAAAAAGATATTGCCCAGATTAAGCAACAGGGTTTTAATTCCATCCGTTTACCATTCAATTATCGTCTGTTTACCGATACAGATAATGACGGCATTGATGGCTTTCGCATTCTTGACAACTTAGTAAGCTGGTGTAAAAAATACAAGGTGTATTTGATTCTGGATATGCATGCTGCGCCGGGCGGGCAAAGCCCCTGGTTCATTGCCGATCCTTCAAAAGACAAGCTGTGGGAATCGGATAAATGCAAACAGCAAACGCTTCAGATCTGGACAAAGATTGCCGGGCGATACCGCAATGAATCCATCATCGCCGGTTACGATTTGCTAAACGAACCTTATGTTAGCAACCCATCCACATTGGTTTCTTTTTATACAGATATTATACGGGCCATACGCGCTGTAGATGCCAATCATTTACTGATTGCGGAAGGCAACAAGCTGGCAAAAGAATTCAACTCTTTTCCTGATCATTTAGATGACAACCAGATTTACAGTTATCATTATTATGCCTGGTTCGCAGAAAATAAAAAGGAAAACAGTTTGCAATCCATTACGAAAAGCGTCAACTCAAAACTACCTTTGTGGTGCGGTGAATGGGGAGAAGACAAGGTGAACAATCTGGAAGAAATACGAAGCCTGCTGAACAAGCAAACCAACCTTTGCGGCACCGCTTTCTGGACATGGAAACGAGTTTATAAAAACAATGGACGGCAACCTTTATGCACTATTCATTCTACTCCCGATTGGGACAGAATTATATCGTGGGTCACCTGGCATATTGCAAAGCCAAAACCGGAGCAGGTGCAAAAAGCAATTGCCGGCTTTTTAGAAGCCATACAACTTGACCACTGCACAGTGAATGAGCCGGTGATAAATGCGATACGGCGGTGATAACTTTTGTATGATAATTATGGTGAATCAACAGTACAGAAAAGATTCCTGATTATCCTCCCTTATCCTTAAGGTTCTTTACCAGGTCTAAAGCTTCCACTACTACATCTACATAATCGTGATGAACAAACGCTGCACCGCATTATCATGCGCATACATGATGGCATCCTTTTAATTTTTATCGTTAATGGTATCTCATTAACTCAATATAATATTATTGGGTCAGTATGTATCTTAACCAGCAGAGGAAATTTATAAAATACTGACTTTATAAATACCGATTTGTTTTCGGATTCATCCGGGTATCGTACATGTTTAAAATGATAACCGAATTACTCGAGATTTTATAATACAGTTTGTTGTGTCTGGTGATTAAAATTCCTCTGACACCCTGCACCGTTTGCGATGGATTGCCGATATAAGGTTGATTTTTCAGAGTTGCTATTCGTTTATCAAGCTTCTGCAAAAACTCATCGGCAACTTGTTTGTTCCATTCCTTTTCTAAATATAAAAGCAGTTTTAAAAGCTTATTAGTAAACCGCTTTTTATAAACTATTTGGTACGCCATCTGGCTGTTGCTTTTACAAATTCGTCTTCGTTCATCGTATCATCAGAATCAGGCTCCTCAGAAAGACGTTTTAATTCTTCGATTTCTTTTAGCGACAGGCCATCGGTAATATCTTTCCCCGAATCAGAAAAGAACTCTATATCCGCTTTAATCAGTTGCAACAATTCCTCATTGTCGGTTGCTTCAATTAATTGCAACACTTCATTTTTTATATCACTTGCCATAATTTACTTTTTTCAAATTTATAGAATCATTTGAATGGAGTCACCCGCCTGCATCCTCCTTCTCCTTCAACCCTTTCACTAAATCCAATGCCTCCGCCACCACATCGCACATGATGGTGATGATTGAACCCTGCACCGCATTATCATGCGCATACATGATGGCATCGCGCTCGTTATAAATCACCTTCACAGGAATGTCTTTCGTCCTGCCTTCTTCTATGCCGCTTTCCAACAAACCAACAATCTCTTCCGGTGTTCTGCCACGAAGGTTTTTATCGCAACGGATAATGATTTCATCAAAAAATTCAGCCGATAATTTACCCAGTTCTCTGATGTCTTCATCGCGTCTGTCGCCTGTGCCGCTGATGATGCCCACCTTCACCGTTGCGTTTAATTTATTTTGAAAATCACCCAGCAAACGCAAGCCCGCAGGGTTGTGCGCAAAGTCAACGAGGAACTGGAAGTTCTTAAATTGAAACAGGTTCAAACGTCCCGGTGTTTGCGAGGGCGAAGGAATAAAGGTTTGCAAACCCGTGCGGATGTCTTCAATCGAAATTTCTTTAAATAAATACGTGGCGAGAACGGCAGGCAGCGTGTTCATCACATTGTGCAAGGCCTTACCTTCATAGGTAATAGGAATGTCTCTCACATGCAGCACCCGAATCTTCCACGTGCCTTTTAAAATAGACACATAGCCGTTCTCATACACCGCCGCAAAGCCACCGCGCTTGCAATGCCGTTGTACGCGCGGGTTGTTCTCATCCATGCTAAACAGCGCCACGTTGCATTCTAAATTTTCGCGCATCGCATACACCAAATCATCTTCAGCATTCAGTATCGCAAACCCGCGTGGGAACACGGTTTCAGGCACCACGCTCTTCACTCTTGCCATCTGTTCCAGCGAGTTAATGCCACCCAAACCAATATGGTCTGCCGTGATGTTGGTAACAATAGCCATATCGCAATGTTCAAACGCAAGACCGTTGCGCAAAATGCCGCCGCGTGCGCTTTCCAGCACCGCAAAATCAATAGTCGGGTCCTTCAGCACAAACTGCGCACTCACGGGTCCGGTGCAGTCGCCGCGCATCATCAACTGGTTTTGAATATACACACCATCGCTGGTAGTATAACCTACTTTTTTGCCTGCCGCTTTGCAAATGTGCGCTGTCAGTCTCGTCGTTGTCGTTTTCCCATTCGTGCCTGTAATAGCAATAATGGGGATGCGCCCATTGCTTCTGTTCGGAAACAACATATTTACTACCGGCTCGGCCGCATTACGCGCAATGCCAACAGACGGCTCTACGTGCATCCGGAAGCCGGGCGCAGCATTCACTTCCAGCACAGCACCGCCGCTTTCCGTTACAGGTCTTGCCAAGTCGGGCGCCATTACATCAATGCCGCAGATGTCTAAACCGATGATTTTGGCAATGCGTTCCGCCATAAAAATATTCACCGGGTGCACTTCATCCGTTACATCTTCCGAGGTGCCGCCGGTAGATAGATTGGCGGTTGATTTTAATAAGACTAACTCGCCAATTAAAGGAACGGTTTCTAAAGTGTATCCCTTTTCAGCAAGCATTTTATTCGTGTCGTTATCAATCGTAATCTGCGTCAGCACCTTCTCATGTCCATAGCCGCGGCGCGGGTCTTTGTTCACTTCATCAATCAGGTATTGAATATTGTTTTCGCCATCCCCAATCACCGAAGCCGGTGTACGAAGCGCTGCGCAAATAAATTTATAATTCACCACCAGAATCCTGAAATCAACCCCCACAATAAACCGTTCCACAATCACGCTGCGGCTATATCGCTGCGCGTTTTCCATGGCGGCAACCGCCATTTCCCAGTTAATAATATTGGTGGTGTTTCCCTTGCCATGGTTGCCATCAATCGGCTTTATTACCAGCGGGTAACCATAGCGGTCAACGGCTCGCTTCAATTCCTCTTCATCGCGCACCGTAGTACCGCTGGGCACCGGTATTTCCGCATCACCCAGCAGACGTTTCGTCTCTTCTTT
This sequence comes from uncultured Ilyomonas sp., assembly GCA_964249755.1. Taxonomy (GTDB): domain Bacteria; phylum Bacteroidota; class Bacteroidia; order Chitinophagales; family Chitinophagaceae; genus Ilyomonas. The sequence continues at coordinate 339,928 of CAXUDB010000003.1, read as the reverse complement.
ATCGCCCGCAATGTCCACCGCAATATTGCTGGTGGTAGAGGCAATCGTCGCGCGTATTCTTTTTTGATGAACGCCATAACCCAGCTGCACCAGGCTTTGCCCGTTCAAACGGATATAAGGAATGCCGCGCTTTGCTGCTTCTTCCACAATAGAGCCGGTAGAAGGTCCAAGCCGCGTGTCTTCCCTTATCTCGCGCAGCTTTTGGATGTCTTCATCCAGCGAATAATCAATATTGTCAATCAGGGCTTCCGCCACACGCACTGCCGCCCGCGCTGCATACGTTCCCGCTTCTTCTTCCATATAGTCAAACACTACAAAATACTCGCCTTCAACGCCGGTACCACGCGTTCTCCCAAAGCCGCAATCCATGCCGGCCAATGTTTGCAACTCCAGCGCAATGTGTTCTATCACGTGCCCCATCCAGGTGCCTTCTTTTACACGGAGAAAAAAACCGCCCTCATGGTCTTCACTACAGCGATGCTCATACATGCTGGGCAGCAGCTTTTCTATGCGTTCGCTAAAGCCTTCAATGGTATTAGTCGGGCGTTGCTCCATCTCTTCCAGGTCCAGCTTCATTTGAATGAGTTTGCTGCGGCGGATGCTCCAGTAGTTCGGTCCTTTTAATACTTTGATTTCAATGATTTTCATAAGAAGTGATGTTAGTTAGTACGAAAGAAAGCCTGCTCATGTGTTAGCGGCTCAAATTATTGCATATTTCTTTTGGGTGTGTAAAAATCATATAAACAACCTTCTTATTTTATATCATTCTCTCCTGGCGCCATTCCAAGATGTTTGGCAGAAATAAACAAGAGCCGGTGTTATTTTCATCCGCCGGAGGCATAACCACGCGGTAGCTCATCACAATTGCGAAGCGGTTCCGGCTGTAGCGCAGCTGTTCCTGCAGTAAGGCATTCCACAACAAGCGAATGGCAGCAAACTACACGTTCACCGGATTATCCAATATGCTAACGGCATAAACAAACACTTTACTGGCATTTACACTTATCTAAATGTCATTTACACGCATCCGAATATCATTTACACTCATCCAACCTGTAAAAACATTCATCCGACTTGCAAAAACATTCATCCGACTTGCAAAAACACTCATCCAAATTGCAAAAACATTCATCCGACTTGCAAAAACACTCATCCAAATTGCAAAAACACTCATCTAAACGTCATTTGCAATCATGTTACCGGCACTGAACCAAATGGTAAAGCCCGCACATATTCAGTCCCGTTTTTATTATTTCAAAACAGAAACAACTTTTTAAGTAAATTTACTAAACTATATTTGTTATTTACGGTTCGATATCTCTGCCGATTGCCTGCCAAAACTAAAAGAAGAAAGATGCTGATACCGACAGGGAAATTGATCGCCATTGGTGGCGCTGAAGACAAAGGAACGCTGACAGAACGGGGCGATATTCATAAGAATAACCTCAACTTTTTTGAGCTTGGCATCCTGCGACGCGTGGTGGAAGAAATTGGCGGCAACGAAAAGTATATTGAAGTAGTTACCACCGCATCCACTATTCCTTACGAAGTAGGCGACAATTATCTGCGCGCCTTCTCGGTTATAGGCTGTAAGAATGTAGGGGTCATGCACATCCGCACGCGCGAAGATGTAACGAAGAAGGAATACCTGAACCGCCTAGAAAGGTGCGATGGCGTGATGTTTACCGGCGGCAACCAGATGCGTTTAACCTCTACTTTCGGCGGCACGGAGTTTCTTAAAATTCTTCACAACCGCTACTTCACCGATGAGTTTGTAATTGCCGGCACTTCTGCGGGTGCCATGGCAATGAGCAGCACCATGATTTATGAAGGCAACCCGTTTCATGCTCATCTCAAAGGCGAGATAAAACTCACCACCGGCCTGCGTTTTACCGACAAAGTCATCTTCGATTCGCATTTTGAAAAACGGGGCCGCTTTGTACGACTGGCACAGGCAGTGGCTTCCAACCCCGGTTGCATTGGCATCGGTCTTGGCGAAGACACCGCGATGATAGTAAGCAAAGGCGATGATATGGAGGTCATCGGCAGCGGGCTGAACGTAATCATTGACGGGCACGACATCATTCATTCCAACATTGCCGATATACCGGAACACAACCCCATGAGCATCGAAAACCTGCGTGTTCACTTCTGCGCCCGCGGCAATGGCTATACCATCAGTGAACGGAAGTTTGTAGAACGAATGGGCAAAGAAACCACGCCGCACATGGTGAATGTGTTTTAAGAGAGACAATCAGCTTTAATTGCAATCGAAGGAGAACGAACGTAAGGTAGTACCTCACATTTAAAAAGTGCATTCGCTATTCCGCAATTATTACATCACACATCTAACATCTTACATAGAATGGCTTTGTGCGGAATCTGCTCTCGCCATAGTATCCTACCGTTTCAAATTTAGTTACTGCCAGGCTTGATAATGATTAGCCGGTAAGAACAACTGGGTCTGGCTAAATACATAGCTTGATATTTTTATAATACAACAAAATCCTTTAATATTGTTAACCATAACCTTCGTGCTGCTTATTCATGAAACCATTTATCCTTATTACGCTCTTGTGCTGTGCTGCCTTGTGCTCCCACTCGCAGCAAACCTGTCCGCTCAATATAGATTTTGAAGAAGGCAACTTCACCAACTGGCAATGCGCCACCGGCTATACATCGGTGGTCGATGGAGCCAATTCTATCGAGCTTACGCCATCCGACCCGGTGCCCGGCAGGCACAACATCATTTCGGCAGATTCCAATGGCGCTATTCCGTTAGATCCCTACGGGAAGTTTCCTGCCCTCTGCCCTTATGGCGGTAAATATTCAGTAAAGCTGGGAAACGATAATACCGGTGGTGAAGCCGAAGGCATGTCTTATACATTCACGGTTCCTGTTACCGAGGACACATTCAGCTTCACTTATTTTTATGCCGTGGTGTTTCAAAACCCGGGGCATGAGCCTTACGAGCAGCCCCGCTTTTTTGTAACGGCTTACGAAGTGGCCACGGGCGAGGTCATCAACTGTGCCTCTTACAACTATGTGTCCACCGGTGGCTTGCCGGGCTTTACCGAGTCGAAACAGGATGCTTCTATTCTTTATAAAAACTGGTCGCCTTCTTCCATACAGTTTGTCAACCTCGGCGGTAAGCAGGTGAGGCTGGAATTTAAAACGGGCGATTGCACGTTGGGCGGACATTTCGGTTATGCTTATTTTGATGTAGGCTCGGGTTGCTCCAACATATTAGCCACAGCGCCTTATTGTATTGAAACCAATTCGCTGCTCCTGAATGCACCGTATGGCTTTCAATACTATACCTGGTACAACGAAACGTTTACCGAGATTGTTGGTCATGAACAAAACCTGACCTTAAATCCGCCACCGGTTACATCAGGCAGGTTTTATGTTGATCTCAATCCATATCCCGGTTATGGCTGCCGCGATACAGTATATGCCGATGTGCACCCGTTGCCCGTGCCTGATTTGCCGGAAGCAGACTCCGGTGTGTTTTATTGCCAGTACGATGGCGCTGCCGAACTTACGGCAAAGCCTTCGCTGAACAGCGATTTGCTTTGGTACACCGATACCACGCAGCATTCATTAGACGGAGCTCCCATCCCTTCTACAATGCAGCCTGGCTACACAAAATATTATGTTTCGCAGAAGATATTGTTTGGGTGCGAAAGCTTTCACCGAGAAATGGTGGTGCGCGTAGATCCGGTGCCGGATGTTTCGTTCACCATTAACCAAAACCGGCAATGCCAGAACGGCAACAATTTTCAGTTTACCAGCACTTCTTCTAACCTGAAAGACTCGATGTTTATCTGGACCTATGGCGATGGAAGCACTGACAGTGGTTTTGCGGCAGCGCATCATACCTACACCAATTATGGCAACTTTTCTCCTACGCTGAAAGTGCGTAATGGACCTGTCTGCAACCGGGAGAAATCGGCCAATGTATTAGTCGTGCCCAAGCCTGTTGCCGCTTTTAATTCTCCGCCGGTATTGTGCGAGAAAGAAACATCCTTACTCCTTACCGATCAGTCTTCAGTAGCGCAAGGTTTGTCTGGTATTGACAAGTGGTATTGGAAAATAAACGGAGTGGTAAACACGTCACAAAATCCTTCGTCTTTTGTTACCAACGCACCCGGTGATCTTCCCGTGTCGCTGGTGGTAACTACACAGGAAGGTTGTGTGTCGGATACCGAACAGCAAGTACTAAAAGTGCATTACCGCCCGAAGGCAATCTTCAGGTATGATGCGCCTTTGTGCAGCAATAAGACCATTCATTTTCTGGATGCTTCTTCTTTATCTCCCAATGCAACGGGCGAGAGTGTAGTGAAGTGGCAATGGCAAATGGATAATGAAGCATCAGCTGCGCAAAACCCGGTGTATCTTTTCAGTGATGGCATTCATCATTCCATCCTTACGGTGCAAAGCAATTGGGGCTGCAGCAGCCTGCCAGCCGATAGTGCGCTTACCATTTATCCTGCGCCAGTGATTGGTCTTACCATTAATGATTCGTGCATTAACCGTTACATTCATTACAACACGCAGGACTTAGCTACTAATGTAAATACATGGTTGTGGGACTGGGGCAAAGGACCGAAAGCAGGCAGTGCTGCCATTACGAAATCCTATCCCTCTGCCGGTGATAATTCTTTTACGCTGTATGGGCAAACAGTGCAGGGTTGCGTAGATACATTGCAAAGACCATTTTCTATCTACGACAACAAAGCATTTGCTGGCAGAGATACTCTCGTAGCTTACGATCAGCCGGTACAGTTGAATGCGCATGGCGGCACCGATAATCATTATACCTGGAGCCCTGCTTTAGGGCTGAACAGCGATACGCTGGAGAATCCTGTTGCTACTTCACAACAAGATATTCTTTACCATTTAGATGCCATTACCAATGAAGGCTGCGACGCACATAGCAAGCTGCTGATTAAGCGATGGAACGGTCCTGATATTTATATTCCCACTGCCTTCACACCTAACAAAGACGGCATTAATGAAGTGCTTCATGCAAAAGCGGTAGGCATGAAAGTGCTGGGCTATTTTGCTGTGTATGATCGCTTCAACAACCGCGTATTTTATACTACCGATTTTACAAAGGGCTGGAATGGAAAGATTGGTAATAATGAAGCAGGTTCAGGCACTTATATGGCTGTAGCGCAGGCGGTTGACTATAGCGGCAAAACGATACTGAGGAAAGTAGCTGTGGTGTTGATAAAGTAAGAACATAAAACTGCAATACATAAAGCTTCTCTATTTCAGTTCTTATTTACATCTGTGTGCAACGTTTTTCTATAAAGATGAATCTGGATAGGTATCAAAAGACATCGGTTATGATACAGAAAATATTTGTATTGGCAGCAACCATTGGTTTGCTTATTATAAGTTCATGCAGCAAAGAGAAAGTGACCGTCAATCTCAGCGGAAACTGGGAACTGCGGGTGGCTTACAATGGCTTGGGTGGTTCTACCAATTATCCCGCCGGCAATGGCTATATCAGCCGGTTCACATTTGATACCTATGAAGTAGATTCAGTGGGGAAAATCATCAGCAGCGGCACTTACAAAATCATTCCCGACAAATCATACATAACAGGGAAAACGGAAAACAGGATCATTTACGACAACAACACAAACGACATCAGGACCTTCATTCAATTATCGAACGATACATTGTCTTTTTTTATTGATGCTTACGATGCCGGTAGCAGCAGTTATGTAAAGCAATAAGAAAAACGGTTACAGAAACCGTTTAAAACAAAAGCTCCGGATGATGGCTCATCCGGAGCTTTTGTTTTACAATTATCATATACCGTTTTTACTGCATCCCTTCTTTAAACGCATTGCCGCCTTCGCGCAGCGAACCATCGTTGTTTTGCAAACCGGTTGCCTGTTCATCCGTGTTTCGCTCACCATCTCCCGAATACCAGATAGCGTAGCGAAGCCCGAGCTGACGGCAGGTTTGAAGAATAGCCCGCACCGTTTGCGGCGAGCTGTCCTGTTGCCCAATCTCGTTGCTGATGGCAGGCTTGCCGGTAACGCGTTGCAGGTAGTTCACCACTTCCGTCAGGCTTTTGGTATCACCGTTGCGGCCATACCAGTGAAAGTTTACATAGTCTATCTTGCTGCTGGCATAACCGGCTACCAGTTGCTGCAGAAACTCTTTGCGGTTGGCAAAACGCTGCGAATTGAAAGGCATATAAAACCGGCTTTGTAAATCTGCCGCCTCTTTGGTTTTACCCCGTTCCATATAGTCGAGATAAGTCAAATACATCACGGCAGGAAAGGTAATGCCGCCGTTGGTTACCGGTATGCCGTTGGCGTGTGCCACCGTTGCCGCGGCATTCAATTGATTGATATAATCCTGCGCCGAACCCCCATGATAGCGTGGGTTGTTTTCTTCGTTCTCTATCACCAGCAATACAGGCTTATGCATCATCAGAGACAACTGGTATTGAAGGCGCGTTTTATAAGCAGTTGTATCAGTTGCAAAAGGCACCTGAGATTTATTCGCCGCCGAACTGTTGTTTACATTCAACGCTACCTTAAAGCCTGAATTGAAAATAGGTTTGTCTTTGGGATTGTCTAAGCTTACGCCTTCACGAATAAGGGTAAGCCCCAGTTTGCGCGCGATACTCACTTTAAAACCTACACCGCCATCGCCCGGTGCAGGCGGCTTAATAAGCGCACCAAACTGCGTTCTGCCACTTGCAGTGGTGCTGTTGCTGGTAACAATTGAAGTGTCGGCACTTTGCATAGGCTGGCTGCGCTGCCGTTTCGTTCCTTTTCCGCGGGGCTGCTGAGCACTGCACGAAAAGAACAGGAAAGCAATAAAACTAAAACAGAATAGGTATTTCATGAGTAAAATTGTATGGGTAATAAAAACAGTAAGAATAGAAATTTTTATACCGGTTTAAAAGTAATCCGGGAAGCTTATTCGTTTTCTTTTATTAACAGGCGTTTTTGTGTTAGCAGCAAGGCGAAAGAAGCAGACTTTAATATTCATTTAATTCCAGAAACGAAAACTACAAAAAAAGTTTCCATAGTTTTGCTAACATGATAACCAAAGAGCGGATACTGGAGAAAGCGGAGGAGTTATTTATTAAATATGGCATCAAGCGCATTACCATGGACGAAATCTCTGCGCAGTTGGGCATTTCTAAAAAGACCATCTATCTGTCGTTTGCTGATAAGAATGAATTAGTAGCCGAGATATTTGACAAACATATTTATCGCAGCAAGCAGGATTGTGCTATGGATGCAGAGAAAGCAGATAACGCCGTTCACGAATTGCTGCTGGGTTCAGAAACTTTTTGCGCTACAATGCAATCCATCAATCCCAGCGTATTGTATGATCTGGAGAAATATCATCCCGATGTCTTCCGGCGGTTTACCGAATTTAAGAACAACTTTCTTTACAACATAATCATGCAGAATTTAAAGCGAGGCATGGAAGAAGAACTGTACCGCACAGATATTAATCCCGACATTATCGTACGGTTGCGTTTAGCCGATATCCTGCTTTCCACAAATATTGAATTGTTCCCGACACGCCAGTTTAAACTACCGGATGTAGAACGGGAAATCATCACGCATTTCCTGCATGGCATTGTTACCCAAAAAGGCGCAAAAATGATAAAGAAATACATGCATCAGCCAGTAAAATCATCACATGCTTTCAATTAAGCAACCTCAATCATAATTAAAATTTCTACACTAAACAGGCAATACATCCAATGAAATTATATCAGGCAAATTCATATCACACATACGGGTTTCTCAGCCTCTTTCTTTTGTTTCTTTTTGCTAACGCAAATGCCCAGCAGGCAGCACCGCAGCCGCTCACATTAAGCGATGCCATACAGTATGCACTCAGGAACAATAGCAGTACACGCAAAGCCGCACTGGACGTGCAGAACGGCAATTACCAGATTGATGAAACCCGCGCCCGCGCTTTACCGCAGCTCAGTATTAACAGCACGTTGACCGACCAGTATAAGAAGCAAAGCTTCGTGTTCGACAGCTCATTTGTAAAGCCTGGCGCCTCGGGTGCTATCCTTGTTCCGGCTGGTACAACCTGGAACAGCTTAAGCAGCATCAACTTAGAACAAAAGCTGTTCGATCAATCGGTATTTACGGGACTGAAAGCAGCTAAGTCAGCACAGCAGTATTACGGGCTTGCCGCACAGCTTACAGATGAGCAGGTGATAGAGCAAGTAGCAACAGCTTATTACCAGGTGCTGGTGCAGCGACAAAACATCGTAGTAATTGACAGCAACATCGTCAACACCACCAAAGTACACGACATCATCAACGGTCAATACCAAAATGGTTTGGCGAAGAAGATAGATGTGGATAGAACACAGGTAACCATTTCTAACTTGAAAGCGCAGCGGCAGCAGTTGATCAACACCGTTATGCAGCAGGAAAATGCCCTGAAGTATTACATGGGAATGGACATTGCCACACCTATTCTTGTTCCGCAAACAGAATTAAACAACATCAAACCGCAGGATATTTCTGAAAGTGATACGTTAGATGTTTCTAACCGCACCGAATACAAAATTTTAAAGAAGCAGGATGAACTGTATCGCTTTAACCGCGATGCTTATAAAGCCGAATATTATCCTACGCTATCCTTGTCTGCTTCGCATTCGCTAAATGGTGTAAGCGAGCAGTTTGTCATCTTCCGGGGTAAGGACAAGGGAGGCTATTGGTTTGATTATGGAAGTGCCTCGCTTAACCTGCATGTGCCACTGTTCAACGGCTTTGCCACGCGGGCAAGAGTAAGGGAAGCCAACATCAGCATCAGCAAAAATGAAGAAGACATCCGCAACACAACACTATCGCTGAACTTAGCTTACGAAAATGCGAAAGCGCAGATTCGCAACAGCATCATCACGTTAAATAGCCAGAAAGACAATGTGCAACTCGCACAGGAAATCTTTTTCAATACGCAAAACAATTACAACAATGGGCTGGCGCCACTAACCGATTTATTAGATTCCGAAAATGCCTTAACACAGGCACAAAACAATTATTCATCTGCCCTGCTGGATTATAAGATTGCAGAAATCCAGTTTATCAAATCGCAGGGCAAACTCAAAACTTTGATCGGGCAATAAAGCAACAATATGAAAAGAGCAACACGTACTATACTCACTATTTTATTGATCATCGGCGTTCTGGTGCTGATTGGATTTGTATTGACTAAAAATAAAGCATCCAATGAGGCAAAGACCGCCATTGTTGCCTCGCAGGATAGCAATGCCATCGCCGTGCGCATAGATACAGTAAAGAAGCAAACGCTTAACCTCGACTTCAGCGCCAACGGCAATTTTGAGCCGAACCGCGAAATGAATTTCTCTGCCGAAAAAGCGGGTCGCGTGGTAAGAGTTTTTGTTGACGAAGGTGATCATGTCAGCGTAGGGCAAACCCTGGCAACCGTAAGAACCGACCAGCTTTCCGTAGACTTACAAAATGCGCAGGCTAACCTTGCCAATGCGCAACGGGATAAGGAACGTTATGAAAACGCTTTCAAAACCGGCGGCGTTACGCAGCAGCAGCTCGATCAGGCGAGCCTGATGTTGGAGAATGCCAAAGCAAAAGTGAACCTCGCCAGCATCAATGTAGGCGATGCCAACATCCGCGCCACCATCAGTGGTATTGTTAACCGGCGATACATTGAACCCGGTGCCGTGCTGGGTGCAGCCACGCAGATGTTTGAGATTGTGGATGTATCGAAGCTGAAGCTGAAAGTAACTGTGAATGAAAGCCAGGTTGCTGCTTTAAAGCTAGGCGATGAAGTAAAAGTAACTGCCTCTGTTTTTCCCGACGAAAGTTTCAGTGGCAAGATCACCTTTATTGCACCCAAGGCAGATAACTCGCTTAGCTTTCCATTGGAAATAGAGATTGCCCACAATCCCAATAATCAATTAAAGGCTGGCATGTATGGTACAGCTGTCTTTGCAAAAGGAGCCCAATCGCTCATTGCGGTGCCGCGCTCCGCGTTTGTGGGAGGCGTCAACAGTAACCAGGTGTTCATTGCCGAAGGCAACAACACAGCGCGTTTGAAGAAGGTAACTGCCGGTCGTGTTATCGGCAACCAGGTAGAGGTATTAGATGGTTTAGCAGAGGGCGACCACATCATTACCAGCGGTCAGGTGAACCTGACAGATGGCAGTAAGATACAAATCATACAATAATCCTTATCAAATACAAACACACATGAAGTTAGCAGAAGTTTCCATTAAGCGTCCCACACTCATTGTAGTGTTGTTCACGATATTAATCCTTGGCGGGTTGCTCAGTTATACCTCGTTGAACTACGAGCTGATTCCCAAGTTTTCGCAAAACGTAGTGTCCATTACCACGCTTTATCCCGGTGCATCACCGGGTGAGGTAGAGAACACCGTCACTAAGAAAATAGAAGATGCTATTTCTTCTTTGGAGAACATTAAAAAGATAGATTCCAAATCGTTTGAAAGCCTCTCCAGCGTTACTATTCAGCTCACCGATAAAGCCGATGTGGATTACTCGCTGAACGATGCGCAGCGCAAGGTAAACGCTATCATTTCCGAGTTGCCTGATGATGCAAAAACGCCATCGCTCAACAAGTTCTCGATAGATGATTTGCCTATCATCACACTCTCCGCTTCTGCCCAAATGGATGAAGCGGCTTTCTACGATTTGATTGACAACCGTGTAGCGCCTGCACTCTCGCGCATCGCGGGCGTGGCGCAGGTAAACCTGGTAGGTGGTGAAGAACGCGAGATACAGGTAAACCTCGATGCAAACAAACTACAGGGCTATGGCTTAAGTGTGCCACAGGTGCAGCAGAGCATTGCCACTTCCAACCTCGACTTCCCGACCGGTAGCGTGCAAACGCGCGAGCAGGACATCACTATTCGCCTGCAGGGGAAATACAGGAGTGTGGATGAGCTTCGCAACCTCGTGGTTTCGTCTAAGAATGGAGTTCAAATAAGGCTGGGCGATATTGCCGATGTACAGGATGCACAGAAAGATGTAGAGAAAATAGCCCGCGTAAACGGCAAGAGCGCCATTGCTCTCCAAATGTTGAAACAGTCAGACGCCAATGCCGTTTCTATTTCTGATGAAACGAAAAAAGCAGTTGCCAAACTGCAGCAGGATTATACAGCCAGCGGACTGAAATTGAATATTGCCAACGATAGTTCTGTGTTTACATTAGAGTCTGCCGATGCGGTAATTCATGACTTGTTGTTAGCTGTTGTGCTGGTAGCTTTTGTGATGCTGTTCTTCCTCCATAGCATCCGCAACTCACTCATTGTGATGGTATCCATCCCGGCATCTTTAATAGCTACATTTATTGGCATTAAGCTCTTAGGCTATTCATTAAACTTAATGACGCTGTTAGCGCTTTCGCTTGTGGTAGGTATTCTGGTAGATGATGCCATTGTGGTGCTGGAAAACATTTATCGCCACATGGAGATGGGCAAAAACCGCGTGCGCGCTTCTTACGATGCCACTAAGGAAATCGGCTTTACGGTATCTGCCATTACGCTGGTGATTATTGTTGTGTTTTTCCCCATCGCGGTGAGCACAGGACTAGTGTCTAACATCCTGCGGCAGTTCTGCGTAACGGTGATCATTGCCACTTCTCTCTCACTGCTGTCATCATTTACCATTGTGCCCTGGCTGTCATCCCGCTTTGGAAAATTAGAGGTGATTACGGGCAAGAACTTATTTGGCCGAATCATTCTATCTTTTGAAAGAGGCTTAACCAAATTTACAAATTGGATGTCGGGATTGCTCACCTGGTGCCTTGGTCATAAACGCTGGACCTTGCTGGTTGTGGTAGTATTATTCTTTGCTTCGCTTTATATGGTAGGAGGCGGTTATGTGGGTTCCGAATTTTTTCCAAAGAGCGATAGGGGCGAGTTTCTTGTGCAGATAGAAATGCCAAAAGATGCCGCTATCGAACAAACCAATTTAATGACGCAGCGCGCCGAGCAATATCTGCGCAGTAAAAAAGGTGTTACGGATTTAATTACAACCGTTGGGCAAACCAGCGAAGGCTTTGGCGCCACACAGGCCACACCTTACAAATCAGAAATAGATGTGAAGCTGGTGCCGCGCGAAGACCGCGACGATGATTCGTATGTATATGCTGCCAAAACCAAGAGTGAGCTGGCAAAAGTATTGGTAGGCGCGAAGGTGAAAACCGTGCCGGTGAACATTATGGGCACGGCCGATTTGGCTCCGTTGTCGTTGGTGGTTACTGCACCTACATTAGACAGCGCTATGACGTTTGCCAATGCTGCCATGAGCCAGCTTTCCAAAATAAAAGGTGCTACCGAACTAAAACTATCAGTAGAATCGGGCAACCCCGAAATTGATGTGCAGGTGGATCGCGATAAGATGGCAGCATTAGGCTTAAACCTGCAAACCGTGGGTGTTACCATGCAAACAGCTTTTAGCGGCAATACCGATAGTAAATTTCGCGCAGGCGATGATGAATATGATATTGATACCCGTTACGGAAATTTCAATCGAAAAAGCGTTACCGATGTGCGCAACTTGGTGTTTATGAACGATGCCGGTCAGCAGGTAAAGCTGGAGCAGTTTGCCACTGTAAAAGATGGCAGCGGACCAAGCCAGTTGGAGCGCCGCGATAAAAGCCCTTCCGTTACCATTAACGCACAAACCATTGGCCGCCCTACGGGTACCGTGGCTGCCGAATGGCAAGCCCAGTTCGAGAAGCTGCGCAAGCCGGCGGGTGTAGGCTATGTATGGAGCGGCGATATGGAAAACCAGACCGAAGGTTTCGGTACCTTAGGCATTGCCTTGCTGTCCGCTATCATCCTGGTTTACCTTGTAATGGTGGCGCTGTACAACAGTTTTGCTTATCCGTTCGTAGTGTTGTTCTCCATTCCACTGTCCTTCATCGGAGCCTTGTTAGCCTTGGGTTTAACCAACGAATCACTGAGCTTGTTCACCATCATGGGTATTATCATGCTCATCGGGTTGGTTTGTAAGAACGCCATTTTGTTGGTTGACTTTACCAACCAGCGCAAAGCAGAAGGCGAAAGCACACACCAGGCGTTGATAGATGCTAACCATGCCCGTCTTCGTCCTATCCTGATGACGACCATTGCCATGGTATTCGGGATGATCCCCATAGCCATTGCCAAAGGCGCTGGCGCCGAGTGGAAGAATGGTTTGGCGTGGGTGATTATCGGCGGCTTGTTAAGTTCTCTATTTCTTACATTGGTAATTGTGCCGGTAGTGTATGCCATCTTCGACAGGATGATTGAAAAGTTTTCGAAGAATAAAAACAAGAAAACCATGGATGAACTGATGGTGGAAGATTATGTGCCGGCAGAAGCGCATGGAAACGGGCATAGTGCAGCGGTTCATGTATAAACTTAAATGCTGTAATCTATAACACCAAAAAAGAACTGCCCGCTTTACAAAGCGGGCAGTTCTTTTTTTGCCGAAGTAACAATGAATCATTCGTTGCACTCAGAATAAAAACAAGTTTTCTTGTTTCCCTTACTGAGCAGCCTTCAGTTTGGTAAAATCAGACCCGTTGTAAATACGGGCTAAACCCAGGTTCTTCGTTTTTTTCCACTCCTCCAATTTGCTTTCCGAAAGCACCCGCCAAAGATTTTTCGCTTTGAGGTCTTCAAAATCATTTACTGTAAGAAAAACGCCGCGGATAGAGTTGCGGGCTTTAAAGTTAATGTTGATCACTTTCGGTAATGTTTCCGGGGTAAGAAACGTCTCGATTTGTTCGTTTGTCATATACTCGTTGAATTAAAAAATAATAGTTGAAAATAATACTTCCGGGAATATCATCTCTCTTGCCGTCCTGATTTTACTTTATTAAGACAGATTTGAAACGCAATCCGGTTTCTTATCCCCGGGATACTGTCTTCGGCTGGCTCCAGCCTCTTCCCTTTCTGCCGCGCGGGGCGAAAGGATTGGTAGCAACCGGCGCTACACTTTCTGAAAAGGCAAAAGGCAGCGGGTAAGGATGCTCGCTCACGACCGGAACGGTTTGTTTAATTAGTTTGTGAATGTCCCGCAGGTAACTTCTTTCTTCAAGACTGCAAAAAGAGAGCGCAATACCGCTGCGGCTGGCGCGACCTGTTCTGCCAATGCGGTGCACATACGTTTCCGGCACTTCGGGCAGCTCGAAATTAATAACGTGCGATAGTTCAGTTACATCAATACCGCGTGCTGCAATATCGGTAGCCACCAGCACCCGCAGTTCGCCGCTTTTAAACTGGCGTAGCGCACGCTGCCGCGCCACCTGCGATTTCTCGCCGTGGATAGCTTCGGCATGGATGCCTGATTGCTTTAGATAACGGGTTATCTTATCGGCGCCGCGCTTGGTGCGGGTAAACACCAATGCGTTTTTTATATCCTGGTTCTTTAGCAAATGCACCAGCAGTGCGCGCTTGTTTTCCTTATCTACATGATACACGGCCTGGTCTATTTTTTCTGCTGTAGAAGATATAGGCGTTACTTCCACCATCACAGGTTCGTCCAGTATGGTATTAGCCAGCCCTTGTATTTCCGGCGGCATTGTGGCAGAGAAGAACAACGTTTGCCGTTGCTGCGGAAGTTTTTGAATCACACGTTTTACATCCTGCACAAAACCCATATCCAGCATGCGGTCGGCTTCGTCCAGCACAAACATACTGATATGCTGCAGGCTGAGTACCCGCTGGTTTATGAGGTCAAGCAAGCGTCCCGGTGTAGCAATCAGTATATCTACTCCGCGGCGCAAACTTTGCACCTGCGATACCTGCGATACGCCGCCAAATACCACCAGATGGCTAAGCCCGGTTTTAGCGCCGTAAGCTGCAAAGCTTTCATCTATTTGTATCGCCAGTTCGCGTGTGGGTGTTAATACCAGGGCTTTAATGCCCGGTTGAGGATTTGCTTTCTTTTCGTTGTATAACAATTGTAAAATGGGAATGGCAAAGGCAGCTGTTTTGCCGGTACCGGTTTGGGCACAGCCCAATAAATCTCTGCCTTTCAGCACTACCGGTATGGCTTGCTCCTGTATGGGTGTAGGCTGGGTATAGCCTTTGGTTTTGATAGCCTCCAAAAGGGGCTGAATCAAGTTAAGTTGATCAAATAACAAAATGAGTAAATTTAAAAATCAATAAATGCAGCCTTCCGGACGGTACGAAAGACCGGGTTACATAACCTCTGCTTATTGAAGCGGACCAGATGAAACTTAGCGGAGAAGAAAGCGTATCGGTGCTGCTAACGAAGAAGTAAATGAATAAAACGAAGATACAACACAAATTGGGAAAGGATTGATAAATGTTTGAAAGAGAGGCGGCTTGTAGGCAGGAAGAAAAGCCGGCAATCAACGCAAAGGCAAGGTAAACCAGAACGTACTGCCTCTGCCCAACTGGCTGTTGACACCGATCTGCCCCTTGTGCTTTTTAATGATTTCACTGGAAATATACAAACCCAAGCCCAAGCCGGAATACTGGTTGCCAGAGTAATCTACGCGATAATAACGGTCAAACAATTGTGCCTGTTTATCTTCGGGAATACCAATGCCATAATCCGTAACGGATACTTTAATTTCTTCAGTGCCGGAGGCTTCTATCTGGATATTGATGACAGAAGAAGGAGGAGAATATTTAACGGCGTTGGTAAGCAGGTTAGTAACCACCTGCTCGATACGATACTTATCTGCCAAAACAATAAGATCCCGGTTTCCGTTTACTGTTATGGTATCTGTATTGGTGCCGGCAAACTGCATGTTCTCTACATTTTCCTGCACGGCTTCATACATATTAAACGAAGACAGGTTAAGAATCAATTGCCCTTTTTCAAGGCGGGAAACGTTCAGCAAATCATCTATCAGCCCTGTAAGCTTATGAAGACTAATGCGGGCTTTGCTTAAAAACACGGGCAACATGTGCGCATCTGCGCCCGACTCCATTACCTGTTCCAGCACCTGAAACGATGCTTTGAGTGTGGTCATCGGTGTTTTCAGTTCGTGACTGGCTACAGAGATGAATTCATCTTTCTGCTGCGTCATTTTGCGCCGGTTGGTTACATCCATAAAAGTGCCCACGCCGCCAATTAGCTTACCTTGGTTATCGCGAATGGGCGCTGCATTAATGGAAATGTAAAAGCGCTCACGGTCGGGCGGCTGTACGGCAATTTCGTAATCAAATACTGGTTTGCCGGTTGCCATCATAGTTGCCATCGGGTGTTCTTCGTCGGGCAAAGGCGATCCATCTATGCGCAGGTTATTCCATTTTGGGTCGCCATAGGTGCGCGACAGAATCTCGTTATGGTGCAGTCCCAGTATCTTCTGCGCCATTGGGTTGGCATAAGTAAGCATTCCTTCCGTATCTATAATGCCTACGCCTTCCGCCATGGTTTCCAGTATCAGCGACAGGCGCTCCTGATTGCTGCGCAATTCCTCGCCTATTTTTGTTTTAGCGGCAACCATTGCTTCCAGTTCGCCGGTGCGTTCTTTTACTTTTATTTCCAGGCTGGCATTAAGCTGCTGGGTTATTTTCTGGGCTTCTTCCAGCTGCTGATTCTTTTGTTTCAGCAGTTCCTGCGTTTCTTTTTGTTGGGTAAGGTCGGTAAGGATAATGCTCATAGACAAGCCTTCCTCTAAATACAAGGTTTTGAAAGAAAGCAGCACCGGAACCTGCTTTCCATCGCTTGCCATCAACCGTAGCTCGCCTTTGGTTTTGTCGCTCCACGCCTGCTGGAGCAGTTCCGTGGCATCCATGCCGCATTCAGGCGCAATAAAGTGAAACAAGGACCGTCCGGTCACTTTTTCCAAAGGCAACTGCACCAGCGAAGCAAACTGCGAATTGCAATACAGGATTAAATTTTCCCCATTCAGCGTAACGGCGCCTTCCGTCATTTGTTCAATAAAGATGCGGTATGTCTGGTCGGCATTCCTGAGTGTATAGAGCTGAGGTCCGTCTTTTTCCTTCACCACCAAAGCATCTATTTCGCCCGAGCGGATAGCTTCGATGGTATCATTGGCTTCTTCAAGCTGCAGGCGCAGTTCGGTTAGCTCCTCTTCCAGTTCTTTATATGTTTTCGTTACTTCCAATCGGTTATTCAAATTATAACAATCCTAATCCTCTTAATACTTTATCAGTGTTCGACATATCACCCACCAGCCGCTTCCTGGGCAGCGGGTATTTCTTTATCAGCATCGGCACAGCAGTTACATCTTCGTCTTGCACCAGCGCAGGCTGCTGGTAAATGTCCACCACTTCCAGGTCGTACCGGCCGGCAAGATGCTCCTCGCAAATGCGCTTTAAATTGCTGATGGCACGAACCGATACCGGCGAAGCACCGGTAACAAAAAGACGGAGACTAAAAACCGGATTCTCTTCATCCCAGCCGGAAGGCAAATTCATTATGCTCGAATCCTGCATGTTGTAAGCTTATAATTACAGAGGACGGATGTCAAGCCCTACCAATACTTTCTCCTTGTTCGATAAATCGCCAATGATTTTACGCACCGGTTCCGGCACTTTTTTTACGAGCGTAGGGATGGCAAGTATCTGGTCGCCTTCTGCCAGTTGCGGGTTCACAAGCAGGTCTATTACCTCGATGGAATACTGGTCTTTCAGGTGTTCTTCACAGTATCTCTTCAGGTTGCTGAGCGCTGTTACCGATTTAGGCGTTTTACCCGCTATGTACAGTCTCAACTCATATTTAATTTCAGACATTATCGCTGTTTGGATTTGTATTCTTTTCGTTACTGCCGGCATTGCCCTTGCGTATCTCTGTCATCTTTTGCCTTGCCCCTTCCATCATTTCTTTTTTAATGTTCTCTTCCATAAACACTTTATTCAGTTCTTCTTCGGTGGATTCAAATTCCGTTTTCAGGCCTTCTATCTTCGCCTCCAGCATTTTGCGCTTGCGTAGCAGTTCGCGGTCTTTGCGGCCAAGGGCATTGTTGTGAAGCACCTGTCCTGTTTTTTCCAGCAATATCTGCGCCTCGCGGGCCGAACCGGTCAATACGCCGTCCGGGCCCAGGTAAACGTCTATCAGGCTGAGGCCTTTATCCGTAATCACAAATTCCCGCACCTGGTTAGAGTGCTGCATCCCTCTCGATTTCATAATAAACATGCCCCGGTTGCGCTCTCCGTTGTTTTCAATATCGCGCACCAGCAGCCAGGCATCTACCAGCGAGGAAACACCTTCGTCGGTTTGTTCGTTGATAATGGTATTTAAAGTGAGTGCGGTGAACATAACCGTGATTTGTTCCTGCTGCAGGAAATCAATCAGCCGCACCAGCATGGCTTTCACTTCGCTTACCGACCCGATGGTAATCAGGTTAGTAATGGGGTCAAGCACAATAACATCCGGCTTTATTTTTTTAATGAGTTTGTGTATCGCCACAAGGTGCATCTCTAGCCCATACAAAGTAGGGCGCGAAGCATTAAAATGAAGTAGGCCTTTATCTACAAACTCCTGCAGGTTCATACCAATGGATTGCATGTTGCGGACGATTTGCTGCGGCGATTCTTCAAAAGCAAAGAACAGGCACTTGTTCCCGTTGCGGCAGGCAGCATTGGCAAAGGAAGCTGCAATGCTGGTTTTGCCCGTGCCGGCCGTGCCCGAAACCAATATGCTGCTGCCTTTAAAAAAGCCGTTTCCGCTCAGCATGGCATCCAGTGATGGTATGCCGGAAGAAATACGCTCGGAAGAAACCGGTTTATCAAGTTGCAGCGATGTAATGGGAAGCACCGAAATACCTTCTTCGTCTATCAGGAAGGGATATTCGTTGGTACCATGCTCCGAGCCCCGGTATTTGACGATGCGCAACCGCCGCGTAGAAATCTGGTTGATGATGCGATGATCGAGCAGGATCACGCAGTCGGATACATATTCTTCCAGCCCCTGGCGCGTAAGCGAGTTTTCGCCGCGTTCGCCGGTAATGATGGCAGTTACCTCTTTGTCTTTCAGCCATTGAAACAGCCGCCTGAGTTCGGAGCGAAGCACAGCCTGGTTATCATAGCCTAGGAACAGGTTCTCGATGGTATCCAGCACCACGCGCTTTGCACCAATGCTGTCTATAGCATGCCCTAAGCGGATGAATAATCCTTCCAGATCGTATTCGCCGGTTTCTTCTATCTCGCTTTTATCAATATGAATATAATCTATCCGCAGCAGCTTCTCCTGCTGCAATTGGTTTAAATCAAAACCCAGCGAAGCAACATTGGCAGCAAGGTCTTCTGGTTTTTCCTCGAAGGCGATGAACACGCCGGGTTCGCCGTATTGCGAAGCGCCGCGCACCATGAATTCAAGCGAAAACAAGGTTTTGCCGCAGCCCGTGCTGCCACAGATTAAAGTGGGCCGACCCTTAGGTAAGCCACCCAACGTAATTTCATCTAAACCGGATATGCCGGTAGGCGTTTTTGGCAAAAGGGGAAGTGAAGAACCAAGCCAGGATTGTGTGTTTGTCATAAATAAAACAGAGCCATCTGCTGTAAGGCACTAAAAGTACAGGTTTTGCAAATAGGAGAGAAAACTTTGCCAGCTTTTATCGGTGAAGAAAAAAGGAAAGAACTGTTTGCAATACAGGCTACGTAGCAGATGCAAAAGGTTGTTTCGGTAATAGCCGGATGGCGGCGATTTTAAAAATTTGTTTGTTTTGATAATACCGGTTTTTTGTTCCTGCATAACCGAATAAAAGGGACAGGGAAAGAAGGCTGATATGCAGGAAAAGACATCCTTAAAAAGTAACAAAGCCTGTTTTCTTATGCAGGAAAAGAAAATCTGTTCCGTATCAAAAGTTAGTAGTAGCTTGTGAGACTATTAATTGGAATCCATGCAAACACTTCTTATCCTGCCGGGATATGTCGTGTACTTCATTGTAGTCATCATTTATGTGAGTCAGACCTGTGATGTAAACGAATACGTATCCAATGACAATTACCGTAAATACGTCTTTAAGCAAATAGATTTCTCGCTGTTGTGGGGCTTGATTGCTGCGGTTGTATTGTTCATTTTGCTATAGCAGTGGCATTACAGAAAGCAAATGGTAAAGCCCTTCTGCGCAGCAGGGCTTCTTTGTTATGCCCTTGCTTGTAGCTACCCGCGCTTTTAATATATCCGGCGATGCCTATGTTTATTCAATAAGCAGGACTTTACGGCACTGGACTCTTTTCCTCCAAGGAATCAATTTACGGCAGCTTATCTTTAACCGGTATGAACAAACAGTTTTTAAAGGCGCTCCTTTTGCCGGCTTTGCTGCTGTGCTTCTCAGGGAGTGCACAAAGCTTCGAGGGAAAGATTACGTATGCCATCTGCATTGAAAGCAAGTTACCCAATATAACCAGCGAACAGTTTAGCCAAATGCTGGGTAACCGGCAGGACTATTACATCAAGGGAAACCAGTATAAAACAATCGCCAACGGCGCGGTAATGCAATGGCAGCTTTATGTGCCGGGCGAAAACAAGCTGTATAGCAAGATGAGCACAACGGATGTAATCTATTGGAACGACGCAGGCGAGAATAAAGATTCCATACTAAGCTCTCAAATCATCCATAAGGAAGACACAGTATTGGGCTATAGCTGTGACAAGCTTGTTCTGAACTGTGCGGGCGGAAGGCAGGAATACCTTTTTAATAAATCTGCCGCTTCCGCAGATGCGACTTTCTACAGCCGGCACCGGTTAGTAAACTGGTACGAGATATTAAAGCAAACCGGCGCACTGCCGCTGCGATATACTTTGGATAACCCGCAGTTTACACTCACCGGCACTGCCATCCTGATAACACCGGAACCCCTGGAAGACGCCATGTTTGCACTGCCTGCCGGTGCGGAAACGCAGAAGGCAGGAATAGAGTAATGCGACTCTCCTTTCTACTTATACGGTTCCTGAAACAGATTTCCCTCTTTTAGTTCCCATTCATTTTTACTGATTTCTTCTTCTAAATCGCCCCGGTGCCAGCCGCAATAACCAATAAAGATGCGGACATCGGCGGGCGTGATCGTTTTCTTTTCTATGCCGCTTATCACCTGTGCAAAATTGCCACCGTAGTAAATGCCATTGGCTACTTCATTCCCTTCTGTTATCACATCGGGGCGGCGGTGGATGAAATAGAGATGGGCTTCATCTATGGGTCCGCCTTCATAAAGCGGGAAGGAGGGTAGGTGTGCAAATTCTACCAATTCATTCAGCAGACGCGGGAAGAGACGGTTGAAGAGAAAGCCAAGCGCCCCTTCTTGGTTATATTCGACCAAATAAACTAACGCGCCGTAGAAATAATCGTCTGCTGCGGAAGAAAGGCTGAGAAGGATTTGACCGGCTTGTACAGGCATGAGCAAGGTGATAAGATGCCGAAGATAAATAGTAAGCGTGAGGTGTTGCTAATTATTGAATGGCGGAAACGGATGAGATTTACCGCACGGGAAGAAGAGAAAGCGTTGACGACAGATAGAAAAGCGACGACGGCTGGAGACTTAGCATAACCTTCCTAAAGCTTAGCGTAATGCCCGAAATTGTCAACGTAATGCCCAAAAGGCTTGGCGGAAGAAGCTTATAAGAGAGCGTAAATGCAGGAGGATAAGCAGAAAAGAGCCCACTGCAGAATGAATTTGCGGGCTAACAGGAAGAAACGGGACAGAAAGGATGCCTCTTTTATCATCCCTTTTGCCCCGTTTCTTTTTATAGAGGATAGTAACGGTTACAATTTGAGGCGATAAATATAGTAAGGCGTTGTTCTTTTATTGACGCCGTTGTTGTAATCGGGTTGTTTGTTAATCTGCGAACAGGTGAAATAGAGATAGTCATCAGCGATAGCGTAAGTATCGGGCCAGATGAGCGAAGAATCCTGCGCGAGAACAGTTTTCTTCAGGTCTTTATCCAGCTTTACAATCTGGTATTTCTGCAGATCGCCCATATAGAGGTTGCCGCTTTTATCGAATATCATTCCGTCAGTAGTGTTGAAATGACCGAGGTCTTCCACGCGGGAGCTAAAGGCGCTGTCGGGCAGTGAGAAATTGCGCAGGTATTCTGTTTTAATGCGGTAGAGCTTATCATCGGTAAGCGGCTTGTAATAGAGATAAGCCCTGTCGGGCGAAAGGGCAATGCCATCGGAATTGAATTTGGCGGGCTTACCTTCTTTCATCAGTTCGCGGCCGTCTATAATGAATTTATAAGCAGGATCGGAAAGCGTGGATTTGTCTCCTTTCAGCACTTCGCGCACGGCGCTTGTTTTTAAGTTGACGATAATGATGCCGCCGGTTTTAGAATCGGTGATATAGGCAAAACCGCTGTCGGTATCAATGCGCACATCGTTGGCATAACTGGTATCGCTGATGGCGCCGTTGAGCGGGTAGGTTTTTAGCACGCTGCCATTGCTCTTATCGAGCTGAACAAGCTTGGCGCCTTTGCCCTGGATATTCTTGAGCATGGGAGCAGCAGGGTCTATCACCCAATGACTGCCGTTATCATCAATGTAAATACTTTGCACGCACACCCATTTGTTGCTGCCGGGCTGACCGGGTTGCCAGCTGTTCATGGCAGCGTTGGGATAAGGCGTTTTGCCGGTATCGCCGGAGGCACTTACCAATGCATACTTGTAAATGGGCGACCAGCGGGGATAGGTAACAAAGAGGCGACCGCCGTCTTCCTTGGCGAGGCCGGTGAATTGGTAAGTACTGTCGCTAAAGACGGTTTCCAGTTTACCCGTTGCGCCGGAAGAAGCTGTTGTATCGCTGCCGGTAGCACCAGCTGAATCGGAGGTGTTGGTAGAATTACTGTTGCTATTGCAAGCCGAAACAAAGGAAGCCAGCAGTAGTGCTGCCCAAATGGTATTTTTCATTATTGGTTATTTATGGGAAATGAGGGATTAAAAACTGTGCCGTTTGTGAGGGTTGATTTAATAGCAGTGAGGGAGAAAGGGGACTATTGCAGGCTTTTTATTTTCTTACCAGCAAACGAAAGCAAGCATTTATTTATCCTTTTTCAACTTCTCTTTATACTCTTTTTCGAGGTCGCTGAGTGCTGCGGTATAACCATTGGGGTCTCTAAATGCATTGGGATTGTATGCATCGCCGGGGTGGTGTTTAGTATGCAGGCCAAACTGGCTGGCGTGGGAGGAAAGCCAGAGGTCGAAGGAGATCTCTCTCATCGCTTTGAAAGTATAGGCATAGTCGGCGGCGATATGAGGATATTTTTTTACGTCGCTAAACCTGCGGTCGGTGATGATGGAAGGCAGGTTAGCGATAAGGACGCGATAGGTAGTGCTACTGTCCTTCACGTTGAGCAGGTAGCTGCACGAACCTTTGGTATGACCCGGGTGGTGCAACAGGGTGAGGCAAGAACCGCCGAGGCAAATGGTATCCTCATTGTGGAGGAGGCGACCTGGCTTTACAGGTTCGAACAGCGCGTCTTTACCGCCCCACTCATAATCGGTGCTGCCGCCGCTGGAAAGCACATCTGCATCAGCTTCGTCTGCCATTAGTGTTGCGCCGGTTTCTTTCTGCAAGGCTGCCATGGCGCCTACATGGTCGTAATGAGCTTGAGTAGTAAGGAGGATTTTAATATCGGCGGGTTTGAAGCCGAGCGTTCGGATATTGCTTTTTATGATGGACGCGGATGAAGCGGTTCCGGTATTAATGAGGATATGCCCTTTGGAAGTAGCGATGAGGAAACAAGCCAGGTCGTAAGTGCCAACATAATAGAGATTGCCTGCTACGCGAAAGGGCGGATAGGGCGCTGTCCATTCTTTGTGGTCAAAGGCGGGTTCGTGCACCGTTTGCGCCGAAGCAAAAAAGGAAAGGAGAAGAAAGAAAGCTGTGATGAATAAGCGGATGTGCAAGACCTGATTTTGCATACGATGATACTTTCAAAGTATCAAATGTAGAACGGCAGAGGAAGTGAAAAGATCAGGTGATGAGATTTGGATGGATAAAATCTTTTTCCACTGCGAGGTTCACGTTTACTACGCGCTGCTGAACTTCCTTTCAAATAATCCTGTCGCTCACCTGCCGAACCGGATGCCGAACATATAGAAGTTGCCAATGCCCTTAAAATCGTTGATGTAAGCCCAGATGATGAAGAGCAATATAGCTGCCTGCACCACAAAAAAGAAGATAGCCGACAAGAGACTTGGCAGCCAGGAATACCGGGGCGTTTGCCTGTGAAATTCATAATCGGCGTAGGCGATATAGGCGATCACCAACAGGGCATAGGGCTTTGAATCGTCTATATCGAGCCGGTGATGGGAGAGATAAGTAACGCCGTAGTTGAGGCTATGAACCACAATACCAATAATACTCAACAGCGACATTAATATCATGGCAAAGACCGTGTACTCGCTGTAGCGGAGGCGCGGCTTGCGGCTATGGATCAGCCAGATAAAGAACGCTACCAGCGGAATGGTAATGAGCGAAAGCGCCTTGCTGTAGTAGTTGAACATTTCCCCATAGGTATTGTTGTCGTTGAACAACTTGTCTTTGAGGTGAATGTCGAGACTTTCTACAAAGGCATTGAGGGCGGTGATGAGGACGAAGAACGTGAACGGGTTGAAGTATTGCTTGCGTTTGCGTTCTACAATGTACTCGTAAGCAAGCCGGCCGGGGTGCAGCACCAGCTTGCGCACAAAGGAGAGCAGGCTTTTATCGGCATGTGTAAAGGCATGGAAGGCTTCTTCGAAAATGTGGTGAAAGGTAAAGACGGGCACGTCCTTTTTCTGCCCGCAGTAGCTGCAATAGTTTCCTTCTACCGTGTGTTCGCAGTTGCGGCAGGTGCCGCTGGTTGAGGTTTCCGTCATGGTGAAAACAAAAATAAGGCGCGGCGGGGGTTTGGAACATACAGAACTGGATTTTTTAATAAGAGATATTGTAGTAATGTCTCAATTTGAAATTACAAGATTCCGCAAAGAATCATCCAAGGTGTGATGTCAGGTGGGACATCTGCAGAAGCGGGATACTATTTGCACAATGATGGTGTAACCTTTTCAAACTGAGACACTGGCATTTTTACGATGTAATCTTTGACCAGCCAGACATATATCAGCAACTAAAACACAGGTGTTGCGGCTTCGTCGCCTGCAGGTAATTCTTCGGGCTGCGAGAGCAGCCCTGCCATTAGCCCAAAAGCGCCTTAGGTAATAAGACGCTTTTGAGTGGTGGTTTAAATGCTGTTTTGCTGCTTTTTGGTAGTGGTGTTGTCTGCGCCCCCTGACTCGTCTTTTGTGTGCTTACTAGTATCTTTTTTACTCACACTGGGTGCACCTTTTTGGTGGCTCTGCTGGCTCTCTCCTTTGTGCTTTGTGGTTGAGCCATCATTTCCTTTACTGCCACTGTTGTCTTTTTTACTGTTGCTCATAGTGTTCTTTTTATTTACTACTCTGTCTTCAAAATCTATGCTCCTCTTTACTGATGATGTGGCAACGCGAGTGAACAGGTGAAGTATAGTTTTGAATCGTCCTGTTGCATTGACATTTAAGCTTGGGTAAGACGTTGATGAAAGGAAAAAGAAGTTCGATGTAATAAGATGCACACAGAAAGGGAAATTATTTACTTCAACCGTGGCACAGAATATGAATCACCCCTGTTTTAAAAACACCACCTATGTTATTTTCAAAAAAAGAGAGCCCGTTGCAGAACCCGCTGGATAAGTATCCAAAGCCGCCTTATAAGGCTGACGAACAGGAAACACCTGGCGTGGAAGGAGAGATGAGCCCAAAAGCTGACCATGGAGAAAAAAGCTACAAAGGATCGGGGAAACTGGAAGGAAGAAAAGCGGTAATTACCGGCGGCGATTCCGGCATCGGGCGGGCGGTAGCCATTGCTTATGCACGCGAGGGCGCAGATGTTCTTATCTCTTACCTCAATGAACATGAAGATGCGAAAGAAACGGCTAAATGGGTTGAAGAAGCTGGCCGAAAAGCGGTTTTGGTTCCCGGCGACATCCAGGACGAAGCACACTGCCAGATAATCATTGAAAAAGCAGTAAGCGAGTTGGGCGGCATTGATATACTGGTAAACAATGCGGCTTACCAGATGTCGCATGAGTCGGTGCAGGACTTGTCGAGCGAAGAATGGGACCGCACTTTCCGCACCAATATTTACGCAATGTTTTACCTGTGCAAAGCCGCTGAAAAGCATTTGAAACCCGGCAGCACCATTGTAAATACCACATCGGTAAACGCTTACAAACCGAGGGAAACCCTGATTGCCTATGCAGCCACCAAAGGCGCCATTCAGAACTTTACAGCGAGCTTAGGACAGTTGTGGGCAGAAAAAGGCATCCGCGTGAACTGTGTGGCGCCTGGCCCCATCTGGACACCCTTAATTCCTTCTACAATGCCGCCGGAGCAGGTAAAGAAGTTCGGCGCCGATACGCCTTTACAAAGAGCCGGGCAACCGGCAGAACTGGCAGGAGCTTATGTATTGCTCGCCTCGGATGAATCGAGTTATATGACGGCTTCTACGATACAGGTAACAGGCGGTACGCCAACGATATAACAGCGTTGTTTGTTTGTTGTTTTATTGATGATTCATACAGATATAAAAAGCGCGGGTGTAAGCCTGCGCTTTTTATTTATCATGAGCATTATAAAGCGGGCTGTTGATGAACCGGCTTTGCTGTGATAGATGAAGTTTACCTGTTTTAAAAGACTATTGCATCATAAAAGTAAGGGTGGTCTGTTGTTTGGAGAAGTTACCTGTAGAAAGTATCAGCCGGGTTTTCAATGTTTGAAGTGTTAAATTAAAATAAAGGGTTAATGTAGGAGGATAAAATTTTGGACCGCGGAAGAAACAGCCTGCAGTAGATTGTCAACCGATGTTATTGATTTTGCAAGAGGGCGGGTAAAGGTTGTATGTGTATACTTGTTTGTGTTCTATGGGAAAGTAACTGAAAGCTATCTTGGAAATACAGTATAGATACCATCTATCCTAAAAGCAGGAAAAGAAGAGTACAAATTTTCTGCAGAAACTTAAATTACGCATAACCGGCCTAACTCTTGAACTTCCACTCCTGAACAGAACGGATTTAAGTATGACAAGAGACACAGTTATTTTTTGGTTTCGCCGCGATCTGCGACTGTCAGATAATGAAGCCCTGCTGAAAGCTGCGGAGGAAGGACATATTCTACCCGTGTACATCTTAGACGAACGGCAGGAATTTAAAATTGGCGGGGCAAGCCAGTGGTGGCTTCACTATGCTTTAGATACACTGGATAAAGCGATGGGTGGCAAACTGGTGTTCCTAAAGGGCGATGCCAAAAAACTTATTCCCCGGGTAGCTAAAGCAGCCGGTGCCAAAGCGGTATATTGGAATACCTGTTATGAACCCGCTTTCTTGGAAAGCGATAAAGCTATTGTGAGCGCACTGGAGAAAGAAAAGATTGCGTGTAAGCAATACAACGGCACGATGCTGTGGCCGGTGGGCGACATCGTTAAAGGAGATGGCACCCCGTTTAAGATATACAAGCCTTTTTTGCGCACTGCCCTGAAGGCAGAAGCCCCGCACGCACCGAAAGCAAAACCAAAAGACCTCACCTTTTCTACTGTAGAAATAAAAGATGCTGTGCCCTTGGACGAACTGGAACTGTTGCCCAAAATCCATTGGGATGAAGGCATTAAAAAAGAGTGGACGCCCGGCGAGGAAGAAGCACAAAAGATGCTGGCATCATTTGTTGCCACGAAATTGAAGCGGTATGGTGCCGAGCGTAACTACCCGGCGCGCGATGTATTGTCGCGCCTGTCGCCCTACCTGCATTATGGCGAGGTGTCGCCGAACCAGATCTGGCATGCCGTGCACAACGGAGGTACGGGTGAGAATCTTGAAAAATTCATCAGCGAATTATCTTGGCGCGACTTTGCTTATAACCTGCTTACTCATTTTCCCTCCACGCCAACAGAAAGCTATAATGCCCGCCTGAAAAAACTGGAGTGGCGCCACGACGAGGAGGGATTAAAGAAATGGCAACAGGGGCAAACCGGTATTCCTATTGTGGATGCCGGCATGCGCCAGCTCTGGCAGACGGGCTACATGCACAACCGGGTGCGCATGATTACGGCTTCTTTCCTGATCAAAAACTTACTGATTGATTGGCGCATTGGGGCAGACTGGTTTTTAGATACGCTGGTAGATGCCGATCTTGCCGTAAATACGCTGAACTGGCAGTGGGTGGCAGGCACCGGGTTGGATGCAGCACCCTTCTTCCGCGTGTTTAGCCCGGTCCTTCAATCAAAGTCCTACGACCGCAATGGCGATTACATAAAAACCTATGTGCCGGAGTTGAAAGCATTATCTGCGAGATACATCCATGCACCGTGGACAGCCCCTCGAGATGTGCTGGTGAAAGCAAACCTGGAATTGGGAAAGACGTATCCGAAACCTTATGTGGACTTAAAAGCGTCGGCAAGTGCGGCCTTGGATGCGTATTATAAAACAGCCTGAACCGGTTTGCCGGTGAAAGATTCTGTTAGTACTTTGGTGCATACATAAGTAACAAAAAAGCCCGCTTATACCAAGCGGGCTTTTTCATAAACCAAAGAAAATCTTATTTGGTAACCAGGAATTTGATTTGTGAAACCGGAACTGCATTTTGTTCAACACTCAGCACATAATTGCCTGCGGGCAGGGAAGCAGCACTCGCTAAACGATAGGTGTATTTACCCTCTTTTACCATTCCCAGGTTAATGGTCTGCACGGTTCTGGCAGCGTTAAGGCTGGTAATTTTTAATACAGTATTGCCTGAAGCGGTAACCTCATAGTTAACAACAGAAGCGGATGATGCAACCGGGTTTGGTGTCATCTTCAGCTCCGGCATCGCCTTTTTGGCATCTGCTATCAGGGTAGAAGCGGTGCCGATGCCAATTGCATAAAACGCATCCTGAACCGTTTTTACCGCCTGTGAGTTTGCACCGTACAAATCGGTAGCAGCACTGATGCAAGCCGTTCTCCAGTCGGTGTAAACAGCGCCGGGAAACAGGTACACGGTTTCTGTTCTGTAGATAATAAAGGCTGCCTGCTGGAAGCCAATGGCTTTTACATTGTAAGCATTGCCATTATCGTTAGTGCCGGTGCCGCCATTAACCAGCAGGTAATACATAAAATTGCCAATGCCGCTGTTGGTGTGTACGCCGCCATTATCCAAAGCCGCTAATAGACCTTTTGCCCAGTATTTACCTTTGTAGGTATCCGGCTGGCTAACCAGGTTCGGGTTCGACATGTCGCGGATAATCCAGTTCATATCGTTGCTTAACTGCCAGTTGATGTCGTTGCGCTTGGTGTAGAACTGAACATTCTTTCCCATGATATCGCTCATGCTTTCGTTGATAGCGCCGGATTCGTTTTTGTAAATCAGCTCAGAAGTTGTTTGCGTAACACCATGCGTCAGTTCATGACCGGTTACATCAATGCCGGTAACACCGCCTGCTGCGCCGGTAGACCGTTTATTAAAATTCATAGCGCTGCCATCCCAAAACGCGTTATCCGTATAGGTAGGGTCATTTACATAACTAACCAATGCGGTTCCGTTACCATCATAGCTGTTTCTCTTAAATACTTTAGCATAAAACGTATAGGTAGCCGAAACACCAAAATGCGCATCGAGGGCAGCCTGGTCGTCACCGGTTAAGTTCCAGTTGGCAGATGCACTGTTATAATCGGCACCTCTCTGGCCGGTTTCGCCATGAAGAGTAAGAACGCCGTTGCCTTTGGTATAATCTCTCAGGTGGTAGGTACCCGAGTCTTTATCGCTGTGAATCTTCTGGGTGCCGCTATAGTAAGTAGCTGCATTACCAATAGCATCCGATGTATTGATGATATCGTTTTTGCTGATGACCTTGCCGGTTTTTGCATCTACAAAATAATAAGCGCGGCTTAGCGGCTGGTGCGCGTACACATCTACTTTGTAAGCCAGTATCAGGCGTGACGGATCGAAGCTCTGCACTTCATCATCCACACCGGGGTTATACCAAACCAGCTTGGCGCCGGGTGCATACGTAGCGCTTTCATTTTTCAACTGGTTTTTAAGGCTTTGCTCCATTTCCTTGTTCTGCCACGCATATTCTTTGGCGGCCACATGCTGAATGGCAGCTTGAATGGCAACCTGTTTCGTAATAATGTTGCTGATGGCTGCCGATTTCAGGGCAGAAGGCACCTCGGTTATAATTTCACCGCTAAGGGCGCCGGCTTTACCATTTTTGGTTTGCACAATATACATCGCGCCTTCTACCGGAATGCCTTTGTACAATTCGTAAAAGCGGTAGTTGATATTGCCCAGTTCGTCTGCTTCGGCTTTCTTTAACTGCAGTGTCAGGCCGGCATCCAAACCCAAAGCGGTGCCTGCAACGGCTTCTGAGAACACGAATTTCTGGTTGTCGTTCAGCCGTACAAAATGCTTGCTGGCTCCTTTGTCGCCACGGATGATTTCGCGCACCCCGCTTTGTGCGTACAGGTTTGTAAACAGCCCCAACAGGGCGAGAGGTAGAATTACTCTTTTCATTGGTGATTGTATTTTGATAGTAAATAAAGACAGCAGTAAACACCACGACCGGGATACAAAAGCACACAGAAATCGACCCGTTAGTTCCTCAGCAGTTCGGGATGCAAAGTAACCATTCGCGGTTATAGAAAGTAAACATCGTTTTGCTCTTTGCGCAGCCGCACTCTTGTTTCCATTAAGGTAGCAGCCGAAGATAGGTAAGTGCAGATAAGTTTTCGGCAAACGGAGAGTGCGGGTTTTACTGGGGTATCCCCATTTGTTTGGATGAGTTCTTTACTCCTGCGTTCACAATTGAAAGCACTGGCGCGAACGATACCATAAGATTTGGAAAGCATAAGTCCGCCAACGCGCTGTTGAATGACCGGCTACCGGTTCCGTGGGGCTTATCCACGCTTTATCAGGTTTTTGGCACCCTACGTATGCATAAATTTTTACCCCTTTCCCGTTTGCGGCAGCTTTGCCTCCCTAATCATTTATCAACAATACCTACCAAACAATTCGTATGAAAAAGAAAAAGGTTCTGCTTCTCGCCTTTACGGTTCTTATGGGCAGCAAGGCTGCCATGGCACAAACCAACTGGACCACCAATGGAAACAAGCTGACTGCAACCGGCAAATTAGGATCTACCAGCGCTACAGATGTTGATCTGATCTCTAACAATCAAACCCGGATGACAATTACCGCCGCAGGCAACCTGGCAATTACCTCAGACCAAACTTCTATCCAATTCCCGGTGCCCGGCAGCTCACCAAAACCTATGATGTACATGTTTCCATCCGGATTTTCTAACACAAGCCGGATGATCATTGCCCATTCACCTGCTTATCCCGACTATGGCTTGAAGTACAGCGACAATGCAGACCAGTTTGATTTTATCAGCGGCGGCTCCAGCATTTTCAAAATTAACCTGACTGATAAAAGCACAGGAGTGGTGGGCAGCTTTGGTGTTTCCGGCACTTCCACTTTCACGGGTCCATCCACATTTTATGGCACTTCATCGTTTAGCACTAATATGGGCATCGGCACACAGGCGCCTAAAACATTGCTGCATGTACTGCAGGGAGTTTCCGGCATTACGCCCTATGCCTCTTCCACCATCACGGCAGAAAGCGCTACGGACAACTTTATCAGTTTGCTGGCGCCTACTGCCAATAAAACAGGCATCCTGTTTGGCACGGGCGTAAGCAACCAGGATGGCGCGATTGTTTATAACTACCCTACTGTAAAAAGCGGTATGCAGTTCAATACTGCCTCCCATACCCGCCTGACCATCACCAGCAAAGGCTATGTAGGAATCGGAACGATAGCACCGGCAACCGAGTTTCATGTATTTCATGGTGAAGGCGCTTTCAGCAACCACGGCCTCCGCATTCAAAACGTAAACGGGCACCAATGGACCTTTTATGTAAACAGCAGCAACGGCGAGCTGGACCTGCTCCGGAATAACCAGTACAGAGGTTATTGGGATCCGACAGACGGCGACTATAACAGTTATACACAGGATTCTAAAGCGGCGCAGCCGGCACCCAATGTATTGCAGAAGCTGATGCGGGTGGAAGTGAAACAATACGGGCCTGATGAAAGTGGCTCCACCCGCTTTGGCATCGTGCCGCAGGAGGCAAATAAAGTATTTCCCGAAATAGTGAAGCACCACGAGATGGACAGCAGCCATACAGACTTTGCATCCATCAGCAACCGCACAGCAACTGCCATTGCCATAAAAGCCATACAGGAACAACAGCTGATGATAGAAGAACTAAAAAAGGAAGTGGAGAATTTAAAGGCAATGATGAACAGCAACTCGTTTACCGCAAACAGTACGCTTGACAAACCATCCGCACCGGCATCGCTTGCCTACCTGAAACAAAATACACCCAACCCGTTCAATGCGGTTACTACGGTGGCTTATTATGTGCCCCAAACAAATGGCTCAGCGGCTATCAAACTGGTATCTGCCAACGGGCAGTTGCTAAAAACCTTTGCCCTTACACAAACCGGCAACGGGCAGGTAAGAATAGATGGGTCTGCCTTACCGGCAGGCACTTATTCCTGTGTATTGTTGGTGAACGGTGTGAAAATGGATGCAAAGCAGATGGTGGTTATCAAATAACCGCATCGGCTTTTGGTTTCGTGCTGTATATAAAGAGCCGCTGTTTTAGCGGCTCTTTCTTTTATCTGCCAAAGTTTATCTTCCGTTGTAGTGACGGTTGTCATGCCTGTCATCTTTCCGCTGGTTGTCCTTTCTTTCGTTTTGCACAAAGTGGTTGTTCTTCCAGTTGTTGCGGTTGGCGGCATACCTGTTGTCGCGGATGGGACTTTGGTCATATTTGCCTCTGAAGCCGGCATACTGTTGTTTATCACGGTCGTGGTCGCGGTAGGCATCCCGCTCGTTAAGGGCTACTTTGTGCACCTTATACAAATCGTACCGGCGATAAGTAGTGGGTAAGGTAGCAGTGTGCACCCAGCGGTGATTATTCAGGTACACAAACTGGTGGGCGGGAACATCGTAGTACACATCCATATCGGGAATGTAATAATACTGCGCATCATCGTAACCGGTGGGTGCCCAGGCAGGCTGACTGCCAGTGTTCACATTAATGCGAACCTGTGCTTCTGTATTATTGGTAAAGAACAAAATGCCTGCGGCTAATACGGTAATCATTAATAGCTTTTTCATCTTCTTTCGTTTTAAGCTGAGTAAATATTTTTTACCCCTTATTGACCTTAAACGAAAGGCGGTTGTTTACTCTCTTTTGCGACTATGCTACCAACAGGGAAAATGTGTAGGCTAATGGTAAGATGGGTACGCTGAAAGGGGAATTTGTTGAGAAGATGCGTATGTTGGGGTTGTGAAGGGGAAATGAAGGAACAGGCATGGAAGGAATACATACCCTCTTCCAGAATCTTCTGGTGCAGGCAACTATAAAAACAGTAAGGAAGGAATCTTTATGCTTCAATATAACAAAGCCGTTATGGAACCGGCTTTGTTACATAAGGTAAACTTATTATTCCTCAGCAGTTTATTGCTTTAGAAAAGTAACGGTTGTTTTGCCTTTGGCGGAAACTACATTTAAGAAGTACCAGCCGCTCTTCAGTTGGTCAACATTCCAGTTAAGGAAGCTTGCGCCGGTGGCTTGTCTGACCATTTTTATGTTCCCTTCCCGATCGGTGAGGGAGAGACTGTATTGTGTATTTTCAGAAAGACCCTTGATGTGCAAAGTATTGAGAACGGGGTTAGGATAAACAACCACCGGCTGGCTACTGGCGGCTGCGTTTGCCGCTACCGGCGCTATGGCAGACGCAGAGGTGTTTTTGAACCTTGCCAGGGCGAACGACTGCAAACCATTGGTGAGATCGATATAACCTGTATTAATAATTTTCGAATCGGGCTGTATCAACAGCTTGCCAGGTTGAACAAAAGAATCGGGAATGGTATCGGTGAAGTCGGTGGTGAGTTTGCCCCTCGTTCCGAACGACAGGTCGGGTTTGCCATCGGGCAGGTAGCGGAGTATAGAGAAGGGACTTGTGTTCACCAGGATGCGCTGCTCCTCATCGAGCACAACAGACAAAGTAAAATAGCCACCCGGCAGTGTAACGGCACCCCCATCGCCAAAGGTGTTGTCAAGGCTTCCGTTGGCTTTGTACCGGTACAGAATATTGTTGCTTTCTCCTGTTACATACTCCAGTATTTTTCCATCGCCCTGGATGGCGAGCGACATATTTGCTGTGTAAACCGTTTCGTCTTTTTTATTATAAGCGATGCCGTTTCTGCCGAAAGAGGAGTCCAACCTGCCATCCGCATTGTACCGGGCAATACAGGTGCGGAAGGTGCTGCCTTGCGTATATTGAAACCCTGCCAGGATCTTATTGCCGGGCAGCGACGCCAGTGCGATGCCTTTTTGCCGGAAGGGAAGCCCGCTTTCTGTTTTTCCGCTGGTGCCGAAACTACTGTCTATCCTGCCATTGGATAAGTACTGCGCCAGTTCTACTTTTTGAATACCGCTGTTATCTTTTTGCAAATCTCCGGATACCACAATTTTCCCATCGCTTTTTAGCAGCAGGGTGCCGGCTACGTTGGTGAAACCGCCGAAGTTGGTATAAGCTTTCCCGTTTTTGCCAAACGAAGAATCGTAGGTGCCGTTGGGCTTGAGGCGGAACAGGACAATGCGGCTTTTGATGATGCCGTCCCTGTCAAAGTCAGTTCCCAGGCCCACAATTTTATTGTCGGGCTGCAGGGCTAAATAACCGCCGTATTCCGACCCGCCAAAAGGCGAGCCGGAGATATGAACATGCCCGCCGCTGCCAAAACTTTCATCAACGGAACCATTGGCGTTGACCCGCCACAGGCTGATGGAAGGATAATAGAAGGTTTCGTCGTAGTCGTAACCACCGATTACAATCTTTCCATTGGGCTGCAGCAGCGAAGAACTAAGCGACTCGTACTGGCTGTTGGGTGGAAGAATCGTTTTGCCATCGTTGCTAAAACTGCTGTCAGGCACTTGGGCACTGGCGAGGGTGATTACTGAAAGACTGAATAAGAGTGCGTAAAGGTTCCGTTTCATAGGAGGTAATTTGAAATGTTAAGGTAACATAAATGTTCAGAGAGGAAAAAGTTTCTTCGGAAACTTTCTTTACCGTCAAAGCTGTCCTCATATAGTGTAGGGAGAAGCATCTCCTCATTGTAATATCATATCAAATCCGGGAGACTTCTCTTTCTAAACGGTGTGACCACGAAGTAACGGGCATATAGGTATTCTTCTAACTTTCAAACTGAGATACTGCTGTGAACCTCTTATCGTTTTTGAAAGCCTGCCAAAAGCCTGGGCTTCCCAATCCTCAAATCGTAGGTTTCTTTATCCCGGCGTGAAACGCGGGATAAAGACTCACCAGTATGCGGTAATCATCTTCTATCCAGTCGCCGGTGCCGGTGCCCATCGGATGCGCTTCGGATAGATAGTTTCCGTATAGCCAGTAGGCATAGGCGGCTGCGTCGTCGTTAAAAAAACCATTCTTCCAGCACCGCTTCACTTTGCTGTAGGGGAGGATGCCGATGCCGCCGTTGTAAATCTTTACCGGACCTTGCGAAAACTGGAAGGTGACAACCGTTTGCTGCCGGTCTTTGGCAGCCTTTAGCAGCAGGGCCAGGTGTTTAAAATAATTGGCTAAGCGTTCTCTTACGTGGGTAGAATCTTCCTCTTCTTTCGGTGTTAGCCGCCACCGGTTGTTGGTGGTGTAGAAAGGATCATTTTTATAATCCGGCAGGGGTGCCGCAGTTTGAATGTACTTGTAGATAAAGCTATCCCGGCGTATCACCAGCGCAACCGATCTATGCTCCCCCGAGGGAGGTTCTACCGTTACCCGTATTTGTTTCTTTTCGCCCCGGCGGATGGTTAAGGCTATTTCATTCTCTTCTTTGCTCCGGCGCCAGCTGCCCAGTGCAAAATCGCCGTTGCCTTCGGCTTTGGTAAAACTGCTGTCTTTAAAAAAGCTTAGGATAGAACCCACTTCTAAACTGCCTTTGAGAGAAGCTTCCGTGTTGAAGTCTACACTGCCCGGATTTTGGGTTGTTACGTCGTAAAGCGTCCAGCTGCCCTCAATATTGGTTTCATCCCTGTGGTTGGTAAGCCCGCAGCCCCAGCATAAGAGCAGGGGAAGCAGGAAAAAAATTCGGTTGCGGTTCATTTTAAAAGCAGTGTTGTAGATGGGTAAAGATGCTGAGCAAATATATTAAAATGGATTTACCGGTGAGTGCGAAGCGTGAAGGATAAAATCAAAAAATGGCGGCAGCGTAAAGCTACTTTAGAACAATAGCGTAGCTGCAGGCGCTGCTGAAGAGGGAGATTATACAAGCAGACCTAACGAAGAAGTAGATTTAGGTTCAAGGGTAAGCAAGCTCTGCAATTTCAGGATATCTTTTTTCAAATGATGATATGCAGATAGTTTACCTACCGACTTGCCAATGCCAGCCATAATAAAGAGGAACAATACGGCATACAAACCCGCCGCAAGGGAAGGCAATGTTTGATAAAATAAACAGAAAAGCCCCATACCGGTAAGGGTTGCCAGTGCCGCATACTTCATAAACAATTTACCCGTGCTGCAGCCACAGGCAAAATAGTTGTGCCTGATTTTTTCGGTCCAGAATACATTGTCGGCTGCATTTAACAGGGGAAATTGAAAAACAAAATCCAGTTTCCGGTTCGTGTTTAAAAGCGTTGGTAACTGCTGGCTATCGCCGATAGTAATATTCATACATTTTATGTTATAGGTAGGTTACGTGCCGGGAGGAACGAACCAGTATTTTTTGCCATACGGTTAGATGGCCGGTTCTTGCCGGGGAAGGATTCATCAGGTTGGTACTATCATCTTTATGAGGCAGATTGCAGCAATGCCCTATTTCATGCGCCAGGTCGGTTACCGCATCCAAAGACTTATCCGGCGTAAGCTCATCGTTGGCATACAGCGTTCCATCGGGCTGCATGCCGTTGTTGGTTTCATTGAATTTTACAGTCACATAGTCAGACAAGGGTCCTAACGAACAGCCTGCTTTGTTATCGGTGTACGACCTGACGGCAAAGGCGATAATAGGCGCACCATAACCCAGCAGGCGTCTTCCGTTTGCCAGGAACCCTAGGCGCATCATCAGCACGTTAAAGCTGGTGCCAATGCTGGTAAGGTCATCTCCTGCGGCACAGGCATCGCAACAAACATCCAGCGTGCGGCTGCTGCTCTCGCCATCATCAGTCGTTACAAAATCAGTTGGCGAAAAGCTATCATCGGCAAAAGCAGATTTATACAGGAACAACTTAACCGGCAGCACCCGGATGTTCATTTCGCTGCGGAAGGTATTGATGAGATACTGGATGTCTCTGTACACCACATTGATGTTAGTAACGACCGGTTTTCTTTCACTGTCGTTCTGGATAATCACCAGAAGTTTCAGTCTCTTTTCGGGCATGATGCCCAGCAGGGTTAAAATAGCATCGGGGATAGATAGAATGGCGGCGACTACGCTTTTAACGATGTTCATAATCCATTCTATAACTCTGCCGATAAAGGGGATAGAGGTGATGATATCGACCACAAAAGCGATGATGCCGCCTAGAATGCCAAAGATGAAATCAACCGCCGAAATTAAAACGTTTACTATGCTTGACAGGGCATCTACCAGCACACAGGCCCAGTTGGTAAGGTATTTCCAGGCGATGCACACAATATGCTTTACCCATTCCCAGGCTAAACAAACAATATTCGACACCCAGGTCCACACCACGCATACAATATTCGATATCCATACCACTGCATCGCAGGCCCACGAGCAAGGCCACCAGTCGCAACACTCGTTGTAACCGTCATCGCGGCTTTGCGTGCAGTCGTTATAGCCATCATCGCGGCTTTGGGTGCAGTTGTTGTATCCGTCATCGCGCGTTTTGATGCATTCGTCTGTCTTTATTTTTTTCTCACAATTACTCATGGCTTAGGGGTTTTATTATTCGTTGTTCAGGCTATGCCTTTTGTTGGCAACGGGCGTTGGGCTTCAGCTCACTTCGTTACCTTATTGTATGAATCGTGCTTTCACGATGAGGAGAAACGTAGTATCCTGTTTATTTTACGGAGAAGGCTGGGTGAGTTATTACTACTGATGATTTGAAAATTATCTTTATGCCGGCTGCTGGCGCACTGCACTAACACCCGGAAAAGCTTAGGTAGTTATAGATACTTATTAAAAAGCCTTGCGGAGGGCGGGGTTGCGGGGCACAAAGTGTTTTATTCTTTTCAACCTCACCCACTACCAAAATAAAACACACAACCCCTGTTACCAAAGCCGCCGGCACTGCGACAGTAGGAAGAAGAAAATTTTACGGCTACGATTGTATTGCAAAAAATATTCTTTACACTTGCTTATTCTTTCTATTAAACAATTCATGTAAACACTTACCCACTATGAATGCAGACATCATTCTCGATGGAGAGCAGCTTCTCCTGTCCGGACATGTAATCCAGAAAAATGCAACTTCCGAAATCCATGTAAGCGGCCCTGTTTCAGGATACGCTTTTTCCGACCGCAACGACGATGCAAGCCGCTATGTATTGTATTCTGTAGAGGGTAGGGTATCGCTTTACAAAGATGGCGTAGGCGATATTCTCTCCATCAGCCATTCGCTGCTGCAAACAATGCTGCAGGTAGATTCAGTAAAAGCGAAAAGCATCAACACCGGGTTGGCAGAAGCAGAACATTTGATCGTTTCAAAAGACGTAAGCATTACCGGCGCAGTAACCATCAACTACCAGGAACAAGACCCGCGCCCCGCCGTGCTTACCGCGCATGGACTTGACAACACGCCCCGCATGATAAGCAAGCAAATGGATGTAGTAAAAACCATCCAGGATCTGCAACATCAAATTAATGATTTGAAAAGTCATTTCAATGGAATAAAAGTAGCGCCGGCCGATCCTAACAGTCAACCCCACACCGGGCCAATCACCATTAAACGATAAGCGCTCCTTCTCATCCGCAACTTGCCGCAGCCCTGCGGCAAGGCTCAGCTGTATGCGGCAGCCTGCTTGGCTGTCACCATTCGTTCACCACAAAAAATAAATGTATGAGTGATACCTTACCATCCAACTCGGGTTTCTTCCAGGAAATCAATGACGGCCTGGATTCAGCCAATCAAACCTTAGGAAAAGTCAATGAATTTCTTGATAAATCGAAAGAACTGCTGGAAAAAGTAGGTACGGTGGTTACGGCAGTAAAAGCCTTGGTCGCCATTGCAGATTTGCTGGGACTGTTTGGTGAAAAAAGCGAGCTGCAGTCTGTCATCAACCAGTTGCGAACCTTGATTGCCGGGGTGATGAATAAGATTGATGCTGCCTCTTACCTGTCCACGGATCAACAGATAGGAGAGAATCGCGCAGCCGTCGAGCACGTTCTCAACGAAATCAACCATTATCTTAAATCAGACAAGACGGAAGACGACTGGGAGACATTCATGCAACCCCTGGAACAAACCTCTTCAGGCGCTGTAACCGGGTTAATGGAAGGTTCGGTATGGACGCGCACCTTCAGCGAGAACACGCTGACCACCATCAAATGGGCGTTTCCCTACTACTGGCCGCCCAGAAGCGGCGGGTTGGTGTGGGACTACCGCATGGCAATGCCTGCGCTCATGCACGCTATATCGGTGCGCATGCTCTACATAACAGCAAAGCCGGAACACAACGATTTTGGGGATGAAGCCAACCGGGATGAACTGAATACTTATGCGGACTTCCTGCTGAAGAAATACAACACCATCCTGTCCGGCATTGTAGAGACGCCTGCGCCCACGCCGATGGAATTCCGGTCTTTCGATCCCTTGGGAGATTCCCCGCTCAGCTTTGGCACTTCCGGCGTGTTCTCCGGCTCTTGGAACGAGGCTTACAAAAGACCTTGCGGAGCCGTAGATATCTACACCGGCAGTTCGTGGATACAACGCTTCGAGCTTCGCCAGCCTGTGACCTATCTGAAATGGAAGGATGAGGATTCTTTCAACAAAGACTATAACAGCCAAATGATGAAAAGCAACACCGGACCTAAAACCTTTGCCGCCCACGTTGCTGCAGTAGACAAAGCCAACCAGCAAGAAAAGGAATACGCGCAAAAGTTCTACTTAGCCTATTCCCTGCGCACCAAACGGGCGGCAGGGGCTGCCTTTGGCAGCATCGGGCTGCAGGGGTTGTGGGATTTTATCGGCAACCTTAAAAAAATGATTGGCGAGCCCTGGGAGGAGCAACCGCCTCACCGGGGTTATTCGCTTGCCAATGGGATTATTACGGGTGTTAAGCGCTGGTCAGAAACCAACCATACGGGCGACGTAGTCCCTTCAGGCGCAGTATCTCTCTTCGGCGGGCATAGTGTGCGTAGGGCAGCAGAGAGAATAGGTCCTGCGCTAAGCGCGAAGGGCGGCGCTTTGCAAGGGGCATTCTCCACCCTCACCGGTGGAAGCCCTACCGTTTCGCTGCGCGCCATGCTGGCGGGCACTGATTGATCTTTGCCTGCCCCTTTCAGGTTTACAATCCCCCTATTATCAGCATGGGCTACATCGCTTTCCACGCAATAAATGCACTTTAAATAGTAAAAGCCCCGCAACCAGCGGGGCTTTTTTATGGCGAATCAATAAGCGGCGGTCATTACTTCCGGTTTGGCAAGCCAGCCGGATGATAAAGGGAAAAAGCACACAACAAGGGCGATTGTCCCGTTTCCTGAAGTTATCTTTATCCTTCCAACGAATGCTTTCCTATGAATCGCAAAACCTTCCTTCGCTATAGCTCCCTTGCCGCGGCGTCGGCCCTTGTCAGCCCGTCCCTTATTGCGGGTCCTGAGAAAGAAAAGACTCTCCGTCCGCTCGCCATCACCATGTGGGATTTTAGCTGGCTGGAGCGCCGCTGGCCCGGTGCCGGCTACGAAGACTGGGATGCCGTTCTCGACGAGCTTCTCCTGCGCGGCTACAATGCCGTGCGCATAGATGCCTATCCTCACCTGGTGGCCAATAACCCCGCTAAAGAGTACACCCTGCTGCCAGTGTGGACGGTGCAGGACTGGGGCAGCCCGGCGCTGAACAAAGTGCAGGTGCAGCCTGCGCTTAACCAGTTCATCGCCAAATGCAAGGCACGCGGCATCCGCGTCGGGCTGTCTTGCTGGTACCGGCAGGATACGGAGAAGATTCTGATGAACATTACCTCGCCGCAAAAGATGGCGGACAACTGGATTGCCACCCTGCATACCATAGAAAAAGCGGGCTTGCTGGATGCGGTCCTGTATGTTGACCTCTGCAACGAATGGCCCGGCGATGCCTGGGCGCCCTTCTTCAAAAACAATCCCGAGTGGAAAACTTGGGGCTACTGGTACCTGTCTAATTCTACCGCCTTTATGCAGGCGTCTATCGCCGCGGTGCGCAAAGCCTTTCCCGGCATCCCGCTCTGCTATTCCTTCACCGGAGGTGACCCTGCTTTGTACACGCAATATCCCCTGCCGTATTTCGACCTGCTGGAGCACCACATCTGGATGGCGCAGCAGAACGGGGACGAGTTTTATAAGGAAGTGGGCTACAAGTATGAGCGCTTCACACCCGATGGTTATAACAACCTGACGGCAAATTATGAGAAGGCCTACCGTGCCCGTCCCCGCTACTGGCAGGGCTTGCTGAAGGAGGGCATAACAAAGCTGGCAGCCGGTGCGGGGGCAGCGAAGCAGCCGCTTATTACTACGGAGTGCTGGGGACTGGTGGACTTTAAAGACTGGCCGCTGCTGCAGTGGGATATTGTGAAGGAACTGTGCGAGCTGGGTGTGCAAACAGCAGCCGCCACAGGGCAATGGCTGGCAGTGGCGACCAGTAACTTCTGCGCGCCGCAGTTCCGCGGTATGTGGCGGGATGTGGCGTGGCACCAGCGGCTGACGAAGCTGATCAAGGAAGCGCCGGTGAACGAAGCACTAAAGGATTCGGTGCTG
Source organism: uncultured Ilyomonas sp. (assembly GCA_964249755.1). Taxonomy (GTDB): domain Bacteria; phylum Bacteroidota; class Bacteroidia; order Chitinophagales; family Chitinophagaceae; genus Ilyomonas. The sequence continues at coordinate 297,936 of CAXUDB010000003.1, read as the reverse complement.
GGGAAGCGGATAGCGGGTGGGTGAGCCGGGAATATGCTTACCTGATTTCTATCTTAAGAGAACCTTTGGAAGAAGGGGTTTATCAGCGAGGTAATGCCACTTGATTTTGCGAATAGGGAGATTAAATATGAACAGGATAGAAAACAACATTGAGCTGGGTAATTTTCCTCTTCATAAATTCCATAGATTTGAATTCTAAAACCAACACGCATGAAACCATTCTATTTACTCCTTCTTTCCCTGTCCCTTCTTCAGTACGCTTCGGCGCAAACGGTGGCGAAGAAACAAATCCTCGCAGGCGAAAGCGGCGACGATGAAGCACTCCCCGGCATTATCCGCACCCGCGACGGCGGCTTCCTCGCGGGCGCTTTTTCTACCAGCCTTCCGGGCACCAATAAGCGGGCGCCCAATTATGGCAGCTACGATTACTGGATCATCAAATATGACCGGAGTGGCAAAAAGCAATTTGATAAAACGTATGGCACCACTGATTACGATGCCTTATACACATTCATCCAAACGAGTGATGGTGGCTATGCCTTAGGCGGCACCGCAGATTCTATGGTGTCAGGCACTAAAACAGCCCCTGGCAAAGGCGGCGGCGATATGTGGCTGGTGAAGACCGACAGCCTTGGCAACCAGCTATGGGACAAAGCCTACGGTGGCAGCATCGACGAGAACCTCAACTGCGTATCACAAACGAGGGACGGCGGCTACATCCTCGCCGGCACCTCCTCTTCCAACATCTCGGGCGACAAAACGGAGAACAGCTTTGGCGGCTTCGATTACTGGGTGGTGAAGATAGATGCTGCGGGCAACCTGCAATGGAGCAGAACTTTCGGTGGCACCGGGTACGATGTAGCTACCAACGTAGCGCAGACAGCAGATGGTGGTTATTTCATCGCTGGTCACTCCACCTCGGCCCGTAACGGCAATAAAACCAGCAACACCCGGGGCGGCGAGGATATCTGGATTGTAAAAACCGACAGCCTTGGCAATAAGCTGTGGGATAGGAATATAGGCGGCAACACCTACGATGAACTGGTAACCATGCAGCCTGCCCCCGATGGCGGCTTTGTACTGGGTGCCTGGTCGGAGTCTAACATCTCCGGCGATAAAACGGAAGCTACCAAGGGATATATAGATTACTGGATCGTAAAGGTGAATGGTGCAGGCGTTATCCAGTGGCAGAAAGATATAGGCAGCAACGATGCCGATTATCTTTCGGCTGTGAAGCTCACCTCTGATGGCGGCTACATCCTGGCGGGTTATTCCAATGCCAATATCTCGGGCGATAAGACTGAGAACCACAGGGGCCTCGGCTTTGATGGCTGGGTGGTGAAGCTTTCTGCCGACCGTACTGTGGAGTGGGATAAAACCGTGGGCGGCGAAAACGAAGACCAGCCGGGAACGAACGGTATTGTAGAGATCAGCCCCAACCAATACCTGTTGTCGGCTACTTCCAATTCGCCCGCGGGCTTTGATAAAACGGTGCCTAACCGTGGCAACTTCGATGTGTGGTTAACCGCCATTGCGTATAACCCGCTTGCATTTGGAAACAAAGTGGCGGTAGCACCGCTGGCATCGCTGCCCGCCTCTTCTTCCTTTGCTGTACTGCCTAACCCGGTGCGGGATGTAATGCACGTGCAGGTGGGGGACAAAGCAACCGTGACGCTTTCGGGGCCTGATGGAAAACCCGTGCTGACGAAGATGATTAACGGGAGAGCGGACATTCGGGTGTCTCTCTTGGCAGCAGGAACTTATTACCTAAAGAATGCCGCTACGGCTGAAGTGAAGAAGGTAGTGATTGTAAAGTAAGCGGCTATCTATCTACCGACTTAAAAAGCCCCGCCGAGATGCGGGGCTTTTTTATTACAGTGTAGCTGAAAACTACTTCAGAAGTCCGGTATAGATGCAATTGAGGCTAAGCGGGCAGGAATTATCCTTCGCTCTTTTCGGCGGCAGCTGCGGCTTTTACCATTATTTCGAGGTCGTAGATGCCGCGGATGCCGCTAAAACCTACTGATAAGGGGGTGCCGTCCCCTAACACCAGCGGCTGACCACCTTCCCAGCCGATAAAGTCGGGCATTTCTATGCCAAAGGCGTCTACTTCTTCATTGAAAAACTTCTTTTCAAACTCGCCGGTCTTCATACCGGTCAGCCATACCTGGCTCGCTTTTGTCCAGGCAACGCGAAAGGACTCGCGGGCTCTTACCTTGCCGGTGCCGTAGAGCTTGCCCCATACTCTTCCTTCCCTGTTGATGATGCAGGCGGCGCAATTGCCGTTGGCGATGCGCTCATCTTCGGGGTTTTGCATATAGAGGGGGATGAGCTTTTCAATTTCTACAAAGAGGCGGCTGATCAAATCGTCTAATTCCTGTGGCTGCATCGGTGGATGTTTTGGGGTGCAAGATAGGGATTGGGTGAGTTTGGAGGAGGGATGATGAGATGGGTAACTGTGCTGAACTTAGAAAAACAAGCGGACAGTTGAAGATGATAAGCACAAGGGGACGCTTGCACTAGAATGAGGTGTCTTCGGTGGAAGGGGATGATTGCATGTTCCCCGCTTTTTTCTTATTTTCCGCTTTTGATGCATTAGGGTATTACAGGTGAGATTGCCTTATCTGGATTCGCTGGGGGATCTGAGTTACCCGACGGGGGATAAAATTCCTGTTTTTTAAATGGCGACCTGCTGAACCCGCTTTCCAATCCGAAATAATATGCCAGGTGCAGAGCTTTGAGTATCAGCCTAACTACGCGGCGATAGAGAACTTACTTTGTCTCCGATAAATTCAGAAGCTTACCTGCAGCTTGTAACAGACAAAAGTGTACAGTTGCTGGGAAGGTCTTTTTCAAAAAGGCAGGCTGTTATACAATTCAAAAACGAAATTCAACAACCGGTAAGACCAACCTGTATAAAAGTCACCCAAAAGGCATTTCCACATTATCAATTTGTAAACTTGCCTCACCATCCAAATCATTCAATAGTTTAGCTTTCTTCTAAGCGAACGTCTCTTACTATGTACAAACAAAAACGGGTTTTCATTCTTCTGTTATCACTCTGCGTTTACATAAGCGCACAAGCGCAGCGCGAAGTACAGGTCCTCTCCGTACCCGCCACCACCGAATACACCCACATAGATACCGCCGGCAAATCCGTCCTCGCCAGCGGGCGCTATGTATCACCCGCCGGCAAAACAATTCAGATTGCACACGACCCCTTCGGCATAGCCGTCTCGCCGGATGGCAGCAAAACCGTCACCCTCCACAACGGTATTTTCACGGTCATCGACAACAATACATTTCAATCCACCATGGTCGGCTGGATAGGCGACAAACCCGGCAACGATGCCCGCAATTTCCCCAGCAAGCTCGCGTTCGAAAAATCCATTCCCTCACCGCTGCCCGATGGCTCCTTCCTCGGCGTTGCCTTTGCCGGCAACAACATTGTGTACCTCAGCGGCGGCGATAACGGCAGCGTCATCAAATACGACATTGAGCATTTTAAAACCCTCGATTCCATCTCGCTAAACGGCACCATAGATACCACCACATACGGCGACAGCTTCACCTCCGACCTCGTCTTCGACAGCGCCAGCAACGAATTGCTGGTACTTGACCGCGCCAACTACCGCCTCGTACGCATCAACCTCGCCACCCGTAAATTAACTGCCTCCATCCCCACGGGGCGCCTGCCGTTTGGAATCGCGCTAAGTCCCGACGGCAAGCTCGCTTTTGTTGCCAACGTGGGCATGTATGCCTACCCGCTCATGCCCGATATCACACCCTACAATTACGACAGCATGCTACTGCCCTGGCATCCGTACGGCAACGGCACCAAAGAGTCCATTAACGGCACCACGTTCAACGGCAGAAAAGTGCCCGGGCTCGGCAGCCCCAACGCGCCCGAAGCCATGAGCGTGTACACCATCGCCCTCACCACCAATAAGGTTATCGACAGGTACAAACCCGGCTTTTTAATCGGGCAAATGATTGAAGAAGCCGAAGTGGTGGGCGGCTCCAGCCCCAACACGCTTGCCGTGGGCAGCCGCTATGCCTATGTTACCAATGCCACCAACGACAATATTTCCGTCATCGATTATCACCACCACAAAATCATCGGAAATCTTCAAATCAAGGTCGATGCGCGCATCGACCATTACCGCGGCTTGCTGCCCTTTGGCATTGCCCTCAGTAAAGATGAAACCACGCTCTACGCCGCTTTGCTTGGCTTCAATGCCGTAGCGGTCATCGATGCGGCCACCGGCACCACCAAAGGATTAATACCCACTGGCTGGGGACCTACGCGCCTGCAGCTCTCGCCCGACGGCGCTTTTCTCTATGTAGCCTCCTGCCGTGGCTATGGCGCAGGACCGAATGGTGGTAAAGACTTCGTCACACCTCTTCGCGGCACCTATATCGGCGATATCCAGCAAGGCACCTATCAAAAAATTGCGGTGCCAAACGAAGCCGCACTGGCAGCCATGACGAAAGAGGTCATCAGCAATACCTTCTCTACCGTAACGCTTACCGACGATGGTAAAAACCCGCTGCCCCTGCTCCCCGGCGCCCGGCAAAGCCCCATCAAATACATCGTGTACATCACCAAGGAAAACCGCACCTACGATGAAGTGCTGGGGCAGCTTCCCACCGGCAAGGGCGATTCCTCCATTGCCCGCTTTGGCAGGGATGTTACCATCACCTCCAAAGACAAAACCTGGGTGCACATGGATGTGGCGCCCAACCACCTCGACATTGCGAAACAATTTGCCTTCGACGATAATTTTTATTGCGACAGCGATGCCTCCATTCATGGTCATCACTGGATGATGGGCGTCATCCCCAACGAATGGGTAGAAGCCAATTCGAGTGTCGACAAAACAGCCAAGCTGTTCTCCAAAGCACCCGGCAGGCGGTTTCCCGGCTCTACCGGCAGCATGGACCCCGAAGACTATGCCGAGCGCGGCGGCTTGTGGGAAGCGCTCGATAGGCGCAAGCTATCGTTCTACAATTTTGGCGAGGCAAACGAAACGGCGCACAACCGCGAGTCCTGGGTAGATACCGCCACCGGCTCGGGGCATGGCGTCATTGTGCCGATACAGAAGGCTTTGTTCAAACACACCAGTCACAACTACGCTGGTTTTAACACCAACATCCCCGACCAGTTCCGGCTGCAGCAGTTCGAAACCGAGTTCAAACGCAAATGGCTCTCGGGAAAGGAAAAAATGCCATCGCTCATCACCATCCAGTTGCCCAACGACCATACGGCAGACCCACGCCCCGAAGAAGGCTATCCACTCTATCATTCCTTTGTTGCCGATAACGACCTGGCTTTAGGCGGCATGCTGCAGTTTTTATCGCGCACGCCCTACTGGAAAAACATGCTGGTGATTATTACGGAAGACGACCCGCAGGGCGGCGTCGACCATATCGATGCGCACCGCAGCATCCTCATGCTGGCAGGTCCGTATGTAAAGCATGGCTACACCTCGCATACCCACGCCAACTTCGGCTCCATCCTCAAAATGATATACAATATCCTCGGTGTGCCGTATGTAAACCAGTACGACGCCACCGCTACAGAGCTGACTGATTTCTTTACCGACAAGCCCGATTATTCTCCTTACAAGCTAAGCTTTCCCTCCAAACAAGTGTTCGACGCGAAGGCGGCGCTTCAAAAGTTTCACCGCTACAACGACTGGCGCAAAGTGATTAAGAGTGGCGACATGGATGATGAGGATGAGTTGCGGGAGAAGAAATATTTGCGGGAGGATAAGGATTAAGGAGGGCGGATTGTTTACGTAATATGGCTTTGTTCATCGCTTGTATTCTAGGATATTGATGAAGACATAGGGATGAAAAAATAAGTTTGGATATTAATAATGGAGCGATGCGGATGGCTGCTTTGCTGAGCAGAGAAATTTGCTAATATAAAATAGTGTATTTTTATTAGATCACTATATTGCTCAGCATTTACCAATCGAATATTTGCTATGAAAACTAGAGATGACGCCTTTCAGTACTATTTCTATTTCCTTGAAGAAAGAATGAATATATTTTGGAGACGCTATGAAGGAGAAACATCTCAACTAAGTAAAGACAAAATTTTTACAACCTACAAATTCACCAATGTTTATCGTGCTTTAGATAGAGTTAGCCAATATTTAATTAAGCATGTTATTTATCAAGATAGAGATTACAGCGAAACAGACGTTTTATTAAGGATACTTTTATTTAAAGTGTTTAATAATATAAATACGTGGAAATTTTTGGAAAGTGAGTTAGAGGATATTAGAGTTGAAACATTTAATGTTGATAGAATTTCTATTCTACTTAGTGAAAGAATACAACACACACCAATCTTTAGCGCTGCCTATATGATGACTGGTTCACACGAAAAGTACAAAGCTTATGCTTCCAAACATGAAAAGTGGATGCGAATGATAAAAAAGGAATTTTTAGGAGAAAGATTGTTTGACAAGATTCTTAACGCCAAATCTCTTGAAGAAATATATCTTCTCCTTGAAAGTCGTTCCTTCTTAGGAAGCTTTCTTTCTTATCAGTATGCCATTGATTTTAATTATTCCTCAGTCATAAACTTCGATGAAAATTCATTCGTAAAAGCAGGTATTGGTGCTATACGAGGTATAAAGAAGTGCTTTGTTGATTTCAGCAAATATTCTAACGAAGACTGCATTAAGTACGTTGAAGAAAATTTTGAAGAGCTACAAAATAAGTTTGGTTATACAAAATTTGTAAATTTGTTCGGTCGGAATCCTACTTTGATTGATTTGCAAAACTGTTTCTGTGAAACAGACAAGTTTCTAAGAGTAAAAATGCCGGAGTTGCAAGTAGACAATGTGAGAATAAAACAAAAATTCACCTCACCTAAAGAACCTTTCAGCTTCTTTTTTCCGCCCAAATGGGATTTGAATCAAAAAACACCACAATGTTATCAAAAGAAGTCGCCGGAATTAACTCTTTTCTAATTGAAATGTCTAATATACTTCTTGACGAAGGAGTTAGAAGAGAAACGAGAGGAAATGTTTGTTATGAAATTCCGAACCCAATAAATATCAAGATTTTAAATCCAACAGCTAGGATTGTAACTATACCTCAAAGACAATGGAACTATGCACTTCCGTTTGCAGAATCCTTATGGCTTGCTTCTGGTAGAAATGACCTTTCACTTGTTGAAAAATATCTACCTAAACTAAAAAACTATTCTGATGACGGTAAAACAATGCGAGCTGGTTATGGACCAAGATTAAGGCACTATAATGGAATTTCTAATGATTACAACATAGGTGCATTTAGAAAAAAAAGCCTTAACACAGACAGTGCATTAATTGAAGTTGATCAATTTGATTTCGTATTAAAATCATTCGAAAAAGATCCCTACACTCGGCAAGCTATAATCACAATATCTGACCCACCAAAAGATTGTTTTACGAAAGAACAGGATTTGAAACAAACTAGAGATTTTCCTTGTACTAAAAGTTTGCATTTTCAAAGAACTCATCAAGACAAGTTAGATTTAGTCGTTCATATGCGCTCTAATGATTTTTTGTGGGGAGCAAGTGCCGTAAATATCTTTAACTACACATTTATCCAAGAATATTTTGCAATGATTCTTGGGTTAGAAATAGGATCCTATTATCATATGGTTGATAACCTTCATTATTATGAGGATATGAGGCAAATGGTAATAAGTATGAAAGATTTGCCGATCCCGAAGGACGAGCCTTTTACATATGAAAGGTCTTTCTCTACACTACGAGAATTTGATAGTAAGCTTGAAATACTATCTGCTTACGAGGAAGATATAAGACTGGGACGAAGGAAAGATTTAATTGAATTAGAAGACGATTTCTTTAATGATTGGGCAAAAGTTTTTTATGCAAGGAACCATTCTGTGAGTGGGGACTTTAATTTTAAAAATCCAAGTCTTCAATATTTAATAGAACAAATGAGATATAAAAAAAGAAGTGCTCTTTTGAAAGAGGCAATTTCAAGAAATACTAATAACAAAATTGCAAATTCGAAAAAATAACCAATGAGTTCCATACCCACAATGACAGAAGAAAAAGTGAGAGCTATTACTTCAAGTATCACTGAAATTTTAATCAAGAAAAATCAAGATTATGGCGGTGCAAGCTTTGATCTTGGAACTATTGGAAACATGGTGCATTTGTGGGACAAGATCAAAAGATACCGCAACCTTATCGAAAAAACACTTAATGATAAATCAGAACCAAATTTTGAATCTCTTGAAGATACTCTAAAAGATATTATCGGTTATTCGATAATAGGTTTGATAATTTTGGAACACGAAAGCCAGCAGAGAATTAGTTCACTAATTTAAAGACTTATACTATCAGTATCAGGAGAATAATAAGCACTACTTTTATCAAAATCAAAAGGGTCTGCCAATACCTTGTTGATTAAACTTCCATAATTGTTTTCTAACCATGAAATTAATTCTTGTGCTTGGCTCTGTCTATATGTGCGATGCTTTCTATGGTTCTGATAAATAAAATCTTTAAAGCTTGTGAATGGTATAATGGGAGCAGAACTGCCGAAATAATAAAAGTGATTCGATAATAGAACATAGGGTCTTCTTGTGTCTTTCTTTAAATTTAAGAAATTCGTAGTTCCATCAGGATAACTATGGTGTGAGTGAGCTTGTATCCAATCTCCTGTCGTTTCATCCTTTGAATATATATTATCACCAACCATTATTTTTTTGGTTCCATTCCTTACTGATCTTTTAATTCGAAACTTCGAATCTTTCCAGTATTCATCAAAGTTTAGTTTTCGGGTAACTTTCATAGCAAAGACCAATTTGCCAACAGCTTTTAATCTTTTGCCACCAACCCCAAAAACCCAATCATCTTCTTTTGCGACACTTCTTATATCAGGTTTACAAGTAGCAAGGCTACAAACACCATGAAATGGATTAGGGGCAAAACCTAAGTCACGATCAACAACATATATATAAATCTTGGGCATTGTCTTAACACGTAGATGAGCTCGCCTTATTTGCTGCTGGACGTTCATTACAATCAGGAGTTAGAAAGATAGGCTCACCGCCTATCGCGATTAGAATAAATTCAATTTTCCAGCAAACGATTGCTGAAGCATAGCTTTCTAGTTCATTCGAAATGTTGAATTGACTACCTCCGGGAATATAAATGCCAATTATTGTCTTACTATATTCATTAGCTGTTCTAATATTCCAATTCACAGAAGAGCTTAGATTTGAGTCTTTTCCTATTAATACTAAGACCGTATCTGCCCACTCTATATCTTGTGTTGCTTTGTTAGAGGTAATATCTGTTGTGCCAACTTGGATTGAATATCCGTTAGCTAATAACTGACTCTCTAACGTCGAGATTTCGGATGCACCAGGTTCATAATGGATTAGTAAAAGATTCTTTGCCATAACTAATACAGATTAAAGATTGTTTGAAGTAAAGATAAAGATATTAGCAAATTCTATTCCATATATGTCAATATTATTAGTAATAGAAAAAAGTGCTTAAAATTGCTTTTTATGAGGATCGGTGAATAAATTAGAGAGAGTTTGAGAAATGAATAACGTAGTTTTATTTAATAAATAACTTGTTGTTATGGCTTTTTTAGGTACTAATGATTTAGCTCAACATTTGCCCACTATTATTACCGAACAATATGAGCCTACGTGTGTTGAAAATGCCTGCTATAATCTACGTTTAGGCAATGAGGCATTTGTAACGGATTCTAAACCGAACAAGAAAGAATTTCTTGATAATAAGAATCCTCATGTAAACATTGAACCTGGGCAATTTGCTCTGCTAATTACACTCGAGAAAGTCAAAATTCCCGAATACTATATTGGATTCATTTCTGTCAGATTTCAGCTTAAAAAACGGGGATTGATAAATGTGTCTGGTTTTCATGTAGACCCAGGCTACGAAGGGAAATTGATTTTCTCTGTTTATAACGCAGGTCCAACAATGATTCGTTTGGAAAAAGCAAAACCTTACTTTTCTATGTGGCTAAGTGAACTAAAAAGTCCTTCTATTTATAATGGTTCTTTCGATAAACAGGATAATATAGGCATCGCCTATCTAGATGCTTTAAATGGCAATTTGCCTTATACTGGCACTATGCTTAAGAAACTAAGTCGTTTAGAGAATCGTGTTAAGATGATTATATGGGTTGGACTTATAATTATTTCAGTTTTAGTAAGTACAGTTGGAATTTTATTGTCGCAAAATTTGAAGTTTAGTGATGGTTATGATTATCGTATGCGAGAAGAAATTTTCCAATCAATAATAGATTCAGTAAATAAAGCCAACAAGAGCAAAGCAAGCATGATCAGAGACTCATCAATAAAAAGTGATAAATAATGCTTGAATTAAACAACTTGATTACTGAATCATTGCCTGATTATTTTGAAATTTCTTTCAAAAGCTTTGAATATGATGGAATAAACAAAGTTTTAGTCACAATAGATGACCAAGTTCAATTAGGAAATGAAATAGATGACAATTCTTACAATGAAGATTTTTATCGTTACCATGATATTTTCCATTATTCATTTGCTGCTTTCTTAAACTGGTCACCTTGTACAAGAGCACTTATGAAAAGAAAAAGGAAAAGCAATCCCTTGTTAGATAGAATTGAAGATGGTGCCAAGGCAATAATAACTGAAGAGGCGATTTCTCTTATCATATTCAATGAAGCAAAACGCAATAATTTTTTCGAAAGTATTGATATCTCCCCTTCTATATTACAAACTATTAAAGAGATGACTAGTGACTTTGAAGTTAAGTCAATAACCGAAGAAGAGTGGAAAAAAACAATAAAAACTTCTTATTCTCTTTTTAGAGAACTAATTGAAAATAAAGGTGGCAAAGTTGCATTTGATAGAATCAGGAAATCAGCAAAATATTTAGGTTAATAAAGATTCTTCAATGCAATTAATCTCCCATTACCTCCGCAAATTCTCCCACCTCAAAACCGCCAAAGTAAAAGGCAATTCCGCTCCACACAAACCCATTCTCCTCTTATCCATCATCCAAAACATCGAACAAAACCACATCATCACCAACCACATTTACATCACACCCACCCTTGTCGCCACCTTCAAAGACATCTGGAGCGCGCTAGTACACAATCCCACTTTCACTGCCAACTTCTCCTTACCCTTCTATCATCTCAAATCCGAAGGCTTCTGGCATATTCACACCCATCCCGGAAAAGAAATATTACTCACCTCATCACATTCTATAAAAAGCTTCGCCAACCTGCAAGATGCTGTTTGGTATGCTTCCCTCGACGAAGATTTATTTGTACTACTCCAACAAACCGACACGTGCGAAGCGCTCAAACACACGCTTCTCCAAACCTATTTCAAAGGAACAAGCAACAATAATCTTCTCACCGAATCGCCAACTCTCTATACCATTACCCAACAAATACTCAACGAGGCACCCGCCATATACAAGCAGCAAATCGCCACTGCCGACGAAGAAGAAATATTCATCCGCAATGGCGTATTTAAAAAGACCATTCCTACCATCTACAACCACACCTGCTGCATCACCGGCATGCAAATCATTTCCACCCACAACATACAAATGATAGATGCCTGCCACATCGTTCCCTTCTCCATCTCCCACAACGACACCATTACCAACGGCATTTCTCTTTGCCCAAACTTTCATCGCGCCTTTGATCGGGGTCTAATCACCATTATAGAAAACTACACAATAGCCGTATCAACAACCTTTACCGAAAAGAATACAAATCATTCCCTTCATCAATTTGTGGGTAAACAAATTGCACTGCCAAAAGAAGAAAATTACCATCCGAACAAGGATAATTTGCGCTGGCATCAGGAAAACATTTTCAAACATTAACTTCCTAACACAAAAATGCCTCACCACAAACCGGCAAGGCATATAACCTACACTATAAACAATAATTACTTCCTTTCATCCAACATCCTCTGCAACAACTCATTCTTCTCCCTTTCTACCTGCAACAAACGCTCATAAAGATTTCTGTTTTCGTCTTGCAGCCTTTTATTTTCCGCAACACTTTCCTTCCATTCATCTAATGGATTAAAGTTGTATGTGCCTAAAATTGATGAGTTGTCGTGATAAGTATTTGAAAATATATTCAGTGCTCGTTCATCGGTAAAATTTTTAATCGCGTCAGTCGGCACCTTCAACACCTTCGCCACCTGTTCCAATAGTCCATCATCAATCACCTCTTTACTTTCCAGCAGCGACACCTTCTTCTGGCTCCAGTCCTCACCCAGTTCAAGGGCTAATGCTTCTTGCTTAATTCCAAACAGTTCCCGGAACCGTTTAATGTTTCTTCCCTGGTGTATCGTCTCTGTCATAGTAATTGGTTTGTATAACAAATGTAATGGTTTCAACTTGTCTGGTTCAGCACAGAGGTACGTTTTTTATACCCGGTTGGGTATATCAAAGGCAGAATATCATCCCTTTATACCCCATCGGGTATAAAATGGAATAAATACCCTATTTTTATACCCTATCGGGTACAAATCATGGATACATTGTCTCAGTTTGTAAAGCAAAAGCGGAGTTTATTAGGGCTCACACAGCCGGATTTGGCGGCCAAGGCAGGCGTGGGCTTGCGCTTCGTGCGGGAGCTGGAAAACGGTAAGGAAACGGTGCAATTGGCAAAGGTAAATCAGGTACTCAGGCTCTTTGGATATGAGTTAGGTCCGGTCCCTTTTAACAGGCAAAACTTTTTAAATGAGAAGGGCTGAGGTGTACATGCACGGAAACCTGGCGGGTCACATCTGGCAGGACGAACAGGGATACCATTTCCGGTATTTGCCCGGATATCTGCAAAGGGAGGAGAAAGAGCCGGTAAGCCTCACGCTGCCCCTCGCTACGGTGGCATACCACAGTAATACGCTGTTTCCCTTCTTCGACGGTCTGATACCCGAAGGCTGGCTTCTCGATATCGCCGAAGCTACCTGGAAGCTGAACCCGCGCGACCGTATGGGGCTGTTGCTTGCCTGCTGCAAGGACTGTATTGGTGCAGTTAGTATTCAACCACTGGAAGAAGAGGAGGTATAAAATGCGCTGCCTGTACTGTTATAAAGAGGGAGTGGCGGATGAGAAAGATTTTCATCCTTCCTGTAGCCGTAAGATGTGGGGAGGGAAAGAGCCGCCCCTGCTGGATCTCTCCGAAGAGAGGATGAAAGAGCTGGCAGTACAGGTAGTACGCAGTCACATTGCCGTTACAGGCGTACAGCCGAAATTGTCGTTGGATATTAAAGAGAAGAAAGAAGATGGCTCGCTGCGGTTTACCATTGTTGGCTTGTGGGGTGCTTATATTCTGAAGCCGCCGGTAGCTCGCTACCCCCATCTGCCCGAAGTGGAAGACCTGACAATGCACCTGGCTTCAATAGCCGGTATCAGCACGGTACCGCATAGCCTCATCAGGCTGCAGTCTGGCAGCCTTGCTTATATTACCCGCCGCATAGACAGGGTTAAGGGAAGCAAGCTCCACATGGAAGACATGTGCCAGCTTACGGGTAAGCTAACGGAGGATAAATACCGGGGTTCCTATGAGCAGGTCGCAAAGGCCATTTATATCGGGTCTTCCAATCCCGGATTGGATGTGGTAACCTTCTTTCAACAGGTACTGTTCTCCTTTCTTACCGGCAATGCCGATATGCACCTGAAAAACTTCTCGCTCATCAGCCAGCCGGGTATCGGATATACCCTGGCGCCGGCTTACGATATGGTAGCTACAGCCCTGGTCAATCCTGCTGATACAGAGGAACTGGCATTAACCCTGAATGGAAAGAAAAGGAAACTGAAAGGGGAAGATTTTTTATCTGCCTTTACTACCCTCAAATTGCCGCCTGCTACTCAGAAAAACCTGTTTACTTCATTTTCCCGCTGTATCAGTCCCTGGCTGTCTTTTATAGAGGAAAGCTTTCTACCGCCGGAATGGAAAGAAGCGTACAGGCAACTGATACAGGAAAAGGCGAAACAACTGGGAATGGTATAACTGCTTTATGGAAAACAGGTAACTTCTGTTGCGGTTTCTGAATTATCCTTCGGTACAACTGTTTTATCCCTCTTCCTGTCTTGAATATCCGTTTCAAACTGCCTTGCTTTACACTTCTTAAATTGAACAAGAGATGGACAAGTTAATCCGTAGCACCGACACCTACCCCACATGGCACTTTCAGCCGCTTCGCCTCCTCAATGCTGAAATGAAGAACCCGATGGGCGTCATTAAAGAATTTTTCGATGGCTATAATCTTCCCGAAGCCCGGAAGCATTTAAGGGAAATGCTGGAAGACGCGATGTGCAATGTCGAAGTCTACGCCATCAACTACCTTACTTTCTACGATGAGGTCGAAAAGCTCATCGAAGCTGCCTGGCTCATCTTGGGAGAAAATGAAAAAGGAAATGCTCAGCCGGCAGTAAAAACAACCGGTGAGGAAGGGTTGGTAGCCAGCCTGCAACTGCTCATTGCCGCCATTCGCCCCGAGCGCATTTTTTGGCTCAGTAGCGGTAACCAACAGGTGGTCGATCTGCTGGTGGTTGTCCCCGACAGGGATGCCAAACCATTCCGGTACTACGAAACGGTGATCAGCACCATCGGGTACGCCCTTCCCAACTTCTCTTTCTCGCTCCATACCGTTTCATCGGTAAGAGAAAGCCTGTCGGCGGGCAGCCCGTTCTACCGGTATGCCTGCACCGGAGACAAAGAAGTGTACACGGCAGAGGGCGCCACCCCTTTGCCCGTTCCCCCACCCGGTAAGGAAGCCGAAAAGGAAAGAAGAGAATTCTTTAGGGTGTCAGCAGAACGGGCAGCCTCTTTCTTCGAAAGCGCAAAAGCCTGCTTCGAAAGCGGCAGTGGGTCAACGGCTCTTTTTATGCTTCATCAGGCAGCCGAGCTATCCCTTTATGCACTGGTACGCACCCTTTGGGGCAGGGAGATAAAAGAGCATTCGCTTTGGGTGCTTCACAAACACATCCGTCGCCTCCACCATCCGGAACTCGGCAGCTTATTATCGCCTACAGGCGAAGAAGAGAGGGACCGCTTAAGAATTCTGGATTCTGCCTATCTTAAATCCCGGTACAATGTGGCGTTCCAACCAGAAAGGGAAAATGTAGTTTACTTCTTGAGTTGGGTTGCTAAACTTCTGGATGCCTGTAGCGAGGCAGCAAATTCATTGATAGAGGGCATAGGTGAGAGTTGAGGCAATCGCAAGGCTGGGTTATCTCACGTTTACTCTTACCTCCGGTTTAGGTTCAGGTTTACTTGCTGACCTGTATTTTTTATGAGGAATTGTATGCATTCATTCGGAGCAACGAGACTCGCAAAAAGTTATCCGAAAGCTGGCACGCGACGCACCAGCTTTCGGATAAAAGGTAAGGCAGCGCGCCGCTTACCCTTGCAATCTCTACTGCTTCATAAACCTTGCTGATCCGCGGCTGCTTCCGCCCGCAACGCTAAGGGTGTAAGCGCCCGGTTTGAGGCGGCTTACGTCGCAGAGAGCGGCAGCCTGCCCGCTGCTCCGCTGCGTCAGCCATACATTCCCGTAGGCATCTGTAATCACCAGGCGGCAGTCTCTATTGCCGGGCAAGCCGCTCACGGTAAGCCGGTCTCGCGCAGGCACCGGCGACAGGGAGAGTAAAAGCACAGCCGTTCTGGCTGCGGGAGCCGTATAGGAAACCGTATCGGTACTGAGCGTAAGCCGGGTGACAACCGCATTGGTGATCTGCGCATAATAGCTGCCGCTCTGCGCCGGGTGAAACACCGAATCGCCCGTAATAACGGTGGGAGAAGAGGTGCTGCCTACCCGGTACCAGTAGTAGGTATTATTACTCAACGTGCCGCCGGCAGAGACGGACAACGAGGTATCGGTGGCGTGAAGGGGAAGCGGCGCCTGTACATTGCAGTTTACATACTGCACGTTCTTCACCAGTGATTCCAGCCCGTTGAAGTTGAAGTTATTGTAGTAGATAAGCACATTGTTCAGTTCGGGCAGGATATCGAGATA
This sequence comes from uncultured Ilyomonas sp., assembly GCA_964249755.1. Taxonomy (GTDB): domain Bacteria; phylum Bacteroidota; class Bacteroidia; order Chitinophagales; family Chitinophagaceae; genus Ilyomonas. Next base: position 281,876 of record CAXUDB010000003.1, on the reverse strand, counting down.
ATGAACATCCCGCGCCTGGGTAAGGTGGTTGGAATAAGCGGTAATGGCAGTTAGCTTTTTCAGCTTACTGAAGGAAGCCGGGAAAGAACCGGTGAGATTGTTCTCGAAAACATCGAAGAGCTGCAGCCCGCTCATGTTGCCGATTTCGTCGGGGATGGTGCCCGATAGCTGGTTGCCGCCCAGCTCCAGCAGGTAGCAGTTTTGCAGCTTGCCCAGCGCCGAAGGAATGCGGCCGGAGAACTGGTTGAAATCCAGCTCGAGGGTGGTGAGTGCCGACAGGTTGCCGATGGAGGCGGGTATAGCGCCTGACAGCTGATTTGTGTTGAGGATAAGCTCGGTAAGCTTGGTAAGGTTGCCGATGGAATCGGTGAGCGACCCCGATAGTTGGTTGCCACCTAAGTTTAAATAAGTGAGGTTGACGAGCCTGCCGATGGAGGCGGGAATAGTACCCGTGAGTGTGTCGTTGTCCATGCCCAGCCTGGAGAGACGCGTGAGGTTGCCGATGGAAGCCGGTAGGGTGCCCGCGAGGTTGTTGCGGCTGCCGGAGAGAAACACCACCCGGCCGTTGTTGACTCTTACATTGAACCAGGTGCTGACAGGACCGGTGAGCCAGTTGTCGTGCCGGAACCAGTTGGGTCCGTTGGTGCTGTTGTAGAGGTCTACAAGTGCTAAGGAGTCGCCGGTGTTGGTGGCTTGTGCGCTGCCGGTTTGCCAGAGGCCGGCCACGGCGATGAGACACAGGAGGCTGCGTACGATTGTTCTGTTCATAAGATGGAGATAATAGTTGAGCGGACTAATTGGTTTACAGAACTAAGGTAGCGGATTTAACGCTTCTGTGCATTTGCCCGGTAAAGTTTTTTAGCCACTCTTTATTTCTTGGGTCAACGCTAAGAGCGCCTCCGCCGTTCTGCTGAATCTTTTCTTCCGCTCATCGTGGCTTGCACTGCACCTTCTGCTCACTCCGGCTTCCGCGGCAGGTCTTTTACATGCAGCCGGTACCCAAAGTGGCTGATCTTAAAGCCCGGTACAACGCCGCTTTTGGGCCGGAAAGGGAAGACGTAGTTTACCTTTTGAGTTGCAAAGCTGTTGGATGCCTGTAGCAAGGCAGCAGATTCATTAATAGAGGGCATGGGTAAGAGTTAAGGCAATCGCAAGGCTGGGTTTATCTCACTTCTTGTGTTGAGCTAAGTATTCCTTTAAGGCAGAGCGGTACACCGTCTCACCCGGCTTTAGCTTTTTTTGGTACTCCGCTTTCTTCTGCGGGTTGCGGCTGATCTCTTTGGCATAAGCCACGGCTTCGGCAAATAACGTCCTGCCCGCCGTCTGTTGCGCACTGGGCTTCACCCCGCTCATGTCCGGGTATTTGGTTACCACTGTCTTGCCATTATATTGCTTAAACACCAGTTGCTTCCCGATGCCGCCGCTCATGCCGTCTAATAAGTTCTTGGGTAGTCGTGCCATGGTTTTGTTTAGTTTACGCTTACCTCCGGGTTAGGTTCAGGCTTACTTCATGTTTCCTGCCTGTTAGGTTCTAAGTAACGCCGTAGTTCCTTCGCTCATCTTACGTTCATCCTTCGTTGATCTTGCGTTATATAAATGGGTATTTGGTGGAGAAAGAAATAAATTAACAGGAATGGATAGGTTGTACTTCGTAAAGGTAAGCAAAAGGATTATTTCTTAAAAAAAGATACTGGTTTTATTACAATCTTCTTATGGGTCGGTGCCCTTACTAAAATTCCAGGCTCACGGCAACTTCTGATAACAAATAGCTTCAACCCTTCCGGTACAGATAGTCTGATCATAAGCCATCTTCATAAATCACCCCCCACAAAAGCCTCAACAGTTATTCAGCAACACAACGCAGGCATTACCCTATTAATCCCTTTACTTTCCTCCCAAATAGCCGCATGAAAATCTGCTGCCCTGTTTGTCATGGTTTTCTTCTTGTTACTTAACCCTGCCACTGCACAATTGGGGGCGCTTCAGCAAACACCAATGCATGAGTCATGGCGATATCCCTTCTCCGGGCCGGCATGCGGGTTGGCTAAAAAGGTGCGGATTAAAATATTATTAGAATTTCAAAAGCCTCTATTTGTAGAGGAGTAGGGGGTAGTTTTGTACTGAAACTTTTAGTACCCATAATTGGCGCACCGATGAAAGGAGCAAACAGGAAGGTGGTAGTGATAGATGACGACCCGGCTAACAACACGGTTTTCAAAATCATACTGAACAGCATGTGCCGGCCAATGGTGCCGGATATTACAGACTTTACTTTACCGGAAGAGGGCCTTAGCTATCTTACCCGTACGCTCATGGAAGACAACGATGAGAGGATTGTGTTGTTCTTAGACATCAATATGCCCGTGCTGATGGGTTGGGATGTGTTGGACAGGTTGCACCGGTTGCCCGGTTTTGCAAAGGAACGCCTGACTGTATTTATGCTTTCTTCTTCGGTGGACCCTGCTGATAAGAAAAGGGCTGGGCAGCACCCGCTGGTAGAGAGGTTTTTAGAAAAACCGGTTACCTTATCTATGCTTTGGATAAAAGAATGGCTGATGGGGGAAGCCCCCCTGCAGGTAAGCTAATAAATTTTCCTCTCATCCCGGAGTGAACTGCAAAGCCAAAACCTGAACCGGTAACTTTTACTAACCGATCTACACTATGAAACAATTCCTGCCCACCATCCGGTTGTTTGAAAACTCTTTGTTTTACTATATCATCTGTACCGGGCTCGATGGCAACTACAGCTATGTGAATCGGAACTATGCCCGTTCCTTCCAGTATGTAGCAGATACGCTGGTGGGAAAGCCTTACCATATTACTATGCATCCCGACGATATAAAAGTGTGCGAAGAAACATCTGCCAGGTGCATAGCGCATCCGGGCAGTTCTTTCCCTGCCACCATCCGCAAGCACGATGGCAAGGGTGGCTATATCATTACGCAGTGGGAATTTATTGCTGGTTTCAACGAAGCGAATGAACTGGAAGGCATCTTTTGCATGGGGCATGATGTAACGGAACTGGGCAGAAAAAACGACCAGCTTAAAACGATTGCTTTCCAGCAATCTCACGTGGTGAGGAAGCCCTTGGCCAATATTTTAGGCATTGCTTATATTGTAAGTAAAATGGAAACGGACGCGGGTATTACGAACCTGATGGACATGATGATACAGAATGCCGAAGAGCTGGATGCAGTGATTAAAGAGATTGTAGAAAATACCCATCAATAGAGCGCTGGTATTGGTTTTCCATCCCCGTCAGCTCCGCGTACCATGCAGGCAGGCTGCCGTTTGGTGTAAATTATAATGACCCTTTTTCCAACCATCCAAACGGCTCATTAGGCCGCTTCAAAAACTCCCTGCCTGGCACAAGAACTTATCCGGCAACACCATCATCCCTCCCGCCTTTAATGCGGCTCAGGTTATAGCTTTTCCTTTCCTTGCTGTGTACATCAGCTATGCTATTAACCAGGCAAGGAGGGGCAGATTCATTGCCTTTCGCCAATCTCACTCCTCCGCCTCACTCTATCTCAATCTTAACCACTTTTCCCGTTCCCAGGTCAACGCACAATCCTTCCGTAAGCTGATCGCTTACGGTGCCGGCACCATCGCCAAACAGGTAGAGCTTGTTCGCTTCCCCATCGTGATACATAAACGGTACGGAGCCCAGCCCGGTTCGCACCTGCCACAGGGTTTTGCCCTGTGAGGATACTGCCGAGAGCACCAGCGTAGCCGATGACTCGATGGTGGTTTTGTGGAGAACAAGCAGGCTGCCGGCGGCGGTGCGCAGGGGCGGGTGGGCTCCGCGGTAGCGCGCCGCCAGCGAAGCATAGGAGGTCAGGTGCGATATGGTATCGTCGGGCTGCCGGTACGTCTGCGTGGCATCGGTGAGCAGGCCGCCAAAAAGATACACGCTATCGCCCAGCGGCGCCCAGTTGTCGCTGAGAGAAAGCGACGAGCAGCGGTAGAGCCGGCGTCGGATGGACTGATCGCGCGGGCGGTCCTGCACGCCATAGGAATTGTGCGCCAGCAGCACGGTATCCTGTGCATCAAGCAGGGCATAGCACTGGCTGCCATTGTCCCACACCTGGTTTATCTGGTCTTCGAAGTTGTTGCCCCACTGGTAGGGGTTGGCGAAGAAGGTATCGCCCGTAGGGAGGTCGATGGTGCCGGTGCCGAGGGTAGCTCCATCGATGGTGTAGTACAGGCCATCGGTACCTTTTACCACTACGCTGTTCAGGCTATCGCTCCAGGTATAGGAGGCGTCTTCAGTGTAGCTGCTGATGCTTTCGATAGACATTTTTGCCGTCAGGGAGGGAAAGTCTTTGTTGCCCTGCACAACCTTGCCGGTAGCTTTATCAATAACCCACAAGCCGCTCCGCAGGAAGAAGAGATAAGAAGCGGACTGCCCTAAAAGCCGGGCGGCGCCACTGCCTGCGAGTTGGGTTTTCCAGATGGGCTTACCGGTAGAGAGGTCGAGGGCTTCGGCATAGAAATAATCGGTACCATAAACGCCTTTATTGCTTACCTCGTAGGGCTTGAAGCCGGTAAGCACAGAGGCAAGCACGAGCCTGCCGCCCTGATGGTAAACGCGCGCATCGGGCTGCAGGTAGGTTTCGCTGTGGCTGTCCATTTCGTGGTTAATGAAATACACCAGCCCGCCCACAAAGCCGAAGGGAATGAGCCAGAGCAGCCCGCGCCGGAGCCAGACGCCGGGGCTGGAGGGCGCCCACACGAGGCTGAACAAACCGGAGGGAACGATGATGCCGGGGTAGCGCGGGTGGGTGTAAGCAATTTGATGTGCCAGGCTGTAGACAGAAAGTACGACGGGGTTGAAGGTTTTAATCTCGATCGGCTTGCCGTTGTGCAGCACGGTGAGCACCTGCTGTGGGGCGCCATTGACCTTATAGCCGTAATTGGAACGGATGCCGCCGAATCGCAGCTCTTCCTCGCCACCATACTCGTACACGTAGGCTGCCTTTTGCACGCGGCTGCGGTAGCGTAGGTAGCGTAGCGCCAGCCAGAGGGCAGACAAGATAGAGCCGGTGATAAGCCCGGACGTCACGCCGAAGAAAGCGCCGCCGAGCGACATGCCGAAGGTAAGCGGCAGGAAGAGCGCCAGGAACAATCCCGCCGACTGCGGTGCGTAGAAGCGGCGAAGGAGCGTCGCCCTGTCGGGCGTGAGTGTGCGGAGCGGCAATAGGGTGGCTGGTGATACCATATGCCCTTTGCCAGAGGCGAAAATGATGCCGCGAGGCGTGGCGGGGCTGTTTTTGGAACACGGAGGATGGAAGGGTGAGATTGGGTGCGGGTGCGCAGTGGTGAGAGGTTTTCCTGATTATGGGCAAGGGGGATAAACGGATACCGCTTTTGTAGTACTTTCATCCCAAAAAGCCGCATGAAAATCTACTCCTTCCTGTTTGCCATTGCTCTTCTCCTCTTTCAATACTGCGCCGCTGCGCAGATGGAGCGGTTTAGCAAGAACCAATACATCAGTCAGGGCGATATGCTGAACTACCGGATGTTGTTCCCGGATGCGGATACGATGCGCAAATACCCGCTGGTGATCTTCCTGCATGGATCGGGTGAACGGGGCAGTGACAACGAGGCGCAACTGAAATGGGGCGTTCAAAACTTTGCCACGGATAAAAATATGGTGCAGCACCCGGCGATTGTGATTGCGCCGCAATGCCCGCTGAACCAGAGCTGGTCGAACACGAAGCGCACGCCCAACAGCACGGCGATGGAGCTGCTGCCTACACCGAGTAAACCGATGCAGTTGCTGCGGGAGCTGATACAACAAACGGTGGCGAAGATGCCGGTGGATACAAACCGCATTTACATTACCGGTTTATCTATGGGTGGCTATGGCACGTTTGACGCTATTGAGCGGTACCCGGCTTTATTTGCAGCGGCAGTGCCGGTGTGTGGCGGTGGTGATGTAGGGAACGCTTCACTGATTGCCCACCTGCCCATCTGGATGTTTCATGGTGCGGAAGACCCGGCGGTGAACGTGGCGAACTCGGTGGAGATGAATGCGGCGCTGATGAAAGCGGGCGCGCACCCGGGGCTTACCATTTACCCTGAAACGGGGCACTTCTCGTGGATTGCAGCGTATAGTGATGAGCACCTGATGGAATGGCTGTTCAGGGCAGCATAAGTGAGTGGTAAGACAGAACAAACAGGCGAAGTGCGGTGCTGTTTTTTTACACCGTTGCACACGCTTTGGTTTATACCGCACCCCGCGCTAACTTGCCGCAGCAACAAAACACACCTCACCATGCCGGTTTGCAAAGCCTGCGGAGCTATTAGTGAAAGCAAATACTGCCCCGATTGCGGGCAAAGCATGCTGGTAAAGCGCCTGTCGCTGCCCGAGCTTCTGCACGAGGCTTTTCACTTTTTTACCCATGTGGAGCATGGCTTCCTGTACACGCTGAAAGGGCTGGTGCTCTCGCCCGGCACCGTGCAGAAGCAGTATGTGGAGGGCTTTCGCGCAAAGCACCAGAAGCCGTTCTCTATGTTCTTCCTGAGCGCTACGCTGTCTGCGCTGATGTATTACTGGATTTATACGGCCGTTATTACTTACCTGCATACCGGCTCGGCAGAGGAAGCGGAATTCTTTCACAAGCATTTTGTGCTGCTGCATGTGTGCCTGCTGCCGCTGTATGCGCTTATTACTTACCTGTGTTTTAAGAAGGGCGGCTTTAACTATGGCGAGATTGCCGTGTACCAGCTATACACATTCTCGTTTATCTTTCTCCTTATTGCTTTTATCCAACTGTTCAAGTTTATTAATCCCCACCTGGAAACCCGCTATATAGAGCTGCCCTGCGTGATGGCATATATACTGGCTACCAACCTGCGTTTTTTTGCCGGGCTGAAGCGCAATACCGTTATCCTGCTGAGCCTGTTGAGTGTGATCCTTATCTTCTTTACCGCCAGTTTTATTCAGGACCGGGTGCAGGCGTTTCTTGATCCCCTTTCCCCGTGAGGGAGACATATAGCGGCAGCAACACTCCTGCTTGTGGCAGTATCGCCGTCCGGCGGCACTTTGTGGCAGGTGAATACCGGGTCGCTGATGTATAAAGACGAAGCCGGTAATAAGCTTTACCTGTCGGGTGATGCCAATGGAAGCGTCAGCGATCACCTGAACCAGTTACTTATCCTTGATCTGCCAACCGGAGGGGTAATCAAACAAACCCTCAAATGAGGTTGCAACGTAGGGCAGATGAGGACACCTGTGTCTTGTGAAGTGATCTCTCTTTCCCTTGCCCTATACAGGGTGTGCCTATAGCTTGCACATAAGGTTATGAATGGAAAGATAGAGCAGTAAAACAAAGGGCTGCTACCCGGTATGAGGATAACAGCCCTGTTCATTACTGGAGACAAGAACGATTTAATAAAAAATAGTATGGCTTTGCCCTTCGGTGTTAAAGTCTTCCAGCATCAGCTTCTTGTTGGTATAGCTGTTGGTGAGCTTTACATTATCTACCACAGCAGAGCCTTTACCGCCCACTTTGATTTCTGAAATTCTGCCCAGCTTATCGGCAGCGCTGTATTTAAATTGGTAGAGCAGCTTGTTGTTTACATACACCCCCGTTTTCCCTTTCTTGGTACCCAGTTTCACCGTTTGGAAACTGCTGAAATCGCTCACCAGTTGGAGAAGATTGGTGTGGGTAATGGTGCCGAGCGTATAGGAAGTAGCCGACTGGTTTTCTTTATGCGCTACAAAGTGTACTTCGGCAGACTTGTTCTCGCCCACCAGGGTGAGCACCACATCATAATCTGCTATGCCAGCAGGGTTTGTATTTTTTATCACCACTTCATAGATAATACTGTCGCCCGGAATGCTATATTGGCTTGGAATATCGAACAAAACGTCCGAAAAATAAGAGGAAACGCCCGATGGGATGGGAAGAGTAGCTACACCGCCAGTGATAAACTGGTCGTCGGTATAAGGAACGTCCGGATCTCCAAAAGGAATCGGGTTGCCCTGCGAATCGAATACATTGTAATATTCTCCATACCAATGTGCATCTGATACCGTTCCCTTACCGAGAGCCGCAATGCCGGCTGTTTTATCGGCAGAAGTGGTGCTGATGGCTGTGCCGGGGGTTGCCAGTTCTGTTTTTTGGCAACTGCTAAGTAGAATAAGAACAATGGCAAAAAGAGGGAGTACTTGTTTGGTCATAGATAAAGTTTGTTTCGGTTTGTTTTGTATGAAACAAAGATAAGCCGGCGGGAGAAAAAACAGAGAACCGGCATAAGCCCATTTTTGTTTTATTCGATATACACCGGAGATAGGAAGGTGGGTAATAGGATGCACACGTCATACCTCTGCGCAGCCTGAGTTGATTTACTTAAGTTTCCCCTCATTCAGCGTAGGTTCTATGCTTACCCAGTTCCTTCAATGGCTAATTTTTGTGAGTAGGGAGAGTTTTCTATCGGTCGGCGCTCTCACCATAGATTGGGAAGAAACAGTAAGGAATGACACCGTCGTCACTGTGCCCATGCTGAAGCTTGGCAGGAGCACAAAGCAGTCTATGGATGGCAGAAAAGGGAGGCTTACAGATCGCAATTACGCTTAACCATATAGAACAGAGCCCTTCGCTGCGCTCGCAATGACGGGATAAATTTTCTTCCCGATACCTATTGTTAGAACATCGCAGCTGTCGGGAAGATTTGTTAAGCGGCAGAATGGTTACTCTATTAAATGCAAACATCCTTATTTCTGCGGAAAAGGGCTGCTCCGCCGGAGCAGGAAAAGATGCGTGCTTAAGAATTTCTACAGACCGGTTACGCCGCTGGCGTAATCAACTGTTTGATCAACAGCTTTAACTTTTCTTGCCGACAGATGTGGTTAGAACACCGACCGAAACCACTCTACGCTGTATTTCTGAACTGGTTTCCAACTCTGTCTTTTATCAACTTCTTTGCGAACTTCAACTTTGCGAATCCTCTCCGGCACACAATATTTCAAAGGAATCCCCTTTCTCTCCCTCCGACGATTTCTCACCGCCGTTCGACGGCTTCTTTCCTTTCCATATTCCCGATTGGCTAACCTTTATACCTATGAAACCGCTCCTTTTTAAGCAAATTATATCGGCCGGAAGAAGAGGTGGGCAACCGATGTGCCTGCTGTCCTGTTTCTGTCGTTGTTATCTCCCGCCACAGGAATGCGTCGAATAAGGTGCAACAATGTCTTACCATATTTTTTACACACATAAACAGTCTTCTATGAGTAATGATTCCATTTCCTTTTCCACTTCGCCCCGTCTGGTTATTGACCGCAGCGTGTGGCAACACCAAGGCCGCCCGCAATGGGTGCTGCCGGTGTCGTTCAGCAACAGCCCTATTAATTTCGGTTGCGCTTTTGCCAACTCCACCGTTCAAAGAGAAATTGAACTAAAAGTGAATGTGGCGACGAATATAGCGCTGACCATTACCGGTGATCCCGGCTTTAGCGCCACGCTGGTGAAGCGTGATAAGAACCCGCTGGATACTTCGGATACCGGCAGCAAAGACATCCCGATACTGGTGAATGCTTATGTGCCGCCGGGCGATGCCGTGAGCCAGGCGGCAGGTTCACTGGTGAGCCAACACATAGGCGATGGCATCTTTGTTTATGAAGCCATTGCTCCGGACGTGAATGCCCTGCAGGTGAGGTTTGCCGGTGATTTACAACATCGCCTCGTAGCTAACTTAGATATTGCCAAACAGGCAGGCGGTGCTAACCGCCGGGGCGTGATTCTAAAACCGATGAAAGGCGACGCGCCAACACCTTCAAAAGAGCCGGAAGGGAATGTAGCACCGGGCGTTAATTCGCTCTACGTGATTGTGGTGTCTTTTGCGGCGCCTGATACAACGCGGGTTCATTATAACGCTACGCTTACTGTTTCTTACGGCGGTTTCTCTGCCGATATAGACCTCTCTGTCCGCACCGGCAAGGTGGGTTTTACCCCTGCAGGAGAGATGCCTGCGCTTTTTCTGGGCGAGGTGGCTACCTATCATTACACGGTGGATAACCAATCGGACGACGATGTTGAGATTGAGACGGTGGAGGAGACCAGCCATAATAGCTTTACGCAGCCCGACCAGGTATTTACGGTGAAAGCAAACACCAGCAGTGCCATTGACATACAGGTGCAGACCTCGCTGCTTTATTTTACACCGGGCGTTACGCAGTTTACCAGCCAGTTGGTAGCTAAGTTTGGTGAGAATACGCAGCTTCAAAGCTTTGCCAATTCGATCTTCTGCAAAATAAAACCGCCTTCCTATACTTTGCAGACCAAAACGGTGGCAGGCTTCCAGGGAAGTGAGGTAGCCTGCACCCTAATTGCCAACAATCCCGGACCCGTTACGACCCTGCAATGCAAAGCCACGAACCTGCCCTTAGGTGTAAAGCTGATGCCTAAAGCATTTCTGCTGCCTTCCGGCAAGACTACGCCGGTGGTGCTTCATTTTGCGATAGCACCCCATGCGGATATCACGGTTACAGGCGAAGAACTTGTGGTTGCAACGCTTGAATGCGCTACTCACAACGGCGTGTTTACCGAAAGCTTTACCGTTCCGTTCCGCATTCTTAACCCGTTTAAAATACAGCCGCAAAAGAACACCAACTGGTGCTGGGCGGCTACTACGGCAAGCTGTTTCCGGTATTATGGCGGATTTGTGGAGCAATGCACCGTTGTGCAGAAGCTGAAAGGATTTACAAGTGTTGACCCCTGCCAGAATCCCACGCCCGACGAATGCAATGTGGGCGGGCAAACAGGGAACGCTCTTCACTACTTTGGCATTCTGAAAGAAGACAACAGCGACAGCCTATCGCTGCCGCAGGTGATGGCGGAAATAGATGCCGGCAACCCGGTGGCGCTCCGCATTAAATGGTATGGCGAGGGTGCGCACGCGATTGTAGTTTCGGGCTACGTGGTGCTGGATAACAACCCGCCCGATGCAGTGAACACGATGCTGATTGTAAACGACCCGGGTAATGGCTCGTCTGTGTCGCTATATTCCATTGCTGCGCTGACGAGTGCCTATAGCGGTGGAGGCGGTTTCTGGGACCGCTCTTACCTGACGAAAGCCCCGCCCCCCAGTGAGCAGGTGCAAACCTCTAATGCGCCCCTCTCTTCCAACGAACCGCTTACCAATTAATTTATCACCTTTTTAATTTATTTTAATATGCCTCTTCAATTCAGAAAAATCAATGCCCGCTCCCTGTCCGCGCTTCAGCAGGTAACCCAGCGGCTCTCTCCGGCAGCGCAGCCGGTGATGCGCACCATCGGCGCCGTATTTCCCATTAACGAGGTGGCTTATGATGCCTCTCAACCTGCCTACCCCATGTACCTGCTGGGTATAAATGATGTGCTAAACCCGCAAACGGGGCTCGACGCTGCAAAGCAAACGGGCTGGTTGTATATCATTAGCCCCGATATGACGGCTACTGTTGCTGGTGAAGACAGCGGCGACAGCCATACTTTTTCTTCTTTTACTTCGGGACCTTTGGCAGCAGCCATTACCCAGCAGGTAAGCGAGCTAAGCCACAACGCATCGCTATCAGGCATTACTTATGAAATATGCCTGCTGAACCTGCCCGCACTACACTTGGTAGCACTCTGGCTGAAAACCGGCACAGCGGTTACGGCGGATGATTTGTTGCTGCCCCTTTTGTCGGCACAGCCTCTTTTACCGGTGGGACATTCCTTTTCGGTAAGCGAGTTTTTTAGCGCGCTGCAGGCGCCTGCGGCTCTGGCACTTAGGGCATCATTGTGATGGCTGGCTTCGGTAGTGTTTGTCCTTTATTTACAAACAAAAAACAGAGGGGTAAAGCCCGCTGTTTTTTGTTCCTGTTATGTATTTTATTTATTCGATTCCTGAACCTGTTTATTCTTGCTCTTGTCTTTTTACTAGTACCCCGAAGCCCGTTGTAGAACTACAACGGGCTTCGGGGTATAAAACATAAGGAAACAAAGATACTATGTGGTTTCTTCTACGACATCGAGGTTGTACTTCTTTACAAATTCATCGCGATGCGTTTGCAGTTTTTCGATGAGGTCTGTAACAGTGGTTACTGTGGTGTCGGCATGCTCATGAATAGTGGGCAATTCTCCATCCAGCAGGGCTACATTTGCGTTCATGTTGTCGGCTTCTATCTGGGCCACTTTTTTCAGCACAGAGGTCTGGCTGTTCTTCAGATCTTCCAGCTCTCGCAGCATTTTATCCATGGCTTCCATTTTTGCTCTGTTGTCCATATTAGTACATTTTAAGATGTGCAAGGTGGGCTGAAAAAACCCTGCCGGAATGTGTTAAGGGGGTGAATTGGAAGTGCGACGGGTTGGAACAGGCAGTAGCCTTTCTATATTTCGCAGCCGTCTCCTTTATTTCACCAGCACTTAATTATAGTTGCCAGATTCTGCGCCAATCGGCCAGCTAATTTGATTACGGTATAGTGCATTCCCGGCTGTCTTCGCAGGTGTAGAGACGGAATGATTGGTATGCTTTGATTTTTTTCTTTATCCGTTTTTTGTGGCAGGCACCGGGTGCTTTTCTTCCGTGCTTGGAGCTGTTACCGGCTGTTCTTTTTTCGTACTCTGTGGGGCGTGGAATGCAGCCGGGATAAACATTCTACACCCTTCCCACCCTTCTCAGATGATGATTTTTTTGTAAAGCTCACACTATCAGTACAAAACAGGAACGGCATACTTTTTCAATCCCTTCACATCCTTATGCAGAACACGAACTTTTTTGCGGAAGAAACCAACACCGACGCCACACCTGTTGAGGAAGGCACTGTAATACCGGTGATTGAAGAAACGGTAACGATAGAAAAAGCGGTAGCGGAAACAGCCACCGTGAAGGTATCGAAAACTGTGACGCAAACACCGCAGCAAGTGAACGTGAGCCTGCTAAGTGAAGAATACAGCATAGAACATGTAGCCCTGGATCTTTATGTAGACGGCGATGCGCCAAAAGCGAGGCAGGAGGGAAATGTATGGATTGTGCCGGTACTAAAAGAAGTGTTGGTGAAGCGGTTGCTGCTGGTAGAGGAAGTGAGGATAACCAAGAGCACTGTGGAACGCACTGAAGAGCACAACGCTATACTGCGCAAAGAAGAGGTACAGGTAGTGCGCGTGCCCACCGAACCGGGAGCAGGCAGCCGGACGAAAGAAGGATTACGTAACCATATATAAAAAATCAATGACACCTATGAAACAGACCGTAGTAGGCTTCTTTAGCAAGCCCAGCGATGCACAGGAAGCCGTAAAACAATTAACAAGCAATGGCTTCAGCAGCAGCGATGTAGATTTATCTCTTGGCACCAGCAGTTCTAATACAGCTGCCGGCAACCGCAATTTTAATTTAGACAGCAATTCCAAAGACGAAAAAGAAAGTGGCGTAGCCCGCTTCTTCAAAAACTTATTTGGCGCAGACGATGACAACGACACCAATGTGAGTCGTTACAGCCGCGCCGCGAATGGCAACTCCATTGTAACGGTGCATGCTTCTTCGTCTGACGAAGCTGAAAGAGCCGCTGACCTGCTTGATCAGTATGGTGCTATCAACGTAGATGAAGATGCGGAAGGCTATGATAGCTATGACACCACTACGGGCGCAGCTCCGGTTGGCGCATTCAATGAAACCGCAGGCGCATCGGCCAGCACTACCGAAATGGATACTACTACTGGTACATTCGACACTACTAACCGTACTACTTCCTTCCGCGACGAAGAGGATGTAACCGGTGCTACTTCGCTGCCTGTGATAGAAGAAGAACTTCAGGTGGGCAAGCGAACTGTGGAAACCGGTGGTGTGCGCCTGAGAAGCCGCATTATTGAGCGCCCGGTGGAAGAAAACCTGCGCCTGCGCGAAGAGCGTGTGTATGTAAACCGCAACCCGGTGAACCGTGCGGCTACCAGCGCCGACTTTGATACCTTCCGCGAAGGTGAAGTAGAACTGCGCGAGCACGCTGAAGTGCCCGTAGTATCTAAAGAGGCCCGCATAGTAGAAGAAGTGAGCTTAGGTAAGGAAATAAACGAGCGCACAGAGACCATTCGCGATACAGTACGCAACACCGAAGTGGATGTAGAGAACATTGAAAGCACTACCCGCAAAACTACTGGTGGCAGTAGCAGCGATGAGTCCTTAAGAAGTGGTAACTAAGAAAAATTACAGAAAGGACTATCCTTCGGGATAGTCCTTCTTTTCTCCGGTTGTTTTTTAGACCACGAAAACACAGAGAAACACGGGGAAAATAAAACCCCTTTGTGAACCTTCTCTCTTTGAGAGCCTTAGTGGTTTTTCATTCCAACCGGCTTCTCTCTTTTATTCATTCATTTCATTTAAAATTATTTTACTTATGGCAGATCTTGACGTACAGCCGAAGAAGAAAAGTAACAGTTGGCTTTGGCTGCTGCTCCTGCTTCTTTTGCTGCTGGCGCTTTTCTTTTTAACGCGCAGTTGCAACAATAATAACGGTGCTGCAGGCACTACTGATTCGACGGCTTCGGGCCAAACGGGAGATACTTCCAACGCTGTTGCCAGCACTACGCCCGCTGGTGCTACATCGCCAGACTGGAGTGACATAGACCGCAATGCACCGACCGCTTCTTACAACGAAATTAAGAGCAAGGACATTGAGGTAAGGGGCAACGACAACTACGGTATTTACAGCCTTGGCGAGAATATATTGTTCGACGAAGGCAAAAGCACCATTCGCAGCGATGCAGCAAAGAACTTAAAAGAAGTAGCTGCTTCTGTAAAGCAGCGCTTTGGCAACGGCAGCCTGCGTGTATATGGCTATACCGATTCGGTAGGCAGCAAAGGTTACAACAAAGATTTGGCGCAGCAACGTGCCGAAGCAGTGCGTACTTGGCTGGCTGCGAACAGTGGCTTTGATTCATCGCGCATTTCGCTTAACGCTATCGGCGAAGGAGCGCCTGTAGCTACCAATGCCACAGCAGCAGGACGGCAGCAGAACCGCCGTGTAGAGATTGTGGCAAGGAAGCAGTAATTGCTTTTGAATCACGAAGGCAGGAAAGACACGGATGAACACAAAGGGTAACTAATAATTTTTAGTGATGATTTGTTTCTTTCCGTCTTCTTTAAATCTGTAGTAGGAATTTATCTAACTTATTCATTTACGTCTCCTAATGCTTTATCGGCGGCAGGAGTTTTTAAAACACATTTTTTATGGAAAATAATACCACAGGCAACCGCCTGCACAACCTGAAAGGAAGTGACTATGAAATAGTGGACGGCGAACCGGACATTCGTGGCTGGAGTGTGCGACTGAACAGTGATAGCCACCACATAGGTAAAGTAGAAGACCTTATTTTTGATCCGCAGGCGCGCAAGGTGCGCTACATGGTGGTAAAGGTGGATAAAGAAGATTTTGAAGGGCAGTCTTCTTCGCACCGTGATGTACTGGTGCCGATTGGCTTGGCAGAACTGCGCAATGTAGACAATGATGTATTCCTGCAAGGCATCAGTCTTGAACAATTGGCTGCCCTGCCGCCGTATGAAGGCACCGTAACACCTGACATCGAAAATAAAATACGCGCGATTCTGGCGGGTGCCGGCGCAGTTACTTTATCAGGCGGAACAGGAGAGGATTTTTACAGCCATGAGCATTATGATGACCGGAATTTATACGCCGGAACGAAAGATGCTGACACCACTGTTCCAATTATTGAAGAAAGCCTGAATGTGGGCAAGCAAACAGTGGAAACCGGCGGGGCTTACATCCGTTCAAGGATTGTAGAGAAACCAGTGGAAGAAACCATTCGCCTGCAGGAAGAGCGCGTGCAGGTGCAACGCAGGCCGGTAGACAAGCTGATTGCAGACCAGGACTTCGATCGATTTGAAGAAAGCGTAGTAGAACTGAAAGAATATGCCGAAGTGCCCGTAGTATCTAAAGAAGCCCGCGTGGTGGAAGAGGTAACGATAGGAAAGGAAGTGACCGAACGCAGCGAAACGGTGCGCGATACAGTACGCAAAACCGAAGTGGATGTAGAAAATGTGCCGGGAAGCAGCCACAGCAGCATTTCTTCCGATGAGATTAGAAAGGATAATTGAGGATAAGGAATACCCTATGGGGTGTGAGGTGTAAAAGGGGCGACGGTTTGTAACTGTCGCCCCTTTTTTGTAGACTAAAATGCTTTTTATTACAACCGAATTCTCATTGGCTTGTGGAAGGGCGTAGAGGCAATGCCCCATTTC
This sequence comes from uncultured Ilyomonas sp., assembly GCA_964249755.1. Taxonomy (GTDB): domain Bacteria; phylum Bacteroidota; class Bacteroidia; order Chitinophagales; family Chitinophagaceae; genus Ilyomonas. The sequence goes on along the minus strand of CAXUDB010000003.1, from coordinate 265,658 downwards.
CTACAGATGGATAGTACATTACCGGGTAACTATTCCTTTCTATCCCGATGCTGCCCGAGATAGTAAAAGTGTGAGCATCATTGGTGTAGCCTAAGCCCAGCTCGGCTCTGGAGAACATACCAACCTTGCCGATGGGTTGAGAGAAGGGATTATTAAAGGTTTCTTTTGTGAAAGAAGAAGCCAGTGGAGCGGTTTGCAGCCGGACGTAAGCCGGTGCTGCTGAAAGACCTGCAAAAGCAAATACATGGTTGGTAAGCTGGCGATTGAGTTGTATACCCAATGGCACTGCAACCATAGCAGCACTGCCGCCTCGGAAGAAACTGTAACCGGCAGAAAGAGATGCATAGTGGCTAAACGACCATTTTTTGTTGGCATGGAGGCTATCCCTTGTAAAGCTATGCCCTGCACCGGGATAGCCAAAGGGACTTGCATACAAAGAAGTCTGCGCTTTAGCAGCGCTAATCATACCTATCGCTATTGCCGTTACTGTTATCGCCCGCACCATAACCCATGTGTTGTAAGATAAAAGTACTGGCTGCTGCGCAATTTGCCAAAGGCGAAATAAAACTTAACAAGATGAGAGTATGATTCTTCGATGTTTGCGGATGATGCAAATGGGTATATCTATCTCATTCCATACAGCAAATTGCCAATGTATATAAAGAAGAATTGAGGAGGTGACAACTGCAGCATCCCTAATTCCATATTTATAAAGCTATAGATGAAATGGGGCGTGTTACCTAAATGTTGTTTGCACTTTTTGCAAATCGAAGTATTCACTGCACAAGCCAAAAGGTTTCGGCTATTACCATGTATAATCACCCACCGGGTGAAGAAACAGCCAGTACAATTGTTTGCCTTCGGGGCGTATCAGTTCGATCTGGCTGTTCTTACTTACATACCGCTCGGCGTAGGAAGGCAAAGCTCCTTTTACCTGTTTGGATGATTGGTGCTTAAAACCTGCTTTTCTGATGGCTTCCTTTAGTTTATCGTATTCCTGCCGGGTGGCGAAATGATAATTGAGCTGCACATTCAGCGAGGTGGAATCGTTGGGATAGCTGAGGTCTAAAGAGGCTTTGTAATGACTGGTATCGGTCGGCAGAAATTCGTAGCGCGTTGCGGCGCCATCATTTCTTCTTTCGGCAGGCTGCCAGTTTTTGTCCCTGCAATATTTTTGCGTTGCGCTACTGTCGAGCGAATAGATCTTTAGTATATCAGAAAATGAAAGCGACTGTGCCATTGGAGACGTAACGAACATGAAAACAGAGGCTACGCAAAAGAAGAGACGGATGTGCCGGTGATTCATAATTGAATAAATTAAAACGGGCTTTCCAACCCGCTGGTGAAAGATGAGCAAAAGGTATGCGAGATGAATGTTATAAGTTGACGGTTATAAGTTTCGGGTTTCGTGTATTGTAATTGAGATTGGTAGTTTTTTGGTATATTGTTATTGTTGTTATCATCCAACCCACACGATTGTTAATTATGAATAACCGGCAGGCTAAGCTTTTTGGAACGGCTTCATTGGAATGGCTGGCTGTTGCCCTTTTGTTTCTTCTTTCGCTAACCGTGTTCTCCCTCGCGGCACATGCGGCGCTGGGTGGACAGGAAGACCAGTTTGATGTGTGGGTGCATTCCTTTGTGGCGGCTCATGCAACGCCTTCTTTTATTGCGGTGATGGAGCGGGTTACTTTTCTGGGGTCTGCTAACTTTTTATTACCGGCTTATGTGGTACTATTAATTGCGCTACTACTGGTGAAGAAGCGACGCTACGCGATAGCCGTGTTTATTATCGGTTCGAGTTCCTTTCTGCTGATGGCGGGACTGAAGCAGGTGTTCCGCAGAAGCCGCCCCGACCTGCCGCTGGTTAAGGGTATCGCCACATATAGCTTTCCTAGCGGGCATTCACTTTCGTCGTTTATCTTTTGCAGTTTGGTAGCTCATATTGTATGGAACAGCCGGCTTTCGCGGGTAGCAAAGACGTTGCTCGTGATAATATTATTTTTGGTAGCACTGTCTATTGGTGCGAGCCGCATTGTGCTGAACGTTCATTATGCTACAGATGTAATTGCAGGGTTTTGCCTGGGTGTAGTGTGGGTGATTTTGTCCTTGTGGGTAATACGAAGATGGAACCGGGCGGTGGAAAAGAAAGGAGTATGATTATCTGGACTGGAGTAAAGGAGATGTTTGGGTTTGTTGGATGGAGATTTTGGACAGCTATATTCCTGATATCGTATTTGAGTTTATGGGGTTCTTTAAAGAAGTTGTGTTAGCAGGGTACAAAGTCAAAACAGTTGTTAAACAACTTTCGTGTTGTTGAAAACAAAAGCCCTCATTCGTGTTACGTAATGAGGGCTTTTGCTTATCAGATAAAGGAACGCTTCTTATTTCTGTTCTTTGGCAATGGGCAAACGCGGCGGCTGATTTCCATATTCATTAAAATCTTTATCGTAAGCTTTAATGATGGCTTTCACCAAGCGGTGGCGCACTACGTCTTCTTCATCCAGTTCTATATGAGCAATGCCATCAATGTTGCGGAGGATGCGGGTGGCTTTACCCAAACCACTTTGCATATTGCGCGGCAAATCCACTTGCGTCGGGTCGCCGGTAATGATGGCTTTGGCATTGGCACCGATGCGTGTAAGGAACATCTTCAACTGGAGGTCGTTGGTGTTTTGCGCTTCGTCCAAAATAATAAACGCATTGTCGAGCGTGCGACCACGCATATAAGCCAGCGGCGCAATTTCGATGGTGCGGGTACTCATGTAATAACCCAGCTTATCAGCAGGTATCATATCGTCTAACGCATCGTAAAGCGGACGCAGGTAGGGATCAATTTTTTCCTTTAAATCGCCAGGCAGGAAACCTAAGTTTTCACCAGCTTCTACCGCAGGGCGTGTGAGGATAATTTTCTTTACCTGTTTGTTTTTTAATGCACGAACTGCAAGCGCTACAGCAGTGTAAGTTTTACCCGTACCTGCTGGTCCGATAGCAAACACGATATCGTTTTTATCTGCGGCGGATACCATCCTCTTTTGGTTGGAGGTGCGGGCACGAACGGTTTTGCCATTCGGTCCAAATACGAGAATGTCGTTCGGGTTGCGGTCTACAAAATTGTCAATGGTTTCAGCATCGTCGCCACCCAAAATCTGTTCGAAATAGTTATCGCTCAGGTCGCCGTTGCGTTCCATGTACTGCACCACGAGGTCAATTTTTTCTTTTGCCTGGTCAATCTGTTCGGGCGCGCCACTGAGTTTGATCTGAGTGCCGCGAGACAAAATTTTCAGCAGAGGAAACTTCTTCTTGAGAAGGTCCAGCTTGCGGTTGTTTACCCCAAAGAATTCGATGGGATTTACCGTTTCGAGGTTAATAATTGTGTCTGTCAAATTGTAATTGTTTTATAAATTGTTTCTACCCAAATTTAGTACAAATCGGGCGGGAATATAAAGAAGCGTTTGTACCATTTTGTTAATAAAAAAGAGCCTGAGAAACCGGGGAATCTTGTGGGGTTGGCATGGATGAGAAGGGATAATAATGTCTTTTACCTGGCGCGGATTGTTTATTTACCGCAGAGAAAAGGGGTTTACACAGCGAAAGCATTTCTACGTAAACTCCTTTTCTATGCTTTGTAATCAGAGTATTTGAGGTTCACATTTACTGCATGTCCATCATAAACGGCAGCTTCGCCTGCGGCGTGTTGAACATAGACTGAACACCTTTTAATTTCATGAGCATTTCGTAGTTGGTCTTGCCAACCTGCTCCTCTATTGCTGCCCTGTTTTGTTTTACGGTTCTATCAGAATAAGAATCAAGCAGTTCTTGTAAGTAACTCTTTCGCTCGGGATATTCTCTGATGTAATAGTCATTACTTTTTATCATGCGGGCGGCACAGGCAATGGCATCGTGCAAGGTGCCGATACGGTCAACGATGCCGACAGGAATGCCACGTGCGCCTGTCCATACCCTGCCCTGCGCAATACTGTCTATAGATGCCGTATCGCGCTTGCGGCCGGTGGCTACACGGGACAGAAAGGTGTTGTAAGTAGTATCAATATTCGCCTGCACAAAGTGCTGTTCTGTGGGCGAGAGCGGGCGGCTGGCTGTATTCATATCAGCATAGGGCGCCGTCTTTACTCCATCGAATGTAACGCCGAGCTTGTCCTTAAAAAACAATTGCATGTTAGGGATGACTGTGAACACGCCAATAGAACCCGTGATGGTGCCAGCATCAGCATAGATGCTATCGGCAGCGCAGGAAATATAGTAACCGCCTGATGCAGCATAATCGCCCATACTAACTACTACGGGCTTAGCCGCCTTTGCCAGTTGTATCTCGTGCCAGATGACATCGGAAGCCAGCGCACTGCCGCCCGGCGAATTGACGCGGAATACAATGGCTTTTACATCATCATCGAGCCGCAGCTTACGAATGAGATTTTTATAATCGTCGCTGCCAATGCTGCCTTTCTCTCCTTTGCCACCCATAATATCGCCCTGCGCATACAGTACCGCAATGCGGTCGTCGCCGGACGATTTATCGAAATCAGTTGCATCAGCGTATTTACCCAGCGAAATAAAGTTGATCTTGTCCCGCTTGTTAAGATGCAAAACCTGTAGCCACTCGCTTTTGATATCGTTATCGTATTTCAATCCGTCTATCAGGTGATACTTTAGGGCATCGGCTGGCGTTTGAATGGCACCTGTATTAGCAAGGTTATGAAGCTGCGCTGTATCTATGTTGCGGGCACGCGAAGCCTGCTGCAGGAACAGGCCGTACAGATCGCCCAGCCATACGTTGGTTTGCAGCTTGTTTGGTTCTGTCATTTCTGTAGCGCGAAATGGCTCAGTGGCACTTTTGAACTTGCCCGCATAAAAAATCTGGGGCTGAATCTCCAGCCAGTCCAGCAGGTTTTTTACAAAATATAAATTAACAGACAAACCATCCCATTCTACACCGCCGGCAGGATGACAATAAACTTCGTTTGCCGCCGAAGCCACATAATAACCCTTCTGCGAAATGGTTTCGCCGTAGGCAATTATTTTTTTGCCACTTGCTTTAAAATCATCAATGGCATGGATTAACTCTTCGCTGGTAGCGTATCCATTAGGATTGTTATCGGCTTTAATGTAGAGCCCTTTGATGGAAGAATCGGTTTTTGCATGATGGAGGATGCGCACAATATCGTACAGGCTGGGCACGTCGGCAGATGCATCGCCGGTGAGCGAACCCACCGCGTTTTTTTGTTCCTGCTCGTTGAAGTTATTACTCAGATCGAGCACCAGCACACCCTTAGAACCGATGTCTGGCTTTGCCGGAGAAGCTGCCACACCTATGATGGCTATGAGTATAAAAAACGAAAGCAGGCAAAAGATGAATATGGCCAACAGCGTGGCAAAGAATATTTTAAAAAACGATCTCATACACGGATATTTGAAAAGATGACTACCGCTTATGTGCTTGCCGGCAGTAATTTGGGCGACCGGCTTGCTTTATTGCAGCAGGCTACAAATGTAATGGAAGAACGGTGCGGTACTATCACCGCGTGCTCGTCTGTTTATCAAACGGAAGCCTGGGGCATTACTGACCAGCCTCTTTTTTATAACCAGGCGTTTGCCATCTGCACGGCTTTATCTCCTGCACAATTCATGCAAACCTTATTAGACATTGAGATGGACATGGGAAGAAAGCGGTTAGTAAAAATGGGACCGCGTGTAATAGACCTGGATGTGTTGCTGATAGATGATTTGGTGATGGATACGGAACTGCTAAAGGTGCCTCATCCCTATTTGTCGCAACGAAGATTTGCACTGGTTCCGTTGGCAGAGATTGCGGGTAATGTAGTGCATCCAGTTTTGGGTAAAACAATAGAAGAATTGTTGGAGGAATGCGAGGATGAGTTAGAGGTGAATAAAGTGTACTTGGAGTGATTTATTTTATCCTGATTTTTATAACGATGAACCATATTAATAGATAAAACAAATAGCCAATGAGACCATTTAAAATTTTTAGAGACGAGCAAGAACATACCGACGCAGAAAAAGAAGTATTGGAAGGACCAGTGAAACAAGTGGTGACTATCTGCTACAAAGCGCATTTAAAAGGTAACAAAGTGGTGCAGGGTAACATTGAAACTGACAGTTGTTACAAAGAGAAAAATTATGTTCTCACTTTTAACCAGCAGGGAATGATCTTGATTGAAGATCAATATGGCGCCGACGGCCGACAAGTAAAGACATATAAACCCTCAGGTGAACCGCTGACCGGAGTAAAATATGACGAAAAGGGTAACATTAATGAGACAACGACTTATTATTACAATGAGGCAGGAAAGCCGCTCGGTTATACCACGGAGAGTAAAAGCGAGTACATGTATTCGCGAAGAGTGAACGAGTATGACGAAAAGGAGAATCTAAAAAGCTATACTTACTATTCGGGCAAAGAAAAGAAAATGAGCAGCAAACATGTTTATGCTTACGATGATAACGGGAACCAGATTTTAGAAGTTGAATACAACAGAGACGGCGAAATAAAAAAGAAAACCAGTATCGCCTATAATGATCAGGGACACCGCAGTGAATTCATTGTTGACGTAATCAATCCTGATAAATATTCAGATAGCTATCGTATTGTATACAATTATAACGAGCATGGAGACCTTGCGGAAATGGTATATTATAAAGCCGATGGAAGCTATGACAAAACCCATACTCATACGAATGAATACGACAGCGAGGGAAATAAAATTGAAAAAGAGCATTACTACGATCCGTTCGCTTTAGAAGCGGGAGAAACGGAACAAGTGGTAAACGACAGATATAACAATTGGATAAAAAAGACCCGGTTCCACAATCAAAAGCCAATCAACATCTACGTCCGGCATATTTCTTATTTCGATGATGCCGAACAAAAAGAACTCATCCATCCTTTGGCCGAAGCAGATTTAGATGAAATAATTCTTACCGATGTAAGAAACAAGCTGCCGCCTTTGGACGAAGAGGAAGTGAAACAGATAATGGAAGCGCCGGATATAACGGCCGAAAATTTTCCTGCCTTACGTTACTATCTGATGCGATTTAAAGAGGTGCCATCCATTACTACCTATGAAGGGCCATATATTGAAGCCAGAGAACTCGCCGGGGTATTGCAGAAAGAACTGAAGGCAGAAATGCTTCACTCTGTTGGTACCGTATGGAACAACAACTTAGAGCAAATGCAGAAATACACACTTGCATTCCGCCTTCATCCTTATTTATTGCAGGCCATTAATATTGAGCCTTATAGCATAAACGAGTTTTTACTTCCCGACTTTATTGACAAGCATTACTCCAGTTCTATTTTCATGAGCGATTTTCAACTGTTGCGTCCCGGCAACGACTCTGGAAGCAGGGACGAATACTTTGAGCGGGACCTAGAGGAATATATCCAAAAGTATTCACTTGAAAAAAAGCCGGACAAGCCAGTTATTAATATCATACAGGTAACGGGAAATAATTTTTCCATGAAGGAATATCCTGTAGATGACAATTTTGAAATCCGCGATCTTGACATCAACTACGGGCAAGGCTTCACAAAGTTTCATATAGACCTGATGGAGCGCTTTAATAATAGCACCAAAGGCCTCGTCCTTTTTCACGGTCAGCCAGGCACAGGAAAAACTTTTTATATCCGCCATCTATTACGCAGTATGGTTGCTAATAAAAAGGTGGTGATTTATATGCCGCCGAATATGGTAGATCATTTGGTAGAGCCAGTTTTCATGACGTTCCTTACCGAAAGGGTAAAAACCTGGTCGAACGCCGGAAACTTTTGTGTGCTGCTCATAGAAGATGCTGAGCCGCTGCTGGCTAAGCGGCAGGAAGGCGTGCGCATACAAGGCATTACTAACCTGTTAAACATGAGCGATGGACTGCTGAACGATATGCTGAACCTGCAGATTATCTGCACTTTCAACGTGGGCTTGCGCAAGTTAGACAGCGCATTGCTGCGCCCCGGTCGTTTGATTGCGCGTAAAGAGTTTAAAGCATTGTCCGAACTGGATGCCAACCTGCTGGCACAACGCCTCGGCATCAAGCATCATTTTAAAGGACCGGCTACGCTGGGAGAAATTTATGCCATGCGGAAGAATCAGAATATACTGGTGCATGAAACCGATCCGGACGAAAACTCATCCACGCACATTGACGATTTGATTTAGGCGCTTTCTTACCATAAATAACACGAACCTCTTTGTGAAGAGGTTCGTGTTATTTATACAAGGCTTAAAATTTATTGAAAGAGGTTTTGATGCCTTTTCAAAGACAGTTTCTATTTCTACTGCACCAGCTTCGCTACCTGCCCAAACGGGATGCTGTTTGCCCAGGCGGTTACCTGGCTGTCGGTACTGTTTTTGGCCGTAAAAGTTACCAATGAATTGCCCAGCGGAATCTGCAAGGTGTAATCAGTTTGCCCGCTGCCGTTGTCGGTTTTCTGTAGTTGACCTTTGTAGCCCTGCACTTTTACAATTTTATTATTGCCGTTATTGTTCATGAGCCCGCCAATCAGTGGTGTATTTAAAAACGTATTGAGCGTAGCCACCAGAGGAGAGTTGCCGATGATGGATAAATCCACATCATCTTTTTGCCCATAAGAGCGATGAATGGTTGTACCGATAAAGCCAACATTGGATGTAACGTTGTCATCTTTTGTGTTGGCAGTAAAAGCATCCAATTTTTGGGGCAGCAGCGACAGCACTTGCTTGCCGATAATGATGTCTATTTCCTGCATGGCCTGCAGCAGTGCAAAATGCGCATCTTCCAGCTTGCCGGCTGAGTAAGCTGTTTTTGCATTGGAAATATCAGTAGAAAAATTTTGTGCAAACAGGGGAAGAGAAAGGAAGGCGCAGATCACTAAAAGTATTTGTTTCATGGTAATTATATTGTTAAGCAGTGATGGATTTAATTATTGTTCGCCCAGCATTTTTTTAATGCCGTCTATGTCAAAGGCATTGGCAGCACTCATTACTGCGGCTTCATTGGAGAAGTTGACACACTCCCACACAATCATTGAACTCTGCCCAAGGGGTACCAGCAATGAATAGCCTTTGCTGTCATCATACGTAATAACGGCTTTATAGCCTTTTACTTTTGTTTGTTTGGTGTTTGGGTTGTCGCCATTGCTGCTGCTTTGCGCATACATGCCGTTATTAAAATACAGGTTAACAAAACCGGCATAGAAAGCATTGTTACCGATGGTAACGGTCATCTGTTCGTCGACTTTTTTATAAACGCTTTGTATGGTAAGGTTGTTCCAGCCCCAGCTTGTGCTCATTACTTTATTTTGCATCGTATCTTTCTGTAAACCTGTTACGGTAGCCGGCAAGGATTGCAATATTTGTTTACCAATTTGCAGCTCAATACTCATCAATGCTTGCTGAACAGAATAGCGCGCATCGCTGTAATTACCTGCCGATTGTGCTTTCTCCGCATCAGCAATTTGCTCTTTTACATCAGGCGGCGTTGTATTGGTTAATCCGCCGCCTTTTTTGTTCTGGGGCGTGCCGGAAGGTGTGGTGCCTGAAGAAGTATTGTCGGCGCCGTTTGTAGAAGACGAGTTTGACGTGTTGCCATTAAGAGCTCCATTTACTTTGTCTTTCAGCTTTTTCAGCAGCTGAGCCTGACCTGCGTTCATTGCTAATATACAGGCAAGCAGAATAGTTAGTTGCTTTAGTCGGTACATATTCGTTAGATTCAGAAGGTGAAATTATTAATTCGAATATAAATCCAATAATAATTTTTACTCATAGATCATTTGCCGCTTATAGTCGGCTGATGAGAAGGATAGGCAAACAAAAATTGCAGGGCTTTTTCAATACCTGTTTTTATATCCGCTTCACGAGTAGCGAGGACCGGTATGTCGGCTTTTGTGCGGCAACCTTCTACGTTTTTTTTGTCGTTTACAGTATTAACAACAGCTATTGCTACAGGTTGGCTGGTACTCTCGCAGTTGAAACGAAGACACATATCGCCGCCATTACCAATGCCTGCTATGTAAATGCGGTCGGGATTGCAGCCATATTGTTGTATAAAATAATCAATCATGATGCTGATGAAACCGGCATCGTTGATTGTGTCTTTTGCGCTGGCTGCTACTTTGCTGTTCCAATGTTTGAAAGCGGCATCGGGATACATCACCACACAGTCGGCAGAATCGGCCGTGTTTTGTATCAGTTCTCCATATTTTTTTATGGTGCTTTTTGCTGTTTCAGTATCATCGTGCAGGAAGACGAGCAGCGGATAACTTTCCTTTTTCCCATAATTGCGAGGTGTATAGTAAGTGATATTGCGGGAAATTTCATCAATAGTAAAATCACTGGTATAAATGCCCTTCGGCTGCAGTAGAGAAGACTGACATAGAATACAGGAGGAGCAGAGCAATAAAAGCAGCATAAGGCAAAATGCTTTCATACTTTGTATAAATTAATTGGCTTTTAAAGCCAAGCGTTTGACAACGAAAAGTGAGCTACCTATATTTAAACCGGATGCTTTAAAAATTGTAAAAAACGAACCGATGAAAGCAAGATATAGGCATTATCTTTTATTTTAAGAGAAAATATAACAAACCAGCTTTAATTTCTTTTGGACAGAATGCAGAACGCTTATACCTTTGCCGTCCTCTAAAATGTAAAGCTATGCAAGCAGCAGTGCAATTTGTACACGAGCAACTGACGGCTAAGAAACAGTTTCCGAAATTCAAATCCGGCGATAACGTTACGGTAAATTATAAAATTATTGAAGGCGGTAAAGAGCGTATTCAGGGCTTTCGCGGCGATGTCGTAAAGTTTCAGGGCGATGGTGCTACAGCTACCTTCACTGTTCGTAAAATATCGGATGGCATTGGTGTGGAGAGAGTGTTTCCTTTCTTTTCGCCTAATATTGATTCTATTTTGCTGAACAAAGTAGGCAAGGTGCGCCGTGCTAAATTGTATTACCTACGCGAGCGTAGTGGTAAGAGCGCCAGGATTAAAGAAAGAAGAATTAAGTAGAAATATTATTTCAATTATAGAAAGCAGAAGAAAAATCATCTTCTGCTTTTTTATTAAAGTCTTAACCTGAAACTCTTTTTTCACCGTACATTTCTTATACCTTTGAATTCATTTAAATATTTTTTATGGGCAATTTAGGTTTCCAGGAAATACTGCTGATTGCAGTTGTTATTCTCGTATTGTTTGGCGGCAGAAAAATACCTGAATTTATGAGAGGTTTGGGCAAAGGCATCCGTGAGTTTAACGACGCTAAAGACAATGTGAAGAAAGAACTGGAGGAAGGTATGAAAGAGAAAGACCGTGTTGCCACTACTTCCGCTTCTGCACCGGCCGCTACCAACACCACTACTACCACAACACAGCCATAGCTGATTTTCTAATTACAACTGAATAGCCTTTGTTTAGTTTTCGCTCTATCAAAGACTATCATGCTGATTTAATGCACGGCCGCACCACCTGCGTGGAAGCTGTGCATTATTATTTACAGCAGATAGCAAACCAGTTTCATCTTAACGCATTTCTTGAAGTTTTTACTGAGGAAGCGCTGCAACGCGCTACCGAACTGGACTGTCAGCGGCAAGAGGGCGGCATTACCGGTTCTTTGCATGGCGTGGTAGCAGGCATTAAAGATGTAATCTGCTACAAGGGACACCGGGTTTCTGCGGCTTCAAAAATTTTAGATGACTTCACATCTTTATATAATGCAACTGCCGTAGAGCGACTGTTGAGGGAAGGAGCGATTATCATCGGCAGGCATAATTGCGATGAGTTTGCCATGGGAAGCAGCAATGAGAATTCAGCTTTTGGAAAGGTGCTCAATGCTCTTGATGAGACACGCGTGCCAGGCGGTTCTTCAGGTGGTTCAGCTGTTTCTGTTCAGGCGGGCATGAATATGATAAGCCTGGGAAGCGATACAGGTGGCTCTGTGCGGCAACCGGCAGATTATTGTGGCATTGTAGGATTAAAACCTTCCTATGGCGCTGTCTCTCGTTACGGATTGATTGCATATGCCTCTTCTTTCGACCAGATTGGAATTTTTGCCAAGAATATAGAAGATGCAGCAACAGTTTTAAAAGTGATTGCCGGAGAGGACGAATTTGACAGTACCGTAAATAGAATAGAGATTGCCACTTTAGCCGGCAATAGTGTAGACATTACCACACAAAAACGAATTGGTTACTTCTCCCAGTGTCTCAATCATCCCTCACTCGACCCGGAAATTGTTGCTTCTTTTTTTTCATTTACCAAAAACTTAACAAAACATGGATATGCAGTAGAAGCCCTTGATTTTGAATTGCTTGACTACATTGTTCCCGCCTATTATATTTTAACTACAGCCGAAGCTTCCAGCAACCTTTCCCGGTATGATGGCATTAAGTATGGGCTACGAAAAAGTAGCAGCGGAGATACTATTACAGAGGTTTATAACACGAGTCGTTCGGAGGGATTTGGCAAAGAAGTGCAGCGCCGGATATTATTAGGAACCTATGTTTTAAGTGAGGGCTATTACGACGCTTACTTTACTAAGGCTCAGAAAGTTAGGCAATTACTAACTACTAGAACAAAAGAGGTATTCTCTGGATTTGATGCTATCATTTTACCTACGGTTCCTTCACCCGCTTTTCGTTTTGGAGAGAAAGCAGATTTAATAGAAATGTTCCTTACTGATATTTATACAGTATTTGCTAACCTGACTGGAATTCCGGCCATTTCCTTACCTCTTTTTAAACATAGCAATAACATGCCTTTTGGTTTGCAAGTGATGGCCGCCCAAGGGAAAGACCTATATTTGTTGAATCTCGCCGAGGAATTAACTCGGATCGGAGATAGGGCTTGAACGGTTCTGCCCTTTATTAACCAGGTATTTTAGCGCTTATAAGCCGCTTTAATCTAAAAAATTAAAACGAAATTGATGCAATTAAGAAAACTGGCAAACTCGTTTGCACACCTATGTATTCTTTGTTCTTTAAGTCTTTCGCTAATGTCTTTTACCGACGGAAAATCTCCTTCATCGGGTGATCCGAAGAAAGATAGTGTATCGTTAGCCAAAAACTCTAAGTCTCTCTTCTCTTCCTCCCTTCTTCCAGATCTGACAATTACCATTCCACTTAACCCCATTGTTACTCCGTTTGTTACATCCTTCTTAAACAAACAAAGCGACAGCTACAGTAAAATGAAAGTATGGGGCAAATCGTATTTCGATTTGTTTGACCGCATACTCACTGAGAACAATTTGCCCAGCCAGTTAAAGTATCTTTCAGTCATTGAAAGTAACCTGAAGCCCTCACTGATTTCTTCTGCAGGAGCAGTAGGACCCTGGCAATTAATGTCGTCAGTAGCCCGAAGCTATGGTTTGAAGACAGGCAAGGTTGATGACCGTAAAGACTTTACCAAAAGCACCAAAGCTGCAGCACAAATGCTAAACAGCCTGTATAAAAGCTTAGGCGACTGGTTGCTTGTAGTAGCAGCTTACAATGCCGGCGAAGGAAGGGTAAGGCAGGCTATGAAGCAGGCTCACAGCGATGATTACTGGTCGGTGCAAAAATATCTGCCGCTTGAAACGCGCAACCATGTAAAAAAGTTCATTGCCACACATTTCTTTTTTGAAGGAAACGGCAGTGTTGTAACCATGACAGCGGATGAAGCAAAAGCGAATAGTGCTAAACCTTTAGTTGTTGCTACCGTTGAAGAAAAAGATGAGAATTTGAAGAGTGTGGAAATACAAGGCAGGTACAATTCTACACTTATGGCAAAATATCTACAAATGGATGTTGCTTATTTAAACAAAATTAATCCGGGTTTAAACGAAGCGTTAAACAAGGGTAATGTTTACAGCCTGAAACTACCTGCTGATAAAGTGGCTCTGTTTAACTTGAACCGACAACAAATTTTAAAAGAGAGTGTACAATTACTGATGATTAGTTCAACACTCATCGGTAAGTAAGAGACTTATATAGGTAATTGAGAAGAGTGGTCAGATTGCATCTCTTCTTCCCTATTGCATTATTAAAAGTTAAGCAAAAAGCAGGTGAACTGCGGATGCTTAACTTTTTTGTTTATAAATAACCCGGATATTTACACTGCAAACCTGAATAAAGAATTAATAAATTTAATTCTGCCAAAAAGACAAAATGCAGATTGGCATCAGCTTTGCAAAACTAAATACAGAATATAAGTAGTCAATTTTCTCATAAGCAGTTAGTTTTGGTTGCGGCCCCTGTTTCTACAGGGGCTTATTTTTTGCCCTCATTTGCTTTGCCACCAACCGAAAAAAGAAGTAACCTAAAATTGCGCCTACAGCATCAGCCATCATATCATTTACATCGTAATCACGGTCTGCTGTAAAATACCGTTGTACAAACTCCATCGCTACTCCATACAAAATGGCAAGTAGTGCAAGAACTATGTATAATGAACTTTTGTAAGCAATCTTGTTTTTGCAGGGGTAGCTGAATAAAAAAACAAGACCACCAAACAGTCCGGCGTGTACCCATTTATCAAAATAAATAACCGAAAGAAAATCTTCTTTCGGCAAATCTTTTCCCGGCAAAACCAGTAAAATAAAAATGAGGATAAACCAGGCGATTGCGGGAAGAAAAGAGATGAAACGCGGTTTCAAGCTGACGAATTGATTGTGTGATGAAAACGTTGTGTTTTCTTTATATAGGAAGAGGAAGAAGGTAACCTGATGCGAGTTCTTTATTTATTTCTTTTATTCTTTCTTCATCATCTTTTCAGTATTCTCCGCCACCTGCAGTGCTTCGATGAATTCGTCAATGTTACCGTTGATAACGGAATCAAGGTTGTAGGACGTGAGACCAATACGATGGTCGGTTACGCGTCCCTGCGGCCAATTATAGGTGCGGATTTTAGCACTGCGGTCACCGGTGCTTACCAGCGTTTTACGGTGGCGGGAAATCTCGTCTTCTTGCTTGCGCACCTGTTCTTCATACAACCGGGTGCGCAGCATGGTCATTGCTTTCTCGCGGTTGCCCAGCTGGCTACGCTCTGTTTGGCAAATTACCACAGTGCCGGTAGGAATATGCGTGAGCATCACTTTGGTTTCTACCTTATTTACGTTCTGGCCACCAGCACCACCGCTACGTGCGGTTTCCATTTTTACATCGGCTGGATTCAGTTCAAAATCCACTTCTTCAGCTTCGGGCATAACAGCGACGGTGGCTGCCGAAGTATGTACACGTCCCTGGGTTTCAGTATCGGGAACGCGCTGTACGCGATGTACGCCGCTTTCAAACTTGAGTGTTCCATATACATCCTCGCCCTGCACCTCCACTACCACTTCTTTGTAGCCACCAACCGTGCCTTCGCTTTCACTGACCACCGCTGTTTTCCAGCCTTTGTGGGCGCAGTAGCGGAGATACATATTGAGTAAATCGCCGGCGAAGAGACTGGCTTCATCGCCACCAGTGCCGGCGCGGATTTCGAGCACGGCATTTTTATCGTCCTGTGGGTCTTTAGGTATTAATAATTGGGTGAGTAATTTCTCCAGTTGTTCTTTCTTTTTTTCCAGCTCCGGCATTTCCATTTTGGCGAGTTCGCGCATTTCTTCATCGCTGCCATTCAGGAGTTCGCGAGAATAATCGTAATCGGCGATTACGCGCCGGTAGTCTTCATATGGCTGAACGATTTTTTCGAGGTCGCGGTATTCTTTGCTAAACTTGCCAAATTCCTTCTGATTATTAATAATTTCGGGGTTGGTGAGGGCAATGCCTACCTGCTCGAAGCGTGCCTTTAGTGCGTCTAACTGATCTGTCATCATACAAGAAAATTCTGAACGGGTTTGGCTTCTTTTGCGAAGCCTGTTTGTGTCGTTTTCAGGGTGGCAAAGGTAAGCGAAAACGGTCGGATGAAGCTATGACGGGTACTTGTATAAGTGACTCTGCCGACCTTTAATCATCACAGGAAAATTTTCCGCAGAAGGTTTTGTTTTCCGCCTCATTTTTATTTTCCCTAATTCAGACATATGTTTCCTTAACTTAAGCAGGGGCTTCCGCATGACAAGCTGTACTTTCCCTGTGCCAGTTGACTGTTTTCGTATGACATCTTGAGCTTTCCCTGTCCTAAGCAGGTATTTCCCATACATAAGCATGTGTTTCCCTAATATAAGTAAGCGTTTCCCTAATGTAAGCGGAAGTCTCCCTAACACAGTTAGGAGTTCCCGCAGGCTATCAACTTTATGCCTTACTTCTTGTCCCTTAAAAATCTGTTTCGCGGTTTCGCTCTGCTGGCTTTATTTTACAGTTACTGGTTATCTGAATGCTGTGAGTCAAGGGTGGAAGAGGCGGTTATGCTGTAACAGGGAAGAAAATCACTCGTTTTTCCTGCTACAGACCGGTTACACTCCCGGCGTAAAAAGAATTCATGACTTACAATATGCGGATGGCGATTTTACAGTTTATACAAACAATTATGAAAGGCAAGCTCTGGGTTTTCTTTGTTTTATTACTTGTGCAAGTACAAACCGTTATTGCGCAAGCGGGTGGCATCCGCTGGGCAGAAGATGGCAACAGTTTTTATGAAGTGAGTGAGGGCAATATTACTCAAACCCAGCTTCCTTCGTTCACCAAAAAAACGATAGTAAGCGCACAACAGCTGATGCCCACAGGAAGCGGAATGGCGTTGCCGGTTGATAATTTTTCTTTTTCGGCAGATGGGAAGAAGATATTGATTTACACCAACAGCCAGAAAGTGTGGCGCTATAAAACGCGCGGTGATTATTGGGTGCTGAACACGGCGGACAACAGTTTGTATCAACTAGGAAAAAATCTTCCGGCGACTTCGCTAATGTTTGCCAAGTTTTCGCCTGACGGAAGCAAGGCGGCATACGTGAGCTGGCATAATTTGTATGTAGAGGACTTAACCACCAAAACCATTACTCCACTTACGCAGGATGGTACTGACCGAATGATCAACGGCACCTTTGATTGGGTATATGAAGAAGAACTGGACTGTCGGGATGGATTTCGCTGGAGTCCGGATGGAAAAAGCATTGCTTACTGGAAGATAGATGCGACGAAAATTCGCAACTTTTTAATGATTGACAATACTGATTCGATCTATTCCTTTACCGTTCCGGTAGAATACCCAAAGGTGGGAGAAGACCCATCGCCTTGCTACCTGTATGTGGTGAATATAGCAACGGGCAAAAGCCTGAAAATGAATGTGCCCGGCGACCCGCAGCAGCACTACATTCCGCGGATGGAATGGGCTGATAACAATACGGAACTCATTATACAGCAACTCAACCGGAAACAGAATGAGAGCCGGCTGATGTATTGCAACGCTGCTACCGGTGACACCCGGGATGTATATGATGAAACAGACACGGCATGGATAGACCCGAAACCGAATCCTGTTGGCTGGGACTGGCTTCAAAATGGAAAAGCGTTTTTGTGGCTGAGCGAGCGGGACGGCTGGCGACATGCATATATTATTGGGCGGGATGGCAAACAGCAGGCTTTATTAACCAAAGGCAACTATGATGTAATAAGTGTAGAAGGATACAACGAGAAGACAGGTTATCTCTACTTTATCGCATCGCCAGAAAATGCCACGCAGAAATATTTGTATCGTATGAAGCTAGATGGAAAAGGTAGCGCAGAAAGAGTTTCGCCGGCTAATGAAAGCGGTACACATGAATATGATATTTCGCCCAGCGGATTGTATGCCATGCATTCTTTTTCGAATGCCAACACGCCACCGGTGGAAGAATGGGTGAGCCTGCCCAAGCATATTGCTCTATCAGCACCGCAGGCGGGTTCGGACAGAAAAAGGGCGAGCGGATTGCCACCTGTGGAATTGTTCACAGTAAGAACAGAAGATAACGTAACCCTTGACGGTTGGATGGTGAAGCCTAAAAACTTCGATAGCACCAAACAATATCCGCTGGTGTTTGAGGTGTATACAGAACCGGCAGCGCAAACGGTGACTGATGAATACGGAACCGGCTACAACCGTTTGTATGATGGAAGTATGTATGAGGACGGGTACATCTACATGAGTTTGGATGGTCGTGGCACGCCTGCTCCAAAAGGTGCGGCCTGGCGCAAAGCGATCCATAAGAGCATTGGTCTTATCAATATCAGGGACCAGGCAATGGCGGCAAAAGAAATACTGAGGCGACCTTATATAGATACGAGCCGCGTAGCTGTGTGGGGCTGGAGTGGTGGCGGCTCTACTACGCTGAACCTGCTGTTTCAATACCCGCAAATTTATAAAACGGGTATTGCCATTGCGCCGGTGGCGTGGCAGCTTTGCTACGATAATATTTACCAGGAGCGATACATGGGCTTGCCGCAGGAAGACAAAGCGCCTTTTGTGAACGGTTCTCCGGTAACGTATGCTAAAAACCTGCAGGGGCACTTACTGGTTGTACATGGCACCGGCGATGATAATGTGCACTATCAGAACACGGAACTGCTGGTGAACGAACTGGTGAAGTGGAATAAAGATTTCCGGATAATGAGTTACCCTAACCGCACGCACGCTATTCGGGAAGGGGAAGGAACAAGCGAACATCTGCGCACAATTTACACAAATTACCTAAGGCAATATTGCCCGCCGGGTGCGAGGTGAGGAGTGTGGTGAGTAGGGCTTAGAACGAAAAATCCCCAGCAAATTTGCCGGGGATTTTTGGAACAATTCGTTTTTGTTGAATTACATTTTTTCGTCGCGCTTGATTTTATTTGCAGTCGCTTTACCAGGCAGATAAATCTGGAAACCAACACTCAAATTTAAATCGCTTTGCGAGCCTAAATCTCCAAAACCTACCAAGCCATTATACTTTAGTAATGTTTCCAAGCCAATGTTTGGTGTAATGAAATAAGCATAGCCGGGTCCGATACCTAAACCTAAACCATTGGTGCTGCCACCGCCTTTTGATACATTGTTGCCTTGTATAGCTACATTGCCTTCAAAAAAGAAACGACCATGCTGCAACAGATTTACTTTCGGGCTATTTACATAATAACGGGCTAAAGGACCTATTGCATAGGTAGTGTAGGTTGCAGATTCTTTATTTGCCTTACTAATACCAAAACTTGCCAAGGCACCAATTGCTACATTATCACTAATAAACCAGGCAGCTTTTGGATCTATCAGAATAGCATATCCTGTATTTTTCTTCAACCCGATATCGAAGTTGGCAATATCGCCGCCTACTAACACATTTCCTTTTTGTAACTGAGCATGAGATACTGTTGCAACACCTGTTGCTAACACTAAAAGCATAATAATCTTTTTCATAAACCTCTTTTTGTTGCTTGCCATTTTTCACAAACCATGCCAACCGATGTCAGACGTATTGTTGGCAGGAAACATCTGCCAGATGGTGTTTATATTGCCGATTGAATAAACGGAAGGAGTTTTTATTTCCCGTTTTTAAAAGACACCCCGACAGGAAAGGATGGTAATAAAAAAGGGCTGATTCAAAAATCAGCCCTCGCATAATTTATTTTTTATAAATTTTAGTCCAGCGTAAAGCGGAATGCCAAACCAAAACGGCCTGCTTCAACGTCGGTACCATGCGTTAAAACGAAAGCCGGGCGCCAGTCGAAACCTAAATCTAAAGGAACCTGAGGAACTTTAAATTCAAGACCTGCAAATGGACGCAGCAAAACATCGCTGCCGCCTTTGTACAATTCAAACTGAGGACCGATACCTACGTTCCATTTTAAGCCGGCTGCATTAGCTATGTTGCCGTTATAGCTATATTCAGCACCAATAAACGTAACATGATCGCCAAACAATACAGAAAACTCACCTGCATTGGTTGCATCAAAGAAATGCTTAACGGCAGGCCCTACAAAAGTGCCGCCGTTGCCTAAATCTAACCGTAAACCCAAACCCGTTGTGTAGTTGGTTCCAGTTGCTGCACTTGCTTTTTTCTGTCCGTAAGAGGTGCTTGTAAATACAAGACTTACAACAACAATAGCAAGCGCTGAGAAAAGAAATTTCTTCATAGTTTTTATTTTTAGTTTAAGTGCCGCAAATATATATTGTTCTTCAAAAGTGCAAATACAGAAATCTTACCTGAGAGAACAGATCGTTATGTAGCGGATCTGAGTAGGATAAAGCAGGGTTAACAGTCATCTTTAAAGAAGGGCGAACTCGCTTACTACCAACTAACACAGCATTGTAGTAAAACGGGTAAATGTATCTTCACTGCTTCTCATTATTACCACTATATATCCTTTGCACTATTGAAAAAGAAAATTAATTTTCTCACTGCCGCTTCTCTTGTGGTGGCTAATATGATTGGCACCGGCGTCTTCACCAGTGTTGGTTTCCAGTTGTCTTCGGTGCAGAACACTTGGAGTATTTTATTGCTCTGGTTGGCCGGAGGATGGATTGCTCTGTTCGGCGCTTTTGCTTATGCCGAGTTGGGAACACACTTCAAAGAATCGGGCGGCGATTACATTTACCTGTCACGGCTGTTTCATCCGGTGCTGGGCTACTTAACGGCATGGGCAGGGCTTACGGTCGGCTTCTCGGCGCCAGTGGCGCTGGCAGCCATGGCATTTATCAAATATATTACTCCTTTTGGTTTTCAAAACAGCACCTGGTTGGCAGTGAGTCTTGTTATTCTTATCGGATTGATGCACAGTTTTACTATTAAACACAGCGGGCGGTTTCAGAATGCAACCACGCTTATCAAAGTGCTTTTTATCCTGGTATTGATTGTTCTTGCTTTTATCTTACCCGGTCAGTCGTTCAATGCACTAAACTTCAGCCAGCAATGGCAACAAGACCTGATAAAGCCCGGCTTTGCCGTATCTATGGTGTATGTTAGCTTTGCCTATACCGGCTGGAATGCTGCCGCCTATATTGCTGATGAAATAGAAGCACCCCGACGCAACTTGCCTCGTGCCCTTATCCTCAGCACTCTATTTGTAGCAGTCGTGTATATTTTCTTTCAATATGCTTTATTAAAAAACGCAGGCGTTGAGGAGTTGAGTGGTAAGGAAGAAGTCACCTTTATTTCGTTTACGCACCTGCTGGGGAGCGCCGGCGGCAAATGGGTGAGTGTATTTATTGCAATACAACTGGTGGCTACCATTAGTTCCTACCTGTGGGTTGGCTCAAGAGTAACGGCTGCTATGGCAAAAGAATATACTTTATGGCAGCCACTGGCAAAGCAAAACAGTCATTATATACCCGTTCGGGCAGTATGGCTGCATGTTGCCATCAGTATTGCTTTGGTGCTCACCGGCTCGTTCGAAAAAGTGCTGCTGTATGCCGGCTTTGTTTTGCAGCTGATGGCTTCGCTTGCGGTAGCATCCAGCCTCTGGCTCCCTAAAAAAGAAGGCGGCTTCAAAAGTCCTTTCAAGCCTTGGCCGCAGATT
Organism: uncultured Ilyomonas sp.; assembly: GCA_964249755.1. Classification (GTDB taxonomy): domain Bacteria; phylum Bacteroidota; class Bacteroidia; order Chitinophagales; family Chitinophagaceae; genus Ilyomonas. The sequence continues at coordinate 244,273 of CAXUDB010000003.1, read as the reverse complement.
ATTTTCCTGTTGTTCAATGCCTATGTATTGATATTTACATTTATCAGTCGTCCGCTGGAAAGCGGGATCGGCATCGGTATTTTAGTAGTAGGTGCAATTATCTATTGGTGTGATAAAAAGTCTGAACTGGGATGAATGGAATTTGTGGGATAGGAATAAATATAGAATACAGATAACAGCTGTTATGAACCAGAAGCCAGTAACTCCGATTGAATATCGTTGCGTCGAACTCTTGTACATTCTGAAAATAATTGATCTTTATCAGAGCGGATACATCTCTATCTCACAAATCCATTCATCCCATCTATCCCAGTTCAGACACCATACCTGTTCCTTCTCACATATTGAAACATAAAACCAAACACCACAATCAATACAATCGGCAGCACGATATTAATCATCTGCCACTCCGTTCTTTGCTCTGCTACTTTCTTTTTGTCCAGCAAACGAAGCACAAAATCTTTGTTGCGCGATTCAAAGATGCCGCTGTTGCTCACCAGATAATCAACGCTGTTCAAAAAGAATTCACGATTGGCAAACCGATAGTTTTCAAACGGCAGCTCGCCCATCGCCATCGGGCCATTGGTTGGGCTTACGGCATTGGTTACCAGGTCGGCGTCCGAAGCCACAATCTGCTTTGTTTCCGCCGTTGCTTTTGCAGCGAAAGGCTTGCCGGTGGCGCGCTGCACCGAATCCTGCACCGTCGCATCCAACCGGTTAGCAAAGAGGCTGTTGAATTTTCCTTCCAGCAATACCGCTACCGGTATATGACTGCGGTTCATCGAATTAAAATCTTCATCTGTCTTCACGCTGTTCAGGCTCACCAGTGCGGGCGAACTCAGCACACGACTGTTGGTATCGCTCGCCAGCAGGATGGTTTTGGCAATGCCCGCTGCTTTCACCGTATCAATACTCGAAGGAAAAATGGACAGAACGCGGTCTATATTTTTCGAAATTGGGTTGTTGTTGGTCGACTGCAGAAAGGGATAATATGGCCAAGGAATGCGTTGCATCCGCGGGCTGTTGTCCGGGTTATAGCCAACTACCACCGGTATTTTTGAGCAGTTCAAATCCTGCAAAAGGTCGCCATTAATTCGGGCACCGTATTTAAAGAGGATGTCATCCAGGTTCAGGTTGCGGTCGTAGGCAATAAAGTCGGCACGGCTGCGCATCAGGCTATCCAGTTCTGCATACAGTTTATCTACAAACCAAAGCACCTTACCGCCGTGCATCACATACTGGTCTATCTTCAGTTTGTCTTCGTCGGTAAACGATTGAGTTGGCTTTACAATCAGCAAGGCATTAATCTCATCCGGGTTCGGGTAACCTTTTTTTAAGTCGAAAACAGCTAACCGATATTCATTGCGGAGGCTTTCGCCCAAATCGTTCACCGTAAAATCGGTCGGCTCGCCGTTGCCTGTGCAGTAAGCAATAGAGGGCACATAAGTTCGGGTCAGTTTATCAATGGCATTGGCAAACTTAAATTCCAGCAGGGCTTCTGCCGCATTGCGTGTTGCTTCTTTGTCGGGTTGCGGCTCTTCGTTCAGCACATTATAGTTCTTAAAAATAGTGCGACTGCTGCGCAAATCAATAGCCACCGGCGGCTGATTTTTATAATACACTAACGCCGATGGAATAAGGAGCTGGTTGGTAGATTTATTGTCGCTTGCGCTAATGGCTTCATTGCGCTCAAACTGAACACCGGCGCGGCTCAGGCTGTCGTACAACTGCAGCTTCAGGCTATCGTTCAATCCTTCGCCCGGCGTTTCAAAACTCAATTTGATATTGTTATGGCTCAGGTCATTGAATTCCCGCAGCAAATCCTGTGTGGCAATGCTTAGTTTCTTATAGTCAGCGGGCAAATCTCCGGTCAGGAATACTTTTATGTTGACGGTGGTATCTACATTTTCCAATAATTTTTTAGTAGACGCACTCAGCGTAAAACGCTTCTCCTGCGTCAGGTCAATGCGGTAATGGATAAAAGAAGAAATGGCAATCACCACAGCAAACAACAGGGCCAGCATCAGCCACCACAGTTTATGTTGAAGAAGTTTATTCATACGATCATCAGCTCTTTTTCAGCTGTGTTGTTACACCAGTTTCAAAATATAAAATATCATTACGCTCCTGTACCCTGCCTCCTCATCCTCGTTTCCTAACCGTCGCCAGCCATTTCGCTTCCGTCGAACACCATTTCGCATCTGTCGCACCCGATTTCTTATGCGTCGGCACCCTGTTCTCATCCGTTAAGATCAATTTCGCATCCGTCCGAACTTATTTCGCGTCAGTCGGAAGCAATTTCGCCACCTTCGCGTTTCATTTTGCTTCTGTTGCTTCTTTTTTCAGAAAGAATGTCAGTCTTTCGTGCCCTCATTTATCGCTTCGCAATATTTCTTTGGGTGATGAATAAAAAAAGAACAATAATCCCCGTGAAGTAAACCAGGTCCCGCACATCCACCACCCCCCGGCTGATGCTGTTATAATGAAAATTGATCCCAATCATTTCAATATAATAATCCAGGCCCGAATTAAAAATGGGCAACCGGCTCACCGCTTCAAAACCAGTATAAAGCAAAAAGCAAACAAACGCGCCGGCTATAAAAGCGACTACCATATTAGGGGTAAAACTGCTGGCGCAAATACCTATTGCTGTAAACACCGCGCCTAGCAGCAACAAGCCAATGTAGCTGCCAATCGTAGCGCCCACATCAATGCCGCCAATGGCGCTGAGTTTTTGGATAGACACGGCATAAATAACAGTAGGCAATAGCGCCAAAGCCACTACCAGCAAAGCTCCAAAGTATTTGCCCCACACAATCTGAGAGGCACTTATGGGCAAGGTTTTCAATAATTCAAACGTGCCGGATTTGTATTCATCCGCCAGGCTGCGCATGGTAATAGTAGGCACTAAGAACAATAATATCCACGGCGACAGCGAAAAAAAATTAGATAAAGAGGCATAGCCAAATGAAAGCAAATCAGTGTCGGGAAATACGAACAGGAACAGGCCGGTGAGGAGTAAGAAAATGATTAACGCAATGTACCCTGTAAGGCTGCTGAAAAACTGCAGCCATTCTTTTTTGCAAATCATCCACATGCGGTAAAGCTAAGTTTGTTTTTTGTTCGCCACAAAGGCCTTAAGAAACAAAGGTTGAGGTAGAAACGTTTTGTTTCAACTAAGATTATAAGACTATGCGTCTTTAACTTTATTGCGCAAAAAAGCCGTCCCTGCATTATGTTGGAACGGCTTAGTAAAATATACTTTTTGCCTTCAATCTTAGTGGCAAAATTACACCGCAAAGCTCTCCCCGCAACCACAGCTACGGCTCGCGTTCGGGTTATTGAAATAAAACCCTTTGCCGTTCAGGCCATCGCTAAAATCAAGCTCTGTATTTACTAAGTATAAAAAGCTTTTCAGGTCGGTTACTAGTCTCACGCCATTGTCTTCAAAGCTCTGATCCATAGGTTTGGTTTCGTTGTCAAAATCAAGTTTATAGCTCAACCCAGAGCAACCGCCGCCAACAACCGAAACACGTAAAAAATAGGAACCATCATTGGCAATACCGGCATCTTCCATCAGCTTCTTTACTTTGCCTTTGGCTTTCTCGCTTACATATATTGCATTGTCTAACGCAACCATAATTCCTTACGTTTAGATTAATGAATCCTTTCTTCAAACTGCAATACTTCCATACCATTCTTCTGACGGTAATCGTTTATTGCAGCCTTAATAGCATCTTCTGCCAGCACCGAACAGTGAATTTTTACCGGTGGCAGGTTTAATTCTTCCACAATAGTCATGTTGTCAATAGACAACGCCTCATCTACCGATTTACCTTTCAGCCATTCAGTAGCCAATGAAGAAGAAGCGATAGCAGAACCGCAGCCAAAGGTTTTGAATTTTGCATCGGAGATAACGCCGGTTGCATCATCTACTTCTATCTGCAGGCGCATTACGTCACCACACTCGGGTGCACCAACCAATCCTGTACCTACATTCTTTTTGCTTTTATCCAGCGTACCCACATTTTTCGGGTTGCTGTAGTGGTCAATCACTTTATCTGAATATGCCATAATATCTAATTTAAAATTTGAGAATTAATCAATTTGAAAATGTAAAAACCATCCAACCAATATTGAAAACCATTTTCAAATTTTCAAATTGGTTAATTAGCCTATTGATTAATGCGCTGCCCATTCAATTTTATCTATATCAACTCCTTCTTTAAACATTTCCCACAACGGGCTCATTTCGCGGAGTTTCAAAACTGTTTCTTTTACGTGTTCAATAGTATAATCAATCTGTTCTTCAGTGGTAAATCTGCCTAAACCAAAGCGCAGAGAACTATGTGCCAGATCATCACCCAAACCCAAAGCTTTTAATACATAACTCGGCTCCAAGGAAGCGCTGGTACAAGCCGAGCCAGACGACAAAGCAATGTTCTTGTTAAAGCCCATCATTAACCCTTCGCCTTCCACATATTTGAAAGAGATGTTAGCCACATGCGGCAAGCGATGCTCGCGGTTGCCGTTTACATAGCTTTCTTCAATCTGCGTCAACGCATTTTCCAATTTATCGCGCAAAGCGCTGATGCGTTTGGTATCTTCTTCCATATCCAAGCGGCAAAGCTCGCAAGCCTTACCAAAGCCCACAATACCGGGAACGTTTAGCGTACCGCTGCGCATACCACGTTCATGACCACCGCCATCCATTTGCGCCGTTACTTTCACACGCGGATTCTTACGACGAACATACAAAGCGCCTACGCCTTTCGGTCCATACATTTTATGGGCTGAGAAAGTCAGCAGGTCAATGCCATCCTTGTTTACATCCACCGGAATTTTACCGGCTGCCTGCGTGGCATCTGTGAAAAACAACACGCCATGTTTGCGGGCAATAGCACTGATTTCTTTTACCGGCTGAATCACACCTACTTCGTTGTTGGCATACATCACCGAAATCAGAATAGTCGTCGGCTTGATAGCGGCTTCCAATTCTTTCAAATCAATCAAACCATCTTCGGCAACAGACAGATAGGTAACATCGCCGCCAATTTTTTCAAGGTGCTTACAAGTATCCAATACCGCTTTGTGTTCCGTAACAACAGTGATAACATGATTGCCTTTGCTGGCATACATTTCATACACGCCTTTAATAGCAAGATTATCACCTTCGGTAGCACCAGAAGTAAAAATAATTTCTTTCGGATCTGCACCAATCAGTTTTGCAACTTGCTCGCGTGCATAATCTACCGCCTCTTCTGCTTCCCAGCCAAACGGATGGTTGCGGCTGGCAGCGTTTCCAAAATGATCGGTAAAGTAAGGTATCATGGTTTCCAGCACACGCGGATCCATCGGCGTGGTGGCATTATTATCTAAATAGACCGGGAGTTTCAACATACAAGAACGATTAATTTCTGCTTACTTAATTATCCACAAAATTACACTAAAGATGTGTATTATAATCTTTATCCGGCAGCGGTTAACACTATTTTTTACTTATTTATGAGAAATGATTGTAGTAAGAAAGTTAATAGGAATAAGAGCTATTACAACATGAGGAGCCACTTATTTTCAAAGCAATGTTAAGTCTTTGCCGAACCTTGATCGCTGCATGATGATAACTGTCTGTCTAACGTTATAAAATAAAAAGCAACTATGAAAAGGATATTATTATTAGGTCTGCCGCTGATGCTTATTCTGGCATCGTGCAGCACTTCGAGAGTAACGGACAGTTATACCAACACCCACAATGCATCACCCAATAAACGCATATTGGTGCTGGGATTATTCAGCGAAAAAAACAACCGTGCCAAGGGAGCGATGGAAACTGAACTGGCAAATGACTTAAACAAATTTGGCTACGATGCAGTAACGGCAACCCATGAGTTTGGCAACACCGCTTTTAAAAATATGACGGAGGAACAAGCGCTTCAAAAACTGCGTGATGAAGGCATACAAAATGTAATCACCATTACATTAGTGAACAAGGACAAGCAAAAGCGTTATGTGCCTTCTACTTATGGATACAACCCGGGCTTCTGGGGTTATTATTCTTATTATTCGCCTTGGGCTTACCAACCTTCTTATCGACCCGGCTATACCGAAGTAAATACCAGCTATGTGTTTGAAACCAACCTGTATGATGTAGGCAACAACCAGTTGATCTACTCTGCTGAATCAAAAACAGTAGATGCCAACAGTATGTCAACTCTGGCAAACGATTATGCACGTTCTGTGGTAAGAGACATGAAAAGGAAGAATATTTTAGGATAAAAAAGAAGGTCTAAACGTTAGATTTTAAAAAAGCCGTTTCAGTATTCTGGAGCGGCTTTTTTGTTTCAGAAATTGTTTAGCATCGCCTGATTAAGCACTGCATCTGCTCCATAAAAATTTTCAGTGTACGAACTAGAGTAATGATTTTGTATAGATGTTTTATAAAGATGACAACTACAAAATGAAACATAAATAAAGGCTTTTGGCAACGCGCCAAAAACTATTTCGTACCTGTTAAGAAGTAAAATAAAAAATTTACGGGCTGTAAGGGGAAACATTTATTTTTATACGCATTTTTTACAGAAAAAAACGTTGAGAGACTGCGCTGTCAATACCGGAACGAATCCAGTAAACCACCTCTGAAACAAGACTACAGGAGACACTTGATTGCGATGATTCCGTTGTGTAAAACAGGCGATTAATTTTTGGTCAATGAGAAAAAAGAATTTGCTATTGCTGGCTGCCGTATGTATGGCGCTGCAGCTATTTGCACAGATAAGATCTATAAAGGGTTTGCCCCAAAACATTGTGCGCTGCTATGCAGCGCCTGCCGACCCGGAGTTTGAGGCGTGGCTGCAACGGAAAAACGACGAGCGCAAAACACAAAACCTTGTAGTGAAACCTTATGTGGTGCCCATTATATTTCATATCCTGTTTGATGGCGAAGCAGAAGGCGTTGGCAGTAACGTATCGCAGGCATTGATTCAGCAGCAGATACTGCAGTTAAATAAAGATTACGCAAACCATTCTAACAGCCCATACTCTATTTCGGCTGCCACCGGAATTCAGTTTGTGCTGGCGCAAAAAAATCAGTCTGGTGTTGCTCTGTCGCAGCCGGGTATTGACCGCATCAACCGCAGCAGCAAAGGTTATAAAGTGCCGGGCGAGAAAGGCTGGTCGCGGGACTATATCAGCGATACCATTAAACCACAAACCATCTGGAACCCCGAAAAATACGTAAACGTATGGCTGGTACCAGCCATGAATAATGGCGGCACAGGTAAACTACTTGGATTCGCCACTTTCCCCGTTAGTTCTACTTTAAGCGGTATAGGTGCCAACCCGGCGGAGAGTAATCAAACGGCTGGCGTGGTAGTAGATTACAGTACGGTAGGTAGTATTTTCCGCCCACAAACTTGCGATGTAGGCTGGGGCAAAGGCAAAACTTTGTCGCATGAGCTGGGTCATTTTTTTGGCTTGCGGCATATTTGGGGCGATGAACACTGCGGTAATGATTATGTGGACGACACGCCGGTTCACGAAGACGCCAACTATGGAAAGCCAGTTCATCCGAAACCGAATAGTTGCGGCACCGCCGATGAGATGTTTGAAAACTACATGGATTATAGTGATGATGAAGTGCTGAATACTTTTACGGCTGACCAGGTAGACAGGATGCAAACTGTAATGCTCTTCAGCCCGCGGCGCGTGAACCTGCCACTGTCTGATGTAGGCTTTGTGGCGGTAACTGGCAGTAATCGCATCTCTTTTGCAGGATGCACCGGCGAGATCATTACTACCGAAACCGGAACCACCGGAACCTATCCGCGTTATAAAGACATTTCGCTAACCCTTAACTCTGAATACCAGGCCAGCGGTGCAGCTACGGTTAGCATTAAAGCATCAGGCACAGCTACCGCAAATACACAATACCAAGTGCTTACCCCTTCGCTCACTTTTGCAAAAGGCGATGCCTTTAAGCCGGTTGTCATCCGGTTGTTCGACAATGCAGCGGTAGATGGCGACAGAACATTGGATATCAGCTATACCATCAGCGGCACCGGCGTAACGGCTGATACGGCTTCGCAAACCATCACCATCACTGAAAGCGACGACGACGACATTGTATTTGCAGGCAACAGCACCATTAATGTATTGAGCGAAAATTTTGAAACCATTCCCACTAATTCTCTGGTACCGCAAGGCTGGGGTTCTTTTATTTCACAGGGTTATCCTAATTTATTTGTTGCGAGCACCAACGGTAATGCGGGCGGCAGCGGTAAGGCGGCTTATATCACCAATAATAAATCTACCAAGCCCAATACTTATACAAAAGGTATTAATGGCGCGGCCGAATTGTTATCACCCGAAATCAACCCGCTTCAGTACCGTTCTATTGATACCCTGAAATTCAAATACAAAGTAAAAGGCAGTGCCGACGACCATGGCTATGTGCTGTACGACATTGGCGATGGCAGCTTGTATTTCTGGGGAGCGCAAGGCCTCACAGGTAGCGGACCTTATTATGGCACGTCTTCCGTTCAATCTGCATCGCTGTCACTTCCGGTTCCGTCGGGTATTCTCGGCAAAAAATTCAACATCGCTTTTTATTGGGAAACCGACACTGCCAAAACTGGCGGCGACCCCGGTTTTAACATAGACGATGTAACGCTTAGCGGCGAGCCTTACAGCATTGAGACCAGCGCTTCTTCCAGCTATGGGTTTGATGTACCATCTGCCACAGTTAATAAATTCAGAAGCACCAGCAACAACAAAGTGGTGGCAACCATTGAAGCGGCTTCGGCAAAAATTACCAACCTGACTGCTGCGGTAGGCGAAGCCGGAAATGATAAACCATCATTGATTGTAAACGGCGACTCGGTGACGCGCACCCGCAAAGTAATTACTCTTTTACCGGCAACCGATAATGCGACTACAAGCTATACGGCTACATTTTATTTTACTTCGGAAGAGATGGCAGCCTGGGGCAGCCGTGCTGGAAGTCTGCAAATTTTAGAAGTAAGGAACGGTGTTGCTTTATCAGGTAACTTAAGCTCTCCAGATGCTGTTATTATTAAACCATCTTCTGTTAACAACCGTTTATCGAGCGATGGCTATATTACTTATACCGCAACGGTTACAGGTTTTGGCCAGTTTGTACTGGTAGATACTTCAGGCGCCAGTGCGGTTCCGGTGTTTACGTTTGTTGCCTTTACCGGCGCATTAAACAGCACCACGGTATCGCTCGACTGGAAAACGGTAAACGAAAGCAACGAAGCGCCGTTTGAAGTGCAGCGCAGCACCGACAGCACTAACTTCACCAAAATCGCTTCGGTGGCGGCGCAGAATACATCCTCCAACGAGTACACGTATGATGATGCGAATCTTACCCAAGGAACCAAATATTTTTACCGGATCAAGCAAATAGATAACAGTGGCAATTTTTCTTACAGCGCCATTCTTGGCTTTGCCATTCCAAACGACACAACAACGACTCCGCCGGCTACTAAATGGGTGAATATTTATCCTAACCCGGTGCAGGATAAGCTGATGCTTGATTTCAGTAATACGGCTTCGCAAACCGTCAACATCCTCATTACGGACATGAGCGGAAGAGTACTGTACCGTTCCTCTTCTGCGGTGCAGGGGCATAAAGAGATTATAACGGCGGCATTAAGCCGAGCGGTTTATATTTTGAAACTGCAAACCACCGATCATTCTGAGTCATTTAAAATCATAAAAGAGTAAGTCTTTCATACAACTATCTCTCTAAAAAACCGTCTTTTAGCAAGACGGTTTTTTGTTGACATGAATTCGTTCAATTAAATTAATAGTATGCGTTATTCATTTTTCTTTTTGTCATTGATGGTACTTCCTTTTCTGGCTATGTCGCAAGTTTCTCCGAACTGGAGTTTATACCTGAATAAAATTAAACTCGTATCCGCCTCTGTAGATAGTGCTGTATCAGTGGAGTTAGCCAGGAAAAGCAAAGGCAGCCTGAAGGTTTGTTTTAAACGAAGAGATACGGCGTTCAAACGCTCAGTGATTTTAATGGATGAACAGAGGCAAACAATTGCACAAAAGGAATTAAAAACAAACCTCAGGATGGCTTCTTTTTCTGTAGACGATTTACTCTCCGCTACAAAAGGAAAACCCTTTACGATTTATGTAACCGACATCCCCGCCGACCCAGCCAAAGCTATGCTGGTGCGTATGGCTCCGGTTGCCATTTGCCATGTAGCATGGAAGGAATAAATGCGGGTCTGCTACTTACTCACAACAAGGCTCAAATTAACATTCTTGCATGGCGCTTGCATTCCGTATTTTTTAGACAACCAATACCTTTGTTGCTATGATCAATTTTGTTCCGATTTTTCCTTTGGAGATAGTGGTGTATCCGGGTGAGCAGTTGAACCTGCACATCTTTGAGGAACGCTATAAACAACTGATTGGTGAATGCATTAAAGAGAAGAAACCATTTGGCATACCTGCGGTTTTAAAGAACAGCGTGGCAGAGATGGGTACGCTAGTGGAAATAATAGAAGTGGCAGCCATACATGAAGATGGCAAGATGGACATCCGTACAAAAGGCGTTAGTATATTTCGCATATTGGAGGTGATAAAAAACATACCTGACAAATTATACAGCGGCGCCATTGTAGATTACCCTTCTAACAACAATGAGGCGCAGGTAAAAATAATGAAGCGGGTCATCAACGGACTGAGGGAACTGCATAAATTACTGAAGGTAGAAAAGGATTTTAAAAAGCCGGATGAAGAGTTGCTCAGCTACGATATTGCGCATCATGCGGGTTTAGCGCTGGAAGAAGAATATGAGCTGTTGGGTTTGCTGCGCGAAGACCAGCGGCTGGAGTATTTAAAGCGCCATTTAAAGAAAGTGTTGCCTGCAGTGCTGGGTGCTGAATTGCTGAAGGAACGGGTGAAGTTGAACGGACATTTTAAAGAACTGAAAGGATTTGATTTGAATCTTTAGGATTGCAGAATTTGCTGTAAGGCTTTTATGCTTTCTTCTTCGTTGAAGATAGCTTCTACTTTTATAACAAAGCCTGCCAAAGCAATACTTGAAATGGTTCCGGTTTTGCTTTTAGTTTCGAGTTCGTATCTGCTGTTTCGTAATAGGTATTGCTCTACAGAATGATGCACAGGATCAACCATCCAATATTCCTGCACACCATGTTCGGCATAGTCAGTAAATTTTATTCCACGGTCATTTTTTTCAGTTGATGGCGATAGAACTTCCACAATGAAATCCGGAGCCGGAAGCAACATTTGTTTGGGTGTAAGTTGTGAAGACTTCACTTTATTAAAGAAAGCTATATCAGGCTCATAACTGTTGCGGGTTAAGTGAATCATTATTTTTTCGGTAAAAACTTTTCCTGCATCATGCTTGATAGCATAATAACGCATTAGAGAATACAGGCCGCCCGATGTATCTGCATGTTCTACTTTTACCGGTGAATGCATAATCACTTCACCATTGATGAATTCAGCTTTGTCATCTTCCGTAATAGTATTATAAAAATCCTCACGGCGCTTGTTCTCTTCCTCAATAATCTGGTTTAATTCATTGACCAAAGACTTCATATTTGGTTTCTGTCTTATCTGCTCTATCAAAGTATCCATAACCAACCGCTTTATAGTTTTTAAAATTACATTTTTATCTTAAAAGATCTAACCGCTTTATTCTTCTAATTTAGCCCCTTCAAACACAACATGAAAACAACGCTTTGTTTTGATTTTGGCAATACAAGATTGAAGTGCGCTATCTTCCGGGGTAAAAAATTGGAAGAAGTAGCGGTGCTGGAAGATGACAGTATAAATTCAATTCAAAAAATACTAGACCAGCATCATCCTTCGAAAACCATCTTATCTTCTGTTATTCATCATCCACCGGAGATAGAAGAACTGCTCAGGAAAAATTCCTCGTTTCATAAGCTCTCTAATCAAAGCAAGTTGCCTTTTACCACACCCGTCGGTAAACCCGAAACCATTGGTGCAGACCGGCTGGCGTTGGCTGCAGCAGCCGTTGATGTATACCCCCGTAAACACAACCTCGTTATCGCTTTGGGTTCCTGTATTACGTTCAACTTCATTAATAAATTTGGAGAGTTTTTAGGAGGCGCTATTTCGCCCGGATTGGAGATGCGCTTTAAGGCTATGCACGACCATACTGCCTTGTTACCCATGGTGGAACCGGACTGGAATTTTCCCCTGATTGGCTACGATACAAGAACCAATTTGTTAAGTGGTGTAATACTCGGAATGAGCAAGGAAATAGATGGCGTAATCAATGAATACAAATTGAGATACAGCAACTTTAACGCGCATTTAACCGGGGGTAATATGCCCTTCTTCCTGCCGCATCTGGAAAACAAGATATTTGCAGACCCTTATTTTATCTATAAAGGTTTGTATGCGATCAGTGAAGAAAATCATTAGTTACTCGGCTGCTTTTAGTTCTTTTTTTTTATTGTTTTATAGTGCATCGGCGCAGGAAAATTCTCCTTACTCAAGATATGGCATCGGCGATTTATATCCTACCCAAACCATTGCTGCGCGCGGGCTGGCAGGTATGACGGCGGCTTATTCTGACGGCAATACGCTCAACTCAGACAACCCGGCATCTTACAGTAACCTTCCTTCTTACAAAGGTTTAAACGGCGGTTTTTTTACGTTTGACATTGGTGTGAGTATAGACACCCGCACGCTTCACAATGCAAATCCGGTTTTAAAATACAACTCTGTCAACTTCATTCCCTCTTATATTCTTGTCGGCTTCCCTATTAACAAAAAACATTTGGGTCTGGTCGCCGGTTTAAAGCCATTATCTCGTATCAACTATAATATCGAAAGCTTTGGACGTGGTGCCGATAGCCTTCACACTATTTACAACGGCAGCGGTGGATTGAACCAGGCATTTGTTGGTATAGGCAAACGCTGGGGCGGTTTCAGCATTGGTGTAAACGGTGGTTACCTGTTTGGCAGAAAAGAAATTTCTACTGACATCCTGTTGATAAACGATTCTATCGGCTATCACAATGGGCGCGTTGCCAGCACCGGCAACTTCAACAGCCTGTTTGCCAATGCCGGCTTGCAGTGGAACATTAAACTCAGCGAAAAGAAAGATAGCGCCACCAAGCTCAACTCTACATATGCCCTTACTATTGGCGCTGCCGGAACGCTGAAGCAGAAATTAGACATCACTTCGAATGTGCTGAATGAAACTTATTTCTACAATGCTGATGGTGCAGTGCTGCCTTACGATACCGTAAAATACCAAACCAACCCGAAAGATAAAGCGACCCTACCGGCCACTTTTAATGTGGGTGTTATGCTTACCAATCAGTTGGGCACAAAGGAAGTATCGGTAAATAAGTGGATGCTCGGCGCTGAACTTTCAGCTGGCAACTGGGGAAACGATTATCGTTACAACGGTTTAAAAGATCAGGTAGTTAATAACTGGCTGTTTCGTTTGGGCGGTGCTATTACACCCAGCCTCACCAGTATGGGACTCTTCTCACGCTCTACTTATCGCTTAGGTTTTTATACCGGCAAAGATTATATAGATGCCGACGGAAATGGTTTGAAAACAACCGCTGTAACCTTAGGTATGGGAATTCACTTAAAGGGACAACGATATTCCAACCAGTCAACGCTTATTAACCTCGCGGCTGAGATAGGCAAGCGTGGCACAAACGTTAATAATGTAACAGAAAATTTCTTTAAGATTTCGGCGGGTTTATCTTTGAGCGACCTCTGGTTTCAGAAGCGGAAATATGATTAGTTTTCTTAGTTATAAAAGTATAATGAAGGCAGCTTTTTTAGGAAGCTGCTTTTTTATGTTTGCCTGCGAGAATGATATTGATGTCGTAAAGAAGCTGAGCCAGAAGAAAACCAGCGTAGAGCAGGCTACCGATGTGGTAAGCTACCTAAGCCAGAATGCGCTGATGAAAGCGAAGCTCACGGCGCCGCTTATGCTGATTGAACACTCGGATACAGTGATTACTGAGTTTCCTAAAACCTTGCATGTTGATTTTTACAACGACAGCACTAAAACAGAGAGTCAACTTTTCGCTAAATACGGGAAGTACATACAAAACCAAAGTAAGGTATTGCTACGAGACAGCGTGGTGGTGTATAATCTCAAAGGCGATACCATGCGAACCAACGAGCTGTTGTGGGATCAGAACAAAGGAAACTTCACCACCGATAAGCCGGTTTATATTCACCAGTTGAATGGCAATATTATTAACTCTATCGGCATGGAAGCCAGCCAGGATTTGAATGATGTTAAGCTATTCAAAATTCAGCCTACTACATTCCTGTATGTGGCAGATACAACGCTGCCGCAGTAACTATTTCCGGCTTTCCGCCTGAATTTATTTTATCATTCCGGTTCTGTTATGTAATGACACAACAGGGCTATAGAGATGCGAACGACCGGGATAGCAGACGGTCAATATTATTCTCCACCAATTCATTACTGAAGACACAACATTTAGGTGTTCCTTCGTTACCCACCAGCAGGCAACTGCGTTCTTCTTTTCTTTTTAAGATGCGATGATAACAGCCTGCAAATTCACAGGACTGCTGAATAATGAGACCGCTGAACAAAGCTTTAAAATGTCGGAACCAGGGATTAATGGAACCGAAAAACAGGAGTGAAGGCACACCGAGTGAAGCAGCAATATGGCTGGGTCCTGAATCAACACCGATAAAGAGTTCGGCATTGTAAATAAAAGAAATTAAATCGCGGGTAGAAGACAGCTTTCTATGATAAGGCAGTTGATAATCTTCGGGGTACTTGGCAATGAAGTAAGGCGTCAGTTCTTTTTCCTGCAGGTATTGAGCCACAGATTGCCATTGAATACCATAGATCTGCCGGTGGTTGAGTGGAGAAGTTGTTTCTAAGTGGATGACTGCATAAGGCTTCAGATTATGATACCCCCTTTTTTCTTCTTCATTTAGATAAAGTTTTGGATATTCTTCTTCCTTTGGCAGATGAGCTATCTCCTGATAAGCATGAAGAAAGTGTTGGTTCGGTCGTTTTTCGTAGCTGTTGTTAAGATATACAACATGCTTTTTCAACCTGAGCGCATGAAGTAATTTCGCCGCGCGTTTGTATCGTTTATCGCTGTTGTTAATGCAATGGAAGTTAGAGTAAGGAAAATTGTCAAACAAAGAACAGAATTCTGTAATCAAAAACACCGTTCTCCCATTCTCCGCCAACTTTCGCAGCACAGGCTCTACCCAGAGTACATCACCCAAAGCGGCTTTGCGCAGCACATACACCTGGTTATGCAGGATAGCTTTTATCGCGATGTCTATCGCCTGCAGCCAAAGCAGTATATTCCTAATCAGCTTCATGGTTTGCTCAGTAACAACAGGAGAACCAATGTTTGTAGTGTAAAAATTTTGTTTTAGTCTTAATCAGCTATTATCGTTTGTTACTCCTGTTCTTTCAAGCAGCAAAATAAGATAATCATAAACTCATTTTTGTGTTCTTACTTTGGTTTAACAACTTTCTTTACGAATGAAAGATAAAGCTGCTTATCAACCCTTGGTATCCATTGCCCTGACTACTTACAATGGCGAACAATACCTGCCGGCATTGCTGGATTCGCTGCTTGCGCAGACCTACCCGAATATAGAGATTATCGCAACAGACGACATCAGTCAGGACGGTACGCTGATATTGTTGCAACGCTATGAGCGCCTGTATTCTCACATAAAGGTTTATGTAAACGAAACGAACCTGGGCTATATCAAAAATTTTGAAAAAACAATGGGCTTGTGCAACGGTGACTATATAGCTCCCTGCGACCAGGACGATTGTTGGCTACCCGATAAAATAAAGCGCTCAGTGGAAGCCATAGGCGATTACCCGATGGTGTATTGCGATTCGCTGGTAGCAAACGAGAAACTACAACCAACCGGAAGAAAGATATCTGATGCCGTTGTGTGCCGCACGTTTACCAATTGTCTTAATTATGCCGTGTTTGCCAATGTGTACGGACATGCTTCTCTGTTTAAGCGCTCGTTGTATACAGGCGCATCCGACTTTCCTTTATACATGCCTTACGACTGGTGGCTTTGTTTTCAGGCAACACTACAGGGCGGCGTAACCTTTCTCCCCGAAGCGCTTATTCTGTACCGTCAGCATTCAAACAATTTATTCGGCGTTATTGGTAAAAAAAAGAAGGAACACAACAAACAGAAGAAAAGTAAAGAAAGGGCAGACCAGCGCGGGCGCATCGCCTTATTTTATGAACAATGCCCCGACAGTTTGGTAAAAGAAAAGAAGGTATTGTATAAACTGAAAAAAAGCTATGCTGACTTTTCTTTTGCTAATAATATATTGCGCATGACAACTTTTTTTGCCAACTATAAAACCCTGCTGGCCGTAAAAAAACGCAACACTATGCGCAAGCTGTTGTTTTGCTGTAAGATGTTTATAAAACTAAAATAAAACCACGTTCGATGCCTTCTTTTACTATCGTCGGTGAAATGGGAATAAACGTTGCGTCTTCTTTTTTTAATTCGTCACCAACACATGAGACAAAAAACTGCGCCTTCTTGCCCACCGGTGCCCACCGTTCAGGATGAATGGGTTTATCAGGCGGAAAAAGACCGAAGGCATATTTGCCTAAAGCAGCCGCCAGATGAAGCGGCCCGGTACCGCTGGCTACCAATCCGTCGCAGGCATTGATAAAGGATATAAATTGATCAAGGGTCATCTTTCCACATACATCTGTTACGCTGTTGCCCACGGCATCGAATAAAGGTTGCAGTAATGTTCTTTCCTTATCGGTGCCCGAAACAAAAAGCTTGAATTGACCGGGTGGAAGTAACCGGATAAGTTCAATAAAATTATCCAATCCCCACTCTCTACCATTGCCCTGAGATTTAGGATGAAGAATTAGATTGTACCGGCTTTTGTCAATCCAGGAAGAGAATGGTTCTTTCAGTGGCTCTGTTTTGTGTAAGCCATACATACCGGCAATATCGGTAAGGCTGTAATCGCTTTTTATACCCAGTGCTTTCAGCAATTTCAGGTTTAACTGCGCTTCGTGCAGGTTAGATTTTCGCCGGCTTAACTTTATCAGTTTGTTACAGGTAAACCAATGATATAGCCGGTTGGTAGTGCCAACGCGCAGCGGGATGTGCAATTGTTTAGCCCTCTTCGCAATTGCAGGTACAGGGAATACATGAATGATAGCTTTGGGCGACAGGCCACAAACTGTTATCTCCTCATGCATAAAGCGATGTACGTCTATAAACTCATCTACATATTCGCAAGATTCAATCACCGCTTTGGTATAAGCTTTTCCCATGAAGCCGATGCGAATACCGGGGAAAGCCTCTTTCAAAGCTTTTGCCATTGGTAGGGTAAGCACTACATCACCGATACTGTCGGTTCGACTGATGATAATATTTTCCGGTCCTTTCAAATGATGGTTGTATTATTTAGGATGGATAGCTCTGAAATTTTCTATGGCTGCTTACTTATTAGTGATGCTGCCACAGGTACAAACGATGCCTTTATATGCAAACACAAATAAAGTGTAAATAAAAAAGCCGCAACAAAAAAGCTGCGGCAGATAAAACAGTTAAAGCCTGTACGGCGGTACGCCGTCATCTCTCTTACTTCTTCGTAGAAGAATCTTTTTTCGTCGTGTGATGCACTGTCTTATGCACCGTTGTTTTGTGCGCCATTTTGTGGTGCGTAGTGTCCGATTTCGTTTTAGAGGTCTGAGCGAACGAAGCAGAGGCGATTACTACGGTAGCAGCGAGAAGTGCGAAAATCTTTTTCATAAATGATAATTGTTTGTTCCGCCAGACTACAAATATTGCCGGAGGTTAAAAAGGGAATAAAAAGAAATTTTGCTTTAGCATTTCTTTAAATTATAAAGAAAAACTACAATTCAGGATACAGCGGAAAGCCTTTCATAAACTCGTTTACCTCGTTCTTTATTTTCCCGTGCAATGCCGCATCATCGGCGTTCATCAGCACTGCATCAATCTTATCTACAATGAACGACATGTGGTCTTCATTTAAAAGGCGGGTTGTGATTGCCGGTACACCAATGCGAATGCCGGAGGTAACAAACGCACTCTTATCATCAAACGGCACCATGTTTTTATTCACGGTAATATCGGCTTCGCCCAACACCGCTTCCGCCTTCTTGCCACTGATATTTTTGTTGCGCAGGTCAATCAGCATCAGGTGGTTGTCGGTGCCATCGCTAATCAGGTTGTAACCTTTATCCACAAAGCATTTCGCCATTACTTGTGCATTCTTTTGAATCTGCTGTGCATACTCCGTAAACTCATCACTCAATATCTCGCCGAAGGCAACCGCTTTGGCGGCGATGATGTGTTCCAGCGGTCCGCCCTGGATACCCGGAAACACTGCAAGGTCAATAAGCTTGCTCATCATCTGGACATTGCCTTTATTGTCCTTTTGCCCAAACGGATTTTCAAAATCTTTTCCAATTATGATTACGCCACCACGTGGACCACGCAAGGTTTTGTGCGTGGTGGAAGTAACGATATGGCAATGCGGAAATGGCGATGACAACAAACCCTTCGCAATTAACCCGGCAGGATGCGCAATGTCTGCCATCACGATAGCGCCTACTTCATCGGCAACCGCGCGGATGCGGGCATAATCCCAATCGCGGCTGTAAGCACTGGCGCCGCAATAAATCATCTTGGGTTTGTGTTCTCTTGCTTTGGCTTCGAGCGCATCATAATCAACCAGCCCATCTTTGGTAACGCCATACGCATGAGCCTGGTACAGTTTGCCGCTGTAGTTCACTGGCGAGCCATGTGTCAAATGTCCACCCATACTGAGGTCTAACCCTAAGGTAACATCGCCAGGCTGCAACACAGCTAAAGCCACGGCTGCATTGGCTTGCGCGCCGCTGTGCGGCTGCACGTTTACATATTCAACACCAAACACTTGCTTCAATCTGTCTATCGCCAGTTGTTCGCTTTGGTCTACAATTTCGCAGCCACCATAGTAACGTTTGCCGGGATAACCTTCAGCGTATTTGTTCGTCATTACGCTGCCCATCGCCTGCATCACCTGCAGCGAGGTAAAATTTTCTGAAGCGATGAGTTCAATGCCGCGGCGCTGGCGTTCGAGTTCTTTATCAATGAGTGAAAATATTTGCGTGTCTCTTTGCATGGAGAAGAAAAATTAGGGTGCAAAAGTAGGACAAGCAACTATATGATTTGGGATTGAAAACACAAGATCTGTAGTTACTCTGTTTAAATTTTTCCTGTTAATTGAAAGACTTTATATGAGGATGTTGAAAGGCAAAAACGTTGTTCTGATAAACACCTGCCAAAATCAAATTAACCACCAAAAAACCTTTCTCATCCGTGCACGCAGTCAGTGCCATCTGTGTTCTATTTAATGTCCTCCGTATTTCAATCCATCCTCAATTCCTATCTTCGCCCGCCTATGAAAGAAGTGGTATTAAGCGGCATTCGCCCAACGGGTTTTCTTCATCTCGGCAACTATTTTGGCGCGGTGACCAACTGGGTAAAAATGCAGGAAGAATACAACTGTTTAATCTGCGTGGTAGATTGGCACAGCCTCACCACGCATCCAGATACCAGGCAATTGAAGCACAACGTTCATCGCCTGTTGTCGGAGTTAATCGCCTGCGGCATCGACCCAGAAAAAACAGTGCTGTATGTGCAAAGCGACGTGCCGGAAATTGCAGAACTGTACCTGTATTTAAACATGCTGGCTTACAAAGGAGAACTGGAAAAAACGGCTACGTTTAAAGATAAAGTAAGGCAGCATCCGGAAAATGTAAACGCAGGCTTGCTTACTTATCCGGTGCTGCAGGCAGCAGATATATTAATCCATCGTGCGGTGAACGTGCCGGTGGGTAAAGACCAGGAACAGCACTTAGAGATGGCGCGCAATTTTGCGGAGCGTTTCAATCATCGCTATGGCGAAGTTTTTCCCTTGCCTTATCCTTTTAATTATGGCAGCAGCCTGGTGAAGATTATGAGCTTAGACGGCAGTGGCAAAATGAGCAAGAGCGATAATGAAATGGCAACGTTGTATTTAGCCGACGACGATGACCTGCTGCGCAAAAAAATAATGAAGGCAAAAACGGATAGCGGTCCCACGGAGCCGAACAGCGAGAAGCCCGATTACATCGCCAACCTGTTTACACTAATGAACGTTGTCAGCCGCCCCGAAACCGTAGCTCAGTTTGAAGAAGCGTTTGCCAACTGTTACATTCGCTACGGCGATATGAAAAAACAACTGGCAGAAGACATGATCCTATTCATCAAACCCATACGCGAGAAAGCAAAAGCCATTCAGGAAAATACAACTTACTTGTCGGATGCTATTGCGATGGGCAAAGAAAAAGCAAGGGCAAGCGCTGATAAAACGCTAACATTGGTGCGCAGTGCAATAGGTTTGAATTACAGGTAAAAAACAAAAGCGATTGCGAAGCCAACGTTCGCTGCAGCGGGTGAAGGCAGACAGAAAGCTAAACTGAAATAAGATGTCGAAAGTTCATAAGCCAAAACATGTGGCGGTAGCAGGAAATATCGGCGCCGGCAAAACCACGCTGACAGAATTGTTGAGTAAGCATTATAAGTGGATTCCGCAGTTTGAAGATGTGGACAACAACCCTTACCTGATGGATTTTTACGACGAGATGCCGCGCTGGAGCTTCAACCTGCAGATTTATTTTTTGAACAGCCGCCTGAAGCAGCTACTCGAAATTCAGGAAGGAACAGAAACCGTGATACAAGACAGAACCATCTATGAAGACGCTAATATTTTTGCGCCCAACCTGCACGATATGGGCTTGATGAGCCAGCGTGATTTTGATAATTATTTCAACTTTTTTCAAACGCTGAAAAGCATGATCCAGCCGCCGGATTTGCTGATTTATTTAAAAGCATCGGTGCCCACTTTGGTAGGACAAATTCAAAAGCGCGGGCGGGAATACGAAGAAAACATTCGCCTCGATTATTTGAAAAAACTCAATCTTCTTTACGAGAAATGGATTGGGTCTTACCAGGAAGGAAAACTACTGGTGATA
Organism: uncultured Ilyomonas sp.; assembly: GCA_964249755.1. Classification (GTDB taxonomy): domain Bacteria; phylum Bacteroidota; class Bacteroidia; order Chitinophagales; family Chitinophagaceae; genus Ilyomonas. The sequence continues at coordinate 223,169 of CAXUDB010000003.1, read as the reverse complement.
GACGTTGACAAAAATAAATTTGCCGAGCGGAGTGAAGATCTGGGAAGCATCATTAACAGTGTGGACGGGATGCTGTTCGGGCTGTTTTAAAAATAAAAATCCGTCACATGAAAATGCAACGGATTCAACCATAAAACCAACATATAATCGCTAAAAACAAACTCTTTTTCGTGTGATTCTTTTTTGTTTAAAAAGCCTGCTTCCCTATCTGAGTTGCGGCAGGCTATTCTTTTTCATTTTATAACCAATCTCTGAAGCCTAGCAAAATGCTTTCTCTTTCTGATTCAAAAGTAAAACATCCGGCAAAGCGCTAGGCTTAAAATACGCGTTAAACAGCTTAAAAAAAGATTAAGAAAACCGCGTTAAATCTTTCTTCCCCATTTTCCCTTTTCAACTTTCTTTTACCATACACTACGCGTAAATTTGCGCCGCAACACAACAAGCTATGTTAATCGGACTCAACAACGTAACCTTTGAATTTGGAGCGCGTGTAATTGTGCAGGATGCTACCTGGCATATACAGCCCGGCGAGCGCATCGGACTGATTGGTTACAACGGCACCGGCAAATCAACCTTGCTGAAAGTGCTGGTGGGAGAATATATGCCTTCAAGTGGAACAGTAGAGCGCGGCAGAGGCGTTACCATCGGTTATCTGCACCAGGATTTATTAAGCTTTGATACCAACGATTCCATCCGCGAAGTAGCGATGGGTGCGTTTGAGCGTGTAAAGCAATTAGAAAAAGAGATTGAGGAAATTGGCAACGAGCTGGAGAAAACCGGTGACGAAAAATTATTAGAAAGATATACCGATGCGCTGCACGAAATGGAAGTACTCGGCGGTTATAACATCGAACACAAAACAGAAGAAGTATTGCAGGGCTTGGGCTTTGAAAATGAGCAGTTGGGCAAGCCTTACAAAGAGTTCAGTGGTGGTTGGCGCATGAGGGTTTTATTAGCCAAAATGATATTGCAACAACCCGATGTATTGCTGCTTGATGAGCCGACGAACCACTTGGATTTGCCTTCTATCGAATGGCTGGAAAAATATCTCGTGCATTACAAAGGCAGCGTGGTGATTGTGAGCCATGATAAATATTTCCTGAACCGCATGGTAACAAAGATTGTGGAACTCTATCAGCAGGAACTGCACAGTTATACCGGCGATTATGAATACTATGAGAAAGAGAAAGAACTGCGTATAGAAATGCAGCAGCGTGCTTTTGAAAACCAGCAGGATTACATCCGCCAGCAGGAGCGTTTTATCGAACGGTTTAGAAGCAAAGCAAGCAAGGCTGCAGCGGCACAGAGTGCCATTAAGCGACTCGACAAATTAGACCGCATTGAAAATGTAGAAATTGAACGACCTAACCTGCGCATCAATTTTCAGGTAGATAGACAGCCCGGCAGAATATTAACCACGTTAAAAGATGTTTCGAAAAGCTTTGGCAAACTGGACATTGTTCAAAACACAAGTGCAGAGATTGACCGCGGTGATAAGATTGCTTTAATCGGTGCCAACGGCAAAGGCAAATCTACTTTGCTGCGTATCATCGGCGGCACCGATTCTAACTTTGAAGGCGAGCGCGTTTGGGGACATAATGTAGAAGAAAGCTTTTATGCGCAGCACCAGTTAGAAGCACTTAATATCAACAATACCATTATAGAAGAAATGCAGGAATGCGGCAGCGGCAAAAATGATCTGGAGCTGCGCGCGCTGCTGGGTTGCTTTTTATTCAGTGGTGAGGATGTAGAAAAGAAAATTCGTACCTTAAGCGGGGGTGAAAAAGCGCGTGTGGCATTAGCCAAAGTAATTGTAAGCAAAGCCAATTTCCTGCTGCTGGATGAGCCGACCAACCACTTGGATATGCACAGTGTGGAATTGCTGACCGAAGCCCTGAACAAATATGAAGGCAGCATGATTTTCGTGAGCCACGACCGTTATTTTATTTCTAAAGCTGCCAATAAAATCTGGGAGATTATTGATCACGAGATCAAAGAGTTTAAAGGCACGTATGCAGAGTATGTGGAGTGGAAAGAAAGGATGGCAAAACAGGCTGCCAGCAACAAGGAACAGGAGAACAAGAAGAAAGAGGAAACGGTAGTGAAACCTATACAACAGTCTAAACAGAACAACTCGTTTAACAGCGAACAGCAGAAAGAATTTCAGAAGCTGCAGAAACAATTCAGTAAGGTAGAAAGCGAACTGGAACGAATAAAGAATCAGCAAAAGCAAATTGAGAATGACATGGCATTGCCGGATGTATATGCCAACAGAAATAAGTTTGTGCAACTGGAAAATGAACACAAAAGCAATAACCAAAAAATCACTGCTTTAACCAAAGAGTACGAAGACTTATTTGAAAAAGTATTGGAGCGGGAAGCGCAATTGCAGGGATGATAACGATTCACTTAAACAATCTCTGTTAAACACGGTCGTTTATACAATCAATCATTATCTTTCATCCATGAAGCACCAAACGATTGCCCGCTTTTTTTTCTCCTTCCTGTTCTCGATCTTCATCCTGTTCTCGGAAGTGGCTCTTTGCCAGCGCGAGCCGGATGCAATTTTTATGAACAACATCCATACGCCGCAATTGTTTTTAACCGGCAATCAAAACGGCTATCCTATTATTCCACTGGGCAGCACCGGCAGCGTAGAACTTCATTTTGATGATTTTGACAACTATGTAAAAACCTATTATTATACTTACCAGCTCTGCAATGCCGACTGGTCGCCGGTTGACCTTAGCACTTTCGATTATATAGATGGCTTCTCGCAGAACCGGTTGGTACAATACCGCCAATCTTCTATCGCTACTACCAAATATATTCACTACCAGGCATCACTTCCCGAAAGAAATTGCCTGCCTAAAAAAAGCGGCAATTATTTGCTGAAAGTCTTCCTGAATGGCGATACATCCAAGCTCGCTTTTACCAAGCGTTTGCTGATTGTCGACAACCGAATATCGGTAGCTGCGCAGATATTGCAGCCTTTTAATCCCGACCTGTTTAAGACGCATCAGAAGCTACAGTTCAGCCTGGACGTAACAAAACTGAATGTACTGAACCCGCAGCAACAGATAAAAGTGGTGGCGTTGCAGAACTATCGTTGGGACAATGCCGTAATTGGTGCTCAACCTGCTTTCCTTCGTCAGGGCATCTATGAATACAATGGCGAAAAAGATTTTGTTTTTCCCGCAGGGAAGGAGTACCGCTGGCTTGATTTACGCAGCTTCCGCTATTTCAGCGACCGTGTAAAAACCATCAACCGCGATGTGCAACCTTTTGATGTTGTTGCCGCACCAGACGGCGAACGCACCGCACAACGTTTTATTTCGTATGCCGATTTGAATGGCTTTTACCAGATTAGTTGTACCGATGCCAGCAACCCTTTCTGGCAGAGCGATTATGGCAATGTTCATTTCCTGTTTGTGCCGAACAACCGCCAGCCCTATGCAGGCAAAGACTTATTTATTCTTGGACAAATGACCGATTATAAAACCAATGCTTCTACCCGCCTGCAGTGGAACGATAGCCTGGGTGTGTATGAAGGTAGCTTATTGCTAAAGCAAGGCTATTACACCTATCTCTTTGCTACAGAAGATGCCGGCAACCGCAGGCAACTACCGCAGTTTACCATTACTGAAGGCAATTATTGGGAAACGGAAAATGATTATACCGTTCTTGTGTATTATCGTTCGTTCAGCGAGCGCAGCGATGCTTTGCTTGGCATCCGCACCATCAATTCCAAAGCTTCGCGCTCCGGTCTTTAATTTTGCATTTGTTTTTTATCGCGCAACGCCTACATTTGCGCCCGGCAGGTCTTGCACGACCAGCTCCTGTTGAACCCTCCCAGGGCCGGAAGGCAGCAAGAGTAGACGGTTGTAGCGGTGCGATGTAAGTAGCCTGCCTTTTTTTATTTTATATTGATGATTGTTAATTGTCAATTGCCTTTCCTTCATTTGTCAATCGTTTTCTACCTCAGTGACATCAACCGACTTACAATTAAGAATTAAAAACTTCGCATTACGAACTATACCTTTGTGTGAAGTGCTACCTCACAGCAAAATTGGAAAGATTGTTGAAGACCAGTTATTAAGATCTTCCTTTTCAGCAGCAGCTAATTATCGTTCTGCCTGCAATGCGCAATCAAAGAAAGCCTTTATTGCTAAACTAAGTATAGCTCTTGAAGAGATGGATGAAGCGCAGTTTTGGTTAGAAGTTATTCAGGAATTAAAACTGATTAAACCAGATAAACTAAGTCTGCTCTTACAAGAGGCAGGTGAGCTAACTAAAGTCCTTGGTGCTTCCAGAAGAACAGCATTCAAACAATTAACAATTAAAATTTAACCATAATGAAGTTTTTCATTGACACAGCAAACATCGAGCAGATACGCGAAGCCAACGATCTCGGCATATTGGATGGTGTAACCACCAATCCTTCTCTCATGGCAAAAGAAGGCATCACTGGAAGGGATGCTATTATGAAACATTACGAAACCATCTGCGGTATTGTAGACGGCGATGTAAGTGCAGAAGTGATATCAGTAAAGTTTGATGATATTGTAGAAGAAGGAAAAAACCTGGCTAAAATTCACAAGAACATTGTAGTGAAAGTGCCGATGATGAAAGATGGAATCAAAGCCATTAAGTGGTTTACCGACAACGGCATTCCTACCAATTGCACACTCTGTTTTTCTGCCGGTCAGGCGATCCTTGCCGCAAAGGCAGGCGCACGTTATATTTCACCATTCATTGGTCGTATAGACGATAGCGGCTGGGAAGGCGTTCAGCTTATCGAGCAGATTGTAAACATCTACACCATCCAAGGTTATGAAACACAAGTGCTGGCGGCTTCTATCCGCAACCCTAATCATATTATTCAGTGTGCCGAAGTAGGCGCTCATGTGATTACATCGCCGCTGGAATCTATCTTAGGTTTGTTAAAACATCCGCTAACAGACATTGGCTTAGCCAAGTTTCTGGAAGATGCCAAGAAACTGGCGTTATAAGATTCATTCATCAAGATAAAAAACGGCAGGCGAAGATTCGTCTGCCGTTTTTTTAAGAAATACATTCTCCTTTCATCATTTTCTTTGTGTTAGCTTTCAGAGACTAACGGGTTTAAAAATAAATTTTATTACGGCAACCGAAAGGAAGCTCCCTTTTACACAAAGAGAACTTCCTTTCGGTAAAAAGGAAGTAAAAACAAGCAGAGACGCTTTATCTATTACGTTTTCGCTTCGCGGGTTTGCTTTTCATATCATTCATAATTTCTTCTTCCGTCTTTAGGCGCTCATCGTCCGGTCGTTTCTTCAGGTAAATAACAGCTTTTTTTTGCACCAAGCTGTTTTGTTTCAACTGTGCCGTTACCGTTACAAATTCTTTATTGAAAGAAGGTTCTAAAATTAAATTATTGCCCACCCATCTGCCATCCGAAGATGTGAATTGGAGCTGCGTTGTATCTAATGGAAGATAGCGCCCGTTGCTTAGCAAGCCATCTACATTAATATAATTATAAACCCCTTTCTTCAGGCTATCGGTATAAAGATGAAAGTAGATGCTGTCTATCTTTTGCGCGCCGCTTTTAGTGGCAAACAAACTCATCATTACACAAAGCACAACTACATATTTCATCGTTATCATTTTTAGTAAGATAATAACCAAACCTATAAGTTTATACAGCAGGGCAAAAACACTTGTTGATGTACGTGTTCTATTTGTTTACATGAAAACAAAACGCCTCTCTAAGATAAGAGAGGCGTTTTGTACAATAAAATTTTACCCCCGAATTCTTACTTCAACGGGAAGAAAACACCCGCATGAAAGTTCAGCGTATTCAGGTTGCTGTAGCCAAAGTTCTTGTAAGGAACATAGCTGTAATCAGCCCCGATCTGCAAACCGGAGGCACTCAGTTTCCCAAATGGAATCATCACTCCTGCACCCGCTTGGGCAGCAAAGGAAGTGCTGCTTTTTTGGGTAGATGAAAACTCACCTAAGTATTGATTATAGGTAACAAACGAAGCACCGGCGCCCGCTGTAATATAAGGCTGCACAAGGCCTTTACCTGCCAGCGGCGAGAATGTAGCCTTCGCTATTATGGGTGTGGTTTCTATACTGTTGCTCAGCACAGCCGATACGGTTTGTGTTTTGCTTAAATCGTATAAAGCCCGCGGATATTTTTGTTCAAAATACTGGTAGCCGCTTCCTAAGCCAACGGCAAACTTATCAGAGATAAAATACTGCACGCTACCCGTTCCGCCTCTTGCCGAGCCATTACTGATAATATCGTTTTTAAAACTGCCGAGCGGCAGGCTATAGTTATAATTCAGGTCTAATTTCACCTGTCCTTTTTGTGCCTGCGCAGCAAAGGTGGAAGCCACCAGCAGCAGTGCAATAGCCATACTATTTCTTAGCTTTTTCATGGTCATTAATTATTTGTTTTTAAATAAGGAGACTGGTCGAACAAAGCCTTCACCTGGCTTTCCGATGAAGCTGCGTCGGCAAGCCCTTCACCGCGAATAAGTCCCGTCCAGATCAGGTCTATTTTACCCTTGGTAGCCGCATTTTTAAGGTCGAGCATATCAATGGATATTGCTCCTTCCCGGATACTGTACACGCCATAAGAGTAGGGCGAATAATAATTATAGCCGCCATAGCCCCAGTAATAAGGATCCCAATAATCGTTGTAATAACCATAATAATCCGGATAAGAGATAACGCCGGTTGAGGTGTTGATGATGCGGCTCACATCTACGCCAACATCGGGATTACTGTTTTTGTCAACCAGCGTAAAGCCGTTCTGCGCCATATACTTCTTCACGGCATCAATATAAGTCTGGTCCGAAGCCGTAAGCTGCTTTACACTTTGGTTGTTGTCAATCACTGCTACAGAATCGGAAATACTATACGTTTTGTAGGAAGTGAAGCTGACGGTTGAATCGTAATCGGTAACATAAATCCTGCTTTCTTCATCAGTGAGTTTGTCAATTGCCTGTTTGTTGCAGGCCGTAAAAGCTAAGCCCAACACCAAAGCGGGCAAAAGCCATCCTGCTGTTCTGTTCATCATAGAAATGTTTGTTTAAATTAATTATATCAATAAACGTTCTGTTTGATGAAAACGGATGGCTAATGTTTAGTATCAGAATGATTTTAGGAGTTCATTAGAACGGCGTTAGAGTAATTTTAAAAAAGTTCAGTGATACAATAAAAGGGCAGCGTCTATACTTCCGGTTACATAAAAAAGTAACAAACAGAAGTGGCCATCTTTACATAAACCGTTTATCTATGATTGATGATACAAAGGCAGCCGGAAGCTGAACACCGAGCCTTCGTTTACCAGGCTGTCAAACCAGATATCACCCTGCTGTTTCTTTACAATTTCCGATGAAATATACAAGCCAAGCCCCAGGCCAGGATAGGTATTCCGCGAATGATTGTTTACGCGATAAAAGCGGTCGAAAATATACCTCTGGCTTTCTGCCGGGATGCCGATGCCGAAGTCTTTCACCGAACAGGTAATGTAGGAACCGGCAATAAGTGCCGATACCACAATCCGGTCGGCTCTGGGAGAATATTTGGCAGCATTCGTCAACAGGTTCACCAGCACTTGCGAGGTGCGTTCCATATCGGCAAACACATAAGCTTTCGGCAGGGGTCCGCACACAATATTATGTTGGGGAAGTGTGCGCTGCACTTCTTCTATAGTATCAGCCACCATTTTACTAAACTCAAATACTTCCCGGTGAAATCTCATCAGGTTGCCTTCCAGCCGGGTCACGTCCAGCAGGTCCTGCACCAGCAGGGTTAGCCGGTTTATCTGCCCTTCCATCTTCTGCAGCATGCCGGCCGACGCGAGGTCGCCTCCCTCTAAAAAGCGCATCTGCAGCACCTGCGCATACGCTTTCAAAGAAGTTACGGGCGTCTTCAGCTCGTGGCTTACCATTCCAATAAATTCATCTTTCTGTTTCTCAATGGTCTTGCGGTCGGTAATATCAATGCACACCGAAACAATGCTTTTAATTTCTCCCTGCACACCAGAGATGCCCGAGATGGTTTCATTTATCCACAGCTCGGTTCCGTCTTTGCAAATGATTCTTTTTTCATTAATAAAAGGTCTTCCGGTAGCTACGGTTTGCTCAAACAGTTGCCGGCTTTGCACTGCGTCGTCCGGGTGCACATAATCAAAGCAGGTAAGGCGATACATTTCCTCTTCCTCAAAACCTGTAATCTCGCACCACTTTTTATTAACGAATACATAAGTGCCGGCTACATCCATCTCCGCTACTCCGGCAGTTGCTTGGTGTATCAGGGTGCTGTAGCGCTCTTCCGATTGCTGCAAAGCTTTCTCGGCTTCCTTTTGCTCGGTTACATTTTTAAAATAAGCGGCAATACCGTCTTTCGCCGGGAAGGCCTGCACCTCATACCACTGGTTATCCACGGTAGAAGTGGCAACAACAGAAGAAGTTATCCTCTCTTCGGCTACCCTTCGGTATAACCTTCCGTAATCCGAATCGTACAATGGCGGAAACTCCTCCCATATATTTTTACCTAAGAGACTGTTAGGTTCACGCTGGTTCAGTTGTTCCAGTTTCCGGTTGGCATATATAAAGCGCCACTGGTGGTCAACGGCAAAAAAAGGGTCGGTAATACTCTCCAGTATGTCTAAGCTCTTTTCATCCTGCTGCCACTTTTCTTCTTCCTGCTTGGGTTGGCTGATGTGAGTGAACGTAGAAATAAAGGAAGAAAACTTGCCTTGCATATCCTGCAGGCGGGATGAACGCTGCAACAGCCATACCGGCTGGTTACCGGCGTTCATATACCGAAGCTCAGCTTCAAATGCACCACTGCCATTGGCAAGGGTGGCAATCAGCTCGTCATATTTAGGCATATCGTCCGGGTGCAACAACCCACGCAACAGCCGACCGGTTAGTTCAGCTTCGGCAAAACCGAGCAGGTTGGCAAACTGCTGGTTTACAAAATGGAGTCTGCCCCACAGGTCGCACTCAGCAATGCCCATGTTTGATTGATGAACAATGGCTTTAAACCGGTCCTCCGATGTTCGGAGAGCTTCGTTGATTAATTTCAGTTCCGCATTGGCACTGGGCAGGTCATCTTCGTCGCTGCGGTTTTCCGGTTTCTCTATTGGATTCCTTTCATCCTCCTGCATATGGTCTTGCTTTTCACGGTCAAAAAATATTTTTGACCAGTTGGATTATCCGGTAGGGAAGGTAATGCTTTCCAGTCATTCGTGTTAAAATAATATATAAGAAAAACACTTCCATTTATTCTCTGGTTCAATCTTTTTGTCAGATACCTATGTTTATCTCTTCCACTCCGGGGCTTGCAAATGTGCCTCGCGACTCTATAAATGTGCATCGCGGCTCTGCAAATCGGGTAGCTCACCTCCATCTATCTGCCCCGCACCTCTGCAAACCAGCATCCCATCAACAAAAATCAGCCTCCCATCTTCATCTGCCTGCTTCCCTTTTGCATCTGCAAAGGCCATTTCTCTGCTTCGCAATATATTTTCCACCTTTCAATACTGCCTTTCCTTACATTTGTTTCCCAAACGGGAGGAGCAGCATCGATCTTTCCCGGTTAAGCAGCAAAAGCAATCATTTAGCAAAAACATCCCGCTTCTTACATCAGGTAAGAATTTTGATGGATAAAAGACTTCTCTCAACAAACCAGTTTATCATGTCTAACCAAACCGCATCAGAAACCACTACAGGCATCGACCAGCTAAGCGTAAACACCATTCGTTTTCTTTCTGTAGATATGGTGCAGAAAGCCAACTCCGGGCATCCCGGTTTGCCATTAGGCGCTGCGCCTATGGCTTATGTACTATGGACAAAATTTCTTCGCTTCGATCCTAAAGATTTTGCCTGGCCCAACCACGACCGCTTTATCCTGTCTGCCGGTCATGGCTCGGCTCTGCTATATAGCCTCATTTATTTATATGGCTATGATCTTCCTATGGAAGAATTAAAGCGTTTCCGCCAGGTTGGCTCCAAAACGCCCGGTCACCCCGAATCTATGTTCACCGATGGTATTGAGGTAACCACAGGCCCGCTGGGTCAGGGTTTCGGCAACGGCGTTGGCTCCGCTATGGCCGAGGAATTTCTCGCTGCGCGATACAATAAACCCGATTTTAAACTATACGATCATTATACCTACGGCATCGTCAGCGATGGCGACCTGATGGAAGGCGTGGCATCCGAAGCCGCTTCCCTTGCCGGTCACTTAAAATTGGGTAAACTCATTTACCTGTGGGATGATAATCATATTTCTCTCGATGGTCCCACCAACCTCGCTTTTACTGAAGATGTACTCATGCGTTTTGATGCGTATGGCTGGCATACCCAAATTGTAGAAGACGGCAACGATCTTGGTGCCATCGAGCGCGCTATCTATCTCGCACAGGAAGCTATCGATAAGCCATCCATCATCGCCGTAAAAACCATCATTGGTTTCGGCTCTCCGCAGGAAGGCACCAGCAAAGTGCATGGCAGCCCGCTGGGAGAAGAAAATGTGAAGAAAACAAAAGAAAATCTGGGCTGGGATCCAAATGAAAGCTTCTATGTGCCCGACGAAGTAAGAACGCATTTGCTTGAGCCGGGACAAAAAGGCACAGAACTAAATAATCAATGGAAAAAGTTGTATGAAGAATATGGCAAAGCCTTCCCCAAAGAGCACGAAGAATTAGTTACCAACTACGACGGTAAATTGCCCGAAGGTTGGGATAAGGATATGCCTGTCTTCAAAGCTGGCGATGGCTTAGCCACACGCCAGGCATCGGGCAAAGCGCTGGATGTAATTAAGAAGAATGTGCCCTGGATATTAGGCGGCAGCGCCGATCTGGCTTCTTCCAACGAAATGCCGAAAGAAGGCGATGCTTCCTTCCAGCCCGGTCACTACGAGAAAGGCAATGTATGGTTTGGCGTACGCGAGCATGGCATGGGTTCTATTATGAACGGCATTTCATCTCACCGCGGTGTGCGCACTTATGGCGGCACTTTCCTCACCTTCTCCGATTACATGCGCGGCGCCATCCGCCTTGCCGCTCTCACCGAAGCGCCGGTTACTTACGTGTTCACCCACGATAGCATTGGCTTAGGTGAAGACGGACCCACGCACCAGCCGGTAGAGCATGTAACTGCCCTTCGCACCGTTCCCAACCTCACCGTCATTCGCCCCGGCGATGCCAACGAAACGGTAGAAGGCTGGCGCATTGCCATGACGCGCATGAAAGGACCGGTTGCCTTAATTCTTTCCCGCCAGAAAATGCCGAACATCGACCAGGAAAAATATGCACCCGCTGCCGGCAACGTGCAGAAAGGCGCTTATATATTGAGCGAAGCAGAAGGCGGCAAGCCCGATGTAATCCTTATCGGCACTGGCTCTGAATTAAACCTCTGCGTTTCTGCCCAGGAGCAACTAAAAGGCGAAGGCATCAAAGCCCGTGTGGTCAGCATGCCTTCCATGGAACTGTTCGACCAGCAAGACCAATCCTACCGCGACGAAGTGCTTCCTCCCACCATTCACCAGCGTGTATCGGTAGAAGCCGGTATCACTTTGCCCTGGTGGAAATGGATTACCGCAGAAGGCTTTCCAATTGGCATTGACCGTTTCGGTGAAAGCGGCCCCGGCGAAGAGTTAATGAAGATATTTGGCTTTACGGTAGAGAATGTAGTACAAAAAGCCAAAGAGGTTTTGAAAAAATAATTATCTTGCCTGCATTCTTTTCATGTAAAGAAGATTGCAGCCATCAAGATTTTACTGAACCAATAACCAAGATTAAAAGCCGTTTACGATATACCGTAAGCGGCTTTTGCATATAACCCGTCCTGTTTGAGGAATGAACAAACGCCTCTTTATAAATGGTCTTTTTCGTTTTAATTTCTACGATAATTTTTTTGTTGTCTTTATTTCTTTCACCTACAACAGCATTACACCGGCAGGATCATCGTAAATACGGCGCCATTATCATTATGCACTGTTATTGTACCGCCATGCGCTGTCACAAACTGTTTTACAATGGCTAATCCTAACCCGGTGCCGCCAGCCGTATTCTTGGTTACAAACGGCTCGAACAAAGTTTTAATAATATCGTCCGGTACGCCAGGGCCATTATCGCGCACTATTATTTTAATATGATTTTCTGCTGTATCTTTTTCTGCCGAAATGTAAATACAGGCATGTTTGGTTCCCCAGTTTTTCAACACGTTTACAGCATTGTTTACAAGGTTGGCAATGCTGCGCTTCAGCTTGCTCTCATCTCCGTTTACCATTAGGTCATCCGGTATGTCTTTATCAATGAAAATATGATTCAGCTTAGATCCGAGAGTCGTTATCCTGATTACGTCATTAATAACTTTACTAATGTTCACCGGTTCTTTCTTTATAGAGGCTTCATGGATAAAAGCAAGAAAGTCATCAAATATTTCAGAAGCCTGCCTGGCGCAGTCTTCCAGAATATCTACCCACTCGCTTTTTACATTGTCTTCGCGCATCATTTCGGCTATCATCATCAAGCCACTTACAGGCGAGCGCAGGTCGTGCATTACCATACCAATGGCACTGCCAATGGCAGACAACTTTTCTTTCTGCAATAGCTTCTCCGCCATCTCTGCATTGCAGATTGCCTGCGCAGCGTTATGCACAAACAGCTTTAACAAGTACATCTTTTCTGTCTTTAACCTGCCCTGGTTTTTAAGCAGAGAAAAGATAGAATAGTTGTTCATGCGCACCAGCACCATATCATCAAACTGCACCACATCATCCGCCGATTGGTGCGCATTTTTTACCCGGCTTATCAGCACGTCCATGTTCACTTTTTCTTCAATATCGCCGATGGATATTACTGTTTCATACTGTAACTGTTCATCCAGCTTGCCCAGCAGCGCCATGTCTGTATCTACACTGTGCGCTACCTGGTACAATATATTTTGCAATAAGGAAGTCAGTTGATTTTTGTTTAAGCTGATTGAGGAAACTGATTCTATCAGCTCTTCCAGGTTGCGCAGGCGGCTATAATCGGTAACGGCTTTCGTTGCCAGTTGAATAATTTCTTCAGAAGCGTATGGCTTGCAGTGATAGCCCACATTTTGCCCGGCTTTATCTGCAATCTCCGCTATCGAGTGGTCGCTGTAAGCAGTAATAAAAATGATCTCTGCCTTGCTGTCGTATTTCCTGATTTGCATAGCCGTTTCCAGTCCGTCCCAGCCAGGCATTCGCATATCAAGAAAAATAACGGCATAAGGCATATTATTGTCGAGCGCTTTTCTTACGTGCTGCAATCCTTCTTTACCGTTGCTGGCTTTATCTACCGTAAACAACGGCAGGCTGCTGGCACGCGGCGCAAGTACCGTTTGTGGCATATCAAACAATATATTGGAAGCCATCAGCATAGAATCGTCATCTTCCGGGGCGTATTTGTGGGGCAGTAATATTTCTTCAATATTATCTCTCACCATTTCTTCGTCGTCTATCACCAGCACGCGGGCATTTACATCTATCACTTTAGGGAGAATTTTTAATTTAAAAATGGAACCAGATTTACTGATTACTGAAAACAGATTTCCGTAACAGAGCCATTGCCCAATCCATCGCTATACATTTCTATCGTGCCCGAATGAGCTTCTATAATTTGCTTGCAATTGTATAATCCAAGCCCGGTGCCGCTGCTCTTGGTAGTATATCCACGCTTGAAAAAGCCGGCTGCCAGCTCAGTTTCAAATCCTTTACCGGTATCTTTTATGATCAGGGTTATTATATTGTTTTCGCTATGCAGCTGTATATCTATTTTCTTTACCGGTTCATCTATGTCTATCGCTTCCACGCTGTTTTTCAGCACATTTAACAATACCTGCATCAGCTTCGTGCGGTCACCTTTTATCTCCGGCGATGCGTGGCTGTCGAAGTGCACGTTTACCTGTATTCCTTTTTTGTCAAACGAGGCATACAGCATGGCTATGCAATCGTCTATAATATGTTTCAGCTTCACCGGTTTTCGCTCCTTCACTTCCTGTCCGGTTACATACTGTCGCTGTATCGTTAGTATTTCCTGTATATGGCTGATGATGTTTAACTGGTCGGCAACCGCCTTACGCAGTTCTTCTTTGTTTTCCTTGTCTGTTTTGGCTATGCCTTCCAGCAGCGTCACCAGCGCATTAGCTTTATCGGCGCCCAGGCTGGTGGCTAATTGCGGTTGCACATTTTTTACAAACACAGCTACATTGCGCAGGTTGTCATTTTTATCTTTATCCAACATCCGGTTGGTCCGGTTCAGGTAAGCGCCAAAGCCCACCACCGCATTGCCGATATCGTGCAGCACCTCCGAAGCAATTTCGTATTTGCCTTCTGCCACAGCTTTATCTATTTCCGATTGCAGCATCGCCTTTTCGCGAAAATATTTTTCTGTGATGTCTTCAAATCCAATTACTATTGAATCCATGCCAGATTTATTCACCGTAAGGTGAAAGCAGCTTTCCTGTTCGTCGCCATTTAAAGTAACTGTGAAATCTTTTTTTAAAATGAGTCCCCCCGGCGGCTGAAATTTTTTGATCAGCGTAATAATCTGCGATTCTATACAGGTAAGCAGATGATAAACCGGGCAGTTTTCGCAATGGAATGCCTCAATTAGCTTAGGAAACACCTGCGTAGCAACCCGGCTCATGGTTAACACTTCGCCGGTTTTGTCTATTTCAATTAAAGCAAACGGAGCATTATAGAAATGCGAAGTGTATTTATCAACCGGCTCATTCAATTGGATTTCCATGTAAAGAGATGATAATAAACATTGTTGCGCAGGATACGCTTGCGGGTGTCTATATTATCAGCAAAGCTATCGTAAGTAAAATCAGTAACCGGGTTTAGCGATTATATTCTGCTTAAAAAGCAATTAGTGTATTTTAATCTTTAGCAAAAAGTCGCTGGCTATCAATTTAATTTTTTATGACTATCGCATACAGTAAAGAATGTCTCTCTTTACGCCGGAGGCGCAATCGCTCTGTATATGCTATAAACTAACGACAAACGGATAGTCTCTCTTAGTATTCTCCGGGAAGATGATAAAGAGGAAAACAAGCCTTGTTATGCCAAACAAAAAAAGAAAGCGGGTTGCTTTCTTTTACAACCCAAATTTCCCTGGCATTACCCATTCACCCTATTTTCTTAATCACATATGTTCCCGCAATCAGGTCGTGCAGCGATTGTTTTTTAGGGTTCGCAACCAGGCAAATGGCATCGGCTAAATACAGCACGAAAACGCCAAGGCTGAAAAATATTGACAACAACATAGAGGTATCAAAATCGCCAAAACTTCTTGGCGTTTCTGCTGCTTTCATTCCCCCATGTTGCAGGGTATAAGCCGTAATGAACAAGCCGGCAATGCCAATAATAATCCCAAAAATATTACGCAACACCGCTTGTCTTGCATTAATTTTCTGATTGTCGGTATTCACTATCGTTAGCGTCAATCCTTTCTTTCCCAGCGTAGCGCCGTACAGGTATTCCAGCACCGGTTTGTAAAGAAGTGCTGCCACACTTATCGCTGCCATCAGGGGCACGCTTTGCCATACTTTTCCGTTGTAATAATTAGCAATGGTAAGCGGCAGCAGCACCAGCCAGTCCAGTATCAACGCACCAAACCGCTCCCAGAAACCGGCATAGATAACGCTCATTTCTTCTCCGAAAATAGTAGGCTCGTAGGTGGGTTCCATTGTAAGTTATGTTTTGAATAGGAAGGCAATATAGGAAGTTATAGTTTACAGAATGTCTCACTCACTGCAGCTTATTGCAATAAATAAAGAGGCTTGCACAATACAGGAGAAGAAATAAAATAATCCTCCGATTTATCTTCTACTCTTTTTCCTTCTTACCCAACACAAAACGACTTGACACAACTAAGCAAACCAAAAATGGAAGAATAAAAAAAAGCAGTAACACAAAAGGGATGGTGGTATAAATATAACCTGCAATAACTACATGCAGAAGGATGGTAACACCAAACGTTATTGTCGCAATTAAAACAAATCGTTTCCTGTCAGCAATTTTTTTTCGGTTTAAGAGATATGTATAAGCAATCGCTAACAGTGCCCACATCACCAAACTGATAATAAAGTTTATCAAAGCAGTAGTAGTCATAAAAAGAAATGTCTAAAATATTTTATAAGGTCATAAGCCGGTAAACGGACCCTATAAGTCAGCGAACGAGCCCTATAAGTTGATGAACAGAGTCTGTTAATACGCAATCACACCTCATAAGCCGGTGCACAGAACTTCTAAGTCGCCCATCACCATCCAAAAGGCGGGCAGCGATCGCTCAATGCTGGTCAGTTCATGCAATCATTGTTTTCCGAGAAAACTCTACAAGCAATCGTTCAAGGTCTACATATTATCAGGGCAGGTTCAAATGTTTCCAGTTTACAATTCTGAAATAAATAATTAAAAAAAAGGAAACATCTTTTCAAAAAATAGCGCCGGTGATGAGCCTGTGCGATCAATATTTGTTGTAAAGCCGTTTTTATTCCAATATTGCCTCCATATCCTTTGGCTTCAGGTTGTAACTCATAGATACATAATTATGATACACTACATCGCCTGTTGTTACATTGTACACCGATACGAACTTATCTGTACTGCTTAGTACGTATTCAAATAAAAACAAGGGCTTTTTGTCGGTTTTGTTTTTCACCATCTCTGTTAGTTCGGCTGTAGAAACAATCCGGTATTTGCCCGTATATCCTGCTACCACTTCCTTCTCATTCAGCTCTTCTTTGCTGCTAAAGCCGCTACGGTGATACACTAAGCTATCCGGTATATACAGCGTATCCTTCGCCAGCTTTGCCAGTAGCCCATCGTCTTTTGCTTCGCTGTACACACCCGGTATGGTTTGGTTTTTTATATTCTTCTGTACATTTCGCAGGTAAGCCATCATATAAGGCAAGGTAAAATTTCGCAGGTTCGATTCTTCATACAGTTCATCATAATGATTTTTATAAGCCCCGATGTCCTGCGTTTTCGTGTCGGGATACAGCCATATCCAGCATAGGTTGTCGGTTTCCGTAGTTGTCTTTTTTCTTCCTTCCTTTTGATAAGGTACCTGCAGCCCCAGCCAGTAGTGCGTGTGCGTGCCCGAACTGCCGCCAGACGAAGTTTCGGCACCTATAGCCAGGAAGGCATATTTCTCCGGGTCGGCGTAGGAACTTACTTCACTGTATTTTATTACGACGATCGGCGTAAGCGTCCATGCCTTTGGTATCATCGCCTTATAATCTTCTAGGTACTTGTACTGCGAGGCAGGTATTGGCAATACTACCGTTTTCGATTTCAAACGGTCCATCTGTTCATCCGTTATCTTAATATCCTTTTTAAACGCCTGTGCCATCAATTCATCACCGGCACAGAAAAAAAGGAAAGTCAGCAACATAAATAGCACCCAGTGTGACGAAACCTTACGCAAGTTTTCCATTTGTTTAGTTATGAAATATAAAGGAGCAAAATACAATGTTGCCGCTAATGCTTTGATTAAAATAGCATGAAATGTTAGAAGCAAAGCATTTTATTATTGTGGCTCTTCATCCCTTCTTAATAGGTTTATCTCTTTACAAAGGGATAAACATCATCACCTTAATTGTTAATTATCCATTCACAACTTCACAATCTCCTTCGCTCCCCCTTCCCACTCACTACCTCTATGCTTTTAATGCTCTTATTTTTCTCTACATACCGCCCCGACTGCGATAGAAATGAGCTGCCCCAGTTCAGCTCCTGCTTCCGCTTCTTACCGTTTTGCAAAGTCAGGTAGGCTACCACGTCATCCTTCCCCACCGGCAGCAGTTGCCCGCCACCATTACTTCTGAACACTTTTACCGGTCCGTTGTTCTGCGAAGCCGCCAGCATTAAGCCACTCTTCTCATCTCGCAGCGCCACTAAAGCCTTTGCATCGTCCGGCACATAAAAGCCGCTTTGCGTAATGCTCTGCGTGCTGAAGCCGCCCGCACCATCGCCCAGCAACACCAGCCCATCCATGGCATCATACCGTCCGTTGGTTACTTCGTTGCCCCAATCATTGCCCACCAGAGCTACATCCAGGTTGCCATCGCTGTTAAAATCGCCTACCTGCATCCCGTTCAGCGGCGCCATCTGCGCCAGCGGGGGCAAAGGCTTCAGTGTAAACTTTCCGTTGCCATCATTTTGAATATAGCAACTCGCCATCTGATTTGCTTCCACGGTATAAGCGTCCTTCAGTTGCTCCGGGGTAAAAATCTGGTGGATGTCGGCTGCCGCAAATGCCTTATAGGCATTGAACTGTTTTTTCAGCGAGGGCATCTGTCCTATAATATCATCGCGGTTCAGGGCAGGATATTCATGCTTCACACCTTGTTCGTCTTTCAGCCACAGGGTTAGTATCGCATCTGAAGTGCCGTTACCATCGAAGTCCTTTGCATACATCTTCACCGGCTCCTTCTCATTGCCCCGGATAAAGGCGTTCAACCCCAAATTGCCTGCGATGTAATCCATATCGCCATCGTTGTCAAAATCGCCCGCCACAAGACTGTTCCACCAGCCTGTTGCATTGCCGATACCCGTGGTGGCTGTTGCATTTACCAGTTTTCCATTCTCATTTTTAAAGAAGGTCAGCGGCATCCATTCGCCTGCCAATATCAGGTCGGTCTTTCCGTCTCCGTTCCAGTCTGTCCATACCGCATCGCACACCATGCCGATATTCTTTAAATCGGGGCAAACATTTGCCGTGATGTCGGTAAACTTCACCACGCCATTCTTGCTGTCGTTTCGATAGATAAACGAGCTTACTGGCATCGGGTAATTGCCCGGCAGGCAACGCCCGCCCACAAACAGGTCGAGGTCGCCATCGTTGTCCCAGTCTGCTGCCCGCACGCAGCTTTTGCTGGTGGTGTTACGAGGAAAAGCAGCCGTATCTAATGCAAAGTTGCCTTTGCCATCATTTTGGTAAAACGCGTCAGTATACATCACCGAACCGGAGTCCCACTTGTTGCTGCCATTGGCACACCACAGGTCGGGATCGCCATCACCGTCCGCATCGAAAAACAAGGCGCCCAGGTTCTCTTTCAGATCGCCTGAAAAGGGCATTCCTTTTTGAACAAATTTGCCACCCGGTTCTTGCAGTAAGAAAGCGCCCGCCTGGTTGGCACGACTGCCTACATAGATATCGTCCAGTCCGTTGCCATCTACATCCGCCACCGCAAGGCTGGGTGTGTAACCTGACAGTTTGTGCGGTAAAAGCCGCTCTTTATCAAAATCTATGTAATCGTTTTTTGTCTGCGAATAGCGCACATCCGAAGCTGCCGTTACATCGGTAAACAGTGCGTTATTATCTATGACTGGTGTCGTCCAGTTATCGGGCAGGTTTGCATTCTTTATGTCCACCACCAGGTGTTGGTTGGCTTTTACACTTGTGAGAATTTGTTTCCGGTTATTTGGCCAGCGAATGACTACCGAGTCAAGCCTTTTCACTGTATCCAATCCAAAGAAAGCCTTTGTGTCAACACAAGACAGGTAGCCACGACAGGGTTCGTTCTCGTACACCTGCTTTTTTTTGCCATAATAAATCTCCACCCACGCGCCGATGCCTTTTACGTTCTGTTTATCTCCGGTAAAGGCAATGCTGAGATAATTCTTATTTATTTTATCCTTTTCGTTGGTGTTGTTCTCATACACAGCGGCTTCTTCGTTTATGTCGTTAATGACATAATCGAGGTCGCCGTCGTTATCTAAATCTACTGCCACTGCACCGTTCGAAAAAGAAGGCTCGTCCATGCCCCACTGTTTTGTAGCATTTTCAAACTTCAGGTTACCATTGTTCTTAAACGCGTAATTCGGTATCTTAATTACCGGTATTTCGCTCATCAATTGCTGTTTACTTGCAATGCCGTTTGATTTACCACGAAAAGCAATAAAATCGTGGTCAGTAACATCACGCGGATAGCCGTTGGTAACAATAATATCACGGTTGCCATCATTGTCGAAGTCGGCGATGGAAGGGTTCCAGCTCCAATCCGTTTCTGCCGTGCCGGTGTAAAAAGATATATCAGAGAAGGTCGGATCGCTGATAGAATCGTTAGCATCTATATGCGTTCCCATATTTAATTGCAAAGTATTACGTACATATTGCAGTTCTGTGTTTAGAAACAACATGCTTTGATATTCATAATAATTATTACCGCTCATGTTTTTCTTCTTGCGATAATTATCTTCAGGGTTCATGTCAACTGCCATGACATCCATCAGCCCGTCGTTATTTATATCATCTATATCATTACCCATAGCATTACGGGAAGTATGCTTAAAATAAGACTTCACTTTATCAGTAAATGTTCCGTTCTTGTTATTGATGTATAAATGGTCGCTTCCAAAAAAATCATTGGTTACATACACATCTTTCCATCCATCCTTGTTTAAATCTGTTATTGAAATACCAAGTCCGAACCCATGCTCATTAATTCCTGCCTGTTTAGATACGTCGGCGAAAACGGGATGTTTTAATTGAGCATTCCAGTCGTTCCGATACAATTTATCCATATCATCTGTAATGGTATCCTTAATAACGAAATTGGTAGACGTTCGCTTTGTTATTTTTGTTGTCACGAGATACATATCCAAATCGCCATCTCCATCATAATCGAAGAACGCAGCATGTACGGAATAGCTGGTATCTGCTAATCCATATTCAGCAGCCATTTCTTTAAAACGGGGAATGTTGTCTGCCTGTTTTCCCTGATTGATATACAGAAGATTCTTTCGTAAATTTGGATTCTGCCTAAGTGTAGTGCACACATAAACATCTTCATATCCATCGTTATTGATGTCAACCACGGTGGCGGCATTGCTCCAAATGCCTTTGGTTCCCACGTTTGCTTTAGCTGTTACATCTTCAAACTTCAAATTGCCTTTATTAAGGTATAGTTTATTACTTGTAAGGCTGGCTGTGAAATAGAGATCAGGAAGGTTGTCATTATTAAAATCTCCAACAGCTACACCACCTCCATTATAGATGTATTCTATATCAAGCGGATTGATTGAATCATTCTCTATGATAGTGTTATTAAAATCTATTCCCGTTTCGCTTGATGAAAGTTTTGTAAACAGTTTATCTTTATTTGTACAGGAAACAATTATCAGACAAAGAGCAGCAATCAGGCAATATCTCACTGGCATTTTATATAGATTTATTTGGCAGGTAATGTATTGGTCTTGAAGTTAAAATTGTTTTTCAAAATCATAAATGGCGGACCTTTTTTCCAGTCATAATTTGAATAATTGATGGTTGGCCCTATTGAGCAATTCGCCAGCAGTATGTCTGGTTTATTGTCTCCATCCACATCGCCAACGTCCATATTTATCCATCTGCCTTTTTTAGTTATAGGTAGTGAAAAAGGCTTGAAAGTAAGGTTACCTTTATTTTCTAAATAAACAAAACCTTCATCTGGCTTATTAGCGAAGTCAGCAAAATAAGCAATCGTAGCAATATCCAAATCGCCGTCATTATCAAAATCTTTTGCTATAGCTTTATAGCAACCGTTTATAGCATAAAAGAAAGATTGTTTAAAGTGATTGTGTCCATCATTCAGATAAATATAAACACCATGATAAGGCTTGAATATGGGCGAATAATCAGCATTGTCACCGCAGGAGTAGAGGATATCGGGGTATCCGTCTTTGTTAAAATCATCCAGTTCAAAATACGAAGAGCCATAAGACGGCGGAAAACCAATTACTTCCTCGCTGCTAAAGCTTCCGTTTCCCTTATTGATGAATAAGAATATCCCCTCGTCGCCTTGTGCAAACAATGCCATTACATCTGGCCTTCCGTCACCATTAAAATCCTGAACAATTGCTTTGATCGCTCCGGGTTCATTCCTTAGTATATGCTTTGCGTAAGTTGTATCTCCTTGATTTTCCAGCCATGACAGAGAGCCGATAAGATAACCAAACTCGCAAACCACTATGTCTGTTTTTTTATCCGCGTTCAAATCCGCTTCTGATATATAAACGGGGCGGTGCAACTGTTTATAGATTGCTTTGTTAGGAGCTAACAATTTATTATTCTCGAACGTAATGTTTTGTATGCTGCCGGCAGCCGCATTAGTAGGTGTAAAAACACCTATGTTACAAGCAGTTAATTTCTTAACTCTATCGGTTAGCAATTGAACGATACATCCTGTTGTTAATAATGAGTCTTCAAGAACCGATTGCTTGTTGTAAACGTAAACAGCCTGTTTTAAAACATCAGAAAGAACAATATTCTGATGTGCCGTATTCGCTGATATAAAACACGTGGCAGGTGTATTATATTTAATTGTTGGTGTGATGGGTAGGAAAGAAGTGAGATTCGTGTCTATACTTTGTTGTTTTTTTTGTTTAGGCAGTGAGTCGGGAGAAAGAGAGGAATAATAATCCAGAATATTTTGCCATTGGTCCTGGCTAAGTAAAGGCTTGACTGGGTAGTAGCCTCTGATATTTGGATCGGACAAACTGTTTATATACTTCTTGTATTTGTATTCAAAAATACCCAATCTGGGTCCCATGGCTGGCAAAACACCATTTTGCCAGGTAAGCGAGTTCAGCAGAGACGGATCAGGTAATAAATGGCAAGACTTACAATACTCTGAAGCAAGTGTTTTACCCTTCGCAATGCTAATGTCTGATACATCAATATGACTTCGGTTCTTAACATATCTATCCTCGTTATTACACGAAAAGAGTAATATCAGTAAGCTTAGAAATATACTAAAACGTTGCATCAGCACAGGTTGATTAGGTATTGTGTTTATGTATCCGTATCAACTTTCCTCTAGTCAATTATACAGATCGATTATTATATTAAATAGTTAAAAAAAAAAGCAGCAAGCTGATAGCTTGCTGCTTTTTAAGCAAGAAGAAATTATTAATAACCAGTATTCTGTGTCAGCGTTACCTGACCGTTGGTTTTTGTTATATCAATCTCATTTTGCGGGATAGGATAATAGTTATTTTTAGGCGCTGTAAAGTTATTTGCAGTAGCTATATCCGCATCAAACTGCTTTTCATAAGCCAGAAATGTATTTATTGTTTCCTGAGCAATACCCCAGCGTACCAAATCGAAGAAGCGCTGACCTTCCATTGCCAGTTCTAATTTACGTTCAAAGTATATCGCTTTTAAAGCCAGATCTTTTGAGCTGAAATAACCGGCCGGATATGGACTGATCACATATTTTGCCGCAGGTGTAGTAGTAAAACCTCCTAATGGATTGCTGTTATCTTTATAGGTATATACCCAGCCAGTTGGGTTTGCTGCCCTGCTGCGAACTCTGTTTACCAAAGCTTCTGCTCCGGCAAGATCGGCAGTTTGAGCATAGCATTCTGCATCCATAAGCAATACGTCAGCAAAGCGAATTACTAAGAAATTGATAGCAGAACCAGGTGCCCATGAAGAAGCATCATGATACTGCGGAGTTGCCTGCCAGTAAATGTTCTTTTTGTTAGCATAAGGACCTGCGTAAGCCTGGTCTCTGATCCAATCTGCACCCGGATGTAATCCCCAGTCGTTAAAAGGCAAACCGCGTCTGCCGGCTGTCCAGTCTACACGTGGGTCTAAGTTGCCATCATCCGGCGTAAATGGATCGGTTGATTTAAGACCACGATCATTTTTTACAGGATGGTCATTATAACTATCTAAATAAGGCAAACCATTTGCGTCAGTTCTAAATGAGTTAACCAAATCAATTCTGGGTTGATAAAATCCGCAACAGCCAAACGGGCTGCTTCCATAAGGGAAGTTTAGCATATCGCCGTAGTTAGCATTATCTATTGAGTTAGTTCCAACATTAGCAGCCATTTCGACAGGGAAAACAGCTTCCGGACTAATTTTTTCGTCTTCAGGGCGCCAGTTGTCTTCAAAATTGGTAAATAAATCATATTTAACTCCGCTGGCAGTCTTTCCACTGGCAATTACCTGATCGAAGGTTGCTTTTGCATCAGTATATTTATCTTGGTACAAATATACTTTTCCAAGATAAGCCCCGGCCGCCCATTTGTTGGCTCTACCAGATTGTGCCTGAGTTTCAGGTAAGTTGTTATAAGCATAGAGAAAATCTGCTTCAATGTTAGGCCAGATATCAACTGAATTTGTCTGAGCAAAGTCGGTAGTTGTTTCATCTATATAAGGCACCATATTGAACATTTTTTTTAGCTCAAAATAATAATGCCCTCTTAAAAAATGTGCCTGTCCACTAATATTCGATGTATCGGAAGCCGAAAGCCCGGTAACATTTGGTAAAACTTTTAATACGCTGTTGCAGCGGCTGATACCTTCGTAACAAGCCTTCCATTTATCATCATAAAAACTATTAGATGTGCTTGTTTGATAGTTAAAAATTTCATTGAAGCCCTGCTGGTCACCGCTATAGCTTCCTTTAGATGCATCAGTACCAACTACGCTTCCCCACATCCAGTTACTAACAGAAGAACTCCAGGGACTACCATTACCAACATCCTGCCCGTCCAGAGCCGCATAAGCACCGGTTAGTAAACCATCTATGCCGGCCGGCGATGCCAGTACATCAGAGCTTAGCTGACCTTGTGGTGTGTGCGTTAAAAAATCTTTATTGCAGGAATACATAATCGCTCCCGCTGTTACTATGGAGGCCGCTACTATTATTCGGAATGATTTCATTTTCTTCATTTTTAAATTACAATACGTTAGAATCTTACATTTAAACCAAAAATGTACTGTCTTGTGTTTGGATAAGAACCTTCGTCAACACCAAAGTCAATAGCTCCTGTTGTGTTCTTATCATCGTCATTACTTGTATTTATTTCAGGATCAACCCCGCTGTATTTTGTTATAGTAAACAAATTAGTAGCCTGAACATAGAAACGCAAACTCTGTATACCTGCTCTTTTTAGCGTTTTCTGATTAAGGGTATAACCCAGTATCATGTATTTATTTCTCAGGTACGAACCATTCTCTACATACCAGGAAGTTGGCTGGCTAAATGTGCTGAAATAGCTGTTGTAGGAAACCATTGGGTTAGCCGCATCTGTGTGAGTGGGTGTCCAGGAATCATACAAGGCAGATTTACTTTTTGCACCAACAAAGGTTGGATAAGCATCTGTCCAATATTTTACGTTGTTCCAGATATCGTTTCCTTGTGTGCCATAAAAGAACGTACTGAAATCAAAGCCCTTGTATCGTAAACCAATGGTAAGACCATAAGTAAAGTCAGGGTGCGGGCTCCCAAGTATTGTTCTGTCGGCGTCGGTAATATGACCATCGCCATTTACATCGGCAAATTTAAAGCGACCTAAGCCCATGTCATCTTCATAGGTAGAATCAGCACCATTGGTAGCTTTGATGGCTTGTTGATTGGCTGCATCTATATCTGCCTGTGTATTGAAATAGCCCAATACCTTATAACCGTAGAACTGGTTAGTGGCCTCCCCTACCCGATTAATGATAAAGTTCTGACCAAATCTTCTGGTATCGCCTGTATAAAAGTAATCGCTACCAGACGTTACCTTCTTAATTGTGTTTTTATAAGTTGTTACATTTAAGGTAAGATCAAGTTGTAAATCGTGAGTAATATTCGTATGGTCTGCAATTGAAAAATCAAAACCATTTGTATGCATTTGAGCAACATTCACAAAAGGCGCAGTTCCATTGCCTGCTGCGCCAGGCAGTGCCGGGTTAAATAACAAGTCTTTGATATTTTTCTGATAATAATCAAACGTGACATCTAATTTGTTTTTAAAGAACGACCCATCAAAGCCGATGTTACTATTAATGTCTTTTTCCCACTTGGCTTCCGTATTAGGAATCTGTCCTATTCTAAAACCCTGGTTAATTGAATTGTTTGTGCCGCCAATATCATAATAAGACGAATTCTTATCAGCATTAAAAGTAGCGTACTGGTTGTCTTGATTCAGGTTCAGCTGGTTACCCATGATACCATAACCAACACGAATCTTAAGATCGGATATCCATTCTACACTCTTTAAGAAGCTTTCCTGAGAAACACGCCAGCCAGCTGTAACAGCTGGAAAATAACCGTATTTATTAGCTTCCGTAAACTTAGAAGAACCATCACGGCGTATGGTAGCGCTTAACAGGTATTTGTCGTTAAATTGATAATCCAGTCTGGCAAACTGCGACCATAAGCTTTGATAATAGCGGCTACTGTTGGTAACAGGCGTTCCCGAACCGGTGGTAAGCGTTGTATAGTTAGGATCGAAAGAAAAATATCCGGTGTTAGAACCACTCACATTCTCGTCGTATTCGTTATAAGCTTCTGTACCTATTAAAAGCTGAACATCGTGTTTCCCAAACGTTCTTTTATAAGTTAATGTGTTTGTCCAGGTCCAGTTGTAGCCGTAACCAGATCCTTCACCATACGTGTTGGTTGAGGTGTTCTCGGTATTTTCATAAGTCGGATAATTAAAGTAGCGATAATACCCGGCATAACTTTCACCACCAAATACAGTTCTGAAAGTCAGTCCTTTGATAAGATCAGCCTCTCCAAAAACATTCCCGAACAATCGGTTACTTAAACTTTTATTATTGCGGGTTCTGTATGCTGTTGCGTAAGGATTTAACGAGTTGCCAATGGGAGCGCCAAAGTTGCCGGCAAAGTTTCCTTTAATATCATAAACCGGGATAATCGGTTGCTCACGAAAGGCATACCCAATTACACTGCCTTCACTCAATGAATTAATCTGAGGGTTGTTATTAACTGTATAACTTAAATTTTCCCCCACCCGGATACGATCTCCAATTGCAAACTGTGTATTCGCTCTTGCAGAAAATTTCTTTTGGAAAGTATTAATTACAGTTCCTTCCTGGTCTAAATAGTTCAAGGAAAAAAGGTAAGAATTTCTATCGCTGCCGCCGCTTACAGATATATTATGTTGTTGAGTAGGGGCATTTTTATTTACTTCATGATACCAATCTGTACCGGTTTTGTTTGCCTTTGTTATACGATAAAAACCCGCCAGATCATTTGGGCTACTGTAATTAGGATTTACATTGTACAAATCTGGATTTACAGATGGATCTCCTTCATGAGCGCCAATCGGAAAAATATAATCTGGCAACACAGGTGTTGTACCTGAGCCATACAGTTGTTGATAAGTGCTGGCAACTGGCTGCCCTTCGTTCTGATAAGCCAGAAAGGTTAAATTCGCTGTTTCCTGTGGATTCAACAAGTTCCAGGGGTTTCCTTTTTGTACCTGCTGTGTTCCGTAATATCCGTCATAGCTAATGGATGCCTTTCCTTTACCTCTTTTGGTAGTAATAATAATTACACCATTATTAGCACGGGCTCCATAAATAGAAGCCGCGCCCGCATCTTTCAGTACCTGAAGAGAAGCAACATCGTTCGGGTTCAAATCTGCAATGTTTGATGTAGGAACACCATCTACTACGTACAGTGGATTATTATTGCCGAATGTGTTAATACCACGGATACGAACCTGCGGTGTTTCGCCCGGCTGACCAGAGCCAACTACTGTTACACCAGAAGCCTGCCCCTGCAGTTGGTTATTAATCTGACCGGTTGGAACTTTATTCATGCTCTGAACATCAACTACAGATACAGCGCCTGTCAAATCCTTTTTTCTTTGCGAGGTATAGCCTGTTACTACTATTTCATTCAGGGTAGACGATGTTGCTGCAAGCGCAAAATCCAGCGAGCTTCTTCCATTCACAGCCATTTCCATAGTTCCATATCCTATTGCGGATACTACTAAGGTGCTATTTTCATTAGGCACATTAATAGAAAAAGTTCCTTCAGAGCTTGTTTGTGTACCTATGTTTGTTCCTTTTACTTGAACCGACACACCTTGCAAAGGTTGATTATTTGCCTTGTCAGTTATTTTACCACTGACTGTTTTCTGTGCAAATACTGAAGAAGAAAAAATGATGAAAAATAGTGCTGTACATAATCTGACAGCCAAGCAGTCAATTTTTTGTCGCATAAGCAATCTGTTAAAAATTTTGAGACTGCTAAACTAAGAGATTTAATTATCCCAAATAAATTTTCTGTTAACCTTTTATATATGACTGTTTGTACATAAGAGGTTAATTGGATAGCAATCAGGTCATTAGATATTCATATCGCCTACCAAAAAATTAATTTTCGTTAATTAAGTTTCAAAAAAAGTTAAAAAACTACGATGAAATTCAGTACTTATCTTGAAGTAAAAACAGTTAGAAATAATGTTCATTTTAACACTTAAACAAAAAAATTTGTGCTTATGCATTTTTATAGTTTACGCCTGTTTTAAGGTCTATTTTCTTCCTGCTTAGAGTATATAACAAGTTAAAAACTGTATACACTTACTATTAGATTTTTTTTATACATCATTAACTGATGAACCGCTCGCTTTATAACCGCGTGAAAGTAGCCATCCGCAATAAGGACATTAAATTCAGATATAGCTATGTGGCTTGTGGCTAAGCCCACTGAAGAAATGCCGGCAACCGCCATAGTAGTAAAAGCCGACAGTAGTATAATAGTATCAGCCAGCAAACTTGGTAACCTGAAGAATACATTTTTGATGATTAATAACCTGAACGATGTAAATGAAGCAGTTTACCAATAGAGGTGAGCAGGCTGAAGAAACAAAAGAAGAGGCGAAGAAAGCGGAAAAATAGAATATGCAGACTGTAACAACGAATAAAATTGCATAAGCCGTTTCTTCAATAAAGCAAAGCCGTTCCTACAAAATGTAGAGACAGCTTTTTATTTTACCAATGCCTTTATGTCTGCCTCTCCCTGTATATTATTCATCTGTCGCAAAATCCAGTTGCTCTTCCAGCCTACAAAGCGGCTTACCGGCTTAACGGTAAATCGTTTTGGGTTTGGCAAACAGGCAATGATCATAGCGGCTTCCTTTCTCGAAACGCTTTTAGCGGGTTTATTAAAATAAGCTTGTGAAGCTGCTTCTACGCCGTAAATGCCTTTGCCCATTTCTATTACGTTTAAATATACTTCCAGTATGCGCTGCTTACCCCAAAACCATTCTATCATCTTGGTAAAATAAAACTCCGGCAGTTTGCGGATGTATTTGGTAATGCCTTCACCCTGCCATAAAAATACATTCTTCGCCACTTGCTGGCTAATGGTGCTGGCAGCGCTACCCCGCACACGGTTTTTCTTCTTTGAATCTGTTGATAAACTCTTCTCCAGCGATTTCCAATCGAAGCCTCCATGCAGGGGAAATAGTTGGTCTTCACCTGCTATTGCCGCCAGTTTCAGGTTGAGCGAAATGTTACTGCCGCTTACATAGGTCCGCTTCAATCCATCGCCGCTTAGCCAGGCACCGAATTGTGTGAGCGTTATGGGTGGCATCATCCATTTGCACAGCAAAATATAGATAAACGACGACAGGAACAGGAATAAAAAACTGCGTTTGCACCAACGCCAGATACGAAGGAGTTTAATTTTTGTTTTGGACGTGAGAGCCATGTGGCAAAATTAGTTGATTTGCTTGCCGGCAACATGACCCGTAAAAATACCATACATCAGCACCAGTCCAAAAATCATTAGGATGAGTCCTGAAACACGGTCAATAATGTGAATGTTGTGCGGCGTGAGCTTGGTGCGGATTTTACCGGCCAGCATTACCTTGCTGATGTCGGCCGCCAGCACAAACAACAGGCAGGTGACAAATACAATAAAACGGTATTGCTCCGGTGCTGCTACCGATTCTGAATCTTCTAATATGGTGGCCGAAGCGGCAAACCAAAAAAGCGATACCGCAGGGTTTAGGAGGTTCATAAAAAAACCGGAGAAAAAACCTGCCGCCATGTCGCGCTTGCGAAAGACGGTCACCACTTTTACATCATCGGGGTTGGGCACTTTTTTAAAAAAGAAATTAAATACACCTAGGAGAATTAAAAAAACGCTGCCGGCAATGCCGATGGTTTTCTCGTGGCTCATTGCGTGCTTAAACCACTGCGAAAAAATATTGCAGACGGCTACCAGCAACACATCGCTCGCCGATACGCCGGCCACAAAAGCAAAGCCGCCTTTGTGCCCATTGTTCAGGCTCTGGCGGATGATTGAGAACACAACCGGCCCAACAGAAATACTCAGCAATAACCCCAGTGCCAATCCTTTCAATAAGGCTGCAATCATACCTCGGTTTGAGAATAAAAAAGAAGGACGAATATAAAGGTTTCACCAATAGAGGAGAAATTGGTTGCGTATGTAAAAAGATAAATAACAGTTAGAGAGGCTTTAACCCCGAAAAAATGAATTGTATAAAAAGAATGAAGCTATATTAAATCAGAGCCTCATTGTTTTGTCATTGAGAGAAACAATTGATAACGACATACAATGCCATAACCAATCCGTTTAGTTTTAACACGAAAAATACAGTTTGCGCAGTTGAGCCCATATTCATTGTGCCGCAGCCGCCCTACCTTCATCGCGTTTTAAAAAGGGAAAAATATACATGAGAAAGCTATGGATGTTGCTGGCAATAACAAGTCTTTTATATGGCTGCGCAGCAAGAAAAAAAACAACACCTCCACCAACAACACACACTACACCTACCGGCGATACTGCCCGACGGCTGCCACCCCAAAAAATCGGCGCGCCAAAAGCTTACAGCGATGTGATTACCAGTAAAGCTGTCACCAAACGCGGTCTCTTCACGGTTCATAAAGTAGATGAGAAATGGTATTTTGAAATACCGGATAGCTTGCTAAACAAAGAAATTCTTGCCGTTACGCGTT
The DNA here is from genome assembly GCA_964249755.1 of uncultured Ilyomonas sp. Lineage (GTDB taxonomy): Bacteria > Bacteroidota > Bacteroidia > Chitinophagales > Chitinophagaceae > Ilyomonas. The sequence goes on along the minus strand of CAXUDB010000003.1, from coordinate 192,403 downwards.
ATAGCCGCACGCCTGCCGGTGGCGATGTGTATGGTGGTGAACTGACCAACCAACAGACCATTCAGTTCGAGAAGGGACCAAATAACAATATTTTCCTTCGGGTGATTACTACTATCAATGTAGCTGATAGCACCAACCAGATTTATCGAGCGGTTACCAATTCGAATGAGAACCCGATTGCGGCCGTATTCGACATCAAGGCATTTGGCAGAGATACCACTGCAAAGCGCGATTCGGCTAGCGTAGTAATTGATGTCACCGATTTTTTCCGGGGCGATAACCAAGTAGTCAGCATCAATCCGTTTGATAAGCGGGCTTATAATTTATCAGGCTTAATCAGCGACCGTTCTTACATAGACAACATCAATAGCTATCCATTAAACACGGAAGTAAAAACAGTCAAGACGTTTGGTTCCAGCGCTTCTTTTGGCGGTTTTGCGGCGGGTCCATTTCCTTCTGTAACGTTTCCGGCGGCAGCGGCTGCCGGTGCAGTAACGCTGGCTATCAATAACTCATTTATTGCTTTGCCTTCGCAACCTATGGCAAAGCGCGCCTTCGACCCGCGCGTAGGTTTTTTTGCAGATGATTACACCGTATATGGCGATGATCAGCAGAAGGTAAAGAACGATGTATTTGTAGTGAGATGGAGATTGGAACCAAAGCCGGAAGATGTGGACAAATGGAAACGCGGAGAATTGGTAGAGCCTGCCAAACCTATTGTGTATTATATAGATCCGGCTACGCCGAAAAAATGGCGTCCTTATTTAATTCAAGGTATTAACGACTGGCAGAAAGCCTTCGAGAAGGCTGGTTTTAAAAATGCCATCATGGCGAAGGAATGGCCCGGCGGCGATAGCACGATGAGTTTAGAAGATGCCCGTTTTTCGGTGTTAAGATATTTCGCTTCCGATATTGAAAACGCTTATGGACCAAACGTTCATGATCCCCGCACGGGCGAGATATTGGAAAGCCACATCGGCTGGTATCACAATGTAATGAAACTACTGCACGACTGGTACATGATTCAAACGGCTGCCGTTGACCCAAATGCCCGCACAATGAAACTGAACGACACGCTAATGGGAGAATTGGTTCGTTTTGTTTCTTCCCATGAAATTGGTCATACGTTGGGTCTGCGTCACAACATGGGCAGCAGCAGCACCGTGCCGGTAGATTCACTGCGAAGCAAAACCTGGCTGGATGTGCACGGGCACACGCCTTCTATTATGGATTATGCCCGCTTCAACTATGTAGCGCAGCCGGAAGATCGTATACCTGAATCGGACTTGTTTCCCCGCATTGGCGATTACGATAAATGGGCTATTAAATGGGGCTATGCCTATAGTGGCGGAAAAAATGAAGAAGAAGATAAGAAGGTTGTAAACAAATGGATTATTGATAGCCTGAAAGCAAACCACCGACTTTGGTTTGGCACGGAAACTAACCCCTACGATCCGCATTCGCAAACGGAAGACTTAGGCGATAACAGCATGAAGGCAAGTGCTTACGGAATTAAAAACCTGCAGCGTATTTTACCCCAACTGCCAACCTGGACAAAAGAAGATGCAGATGTGTATGAGAATCTTGAAGACATGTATTCTCAATTGGCTATTCAGTATAACCGCTACGTGTTTCATGTGCTGAAAAATGTGGGCGGAATTTATGAAGTGCCAAAGAGCATAGAGCAGACCGGCGACGTGTATTCACCTACACCAAAAGCCACACAGAAAGAAGCGATCACCTTTTTGAACAATCAGTTGTTTGAAACGCCAACCTGGTTGTTAAACAGGAATATCCTAAACAAATTCAGCAACCCAACCGTTGCAGAAGCGGTAGGCAATATTCAGACGAATACCATCATCAGCTTGGTGTCTCCATCCCGGCTGGCGCGTTTGGTTTATAGCAGCTATCGCTTTAGCGATCAGAATCCATACACGGCCGATGAAATGCTGAACGATGCGGAAAGTGGCATCTGGAGCGAACTGCAGAGCAAGAAGCCAATAGACATGTATCGCCGTAATGTGCAGAAAGCCTATACCGAAGCATTAATAAATATTCTGACACCGCCCGTTGGCGGCATTACTATTTCATTTAACGCTTTGGGTACTTTGGGCAACACCAATGTAAAATCAACTGATGTGGTTTCTATTGCGCGGGCTCATTTGGTAGAACTGCGCAGTAAAATTTTGGCTGCCATTCCGGGAACAACGGATAAAATGAGCAAATATCATTTGCAGGATGTAGCGGAAAGGATTAGAAGAGCTTTAGAGCCGCCAAGACAATAAATTTCAACCGCAAAAACGCAAAGAAGCCAAGGGATAAAACAGAAGAAAACAGATATTCAGGAAACCAAATATAGAATTCCTGAGGTCTCGTTTCTTGTATCCTTCTTCCTTGGCTTTTTGTTTTCTTAGTGCCTTCATGTCTTCGGGGCTAAAGAAAACATTCTCTTAAAACGTTTCTAATTCTCTTCGCTATCCACAAAATTTACCATACCTTCGCTGCCCTTAATTTTTGGCCATGAATAGCCGGAGAGTGTATGAGATAGCATTTGTGGGGTTAAAGCCGGGCATTCACGAATATCATTACGAGATAGACGATAAGTTCTTTGCAGAATATGGTGATCAGGATTTTACCAATTGCCACGCACACGTAAAGTTGTTGCTCGACAAAAACAACGGCTTTATTCTGCTGAAGTTTGATGTGGATGGAACCGCAGATACATTGTGCGACCGCTGTGGAAACACGCTCACTGTGAAGCTTTGGGATGAATTCAACATCGTGGTGAAAATGGTGGATGATCCGGAAAAGATGAACGCAGAAGAGGAAGATCCGGATGTTTATTACATCAGCCGCACTGAAAGCCATTTGTATGTTGCTGATTGGATTTATGAGTTCATCAATCTCAGCATTCCGTCGCAGAAAACTTGCGCCGATGATTCTGATGGCAAAAGCACCTGCAACGAGGAAGTATTGAGCAAACTCGAACAGATGAAAAGTGAAGCCGAAAAAGGTACAAACCCCATCTGGAAAGGATTAGAACAATTTAAAGATTTACAATAATTATTTTAAAATAACAGGTTATGCCAAATCCGAAACGCAGGCACTCGCAGCAGCGCAGCGCCAAACGCAGAACACATTATAAAGCTGAAGAAGTAACGCTGAGCAAAGACACCACCACCGGTGAAATGCATGTTCGCCATCGCGCTCATGTAAGTGAAGGCAAACTGTATTACAAAGGAAAACTAGTATCAGAAAAAGCACCGCTGAAAGCATAAGGTTTTTCTTTAGAAGTGGCTGAACCACAAAGTTGCTAAAGGCATAAGTTTGTGTACTTCCTTTGCTTTTTTGCTTTGTGGTTCATTTCATTTTTCCGGTTTCTAATTTCTTATTAGCTTGCCGGCTATGAATATCGGGATAGACATGATGGGTGGCGATTATGCTCCACTCGAGGCCGTACTGGGTTTGCAGTTATATCTATCGGAAGGTATACAGCCGGCAACATTGTTTTGCATCGGCGATGAAGCCCAGGTGCAGCCTCTTTTCAACCAGTATCAAATCTCGCCTCAATATACCCGCCTCATCCATGCGCCGGAAGTTATCGGCTACCATGAGCATCCCACCAAAGCATTAAAGGAAAAACAAAAATCATCCATTGCCATCGGTTTTCATCTGCTGGCAACTGGCAAGATAGACGCATTTCTGAGTGCAGGCAATACAGGTGCGATGCTGGTTGGTACCATGTACACTATCAAAGCTATTGAAGGTGTATTGCGTCCTACCATTTCTACCATTGTTCCCAAACTAAACGGAGCCACAGGGTTGTTGCTGGACGTGGGTTTAAATGCCGATTGCAAGCCCGAACAATTAAACCAGTTTGCCATTTTAGGCAGTTTGTATGCCGAGCATGTGCTGGATATTCCGAACCCGCGAACTGCGTTATTAAATGTGGGTGAAGAAGAAGGCAAAGGCAATTTGCTGGCGCAGGCCACTTATTCTTTATTGAAGGAAAATACGGCTATTAATTTTGTTGGAAATATAGAGGGCAGAGATGTCTTTATTGATAAAGCCGACGTAATTATTTGCGATGGCTTTACCGGTAATATTATTCTAAAAATGGCCGAATCACTATATGATATTTCGGTGCAACGCGGGCTTGACAAAGATGAGTACATGAACCGTTTCCATTACGAAAACTATGGCGGCACGCCGGTGTTGGGCGTAGGTAAGCCGGTAATTATCGGTCATGGCATCAGCAATGCAAAAGCTTTTAAGAATATGATATTGGCGGCTGAGAAAATGATTGATTCTAACTTCTGCGAAACGATTAAGAAGGCATTTGCGAGCGTAGTAGCATCATAATTCAGAACCTTTCAGTGAACCATGAAGCTTGCACATATTACATATGCTGATCTGAACAGCCGCCAGAGAGAACGATATAATTTTCAAAAGATCGCAGGCTTATTAGCCGATTACGGCTTTTCATCTATCAAATTGGATGACGATTGGCAAGGTGCTGACTTTATTGCGCAGCATCTGGATGGCTCTACCTTTATAAAGGTTCAGTTGAAAGGTCGTTTGACCTTTGACAAAAAATATAAAGGAAAAAACATTTATATCGCCTTTCCTCATTTCGGTACTTGGTATCTTTTTCCTCACGATGAATTGCTGGCTGTATTTCTCGAAACCTTCTCAACTACCCTTGCGGTTAGCGCTTCCTGGATGACACATGGCGCCTATTCATGGAATCGTTTAAGCAAACAAATCCTGCATTTACTTCAAGCTTATCAACTCACACCTGCGCCCGATATTCTGATAAAACAAACAGAAGCCGGCAGTGATAATCAATAAGAATAAAACCTATAAGGTTTCTTACGCCTTATAGGTTTTTGTCTCGCTTTGTGAACCCTTGTGCTCTTTGTGTCTTTGTGGTTCAAAAAAACATCATAGCTTAAACCGGTACACATCTTCTATTTCCGAGCCTGCAGACATTTCAAACACCGGCTTGATTCTGCCATCTTTTAAGCCATACACCCAACCATGCAAATGCGGGCGCTGCTCTTCCTTCCAGGTGCGCTGAATGATGGAAGTATGTGCTAAATGCTTTACCTGTTCAATCACGTTCAGTTCCACCAACCGGTTCGATCTTTCGGTCTTGTCTTCAATGGCATTCAGTTCATCCTGATGCAGATTAATAACGTCTTTAATATTGCGTAGCCACATGTTCAGGATGTTGCCAAAGTCGCCATCGCTCAGCGAAGCATTTATGCCGCCGCAGCCATAATGACCGCATACGATAATGTGCTTTACCTTCAGATGGTTCACGGCATAATCTACCACGCTCAGCATATTCACATCGGTTGATACTACCAGGTTCGCCACGTTGCGATGCACGAATATTTCGCCAGGCTGCGTGTTGGTAATCTGGTTAGCGGGCACACGGCTGTCACTGCAGCCGATCCATAAAAATTCGGGCGTTTGCAAATGCGCCAGCCGGTTAAAGAAATCAGGATCATCTTCTATTCTTTCGGCAGCCCAGGCCTTGTTTTCCAATAACAATTTTTCGTACACATTCATAATTATTGATTTATTAAAGTTAAAAAACAGCTTCCGGTTCTGTTGCTTCTGCATGAGCAATCTGTTGATGAGAGACCCGGTTGTTATTACGCTTCACAGTTATCGTTATATTCTTCAGGTGAGCGTGCTGAGAGAAATCGTTGATCACATCCGCCACATCCTGGTCAACAAAATCGGCGCGTGTAATATCTATCAGCACAAATGAATTGGACGGCACCTCTTCCAGCTTTTCTTTTAGCAGTGGTTTGTTCAGAAACGAAATATCTTTTCTGAAACGAAACAGGTAGCGTTCCTGGTCGTTCACTACCAGCAAAGATGTTTTAAAATTCGTTCGGATGATGAAAAACAACCCGATGGCAAGGCCGATGCCAATACCAATCAGCAGGTCGGTGAAGATGATAGCGACAACAGTAGCAATAAAAGGAAAAAACTGGTTAAATCCTTTCTTGTATAAGTCGATAAAGATAGAAGGCTTTGCCAGTTTATAACCCGTATAAATGAGTATTGCAGCCAGCGATGAAAGCGGTATCAGATCTAAAATAGAAGGAATAAAGGCTACACAGAGCAGCAACATGATACCATGCATAATGGCAGACATTTTCGACTTGGCGCCGGCATTCAAGTTTGCCGAAGTGCGTACTACCACAGAGGTAATAGGCAACCCGCCAATCATACCTGATACAAGATTACCAATGCCCTGCGCCTTCAGCTCGCGGTTGGTAGGCGTTACGCGACGATAAGGGTCGAGGTTATCGGCAGCCTCAATGTTCAGCAAGGTTTCAAGGCTTGCAACAATCGCCAGTGTAACGCCCGTTGTCCATACAATGGGTAAGTTGATATAACTAAAATCCGGCATCGTAAAAAATGAAACAAACTCTTTAGCAGAAGCCGCAACGGGTATGCTTACCATGTGCTCTTCTTTCAAAGAAAATGCATTACCGTCAGATAAAAACCGGTTGAGCAGAACGCCGGTAATCACAACTATTAAAGGCGCCGGCACCAGTTGAAAAAACCGCGCTTTTTTATAGAGCACTTTATCCCAGATAATCTGTACCAGCAGGCAGGTAATGCCAATGACAACTGCCAGCGGAGTTACTCTTTTTAAAGCGCCGGCGATACCGCTGAAAGTATTGTCTTTATCTTCCTGCTGAAAAGAATAATCGCCTTCAAAATCTTTGTCGTAGCCAACAAGGTGAGGAATTTGTTTTAAAATAAGAATAATACCAATGGCGGTAAGCATGCCTTTGATGACACTGGAGGGAATATAATCGCCGAACACACCGGCTTTTACAATACCTAATACCAGTTGAATTGCGCCTGCAATTACCACCGAAAGCAGAAAGGCTTCGAAGGCGGGCATTTTGCCCATAGCCGTTGCCACAATGGCTGTTAAGCCGGCCGCCGGCCCACTCACGCTCAGGTGCGAGCCGCTTAAGCTGCCAACCACAATGCCACCTACAATGCCGGCAATGAGACCTGAAAATAAAGGGGTGCCGGAGCCTAAAGCAATGCCCAGACAAAGGGGCAAGGCAATTAAAAAAACAACTGCGGAAGCCGGAAAATCGGAACTGAAGTTTCTAAAAATGGTTTTCATAAAACAGAAGTTGATAGGATGCTGGGGCATCTTTGGTAGGATAAATAATGAGGATGAAAAAAAGGAAAGCCGCGATTGAAGTAATATAATTTTCTGCCACAGAGAAAGGAGTTTGCAAAGAAGCAAACCGATCCAGTTCTATCAGATTAGTAAATGACTTGTTTACCAGGCAACGAACAATGTAGGAGCTTTAAAAATTATACTGCGGAAATTCTGTTTACTCTATGGTAAAAACAACTGGCTTCCGGTAAAGTAAAAAGAAACAGCCGCTATGCGATATTGGGTGGCGGCGTTTGCACATCCCCGGCAAGCGGCGAAGGAAGGACAATGCTGAAATGGATATACTGAGCGATAGCAGATTCTGCAAGAGAAAAATTACCATCGCTATAAGTAAACAGGAAATCTTTTTTAAAGGAAAGTTTGTCTTTATAATCTTTCAGCGCGCCGTCGCTATCATCGTCATGCGGCAATTCTTCCGTTATACCGTTGCTAAAGAGCAAGCCGCCCAACTGGCGCACAGGCAACAACTGGAAGGTGAGCACCAGGAAACAAAAAGAGGTGATGAATGTTTTCAGTTGCATGAAGACTGCAATGTTACAAATGATTGGCGGAATGAAAATGGGAACTCTTAAGTTTAACATGAAAACGGGAAGAAGGAACAATAGCACAAAACCACCCGTGTCGCTCTTTTTGACTATTTTGCACTGCATCAAAAACTCCTTATGCAAAAGATATTGGTAACCGGCGGCTGTGGCTATATCGGCTCTCACACGGTGGTAGATTTAATAGAGAATGGCTATGAAGTGATCTCAATAGACGACAACTCGCGCTCGACCACTTACCTGCTGGACGGCATAGAAAAAATAACCGGCAAAAAGCTGAAGAACTATAAAGTGGACCTGAAAAATTTTGATGAAACGCAGGCCGTTTTTCAGGAAAATGAAGACATCAGCGGCATTATCCACTTTGCTGCCTATAAAGCAGTTGGCGAGTCGGTGGCAGAACCCATTTTATATTACGAGAACAACCTCTATTCGCTCATTAATGTGCTGAAGTGTGTAAAGGAATTTCATATTCCCAGCTTCGTATTTTCTTCTTCCTGCACGGTATATGGCAATCCTGACAGCATTCCCGTTACCGAAAATTCACCCACCAAAAAAGCAGAATCGCCTTACGGAGCTACGAAGCAAATGAGTGAAGACATCATCAAGGATTTAGCGAAAGTGACGGAAGGCGTAAATGCTATCCTGCTTCGCTATTTCAACCCGGTGGGCGCGCATCCTTCTATTAAAATCGGCGAGTTGCCATTGGGCAAACCACAGAATTTAGTGCCTGCTATCACCCAAACTGCCATTGGCAAACTGCCGCAAATGCAGGTGTGGGGTGATGATTACCCGACGCGCGATGGAAGCTGCGTACGAGATTACATTCATGTGAGCGACATTGCTCATGCACATACTTTAGCCTTCGAATATCTCAACAATAAAAAGAACAAAACTAACTGCGATATCTTTAACCTTGGTAGCGGCAACGGCGTTACAGTGCTCGAAGCCATTCATGCGTTTGAAGAAGTTTCCGGCGTTAAGCTCAATTACAAAATGGGTCCGCGCCGTCCCGGCGATGTAGTGGCTATTTATGCCAATAATCAGTTAGCCGTTACCGACCTTGGCTGGCAACTGCAATACGATTTAAAAGACATGATGCGCACTGCCTGGCAATGGGAAGAAAAAGTGAAAGAAGATGAAGCCCTGATGAAGAGCCAGAACCCGGTGCTGAATTAGAATGCAACGTTTAGCATAAGAACCATCTCATTCGGTGAATACTACCGTTATGAAAGTTGCTCTTATGTGTCTGTTGCTCTTTTTTTCTTGTTGCAGTTACGCTCAAATTAATAAAGAAACATGGCTGATTGGCGGCAATGCTGCTTTCAACCTCACTCAATCTGAGGAACTAAAATTAACCACCGTTCAACTATCGCCTGGCGGTGGCTACTTCTTTACAAATAGAATAGCGGCAGGTTTGCGCACCAACATTACGTTAGACAGATACAGTTGGCCCGACGAGAAATGGAGATGGCTTACTGTTTCGCTGGCTCCTTTTGCGCGGTATTATTTTTTACCTGCCGAACAGAAAGTCAATCTCTTTGCCGATGCTTCTTATGGCTTTGCCCGAAGCTGGTATAAAAGCATCAGTTACGGGGGGAAGTATGCTTATAATACTTCTACTATCAGTGCCATGGCGGGCCCGGCTATCTTTTTAAACAAACATACTTCGGTGGAAATGACAGTAGGTTATTCTTACTTATCAAGAGGACCAATCGATTCTTCTGCGGCGCATCAGTTCCGGTTTGGCGTGGGGCTACAGGTGCATTTGGGGAAGTAGGTTGTAAGTGATAAGTAGTAAGTTGTAAGTGATAAGACAGCCGGTACCAAATTATTCAATGATTTTCTATCTTATCACTTACAACTTACTACTTATCACTTTCTATCTACTATCACCAATCCAGCGTTGCATTCAGCCATTCATCACTCACCGCCATGCCGTATTTTTTATAAAACTTTATAGCCGGCTCGTTCCAATCCAATACCTGCAGCATCATACCGCTGAAGCCTTTCTCTTTTCCTTCTTCAATAATTCGCTCAAACAGCATTGTTCCAATGCCTTTGCCGCGGGCTTCTTCCGTTACAATAAAATCTTCCAGGTACAAACGTTGCCCCTTCCAGGTAGAAAAGCGGATGTAATACATGGCAAAGCCGAGAATCTTTCCGTTTTCTTCTGCCACGAACGCCCACCACACAGGCTTTTCACCAAAGCCGCTTTCGGTAAAATGCGCAAGCGTGATGGTTACTTCATCCGGCGCACGTTCAAATTCAGCCAATTCTTTTACAAGGTGAAGCATGGCTTCGCAATCTTCTTTTACGGCTCTGCGTAGTATAATACTCATGCAGTAAAAGTAAGCAAGGATTGTTTTCAAGGGTTGGGCGCTAGGCAGGTTTTCCATTCCCCATTTGTAAGCATAAGAGTTTAGGCAGCAAAGGGCTGCACCGGCTTCGGTATAATCACAATGGGAGAGTGAAATACGCTCTGAGGGCTTCCATTGCGGGAACAACCAGGGTACATCCTGCAAATCGCCAGGTATGTTCCGCAAACCCGAAGACCCTCCCCGCGAGGGAAAAGAGTCGTCCCGCAGACAAAAGATCCATCCCGCGAGCGAAAACACCGTCCCCGCACCCTAAAGATGCTTCCCGCAGGATGAAAGACCCATCCGCAAGGCAAAAGCCTTTTTCCGTAGGTTGCAGACTCCTCCCGCAAGCTGAAAGATCATTCCCGCGAACCCGAAAACCTAACCCCGCGCAGGGTTGTAATGACTACAGTTGACGGGCAAGTCCTTTCCGTTTGATCTTTCACCCGATTTTCCATGTTTCCGGCACTTTTAAACTTCCGCTACTCCTCTATCTTTGTCGCCCTATGAGCAATCAACAAGAAGGCAAGCTGGCAGCCATTATTGCCCACGCCAAAGAATATGGTTTTGTTTTTTCCAGCAGTGAAATTTATGACGGCTTAAGTGCTGTGTACGATTACGGCCCCTGGGGCAGTGAGTTGAAGAAAAACATCCGCGACCATTGGTGGAAAAGCATGACGCAACTGCACGAGAACATTGTGGGTGTGGATGCCGCCATCTTCATGCACCCCACTACGTGGAAAGCGAGCGGGCATGTGGACAATTTTAGCGACCCGATGATTGACAACAAGGACAGCAAAAAGCGTTACCGCGTAGATCATTTGATAGAAGGATTTGCGGAGACATTGCCAACGGAAAAATCGGAAGCCCTATTGGGTAAAATGGATGAATTGCTGGCGAAGGAAGATTTTGCCGGGCTAAAGCAGTTGATTGAAGACAATAACATCAAATGCAGCGTGAGTGAAACAGCGAACTGGACCGACATCCGCCAGTTTAACCTGATGTTTTCTACGCAACTCGGCGCTGTGAGCGGCGATGCCGAAACGATATACCTGCGACCCGAAACGGCGCAGGGCATCTTCGTTAATTTTTTGAATGTGCAGAAGAGCGCACGCATGAAGATTCCGTTTGGCATTGCACAAACCGGCAAGGCATTTCGGAATGAGATTGTAGCGCGGCAATTCATCTTCCGCATGAGGGAGTTTGAGCAGATGGAAATGCAGTTCTTTGTGCGCCCCGGCACCGAAGGCGAATGGTATCAGCACTGGAAGAAGGAACGCCTGCAATGGCATACCGATTTGGGCATACCGGCAAGCGAGTATCGCTATCACGACCATGTGAAGCTGGCACACTACGCCAAGGAAGCCTGCGATATCGAATACAATTTCCCGATGGGTTTTAAAGAAGTGGAAGGCATCCATTCGCGCAGCGATTTTGATCTTACCCAACACCAAACCTACAGCGGAAAGAAGATGACGTATTTTGATACGGAAATCAACCAGCACTATATTCCGTATGTGATAGAAACCTCTATTGGTTTGGATAGAATGTTCTTATTAATCTTATCGCACAGCTACGAAGAAGAGAAATTGACTAAAGAAGATGGCAGCACCGACAGCCGCGTGGTGCTTCATATTCCGCCGGTGCTGGCTCCCATTAAGCTTGCCGTTTTGCCCCTAACCAAGAAAGACGGATTGCCGGATATTGCCCGCAGCATTATGAAAGATTGTATGCCTTACTTCAAATCTTTTTATGAAGAGAAAGATGCCATTGGCAAACGATACAGAAGGCAGGATGCTATTGGTACGCCGTTCTGCGTAACGGTAGATCATCAAACCAAAGAGGATGGCACTGTAACGCTTCGCCACCGCGATACCATGCAGCAGGAAAGAATACATAAAGATGAGGTGCAGAAGAAGATTTTTGCGGTGATTAATGGGTTATGATTTGATGTACGGTGTACGACGGGATGAGTTAATGAGTGATGTACGATGTTATGTATACTTTGGTAAAATTGACATAATGGACGCCGAAGAAATAAAGAAAAGAACAACGAAATTCGCAATAGACATTGGCAAATTGACTCTTCAGCTGGAAAGGAATGATTTGATAGAAATTACTGTAATCAGATAATAAGATCAAGCAGTTCTGTTGCTGCAAATTACCGAGCAGCGCGCAGGGCAAAATCAACAGCAGATTTCATTAACAAACTAAAAATTGTAGAAGAAGAATTAGACGAAAGCCTTTTCTTTCTTGAATTACTGTTTGAATTCAACCAAAATAAAAAGAAACTTTTGTTGCTCTCTTTAAAGAAGGGGAAGAGCTTCTCAAAATTATTGTTGCTACTATTAACTCATCCCGTCGCACATAAACACATCGTACACCGTACATCTAACATCGTACATCAAATCATCCATACAGCTCTAAATGCACATCATATTTATCGTAGCCAAAAGAAAGAATATTTGCCTTTGCTTCGTCAATCATGTTTTTCCAGCCACATAAAAAAAAGGTTGCCGGCGCTTTCTCTTTTTCAATAATCTCCTCATACAAGTGATGCACGTAACCATGGTTGATGCCGGTGTTGTTAGGGTCTTCGCGTGAGAATGTAGGCAGATAATAAAAGCCGCTCATCGCTTTGCTCAACGCTTCCAGTTCTTCTTTATACAAACAGTCGGACAGCTTTCGGCAACCAAAAATGAGATAAATATTCCGATGCAAATTGTTGTGTTGATGAATGTAATGAAGCATGGAACGAAAAGGCGCTACACCAGTGCCGGTGCAAATGAGAAACAGGTTTTTATCCAGCGCTTTCGGCAATACAAATGTGCCTTGCGGACCGCGCAAAGTCAGCTCGCTGCCCACGCCAATTTCATTGAATAAATAGGTTGTTCCGGCGCCGCCTTCCAATAACACAATCACCAGTTCTATTACATTGGTGCCATCAGGATAAGAAGCAATGGAGTAGCTGCGCCAGCGCTTGTTTCGCTTTTCGTGAATGGGCAAATCGAGCGTTACAAATTGCCCGGGAATAAAGTCGAAAGTATCTATGTCCTGTATCTCTATCCAGAAGCGTTTGGTATTAAACGTAGCCTCTTCTATCCGTATCACTTTACCGGTGCGCCATGGTTCCAGCATCGCTTTGTTTTGTGCAAAAGTAAACAGCAGCTATTCACCATAACAAATCAGAAATCCGTAGGACGCAAAAAGGATAGAATAAAAGCAAACAGAGAATAAGTAACTGTGTGATATGTACGCTTTACATTGATAAAGACGCGGTTTGAGTTAAAAAGATATTCTCTTGTTTGTATAAGAGAAAAAGTGATAAGATAATACAAGCATGTTGCTGTTAGGTGGCATACATTTTACCGTACTTAATAACAGTTACATGTAAGCTTGCCGGCTTTTTTTCTGTAATGATTCTCTCTTCTTATCAACCTGGTTTCCTTTTGCCAATGCGCAATGGCAGAAGGATGCCGGGCACAATATCTATTTGTCAAAAACAATAAAAATCTCGTTATGAAACATGCATTCTGTTCTTTCGCGCTCTTCATTATTTTATCTTCTGTTGTATCGTGCAAAAAAGAAATCACGCCTTCACCCACACCCCAATCAACCGATGAGGCTACTGCCCGAGGCGGCATTGCACAGCTCACGAATGGACTTGGCAACGGTGTGAACCTGCAGCCATCTTACTACAATGGCGGCAACGTAAACTTCGGTTATAGCCTGATGAAACAAAACACCAAGATCAAAACAGTGCGGATAGAAATCGAACCATCCGTTTCCATTTCACTTGCCAAATCGTGGATACAACAGGCGCGCAGCAATGGCTATGCGGTCATTGCCACGTATCATAAATCTTCAGTGTTAGGCAGCGATAACACCGGCGAACTGAACGCAGCTGCCAGCTGGTGGAGATCCAATTATTCCACCCTTGCACAAGCCGGCTCTTTCACCATCAACCTGATGAACGAATGGGGCAGCCATAACATCAGTTCTAATTCGTATGCCAGCGCTTACAACACTGCCATCAGCACCGTAAGGCAAGTGTATAGCGGTTACATCATTATTGATATTCCGGGTTATGGGCAAGAAACCGCAACTGCTTCTGCTGCGGTAAAAGGCACAGGCGGCACTAAGATTAACGATACCAAAATCATACTTAGCACACACATTTATCCTAATGGTTACAACCAGGGTAAAGGGCATACATTACAGAATGCTGATCTTGATGACCTGGCTTCGGCAGGCAGACCTTGCATTGTGGGCGAGTTTGGCAATTCGCCTTCCGGGCCTGCCAACTGGTCGGGTATGGTAAGCTATGCGAAATCAAAAGGCTGGACGGTACTGGGATGGAGCTGGAACGGCGACGGCGGCAGCATGAACATGGTAACGCCATCGTGGGCAAGCAATGCCACCGCTACCTCGTTTGGCAAGAGCGGTTATTTCAATACCATTTATAATTTGCTGTAACCTGATAAGCTGTTATTGAATAATGTTGAGCCTGCCGTGTTTACGGCAGGCTTTCTTTTTGTATCCTTTATAGCAAAAACGAAATTAGCCTGGTGGGTTACTTTATATTTGACCAACAAGTTATACCAGTATGCCAACTGTTCATCTTGTTATTAAAGGAAAAGTACAGGGTGTTTTTTACCGTGCTACCGCAAAGAAAGAAGCTGACCAATGGGGCATCACCGGCTGGGTAAAAAACACGGATGAAGGCAATGTGGAAATTATTGCAAGCGGCTCGCAGCCCCATTTACAGCAGTTTATAGAATGGTGCAGGAAAGGCCCATCAAGAGCGCAGGTAAGTGATGTTGTCATCACAGAAATTGAGGAGGGAAAGTTCGATGAATTTACGGTGAAGCGATAAATGTTTATTCATACAACAGGCACTTTCACGGCATCAACCAGTTGTTTTAGTTTAGCTTCTTCCAATACCATTCTTTGTGGCTGGTTGGCAACATCGTATTCCCATTTTATCAGCCGGATACAGCCGTTGTCTATTTCGATGCCGGTGATATCGCCATCGCTGAAACAACAGCAGCCGCTATTAAAATAGTTGGGTTTGAAGCCGGTATAATCCGGCAACACTTCGCCCCGCTCAAAGCGATGATTGATGTGCGATTCTATCTCGGCAACCGCCTTCTCATCATTTGCTTTCTTTGCCTGCGAGAGCCGGTCGTACAGGCGTTCCATCAACGTTAAAGACTCAAATACGGGCTGGTGTGTATGTCCCGTAATCAAAGCCATATTGTTGTCGCTGCTCCATTGATACATCATTTCGTTGTGCGCCGTTTTCAATTGCGTATCATACGCCGGCGTGTTGGGGTTAATCTCTAAATACGACTGCAGTTTCGCCCAAACATTCGATACAAACCATTTGCTGAACCAGTTGCCGTCGCTTTGCAGATCGCCCTGGTGACCATGCGTGAGATAAATCTGAAACGGCTGTTCATCAAGTGTGGTTTGCAATATCACACCTTCATAAATTTTCACTTCTTCGTCATAAATATTTTTGAGTTCAATGGATGCCAAAGGATCATTATCCCAATACAAATCGTGGTTGCCAAATATCTTGATGAACTGTTTTTTTTGCAGGAACAATTTCTCCCGCTCAAACGAAGCCACGTTGTTCTTTTTCACCGGTGGCAACAGGTTTTCCCATAGTTCTTCGCAATCGCCCAGCGCAATGTAGAAGTAGCCGTTTTGATAATAATAATCCAGTGCCGCGAGATAGTTTTTCTCGTTGTCAGCAAAATCATCAGAGCCGTCTTTGGCGCCTTTGTGCATGTCGGAAAGCACAATGAATTTATCGGTAGCTGCAGTAAAAGGAATAATCAATCCTTTCTTTTCACTGCCGCTGATAATGTCGCTATGAAGCTGTGTAAGAGAAGCAAATACGCGCTGTTTATCTGGTCGCGAGGAGAACTTATTGGCAAGGCGAATGATAGGTTGCCGAAACCACTTTTGTAACAGCTTTCGCATGGGTTAAAAGTAAGTGAGATTTGCCACGAAGACACAAAGACAAAAAGCAACAAAGAGATTTTTTAGCAACAAAAAAGCTGATAATTTTTAAACCATCAGCTTTCTACTTTTATTTCAAGATTCATTTACTCTTTTATTTCCTTCTCGCGTTGCCACCATTTATAACCGATAAATCCTGCAATGCTCAGCGGTGCTGCCATTAGGTAAAGAATACCTGCATTCAATCCTTTGCCCGGTGTTTCGCCCATTTGCGATGCGGTTTTGGTGCAGATAGAGCATTGCGCGTTAGCTGCACTTACTGCGGCAAAGCTTATCCAGATTATCATCAGCCACTTCTTCATTTCGTTTTGTTGTTTGCGCTGCAAAAATAAGCAACTAAAGCGTGAGAAGTGAGATGTGAAACGTGAAAACTAGAATAGGAAAGGTGAGAAGTAAGACATGATATTTTCACGCTTTAATTTCTCACTTACAATCGTTGTTACTTTACAAGCTCATCATCTCTTTAAACTTCACCGTTTGCCGGCGGCTTACTTCTATTTTTTCGCCACCCTTCAGCTCCACCAATAAGCCACCATTAAAGTAAGGCTCTATCTTTTCTATCCATCTTAAATTAATAATGTGCTTGCGGTTGGCGCGAAAGAAAGTGCGCGGGTCCAGGCGTTCTTCCAGCGCATTCAGCGATTTCAGGATGAGCGGCTTATTACTGGCAAAGAACACCTTGGCATAATTGCCCACACTTTCAAACAGGCGTATCTCACCAAGCTTTACAAACCAGCAGCGTTCGCCGTCTTTTACAAACACCTGGTCAGCATCCGTAAGCGGACCGCGATTAAAGGGAGCATTGGCATCGGCAGCTTCCTTGGTCATTTCATACTGCACTTTTTGTATCGCATCTGTTAGTCGCTTGGGCTCAATGGGTTTCAGTAAATAATCCAGCGCATTCACTTCAAACGCTTTTAACGCATACTCATCATAAGCCGTGGTGAACACAACATGCGGTGCGCGTTCTAGTTCTTCCAGCAACTGAAATCCGGTCTTGCCAGGCATTTGGATGTCCAGAAAAACCAAATCGGGATTCTGCAGTTCTATCTTTTCCACGCCTTCATCTACATTGGTAGCTTCGTCTATCACTTCCACTTCCGAGTGGTCGTGCAGCAGCTTCTTCAGTTCGTTTCTGGCAAGACGTTCATCGTCTATAATAATCGCTTTGATAGCCATGGTTTGTTTATTTAATGTACAGTGTTAATCGATGTATGATGTTAGATGTCGGATGCACGATGTATAGTTTCGTTGTCAACAGTTGACCGTTGTCTGTTTACCTTTTCACACTTTTACTTCTTCATTGATCATCTGCCCGACGGGCAGGATAATTTTCGCTTCTACAAGGTTATCCTCTGTATCCTGAATGTTGAAAAATGCTTTCGAGCCAAACAGCAGCTGCAGGCGATTGATGGTGCCGCTGATTCCGAAACCATCGTTGCCGATATTACCTTTCAGCATACCTGTGTTCTGTACCACCAGTTCGTGATGATCGTTTACAAAATCAGATTTTACTTTAATCACACCACCGTTTTTTTGCTTGCTGATACCATGCTTAATGGCATTTTCTACGAGCGTCTGTAGCATCATCGGCGGCACCGGAAGGTCTAAAGTTTCTTCTTCAATCTCATATTCTATCTGCAGCCGGTCTTCAAAACGAATGTGCTCCAAAGCGAGGTAATCTCTCACAATGCTGAGTTCTTTTTTCAACGGCGTTGTTTCTACTTTCTCCGCATACATACTGCTTCGCAAAATGTTGCTCAATTCGGTGATGGCAGTGCGGGCACGTTGCGGATCTTCATCCACCAAAGCACGGATGCTATTGAGCGCATTAAAAATAAAATGAGGATTGATGTGCGCTTTGATGGTTTTGAGTTCCAACTCTTTCACCAAGCTCTCTAAACGTATTTTATCCAGCTCATCACGCCGGCTTTTAATGATGTAGTGATAGCTGAAATAAATCAGGTTCCAGATACACAAAAACATGAACGGCGTCAGCACAATGCGCATCACGCGCCGCAAAAAAGAATAATCCTTCATGCCAGGATCATCTAACTGGAACAGGATTACCAGAAGGCTGTCTACGATGGCATATAAAAAAGAAAACAGGATGGTAAGTGTAAGCATGCTCACGATCTGCTTGGTAAGCGGCTGATCAAGCAGATGCGCATTACGGATGACAGTGCGCATTAAATGGCTGATGATGAAACCTTCGAGCATAAAAAGAAATAGCACCGGAAAGAAATGCGGTGTCGGCTCTGTGTTGAAGGTGATGTAGAGGAAGGAATATACTACCACAAAGGCTCCCCAGCCCGCCTGACACACCCAATAAGGCGATAGTTTTTCTTTCATGCTTTGTAAAAATAAAAATAAAAATGCTTTAGCGGTGCGGTGTATGACCAAAGGTGATAACAGGTGGTGAATAGTAAGAAGTGAATGGTGAGTGGTGAGTTATTGATGACAATTCACTCATCCTATCTTTAATAGCTGCTTCAACTCACTATTCAACTTTTCAGTTGTCTGCATTCTTTACAGAAGGTCTTGTATCATTTGAATTGCGATGCTCGTAGTTCATTTTAAACGCACTCAGGCTCGGCTTATTTTGCCGGGTACGATGCAACTCATAATTGTAAATGGTTTGTCCTAACTGATATAAAAAAGGTTGACCTACACTATCAAACTCATACTTATCATCGTTCAATATTTCATCACTATTGGTATAAAGGGTTGCCGTCAGCATGTATTCTACTTTGTTTGTAAAATCAACTACGTACGACACATCTGTTAAGAAACCATACGCCCAGCCCACTTTGTTAAACACGCGGATATTTTGCGGCATTGTGTGTTGATTACTGTCGCTAAAAAAGAACTTTACATAGCTGTCGTAATACTGTGATGTATCGTATTTGGGATAGGGTGTTTCGGAAGGATATTGCGAAAGATATTGGCGGAGAAAGGCATAATCTTCTTCCGTCAGATTAAAGCGTTGTTTTGCCGGCACAGAAGCAGGAAACAAAATACTCTGCAACAGTTGCTGCAGATCTTGCAACGGAATGGTATTGTGTTTCGCAAAATCCATCGGCTCATTCACCAAACTATCATTGCGGTTATAATACGCTTTGCCAATATAAACGTGCGAAGGAAATTGAAATGAGTCGGTGTTGTAAGCCATTGGTTGCTGATACAAAGTGTTGCCGTTGTTATCTACAAAACGAATGGGATTGGTATGCCGGTTTTCATCTTCGGTAAAGCCCATGAACTGCCGCGTAATGCGCGTGTTGCTGTAACCTTTTTGGTGCAGTTTTTCATTGATGGTTTGCTGACCTACAAATTGATACATCCGGTTGTAGGCATCATTATCGCTAATCAAAAAAGCTTTCTTTATAAACTGTGCAATCGACGGTAAGTTGTTTTCTGATGTGCTGTCGCTCCATTCTTTTGCCTGATGCGGATAAGCGCTGTCAAACTGCATCGGAGTGAATTTAGTGATGCCTTCTTTGTGCATCTCATTTAATTTTTCTAACGATAAAGCTGCGAGCGGAAGCTTTACCACTGAAGCCGGATAATAATACTGTTGCGGGTCAACATGAAAAAAATAGTTGGTGAAAGATGGCTTGTTGCGTTTATCGCGATTGATTTGCGTATAAATGATTTGCAGGCGATACGTATCGGGATGAGTCAATACTTGTTGATAAAGCACATTGTTGTTTTGCAATAAAATATGTTGCAGCAGCGTATCTGTTTTCGATTGGGCATGCGCACGACAGATAAATAACAGCAACAGAAAGCAAGTACATAAACGCATAAATAAAAGTAAACAATCCGTTTATAACAATAAGAAAAGCAAGCTGTAATGCCTGCTTTTCTTATTCAACTTTAAAACTGTAATTTAATTCGGATTCACAACAGCAGCGCTGCTTTCATCAGGAGTATTTAGTTCCGTTTCGTCAGCCGGAACATCCCAATAATCTAAGAAGTTATAATTAATGGTAGCGTTTGTATTTAGGCCGCCGGTAGAAGTCAACACGACAGCACCTGTTCTTCCACCGCCCTTAGATATATCATAAATAACTCCCCAACGCCTGGCATCATAAAAAGCAGTGCCTCTAAATACAAGCGCTACTCTTCTTTCTCTTCTCAATTCTTCTTTTGCCTCATCGACAGATAAACCTGTTCCGGCTACTGCAGCCAATCCGGCGCCCTGATAATTTCTTACGGCGTCAATTAATGATAAGCCTGCTTCTGTATTGCCGAGATAGATATTTGCCTCTGCGCTCATCAGTGCATTTTCTTCATAACTTCCATTAATATACAACTCGTAGTTGCCGGGTGTTTTATCACTTAATGCAATCACATCACTCAGACCATTGCCGCCATCTACCAAATACCAGCGTGTGCTATAAGTAAAACCACCGGTTTGATTTAAAACCGGAGAGGTTCTTAACGAAAAGTTGTTAGCCAGACGCTGGTCGCCTTCTTCATAATCCTGAATCAGTCTCTCGCTGATGGTAAACGTAGAGGACGTTCCTGTTGACATAGCTGCCACCGAGCCGGAACCGACACTCATAAATCCATTTACATCGGTAGTGCGGGCAGTGAATACATAATCGTCTTCCTGTATGCCATCAGCCGTTAGTGAAAGAATCGCATTCCAGTCTGCGGTTGTCATATCACTTACCTTTTTATTCACCAACAGGTTACGGGCTTTTAGCGTGTTAATATTGTGCATCCACATGTCTGTTGTCAATACACCTCCATGACCCGTTTGCGTAAAATCAGGAATGAGACCAGATAGAATGGTAGTATAATCATCTGTATTGGAAATACTGCTTAGAATAGACGCTGCCATATCTAAATTCCTGTTGGCTTCCACAATAATGCTGTCTTGTGGCAGGTAATGGGGATTTGTTGTAAACACCGCATTGTTTATCAATCCTGCATAATACAATGAACCAATGCGCGAGTAAGCATAACCCTTCCACCAGTAAGCCCAGGCTTCCAGCGTTTTCATCTTTGAATCGGCATCACCTGAGAAAGCAACGTTTGGCAACACGGACAACAAATTATTGCAGGCATTGTTCAACGAATACATATAACCCCATTCATAATAAAAAGGATTGGAAGCACGAGCGCTGCGTGCATTGGAAGTGCGCAGAATGGTTCTTTGTGGTGATGTGGCACTTAGTTTTGTACCATCATCCAAAAGAGCATATTCAGGCAGATTGATTACATTGATGTTCTGGTTAGAAGCGGAAGCGGCAATATCATCTGCCAACAGTTCCTGATATCCATAGCCAAGCGAAAAAAAGCTGCTTCCCAGCCAGTTAAGCCCGCTTAAACTCACCCCGTTAAATCCATTGGTATAAACAGCGCCTTGTGCTAAAGACACAATACCGGTCTCGGTTTGTGCATCTACCAGTGTAGGCTGATTTGGATTTTGAACATCCAGTTCTTTTTTACACGATGAGATAAGAAAGATAATAGCCGCTAAGGGCAATAATGAATATATAAGATGTTTCATTGTTTTAGTTTAAAAGTGAATTAAAAACCAATGTTCAACCCTACCTGGTAAGACTTTACGTTGGGCATTGAGTTGTGATCTATACCTCTGTCCCAGGCAGAATAAACATCTGATGAAGAATTGATTTCAGGATCGAAGCCTGAATATTTGGTAACCGTCCAGATGTTCCTGCCCGTAAGCACTAACTGCAGCTTTTTGAAGTAACTGACGTTTATAATTTTAGCCAGATCAACTCCGAGCGAAACATTCCTTAACCGAAGGAAAGAACCATCTTCCAAGAAGTAGTCTTTTGTTCCGTTGCGCGCCGCACCGTTTAAATCACCAAAATAAGCTGCGTAGGCGCTTCTGTAATAAGCAGTATAAGCTGCTGTTTGTCCGTTGATGGTAACCGGGATATCATAATCGCCATGAATGCCATCTCTATACATCCATTCTTTCGTCTGGTTATAGATATAGTTTTTATAAACCCAGTCAAACTGGAAAGAGAGGAAGAGAAAATTTTTGTAACTGAAACTGTTGATAAAGGACATGTTGAATTTTGGATTGCCGGTACCCAGCGGGTATTTGTCATTGGTAAACTGGATGGCTTTTGTAGCGGTATCTACTACTCTTCCATTTACAATTTCATATTTACCATAATCTTCCTTCGCTATGTAAGACGTACCGTTCAGTCTTGTTTCATCAAAGCTGGTTAACGCTTTATAACCATACAATTGCCCGATGGTTTGACCCGCACTTAGCACCAAACTTGTACTGCCGGCGCTGGTAGTAAGAATGATGTCTCCACCGATGATGTTGTCAATCTTTGAACGTTCCTGGCTGAAGTTGGTAGTAAAATCCCAGGTGAAGTTTTTGGAACGGAAAGCAGATAAGTTCAACGAAGCCTGAATGCCATGTGAAGATAGGAAGATAGCATTGTTTTTGGAAGTATTGGCGCCGGCGGAAGGAGCAACACTTACATTATAAATTACGTTTTCGCCTTTCCTGTGCCAGTAGGTGCCACTCAGATTGAGAGAATGAAGCCAGTTACCTTTCGAAAGTGAAATGGAAAAATCGGTTCCAATTTCAAGTTCTTTTGATACTTCCACACTCAGGTCAGGATTGTTTTGACCCGTATTTAAATTAAACGTTAGAGAACTACCAATATTAGCAGGATTCAAGGTAACATAACGGTCAAAAGCTCTGGGTTGAATACCGGCTTCCCCATAGGCGCCGCGTATTTTAAATTCATTAATGATATTGCTGATGCCATGGTTATGCCAGAAGCCAAAGGAAGATAACCGAAGATAAGCATCGCCGCGGGGAAAGGTAAACGGCTTTGAACCGCGTCCGAAAGCAGAAGAGTAATCGCTTCTGAAGCCGCCGGAAATACCCCCGAATTCTCCAAAATCTATTTTTTGATTCACTAAGTAGCCATAGGTAACAAAGGGTTCAACATAATCCCTGGTTACCTGCTGGGTAGCAGTCTGCTGCATGTTGTAAATAGCATACGTAGGCAGGCTGTATCCGTAAGTAAAATACTCCGAATATTTCCTGTTCCTGTAATCGTAAGAGAACTGCGTACTCGTGGTAATGGGAACATTAATGTTGAAATCGTTTTTAAAGTCTGTTTTAAAATAGGCAGACAGCAATAAATTCTGGAACGTAGTGCGGTATTCAAAATTATCAATTTCGCCGGTTTCATCGCTTCCATTATTATAAGATTGCCAGGTAGCTTCATATTCTACATTTTGATTGGCACTTTGGTTTTTAAAAAGCCAGTTGATGTTTTGCGTCGTATAGTTGATGCCGTATTTCGCGTCTAATTCCACAAAGCGATTGACAACATAATTTGCCTGGATGTTCTCAATGATGTCGATTTTATTGTCCCGGCTTTGTGTATACTCAAAATCAAAATTCGGATTGTAGCCGTTTACGCTGGTAACAGCATTATCTGGGTAGTAGGAATAGGGATAAGTGCCATCTGGCAGTTTATGATCCAGATCAACAAAGGGGGCTACATTCATTACATTGAAAATATTATTGCCGCCAAAACCATAGTAAGGATGCAATGTATTTTTTGTATAAACCAATTCGGTAATAGAACGTACCGTAAACCCTTTAAAGAGCTGAATACCTAAGTTAGAGGAGAAATTGGTGCGGTCTACAAATCCATTGTTGGCTATCGCACTTTTCTGATGGTTGTTGGAGATTCCCATGCTGTAATCTACCTTATCACTTCCGCCATATATTTTCAGGCTGTTATTCAAAGCATATCCATCATCAAACAATTGTTTGAAGTGATCGAAATATGGCAGGCTATCCGTATAAGATTTGTTGTATTTATTATTCGGATTTGCCATTGCACTTGCATAGCTGCCGGCAGGGTTTGCCCAGCTTACACCCTGATAAAGACCGTATTCATCTACATGTACAATGTTACCATCATCATCTGTTATCTCGCCGTCAGCATTTGTTCTAAAGCTATGATGCCGGGCTTTATGCAAGTCCCCGCTGTTGATAAATTTATCATCGCTTGCACTGCTTGATAATTCAATATTCAATTGCCCTTTCTTTCCTTTTTTAGAAAAAAGCTGTATCACTCCGTTGGCTCCCTGAGCCCCATAGATAGTAGCCGCAGCAGCACCTTGTATCACTTCTATTCTTTCTATGGCGTTTAGGTCTAATGAGTTAATATCGGTGGAATAAACTTCAATACCATCTAAAAGAACCAATGGTTTGGTACCTCCTTGAATAGAGTTGATGCCTCTTAGAAGAATGCTGGTAGGTGCACCGGGCGTTCCATTCACTGAAGAAATTTGCGCACCCGGAATTTTACCTACCAAAGCCTGATCAATAGAAGCGGTTGGTGTTTGTGGCAGTTTATCTGCAGTAACGGTTTCTACCGAAATGCCTAACTTCTTTTTGCTGGTTGCTACGCCTACACCGGTTACTACCACTTCTGCCAAAGTATTCACATCTGTTTTTAGAGATACTGTCATGTTATCGGTTGCTGCTACTTCCTGCGATACATAACCCACTGCTGAAACTACTAGTACATCACCTGATGAGACGCTTGCCGTGAAACTGCCGTCGTTGGTGCTAAGGGTGAGTACTTTTTTTGATTTTTTGGCAGTGATAGTAGCTGCCGGGATAGCTGCCCCTTTTTCATCTTCTACTTTTCCTTTTACTGTAATGCTCTGTGCATGGGTGTTTAATAGGATGAACAACGCACAGAAAAATAGAAGCGTTTTTTTCTTCATGTGTTAGTCTTTAATGTTATAAAAAATCAAATATAGGGTTATGTTAAAAAAATGCCAAAAATGAAGAATGGTTTTTTTAAATTAGTTTTTTTACAGGTGAAGACGAATGGAAAATAATAAGGATAAATGGTAGATTTTATTCCTTTGGGGTGTACATGCGTTATTATTGGTTGACTTTAATTTCACCAACACAAATTAATGATTAGTGTGCTTAGCTTTAATATTGTATTATATAAAAATATACACTTTGTATAGAGCACTGCTTTAAACCAAAAATTCAGTGTGTATGGTTTTTAATCTTCAAAACACATAAAACAATAATGTTTTCACATTGATCCTTGAAGTGTTTCTGTATTGTGAAGATGAGGTTATAAGCAATAAGTCAATTCAATCCTTCTTTGCTGTCATCTTGCTAATCATTGCCTTTTGCACTCCAATGCAAGCGATGGCACACCGCATGTTGTACTGTAATATAAGCATTTATGCACATCCCCTCTCCAGAAATGGCATTGTATAACCACCTTGTCTAAAAGCGTAGTCATACACAAAACTGTTGGGCCTCAGGTTTCAAATCCAAGTTAAAGAATGATGTGAACAAACCATCGGTTCATTATAATAACACTTTCGGCAATCAAACCTGTTCCTTACAATACACAGAAAACAGATACTCAGTTGGGTTCCATCAAAATCTATCACAGTATACACTCATCAATACCTGTATAAAACAAAAGTGGTCTTACAATGTAAGACCGCTTTGCTCAAATATATATTGATTTTGCCTTTACATCATTCTCAGCTTCAGTTCTACCCTGCGGTTCTGTGCGCGTCCCTCTGCTGTGCTGTTGTCAGCCTTTGGCAGCGATTCGCCATAACCTTTCGCCGTCATGCGGCTGGCAGTTACACCTTTGCTCTTCAGGTATTTCATTACCGATTCAGCACGCGCCTGCGACAACTTCAGGTTGGCAGCATCTGTACCTACATTATCCGTATGCCCTTCGATATCCATACCCAAATCGGTATTCGCTTTCAGCAAAGCAGCAAGTGCATTCAATGGCTTGTAAGATTTAGCCAGCAAAGTAGATTTACCTGTAGCGAAGAAAATCTGGTGCGCCGTTGTATCTACTTTAGCCTGCATAATCTGCGCCTTTTCAGGGCATCCGCCGTTGCGGGCAGGTCCGGGCTGGTTCGGGCATTTATCTTCTTCATCGTTCACGCCATCACCATCTGTATCCGGTATCGGGCAACCATTATATTTTGCTGTGCCTGGCTGGTTGGGGCATTTGTCCACTTCGTCATTAATGCCATCGCCATCTGTATCCGGTATCGGACAGCCCTGGTATTTGGCTAAACCAGGTTGGTTTGGACACTTGTCATTGTCATCGTTAATGCCGTCTTTGTCTGTATCAGGCACCGGGCAACCGTTGTATTTTGCTACGCCTGGAACTGTTTTACAAGAATCATTATCATCTGTAATGCCATCGCCGTCTGTATCTGCAGGTGCGGGCGGCGGAGGAGGCGGAGCAGCAATTGCTTCTTTTCGGTTGGTAAGCGCACCGCCTATACCAATGTTGAAATTAAAATGGTCGCTGGCATTGTCCGTTACGCGAAAGCGGTATTGTGCATTGCTGAATACAAACGCATCTCCTTTGCCCAAGTTAAACTGTAAGCCTGCGCCCACCGGCGCATACACCGCAAAATAGCTGCCATCATACATAGAGCCGCCAATGCCGGCATGTAGGTAAGGCACTAAAAAGTAGCGGTCAGACAATAACTTTATATTGAAACCCGCATCGCCTTCCAACAGAAAATTATCATCGCCGGTTTGCGGACGGTTGCGAAACAGGTAATCTGCAAACGAAGCATCTAATCTGCCTGAGATATCAATGTGGTTAGTTAAGCCCTTAAGATATTGCAGGCCCAAACCAAAATCCATATCTTTTGGTTTGGTAAAATTATCGGCGAGGTTGCTAAGGGAATGATGACGCCAGTAATCGGCACTCTCAAAATCATTGGCTAAGAAATGGATAACGAGGGTCGGCCTTTTTATATTTTCTGTTGCTCTTATTGTAGGGCTGACACTAATGTCGGTTTGAGCGAACAACCCCGCTGCCAAGAGAGCAAAGGAGGCTGATAGTAGCATTCTTTTCATACACATTTTGTTTTAAAATTAAAATACTGATTGTTATCTAAATATTTCGTCCTGCCGTTCATAAATGAGTAACCTCTTCTGCTTTTACTCTTGCAAGACCGCGATTAATAATATCAAGTTGTTGCGCCGCTGTTCGGGTCATATCGGCCACCCGACCTAACGCCTGCATGCTTTTACTCATCCGGTCGTTAATACGCACAACTACCGATTTACCGTTTTTTAAGTTGGTAATGCGTATCCAGCTGTTGAGCGCAAAATGATTACTGGCAGCTGTCATATTACTATGATGAAATGTTTCGCCGGTTGCTGTCATCTCTCCTTCCATGTGCTTATTGTAAAAGCTGGCTACGCCAAACACTGCTTTCGAGCTTTTTGAGGCAGCCATATTTTTTTGACAATGGACCGTGATACACATGATAAAGAAAAAGAACGATAACAGATATCGCTTTGCTGCCACTATTACTCTCCTTATTCTATAAAGAGACACAGACCGCTCAATCGAATAAAGTATATGCATAGTGATGGTTTGTTCTGCCCGGTAAAAGACCGTGTTTCCTTCCAGCCCTACATCAACACTACAAACAAATAGTAAACGGCTTATGCAATCTTATGATTTACCATAAGTAGCGGGCTTATGCTTTATCTATCGCACTCATTTTCAATAAATATGCCAACCGGCTTATTGAAGCACACGGGGTATTTCTCCTTCGAGCATCATCAGGTCTGTCAACACCAATGCAGTAACGGCTTCCAGCACTACGGGCACACGAAGGGCGATACACAAATCATGTCTGCCTTTTACTGAAAAAGACTCCAAGGCATTGGTTTCCCAGTTGAAGGTTTGTTGTTCTTTGGGGGTAGAGGAAGTGGGTTTGATAGCAATGCGAAACACCAGTTCATTACCGTTGGTGATGCCGCCAACGACACCGCCGGCATGATTGGTTCTGGTTTTTCCTGAAGCATCTTCAATGGCGTCGTTGTGTTCGGCACCAAACATTTTTGCGGCGGCAAAGCCGGTTCCAAACTCAATGCCGCGCACCGCAGGAATAGCAAATACCGCATGAGATATCAGCGATTCAACACTGTCGAAAAAGGGTTCTCCCAAACCAATCGGCAAACCATTGGCGCGACACTCAACAATGCCACCGATAGAATCTTTTTGGTCAATGGCTTTTTGCAAGCCTTTGTTTAAATCAGTTTCGCCACCAATCTCAAGAATGGTGGATACGACCTTAATATTAGCTTGTTGTAATAATTTTTTTGCAATCACGCCTGCTGCAACCAGGCACACGGTAAGTCTCCCGCTGAAATGTCCGCCGCCGCGGTAATCTTCATTGCCGCCAAACTTTTTGCTCGCCACAAAATCAGCATGACCGGGACGGGGAACGGCGCGTTGCTTTGCATAATCGGTGCTTCGTGTATTGTTATTTTCAAACAGAATAGTGAGTGGGGCGCCGGTGGTTTTGTTGTTAAAAACACCGCTTTTAAAAATGGGCAGATCACTTTCCTGTCGCGGTGTAGTACCTTTTTGCGTGCCACCTTTTCGGCGCTCGATGTCAGCTAAAAAATCATCAACAGATAAAGGCAAACCAGCAGGAATGCCATCTATGTTTACACCTACGCTTTCGCCGTGCGATTCGCCGAAGATGTTGACTCTGAAGATGCGACCGAATGCGTTCATGCCCCTATCCCCTCAAGGGGAATTTTAAAATGTATAGCTTATTATTGTAAGTAACAGGATGTATAACAAGTGCAATTATAGCGTCAACCCATACTCTGCAAATATCTGCTTCGTGGTTTCATAATTTTCATGATGAATGCCACGCAAGCCCACTGTTTCTGCTACTTGTACAAACATTGGACGGTCTTCCAGATACAAGGTTTCTTCAGGTTTTACCTGTGCAATATCAATAGCGACTTTAAAAATATCAACATCCGGTTTGCGAAAATGTACAAACGAAGACGAGATAAAAAAGTCAACAAAACGATTCAGCTTAAAGGTGTTAATGCGATGTTCGTTCAGTTCTCTGCCTTCGTTGCTAACTACGGCAATCTTCAGGTTATATTTTTGCTTTAATCCCTTTACCAGATCCAGCATATCATTATAAGGCTGCGATTGATCGAACATAAACTGCCTGAAATCCTGAAAAGAAAAATCTCTTCTCTCATAAAAAACCACGCGTTCCAGATATTCCTGCAAGGTCAGTT
Source organism: uncultured Ilyomonas sp. (assembly GCA_964249755.1). Classification (GTDB taxonomy): domain Bacteria; phylum Bacteroidota; class Bacteroidia; order Chitinophagales; family Chitinophagaceae; genus Ilyomonas. The sequence continues at coordinate 163,120 of CAXUDB010000003.1, read as the reverse complement.
TCCCCACTTCATACGTGTCGAACGTCATACTGTGCCGTTCCTGTGTTTCTTTGGCATCCAGATGAAAATGTTCAATGGCCTTATTGCGCGAATTGTGATCCCAACCATTGGTTAATAGTACGCCGCCGATATCGGTAAATAATGTGGTGATTGCCATAGTATAAAATTAATGTCTGAATCAGGATGCTTGTAATGTTTGGGATTTATAGGAGTGGAATCAACAAATTCTGATGTTCTTACATCAATATCCCAAATATCCTCCTTCTCCAAATCATCCCAGTTCAGACTTATGCAATAGTAATCTCTTTTTCCAGATATACATCCTGCACCGCGTTCAATAAAGTGATGCCATCTTTCATGGGTCGCTGAAACGATTTGCGGCCGGATATCATACCGGTGCCGCCAGCGCGTTTATTAACTACAGCCGTTCTTACCGCTTCCCGCAAATCTGTTTCACCTTTCGATTCGCCGCCGGAATTAATCAATCCTGCGCGACCCATGTAACAGTTTATCACCTGGTAGCGGCATAAGTCAATCGGATGATCGCTGCTCAATTGTGAGTACATGCGTTCATCCCATTTTCCATACGATTTCCCATCTGTATTCAAAGCTTTATAACCACCATTATTTTCAGGTAATTTTTGTTTGATGATATCTGCCTGTATCGTTACACCGAGATGGTTTGCCTGCCCCGTTAAATCGGCTGATGTTTCATAGTTCACACCGTTTACTTTGAAGGCATTGTTGCGCACATAACACCATAATACCGTTGCCATGCCTAAGCCATGCGCTTCTTCAAAGGCTTTGGCTATTTCAATAATTTGCTGGTCGCTTTCTTCTGAGCCAAAATAAACGGTTGCACCTACAGCAACGGCTCCCATATTCCAGGCATCGCGCACGGTGCCAAATAAAATCTGGTCGTATTTGTTTGGATAAGACAACAGTTCATTGTGATTGATCTTCACAATAAACGGAATCTTATGTGCCCACTTCCTTGCTGTAGCCGCCATCACGCCAAACGTTGATGCCACAGCATTGCAACCACCTTCGATTGCCAGCTTAATAATATTTTCCGGGTCAAAATAGTCTGGATTGGGTGCGAAAGATGCACCGGCACTGTGTTCAATTCCCTGGTCTACGGGAAGAATAGAAAGATAACCTGTGCCGCTCAACCTGCCATGACTGTATAGCTGTTGCAAGCTACGCAGCGTTTGGATGTTTCGATTGGATGAAACAAACACATCATCTATAAATGACGGTGAGGGCAAATGAATTTTATCTTTTGAAACAGTATTGGATGTATGTGTAAATAATGTTTCGTTTTCTTTACCTAATAATTCTGTTATCTGAGAATAAGTCATAAATCAAATGTTCGGATGATAAAGTTACTCCTTCACAACAGTTGCGCCTAACAATGCAAGATGTTCATAAAAGTTCGGATAACTTTTATTGATGGCTTCCGCTTCTTCAATGATGGTTTCACCCTTTGCTTTCAGTGCCGCTACGGCGCAAGCCATGGCAATACGGTGATCGTGGCGCGAATGCACCGTTGCACCTTTTATTATATCGCCACCATGAACGATCATAATGTTGTCCTGCAACTCAATAGGCACGCCCATTTTGGCAAACTCTTCCTGCAAAGTCAATGCGCGGTTGCTCTCTTTATGTGCTAAGCGGTGCACGCCTTCTATCACCGTTTTTCCTTTGCAATAAGAAGCCAGTGCAACCAGTGGCGGAAACAAATCCGGGCAGTCGGTTGCATTAAACTGAAAGGCGGTTAAAGGTGCATTGCCAATGTCTATGGCATCGGCTTGCAGAGATAGTTTACAGCCACAATCCATTAGGGCTTGCAAGATGGCCTTATCAGCTTGTGTAGAAGCCAAGTCCAATCCTTTTACTGTTATGTTTCCAGCGATGGCGCCACCTACTAATAAGAAAGCCCCACCACTCCAGTCGCCTTCTACTGTATAGTCTATATAGGTATCCGTTGTGGCTGCAGGTGCGTCAATAAATTCAAAAGATTCGTAGTTGTTATTGATAGGTAAATCCAGTTGAAAAGCTTCCATTACTTTCAGCGTTAAATCTATGTAGGGCTTGCTTTTTAAATCATCTACATAGATGGTTACGTTGTTGGCATCAACAGCCGAGTAAGCCATCAATAAACCGGTTAAAAACTGGGAACTGAGAGAGCCATCAATGCCGATATTCTGAGGTTGTAGCGGACCTTGCAATTGCAGCGGAAGCCTGCCGTTATTTGATGTGATTTGTACATTCAGCTTGGGCAGTATTTCATCAAAAAAACCCATTGGTCGTGTTAGCAAACTGCCTTCGCCATTAATAATTATTGCTTGCTCGCTCAATGCAATAATGGGCGTGAACATTCGAATGCCCAAGCCACTTTCGCCGCAATTAATTTCATTCGTTGTTGGCTTGATACCTTCACTGATAATTTGTAAAGAACCATCTTCCTGTTCATTCACGGTAGCGCCTAATGCTTTGATGATACCAAGTGCGGCTCTGTCATCGTTACTAATACCAGGATTGCGAATAATGCTTTCGCCTTTTCGAACCAAAGCAGCAGCACAGGCGCGCTGCATGGAGCTTTTAGAAGCCGCTGCAACGATGTTTCCCACAAGAGATGATGGTTGTATAATTACTTTCATAAAGAGTATGAGAATTGTTTGATGGTTGGCTCAATCTCCTCAAGGGTTAATGGTTGTACAACGGCTTTTCCAATCTTCTCTAACAATACATAATGCAGTTCTTTTTTAAACCGCTTCTTATCCGCCATCATATTTAGCAAAGCCTTATCAGCATTGAATTTAAGAAAGGTTGGCAAACTGTATTGTTTAATTAAACTAACCAATCTTTCTGTTCCAGCAAAGCCAGTATATTGTTCACTGATATGGGCTGCAATTACCATCCCGATGGCAATAGCAAAACCATGCGGAAGTTGATAATCATTCTCGATAGCATGACCTAACGTATGTCCATAATTCAGTAGCTTTCTTTCGCTTTGTTCAAACTCATCTTCCACTACCACTTTGCTTTTCAATATTGCATTCCGTTGAATTAATTTGTTCAGTAATGCGGCATCCTTTTGAAAATGGGAAAGCTTATGTTGCTCTAATAACTTAAACATCGCGGTGTCTTTTATCGCTGCATGTTTAATAATTTCGGCAAAGCCGTTGATCCATTCCTGTTTAGGTAATGATTTGAGAAGCGAATAATCATATACTAAAAAGGAAGGCTGGCGAATTAAGCCAACCATATTTTTATAAACGCCGACATCTACACCGTTCTTACCACCAATGCAGGCATCTACCATAGCCAAGATAGAAGTCGGTACAAAGCCAAATGAAATGCCGCGCATATAGATGCCGGCAATGTAGCCCGCAATATCTGTAATTACGCCGCCACCAACGCCAATGAGCGTTGTTTTTCTGTCGGCGCCCAATGCAATCATTTGCCCGATAACATCATCAACCGTTGTCTGGTTTTTGTGTTGCTCACCTGCCTTTATTACAATGGTTTGCCAACCTTTAAAACGCTTCTTGTGTTTGGCAAAAATGTTTTCATCGGTAAAAAGAACAGCGCTGTCTTTTGAAGTTATCGTTTCTAAAAATTCAAAAGAAGCACCGAAGTAGAATGAAGTGGCAGAAGATGAAAACTGTATTTGTTTTTTGGTCATGATGTTCGTCATTCCTAGCCACCGGATTTATCCGGTGGTATAATAAGCGCGGTTATTCAATGTGTTTTATTCAAATCATCGGATAAATCCGGTGGCTGTGGTAAAATATTCATGTCATCCATCACATTCAATTCATCCACCAGCGATTTTACACGATGATGTTCTTCCTGCTTATTAATATAGTTTATCACCATTTTTATCATCGATGGGCTTATCGAATAAGCTGCATAACCATCCTGCCATTTGAATTCATGATTAATCAGTTTATTCTGATTCAACCAAAAGGTGGATCCACCTTTCAGCAAGTGAACAACTGCGGAAACATTTTGCGTTGGATGCAATTGCAATAAGCAATGAACGTGATCTTCTACACCATTCAAACTGAGAATTTGTATGCCTTTTGCCTTTGCATTCTGGTACATGTATTCGTATAGCTTGATACGGATAGATTTGACTAATAATGGTTCCCTATTCTTCACACTCTAAATCACATGAACAAACAAATATGTTTTGTTGTGCGGGTTGTGCATGGCTGGGATGATTTTGTAATGAATTGGTTTGCTTACATACCACCGGATAAATCCGGTGGCTAATCATTCATTACCTTATTCTGGTGGTTGATGCTCTCCATGTGCACCGCGTCGAAATACTTGGTGATGAACTCTTTACTCAAGCCCAATTTATTCGCCTTCGCCGTAACGCGTTCCAGGATTTCGTTCCAGCGATTGGTTTGCAGAATGGTAATGTTATTTTCCTTTTTATATTGACCAATCTTATCGGCAATCTTCATGCGCTCGCATAGAATCTGCATCAGTTCATCGTCGAGATGATTGATTTGCTGACGCATTTTGTCTAACATCCCATGGTCAACGGTGGATATATCTTCGTGACGCCATTGAATAGCATCGAGCATTTCCGCCAAACGCTCCGGCGTAATTTGCTGCTTGGCATCGCTCCACGCTTTGTCGGGATCAATATGACTTTCAATGATTAAACCATCGTAATCGAGGTCAATAGCTTCCTGCGCCACTTCCTGTAAAATATCCCGGCGACCGCAAATGTGTGATGGGTCGTTTATCATCATCATCTCCGGATTGCGGCGCTTCATTTCAATTGCCAGATGCCACATGGGTGCATTGCGAAACTGCGTATTGCCATACGATGAAAAGCCGCGGTGGATCAAACCAATTTGTTTGATGCCTGCTTTTGCCACGCGCTCTACCGCACCAATCCACAACTCCAAATCAGGGTTGATAGGGTTCTTAATCAGCACCGGCACATCCACGCCACGCAACGCATCTGCCACTTCCTGCACACTAAATGGGTTTACTGTGGTGCGCGCACCAATCCACAATACATCTACATCAAAATGAAGCGCATCCTGCACCTGTTTCCCTGTAGCTACTTCTATCGCTACCGGGATGCCGGTTAATTGTTTTGCTTTCTGCAGCCACGGCAGGCCTTTCGTGCCAATGCCTTCAAAACTGCCGGGGCGCGTGCGCGGTTTCCAAATGCCGGCGCGCATTATATCTACCTTCCCGGTTTTTGCCAGGCGCACGGCAGTTTCGGTTACCTGTTCTTCGGTTTCAGCACTGCAAGGTCCCGCAATAATCAGCGGACGCTTGTTCCATTTTTCCTGTACAATGTCTTTGGCAGATGTGGTTCCAGTTGCTTCCATAATTTTTAATTATGTGTTATAAATAATGACTTGTGCTTTGTGAATAGAAACTTTGTTTTACATTTTTTCGTCTGTGCTTTGTTCAAGCAATAAGCTTACTTCCTTTTCCAATACCGGAATATCTTTTATCACTATTTTCCAGATAATTGTATCATTGATATTATCATAGGCATGAATAATCCGATTTCGCAAATCCACCGCCACACGAGTATAGGTTAGTTGTATTAGCGGATTGGTTTTGAGTAATCGATTCATGGCTTCACCCACAATTTCCAGTTCTCTTTCTACGGCTCTTCGCTTTGTTTTGTTCTTTTTATAGTCTTCAAAATTTCGTTGTCCTTCCAGATGTTCATCAATAGAAATAATCGCATTCTGTATATCTAATAATAATTTCTTTTCCTCCAGCGTCATATCACCTGCACTTTATGACTATTAATGCTTTGGATTAAATAAGGATTTGACAACGTTTCTTCAGCCACCAACTCAACATTTTTCTGCAGTAAATCTTCTAACGCATGTACAAGCGCGAAGTAATTATCAGCATACGTTTCAACATCCATGCTTTCAGGAAAACGAATGACAAAATCGACATCACTATCCGCCCGCATTGTACCTCTTACAGCACTGCCAAATGCATACGCAGTCTGCACCTGATGCTTACGCATTACCTGTTGTATTTGTGGTAAATATTGACTGATGATATTCGTCTGTTGCATATGTTATTATCTGGATTACCGGCTGTTGGCATCATTCATCCGTATGCGTCTGCCTTTAAAATTCTTGCCATCCAGCGCTTTAATCATTTGATTGGCGCTGCCACGGTCTACTTCTACCCAGCTATTCATTTCCTTCATGTCAACCCTGCCCAATTGTTCTTTACGCAGGTCGCTCATGTCTAAAATAAATTGCAAAAAAGAAGCTTTGTAAAAACCATCTTTCGTTCCGAGGTTTACAAACAAGCGCATGTAATCACCGCCACCTTCATTAAAGGTTCTGCCTTTGGTATCGCGATAGTTTTTCTCACCTCTATCGCCTGTTCTGCTGCGGCTCTGATCGCGTGCGCCGGCTTCACGGCTGTTTCTCCGGTCGTCGCGCATATTCAGGTCGCCGGCATTCTCATAATATTTCAAGAAGCGGTCAAATTCCAAAGCAGCTACCCGTTTCAGCACTTCTTCTTTGCTCATATCGGCAAAGCGTTCTTCCAGCATCGGCACATAGCTTTCGTAATCGCCATGACTCACATCTGCCTGAAGTAATTTATCCATAAAATAAAAAAACTGCTTGCGGCAAACATCTTTGCCACTTGGTATTTCCAGCTTGTGAAACGGCGCCCCAATCATGCGTTCAATCTGTCGCAATTTGCCTACTTCGCGTGAATGTACAATACTCATGCTGATGCCTACTGCACCCGCACGACCTGTGCGACCGCTGCGATGCGTATAGACTTCCACATCGTCCGGCAACTCATAGTTAATAACATGCGTGATGTCCTTCACATCAATACCACGCGCAGCCACATCTGTAGCAATCAGTAACTGCAAACTTTTATCGCGGAATTGGCCCATTACTTTATCACGCTGCCCCTGTGTTAAGTCGCCGTGCAACGCATCAATATCGTAGCCTTCGCGTGTGAGCTTCTCGGCTACTTCCTGTGCATCCAGTTTTGTTCTGGTAAAGATCAACCCATAAATACCGGGATTGAAGTCTATCAGGCGTTTCAACGTTTCGTAACGCTGATGACCTGCAGTTACAAAATATTGATGATCTATATTTTTATTGCCGGTGTTGGCTTTGCCGATTACAATCTCAAACGGGTCTTTCATGTAGCGCTTGCTCACCTTGCGGATCTCCGGCGGCATCGTGGCACTGAAAAGCCAGGTGCTTTCGCGCTTCGGCGTGTTCTGCAAGATGAATTCGATGTCATCCTGAAAACCCATGTTCAGCATTTCATCGGCTTCATCGAGCACTACATATTCTATCTCATCGAGGTTGATGGCTTTGCGTTCGATTAAGTCAATTAAACGTCCCGGTGTTGCCACCACAATCTGTACGCCGCGCTTGATGTCGCGTATCTGCGTGCCGATAGATGCGCCGCCATATACCGCTACTACGTTGATGCCGCGCACATGTTTTTTAAACAGTTCAATCTCGCTTACAATTTGTATGCACAGCTCTCTTGTAGGGCAAACAACGAGCGCCTGCGGCGACTTTTTATCTGCTTCAATTAATTGCAATAAGGGTAAGCTGAAAGCTGCCGTTTTGCCCGTGCCGGTTTGTGCGAGACCAATTAAATCTTTGGTGCCGCTCAGCAAAACCGGAATTGCTTTTTCTTGTATCTGTGTTGGATTTTCGAAGCCCATTTCGGCGGTAACTCTTACCAGCGGCTCCGACAATCCTAACTCTTCAAATGTTGCCATTACTATTTTTTATGTATAAAATTTCGCGCAAAGGTAACTTATGGAACACGGATGACACGGATTTCGTGCACTGATAAAAAAGGATTGGTGTAAGGTGAAAAAACGTATTCAATCTTATCGCCACTCTGTTGTTCATGTTCTATTTTATAATCTTCCGAATCTTATTCGCATTTTCTATCAACTGCTGCAAGTATTCTGTGTTTTCTTTCTCCAGACAAGCTTTAAATTTTCGCAGCTGCGAAATGTGTTCATTCAATACATCCAACACGTTTTCCCTGTTCTGCATGAAGATAGGAACCCACATGGCAGGATTGCTTTTTGCCAGTCGCACGGTACTTTCAAAACCCGCAGAAGCGAGCCTGAAAATAGCATCTTCTTCTTTTTCTTTTTCCAGCACCGTATTGGCTAAAGCAAACGACGTGATGTGTGAAATATGACTCACATACGCTACCTGCACATCATGATCGAATGCATTGAGATAGACGAGATACATACCGAGTGCCTTATACAACTCCTCTGCTGTTTGCAGTGCATCAGCATCGCTTTCTTCCTTGTTACAAATGACGGTGGCTTTATCTTTAAAAGCTCCATGTACAGCCGCTTCCGGCCCGCTGTATTCTGTACCCCACATGGGATGCGTGGCAACATACCTGCCGCGGTTAGGATGATCTTTGACAGCATCAATTAAGTTTTCTTTGGTGGAGCCGGTGTCAATGATTACCTGCGACTGAATATTATCCAGCAATTGCGGCAGCATAATGACACAAGCATTTACCGGAATGGCGAGAATAATAATATCGGCTTTTACAACTGCCGGAAACAAGGGCAGCACTTCATCTACCAAATGAAGCTCTAATGCTTTCTGCTGGTTGTCTTTACTGGCATCTACACCGATGATGTGCGTGGCAAAGCCTTTTTCCTTCAACGCGATTGCCATAGAGCCACCGATTAAACCTGTGCCGATGATGGTGATGTTCATTGATAATTATGGATTATGGATTATGAATTATAGATTATGAATGAAATACGATACCGTAATTGGCAATCCATACTTCATAATCTATAATTCATAATTCTGCTGATTGCTTCTTCAAATTTCCCTATCGAACCACACAGACTGATTCGGATATAACTGTTGCCCCTGCTACCGAAGATGCCGCCGGGCGTAATAAATACATTAGCACCATATAACACCTCATCACTTAATTCGTAACCGTCTTTGTACGCTGCCGGAATCTTCGCCCAGATGAATAAACCTGCCTGATCTTTTGAGTACTTGCATTGCAAGGTGTCGAGCAGTTCATACACTTTATTTCTTCGTTGTTTATATACTTCATTAATGCCGTCATACCAATCTTTACCTAAGCCTAAAGCCTTTGCAGCCGCCAACTGCAACGGTAAGAACATACCGCTGTCCATATTGCTTTTAAAGCGAAGCACATCATCAATTCTTTCTTTTGCACCGCATAACACGCCCACGCGCCAGCCTGCCATGTTGCTGCTTTTGCTGAGCGAGTTTAATTCCACCGCAATCTCCTTTGCACCATCAACACTCAACAAACTCGTTGGCTTATCGTTCAGGATAAAACTATAAGGATTGTCGTGGCAAATGAGGATGTTGTACTTTTTGCCAAAGGCAATAACCTGTTCAAATAAATCTTTTGTTGGCATCTGCCCCGTTGGCATCTGCGGGTAGTTAATCCACATCAGTTTTACGTTAGACAGATCTCTTTTTTCTATTTCAGTAAAATTGGGGAAATAGCTGTTCTCTTCTTGCAAATCATAATCAATACAAATACCGCCGGCAAGCTGCACCGCACTTCGATAGGTTGGATAACCGGGATTGGGCACGAGTGCTTCATCGCCTTCATTTAAGTACGTCATGCACAGATGCATGATGCCTTCTTTGCTGCCGATAAGCGGCAGGATTTCAGTATCAATATTCAAGTTAACGTTATACCATTTTTGGTACCAGTCGGCAAACGCCTGGCGCAAAATAGGCGAGCCTTTATAGCTTTGATAGCCATGCACAGCAGGTTTAGCGCTTTCTTCCTGCAAAGTTTTTATCACATCGGGATGCGGCGGCAAATCGGGGTTACCGATGCCGAGATTAATAATGTTTTTGCCTTGTTTGTTTAATGAATCTATTTCTCTCAGTTTTTGAGAGAAATAGTATTCATTGATGTGTTGTAAGCGTGTTGCTGTACCCACCGCCCTAAAGGGAGCTTTTATACCTGGTTCCATAATTTACTTTTTGTTCAAACAAATTCGGTTTATTAAAACTCCTTTTCAGGGATTGGAGAATTTGCCGCTTTTATAAATGCCATATACTTTAATCTCTTCGGTTAACGATTTTATCTTGTCAATTACTTTGTTGAATTGCTCCATATTATCGAATTCCATATCTGCATGAAAGCTGTATTTAAAATCGGTGCCGGGAATAGGAAAGCTTTGCAGTTTGCTAAGGTTGATATCGCCTTCAGCAATGGTGGTTAATACTTTTGCCAGGCTGCCTTTAGAATGGTTGGTATGAAAATTAACAGATGCCTTATTAGCGCCTTCAATGGATTGTGCCGTTTCTTCTCTTTGCAATATTAAGAAGCGTGTATAATTGTTTTTCAGCGTATGGATATTGGGCGCAATAATAGTTAGATGATATAGTTCTGCCGCAAGCTGGCTGGCAATGGCGGCGATGTGTTTGCTTTTATGTTGATGAATGTGTCTTGCGCTCCATGCCGTGTCTTCAGTTTCCACCAGTTTCCAGCTGTGCTTATCCAAAAAGGTAAGGCATTGTTGCAGCGCCATGTAATGCGATTGCACCTCGCGAACTTCTTCCAAAACCACACCCGGATTGACCATAAGATGTTGCCTGATTTGCAGATATACTTCACCCACCACTTTCAGGTGGCTGTTTTGCAATAAGGTATAATTAGGCAGAATACTGCCGGCAATGGAGTTTTCGATAGCCATTACACCGCCATCTGTCTCCTTTTTATTTTGTGCTGCTTTAATGGCTTCCCTGAACGTGGCGCAGGGTAGCACCTGCACATCATTGCCAAAAAATGTTCGGGCGGCTTCCTGGTGAAAAGAGCCTTCATAACCTTGTATAGAAACCTTGCTTGCCATAGAATAGATAAAACAAAAAATCCCGGTTCTGTGCGAACCGGGATTTTCTATTGATGAGTTTGTATTTGTTTGTTACAATGCCATCCCGGTTCTACTTATTGAAGTAAAAAAAGAAAAAATAAAACGGGATGTATGTGCGTCTTGTGTTCATTAACATTGCGAATGTAGAAACAAAATGAGAAGAGACAAATTTTTTTGTTTGGGAGAAGAAAATCAAAAGGCTTTCATTAGATAACCGGACGGAAGTATGCGTTTACCAGTTCAGTTACTAAAATGCAATACAGAGTGCCGCAGATATCGTTGGGTATGCTGCGCAACAATGGGATACGCACCTGGTATGCCATATGTATAATAACAGCACGCAGCCGGCGGTTCATTACGTTGTGCATCCAAACATCATCTTGTATCAGGCAAAAAATAAAACATTTATAAACATCTTTGTGCTACATTTAAATAGCCAGCAAGCAACTGTTTAAAATAACTGCCTAAATAAGGCACTGCTATGAAAGCGAATTACACAGAAATTTACAACGAAGCACAGCACCATATAGTGGTAGTGGAAAAAAATGAGCCTTACAATAATTCACCGTTTCATTACCATCCCGAGTTTGAACTGGCTTACATTAAAGAAGGTTTTGGAAGACGCATCATTGCCGATAAAATAGACTCGTTCTATGCTGGTGATCTTGTATTTTTAGGTCCTAATGTGCCACATGTATGGCAGAACGATGACCTTTTCCATAAAGGCTTTGCCAACTTCCGCTCACACTCTATGGCCATTCATTTCAGGAAGGAAATCTTTTCGGATGGCATGATGCAACTGCAGGAGAGCAGCAAGCTGAACGAGCTGTTCACCCGATCTTTGCGGGGTATAAAAATCGTGGGCAAAACAAGCGAAGTGGTGGTAGATAAAATGAGCCACCTGAACAGCAAAAAAGGGCTGGAGCGCATTATTTGCCTGCTCGAGATCCTGCACATCATTTCACAGTCCAAAGAAACCGAATACATTTCCTACAAAGGCTATTCAGGTATGATTGCCAACCATAAAATAGACCGGCTGGCGGAGGTCTATAACTTTGTATCGGAAAACTTTAGCAAGGATATTTCGCTGGACGACGTGGCGCGGATGACCAACCTTACGCCACCCGCCTTCTGCCGGCTGTTTAAGAAAAGAACCAACCGGCACTTCATTTCTTACCTCAACGATGTGCGGATCTCCAAGGCCTGCAAGCAGTTGCTGGAAACAGACCTGAACATCTCCGAGATTGCTTTTTATTGCGGTTATAAAACGGTGTCTAACTTCAATAAAATATTCAAGAAAAACATCGGCATCTCGCCTAAAGCGTACCGCGAAAAAGTATCCAAGCATTTTGTGCAGAATGCCTGAACCGGCAAGTGATTGAAAAATGACCTTCTTTATTTAACCCCTTCTTCTTTTCAACGCGGTTGTTGTTATCTTGCCCTGTAAAATAATGCCGGCATGATAAGAACCTCCTTCTGCAAAGCGGTAACGTTTCTGCTGTTTATCCTTATCTCATCTACCTACACAGCAGAGGCGCAGCAACACAATACCAGCAGCACTTACGTTTGGCCAACCGATGCGCTGGTGCTGAAGAAACTAAAGCAATGGCAAACCTATAAGTTTGGCTTGCTGATGCACTGGGGCACTTACAGCCAATGGGGCGTGGTGGAAAGCTGGAGCATCTGCCCCGAAGATGAAGGCTGGTGCGAGCGCAGGGGACCGTATGCCAGTAATTATTCAGGGTATGTAAAAGCTTACGAGAACCTGCAGACCACCTTCAACCCCACTAAATTCAACCCCGATAAATGGGCGGCTGCCGCCAAAAACGCGGGTATGAAGTACGTGGTGTTTACCACTAAGCACCACGATGGTTTTTGCATGTTCGACACGAAGGAAACGGATTATAAAATTACATCGCCCAAAACACCTTTCTCTACCAACCCAAAAAGCAATGTGGCAAAGGAAGTGTTCAATGCATTTCGGAAAGACAGCTTTATGATTGGGGCTTACTTTTCAAAGCCCGACTGGCACAGCCCTTATTTCTGGTGGCCCTATTTTCCGCCAAAAGACAGGAACGTCAATTACACTATCACCAAGCATCCGGCGCGGTGGGATAGCTTTAAAACGTTTACTTATAACCAGATTGAAGAGCTTGCCACGAACTATGGCAGCCTGGATATTCTCTGGCTCGATGGCGGCTGGGTGCGTCCCAAAGCTTCCATTGATACATCTGTAGAATGGCAGCGCGGCATTACACAAGACCAGGACATTGACATGGATAAAATCATCGCCATGGCACGCTCGCACCAGCCGGGTATGCTGGCGGTGGACCGAACTGTAACCGGCAGCAACGAAAACTACGTAACGCCCGAACAGACGGTGCCCGACAAGCCATTGGATTATCCGTGGGAGTCATGTATTACCATGGGCAATTCGTGGAGCTATGTGCCCAACGATCATTACAAAACGGCTAACCAACTGGTGCAACTGCTCATTAAAATTGTATCGCGCGGCGGTAATTTATTATTAAACATCGGTCCATCTCCCGAAGGAGATTTTGCAGATACTGCCTATGCCCGTTTGCAGGATATTGGCGCTTGGATGAAGATCCATAGCAACGGTATTTATAACACCATTCCCTTATCGCCTTACGAAGAAAACAACATCGTGTACCTGCAATCCGGTGATAGCAAAAAGAAGTTTATATATGTGCTGGCAGATGAAAATAAAGATGACGTACTCTTACCACCCGTTATTCGTCTCGCGCAATACGCTATTGCAAAAGGAAGTAAGATAAAATGCGTAGATCATCCGGCTGAAAAGATAAGCTGGAAGCCAGATGGAACGGGCAGTTTACTTATCATTCCAAAATCATTACAGAACAAGGCTGCCGGTAAGTATGCTGTAGGGTTTGAGATAACGGAATAGAGGTTTTTAACTAGACCTGAACTGTAAATGACAATGGGTTTGTTTGAAAAGCAGCAGCCCGTCATTCCGCAATTGCCCCCGGCGCGAACTTGCACTTTTACGAAGACTGCGAGGGCTTTGTGCGGAATCTGATGACTGTGTTCTCATCCTCTTCAACAATAAAGAAGGCTTTCTGTCCTTTCAACTAGATTAACCCATTGAGAGCAGATTCTGCACAAAGCCCTCGCAAGAATCATCCAACCAAAATTCATTGTTGAGGGCAATTGCGGAATGACGAGTGCGAACTCCGTCCATTCTGCAAACCGCTTTACTACTACATTCATCCTACCGCTCCGCTGTCACCACCTTATCCTCCACATTCCATCCTTCCACATCTACGGCTACGGAGGCATTGGCAGCCGCGTTATAATTAATGGTTACTGTTTTGCTTTCGCCGGGCAAAACAGACACATAATTATCGCTGAAAAAAGAGGGAAGGATTCTCTTCTTTGTAGTAGCATCTACCAAAGAAATGCGGTTGAAAAAAGCCACCGGTCTTCCTGCAGGGTTTGATAGCGTTACAGTTATAGCTCCGTTGTCCCTTGCAGCAGTGTTCACTACCAAGTCGGTTTTATCCATGCTTTGCAAACCCGTATAATTACCCTCGGCATTGGCTATCCAGTACAAGTTATCACTGATAATTTGCTTGTTCACATTCAGCAGGCGCAGCGAAACAAACACACCTGAGTCTTTCGCCGCTTCTGCTATCTCGCGGTGGATAGAGAACATGCGTTTTGCCGTGTTCGGCCCAATATCAGAGAACACCTGCGTCAGCAATCGTCCGTTTCCCTTGTTATCATACAAAGAAATCTGCAGCATCACATCGCGCGCTGTTTGGAATGTATTGTTGGCAATCATTACTACGCTGTCCGCCGCGTTGAGCATCACATGCAGCGGCTCGCCGGCTGCGTGCAGGCCATACAAACCTCCGTTCGGGTCGAGGTAATAATCATACATCTGCCCGCGCAGGGCCGTCCAGGGGTTCTGCGTCTTCCAGATAATGACGCCTGTGTACCAATCCCACTCGTGCGCCGAGAACCCTTCTATCAAACCGCGGTACTGATCGTAATTTACCAGCTGCGCTTTCTTCGCAAAGTCGGGCACGGAGGTAGGATTTCCATACGGGGCAATGAAGTTGTCATACCCAATGTATTTATGATAGTCCCACACCGAATCTACCGTTGACCGGCCGTTGGCAAACTGCGGCACGCGCATGTTACTGTCGGGTATAAAGCGTTGCAGCGATGTATAATCATTCATCCCCACCGAACCCACTTCTGAGTTGAAGGGGAACGTGCGGGTGCCAAAGAAGGTTTTAATGTTCTGAATGTTATAAGGTCCATCGCCGTTGCCGCCAAGGAAGTTGTACGACAAGCTATCCGAATTGCTGTAATCGGCAAACCACCGCGTGCCATCGAGCAGGGGCAGAAGCGAGTCTTTTACGGAGTGGAAAATATCCTGCTGCAACGTGATTTCGTTACCACCACACCAGATGGCCAAAGAAGGATGGTTGCGGATCATCCGGATGCCATCGGCAGCCGAGGCAATGTATAAACTGTGGTCGTCGGGGTATTGGCGACGCGTCCACTGGTCATCTTTCTTGGCATCATCCAGCCAGCGACCATTGCAATCACCCGAACCGAGGAAGTCCTGCATTACCAGCATGCCGTACTTGTCGCAGGCGTCATAGAACTCCGGTCGTTCCGTGATGCCGCCACCCCAAACCCGAATGAGATTGAGGTTCATATCCCGGTGAAAGCGGATTTCCGCATCGTACCGCTCTTTAGAGAAGCGCAACAGGGCGTCGGAAACAATCCAGTTGCCGCCTTTAATAAATACCTTTTGCCCGTTCACCCTTACCTCGCGGCTGCGCGTGGTTTCATTCCAAACAGCATCTATCTCTCTTACGCCAAAGGTGACTGTATCTACATCTGATACAGCGCCTTTGCTGGTAACAAACTGAACTTTTATTGTGTAAAGGTTGGGCAATCCATTGCCATTGGGCCACCAGAGTTGGGGATTGAGTAACACATAACTAGGCAAGGTAACCGACACTGTTGCACCCGCTGCTACCGTAACTGCTTTTGAAATGGTGTCCCTTCCCAACACATACAACAGCCTGCCCGTAACCGGAAAATTGATGGCATTTTCTAACTCTGCCGTTACAGTAATGATTGCCGGGGGTTGATTCCCGGTTGGCATCCGCACACCGGGAACATCGGTAATAATGTGCGTGTTCTTTACATCAATGCTTCCGGTCCGCTCAATAAACACTTTATCCCAGATGCCGGTGTTTCTATCCCGGATGGGTTGAATCCAATCCCACCCCGCTACATACTGGTGCGTAACATTTTTAGCTATCGTTCCATCGCCGCCCTGGCCGCCATTGGGGTTGCCAACGGCATCCGGCGGGTATACAATTACTGCCAGCCGGTTGTTGCCCGTTTGCAGCAGGGACGTAATGTTGTACCGCTGTTCCAGGAACATTCCCTTGTGGGTTGTTTCGTTCAGTTTTGTTCCGTTCAGATACACATCGCAGCCATAATTCACGCCCCGGAAGTGCAGCCAAACCTGACCGCCGCCGGGAGCACTTTGCTCTACAAAATCCTTTACAAACCAATAGGTGTACTTCTCTTTACCGGCATCGTAAATATCCGCAATGGCTTTGTTATTCATGCCATAGAAGGGATCCGGCACTTCCCCGTTGGCAACCAATGTCGTTAATACCGTTCCCGGCACAACCGCGGGTTGCCACCCTTGTAGCGCGGCGGATGGCGAGGAGAGTTGCTCGCCGGTTTGCTGCACCAATGAAGCCAGCCGGCATTGCCAGCCGCTGTTCAGCTCATAGCCTGTTTGGGCATAAGAAAGAAGGGAGCCCGCCAGCAGCAGCGGCAGAAAGAGAAGCCTTTTCATGGAGAGTTGCTAAGCGTTGTTGAATATCATTTACGATGGCAAAATAAGCAATGATGGAGGATATTGAAGTTGGAAAGAGAATATAATTCGCGGTTGCCGTTGCGCAAGCTTATGTCAGCCTTATCCGAATACTGTTTATTGTTCCGCAAACAGATGCCGTCATTCCGCAATTGCCCTCAACAATGGATTTTAGTGGGATGACTTTCGCGAGGGCTTTGTGCGGAATCTAATCCCGGTGGTTTTATGCTGTTGAAATGAAAAAAGACCCTCTTTATCGTTGGAGAGGATAAGAATGCAGTCATCAGATTCCGCACAAAGCCCTCGCAAGCTTGATTAAATCAAAGTTCATTGTTGAGTGCAATTGCGGAATGACGTAACAACCGCAAATGACTTTAAACCGCCTTCTTTAAAATAAACTACCCATCCATCCCCCAAAGTATAGCAAATCCGCTATATTCGTCTGCATGAATATCCTTTCCTGGATTGTGTATACCGTTTGGCTCGGCAGCGAAGTCATCCTCAACCGCAGGCTGCGCTCCACTGCCGGCGACGCAGCCGGTAAAGACAAAGGCTCGCTGCTTCTTATCTGGGTTACCATTGTGGTGGTTTGCTTTGCAGCGGGCTTTATCAGCGGCGCTAGTTTCTTTCCTATTTACGCAACTCTAACGGGTTACTATCTGGCGCTGGCGGTGATTGTGCTGGGGGTAGTGTTGCGGCTGCTGGCAGTATATAGCCTGGGTAAATTTTTCACGGTAGATGTTACCATCCGCCAGGGGCACCAGTTGAAGCAGGATGGCGCGTACCGGTTCATCCGTCACCCGTCCTATGCGGCTTCGCTGCTGTCGTTTGCTGGTTATGGCGCATCGCTGAACAACTGGGTATCGCTGCTGTTGGTGTTGGTGGTTATGTTTATCGTGTTCTCCTACCGCGTAAGCATTGAAGAAAACGTGCTGGCAGCCGAGTTTGGCGACGCGTACACGGCGTATAAAAAGCGAACCAAGCGCCTCATTCCGTTTGTGTATTAGGCAGGGTTTAAAGAAGCTTGTCCCCGGCATTCCGCAATTGTCCCCGGCAATGTTCTTCATAAATCAAGCTTGCGGGGGCTTTGTGCGGAATCTGATGATTATACTATAAGCAGTCTGTTTGTATCAGAGCATATCAAATAAATCCTTCCATTCAGGATTCATTTCATTAATCAGTCTCTCTTTCCATTCCCGCTTCCATTTCTTCATTGATTTCTCCCTGTCGATGGCTTCTTCTATTCTTGAAAAAGATTCATACCACACCAGTTTGCAAGTGTTGTATTTAGCAGTAAAACTGTTGGGGTGAGTTTTGTCTTTATGCTCACCGACTCTTGCGATTAGATTGGATGTGATACCTAAGTACAAAACTGCATTCCAGTGATTGGTGAGAAGATAAACGGTGCCGCCATATTGCGCCATTTTTTTTGGGAAAGTTAAATGGTTTGCGATTAGTCTTATACCACAGTCATCAGATTCCGCACAAAGCCCTCGTAAGAGTGATTAATGACAAGCCGTGCCGAGGGCAATTGCGGAATGACGAAGCAGCCTTCCCAGATACTCAGCTCTCCTTCTTCACCGGCATAAAAAAACAGCGCTTTGCAGCGCTGCCTTTTTTCACAATACAAATCAAATCCACCTTCTTTAGACAAAGAAGAACACATGGTTATCAATCAGAAAACAAGAGCCATCTTATAAGTTCACTACGGCAGAGCGTGGCACCGTAAGCGGGCTTTTACCCGCCGCGTTTTGCGCCAGCACCTGCGCCGTTATTTTCGTTCCGATAGGAAAAATATCCAGCACTTCCCTGGCTTTGCCTGCCGGTATAATAAAAGTGTTACCCGCATCTGCCGGCAAAGACACGCCAACACTGGTTACCGCCACTTCTGCCGGTTCGCGGTTCACGAAAATTACCCAGCACAGGCTGGTTGCGCCTTTGGGTTTTTTAGCAGAAAGAACAATGGTTCCATTGCGGCTGGTTACTGCCATCTCCTTCGGCACATCCGGCACTATTGCCTTAGTTTCCTCGCCTTTGTTGGGCTGAAAACCCGAGCTTTCAATAATCTTTTTCTCACCCTTCGATTCCTCGCTTACATACGCTGCCTGCTCGCGCATCTTAGTGTCCATATCCACTGCTGCCTCTTCCAGCTCGGTTCGGGCAGCCGGTCCGTTTTCGCGGTTGTCAATGGCAGCATTCAGGCGGGTAGAGGCGGCTTCAAAATCTTCCATTGGCACCGCAGGGGTAAGAAAGTTTTTGTTGCCCTTCATACACTCTACCACCTTAGATGACATGCGGTAAACGCCTGCGGGAGATTTGACTTTCCAGTTGATAATAACGTAGTACTTCTTTTTCATGATACGGATTCCTTTTTTATCTCTTTGGTGAATGGATGACACAAAGAAAATAAAGGATAAAAAGATGTCAAAAGAAAACGGATTAAAATAAAATTAGTTTTTTCTTAAAGGGTTTTAATCTTCCGCACTGCCTTTTAATGGCGCAAAAGCCGGTTCTGTTACGGCACGCCTTCGTGCTGCTGTTGCACGAAGCCGTGCTGCTACAGCACAGCCTTGTGCTGCTTGTGCACACAGTCGTGCTGCTTGTGCACGAGGTTGTGCTGCATGAGCACGAGGTTGTGCTGTAGTAGCACGAGGTTGTGCTGTAGTAGCACGAGGTTGTGCTAAAGCAGATGAAGATTGAGTAGCAGCAAAATCAGGTTATGTGATTATTTTTCCACCCTGATCTTGTAAACTACTTAATTTAGCTTCTATTTTCAAAAAGATGGATTGTAAGGGAGTTGTTGTTATTTGTTTTACTATAAAATCTGTCAGATTTTTAAAATTTTCTTCGTTTACTTCAAAAGACTTTTCTGCATAATGTATATAGGTTGTTCTGACAGCTGTTGTTTCTTTTAAGTATTCTCTTTCTTCTTGTGTGAAATCTATTGTATTAACTGCTTCGAGACATTGAATTCCTGCTTTGTTTAACTCAACAAATATTGCAAAATACTCCTTTTCGCTAAAAAAATCACCCATCCAGATAGTAAAATAGACAGGCGCCTTTGTTGAAAAATAATATCGCAATTGTGAATGATATTGAGCCTTTAATTCAAGACCCAAATTAAGCTTTTCACAAGCCTGATTAACTTGGTTAAAAACATCTGCTGCAACGTTATTACGAAGCTTTACAATCTCTCTGATTTTTGCTTCATGCTTTAAATAAAAATCGTATTGTTCAGATAGTTCATTAGTCATGGTTAAAGACTTTATATTTTGAATGAATTCTTTGAATATTACTAACTGCCTTGCTTCTGCATTAATAAAATAAGTGCCTGCTGATTGTTCAACTTCTAAAATGAATTCTGAGTGAAGGATATTTACATAAGTAGAAGGTAACTTTACTTCTTTTCGTATAGATAATACAATACCGATCTTTTTACTTTTAACCTTCACATGGTTATAGTATTCATTCAAATCGTTGTATAAAGCTGCATAAATTTTATTCTCAATAATGATTGCGTTTTGTGCGGTTTCTTCTACATCAGAAGGTTCTTGTATTAGTATATCGATGAATTTACCATTCTTTGTATTAACTTCTCTTTCTACGGTAACCATATTGTAATTGTCGATAAAAGATCGCCCTGTTTTCTTTATAACTAATTTGCATAACGCAACGATAAACAAGTCTGTTAAACCGTGCCCGGCAGAAGGATCTAAATAATAAGCATAAAAGTTACTGGTAACGTCTTCATAATGAGGAAAACGGGCAATATCAAATAAAGTTTTTACTCGTTCGGGGATCACAGGAATTGTTGCACTTAATAACTCCGAAAATTCCTGTTCTAATTTTTCAACGGACATTGAGTATGTGCTTTTTAATTTGAGGTATGAATGATTGAAGATAAGATTTTTTGTTCTTTTTATTACATTCATTTAAGTAAAAACTCATTACATTCACCCATCAACACACACCACCATGAGTATCGAATCAGGACCTACGTTTGCCAACGGCAAAATCTGTTATCTCGAGCTTCCCTCGCGCGATGTGATAGAATCCTCTTCATTTTACCACAATGTATTTAAGTGGATAATAAGAACCAGAGACGATGGCTCTCTTGCCTTCGACGATGGCGTGAATGAAGTGAGCGGTACCTGGCGCCTCGACCGCAAACCCATTGCCGAAGTAGGCATTTTAATTTACATTATGGTGGATGATATAGAAGCCACGGTGCAATCGGTAAAAGACCACGGCGGCACCATCGTGCAGGAGATTGGGAAAGATCTGCCCGAGATAACAGCACGCTTTGCCGACCCTACGGGTAATGTATTAGGCTTGTTTCAGCAATAGGTTGGGGCTTTATCTTCGCTTCATCTTTCTTCTATAACCATGAGCCACAACGATAAAACGGTATCCGATTTTCTGGAGGGAAAGTCCCAGCTTACCCAAGCCCTGTTTCAGCATTTTACAGATGAATTTATGACGGTGGGAATGATAACGCTGCATCCAGCCAAAACCATGATTGGCATTGCCAACGGCACAAAGCGCATTGCCTGGGTCACACAGTTGGGAAAGAACTTTGTGCACATCGTGTTTCCTTTTACACAACCGTATACCGATAACCTCTGCTTCATGAAAATAGCACCCGTGCCGGGTGATAAGACTCAATTCAACCATCACTTTCGGATGTATGCGCCGGAAGATGTAAACGACGAAGTGAAAGCCTTTATGAAGCTTGCTTTTACGAATGAAGAACAGAGTGGGAGAGAAGGATAGAGTTGTGTGATGAAGACGCATCATTGCGAGGCACGAAGCAATCTGTGGACTGCATGAAAGCGGGTTTGTGAGTAGGGAACAATTAGCGGTGAATAAACAGTGTTATCAGGGTTATTATTTACAACTATACTTACTTGTATAGCACAGATTGCTTCGTGCCTCGCAATGACGGGTATAGCCCATTTCCTTCTGCCAACCTCATTCATCCGTCATCCTTCTCATCCTTTCTTCACTGCGCGGATGATCTCCCGCTTGCCCGGTGGTCCTTTCAGTTTTTCTACCGTAAATCCAACGGACTGTAACGTGCGCCGCACGGCTCCTTTGCTGCAATATGTTACCAGTGCACCGCCGTCATACAGGCTGTCGTACATCTTTTGGAACACGGCAGCCGTCCACAGCTCCGGTTGCACATCGGGCGCAAAGGCATCGAAGTAAACCAGGTGAAAAGGTTGCGTGATTTGGATGTCTGCTATCGAAACATCTGACTTGTGAAGTGTGAAAGAATCTTCTATGGCAACGTCCTCGTTCCAGGGTGCTGCGTGCAGGGAGGCGAAGAAGGAAGACAGTGGTTGGTGATGTAAAAGCGAAGCATAATTCAGCCCGGATACTTCTTCGGGCGGGAGCGGATATAGCTCTACCGCCTGGTAATACAAGCCCTGTTGCTTCTCTCTTATTTCCCGATAAGACAACAAAGCATTAAGCCCGGTGCCAAAGCCCATTTCAAACACGCGCACAAGGCTTTTCTCCTCAAACCTGCCCGTTAACAGCAGGTGCCGCAGCCCTGCTTGTATAAATACATGCTCGCTCTCCCCAATCGCACCAAAAGTACTGTGATACGTAGCGTTGAGCTGAGGAACCCAAAGGGTGTGCGAGCCGTCGCTGGTGATCTGCAATTCCCGTTTCATGTTCAAGGGTTTGTTTGTATACCTGTGGAAAAACAACCGCAAGCATTCCCCTCTTTTGCGGTTCTGTTTCCCTTTTCGCGCAGCGCAAAGAAATAGCAATTTATAGTTATACCCGTTGTAACAGAATGAAGAGGGAAGCTTCGGTGGCTTCTGTTTCCCTAAAAACAACCGGAGCTCTTCTTTGTGGCATGTTTCTCTTTCCATTCTGCTCATTCACCATTTGAAAAATACACATTATGACTACGAAAACAATGGAAAGCAATACCGCTTCAACAGGTGCTGCTTCTCCCGTGCAGAATTCTAAATTAAGAGACTTGTTTGTTGAGCAGTTGCAGGATATTTACTGGGCAGAAAAGAAACTGGTAAAAACGTTGCCCAAGATGTCAAACGCAGCTACCACAGATGTGCTGAAAGATGCCTTTGCAGACCATTTGGAAGAAACAAAAACCCATGTAGACCGCCTGGAGCAGGTGTTTGACCTTATTGGCGAAAAGGCTAAAACAAAGAAGTGCTTAGCTATGGCGGGCATTACCGATGAAGGCGAAGACATTATTGATGAAAGTGAAGAAGGAACCGCACAGCGCGATGCTGCACTGGTATTGGCAGGGCAGAAAGTAGAGCACTACGAGATTGCCACTTATGGCGGCCTGGCGCAACTGGCAGAAACTCTGGGCTATAATGAAGCAAAGAGCTTGCTGGGGCAGACTTTGGAAGAAGAAAAAGCGGCCGACCAGAAGCTGACCGACATTGCCAAAAGCGGTATTAATTACAGAGCGAGTCAGGAATCAAGTTTGAACTAAGCTTTTAAAATTGCTGATATGAAAACGATCTTATCTAAATCATCCTTTTTTATTCCAATTGTTGTGTTAGGCATGGTTGCCTGCAATAACGGAACAGCCGGCAACACGGCTGATAGCACCGTTGGTAATACCATGGGCGACAGCGTGGGTTCCAGAATGGAAAACGCAACCGGAAGCGCTACCAGCGATGTTGCCAATGCAACGAACGGCAACGACGATTCTTCTTTTGTAAGTAAAGCAATGGCAAGCAACAATGAAGAGCTAATTCTTATACAGGCAGGCATTGATAAAGGCACGGACAGCAAATTAAAAGCGGGTGCCCGTAAGATGTTGGCCGATCATACAAAGCTCAAAACGCAGTTACAAAGTTTTGCTTCACAAAAAGGATATGCCGCACCTACAGCCAGCGACGAAGGCAAGAGCAAAGATGATTTAGATAAGCTGAACAAAAATGCCAAAGGAAAAGATTGGGACAAAGCCTGGGCAGAGGGAATGGAAAAGGAGCATAAAGATGACATCAGCGATTTTGAAAAGGGAGAACGGAATGTGAAGGATTCATCGCTGCATCAGATTATCTCCAACACGCTGCCGGTGCTTCACGCTCATCTTTCGATGGCGCAGGAACTACAAAAGAATATAAAATAAGAAAGGAAGGGTTAAGCGTAAAGCTCAGCCCTTTTCTTTCACCAACCTCTTTCCCTTTTGCCTTCAACCGACTCTTTTATCAACAGTCGTTTACAACATTACACAAACAAAAAAGGATGAGCAATACAGTAGCCGATTACCTTCTCAAACGCATGGGTGAGTGGAGCATTAAACGTATCTATGGTTATCCCGGCGATGGCATTAACGGCATCATGGGCGCGCTCGATAGGGTAGAAGAGAAAATGGAATTCATACAGGTGCGGCACGAAGAATCGGCGGCGTTTATGGCTTGTGCACACGCAAAGTTTACCGGCGAAGTGGGTGTTTGCATGGCAACGTCCGGGCCCGGCGCTATCCACCTCCTGAATGGTTTGTACGATGCAAAGAAAGACTCGCAACCCGTAGTGGCAATTGTAGGACAGCAATCGAGGCTGTCTATGGGCGGCGATTACCAGCAGGAAATTGATTTGCAAAACCTGTTTAAAGATGTGGCAAGCGAATATGTGCAAACGGTAACCCAGCCCGCGCAGTTGCGTCAGGTAGTTGACCGCGCGTTCCGCATTGCCAAAGCGGAGAGAACGGTTACCTGTATCATTATTCCCAACGACTTGCAGGCAGAAAAAGCAGAAGAAGCGCCGCCGCGCGAGCATGGCAGCATTTTTACGGGCGTAGGTCATGCAAACCATCATGTGGTTCCCGCAGCGGCTGATTTGCAGAAGGCGGCGGATGTATTAAATGCCGGTAAAAAGGTAGCGATGCTGATTGGTGCCGGCGCCATGGGGGCGCATGAAGAAGTAGAGAGTGTGGCAGAATTACTCGGTGCCGGTGTTGCCAAAGCCTTACTGGGGAAAGCTGCTCTATCGGATTATTCCCCTTACACCACGGGCAGTATTGGCTTGTTAGGAACCAAACCCAGTTGGGATCTGATGATGGAATGTGATACTTTGTTTATGGTAGGCTCTTCATTTCCGTATTCTGAGTTTTTACCGAAGGAAGGACAGGCAAGAGGCGTGCAGATAGACATTGATGGGAGGAAACTCAGTATGCGCTACCCGATGGAAGTGAATTTAATTGGTGGTGCCAAAGAATCTCTGCAGGCATTAATTCCTTTACTGAGTTATAAAGAAGACAGAAGCTGGCTGACGAAGATGCAGGACGGCATGAAGGAGTGGGATAAAGTTATAGAAGCGCGGGCGATGAACGACGCAGACCCTATCAACCCGCAGCGCATTTTCTTTGAGCTGTCGAAGCGGTTGCCCGATGATTGTATTATTACGGCAGATAGTGGCACGTGCGCTAATTGGTTTGGCAGAAACCTGAAAGCGAAAGAGACCATGAAAGCTTCCCTGTCGGGAAATTTAGCCACCATGATTCCCGGTTTGCCATACGCCATTGCAGCCAAGTTTGCGTTCCCGGATCGTATTCCCATTGCTCTAATGGGCGATGGCGCGATGCAGATGCTTGGCATCAATGAGCTGATCACCATTTCAAAATACTGGAAACAATGGAGCGACCCGCGCTGGATAGTGATGGTGCTGAACAATGGTGATTTAAACCAGGTAACCTGGGAGCAACGCATTATGGCGGGCAATCCCAAGTTTGAAGGCTCACAGTCGCTGCCCTATTTTCCGTATGCGCAGTATGCAGAGATGTTAGGGCTTCGCGGTATTTATGTAGATAAGCCGGAAGATATTGGCGCGGCGTGGGATGCTGCCTTATCAGCCGATCGCCCCTGCGTACTTGACATTAAAGCCGACCCGAATGTGCCAACGATTCCACCGCACATTACCGTTACCGAAGCGGCAAAGCTGACGAAAACATTGCTAAAAGGTGATTCAGAAGAAGGCGGTATTATCAAACAGACTTTTAAAGATGTGATGGAAGCCATACTACCGCATAAAGATTAAGCTGAATAACACGCCACCCTTAGCGACCGGTAAAAGGATTTACTTAAAACCATTTTATAAAAAGACCCTGCTTTACGTCAGGGTCTTTTTATTTATGCTTATTTGCTGGAATCGAAAGAAGCAAACAAAGCGGCAAAGAAACCGGTGACGGTATTTCCTAAAGCGGCTACTATAACCAGCACAAACAGCATTCCGTGTGTAGCACCGTTGCCGCTTAGGTTGGCAGGCGCCTGGTGCAGTGTCTCGCCTTTGGCACCATCAATGCCTGCATAAAACAGGAAGTACAACACCAGCGATAAGATAACTGACAAAGCCGCACCGGTAACAGATAGAATATGCCCCGAGATGGTGGATGTAATGGGCGAATCTTCAAACTTATGCGCCCGGTTGCTGAGAAACACGATGATGGCAATGGCGGCTAAATACAAGGCATTGCCAAGAAAAAGAAGCCAGATGGATTGAAACTTTTCCTGGTACAGGAAGAGAACAACCGTAATGCAGTAAACACCCGCGGCTATTAGCCCGCGAAGCAGGTAACGCTTTACAAAATCAGAGAACATAGGAATGTTTTTATGGTTAGATGCCGGTAATTATCTCACAAACTATTCCAGTAATAGACCAGCAGCTCAGTTACCGAAAGATAAGGCGACATACTTTTTATTGTCATTTATAAATGTTCCCTGGCTTGCCTTTTATTAGTGGCAGCTTTTTTGAACCCATCGGGTTACATTAAAAAGAAGCAAGATGCCGGCGAATCAGAAGTTTAAGAATAAAGTAATTGTTATTACAGGTGCGAGTGGTGGTATTGGAAGAGCCACCGCATGGGAATTTGCGAAGGGAGGGGCAAAGATTGTTTTATTAGCCAGGGAGCCGCAACAATTAGAAGCTACGAAAAAAGAAGTAGAACAATATGGAGGCGAAGCTCTTTGTATTCCTACCGATGTAGCCGATGCAGATGCCATTGAAAGGGCTGCAGAGCAGGCAGAGCAGACATTCGGACCGATAGACGTTTGGGTAAATAATGCCATGAACAGTGTTTTCTCTCCTGTAAAAAATATTACACCGGAAGAGTACAAGCGCGTGACTGAAGTTACTTATTTGGGGCAAGTGTATGGCACCATGGTAGCGATGAAGCGGATGCTGCCGAGAGATAAAGGAACCATTATCTTGGTGGGTTCTGCCTTAGCTTATCGCGGTATTCCTTTACAAAGCGCTTATTGTGGTGCGAAGCATGGCACGCAAGGCTTCTTTGATTCGCTGCGCACAGAACTGTTGCACGATAAGAGCAATGTGCATCTGTGCATGGTGCAACTGCCGGGTGTGAACACCACCCAATTTGGCTGGGTGATGAGCAAGCTGCCCAATGAGCCGAAGCCGATGGGTAAAGTATATCAACCCGAAGTAGCGGCAAGAGCTATTGTGTTTGCGGCTGCCAACAAGCGCCGCGAAGTATGGGTGGGTTATCCTGTGTACGAAGCCATCATCGGTAACCGCCTTGCGCCGTGGTTTGCAGATTGGACCCTATCCAAAACCGGTATTGACGGACAACAAACAGACCAGCCGGCATCGCCAGACAGAAAGGACAATGTATGGCAACCTGTGGCGGAAGACAGAGGTGCGCATGGTGCGTTTGGTGACAAGGCTGCGACTAAAAGCTTTACCTTATGGGCGGCGGAAAACCGGACTACCTTGCAGGCTATTGTGGGTGGAACGTTGCTGGCACTGGGAGCGGTATGGCTGGGAAAAAGAAATAAAGCTGTCTAAATATGCTGTAGCCTCCTTGGTAAATCACCTTCTGCAAACAAGCTTGCTTTGCAGAAGATGATTTTTACTTATGAAGATGTGTGAGCCATTACTACGTTATTCATTATTTTCTTAACTCTCTATCACCACTTTTCTCTGGTTTCACCTAATTCTTATACTACCCGCGGTGACAATAGCTTATACAATACCGGCGTTACCACCCGCGTCAATAACGTAGAGGAAATCAAGCCGCCAATAATTACCAATGCCAAAGGTGAGTATAAGGGATTGTGCTCCAACACCAGCGGCAGCAAACCACCAATAGCGGTGAGTGTAGTAAGGATGATGGGAATGAACCGCGTTTCGCCCGCTTCTTCAATGGCTTCGTTGATGCCTTTGCCATCGCGGCGAAGCTGATCGGTATAATCAACCAAAAGAATTGAATTTTTCACCTCGATACCAATCAAGGCAATTAAACCAATTACGGCTACGAAGGAGAATGTATTTCCGGATAACAGCAAGGCAGCTACCGCTCCAATGATACCCAACGGAATTACGGATAGCACGATCAACACACCTTTAAAAGTTTTGAATTCCAGGATTAATATACCCAACAGCCCAAAAACGGTGATGAGGATGATGGTACCCAATCCACCAAAACTTTCCTGACTGGCTTCCACATCGCCGGCTGCCACATAATGCGCATCGGATGGGAACTTCATACTGTCTAACTGTCCCAGTATGCCGGTGGTAAGTTTGGCTGTGTTGTAGCCGCTTTGCACAAAGGCAGTAACGGTGGTGTAACGATCTTTATCGTAGTGCTTGATAGTGGTGGGCGAAGTTTGAAAACCTACTTCTGCCAACTGGTTCAGGGGAATGAGCGTGCCGCCATAGGAAGCCACATTTATTTTATTGAACACGTCATACGTTTGCCTGCCTTCGCGTGGTAAGGTGAGGTTGATGGCATCGTCCTCATCCTCTTCTTCCTTGCGGAAAATGCCGATGGGCAAACCTGTTACTGCCATGCGGATGGTCTTGTCTATTTCGCTGGTTGCCACGCCAAGCATTGCTGCTTTCTCTTTGTTCACGTTCACTTTAATGTCTGTCTTTAACGTAGTCAGGTCGTTATTTACATACATGGTTCCCGGTGTTTTCTTCAGTAAATCTTCCACACGGAAAGAAAGGGCGCGCAGTGTATCTAAGTTCTCGCTAAAGAGGCGAATGGCAATGGGCGCTTCTACGGGCGGACCCTGCTCAAAATCTTTTACTTCAATTTTTGCGTTGGGAAACTGGCTAAAGCGGTTGCGGAGCTGATCAATCAATGCACGCTTTTTATCGGGTGGTGTATCGTTGAGCTGGATGAAAATCTGTGCTTTATTGTCGGCATTGCCCAATTGAAATACATTGTAATAGATACGCGGGTTGCCATGCCCTACATTGCTTGCATAGTTCTTCAGATCGGGTATGCGTTTGATACCGTTTTCTACCAGCCGCGTTACCGAATCGGTAGTGTGCAAACTGCTGCCCAAGGGTGTTTCAATATTAATCATAAACATTGGTTTTTCCGATGCAGGAAACACACTAAAACCGACAACCGGAACCAGCGCAATGGCACCTATAAAAATGGCTACCGCCACCAGCAATGTGAGATATGGTTTTGCCAATGCACGATGTAATAGCTTACGGTAAGACCCGCTAACCAAACGTTTTAAGCCACGCAGAAAAATGTTGCCTTCTGCACTGGTGTGGTTGCTGAGGATACGACTTGATAAGAAGGGAATGATGGTTAACGAAACAAGCAGCGAAGCCAACACCGTTGTTACAACTGCTGCCGGTAAACTGCGGATAAAATCGCCTGCACCTTCGGGCAAAAACAGGAGCGGAAGAAAGGCGAAAATGAGTGTTGCCGTGCAGCCTAATACGGCTAAACCAATCTGCTTCGTGGCAGCCATCGCTGCTTCGCGTTTACTATATCCATTGCGGAGATATCGTTCAATGTTTTCGACAACTACGATGCTGTCATCTACCAATAAACCTAATGCAACTACAAGCCCGACAATGCTCAATTGATTGATAGTAATACCAAACAAATCGAGC
Organism: uncultured Ilyomonas sp.; assembly: GCA_964249755.1. Lineage (GTDB taxonomy): Bacteria > Bacteroidota > Bacteroidia > Chitinophagales > Chitinophagaceae > Ilyomonas. The sequence continues at coordinate 133,418 of CAXUDB010000003.1, read as the reverse complement.
AAAAACAAACCGATGGCGAGCGATAAAGGAATAGAAATCATCACCACCAGACTTGCCCTAAAACCCAATGGCAGCAAGGTGAGAATCACAAGACCGATGGCAATAGCAAAGTCGCCGGAGAAGCCGCTTAAGCGTTTGTGCACACTCTCTGCATTGTTGAAGCTCTGTACGTAGCCGATGCTTTTGGGTAATGTTTTTTGAAAGTTATCGAGCACAGGCTGCATCTCTTTTTCTACATCAAAAATATTAGTGCCCATCTTGCGGCTTGCCGTTACAAACACAGCTCTCTTGCCGTTTAAGCGCGCGATATAATTCGACTCGTCATAGTCAAACGACACATCGGCAATGTCTTTTACATACACTGATTTTCCACCAAGGCTTTCGATCACTGTGTTTTTAATTTCATCTAATGTTTTATAGTCGCCGCTGGTTTTAATATTGAACTTTTTGGTGCCCATGTCAATGCTGCCGCCGGGAATGTTTACGTTCTCACTCTGAATGGCGCCAATCACTTTGTTCAATGCAATTTTATTCTGCATCATCTTATCCAGGTTCACGGCAATCCGCACCTGTTGTTGCGGGAATGCCCAATTGTCAACATTCTTAAGCGATTTTATTTTTTCCAGGTCTTCTTTTAGATGCTTGCTGCGTTGTTCCAGTTCGCTGTAAGGCGCAGTCTCACTGGTTAATGCTACCTGTATAATGTTCACGTCGCTTGGGCTGAATTTGAAGATTTCTATGCTCTGAATATCGCTCGGCAAGTCGGGACGGATGGCATCCATTTCGCGCACTACGTCCTGGTATTTTTTATCCGGATCGGTGGAGTATTTGAACGCGACATCAATCACCGCCAGGCCATCATCCATGGTGGTGATAATCTTTTTGATGTCGTCCAGTTCGTTGATGTGCTTCTCCAGTTTGTCCACCACCAGTTGTTCCATATCCTTTGGGCTGGTGCCGGGGTAGATAACTACAATGTTGAATTCCGGCGCTGAAAAATCAGGGTCTTCGCCACGCGGCATGTTGATGAGCGAGTTAATGCCGATGGCTACCAGCATCACAAACACAATGAGTGTGAAGCCATAATTTTTGACTGCAAAATCAGTTATTTTCATAAGAATATTTTTCTGCCACGAGGGCGCGAAGACATTAAGATGATGAATGCGAAGACGTAGTGCTTTAGCGCCCTAATCGTAATAAAAAGCTTGTGTTGTTAATTGGTGCGCCATCACTTTGCAAGCTTCACTTTCGCATCTTCCGTCAGGTAACTCACTCCATCTGTTATCACATTGCTCACATCTTCCAAACCACTGCTGATGGCGACCTTATCGTTCTCAACATAAGCGATGGTAACCTTGCGTTTGCTCACTGTTGTATCACCTTTATTTAAGAGATATACATAGCCCGTTTTGCCATCGCCTTCGGTTAAGGCTTCGATGGGTATCATGGCAATCTGGTGTTGTGATGAGGTACTTAGCTGGATGGTGGCGAACAAGCCGGCAGCAAAATTTTTATCCTTGGGCAACACTTTCACTTCTACTTCGTACGTGCCGCTGGCAGGGTCAGCTGCTGCCGCTATTTTATTGATGATGCCGGTGAAAGTTTCTGCCGGGTAAGCATCAATGGTTATGGTAGCGGTTTGTCCGTTCTGCAATGTTGCCCAGTCCTTATCACTCACACCAAAACGCACTACCCAATCGTTGCCCGATGTGGCGTTCATCATCAGTACCGGCGCCCCGGGCGATGCCATTTCGCCTTCATTCATCAATTTCTTTACAATGGTGCCATTGTTGCCGGCGCGTATCTGGGCATATTGCTGATTGAAAGTGGCAATGCGCAATGCTTCGCCTGCCATTTTTTGGCTCGTTTCAGCGTTCTGGTATTGTTCCAACGTAGCTGCTGTATCCGCTAATAAGTTCTTCACGCGTGTATAGTCGCGGCTTGCTTTGTCAGCAGCCTGCCTTGCCTGCTGCACCTGTGCATTGATCTCTGTCATGTCAAGCGCAGCGAGGGTTTGACCTGCCCTCACCGCATCACCTTCCTTCACATAAATACGTGAAATGATGCCGCCCACTTTGAACGATAAGTTCGCCTGGCTGCTCGATTGTATCTTACCTGAATATTGAAGTTTGGAAGTCTGCCCTTGTACCGACACAGGTGCCGTTCTTATTACTACAGCGTCGTTAATGTTGGATGATGCCGGTTTTTTGCTTCCACAGGAAAGAAGCACAGCCGCCAACAAAAAAAGAGTGAGGATACTTGCTGAATTATATTTCATGATGAAGAGATTGATGTGTGATGAGCGTAACAAAGTTTATGGCAATGGATAACCGGCAGTTACCCGTTCTAATTCGGCTTCTTTATTCAGCACTGCCAACTGTGCCAGCGAAGCGGTGATGTCGGCATTCGTCATTTGTGTTCGGGCTTCAATCAATTCTATCTGCAAGGCTTGCCCTTGCAGATAGCGACTGTTTGTGAGGCGATAGGCTTCATGCGTGCTCAATACCTCGTCATTTGCATTACGCCTAGCGGTAAGCGCACTTTCATATTCGTTGTAAGTGGTGGTTACCTGCAATGCCAGTTGATTAGATACGTCCTGGTATTGTGTTTTAATGGCATCAATATCAATCTGCGCCTGCCTTATCTTCAGTTTGTTATCATTGGCTTTAAATAAATTCCAGGTTAACTGCAAGCCGCCCAACTGGTAAAACTGGTTATCGCCAAACCTGTATCCGTAGCCCTGGAAGCCGATGTTGTAAAAGCCATTTACTGAAGGAATTTTATAAGTGTTGTTTGATTTTTGAGCGGTCTCTAATACTTTCTCAGTGCTTTGCAACTGCTTTAATTCTTCCCGGTTTTGCGGTACATCTATCGAAGCAGTTTGTTCTCTCAGGTTTAAAGTAAACAAAGAAGAATCTATCACTACTGTTGCTGTAAAAGGCTGGTTCAACAGAAAATTAAGATAAGCCGCTGCATTCTTTTGTTTGCTCTCTGCATCAGCTAAAGAGGTTTGAACTTTGCTGACTTCGGTTCTTGCTTTCAGAGTAACTTCTTTTGTTGCTACCTGGTTCTTTACCAACTTTTCGTTATAGCGAAGATTTTCATTTACCGTTGCCAGAGCGTTGTTATAGATAGCTACCGCTTTAGTTGCCTGAAGGTATTGATAATAGGCTTGTTTGATGTTAAACACCAACTCGCGTTTGTATAAGTTTACTGCCTGCTGCTGTGTATAAATCTGCTGCTCTTTTATCTTCTTATTATACTGCAATGCAGGATTGTAAATAGGAACGGTTACTTCCACTTTTGTATCCTGAAAGTTATTAGGCAGGAACTGCACTTTTTGATTCTGCACCTGCGGGAATTTTGTAGAAGAAGTCAATTGATTCAAAGATGAATACACGTTGTTGAGCAAATCTCCAATGGGAATGTCAATGCTTCTGCCGCCGCTGGCTAAAGTATATTGCGCGTTAAAGTTTGCTTGCGGAAGGAATAAAGTCTTCGCACGATCCAAATCCAGCTTTGCTTTTTGCAAGTCGAAAAGTTGCTGGCGAATGGCGAGATTGCTGTCCAATCCTCTTTTGATATAGCCATCCAAAACCGTCTGCCCAAAAGCATTTTGCCAAAGCGCATACAGGATTAAAAAAACGATGAGAAAAAATTGCTTCTTGGGTTTCATACTATTAATATTATTGTCGTTATCATTATTAACATCGTTAAGTAAGCCACAAAAAAAATCTCTCTCACGATTTGTCTATCGCGCCCAGCAGCCAGCTTAATGATTGATGCATGAGTTTAGGGATGTCTTTCTCTTCGCCAAGTTTATCGAAACGGGAGCGAATCTGCAGGCTTACCAATCCGTGCACCATTCCCCAGATAGCCATGGCAACAGCTTGCGTATTTCCTTTCTTGATATAACCTTTCTTCATGCACTCATCTATAATTTCCATCAGCGAATGAAGGGCCGCTTCGCCGTTTTTCCAGTCGCAGTTTTCCATGCCTTCCAGTGTTTGCATCGGTGCATTCAGGATGAACATAATATCGTAGAACTCTGGATGGGCAAGGCCAAAATTGATATAGTTCTCACCCATCTTATATAATCGCGTCAATGGGTTTTTGATGTTTGCCAGGTTCTGGTTCATCGCTACCATCTTCTGAAAACCTAATTCGTGCAACTGGTAAAAGATCTCGTTCTTATCTTTAAAATACAGGTAAATGGTAGTAGGGCTATACTCTATAATGTCGGCAATCTTGCGGATCGTAACATTTTCAAAACCTTCCTCCACAAAGAGTTTAATAGACGCATCCAGAATACTTTTGCGGATTTCAGTTTTCTGTTTTTCTTTTCGTTCTGTGATTCCCATCTTTTTTTAATTACGATGTAAAAATACTTAACACTGTTAATCTACCAAATTAAATTTTGCTCCATTTTCAAAAGGCGCGAACATAAAAAAGAAGGTATACCTATTTGATGTTGATTTTAAACACATCCTTCAAGGCTCTTTTTGCTGCATGATAACCGCTCATGCCATGCACACCGCCGCCGGGAGGCGTAGAAGAAGAACAGATGTATAAACCCTTCGCAGATGTTTTATAAGGTGACCATCGTAAAGCGGGCCGGGTAAACAATTGGGTAATGAGTTGAGCGCCGCCATTGATGTCGCCGCCGATATAATTGGCATTGTACTCCTGAATCGCTTCCGTGTCCATTTGGTGTTTGGCTAAAATGCAATCGCGAAAGCCTGGCGCAAAGCGTTCAATTTGTTGTTCAATAATAGCCGTCATATTTCGGGTAGAGCCATTGGGAACATGACAATATGCCCAGGCAGTTTGCTTGCCTTCCGGGGCTCTTGTTCTGTCAAATAAGCTCTGTTGCGCCAGCAACACAAAAGGCTGTTCTGAATGTTTACCCCGCCATGCTTCGTTTTCGCTTTTAGCGATATCATGTATCGTATTGCCAATGTGTACCGTTCCGGCTTCTTTGCATTGTTCATTGATAAATGGAATAGGTTCAGATAATGCCCAATCTACTTTAAATACACCTACGCCGTATTGATACTTTTTCAATTGCCATTTATACAAAGAAGAAAACCGGTGTCCTGCAATCTGCAGCAATTGTTTCGGCGTAACATCAAACAATACTGCATGAGACGAAGGTAGTTGTTGCAAAGAAGTCACGTTGAAATTCGTTTCCATCTTACCGCCCAGCGAGGTATAATAAGCGCCCATTGCATTCGCAATGCTTTGCGAACCGCCTTTAGGTATCGGCCAGTCTTTGTTATGCGCAGCCAGCATTAATACCAGCGCAATGGCAGACGTAGCGATTTTGTTCAACGGCAACATGGAATGCGCAGCCATGCCTGCCAATAAGCCTTGCGCCTCTTCCGTTTTAAAAACGGAAGAGGCCAACAACGTTGCCGGTTGCAAAGCCCGAAGCCCAAAATTTGCCATCACAAAAGGATGCTTAGGAAAACGAAACGGACCGAGTATAAACGGGAATATCTTATCGCGGTGTTCGTACAAAGGCATCATCAGTTTCTGATATGCCTTTGCATCTATTCCTAAGCTTTGTGCGGTTTGTTCAATGGAACGATGCAGAATAGCCGCGCTTCCATCAGTAAACGGATGCGCTGCAGCATAAACAGGATTGATAAATTCCAATCCAAATTTATCTAAAGGTATCTTACTAAAGAACGGCGAACTCAACGCCATCGGGTGAATAGCAGAACAAATATCGTGTACGAAGCCAGGCAAGGTTAGCTCTGCCGAACGCATGCCGCCACCAATCGTGGGCTTCGCTTCCAGCAACAACGTGGATAAACCTTGCTGCTGCATAGTAATGGCAGCCGCCAGTCCATTGGGACCGGAACCAACAATAACGGCATCGTAATCTCGCTTGAGTAATGACATCTGTGATGGATGAATAGCAAAAGTAGAACCGCATTGTTGGAAAGCACTAATGCAGCAACCTCTTCTTAAAGTGGCTGCGATTTATATCTTTCATTTTATCCGTTCGGCGTGTAGCTTTACGCTTGCAATCCGCTGATTTATGTTTGAATTGCTGCTCACCAACATTAGTAAAAAGGTGTCCTTAACCGAAGAGGAAAAGAAGACATTACCCTCTTTTTTTACTCATAAAAAATTGCGCAAAAAACAATACCTGTTGCAGGAAGGCGATGTGTGCAAATACACGGTATTTGTAAACAAAGGCTTGCTTCGCTCGTATAGCGTAGATGCGGCTGGCAGCGAGCACATTGTGCAGTTTGCGCCGGAAGACTGGTGGATGGCAGACATCTACAGCTTCCTTACCGGTGAGCCTTCCGGCTGCAACATAGATGCGATGGAAGACAGCGAACTGCTCCTCATTACCAAGACTGCGCAGGACGAAATGGTTATTCAAATACCGGCGATGGAGCGCTACCTGCGCTTGCTGATGCAAAGCCATCTGATTGCTTTGCAGCGGCGGGTAATCAGCTCGCTCAACTTCACGGCAGAAGATAAATACCTGCAGTTGCTTTCACTTTCGCCCGGCATTGTTCAGCGTGTGCCGCAACATTATATCGCTTCTTATCTCGGTATCACGCCCGAAACGCTAAGCCGCATCCGCAGGCAAATTGCGATGCGGTTGTAAGCCGTTTCCTTGATATACATCAACGCCATTTCTTATCCTGTATCATTGGATTTGCCTGTCAGGGAATAGTAGTTTTGTGCTAAACAAGATGAAATGCATTCATCACCGCGCTACCCTCATGTTAAGTCATCTGTATGATGTACTGCACGGTATCGGTCTTTTATAATCTTACTAAACAATAACAATATGTCACAATTAATTACAGGTATCCATCACATTACGGCAATAGCTGGCAATGCACAAAAAAATATAGACTTCTACGCAGGCATCTTAGGCTTGCGCCTGGTAAAGAAAACAGTGAACTTCGATGCACCCGAAGTATATCATTTTTATTATGGCGATGAAGCAGGCTCTCCCGGCAGCATCCTTACGTTCTTTCCCTATGGGCAGGTGCAAAGTGGCCGCCACGGCAAAGGCATGTTAGACACCACCACTTTTTCGGTTCCCATCGAAAGCCTGGCTTACTGGCAGCAGCGTTTGAAACAATTTAATGTCAACTACAAACCGGCCCAGGAACGTTTTGGCAGCGAAGTGGTCATTTATTTTGAAGATGTCGATGGCTTAGGGTTAGAATTGGTATTCAATGATACCGATAAACGTCCCGGCTTCACGTATGGTCACATTCCGCTGGAGCATTCGATCAAAGGTTTTTATAGTGCCGAAATCTGGGCGGAAGGGTATGAGCGCACTGCCGGTTTATTAACCGAGCAGATGGATCATAAACTGATTGCAGAAAAAGGCAACCGTTTCCGCTTTGCCGCTACCGATATGCCCGGCAATTATATTGATATCGTTTGCATGCCCGATGCAGTGCGCGGTTTAGGTGGCAATGGCACGGTGCATCACATTGCTTTCTCTACGCCAACCGAGCAAACACAGCAGGAAGCCCGCATCAAAATTGCGCAGCGCTTTTTAAATCCCACGCCGGTGTTGGATAGGCAATATTTCACGTCCATCTATTTCCGCGAGCCGGGCGGTGTGTTGTTTGAAATTGCTACTGCAGGTCCCGGTTTTGCCACAGATGAAGAACCGGCACATTTAGGCGAAGCCTTAAAGCTGCCCGCCCAATACGAGCCACACCGTTTAGAGATAGAAAAAGCAGTGGTGCCGGTAATATTGGATATTGAAAAATATAGATAGCATACAAAGGAGATGGAACACAGATCATACGGCTGCGTGCACAGATAATAAGGATGTAAGATTGACTAAGTAAGAGGTAAGAGTAGTAATTTTCTTTATTCTTATCCCACAAATCCGGTTCAGACTATCCTGAATATCCATGCACGCAGTCCGTGTGATCCGTGTTCCATAAATTTAGGTTCAGACAATCATCAAATCATGCACACAAAACATATTATCACCGGGGGCACTGAGCTCACCAAAGCCAGCAGAGCCATCATCATGCTTCATGGTCGCGGTGCCAATGCTGAAGACATTCTTTCGATGGCGCATTATCTCACTCTAAAAGATTTTGCCCTGCTCGCACCACAGGCAACCAACAATACATGGTATCCTTATTCTTTCGTCGCGCCCATTCAACAAAACGAACCATGGCTGTCTTCGGCGCTCGATGTAATCGGGCAGACGGTAGCGGACATCAATGCACAAGGCATCTCAACCGAAAACATCTTCTTTCTGGGCTTCTCGCAAGGCGCTTGTTTGTCGCTGGAGTATGTAACACGTAACGCTACGCATTACGGAGGCGTCATTGCCTTCAGCGGCGGCTTGATTGGCGATAAAATCTACCCCGAACATTACAAAGGAAACTTCCGGCAAACACCGGTTTTCATTGGCAGCAGCAACCCCGATTTTCACATCCCGGTGCCCCGGGTATATGCCAGTGCCAACATCCTGAAAGACATGGGCGCCCTGGTGACCGAGAAGCTTTACGATAACATGGGGCACACCATCAATGAAGATGAATTGCAACACGCAAACAACATTTTACAACAATAACCAACAAACATTTTATTATGCAAACACAGTTCTTCCCCGCCGCCGAGCGCGGCATCAAAGACCAGGGCTGGCTCCGCAGTCAGTTTCATTTTAGCTTCAGCGATTATTCCCAGCCAACAAAAAGCGCTTTCGGAACGCTCATGGCATTTAACGACGATTATCTGCAGCCCGGCAAAGGCTTCGGCATTCATCCGCATGTTAACATGGAAATCATTTCCGTTTTGCTGAAAGGGAAAATGAACCATAAAGACACGCTCGGCTACAGCACTATTATAGAAGAAGGCGGCGTACAAATCATGAGCGCCGGCAGCGGCCTGCGCCACGAAGAATACAATATAGGCGAAGAAAAAGTCAATTTCCTGCAAATCTGGGTTCAGCCCAAGCTGCAGAACATCACACCGCGCTATCAAACACGCAGCTTTCCTTTAGAAAAGAGAAAGAACAAGCTCACCACCATTATTTCCGGCGAAGAAGGTCTCGCCCATTGCTGGATCAACCAAAATGCAAAGCTGTCCCTCGGGCATTTCGATAAAGATTCCAATGTAGACTACACCTTTCCTTCAATCAACAAATGCCTCTTCATCTACGCCATCGAAGGCAGCCTTCGCATAGGCGAAACCACCTTACAAAAAGGCGATGCGCTCGGCATTTGGGATACGAATTCTATATCCATCCAATGCATAACAGAGGCGCAGTTTCTTATTATTGAAACTGCCATTAACCAAAAATAAAATTCGGTTGTCCAAAAAAAGACCGGGGTTACTTAACAAATTTTTTTCATCTCTCGTTAAACTCTGCGTTTTCATTGCTATCAGTAGAGCATCGTTTAATTTAAAAACAAAAAAATGAAAAACGTATTTTTAGCATTGGCCGCCGGTCTTATGATGACTGCTGCAGCTAACGCGCAAACAACAGAGACACAGAAAAAGAACGACAAACAAGAAACCCGTCAGGATGTAAAGTCCGATCTGAAAGACCGTAAAGAAAGACGCCAGGATGTAAAAGCGGCCCGCAAAGAAACAAAGACAGCCAACCGTGCCGAAAAAGTAAGCACTGTTGCGGCTAATCACGACAAGCCCGGCGTAGCTGCCAAAGCAGACAAGTATGCCGACAAAAAGCAGGCTCAGGCTGCTGCCAACAAAGCCGATGCGGCACAGCAAACCAAGGAAATCAAGCAAGACAACAAAGCCGTAGCGAAAGATGAATCTGCACTTCGTAAAGACGGTGTAAAGCATCCTTACCGCAAAACGGTTCACCAGGTTAGAAAACACGCCTAAGCGTCTTCTATCCCCAAAGCCTGCTGCACACTGCGTGTTGCAGGCTTTTTTATTCCTTACTGTTTTTATGGTTTGTTATGAACAATCGTTACTTCCGCTATTTGCCTGTCGTTCTGCTTTGCCTGCTTCCGGTTTTTTTATTTGCGCAGCCAACAAAAGCGCTTACCGATTCGCTCTCCAAAAAAGAAGGTACTTCCTATTGGAAAGCCGACATCAGTTTTTTATCTAATTCTGTTTACAACGGGCGTAAAGATTCGTTAGCTACTCCTTATCTCACACCCACCCTGGGATACTATCATAAAAGCGGGTTGTATGCCGAGGCTTCCACCTCCATTCTCACCAGCAGCTATGCAGTTCGCCCCGATTTGTCCATCCTCGATGCCGGCTATAATTTCGATATGGGTAAAAACGGCAGCGGCAGCATCAGCGCCAGCAAGTATTTTGTTAGTAAAAAAAGCATATCCGTCAAGTCCGAACTACAGGGCAGCATAGATGCCGATGCCGCTTATAACATCAAAAGGGTAGCAAAAATAAGCGCCGGCGCTTCTTATCTCTTCAGTTCCGGCAAGCCCGATGTTCTCCTCTACGGCAGCCTCAGCCACGAGTGGAATTGGGGCAAAGACAGTAACTGGAGCATCGAGCCCGCTTTCACCTCCAACATCGGTTCGCAAAACTACTTCGACAACTACCAGCAAAGCCGCACCCGCAAAACCGGCGGCAGAACCACCACACCCACACAAGTCGGCTATTATACCACCATCAGTATCCTCTCGCTTAATCCTCGCCGTTTCGTGCTTCTCGATTACGAGCTATCAGCCCCGCTTTATTACGATACCAAAAAATGGGGCGCCTACATCATCCCCACCTTCGCCATCCCTCAAAATCCCGATACTTATTCCATTACTACTGCCACCGTTCGCAAGTATCGCGACGGCACCACCGACACACCCGTCGTCAGGCAGTTCCAGTCTCCCGAAAACATCCAAAACAGCTTCTACGCCCAAATCGGCGTTTATTTCGTTATCAAATAAATCTGTTCTCACCACTCATTTTTTACTTCTCACCTCTCACGCTCTTGGAGCTCTCATCGTTCCGCTCTCTATCGGGCGATAGTCCGGGCTGTTTGCCCTATCCTGTGGCGGCTTTAGCGCCATCCGCGGCGCAGGCTGTTTACTTTCGGTCATTCCCACTTCCTCACTTTCCGTCCGCTCCGCTGCGCCTTGCGGGGTAGAGGCTGCCCATCCGCACCGTGTCCCGACTTCGTCGGGAGCCCGTCACACATAGTCTTCCAATCAAGCATTCCACTGTGCAGCCATACCTCACTTTTAACCTCTTACTTCTCACTCAAAATACCTACCTACTCTCCCAAGCCATCCCCAGTCCTCCCGACTTCTCAACTTCCCGTCTTTCCGTCTTCCTGACTTTCCGGCTTCCACTCTTTTCCAAAAATGCCCTCCGAAATTAAAATCGTCTTCGAAATTTATTCTCTGCCCTTCGAAAACTTTTCTCTCCTCTTCCAAATTCATTCTCTCCTCTTCTAAGCTCTTTCTTCCCTGTTCGGAAGTCTTTCTCTCCGCTTCCAAACCTTTTCTACCCTCCCCGAAGCTTTTTCTCTCTTCTCCGAAAGCTTTTCTACCGTCTTCGAAAAGCTTTCCCTGCCCTTCTAAATCTTTTACTTCCTCTCCGCAATTTCTACCATATTCTCCAAAATCCCATCAGATAGTCCGCAATTTCCATCAGCACCTCCGTAGTCTCTATCACACCCTCCGAAACTTCCATTAGACTTTCTGCTGAAGTCATACCGTCACATTCTCTGTTGGCATTTAACCTTCTTATGATTTCTGGTCAAGCCTCCTGTTCACTACTCACCTCAACATTCCTTCACTTTTCACCTCTCACGTCTCACCTTTACAATTATCTTCGCCTTCTATGACACAAGAGCAAATAAAAGATATGAGGGACCGCGTTTCCGTCCTGAGGAGGTTTCTTTGACTACGATAACCGCCTCGAAAAAGTAGAAAACGACAAACGCCTTTCCCAGTCGCCCGGCTTTTGGAACGACAACGCCCGCGCTACCGCCATCATGAAGGACATTAAGGTAAACGAATACTGGATGAAGCTCTACAAAAGCGTAGAAACCTCCGTAGAAGACTTTGCCGTGCTGTTCGACTTTTGGAAAGGGGGCGACGCCACCGAAGAAGAAACCCGTGCCGCCTATGAAGATGCACTTCGGCAAATAGAAGATGCCGAGTTCAAAAGCACTCTCAACCAGCCGGAAGACGAACTGCCTGCTGTATTACAGATCAACCCCGGTGCAGGCGGCACCGAAAGTCAGGATTGGGCAGAAATGCTCCTTCGTATGTATCGCATGTATGGCGAAAAGCAAGGCTGGAAAGTAACCGAACTCGATTACCAGGAAGGCGACGGTGCCGGCATCAAAACCGCCACGCTCCAGTTCGAAGGCGATTTTGCTTATGGCTTCCTCAAAGCCGAAAGCGGTGTGCACCGCCTTGTGCGCATCTCACCATTCGACAGCAATGCCCGGAGGCACACCTCTTTCGCTTCTGTTTTTGTTTACCCATTAATTGATGACAGCATTGAAATCGAAGTCAATCCCGCCGATCTCGAATGGGAGTTCTATCGCAGCGGCGGCAAGGGCGGGCAGAATGTAAACAAGGTTGAAACGGCAGTTCGCTTAAAGCACATTCCATCCGGTATTATTGTTGAGTGCCAGCAAAGCCGCACCCAGGGCGAAAACCGCGAGCTTGCATTGAAAATGCTAAAAAGCCGCTTATACGAAGAAGAGCTTCGCCGCCGCGAAGAGGCCAAGAATGCAGTGAACGCTGGCAAAAAGAAGATTGAATGGGGCAGCCAGATCCGCAGCTATGTGTTTCATCCCTACAAAATGATTAAAGACCACCGCACCGATTATGAAGTAGGCAATGTGCAGCCAGTGATGGATGGCGAGCTGGATGGCTTTATCAAAGCCTATTTGATGATGGAGAAAGAAGAAGCCTGAGGCCTGATATGACGACAGGGACTGATAACAGAAAAATCATTGATGAACGCATTGCCGGAGGAGAAATATAGCAAAAACAGCAGCCGCTACCAGGTAAGCAATATTGGGATTAATGTTGAAGATAGATTGTCCGCCTTTTGTTTTCTCTGTTAACTCATCCGCAAGCTGCTGAATTTGTTCCTCTGATAAACTGCGCCGGTCAAATTCTCTTTGTGCTGCTTCTTTGCTTGTTTTATCCAAATGGCGGCTGTTGAGAATTGAATACAACTGGAAATTGGTAAGCTTATAAAAATCCATAGAGTGAAGGTAAAAAGCTTGGATAAATTTAAATAAAAAGAAACGCGATGAGTACTCATCGCGTTTCTTTTTATTTAAATGTGATAGTTACTATCAATTACCAATTGTCAGCGTTCAATTGTATTACACCGCAACTTCTTCCTCTTTTCCCAACTGAAAACGCTCTAATAGTTTGCCGGTTAAACTCATAGCTCTGCCGATAGCCTGGTCCATATCGTAATAGCGGTATTCTCCTAAACGACCACAAATCAATGTGTCGGTTAGGGCTTCAGCTTCGGCTTTGTACTGCTTGTACAAATCGGCGTTGGCTTTGTCGGGAAACGGATATTCATATTGTCCCGGTTCTTCCGGTGTAAAGGGCGTTTCGTGTGTCAGCACGGCGCCTTTAATGTCTTCTTTCGCTTCGGCTGGCATCAGGTGTTTCCACTCTATCGTTCTAATACGCGGATCTTCTGCATTTGGATAATTTACCTGGATGCAAGGCTGGTGTTGAGTTTCATCCGGCTTGTATTCAACCTTTCTGTTTTGTCCGCGGTATTTTAGTTTGCCCCATTTGTAATCAAAAAATTCATCCACTGGTCCGGTAAAGATGAGCAGCTTGTTGGCTTTAACCTGGTCTTTGTTTTTTAAATAATCAAAGTTCAGCTGCACCGGTATGTCGCCGATAATGCCACGCACCATCTCTGTATAACCCTTTGCCGGCAAAGCATTCCAGCGATGGTTGGGCGTAAGCGTGGTAACATTCCCTTTATTAATTGTAATGCGGGTGGCTAAATCCTTACTTAATGTAGTCGCCGGCACTCCCCATTGCTTTTCGGTGTACCCTTTTATGAACATTTCGTAGATCTGCCGCGGCATCCGGCTTAAACAGACTTCCTCAAAGTTTGTTGGTTCACCCTGAAATAAATTCCAATCTTCTCCTACAACGCTATTAATGTAATCGGTATTTACCGGCCAGCTTAAATGGTCATTGCCCACCTTCGATTTCAGAACTGCCGACCAGTTATAAAAATCAGTAAACCGGTTCAGAAAATTCCAGATGCGCTCGCTGCCGCAACGGAAATAATGCGGCCCGTATTTATGAATCATCGCACCGCTTTCATGCTTATAATCAAACACATTTCCGGCAATATGGTCCTTGCGGTCGAGTATTACAACTTGTTGTCCGTAATCAGTAAGAAGTCTTGCAATGGTGCTGCCTGTTAACCCTGCGCCGACAATAACAAAATCGGATTGAATCATAAGTTGATGTTCTGGTATTGAATTTTAAGCAGTAAGCTAAAGAAAGCTGAAATAAGGCAAGCAAAGGAAAAAGAAAAGTGAAAGCAACTTATTAATAAGCACCGTCAGCTTTTAAAACAGCACCTGGCGTACTGGCTAAGATTTTAAAATCCATCAGCAGACTATAATCTCTGATATATTCAGTATCGTGCTCTATCATAAATTCTGCGCTGGTATTGTTTTTCCGGTCGCGTATCTGCCATAAGCCTGTAATGCCGGGTCTTACCTGGCAACGGATTTCCTTAAAATCGGGCAGGTGAGTAAGCATAAATGGAACCAGCGGGCGAGGACCGATGATGCTCATATCGCCGAGCAGAACATTGAACAACTGGGGCAGTTCGTCAATGCTTGACTTGCGGATAATTTTACCAACCCAGGTTACGCGCGGGTCGTTTGGTAACTTGAGCAGAACACCTTGCTGTGATTGTTCCAGTGCCATCTTGTAAGCCTGCGCTTTTTTGCTTTGGTCAGAAATCATCGAGCGGAATTTGTAGCAGCGGAAATGCTCGCCATAAAGCCCCACACGCTCATTGCTGTACAATATTTTTCCTTTAGATGTGAGCTTAATTAATAGAGCTACCAAAGCAAGCAGGGGCGAAAGCAGCAAGATTAATGAGAGAGAAACGCCAATGTCGAAAACACGTTTTGCAGTAAGTTGACCTTGTTTGTCTTGTAAACTTTTAAGTATCAGATTTTTTTCATCCGCAGTTTCAACAGGTATAGTGACATGAATTACCCGTTTCTGCGATACATTAGTGAGGATTTGCATTCTTTTGGTTTGAACTAATGAGTAAATTTGGATTTTTCCAAAATTAATAAAATTTTTAGCTTCCTTAAGGTTTTTTTAATAAAAAGTGTAAAACTTACTACTCAAAGCCCAAATATTAAATTTTTCCATTCGTGGGAAAGAGAGAATTCATTGGTTAGATAGTTGCCCGACCTGGATTCGAACCAAGACATACAGAACCAAAATCTGTCGTACTACCCTTATACTATCGGGCAAAAGAAGATAGCTGATGGGGGTTGCAAAAATAAGGGTGCAACTGTCACTATCCAAATTAATAAGTTGTTGAATAATGATAGGTGCGATTGATAATGTGGCTAATATTTTTAACCTATAATAACAAGGAGGCAAGCAAATAATCGGCTATCAATATCATAATACAGCTTACAATAACAGCTTTTGTGCTGGCCCTACCTATCTCCAGCGACCCGCCTTTTACATTATAGCCATAGTAAGCCGAAATGCTTCCAATAATAAATCCGAAGGTATACGCCTTGATAAGCGCGAAAGTGGTATTAAATGGGTTGAACGACTGCTTCAGACCTTCATCAAAAATATTCATCGGAATAATGTTCGCTGCTGTAGCTGCAATGCGCCCGCCCATAATAGAGAGAAACATAGAAATGGCTATCAGCATCGGTATCATTAATATACATGCTAAAATTTTCGGCAAAATCAGGTACGATTCGGTACTGATACCCATAATCTTCAGAGCATCTATCTGTTCGCTCACGCGCATATTACCCAGTTCGCTGGCTATCTTACTGCCCACAACGCCCGCCAATACAATACACACCACGGTTGGGGATAATTCCAGCATAATTGTATCGCGTGTAATCATCCCGATAGTGGATTTTGGTATCAGCGGAGACACAAGCTGATATGCCGTTTGTACCGTAGTTACAGCGCCCAGAAACACAGAGATGATCACAACAATCGGCAATGAACCAATACCGATTTCAGAACACTGGTGCATAAACTCGCGCCAATACATCTTCCAGTTTTCCGGTTTATGAAACATCGCTTTCAACGTAAGCAGATAGCGACCGGTATGGGTAAGAAAGGAAGCCATAGTATTTTTATTGAATTACTTTTTCGTTCATCTTCTTTAAACGGTTCCACCAGGGCGAGCCCGCAATAACCGCCTTTACATCGGTTCTCGATTTCTGCTGTGCATCCACCACCGCAATATTCGCCATGTTAATGATGCTGCGCACCGAACTGCCTAACTGAAGTACATGCACCGGCCGTTTAATGCCCAGCAAAATAGGACCAATAGCATCGGCGCCGCCCACTTCTTTCAGCAAATTATAGGCTACGTTTCCGGCAGCTAAGTTGGGAAAAATAAGTGTATTCACATCGCCGTCTGCTAGTTCGCTAAAGGGATAATTATCTCGCATCACCTCTTTATTAAATGGAAGCCAGGCCTGCATTTCGCCATCAACAATAAGGGAGGGATTGTGCTGTTTCAAAATCCTTGTCGCTTCTGCCACCAGCTTCGCTTCCGGCGAATTGCTGCTGCCGAAGTTGCTGTAGCTGAGCATAGCAATACGCGGTGTGAGGTTGAAGTTGCGAACTTCCTTTGCTACCAGCATAGCAATATCCGCCAGCTCCTGCGCCGTAGGATTAAAGTTCACCGTTGTATCAGCAAGAAACAAAGGACCACGCTTGGTAAGCAACAGGTACATGCCCGCTATTTTCTTCACGCCTTCTTCTGTACCTATTACCTGCAAAGCTGGTAATATCGCTTCGGTATAATTGCGGGTAAGCCCGGAGATGAGTGCTTCCGCATCGCCGCTCTCTACCATCATGCAACCAAAGTAGTTGCGGTCGTTCATCATCTTCTTGCTTTCGTACAAATTGATGCCTTTTCGATGCCGCTTTTTGAAAAACGCTTCCGCATACCGGCACCGCGTTTCTTTCATTTCTGCAGCCTCTGGGTCTATCACCGGGAATTCAGAAATATCAATTCCATTCTCAGCCGCCATCCGCTTAATTACTGTTTGTTCACCCAACAAAATAGGACAGGCAACACCTTCATCATACAGGATAGAAGCCGCTTTTAAAATCTTTATATTATCCGCTTCGGCAAACACTACACGTTGCGGATTGCGCCGTGCTTTGCTACCCAGCACGCGCATAATCTGGTTGTCTAAACCCAACCGTTTATTCAACTCAATTTTATAGGTTTCCCAGTCTTCTATCGGCTGCTTTGCCACGCCGCTGTCCATTGCAGCTTTAGCAACAGCAGGTGCTACCGTCTCTAATAGCCGCGGATCAAGTGGCTTCGGGATAATATAGTCTGGCCCAAACACCATTTGCTTCTGGTTATACGCCATGTTCACCAAGTCGGGAACCGGGGTTTTCGTAAGATTCGCCAAAGCCTTTACAGCAGCCAATTTCATTTCTTCGTTAATGCTTGTCGCCCGCACATCCAGCGCACCGCGAAAGATGTAGGGAAACCCCAGCACATTATTCACCTGGTTTGGGTAATCGGTTCTGCCTGTTGCCATAATCAGGTCTTTACGAACAGCACAGGCAGCTTCATAAGTAATTTCTGGGTCAGGATTTGCCATAGCAAACACAATCGGGTTCAGCGCCATGCTTTGTACCATTTCTGGTGTAACTACATTACCTACACTTAAACCAACAAACACGTCTGCATCCTGCATTGCTTTGGCTAAATTCCAATCCTCACTATCAACAGCAAAACGTTGTTTTATGTCGTCTAAGTCGGTTCTGCCTTTATGCAGCGCGCCGTCTTTATCAAACAAAATAAAGTTCTCATACTTTGCACCTAAAGCAATGTATAACTGCGAGCAAGCCATTGCTGCAGCACCGGCTCCATTAATAACAAAGCGGACCTCATCTATCTTTTTCTTCTGCAGTTCCAAAGCATTTAATAACGCAGCACTACTGATGATAGCCGTGCCATGCTGATCATCGTGCATGACAGGAATTTTCAACTGGCTGCGCAACTCACGTTCGATATAAAAACATTCCGGCGCTTTGATGTCTTCTAAATTGATACCCCCGAAAGTTGGCTCTAATGCCTTTACAATCTGTACAAACTTCTCAGGGTCGGTCTCATTAATTTCAATGTCGAAAACATCTATATCTGCAAATATTTTAAACAATACGCCTTTTCCTTCCATTACGGGCTTGCTGGCCTCGGGGCCAATATTGCCCAATCCCAATACAGCCGTTCCATTACTAATGACAGCGACCAAATTCCCTTTGGCAGTGTATTTATAAACGTTCTCTTTATCGTTGAAAATTTCCTGGCAGGGCGCCGCTACGCCCGGACTGTAGGCAAGCGAAAGATCACGCTGCGTTTTGGCTTCTTTGGTAGGCACCACTTCTATCTTTCCCGGCCGCCCTTTGGCGTGATATTCCAGCGCCTGCTCTCTGCGAAGTACGTTAGCCATATTTCTCTTTTAAAGCAATCTTTACATTAGCAAAATGAACTAAGGGCGTGCAAGGTAATGACTTAAAAAGTAATGGTTGAGGCAACAGAGGAACCAGAAAGCTTCTTCATCTCTTTTAATAAGATGCCTAACTTATAAAAATCAAACAAGAGAAGAGGTGCGTAACCTCGTTTTAATATCCATTCAAGCGCTGGCTGCTTCACACTAAAAAGCAAGCGCAACAGGGCTTTTGACTGCCTGATTTTATAGTAGAAACGGAGTAACGGTACATCTTTTATAAAATCAGCCTCATAGTTTACGTAAGACAAAATATGGGTTAAATTAATTACTGCCTCTTTTGTTTGTTCCAGATAGATTTTGTTGTTTTCCAGATGCCCGTTCAACACAGGGTTCTTAATATGATGAACCAAAATATTTTGCTTCTTTAAAGTGTAACCAAACAGAGTGTCTTCGTGCCCATAATTTTTTATTCGTTCATCAAACTTTGTTTGCCGGAAAATATATTGGCTAATAACAAAATTATTCGTCATGAAAGAAGCATTCGGGTTTTGGTTCCTCGCATTGACACTCTTGTTCTCCCGCTTTGTTCCATATAGCCATCTCAACCTGTATTTTGTATTGCGTGGCTTTGCACCATATATCCTTCCGCCGCAAACAACTCCATAGTTATTATGTTGCTGAATGTATTGAACATAAGCTAGTAAAAAATCGTTGTGGACAATAAGCGAATCGCAATCTAAAAACAACAGGTTTTCATACTTTGCATATTGCAAAAACAGGTTGCGGATGCGGGCTCTCCCTATGTTTGCGGGAAGCTGGATATACACACTTGCTTTAGCGGCTTCCTGATTAATGTCCTGATACTTTTTTTCCGATGCATCATCTATGCAAATGATTTCGCAGGGTACTGGCAAATGCTTGATCCTTTCCGTTAATTGATTAAGCAACGGAGCAAGGTTGACATTATAAACCGGTATACAAATGCTAATCATAAAATGCTGCACCGCTGTCAGCGTTTTTAAAACCCTGACAGCGTTTATATAATTCAAAGCGGGAAAGATAATTACCTTGCGGCAGATGATTGTTTTTACGTCACAACCGCCTTCCAACCGTTTGCTATTTGTGTTGCAATTTATGTTTGCGCAATTCAGCCAAATCTCTTACCGGGTAACACAATCAGAAGAGGAATTTAGTAAAGAGCCCGGCGCAAAAATTAATTATTCTAACCGGATTATTTGTTCTGGCGAAATTTGTATTCAGCCATCTGGTTTTTTAGAAGAAAAAAGTGTTCATCCATTTACTCCTGAGATAAAGATCATCGATATTATACCTATCTTGTTTCCTTCGCCATCCGGCAACGAGAATAGCCATCCGTTTGATATTTTTTCTGCTGTTTTTTATTTGCTAAGTCGTTACGAGGAATACATCAGCAAAGCAGAAGATAAATGGGGACGCTTTCCGGCAAAGGAAAGCGTAGCTTATAAAAACAACTTTCTTCATTTGCCCGTTGTTGACATCTGGTTAACCCAACTGATGAAACAACTTGCCGCTCGTAATCCGCAACTTACAACTCGCAAACAAACTACGGTTTCTTTCACTTACGATGTGGATGTAGCTTATGCCTACAAAGGAAGAGAGCTAACAAGACAAGCCGGCTCTGCCCTGAAAGATATGCTGCGCATAAAGCCTTACAACTTAGCGCAACGCACGGCCGTATTAGCCGGTTATCTCGAAGATCCGTTTGATACCTACCATTATATCAAAGAAGAAACCATCAACCCGGTTTTTTTCTTTTTGTTAAGCGAGCAAAAGACAAAGTATGACCGAAACATCAACCCTAAAAAGAAGGAAATAAAAGACTTGATTAAGGGTATAAAAACATGGAGTCATATCGGTATCCACCCTTCCTTTTATTCTTCAGAAAAAGAAAAAAAACTGACGGCTGAAAAAAAGATATTGGAAAACATCGCCAGCACTTCTATCCATAAAAGCCGCCAGCACTATTTAAAATTTAAAACGCCACACACTTTTCGCTCCTTACTTAAAAACGGCATTAAGGAAGACTACTCAATGTCGTACGCAGAAACACCCGGATTCAGAGCCGGCACCTGCACGCCTTTTTATTTTTTTGACATAGAAAAAGATGAAACGACCTCATTACAACTGTTTCCTGCCTGTATTATGGAAAGTACATTCCGAGACGATTTGATTATGCCTGCGGAAAAAGCCCTGCCCTATTTCAAACAATATTTTGATGAAGTGAATAAAGTGAAGGGACATTTTATTTCGATCTGGCACAACGATACTTTGGCGGCGAATAACAAGCAGCATTTCCGCTGGCTGCATCAGCAGATACTTCAATACATTCGCAGCCACACGGAGAAGGCTGCGAGCGATGAGCTTTGAGCTGCAAGCCAATACAGATAAGCATTCTATAAGGTTATGAACAAGACAACCATCATTCACATCGTCGGCAATCGCCCACAGTTTATCAAGCTGGCGGTGTTATATGATGCAATAGCAAAACATACTTCATACGACCAACTTATCATTCATACTGGTCAGCATTCGTCAGCAATAATGAGTGATATTTTTTTTGAAGAGCTTACTATTCCTTCACCCAACATTCAGCTCAGTATAGAAGCAGCGACTGCGGATGAGTTTATCTGTAAAGCAGCGACAGAGCTTTATATTATTTTACAACAACAAAAAGACAGTTTGGTATTTGTTTATGGTGATACAAACACAACATTAGCCGCTTCCATTGCAGCCAGGCGTTGCCATAAAGTGCTTCTCCATTTTGAAGCCGGCGTGAGAACTTTGGATACTTCTATGCCGGAAGAAATCAACCGCGTGTTAAGCGACCGGCTTGCCGATGTTCATTATTGCTGCACAGAAAAGAACGTGGCTGCATTGGCATCAGAAGGGTATGGTTCTGCCATTCCTTCCCAAGTGATTCATAGCGGCGACCTGATGCTGGATGCGTTTCTTCATATTACTGCTTCAAATAAAAAAATAACTTCATCAACCCATTATATTGCCTGTACCATTCATCGCGCAGCAAATATTACTAACGGCAAAAACTTACAGCAGATTATCTCTGCATTGAATACAATTCATCAGCAAACAGAAGTGATTGTTCCGCTGCATCCGCATACGGCAAAGCGACTAAAAGAATACAGCATTGAAACAACATTTACGGTGATTGAACCATTGGGGTACAGGGAAATGAAACGCTTTATCACTGAAGCCCATTATGTAATAACTGACAGCGGAGGCGCAAGCCGTGAAGCCTATTTTGCCGGTAAAAAATCTTTGATTGTAATGGAACACCCGTTTTGGCCCGAAATTGTAGACGCCGCGGCTGCCTTGTATTGTGGAGCCGATGCAGAAGTAATGATTGATCATTTCAACTTACTATCAACGCTGCAACCAGACTTCAATCAAAATATCTTTGGTGATGGAACAGCTGCAATAAAAATTGCCAACCATTTGAATACACTTGTATAAGGAACAATGCAAAGATGACGAACAAAAGAAAGAAGATAATCGTCTCTGTCATCACCGACTTAGCGACCGACCAGCGCGTGATTCGCATATGTACCACATTACAAAACATAGGCTTCGATGTGCACGTAATTGCACGTCAGCTTCGCAACAGTTTGCCGTTAGAAAATTATGCGTTTGCAGCATCGCGAATCCGTTGCTCCTTCACAAAAGGAACAGCGCAATATGCGGAGTTTATGACCAAACTTTTTTTCCGCTTGTTGTTTACCAAAGGAGATTATTTATTGGCTAACGATTTGGACACTTTACTCCCCAGTTATCTTGTTTCTAAACTTAAAAGCAAATACCTTTTTTACGATACACATGAATACTTTACTGGTGTTCCGGAGCTTGCCAATTCACCAGCCAAACGAAAGATCTGGAAGAAGCTGGAAGACTTTTTATTCCCGAAGCTAAAGACGGTTTATACTGTAAATGATTCTGTAAAGAATGAATATCAAAATGAATACCACCTACCAATCAGTGTTGTAAGAAATGTTCCGGTTACAAAGACGATAATCACCGCACCGTTGCCCGATAATTGGAAAGGAAAGATCATTTTGCTAGCGCAGGGTGCGGGCTTGAATGAAGGCAGAAGCTGCATTGAAATGATAGATGCGTTGCCCCTTCTGGATGAGTGCTTTCATCTTGTGTTCATTGGTGGCGGAACTGCCTGGGAAATGCTGAAACAACGAAGACAGGAATTACACCTGGAACATCGGATTGATATGATGGAGCGCATGTTGCCGTCGCAACTAAAAACCTATACACCATTGGCTCACTTGGGTATCAGCTTAGATTCGTTTACCGACAAAAATTGTCTCTTTAATTTACCTAACAAAGTATTTGATTACATCCACGCCGGTGTTCCTCTTTTTGCTACCGCAATACCGGAAATCAAATACATTGTTGACCAATATCAATGTGGCATCTGCATTACCGATACGTCACCAAAGGCAATTGCAGAGCGAATTACAGCTTTGTTTAACAATGAAGAAGAGTATTATTTTTTTAAAAACAACACAAGGCTGGCGGCAAAAGAATTATGTTGGGAAAAAGAGGAAGAAAAGCTGAACGCTATTTACCAGTCTTTTGTATAAAAGCATTAAAATTGTTCCACCGGATTATTGTTTTCCGACTCATCCATTACAATAAATTCAATTAGATTTGGCAATCCAATTCCTAATGAACAGAAGACACCGATGACTGGATTACGATACATGATTGTAGATGATGACCTGCTAGACCAGTTAAGCCTGCTTTCCCTTTTAGGGCTACACCCTTTTCTGCAACACATGGCTACCTGCAACAATGCGGCTGATGCTTACACAGCCATTCACACACTTCAGCCTCAGGTTGTTTTCTTTGATATTGATATGCCCGGCGGGAACGGAATAGATTTGCTAAAGACGGTAAAGGATATTGTTCCCGTCAGCGTTTTTGTTACCTCGCACATGGAGTATGCTTTGGAAAGTTATGAACTGCAGGTGCTGGACTTTCTGCTGAAACCGGTAACAGAGGAAAGAGTAGCGAAGACGGCAGCACGCATTCAGGACTTCTGGCAACTGAAAGAAAAAGCCGAAGCGTGGAGTGTATTTTTCGAGCAGGAAAACATCACCATTAAAGATGGGTACAATCAACTGCGCATACCGGTGTCGGACATTGTGTATGTGGAGGCGATGAAGGACTATACAAAGCTGGTTACGCCTACTAAATCTTATCTTACCTTATCGCCGTTTACGCAGTTTATAGAGCGCCTGCCGGCAAAGCTTTTTATGCGTGTGCACCGCAGTTATGCCGTTGCCATTCATAAAATAAAAGAGCTGCGCAACAACGAAATCATTTGCGGTAACCAATCTATCATTCCTATCGGAAAAACGTACCGTCCCTTAATGAGTCAGTTAAAACTGTAGTATGCGGATTTTGCTGTGCGCTATACTGTTTTTCTTTCCTTTTGTGAAGGTGCCTGCACAGAATGTACCTGACATTTCTACTATTAAGAATCATAAAGATAAATTAGCTGCATGGGATACTTATTGTGGCAAACTGCTTACCGGCGAAAATTATAAAGAGCTTATTAATGCATCGCGAAAAGGTATCGTGGTGTGTGATACAAATGACAAGCTTTATCAATCGCGTTTTTTGTACAATATAGCCTATGGCTACGAGTACTCAAATAATAGTTACGATAGCGCAATCGCTTATTATGAACAGGCTTACCGATATGCAGTTGCCGCGAAGGATATGCATGAAGAAACCAATGTGCTGATGCGACTGAATTATTTATACTATTCGATTGGAAAATTTAGCCAGAGAGATAGTTTACTCAAATACATAAAAGCCTTTGCCGACACTACAAAAAACCTATATACGCTGGCTGTATTAAATGGAAGTATCGGCGAATATTATCTTGATAATTCGCAGTATGAAAACTTCATTTTCTATAAGCTAAAAGCCATTGATTATCGTAAGAAACTGAGAACGGAAAATGCAGATGACAACCGAGAAAATATTGGTGTGTCTTACCTGCAGGTTGCCAGTGCCTATCTTAATATGAAGCAGCCTGATAAGGCGATTGAATACCTGCAATACAGCACGGAATATATTGTGAAATACAAGAGTGCCAAGTTCTTTGTCTGTAATGAATATTTAGAAGCTTTTACTATGCTGAATAAACCGGATAGTGCCATAAAATACTACCGGAAATTGTATGCTTTGGTTACGCCGGATGATAGCATGTATTTAAACCTGAGCTATGCTAACCGCATTATGGCAGAGTACTATTTATCTCATAAGGAAACAGATTCAGCTTATCGGTATAGTCTACTGGCAGCCAGGTTTGCTGATGCATCGAAAGACAACGAGATAAAGGTAGAAGCACAGGCTACGTTAGGATCTGTATTATATGAGAAAAAGGAGTATAAAGAAGCGATTGCTGTATTAGAAAAAATAATTCCTGATGCGTCTGCTTTTGATAAAAACATGTACCGGAAGGCATTGCAGCAACTCGCTTTTTGTTATAAAGCTTTGCAGAAGTGGCAAGAAGCGTCTTACTATATGGAAAGATACAGTTCGGTAAGTGATTCTTTGAATGAAGAAATGATAAAAAAGAACATTGCCGAAACGGAAGCCAAATATCAAAACAAAGAAAAACAACAACAGATTGAAAGCAAGAATGGTGAGCTTTCTATTGCACGAACACGAACATTATGGTTGACTACCGGTTTGCTGATGCTGATTGCAGTTGCCGTTTTGCTGGGTATTATTTATCGGAATAAAAGAATAACAGCAGCCACGTTAGATAAACAAAATAAAACCTTAGCTATTCTAAATCGAAACCTTGAAGAAGCCAATGCTACCAAGGCAAGATTATTCAGTATTATCAGTCATGATTTGCGCTCACCCATCAGCCAGGTCTATCAGTTTTTAAAGCTGCAGCAACTCAACCCAAAATTGCTCAGTGAAGAACAAAGAGCGCAACTAAGCCAAAGGATACAGGAAGCCACCGGTTCATTGCTGGAAACGATGGAAGACTTACTGCTATGGAGCAAAACGCAGATGGCAGGTTTTGAAACCAAAATGACAACAGTTTTATTATTACCGATTGTTGAACAATGTCTTCACTTATTACAACTCAACAGCGAATCGAAAGAGCTACTTATTAAAAACGAAGTAGCGGCAACAACTACCGTTTACGCAGATGCTTATTTTCTACAAACTATACTACGCAACCTTTTACAGAATGCTATTAAAGCTTCGCCGGAAAACGGAGTGATAAAGATTCATTTTTATGAAATTGATTCACAACCGGCACTAACTATTTGCAATGAAGGAAAGCCGTTCACACAAAGCGAATACAAAGCTTTGCTTGCCGATGCAGAAACCGGTAAATCCTTATCCGGCTTAGGTTTGCGGCTGGTGAATGAATTAAGCGAAAAGATGAGCGCTACAATTTCGTTCAGCGCCAAAAGTGATAATGGCACTTGCGCAACGGTGCGCTTCTCTTTAAACAAAAGCTAACAGGCAGCCCACTTTTTCCTCTCTCCTTCCGTTCGACGATTACAGCTCTCCATTCGTCGGTTCGCTTTACAAATGCTGTTTCATCTTGCCAATTTTGTTGCGACAAAGCGGCAAAATGAAAATTATGAAACATACTTTTTTCTTTGCTACCACCACACTGATTATGGTTGTCATAACAGTTTTATTGCTGACTGAATTAGCCGGCTTTCTAAATCACTTTTTTCAAACAGTTCATCAATAACAACCGGATGTTGCCTTTCATTACTATGCATATTCTTTATCAACCCTAAACTTTCTTTTTATCCATTTATTTAAAATAGAAAACAATGAAAAAAAATCTCCTCTTTTTGTTCCTCTTCTGCTTCATAGCAGCAATGTATTCGCAGGCGCAGGTTGCCATTAACACCGATAGCAGCAGCGCAGACCCAAGTGCAATCTTAGATTTAAAAAGCAGCAGTAAAGGCTTGCTCTTGCCACGAATAAAAGACATTAGCACGAACCCCATTGCAAATCCAAAAGCTGGTTTGCTGGTGTACGATTCTGCCACCAAAGCCACCTGGATATATGATGGTGCAAGCTGGGTAAAGCAAGGCTCATTCACCTTACCTTATTCAGCTTCTGCATCTTCTTCTTCATCAGCGGCGCTGAACATCAGCAATACAGCAACTACAGGCAATGCAGTTGGATTATATGGATCTACTACTTCCTCATCGGATGGTACCGGTGCAGTTAGTGGCGTTACGGCTGTAATGGGTGAAGTGTTGCCCACGAGTGGCGGCGGCTATTCGGCTGCCGTGCGGGGTATCAATAGGAGTACAACTGGTCTTGGTATTGGTGTGATTGGTTACCAGGCAGGCAGTGGTTGGGGCGTTTATGGCGAAGCTCCTTCCGGCGTTGGTATTTATGGCAGCTCAATATCAGGATATGCCGGTTATTTTAGAACGGTATCCGGCAAGGCGCTTTATACCATTGGTTCGGTTCAGCTTACCGGGATTGGCGAAGGAGCCGGTAAAGTGCTGACGAGCGATGCCAATGGCATTGCAACCTGGCAGAACCCATCAGGCGGTTTAACGTTGCCATACACGGGGAGCTACTCTTCTTCAGGCGATGCATTTACCATCAACAAAACCGGCAGCGGTAATGCCATTCATCTTACTATTAACGCCGATGATAGCCGTGGCATTTTTGTAGAAAACAACAACACGAATACTGCTGCGACAAGAGCAGCTATTAACAGTGTTACGCTAAGTGGCGGTCCTGCCATTGCAGGTACCAACAATGGAACAACAGGGAACGCTGCCAGTTTTACCATTAATAATGCTGCCAGTTTTGGTTCTGCCATTAATGCTACCAGTAACGGAGTAAGCCACACAGTGTATGCTGATAATACAGGAACGGGCGATGCAGCCTATTTCACAATTGCCAATCCGCAAAGTTCCAGCAGTGCGGTAAGGGTAGAATATTCTGGATCAGGCGCTGGTGTATTCAGCGTTTCGAGAGGTACAGGAAATAGTGGCGATTTTCGCATTAACAATACGTCCAGTACTGTTCCTTCTTTAACAGCATCAACAGATGGCTCCGGCTCTACAGCATATTTTAGCAATTATGGTTCAGGTCCTGCTTTTACGGCTCAGCAATACAACAGCAGTAACGATATTGCCCGCTTTGTAGCTGGAAACGATAGAGTAGCCCGTATTGATAAAAATGGTAAAGGATACTTTGATGGCGGCACACAAACCGGTGGCGCCGATTTAGCCGAAGCCTTTGCAGTAGAAGGTCCCCGCAACAGTTATGAACCCGGCGATGTGCTGGTAGTGAGCACAGAGGCAGACCGTACGGTAACCAAATCAACAGAGGCATACAGTACATTGGTAGTAGGCGTGTATGCAACAAAACCAGGCATGTTGCTGACAGAACGGACTGGGGCAGAAAGTCAGAGTGACCTTGTACCGATGGGTGTGATTGGTGTGATTCCGACCAAGGTGTGCAATGAAGGCGGTGTTATTCATCGCGGCGATTTATTGGTAACCTCTTCGCAAGGCGGCTATGCCATGAAGGGTGCTGATGATAAACTGAAAATAGGCACTGTAATAGGAAAGGCATTAGAAGATTTCACAGGTTCTGATACCGGCCTTATTAAAGTATTAGTAAGCATCAAGTAAGAGGAATTGTTTAATCATATAAAACTTATGTTATGAAAAAGATTCCTCTCCTTACCTGCATTTTACTGGTTTGCGGCAGCGTTGCGCGAAGTCAGAATACTTATTTCATTAATGGCGCTGGCTCTTATATCAATGCAGATTCAGGTATCATTACCTTGAACAATACAAGCTTTGCTAATGATGGCTCTGCCAACATTAATGGTAAAGTCATTTTTACCGGCACGCAACCAACAACATTGGGTGGCGCAGGTAGTACAGTTATTAAAAATATAACGGTTGGCAAAACAGGTTCTGCACTCCTGATGACGGGTGATGTAAACGCCAGTGGCACACTTCACTTTATGGATGGCTTGCTCGATCTGAATCTGCATACCATGAGCTTGGGCACAACAGGGCAGCTA
Organism: uncultured Ilyomonas sp.; assembly: GCA_964249755.1. Lineage (GTDB taxonomy): Bacteria > Bacteroidota > Bacteroidia > Chitinophagales > Chitinophagaceae > Ilyomonas. The sequence goes on along the minus strand of CAXUDB010000003.1, from coordinate 104,619 downwards.
TCCGGCGAAAGCGAAACGGCTCATGCAACCGGGATTGCCGGTGGTTCAATTGAAGCAACAACTAACAACGTTGAAGGTCTTACAGAAAATAACATTGGCAACCTGGGTGCTTCACTGACCTCATCCGGTAGTTTAGGAACCGTTAACATTGCTCGCTATCACAAGCCTTTTGAAAATGCCGGCAACAGCAGCCTCACGGGCATCCAGCGCAGTTACCTGATTCAGTCGACCAATAATAGTTCGTCCACTACACTTCGCTTTTATTATTTAGATGCTGAGCTAAATGGCAAGGATGAGAATTCGTTGAGCCTCTGGCAAAGCAATGATGGTGTAGCCTGGACAGACATAGGTGTTGACGGAAGAAATACTACGGCCAATTTTGTTGAGAAAAACAATATCAACAATTTAAGCTGGTTCACGCTTACCGATGCTTCCAATGTGTTGCCGGTAAGATTGATTTCTTTCAAAGCGACTTGCCAGAACGGTTATGCACTGTTGCAATGGCAGACCGGCAGCGAAGTGAATGCAGCTTCTTTTACTATTGAAAAAAGCAGCAATGGAACCACCTGGAATTCTTTACAAACAGTAGCGGCAACGAATGCGTTGAACGGCTCGAACTACTCTTACAAAGATGCTTCGCCGGAAGCCTCGGCTTACTACCAGATTAGAATGACGGACAATAGCGGCAACAATTCTTATTCGCCTGTTTTCAGTGGCGGCTGCAGCGAGATAACACGACCCTTGCTCGTCTATCCGAACCCGGCGCATAGCAATGTAACCGTATCCTTTGCCGTACGGCAATCTGGTACTGCAGTGGTTCAGTTGTACTCATTCAATGGTCAGTTGTTATTCAGCCGTAAAGAGGCAGTGAACATTGGCACAAACAATATTGTGTTTCCGGTGGCAAGCCTTGCGGCAGGCACTTACAGCGTAAAGCTTTTCATTAACGGGCAAACGCTGGAAAGTAAACTAGTAAAAGATTAGAAAGATGAAGAGGCTTCTACAAAACGCTGACAAGGTTTAAAACCCTGTCAGCGTTTTCTGTTTTTACTAAGTATAATAATTTGTCAACACTACGAAGCTTATTTTTTCCGGTACCTGATTTCTACATTGGCTACACCCTGCTTCACCATACCTAATTTTCGCGCGGCTTTTTTACTCAAATCAATCATGCGTCCTTCCACAAAAGGTCCGCGGTCATTCACCCTTACACGCACCGTTTTGCCATTGTCTAAGTTGGTTACTTTCAGCTTGGTTCCGAAAGGTAAAGTACGATGCGCCGCCGTTCTCTTATGTTGATTAAACCTTGCTCCACTTGCTGTTTTCCGACCACTAAATTTATCTGCATAATAAGAAGCGCGACCTTCTTCATTGATGGTTGTGCAGGAAGCAAAAAAGAAAAGAAGAATGATTATAAAAAGATAGGAAGATGATATATTATTAGTCATGCAAAACAGTTTTCCACTGGTCGGTTTCAGCATATTGTTTAATAATACGGTTTCGGATTATTAACAGCCTTCGCATGTATAAAGTAAGAAAAAGTTTATTTACCAATTGTCCAATTATGCCATAAGGTGACTCGAAATAAAAATCATCCTTCATCTCCGTACTGCTATCCTCTTTTTGTGAAAACTGATGTAAATGAATCATCTTTTTAAAATCACCCTGTAGCATTTCATCCTGGAAAAAAGAATAGAGTTGCATTCGAGTAATGACAACGGTTAAGTAGCGCTTTCCGAATAAATGTTTTGCTTCCCAGGTAACCGTTTCATTTAATTCAATTAAGCCGCTGGTTTTACCTGCAATAGCTTTCTCATCTGTATGATTCATACTTTGCTGATGCAGGTTAATACTGCGGCTGAGATTAAACACTCGTTCCTGCGGCGCTTTGATAACTGTTTTCAGATGAATGCGTGGCATAACTTATTTGAACGGCACCTTTACTACTTTGGCTTTCAGTAATTGGTTGCGGATGTCAATGTAAATCTCACCATCCAAACCGGCGTGAGCAATATCAACATAACCCAATCCAATGGCTTTATCCAATGAAGGAGATTGCGTGCCACTCGTAACGCTGCCAATGAGGTTTCCCTTTTCATCTTTTATCTGGTAATGACTGCGCGGAATGCCGCGGTCAATCATTTCAAAGCCAACTAATTTCCGTTTAATGCCGGCTGCTTTTTGCTCTGTCAGGCTTTCTTTGGAAGAGAAGATTTCAGGCTTGCTCAGCTTAGTTATCCAGCCTAAATTAGCTTCTAATGGAGAGGTTGTATCATCTATATCATTGCCATATAAACAATAGCCCATTTCAAGCCGAAGCGTGTCGCGCGCGCCAAGGCCAATAGCCTGGATTAAAGAAGTATCGCCCAACCGAAAAATGGCGTTCCATATCTTTTCGGCATTATCGCCTTTGTCTTCAAAATATAGCTCTACGCCACCTGAACCAGTATAGCCTGTAGCGCTGATAATGACGTTATCAATACCCGCAAACCTGCCGCGTACAAATGTGTAATACTTCAGGTTCATAATATCAACATCGGTAAGTGGCTGAATGATTTTGGTTGCGTTGGGTCCTTGTACAGCAAGCAGACAAGTGCGGTCGCTAATGTCTTGTAATTCTGCGTTCTGTGTGTTGTGCTGCACTATCCAGTTCCAGTCTTTTTCAACGTTAGACGCGTTTACCACCAGCATATATGTCTGGCTTTCTTCTATACAATACACAATCAAATCATCCACAATACCACAGGAGTTATTTGTCATGCAGGAGTATTGTGCCTCGCCTTGCTTTAGCTTCGACGCATCATTGGTGGTAATGCGCTGAATGAGGTCCAAAGCCTGTTCGCCTTTTACCATAAATTCTCCCATGTGGCTCACATCAAACACGCCGGCATTGGTGCGCACAGCCATATGTTCGTCTTTAATTCCCGTATACGAAATGGGCATATTGTAACCGGCAAACGGTGCCATTTTCGCGCGTAAAGCAATATGCTTTTTATAAAACGGAGTTTCTTTCATGACCAAGATTTTATACGATTTACCTAATTCGGCTGATTGTCGTTAGCTGCGCAATATCCATCTTTTTAGAGAAAGGGGTTTCTTAAAAGTTAGGGTACGATGTTGTAAATACATAACCCGTCTTTGGTAAGAACATACATCTTGCTTTGCTGTCGTTCTGTTTTGATAACATCAGGAAAAGATAAGTTGCTTTGCACCGAATGAAAGTCGATATCCTTTTGAAAAGTATAGAAAAAATGTGTTTCATCTCTGCCAAATAAGATATTGTCATCGGCACTTACATCCTGCCAATGATCGAATGGCAATCGCTTTTTGAAAGCCGCGTAATAATCAAAAATGAGCCAGCCAAGCCGGTTATCATACAGGTATAGCTGACCGTTATTATCAATGATTTTTTGCGGATTTAGTGAATCATCAAATACCAACCTCAGGTCGGATGATTCCAGTAATATATTGCAATTCTCATCTATCTTTTTAATTTTTCCTTCGCCTTCATCGTATAGCCAGATATTGCTGTCGTAGCTCTGCGCAACCGCTTTTACCTGCGTGATGTTAAGCTTGCGTAAATCAACAGTAGTGCGGGTTGCAAGGAATCGGTCTAAGATAGCAAGGGTAGCAAAATCTTTATAGTACACCAATACTTTCAGTGGATTGGTTACATCTAACGAATAAATTTTTCCATAGCGGACAACGTTGTTGAAGACAGCCACTGAATCACCGTTGTTATTTAGTTTTTTGATTTGGTTGGTATTAGAGGAAATGAGATAGATGTTCTGTAAATTATCTGTATAAAAATTGCTGAAACTGCCGGGAAGCGTTTTGATGATTTGCAATTGCAATGTGGTATCAGCTGCAAAGGTTTGCAGAGAAAGGAACAATAAAAAAACTGTAATTATTCTTCCCATTTCTTCAATTGCATATCGTTGCCATCAAAAACAGCATAGGTAAAACTGCGTAACCAATCACCTAAATTAATGTAACGGCTATCTTCTGTTAGCTTGTAATCAATCGGAAAATGCCGATGTCCGAAAATAAAGAAATCTACATGTTGCTTGGCAAGCATTTGCCTGCAGAAAATGATAAGCCATTCGCCTTCTTCGCCTAAAAACTTCACATCTTTTTGCCCTGTTTTTTTGCGGCTGCTACGGCTGAAATAATTGGCAACGCCAATACCCCACGAAGGATGAACCGCGCCAAACAACCATTGTGCAAACCGGTTGCGAAAGATAGTTTTTAAGAACTTGTAATTGTGATCGCCTGGCCCTAACCCATCACCATGCCCAATGAAAAATTTCTTATCGTTAAATACAAATTCTTTAGGATGATAATATACCGGTATGTTTAATTCTTCTTCAAAATAACCGCGCATCCACATGTCGTGGTTGCCAACAAAAAAATGGATGGCAATGCCTTTATCGGTAAGCTCTGCCAGCTTGCCAAGCAACCGCACATAGCCTTTTGGAACCGTGGTTTTGTATTCGAACCAGAAGTCGAACATATCACCGACAATGAAAATAGCAGAAGCTTTATCCTGTATACTATTGAGAAAATGGACCACTTTTTTTTCTCTCGCTAAACTCTCGGCGTAAGAAGGTGTACCCAAATGAAAATCGGAGAGAAAGTAGATGTGTTTGTTGGTTGTCTCTGCCATGTTTTATTGAACCACAAAGTGGCGAAGATGAGGAAGATTCACGAAGTTTTTTTGAAGAAATAATCAGGACAGCAAGTTTAAGAGAAGTGTATAAACTTCGTGAACTTCTTTTCTGTTTGTATTTGTGGTTCAGTTCTTATAACACATCTGCCGTTCCCTTTTTACCCATCTCCAGAATCCAGTCTTTGCGGCGCAGTTCAAAGTTGGTTCCGAGATATAATTTGCGCACAGTTTCGTTGCCGGCAAGCTCTTCAGCCGTGCCATGCTGAAATATTTTTCCTTCAATTAAGAGATATGCGCGGTCGCAGATAGAAAGTGTTTCATTCACATTATGGTCAGTAATCAGGATACCGATATTTTTATACTTTAACCTCGCTACTACGCTTTGAATGTCTTCTACCGCAATCGGGTCAACACCCGCAAATGGTTCATCCAGCAAAATAAATTTCGGGTCAACGGCAAGCGCGCGGGCAATCTCGGTTCGCCTTCTTTCGCCACCGCTTAAGCTGTCACCATTGTTCTTGCGCACATGATGCAGATTGAACTCATCCAGCAATTCTTCCAGCTTATGAAAGCGTTCAGCTTTGGTCATCTTCGTCATTTCCAACACGGCAAGAATATTATCTTCTACGCTCAGCTTCCGAAATACAGAAGCCTCTTGCGGCAGATAGCCGATGCCCATTTGTGCACGCTTATACATGGGCAGTTTGGTAATGTCTATATCATTCAAAAAAACAGTGCCTTCTTCGGGTTTTATTAAACCCACCACCATATAGAATGTTGTGGTTTTACCCGCACCGTTGGGTCCGAGCAAGCCCACAATTTCACCTTGCCGCACATTTACCGATACATGGTTTACTACTGTTCGGCTTTTATAAATTTTTACCAGATCGTTTGTTTGGATAATCAGGCTCACTGCGCAAAATGATTTGGACAAAAGTAGTTCAATAGAGCACGGATGACACAGACAGTATAGAAGGATTGTTTGGATATTTCGTTAAAATAGTATTGTCTGAACCGGTATGATTGTGATAAAGGGAATGTGCGTGAAGAATATAAATGACAGCATCGCGGAATACATTCTATTTGTTTTTGGGAGTCTTAGGCAAACATAGTGAAGGTAAAGGCGTCAAGTATGGGACATAAGAAGGATACATATTAATAGAGATACGTGAAAACAACAGTCTATCTCACGCTCAAACTTTATCCCTCACACCCTGAATCTTGTTTATATGTTCCCCAATTGCGGTCGCAGCACGATGTCTTCCACGCAAGCCTGCGGAGACAGGTGGGCAGCGGCATAGATCATTGCAGCCACATCATTTGTTTCCATCATTCTTTTTGGGTCAACATCGCTGCCTTTCCAGCTATCGCTGAAGAATGAACCGGGGTATACAGCCGTAACTTTAATGTTGTGCGGCTTTAGTTCTTCGCGAAGGTTGGTGCTAAAGCCGGCAAGCGCCCATTTGCTGATGCTGTAAGAACTGCCTTTGGTGTAGGTTTCCAATGCCGCGGTGGAACAGATGTTAAAAATATGCCCGCTATCTTTTTTTATGAATGCCGGAAGCAATGCTTTGGTGAGATGATACGCGCTGTAGAGATTAATGTTCATCATGGTTTCCAGCGTTCCGTCGGCTTCATCAAGGATGCCGCCGGGGAGGAAACTGCCGGTGTTGTTGATGAGGAGGTGTGGGCTGGTGGTTTGTTGCAGAATGAACTGGCTGAAGGCGAGGATTCCTTCTTTTTTGCTCATATCGCAGGGGTAGGTATTGGTTTGGTGCTGCGGATATTGTTGCTGGAAACGGTTGGCGGCTTCATCCAGATCTGCGCTATTGCGGGCGCATAGGTAGAAAGTGTGTGGAGCTTTGTCTTTGGCAAATGTTTCTGCGATGGCGTAGCCTAGGCCTTTGGAAGCGCCGGTGATGATAATGTTCATAACAACAATTGAAAAGTAAAAGTAATTATCCGGAGGATGGAAAGAAAAAGATAAACATCAAGACTTCAGTTTTACATTTGGGTTTTCACTTTTTATGAAACAATACCGGCACCTGTTTTTTGACCTTGACCATACGCTTTGGGACTTTGAAGCAAATGCGAAAGAAACACTTTATGACTTGCACCTTGCCCACCATTTGGAAGGAAAAGGCGTGTATAGTTTTGACTCTTTCTTTAACCAGTACAGTTATCACAACAATAAGCTGTGGGACAGATATACCAAAGGTTTCATAAAGCAGGAAGAGCTGCGGTGGAAGCGCATGTGGCTGGCGTTGTTAGACTTTAAAATTGCAGATGAACCACTGGCAAAACGGATGTCGGTAGAGTTTTTGGAAACGCTGCCACTAAAGAAAAATCTGTTTCCTTATACAATTGAGATATTGACTTACCTGCAAGATAAAAGTTATTCCATGCATCTCATCACAAATGGATTTGATACCGTTCAACACAGCAAACTTGCCAGCAGCAACCTGCGACATTTTTTTACTGAAGTCATTACATCTGAAAACAGCAACAGTCTAAAACCAAACAAAGAAATTTTCCAGTTTGCCATGCAACGTTGTGGCACCGATTCATCGGAATGCATTATGATAGGCGACAACTTAGACGCTGATATTGCCGGCGCAATGAATGTGGGGCTGGATACGATTTTTGTAAATCATCTTGGCGTAGAAGCAGACATTGAACCGACCTATACCATTCATCATCTGCAGGAACTGGAATATATATTTTGATTGGGTATGAGACACGAGGTATGTAGGAAAAACAACTGCTCTCTAAAAGCTCATACCTTACACCCCACACCTCGTGCCTTTCCTCTATCTTCGTTTCTGCCATAACGCCAAAACGGTTTCATGCAATTCAACAGAAGGGGTTTTACTAACGAGCAACTGATTGACATTTATAAAAAGCTGCTGCTGCCGCGCCTGATAGAAGAGAAAATGCTGGTTTTGTTGCGCCAGGGCAAAATCAGCAAATGGTTTAGCGGCATCGGGCAGGAGGCAATTGCAGTAGGCAGCACGTATGCATTGCAGGCGGATGAATGGATTATGCCTTTGCATAGAAATCTCGGCGTTTTTACTACGCGCAACATGCCTTTACACAAACTGTTTGCCCAGTGGCAGGGCGCTAAAGAAGGCTATAGCAAAGGACGGGAGCGCAGCTTTCATTTTGGTAATAAAGAGCATTACATCTGCGGTATGATTTCGCATCTGGGTCCACAGCTTGCCATTGCCGATGGCGTTTCGTTAGCTTATAAATTAAAAAATCAAAACAAAATATCGCTGGCTTTTACAGGTGAAGGCGGCACGAGCGAAGGCGACTTTCACGAAGCGCTGAATGTAGCTGCCGTGTGGAAGCTGCCGGTTATTTTTTTAATCGAAAATAATGGCTATGGTCTAAGTACTCCTACTAATGAGCAATACGCCTGCGAGCATTTGGTGGATAGAGCCAAAGGCTACGGCATGAGCGGTGTGCGCATTGACGGCAATAACATTCTGGAAGTGATAGAAACTGTAAGCCGGGTGAGAAGGCAATGTATTGCAGAAGGAAAACCTTACCTGATAGAATGCGATACCTTCCGGATGCGCGGGCATGAAGAAGCCAGTGGAACGAAGTATGTGCCGGCAAAGCTATTTGATGAATGGAAAGGGAAAGACCCGATTGCCAACTTTGAAGCCTTTTTACTGGCAGAAGGAATTATTAGACAAACTGAGATTGATGAGGTTTGTAATACCATTAAGCAACAGATAGAAAGCGAGCTAAGCTTGTCTAATAATACGTCTCTTGTAACGCCTGATACGGCTGAGGAACAACGCGATGTGTACGCGGCTTCTGCTGCCGGTTATCGTCGCCCTACAACGAGAATTATCAACGATCTTTCTTCGCTGAAAAGAAACCAGCCAGCAACGGATAAGCGCTTTATAGATGCTATCAAAGATGGCTTGTACCAAAGCATGAATCAGCACAGCAATTTGATTTTAATGGGTCAGGATATTGCGGAGTATGGCGGAGCTTTTAAAATAACCGAAGGCTTTATGCAAACGTTCGGCAAAGCGCGCGTGCGCAATACGCCCATCTGCGAAAGTGCCATTGTTGGAGCCGCTTTAGGTTTGAGCTTAGAAGGCTATAAAAGCATGATGGAAATGCAGTTTGCCGACTTTGTAACAGTGGGTTTTAACCAGATTATAAACAACCTTGCGAAGATCAATTATCGCTGGGGACAAAATGCGGATGTGGTGATTCGTATGCCAACCGGCGCTGGTGTGGGTGCAGGCCCGTTTCATAGCCAAAGCAATGAAGCCTGGTTTGTGCATACGCCGGGTTTAAAAGTAGTATATCCTTCATCACCACTGGATGCAAAAGGTTTGCTCATTGCTGCGATTAACGACCCGAATCCTGTGCTCTATTTTGAGCATAAAGCTTTATATAGAAGCGTCAATGGTTTGGTTCCGGATGATTATTATGAAACAGAAATTGGCAAAGCGCGTATTGTAAAACAAGGCTCGGATATAAGTATCATTACGTATGGTATGGGTGTGCACTGGGCTTTGGATTGCGCTCAAAAATATAGCGATGTTTCGTTTGATATTTTAGATTTACGAACGCTTTTACCATTGGATTATGAAGCGATCAAAGCTTCTGTACAACGCACCGGCAAAGTGTTGATTTTGCATGAAGACACACTAACCGGCGGCATTGGCGGAGAAATCTCTGCCTGGATCAACGAGCATTGTTATTTGTTACTGGATGCACCCGTGATGCGCTGCGCCAGCCTTGATACGCCGATACCTTTTAATATCGAGTTAGAGAAGAACTTTTTAGCTAAATCAAGGTTGAATAATATGATAGAAAAGTTGGTGAAATATTAGAATAAGCTATCAGCCGCCAGTTATCAGTAATCAGTTTATTCGCGATTATTTTTCTCTTGTTTAAAGACTGAAAGCTGATGGCTGACAGCTGACAATCTTCATAAAAATGCTTTGTTAATCCCTGTTGCAGCCTTGCTATCTGTGTCCTGTTTCCTTGTAAAAGCCTTAGTCAATTTGTATCTTTGTCTGCTATGCAGTTAGCTTCTAATCTACTTGAAAACGCCGTTAACGAATTTGCAAAATTGCCTGGCATCGGTAAGAAAACAGCGCTTCGTTTGGTGCTTCATTTATTAAAACAAGATGAGCCTGAAGTAGCGCATTTTGGTGAGACGATTACTAAGATGCGTGCCGATATTAAGTTTTGTAAACGGTGTAGTAATGTAAGTGATGGTGAAGTGTGCGCCATCTGCGCCAACCCTTTGCGCAACCAGCGTTTGATATGTGTGGTGGAAACAATAAGAGATGTAATTGCCATTGAAAGCACGCAGCAATTCAGCGGTACTTATCATGTTTTGGGTGGTGTTATTTCTCCGCTGGATGGTATTGGTCCTGACCAGTTGAATATTGAGTCTTTAATTAACCGAGTGCAGGAAGAGGAAACGGAAGAACTGGTGTTTGCTCTGAACCCCAATATACAAGGCGACACCACCATTTATTACATTCAAAAAAAGATACAGCAGCTGCCTTGTAAGGTAACCACTATTGCCCGAGGTATTGCCTTTGGTGGTGAGTTGGAATATGCCGATGAACTAACACTTGCGCGAAGCCTTACTAACCGCTTACCGGTGGGCAGTTATATTTCTAACCGATAGCCTTATCTTTGCACCCGCAGGAGGATTTGTTTATTGTTCACCCTGCACCAAAAAGCTGAACTAATAAACGATAAGAAACTTCCTCATCCGGTATAGTTCTCCTCTCGTTTTTATTCCGTTTTTTGTTTGATTCACAAAGACTCAAAGTGTAAGAAGTTGCACAAAAGTTTTTGCTTTTTTTCATGTATAAAAACGGTTTACAACATGAACGACTTTTCAAGTTCTCCTTTAGGGGATAGGGGTAACATTCACGCCGATCTGGAACAACGCATCTTAGTGATTGATGGTGCGATGGGCACAATGATTCAGCGTTATAAACTAGAAGAAAAGGATTATCGCGGCGAACGCTTTGCGAACTGGCATACCGATGTAAAAGGCAATAACGATTTGCTTTGCTTGACTCAGCCTCAAATCATCAAAGCCATCCATAAAGAATACTTAGCGGCAGGTGCCGATATTATTGAAACCAATACTTTCTCCAGCACTTCCATTGCGCAGGCAGATTATGACATGCAGGCCTTGGCTTACGAACTAAATGTAGCCGCTGCAACCTGCGCCAGGCAAGCAATTGAAGAGTTTCAGAAAGAATTCGGAAGCTTCTCATCCAAGTACGTGGCAGGAGCTATTGGTCCAATGAATAAGACTCTTTCATTATCGCCAGACGTAAACAATCCCGGCTATCGGGCTGTTACATTTGACGAAGTTTCCAATGCTTATTACGAACAAATCAAAGGCTTGGTAGACGGCGGCGTTGATGTATTATTGATTGAAACTATTTTTGATACATTGAATGCAAAGGCAGCCATTTATGCCATCAAAAAATACTTCCGAGACATAAAGAAAGAACCTTTACCTGTTATGATCAGCGGCACTATCACTGATGCCAGCGGCAGAACACTAAGCGGACAAACATTAGAAGCCTTTTATGTTTCGGTAATGCATGCCAAGCCGTTGAGTGTTGGTTTGAATTGCGCTTTAGGTGCGCAGGAAATGCGCAGCCACATCGAAGAGCTGAGCAGCATTGCAGCTTGCTACACATCAGCATATCCCAATGCAGGCTTGCCCAATGCGATGGGTGAATATGATGAACAACCACACGAAACGGCACACTTCATTGAAGAATGGGCAAAGGAAGGTTTTGTAAATATTGTTGGCGGTTGCTGCGGCACAACGCCGGATCATATCAAACACATTGCAGACAATGTAAGAAAAATTGAGCCGAGGAAATTGCCGGTGGTGGAAGAAGAATTGGTGTAAACATGATGAATAAAACCGTACAGCGTTGACTTCCTCCAACAATTACATACAAGACATTAAATCAATTCTCGCTTCGGCAAGGCAGAAAGCCTACGCGCAGATTAATGTTGCCATGATTGAAGCCTACTGGCAAATCGGCAAACGCATTGTGCAGGAAGAACAGGGCGGCGAAAAGCGAGCGGCTTATGGCGAGGAATTGTTGCAGCAATTATCAAAGGCATTAACTGCGGAATTTGGGAAGGGATTCTCTTATTCTAACCTTCGTAATTTCAGGCAGTTTTATCTTACTTATCCTAATGAACAAATTTGCTACACAGTGTGTAGCAAATTGACCTGGAGCCATAATAGGCTGATTATGCGCGTTGAGAATCCAAATGCAAGAATCTATTATTTGCATGAAGCAGTTGCGCAGAATTGGAGTGTGAGGATACTGGAACGCAACATCAATACATTATACTATCAACGCTTATTATCATCGCAAAACAAAGAAGTTTTACAACCAGCCAGCACATTTGAAGTGCAAACACCAAAAGACTTTATTAAAGACCCCTATGTGTTTGAGTTTTTAAACATTCCCGAACTATCATCCACTTCAGAAAAAGATATTGAAACGGCATTGATAACAAACCTGCAAAGCTTTTTGTTAGAGCTTGGCAAAGGTTTTTCTTTTGTCGGTCGTCAATTTAGAATCAGCACAGAAACATCGCACTTCTATATTGATCTTGTTTTTTACAATTATATCCTCAAATGCTTTGTATTGTTCGATTTAAAGACAGCCAAGCTTTCTCATCAGGACATCGGGCAGATGGATATGTATGTCCGTTTGTTCGATGATTTAAAGCGGGGAGAAGGAGACAATCCAACCATTGGCATTATACTATGCACAGAGAAAGAAGAAACGGTAGTAAAATATAGCATCCTGAAAGGCAATGAGCAATTGTTTGCAACGCGATACATGCCATGGCTGCCAACAGAAGAAGAACTGGTTAAAGAAATAGAAAGAGAAAAACAAGTGATGAAATTGCAGTAATGGCAAATGCCTCTGCTTTACTTCACCTTGTTATCTTGTTTCCGGTTATAAAACCTATTTAGAGAATCAAAGAACAAATGAGCACTATTAAACCTTACTTACGTCTCGCCGGCTTAGAGCCGCTTGTCATTCGTCCTGAAACAAATTTCATCAATATCGGCGAGCGTACCAACGTAACGGGCAGTAAAAAGTTTGCCCGGTTAATTAAAGAAAACAAATACGAAGAAGCCCTGAGTGTTGCCCGCCAGCAGGTAGAAAGCGGCGCGCAGGTGATAGATGTAAACATGGACGATGCCTTGCTCGATGGTGTGCAGGCAATGACCACATTTATTAATCTGGTGCAAAGTGAGCCGGATATTGCGAAGATCCCGGTAATGATTGATTCGTCTAAATTCTCGGTGATAGAAGCGGGCTTGAAATGCGTACAGGGCAAGTGCATTGTGAACTCGATTTCGATGAAGGAAGGCGTTGAAAAGTTTATTGAACAAGCCTTCATTTGTCAAAGTTTCGGGGCTTCCGTAGTAGTGATGGCATTCGATGAACAAGGACAAGCCGATACGTTTGAACGCCGCGTGAATATTTGCTCTAAAGCATACGAGATATTAGTAAATGAAGTAGGCTTTGCACCACAAGACATCATCTTCGATCCTAACATTTTTGCGGTGGCTACCGGCATTGAAGAACATAGCAATTATGCAGTTGATTTTATAAATGCAACGCGGGTTATCAAGCAGAAAATGCCGCTGGCAAAAATCAGTGGCGGTGTGAGCAATGTCTCTTTTTCGTTTCGTGGTAACGAGCCGGTAAGAGAAGCTATGCACAGCGTGTTTCTCTATCATGCCATCAAAGCAGGGATGGATATGGGCATCGTAAATGCCGGGCAATTGGTGGTGTATGATGAGATAGAACCCGAGTTGCGCAACTTGTGCGAAGACGTGATTTTAAACCGCAACAATGCGAATAATGAAGCCACCGAAAAGCTCATTCAATTTGCGGAAACAGTAAAGAGCAAAGGCAAGGAAATAAAGAAAGATGATGCCTGGCGCGGCACATCAGTAAAAGAGCGGTTGAAACACGCTTTGGTAAATGGCATTACCGATTTTATTGATGTTGATACAGAAGAAGCGCGACTGCAATACGATAAACCGTTAGAAGTTATCGAAGGTCCTTTAATGGATGGCATGAATGTAGTCGGCGACCTGTTTGGTTCAGGCAAAATGTTCCTGCCACAGGTGGTAAAAAGTGCGCGCGTGATGAAGAAAAGCGTAGCGTGGCTCACGCCGTTTATTGAAGAAGAAAAACGGAATAACCCATTAGCGAAACAAGGCGGTGCTGCGAAGATTTTATTGGCCACCGTAAAAGGCGACGTGCACGACATTGGTAAAAACATTGTGGGCGTAGTGCTGGCTTGTAATGGCTACGACATCATTGATTTGGGTGTGATGGTGCCAACCGATAAGATACTTGATACAGCTATAAGAGAGAATGTTGACATCATTGGATTAAGCGGCTTAATCACGCCATCATTAGACGAGATGGTGCACGTGGCAAAAGAAATGAAACGCCGTAACCTACAGCAGCCTTTGCTTATCGGCGGCGCTACCACAAGCCGGATGCACACCGCTGTGAAGATCTCTCCCGAATATGATAACGGTGTTGTGCATGTTCTCGATGCCTCGCGCAGCGTAACGGTGGCGGGCACTTTATTAAACAAGGACAATAAGCCGGATTACCTACAAAATATTCTAACTGAATACAAAAAACTGCGTGACGATTTTGGTAACAAACGCAGTGCAAAGCCTTATCTCTCTTTTGCCGAAGCACAGAAGAATTCCGTCAAGATTGATTGGCAAAATTATGAGCCGCCGACGCCGGGCTTCTTAGGCACGAAAGCATTTGATGATTACGATTTGAATGAGATCAGAAGTTATATAGACTGGGCGCCGTTCTTCATTTCGTGGGAATTGGGCGGACGCTTTCCCGACTTGCTGACTGATGAAGTGATTGGTAAAGAAGCCACGAAATTATACAACGATGCGAATGCTTTGTTAGACCAGCTTATTGCCGAAAAATGGCTAACACCAAAAGCAGTAATTGGTTTTTACAAAGCCATGAAAACCGCGCCGGATACGGTTTCTATCGAATACAATGATGAAAACATCAACTTAGAATTTTTGCGCCAGCAAATAAAGAAAACCGCTACCGAACCCAATATTTCACTGGCTGATTTTATTGCGCCTGTTTCACATGAAACACAGGATTATATCGGTGTGTTTGCGGTTACCATTCATGGCATAGAACCACACCTTAAGCGATTTGAAGAACAACACGATGATTATAACAAGATCATGCTGCAGGCTTTGGCAGACCGTTTTGCCGAAGCATTTACCGAATTGCTGCACAAGAAAGTGCGCACTGAATACTGGGGCTATGCAGCGACAGAAGAATTAGACAATGCAGAACTGATCAAAGAAAAATATGTCGGCATTCGCCCCGCACCCGGTTACCCGGCTTGCCCGGATCACACAGAAAAATACAAGCTGTTTCACATCCTCAATGCTTCCGAGCAAACAGGCATTACGCTAACTGAATCATTGGCCATGTATCCTGCCAGTTCGGTGTGTGGCTGGTATTTCAGTCACCCGCAAAGCAAGTATTTTGGGATTGGTAAAATACAGCCAGACCAGTATAAAGATTATAACCAACGCAAAGGCTGGAGCGAAGAAGAAGCAGAGAAGTGGCTGCGCCCGGTGATGGAGTAAGAGCTTTTATTAGACAATATACCGTTTTTATTATCTAACCTCATCCTTGTTTTTCCAATAATGCTTTCAGGTTTTGCAAACCTTCTTCAATCTGTTTGCCCAGCATCTTCTTTAAAAAAGGCGCAAACAACGACATAGGAAATTTGCTCGGGCTGGCAAAAAACCAGGTTACAGAAGTGCTGTTCTGGTGCTGTTTATCCACTTTAAACCCCGACTGTGCAACATTCTTCACTGGGCGTTCAAACCGTATTTCGTAGTCAATGCGGGTGTCTTCTTCAATGCTGGTTATCTCCTGCTCGCCGGCACCTACATTTTTGTCCGCACTGTCCCAGGTATATATAAATCCTTTGGTGCCGTCTTCGCCGGAATAGGTTTTCTTCATGCCGGGATCTTTCATATTCCAAACGCTGAACCTGTCCTGATTTTTGGTTTCTTTTAAAAACGAGAACACTTCGTGAACATCTTTATTAATAACAATCGTTTTCTCGATGAGTAGTTCTTTTACCATGGTGCAGTCGGTTTTGTTAAGACTATAAAGCTAATAAAAATTACTTCTTATTTTTTTCTGTTCATCCCCATTTTGTATTCCACTTCCACCATCACCGGGTAGTGGTCAGATGGCGTGCGGGCCATAAAAGAGGTCGCCACTTCTTTGGATGGATTGGATGATGCACTGGTATCCGTGGAAGCGTTTTGACTCCAGTAAATATTTGTAAGAATGGCATAGCGCTGTGCCGTAAAATCTTTGGTTAGAAAGATATGATCAATGCGGCTGTTTGTCCTGTTATTGATGTTGAAATCGTTAAACGTGCCGTTGGTGGCAAATTTTACGGGCGACAATTCATACGCATCGCGCAGCAAGCCCGAGGTGTTGATAAGCGTATAGCTTTCGTTGGTTTGGTCTACATTAAAATCACCGGTCAGTATGGTTGGCGTGTTGCCCGTCATCGCTTTTATTTTTTCCAACACCAGTTTTGCACTTTCGCGGCGCGCCACCACGCCTATATGGTCCATGTGCAGGTTAAAGAAATAAAACACCAGCCCCGTTTTCACCTCCCGGAATTGTCCCCAGGTGCAGATGCGCGGCAGGGCAGCATCCCAGCCCACATTGGGTTTCGTCGTGTCGGTAGAGAGCCAGAAAGTATGACCTTGCAGAAGTTGAAACTTATCCTTTCGGTACCATATGGCAGAATACTCGCCGGCTTGTTTGCCATCATCCCTGCCCACACCGATGTAGGCATAACCGGCAAGGCTATCACTCAAATCTTTTACCTGGTTGCTCTTCACTTCCTGCGTTCCGAAAATATCCCAGTCGTGAAAGCGGATGAGGCTAACGATGGCGGGCAGGCGTTGTCCCCAGCCATTGCCTTTGGCACTATCGCCGGCATTGGCATAGCGCAGATTATAGGTGCCAATGGTTAGTTTCTGGCTGTATGTATTTGTAATGATAAATAGCAAAAGAAGCAATGGCAGGCATCGTTGTAGCATAGGTTTTTGTTTGGGGAGTAAAGGTAGAGAAGGAAAGTAATGGTTCTCTGTATATTGTGCGTGGCGAACTTGGCAGCGTGTCAGCCGCTATGCAACAAGTATCATGTTAGGCGAATGTTAGTCAATGACTATTGTTGTGTCAAACAAGTCTTGCCTGTGTTGAATGATGGAGTCAATATTATTGGTCTTAATTATTTCTTCAGATGGGGTAAAATAAGCTTCCTTCTCATTGTATAGTTCAATTATTTTATTCCGGACGGTTGTGTCCTTTGTAAGAATATATTGTTCACATAAACAGAGAGCCAGCTTTCGTTGTGCTGCCTCCAGTTGCATTTCATTAGTCATATAGTGTCCAGTGTATAATTCGTGCTCGCCTCCACTGTATTGCTGGTATGTTGTCTGACAACCTTTAAATGAAAGCGTTTTTGTTCTGTCCCAACACGAACAAAAGGTAATGCTCAATAGCAGAAGAGTCAAAATGTATAATCTGAATGAAGAATGGTTCATATCAATTTCGCACAACGGTTCGCTGCTTGCTGTCCGTAGCGGAAGTAGCATTCCGTCAGTTCAAATGTAGAGATAAAGATGAAAAGAGAGATACTGATGAATAGCTTGGGTCAGCCGCTATGGCAGCAAGAATTTGTTGTGCGAAGTTTTTTTTAGCGGTAGTCATAATAGAAGTTTGCAGTTCCAAATGGATTATATCCTTTCGTTTTGAATTTGTCATAAAAAGACATGTAGTCACGGTTTGTAAGTGTATCTGTTTTATTATCGGCAATCATCGTTAACACGACATCCGGTTTTCTGCCACCCAATGAAAATCCATTTGAGATGTCCGCTACATTAATAACTGTGAAAGCTGGAACATCAATATAAAATGTTGTTGTGTCTGTCCATGTTATGAAAGAAGTAGTTCGCCAATCGCCGTAATACTGCCTTTTCCTTTTTGATGTGTCATAAAAGCTCACTTTATTGGGAAGTTTGTCAAACCAGCGACGGTCAATAAGTGTTGCCTGTAGTCTAACTTGCTGACCGGAAAAATTACGGAAGAATACATCCGCTGGAATTATACAACCTGTGAAAAAAAGTAAAATAAGTAAGACTAGTCGCCACATAGTTTAAGTGTCTAGGCATTTCGCACAACTCTCAAATATACGCAATCCAATTGCGCAAATACAACCATCAATAGTTGTATTGCCGCCATTCCGCCTCGCTCCAAGCTCTTTCACCTGCCGTGAATGCCCTCTCAAAACGTCTGGCAGCTATTCACACAGTGTGAACAGGCTTTTTAACGTTTGGAACGATGTTCACGGCAGGTGAATGTTGTTCCAATCCATTTTACTCTCAGTTCACACGCCGTGAACAGAGGGAAAAAACGGTTTCCTATTTGTTCACAGCCTGTGAATGGTTTCGGAAGCTATTAACTGCCCGTTCACGGTGTGTGACTGGCTGCCCGGAGTAATAAGATGTCAATTCACACGGTGTGAATTTCTTTTGCCAAACCTAAAAAAGCGGTTTTTTACATTTATATCTCAAAATTTACCCTCTATGATGCTTGAACGCTTTTTTGAAATTCAATTCGATGATCCCAACATTAACCGTCAGCAACTGCGTAAGTTTACCGAAGACCACCTGAAGCGGCTGGCGCAAAACAACACTAAAAACCTGTACGACCTTTTACTGAGCGAGACGCAGGAAGCTTACGAAACCTATTTTGGCTTTCTGAACGACACCGACGTAAGCAATGCCTTGCAGCAAAGCCGCACCAAAAGCATGGAAAATGTGCGAAGCCAGTTTTCGGCACTGCTGAGCCGCCGCAAAGGGCTCATTACCAACTCTTACACAGAAGATAGCCCGGAATACCAGGAATTCTTTCCGCATGGGCTAACCGAATACAGCACCGCTTCGCTGGAAAGTATTGAGACGCTAATGAACCGTATAATTAATGCAGCCACCGCCCACGCCACCGATTTGGGAGGCAACTTGGCATTGGAGTTTTCTAAAATAAAAGACAGCTTTCTCGTTGCCCGGGGAGAGCAGCTGGCGCAAAAAGGTGCCGCGAGCAAAGCATCAGAATCAACGGATGAAAGCCGAAATGCATTGGAGATTCAACTGACAAAGAACCTGCTCTCTATTGCCCTGAACAATATTGGCAAGCCGGATGCTGCTGGTTTATACTTTGATAAAAGCATCATTTCCCGCCCCGGAACAAATAGCGACGACACTACGAATACGCCTTAGCAAGCCGGGTTTGTTTTCTCTTTTAAACACAACAGCCGCTACCCGTAAAGGCGTAGCGGCTTTTGTGTTTGGCAAACACTTGTGTGTTTGATTAGTAATTGTATAGCTTGATTGTAAAATTCAGCGGCGTGTTTGGCGGGATGGTTTGCGGATAATCGTTCGATCCTGCAGCTCCATAGGCCAGTGAAGATGGCAAATAGAGTGTCATGACAGCATTTTTCTTCATCAGCGGGATGGCTTCTTTCCAGCCGGTAATGGTGGTAGCCAGCGGGAAGGAAATAGCCGCGTTGCTGCTGTCGAAACCCTTTCCGTTCTGGAAATACCCGCGGTAGGTAACCGTAATGTTGGAGCATACCGAAACGCGGTTAACAACCGAGTCGGGCACAGCGGTGGAATCCATGCTGTAGAAAAACCCGCGAGAGTCCTGCACGGCGGTAATATGGTTCGTATCCAGGTAGGTCTTCAGTTGAGACACTTCGGAAGAAGGCGCCACTACCTTTATAGTAGAGCAATCTACTGCGGGTATATCGCCGCTATTGTCTTTTAAACATCCACCAAACAGGGCGGCAATTAGTAACAAGGAGGAAATCTTTTTTGTCATCATCAATTGTTTTGTCGTTTTGTTTTTTTTGCCGCTTTTTAAGGCTGGCCGTCTGTAAAAAATCTTTGGCTGCGCAAAATAGGACGTACGCTGATAACCGGTATTCTGCTATTTCACATAGTTATGTGAATAAGGTCTTTTATTGGTGTAAAACGCTGCCTCACGCCTTTTGTTTTGTGGAAAGCGGAAGAACAAGTTTCCCCTTTTTCTCACTTTCCGGCAATTTGGAAAACTTGTAGACGATTTTTCAGCCCTGAACCAACAGTGCATAGTTTGTGGATTGAGGTATGTGAATAAAACCGGCATCAAAATATAAGATTGTGAGTATCGGTTCGAAGGCGTCATCCGGCTTGATTTTTCGCTGTTAAGGTTTGTGCGGATGCCTGTGGAAAACGGCAGGGTTACGTAATTTTGCAGGTGTGTATAAGTAAGTTATCACGATATCCACAGCCGTAATAGTAGTAGGTATTTTATATAAATAAGTATTAGTTATTAAATACTACAATAGATATGAACATTGAAGAAGCCATCCTGAAAGTACCCAAACGCGGCTTTCTGGATATTGATATAGACCCGACAATAGATTTGTTTGCCGAGATAGACCGGTTGAAGAAAGAAAAAAATGCCGTGCTGCTGGCGCACTACTACCAGGATGCCGACATACAGGACGTAGCCGATTATATCGGTGACAGCCTCGGGCTGGCGCAATACGCCGCTAAAACCGACGCGGATGTGATTGTGTTCGCCGGCGTGCATTTCATGGCTGAAACAGCCAAAATACTCAATCCTGCACGTAAGGTATTGTTGCCCGACCTGAACGCCGGCTGTTCCTTAGCAGACAGTGCGCCGGCACCACTGTTTAAAGCGTTTAAAGAGAAGCATCCGGACCACCTGGTGGTGAGCTATGTAAACTGCTCTGCCGAGATTAAAGCACTGAGCGACATCATCTGCACCAGCAGCAATGCTGTAAAGATTATTGAGAGCATACCGGAGGATCAGCCTATCATTTTTGCCCCGGATAAAAACCTCGGCGCTTACCTGAACAAAAAGACAGGCCGGAACATGCTGCTCTGGAACGGAGCGTGCATGGTGCACGAGATATTCAGCCTGGAGAAAATCGTAAAGCTGAAGTTGCGTCATCCCAATGCAAAAGTGCTGGCCCACCCGGAATGCGAGGAAGCCATACTGCGTGTGGCAGACTATATCGGCAGCACCACACAGATTCTGCGCTATGCGGTGCAGGATGAAGGGCAGGAATATATTGTGGCAACCGAAACCGGCATCCTTCACCAGATGCAAAAGGATGCGCCGGGCAAGACGTTTATCCCCGCGCCGCCCGATAATAGCTGCGCCTGCAACGATTGCCCGCACATGAAGCTGAATTCACTGGAGAAAGTGTACTTATGCATGGAATACGAAACACCGGAACTAACTATGCCGGAGTACCTGCGCATGGCAGCCTTAAAACCTATTGAAAGAATGCTGGATATTAGCCGCAAAGCGGGGTTGATTGGATAATAATGCAATTAGAAGGAAGAAGGTAATTCGAATTAATTGGTTCCTAATATTCGCCTGCCGCTTCCCTGCTTCTTGCGCAGGTAATCATCGTAAGAGAGTTCGATGTAATATCCCAACTCCAAATCATTCATTTGCTGGAGGATACTATATTCGGGGCGATACTGGTTCATAAACGTTTCAAGTTCCGGCGATTCGAGGTGCGTAAGTTGTTTTACCAACCGTATGCTGTAGCGGTGATCAATGTATTTATCAGCTTCTTCTTTCAGCAACCTGTTTTGGAAGGAAGCCAATTGCCGGTTCCGGCGAAAACGGAATACATTGATTAGCGCATCTAAATCTAATCCCACTGTTACGGCACCCGGTACGTAGGTAGAAGGTGTACTTTGGTTCAGGGCAAGTCCCGGCTTTTTATAATCGAATATTTTGGCATAAGCGCGGCGGTTCTCCACCGAATCCATATAATAATTATGTGTTTGCACCTTCACTTCCGGCAACCATTTGGCATCTACATGTAGCCCGATTTCAAATGCTTCGGGATATTTAATTGTGTCAACCGGATATTTCATGGTGTTTTTACCCAGGTATGAGAAAAACAATGAATCATGATCTGTGACCAAAATGGAATAATGACCATTGGAATCGGTAAGCGTTCCGCTGCCACAAGTGCAGAGCACTGATACAGCTTCTATCGGCAGGCGGTTATTGAAATCATATACCGTTCCTTCTATCTGAATCACTTGTGCTTTCGCTACTGTGTAGAACAGAATAAAAAAAAGGTATATAAAGATGGATTTCAAACCCTGCAATAATATTTTGTCTGTAATATTACAATAGAGAGAAATGGCAGCAGAAACCAAAAAGGTTTTTAACCTCGATTTGGCATGTGATGCTTATTGTTTTAGTGTAAAAAGTTTATTATCAAATAATTATCGCCCCATATACACCATCAGTATTTGTATATCGCTTGGATTTACACCACTGATGCGGCTTGCTTGTCCGAGAGTACGGGGCTTTATCTTTTTAAATTTCTGTAGTGCCTCATGGCCAAGCGCAGAAATGTTATCGTAATTAAACAGTTCAGGTATTACAAAGTTTTCCATTTCGCTCACTTTCGCTACCAGTTGTTCCTCTTTTTCTATATAGCGTTCATATTTGGTTTGAATCTCGCTTTGCTGCAAAGCTTCATCACTATATATGCCTAAAGAGGCAGACAGACGAGGTACGGCATTCGCTAAAGCGTTCAGGGAAATACCTGGACGCAATAACAATTTCGCTACTTTTTGTTTCTCCACTATAGGAGCAGAGGCACACTCCCCTAAATAACCATTTACTTCATAAGGTTCTACCGTAACAGAGTGAATAGTTTGGTTGATCTGCTTAATCTCCTCTCTCTTTTTGTTCAAAACAGTCATCCTATCTTCTTTAGCCAGACCCAGTGCAAAACCTTTTTCAGTAAGACGCAAGTCTGCATTATCCTGGCGCAACAGTGTCCGGTACTCGGCCCGACTTGTGAACATCCGGTAAGGCTCATCAGTACCTTTATTAATCAGATCATCTATCAATACACCTATATAAGCTTCATTTCTTTTCAAAACAAAAGGTTCTTTTTTCTGTACAGCTAAATGAGCATTCATTCCAGCTACCAGACCCTGGCAAGCGGCTTCTTCATAACCAGTGGTTCCATTAATCTGTCCTGCAAAGAATAAATTACTAATGTACTTGGTTTCTAATGAAGCTTTTAATTGTGTCGGTGGAAAAAAATCGTATTCGATCGCATAACCCGGGCGAAACATTTTTGCTTTTTCAAATCCCGGCATTTGCCTGAGTGCTTTGTATTGCACTTCTTCCGGTAGAGAAGTAGAAAATCCGTTTACATAAATTTCAACCGTATTGAAACCCTCCGGTTCCACAAAAATCTGATGCCTGTCCCGGTCGGCAAACCGGTTGATTTTATCTTCAATACTGGGGCAGTAACGAGGTCCTGTTCCTTCAATTCTCCCGGTGTACATCGGGCTTCTATCAAAACCTGTTTTTAGAATTTCATGCACCAAATCATTGGTATAGGTAACATAACAACTTAGCTGGTTTTCTTTTTTAAGCTTGGGTATGGGTAGGAAGGAAAATCCGGTAATCTCATCATCTCCCTTTTGCTCCTCC
Organism: uncultured Ilyomonas sp.; assembly: GCA_964249755.1. GTDB lineage: Bacteria > Bacteroidota > Bacteroidia > Chitinophagales > Chitinophagaceae > Ilyomonas. Next base: position 81,222 of record CAXUDB010000003.1, on the reverse strand, counting down.
ATTTTACTATAGTCAAGACTTCTTCCATCTACTCTCGGCGGTGTGCCTGTTTTTAGGCGATTGCTTGTAAAGCCTAAACTTACCAACTGTTCAGTGATACCAGTAGCTGCTTTTTCGGCTACTCTTCCTCCACCCATTCGCTTCTCTCCTATGTGAATAACACCATTTAAAAAAGTACCACTCGTTAAGACTACTGATTGGCACGTAATTCTGTTTCCCAAGCTTGTTATTACACCACAAATTTTTTTATTTTCAATGATGAGAGACTGAACGGTATCCTGGTAAAAATCAATATTTTTATTTTCCTCTAGTGCCTGTCGCCAGCTTTGAGCAAACAGCATTCTATCGCACTGCGCCCTTGGGCTCCACATAGCAGGTCCTTTGCTTTTGTTCAACATTCTAAATTGCAAAGAACTTTTATCTGTAATAATTCCGCTCATTCCTCCCAGCGCATCTATTTCTCTTACAATCTGACCTTTTGCAATACCACCCATAGCCGGGTTGCAGCTCATTTGAGCAATGGTTTGCATGTTCATCGTAATCAATAACACTTTGCTTCCCATTTCCGCTGCTGCGTTTGCGGCCTCACAGCCTGCATGTCCAGCACCAGCGACCACTACATCATATGTATCAAACATTATATTGTATTTTGTTTCACGTGAAACGAATCAAACCTCTTTAAATACACATCTTCTTTTTCAGTCATCCTCTTTTTTTCAGGATGCGATTTGTCTTTGTATCCGCAAAGATGAAGTACACCATGAAAGATAATTCTGTTAAGCTCATTCTCGAATGAAACTCCTTGGGTTTTGCTATTTTCCTCAACTCTATTAATGCTGATGTAAATCTCTGCTAACTTCTCTTTGTCCTCACTTAAATCAAAAGTGAGAATATCAGTAAAATAATCATGCTTAAGAAATTGCTGATTCATTTTGAGAAGATATTCATCAGAACAAAAAATAAAATGGATTGAATGAAAATGTTCCCCTTCACTTTGAAAAATAGTGGGAATAAAATACTGCAAACGACTCTTGTATTTAAGTCTAAAAACAACATCAGCCTTATAAAAAAAAACAAAGGGCATTTTGCAAACTTAGCTCTGATTATCGAATCAGTTAATTTTACTAAGCGGTGAAGGTTTAAAAATAATGTAATTCTACATTTGCGTTATGATAAAAAAGCTAACGGATGTGCCAACCGGAAAGAATGCTACAATAATGGAATTTGCCAACGAAGAATTGTTTATCAAATTAATGGAAATGGGTTGCGTACCGGGAGAAATTATCTGTGTGAATAAAATTGCACCGCTAGGTGACCCGATTTCAGTAGCGGTTTCGGGGTATATTTTGAGTTTACGAAAAGAAGAAGCCGCTAATATCCTGGTAGAGGAAATTAATTGAAATGAACATTGGTTTATACTTTGGCTCTTTTAATCCTATTCATGTTGGACATCTGATCATTGCTGAGTATGTTTATAATCATACTGATTTACAGCAAATATGGTTTGTTGTATCTCCGCAAAACCCCTTTAAGCAACCTGCTTCATTATTGAACGGATATCATCGTCTGCATCTGGTAAAAATCGCAATAAAAGATACTCCTTACTTGCAGGCATCCGACATTGAATTTAAGCTTCCTCTTCCCTCCTATACTTCTGCTACGCTCCTTTTTTTAGAAGAAAAATATCCGGAATACACGTTTAATATTATCCTAGGCTCAGATGGTTTTCAAAACATCACGAAATGGAAAAATGCAAATTGGTTGTTGAAAAACTATGCGTTTATCATTTATAAAAGACCCGGTTTTGAAGTGTCAGATCTACTAACAGACAAAAATCTTATTCTTCAGGCGCCACTCTTGGAAATGTCTTCTACTTACATTCGGGAAGAATTAAAAAAGAAAAGAAGCGTTCGCTATTTATTACCGGAAGCGGTTTATAATGAAATTATGAGCAATTATTATTACCAGTAAGTTAATTCAAAGAATCAGACCTAAAAGAAGACAGAAGATTACAATAAATGGCGCCCGGATTTTCGTAAAAGACAATACCATAAATGTTGAAATAATTACCAAAGTATCCAGTATCGCTGAAATGGGCGTTACTGCTACCGAGGTGTTTGTAAAAATGTCCTTTATCAAAAAAAGGCATGCACCGGTAATAATGCCGACAACCGCCGCATTGATGCCTTCTAACGACCTGTAAATAATGGTGTATTTTTTTAAGTTATTCCAAACCGGGAAAAAGAACAATACGAGCAAAGCACTGGGCAGAAAAATAGCAACCATTCCTATCATACATCCAACTAACTGATTCATAACACCTTTCTTGCTAAGAACCATACCGCCAACATAAGAACCAATGGAAAATACAGGTCCCGGTATCGCTCTTACAATGCCAGAACCAGTTAAGAACTCTGACTTCGTCATACTAAGGGCATTCGGGTTTTTAAGTCTAATGAGATCAGTTTGTGGTCGTACTACATATTGCTCATACATCATCGGCATTAAAACATCACCACCACCAAATACCAGGCTACCAAACCGGTAAAAATTTTCGAATAAGTTGTAAGGACCTCTGGTTCTCCATTCCTGGTTTCGTGCCGTTTCACTCAAAGAAGCCGCAGCAATAAAAATCGAAAAGAAAATAATGATATTGCCCCATTTCACTTTCTTTCGGGGTTCTTTTTTGTCCGGGTATCGCTTGTCGCTAAAGTTAGTTACAACTCCAGCCGCTAATAAAACGGCTGGAAAAATCCATGGCGTTTTAAATAGAAAAAAAGTAAGTAGAGTTACAAATACCATAATAAAGCGGGTGATGGTATTATGGATAGAAATGCGGAAAAGCCGGAATGCCGAAAAAGCAATAAAACCCACCGCCATAGGTTGAATATAACTAAAGATTTGTGTATCAGTAGATTGTACCGTAACATAGCGCAGCAGAAAGGAAAGCAAACTCATTAAAGTACAGGCCGGAAGTATCCAGATAAGAAGCGTCAGGATAGCTAACGGAAGTCCGCCCCTTTTATAGCCGATTAAAGTGAGCGTTTGAGTAGAAGAAGCGCCGGGCAACATTTGGCAGAAACCAATATATTCTGTCAATTCCTGTTCCGTCACATCTTTACGTTGATGAACGAAAGTTCGCAACATCATTCCAAAATGTCCCTGCGGGCCGCCAAAAGCGGAAATGCTATGTAAGAAAACGGCTTTGAGAAACGGAATATGGCGTTTAATAATCAAGACAGCAATTTCCTGGTGAATAAAGTGTAAATGTAAAATCCATTTCAACAAAAAAACCTGCTTTCACAAAGCAGGTTTTTTGTTATTACAAAAGGAACAAATTAGTCTTTTGTATAGCGGACCGCCTTAATAAAATTATCGTCAGCGAAAATATTAATGATGTATTTCCCCTTTCTTAAATCATTCAAGTTTAGACAGATTCTATCTATACTCTCTTCCAGCGTCTGTCTTACTGTTTTAGCGATTCTGCCATGTGCATCCAGCACTTTCACTACCATATCATTACCGCAACAATCGGTAGTTACTTCAAAATAATTAAGTATGTTTTTCAAGGTGGCATTCTGCACAGCGGTCATAATCTTTTATTTTCTGATGAGGAAGAAGAGGATAATTCCAAAGCCTATGCCACCACTTTCGAAAGCTGTTATCTATATTTATTTTTCGGTAAAATGAAGAAAGGAAGATAGTTGAAACGAATAACCATCATCAAAAGAGGCTCGTAAAAACGGCAAGTAACAAAAGAGAGAAGCCATGCAAAACAAACTGTGTCATTTCTTCCCGGCTTCATTCCTTTCTTTCTCATCAGCCTCCGTAAGCACATAGCGTGTTACGCCGTTAATCAGCATCTCATCCAAAACATCTACTACATTTTTATAAGACGATTCAGGCGTTGGTTTAATAATAGTAAACAGTTGTCCTTTATCGCCAAAACGTTGCAACACTTTTTGCTGTGCTTCCTGTATCTGTGCACGAATGCCGCCGGAAGAATAATTCGTGAATTGCATTCTGCTTGCGTCAGCACCCATATAATAACCTATGGTATTGTTTTCGGCTAATACAAGGTTCAGAGTTTTATTTTCCCCAACTTCAAAGTCGCTTCCTTCTTCCGGTAAGTTTAGCTTCATCACCGAAGGTTTAGAAAGCGTAGTTGTAAAAATAAAAAATGTGATCAATAAAAAGCCTAAGTCCACCATCGGTGTCAGATCAACACGTGTCGAAAGCCGCTTCTGTTGGCGCTTTCCGGGCTTGGGTGTTGTAGCTGCGGTTTGTAGTTCTGCCATAAATTGGTTTGAGGCTAAGATGCGATGCACCATAAGTTTCCACAAACAAAGAAGCCATGATACAAACACTGCATCATGGCTTCTCTTTATAAAAATGAAGTTTATAAGCTCACTATTAATTTCCGTACTCGCTCAAAAACTTAATGCGCATAATCTTCAGTTGCTCCCAGTTGTAATTGCTGTCTGATAGCTCATCTTTTGCTACTTCCAAAGAAGACGTTTCGCAACTGCGGAAATAGTCAATAATCTCATCCTGGTCGTCATCGTCCAGCATGCTTTCGATGGCATAGTTGAGGTTCAGCTTGGTGCCACTCGCTACAATCGTTTCCATCTCTTCCAGTAAACTGTCTAAGCGCAGATCTTTATTGCGGGCAATGGTTTCCAGCGGAATCTTTTTATCAATATTCTGGATGATATAAATTTTGTTGCTGGCTTTGTTAGCAACACTTTTCATTACAAAATCATCCGGCTTCTCTATATCGTTCTCTTCTACATACTTTGCAATCAGATCAATAAAAGGACGACCAAACTTGATCGCTTTTCCTTTGCTCACGCCCTGGCATTTCTCCAATTCTGCCATTGAGGTCGGGTACATCGTCGCCATGTCTATCAGCGAGTTCTCCAGGAACAATACAAATGGCGGCAACCCTTTTTTCTTCGCTTCCCGCTGGCGCAATTCTTTTAGCATATCCAGCAGTTTCTCATCGGCTGCACCACCGGCTGCACCGGCGCCTTCGCTCTCTTCGTCGTCGTAGTTCGCATCTTCAAATAAGTTGTTCAATACAATCTTAAACGAATGCGATTTCTTCAAAAACGCTTTACCTTCTTCCGTAAATTTCAGTAAGCCATATTCTTCAATATCCTTGCGCAGCAAATTAAACAACAGCATCTGGCGGATCAAACTATTCCAGAAATGCTCGTCTTTATCTTTTCCAATGCCAAATACATCCAGCTTCTCATGCCGATACATACCTACCTGCGGTGTCAGTCTGCCGGTAAGAATATTCACTGCATAATCTGCCGGGAAGCGTTCTTCCAGCGCCCTTACTACTTTCAGTACCTTGCAGGCTTCGTCTTTTGACTCTATCTTCTCTTTCGGATGCAGGCAGTTATCGCAATTGCCGCAATTTTCATCACCCCAGTCCTCACCAAAATAATGCATCAATACTTTACGGCGACACACCGACGTTTCGGCAAACGCCAGCGTTTCATTAATTAGCTGTGCGCCCACTTCGCGTTCGCTCAGCGGCTTATCGCGCATCAGGTGTTCCAGCTTAGAAACGTCTTTATGCGAGTAATACAGCAGGCACTTTCCTTCCAAACCATCTCTTCCCGCACGTCCGGTTTCCTGGTAATAATTCTCAATCGATTTCGGCACATTAAAATGGATCACAAACCGGATGTCCGGCTTGTCAATGCCCATTCCAAAAGCAATCGTCGCCACAATCACCTGTACATCTTCGTTCAGAAACAAGTCTTGCCGCTCTGCACGCAGTTTGGCATCGAGCCCGGCGTGATAAGCCACCGCTTTAATGCCATTTGCCATCAATACTTCCGCTAATTCTTCGGTGGTTTTGCGGTTCAGGGTATAAATGATGCCGCTCTTGTTTTTCATGCCCGTAATAAAGCGAACCATACTCTTTATGGTCTGGTCCTTCTTCACCTTTGGCACAATTTCATAATAAAGGTTGGGGCGGTTAAAAGAGGAAATGAAAATATTAGGGGTGCGAAGACCCAAGTTCTTCACAATATCGCTCTGCACTTTTGGCGTTGCCGTAGCGGTTAGTGCCACCACCGGTATCTCAGGATTGATAATATCCATCATCTCGCGCAGGCGGCGGTATTCCGGACGGAAATCATGTCCCCATTCCGAAATACAGTGCGCTTCATCCACCGCAAAAAACGACACATTCAAATCTCTGAAAAAGTCAAGGTTTTCCTGCTTCGTCAGCGTTTCCGGTGCCACATACAGCAGCTTTGTTTTGCCTGCCGTCAGGTCGCTTTTCACCTGCGTTATCTGTCCTTTGTTCAGCGATGAGTTTAAAAAATGCGCCACATTATCCTTCTCACTGTAACCCCTCACCAGGTCCACCTGGTTCTTCATCAGCGCTATCAGCGGGCTCACAATTATTGCACAACCCTCCAATATCAACGCCGGCAACTGGTAGCACAGGCTTTTGCCGCCACCCGTTGGCATAATCACAAACGTATCATGGCCGTTCAGCAAACTGTTAATTGCCTCTTCCTGCAAGCCTTTAAAATGCTCAAATCCAAAATTGCTTTGCAGGTGTTTATGAATCTCGTAATTGTGGGTAAAAGTCTCAGCAGCAGGTGTTGTCAATAGTTCTTCATTCACACTTTTCGGTCGCTTCGCAGTTCTTGCGGTCGCCGTTTTTTTTGAAACTGTAGCCATAATAGTCAGTGCCTCTTCTTGCAGTAAGGCGTTTTAAAACGAAATCTTTATTGAATAATAGCGCCTGTTAAGGAATCAGGGGAAGACGAAATTAACCCCAAAGCAGTCATAATACCAATCGCAAACTTGTTAAAGTTACTTAGCAGGGGCATCACCGTTTAAAGTTACAGCTTCTCTATGAAACCGGTTTTAAAAGTTTTGTTCGCTTTTTATCCTGAATAAAGAATAACCCGGTTAAAAAGCAGGATGATTGGGGCTTCCGCCAACTTCACTTTGTTTTCTCGACGACTGTCCTGGCTGTCTCAGGAGCCTGCTGCGGCGACTGTTCAGTTTCAGTCTTTCGGAATTTCTGGCTCCTCCGCTGCCGCTTTGCGGAATTTTACACTTTCTTCCGGCAACTCGTTGGCACCTTAACCCCTACTATGTTAAGCACCTTAATCCTTACTATGTTAAGCACTTTAATCCGCCTATTTAAGATGCTTAACCCGCCTAATTAAGATGCTTAAACCTGCTTAGCAATCGTCTTATTCCTATTTTATACAATGCCTGCACCGCCTTTGCAAACGGTTTGAAAGAAGCTTCGCCACCTGAAGCTAACTGTCTCACTCCTCTTGCTCTGCCTTATCAATCATCATGAGCCGCCTTATCCCGTAACCGGATAAGGCGGCTCATTCCCGCAACCCAATCTTCCCCACTACCTTTGCCGCCGCATATGAACCACGATATCCTCCGCAATGCCATCCAAACGGTCCGCTCTGAAGCCAAATCAATCGCACGGTTAGAAGAACTGCTCACCGCCGATTTCCCCAAAGCCGTCGAAGCCATCCGCAACACCACCGGCCGCATCGTTGTTACCGGCGTGGGCAAAAGCGCCATCATCGCCCAAAAGATCGTTGCCACCTTCAATTCCACCGGCACGCCTTCCCTTTTTATGCACGCTGCCGATGCCATCCACGGCGACCTTGGTATGATTCAGCCAACCGATGTCGTTATCATCCTCAGCAATAGCGGAAACAGCAGCGAAATAAAAACCCTGCTGCCGATGATCAGACAGTTCACCCAAACCCTCATCGCCATCACCGGCAACCTGCAATCTTACCTCGCCGCCAATGCCGACATTATTCTCAATGCCTCCGTCACCGAAGAATCCTGCCCCAACAACCTTGCCCCCACCAACAGCACCACCGCGCAATTGGTTATTGGCGATGCGCTTGCTGTCTGTCTCATGAAGCTCAGCAACTTCAACGAACAAGACTTTGCCAAGTACCATCCCGGCGGCAATATTGGCAAGCGCTTGTATCTGCGGGTTGATGATGTATATAAAATTAACGAGAAGCCACAGGTACAACTTTCCACACCCATCAAAGCCATTATCAGCGAAATATCAAGTAAGCGTTTAGGTTGCACTGCTGTGATAAGAGAAGATGGAGAGTTGCAAGGCATCATTACCGATGGCGATATCCGCCGTATGCTGGAGAAAACCGACACTATCAGCGGCATTACCGCCGCCGATGTCTATTCCCGCAATCCCAAAACAATTCTACCACAAACACTTGCCACTGAAGCCTTCGAAATCATGAAGGCGCACGACATTACGCAACTTATCGTGCGGAATGAAGACAATATATACTTAGGAATTCTACATTTGCACGATTTGTTGCGCGAAGGCATTTTATAAAAAGCCTCATCCAACGATCTGAAAATATCATTATGAATAAAAATTATTACGTCGCCATCATGGCGGGCGGCATCGGCAGTCGGTTTTGGCCGCAGAGCCGCGTCTCCTATCCCAAACAGTTCTTAGACATCCTGAACACCGGTAAAACCCTTATCCAGTGGACGTTTGAACGTTACAGCCGCTTTATTCCCGCCGAAAACATTTTCGTGGTAACATCGGGCGAGTATGCGCACATTGTAGAAGAGCAATTGCCCGAACTGCCTGTGCAAAATGTGGTATCTGAACCCAGCCGCAAAAACACGGCGCCCTGCGTGGCGTATATTTCTTTTAAGATAAAGCAGAAGAACCCCGATGCGGTGCTCATTATCGCCCCCAGTGATCACATGATACTCGACATTGACGGGTTCATCTCTATTTCGCAGGAGGCATTGTCGTTTGCCGAAGAAAAGAAAGCGTTTGTTACCTTGGGCATCAAACCTACTTATCCTAACACCGGCTATGGCTATATCCAGCACGAGACGGAAGCCGCTGCGCCCAATGTATATAAAGTAAAAACCTTTGCCGAAAAGCCAGAGCTGCCACAAGCCAAAATCTTTTTCGAAAGCGGCGATTTTCTGTGGAATGCCGGCATCTTCATCTGGCGGGTAGAAGATATTCTGGCTGCCTTCGAAAAATATCAGCCCGAGATGTATGAGGTGTTTGCCGTAGAAGCCGATACCTTCAACACTACTGAAGAAAAAGAGGCTATTGATCGTATCTACTCCTTCTGCACCAACATCTCAATTGACTATGCCATTATGGAGTATGCGGATAATGTATTTGTCATTCCTTCTTCTTTTGGCTGGAGCGACCTTGGCACTTGGAACAGCGCGTATGACAATCTTGAAAAAGACTATCTCGGCAATGCTGTATCTGCCAACAATGTTATTGTAATTGATGCCGTGAAATGTATGGTGTCTGCTCCTCACGAGAAGTTAGTCGTACTTCAGGGGCTTGATGATTTTATTGTGGTAGATACGCCCGATGTACTGCTTATTTGCCAGAAAGAAAAAGAACAGGCCATCAAAGAATACGTAGCTGAAGTGAAGCGCAGCAAGGGTGATATTTATTTATAGTCTGAATTGGAATGGATGAGATTTGTGGGATGTTTAGGATGGAGATATCGAAGATACACTCTCAGTTATATCGTGGCTTTCGCAGTTGTGAGTTTTCTTTTTTATGAAGCCATCGGCACCGCTCTTATGGATCGTCTCTTGCATCGCACACTTGTACGTTCTGAAAATAATTGGACTTTATCGAAGCGGGTAATAATGAACCGTAAAGTCACAAAGACGCGAAGAAAATAGAAAGTAGAACTTCGTGTCTTTGTGGCGAAAAATCCTGAACATCTGTGCACGCAGTCTGATCATCCATGTTTTATAGCTATAACAAAAAAAGCGGTTGATATCAACCGCTTTTTTTATGTCAAACTTTTCTTCTTTTATAACGTAGACCTGCCTCTGATTAAAGACAGCAGGAACAATACGATAAAGATGAAGAACAATACTTTTGCAATACCGGCTGCACCAGCGGCAATACCGCCAAAGCCTAAAATAGCCGCAATAATGGCTATTACTAAAAAGGTGATTGTCCAGCGTAACATAAGTTTATATTTTTAGTTAAAAAATGTAATAACAATTACTAAAAATTCAGAAAACGTGCCAAAAGGAAATTAGAGTCTTAGTTGGGTAATACGCATCCGGTAAACAATTCCACACTTTACTTATTGCTTGCTTCCGTATCAACACGCAATCTATACTCTACATCGTACATCTCACATATAACATCATACATCAAATCCCTTAATCCTATTTAATAAACTCTGTACAACATCATCGCCCTTACATTTGTAATGTTATGGCTATGACAGCAGAGCAGCAACGATTGAAACAGAATGCCGGTAAGAAAGTACCACTGGAACAATGGGGTCCTTATTTATCGGAACGCCAGTGGGGAACCGTAAGAGAAGACTACAGCGATAACGGCGATGCCTGGAATTATTTCCCGTTCAGCCATGCACATAGCCGCGCCTACCGCTGGGGCGAAGATGGATTGGGCGGCATCTCTGACTTCTTTCAAAACCTCTGCTTTTCGGTGGCATTGTGGAATGGTAAAGATGAAATTTTAAAAGAACGCTTGTATGGCTTGGGCAACTACGAAGGCAACCATGGCGAGGACGTAAAAGAGTTGTATTACTACTTAGATAACCTGCCTACACACTATTACATGCAGATGCTGTATAAGTATCCGCAGGCAGCGTTTCCTTATGATAATCTGATCTACACCAACCGCCGCCGAAGCCGTTTTGAAGTAGAATATGAACTGTTGGATACGGGCGTGTTTAACGACAATAAATACTTTGATGTTTATATCACATATGCCAAGCACGACAAGACTGACATCGCCATCAAAATAGAAATTTTAAACCGTGGAGAGGAAGAAGCCGACCTCACTGTACTGCCCACACTTTGGTTCTATAACCGCTGGTGCTATGGCGGGATGGAAAAGCGTCCCGTTATCCGCTATGTAGATGAGTTTTGCGTGAAGGCAACGCATGAGCGCATTGGTGATTATTATCTCTATTTTCAAAAGCCGGCCGAACACCTTTTTACCGAAAACGAAACCAATACGCAGAAGCTGTTTGGCAGGCACAATGCCACCGGCATCTTCACTAAAGATGCCATCAACGATGCGGTGATTGATGGTAAGAACATTCACCAGCTACGCAAGGCGAAGACAGGTACCAAGTTCTCTCCGGTTTACAAACTCAATCTGGCAGCGGGCGCTTCCAAAGTATTGTACCTGCGCCTGTGCGATAAAATGCAAAGCAAGCCTTTTGGGCAATCGGCAGAAAGCATATTTATAGAAAGAAAAAAAGAAGCCGATGAGTTTTACAATGCCGTATTGCCAAAGAATACGTCCGAAGAACAGAAAATGATTTCGCGGCAGGCACTGGCCGGCATGTTGTGGAGCAAGCAGTATTATCACTACGATATTGAGCGATGGATTTCTACCAGCGATGGTATTTCGCCACTATCGAACGGGAGAAGAAATGGCCGCAACCACGATTGGCCACATCTGAAGAATCAGGACATCATTTTGATGCCCGATAAATGGGAATATCCCTGGTATGCCGCGTGGGATCTGGCTTTTCACTGCATCCCGATGGCAATGGTAGATCCTACATTCGCGAAGCATCAACTGCTGCTTATCATGCGCGAATGGTATATGAAACCCGATGGGCAATTGCCTGCTTACGAGTGGAATTTTAATGATGTAAATCCGCCGGTTCATTCGATGGCGGCGCTAGAAGTATATCGCATTGAAAAAAGGGCGACGGGCAAGGGTGACCTTAATTTTTTGAAGCGTGTGTTTCAAAAGCTCATCATCAATTTTACATGGTGGATCAACCGGAAAGATCCCAACGGCAACAACATCTTTGAAGGCGGCTTTTTAGGGTTGGATAACATTGGTGTGTTCAACCGCAGCATGCAACTGCAAAGCCATATGGAGCTGGAACAGGCCGACAGCACAAGCTGGATGGGCATGTATGCGCTGAACATGATGGACATGGCGCTGGAGATAGCCATCAATGATGATTCGTTTGAAGATACTGCCACAAAGTTCTTCGAACATTTTGTGCTGATAGCCGAAGCCATGAACGAACTGGGGATGTGGAATGATGAAGACAAATTTTATTACGATACGCTGGCTATTGTAGATGCCAATCCTATACAGCTTCGCATTAAATCTATTGTGGGTCTTACCGCCATCTTTGCTGTATCGGTAATCGAAACCAATGTGATGAACAAGCTGGATGATTTCAATAAGCGCATCACCTGGTTTGAACGCTATCGCAAAGCCAACCATAAGTTTTGGCCCAACGAAGAACACGCCGGGGAGAATAAAATTTTAATTTCCCTGATACCGAAAGAAAGATTGATTGCGCTCTTACAACGCATGTTGGATGAAGACGAATTTCTTTCGCCCGGCGGCATTCGCGCCTTATCTAAGTTCCATCAAAAAAATCCTTACTCGGTACATATCGAGGACATTCAATACTCTATTCAATACGACCCAGGCGATAGTACGTCTGACTTCTATGGTGGCAACAGCAACTGGCGCGGTCCGGTATGGATTCCGATTAATTATTTACTCATCGAATCTATCCGGAAGTATGGTTGTTTTTATGGCGATAGTCTGCAGGTAGAATACCCTTCGCGCTCCGGCAACTATATGAACCTGCAACAGGTAGCGGATGAGTTGTCTAAACGGGTCATTAATTTATTCGGAAAAGACAAAGACAACGGGCGTTGTCTGCATGGCGATTACAACTGGTTTTACAGTCGCCCCGAAAATCAGGACTTACTCCTTTTTTACGAATATTTTCATGGCGACAACGGCCGCGGTTTGGGTGCTGGACATCAAACAGGATGGACCTCGCTGGTGGCTTCGCTGATTGCAGAATTGGCAAGAGAGAATACATTATAAAAGAAAGATTCATTCTCTCCATTTCGCGTACCGGTGTTCATCTAACAGCTTCCCGTTTTTGATAATAGATTTTTTTAACACGCATTCTTTTACATAACCATTTTTTTCCAGTACTCTCATGGAAGCGATGTTATGTTCGAATATGCCTGTGTGAATCCTGATGAAATGAAGCTGATGAAAAGCATAATCAGTAACCATCGCAACGGCTTTTGTTGCGATGCCTTTGCCCCAGAAAGGCTCACCCAGCCAATAGCCTATTTCCGCGGTGAAACGGTACACATCTTTTTGTGGCACAATACCCACCATGCCGCAAAAAGCACCTTCATATTCCATCGCAAAGCTCACCTGCGGATCTTCTTCTTGTGTAAGATGGATGAAGAAAAGAGCATCGTCTATTGTGTAAGGTTGCGGAAGGGCATCGCGAACATTATCAAATATCTTTTTGTTGTTCGCAAGCCCTGCGAGTGCAGGTGCATCCTCTAGTACCAGTGAGCGTAAGATGAGGTTTCCGTTTTGCATCTTTCATCTAATGAGACGGTGGTTCATAGCAATTGTATGCCTTGGCGAATCTCTTTCTTTATCGCTTCTCTATCTCTACAAATTTCCTTTCTTCCGGTCCGGTATAGTTAGCACTGGGGCGAATGATTTTTCCATCCAGGCGTTGCTCGATGATATGCGCGCACCAACCTGTTAAGCGAGAAATAACAAACAACGGCGTGAAAAACAAAGTCGGCACGCCCATCAGATGATAAGAAACAGCAGAGAACCAATCGAGATTCGGAAACATTTTTTTCTCATTCCACATCAATGTTTCTACGGCTTCGGCAATGTTATACAACAACAAATCATCTGCTTCTTCTGACAAGCATTTTGCCACCTCTTTAATGACTTTGTTGCGGGGATCGGAAACGGTATAAACCGGATGCCCGAACCCAATGATGACTTCTTTATTGGCTACCCTTTGCTTGATGTCTTCTTCAGCTTCTTCAACCGTAGAATAACGGCTTTGAATCTCGAAGGCTACTTCATTGGCACCACCATGTTTAGGACCTCGCAATGCACCAATGGCACCGGTAACACAAGAGTAAATATCGCTGCCTGTGCCGGCTATCACCCGCGCCGTAAACGTGCTGGCGTTGAACTCGTGTTCGGCATATAAAATCAGCGAAATTTCCATTGCTTCTATCCATGATGGCGAAGGAGAGGTTTGGTGCAATAAATGAAGAAAATGCGCACCGGTGGTAGCATCATCCGTTTCTACTTCAATGCGTTTTTTGCTGTTGGCAAAATGATACCAGTATAACAACGCGGAAGATGAGGAAGCAATGAGTTTATCAGCAATGTCTCGCGCACCTTCAACTGTATGTGCGTTGTTTTCCGGGGCAACGGTGCCAAGCACAGAAGTGTAAGTGCGCAACACATCCATCGGGTGTGCCGTTGCAGGAATCTGTTCCAATACGTTCTTCGATACGGTGTCTAACCCGCGCAGCGACACCAGCTTTTTCCTATATTCTTCCAACATTTTTTTGTCGGGCAATGAACCATACAACAGCAGGTAAGCCACTTCTTCAAATGAGGCTTTTTGAGCCACATCAAGAATATCGTAGCCGCGGTATTGCAGGTCATTGCCGCTTCTGCCTACAGTGCAAATGGCGGTGTTACCAGCCGGCACACCGGAAAGAGCAACAGATTTCTTGGGTTTAAAAGTTGTTGGCAAAACATCGTTATTCATCGTTATCTTTTTTGTGGTTAATCATCATTTTCTACCGCGAATAAAGAATTGCAAGGAGAAGAAATCGCTCTGCGAAGCCTTCTTACCTCTTATTCTCTGCGGTGAAAGGCATATGTAAAAGCAATCATTTACTTTTTCTGATACAACTGATCCAGCTTGTTCTCGTAATCATAATAGCCGATGCTCTCATACAATTCCTTCCTCGTTTGCATGGTATCTAACACACTCCTTTGCGTGCCTTGTTTTTTTATAGTTTGATAGATATGCAAAGCCGCTTTGTTGGCGGCGCGGAATGCCGATAACGGATACAACACAAGGCTTACGCCCGCATCACGAAGTTCATCTACTGTCCACATTGGCGTCATTCCAAACTCGGTGATGTTAGCAAGTATAGGAATGCCGCAGGCGTCTGCAAACTGTTTGTACAATGATAATTCTGTTACCGCTTCGGCAAATAAAAAATCAGCACCAGCCTCTGCATACTGCTTTGCTCGCTCTAAAGTTTTTTCCAATCCTTCCACTGCCAAAGCATCGGTGCGCGCGCCAATCACAAAGCTTTCGTCGGTTCTGGCATCCACAGCTGCTTTTATTCTATCCGTCATTTCTTCTTTTGTCACCACTTCTTTGTTGGGACGATGTCCACAGCGTTTGGCACCTGCCTGGTCTTCGATATGAAGAGCGGCTGCACCAGCTTTAATAAGAGACTTCACGGTGCGCGCTACATTAAAAGCAGAAGGACCGAAGCCGGTATCCACATCCACCAGCAATGGGGTGTCTGTTACATTGGTGATGCGGTTAATGTCAATCAGTACATCTTCCAATGTTGTAATGCCAAGATCGGGAATGCCCAACGAACCCGCTGCTACGCCACCACCGGATAAGTAGATGGCTTTGTAGCCGGCTTGTGTAGCCAGCAGCGCATGATTGGCATTGATGGTGCCGATGATCTGTAAAGGCTGCTCTTCCCGAATCGCTTTACGAAAACGGATACCTGGAGAATCGTTAGTGTTCATTATGAGTTATAAAGGGTCAAAGGTAGGAAGGTTGAGGTATCAGGAAGAAGCCGAATCCATGAGTGTTTGTAAAAGCTGGCTGATGCGTATTTAACGGGCTTGTATAAGTTATAGATCGAACTTATCTCTTATTCTGCCGTTCCTTTATTTTAGCATTCCTTAAAGAACATGCGCACAATATCTTTATCGCATGTTGCAACTGGATAATATAGCGAAAAAGTATAACACTAATACTGTACTTCAGATTCCTTCTTTCCATCTGGATAACGGCATCCACTGGATAGAAGGTGCAAACGGCTCTGGTAAAACAACGCTTTTAAAAATGATAGCCGGCCTGCTTCCGTTTGAGGGCGACATTCTTCTTAATAACATCAGCCAAAAAGCGAAACCGCTCCTGTACCGAAAGCAAATTGGCTGGTCGGAAGCAGAGCCGCTTTTTCCTTCTTTTCTGAGAGGAAGCGATTTGATAAAACTGTATCGCAACATTCGCAAGAGTCCGCAAAGTGAAGCTAATGTCTTCCTTTCTCTTTTTGATATGGATGATTATATTGATGATGCCATTGGTACCTACTCTGCAGGCATGACCAAAAAGCTATCGTTGCTGCTTTCTTTTCTTGGCAAGCCGCCGCTGATTATTTTAGATGAACCGCTGATAACACTTGATGCAGCTACCGTAGTGGCTCTTTCGCATTGGATAACGGAAATGCACCAACAAAACGGAAATTGTTTTCTCATCAGCTCTCACCAGGATATTGACAGACAAGTATTAGCATTCAACAATCAATTTATCATACAGAACAAAACAATAACGGCTGTATGAAAACGCTTACCTATCTTTTCTTTCAGGTGTTTGTGAAACCGTTTTATAAAGAAAATGCAGGCGCGCTTGTATTTGTTTATACCATGATGTTTTTCATCGTCAGCACCATGGATGGCGCAGGCATGTTTGCGTATCATTATTCGCTGGTTACATCCATGCTTACCCTTCCTTCTGTATTTGCGCTTGTGTTTTTCATCTGGTTGCTGTATGCGCGCAAATGCGCAACATTTGCCGCTAATATCATTCGCAGCCCGCAACATTCATTTCTTTATATCCTCAACAACATTGATAAAAGAAAACGGTTTCTATTATTTCTTTTTGTTGATGTGTTGTTGCTTCTGCCGATCCTCTCCTACGCTGTGTTTATTGTTTATGTTGGCTCTCACCAGCAGTTGTATTTGCCTGCAATGATGGTAGTTGTTTACCTGTTGCTATTGTGCTTACTTATGACTGTTTTGCATCTGAACGTATTGAGTCATCCAATATCAGGCTCTAACCTGCTTTCTATAAAAAAAATAAAGACTGACGTCATCCGCGTTTCATCTTATCCCTTCGTTCTTCTGTCCTTTGTCTTTACTGAAAACAAAGCCATCTGGATCGGTGTGAAAATTTATAGCTGTGGCGTGTTGTATCTCATTGCGCGGTACAATACGGCTGCGCAATACGACCTTATAATGCCGTTTTTATTTTTCAATTTTGGTGTGTATTCTAATGGCGTGTTGGTCTATCTCATCCGGCAATGGGAAGACATGTATCTATCTTTTTATCGTAGTTTGCCGGTGCCCTTATTCAAACGATTACTGCAATACTGGTTTGTCTATTTTATTCTCCTGCTGCCTGAACTTATCACGGCTTTTTTACTCGTTCCGGTTCATCTTCATTATGCCGATGCGGTCAGTTTTTCTTTGTGTGCCTACAGTTTATTATTGTTGATGAACAGTGCACTGTTCCTAAAAGATTTCAGCACGAAGGAATTTGTTATTATACTGCTGTTTTTCTTTTGCGTGCAATATATCCTATTGCCAACAGCAGGCTTCATTGCTTTATATCTCTTGTTTTTCACAGCTACGGTTGTGTTGTTCGTAAACCAGTATTACCGTTTTGAACCAGACCGGCAAAAGGAAAGCGTGTAAAGCACTGCTGACAAATGGGCGATTATAGCAATACTTGAAAAAGCAGATTTAGTCAAATTCGACCAGGCTGAACTGAAGAACAGTCATAAAATCTCTTATTTCTTTACAAACAACTTAGCCGCCATTTCCTCATCGTGCTTATAAATATCATGACGGAAATTAAGCTTACCTTCCCTGTCAATCCAAGCCGTAAAATAGCCTATCACCACACGCACCGGCTTCTTCAGTGTTACGTGCTTTTCATGGTCGAGGTGCATACAGCTATCTATTTTTTCCGGTGTCCATGTAGTGTCGTCTCTCAATAAATAAGCCGCCATTTTATCGGGATACTGAATGCGGACGCAGCCATGGCTGAAGCTGCGGTTGGTGGCGGAAAACAGGTTACGGTTCGGCGTATCGTGCAGGTAAATGTCGTAACTGTTGGGAAACATAAATTTTACATTACCTAATGAATTATCATTGCCTGGTTTCTGCCTCACCATTGGTATATTACCCAAGTGCCCGGTTATTTCCATATTGTGGTTGGCGAGGTAGTTTTTATTACGCGCCATGCCGGGTATAATCTCTTTTTTAATAATGCTTACCGGCACATTCCAGTAAGGGCTGAATACAATGTATTTTAAATCGCCTGTAAACACAACCGTACTTGTTCCTTCTTTGCCCACGATGGTATTCATGTCAAACTGCAGCTTGCCGCTGTCATACACATACAACTTGTATTCAGGAATGTTTACCATGATGTAGTTGCTGTCGTTTTCAGCAGCCATCCAGCGGTCGCGTTCCAGGTTGATTAATATTTGTTTGATGCGCTCGCTGACGGGATAGTTCAGCTCTTTCATGAAAGAGATATTCGCAGCGCCATTCACCGTTAAACCCATCCGGCGCTGAAATGATTTCACTGCGGCTACGGTAACCGAATCAAACACGTTGGTTGTATCGCCCTTTGGCAAATCGCCGAGTAGTTGCAGCCGGTTTTTGATTTGCAGCACAGCCTCTGAAGCATCGCCTTTCTTGTAAGCTTTGGCAGGCCACGCAATAGAATCCCACTGGTTGTTCTTCTGTATAGTATAATACTGTGTCAGTGCGGCCTGCAGCAACTTATACTGTTTATTCAGGGGTAAATAACGGTCTTCATTCTTGCCTTTGTTGACTATCACCGAATCCAGCATTGCTGTTACATCTACTTTCTTACGCGGAATGAACCAGCCTAATTCCTCGGCATCCACATCATCGCCCTTATATACCTTGCTGGCATATTTAAAAAACTGCCCGGTCAGCATCAGTTCTGTCTGCAGTGGCGAACGTTCTAAATGTTCTGTTGAGTCGGTAAAGAAAGCATTGTATAGCTCTGTTAGTTTCTTATTGTACAGACTGCTGTCATTTAGGTCCGAGATGGTAGTGCTTAGCAGGTTTATGAAGTTGGTGGCCTGCTCTGCCAGCCCGCTGGTATCAAACCAGGCATACTCATAATTGCGGTGCTTGTAGAAGTCGGCAAACTGTTGTTTATAAGAAGTATAATCAGGATTCTTTGCCAGGAAATCATTGATTTTATTGCTGTCTAAAAACAGGTTGTTGAAGGCATTGGCTTCGTTGATGGATTTATCTATACCCACCTTTTTAACCGGGCTGTTTTTGTTTTTACAGGAGAAGAAAAAAAGCAGTAGCAAGGATAGAATGGGAAGAATGAACTTCATTGTAGGTGCTAAAATTTATTTGTGTGAGTGAATGAGCAAAGCCGATGCCACAACGCCGGCGGTTTCGGTGCGCAACCGTGTATTGCCAAGGCTTACCGGCTGATAACCGTTTTCCAATGCCATACCGATTTCTTTCTCCGTAAAATCACCTTCCGGTCCAATCAGTATTTGCACATCGTTTTCTATATCTATTTCATTTAAAGACCTTCTTGCGCCATCTTCTATGCAATGTGCAATCAGCTTTTGCGCGGATAAACTGTTGCTGTGTACCGCTTCTTTGCAAGTGACGGGCGAGTGCAATTGCGGCAGCCACACTTGGCGGCTTTGCAGCATGGCAGAGATCACAATATTCTGCAACCGTTCTTCTTTAAACTGTTGTTTTTCTGTGCGTTCGCACAACAGGGGAATGATTTTGCACACGCCCATTTCCACTGCTTTTTCTAAAAACCATTCCCAGCGGTTTGCATTTTTTAGCAAAGAGATAGCAATGCAAACTTTCCGCCCTTCTTCTTTTTGGTAAATGGTTTCTTCCGTTCTTACGCTACAGTATTTTTTATCTGCCTGGATAATCACTGCCGTAAACAAACTGCCTTTGCCATTGGTCAGTTGCAGCTTCGCGCCTTCCCGCATGCGCAGCACCTGCACGCAGTGCCTGCTGGTATCTTCATCCAGTGTGAGGATGGCATTAATGGCAGAAGCAGAGGGCTCGTAAAAATAAGGTAGTTGCATTGTTGTATAGATAGTAAACCGCTTAGTCAATCATCGTTTCCTTTGTAAAATAATTTACCGCCTGCTGTTCCTGCTGCGCAAAGGTTTGCAGCCAGTTTTCACTCCTTGTATTCAATCTTTCCAGGCTCCTTCCATCCTTTATTTTCAATTGCTTTTCAACATCATCTTTAATATACTCTGCCTCCAAAATATTCTCTGGTTTCGCCATAGATAAATTGTATAAAGCTACCTTGTTTTCCCAACTCCATTTCGATAACTCGCGGCTCACAAACGGCGCAACGGCAGGCATGCGGATTTTCTTTGGCAACCCATTTTCTGCCGCTGCTTTTTGTACTAGTTGCAACACGTTTTTTTCATTTACGGCACCCTCTCCGGCGAGTGCATTCAGCGGCGTTCCATCATTGTAATCCAGAAGAAATAACAACCATACTTTTTCTTCATTGTATACAGAACATTCTATCAAATTCAGATACCAGAAAGCACCTTCGCGAAAGGGGCGCAATGGTGTTTCACCGGCAGTCGCAAAACTATTTTCTTCCGGCAGCAACAAAGGCACGCGGCGAATGCGTGTGCGTTTGAGATACAACCGACCCTGCCGGTAGATGCGTTTGATTTGTTTCACCGTCCAATCGGGATGCAATCCTTGCAAAGCGGCAATGCAATTTTCGAGGCTACGGCTGGGCTTTTCTTCCAGAGCGGCTATTAGAGCGGCATAAACATCGCAGTCTGCCGCTTCGGGTTTACGCGGGCGATGGTTGTAAGCTTCTTCCGGCATATTCACCAAAACACAAGCTTGCGCAATGGTAAGGTTGTAGCGCTTTACCATTTCTCTGGCCAGCTTGCGCGAAACCGTTTTGTCCGCATCCGTTTTCACCAATGCAGATAACAACATTTTATACTTATCGTTTGGCTGCCACGAAAGAGAAGATGCTGTTCCGGATTGCTCTTCTTTCCGCGCTCCGTCAATCGCATTCAGCTCGTTCTGCCAGTTGTATAAAGTGGCGCGGGAGATTTCCGCTTCGGCGCAAATGGCTTTTATTGTTTTGGTTTTGTGCATCATTTCGTGCACCCACAAGCGACGCTGGTGCTCGCTGTATCTGTGTACTTTCATTGGGTCAAATATAGAGGCGGATGTCTGATAATGCCGCTTTGTGTGAATTAAAAGAGGGAAAGAAAAAATCTTTAATAGAAGAAATAAAGGACGATAGAAGTCTGAAGATGGCTCAACAATAAAGACAAGGGTGCGTAATCAAAAAGACAGTTATTGCTTTGCTGAGATGATATTTTGTTGGAATTGTAAACTAATGCAGTTTGTAAAAGTTGATTTTGCTGCGCAAAGATGAGATCGTTGAGAGCAACCGACCCAACTCGTGTAAGATGATTATTGGAAAAATTACGCCTGTGCTATTCTGTGTTAAAGACTGAACTGAAGAATTTATCGGCTTGCCGCATTATAAAACAGCCGGAAACAGCAAACCTGACTTTTTTGAAAGCTATTTGTGGTAAGCGCTACCCTTTTCTTAGGCACAATTCCTGTTCTTTCCGTCTGTATTTTTTATGTATTAAAAATGAAGGAATCGCTATGAAAGCCATCAGAATCCACGAGTTCGGCGGGCCGGAAGTATTAAAAACAGAAGACATAGATAAACCATTGCCTGCTGCGGATGAAGTGCTGATACAGGTATATGCTACCAGCGTGAACCCCGTAGATTCTAAAATCCGCAGTGGTAAAAATTATGGGCGATATAAGAATCCTATGCCGATGACTTTGGGATTTGATGTTTCCGGCGTGATTGAAATAGCAGGAAGCGAGGTAAAAAATTATAAGCCCGGCGATGAAGTGTATGCCCGCCCCGACTTGAACCGTGATGGTGCATATGCCGAATACATTGTGATGCCGGCAAACAAAATTGGTTTCAAACCGAGGCGCATTTCACATAATGAAGCTGCCGCTATTCCGTTGGCTGCATTAACTGCCTGGCAGGGCATTTTTGATTGGGGTAAACTGGAAGCCGGGCAACGCGTTCTTATCCATGCAGCTTCAGGTGGCGTTGGCACATTTGCAGTTCAGCTGGCTAAATGGAAGGGTGCGCATGTGATTGGTACCACATCCGGCGACAACCTTAACTTCTTAAAAGAACTCGGTGCTGATGAAGTGATTGATTATAAAAAACAGAAGTTTGAAGAGGTGGCGAAAGATATTGATGTTGTCTTTGATCTCATTGGCGGCGATACACAAAAGAACTCTGTCAAAGTATTAAAAGAAGGCGGCATTTTAGTCAGCACTTTAGGCATCGTTGATAAAGATCTGCTCGCGCAAAAAAGCATAAAGGGCGAAACCTACATGGCGCAGTCCATTCCTGATCAACTGAACCAAATTGCAAAGCTGATTGATGAAGGAAAACTAAAGCCTGTTATTGCTAAAGTAATGCCTTTAGACCAGGCTGCAGAAGCGCAACGAGAAAGTGAAGCCGGGCATGTGAGAGGAAAGATTGTGCTGGAAGTGAGGAAGGAAATTTAAATTGATTATACTATGTATTGAGTATGATTACAAGACAGCCGATGAACGATCTTCATCGGCTGTCTTGTAATAGCTGTTTTTCTTACTACTTAATACCTACTGCTTACTACCCTCATTACACCAACTCCTTCACCACATCGTATATTGTTTTGGCTTTGCCAAGCGTGTAATAATGCAGCACCGGCACGCCAAACTGTTTTAGTTCTTTGCTTTGCTGCACCAGCCATTTGATGCCTACTTTTTCTACCTCTTCATCCGTTTTGCAGCGCACAATTTCATCTGACAAATCTTTTGGTATATCCACGTGAAAGATGCGTGGTAGAATACTCAGTTGCTTCTTGGTTGTCATTGCTTTTAAACCCGGAATGATGGGAACATTAATGCCCATGTCGCGACAGGCTTTTACGAAGTCGAAAAACTTCTGGTTGTCGAAGAACATCTGCGTCATGATGTAATCGGCACCACCATCCACTTTCGATTTCAGGTATTGCATATCGGCATCTAAGTTGGGCGCTTCAAAATGCTTTTCAGGATATCCTGCTACACCAATACAGAACCCTGTTTTGCCACCGTTTAAAATGTCTTCATCTAAATAAATACCGTGGTTCAGGTTTACCACCTGTTTCAGAAGCTCTTCGCCATAGCGATGCCCATCCGGTTCCGGCTCAAAAAACGGTTCGTTCTTCGGTGCATCACCACGCAGCACGAGCACATTATCTACACCCAAAAAATTTAAATCAATCAGCGCATCTTCCGTTTCACGTCTGTTAAAACCACCACAGATGATGTGTGGTACGGCGTCAATTTGATAATGGTTCATAATGGCAGCGCAGATGCCCACAGTGCCCGGACGCTTGCGCACTTCCACCCGTTCAAAAGTGCCGTCTTTGCGCTTCTTAAACATGCTTTCGCTGCGGTGGTAGGTAACGTTAATCCATGATGGCTTGAACTCCATCAGCGGGTCAAGATGGTCGTATATAGAAGAAATGCTCCTGCCTTTCAGCGGCGGCAGCACTTCAAAAGAAATTAAAGTACCGGTTGCATTTTGTATATGATCCGTAATCTTCATGTCCTGCAAAAAATTGCTGCAAGATAGTACATGGAACATGGATGACACAGCGTGTGTGCAGGGATATTTAGGATTTTATAGGGAATAAATAAGATTGAATATTAGCAGGAAGGAGATTTCACTCCGTCGTTCTGTACGCATCATCTCCTCTCACACCTTCCTCTTATCTTCGCAGCATGGAAGAACTGTTGCAACAGATAGAAATGTATAAGCAGGATATTGTTTTATTTGCTGCGCAAACACCAGAACAGGCAGAAGCATTCCGCATTAAATATCTCGGCACCAAAGGTATTGTGAAAGCAGTAATGGGCGAGATGAAGAATGTGCCGAATGAACGCAGGAAAGAGTTTGGTCAAATCCTGAATGAGTTCAAACAATTTACCGAAGCCAGGTACGAAAGTATAAAAGAGGCAACGGTTAATGGTCAACCATCAACCGTTAATAACATTGATATTACCCTTCCTGGTTCGCCCGTCGAAACGGGAACTCGGCATCCGTTAAGCATCGTACGCAACAACATTGTCTCTATTTTTAAGCGGTTGGGTTTTGCGGTAGCGGAAGGTCCTGAAATAGAAGACGACTGGCACAACTTCGGCGCCATGAACCTGCCCGAAAACCACCCTGCGCGAGATATGCAGGATACGTTTTATATTAATCAAAATCCCGACTGGCTATTACGCACTCACACCAGCAGTGTGCAGGCAAGAGTGATGGAAAAACAAAAGCCACCGATTCGTGTCATCTGCCCGGGACGTGTCTATCGCAATGAAACCATCAGCGCACGGGCGCATTGTTTTTTTCACCAGATAGAAGGCTTGTATGTAGATGAAAATGTGTCTTTCGCCGATCTCAAACAAACGCTATATTTCTTTGTGCAGGAAATGTTTGGCAGTGAAGTAAATGTGCGGTTTCGTCCCTCTTATTTTCCTTTCACCGAGCCAAGCGCGGAAATGGATATTACCTGTTTAATATGCGGTGGCAGCGGCTGCACGGTTTGCAAACACACAGGATGGGTAGAAATTTTAGGAAGCGGCATGGTGCACCCGAAAGTGTTGGAGAACTTTAATATTGATCCTGACAAATACACTGGCTTTGCCTTTGGAATGGGTGTAGAAAGGGTATGTCAACTAAAGTATAGAGTAAACGATTTGCGTTTGTATTCGCAGAATGATGTTCGGTTTCTGAAGCAGTTTAAGGGTGCGGTGTAAGGTTGCTGCGAAGGCGCGAAGGATATTTTGAAGAATGAAAACATATAAGATCTTTGGAAATCATACAGGTCTTTCCTGTCTTGGCGATTTTAGTGCAAGAATTCGTGATACAAAAAGAATAATTTAAGAATACATTTACTATAACCCCAATCTTTTTTTCTTCTACCTTGCCTTCATGAAAGCCATCCTCAAAAAGCATCCCCTGGCTATCCGCTGGTTTCATTGGCTAAACTTCCCGCTGCTTACGATTATGATCTGGAGCGGCATGCTTATTTACTGGGCATATGATCCGTATAAAGTCCGCATTGGCAGCACTGAACTGTTTCATTTTTTCCCGGATGGTTTTTATAAGGCACTTAACATTCCGCATCGCCTGGCAGAAGGCATGAGCTTTCATTTTGCGTTTGCGTGGCTGTTTATCATTAATGGAATTTTATACACCCTCTACACTCTTTTTTCAGGCGAATGGCGCTACCTGTTGCCTAATAAACATTCTTTCAAAGAAGCCTGGCAGGTACTGCTTCACGACCTGCACATCCGAAAATATCATCCGCCGCAGGAGAAATATAATGCGGCGCAACGAATTGCTTATACCGCTATTATTTTTATGGGGATCGGTTCTGTTATCACAGGCTTTGCTGTTTATAAGCCAACGCAGTGGAACTGGCTGACATTTATTTGCGGTGGCTACGAATGGGCACGTGCCGAGCATTTTATTTTAACCATTGGCTATGTGTTGTTTTTTATTGTTCACATTGCACAAGTGATAAAAACCGGATGGCATAATTTCCAGGCAATGATTACCGGTTTTGAGGTGATTCCTAACTCTACGTATCCAGCTCCCACACAAACAGGAACAGATGAGAAAGCGTAACTTTTTTGATAGAACCGAACCGGCAGACGAAAAGAAGATTCGTCGCCGCACCTTCCTCTCTTTCTTAGGCTTCACTGCTGCTGCCATCACAGGCTTGTTTAGCTGGAAATGGTTGAACCGCCAGCCATTGGATAAAGGCGCGTTGCAACCGTTGCGAAACACATTAGCAACGAATGAAAAAATACTTACCTCTACGTTTAGCGATAACCACTTAGTAAAGACTTACACGGTGGCGCAGGCAGATAAAAATGTGCGCAAAAATGGAATGTTCGGTTTGCAAAATGGTATAGATGCAGAGGCATGGAGATTGAACATTAGAAAAGCTGATGGCAGCACCGTTCTGGTAAGTTTAGAGGAAATAAAAAAACTGCCCAAAAAAGAGATTGTGTACGACTTTAAATGTGTAGAAGGCTGGAGCCAGATTCAGCACTGGGGCGGTGTTTTGTTAGTTGATTTTATAAGTGCCATGGGTTTGCACGAAGAAAAGAAGAGAAAGTTTATAGGTATGCAAACACCCAACGGGCAATATTATGTTGGATTTGATATGAACAGTGCACTGCATCCACAAACAATGCTTGCTTATGAAATGAATGGGCAGCCGCTAACGCCACCACATGGATTTCCACTGCGGTTAATTATTCCCGTAAAATATGGAATTAAGAACCTGAAGTGTATCGGCTCGATATTTTTCAGCGATGCCAAACCGCGTGATTATTGGGCGGAAAGGGGATATGATTATTATGCGGGGTTGTGAAGTAAGTTATCAGCAGTCAGGTGTCAGCCATCAGCTTTAAACATTAATTCGATTTTATGTATTTTAAAACTGACAGCTGACTTCTGAATGTTGACAGCTACCGAAACACCGGCAGCACCACAAACTTCACCAATATAAAAATTAAAGCCGCTAAAAACACAAGCAGTGAAATGCGGTTCATGCCATGCATGAGTTTAATATTCGTATCGCGCGGTGCATTCGGGTCGCGCTTTTTAATGTATAAATATTCGGCTACCTGTCTGAAGAAACCCATATCCTTTTTATATCAAATTTATAACAGCCAAAGCAAACAAAACGTTATGACAAGTTGTCCATGGCATAAAAATGGATAATCAATAAACCTAAAAAGCTGTAAATCATGGACAAAAAATATAAAGTTCTATTGTGTGAAGACGATACGAACCTGGGTATGGTGACAAAAAACGTATTGGAACTGCACGACTACGATGTAACCCTTGAACGCGATGGTCGCTTGGGCTTAGCTGCTTTTCAGCGCGAGCGCTATGACATTTGCCTGCTCGACATCATGATGCCCAATATGGATGGCTTCACCTTAGCCGAAGAGATCCGGGATATTGATCCTGATGTGCCGTTATTCTTCTTAAGCGCAAAGACAATGAAGAGCGATATACTCGATGGTTATAAACTGGGTGCGGATGATTATCTTACCAAACCAGTAGACACTGATGTATTGCTTGCAAAAATCAGGGCCATCCTGAAACGGAATGAAGAATTAAACAAAGAAAGCGAGAACATTGAATTTGATTTGGGTTCTTATCACTTCAACCCAAAACTACGCCAGTTAGGCGCCAACGGCAAGATGCAGACCTTGTCTCCCAAAGAAAACGAGCTGCTGAAAATGCTTGCCGAGCATAAAAACGATTTGCTTCCCCGCGAACGCGCTCTAAAGAAAATCTGGGGCAGTGATACGTACTTCAATGGTCGTAGCATGGATGTATACATCGCGAAGCTGCGTAAGTATTTAAAAGAAGACAGTAACATTGAAATTGTAAATATTCATGGTAATGGCTTCCGCTTAGTGGCACCATAATCTTCTTACCATAAACAATCAAAAGCCGTTTTTACAAGCTATATGTAAGGACGGCTTTTTATTGCAGAAAAGTGTTATTGAAGAGATCGCTTTATTTTTCATCGCCAATATTCAAATAAATTTTGCAATCGCAGCCCTACTTTTGCCGTGATATTCATCAATTCACGTAGTTTCGTATATAACCTACATATAAGAATGGCAATTTTTGATATTTCACTTCCCAAACGTATTGCCAAAGCATTGCACTTGCCGCCTAACAATCCACGAAACCAACAGCTTCGGGTATTGAAAAAGCTATTGCGCAAAGCCCGCTTCACCGAGTTTGGGCAGAAATATCAGTTCGATGAAATCCTGTTCAGCAAACATGCCGGTAAAAAGTTTCAGGAATTGGTTCCTACCTACGATTACAACTCTATTTACAAAGAATGGTGGTATAAAACTCTGGAGGGCAAGCCCGATGTTTGCTGGCCGGGAAAAATAAAATACTACGCCCTTAGCAGCGGCACCAGCGAAGCCGCCAGCAAATACATACCGATCACCAACGATTTACTGCAAGGCAATAAAGTAGCGATGATAAAGCAGTTGCTTGGGCTTCGCAACTACACCAACATTCCCGTAAAGTCTCTTAGCAAAGGCTGGCTTGCCTTAGGTGGCAGCACCGACCTGGAGAAAGGACCAGGCTATTATGCCGGTGATTTAAGCGGCATCACAGCCAAGAAATCGCCCATCTGGTGGCAGCCATTTTATAAACCGGGAAAGAAAATAGCTAAAGAAAAAGACTGGAATAAAAAGCTGGAAGAAATAGTTGCCAAAGCGCCGCAGTGGGACATTGGCTTTGTAGTGGGCGTACCGGCGTGGATACAGATGTGCATGGAAATGATTATAGAGCGTTACAAGCTCAATACCATCCACGACATCTGGCCAAACCTTGCCTTCTTCGTGCATGGCGGTGTATCCTTCGAGCCTTATAAAAAAGGATTCAAAAAATTATTGGGCAAACCCATTACTTACATAGAAACCTACCTTGCCAGCGAGGGTTTTATTGCTTACCAGGACAGGCAGTATTCTCACGGCATGAAGCTCGTTACCAACGAGCATATCTTCTTTGAATTTGTTCCGTTTGATGAACACCATTTTGACAGCGACGGCAATGTGCTGCGTGGTGCGGAAGCTCTGATGATTCATGAAGTAGAAGAAAGTAAAGACTATGCTTTGCTTATTAGCACCAGCGCCGGGGCATGGCGTTATTTGCTGGGCGATACCATCCGCTTCACCAATAAAGAGCGCTGTGAAATTGTGATTACGGGACGAACGAAACAGTTCTTAAGCCTTGTAGGCGAGCACCTGAGCGTGGACAACATGAACAAAGCCATCCGCTCGGCTGCCGAAGAATTAAATATTTCCATCCCCGAATACACTGTTGCCGGCGAGCCATACAATTCCTTCTTTGCGCACCACTGGTATGTGGGCTGCAACGATGTGGTAAATGCCGAAATCCTTCGGATGAAAATTGATGAAAGGCTGAAAGAAATCAACGATGATTACCGCGTAGAACGCAAAAGCGCGCTGAAAGAGATTTTTTTAGATGTACTTCCTGAAGAACAGTTTTTTGAGTTTATGCGGGCCAAGGGCAAAGTAGGCGGGCAGCATAAATTTCCCCGCGTGTTAAAAGGCTGCATGCTGGAAGACTGGAAGAAATTTCTGGTAGGTGAGCTGGCTTGATGCTTCTTCTCTTTTATTATTTACTTTTTACCATTTCCTACTCGCTCGTCTCAAAATTCTTTTTGGATAAATACCTTGTTCCTTTCCTTCAGTTTATTGTCTTCATACAACTCAAACATGAACCAGCCAGCGTGAACAAAGTTGGTTTTATCTATCATCAGGTCAGGTTCGGGAATGCGTTTAATAGAAAATACCGGTGTCTTGCTATCCGCTTCAAATACACGCAACGAATACACTTTTTCCTTTGCCAGCGGAAGTTTTAGGTTCACAATACCACTTCTATCGGTAAATAAATAGACCGATGCCCGCCAGGGACCATTATAGATATAAGGCTTCAATAAAACGGTATCATTCGCCAGCAGCAAAAGGCTGTCTTTGGTTTGGGTATAAACCGAATCTTTAAACTTTATAAACAGATTGTAAGGCAGTTTTACCAGGATGTTGTCAGTTGTTTTAATGGTAATGCTGTCGTTGGTTTTAGCCAATGCTGCCGCCATCGAATCAGACAGCAAAGCCGGGCTGGCAAGCCTTGTCTTGGTAAAAAAGTAGGCATTACTGCTAAGCATATAAAAGATGCGGTAATATACTTTTACGCCGGGATAATAAGTTTCAATAAAGCCATTTTCCGGCAGTTCCGGCGATGGCGTAGAGAAGACGGTTTTAAAGTTATGAAGACTGTCGTAAGAACGTTGTACGTTGATCTGTATCAGGTCTTCGCCATATGGATTTACCCAACTGATGCGAACTTTGTTGTTGCCGATAATTTGCAGACCAAATTGTGGCAATGCCTCTTTAAGCTGTTGCGCTGAAAGTTGCGAGCTGATAATAATGATAATAAATAAAGCGACTGTTCTTACAAATACTTTCATCCGGCGGGAACAAAAAACAAATATAGCGTTGGGAGGTTTACGAAAATAGTAAGGTATTTTCCGGCAACGATTTATTCCCCTGCAAACCACCCGTATGAACAAACAAAATATGGCTAAGAGGAACAATCTCATCTTTCCTTATCATATCCTCCAACCCATACAATGCCTTGGCAGTATAAACAAAGTCGAGCGGTAAATGATGCTCCTGCCACACTGCATTCATATAAGAAAGCAATGCCGGCGTGTACTTCGCATAGCCGCCAAAATGATAATCGTGAATTACAGCAAACTTCTTTCGTCTCTCTTCTTCCGATAGCAATTGTTTCACTTCTTCTTCCAGACTCCTATTATTTCTTAAGGCGCTAAAACCAAATACCGTTTGGTGTGGTAATGCATTTTTTATCATCCCCGCGAGCGTTGTTCCTGTTCCAACGGCACAAACAAGATAGCTATAAGCTTCAATATCATTTATAAGCCGAAGAATTTCTGATGCGCCATCTGCACCCAATGCTCCATAGCCACCTTCGTTTATCCAGTACACATCATTGCGCAAAGTTTTTATCGCCTCCTTATCTCTGTATTTTTCCCGACTCATAAACGTTAATTGCATTCCGTATTCTTGTGCTTCGCACAATGTATGAGACAGCATCGGCGGCTCTTCTCCTCTTATGATACCAATACAATTCAATTCCATTTCTCTGCATGCAAAAGCCGTTGCCACAATATGATTAGAGTAAGCGCCGCCAAACGTAGCGATAGCGCTGTAGCTTTTATCCCTTGCATCTTTCAGATAGTACTGAAGCTTGAACCATTTGTTACCGCTTACTGTGGGGTGCCATTTATCTAACCGCAATACATCTAACACAATAGAATGTTGCCGCAACCATTCTGCTTCTATCCTTTGCACGGTTATTGACCTCTCTTTCTTCATCTTATTTTAATAAAAACCCGTTGCCCGCAACCCTGCTTTGGGTTAGCTTCGCAGCGTTCTAAAAAAATCAATTATGCAGCCAACCTTGGTTATTCTGGCAGCGGGCATGGCCAGCCGCTATGGAAGTATGAAGCAAACACAATCGTTCGGTCCTTCAGGTGAAACGATCATGGATTATTCGATTTACGATGCTATCGAAGCCGGCTTTACAAAAGTGGTATTCATCATCCGCGAAGACTTTGCTGAAGCCTTCAAAGGCATCTTCGAGCCGAAGCTGAAAGGGCGGATACAAACCGAATATGTATTTCAAAAACTGACTGCTTACACAGATGGCTTTACAGTGCCTGCCGACCGTGTAAAACCGTGGGGCACGGGCCAAGCGGTGCTTTGCTGCAAGTCTGCCGTAAACGAGCCGTTTGCTGTTATTAATGCCGATGATTTTTATGGCAAAGATGCGTTTGTTAAGGCTTACGATTTTCTTACCAAGCGCGTGGCCGATGATACCTATGCTGTACTGGGTTACGAATTATCCAACACCTTGAGCGAAAACGGCAGCGTAAGCCGCGGTGTAATCAGCACAAATGATAAAGGCGAGCTGACGGCTATTGACGAGCGACTGAAAATTTACAGCAAAGATGGCGGCATTGTATATGAAGACGGTGACCAGTTAGTACCTCTGGCCGAAGACACGAAAGTGAGCATGAACTTCTTTTGCTTCGCGCCCAATTTTATTTCGCTATGCGAGCGTTTGTTCGGAGAGTTTTTGACGAAAAACATCAACGATCCCAAAGCCGAGTTCCTCATGCCGAAAGCTGCCGACCAGTTTATTAAAGAAGGCCTGGGCAAACTGGAAGTGATACCTACCAGCGCCAAATGGTTTGGTGTAACGTACAAGGAAGATGCCCCGGTGGTGAAAGCCGATATAGAAGCGCTGGTAAATAGCGGTGCTTACCCGCAGAATTTATGGGCATAAAACATTAGTTGTAAAATGCCGGTGCTATTCACCGGCATTTTAATTTACCGGCATATGGAACAAGGTTTTAGAGCGAAACAATTGTTTTGCCTGCATACACGATCCTCTACTGCACTAAAACAACTGTTTTGCCTTAGAACACGATTCCATATTGATTAAAAACAAGTGTTTTGTGGTTGTATACGATCCAGAACTTTATTAAAGCATGTGTTTTACTTTGGTATACGATCCTGTACGGCAATAAAGCAAATGTTTTGCCCTAAAACCTGATCGGGATAGGCAGTAAAACAGATTTTTCGACCAACAGATCCTGTCTTGATGCTAACAATAAATAAATGTTTACAATAATGAACACCTACCAAATTCCCGGGTTTGATACCATTGACCTGAATGATCTCAATGATTACTATGACGCACAAATTAAATTTAAAGAACGTGAGATAGCGTTAGACATCAACTTTGATGAATACTCTACTGACCGGCAGAAATTAGAAGCAATTTCCTCTGTTGTTAATCATCTGGCTGACTATGATGAAAAAGCACGAAAGGCAATGGAGGAAGATTATCTCTCCGGCGATACAATTAAAACTTACATCGAAAACCACCAGGACTTATTTGGTGAAAATGAAGTAGCAGAACAAATAGCAAAGCTCTACTTAAAGCGGGTTGGCTTTTATCCAGAAAACGAAGAAGGTTTTGCTGTTTTCGATTACACCATTAGCGAACAAGAGACGCAATACCTGGTTGTCATTAATTTTAAAAAAGACGGCGGTATTGATTCTCTGACGATGGAAAGCTGAAAAACGAAAACCAGGTCAGGTTTAGGTGATCGCTGCTGATCCATCTGATAACGAAACAGAATAATGGCTTATTCAAATTATCCGGTGGCAACTATCCCGGTATGATTTGAAACTTATCAATTCCACAAACTCTCTCCAACTGCGTTCTGAACGGTAGGTTGAGGTAAGGAATGATAGCGCCATCGTAATTGGCAATCGTGTTTACATCATAAATAGCTGAATTATTCGGATCGTCTATATAATCCTGGTCTTCTATACCAGAAAAAAATTGCCAACCGCTGTCCACATTATTATGCGGTTCTTCGCGAACCATGTAATCAACCAATTCTCCATCCACCGTTATCTTATCTGTTGCAATACATCCGCCCATAGGCTTTATAAGTTGAATAATTTCTTCGGCTTTTAGTTTAAAGTTCTTATTGCCCGGCATAAACATTTTTTTTGTTTTCTGATAGACGGCAGGCTTCCTACCGTTGCACCAGCAGCTTCACCCTTTTTTCTTCACCCATTGCCGATACAATCTTCACCACATAAACACCCGTTTGCAATGCCGCTGTATTGATGGGATAAGAAGTGGTACCGTTGCTCAGTGTAGCCGTCAGCACTCTTTTGCCACCCATATCAAACACAGCTAACGCCTTTGCGTTAAAGCTGCCATCTATCAGCACCGTTGTGCGGCTGTTTGCCGGGTTGGGCACCAAAGTAATTACGCCCGTTCTTGTAATTGTGACTTTGCGAATGGCAGACGTGGCCACCGTGGCACCGCTGCTGTTCACGGCGCGGATGCGATAAAAATTAGCACCCGAAGCCGGGTTATTGTCTGTAAATGGATAAGCTACGCCCACGCCTCCCGCCGCAACGGTAGTCAGCGTAGTAAACGAAAGGCTGTCGGTACTATGTTCTACTATAAAATTCGTAACGCCGGTTTCAGATATCATTGTCCAGTTAAGCAGCGAAGCAATATTGTTGACTGCTATTGCGGAAAAATCAGCAAACTGGGGCTGCACCACACCGTTGCTGTCAATATTAAAGTTGGCAACACTGCCAAGCCCGATTTTCTTGCCTGCATTATTATACAACCTAATCTGCTGAACACCGCCGCAGGCATTGGTAAGGGTAATGTCATCCACATACCAGCCATCGTAGGTCGTACCCAAATCAGTGTACATTCTAAACCGTACTTTGATGGACTTGCCGGAGAAAGAAGATAGATCCACCAGTGAACGGATGAAACCTGAATCTTTCAACACGCCTGTAAAAGCAGGCATCGGTGTGCTTCCATAAGAAGTATCACTTGGGTTGAAGGAATAAATAGTTCCGTTAGGGCCATTGCTGAAGAAATAAGGTGCAGCATTTGACCATGAAGTGCCGCCATTAGTAGAGATTTCTACCAAGCCGCCATCATAGCCTGCTTCAGTAATAAAATGATGATAGAAAGAAAGCACCGAAAAACCAACGGGCGTAAAAGTGCCGGAGGTAAGGCTGATGTCAGATGCAGTTTCAGGATCTGCAGCGTGCCACGAGTGGGTCGGGCTGAAAGACTGGGCCGTATTTACTGTCCAACCTTGGCTGCCCCTGGCTATCGAAGAAGTAAAACTACTGCCCGTATGCGCATCCCGGTCGTCATACAACACGGTATCTTTTGCGCATCCTGCCGTGGCATCGGGTATCAATGTCACACTGTATTCATTGCTTTGTCCTAAGGCAGTAAAGTTGCTCATTTCCCAGCTAACAGAATTGCCTTGTACCGTTGCCGTTGGCGATGTGTTTCCTACCGTAAAGCCAGCTGGGATTGTATCCCGTAATTGGTATCCGTTTGGCGGCAAACTGCACTCGCAGCTTACGGTTATTTTGGTAGTAAACTGGTCATTGATGGCGGGCAGCGTCTCAGTGTGCAAACGTAGTACCGGCACATCAAATGCGGCTTTCTGGTCGTCTGTTTTATCCGATGACCCCTGCACGGCGCTAAAGCCCATGCCCCGCCGCGCAAACGCATTCCAGATTAGGCATTTGTGGCGGTTGTTATAGAGGATAGAATCTGCCGCCAATATCGCATCGCGGGCATCTAAAAAGCCCGGACTACAAGGCTGCAATTTCTCTCCTTCTATCACCAGTTTCAAAGCCATCACATTACCACCGCTGCCAGCCGCATCATAAATATTTGGATTAATGCTTCCTTCCTGTTTGATGATCGCCCAAGTCATATCCCACAATGCCGAGCACCAGGTTTCACCAATGTCGTGCACTTCACCATCACTTGCCAAATCTGAATACGTGTGCGGGTCAACCGTCAGGTTGGTGCTGTAGGGATGAATGCGGATGCCACTGCCGCCCGGCGCCTGCCCAACCACGTAAGTACCGAACGAGTGGCTTTTGGCAGAGTCGGACAACTGCGTACTCGCCCAGTTCTGTGTCATCATCAAACCAAAATAATCGCTCCAGCCTTCATCAGGTCGCTCAGCATTGCTCATGCAACTGGCATTTCCGCCCGTTAGCCGGTGCGTAATGCCATGACCATATTCATGACAGATAATGCTGTTGTCAAAATCACCATCCAAAAAGGGTGCACCAGTGAGTGTTACTGTTACTATACTGCTGGCTTTAATACTGTTGGAAATAGCAATGCCATCAGTATAAGAAATCATAACAGCGGGAATGGTAATGCTGTCGTTTGTGCCACCCATTGTTAACAGATCGTCGCCGGCCGTGTTTACCATAATTACCGCCACGGCGCCTGCCTTCTGCGCCCGCAATACCTTGTCGGTAAAGTTGCAGGTGCCACGATACATCAGTGCTATCTTCCCTTTTACATTCGAAGGCAGCGCAATGGAACAGCCCAGTGTATCGGTATTGTATAAAGCAACGGTATCGCTGATGGGGCCAACTCTGATTAGTTTATTGTTCTTACTGAAACCACTTTCCAGACTATTGTAATTACCGGCAAGGGACGAAGGCGTATTGACAACAAAAGATGGCGGCTTCACCGCATCCCACAGGTACATCTGCATGCGCCCGCTGCTGCCATCATCGGGCGTACTAAAGTTGGCATTGTTCAGCCCGCTGCCATCATGCGCCTCTGCATTCACAGGGTCTGCACCCGTACCGCCGCGCCCCAGATTATCCTGTTGAAAATTTCCAGCCGCTTCAGTAAAGCCATACTGATACATGACATCGTGCATCAGGTTATTCCAGTAAAACAGGTTGGTAATAGCGGCACTTTTATTTACCGAAAGAGAAGTAGTCTGGTTAAAATCAGGCGTAAAAGAGAACGACAGATTAGGCAATGGCGTGAGCGAGGTGGCTACACTGCCGGCCACGTTTTTATTGGCGCTGTCGTCATACGCATATACATTATTGCCACGCGTGATGTTGTAGGTAGCGGTGCCATTGTAATGCCAGCCGTATGTGGTGGCGGGGTTGTTCGCGCCTGCCATAAGCCATGGATTAGCAACCTGTGCAAAAGGCTTTACATTCACATTCTCCGCAGGAAAAGGAATCACATAGTAAGAAGCGCTGTTAGCATCGTTGGGCGGCGCCAAGTATTCTTCCGGAGCATCATAATTAGACAAAGCCGTTCTGTTATCGCCTTCTGCAATAGAACTTTGCTCATACGTTGTCCAGTTATCTTTATTAATAACGGCTCCATCTTTTGCATTGATGCGAACATTCCACCAGTCGGGTGAGTCTGCCACATCAATGTTTACATTCCATGCCAGATGCCATTTGCCTGTACTATCGTTCGCCCAGTATAGCTGCACAGAAATATCTTTCTTAGCGATGCCTTTGGCAGAGAAAAAAAGCTTTTTGCCACGAAGACTGCTATCTTCCTTAATAAAAGAAATGACT
Organism: uncultured Ilyomonas sp.; assembly: GCA_964249755.1. Classification (GTDB taxonomy): domain Bacteria; phylum Bacteroidota; class Bacteroidia; order Chitinophagales; family Chitinophagaceae; genus Ilyomonas. Next base: position 44,543 of record CAXUDB010000003.1, on the reverse strand, counting down.
TTGTTCGCAATTGGCAAATGCAGATGCTGCGCGGCTTTCAGTAAGGCAGATGCCGCTTCTACACGTGGGGTAACGTCGGCAAAAGCCTTTTCTTCTTTTTGTATAAAACTACCGGAAGAATACACGAGTGCGCCGTTTTTGAAAGCCAGCGTTTTCATACGGTTATACACGGGTATGCCTTTGTAAACCTGCTGCAGGTAAACATATTCGATGCCGCTGGTTTTATCGGTAAAGGTTCGTGTGATTACTGATTCAATGATATCATTTGCCGAAAGCCCGATGCGACCGGATACGTTACGGATTCTGTCTTTTACTGAAGCTTCGTTTGCCGTTTGTGCCTGTATCGCGAATGTCATCAGCAATAAAACAAAGCTTCCCCCTATTCTTCTCCTAAGCTCTTTACTTCCCGGCATATAAAATAGATGATTCTGTAAATGAATACTGGCAACTGTGATCGCTAACAAATATGAGTTTTCTAATTGACGCAACGATAAATAGTTTTGGCAGAAACTCTTTTCATAAACGCGATCCGCTTCGGCTTATTGCCATCTTTAGGTTAGCTTCATTTTTGCAATCCTTGCCTTGTAACGTATAAATACAGAAAGTGATGAGCCAACGTTCAGATGTAATCATTATTGGCGCCGGTGCCTGTGGATTGATGGCGGCAAAAGCGTTATCAGACAAAGGAAAAAAAATAACTTTGCTGGAAGCAAAGCCACAAGCCGGTGGCCGCATACATACACTTTACCATGAATTTTTTCAGCCGGTGGAAAGTGGTGCCGAGTTCATTCATGGCAACCTGCCGGTAACAATTGAGGTATTGAAAAATGCAGGTATTAGCTATACCAAAGTGAAAGGTGAAATGATGCGTAATAGCGGCGGTAGGTGGCACGAAGAAGATGAGCCGGTAGAAGGTTGGAACGAACTGATGGATAAGATGGATGATCTGAAAGCAGATACCACGCTGACCGTTTTCTTGAACACTTATTTTGGTAATGAGAGGCACAACGCTTTGCGGCAACAGGCATTGCAATACGCACAAGGCTTTGATGCTGTTGACCCTGATAAAGCCAGTGTGTTTGCGCTGCGCGATGAATGGGAAGGTGAAGAGGAAGATAACTATCGGGTGGATGGCGGCTATGGAAGGATGATTCATTACCTGGTGATGTACTGCCAGGGAAAGGGTTGCCGGTTTGTTTTTAATGAAGCCGTAACCCGCATTGAATGGAAAGAAGGCAACGTGAAAATAACAACTTCAAACAATGAAACTTACGAGGCTGGGCAGGCAATCATTGCAGTTCCTCTTGGTGTGTTGCAATGGGAAGAAAATGGAAAAGGATACATTGAATTTTTGCCTGATCTGCCACAAATAAGACAGGCAACGAAAGAAATCGGCTTCGGCAATGTGATTAAAATATTACTTCAATTCTCTTCTCATTTTTGGGAAGAACAGAAAGAAGCGTTGTTCTTTTTTTCTGATCAAAAGATTGCTACCTGGTGGACACAATCGCCTTCGCAATACCCGATGCTTACGGGTTGGATTGCGGGAAAGAAAAGTGACGAGTTTGCCACTATGAATAAAGAGGAATTATTACAAGCATCATTGCAATCACTGGCAGGCATTTTCAATAAAAATGAAGACAAATTGAAGGCATTAGTAACAGCTTCTCACATCGTGAACTGGCAGGAGGATGTGTATGCCAAAGGTGCTTATTCTTATAATATGATTGGCTCCGAAAAAGCCCGGAAGGCATTAAATGAACCGATTCAAAACACACTCTTCTTTGCTGGCGAGGCATTGTATTCCGGCAAGTCCGGCGGAACAGTGGAAGCTGCGCTGGTGCAGGGTTTGGAGGTGGCGAAGAAAGTATTTGAAAGTTAAGTTCAGGGCATGAAAATCATCTTCAGCCGCAAAGGTTTCGATTCCGCGTGTGGCGGTCAGCCCAGCCCCATTCTGCCGGATGGCACTTTGCTTTCATTGCCCATCCCGAGAGAAAATGACATCACCACATTCCGCGATTTGTTTTACGGTAATCAATCTTATTTCGACATTATTCAAGCCCTCAAACCGAGTACAAAAATTGCCAAACATCAAACCTGCCATTTAGACCCCGACATTCGAAAGAACATTCGTACGCCGCACCCGGAAGACCGCATTTCTCTCTTTGGGCAATGTGACGCAGCGCTGACTTTACTTAAAAAGTTTGGTGTAAAAAAAGACGATGTTTTTTTATTCTTCGGATGGTTTAAGCAAACGGAATCTGATGACAATGGAAAGCTTCACTACAAAAGCAACAGCCCGGATGTTCATCTTTTATATGGCTATCTCCAGATTGATGAAATAATCGAATGCAGTAATGTTGGGCTGCCATACACAAAGCATCATCCGCATTTCAGCAATGCGTTTTCTTCGTTACAAAACAACTGCGTTTACACTGCAAAAAAAGCTTTGTCTTTAAACGAAAGGATAAAAGGTTCAGGTTGCTTCAGATACAACCCTGAATTGGTGCTGACAGCAGAAGGCATGAGCCGCAGCCGGTGGAAGCCTTATTCTTTCTTTAAAGATTTACCAATGACGTATCATACACCTAACTCTTATAAAGAAACTTATTTTCAATCGGCGGCGCAAGGACAGGAGTTTATTGTGGATAGCCATGAAGAATTAAGAGATTGGGTGAAGCACTTAATTGAAAAGAACAGGGATAAAGAAGCAGGATGATTGCTTCTGTCATTCAGCGAATACTTTATTTCCAAAAACAAATCCTCATCATCCGTGTTTGATTAACTCCAACAAAAAGGCGAACTGATGAGTTCGCCTTTTCCTATTATATCTCAAACAAAATTTACACAGCTTCCGCCTTCATGCTCTTTTGTTGTTTCTTTCTTGTTTCTTCATCTAATATCACCTTGCGAAGACGAATGTGCTTTGGTGTCACTTCAATACACTCATCATCCTGAATATACTCCATGCATTCTTCCAGCGTCATCAGCGTTTTTGGAGCGATGCGCGATGCATCGTCGCTGCCGCTGGCACGGTGGTTGGTCAGCTTTTTAGGCTCGGTAGCGTTCACAATCAAATCGCCTGGCTTGATGTGTTCGGCAATGATCTGACCTGTATACACCTCTTCGCCCGGATCAACAAAGAAGGTTCCGCGATCCTGTAATTTATCTATCGAATAACCTGTGGTTCTTTCCTGGTTTTTGGAAAGCAATACACCATTGTTGCGTCCCGGAATTGGGCCTTTCCAGGGTTTATATTCTACAAAGCGATGCGCCATTACGGCTTCACCGGCGGTGTTAGTTAACATATTAGAACGCAAACCAATCAAGCCACGCGAGGGAATCTCAAACTCCAGGTGCTGCATTTCGCCTTTTGTTTCCATCACCTGCAATTCGCCTTTGCGTTGTGTAACCAGATCAATGGCTTTGCCGCTGTATTCGGCCGGCACATCCACCACTAAGTTTTCGTAAGGTTCGCTTTTTTTACCGTCAATGTATTTCACCAATACCTGTGGCTGACCCACGGTCAATTCATACCCTTCGCGGCGCATGGTTTCAACCAAAATGCCAAGGTGAAGAATGCCGCGTCCGTATACCAAAAAGCTATCAGCGCTGTCGCTGTCTTCTACGCGTAGGGCAAGATTCTTTTCGGTTTCTTTCATTAAACGGTCGCGAAGGTGACGCGAGGTAACAAACTTGCCGTCTCTGCCAAAGAAAGGAGAATTGTTGATGCTGAACAGCATACTCATCGTTGGCTCATCCACGCTGATAACAGCAAGCGCTTCGGGGTTTTCCGCATCGGCAATGGTATCGCCGATATTGAAGTCTTCTAAACCTACTACAGCACAAAGATCGCCGGCAATCACTTCAGTTACTTTGCGTTTGCCCATGCCTTCAAACACGTATAATTCTTTAATACGCATTTTTTTAATAGCTCCGTCGGCCTGCATTAAAGCAATGGGCTGATTTTCTTTTATCACACCGCGCGCTACTTTGCCAATGGCAATACGACCAAGGAAAGAAGAATAATCCAAGGAAGTAATCTGCATTTGCAGCGGACCCTCGTTTACTTTAGGAGCAGGTACATATTTCAGGATGCCATCCATCAGCGGCATAATATCTTCCGTTGGCGTGAGGCTATCGTTGAACCAGCCGTTTTTACCCGAGCCATAAAAAGTTGGGAAGTCAAGCTGCTCTTCCGTTGCATCAAGGTTAAAGAAAAGCTCAAACACGGCATCGTGCACTTCATCGGGACGGCAGTTGGGCTTATCAACCTTGTTGATAACAACAATCGGTTTCAAACCAAGTGCTAACGCTTTTTGCAACACAAAACGCGTTTGCGGCATCGGTCCTTCAAACGCATCTACCAGCAATAAAACACCATCGGCCATTTTTAAAACGCGTTCCACTTCGCCACCAAAGTCACTGTGGCCGGGCGTGTCTATCACGTTTATTTTTACATCCTTATAGATAACGGCTGCGTTCTTGCTGAAGATGGTAATGCCACGCTCTCTTTCAAGGTCGTTGCTATCCATAATCAGCTCGCCGGTATCCTGGTTGTCTCTAAAAACTTTGGTCGTATGTAAGATGCGGTCAACCAGGGTTGTCTTGCCATGGTCAACGTGTGCAATGATTGCAATGTTGCGGATTTCCATAAGTGCGCGAAGGTAAGCTTTTGCCGCCGCGAATGCAAGCGTGATAAGCTTGTTGATTATTTTTTAACGTGAATATCATCCATTGTTGGTTCCGCTTAAGAAAATCATTTTCACAATTGCATCTGCAGGTAATAACAGACAAAGCCCCGGAAAAATGCAGGCTGTTAAAACATCTGCACTCTTTGGAAACCTTACAAATTCAGAAAAACACATTGTGTGCATTGAATTTGGCGGCAAATGGTTTTCAACTACATTCGTCCACTCAACAATAAAACAGGATATTATCTTCCTCTTATATTCTGTATTTTATGTTACTTAGTAAAATACCAATGAATAAAACACATTGCAGCAATGAACAATGATATAGATCTGAAAGTCTATCACCCTTACGAAACAGAAGGATTAAAACGAATTGGCAATAAACATGATGGCGGCTACGTGGTACACATGCCTTCCCTTCAGTCGGTTGACTGCCTGATGAACTATGGTGTTGGTTACAATGTAACCTTTGAAAAAATCTTTTATCAGATAACAGGCAAACCGGTGTATGCATTCGACCCCACTCTAAAGACGGTCAGCTATATAAAGGATGAGTTTAAAAATGGCGCTTATTATATCGGCAGCAAACATATCCTCAGGATGCTGCTATGGCGGCTCACAGAAAAAAGCTTACCAAAGCAGGGTATCCATTTTGTAGAAGAAGGCTTATCGGGGCATAATACAGAACAATACAAAACGCTTAGTTATCACATTGAAAAATATGACCTGCAGAACAAAAAGATGCTTCTGAAAATTGATATTGAAGGTGCTGAATACGATGTACTAAAAGACGAAAGTTTTTATCGGCATACAGACAATATGGTGCAGGTGATCTTTGAGTTTCATTACATAAAGGAACGCCTGGCTGAACTGACAGAACTGGTAAAACGATTGGAGCGAACTCATACTCTGGTTCATATTCACGCTAACAACAACGCAGGTGTTTTTAATTGCCAAGGCAAACAAGTGCCGGAAGCCTTGGAAGTTGTGTTTCTGCACAATGAATGGGTACCACAAAAAAAGTTGTCTCTCAAAAACTATCCTGTTGCCGGACTGGATTACCCCTGCAACTGGCGCAGAAAAGATATCGTGGTTGACTTTTTTAAATAATTACTGATACAAAATGGCTAATCCCGATAACTCTCCAAAGAAAAGTAGCTCTCTGCTGCACCTGCGCCCGCTGCATCGCCTGCTGATAAGCCTTGCCCTGGGCGGCGTCACTTTGTTTTTTCTTCCCGGCAAAACGACTCCGCTGATTAAGATACTGTCTGCATGGCTGGCGGTGGAATTTTTTTATTTGGTAATGGACTGGATTATTTTGTTCAGCAGTCCCATTAGTGAAATCCGGAAATATGCGCGGCGGGATGACGGCAGCAAACTATTCGTGTTTATCATGGTGCTGGTGTCTTCGTTTGCCAGTATCATCATTGTGCTGCTCCTGATGATATCGAAAGCAGGCGACAATACCGAGCATGGTTTGTTTGTGTTTGTATCGGTTACGGGCATTCTCTTATCGTGGTTTTTGGTGCATACCATTTATACGTTTCATTATGCGCATATGTACTATGATGATGCCGAGGATGATAACTCGAAAGATGCCAAAGGACTGGATTTTCCACAAGATGATGACCCCGACTATATTGACTTCACTTACTTTTCTTTTGTTATCGGCTGCACCTTCCAGGTGTCGGATGTAGAAATTAACTCGCGCAGAATCCGTCATGCCGTATTAGTGCACCAGATGATTTCTTTTTTCCTGAATACGATTGTAGTAGCGCTTACCATCAACCTTGTGGCAGGGCTGATGAAGTGAGCACATTTACATTCGCCCGGTTTTTGAATAACAGCTACTATCATTTTCCTGTTAAACTAAACTTTATGAACAAACCATCCATAGGCTGGATAGGCTTAGGCAATATGGGTATACCCATGTGTCAAAACTTATTGAAAGCCGGTTACACACTTTCGGTTTACAATCGCACCAAAGAAAAAGAACAACCCCTGATAGATGCCGGTGCAAAATCTGCCGGAAGCGCGTCCGACTTATTAAACAATTGCGATATTGTTTTCACGATGCTGTCAGACGATGCCGCCGTGAAAGAAGTGTATGAAGGACAAGAAGGTTTGTTGTCTAACAAAGAAGCAAAAGACAAGCTGCTTATTAATACCAGCACCGTCTCGCCGGAAACATCAAAATATGTAGCTGCGCAATGCAATGCGGCCGGTATTGATTATCTCGAGGCACCTGTATCAGGCAGCGTGAAGCCTGCTGAAGATGCGACTTTAATTATCCTTGCCGGCGGACCGGAAGAGACAGTGGACAAAGCCAAACCGGTATTGGATTGCCTTGGAAAATTAATACTGCATGTAGGCGATTATGGTTTGGCAAGCGTTGCCAAACTCGCCATTAATTTACTGGTCGGCTTCAACATGCAAGGGTTAGCAGAAGCCGTTTTGTTTGCCCAAAAGCATGGCGTTGATGTAAAAGATATGCTCACCCTGGTGAATGAAGGCGGCGTAGGCAATGCAACCACGAAAGCAAAAACGCCGCTCATTTTATCGGGCGATTATAAACCAGCCTTTACGGTGAAAAATTACGCAAAAGACCTGCGTTTAGTCAAAGCTGTCGGCATAGAAACGCCGATGGCAAATGCGTTGCACGATACCTATCAGAGTGCGCTGAAAGACCATGAAAAAGAAGATGCAATGGCCGTGATTCAATACCTCGATAAACCGTAACCCTTTGAAAGCAGCAGAGGGTACGAAAACCATCCAAAAAAACAAGAAGTTCTATCTTATGGAAGCGGCTGGCATTGCCGGTTTTGTTTTCGTTGCCGGTAGCTTTACTGTTTTTTTAGAGCATCCTTCTCTGCCGGTAATGAGAAGCTGGCTCTGGCATTATCCGGTGTTGCGTCGCGCGCTGCTGGGCATTTGTCTGGGCGTATATGTAACCTTTACGGTAAAGCTGTTTGGCAAGCGGTCGGGCGCGCATGTGAACCCGTCTGTTACAGTAACGTTCTACCGGCTGGGCAATATCAGCTTAATAAATGCCACCTGTTATATCATCGCGCAATTTCTGGGTGCCCTCGCCGGGTTTTATATAGTGAAGTTATGGGCAGGCAATTTATTTTCTTATCCCCTGATTGATTATGGCGTGAGCAAGCCACAGCCGCCGCATACAACGATGGACGCATTTGTTGCCGAGTTCATTATTTCTTTTGTATTGATGCTGACATTACTGTTCGTTTCCAGTTCGCGCAAAATGGAAAAAGGGGCGGCTCTTTTCATCGGCTTGCTGATAGCGCTTTACATCACATTCGAGCTGCCTTATTCGGGCATGAGTTTGAACCCGGCACGTTCTTTTGCAGCGGCTTTAGGCGCAAATGAGTGGACACATGTGTGGATCTATTTTGTGTCGCCGGTGTTGGCAATGTTACTCGCAGCTGAACTATTTATCATCTGGAAAAAGAAACGGATTGCTAAGAAACACGAAGACTATAAGGAGATTGGTATGTACCCGGTAGTGAAGAACAAAACCGAATAAGCTACTCTGTAATTAATCAATCATTTTACAATGAATGCCTTTACTTGCTAAAGATATAGTAACAAAGCAAAAATAGCTCTGTGTTCTCTTATGAATTATTATCTCTCGCACAGAGAGAACAGAGAACACAGAGAAGTATTTTTACAGGAACCTAAGTCGGAATAAAACAACAATCACTTGTAATACTCCCACAACAATTTCGACAGTTGTCTGGTGAGCACCCAGGCTTCATTGTTTGGCTCCCAGCTTTGGTCGGCATTGTTCTTTGTATAAACAGAAAAAATATAGCGGCGACCGCTTCCGTTTACAAACATTACTTCGCTGCGGCTTTCGTCCACGGCTCCATTTTTATCTGCCACAAACACATCAGCCGGTATCTGCGACATGCCTTCTTCATCCCAATAATTTCTGCCCAGCAGACGCAGTATCCGCTCGCTCAGGCTATCACTGATGATTTGATGGTTTACAATTTTTTCCATCAGCATTGCCATCTCGCGCGGCGAGGTTTGTCCCCAGCCATACTCATTTCTATTGGCTTCTCTGCCCGGCGTGCGGCTGTTTACGCGCGTGGCTGTCATACCCAAACTATCTAATAGCTGATTGATGCGTAACCCGCCGCCGGTAAGACTTTGCAGCCATAAGCTGGCAGTGTTATCGCTGGTGGTAAGCATCAGCATGATGACCTTGCTAAGCTCTATTTTTTCGGTGTCTTTGAATGAGCCTAAAATATCCACACCGGCATACAGCAGTGAATCGCGGTACTTTAGTTCCCATGATATTGAAGCTCGCCTTTGTGCAATTTATCCATAATGCCGACGAGTATAGGAATCTTGATGGTACTTGCCGTCGGGAATATCGTATCGGCGTTAATGGCAACAAATTTATTTTTATTCAGATCATGAACATACACACCGATACAGCCATGAAAATTTTGGATGAGTAGCGCAATTTGTTGCTGAAGTTTTTTATCGGTCCGTTGCGCTATTGCGCTGCTGTAAAACAGTGCAATAGATAAAACAAAAAGAAAACCTGTCTTCATAAATCTGATTGTTATACAAATATCCCTGGCAAGATTGTTTTAAGAAACAGATTCTAAGCAAAGGGACATCGCATAAGTCTTTACTTTGCTAAAATACATCGGGCATGAATGTTTAATGGGAAGCATCAATGAATAAAGAAGACGCAATTACAGTCACTCAAAAGTGGATTAACACAGTTGTTATCGCCTGCAATTTTTGCCCGTTTGCGGCGCGCGAAGTACAACGTAATTCTATTCATTATCACGTGGAAGAAAGCAGCGATAAAGCAACTTGTTTATCAACCCTGATTACTGAATGCGAGCGATTGGATAATGAGTCTTTAATAGAAACCAGCTTCGTTATTTTTCCGGATGGTTTTTCTTCATTCCGTGCCTTTCTCCATTTTCTTTCTTTATCGAATCAGCTTCTAAAAAAGCAACGCTACGAAGGCATTTACCAGTTGGCCAGCTTCCATCCCGACTACCGCTTCAGCGGCGCGCCATCAAACGATGCCGCCAATTATACTAACCGTTCTCCCTTTCCAATGCTGCAGTTATTGCGCGAGGAAAGCATAGAAAAATCGCTGGCGCATTATGCCGGTTCTGCCGAAGAAATACCGGAACGCAACATCCGTTTTGCCAGGGAAAAAGGGTTGGCTTATATGAAGATGTTGGGAGAAGAAAGTAGGAAAATGCCTGAGGAATAATTTGTTTCTACGGCATCTGTAACGAACTGTAAAAAGGCTTTTTCCCTTGTAAGAATAACATACACTTAGCCCTCTTTTTACTATATTGCAACTATGCAATTCCAGTTACAATCTCCCTATCAGCCGGGCGGCGACCAGCCGACGGCAATACAACAATTAACACAAGGATTGATAGAAGGCGAACGGTACCAGACTTTGCTTGGCGTTACCGGAAGTGGTAAGACATTTACCATGGCAAACGTGATTCAAAATGTGCAGCGACCTACGCTGGTATTGACGCACAACAAAACACTTGTGGCGCAATTGTACGGCGAGTTCCGCCAGTTTTTCCCCGATAATGCGGTGGGCTATTTTGTAAGCTATTACGATTATTATCAGCCTGAAGCATACATACCGGTTTCAGATACTTATATCGAGAAAGATTTAAACATCAACGAAGAATTAGATAAACTTCGTTTGCAAGCCACCTCGCAATTGCTAACCGGTAGGCGCGACATTATTGTTGTTGCCAGCGTGAGCTGCATCTATGGTATGGGCAATCCAACGGAGTTTGAGAATGGTGTCATCCGCATTAAAAAAGGCCAGGTCATTTCAAGGCAAGGCTTCCTGCATTCGCTGGTCAATTCATTATACAACCGCAGCCAGGGTGAATTCGGTCGCGGTACTTTCAGAGTAAAAGGCGATACAATCGACATCAATCTTCCGTATGCCGATAACAGTTGCCGCATCACGTTTTTTGGCGATGAAATAGAAGAGATTGAAACCATAGAAACCGGCACCACCAAGCGCATCAATACGCTGGATGATATTGCTATTTTTCCTGCCAACCTGTACCTCGCTCCGAAAGACATGATGCAGTCTATCATGTATGAGATACAGGATGAGATGCGGTTGCAGACAGAGTATTTTAAAAAAGTTGGTAAGCTGATAGAAGCGCAGCGAATTAAAGAGCGTGTGGAGTATGATTTAGAGATGATCCGCGAGCTGGGTTTTTGCAATGGTATCGAAAACTACTCGCGCTTTTTTGATCGTCGCCCGCCGGGTGCACGACCGTTCTGTTTGCTCGATTATTTCCCCAAAGACTTCCTGTGTTTTTTAGACGAAAGCCATCAAACGGTGCCGCAGATTGCCGGCATGTATGGTGGTGACCGAAGCCGCAAAATGACATTGGTGGATTATGGTTTTCGCCTGCCAAGTGCATTGGACAACCGCCCGCTCAACTTCCCGGAATTTGAAACAATGACGAACCAAACCATCTTCGTAAGTGCCACACCGGGCGAATATGAACTGGAGAAAACCGGCGGTGTAGTGGTAGAACAAGTGGTGCGGCCAACGGGTTTATTAGATCCGCCCATTGAAGTTCGCCCAAGCGTGAACCAGATAGATGATTTGCTGGATGAAATAGACAAGCGTGTAACCAAAGGCGACCGTGTATTGGTAACAACATTGACCAAACGCATGGCAGAAGAAATGGACAAATACTTAGGTAAAATCAATATCAAATCGAAGTACATTCATAGTGATGTGGATACACTGGAGCGCGTTGAAATCCTTCGCCAGCTTCGGTTGGGCGATATAGATGTGCTGGTGGGTGTAAACCTTTTGCGTGAAGGTCTGGATTTGCCCGAAGTATCGCTGGTGGCTATTCTGGATGCGGACAAGGAAGGCTTTTTGCGCAACGAAAGATCGCTAACACAAACGGCGGGACGCGCGGCAAGAAACGTAGATGGCCTTGTCATTTTTTATGCCGATAAGATGACCGAAAGTATGCAGCGCACCATTGATGAAACCCTGCGCAGACGCGAGAAGCAGATTGCTTTTAATACCGAACACAACATTACGCCGCGTACCATCAAGAAAAGCATTGAACAAGTGATGAAGCAAACTTCGGTGCTTGACATTAAGGGCTTTGACAATAAGAAATCGTACGCCATACAAGGCGATGAAGATATTGTGAGAAACACCAGCGCTGCGGAAGAACAATCGTTATACAAAACCATCCCGCAGATGGAGAAAGCGGTACATAACATTAAGAAGCAAATGGAAAAAGCTTCGCGTGATCTGGACTTTATTGAAGCGGCGCGTTTGCGCGATGAGATGTTCCGGTTGCAGAAAGAATTGGATGCGATGAAAGTGTTCCATACCTGAAGTTCGTGTTATCCGTGTTCTATCATAGTTCAGATAAAGAAATTAATTACATAATAAATACCAGCAGCTAATAAAGCGCTTACCGGAATAGTAAGCACCCAAGCCCATATCAAATTAACGGTAACACCCCAGCGCACGGCTGATAAGCGTTTGGTAGCACCAACGCCAATAATGGCACCGGTGATGGTGTGCGTGGTGCTAACCGGGATACCCAAGCCTTCGGTGAGAATGAGTGTGCTGGCAGCTGCGGTTTCAGCGGCTACACCTTCGAGCGGTGTTACTTTGGTGATGCGCGTACCCATGGTTTTTACAATGCGCCAGCCGCCACTCATGGTGCCTAAACTGATGGCACTATAGCAGGCAAGCGGCACCCAGAAAGGCATGTGGTTTACCACATCGTCGGGCACATGACCATTAGTGTAATAATAAGACATCGCAACAGTGATTAGCCCCATCACTTTCTGTGCATCGTTGCCGCCGTGACCCAAACTAAAAGCAGCCGAAGAAACCAATTGCAGGCGTTTGAACCATCGCTCTGTTTTATAGGGCCGCGATTTTCGACTGATCCAAACAATGATAAGCGTGATGATAAAGGCGAGTATCATACCGATTAGGGGCGATAGAAAAATGAACAGCACTGTCTTCGTGAGGTTTGCCATTACCACTACGCTGAACGAACCCACCTTGGCAACGGCGGCACCAATGAAACCGCCGATTAAGGTATGCGATGAACTGGACGGGATGCCGAACCACCACGTGAATAGATTCCAGATGATGGCGGCGATTAAGCCGGACATAATAACGACCAGATCTACATACTCAGGATAGATGGTTTTGGCAACGGTGTTGGCTACCTTATGTTCTTTAAAAATAAAAAAGGCAACGAAGTTCCAGAAGGCTGCCCACAATACGGCCTGAAACGGCGTAAGCACTTTGGTGGAAACAATAGTGGCAATGGAATTTGCCGAATCGTGAAAGCCATTGATGTAATCGAAAACAAGCGCCAAGATAATAATGACAATGAGTAAACTCATAATGGAAACAGCAGATAAGTAAATGAAGGGAGACTATGCGTATTTTACGATAATAGATTCGATTACGTTGGCGGCATCTTCGCATTTGTCGGTAACGATTTCCATTGCCTGGTAAATCTCCCTTTTCTTAATGAACGCTTTGATGTCGTTTTCGTTTTCGAAGAGATGCTCAAGGTTCAGGTCGTAAATATCATCCGCCTGGTTTTCGATGCTGTTCACACGCACCATGGCTTCCGTCATACGGCGCAGGTTTTTCATGTCGCGCAGTTCGTGAACGGCGGTCTTGATTTCTAAGGAAGAATCCACAATCAGTTCTGCCATTTTGCGGATACCAGTATCGTCGGGATTAACCTGGTAGAAATTAATTTTTTTGGCAGAGCCATAGATGTAATCGCAGATGTCGTCGAGTGCTGAAGTGAGCGCATGGATGTCTTCACGGTCGAAAGGCGTAATGAAATTGCGGCTGAGTTCGGTAAAGATGGTATGTGTAGTATCGTCGTTGCGGTGCTCCATATCTTCCAACTTGGAAATGAGCAGGGTGCGCTGTTTTTTGTCGGGTTCATACACCATTTGCTTCAGCATCAATCCCATGTTATGTACAGTGGTTCCTACTTCTTCAAACAATTCGTAAAAAATTGTATTTTTCGGCATGAACATTCTTCCAAACGTATTTAAACCCATATTGATCGTTTGTGCAAAAATAGAGATATGCAGGTAGGTTGCCGGATAAGGGTGAGAATTAATATTAAGATAATGTGGAGGTTAGAAGGAAATTTGTATGAATTGAGTACGTAATAGGTAAGATTGAATAGTAATGGAAAGACTTCATACTTATATTTTCATTTGATTATTTCTTTTTTCGCTTATTTTTTCGATAGTTTTTTAACGGAACATCTTCAATTACTGTAATCGTTTCCCCACTCCAGATAAGCTGAATTTTTTTATTAAGCCCAGCTAAGTCGACAAGGCTTTGACAAGCTTTATTAAATCTTGTAGTATCGTCAGGGCAATCTGTTTTGCCAACAGTCTGATATTTGGTTTTTGTGTTTGCTTCAAGCTCAAAACCGCCACAATCACTTGGCGGATATTCGCATGTATTATGGTGAGGCATAGTCCAAAATCCTGATGCATTAATTTGCTCTACGACTGATGTGTATTGCTTTTCTGTTATAGGAATTTTTGTTTCCTTGTAATGAAACGGGTCGTTGCTTTTCACCATAACTTTTTCGTAGAGCTGATGGTAATAAGCCGGATTAAGGAGTTGAGGATATATTCTTACTATAGAATCCAGATAATGCCGACGGCGAGGATTTTTTCCCGTTGTATCATCAACCGGGAAGTATCTCCTTAGAATTCTTAAATGCAGGTTTTCAATAGCAGACAAGCGGGAAGTGTCCTCACTGTAAAGAGATGCCGGATTACCCTTTTTTATAACTATTGAATTTTCTGTTAGGTTGATGATAATGCTGTTTCCAAACGCTCCTGAATAAATAAATCTGAAAACTTCCTGTGACTGCGGCCGAAGACTAAGATTGGGCTCATTAAAAGGTTGATAAAAAAGATACTCATATCTTTCGTAAAAAGCGTCCCGCTTTGAAGTTGTATCTCTTAGAGGATAATGATACCTGTTCGTATCACTATCAGCAATGTGCTCCGGATAAGCAAAGCCGCCTTCGGGATATTTTATCTGCGCTTTGCAATAAGTAACAGACATAACAAACAGGAAGATAAAATATTTCAAGAATTATATTTATATCAATAATCAATCTTACCTATTACTTATTCAATCCTTCTTATCCCATTCCCAACTCATCCTGTATCTGCTCCAGCGTCTTGCCTTTTGTCTCGGGTACTTTCGTTACTACCCATATCAACTGCATCGCCATCATAAAGGCGAAGAAGGCGAAAATGGGCCAGGGATTATCTTTAAAAATGCCTTTGTCTTTATCAATAAAAACAGGTGAGATCAATGTAATGAGCGCAGCAAAAACCCAGTGTGTGCTGGCGCCGAACGATTGCCCTAATGCACGAATTTTGTTTGGGAAAATTTCAGAAATAAATACCCAGATAACAGCGCCCTGCCCTACCGCATGAGAGGCGATAAACATGGCTAAGAAAAAGATGAGCAGGCTTGCATCGGCGCTCGTTTTAAAACACCACGCTACGGCTGCTAAGCTAACGATATAGCCAAAAGAGCCGATGAGCAAAAGTGTTTTTCTGCCCACGCGGTCTATCAGGTATAAACCCACAAACGTGAACACTAAATTGGTGCCGCCGATGATGATGGAGCTTCGCAACGAATCGGAAGAAGCCAAGCCTGCCGATTCTAAAATACGCGGCGCATAATACAGGATAAAGTTGATGCCCGACCATTGGTTAAAGAACGCCACCAAGAACGCCAACCATAAAATGACGCTGTGTTTTTTACTGAAAAAAGAAGCGCCCTCGTTCGTAGTATTCTCATGCTGGATGCCGGCTTTTACCGAAGCAATTTCTTCCTCCACATTGACAAATCCAAGCCTTGCCAACACTTTCTTCGCTTCGTCTTCCCTGCCTTTTGTGATGAGCCAGCGCGGGCTTTCAGGAATGCTGAATACCAATATCGAATAAATAAGAGAAGGAATGGCCATCACGCCCAGCATATAACGCCAGTCGTTTTCGCCGCCAACGCCTTTCAATAAATAATTGGAAACATAAGCAATCAATATCGCAAATACGATGTTGAACTGGTACATGGCGCCCAGCCTGCCCCGCGAAGCCGGCGTAGAAATTTCAGACACATACGTTGGCGCCGCTACGGAGGAAACACCGATGCCCAGACCACCGATAAACCGGAAGAACGAAAAAATATACGGACTGGGCGCAATGGCAGAACCCAGTGAGGAAAGGGTGAACAAAATACCAATCCAGATCAGCACTTTTTTTCTGCCATATTTCTGCGTGGGATAGCCGCCAAACAAAGCTCCCACAACAGTTCCCCACAACGCCATCGACATAATAAAGAAGCCATGAAACCAGGGTGAAATTTCGTTCGTATGCCATAAGTGCTGAATGGGCAGATCGGCACCGGAAATTACTACGGTATCGAAGCCGAAGATGAAGCCGGCTAAGGCAGCAATGAGCGAGATGCCGAACAACGAATTGCCTTTTGTAGCATTGGCAGAAGACGCCGAAGAAGAATCTATATACATGATAAGGTGTGTTTGTTGGTTATTGATGAAGCAATCATTTGCGGTGCGGTAAGCTGTCATTTTATACCGGCTAAAGGTAACTGTAAATTGAAAACCGGAAGATGAAAGTAAACATCGTATTGATATCACAACTACAAAAACATAAAGTAATGATTTAACTTACACTTATCTTCACGGGCAACGATGCTGCACCGTTCTACCATACAATTATTGCGCTTGCCGTTTTCGTTTTTTCTGATGCCTGTGTATTGGTTTGCGCTCAGCACAATACCGGAAATTGATGTAACCAAAGCGGTTATTATTTTCTGCATTTTGCATGTTCTCGTCTATCCTTCCAGCAACGGCTACAACAGTTACATGGACAAGGATGAAAGCCCCATTGGTGGCATTGCGAAGCCATTACAACCCACGAAGCAGTTGTTTTATGCAACGATTGTGTTGGATATAGCAGCCATCGTTTTGTCGTTGTTTGTCAGTCTTTATTTTATGCTGGCCATTGTTATTTATATTCTTTTTTCGAGGCTGTACAGCTATCGGAATGTGAGGCTAAAGCAATATCCTATTGCTGGTTATCTCACTGTAATTCTTAACCAGGGCGCACTTACATTTTGGATGGTATATGTTGGTGTGAATGCTTTGCCTGCGGCTGCTTTTCCAGTCGTAGCCTGTATTTCAGCCACTTTCTTAATTGGTGGCTTTTATCCTATTACGCAAGTCTATCAGCATGAAGCCGATAAGAAAGACGGCGTAACAACCATCAGCCTCTTGCTGGGTATCAGAGGCACTTTCATTTGGTGTGCCGCAATGTATGTGGTGGCTTTTGGCTTGCTGTTTGTCCACTTTCAACGCATTGGGCAAATCACTCGTTTTATTGTATTGCAAGCCTTTTTTATCCCGGTCTTACTATATTTTTTTTATTGGGTAAATAAAGTCTGGAAGAACAGCGCCAACGCCAACTTTCGATACACGATGCGGATGAACTGGCTGGCGTCAACCTGCACCAATGGGGCATTTATTACTTTACTTATATTCAATCATCTTGGCTAATATTATTTCCATAGCAACGGCGGTTCCCGATTATTGTCACCGGCAGGAAGACATTCTTTCTTTCATGCAGCAGGCTTATAATCTGGATACGGCGGACAAGCGTAAGCTGGCATTTTTATATCATCACAGCGGTATTGAAAAACGGTATTCAGTACTAAAAGATTTCAGCCTGCCGCCGCAGCAATGGCAATTTATTAATGTAGAAAGCAATGAAGCTACGCCGCTGGATACAAGAATGAAATTGTATAAGCAGGAAGCGCTGCCACTCAGTTTAAAAGCTGCGCAAAACTGTTTGGATGAATTGGATGAGGCTATCCATATTACACATCTCATCACCGTTAGCTGCACCGGCATGAGTGCGCCTGGTTTAGATTTGGAGTTAGTAGAAGCGTTGAACTTATCACCCAACATCTTTCGTACGTCGGTAAACTTTATGGGTTGTTATGCAGGCATCCATGCTTTAAAATTAGGCAAGATGATTTGCGACAGCATACCCAATGCAAATGTATTGATCGTAGCTACAGAGCTTTGTACGCTTCACTTTCAACAGGATTATACTTTAGATAATGCAGCCAGCAGTTTGCTCTTTGCCGATGGCAGCGCAGCTTTATTAATGAGCAACGACAAGAGCAAAAAACCTGTTGCTTCTATTGATCATTTTTATTCCACCATTGCCACCAAAGGCAAGCAGGACATGGCTTGGGAGATCAGCAGCAAAGGCTTCCTTATGACATTAAGTGGTTATGTGCCGCAACTGATTGAACATGATATTTCTGCATTGGTAAATGATGCTTTGAAAGAAAGTAACCTGGATAGAAGTGATGTTAAACACTGGTGTCTTCACCCCGGCGGCAAGCGCATTGTAGATGCTATTCAAAAGCAGTTGTCGTTATCAGACGACGAAGTAAAAGGCTCGCGCGAAGTATTGAATAATTACGGTAACATGTCTTCTGCCACCATCTTCTTCGTGCTGAAAGAAATTTGCGACAAGGCAAAAGAAAAAGCAATTTCTTCTCCGCTTCTCGGCGTTGCTTTTGGTCCGGGTTTAACGATGGAAACTTTTACTGCTACCGTGTTATGAACCTGCATCAGCGTTCTTATCAGAAAGAATTACTGGATGATGACAATATCCTGTTTGCCGACATTAAACAAAACATGCAGGAACTGGATGCAATCAACCGCTTGCTTGGCGGGCATCGTATCACGCTTAAAGGCTTTAATTCACTTCGTAATCATCAACCGAGAATTCATGTTTGCGAAATCGGCTGTGGCGGCGGCGATAACTTGGTTGCCATTCATCGCTGGTGCAGTAAACACAATGTTGAAGCAACGTTTATCGGCATTGATATTAAAGAAGAATGCATCCGCTTTGCAGAAACAAAAAACGAATTGCAACCTTGCACAACATGGCTGATTAATGACTATAAAAAAGTGATTTTTAAAGAGAAGCCGGACATCATTTTTTCCAGTTTATTCTGCCATCATTTTACAAATGAAGAGTTGGTCACACAACTACAATGGATGAGGGAAAATTCGTGTATCGGGTTTTTTATAAACGACTTGCAACGGCATCCGTTAGCCTATTCTTCTATTAAATTATTGACACGTATTTTTTCCAGATCTTACTTGGTAAAGAACGATGCGCCGCTGAGCGTAAAACGTGGATTTATAAGAAAAGAATGGCAGCAAATATTTACAACAGCAGGAATTGCTTCTTATCAAATGCAGTGGCAGTGGGCGTTTCGTTATCTTATCATGTATCGCCATGTATAATAATGAAACCTACGATATTGCTATCATTGGCGGCGGGCTTGCCGGTTTATCGCTTGTGATACAAGCTGCTGATGCCGGTTATAAAACCATTTTGTTTGAACGCGAACAATACCCGTTTCATAAAGTTTGCGGTGAGTATATCAGCAATGAGAGCTATGATTTTATAGAACGGCTTGGTGTTAATTTGTCTTCTTTATCATTACCTAATATTAGTAAGCTGACTATCTCTGATGCAACCGGGAAAGCGTATCATTTTTCCTTGGATTTAGGTGGCTTTGGCGTCAGCCGTTATTGTTTAGACAATTTGCTTTACAAAGTCGCTTTATCAAAAGGCGCAACTGTTCTTACGAAGACAAAAGTGAACGATGTAATCTACGAAAATGATGGCTTCATCATTACAACAGCAAATGAAACTTATCATGCAAAGATTGCCTGCGGAGCGTATGGCAAGCGCAGCAATTTAGACATTCAGTGGAAGCGGAATTTTGCGCAGCAAAAACCTAACAAGCTTAACAATTATATCGGCATCAAATATCACATCCGCTATTCTTTTGCCAATGATACGATTGCCTTACACAACTTCAAAGACGGCTACTGCGGTATTTCAAAAATTGAAGATGATGTTTGTTGTTTATGTTATCTCACCACTGCTAATAACCTGAAGCAATACAATAACAGCATCAAAGAAATGGAACAACAGTTATTATCGCAAAATTCATTTTTGAAAGACATCTTTAGTAATGCAACGTTTTTATACAGCCAGCCCTTAGCCATTTCTCAAGTTTCTTTTGACAAGAAATCGCAGGTCGAAAACGGTGTATTGATGCTGGGCGATACGGCTGGCTTGATCACGCCTTTATGCGGCAATGGTATGAGCATGGCAATGCATTCTTCGGTGTTGGCTTTTCAGAATATGCATTTGTTTTTACAAGGTAAGATAGTGCGAAACGAAATGGAACGAAGCTATACAACACAATGGCAGCAACAATTTGCAAAGCGCCTATATGTTGGCAGAATGATTCAGCGTGTATTTGGCGGAACCACTTCAACGGCTTTGTTTTTGCGAACAATGAAGGCTGTTCCTACATTAGCTAAAACAATCATTAAAGCCACCCATGGAAAGCCATTTTGAAAGAGAAATTATTAAATAAGAGATAGCGATGCTATCCTTCCTACTTTTAACCAATAAAACAACAACACATGGCAGCCGTAAAATTGACAGTAAACAACAATGGTTCTTTAAAAGTAGATGGTGATTTTGAAATTGTAGATAAGAACGGAAATGCGTACGACCTTGGCGGACGTACCATTGTATCTATCTGCCGTTGCGGACTTTCAAAAAACAAACCTTTTTGCGATGGATCTCACAACGGGCACTTTGAGCATGAAGCCATAGCATTTGCACTTCCACCGAAGAAGATCTAATAATAAAAAAGACCTGTTGAGAGAACAGGTCTTTTTTATTAATCGTATTTTTATTTTTACTTCTCCACACCATTACTTCCCTTTCCAACCGGTCTTGACTTTAAGATTCCCACCGGCACTTTTAGCTCGCCGGTATCTGCATTAATAATACCGTTTTGTTCTTCTTCAATGTTGGTTGCCTGCGTATAAACATCACCGGCAATCGGGCGTTTTCGAAGCTCTTCTTTAAACAATCGGATCTTGTCTGCACGATCTTCAGAGTCCTTTGGACCGCCATAATTTACAAAGCCAAAACCGCCCCACTCACTGACCAATAAAGGCACCTGATGACGATAAAAAAACGGATCGCCTACCACCAATGGATAGGCGGCTACACCATTTAACTGACCTTCTACCAACTTATCTAATACCTCTTTCCATTGTTCTAAATCAGGTGTATAAAGATGAGCCGTAAGAAGGTCAGACTTTAAACGACCTTCATAAGAAACATGTTGCCAGCCATCGTTATCCACCACCAAAAACTGTGGATGCTCCTGCTGCATGTAATGGTATAAATTGGTAATGTACTCGCGCGTTTCAATACTGGTAGCTATGTCCTGTGCGCCCCAGTCCTCGTTATACAAACTCCAGATAACAACCGATGGATGCGTTTCTATCAACGCCAGCATACGCAACAATTCAGCACGGTGCGCAACGCGACTTTCGGGGGTTGAGCTATGTGGGCTGGGCACTTCTACCCAAAGCAACATACCCATTTTATCAGCGAGGTTATACACGCGGGGATCAACGCCTGAAATATGGATGCGAACCAAGTTGCAGCCCAGCTCTTTCATCGCATACATGTGCGTTTTGATCTCTTCATAAGTAGACGTGTTGGGCTGATACAAAATACCATCGAGATAAATGGCTTTGTTATTTAAGTAAATGCAGCAACCGCGCGATTCTATCTTGCGTAAGCCAAAATGTGTTTCTATTTCTGCTACATAGTCTTTACTATCAATCAACTGCGCTTCAAGGCGATATAAGTGCGGCGACTGCGGCGACCAATGCCTCGCATCAGGTATCTCCAGCACCACGCGTTGCTGCTTCTGCCCGGCTTCTAAATGCAACGGATAATCTGATGTTGCAATGGGTTCATCGGTTTCCTGTATGCGGTTATAAACTTTTAAACGAATAGTATAATCCCCCGCATCGTGAATGCGCGTTGTTACATTAAAACGCACTAAGTTATCTTCTAAAATACTCACCACACCCACACGCGAACGGAGCCGGTTGCGCTCCACAGTTTCGAGCCACACACTGCGCACCGCACCACTATAGGTTTGATACCAGATGCCACCGCGTTTGTATACATATGATTCCTGCTTACCACGCGGTATGTTGGCATCGAACGTGTCAGCAATGCGCACCGTAAGCCGGTTCACCAACTGCAGGCTTTCTTCCGGTATTTCGTAAGAGAAAGAGGTGTATTCGCCTACATGTACTTCTTCGCCTTCTACTGTAGAAAGCGGTAGCCCGTTCAGCCACACTCTGGTTTCATAACCACACGCGCCAAACGTCAGTTGCAGCATATCCTGCGGTGATACTTCAGAGCGGTCGGGCATCGGAAATTCGCGCTCGTACCACACTACTACTTTGTCTTGCCAGTACGTAGCCTCCTTGTCTTCTTTGCTTTTTATCATCTGCTCTTCTATGCTGCCCGGCCATTGCGCCGTATCGTGGTATTGATGCCACAGATACCAGCCTTCCTGCAAGCCGGCATCTTCGCGGTCGAAGGCAAACTTCCATTCGCCATCGAGTAAAATATAAGCGTTGGGGCGAATGACCGCACGAGGCAAAGGATTGTTGAATATCTCGTCGAAAGCGCCTTCTTCGCGGCTCCTGGTAAGACCATAATTCGGATGAACCTGCTCCATAATTTCTTCTTCTATAACGTCTGTCATCATGATTCTCTTTTTACTTTGGTTGCTACAATGAAGGTAGAAACCTATTTTTTAAAAACGAGAACCGGCGATTAAATGATGATTAAACAATGATTAAATATTACTTAAAGCCTATGGCAGTTTCTTCAGCAGAAACAGGTAGGCATTGAAGTCATGATGGATGAAAATCTTCTCCCTGCTGTCAGGAAATTTTTTGTAATAATCATTATCTGCATTCAGAATAATAAAATTACCGGCTCTCTCATACTGCATAGACTCATAGTAGCCCGGTTGTTTATATTGCTCCAAAGTTTTTTGCAAAAATTTGTAAACAATGCTGCCTAAGTATCGCTGGTACGTTTCCCTTGCCTTGCGGGTGGTCTTCGACAGCCTGTTGTAGGCATGGCGCAACACAATGTCCTTTGGGAACTTTTGCTTACGAATAATGCCTTTAGCATCAACAAACGGATTGGTGGTGTTGAAGTCCTCCAGTGTTTGTATCGAAACCGGTGTTTGCGGCACCCAATCAGCGCTGTTTACCACATTGTAAGCCCAGCCGCCCGCCGTGTACGTTTCATAGTCGTAAGCATAAAAAAGATTGCCGGGCTTGGGCGCTGCACTGCAATAGGTTTTAAAGTAAACATCTTTTGGCAACGTGCCAGCCAACTGCTGGTAATGCAGGTAAGACGTAAGCAGATAAGCCAGCGCGCCGCCTTGGCTGTGCCCCATAATATAAAAGTTGTGAATGCCCGCTTTATAACAGGAATCTATATGAGCAACAACATTACCCGCGAGACCTGCCATACCCACCAACCAACCGATATGCACGGCAGCTTTACCATTATCGGCTAACTGGTATTTGAAAGTTGTACTGTCGTTCAATTGAAATTCACCTTTGGCAGGAACCATCGCTGCATAGAAATTTTCGAGCCAACTGATGCCATTGGCAGTGGTTCCTCTCAGACTGATAGCGGCAATTGTATGCTGTTTATTTATCCATAAATCCCAGCGGTTGTCCAATCCGGTTACCGGCGCACGGTAAGTCATTGAGAAATCGGATGGCATTTTAATACCATAGTTCGACCATCGTGCTGTATCTGCCTGGTGCGCTGAAACCCGCAGCAATTCTGCATATTCAGCTTTGCTGAAACCGGGTTTTAATAATTGTGAAAAGGAAAGAATTGGAAGGAAGAGAAAACAAATCAATATTCGCTGCTGAAACATATCCTGCTTGTGAATGATGAAGATACTGACGGATGAATGATAACAGGAATCAACGGTTTGTTATTATAATACGGTGACGTTAATTTTTAATCTTCAGCAGTCTTCTCTTCCTTATTTAGAAGTAATATACTTAAAGTGGATAAGTAAACTGAGCCACTTTCATTTCTTTCCCGCCTGTTTTCCGGTAGAAATCAACTGCATAATCATCCGCTTCATCTGCCTGCACAAATACTTCTGCAATGCCTTGCTGCCGGCAATACTCATTGATACCTTTTATCAGTCGCTGTCCAATTCCCTGCCGCTGGTATTCTGTTTTTACGGCAAGATCATAGATGTAAACGAGAGAAGTTTCGGTTTCGAATTCATCTAACACGTAAGCGGTTAATCCGCCAATCACCACGCCGTTTAACAAAGCCGTGAAAACCAGATGCTGCGCGCTTTCCAGCATTTTGTATATGTGTTTATCGGAAGGCATTGTAAATAATGACCATTCAAATACATCATCGAACACATACAGCAATTGTTTCAGCTTATCTGTGTCAGGTGGCGTTAGTCTCTTTATTTCGATGGTGTCTTGCATGGCAGCTGAGTTTTTCCTTTTGTAAATAAATAATGATGAGCAAAACCGTTTATTCTTTCAACAGCTTATCTACTTCTTCTTCAAACTCTTTCTTAAACGCTTCATAATGCGCGCCGGTTGCAGGGCCATCATAGCCAGTATGTATCTTGTCTACCTTGCCTTCTTTGCTGATGAAAATAGTAGTTGGGAAAGCCTGGATGCTATCTAACTGTGGCAGCGTTTTCTCTGTTCGCTGCGCATCGGTAACCGTAACGCCCGTAATTAAAAAAGGATATTGCACATTGAACCTTTTTTGAAACGGCTGCAAGGATTCTTTTGATTCGTTGAAGTCTTCGGTACGCTCGTAAGCCAGACCAATAATCTCGACTCCTTTCTGCCGGTTCTCGTTATAATAGCGGCTTAAGAACATCGTTTCGTCCATACAGTTCGGGCACCATGAGCCTAATATCTGCACGATGATCACTTTATTTTTATAGCGTTCATCGCTGATAGAAACAGCATTGCCATTTGTGTCGGGAAAATGAAAAGACAAGTTCGATTCGCCCGGACGCAACTTGGTAATGGTATAGCTGTCGGGCAATTGGGCGGTATCATTCTTTATGGCCGTCCAGCTTTGTTTGCCGGTATTGTTAGAATAGATAAACCCACCTGCCAGCGTTGTATCATTTTTTATTTTGGCAGTGAACAAAACCGCATGTCCGCCATCAAAAGCAGAGAGTAAAAGACTGTCCCCATTCACTCGTCCATCGAGGTAGCGATAATCGCCGGTAGGCGTTCGGAATGTTCCTGTAACAATGCCACCTTTGGCTTGCTTAAACTCGCCAATCGCATAAGCGTTCAGCTTATCGTCGCCATCAAAAACAGCCTGCCATTTGCCGGTGAGATTATAAAGCGGAGATGCCGTTGCTGTATAACGGTAGCTAAGATTACGAACAGCCGTAAAAGGCATTATCAAGAAACGGTTGCCATAGTTTTTTATGTAATTGCCTTCGAGGTTGCCGTTGCTTTTTATTTGCAGCGCAAAGCGTGAATTAAAGAATGGCATTTGTATCCAGAGCGAATCGCCTTGCTGTTTGATACTGTCGACCAGCAATCTTTCACCGGCATTGTGGATGTAGAGAACGGTACGATGGTTTGTTGTGGATGTTGTGAAATTAAAGCTGATATTCTCATTGTCCGGTCGGTGCAACGTGCCTTGCCAGGTGCCGGTTGGCAGGTTGACTTTTTGGGTCTGCGCTGTGGCTGATGTAAATACTGCCATACTAACAATGCTATAAAAAAGCCCTGCTTTGTACCACTTGTTTTTCATCCTTATCATTCTGCAAAATAAAGTCCGTTATCGCAATTGTTTTTTACAAACAGGTTATGGTTCCACTTTTTATAACTCCTTTACCAGTACTTTTTTCATGGCTTCTGCCTTTAATAAGCATTCGTTGTATTCGTCTTCTGCATCGCTGCCAAATGTAATGGCACTGCCGGTTTGAAAGGAAAGATAGCGGCTGGTTTCATTGTACAGGATGCTTCTGATAATAACATTAAAATCCCAGTCGTTATCCGGCGACAGATAGCCGATACTGCCCGAATACAAGCCGCGTTTTGAAGACTCATATTGCTCTATCAGTTGCATTACTTTTCGCTTTGGCGCACCTGTCATCGAACCCATTGGGAAAGTAGCTTGCAGCACATCTGCTATATTAATTACTTCCTCTACTTCACCTTGCACGGTTGTTATCATTTGATGTACCTGCGGGTAAGAATAAATGCCAAACAATTCTGTTACCTCAACACTGCCTTGCTTAGAAATCTTGCTCAGATCGTTACGCACCAGGTCGGTGATCATTACATTTTCTATCCTGTCCTTTTCGCTGCTCTGCAACTGCTGTTTCAGTTCATTATCCAAAGCCTCATCATCGAGGTTTCTTTTGGCAGTTCCTTTTATGGGTTGCGAAATTAAACGTGCGCCTTTCTTATAAAGAAAACGCTCCGGGCTGGCGCACAATGCATATTTATCGTTTAAATTATAATAAGCGCCAAATGGCGCGGAAGAAAGGAGTGAAAGTTGTTTATATAATTCAATGGGATTAACAACGGCTTCTTCACTAAAGAATTCCTGGCAGAAGTTGATTTCATAACAATCGCCGCGCAGAATATGCTGCTTTAACTGGTGGATGATTGCTAAGTATTGGTTTTTATCAAGCCGGCTTTGTATCTGTATGTTTTTGCTTGTTATGGCAATATTATTTTCAACGCTGCTCATTACCGCTTTATATACATCTTCCGGCTTTTCATACAGGCTTTCAACCGTAAGTGTATTGCCTTTTAAAAGCAGTACAGTCTTAGGCTGAAAAAAAAAGACATCAGGAAAATCAAGTGCATCTGTGTGCAAAGAAGCCAGTTCTTCTATCTCATTCTTCAAATCATAACCTATATGCCCAAACAGCCAATCGTTATGTTGTTGGGTAAATATTTTGAGTTGCGCCAGCTTATTGTTTTCCGGTAAAAAAACAGTTGCTGCATCAGCCGCAGCAAGGCAATCAAATGTTGAATACAGATCTCTGTATTGATGACTATCCATAAAACAACAGATGCTAAACCGGCTGGCCCAGTTTAGCATCTGCTGCTTGCAAAGAGAAGCATCTCCTATGCGGAAAGATGCCGTGTTACGCATCATGCAACAACAAATAAGAAGAATTAATAATCATCGTCGTCATCGTAGCCACCGCCACCACTGCCGCCTTTGTCGTTGTACAAACCAAACTCTTTAAAGTCATCGTCCAGTTTAAAATCATCGTCATCGCCTTTTTTACTACCGGGTTTTTTGGTAGTAGTGGTACTCTTAGCTTTTGATTTGGGTATATCAAACTCATCAAAGTCAGGATCCCAATCATCATCATCTTCCGGCTTGTTCCAGGTGTCTTCTACTTCTTCCACATCATCGTCGTCATCTTCGCCCGACGATGTTTTCTTTTTAGAAGATGCCTTAGTAGCTTTTGGCTCGTCATCGTCCTCTAAATCATCATCTTCTTCCAGTTCTTTCTTGCTCTTTGAAGAAGGCTTGCTGTCGTCTTTTGGCGCCGCTGCTTTCGGCGGTTTGCCGGTGCTTTTTTTGTTTACAGATTTTGCCATAATTCCTAAGATTAACAACGTAAAATTTCAACGAGATTTTGAATCAGCAAAAAAAATTTTCAGTGCTAACATACTTTTACAATGTAATAATCTGATCTCTTCCCGGACCATTGGAAATGTACTTTACCGGGGCCTTGATATACCCGTTGATAAACGAAATATAGGTTGACATAGGCGCCGGCAATTTTGCTGCATCCTGTATGGTGGTAGAGTCGCAATGCCAGCCCGCAAACGCCTGGTATTTAGGTTCGATATTTACCTTCATCATCTGGAAAGGTACTTCTTCTTTTTCCTCGCCGTTGATGTTGTAAGCCGTACATACTTCCAGCGTTTCAAAGCTGTCCAGCACGTCGGCTTTTGTCATCACCACCTGTGTAACGCCATTAATCATGCAAGAGTATTTTAATGCCACTAAATCAATCCAGCCACAGCGACGCGGTCTGCCTGTAGTAGCGCCAAACTCGCTACCTAATTTACGCAATTCTTCGCCGATTTCGTTTTCTAATTCGGTCGGGAAAGGTCCGCTGCCAACGCGTGTGCAATAGGCTTTGGTTACGCCCAGCACCTCGCGAATTTTTTGCGGTGCCACGCCCAATCCTGTGCACACGCCAGCCGAAATAGTATTAGAAGACGTAACAAACGGGAACGTACCAAAATCTACATCCAGCATGCTGCCTTGTGCGCCTTCTGCCAGTATCTTTTTTCCTTCTGAAATATGATTGTTGATGAAGTATTCTCCGTTCACAATTTTAAGGGAACGCAGAAACTCCACCGCTTCAAAGAACTCTTCTTCCCAGGCAGAAATATCTTCATTAAAATGATGACTGTCTAATATCTTCTGGTGCTTTAAGCGAAGCTTGATATAATCGGTAACAAAGCTCTTGGTTAATATATCGCCCACACGCAATGCATTGCGTCCCGTTTTATCCATATAAGCCGGGCCAATGCCCTTTAGCGTAGAGCCGATTTTGGCTTCGCCTTTCGATAGTTCAGAAGCTCTATCCAAGGCACGGTGTGTAGGCACAATCAGGTTGGTGCGGTCAGCAATAAACAGGTTTTTTCGTACATCAATCCCAAACGAAGCTACTAAGTCGCACTCACGTTTCAGTGTTACCGGATCGAGCACTACACCATTGCCAATCAGGTTTATTTTATCCTGGTGAAAAATGCCCGAAGGTATCTGGTGCAGCACTATTTTCTTGCCTTCCACATACAGCGTATGACCCGCGTTGGGGCCGCCCTGGAAGCGGGCAATCACATCGTATTGCGGCGCAAAATAATCCACTATTTTTCCTTTTCCTTCATCGCCCCATTGCAAGCCTAAAATAACATCAACCATCAGATAAATTTTTTATAGGACGACAAAAATAACAGCAGGATTCGGTTTTGGCAGAATTGAATTTGGGGGGAAGCGCCGCTGCTGCCGGCAAAAGAAAACACCCGGCACAAAAAAGCAGTCTCTGAAAAGCTGCCCGGTAGGACGCAGTAAAAATAAAATTATAAAAACCGTATCTCGCAGTCGCCTTTAACAACTACCTAAAAGCGAAACTGAAAATGTAATTTGTCAGGTATTACTCCTCAGTTCTCCCACACTCCCGGCAGCATCGTCTTCTGCCCGAAAATATAGCCCAGCAGCATAAAGCGTTTCAGAAATTCATCCCACACTTTGTATTGCACCGTAACTTCCGATACCAAAAGCTTGTAATCGTCGTAGTATTCGCGACAGCGTTCACGGTGGCCGTTGCGGCGGTCGCCGTGTACGCTTTCCACGGCGCGCAGCATTTCATCTGCATAGTCAAACTTTACAATGTCAATTGAATTGGCTTCAGAATGATCGCTGTGACGAAACTGAACTTCAGAATACTCATCCCAAAATACATAGTCTTCTTCTGATTCGGTGGTAAGGCGGTTGAGCAGCTTGCGCAGCTTTTCCATCTTCCGGTCGTGCTTGCGGAAAGGCACATCAAACTCCGAGATGAGCTTGCCAATATCTGCCACCTGGAATGAAAAATCAATAAACGACTGTGGAACCGCCAGCCCAAAATGCTCGCGAAAGCCATCTGCCTCTTCGCGGATATTCTCAATGGTTTCCGCCAGTTGATTCAGCTTTTCACGAAGCGTATCCGTGGTTTTTTTGGCAGCGAAGTATTCGGACATCATCTTTTCAAACTTTTCATCCATCGCCACTTCATGATCATACATTTTTACTAATGCCTGCACCAGTTCTTCGTCCTCTTCCGTCCACGGATTATTGTTATAACCATACTCGATGGTTATCTTCTGAAGTTTGTGTTCAATTGTTTTTGTTTCCATAATATCAACAACGGCTGCAAGCTAAAATGCTTTGGCATAAGTTGGCGAACCTTAAAAAAATTTAATGCCTGAAACGGAGTAAGAAGCAATAATCCGGTGCAACAAAAAAGCATCTTATCCCTGCGAATAAGATGCTTTTTATAATGTATGCAAATCACTTTCTATGCACCTTTCAGCTTCTTAATTTCTTCGTTCAGCTTAGGTATCACGTCGAACAAATCGCCTACAATGCCATAATCGGCCGCTTTGAAAAACGGCGCTTCGGCATCTTTGTTAATTACAACAATCGTCTTGCTTCTATTCACGCCGGCTAAGTGCTGTATGGCTCCAGAAATACCTAAGGCAAAATATAAGTTAGGCGAAATTTGAATGCCAGTTTGCCCCACATGTTCATGATGCGGGCGCCAGTGCGCATCTGCCACCGGGCGGCTGCAAGCTAAGGCTGCGTGAAGCGTATGTGCAAGGTCTTCTACCATACCCCAGTTTTCCGGACCTTTCAAACCTCTGCCGCCACTTACTACAATTTCCGCTTCCGTTAACGGCACTTCGCCGCTTACTTTATTGGTGGCGGTTGTCTTCACTTTTGCTTCGGCAGTTACTGTCAGGGCAACCACTTCGGCTTTCGCATCGCCCACTTCTTTTGCGTGAAAATTATTCGGTGTGAGTGTAATGATTTTAATGGGCGAAGTAATATCTATATTGGCAAACGCTTTACCCGAAAACACTGACTTGCGTACCACAAAACCGGCGTCTGTTTTAGGCAAACCGGCAACGCCAGTAACCAGTCCCGCTTTTAGCTTCGCCGCCAAGCGCGGCGCCACAGCTCTGCCGGTTTGGTTGTGCGAAAAAATAATCACGGAGGCCCCGCTTTCTTTCACCGCTTCGGCAACCGCTTTTGTATAAACCTGCGCATCTACATTGCTGTACACATCGCCGGCAACAAGAAACGTTTTTTCAATACCGTACTTGCCTAAAGAAGCTGCTTCATCATTTGATACATTGCCCAGCAATACGGCATTGGCGCTTGTATTCATTCCTTTCGCGAGGGCAAAACCATACGACAGAGCTTCAAAAGAAGATTTACTGATATGACCTTCGGCATGGTCAACAAATATGAGAACAGACATCTTTAATTATGAATTATGAGTTATAAATTAAGAATGATGAATTATAAACCGGGAACTATGATTTGAAGAATTCATAATTCTTAATTAATAACTCATATTTCTTTAGATCACCTTTGCTTCTTCGTGCAGCAAACGAACGAGTTCGGCAACGTTATCTGCCGCAACCAATTTCACGCCTGCTTTCGGTGCGGGCAATTCGTAGCTTTCAATTTTAGTAAGCGTTTCAGCCGCCGCAGGCTCTACTACTTTTAATGGCTTGGTGCGCGCCGACATAATGCCGCGCATATTCGGGATGCGTTGTTCCGCCACACCTTTCTGGCAGGAAACCACCACCGGCAATACCACTTCATTCACTTCCTCGCCGCCTTCTATTTCGCGTGTTACTACGGCCGTAGTTCCGTTCAGTTCAAACTTGGTAGCCAAAGAAATATAGGGCAAATCAAGTAGCTCGGCTACCATACCTCCAATGGCAGAAGCATTGTAATCAATAGTTTCCTTGCCTGTAAAAATTAAATCGTAAGCCCCGCTCTTCGCCACTTCGGCTATCTGCGCAGCTACAAAAAAGCTATCATCGCTTTGCGCATTCACGCGGATGGCTTCATCGCCGCCCAATGCCAACGCTTTGCGGATAACCGGCTCCGTATCGGCACCGCCAACGGTGATTAAATGGATGGCAATGGAAGCGTCTTTTTCTTTTAGTTCAATGGCACGCACCAGCGAATACCATTCGTCGTACGGATTGATGATCCACTGCACACCCGCTTCTTCAAACTTTGTATTGTTGTCTTTGAAAGCAATCTTCGAAGTCGTATCCGGCGTTTTGCTGATACAAACTAATATTTTCATGCACGTTTTTTTGAGAGCCGCAAAGATAGCCTGTGGCAAAGACACGAAAACATAAAGAGATGAAAAATACAATAACAGCCATTATGGACCATAAGCCGGGAACTCCGATCAGGCATCGTTGTGTCGCACTCTTGTACGCTTAGTTAACAATTTAGCTTTCACCAAAGCGAATATATTTCTACCGCAGAGAAAAAGGAGGCAAAGAGGTTGCACAGAGAAAGGATTGTGCTTCATAAAGCAAGCCGCACCCGTCATGGGGTACGAAGCAATCTGTGTTTGACTTCAAGTGCTGTTTGTGAGTAGTGACTAGTGAGTAAATAAGGCTAACAGATATACAACTTACAAGCAACTTCTACTTTATAGCACAGATTGCTTCGTGCCTCGCAATGACGGACATCGTACATCCCATGACGAACATCATACATAAAATAGCCGTACTTTTAGTCTTTCCAAACGATAGCTATGCGCCTCCTATTTTCAAAAACAACACTTGTGTTGGTTGTGCTTGCCGTTCTCACCTTCTCTTTTGTCATCTTCACAAAAGACGACATGGTAGATTACAGCACGCAGGTAAAGCCCATCATTAACAAAAACTGCATCACGTGCCATGGCGGCGTGCGTGCCAAAGGCAACTTCAGTTTATTGTTCAGAGACCAGGCATTAGCCAAAACAAAAGATGGTAAGTATGCCATCATTCCCGGCGATCCAGATGGCAGCGAAATGATACAGCGCCTCACGCTGAAAGACCCCGAAGAGCGCATGCCGTATCACCACGAACCATTGAGTAAAGATGAAATCAACATCCTTACCAAATGGATAAAACAAGGCGCTCACTGGGGCGATAACTGGAGCTATGTGCCTTTGAAACCAGTTGCTGTTCCGACACCAAAAACTTTTTTTGGTTTGATAAATACGAAAAGCGATTGGGCAAAGAACGAGATAGATTATTTTATTGTAGACAAATTAAAAGAACACGACTTACAGCCATCACCGCAAGCTGATAAACAAACGCTGTTGCGCCGTGTAAGCCTTGACATTATTGGTGAATTGCCTTCACAAACAATTGCCGATAAATATCTTAACGACAACAGCACTCATGCTTACGAAGAGCTTGTGGACAGTTTATTGGCTTCCAAACAATACGGCGAAAAATGGACATCCATGTGGCTCGACCTGGCGCGTTATGCCGATACCAAAGGCTATGAACGAGACGACAGCCGCAGCATCTGGCGCTATCGCGATTGGGTGATTGATGCTTTCAACAACAACATGCGATATGACAGTTTTATCATTAAGCAAATTGCCGGTGATTTGCTGCCAAACGCAACCGATGACGATTACATCGCCACTGCCTTCAACCGCAACACCATGACCAACGATGAAGGCGGCACTGATAATGAAGAGTTCAGAACAGCGGCTGTATTAGATCGTGTGAATACGACGTGGAGCGCCATACATGGGACCACATTTGCCTGTGTGCAATGTCATAGCCATCCTTACGATCCGTTTAAGCATGAAGACTATTATAAGTTCGCTGCTTTTTTTAATGATACAAGAGATGAAGATACCAACGGCGATTACCCGCAGTATCGCTCTTACAACGATACCTCGCAGCAACAGGTAAACGAGGTAGTAAGCTGGATAAAACAAAATGCTTCCCGGCAACGCGCTGCTGAAGCGTACGAGTTTTTAAAGACCTGGCAGCCGTCTTATAACTCGCTTCTTTGCGACAGCTTTACCAACAGCGAACTCAGCGATACCAAGTGGGCGGCATTTAGAAACAACGCCGTGTGCCGGTTGAAGAATGTTGACCTTACCAACAAAGACCATCTCATTTTTCGCTATGCCGGTTTTGTGGATGGCGGCACCTGGCAGATTCATTTGGACAAGGCAGATGGCGAAGTGATTGCCACGGCTCCGTTACCCAAAGTAAAAAGCTATTGGGGCATTGCAGAGACAGACATTAAGCCTGCAAGTGGTACGCATAATCTCATTTTTACCTACACCAATAACCATCTTAAAAAGCCTACCGACAATGGTGCAATTCTCGACTGGCTTTATTTCACGCAAGCCTTTCCGGGTAAGGAGAAAGAAGGTTATGATACCATAAAAAAAGAGTTCTGGAAATTAGTTACTGCTGATATTCCTTCCACGCCCGTGATGATGGACAACCCAGCGGACATGCACCGAACTTCTTATGTTTTTGAACGTGGCAACTGGCTGGTAAAAGGCGATGCTGTAACGCCTGATGTGCCGCATTCGTTGAATGCCTTTCCACAGACATTGCATAATCGCTTAGGTCTTGCGCTATGGATGACATCGCCGCAAAACCCGTTAACGGCACGAACGATGGTGAACCGCGTGTGGGAACAATTGTTGGGAACCGGCTTGGCAGAGACATTAGAAGATCTCGGCACGCAAGGCGTTGCACCTACACATCCCGAACTACTGGATTGGCTGAGTTATCATTTTATTACAGATGATAAATGGAGTGTAAAAAAATTGATCAAAACAATCGTGATGAGTGCCACCTATCAGCAAAGCTCTGTGGTAACAAAAGAGGCAAAAGAGAAAGACCCGTTCAACCGATGGTATGCAAGAGGCGTGAGAGTGCGTTTGTCTGCCGAACAAATCAGGGATCAGGCGCTGTGTATTGCAGGTGTGATGAATGATAAAATGTATGGTCCCGGTGTAATGCCGTATCAGCCGCCAGGCATCTGGCTCTCGCCATGGAATGGCGCCGATTGGGTGCAAAGCACTGGTGATGAACAGTATCGCAGAGCCGTTTATACTTACTGGAAACGCTCCGCTGTTTACCCGGCGATGGTTACATTTGATGCGGCTTCGCGTGAAGTGTGCACGGCACGGAGAATCAATACCAACACGCCTTTGCAGGCATTGAACACACTGAACGATAGTGCTTATTTAGACCTTGCCCGGCACTTTGCTTACCGGATGCAAAGCGAAGGCGGCCCTGACATTGCGCAGCAAATAAAAAGCGGTTATACCATGGCAACTTATGGTGCCATTGATGATAAAAGTTTGTCCGCATTGCTTCGTTTATACAACGCCGCTTATGCGCAATTCAAACAAGACAAAAACAAGGTTTGTGAACTGAATGGCGGCATGAATGAACATGCGAATGCGGAGACAGCCGCGCTGACGGTAGTAGCGAATGCAATGCTA
Organism: uncultured Ilyomonas sp.; assembly: GCA_964249755.1. GTDB lineage: Bacteria > Bacteroidota > Bacteroidia > Chitinophagales > Chitinophagaceae > Ilyomonas. The sequence goes on along the minus strand of CAXUDB010000003.1, from coordinate 9,638 downwards.
AACCTGGATGAAGTGGTAACGAAAAATTGACGGGGATTTGGGGAGATATTTAGAAGGAAGAGAAAGTAGATAGTTAGTAAAATCAGTTTCATAAAAATGAATGAATGACCCAACAGGAATTACACAACCAGCGCTTGCTGCGCGAAGCCGAACATGCCGTAACACGCATGAACACACGCCGTCATTTCATTAAAGAAAGTGCAATGGGTTTGGGTGGGCTGGCATTGGCATCGCTGTTCGGTTGCGGGCAAAAGAAAACATCCACACCGATTGCCTTCGATCCGGCGCATCCGTTGATGCCGAAGCTACCGCCGTTTCCGGGCAAGGCAAAGAGCATTATTTACCTGCACATGGCAGGCGCGCCATCGCAGTTAGAGCTGTTCGATTACAAACCGGAATTAGCAAAAATGGATGGACAATTATGCCCGCCATCTTTGTTGGAAGGCAAGCGCTTTGCCTTCATTCGCGGTGTGCCGAAGATGCTGGGACCGCAGGCGAAGTTTGCACAATATGGACAAAGCGGCGCGTGGGTGAGCGACAACATGCCGCACTTAGCCTCCATTGTAGATGAAGTGAGCTTTTTAAAAGCCGTTACCACGGATCAGTTTAACCATGCGCCTGCCCAGTTATTAGTGCATACCGGTTCGCCGCGCTTGGGTCGCCCGAGCCTTGGCAGTTGGGTAACCTATGGCTTGGGAACAGAGAATGAAAACCTGCCGGGCTTCGTGGTATTAACGAGCGGCGGTAAAAATCCCGATGCAGGCAAAAGCGTGTGGGGCAGCGGCTTTTTGCCCAGTGTTTATCAGGGCGTGCAATGCAGAAGTGAAGGCGACCCGGTGTTATTCATCAAAGACCCCAATGGCATGAACCGAGATCTGCGCAAAGCCAGTATTGATGCCATTAACGAAGTGAATGCGGAAGAATACAAGGCGTATAACGACCCTGAAATTTTATCGCGTATCTCGCAATACGAGATGGCGTACAAAATGCAGATTTCAGTGCCCGAAGTCATGAACATCAACAATGAGCCGCAATACATTCATGATATGTATGGTACGCAGCCGGGCAAGTCTTGTTTGGCAAATAATATTCTGCTTGCACGAAAATTAGTAGAAAAAGGCGTTCGCTTCGTGCAGATTTTCGATTGGGGCTGGGATAGTCATGGTACGGATGAGAACCTGGCGATTGACATTGGCTTCATCAACAAATGCAGGCATAGCGATAAGGCAGTTACGGCATTGATATTAGATTTGAAGCAGCGTGGTTTGCTGGATGAAACATTAGTGATTTGGGGCGGCGAGTTTGGCAGAACGCCGATGATGGAAAACAGGGAGGGCAAACAAAATCCCTTTAAAGGAAGAGACCATCACACAGAAGCATTTACGATATGGATGGCGGGTGCTGGCATTAAGAAAGGCGGTGTGTATGGCGAGACGGATGAGATTGGTTACAGCGCCATCAGCGGTAAGGTAGATCCGTTTGATGTGCAGGCTACTATTCTTAACCAGCTTGGCTTTGACCATGAAGCGTTCACGTATGATTTCCAGGGACGACCATTCCGGCTAACGGATGTGAAAGGAAAAGTGATTGAAGAAATCTTGGCGTGAAGAAGCCCCAACCCCTGAAGGGGAGTCTGGAGCAGCGTAATTGAATACTATTTTGATTAAACCAAAACAATGATGAAAGCGGCTAATAATGGAAAGGCTCCAAACTCCCCTTCAGGGGTTAGGGGCTTCCTTCCTTCAAGAAGACATTTTATTCAAACCACAACAACGGCTTTGCTGCTTTCTTCGCTGAAGACTTTTGCCATACCACAACCAATCGACAACATGAATAACAACTTTCAGTTAAAAGCTCTGGCGACCAATTGGGGCTTTGCCGGAACGACGGATGAGTATTGCGCCAAAGTAAAAAAGGAAGGCTATGATGGCATCGAAATCTGGTGGCCGCTGCAGAAGAAAGACCAGGATGAATTGTTTGCGGCGCTGAAAAAATATTCGCTCGAAGTCGGCTTCTTAACAGCCGGACATGAAAGCGATTTTCAACAGCATCTGGCTTCTTTCAAAACCATGATTGATGCCGCAGCAACCAATACAGCACAAAGACCTTTATACATCAATTGCCATTCGGGTAAAGACTATTTTTCCTATGAAGAAAACAAACAACTCATAGATCATACATTGCAATTAGCTAAGCAAACCGGTATTAAAATTTGCCACGAAACGCATCGCTCGCGTATGTTGTTTGCGGCGCCAGTGGCAAGGAAGTTTATAGAAGCCATTCCTGAATTGAGGCTCACATTCGATGTCTCGCATTGGTGCAATGTGAGCGAAACGTTATTACAGGATCAGCAGTCAACTATGAATATCACACTGCCAAGAGTTGACCATGTTCATGCGCGTATTGGTCATCCCGAAGGCCCGCAGGTAAACGACCCGCGCGCGCCGGAATGGGCTGATGCCGTGAAGGCGCATTTCGCGTGGTGGGATGCTATTGTTGCATTGAAAAAACAGCGGGGCGAAACACTTACGGTGCTTACTGAATTTGGTCCGCCCGACTACATGCCTACACTGCCTTACACAAGAGAACCGCTTGCAGACCAATGGGCAATTAATGTGTACATGATGAAGTTGTGGCGGGAAAGATATGCCTGAGAGAAACGATGAGCTACAAGCTGCAAGCAGTTAGCTTCAAGCTGCGAGTGTCTTGAGCGATTATACGTTTATGAAACTCAATAACATGAGAAATTTTAAGGAGTTAAAAATCTGGCAGAAGGGGTTTGAGATTGCAGTGAAATCTTTTAAGTTAACTTCTCTTTTTCCAAAGGAAGAAAGATTTGGTATCTGCTCACAAATAACAAGAGTGGCTGTATCGGTACCTTCTAATATTGCGGAAGGAAGCAGTCGTTCAAGTGTAAAAGATTATAATCGTTTTGTAGAAATTTCTTTAGGTTCAGCTTACGAATTAGAAACGCAGTTGCTTATATCAAGAGCTGTAAACTTTGGCAATCAAAATGCAACTGACGATTTACTTAAAGATGTAGTTGAAGAGCAAAAAATGCTCATTGGTTTTTTAAATGCATTAAACAAATAATATTTACTCGCAGCTTATCACTTGTAGCTTGCAGCTATTAGCTTATTATGCTTACCTTCTTCGGTCATCTTCATCCGTTATTGGTTCATCTGCCTATCGGTATTTTATTAATTGCTTTGCTGTTGCAATGGTTATCCCGCAAGGAGAAGTACAAAGCTTTGCAACCGGCTGTTGCCGTTGCTTTACTGGCAGGTGCTGTATCGGCTTTGCTGTCTTGCATCACAGGATATATTTTATCAACGGTTGATGAATATAATGACACATTGGTAGCATATCACATGTCTTCGGCCATTGCGCTGACGGTGGTTTCGTTTGTGCTTTGGGTAAAAGAGAAAAATCCAGAGTTTGAAGTGCCGAAAAATTTGTTATCCATTGGCTTGCTGGTGTTGATTATGATAACGGGTCATCTCGGCGGTTCACTTACACATGGCTCAGATTATTTGACCCAGCCATTGACAAATTTATTTTCAAATGATAGCGTATCACTTACAATTAAGCCTATCATTAATGTACAGGAAGCGCAGGTGTACAGCGATGTGGTGAAGCCTATCTTAGCTACCAAATGTTATTCCTGTCACGGCGAAACCAAACAAAAAGGCGGCTTGCGCATGGATGATAGCTTGCTGCTGATGAAAGGAGGAAAAGACGGCATTGTTATTACCAAAGGCAATGCAGAAGAAAGCGAGATGATAAAGCGGGTTGTGCTGTCGTTAGACAATGAAGACCACATGCCACCGAAAGAAAAACCGCAGCTAACCAAAGACCAGGTTGCCCTGCTGCATTGGTGGATTGACAACGGCGCAGCTACGGATAAACAGGTGAAAGCAATACCGCAACCGCCTGACATCAAACAAAAATTGCTGGCTTTGCAAACTGTTGAAAGACCAAAAGAAACAGTTAGCGACATTCCTTCAAAGCCGGTTGAGGCGGGCGATGAAACAACCATCAACAACTTGCGGACAAAACAGATTTTAGTAATGCCGGTGGCGCAGGGTAGCAACTACTTAGTGGTTAGTTTTATTGCTGATACTATCGTCGCTAAAGAGGAACTAATAAGTCTGCAGAAGCTGAGTAAACAACTGATCTGGCTGAAGCTGGCAAATACAAACCTAAATGACAGTTTGATGAATGAAATAAGTAAACTAAACGCGCTTATCCGCCTTGATGTATCGAATACTTTAATCACTGATAAAGGTCTTCAGAAACTTTCTTCTTTGTCTCATTTGCAATACCTGAACCTGGTGAACACAAAGGTTACTTCAGAGGGAATTCTGCTATTGAAAAACAACAAAGCGCTGGCTTCTTTATTCCTCTATAAAACAAATGTAGACAAAGGAAACTATGCGCAATTGAAAAATGCATTTCCCAAAACAATGATTGATACCGGCGGCTATGTAGTGCCTACCTTAGCTACCGACACTACCGATGTGAAGATGATAAAGAAAGAATACTGAGAAAAATGTCTTTCAAAATGGTATCAACATCCATAAAAGGCACATCAATTAATCCAGCGTGGAAGGATGTTGCTCTCTTTTAGAATTGGTATGGTCTGCCGAAAACAGGAAAGAAGTCTGCATATAATTTTTGCCGCTGCCATCATCAACTACGCGATAATCGAACTGGCGGATAAAGCCCAACTGAAAGGTAAACTGTTTGCTAAACTCATATCCCGCACCGGCAAAGAAACGGTTGCGTTCAAAGTAAGGCGCTTTGCTGGTGAAGAAGACTTCATCAAAAGCCGTAATAAAAAAAGTTTTCGCCGTAACAGTTGAATGATTGATAGGAACAATCGGGTTGAGCCGGTAGCGAAACCGGTTGCGGTAATCGCCGTTAATCCAGCGTTGCTCAATGCGGTAGCGATGTTCAATCTTCAAACGACCTACATTATTGTTCAATACAAACTGCTCCCATATCCTGAACTCTTTTGCTGTAGCCGGGCTTTTAAAATTGCCGGGATAAGGATAGGTTACATAATCGCCGATGCCTATAAATACGGAGTTACGTTTGGGAAAATTATAGGCAATGCCGCCCTTCAGTTCATGATAATAAAAATCGTCCGTCAGCTTCTGCGAGCGCGTTTGCACCTCGCTATACAACACCCAGGTGCTGTCTATGTGATAGTTTAGATTGGCAATATGCCAGCCACCCAACTTATCCGTTTGCGCATAAATAGTTTGCGATAGCATCAACAGAAATAAAAGAGTGATTTGACAAACGGCAGGCTTCAATTTCATGTTTACAATGATACAGAATTTAATGCCTGGCAAAGAAAACGAGGCTGCTGGTAACAACAAAGCCCGGACATGTCCGGGCTTTGTATTTGTTATCGCAAAAGAAGCTTTATTTATTCACCATAAAGCGGCTGGTGGCTACCGTTTTATTGGCGCAACCAGTTTCGCCCGATAAGCACTGTTACCCATAATGCTGAAAAGAATTCAATCTGTCTTTGAAGGAAGAAAAGCGCAAAGCTGGTCTACCTTTTCGTGCAGCTCGTTCACCATGCGCATTTGCTTTTCCTGAATGGCATACATGGTTTTCACCTGTTCCTGCAGCAGCAGGTCTATTTTTTCGTGCAGGCTTCTCACTTCCAGTTCGGCTTTCAGGTTAATGAGATAATCGTTCTCGGCGCGCATGCGGTCTTTCTCTTCCTGCCGGTTCTGGCTCATCATAATAATAGGCGCCTGCAATGCCGCGATGCACGAAAGGATGAGGTTCATCAAAATAAAAGGGTACGGATCGAAGCGAAACGCAGTTATTGCCAGTGTATTAATTAGTATCCATACAAGCAGGATAATGCCAAACACGATAATGAACTTCCAGCTGCCGCCAAAGCGCGCCACTTTATCGGAGATGCGCTGCCCGCGCGAAAGCACTTCCTGCGGCGGGTTCTTCAGGTTGTTTACAATCAGGCCTTCTTCTTCAATGGTCTTGTTTACAATATCGTTCAGCTTTTTCAGTTGCTCGCTGCCGGCTTCAAACATTCCTTTAATCTCGTTGTTATCCATCTTGGCGTGTGTTGGTAAGTAAATGTTAGGATGGATAAAATTACGGCGGATGGGTTTAGCCAGATAGAAAAAATGTGCCTTCACTATTTAATGGCTATGCGTTCTCCAGGTACCACTCCGCCGTCTTCCTCACTCCTTCCTCATACGAAGTAGGCACAAAGCCAAACGTCTTTTCAAACTTAGAAGAGTCCAGCACATAGCCATACTCATCCTGGTACAGCATTTCATACATCTCCTTCATAAACGGGTTAAAAAGTCCAAGCAGTTTAATCATCCATTTCGGTGCCACCTGCGGCTTTGTTTTCCCCTGCATGTATTTCGCCGCCAGCTCAATAAACTGCCTTCCCGTAAGTGCCGGTCGCGGCGAAGGCAACACCCAGGTTTCATTAAAAGCTTCGGGGTGCTGCGAAAGAATATAAATCGCTTTTGCCGCATCGGGCGTGTAGGTAAACGAGCGGGGCACATTCGGGTTCACCAGCCATTGCGGAGTCAGCCCTTTCTTCATTCTGCCAAACACCAAAATGCCCGGCGCGCTTTTATCGGTTACATTCGGTCCGTAAAAATCTGCCGCCCTGGCTATGATGGCTTTTAGTCCGCCGCTCTTCATTTCATTCAGCAGCATTGTGTCTATGGCGGCTCTTATTTTTCCTTTTTTACTGCGCGGCGCAAAAGGAGTTTCTTCTCTTATCACATTGCCTTTGGGTATGCCATACGGATATACGCTATCGAAAAAGAGGAGCGGCGCATTGGCTGCTTTGCAGGCGTTGATAACGTTTTGCATAATCACCGGCCAATCCCGCTGCCACACTTTATAATTGTATTCAATCCCAGCTAAAAGATACACCATGCCCGAACCGGCAACGGCTTTTTTTATCGCTTCGCCATCAAGCAGATTAGCTGCAATGCTTTCTGCACCGGCCACAGGTGGTGCGCTGCGCGAAACCAACCGGATGCTTTGTTTATTTTCCAGAAGAATAGGAGCCAGTTCTTTTGCAATGGTGCCGTTTGCACCGAGGAGAGTATGGAGTGCCATATAATATCATTTTGTTGGCACAAAGCTACAGAGGGCAACCGGCGCAAAACGTTGACGTTGGTTAAGAAAGAGATTTGTTTATGTTGTCGACGGTTGACAGCCGACTGAGAACTCAACCCACCCGCTTCATCACTCTGCGGCGGATGCGGCTTAGCGATTCGGGCGCAATGCCCAGGTAAGAGGCGATATAATGCTGAGGCACGCGTTCGAAATAAAAACTATTGTCGTGCAGGGTTTTCAGGTATCTTTCTTCGGGCGTTTTTAGCAGCAGGCTGTGCATGCGCTCGTCTAAACAAATGCACAGGTGCTCTGCCATTAGCCGCCCGAAGCGCTCCATTACGGGATGATGCGCATAGAGAGATTGCATATCGTTGTAGCTAAGCGTTAGCACCGTTGCTTCTTCCATAGCCTGTATAGAAATATAAGCGGGCGATTGGGTAAGAAAAGAAGTATAGGCGCTGATCCATTCCTGTTCAAACGAAAAGTAGGTGGTGGTTTCAATGCCATCTATCATTTTAAACAGCCGGAAAGAACCCTGGGTGATGTAGGCAATTTCTTTACATACTTTGCCTTCCTGCATAAACAATTCTCCTTTTCTGTAAGTGCGCTCTTGCAGTCGTTGCTCCATATCGCTCCAGGCTTCGCTGGTAAGCGGTATCAGTTGCAGCAGAAAAGCCCGAAGCGCGGCGAGATGGGTTTGCATAGGGTAAAGATAAGCCAGCCTCCTGCTTTTTTGCCGCCCGGTATTTTCGCCGCCCTGTTTCTTATTTTCTGTAAAGCAATTATATTTATCCCCGAAAATTTTTTCTTCACCTAACAAATAACAACTGCACATGGCACGCATCAACTATCCCGAAACATTTGCCGGCCAAACTACCCTGCTGGCTAACATTGCGAAGCAAAACACAAAACTTGGCACAAAAAGCCCGCTCATTCCCTATTGCAAGGAGCACAACCTGGATTTTAGCAAACTGCAAGGCCTGGCAGACCCCGCCGCGGAGCAGAACAACCTGCACCTGGCCTTTGAAAAAAGCAGCGAAAACAGCACGCAGCAGCGCGATAACAACTTTACCCCCGTATGGAAGAACCTGACGCTGGAAGTGCAGTTTCTGAAAAACTTTTATAAGGGCAGCGAACGCAGACTGGGCGACTGGGGCATTACCGTAGATGGCACGGGCAAAATTGTATACCCGCCCGATTTTGCCACCCGCGCCGCCCTGGTGCAAACCTTTCTGAAAAAGCACAATGGCTACGCGCCCGACGAAAGCCCGCTGCAGATGTTTATAGACGAGCACAAGATAAATGTGGTGAACGACCTGCAAGCTACCGCCGATGCCATTGACCTGAACAACCAGAAAAACGAGCAGGACGATGCCTCGAAGCTGGCTACGCAGCAGCGCAACACCATTTGGCAGCCTGCACTGGATGCCATCCACGCTTTCGGCGCTTTCCTCATGGGTTTGTATGCCGATGACAGCCGGAAAATGGGCTTGTGGGGATATAAGGTGGTGGAAGAAGCGGCTGGGGAGCGCGAACAGGAAAGCACGCTGAAACCGCTGGAAAAACGGTTGCAGAAATCCATTGCCGTAGGCACCGTTTTTACAAATAAAGGCGCGGGCGACCTGCAGGTAACGAAAGGTAGCAAGGAAGATGGCCTTGCTACCCTTGTGCCGCCGGGCGGAACGCTGGGCATGACGAAGGGATACAGCGCCATTACCGTTTTTAATCCTTCTTCACTGCTGATAGGAAAATATACCGTTGTGATAAACGGATAAAAGGGTAAAAGAGTGATTCTTTCAGGTAAAAGAATGAGAAATTCCGGTAAAAAAGTGGCTGATTCCGGTAAAAAAATGAGTTATTCCGGTAAAATTTTAAGTGATTCCGGTAAAAACGAAGCCGATTCCGGTAAAAATCTGGCATCGCCCGGTAGAAAATGGAAAGCAAAAAGTGGTTAAAGCTAAACAAACGCCTCCTCGCAGCAATTTATCTTGCCGTCTCCGTTTTCACGCTGGTTTGGTTTCAAACCAATTATTTTCTCATTGCTTATCAAAGGGTTTCTCTTTCGCCCCAAAAACCAAGCAGCCCCGTGTTGAAGGCTTTGATGAACGGGCTGGGTTCTCTTATAGTTATTAATAATTGAATTGCCCTGGTGGCTATCCCCGTTGTTGTTTTTATTTTTTATAAAAAAGGCTCTGTTTATTTCAAGCTCTTTTGTTTCCTGTCGCTGTTTTTCGTTTTGATACAGTGGAGTGTAGTACAACGCGAGGTGGCGCCTTAAAAAAAGACGGCTCCACCCGCATTTTATAGCCGAAAAACAACCGTTCATCTCAATTGCGAAGAAGGAGAAGCGGCAGGCTTCTACTTTTATATCCGCATAAGCAATCGGTTGAGGATTGCAACTTATCCGTCCCTTCTTTTTGGAAGGGACTTTTTTATGTCCTCAGCCTTCCCCAATCAGCAAAGACCTTCTCATTTGAGAAGGTCTTGTGCGAGTTGGTTATTGGGTT
>CAXUDB010000002.1:1441338-1630777 GCA_964249755.1 uncultured Ilyomonas sp. | reverse complement strand
CACTAAACGTAGCCGATGATGTGGCATCGCTGCAAAAGATTTGTGTTCGGGGCTGAGATGCAATAAGAGGGACCTCAAGATTAACAGTGTTCACGTTGTAAGCAATAAAGGCTTGGTCGCTGCTGCCGCTTGGGTTAATCTGAATGCCTTTGATGCGTCCGGCGATCTGTGTGCTCGTGATACCAAACTCGCTCATCAGGAAAGCGACCATCCGTATATCTCTCGTTCCGTTTTCCTCAAACAAGCCGTTCATGGTAGCCGTGTTACAAGTCATGCCAGGTGTCAATGTATATAAATCCAGTTTATAAGTACCCAACTTGCTTACTGTATTCCAATACACGAGTTTTTTGTTTCCCACAACTTCATTATTAGCATCGAAAAAGAAGATTGTATCCGGCTGATTAGTAGTAGGCTCTGCAATTTGGGTAAATACGAAATCAGGCACCGTATCGGTTACAGCCCGGTTGGTAAGATTTTTTATAATAAAGGAAATGTGACCGCCTTTGGGCAGGTTGGTTACCCCAGTGCCGAGGTCAAGACCATTTTTGCCATCCGTTAATACATCGGCAATATGAATGTTAGGGTAAGGAGATCGGTAAGCAGCTTTGGTAGAATCTCCATCGTTTTTAAGAGCGAAGGCGAGGTTGGTGGCGCCGCCAGCTTTTACAGTGCTTTCAATATTTTTTATCGGAAGCGCTTTATAAATCTGTTGCGAATAATTGTTGCTGCCCAGTTTTGAATTTAGTAGTGTGTTGTTCACACCAGTTGAGTAAGTTTTGCCTCTGAAGGTAAAGGCCAGCAGGTTGTGGCTTGAATCGGGCAATACGGTATTGTTTTTTGTGGTGCTGGAGGTCCAGTAACTTTTGTAATCGGTGTAAATAGCCGATACGGTTGAATCTTTTACCTGAGCCATAGCTGCTTGTGCTGCGAAGAGAGAAAGTGTTAAAAGAATGCGTGTAATTCTTTTCATAATGGATTTTAATTTACTGATGACAAATGGCTGGTTTTATATTCTTGATATTAGTAACACCGGATTTTATAAGCGATACTGGATGTAAGGAATATTTAACAGCTCACCTCAAGTAATGAAATTAGTGCCATTACATAAGTCATTGTAAATTAGTATATTATAATATTTATATTTTACATTTTTATTCCCATATTGAAAATAAAATTCCTTTTTGGAAATTGGATTCGAAGTTTAGACAGATTGATTAGTCGAAAATACAATTGAGATGAAGGGTTGAAACGAAAACAACTAGGTAGGAATCAACTTAAATCCTCTTTACACCTGTTGCTCCGTTTTATCAATAAGATGGCTATAACTGTTCAATATAGGAAATCATCTTCCCGCCAGGCAACGATTTTCTTTAGTTTATCGCAAAAGGAGAAGAAGAGAATTCGACAATCACTCAATCGGTTACTATTTTCTTTCATTTTTATCCTTGGAATTGTAATTGCCATTCTTTTATTGAAACGCATTTTATCATGGCAAAACCGATTGGTATTTTTTACGAACACCCGGAGTGGTTTCGTAAGCTGTTTGAAAGATTAGATGAAAGAGGATTACCTTACGAAAAACTACATGCCGGCTATCATCACTTTATGCCGTCTGATACAACTCCCAAATATAGTGTTGTACTCAACCGCATCAGCTCTTCTTCCTATACGCGCGGACATGGGCAAGGCATCTTTTATTCAAAAGCTTTCATGGCTTATTTGGAACAAACCGGCGTTCCTGTTATCAACGGTTCCCATTCTACGGAAATTGAAACCTCAAAGGCGTTACAACTATTGTTATTGTCGCGCCTGGGTTTGAAGTATCCAAAAAGCTTTGTGGTAAATCATATATCGCAAATCATAAATGCCGCTAAAACATTGCAGTTTCCCATTGCTGTGAAACCCAATATTGGCGGTGCTGGTGCAGGCATTGTTCGTTTTAATTCCTTGTCTTCTTTGGAAGAAGCCGTTGAAAACGATGGCATCAGTTTAGGTATTGATGAAACAGCCTTAGTGCAGGAATTTATTCCCGCCAGAGGCGGTCATATCAATCGTGTGGAAACGTTGAACGGCAAATTTTTATATGCTATAAAAGTGTTCACAACAGGCGAAAGTTTTAACCTCTGTCCAGCAGAAATCTGTCAGGTTCCGCAGGCTGATGAACCGCTGGCAATCGGTGAAGTTTGCTTAACGACTGCCGTAAAAAAAGGATTGAAAGTAGAAGCGTTTACGCCGCCGGAAGAAGTGATTGCATCTGTGGAAAGGATTGTAGCAGAAGCGAATATTAATGTAGGTGGCATTGAGTATATAGTAGATGACCGCAACGGTGATATTTTATATTATGACATCAATGCGCTTTCCAATTTTATTGCCGACGCAGAGAATGTGATTGGCTTCGATCCTTTTCAAAATCTGGTAGATTATATCGAATCATTCGTAACCCAAAAACAGTAAACATGAGGTTTGGATATTGGTTGCCCATCTTTGGCGGCTGGCTTCGCAATGTGGAAGATGAAAGCATGGAAGTAAGTTGGAAGTACGTAAAGCGCCTGGCGCAACGCAGCGAAGAAATTGGTTTTGATTTAACCTTAATAGCAGAGCTTTTTTTAAATGATATCAAAGGCGAAAGTGCACCTTCATTAGATGCCTGGTCTACTGCCGCTGCACTGGCAGCGGTGACGGAGAAACAGGAAATTATGGTCGCTGTTCGTCCTACCTTTCACAATCCGGCTATTTTAGCCAAACAGGCAGCTAATATTGCTAACATTTGTAATGGACGATTGTCTCTAAATGTAGTATCGTCATGGTGGCAGGAAGAAGCGCTGAAGTATGGAATTGAATATGAACAACACGATGACCGCTATGCTCGCATGAAGGAATGGATAGACATTGTAACTGCTATGTGGGAAGGGGACGATGTGACTTACAAAGGAAAATACTATAGTGTAAAAGACACCATTCTTCAGCCAAAGCCGGTAAGTAAACCCTTTATTTATGCCGGTGGCGAATCGGAAGCCGGCAAAAATTTAATTGCCAGCGTTTGCGATGGATATGTAATGCACGGCGATAATCCAGAGGTAATTGGCAACCGTATTGCTGATGTAAAGCAACGCCGGGGAAAGCTTGGATTGCCGCCGATGACGTATGGTGTAGCTGCTTATTCTATTGTCAGGAGTAGTGAGGACGAAGTGAAAAAGGAACGGCAAAGAATTACTGATGTAAACGCATCTGCAGCGGGCTATAAAAACTACAATCAATGGCTGAAAGGAACACAACTGGAGAAGCAGGTTTCTTTAGAAGATTACTCTGTATCCAACCGCGGCTTACGCACAGGTTTAACCGGCACGCCGCAACAGATAGGAGAGAAGATTTATGAATTCGAAAAAGTCGGTGTGGATTTCTTTTTGTTGCAATGCAGCCCGCAATTAGAAGAGATGGAACGCTTTGGAGAAGTGATAGATACTCTTTGAAACGAAAATAAAAGCGTAAATAATTTTTGTATGATACGCTCAGTATTGTCATTTATCTTCTTACTTACGATAATATTAAAGCAGCCGGTGTTGGCTCCACGGATAGCTATGGCAGCAGGGCAATAAGAGTGTTCAAAGAAGAGATAGAAGATTACGCTGGTGTTAAATTATAATAACATCGGTTTATAAAATAAGACTTAACGATTTTAATTCATTAAACGGTATTCATTAGGCGTAACACCCACTTTTTGTTTAAACAAACGGGTAAAATGTTGCGGGTATTTAAAGCCTAAATCATAAGCAATTTCACTAACTGATTTGTTTAAATCAAAGACCCGTTCTTTCGCTATATCAATCACTTTAGTCTGTATGTATTCCTGTGCTGACCTGCCGGTTTCTTTCTTAATCAGATCACCAAAATAGTTAGGCGACAAATGCAGCGCATCAGCGCAATAAGATACAGAAGGCAAGCCTTCGCTTTGCGGTTTGTCCGAGATAAAATACCCTTGCAGCAACTCTTCAAAATGTTCAAGCGTGCCTTTATTCACATTGTCCCGGGTAATGAACTGCCTGTCATAAAAGCGAATGCAATAGTTCAATAACAATTCAATATTAGAAGCAATCAACCGCTTGCTGTGCTTATCAATATTTTGTTCCAGCTCATACTCAATTTTGGCAAAACAGTCAATCACAATTTTTCGTTCCTTATCCGACATGTGCAAAGCTTCGTTCACATCATACGAGAAGAAGGAATAATCCTGTATGTGTTTGCCTAAAGGTGTGCCTGTTATCAAATCAGGATGAAAAAGTAACGCCCGGCCTTTTGGCTCGAATGTTTTTACACCCGGCTGTATGCCCATTACCTGACCAGGTGCTATAAACACCATTGTTCCTTCCTGGTAGTCGTAATGTCTTCTGCCATATCGTAACTCACCACAGTCTAATTCTTTCAGGTACACGGCATAGATTCCAAAATTGAAGGTTTTGGCGGGCATTAGTTGAGCTTTCGATAAATCAATGACACTTACCAACGGGTGCAAAGTTTTTACCCCGCGTATGGCATTGTATTGCGCAATGCTTTCAATTTTTATGATCTCTTCCATACTCACATAATTAATTGTCTCAAAAGTATGCATTCTCAAAGGCAGGTCATTATCCCGCAGCTTCAATCCGTAATATTGGTAAGAGAAACAGTAATCCATATACAACTCTGCTCCGTAGCACTCCTGACCTTTGCAGCAGAAAATAAACAGAATGAAAACACCTCTTCTTCTCATCACCTTATTCGTGTTCTGCAAAGCATTTTCTCAATCACCTGAAGAAGCGAATGTGTCGCGCTTGTCAAGCGCCATGTTCACATGGGAAGTGAACGGAAATATGGATTCACTGGCTCATCTTTTTGACGAAAAACTGAGTATTGTAAACAGCCGTGGCGAGATACAAAATAAGAATCAATACCTAAGCACACTAAGCAGCGGCAACTTCAAACACGACAGTATAAATGTTGAGCAAAACACGGTAACAGTAAAAAACAATACGGCTACTGTCATCGGCAAAGGAAGATTTGTGATGACATTGAATGGCAATAATCTGCGTCGCCATTTGTCTTATATAGAAGTCTTCATTAAAGAAGAAAAACAATGGAAGTTGCTGGCGCTTTATGCGAGTGTTTTACCGGATTGATTTATAAATGAACAACATTCAAACTATAATATGAAAAAGAGAATATTAGGAAAAAACGGGTTAGAAGTTTCTGTCCTAGGACTTGGTTGTATGGGACTTACTTACGGCTATGGTCCTGTAACCAATGAAGCCGATGCCATTGCTCTTATCAAGAGGGCTTATGAATTAGGCATTACATTTTTTGACACCGCTGAAGCCTATAGCCAGGGCGGTAACGAAGCCTTATTGGGTAAAGCTCTGAAGTCATTCAGAGACAAAGTGGTTATTGCTACCAAGTTCGGTTTCCAAAATGGCGATGCCTCTAAAGGCGTGGATAGCCGCCCCGAAAGAATCAGGCAGGTAGCTGAGGCATCATTGAAACATTTGCAAACCGATGTCATTGATTTGTTTTATCAGCACCGTGTTGATCCAAACGTGCCGATGGAAGATGTGGCAGGTACGGTAAAAGATTTGATTCAGGAAGGCAAAATAAAACACTTCGGAATGAGTGAAGCCGGTGTGCAATCCATTCGTACAGCACATGCGGTACAGCCGGTGGCAGCCTTGCAAAGTGAATACTCCCTATGGTGGCGCGAACCTGAACAAGAGATATTGCCAACGTTAGAAGAATTGGGCATTGGCTTCGTTCCGTTTAGCCCATTGGGCAAAGGTTTTCTAACGGGTAAGATTGATGCCAGCACACAATTCGACAAATCAGATTTCCGCAACATCGTGCCCCGCTTTTCAGAAGAAAACAGGAAAGCCAATCAGAAGTTAGTGGATCTGCTCGGAGACATTGCTACCCAAAAGAGGGCAACATCTGCACAAATAGCATTAGCGTGGCTATTAGCGCAAAAGCCCTGGATGGCTCCGATACCGGGAACAACAAAAATCAATCGTCTGGAAGAAAATACAGCCGCTGCCAACGTAGATTTATCTGCACAGGATATTCAGGAAATTGACGCCGCATTTGCTTCTGTTCCTGTTCAGGGTGAACGCTATCCGGCAAGTCTGCAAAGCAGGGTAGGCAAATAACATTCGATAAAAGCAATAGCTGCCACATCAGGCTTAGCGTATATCCAACTTTATATTCAGGAAGGTTATCAGACATAAAAAATCAAGAGCAATGAACAACATCATTTTCCCAAAGGGTGATAAAATCACCAACAATTATTTTACCGGCACCGCGTGGCTTCAAATGCTGGTAACAGACGAACGATTCAATTGCCCTATCGGCAATGTTACGTTTGAACCCGGCTGCCGCAACAACTGGCATAGCCATCCGGGCGGGCAATTGCTTTTGTGCACATCAGGCGAAGGATATTTTCAGGAGAAGGGCAAACCTATACAACTGTTGAAAGCCGGCGATGTCGTGCAAATTCTTCCAGATGTCGTGCATTGGCATGGCGCAACGCCTGATAGCGAGTTTAGTCACCTGGCGATTACGACCAATCCGCAAAAAGGTGCCGTGGAATGGATGCAGCCGGTAACAGACGAAGAATATAACAGTTTTAAAAGATAGAGGAAGAATAAAAGAAAGGTCATGGAAAATTTAGCACAACAGGCACTATCAACGATAACAGAAGCAGCGCACCGCAATCACGAGCAGATATTGTCCAATCATACATCAAGCTTCCAACAAACCGACCCGGAGTTTATTGCTCTGTTTGACAATTTTGCATTTGATGAAGTGATTGCGCACGACGACCTGCCGGTAAAAACAAGATTGATTGCCATACTGGCTTCTACCATCGGAAGCAGTTCACTGACTGAGTATAAAGTGATGATGGGTGCCGCTCTCAACGTTGGAGTAACGCCTGTCGAAATCAAAGAAATTCTTTACCAGTCTGTTGCCTATGTGGGTGTGGCAAAAACCATTGACTTTTTACACGCAACGAATGAATTTTTTATTGGTAAAGGGATTGCCTTACCACTCGAAGGACAAAGCACGACTACGCCACAAACCCGTATGGGAAAAGGGTTGGCAGCGCAAAAGGAAATCTTCGGCGAAGCCATTGATAAGATGTATGAAAGCGCACCAAAAGACCAGTTGCACTTCCAGCATTATTTGTCCCGCAACTGCTTTGGCGATTATTATACCCGCACCGGTTTAGACCTCAAAACGAGAGAGCTGGTAACGTTTGCAATCCTTATATCCATGGGTGGTGTAGAGTCGCAGGTAAAGGGGCATGTGCAAGGCAATCTGAACATGGGAAATGACAAGCCATATTTGCTGAATGTTATCACTCAACTGCTGCCCTACATCGGATATCCACGCACACTCAATGCTCTGAAGTGTCTTAACGAAGTAACCTCAAAATAAAATCCTTACTCATTAAACAGAAGAATACATAACTGTGCAAAGCACAACATCGTTTGTGATATAGTGGATTTTATCTACTTTATTACCCACCTTATTGGAAATGGAACACTGTGTTTTATGAGTTGGATTATTGCCCTTCTTGCCATTATAGCAACAGTAATAATGAAGCCTTGGTAAGGGAGAAACAACAATTATCAGTTAAATGAAATACTTTCTTTTTATCGCAGCTTACTGCTTGTTCAGCTTTATGGCTTGTGCCCAAAAATCAAACAACATGAACGATACAGTAAGTGCAGAGGAAACACAGGTTTTAGCTGTAACCCGGCAACTGACACGGTTAATGATAGAGCGGGATACCATTGCTATGAACAAAATGTTAGATAAAAACTATACGCTTACCCACATGACCGGATATATGCAGCCCAGGTCGGAATGGTTTGCCGAAGTAGAAAGAGAAAGCATGAAATATTATTCGGCGAAAGAGGTTGCTCATTCAGTAAAAATAGATGGCAACCTGGCTGAATTTATACAGCAAAATATAGTAGCTGCAAGAATTTGGGGTAGCAGAAAGACCTGGCGGTTACAACAGGTTTTTCAACTGGAAAAGCGGGATGGAAGCTGGATAATTTTAAGTTCTGTCGCGACAACTTTCCCGTAGAAAGAATAGAGAAATTTTTAAAAGACAAAATTATGAAAACGAAAAAAGACATTATCGTATTAACAGGAGCCGGTCAATTAGGAATGGCTATCGCCAGAAGAATGGGCTACGGAAATAAGATTTTTGTGGCTGACTGGAAGCTGGAAAATGCGCAAGCCATCGCCAAAACACTCACCGAAGCTGGCTTTGACGTAGTTCCTTTTAAAGTAGATATTTCATCAAAAGAATCTGTTCTTGAATTAGTTGAAGCCGCTCAAAAAGAAGGCGAAATCTCTATGTTCATCAATGCGGCAGGCGTATCACCCAGCCAGGCACCAATTGAGCAGATTTTAAAAGTGGACCTGTATGGAACGGCGCTTCTGCTGGAAGAGTTTGGCAAAGTGATAAAAGAAGGTGGAACAGGTATTATCATTTCCAGCCAATCCGGCTATAGAATGCCGGCTTTAAGTGCCGATGAGGACAGGCTGCTGGCAACCACGCCAACAGAAGATCTCTTGCAGTTAGACATGCTAAAACCTGAGAACATTAAAGACGCCCTTCATGCTTACCAGATGGCAAAACGATGCAACGGAAAAAGGGTGATGGCAGAAGCTGTAAAATGGGGTGAAAGAGGTGCAAGAGTAAACGCCATATCGCCAGGCATCATCATTACACCACTGGCGCTGGATGAAATTAACGGACTCAGGGGAGATTTCTATAAAAACATGTTTGCCAGGAGTCCTGCCGGTCGCCCGGGAATTGCGGATGAAGTAGCCAATGTTGCAGAGCTGTTATTATCCGAAAAAGGAGCATTCATCACCGGTTCTGATTTCCTGATTGACGGCGGCGCTACGGCCTCATACTTCTACGGTCCACTTCAACCGGAGAAAAAATAAAACCAGCCACCGATCATAAAACTTCCTTTTTACTATTAGCAGGTAATCGTAACATGAAAAAAGTACTTATCATTGGTGCCACAGGAAGCCTTGCGCAGTATGTGATTGAAGCACTGAAAGTATCAGGCAAAACACATCTTACTTTATTCTCCAGAAGTGTGAAACGACTTTCTCAAAAGCTAACGCAAGGTTGCGAAATCATCCAGGGCGACGCAACGAATTTTAATGAAGTAATGAAAGCTGTGGAAAGAAATCCGAGACTGCGGGGCGTTGTAAAAGGTTTTGATGATACAGCCGCATAAAAAATACCGGGTGTGAAAAACGTCTTCAAAGTGCGGATGGGTGTATACAGTATTTATCGCAAAGGTGTGGCAGTTGTAGCCGATTCAACCTAGGCTGCCATACAAGGCAAAAAGGCATTACAGGTGGAATGGGACGATAGCGGCTTTGAACATTAAACACTAAAGAAATTTTTGCAAGACATGAAAAACTGTTGTAGACCAGTGAAGGCCTTTCCGTTCAAAAGCAGGGAGATATAGATGCTGCATTACAAAAAGCATAGACAAAAATTGATGTCACTTGTCAGACACCGTATCAGTCTCACAGTGCTATGGAGCCACTAAATTGTTTAGCACATTATCAGGGAGATAAGTTAGAGATATTGGGACCGATACAAGCACCGGAATGGATGCAGGATTACATCAGTAAAGAAATGAATCTGCCAATAGAAAAAGTGATGATAAACCTAACCTTTCTGGTTGGCGGCTTTGACAGAAAAGCTTATATGGATTATCCGCACGAAGCTGCTGTTATTCCAAAAGAAACAGGTGCACCTGTTCAGGTAGTATGGACAAGAGAAGATGATACCACACAAGGTCCATATCGTCCCGGTATTACGTATCGTTGCTAGGGAGCCATAACAGATGGAACAATCAGCGCCTTCAAATATAGTATGGCAGGGCAAAACACCAATCACTGGCGGGAAGCCGACAGAACAAAACGAAACCGCAGCGCATCGGAAGGTTTCCTAAAACCCTACTTTGAAACAATTGGAAACCTAAGCATCGCTTATGTTCCGGTTGAAACGCCGATACCTGTTATCTGGTGGCGATCCGTGTATGCATCTACCAACGGATTTTCTTTCGAAAGTTTTATGGATGAGTTAGCTGTTGCCGCCGGTAAGATCCGCTTGACTTTAGGAAGCAGCACTTAAAAGATGATCGTTTGCATGTACAAATAGACAAGATGAAGGAAGTATCCGGCTGGGATAAAAAGAAGAAACATGAAGGTTATGGTGTTGCTATGACGGAGTATTTTGAAACCACAGTTGGGCAAGTTGTAAAGGTCTCAAAAGGAAGCAATGGAAAAATCAGGATTGACCAGGTTTGGGCAGTCATTGATTGTGGCTGGTATGTCAATCCGGACACCATTGAAGCGCAGGTAGAAGGTGCGATTCTAATGGCATTAGGCGCAGCCACGATCCATGAAATCACCTTTACAGATGGAATGGTAAAGCAAAGAAACTTTTACGATTACAAAATGCCTCGCATTTATGATATTCCGCCCATTGAAGTACATATCATGGAAAACGATTTCGTTGCAGGTGGTGTAGGCGAGCTAGGTTTGCCGCCATTTGCACCCGCACTTACCAATGCAATTTATGACTTAACGGGAAAGCGAATCCGGAAACTTTCGTTCCGGCTGGATGAAGTGTAACGCTACAAGAGAAGTTGTTTAAACAGTTTTTTGACAGATTACAACTTGCGTATTACTATGAATATAAGAACCGTGTTTTGTCTGTTGGGACTCATATTTTCAAGCTTAACCCAAAACTTATATGCGCAGGAAAAAAGCAGTTCAGAACAATCACTAAATTCGAAACAGCGAGCTCTTGTTGCCATTTCTGCTTTCTCAGCTAATGGCGACCTGTTACGACTCAACAAGGCGTTAAACACAGGATTGGACGCCGGATGGACAATCAATGAAATCAAAGAAGCACTAACACACATTTATGTTTACACCGGATTTCCCAGGAGCTTGAATGCCATCAATATATTAGAGACTGTTCTAAAAGAACGAAAAAAAAGGGAAAAAAGATGTAACCGGAAATGAGACAGCTATTACGAACACAACAAAAAGCAGGTTTGATTTTGGTAAAGATGTACAAACAAAACTGACCGGATCAACTACCACCGGGTCTACTCAGAAGTTTGTTCCTGTCATTGATACGTTCCTGAAAGAACATCTGTTTGCAGATATTTTTGAGCGAGAATTGTTAGAGTTCAAAACCCGCGAGATAATAACCATTTCAGCTTTAGCTTCTATCGGTCGTGCAGAAAGCCAGCTCGCTGCCCATATTAATGTTGGTATGAACACAGGTCTTACAGAACATCAGGTAAAACAAATCGTATTGATAGTAACGAAAGAGATAGGCTTAAAAGAAGGAACTACTGCAAAGAAAGTATTGAGCGCTGTGTTAAGTAAAAGGAACAAACTCAAGCAGTAATTAAAACGGATGAAAAAACGATAGCATCCAAAGCTTCCACCGAAAACGTGAATGCAGTCTTTCCAAAAGGCGAGAAAATAGCTAACAATAATTTCACCGGCATAGCTTGGCTTCACATGCTTGTAAACGGCGACAGTATATTCAATACCTCGTTAGGAAACGTAACCTTTGAACCTTCTGCCAGAACAAAATGGCATTATCATCCCGGTGGTCAGATCTTAATTGTCATAAGTGGAAAAGGACGTTGCCAAGAAAGGGGAAAGCCGATGCAGGAGCTTCATGCGGGAGACATCATAAAGTGAGAACCAAACATTGCCCATTGGCATGGTGTCGCTCCCGATAGCGAATTCACTCACATCACAATCGGTACAAATTCCAGTCGGGGCGATGTTGTATGGCTGGAGGAAGTTTCGGATGAAGTGTATAATAGTATCAACCAGTCGTCAACAAATTGATAATGTCGCTTCCCAGGTAATCATTTAAAGTGAAGACGGAATAAACATCTACAATATACCCTCAACAGCATCTTAGAAGCTAACACACGAAATGAAAGCTCTTATTGCATGTAAATAAAAAACACCTACAAGGCTAATTCTTGTAGGTGTTTGATTTCTCATGCTCCCGAAGCTGGACTCGAACCAGCGACCCTCTGATTAACAGTCAGATGCTCTAACCAACTGAGCTATTCGGGAATTTTCCTTTTTGTAAGGGGTTGCAAAAATAGGAGAAAATCGTTTTTATCCAAATCGTTTTTTGAAAATGTTTCGTATAGTTTAATTAACCTATCGCAGGACGATAGGGATAGCGGATACTGTACATTTCTTTTACTTTATTCAGGATAAAATTTCTGAGTTCATCAATGTTTTGTTTCTCAGTAGCAGAAATAAAAATACTGTTACTGCTGGTTTCTTGTTCCCAACGTTCGCGCAGGTCGCGCAGTAGTTCTACCTTTACATCATCCTGAAGCCATTCATCAAACGTCAGCTTTTCATACAAATCCATTTTATTAAAAACCATCAGCACCGGCTTGTCAAATGCTTTTAGTTCCTGCAAGGTTTTATTCACTATGCCAATGTGTTCTTCGTATTGAGGATGCGAAATATCAACCACATGCAATAGAATATCAGCTTCGCGAACTTCATCCAATGTGCTCTTAAAACTCTCAATCAAATGGTGTGGCAGTTTGCGGATAAAACCCACTGTATCGCTCAACAAAAATGGCGTGGTTTCAAACACTACTTTTCTGGTTGTTGTATCCAGCGTGGCAAATAATTTATTTTCGGCAAACACGTCGCTCTTACTCAGTAAATTCATGATAGTGCTTTTGCCGACATTGGTGTAGCCCACCAGCGATACGCGAATCAGTTCGCCGCGTTCTTTGCGTTGCGTAATAGATTGTTTGTCTATCTCGCTCAACCGTTTGCGCAGCAACGAAATCTTATCCTTCACAATACGCCGGTCGGTTTCAATTTCGGTCTCGCCTGGTCCGCGCGAACCAATGCCGCCGCCCTGCCGTTCCAAGTGTTTCCACATACCTTTCAACCTTGGCAGCAGGTATTGATATTGCGCAAGTTCTACCTGCACTTTCGCTTGCGCAGTTCTTGCCCGGCGGGCAAAAATATCGAGTATCAG
Source organism: uncultured Ilyomonas sp. (assembly GCA_964249755.1). GTDB lineage: Bacteria > Bacteroidota > Bacteroidia > Chitinophagales > Chitinophagaceae > Ilyomonas. The sequence continues at coordinate 1,617,651 of CAXUDB010000002.1, read as the reverse complement.
ATCGCTGCGGTCAATGGTAGTAATGCCAAGCTCTTTCTCAATATTGGTTATCTGCGAGCCGGTCAGTTCATCGTCGAATATAGCAATGTCAATAGCTTTGCTTTGCACATAATTCTTTATCTCTTCCAGCTTTCCGCTTCCTACAAACGTCCGGCTGTCGGGATGCTGTAGCTTCTGTGTAAAGCGTTTAATGGTAACGGCTCCGGCAGTTTCGGCAAGAAAAGCCAGTTCGTCCATATACTCCCGAACCTGTTGTTCGGTTTCCTCTTTTTGCACCAATCCTATCAATACGGCGCGTTCTTCTTTGTTTATTTTTTGTACTTTGTCTATCAAGGTATTTTATAAATTTTTGAGTGATATTGTTATTGTTGATTTTGTACCTGTAAAAGTAAAGGGAGATTGGTTGATGTGCTTTCGTTTTATATAAATGGTTTGCGGTTTATTATCTTCACTAAACACCAACAGATAAAACTTGCGTACAAACGAATTTAGTGATTAATGTTTGTTCGAAGCAAACCTTTCATCTCCTGTTGATAATCCTTTGCCGCCTTTGCCGCCCTTTCGGCAAAATCTTCTCTATTACCGGCGTAGATAACTGCCCGGCTGGCATTCACCAGCAATCCGCAGTCTTTATTCAGGGCATTGCGCGATACTTCTTCCAGGCTGCCGCCTTGCGCGCCTACACCGGGAACTAAGAGAAAATGATGAGGGACAATTTTTCTTACCGCCGAAAGCTGCACAGTTTGCGTGGCGCCAATTACAAACATTAGGTTATTGATATTACCCCACGAGGCAGCTCGTTCTAATACTTGTTCATACAAGAATTGCCCGCCGCTTAAAGTCTGCAATTCAAAATCTTTTGCTCCGGTGTTCGAAGTCAGTCCTAATAAAATCGTCACTTTGTTTTCATATTCCAGAAAAGGTCTTACGCTATCCTCACCCATGTATGGATTTACTGTAATGGCATCGAAGGGCAAGGTTTCAAAGAAGGTCTTTGCATATTGTGCCGATGTATTGCCAATGTCTCCCCGTTTGGCATCGGCAATGCTGAAGTGAGAACCGGGAATATAGTGTAATGTTTCTTCCATTGCCTGCCAGCCTTTGATGCCTTGCGACTCATAAAACGCAGTGTTAATCTTATAGGCGACGCAATATTCCTTTGTTGCATCAATAATAGCTTTATTAAACTGTACAATTCCATCCCTTTGTTGCTTAAAATGTTGTGGAAGTTTATCAGCATCCGTATCCAGACCCACACATAAATAACTTTGTTTAGAACGGATTGTTTGCACCAGTTGAGGAACATTCATAAACAAAAATAATCTGTGAAATGGTAAGGCAGCAATATTAAAGGAAATGAAGCAATGGTATTTTTATGGTTGCTTGTTGCAAGTTGTATTAACAGGACGAAAGAGCTAACTATTACCTTTTCAATCAGTAAAGAAATTTTGTAGTTCAAAAAAGAAGAAGGCTGTAGCAATACAGCCTTCTTCTTTTACAATTCACTTACTCCTATAATCTCACACCTACATTCACACTCAACACACGGTACTTATTCTTGTCGTTTGAGTTGTTATCGCCTGAGTTAGGGAAGATCTTTGACAGACCCAAGCCATAATTCACCCCGATCAAAACCCGGCTGATTTCTACACCTGCCAAACCATTAAAGCCAAAATCAAATGACTTTAAATCATCTCCATTGTCGTTGCCAAATTTGATGTTCTCGTCAGAGGAGGATTCAACACCGCCAACTGTCGTATTGTTCTTCCATTTACCACCAACGCCAATCGCACCATAAGGACCAGCTCCTAAAAACACATTACTGGTTCCACCCAAAGGAATCTTAGCTACCAGGTTAATAGGAACTTCAATGTACAAAGGGTTGAACTTAGTGGTATTTGATACGCCCAGCAACGAGCCCGAAGCTTTTGAACCTTTGCCGGTAAGTACAACACCTGATTGAACCGATAAGTTGCTCATCAGGGCTAAATCCGCCAGAACCCCAACATTAAATGTCGTGAGTGAGTTAGCATCGTTGTACGATCCATCATTCTTTGTAGAAATGTTGGAAAAATTAACGCCGCCTTTAATAATAAATCCACCAGGGTTAGTGGTAGCGGGAGTAGAGGTTGCAGCATCCTGCGCTTTCACCTGCACCATAGTCATAGCCGCGAGCACCATTAATGCCGAAAATCTTCTAATCATAGTTTTAAATTTCCAGCACGATTTCCAAGACTGTGCCAAAGCCTTACCCCTGGCTTTCATCTGGTTTGTCCGGCGGCTGGTTTAGATTCCGGTTCGGTTGCTTTTGTATGATGGGCGGAGTCTTTCTTGGCGGCTGATTGTTGTCACTCTGTTGCTGCGGTCGTTGTTGTGGCTGCCCTTTAGGTGGCTGATTGCTTGGACGCTGTGGTTGCGGATTCGCTTTTTTGGGTTGCGCCTGTCCTCCTTGCATCTGCTTTTCTCCCTTTCCGGTGTTGGGAGAAGGAGGATTGTTTTTTCCCTTTGACTGACCGGCATCCTGGCGCTGGTTGGGTCTTCTGTCTTCTTCTTTTTCCTTGCGCTTTTTGCTGTTTCGTTCCAGGCTTCTGAGACTGATTTGACCAACTACATCAACAAAGGTAGGCTCGATCTCTTTCGGTTTGCCGGTAGCAACCTCTACGGCTCCCAGTTCATCAGGGCGTTCACCTTTTGCATTCATGCGAACAATTTCCTTTACGCGCTGGATGGGCACCGGATATTGCTTGCTGCTATCGGGCAGCATATACCACATCAGGTTTTTAAAGATGTCTTTTTTAATTAGTGAAGCTGCGCCTTTGGTGGTTTGCAGCATATCTGCATTGTTGGGAAAACCCTGCAATGCATCTAAATAAGTATCCAGCTCATAATTCAAACAGCATTTCAAACGACCACACTGACCACTGAGTTTGGTTTGATTAATGGATAAATTCTGATAACGCGCGGCTGTTGTAGTTACGCTTTTAAAATCGGTGAGCCAGGTAGCGCAGCAAAGCTCTCTGCCGCAACTGCCAATGCCGCCTACTTTACCGGCATCCTGCCGGATACCGATCTGCCGCATTTCTACCTTTACTTTAAATTCTGAAGCAAAGATTTTAATCAGCTCACGAAAGTCAACGCGATCATCCGCTGTATAAAAGAAAGTTCCTTTGCGTCCGTCAGCCTGAAACTCTACTTCACTCAGTTTCATCTGCAGATTCAATTGCCTTGAAATGGCGCGGCTGCGCATCAGCGCTTCTGCTTCACGGGCTTTTTGTTGCTCAAAAACCTGTATGTCTTTTTCGGTGCTGCGGCGCATAATCTTTTTCATGTCGGGGTTTAGTTCATCTACACCGCGCTTTTTCATTTGTAGTCTCACCAGTTCGCCGGTAAGACTCACCTCACCTACATCATAGCCACTTACACCTTCCAGCGTAACCAATTCACCCTTCTCAAATTGCTGCAAGGTTGTATTTCTATAAAAATCTTTACGGCTGCCTTGCTTAAAACTCACTTCAACAATCTTACAACTGCTGTCGAGGTCGGCAAACGGCATGTTCTTCAGCCAATCGTAAACATTCATCCGGTTACAGCTTCCGGTGCCGCAACTACCATTGCTTTTGCAGCCTTTCGGTGTGCCGGTGCCACAGTTTCCGCATCCCATTCTTTATAATCAATTTAAACTTGTTATGTAAAATAAAGCAAGCAGAAGCGGTAGGACGGGAATGGCAAGTAAAAATTGTGTAAACTTTACAGAAAGGCATAAACATGCACTGCTATTGCGTGCCTTTTAATAAGGATAATATTCTTAAATTATCTTTTTTATTCTTTGTTTATAAACCTCTCGCCATTACTCCACCACAATTCTGTCACTTCTTAGCTAATCAGTCAAAATTAGGGCTTTGTCTTGAATAATGTGTTGCAGCTTAATGGTAAGCGCATGAAAGAGCATCTTGGCGTGGGCATTACGTTCTATGTAATAAATGGCTTTATCTAATTCTTCGGAAATGGCGTGTTGCTGGCTTACGCTTGCGATTCGACCGATGCGCTGAGCAAAATCTTTTTCATTGTCGGGCATGGCAATAGCATCAGCGCCTAGCGCTTTAATGCGGATGCTCTGACCGATTAAATGATTAAAGTACCTGAGAAACTGTTTCTGTTTTTCCCGACCCAATTTCCCGGCTTCGTCCAACCACTTCAATTGTTCAGGCAATAGGTTGCGGATGATATATTTCAACCAGTCGCTTAAAAATCCCTGCCAGTCTTCTTCGGCATGTTGCAGCAATTGCAGCGCTTCGCGATAATTGCCTTGTACAATGGCAGCCAGTTGCTGGGCTTTTGCCAAAGGCACTGCGCTTCGTGTGTGCAAAGCTTCGCGTACGGAAGCATCATCTGGCGCCGGAACGCGTACCAGTTGGCAGCGGCTAAGGATGGTCGGTAAAATAGCTTCTTCATTTTCAGCAACCAATATAAACAAGGTATCTGCGGGCGGTTCTTCAATCAACTTCAACAGCTTATTGCCTTCTTTACCTAAGTATTCAGGCATCCATACCACCAAAGTTTTATAACCGCTTTCAAAACTTTTTAAATTCAGTTTTCGGAGAATGTCGTTGCATTCTTCCGCCGTAATATTCCCCTGCTTGTTTTCTGCTCCAATCATTTGCAGCCAGTCGAACACAGTGCCGTATGGATATTTCTGCAAAAACTCCCGCCAGTCCTTTATATAATCAGTGCTAATGGGTTTGTCTCCGCTTTTCTTTGGGATAACCGGATAGGAGTAATGAATGTCAGGATGTGCATATTGATTCGCTTTAATACAAGAAGCACAAGCACCACATGAATCCGGTATAGATTGAGTAATAAGTGGTGTGTCATGAATAGTTTCTACCTGTTTACCACTTGTGGCTTGTGGTTTATGGCTTGTGGCTCCTTTCTGCCTGTTCTCACAAACAATATATTGAGAAAAAGCCAGCGCCAGCGGCAAAGCACCATATCCTTCTTTGCCTAAAAACAACAACGCATGACTGAGACGATTTTGCTGCATCATATCGCTCAAGTGCTGCTTTGTTTCATACTGACCAATCACATCGGAGAACTGCATGATGCGAAGCTAAGGGAGAGGAAGCGGAAATAAGATTTGTTAAACGATGAAAGAAGAATTATTGATGTTTGCCTTCCAACTTATCGCAATACTCTACTGAACCAAGACGAAATCGGAAAGGGATTTTGGTAAGCTTTTCAAACTTGTATTCTTTATCGCAGAAAAAAGGAAGATGCTTCACTGTAAAGTCTTTAGGAACCACAGTTAGCGAAGACAAACCTAATGGTGCGGGAAGCTGGAAAATGGGGCGTTTTTTTATAGCAGCAGTGTCTGAAACTATCTGTGCCTGAATGGTTCTAATAATAAAAAAAGAGAAAAAAAATACAGCGAAAATTTTCAACATCAGTGAAAAGATAACATTGTAAAATTAACAGCGAGGAATTAGCTTTGCAAAAATCGTACTACATTTTAAGGATTGTTTTAAACTGAGAAATGGCATTAAGTCAAACGTTACAGCAGAAGCTTTTACAGAAGTTATCTCCCCAGCAGATTCAGTTAATGAAGCTGCTGCAGATACCTACGGCAAACCTGGAAGAACGCATAAAAGAAGAACTGGAAGAGAACCCGGCATTGGAAGTAAGCAACGATGAGCAGCATGATGAAATGGGCGAAGACATGCCCGACGAGTTCGCCTCGGCCAATGAGGAGGAAGAATTTGACATGGAGGGAAGCGCCGACGAATATGACAACCTTGATTTAAGTGAATATGTCTCTGATGGAGATGATGAAGTAGCGGACTATAAGCTTCGCGATGATAATTATCCTGAGTCGGATGACAAGAAAACGATTCCTTTTAAAATAGAAAGCTCCTTTCACGAAACATTGCTCGACCAGTTAGGCATGTTGTCGCTGAATGAAAAAGACCAGAAGGTGGCTGAGCATATTGTAGGAAGCATTGATGATGATGGCTACCTGCGTCGTGATCTTGCTTCGATGAGCGATGACCTTGCGTTTCGCCAGAACATCTTTGCCAGCGAGAGCGAGATAGAATCTCTCATTAAAAAAATCCAATTGTTTGACCCGCCTGGAATCTGTGCCAGAGACCTGAAAGAATGCCTGTTGCTACAGCTTAACCGCCAGTTAGCCGAGGGCAAAAATGTATATCTCGCCATCAGTGTATTAGACAAGTACTTTGAAGAGTTTACCAAGAAGCATTACGATAAAATTCAGCGCGGGCTGGGCTTGAACGATGAAGATTTAAAAGAAGTAATTACGGCCATCATTCGCCTGAATCCCAAGCCAGGCGGTAATGTGGGCGAAATCAACAAAGCAGAAAGTTATATTGTTCCTGACTTTTTTATCCTAAACAATGCAGGTAAATTAGAACTTACTTTAAACGCAAAGAATGCACCTGATCTGCATATCAGCGAAGGCTATCGCGACATGCTGAAAGAATATGATAAAGGCGCCAAAAAAGACAAGCGGCAGAAAGAAGCCGTACTGTTTATTAAGCAAAAAATAGACAGCGCCAAGTGGTTTATTGACATGATAAAACAACGGCAGCACACCTTGCTGAGCACGATGGATGCCATTATGAATTATCAGAAAGATTTCTTTCTTACCGGTGACGAAACGATGCTGAAGCCGATGATCTTGAAAGATATCGCTGAGATTACAGGACTTGATATTTCTACCGTAAGCCGCGTAGCAAACAGCAAGTTCGTGCAGACAGAATTCGGCACTTACCGGCTCAAGTTTTTCTTCAGTGAATCGCTCAGTACGGATAGTGGCGAAGAAGTGAGCACCCGGGAAGTGAAGAAAATATTGAGTAACCTGATTGAAGGCGAGGATAAGCACAAGCCGTTAAGCGATGAGCGCCTAACTGAGTTGTTGCAGGAAAAAGGTTACAACATTGCACGCCGCACGGTAGCTAAGTATCGCGAGCAACTCAACATCCCGGTAGCGAGGCTTCGCAAAGAACTTTAATTGTTGCAGATTATATAAGAAGAGTGCAGAAAGTTTGGTCTTTGTATTCTGCATTTTCGTTGTAAATTATTTTCTATGATGTCAGAAGCAACCTTATACCCACAGTCTTATTTCCGCATTCCGGCTAAGATTGTTTCTTATCTTCTGCACCCGCTTTTCATCCCAACATATATTTTTTTTTGGCTGGTGAGCCGGTTCCCCTTCCAATTTGAAGGCATCACGCCACAAGTATTGTTTTTTCGTGAGTTCAATGTGTTTTGGATGACGGCATTTTTTCCGGCTTTCTCCGTCTTCCTGTTGTGGCGTTTAAAATTAATAGACAATATTCTTCTAAGAACCAGCCGCGAGCGCATCGTGCCTTATATAATCACCATGGTATTTTATTGGTGGATGTGGTATCTCAGCCGTTCGTCTGCTTTCTCCGATCAGCCTCCCGCGCTCCGGTACTTTTATTTCGGCATTTTCCTAACTACTGTTTTTGGGCTTATCATTAACTCGTTCAACAAAATCAGTATGCACGCCATGGGCATCGGCGGTGCGCTTGCTTTTGTTTTTGTTGTTTGTTTTTTAAATCAAACTTTGCTTGGGGTTGATGTTTGTTTCATCACCCTGCTCTCTGGTTTGGTATGCACATCGCGGTTACTGTTGAACACGCACACAACAGGCGAAGTATATGTGGGTTTGTTCATCGGCATATTATGCCAGTTGCTGGCTGTGCTTGTTTTATAAAACCATTCTCTTTCTCATTTTTTATCCCGTTTATTTCGTTACGGCATTCTCTTTTTGCTCATTAATCGCACCGTATGTTTGTGCCACAATAGTTATGCTTCATGATTTTTGTAACCGGCGCTACAGGTTTGCTTGGCTCTCATTTACTTAAAGTTCTCTTGAAAGGAGAGCAGCCAGTGAAAGCTTTGTATCGTACCACCATTCCTCAGTTTGAACACAGCGATAAAGCCAGTTGGGTGCAAGGCGATATCTTGGATGTACCTTTTCTCGAAGAAGCCATGGCGGGTGTAACGCAGGTATATCATTGCGCAGCCGTTGTTTCATTTCATCTCGGCCAGGTAAAAAGCTTGTATACTACCAATGTGGAAGGCACCGCCAATGTGGTGAATGCCAGTTTGCAATGCGGAGTAAAAAAATTACTTCATGTCAGCTCAGTAGCCGCTCTGGGCAATGCCGGCAATAATGCTGAAATTGATGAAGCTTCGCAATGGTTGGAAACTACCAACCGAAGCGTCTATGGAAAAACAAAGTACCTGGCAGAAATGGAAGTGTGGCGAGGTGTGGGAGAGGGGCTTGAAGCCGTCATTATCAATCCATCCATCATCTTAGGCACCGATGATTGGAATGAAGGCTCTGCTCAACTATTTAAAACCGTATATAACGAGTTTCCCTGGTACACAAACGGCATCACCGGTTTTGTAGACGTGCTGGATGTGGTGAAAGCCATGATCGTACTGATGAATAGCGACATATCATCGGAACGATTTATTATAAATGCAGAGAACCGGCGATACAAAGAAGTTTTCGATATGATTGCGGATGGCTTCCACAAAAGCAAACCCCATCGTCTGGTGTCACCCTTCCTGGCAGGCCTCATCTGGCGGGTCGAGGCGATTCGCTCTTTTTTTACCCAACATAAGCCTTTGCTTACAAAGGAAACAGCAACCAGCGCTCAGGCAGAACGGTTTTACAGTAACGCCAAGTTTCTACATGCGTTTCCTCAGTTTCATTTCACGCCACTGGCTCAGAGCATAGCACATATTTGCCTTCAATTTCAGCAGGAATACCACTTACCATAGCGTTATAGATTTATCCATAAAATGGAATTCTTTAATGGAATCTTAATTGCGTTTATGGCATGTATATAGTTACTTGCACCTGTAATTAATTGAAATCCTATTAAAAATCTTCAATTAAAATATAGAAACGGCAACAAAAAACTTCTGTTATGGCTGGCGGCCGCAACGGTTGTAACCTTGTGTATCCTCATAACGATTGGGAATACGCTCTATAATTTTGCTACGCTTAAACTGGCCAACAATGAAACGGAAGCCGATGCCTTGAAAAGCGGTATTTACGTGATGGCTGCCGGTGCTCTTTTGTTTGTAGGCGCTTTTGTTGCCATCTTTTACCTGCTGATAAGAAACAAGGGTTTGAAGAATGATGCGGAAGAGCGTTTTGCTGAGGCAAAAAATATGTCGGAAGATGCCAAGCATTCCAAGGCGCAGTTTCTTACTTCTATGGCGAATGAACTTCGTCAGCCGCTGAACCGCGTATTGAGCAATGCTTCTACATTAATGCAGTCGGATCTGGATGAAGAGAAAAAGAAAGAAATCAAACGGATTCACCAGGACGGTATTACGTTGCTGTCTATTGTAAATGACAGTCTCGACTTTTTTAAAATCGAAAGTGGAAAACTGGAAATTGAAAGCAATCAGTTTGTACTGCGGCTCGTAATAGAAGAAGTGCTTCAAATACTGATCTCGGACAGCCGTGAAATAGAAATTTTTTATGAAATAGATCCGAAAATACCAGCTTACATCAAAGCAGATTTGGCACGTATCAGGCAGGTACTGATGAACCTGATTGGCAATACGGTGCAGATAAACGATACCGGCAAGCTGAAGCTTTTTGTGGATCTGCTGGATCAACAGAATGAGACCATGATTCTGCAATTTAAGATTACAGATATTGGTGAGAAAAAGGAAGCTAACAACATTACACCTGAAGCGGCGGAGCAAATGTCTTACGTATCGCATTATACGGGCTTAGGCTTGTCTGTTGCGGCACGGTTGGTCGCACTCATGGGAGGCGCCATCAAAGTAGAAAGCACATCAGCGAGCGGCACTGTGTTTACGTTTACTATTAAAGTGAAAAAAATAATTGAAACTGCAAATATGAGTACAGCTACCGGGTTTACACCCGAAAAAATTGACAAAGAACTTTTTAAACGCTTTCCGTTACGGATCCTTGCCGCAGACGACAACGAAATCAGTCAGATGGTATTGTCGTCCATGCTGTTGAAAATGGGCTATAACTGCGAAGTAGCACAAAACGGTTCGGAGGCGGTGAACAAAGCCATCGAAACCGAGTACGATCTTATTTTCATGGATATGTTTATGCCTGAAATGGACGGGCTGGAAGCTACGCGACGCATCCGGGAGTATTATTTGAAAAGCCGTTACCCCATTATTATTGCCCTCACTTCAAATGCTTTGGAAGAGAAAGAAACTTTCCTGCAGGCGGGTATCAACGACTTTATCACCAAGCCTTTCAAGCCGAAAGATCTTGAGCAGATTATTATTCAAAGCTGCAGCAACTAACAAGGGTGCTAATTCATAAAAGAGGCAGCGTTTCTACACATTGTAAGAACGCCGCCTCTTTCTGTAATGGTTAGTAATTTCCCGGTTTTAACCCTTCTGGCTTCAGTCTGGTCTGCACTTCTTTTGTATTCCTTATCTGTGTTTATCTGCGTCTCTTTTCACCTGAGTTATCCGCGGAATATATCTTCCCTGTTTTACTTCCAATACTTACCAACTGCTTAATCTTACGCCAATAGTATAAGGATACTGCTTAAGCGTATGGTCGTGCAAAGGCTGTATACTGTAAGAGCCATAAAGCCTTACAGGACCTAACGCCAGCTCTCCAACATAAGCAAGACGCCATTTGTCCAGATCGAAATCGCCACGCACTTTGGTTTTTCCCCGCTCATCGCTTTTTTGTTTGGTGTGGCTGCCGATGAGATAACCTGCGCTCGCGCCAAAACTCAGTGAGATCCTTTTCTTATCCGGCCAAGGGTTGATGTTAATCATCATCGGCACGCTGGCATAAGCGGTATAGAGTTTATCCTTAGAAAAATTAATGGTATCCATAAACAGGTAAGCCGGTGTTTTATTGTAGCTGATGTTGTTATCGTAGCGGAAGTTAAACATCTCCAGACCCAGACCGTACTTCAGGTTCAACACACGTTTTGCGATGTTTAGCTTTTGCATAAACAGCCAGATATTTACATTAGATGATTTCGTTTGCAACTTCAGATCACTCTTTGTAAAAGGATCTCCGGGAATCAAACGACGCAGGTAAGTATCGCCGGCAACTTCATTGTAATGCGTTCTGTCGTTGTAGTTGGCAAAACCCAGATCAACAATAAACCAGTTGGTGGTAAAAGCAGGCCGATGCGTTGATACCACCGTATCGTAAGCATGAGATTGTGAGCGGATAATGACCGTAAAGGTCTTGCCCTTTTCAGTTCTTCCCTCGCCGTTTTTACTTTGTTTTACAATCACAAAATTGCCCACCCGTATCGTGTCGGGGTGATGAGACCGCCCTGGATCCATGCCTGGTTTGATGGCTGTGTCTAATACCATTTTGCTGGTATCGGTTTGGGCAAAGGCTGCCAGGGCAAGCCATGAAGCTGCCATTGCTAAACATAATTTTTTCATACTGCTGAAGTTTAACCCGCTTCTTTATATCGGGCACGTTGATAATGATAAGATTATTCGGTTGCGGTTCCCTTTGCTTTATTGCCCAACAGGCGGGAAGCACTTTTAAGGAGACCATTTACTTTTGCTCTGTTCAATTGAAATGAGCCGACATATAGTGTATGGTTGTCATCGTCTGTATCCAGTTCTTTATAAACCGCAGGGTGTGCATTTGCATTGTCATCAGACGTCAGCAAAGAAGCAGCTTGCGCAGAAGTCTCTTCGGCATCCTCAACATCTAATGGCTTTAATATTTCTGCGGTTTTTAAAGTTTCTGGTTGGCGCTGCAAAGCCAATTCAGCCGTTTGCTGTTGCGGTACGGTTTCGATGCTGCGGGGTTGCTCAATTACCACTTCAGTCGTGCTTGTTTTCCGGCTGTCTGGTGCAATTGCGATAATAGTTTTGTTTTCTTTTACCACCGGCAGTTTTGTTGCTTTCTGCTGCACAATAACAGTCTCCAATGTATCACTGCTTCTTTGCGGCTGAATATTGCTTTTTTCCTCCTTTGCAACCGGATTATCGGAAGGCATAGCTGTAGTTGATTTTAACCCTGTGTTGATTGCAGTCGTTCCTGTCGTTTCACTGTCGTGAGATAAGAACTGCCACGTTAAAGCTAAGAGCGCAGCAACCGAAGCAGCTACTGCCCAGCGTCCTAAATAAAGCGGAATGGATCTGCGTTTTGTTTCGTTTTTGAATAATTTCTTTTTGTCTTTATATTCAAAGTTTTCAAGAGGTAATCTGGTTTGCTGCAACAGAGTAAAATTGCGTTGCAAATGCGGGTGCTGCAATACAAAACGCTCTGTGGCTGCTTTGTCTGCTTCGCTCAGTTCGTTGTCGGTATAAAGAAGAAAATACGTTTCGTAATTATCTACTCCAATGTCATTCTCTTCTTGTTTATACAAGCTGTTCTTGCCGGTAAATTCAAATTTTTCATCAATGGACAACTTAGTTTGCTGCAACAATTCAAACGAGGCTTTGTAGCGCGGGTTCTGCCTTACAAAATCTTCTACCGCATTGCGCTCGGCATCTATCAGCTCATCATCTACATAGCGTAAAAAGTATTCCTCGTAATTATGTCCGTTAATGTTCATTGTGTTCCTTATTACGGTTTACATCACATTTTCTTTGCTCACTAAATAGTTCTTTAAAGCCAGCCTTGCACGGTGCAAATACACTTTTACCTGGCTTTCGTTCAGGCTCATAATCTGCCCGATTTCCTCATAGCTATAACCTTCATAATCTTTCAGCATTACAAGGCTTTTCTGTACTTCGCTCAGCCGGTTCAGTGCTTCATTCAGCACCTGTTTTGCATTGTGAATACTCCCCTGCTGCACACTCATCTCTTCTTCAAACTCATCCTTCAGTTGTATCCGTTTGTTCTTGCGGATATGGTCTATCATTTGGTTGTAAGCCACCGTAAACAAATACGATTTGCTTTTGGCGTTTTCTACCGCATCCCGGTTGCGCCATAGCTTCTCAAAAGCTGTTTGCACTATGTCGCGCGCATCTTCTTCCTGCCGCAGGTTTTTTACAATAAACCGGTACACGTTATCTGCATACTGGCTTACACAATGATTATATTCAGATGCGGTCATAAACAGCGGGATAAAACAATGTTATGATAGTGTTACGCACAACGAAAACAAATGTTACACAACCGTACAAAAAATCAGATAATGGTTTTTACAACACCGCCATCCACCCGAAGTGCAGCGCCGTTGGTTGCAGATGAAAGCGGGCTGGCAACATATACAATGAGGTTAGCTATCTCTTCTACAGAAGCAAATCTTTGTAATAAAGAAGTCGGTCTTGCATATTTAAAAAAGTCTTTCCCTACTTCTTCGCCTGTCTTGTTCTGCTGTTTTGCCATGCTTTCTAAAAAGCTTCCTACGCCTTCCGATTTGGTTGGTCCGGGCAACACTGAATTCACTGTTACATCTGTTCCTTTGGTTAGCTCTGCCAAACCCCGACTAACCGCAAGCTGAGCCGTTTTAGTCATGCCGTAATGAATCATTTCTTCAGGAATGTTAATAGCGCTCTCGCTGGATATGAAAATAATCCTGCCCCAGTTTTTATTCAGCATCAGCGGCAGATAATGTCTTGACAAACGAACACCGCTGAGGACATTCACTTCAAAAAAATTCAGCCAGTCTTCATCTTCAATCTCAGTAAAAGGCTTCGGCTCGAATATCGAAATATTGTTTATCAGGATATCTACCTCGGGCAATTGCCGGATGAGTTCATCTACATCCGCTTTCTTACTGAAATCGGCTGTAATGCCCGACAGTGTTGCATCTGGAAATTCTTTTTGAATCTCCGCTATTGCATCATCTATGCGTTGTTGTGTTCTTCCATTTATGTAAACTGAGGCGCCTTCGGCAGCCAACAGTTTTGCCGTGGCAAAGCCAATACCTGCCGTTGACCCTGTAACCAATGCGGTTTTATCCTGAAGGTTTGTATTCATGTGATTAAACAATTTATCATCAAAATAAATGAAAAGCAGGTATATGAACATTGTTACCTGCCGGATGACAGGTTAAACGCCAAGAATAAAAATTACAAAAGCTGTTTTATTTTTTAGCTACATCGAAGAAGGTATAAGCAGAAATGCAGTTTCCTTCTGCTGTAATGCCTTGCACCTGCACGGCGTATTTACCCGGCAAATCAGACGTAAAGAAAGAAAGCTGTTTGGCTTCGCCTTTTTTTAGAATTATGTGAGGATTCCAATAAAGCACGTTTCTAAAATCGGGCACATGGCTATTAAGTTGCGATTCAGTTTCATAAACCGGAGAATAAAATTCTCTCCTTTGTTGCAAGCCGTCGTAATCAATGATTACAGCTTTCGGGTCTATGTCAATGCTGGCCGCATCGCCATCATACGTTTGCCAATTCAATATGCCATCAAATATCGTGTTGCCATAAAAATAGCGCCGGTTTACCACGTCTAATTTGCGCAGCTTCAACGGGTCGAGTTTGATAAAAGAATCGAGATTGAAATAAGGTATGCCATCTACCAGAACAAGTGGATCGCCGGTGAACATTTTTTCGGATGAAAAATCATATACCGGAAGATGATATTCTCCCTTTCGCTTGGTCACATTCACGAGCGCAATGTATTCGCGAAGCACTTCTTCCATGGTGGTAAAACGGGTATAATCATCCAGCCGGTAAGTCTTGTCAGCCGTAACAAAGAACGGTATAGAATCTTGCGATACAGCAGCAAACCGGTTGCGTTCATCGTTTGAATAAATATTCTCAGTCTGCATGCTAATACTGTGTTGCAACAACGTGTTGGGAGCCTGATAGGGCAATGCAAAAGCAGCCGGAAAGTAATGGGAATACTGATGGCTAAATGGATCATTAATATAGATAGTAGAAGAGCTGTTATTATTGTTTGTTTGCACCACCAGTTTAGAACTGCCATACCACTTTTCCGTCTCCAAACTTATATTACCATTGGCATCGCTCACCGATGTATAAAACTGCTTGCCTTTGCCCGGCAGTGAGAGATAAACATCCGTGTTTTTTTGCGGCTGACCCGTTTGGCTGTTCCAAATTTCCCCGGTCACAATGTGACCTCTGTATTCAGGCGTAAAAGACAGTAACGGCGTTGTTTCACCGGTCTTATCATTTGTGAATTTATAACCTCCGCTCACCAGCATTAGTTCATCGGTGAGAGCATCATTGGTTGCGCCTTGTTCGTCTATATAATGTTGTCCGTTTTCGATTGGTACATGTAACGGCGAGGTAAAGCTGAAAGAAGCTGCAATATCATCCTGGTCAAGTGCCTGTAAAGAATCTATGCGATACACGGACAACGAAAGGTTTGCGGAATCGTTTTCGCCGATGCTTTTGTTTTTATCCGTTATTAAAAGGCTCACTTTTTTTCTATCTTCATACAGAGGTTGAGCGGCAGTTATATGCAAAGCAGAACGCCTTGTATCTCTTCTGTAAAACAAACGTTCAGCTACCGGTTGTTTGTTCATATTAAAAAGGGTGAAAGCAGACACACCAAAAGGCAGTGCAGAAGTGTCAATAGATAGTTCCGTTTTTCCACCATGAAGAGATAATTCTTTTACCAGTGCTGCCTTCCTGTTTTGATGAACGATTAAATAAAAGGCCTGGTCTTCTATTCCTTTTGCAGCAATGTTAACGGCGATATTGTTATCTGTTTTCTTCGATACTTTGATGCCAAAACCGGATTCTTTTGTGTTGGGTAATTCTGCAGTAAAAGACTCGCCGTCATGAGGCTGAATTTTTGCGCTGTAGGTATGGTTCTTTACAGGAATAAAAGAAAAGCTGCCTATACCATCTGCCTTATCTGAAAACGAAAGCAAAGAATCTTTTCCGTCCATCAAAACGCCGGTGCCATGAACGCCTTTACCGTATTGATCTGTTATCTTAAAACCGAGTTTTGTATTGATATCCTCAATCAGGCTTCCTCCCTCCGGAAAGAAATGGATACTAACTCCTGACTGTTTTCTTTTTGAACTGTCAATTGTCAGCTTCTGTGTATTAATCACCGTTAGTGTCTTTTCAAAAAAATCATTTGCTCCGTTATTTTTCATCCAGTTAGTATAAGCCCTCAATTCGTAGTTGCCCGATGACATGCCTAATGGTAATGCAAGAGAGCCGTCGCCCATACCATTTTGTAATTCAACCTTAGCCTGAACTGCAGACTGATGTGCCGAATCTAACAGTTCGATGTAAGCGATCTTACTCAGGTCAAGAAGCTTGTGAGAATCCCTCTCTATGCAATAAACCTTGAACCAGAGAATTTCGCCGGCTACAAAAAATGTTTTATCTGTATGAACAAATATTTGCTCTGTAAGGTGATTATTTGTCTTCGCGGTAAGCGAAGTGTAGGATGCAGTGGAAACGCTTTGCGAACGCGCTTCGCAAACCAACAGTAAAATCAATATAGCGGAGAGCCATTGCTTCAATATCATCCGGGGTAGTTATGCAGTGAATGTGTAAATTATGGCCAAAACGGCGGTCTTTGGTTAGTGCCTCGTAATGTGCAGTCAACGCACTTGGGATCGGATGCAGAAAACCTCACAATACCGCCCAAGGGGTCATATTTTACTACATTTGTTGGTATCGCTCCAAGACCATATCGTTTGATACTGTCCGATAGATTATCAATCTCTATTTCCTTGCAACCCTGCTGATAACCCCAATCCGGCACTTCACTGCGGCTGATAAATTTACGCAGCGTTTGTATCTGGGAAACCTCCATATAACCAATCACAATTTCATCAGGTCCATTTACACAGTGAATGTTTCCTTTAAGCTCCGAGGGTTGCGCATCGAAAATGCTTCCTAACTGTTCGGTATTTTTTTTCATCTTCTGGAGAAACTCATAATTCGCTTTGCTTATAGCATGTTGTTTTAAATTTAAGCTGTAAAGAACGCTCAGCTGCTCCGAACCAGAAGGTATTGTTAACAGAGGAAGGAAAATCTTGTCGCTGCTTAATTTGTCAGTTGATCCCAGCAGGATGCTGGATGAAGATTGTGCCCGCCAGCATTTATAAATCATGGTGTCGTATGCCTGTGAAGGAAACCGGTAACCTGCAGCATATTCATAATCGTTACCTACTAGTGTAATTACATAATGCAGATTTGTTTGATAGGCAGAATGGATTTCCCAAGTTTCATCATATTGCCACTGGTAATATTTTGTGTTGTTAAGGTCATCGTGTGTGTTGGCGAAAATATGTACGCCTTCACCATCCCGTGTCCAGTTCAGGCTGTCAATAGGTGGTGTGTTTTTCACAGGCGTAAAATCAGAGAGGTATTCCTTGCCATCACTTGTGAATATGTGAAGCCGGTATTGCTCATTGCTGTTCAGCAACAGCGGCTGCGAAGTATAAGTGCCGCCACCGGTTTCGGAAAGCGGATAGCTTTCATTGCCGTTGCCTTCAATTGTTACTTGTGCACCATACTCAAATACTTGTGTGTTTGTGTTGATGCTATCATATAACGTGGTGGTTCGCGATAGCGTAATAACGGTTGGTTCCAACCCATTATTGATGAATCCTTCCACTACAAGGTATCCTGTCGGTGGCGAGCCTACCGGCGGTGTGTACCTTTCTTTACAGCCTCCGGTGATTATCAGTATTATGAGTATATAAAATATGCTCTTCATTGTATTGTTTTAAAACTTGATATTATAATTGATAAAAGGAATGGCGGTTCCGAAAATAGATAGCTTATAACCGTTTACCACGCCACCTTCCGAAACAAAATAAACCGAGTAAGGATTCTTTCGTGCGGTAGCGTTGTAAACACCGATGGTAAACGAATTGTGAGTCTTCTGATGGATTTTGAAGTTGCCATCAATATTCAACGAAAAGTCAGTTCGGAAATAATCAGGTATGCGATATGCATTCCGGTCGGCATACAATGTGCGTGCAGAACCGGCGTAATAGAACCGGCCAACAGGCAACGTAATCGGTCGGCCGGTGCTGTAAGTGGTGTTCAAAGAAACGCTCACCCGGTGGTTAATGCGATAGTTCCCAATGAAGGTAACATCGTGCGGCTTATCGTAATTGGCGGGATAAAATTTGCCGCCGTTAACTACTTCGCCTGCCGTAGAATCTGCTCTCAGCAAGGTTCGTGAATAAGTGTAACTGATCCATCCGTTCAGCTTACCGGTAGTTTTTTTCAGTAAGAGTTCCACACCATAAGCTTTGCCTGTTGTATTGATCACATCTGTTTCAATATGTGGATTCAGCACCAGTGTAGCGCCACTTTTATAATCGAGGTAATCATGGATTCTTTTGTAATAGATTTCAACAGAAGTTTCAACCGTGTTCGACTTAAAATTTTTATAAACGCCTGCCGAATACTGAGTGCCATATTGCGGGCGAATGTTGCCATCACTCAATTTCCAGATGTCGGTAGGCGCCATGGCAGCCGTATTGGATAACGAATGAATGTATTGCTGTGTCGTGTTGAAGCCTCCTTTTACCGATAACGTATTGGAAAGTGAATAGCGGGCTGAAAGCCTTACTTCTGGCTTCTGGTATGTTTTAATGATATTGCCTTTGCTAAACAACTGGTGCCCGGTCATGCTTTCTTCTGTTCTGGGCACATGAGGCGCATACGTGTTGGCATCATACGGACCTAAGAAGTTGAACATCGAATAACGAAGTCCGCCCTCTATAGCAACATCGGGCGTTACCGTGTATTTGTCGCTGATGTATAAAGCGCTCTCTAAGCCTTGCTCTGCCTGCATTTGCAAAGGCTTGATCAGCGATTCGTCACTGCGTGGCTCATAGTTTCCGGGATGTAATTTGTAAAGCGTTCCGTTGATGCCCCATTGAAGGAAATGTTTGTTGCTTAAGTTATAATTAAAGTGTGCTCGGAAATAAGCCTGGTTCACATCGAAACTAAGTGAAGAAGCTAAGGGAGGAAATTTAGTGTTACTGATTTCGTAATAATACCTATCATAGCCGCCGGTGACCAGCATGTTCAGCTTGTTGTTATAAATGTGCTTCCACTTTAATGAAGCATTGCGGTTGCCATAATGATATACCGTATCGCTGTTCAGGTTGAAGCGGTCATCGCTCCAATAGCCTGTGAGATAGAGCGTATTTTTTTTGTCCAGTTCAATATTCACAATAGCATTTAAATCGTAAAAGCGGGCACGACTGTTTTTGTATTGATCTGGCAACAGATTCAGCAACCAGTTTGCGTACGTAGTTCTTCCGCCGATAATAAAAGATGCTTTTTCTTTTTTCAGCGGACCTTCCAGGTTAATGCGGCTTGTGAGCAAACCGATGCCGGCTGAGCCTGCCAGATTTTTCTTGTTGCCTTCGCGACTGTTGATGTTTACAACTGAAGACAAACGACCACCATACTGTGCAGGAATGCTGGCTTTGTATAGTTCTACATCCTTTACCACTTCTGGATTGAAAGACGAAAACATTCCAAAGAAGTGCGACGGATTATAAATAGTAGCATCATTAAACAAAATCAGGTTTTGGTCGGCAGAACCGCCACGCACATTCAAACCGGTGCTTGCCTCGCCTACCGATTTCACACCCGGCAAAGTAAGTACTACACGCAACACATCGGCTTCGCCAAACACAACCGGCGTTTGTTTAATGGCAGCGATATCTACTTTTTGTAAACCCATCTGCAAGCCTTTTATGTTGCTGATTTTTTGCGAAGACACCGTTACGTTTTTCAAAGAAATCACCTCGCTGCGCATACCAATATTCAGCTTGCCATCTGAACGCACCAGAAGCTGCCGTTTGGTATCATACATACTGATGCTTTGCACATACAGCATGTGTTTGCCCTTTGTTGTATGAATGGAAAAATAGCCAAACTGGTCGGTGGTTACAGTCGTTTTCACATCATCTATATATACCGATGCACCAATTACAGGTTCGGCAGATTTACTGTCTCTTACATAGCCGGCTATCGTTACTGTATTGCTTTCGTTGGCAGAAGAAACATCGCCAACTGCATAAACGCTGTCTTCTCTAACAGCAACTTTTTGCGGGTTCAGCAAATCAACCAAATTCTTCGAGGTGTCTTTCAGGTCGGCCGCTGTAGCGGTGAAGAAAAGCTTATTCAATTCTGTTTGCACTAATACACCCTTATTAATAAAGACATGCTTTTCATTGTCAATGGAAAACCCGATACCCGTAGCTGCAAAGGCAAGTTTTAATACATCCGACAGTGGTTTGTCTTTTACGGAAAAATTTATTTTGAGAGAGTCAAACTGAGCAGCTTTATAATAAAAATCGTATCCTGTTTGTTTATGTAATTCATTCAGAAAATCCTCGGCTGAAATGTTTTTAAAATCGCCTGTAATACCTGTCCGCTCTGCGGTCTGGGCGAAGCTTTTGAAGGCAACAAATAAAACAAAAAGTAAGATTGGTATCCGGTATGTCAGCTTCATCAATCGTAGTTGTTACTAAGAGTTATTTTACAAGCATATCGTAGTAAGCAGCGGCTTCGGCAAGTGTTCTATTCTTATCACGCTTAAACTTCAGCTTCTTTTTTTTCAACTGCTTTTGTACCTCTTTTTGTTTATCCTTAAAGAGTGAAAACAAAGCGGCTTTACTGTTTATGCTGTGATAGGTATTCCCTTTCCTGATATAAAAATCTGAGGCATAGGTAACGTATCGTTTTGAAAATGTCGGGGTTGACAGCGATTCTTGTACCGTACGTTTTTCTTTCTTTAGCACCCGCGATGGACCATCATATAAAACTTCGTAAAAGCCTGCCGTCATGTCTGCCGCGTTTGCACTGTCTTTGGTGAGATGGGTAAATTGATGTCCTGATGCCACAAAATCATTTACATTCCGGCTGTTCAGTACAATCTTGTGCAGCCTGGAAGCATCATAAATCACAACGTTACTTTTCACAATGTCAAAAGCCAGCAGCACATTTCTGTACAGCATATTCTCATACACAACCGAACCGCTATCGAACGGAGTTAAGCCAAAAAAAGGGCTTCCTTCCTGTATAGTGTAAGCATAATCTATGTACTCTATCCCATTGTATAAACCGGTTTCGGGCGAGAGGGATTCGTGGTACTGTTCAACCGCTTTGGCGTAAGCGCCGCCCGCTTTATCCTTGCTTTGGGCGGTTACAGTAAAAGATAAAAAAGCAATAGCTACAAGGAAAGCAATAAACCGGTAGAGTATTTTCATGTGCAAACAGAATTATCGCTATTGTGCGCTAATGTAATCGTTATTTAGAGACAGGAATTTAAAAATTAGTTGCGCGCAGCCCCAAAAATGTTTTGCGATAAAAAATGTTCTGGCTACAGGCATCACATTTACAAGTTCCGAAACGTGCTTTCAACTACATTGGCCAAAAATTTCATATGCGCTATAAAAGCTTATCCTGTTTTGTTTGCTTTTGCCTTATGGCGGCTTCCTGTCACAATACTAAAAACGAATCCACTAAGCCGGACGTGCTGGCTTCCAATATAGATTCTTCGGTAAATCCCGCAGATGATTTTTTCGATTTTGCCAATGGCAAATGGATCAAAACACACCCTATACCTGCCGACCAGAGCGGCTGGGGTTTGTTTCAGGTGATACCCGATGAAACCCTGCAAAGATTAAAAAACATTAACGAAGAAGTGAGTCAGGAATCGCACCCAAAAGGAACAGCAGAACAAAAGATTGCCGGCTTCTGGAAGGCAGCTAACGATACGGTGAAGATAGAACAACTCGGCATTCAACCTTTACAACCTTACCTCGCGGCAATTGATTCTATACATGATGCCGCTTCTTTGCAAAACGTGATGGCACGATTGAGCGCCATGGGCGTAGATGGTGCTATTGCTTTTTTTGTAGGACAGGATGCCAAGAACAGTACAAAGCAGGTACTTCAGATGTGGCAAACCGGATTAGGATTGCCAGAGCGGGAGTTTTATTTTAAAATGGATAAAACATCGGTGGACATTCGCAATGCTTACCTGAAAAATATTACGCAAATCCTTTCGCTGTTGGGCGAAGATTCATTGAAAGCCAAGGCTTCAGCAAAAAATATTCTCTCGCTGGAAACATCTTTGGCAAAACAGAGCCGCAAGCTGGAAGATCTGCGCGACCCGCAAGCGAATTACAATAAATATGCTGCAACTGATTTGAATAAGGTATCGCCGCAGATTGATTGGATAAACTACATGGCGTTGTACGGCGTGAGGGGTGCGGATTCCATTATTATTGGTCAGCCGGAGTATTATAAGGAAGCCGGCACTTTGCTGCATTCTGCCTCTACCGAAACCTGGCAAAATTACCTTCGCTATCGCCTTGCCGACACCTATGCGCCGGCGTTGCCAGATACATTTGGCAAAGTGAGTTTTAGCTTTAACCGGTTGTTCTCCGGAGCTCCCGAACGCCGTCCCCGCTGGAAACGCGTTATCAGTGTGGAGCAGGGCGTAATGGGCGAATTGCTGGGGCAGATTTATGTAAAGAAATATTTTAACGACAGTGCCAAAGAACGTTATACCAAGCTGGTTGAAAATGTAAGAACTGCTCTTCATCACCGCATTGAAAACTTAGCGTGGATGAGCGACAGCACCAAGCAAAAAGCATACGCCAAGCTTGCCAAAGTGAATAAGAAAATCGGCTACCCGGATAAGTGGAAAGACTTTTCTTCACTGGATATTTCTGACAATAATTATTTCCAGAACCTGGTGAATGCAAATTTGTTCTGGCACCATTACAACGTGAACAAATTGGGCAAGCCGGTTGACAAAACAGAATGGAACATGTATCCGCAAACGTATAATGCTTATTACGATCCTTCTAACAATGAAATTGTTTTACCAGCGGCAGCTTTTATTGTTCCGGGCTATAGCGATAATGAGCTGGACGATGCTGTTGTATATGGTTACATGGCTGCCTCTACCATCGGACACGAACTAACACATGGCTTCGATGATGAGGGAAGACAATATGATGCAGACGGCAACCTAAAAGCGTGGTGGACATCGCAGGATTCGGCGCAGTTTGTTCGTCGCGCCAAAGTGCTTTCCGACCAGTTCAGCCGCTACGTGGCAGTTGATACGTTTAAGATTAATGGAAAAGCAACCCTGGGTGAAAACATTGCCGATTTAGGTGGCGTTTTGCTGGGTTATGATGCCTTCAAACTCACTGATGAGTACAAGAAAGGAGAAAAAATTGGCGGCTATACGCCATCGCAACGGTTCTTTCTTGGCTACGCGTTAAGTTGGCTGGATAGCGAGCGACCGGAGAACATCAGAACACAAGTGCTGACCGATGTTCATTCGCCTGCCAGGTTCCGTGTGTTGGGACCGCTAACCAATGTAGATGCTTTTTATGAAGCTTTCAATATTAAGCCTGGTAGCAAAATGTACACACCAGACAGCCTGCGGGCGAGAATCTGGTAATAGTGAAGTTTGATTAATTGTGGAGCAGTCATTAAAGGGAAAGTTATTTTCTTTTTGATGACTGCTTTTTGTTGCTGTTCTCTTTCACCCTGTAAGCCACAATTTTCTTGATTAATGATAATGGCATCGGCTCATTTAGGGGAAACTGTACCGAACCTTTATTGCTTTTGTAACAGGATAATTCTTCTTTAAATGCAATAATACCATCCGGTGTCGGATAGAATCCGATGTGGTTTTTAAAGGCGCCGAAATGCACCAGGTTTCCATTCAGCGTGAAGGTGGGAATGCCGTAATTAATGGTTTCTTCCGCTTCCGGGGCTGCCTCTCTGATGGCAGAACGAATCTGTTGCAAAAAATCTCTTGATTCCTCAGATGCAGCCTGAATGTAATCATCAATCGAAGTGATTTTATTCATACCGTTGTATTTGGTTCTGTAAGAGAAAATCTTTTTGATAATGAAGGAACAAAGCAGTAAGCCAAAAGTCAGGTATCACTTTTGTTTTCTTTTCTGTAAAAATAATTTATGGATAGTATTAATCAGCAACAACCGGAAGACAATTACAAAGATCTAAATGGTGAAGAAGCCACCAAGAAAATTAAGGAGCTTACACACAGCGCCAAAACCTGTTTTTTCTGCACACATATCACCGCCGGCAAACCTTTCGCTACAAGACCTATGTCGGTACAGAAGGTGGATGATGATGGCAACTTTTGGTTTTTAAGTTCTATTGACAGTCATAAAAATGAAGAATTGACATCAGATCATTCTGTGCAGTTATTATTCCAAGGTTCTTCTTATTCCGAGTTTCTCAATATCTATGGCAATGCCACCGTGTCGCAGGACAAAGAGAAGATAAAAGAATTGTGGGAACCGATCCTGAAAACATGGTTCACGGAAGGTATAGATGATTCACGTATTACTGTAATAAAAGTAGAACCGGTGGAAGGTTATTATTGGGATAACAAGCATGGCAATGCCATTGCATTTGTAAAGCAAGTAGCCGGCGCTGTTGTTGGAAAAACTCTGGATGACTCGATAGAAGGAAAGCTGACTGTATAAGTATCATTATGCCTAACAATAAAGCCTTGTAAAAATTTTTACAAGGTTTTATTTTATACGATATGAGTAAGGTGCAATATTTATTTAAAAAAAGATTCGGATAACTGGGTTTCATTTCCATTATCTTTTATTGCTGTGAACCGGGTAACAAAGCTGCCTTCTTTCCTTTTCGGATCATAGGAAGCAGCAAGAACTTCAAAAGAATTAGGAACGATGTCATGAATCATTGCATCATTTGGTTCCAACGTAAGTGATTTTGTAGCTGCATTATAACCAATTATATATGCCCATCCTGAATCGGAATAAGCAGCGGCTCCGTATGGCATTGTGAGGTGCTTTTTATCCTCTGATGGCGTGATGGTAGTTGGCACTTGTATATAACTTAAGTTTAGAAGAACATTGGTGCCTTGTGAGTTTGCCTGACCAATGAAAATTGTTTTCTCATCCTGTACCGTGTAAACACCTAAATAGCCATCGGGAAATGATAATGAACTAATAGTATTGTCGGCTGTTTTAAAATTATTGCTGTTGGTAATCTCCTGTTTGTTTGTGGCTTCTTTGCTGCAACTGTTACCGAATAAAAATACCATGGCACCTGCGATTAATAAACCTGATTTTTTCATAGTTTGTTTGTTGGTTAGTAAGCTAATGTGTTTGTAAAACTGATATACACTTATTATTTAAAAAATGTTTTTAGGTTAAACAGAACTATTGAGGTGTCGATTGATAAAAGCAGTATGATAAGGAGCCCGTTATTTGAAAGGCAATTCAATGATGAAGGTTGCACCTTTGCCTTCTTCCGTTTCTGCGTTGAGTGTGCCGCCATGCTGCCGCGTTACAATATCGTAGCTTAAGCTTAGCCCCAAGCCAGTGCCTGCCCCTGTGGGTTTGGTGGTGAAGAAAGGCTGGAAGATTTTATCGAGCACCGTTTGCGGTATGCCGTTACCATTATCTTTTACTGTGATTTCCACACATTCTTCCTTCTTCTTTGTGCCAACGAAAACAGTAGGCTTGTAGCCTGCATCTGTTGTTTCCTGTTTTTTACTGCTGACGGCATAAAAGGCATTGTTGAAAAGGTTGAGCAACACGCGCCCCATATCCTGCGGAACAATATTGATGGTGCCAATGGTGCTGTCGAATTCTGTTTGTAAAGTGGCGTTGAATGTTTTGTCTTTTGCCCGCAAACCATGATAAGACAAACGCAAATATTCGTCTGCCAAAGCGTTGATATTAGTCGGTTCAAGTTGCCCCGTGTTTTTGCGCGAATGTTGCAACATGCTTTTTACAATGGCATCGGCACGCTTGCCATGCTGCGCAATTTTGATTAGATTCTGCTCCAGGTCGTTTGCAATTAATTCTACTTCTTCCCTGTTTCCGTTTCTCATTTCCTCTTTCATTTCTCCTACCAGTTCGGCGCTTACCTCAGAGAAATTGTTGACGAAATTTAATGGGTTTTGTATCTCATGCGCAATGCCGGCAGTCAGTTCTCCCAGGCTTGCCATCTTCTCGCTTTGTATCAGTTGCGCCTGTGTAGTTTGAAGTTCTTCTAATGCATGTTCTAATTCTTCTTTCTGACGTGTTAATTCCGTTGTGCGTTGCGCTACTAACATTTCTAACCTGTCATTCATAGCAGACACGGTGCGGCTGTTTTCTTCCTCCTTCAGCGCTTTCAGCCGTGCTTTTTCCAACTCTTTACTCTGGTTCCTGATGACGAACCAGGTACCGATAGCCCATAGCACAGAGAATGAAGAAGCGCTCCCTAATATTTTATTCAATTCGTTGTATAACGAATGGTCGAGCAGCTTAATAGCGTTGCTGATAAATACAATGAAGGCATAAGGAACAACTGCAATCAAAATAAGCCTCGGGCGCTTAAACTCCGGGTATGAATACATCATCCATAAAAGAGTCATCAAAGCCGCAATACTTACCCAGAAAAGAATATTCTCTGCCGGATCATAAGCGTTTCCTGCCACCACCAATGCTATGGAAGCGAACAATGAGACCTTTAGTATAAGATCCCATTTATTGTAATCTTCTGTGCCCCTGAGATTAACCCGTAGATAGCGTAAGAGGATGATAAGAAAAATGAAATTCAATGTCATAAGCAAAATCGGTTGGAACAAAATGGAAAGCTAAACAAAGATGAAAGATAAGAATGATTTGTTGCGCTGATTTTTTGAATGATAGATTGCAATTGTTGAATGTCCAATACCAAAGCGTTTGAACAATCGGTCAATCAGGCTGCATTTGGGTTTTATTTTTGCTGTAGCTGTTTATCTTACTATAATACTTATGAACACACTTGAAGGAAAGGTAGCTTACATTACTGGCGGCAGCAAAGGAATTGGTTATGGCGTTGCCAAATTGTTATTAAAAAAAGGAATGCGTGTTGCTATTACCAGCCGCAACTTAAAAGCAGCACAGGAAGCAGCAAAATCGTTAAGCAATGATAGTTCTAAAGTCTTAGCTTTAGAATCAGATGTAAGCCAAATGGCTTCAGAAGTAGAAGCGGTAGAAACTATCATTCAAACATTCGGACAATTAGATGTGCTGGTGGCAAACGCAGGTGTAGGACATTTTGCAAACATTGAAGCGCTGACGGAAGAAGACTGGAAATCTACGATAGACATTAATCTTACGGGCGTTTTCAACAGCGTAAAAGCAAGTATTGAATCGTTAAAAAAAACAAAGGGTTATATCATCACAATCGCTTCGCTGGCAGGAACCAATTTCTTTGTAAACGGCTCTGCTTATAATGCCAGCAAATTTGGTTTGGTAGGTTTTACACAAGCCATCATGCTGGATTTACGACAGTATGGCATTAAGGTAACGACCATTATGCCCGGCTCTGTGGCAACTCAATTCGGAGGTCATCAACCAAATGATGCTGATGCCTGGAAGATACAACCGGAAGACATCGGGCAAATGGTTGCCGATTTATTGAACATGAACCCAAGGACATTGCCAAGCAAGGTAGAAGTAAGACCTACCATTCCGGGTAAATCATAGAGAAAGGATAAAACAGGTTGTCGCAGTCAGCCTCTGTCTTTGGCGTAATTGCACTACTAATTATTGATAAACCTGACTGATGTTTGCATCACAAAAACAATACTTATGGAAACGAGAAACAAGGAAGTAATTACTGTAGAAACAACTATCGCAGCGCCGGTAGAGAAGGTATGGAATTATTTTTCAGAACCGGAGCATATCATGCAATGGAACAATGCCTCGGACGATTGGTTTACGCCCAAATCTGAAAATGATTTTAGAGAAGGCGGCAAGTTTGTGAACCGCATGGAAGCAAAAGATGGTTTGTTCGGATTTGATTTTACAGGGCACTATATAAAAGTGACGCTGCACGAATACATAGAGTATAATATAGAAGATGGCAGAAATGTAAAACTTCAGTTTTCGACGGAAGGAGAGGGAACAAAAATCAGGGAAAGCTTTGAAGCTGAAACTTCTAACCCGGTAGAGATGCAACGGAATGGATGGCAGTCGATTTTAGACAATTTTAAGAAATATACCGAGAGTCATTAGCGCTGTTTACAATTCAAGGATTATAAAAAAAGCCGTCGTTGCAATAAGGACGGCTTTTGATGTTTATAAAAGAATGCTTAATTCGCTCCTTGTGCTTCTGCTGAAACAGGCTGCCATTGCCGCCAGTTTTCAAGCCGTTTTTTGTATTGTTCTTCTGCCCATCCAAAGGGTTGTTCGCCAAGAAAAATACGAAGCGGTGGCTGGTCTGCATCTACCACTTTTAAAATAGCTTCTGCCGTTGCCTGCGGGTCGCCCATTTTCATCGAGCCGCGAAATTTTGCCCTTGCTTCTCTCACCGGATCATAAGCTTGAATAGGTGCCGCGTGTTTGGCTGAATCGCCCGCCCAATCGGTCTTATAAGGTCCGGGTTCTATCAGCGTTACGCGAATGCCGAAGCCAGCTACTTCTTTGCTTAATGAATCTGCAATCGCTTCGAGCGCCCATTTTGAAGCATTGTAAATACCAATATTTTCAAATGCTATTACGCCGCCGATGCTGGATACTTGCAGGATATGACCACTGCCTTGTGCGCGCATGATGGGCAATGCCGCCTGCGTGATCCACAAGGCTCCAAACACGTTTGTTTCAAACTGCTGGCGGGCTTCTTCTTCGCTTAGTTCTTCAATCATACCAAATTGACCGTAGCCTGCATTATTGATCACGATATTGAGTTGACCAAACTCATCTTTTGTTTTTTGAATGACATCAAAACATTCCTGTCGTTTTGTTACATCAAGTTGCAATGTGAGTACAGCATCTCCATATTTATCTTTTAATTCCTTCAGAGTTTCTGTGTTGCGAGCAGTGGCGGCTACTTTGTCGCCCCGTTCCAGGGCTGCTTCCGCCCATACTTTTCCAAAGCCGCGCGATGCGCCGGTGATAAACCAAACTTTTTGTGCCATGATTGTATTTGTTTTCGTGAATAACAATGAACAGGAGTTGTATCATCTTTTATACCATCTCCTTATTTTTTACGTTCGCTTATGCTAAAGATTTACTTTTTAATCCAGCCATACAACCCATCTGCTTTCACTAAATACCAGCTTTGGTAAACTCCGTAAACTGGCAGTGAAGTGTTTGCCCGAATCAGTTTCTTGGGCGAAGATGAAACGATAGGATCATCCAGTAGAAGAACATCCGAAAAGAGAGTATAATTGAGTAACGGCGGTTGTTGAAGGGCTATGTTATTGTCATTTATAAATCCCTCCTTGCCATTCGGCAGTTTGATTTTGTACCATTGTGAGGTTGCAGCTATTACCAACAATGCAGTTCCAACCGGCACTTTTTCTATAAGGTTTGCTTTGGCGGACGGAGAAGAAAAAAGGGAGGTTGACTTATTGTTTCGAACAAAATTTCCAACATTATTTATTGCAGCAGTAATATTTGCCGGCTCTTCATTTTGCTTATCTATAAAAGGTAATGGATCAATGGCGCCGGCATTTGTGTAAATGCCAAAATGCAAATGGGTGGGCGTAGTGCGGGCATTTCCTGTGTTTCCCATTAACCCGACCACATCACCGGTTTTCACTTTCTGCCCTTCCCTGGCTATCTGCGAATCGAGATGCGCATAATAAAGCGTGAAATCTTTATTGACGGGCCGAAGAAAAACAACTTTGCCACCTAATTTATTTTCTTTCGTACTGCTAATATAGCCATCTGCCGCCGCTATCACCGGCGTTCTAAACTTTCCAAAAATATCTATGCCTTCATGCTTTCTGGCACCCGCATCTCGCGCAGCGCCCCAGAAAGAACCAATTCTTGGATTGCTTTCCGCGGGAACAGGAAATGCCAGTGAACCCGTTGCAGAAATGACGACTGTATATTGTCCACTATGAAGTAATTCAGGTTGAATACGCAGGATATAAGTGCCTTCATCCTCTACCTCATAAGCCATTTTCAATGACGCTGTGTCTGCTGCTTTCAGGAAGCGTGGCTGGATTGTATCATAGCGCCATAAATCTGCAAAGAGAAGAAAGGGATGCAGTGTGTCTATATTGATGGCAATGCTTATTTTTTCGCCTCTTCTCGCATTGAAGCGATAACCAAATGAAGACGGACGCTCAGCAGCAAAGTAGCCGGTTTCTTTATATGGTAACTGAATAATATCGGGTTGTTGCAATGCTTTTTGCGCAGCGGCAAACCAAGCTTTTCCAAAAGCGGTGGTGTGTAGTTTGGCTTCTGTTAAACGGTTGCTGTATTGTTCGTGGGGTGTTTTGTTGGTAGAAAATATTTTGTTTGCTGTTTTACAGGAAGAGAGAAAGAAAATAAAAACAAAAAATATGGGTCTAATTGAAAACTGTTGCATTTAAACTCCGGTGTTAATTACAAGCGTTGACTAAAATCATGCTAAGACAACGGTTGCTTTACCTTTGGGCGAAAGGATGGGTTTTCCTAAAATTTCACAAAAACGCAAAAATTATTTTAAAAAGCTTGTCTGCTATGTATCAGTCCTTTACCTTTGCGCTCCCAATTTGAAATCAGGCTCATGGCAATGTCTCAAAGAATACGAATAAAATTACAGTCTTACGACCACAATCTGGTAGATAAATCTGCAGAGAAAATTGTTAAGACTGTACGCAGCACAGGTGCTGTAGTTACAGGTCCTATTCCTTTACCTACACACACAAAGATTTTTACCGTGTTGCGTTCGCCACACGTAAATAAGAAAAGCCGCGAGCAATTCCAGTTGGCGACTCACAAGCGCTTATTGGATATCTATACTTCTTCTTCCCGCACAGTAGATGCTTTGTCAAAGCTCGACCTGCCAAGTGGTGTTGAAGTAGAAATTAAAGCGTAAAACGAGCTGTTAGCGATTTAGCTGCAAGCAGCGAGTAAGTTCTTATATTATTTATCATCTCTCAATTGCGCAAGCGAAAAAAGAGCTCTGAATTAAAGTTAAAGACAGAATCTTAAAAGTTTTGTCAAGGACATAATAACAAGCCCTTCGAGGTTTGTTTAACTCCGGTACTTCTTCTTCACACCAACGGTGTGGAAACAATAGAAAAGGTCGGTGGAAAACAAGGATTGAATCACACTTTCATCGGTGTGATGTCCTCAATACCTCAGCGGGGCACAAACCGCAAACAACGATGAAAGGTATTATTGGTAAAAAAATCGGGATGACCAGCATCTTCGGAGCAGACGGAAAGCAAACCGCTGTTACCATTATTGAAGCTGGACCTTGTGTGGTTACACAAGTAAAAACCCAGGACACAGACGGTTATAATGCACTCCAATTAGGCTTCGGCGATAAAAAAGAAAAGCACTCCCTTAAAGCCGAAATTAACCACTACGCAAAGGCTAACACTTCAGCCAAAAAATTCGTAAAAGAATTCCGCGATTCTTCTCTCAACAAAAATATTGGTGAAACCGTAACGGTAGACATTTTCGCTGAAGGCGATAAGGTTGAAGTTGTAGGTACTACAAAAGGTAAAGGTTTTCAGGGTGTAGTAAAACGCCATGGCTTCCACGGTGTAGGTGAGCAATCGCATGGTCAGCATGACCGTAGCCGCGCGCCAGGATCTATTGGTGGCTCCTCTTACCCATCCCGTGTATTTAAAGGTATGAGGATGGCAGGTCGTATGGGTAATGACCGTGTAAAGATGAAAGGTTTGAAAATCTTAAAAATATTCCCTGATAAAAATTATATACTGGTAGGCGGTTCGGTGCCGGGTCACAATGGCTCTATCGTTTTAATCCAGAAGTAATTTACCAATAAAAGAATTGACATGCAGGTAGACATTTTAAATATACAAGGTACATCAACCGGCAGAAGCATTGAATTGCCTGACGAAATATTTGGTGCCGAGCCAAATGATCATGTACTCTATTTGGCTGTAAAGCAATACCAGGCTGCAAGACGCTCAGGTACGCATAAAGTAAAAACGCGCGCCGAAGTGCATGGCGCCAGCCGCAAACTGCACAAACAAAAAGGTACCGGTGGTTCGCGTAAGGGTAACATTCGCAACCCTTTGTACAAAGGCGGTGGTACCATCTTTGGACCCAAGCCACATGGCTATGGCTTTAAGCTGAACAAGAAAGTAAAAGACCTTGCGAAAGTGAGCGCGCTTTCATACAAAGCAAAAGACAATGCGATTGTTGTAATTGAAGATATCAATTTTGAAGCGCCAAAAACAAAGCAATTTGCTGATGTGTTAAAGGCATTGAACGTTGTTGGTAAGAAAACATTAATTGTTCTGTCAGATTACAATGACAATGTTTACCTCAGTCTACGTAACATGCCGAAAGTGACAAGCACTTTACTGGCTGATCTGAACACTTATGAAGTGGTAAACGCAGACACACTGGTATTAATGGAAAGCGCTGCAAAAATTTTCAGTGAAGAGGAAACTGCAGAAGTAGAAGCATAATTTAAAACGTTTCAATCTATCTATAATGAAACTTACCGAAATTTTAATAAAGCCGGTTCTAACTGAGAAGGTAAACAACCAGCAGGAAAAGTTAAGAAGATATGCTTTCAAAGTAGCCAAAAAGGCAAACAAGCTGGAAATAAAGAAAGCTGTAGAAGATATGTATGGCGTTAGTGTGGAAACGGTAAACACAGTGGTAGTTCCAGGTAAAAACAAAACCCGCTTTACAAAAGCCGGTTTTATTAAAGGTACAAAGCCGGGTTACAAAAAAGCCTACGTAACGGTAGCTGAAGGTGAGACCATTGACTTGTATTCAAACATCTAAATTATAGCCGCGAAGCTGAAAAGTTCGCATAAAGCATTTTACAAATGGCATTAAAGAAATACAAACCCATGACAGCCGGCACACGCTGGAGAATTGGGAATGCGTATGCTGAAATCACAACCAACGAGCCTGAAAAGAGCTTGCTGGAGCCTCAGCATAGCACAGGCGGTCGTAATTCGCAAGGTCGTCGCGCCATGCGTTATATGGGTGGTGGCAATAAGCATCACTACCGCGTCATTGATTTTAAAAGAAACAAAACCGGCATAGATGCTAAAGTAGTTTCAATTGAATATGATCCTAACCGTACAGCGTTTATTGCATTGGTCCAGTATACTGATGGCGAAAAGCGATATATTCTCGCCCCGCAAGGTATTCAGGTGGGTACAACCATTACTTCCGGTGATGCCGTAGCTCCTGAATTAGGCAACGCTCTTCAAATGAAGAATATGCCTTTGGGCACGGTAATTCATAACATTGAGTTGCAACCGGGGCAAGGTGGTAAGATGGCTCGTAGCGCGGGTTCGTCTGCTCAGCTTACCAACAAAGAGGAAAGATTTGCTGTATTAAAAATGCCAAGTGGCGAATTGAGAAAAGTCTTAATTAATTGCTATGCAACTGTAGGCGTGGTTTCTAACAGCGATCATAACCTGGAGCAAGCTGGTAAAGCAGGTGTCAATCGCTGGAAAGGTACTCGTCCCCGTGTTCGTGGTGTTGCCATGAACCCCGTAGATCACCCGATGGGTGGCGGTGAGGGTAAATCTTCAGGTGGTCATCCACGCAGCCGTACCGGTAAATATGCAAAAGGTTTAAAGACCCGCAAGCACAAAGGTTCTGATAGCCTGATTATACAGCGCAGAGATGGTAAAAAGCTGAAACAGAAGTAATACAGACGTCTTTCATTACAAACTTTCAATTAACTCATAACTATGGGTCGTTCGATAAGCAAAGGTCCTTACATTGATTCTAACCTTGAAAC
The DNA here is from genome assembly GCA_964249755.1 of uncultured Ilyomonas sp. GTDB lineage: Bacteria > Bacteroidota > Bacteroidia > Chitinophagales > Chitinophagaceae > Ilyomonas. Next base: position 1,583,976 of record CAXUDB010000002.1, on the reverse strand, counting down.
AAAGGTTTTAAATATTAATGAAGGCAAGAACAAAAAGAGTGTTATCAAAACCTGGAGCCGTCGCTCTACAATCTCTCCTGATTTTGTGGGTCACACATTTGCGGTACATAATGGTAACAAATTTATTCCGGTCTATGTAACCGAATTCATGGTGGGACATAAGCTTGGCGAATTTGCACCGACACGCAACTTCAGAGGTCACTCAGGTTCTAAAAAATAAATTATTAAGCTATAAGTAGTAAGCCTCTAACGAGGAAGAAGCTTAAAAACAGAAGAAATGGAAGCTGTTGCTAAATTAAATAATTACCCTACGGGACCTCGCAAAATGCGTTTACTGGCAGATGTGATCCGTGGTATGGAAGTAGAAAAAGCGTTGGCTATTTTAGAGTTTCATCCACAGCACAATGCCGTTCCCTTGTTCAAACTGCTGAAAAGCGCTATCAACAACTGGGAGCAAAAGAACGAAGGCGGAAGCGCTGCTGATGCAAATCTGGTTGTAAAGACTGTGTTTGTTGATGGCGGTCGTGTATTAAAGCGGATGCGTCCGGCACCCCAGGGTCGTGGCTATCGCGTGCGCAAACGCAGCAATCACGTAACGATAATTGTTGACACCAAATAAATCATTCGCGGGTTTATAACACCCGTAAGCAAATAAAACAATATGGGTCAAAAAGCAAATCCTATTGGTAACAGGTTAGGCATCATCAGAGGTTGGGAAAGCAACTGGTATGGCAGCAAGAAAGATTATGCCGGCAAACTGATTGAAGACAACAAAATCAGAACCTACTTAGCTGCTCGTATCAATAAAGGCGGTATTTCTAAAATCGTTATCGAGCGTACCTTAGGTAAACTGATCGTTACCATCCACACGTCTAAACCGGGTATTATCATTGGTAAAGGTGGTGGAGAGGTAGACCGTATCAAAGAAGAATTGAAAAAATTAACTGGTAAGGATGATGTTCAGATTAACATACTGGAAATCCGTCGTCCAGAGTTGGATGCAAATATTGTGGGCGATACCATTGCTCGCCAGATCGAAAACCGCATTAATTTTAAACGTGCTACAAAGATGGCTGTTGCTTCTACACTTCGCATGGGTGCAGAAGGTATTAAAGTACAATTAAGTGGACGTTTAGGTGGTGCTGAAATTGCGCGTAGCGAAAAATTTATGCAAGGTCGGGTTCCATTACATACGCTTCGTATGGACATCGATTATGCTAATGTATTCGCGCAAACAGTTTATGGCAAAATCGGTATTAAGGTTTGGATTTGTAAAGGTGAAGTGTTGGGCAAAAGAGATTTGAACCCGAACTTCATCGGTGGCAAAGATGTGAGCGGCGACAGAAACGAAAGAAGAATGGATGATCGTGGCGGCGATAGGAGAGATGACCGTCGTGGTGGTGGTGGAGACAGAAGAGATGATCGCAGCAGAGGTGGCAATGAAAGAAGAGGTGGCAGCAGCGCTCCAAGAAGATAAATTCAGTTGCCGGTTTCCACACGCTGGTTTCCGGTTCTCAATAACGAACGACTGGTAGCGGGCAACCGGTAACCAGTAACAAAAAAAGTCAGACATGTTACAGCCGAAAAGAAGTAAACATAGAAAAGCTCAGAAAGGCCGCATTCGCAATGTAGCTAAAAGAGGCACCAGCATTGCATTTGGCTCCTATGCTTTGAAAGCGGAAGAACCTATCTGGTTGAATAATCGTCAGATTGAAGCTGCCCGTCAGGCGCTTACCCGTGCGATGAAACGTGAAGGAAATGTTTGGATCCGTATTTTCCCTGACAAGCCCATTACCCGCAAGCCATTAGAAGTGCGTATGGGTAAAGGTAAAGGTAACCCTGAATTTTGGGCTGCCGTAGTTGAGCCGGGTCGCATCATCTTCGAATGCGATGGTGTTTCTGAACAAGTAGCAAAAGATGCAATGCATTTAGCTTCTCAAAAGCTTCCCATCAAAACAAAATTCGTCGTTAGAAGAGACCTTCAGGCATAGTCCCTGTATTCGTTTATCAATAATATTACATACAATGGCTAATAAAAAATACGCATTCAATAAAAGCCTGAAAGATTTCAGCGATGCAGATCTACAAGCTCGTATAAATGAAGACACCGTACGCCTGAAAAAACTTGAATTTGCACATGCCATCTCTCCTTTGGAAAATCCAATGAGCATTCGCAACCTGAGAAAAGATATTGCGCGCATTAAAACGGAAATCAAAAAAAGAGTATTACAAGCGTAATTGCTTTTAATTATAAAAGCCTTAAGGCATAAAAGTTTATACAATGGCTACAACAGTGGAACAAAGAAATTTACGCAAAACGAGAATAGGTACCGTTAGCAGCAACAAGATGGATAAAACCATCACTGTGGCTGTTGAAAGAAAAGTAAAACATCCTATCTACGGTAAATTCTTAAATAAAACCACCAGGTTTCACGCTCATGATGAAAAGAATGAGTGCACGATTGGTGATGTAGTAAAAATTATGGAAACCCGTCCGCTTAGCAAAACAAAGCGCTGGAGACTGGTAGAAGTGATCGAGAAAGCAAAATAGTTATAAGCTATCAGCTGGTCAGCTATGAGCTATCAGTTGAACGCTTTGTAAATTTATATTTCAATGCTCCCAGCTCATAGCTGTGAGCTCAAAGCTCATTAAAATGATTCAGCAAGAAAGCAGGTTAAATGTAGCTGACAACAGCGGTGCGAAAGAGGTGCTTTGTATTCGTGTGTTAGGAAACTCTGGTCAGGATTATGCACACATAGGCGACAAGATTGTGGTTACAGTGAAAGACGCGTTACCTGCCGGTGGCGTAAAAAAGGGCACTGTATCGAAAGCGGTTATTGTTCGCACAACTAACAAGCTTCGCCGCAAAGATGGTTCTTATATCCGCTTTGATGATAACGCTGTAGTGCTGCTGAACAATTCTGATGAACCCCGCGGCACGCGCATCTTTGGACCTGTAGCGAGAGAACTTCGTGATAAGGGTTACATGAAGATTATTTCTCTTGCACCCGAAGTATTATAGACGTATCTTTGATGCCCTTTTTTAAGGGGCGAATACAATAAAAAAGGTTTACTCCTCAAAATATTTACAATGAGTAACAGATTCAAACCGAAATTCAACATCAGGCGCGGCGACGATGTAGTCGTGATTGCCGGTGATGATAAAGATCTGAAAAAACCACGCAAGGTTTTGGAAGTAATTCTAGACAAAGGCCGCGTAGTTGTTGAAGGCGTTAATATCGTTAAGAAGCATACTAAGCCTTCTGCTCAGAATACTAAAGGTGGTATTGTCGAGAAGGAAGCGTCTATCAACATCAGCAATGTAATGTTGTGGGATGCGAAAGCCGGTGCGCCTTCTAAAGTAAAACGCACCCGCCAAGAAGGTAAATTAGTTCGCATATTTAAAAAATCAGGGGAGGCAGTTAAATCATGAGCACTGTAAAATACACTCCGAGATTAGCAGATAAGTACAAAAAAGAAGTTGTACCTGCATTGAGTAAAAAGTTTGGCTACAAAAGTGTAATGCAAACTCCAAAACTGGAGAAAATTTGCGTGAACCGCGGCGTAAATGGTGCAGTAGCTGATAAAAAGCTGGTAGATATTGCGGTTGAAGAATTAGGTAATATCACCGGTCAGAAAGCCATTGCTACAAGAAGTAAGAAAGATATTTCCAACTTTAAGCTGCGCAAAGACATGCCAATTGGCGCTCGTGTTACACTCCGCGGCGAAAGAATGTATGAATTCTTAGATCGCCTGATTGCTGTAGCGTTGCCACGCGTCCGGGATTTTAAAGGCATTAGTGATAAAGCTTTCGATGGTCGTGGTAATTATACATTAGGCGTTACCGAGCAGATTATTTTCCCTGAAATTGATATTGACAAAGTGAATAAAATCACTGGCATGGATATTACTTTCGTTACCTCTGCCAAGAATAACGAAGAAGCCTATGAGCTGTTGAAAGAATTAGGTTTGCCTTTTAAGAACATGAAAAAAGATACTCAGGAAGCTTAGTACATTTTGTACTGAAATCAATATAATTTATGGCAAAAGAATCAATTAAAGCCAGACAGAGAAAACGCGAAGTGATGGTAGCAAAATATGCTGCAAAACGTGCCGCTCTGAAAGAAGCAGGCGATTATGCAGCGTTGGACAAACTTCCGCGCAATGCATCGCCGGTTCGCTTGAAGAACCGCGATCAGCTTACCGGACGCCCCAGAAGCTACATGCGTTATTTCGGCTTATCGCGCATTACATTTCGCGATATGGCGTTGAACGGGAAGATACCTGGTGTTAAGAAAGCAAGCTGGTAGTTTCTCTGTCGTAAACTGGAAACAGAAGTTTTTAAGTACACAATTTTATTTAAAAGAATTAATCGAAAATAATGGTAACTGATCCTATCGCAGACTTTCTTACCCGTGTAAGAAATGCACAGTTAGCCGGACACAGAATCGTTGAGATTCCTGCGTCTAATTTAAAAAAGCGTATCACCGAAATTCTATACGAACAAGGTTATATCCTAAAGTATAAATTTGAGGATGATAGCAAACAGGGTCTTATTAAGATCGCATTGAAGTACGATCCTACCACCAAGCAGCCTGCTATCCGTACGCTGGAAAGAATCAGCCGTCCGGGTTTACGTCAGTACTCCAAACCAGCCGATTTCCGTCGTGTAATTAATGGCTTGGGCGTAGCTATCCTCAGTACATCAAAAGGTGTAATGACCGATAAGCAGGCGAAGTCTCAGAATGTTGGGGGCGAAGTGCTCTGCTACATTTCATAAATAGTTGCCTGTAGGCAGTTTGAAAATTAAATAATGGTTTTCAAATTCACAAGTTCACTTCTAATCTAAGTTTTCTATACGGTAACTGAAAAAGAAGTGAATTACATTATTATCCGGTTCTCAAATTATTTTATTCTTAAACAGAGTTTATGTCACGTATAGGAAAACAAGCCATTGCCTTACCAAAAGGTGTTACGGTGAATGTTGGCAATGACAACATTGTAAGTGTGAAAGGTCCAAAAGGCGAATTAAAGCAAGCGATAGATAGGGATATTACTGTTGAAGTAAAGGATAACGAAATTAACCTGACTCGCGCCACTGAGCAGATTCGCCATAAAGCTATGCATGGCTTATATCGTTCTTTGGTTGCCAACCTGGTAAAAGGTGTAACTGATGGTTATAAGAAAGACCTAGAACTGGTAGGGGTTGGTTACAAAGCTTCTAACTCGGGCAATACGTTGGATCTTTCATTGGGCTATTCGCATAACATTATTTTCGAAGTTCCCAAAGAGCTGAAAGTAGCTACCGAAACATTGAAAGGTCAGAACCCAAAAATCTACCTTGAAGGTTCTGATAAACAATTGTTAGGTCAGGTTGCGGCTAAATTGCGTAGCCTTCGTAAGCCAGAGCCATATAAAGGTAAAGGTGTTAAATATCTTGACGAAGTGGTTCGCCGCAAAGCTGGTAAAGCTGCCGGTAAATAAATTACGATTCGTTGCGGTGGACTTGAGCAAATATTTTATAAATTTTATTACCATTTCTTTCATTTCCTGGCAGTATCAGGAAATTATAAATAAAGAACAATGAATACAAAAGGTTTAAGAAGACAAAAGATACGTTATAGAACGCGCAAGCGCGTTTCAGGTACACCGCAAAAGCCACGGTTGGCTGTTTTTCGCAGCAATACAGCTATTTATCTCCAGTTGATTGATGATGAGAACGGCAAAACCATTACAGGTTCTTCTACAAGAGACAAAGACATTGAAGCCCAGGCAGGAACCAAATCAGAAAAAGCAAAGTTAGCCGGTGCCGCTGTGGCACGCAAAGCTGTTGAATTAGGCGTTAGCAGCGTAGTTTTCGACAGAAGTGGTTACTTGTATCATGGTCGTGTTAAAGCGGCTGCAGATGGCGCAAGAGAGGGCGGATTACAATTTTAAAAGCGAATGATGAATTATGAACGATGAGTTCATAATTCAAAGTCTGTAGTTCATAATTCATAAATCGAAAGATGTCAAACGTAGTTTCAAATAAAGTAAAAGCCGCCGGCGACGTAGAACTAAAAGAGAAAGTTGTTGCGATTAACCGCGTGGTAAAAACAACAAAGGGTGGTCGTACCTTTTCATTTTCCGCTTTGGTGGTTGTAGGCAACGAAAGTGGTGTCGTAGGTCAGGGTTTGGGTAAAGCCAAAGAAGTGCAGGAAGCTATCACCAAAGGTATTGAAGATGCCAAAAAGAATCTGGTGAAAGTTCCTGTAATGCACGGTACTATTCCACATGACCAGTTAGCTAAAGAAGGTGCCGCAAAAGTATTAATCAAACCAGCCGCGCATGGTACGGGTGTAATTGCCGGAGGCAGCATGCGTGCTGTTTTGGAAAGTGCAGGCATCACAGATGTGCTTGCAAAAAGCCTGGGTTCAGCTAATCCGCATAATGTGGTGAAGGCAACTTTAAAAGCGCTTTCACTATTGCGCGAACCGATTGAAGTAGCGAAGAACCGAAACATCCAATTGAAGAAAGTATTCAACGGATAGAAAATTCGAATCCTTAAAAAAGGGAGCCGAAAGCAAACTATTATTTCACTTCAAAATATTTTCCGCCTTAGGCGGATTGGGCATCATGGCAAAGATTAAAATCACACAGGTTAAAAGCGGTATTGATCGTTCGGAGCGTCAGAAACAAACACTATTAGCGCTCGGCTTAAAAAAGCTACATGCTTCTAAAGAAGTAGAAGCTACGCCGCAGATTCTGGGCATGGTTACCAAAGTAAGTCACCTTGTTACTGTTGAAGAAATAGGATAAAGGCAGCTACAACTCAGATAAAGTGTTTTAAAAATGCGCCAGGTAACTGTCGCATTTTATTTATAACGCGAGGGGCGATTCCCCGTAAGTCAAAATCTAAAAAAAGATGAAATTACATTCTTTGAAACCTGCAGAAGGTTCAACGCACAAAGAGAAACGTTTAGGTCGTGGCGAAGCCAGTGGTAAAGGTGGAACATCCACCCAAGGCAATAAAGGTGGCCAAAGCCGGGCTGGTTACCAGCGCAAGAATGCTCATGAAGGTGGTCAGATGCCTATTCAGCGCCGCATTCCAAAACGTGGTTTCAAAAACAACAATCGCATTGAGTATAAAGTGTTCAATTTGGGTCAGCTTGATAGCCTGACGGAAAAGTATGGCTTTAGCGAAGTGACGGTTGACAGCTTGTATGTGAATGGCTTAATTGGTAAAACTGACAAAGTAAAAATCCTCGGCACAGGTGAATTAAAAGCTAAACTTTTGTTTCGGGTAAATGCCATCAGCGGAAAAGCGAAAGAAGCCATTGAGGCTGCCGGCGGAACTGTTGAAATTGTCAAATAAATTTCCCGATATTTGCGAAACGCATCCGCTAGCGATGCGTTTTTTTAGCTTACAGAAATTACACTACTCAATAGATTCGATTTGTGAAAAAGTTTGCACAGACATTACGGAACATCTGGACCATTGACGAGCTACGTACAAAAATCATTGTAACGCTTGCTTTAATTTTTACTTACCGTTTAGGCAATGCGATTATTTTACCGGGCTTGAACCCAAATGCGATTCAAAGTGCTGCGAACAAGTCGCAGGGTAATGGATTGCTCGGTTTATTCGACTCCTTCGCAGGTGGCGGCTTTTCTCATGCTTCTATCCTTGCGTTGGGTGTGATGCCCTATATATCGGCTTCTATCTTCATGCAGTTGGCAACTATACTTGTTCCGCAATTGCAAAAGGTTCAAAAAGAAGGAGAGAGCGGAAGAAAGAAGATCAACCAGTGGACCCGTTATCTTACAGTAATTGTGACACTATTCCAGGCAAGTGCTTACGTACAATATCTTCGTACACCTGGTTATGCAGAGGCTCTGATTCCTTCTTATGCGGCTTACTTCTTTTATTCTACCGTTATCATACTTACTGCGGGTACATTATTCGTAATGTGGCTGGGCGAAAAAATACAAGATAAAGGTTTAGGTAATGGCACTTCCATTATCATCATGGTAGGTATCTTAGGCAGATTGCCTCAGGCTTTGCTGCAGGAGTTTGATGCCAAACAGGAAAGAGGCGGTGGTGGATTACTGATTTTCTTAGTTGAAATTGCTATCCTGATTGCCATTATTATGGGATTGATTATCCTGGTTCAGGGTATTCGTAAAGTGCCGGTGAACTATGCAAAACAAATTGTAGGCAATCGTCAGTATGGCGGTGCACGCCAATTCTTGCCGCTTAAGGTAAATAGCGCTGGCGTTATGCCCATTATTTTTGCGCAGGCAATTATGTTTTTGCCTACTTTGATCTCTTTCACCAGCATTCAGGATACGACAAAAAGTTCTATCTCCCGGATTTTCAGCGATCATAGCAATGGTTATTACATGCTGATCTATTCGGTGATGGTAATCGCTTTTACTTTTCTGTATACGGCACTAATCTTCAATCCTAAACAAATGAGTGAAGATTTAAAGCGAAACAACGGTTTCATTCCAGGTGTAAAACCAGGTCAGCCAACAGCTGATTACATTGGTGCCATCATGGATAAGATTACTTTGCCGGGCGCTATCTTTTTAGCCTTAGTTGGTATCTTACCTGGCTTCGCTCAAATGCTTCATGTGCAGGTTCAGTTCAGCGCTTTCTTTGGCGGCACCTCGCTGTTGATTATGGTTGGTGTCATTCTCGATACGTTACAGCAGATAGAAACTCATCTGCTAATGCGGCAATATGACGGACTAATGAAGGGCGGTCGCCTGCAGGGAAGGCAAACTACGGCACCTGTAAGTGGATATTGATACTGAACAAATATATAAACTAAAACCTGTTAGAGATTCTGACAGGTTTTTTTCATTCTTAAATAATAATGAGCAGAACAAGAGATATGATTTTTTATAAAACAGAATCTGAGATAGCGCTGATGAAACAAAGCGCAGAACTGGTGAGCAAAACATTAACCGAAGTGGCAAAAGTGTTGAAGCCGGGAATGACAACGCTCCAAATTGATGTCTTGTGTGCTGAGTTTGCGCAAGACCACGAGGCAACGCTTTCTTTCAAAAATTACCGCGGTTATCCTCACAATATTTGTGCTTCTGTAAACGATGTTGTAGTTCATGGTTTTCCTAATGATACACCATTGAAAGAGGGCGATGTAGTATCAATAGACTTAGGGGTGATACTCAACGGCTGGCATGGCGACCACGCCTATTCTTTTGTGTTGGGCGAAGTGAGTGATGAAGTATTGAAACTGATGCGCGTGACCAAAGAATCGTTGTATAAAGGAATTGAAAAAGCAATAGTGGGTAACCGTATTGGGGATATCGCTTATGCCATACAGGAACATACCGAAAAGAAAAATGGTTATGGTGTTGTGCGTGAATTAGTGGGACATGGCTTGGGAAGAAGCCTGCATGAAGATCCGCAAATGCCAAACTATGGAAAGCGGGGCGAAGGCAAGACGTTGAAAGAAAACATGGTGTTGGCCATCGAGCCGATGATCAACCTGGGCGGCAGAGAAATATATACCGATGCTGATGGATGGACGGTGCGCACCCGCGACGGCAAGCCATCAGTACATTTTGAACATGATGTATGCATCAAAAGAAATAAAGCATTAATCTTATCAGACTATAGTATTATTGAAGCGGTAGAAAAAGCCAACCCGAACCTTAATACCAATTACTATCTGAATTAATTCTGCCATTGCAAAATGGGTATAGTCGACAATGAAAAAGACTGTTTCGTCATTATCTGCCATATAGGAATCGTACAATCCTCATGTCTGAAGACAACTTTTCAAACGCTAAAACATTAATCGTAATCGGTGGTGGTGCTGCCGGTTTTTTCTGCTCGATAAATGCGGCGAAAAACAATCCTTCCCTAAAGATAATTATCCTTGAAAAAACGGGCAAGCTGTTAAGCAAAGTGAAGATAAGCGGCGGCGGCAGATGCAATGTAACACACAACTGTTTTGAGATTCCTCAACTCATTACCAAATATCCGCGCGGCACCAATTTTCTCAAAAGGAGTTTGCATCACTTCAATACACAGCATACTATTGACTGGTTTGAGGAACGGGGCGTAGCAATAAAGACTGAACGGGATGGACGTATGTTCCCAACAAGTAATTCATCTCAAACTATCATTGACTGCATGATGAGTGAAGCCAACCTATATGGGGTTGAAATCATTATGAATGCTGATGTAAAAAAGATTGAGAAACAAAACGAAAGATTTTGTTTGCAAACGTCAATGGGTAAAGCGTACAGAGCAGATTATGTATGCGTTGCATGTGGCGGCTCTCCCAAATTACAGCAGTTTGATTGGTTGGCGGCAGCAGGGCATACAATTCAACCGCCGGTTCCTTCGCTGTTTACGTTTAATATCCCTAACCATCCTATCACGCAATTAATGGGAGTAAGCGTTGACAAGGCAACAGTAAAAATTTCAGGAAGTAAATTATCCCAGCAAGATCCATTACTAATAACTCACTGGGGTATAAGCGGACCTGCTGTTTTAAAACTATCTGCTTACGGAGCGAGAGAATTGGCAGAAAAGGAATACCATTTTTCCGTTGTGGTTAACTGGCTGGCTGATTACACTGAACAAAGTTTACAGGAGCACTGGCAAACGATACAACAACCAATTGCTGCCCAATTTCTTCATCATAAAAATCCGTTTTATTTGCCTTCCCGCTTGTGGCAGTACTTATTAGAAGCTTCAGGTATAACAACAGAAACAAGATGGTCTAATCTGCCATCGAAAAACCGTAACAAACTGATTCAAAACCTGACTGTGCAAACGTTTCAGGTGAGTGGGAAAACAACTTTTAAAGAAGAATTTGTCACCTGCGGCGGTGTTTCTTTATCAGAGATTGATGCGAATACCATGCAAAGCCGTAAAGTGCCAAATTTGTTTTTTGCAGGTGAAATTATGGATGTGGATGGCATTACGGGCGGCTTCAATTTTCAACACGCATGGACGAGCGGATGGATCGCCGCAAAAGCGATAGCAGAGATGAGCCGTGTTGCGAGCTGAATGTGTTTATTGTTTCTATAAAAAGCAATAAATAAGAAGAGCCTACATCTTATTAACGATGCAGGCTCTTTTTTATGATAAACTATCTTATAGTTTAATCAGCTTATAACTCTTCCGGTTGCTTCCCTGTGTGATTTCGGCGATATAAACACCGGCGCGATACTTCGAACCCAACTGCACTGCATCACCTGCCTGTATATTTGAAAAAGTTTCCAATACCTTTCCCATTACATCAGAAATCCGGATGTCAATCTTATCTGTAAGATTACTGCTTTTTACCAATAGCGTGAATTGCTCTTGTGAAGGATTGGGTGAAACAATCACTCCAAAAGTTTGATTGTTTAATGTCAATTTTCCTTCTGAAAGAGAAGCTTTATCGTTCAGCGTAATAAAGCTGCTGCCTGATTTGGTTACATACACCAACACTGTTTTGCTACCTGTGTAATAATTGCTTACTGTAACGATGATATTGAACTTGGCATTCGGGACGCCACCTGTATTTACTGTAAAGCTGCCTCTTGCTACGCCGGATGTTTTATCGGCATTCAAAAATTCGAGCGAAGAAACAGTAAGTGTATTTGAACCGATGACTTTAGCGCCTGCCGTTATCGGCTGTATTGTAAAGGTCACAATAGCTTTCCTAATATCGCCTTTTGAACCATCAGCTGTATCAATTATCTGTGCTGCCACAGGAATGGTTACCTTATTAGAGGTTGCGTTGATGAATTGCGATTCTGTATAATCTACAACTGCATTTTCGGGAGTTCCATTTAATGTTGTTGAGACCGTTGAAGTAGGCAAACTATAAGCAAATGAAGTCAGTCCATTGAAAGTAGCAGATATTTTCTTTGGAAAAATATCAGTCAATGGATAAGACAAAGTTGCTGTTAGATTGCCATTAAAATCGGGCGTTGCAATTACGTCACCAATCACTTTAGATCCTACCTTAAATGTTACATCAGGCGCCTGCAAACAGCCATTGTAATAGAAGTTCTGCGCGCCGTAAAGCGTGGCTTGCAGGGTGGCTACATCGCTGTACTGCTGCGGGTTTGGTGAAGCCGTAATAGTTGCCGAACCAACATAAGGAAGCACTGTTACTATGGCTGTTTGGGTAACACTGTTGCCACTCTGGTCGGTGACTGAAAGATTTACCGTATTGGGTCCAACATTATAACAACTGAAATAAATAGGATAGGCGTTCAAATAAAGATTATTGCTTGGCGTGCAATTATCTGTAAGACTGCTAACCAGATTATAGGGATTGAGGTAAGCATTGCCATTATAGTCGAGTGTAATAGTGGTGTCTTTTACGATAAGAACGGGTGGTTGCGATTCAGTAACGGTTATCGGAAAGCTTGTATACTGTGTATTTCCAAATGCATCTTGCACGGTTACATACACATAAGTAGTGCCTACCGGAAAGAAGGTTCCGGGGTTCTGACTGTACGTAACTGTTACACTATCAGAACAACCACCGCTGATTGTAACCGCGAAGTTGATTGTTGCGCCGCAACTATCTGCCGTAGCTGCTTGGTAAATGGGAGAAGGTGTGATTACAGACAGCGGGGTGAATACTGCGCATGAACCGCTAACATAACCTACTACCCAGTTGGACGTAGGGCCTGTTAAGGCAAAGTTTTGCAGGGTACCCGAAGTGTTTCTGCCATTAGCTGAAGTGATTGTTGGATTGTTGCAGGAAGCCAAACCTTGATTGAATGAAAAATCGGCTATCAATGCAATTGGATAATCCGGTATTTCGCAACGCAGATTGTTTACTATCTGACCTGGGCAGATGGCGCTGCCCCAGATTCTTACTTCCTCCATCTCTCCATTGAAATGGCGACTGAAGTTTACATTGTCACTCGTATAAGCTCCCAGATAAGCGTTGCTATAAACGGCACCATGAAGATTCGGTGCGGTAAGCAAGGTTTGAACAAACTTGCCATTCACATATAAATCAAGCTTTGTAGAAGATTGAACAAATGCAATGTGTGTCCACTTATTTAAAGGCACTTTAGACTTGGAAGTAATGGTGCCGACCGAAGGTTGATAAGTGGTGATGAATCCTTTGGTATCCAGTGATACGATAATACCGCCATTGTTGTTTCTTTCATTAGCAAAAATCACGGATCCTTCTGTTTTATTATAGCCTCTTACTTTTATCCAGGCCTCAAAGCTGTATTGACCATAATTATACGAAGCAACCGGATCACTCAGATAATTAATATCAACACGATCATTGATGCCATCAAAGTCCAACGCACCGGCAGGTGTTCCGCCGGCAACATTCACGTTGAAAACGGCTCTCTGTAATGGATCAATAGTAGATGTATAGACAACGGTTGTGTTGCCAATATCGAAAGGTTTACTGCTAAGGCTTCCGTAACCGGAATCCAATGCCGCTAAAGTGTAGTTAGTAGAAATGTACCTGTTGTATTTGATTAGCGAAAATGCTGTGTCGGGGTATAGAACGGGGTCAATATTATTAAGGGTTACGGTACAGTTGCCAGCAGAAGCCGTATCAGTTTGATCAGAAGGTCCTAATACGGAAATATTTTTTCCATCTTCCTGCAAACGAGTAGCACAGGCAGAAAACGAAGAAATAATATAACCGGCAAGAACAATTTTATCATCTGCCTGCAAGGCAGAAGCCTGGCTGTAGTCTTGAGAACCATCTGTATATTTTCCAAAATCAATGATTGAACTGCCTAGTGTTCCAAAACTGCTATCAATGGCGCCGTTCGCTTTATAGCGAAATGCTATAAAATTATTGGCTCCAAGGTAAACGCCATCCGTATTATTGCTATAAGGATATTCACCACCCGTTTGAACAATTCTTCCATCTTTCAAAACGGATACTCCTGACTGATAAACGTAATCGTTTCTTGGATAGATAGATTTACCATTGCCATTGAAGGTCTTGTCAAGTTTGCCGTTGGTATTAAATCTTACCAAGCCGATAAGACCGGAAGCATAACCACTTTCCACTATTTTTCCATTCGATTGTATAGCAAGTGAACCGCCATTATCATAACTGTTATTGCTCAGATCCGTAGAAACGATTCCGTTTGTTCCAAATGTGTTGTCAAGGGCACCATTTGCCTGCAGTCTTACGGCCAATAAATCTCTTGAAGAATTGGAACTTATTCCTGTATTACCTCCGCCAATTATCTTTCCATCTGCTTGTATGGCAAGACTGTTTATATAATCGTCTCCTCCGGGTTTCTTTATTAACTGAACACCAGTATTTGCAAATTTGGCATCGAAGCTACCATTTGCATTTAACTGCACTATTACCGCATCGTAATTATTGCCGTTGAGTGCATCATTTGTGTAAGTGGCGCCACCAATAATAATTTTGCTATTTTGCTTAACGGCGACGCTGTAGCAATAATCGTAACTGCTGTTATACAGGTTTGGATCTTTCGTAAATTCAGAAAGGTCTATAATGACTTTTCCAGTTGCATGAAAAGAAGTGTCTAAGCTTCCATCTGCATTTATTCTTGCTACACCTATATCGCCATAATTATAAGTCTGTAAAGAATCAATATAATAGTAAGCGTTTACATCGCCTGCTACTACGATTTTTCCATTCGGTTGAACGGTTATGGCATATGCTGCATCGTTACTGTAATAATTATCTACGTCTGAAAAATCAACAAAGACTTTTCCAGCTGTTCCAAAACTGTTGTCTATGCTACCGTTGGTATTAAGACGAAGAATAGTAAAATCCTGACTACCGTTGCCATTATAATTGTTACCATATCCAGCTATCAATATTTTTCCATCTTTCTGTATAGCTGTTGCAGTAACCCCGGAGATAAAGGATGAATTACCGGAATTGCTGTATATAAATTTTCCATTTGTTCCAAAACTCGAATCCAATGCACCTGCCTGTGAAAAAACTGTGGCGCAGCAAAAGGCAGCAATAATCGTAAGTATTGTTCTCATGTTAGTTTGATTATAAAGTAGAAAACATTAATGTAAAGTAGTTTCTGAAAGATTCAGTTGCTTAGCCATTTCCGGCTTGAAGATAATAGGGGCGTGACTGTTCTTTTCCTGCTCGCTCACCACCCATTCGGCTAACTTATAAGCATCGCTTTTGTGCGCAAAGCCTTTCTGCCGGTCCGGAGAGAAAGGATTACTAAGTTGCGACCAAACCGTGGTTTTATCTTTCACAATCATAAACCCGAATGTATTGCCGGGCACTGGAAGCAGATGAATTACATAGCCGCGAATGGCTTCCTTGTCTTTCACTGGATCAAACTTTTCGGCTTGTTGCGCATGAACCGTGAGAACAGAAAATAACAGGCATAACAAAAAGGAGAAAGTAAATTTCTTCATAAGGCAGTGTTAGTTTGTAATGAATGAAGTGTTTGATTAACGAGGCTAATGTATGATATTTTGTGTAAATAAAAAGAGCCTGGATTTTTTAAAATCCAGGCTCTTTTTATTTCGAATGAAAATCTTTCAAACTCTCAGGAAAGCCTTTAAATTACCGGTGCTATTGCATCCGCTACGCGTTGCAGCAATTCGTTCTTGCGGAACGGCTTTTCAATAAAACCATCTGCAGGTATGTGTTGTTCGCTTTCAGAAAAGTGGCGGGTGGCAGACATCAACAGAATGGGGACGTGAGCAAATACTGGTTTCTGTTTTAAGTCCCGGCACACATCCAATCCGTCCATGCCCGAGAGATGCCGGTCCAGCAAAATTAAGTCGGCATCCAAATGCAAACCTTCATACAGAGAGTGCGCACTGCTTATCACTACAGTGTGGTATCCGGCTCTCTCGAAAATAAGTTGCGCTACATCCCTAAGACCCGCATCGTCATCAACGATTACAATTTTCTTTGGCATGTTTTGTTGTTTTTTCAATCAATTATTTCAGCACTAAAGTACAACTCATTTCTATGCAAGGGGTAAGATCATTGTAAATAAAGATCCTTTTCCCTGTTCGCTTTCCACGGTGATTGTTCCTCTGTGTCGTTTCATAATTTCCATTGAGATGAATAAACCTAACCCTAAACCCGGGTAGGAGCGCACCGATGGATTGTCTGACCGGAAGAACCGCGCAAACAATTTTTCTATAGTGCCCTTCGACATTCCGATACCGAAATCCTGCACGCTGATAGCGACCTTTCCATCCTCGTAGCGCGCATTTACCAAGACTTCTTTCGCCTCAGGCGAGTACTTGATGGCATTCGAGAGAAGATTGCTCAGCACCTGGCTTAGCCGTTCTATGTCGCCGTTCACCTCGGGCAGCTTACTCATGTTCAATGTAATGTTATGCTGCCTTGTGGTGCGCTGCATTTCTTCCACCATATTCTGAATCATCTTTTCGAGATTGAGCGATTCTGTAGCCAGGTGCAGTTGCCCTTCTGATACTTTGGTTACATCGAGCAAGTCTTTGATCAGCTTACCCAGGCGATCTACCTGTTTGTCTAATTTGTGCATCAGGTCGGCCGACATCTCGTCGTTCGATTCTTCAAACATTTCCTGTAATATCTCGGCATAGGCTTTAATACTCGTTACCGGCGTTTTTAGTTCGTGGCTGGCAATGCCTATAAATTCATCTTTTTGTTTTTCGATTGTTTTGCGGTCGGTGATGTCGAAGATTACACCGGCAGCGCGTTCTGTTTTGCCGTCCTCCTCTTTAAAGGTGCGTCCGTAATAATATACCCAACATTGGCTGCCATCGCTTTGGTTCACGCGCGCTTCCAGCTCGAACACACCTTCGTTTAAAAGCCGTTGGTGAGCTTCATCAAACTTTGCCCCGTCTTCTTCCGCAAGATGCTGTTTGGCTTTTTCAAAAGTCCATTCTTCCTGCCAGAAAGGATAACCCAGCAGCTGGTCGTGCTTCGGGCTCCGGTCCATATAGCCATACGCAAGGTCTAAATTCCAAACGCCCATTTTAGCGGCTTCCAAGGCGGTGTCAAGGCTGTTTTTGGTAGCTTCGAGGTTGTCTTCGGCTTCCCTGCGGTCAGTGGTGTCATACATTACCCCTGATACACGCAGCGGCTTGTTATTGCTATCGCGTTCCGTTACCCTGCCATACCCGCTCATCCATCTCAGCTTGTTATTGTCTTCTCTTCTTATTCTGAATTCGGCCTCGTAAATGCCCCGGTCTCCCAGCACTTCCATCATTTCTCTTTTCACCAGGGAAAGGTCTTCCGGGTAAATGAAACTGAGGAAGTATTCTGGTTCGATCACGTCATTTTCGTGGTTGATGCCGAACAGCCGGAAGTGCTGAGGGTTCCACACCACTTTGTTTGTGCGGATGTTCCAATCCCATGTAGCCAGCTCGCCGGCTTCTAGGGCAATACGGTATCTGCTTTCGCTGTCAATCAGAGCTTGCTCGGTTTGTTTGCGTTTTGTTATGTCAATGCCTACCGCAACAACACTTCTTGCCTTCCCCTCCTCATTGCGAAGCCGGGCAATACTTTCAGTTATCCAAACGTTGGTTCCATCTTTTTTAATCAGTCTTTTTTCTACAGTAGAGGGGTCTCCCAGCTCCAGCGCCCGCCGCATCAGTTCGCTGCACAGAGGCTGGTCATCTAAGTGTGTGATTTCTTTTACGTTCTTAGTCAGCAGTTCTTCCTTGGTGTAGCCAAGCGTATGGCAAAAAGTATTGTTCACTAATGTCAGGTTTCCTTCCGGGTCCACTTCACTCACGCAGGCTGTTGCCTGGTCAAACATAGCGCGGTACCGTTCCTCGCTCAGGCGCACGGCTTCCGCGGTATAGTGGCGGTCGCTGATGTCCTGCGCAATGCCGATGAGCTTTTCCGGTTTGCCGCTGGCATCTCTTGCCACGGTTGTCTGCACGCCCAGCCACACCAGTTCGCCGTTTGGTTTTACCGAACGGAAGTCTACTGTAAAGCCTTTTCCTTCTTCGGCAAAAGAGGTAAATAACTGTTGAATCTGTGCCTTGTCATCGGGATGCACCAGCCGGTAAGCATCTTCCACAGTGCGGGGCAACTTCTCGGGAGGCACGCCTAGTATATAAGGTGCATTATCAGAGAAAAAGTATTGCTTGGTGACCAAGCTATATTCCCACGAATACATTTTAGCTGCGCTGATTGCCAGCCTCAGGCTTCGCTCGCTGCTGCGGCTTGCTTCTTCGGCTTTTTTTCGCGCAGTAATATTTATAAAAGCTATCACCACGCCGCTAATGCGGTGCTCTGCGGTACGGTAGGGTCCGGTTTGCATGAGATAGGTCTGGCCGTCTTCCACTGTCACCTCGCGTTCCACCGTTTGCAGTGTGTTCAGCACGGTCTCAGCGCCAACAATTAAATCGGCATATCTTATCTTACTGCTGATGTCTGAAAGGGGTCGCCCTATGTCAGTGCCAATCAAGCTGAACAGTTCACGCACAGTGGGTGTAAACAGTTTCACCCGGAAGTTGCGGTCTAAGAAGATGGTACCAATATTCAACGAGATAATCAGGTTCTGGAAGTTGTTGTTCGATTGGGAAAGCTCATCAATCTTCGTTTTCAGTTCCTGGTTTACGGTGACCAGCTCTTCATTTATAGATTGCAGCTCTTCCTTGCTTGTTTCCAGTTCTTCCGCTACCGACCGCAGCTCTTCGTTCATCGCCTGCAATTCTTCATTACTGCCCTTCAGTTCTTCGGTCTGCAGTTCAAACTGTTCATTGGAAATGCGCAGTTCGTGTTTCGTGTCAATCAACTCCTGCTCCATTTGGGTACTCAGCTTCTCTACATCGGCAGCTTCTATTTTTATGCTGTTGTCTGCTTCTGTTTCTGCCGATGTTTCAAATAAAATCAATAGGTAGCCACGTGCCGCGTCGTCTGGACGCAATACCGGCTTTACTATCAGGTTAATGGTTTCGGTTCCGTTTTCAGCAGGTATCGTTAGTTTCAGTAATTCTATGTTCTTGCGATAGTGCAGTACATTGTATAGTGCCGTTCGTAGAGGCAGCCGCAGCTCTGTGCGCACCAGTTTGGTAATGTCGCTGGTAGGTTCTCCACCCGGTACCTGCATGAACCGCCCAGCGCTTTGCGATAAGTGCACTACCTCAAATGCTTCGTTTACCACTGCGGAGGGTGGTGCGTATTGCTCCAGCAGCCGTTGGTGCAAATCGCCGAATGACATACGTTCCATTGTGCGGCGACTTTCCCTTGGTTCCGTTTTCTCCTTTGGAAAGCTTACTGGCGCGCTCCTGGCGCGCAACGAATACTGGCTGGTTTCGTGCAGCGAAAACAGGCGCACCGCTACCTGCCGGCTTTGAAACACCAAGTGTTCTTTGCTCATAGGTGCATACAGGTTGCTGGAGTTGTCTATCCCTTCGCTTGTGCCCAGAAACAGGTAACCGCCGGGCTTCAGCGCAAAATAAAACGTCTCCATCATGCGGGTCTGTGCGATGGGGTTAAAATAGATGAGCAGGTTGCGACAACTTACCAGATCCAGCTGCGAAAAAGGCGGGTCTTTCAGGGCATTGTGGTTGGTAAAGAGAATCAATTTTCTTAATTCGGGCTTTACGCGGTAGCCACCGTCTTCTTTTGTGAAGAAACGACTCAATCGCTCGGCCGATACGTCTGCTGCATCGGTTATAGTATAAAAGCCTTCCCGGGCCTGCGCCAGGGCTGTAGTGTCTATGTCGGTAGCGAATAATTGCAGGGTCGGCGGGTTTACCAATTTTCCCAACTGTTCGAGCACTATCATAGCTATGCTATAGGCTTCTTCACCCGTTGCGCAGCCCGCTATCCAGATGCGTATTGTGCTCTCTGCATCTTTACCCTGCACTATCTTGGGAATGATCTCGGTTTCTAAATATCGGAACATCTCCGCATCGCGGAAGAAATTAGTTACCGATATCAGCAGGTCTTTCAGCAGGGCATGTGTTTCCTCCGGTGCTTTGTTGAGCAACTGGGCATAATCTGCGAAGTGCTGAGCACTTTTCACATTCATACGGCGCTCTATGCGGCGCAACAGGGTAGGTCTTTTATAGTTGGTAAAATCATGTCCTGTGTGAGTATGTAACTGGGCCAGCACCTCCTGCAAAGCACCCTGCTGGTCTTCATTGACTTCATCGGTAACAAAAGAAAGCAGCGTAGTGCCTGCCTTTTCGCGGTACGCTATTAGTTTGCGCGGTATGTCGGCTACATTCAATATACAATCTACCAGTTCGGTGGAAATGGCATTGCGCGGCATATCGGTGTATTGTGCTTCGGCCGGGTTCTGCGCCAGCACTATTCCGCCTCTTTCCTTTATTCTTTTTAAACCCATTGAGCCATCAGCGCCGGTGCCAGAGAGCACAATGGCTGCCGCATGGCTGGTGTGAGATTCTGCCAACGTGCGAAAGAAGATGTCTATGGGTGCGCGCCGCTCCTCCCAAGTTACAATCTGGTTTACCTCCAGATACCCATCTACCATTTTCAGGCTGCTGTTGGGCGATACTACATAAGCCCGGTCGGCCTCTACCTTTATACTTTTGGTAACTTCTGTTACTGGTATAGAAGCTACGTTTTGTAAAATAGAAGCCAGCTGGCTGTTGTGGTTCGGCGAAAGATGCAGGATAACGATATAAGCAATGCCGGTGTTTTCCGGTATGTTTTCGAATAACCGCTGCAATGCCTGCACGCCCCCGGCCGAAGCCCCGATACCTGCAATTAGAAAGGGTTGGTTATCGCTGTTTGATAAAGGAATTGGATCTATATTAGAAATGGAGTTACTCATAGTGTGATTTCACGGATTCCAGCAACAATATAGAACGTTTTTGTTATACGGTTTAGAAAAGTTACATTCAAACCCCAACGCGCTTCTATCCAGCTTTTTATCTTTTTAAGAATCCTTTTTTTAAGATGAAACAGAGAGGCTTTATCCAAACAGAGCATTTTTAATGCCATGAAAAGCAGTGATTGTGACTCTATTCCTACCTCTTACATCCATAGATAACCGGCATTAGAAAGGGGCGGCTGCGCTGGCACCGGATGTTGATTATTGCGGGTAGAGAAGTGTTATGGTGTTGTTGAAATGTTTACCTCATTTAAGCCACTTACAGAGTTAAGCCAGAAGCTTTGTATTCACCCGTGTACAATGTAATCGGTGAGGCTTTTGTTTTTCCCGACCTTTTCCGTTCATTATTATCTGGTTCTCTTCCGTTATATCGTTTCGATAGCACGTTAATGTGCTTCGACTTGACGTTAATGTGTTTTGATTGCACGGTAATAGTCTTCCAGATTATGTTAATCGCCTTCGTTGTCTTATCGAATTTGCCTTTTTTGCCCTTGTGTCTACGCTTTGAATTTACAACTCTTTCTACGGGCAGGGCGATTAAAAAAACATTGAACTTAATGGGTTTTTAATTTTCTTATAATCTTTATTTAATGCTTAATAAAGAGCCGCTTACACTTGATGAATTATTTTTGCACCGAGTAAATAATATTTTGAAAAACAGGGATTATGGTTTCTAAGAAACAAGGCATATACCTCCGCCGAAACATACAGTTAAAGACATTTTAAGTGAAGAACGGAGCCATTTTTTTAGGCTACGGACTTTTCTCAAAGGAAGTGGACTTGTTTATGAACAACATGGATGAGGCAGAAGAGAAGATTATTGAGAAAAACACAGCCGACACCGGCATTACGGATAAAAATGACAGTGTGAAAAAGACGATTGCCAAAACGGGCGCCGATCTATGCTGCATTGCCCGGTCGTACGCTGCGGCTACAGACAGTAGCGAACCGGATGCGCTGATTCATTATACGCAAATTGATATTGAGAAGCAGAAAGAGGTTGAAGTTTTACCGGCAATTACCTGCATCCATGATGCGCTGATGCCGCTTGTTACTGATGAAGCATTTGTACCGTATGGCATTACTGATAAATATTTAGATGATATGCTGAACGAGGCGAAAACATTTAATAATATACTGGGCGGTGCCGCGGTGGTGGATGCAGGCAGTGCTGTTGCTAATAAAAGTCTGAATGAATTGATTTCAGATATGAATGGCAATGTAAAGCAGCCCGGATTCTTGATTCATCGTTTTAATCCTAATGACCCCAAGTTTGTTGCCGGATTTGGCGTGAAAGTACGGATTAATGAATCAGGCGTGCACCACAGCGGCTTTGCCGGTACGGTAAAGAGCGTGGTGACAGGGGAGGTGATAAGCGGCGCCCAGATTGTGCTGGAAGGAACAAAGAAGAAAGCCATCAGCCAACCGGATGGCACTTATGAACTGATAAAAATGCGGTCGAAACTGTTCCGCGTGATTGTAACTGCAGAGAAATATGAACCGAAATCGTTTGTTATCAAAATTCAGCGCGGGAAAATTCTCCCGGTTGATATAAGCTTATAGTTTCAGATTTTTCAGCCGCAACCACTGCAGGCGTCGCCCCCAAGGCGCCGCCTTTTTTTATTACCGGAGAGAGCTGTTTGTGACAAGGTGAAGGAATTGGACTATCGAGAGCAGATTCAGTACAAAATCCTGCAGAGCGATTGAGGATGAACATTGCCCGGGCATTTGCGGGTTGACACTGCTTTAGACTGCCATCGGCTCTGAAAACAAAAAGCGAATCAAAAACACTCTGGGTGTGTATTAAAATGACAAGTTTGTGCGGCAGAACGGGCATTGGCTGATTGCAAAACGGACCTCAAATTTTACCTGGCAAGAGAAGAGAGAATTGAAATAATAAGAGCATTCACAACGCACTTTCACAAAAACGCTTCTGATAAAAGTTAACATCACATTCCCGGTTGCTTAGCAGAAGCAATCATCGTCACATCTACCAGTTCAAGCGACTTCACCATATTCTTCACCGTTTCTTTATACTTCTTAAAATGCGGCGTTAGTATGTGCGCTTCATAAGCGGTTGTATCTGCATAAATTTCAAGAATGGTAATGCTTGCCGGGTCGCTCTTATCGGCAACGGCATAATAAGTCAATACATCTGGTTCCAGGCGGATGGCTGTTGTCATCTGCTCTTTAAGGGCGGCGTTGTATTTCTCCAGTTGCAAAGGGTCTACTTTGATTTTTGCTAACCTTATCATATGATTGTCGTTTACCTGTGCCATTGCTGTTGAAGTGAAAGCGAAAATTATAATAAGCGGCGTGATCAATTGCGCCAATGATTTTGTCAAAACTGGCTGACGATAAAATCTTTGTAGTATTTTCATAAAAAGAGGATGATTTGTACCTGTGTTGGCAGGCACAACGAAGTTAAACCACTTGTGTCTTTTTCGTGCCTGCTTACAACAGGAAAAACAAAGCCCACCACATCATGTGGCGGGCTTTGCCGTAAAAACAGGTTTGCTTATTTATTGCAGCAAGAACTTCCTGCGTAGCAGCAAGCTTTTCCCGGTGCACAACAATCTCCTTTTTTGGCAGAACTGCTGCCGGCAAATACGGCGGCACTTGCTAATAAAAACATAGCAGAGATGCCTATCACTATTTTCTTCATTTTAATTTATTTTATTTTTAAAAAGTCATTGTTCTATTACGTTACACGCATTCCGGCGGATGCCAGATGTCGGAATGGTAAAAGGAATGTATTCTTTCCGTTGTTAATACAAACTTTTCAGGGGAAACAAAATTGGCGCGGCTTGCAGGCAAAGGCTTGCGTAAAAGAGTAAAATAGCAGCAAGCTAAGAATGGGTTGCAAGCTCCCTTATTGCAACAATTGATCGGATTGCTATGTTGTGACTCCTTCTTTTCTTTGGATTGATGAGAACAACATTTATCTTCTTTACTGCATGTCTGTTTTGGGGCAAAAGCGTTTGCCATAACCGGCTGTATCGTCAGAAAGACCATCAACACAAAGAATATAAACGCTGTTATTCTCATTGCTTTGCCGAAGGTACGTGGCTGCCCGCCATTGGTTTGTTATAAATTATCAGCCACAATTCTTTACAGTATTTTTTTATCTGCGTCCACACCTGCCAGTAAAGAAGATGCTATTGAATTGTGTGAGAATATCTTTGGGTAACGAGACAAATTCAATGTTGAACGACCTTCCCGTGATGAAGGTGAGGTTATTTATCTTCTACTCATCTTTCAATTGCAGTTTCATCATGATGTCTGTCTGCTCGTCGTTGCCTAAGGTAAAAATGTGTTTGTCGAATTCAACGAAGCCATTCTTTTTATAGAATCGGATTGCTCTCTTATTTTCTTCCCATACACCTAACCAAACATAGTCAACCTTTTTTTGCCTGGCAATTTGCATTGCCTTCTCATACAGTAACTGCCCTACTTTCTTTCCCTGACACTCTTTCAAAACGTAAATGCGTTCAATTTCAAGAGCTTTATTATCTTTCAATTCTGTCTGCGCTTGCCCGAAGTTCAGTTTTAAATAACCGATTGCGGTATCCTCCAGTTCGGCAAAATAAAGTTCAGCATTTTTGTTATTTAGTTCAGCGGTCAGCTTCTCCTTCGCAAACCCCTCTTTTAGATATTTTTCCATGTTCTCTTCGGTATTAGCTGCCGAAAAGGTTTCGAAGAACGTTTGTCTGCCAATTTTTTGTAACTGGTCAATGTCGTTTGGCGTCAGTTTTCTGAGGTTGATACTGTCCATGCTTTTTACAGGTGTGTTGCTTTAAATTGCTACTCAGTTTCAAATATAAACAACGCCGTGATTTTGATGCTTTTTCGCTTTATTCTTTGTTTATTTCGCCTCTTTTTAAACCATCTTTAAGTGTAATTAAACAACTTTAATTACACCACAACAAGCACGGGTTTTATTTTTGTAAAATGATACAAAATAGAGTTTCCAATATCGAAAAAACGACTCCGGTTTATTCGGTTGAATATCTCACCGGGGCATTATTAACAGCACTGAACGAACAAAAGAAAAGAAGTTGCCATCCGGATACGAATACCTCGCTCCGTAGCAAAGGAGGGTATGTTGGTCCGGTAGAATTGCTCTTCACTCCCTCGTAACTATCCGGATTAAATTTTTGTTCCTTCTTGCGTGGATTTTCGGGAGAATAACAAGCTGCCTTTTCATTATCCAAGGTGGAAAAGTGTAATCAAAACTATGTATAGATAACCTGATGTAATTGTTTTGGTAAGCATTTGCCTTAGGTTGATAAACAGCCTGAAGCCAAGATGAGATAAGTTAGACAGACAGCAAAGCATTATCATTTGCCCGCAAAGCGTTCTTTTAGTTCAATCTTCGCTCGGGGTTTGTTAGCGCAAACCTATCTTTCAACCAGTTAAACACAGATACTTCGCTGCTAAGTGTCAGCGGCAGTTCCCGTGCAATCAGCAGTTCCAGGTTCTGAGCTTGGCTTAGCGACAAACCTGTAACCAGCCGGTCGAAGATATTAATGATATGAAGCACGCTGTCGCCATTAAAGCGGTTGAATTGGCGGCGTGTAGGATAGGGATCATGTGCTAAAATTGTAAGGGTATTTTCATCCCACTCATAGTCGTCTCTTCTCAGGTGTTCTTTGTTAAACATAATAAGTAAGCTTCGTTTGTGTATGAGCATCGGCTTTTACCGTGATAACTGACACTGCAAATCTGTAACCATTTCCTTCCGGTCCGCATTCGCTATGACTGATTTCTTTTGTTTTATTCAGGTACCATAGGTTCTAATCTCTTCACAGATAAATATTCCTGATCGAGCTTCACAAAAAATAACAAATGCATTGCTTTCTGCATTTATTCCTGGTGATGTTTTGTGTAAGATAATCAACTGAACAGGCTTCGTTTATGAAAAGGCGAAAGACATAATCAGAAAATGGTCAATAACACCTTCAACGAAATCGTTTATAAACAAACCCGGTAACTTATTTTTCCTGTCAGTACATTTGAAGAGGAATAAACAACAGCTTGCTTATGCCAAACGATTCCACGAACATATACACCAATACCAAAGGTATTGCTTCGCAAACCTATGATGCCATTGTTATTGGCAGCGGTATCAGCGGAGGCTGGGCTGCCAAGGAACTTTGCGATAGAGGTTTAAAAACTTTGATGATAGAGCGCGGCAAAAACGTGGTTCATCTTAAAGATTATCCTACGGCAACCAAAGCGCCGTGGGAGTTTCCGCACCATGAAAAAATGCCGTTATCCATTACGGAAGCCAACCCTGTTGTCAGCCGTTGTTATGCTTTCAGCGAAGCGTCGCAACACTTCTTTGTAAAAGATACCGAGCACCCTTACATACAGGAAAAACCCTACGATTGGATACGTGGCTACCAGGTGGGCGGAAAAAGTTTATTGTGGGCGAGGCAAACGCAACGTTGGAGCCCTTACGACTTTGAAGGCCCGGTGCGCGATGGCTATGCGGTAGATTGGCCTATTCGCTATGAAGATTTAGCGCTCTGGTATTCGCATGTGGAAACCTTCGCGGGCATCAGCGGTAATAAGGATGGTGTAGATACATTGCCTGATGGTGAGTTTTTACCACCGTGGGAGATGAATACGGTAGAAAAAGACATCGCACAAAAAATAAAGTCGAAATACAAAGACCGTTACGTGGTGCAGGGACGTTGTGCACACTTAACCCACCCAAAGGAAGTGCATATTCAACAAGGTCGAACTCAGTGCCAGGCCCGAAGTATGTGCGAGCGTGGATGCCCGTTTGGCGGCTATTTCAGTTCTAACTCGTCCACAATTCCCTGGGCGATGAAAACCGGAAATCTTACGCTTGCTACTGATAGCGTTGTGCATTCTCTCATCTATGATGACAAGAAAGGAAAAGCTACCGGCGTGCGGGTGATCGATGCGCATACAAAGAAAACTACTGAATATTTTGCGAGAGTAATTTTCGTGAATGCAGCCTGTTTGAACAGTAACCTGATTTTGCTTAATTCTACTTCATCCCGTTTCCCGAACGGTTTTGGAAATGACAATGGCTTGTTGGGTAAATATGTTGCCTTTCACAACTATCGCGGTACAGTCAGCGCTGCTTATGACGGACCACAGGACAGGTATTATATAGGACGAAGACCTACACAGCCGATGATGCCCAACTTCCGTAATGTGCACAAGCAGGAAACGGATTTTCTGCGAGGCTACATGGTGTTTTATGGAGCCGGCAGAGCGACTGCACACGCCGAAGGAATTGGTGGTGCTTATAAAGATGCCATTAGTGAAGCAGGCGATTGGTTTGTGAGTGTGATGATGCAGGGTGAAACCATTCCGAAAGAAAGCAATCATGTAAGATTAAGCAACGATAAAAAAGATGCCTGGGATATTCCGCAACTTATTACTTCTGTTGGGTATGATGATAACGATGTAAAAAGTATGAAGGACTTTCTTACTGTGGCTTCGGAGATGTTTGATGCAGCTGGCTGCAAAGACATTGCACAGCATGATAGCCGGCAGGCGCCGGGCTTAGACATTCATGAAATGGGCGGCTGCCGCATGGGCAAAGACCCGAAGACATCATTGCTGAATGCGCATAACCAATTTCATAACTGCCCGAATGTGTTTGTAACCGATGGCGCGTGCATGACTTCCACGTCCACGCAGAATCCTTCGCTGACCTTTATGGCATTAACAGCCAGAGCCGCAAACTATGCGGCAGATGAGATGAAGAAACGGAATTTATGAAAACGGGCTACCGCTATACTTTGCGGCTGATTTTTGGTTACTTCTATACCGGATATAAAGCCAGACTGCAACAACAATCATTAATAAAGCTATACTCCAAACCCAATCGCTAACGTGTTTTGAAGTGGTTAAAGAAATGGGTTGCGGATTGCCGATTAATACCAGATTTGCCCAATAGAAAGGCAGGCTTTTTTCATTGTCGGCATTTACTTCCAGATACCATCGCTTCGCTTTTTGCAAAGCTTCATCCTTATCCATTCCTTGTGCCAGATACTCGTTGAATTTAGTAGATATATCGTACACTGCCCCTTCATCTGCTTTCCATAAGGTTGCTGAGACAGCCGGAATGCCTGCCGAAGCGAAACCTCTTGCCAAACTGTAAATGCCCTCACCGGTTGCGTTCCTGCCGATATTGGTTTGACAGGCGCTTAATAAAACCAGCTGCACCGACGGATTGTTCAGGCGCTGCAAATCGGACAAATGAATGAGAGAATCCTGCATGTATAGCACCGGTTCGGTGTCTGTTGTGTCGGCTTTTGCATGAGAGAAAATAGTTACGACCGAATAATGCGAAGCAGCATTTATAAAGTTGTTGCGCGTCGCTTTTTTTTGAGTGAACAAATTATTATTGCTGTAAAAATTAGCTACGTTTTGTAAAGCTGAAGCTGATTGTTTTAAATCTAATACGCCTAAGGAGGAGGAGAAAGACACTGGTGCAAACCCAATGAAATCGCCGCTTGGCGCGCTGTATTTGAATGAACGCAACAGTGAGCGTGCCGAATACACATAGCTAAAGCTATAATCATTTATCAAAAAGTTTTTGCCTTTGCTATCGGTGCACAAAGCTTCGAATGGAATAAAAAAATTGTCAGTGCAAATAGCTACTCTTCCTTTCGGAACACCTAACGGTTCGAAGAGCTTCGTGTAGATAGTGCGAGACGAAGCTGCATACTCTTCATAGTGATTTAATAGAGCTTGTTTGTTGTTGCAAAGCCTGATGAAGTTGGACAGCAGCGAAGGATTGAAATCTGCTGTGGATATCCGGATTAAGTTGGTTTTATTCTTCGTGATTCCCAAAGCATAAGTAGCCGTATCACTCATGAAATAATATAACAAGCTCTGGCTGTTTTTCGAAAGATACTCCTGCAACTGCTGAAGCGTAGGAACATTATCAGAATATTTATCCTGGTAGTAAACCGGGTACTTTTTTTCAAGTGATTTGATGAAGTGTTCCAGCGAGTCAATCGTTAGTAACAGATTATTTTGCGCATCGCTATAAGCCCTCGACGAAGGTGGTAGAGAGGATAAAGTCTGCTTTTGTTTTAAGATGTTCAGCTGGAAAACTTCTCTTCGTTCTGAAACCTCAGTTGGCAAATGCTGGTTGGCAGACAGCTCGTTCCATTTGTCATTCAGTAGAGCAGCACGGCTTTTTTCCATAAAATAAAAGGCGCTGTTCACATCATCGGAAAGGTAGCTTGCTTCGATTGCACAATTAAAAAATTCGCGTGTTTCATCACGCCAGTAAAGCTTGCTGCCCTCAGCCAAATTCTGATGTCGCGTTTGCGTAATAATAGAATCGGTAAGAAGGGCTGTATTCAAACAGGCATACAAATATTTCTTTTGTCCGTTTTGTTTGTAAAGCGAAAGCAGCAACTCGGCCTTGTTACTCAATAAAATAAAAATCGACGCATGGGATTCCATCACCGAAAGACTTGCAAGCGTTGGATTCGAGAAAAGGAAATCCCGGGTATTGAAGTGCAGTTGTTCAAAAGCGCGTTTATAATAAGAGATAGATGCAGCCATCTTATTCTGTTGCTGGTAGAAATCGCCCAGATTTACATAAGCTGTTAATAAATACAAGGGTCTAACTTTCGGTAAACATTTATTTACATAAAAGAGCGATTGCAGGTAGTTCTCTTTTGCTTTTTTAAAATTGCTCAGTGTTTTTATATAAAAAACAGCAAGCATGTTGTAATCGCTGGCTATCCGTTGGTAGAAGCCGGGCTGGTGCGGCCGCACCTGAATAGCTTTCAGATAATATTGCTCTGCCTCTTTTCTTTTTTCCTGTTGGGTATAAACATCTGCCAGCCGCTGGTAAAAATTAGCCAGCCACACCTTATCTCCCGTAGCCATCGCCATGGGAATAGCGGCTTCAATATCTGCAAGTGCTTTATTGTTTTGCTGTAAGTATATGAGCGCTTCAGCCCGTCCATGGAGAAAAGGAATCAGGCGCGTAGTATCCCGTTTTTGTTTTGCCAGATCAATCCCTAATGTACACTCGTCAGCTTCTTTTTCATAGTCGGCTAAAGCCGCATAAAGGCGGGCTTTACCATATCGGCTGTCAATAATATATTCGTCAGGATCGGGCGGATAGCAATGCGCCAAAACAGAATCATAACAGCTTAGTGCTTTGCTTTCCTGCATCTGAATGTCGTAATACCGAGCAAGATTGTAATAGCAGTTGATAAGGAATTTATCGCTGACCGGTTTTTTTAATTGCCGGTTAATTGCGAGTGCTTGTAACGAGTATTCGATGGCTACATTCGTTTTTGCCTCGCTTTCGTTTCTCGCTATTTTAATTAGGAGAACAACATAACCGGTGTCGTTTGTTCTGCCATCTTCTTCAACCGATTTTTTTAACGCGTAGAGTTTTTGAAGTTTTTCTTCCGCCGTCAGCAATGAGTCTCTGTCGGTTGATACAGCCCGAAAAAAAATGCTGTGGGCAACATTGCTTTGAGAATACAACAACGTTGCCCACAGCAGTAGAGCGGATAACAGGCAAACATATCTGGCAAACAAAATCAATACGATTTGTTTTTCATTTACAATATGATGCTCTAAAATCTATCTCCTCGCTTATATGCTTTCGCTTCCTCTTACCAAACCTTCTTCAACATTTTCCAACTCGCGCTCTGCCTTTATGGCAACGCTTACCAAGTAAGCAATAGCAGCGAGAGCTATCAGACCTACAAACAAAACAATTTTTGGTGGCGGTGGCGGAGTAGGATTCTGAATGATTTGTTTAGGCATAGAATCATGTTTTAGTTGATACGAAGATACCGTTCCTTGCTTTTCTACTCAGCCGGTTCGCCGCTGTCGCTGTCCTCGGAGGGAGCTTCCTCAACCTGCACTTCTTCTTCCGATTCAATACTCATTCCTTTGGGTGGTGGTGGCGGCGTTGGATTGTTGACAATTTGCTTGGGCATACCTTTTTGTTTTAGTAAAATGAAGAAATTAGTTAGCGTATTTCAACGGAAAGTTAGAGAGATTCAAAATATTTATACTCAAAATTTTTTTAATGGTAATCCTCATACCATTTATCTAATGCTTCTTCAGCCATGCCAGAGCCTTCCTCTTTTTCTTTTACCACTTTCTGAAGTAATTGTTTGGCAGCTTCCTCATCGCCCGGCGCATTGCGTTGCAGCAGTGTGCTAGCCTGCAAAATATCGCCGGCGTTGAAAGCACTTTTCATTGCCGATAACTCTTTAAAGCGCTGCAAAGCTTTGTCGTAATTCTTGTTTTGCAGGTAGGTAAGTCCTGCATATTTTATCGCATCATAGTTGGTGCTATCATGCGAAGCCGCCCATTCAAAAAGGATTAAAGCCCGGCTGTAATTTTTATTATTGTATTCTGCAATACCCATCTGAACGCTGTCTTTTGAGTCGCCATCCATGTATTGGTTAAGCTCGGTATAATTTGTCTTAATGTAATTTGATGCTATGCTTTGTGGTGTTTTGCGGTTCAACAGAAAAAAAGAAGCAATAACTAAAATAAGGCAAGCCGCAGCTACATAAGGTATCCATCTTGCAACGCTGCGTTTTTTGGCAGACTTCATGGCAATTACTTTTTTGGCAGCACTATTATTTTCTTTGCTTTGCCACCCCTTAATCTTTTGATCTAACAAAGCCTCGCGCGCCGCAGACCGGGCGCTTAAATAAAAGGCTACTTCGCCGGCAAAAGCCTCATCACTAATACATCGGTCTTCAAATCTTTGCCTTTCATCTCCCTCCAACTCCTGGTTGAAGTAAGCATCAATGTACTCTATCGTATCGCTCATATATACGTCTTATCAGGTTTGTTAATGGGCTTCTTACACACTTGCCGGATGTTCTTTTACTTTCTCTCTCAGCTTATCTAAACAACGTAATCTTGTTGTCTTTACTACCGCGGCATTGTTGTATTGCAATTGTCCTGCAATCTGTTTATCGGTATAACCGTCTTCAAACAGCAGCAACAATTCGCGACACCGCTCTCCAATCTTTTCTAGCGATTCTTTCACCGCTTTGCGTTGCTGGTCATTCACCATCTTCTCCACTACTGTTTTCGCGGCATCCGGCAACTGGTTCATCAGCTCCGGCATTTCCGCCGTTTTAAATACCTGCTGCTTATTGGTCGTGCTTTTACGGATAAGGTCAATACATTTATTAGAAAAAATTTGGTAGAGATAAGTTTTAAGGGAAGAACGCCCGTCGAAACGCCCTGAAATAACATTCAGCAATGCGGAAAGAAAGGCATCGCTGTAGGCGCTGAAACTGTCTTCGTGCGTGAGGTTGAATTTGCGGCATCCTTCGTTTACGAAATAAAAATATTCTTCGTAGAGCGCTTTTTCCTGCCGCGTCCGTTCGGCGTAGCCTGCGGTAAGATTTCTGATAATTTCAGTGTCTGTAGTTGTCAATGAGGTTGCTTTAAAAATCAAATCTAAAACATTATGCTATATCTTCTTATAAAAGGCGTTTGCGAATATGGGTGTGCTTTGAAGGTTCGTATTCTGCTATACATTGATAAAGTTGGTATGAATGGCATAAATCGCAATTACCCCGGTTGACAACCGGAAAAGTCAAATAATTTGTTTCCGGTTGTTTCCCTTTTCCGGCGCATTACGATTCATAGTCAGTTACAGTTTTTTGAAAACCTCTTTTTATAAAACTTGCATCATAAAACATGAAAAAGCTGATTGTAACAGCGGTGCTGATTTTATCTATAGTACTCATGTCATACGCAAAAGGCAGAGATGAAAAGAAGAATCTGGTGAAAAACCTGACGACGATGCAAAAAGCCGGAACGAGTGCAAAAGCTTTAGATAAGGGAAGTGTTAAGAAAATAGTATTTCAGTTTAATGAAACAACCGTGACTACATATGTCGAACTGGAGAGGATTGAATGTTCGGTTTTGCCATCACGGTTTCGTTAAATGAACTGATATCAGTTCGGCTGAACACTTTTGAACATTAAATCTTACTCCTGGAAAGAAATTGTTTTATAATCAATAAGAAACATGGCTGTGAATAATCTGATTTGATGACACACGAACAGAAAGGAATTGTTATAGTGAAAACGGATTTGAATGTAAAAAACACTACAGCAAAATATAATTAAACTATATCCCCAACCCGACCCAATGCTTTGACGAAAGCCACGTTCTCGTGGCTTTTTCATTTGTAAGAAATCTGGCTGCAGTATTGTTTATTAGAATAGCTAATAACAGAAAAGGTGAAGCAAAAATTATACTTCACCTTTTCTGTTATCAGGAAGATGTTTTACCTGTTTACATGTGTAGCTTTTCTTTTTTGCTTAGCAATTCATCCACCGTTTCACGATACATTTCATCAGGCACACAGCAGTCTACCGGGCACACAGCTGCACACTGTGGTTCTTCGTGAAAGCCCTGGCATTCGGTGCATTTATTGGGTGAAATATAATAGGTGTCAACGGATACAGGTGTGAAACGTTCACCTGCATCTACCGTTTCTCCATCCATCAAAGTGAAGGTGCCAGATACGCTGGTACCATCTTTAATAGCCCATTCCACACCGCCTTCATAAATCGCATTATTCGGGCACTCCGGCTCACACGCGCCGCAGTTGATACATTCATCGGTTATTTTGATTGCCATAGATTCATCCTTTTATCGAGGTTTACAAACTACTTTTGAAGCCCAAAAATAGTGCTGAAAAATGAATGTGCAACAACGGATAAAGTTACTGGCAACCTTAGGCGATTACATGCAGCAGAATAGTGAAGAATGGATGACGCTAAAACAAAAGGCGTATTTGGAAAACCAGTGGTTCATTCCCCAGTTTATTGAACTCGCTGCTACCAATATAAGTCGCCAATATTTGCAAAGAGATATATTGCAGAAATTAGCGAATGACTACAACATTGGTGAGCCCCCTTCTATAAAAAATGTTGGTATTGTAATGGCGGGAAATCTGCCGCTGGTGGGCTTCCACGATTTTCTTTGTGTTTTCCTTTCCGGTCATCAAGCGCGTATAAAATTATCTTCAAAAGATGATGTATTGCTTCCTTTTCTTTTACAGAAAATGGAGGATTGGAATAGCGAATTTAAGTCATATGCCAGTGTTGCCGATACACTTAAAAACTGTGATGCCTACATTGCCACGGGCAGTAACAATTCGGGCAGATACTTCGATTATTATTTTGGCAAATACCCTCACATCATCCGCAGAAACCGTACTTCTGTTGCCTTGCTGGAAGGCAATGAAAGCGAGGAAGAATTGCAAAACCTGTCGGATGATATCGCATTGTATTTCGGTCTTGGCTGCCGCAATGTGACCAAGCTGTTTGTGCCGGAAAGTTACGATTTTATTCCGCTATTAGAGGCTTTAAAAAAGTATGAGTATTTTTTAGAACATCATAAGTATAAAAATAATTATGATTACCATTTGGCACTGCTAATTATGGGCAATAAGTTTTACATGAATAACGGTTCTGTATTATTCGCCGAAAACGCCTCCCCGTTTGCGCCGGTTTCGCAGGTCAATTTCAGTTATTATAATTCAATAAAAAATACTCTTTCTATTCTGATAAACAATAAGGACATACAGACAATTGTAGGCCATGGTTACACCTCTTTTGGCAAAGCGCAGCAACCCTGCATCACCGATTTTGCAGATGGCAGCGACACGCTAAAATTTATGCTGAGTTTATAGTTAATAATGAAATAGTCTGGCATAAAAATCGTTTTAATTTAGTATTATTTTTCACCAATAAACGATTGCCAGTTATGGACAAATTAGAATTAAAAGGTAAGTGGAATGAAATAAAAGGCAAAGTGAAACAAGCACATGCTGACCTTACCGACGACCTGAAATATGAAGAAGGAAAAGATGATGAGTTTCTGGGCAACCTGCAACAGAAAACAGGCAGAGCCAAAGATGATTTGATCAAATGGCTGAGAGGCTTAGGTTAATTCTTTATGAAGAAAAACATCAGCCAGTTTAGATAAGATATTATGGAGTGGGGCAAAACCGAAAAGAGTGAATTAACTTGTATCAATTTTGCATTGCCGCCCGAGCCGACAACAAACCGTTATGTTCTGCACAAAAAGATAAAGCCAGATACACAGCTTTTCATTGGCGGACCTCGCTGGGGTACCAAAGATTGGCTGGGTCATTTCTATCCCGAACAAACAAAAGAAAAGGATTTTCTTCATTACTACGTGAAGCTTTTTAATTGCGTTGAACTCAATACCACTTATTACCGCATACCAACACTGGAACAGGTAAAGCATTGGAAAAATCAGGTTCATTCCGGTTTTCGCTTTTGCCCTAAGTTTCCACAATACATTACGCATGTAATGCGACTGCAGCATTGCGATAAAGAGGTGAATGAATTTGTAAACACCATTGCTGGTTTTGAAGAGACATTAGGGCCCGTGTTGTTAATGCCCAATCCGCAAATGAGTGCGGACGATTTGCCTGTTATCAAACGCTTTCTTGAAAAGCTGCCAAGCGCTTTGGAGGTGTTTATTGAGTTGCGGCATGATAGCTGGTTTGAGAACGGTTTAAACAGTGAACTATACGACTTTGTAAAAGATTATAAGATTGGCTTGGTAATCACGGATACAGCCGGCAAAAGAGACCATCTACACATGCACTTGAGCAAGCCGGAGGCTTTTATCCGCTTTGTAGGAAATGCTTTGCACACTACAGATTATACGCGGATACAGGATTGGACAAACCGGTTACAACAGTGGATGAAAGATGGCATCGGTAAGATTTATTTTTTTATGCACCAGCACCAGGACTTGAACACCCCCTTATTGAACAAATACCTGATTGAGCAAATCAATACTGGTTCCTCTATTCTTTTTCCTGCCATACATGCCATACGCCCGCAAGCCACATTGTTCGATTGATTTTATTGCAGCCCTGCTGCTTTTTCTATATCCAGTTCTTTCTCCCATTTCGATATAATCAGCGTTGCTGCTGCATTGCCAGTGATGTTGGTAAGCGCCCGCGCTTCACTCATAAAACGGTCTATGCCCAATATAAGCGTTAAGCCTGCTACTGGTATATGACCCACGGTTGGTAAGGTAGCTGCCAATGTGATGAATCCGCTGCCCGTAACGCCTGCAGCTCCTTTGGAAGTAATGATTAGCACTGTTAAGAGCGAAAGTTGTTGCGCCAGCGAAAGCGGCGTATCCGTTGCCTGCGCAATGAAGACTGCCGCCATTGTTAAATAAATGGAAGTGCCGTCTAAATTAAATGAATAGCCTGCGGGCACCACTAAACCCACAACTGATTTTGAACAACCTGCCCGCTCTAATTTTTCCATTAAGGGTGGTAATGCCGATTCAGAAGACGAGGTGCCAAGGACAATCAGCAGCTCACTTTTAATGTAGGAGAGAAGCTTAAAAATATTGAAACCAAAAGCTTTTAATACAACGCCCAATACAACTATTACAAACAAAATGCAGGTAAGATAAAACGTACCCATCAAACCAGCCAACGGTTTCAACTGTTCAATGCCAAAGGCACCGGTAGTATAACTCATTGCCCCGAAAGCTGCTACCGGCGCGGCTTTCATGATAATATTGATGACAGCAAATAAAGCTTTGGCAAGCGATTCCAATGCCGTTAACACTGGCTTTCCTTTCTCACCAGTCTTGGATAACCCAAAGCCAAACAGTACCGAAAAAAACAACACAGGTAGCAGATCGGTTTGGGTGAATGCGCCGACAATCGTTTCAGGAATAATGTGGATTAGAAACTCGGTGGTAGTAAGCGGCGCTGTTTGTTTAGCTGTGATTGCCGTTGCATCTAATGTAGCTGTATTAATATGCATGTTGGCGCCGGGATGGAGGACGTTAATCAAAAGCAAACCGACAAACAGCGCCAGCGTTGTCATCACTTCAAAATAAATAATGGCTTTTAAACCAACGCGACCAATTTTCTTTTTATCATCTACACCCGCAATACCGGTAACAATAGTGCAGAAAATAACCGGTGCTATCATCATTTTAATCAGCCGGATAAATGCATCGCCCAGCGGTTTAAGCTCTTTGGAAAAACCGGGAAAGAAATAGCCGGTGGCAATGCCTGCGGCAATGGCAAGAAGAATATAGAAGTAAAGACTTTGCGTAAGTTTGCGCATTACATTCTTTTATAAAAAAAACGAAAAGCTAAGGCATTCTGTGGTTCTTTTCGCATTAGCTTTATGCTGAATTGCAGACAATAATTGTTGTATGGGAAACCTTGGTTTTCAGGAAATCTTACTCGTCGCTGTTTTTGTTGCGCTTTTGATTGTGCCGGCAATCTTTTTTCTTCTCACACTGCAAAAAACGATGGAAACCGTTGAACCGCAAAACCGAACCTTGCAGCCGGGTAAAGTCTGGCTTTTATTCATTCCGTTGTTCAATCTGGTGTGGATTTTCATTCTTGTAAAAGAAATAGCAATCAGCTGCCAGAATCAGCTTGAGCAGTATGGCGTTTACAATCAGCAAAAGCCGACCTATAGCATTGGACTAGCATGGGCAGTTTGCACAGTATGTAACTGGGTACCCATCTTAGGCATTTTATCCGGGTTAGCTTCGCTAGTGTTGTTTGTTATTTATTGGGTGCAAATAAATAATGTAAGACTGCAAATGAATACGCTGAAACAAGCCTACTCAGGCAAAGACGAGAACTCAATTCTTTAAACTCCTTACATCACTTCACTCAACTCCAGCCATCTCATTTCCTTCTCAGCTATCTCAAGATTGATGCTGCCAATGCGGTTGCTCCAGGTGGTAATTAACTCATAAGAAGTATTACTGTCGCCAAGCTTTGATTCTAATTGCTGCTTCTCGGTTTCCAGATCAGCAATTTGTTTTTCCAACAGTTCAAATTCACGCTTTTCCTTATAGTTTGGTTTTCGTTTATTGTCAACTGGAGTAATGGTAATAACAGCAGGTGCTGCCGCCTGTACAGTTGGCTTTACTTCTTCAACTATTTTGCCCTGTTCGGCTACCTTTTCCTCCGTGCGGTATTGTGTATAGTTTCCCGGAAAATCAATCACTTTTCCTTCGCCTTCGAAAATAAATAAATGATCTACCAGGCGATCCATAAAGTAGCGGTCATGCGATACAATCAATATGCAGCCGGGATAGTCGGAGAGGAAATCTTCCAGCACGCCGAGTGTTGGTAAATCCAGGTCATTGGTAGGTTCGTCAAGAATTAGAAAATTAGGATTGCGAAATAATATCGTTAGCAATTGCAAGCGCTTTTTTTCGCCGCCACTGAGAGAGTTTAAATAGGTGTATTGCTTTTCGGGCGGGAAAAGGAAAAGCTCTAAAAACTGCGCTGCACTTAAGCTACCGCCTTTTGCCAGCGGGAAACTTTCGGCAAATGTTTTTACATATTCAATTACCCGAACGTTATCTTTTATGGCTAAACCCTGCTGAGAAAAGTTGCCGAATATTACCGTATCGCCGACGTTAATCTTGCCACTGTCTGCTGGTTCAATGCCTTGCAAAATATTCAGGAAGGTTGATTTTCCCACTCCATTTTTACCAATGATTCCGATACGTTCTCCCTTGCTGAATGTATAATCAAAACCTTTCAAGATTGGCATATCGCCATAGCTTTTATACACTTTCTTCATCTCGACGATCTTGCCACCGAGCCGGTTCATTTTTACCTGGAGCTGCAGTTGTGCATCTTCTATTTTTTGTTTGGCTTTGGCTTCTACTTCATAAAAATTGTCTTGCCGCGATTTGCTTTTTGTAGTGCGCGCTTTGGGTTGTTTACGCATCCATTCCAGTTCTTTACGGTATTCATTTCGCGCTTTATCTATACTGGCAGCTTCGCTTTCTATCCGCGCGGCTTTGCGCTCTAAATAATTACCGTAATCGCCTTTGTACACATACATGTTACTGCGCTCCAACTCCCAGATTTCATCCGTTACAGCGTCTAAAAAATAACGGTCGTGGGTAACCAGAAGCAATGTTATGTTCTCACCGCTTAAATAATGCTCCAGCCATTCAATCATTTCTACGTCCAAATGGTTGGTTGGCTCATCCATCATTAGCAAGGTATGTTTGTGCTCAAAGCCAATGTCAATAAGGGTTGCGGCAAGCGCCACGCGTTTGCGCTGTCCACCGCTTAACCCGCTTACATTTTGGGTAAGGTGATGAATATTGAGTTTGCCCATGATTTGTTTCACTTTCGATTCGAACCCCCAGGCATTTAATTCATCCATCCCGGCAATGGCGTCAGTTATTTGAGTTACGTCGCCGCTTTCCTCCGCTTCCTCATAAGCGCGGATGGCTTTCATCATGGGATGCGAAGCATGGAAAATGTTTTCCAGCACTGTTTTGTTTTCTTCTAGTTTAGGGTCTTGCTCAAATAAGGCGATGCTCACATCTTTATGAATCCAAAGCTTGCCTTCATCGGGTGTTTCTGCGCCTGACAAAATGCGGAGCAGTGTGCTTTTGCCCACACCATTGCGGGCTACTAAAGCAATTTTATCGCCTTCGCTGATATGAAAAGAGATGTTGTTGAAAAGTGGTGTTATACCAAAGCTCTTGGTTAGGTTTTCTGCTGACACGTAATGCATATAGCAAATATACATGCCTGCAGCGGAGAGAATGATGTAGGGAATGTTAGAATGCGTTTAGCTATGAAGAAGGGAGGATAGGAAGCAATACAAAAATGGGATTGAAGATAATGACTTTTTCGCAACCATCATGGGTACGAAGCAATCGGTGCGATATAGCAAATTGTGTTTGTAAGCAGTAAACCTGCTGCCATTACAAAAAAGTAAAGCCAGCAGGTTTATTGCTTACAAGCTTAATTCTTAGCAGACTACAGATTGTTTCGTTCAATACAATGTCTACTCGCGTAGCCTTATGCCATCCATATCTTCTTGGTGGAAGATGTTCCCTTTGATAAAAGCTCAATTACTGACAAGGCGTACAAGAGTGATTCATTTATTTCTTTATAGGAAAGATATAAATGAGCGAATCCAGGATTGCAACAGACTCTTAACCGGAGTTGCCGGCTTCTGAACCAAAATGGCTGTTTGTTGTTCTGTATTTTGTATTTCTTGTTATGAAAAAGTCAACCGCTATTCGTTCATTTGCTTCGCCGTCATCGCGATCACAATGTTTACCTTTTGCACCAGGTCGGGGATGGACTGCAGGCTGGTTCGCAGTTTTGCATTGGTTTCGATAGTGCGGATGTCGTCTTTGATAGCCATAATTTTTAGAATGTCAATACTGGATTTGAGCTTGTGCGCCATGAAACTGACCTGCGCCCAGTCGCCGGCATTACAGGCATTGAGCATTTTGTTGGCATCGGACGGCGTGTGATTTATAAAGGCATCCTTAATAATGCGGATAAAATTTTCATCATCCTGGTGGATTTCCTGAAGACCTGACAAATCGTAAAGCTTGGAACTGTACATAAGTATTGGATTGGATGGTTAATAAACTTTTTCGGGAACACTTAATTCTTTGTTTTTAATCAACCGATAAATCGTGGATTTGCCAACGTCTAACACCTGCGCCACTTTCAACACATCAAATTCATATTTCTCCAGATAATCCTGCAACACCTGCAGCGTATAGCGACGCAGCGTAATCGGCTCGTTAAGCGATGACAGAGAGGAAGACGACGATGCACTCATGCGCTGCATATGCGAAAGGTCTATTTCGTCCCCGTCGCTCATCACGCAACTTAAATCTATGATAGACTTCAGCTCGCGGATGTTGCCGGGAAACTGGTAGTTCAATAATTGCTTTTTGGCATCCAGCGAAAGATATTTTTTTGGAATATCATTTTCATCACAAAACTGGTCTATAAAGAATTTCGCTATCAGCAGAATGTCATTGTCGCGGTTGCGCAGCGGCGGAAGCTGAATGGGCAAGCCCAGCAAACGATAATACAAGTCTTCGCGGAACGTTCCTTTCTTTACCTCGGCCAATAGGTTGCGGTGTGTGGCAACAATGATTCTTACATCAACGGGAGTAATCTTATTGCTGCCGACCTTTGTAATCTCTTTTTCCTGTAACACACGCAACAGTTTTGCCTGCAGGCTAATGTCCATCTCGCCGATCTCATCCAAAAACAAAGTGCCTTTGTTGGCTTCTTCAAACTTGCCGATGCGTTGTGTAATGGCTCCGGTGAAAGCGCCTTTCTCATGACCAAACAATTCGCTTTCCATCAACTCAGATGGAATGGCTGCCACATTTACCGGCACAAACGGCCTGGCTTTTCTTGCTGAGTTATAATGAATAGCTTTTGCCACAAGGTCTTTACCGGTGCCAGTCTCGCCGGTTACAGACACCGTAATATTGGTCTGCGCTGCTTTTTCTATCATAGCAAATACCTGCTTCATAACAGAGCTGTTGCCGATGATGGATTTCTGAAAATCATACTTTTTAGAAACCTCTTTCTGCAAGCTGGCAATTTCTTTTTTCAGAGACAGTTTCTCCTTGCAATTTTTTACTGCTATCCAAAGCCTGTCTTGCGTATCGCCGTCTTTTACAATATAATCGTCTGCTCCTTTTTTTAAAAGATCAATAGCGGTCTTAATATCCTGTTGCGCCGAAACCACAATGATACGAACATCAGGCAAAGTCTCACGTATCTGTTTCAGCATCTGGTCGGCTGTACCATCCGGCAAGGAATAGTCAAGTGTAACCAAATCTGGCTTCTCATACAGCGACTTTAAAAAAGCGGCAGCGGTCGAAAACGATTTCACTTCATGTTCCGGATTCAGACTCAGGAAGTGTGATAAGACTGAATTATAAAGCTTGTCATCTTCCAGGACGTGAATCAAAAAATTTTTCTCTTTCATAAGATATTGGTTCCTTCATTGGAGGCATAAATGTCGGAACAAAATTTCAATATGGGAAAATTTAGCGATTAAACCTGGATTAAAAGAAGCTGAAAAAAAGCTGAAAGAAAAACAAAGCGTCGTAACATGTAAGCAGTAAGCGATTTTTGAGTGTTAAAAAGGAGCAGAACAAAGAGAATTTGCCTTGTATAGTTTGTCGTTTTATTGCTTGTTTGCCTGCAACATCGTTTGGTAATATTGTTGCTATTGAATGAACACTATGTTTGGCGTTACAATACTGGGTAATAATTCTGCTTTTCCTGCCTACAACCGGCATCCAACTTCGCAGGTGGTTACGCTTAATGACAGGCTATTTTTATTGGATTGCGGCGAAGGAACGCAGATGCAGATGAACCGTTATAAAATCCGCAAGAGCCGAATCAATCACATTTTTATCTCACATCTGCACGGCGATCATTATTTCGGGCTGGTAGGTTTGCTCACCACTTATAATCTCGGAGATCGTAAAAGTCCGCTGCACATATTCGGACCTCCTGAATTGGAAAACATTATTAAGATACAAGTGATGGCTTCCGATTCGAAGCTATCCTTTCCACTTCATTTTTACCCGCTGCAGCAAGAAGGCCTGCTGGTAGATGATGCGCAATTTACCGTTAGTTGTTTTAAAGTCTTTCACCGGATAGAAACCTGGGGCTTTGTACTGAAAGAGAAAAGAAAGCCGAGAAAGATAAATGCAGATAAAATAAAAGCGCACAGCTACATTCCTACTTCTTTTTATGAACGCTTACAATATGGCGATGACTTTATTTCTCCTGATTACGGAAATATTGTAAAGAATGAAGAAGTAACCATTGCTAATACACCACCCAGAAGCTATGCTTACTGTGCCGATACCCGCTACGTGCCATCTATTACAGAACATTTTAAAAATGTAACAATGGTGTACCACGAATCAACTTACCTGAAAGATCAGGAAGAACGCGCTGCCAGCCGCAACCATTCTGTAGCAGAGCAAGCCGCTTTGATAGCGAAAGAAGCGAATGCGCAAAAGTTGCTGATCGGACATTTCAGCAGCCAGTATGATAATGATCAGCTTTACCGTTTTGAAGAAGAAGCCAGAGCTGTTTTTCCCAATGTGCAGTTGGCGCTGGAGGGAGTTACCTATGAGATTTGACATTGAATCATCAATAAATGAAATTAATGATACTATAGACGGAGTCCGGTTGTTTACTAATCATTAATATCAAATATTCAATTTTACCTATTCTTTTTTCTTAAGATATTCTTTCACTCTTTTTTGAAGACTTTCGCTTAACGGAACCAGCGGGAGGCGTAAATGATTTTCAATCAAATCTTGCTCACTTAAGAAAGCTTTTACACCTGCAGGATTGTTTTCTGTAAACAGTAAAGTGTAAGTCAGCAGCAAAGGATCGTTGAGTTGTTTGGCAGTCTTGAAGTCGAATGATAAACCTGCGCGAACCATATCAGAGAACTGTTTAGGAAAACAATTGGCCACTACACTGATTACGCCATCTATACCACAAGCAAGTTGTGGCAACACGAGGTCATCATCTCCGCTCAGCACTAAAAAATTATCGGGACGTTTATGAAGTATTTGCATGATCTGCACCATGTGATTAGCGGCTTCTTTTATCCCGGCAATGTTCTCCACTT
This sequence comes from uncultured Ilyomonas sp., assembly GCA_964249755.1. Classification (GTDB taxonomy): domain Bacteria; phylum Bacteroidota; class Bacteroidia; order Chitinophagales; family Chitinophagaceae; genus Ilyomonas. The sequence continues at coordinate 1,540,671 of CAXUDB010000002.1, read as the reverse complement.
CATTTGCCAGGCGCAATGTTGTTTCGGCTTCCATATTCCGGCCGGTGCGTCCAGGAACATTGTATAGAATAATAGGCTTCGGTGAAACAGATGCCAGGGCTTTGTAATGCTGATAAATACCCTCTTGCGATGGCTTGTTATAATAAGGCGAAGCGCTGAGAATTGCGGCAGCATTTTCCAATGGAAATGTTTCAAGGTCATGGATCAATTCTCTGGTATTGTTGCCACCTACTCCTACCACAACCGGAACGCGGTCTTTCACAGTATCATACGTAAACCGGATGATGTCTTTCTTTTCTTCTTTTGATAAGGTAGGCGTTTCACCAGTGGTTCCCATAGTTACTACGTACTCCACACCATTATTAATAACAGAATGAATTACTTTTTCCAGTGCTGAAAAATCAATGTCTCCTTTTGCTGTAAAAGGGGTTACCAATGCAACGCCGGTGCCTCTTAGTATTGTCCTCAATTCGGCCATGAAATATTCTTTTTTCGAGGTGCAGAATTACGAAATTTTTGGTGCTGTGCCTTATGTGTTTTTACAAACTAACAGAAGGAAGAAAACATTTTGTTCGTTCTTTTTGAACCTTGCTGTACCGGTTTCGTCATAGTTGCTCATTCTTTGTTTGTCTGCCTCTTCTCAAACGCTTTAACATTGTTTTCGTAACATAAAATTATACCGATGCGTTATCAGTCATATCCTCACCAACATTTCATTATGAGAAAGATTATTATTGCTTCATTATTGTTAATCAGTTTTCATTTCGCTTCTGCGCAGGACACCTATCATATCTCTACATATGACCGTGCAATTGGTATAAAACTGCCCGGTGGTTTTGCTGTTTCTTATAAGCAGTTTATCAAAGATTATCAAAACGTAGAAGCAGAGGCTATGTTCTGGAATCATGGATTGCGCTTCGTAGGGTTGTATGAATTCAACTGGGATATTCCTGGTATTGATGGACTTCGCTGGTATGTTGGACCGGGTGCGCATGTTGGTTTTTGGGACAATGATTACAGCAAAAAGAGCAACAACAGTAAAGCTGGTTTTGGCATTGACGGCGTGATTGGATTAGACTATAAAATTTCCGATCTGCCTTTAAATGTCAGTCTCGACTGGCAACCTGCTGTAGATCTTATCGGTTCTACAGGTTATGGCGCTGCTTATGGTGGCATCGGTGTTAGATATACGTTTTGATATTGAGTGGTGAATAATGTGTAGACATTTCATTATTCATTCAATCATGTTATTTGCTTTCTGACGAAGGTTACTTACTACAAACAACGCAACACAATCTATCCAAACTTTCTATCTTGCGCCGATGGCAAAAGCGGCAAAAAAGAAAGCGGCAGCGAAGACAACAAGTGAAGAAAAAATCATTCTCATCACTAACGATGATGGCGTCACATCGCCTGGTATTGCGGCACTTGTAGAAGCTGTAAAAGGCTTGGGGCGCGTAGTGGTAGTAGCGCCTGATAAGCCACAAAGCGGAATGGGGCATGCCATTACTATCGGCTTTCCGTTGCGTATGGTAAAAATGAAATTGTGGGACGATGTAGAAGCTTGGAGCTGCAGCGGCACGCCGGTAGATTGCGTGAAACTGGCCGTTGACAAAGTGCTGCATCGCAGGCCAGACCTATGTTTGAGTGGCATCAACCATGGTGCGAATCATTCTATTAATGTTATCTATAGTGGTACCATGTCGGCTGCTTTGGAAGCTGCAATAGAAGGTATTCCCAGCATCGGTTTCAGTTTGCTGGACTATAGCCTGGAAGCCAATTTTGAGGGAGCTAAATATTATGCAAGACATCTGGCAGAGCAGGTAATTGGTAAGAAAATAGACAAGCATCTTTGTCTCAACGTAAATATCCCGGCTCAGCCCCTTGAACTGTTACAAGGTTTGAAGGTCTGTCGTCAGGCATACGCAAAGTATGAGGAAGAATTTACAGAGCGCAAAGACCCCGGCGGAAAAAATTATTATTGGCTTACCGGCGAATTCCTGAATTTTGATACCGGCACAGACACCGACGTGTGGGCGTTAGAGCATAATTTTGTGAGCGTAGTACCCGTGCAGTTCGACCTGACGCATTATGAATTAAAAAAGAAACTCGAAAAAAGTTTGATACCTTGATACTGCAAAAAGATAACTTACGTCTGGGCTTGGTTTTAGGCATCATAGCACCCATTTTTGGAATGCTTCTGTTTTATTTTTTAAAGTTCTATCCCACCTTTTCCCTCTCCGATTTTTTTCATGTACTCGCCGCGCAAAAAACTCTTATTACCGGTCTGATTTCTTTCTCACTTTTTGCCAACGCTGTCATCTTTACTGTTTACATCAACACCCGCCGCGACCGCACGGCAAGAGGCATCTTCATCATCACCTGCGTGTATGCCGTCATTACGATTGCGCTTAAATTCTTTCTTCGCTAAAGGGTATTTCTTTCATTACACGCTCGTGTTCCGGGTTGCAAATACAAGCACAAGAACAACCATTATGAACCAGAAGTCTGTCACTCCGGTTAAGGGTCTGTTGCAATCCTGGATTTGTTCATTTATTTCTTTTAAGTAGAAAAATATATGAATCACTCTTCAATGCTCAGGGTAATGATTGAGCTTTTAGTAAAGCGGATATTTTGAGCCACGAAGACACAGAGGGCGCGAAGTAATACAAAGAATAGATTGTGTTTAATGAAGTTGCATTCGTCATTGCTAAGTACGAAGCAATCTGTGGACTATAGAGAAGTATACTTATAAGCAATTACTGCTTCAAAAATGTATATGGATCGTATTCCAAAAAATCATTCACTTTTACATCGGTTGATACCACTTTGTTCTTGTCAACTACAAAACGCAGTGGGAATATGCCATATGCGATGGTGTTGTAAGTCATCAGCCAATCGCCGTTATCCATGTATTGCAAAGAAGCCGTAAGCCCTTTATGGTTGTCGAAATCAATTATTAAATCTTTACCCTTTATACCAATGTGGATATTACCAAACAGGGGATGATGGTACGTGCCGGTGTAAGCGTTTAACGCCATTGGCGGCGCATTGCCTTTTACTCTTTTTCTCATCGCGCTCACGCTATCAATGGTTGTCTTTTGGTCTTTATTGAAATCAGTTAGTTCTGATTCGCTGTAATTTACATAAGGCATGTTGAGATAAGCCGCCAGAATCTGGTAGCGAAGCAACTCGAAAAATTCCTGGTTATCGTTATTGGTAAGAATGGTGATGCCTAATTTTTCTTCTGGCACAAAGCAAACATTTGTTACAAATCCGTCGGCACCACCGGTGTGGTCATATACCTGTCTTCCGTTCATGTCTCTGATAAAAACCCCTAAGCCATAGGCAACAAAATGTCCGCTCGTCATCGGGTTTCTGCGCGTGCTGAGCAGGGTGTTTACACCACGCGTTTTTTGTAGAACCGGCCAAGGCAAAATTTGTTTTCCATTATACTTTCCACTGTCTAACTGCATCATGATCCAGTAGCTCAGGTCTTTTACATTGCTGACGATGCTGCCTGCCGGCGCAAGATTATCTACATTGTCGTAAGGCAGTTGCGTAAGTGTGCCGGTGAAAGCAGTTGTGTAGGGTGTAGCTGCGCCAGGCATGTTCATCATGCCGCTTCCCAGTGCATGGGTGTTGGTCATTCCGAGTGGTTCTATAATGCTATCGTACACATACACTTCCCAAGGCTTGCCGGTTACTTTTTGCACCACTTGTCCAGCCGTTAAAAAGCAACTGTTGCAATAGCCATAAGAAGCGCGGAACTGCAGCGGCGGCTTTACATAGCGCATCTTGTAAATCACGGAATCGCGCGGCAGGGTTGAGTTCCAGAAGGTAAAATCGCCCTGAAATGTTTTGGTGCCGAGATGATGACCCAGCATGTCTTTAATCGTAACAAGTTCTGTAGTGGTGGCATCGTAAGCGCGAAACCAGGGAAAATATTTGGTGATCTTATCGTCGAGCGAAAGTTTTTTGTCGTTGTCCAATTGTGCGATAGCCGTACCTGTAAACAGTTTGCTGTTGCTGGCAATCATAAACAGTGTATTCTCATCTACCGGTTCTTTAGTGTCAAGGTTTCTTACCCCGTATCCTTTCATCATAACAATGCTATCGTTCTTGATGATGGCAATGGCAAGCCCCGGAATGTTCCAGTCTTGCATGCCTTTTTTTATGTAGCTGTCGAGGCTGTCTTTGATAAATGTAGGTTGCGATCTGCCGGCAAGAAAAACGAATAAGGCGGCTATAAATAAAATATATTTTTTCATGCTAAAATATTGTAAGAACTGAAAGATGAAGATAAGCGGTTGTTATTCGATTTCTACATAAATAGGACAATGATCGCTGTGCTTAACATGCGGTAAAATGTGCGCATCCTTTATTTTATCTTTCAAATTGTCGGTAACAGAGATATAATCTATGCGCCAGCCTTTGTTTTGCAAACGCACCGAAGGAAAGCGTTGGCTCCACCACGAGTAATGCCCTACCTTATCGGGATGAATATGCCGGAACGTGTCTACATACCCTTTACCGAAAAACTGCGTGAGCCATTCTCTTTCCTGTGGTAAAAAGCCCGATGTGTTCCTGTTGCTTTTGGGGTCGTGAATATCTATTTCTTTGTGTGCGATATTGTAATCGCCGCAAATAACCAACTCATGTTTTGTAGCCCGCAACACTTCTAAATATTCCTCAAACTCATTCAACCATTGGTATTTGTAGGTCTGTCTCTCATCACCGCTGGTTCCCGATGGGAAATAAGCACTGAAGACACTCAGATTCCCAAAGTCGGCACGTATCACCCTGCCTTCATAATCGCTCTGCTCTGTGCTGCTTCCATACACAATATGGTCGGGTGTTATTTTGGTTAAAACAGCTACGCCGCTGTATCCTTTTTTCTGTGCCGAATACATATATATATCATAACCCGCAGCCTGAATAGAACCCACGTCCACATTCTCTTTCAGGGCTTTTATCTCTTGCAGGCAAATAACATCTGCAGGGTCGGTTTGCAGCCATTCTAAAAAGCCTTTGTTGAGTGCCGAGCGAATACCGTTGACATTATATGATATGATGCGCATGAAGGCTGGTTTTGCAGCGGCTAAAATAGAGCAAACGAAAGGAAGGGCAAACTCTCTTTGCTGATTGGTAGAAAAAACAAATTTTAAACATGACAATAACCGGGGACGATGTATTGCCGGACAATAAGTAGAGTCGATTATCTGCTGGTCCAAGTGGGCGTGTACTATATTTACAAATAATGTGTGTTCATGTCATCCGTTTTGCCACTATTATTTATTTCGTCACGTGCCTTTGCGTTATTTCAACAGGGCTTTTCTTTCTTTATAAACAAACCCGGCTTAGAAAGAATGGCGTGCCTGCCAAAGGTTTTATCTATTCGAGAGGAAGCCGCTTCTTATATGTCCGTTTTGTTACGAAAGGCGGCAAATGGGTGACCGGAAAGAGTTATATAAAAGGTATTTATGAAGAAGGTGATACGGTTACTGTTTATTATAATCCCTCAAACGCCGATGACTTCATTGTTGACAACCGGCAGACTACCCTCCGCATTTATGGGTTGATTGCAATAGGTGTTTTGGTTTTACTAAGTGGTATTGCTATGGTCTATTTTACAAAGCATCTTATTCCTTTCCATACTTAACATCTTCTAATAAAAATCTGTTTTACTTTTCGGGTTTTGATGAAACAAGAGACGAGTGGTATGACAGAATCGGAACGTATTATTCTTTCGAAGGAACATGTGTATTTAGATGGCCCGCACAGCCGTGGTTATGAATTTGTTTTCTTATTAAAAGTGGTCTTGCAATTCTTTACCGGCATTCGAAAACTGCATTTCGAAAATCCCTGCATTACTGTATTTGGCTCGGCAAGGTTTGGTGAGAATGATCCATACTATGCAGCGGCGAGAGAATTTGGCAAACGCATAGCCGGCTTGGGTTTCAGCACGATAACCGGTGGCGGACCAGGTATTATGGAAGCGGCGAACCGGGGCGCTTTTGAGAGTGGCGGCACAAGTATTGGCTGCAACATCCGGCTGCCGCACGAACAGAAGGAAAACCCTTACCTGCACAAGAGCATTACGTTCGATTATTTCTTTGTTCGCAAGACGCTTCTCATTAAATATTCTTATGCCTTTATTATTCTGCCGGGCGGCTTTGGAACCATGGATGAGTTCTTTGAAACGCTTACGTTGATTCAAACGAAGACGCTTACGCAGTTTCCGATTGTTCTGTATGGAAAAGAATATTACAAGGAACTGATGGAAGCGATTTCTGATATGGCGAAGCGGGGAACGATTTCGCCGGAAGATATGAACCTTGTGCTGCTGACGGATGACATGGACGAGGCGATGGAGCATATCTATGCTTACATCACCACGAACTATAAGATTGTGCCGCGCAAGCGGTTCTGGTGGTTGTTTGAGCGGGGGCGCAGAAAAAGTTTGAACGAGGTGAAGGGTGCGGAGTGAGTAGTGAGAGACATTATGGTAAACCCAAAACTTGCAGATGGTTAGTCATTCATAATAGCCTTACACCACAATCATCTCCTTCCGCATGGCACTACAGACGCTACAGGCGAAAGCTATGCGTTTGATTAAACCAGAGTGCATTGCATTGTCAGCTATAGTTGCGGAATGACGAATGCTGCGCGTATTGCAATCCTTCTATACCTGGTGTAAGTGTCGAACGCTGATGCGGTTTGATAAGCTATGATGTAGTGCTTTTGCTGGCGGTTTTAGTGTCGGCGGCTTTCTCCATTTTAATATAGAGCAATTGCATGACGCCGGCGGTGACGGTGGCGGCGCCTTCCAGCTGCGGATAGCCGGGCGCTTTTACAATGTAGGTATATGCGCCTTCGTCTAATTCTATAAAACACATGCCTTTTTGTTTGGTGGTAACGGAGCGGCCGCCGGGGAAAAAGGAAACGCGGCTATTGCTGACCGGAAACCTTGAGATGGACTCGTGAACTACAATGCGGAAGCCGGTTCGGGCAGGTTTGGCGTTTTCTTTTGAGCCGCCGGTTGTAAACTTTTTCATGACCGGTTGATATTGAATATTATTGAGGCGATGCTGCCAGTGGTTGTGGTTTGGTAAAACATGATGATTGGATGCTGTTCTGATATTGCTCTGCAAAAAAATAAAAAAGAAGACAAAAAACTTGCAGGCGAAAAAAGCTTTAAGCGGATTTTAATTTCTTATGGTTTGTTTACGGCTGCGAACTTTTTCTTCGTTGCAGAGTCTCTGTGGAAGCACAGAGAATGCAGAACCGAAACTATATTTAATGAATCACCTTTTACCGAAGGTATTCATTGAAACAATGCTATGTTGATTTTTGTCTTCGCTATACACTCACCAATGGAAACTACCGGATAAGGCGGGCTTATAAAAAGGCAGCTTTCGCTTCTGAAAATTAACGCTCTTTCCATCTCCTCCCTAAGCTTTACTTTTGCCGCTTTACCTCTATATGACGACACTGAACAGGAAACAGGCGCCGGCGATACACCAACCCGTGGAGTTTGATGTGAAGCTGAAGCCGTACGATTTTTTTACGCTGGACAATGGAACACCGGTATATGCCATTAGTGCCGGGCAACAGGAAGTGCTGCAACTGGAAATGGTGTTTTGGGCGGGCAACTGGTATGAAGACCAAAATATAGTGGCAGCCACTACCAATTTTTTGCTGAAGAACGGAACGAAGCAGCGCGATGCATTTTCGGTGAATGAACACTTTGATTTTTATGGTGCTTACCTGAACCGCAGCTGTGGCAACGAGACGGCTTCGCTATCGCTGCACTGCCTGAGCAAGCATGTGCCGGAGCTATTGCCGGTAATGAGCGAGCTGCTGACGGAAAGCATTTTCCCGGAGGAAGAACTGGATATTTACCGGCAGAACCAGAAGCAGAAACTGCAGGTGAACCTGAAGAAATGCGATTTTGTGGCCAACCGGCTGATAGATGCTTACCTGTTTGGCAAAGAACATCCTTACGGTGCTTATACCTCGCTGGAAGAATTTGATGTGCTGGAGCGGGAAAGGCTGGTGGCTTTTTACGAGCGGTTTTATACAAGGGGCAAATGCGCGATTTTTATTGCGGGCAACCTTCCGCACAATATGCCAGAATTGCTGAACCAGAGCTTTGGCTCGCTGCCGTTTAATGCCTCTCCTTTGCCGGAGAAGCAACATGTGCCAACACCGGCATCGGAAAAAAAATACCATGTGCAGAACGATGCAAAAGGCGTGCAGGCTGCCATCCGCCTGGCACAGCCTTTTCCCAACCGGCACCATGAAGACTTTATAAAGATGCAGGTGCTGAACAATATATTCGGTGGCTATTTTGGTTCGCGGCTGATGAGCAATATCCGCGAGGATAAAGGTTATACTTATGGCATTCACAGCTATCTTGAAAATCATCTCCAGATATCGGCGCTGTCTATCTCTTCGGAAGTTGGAAGAGATGTGGCGGAAGCTACTGTTAAAGAAGTGTATTTTGAAATGGAACGCCTGCGAAACGAGCCGGTAGAAAAGGAAGAACTGGATCTTGTGCGCAATTATATGATGGGTTCTATTCTTGGTCATATTGATGGTCCGTTTCAGATTATCAACCGCTGGAAGCTATATGTTCTGCAAGGTTTGAGCGAAGATTATTTTTATAAAAGTCTCGATACCATCCGGCACATTTCTGCAGAAGAACTGCAGGAATTATCCAGGAGATATTTGCAGCCCGAAGCCTTTTATCAGCTTACCGTAATTTAATGAAAGATGAAGTTTTTAGGTAAAGTATTAGTCACCGCTTTAGCTGCCATCATTGCTTCTAATCTGATAACCGGCATTAGCATCACAGGTGCTTTTACACCCATTGCATTTGCGCTGGTGCTGGCGTTGCTGAATGCGTTTGTAAAACCTTTCCTGGTGATACTTACTATTCCCATCACGGTATTTACGCTGGGGTTGTTTTTGCTTATCATCAACATGTTTCTTATTAAATGGACATCTATGCTGGTAACAAACTTTACTGTAAAGACCTGGTGGTCGGCATTCTGGTTCGGCATCATGCTATCTATTGTTACGTATGCCATTGAGTGGTTGATAGGAGATAAGAAAAAGGTGAGAGGTGAGAGGTGAGAGAAGATTGACTATGTAAGATAATAAAATGCTCTGAGCTATATTCGATAGGGAGAAACCGAAAACTAAGCTTTTGATGAAAAAATTTTTCACTGGCTTTTATTATTCCTTACCGGTGCAACTGTTCTTTCTGCACTTCCGGCGCTACCAGCTTTTACTCGTGTTCTGGGTGATTTTGTTTGCCACTGTAGCAGGTCATTTTTTACAGGTATATGGTTCAGAAACGCTGTTCCTTGCACCCGAATACTGGGGCAATGTAACGCCGCTCAGCACCGGTTTTTTAGGGTTTTCCATCGGTATCTTTATGATGAGCTGGAACATCAGCACGTTCATCCTCCATACGAGGCACATCCGTTTTTTAGCTACCACTTCGCAGCCGTTTTTAAAATACTGCATCAACAATTCTATCCTGCCGCTGTTGTTCCTCGTGTTTTATTTTATCAATGCCGCCGAATATGATTTATACGAAGAACTGTTGCCGGTGGGAGAAACGATCTGGCTGAACGCCTCTTTCCTGTTGGGTTTCATCTTCGCTGTGCTGATTGCGTTTGGCTATTTCTATGGCGCCGATAAAACGATTTACCGCCGCATGAAGGCGATGATCAGTAAGGCAAACGAAAACTATACGACTGCCATTATTAAAAACCCGCTGCCAGTTCATAGAGGCGAGATTCGCGTGGATTGGTTTTTTAGCGCTAGTATGGGTTTGCGCAAACCGCGTGATGTGCGGCATTACAGTGACGAACTGTTGCAAACCATATTTAAAAGACATCACCTGGCGGCTGTGCTGGCGGTGCTGATTGCTTTTGTTTTTTTATTGCTGGTAGGTTATCTCAGCGACAGCACCGTATTTCAAATACCGGCTGCGGCGAGTGCAACCATTTTCTTTGCTATCCTTATTGGCCTAGCAGGCGCCTTTTCTCTCTTCTTAAAAACATGGAGCATCCCGGTTTTAGTTCTTTTGTATGTTATTATCAACTGGCTTACAAATATCAATGTCATAGATTTTCGCAACCGCGCGTATGGATTGAATTATGATAGCAAAATTCCGCCATCACCCTATACACAACAATCGCTGGAAGCTCTTGCTTCCTCACAAAACATACGTGCGGATGAAGACATTTTTTTGCAGACATTGAACAAGTGGAAGGCACGCCAGAAAGAAGAAAAGCCGGTGATGTTTTTACTGGATGTGAGCGGTGGCGGCAACCGAAGCTCTGCCTTTGTGATGAATGTATTGCAACGGTTGGACAGCGTTACCAAAGGAGGCTTGATGCCGCACACGATGCTGATTAACGGCGCTTCCGGAGGCATGATGGGCGCTACTTATTTCAGGGCATTGTACTATGAAAAAGTAAAAGGCAATAACATCAACCTGCAGGATGAAAAATATGCCAACAACATCTCGCGCGACTTGCTGAATCCCCTGTTTTCCTCAATGATAACACGCGACTTAATGGGGCCGGCCAGCCGCTTCAACGTCAACGGCTATAGCTATGTAAAAGACCGCGCGTATGCCTGGGAGCAGAAGCTGGATTTTAACACACATGGTATATTGAATAAAAAGATTGGCGATTACACGCAACCGGAAGCTGATGCGCAGATACCTACCTTAATCTGGAACGCCGTAATCAGCCGTGATGGCCGGCAAATGATTATTAGCAGCAGCCCGAAACGCTGGTTGATGCAAACAGGTTTTGATACTACACGCATTCCCACGAAAGAAGTGGATGCAGTGGATTTCATTTCCTTTTTTAAAGATAAAAATCCGCTGAATGTAAGTGTGCTGTCTGCACTGCGCATGAATGCTACCTTCCCTTATGTGCTGCCCAATGTATGGCTGCCAAGCGACCCGGTGATAGATGTGCTGGATGCAGGTTTACGCGATAATTTCGGGCAGGAAACTACTTTTCGGTTTGTGAACACGTTTAAGACCTGGCTGCAACAAAATACCAGTAAAGTTATCATCATACAAATACGCGACCGGCAGGCAGGCGACTGGGACCGTCCGCTGGAAACGGATAATGTGCTTGGCTTCTTAACCAAACCTTTCCTCGTGCTGCAATACAATTGGTTCAGACTGCAAACCTATAACCAGCTTAACCAGTTAGATTATCTGTCGGAAGGGTTCGGACCGAATGTGTACCGGCTTTCGTTTCAATACATTCCTTCCAAAAAAGAGCAGATGGCTTCTATTTCCTTTCACCTTACGGCTTCAGAGAAAAAAGACATTGCTACTTCCCTCAACAGCAGCACCAACCAGGATGCATTCGGGAAACTGGTATCATTGTATAAAGGTTCCGATAAATAACCTATTCCTATGAAAAACAGACTAACAGTTTCCATTCTTATTGCTATGCTGCTGGGCGCAGCTATCGGCTATTGGATTTATGTAGGTGCCTCTCCTGCCATGGCGCAAAACGTAGCTGACAACCTGAAATTGCTGACCAAGCTATTCCTCAATTTAGTACAGATGATTATCGCACCGCTGGTGTTTAGCACACTCGTAGTAGGCATTGCCAAACTGGGCGATTTGAAAGCTGTAGGTAGGGTTGGTGGTAAGGCGTTGTTATGGTTCATATCAGCTTCATTGGTGAGCCTGCTGTTAGGTTTGGTGCTGGTCAATCTGTTTCAACCGGGCAATGGTATTGATCTTTCTAATGCTGATACAAAAGGGGCTGCCGATCTGGTTGGTAATACACAAGGGTTTAGTCTTTCCAACTTTGTAGATCATGTGTTTCCCAAAAGCATTATTAATGCGATGTCGGAGAATGCGGTGTTACAAATTGTAGTGTTCTCCATTTTTTTTGGTGTGGCTACAGCAGCCATTGGTGAGAAAGGAAAAGTAGTAATCAAAGCACTGGATGCCGTAGCTCATGTGATACTGAAGATGGTAGGTTATGTGATGAATTTTGCGCCTTTTGGTGTGTTCGGTGCGCTTGCCGCAGTGATGGCAACCAAAGGTCCGGCTATCTTCCTGTTTTATGGTAAGTATTTTCTGTATTTCGTTATCGGGATTCTTTTGCTGTGGGTAATATTAATCTCGGTTGGTTACCTCATTTTGCGAAGCCGTACTTCTGTTTTACTCAGCCGCATAGCGCAGCCCTTGGTGATTGCATTCAGCACCACCAGCAGCGAAGCGGTGTTTCCTAAACTGACGGAAGAACTGGAACGGTTTGGCTGTGATAAAAGTATCGTTTCGTTTGTATTGCCGCTGGGTTATTCTTTTAACCTTGATGGCAGTATGATGTATATGACGTTTGCCTCACTTGCCATCGCACAGGCTTATAAAGTGCCACTGGATGTAGGCACACAACTGACTATGTTGCTGGTGCTGATGCTCACCAGCAAAGGCATTGCGGGCGTGCCGCGTGCTTCGCTGGTAGTGGTAACAGCTACTTGTGCGATGTTTAAAATTCCACCTGAAGGAATTGCTTTAATATTGCCGATAGATCACTTCTGCGATATGTTTCGCACCGCTACCAATGTGCTGGGCAATGCACTGGCAACAGGCGTGGTGAGTAAGTGGGAAGGGAAGTTGAAGTAATTTTAATGCATTGTGGTTTACTAAATCGAAACAATTCATGCTGAATAATCTCATAGACTGGATCATCGAACACGGCGGCTTATATGCTTTGCTGTTTATCATTTTTGCAGAGACTGGTTTGCTGCTGGGCTTTTTTCTTCCCGGCGATAGCCTTTTGTTTGCGGCAGGTATTTATTCAGGCAAATTATCGGAGAGTTTTTTTGGTGCTCATTATAGTATCATCATTGTTCTTATTATTATTGCTTCTGTGCTCGGCAACATGGCAGGTTATTGGTTTGGCAACAAAACCGGTCCGCTTTTATATGAACGGAAGGAATCATTTTTTTTCCGGCGAAAGCATCTTTTGCGTGCTCATGATTTTTACGATAAATATGGAAAAGGCACTGTGTTCGTGGCGAAGTTTTTACCCATCGTCCGCACGTTCGCGCCTATCGTTGCCGGTATTGTGAAAATGCCAAAAGCGACATTTACATTTTATAACATTCTGGGCAGCATCGTTTGGGTGACAACAATGTTTTTGGGCGGACATTTCCTCGAAAGCTGGGTGCAGGAAAAATATCAATTCAGCCTGAAAGAGCACATTGAAATTATTGCAATTGGAATCATAGCCATTACTACCATCCCGGTAATCATCAAATTATTTTTTGGCAAAAAGCCCGCTGCAGATGCGAATCCTTAAGCAATTTGATTATTGACGACATATCATTGGTCATACACCAATAAAACAAAGCCATTAACGATTATCTTTTATGACTCAGCCAAAGTCATCCATATTTACAATTCCACTTCTTGTTGCCGCTTTAGGTTATTTCGTAGATATCTACGATCTGCTTGTGTTTAGTATCATCCGTGTGCCGAGTTTAAAAAGCATGGGGCTATCCGATGCAGAGGTTACTGCGGCTGGTGAGCATATACTTGGTATCCAGATGATCGGTCTTTTGATCGGTGGTTTGTTTTGGGGAATGCTGGGCGATAAGAAGGGCAGGCTCAGTGTCCTGTTTGGTTCAATTCTTTTGTATTCACTGGCTAATATTGCTAACGGCTTTGTGCATACAGTGGATCAATATACCTGGGTAAGATTCATTGCCGGCTCGGGCTTAGCGGGGGAATTGGGCGCCGGTATCACATTAGTGTCAGAGTTAATTTCAAAAGAGAAAAGAGGTATTGCTACTTCGTTTGTAGCAGGCATTGGTTTGCTGGGCGCGGTGGCGGCTTTCGTGGTAAAACAAACCTTCATCCAACCGGACAACAGCGGCTGGCAAACCTGTTATTTTATTGGCGGCGGTTTGGGCGTTCTTCTCCTTCTGTTGCGCCTTTCGGTGTTTGAATCGGGTTTGTTTCAACAGGTTCAGAAAGCGGATGTAAAACGGGGAAATTTCTTTATGCTTATCAATAATGGCGAACGCCTGAAACGCTACCTGCTGAGCATCCTGATTGGTTTTCCCTCCTGGTATGTCATTGGTGTTCTTATTACTTTTTCAAAAGAATTTGCGGCAGCTATGGGCGTCAATGGATCGGTAGATGCCGGTAAAGCCGTGATGTGTGCGTATGCGGCATTATCGGTGGGCGATATAGCTATTGGTTTTGTGAGTCAGCAACTGAAAAGTCGCAAGAAAGCTTTATACATTTGGTACACGCTCAATGCTATCGTTATCTTTCTATTCTTTACATTACCGCGCAACGGCACGCCGCAAACGATGTACATTCTATGTGCTGCACTCGGTTTCACCAATGGCTACTGGGCTATTTTTGTAACGGTGGGTGCAGAACAGTTTGGCACTAACCTGCGGGCTACTGCGGCCACAACCATTCCGAATTTTGTGAGAGGGCTTTTGTATGGCATCCTGCTCTTGTTTGGCGCGCTGCGGAGCCTGCTTCTGCAGCAGGGGTTAAGTACGAGCAACAGCTATCTCACCGGTGCGTGGATCACCGGCATTATTGTTATCATTCCGGCTTTTATTGCAGCCTTTTCTTTGCGCGAAACCTTTGGCAAAGACCTCAATTTCATCGAGCCCTGATATTGCTTTAGGGCTGCTACATTTGCACCATGACAAGTGAACAATGCATCGGGATATTTCAGCAATGCATTTTAGATTATCATCTGAAAGACAATGTTGATGCGGCTTTTAGCCATTCGTATCCGTCCGGCACTATTGAAGAATTGCTCTACTGTAAATGCTGGATTGATACGGTGCAATGGCATCTCGAAGATATTATACGTGATGTGAATATCGAACCAAGAAATGCATTGCTGCTGAAGCGCCGTATTGATGCCTCTAACCAACGCCGCACCGACCAGGTGGAAAAAATAGACGACTGGTTTTTGAGTGAATATAAAAATGTAATGCCATCGCAAAATGCGACTCTGAATACTGAAAGTCCTGCCTGGGCAATAGATCGTTTATCTATTCTTGAGCTGAAGATTTATCACATGCAGATAGAAGCACAACGCCAGGAAGCTTCGGAAGAACATCGCCGCCGCTGCAGCCAAAAATTAAACATACTCACAGAACAAAGAGCTGACCTGTCTCTGTCCATCAACCAATTGCTGAACGATATCGCCAGTGGGAATAAAAAGATGAAAGTGTACCGACAGATGAAGATGTACAATGATACTGACCTGAACCCGGTTTTATATGCGCAAAAACGTACTTCTGATTGACGCCGCCTAAGCATATATTAGTCTTTCGCTTTTCCTCTCTGGGCGACATCGCCATGACGGTTCCGGTGCTGAAACTTTTGCTTTATCAGCATCCTTCTTTACAAGTCACATTCGTTTCGGTGGCTTTTGTAAAACCTTTGTTTGAAGATATAGAACGGTTGCATTTTGTAGCTGCCGATCTTAAAGAGAAGCACAAAGGCGTTGGTGGTTTATATCGTCTATATAAAGAACTCACCAATACTGTTTCATTTGATGCCATTGCCGATTTGCACAACGTTCTTCGCACACAGATACTGCGTATTTTTTTCAGCGGGAAAAGAATAGCAACAATCAATAAAGGCAGAAAAGAGAAGCGGGAACTGACGCGCCGGAAACATAAAGTAGTAAAACCTTTGCCATCTACTTTTCAGCGATATGCCGATGTGTTTGCAAGTTTGGATCTTCCTACTGTATTGGATGTGAAAGGAGGTATAAAGCCACCACCTTCTGCCGCTGCTCGCTGGCAACAATGGAAAATTAAAGGCGTTCATATTATTGGTATTGCACCGTTTGCACGGTATGCAGAAAAAACATATCCGAAGGAAAAGATGATGAGCGTGATAGCCCTTTTGTTGTCCGATAAAAATATCAGAATTGCCTTATTTGGCGGCAAAGAAGATGCAGCAGCATTGAGCGGCATGGCTTCTATTGATACAGCAAAAATTGGGGTAATAGCCGGTTCATTATCTTTTAGTGAAGAGCTTTCTTTTATTGCACAACTTGATGCCATGATCAGCATGGATTCAGCGAATATGCATCTTGCTTCTTTGTATGGCGTGCCGGTAGTTTCCATTTGGGGCGGCACACATCCTTTTCTCGGCTTTTTAGGTTGGGGGCAAACACTCGAGCGTTGTGTACAAATTGACCTTGACTGCCGACCTTCCTCTGTCTTTGGCAATAAGCCCTGCCCCAATCAATTAGCTTGCATGAATGGTATTTTGCCGTTAATGATTGTTGAAAAAGTGATGGCTCTTCTAAGCGAATAATCCTTCTGTTCGGATAAGCATCTAAATGCGATGACTACCTACCTCTCCTGCAAAAAGATTTAAAGCTATTTTTGCCCGCTATGCAATTAGCGCGATATATAGACCATACGATTTTAAAGCCAACTACGCTTATTTCTGACATCGAAAAGCTTTGCACTGAAGCCGTGCAATACGGTTTTGCGGCAGTTTGTGTGCCGCCGCCTTTGGTGAAAAAGGCAAAAGAGGCAACCGTTGGTAAAGGGGTGCAAACAGCTACTGTGATCGGTTTTCCGTTTGGCTATTCCGCTATTGAAGCCAAAATTGCTGAGGCATTGCTGGCAATGGTAGATGGTGCAGATGAGTTGGATATTGTTATCAACCTTATCGCATTAAAAAATGGCGACTGGCAATATCTTGCCAACGAGATCAGTCACCTGATGCCGGTAATTAAGCAGCAAAATAAAACGGTGAAAATTATCATCGAAAGCGGCGTATTAACTGATGAAGAAATCATCCGGTGTTGCGAACTGTATGGTGTGGCCGGCATTGATTATTTAAAAACTTCTACCGGTTACGCTGAACGTGGTGCAACGGTAGAAGCGGTACAACTAATGCGAAAACATTTACCGGCGCATGTACAAATAAAAGCCTCTGGCGGTATTCGTACGTATGCGTTTGCGAAGGAGTTGGTAGAAGCGGGCGCAACACGTTTGGGCTGCAGTGCCAGTGTGGCAATCGTTCAGGGCGAGCCTTCAGCAAATGAAGGTTATTAGAAACATTCGCATAATTTTTTGTAAGAATTTACGCGAGAAAAAATCATTCACTATTCATTCATTAAACTTTGCATTTTGCCATCTGTTTAATTTTGCATAGACAATAAAATAGTACATGAAAGCTATACTGAGTTTTGTTTTTTGCCTCCTGCTTCACACTGTTTATTCGCAAACCGGCGATACTATTGTGGTGCGCAAAGACGGCAGGCTGGATATGCTGACATCAATACAAGCGAAGCTGAACAAAAAAGCTGCCCGGATGACGTATAATGGCTTATATCACGGCTATCGTTTGCAGGTGCTTAGCACACAAAGCCGGGAGCAGGCATTTGACCTGAAAGCCTCGCTGCTGCAGCGTTTTCCCGAGCAGAAGGCTTACACTATTTTTCAATCGCCTTATTTTAAGGTGCGGTTTGGCAACTTCATAGACCGCGATGAAGCCACACGTTATAAGAACATATTATCGTCTATTTACCCGCAGGTAATTTACATTGTAAACGATAATGTAGAATACACGCCGAAAGACGACGACATCACTTCAGATTAACCTTATGCTGAAAGAGACCATTCAGGCGCTGGCAAAGCAGCACAGGAACGAATTTATTCAAATCAGGCAGCATCTTCATGCCCATCCCGAACTGAGCTATGAAGAACATAACACCTCGCTTTTTGTGCAGGAAAAATTAAGGCATTGGAGTATTCCCTTTACCATTATGGCAACAACCGGCGTGGTAGCAATAATTGAAGGCAGCAAGCCGCAAAGCCGCGTTGTGGCTTTGCGTGCCGATATGGATGCCTTGCCCATTCTGGAACAAAACAAGATTGCTTATAAATCTCAGAACGAAGGCGTGATGCATGCCTGTGGTCACGATGTGCACACAACCTGTTTACTGGGCGCAGCTTTCATCCTTCAGCAAACAAAAGAAGAATGGGAGGGAACGGTAAAACTCATCTTTCAGCCGGGCGAAGAACGTAACCCGGGCGGCGCCAGCCTGATGATAAAAGAAGGTGTACTATCAAACCCAACCCCGCAGGGCATAGTAGGGTTGCATGTGCATCCGGGCCTGCCCATTGGCAAACTCAGCTTTCGTAAAGGCAGGGTAATGGCGAGCGCTGATGAAATCTTCATCACCATCAAAAGCGTTGGCGGTCATGCGGCAGCACCACACCTTACAGCCGATACGATATTGATTGCTTCGCATATCATTATTGCCTTGCAGCAGATCGTCAGCCGCAACAACAATCCTACTTCGCCGTCAGTATTGTCTATCTGTTCAATCCAGGGCGGGCATACTACTAACGTTATACCAAGCGAAGTGAAGCTGATGGGAACGTTTCGCGCTATGGATGAAACCTGGCGCAGGAAGGCGCATGAGCTTATTACCCGGCAGGTAATTGGCATTGCAGAAGCGCTGGGTGCGGAAGCAGATATCCTGATTGATGTTGGCTACCCAACCGTGGATAACGATCCCCCCTTTACGGAAAAAGCCTGGGAACTGGCGAAGGAATACATGGGCAGCGAGAATGTGCCGGAAACTGAATTACGGATGGGTGCCGAAGACTTTGGCTACTACACACAACATATCCCGGGCTGCTTTTTCAGGTTGGGTGTGCGCAACGAAGCGCAGGGCATTGTGCACAATGTGCATACGCCCTATTTTAATATAGATGAAAACGCCATAGAAACAGGAATGGGCATGATGGCCTGGCTGGGTGCGACTCTTTTAGAGGCAGTAAAGCTTTAAATTATTTTAACCCAGACATACTTTTTTAATACTTACTTTTACTTGCTGCAAGGGATTAACCATACATGGAAAAAGAAATAAAAAAAAGAGTGCTCATCTGCGACGACGATAAAGATATCCTCTTTATTTGTAGTTATATTTTTGAAAAGCAGGGTATAGAAGTCATCACCCGCACACACTGCAACGACATTATCGAAACAGTGAAAGATGTGAAACCAGATGTTATCCTGATGGATAACTGGATACCGGATAGCGGCGGCATTGCAGCTTCAAGGTCTATCAAAGAGCACATGGAGCTCAACCATATCCCCATTGTTTATTTTTCTGCCAACAACGACATCCAGGCATTAGCTATAGAAGCCGGTGCAGATGCCTATCTTGCCAAGCCTTTCGATCTGGAAGATTTGAGAAAGATTACCACCAGCCTTATGCAATAAATTAAGTGAGCTGTTGTTCCTCTAAAAATATTGCCGGTCATTAAACGCCTTTCGCTTTCTTCCTTCTGCAATTGTTCCTGAATCTTTTATCTGCCTGTCATCTATAGGCACTTTTTAAGTAAGACGCAGCCATTATTTTATCAGCACTTTTATTTTGCAACCGATTCGTTGCATACATCTATAAAATGAAGAATTTCTTCTCTTCCCGCTTTCGTGTTGGCACTACTTATAAAATGCTGCGGCAGAAACTGCCATGTTAAGCGCATAGAGTCTAAAAATGCCTGCACATTGCGCTGTACGGCCAGCGGTTTTTCTTTATCAGCTTTGGTAAAAATTAGTGTGAACGGAACCTGCCAACGGTCTAACTGGTTTACAAATTCAAGATCAATTTCCTGAGGTTTCAGCCTAACATCTATCAGCACAAATACATTGATGATGTTCTCGCGTTTGCGCAAATAATTTTCAATCATTTGTTCCCAGCGTCGGCGGCTGCTTTGCGATACTTTGGCAAACCCGTAGCCTGGCAAATCAACAAGATACCATTTAATAACAGGCGACTTTTCCTTTGCCGAACTTTCAATTTCGAAGTGGTTGATAAGCTGTGTTTTGCCAGGAGATGCCGATGTCTTCGCCAGCTTCTGGTTGTTGCAAAGCATATTGATCAGAGACGACTTGCCAACATTGCTTCTGCCAATAAAAGCATACTCCGGACGGTCGGGTTTCGGGCATTGCTCATAAGAAGCGCTGGAAATGAGATAAGCAGCTTTTTTAATAATCATGTCGTGGGGATTTTTTATGATTGAATGTGATATCCGAGATCATAAACATCAACTGTATTACTTACAATTCTGTCAGGGTAAAGAATACGCATTGTCTACCGGGTTAGCATCCGGTGTATACAGACTGCCCAAGGTTATATTTTTTACTTTTTGCGGCGAAGAAAAATAAAATGTTGAGTTGACATTACCATTCTTCCAGCACTCGATGCTGGCGTGTATACGTTGCGTGGTATTATCGCTCAGGTATAATGTGAGATCAACAGGTATTGGCTTGCCGCCTTTATTGGTAACCGTAACGGTGTAGCGCCTGCCGTTTTGCTTTACGCCCGTGATGGCTAAATCGGGAATACCACTATCATAAAACCAGCGCTTCCAAAACCAGTTGAGGCTTTGCCCTGCTCCCTCATTCATACTATTAAAAAAATCAAGCGGCATTGGGTGTTTGCCTTGCCAGAGAGAAATATAATTGTGCAGTGCTTTGGTAAAAAGTTTATCGCCCAGCATGTCTTTTACGTATAAATAACCAAACGCAGGTTTAGGGTAAGAATTTAAAAAATAAGAGATGCTGGTTTGGGCAGTAGAGAGAACTGTAATGGGCAAATCGCTTTCTGAACCAGCCGTTTTTGCATACGGCGCTACGCCGTAATCATCCTTAATACTGGTATCAATTATGGGCGAAATCAGCCACTCGCCAATGGTTGCCCAACCTTCATCCATCCAGGCATATTTAGTTTCGTTGATGCCCATATAAAACGGGAACATCGTATGGAATATCTCGTGGTCAGTCAGCTCAATATCATCATCCGTTTCTTCCAGCGGGTTGTCATTTACCATCATCGGATATTCCATCTGGTCAAGACCGTCAAACACCGTTTCGTGTGGGTAAGGATACGGCCATTGCGGAAAGGTATAACTCATGGCTTCCACCGTTTTTCTGGCATAGCCAACTACGTTGAAAAAACTTTTGTGTTTCGGTGCAAAGGCAGCATCCGCGCGGGTTCTACGCTGATTGCTTTTGTCCACCACAAGGCTGGTTGACTGCCACATATAATGATTACTCAATGCAAAAGCAACGTCGGTTACGTTATCGGCTTCATATTGCCAGGTGAGTGTAGGTTTATCCGGCGTAATATCATTTTTCGCCAAATCATTACTGTCAATAATGGTAACTATAGTATCGCTTTGCTCTGCTGTCTGAAGCCGCTGATAATACTTATTTGTCAATACATCTTTGCCATTCAACAAATTGCCGGTACACCAAACTACATAGTTCTTTGGAACAGTAACGTTTACTACGAAATGACAGAAATCGTTATAAAACTCCTGTGTACCAATGTAAGGATAGCGGTTCCATCCATCTATATCATCATACACCGCAATGCGCGGAAAGAAATACGCGATGAAGTCTGCACCGGGTTCTATTTCGCCTGTGCGAATGTGCGAGCCTTTATTAAGCGTATAGTGATATTTGATATCGAAATGAATTTTCGCCGAAGGCAATACAGTTACCTGATTGATGTAAAAATTAGTACCATCGGTGGCGCTGTCAACAATAGACACCTGGGTTGACTTTATTTCATCCATACGAGGTCCATCGCTGATATCGATGTCCTCAATTTTCATCATCCGCTGTGAACCTTTCTTGTATAAGTTGGGATAAAGCTTAAAAACAATTTGCCTCAATGTATCGGGACTGTTGTTGATATAATCAATGCTTTCAACGCCCTGCAGCAAACGAGTGTCGGGATTGAACTGGATGCTCAACACATAAGAAGCTGTATTCTGCCAGTATTTAGCGCCCGGTTTCCCGCTTGCTGAACGTGTACCTTTATTGTAAGTTACCTGTATATTTTTAGGAACCGGTAAAGCGTTTTGCGCATGAAGACAGGTACTTGCGAGAACAAAAGCAGAGAGGAAGATAAGTAACGAATATTTCATAATGAAGCGGCTCTAATCTGTCAAAAATAGGAGGGAAGCGGTATGAAAAAAGCGAGGTGAATGTACGCAAACATTCACCTCGCTCTCATTTAATTTTTATCTTACAATAGCTTAATTCCAACGCCTAATTGCAACTGCTGGTTCTTCCATTTATGCGAATCGTCAATATCGTTTACATCGTTTAAACCTATATTATAACGACCATAAATGCGCAGCTTGCTGATGTTGACCTGCGCACCAAAAACAGCTGCAAAATCGCCCGATTTAAAGGCCTGCTTTCCATTAGAAAAAAGGTTCTCATCATCATTCACCAGTATGCTGAACTGCGGTCCTACGTTAAACGTGAGTAACTTACCAGCATTGATTCGTAACAGGACGGGAATATTCAAATAGTTCAGTTTTACATCACGCTTGATAAGCTGCCCGGGAAGATTTTCATAAGTTGCACGGAAGCCCGAGTCTACCTTTGAGCTTGTTTGACTAAACAATATTTCCGGCTGAATGCCCCAGTTCTCATTAAAATCAATCTCACCAAAAAATCCCAGTTGATAGTTCAATTCATAACCATCTTTAAATTTGGTTCCATCAATCTTGGTCATGTTAGCGCCTACTTTTCCGCCAAAATCAAGGCGTTGCGCCTGAACGATCATTACACAAAAAAGCGCGCATAGCAAGGAGACAAATCGTTTCTTCATAATCTGTTTTTTGTTTCAATAAAGTATTGTTTTTTACGACAGGTTTTTACCAATAACGTTTAATAAGCCGATTTGTTATGCTGCCGATTCTCACACTATAAAGACATCCTTAAGCAAATTCCAATACTGTTATCTCGGGCAGAATACCTACGCGTCCCGGGTAGCCAATAAAGCCATAGCCACGGTTTACATACAGGTATTGGTTGCCTTCTTTATACAAACCCGCCCACTGCTTATACACCCATTGCACAGGGCTCCATTTAAACCAGGGTGTTTCTACGCCAAACTGCATCCCGTGTGTATGACCGGAAAGTGTTAAATCAATATCTCCATATTTCGGTCTCACCTCTGCATCCCAGTGGCTCGGGTCGTGGCTCATCAATAATTTAAAAGAATATTTCTCAGTTCCGGGATAAGCCAGATTCATCTTGCCATACTTTGGAAAACCAGCTTTTGCGCCCCAGTTTTCGATGCCGATTAAAGCGAAAGCTTCGCCATCTTTTTCGATGGGCACATGCTCATTCATCAGTAGCCGCCAACCTAATTGCTTGTGTGTATTGACAACGGTCTGATGGTTCTGCTGTTTCTCCAGGAGTGCTGTTCCTGTTGGGTTTGAGCCCCATTTGTAATCTCCATAATCGTGGTTGCCAAGAACACTATACACACCATAAGGCGCCTGCACCTGCTTGAAAACATCTATATAATCTTTCATTTCAATGCCTTCATCGTTTACAATGTCGCCGGTAAAAAGAATGAGGTCGGCTTTCTGCTGCAACACCATGTTTACACCCTGTTCAACTGCTTCCTTGTTGTGAAATGAGCCGCTGTGAATATCGCTGATTTGCACAATGCGAAATCCTTTGAAGGCTTTGGGAAGATTATTGAATGACAACTTTATGTTCCTTACTTTGTAATTATATTTATTTGAAAATCCATACAGCAACGACGCAAATAAAGTTGTACCTGCAGCAAAGCCAAACCAGGTCAAAAACTGTGAGCGTTTAATCACTGGGTTGTCCTGCACATAATCAGCGCCGGTGCGGCGAAATAATTTGCTCATCAGCCACATGGCGCCACGTCGTATATCATCAATCAGGAAGAAAGCAACAGCAATTAGTTTGGCAAAAATTAACCCGAGTATCACGGCAAATACATAATCGCGGCTTTCTCTAAGCCACAAAGCATCGCGCCAGTAAGGGAAAGTAATGAGTATTACAATGACAGCAAGATTGATAATCCAATAACCTGTATAAATGCCCATTCGCAGGCGGTCGCTGTTATGCTGGGTAAGCGAACGAACTACGAAAAAAATATACGTGTCGAGTAACAGCATGACGAGTGCAATGACCCATAAAAACGATGAACTTCTCATTCTTTATCCCAAAATTTTTTTAAAGATAGGTGCGAACCACTTTGTGATAGTATAAGCCTATCGTAATAAGGACGTATAAGCGCTGATTTTACTTCTTATGTCTTGTGTTTTGTCTTTATTTCTTTAAATGGAAGCAAAGTATTGTCTAATCTTACATCTTTTATCTTATCAATCTTAATCTACAATCGCCATTCTCACTTGTCATTTTCCACTCGATACATCTTTGATATCGCTTGCTATCAATTGATACATATTATAAAGTGAGAACTTGCTTTCATTCATGAATTCTACTTGCGGATGGCTTACTCAAAAATGAAGCCCGGCTTAATAAGGCTATCTTTTCATACATCAATCAATCTTTTACTTCACATCGTTCAAGCAACAGAAACCGACAATTATTGCCGTTGCTATTCGTTTAAACTTTGCTGCTGCCACCGCTTTTGTCTAAGTGTAAAAATCATTTCTGCAAACAGGGTGCACTTATTCACTTTGTTTGGCTGATAGATTCAGCGGGCTTTTAGTCGTTTCTAGTTTATACATGACTTCCGGTTCGCAAAACAACCTAATTTAAATTCCTACAGAAAAAGTAGGATAAACAAACAGGTTTTGATTCTTTTGCAGTTCAATTCAGAATGATGTCATTCCTGATCGAACTGCGTCATAAGTCAATATCATTTAAACACTAATTATGAAGTTTGCAAGCAAAGCTTTTATCAGTTCTTTTCTTTTATCAGTTGCGATCATTACTCTGTTTTCCGCTGCGAAGCACAAGGAAGAAATGAGCCCTGAAAAGCCCGACGAGCGTCCGAACATCATCCTAATTATGGCAGATGATATGGGCTATTCCGACATCGGTTGTTTTGGAAGTGAGATTCCTACGCCCAACCTTGACAGGCTGGCAAGCAAAGGCATCCGGTTTAGCCAGTTTTACAACGGCGCTAGATGTTGCCCTACGAGAGCTAGTTTGCTCACCGGTTTGTTCCCGCACCAAGCAGGTATTGGGCAAATGTCTGAAGAGCCATCTGACACGGCTTCCTACCATTGGGGAACGCAAGGCTACCAGGGATATTTAAACAGGAATTGTGTAACGCTGGCAGAAGTATTGGGCTCTGCCGGTTATCATACTTACATGTCGGGCAAATGGCATTTGGGTATGCATGGCGAGGAAAAATGGCCGCTGCAGCGTGGCTTTGAAAAGTACTATGGTATTTTAGCCGGCGCTACCAGTTACTTGAAACCGCAGGGCGGCAGAGGCTTATGGTATATGAATACGAAGCTGCCGGCACCTCAAAGTAAATATTACACAACCGATGCTTTTACCGATTCTGCTATCGCATTTGTAAATCAGCAAAAAGACAACAACCCTTTCTTTTTATACTTAGCTTTTAATGCACCACATTGGCCTTTACAAGCGAAAGAGGAAGATATCAAAAAGTTCGAAGGAAACTATTTAAAAGGATGGGATAAAGTAAGGGAAGAACGATATGCGCGTCAACTAAAATCAGGCATTGTAACGGCGGATACAAAACTATCTACGCGTGACTCCGCAGTAAGAGCGTGGGATAAGCTTAGCGCTGCAGAACAGAAAGATGTGGCGCACAGAATGGCAGTGTATGCAGCGCAGGTAAGTTGTATAGATGACAATGTAGGCAAGCTGATTTCTTATCTTCAAAAGAAAGGTCAGTTAGACAATACGCTGATTGTTTTTTTAAGTGATAATGGCGCTTGCCCCGAGCCTTACAAAGAACTGGGCGGTGGCAAAATGGAAGACATTAACAACCTGGATTCCTCTTCTGCGATATCGTATGGAATGGGCTGGGCAAACGCTTCTAACACACCTTACCGCAAGTGGAAACGCGAAACAGAAGAGGGCGGCATTTCAGCACCTTTCATCATGTATTGGCCAAAAGGAATTGACAAAAAGGAAGAGAACACGATTGTAAGAACGCCTTCTTATTTACTTGATATCATGCCGACATTTGCAGAAGTCGCCAAAGCAAAATATCCTTCCGAATATAAAGGCAATACTATTTATCCGCTGAGCGGGCGAAGCCTTGCGCCTGTATTTATTGGTGATACACTCAGCCAGCATCAGTATATGTTTTGGGAACATGAAGGTAACCAGGCAGTACGCAAAGGCAATTGGAAAGCGGTTAAAAGCAATAAGATGAGTGCGTGGGAATTGTTTGATTTATCAGCAGACAAAGCTGAAGAACACAACTTGGCAAGCCGCTATCCTGATGTGTTAAATGACCTGACAACAAAGTGGACTGAATGGTCACAAAAAGATTTCGTTTTTCCAAAACATAAAGATCTAAACGATAAAAGAGTAGCCATGAACTCTATTATCAACAAGGGACAATATTGAACTGTTGCGTCGGCTATCAGAAATAGAAAACGAATCGGTGTAGATTATGAAGAAAGCCTATCCTCGTACAATCATTATTATATTGGCTGCGCTGTTTTCTTTTTCTTTTGTTGATAATAAAGAAGATAAACGGACAACTGCAAAAGACAATCGTCCTAATATCATCATTATCTTGGCTGATGATCTGGGCTTCTCGGATATTGGTTGCTATGGTGGCGAAATCAATACACCTAATCTGGATTATCTCGCCCAAAACGGGGTGCGGTTTACTAATTTTTACAACACGTCGAGATGCTGCCCAAGCAGGGCTTCCTTATTAACCGGTATGTATAACCATGATGCGGGCATTGGCGAGATGACCGAAGACAGGCACTTGCCGGGCTACAGAGGACACCTGACGGACAGCGTAGTGACGATTGCAGAAGTATTGAAGGCGGCAGGCTACCATACCGCGGTGTCAGGCAAATGGCACGTTTCGAATACGGTGGTGCAGAGCACGGCGGAAGAGCAATTGAAATGGTTGGACCATCAATCGTATCATCCCTTTTTTTCTCCTGTTGAACAATATCCTGTGAACCGTGGCTTTGAAAAATATTTCGGCAATATCTGGGGCGTGGTAGATTATTTTGATCCGTTTAGTTTGGTAAGCGGGACGACACCGATTAAGGAAGTGCCGAAGAACTATTATCATACAGACGCTATTAACGATACGGCAGCCCGTTATGTAAAAGAACTGAGCCAGGAAGGGAAACCTTTCTTTTTGTATGTGGCGGAAACAGCGCCGCACTGGCCGCTGATGGCGCCGGAAGAAGAGATAAAAAAATATAAGAACACTTACACGAAAGGCTGGCAGAAGATTCGCGAAGCGCGATACAAAAAGATGGCGGCGCTGGGTTTGATAGACTCAACAAAGACCAAGCTATCGCCGATGCAAGGTGAGCCATCGTGGCAGACGAATAAAGATACAGCCTGGGATGCCCGCGCAATGGCTGTTCATGCCGCTATGGTGGACAGGATGGACCATGGCATTGGCAGAATACTACAGGCGCTGAAAGATGCGGGGCAACTGGATAACACGTTTATTGTTTTCTTAAGTGATAATGGCGCGAGTGCTGAAGTGGCTGCTAATTATGGCCCGGGCTTCGACCGGCCAGGCGAAACGAGGGATGGACAAACCATTCATTACGACACCCAAAAAGACAGTATGCCGGGCGATGAAACGACTTATTCATCAATTGGTCCGATCTGGGCAAATGTTGCTAATACGCCGTACCGGTATTGGAAGTCTGAATCGTATGAAGGTGGTATTCACACACCTTTTATTGCTTTTTGGCCGAAAGGCATTCAACAGCCCAAAGGAAGTTTTGTAAACCCGGTTTGCCATGTAATGGATTTGCTGCCGACCTGTCTCCAACTAGCGCAAGCGAAGTACCCAAAAACCTTTAATGGTCATTCTATTTTGCCATTGCAAGGCATTAGTTTTTTATCTTCTTTACAAGGCAGGCAGGAGGCTAGTCATACTGAACTTTACAATGAACATTTCGGTGCGCGGTATGTGCGCAACGGAGAGTGGAAACTGGTAAGTTTAGCGAAAGACACGACCTGGCATTTGTATAAAATAAGCGAGGATAGAACAGAGGAAAATGATATGGCTTCCCAGCACCCTAACATTGTGAATAAGCTGGCAAAGCAGTGGCAACAATGGGCGAAGACGAATCGTGTGTTGCCTAAGCGGTCTCCTCAGCCCAAAGGCGAGTGAGGAAAATAGTAACACCAAAACGCTTGTTGAAACAGGATGAGAACAATGAAGTATTTATCTTTTATTTTCTTTTTGATATTGTCTTGCTAAGTTCTTGCACAGCAGGAAGAATCATCTAAGCCTAACATTGTAATTATCTACGTTGATGATCTTGGTTATGGAGATGTGAGCTGCTATGGCGCTACCCATGTGAAAACGCCCAACGTGGATAAACTAGCCGCCAACGGATTGCGCTTTACAGATGCACACTGCACCGCAGCGACTTGTACGCCTTCGCGGTTTTCGTTGCTTACGGGCAGTTATGCATTCCGGAATGATGCTGCTATTTTGCCTGGCGATGCGCCTTTGCTGATAAAACCGGGTACGTCAACGCTTCCAGGGATGTTGCAGAAAGCAGGATATACCACAGCCGTAATAGGCAAATGGCATTTGGGTTTGGGCGATGGTGTTATTGACTGGAACAAACACATTGCACCCGGAGCTGCTGAGGTAGGATTCAATTATTCTTTCCTTATTCCGGCTACACTGGATCGTGTGCCAACTATATTTGTAGAGAATGGTGATGTGGTGAACCTCGATACCAAAGACCCGATAACCGTAAATTACAACCATAAAGTAGGCAATGACCCAACAGGTTTGGAGCGACCTGATCTATTGAAGTTTGGTGCAGATACACAGCACAGCAATACGATTGTTGACAGCATCAGCCGCATTGGTTATATGACGGGTGGAATGGCTGCCCGCTGGAATGATGAAGACATGGCAGATGTGTTAGTCGGTAAAACAAAAAGCTTCTTGGCGCAGAACCAAAAGCGTCCGTTCTTCCTGTATCTGGCTTTCACAGATATTCATGTTCCGCGCGATCCCAATCCCCGTTTTAACGGCATCACAACCATGGGCAGGCGGGGAGACGATATTGCGCAGATGGACTGGATGACGGGCGAGGTAATGCATGCACTTGACAGCCTGGGTTTGACACAAAATACGCTAGTTATTTTTACCAGTGATAATGGCCCCGTGCTGAACGATGGCTATGATGATGAGGCTGAAGAACTCGTAGGCGACCACCATCCAAGCGGACCTTATAAAGGAGGAAAATATAGTGCTTTTGAAGGAGGAACACGGGTGCCAACGATTGTGTATTGGAAAGGCAAAGTGAAGCCCCATACCAGCTATGCATTGATTAACCAAGTGGATTTATTTGCGTCACTGGCTCATCTTACAAAGCAGACGTTGAAAGCAGCCGATGCGCCCGATAGCTTTGATATGCTCGATGCTTTGTTGGGCCGTTCTGATAAAGGAAGAGCCGTGATGCTGGAAGAGTCGTTTACATTAGCGGTGAGAGAAGGAGATTGGAAATACATTGCTCCGCAAACAAAGCCAACACCAGCCTGGCTGCGCAACAAGAATATAGCAACCGGGTTAAGTAACAGTGGGCAATTGTATAATTTGAAGGATGATGTTTCTGAGGAGAAAAACATGGCAAGCAAACAGGAGGCGCAAGTAAAAAAGATGCAGGAGATTCTGTCTGACATTCAGCAAAACGGAACGCGACCGGGGTATAAAAAATAGACGTCTTGGTTTCATGTAAGTTGTTTTTTATTTTAATCATATCAATATGAAAACTGTATTAATTACCGGCGCTGCAGGCAGCCTCGGAAGTGCAACTGCCAAGAAATTTTTAGCTGAAGGATATCATGTTATTGGCGTCGTTAATCATGCTTCTTCAGATGAAAGTTTTGAATCAGTGAAAGCAGATTTGACCGATGAAGCAGCCACCGAGGAAATGATCAACCAGTTGATTGCGAAACATGGCAACATAGACGTTCTGGTCTCTACCGCAGGCAGCTTTGCGATGGGTGATATTGCTGCTACGAAAATGAGCGATATAAAAGCGCAGTTTAAAGTCAATTTTGAAACCGCATACAATGTGGCGCAGCCTGTTTTTACGCACATGATGAAACGTGGAAGCGGTCGTATCTTTTTGATCGGTTCGCGCCCCGGTTTGGCTGCTTCGGCTGCGAAAGGCATGGTGGCTTATAGTCTTGCAAAATCTTCGTTGCTTTATCTTACAGAGCTGATGAATGAGGAAGCCAAAGGCGTTGATGTAGTTGCGAGTTTGGTTGCACCTTCTATCATTGATACACCAGCCAACCGGAAGGACATGCCGCAGGCTGATGTTTCGCGGTGGGTAACGCCGGAAGCCATTGCTGATGTTATTCATTTTTATTGCAGCGATGCCGCTTCTGTGCTTAGAGAACCAGTGATTAAAGTGTATGGAAAGAGTTGATTTTATACACAGCAATTTTTATAACACATGAATGTCTTTGAGAAACACGCGGTACAAAGTTTCAGTGCTTTTTATCAATGAAAACTGTGCGGTCAAATCTCCCCATTCTTTATCGATAGGAATATAGTAATCAATAGCGTACCCGGTGGCATCATTGTATTCGTAAAAATATATTCTTTCCTCTTTTAAGTTTAACAAGTAAGGATTGTTTATGAGAGGCATTGTTTCATGCCAGCAATAATCAAGAAAAACTTCTTTCAATATATCGACATTCCACAAAATATTTTTCTCAGAGTCAAGTGGTATGTCGAGTTGAGAGCAGGCTTCCTCGAATTTATTCTCAGACAATAATTTTATCCAGTCACGAACAAATAACGTCACTTCCTGATTGAAGTTTGTAAGACTAAAAACTCTCATTTATAGTTGCAAAACATTTTATTAAAACACAAGCTGGTTCAAGACACAATCTTGCCTAGACACTTACTCAAAATCCCACTTCCTTAACCACGGATCATTTGTCTTTTTCTGAAAGTCTTTCAGCTCGGCTTTCATTCTTTCCAGTTCTTTTGCATAGGCAGGATTTGCAGCTAAGTTGTGAAGTTCGTCGGGATCTTTCTCAAGATCATACAACTCAAACTTTGGGCGGTGCAGATAGTTTTGAATAGAACGTTTGCCTAAATAACTGATGTGATGATTCAGCAACCACTGCCAAGTGTATGAGTTGTATAAATCTGCAGACGAAGGATAGGTAAGACTATTGGCAATATTATAAATGAGCTTGTATTTTCTTTCGCGCAGCACCCGCATTGGATAATACATGGTAATCTCATGAAAAGAATGAGTAGCATACACTTCATCCCAGCCTTTCACATCCTGTTGCCCACTGATGTCTTTAAAAGAACGCCCTTGTGTATGTATTGAATCTTTGGAAACACCCGCAAAATCAAGCAGCGTTGGTGTAATATCAACCCATGAAATCATGGCATCTTGCACAAAATCTTTTGTAGTAGAATTGGGTAGTTTTATTACACAAGGCAAACGCAGGCTTGGCTCATACAAATTTGTCTTGGAACCCGGAAATGGAGCACCATTGTCTGATAAATAAATTATTACCGTGTTCTCCCATTTGCCGGCATCTTTCAGGTGCTGAATCAAACGTCCGACACCTTGATCCAGACGACTGATCGATTGATAATATTGAGCCAGCTCTTCGCGCGTACCGCGTGTATCTGTGAGGTAAAGAGGCACAACAACATCTTCCGGTTTATAGGTTATTTTTTTTACCTGCGGATAGCCTTCTTTTCGGTTGCCAAAAGGGTTTGGCACTTTGCCACCAAAGTCAGGTGAGCCGTTAGGCAGGAAGGAACTGCTGCGATGCGGATCGTCTGTTGCATAATATAAAAAGAACGGTTGCGAAGCAGAATCACTAATAAAATTATTGCATAAATCTGCCATCTCAACAGGGCTTCTTCCTATTGAATTCGGATCGTCAACAATGGTTGCCTGCAGCACATTTTGAAAACGAAAAACAGAATCCGGACCGACATGATACTTACCAATACGTGCTGTTCTATAGCCGGCTTTTTCTAATCGTACCGGCAATGATTGCAGCGTGTCATAAGAACTGAAATGATGTTCGCGGCTTTGCAATCCATACATGCCATTGCTATGACTATATATGCCAGACAACAACACCGAACGGCTCGGGCTGCAACTGGCAACCGTAGCAAACGCATTCGTAAATACAATGCCTTCTTTGGCAAGCGCATCTATATTCGGTGTGTGTACAACCTTGTTGCCATAACAACCAACCGCTTCTCTTCCATGATCATCAGATACAATCAAAACGATGTTGGGACGATTGCCGGCTTGTTGTGCATTGGCAATGGAGCATATTTGCAGGAAGCAAACAATAAACAAAAAACCGGATTTTAGTAAATTCATGCAGAAAAATTAGTAACAACAAAACAGTTTACGATTCGTCGCTTATTAATTATAACAGTTCACTCTTTTTAATCAGGCAGGCTTTTTCGCCATTGAAGTAACTGGGTAGAAAGACGTTTTACAAGATCATGATGAAGGTTGGCGATGTTATTATTTTCAGCCATATCTTCCTTCAGATTATATAGCTCTGTTCGTGTGCTATCATTATTCATCAGTAATTTCCAGTCGCCTTCTCTGACGGCTAAATTAGGACTTACAAAACGTGGATTGCCGGGTTTCAGGTAATAGTCATTCCTTCCATATTCCCAATACAAAGGTTGCTTTCTCGTAAATGGTTTGCTGAATAGAGATGCACTCATATCTTCTCCATCTATTTTCATTTCATGAGAAGACAAGCCTGCTACTTTCATAATCGTTGGAAGGAAATCAACCGAGCTGATTACAGATGAATCGTTGGTTGTGTTAGGCTTTATTTTACCAACCCAACGGGCGATAAAAGGTGTTCTTATTCCACCCTCATACAGGCTCCATTTTCTACCTCTGTACGGATCGGAATTAGAGGGCGGCCAATAACCTTCTTTGTAATAAAACGGCCAATCGGTAGGGCCATTATCACTGCACAAAATTACCAATGTGTTTTGCGATAAGTGAAGTGTATCCAGCTTGTCAATTAAATGACCAATCTGTTTATCCAAATTATTCAATACCGCATAAAAATCTTGCTTGTAATGATTGTTGGCATAGTACGAAAACTGCTTGCGCCAGGCAGAGTCGGGTTGATAAGGATCGTGCACATCATCCGGCCATAATTCAAGATAAAAAGGCTCTTTTTTATGCCGTTCTATAAAGTCAATGGAACGGTCAACCAAAATTCCAGATTCTTCATACTTATTGATCCAGGTAATCTTTCCTCTTCCCAATTTTGCACTCGCTTCTGACAGGTCATGATTTTTATACAACACACGGTCGCCCAAGCCTTCGAAAGAAGTCAGGCATTCATCAATGCCATACGCTTGCGGCAAAGGCGCATCGCCAACATCTCTGCCACCACCCAAATGCCATTTACCAAAATGGGCTGTTGCGTAGCCTGCCTTTTTCAACGTGCGCGCAATGGTTGGGGCAGTAGAATCAAGATAATCAGCCATGCCACGTTGCTTGTTTTTTTCGCGGCTATCCAAGTAAGAATAAATACGATACCGCGAGGGATAACTGCCTGTGATAGCCGCTACGCGCGAAGGCGAACAGATCGGCGAATTATCGTAATAGTTGGTAAAGCGAATGCCTTCTTTAGCAAGGCGATCTATATTCGGCGTTTTCATTTCTTTGTTGCCAAAACAACTCAAATCGCTATAACCCATATCATCCACAAAAATGAAGATGATGTTAGGACGACTCTGCGCAAAGTCAACAATAGCAAGATGAATAATGATAGCAACAGAAATGAATTTTATTGACAACGACTTAACCCTTTTATTAATCATGAATAACAAGATTCTTTTCTTAAACGGATGCATCCTAAATGATAATCGCACAAATTCAAGCTCTTTACTCAGCTTCTTTCTTACTAAACTTTGGATTTACAAATTCCCATTCCCGCAACGTTGCCTGCAGATGCTCTTTGGCTACAATGGCATCAAACTGTTTGATCAGTTCGGGATGTTGTGCCGATATGTCTTTCGTTTCCTTTTCATCTGTACTTAAATCATATAACTCCCAAGATGCGTTCTTATCTGTACGCATATTGCTCTTTACACCTTTCCATTTGTCCATTTCCACAGCTACTTGCCCGGTCAGTTCAGGAAACTCAAAATAAATATAAGGATGATGTTGCTGAGTCCCTTTTCCGAGAAGCGTTGGCAGAAAGGAAATGCCATCATTGTGCGGAGCTTTAATACCCGTTAAATCAGAAAGCGTAGCCATCATATCATACTGAACAGAAAGAAGGCTGGTAGTTGTGCCAGGTTGTATTTTGCCCGTCCATCTGGCAATAAACGGTTCGCGAATACCGCCTTCATACAAAAACCGTTTGCGTCCGCGCAAGCCGCCGGTTAAGTTAAAGAAATCGCCTACTACGCCACCAACATCAAATGTAGTTCCGTTGTCGCTGCTGAACATTACAAGTGTATTTTCATCCAGCTTCAGTTGCTTTAGCAATGCCATAATTTTTCCAACCTGTTTGTCTAAGTAAGTAATCATACCCGCATACGTTGCATACGGATGCTTGGTGGGTGTATAACCTTTATCTCCGTAATATACCGGTTCATCGAACTTTCCAATGTAAGGCTGTACAATGCTGTCCGGCGCCTGCAGCGAAACATGCGGAATAGTAAAAGGCAGGTATAGAAAGAAAGGTTCACTTTTGTGTTGATTAATAAATGCCAGCGCCTTTTGCGACATCTTATCTATTGAATATTCTTTACCAATAAAAGAGGCAAATGCAGCGTCAGAAGCGTCTTTGTTAAGCGGTGGCTGATGCACATTGATGTATGGATTGTTCAATGTATCCCTTTTATTGTTTTCCCATAAATGCGTTGGAAAATAATTATGTGCCTGTTTCTGGTCTAAATAGCCGTAGAAATAATCAAAACCCTGCTTATTGGGAGCGCCGGTGGTGTTATTCATACCTAACCCCCACTTGCCAATAGCACCGGTAACATAACCAGCTTCCTTCATTAAATTGGCAATGGTAAAACTACCTTCTGGCAAAGGCATCTGACCTCCTTCCAGGCTATCTGCAAACCCACCCATTTCATAATTACCACGAATGAAAGAATGCCCGCCGTTTTTGCCAGTTAACAACATGCAACGTGCAGGCGCGCAAACCGGTGTACTGGTATAGTGTCTTGTGAACCGCAATCCTTCTTTTGCCAGTTTATCCAGGTTAGGCGTTTTGATTTTCTGCTGACCATAACAACCCAATTCACCATAACCCATGTCATCTGCATAGATATAGATAACATTGGGAAGGCTTTGTGCTTTACTAAGATTAGTGAAGAGAAGGCATATAAGAACGATTGCACCTGACCATAGATAACTTCTCATTATTTCAGTGTTTTGTTGTGCTATAAAATCATCATTTCATCATGATAAAGCCTTGTTAACAGCGCATGAATAATATCTTAAGTAAGAATAAAAAACCCTATTTCTGTTTCCAGTCCGGCGTTGTAATGTCAAGGTTATCACCATATGCTTGCATGTCTTTCGCTAACAGAGAGGTCAGCTGTTGCCGTTTGCTTTCATACTTTTTATCCGTTGCTAAATTGTGCAATTCATCAGGATCATTATTTAAATTAAAAAGCTGTGTTGTGTGGACATTATTTACATTATACAGAATCAGTTTCCAGTTATCTGTCGTGCGTACGCCACGTTGAAAATCACGGTATAAAAAGTACACATCATCGCGAAGCTGAGCATTATTCTTAATGACTGGCAAAAGGCTTTTGCTCTTAACAGACTGGCTTATCGGAACGCCAGTATATTGCAATACGGTCGGGCAGATGTCGGATAGGTAACAAAGCGCATCACTGCGCTTATTTTGTGGCAATCCCGGACCGGCAATAATTAACGGCACGCGAATACTATGATCGTATAAATTTTGTTTTCCCAACAAACCGTGGTTGCCAAGCGCCAGGCCATTATCACCCGCAAAAATGATAAGTGTATTTTCCATCATTCCATTTGCCTGCAAGGCGTTCAAAATATCACCTACATGGCTGTCCATTTCTGAAATCATCGCATAGTAATCCGCCACTTCTTTTTTTATGCTATCTGTATGTAAAGGTTTCGATAGCAACTGTTCATCACGAACCTTTAACTCACCGTTGTCAAACGGGTGCTGTGGCATAAATGAAGGTGGCAGCGGCATACTGCTGTCATGATACATTTTTCTAAATCGCTCAGGTGCTGTACGAGGGTCGTGGGGCGAAGTAAAAGCCACGTAACACACAAAAGGCTGATCTTTTCCTTTTTGCCGGTTGATAAAATCTACCGCTGCTTCCGCATAATACGCGCTTGAAAAATGATCGCCCTGCCATTTAGCAGAAGGCGGATATATGCCGGAAGAATCGTAATGAAACATCTGCGGATGCGTTTGCCCGCCTGAGTCTAAAAAGTTCATGCCTCCAAAGAAGATATTGTTGCCGGTGCTGAACGAGCGGTTGTAAGAAGTTTTGTCGCTATGCCATTTTCCACTCTGAAAAGTGGTATAACCATTCGCACGCAGCAGCTCGGGAAACGTAGGTGTTTCTGTTGGTATAACAGCGCCATCTTTCAGGAGGTGTTTAGCATAAGTGCCGGTCATTATCATCACACGGCTTGGCATGCAGATAGCACCTTGTCTGCCGCCCATGATATGCGCCCTTGTAAACGATGTGCCCATGTGTACAAGCCTATCAAGATTGGGTGTAATAATATCTTCATTGCCCAACGCATGAATGGTATTGTAACGCTGGTCGTCGGAAAGGATAAACACAACGTTCATTCTTTTTTGCGCATATAGCGTATTGCAAAATGAACTGCATAACAGGAGTAGTATGCCTGCTATTCTTATCGTCATACCGTATTTCTTTAAAAGTTGTTTGTAAAGATTCTGTCCAGGCATTTTTCCTGCTTTTTTTAATAAAAAAATATTTTACGAAATATGATGAGTAAGCAATTTGTCAGGGCTGCTTCAGTTGGTAAGACTCAGCTAAACCGGGCAAAAAATAAGGACCATTAGGCGCCATGCTTCCTTTTAGAAACTTTACGGTAGACTCAATCGTAATGCTTTCGCGTATGCGCAATGCACTATCACATTTCTGGTAATCCGGCCCATTGCCGCCCAACTTAACCGGATCCCGGGTTGCTTTCCAATGGTCAAGATTTGCATAACGGGTCATCAGGTAAATTTCATCGTAATCATGAGGTGCAGATTTAGCCGTACCTGTAGCGTCTGATTCGTCTGTTACCTGCCACGCACCAACAA
The DNA here is from genome assembly GCA_964249755.1 of uncultured Ilyomonas sp. Taxonomy (GTDB): domain Bacteria; phylum Bacteroidota; class Bacteroidia; order Chitinophagales; family Chitinophagaceae; genus Ilyomonas. The sequence continues at coordinate 1,503,254 of CAXUDB010000002.1, read as the reverse complement.
TACGCGCACCTATTTTTTCGAAATACGGCCAAACACCTTCCTGGCTAACTTTTAACCATAAAGGAAATGTGCCTTTCTTTATTTTAGAGTACCTGAGCGTTACAATTTCATCGTATTTGGCCGCAGTATCGTTTCTTACAGGTGCCGGAATTTTTGAAGGAACATAACCTGCTACGTTCCCATCTATCTTTCCTGTGCTTACAGATGGTTTACCTGAACTTGAGGCAACAGGTGGTTTTGTTTTACAGGACATTTGGGCGATGGTGAGTAAAAGGAAGAACCAATTTGCGTGTTTCCGAAGCATTCTATTCAGTTTTAGTTTGTAACGAGAATTATTTTATCTCATTGGTTCCTGTTATTCCAAAGCGTTACGATGTTTGGTAAGAAGGAGACAGATCAATTACTGAAGCAGTTCTTTCCTTACCATCTTATTTAAGAAAGAAATTTGACAAATGTGATTTTCCAACGAAGCATGTTTCTATAGTTCATATTGCTTACAATAAGATCTTCAATCCTATAGATAATTGTTGGTTGACAATAAGCAAATAAAAACCTGCTTTAACGCTGTTGTATATTCTATTAACCGTTTGCAACGTCAAGGTAAACAGAGACATCTTATATGTTAAGGCAATTGCCACCATGTCACAAGTTTTACTGACGACAACGCTTCGCAGTTCTTTTAAAGCCAGCCAAGCCAATGGCAGAGTCCAAATGACGGTGTTCGGTTGGTTTTAGTATTAGATTAACCTTATCAGGAAAGAGGAAGAACGAATAAGCTAAAACTGATAAAGAAGAATCTTACTTGACATCTTTCACACAACGGAAACCAAGGTTATTCCCTGCGCTGTTGGTCTCGCCTTTGCCGCGGCTGCCGGCTTTATAGCGAATGCAATAATCGTCACTGCAAAGAAAAGAACCACCCCGCTGAACATGCTTTTGCTGGTTGGGTTCATCAGGATCATAGCTGTCTTTCGGTCCCTGCGGGTTCGCTGAAACACTGTTTGCATAAGCATCCGGGCGATACCAGTCGTTGCACCATTCCCAAACGTTGCCTTCCATGTCATACAAGCCAAAGGCATTAGGCGGAAATGATTTCACAGGTGCAGAGCTTACATAGCCATCTTCTTTTTTATTGTTGTAAGGAAAATTTCCCTGAAAAATGTTAGCCGGCCACTTGCCGTTCGGCTTCATGTCTTTTCCCCAATAATAATTGGGAAACTGCTTGCCTGCGCGCGCGGCATATTCCCATTCTGCTTCTGTTGGCAAACGCTTGCCCGCCCACTTTGCATAAGCAGCGGCATCAGTATAACATACCTGCACCACGGGTTCGTTTTCTTTGCCGGCAATGCTGCTGTTCGGCCCCTGCGGATGCTTCCAGTCAGCACCGCCAACATACGTCCACCATTGCATGGGATTATCCAACGATACTGCATGAGAAGGCGGCGTAAACACAGCTGAACCAGGTATTAACTGGCTTGTCGGAACACCGGGGAAATCAGCCGGATTTAGCGCCTGCTCTGCCACGGTTATATAACCGGTGGCTTTTACAAACTGGGCGAATTGTGCGTTGGTCACTTCATGCTCATCCATGTAAAAAGAATTTACGGTAACGGCATGAACCGGCTTGCTGTCAATGTAATCATTGGAACCCATTTGATAGGTTCCGCCGTTTATTAAAACCATGTCTCCCTTACCTGAAGAGGTTGCAGCAGCTTCTGTTTGTTTGAAAGAGGCATTGATAAGTGCTGCTCGCGAAGAAGGCGATTTGCAGGCTGCACAAGTTTCTTTCTTTGTTTTTACATCCGCCATCGCCGTGTTGTTATTATTACTGCAAGCCATCTGTAACAGCACAGCCAAAACAACAGCGGCAGGGGTTATTCTTTTCATCATATACAACACAAAAATAAAAGTAACCGACGGTTCAACTTGTAAAGAAGTTGTTACATCAAACTACAATATCTGCCTACGGGAAATTAGTACCAAAATCAATTTATTCAACTGTCTGAATCGGTGGCAACTTATAAGTTCCATCAAGCAGTGGTTTCTTTGGCCGATAAACACGGAAGGTAGTAGTAGATTCGCCTTTGGCTATCGGCAACCAGTTCGATTCTTTATCCGCTCCCGGAGAATCTGCCTGAATATAAATATCCAGCGAGCCATCTGCATTATACTTCAAACCTTTTGTGCGGTCGCGAATTGCATAACGATTGATGGGATTGGGCAACAGAAAATAACCCGGCGTTTCGTTAGCAGTGAGCGACCAGAAACCTTTGTCATACAACGGTGGCAAAGAGTCTTTGGCAAAATGCATCTTGTATTTATGAGTGCCTTTGTAGAAACCATGTCCTTCTCTCGATTTTGGTGTGATATAGAAGCATTCTGTCTGGTCGTGACCGGCATAAAATCCATGTTTCATATACAACGCCTCTTCCCAATAATGCGTTCCCCAATGACCAATCAGTGGGTTGGTTCGCTGCCATCCATTACCGAAATCAATGTCGCCGCTGGCACCTTCTGCATCCAGTAAAGAATCGGTTTGCACCAGCGTAATGTGAATCTTTTGCCGCGTGGCGGCATCATACTGATTCCAGTTAAAAGGCTTTGCTGTGCCAATGCCTAAGGCTGCCAGTTTTTTCAATTCAGGCTTGTCCTGTGCTGGCGGCGGACTGAGTTGCAAAGCGTTATTGAGATTGATAAAAAAGCTGTCGATAGATTCGTGGTACGAAGGAAAATCTTTTCTTTCCAAACCTTCATATTTACCTGCTTCAGCGGGGTATTTATCTAAAGGCGTTAATACAGATTGACGTTGTAATGCTACTACGTTTTTAATATCAACAGAATCATCTTCCACCAACGTTCTGCCCACTAAGTTCAGATGGTCGTCTTTAAAATGCACGGCTTTCATGCCAGCCGGAATCGTGCCTTTCCATTTGGGACCAATGAGCAAATAAGTGGCAGGGCCTTTATCCCCAAAACTGGAACCGATGTAATGAACGTTCTGGTTGTAGATATCGATAAAATGATAATTAAAATAGCGGTTGCCGAAATCGGGAATGGTTAGTACAAGTGGACCTCCGCTTAGATCGAGCAGCGTACCAAAGTAAGGTGTATCGTTGTTAGGACCTGCGCCACCCCGGTTTCGGGTGGCTTTATAAGCCGCAATCTTTGGCGCGTTATCAGGCGAAGCTGAAGCCAGTTTGCCGTTAAATGCAAAATGATTGTACACCGGCTTTCCCTGCGCAATATCATCCTTCAAAGTAACATACATGCGGTAGCATTGCTCGATCGAATAGCCATAGATATACGCTTCTTTTACTAAGTGCAACAATGAATCGGTTGGCAGGGAAGTCTGCGCCTTAACCGGCTTACCCAAAAAAATAAAAATACTTATTAACGCTGTGATGATATACTGACTGGTTCGCTTCATAATAATTTGCTTCTTGTTTCTGTTTGATGAACTCCTTATTTAGCAAAGCTGCTTCGCCCGCGAATGCCCCACTTGCCATTTACCTTTTCCATGATGTACAACGATGTCTCATCAGCAATCACCGAATTGTCCTTGCGAAATCTTCTGAATACATTTACCAAATGCACTTTAACAGGACTTGCCTGCACAATGGTTCTTGAAACCCATTCAGAATGGTCCCAATCTGCCGGCATCCTTTTCTGCCAGTAAGCTAAGGGTATACTATCAGCGTTAGGAATAACTGAAATTTGGCCACTGGCAACACGCACATGCGGAAACCAATAAGTTTTTAAATGCCTCGGTAAATAGTCGGCTAAGGGCTGTCTGAAATTGACAATAAAAGAATCCAGCACCGCGAAGATTTCAACACTGTCCTGCGTTGCAATGGTATAATGCAGAACGCTGGTGCTTTCTCCTTTGGAGCTGTTATTTACCTGCGCGTAACCTGAACTAATGAGGCTATAAAAGAAAGCAATTAAAAGAGAATACTTCATTCTGATTCTAAGTTATAAAGAGCCAAATGGTTTACCTATTATTTCCCGCAGATTTCGCTGATTTACGCAGAGCAGTTGTGTTTATCTGCGATGATTTGCGCAATCTGCGGGAGACACTTTTTTAAATTCGTAGATTCATTCCTAAAGAAGAAAAATTATAAAGCGGATGCTACACCACCAACAGCCGAAGCCTTCGTTTCTTTCTCTAACAATTCATCCGCATTACCTACCATCGGTCCATGTTTATGCAGCTCGCTGCCTTCTTTTCTCGACTTAAGAATGGGCCATAAAAACTGTGCGTACCATTCTTCCTGCTTATAAAACCCAATGCCATACGACTTGGGATATTTACGACTGATAAAGGCAGTTCCAAAGATGATATCCCATATAAAAAACATGTTGCCAAAGTTGCCTTTGTAATATCCTACACCATCATCCGTAGTATCCGCATGATGGGCATGATGAGTTGCCGGTGTTGAGATTAAACGCTCCATTACCCAGCCGATTGGCTTCAGCCATTTCTTGGTATAAAACGGCTTATCCCATTTAATACTGCTGTGCGCTCCGGTAACAATTAATGCTTTTACACCGGTTACAAACAGTACCTGATAACCCAGTCCTAAATACACCATTGCCGTAGTAAAATAAATTTGCGAGAAGAAGATGGTGTATAAAAAATTTTGCCTGCCCGACATTGCCATGCCCATATAAGGTGCCGAATGATGCGTGCGATGAAACCGCCACAGCCAGGGAAACTGGTGATGCATACGATGATACCAGTATTGGGTAAGATCATCACCTACAGCAATGATGAAAAAGCCCCACCAGAACGGTACCCACGCGAACACATTTTTCCCGTCGGGAAACACATGTGGCAATACCAATAAACCAACATAGGCAATGGCAGGACCTACCAACACTTTCGGAATGACGAAGCACACAATATCCAGTATGCGCTCATTCTTTGTCCAATGGTTTTCATACAAGCCATACATAAATTCTACGATGCCGATAATCACCATAATCAGAGGTAAACCCCAACTGCCGAGATGCCTGAATATTTGCGCAATGAAGTTATCGCCACCGATTGTTTTTGGTGTGTATGTTTCCCATGGCTTTGCACCGGTTATATAAAAAGCAAGAAACATCAGCAACACCGGTGTTGCATACAGGAAGAGACTGGCAAACAGGTCCCGCCATACTTTTTGTACTGTTTTTTTATCAGTTTTCATAGTCTTATGTTTTAAAATTGAAGAATAATATTTACTTAAGAAAGAAAAATTGAATGAGCCACAACAGCCCGAATACAATAGCAACCGGAACAGCAAAGAGCGCAATACCAACTGCAATCTTTTTTATCATCAACCACACATCATGTAACCGCATACTCTTGTTTATTTAAAGATAAATAAATGAATGATATTAATGTGATGCCGGGTTATAAGGGTTAGCTGCCGGGTGAAACCTGCGGTGCAGTACATCATCCCAATCAATCAACGGATATAAACGATTTTTGGTGGCATCAGCATCAAACTGCGCCTGCAGTTCCTTCAGCTTTTCAGGATTCTTCTTTGCCAAATCCACGCGTTCGTTAAAGTCTTCATTCAGGTTGTATAACTCCCATACATCTTTATCCCAACGTGTAGCAACCGCAGGCAACTGTGAACTGTCTTTTAAGCGTTCATCAATGTAGTCGGGATGATGAAATACTTCTGCTTTCCAGCCATCTTTATACACCGACCGTGAGCCAAAGATGTAGTAATACTGCTCGGTATGTCGTGTGGGTGCTTTTGCATTGGTGAATGAATAGACAAGTGAAGTACCTTGAATAGAATCCTGTTTGATGCCTCGTATATAATCAGGCTGTTTGATGCCAACATATTCAAGCGTGGTAGGCAGAACATCAATCACATGACTGTATTGTGTGCGGATGGTGCCTTTGTCTGTAATGCCTTTCGGATAGAATACAATCAATGGATTTCTGGTGCCGCCTTCGCTGTTGGCATCTTGCTTCCAGTATTTAAATGGTGTGTTGCAAGCCTGCGCCCAGCCTAACGGATAATTGGTTTGACTGCCTTTTGGAGTACCTATCTGGTCAATATTCAAAAGGTTTTGTGCAACTGCTTCTGCACCTGTTTTTTGTTTGTCAATCGGGCTTTGACTGATGACACCATTATACGTGCCTTCTTTGCTGGCACCATTATCACCAATCATTACAAAGATGAGCGTGTTATCAAGCTGCTTGATATCTTTTAAGTGGTTGACCAAAGTGCCAACCTGGTAATCAATGTAAGTAAGATAAGCTGCATATATTTCCATAAAACGGGCATACACTTTCTTTTGATCAGCCGTTAATGTATTCCAGGCAACCACACCCGGACCGCGATCAGGCAATTGCACATTGGCAGGCACAATGCCAAGCTTCTTTTGATTCGCCAATACTTGTTCACGAAATGCATCCCAACCTCCATCGAACTTGCCTTTGTATTTGTCCATCCAGGCTGGTGGAACCTGGAATGGTGCGTGTGTAGCGCCTGGTGCATAATACAGGAAGAAAGGCTTATTAGGAGCGGCTTTCTTTTGACGATCTATGTAAAAAATAGCTTTGTTCGTAATGTCTTCGTTTAAGTTATTGCCACTTGGTTTAATGTGCGCATTGTCTTCAACCAAATCTGGATTGTATTGATCTGTTTGCGAACCTAAGAAGCCAAAGAAATGTTCGAAGCCTTTGCCAGTTGGCCAACGATCAAACGGACCTGCGTCAGTAGCATCCTCATCCGGCGTTACGCCGTATTTGCCAACTGCAAATGTGTTATAGCCATTATCTTTTAATATTTCAGCAATGGTTCCATCGGTTGCAGGTACGCGTCCATCCCAACCCGGAAAGCCAGCCGACATAATGGTATGAGAAAAGCCGGACTCATGTACAAAAGCACTGTTTCGCCCGGTCAATAAAGAAGCGCGTGTAGGTGCACAAATGGCGCAGGTATGGAAGTTTGTATAACGCAAACCATTGTTTGCCAAACTGTCAAATGTTGGTGTTGGTATGATACCACCAAATGTTGAGGTAGCGCCGAAGCCAACATCATCTAATAATATCCAAATCACGTTGGGTGCGCCATTGGGTGCTTTTACAGGCGGGGCCCAATACTCTTTTGATTCGGCTAATGTTCTGCCGATGGTGCCATGATAGGAGGTATCCTGTTGTGCATTGGCAGGCAACAGGCCAACGCCGGAAGCCAGTGTGAGCAAGGATAACAAGACATTTTTTTTCATCTTCATTGTATGTGGTTTATTCATTAAAATTCTTTTTCGCCAAACTCGCTTGCCGGCAGTTTTATCTTCTTGCCATTTTGTTTTAGTGTAAAACCAAGGTTGACAAGAAATACGTCCGGCTCAACGATATAATTGGTAGTTGTATAAAACTGGTAACCGCTTGTGGTAATGCGCTGGCGGTTGGAAAGTTGTGAGCCAAGATCAATGTTCTGCCATTGGAGCGTAGCATTCAATCTGCCTCCTAAAAATGTTTTCTTCAACGAAAAATTGGGTGAAAAGAAAGAAGAGTTAGTGCCAATGGCTGTTATGATTCTGGAAGTATAATTCGTGCTCAACTGCGCTGTCACCGTAGAGCTTAAAGTGAAGCTTAGATTGGTGTTGAACGAATACATCCAGCCATCATTATTAAACTTAACTATGTTGTTAAACAAGGCTCCGGATATGTGATAATCATACACATTCCCGCCAACATAAACCTGCAGCCATTTGGCAGGCTTCGCTGTAATGCCTGCTTCAGTTCCCCATTGTTTTGCCGAGCCTGCATTGGTATAAATGCGGTTCAAAATCGTATCATTATAAATGCTGTTGAGGCGTTGAACCGGGTTTTTTGTATGCTGATAATAGGCTGTGATAAACAGCGAACCGTTGGTGAAATCCTTAATGATTCCCAACTCTGCAAGGCTGGTAAATGTGGGACGTAAATTCGGGTCGCCCTGCTCTAACGTTTCCGAGTGTTCACGTTCGGGAAACGGGTTCAGTTCGAAGTTGGTGGTACGTTGAATGCGCCGGCTGAAGGCAGCTTTCAGCTTCCATTGTTTACCCAAAGAATACAACAAACTTGCCGATGGAAACAGGTTCGATAAACGAAGTGTGTTGCCGGGTAAAACATTGTTGCTGAAGGATAAAATGCGTCGTGAATATTCATACCGAAGCCCTGCTGAATATTGCAGGCTTTTGCTGCTGCCACTCAATTGCGTGTACACTGCGTGAATGGCATTGTTTGTTGTAACGCCGCTAGTAAAAGCGCTGTCTATTATATATTCTTTGGTGTGTAAAACATTCGTGGCGTAAATAAAAGTCCCTTGCTGGTTATCGTGCCTGAACTGGTAACCGCTTTCTAATTTCAACTTACCAATATTGTAATTATAACTCAGCAAAGCTTTATAGCCATGCAGGGGATTGGTGTTGGTATTGTGCGTGAACTGAAGCGTATCAGCGGTTTGCGGATAATATTGGTTGAGATTCTTCGTGTTGCCATACAAGTCATCATACTCATATAAAAACGAAGCGGTGAATGCTGATTTATTTTGAAAGCTGTGCGTATAATCAACATTGCCGAGATAAATATTGGCTTCTTTTGTTTGCAGGTTTGAATTGAAGTAAGTGTACTGTTGAATGATGCTGTTATTGGTCAGATTTGTGTTGGAATTATTGTATAAAAGGTCTGCTGTTCTTGCCTGAAATTTTTTTCCGGCATACAAGCCAACGCTGAATGCATTTTTTTTATCAGGAGTAAACGAAAGGGCTGCTCTGGCAGAATAACTTTTGCGTTTAAAACTCCGTTCGCCGTTCGATGGAAACCGGGTAAGTGTATCGTTGTTAATTGTATAAGCATCGCCTTCACGGTAGCCTGCCGCATCGTTGCGCAGATAGCTTACCGCACCTGAAAGGTTCCATTTGTTTTTATTGTAAGAAATGGTTGCATCACCGCCAAAACGCAAAGGCGAAACATGGTTGTTATAATCGTGAACGGAAGGCAACCCGCCCTGCAGGTTGAACGTTGTAAACAATCCGTTCGCAACTTCTTTTTTGGTGATGATGTTGATAACGCCTGCTTTGCCATCCGCATCGAACCGGGCGGATGGTGCTGTTATCAGTTCAATGTTTTCGATGCTGTTAGCCGGAAGCTGAGAAAGTATATCATTGATGTCTCCGCGCACTTGTTTTCCATTTATCAAAATCTGTATGCCATCGGTTCCGCGGAGGCTGATATCACCAAGACTATTCACCGAAACAGAAGGTAAATTTTTTAAGACATCCAGTGCAGTTGCGCCTTTTGCATTCAGTAGCAATGAAGCCTGATAAGTCTGTTTATCTATGGATTGACGGATAGCTTGTTGCTTTCCGGTAACCGTTACATTTTGCAAACTGTTGTCTTGCGGTTGCAAGGCAATATCAGCCAATATTGTAGTGTTGCCATCATAATCAATGGCAGACACCGTTTGAGATTTGTAAGAGATCCGCGTGATGGTGATGTAATATTTTCCCTTTTGTATAGGATGCAGGCTGAAGCCGCCATCGCTTTTGGTTATGTCACCGGAAACGAGCGAAGAATCTTTTGCTGCATACAAAGCAATGCTTGCATCACTTACTGCGGCTGAAGTTTTCTTGTCCTTCACTTTGCCGCTTAACGCCGCACTTTGTGCTAGTAACGACCCATTCACTAAGCATGTGAGTGCCGCTAACATTAGCAGGATGATACAAACTTTATGATATGTGGAAGAGAAAAGAATCATTAGATTAATCTCATTTTGCTTTGGCTGTTTCTTTCAATAAATTGTTTATCGTTTGTTGCCCGCGCGCAACAATTTCCTGCTTTAGATTCATGAAGCCGAAATGTAAATTATAAGATTGTCCTTGCGTAAGAATCCAATTTAAAAACCGAAGTGCCTCAGGTTTAAAAGTGCTCTTGCTGATTACAATGTTTACATTATCCTGCGGAATGAGGGTGCTGCTGTTTTTACTTAGATAGTTCAGCACATCATCGAGCGTGCGATAGATATTTTCATTTGCATCTATTTTACCATTTCCATTTAAATCCATTGGTATGATGGCAATGCTGTCTGCTACTTTACGCGTGTTGATATCATATACCAAACCGAGATTATTATAAGAGATTCCGTTTACATCTTTTTTTACGGCGTCTAATAAAGCTTTGTCATCGCCGTTCACATTCACGCCGGCAACATCAGATTGAGTGCCGGTAACGTTTTCGGCAAAAGAACGCGAGGCACAAACGTTTTTTTCGCGCTTGTACACATTGGTTTTGGTATTAAAATGGTCTTGCTTATTTGCTTTTTGCTGAAAGTATATATCCTGCAGGTCTTCTTTTGTGAAACCTTTTGTTTGCAAGGCTTTTAGATCGGCACGATGGTCGTTTACGACAGGCAATTGTGCATATTGGTTCACCGCAATCGACACTTGATCATCTGTTAGCTCACCGGGGCGAAAGCCATGCGCGGCAATCAATAAATCAGCACTATCCGTTGGTATTGTTTTGCTGAGGCTGAATAGCGCGCCGGGATGCGTTTTTGAATAAGCATCTATCCATTGCTGCATGATATCAAACGGGAACTTGGTTCCGGTGATTTTTATCACATCATTTGTCTGCGCCTTAGCGGTAATCAATATCAGGTTTAATAAAGTCAGCCCAATAATTCGTTTCATAAATCAACGTTTTACTTAAACCATTTTATTTACAGAAATACAAAGCATTATTTATAAGATGCTTTGTATTTCTGTAGTGTAGAAGCAGTTACTTTTTACTTGCCGGAGCCGGTGGCTGTTTGAATGTTACCGCTTTCTTTGAATTGATAAACTTTTGCTGATATACATCCTGCCAGTCAAGGAGCGGATAAAGATTATTCTTCTTCGCTGTAACATCAAACAAAGCTTTCAGCTCGGCTAATTTTTGCGGATTCTTTTTCGCTAAATCATTCTGCTCATTGAAGTCTTCGTTAATGTTGTATAATTCCCATACATCTTTATCAAAATCTCTTTGCGGCGGTGGCGTATTACCAAAAGCAGCGAGGTCATTAGCATCCGGATGATGTGCTGCAGATGCTTTCCAGCCATCTTTATATATGGCTCTTGCTCCGAAGATATAGTAGTATTGCTCGGTGTGCCTCGAAAGCGCTTTGGCATCGTTGAACGAGTAGAATAACGATGTTCCCTGCAAAGAATCCTGCGCAATACCTCTGATGGTTGCCGGCGCTTTCATTCCGATGGTTTCGAGCGTGGTGGGAAGAATGTCGTTCACATGTCCATACTGTGTACGGATACCGCCTTTATCAGTTATTTTCTTAGGATAAAAAACAATGAGCGGATTGTGTGTGCCGCCCTCGCTGTTGGCGTCTTGCTTCCAATATTTGAAAGGTGTGTTGCAAGCCTGCGCCCAACCCAGCGGATAGTTAGGTTCTGTTTCGGGCGTGCCAATGCGATTGATGGCTTCCTCGTTCTTTTTGATGTATTGTTCGCGGGTAATATTCTTGTCATAACGTGGTCCCCAGGCTTTTTCCACCACGCCATTATCGCTGCCTTCTTTACTGGCACCATTGTCTCCAATCATAACAAAGATGAGTGTGTTGTCAAGCTGGTTCAAGCTTTTTACTTCATTAATTACGCGGCTTATCTGGTAGTCGGTATAGGTGAGATAGGCGGCATACACTTCCATGAAGCGGGCATAGAGTTTCTTCTCTTCGGCAGGCAACGATTCCCATGCGGCTACACGCGGATTGCGGAGGGGCAATTGCGCATAAGAAGGGATCAAGCCTAATTTCTTTTGATTGGCGAAAACCTTTTGCCGGAAAGCATCCCAGCCATCATCAAACTGACCTTTGTATTTATCTCTCCAATCATCGGGAACCTGGTGCGGCGCATGTGTGGCAGCCGGTGCATAATAAAGGAAGAATGGCTTAGTTGGATCCGCCTTTTTTTCTTTGGCAATATAAGAGATGGCTTTATCGGTAAGTTGCTCGCTGAAGTGGCGGCCATCCGGCGTGGCAGAAGCATTGTCTTCTACCAGGGCGGGTTTGTACTGGTCGGTTTCAGAACCCAGGAAACCAAAGAAATGCTCGAAGCCTTTACCCAGTGGCCAATGGTCGAAAGGACCGGCATCAGTGGCTTCAGCATCTGGCGTTACACCGTATTTGCCCACGGCAAAAGTAGCATAGCCAGATTGCCTTAAGATCTCTGCAATGGTGCCATCTTTTTCGGGTATGTAACCATCCCAGCCCGGGAAGCCGGCACTGCCCCAATAGTGCGCAAAACCACTCATGTGCACGGTGCCGCTGTTGCGCCCCGTAAGCAATGCAGCCCGCGTGGGTGCGCAAATAGCCGTTGTATGAAAGTTTGTGTAGCGCAAACCATTGTTGGCAAGCGAATCGAGAGTGGGTGTGGGAATGACACCGCCAAAAGTGGAAGTGGCGCCGAAGCCAACATCGTCAATCAAAATCCAGATAATGTTAGGTGCATCGGCGGATGGTTTGACAGGCGTTGGCCACCATTCTTTGGAGTTGTCTAATGTAGTACCGATAGTGCCGCCGTAAGGTTGTGATGTTGTTTGCGCGTGCAAGCGTGAGGACAACATGAGTGCGGCAATGATAGCGAGATACAGGAGCATTCTTTTCATACTGTAGGCTGATTGGTTTTATTAAAATATGTAATGACGATTTTGTGTTAAGGTGTAACAATATTCCAGTCGGGATTGAACCGTTCCATACAAGAAAGCAGCTCTCCTAATTTAGACGGATTCCCCTGAAAGCTTACACCCTCAGAAGCCAATATTTCTTTTGTTTTATCCGGATTGGATAACAGTTCTGCCAGCTTTTGCTTCGAGGCAGTAAGTGTAAAATCTGCCTGCACATTTGCTTTGGCAGCACTTTGATGCAGCACACCATTTTTAAGATAGATCAATATGTTTTTCTGTAGTTCAGGAATGATAAACCGCAGTGAAATCTCTTTGCCTTTTGCTTTTTCACCATCAATGGAAACAGAAAGAAAATCGAACAGCGCTTCTGGTGTTAGATTGCTGAAAAGTTTTGTGGCAGCACCGGCTGCAACAGGTGTTGGCGTAATGCCTTCGCGCAATTCTTTCGCACCTGTTAAGTATAAGTCGCGCCAGATGCCCGATTCACTTTGATAGCCTAATTGTTCCAAAGCATCTGCTTCCAAGTTCTTTGCCTTTTGATTCGTTGGATTGGCAAATACAACATGATTAGTAACTTCGGCAACCCATCTGTATTCGCCCTTATTATAACTTTCCTGTGCCTTCTTCAATACAGCTTCTTCTCCGCCCATCCATTCAACATACTTTTTGGCTCCTTCCACTTCAGGCAAGGGATTATATTCAGCCGGATTGCCATTCCACCAGCCGAGATAAAACTGGTAGATTGCTTTCGAGTTGTGATTGACCGTACCGTAAAAATCACGGTTGTACCATTCCTTGCTTAACTCATCTGGCAACTTGATGGTGGCCGCTATTTCTTCTTTGTCTAAGCCTTTGTTGGCAAGATGTACCGTCTGGTCGTGAATGTATTTATACAGGTCTCTTTGCTTTTCCAGCAGTTCAATACTTTGCTTGTGCCCGTAGGTTGGCCAAGTGTGGGAAGGAACCACGATATCCGTACTGTCGCCAAACAAGTCAATGGCTTCATCTATATAATTCGACCAGGCTTTGGTATCTCTTGTCTTTGCACCACGTGGCGTAAGAATATTATGCAGTGCATTGGTAATTAACTCTGCCGGGAAGAACACTTTTCGTTGGGGTAAATAAATGGTAAACTCAGCAGGCGCTTCCGTGCCTGGCGTCAGCTGAAACACCAGTTCCGTTCCGTCAATCATAACCGTATCACCTGTGTTCTCTATTTCTTTATTGGGAGGAAGAAGGGTAGTAGAAAAACCGGTAAAAATTTTGCCCAGACCCACATCAATTTGTCCATACTCATTGAATGGCAGCTTCGATCCGAACTGGTAGGTGGCTCTGCGCCGCATGGCATTGCCGAGCAAGACACTTTCACTAACCGCTTCTCCATAAAAACCTTTCGGCACTATGTATTTTACTTTGCCCGAAGCGATATCCTCGCGGCTTGTAATACCTTCTATACCGCCATAGTGGTCGCCATGGCTGTGTGTGGAAACAACAGCAAGCACAGGCTTATCACCGACATACTTTTTCATTAAATTCAATGCAGCTTTGGCAGCATACGCACTGCTTGACACATCAATAACAATATAGCCTTTTTTAGTTTGGACAAACATGATGTTGGCGACATCAATACCACGCACCTGGTATACACCATCAGTAATTTTAAACAACCCATTGATGTCATCCAATTCTGCATGTCGCCATAAAGCCGGATTTACGCTTGCAGGTGCCTTCCCTTTTATAAAGTCATACTTACTTTCATCTATAACCAGCCTTCCATCCGCTCCATACACTTTGCCACTGTCAATAGATGCAATAAATCCTTTGGTTGCGTACGTCCAGTCGGTAGAGTCAGAAAAATCGAGTTGTTTGTAAACGGCATCATTGGCTTTCCGGGTAAACTCAGTAGCAGGTTTTGGCTTATCTGCAGATGTTTGTGCATGACTTAAATCTGCGAACACGATAAGTAGGATGAATAATATCATACTCCGCTTTTGTGACTGATTTAATTTGATAAACCCTTGTTTCATGCGTTGTTATTGCTTTTATCTTGATTCAACAATTACTTTGTTTAATGTACCTGTAAATGCGTTAGGCACTTTGTAACTGTCATCAACCGGCGTGTTGGAATCTTTGCCTATGTCCAAACCTTCATCATACGTGTAGTACAAAATGCCGTTGCGTATGTTTACATGTTGGGAGGCAACTTTTGCATCATTGATAGATAGCGTAAACTCGCCGCCTTTTGAAGGCGTTCCGGCATCAGCAGCATAATCTATTTTGAAAACATTTTTACCTGCTGTTATTGGCTTATCAGCAACAAGCGATACTTTTTGGTAACCATCATTAAAAAAGAAATGCAGCTTACTGTCCTTCAAATAAAGTGTTATGCCACTGAACCTGCCGCCGTTTGCCAGCAGCACACCTTCTGCACGGTTATCTGCTATTTCTGTTTCAGCCGTTACAGAAAAAGAACCTGCGTTTATGCGCGGCGATGAAGGCGACCAATACTGGGTTGCGCCGGGATAGAGCACAACAGTTTTCTTTGTATCATTTAATCCTGCAAAGCTTCTGGAAGAAGACGTGCGGTCTTTCAACGGATAGATGTTATACTTCTTTGCATCACTGTCAAACTGGGCTTTTAATTCGGTAAGTTTTTCAGGAAATTGTGAAGCCAGGTTATTGGTCTCTGTCCAGTCTTCATCCAGATGATATAATTCCCAGGTGTCTTTATCAAAATCATTACCGGTTACATGAAACGTTCCGGCTTTCCAGCCGTTTTTATAAATAGAACGGCTGCCCATAATTTCATAATACTGTTCTGTATGTTTAGATGCCGCTGTTGCATTGCTGATCGTATAAGCCAGACTTACACCTTGTACCGGCTCTTGTTGATAACCATTGATTGTTTGGGGAATTTTGATGCCTGCCAGTTCAACGGAGGTTGGTAACACATCAATGATATGGCTGTATTGTTTACGGATACCGCCTTTGTCTTTAATGCATTTCGGATAAAATAGGATGAGAGGATTATGTGTACCGCCTTCACTGTTAGCATCGCTCTTCCAGTAATGAAAAGGCGCATTGGCAGCTAAAGCCCAGCCCAACGGATAATTGGGTGATGAATATTCAGAACCTAAAGAATCTATCTGGTTTAATAAGGTAGATTCGTCCTGCGCGCCCTGGTAGATTGCGCTTAAACCAATTGTTGTTCCAACATCGGTTCCTTCTTTGCTGGCGCCATTGTCGCCAATCATTACGGCAATCATTGTATTGTCTAACTGACCAATTTGTTGCAGATAGCTTACTACTCTGCCAACTTCATAATCGGTATAAGAAAGAAAGCCAGCGTACACTTCCATGAAATGCGCGAACAATTTCTTTTCATCAGCAGTTAAAGAATCCCATGCTTTAATGTTGCTGTTGCGTGGCGCGAGTTTAGTTCCTGCTGGCAGTAAACCCATTTTTTGTTGTTGGGCAAATACCTGCCTGCGATATTCATCCCAGCCCATATCAAACCTGCCTTTGTATTTATCAATCCATTCTTTAGCAACTTGGTGCGGCGCATGTGTAGCGCCGGGCGCGATATAAAGAAAAAAAGGTTTATCAGGTGCAACAGACTTTTGCGCGGCTATATAACTGATGGCTTTATCAGCCAGCAATTCGTTCAAATGTTTTGTATTTGGTTCAATGTCGAGCTTCTGAATGCCATCCCACAACTGTGGATGCCATTCGTCTGTTTCACCTCCTAAAAAGCCATACCAGCGATCAAAGCCTCTGCCCGTTGGCCATCGCGTAAACGGACCGGCCGGTGTTGATTCATCAACAGGTGTTAAGTGCCATTTGCCAACGGCAAACGTGTTGTAGCCATTTTCTTTAAATACCTCTGCTGCAGTTCCGTCCTCAAAAGGAATGCGACCATTGTAACCTGGTGTTCCAATGGCCGTTTCGGTAAACAAACCCATCCCTACGGAATGAGAATTGCGACCGGTTAGTAAAGCCGCGCGTGTAGGTGCGCAAATCGCCGTTGTATGAAAGTTGGTATAACGCAAGCCATTGTTGGCAAGACTATCAAACGTAGGTGTATTAATCAATCCACCAAATGCGCTGCTGGCTCCGAAGCCGACATCATCAATCAATATCCAGACGACATTCGGCGCGTCTTGCGGAGCTTTGATTCTGTCGGCATTCCAAAGCTTGGTATTTGCAACCGTTTTGCCTACAGATCCTTTGAAAACCGGTTTTGGATCATATTGCGCATACGAATAGCTGCTGGCAATAACTGCTACAACAGACAGTACGAGGAAAGGCTTTTTATATAATGTTTTGACCATTCTTTTGTTATTTTAGTACTGTTACCTGATGTTCAATTCGCCTATTGCAATTGCACTTTCGCCTGCTGCTGAATACAGCAAATACCATCTGTTGTTCTCCGTGAAAACATAAGGATCACGCAACTGTTTTACTTTGCCATAAAACAAACCTGCATTCGATTTCTTTATAGGAAGGTTCGCGCCTTCATAGTCTGTTTGCGGAGAAGCCACTTCAATAGCTGCTGAAGCTTTCCAGTTATGCCAGTCGTCTTTCAAATTAATTTTTGATACTAAAATTCTTTCCGGCGCATCGCCAATGCGCGAATAGAAAACGTACAACGTATTGCCAACCGGCTTAACAGCTACATGCCGTAACCTGGATGTGCTGTCTGTTGTAGCAAATGGATTGTTGCCTCTTTCAAATATTTTGATGCCGTCTTCCGAACGACCTACAACGCCGGTGCGCGCCAACGAATACCAGGCATTGTTATACTTGAAAACACGGAAGTAGGAATCGCCTAATACCGTTGTGTCGGCTTTGAAATGAATACCATCTTTCGAGGTAGCGCGAAGCGAGTATTGCCCTTTCTTACCCTCGTATTCCAGCGGGCAATGGAAGTACATAATAAACTGCTTGTTTGCATTGTCAAGAAGCACATCCGGCGATGCAATATGCGTGACTTCATCGCCTGCATTTTCGGCTCCATTGTGACGTATGCTTTCGCCCGAAGCAAAGGGTGCCGTGTTGCAAATACAATCTTCAATGTGAAGTGTTCCGGGTTTGTAAATTTTCCAGGGGCCTTGCAGTTTATCGGCATAGGCAAGACGTATGTATTTGCCTTTGTGATGCGCAAAATACAGGTAGTATTTGCCAAGCTTATTTGAAAGCCAGTCAGGAGCTTTGATTAAAGAAGGTCCGTTAATATCATCGCCATCTTGGGGTAGCAACATATCGGCTGTGATGATAGGATTGTTTTTAAACCGTTCTAACGTTACTGTTTGTGCTGATACAAACAAAGATGATACGAGCAGCCCAAGCGCTATGATGCTCTTGACTATTCTTTGTGTGTATCGTAGTTCTTTCTTCATATCAGGCTTACTTTTTTATTCCTTAAATCGGGAAGTAGAAATAATCATCACCCACCGGCAGCAAAACATTCCTGATGTTTTGCCAGGATGGTTTTACGGTTTTTTCTTCCCACTTTTTAAAGTCTTCTAACAGCTCTTTTACTTTCTCAGGATGCTGCTCAGACAAATCAGTCGTTTCGCTGCTATCATCCTTTAAATTGTATAAGTATTGCACGCCTTTGCGGTCATTCATGTACAGCTTCCAATCGCCTTTCCTGATGGCTTTTGAATAACCATTGCGCCAGCACAATTCATCGTGTGGTGCAGCCGTATTGGCTCCGTTTACATAAGGAATTAAATTCACGCCGTCGAGTTGCCTTTTATCAGGCATTACAGCGTTTGCGGCTGCCATTGCCGTAGAGAAAATATCAAGATTGCTTACTACTTTGTTATACACTTTTCCGGCTGGAATTTTACTTGGATATTGTATAAAATAAGACACGCGAATACCACCTTCAAAATGAGAAAGCTTGCCGCCTTTTAATGGGGAATTATCAACCGTTTTGAAATAAGTAGGACCGCCATTATCGCTGGTAAAAAAGACGATGGTATTGTCTTCAATCTTTAATGCTTTTAAGGTGGCTATTATTTTACCAACTGCATCATCCAAGTTCTTTGTCATGGCAAGCTGAATGCGGATGGAAGAGTCTAAGTCTTTGGGTGTCGCATCAAAATCTTCCTTCTTCGCCTGCAATGGATCGTGCACTGCATTAAAAGGCAGATATAAAAAGAAAGGCTTGTTTTTATTGGTTGATATAAACTTCACCGCTTCATCGGCAAAGGCATCTGTCAGGTATCTTGTTTCCTGAACAGAATCTTTATTGCGCACGATGTTGAAGATGCCGGCTCTTGTTTCCGGAAACAAATAGCGTTCGAAAAAACGTGGTTTGCTGATAACGTTGTTATCTGTCTCTTCTGCATACATGGTGCCCCAGCCCAGACAGCCATAGAAATAATCAAAACCATTTTCTGTAGGATAAAAACCTTCACTTTCTCCCAGGTGCCATTTTCCAACAATGCCTGTTGTGTATCCATTGCTTTTCAGGGCTTCCGCCAGTGTGATTTCTGTTTCCGGAATGCCTGAGTTTAATATTCTGAAAGACTCCGGATCAACGCCCGGTTCTACCAGTCCATTCAAAGAAAATTTGCCGACATTATTGTTGACAACAAGGTGCTTTGCCTGAACCGGACGGCTACTTGAATCTTTTAAATTTTCAGGCACTAAAAATTCAAAGCCGAAACGGTTCTGATAACGTCCGGTCAATAATCCGGCTCTGCCGGGAGAACAAATCGGCGCGCAGGCATACGCTTGTGTAAAGCGTGTGCCTCTTATGCCTAATGAATCAATATGAGGCGTCTTGATGCGCGTATTGCCGAACGCGGATACTTCTTTCCAGCCTAAATCATCTGCACAAATCACAATGATGTTGGGTCGTGCCCCTACCTCTTTCTTTTGTGCAGAAGAGGAAAGTGCAGCAATTAAAAAACAGAGCAGGCAGATAATCTTCCAATATTTCATGCTAATCTTTTTTCGGAACGGACGGTTTGTTGTTTTGCCTTGCTTTTAATTTGTCTGCTGCATATTTAAAATCCAGTAAAGGATAAACATGATACTTCGTGGCATCCTTATCATACAATGCTTTTAACTCTTTTAATTTATCGGGAAATTTTGCAGCGAGATTAATGCGCTCATTAAAATCTTCATTCAGGTTATACAATTCCCAAACATTTTTATCCGGATCGTCAGTGGTATCTTTTTTCGGATCGTCGGTAAATGTGAAAAGGTCAATGCCATTGGGATGATGCGCCGCCGATGCTTTCCATCCGTCTTTATAAATTGCCCTGTTGCCGTAAATGGTATAGTATTGTTCGGTGTGTACAGAAGCCGCCGCTTTGTTATTGAAAGAATATACCAGGCTATATCCTTGTAAGGTGTCTTGTTTGATTCCTTTGATGTAGGCAGGCTGTTTAACACCAGACAGTTCTTCAATCGTAGGAAAGATGTCTGTTACATGTCCATATTGCCATCTGATACCACCTTTTTCCTGTATAGATTTCGGATAGTAAACGATTAAAGGGTTGTGTGTAGCGCCTTCTGCATTGGCATCGCTTTTCCAATAGCGAAAAGGTGTGTTGCAAGCCTGTGCCCAACCTAACGGATAATTAGCCGAAACAATTACATCTTTCGTTCCTATCTTATCAATGTTTTGCAGCTCTATCTGTCTGTATTCTTCGCGTGTTAAAGCTGCATTTACAAACCGAGTTTCTTTTGTGGTCACGCCATACTCCGTACCTTCTTTGCTGGCGCCGTTATCACCTACAATTACCATTACAATTGTATTTTCAAACTGACCGGTTGTCTTCAGGTATTGAATCAATCGGCCTATTTCATAATCTGTATATTCGAGATAGCCTGCATACACTTCCATAAATCTTGCGTTCAGTCTTTGCTCATCTGCAGGCAGATCTTTCCAGGCTTTTATCATTTCATTTCTTTCCGGCAGTTGTGCGTAAGCAGGCACTACACCCAGTTTTTTCTGGTTCTCAAATACCTTTGTTCTGTAGGCGTCCCAGCCATCATTAAACCTGCCTTTGTACTTATCACTCCATTCTTTATCAACCTGGTGCGGGGCATGTGTAGCGCCGGTTGCGAAATACATAAAGAAGGGCTTGCCGGGTGCTTTTTCCTGTTGGTAAGAAAGATAAGAAATAGCTTTATCTAGCAGCTGCGCATTGAGCTGCCTGCCATCGGGCTGCACATGTTTGTTATCTTCAACAAGGTTAGGTCTGTACTGGTCGGTAGCGCCGCCAAGGAAACTTAAATTGTGGTCAAACCCTTTACCGGATGGCCACCTGTCAAACGGACCTAAATCTGTGGTGTCTTCATCGGGAGTAAGATGCCATTTACCTAAATGATAAGTTGCATAGCCATTGTTGTGTAACACTTCTGCGATGGTTCCATCTTTTGAAGGAATGTGCGCATTGTATCCGGGAAAGTCGGCAGAGTTTTGATAATGCGGGAACATACCCATACCAACATAATGATGATTTCTGCCGGTGAGTAATGCCGAACGCGTAGGCGAACAAATACCGGTCGTGTGAAAATTTGTATAGCGCAGGCCATTATTAGCCAGCGTATCTAAATTGGGTGTATGAATCAAACCGCCGAAAGCTTCCGATGCACCAAAGCCAACATCGTCCAATAGAATTAATAGCACATTGGGGCTTCCTGTCGGCGCTTTCTTTACGTATTCTATCTTGTAAGGCGTGGAGCGCTGAATTGATTTTTCAATCTTTCCTTTCCATTGTTCCTGGTCTTGTGTTGCGTTTTTGTTTTGTGCAAAAGCGGAAAGTGCAACAACTGAAAAACAGGCTATCCTGATGATGGTTATAAATGGTTTCATACTATTTTTTTTCCTGTTCTATAGTTATCTGGTGTATGGTTCCTGTGAAAGGAAATGTGCCTTCATAGGCATTGCCGACTTTAGAGTTCATATCCTTTCCGATGCTGATGCCGTCACCGCCGGTGCCATCTCCGTAAGTAGTATTTAACTGTTTGCTTTTATTACCTAAAGCCGCTTCAACTTTCTTTTCATTGTTGATGGAAATGCTGAGTGTTCTTCCGGTTGATGAGTCGGCTGTAAACGATAGTTTGATGTCATACTTGCCTCTCGCAAAAGATAACGCCGCACTGACCGTTGTATCCGTTTTTCCGTCTGATACCAGGAAGTTTATTTTGTTATCTTTTATGTACAATGAGATGCCGCCAAAAATGCCGCCGCTTGCGAAGATGACACCTTGTGCGCCGCCATCCCGTATGTCAACAGAGGCAGTAAATGACACTGCACCTTTACCAATTTTTACTCTGAATTTGGCGGTAGCAGCGCCGTATAAAATGGTCTTTGGTCTAACCACCGGTTCAGGCAACCCTTCACGATAATTTCGTAATGGATACACATTGTTTGCTGTCGCAAGGCTATCAAACAGCTTCTTTAGCTCATCTAATTTTTGAGGATACTTGGCAGCTACATCATTCGTTTCCGTCCAGTCTTCATTCAGGTTATAAAGTTCCCATTTGTCTTTTTCAAATGGTGGCGCACTGAAGTTAATATCACCGCCTGCGTTCGTTCCAAATATGTTTCTTGGGTGATACACTTCCGCCTTCCAGCCATCTTTATACACGCTTCTTCCGCCATGTATTTCATAGTATTGAATTGTGTGTCGTGTCGGTGCTTTGGCGTTGTCAATTGTGTAAGCCATGCTGATACCTTGTATGGGTCGTTGCTTATAACCATTGATGGTATCAGGTACATGAACGCCGGTCAGTTCAATAGTGGTGGGCAATATATCAATCACATGACTGTATTGCGTACGCATGCCACCTTTGTCTTTAATGCCTTTGGGATAATATAAAATCATCGGGTTGTGACTGCCGCCTTCGCTGTTGGCATCACTCTTCCAATAACGGAAAGGTGTGTTGCAGGCTTGTGCCCATCCCAATGGATAATTGGGTGATGTATATTCGGTTCCTAACTGGTTGTATTTGCTTAACAGAAAAGCAATGCCTTCGCCTTGCGGACCGTCCGGTGCAATAGAATTTCCGGCTCCGGCAGCACCGCTGTAAGTGCCTTCTTTACTCGCACCGTTGTCACCAATCATTAAGAAGATAGCGGTATTGTCAAGCTGATTGATTTCTTTTAAATAAGCCACCAAACGACCGACTTCATAATCGGTAAAAGAAAGATAGCCGGCATATACTTCCATGAAGCGGGAGAACACTTTCTTCTCATCACTGCTGAGCGAATCCCAGGCTTTTACACCAGCTTGTCGTGGTGGAAGTTTCGTGCCCTTTGGTAACAAGCCCAATGCTTCCTGTCGTTTAAATACCGTTTGCCGGTAAGCATCCCAACCACTATCAAACTGACCTTTGTATTTATCAATCCATTCTTTATAAACCTGGTGTGGTGCATGTGTGGCACCGGGCGCATAATAGAGAAAGAAAGGCTTGTCGAGATCAGCCGATTTTTGGTTGGCAATATAGGTAATGGCTTTTTCTGTAATTAAATCGCTGAGATGTTTTTTATTCGGTTCGATATCTATGGAATTGGTTTCCTCCATCAATGTCGGGTGCCATTGATCCGTCATGCCGCCAAAGAAGCCATACCAATGTTCAAAGCCTCTGTTAGTTGGCCAACGATTGTATGGGCCGGCTGGTGTGGTTTGATCCGGACGTGTATCATGCCATTTACCAACCGCAAATGTGTTGTAGCCATTCTCTTTCATAATCTCCGCTACAGAGCCTGCTTCAAAAGGCATGTCGCCGCTATAACCCGGCTCGCCAATGGATAGTTCCGGATGATGTCCCATACTCACCGAATGACTGTTGCGACCCGTCAGCAAAGCCGCACGTGTAGGAGCGCAGATAGCACAAGTGTGAAAGTTTGTGTAGCGGAGTCCGCCTTTGGCTAATGAATCAAAATTGGGAGTTTGAATCAATCCGCCAAAAGTTTCAGAAGCGCCAAAGCCGACATCGTCTAACAAAATCCAAATCACATTCGGAGCCCCGGCAGGCGCTTTCATCTTTGGTTCAAACCATTGCTTGCTGTCAGCTAATGTTTTGCCTTGCACACCACCAAATTTCGGAGCCGGATCGTGCTGCGCAAAGGCATTGTTGTATCCAAGAAAAAGGATAAAAATGATTGCCGCTATCGTAAAATTCCTGTTCATGTTAGTACTGATCCTCATTCCTGATTATAATAATTCTTTTTGAATGGTTTGCTGAATGGTGGTGGCTATTTCCTGTAGCAATGCAGGTTCTGCGGATGCCAAAACCAACATAAATTTTTACATCGTTGTATAAGTAATTGCCATCAAATATTTCATTTGTACCCGCATTGTTCTGGGCATGCAGATGCAGGAAGGGAACAAGGACGCTGAGAATAATAATGGCAATCTTTCTTTTCATTATAAATTTTTCAGATACTCCCATGAAACCTGTGATAAAAAACCGCAAATCATCTTCTTTCAATACTTTCAAAAATTATTGATATTTATTTTACATCAATCACTACGTTATTGATAACACCGGTGAAGGCATAAGGAACTTTGTATTTGGAAGAAACCGGCGTGCTGATATCTCTGCCAATTTCCCAGCCTTCGAGCCCACTTGTAGCACGGGCAATGTTTGTTTTTACCTGTAACGCTTCTGCAGCTTTAGTGTCATTAATGTATAAGACGATGGCTCTGGTTTTAGCGGTTGAATCATAAGTGATATCAGCCTTCAGTTTAACGTTGTTTGCAGGAACCGTCTGCGAGGAAACAACTTCCGTAATCTTGCCTTCGGTATTGTAAATAAAATTGAGTTTCTTATCTTTTACAAAGAAGCTAAACCCACCTAATTGTCCGCCCGCCGAAAGCAATACGCCTTCAGCGCCTGATGCCGGTATATCTACATCGGCAGTAATGGTGAATGATTCAAGTCGAGGGGCACTGAAAGACGTAAAAGCCGCTCCGGGATACAAAACAATTTGTTTTCGGTTATCGAACCTATTTACATTAAGTTGCTTCCACGAATCTTTTATTGGATACACATTGTATTTCCAGGCTTCAGCATCGAAAACATCCTGTAATTCTTTCAGTTTATCAGGATACTTATCAGCCACATCAAACCGTTCATTGAAATCTTCGTTCAGGTTATATAACTGCCATTTATCCTTATTCAAATCAGTGCCGCGTTCATGAGGAACAGAAGCTTTCCAGCCATCTTTGTAAATAGCCCGTGCCCCGCTGATCTCAAAATACTGAACCGTGTGCCGGGCAGGAAGATTTTTGTTGTCAGGATTGACGAGATAAGCAAAACTGGTACCTTCAAAAGGGTCCTGCGGATAGCCATTGATAACGGCCGGCGCTTTCGCTTTTATCAGTTCAATCGTAGTAGGAACAATATCATCAGCAAACAGGTATTGATTGCGGATGCCCCCTTTGTCGGTAATCATTTTAGGCCAGAAAACGATTAAAGGGTTGCGCGTTCCACCTTCGCTATTGGCTGCATACTTCCAGTAACGGAATGGTGTATTCATCGCCTGAGCCCAGCCATGCGGATAATTTACATTGCTTTTATCCGTACCTAATAAATCAATGTTTTTAAGCGTTTGCGCAACAGCATCTTTATCTGAAATATCACGGTCGCGTGGAAAAGCAGTTCCGGCCTGTTTGCCTTCGGGACTTGCGCCATTATCTCCAATTGAAAGGATGATCAATGTATTGTCAAGCTGGTTAGTTTTTTCGAGAAACTTAATGATGCGGCCAATTTCGTAATCGGCGTGAGATACAAAGCCTGCATACAATTCGAAATAGCGGGTAAACAATTTCTTTTCATCACTGCTGAGGCTATCCCACTTGCGTACACCAGCATTAGAGGGCGGCAGAACGGTATTCGCCGGAACGATCCCGGCTTTAATCTGGTTCTGCAGTACCATTTCCCGGTATTTATCCCAGCCAAAATCAAATTTTCCTTTGTATTTATCAATCCATTCTTTAGGTACCTGGTGCGGTGCATGTACGGCGCCGGTGGCAAAGTATAAGAAGAAAGGTTTATCCGGCGCTGCTGACTTTTGCTCACTTATGTACTGAATGGCATTGTTCGCCAGCAGAGTCGTAACATGCCTGCCTTGGGGATCGTCTTCTTCATGATGCGTATCCCTGTATAAAGTTGGATGCCATTGGTCGGTGCCCCATGCCTCGGGCGGAAATCCATAAAAATGATCGAACCCGCGACCTGTCGGCCAACGGTTAAAAGGTCCTGCTGGGGATGCATCTGAAGGATGGGTAAGGTGATACTTACCTACCGCAAACGTATTGTACCCGTTCTCACGCAAAATTTCCGCAATGGTACCTTTTTCAAATGGCAGGTAACCATCATAGCCTGGTGTGTTATATGAAGTATGAGCAAAATATCCAAAATGCGCTGAATGCGAATTGCGACCGGTTAATAAGGCAGCACGGGTAGGTGCGCAAATGGAAGTGGTGTGGAAATTAGTAAACCGCAATCCCTCATTTGCTAACCTGTCAATATTAGGCGTTTCAATTAAGCCGCCAAAAGCTGACGATGCACCAAACCCAATATCATCAAGCATGATGTATATCACATTGGGAGCTCCGTCAGGCGCTTTTTTTTGTTGAGGTAACCATTCTTTAGAAGCATCAGCCGTTTTACCAATCACTCCTCCAAAAGGCTGTGCAGGATCTGATTGTGCAAAAAGGTTACAGCTAATTCCCAACACTATAAATAGCAGCAGTTTCTGCTGTATGGTTACTATGTTCCTTCTATATTTCAATGGTTTCGTTTTATTTAACCGGACCTTGTGTATCACTTCCATTCGGATGATGAATCCGTTGGTTGTTTACATCGTACCAATCAATCAATGGATACAAATGATTTGCTTTCGCCTGTTCATCAAACAAAGCTTTTAGTTCAGCCAGCTTCTGCGGATTTTTCTTTGCCAGATCATTGGTTTCTGTGGGGTCATCATTCAGGTTATACAACTGCCATACGTCATCATCAAAGCTCTTATCAGCCGGCGGATTGTTACCTATGAAATTGAAGTCAATGGCATCGGGACGATGTGCTGCTTCTGCTTTCCAGCCATCGGCATAAATAGCGCGCGAGCCAAAGATGTAATAGTATTGAACCTTGTGTTGCGAAGGTGCAGTCGCATTGCTGATAGAATAAGCTAATGATGTGCCCTGTATGCTATCTTGCTTTACACTTTTGATATACTCCGGCGCTTTTATCCCGGTAAGCTCGAGTGTAGTTGGCAGAATATCTATTACATGACCATATTGCGTTCTGATGCCTCCCATATTTTTAATCAGCTTTGGATAAAAAATGATCAGCGGATTATGTGTGCCGCCTTCTGCATCAGCATCCTGCTTCCATTCTTTAAAAGGTGCATTCACTGCCTGCGCCCAACCCAGCGGGTAATTGGTCTGTGCATCTGCTGTGCCTATCGAATCTATATCTTCTATGTTTCTTTTTAAATACTCTTCTTTGGTTGATGTTCTGGTAGGATTTGTTTTTGGCTCGATCGTTCCTTCCGTTGTGCCTTCCTTGCTTCCGCCATTATCGCCCTGTATTACATACACCAATGTATTGTTCAGCAGGTTGTTTTCCTTCAGATAATTAATAACCCTTCCAATCTGGTAATCAGTGTAAGTGAGATAGCCAGCATACACTTCCATAAAACGCGCATATAATTTCTTTTCATCCGGGCTAAGTGATTGCCAGGCATCAATGCGTGAATTGCGCGCAGCCAGTTTTGCATTGGCAGGAATGTAGCCAAGTTTTTTTTGGTTCTGATACACCTTTTCCCTATACACATCCCAACCTTCGTCAAACTTACCTTTATACTGGTCGCTCCAGTATTTATCAACTTGGTGAGGTGAATGCACAGCGCCTGGTGCATAGTATAAAAAGAACGGCTTTCCCGACGCGGCTTTTTGCTGACGTTTTATAAAAGCAATGGCTTTGTCTGTAATCTGTTCATTTAAATGCCTGCCATCAGGTGTTACATGCGCGTTGTCTTCTACAAGCGCCGGTTTATACTGGTCTGTGGCAGAACCCAGGAAGCCAAAGAAATGCTCAAATCCTTTCCCTGATGGCCAGCGGTCGAACGGACCTGCATCGGTTGAATCTTCATCGGGTGTGATGCCATATTTTCCTACGGCGAATGTGTTGTAGCCGCTCTCTTTCAGTATCTCGGCAAGGGTTCCTGAAGAGGAAGGAATTCTTCCGTCCCAACCCGGAAAACCAGCCGACATCCGAACATGAGAGAAACCGGATTCATGAACAAAGGCACTGTTGCGACCCGTTAATAAAGCAGATCTTGTAGGCGCACAGATAGCGCAGGTATGAAAGTTTGTGTAACGCAATCCGTTATTGGCAAGGCTATCAATGGTGGGTGTGCGTATCAATCCACCAAACGATTCAGAAGCGCCGTAGCCTTCATCATCAATAATTATTAACAGCACGTTGGGTGCATCCTGTGGCGCTTTCGGAACAGGCGCCCACCATTCTTTAGAGTCGTTTAATGTTTTACCGATGGTACCTCCAAATGGTGTTGGCTGTTGTGCAACCGCTGAGAAAATAAACAGGTTGAGAATAACAGTGATTGTAACTTGCCAATGCTTTCCGTCAGAATTTATGATTGCCATTGTGCCATTTTTAGATTAATACTTTTAAAGCTTGCCGCTTTCGAACTTTCTTATTCAAGCTGTTTGGTGCTTAAATCCCTTTACACATCATTCCTTTCCTACAAAGCGTAAGAAAGGAATGATGGGTTAGGGATGATCAACAAGAATTTCTTTCACTTAGTCATCAGCGCTGTTCTTGTATTTCTTTTCTTCATTGCATTACCAACCCGGATTCTGTGTCAGCAACGAATTCAGGTCAATTTCTGACTGTGGAATGGGATATAAAGTATCCTTAACCGCAGCGCCGGTTTTAGCCGGAAACTTCTTTAAGGCATCATATAAGTATGTACCTCCGCGGCGTGATAAATCGAACCAACGGTTGCCCTCCTGAATGAATTCTTTTCGTCTTTCGAGGAAAACCGAATCTCTGAAATCAGCCTGGGATAAACCTTCGGTGAGATTATCAATATGTGCGCGGGTTCTTACCAGATTGATAGCATTGTAAGCTTCTGCCGTAGGACTTCCGTCTACTTCATTTAGAGCTTCGGCATACATAAGTAGCACATCTGCATAACGGATTACCGGGTAGTTCATGCCGCTTTGCGTTTGATTGGTAAGTGGGTTTAACGCGTAATCAATAAACTTGGCGTAGCGTGGTGCTCCAAAATTTACGGTCTGTCCGGTTGCCGGGTTGAATTGCGTGGTATAGAAAGTAACAGCTCTTCTTGTGTCGTTGGCACTAAACAAGAGATAGATAGTGCTGTCGGCCGGACCATCGCCAGGATAAACAGAAGGATTGAAAGACGAAAATAAAGCGCTGCTTAAATTCTGAACGCTGTTTTTTGCACCGAGATTGGTTTCGAACTGAACGGAAAATATATGCTCTTTTCCATTTTTTGTAACTTTCTGGAAGGCATCATTATAGTTGTCAAACAAAGCATAGCCATAACCGCCGTTCATCACTTCATTCAACTCGACCAAGGCGCTGCTCCATTCTTTTCTTGTAAGGTAAACCTTTGCTAATAAAGCATGAGCTGCACCACTGGTTGCCCGTCCTTTATCGGAGCCGCTAAATGTTTTTGGAAGGCGGGTAGCATCAGTAAGATCGCTGATGATCTGAAGATAAATACTGTCTTTGGGAGTTCGTGCTACCTTCAAAGCATTTACATCAATGCTCTGTGGGTCATGAAGAACCAGTGGCGCATCGCCCCACAAACGAACAATGTTGAAATACAACAAAGCCCGTATAAATTTCGCTTCCCGGATCAAACGGTTTTGCACCGCCGTATCCATTGTTATGTTCGGAATATTGTCGATTGCAACATTGGCGCGGCTAATGCCGAAGTAGTGCTGCTGCCAGTTCTTCTTTACCCGATCATTTGTAGCAACATAAGTGGTGGTACCTAATGCCCGCACATCGGGATTGGTGTTGGATGGACTGTAAATCTGGTCGTCGCTGCCATTGCCGGTCAACAAGTTTAAGTCTCTCCCGTAGATGGGAAAGTCGCCGGCGGCATCCGTATTGAGTGTACTATACACCGCGTTCACGGAGGCAATTGCGTCGGCCTGCGTTTTATAAAACTGCGAGTTGACGATGATGGAATCAGGATCTTCTACCAGTTTGTTGCAGGAGAAAAAAATGATGCCTGCACTTAAGAATAGAAATGCTATTTTTTTCATTTTAATTTTCTTTAATGACCTCAGCCAAATACTCTTTACAAGAGGAATTGCGGATGATATGATTAGTCTTTTATTGTTTAAAACGTAAGATTTAAACCACCTAAAAACGACTTTGTGCTCGGATAAGCACCATAGTCAATGCCTTGCTTAGTATTGTCGGTATCGAAGAAGTTTACTTCGGGATCAAGACCGGTGTACTTTGTCCAGGTCAGGATATTCTGCGCCGTGGCATAGAAACGGATTTGCTTAATACCAATTTTTGAAAGCAGTGATTTAGGAAGCGTATAGCCCAAGGTTAAGTTTTTCAGCTTTACATAAGAACCATCTTCGATGTAGATATCGGCTACTTGCGAAACCGGTGCGTTGGTAGCTCTTGGCATCGTACCATTGGGGTTTGTTGTGCTGTAACGGTCTAACAATTTTGCAGAGACATTCAGGTTTACGGTGGTCAACTCTAACTTCTGTTGCAGGAAGTTGAATAGCTTATTACCATACGATCCTTGGAAGATAAAAGATAGGTCGAAACCTTTATAGCTAAGCGTGTTAGACAAGCCAAACGTGAACTTAGGTTGCGCATTGCCAAGGTCATGCTTGTCAGTTGTGGTTACTACGCCGTCACCATTGGTATCTACATATTTCCTGTCGCCCTCCAATTGAGGAACACCGGTAAGTTTGGGAGTATTCTTCGCAATATCATCTGCCGTTAATAAGCCATCTGTATCATAACCCCAGAACGTTCCAACGGGTTTGCCAACGGCTACAATTACCGGAGATACATAGCCTGTTGGTGCCAGCGGAAAATAAGAAGGAATGCCATCACCAAGACTCAGAATTTTATTCTTATTAGTGGCGAATACCAGCGTTGTGCGCCATGTTAAGCTATTGTTCTTGATGTTGTCTGATGTGATGCTAAACTCAAGACCTTTATTCTGTACGCTGCCCACGTTTTGCAGCGAACTTGCGTAACCTGAATATAAAGGAAACGGCACATTCAGAAGAAGATCAGATGTCTTCTTATAGTACGCATCAAATGTGAAACTTACACGGTTGTTTAAGACGCCAAAGTCGAGACCTGCATTGTATTGGGTTGTAGTTTCCCACTTTAAATCCGGATTGGCTATCTGCACTGGAGAAATACCGGTTACCAATGTGCTGCTGAAATAATAGTTTGTCGGCGCTAATGCGGCTAATGAACTATATGGCGGCACTTCGGAGTTGCCGGTTTGTCCGGCTGATAAACGAACCTTCAGATTGCTGACAGCTTTCGATAAAGGTTTGAAAAATTCTTCCTGGCTCGTGTTCCATGACAGACCTACAGAAGGAAAATAGCCCCACCTGTTGTTAATGCCTAATTTAGAAGAACCATCAGCACGTAAAGTTGCCGTAACATTATACTTGTGCAGGTAAGAATAATTGACTCTTCCAAGGTAAGAGTTTAATCTATATTCATGTGCATCAGAAAGCGATAATACAGGCGTGCTGGCGAAGTTAAGGTTGTTGAATTTGGTCAGGTCGTTCGGAAAGTTCTGCGCCGTGGCAACAGCCGATTCGTCCTTCTCATGCTGCATAGTATATCCCGCCAGGACGGTAAGGAAGTGTTTGTTCTGGAAAGCATGATCATACGTGATTGTATTTTCATTAATCCACGTTGTAGCTTGCACACTGCCTACAGATGCATAACCTTTCGCGGCATAACCGGTAGAACCACCCGCCGGTGAACCTGTGTAAGAGGGCGCATAGTAATTCTGCTTAGTGTTGATCAGATCTGTACCGGCGGTAACTTTTAGTGTCAGGTCTTTTACAATCTTATATTCTGCTGAAAAATTGCCAAGAATTCTGTTCAGGTAACTTTGATTGGTGGTGGTTGCCATATCCTGTAAGAGGTTGGTTGGCGTGGTAGAAAACGGGCTGCTGATGTTGTAAGTGCCGTTTGCATTGTAAATAGGAACAAATGGCGATAACTGCAGCAGATTCGCGTAAGCAGTGCTTGTAAACTGGATGCTTCCGTAAGCATTGCCAAACAGTTTATCTTCGATTGCCTGGCTACCAAAAATATTCGCTGATACTTTGAATTTATCAGTGATGTTTCTTTCATAATTAATGCGACCGGAATATCTTTTAAAACCTGTGTTCACTACAATACCACCCTGATCGAAATAATTGCCTGAAATCAAAAAGCGCGACTTTTCATCGCCACCAGATACTGACAGCTCGTGATTTTGCATTGTTGCGCTTTTCAGCGCTGCATTTTGCCAGTCGGAACCTGCACCTGCAACAGCAATAGCTGAGTCGGTATATGTCTTGGGTTTGTTGTCACTTATGTTGATGTCGTTTACCAAAGCTTCCCATTGTGCAGCATTCATCAGGTCAAGCGTCTTTCTTACCTTCTGCGTGCCGATGTAAGTACTGTAGTTCACTTCACTGCCACCTTTTCTGCCTCTTCTGGTTGTGATAATTACTACGCCGTTAGCACCACGTGAACCATAAATAGCTGTAGCGGAAGCATCTTTCAGAATCTCTATATTTTCGATATCGCTCGGATTAATCGTTGCCAGTGCATTTACACCCACACCATTGGAAGCCCCTGTATTTACATAGCTGTTGTTGTTGTAAACAATAAAGCCATCTATTACATACAAAGGATCGTTACCAAAGGAAATGGAATTGCCACCGCGAATACGGATCGTAGCGGTAGCACCCGGCGCGCCCGAGCTTTGGGTAACAGCTACACCGGGAACTGCGCCTTGCAACAAGTTATCAAATGAAGCCGCTGGCTGTGACAGTGCCGTTTTGCTTACGCTTGCAACCGAGCCTGTAATGTCACTTCTGCGTTGCGTGCCGTAGCCAACTACCACCACTTCATTTAAAGCCGTTTGTTCATCCTGCAACTCTATGTTGAGGTTGCCGGTGTTGCTTGCGACTTCTACTTCCAATTTTTTATAACCAATAAAACTGATTTCTAAAATCAGGGGAAGCTTTTGTGCGGTTTTTAAATTAAAAGCTCCTTTGCCGTTAGTAAGCGTTTGGTTCGTGATGCCTTTGATATGCACCAGAGCACCTTCCAGAGGAGTTTTGTTTTTGCTGTCTACTACTGTGCCCGTGATGGTTGAGGTGATAACGGGTGAAGGAACTGTTTGCGCAGTGATGAATGCAGGGATTGCCAATAACAACCAGGCAATCCATACTAACTTTTTCATTAGTTTTGAATTAAGATTAAATAATAGGTATACAGCCAGCACTATGTTGGTCTGTAAGGTTTGCTCAACCTCTGTTTAGTCTCCGACCGGAACTGCGCCAACAGTGTCCGGTCTTTTTCGTTGAATCCTTCTTTCTTATGTAGGCGCGGCACGCCCGCCAATTGCATCATGACAATGCCTTTGAAGTGAAGGATGTATAAATTGTTTATTCATTCGCTTGCTGTTAAATGCAGTGATGAAAGTTTTGGTAGCCGTGCTATAAATCAGAAAGAAGCACGACAGTTGGTTGCCACAACGGAAAGTCTTAAGTGCCGCCGTTACATTTACTTCATACAACAACAGCATTCGGTATGGTTTGCCTTGCAGAAGGAAACTGTTGCTGAATGATGTTGAAAAGATGTAGCGTAACTGCGCATAATGTATAAGCTTGCTGAATGTTGTGAATGCGATGATGAATTTTAATGATGGTGCAAATTTATAGGAAAAATATTTATCCTACCAAATCCATAGAGATAATATTTTTCGAGTGAAGTGTGAGGTATTGGAAATGATATTGTAATTTAAAACATATTTGTTGTCATCAACTAGTAAAGCGAATAAGATGTATAAAACAGCAGTGCTTAAGTCTGTTTATTCAGAAGGCATAACGTATTTTACAATAGGACAATTCCGAGTTGACCAATTCCACAAAACTCCGTACCAGGCTTCCCTTATAGCCGGATCTATACCGCACGTTCACACCGCCGTTCTCGCTGAATTTTGTTTCCTGCAACTCTGGTCTCCAAAGCACTTCTTCCGCTGTTGGATGCCACTGGAGGTTAATGTTGTGCAGGTATTCATTGTGAGTTAAAAAAATAATTTCAGCAACAAGCTGCTGTTTGGTTTTAGCGTTTAGTTTGTCGTTCATTTCAGTAAACAAGAGCTTCCAGTCGGCAAGCCAGTTGTCATATACAATTACGGGCGAAAAGTTCACATTCACCTCGTAACCCGCATCCCTAAAATCATTCATAACATCAATACGGTCGCTGATGGGAGAGGTGCGAACATCTACCAGCTTGGACATCTTATGCGGCATTAAACTAAAACGGATTCTGGTTTGTTGTTGCGGATCGTAGGAGAGAAGTTCTTTGTTCTCAAACTTCGTAGCCCATGTAACTTTTGCAGTAGGGGTTTGGGTGAAAAAGCGAACAAAATCTTTTACATTATCGCAAATGGCGGCATCAGCACTGCAATCGCCGCCTTCGCCAATCTCATAAATCCATTGCCTGGCATCCACTTCGTCCGGTATCATTTTTATGCCTTGCTTAGCAATGTGACGCTGCAGGTATTGCAACGCCTGTTCGATGTTTACATATAATGTGATTGGGTTCGCATAGCCTTTTCGTCTCGGCACATAACAATAAGAACACGACATCGTGCAGCCATTCGATTCAAAAGGGGCGATGAAGTTGGCGCTGCGCGTATTAATCCGGCAGGTCAACGACTTTTTAATGCCCAGCACCAGCACTTGCTTTTTTATGCGTATCCAGTCTTCCGCCGAGCCGGCAAAGCCATGCAGTTCCGGTATCTTCCAGTGCGAAGGCACTTCAATGAGAGTAGCATCGCTGTATTTACTCAATATCTCCTGCCCGCGTTTGTAATTCCTGACTTCCGGCTCTAAATAAATCGTCTTGATGTCGAGCAAGTCTTCAATCGTTTTGTTGTGCAGCATGAACTTATTTGCCCGATCATGTCAAACGTTCTGCCATAAATAACAGTAAGATGTTATTGCACAACCGGTTTGCGGTATAATTTTATTGCCTGTTACCATACGCAATAACCATGAAACATCTTACTATTTTGCTCCTGTTTTTTGTTTGCAACTTACCCATTCATTGCTTCGCCTGGAGCCAGGAGGGTCACCGCATAACCGGCGAAATTGCAGGGCGGCATCTTAGCCCAAAAGCCAGGCTGGCCGTAGCTTCTATACTGGGCAAGGAAAGTCTTGCAATGGCAAGTAATTATGCTGATTTTATCAAGTCAGATTCTATCTATCATTACTTAGATATATGGCATTACATTGACCTTCCTGAAAATCTTGATTACAAAGGTGTAATGGCGTATCTGCAAACAGACACTGCTACAGACGCGTATACAAAAATCAATTTTCTTTCGGCTGAGTTGAAAAAAACGACGGTATCAAAAGAAAATAAAAAGCTTTATCTCAAACTGCTCATTCATATTGTAGAAGACATCCACCAGCCACTGCACGCCATCGGCACGGGACGCGGTGGTAACGATAGTAAAGTGACGTGGTTTGGCGCTGCTTCCAACCTGCACCGCGTGTGGGATGCAAATCTCATCGAGTATCAGCAATTGAGTTATACAGAATATGCAGATGCAATTGACACAGCTTCTGCGGCGCAAATTCAGGTGTGGCAGAGTCAGCCGCTCAAGCAATGGCTATACAATTCTTATGTAATCGGCACTAAACTCACCAACGAAATAAATGACACAAATGAAAAGCTGGGGTATGAGTATAATTATACGCATGTTGATATACTAAACCAGCAATTGCAAAGAGCAGGGATTGATCTTGCTAAAGTGCTGAATGATATTTTTAAATAAACCTTACTGTAACCGTGAAGGCACAACTTTTTTGAACACTAATTTACAATTCAGCAGAATGAACGTAAGATTCCCAAACACAGTAAAACCTTCTCTTCGTGTCTTCTCATCTCCGTTTACTGATTGCTTTTAGTTTTTGCAAAAAAATTATGCATGAACAGCATTTGGTAGCCTACCGCATTTGTCCAATATTCCCAGTTATGTGTGCCCGAACGCGAAATAAAATCGTGCGGAATGCTGTTTTGAATCATCTTTTCGTGAAGCTTCCGGTTGACCGGATAAAAGAAATCTTCGGTACCGCAATCGAACAGGATCGGCAGGTTTTTGCCCTGCAATAAATAAACAAGATTCATCACCGAGTTGTTCTTCCAATCGCCGTAATGATCTGCATAATCACCTAATTTTTGAGCGATGTCCCAGCTTCCCGTGAAAGGCTCGATGTCTACACAGCCACTCATGCTGCCACACGCACCAAACACGTCCTGGTGTTTAAAAGCCAAATACAAAGCGCCATGACCACCCATACTCAAACCCGTAATGGCTCTGCCTTCCGGCGCAGCTATGGTTGTATAATGGTGATCTATCCAATTAACCAGTTCGGTAGAAATATAAGTGTCATAACGTTTGGTGCTATCTACCGGGCTGTCAAAATACCAGCTATTATAATCACCATCCGGGCAAACGATAATCAAATTATAAGCGTCGGAATAAGAAGTGATGCCGGGGACTTTTGTAATCCAGTCAGCATAGTTGCCACTATAGCCGTGCAGAAGGTAAACTACCGGGTATTGATTGCTTTTTACATACCCTTTAGGCGTGATAACTATCGCTTTAATGTCCTTATGCATGGAAGCGCTCATGGTGACAATAGTATCTACAGTCGCCGCTTGTGCAAGTGTTGCAAAAGCAACAAACAGCAATACCAACCATCCTTTCTTTGTTCGCATCATTTCTGGTAGTTAGAGTTTTGTATTCAGGGTTATGCCATAAGTGCGTGGCACACCCAAATGAACCGCACCAAAATCATACGCATAAGCGATATATTTTTTGTCGCCGATATTTTGCGCCCAAACAAACACACCGAAATGTTTTGTGCTGATGCCGGCTCTTGCATTGAATAAGCTGTAGCTTTTTTGCTCTATTGTGTTTGCGAAATCAAAATAGGTTTTGCCCTTCCTATTCCATTCACCCCGAATTGACAACCTGCTTTCTTTACCCAGAATAAAATTGTATTGCGCTGCCAGCAGCGACGTAAAAGCAGGCGTATAAATTTGTTTCCTGCCTTCCAAATCAACTTCATTTCCGTTCTGCGATAGCTTAAGCGATTTATATTTTGTATCAACGATGCCAAGATTATAAGTAAGCTCCAAACCCTTGGCGGGCGTGGCATCCAGCTCAGCTTCTATTCCTTTTGTGCGCAGCTTGCCTGTGTTGCGGATTACGGTTATGGCATCAGGCAAAACCAGCGTTGGTACCTGTGCATTATTCACATAAGTTGTAAAGGCTGTCAGGTTCACCCGAAGCTTGTTGTGAAGCCACACATTCTTGCTCCCTATCTCAAAGTTATTACTGTTCTCGGGTGAATAAGCGTAAAGCGGAGGTTGTGATGGATCAGAAGAGACAGGTGACAATCCGCCTGTCCTGAAACCTCTCGTATATGTCGCATACACGTTGCTGTTATTAGCCACGATATACTGCAGACTCAGCTTTGGAGAGAAGGCATGGAAGCGTGCCGATGCCGATGTGTCGGGCAAAGATGGAAAACTAACCTCTCCTTTCTGATATTCGCTTGCTACCGAGAGTTTGCGGTACTCATCATCATACCGTGCGCCGGCTACCACATTCAGTTTCGGCGTAAGCGCATATTGCAGCTGCCCATAAAATGCAATGCCGTTTCCCTTACCAATAGACTTGTTCACAACAGTAAATAATGAATCGCCTACACCATATACTGCGTTCGCCAGTTCGCCATAATAAGTGCCCTGCTTCACCGGGCTGTGTTGGTAGAAATAGTAAGCGCCGGCCGTATATTTCAATCGTTGTTTTTCATTGGCAGAGTTAATCCTGAATTCCTGCGTGAAGACTTTTGTGTTGTTGTATTCTTTGCCATAATTGTTTATAATGCTCACAACATCATAAGGCGAAAAATCGCCATCAAGCGGTGCGTTGTAAATGCGGTAATTGTTCTGGTAAGAGCTGATGCTGGTGAAGTTCAGCGCTGTGCCTGAATGATTGACAACAAGCGATGTGTTGAAGTTGTTATCTATCATTTTCGCTGTAGCATTTTGATTCAGGTGATAGGGATTAGCAAAGGCTTCTTCCAATCCGTTTACCAAAGGAAACGCACCGTTATTCCGGTTCTCCTGGTGCTTCGCATTTGCAGTAATCATCCAATGTTGGCCGGGCAAATACTTTAAATAATAATTCCCGTAAAATAAGTGTTGCTTATCAAAGTTGCGGTTGTCAAAATCATTTGTGTAATAACCATCCCGCTGAGTGTATAGAAAAGAAGCGCCGGCAAACAGTTTATCTTTTACCAAAGGCACTCTAAAGCCGGCTGTGTAACGCTGCAAACCATAATTACCTAAGTTCACTTCAGCAAATGCTTCGGGTTTATTAGTAGGTTGTTTGGTAATGATGTTGATCACACCGCCCATTGCATTTCTTCCATATAAAGTGCCCTGCGGACCCCGCAACACTTCGATGCGTTCCACATCGGTAAGCGTACCAATATAAGTATCCAGTGTGAATTGATTCACGCCATCAATGTAAGTAGCAACCGCCGGATCATACGACGTGGTAACGATTCCTCTTAGCGATGTTACATTGCGCTCGTCACCCGAGTTATCTGAATATAAAGAAGGCACGATAGAAGACAACTGGTTGCTGTTCCACAACCGGTAATCCTCAGCTGCTTTTGATGTGATAACAGAGATGCCTGCGGGTATTGCCTGCACCTTCTCTTCGCGCTTTTCTGCGGTAACGGTTACGTTGCCTAATACATCAGATCGGTTTACTATTACATCTTCATCTGTGGAAAAGACAGATAAACGTATCATTAAGTTCAGCGGTTCATCAGACACAGTTACCTTTCTTTCTACCGCATTAAAACTTACCGCAGCAAACCGAAGCGTGTATTGCCCCACTGGCAAGCTCTGCAAAAAAAAACGTCCAACACTATCACAGGCGGTGCCAATGGATGTATGGAGAACACCAACAGTTGCATAAGCAATCGGCTTCCCGTTATCATCCCTAACGATGCCTGTTATCCTACCGCTTTGCCCGAACAACCCCGCTGCGCACAACAGCAGCAACGCTACAAAAACGCCTCTCATTTTCATGTTATACTGTATTGACAATGCAATATTACAACCCGTTTGCAAAGCAGGGACTGCAAACGGCAGGGCACAAAAAAACCATCCCGCAATGAGATGGTTTCGTTCCATTCATGTTCCAAAACTTACCCACCGGTATGAAAAGCCACCGCAGGGCTAAAGCTGCTTTTGCCCGCAGCGTTTTGCGCCAGCACCTGCACGGTTATATCTGCACCCACCGCCACATTGCTCACTACCTCGCGCGCTTTGCCCACGGGTATCATAATATATTTTGCTTTCTGATCTATTTCTATCTGCCCGTTGGTTACGGTTATGCCGAACGGCGCACCAAAGAATATCACCCACAAATAAGAACTCGCCCCTTTCACTGCCGGCACATTCAGCCGCACTTCACCATTTGCATAGCCCACTTTCGGAACCTTAGGCTGTTCCGGCACTGTACTTTTCGACGCACTGCCTTTGGTGGAAACCATGCCTGCCGAAGTAATCATCTCGTCTCTCACCAGCGGGTCGGTTTGCTCCTTCACAATCCCGTTAATATAGTCTGCCTGGCTTTTCAGCAGCAGAAACAGGTTGGCTTTTGCCAGCTTCAGTTCGGCACGCGCGTTCTTGCCGTTTTTCCGGTTGCCAAATTTTTCAGCAAACTCTAAAGCCGATTTCTGCAGATCATCCAGCTTCACAGCAGGATTGGGAAATAAAATGTTGCCGGTCATTTTAGCTACAACATTCATAGCAAAGGAAGAAATCTCAGACTGTTTCATCCTTGTCCAAATAAGTAATACCACAATGGCTCTCATAAAAGAAAGTTTTTAAAAATTAAAAAATTAATGATGCTGTAAAAGTAAAAAGGGTGCACAGGTAGCGGCAAATTTTGACGCTTAAAAAATAATTAGAATAATATTAAAGAACCATAAAAGAGAAAAAAGCAACGGGAGAAATGAGACGACTGCTCAAGCGATAATTTCTGTTGTTTTAGATGCGTTGTTGACAGACACAAAATCATTGTTGGCAAGCACAGCAACATTGTTTATAAACAACGGACCATTGTTAGCTAACAACACACTGTTGTTTGTAAACAACGCATCATTGTTTGTAAACAATGCACTGATGTAAGCTAACAACGCTTCGTTGTTTGAAGACAACGAATCATTGTTTATAAACAATGCACTGTTGTTAGCTAACAACGCTTTGTTGTTTATAAACAATGCTTTTGTGTTTGTAAACAATGTTTTTTTGTTTGCTGGTTTTATGCTGTTTCGGCTTCATAGGGGTTGACAGGTGGTGATGATAACGCTGTAAGTAGCTGGTGTGAAAAGGGAGGGTAAAATTATTGATGTCGTTGACATGTACAACAACATTTTATATGAACCCAAAACAGGTTGATAATGAGAGAAATAAAAATTGATGGTTTGGAGCGTTGCGTATAATATTGTGTGAGCGACTATTAATATGACATCACGTTTATTTTTTCTTTCGACTAGTTTTCTTTTGTTGTCTTCTGTTGCATTGGGACAAACTATGTTGATAAAGGGAAAGGCTCAAAAGCTTATTACTAATTTAAAAAAGAATGGTAGTTATCCAATGGGTGGACGAGATACTTTATTAGACTTAAACGGTGACAGATTTCAAGATGTTTTGATAGAATTTTATGGACAGTCCGGCACCGGTGAGAAAAACGGAATTGAAGCTTATTTGTATGACACACTGAAAAAGACTTTTAAGCACTGCGAGCAATTAGACTATTTGGCTAATCCGACATTTTATCGTAGCAAGAAAATAGTCGTTGGCTATTATCTTGGAAATGGCGGTGGAGGCGCAACAAAATTGAAATGGAAAGGTTTATTGTTAGACACAATAGAACACATTACTATCGATGTTACTTCTAAGGAAAGCAATATCACATTTAAACTTAAATCTCATAATTATATTACAGGGAAGAAGACAGTGAAGACATTGCCAATTATGAGTTTACCTGACGAGTATAATTATGCTGACTATAAGCCGATTATTACAACAAGCAGCCGCTAACACAACTTGCTGCCAAAGCGGCTGACATATCTTAGTCAGCAGTGGTAATTTTATGAAACAATATATCTTTATCTAAACTGATGCAGCTATGAAGTACGCTACGGACAGCTAGCAGCGAACCATTCTAAGCCATTTTTTTGCGAAAATTCCTCTTCTATTCGCTATCGTGACTAACTTGAATCAAAGCAGCGAAAGAGATAATGTTTCTTCCCAGCAAGTCTCGCTAAGCACGGTGCACTATAATCCTATTCCTGTCTTTTCCTCTCACTTCTTCCACTCATACCCACACCTGAAATGGGGCTTATCCCATCCGCAGAAAAATTGTAAGGGCAGATTAAGCCGCAGGCTTTATTTTTATACAAATTTCTCCGCCATTTTATGAAGCGATTCTTGTTGTCTGCCACCGCGTTCGGTGTGCTTTGTTTCCTGTTTTCAAGTTGTCATTTGCTTTCTTCCAAACCCAAGGTGCTGGTGTTTACCAAAACAGCCGGCTTTGTTCACGATTGTATCCCGGTAGCTACTGATGCAGTCATCAAACTGGGTAAAGAAAACAACTTTGATGTGGACACCACCAGCAATGCCGAATGGTTTACCGAAGATACTTTAAAGAAGTATGCTGCCGTTATCTTCCTCAGCAATACCGATCCGGATGATACCTTGTTTACCACCGCGCAGAAAACCGACTTCCAGCGCTACATAGAGGCAGGCGGCAACTTTGTTGGCGTCCACGCTGCAACAGATGCGGGTTATCATTGGGGTTGGTATCATCGTTTGGTAGGTGCTACGTTCGACAGTCATCCTGCGCAGCAGCAGGCAACCATTGAAGTAGTAGATGCGAATGATGCTTCCACCAAACATTTACCAGCCAAATGGTCGCGCAAAGATGAATGGTACAATTTCAAGAACATGGATTCCGGTCTGCATGTGTTGTTGAAGATTGATGAGAAGAGCTATGAAGGCGGCAACATGAAAGGCAATCATCCCATGGCCTGGTATCATGAATACGATGGCGGCAGAGCCTGGTATACGGAGTTGGGACATACGAAAGAATCGTACAGCGACCCGGCCTACTTAATGCATTTATTAAACGGAATCAAATATGCCATTGGCGACAATGAAAGCCTCAATTATGCAAAGGTGAAAACGCTGCGTACACCCGATGCTGACCGCTTCACCAAAACGCAATTAGTAACCGGCAATTTCTTCGAACCTACGGAACTAACCGTATTGCCAAACTTAGATGTTTTGGTAACCCAGCGCCGCGGCGAAATCATGATGTATAAAGACAAGGATCAGTCAGTAAAACAGGTGGGTTTTTTAAACGTGTACTGGAAAACATTGCATACGCCCGGCGTAAATGCAGAGCAGGGTTTATTAGGGATTCAGAAAGATCCCAACTTCGCCAACAACCACTATGTTTATATCTATTACTGTCCTGCTGATACGTCAGTGAATCGCTTGTCCCGCTTTACTTTTAATAATGATACGATAGACAACAGCACCGAGAAAGTCATTCTTCAGTTTTACGATCAGCGGGAGATTTGCTGCCATACCGGCGGCTCTATCGCTTTCGGAAAAAACCGTACTTTATTTGTTTCTACCGGCGATAACTCAACACCATTTGATGAGCCGAATCAGAAGTTTGTAAGTCATGGTTTTGCACCTTTGAATGACGCGCCGGGACATCTTCA
Organism: uncultured Ilyomonas sp.; assembly: GCA_964249755.1. Lineage (GTDB taxonomy): Bacteria > Bacteroidota > Bacteroidia > Chitinophagales > Chitinophagaceae > Ilyomonas. The sequence goes on along the minus strand of CAXUDB010000002.1, from coordinate 1,460,423 downwards.
GTTTGATGCCCGCAGAACTGCAGGTAACACCAATGATCTGCGGGGTAAAATTCTCCGTATTGTGGTGAACGAAGATGGCAGCTATACCATTCCTAAAGGAAATTTATTTCCACAGGGAACGGATAAAACCAAGCCCGAGATTTATGTAATGGGCGACCGCAATCCCTATCGCATTTCGGTGGATCAAAAGACAGGGTTTTTGTATTGGGGCGAAATAGGTCCCGACTCTAACACAGACAGTTTAGAAACCCGCGGACCAAAAGGCTATGATGAAATGAACCAGGCACGCAAAGCCGGTTATTTTGGATGGCCACTGTTTATCGGCAATAATTATCCTTACATTTCTTATAATTATCTCACCGGCGAATCTGGAAAACCATTTGATCCGGCTCATCCAAAGAATCTCTCGCAGAATAACACCGGGCTCACCGATCTTCCGCCTGCACAGCCTGCGTTCATCTGGTACCCTTACGGTACTTCACCAGATTTTCCCCAGGTTGGCACCGGTGGGCGAAGTGCGATGACAGGTCCGGTTTATTATAATGAATCCTTCCCCGAAAAAACACGCTATCCCGATTATTACAATGGTAAATTGTTTATTTACGAATGGATGCGCGGCTGGATAAAAGTAGTAACCATGCAACCCAATGGCGACTTCGATAACATGGAACCTTTTCTGGAAGGGATGAAGCTGAACAATCCATCCGATATGGAATTAGGACCGGATGGCAGGCTTTACATCGTGGAGTATGGCAGCGGTTGGTTTGCCAAAAATGCCGATGCCGGCCTCGTGCGCATTGACTACAACAACGGTAACCGGGCACCAAAAGTAAGCGGCATTCAGGTGAACAAAACTTCAGGCTCGTTACCTATGAACATTGAAGCTACTGTAGGTGCCAGAGACCCGGACAATGATAAGCTAACGTATGTGTGGCACATAGGCGGCAAAACAGTGGAAACAAAAGAACCCAAGCTGCAAACCACATTAACTACGGCGGGCGACTATGCGATTTATGCCGAAGTAAAAGACGATAAAAAAGAAACAGCCAAAAGCAACATCGTAAGTGTATATGCAGGCAATGAGGCACCTGATGTAATGATTCACGTTAATGGAAATCAAACCTTCTATTTCCCCGGCAAGCCGGTCAGCTACAGCGTTTCGGTGCGCGATAAAGAAGATGGCACCACCCTCAATGACAGCAACCTGATGGTTACGGCCGATTATAGGGAAGGTCATGATAAAGCGGGTGCGCCGCAAGGTCACCAGGTAATCAGCGAAGCGATGATGGGCAAGAACCTTATGGAATCGCTCGATTGCAAAGCCTGTCATAAACTGGCTGAAAAATCGGTAGGACCAGCCTTCACGGCAGTATCAGAGAAGTATAAAAACGATGCAGGCGCCATGGTTTATCTCGCCAATAAAATTATCAAAGGCGGCGGCGGCGTATGGGGCGAAGCGGTCATGTCCGCACACCCCAATTTATCGCAGGGCGACGCAAAAACGCTCGCTGCCTGGGTGTTGTCGTTAGCCAACAATCAAAATAAAAAATCGCTTCCGCCAACTGGTACTGTGCAAGCCACATTGGGCAAGCCTGCAACACCTAATGGCACGCTTTATCTCACGGCCGATTACACCGACAAAGGTGGTGCAAGCATCAAACCACTTACCGGCACAGGCTACGCAGCACTGCATAGCCCGGTGGTATCGCTGGAAGGCATTACGCATGTAAAAGAAGCTTCGCCGATGTCGTACAACGGTATGGCTCTCTTAATTCTTTCTTCTTCCGAAGGTTGGTTTGCTTTAGATAGTATTGACCTGAGTGGCATTAAAAAAGCTACGCTCGGTGTAGGCTGGCAGGGCGTTTTATCGGGTAGCAATTCTTTAGAATTACGGTTAGATTCGCCTGATGGAAAGGTGATAGGTCAATCTGTAATACAGGCAAATTCAACCGGAGATAAAACACCAGTTACACAGAAAACAGTCAGCATTACGCTTGCACCGGTTAGCGATGGCAAAATGCATACGCTTTATGTGGTTAAGAAATCGTCCGGCGATAAAACCATGCAGTCGGTAGCAGTTACGGGCGTTACTTTTTCTTTGTAACATAAACTCACCCAAAACAGGAAGGAAGCTCTGTTTCCTTCCTGTTTTGCTTTATACAATATGACAGCAAATCTTTCTTTTGCGCTGATAGGTTGTGGCAAGATCGGCAGCCGCCACGCAGCACACATTCATCAGGTAGCCAACCTGGTAGCCGTGTGCGATATAGCAGAAGAGGCGGGGAGCCAGCTGGCATTGAAGTATGACGTGCCGGCTTACTCTTCCATCGAAGCTTTGCTGGCCAATGGGCAACCAGATGTGGTCTCAGTTTGCACACCCAATGGTCTTCATGCAGTGCATACCATAGCTGCGTTGCGCGCTGGCTGTCATGTCCTCTGCGAGAAGCCGATGGCGATCTCGTCTGCTGACTGCAGGCAAATGACAGAAGCAGCGTTAAAAGCCGGCAAGACATTATTTATTGTAAAGCAAAACCGTTTTAATGAAGCAGTGGTTCGGGTGAAAAAAATAATCGAACAAAACAAGCTCGGAAGAATCCTTAGCTTTGGCGTGAACGGTTTCTGGAATCGCAATGATGCGTATTATACCAATAGCTGGCATGGCACAAAAGAAATGGATGGCGGCACGCTCTTCACGCAGTTTAGCCATTTCGTTGACATCTTGTATTGGTTACTGGGCGATGTGGCTTCTGTGCAATCTTATCTTATTAACGCAGCGCATCCGTCATCTATGCAAACCGAAGATACTGGTTGCGTAATTTTAAAGATGCAAAGTGGAGTCATCGGTACGCTTAATTACACGGTGAACAGCTATGGCAAAAACATGGAAGGTTCTATCACAATATTCGGTGAGCGGGGCACCGTAAAAATCGGCGGCGAGTACCTGAACACCATTTCATATCAGCAAATACAGGATTGGGTGATTGAAGAAGTGCCGCAGTCTCCGCCGAACGATTACGGCTCTTACAAAGGCAGCATGAGCAACCACGATAAAGTCTATCAGAATGTGATTGACGTGCTTTGCCACGGCGGCATCATCAGCACCGGCGCAGAGGATGGAGCCAAGACCGTAGAGATTATTGAGAAGATTTATACAGCCAATCAACGCATCTGATAAAGTTCATTTTTAGTTCAGGTAAAACACAATATGCTTATATTTGTGTATCTTGTTTATAACCAAAAACTAATCTTTATGAAGTGTATTTACGCGCTCTGTATTGCTTTGTTCTTTTCTCTTTCCCTTTCTGCGCAGTGGACCGACGACGTTACCGAAAATGTCCATGTGGCGAATGTTAATTCAGCCGACATTCAATCCATTGGTGTAAGCGGCGGCAAAACCTGGATTGCTTTTTATTCGCACCGCGGCAACAATTATGACATGCGTGCGCAGCTTCTCGATTCAACAGGTAAAAAACTGTTGGGTGAGAACGGTGTTCTTGTCAGCAACAAACCATCCGGCTCAGCAACGTTTGTATTCAACGTCACCATTAATGGACAAGGCGATCTCCTCATCGGCTATCAATACATGGTAAACGATACCCTGAAAGTCGTTGTATCAAGAGTGGACCAGAGCGGCAACCTCGTATGGGGAGATGGCGTTGTCGTAGGTCCGGGGCTTGCGCCTTATCCCGTAGTTCTTTCATCGGGCGAAACGGTAGTTGCATGGAACAATAGTGTATCCAACACCGTCAGCCTGCAAAAGATTGATCAGGACGGTTCCGTTAAAGCAGACAGCGTTCTAAACGTAAAATTGGGTACATCTGCCACAACGCGGGGTCAGGTAGTTGCCAACAACAATGGTATCTTCACTTTAGTATTTCAAAAGGTAGGATCTGGTCCTTTTACAACGCTTTATGCGCAGCGCTTCACCCGCTATTTAAAAACAATTTGGAATGCTCCAGTGCAGTTAAGCAATCAAGCCACCGCTGGCTATCGCTATTATTCTGTGATAAAAGAACAGGATACTACCTATGTTGGCTATTACAGTAGTGAAAATTCGCGTTTCAATGCCTTCCTCCAGCGCATCAATCCCGATGAAGGAAACAGGCTTCCCTATGGCATTAACGGAGCGCATTTCGGCACTGATACATCTGCCTTCGATAACTACCAGCAAACCATCAGCATTGCGCAAAAGGACTCTGCCACTACCGTATGGGCGGTTTGCACATACAGCAATCCCGATCAAACCCAATATGGCGTATATGTGCAGCGCTTTGATAAAGTAACAGGAGCGCCTCTTTTGAACCCGAAAGGCAAAAGAGTATATGCCGTGAGCGACAGTCTTTACCAGTTGGTGGGTGACTTGCAACTGACCGGTGATGATCGTCCCGGCTTTCTTACCTATGATGTCACTAACCGCCTCAGGGTTACTAAGCTTGATGCCATCGGCAATCCTATTGAAGGTGCAGATGGCGTGCTGATGGGCGGCACTACCAATCCGAAGTCTCGCTTTTGTTTTGTTGCTAATGATGTCATTGCGGTAGCGGTATGGAGCGAAGATCGCGGCAACGGGGAGTTTCCTTTTGCGCAGAACATTACGCCGGATGGTGTCACTGGTGTCTTTCCTGTTCTGTTCAGCAGTTTCAGAGCCGTAAAGAACGGCAATTGGGCAGACCTTAGCTGGACAACTGCCACCGAAACCAACAACAAAGGCTTTTATGTACAACGTGGCAGCGACGGCAGAAGCTTTACGTCGCTCGGTTTCGTTGCTGCCAAAGGCAACAGCAGCAACGGGGGCAGCTATCTCTTTAGTGATAAACTACCACTGGCAAACAACAATTTTTATCGCCTGCAACAGGTAGACATTAACGGGCATATTTCTTATAGCGAAACAGTTTTATTAAGCTTCTCCGAAGCCGGTGGGCTTCATATTTCCCGCGTGTATCCCAACCCTGCTACCAACGTAATACATCTCCAGTTGCAAAGCGCGGTGAGCGGTCAGTTATCCATTTCCCTCGCTTCCTCAAACGGATCAATTGTGAAACAGAAAAAAGAAACCATAGCAGCCGGCGCGCAAACAATTCCGGTTTCCATTGCTTCTCTGGCAAAAGGAACTTACTATATCAAAGCAAGCATAAACGGAATGGTACAAACCATAAAGTTTACAAAGCTGTAGCTTCTTAGGGCATATTATATAAAAGAAAGCGGTGCTGTAATGGTACAGCACCGCTTTCTTTTATATAATAATTTATTTTTTATACATCTCTAGTAAGGCTTTCGTACTGCTACGCGTTGCATCAATCCGGCAATGTTTTCATTCCATCGCTTTTGCTCGTCTGTATTCAGCATATGGTTGGTCTCTTCATCATAATTATTTTCTATTTGTGTAATTAATTGCAGCGTAGCATTGGCTATTGAATCTACCTTGACAGAATAGTTACTCTTTAAAAAGGTAGCTGCATTTAATGTTTGTCTTAATGTCTCGGCACAAACAATAACCAAGTCATAATGACCTTGCTCATGCTGTAATAAATCCTCCGATGCTTTTTTTTTAATAATCTTTTCTTTCTTCACCCATGAAGTATAATTATTAAAGATGGGAGTGATTTGGAAAGTAAGAAACACAGTATCAGCATGAAACGAATCAATATGCGATCGATAGCTGATTATCCAGTTTGTCATGGCAGAAAAGGGTGAAGCGGCATCCACCTTTCCATCAAAATCCGCCCAAGCTAGCTTTCTGTCGGTTATTAATTTTCCAATCTGGATTTGTCCCGATGCAGCCAACCCAAAGTATTGACAAACCAGCACAGACAAGAATAGCTTAGTAAGATGGAAAAAAAGCAATCGCATACCCAAATATATCCAACCTCATCTCAAAAACAAAACAGCCCGCTCTTTCGAACGGGCTGTTATAATATTCAATCTTAAATCTTACCTATTCAATCCCACTAATCTTCAATCTTCACTTTTCCCTTGCTCTTCGCCACCACTTCTTCAGCAATGTTGTTTGGAGCCGGATTATAGTGGCTGAATTCCATTGTAGAAGTCGCACGACCCGATGACAGCGAACGCAACTGCGTTACATAACCAAACATTTCGCTCAAGGGCACTTTCGCTTTTATCACCTGCGCATTGCCACGCGTGTCCATTCCTTCCAGCATACCACGTCGACGGTTCAAATCACCTGTTACGTCACCCATGTACTGGTCAGGCGTAATCACTTCAATCTTCATAATCGGTTCCAGCAACGTTGGTTTTGCCTTTCTGCCAGCTTCGCGGAAACCGCTGCGGGCGCACAGTTCAAAAGACATTGCATCAGAATCCACATCATGGTAGCTGCCATCAAACACACGAACCTTCATGTTATTCACTGGGTAACCCGCCAATACACCTGTGTTCATGGCATTCTCAAAGCCTTTTGTGATTGCCGGTACAAACTCCTTCGGAATCGAACCACCAAACAGGTCGTTCACAAACTGGAAGTGCTTGCCTTCGTTTTCCTTCATCCACTCTTCATCGGCAGGACCAAAATCAAACTGGATATCGGCAAACTTACCACGACCACCCGACTGCTTCTTCAGCACTTCGCGGTGCGTAATGGTAGTACCAAACGATTCTTTGTAAGCCACCTGTGGCGCACCCTGGTTCACTTCCACCTTAAACTCACGACGCATACGGTCAATGATAATTTCAAGGTGAAGCTCGCCCATACCACGCAAAATGGTCTGACCTGTATCCTCGTCTGTGTTCACACGAAGGGTAGGATCTTCTTCTACCAGTTTTGAAATTGCCATACCCATCTTATCCACGTCTGCCTGCGTTTTAGGCTCAACGGCAATCGCGATAACCGGTTCGGGGATAAACATATTTTCCAAAGCAATCGGGTGATTTTCATCACACAGCGTATCGCCTGTTTTAATTTCCTTAAAGCCCACCGCGGCAGCAATATCACCCGCCTCGATAAAATCAATCGGGTTCTGCTTGTTCGCAAACATCTTCATGATGCGGCTGATGCGCTCTTTCTTACCGCTTCTCACGTTCAATACATAAGAACCAGAATCAAGGTGACCGCTATAGCACCGGAAGAACGCTAACCTTCCCACAAACGGGTCAGTCATAATCTTAAACGCCAGCGCCGCAAATGGAGCTTTCGGGTCCGTCTTACGCACTTCTTCGTTACCGGTATCAGGGTTGGTACCCACGGTATCTTCAATATCAAGCGGACCCGGCAAGTAACGACAAACCGCGTCAAGCGCTGTTTGCACACCCTTGTTCTTAAACGAAGAACCGCACATCATTGGCACGATGCTCAAATCAATACAAGCCTTACGGATGGCTTCATGTATTTCCGCTTCGGTAATGGTGTTCGGGTCGTCAAAAAATTTCTCCAGCAACTTGTCATCATATTCAGCCACGGCTTCTATCAGGTTCTGGCGCCATTCCTGCGCTTCTTCCAGCATATCGGCAGGCACTTCAATTTCGTCGAAGGTCATCCCTTCTGTTTCCATGTGCCAGATAATGCCTTTCATCTTTATCAAATCCACCACGCCTTTAAAGTCGTCTTCAGCACCAATCGGCAATTGAAGAGGAACGGCTTTCGCGCCCAGCATGTCTTTAATCTGCTGCACCACCATTAGGAAGTCGGCACCGCTGCGGTCCATTTTGTTCACGAAACCTATGCGCGGTACTTTATAACGGTTTGCCTGGCGCCATACGGTTTCGCTCTGCGGTTCCACGCCGTCAACGGCCGAAAACAGGGCAATCAAACCATCCAGTACACGCATACTACGCTCCACCTCAATGGTAAAGTCCACGTGGCCCGGCGTATCAATAATATTAAAATAGTAGCTTTTTGTGTCGGGCGTATCCTTACCTCTCAGGGTTGGAAACTTCCACTGGCAGCTTACCGCAGCCGAGGTAATGGTAATACCTCTTTCTTTTTCCTGCTCCATCCAGTCGGTGGTAGCCGCACCTTCGTGCACCTCACCAATCTTGTGAATCATACCGGTGTAGCGCAGGATACGCTCGGTCGTTGTGGTTTTGCCCGCATCAATGTGCGCCGCAATACCAAAATTGCGTTGAAATTTCAAGTCCGCCATAAAGGTTCCTTATTTACTAAATTTTGAGTGCGCGAAGGTATTGAAAATTTTTGGTGAGTGCGAATGAAATAGGTGATTGGCGGGAAATGGAATTGTTAAGGTTTGTATTGTTGTATATAGAAAGAAAGGTGCTATGAGCCGACTACACAACGAAAGAAGTTCAAACAATCGATAACAATAAAATACTTAGGAGTGGTTATTAAATATGGAGATGAGGATTTTTTAGAGCTTACGCTATTACAATATTTAGAATCTAAAACCAAATAAACCTCCTTCCTCAGTTGAATCATCAAGAACAAGTCTAACAGAAGAATCAAATATGTCTTTAAATCCAACCGAAAAATCTTTTGTCGGAACTGAATCTGAATTTAATGTACATATATATTGGAAACCCCATTCCGTCGAAAGACTATAAGCCCTTTCCATGCCTTTAGCAATTTGTCTTTCATCTACTCCATCAAAAATAGAACTATCATGAATTAAAAAATTAATTCCAAGTTTTCTATCTGCTTCTATTTGCGTTAGCGTTAAATCGTAACATAGCACTTTCATTCTGTCGATTCCATGACTTCCTGACCTTTTAATATCTATACGAAATTTATAACCAGTGTCTTTTACATCGATAACTAAATTTCCCGGTTCATCATATAGAAACTCAGAGTTTTTATTAAACAAGGCAATTGCTCTGTCAAGTATGTTTTTTCTTTCATTGTAATCACGGCGCATTTTTTTTAATAGGTCTTCTTTTTCAATTTTTAAATCACTCTTACCTTCCTCAAATCTCTGTAGATTATCAATTTTTTCACTAACAGCGTTTAATGCCTGTTGCTTCTCAAGTAACCTTTGTTGAATTCGAAAATACTCTTCTAATGCGCCATGAGTTTGTAATATTGATAAAAGTTCTTTCCTACGATTCGAAAGAGTAATAATTGAACTCTCATACTCAGATACATCGCGCTCTAGAGTTGTGATTTCTGACTTTAAATATTCTTGGCGATTTCTGATTACAGCAGAATGAAAGTCGTTTATATCATCAATTGTCTTGATAAGATTCGAAGGAAAAATTAAACCTGCTTCATTGTAAATTTGTTGAATAAATTCAGAACTTACATCATTCTCTTCACCTAAATTTTCTCTGTACTTATTTAGTAACTGTTCTGAAATGTTTCTTTCATTTAGCTCAGACTGAATTCTTTCAGTGAGAGTGTTTGCTTCTTTTTGAATTTCTTTGTATTCAGGATGAACTTGGAAATTTTTTAATTCTCGATCTAACTTCTTTACTGATTCTGAAAGCCTTACACGTTCGGCTTCTAGATCACCTATCGAGCCAATAAATTGTCCTAACAAGCCTTGGTCTGCTGCTTTTTTTAATTGATTCAGAGTTTCTTCTTTATCTTTTAAATGTTGAAGTTGAATTGCATATTCGTAATTTAAATTAAGGAGATAAGAATTTTGAACCTGCTTGTCCCACTCTAATTGTTTTGCTAAATGTTGAAATGGTTCATTATAAGCGTCAGTTCCTTCTCTTGCAAAAAAAGAAAATAGTCCTCGAAAGCTTGGGTAATATTTTTCAGAAACATCTACAGGTAAGTTGAAAAATTTGTTTCCTAACATTTGATTCCACTCGGTAGTTTTCAATACTATCTTGTTCGTTTTTGTATCGATTCTTGGCTGAATAATCCAATCTGAAAAGTTTCCAGTTAAATATACTTCGGAAAATCTCTCAGGACTTCTTTCGACAGTGTATTCGTCTTCACCAATAGTAAATACCATCTTATAGGTCCATTTACTAAGTGCATCTCTTCGTAAACCCTTTTCTCTACCAGGATTACTTCCAAATAAAAAGTGAATGATATTTATAAGGGATGATTTACCAAGGCCATTACGAGAATCTTTATCGGTTGCACTAGTACTTCTTTCTGCAAGAATTACATTAAACCCTTGATGAAAAGTTACAGTTTTAAACTTCGGATTATTGCTACTTATTTCTTTTATCATTCGCTTTCGCGTTTAAAGCTATTAATCCGTTATTCAAATCAATTAGATTCATCGCATATAAAAAATCTAAAGTCAAAACAAATTTTTCGAAGGATTGAATTTCTTTTTTGTTTTTCAATTTTTCCCAAAGTGATGAAATAGTTTCAGGCTTACTAAGCACTTTTAAAATATTAGCACCTGAACCTAAAATTGAATATTGAAGCAAAATATTTTTATCGGGGAGAATCATAACTCGAAAATGTCACAGATTTGAAAAAAATAAACTACCACAGCCAGTGCTGCAGCTTGAACTCGAAAGTCATTCGAAGAGTTTGATGCAAAGTCAAGCATGGCATAAAATAATTCATCGCCATTAACTAGTATTTTGAACTCTTTGTATTTATTGACAAATTCACTCCTAAGCCTACTTGCAAAATTAATATCTGGATTTCTGTTCAGGTAATCTTTAACTAATTCCGTTCGTAACATACCCATTGTGATATAATCACTAACAACAAGGGACAAGCTGTTCTTGGCAATTTTCTCTTTGGGAGGAATTAGTTTTAAATTATCTCCCGTAGAAAATGAGGGGTTTGTAGCAAGGTATTTTACAATTATTTCGATCTCTACAAATGAAATAGTTATAGAAGCTGTTTTAAGTTGATTGCTTACCCATTTTTCATGATCTGATTTCATTTTCATTAGAATAGGAACGTCAAATTTTAGATCGTCATTATCTATTTCTGTATGACAAGAAGGACACATCAACATCAAATTGGCAAAAGAGTTTCTCACTTCCTCTGTTTGATTTTTATTATATCGCTTAGCACCATCATTTTCCCCTTCTATATGAGCAACTTCACCTTGTGCTGACTTATTCAAACTGCCCACAACTTCTTTCAGCAAATCACGTTTGCATTTACAGCAGTGTCCTCCGGCAGCAGCCCAAACTTGAATTTTTATAGGATAAGAAACTGGCATTTTTAAATTGCAGCAATATAATTTGAAAAATCAAAAGGAGAGTTTAATTCTTCCGCCCTTGTTGGTGTTCTTCACCAACAAGGAAACCGCATCGTCCCACCTCAGCGAAGCATGCCGCACAGAAGCTAAGCGAAGTTTGCAAATTCGCTTGACCTATCCTTAAGTCTGCGACTTTATTAAGCCGGCGGACGAATGTTTTATAATCATCCGTGTTGCCTAAGGATGCCGGTACTCTTCAAGAGCTTTCAGGTAAGCCCGCATCATTTTTGAGTAAGCAGCCGAGCTGGCTGTATAATAGCTTTTATCCAATTGCCTGTCTTTTAAAAAAAAGGCACTCGATGAAATATTGCTTGAAGTATGGGAAGATCTAATTGACGGACCGTTCGACATATGCCCTCCGGCAGTTACAGGCGTTGATGTTGTTCTTGTTGTAGAACTATAGTTCAGGGTTTGATCAAATACATATTTATAAGTTTCCGGAGGATATTTGACAAGTTCCGAAGCCTTGATCATCTTATATTTCCCCGTATAGCTTTCGGCGAAGTTTTTTACTAAATAATGGTCATACCCCCAGTCTTCCGGATGTTTTATTACCAGCAGGGTATCTTCAAATTTATTAAAATCCGGTGGAATTTGCGAGCCTGCATCAAAAGTGGCATGTCTGGCATTGGAACTTGCCATCGCCAGAACTACAAAAGACAACAGTACGGCTGCAGAAAGTAAGTTTTTAGTTTGTAACACTCGGTTGGTATTTATGTTTAAAAAAATTGTTAGTAGCCAGTGCAAAGCTTCCGAACAGGAAATAAACCAGGATGTCACATACATCGCCGGTACCTGGCATCAGGTGCCCGTATTGAAGTGCCTCAAGAATAACGAACGAAGAAAAAACTATCAAAAGCCATGTAGAATGGATTCTCCTGTTCCAAACAATCATCATTGTCGAGACCAGTGCATATGCCCAAAGTCCGTCAGGAAGATAGTTTTGAATGGCTACGTTGTTGCTGAACGGCGTACAAAATCGATAAAGTAAAACGCCGCACAGCAGTGGCAATACACAATTCAGAAAGATATCTTTATATCTCATAAATTATAGCTGGTGGCTTATGTTTCCGGCTGTACTGGCATCTTTATTTGCTAACCTAAACAATCGACGGAAGATAATTAGAATTTCCTTCTCCGCAATATCTCCGACAGCGATGTTGCCGAGAAGAAAAAAGCCAGCTTACTGCACCATCTTTGCGCAACAATTTCTCGTGACAAACAGCGGCAACAGACAATTCAATAAAATCATACAGTAACAATGGCAAAACGTTACGTGTTTATCAGGCGCAGCAACGATATCATTCCATTCGAAATAGCAATCATTTCCATCCTGTCAGGCATTTTGTCTGTAGTGTATTTCAACCTCCCTTATGGCTACGGATTTTTAATTGCTTTTGTGTCAATATGTATTCTCGGTATCCTCTTTATGTCCAGTAGGGTATTCCGGTACATATTTGCTGTCCTGTTTTCGCTTGCCTGGTCGGCGGGTGCTTTTATTCTTGGTGAGCACATTGGCGAAAAGCGGGATACGGTTACGGCTGTTGTTTTCGCAATCTTAGCTTTGGCAATCAGTCTCCTGGCACATCGCAGCAATTTCCGTTTTATCAACGAAGCCGAAGTTGTCGAATCCGATTAACCAGTATCGAGTATAAATACCTCCCAACTCACCGTAGCTGACAACAAACAACGAAGCGGCTGGCACTGAAAGTAGATTGCTCTTTGCGCCATTGTTGGTGTTCCCAAATCTGATGTTTCCGATCTGCTGCTTTTACAGTAAACAGAGCCAGTACATCCGGATGATGATTCCGTAATTCCTTCAACATCATCTGCGCGGTGTATTTCATGAACGAATGCTGTACATCATTGAGCGCATACCTATCTTCTACTTGCCGGATCAGGTGGATATGATTACTCATAATGGCAAAAGCATACACAATAACCCGCTTGTCTGTTACAAGATAATCAAGACTGCCCGTAATGATATCTTCAAACTTATCCGGCTTCGGTAAAGGTTTCCATTCCAGTAGGGTAGCTGTAAAGAAAAGAGGATTTGTAGAAAGGCGCATGAGCTAAGATAAGAGCGATGCTGAAATATTGTTGCTGGTGAAGAACACCAGCAACGGCGCAAAACGTAAAGAATTGAAAAGATATTCAGCCCGCACTCACAAATATCCAGCCCCTCCCTTCAGATATAAAAATAAGCGCCGCAGATATCCGTCCCCGCGTCTCAGATATTCAGTCCCTCATGAAAGATGTTCAATCCCTCCTCACAGATAAACAAATCCGCTTCATAAATAAGCAGCCCCGCCCAAAAGATATCCGTTCCTTCCTGAAAGATATACAACCCGCGCTCACAGATATCCGTTCCCCGCACACAGAAATAAAAATCCGCTCCACGTAACAAGAACCCGCACATACAGATTGACATATCCGGCATTTTTTCCCGCAATCTCCCGCCTTGTCACATTGCAGTATCTCTTTTGCACCGTCCGGCACAGAAATCCCTGCAAACCCAGCGAAACTCACTATCATCGCAATCCCATTTCCAATCAGCCATGCACAACATTTCGGAAACCATCTTATCCTTAGCCACAAAACGCGGTAAAGACAAAACCATCTGTCCCTCAGAGGTAGCGCGTGAGCTAAGTGCCGATGACTGGCGCAGGCATATGAAGAGCATACGCGAAACAGCTTTTGAGCTAAGGGATGCCGGTAAAGTTCTTATCATGCAGAAAGGGCGTGAAGTGGAAGGGAATGAAGTGGTGGGACCCATACGAATAAAAATAAAGTAGCTAACCTGTCTGGGCGAACCGTGCCGCACAAAAGCCAAGCGAGGTTTGCAACTTCGCTTGCCCTACCGTAAAGTCCGCAACTTCTACATTCTACGCAATATTTCTGTCTCAGCGCATTACGGAGACATAGAACTATGAGATTATAGTCCAGCTTAAACTACCGCCAACAATGGATTTCGATTTGCCAACTTACAAATCGCATTTGGACAATTGTAATTGTTTCTATCTTTATTACCTTACCCGGCAGCCCGAATTATATTATCAACAAAGCAGAAAGCTCGGGCTGTAATAAGCAAGGCAATGAAAAGTTTGTTATTATTCATATCGACATTTACTTTCATCGCAACGGTTCTAAGTCAGGATACTACAAAAGGTATAACATATAGGCAGATAAAATTAAACGACAGTATGAACGAAGCTAAAGTGTTAGCTTTCACAGTCAGACAGGCAGCGATCCTTTACTTCAGGGAAAGTGCAATCAAAAGGCTGGCTGAGGAGTATCACTATTTTTCTACCCGTAAAACCTTGGATTCAGCCTTTTCAAAATCAGATACTTTGACTTTTGATCTTTTATTAGATTCAACATCATCATCATTCAGTTTGGAAACTTACATCCTGCTTTCTTCGGAATTGTCTAAAGGCAATGTAAAAATCTGGCTACAAAAGGAAGGCAGATTTGCGGAGCATATCTATTACTTTTTGGGTGACGCTAAATTGACAAATGAAATTATTTATTGCCTTCCTGACAAAGTCCCTTTTTATATGGACCCAGGCGGTTTCCATAGCGGTGGTCTTCACGGAGTTAAACGAAAACGTCGTAAACACTAGCTTGTAATATGGGTTTTTCCTCTGGCGGTCGGTGTCTCTACCGACCGGAATGATAAGCCATTCCTTTCCGCAGTGTTTCATTCCTCCAAATAGCAGTGCCACCCTCAGTTCCCTCACATAATTATTTTCCTACAACTTCTATCCCACCCAACCTATTTCCATTTCCATCCGCTTCGTTTTCATTTCATCCAACCCATTTCCATTTGCATCCGACTCAATTCCATTTCCATCCAACTCGTTTTCAACCAGCTCCACCTCCGTTCAACCACGTCTCCTCACTTCGCCGGGCGGGAGTGATTCTAAAACACTCAGCCACAAAATAATTCATATGAAACAAGCGCTGGCGTATCCTCCCTCAAAGCATCTGAACCAGCTGAATATGGTTGCCGCAAGTGTCATTGAACACCGCAATCTTTACGGTTCCCATCTCGGTAGGGGGCACGCTAAATTCAACACCGAGTTTAGTCATCCGTTCGTACTCCTTTTGTGCGTCATCAACGGTAAATTGCGTGTAGGGAATACCAGCCTCAAAAAGCGCTCGTTGATACACTTTGGCAGGCTCAAAATGGTTGGGTGCGGGTTCTAGCAACACCTCCGGTCCGTCCCCCTCTTCCTTACTCACCACGGTCAGCCATCGGCTGTCCTTGCTAATGGGTATATCAACCTTTTTCACAAAGCCCAATGTTTCGGTATAAAACCGTAATGCCTTTTCCTGGTCCAATACGGGAATGCTAATCACTTTTACTTTCATATTTCATACATTGTTAGGTCGCAAATTTTAAGCGGGATTACTTTCCGGGCTTTGCGAAAATTGCTCTTTTTTGAAATTCGGTCGGTGTCAAACCAAACCTGCCCTTAAATAAGGTGCTGAAAGAGCTTGGACTTGCAAATCCGATAGTGAAGCAGGTGTCCGTGATACTGTTTCCTTTTGCCAGGTATCTTTTCGACTGTTCCAATCGTAGGTCAATAAGATATTGCTTTGGCGTGATCCCGTAATACCTTTTAAACAGTCGCAGCAAATGGAATTTGGAAGTAAATCGGGTGCGGGACAGCAGCTCCAGGTTCAATTCTTTATCGTAGTTGTTATCAATGTAACGACGTGTTCCAATTACCGTATCCAGTTGTCCCTGGTTTGCGTAACAGTTGCTTTTTATCCGGGTTATTTCTTTTAAATAATAAGTCATCTTCAGTGTTGCATTAACATTGCGGCTAACAGTTCACGGCTTGCCAGGTGCGGACATAGCAAACCGCCAGCTCAAATGTAGAACTTAAGTTGAAACGGGAGATGCCGCTGCACCACTTTCGCCAGCGCGCTATGGCAACACCGTTACACTTCTCCTGCTTCGCTAATGGTCTTGCTTCCCGTAGGGCAGCAGCAAACAACTAAGGATGTGTACATAGGTGTTGGAACTAAATAAAAGTTGCGCTCTACCTATTGCTCTTGGTGAGGAACGCCAGCAATGGCAATAATTCTTAACTCATCATTTATCAATAAATATAGCCAGGCACTTGGTATCCGCTTCCCCGCTATCACTATCCAAATGATATCGTTTCAATCATCCCGCCCCATTCGGCAGAGCAGGTTTCACAATCGGGGAAATTTATAATCAACAAACCAAAATGATTTAAAATTGCCGAAACATACACGCAACATGAAACCTGCCTGCCTCACGGTGTTACTACTGATTGCTTTCATTATCGCCAGCGCCCAAAGCATGCAGGAACGGGTTAAGCAATTACAGCAGCAAATTGCAGAACACACCCAACAAGATACCTTCCGGGTAAACCGGATAAACGAGCTGGTGGACACCAAGAATATACCGCTCGGGCAGCGCGACACGCTCACCAACGAAGCCCTCGCCATTGCCCGCAAAATAGCCTACCCGGTGGGCGAAGGCTATGCGCTGATAAACCTTGCCAATGTGAGGTTCCGGCAGCAGGATACCGCTACCGCGTACGGGCTTTTCCGTCAGGCGATGGCGGTAGCCGAAAAAACCGGCAACCAGCAATTGATTGGATACGTCTGGTATAATTTAGGCGCTACTTATTCGACAGCTGACCCGCAACGGTACCTTTCGTATAGTTTAAAAGCCATCGACATTGCCCAAAAGATAAATGATAAGAAGTTGCTGGTTCTGTGCCAGATATCTGTAACCAGCTTTTATCAAAATACTGATTATATTAAAAGTCTCGACTGGGCATTGAAGGCGCTTAAGAATGCCGAAGAAAATAATTTTCCCGATGAGGTATTAAAGAGTTATTTCCAAATCTCAGGTGTTTATACAGCTGTAGGCGACCTGCCCCATGCCATGGCTTATACTCAGAAAGCGCTGGTGCTGAGCCGGCAGGTGGGAAATATACCGAGGGAAGTCAGCTTACTGAATACTGTTGGAGAAAATTACCGGTTAACAGGCGAATACAACAAAGCCATTGAAAGTTACCGGCAGGCACTGCAAATTGTAATGAACCCGCAGATGACCGGCTTGTTACAAAGCAACCTGGCAGATGTGTATGTAAGGAAAAGCGACTTGCCAAATGCTTTTGCCAATGCCTTCAGCGCGCTTGCCGTTTCCAAAAAATTCGCGGATGAACAGGGCGAAGCCTGGGTTGATGGCATACTCGGGCGCGCGCATCTGGCAACCGGCAAAACTGATAGTGCCATTTACTATGGCAGCCAGGGGCTCGCCGTGGCAACTGAAAACCACACGCTCGAATTTATGCGCGACAATGCGGAAGTGCTCGCCAATGCCTATGCAAAGCAAAAAGACTTTGCAAAGGCATACCAGTACCAGCAGATGTATTATAGCTACCGCGACAGCATGACCAGCTCGCAGGTAAGCAACAAAGCCAACCTGATGGAGTACAACTACAACCTCGATAAAAAGCAGGCGCAGATAGCTGCCCTTACCCAGGAAAAAAAGACGCAGCAATATTTCTTATTGAGCGCCTTGGTTGTACTGGCGTTAATCGCCGTTACCGTCATCATTTTACTGCGCAGCAACCGGCAAAAGCAAAAAGCCAATGCCTTGCTGAGCAGGCAAAAGCAACTGATAGAAGAGCAGCGCGACAAAACCAATAAGGCGCTGGATGAACTGCAGGTGACCCAAAAACAGCTTATCCAAAGCGAGAAGATGGCAAGCCTCGGCGAGCTTACCGCAGGCATTGCGCACGAGATACAAAACCCTTTGAACTTCGTAAACAACTTCAGCGAAGTGAACAACGAGCTGATTGATGAAATGAATGCCGAAACCGATGTAGAAGAAATAAAAGCCATTGCCGCTGACATCAAGCAGAACAACGAAAAGATTGCCTTTCATGGCAAACGTGCCGACTCTATTGTAAAAGGCATGATGCAGCATTCCAGGCAAACAAAAGGCGTTAAAGAACCCACCGACCTCAACGCCTTGTGCGATGAATATATGAGACTGAGTTACCATGGGTTGCGCGCGAAAGACAAATCATTCAATGCCCACCTCGAAACCGATTTCGACAGCCGTATTGATAAGGTGAACATCATCCCGCAGGATATCAGCCGCGTCATCCTGAACATCCTCACAAACGCCTTCTATGCCGTGAACGAAAAATCTGCCACCGCGGGCAAAGACTATCGTCCTACCGTAAGCCTGCAAACCAAAAAACTAAACCAGTCAGTTGAGATACGGATTTCGGATGATGGCAACGGCATACCGCAAAGCGTTATCAATAAAATCTTCCAGCCCTTCTTCACTACCAAACCAAGCGGGCAGGGAACCGGGCTCGGTTTAAGCATGGCTTACGACATCATCACCAAAGAGCATGGCGGCACCATAGATGTCGACAGCCGGGAAGGCGAAGGAACGACTTTTACTATACGGTTGGCTGCATGATTTTATTCTCCTCCCGCAATGGCTCTGCCCGGCACATTGCAGAGAACGAAGAAATTCTATTTCGCATGATAAAAAAGGAAGCTGCCAGTGCTGGCGTTTGGCTGATTGCTGATAACTTGTTCAATCAACAGAGTATCATCAATCACAACAATGTGCTTCCGTTGTGCACTGTATTCCTGGTAACCGGAATTCCAATAATAAATCTCGAGCTTGTCCAGTTCGTATTTCTTCGTTTCGCTGCCTTGTCTATCCGAGATCACAAATTTGTTTGCATGATAAGTAAGCGTCTGTGTAGAATCACCCCATTTCTGGCGCAAGCGTCCCGCTTGTGCTCCCCTTTTTTAAGCGTCCGCTTGCCCATACTACCGCGCCACAAAAAATACCCAACCACCTTCCATTCGCTTCCCAACACATTTCATCCGCTTCCTGACACATTCCATCCGCTTCCCAGCACATTCCATCCACTTCCCGGCACTCGGCATCCGCTCCCCAACACCTTC
>CAXUDB010000002.1:0-1441238 GCA_964249755.1 uncultured Ilyomonas sp. | reverse complement strand
CATGTGCTTCCCACAACATTCCATCCACTTCCTGGCACTCGGCATCCACTTCCCAACACCTTCCATGTGCTTCCCACAACATTCCATCCACTTCCTGGCACTCGGCATCCACTTCCCACGACATTTTAAGTGCTTCCCAGCACATTCCATTCGCTTCCCGGCATATTCTATCGGCTTCCGGGCACATTCCATCAGGAAAAAGTTGAAGCACAATATCAAAATCGAATTGAACAATACACAATCAGAGAACAACAATATCCGGGCAGCGAAGCGAAAGGTAAAAAACATCTTCAGCGTACAAAATCAACTCAGCAAAGCATACCACACATATACCAAGTAAAGTTTTGTGCTGTTGTTCGTGATAAACACCAACACCAGCACAAAAAGAAGGTCGGTAAGTGTACCGACCTTCATATAGAGGCAACAAGTTAAAAGACAAGAGGATGCAATGTCACATACGGCCCGCCTCCCGATCTATTGTTTCAGAATCTTTGTATGATAAGTCAGCGCATTGTTTTGCCAAATTTCCAGCTGGTACATTCCTTTAGGGAGAGTAGCGCCGATTTGCAAACTCGTGGCGCTGGTGGTTTGTGTTAGCCATCTTCTACCCGACATATCGGTGACGCGGATAATCTTAGTTACGGAGGAGCTGCCACCGGAAAATGTGAGCGTTACACTTTGCACAAAAGGATTGGGATACACCTGTGCGGTAACTGCCTGTAGAGCTGGCTTTGCCGTTACTATCAGTTCACTTGTGCTACTGCTTTTTTGCGATGGCGTAATGTATGGCAGCGATACCCCGATACCCAGACTATCCTTTATATACAGCACATACTTACCAGGGGTGGAAGCATTAATGGTAGGTTTAGTAGCTCCCGCCTTTTTCTTCCCATTGTATTCCCACTGGTATTTATAACCGGGCAGTTGCGTAGTAGCTGAAAGCTTGGTAATTGTTTTACCCCCACTATGTGTTATGGTTGCCTTTAATACAGGAACCGGTACAACCGTTGCGTAGTTGCCTAAGGTATTAAACACTTCGGGCTGTCCGTCGTTGTTAAGGTCTACAATCGTTCTGACATCAATATTTCCGAAATCAGGCGTAGGCGGGTAGGGAGGAGGGCCATAACGATAAATATTGACGTAAGGCGTGTCAGGTGATCCTATGTTCTGAAAAAATTGGGTTCCATTCGTACCGTAGCTCAGCATACAGTCTGGCAACCCATCGCCGCTGAAATCGTAAAAAGCATGGTTAGCCTGAAGTATCTCAGTGCCATAAAATGATCTGGTGAGCGTAGCTAGGCCGCTTGTGCTGGTATTCAAATAAATATCGGTGGTGTAAGAATAGCCATTGCCAGGGGTGTTAGCACTGAACGCATAATCCAGGTCACCATCGCCATCAACATCCTGGAATGTGAAATAGTAATAACCATTCAAACTGGTAGCATACGGTAATGAAAAAAAGGTACTGGCATCAACAAAATGAGGTTTTGTTTTGGTTCCATCATTTGTATACGTTTTTATAAAAGAGTAATTATTGGTGGCAGGTATACCTATGTGGTAGCCTTCATAAAAAAAATCCATGTCACCATCATTGTCAAAATCAAAAAACCCGAACCGCTTTGTGTTGGATTGAACCAGCGTTACATCTTCAAAACCGTTAGAACTGCTTAGCTGGTATTCCGGTCGTTTAAGAGTGCCTACATTTTTATACAGAAGAGGTTTATCGCTTCCAGAAGTCGTCATGTAACAGTCCAGGTCTTTGTCGCCGTCAACATCAAAAAACTGCATACCGATAATATTTTGCGGTTTTGGCGTCGCATTCAGTATTGGGTTGGCAGAATCCGCATTGTGATAGGTATGATAATTTTGAGCTTTGGCACCCGCTCCAAAAAAAACAACTCCTACCAGCAGCGGGAGAGTTTTTAGAAAGGATAGTGGTTTCTTTTGTTTTACATTTTGCTGGCAAAGAGATGTAGAGCGTTGTAAAAAGGCTTTCATAAAATTGAATGTTGGTTTAAAAGTAAAATGATAACAAATTTATTACTTTCATAATTTAACCTGAAATTACTTCGTAAAATATTTTTTTTGAAACATAAAAGTTACTCGTTTCTGCAATAGGTTCCGCAGAGCAGGAGTCCGGATAAAGCAGGCATCTGATCTGTCAATAATCATATGTCTCACCTCATGGAAGCATGCCGCACAGAGCCAACCCTAGTTTTTAACTTCGCTCTTCCTATGCATAAATCTGCGATTGACACACTAACTAAATATTTCCACTAAGTGGCAATAAAAAGAGGACGGTGCCGCAACCAGCTTACTGTCCGGTCAGAGTTTATCAAGTAACTCGTCAGCACTTAACAGCGACAAGCCAAAAAACAAAGGTTTCTACTGCATGATAAGTATCTCTTACTTCAAAGTTCTCGAAAGCCTCGCCACCCGGAATCTTAATGTAAACAAATTGATCCAGGCTTCCGCCGCTCCGGTATTTTTTACGTCCGTTTACGCGCACCACCAACGAAGTGTCTGCATCCTTCGCCGGCTTTCTCCCGTATTGGGTTAGCTTGTAAAAGGGCCGCTAACGCCAGCCGTTTCTAAACATATAAGCAGGTTGCTGAGGCCAATCAGCCAGTTGCCCGAAGTTTTCACTGGATTCCATCACGGCTATATAATCACCCTTTTCGTGCGCATCATCTGTCTGTATGGGTATGGTTGCTTTTCTACGAAATCAATATCATTATAACCGGCAAATAGTTGCTTGGCATCAACCACACTATTCTTTACATACAGCAACCGCAGCCTCGAATAAGTACCCATTGTTGCAGTCAGGGCGCAACGTTCCATCTTTGCACTGTTATCTTCATTAAATATCTGCAGGCTTACTTCACCCGGTTCATCATCTCGTAGGTTCACCTTCAGGTAAGGGTGCGCACCATTCTTAAACGGTTCCATCAACAGGTAAAAATAAAGCGCTTCTACTTCGGGGTGCAGGCTATCTGGGTGTGTGATGGCTCCCCGAACATTGGCTGTACCTGTGTAATGGCTGCTTCGGGTTGAATCTGCCGCCCATATAAACTTTCCCCATTTACCGTCAACAGTTGAAAGAGAGATTTCACTGAATTCCATATCACCTTCCACAAAAGGTTCAATAGCTATAAAATTGATGAGAAAATCAGTGCCCAGATAGTTATAACCAATACGAAGCAACCCCCGGGGACCACCGTCCGATTTGGTTAATTCGGCGGCTGCCGGCCACAAAGACATAGTACTGCCATTTTTTATACCCCATACAGGTGCATCCTTAGCCGTTTGAGGCCATATCCACAAGGGATTAGATGACTGCGCGTGAACTGCTTGGATAAACAACAAAACAAGCAGTAAAAAACAGAATCGATGCATGACAACTTAGTTTCTTGTAAATAAAACTCATTTCTAAAAGCAAACAAATAGCGTTTTCAGCAACGGCAATAAAACAGCGTCACTTCATCAGGCAAAAGAGAAGCGGAATCGAAGCGAGCCGAAGCAATATAGAGGAAGTCTTGTGCAACGTAAAGACGGTCTCGTTCGACATCTAGAACGCCTGATGCAACATAGAGATGACCTATAATGGCGTAGAGACAGTCTTTTTCAACATAGAGAAGGTCTTTGATGACGTAGAGACGACCTGCAACAACGTAGAGAATGTCTTGTTTAACATAGAGAAGATCTTCGGTGACGTAGAGAAGAACGGGAACAACGTAGAGAAAGTCTTGAACAACATAAAGACAGGCTGTAGCAGTTAAAATCGCTGAGAAAGTTCTCACACTCAACCTGGCTTATCACAACCAAAGATGCGGCAGCACGGAACATAGCTTTCAACTTCGCTCACCTTCTGAGGTTCATTTCCCTATCCAGCAATCGCTCCCAAAGAAAACGGTTCATAAAAGAGAAGTCCTGTAATTTTATCGCATTTTCCGCGTTGAGAGCAGATATTGAAATAGGGCAAAAGAAGATACATAAACCAGGAACAAAAACACTAACCAAATAAAATGGAAACTGTATTCAAGGCGTGGCAAACAAGCCGCAGGCTTTATCTCAATTTTTTCGAAAATTATTCCCTGGATCAGCTCAATACAACTCCGGATGGTTTTCATAACAACCTCATCTGGAACATCGGGCACATCATTGTCTCCCAACAAAAGCTGGTTTACAAAGGCTCAAATCTGCAAGGCTATATTTCAGACGAATTGTTGAATAAATATCAATCCGGAACAAAACCAACTGCACCGGTTTCTGAAAAAGAAAGGGATGAACTGAGAATGCTTCTTACTTCCCTGATAGAAAAAACAAAAACAGATTTCGCAAAAGGAATCTTCGTTTCCTACAACGAAAGAACAACCGGAACCGGCTTTCATATAGCTTCTATACAAGATGCATTAGAATGCAATAACTATCACGAAGGGCTGCACCTGGGATACATGATGAGCATCAGAAAGTTTGTTTAACACGAACAAACGTCAATGCAAAACTCAGCCTTCCTCCGGCTCCAATATAGTCAGGAAAGGGACGATGTGGTGAAGCGGCAAGGTCCTGTTTCATTGCAGGGTGCCTTTCCATCATACCGCATCGTCCCTTTCAGAAGACGATGTTGGAACGCAAGAAGAAATTTTTACTCTTTTGATATTCTTTTACCAGGGTTCCTCACCATGTTCTTTTTTCCATGACAATAAATGAATAAAGTACATTGCTGCCGTTAGGCCGGCAAACAGGAAAACTCTTCCTACAATATCACGGGTCATGTCTTTCATGCGCTTTTGTTTCTCTGCTGCGGTTCAAACATCATGCAAGTTCTGAAACAAATATTCTTGTTCCTCGTATCTTATCGTTCCGGTTCCGGCACCATCGCGAGAAAACGGTGCGATGTGGAGGAAGCAGCCCTTCACTCTCAGTTCTTCGGGATGTTTCAAAAGGCAGACAAAGGAATAGAGTGCCCCTTCAGCCCGAAAACTACCCAACCCGTAACAATAGCCAAGCCGGTTGTCCAGTCGTCGCCCGTGTTCTTCCGCATCAGCAACCATAAATTTTAGCCGGCTGTTTATCTTTTTCAGGTAAACAGCAGTGCCGTCATAGAGAGTAAACCAGCAACAGACAATGCCGTAAGCCAGACAAGCATCTCTTTTCTTTGCGACTTGATAAAGGCTTCTGCCACCAGCAGGTTAGGTATATAAAAGAAGAAAGCCATTATTCCTGTCCTTAATGCCCGTAAAATCTTTAAGATGACCGGCTTTGCCAGCCAGCATAAACTAAGATCCATAATCAATACGGTACAGCCACGAGCTAATTACCAGGGCATATAGCCGCAATGCCAAAGCGCGGTGTTTATCAATGCGTCCTGCTCTTAGCATGCCGGAAGGTTTCAACGGATCAGATCAACGTAAGCACGCCATACAGTGCAAAGCCAACATCCATAAGGGTGCCGCCAATGGTACCTTTCAACACAATAAAGCTTAACCCTCCCAAAGCTGCCGTCAGGCAGCAACCACTTGCTTGTGCCTGCTATTTTTGAGCCTCCGCTCATTTCACACCAAATTATTCTTTCCAAATCACAGCGTCATTTCTTTCGCTTTCACATCGATCCCATTTTCTGGCAACACAATCGCCTTCTTTAGTCAATCCGGCGGGTTTCGTAGCGTAACCGCCAGCTTCCCATGCAGTCCGCCGGGCTCTCGTGTCACTCCGGCGAGTTTCCGTCTTAATCCGACGTGCTTTAAGGTTCAATACAAAAAAAGATTCTTTCCAATTGTTTACTAATAAAAACATATTATTTTAGCACCATCAATAACTACACTCTTATGCGTTATATTATTACCCTCTTTGGAAGTCTGATTTTGTTCTTTTGTGCGCATGCCCAACTTCCTGATTCGATTTTACATTATCAATGGCAACCCTATAACGGCAACCGATATGTTTTCGACGGGTATACGAAATTTTCTTATAATATTAATTGCGAATTGGATTCCGCACTAACTTATTCTTATAGTAATTCAACTCCGCAAAATGCAGGTTTAATAACAATTACATACTCTTCCAACATTCAACAGGAGATACAATATGGCTGGATAAATTACTCCTGGGTAAGTCAATATAGGTTCACCAGATACCTAAATGCTTTCAAAAGCACCGACAGCTTGATCATAGATAGATGGGAGAACGGTGCTTGGTCAACTTACTCGGCAGACCGCTATTCTTACGATAGTAATAATTTGATTACTACCTATATTTCACAATATTGGTATACGCCATCAGGATGGTCTGATTCTTACAAAAGGGATTATTTATATAATAATAATTATAACGCCATACGAACTTTAAATTACAATTACAATTCACTTACAAAGAACTGGCAACCTTATTCAAAAGATACACTTGTATATACACCTTTTCAAAAATTACAAAGCGACACAAACAAAAGCTGGATAGATAGCAATTGGGTAAATAGTACTTTGCAAACTAATAGCTATGATTCATTAAACCGGTTAAGTAATTATCTATTCCAGAATTGGACAAATTATCCAACGCCGTACTTAGTTAATCTAAGTCGCACCTTTTTAACCTACAATGACGGCGATACATTACCAGTTCAAGAAGAGTATCAGAACTGGCGTAATAATGCTTGGGAAAATGATATTAAGAATATTACAGCTTATAAAAACTGTTCTTCAGTATTACCCTTACAGTTCATAGGTTTTACAGCTTTGCGTAATAATTCTTTGGTGACTTTGCATTGGCAAACGTCTAACGAAACAAATGTTTCCTCATTCTCTATACAAAGAAGCGTTGATGGAGTAAATTTTATTACCATTGGCCACACGGCTGCCACTGGCGGTAACAATTCACTAATGTCTTATGTCTATAATGACAATATATCGCAACTAACGTCTGGCAAACTGTATTATAGGCTTCAGATAGAAAACAGGGATGGAACTGCACAATTGAGCGATACCAAAATTATCGACAATGAACTTAAATTTACGGCATCTGTAAATCCAAATCCCATTAAAGGAAATAGTTTCACCCTTAATTTTTTTAACCCTACTCCGGCTAACATTGAAATTTCAATTTACGATATGCAAGGCAGAAATGTGCTTACGCAACATTACAACCTGCCAGCAGGAAATATATCTAAACTCATTACAATTGATAATATATCTCGCGGTTTATACTTACTACATGTAAATGGAGGTTCAAGAATACTAGCTATAAAGTTGTTGAAAGAGTAAGCAATATTCATCGCCAATTCTCTACTCATTTATGCTACAAATGCCCCATTTGTGCTCGGTTGGGGAGCGGATAAAACCGCCCCCAACCTATCATCATAAGGTTGCACAAGCAAGATAACAAACAGAAAAAAGCAAAGCGAGAAAGGAAAATGCAATGTAAGAAGAGGCAAACACAAAATAACAGCTGGAATCAACTAAGTAAGAACCTGAGTTGACAAAAGAAGAAGCAGCTAACGCTAAAGAATAGGTAACCGCTTTATAATGCGTCAACCTCTCAACATTCTTGAACATGGAAGACCGCCTGATAGAAGGTGGTTAGTTGTATCCTGATCCGGTTACTCTCTTTTTTCTTCAAACTCAGCTTTCGAAAGTAGACCCATTTGTTTCAACAACCTCAATCTAAGTAAATCGTATTGAACAGTAGCCGGATCGGACACCCGCAGGTGAAGTCGATTAATTTCTGACTTCCTAATGCCAACCTTATAACAAACGACAGGAAGAGTTTAATGGTGAAAAGGATAATTCAATTGGTTCTAACTTTCCCTATTCCTCTATGCTCCTTCCTAGGCAGTTCTCGCCTTATCTTTCACACTTCCCGCCCGTTCTTTTCCTTCTCCGCCATGCCCTATGTAAAAACATTGTGTTTCACACGATCATTGTTTTCCACAGCCAGGCAGATTACACATCGGAATAAACGATAGCTACATGTAAAGAAACACAACTGATAATTGATTACCAATACATCTCAAATCTCCGCGCCATTAGCGATTAACACTAACAGGACGATACTTTTTCCGGTTCCATAAACGGAAGCCAACAAATGAATCCTCAAACCGCCAGAATCCGGAGACCCTTTCCGGCTCACCGGGAATAATCACTGTCCAGCATTCGCCTTCCGGCAGCGCTACAATTTCGTGAATACAAGTTGCAGCAACGGTATGAGTGGTGCCGGGCTTCCGATGCAGGAGTTTGCTTGTCCAGCTCCCGTCGTCATGAATAGTATATATCTTTTCTACATAGCCACCTTTCAATATATGGGTAGTAAATCCCTACGGATGGTCGTGCGGGCCACCTTTATCTATATCGGTAAAGCGGTGCAAAACGGTATTGAACAGAGGCGCACCGTTATCATCAATCCTGATATGATATTTGGTAAACTCCCGGCTCATTTTCTCTTTCTTTATTTTCATAGGTAGAACCTTACTGGATGCTGAAGTAATATATTGGTCGCAATGTCGCCCATTCGGTGAAATATTATACAGAAAGCCCAGTCAATAGCTGCCGCCAAACAGGTCACATCATCGCTTATCTGACTATTTCCCCAATCCGGTGCAAGCGTCCCGCTTATGCCAATTATTTTTGAGCATCCACTCACTACTAATTCAGAAAAGTTTTACACAGAAGTCTTAACTAAGGTTGCAACTTTGTTACCCCGCAATAATTCTTTTCTACGTCATCTCATTCAAAAGAATAACACTTCAATTCCAGTAAGAGAGAATACTGGTTATTGTACACGGTTTAGACTAATAATAAGTTGATTAATCTCTTTGTCATTACTAAAAGTAACATTGTTGTCGCTGGAAAATTTTTCTATTCGTTCCTTGTACTCCGGAAGCGCTTTCAGAATAGACTTTTTATTGTTTGATATTTTTATAAGCGATTTATTTTTTACATTATATAAATAAGATTCGCTGGTGACGATGTAACTCTCTTTAGCTGCTGAGCCGTATACATACTGCTGCCTGACCGTAGAGTTTAGGCGTTTTAGAAAGTGCACATTGGGTCCAACATTTATCGCTTCATATAAAAAAGATGTAGAATCTCCTCTGCGATCAGGGTATCCGCTTTTGAAATAAACTTCTCTGGATTTGTCGCCTTCCTCAAATTTTAGTTTGAAAGCAAGCACTTTGTCAGCAAATTCATATACCATGGAATCCTTTTTAAAATAGAGCTTATTGTTTTGTATATTAAACTTCAGAGGAATACCATTCACTTGTTTGTCACTTGCAAACATCACAGAGCCGGTACCCCATGTCTCGTTTAGCATTGGATTACCCGACAAATTAGAGTGACCATTCATTGCTACTTTATGCCCAGTATAATCATAAACATCAAGATAATCGCCATGTTCCTGATAATCAGCAGTAAATTGTGAGTAGACAGAATTGTTCAGGGCTAACAACAGGCATAAAAAAAATATTATTTTCATACGCAATTTTTACTAAAAGTAGCATTTTTTCTCTTGCTTCGCTCTGTGTACAGATTGTATCTATATGCACCTTCGGAAGTGACTTTTAATTACCGAAGCGGTCGCTATTTTCTGTTTATACTTTGTCTTTGTCTACTTTCTTCTCTCACTATCCGGAGACTTTCGTACGGCTCTCTGAATGTTTGATAAAAGCTTTTCTCCGATTGGCTGCTTTCATATTCCTATTCCCCAATCTATACTTCCAGCACCGCTGGACACGGTGCGGTGGATAAAGGAAATGTTTCTATCAAATCACAATACCCATTTGGACAAGATACACAAACCCCAAAACCCATATAATTAGTAATCAGAAAGGATGGATTGCTATTTGTGTTCATCCAGGTTAAAATCCTTAAACTATACAACAATGTTGAAAACAGGAGATGAAAAGAAAGCGCTCGTAGCAGGCGTGAGCGGAATCACCGGGAGCAATTTGGCAGAACGGCTGCTTGCCGAAGGATGGACGGTATATGGACTTGCCCGCAACCCTGCAACAGAATTGAAAGGAGTTATTCCTGTTCCGGCAGATTTGTTAAGTGCCGATAGCCTCAGCACGGCACTCCCCAATATCAACCCAACGTATGTGTTTTTCACTAGCTGGATGCGCAACGAAACAGAGACAGAAAATATACGGGTAAACAGTCTGATGGTGCGCAACCTGCTAAATACGCTATCAACCAAACGCTCAGTGCAGCACGTAGCGCTGGTAACCGGGCTAAAGCATTATCTCGGTCCGTTCGAAGCTTACGCTAAGGAAGGTACGTTGCCACAAACACCGGTGCGTGAAGAACACCCGAGATTGCCCATCGAAAATTTCTATTACGCTCAGGAAGATGAGGTATATGCTGCTGCTGAGCGCGATGGCTTTACGTGGAGCATTCACCGTCCGCATACGGTCATTGGAAAAGCAATTGGCAATATAATGAACATGGGTACCACGCTTGCCGTTTATGCATCTATTTGCAAAGAAACCGGTCGACCCTTTCAGTTTCCCGGCTCAGGTGCACAGTGGAATGGGATCTCTGATGTTACGGATGCAGGAGTTTTGGCAAAACATCTCATTTGGGCAGCTACCACAGAGGCGGCACACAACCAGGCTTTTAATGTTGCCAACGGCGATGTATTTCGCTGGAGTTGGCTCTGGCAGCAAATAGCCGGTTGGTTTGGAATAGAAACAAAAGGCTTCAGTGATACTATTCATCCGCTGGAAGCGGAGATGAAATCTGATGGACCTTTGTGGAGAGAGATCGCTTCTAAATATGGTTTACAGGAACCAGACCTGAACCGCCTTGCTTCCCCTTGGCATACCGATCTCGATTTGGGTCGGCCCATTGAAGTAATGACTGATATGGCGAAAAGCCGCAAGCTGGGCTTTACCGTTTACCAAGATACCCGAAGCTCTTTCTTCGATCTTTTTACGAAACTTCGAGACGATAAGATAATACCATAAACGTCAAAAGCACGCGGGCAAGTTTTATTTATAACTTATGGTATGATAAACACCATATTTTATGAGTAAAATATCTGTCTTTTGGTCTTTAAACTTGCGATGGCTTCTTCTACCGCAATGTTTTCTTTGTGAACATAGCGGCTTCATATTATTATCGCTCTAATTCAGTGAAGTATAGCACATATAGATATAGCTGCAAACCTTAAGCGATACTACATTTCAAATACCTGAGTTTACAAAATAGCCGCATGTATTCCTTTTATTCTGGGTGTTGGTACAGCGCGCACAGGAGAAAAGGATCGGATGACTTTTTAGGTCATATCAAATCGACCAATAAGCCAACCGGAAAACTTTTTTACTTTTCTAACCATTGTAAAATCGCTTGGTGAAATGCAGCCGGATCCTGCAAAACGCCACCATGTCCCATATTCGGGATAATCAGTAGTGTAGCACCCGGTATCAGTCGCGCCAATTGTTCAAAGTGTTCGCGTTTGATAAACTGGTCATGCCCGCCCGCTGCTATGGTAGTCCGGCAACGAATAGTCGCTAAGTCAGCAGGTGCAATATCCGGCTCCCGGTCATACAGCGTACCCAACGCTCTTTGTAACACCGGAAAGCTATCGGGCGTTGAGGACAACCGCCGGTAGTTTGCCTTTGCCATATTCATAAATTGTCTGCCGGTAGCCGTATCAGGTGGTTCGTCACTATAGCCCGACAAATTAAAGTTGGTGCCGAATGTAAACAGTCTTTTCACCCGGTCAGGATGCTGAATGGCAAGCAATAAACCAATGATGCCGCCATCACTCCAGCCTGCAACAGAGGGCGCGGTAAGATGCAATGCATTCATCAGTTTCAGCACATCATCCGACATTAATTGGTAGGAGAGTGGTTCAGTGCCCAAAGTGCTTCTGCCATGCCCGCGGCTGTCGGCTACGATTACTTCATGCGTTTTGGCAAGAGCTGTTACCTCTGCGCTCCAGTAGTCAGAAGACGTGAAGCCGCCATGAAGCAACAGCACTGGGTCTGGTTTGTCCTTGCCGAAAATGGCGTAATATAGGTTGATACCGTTCACGGCTACCCATCCGCTATCTGCTGCTGCAGGCATCGGTTTCGGCGCAGGCACTGTTTTCCACAGCGGCGTCTGAGCTGGCAGACTTTGCAAAGCAGTAATGAGAAGCAAAGCAGAAAGGCAAATAGCTTTCATAAAGAGCTGTTTTTTACAAAGTAATATTCTTTCAACGTTCTGTGAGGCGGGAACAAAGACACTGAAAAGCAAGAAAATCAATAACCTTAGTCATCAGCGTTGATTCCCGACTGTGTCGTTCCATCAGCAAATCTTTGATTTGCAATTTGCAAAATGAAGTTACAAAAAATCAGTTTCAACCATATTTCGCAACCTCGCATAGTTCCGAGCATTGCTGTAATAAATAATCCTCGTTTAGAAGAAAAAGCGGATTTTATGTACAAAAATGTCACAGAGAGTGGTAAATGTAACGTTAGACCGATGTCTTGAAATATGACTACCTGGAGTGGTAATAAATAGTGATTGTCTGGTCTGCCTGCAGAAACTGGCTGGTTACCAATTTTGTATCCGTAATTGTGATGATCAGCAAGTATACACTTAAGTCTTCCGCGGTGCCGGGCAGCTAAGAATAAATTCTGTCTGGTCGCGCAGAGGCTGTGTTATAAGTGACCGAGTAGCTGCCGGTTATCTTCATCAGTGTATCACTGCTGAACACAAGGGTTTGTTCTTGTGCAGTGGCGTAGCTGGCGCTGGAATAATCGAGAGTAACTGTGAGAGAAGAATCGAAAACCCAGATATGGTTTTGAAAGGAAGAAGGGGTAATGCTTTGTGTTACCGAAGCGTTGTCATCTTTATTACAGGCGAACAATACAACTAGGGCGCTCATCGAGAGGAAAGAAAATTTCATTTTTCCGGATTAAAGTTATGTACGAAAACAAAGCGAATGGGCATAAATGGTTGTCCGTGCAAAAGATAATATGAGGAGTAACTAAAGATGGTTAGGAACAAGAATCTAATAATACAGGTGCTATGTTTGAACACAGCTCTCTTCATGCAAAAGTCACATCCTCTCATAGTATGTCTTTAGTACATACCAGGCTTTTTTGCGTTCGCCATATTCGGATAGAAGTCCTTTGCGGTTGAAGCCGTTTTGTTTGGTCGGATGCATGCGTACCGGCGAGCGATAGTCAACCAGCAACCAGGGCGACACACCAACCAGGTTGGGTGTAACACCAAACAAGGTAATCTGGTCTTTATAAATCTGAGCCTGATAATCTTCGCTCCAGGAGTCAGCCTCATCGGCGGGGCCAAAATGGCTGCCATATTTTGCCTCGCCGCCAAACTCCGAAATCATCAGCGGCTTTTGAACTGTAAACTTCCACTTCACATCCTTCGGTTCTCCCTGCCAGGGTGCATACCAGCCAGCATATTCATTAATGGAAATAATATCGAACGAGTTAACGAGGGTATCCCAAACAGTAAATGTATTGTTGCTATATCCCTGGTTGCTTAGCACCGTGGTAATCAGTCTAGTGCTGTCCAAGTTGCGGCAGCTTTTAGAAAGCTGAATTAAGGCATTCGTTCTGTTGGGAGTTGTAGAGTAGGTTTCATTGGCTAAGCTCCAAATGACAACTGCGCACCGGTTTCGGTCGCGCCGCATCATTTCGCGCATCATTGTATCTAATTTGCCTTGCATACCCGGCGCGCTGAACTCAATATTCTGATAAGCCGGAATTTCATCCCACACCAACAATCCCATTTTCTCTGCTGTTCTCACCATGTTCTCATTGTGAGGGTAGTGCACAAGCCTCACAAAGTTGCAGCCCAGCTCTTTTGCCCAGGTTAGCAGTGTCAAAGCATCTGCTTCCGAATACGCTTTGGAAGGATGAAAAGGGCGCTCTTCATGTATATCCACACCTTTAAAAAACAGAGGTTTCTTGTTCAGTAATACCTGTGTGCCCTGCACTTCTATGCTTCTGAAACCAATCTCGTCATCTACGGTATCAGATGCCGACTCAATCTGAACCCGGTACAATTTCGGGTCGGCAGGCGACCATAATTTTATCTTAGCCGTTACATCAATGGGGGCATAACCGCTGTCGTCTGTAATACTGCTATAACTTAGATTCAGTTCAGAAATGCGCACCGTTATTTTTTCTTTTTTTGCTGCGCCATTCAATTTTACCCATCCGCTTATTTTATTCAGCGATCCTTTTTGTAACTGAATGCTGTAATCTTCAATAAAGGTGTTGGCCGTTTGCACCAGAGACACATCCCTTGTGATGCCGCCATAGTTAAACCAATCATACCCCAGACCTGGCAAGCCTGCTTCCCGTCTGCCGTTGTCTGCCTTCACAACAAGCCGGTTTTCACCTTCTGCCACAAGTTGGGTCAGCTCAAATTGAAAGGGGGTGAAGCCGCCTTCATGGCTTCCGATATATTGACCATTCAGGTACACTTTCGCCATGTAGTTCACAGCGCCGAAATAGATAAAAAGTCTCCTGCTGTTATTCTTTTGGTAAGTAAACGTTTTCTTATACCAAACACCGCCTTCTACATACATTAGTTCCGGCAATTGCGTATTAAAATCACCGGGCACATGCAAGGTGGGACCTTCGTCAAAAGAATATTCAATAAAATCAGTTTTTCGTTGCGGCTTTTTTTCAGCCCATACCTGTCTCCATTCTCCTCCACCTGTCGGATCTATAATTACTTTCCACTCTCCGTTCAGGCTTGTTGTGTGCCGGTCATTAATAGTAATCATTGCCGTTTGCGCCTGCGCTTGCAGAACGGAAATAACAAGAGCCAGACAGTTAATTGTAAACAGTAAAGAAGTTCTGAGCCATAATAATCCGTAAAACATTTTACAGGTTTTTGTAGGGCTAAAATAACATTGTTTTATTCACGAACTTTTAAAATGAATCCTCTTTTCTTCTCCGAAATGACTCTGCTAACATATCTCCAAGAAAAGAATTGGTTGTACTTCAGTTTAGGTTTGCCGTTATTCTTATCAAATCAAATCTGATTATTTTTAACCAGATTGTGTATGCAGAAGACAGAGATAAAGGGTATGCAAATAACAATTTGGTTCAGGTAAATTTTGTTGGTGATAGAGATAAAAATTACGCATTGATAAGACAGGATTTAGTAAGTGAGGGTAATATACTGTATTCTAATTTACTCATCCGGTGTAAAACAGTAATCTTATCTAGCGCTTCAATCTGTTATTACCCCGCATTCGTAATCTGTAGAATAAAACGCTGGGCGGCATCATTCACTTCAGCATGTCTTTCCAACAAAGCCTGGTGGTTGCCCGGCTGTACCATTACCAGTTCGGCGTTGGGCAAATGCTCTTTCATGTACACACTCGCATCCGGTTGGGTAAGGCGGTCTTTGTTCGCCCCGATTACAAGAGCAGGTATCGCAAGATCAGACAGATCATTCGTTACATCATATTCAAACATGCCTAAGCAACCTCTCGCCATAATAGCAGGCGGCGCAAGCGTAGAAAGCAAGGTGCTAAAATCAAGCTGCTTCATTGTTTGCGTGCCCGCAAAAGTCATCCAGCGCGTCCCGATCAGCGAGGTGCCGTTCAAATAGCTCAGCCAGCGGAAGATCCAAAGCAAGGGTGAAAGAAAAATAATCAAATAACAAAGCGGCACCAGAACAGGCTTTTGAATTGCTGTTAATACCTTTCTAAAGACCATCGTCCGCACAGGATTGGTATACGTAGTGTGTTCTAAAATAGCGCCTTTTATTGTGGTTCGGATGGTTTCTTTATTCTTTGCCAGGAAGGTAAGTATCGTCATGCCGCCCATGCTGTGTCCCCAAAGAATCGGGTTCTTTGCGCCTGTATAATCAATCACCGACTGCAGGTCTGCCGCCAGGTTAGAAAGAGAAAAATCTCTGTTTTTCGGCCGGGTTGATTTTCCCATTCCCGGCAGGTCCATCATAATCAGGCGATACTTCTTTTCAAAATACTTTCGTTGATAGTACCAGTTTTTAATGTTCGCATTTAATCCGTGAACAAAAATGATTGCCTGTCCGCTTTCTTTTCCATAATACTCAACGTTAATAGTGCTGCCATCCGGGCGTTTAATGGCATCACTTTTACCAGTATCAAACAGGTGTGGCTCGTCTTCTCCTTTTCTTTTTTTACTAAGCGAAGCTTTTATCAGGAATTTTCCCAGCAGGATAAAAGCCAGCACAGCAATAGCGCCATACAAACATCGCTGTGCATAATCATTGTTAATCGTATGATGATACTTATCCCATTCACGATACAGGTAATACGCAATAAAAGGAAAGGCTATTGATAAGAGGTCAGTAATAAAAAAGGCAATAAGAAGTAAGGGCATCGTATTCTATTTACTGCACAAAGGCTAAAATGTGTGCCACGAAAAGCTCATCCCGTTTTCTTTTCTTTTGCCCTGGTTTCAGCGCCGCCCGGTAGGAAGTACACTACAAGATCACAAAACAGATTTCAGTCAATCAATTATTGCAGCACCTGCTTTTTTTACAACAGTATATTAACCGTGGTTACAATTCATTGAATAGCTCATACTTATTTATATCAGGTAGAATTTAAAACCGGTCAGGAGGTTTTGTGTTGATAGAAGGAAGCGGCTGACGTGTAGATCCTGCTGATGCAAATAGCTGAAAGAATTCATGGATGCCTAAGGGTTGAAAAGGCACAATAAAGCTTAACTGACCAAGCATTTTATAAAATGAAAAAATCTACACTTGTTCTCTTTTTAATGACTGTTTGTGTGCTGTTCAGGCAAGAGTCAGTTGCACAATTCGTAAAAAGTATCGGTGGCACAAATGCCGAATACGGGCAACACATTACCTACGATGCATCGGGTAACCTGTATATCATCGGCAACTTCCTAGGCAAAGCCGATTTTGATCCGGGACCTAAAACTTTTTTCCTGCAAAGCAGTTGTCCCTGCGATGAAAGCGATGCAGTAATACCGGATGTTTTCTTTGCTAAATACAATAAGAACGGCGCCTTGGTGTGGGCAAAAAAAGTAGGCGGCAGTGGTTACGATTATGGTAAAGGAATCGGTGCCGATTCAGCAGGCAATGTCTATATCACAGGTTCTTTCGAATCAACAGCAGATTTCGATCCGGGACCTGCTGTTAAGAATTTAATTTCTTCGGGCGGTAAAGATATATACCTCGCAAAGTACACTGCCAATGGCGACTATGTTTGGGCTGAAAAGATAGGTGGTATTGGGTTCGACGAGAGCAATGCTTTGTCTGTAAGCAGTTCCGGCACGGTTACCATCACGGGTTATTTTGGTTATGTAGTTGACTTTGATCCTTCCTCCAATATAAACAGTTTTGACGCGGGCGGCTCATCCGATCCCTTTTTTGCCCGCTACAATACAAACGGTGGTTTAGTATGGGCAAAAGATATTGGGGGTAGCGGCGAGTCTTCTGCTCAAAATCTTTTTGTTGATGCGGCTGGTTCAATATATATAACCGGTGGTTTTTTTGGTACATCCGATTTTAACATCGGTACCGGCGTTTTTAATCTAACCGGCACATCTGCCAAAGATGCTTTTTATGCGAAGTACAATTCCGCAGGCGATTTTGTTTGGGCAGTCAGTGTTGGCGGGGCAGGCGATCAAACCGGCTTAGGCATCACGGCTGATAAAAGCGGCAATGTGTATGCAACCGGATATTTCGTCGGCACCGTTGATTTTAACCCTGGCAGTGGCGTATTCAATCTCACCAGCAGCAATGGGTTTTTCAATGCCTATCTTTTAAAGCTGAATAGCGATGGTGTATTTGCATGGGCAAATAACATAGGCGGAAGCGCGGATGATATTGGTTTTTCTCTTGCCTTAGATACGCAGCAGAATATTTACGCAGCAGGTTATTTCAACGGTACGGCATCTTTTGGTACCGGCAATTTCTTAACCAGTGCCGGCAGCACCGACATATTTATTGCGGTTTACAAACCTTCCGGTACTTTATTAACCTCTATGAGAGAAGGCGGTGCAACAGATGATTGGGCAAGCAGTATTGCTGTTGATGCAAAAGGGTTTATTTATCTTACCGGTTACTATACCGGCAATGCGCAGTTCAACATAAATGGCAGTGTTATCACGCTAACAAGCGCTGGCAATGCTGACGTGTATATTTTAAAAGCGAAACGCACTTCACTACAAACATCCGTTATAACAACTGACAGGCAAAGTTTAATGGTAACCAAACGTTTGGAGGAAAGCACCACTCAGTTATACCAGAATTCACCCAATCCAGTTACCTCATTAACAAACATCGCCTATTCTCTTGCCGCCGCATCAAAAGTCCGGTTAAGTATTATAGACCTCAACGGAAAAGAAGTGTTGGTTTTGAAAGATACTTGGCAGGACAAAGGTGTTTATACAGTTCAGGCAAGCGCATCAACGCTTTGCAACGGCATGTATTTCAGCCGCCTGCAAACGAGCGACGCAATGATTGTTAAAAAGCTGGTCGTTCAAAAATAAAAAGTCTTTCAGTTTCATTTTCTCCACATTGTCTTCACTAAGGTCATTGCGGTGTTCCATTCCTCAAATGAACCAGGTCTTCTTCCGTCAATAAAAGCAGAAGATCCTAAACAACCGGCTTTCCTTATCTTTAACGCTACTAAAAAATTGTTTTATGAGAAAGACGTTGTTATTGCTGTTGCTGCCTTTCGTATTTACGGCTTTTACACTGCGCGATAGCAAAGAGCTAACCAAAGCCGAACGGAAATTTGCAATTGACCATTTAAATAAAACCCGGGCTGATCTGGTAGCTGCAGTAAAGGGTTTGTCCGACGCACAATTAAATTACAAACCTTCGCCGGACCGCTGGTCGGTTCTGGAATGTGTGCAGCATATCACACTGGCATCGCAAAGTTTGTATGGGTTTATGCAGCAAACTGCAGCCACTCCCAATGACAGTGCCTGGCAGTCAACCGTCACAGACACGGGTTTTATTAGGAGTGTCGAGGATCGCTCTCGCAAAGCACAGGCAGCCGAACCGATAAAGCCATCCCACTCAACAACAAAAGACATCGCATCTACATTACAGGCTTTTAATGCCGACAGAGATAGCCTGGTTCATTTCGTAGATACGACCAGCAGTGATTTGCGCGGTCACTTAGCAAATTTAGGTTTCGCTAAAGTAGATGCCTACCAGTTGGTTTTATTAATCTCTGCCCATACCAACCGTCATACGCAGCAATTGAACGAAGTAAAAGGAGATGCCGGCTTTCCCAAAAAATAGTGGCTTGCACCATCCGGTTTTCTCTCGGCAATTATCTATTTCCTCGTGCGAAAGCATCCCTTCAGAAATGGAAAAAACACCTGAGAAAAATGCCGCAACCACCAATTTTACCCGAAACAGAGCAGACGAAATGAGTTGAAGCGCAAGCGTTATCGTCAATAGCGCAAACATTTTTCCTTGAAGCGCAAACATTATTCTTTGAAGCGTAAACATTATTGTCAATAGCGCAAACAATAATATTTATCGCGCAAACATTTTTCCTTGAAGCGCAAACCAAAATATTCAAAGCGCAAAGGGAAATAGCAATAGCGCATATATTTTTCCATCTGTCTATCCCAGCTGTAAGTAATAAAACGACGACAGTTTCACTTGCGAACAAGCAACCTACTCTTTCCACAACAGGAATCAACATTATAATGTACAGGGTTGGGTTGCCCGCATTCCCATTTAAAGCAGGAGTATAAACTCATCAGGCAGAGCTGCAATTTAAATGCGGAAAAATAAGAAATGAGAATAAAAGAAGACGAAAAGTAGTTAGTTTAAGCCTCTTCCGGCACAATCACTTCCAGTGCAGCAGGGGCAAGATTCGCTTTTACCTCCGATACCTTGCCTAAGTATTCCCCGTCTACCTGAAAATGGGCTTTGCGCTTCGATACGATGCGCACTTCATTCGCCTGGTAGACTTCTGTTTTCTTCGGATCATAAGATTGATGCGTTATCATCATTTTAAAAAGTTCCTTCAGAGCCAGTTTTTTCATCACGATAATTTCAAACAACTCATCTTCCAGCGACCCGTTCGGATTAATTAGTGCGCCCGTGCCGTACTTGGTAGCATTTGCCAGCACAATCATCGCTGCGCATTTTTTCTCCAGCTTACCATTCACTTTTATTTCCACATCCATCTGCGAATGTTCGCGAAGTACCTGCCAGGCAGCTTTTGCATAGCCCCACATACCCCGCGTTTCCAGCGAGTCGAATTTTTTAATGATGAAAGCATTAAAGCCTATATCGCTCAGGTGTATGCATAGCTCGTTGTTCACGTGTAAAAGGTGTATCTTTTTACACTTTCCATTTACCGCTATATCGAGTGCTTTTTTCACATCCTCCGGTATGCCCAACTCTTTTGCCATGCCGTTTGCCGAACCTCCCGGCACAATGCCGAGCGGCAGTCTTTTTTTCATGCACGATTCAGCCACTAATTTTATTGTTCCGTCGCCGCCGATAGCCACTACTTTGTCGGGCTTGCGGTTCGTGATTTTCTGGTCAATTTCTTCCTTTTTACAATCTTCCGATAACTGGTATACCTCCGCCTGGTGCGGCGAGTTGGCAAAATGCTCGCGGATGATTTGGTTATAATCCTTGTCGCTCGTACCCGACTTGGCATTTACTATAAAAAGAAATTTAAGCGATGGTGTCTTTTGCATAATTATAGCAATGCTCTGTTTGGGAAGTATAAAATAGTACGTTCATGCACAATACAAGCGGAAGTCCTTATGTCAAAGTATATCATGGTTACGGTCATGCCCGCAACTTAGTGGTGTTTGGTCATGTACTGGCAAAAAAACCTCCGGTGGTTGCAAAGTATTCAAAAGGTGTGCTACGCAATATTAAAAGATTGTTTCGCCTTTTTTTCGTTAACCCGATACCGGGCGCAAACCTTCGGCTGCATTGGGAAAAGGAGGTATACTACACGACAGCAGAATCGGATGGTTTTTTTAAATTTGAGTGGGAAGATAAGAACTCCACACCCGCCGGCTGGCATACAGTGCATATTGATTGTATAGACAAACAGGGAGAAGTACTCTCTACCGGCGAAGGTCAGATATTCGTGCCCCACGTTACGCAGTATGCCTTTATTTCCGATATTGATGATACCGTATTAGTTTCTTTTTCCGCAACGGTGTTAAGAAGGTTGCGTGTGCTGTTTACCGGCAACCCGCATACCCGGCTTGCCTTTCCTGATGCCGTTCAACATTACAACCTGCTGGCAAAAGCACAGACGACAGATGAGATTCCCAATCCTTTCTTTTATGTTTCCAGCAGCGAATGGAATTTATATGATGATCTCACCGCGTTCTTTTCCCACAATCATTTGCCGCCCGGTGTCTTTTTACTCAACAGCATCAAGCGCTGGTACGAAATAGCAAAAACAGGAAAAACAAAACACGAAGGCAAGCTATTGCGCATCGTGCGCATTATGGAAGCTTTCCCCAATCAGAAGTTTGTGTTATTAGGCGATAACTCGCAGCACGATCCTTCTATCTACGCAGCCGTTGCCGAAAAATATCGCGCCAACGTGCATGGCATATATATCCGCAATGTTAGACCGAGCAAAGCAGCAGCGACCAAGCAGGTATTACAGGCGCTGGAAGAAAAAGGAATCCATACCTGTTTATTTATCAATAGCAGCGAAGCGATTCAGCACTCTAAAAAGATCAGTTTGCTGGAATAGAATTCATTTCTCTTACTGTTTCTTCAACACCCATGCGTCTGTGCCATCGGAAGACACCAACTCCCAACGATTATAATGAAAGAAATTGAAAAGGAAAGCCGCCGAGTTAATGGGAAATGATAAGGGCTTACCTTTCGTATCCGTCACCAAAAACTTTTTCGAATCGGTTAGGTTTTGCCCGAAATTAAAATGAACCCGGTTGCCTACATTCACATCGAACACAGCATAGGCGGCATCAATACTATCGAGACGTATACCATCTACGTAACCATAAGTGTTACTCTCTAAGAGTGAAACAGATTTATCAACCTGAGAATATCCTTGTACAAATAAAAAGAGGGCAAGCAGCAAGAGCAACTGTTTCATGTGGTTATTTGTTTAGAGATTTAAAATTACAACACACTACCCACTTTAGCAAGCCGAAGAGTTAATAGCATTAACAACCATCTGACAAATTGCTATACAATGAAATTGGCTTCATAGTTGAATTTCTATAAACAATCTAAATACAAACATGTTATGGCAAACGAAAAAGCAATCTTAGCCGGCGGCTGTTTCTGGGGCGTAGAAGAACTGATACGGGAACTGCCGGGTGTAACCTCAACCCGTGTTGGCTATACGGGAGGCGATGTAAAGAACGCAACCTACCGCAACCACGGCACACATGCAGAAGGCATTGCTATCACCTTCGATAATCAAACCTTGTCCTATCGCAAATTGCTGGAGTTTTTCTTCCAGATACACAATCCTACCACTAAAAACCGGCAGGGGAACGATATGGGCACTTCCTACCGTTCGGCCATTTTTTACCTGACGGATGAGCAAAAGAAAACCGCCGAAGACTTAATAACAGAAATGGATGCCTCCGGCGTTTGGCCTGGCAAAATTGTAACCGAAGTGGTTGCGGCTACCGACTTCTGGGATGCAGAAGAAGAGCATCAGGCCTACTTGCAGAAGCATCCTTACGGCTATACCTGCCACTATGTTCGTCCGGATTGGCAGTTGCCACAATTAGAGAAAGCATAGATAACACAGCTCTCTACTTTGTGTAACGGGTACGTTAGAGAGCGTTATACTTTTTTAACAACCGCTGTTTCTTTTCGTATTTTGTTCAGAAATGCAGGAAGCGAACAGCGGTTGTTTTTGTTCCGGGTTGTGTGTATAAACGTGGGAGTCAATACAATTTATCTTTATAGAAATACAACAACCGTGGTCTCAGTCATCCTTTACCGTTTACAGCAACCGGGTTACCTTTTACAATTTTGGGAATAAAGTGGAAGTAAAATGTGAAAATCAAACGACAATGATTCAGAAAACATACTTCAAAACCAAAGATTACTGCAAAGTAAAATTCTCCTTCAAACCCGAACAGGCTGAAACCGTAGAGATTTTAGGCTTAAACAGCGACTGGGAAAACGCCGTGATTATGAGCAAGAAAAAAGACGGCAGTTTCACCTCTGAAGTGTCTCTCCCCAAAAACTCACAGCACGAATTCAAGTACCGCATCAACGAAAACGAATGGCAGAACGAGCCGGAAGCCGATAACCAGGTTTCCAATGTATTCGGCGGAGTGAACAGTGTGATTGTTCTGTAATTCGAATCAACCGCTCACACAGACAAGATCAATCTTAGTACTCTGGGATATTATTCCTTTGTAATCGCATTGCCGTGCTCTGTTTGTTGCCTGTGCAGCAGTAAGAACATCTCTTGAGGCGCAGGAACGTTTGCCATCCGGCTGTATATAAACAACTTCACATTAACTGTGTCGTCTAGATAGAGACTGTTA
The DNA here is from genome assembly GCA_964249755.1 of uncultured Ilyomonas sp. Lineage (GTDB taxonomy): Bacteria > Bacteroidota > Bacteroidia > Chitinophagales > Chitinophagaceae > Ilyomonas. The sequence continues at coordinate 1,417,759 of CAXUDB010000002.1, read as the reverse complement.
AATACAGGCGGTTTGCTTAAGTTTCAACCGCTGCCCTCTTTCAACAAGAACAGATCCGCTTACAAAAACAAAAGCGCCTTCCACGGGTGTAGAAAGCGCTTTTTATCCCTCAGTATTCAACCCAAATTCCTACACCGCTTCTTCGGCATCGTCTTCTATCACGGTTAGCTGTTTGGGCAGCGGCGTATTGCTTCTGTCTTTGCGCAAGCCTATAAGCGTTATTTCATATTCGCACGCATTCAGGTCGCTCATATTCTTTATCATCAGCAGCGGCTTATGTTTAATGTCGCCCAGCTTTTTTGCGTTTATGGTCACATCCGGGACAGGGCTTGCCAGCACAGCGTCGGCAGGCATAGGTTCGGTAAGTGATGCTGCCAGCCACACGGCATACACGGCGTTGTTGCTCCTGTTGGCAAACACAAGGTCGGCTGTAGGGTTCAAAAAATAATTCATCAATTCTTTCTCTTCGTTTTTCTCAACTGTGCCCGCTATTTTATAACGCATGCGTTTGCGTTTAGGGTACAGCATTTCAAACGGAAAAAAGGCAGCACACTTCTCTACATTGCCGGGATATTGCAGACCCACGGCAAACACGGCTGATGTGAGCACAATCTGCAAAGAGCCAAACGCCGTTTTCTTTTGCGTGCGGTCTTTCTTCACCGCTTGTATCTGCTGCTGCTGCGTGCCGTATTGCTTATCGAAATCGGGCTTAAAGCTCGCCAGTTTTTCAGCAATGGCGGGGTCGAGTTTACTGTTATATTTTTTAGCCGCTGCATCTAACCGGTCGGTAAGCGTAGGCATGGTGGTTTTAGTGGCCTTGCTATACTCCGTGAGACCGAAAGGATAAATCATTTGATAGCCTGCCGATTTGCGGCCGCCCAACTGCCTTGCTATAAACGGCTCTTCCTCGCTCATATACGTATAAAACAATACAATGAATTCATCCACCGTTTGCGTTTCGGTTTTCTGGTCGCTTATGCCTGTATCTATGCCCGACATTTCGAGCCGCAATGCCGCCAGTGCTTCCGTGAGGGCTGCAATCACCACATCAAACTGTTTTTGATCATTGGCAAGAATAAGTGCCTGTAATACCACAACGCCAAAATTGTAGAGGCGTTCGGGATTGATTTTTTCAGAGCGGAATAAATTGCTGAATAATAAAATTGAATTTAACATAACCCAGATTAAATTTTTGCTTTTAAAAAAAGTGAGATTTATACACCGGATGGTGATCCGGCAGGGTATAGAACGTTCCGCGCCTTGCCGGATAGTGATCCGGTACCATCCGGAATATTCCGTGCCTTGCCGGATCACCATCCGGTATCATCCGGAACATTCCGCGGCTTACCGGATAGCAATCCAGTGTCATCCGGAACGTTCCGCGCCTTGCCGGATAATGATCCGGTGTCGTCCGGAACGTTTCGTGGCTTGCCGGATGGTGATCCGGTGAGGCACGGAAGAAAAAGGCGGTGGTGCATGTGCGTGCGGCATGGGGAGTGCAGTTAATTTGGGTGATAAAATGTTGTGTGAATGACATTCTGTTTCTGCTGATTGCAGAGCTAATTTGAGAAGAAAAAGCACTGCAAAATCAGCGGTCCATCAGCTTAAAAAAAGCTGAACCGGTTCTTAAAAACGGCTTAAAGGAAAAGGTGTTGATTTAGAAAGAGAAGAAGAAAAAGGAGTGGATGGAAGCGATGAAAAGGGAGAATATTTTCAGGAAAATTTAATGGCTGTTTCAATAAATTGTCTATGTAAGAAGTGAGATTAATCTGAACTCGATAATACTTGGATTTTAGTAATGCCTTTATTTTACACCATGTACTCAAACAAACAAATTATGAGGTGTTATCGTTTCAATCATCGGTTCAGTACCGGATTGTTAGCAGTTGTTTTAACCTTCAATTTAAATTGTTATTCGGTTAAAGATGAAAAGAAGGAAATCAAATTTTACTATCGGTACGTTGGAAGTACCAACTACTACAAAACCTATATGGACGAATTTAAGATTACAAACTATCAAAACAAAACTGTGCTGGCAAGTGAACTGCTTAAGTTTGCTGAGCAGTATATAGACAGCATGAATACAGCAACGCGTGTGAGTGGCGTGAGTTTCGTTGGTGAAAAATACAATCAACAATTGCCCGAGGAACCCGGAGAAGATCCATTTAATACAGAGCAAAAACAATCACTGATTGCATTTGATTTTTCAAATTTCATGGAGGAGAATAAAGATAAAAAGCCCGAATTATATGATATATCTATATCGCGAAATGGCAAAGGAAAAGTTTATTATCTTAAATTTCCAAAAGACAAACGAATTATCGATTCAGTTCTTAACTCCAAAGAACCATTTGATAATAATTTTTGAGAGGCTACAGAAAAATATAACGAAGCCATTATCCGCATTCTTTTGTTTACAAAACTGGTATCTCATTTTAGAACGATTAGCATCATCCCATTCCCCGAAAACCTATAAATTGCACACCTAACGACAATACATTTTCTCTAACACAACAAAGCTTCCTCCATCATGACAACACTACAAGGACCGGGCATATTTCTCGCTCAATTTGCCGGCGATGCGGCACCCTTTAATTCCCTGCAAAGCATTTGCGAATGGGCAAAAAGCCTGGGCTACGAAGGCGTGCAGATACCTACCTGGGTCAGCTCGTTTATAGACCTGCAAAAGGCAGCAGAAAGCAAAGATTACGCAGACGAAATAAAGGGCATCGTTAATGCAGCCGGCTTGCAGATAACGGAACTCTCCACGCACTTGCAGGGACAACTGGTGGCAGTGCACCCGGCTTATGATGCCCAGTTTGATGGCTTTGCACCGGAGAGTGTTCGCAATAACCCCAAAGCCCGCACAGAGTGGGCGGTGCAGCAACTGAAATGGGCTGCCAAAGCTTCGCAGAATTTAGGATTGAATGCACATGCTACGTTTAGCGGTGCGCTGCTGTGGCACACTGTATATCCTTGGCCGCAACGCCCGGCAGGATTGGTAGAAACCGGCTTTACCGAACTGGCAAACCGCTGGCTGCCCATACTGAATACTTTTGATGAAAACGGTGTGGATTTGTGTTATGAAATTCACCCCGGCGAAGACCTGCACGATGGGGAAACCTACGAGATGTTTTTAGAAAAAGTAAACAACCATGCGCGCGCTTGTTTGCTGTACGATCCATCGCACTTTGTGCTGCAATGCCTGGACTATTTAACCTACATAGATTACTACCACGAGCGCATCAGGATGTTCCATGTAAAAGATGCGGAGTTTAACCCTACGGGAAAGCAAGGCGTGTATGGAGGCTATCAAAGCTGGGTGAAGCGCGCCGGCCGTTTCCGCTCGTTAGGCGATGGACAGGTGGACTTTAAAAGTGTGTTCAGCAAGCTGGCGCAATACGACTTTAAAGGCTGGGCGGTGCTGGAGTGGGAGTGTGCCATTAAAAGCGCCGAACAGGGTGCCAGAGAAGGCGCCCCGTTTATTAAAAATCATATCATCAACGTAACTGAAAAAGCCTTTGATGATTTCGCATCTACCGGCAGCGATGAAGGCTTTAACCGTTTGGTATTAGGATTGCAATAAGGGTTGCCAAAAGAGGCACCTATGAAGAAGATATTGACAATAATGGCTGTTAGCATTGTTACACTTGCAACAGCCGTAAGCTGCGGCAGCAACCCCAGGAACGATACGAACAATCCGGCGCAGGATTCTTTATCTACGGGGCAAAAATCTGACCCGGAAAGGCCGGATAACAACGTAGATAACCCGAGAGCGCTCACCAACGGTGGCGACCCCGCAATAACGCAGGGTGCTGTGCTGGTGGCAAACAGCGACTGCAAAACCTGTCACGACATTAATAAAAAAATGGTAGGACCGTCTTATAACATGATTGCCGATAAGTACTCTAACACCGAAGCGTACCGAGATGAACTGGCTTACAAGATTTATAAAGGCGGCTCGGGCAGATGGGGACAGGTAGCCATGCCGGCTCACCCTCAAATCTCAATTGCAAATGCCAACCTGATGGCGGGTTATGTTTTATCGTTGAAATCTAAATAAGAAAAACGAACGTCCAGCGAAACAGCCTTGCTTAACCCAATAAGCAAGGCTGTTTTATTTTAGTGTTAGCCAACCTTGCTTCAATCCAGCAGATGGTGCAGTTGCGCATACTGAATGAGCATGATGGTTTTCGCATCCTTAATTCTGCCGTCTTCCACCATGGCAATTATATCGGTAAAGAGAACTTCGTTTATCTCTATGTCTTCTGTTTCGTCGGTGCCGCCGCCTGGGGCAATCTTCAGGCTGCTGTTGTATTCAGCTACAAAAAAGTAAACCCGCTCTGTAACCGAGCCGGGCGAAAGATAAGCCTGCATAATTTGCTTCACACTATTTACCCGGTAGCCTGTTTCCTCTTCAATCTCACGGCGAATGCAAACTTCAGGGCTTTCATTTTCATCTATCGTTCCCGCCGGGGCTTCAATTAGCATTCCACTTTCATTTCCGTTCATATAGGTGGGCAGCCGGAACTGGTTTGCGAGGATAACCATTTTGTTCATTTTGTTATACATCAGCACGGTGGTCGCATCGTTGCGGCTGAACACAACCCGCTCTTCGTGCTGCCAGCGGCTATCGCTTCGCAAATAGTCGAGGGTTATCTTTTCCAGCTTGCACTTATAATCGGAGAGAAGTTCTTTGTTTAGGTTCTTGATGCGGTTGTTCATGGCATAAAAGTAACTCTTGCCAAGAAGATGAAGCCAACCAATAAAAAGGAAATTTGAAAGAGGAAAAACAGAAGGAGAGAAAAGAAAAAGTCTTCCTGTAGAAACAGGAAGACTTACTTACTAAACCAACTAAAAACTATCTTGAAGTCCCCATTCGATGGGAAGTATTTAATCTACATCGGCAGTTGCTGCTACCCCGTTAGTTGCAGGCACACCACCAGTTTGTGCTTCAGCAATTTTTGCCCTGATTTTAACTTCAATCTCATTTGCGAGACCATCGTTGTCCTGCAGTAAAGATTTTACCGCATCGCGACCCTGACCGAGCTTGTTTCCCTGGTAAGAGAACCAGCTGCCGCTTTTATTTACAATACCCAATTCCACGCCCATATCAATAATTTCCCCAATCTTGCTAATACCTTCACCGAAAATAATATCAAACTCGGCGGAACGGAACGGAGGTGCTACTTTATTTTTAACCACTTTCACCTTTACATGGTTGCCAATGGCTTCGTCGCCATCTTTAATTTGCGCCGCACGGCGAATGTCTAACCGAACCGATGCATAGAACTTTAACGCGTTACCACCGGTTGTGGTTTCGGGGTTACCGAACATTACACCAATCTTCTCACGAAGCTGGTTAATGAAAATGCAAATGGTATTGGTCTTGCTGATGGTAGCAGTGAGCTTACGCAAAGCCTGGCTCATCAAACGAGCCTGTAAGCCCATTTTGCTATCGCCCATTTCACCTTCCAGTTCACCTTTAGGAACAAGGGCAGCCACAGAGTCAATCACCACTACATCCAACGCTCCGGAGAGAATTAAACGGTCGGCGATTTCGAGCGCCTGCTCACCATAATCCGGCTGAGAAATTAAAAGATTATCAATATCAACACCCAGCTTTTGTGCATAAGCACTATCGAACGCATGTTCCGCATCAATGATGGCGCAGATTCCACCTTTCTTTTGCGCTTCTGCAATGACATGGGTAGCAATAGTGGTTTTACCGCTCGATTCAGGCCCATAAATTTCGACTACGCGGCCTTTGGGCAAACCGCCAATGCCAAGCGCAACATCAAGACCAATAGAACCAGTGGAAATTACCTCCATCTGCTTTTCAGGCCTTTCATTCATCATCATTACGCTGCCTTTACCAAAGTCTTTGTCGATTTTATCAATCGTTAGTTTTAGGGCTTTCAGTTTATCTGTGTTGCTCATGTTTGGGATGTTTTCTTTTGAATTGTAAAATTAATCAGCATGTAAATGTACGCCGAAAAAGATTTATGGGCTAATTATTTTAGTACTTATTTGTTAAGGGTTTCAATAAATATTTATCCTTTTTGATGCAATACAAAAGCCTTACAATCAACAAGAAAGAGATGAAGTTTAATTAATTGTCTAAAAGCCTTTTTTTGAACAAATAGCATTGATTGCATTATGAAATAAGTGCTTTAAAAGCTGTTTTTTATCCCGATTGAAGATCGCAGCTTACCTTTCTTCCCGGTGAAAAAAAAAGTTGTCATTATCGGTAGTGGATTTGCAGGGTTGTCTTCGGCCTGCTTCTTAGCAAAAGCCGGTTGCGATGTGTTGGTGCTGGAAAAACACGATCAGCCCGGCGGCAGGGCAAGGCAATGGAAGAAGGACGGATTTACGTTTGATATGGGGCCCAGCTGGTATTGGATGCCCGATGTATTTGAGCGATTCTTTGGTGCTTTTGGCAAGCGTATAAGCGATTACTATACGTTGCATCGATTGGATCCTTCTTACCGTATCTATTTTCAGAACGATATAATGGATGTACCGGCCGACTATAACGAACTGAAAGCGGTATTTGAAAAGATAGAACCGGGAAGCGGAAAACAGTTGGATACTTTTCTGGAGGAAGCCTGCTTTAAGTATAAAGTGGGCATGGAGAAACTGGTGTACAAACCAGGCTTATCGCTAAGCGAGTTTGTAGATGCCGATGTGATAAAAGGCATGTTTAGGCTTGACATTCTCACTTCTATGAAAGCCCATGTGGGCAAGTATTTCAAAGATTCTCGGCTGCGCGAGTTAATGGAGTTTCCGGTTCTGTTTCTGGGTGCTTTGCCTAAACAGATTCCTGCTCTTTACAGCCTGATGAATTATGCCGATATTAAGGGCGGCACCTGGTTTCCGCAACGTGGTATGTATAGCATAGTAGAAGCGATGTATTCGCTCGCAAAAGAACTGGGTGTTGTCTTTCATTTTAAGCAAGATGTTGTTTCAATTGATGTAGAAAATGGCAAAGCAAAAACGGTTACTACACACAACAACACTTACACGGCAGATGCTATTATCAGCGCGGCGGATTATCATTTTACAGAAAATCAATTGTTGCTGCCACAATACAGGAACTATAACGAAAGCTATTGGAACAACAGAGTGATGGCGCCTGGAAGTCTTCTTTATTATGTAGGTATAAATAAGAAACTGGATGGCATTACGCATCATTCCTTGTTTTTTGATACCTCTTTCGAAGCTCATGGAAGGCAGATTTATGAAACCAAAGAATGGGCAACCGAGCCCTTATTTTATGTAAGTGCTACTTCTGTTACAGAGTCTACTGTAGCGCCTGATGGCTGTGAAAATTTATTCTTCCTCATACCTGAAGCGGCGGGGCTTACAGGTGATACAGAGGAACTGCGTGAGCATTATTTTTCCATAATTCTAAAACGCTTTGAAGCGCGGATAGGGCAGGAGGTGCAGAAACATATTCTTTTTTGTAAATCATATGCGCACCGTAACTTTATTGAAGATTATAATGCATTTAAAGGAAATGCTTATGGTCTGGCGAACACATTGAGACAGACTGCAATATTGAAACCCTCGTGCCGCAACAAAAAAGTTAAGAACCTTTTTTATGCTGGTCAGCTAACCGTGCCGGGTCCGGGAGTGCCACCTTCCCTCATAAGTGGCGAAATTGTTGCAAGGGAAGTGCTGAAAGAAGGGAGATAAAAATGAAGAATGAAAGGAACAAAAGAAAATACAATGAATCTGTTTTACAGGGTGAGCCATGAGTGCAGCCGGATAACTACTGAAACCTATAGCACCTCTTTTTCATCTGCTATTCGGTTGTTACATATAGACTTTCAAACGCCAATTCACAACGTCTATGGTTTCGTGCGCTTTGCCGATGAAATTGTGGATACATTTCACGCTTATGACAAACTGGTTCTGCTGGCAGAGTTCAAACGGGAAACATATGCGGCCATTGAACGCGGCATTAGCCTGAACCCTATCCTGCAAAGCTTCCAGGAAACAGTGAACCAATACGGCATTACCCCCGATCTGATACAAGCATTCTTCGCCAGTATGGAGATGGATCTCAGCAACACTCAATACAGTGCAAACGGATACAACGAATATATTTACGGCAGTGCAGAAGTAGTAGGGCTAATGTGCCTGCACATTTTCTGCGATGGACACAAAGCGGAATACGAACGTCTTAAACCTTTCGCTCAAAGCCTCGGCGCAGCTTTTCAAAAAGTGAATTTCCTGCGCGATATGAAGGCAGATTACAACGATCTGAGCCGCACTTATTTTCCGGGCTGTGATTTTAAAAACTTCACCCTGCCCGATAAAAACGCGATTGAAAGCGACATTCAACAGGACTTTGACAAAGCTTTTGAAGGTATTGTGCAACTGCCCATGAAAGCCCGCTTTGGTGTGTATGTAGCGTATAAATATTATCTCTGTTTGTTTAAAAAAATAAAGAAGCTGCAGCCGCAGATGATATTGCAGCAACGCATCCGCATTCCCAACTATGGCAAAGCAATGATATTGGCAAAAGCCAGTTTGAGAAGCCGGCTGAATTTATTGTAATTTGAGTGAGAGTAATGGTTGAAGAATTAAATAAGCCATAGACAAAACTAAATATTCAAGATAACCCGAACGACAATTCCTGTATACTTACTATTTAATGCGCACCTTTCAATGCCTATAATGACACATTCACTTCATTGTCCCAGTTGCTTCGGATTGTTACCTTGTTTGCCGTTTTAAGTTTTATTTCCTGCACCACTTCAGGTTGCCGCTTTTCAAGGTAACTGCCGGCATCCCACACCCCATTACGGTTGGCATCATATAGCATCCGGAGTTCGTAATCGCCCGGCAAAATGAATTTCTGCTTCCATTGGTAAGATGTCAGTGGCACCGACTGAACAATTTTGTCGTTCTGCACTAATTGCAGAACCGGATGTTTGGAGGTGTCGAGGTTTTGAAACCGCATCAATATACTGCCATAGTCGCTTTCGCGGAGCGTGGTAAAAGAAAGGGTATCGTTTCTTGCAAGCGTTCGACCGGTAGAATCGCGAATCGCATCCTGCTCAATAATTAGTTTATAAGCCGTGTTTTCTTTCCAGGCATATGATAGCTTTAGCCTTGTGTTCGTGGTGTCAGGCGTTAAATGGACCGGAGATAGCGCAACATAATTGGTATCAGTAAAATGAAATTTACTGCTGTCGAAACTCTGCAATGTATCGCTGAACACTAACGACAAACCTTTTAGAATATCCTGCTTGCCATTGTCCAATTCTGCTGAGACTTTCAACGTTGAGTCTGCGTCTTTTTTCTTTTTGGAAGATGATTTACTACCGGCTGCGCTGCTGCTTTTCGAAGTAGTTGATGTTGTGCCACGCTTTTCTGTCGCTTTGTATTCCTGGTAAACATACAAAGTAACCGGCTGAGCCTCCGCATTGGAAAGAATAAGAGGCTTGCTAAGAAAGGCAAACAGCTTCGTGCTGTCATCATACCGCTTAGTGTAATCGTTCGGCACCACAAACACGCGGAAGGTATCGGCGGGCAGGTTATAAAACCGGAAGTTTCCTTTGCCATCCAGCTTTGCATAATAGCGCGGCGGCATTTTTTCTATTGCGGAATCTGCGAGGTTATTCTGCAATACCACCAAAAGGGTAGTATCTAATTTGCCAGTTTCGGCCAATAATACTTTACCCCTAATTTCATGGTGATCCAGTTGATTGCCGGTACTGAAAACATAACTGAAACTGCTGTCCGAATTGCTCTCATTTACATCCTTAATGCCTCTTCCGAAATTAATCGTATAAGTGGTGTTTGGCTCCAGCGAATCTTTCAGTTTGATGGTAACATTGCGCAGCTTTCCTTCAATCACCGGCGGCTTTACCGGATTGGGCCAAATGACAACATTATCCTGCGGATTATCTACCGTTATATATTCGTCAAATTCAAGTGTTATCTTATTGTCTTTGAAGTGAAGTGTGGAATCTTTCGGCGTGGCTCTCATCAAAACTGGCGGAAATGAATCTCTGGGTCCGCCGGTAGGCGGAATGATGTTGGCACAGGAGGAAAACCAACCCGAAAGGAGGCACAAAGCGCAAACAAAAAAAAGAGCCGGAACAAACAATTGCCTCATGGAAAAAAATCAGGAACTGCAAACATAACCCTTTCAGATACTGTGGGTGAAGCGCACATTTTTTTTACAATTTTTTGGGTTAGCATGTTAAGGTTATTGGCAAACGTTTGTAAAAATAGAAAACATCTGCGCCTCGTCCACCATCACTGCCTGCAGGCGTATGTAGTTTATAAATAAATCCCTAAATACAGGAGTTAGGTTGAGTGTTAGAAAGAAAGTATAGGAAACTGCTCTGTAGATAGAAAATTTAAAAGGGAGCCGGCAGATTAAAACGTTTCGCTCTGCTTTTCTTTTCTATCAATGGCAGATGACAGGCTTTCGAATATTTCCTCTATCGTGCCTTCTCCTTTTACGAAAGTTACTTTATCAAGCTTGCGATAATGATCGGCTACGCTCATGGTTTTTTTATTGTATTCGATAATGCGTTCGCGTATCACCAGCTCGTTCACGTCATCGGCGCGTCCGCTGGTCAGTCCACGGTTTAGCAGCCGGTTCACCAATTCTTCTTCACTCACTTCAAGCGCCAGCACTATGTTGATTTCCGTTTTATGAAGCGCCAATAATTTGTCCAGCGCCACCGCCTGCGCTTCGGTGCGGGGAAACCCGTCAAACAAAAAGCCAGGCACATCCGGGTTGGCTTCCAGCGCCGAGCTAATCATGCCAATCACCACTTCGTCCGGAACCAAAATGCCATTGTCCATAAAACTTTTGGCTTCCATGCCCAAAGGCGTTTTGGCGGCAATTTCATTGCGCAGTAAATCGCCGGTACTCAAATGTTTCAGGCTGTACTTCTGCATCAGTTTCTCACTTTGTGTGCCTTTGCCACTACCGGGAGGTCCGAACAGAATGATATTAAACATGTGTCAGTTGTTGCTTGGTGAAAGGACAAATATAAGGCGCAGACAATGAATATAGGAAGAAAATGAAGTTGCTTTATACCTGTTATAGATATGTCTATTGGGCTTTTGTCAAATGACGAAAGCGTTGGGTAAAAAAGCACAAAGAATTAAAAAATCAAATGCCTAATAAATCAACTCTGCACTTCACAACTTATCATTTGCTTTTCCGCGGGTCAAACGCTTAGAACAAAAAAAAAGACCGCAGCTTTTCTGCTGCAGTCTTTCTATATATAGTTCCGGATCTTTTACAAATCAGAAGTTTCCACCGGCTTGGGGAAGTGTACTGTTGCCGTTTGTGAAGTGCCGCTGCGAAGGTAGCTCATCTTAACGTCGTCGCCAGGTTTGGCATCTTTCATTGCATCTCTGATATCTTTAATGCTCTGCACGCTTTTGCCATTGATATTAGTAATTATGTCATCAGCTTTCAAGCCTGCTTTGGCTGCCGGCGAGTCATCTTCATTCAATTCCAGCACTTTTACGCCACTGCCGTTTTCAAGGTCTTGGGCGCGCAGTCCCAACTGTGGCTTATCATCATTCCAGCGCATCAGGAAGTCGTGCATACCATTGCGGGAATTAGAAAAGTCGCTGCTCCAGCTAAAAGCTTCATTCTTATTTTTTTCCAGCGTGGCAGTAACAGTAGCTTCCTTACCGTTGCGTTTATAAGTAACCGCTACTTTATCAGCCGGCTTGTGTTTAACCACGGCTTCCATCAGGTCATCGGCATCATCAATATTGTCTGTGCCAACCTTGGTAATCACATCGCCTTTTTGCAATCCGGCTTTCTCTGCCGGGCTGCCTTTGGTAATGGTTTCTACTGTAGCGCCTCCATCGTCGGAAGAAGAAGCCACGCCTAGGAACGCTTCATTAAAACGACCATTGAAACTTCGGGTGAACATCTTGCTGCCGCCTTGAGGTAGAAAGGGAGCCAGTGGAGCAGCGGGGGGCAGGGGAGGAGTCATGAAATCATCTCCGGTAATCACTTCCACGTCACCGCTTTTATAGTCGCTCATCGGCTTGCCGTTGATGGTTACCTTGTCGCCATCAATTACAATAGTTGTCTTTTCTTTTGCAGCGCCTTTTTTACGGATGACGATGCTCTGGTTCTTTTCCGCTTTCTGTGCGGGCGGTGGCGCAGCAGTTTGTGCAAAGGAGGAAGCGCCACACAAGGAGGCTAAAAGGAGAGCAGGAACAAATCGTTTTTTCATGATAAAAGTTTTAAGTACGAAGTTTTTAGTACATCAAAACTAAGGAGAAGGAACTATATACGAACATCTTCGGAAATGTTAAATTGGAAACTGTTGTTCCATGCTATTTGGTGTAAATTGAGGATCGGATTTCTAAGTCAAAGCACCAAGCATCTTTAGAGAGTTTACTTAAGCGCAGGGTTGTTTCCATATTCTGCCCAGAGTTCTGCAAATGTTTTTCCGGTGTGCCCTTTTGCAAAATCATCCGTATAAGTATGTCTTCTCATCACATCGTCTAATTGCTTCACAAAGTCTTTATTGTAGTGCTGCTCAATCCATACAAAGAACCGCGCAGTAACACGGTAACTGTTGTCATAGTTCTGCTTTGCATTGTAGTCGGGCAATTTCCAGCCTGCACCCACATTATCCACGCCCATTTTATAACGAACATAGTCTGCAATTCCCTCTGTTATCCATCCCGGCGCCTCTGTTTCGCTATAAGCCTGCACAATGTGCATCGCTTCGTGTGTTACCACATCAATGTCATCCGGATGTTTACGAAACCATTCCGGGTTAAAACGAACCGTATCATTTCCCGTAGCTGCCACACCATCATACGCAGGATCCATAAAGAAAGTCACCTTCTTAGCCGTATGTTTGTTATACATCGCCGCTTCTTTCGGATACACGGTAAAGAACACATTCCGCAAGCGCTCTCTTAATGCCTTATCATTCGCTGTAACGTCATAAAGAAAAACCAGCGTAAACTTCCCTTTATTAATCACTTCTTTTAGCGTCACTCCAGTAAACACTTTTTCCTGTGCAAACAATCCAGCAGCCTGCACCAGCAAAACAACCAACAACACTACCCGAATAAGTTCTTTCTTCATAAAATTTCAAAGCATTTCCAATAAAAACTCCAAATCCAAACATTTCGATAAAAGTTGCATCCCGCTGCACTCAACCCATCAACGCCCAACAGAGCTTCATTACTTTATTCCAAAGCCCCATCAAGGGAAAAAAGAACATACGGATATTGCATAAGCGAGTACAAATACATTAACCAAACTCGATATAAAAATTTTAATAAAAAAGCAAATTCGATTAGTATCAAAAAACTATTTCCTGCGCCTCATCAACACCGGCAACAAAATCAAATTCGTCAGCGTTCCCACCACCAGAGTCAGCGATGTTAACCAGCCAAGCCCTCTCGTTCCCCCAAATTCACTAAAACAAAAAATCACAAACCCTGCAATCAGCACCAGCGAGGTATAAATAATACTAATCCCCGTATGCTGTATCGTTTCTTTCAGCGTCGGATTCACAGCGTTGTTATACCGCGGCAGTTCCTGTTTATAATTAATCAGAAACCGGATCGTCACATCTATTGCTATCCCCAGCGCCACGCTAAACACCAGCACCGTCGAAGGTTTCAGCGCTACGCCTGTCCAGCCCATCACGCCCGCCGTTATCACCAGCGGCACCAAGTTCGGTATCAGCGAACATAGCAAGATGCGCAGCGATTTAAACAGGTACAGCATACACAACGCTATCAATCCAAACGCATACAAAATACTTTCCTTCAAACCATTAATGATAAATGTGGTGCCCTCCAGGAAAGTAACGCCCGAACCCGTTATCGTCACCTTATACTTCGAGGTATCAAAGATTTGGTTCGCCTTACGCTGAAACGAATCCAGCAGTATCGGCAATTGCTTGCTGCCAATATCTTTCATGTTCACACTAATCCGCGCCACCTGTTGGTTCGTGTCAACATAGCTCGTTAGCATACTTGTCACGCTGTTCTTTTCGGGTTGAGAAGAACCTGTAGTTGCATTCTTCAGGTAATCATTCATCGAGGAAAAATCAATCGCATCGGGAATGCTGTAGCTGCTGCTGTCGCCATCATAAAACGCCTGCTTCACAAACTTCAATCCTTCTACAAAACTCAACGGACGTGCCGTCACCGGCTGCTGCGCGATATAGCGTGAAAACGAATCAATATTCTGAATCGGTTTCAGGCTTTTAAACAAGCCTTTTTTGTGTTTTGTATCTACCGTTATCTCCAGCGGCATCACACCGTTAAAGTTGCTTTCAAACCATTTCAGGTCAGTGTAAATCACATCTGTCTTCGGCAAATCATCCACAATAAATCCTTCACTTTTCAAGCGGAAAATGCCCGCTACCGCAAATGCCAGCACCACCGCTGTCACGCCATACACCCAACCGCTTTTATTAAAAGTGATGAACTCAATTTTATTTAAAATCTTTTCTAAAAAAGTATTGTGCAGGTACTTCACTTCCCGCGGTTTCGGCGGCGGCAGGTAGCTCAATACCGAAGGAATAAAAATGAGCGAAATCAGGAACAGCGCCATCACATTTATCCCGCTTACCACGCCAAACTCTTTCAGCAAATCCGAACTGGTTAAGGCAAACACCGCAAAACCTATCGCCGCTGCAATATTGCAGAACAAGGTCACAATCCCCATCCTGCCCACCATTGTTATCAGCGCCTCGTTCTTGTCCTTCTTCTCTAAATAAGACGAATGATATTTATTCAGAAAATAAATACAGTTGGGTATCCCGATCACCACAATCAGGGGCGGAATCAGTGCCGTCAGCAGCGTTATTTTATACCCGAAGAACACCATCGTGGCCAAACTCCACACCACGCCCATGCCCACCACCACAAGGCTCATTAGCATCGCTGGAATTGAGCGGAAAAATAATAGCAGCGTAATAGCACTCAGCACAAACGAGCCAATCAAAAAATAGTTCAGCTCCTTCGATATTTTATTGGCAACGATAGTGCGGATATAAGGCAAGCCGCTGATGTGTACATCCGTTTTCGTAGTCGTTTCAAAGCCACGCACTTTGTCTATAATACGGTTCATCAAAGCCGTGCGCGCTTTGCTGTTCGCGCTGTCCTTGTTCAGGCTCACCGCCATCACATAGCTGTTCGTCGCGTTGTTATAAAGCAAACCATTGTAGAACGGCAGGTTTTGAAACGCTGCCTTATCGGTGTCCAATCCTGCCGCATCGGCATAAGGCGCATGGAAAATGCGTTTTGCTTCCAGCTTCGTCGCCGTATCGTTCTTCACCAGTGTCACCGCTTCCGGCACACTCAAAATACCTTCCACACCGGGCACGCTTTTCAGGTCTTTGTGCAGCGTTGACACCGCGTTAAAGAAAGCGGGCGTGTAAAACTGGTTCGACTGCACACCCAGCACCAGCGTGTTCCCGCTTTGTCCGAACTGTTTAATGAAAGCTTGATTCTCAAGGTACTTCGGGTTGTCAGTCGGTATGGCTTTCGAGAATTCATAGCTCATCTGCACCTTACTGGCATAGTATCCCATCACACCGGTAACAAGCAATAACAGGATAAGCAAGGGAAGCCGGTATTTAAGAATAAACTTTCCTAATTGAAACCACATACGCAAATCGTTGGCTGGAAAAGTAATTATAAAATGTACTGTTCCAATAAAAAGGGTGAAGGTATTTGAGGTAGAGGAGATGGGAAAGCAAAATGTTTGTGAACCGAATCTTTGGAACAACAAGCAGTCATTCTAGGTATATTGTTGAATGAGTTGTAACGCGTCTTCAAAATAAAAGCGAAGATTTGTATAAACGAGCTTCGCTTTTCCGCTTACCCCCACTCAAATATCCTATTTACCCTTATACACATATCTTTGCCCACTTACATTCCAGCTGAACAGCCGCCCCCTCTCAACAAACAAAAGGGAAGAACGGGAAGGAATAGTCTTCAGTTAGGAATAAATCATTCACTAACACAAAATGTAATTGTATGTCGAAAAAAACAGCCGAGCCAAAAAAGAATAAGCCTACGAAAAAGAAAAGCTCAGCACAAAAGAAAGCGTATGCAAAGAGAAAAGTGCGCTAAGGTTAAAAACGTACAGAGCCCGGTTCACAGCACCGGGCTCTTTTCTTCCGGCATGAGTCTTCCGCAGTAAACTCGCCGTATAAGTTCGAGTGTACTTAACCAACTCCGCTACACAGCACCCAAACACATCCCATGCGCAAAGAGCAAATGGTTGAAATCAATAAAAAAGAAATCCCTTTTGAGCGCGTACTGTTTTTCTGCGATGCCATTGTTGCCATTGCCATTACGCTTCTGGCATTAGACTTAAAATTAAACCTTCCCGAAAGTCACCACCTCACGTTCGCCGATTTGTGGCTGCCCTGGAAAAGTTACCTCGCCTTTTTTCTTTCCTTCGTCAACATTGCTTCCTTTTGGCGCACCCATCACGAAATGTACACGCACATCCATAAAATGGATCTGCGCACCATGAGCTACAATGTTGGCTGGTTGTTTTTCATTGTCACTCTACCTTTCTCCACCAGCGTGTTAAGCACTCATTTTGGCGACTCTGCCGCCATTTTTCTCTATAGCCTCAACATTTTTTTCTTATCCGTTTTTCAGAATTTTATCTGGGACAGTTCAGATAACAAACGGGATTATGTAAACCCAGAAAAGCTCACCGGCGACGAACGAAAGCATTTTAAGATCATGTTCAATTTAGACATGATAAACGCACTCATCTGCATCACACTCAGTTTCTTTTTGCCCAAAGTAGCCTTCTTCTGTTTATTCTTTAAAATACCCGTTTTGTTTTTTATGACCTTCTACATTGCCAGCCAAAAGCGCAAAGGCAAATTGGCTAATGCAGAGGTGTAGGAGATATGTTTTTACGTCTCTGGTGTAAGCGGCTATGTCATCTTCACTATCAACTTTTCCATGATCTCTCACGATTGCACGTTCCATTTTTTGTACTATCATTTACTTGCAATCATACATTGCGACATTCGCTCCCGCAAAAACACTAACCAGAATAATAGATGGATACATCCGGCGGATCCAATCTTCACTCTGCTTTTCAAACTTCTACACTCACTGCTAAGGCACGGCTAAGAAAAGAATTGCCCAACAGCTTCGCTATAAAAAACAGTGCATATATAATCCTCGGCTGTTCTTAAAAGATGGTTTTTAACTCGCTACACTGCGCTTTCTTCCCCTCGAAAGTACCTACCCGAAACCGGCGAAAATAGCAGCAGCGAAACAACAATCAGGAACCCAATATGCGCCATCATCTCACTCGTCGAATGGAACGCCCCGATCACAACATGATACGCCAGCCAGGCAATTGCTAGCCACCTTGCCCAACTCTTTCGATACAACAACAAGATACCAATCGCCACCGCCAATACGCGTAAACAAAGGACCAGCACAGATTCAGCAGTGGAAATGTCGGGTTCCGCCAAATCCGTCAAATGATATACAAAGCCAATGCAACCCATAACAATGTACAGCATTGCAACAAGCACAACGGGCAGCGGACGTTTCTTCATAAAAAGATTATTTGAAATTGTTACCAAAGAAGGCAGGAAGCTACACTAGGGCGCGCTGGCCCGGCAAAACGCGCGGAGCGATTGGGTTTGCCATGACTTTTTTTCCTTCTTTTTTGTGTCAAGACAAAAAAGAAGAAGCGAATTATATTGTGAAGAGTTCATTTCATGTGAAGCTCAGTTTTAAACATTTCGAACACCAGTGGTTTCATACTTCACCACATTTTCATCGAAATCCCCACCTTCATTCTAAAAACCAACCCAAAAAAGTTTTTTTCAACAAACAAGCAGACTTCATCACCGCGCTCCCCCGAAAGTACCGCATAAATCTGGCTCTCTAATAAGATATGATTTCCCACTGTTTACAATATTTCAACATCTCCAGCGGTACTCATTCAAAACCGCTCTATTACGCGCCCAGACAAAAACAACCCCTTCTTCAAAACACTAAAAACCACCCACTCAACACGAATATTCAAACTCACCAGGTGAATCCTCAGTCCCGCTGCATGAACAACGGGCTCACACGCATGAATGTCCAGTTCCGCTCCAACAACATCCAACAGTTATTGAGGAATAATCAATTCCATTACAACAACACTCATAATACTTACACGAATCATCAAAACCATCACAGGAATATCCAGGTCCATTACAACAATAAACAAGTCATACGCATGAATATCGAAATCCGTTTCCGCAATATCCAATTCCGCTCAAACAAAAGCCAACCAACCAACATGAATATTCAACTTCGCCCCGGCTTTCCTTTTCACCGCATTTGCTTCGGCACAAACCAACCAAACATTCAAAAAAACAAGCACAACAATCAATGGAGTGGTCAACAATATACTTAAAAATTAAAAAAGAATTAATGGCGATTAAACCTCCATTAAATTCGGGCAAATCCGATCAAACCGTTTGGCAGTAAGGCTTTCGCGCATGTACATTCGTCTGGTAAAGTCAATAAAATGAAAGAGGAAAAAGAACCGCTCTATCGCTGCTCCATGGTGGTACTCTACACCGTATGCCGCTTCGGCTGGAACTTGTACAGCAAACATTGGAAAAGCTTTTCGGAATTCAGTGAAGACTATACAGAAGCCTTCGGAGCCGCAGCCATGGAAGCAATCAACAAAGCACAGGCAATGCCCGATGTAGCCCAGCGCCGCGGCAGTATAAAATTGCAGGGCAACGAGCTGGATGCCACGTCCCGTTCCGCCCTGTTCTTCTGGAAAAAGCTGCGGCGCTTTATCCTCAAAACTGCACCGGACGGTGCAGGCAATGCTGCCATCGCACAGGCAGGCGGCGCTCACTTTTCCAAAGCCAGGGAAGGCAAATGGAGGGAAATCACCGCTTTGCTCGCCGCCGGTCAAACCTATCTCGAAGCCAACCGAACAGCATTGTTGGAGAGGGCAAAAATGCCCGCTACGTTTGAAGAAAAATATAACGGGGCAAAAGCGTTGTACGACGAAGAACACCTGGCATATGGTGCCTCAAAAGGCAATGCCACTGACGGAACCACCTGCAAACTGGCGGCGAATAATGAGCTGTACACCACCCTGCAATCAATGTTCGGCGACGCCCAAATTATTTTTGACGACAAAAAAAGTATTGCGAAACAATTTTCTTTTGCTGCTGTAAAACGACTGGTCACAAAACATATGGCAGGCATCCATTTCACCATTGTCGGTTCGGCAAACGGAAAGCCTCTCGCCACCGCCGCCATAACCACCAGCGAAAGCGGCGAAGTAAACAGCGTAAACAATCGCGGCGTTTGCGAGCTGCTCATGAAAGTCGGCGTTCACAATATCACCGTTACCGCGCCCGGTTTCGGCACCTACAGCGGCATTGTAAAAGTAGATGCCGGCACAAAGCACCGCGTAAAAATAACATTGGAAAAAGAAGAGGTGAAAATGACCGAAGTACCTCAGGTTGTCAAATAATAACTTCCTTCCTACTCGGCTAGAGAATCACTTGGTACTTGCCGAAATAGCAAGTAGGAAACATAGAAAAGTTAGCAACCAACATATTTAAAACTTTCTCTCGCATAAAAACAGCAATGCAAATTACCTAACCTGCCACCCAAATCATCAAGGCACAATTGCTCTTCACTGCAGTACCACAAAAGCTTAATCAAGGCGTGTGCACGGATGTGTCGCAAGATCATCAGTGCTTGAACTTTTTTGCTTATTTTTTCTTTCAAGAGAAAAAAGAAGAAGGTAATGATGTCGTTAACAAACCCCCATTTCTTGCTTGGTGCACCTACGGTAGCAAACTTCGCCACACTTATGCATGATTTGTTATTGTCAAATACTTCACAAAGCAGAATCACCTCCTGTTGTACAGGTTACCACCCGCCAAATAAAAATCTCGGTCTTCAAATAGAGTGTGAAGTACCATCAACCATCAACATTCAACTATTTTTGCCCTTCTCAAATCATGCTATGAAACGATACGCCTGCCGCATTCACATTCTCATTTGCTTATTGGTATCAACCCAGATCTCTCACGCCCAGGTGCAATGCTGGCTTACCAAGCACGACGGTACAGCAAAATTTGCGAAGCAAAAAGACATCCCGTTTAGTAAAGAAACCAACACAGCACCAACCATTACGCTTGATAAAAAGGAAACCTATCAAACAATGGATGGCTTTGGCTATACCCTCACCGGTGGCAGTGCAGGATTACTACACAAAATGAGCCCGGCAGCCCGGCATCAAACACTTACCGAAATGTTTTCTACTGCCGGCAACAACGTCGGCGTCAGCTATATTCGTCTCAGCATCGGCGCATCCGATATGAATGCGTTTGTTTATTCCTACGATGACATGCCTCAAGGCGAGACCGATGTACCACTCGCACACTTCAGCCTGGTACACGACGATACCGATGTCATCCCCGTATTGAAAGAAATTTTAAGCATCAATCCCGCCATTAAGATTCTCGGCTCTCCCTGGTCGGCACCCGTCTGGATGAAAGACAATGGCGATACCCGCGGCGGTAGTCTGAAGAAAGAATACGAAGATGCCTACGCGCAATACTTTGTAAAATACATCACCGAAATGAAGAAGCGCGGCATCACCGTAGATGCCGTCACGGTGCAGAATGAGCCTCTGCATCCGGGCAACAATCCCAGCATGAAAATGCTGCCCGAACAACAGCGCGATTTTGTCAAGAACAGCCTCGGACCTGCGTTTAAAAAGGCCAGCATCAAAACCAAAATCATCGTGTACGATCACAATCTTGATCGCATCGATTACCCGCTTACCATTCTTAAAGATCCCAAAGCAGCGCAGTATGTAGATGGCAGCGCCTTTCATCTCTATGGTGGTGTTATTGAAGACATGAGCAAGGTGCACGATTCCTTCCCAAACAAAAATCTTTACTTCACCGAGCAATGGACCGATGGCAGAAAGCGGGACATCGGCGACCACCTTACCTGGTACACCAAAAACTTAATCATCGGTGCCCCGCGCAACTGGGCCAAAACGGTTCTGCAGTGGAACCTTGCCAACAGCCCCGATTTCACGCCCTTCACCGATCGTGGCGGTTGCAACATCTGCCTCGGTGCCATCACCATTGATGGAGATAGTATAACTAAGGAACCGGCCTATTATATCATTGCACACGCTTCCAAATTTGTGCGCCCGGGGTCTGTCAGAATCGCTTCCACTACGCCCGGTAAGCTACCGAACGTCGCTTATACAACTCCTTTCAAAAAGACAGTGCTGATTGTTTTAAATGAAGAGGATACCGCTCAAACGTTTTGTGTCTCCTCCGGCAGCCAATCCTTTTCTGCCACCCTCGAAGCAGGCAGCGTAGCCACTTATGTGTGGTAAGCTGTAATAGGCTGGCTCAATGAACGGAAGCGGGGTCTTTAATGAAAAATTAAGTGGTTAACAAGCTTAATTTAAGCTAAAATTTATTGTTCGCATTGCAATAGTGATAGCTTTACATTTTAGAATCATTCCAGTATTCAATAGCATGTTATGCCAGAACTTATCTCCCTTCTCGGTATCAAAAGTGCCGGTCAGCAACTGCCTTATTGCGAAGAATTGCTTGAAAGCATAGATGATGCGCTCATCACTACGGATAAGGATTTTAGAATTACGCACTGGAACAAGGCGGCCGAACGCATTTACAATATCACCGCAGAAAAAGCGCTCGGCTCAAACATCAGAGATATTGTTACCTACGACTTTCTGGGAACTACTAATGAAAAAGCCGTTGCCCACCTGCAAACTTTTAATAAATGGAAAGGCGTTGTAAAATATACAAAAGATGATTTGACGGAATTGTACCTACAAAGCTCGGTGAGTCTTGTAAAAAATGAATCTGGCGAAGCTACCGGCATTATTGCGCTCAACAGAGATGTAACGCAGCAATACATGGCGGAACAATCGCTGGCAAACTTTACAGCTATCTTAGCTTTTTTGGATGAGAGCTTCCTCATTTTTGATAAAAACTTAATCGTTGTTTTCGAAAATCAAAAACAGAATTTACGCGACTTATATCATTCTGATTATAAAAAAGGCGATCATCTAATTAAATATCTGCCGGAGTCTCTTCATGAAAGTGTAACCAAGAAATACCAAAGAGCGCTGGCCGGCGAAAGTTTTTCTACAGAAGTGGAATCGGAAGGCGAACCGGAAGCAAAAGTGTACATGCACATCACTTATATGCCCGTGAGGAACGCTTATAATATTGTGACACACGCTGCTGTCATTATCAAAGACCTTACAGAAGCGAAACGGTTGGCCATAGCCGAGCGGAAACAAAAAGAAGCACAGGCACTGCTTGACGAAAGCCGGGTATTGTTTGAAGAATTTATGGATAACTGCCCGATGCCTGCCTGGATAACCGATGAAAACGGCGTGAGGCATTATATGAACCCGAAGTACCTGGAAACAACAAACATTACGACTGAAAGCATGGGGAAGAAGCTGGATTATATGTTTACAAAAGAAATGGCAGAATCGTATGCTGAAAAAAACAGGTCCGTGCTCAATTGTAATAAAGCCATGGAAACCATGGAGCACCTGATGCTGCCGGATGGCAATAAAGCTACCTTTCTCACTACCCGGTTTCCTATTTTGTATAAAGGAAAACAAATGGTAGCCGGGTGGGCAACCAATGTAACCGAACAAATAAAAATTCAGCTGGAACTGCAGGAAACAAATGATTATAAAGATAAAATCTTGTCTGTTATTGGGCATGATTTGCGATCTCCGCTTTCGGTTGTAAGTTCTTTAAGCTGGCTTGTAGCTGAAGAAGCGGATCATTTATCAAAAGACGAAATGGTAAAATATTTCAGCCATGTGAAGATAAGCAACGACAAAGCGATGCAGCTTTTACAGGAATTGCTTGTATGGGCGCAAAGCCACAACAACCGGGTAAGCTGTGAACCCAAACTGACGGATGTGCCTTCTATCATCAGGTCGTCAGTTTCTTTTTTGCAAGAACAGCTGGACAAAAAAAGTATAAAAGTCAGCTTTAACCTGCAGCCAAATGCAATTGCTTTTGCAGATGAAAATATGTTGAGAACGGTGGTGCGAAACTTGCTTTCAAATGCCATTAAATTTTCGCCCGACTTTTCTACCATTACCGTGTCAGCTCTTTTGGAAACGAATGAAATAAAGGTGTGCGTGGCAGATGAAGGCATTGGTATAGAAGAAGGCATGAAAAACAAGATATTAGCTGGCAAAAACGCTGCTTCTACCTATGGCACAAATGGAGAAACAGGAACAGGTATCGGGCTGAGTATTTGTAAAGCGTTTATTGTTAGTAACAAAGGTGAGCTGAATATTGATAACAATTCCGGAAAAGGAACGGTGTTTTCTTTTGGTGTGCCTAAATTCGACTTTGCAGCCGATGTTGCTGTTGCAAAGCCAGGCAGCGAGGTTGCTGTTTAAAGCCAGTGGACTGAAAAGTATATATCAAATGTAGGAGAAGAGTTGATGTAAAGTGGGCTGATAAATAATGAGTAAAATCATTTAATTCTATACCGCATCGTCCTTTTCAAGTTTAAGGTAATCCTGCTCGCTATAAAGTTCTTTTAAGGCTCTCTGGATTTTATTTTAAGTCACTCCCCGGCTAAGCAAAGTTTGCCATTTGCTGCTTGTACTAAAAAGTCAGCGACTTCATTTTCTTTTCTACAATATTCGAAGTAAGTTCATCCGACGTATCAACACAGCCCACATAGAGGTTGAAATAAAGCCGGTCTCTGGGCCTGCCTTTACAAAACCAAACCCGTCATACACAACCAGAACAAAAAATGGATACATTTGGCAACTCCATTACTAATACTGCTTTTCATGTTTGTCAAACAAGGCTTCATCCTTATTCTGTTAGTTAGCATCCACTACTGTTGTCTGTCACAATACGACAATTCCAATCGCCGCGACAGTATTAAAATCCTGAATGCTAAATACCGCTATTACGACCTGGATATAGATAAGCACCATGTGCCTGCTGCACTTCCGTTTGGCAGCATCCGGTTTGTAGATATGCGCTACGATACCACCTTCATCGCCATCAATTGGAACTTCCTCCACAGTGGAAAAACACTGAAAAATAAATTCGGTTTGAGCGGTGGGTTGGCCGCACATCTCACCCATTATTTCAGCAATTATTATGCACTCGATAATTCGCAAAAAGACAAGGAATTGGTTTGCTTTATCAAGCGTTTCTCAATTATGCCCGAAGAAGAAGTGCTTACGCATTTCATGCAAAAGCCCGACCTGATGTATCGTGATGAAAACAGCGTTGCAGTAAGCATAGAATGCTTTTACCGGCAGGGCGATTCCTTATGCCCTGCGGTGCGGATAGACACGATGTACAGCCAGCATTTTCTGATGGAGCAAACGCGGTTTACCGATGTAGTGACAGAAATGTTGCAACCATTTCAGTCGAAACTTGAACGGCTGGATGCAGCTGCCCTGGCAAAAAAGAAGCGGTATGGCGCCACCCAGGTGTGGAAGAATTATACAGACCGCTTTCAGTTGCCGGTGCTTACCGGCAATGGTTATAAGAAAGGTATCTATAAAACCTTGGTTGAACTGAAAAATGCAACGCCATCTCTAGATTCATTTTCGGTATCGCCCGATAAGATGAAATTTAATGCTGGCAATGTGAACCTAATAGATGCCACATCACTCATTTACAAAGCGATACAAAAGCGTAATACTGCCGTTTTTTTATACGATGAACGCGGCGAACTCATCAACCCTTCCCGGGTGTTTGCCTACAGTGATGGCGAAACGCTTTGGCTGCAGCACGGCGCTTCGTTTTACCCGCTGGTGAGAGTAGGAAACGGGTTTGAATTTCTCTACATCTATCACTATGCCGATTCTAATGCCCGCACCGAAACTTTTTATATACTCATGCCTTTGAGCTTGGAAGAGAAAAGCGGTGGTTGAAAAGCTATCTGGCTTCATTTGACGCAAACGTCCTGCTTGTGCCATCATCTTTGGGCATGTGCTCGCTTCAATAAGAAACCTCAGTGTAATCTCTTTAGGCAAAACAAATCAACTCGTACTGTGCACAGGCGGGCGTTGGTTTTTTTTTGCTGGAATCCCGGTTATGAAATATCTACCCTTGCCTGCAATCTTCTTTCAAAAATCCTTTATATTCGGGGCAGCAAAAAAACGATTTGCTTCCTAAGTGCTTTACAATGAGTAGAGAACCTGAAACCGTCATTGGAATATTTTGTTATAAGAGAACCGAAACATTAAAAGCCACCATTCATGCCTTGCTGAAAAATACCGAATGTGCAGACATGGAGGCAGTATTCTTTTGCGATGGTTACAAAGGAGAAGCCGATAAACAAGATGTACTTACAACGCGCGAGTACATTAAAACGGTTACCGGTTTTAAGAGGAAACAGATACTGTTCAGAGAAAAAAATTACAATGCCGGACCTAATATTTATACAGCACTCATTTACTTAACCCGGCATTACCAACAATTCATAATTATTGAAGACGATGTCGTAGTTACGCCTAACTGTATTCGTTTTTTACTCGATGCGCTCACCTTTTACAAAGACGACTCTTCTGTCTTTTCTATCACCGGTTATTGTTTTCCGTTACATAAGCCAAACTATCCTTACGATTCAGTTGTACACAAACGTTTTTGCTCTTATGGCTGGGCAAGCTGGAGCGACCGGGTTGCAAATGTAAAATGGGATACCGCTTCTTTGCAGCATATTGTAGATACGACCCAACACCTTAGGCGTAAATTAAACAGGCAGGGAATGGATTTATATCCAATGCTGCGCAAACAAATCAGTAATCGCCTCTGTACCTACGATGTACAGATACAACTCTATATAGCGCTTCATAATTTACATGTGATTTTTCCCCTGGTATCTAAGATAGACAATAGAGGCTTCGATGCCGCTGCTACCAACAAACTCGGTATCAATTATCTGAAAACGCCATTAGACACCAGTGGTAAAAAGGTATTTCGTTTTTGCAAAACCAGTCAGTTTGATAAAGAGTTGAGCCGGCAGTTGAGAAGTCCCTATAGTCTTGCCCGCCTTGGTATCCGGAAAGTTTATAAAATGTATTTGAGGTGTGTTTCATAAGCATTACTACGCGCCTTTCTTTGTGCAAATGTCCCGCTTATGTCTGTCATCTTCGGATCCACTCGCAATACAACAAACTCTTCGTAAAATCTTACAAAAGAGGTCAAAGTTTGCTACGTCACCACATTTATGCTGATAGCTGTAACATCAATAAGAACAAATACAAACTTTGCTTAACCAGAAGCAAAAAATGACGAGTCAAACAGTCATCATGCAAACAATAATATCAACAGTGCATCTCATACCGGTTTTACCAAACTTCTCATAAACAAACAAGGCTTCTTTAATTAAAGAAGCCTTGTTTACATTCAGGATAACCAGAGTCTATCTGCCTTGCGTGTCGTGCTGCACTGTTTTCACCTTATCCGGCGTAGCGCCATCGGTATCTTCCTCTTTGTCGGTGGTAGTTCCATGGCTACCCACGTTCGTGGTTTCGTTCTGCTCTACATGCCCGCTTGGGCGAGAGTAATCATTACCTAAATTGGCACCACCTTGCTCCAAACCCTGGCTTCCAATTGTTTTATCTAATGGCATAACAAAAAATTTAAAAGATGATCGAATAAAAAACAGGAATGAAAACTATGCCATCTTTTACACAGCCAATAAATGCCCTTCTCAATCCCGGCGCTAAATCTTCTTCCTCGAATCCATCTTGCAGCCTTTTCTTATATCTTATTCCGACAATATTACGGTGTTATACAGGAGCCTGTTTCTTATCTGTTTTACACAGTCTTTTTTCGCATACTGGTGCAGTAATTGATAAACCCAAGGCAACCTATGAACACCACGCAACAAACAACCGTAAACGTATCACTTATTCACGACGCCTTTTACCTGCCTCAACTCCAACGCACTCGCCGTATCTGGATGTATACGCCCGAAGGCTTTGAAGAATCGGATAAAAGATATCCGGTTATCTATATGCACGATGGTCAAAACCTGTTTGATGAAGCCACGGCCTTCGATAAAGAATGGGAAATTGATGAAACTCTGCAAAGTCTCGGCGCGCAGTGCATTGTCATTGGCATCGAAAGCAGCGAACACCGTATGACGGAATACAATTGTTACGACAATGAGGAGCATGGAAGGGGAGAAGGAAAAGCCTATCTCAATGACATTGTTCACAAGCTAAAGCCGTATATCGATCAGCATTACAAGACACTGCCCGGCAGAGAGAACACCTATATGGCGGGCAGCAGCATGGGCGGGCTTATCTCTTTATTCGCTGGTTTGCATCATCCTGGTGTCTTTAGTAAGCTTGGGATATTTTCACCTGCCTTGTGGATTGTACCGAACGTGTTAGAGGAGATACAATCAGGGGCAAACAGCAACACGTCTTATCCGCAACAATGGTTCTTTTATGGCGGCGAAAACGAAGGCGGCAACATGGTTCAGTATGTTCTGGACACAGTTGAGCTGCTGAAGCAGTATCCTCACTACACCATTCACTCGACAATAGATGCCGAAGGCGAACATTGCGAAGCCTGCTGGCGGGATAAATTCTCTCAGTTTTACAAATGGCTTTCTATCTAATGATAGTTAAACGCTAGCTATTTTACAGGTGCCGAAAATCCTTCGCAGAAGCGCAAGTATGACGCTTGTGCCTGCCATCTTTGACGCTTGTTAATTAGACAATGACTCAATAACCATCTGGTTCTTTCCATCCAGAATCTTTTTATGCGGCGTATAAAATAACATCATCGCTTTTAGCCTTTGTTAGTGTTCTTCACCAACGAATGCGAGCCAGTTTTGCCTGCGTTTGTGAAAAGTACGAAAGCGTAATTTACAATACAGAAGTTCTATTTGGAATAGTTGCACAGAACTATCCTGCCGTTTTTAACTTATTGTTTCCATCACTGCCGGGATAAGAAGAAAATCAGATAAAAGCGCATGACCGATAAACTTTTATAACCTTTCTTGTAAACTTCAGCGGGCAGAAAACAAATAACACATTTGCTCAAAACAGCTCTTCAGGAAGGGTTTAAAAAAGTTATTAATATGATTTATAGGTTATAGACTACCTTCATTTTCATTCCAATACCGGGGTTGCCCATCCAGCAACATTTACTTTGTACTAGTAAACCGTTTTTCTATGACTGATTCTACCCTGATGCCGGCCGATTATTTAGTAGGACAATTATCGAAAGTAGCCAAAGATGTTTTTTTCGCTTTTGATCTTACAAGTGGCAAATTCCTGCACTTGAACCCTGCGTTTGAAAAAGTTTGTAACCTGTCGTGCGAAGCTGTAAAGGCAAATGCACAGCTATTTTTTGATATCATACACAAAGACGATCGGTTGCTGGTTATCGAATCGCTGGCAAACTTCCGAGACACGAAGCAGAAACATAATTTCGAGTTCCGCATCGGGCGAAACCTTCATCCGAAAAAATGGATAAGAACCAATGTCTATCTGTACCAGGATGGCGTTTCCGAGATTATAATTGGCACTGCCACAGATATCACGAGCGAGAAAGCGTATCAAAAAACCATTTACGGTTTTTTTGAGCAGAAGAACACGTTGCTGGATATTATGTCCCGCGATTTGTCTTCGCCGCTCTCCACCATCAACATGTCGGCACAGGTATTAGTAGAGCATATAAAAAACACGAATGATGAAGCTATATTGCGTCTGCTGGAGATCATTACTGAAACCAGCCGGAACGGTATAACGCTCATTCAGAATCTCTTTGCCAAAGAGCTTATCGAAATAAGCAATCTGGGCATGATAAAACAAAGAGTTGATATTGTTGAATACCTGTCGAACCTGGTTCATAATTATCAAAACTCAAAACATCTGTTGAAACAGAAGTTTCATTTTATAACTTCTGTCCGAAGTCTCTTTGTTACAGTAGATATAATGAAGTTTTTACACGCAGTTGCCAAGCTGTTTACAAACGCCTTAACCTTTACACCCGATTCCGGCAACATAACGGTAGCGGTTGAAGAGAAAAGCGATAGCTTACTGATAAAAGTTCAGGATGATGGCTTTGGTATTCCTGCCGAAACGCAGCCTTCTATATTTCATAAATCTACAGAAGAAAAAAGACCCGGCTCACAAAACGAAAGTACCAGCGGCTTAGGCTTATACACGGTGAAGAATATTATTGAATGGCACAACGGGAACATCTGGTTTGAAAGCAAACATAGAGAAGGCACCACTTTCTTCATAGAAATACCGAAAGATTAATCTGTCCCGGCTGGAATGATTTAAGATAGGCTGGCAAAGCCATTCTGCGGGAAGAAAACGCCTGCAGAAGGAACGGTAAGTAAACACCACATCTGGAAACAACAATGATTTTACACATTAAATATATGGTGAGTCTGCGCTGTAAAATGATGGTAGAAGAAGAGTTGAAAAAACTGGGATTGCATTGTATAAATGTTGACCTCGGCTCGGTTGAAATTTTTGAAGACATCACAAAGCCGCAGCGCGAACAACTCAGGAAGAATCTGTTTAAATCAGGGCTGGAAATGCTGGACGATAAAAAAAGCATCCTGATTGAAAAGATTACAAACGTCATTGTAGAAATGATTCATTATTCAGACAAATTGCCTGATGTTAATTATTCTGATTACATCAGCAAAAAACTAAATCACGATTATACTTATTTAGCCAACACATTTTCTGAAGTGAAAGGCATAACTATACAGCACTTCATCATCATTCATAAAATTGAACGCGTGAAAGAGTTGCTCTTATATGATGAACTGAACCTGACGGAGATTTCTTACAAAATGCACTACAGCAGTATTGCACATTTATCTAACCAGTTCAAGAAGATTACAGGGCTCTCGCCCTCTTTTTATAAGCAGTTAAAACAAAAGCGAAGCACCAACCTCGAAAACATGTGATATGTGTAAGAAATAGAAATAGATGCGTAACACGGAGGCCTGAAAATCATCTCACCTTTGTAGCCTACCAATCGCTCCGTTTCAAATCCAATATCATGGCTAAAAAGTTACTTCTTTTTGTAACAACAACTGTATTGTTTCTTTTCCCCGGAATCACATATTCACAGGCGCCCCAGTTAGGCTCGGCAGCCTCTTTTGTCCTTTTCTCTTCCAACGGCGCGGTCAGTAACGTTGGACTTTCACATATTACCGGCAACGTCGGCGCAAACATCGGTGCCGTTACGGGCTTTGGTAATGTAAATGGCGTAATGCACACAAGCGATGCAGCCTCTGCTCTTTGCGCAGCCGATTTATTGATTGCCTACAATCAGCTGAACAGCAGAGTACCAACAGCTTTTTTATCGCCACTATTGGGCAATGGACAAACGTTAAACGCAGGTGTCTATTCAATAGCCGTTGCGGCAGCCTTAAATGGAACACTTATCCTGGATGCACAAGGCAATGCCAATGCCGTATTTATCTTTCAAATTCAGGCAGCCCTTTCTGCATCGGTGGCTTCGCACGTTGTATTGATAAATGGTGCGCAGGCTTGTAATGTATTCTGGAAAGTGGAAGGCTTGGTAAGCATCGCTGCTGCCAGTACCATGGAAGGAACTTTTATCGCTAACAATGCTGCATTAAATATGGGAGCAGGTGTGAGGCTGGAAGGCAGAGTTTTTTCTACAACCGGCGCCGTTACCGTTAATGCGGTATCGGCAGCTACACCTCCAGGTTGTGGAAGTCCATTACTTACAGGTCCTGTTGCTCCTGTTCTGAGGTCCACTGCTTGTTATGCTTTGTTTTCTGCCAGCGGCGATGTTACCAACAGCGGCATCACAAGTATAAGAGGCGATGTAGGAACCAATACCGGCGTGACTTCCGGCTACGATCCGTTGAAAGTAAATGGCACCATCCATCTCATTCCCGATGGCTCTACCGGAACCTGTGCAACTGATCTGCTTACTGTGTATAATTACCTCAACGCTTTGCCTTACGATATCCAGTTACTGTTCCCGGCACAGTTTGGCAACAGCCTTAGCCTTACACCACATACATATCTTTTAAACACGGCTGCTGTGTTAACTGATACGCTTTTTCTGGATGCACAAGACAACGCAAGTGCTGTATTTGTTATCAAGATAAATGGCGCTTTTTCAACCAGTCTGAATGCAACGGTTGTATTGTTGAATGGCGCACAGGCAGGCAACGTGTTTTGGGATGTTACCGGCGCTGTGAGTATCAATACATCTTCACATATAGCGGGTACCATGGTAAATAACGGAGCCATCAACCTGAACCCTGATGTAGTGCTTAACGGCAGAGCCTTTACCACCAGCGGAATGGTCACTACCAATGCGGCAACAGTAACTATGCCGCCGGGCTGCAATGCAACCCATTCAGTTTATACCTGGATAGGCGGTAGCGGCGACTGGAATACAGCTTCGAACTGGAATACTACGAGCAATATAGCCATCCCGTCAGGATGTGCAGCAGATGTGATCATACCTGCTGGCTCGCCTTCTATAAGTACAGCAGTAAGGGCAGCCAACGTTAGTATTTCTTCATCCGTACAGCTCTCTATAGCTGGTTCTTTAAGCGTCTGCGGCAACATTATTGGCGGCAATGGTGCACCTGCTATTATTAGCGGAACAGGTAAAGTAATCTTAGCTGGCAATGATGCGCAGTCTGTCAGTGGCAATACTACGTTCAGCA
Organism: uncultured Ilyomonas sp.; assembly: GCA_964249755.1. Taxonomy (GTDB): domain Bacteria; phylum Bacteroidota; class Bacteroidia; order Chitinophagales; family Chitinophagaceae; genus Ilyomonas. Next base: position 1,385,989 of record CAXUDB010000002.1, on the reverse strand, counting down.
ACCTTGAATTAAACAATACGGCCGGCGCTGCTATAATCAACGGGAGTACCGTAAGCATTACCGGTACTTATCTGCCAACATCCGGTACATTGGCTTCCAATGGCGGACTTGTTTTACAGTCTTCTGTCAACGGCACTTCTTTGATAGCTACTGGCAGTGGCAACTATATTACCGGCAGTGTGACCATTGAACGATATATACCTGCACGACGTGCCTGGCGGTTATTATCAGCACCCATTAACACAACACAAACCATCAATGCTGCCTGGCAGGAAGGAGCTACTTCATCAACCGACAATCCTTATCCTGGCTATGGCACACATATTACAGGTGGCACAATTGCGAATGGTTTTGATCAAAGCCCTACCAATAATCCAAACATAAAATATTACAATAACAAATGGATAGGTGTTAGCAATACTAATGCGACTTCGATGACACAATATCCCGGGTATTTTCTTTTTGTAAGAGGCAATCGTTCTTATGATATCATTCATACGACTGTGTATACACCACCATCAATAACTACACTGCGGGTAAAGGGGGAAATAAATCAGGGCATAAACACGGTTACTTATACTAACCTCCCGGCTGACCAGTTTGTAGTAGTTGGCAATCCGTATGCCGCCCCTGTTGATTTTACAACCATTGGCAAAACGAATATAAAGAACACGTTTTGGGCTTGGGATGCGCAACGCAGCGGCACCAGCTTAGGCGGTTATGTTACGGTGAGCCGGGATGAAGTAACGGGTACTTATGATATAGATTTTCCTCCCTCACAAACGGCACAAACGCAAATTATACAAAGCGGGCAGGCGATATTTGTGCAGGTGCTGAACAGCAATGCAATAACAGCCATAACGTTTACTGAAACGGATAAAGCGGCAACCGATATCACTAATAACGTATTTCGCGAAGGGGGCGACGATCCATCTCAGAGAATACAAATTATATTAAACCGCGATACCGGTTCTGCATGGGTGCCAATAGATGGTGTACTGGCAAAGTTTGCAGCCGGATACAGTAAAGTTGGTAATGACAATGCGATGAAGCTTTATAATTTTGATGAGAATTTATCTTTAAAAAGAAACGGGCTGAATGTAAGCATTGAAAGAAGAGGGGCAATCGCGAAAAACGATACCTTATTTCTGAATATAGATTCGCTTACCGCCAATAGCAATTATAGTTTTGAATTCAGTGTCCACAACTTTAAGAACGAACCGTTTAGCGCTTATCTGGTTGACAATTATCTGGGCAGTAAAACGCCGGTAAGCCTTGCTGATAGCAGCCTAGTTAGCTTTCACGTAGATAGTACGTTGCTTTCGGCAGATTCTTCCCGTTTTATGGTTGTATTCAGTCCATCAACATTATTGCCGGTTGGTTTTACCAACCTGACAGCCTCGCAGGCAGGGCAGGATGTACAGGTTGAATGGACTGTACAAAGCGAAACCAATGTTCAAAAATATACCGTTGAAAGATCGGCTGACAGGCTTTTGTTTACCGATTTGATTTCCGTCGCGGCCCGCAACAGTAACAAAGTAGAAACCTACAGCCAGCTTGATAAGAATCCATTTGACGGGACGAATTTTTACCGTATTAAAACATCAGAAAACACAGGCAGGTTCAGTTATAGTAAGATTGTAAAAGTGGATGTTTCAAGAGGCGCTCCTTCGTTCAGCATCTATCCGAATCCGGTAACAAACAATAAGGTCAGTGCACAGTTAATGAATCTGCGTGCCGGAGAATATAGTTTGAAGATGTATGATCTAAACGGGCATCAACTTATGATAAAGAAGATAACATTTAATGATAACAATTCGGTTTACCCGGTTTCATTGCCGGCAGGTATTGCTTCGGGTACGTATTATTTCCTGCTGAAAAACGGGGCAAATAATTCAGCAATTTACAAGCAATATATTATGGTTCAATAACACAAATATTTTCCGGCTCTTGTGTATAGTGATGATAGAAAGGGTGCTTACTTTAAAATAGTAGTACCCTTTTGCTTTGTATGGTATAACAACGTTCAGGATGTTGCGAAACAGATGTGTAAGAGCGGCGTGTTTTCTTACGCCGGAGGCATAAGCGTATATAGTCATCCTTTCACTCTTTAACAGCTTGTCGGATAACATCCCGAACTCATGTTGTTTATGCTGCTTTATGTTTTCGTGTTCTTCGCGTCATTGTGGTTCAATCATCTGTTTTTCTTAGTAAAATGTTGTGCTCTCTCTGTCTTCTTGGTTCAATCAATCGTTTCAAAAAACGTGTGATATATGTAAGATTATCCTTTAATTGTATAATACTGACCTAAGCAAAGTGGTTCACCTTTGTGGTGTGAAATTCATTCACGAGGTAATCCAAATCAAATGAAAAAAAAGTTACTCTCTCTTGTAACAATTGTTGCCGTCTTATTCTTCCCGCTTATTACGTTTTCTCAGGCACCTTATCTAGGATCAGCCGCCGATTTTGTTCTCTTTTCTTCCAATGGTGCTGTCAGTAATGTTGGGAATTCGCATCTTATTGGTAATGTTGGTTCGAACAATGGCTCCAGCACTGCTTTTGGCAATGTAAACGGTGTCATGCACGACAATGACGGAGCCAGTTCACTTTGCGCGATTGATTTATCAAATGCATACACACAATTGAGTTCCATAGCGCCAACCGCTTTTCCATCGCCGCTGTTAGGCAATGGCGACACGCTTGAGTCCGGTGTGTATTCAATAGAAGGCGCTGCCACACTTGACAACACGCTTACGTTAGACGCAAAGGGAGATGCCAATGCGGTGTTCATTTTTCAGTTGCAGGCAGCCTTCTCATCAACAGTTGCTTCCCAGGTTATATTAATTAACGGCGCACAGGCTTGTAATGTATTCTGGAAAGCAGAAGGGCTTATCAGCCTTGCTACCGGCACCATCATGAAAGGAACCGTCATTGCCAATAACGCCGCTATCAATTTAGGTACCGGTGTGATGCTGGAAGGCAGGGCGCTTTCTACAACTGGCGCTGTTACCGTAAACGCCATAACTGCCGCTACGCCTGTTGGTTGCGGCAGCCCAATGCTTACCGGACCGGCAGCACCTGTTCTTGGCACTGCTGCTTGTTATGCTTTGTTCTCAGGTAATGGAGAAGTTACAAATGGCGGTGTTACTACCATCACCGGCGATGTGGGTACCAACGTAGGCTTAACTTCAGGCTTCGATGCTTTATTGGTAAACGGCACGATACATTCTGTTCCTGATGTATCAACAGCCATGTGTGCTGCTGATTTATCAGTTGCCTACAATTATATTAACACAATGCCTTTTGATATCCAGTTGTTGTACCCGGCACAGTTTGGAAACAATCTGACGCTTACACCGCATACCTATTTTCTGAACGCAGCTACTGTGCTTACCGACACAGTTTTTTTTGATGCACAAAGCGACAGCAATGCTGTATTTGTTATTAAGATAAACGGTGCTTTTTCAACAAGCACGTATGCAACGGTTGTATTGCTGAACGGAGCCAAAGCGGCTAATATTTTCTGGAAAGTAGAAGGCGCAGTAAGCATCAATAACTACTCACATATAGCAGGTACTATCATTGGCAACAACGGAGCCATCGGCTTAAAAACAGGCGCAATAATCAATGGCAGGGCACTCACAACAACTGGTGCTTTGAGTTCGGCAGCCATTGCTGATACTATACCTTCAGGCAGTTGCAATATCCTTCCGCTTAGCTGGCTTTACTTCCGCGGAACACCGGTACAAAAAAGTGTATTGCTGGAATGGGGCACAAACAATGAAATCAGCAATCGCTTTTTTACCATAGAAAAGAGCAGTAACAACAGCGCATTTACAACGCTTACTACGGTAAATGGTCCGCAGGCAGGTACCAGATCAGAAGGTCGTTACACCTATACAGATGTGCAACCTTATCCTGTTAACTATTACCGCATATCTCAAACCGATAACAACGGGCAAAAGAGTTACTACCGCACCATCCAGGTAAATATCTCGGGTCAGGGCTTTACAGTACAAACCTATATTCAGGGAGGCATTATTTATATCCAGACTTCGGGTGCAATTCCTGCCAATGGTTCCATTAATCTGTTTAGTATGGATGGCAAAAAAATAGCTTCACAAAAAATAGTTCTGACCGGCGAGACCACTACTTATAAAGTAATGAAGCCAACGCAGACCGGTATTTACCTTTTGAATATAGACAGCCAGAAGGAAACACTCTATCGCGGCAAAATCATGGTAAACTAAGACTAATAATATAGGAGCAACCTAAGCTCATTCTTAAAAAGAATGCTCTAAAAATCCAAGGTAGCTTCATTACCTGCTGCGCGTAGATTTGCATCTGCGCGCAGTTTTTTTCTTGTCTAAGCATGTGTAAACAACACTTGTCACGGCTCGGCAAAAAAGTCTGCAAAGCGTTTCGATAGTTTAATGAAAGTGTGAATTGTTGTGGTCATATTCATTTCAAATTTGGCAACTTCTAAATGCGTTTGTTGATGAAGCTTGAATGACAGCAACAGCTCCACTGTATTCACGCGGGCTTGTTATTGCAGCGTTTGCGCTGGCAGCGAAGAGATATAAAGCCGGCTTAAAACATAAAACATGAGCATAGAACCATTCTTGTAGAAGCAAAAGGAAGCTTCTATGCCAGGTCCAGCTTTTATTTTTTTCAAATAGAAATATAGATTTCGGCGGTGTCTCATTTTGAAAAGGTCACATCGTCATTCCGTAAAGGGTGTTTCGCTTCAGCAGAAGTTCCATCCATCACCATCCAGAGCTCATCCATCACCATCCAGAGCTCATCCATCACCATCCGGAATTCATCTAACATCATCCGGAACTCATCCATCATCATCCAGGCTTCATCCATTACCATCTGGAACTCATCCATTACCATTTTTTCTTCATCCATTACCAAAAACATCTTATCCATCATCAAAAACGCCTCATCTATCGTCATCCTCCACTCATTTAACTGTCTATCCGGCATCGTACATTGAATAGCTTAGTACAGAATGAGAGATTTCAATCTGAGACTGTACCCAGGTATCTTATTAAGAAAAGAGTAAACTGTTAAAAAGTAATCATCTTACAAAGCTCCGCACACATAGGGTTGCAAACCGCCCGGCTGCATACGTTCCTTACCTTGAACACCTGGCAAACGTCACTACCACCAAAATTCCTGTTTTTTGTTTGAGGCAATTACTACTTTTACTGTATTCATAAACAGTTATGGTCAACTTCCAGGAAAGGGTATTAAGTTATCCGCAATATTGCCGGCAGTTCTCGTGTGGCGAATCACTCATTACCATCTTTAACTGCCCGCCCGAAGCCCGCTTGATGAAAAACAAATTCTCTGACCTGTGGTCTGGCGAGAACTATATTTTTTATGTATTGGAAGGGAAAAAAGTATGGCATACCGCACATGGTTCTTACGAAATAAGCGAAGGCAGTTGTGTGTTAGTAAGGAAGGGAGCGTGTATTCTCGAGCAGTTTTTCGATATCGGCTTTTGCCTCGTGCTATTCTTTATTCCCGATGAGTTTATCTGCGAAACATTAAAAACAAGATCAGTCCCCATTTCCAAAACGGGCGAAAAATATGCGCCTGTCATCCGGCTGGAAGCAACAGAAACATTGCGATCTTTTTTTGTCTCCATGTATGCTTATTTCGCGGGCACAACAACACCGGATAAATCATTGCTGGAGCTGAAATTCAGGGAACTCATTTTAAACATTGCCGACAACCGCGACAATGTAGAGGCGCTTTCTTATTTCTGTTCTCTCTTGAACGAACCACAGTCCGTTTCGCTCGAAAGAGTGATGAACGACAACTATTGCTTCAACCTGAAACTGCAACAATACGCCACACTCAGCAACCGGAGTTTATCAGCTTTTAAACGCGATTTCCAAAAGCAATTTGGTACAACACCGGGCAAATGGTTGCTGGAAAAAAGATTGGGACAAGCACACTTGCTGTTAAGCCACCGGAATAAAACAGTAAGCGAAGCTGCATTTGAAACAGGCTTCGAAAACCTGTCGCATTTCAGTCGTTGCTTCAAAGAACGGTTTGGTCTGTCTCCAATGGCAGCGAAGCAAATGCATACCGTCTGAACCTCTCAGCAAAATAGTTGGACAATATAGCAACAACCACGTTTTTTCGGATCTGTACTTTTGTGTTGTCATAAAAACAGGTTCCCATTTTTAATTAAAACACAAATACTATGAATCCGAACAAAGCATTATGGGAAAAAGGCGATTTTACACGCATTGCCGAAATCATGCGCAAAAGCGGCGAAGCCTTCGTTGCAACATTAGGCATTACGCCCGAAATGAAAGTTCTTGACCTCGGTTGTGGCGATGGCACAACGGCAATACCGGAAGCAAAACTGGGCGCTACGGTTTTGGGTGTCGACATTGCCAGCAACCTGGTGGAAGCCGGAAACAAACGGGCAAAAGAAGAAGGACTTTCCAACATCACATTCCAGGAAGGTGATGCTACTGATTTACATAAACTGGAAGATGAAAATTTCGATCTGACCGTAAGCATCTTCGGAGCTATGTTTGCGCCGAAACCCTTAGAAGTAGCCAAGGAAATGGTACGCGTTACGCGCAAAGGCGGTCGAATTGTAATGGGCAACTGGATACCCGGCGACCCAACTATAGTTGCACAAGTATTAAAAATCAGTTCGGCTTACACACTGCCGCCACCGGAAGGTTTCCTTAGCCCGATGTTATGGGGCATAGAACAGGAAGTTGTGAAACGGTTTGAGAGTGCCGGTATTCCGAAAGAGAATATATCTTTTACAAAAGAAACTTTCGCATTTAGTGCCGGTTTTCCTCCCTCAGAATTATTAAGCCGTTTCAGAAATTACTACGGACCAACCATGAATGCTTTTGAAGCCGCAGAGAAAAGTGGAAAGGCAGATGCATTGCAAACCGAACTGGAAGCATTGTTCAATGCCCAGAACAAAAGCGGATCGGACCATACAACTTCTATTTCAGCTACCTTTTTAAAAGTTACGGTACAATGCTAAGGGCTTATACTCTATGCCTGTCATAACTTATCCTGTTATCCTGTACTGCGCGCAGCTTACATTCTTCACTTGACCCATTGGTAGAAATAATACAATCCGCATTAGAGCTACTATGCTTGTTTGTAAGGCATTCTATCTTCGCTCTTTTTTATCAGTTGTTCTGTTCTGCCAAGTTGTATAATTATAAAAGTTCACAGTATGTAGAATAAAAGATTCGGTATTTAAAAGCGGTATAATTCATCCTAATAAAATCAGGAATAGGTGAAGGATGCAACCTACGCACAGTGCAATCTGACCTTAACAGAAACGACAATTAACCACCATGAAATGGATAACCAGGGAACATCCAAAAATTGATCGCATTGCCTGCCCATGGGTAATTAAAAATTTTGTGGATGCAGAAGCTGAGTTTATCTATGTGTCGGCCGATACCGTGATCGTCGAAGCGGAAAAAAGGGGTGCCATCCCGTTTGATGTGCCAGGCGTTGAATTTTCGCACCGCGAAGACAGGTGCACGTTTGATTACATACTCGAAAAATACAAGCTTAATGATCCTGCTCTGTTCACAATGTCTTTGATTGTGCGCGGCGCTGATACAGACAGGCATGATATTGCAGCTCAGGCATCGGGCTTGTGGGCTATCTCGGCTGGCTTTGCCTACAATATAAAAGACGATTATGAATGGCTGGCGCAGGGAATGAAGTTGTACGATGCGTTGTATAGCTGGGCGAAATATTTACAAAAAGAAAAGCACACGCAAAACCCTGTTGACGGTGTATTTGTTGACTTATACAATAAGTTTATAAAAGAGCAATCCTCGCGAAAGAAAACACCTGCCTGGGTTAATGAGCTGAAGCAGATTATACAAGACCAGATAGATACCAACCTTACCCTGACTGAAATTTCAAAGAGTCTTGAAATCAATCCTTCTTATTTATCAAGAGAGTTTTCAAAGCACTTCAATAATCTTTCTTTTGGTGAATATACCCGCAAGCTGCGCATCGAAAAAGCGGTTGAACTGATTCATCAAAATAAATACTCACTCACACAAATCGCCTACCTCACCGGCTTTTCCGATCAAAGCCATTTCACACGCATCTTCAAACAACATACTGGCAAGAGTCCATCTCTTTATAAAAAAGAATGGGCAAAAAGTAAAGAGAATCCAAAAGGTTAATCCTGTTCTATTTCGATTTACCAAAGAGATGAACTTTTGAATCGTAAAAAGGATTCAAAAATGATGAGATGTAATTTTTCTTCGCGCTTATTTAGTAGTAGAATATGGGTTTTACTGCTTCTTTGTTGTGCAAGTACAATCAACACAATAAAAGCGCAATCTACACTAGCCACCTACCCAAAAATAACAGCTTATGCAGGCACCATTCATCCTATTGTAACATTCAGCGGGAATAAGCCTGTTTACAATTTTGACCATGTATATGTTGGTGGTCTGGTAACCGGCATTAATCTTTGGAAAAATTCAAAAATTGGTTTCTCAATGGAGTTTGTGCCATTTATAAGAGCAGGCGACGGCACCAGCCGGATGAGCAACTTTCTGTTTCATCCCGGCGCTTTGTTTGCACTGGGCAATGGATTTACGCTCGCCACCCGCGCTGCCTTCGAAACATCCGGCAGATATGGTTTTACGCCCGTTATCAACAAGATTGTAAAACGAAACAAAGGCAGCAGTTTTTACATCGCCGTACCTGTTCCTGCCCGTTTTGGAAATGATCAGCCTGCAACAATTACACTCGCTTTCCAGTTTGGTGTTGCTTTTTAAATAGTCGACATGAACACAGCACCTAATTATACGCTAAAACAACTGGTACTTTACTTTCTTAAACTGGGTTATTCCGGTTTTGGTGGACCGGTGGCGCTGGTAGGCTACATGCACCGCGATTTGGTAGAGCAACGCGGCTGGATAAGCGATGAGGAATACAAAGATGGTCTTGCGCTGGCGCAACTTGCTCCGGGTCCATTAGCCGCACAATTGGGCATTTACTTAGGCTATGTGCATTATCGCATCTTGGGGGCAACGCTGTGCGGATTTGCTTTTGTGCTACCATCTTTTATAATGGTGGTTGCCCTTGGTGCTGCTTATCAAATGTTTGGCGGGCTGTCTTGGATGCAGGCAATTTTTTACGGTGTTGGCGCTGCAGTGGTTGGCATCATCTCCTTAAGCAGTTATAAACTGGCCGAGAAATCAATCAGCAAATTCACGCTGAAAGCGGTGACAGAGAAATGGCTGCTGTGGTTGTTTTTTATTGTCGCTGCCATTGTTACCATCGTAACAGAACAAGAACAAATCCTGTTGTTTATTGCTGCCGGCTTGCTATACATGTTCATTAAACAGCCACCGCGAACAACAAAAAAACAATCTGCTATTCAGGCAATCCTGCTCTTCGGCACCAGCTTCACGCAATACGAATGGAACACACTGGAGAACATAGCCTGGTTTTTTACCAAGGCAGGTGCGTTTGTATTTGGCAGTGGCTTGGCAATCGTTCCATTTCTTCACGGCGGCGTGGTAACACAATATCACTGGCTGAATGAAGACCAATTTATTGATGCCGTAGCTGTGGCTATGATTACGCCAGGTCCCGTTGTGATAACTGTTGGATTTATCGGCTATCTCGTTGCTGGATTTGCCGGTGCTGCCGTAGCAGCGTTGGCTACTTTCTTTCCCTGCTTCCTGTTTACGGTGTTGCCTGCACCTTATTTTCATAAGTATGGAAAACATCCCAGTATCAAAGCTTTTGTGGATGGCATTACGGCTGCTGTGATAGGTGCTTTGGCAGGTTCAGTAATTGTGATAGCTGTAAGAACCATAAAAGACCTTACCACAGCGATTATAGCCTTGTCAACCATCTTTGTTTTACTAAATATAAAAAGTATGAAAGAGCCCTATGTGATACTTATCGCCGCTGTAGTTGGTGTTTTGCTGAAAGCACATTTGTTTTGATCGCAGCTGCTTTCAATAGGATCCGTCAAAGCACTTGTAGTTATGATTAATCAGTCTTCCACTATTTAACTAACTATCTGTGATGAATAGGACGAAGCGCCATCTGTTACTGAAAAATGATTATCGGTTTGGTTACAGGCAGAATCTAAAGAAATATAGAATTAATTTTGGATACTTGGTAAAAAGTAAAGGGTGAAACTAATCACTGTCTACATGCAATGCGGCATCTTTAAGCTGAACAGAAAAATTCGAATCCATTGGTTCTTTCGTCAGGTATAGTTGATCAACCGTTACCAGTTCGTTTTCTGCAATATGCCATTTGCACCACAAGTAGTAGTCTTCGTGTATGTCGTTTACATTGGTAAATTGTAAATCTCCAAAGTATTTATTATCCTGAACCGATATTTTACAGGTTCCGATTTCTCTATCTGATTCATAGGAACAGATCGGCAGGCTACTGTTGTAAGCGCAATTAAAATCATTTAAAAAATACAGTTCTACTTTCATATTATCGTTTTCACCTGTTTCAGGCTCTGTAGTACAAACGCTGTGCTACTAACAGAAATTGAAGATAATAACCGGCATAAATAGTTATCGGCTCCTCTCTTTTACAGCATCATTGCCTTATCGAACTAAGACCATTTTGTGGTTTTTTTAGAAAAACAAAGCGCCATGACTAACTGTCTATCTGAAATACTGAAAGCAAAGAAGAAAGGCAAATAGCAGGATAAATCCATACAAGAACACATCCCGCGTGGTTTTGCCCTTGCTCCATCGCAACAAATAGATAACCTGGACAATGGTAAGGATAAAAAGCCCGAAATAGATGCTATAAGACTGGCTGAGATACAACGTATCCATATGTTGCAGGGTTTCATCCTGCACAAAGGCTACGCTGGTAGGTTTGTGAAGGATAGGCGTGTAATAAACCGTTATGGGCACAGCCTTTCCGAAAACAATTGAAGTATCTGCAGCAACGGCAAATCTTCCTCCCAATTGTGTAGTGATAAGAACCTTGCGCGTGGCGGAGGTTGGTGCCGCACTATCCATTGTTTGAAGGTTGGTCAATACATCATCCTTTTGAATAGAGGGAAGCAGATACAGATCTGCAACAATGACAAGGTAAAGGCTAATCAGTAAAAAGGTCAGCGCAATCAGAATCAACTTCTTTGGCATCGGTAAAGCTATGCTCAAATAAAGGATAAGGAGGTATCCTTCCTTTATTCACAACTCCGCGAAGTTTATCATTGCACGCCGATGATATTTTATACACCTTTCCATGCGAGATATATCATATCCTTGCTCAACATATCAAATTGCCGGGTAAAACACTATAGAAAGAAATAAACAAAGACATTACCTATCGATACCAAACGATTAAACAATATTTCTTGCCAAAGGCAACCTTGTAATTACCCAACCCAAACAAAAAGAAAAAACAACGTTGCACGGTATTGCCACGAGTAGTTTGAATGCAGGATCAACCTGCCATGACAATAATAGAAGCGTAGAGCAAATCACAATAAGCGGGTGAAAAATATACGTAGCGAAAGCAGCTCGGGACATGCCCCGCAACAAAGGCGTAGTAATATTCCAGCGATATTTGGCAATGCCTGACAAAGCCACAATAAGAGAAAAGCCGGTGAGCTGTTCCCAAACAGCAACAATAAAAGATTGCGGCGTACCATTGCCTACAACTTTATCTAACCGGCCGCTGAAACAAAAAATCATAACCGGAAATGCAACCAGTATCAACAGTAAAGCAATCCGTAGCCATCTTTTTCCAATGCCGGAAGGAATTTCATTCATCCATTGGTTGCGGTAAGCAACAATACCCAAAACGAACAGGCAGATGTATTGCGGAAAATGAGCCAATTGAAAACCCACCGGGTGCAATATCCAACCAATCGGAAAGAAGATTCGTACCCCAAAAGTTATCACACCTAACAAAAAAGCGAATCCAAGAATTTTTCTGTCGCTAGGAAAGACGACAAGCTTTTCGGGAACGTTTTTACTTGTTTGTTTTATCAATATATATACAAACGTAAAAAGCAGCAGGGAGACAACAAACCAAAGAACACCGGGATCTATCCAATCATCATAACCACCTAAATATTGAAGAAAAGTAGCTTCTTTATGTAAGCCATACCGATACACAAGAAAATTCATGCAAGGCCCCAGAACGAAGGAATAAAATAAGAGCGGGATGCCGAGTCTTTTCAGTCGGTCAATACTAAAATGTAGAGTTCCTTTTTTATGGTAAGACGGCTCAGTGAAAAGGGCAGCCAGGAAAAAGAAAAACCCCATAAAAAAAGATTGGTTGGCAGCTACCAGCATCGTCATAATCAGCAGAGCTGGTTTGTCATCCGTAACATCTCTGAAATACCAGCCGCCGGGTGCGCCGTAACTGATGAGTGTATGGTGCAATATCACCAACACTGTCATTAATACGCGAAGATTATCTATGTAGTGAATTTTCGTTTTGGCGACTGGCTGTTGCATGTGTATGTAAAAAGTAGAACGCGTATACGTAAGCTATGTTACAAAGTTTTCTTTCTGTTAGGATTAGTGCCTCGGTTTGGAGGAAAGGATTCTCCCTGGTGGCGTAAGATTGAAAAAATGCAGATGATTGCAGTTGAAATAAAGACAACACAGATTTCAATCTGATGAACCGGAAAAATGTCTGCTCTCAGCATTCAACAAAAAAGAATTTGCATTGGCTTTATTTATTCCTTCTATAAGCAATAAGGACGCACATAATGCCAATACCTGGTTCATTTTAATAACCTGTTGCTATTTCTGGTAAAAAGGTGAGCGTTTTAAAATATACTGCAAAGAAGCCTTGTAAGCATCACCATTGCTCCAGAATGATTTGCGGTTCTGGCTGTAGATAGCTGAATTTTTATCGGTGTAAATATTCAGGGCAATACTTGTCTCATAGTTTTGTGTTACAGAGCCGCTGGAACTGCCGGATATATTCGTGTTTTGCTTGCCGGTTTTACTATTGGTTTCTTTGGTGGTGGCATTGTAAGAATCGCTTTGGTAAGACGATTGTGAGGTTTTGTTTTGCGTAATGGTAGCTTCGATGATATACTCAACGCCCAGCAGATCGCACAATTCATCCATTGTATAGGCCCTAAGCTTGTCGGCCGTAGCTCCGTTTTTAATCAGCAACGCATTGGTGGTTCGCGGGTCGAGGATAGCATACTGACCCGAATGACCGTTGAGAAAGGTGTAACATTCCGTCTGCACTTTATAACTCATTGCCTCATCGGCTTCCTGATTATCGGTAATATATCCAAAAGGCAAAATGGCAACTTTATTATGCGCTTCGGCCGGGTCTCTTTTTGGGGTAGGTTCTTCCTTCTTAATTTCAACCGGCATGGGTGGTTTGTTATAGGTTTCTACCCGTCCGCTGGCAAATGTTATTTTTTGAATATCAGCCTTTTTAATGGTGTAAACCAGCGTCTCACCACTATAAATAAATTTGACGGCAGAGTCGCCGATTTCTGTGACTTTACCAACGATTTCATCGCCATTTATTTTAAGGATGGCATCCTGTTTTTTTGTTTGCGCGGTTACGGTTATTGCCAGCAATAAAGACAATAACAAGAGCAGGTGTTGTTTCATAACAAAATGAAAGGTTTGTATTTTGGTTAATTATACAACTGCTAAATTATAATTTTCCCCCATTTCTTATGAATCCTCATTCCTGTTTTTTGTATGTGTGGCAAAATTTAAAGTTAGCTGGCTAAAGGAGATTAAAAAAATGGCAGAGTGGGAACGCCTTTAATGTTCGCAGGGTTTGCTTATAGAAGCTGACCTTTTAGCAGTGTGCCCTGCTTTCAGAAACTGCTGTCAGTGGCGTGATATAGTTCTGAATAACTATTTTCAATAACCCAATGCAAGTATCTGTTCAGGTTGCCACTTCAAAGAATATTTCAAATGTATGGTTGATCTAGTCTGTTGACTTCTTACACTTGTAACGAAATAGTCCTATTTTGCAAGCAAACTTTACTTATGAAATCTGTTTACACTTTTATTATTTTACTTGGTCTATCTACGGGTCTATGGGCACAAAAATCAATTGGACCTAAACTCAGTCAGTTTCTTACAAACCGTTCTTCATCTTCACAAGTGCTTAATCATCCGCAACAAAGCAGTTCGGCATTGGCGGAAGGCAGTTGTGATACACTTGCTTATCCGGTACCGGATGAATGGAATATAACTGCGTATTATTCTCAAGCATCCAACGGCACTATTAATGGCTTTATCACGGGTGCCAATGCTTATGGTGATCAGGAAAAAGCAGCTTTTTATGATGCGTCACAATCAGCCGACAATTTCATAACGAAGGTTTGGATTGCTTTTGCCGTTGCAAACAGCAATCGTTCTACTAATCTTACTAAGATAGTTCCTGTTCATATCTATGATGGTACTACAGGCGAACCGGGTGCTTTGCTGGCAACTGTAAATAAAACATTATCAGAATTAAAAGCAGACGTTGATGCAGGAAATTATACAGAAGTCAATTTTCCGACAGCAGTGCCTTTACCTGCTTCAAAGAAGTTTTTTGTTTCTGTTGATTTGCTTAATTTAACGTGGAGTAATTCTTCAACTATAGGAAAAGATTCTTTGGCAATTTATTCAAGTGATGGCGATTTCACACCTTCACCAGATAGCGATGGTTTTGGCTGGGAAAAATATGATAATAGCTGGGAAACCTTTAATGATGGATGGGGTGCAGATTTCTCTCTGGTGATACATCCCTTTGTTTGCACCGATGCTGTACTACCTATACATTTATTGTCTTTCAATGCCAGTCGGCAGGGCAATACCAATGTGGTTAACTGGACAACGGCCACAGAATCAGGCAATGCCGGCTTTACCTTACAGCGTTCTGCTGATGGTGCTAGTTTCACCAACATTGCAAGCCTTAACAGCAAAGCGCAAGGTGGGAATAGTTCAACACCATTGACCTATTCTTACAACGATTCGAAAGACATCTCTGCTAACAACTATTACCGGTTAAAGCAAACGGACATCAGCGGGAATGAAAGCTATTCTGCTATTGTAAATGTGAAGGCTGCAGTTGCACAATCGTTACAAATCGTAAAAATATGGCCGAGTCCTGCCACCAGTTATATCAAGCTGGTGATTTCTTCTCCTTCGAATGAAAAGCTTCAGTTGAATGTGCTTGACCTGAGTGGTAAAGTGGTTAGCCAAAAAATGCAACAACTTAGTGCCGGAGATAATACAGTTGTATTCTACATTAATGGTTTAGCACCGGGTACTTATTTCATCAAAGCCGGAAACAGCAATACTTCAACAACCATTAAGAAGTTTGTAAAAGAATAAATCATATTTACGAAAACAAGAAAGCCCGCCAATGGAGCGGGCTTTCTTGTTTTCGATATTTATATTGAACTGCGTGCCGCCTGGTTGACTTCGCATTCTATTCTAAAATTTATTGTGTTGATCGCCGTCAAGCCGGCTATGCTTATTGCCATCCGCTTAGATAAACAAAATAGGGACGATAGTTATCGGCATTGGTATATAAATCTTTGCCGTTAAAACTGTTCAGGCAATAACCTACAAGCAGATTGCCGTTATTCATAAATTCTGTGTGCGCTGTGGCATTATAAGTGATGATATTGCCACCCGATTGTGGCGTTGTATAAACCAATCGCTTGCGCGTAAACGGACCGGTTGGGCTGGCGGCATCCCACAAATAAATTTTATTGCTTAACAATATGCCTTCCTGTGACAAGAGGTAATATTTGCCGTTGTAATTAAATACAGAATACGATTCCGAAACGCCATCCTGCATGCGTATACTTTTTGCTGTATCACTGCTCCAGCCGGTGCCGGTATAAAATTCGGTTTTCGCAAAGGGTTTGCTGCGTGATGTCCGCATCAGGTGCATGTATTTTGTATTGGGAAATACGCTGGTGCTTTCTGCGCCGTAGATGTATACATAATCACCCTCTTCCAGTGTGGCAGATGACCAATCTACTTTATTGTTAGTCGGCATTACCGTTATCTTTTGCAGTTTCAGGGTAGCGGCATCTATTATTCCAAACGCATTGCCTACTGTTTCAAACCCAAACAAACCGCCATCTCCGGTTGCTTTTACGCGCACCATCATCACATAAATCTGCTTTCCGTTTGCGGTAAGAAAAGCGCAATTGGGCCAATAAAAATATGGGTCATTTGCTTTAAAGTAGGGCTTCGGATTTTTCTTTGTTCCGTTATACAAAGTGGTAAACAAACCCTGCGGATTGGTCAGCACAATTGTATTGTGAATGAAAGCATCAACAGGTCGGTGACGGTCGGCATATACCGTATCCACAAAAGAATCGCCCCAGAGCCAGAGGCTTTTTCCGTCGGGCAGAAGGTGCGAATAAGCCACATCGCCACCTGTCCATTCGCCGGCTTTATAACGCGTAAACAAGCTATCAAAATAAGTGGCAGGTGTAGCGGAGACAGCATCGAGAGACGACAAGTTGCTCACCAATTTTTCATCCGCTGCAAGGGAAGGGGTTTCGGTTAGTGGCTTGGTACAGGAGAATAAAAGAATGGCAAGAAGAAAGATAGATGATTGAATTTTTTTCATTGTTGCAATGGTTGTTATGGTTTATAAATTCAGTCACAAGATAATTCATTCGGCTTTAAGCTTGCTAGCTTCATTCTTTTACTAATATTAACCACTATACACAACAGAGCCTTTACTGTATATGATGAACTGTTTCTCGCTCTTCAGTAACAGGTTGCAATTGTTTTATTAGGCATACTTTTATCTCAGTTCTATTCAGATCATCCTTTCTTATCCATGCACACAGTCCATGTCATCTGCGTTCCATCACTCCCGGTTCATACTTAACCTCTATTTTTGCCGCAACATGAGTACATTTAGCGCACTTGCCAATAGCATGACCGGCTCTGAAATTGTAAAGCTGGGCAACCAGATCAGCGAACGCATCCGCAACGGCGAAACCATTTATAATTTTACCATTGGCGATTTTAATCCCACTCTATTTCCCATTCCAAAGGAGCTGGAAGAACTCATTGAAAAAGCTTACAAAGACCACAAAACAAGTTATCCGCCGGCAGAAGGATTGCTTTCTTTACGCCAGTCAGTAGCACAGTTTATTGGCGAACGGGAAGGCATTCATTATAATACAGATGAGATACAAATTTCGTGTGGCGGAAGACCTTTGATCTATACGGTTTTTCAAACATTGGTAGATGCGGGCGATAAAGTAATTTATGCGGTTCCTTCCTGGAATAATAATCACTACACCAACTTAAATCGGGGCGAACATGTTTTGATCAATACAACACCGCAGAACAACTTTATGCCCTGTGCCGACGACATTGCTCCGCATATTAAAGATGCTGTATTGCTCTGTCTTTGCACACCGCAGAATCCTACCGGCACCACGCTGGATAAAGATGAGCTGAACAAAATTTGTCTTCTCATTCTTGAAGAAAACAAACGGCGCGGAGAAAACGAAAAGAAGCTTTACCTGATGTTCGACCAGATGTACTGGACACTCACGTATGGCGGGATAGAACATTCCAATCCGGTTTCGTTGCAGCCCGGCATGAAGGAATACACCATTTTTATTGATGGGATTTCCAAAGCTTTTGCAGCGACGGGCGTGCGCGTAGGCTGGGCGTTAGGTCCAAAAGACATTATACAAAAGATGAAAGCTTTCTTAAGCCATATTGGTGGCTGGGCACCCATGGCAGAGCAACATGCCACAGCTGAATATTTACAAAATAAAGAAGCCGTGGATGAGTACTTGGTTCAATTTAAAGAAGCCATTGAAATGCGCCTGCAAAAGGTGTATGCCGGGTTTATGGATCTAAAGGAAAAAGGGTATCCGGTAGATGCTATCGCACCACAGGCAGCTATTTATCTCACCATTCTTATCAATCTTACGGGTAAGCATACGGCGGAAGGAAAAGTGTTGACAACACAGGAAGAAGTTACGGACTATCTGTTGAGTGAAGCCAAGCTAGCTATCGTTCCCTTCTATGCTTTTGGTGCAGAACGCAGTTCGCCCTGGTATAGGTTGAGCGTGGGCACTTGTCGCTATGACGAACTGGATGAAGTGTTTCAAAAGCTGGAAGCAGCAATGGCTAAGTTAAGTTGATGTGGAAGGGGAGTTGCCTTAGTCAATAAAAAAACTCCCTTCTGCAGCAGAGGGAGTTCAACATTTTGTTTGACGGCAAGGAAATGTGGCAGAGCGCCAGCTTAATTTTTGTTACTGATAAATACAAAAGGAGGTAACGTTCTGTTACTGATAACTTGCTGTATCAGATGTTGCTTGCGGATAATCTTACAGCGGTTTACATCTAAGATTTCATTGGCGGCGCAAAAAACATTCAGTTGTTCTACCGTGAAAAGCAAATTGTTAAGAAACCGAACCTGACTTTCCAATTCATCCCGGTTCATCGTTTTATCCCCTGTAAGTACCAATAAGTCGTGATAAGGTGTCCTCATAACTTATGATGTATTTACTCTTACAAATATAAGAGACAATGGCTAACCAATCATTCCTTTGTGCGAAGCGCAACCGCAATGCTTTGTTTTTTTTCCGTTAAAGCTATACGTGTTCGGGCTACATGCACTTGCAAGCAAACTAACCGTTAAAAGCAAGGCTGCACTTTGCAGGAAGATTTTTTTCATAAAAGATAAATGTAGTGGTAAATATCATTGCACAGGACGAAACCGAAAATTAAAATTTGGAAACAGAAAACTCACTGCGCGTACTAGTATCGCCGCTCGATTGGGGACTGGGACATGCCACGCGCTGCATTCCCATTATAAAAGATTTGCAGAGCGCCGGCTGCACTGTTTATGTTGCCTGCGATGAAACGGCCCGAAGCCTGTTATCACCCGAATTTCCAGACGTCCGTTTTCTTCTTTTGCCCGGATATGGTATTCGCTATGCTTCTTCAAAACGATGGTTTGCCTTTAAAATTTTACAACAGATTCCTAAAATTATAACCGCCATCCGGCGGGAGCACGGTTGGCTGAAGAAAGCAGTGGTTGAGTATAAAATCAATCTTGTTATTTCCGATAACCGCTATGGGCTTTATCACGCCACAGTTCCATGTATTTTCATCACCCACCAGCTTTCCATTCAAACGCCTTTTCGCCCGCTGTCGCGTTTTGTGCAGCGGCTGTCGTATCGCTACATCAACCGCTATTGCGAATGTTGGGTGCCCGATTTTGAAACGGCGCCTAATATAGCGGGCGCTCTATCTCACCCACAAAAAATGCCGCGCATACCGGTGAAGTATGTTGGCATCTTGTCGCGTTTTCAACAACCGGAAATAGAAACTGTACAATATGAATGGTTGATGATGATGTCAGGTCCGGAGCCACAGCGGACACTTTTGGAAAAAGAATTGCTAAAAGTAATTCCATCTTTAAAAGGCAATGTATTGCTGATACGCGGCTTGCCAAACACAACTTCTGCTTTGCCTGTGCCGGTCAACTGCACCGTATTCAATCATCTTTCTACAAAGGACTTGCAAACCGCTTTTGCGCAAAGCGAATATATCATCAGCCGGTCAGGATACACCACGGTAATGGAACTGATTGCCCTGGGCAAAAAATCAATCCTCATCCCCACGCCGGGGCAAACCGAGCAGGAATATCTTGCCCGGCACTTAGCGAAACAGCAATGGTGCATTGTCTGCAAAAAGTTGGGGGGTATAGCCGGTTGCCTGCAAGCTGCACCTCATTTTACCTACGCACTGCCGCGTGTGGGTGCTATCTCGGTGCAGGAAGCGGTGGACGAGAGGATAAAGCGGCTGGTAATGAATAGATGAATGCCGGTTTACAATTATCGCATATATGTATAGCAATTATGCCTGTGCAAAACCTGGAAATGTATATCTAAGTTTTTAGTTTCTTTATAATTACTAAAAACGTTGTACAATAAGGGATGAATAGGACTGACCATGAAATTACCATTCTTTTCTTCCAGCGTTTAAGCCTTCCATCAACCTAAACATAGAGTTTTTAGCAAGAAAGAACGATGCAGAAGTTTGTTTTAGCTGTTTCCAAATTCATTTTAGCTAACATGAAAGAGAAAACACCTAAAATGAAGACGAAAACAGCTAACATGGAGGAGAAAACAGCTAACATGGAGGAGAAAACAGCTAAAATGGAAATGAAAAGAGCTAACTTCTTTTTAGATTGATAAAAAAAGAAAAATGCAGATGCGACAAAGTGTATTGCCGACATTAATGAGAAATGGCGCATTTTCATTGCCATTGATTGTGAGGCGATTGTGTGTAAATCCGTTAGTTTGGTGATGCGAATAATGTCGGCTATTTTTGAGTTAGCGGCTATAAATTAACGACTGTGCAAACTGAAACGACAAAGTGACAAACCCGACAATTCACAGAACTTTGGTAACTACAAGCTGTTTTATGTGGTGTGCATCATTTTTTGGTGAAGCACAACAACGACAACCATATTCAACCGTTGGAATTATTTTATCGCCCATCTTGACAGTTATTGGAGTATTCTATTGGTTCAAATACTATCGTGCGACAAGAGGACACTATCCAAAATTCAGAAGTGTTTGGAACAACACTTCTAATGCTGGCGGAAGAATTTACCTGAATTTTAGTTTCATGCTCAAACACATTTTAGAATTTTGGACTTTTTGCATTTTGTTTTGGATGGGGCTTGTCCTCGTAATGGTTCTGACCTTTAGGCGTTCAGACGCATTTGAAGCGACAAAGCAATATTGCCAAAGCAATCAGGAAATTCTCTCGCAGACAGGGACAATAAAATATTATGGCGTTTTGGTCGGTGGCAACATTTCCACAGGTGGACAGGGTGGAACTGCAGACCTTTCATTTACAATTGTTGGGACAAAAGGAAATTTTAGTGCTAACTCAAAGCTGACAAAACAAAGTGGTTCCTGGACTGTTGACAATTTAGATTTAAAATGAAGATATTACAGCCGCTAACAGGTAGTTTGCTGCCATAGCGGCTTGACCAACATGTGCTGAACATCAGTAATTCTATTAAACACCATATCTTTATCCAAGCTGACGTGCAGGAAATACCGCTCCGGCAGCAAGCCCTGTTTGTTGGTAGCTATTAACCTTTCTCTCCTCACTACCTTAACCAGTATACTTAATAATTGGCATTGTTCTCATAATTATACCGGGTTAAAAAGAAAATGCTAACCCGGTATACCTCACACCAAATCTGTTTCTTTCACCGCGTATCGTTTCTTTCACTTCACATTTCTTCTTTACCTTTAGCCCTTTATTGAAGAAGCTGTTGCAACTTCTTTTCACTCTAACAAAACACTTGTCATGGGCATAGTTAAAGACCGATTTAAAGCGAAAGCCGACATTGCCAACGGGGAAATAAAAACACTTTTAAAAGATCATGGCGCCGATAAAATTGGCGAGGTAACGCTGGCGCAGATCTACCAAGGAATGCGTGGAATTACCGGACTGGTGTCAGAAACAAGCCTGCTGGATGCACAGGAAGGCATCCGTTTTCGTGGCTACACCATTCCTGAACTGCAAAAACAACTTCCCAAAGCTCTTGATGGAGATGAACCACTGCCGGAAGGTTTGTTTTACCTGATGCTGGTAGGCGAATTACCAACCGAAGACGATGTGCATCATATTACTTCGGTGCTGCAACGGCGCAGCAATGTGCCGACGCATGTGTTTGCCGCAATTGATGCTCTGCCCCTTAGTGCACACCCGATGACCATGTTTGTAACCGGCGTGATGGCGCTGCAAACCGAAAGCGTGTTTGCAAAAGCTTACGCACAAGGCATCAATAAGAAAGATTATTGGGATCCTGTTTTTGAAGATACGCTAAACCTGATTGCCCGCCTGCCGCGGCTGGCAGCTTATATCTATCGCCGTAAATACAAAGAAGCCAAACACATTGAGCCGAACGGGGAGCTGGACTGGGCAGGTAATCTTGCCCACATGATGGGTTACGATCAGCCAAGTTTTATGGAACTGATGCGCTTGTACATGACCATCCATGCGGACCATGAAGGCGGCAACGTGAGTGCACACACTACACACCTGGTAGGTTCGGCTTTGAGTGATCCTTACCTGAGTTTTGCTGCCGGCATGAATGGTTTGGCTGGTCCGCTTCACGGGTTGGCTAACCAGGAAGTGATCAAATGGATTTTTGAAATGCAGGAGGAACTGGATACTAAACTGCCTAGCAAAGAACAGATAGAAGAATACGTGAAAAAGACATTGACTTCGGGCAAAGTGGTTCCAGGCTATGGACATGCAGTGCTTCGCAAAACCGATCCGCGCTTTGCCGCGCAAATGGAGTTTGGCAAAAAGCACATGCCGGATGATGAACTGGTGCAAACGGTCTGGAACATTTACGAAGCCGTTCCGCCCATCCTGCAATCGCTCGGAAAAATTAAAAACCCGTGGCCGAATGTAGATGCGCACAGCGGTGCATTGCTGGTGCACTATGGCTTAGTAGAATATGAATTTTATACCGTGCTTTTTGGTGTAAGCCGTGCGCTGGGCGTACTGGCAAGCCTCTGTTGGGACAGGGCTTTGGGCTTTCCGCTGGAGCGTCCAAAGTCAGTTACTACCGAAGTTGTGAAGCTATGGCTGGAAGGCAAGGAAGACATTTGGGGAGACTAATGAGGATTGTTAGTTGAATAGGTAATATTTAATATTCCTGCTACAACAGAATTAATATTAAATATTCAATCTTACATATTACATACGAAAGATGCAACTAAAGCGAAAGATAACTTTAAGTACTATTGCCAACAAGACCCTGCAGTATTTTTTGCAGGGTCTTGTTGTAATAGCGCCCATTGTCATCACGATATATGTGTTGGTGTGGTTGTTTTCTTTTGTTGATAATATCCTGCCTAATATTATTCATAACATCTTTCCTAACAACCCCGAAATTGAAAAGCGGATCATCACTATTCCAGGCTTCAATTTACTGCTGATCCTGCTGCTTTTCATTTTCATCGGCTGGTTATCCTCTTTGTTTTTTGTGGGAAGGATAGTCACACTCTTTGAATACCTGCTGGAACATACGCCTGTCATCAAATTTATTTACACACCTATAAAAGATTTTTTCGAAGCCTTTTCGGGCAACAAAAGAAAGTTCAATAAACCTGTTTTGGTAAATGTGGATGCTATAGAAGTGTGGCGTGTAGGTTTCATCACCGAAGAGACGGCTTTACATTTCGGCTTGCCGGAACATGCTGTTGTTTATGTTCCGCATTCTTATGCCGTTTCAGGAATAACTTATATTGTACCAAAAGAAAGAATCCGGCTATTGAATAACATTAATGCCGCCGAAGCCATGAAGTTTATAATTTCAGGCGGGATAACAGAAGTGGAGTAACTGCCTCACCTCATTAAAAGGAACTATCAAATACAATCAGGTTCACTACTTCTTCCAGATATTTTTTATCGGTTTCGTCAAAATAATCCAGGTATTCGCTATCCACATCCAACACCGCTTTTACTTCACCGTCTCGAATTACCGGCACCACAATTTCAGAGCGCGATGCGCTGCTGCAGGCAATGTGACCGGGAAACTGTTCTACATCCGGAACCACCAACGTTTGCTGTTGCTGCCAGCTATTGCCGCAAACACCGCGTCCTTTTTTAATGCGGGTGCAGGCCACCGGCCCTTGAAACGGACCCAGCACCAGTTCATCCCCTTTTACCAGATAAAATCCCACCCACCACCAATGGAACTGTTGTTGCAAAGCTCCGCAGATGTTTGCCAGATTGGCAATCAGGTCAGGCTCACCTTCTACCAACGCACTTATTTGTGGTAATAAAGCGGTGTATTGTTCTTCTTTTGTTCCGGTAATAATGTTTAGGTCTTCAGACATGATCATTCATTTTTTTTCACTTTGTTTTTCTTTTTCTACCAAATATTCCAGCCATAATATTTTGTAGTAGGCAGGAGAATAAAAATAATAGTAAATATAGCTCCAATGAAGGAAGACTTGCTTGAACGGGGTAGGATAGGAGAAGGCGGCTCTGGCCTGGAAGAACACAAAGTCTTTTTGGTTGCTCTTTTCAAATTCCTCTAAAGAAAAAGATGGCAACGCCGGTGCGTCAGCTTCTAATCGCAACAACGAAGTGCGTAGAATAATTTGGTCCATGATATTAGAACTCTTCTGAAGCTGTTGATAAATATCCTGCACAAGTTGCGACTTATAAGGTTCTAAATCAGCTATCTGAAACTCTCCCATCAGCCTTGCGATATGGTACAGCAAAACTGGCGTGCGAACATAGTAAGGAGAAATATAAACGGGTGATTTGATATAATCTTTGTTCCGGATCATATGCTGCAGAAGCGCGATGGTGGCGCTATCCTGTTTTACCAACGGTATTTTTTTCTTGAGCATAAAGTACAGGATATTGCAATGCACACCAAAATCAAAATCAACCGGCATCCGCTGTCCCAGCCAAGTAGAATAGGCCGGTATTTGCCTGTATTTTTTATACGTAGAAATAACTTTCTTAGAGGATAAATTACCTGTTTCAATCATCCGCTTTTTTAGTTCGGTATTGTCACTGTCATTGTTATTCAATCCCAATAAAGCCATTACGCTATCATCTGCGTCCTCGCTTTGCCCAAACACCGTTTTGAGATATTGAAATATGAACGTATGCGGCATGATCACATCCCGGTTCGCCCAAAACCCATAAAAAGGAAGCCCGTTTTTATTGCGGTACAAAGGATAGCATTGAACCGCTTTCTGAATAATGCTATCTATGCTTTTGCGGTTGTATTCTGCCAGGTAAGGCAACATATTTTTCAGGGCAAATACAGACACAGCTGTGTAAAAAATATTATTGTCCGGCTGGTAATTGTGCGGACTCCCGCCACATTCACGATAGGAAGGAAACATACCAGCATAAAAGTCTTTGTTATTCCCCTTTACTTGTTCGCCCGCAATAGCACGGATCAGGCTTGCAATAAGCGCCGAATCGCTGTTTTGTGCGCAAACAGATGAAGACAATAACAAAAGAAAATAATATAGCAGGGTGCATTTGCGCATGAATAAATGAGGCATTATTTTTTTCGTCTAGGCCGGGGTGGTTGCAATATGCGTGGCAATTTATAAATGTAATACAACCATTCTATAAAATTAAGCGGCTGCTCCATATCTACAATCATGCTCTTTCGCTTTAGTTTCCACCAGTTTACCGGCTGCACCGTTTTCTTTTGTGTTCTGATAAACTGGTTGATGGCAACCATGCTTCGGGCGTTGATGGTATTCATAATGATGCAGAACTCCTGTTTCCTTTTTGCATCATAAGGCAAGGACATAATTTTTTCATTTTGTATGCGCACCCGATCAAGAAACTGTTGTTTAAAAAGCGTAAAATTGGTACACGTATTCACCAGTGTATAAATATTGTCGCGCACATCTTTGTACAAATCAAATAAATCGTTACCCAACTGATAAAGGCTACCGACATAAAATAAAGCATCCAGCATTTGGTCGGAAGCTACTTCATCAAGACATTGGTGATAGATAACAACCGAAACGGCGCCTTTTGTATAAGTAATTCGTCGCAGTTCGGCTATGTCAATATTTGAATCAGTCTGCCTGATTGTTTCAGCCTGTATATTCAGCACATCGGCAGAAGCCTGCAGGTATTCATCTAAATGTGGAACCCCGTTTAACATGTAGGTTTGAATTTCTTTTGCCACATTGCCTGCAAACGTAGTGGCTGCAAAGGTTTCCGGTTCGAAAGTAAGTACTCTTATTTTCTGAATGTCTATTTTATCAACATCAAACAAATCGTCGCCTACAGGTGTGAGGATGCCAAATAAAGTAGCGCGTTTGCGTTCTTCATCGCTTAACGTTTTGCCATACAAACGCTTGTAGCTGCTGCACAAAAAAGAAGTAATGAACATTCCATAATAATCGATAATCTTCTTTTTTTGCTCTGCCCCAAAAACGCCGCTGTACTTTTCTTCCAGCTCATTTAAATAGGGTAATAAAAACGTTTTATTGAACCGCTTTTGGTGTTTGATTTCTTTCCATACATTTTGAAAAGCACTCAGGTAGCCCATCGCAGCAAATGTACAATGCTGCCTTGTATGATGTGAGCGTATGTGAGATGTTGGAATGATGATTTAGTTTCTTTCTGAAACTATTATTTTAATTGCAAAGGCATTAAACAATCACAGCAATGCCTATTTGGAGTAATAAACCTGTTGACCTTTTTTATTTATCAATCATTATTCACTACTCATAAAAGAAAGTATTGCAGTCCATAGACTGCTTTGTTCCTCGCAATGACGGCACCATACATTGTACATAAAACAACAGTGGTATAGTTTTTAAAGAAGATTAGAAAAAGAAATAACCTATGGAACAAACAAATGTGGATTATGATGCCAGCCAGGCTGCAGTGCTGAAGGGATGGGACAGAAGATCTTTCTTAACCAATGCAGGTAAAGGGATACTTGCCACAGGGCTGATGAGCGGAATGGTATCTGCGGGCGATGCAACTGCGCAAACGGGAAGCGGGGCACTGTTGCCCGACCCAAGTCCCATTAAGCTTTCCTCGCTTGATGACCCCAGCGAACAAGAAAAACCGCCTGTACCTACATTTTCGAAACCCGATGAAAGGATTGGATATGCGGTTGTAGGGTTAGGACATCTGACATTAAATCAAATTCTGCCAGCCATTATACAATGCAAAAAGGCGAAACTGGTGGCACTGGTGAGCGGTGATGAAAACAAAGCACGCAATGTAGCTGCGCAATATGGTCTGAATCCGAAAAATATTTACAACTACCAGAACTACGACACAATAAAAGACAATAAAGAAGTACAAGCTGTTTACATTGTGTTGCCAAATGGAATGCACGAGGAGTTTGTGGTTCGTTCTGCCAAAGCCAGCAAGCATGTGCTGTGTGAAAAGCCTATGTCGAACACATCGAAAGAGGCGCAGAATATGGTAGATGCGTGCAAAAAGGCAAACGTGAAACTGATGATCGCTTACCGCATTCAATACGAGCCCAAGAACCGGTTTGTAAAAGACTGGGTACGCAACAAAGAGAAGGGCAATACAAAGTTAATCGAAGCAGTGAATACTCAAAATATAGGTGATCCAACGCAATGGCGGTTGAATAAAAAATTGGCAGGAGGCGGTTCGCTGCCTGATATTGGTTTGTATTGTTTAAATACTTGTCGCTACCTCTTGGGAGAAGAACCGGTTTGGGTGAAAGCCACTGTTTACAGCACGCCGGGCGATCTAAGATTTAAAGAAGTGGAAGAAGCAGTGTTGTGGCAAATGGGTTTCCCAAGTGGTGCGCTTGCCAATTGCAGCACATCCTATGGTGTGCATGAAACAAGGCGCTACCGCTGTGTCACCGATAAAGGAGCTTGGATGGGATTAGACCCGGCTTTTCCTTACAGAGGCCTGATGGTAGAAGGCGAATATACAGAAGGCAAAAATGTGTTCAAACATCATCCTTCTATTCCCGATAAAGATCAGTTTGCGCCGCAGATGGACCATTTTGCAGAATGCATCAAGAGTAATCAAACGCCTTATACACCCGGTGAAGAAGGCTTGCAGGATATGAAGATCATGGAAGCTATTTATCAAAGTGCACGCGAAGGAAAAAGAATTGACCTGGATAAGATTGATAAAATAGACGCTTTCAGAGGAACAATGCCGAAAACGGAAGGATAAATAAGATAATTATTTTCAAATTAATTAAATAAAAAGAGTAGCTTGTTTTGTAAAACAAGCTACTCTTTTTATTTAAACAAGCTTTGTTTTTTCCTAATTTTTAGCCGCCGCTTTCTTAGCAGTTTTCTTTGCTGCTTTTTTTGGGGCTGCCTTTTTAGCCGTAGCTTTTTTTGGCACTTTGTCGCCATCTTTTCTGGCTTCAGACAAACCGATAGCGATTGCCTGTTTCGGGTTTGTCACTTTCTTGCCGCTACGACCGCTTTTGAGCGTGCCGGCTTTCATTTCTTTCATTTCCTCGTGAACCTTTTCGCCGGCTTTTTTAGAATACTTAGCCATACTGTTTGTTTTAAATGATTAGTAAATATTTACTTTTTTCATTCAAAACATTTGCCATTGCAGGCAAAATTATGCACAATTAATCCTCACTCTTTTTCTTCAGGCTTTTGTATTCTTTGGTGTTGTGTGTAACATCGTCACCTTTTGTATCAAATTCTTCATTTTTGCGGCTGTCGAGGTTGTCTTTATTCTCTGCTCTTTTTTGATGCGTAGTGGCTTTAGGAGCCGTTTGTTTTACGCTGTTGTTGCCTTTCATAAGATTGTTTTTAATGATGAATAATGAAAAGGTAACGGACAAAAAAGAAGCCAACGAAAATTTTCATTGGCTCATATCATTAAGCATGAATGCTGTCTTTTCGGTTAATTAACCGGTTCTCCTTCCAGCAACGGAATCTGAACTTTTGCGCGGTCTTCATTGTGTTTTTTTGCTGCGGCCACAAAGTCAACAAACAAGGGCGCGGGGCGCTCTACAGTGCTTTTTAATTCGGGGTGATATTGCACACCGATGAAAAACGGATGATCCGGGATTTCCATAATTTCAACAAGGTTAGTATCCGGGTTGATGCCACTGGCAATCATACCTTTTTCTTCAAACCTTTCCAGGTAATCATTGTTAAATTCATAACGATGGCGGTGTCTTTCCGTAATGCGGTTTTCGTTGTAAATTTTTTCGGCTAACGTACCAGGCTTAATTACGCAGGGATAAGCGCCCAGTCGCATGGTTCCACCCATCATCTTAATCTTCTTCTGCATTTCCATCATATTGATAACAGGGTCGGCGGTAGCCACGTCCATCTCGGTAGAGTGTGCCTTCTTCAACCCCAGCACATTCCTTGCAAATTCAATTACAGCCATTTGCATTCCAAGGCAAATACCAAAGAATGGCAATCCCTGTTCGCGCGCATATTGAACCGATGCAATCTTTCCATCAATGCCACGGTTGCCAAAGCCGGGTGCTACCAGCAAGCCGTCTAACCCCTCCAGTTTTTCGGCTACATTGTCTTTGCTGATATACTCACTGTGAACATCCACTACCTGTACTTTCACTTCATTCATGGCGCCTGCGTGAATAAAGCTTTCGAGAATGGATTTATAAGCATCCTGCAACTCAATGTATTTCCCGATCAAACCAATGGTAATTTTATTCTTTGGATGATTGAGACGATCTAAGAAATGCTTCCACTTGTCTAACTGCGGTTCCGGGAAAACGGAGATACCAAGCTTCTTTAAACAATAAACATCCAGCTTTTCGCGAAGCATCAGCATAGGTACTTCGTAAATGGTAGAAGCATCCATCGCTTCAATTACAGCATCGGGTTTTACATTGCAAAACAAAGCGATCTTCCGGCGTATATCGGCGCCAAGATGCTCTTCGGTGCGGCACACAAGTACGTCGGGATGAACACCGGTTTCACTCAGCATTTTTACACTATGCTGCGTGGGTTTTGTTTTTAATTCTTTGGCTGCTTTCAGGTAAGGTATGAGTGTAAGATGAATCACAACGACATCATCTTCCGGCAGTTCCCACTGTATTTGCCGCACGGCTTCAATAAAAGGAAGACTTTCAATATCGCCAACCGTTCCGCCGATTTCTGTGATAATAATATCGAACCTGCCATCATTGCCCAGCAGCAACATGCGGCGTTTGATTTCGTCCGTTATGTGAGGAATTACCTGAACCGTTTTACCCAGAAAAGCACCTTCGCGTTCGCGGTTAATAACGGTTTGGTAGATGCGCCCTGTGGTTACATTGTTTGCCTGTGAAGTAAAAATGTTCAGGAAGCGTTCATAGTGTCCGAGATCGAGATCCGTTTCAGCACCGTCTTCGGTTACATAACATTCGCCGTGCTCGTAAGGATTCAGCGTACCCGGATCAATATTAATATAAGGATCGAACTTCTGTATGGTAACACGGAAGCCACGCGATTGCAGCAATTTAGCTAATGAAGCCGCAATAATTCCTTTTCCTAAACTGCTCGTTACACCGCCGGTAACAAAAATATATTTAGCCATATGCTATGGTTTTACGAAACGTAACTACTGTAAATATGATTGCGAAAATGATAAGAGAACTTGCATGACCAGGACAATTGCCGGACTTGAATTAAACCGGCTTCATTCTTATGTGGAGGTCGGGCAAAAATAGGGCAAAACAAAGCGACCTCAAACATCGCTTTTTATAAAATGTGGATAACCTGCAAAATTATTACGTTCAAGACATTTATAAAAGACACAGAATCAGAAAACTTATGTATATAAATGCGTACAAAAAAGAATTGCAAAAGTTGTTGCGGGATGTAAATGAATAACAATGTAGCATTTTATCTTACCACTGTAACAAACCGGGCTGTCAAAGCGTTAGAAACATACTCATCATTTATCATTGGCAGCACCATGAAATTGTTTATAAACCGCATTCAAATTCTTTTTATTCTTCTGTTTTTTTTTATGAGTAAAAATACTTTTGCGCAGCAGAAAAATCTGAATTTCAGTATTATTAGCAAAGGCGATACAGTAGGAAAAATGCAGATCAATCAAACAATTTCCGGCAGGGATAGCAAGTATTCTGTTGTCTCAAGCGTAACTACAAGACTGCTGATGACGGTGAAAGTAAATGTTCAGGAAGAAGCCCAATATCACGACAAAAAACTGGTAGCTTCTTCATCTCGTCGCATTATTAACGACAAGCCAAAAGCCTACCGGCAAACGCGGGCTATGAATGATTCTTATCTGGTTTCAGACGACGAAAAAACGGATACGCTAAACGAGAAAGAAATTGTTTACGATTTTTCTCAGCTCTATTTCAGAGAACCGACAGGCGTTAAGCAAGTATATAGTAATTACTACCTGAAACAACTTCCTCTCATCGTATTGGAGGCGCATAGTTATGAAGTCGATTTGCCGGAAGGAGGATCGAATGTCTATTATTATTCTAACGGGATTTGTACAAAAGTAGATATACGAAGCTCATTGTTTAATGCGCAGATGTTGCTAAACCAATAGTTTTTATTCCATTTCGATACCGATGTTTTTCATCAGAATAGAAGCATTGAGGCTTTGGCAAATCCCCTCTTTCAGCTTATAATCAAAATACAGCTCGTTGCCTTCTGCCTGTACATCAAAATGATAATTTTCAATCGCTTCAGTATATGTTTCTTTCAGCTTCGCCAATTCAACGTCGTGCGTAGCAATCACAGCTACCGCCTCTTTTTGTATTAATTGCTTTAGCAGCGCCACCGATCCGGTGTGCCTGTCTAAAGAATTTGTGCCGCGCAATATTTCATCCAACAGAATAAATACTTCCTGATGCGCATTGGTGGCCTCAATTATGGTTTTTAGTTTTTTCAATTCCGCATAAAATGTAGAGGCGCTTTCCGATAAATTATCCGATACCCTCATGCTGCTCATGAGGTTCATAACCGATAGGGAAAGGCTTTCTGCAGAAGCATTCGCACCCATCAATGCCAATACCGCATTTATGCCCAGACTTCTCAAAAAGGTGCTTTTGCCACCCATATTCGAACCGGTAATAACGGCAACTTTCCCTTTACCTTCCAAGTGGAAAGAGTTATCAACGCGGGCTTCTTTTTGTATTAATGGATGACCAACGGCAGAAGCTTGAAAGTGAAAAAAACGATCTGTAATGATTGGCTTACACCAATCCGGATGGTTAAAAGACAAGATAGCAAGCGTGTCTGAATATTCCATTTCAGCAATTACAACAAACCAATTCGTTATGTTCGGCTGGTTTCTTTCTTTCCAGCGGTTCAGAGCGAGAAGCTGGTGCAAATCCCATAAGAAAAGTGTGTTAAGAAAAAAGAAAGCGAAATGGTTTAACCGGATGTCGAAGCGATTAAGGATACCGTATAAATATTTCAGTTCGGCAGAAGTTGACTTTCCACTACTGCTGATA
This sequence comes from uncultured Ilyomonas sp., assembly GCA_964249755.1. GTDB lineage: Bacteria > Bacteroidota > Bacteroidia > Chitinophagales > Chitinophagaceae > Ilyomonas. The sequence goes on along the minus strand of CAXUDB010000002.1, from coordinate 1,354,000 downwards.
AGATACTGTTGAAGTAATTTGCTTTTTTTGCTGTTGAAATTTTGTTCTTCGATTAAGTTTAGTTGCTTTTGTAAGGTTTCTATTTCAGGCGTAAGCTGGGATAGTGTTTCATACGTGTGACTGATTTTAGCGCTGATGCCGAAAGCGGTGAGATAACAAAGAAACATCAGCCCTAAAAACAATGATGATGGAATAAGACTATACAGGTATAAACCAATAAAAGCGAGCGTAAGAAAAGGGAAAGCCATGGAAAGCCAATACCACTTTCTTGCGCTAAACACACTTTGCATTTTCAGCCATGTACCTATCTTTTTTTCTGTGCTGTTTGTTACCGGGTTTGCCAAACCGAAAGCCTGCATCTGCTGTATGAATTCTATCTTGGTTTTTAAGTCACCGGCTGCTTCCTGTTCAGCTTCAACTTTTTCTTTTAAAGAAGGATGGAGAAGGCGATTGGCTAACAACCCTTTTCCCTGTTGCGATGTGCAGCGGTTGAGGTATTGATATAAGGAAGCATCACCAAGTAAGTCTAAGTCCGCAGCATAAGTATGTTCTGAAGGAAGATATTCCATACCTGAATAACGATGCCGGTAGTCGCCTTTCCCAATTTTGATTTCTTCTTCATTAATGTGAATTAGCCATTGTAGGTTTTCTGCTTCTTCTTTGCTGTTTGCATCTTTCGAAACTATGTATAAAAAAACAGCTAAGCCAGCAACGGCTTCAAACAATAAAATTCCAATAGAAACAAGATTCCATGTTTTATACAATACCAGAAAAGTAAGCAAGGCAACAAACAGGCGCAGCCAGGCAATGCGTTTTCTCCTTTGCTGCACAATCTGTAATAACTTTTTCAGCTCACCGGTTCTGTTCCGGTAAAAAGCTTCCGTGGTTTCTTCCTTTGTCATACCTATAAATTTTAGCGCAGCTTTTTATCTCTTTTCTGCAAAACAGACACAAGATTATATAAATTTGCTGTCCCAATCTTACATTGGGACTACGGGGCTGTATTGGTTTTGACAGCATACGCTACGGTAGGTGTAAGCATGCAGTGCGTTGTATCATTAGCACTTTAATCTGAAGATTCAAACACTAAATGGCAATACACAGTATGCCATGGCTGCCTAATCAGTGATTAGATAGTCATTCGGGCCGCGTGAGCATGGCTTACTCCCTGCCGCGCTCTGCCGCCGACACAACAACAATAAGGAGTTGCCGTCTTCAAAGGCTGTGATGAAGGCATAAGAATTATTCAGCTAAGGAAGCAGTTGGTTTGCACTTATCCTGTTGCCTCCCGACAAATAAGTAAGGGCTAAGCATGTAGAAAGCTTATGGTAATGATGTTTGGACAGGGGTTCGACTCCCCTCAGCTCCACATTTTTCCTGGCAAGCGCGGCAATTATCTGCCGCGCTTTTTTATTTCCCTTTACAATAAAAATTTTCCAAAATTGAAACGACAGTCTGGAATTTATCGTGATTAAAATGTTCATTACCAATATTTTAAATTGAGGCATGTCGCTTGAAACCCATGATGTCACGATTTATTTGCACTGCAATATCATTTTAAAATCCATTCTATGAAATCAATATCTTACTTCGGCAAAGCGATACTGTTTTTTATTATCGTTGTTTCTTCTCTCTTGTTTATGAATGTTATCAGTTTACTAATGATTCTAAGGTTACGTAAAGAAGATGAATCGGCTTTGCCCGATGTGTATATGAAAGAAGCCTTCTGTTAGTTGCAAACTTGGGCCACTTGCTCTCGATCTTAACTGCGATGCTTTGATGTGGTCTATAGGTTATTGTCAATTCTGTTATCAAAGGCAGTCTCAAACTTCTTCCAACAGTAATATAAAATAGAGGTACTGCCTTTGTTCAGTTTACTTTCCATACCGGTTTACCCGCCGTGCCGCTACACAATTTCGGCGCATAAATACAAGCTTACTCCAAGACCGGGTATCGTCGCATTCTCCCTATTCTCTACCCGGTAGAAGCGGTCAAACAACCGCTCTATGTCTTCCGGTGCAATACCAAGTCCATTGTCTTTTACACATTTAATTTCAATATTTGATTTCCTCTGCTGGAATATTTTACAGCATTCGTTATAAAATTATTGATCACCTACCCGATTTTTTCATAATGGGCATGCAGGCTGATAGGTTCAAAAGACTAACATCTTTCAATGTTGTTTTCTGTTGTTTTCAGGTATGCTGGTTTGACGGCTATTATGGTGGGCGGCGCATGTTGCAGGAATAGGTCGAACCGGATATCGTTTATCGTCACGCGAGCTTTAAATTCTTTGTTGGTAAGGTAAGCAAAGCTATTGAGTGCAATTTAAATAGTAATGACGGTATAGAAAAAGCTTTTTCCTATATCCGCATTAACTGAAGTTGGTGAAGGAAAATGTGTTTCGGGAGTGCTTTTCAATTTGTCCACAAAAACAATAGATTGGTAGCCCTTATTTTTATGCGAAATTCAATTGTATGACAACACATCCTGCACCTGCGGTTGCCATTATCGGAGGCGGATTTTGCGGCCTGATGACAGCGATTAACCTGATCGAAAAATCAGACCGGTCCTTACTTATTTACCTGGTAAACGAAGACTTTCCCACGGCGAAAGGGGTCGCTTTCAGTGCTCATACGTCGGCGTATCTGCTGAATGTACCTGCTTCTAATATGAGTTGCTTTCCCGATGACCTGCGGCATTTTTTGCGCTGGCTTCAAACCAAAGACCAATACAAAGCACTGCCAGAAAACCTGCTGGAACGAACTTTCGTTCCCCGCAAATTATATGGCGAGTATTTGCACCAAACCTGGCAGGAAGTGAAGAGTAGTAACCCTAATGTGAAAGTGATAGAGATCAAAGACAAAGCAGTGGATATAACCACTAGTGTCGAAGGAGCTACTATTTATTTTCAAAAACAGGATGCTATTGCAACAGATTGCGTTGTATTGGCTACCGGCAACGAAAAGCCATCAAACATTCGCATTCCCAACAGCCATTTTTATCAATCCAACTATTACTATGCAAACCCCTGGAAGCCGGATGCTGTAAAAGTTTCGGATGAGAAGGCTGTGATGATTATTGGTAACGGACTTACCATGGTAGATACCGTATTAGGTTTGCTGGAAGAAAATTTTAATGGCACCATTTATTCATTATCGCCCAACGGTTTTGCTTTGCTTCCGCACATCAGCAATGGTGTTTTGTATAAAGAGATGTTGCCTGAAATAAAACCGCCTTACCAGTTAGCAAGTTTGTTTTCGTCTTTTAAAAAGCACATCAAAGCAGTGAGTAAAATTGGTTTGTCGGCCGAACCGGTTATTGATTCTATACGTGTAAAGACAGGAGAAATATGGGCGGCTTTACCACAGGAAGACAAACAGCAATTCATCCGTCATCTCCGGTATGCCTGGAACATTGCGCGGCATCGCATACCCGCCCATATTCATCGCAAACTGCAACAACTTCGCATTGCGGGCAAGCTGGTTTGCCTGAAGGCGAATTTGTTGAATATGGAAGAAGAAACGGGAGCGGTACGGGTTAGCTTCTACAATAAACTTACAGGCGAGAAAGAAAGTGTTATAGTGAACCGTGTGATCAACTGCACCGGCCCGGTTTGCGATATTTCTCGTTCAGATAATGAACTTATCAAGAACCTTGTAACCCGCAAACTGCTAACACCCGATCCGCTGAAACTTGGTATCTACGCTACGTTTGATGGTGCGGTTATCAATCCTGAAGGTGATGTTTCCATCCGCCTGTTTACCTTGGGTTCGCACATGAAAGGCATCTTGTGGGAAAGTACGGCCGTGCCGGATTTACGTGTGCAGGCAGAGCGTTTATCGCTGCATCTTTTGCAGCAATTGCATGATGGATCTGGCGATGGCACACAGGTTAGAATAGCTCCGCACCGAATTAAAACCAAACGAGCACAAGCGATAAAAGAAGAGGAATTGATCGAGTATTACATTTAAGCAGTTTCTGTTTTTATTGAACGATTATTCTCTGTGCAGGCAGAAGCAATTTGAATTATATAGAGAGTGAAAATTTATTTTGAAAGCTCTACACCATTTGCCTCGCCTTCACTTCAATGTATTTATTAATCACATTTGCAGTAAGTTTTTGCGGTGCTGTTAGCAGTGCCATGATGCCTGCATTCTGCAGTTCTTTCACCATTTGTCTTTTATCCAAAGAAAACTTTCCGGCAATTGTTTTTATATAGACTTCTTCCAACGTAATGGCAGGTTGTTTCTGCGTTTCAGAGAGTTCGGTATTTTCAAAAAAGACAACCAAAAGGGCATGGTACGAAGCTATTTTTTTAAGGTAAGGAAGCTGCCGCTGCAAACCATACATGCTTTCAAAATTGGTGAATAAAATAAGCAAACTACGCTGTTTCACCCGCTGGCGAATAGCGGCATACAAAGCTTCTGTATTGCTGTCTGTAAAATGGGTTTGCTGGCGATATAAAGTTTCTAAAAGGTGTGAAATATGACTGCTTCGTTTGTCCGGTGCTAAATATTGGTCTATCGTTTTTCCATAAGTAAGTAACCCTGCTTTGTCTTGCTTTAGCAAAACGATATTGCTTAGTACGAGCGAGGCATTGATGGCATAATCGAGCAAGGTCATGCCTTCAAACGCCATCTTCATATTCCTGCCTTTATCTATCACGCAAATCACCTGCTGGCTTCGCTCGTCCATAAAGGTGTTAATCATCAGGCTGCTCCGGCGCGCCGTTGCCTGCCAGTTGATGGTTCGGTAGTCATCTCCCGGCACATACTCTTTGATCTGCTCAAACTCAAGGCTGCTGCCGATTTTGCGCAACTGGCGTGAGCCTTTTTCTGCAAGCTGACTGGTAACGGACAACAACTGGAAACGACGCATCTGCAGAAAGGAAGGATACACTGCAACGGTTTGTTCATTGCCCGACCTTCCCTGGCGGATAGCTAAAGAGAGCGGACCATAGACAAACAGGTTGATGATACCAAAATGATATTCGCCTCGCTCAACAGGCTTCAGGTGATAAGTATAAGAAATGGTTTCATCAGGTTTCACGGAAAAGAAGAGCGGCTTCTTTGCCGGTTCAAACTGGTAAGGCAGTTCGTCAATCACACCGATTCTCATTTTGTATGAGCGCCGGTTGCTGATGCGAAGTGTAACTGCATTTTCATCGCCATTGCTGAAGCGATCGGCACAGGTTCGATCAGACGTTACAGGTATTGCACCGGCATACAACAATACAAGGTCAATCAACAAAGCAATGCATACACAAAGCAGGGCAATGCTCGCAATATCCATTAACGCATCAATAAAAAAAGCAAGGATAAAAAGCGCAATAATGCTGCTGATGATGACGTAGAAACGCCGCGTGAAATAAAATGAAAAACGGTATAGCCACCTCTTCAACATATGCTACTCTATTTTACCGACTCAATTTCTTTTCTCGATTCTGTTTAGGTGTAAAACTCATCGGGGTATTTCTATCCCACTAATAATTCTTTGTATCACCTCATCTTCTTTTGTTCCTTCCATTTCTCTTTCCGGTGTAAGAATAATACGGTGACGTAGCACCGGCGCGGCGGCTGTTATTACGTCGTCAGGCGTTACAAAGTCGCGGCCGCTCATTACCGCAAATGCTTTGGCTGCATTCATAATAGCAAGCGAAGCACGGGGAGAAGCGCCGAGATAAACCGAGCGGTCAGTACGCGTGCTCACAACTATTCTGGCAATGAACTGAAGCAGTTTATCTTCTATCAGCACTGACTTTATCATCTGCCGGTAGTCAGTTATTGCAGCACCTGTTACCACGGCATTTATAGTTTCAACTACGTTAGTTGTGTTGAGATGATTGAACCGCTGCAGGATACTTATCTCTTCCGTTTCGTTTGGATAAGGAACAATAATCTTGAACAGGAATCGGTCCAACTGCGCTTCCGGCAGGCGGTATGTTCCTTCTTGCTCAATAGGATTTTGCGTCGCTATCACCATGAAAGGTGAAGCCATTTTATGTGAAATACCATCGCTTGTTACCTGCCTTTCTTCCATCACCTCAAACAAAGCCGATTGTGTTTTGGCCGGCGCACGATTGATTTCATCAATCAGAACGAGGTTGCTGAATATAGGCCCACGCTTAAACTCGAATGAGCTGGTGCCCGGGTTAAAAATATTAGTACCCAGTACATCGCTCGGCATTAAATCGGGTGTAAACTGGATGCGGCTAAAACCGGTTTGCAAACTCTTTGCAACCAGTCTTGCCGTAAGTGTTTTAGCAACGCCAGGTACACCTTCAATCAACACGTGACCATCTGCTAAAATAGCTGCCATAATAAGGCGGACCATTTCTTCCTGGCCTACAATTACTTTTTTTATTTCGGCCTGCAACTGCATGATGGCGCCGCTTAACTCACCTACATCAGTCCGTTGTTCAAATAATTCTTCTTCCATTATGTTTTGCTGTAAAAATGTTCAAGACGTTTATAATATTCCAGTAGTTGCTGTTGCGTTATAGAAGGGCTCGTTTTTATATCGGTAAGCTCATTCACGATTGCCTGTATTTCATCCTGCGGCACATTACTTTTGGCAGCGAGCGCCTTTACAAATTCCTGATTGATTTCGCTGGTGGAAATCTTGTATCTGTTTCGAACAAAATCTAAAAAATAGACACTTAGCTTTTCGGCTAAATTCTTATGATCGCCTTTCTCGTAATACAACTTGCCAATGGTGGAAACAAACGCCAAAGTATCGTTGGGCGGCTTGGCATACTGAGGCGTCAAACGCTGACGGCGCTTAGCTTCCGTGAGAATATAAATAGCTAACGCAATCAGAGAAAGCCAGAATGCCCATCTGAAATTGGTATACTTGAGCAGCACGTGCAGAATGCTGTTATCGTCATCCTCATTTGAGGCTTTACGGTGCATAAAATATTCATCCCACAAAACATATTTTGTGTCAGCCGGGAATAGGCTCATCAACTTTTCAAAATAGATGTGGTTATTATTGGAAAGAAGAAAAAAGTTGGTAAAAACGATGGGTGCCGAGTGCAGAAAAAAAGTTCCTTTTAAAGTATGGATAGCCAACAGGTTTTCGCTTCCTTTCCGGTTGTAGCCGAGAGGATAAGCGTAGATACTATCGTACTTCGAAAACTTATTGTTGTAAGCCACGCCGGGGTAACTGAATGTTTGCGGCGAAGCAAACGTGGTGCTGTCCAATCGCACCATAAAAGAGTCGTTGATGTTTACTCCTGTATTTTCCTGAATGGAATAATAAGGATTGTACATGTCTTCTTCCATCACTCGGAAAAAGTGTTGTGCCGCCTCGCTCATTTGCAGTGCCGAAATAAAAACAATATTTCCTTTTTGCGCAAATGAAGTAAGGGTGTTCAGTTCCTCGTCAGTTGGATCAAAATAATTGATAAGAATGAACAAAACCTGTCCCGATGTATCTTCTGTCGGCAGTTTCCACTCTGCAGGCGCGGAGTGATTAACACTGACTTTCGCCTTGGGAAATTGCTGTTGCATCAATTGGTAAGCTGCGTAAGCGCCATATGGGATTTTTTGGGTTGGGTTTAAAGTGATTCTTCCATCGAAATGCCTTTGTTGTTTATGCGAAGCTACCAGCAATATAATAGCTGTTAGAACGATAGCGCCGATAAGATAGATGCCCCACTTTTTCATCTGCGGTTTACTTCGTTTTTCAGTTCAGCAAAATCGTTTTGTATTTTTTGGAAAGACGTTTCGGTAACGGCAAATTCACCATACCAGATATACTCATAGTGCCGTGTAACGGTAAAGAAAGACGAATAAAGCGCAGAACCATAAAGCTGTTGCAGATAATGCATATTGGTGAACTGCGGCTGAAAAACAATCATCTCTTTTTCATTCAGTTTCTTCAGTAGTTGCAGATATAGCACTCGCACCGCAAACCGGTAATTTTTTTCACGCATATATTTCTGTAAAAGGCTATCAGAATCGTTACTCACGCCATTGGCTTCTGTCTCTTCTTCATCTGAAACAAGCTTTGCACTTCTGCGGCTGAATAGATTTATTTTATTGGAAAGAAGAAAATAAACAACTGCAAAAACGAAAACACCAATAATAATTGTCCAGATAAAATAATACAGCCAGGGTTGCGCATACCAGGCATTGCTGTCCGGCTCCTGCACAAACACTTCTTCATCCGGCGGAAGCAATCCTTCCTTTTTTAAACTATCACGGTACTGTTTATCATAGCGAAGCCGCAATGCATTCTTCTTAAAAGATTCCACGCTTTTCACATACCAGAAATCATCATCGTTGCGCAGCCGCTGAACGGTGCTATCAGAGGAAATGCGCACTTTTATTTTGTCGCTGCTGTAAGGGTCGGTGGTATTTTCTTTCCAGTTAAAATATTTACCGGTGGTGTCAAGTGCATTTGTATCGGCAGTTTCAGAATCATCATACATAGTAGCTGAATCCTCATCCGTAAAACCTGTGTCGGGATTATCATAGACAAGACTATCGCTTTGCGCAGCTACGGTGTTTGCAAACAGTATCAGGCACACCATATAAAAGCTCACACTCCCAAAAAATAAAAGGATTTTTTTTCTCTTCACAATCAAATTGTTGTCGCTTCGGTTGCGGCCAATGCAGCCCTTTTCAGGCGGATAGGATAAACGATAAAATAAGCAATGATAAGAGATAAAGAAGAAATAATGATAAGCCATTTCAGCCCGAGTGGCATATCGGTATGGCGCGTTACAAAACCTTCAAAGAAGGCTGCCATCAGTAGCGTTGGGAAGCCGGAAAGAGCGATAATTAAACCATCTTTTGCTCCATTTTTGAGAGCATCCAATCGTTTTTTATTACCCGGAAACAACCAGCTTGAAGCCATCACCAAACCGGCGGTCGAAGCTACCACAATGGAAAACAATTCAAGTGTGCCGTGAATTAAAATGGTAAGCAGACTATTGCTGACCAGACCGTGCTCATAAAATAAGTATTCGAAAGTGCCCACCATAATGGCATTGTAAACCAGGCTTGAAACTGTGGGGATACCCAACAAAATACCACCTGCAAATTCTTTCAGCGCCACAGTAATATTATTGACAAAGATGGACAGGAAGCTAAGCGCTTCGTTGCCATAGCTATACACTTCAAACGGCTTGCCTTCACTGATGTTCTTTTCTGTCATGTCCACATAACTATTGCCCAACACTTCTCTCACAAAGGTCTGCTCGTTTTTAGCCGAAAAAAAGCCAATGGCAACAAACACCACGAAAAGACAAAACGAAATAAGCAGCACGCGGTGATGCTTCGCAATGGTAAGCGGTAATGTATATTTGAAAAAGTTCACCAGCCGGTTGCCGCTCTCGCGCTGATTTTCATAGATGCGCAGGTATTTTTTTGAAGCTTCGCTATTTAAATATTGCGTAATGCGGCTTTGCGGATAGTAGGTTTTGCTATAGCCTAAATCTTCCACCAGTTGCACAAAATCATCTGCCTGCTCGTCCGGATGTTTGGTATCGTCCTGTGTAATCGTTTGCCAGCGTTCCCGGTTCCTTTTTATAAATAATGCCTCTCTCAATCCGAATGATTTTAAAACCGGAAATTATTAATTACTTTACAAACGAACCCAATTGTTTTTTTAAGGTGGACAAGATTAAAATTCCGACTTCTTTTAATATCGAGCTTGATTTTGAAATGGCGAACCTGCTGCATCGCTTTTTGGCGTGGTTAATTGATTTTGTTATCCAGGTTGCTTACCTCCTTATCGCCATGTGGACTGTATCGTACTTCTTTGCCAAGAGTTTCACTTCACACAATTCTATATCGGACGGTTACAACACAAGTGCAATCTATATGATTGCCGGCATTCCGGTTTTGTTATACCACCTATTGAGCGAAGTGATTATGAACGGGCAGAGTGTTGGCAAAAAAGTGCTGGGTATAAAAGTCATCAGCGAAACGGGCAACCGGCCTTCTTTTTACCAGTTTCTGCTGCGGTGGCTGGTGCGTCCTTTCGATGTTACGTCGTTTGGTTTAGGTGTTTTCATTCTTTCGCTTTCTGCCGGCAAAAACGAGGGATTTGTCTTCATAATATATTTGTTAGTGCTGGTTGCTGCGATTGTGATATTGCTTAGAAAAAATAAGCGGCTTGGCGATATGGCGGCGGGAACACTGGTAATTGTAAGCCGTGTGAAAGCAGACATTAACAATACCGTTTTTTTCGACCTTGAAGAGAGTTACAAACCTCGCTATGAAAATGTTTTAAGGCTGAGCGACCGCGATATGAACATCATTAAAACAATTTTGGAGACCAGCCTCAAGCAAAAGAACTATGAGTTTGCCGAACGCACCAGCGCCAAAATAAGAACAGCATTACAGATTACCGATTACCAGCACCCTGTTGAATTTTTAGAAACTATCCTGAAAGACTATAATTATTTGTCAAATAAAAACTAACGGATCGTAAGAGACAAGATTCAATCAGGTAACAAGCGGCAAGTCTGTCTTAATCTGCTTATACACTACTTTTTCAGTGACTTAGCTTTATAGCTTTTTTCTTGTTTTTATACTTGAATCTTGATTCCCGTTCTTTGTGCCTTGTTCCTTCTCGCCTTACCTTCGCTTCATGGTTATCAATCTGAGCGAACAGCATAGCCTCGTCAGTAATTGGATCAGCGAATTGCGAAGCGTCGAATTACAAACCGACCGTATGCGTTTTCGTAAGAATATAGAACGCGTTGGCGAAGTGGCAGCTTACGAAATCAGCCGGCGATTGCCTTTTAAAGAAGTTGAGGTTGCTACACCGCTTGGCATTCACAATAGTAAGGTGCTTACTGTTCAACCGGTGCTGGCAACCATTTTGCGGGCAGGCCTTCCGCTGCATCAAGGCTTACTTAATTATTTTGACAAAGCCGATAATGCTTTTATCAGCGCTTATCGTAAGCACCGTCTTGATGGAGGTTTCGATATTCATATCGAATACATGAGCAGCCCTTCACTGGAAGGTCGTGTGGTTATTATTAGCGATCCGATGCTGGCTACGGGAGCATCCCTTATAAAAACCATCGCGCGTATGAAAGAAGAAGGGGAACCGGCCGAGATTCATATTGTAACTGTCATTGCCAGCATCTCGGGTATTGAATATGTGAGGCTGGAAGCCGGAGACAATGTTACCATTTGGTGTGGTGATATTGATGAGGAAATCACAGCGAAAGGATACATTGTGCCGGGGCTTGGCGATGCCGGCGATTTAGCTTATGGCAATAAGAATCAATCCTGATACTTTCCCGGTCATTTTTTTGTCAGCTTACCTTTTGTCAGAAATAGATTGTATTTTCACCTCTGAAATCTACTGCTAATGATACGGACTACACTGATGCTGTTGTGCCTAGTATGTGCTGTTGCTGTGTTTGCCCAGGATCCGCATTTCTCGCAATTTTATTCTTCTCCGCTTACGCTTAATCCGGCTTTTACAGGTAAATTTAATGGTAACCTGCGCATATCCGGTAACTACCGCAACCAATGGCCAACCATCAATAAAGCATATGTAACGGGTACTGTGTCTGCTGACTTTGCTATTTTAAAAAACCGGGTTGCCGAAAACGATACCTGGGGTGTGGGCATTATGGCATTGACCGACCAAAGTGCCGCCGGAGCGGTGAAATTCAATTACGCAGCCATATCAACGGCTTATCACAAAAGCCTGGATGAAGATGGTTTTAAACAGTTGGGTATTGGTTTTCAAACCACGTATTCCAATATGAACATTTATACCGATAAGCTAAGCTTTGAAGATCAGCTTTTGCCGGATGGCACCTTCAACGGCTTTACACAGGAAACATTCGGTAATACAACTTTAAAAAACAATTATATAGATCTAAATGCCGGCGTACTATTTACTTCCAGTGCTACAGAAAACGATAATTTTTATGCTGGTATAAGTATGTATCACATTACCCGTCCGCAGGAACAGTTTACAAATAATGGTTTCTATGTATTAAATCCGCGTTTTACTTTTCAGGCGGGTGGCTACTTCATGGTGGGCGATCGCAATACGCTTCATTTGAGTGCTTTGCATAGCGAACAGGCTGGCGCGAACGAAACCGTTGTAGGAGGCGCTATTCAGCTTCCGGTAGGTGAAGCTGATTCTGATGTGAAAGGTGTCAGCGTTTACGCAGGTGCATGGGCTCGCTTAAAAGATGCTTTCATACCTTATGTTGGTTTAGACTTCAGCGATTTTCATCTGGGCGTCACTTACGACATTAATACATCAGAATTAAAAACAGCTTCTAATAGCCGCGGCGGCATGGAAATCTCATTAATTTATATTAAACAACCACCTGGAACTAAAGGTTTGCCTTGCCCCAGATTTTAATTTTTTTATACCGGTTTTGTAACACATGAATGAGCTGTTCCAGCTCATTTTTTTTGTTGAAGGAATGCAGTATGATGCGCAATCGCTCACTGCCTTTTGGAACCGTTGGGTAAAGAACAGAACGAACATCTAAACCACTTTCACGAAGCTTTTGAGATAAGGCTTTTACTTCATTGTTACCTTGGATAATGACTGCCTGAATAGGAGTTTTTGAAGGAAGTTTTGTGTGAGAAAGGCTCGCGGTTTGAAACTGGTAAATGAGTGATTGCAACTGAGTCCTTTCCTCCCTTAATTGCGGAAATAAAGTATAGCTATGCTGAATAAAAAAGAGAGCATGCCCGGGCAAAGCAGTAGAATAGATAAAGCTGCGAGCGAAGTTAATGAGATAATTGTGCAACGACTTAGCACCAACCACGACTGCACCGTGGCAACCACAAGCTTTGCCAAATGTATAAATGCGACACCAGACTTGCGCGTGTAATTGCAGATGCTGGCTAAGTCCTTCTCCTTCATTACCGATTACACCAATAGAATGAGCTTCATCCAATATGAGGTAAGCGCCGAATTCGGAACAAAGGGTTAGTATTTCCGATAGCGGGCAAGTATCTCCATCCATGCTGAATACTGATTCAGTTACAATATAAATGGTTCCGCTTGCTGCCTTCATTTTCTTCCGCAAATCCTCAACATTATTATGCCTGAATGAGTAGCCTGCAGCCAACGAAAGCCTGATGCCATCACGGATTGAAGCATGGCACAAAGCGTCATAAATAATTGTATCTCCTTTTTGTGCAACGCATGACAGTACACCTACATTGGCATCATAGCCAGAATTAAAAAGTAATGCAGCTTCTGCCTCGTGAAAATCAGCAATCAGTTGTTCGGTTGCTTCTGCCAGCCGGCTATTGCCGGTAAGCAAACGCGAACCTGTACTACCGGTTGAAAAATGCATTTCCTTTTTGTATAAGGAGTCATTCAAAAGACTATTCTTTACTATTCCTAAATAGTCATTTGAACAAAAATCTATCAAACCCTCTGGGTGTAAACTCAGCGCGCGGTAAGCGTTTTGCGCTTTGCGCGTTTCAAGTTTTTGTGATAAGTGTGCCGGCAATTCCATGAAGATTTCAAAACTACAGGTTCTGATTATCCTGTCACAAAAAAAACCCGCCACGCGGCAGGTTTTCAGGTAGGATTGACTTAATGAGTTATTCGCTTTTCATCAGCTTCGTGTTGCCAATTTCATTGCCCTTCTTATCCAGAACATGCACGATATAAGTGCCAACGGGCAGCAGGTCAACAGGTACTTTCAGTACATTGCCGCTTACCAAGATTTGTTTTCGTTGATTGCCATAAATATCAGCGATTAAAAGCTGCGCCGCTTCGTCGGTAAAAAGCTGAACTATAGCCATATTCTTTACCGGGTTTGGCGCAATGACGATAATATTTTTTGAACCTGTAGTTAACACTGGTTTAGACGTAGCAGTACAGTTGTATTTATCTATTACCGTAACGGAATAGAAACCTTTTTTCGAAGGCATATAGTACATGGAATTAGCGCCCGGTATAGGATTATTATTGACATTCCACTGATAAGATTTACCACTGCTGGCTATTAAGGTATCACCGTTTTGTTTAACAGTGGGCACTGTTTTATCTATACCAATAACAACGGGAATGCCCTCGCATTGGGTAAAAGCAGGACATACCGCAGGCGCGCCACATACCGTATAAGAGCCACTGCCGGTAACAACGTAGATAGAACTATCTGCACCCGGAATAGGTTTGCCGTTGTTGTACCATTGTACATTCTGTGTGTAAGGCTCAGGAAAAGTAAGCGACACCGGATCGTTTTTGCAGAAGACAGAACTTCCCGTATTACCATCTATATAAGAAGGCGTGCCATTCGTTATAATCACCGGTCCGGCAAAAGCATAACCGTCCACCAACATTTTTTTAGATGTATCTGTACAGTTGCCTTTTGTTACTTTCACTTTGAAAAAAGTACTGGCATCTTCAAAATAATTTACTACCAAGTATCGCTGTGTAGCGCCGGGGATGGGCTTGTTGAAGCGAAACCATTGATAACTATCGTATTCCTGCGTTGTATAAAGCGTATCAACGCCGTCCGGGCAAAGAATCAGGTTGTCGGGTTTAATTACCGGGTGTAAATTGCATTGCGCTTTAGCAACAGAGAAAGAAAGGACAATCATAGAAAGAAACAAGAGCGGTAGTGTTTTTTTCATACATAAATTTTTTGGCTAAGATACCATTGCTGTCATTTTTGTTGCCTGTAACTTCTTCCCGCGGGATAAGGTTTTGCACAGGGTGTGATGAATGAAAGCAGGAAGTATTTGTTTTTAACCTCAGCCAAATAAAAAATAAATGAAGAAGGAGACAAGAATAAAAAAATGATATTTGCGCCATTCATTCAGGTTCATCTTATTTTCTTATGGCAAGAATTATTGGGGTAGCGAATCAAAAAGGCGGAGTGGGCAAAACAACGTCTGCTATTAACCTGGCCGCCTCTTTTGCAGTGCTGGAGTTTAAGACATTGTTGGTAGACGCCGACCCGCAGGCGAACAGCACTACGGGGGTTGGCTTCGATCTGCACAACATCACACATAGCTTATACGACTGCATGGTAAACGGAGTGTCGGCGCAGGAGGTAGTATTAAAGACAGAAATTCCGAACCTCGACCTGATACCTTCACACATAGACTTGGTTGGCGCCGAAATTGAAATGATCAACTATCCCAACCGGGAAAATGTGATGAAAGGCGCGATGGAAAGTATTAAAGACAGCTACGATTTTATTGTGATAGATTGTTCACCTTCGCTGGGGTTGATCACCGTGAATGCGCTAACAGCTGCAGACAGCGTGATTGTGCCTGTACAATGCGAATTCTTTGCTCTAGAAGGCTTAGGCAAACTGCTCAACACCATCAAGATTGTACAAAGCCGCCTTAATCCGGCTTTGCAGATTGAAGGTATTTTAATGACTATGTATGATGGCCGCCTTCGCCTTTGCAACCAGGTAGTGAGTGAAGTGAGAAGACATTTTGATGAGATGGTTTTCACTACCATCATTCATCGCAATACAAGACTTAGCGAAGCGCCAAGCTTTGGGAAACCCGTTATTTTATATGACTCTGATAGCAAAGGCGCGGTGAATTATTTAAACCTTGCCAAAGAGGTGCTGCAAAAAAATAACCTTACCAAAATCAAACAAGAAGAAAGGATTATGGAGTAAAGCGTTTCGGGTGCAAAGTTTCAGGTTATGGAATGATAAACACATAGCAGAAACAGACAACCTGCAACTCTTAACCTATAATTATTTATAAAAAGATGGCAACAGCAAAACCACCGAAAGATGCACTGGGCAAAGGAATCCGTTCGTTGCTGCAGAATATTGATGCTGACCTGAAAACAACCAGCGGCAATCTGAAAAGCAATGTTGTAGAGCAGGCAACTTCGGTTGCACGCATTCCCCTGGCGGATATAAAGACAAATCCTAAAAATCCACGCAAAGACTTTGACGAGCAATCATTGCAAGAACTGGCTGCTTCGCTGAGAAACTTTGATGTGGTGCAACCTGTCACGGTATCAAAACTTGCCGATAATAAATACCAGTTGGTAGCGGGTGAGCGAAGATTCAGGGCGGCAAAAATCGCTGGATTAACAGATATTCCGGCTTACATCCGGCAGACCAATGATGCGGAATTGCTGGAATTGGCTTTGCTCGAAAACCTTCAGCGCGAAGACCTCAATGCCATTGAAGTATCGCTAAGCTACAAGCGCATGATGGATGAATTGAACTATACGCAGGAACAGGTAGCGGAGAGGATGGGGAAGGAAAGAAGCACCGTTGCCAATTATGTGCGTCTTCTAAAGTTGCCGCCCGATATACAATTAGCTGTTCGCAATGGCAACATCAGTATGGGACATGCCCGAGCCATTATCAACATTGATACGATAGACAACCAGTTGTTTGTCTTCCACGAAATAGTCGAAAGAGGATTGAGTGTGAGGCAAACAGAAGAATTGGTTAGAACTCTTTACAAACAAAACAGTCCGGCTGTTAAATCTACCGTAAAACACCCGTTGCTACCTGCTTACAAGCGCATAGAAGATAACTTAGCTTCACATTTCGGAACCAAAGTAAAGCTGGCACATAACAAGCAGGGGTTTGGCAGCATCAGCATCGAATATTATTCTCTGGATGAACTTAACAAACTCCTCGAAATGATGAATGTGCATGCAGGTTGATATATGCGGCTCATCTATTTTATATTTTTTTCTATTCTCTCATTCGCTTCTTATGCGCAAGGAGACAGCGCCAAAGCAAAATTGGCCACGTCCTCTTTATTTACAGATAGCAGCGCTCCTGTCCGTTTAAAAGATACAACTGCAAAAGCAGTAAAGAAGGATACGGTAAACACGGCTTCAAAACTTACTCACGATCCCCGGAAGGCAACTTTCCGTTCAGCGGTTTTACCCGGCTGGGGTCAGGCTTATAACAAACAGTATTGGAAGATACCTATTGTGTATGGCGCGTTAGCCATCCCGGCTACTACTTATATTTTCAACAGTAATTACTATCGCTGGACGAAGTTTGCATACCAGGCTGTATATGCCGCCAGCAATCAGGTTCCCGACAGCTTGCGTGACAGCTCGATGCTAAAGCTAATTAATAAAAAAGTACTTTCTTCCGAAGGCCAAGTGTTGTCACTGTCCACTTATCAATCAGCCCGTAACAACTATAAACGCAATAAAGATTACAGCCTTCTCTGGTTTTTGATTCTTTGGGGTGTGAACGTTGCCGACGCCACTGTATTTGGACATTTGAAAGAGTTTGATGTAAGCGATGATCTAACTCTGCGGGTCAATCCTTCTTATTCTCCTTCTACCAAAAGTACTGGTGTAAGTTTAGTGCTGAATTTTAAAAATCCTCCGCACAAAGCCATCCCTTCTTTTTAAATACATATAATGAAAGCAGCACTAATCGGCTATGGCAAAATGGGCAAAGCCATCGAAGATATTCTTTTGCAAAATGGTCATGAAGTAGTGTTGAGAATAAGCAGCCACACCACTGGTGAAATGATTACTGCGAATCTGCAAGCAGCAGATGTAGGGATAGAATTTACATCACCGCATAGTGCCGTGCAGAACATAAAAAAATGTGTGGATGCTGGCTTGCCCGTAGTTAGCGGTTCTACCGGCTGGTTGCAACATTGGGACGAAGTGAAGCAGTATGTTGGAAACAAAAACGGCACACTGTTATATGCCAGCAACTTTAGTATTGGCGTCAATTTATTCTTTGAGTTGAATACCTACCTCGCAAAACTAATGTCCTCTTATCCCGATTATAATATCAGTCTCGAAGAGATTCATCATACTCAAAAAAAGGATTCGCCCAGCGGTACTGCCATTACTCTTGCTGAACAGATTTTACAGCATACAACGATTAAGAAATCGTGGACTAATGAAGGAAATGCTAAACCCGAAGAGCTTTATATTAAAAGCCTGCGTGTTGATCCGGCACCGGGAACTCATATCGTGCAGTACCGCAGCGAGATTGATGATATCGAAATAAAACACACGGCTCACAACCGGAAAGGGTTCGCCAGCGGTGCTGTACTGGCTGCTTTGTTCTTAAAGGGAAAAAAAGGGATCTTTACTATGAAAGACGTATTGTCTTTATCGTAATAGTAGCTTCGGAAAACAGCTCGATTAACGGTGAAGTTGAATATTCTTACTGATGAATTTCGATAATGATATTTAAGGTTGTGCTATCACTGATGATCCGTATTGTTTTGGAACCATTGTTCTGATTTGTATTTACCTGATAAACGGGCTGAGTATAAAATGAAGATGCTAACGCTGCCAGTGTGTTGTTGTAAACATCCGTGTTATAATCATTTTTTTCATCGGGAACATAATTAACAACCGGCGGCTGGGGAGGTATGGGAGGAATCGAACGCCTGATGGCTTCCGCAGATTTTTTATAATCGTCTTCTGCCTTGCGAATCCATTCTTTTTGTTTTTCCCTGAACTTGTCTTGCTGTACTTTTTGTTTTGCCGACAATTCATTTAATACTTCAGTATAGTGTGCAACTGAGTCTCCGAAAGCTTTAAAATTAAGGTCCTGAAGAGATGCTAAAGCAGTCGTAGTTAGTTGCTGCAAATAACTTTTATCAAAACTAAAAGTCAATTGAGAACTGCTGAGTCGGTTCAGTTGTGCAGCAGCATCTGTCTTTCGCTTGGCTTCGTTTATGCGGCTGGCTTCATCTATATATGCTTCGGCTGCATTATTCAATGCAAATAACGAATCCTGCACGAGTGGTGCCTGATCGGTAAACGCCTGCCAGCTGATGGATGAAAGACTTTTTGCTACCTCATCCCTGGCGTCATTCAATCCTTTTTGCCAACCGGTAGAAGTTACTACCGTGATGGCTTGCGGCAAAGTTTCTTGCAATGCGGCATGAGCTTTCCGCAAGCTTTGAGTTATGTTAGTGATACTATCCTGAAAGGTTTTATCAATGTCCTTAAGTGATAACGCCACATCTGCCTGAAGCGATTTGGAAAACAGGGAAGCTCCATTAAAAAAAGGATTATCAACTTGCGCCGTAAGCGGGGTAATGATAATTTTTTTATTGACTTCCTTCACAGTGTTGTTCCGATTGTCCTTTAAAAATGGGTCGTTGCCCGGTTGCAGCCAGGCTAACGAAAACAGCAAGGCGGTGATAGTAACCAAAGCTGCCAACTGATGTTTATAGTTAAATGTCTTCTCGGGCTTTATCAGGCGCTTTACACGTTGCAGCAGTGCACCTTTTGGGGAAGCAGCATTCATTTGCAAACCGGCAGCGTTTTGCTGAGAGGCAATACGCAACAACGCCTCTGCATACATAGCTGCATTATATTCAGATTGCAGTACCCAATCGTCGCAGCAGTTCTCTCTTTCTTCTCTTATCTGCCGGCTCAATAGCCTGGCAAAAGGATTGAAGAATAGAACGATTTCTATAATACTTACCAGCAAATTAATGAGATAATCAGAGCGGCGGATATGCGCCAGTTCATGCAACAGAACAGCTTCCATTTGCTCGGTGGTGAGCTGAGTAATACTTGCCAGCGGCAATAAGATAATCGGCTTGATATAACCAATCGTCATCGGGCTTTTTGCCAGCGAAGAAAGATACACCGTAACCTGCTGCACGATTTCCAAACGATCAGCCGTTTCATTTACAAATCGTTGCCAGCCGGCTTCCACAGGTTGCAGTCCGCTTGAACCCAGTTGTTTTGTAAAGCGACAAGCGCGAAGCCATTTTGCCAGCAGCAAAACCATTAAAATGAGATAGGCGATAGATAAAAAAGGCAGTGTTTCCTCGGCTTTGAGGAGATAAGATAGAATACTGTTGCCTGCAAAAGGCGTCTGTGTATAAAACACGCCAGTCTGTGCCAGTAACTGTTCTGCCTGTAGCGATGCGGCGCGGCAATGCTGATAATAAAACTGCAGGGTGCTAACGAACCAGACAAAGCCTCCTATCTGCGCAGTTACAGCTGTAATGTATTTAATGGAAGCCGAATGTCGGGCAATCCCATTTACAATAATGACGAGCAGCCATAGCAGGAAAACCTGCCATAAACTGTTAGCGATTGCATAACCTAAGGCTTGTAAAAAAGGCACTTGCAGATAGGAAAACATGGCTAGTGTTTTTTCAGATTATTAAGCAATTCCTGAATTTCGTTTAGCTCATCTGCTGATGGTGCATTATTGCCCAAAGCCTGCATTACAAGCTGCGTGGCAGAGCCGCCAAATAACGAATTCACCATTTTGTCAACCAGTTGTTTCTGGGTTCTTTCTTTAGAAATAAGAGCTTCGTAGACATGCGTTTTGCTGCTGTCATCGCGTTTTACCAAACCTTTTTCGTGCATAATCTGCATCAACTTAAGAGTAGTCGTATATCCACAATCTTTATAAGCACTTAGCTCTTCATGCACTTCCCGAACAGTAGCTTTATTTTTATCCCACAGCACGCTCAATATCTCCAACTCACTTTCGGTAGGTTTTATTTTTTTTTGTTCCGTCATTGTTACGATTTTTTTCGTAGTGCAAATTAAAACAACATTTTTTACCTGTTGTTAAAAGAATGTTTTATCGCATGCTTTTTTAAAACGAAACCAAAGAAGAAAGGTTACAACAGCATATTATCAATCAATCTTACATCGTTAATGAAGGCGGCGACAAGCGCAATAGAAGGTGTTGTTTCAGCTATTGAGTCTATTGGTTCCAGGTTGTCAGCGTTTTTGATTTCCACGTAATCTATTTTATCAAAATGGGCTTCAATAAGAGTTTGTTTCGCTTGCTCAACAAGGGCAGGAATGGGTAATTGCATCTTATTTTCTTTGATGAAACTAAGCGCTTTATAAATAGCTGTAGCGCGGTCTTTGTCCTCTTCGCTCAGCCTCATGTTGCGGCTGCTCATAGCTAAACCGCTGGCTTCTCTTATGGTAGGATGAATAACAATGCCAACAGGAATCTGCATAAGCTTAACCAGCTTTTTTACCACACTGCATTGCTGATAATCTTTTTGTCCAAAGTAAGCTTTGTGCGGATTAACGATACGAAACAAACGTTGCAACACCTGACAAACACCTTGAAAGTGACCGGGACGATATTCTCCTTCGAGTATTGTTTCCAAGTCTTCCAGTGCATAATGATCGGTTGGTTTTCCTTCCGGATAAATTTCATCTACCGAAGGAAGGAAAAGCAGATCCGTCCCTGCTTTAGTAAGCTGAAGAATATCCTGTTCAAGTGTAACCGGATACTTGATGAAATCGTTACTATCATTGAACTGCGCCGGATTTACGAAGATGCTGCAAACTGTAACATCGTTTTCTTTATGGCTGGCTTCTATCAGCGATAAATGACCTTGGTGAAGCGCACCCATCGTTGGCACAAAACCAATTGTTCTGCCTTCTTTCTTCAGCGACTTAATTTTTTGCTGGATGTCTGTTGCCTTCTTGTATAAAATCATAATGGCTTGCGCAATGTGCCGCAAATTGAACAAAAAGCGCTCACATAGCAAAGACCAATATGAGAAGCAAATAAAAAGGACAAAAGGCGTTTTACAAAAGAAGCTTGCAATCGAAAATAAGGGGCAGAAAAAAAGCGCAGGTTTGGGGCTGCGCTTTTTATTAATTGTTACAAAAGATAAATAACTCGTGATCAGATTTTTCGCCACAAAATGCTTTCAGTAACCGATGCCTGCCGGTTACTTTTTTGTGTTCGTGCATGTCAATCACTTCATTGGTTACCACAAAGGCGTTAAAAGATTCAATGTAAGGAAACAGCTTTTTCATGTTCTGCTTTTCTGTCTCTATTTCTTCCACGCTAAGAAAACTATCTTTTGACTTTAGCAAGATTAATTCCCTTTCCATTATTCATTTGTTTGATTAAAGATTACTAAATTGATACCAAAAATAGAACAGGGTTTACAGTGTTGAGAAGATGTTCATTATTTTAATCAATTCTTAATTCATCGTTTAAACTGGGTGCCAGCCTAATTTTGCAGCATATGGCTAAACAGGAAGACACCATACGGAAACTGCGGAAATACCTAAACAGTCAAAACCTTTACACGAGTCTCAGGCTTACGGCTGCCGCACTTATTCCTGCTGTTTTATTGTACCATTTCAACTTGCTTACGAGTGCTATTGCGTTGCCGCTTGGTGCCATGTTCACAGGTTTAACTGACAGCCCCGGACCGGTTCACCATCGCCGCAACAGTTTGGCTGTATCTATCCTTTTCAACTTTGTTCTCATCCTCATAGCGGGCGTGCTGCACAACTATACAACGCTCATTATTCCTGCCCTTATTGTATTCGGATTGTTTTTTTCTTTACTGGCCGTGTATGGCACACGTGCCGGCTCTATCGGGCTGAATGCATTGATCGTTTTTATTTTTAATATTGATGGTCATTTATTATCTAATGGTCATGCGCTGCGCGAAGCCTTATTATTTGCAGCCGGCGGGGTTTGGTACAGCATACTGAGCCTGTTGTTATATTCTATTCGTCCTTACCGGCTGATGCAGCAAATGCTGGGCGAGTGCCTTATTGAAGTTGCGAATTATTTGCAGGTAAAAGGTGAGTTTTATGGCATTTCGCCCGTTTATGAAGATTTGAACAACCGCCTTATTCAACACCAAATTTCCATCCGGCAAATGCAAGAAGATCTGCGTGAGCTTTTATTTAAAACAAGAAGCATTGCTGAAGAATCCACTACCGAAGGAAGAATGCTTATGTCAGTTTTCCTGGACAGCATTGACCTGATGGAAAGGATTATGACATCACAATATGATTACCGAGAGCTGCACGAAAAATTTGGTAAAGCAAACATATTAAATACAATTCAAACTCAACTCAATCTTTTATCAGGTGAACTGCACGATGCAGGTCTGGCTATGCAAAGCGGTTTCCCGGCCCGCAGCCGTCGCGATCTTGATGCGTTAATGGAGGATACGATGAATCATTTTTTCCGGCTACGCGAAATAGGATTGAATGAAAACAACTTTGAAGATTTTATAGCGCTTCGCCAGATTTTATTTAGCCTTCAGGATGTTACCGAGCGGATAAAACGCCTGCGGTTAAGCACTTTCTATAAAAGTAAAAACACACAAAAGGAAAAAGCGGATGTTGATCTGGAAAAATTTATCACGCACAGCGAAATAGATCCAAAATTACTGTTGAGTAATCTAAATCTCCAATCGCTGAACTTCAGGCATGCAATCAGGCTAACAGTTGGGTTGCTGCTCGGATATCTTGGCTCGCTTTTTTTCCCTTTGGGACATAGCTATTGGATTTTACTTACCATCGCAGTGATTATAAAACCCGCTTACGGCATCACGCGGCAGCGAAACCTGCAGAGAGTAGGCGGTACCATAACAGGTGCGGTATTGGGTTTTGGGTTGCTTTACCTTACTACTAATACCACGTTCATTTTTGTAAGCCTTGTGGTGGCTATGGTTGTCTCTTACAGCTTTTTAAAACAGAATTATTTTGTCAGTAGTGCCGGCATTACTTTGTATGTATTGCTATCGTTCAGCTTTTTAAATGCCGCCGGTTTTCGTACGGCGCTCAACGACCGGGTGATTGATACGGTGATTGGTTCTGTTATTGCCTGGCTGGTTTCCTGGCTGGTTTTGCCAAGATGGGAACACCAGCACATAGAAACTGATATTCAAAAAGCTTTGTTTGCCAACCGCACCTATTTTGATACCGTTGCCCGGATTTTTCTGGGACAAGAAACCGATGCCACAACATTTAAGCTGCATCGAAAAGAAGCTTTTGTTGCGCTCGCTAATCTCAGCGATACGTTTCACCGGATGCTGAGTGAACCGAAAAGTCGCCAGGTCAATTTATCACATTATCATCAGCTTGTGGCAACCAGTCATACGCTTACTTCCTACATCGCTTCGCTGTCTTATTTCGCGCAGCGAACCGGCAAGAAATATGTTTCGCAGGAATTTGCACCGCTTATCAGCCAGATAGATGAGCAATTTGATGCCGCAGAACAGGTACTGCAACATCACCAAACGGTAAAAGCATCACAGATGCAACCTTTGCAGCCGGTAAACAGCAAGGTTCAGGAACTGCTGGCGAAACGGCGGCAGGAAATAAGTTCCGGTAAAGGCAACATGGAGACTTCTGTGCGAAGAACACTGTCGGATTTAAAGAGCATTAATGATCAGTTCGAATTAATCAGTACGGCAACGGTGGACGAAGTGAGAATACTTGAAAAAATGGTTTAATCATGTTTAAAAAGCAAAGCAGGAAATATCTCTATTCTGCTTTGTTCTAAAATGAATTATTTTCTTTAACTGCTTTGAAGATTGCTTAAATATTTATCTTCTTTCCGCACGCCGTTTTTGAATATTTACCGTTTGCGCTGTCGTCGGCAGTGCTTATGCAGTAATCATCCTGCGAATCGTCAGGATTGTCGGGAAGGTTTTTTTAAGTTTCTCTCGCCTGTTCTTTCGTGTTTGTTTTTGGATTCAGGTCTTCCCTTATTTCTTTGTTTTTGTTGTTCGACATAGTTCTGCGTTTATTGTTTTAAATGATATATCATCTTCGATATATTCATTTCGAGGTACAACGATAATGTCATGGATACTGCCCTGCATAGAAAGTAAACGTTGACGAGACTGGCATGCCGGTACTATATTGTTTTTTTGAAAAAAGGTATGCCCGAAAACAATACATTTGCCCATCGCGCTTCGGTTATGATAGCTTTTGTTAGAGGAAATTTTATTTTCAGATCGCCTGCCCAGGTTGTAGTGGATGTAAACGGAGTAGGGTATGAGCTGCAGATCAGCCTGAATACTTATTCTGCCATCAGCAATAGCAGCAGCGGGCAGCTTGCTACTTATCTTCACATTACCGAAAATGCGCAAACTCTTTTTGGCTTTTTTGATGGAGCTGAAAAAGATTTATTTCTGCAACTCATCAGTGTTTCGGGCGTTGGTGCAACAACTGCGCGCATGATGCTGTCTGGTATGAAGCCGGACGAAATTGTAAAAGCGATTCTGCAAAACAATGTGAGACAGTTGGAGAGCATTAAAGGCATCGGTAAGAAAACGGCTGAGCGCCTGATTGTGGAACTAAAGGATAAATTAGGAAAACACAGCACTACTTCAGCAGAAGCTTTTATGTCGGCAAACAATACTGTGGAAGGAGATGCGTTAATTGCCTTAACATCGCTCGGTATCGCGAGACTGGCTGCCGAATCCGCCATGAAAAAAGCATTGAGGACTGCACCCGAAAATACCAATCTTGAAGAATTGATCCGTTTATCACTAAAAAATATGTAGCCTATACAGCAACATCTACTTAACTAAGGAAGCTAACTGACATTGGCGAATCTAATTTTACGTTACCGGATTTACTGGCTTGCTGTGATATGTATGATATGCAGCTTTTCTGTGCTTGCGCAAAAGGGCGATAGCCTGCGTGCTAAGAGGGGAGATTCTTTACATTATCCCATACAAGACCGGCGCGGCGACCGCTTCACCTACCGTAGCAATAATCCATTCGATTTGCAGGATAGTGGCATTGTAAAGCAAGACATCCAATACGACCCGGTTACCAAGGAATATTATATTATAGAGAAAGTCGGCAACAGCTATTATCGCAAACCCACTTCTCTTACGTACAATGAATTCTGGCAACTGCAAAACCGACAGGCAGAAAGAAATTATTTTACCGAGCGTTCGCAAACGTTGTCTTACTTAAACCGAAAAGCGCAACGCCCGCCGATGCAAGTTTATAATTCTCTCTTCGACCGCATTTTCGGTTTGGATTCCAGCGGTTTAAAAGTATCCATCCGTCCACAAGGTAACGTGGACTTACGATTAGGCTATCAAGGACAAAATATTAAAAATCCAACCCTATCAGAACGTGCCCGCAAAAACGGCGGCTTCGACTTTGACATGGATGCCAATCTGAATGTGTTGGCAAATATTGGCAACAAGCTAAAACTGCCCATCAGCTATAATACACTTGCCAACTTCGATTTTCAGAACCAGCTCAAACTTGATTACAAAGGCAAAGACGATGAGTTGCTGAAGTCAATTGAAGCGGGAAACATTTCGTTTCAGACCAAAGGCACGTTGATGACCAGTGTGCAAAGTTTGTTTGGACTGAAAACACAATTGCAGTTTGGCAAATTGTTTTTGACGACAGCTATTGCTACCGAAAAGTCGCAGCGCCAGTCTATTACACTACAAGGCGGCGGTTTATCTCAGCAGATCAACAAAAAACTGGATGATTATGATGAGAACCGCAACTTTCTGATGGCGCAATATTTTAAAGACCATTATAACCGCACCATGGCAAACCTACCTGTGGTGAACAGCCAGGTGCAGATACTTCGTGTAGAAGTTTGGGTAACCAACCGTACCGGCACCACTACGCAAGCGAGAACTGTAGTGGGTTTGATGGATCTGGGAGAAATTAATCCCTACAACAGAAGGTGGACTCCTAAGACGAGCGATTCGCTTCCGCAGAACGGTACCAACAATGAATACGAAACGATTTCCAATAATCCGGCTTATCGCGAGCCATCTTCAGTTAATAATCTATTAGTAACTGAAGGATTGAAACCGGTAGAAGACTTTGAAAAAACATTTGCCCGGCAACTTTTACCAAGCGAATACTTTTTCAATCCTCAGGCGGGTTTTATTTCTTTATACCAGCAACTGCAACCCGATGAAGTGTTAGGTGTAGCTTATCAATATTCATATAACGGCCGGGTTTACCAGGTGGGAGAATTCGCGCAGGACGTAGCCATTGATTCAACTCAAGGCGTACAAAAAGTTTTGTTCTTAAAGCTTTTGAAAGCGACCTCGCAGCGCGTTAATCTTCCGCTATGGGATTTAATGATGAAGAACGTGTATTCGCTGGATGTAAGTGGTCTGAGCGGGGAAGATTTTAAGCTGAATGTGTTTTATCAGGAACCCAGCGGTGGCTTGAAGAGATACCTTCCGGAAAGCAGTCAGTCTGTAGAAGGTAGACCTTTGCTATCTATTTTGAACGTGGACCGGTTGAACAACCGAAATGATCCGCAGCCGGATGGCTTATATGATTATGTGGATAGCTTCACTGTTTTATCTCAGCAAGGAAAAATCATCTTCCCCGTACTCGAACCTTTTGGGCGGGATCTGGAGCGAACGGCCTTCTTTGACCAAGCACCTGAAATAAAACAAAAGTATATTTACTACCAACTCTACGATTCTATCAAAGCCATAGCGCAAACCTATGCCAACCTGAACCGATATGAAATTCAGGGAACGGTGAAAGGAAGTTCTAATACCGATATTTATCTCGGCGGATTCAACATCCCGCAAGGTTCTGTAACGGTAACAGCAGGCGGACAAACCCTGCTTGAAAATACAGACTACATCGTTGACTATAACTTAGGTACGTTAAAGATAATCAATCAGGCGATCATCAATTCGGGCGTGCCGGTAAGCGTAGGTTTTGAAAACAACGCGAATTATGGCACCCAGCAACGAAGTTTCTTAGGCGTCCGCGCAGATTATCTCTTCAGCAACAAGCTGAGCATCGGCGCAACGATGGAGCGTATCACCGAACGGCCTTATTTCACCAAAATGAATTATGGCGAAGACCCCATTAACAACGCAATGTATGGTGTGGATTTTAATTACCGTTCCGAGTTGCCGGGGCTCACACGGTTGTTAGACCGTCTTCCTTTTTATACCACCACTGCCAGCAGCAGCATCAATGCGTATGGCGAAGCAGCGGTACTGAAACCTGGCCACCCGGCGCAGATTGGCAAAGGCGGCAATGGCTTGATTTATATAGATGATTTTGAAGGCAGCACCAGCAATGTTGATCTTCGTTACCCGCTTGTATCCTGGGCTTTAGCTTCTACGCCACAAGGCACCACGCGTTTCCCTGAAGCCTCACTTAATAACGATCTTGCATACGGAAAGAACCGGGCAAGACTGTCTTGGTATAATATCGAGCCCGTCTTGCAGGACAAAAACAGCCCAAGCAATCCCCTGAGAAGAGACCTGGATGCGTTGAGCGACCCGCAGGTGAGAACCGTTTACACCAATGAATTGTTTCCACAGCGCACAACCAACATTACAGATGTGCAAAGTACCACTTTTGATATGGCGTATTACCCAACTGACCCGGGTGAATACAACTATGAAACGAATCCCGAAGAAATTAATGCGCAGGGTAAATTGTTGAATCCACAGAAGCGTTGGGGCGGCATCATGCGCAGCATTGATCAAACCGATTTTGTTACAGGTAATGTGCAGTTCATCGAGTTCTGGATGCAGAATCCGTTTATCAAAAATCCAAATAGCAGCGGCGGCAAACTGTTCATCAACTTAGGCAATATCAGCGAGGACATTTTAAAGGACGGAAGACGTTTTTATGAAAACGGGTTGAACACACCTAACCAGCCCGCTACGGTAGATAACAGTTCGGTATGGGGTAAAACACCTGTCAACCCCATACAGGTAACCAATGCATTTAGCAACGACCCTGAAGATCGTCCTTACCAGGATGTTGGCTTTGATGGGCTGACGGATGATTCGGAACGAATTGTGAGAAGCCAATATTTATCAACAATTCAGACAATTGATGGCGCTTCTTCGGCTTTTTACCAGAGAGCCAACCAAGACCCTTCGAACGACAACTATGTTTGGTATAGAGATTCGCGCTACGATGCAGTGAATGCTGGCATCCTGCAACGATATAAGTTTTACAAAAATTCGCAGGGCAACTCGCCGGTGTCTTCGGCTTCCTCACTGTATTCTTCTGCAGCCACTTTGTACCCTGACAATGAAGACCTGAACCGCGATAACACTCTGAATGAAACGGAAGAGTACTATGAATATGAGATAGACATGAAACCCGGCATGGACGTGGGTTTGACAAAATACATTACCGATAAGAGAACCATTACACCCAGACTTGCCAATGGCAAAACCTCTACTGAAGAATGGTATTTGTTCCGGGTTCCCATCAATGAATATACTGCCAAGATTGGCAACATCCCCGACTTCAAATCCATTCGCTTTATCCGTATGTATCTTACCGGTTTCCAGGATTCTGTTGTGCTTCGTTTTGCATCGCTTGACTTAGTGCGCAATCAATGG
This sequence comes from uncultured Ilyomonas sp., assembly GCA_964249755.1. Lineage (GTDB taxonomy): Bacteria > Bacteroidota > Bacteroidia > Chitinophagales > Chitinophagaceae > Ilyomonas. Next base: position 1,324,952 of record CAXUDB010000002.1, on the reverse strand, counting down.
AGAAACTTCACCTACGAATTAGATACGACAGGTTCTTACACACAGCTTCCAACCAACTCCAACACCACGTTTGATGTATTGGCTGTGAACCTGGAAGAGAACAGTGCAAGAACACCCATACCTTATAAAATACCACCCGGCATTGAGCGGGTGCAATCCTTAAGCAACAATGGCATCAATCTGCTGCAGAACGAACAATCTATGAGTCTGCGCGTTCGCAATCTGGCAGATGGCGAATCAAGAGCTGTGTTCAAAACATTGAACCTGGACATGCGGCAATATGGCAAGTTGTCTATGTTTATTCATGCAGAAGCTTTGGTAGGCACAACCTTAGAAAACAACCAGGCGAACGCAGTGATCCGCATCGGGCAGGATTTTCTAAATAACTATTACGAAATAAAAATTCCGCTGGAAATAACGCCTGCCGGCACATCGGATCCCAACAGGATATGGCCGGATTCTAATAACCTTGATTTCGCGTTAAGTGAGTTAATCAATTTAAAGCTGCGACGTAACTCAAGCGGTGCCCCTATCGGCGGCATCTATCGCGAACAAATTGGTACGAAAACATATTCCATATTGGGTAATCCAAATTTAGGTGAGGTGAGGGGATTCTTGATTGGTGTAGAAAATCCATCAGACGGTACACATGCTTCCATCAATACAGAAGTGTGGGTGAATGAACTGAGGTTATCGGAGCTGGATGAACATGGCGGTTATGCTGCATTGGGGCGCGTGGATATGCAGCTTGCCGACCTCGGCACGTTATCTATTTCTGCTAATACTTATACGCAGGGTTGGGGCGGACTGGAACAAAGGGTGAACGAGCGCGCCAGGAATTCAATGCTGCAATACGATGCTGCACTGAACATAGATGCAGGCAGGCTGTTGCCCAAAAAGCTAGGGATCAGCATTCCCGTGTATGCCAGCATCAACAGAACGATTTTGACGCCGGAGTACGATCCTTACGACCTGGATGTAAAATATAAATACAAGCTGGGTACAGTCAATAATAAAGATTCACTACGTCATGCTGCGCTAGACCAGACCACCATCAAAACGCTCAACTTCACCAATGTTCGGCTTGCGCAACCTACAGCTAAAACAAAATTGTGGAGTTTAAGTAATCTTGATTTCAGCTACTCATTTACGCAGATAACGCAAACAACACCGATTATTGATGAAAATAAAATCACTCGGCACAGGGCAGGCTTGGGGTATACTTACAACAGTCAGGCTCATTTCAAAGAACCCTTCAAGCGATTAATCAGGAACAAAAGCCCCTGGTTTGCTGTTGCGCGCGATTTCAATTTCAACCTCAATCCTTCGCTGCTAAGCTTCCGGGCTGATATTGACCGGCAGTTTGGCCAATATGTGCCGCGCATCGTGAACGTATTTGACGGAAGCACCAATAGTAAGATTGACCGCGTGGATACCACGTATGATAAGTACTTCAATTTCGACCGGTATTATAATGCCCGCTGGGATTTGACGCGGAGCCTGAATTTCGACTTTTCAGCCACCAACTTTGCCCGCGTGGATGAACCTTATGGAAAAATAAACAGTAAACAGAAACGCGATTCCGTAAGACGCAATTTCTTGGATGGCGGACGCAATACATTGTATCAACAGCGCGCAACAATAAGCTACAACATTCCTCTAAACAAACTGCCTTTTGCTGACTGGATTACGGCGCGCTATAATTACTCTACCAATTACAATTGGATAGGATCGAGTTTACTCGCTACTCAGCTGGGTAATACAATAGAAAACGGACAACAAAATGCAGTGAATGCTGAGTTTGATTTCTCGCGTCTTTATGCCAAATCACGTTTCTTAAACTCGGTGAACCAACCAGCAGCGCCTAAAGCACCGAAGCGGAATACGCCGGATGAAAACAAAATGCAGAAAACGGTTGATAGCAGTCAGCGTACGCGTGCCGAAGTAGTGAAAGATTTGAAGGGACGCCCAAAAAAAGAAGCCTTGCGCACCTGGCGGCGCCAGAAGCGTGATGCACGCAAAGCTGCACGACAATCCAATTTCAACCAGCCAATGGAAGTAGGCGGCTTAGCGCAAACCGGCGGGCGATTGCTAACGATGGTGAAACGTGCTTCGGTGAATTACAGCGAAAATTATTACAGCCGTGTACCGGGCTATACCGATACCTCGCGCATACTTGGCAATAATTTTAATAGTATGCAGCCAGGACTTGATTATGTATTTGGCAGGCAGCCCGACAGTAACTGGCTGAACAAAAAAGCAGCGCAAGGCGTAATAACAAGAGACACAACTTTTAATTTGCTCTACCGGCAGACATTTGAGCAACGCTTATCCATAACAGGTCAATTAGAACCAATACCGGAATTCATCATTGATGTGAATGTTGATAAAAGCTTTAATAAAGACTATACAGAACTATTTAAAGTAATTGATACAAGTGTAGGTTTTCAACACGTAAGCCCATATGCCAGCGGTGGTTTCAGTGTGTCTTATATTTCATATCAAACGCTCTTTACAAAGCACAATCCTACAGAGCTGTCTGACATCTTTACCAGGTTTGAAGACTACCGCACCACTATTTCGAAGCGTTTGGCTGGATCGAATAAGTATTATACCGGAGGAGTAACAGGCGATGGTTATGCAACCGGCTACGGGCGCAATTCGCAGGACGTATTAATCCCTGCTTTCATCGCGGCTTATACTGATAAAGATCCCAATAAGGTAGCGCTTATCAGCCAGGATAATACAAGCATAAAAAAGAATCCGTTCAGCGGCATTAAACCGTTGCCGAACTGGCGCGTTACTTACACCGGCTTAACAAAAATTCCGGCATTGGCAAACATCTTCTCTAACATATCTATTACGCACGGCTACAACGGTCAGTTAAGCATGAACAGCTTTAACAGCGCACTTAACTTCTATGATCCGCTTCATTTCGGAACGCCGGGATTCATTGACCCGACCTCAGGCAACTTTGTTCCGTTCTTCCTCGTGCCGAACATTACTATTTCGGAACAGTTCAGCCCGCTCATTGGTTTTGATGTGACTACTGTAAACCAGACTAACCTCAACTTCCAATATAAGCGCAGCCGGCAGTTGAGCCTGAGCCTGATAGATTACCAGTTGAGCGAAGTAAACAGTACAGAACTGGTGCTGGGCGCGAGCATTCGTAAGAAGAATGTGAACCTGCCCTTTAAATTACCGGGCTTTAAAAAACTGGATGCGCAGCAAAACGGGCAAGGCAATGACCTGAACATACGGCTTGATTTTTCAGTGCGGGATGATGCACAAAGCAACAGCCGCATTGACTTCCCGACGGCTTACAGCACAGGTGGGCAAAAAGTCATCAGCATACAGCCTTCTATAGATTACGTTCTCAATAACCGTGTGAACCTGCAGTTGTATTTCGATCAACGGCGTACGATACCTTATATCTCTACCTCAGCGCCGATCACGAACACAAGAGCCGGTTTGCAAATCCGCATTTCGCTGGCGCAATAGAAATAAAAAAAATCAGGCAGCAGTTGAAACCTGCCTGATTTCGAACCGATATCAGCAATTCATTACAAGTTCCGCACATTTACAAATGCGGAACTTTTTTTGTTACTGAACAGACGGACTCCAATTCATTCCTTTCTAATTTTTTACTCACTTTTTTAAATGCTACATATGAAACAAATCTTCTCTTTTTTGTGCTGTGCTATGCTAATGCAAACCGCAGGGGCGCAGGACAATTCCATCAAGCTCATCCCATTTTCTAATGGCTATACCTTGCCACTCGGCGTTGAAAATTGCGGTGACAACCGCTTGTTCATTATTCAGAAAACCGGGCAGATTATTATCTGTGATACGCTTGGCGTAAAAACAGCGACGCCTTATTTAGACATCAGTGACCGCATTTTAACCGCCGGAAGCGAACAGGGCTTATTAGGTGTGGCCTTCGACCCCAAGTACAGCTCTAATGGTTTCTTTTATGTAAACTACATCAACAAAAGTGGCAATACGCAGATCTCACGTTTTAAGGTAAGCAGCGGCAACCGCAATCTTGCTGATAAAAACAGTGAGACCTTTTTATTGAGCATACAACAGCCTTATGCCAACCACAATGGCGGCTGCATGCGCTTTGGAAAAGATGGTTATTTATACATTGCTGTAGGCGATGGCGGCAGTGGCGGCGACCCTCAGAACAATGCACAAAATCCAGCGACTTTACTGGGCAAAATTTTACGAATCAATGTAACCGGTGCGACAACCTATACCATACCGCCAACCAATCCTTTTGTAGATTCGGCAAACTATAAAAAAGAAATTTGGGCGCTGGGTGTCCGCAATCCCTGGCGGTTTAGTTTCGATGGCTTAACCGGTGCCTTACTCATCGCTGATGTCGGTCAGGATGCGTGGGAAGAAGTGGACCTGCAATACCCGAAAAGCAAAGGCGGCGAAAATTATGGCTGGCGCTGCTATGAAGGCAATCATCCTTATAATACCAGTGGCTGCAAGCCTCAGTCTAACTATAAAGCAGCCGTATATGAATATCCGCATTCCGATGTAACGGGAGATTGCTCCATCACGGGTGGTTTTGTATACCGGGGCAAAAAGTATCCTTCTTTAAACGGAAAATATTTCTTTGCTGATTATTGCAGTGGGCTCATCCGTACCCTTGCGCTGAACAATGGAACTGTAACTGAACAGGATGTTTTGAACGGAGATGATTTTGCTTATACCTCGTTTGGTGAAGATAGAAACAGGGAACTGTTTATTACCAATTACGTTACCGGTGGTATTTACCGCATTGCACCGGCTTCTGCTCTTTTAACGGAAGAACAAAACAACCCGGTTACATTGGTGGTTTACCCCAATCCGGCACCAGCAAATTTCTCTGTAAAATATACAACGGCTCTGGCAGAAGAGTGTACCATAACAGTGTATGATGCTGCAGGCAGACAGGTGTATTTTGCAAGGCAAGTAGCTGCTAAAGGAGATAACAACTGGAAGGTGGCGCTTTCAAATGTAGTTAAAGGCAATTGCCGCGTGAATGTTTCGTCGGTGTCAGGCATCATAGTGAGCCACAATGTGTGGGTGCAATAAACGGGTATGCTCTATGTGGTTTATTCGCAATTGCTTATGTCTTTATTATACAGTTTGCGATGATAAATAAAGCGAATTCATGTCTGAAAGTTCCGGTCTTTTGAAAGACCGGAACTTTTTGGAAGGTATTCTGAAGCAACTATTCATACAATGGTTGATAATTAATATTCTACTTGGAAACCAATATTTTTGTATTTACGTTTCTTGGTTTATATAAAGGATTGCTTACTTACACGCTTGCTTAGCTGAAGAGATGCCGCAATAATAATACGTTAGTACATCGAAACGGAAAATTAAACCCCTTTTCAACAACGTTGACTCGATATGGTCTTAGATCTGCTTGCACAATTCATTCCGTATGCATTGATTCTTATCATTGTCTTTTTTCTCTGGCTTGCCATAAAAAACAGGAATCGTTTAGAACGCATTAAACATACCGGGCGTGTGCCGGAGATGATTGACCGCCGCCGAAACTTTATTTTATATCTTATCCTGAGCGGGCTGTTTACAATAGGTCTTATTATTTATTGGTTAGAATAAAAAGTTGGCTTTTTTCGGTTACTGAGCGAATGAAAAATAATAGATTTTAGAAACAATTGTAAATATCTAAGCTCTTCTGCTTTCTCATCACTTGCTATTTATTTCCGCCATTTGTCAATCACCTCCAAATCATTATTCGTACACATTGGTGTGGGTTGTTTTTTTAATCGCGGGGCTTTATACAGATAGTTGCCGAAACTCCGTTATTCCGGTAAGTTTGTGAACCACGACTATTGATTATGGCGAACCGATTACGAAAAAAAAATGCACCCGCAACGCCAACGCCTGAAGAATTGGCGCCTGATAAAGAAACGACCGTAACGCTGCAGGAAGTTGCCAAAGACGACCGCACCCGCAAGATTAGTGGTGCAGTGAGTTTGCTTGTGTGCCTGTTCCTGTTCGTCGCTTTTACTTCCTATCTTTTTACCTGGCAGGAAGACCAGGATAAAGTGCAGCAGTTTGGTGTAAAAATTTTCAACATATCCGATGTTCAGGTAAATAACCTGATGGGTGTGCTGGGCGCTTACACAGCACACAATCTTATTTACAACGGCTTTGGTTTGGCGGCTTATTTTTTCTGCACCTTCTTTTTTATTCTGGGTGTAAACCTGTTGTTCGGCACAAAACTGTTCAGTCTTTCGCGCAATGTAAAATACATGCTGGCGGGCTTGCTGGTCATTAGCGTTACACTTTCTTTTTTTACGGCCCATGCAAACTTTTCTTTTGGCGGAGCCGTGGGAGAGATGCTGGACCAATGGCTGGTAAAATGGATAGGCAATGCCGGCACCGGCGCGCTGCTTTCGTTTGCCGCTTTCAGCTATGTTATCTGGCGTTTCAATCCTTCTTTCAAATTACCGCAGCGCAAGAAAAAACCAATACCGGAAGAAGAGGAATCTTTAGCTACGGAAAATGATGCGACAGATGTAATCTATAAAGAACCGGAATCGCCTTTACAGGAAATAACAACGCCTAACAAGTTAAAACAAAACGGAAGAGGTATTACTGTGGTGATGCCAAAGGCGCCTCAGAACAACGATCCCGCAACTGCTTTTACGCTGATTGAAAAAAAGGAACTTGTTGAACCAACGGAAGAAATAGAAGAAGAGGAAGAAGTTGAAATGCCTGCTATAACTTCATCAGGTGAAGGCGAGCCGGAGTTTGTGGTGAATGATATAGAGGAAGAAACCGAATTTGAAGTGGATGAACTGCCCACTTTTTACCAGCCGGCAGCAAGGCAGATGATAGCAAGAGCAGAAGGAAAAAAAACTGCCGGTGAAGCGCCTTCCTTAGAAATCAAAGAAGCGCTTGACAATGAAAGTGCGGAGGAAGCCATTGCTGCTTCTTCGCTTCAGCCGGCTAACAATAGTAAAGAGCTGTATGATCCCTTACTCGATGTAAAAGATTATCGCTATCCAACGCTTGATTTACTGGAAACACATGGCAGCGAAAAAATAGTGCATGATGCAGAAGAACTGGAAGCCAACAAAACGCAAATTATAGAAACGCTGAAGAACTATGACATTGCTATACAGCGCATAGCAGCCACCGTTGGCCCTACCGTTACGCTCTATGAAATTGTGCCTGCACCAGGCGTGCGCATTAGCCGTATTAAGAACCTGGAAGATGATATTGCGCTTAGTCTTGCAGCACTTGGCATTCGTATTATCGCGCCTATTCCCGGCAAAGGCACCATTGGTATCGAAGTGCCGAATGTGCGCAAAACGGTGGTGAGCATGAAGACCTTGCTGGCTTCCGAAAAATTTCAAAACAACAGCTTTTCATTGCCCATTGCCATTGGCAAAAAAATAGACAACGAAAACTTTATTGTTGATCTTGCCTCTATGCCGCATCTTTTGATGGCGGGCGCAACGGGGCAAGGTAAATCGGTGGGTATTAATACGCTTCTTGTTTCCTTGCTTTATAAAAAACATCCTTCCCAATTGAAATTTGTGCTGGTCGATCCGAAGAAAGTAGAGCTGAGTTTATATCGCGTGATTGAAAAGCATTTCTTAGCCAAATTGCCCGGCGAAGAAGAGAGTATTATCACAGATACGAAGAAGGTGATTTATACTTTGAATGCGCTTTGTATAGAGATGGATAACCGCTACGATTTGTTGAAAGAAGCCGGTTGCCGCAACATTAAAGAATACAATGAGAAGTTTGTAAAGCGCAAGCTGAACCCGCAGAAAGGTCACCAGTTTTTGCCGTTTATTGTTTTGGTGGTGGATGAGTTTGCCGACCTTATTATGACAGCTGGTAAAGAAGTGGAGATGCCAATTGCTCGTTTAGCACAGTTGGCCCGCGCGGTTGGCATTCATCTGATCATTGCTACGCAACGTCCTTCGGTAAATATTATTACCGGAACCATCAAAGCCAACTTCCCGGCGCGCATTGCTTTTAAAGTGTCGAGCAAGATAGATAGCCGTACCATTCTCGATGCAGGCGGCGCAGAGCAACTGATTGGCAAAGGCGACATGCTTATCTCTTACAATGGTGAAATTACACGTCTGCAGTGTGCTTTTGTAGATACGCCTGAAGTGGAGAAGATTGCCGAATTCATCGGCTACCAGGAGAATTTTCCGGAACAATACTACCTGCCCGAATTTGAAGATGAAAAAGAACTGGCAGGTAAGGAGTTTGACGCCAGTGACCGCGATCCCTTATTTGAAGATGCTGCCAAGCTGATTGTAGCTAACCAGATCGGCAGTACCTCGCTCATCCAGCGTAAGATGAAGCTGGGTTATAACCGCGCCGGGCGGCTGATGGACCAGTTGGAAGCGGCTGGTATTGTTGGCAAAAATCTGGGTAGTAAAGCGCGTGAAGTGTTGGTAAAAACAGATAGCGAGCTGGATGAAATACTGACAATGATATAATTGTTTATACGGCGAAGGGGTAAAGAGGCGGAGAAAAATTTATCCAGCTTCGTGTCTTTGCGCCTTCGCGGTTTCTTTTTCAAGAATTAAACTTTTTTCCTCCCCATCTATCTTTCTCCCAAACAAAAAAAATGAAGAAAATACTATTACTGCTGGTGCTGGCAGCGGCTACGTTTGTGGCTGATGCACAGGTGCATGGAACTGTTATCATTGGTCGGCCAGGTTATGGATATGGCAGAGGATATGGACGCTTTCGCGGAGGCTACGGAGAAACCAGAGTGGTGGGAAGAATGGGACCACAATCGCGCGTGCAGATAAGGCAGCGGCCGCAGTTGCCACCGTTTCAGCCGAGTGTGAATATTAGTGCAGGCTATGGGTTTCCGAATCTTGATAAAGAACAATTCGCCAACTTTTTCGATCTGTATAAAGGAAAAGTAACCAACCAAACCGGTCCTTTTGTGGGCGCTGTGGATTACCAGTTTAGCCGTTACATGAGTGTGGGTGTGATGGGAACGTATGGCAAAGTAAGCCAGCCATATTATGCGTTTAATAATAATAGTATTACACCTGATATGACTGGGCACTACAAAAACTGGAGCCTGATGCTGAATGTGGTTTCTTATTTCCCAACCCGAACCAAAGCGGTGTCGCCTTATTTGCGCACGGCTATCGGTTACCAGAACTGGACACAGGATTATACAAATGCTGATGGCTCAAAAGAAGTGGGTATTAATGAGCCTTCTAACTTAGCTTACCAGGCATCGCTGGGTGCAAAGTTTAATCTTTCGCCGAGAGCAGGTATCTTTTTGGAAGCGGGCTATGGAAAGTATATAGCAAGTGGGGGACTGGCATTGAAGTTTTAGGTGGCGAAAAATTAAAAAGTAAAAAAGCTGTTGCTGGTTTTGTAAGCAACAGCTTTTTTATTGGTAAATAAAATCACGTATTTATTAATTCACTACTCGCCTCTCCTCCAGCCGCACCGTATCAATACCTGTTACCACAAATGATATTTCTTGCGATAACAATCCCGGCTTTTCCACCAACAAAACATGGTCGCCTTCCAGTAGGTTTTGTACACGAATGTTGCCCAGCGGCGAGCTTTTGCGCCGCTCAGTTTCGGTGCCTTTAGCAGTGTCTGCGGGGTTGTGGGCTCTCTTTTCTTCGGGGGAAGGTCTTTGCACCTGCGGAATGAATCTTTTGCTCGCGGGCACTGCACTGCCTGCTGCTGGTTGCAGCCATTGGTTTTCCGGCGGGATGGCAAACAAAAAAGGACAGCTTTCGCTGCCCTTCTGATACATTCACCCTCATGACGAATAAGACTAATTAAAATAACCAAAAAATCACAAAATCTAATAATGAAAACCTAATAACTAAATAATAAGAAATCGAAATAAAACTAAGTAACAATGATCCTTAAAACAAAGACTAAGACGTGGCGGGTTCCTGTATCTATACAAATATAGACGAACTATGTAAGGCAGCCTAGTCCTGAAAGTTAATTGAAAAACAATTTGGGGAATTGATATGTATATGGGAAATGGATATTTTCTCATTGCAAAAAGTGTAGAGGATTACATTAGATAAGGTTTGTCTTTATGAATCAGCTGCAACTGATTCACTATTTTGAAGCTTCTTGTGGGTTTGAGCATCCTCTCCTGAAAGGGACAATGCTTGAATGTAAAGTGCTTATTCGCTGTTTATTCTTTCATTCTTTATATCGTAAGAATATATTTCCAATGAATCCATCAAACGCTTCGCTCTGCCAACATCATATCCAAGCCCCTGCATATTGCGAATATTGATGGCAATGAAGCGGGAACCAGCAAACATGTGAATGTTGAAACTCATACGGCCGCTCCAAAATCCGGTTCTGTATAGTATGAATGAATAGTTTTCGTTTAACAGCTTTTCGGATTCCCCCAGATAGGTCAGCATCAGTTTCAGTCGTTCAACGTTTTCCTCTTCTGTCATTGCGTTTTCCCAAATGGTTATTTTATATCTCGATTTCTGAACGAAAAGTGCCGACACTCCCAAGCATAAAAACAACAAGGCAAGCGTAATACCCGTCCATTTACCATCGGGGAACTGCAGGAACCGATTGGTGAGTAGGGCAACAAGCACATATAGAGAGAAGGCAATGAAGGCAATGGCAAACAACAAAGAGGAATACTTGTCGTAAGCGCTGCTTCGCTTAAATTGTTTTGTAAACGCTTCAAAAGTCATGATAAAAATTATTGAATAATAGTATTCCCGTTAGTAAGATAGGATGTTTTGTGTTTACTTATCCAATTCACTTCTCAACGCCACATATTCATGTATCTTATCAATCTCCAAAATCGTTGTTTTTCCATCTTCGCTTTCGTGGTACATGGGAAGGAATTTAGCGTTGAATAAGATTTCATCGAACGTATAGGAAGTGCGGTCGAGCACGGTGTTGTTGTATACATCGTCGAAGCCGCGCACCAGCACATAAATTTCCATGTCGGCATTTCTCATGTCTTCGGCAGTAAAGCTTTTCAGGGGGCTGCTTTCGTCGATGGGATGCACCACGGTCCAGTTCATCATCAGGCTGTCTACGCGATTACGCTCGAGTGGCAGGTTGAAGAATTTGAAAGTGGGCGCTCCGTTTTCTTCTACCTGGAAACCACAATTGAGTTTAATGTCAACATCCGTCATGGTGTGGCCGTCTTTGTAGGGCACCATGCGAAACATAAGGGCGGTAATGTCTTTGTAGGGCGCAATAACAGCATGCCGGCTAAAAATAAGGTGCGAACGCGGACGAGAAAACCTGCCATAGATAAGCCCTGTAGCGAGGGCAAAGGAAAGAAAACCCAGCATGGCTTCGAAGGAAGCAACGATGTTGGCGCCATCGGCTACCGGATTAACCCGCCCGTAACCTACGGTGGTGAATGTTTCGGTGCTGAAGAAATAGAGTTCTTTTATTTTACCCCATTCGGTGGTGGCTACCATGCCCTGGAAGTCCTGCGTGCCAAGCACAACATAAATGAGCGTAAAGGCAATGTTGATGGACACGAAAAACACGACGATGGCAAGGAAGAATTTCCAGCGCGGCATTTCGAGCATGGTGTGGTAGATACTGAACCGGTCGAGGATGGAGATACCGTCTTTGCGCACATTGTAACTGCCGTCTTTATTGATGAAACGGCCGCCGTAGCTGCTTGGGTTGGTGCCGAAACCGGTGTCGTTGTTGCTTTTGGAAGCGGGATTCAATTGCTTTACGGAAAGCACTGCCATAATTAAGTTTTGATTGAGGAAATATAAGCCACCTGAGAGGAAGAAGCTCTTTTTATAGCGCGCATTGCCTTTCAGGTTCTACTAAGGTGCGGTTAATACCTTGCCTCTTTTTTCGAATTGTAAACTGATGAGTTTGCTGTACCAGCCGCCGAGTGCCATCAGTTCGTCGTGTGTGCCGGTTTCTTTAATCTCTCCTTTATCGAGCACAATAATCTTATCAGCTTTGCGGATGGTAGAAAGCCGGTGCGCAATAACAATGGAGGTTCTGCCGGTTACCAGTTTGTCTATCGCTCCTTGAATAAGCTGTTCGCTTTCGGTATCAATAGAAGATGTGGCTTCATCTAAGATTAACACCGCAGGATTGTAAAGTAATGCGCGGATGAAAGAGAGAAGCTGCCGTTGCCCCAGGCTTAATGTGCTGCCGCGCTCCATTACGTTATAGTTATAGTCGCCGGGCAGTTGCATAATAAAGTCGTGAACACCAATGAGCTTTGCAGCTTCTACCACTTCTTCTTTGCGGATGTCAGGGTTGCGAAGTGTGATATTGTCCATGATGCTTCCAGAAAACAAGAACACATCCTGCAACACCACGCCTATTTTGCTGCGCAATGAATCGAGCGTGTAATCATTAATGCTGACATCATCCAGCGTGATGGTACCTTTCTGGATATGATACAGGCGGTTGAGAAGGGAGATAATGGAAGTTTTACCACTGCCGGTATGCCCCACCAGCGCCACTGTTTCGCCCGCTTGTATGGTGAAGTTAATATCCTTTAGCACATAATGGTCATTCACATAGGCAAACCACACGTTTTTAAATTCCACTTTTCCCCGCACCTGTACCGGCGCAAACTCTCCCTGCTTATGAATGTAATCTTCATTATCCAGCACGGCAAACACGCGCTGCGAGGCGATGACGCCCATTTGTATCACGTTGAACTTATCGGCTATCACGCGCAACGGCCGGAAGATCTGGTTGAGATACAGAATAAAGGAAACCAGCAAGCCAGCATCTAATTTTTTATCGGCGATCCACCAAACCAGGATACCGGTGCTCACTGCCAGAATAATTTCTACCACGGGAAAAAAAACAGAGTATGCAAAGATGGCTTTGATGTTGGCGTTGCGGTGTTCTTTATTGATGGCATTGAACTTCCGATACTCGCGGTTTTCGGCGGCAAATGCCTGCACAATGGCCATGCCCGTAAGATGCTCCTGTACAAAAGCATTGAGCGCTGCAACGGCATTGCGCACCTTGATGAAACTTTTGTTGACGCTCTCTTTAAAATAATATGTGGCGATGATAAGAATGGGAAAGGGAATAAGGCTTACCAACGTTAGCCGCCAGTCTATCCACAGCATGGCGGAGAGTGTAATAAGGATGGATAACAGGTCGGAGATAATGGGTATTAAGCCATCGGAAAAAATATCGTTGATGCTTTCGATATCATTGATGGTGCGTGTGGTGAGTGTGCCAATAGGCGTAGTATCGAATTGCCGCAGGTTTAAGTTGACAATCTTGTTGTATACACTGATGCGCATGTCTTTCACCACCGATTGACCCAGCCAGGACGTAATAAAAGAAAACCAAAACCGAACTGCCGTTTCGATAAAAATAAAAACGACTTGAAATATTGTAATGGCAACGATGAGCTGCGTAACATCACTGAAATTTGTATTGAATAAAAGTGCATGAAGCCAACCGGGAAGATGTACCGTTTTGTCCGTGGCTTTGTCTATGGTAAGCTGGATGAGGTAAGGACGGATGGGAGCAAAGATGGCCAACACAATTGCCATAATGATGCTGCCATAAAACTGAACGCGGTAAGGGCGCACAAATGTAAAAACGCGCTGTAGTGCCTTATAGTTGAAATTTTTTTTCTTCGGTTCTCCGCTCATGATAGGGTGGCAAAGGTAAGGCAGAAGATAGAAGCTTGAAGGGCCAAGAAATAAGAGGATAAGAAACAATGTACAAGTAATAAGAGGACTATTAAGAAAGAAGACTAAACCTTGGTTCTTTAATTTTTCATCTTTATTCTTACCTCTTGTACTCTTGCTTCTATTATTCTGCTTTATTCACTTTCACATCGCGGGTGAAACTTTCATCCAGCGAAATGAAAGTTTCGGTTCGCTCAATCCCTTTGATCTTTTGTAATTCATCGTGTAGTACAAAGCGAAGCTGCTGAATGTTCTGACAAACAATCTCGGCAAACATGCTGTAGTTGCCGGTGGTGTAATTGAGCCGAACGATTTCAGGAATTTTTTTCAGCTCCTTGGCAACGGTATCGTAGAGCGAGCTTTTTTCGAGGTAGATGCCGATGAAAGCAATTACATCGTAGCCCAGCTGTTTCATATCCACATTCAGCTTGGTGCCTTTCACAATGCCGGCTTCCTCCAGTTTTTTGATGCGCACATGAATGGTGCCGCCCGAAACGAAAAGCTTTTTGCCAAGGTCGGCATACGAGATGCCTGCATTGCCCATCATCTCCTGCATAATCTGCAGGTCGAGTTTGTCGAGATTTAACTTAGCTGTCATAAGTAGTTTTCAGTTAGATAGAATCCAAAAGTAAATGAATTCAATTGAAGAATATCTAAACTTTCCAAAATTCTGTTGAACGTTTGTTGTGAATAAAGGTAAATGCTCTAATATTGCATCCGCAAATAAGCTCTTATACACTGTGGGGTGATGAAACTTTGGCAGACATACCCTCTCGTCTCGGGGGTGAGGACCAACAGGATAAACGTAAGCATAGAGCCGACCAAACTCGCGTTAGGCCGACCGGGGTTGACCACCAAGCTTTTGTGTTTACGCTAACTGCCTCGTGCAGGTTCGAATCCTGCCCCTACAGCATTTTGAAAGGTTCAATATATTGGATAACAATGTGTTGAACCTTTTTTATTTTTTGAAGTGGCCCTACTGGTGGCTCTAAACAATTATTCGATGCTTAAAAAATATTCTAATAGGCTAATTGATGTTATAGCGCAGTCAGGTTTTGATGTAAACGATTTTAGAAAGTTAGAATTTAAAACAAGCTTGGGATCTTCAATTATTCAATTAGTTTATAAAAATAGTCCTCTTTGGTTCCAAATTCATCCAGCCAAAGATTCGAGTTTTGACACGTTTAGTACTTCTTGTGTGAAATTTGCTCCGACTTTCGCAGTGCTGGTAAACAACAGTGAAATAGGCTTTGAGGCGCTGAAATCTACATTGATTGAGTGGCTTAAAGGCGATGTAAAACCTTATGTAGAAGACCAGGAAGAACCTGATTATTGGAAACTGATAGAGAATAATCCGATACGGCCAGACAGTATTGATTTTAATGCCAATGAACCGTTTACCGAAAGCGAGAAGATTCAACTAAAAATAGGATTTGCGGAAGTTAGGCGATTATTAACCGAGAATTTTGAGTTGTCCACTCCGCAACTTGAAGCAACGAACCGCAAGCTTGATTACTTAATTGAGGCAACGGAAAGATTAAATAAGACAGATTGGAAAGGCATTGCTATTGCAACAATGTTTACCATCGCTTCGGAATTGGCACTCGATGAACAAAAGAGAGCCGTTTTCTTTGGGCTTTTTCACAAGATTTGGGCAATAGCCCAACACTTGCCTGATATAATACATTAAATTTAATCATGTCTTACACAGCCAATATTTACAATGTCCTAATTGCTTCGCCAAGCGACTTGATTACAGAAAGAAAGATTGCACTCGAGGTGATAGCAGAATGGAACGAAAATCATTCATTTAAAGAAAAAATCTTTCTGGTTGGTACTGGTTGGGAAACATTGCCTCCCGTTATTAATAATCAACATGTACAATCTTCTATTGATAGGAAGCTATTAAAACGAGCTGATATCCTGCTGGCAATATTCTGGCTTAAAGCCGGTACGCCTGTTGGCGCTGCGCCAAGCGGAACAGTGCATGAATTGGATTCTCACGTTGCAGATGGCAAACCCGCATTGCTTTACTTTTCCGAAAAACCTGCAAAGCCAACTCAGACCTTGTCAAGTCAGTTTGAAGAAGTATTAGAATTAAAATCTCAATATTATTCAAAAGGGAAGGTCGAAACTGTCGAGAGTGAGGATGAATTTCGCAGTAAGTTTAGAAACCATTTAACAAGACTTATTAATGATGTAGAGTACAATATAGTTGGATACAGGGATAGCACAACAACGATTATAGGTAGTCTCGACCTTTTATCAAGTGAACTCACAGAACAGGGAAAAGAGATCTTATTTAATGCCGTAAAAGACAAGAACGATAGGATTATATATAATAGTAATTCTTACATTCTTGACGTCAATACCATCAACTTGATGCATCATTGTAGTCAGCGTGAAATAGTAGGGTATAAAGAAGGGATGGAACTATTATTAAAGGAAGGTTACATTGAGGGCGTTGGTATGCAAGGCGAAGTTTTTAAAATGAAAACAAAGGGTTACAAATCTGCAGATGTTTTAATAAATGAACCGATAAAAATTCCAATCCTTCCAGACTTGGCGAAGGAAATAATGGTGGCATTAAAAAACGACAACATACATATAATTTGGTTGAATAATTTAAAAAATGATCGCGCACGATATTCCACAATATATCATCATTTTAGTTTTGGCCATCCGACAGATAAATATACTGAGCTTGAGGTAAAGGATGCATTTCAACAACTTGAATACCATGGACTGATGAAAAAAACGGTTTTCGATAGTTATAAATTAACCATTGCCGGCTTTCAAGTCAGAGATTCTTTGTAAAGTTCTCATATCACCTTTTAGTGGTCCCCAATGTTCCTACACTATTCTGCCGCACTTCCTTTGCCTGTGCTTTGGTGACCGTCGATGTCACCTGATGAACCTCAAGATTCAACAACTGCTCACTAACTGCCTGAATTGCCCTGCCATGCTCTTGCTGCGCAGCAGCTGTTTCCTGTATTGCTTTAGACTGTTCATTGATGGCTGATAGTATGCCGGCATTAGCCATGTATGAGTCAGCAGAAAACACGGGCGCATATGGATGCGGATTGAATGACGCAATGTTATTATTGCGTACCATTCCACCAGAAGCAAACCCAGGCACCCCAATAGCGCGGAACGTCCTTGCCCCTCCCAAAAGTCTTTGTTGGTACTCATTTAAAATCACTTCACCTGGTCTAACTGTTGCAAAAACGCTATCACCATTTCTCTGTTCCTGAATATTGGGACGCATCTTTATTAAACCGTTGGGTACTGGCTGAACTTTACCACCGGCTGCAAATTGTGCTGCTTTGATTTTACCAACGTTAAGCCCAAAATTTGCAAAGGCGAGTGCTGCTTGAACTGCATAAAATGCAATACCCCATGCGCCGGCTGTGATCAGGTTCAACGGTCCAGGGGTGGCAGCAATTACTGCGAGATTTGAAAGCTGAGTTGATAAATTGATTTCAGCCATTTTTATTTGCAAACGCTTGTTCTTTTCAAAAGCTGCCCTCTCTAGCTTTTCTTTTTCTTGTGCTGCCTGCCGATTTATGGAATCCTCCTCTGCCTGACTTTGTGCACGCGCTAAGCGTTGCGCCGTTTCAATGTCCACCCTTTGCTCTGCGATCTTTAAATTTTGTTGAATACGCGCCGCTTCGTTATCGAAATACGCATTCATAGCGTTGGCTGCAAAATCGAAACTTTGAGCAATGGTGACTCCTATAAGGCTGTCGGGGTCAACGTTTATTAAGTTATCCAGATTTGAGGTTAAATCTTCAATACTTCCACCGACGTTGGGTGCCTGCGTTGTACCCAAATCTTTAAATTTGAGTTTGCCAGCTGGTTTATCGCTTCCCTTATTTTGCTGGGCATTTGTGATGGCATCTTGAAGTTTTTTAAGCCTATCATAATACTCTTGTGCTGATAGCAATTGCGCATCGTACAAAGCTTTTAGGATAGGTATTTCTTTCTTCGCTAAGTCCTGCAAGCGCTTTAGTTCGTCAGTATCATATTTCGCCTTGATTTTTTGAATCTCCGCTTCCCGTTTAACTGTTGAAAGTTTTCTGTTTGCATACAAATCAGCAATAGCTTTACCATCTGCAATGAGCCTTTTGTTTTGCTCTATCTCGCTGCTGATTTCTATATCTTTCAGATAAGCTTTAGTGATACTGATATCGTCAAGCAGACCTTTGCGTTTTAAAACAGAAAGAGATTTATTTTTTTGCTCCTCGATCTCGTCAAGTTTTTGCTTGTTGTTGATAGCAGCAGCTTCCAAATCGGCATAGTACTTCTCGGTTATTTGCAGTAAAGTGTCATTGGCATCCTTCGCAGCAATCGCCTTTTGCGTTTCGCTGGCAGCCGGCGATTGCTGGATGGACTCATTCTCAAGTGTAACGGTAGATTCGTTTGTTTCCAGACGTTTTTTAAGCAGCGACGACTCTTCGTCAAATTGCTTTTTCAGCAGCGCTACCTCATCATCATATTCTTTCTTCCGGATAGCTTTTATTTTATCACTTGTCTCTATCTGATCAGTGACGATTTTTAGCCGGTGTTCTTCCCTGAATTTTTGTTCAGCAGTATTGTTGCCAACTACAGCCCGGATGCGTTGCTCATCATAAGTCTCATTAATCTTTTGAAGGTTTTGTAAGTGTTCAACTTCTTCATCAGTAGTAAGCTCCCGGGTTTTTCTGATATCGGCCACCCGCTTGTTTTCCCTGATGAGGGCAAGGGAATTGAAGGCATCAATTAGTTTTATAGCGTTTTGCTCGGCAACAGACAAAGAGTCGGTTTTTTCTTTGAGTTTTTTGTTATCGAATTGACCTCCAAAAAAGTCAAAATTGTAATCCTGAGCAATCTTCGCAGCTTGTTCCTGAAAGTCCTCTGCAATACTTTTCAGTTCATTTTCCTCCTTTTTAGCAGCAGCAACAGCTTCAAGTTGTCTCTGTTGTCTGGCTCCAGCAATCGCATTTGCATTTTCTTTTTCCAATGCTTTATTCGTAGTATAACTACCATAACCACCAAAACCTCCACCACTTGATGAAAGGAAACTGCCAATGTCTTCAGGTGTGCTTGCAAATTCAGCTTCTTTCTTTCTTGCGTTTTGGGCTGCCTCAAAAGCTTTCTCGGATGCCTTTTGCAGTGCGGCGGTCGCGGCGGCTTTATACAACATCATGTTGACGAAAGCCGGTCCGTTTTTGACAAGTGATTGTTCAACGCCATCAAGATCATTTACTTTCCCAACAGTTTTCCCGATAGTATCATTATACTCTGTTACGACCTTGTTTTTATCAATGAATCCCTCTTTAGCAAGCTTTACCTGATTAGTGAGACTGCCAACCTGAGTGTAAGCATCTTCAAAACCTTTTGCTGCATTATCAAAAGCCTCGGTTGTATCTTCTGCTTTTTGTTTCAAATCCTCCAAACTGCCGCTCGCTTCTTTCGTTTTTAGCGTGAATTCCGCAATTTTGGACGCTATGGCTTGAAATGGCAATAATAACAAGCCGACAAGTGCGCCATACCCAAAGTTGGGCAAGAATTGAACGGCCGAACGCGCTAAGCCGCCAAGTTTGTTGAAAACGCTGCCTGATTTTTTCTCCATTTGTCCCAGCTCTTCCGTTACTTTCCCGAGCTCTCCCTGCAGGCCAATTCCTTTTTCACTTTTGCGCTCTGCGGCTGTAAGCTTGTTGTATTGATCTGTTAGGTCTTTGAGTTCTGCTTTTAAACCTAAATAGCTTCCTTTCGGATATTTACCTACTTCTCTCTGAAACTTTCCTAAAGAATTTTCCAGTTCTAAAACTTTTGGCTGCAGTGTATCGATCTCGGCTTTTAGTTCTTTACCAAATGGCGCTTCTCTTTCTGCAAGGCTTAACCGTTCATAGCTGTTCTGTAAATTGTTCAGCTGGGCCTGCATTTGATCAAGACTGCCTGCAGATGCATTAAACTCCTTCACCTGATTGCCGATAGTGGTAGAAAGGTCGCGGTTTTGATTGGCTAATACAGCAGCTCCTTCTCTCAATTGAACGAGGCGAAGTGTTTGAGCTTCTGTTGGTGCGCCGGCTTCGGCAATGGCGGCATTCAGTTCTTTTTGTGCGGCTTTATTGAGAGCAAGAGCTGCTTCATTCTCTACAAGCGCCGTGAGGTTCTTCTGAACCGATCCGGTATAGGCATCATAAGCCAGCGATGTTGCCTGCACTTCTGGCGGTAGTTGTATAGAGGAAGTGGCAACGGGTTCTTTTGCCTGCACGCGCCCTTTAATGGCATCGTTGATGTTCTTTAGCTGCAAGTAGTACACATTAGCCGCCTCAGCCGCTTTGATGGCTTCCTGCGAGTCTTTGCCATAGGTTAAAGCTAACTCTTCAGCATTAGCTTTTGCCTCGCGATACACCTTGTTGAGCTTGCCGAATTCGGTAAGCACTTTGGCTTGTGTCTGCGAAACCGTTTCGCCGTATTTCCGTTCATATTCAATTTCTGCCTTACGATCTGAAATTCTGATTTTGATTTTATTGCTAAGCTCACCTTCCTTTACTGCAATATCCTGCAATTGTTTGCTGATAGCGGCGAGCTGTGCAGGATTTTGTGTGTTTGACGCCGTTTTGTTTAGCTCTTCTTTTGCTTTCTTTATATTCTGAAAGTCCTTAAAGAGCTGCATCAGCTCGTTGTGTACTTTGTCGTACCCTTCGGTAGATAATCTATAGATTTTTGTAACGGGACCTGTTTGTGTTGCCATGATATTGAATCTTTAGTAACCCCTCGGATGTAGAAACAACAGGGTTTATGATATGAAAAAATGTTTAATTTAAGTAAGCTCCTTACGCATAGACATGCCGGGAGCTATCAGGAAATATCAAAAGATTTATACTGACAGCTTTAATTCGGCTGCCAGTGCCTGCCCGTTCTCGCCGGCGTTTATCCGCTTCTTAAGCGCCCATAAAAAGTTGTAAGCATCCGGATACTTGTTTAAATAAGAAGCGGACATTACACTACCATACCTGTCCCCCTGCTCCCCATTTTTTGTCAGGATGTTGTTCTTTAGCATGTTTGAAACTCCCAGTGCTTCACCGTGGGCATGGTCTGGCTCTAACGCCTGCTTGCCATGCGGCAGAATCAATGCGATGGCACGCTCGTCGGCTAACTCTGCCAGTTGCCCGTATTCATCATACAAGCTCTGCTCATGCTTTGCTTTCTCGATTGCAACCTGTGAGGCATCTAACCACCTGAACGGCATTTGTTGGCGATTTAGCGGTACATAGAACGCAGGTACAGCCTTTGGCGCCGTGCTGCTCTCATTGCTCATGGATGGCATCGCGGGAGAAGGCGTAGGACTGTCAGATTTGTCAGATTTGGTGCCGCCTATCTTCTCGCCAAAGAAGTTGGTAACGGGCGGGAATTGCTCATCCATTGAGGCGGTGGGAAGCGGTGGCGCGACCGCAATTTTGCTTCGCATTTCCATAAACCATCGGTTAATGAATTGCCGGATAGGAGCTACGGACGGATGCCAGTAAATCGCCTCGATTTGGGCTCTTGTATTTTCTAATTCAGCGGCTACAATTGCATTTGCTTGTTGAATGTCGTACATGGTTTTGTTTTGTTTGTGTTATAAAAATTCTTGTTTGTGTCGGTCTAAGCTCTTGATGATATCAGGAATCGGACAACCGTTGTCTATTGATTCTTTTACACTGCAAAGCAGCATGTATTCATCATGGAAAGTATCGGCAAAATCAACAGCAATGCTATCATCCAGAAGCGGAATACCGGTCGCATTTTCATAGTTGTAGGTAAGCTTTAAATGCTTCAGTACAAGCATTGCGCGGTGTGTGTTTCGTGGACTTGGCAAGGTCTTATCCAGATTTTCGGCAATCGCATAAACAAGGGTGCGATCTGCTATACTGCTAAGTGCGTTAAAGTCTTGATGGTTCATGTAGTCCGATGCTATGCTGCCGGGTATCAGCATCCCGACAAAGGCTGTTCTTAACGAATCGGCAGCCGGCGTCCAAAAGTTATCCATGGCTTTGTTTTTTGAGTTTGTCCGAATAGAGATCAGGCATACGAGAGAAGTTTTGAAATATTACCATGTGATGAATAACATCTGCTCCCTCGCCAGGGGCGGCAACCCTTCGGTTCTTCTTCTCCTCATCAAGTTCCCTTCTCGTCAATGTTTTTCCATCTGGCACGAATGCTTCAGTTTTTTCATCGATAACTAAGCCTTCAACTATTCCTTCGTCATATTCATGATGGAAGCTGAGTTTGTGCTCAACCGGTAGCAATTCCTGCAACCTCGCTTTGCCAGCTGCAAGCTCTTGAAGGAACTGACGTTTATCAGCAGTTGTCCTTATCTTCCTTCGCATATAAAGTCTTTAATAGTAAAGGCTCGTGACTTACGTGGATATGTCCCTTCGTAAGGTGTCAAGTCAACATCTTCCTCACAGGTTGCAATCCGGAAGCCACTGCTCACGTGGCACATGTTGATAATATTCCTACCAACGATGAACTTATCTTCAGTTGTCGCTTCGCCTTGTTCGTTATACCAAACTCCATCGTTATATCCATACCAGTGACGAAGGATGATTTCTCCTGGAATGTCAGTAGGCTTCACCTTACCAGCGAGAACGCTTTTTAACCATGACCTTTTTTCGTTTGTTGTCATTGTTTTACCCCCTGCATAACCTTTTCATACAATTTTTCTATCGTGTCATCATCTGCCGCATCAAGATCAATATTCATTTGCTGTTTGTCAACCAGTCCCAAATCGCGGCTTATGATGTTTGCATTGAACACGCCTACGGCTGCACCTTCAAATTTTTGTGTTCGTATAATGGCTTCAATGTGCCGAATGACCGCCGAAAAGCCTTCATTGTCTTTTTGCTGTGCCCGGAAGTTGCGCCAGAAGCTTTCATCAGCTCCTAAATAAATACACAGACCTGATAAGGTATAAGGACGTGCCGTTGGCACTTTTATGATGGTTCCTGCACGATCTCCAGACTTGATGGCTTCGTTGCGTTTCCAAGGCGTTCTATCTATCCAAGCAAAATACTCATACGCCGCTTCACGCAGCAGTTCGGCATCGGCAAAGAGCGGGTCCCGGCCGTGTTTGCTTCGGAGTAAGTAAAATTTGTTTCCTTTTGGTGCCATGGTGATATCAGATTTACAGTGCTATTAAGGAAAAAGAAGCGTTTGAAATGCTTTGTTTTTAATGCTATGCTCAAAAGATTGCAACCAATCTACAAGAGCCGGCATGCTTCCGATTCTAACTATAAGCGGACCTCCATTTTTTGTTTGCTTGCTTCGAACATTTAAAGTAATCTCGGTACAGGCTTTTATCATCGGATGACTTTTTTCAATGAAAAAAGTAACAAATACGCCTTTTATATCAGTAAGAAGCACCATTGTTTTACCCTTGCTGGCACAACGTTCAACCTCATAATTACTATACTTCAACCAGGCATAAACCGCATTGCACAGTGATGGTGTGGAATTGTCATTGTGGGGTTTTAACTTCATTTTGTCGCCACCTGATAAGGAAAAGAAGTCGGGGCTTTTCGCTTTGAGATAAGCCAGGTGAAGTGCTCGTAGTTGTTGTTTCCAATCCATAAAAATATTTTAAGAAGCAAGCTCGTTTTTATTGTTCTCTATCCAAATATTCAAAGTGCGCATTGATATTCGGGATGAGTTTCTAAGCCCATGTTCATAGCAAATGCTTTGCTGTTCCCGATCCAAAGTCTCAACAAAAACTTCATCACTGCTAAATATTGAAAGATCAAGCCTCGGGGGTTCGTTGTTATCCGCTACAGGTCGATGCTTCTCGTTTTCGATAAACAGTTTTATTGTTGAGAAAACAGCAGAGTACTTAGTAAGTAAGTCCAGCTTGTTATTCATTTGGTGAGCTATCCTTTTCAACACATCGCTGCTATATTTTTTTACTAACCCAGAAAGTTGAATAAAATTCATTTGTTCTTTCATCTGCAAGATGTTGGGAGCATAACCATTACACCATTTTTCCCAATCTTCTACAGTAATAAATTCTACAATAGCAGGAGTAGAAGTGGCGCATTTTGCTTCTTCTACCTCTTCACTTTTTTTCTCTTCTTTTTCATTCCCTTCTGTTCCCTTCTCTTCTTCCCCGGAAACGCCTGTTTTCCCGTTGGACAGATCGTTTGTCTCTTGTGTTTGTGTCGTTGTCCCACGGGACAAATCGTTTGTCTTTTGTGACAGAATTTTAATTTTATCTCGATATTCCTGTTTACGCTTCCGTTCTTTACCTTTTCCCTCGTTAACTACAGCCAAAGTATATAGCAAATCTTCACCAGTAAGCTTACCGTTATCTAATTTCAGGAGTTTGCATTTGTTCACTAACACATCAACAAAGCCGTCAAATTCTTCCGGTTCAAAATCCAAATCCGTTGATACAGACATTCGCAAATCTTCGTTGGTGAGATCAAGCGTGCAATCTTCTTCACCCGCAATGATGGCTTTTAAAAAGTAATATTTCCCTAGGCCTGCAAAACCATATTTCCTTAAAATTGTCTTTGCTCCCCAGCCATCTTTTTCATCAACCGGAGTTTGATAGGATGCGAGATTATTGGCCTTCATTTCGTGTTATTGTGATATTGGTGATATTGAATTACCAGGCTTATATAACCTAACTTCCTTGGCAGCCTTTTTTATTTCCTGTGATGAATACACGGGCTTTTTGCCAAAGAAGTGCCGCGTGATATACCCCTTCTGCACATAACTATCGAGTGTTTGGCGGGTTATGGCTGGCTGCCAGCACTTGCAGGCCTCTGCAGTGTTGAGCATCTTATCCTCATCTTTCGGCTGTAAGGCTGTCATTTCCTCCCTTACAGCGTTTCGAACCATTTGAAGCAATTCCGAGCTTTCTATCAGTAAATACCTTTTTTCCATCTTCATTCGTCTTTTGGTAATAGGAAAATGTACTGGATAGTTAAGCGATAAATGGCTCTGGCTGGTTGTAAAGCTCCTGATCACTGATAAGTCCGAGTTCCGTTTTAATCACCTCCGGCGCTGGCACCCTTAATAGAGATTTGCTTCTGCGTTTCGCTGCGGCAATGATGGCTGCTTCCCCCAAATTGAGCGAGAGAGCCAGTTTTAAACGTAATGAACGATTGTTTGTGATTGAGGCAAACACGTTATCATTATACTTTAATTCCATGTTCATGTGGTTTGTAAAACAAAAGTAAAACAAAATGTGCAAAACAGTACACTTTACTATTACCGAATTAAATCTTTTTTTCACCATTGCCGGTTAAGCCTTGCGGTTTTTGGTAATTGTTTCATACTTGTCTATCCTCCACTTTTACTTTTCTAATTCGGGTGCAACGCCTTCACCCATCACCCAGTTCAACAAACCAATTTGTAAATCCAGTGACATGTTTTCCATACATATCACATCTCTGTCATGTTCATCCTCAGTATTCAGGTAGTCCTTTACCAACCAACACTTTTTTACCTTTAGTTCCGCTATCTTTTGTTCAATCTGTTCAAAGGTTCTCATTTGCTGGAAGTTGAAGGAGGTTTGCATGTTGTAATAAGTTTTAAATAGAGGCGACCACTGGGGAACCAAGCCGCCGTGTTTGTCTGTCAATTGTTGGCGCAATTGTCAAAGAAGTTTATTCTTTAAGCTTCGACATAAAGAAGCTGCTTCTGCTCTTTTCTTAAACTGTGTTTTAGAAAGTGTGAGGACGTGTCAAATTCTTTGCTTGGCTGTCAAACAAGATGAGCTTGTTTTTTAGTTTAAGAAGAGTGACAACCAATAGTTTAATAGTAAAAAATTTATTGTGCGCATGTAATGCGTTCAATGACACTTGCTCATCTTCTGCACCCTTAAACAAGTCATTATTCAGCATGTCAAGCAGTTGCCCTATCTCTTCATTTTCAAAATACTCAAACAACTCATTAACGTCTTCATACATGCCTAAGAGGGAAGAGAGAGCAGAGCCGTTAACTTTCACGATTGGATTTGATTCGTGTTCTTTATTGTACTCTTTTAGGCTCGAATAAAAAACTGATTCGTTTTGAATCATTAAATTTTGTGTCGTCATTGGGCGTTCTTTTTTGATGTGATTTGATTCTTTAATTGATATTCAGATTCCGGTGAATAAGTGTTTTGCGTAACCGGGTTCAGTGTTCAGAAAATTGTTTTGTGCTATCTTGAAACACAATAACGTTTTCCTGCACTGCAATAATTAAACGGATCAGCATGTGAGTATTTAAAGTAAAATCAACTAATTCATCGCGCAACGTGTTGTCTGGTTGATTGTTATCGAAAGAATGATGAACATGACTGCGCAACATATCCATAAGGAACTCAACCCAGCTTTGCACATTCATAGAGTCAGGGATTTTATAAACTTCATCATAGATATTCAGTAGTGCTTGAATAGTCTCACCCCGAACTCCCTTTATTTTAGCTGTATAGTATTGATTGTTGAAACGATTGGAGTAGTTGATAAGTGTTGAAGTAATCTCTTCTTGGTTGATAAACAAATCTTGTTGTGACATTGATTCCCTTTTTAAAATGTGAGTTATTTTGTGATTGGTAAAAACAACCAGTGAAGTATCAGGTGCTGCATAGCTCTTTTGGCTTCCGCTTTCGCCTGCTGCTTCTTTTGTAGCTTCTTAGGATTCTTTTTGTGTTTCTTTTTCATGTGTGCCTTTTTCGAGAGCGATTATTGTTAACGTAGAAGCCATTCAAGTGCCTTATAGCAGTTCTGCCTGAACTGTTCTTGTTGGGCTTTCTTTTCAGCTGCCTGTTGAGCCCAATGCGCTTGCAGTTTGACAAGCATCTTATCTGATTTGCGTTTGGCTTTCTGCCTTCTTTTTTTGTCTTTCTTTTTCATGTGGTGGATTCCTTTTTGTTTTTATAGTGCAGCATTCGCAAGTATTCTTCCTTTACAAATTCAGAAATGGAGAACGAGAATTTGATAGGCGTTTGGGCAGTAAGAGGTCTGCTCTTTTTCTTCTTCTTTGTTTTCTTTTTCATGTGATATTTTGATTCCGAGGTGTTATTGTCGATGTTTGTAAATGAATACCTGCAGTTCTCTTGCAGTGGGCGCCGGTTCCAGTGATGGACCTTTATTGTGGAAGGCAAACATCTTTTCCCGCCGCTCCTTAGTAGCTGCCATGTGAGCCAGGTGCCTTTTCCAGCCGGTTAGGAAAAACAGGGTAGATATGGGTGTTGTTTCATCTGCGTTCCAGATGCACCCGAAATGACGATTTTTGATTTGAGCCCGGCGGGCAGGGCAGGAGGTGGTGAGTGGGCAATGAGCGCACTTTAGGCGCTGGTAGTGCCAGTCCTTTACGTTCTTCATGTGTATTTTTTAATACTTTTAAAAAAGGCGCTGGCTAAGAATAGTCACGCCGTGAACCAACTAAAAACTATATGGGTAGCGCTTTGAGTGGTCAAAGTGCTCTGTATTCTGTTGCATGTAATCTGCCCGCTGCCTTGCTGTTCAGTTCTGCCAGTCGCTGGAGCCAACACTGTTAATAACTGTTTGCAAAGAGGCGCGGACCTGTTTGGACAATTTGAAGTGCTGGGCGATCTGCTCAAGCGTGGTACTCTTTTTCTTTAAACGTTCTACTATTTTCTCATAGACCTTACTATCCTGATTCAGCCAGGGCTTGTCAGAAGTCGCTGCTTTGCCGGTTTCGGTTTTCGCTTCCTGTGGCTTCGCGCCGCCGTGCGTAGCGGCATTGGCATCGTCGTCTTCATCAATGTTTAAACCCAGGACAGCTGCAAGGGCATAGCGCCTCATATAAGAGATAACTGAGCCTTGAGCCTGCGGATCGCTCTTGGTGGGAGTCATGTAGTAATCGGTTTGCATGAATTCGCCCGACTCGCTGTGCATTAGTAAGGTGGTGAGACCATTCACGCCGGTAGGAAATTGTGTGAAGCTTAAACCGCTTTCGTGCAGCGGGGTTTTAATGGCTTCCAAAATGTTTGAAAGCGTTGCGTATTTGCTATTAAAGAAAGGGTTAGTAGCGTCTTTGTTTACCTTACCCATTCTTGCCTGAAATTGGCTAAGTGCTTTAGCTATGTTGACGATTGATTGTGACTTTTCCATTTGGTTTTTAGTTCGATGATTTTTAAATGAGCCCCAGTGTAGAAACACAGGGCAGAGGTAATGACTACATTTATGCGTTTCCGAGGCGCCAATGTTTGCATCAAAAAGGTATCGTACATTCGTGATTGCCATAGCGTGGCAGCTCCATTTTGAAAGCCTGCCAGTTTAAGGCCCTGTATTGCTCAATCAGCTCATCCCTGCGATTGGTGTTGGCGTTGATGATTTGCTTGTAATGCGGCGCTACTGCTGCATAGTAGGAAAGACCTTTGCGGCTCTCATCAAGATAAGGCTCAGCTTCTGTGATGTTTATTTGCGCCTGCTCGATCTGTAGTAAAAGAGAAATAATCTGTTTGTGTGCGCTGATGATGTTGAGTGTTGTAGTTGGCATAACTGTTTGTTGATTTGTTAGCACAAAGATAGAGCTTTAGAGCCATGACGTCACAGCTCTACCGTGCTTTAACAGAGCTTTAACTCTTTAGAGTCATGACGTCACGACTATATCAACCAAACATTTCTATATTTTTGCACAATGGCACAATCGAAACCAAAAGAACCAGCAAGTGAGGCAAAGAACAAAACGTCTTTGTATATCAAACCCACTTCTCACAATAAGGTGAAGGTGATAGCAATTAAGGAAAATGACAATCCAAACGCGCTTTTCGAAATTGCAATAGATGAATTTATTGAACGCTGGGAAAAGAAGAACGGACCTATAACAATCTAATCTTGCCTTTCACTAAACCAACACTTTGAAAGTTTCCGGAAAACAATCAGTAAAAGCAACTTCATCGCACCCGCGAAAGGCTGTGAAAAATGCCGTAAACGAAGCTATAATCAGCCCAACAGATAAAAGGGTTTTCGCTTTAGTTGAAGTATTAAAAACGATTGGTAAAATTGTCTATGATTACGATTTTGCAGAGGCGATTGATATACCCAAACAATACCTTACCAACATCAGGGCAGGCAAACACCGGTTCACCCTTGAGAACATTGAGAAGATCTGCGAGGTCTATAAAGTGAACCCTTCGTGGCTTTTCGGTTACGATAATGAGATGTTCCGCAATTTCCCATTATAGCCGCCATTTGCGCCTCCGATCTTATATTCGCAAGCACATTTACCAATCCGCTTGCCATGAAACCTTTATTGCTCATTGCTGCCATCTACATCGCTTCTTGCCAAAGTCCGGAAACAACTCACGCGTTAACAGATTCAAATGAGGATTCATTAGCAACAAAAAAAGCTGATTCGCTTAGATTGATAAGCGAAATAGAAGCAGAGGCAAAGCCGGCTTACGTTAGCGCTTTTTCAGCAGTAATGACTATCAAAGCTGAGGTAGAAGAGTGTGAAAAGGGGCTCTTAAAAAGCCGTGATGTGGTTTCACATTTCAACAGCACGTTAGGCCCTGAAATGGGCAGGCTATCTACACTTAGCCAAGTCAAACAACGACTTGACACAGCCGGCGATGCATACGTTGATTACAAGTTTAAGAAGGCTTGCGCAGCCATTGCTTTAGAAAAGGCCGGTGCCGCGAAGTTTGAGTCAAAACAATAGATCCCTTGCAGCTATACTCTCATTTCGGACCACTAATCAAGCACAGCGTCGTCTTTAGTGAATGCACCTATTTTTATTTTGCGATGTTTCTTTTGTGCAGCCAGTGAACAGGCCTGAATCTCCTTTTCATCAGCATCGACGTATATGCCTATAGGTTTGGTTTCAGTCGGATTAGTTGAGATGGATGCCTTAATCTCATTGCCATCAAGGTCCAGATACTTACCGATATGATAGACGTTTGCTTGAGTTGATGCACTGTAAATTTTCATGATATGGATTTTAAGAATGCAGTAATTCATTTTTTATTTGAAGAATATTCGCATATTTATTCCAAAAATACAAAATGCAGGTCACTAGGAATGTTTTTACCATAAATGATTTAAACAATTGGTTTGATGAGAAAACGCTTGTAATTAATAGGGACTATCAACGGGAAGGTGGAATTTGGGTTTTGAATGCACGTTCTTATTTCATAGATACGATTCTTAATGCCTACCCATTTCCCAAAATGACTATAAGACAAATAATAGACTTACGAACCAGAAAAACTTTGAGGGAAATAATTGATGGACAACAAAGAATGATGGCAATAAATGCCTTTATAAGCAGCCAGTTAACACTTTCTTCGGTTAGTGAACAATTTGCTGGTCAGAAGTTTTCCGATTTGAACCCTGAAGTTCAGGAAGCGTTTTTACGATATGAAGTTTCAACCGATATAGTTATATCTGCAACGGAAGAAGAAGTCCTTGAAATTTTCAGAAGAATGAACTCTTACACAATCCCCCTCAACCCTTCTGAACAACGACATGCAACGTTTCAGGGATTGTTTAAGTGGTTCATTAGGGATTTGATAAAACTTTATAGTCCAATGTTTTTAGCATTCAAAATCATATCAACAAAAGGTTTGTCAAGAATGGCTGATGCAGACTTGATGACAGAATTGACTCAAATTTTTATGACCGGTATCGTGGGAAGAAATGCTAAAGCACTAAATGAAATCTACAAGAAAAACGATAAAATATTTGCTGATAGGCAGACAATTCAGCAAAAACTTGAAACAACCCTAAACTACATAAAGGATGCTTTGACACCTATTGGGGAAAGCGGTTATCTAACCGGGTACATGTTGTATTCCTTAGTTGCTGCTCTTTCAATAAATCGATATGAAAACATTAATGTTGAAAATGATTATCTGAATGAATTTGAGCCCATTGGTTTTTTTGATGTGAACAGACAATTGGCTATTCAAAATGTTCTTGAACTTTTTTCGGCTTTGGATTCATCTGTGAACCATCCCGACTATGAAGAATTTGTAATTGCTTGCAGAAAAAGCACGGACAGTTTAAAGCAACGACAAGTTAGGATCAAGTGGTTAATCAAAGCACTGAGAAATGACCTATGAACCAATACAACGTTCAAAAAAAGTATAAAAAGTTTCTTTTAAGCTTTGAAACAAACATTCAATACCTAAACGAGGGAAACTTTTCTTTGGACCCAAAAAAACAATTTCAGTTCCATTGTAGTTTGGTCAATACTATTTGGCAGTCGTGGAATTCATTTTGGAGAACTTACTGGCTAGCAGAAGTAATCGGAGGATTCAATCTTTACAATAATAAAATTGTTTCGCCATATAACTCTTCATTGACTGAAGAGCAAGCAATCTATCTATTATTGACCGGTGGCTTAGGTGGGACAAAAAAACACAGTGATGAAAAAAGTTGGGGCGATGTGGCAATTTTAACCAGTGTTGCCAGAAAGATGTTTCAATTGGATGGAAAATTAGTACCTACCTTACCTAT
This sequence comes from uncultured Ilyomonas sp., assembly GCA_964249755.1. GTDB lineage: Bacteria > Bacteroidota > Bacteroidia > Chitinophagales > Chitinophagaceae > Ilyomonas. The sequence goes on along the minus strand of CAXUDB010000002.1, from coordinate 1,293,814 downwards.
AAGTATCAAGGCTGAACGAATTTCAGCAGCGATTAGCATTTTAGGTAACGCTATTCAACATATGCAGCTGATCAGAAACTGTTCGATACATATTGATGAATACAATGCAAAGCGTGTCAAATCCATTTCGGCTTTTTATACACTTTCTTCATACAAATATCCGACGGATTTTGTCTTCGCTACAACCCTCTTAGATGGTAAAATTGCTATCAAAAGTTGGCAGGACGAAATGCTTGCATTTTTATCTTTTCTTTATTAGCTCTGCTTTCACAAGACTTTTAGAGATAGATCATTTGCAAGAACTTTGGATCGAAAATGCGCGCTTAACCTCTTTGCTGTGTCAAGCTTGCTCACTTTGATATACTTCAAAAACGCTTTCTCTGTCTTATGTCCCGTTATCTTCATAATGTCGAGCACCGGGAAGCCCGCCAAGTAAAGATTGGTTGCAAAAGAGCGGCGCGCCGTATGCGAGGAAATGCATTCATCCAAGGGTAAAGAAGGAGCCTTTGTAAGCCTGCCCGTTTCCTTCAATCCTGCCAATGCTGCCGCTTCTTTAATATACTCATTAAACTTTTGGTTAGATGGCGCCCTGGGCAGCTTATTGGCGTTGTTATCATACTTCTCAAACAATGTCTTCACGACCGGGTTGCAAGGGATTATAACCGGCTCCTTCGTTTTCTGTGTCTCCATCTTAATATAAGTCTCCCCCTCATGTTCAACGATGTGCTGAGGCTGTACGTTGGAATAGTCCGAAAACCGAAGGCCAGTAAAGCAACCAAACACGAACAGGTCCCGCACCGCTTCAAGTCGCTGGCTTCCGGCGAAGTCGTGTTCATAGAGCTTTATTATTTCTTTCTCATTCAAATAAATGGCTTCCGTCTCTTCTTCTGAGTAAACAAACTTTTTGTGCTTAAAAACGTAATTGGTTGTCTCTTCGAGGTCAACCGCTTCCTGCATAACTGCTTTTAGCAGCCGGATATCCTTTGCAATGGTGTTATCCTTCAACTCTAGATCATCAGCCAGGTAGGAGGTGTATTTGTAGAACCAATCCAGCGAAATGATGTCATAGTTCACCTTCTGCTTCTTTGCCACCTGATAGCCTTCCAAATGCTGTTTGAAATATTTATAATTGTTGAGGGTGCCTTGCTTCTTCTTTTTGCCACGGAACTTTATTTCGCCCGATATAAAGCGGTCAATCAGCTTAAAGAGGGTAGGGGCATCGCTTTCTTTTGGCTCCTTGTTTTGGTCAATGATCGCCTGCAGGTATGCTTTCAATGTATCAGGACGAGGCACACCGTTAACCATTTCTCTTTTATGTGCAGCTTCGCACTCATCAGCCAATGTGTCGAGTAGCTGGTTGAGGTTATAATTACCGTCTGCCGTTGTGGTGGCATTGTTCTTCACCCTTTGCTTCTTGTCATTCCAGTTGCCCGGGGCTATCCGCTGCCCAAAGGAAAAGAAAAGCTTTTCGCCGCTGTACTTGTATTGCAGATAAATCAAACTCTTGCCTTCTGCATCTTTGGGCTTAAGGTAGAAGTTAGGTGTGGGATTGCGAGGCATAGCACTTATGTTTAGAGACACGAATATAAATCAGGTGGCTCTAAAAGTGGCTCTAAAACTTTACAAGGCTTTACAAAAGGTGTAAACTTCTGTCTGTGGAAGCGCTATCAATGCTGCATTTTGTATCTCAATTGACATATTCTGTCAAAAGCAGTAAAAAAGGTTGCTGTACTGCCCCTACAGCATTGTAAAAGCCTCATCATTCAGATGAGGCTTTTTTTATTTCCTACTGTTATTATAAAATTCAGCTCCGAAACCTCTGTGTATCAATCAATGTTTATTTTTAGCCCTTTAAGCGCCACTGCTCGATGGGTATTATCCGCAAACAAAGTATTGCTTCCTCCTTTTTCTCTTATGTCGGTTTTGCAATCGGGGCAGTAAACAAGTTGCTTATTTTTCCGGCCTTTTTTTCGAGCAAGCAAATTGGTCTTACTACTTTGCTGGTTGATTTCGGGCTTGTGTTTTCTACCATTGCCATGCTGGGCACTAATTCTATCACGTACAAATTCTTTCCGTTTTACAAGACTTATTTACCCAAGAAAAAAAACGATCTACCGGCTTTTACGCTCTTTGTGTGTTTGGGCGGATGCCTGATTGTGATAGCGGCATTGTATCTGGCTGAAAGCTTCATCGGGCGCAAGTTTGGCGCGCAATCACCTCTGTTCGTCAGTCATTATTCACTGTTGTACCCGCTGGTGGTTTCTATCGCGTTGTTTACTTTGTTTGAGGCGTATGCGTGGAGCATTCACAAAACCGTAGTATCTAATTTTCTGCGCGAAGTGGCCTTCCGGTTGTTTGTTTTCGTGCTGCTTATTTCCTATATCTACAAAGTCATTTCACTTGAAACTTTCTTTACGCTGTATGCTTTTATTTATGTACCATCTGTTATTATACTGCTTATTTACCTGATACGAAGCGGTAATTTTCCCATCAACTTTTCTGTCAGTTATGTAACGAAGCGCATCTACAAACGCATGGCAGCGTATGCCGGTTTGATTCTTTCCAGTTCTCTGCTGAACGTTATCTCGCGGGCGATAGATGTGATTTTCCTGGCCAGCCAAAGCGCAGGCGGTTTAAGTGATGCCAACGTATTCTCCTACGGTTCATACATGATCAGCATTATGGAAGTGCCGCAGCGAAGTATAAATGCTATTGCCACGCCCATCATCGCACAGGCCTGGCGCGAGCGGGATAAAAAGAAAATTGAAGAACTATACCACAAAACCTCCCTCAATTTATTGATTGTTGGTCTCCTTATTTGGGGGTTGATTTTTTTAAACTTAAATAATGCGGTCAATTACTTGGGTAAAGATTATGAACCCATGAAAACAGTATTTGTAATTATGGGTATTGCCAAACTGATTGACCTGGGAACCGGCGCCAACTCTCAAATTTTATTGCTTAGTAAATACTGGCGCTTTGATTTTTTCACCAACATGGTTTATGTATTGATATCGCTTCCGCTCAACTATTTTTTGATCCACAAGTTCAATATTTATGGTCCTGCCTGGGCAAACCTAATTGCCATGACCATCTTTAATACAGTGCGCTTTACTTACATCTGGAAGTTCTTTCGCATACAGCCGTTCACAAGGGCTACTTTGTATGCTATTTTGCTGGCAGCAGTTTGCATTGCTGCCATTGGTTTTATGCCTTTGATTCAAAATATTTATGTAGATGTCATCATCCGTTCGGCTTTGTTTGCCCTCCTTTTCGCAGGCGCTGTGCTTCTGTTTAAAATATCGCCTGATATGACCGGCTTATATCGCTTCACCTTGCAACGCTTTCAAAAAAAATAAGTCCTTATCTTCATCGCGGCGCATCATTACACCAAACCACACCGCAACTGCATGGAACGCTTTCAGGGTCTCACCGGCATTGTTTTAATCTTAGGTCTCGCTTTTTTATTTTCCAACAACCGCAGCCGTATCAACTATCGTCTGGTTGCGAGCGGTATGGCGTTGCAGGTACTGATAGCCGTGCTGGTATTTAAAGTAAAACCTGTGGCTGATTTTTTTCAATGGCTGGGGCATGGCATGCAACTGATAGAAAGCTTTGCTTTTAAAGGCGCTTCTTTTGTATATAGCGGAATCGGTGTGCCCAAAGGCGATGGCAGTGTGATGGATTATGCTGCCGGTGGTTTTGTGTTTGCGTTTAATGTTACTGCAACTATTATTCTGGTCTGCGCACTCGTCGCCATTTTTTATCATTATGGTATCATGCAGCGGGTGGTTTCATTAATTGCAAGAGCCATGAATTTTATTATGCGGGTAAGTGGCGCAGAAGCTTTAAGCAATGTGGCAAGCGCTTTTGTAGGACAGGTAGAAGCGCAGGTGATGATTCGTCCTTATTTAAAAGGAATGACGCGCAGCGAACTGCTTGCCAGCATGAGCGGAAGCCTTGCCTGTATTGCAGGCGGTATATTGGTGGTGTATGCCAATATGGGCGCACAGGCGGGATTGGACCTGGCGCCGAAGCTCATTACAGCAAGCCTAATGGCAGCACCCGGTGCTTTGGTAATCTCAAAAATTGTGTTTCCGGAAACGGAAGAAAGTCAAACCATGGGCAAGGTAAAGCTGGAAGTAAAAAGCACTTATACCAATGTAATTGATGCCGTATCCCATGGTGCGGGTGATGGTTTTAAAATTGCAATGAATGTAATTGCGATGCTGATTGGTTTTATTGCTGTGATTGCTTGCTTGGATTATGTATTGATCAGGACAGGTCACATCTTCAATCCACATTTTGATTTGTCTCTTAATTATATCTTCGGAAAGCTGTTTTATCCTTTCGCCTGGGCGATGGGCGTGCCGCAACAGGATGTAAACAGTGCAGCAACATTATTAGGACAGAAACTGACGATTAACGAATTTGTAGCATTCAAAAGCCTTACTTCAAAAGTGGTTCCGGTGGTGACGGATAAAGGCTTGCTGATTATTAGTATTGCTATTTGCGGCTTTGCCAATTTCAGTAGTGTGGGAATGCAGATTGGCGGTATCGGGGAACTGGCGCCTGAGCGGAGAACAGACCTGGCGAAACTGGGTTTGAAAGCTTTGCTGTGCGGTACGCTCGCCAGCTATCTCAGCGCGACGATTGCCGGAATTTTGATGTGAAAATTCTTTTTATCTTAAATAATTATCTCCGTTTCGGCGGTGCTTTGACGGGTAGCCAATTCACCGTCATTCAGCAAAAAAGCTTCATTGTTATGCAACGCTTCCCGGCGCTTCGTAGTTTGATAATGAAAAATATAACAACCGATCAGGAACAACATGATATACAACATACACAACTCTTTTCTTTTATTTCCCCTATTCCCTGACCCCATTGAAAAGGACAAGTTTAACCCTTAAAAGAAAATGTTGTGCCAGTAAGGTATTTCACTTCATTCTATTTAGTTGAAATCGTACAATAAATGTATAATACATAAGTGTAAAAAGAAATCGACACCTAAGCTTTTATCAGTTCTGTTTCTCTTATATACCGGTCAATACCGCCTTTTAAACTATAAAGATTATCAAAGCCGAATTTGGCTTCCAGCTCGCGGATGGCTTTTGCACTACGCGTTCCACCTTTACAGTGAATAACCACTTTTTTATTACGTGAAATTTTATCAGCCTGCTCTTCAATCTGACCTAAAGGAATCAGTAGTGCACCTATGTTTGCCGCTTCGTATTCGTCCGGTTCACGCACATCAATCACTTGTATGTCTTCTTCATGTTGAAGCCATTCAAACAGTTGATCAGGTAAGATTTCTTTCACAGGCTTTTCCACAGCTTTCATTCCACAGAACAGTTCGTAATCTATCAGTTTTGCAATGGTCGGATTGTTGCCTGTAAGCGGGTTTTCGGGATTGTGTTTATAAGTGAAGGTCCGCGATTCGAAGGTCAAAGCATCAAAAATATAGAAGCGTCCGCTGAGCGGCTCACCAATGCCTGTAATTACTTTAATAACTTCTAATGCCTGCAGGCTTCCGATGATGCCAGGTAGCACACCGAGCACACCACCTTCTGCACAACTTGGCACCAAGCCCGGCGGGGGAGGCGACGGATATAGGTCACGGTAATTAGGACCTGTAATGCCTTCTTTATTAGCATAATTGAATACCGAAACCTGACCTTCAAACTGAAAGATAGAAGCATAAATATTGGGCTTGCCACTCAGCACACAGGCATCGTTCACTAAGTAACGGGTCGGGAAATTATCCGTGCCATCAGCCACCACATCATAACCTTTTATTAGTTCCATCGCGTTATGTGAAGTGAGCTGAGTGTTATAAACATTGATATTGATATATGGGTTTAATGACAACAATCTTTCACGCGCCGCTTCTGCTTTAGACTTGCCCACTTCGCCTATACCAAATAGCACCTGGCGATGAAGGTTGCTGTCGTCCACTACATCGAAATCAACAATCCCGATGGTGCCAACCCCAGCTGCCGCGAGGTATAACAGGGCGGGACTTCCTAACCCACCGGAACCGATCACCAATACTTTCGCGGCTTTTAGTTTTTGTTGACCTTCCAACCCAAAATCGGGCATGATGATATGCCTGTTATAGCGGTTCAACTCCTCTTTGGAGAACTGTATATGATCTGTGTTCATGATGCTTTTTATTACAAATGAGAAAGGCCGCCTGCAATGGCAGGAACGATGCTGATAACAGAAGCCTCTGCTACGTTGGTTTGTTGTTGCTGAAGGCTGCGGATGTCGTCTTCACCTACAAAAATATTGATAAAAGGGCGCACTTTTTCTTCGGTGTCGAACAAGTGCTTTTTAAGGTCTGGAAACTTCCCCGTCAATTCCTGCAAGGCTTGCTGTACAGTGCCGGCTGCCACATTTATTTTTGAGGAATTACCGGTGAACTTGCGTAAGGGGGTCGGAATAATAATGGTTGCCATAAGCGGTATTGTTTTTAACTATCGAATTTTGATTGTTTAGTATTTTTTCTTCTTCCAATAAAAGCTGCTCATTCAGTTGCCAGCTTCTCGCCGTAGAAATTTTATTCTTGAAAACAGAAACGATCAGGTAAGAAAGATTCGGAAAAGCATTCCCGGCATCAGTATCGGAAGGAACTGCGTCCCTGTTAGGATGAGAATGATAAACGCCAAGTAGGCTCCATTTCTTATTCTCTGCTCTTTTTTCTGCTGCTAAATATTCGTGTGACGAGATAAGAAATTCTTTTTCCTTATCAAAGGCATTGTTCACACAAACAACAACATTGTTTATGATTCGCTGCTCGCCAGTCTCCTTACCCAAAAGCAATCCGCAACATTCTGCCGGATATTTCTCAATGGCATCCCTGATAATGGTGTTAAAGCAATGTGTTGGCAGAATCAGCATAACAAATCTTTTTTATAACTCATGCTACACTTATGCCAACGTTTTCACTTTCCTTCAGCAAATCTTCTACCTCACTAAACCAGGCTGTATTGCGTAGGCTATCTGCGAGTATCGGAACCGTTAATCCATAGTCTTTTACTTTGGCTTTCTCAAGAGAAAGATAAGTAGGATGCAAGCCCCAGGTCAGGATGTTCACTGTATCTTCTTTATTTACACCGGTAAGCGACTGGCTTACCAATGTAATTAAATGATGCGTCAATGCCTGCTTCAGTTCCCGTTCATCCCGAATATTTCTTACCACTGCAATAGCATCCAACAATGTTTGGCTTTTTACCGAACATATTTTTGCTATCAAAATATCACCTTCTTCATTGTATCTTCTGTGCTTATACTCATACACATTTATTAAAAGGTTCAGTTCATCGGGATGCGACCAATCTAATTGTCCTCTAAAAAACTTCTCGATGTAACCCGGTGGATTGCCTTTAAATATAACGGGGATGCCACGCTTCGACATCTTAATGTAATAAAGCGCAACTTCCAGACTCTCTACCGGCCATTCCAGGTTTTTTACAATCATAAAATTGCAGTGCCCCTTTTCCGAATAGATCAATCCATTCAGCATTAGAACGGCTGCCTCTCTTGCGTTCTGCGCGGTTACATACTTGCCCGGCGAATGAATGGCGATGTAGTTACTTGTCCGGCTGTCGGTTTCCAGCTCGTCATTCATCAGGCTGTTATCTATAATATGCGTGAATCTTGCCATTGAATACAGCACGCGACCGGTTGCCGCAAACACATCAAAAATATACTCGCAGTATTTTTTTGTTTGGGCGTATACTTCGTTGGTAAAATAGCGGCTGGCTTTGCCCGTAGATGAAAACACACACTGCTGCACACTATCTGTTTTTTCGCAGGCATTGGCAATATTGAAAGTACCAATAACATTGGTTTGAACCGTATGATACGCATTGCGTTCGGCATAACCGGGACTTCTCTGCGCAGCAGTATGAAACACAAATTGTGGCTGATGCAAAGCAAAAGCATTTATCACTTCTGCTTCATTCCGGATGTCGCAGTTTATATAAACAGCTTTATTATTAATGGGAGTGTGAGATGGAGGTGTTGCAATATCCAGCACAATTATTTTGCTGATGTCGAACTGCAATAATTCAGTTACTAAAATGGTTCCTACACAACCTAAGCCACCTGTAACCAGGCAGACTTTTCCATTCAGGCGCTCATTGATTTCCTCAAAAGGCAAGTGCAGTGTCCGGTTGAAAGAAGGCTCAAACGGATTTTGATCCAGCCTGCCTTGTGCGGTGTAAGCATCAATCAGGTCCTGTGTAAGGTGGGTAAGTTGCGTGAAAGCCTCCTGCTGCTGCACATCAGGAGACAATTGCCAAATTTTTTTATAAAGTTCTTCTGTCATGTCCGCTGTTTGTCAATACAACACTGTCAACAACAATGTGAATGATTTATAAACGCATTTTTTAGTAGGAAGAGCAACAATTATTTCCAAAATTTATTCTGTTATAAAGAAACCAATGCAGCCAGTTTGTATGAATGAGTTGTTTGAGTTTTTGTTATGCAAATTACATCATTTGTTGTTTTTGCAAACTGATTGCTAACTACCGCCGAAGCGATTCTGAATCTCTTCCAAAAAACCGCTCTGTTGTTTCTAAATACAAATTAAACTGTTTTGTTACGATTGTAAAGGTCTTTAAGCAGATTTTAAACGACTTACAGGTTATTTTAATCTTCCGACAGACAACTTACAGGCTTTAAAGATTGAATTGCTGTTTCCGTAAGTTTGCCCGGTATCTAACTCATCATAACCATGAGTCAAATAAACCACACGGCACTATTTCTTCTAATACTTTCTGCAAGTATCGCCGGTTGCAAAACCCCTATAAACAATGTTTCCAAAAGAGAAGAAGCCATCAAAGAAATAAAGGAAACCGAAGAAAGCTTTGCAGCGCTTTCTCTGAAAGAAGGCGTAAAAAATGCTTTTGCTGCCTACAGCGACGACAGTGCCAGCATCCGTTCAAACGATAGCCTTATAACCGGCAAAGCGGCAATTGAAAAATATTATGCCCAGCCCTTCTTCAAAAGTGTATCCTTGCAATGGCAGCCCGATTTTGTGGATGCCAGCGAGAGCGGCGAACTGGGTTATACCTACGGGCATTACACCTTTACGCTTAGAGATGGCAAGGGCAAGAAAAAGGTAACCAAAGGCATCTTTCATTCTGTCTGGAAAAAGAAAAATGGCAAGTGGAAGTTTGTCTGGGACAGTTAAGTTCATCATCATTTACAGGAATTATCTGAAAATTAGAAACCTATGAACGTTCAGACTTTATATCAACATGCGCTGGCTTTTGCGGCTGCTAAACACGAAGCTTCCAAACAAAAAGTAAAAGGAACCAATCTGCCCTACATCGTGCATGTAGTGAATGTGGCTATGGAGATCTTGGTCGCCGCTCCGCAATCGGGAGAGTTTGATGTAGACGTAGCGATACAGGTAGCCTTGCTGCACGATACGATAGAAGACACCGATACAACATTTGAAGAAATTGAACAGTTGTTCGGGCATTCCATCGCGGTTGGCGTGCAAGCCCTAACCAAAAATGAAAGCCTGCCTGAAGGTGAACAGATATATGATAGCGTGAAGCGCATCAAACAATTATCAAAAGAAATCTGGTCAGTAAAACTCGCCGACCGCATTACTAACCTGATGCCGCCGCCAGCTAATTGGAGCAACGAAAAAATCAAACATTATATAGAAGACTCTAAAATGATTTTGAGAGAACTTCAGGCGGGTAATATTTACTTAGCCAACAGGCTTGTTGATAAGATAAAGGAGTATAGCCAGTACTTATAAATAGAGAGCAGCTTCAAAATTTTCTTAAACCTGCAATTAATAAATCGCTATTTTTCCGACGTTAACTTACTGAGACCAGAATCAAAAATTTTAATCATCATTTCTTATGAGTCTTTTCGTAAAAAAACCATTGGCAGGGCTATTAGCGGAAGCAACTGATACAGGTGGAGCAAGCCTGAAAAAAACATTGGGGGCAGGCGGGTTGATAGCGCTTGGTATCGGCGCTATTATTGGCGCCGGTCTTTTTTCCATCACAGGTGGCGCCGCAGCGAATCAGGCCGGACCTGCCATTACTATTTCGTTCATCATTGCTGCCACAGGCTGTTGTTTCGCCGGGCTTTGCTACGCCGAATTTGCCAGCATGATACCGGTAGCCGGCAGCGCCTACACTTACTCTTATGCAACCATGGGCGAGTTTGTTGCCTGGATCATCGGGTGGGATTTGGTGCTTGAGTATGCCGTGGGAGCTGCCACTGTAAGTATCAGCTGGAGTCGCTACTTAGTAAAGTTTTTTGAGGGGTTTGGTATTGAATTATCGCATAATTGGGTGGCCGGTCCGTGGGATGGTGGGTTTATCAATCTTCCTGCGGTTTTTATTGTAATACTCATGAGTTTGTTATTAATAAAAGGAACTCAGGAGAGCGCTACGGTAAATGCAGTCATCGTGGCTCTTAAAGTAACGGTGGTTCTGGTGTTCATCTTTTTGGGATGGAAATACATAAACACGGAAAACTACCATCCATATATACCCGACAATACCGGCACATTTGGCGAATATGGCTTCAGCGGCATTGTTCGCGCAGCCGCCATTGTGTTCTTTGCTTATATCGGTTTCGATGCAGTAAGCACGGCAGCGCAGGAAGCGAAAAATCCGCGTAAGCACATGCCGATTGGCATCCTGGGTTCACTGGCTATTTGTACGATTTTATATATTCTGTTCGCCCACGTAATGACGGGCGTTACCAGCTATACTTCTTTTAAAGGTCAGGACGGAATTGCCCCAGTTGCGGTAGCCATCGAGCACATGGGAACCACAGATGCTGCGGGTGCTTTGCATCCCGATTATCCCTGGCTAAACCGGGCGATTGTAGTAGCCATCCTTGCGGGTTATTCTTCCGTAATTTTAGTGATGCTGATGGGGCAGAGCCGCGTATTTTTCAGCATGAGCAAAGATGGGTTACTGCCGAAAGTATTTTCAAATGTTCATCCTAAATACAGAACGCCGGCAAAAAGCAATTTGCTGTTCATGATTTTTGTGAGCCTGTTTGCGGCTTTTGTACCAGCAAGAGTAGTAGGCGAAATGACGAGCATCGGAACTTTGTTTGCCTTTATCCTGGTTTGTATTGGCGTGATGATTATGCGCAAAACCGACCCCGACGCGCCACGCGCTTTTGTAACCCCGCTTGTGCCGCTCATTCCTCTGTTAGGCATCGGCACCTGCTTGTTTATGATGGTATTTCTACCGCCTGATACCTGGATTCGCCTTGTGGTGTGGATGCTGATTGGTCTGGATATCTATGCCGCTTATGGTTTAAAGAATAGTCATCTTGGCAATCACAATGCTCTCCGGAAAGGTCTACCTACCTTAAACTATACCGGCATCGGCTTGTGTATTTTACTGGTTGTGGTTGGCTTGTGGCATCAGCAGACAGTGGGCTGGGACGGCGACAGAACCCTGTTTTACATTGCACTTATTTTCGCTCTTATTCACTTCATTATTTTTGGAGGAAAGCTGTTGAGGAAATCCGGTGCCGATTACACCGGTTAGGTTTCTCTATCAAAATAAAAGGACAGCCGCCTAGTGCGGCTGTTTTGCTTATTGTTCGCCTCATTCGCTTGCTTTACATTTGCTGCCGTTCTTTCGAAAACAACACTTTTATTTTACTTAAAACAACATAACGATTACGATATGGGACGCATATTCGAAGTAAGAAAAGCCACCATGTTTGCCCGCTGGGATAAAATGGCAAAACAGTTTACCCGCATTGGAAAAGAAATCGCCATCGCTGTAAAAGCCGGCGGACCCGACCCAAGCACCAATTCTGCCTTACGCCGTTGCATGCAAAACGCAAAGGGTGTGAACATGCCGAAGGATAGGGTAGAAGCCGCCATCAAACGCGCACAGGGTAAGGAAATGGACAACTTTGAAGAGATTGTATATGAAGGCTATGCGCCGCATGGCGTTGCGGTGATGGTTGAATCGGCAACAGATAATCCAACGCGCACGGTAGCCAACCTGCGCAATATTTTTAAGAAGGGAGATGGCGTGCTGGGCAACAGTGGCTCTGTTGGTTTTTTGTTTAACAGGATGGGTGAATTTAAAGTAAAGAAAGAAGGCCTTGATATGGATGAACTGGAGTTAGACCTGATTGATTATGGACTGGAAGAAATAGGCGAGGACGCCGAGGGAAACATCATCATCCGCACACCATACGAAGAGTTTGGACACATGAGCAAAGCCCTCGAAGACAAAGGCATTACGCCCATCAGCGCAGAGTTAACGAGGGTGCCTACTACATCCACCCATCTGGAAGAAGAGCAGGCGAAAGAAGTGTTAGAATTAGTAGATAAGCTGGAACAGGACGAAGACGTTCAGAAGGTTTATTATAACTTAAGTTAGCGTTTTAGCGGATGCTCTAAACAAAAAGAAACTTTCCTCTGGAATGATAGCCAGCCTATGTACCTTGCGATGAAGGAAGATAGAAGTAGCTTCGGTTGCATTTATAATAAAAGCCACAAGGGTTGTACCGGCAAAAACAGCGAAGCCGCTGTGGCAATGACTGACCGGGAAGCTGATGATTTTATGTAGCGTAAAAAGGGTTTTATAAGAAATAACAGAGTTCGCCACCTCAGCGCGAACGTTCGCGCTAGAGTGGCGGGCATCCTCTTTTAGATGGCGGGCATTTGCCACGAGACGGCGAACCTTCTTTATTTCAGTGCGAACGTAAATCACTTCATGAGTAACATCAAAATGGAACTGTAAACAATTAGTAGAACGGCTATTGAGTTGTTTAAAAGTAAGGACGACAATATAGTAGGCAACAACCGCTTTCCATGCTAAAGAGAATGATTATCTATGGCTTATCACATCCATCACATGCGCAGTGCGGTTGTTCAGCTTGCTTTTGCGGTAGCCATACAGGAAGTAAACAATCAAACCCAGCACCAGCCAGGAAGCAAACCAGGCCCAGTTGGCGCCCGTCATACCCGTTAATAGATACAGGCAGCTTGACAAGCCCAGCAAAGGGATGAGCGAATAGTTCTTAAGAAAAGCGGCAATAGAAACCAGGATCATGGCAAGCCAAAAAATGATACTGGAGATGTTTAGCGAAGCATTTTCTTCGGTAATGTGAAACAAGCCAGTAAAGTAGCCGCTGTTGTTATATTCAATAAGAGCAAGTGCGGTAATAATAATTAGCCCAAAAACATACTTGCCATTCACATAAGGCATGTTGAATTTGCCCGCGACCTTCTCCTTGCGGGGTATTAACAGCACACCGCCGCATACTAAAACAAACGCGAATAGTGTAGCAATGCTGGTGAAATCGAGCACGAAGGTTTTATCCGTAAAAATGAGTGGAATGGCTACCAGAAGACCTGTGATGATAGTAGCGAAAGACGGCGTTTGAAACCTAGGATGAATGGTTTGGAAAACGGGCGGCAGCAAGCCATCGCGGCTCATGCTCATCCAGATGCGCGGCTGCCCCATCTGGAACACAAGCAGCACGCTGGTCATGGCAACAACTGCGATGATAGAAATTAAAAACTGCATCCAGCCCACGCCGGTTACTTCGAATATTTTGGCTAAGGGATCGCCCACACCTTCAAACTGCCGGTAATTGAGAACGCCGGTTAATACCAGCGTCAAAAGGATATAAACAACGGTGCAAATAACAAGTGAAAGAATCATGCTCCGTGGCAAATCACGTTGCGGGTTTTTGCTTTCTTCCGCCATCACGCTTACCGCATCAAAGCCAATATAGGCAAAGAACACACCGCTCACGGCACCCATCACCCCACCAAACCCATTAGGCATAAAAGAAGGAACGCCGGCATTGTTGGCAGGGTGCCAGTTGGTGGGGTCAACATAATACGCGCCCACCGCAATCACCAGCACCACCGCACACAGCTTTAGGATCACCATTACGTTGCTGAAGTTGCGCGATTCTTTCACACCTATATACACCAGCATCGTGATGAGAATGTTGATGATTAAGGCGGGTAAATCGAAAATGATTTTTAATGAACCTAGCATCGGCGCACTGCTCCAGGCGTGAAGCAGTTCGGTATTGGAAGACTGGTTTAAGAAAGCCCCGTGCGCTTCCATATAGCTGCACGTGAGGTAATCGGGAATATGGATGTTGATTTTATGAAGAAACGACGTAAAATAATCGCTCCACGAAAAGGCGACATAGATATTGCCGATGGAGTATTCCATGATGAGCGCCCAGCCGATAATCCACGCGAACAACTCACCGAAGGAAGCATAGGCATAGGTGTAAGCGCTGCCCGCGACGGGAATGCGGCTGGCAAATTCGGCATAGCAAAGGGCGGTGAAACCACAGGCAACGGCACACATAATAAAGAGAAATACTACGCCGGGACCGCCCTTAAAACAAGCCTCGCCCAAGCTGCTGAAACTGCCGGCACCAATGATGGCGGCAATGCCGAAAAATGTAAGATCGCGCAGCGTGAGAACGCGCTTTAACCCACCGCCGCTGCCATGTGCCGCTTCTTCATTGGTAGCTGCATCGGAAAGTATTTTGTCTATATTTTTGGTTCGAAACAGTTGGCTCGACATGCGTTGGTTTTGATTGCGAAAGTTATAGAAAAACGGAAAACGGGCTGATGGATATTTTTTGTGAATCGTGAAATAATAAATCGTTCGTGTTCATTCTATGGCGACTCTACTTTACACCACTTACGCTACTAAGAATCACGGCTCACTAAGTAGCCCGCTAATTCAATCAGCGGTTTCTTGCGCACTGATACAACAGCGATATCTTCCAGGTGCTGCATTGCTTTGTTCATGTAGGTTTCCTTCAGTTCTTTTGCCCAGTCGTCTATGTTGCAATCTTTATAGATACGCAGCATACGCTCCACTTTATCCGGTGCATTATTCCCTAACAGATCGTCTATTTCCCGCTTTTGTTCTTCACTTGCGACTCCAATGGCCTGCAGCAAAAGGAATGTTTTTTTGTTCTGCCGAATATCGCCACCCACATCTTTCCCAAACTTCTCCGGGTCGCCAAATGCATCGAGATAATCATCCTGAATCTGAAAGGCAATGCCGAGATTTTTACCAAACTGGTAGAGATGATTGCAGTTGTGCGCACTTGCGCCGCCAATGATGGCGCCCATCTGTAGAGAAGCGGCCAAAAGAACCGATGTTTTCAGCTCAATCATCATTAAATAATCATTCAGCTTCACGGCATCCTGCTTTTCAAAATCCATATCGAGTTGCTGCCCTTCGCATACCTGCTTCGCTGTTTGGTTGAACAAACTAATGATGCGCTGCAGATAGGAGTAGTTGATTTTATTGAGGTATTCGTAAGCAACAATCAGCATTACGTCGCCGCTAAGCAAAGCTGTGCTTTCGCCGTACTTGTAATGCACAGTTTGCATGCCGCGACGCAGCGACGCCTTGTCCATAATGTCGTCGTGTATCAGTGTAAAATTGTGGAAGAGTTCAATAGCGGTGGCTACTTTCCAGGCATCGGGTTTAATGTCGTCGAACAATTCATTGCCCATTAAACACAAGACCGGACGGATGCGCTTGCCGCCGATATTTAGGAAGTATCGCCCCGGCTCGTACAGCGAAGAAGGCTGTGCAGGAAAATGCTCTGTTTCGAAATACGGCTTGAACCCTATGATTAATTCCTGGAAACTCTGCATGAAAACTTGTTATGATTCACGCAAAATAAGATAGGAAAGGTTATGGAAAAAAGAAGTTTGTTAGAAGGAGTCAGGAAGACAGAAAGTCAGGAAGTCGGAAAGAGAATACACGCTAATCGTCTTTACTCCCTGACTTGCGGACTTATCGACTTTCCAACTTGCGGTCTTTCCAACTTCCTGACTTTCTCTCTTCCCGACTCTCCGGTTTGCGTCTTCTCTCAATGATTTTTTCCTTCCATCATGGGTACAAAAGAGAAGGCTTCGAAGGCTTCTGTTTCTATGCCTTCAGCGCTTTTCTTGATGCGCAACATGCGCTGAATGTCTTTGCTGCCGGCATTGACCGGCACTACCATAACGCCACCCACGCGAAGCTGTTCTACCAGTTTGGGTGGAACATAAGGTGCCGCCGCCGTGATGATGATTTTATCGAACGGCGCGAAGGAAGGCAAGCCTTCAAAACCATCGCCGTAAAAGAATTTGAGGTTGGGATAGGTGTGCCTGAAAAGATATGTCTTCTGCTGGGTTTCGTAGAGCTTCTTCTGCCGCTCAATCGTGTAAACACGCGCGCCCATTTCTGCCAGCACCGTTGCCTGGTAGGTGCTGCCGGTGCCAATCTCCAGCACCTTGTCGTTGCGCTGGATGTTCAATAGTTCCGTTTGATATGCAACGGTATAAGGCTGCGAAATGGTTTGGTCTTCGCCTATGGGGAAAGCCCGGTCTTCATATGCAATCTTGCCAAAGGCAGAATCTAAAAACCAATGGCGGGGGATGGCATTCATCGCCTCCAGCACGCGCTCGTCGCGGATGCCTTTTTCGCGCAGTAAATTCATCAGTTGCCGCCTCATGCCTTTGTGCATGTATGTGTCTTCTCCTTTCTTCATCCGTAGCGCAAGATAATGTCGTCTGCCATGTATAAATAAATTTTTGTTTCCGCATTTTTCAACGTTGTTTTATTGCCCGTAAACAGTAATTGCTACATTGCAAAGCCATTTAAAAAGATACACATGAAAACAACCACGCGCGCGCAACTTTCTTTAATGATGTTTTTGCAATTTGTTGTTTGGGGCGCCTGGTATGGCCAGCTTTCAAAGTATTTGTTTGCCATCAATTTTACCGGTGCTGAGGTAGGGAATGTGTACGCTTCTTTTTCCATCGCCATGATTATTTCTCCTTTTTTTGTGGGCATGCTTGCCGACCGGTTTTTTGCGGCGCAGAAAGTTTTAGGCTTCTTGAACCTGCTAGGAGCGGTGCTGTTGTATTTTCTTTCTACGGTTAAAGACTACAATCTCTTTTACTGGGTGATGCTTCTTTATTGCCTTACGTTTGCGCCTACCATTGCGCTTACCAGTTCTATTTCCATGCGGCAAATGGATAACCCGGAAAAGCAGTTTCCACCCATTCGTGTGTTGGGAACAATTGCCTGGATTGCGGTTACCAACCTGATTGGTTTTATGGGCTGGGGAGATAAGGTTACCATTCTGCAAATATCAATGGTAACATCTGTTGCTTTGGGTTTATATGCTTTTACGTTGCCTAACACGCCGCCGGTTTCGAAAGGCCCCATCAGCGCGGCGCAGATTGTAGGTAAAGATGCTTTTGTGTTGTTTAAGGATAGGTCGTTTGCCATCTTCTTTATTGCCTCAGTGCTAATCTGTATTCCGCTTGCCTTCTATTATGCGATGGCTAACCCTTCCATTACGGATGCCTATAAGTCGGCTTTTATGACGGCGCATCCGGGCGCCGCTTTGCCCAATACGTTTTACGTAGAAAACAAGATGTCGCTGGGGCAGGCATCGGAAGTGTTTTTTATGCTGATGCTGCCGCTTGCCTACAGCCGCCTGGGCATTAAGAATATCCTTATCCTTGGGTTGGTTTCGTGGATATTGCGGTTTGTATTTTTTAGCTATGGCAATGCAGGCAGTAGCGAATGGATGTTGTATGCCGGCATTCTGCTGCACGGCATGTGCTACGATTTCTTTTTTGTGAGCGGCATGATCTATACCGATTACAAGGCGAGCGGTAAAATAAAGTCGCAGGCGCAGGGTTTAATTTCACTTGCTACGTATGGGTTGGGCATGTTTATCGGCTCCAGTTTATCAGGCATTGTAAAAGACAAATACACTACCGGCATGGGGGAAGCTGCGCTTACCAATTGGACCGGTGTATGGATGGTGCCGGCGGGTATTGCGGCGGCAGTGCTGGTATTGTTTGTGTTGTTTTTTAAGGATAATAAGAAGGCTGCGCAACACACGGATGCGGAGGTGTTGCCGGTTGTGTAATTTTATTGCCTTCTTCTTTTTTCTCCTGAAAGAAAAAAGAAGCAAAAAAGTTCAAGCACGGATGATCTTGCGACCCATCCGTGCACACGCCCTGATGGGACTTTGGTAGTACTGCAATGAAGGGGGTGGAGAGCCTTGATGGCTCCGCGGGCTGAGAGGTTGGTGGCTTAGTTGGATCATTTAGATATAAAAAGATTCCGCATTCTCCATGAGATTAATTTATGATAAACATTGCCGGGGTAATTGCGGAGTGGCGTGCAGTGTGCTTTTCTTTAGGAGAATAACAATTACTCAAAAATAATTCGTCACCAACAAATACAACAACGATATGAAAATTGCCATGCTTGGCTCCGGATTTATCGGGCGGTTTTATGCCGAAGCGATTGTAAGTAACCGAA
Organism: uncultured Ilyomonas sp.; assembly: GCA_964249755.1. GTDB lineage: Bacteria > Bacteroidota > Bacteroidia > Chitinophagales > Chitinophagaceae > Ilyomonas. The sequence goes on along the minus strand of CAXUDB010000002.1, from coordinate 1,275,461 downwards.
GTAAAGACACTATTGTAAGCATCTATTCGAGGCGCGAAGAAACGGGGCAGAAGTTTGCTGCCGATTACGACGTGCCGCATGTAACCACGAGTATGGAGGAAGCCATTGCTTATGCCGATACGGAAGTGGTTTGCATTGCGCTGCCAAACAACCTGCACGAAGAAGCCGTGATGCTTTGCTGCAAGCACAACAAAGCCGTCATCACCACTAAACCCCTTGGCAGGAATGCGGAGGAAGCGAAACGCATGCTGGAAGCGGTAGAAAAAGCGGGCATCTTTAATGGTTACTTAGAAGACCTGGTGTATACACCGAAGTTTTTAAAAGCGCTGGATAGCGTGAAGAACGGTGCGCTGGGCAGAATATTGTGGGCAAAATCGAGGGAGACACACCCTGGCCCGCACAGCGAATGGTTCTGGAATATAGAACAGGCAGGCGGTGGCTGCATTCTTGATTTGGGCTGCCACTGCGTGGAAATTACGCGCAGCTATATTGGCAAAGACGTGAAACCGGTGGAAGTGATGTGCTGGGCGGATACGCAGGTGAAACCGATAGATGCAGAAGACCACGCGATTGGTTTAATAAAATATGAGAACGGCGCGATTGCACAGTTTGAAGTGAGCTGGACCTTTCGCGGGGGGCTGGACCTGCGGGATGAAGTGATGGGAACGGAAGGCACCATCTGGATCAACAGTTTTTTACGCACCGGCTTTGAAATGTTTACCACCGGCAAGGGTGGCGATTACATAGCCGAAAAAGCAGAAAGCAACAGCGGATGGCTTTTCCCGGTGGGCGATGAACTGAACGAACTGGGCTATAACCACATGTTTGCCGACATGTTCGGCGCGATTGAAAAAGGGGCGGAGCCGAAAGAGACTTTTTATGATGGCTACGTGGTGAATGCGGTGCTGGATGCGGCTTACAAAAGCGCCAAAACCAAATTGTGGGAGCCGGTGCAGCTGGATATCTGGCGCGGACAGGAAGGCTTGAGCAAGCCGAGCAACTATAGCGAATATGACGCGGATTATTACCTGATTAAAGAAGAAATGACGCACTATGGCGCAAAAAAAGTGATCTTAAAACACAAGCAAACGGGGAAGATAGAAGAAAGGGTAGAGGCATAACGCGCGAACTTTGCTCTGCAAAAGAGTTAACCGGATTGAGGGTATATTGTTCCCTAAAACAAAGCGAGGCACTGACTATTCGGTGCCTCGCTTGTATGCGATATTGGATTAGACGATGTTGGAAAAGACAGGTGTTGCCATCAGCACAATGTTTACTCACTCATTGATTTCTTTGCTTAGACAGGGCATTTATTAATCGCAATATCATTTTGAAACGAAGGCACTATTTAGAGTGTGCTTTTTCATCAACCCAAAAACAAGAAACAAAACGAGTTGTTCTTTTTTTATTTTACGCCACTTAACTCATTCTCAACCGGCACTTTTATTTCTGCCTTTGCCAAAGTGATTTTTACGCGGTGCATAACGCCGGCATTTACCATGACCACACCACTGTAGGGAACAAAACCGGGTGCCGCTACCGTGACACTGTGCGCACCGACTTTCATGCGCAGATCGAGCACGCCGCGCTCATTCACGGGATAGGTTTCATTGCTTTCATCGGTGGTGATGACGGCAGTTTCTATTGTTGTTTTTTTATCGGTTTGAAGCACCTGGAAGTGAATGCCTGACAGGTCTTTGCTTACTGACCGCTTCACGGCTGCATAGGAGAACTGCTTTGCAATTGACTTATCGTCTTCAAACACCACCTGGGCATCGGCAAACATTTCCTGCAAATCAGTATATAGATTGTTGTTGGCAGTTATTTTATCGGAGGTGCCATCGGTGGCTTCTCCTTTTGCCGTGCCATATTCCAGGTGCTCTGTATCGTAGGTGTCTTTTGCCTTGTTATAGTCGGCTTCAAAAGTCTCAGGCATGGTGCCTTTGTTCATAAGCAGCTGGGCATTTTTAGTGATATAAGCTTGCCCGGCCACCATCAGGTTGGTTATTTCCGCATAGTTACCAGTGCTTGCTTTGGCAAAGTGGGTGCCGCCGGCCTGCTCTATGGCGGCCGCCTGATATTGCGACGCAAACGTTTTGATAATATACCGGCGCAGCTTTTTCCAAAACAGCAGGGCTTGTACCGATGATTCGTCGAGCTCTGTGCCTTGCTGCTTGGTATTGCCTCTTCGCTGCGTTACATCGGGCAGCGCCTGTGCGGCGTCTATGGCTTTTAGTGCATTGGTGCCTGTATCTTTTGTGTAGTGGCTGCTTAGTTTGGCAAACTGTTCCCAATACTTGCTGTACAGGTTCCAGCCAAAGCGGCAGACCATGTAAAAAACGACCATTGATCCAGGATAGAGGGATTTGTTTTCTTTACTCATTTTTGTTGTATTTATTGTTTAAGAAAAATTTACTCTGACTGAAAAAGGGATAGCTGCCGCCGCATGCCGCTTCTGAATGTTTATCTTATGCTGCCTGCGTGATTTTGCCCCCGCGAACCCGTTTTTTTAATAGCTGCAACCGATTTGAACATAGCTGAACATCTTTTCGATATAGTTGCTACACTTTCGAGCCTATCTGCGACATTTCTGATTATATGTGCGACATTCTTGAACATAGTTGCGATCATCTTGAAGATAGTTACCACACTCTTAACCATAGTTGCAAGGTTGTGGAACACAGTTACAGTCGTCTTAAGCATAGTTGCGGTAGTTTCGAACCTAGCTGCCGCAGTTTTGAATATAGCTATTGCATTTTTGAATATAGTTACGTGCAGGTTGGATATAGCTGCATCGTTTTTGAACATACCTTACTCTATTCGAAATATCGGTTTGTGTGACCGCTGTATAAGAACTTTGTCAGCCTGTTTGGAAGAACCATCTGTGCGGTTGCTTCCGGCTTCGCTGAACGAATATAAAGCCGTGGAAGCCTTACTGTCAAAGGCTTTAGCTGATCTTAATCAAGAATTAATTTCTATTTAATTGCTTTTTAATTTTTGGCTTTGCAATGGCAGTTTGTTTAAGTTCTTTTTAAGCGAGATGACTTATGGAAGAATAGCAGGATTGACTGGTGAGGGTGGATGGTGCTAATAACAATAGGGAGTGTATACTATTAACTGAACTGCTTTCAATGGATAGGTTTTTTGGTATTGCGTGTAAGAAGATAAATATTTGTGTTGGATGTTAGCTTTCCTCTTAAAATATCTAAACACCTAATTATGAAGGGGCTTATTTTTATTGTAACAACTATGCTTGCTCTTGCATGCTCATCGAGCAGAAACGTAGAAGGTAAAACTTTCGATGTTGTAACCGTAGACAATGAAAGTTTACAACTTAAAAATGACACATTGTATTCCAGTATGGGTTTGAAGTTTTTTAAAGGTCAGCAATTAGTTATTGGAAACCCTGCCGGAGAAAACGGATATTATCGGTCTATCATTTATAAGACTGCTATAGTACCCTCTATTTGGGGGCAAGATAAAAGATACGACCATGCCATTGAAAATCATGTAAATGTGAAAAAAAGCAAAGAGGGAGTAAAACAGTTTTTGGTTCCGGGTAAGTCTGTAACCATCAAAGGAATAGGTCTTTGGAAAAACAGCAAACCGAATTTCTATTTAGTTTCTCTGGCTTCTGACTCTGAGGTGTTTGATTGCGATATACAATTTGCATTGTCACTAAAAGAACTTTCATTGCCATAGTAAGGAATAGATAGACTGAGGTTAATTGTTAGGGTACCTGTGCGACATGGCAAGAAGAAATATCGCTGAAGAAACCGAGGCGAACACACAATATGAACCGGGTAAAAAACCAAATTAAATGCCTGCTGCCATAGCGATTAATGGAACACAGTCAGCATTAATTTTCAACTGAACTTGCTATCTTTAACCAAGCTTTCGCCGCTCTATAATCTGCTCGTAACAAGCAGGAAGCCGTTGGTGGCCAGCTTTTCAAATCTTCAAGATAAACGACTATGCTATACTTGTTATGGGGTTTGCTAAACACCGGACTTTTTCTCTTTTTTATTGTACTCTGCTTTCGGGCGACAAAGCTGGTGAGAGAAAAGTCTGGACTGCTTGCTTCGCTTGTGTTTGTATTCGGGCTTCTATCCTTTATCGGACATTCAAATACTGACAACGACAACAAAGAACCGAATTCCAATCAAATAAAGACCTGGAAGTTCCTTTCAGAGGATAGTTTACACAGCAATATGACCTCTTTGACAACGGCAAATTTGGAGACAACCTGGATTTCACAATATGAATTAGGTATTAATTACTGTACAGACAGGCAAGGACAACTGAATATCCCGATAAGTGCTTACTCTTCGACAACAGGTTTTATTAGTGGGACAAATTGGAAACCGATATCAATTATTGTAAACAGAACAAACGACAATACTAAATTCCAATATTTTGTTGAGGGTGTGGTAGAATGGAAATTACTTGGTGCAACCATTTATTCTGAGCCAAAACAATATAAAGGAGTCGCATTGATAAAATAAGCCGGCACATAATCTTGTATTTGTAAAATTGTGGTTAGACGTGAAGCTTTTGACTATGAATAATCATTCTACTTCTGTAGTTTATAGAAGCTGCCATTTTTTTATGTACAACTTCATAAGCACTTAAATGTTGTGGGCAAGCAATCAAGACATTTAAAATGACAAGCAATAGTATTTACAAGGACGTTCTTTTTGGAGTTGCTGTAGGTGACGCATTAGGCGTTCCTGTAGAGTTTAGACGAAGAGAAGCCATTAGACAAAACCCCGTGACTGAGATGCAAGGCTATGGCACCTACAATTTGCCGTCAGGAACGTGGTCGGATGATAGTTCATTAACCTTTTGTCTTGCCGAAGCACTAATCCAAGACTTTGATCTTTATATTGTTGGACGGAACTTTATAAAGTGGTTAAACGAAAATTATTGGACTCCACTTGGGACAGTGTTTGATGTTGGCACAGCTACCAAGCAAGCCATATATAATTTATCAACAGGAACAAGACCGGACTTAGCAGGAGGTTTTGATGAAGACGAAAACGGAAATGGTTCTTTAATGAGAATACTTCCATTGTTGTTTTACATCAAAGACAAATCTATAGATGAAAGATATCAGATAACAAAGAGCGTTTCTTCAATTACGCACGCTCATATACGTTCTGTAATTGCTTGTTTTTATTATTTGGAATTTGCTAAGAAGTTATTAAATAGGGAAGACAAGTTTTCAATTTATAATGATTTGAAAGCAGAGATTTCTGATTACTTGCAATCACTATCAATTAACAAAACAGAGATTAGCCGATTTGACCTGTTGTTAAAAGGAAATATACAAGACTTACCAGAAGAACAAATACGCAGTAGTGGATACGTTGTAGACACATTAGAAGCGAGTATATGGTGTTTGCTGACTACTAAAAGTTATAAAGAAGCGGTTCTTAAGGCTGTGAATCTAGGGCAAGATACGGACACAACTGGAGCAGTAACAGGTGGACTGGCAGGTTTACTTTATGGCTTTGACAATATACCTATTGATTGGGTAACACAACTTGCAAGGTGGAAAGACATAGACGACCTAGCAAAGCGTTTAATTGCAAGATTTGCCAGCCGCTAACTGGAGTATTGCCTATAATGGTGTTGGAGCACTTAGCAGCATATCGCTATCAGCTTTGGTTTGGCAAGAATTAAATATCAGAATATATTTTTACTCTTTGAATGGATTCATGAACTTCGGTTGCCAGGCGGATATTTTTCAATTATTTCACCATTGGTAGTACTGTTCGTTGTGTGTAATTCACAATTTTCCGTACCGTTCTGACGATGGTTAAGAAGACAGGATACAGGCAGGAATTGCCAACAGACATGATAGAGTAAAACTGCGACTGCTTAACTGGGTATAAGCCGCATCTTCGCCATACTTTCTATACACTTGATAACGCCCTCATATAACTTTTTTTTCCGCATCTCCGCGTCTCAAAAATTCATCCGTAAAAAGCCCCGTTAAAATACCTGTATTTCCTTTGCAATTCGTTGATAAAAAATTACTTTTACCCCTTACTATTTTCATACATCTGCTCCCTGCGAGCCGTTAAGACACATCATGGAAGAGAACACAACAATACCCCCAGAAACGAACGATAACGACCGCATTATTCAGGTAAACATCGAGGAAGAAATGAAGACAGCTTACATTGATTATTCAATGTCTGTCATAGTAGGCCGCGCCTTGCCTGACGCGCGCGATGGCTTTAAACCTGTGCACCGCCGCGTGTTGTATGCCATGAACGAACTGGGCAACACAAGTAACAAAGCCTACAAAAAATCGGCGCGTATAGTAGGAGAGGTGATGGGTAAATATCACCCGCACGGTGATGCTTCTATCTATGATACCCTTGTGCGTATGGCGCAGGAGTGGACGATGCGCTATATGATGGTGGACGGTCAGGGAAATTTTGGTAACCAGGATGGCGATCCGCCGGCAGCCATGCGTTATACGGAGGTGCGTCTGCAGCGCGTGGCCGAAAGCATGCTGGAAGATTTAGACAAAGATACCGTTGATTTCGGGCTGAACTTCGATGACTCCCTGGACGAACCCACTGTATTGCCTACGCGGGTGCCCCAGTTGCTGGTAAACGGCAGCAGCGGCATTGCCGTAGGTATGGCAACGAACATGATGCCGCACAACCTGAGCGAAGTGGTGGATGGTTGTATTGCTTACATTAACCAAAAAGATATTTCGATAGAAGAGCTGATGGGCTTTGTAAAAGCGCCCGACTTCCCGACCGGCGGTGTTATTTACGGTATGGAAGGCGTGAAGCAGGGCTTTTTAACGGGTCGTGGCAGGGTAGTGCTTCGTGGTAAATTTAATATTGAAACAAAAGCCAGCGGGCGCGAGCAGATTATTATTACAGAAGTGCCTTACCAGGTGAACCGGGATTCGCTCACGGATAGAATAGGACAGCTGGTAAATGAGAAAATCATTGAAGGCATTGCCCATGTAAACAACGAAAGTAATAAGCGTGAAGGAACGCGCATTGTGATTGATTTGAAGCGCGAAGCCATGGCGAGCGTAGTTGGCAACCATTTATTTAAACATACCGAGCTGCAAACCAGTTATGGTATTAATAACGTTGCCATCAGTAAGGGTCGCCCAAAGATCATGAACCTGAAAGACCTGATTGTGGAGTTTATCGAATTCCGCATGGAAGTGGTGATTCGCAGAACCAACTTCGAGTTACGTAAAGCCAGGGAGCGGGCGCATATTTTAGAAGGCTATCTGAAAGCGCTGGATCATTTAGATGAAGTGATTCGCCTGATACGAAGCAGCCGCACACCGGATGATGCGATGAAGAGTTTGATTGGTAAAAGCAAAGAAGAAAACTGGTATTTGAATGCTTCTATTTTTGCCGACATTACCCAAAATGTTTACGTACAGGAAGCGGGCTTGAGTGATGCGCAGGCGAAAGCCATTCTGGAATTGCGCCTGCAGCGTTTAACGGGTTTAGAGCGGGATAAAATTGTAGATGAGTTTAATGAACTGATGCGCACGATTGCGAAGCTGACGGCTTTGCTGGATGATGAAGGTTTGCGCTTTGAAGTAATTAAAACAGAATTGCTTGAGATAAAAACCAAGTTTGGCGATGCGCGTAAAAGCGAAATACAGTACCTCGCCGATGAAATGCGCATTGAAGATTTAATTGAAGATGAGAATGTAGTGATTACGATTTCTCATTTGGGTTATATTAAACGTACATCCGCTACGGAGTATCGTCAGCAACGGCGCGGTGGCAGAGGCGCTATTGGAAGCAAGACGCGGCAGGAAGATTATGTAGAACACCTTTTTGTGGCCTCTACCCATCATACCATGATGTTCTTTACAGAAAAAGGCCGTGCGTTCTGGCTGAAAGTATATGAAATTCCGGATGGTGAAAAGCAAGGTAAAGGTAGAGCGATACAGAACCTAATACAGATACCGGCAGATGATAAAGTGCGGGCGATACTGGATGTGCGGAAACTCGACGATAAAGAGTTTGTGCAAAGCCATAACATTATTCTCTGTACCCGCAAAGGCATCATTAAAAAAACGCCGCTGGAAGATTTCAGCCGTCCACGAACCAATGGTGTAAATGCTATTACCATCGTGGAAGGAGATGAGCTGCTCGAAGCGAAACTCACTACCGGAAGCAACGAAATTATGATGGCGGTAAGAAGCGGTCGCGCCATCCGTTTTCCAGAGGCGAAAGTGCGCCCAACTGGTCGTGGCGCCATTGGCGTTCAGGGTATTGATACAGAAGAAGGAAAAGACGATGTGATAGGTATGATTTGTGTTAATAGAGAAGATTCTGAAAAAACGATCCTGGTTGTCAGTGAGAAAGGGTTCGGGAAACGCACACCGCTGGTAACAGAAGGCGAGGATGTATATCGCATTACCAACCGCGGTGGAAAGGGTGTAAAAACCATAAACGTTACAGAAAAAACAGGAAGATTGGTTGCCGTATTAAACGTTAGCGAAAAAGAAGATCTTATCATCACCTGCAAATCGGGCATTACCTTGCGCACACCGGTACAGAACATTAAAGAAGCAGGCAGAAATACGCAGGGTGTGATATTGATTCGCTTAGATAACGGCGACGAGATTGCAGCCGTTTCGCAGATAGAAGAGGAGGAAGCGATTGTGGAGGAAATTATTGAAGCGGAAGCGGTGGCAAGTGATGAAAACCCAGTGCTTCCGGATGCCTCAGTTAATGGTGAAACGACTGATGAAGAAGACACAAATGAGAATAACGATTTACCATCTCATAACGATAACTAAACAACAAAACAAAGCGATATGAAAAAAATGATGTTGTCTCTATTATTTGCTTCGACCGGATACATCGCTATGGCACAGGATTACACAAAAGTGCTTACCATGTATCAGTTGAAAAAGTATGAAGACGCCAAAAAGGAACTTGATAAAATAGCGGCTTCCGAGAAGGGCAAAGACAAACCTGAAACCTACCTGTGGACGGCGGCTTTGAACAGTGAATTTTACAAAGACAGTGCAGGTTTCGCAGCTAAGTATCCCAATGCAGCGAGTGATGCTTATACAGCGCTCAACACCTATCAGCAAAAGGATCCATCTTTAAAGGCATTGAAAGAAACCGGTACACTGAACAGTATTGCCTGGTTGTATACTACGTCGTTCAACAACGGAAAAAAGTATTTTTCGCAAAGCAATTGGCCGGAAGCTTATAAGAACTTTAAGCTGGCTGCTGATATGGGTGAATTCATTAATAAAAACGGGTTTAGTACTTCAAAATCCCAGATTGATACGTTTACTGTTTTGTACACCGGTTATTCAGCACAGAATGCAGGCAAGCCGGAAGATGCTGTTGCTTATTATGAGAAGCTGGCTGACCTGAAAACAGGTGGCAAGGATTTGCAGCCCATGTACCAATACATGCTGGATGATTATTCGAAAATGAAGCAGACAGACAAGTTTAATAAGTATCTCGCAGTAGCCAAAGAATTGTATCCTGACCAGTCTGCTTTATGGTCACAGATAGAAATGGGCGCTATGACGAGCGGCTCTTCTTTACAACAGATTATTGACAATTATAAAGCCGCTGCCAATACGGCTCTTACCGAAGATCAACTGATTGGCTATGCAGAAGCCTTAAACGATCCTGAAAAAACAAAGGGATTAGATAGCACGCAGCAGATAAGTGTTAAGCTTTTGTCAGCTGATATTTATAAAAGACTCTTTACCGTAAATCCAAAGGGTATTTATGCTTTCAATGCAGGTGTTTTAAACTACAATATATTTAATACGTTAGACGATCGGTTTTTTGCTTTGCGTGGTGAAAGCGCCTCTCTGAAAGCACAACGCACAGATATTCAAAAGCAACAAATTCCTTATGCAGATACGGCGATTGCCTGGCTCGAGAAAGGATATGACATCCTGAAGGCAAAGACAGACAGAGAAAAGTCGGAGTCAAACTCCTTGAACCGCTCTGTAGATTATCTTGCCAATTTGTATCAATGGAAAAGAGAAAGATCAAAAGTGCTTGCACCGAAGGAATACGATAAGTATGATGCAAAGTTCAATCAATATTCGAACGAGCATGACAAGTACAGAGGAATGTAATTAATGATAGACTCCAGTCAAGAAGAAAAGCCGTCCTGCATTTTTGCAGGACGGCTTTTTAATTATAAGAAAAATAGCTTCAACTTAACATAATATCAATTATAAGCAAAAAATAATACTTAAGAGTTTAACCAGAAACTGGTACTTGTAGTTTAGGTTGATTTGCTGGCGGCGTAGTTGTTTGCTGTACTTGCGGTAAACTCTGTGATGGTTGAGGTTGAGTTGCCGGTTTATTTTCTGCCAAGCTAAAGCCATTAAAAATCAAGCGCAGATTCTGATCAAAGGTGAAATACTTATAAATCCAGTTGATGAAAATCTGGATTTTGTTTTTTACGCCCAATATTAAAAACAAGTGAACGCTCATCCACATAAACCAGGCAATGAAACCGCCGAAATGAAGTTTCGGTTTTGGAATGTCAACAACGGCGCGGTTTCTTCCTACGGTTGCCATGTTCCCTTTATCATGATACTCAAATTGCTTGAGTGGCGCTTTGCTATTACTAATCAGCTTCACCAAATTTTCACCTAATACCTTTCCCTGAGAAATGGCAACATTGGCCAACTGCGGATGACCGGTGGGATATTTTGGCGTTTCCATGTTGGCGATATCACCGATGGCATAAACATTCTGAAGCCCGGTTACTTTATTGTAGCGATCAACTTTTAAACGGTTGCCTTTTGTGATTAGTGAGCCATCAAAACCAGTTGGAATATTACCGGCAACGCCAGCTGCCCAAATAACCGTTTTTGTGAGGATGGTTTCACCATTAGACAGAATTACTTTTTCTCCGTCAAAATCTTTTACGACAGTGTTCGTTTTTACATCCACGCCCAGCTCTTCTAAATACTTCTGGCTGTGCTGACTGCTTTTTTCGCTCATCGTAGCCAAGGTTTTCGGTCCTCCTTCCAGCAGATAAATTTTCATCTTGGAAAAATCCATATCCGGATAATCCTTTGGTAGAATTTTATTGCGCATTTCAGAGATAGCACCGCTCAATTCTACACCAGTTGGACCACCCCCCACTACTACGATGGTCATTTGCTGGCGGAGCTTTGCCTCATCATTTTTTACCAGCTCGGCATCTTCAAATGTTTGCACCAGATGATGACGCAACCGAAGGGCTTCCACTGTTGACTTCATTGGATAAGCTAACGCCTTCATTTGCTTGTTGCCGAAAAAATTAGTGTCACAACCGGTTGCCAAAACAAGAATATCGTAGGATACATCGCCTGTTTCAGTGGCAACAATATTTTCATCGGTTTTAATTTCAGTAACGGCAGCCAGATGAAATGCAAAATTTTTCGATTTTTGAAATGCCTTACGAATCGGGAAAGAAATATTGCTGGCATCTAAAGAGGCAGTTGCCACCTGGTAAAAAAGGGGCTGAAACTGATGATAATTGTATTTATCAATCAAGGTAAGATCGATGCCTTTTTTATTGTTTAGCTGATGCGCCAGTTTCAGACCGGCAAATCCACCACCCACCACTACAACTCTCATGTATATTATTTTATAGGAGGTTGTAAACAAAAAAGGTGCTAATCAGGACAAGAGTGACAGGAATGGTTTCATAACAGGAAAAGCTTACGAAATCCAGAAAAGCTCGCAGTTGATTATTCTGCAATAGCAGACGATGTGTCGTGAGATTTAAATATTTTCCTGGTAAGCCACTGGCTTAAGAAAGCGCTGCCTGTGCCGATGGCGGCGCCGGCCAACACATCGGTTGGATAATGCTCACCCAGGTAAACCCGCGAAAAAGCGCAGCCGGTTGCCCAGGCATAAGCCGGAACAACTACGTACCACTTTTTGTATTGAAGCGATAATGTGGTAGCTGTGGCGAAAGCCAATGCAGCATGCGCGGAAGGCAGCGATCCGCGCTCATCTACTTTAAACGGATAAATGCCATCGTATTTTTCGTAAGGACGCTGCCGGTTGATGATCGCTTTTAGTCCGCCGGAAGCGATGGCAGCGACGGCGATAGAACCGACTTGCTCGTAAGCACGGATTTTATACGTCTTGTTTTGCTTCGTCTCACCATACAGAAAAGTGGCGATGGGAACAATGGCGCTGGTGGAATAAACAGAAGCGCTAAGCCCCCGAAGCACCAATGATTTTGTTCCCTGCGGATTAACAGAACGAACGAAATCAACATCCCAATTTTGCGACCGAGCCGAAGAAAGGAACACAAAGTTGGCTACCAGCAGGCAGACGAAAACGCGATGCAAAAAGCGCTGCATATTAAAGATTTGCAAGGGTTTCTTCCAACGATTGAATGCGCGCTTCGGCATCGGATTGTTTTTTACGCTCCAGCGCTACCACGTCGGCTTTTGCATTCTGCACAAAGCGTTCGTTTGATAATTTTTTTGTGACACTGCTTAAAAAATTGCGCTGGTAATCGAGGTCTTTTTCGATGCTCTGCCGCAAACTTTCTGTGTCGAATGATTCGTTAGAGCGAATGTAAATTTTATCGCTGTTGACAGGAACTACGATGGCATCGCTTACGGCGTCGCTGATGTATTCAACCGATTCGGCGGAGGTTTGCTTTTGTAAAATGGAAGCCATCCGTTGGTAAGCACTTCTGTCCTTTGTATGGATCAATAATGTAACGGGTGCTTTTGGTTTCAGGTTGTTTTTCACTTTTGCATCACGAATGCCTGTTATCAATTGCTGCAACAGACTTCCCTCCTGGAGAATGGCATCATCGGCTTCCGTTATGCCTTTCCACTGGCGGGTGCAGAGATCATCTTCGCGATCGCCTAACAAATGATAAATTTCTTCAGTGATGAAGGGCATAAACGGATGAAGCAACTGAAGGATGGAATCGAAAAACTGCACCGTTTTCTGATAAGTTCCTGTGCTCGTCGTTTCTTCTGCCGCCGGCTTTATCCATTCCAGATACCAACTGCAGAAGTCGTCCCAGAAAAGAGAGTAAATGGTTTTTAAAGCCTCGCTCAGTTTAAAGTTTGCCATTAAATAATCCACTTCTCCCCTTGCCCGGTTCATCCGGTTATGAAACCAGTTCAAGGCAAAGTCATCCATTTCAGTATCATCCTTACGCGCTTTTTCTTCCCAGATCTTTACCAGTTTCAGTGCGTTCCAAAGCTTGTTGTTCAGGTTTCTGCCCTGTTCAAGCGAAGCTTCATCAAATAACAGATCGTTGCCAGCCGGCGAAGAAATCATAATGCCGAAGCGCACGGCATCGGCACCATATTTCTCTATCAGTTGCAACAAGTCGGGCGAATTGCCTAACTGCTTGCTCATTTTTCTTCCCTGCTTATCGCGCACCATACCGGTAAAATACACATCGCTGAAAGGCTTTACGCCTTTGAAATGCGTACCCGCCATAATCATACGGGCCACCCAGAAGAATATGATGTCCTGACCGGTTACCAATACCGAGGTTGGATAATAATAATTGAAGTCTTTATTGTCCGGCTCTGTTATTCCATTAAACACTTCTATCGGCCACAGCCAGGATGAGAACCAGGTATCGAGCACATCCTCGTCCCTCTTTAATTGAACATTTGTGCCTGAATATTGATCGCTGTAAGTCTTTTTTGCTTCTTCTTCGGTTTCGGCTACCACCATATTGCCTGCTTCATCATACCATGCCGGTATTTGCTGACCCCACCAGAGCTGGCGGCTGATGCACCAGTCTTTTACATTCTCCAGCCAATAGCGATACGTTGCCAAAAACTTGTCGCTGGGATGAATGTTGATTTCGCCATCCAGAACGGCAGCCAATGCCGGACCTGCCAGTTCTTTCATCTTTACAAACCACTGCGTGGAAATGCGGGGTTCTACCACAGCATTCGTCCGTTGCGAATAGCCAAGACGCGTGGTATAATCCTCTACTTTTTGAAGATTGTTTTCTGTGGCTAACTGTTCTACCGCTTTTTTTCGGGCAGCAAAGCGTTCCATTCCCACAAACAAACCAGCTTCTTCGCTGAGCGTTCCATCTTCATTTAAAGTATTGATGATGGGCAATCCGTGCTTCAACCCGATATTATAATCGTTGATATCGTGCGCCGGCGTTATTTTCAATACGCCTGTACCAAAGGAAGGATCTACATACTCGTCTGCAATCACCGGCACAGCACGATGAATAAGGGGAACAATTACTTTTTTGCCGATGAGATGTTTATAGCGCTCATCATTCGGATTGACACAAACGGCCACGTCGCCCATAATAGTTTCCGGGCGCTGCGTAGCAATTATAATCGCATCTTCCTCACCTTCTATGTTATAGCGAACATAGTATAGCCTCGCCTCTACATCTTTATATTCTACTTCTTCATCGCTCAACGCTGTTTTTGCCACTACATCCCAGTGAATCATCCGCGCACCGCGATAGATCAATCCTTCTTTATATAACTCTACAAATACTTTTATAACGGCTTTGTAATAATGATCGTCCATGGTGAACGTAACGCGGTTCCAGTCGACACTGCAGCCCAGCTTTGCAATCTGGCTATAAATAATGCTGCCGTATTTCTCCTTCCATTCGTAGGCATACTTCAAAAACTCCTCGCGTGTAAGGCTGTTTTTGTCTATGCCGCGTTCCTTCAGCATACCCACCACTTTCGCTTCCGTAGCAATAGAAGCATGGTCGCTGCCGGGCACCCAGCAGGTATTGTAGCCTTTGGCGCGGGCTGTGCGCACAAGAATGTCCTGCACTGTTTCGTTCAGCGTATGCCCCATGTGGAGCACGCCGGTTACATTGGGCGGCGGAATGACAACAGTAAATGATTTGCGGTCATCGGGCTGGCTGTTAAAATAGCCCCTATTCAGCCAATGTTGGTACCATTTATCTTCGGTAGCGGAAGGATTGTAGTGCTTGCTAAGTTCCATCATCAATTAAATAACATGAAGTGCAAATGTAAATGTCGCGGCACAAATGGAGATGTATGTTCTGTGCGGGAGATACGTTTTTGAGACTGGAAGCGAAAAAATGGGTTGCCGAGGAAGGAGGTTTGATCCTAGAAGGACCTGTTATTGTTTCCTAAGCAAGGAAAAATGCTCCCTCTACAAACAATATTGTTTCCTCTTCAAGGAATATGGTTTGCGTTTTAAACAAGATTGTTTCCTCTGAGATGATTTTTGCTCTTATTATTGTGATCTAAGCTTAGTGCTTTTAACGAGAATCAGGATGTATAATCTATCAAGTAATGTCTCAATTTGAAAGTCGGATTCTGCATAAAGCCTTCCTAAAAGTGGTTTATAATATGCAATGACGAAGGCACCTACATTGTGTAAGGGCGGAACGACGGCAGTTTTATTTCATACTGAGACATTACTCTATTGCAGGATTACCAGAAGTCAAAAAAAAGTTTACCCTGCCATCTGACAAAGTTTGCTTATTGTCAACCTAAATCTACCGTTGTGTTCCTTTTGAACCCTTCCCCTTCGCTTATCTTTGCGCCGCAAAATATGTAGTTTCCATATGAAAAAAGTAGTGATTGTTTCTGTCGTTCGCACCCCTATTGGCGCCTTTGGCGGTGCATTGAAAGATTTTACTGCTCCGCAATTAGGCGCTATTGCCATTAAAGCTGCCGTAGCGCGGGCCGGTATTTCACCTCAGAAAGTGAATGAAGTGATAATGGGTTGCGTGTTGCAGGCCAACCTGGGACAGGCACCGGCAAGGCAGGCGAGTATGCTGGCGGGGCTGCCAAACAATGTGATTGCATCAACCGTAAATAAAGTTTGCGCCAGCGGTATGAAAGCTGTGGCGATGGCCGCCCAGAGTATTGCGCTGGGTGATGCCGACATTATAGTTGCCGGTGGCATGGAAAGCATGTCGAACGTACCCTATTATGCTGCGCAGCAGCGGTGGGGCAACAAGTTTGGTAATGTTTCTTTGGTAGACGGACTGGTAAAAGACGGGTTAACCGATGTTTATAAAGATTACCCGATGGGCAATGCGGCAGAACTTTGCGCGCAAACCTGCAATATCGACCGGGAGGCGCAGGATGCTTATGCTATTGAGAGCTACAAGCGAAGCCAGGAAGCTACGGAGCGAGGCTGGTTTAAAAATGAAATTGTGCCTGTAACTATTCCGCAGAAAAAGGGACCTGCTATAGAGGTCAGCCGCGATGAAGAACCCTTCAATGTAAAATTTGATAAGATACCAGAGCTGAAACCCGCATTTATAAAAGACGGAACCGTAACGGCAGCCAATGCCAGCACGCTAAACGACGGCGCTGCGGCACTGGTGCTGATGAGTGAAGATAAAGCAGAAGAGCTGGGCTTAACTCCTCTCGCCACTATTCTCAGCTATGCTGATGCGGAACAGGCACCAGAATGGTTTACGACCTCTCCTTCTATCGCAATTCCGAAAGCTGTGGAGAAGGCAGGACTAACTTTACATAATGTGGATTATTTCGAGATTAACGAAGCTTTCTCCGTGGTAAGCCTTGCCAACATGCAGAAACTGGGATTAGACGCTGCCAAAGTGAATATACATGGTGGTGCGGTTTCATTAGGACACCCGCTGGGCTGCAGCGGTGCGCGCATTTTGGTCACGCTCATTAACGTTCTTAAACAAAAAGGTGGAATTACCGGCGTGGCAGGAATTTGCAATGGCGGTGGCGGCGCGAGCGCAATGGTTATACAGCTGGTAGGATAATGGGCTTCTTCCTTATGTATTAACAGTTTAAGAAAAGTTTGTACTCCTGCATTTTGCGCCTTGTACCAGAATGCTATTTTTGTTTCCTTCAATTACAAGTTATGGGTTGGGCTATTTTTCTTATTGGTGTCCTCGGCTGGCATATCGGTATGTACGGAATGTTCAAAAAAGCCGGCATCGAACCCTGGAAAGCGCTCATTCCTTTTTACAATACCTGGTGCATTGTCGAAAAATGCAATCTTCCCAAAATCTGGTTCTGGCTTCAGCTCATCCCCATTGCCGGTCAGTTTGTGACGATCTGGATCACCATCATTTTCGTCATGCATTTTGGCAAGTTCAACGTGTTTCAGCACGCCGCAACTGTTTTTCTTCCATTTATTTACTTTCCATATCTTGGTTTTAGCAAACAGGAAAGATATAAAGGACAGGAAGTGATGCGGTTGTATAAAAAACCGGCTTCCCGCGAGTGGATTGATGCTGCCGTGTTTGCAGTAGTAGCCGCTACGCTTATCCGCAGCTTTATTTTCGAGGCGTATACCATCCCAACGCCCAGTATGGAAAAGACGCTTTTGGTGAACGATTTTCTTTTTGTAAGCAAGATGAGCTATGGCGCCCGTATTCCGCAAACACCGCTTAGCTTTCCTTTTGTTCATAATACAATGCCTTTTTCGCAAACGTCTCCCTCTTACCTAAAATGGATTCAGATTCCTTACAAGCGTTTGCCTGGGTTTGCGAGCGTACAACGGAATGATGTTGTGGTTTTTAATTTCCCGGCAGGTGATACCATCATTAATGAACCCAACTACCTGAGCTTAGATACCTATTATGATGTGTTGCGAAGAGATTATAATGGTAACCGTGACGCTTTGCGTGCCGAGCACGATGTAATTGTTCACCCGATGGATAAAACCGATAATTACATTAAGCGATGCGTTGGTATTCCCGGCGACGTGCTGCAGGTGAAAGAAGGGATTCTGTATATCAATAACCAAAAAGCATTTGTGGCACCCGGCCAGCAGAACGAGTATATTGTTGAAACCAATGGTCAGCCATTTTCTCAGGATTTCTTAGAGAATGGACTGGGTTTGCACTTTGAAGTGGGTAATGACCCGCAAAGCGGCAGAGAGGTGACCTATGAAAAAGATGGAAAATATATGCAGCTAATGGGTTCTCAATACCGGTTTACACTTTCGGCGGCTGATGTAGCGCTGATAAAGAAGCAGGCAAATTTCAAATCTATTACGCTTTACACGGCAACAACACCAGACCCGCGCACTTTTCCGTTTGACTTAGCTATTTATCCCTGGAGCACAGATAATTACGGTCCGATTACCGTTCCGAAGAAGGGCACTACGATAACGCTTAGCCCGCAGAATATTGCACTTTACCGCCGCATCATTGCTACGTATGAGCACAATACATTGGTAGAAAACGGTGGACAATACACCATTAATGGGAAGCAAGCCACTCAATATACGTTCCAGTATAATTATTACTGGATGATGGGCGATAACCGCCATAACAGCCAGGACAGCCGTTTTTGGGGCTTTGTGCCCGAGACCAATATTGTGGGTCGTGCTTCGCTGATCTGGTTTAGTTGGGATAAAGGTCCTCGTTGGAATCGCTTTTTCAAACCGATTCATTAAATAACCTGAAGACTTGAAAGAAAATCATTTCAGCTTTAGCTATCAGCATTTTGATTCTGAGATAGATTTGTTAAATGAAGACCTTTACCTGCTTAACGCTGCCCGTGAGGCAGCTTCAGTAGCATATGCTCCTTATTCCGGTTTCCTCGTAGGCGCTGCAGCGCTTTTGGCCAACGGTAAAATTGTAACCGGAAGCAACCAAGAAAATGCGAGCTACCCGGCGGGTCTTTGTGCGGAAAGATCTCTTTTGGCATCTGCAGCGCAGCAATATCCCAATGTAGCCGTCCAAACTATGGCAGTTACTTACGTCAATACAAAAGGAAAAAGTGACCATCCAGCTACGCCCTGCGGATTTTGTCGGCAAGTGTTAGCGGAATTCGAAACGCGCGTCAACTACCCTATTCGGTTACTTCTTTGCGGTTCTTCCGGTCCTATCCTTATAATTTCTCATTCTTCTTATTTACTACCATTAAGCTTTACTTCGGAAAATCTCCGGTAGAACCTTGTAAAAGTTTAACTAAGTCGCCAAGTCTTATTGAAGAAATGAACCAGAATTTATTCGCCTGTCTGGTTATTACTCTTTAAATATTATCCTTCTTAACGCAATTATAGAAACTAAGCCTAACAACTTGGCGATTACTAACTGCACCATTCGCAATTCAAATATTGAAATAATGCAAGTGTAGTGCAGAACTTATAAAATTTACTATTGACGATTTTAAAATCCCTTTTATTTGATTATTTGGCTGTATCTCAATACACTTTAACTTATCGATTAGCTCTAAATCGTGGAACATCTAGCTGATTAAATTTGCGAAAAAAAACAAATACTTTAGTGCTTAAAAATTAATTAATTACCCGTAAAGTATTAAAAATCAATTTTTTATAATAATTATTTTAGCTATAAAATTTGGCATTTTAATTTTGTAACTTTTGACTAATTTTGTTAGTATACTATTATAGATTACAAACTAAATAAATCAACATCTGATTATCAGCTTAGTATTTAAGTTGGATCTGATATTCTCAGTCCCTCCGGAATATGAGTTTCCAGAATTAAATGATATAGAGATTAGAGCAGTTGTTTTAGAGACACAATTTCAGTTTCTAAAAGTTTGATCTGTTTATGCTTTATAGTGTTAACTGGTTTTTTGGATGACTGTTTTACTACAGTGTGCGAATCCACTGAAAGTGTTATCTTTAATTATATGAATACATTGAAATGAATAATTGAACACACTGCCTTTATTCACATATGTAATTCAGGTGAATTATCCGCTCTCTGACCAGTTTCTTCCTCCATTTTTCTACCAATATTGGAATAAAGGAATTCTGAAGAAACCATCGGACAAAATGGTTGTTAACATAAAGTGGGTTATGGATTGTGCTTTGCGTTAACTAAAAAAGGCAGCACATTTATGTGCTGCCTTTTTTAGTTAACGCAAATAGATATTACTTGAGGAGTTTTGCAATAATCTTACTCAAAGCCTTTTCATCCTCATCAATGGCGACGATTTTACCATCTTTATCCAATAAGAAAGTTGTAGGTATTACAGATACTATCCATTGGTTGGCAATATTGCCTAGTTTATCGTTGACGTGTATCCAGTTAGATTGATCATCGCGTATCGCAGTTTTCCATGCGGTTGCATTATCATCCAGCGAAACGCCGTAAATCTCAAAGCCTTGGTTGTGATAAAGACTGTATAGCTTTTTTAACCCCGGTACGGTTTGCCGGCAAGGTCGGCACCAGCTAGCCCAGAAATCAATCAGCACCACCTTGCCTTTCAGAGAAGACAGGGCGATGGTTTGATTTGTAGCGTCGGGGAGCTGTATTTCTTTAGCTGCCTTTCCTAGGCCGGGCTGTGACATGGCTGGCAGTATTGCAAACAAAAAAGCTGCTAAAAAGAGGCATTTCCAATTCATCACTATTGTTTTTCGTCCTTTTCGTCTTTTTCGCAAGCTTTTGCACCACTCAGTCCGGTTCTATCATATTGGCAGCAGGAATGAAGTTTATCATAAGCTTGGGTAGTTGCTTTTACGTCGCGTGTATCATGTCCTACAAAAGCAATCCCTTTTTCAATAGCTAAGAGATTGGTGCTGGCATCGTCGTAAGACAATTTTAATATTTGGGTCTTGTCATTCCAATCAGCTTTAGTGGCACCAGCCCCTTTAGCGGCCTTTTCAATGCGGGCTTTGCAGCTTTCGCAGTTGCCCAATACTCTAACAGTATCAGTTATTTCTTTTGCAAAAAGATGAGAAGCAAACAGGCTGCACACGGCAACCAGAACTGTTGTTAAAAATTTCATTTTCATACGGAGATGAATTGATATGTTTTTTTGATTTGACAAATATAAAATAATCCTGCAGTAGCAGACCGGCTTAATTCACAAAGTTCCACCAAATGCCGAAGCGAAGCCAGAGCGAATTCTGGGGATAATGCGGCGCAGAAAAATTATGATTTAGAAATCCATAATTGTCGTTGTATTTATCGATTGTATTCAGGTTTTCAAGACGGATAAACGCTTTGAAACTCTTGATCCTGAAATTCACGTAAACATTCACGTCCGGGCGGTTGCTTAAAGTGGAATCGGTCTGGTAATAAAACTGACCATTAAGTGGTGTGTAACCATCGGCTTTGTAAGGCGTAAAATACCGCACCTCCAAACCCAATGATAGAAACAGGTTTTTATAAAAATTGCCTTCAAAAGCAAGCCGGTTGCGGGTATATACCAAAGGTAAATGAACAGGCGCATTGCCGGCAGCTTGCTGAAAAGCGGCTTCGCTGTACAAGTTCAGGTGCTTGCTGAGCTTAAACTTTTTCTCAGCCCCTGCATTGATATAATTAAACAATGCCGAACGCTGCTGCATTGTAAAGAAATCATCGAAATAGAGATAATTGGTTACAGCGTAATAATTTCCGTAGAGGTGCAATCCCAATTCCGGCAAATAGAAATTACCAAACAGACGGGCAATGTTGGTGTTATTGAAAGAGCCATTCGGAACTACGGGAAAAGAGGTCATGCCCTGACTTAATTGAGTCGGACTTTTGTTGGAATTCTGAAATCCTACCTGCAATGAACCTAACTTTTGGCTTAATTGTCTTTGCAGGCTGATGTAAGCAGTATAATCGCCGATAAAACTGCCGGTCAGGTAAAGCTGTCCCGAAGCCTCAACATTCCACTTTTGATTGCGCGTGCGGTTGCGATACTCAGCCGACGCATATACGTTGGTATATTTCTGAGATCTGCCATCACTGAAGGCACCATCAAGCAATTGCAAGTCTGCGCTTAACCGGAGGAACTGCGCGACATTCCTTTTGTCCGGGAAGGTAATGAGGCTGAACTCGTTGGTGAGGTCGCGCCATTTATCTCTGAAATAAAGGCTGTCTTTGCCGTTAGCGCCGTAATAATGGTAATAATTAATGTAGTCAGTCGAATCAAGATTAATATCGCGGTATTCATACAAGTTGGACCGGTAAGAAATCGAGTGCTGCAAGCGCAAGCGCGGATAGAATAAGCGTGTAACGGTAGAGTCGTGCACAATAGAATCTTTTTGCCCGAAATCGAAATAATGACGCACGTATATAAGACTTTCGCGATAGTAGGTGCCGATGTTGACCGTAGCATTAAAAACATTTCCCTGGGGGGGCGGCGACAGGCTGGAGCCTAACCTTACAGGCGCTCCTGCAGGGTTGTTCAGCGATATATCCTGTAATGAGGTATCGTATACCAACCCGCCATTTTCCGATGCTTTTTGTTTATTAGCGATATAAATAAAATAAAGCCCGTACCGCTTGTTTTTGCTTTGATAGTAAGTGCTTATTCTGAAATCGTTGTGGCTCGTATTCTGGTTTTTGAGGGCGCCGGGCGATGCGATAAAGCGGTATTCAAAAGTGAAATTGAGATTGTTCTTGCGGTTTTGCGTGTGCATGATGTTGGCCATCTGCTCTGCCTTGCTGCCAATCATATACGCCAGTTCGGTATAAGGTCTTGTAGTTTGGAAAAAGCGTGTGCCTTCTAAAGTGTAGCGATAGATATCGTAGGCATGAAAACCTGCATCGAAGCCGGGCTGCATATTTAAGGTGAAAAGTAAGGGATGCGCAGCCGCGCCGAGATTACTCAGGTAATCGTAAGTGGCAGGCACGGGGAAACGACTGTACCAATCGCTGATAGAAGAATCTATTTTGCGAGGACGGGTGGAATCGAAAAACCGGTAGGAAATGGTAATGGAATCTGCGTTGGGGTCGCGATGCTCCAGCGAATCGCCTTTGCCTTTGCCGGAGGCGCTGTTCAGTCCGTTCAATCTTCCTTTCAGCCGGTTGATGTCCTGCGAGAAAAGATGGGATGAAACAACCAGCAATAGAAAAACGAACCAAACTTTTTTATACATGCCACGGCAAAATACAGGTGTGCAAAGTAAATGGAAAGCTGTAAACGAAAAGATAATAAGAAGGGAGTAAGTAATTTGCCCCTTGCTTCTTCATCTTTTACTTTATGCCGAACTAATTTTTGGGAAATTGTACAACGGCTTGTCCTCTCTTTTTGCTTTACTCATTTACAATCTTACCGTCTTTCATGTAAAAAACGCGGTCACTGCTGGCAGCCAGCTCTTCGTTGTGGGTAACAATTAAAAAGGTTTGTTTGAACTCGTTTCTTAAAGCGATAAATAGCTGGTGCAGTTCTTTTGCGTTATTGCTGTCTAAGTTGCCGGTTGGCTCGTCAGCAAATACAATTGCTGGATTATTAATTAAAGCACGCGCCACTGCTACGCGTTGCTGTTCGCCTCCGCTCATCTGCTGCGGCTTGTTCTCCCGCCGGCTATCAATGCCCAATACAGACATAAGATGCAGGGCTTGCTTTTCTACTTCTCTTCTTTTTCGCCCGGCAATCCAGCCCGGAATGCACACGTTTTCAAGCGCGGTAAACTCTGGCAACAGGTGATGAAACTGGAATACAAAGCCCAATTGTGTGTTGCGAAACTGTGCCAACGCATCGTCTTTTAAATGCGTTACCGAATATCCGTTCAGCAGTATCTCGCCACTGTCTGCCGAATCTAAAGTGCCAAGAATGTGCAGCAGCGTGCTTTTGCCTGCACCGGAAGAACCCGTGATGCAGACGATCTCGCTTTGAGCCACTTCCAGACTCACCCCCTTCACCACATCTATTAGTCCGTAAGATTTGCAAATATGTTTGGCTGACAACATAGGGTGCAAACGTAAACGATTCGTCAAATGTTTTGGCAATATTTTGCTGCAACAACATTCATAGGATTTGAATTTTGGAAGTCAACACATACATTTGCACGAAATTTCAAAAGCTGTTATGTTTTGGACTCTTGAATTGGCATCTTATCTAGAAGATGCTCCTTGGCCCGCCACCAAAGATGAACTGATTGATTACGCCATCCGCTCCGGCGCTCCTATTGAAGTAGTGGAAAACCTGCAGGAATTGGAAGATGAAGGCGAAGTTTATGAAAGCATCGAAGACATTTGGCCGGACTATCCCAGCCAGGAAGATTTTATGTTTAATGAAGATGAATATTAAAAATAATTTGCCTCAAACGAATATAGAAAGCTGTTTACCCAAACAGCTTTTCTTTTTTAGTTTAGTATGATATTGGTTAGTGGAATGGTATTCATTTAAACTTCTTACGATGCCGTCATTACACAATGATATTTTATCCGTTGAGATTGCCGAAAAGGGTGCTGAATTGCAAAGCCTGCGCAACCATAAAACAGGTCTTCAATATTTGTGGGATGCTAACCCGCAGGTGTGGGCGAAACACAGCCCGGTTCTCTTTCCTATTGTGGGTGAGCTAAAACATGGCTCTTATACATATGAAGGCAAAACTTATCACTTGCCCCGCCACGGGTTCGCCCGGGACATGATGTTCACGGTTTCTGATCACTCAGAAACGACTATTCTCTTTACAGTGAACAGCAATGTTGAAACAACAGCGGTATATCCGTTTCCTTTTTCATTTTCTATTCGATATACACTGCAGGGAAACCGGCTGTATGTGGTTTATGAAATAAAGAACACAGGCAACGGCGATATGTTTTTTTCTGTTGGTGGTCATCCGGCTTTTAAAGTTCCCCTGGTAGAAGGCACTGATTTCGAAGATTATTATCTTTCGTTCAGCCAGGTAGAAAATGCAAAGCAATATCCTTTATCAAAAGGAGGTTTAGTAGAAACAACACCGGTACCTTTCTTTCACAATGCCGAACAGCTGAAACTGAAACGCTTCTTTTTCTATGAAGATGCCCTGGTGTTTAAAGAGATACAGAGCAACAGCATCAGTGTAAAAAGCGATGTAACGCCGCATGGTTTTACGTTCTCTTTTGAGAATTTTCCTTACCTCGGATTGTGGACAAAAAAGGATGCTGACTTCCTCTGCATCGAGCCTTGGTGTGGTATTGCCGACAGCACTGATGCAAGCGGCGACATTACGCAAAAAGAAGGCATTATTGCGCTGAAAGAAAACAGCGTTTTTGAAAGGCAATGGAGCGTGGAATTGTTTTAAAAGCCAGCTTCTTATATTACATGAAAGGATTTTTGTTTTCCGTTTTCATTCTCACAGGTGTTGCATCCCGGGCGCAAAGCGATACGGTAGCGCAACCTACCAACAACGTAAAGACTGATAACTGGTCGGCTCACTTCCAGTTCACGGCTGTATCGCAAAGCCATTCTTCTTTCTCAGCAAAATATTCTGGCACCAACAGTTTATACAGCGGCGTGGAAAGAGGTTATCTTACCATTACTTCTACAGCATTCATTGGCAGAAAACTATGGCGTTATGCAAGTATATATGCAAATCCTGAAATATCGGGCGGGCAAGGTCTTAGCGGCGCACGTGGCATTGCAGGATTTACCAATGGCGAATCGTTCCGCGTTGGCGATCCCACCCCTGCCTTGTACATGGGAAGATATTTTTTGCAGCAGCATTTTGCTGTATCGAATAGCAGCTACGATACTCTTGCAGAAGATGCCAACCAGGTGAAAGAAATTGTTCCTTCATCGCGCATCACACTGAGGGCAGGCAAGTTTTCGCTGAGCGATTTTTTTGATGATAATACTTATAGCCACGATCCAAGACAGCAGTTTTTAAACTGGTCGCTGATGGGTGAAGGTGCGTGGGATTATCCTGCCAATACGCGTGGTTATACGTTAGGTGTAATGGCTGAATATGTACATCCCGGTTATGCAGCCCGCATTTCATTTGTTCAGGTGCCTAAGCGGGCAAATGGTCCGTGGCTGAACGAAAAGATTGGAGATGTAAACGGCACTACTATCGAAATAGAAAAGTCATTTCTCATTAATAAAAGGAAACTCCGTTTTAGTTTGTTAGGATTCAGAAACAGTGTGAATGCGCCTTTGTATAGCCAGACAATTAAAGAGATGCAAAGCGGAGATAGCTCAGCTCTGGCTGTAATTACGGGTGAAAAATATGACAACCGGTATCACCATGTAAAGTATGGCATCGGGCTGAATGGTGAAGCCGAAATCTCTGATGCACTCGGCGCGTTCTTTCGTGCAGGTTATAACGATGGAAAATCGGCTACCTGGGCGTATACAGAAATTGACAGAAGCGTTAGCCTGGGCATTATTATAAAAGGGAAAAGCTGGAAGCGCAATGAGGATGTGTTGGGAATTGCTGGCGTAATTAATGGGATTTCAAAAGACCACCGCGACTTTCTGAAAGCGGGTGGCTATGGGTTTATTATCGGCGATGGTAACCTTACCTATGGCAGCGAAACAATTGGTGAAATTTTTTATAATGCTAAGCTGTTTCCACATTTTTATTTTTCGGCCGATTACCAGTTTGTGAGTCATCCGGCTTACAATAAAGACCGCGGACCGGTGAGTGTGTTTGCCCTGCGTGGGCATATTGAATTGTAAAGTAAAGGCAACTGATAAATGAAATTCTTCTTCTGTCTTGAGAAGCATTCATTACTCATTCACCACCGACCTTTTCTTCAAAAACTCTTTCCAAGCCAGTGCCAGCTTGATTTCGCCATAAGTCACATCATCGCCAAGCTTTGTTTTTACCGAGTTTAGTGTTTTGCCGTCGTAATCTTCCAGCGCGGGTTCAATCAGCACCAGCTTTTCGCGTGTTACCAGTTCATCTACCGATATCATTCCTTCCTGAACGAAATGAGCAAGATGTCCTTCTATGGTTTGTGGCGAAAGTTTGCGCTGCTCTGCAATTTCTTTCAGTGTCTTGCCTTCTTTATACAAAATAAAGGTCTCTTTTTTGGTATCGGCCTTTGGCTCGGCGGGTTTTTCCTCTTTCTTTTCCTTCTCTTTTCGCTGCCGCTTGGCCTTCTTGTCATCTATCGTAGAAACCAGGTTTCGTTCTTCAGCATACTTATTAATCACGCGCAGGAAACGCTCGCCAAACTGCTGCACCTTTACCTTTCCAAAGCCTGTAATCTGCACCAGTTGTGCTGGTGTAGAAGGAAGAAATGTGCTCATCTCATCCAATGCCGCACTGCCGCAAACCATATAAATTGGCACTTCCAGATCGGCGCAAATGGTGTCTCTCAATTGCCGCAACTGACGGTATAAATCGGGATGCGCACTTTCAATCTTCTTCTCGTTCGTGCCGGCATACGCGTTCACCGAAACATTGGCGGCGGAGAAATCTTTTTTTGCCCTGTTGTATTCTTCTGTATGAAAGCCCTGCACACAGCTCCTCAGCAAAACCAATCGTAATGCAATCGAATGATACAAAGCTCTTAACTCATTGTTATATGCCAGCGCTACCATTTTGCTATCGGTAATGGCAGGCGATTGTGGAATGGTTTGATAAATACTCTCCCACTCTTTTATAAAATGCGCCGCTGCCGAAACGATGCGTTTCTGCAAGGCTTCATTCTCTTCAGGCAGTTCTTCGCGCTCCAGCAGCACCATCAATTGCAGCTCGAACTTTTTAGCAATTCCTTCCTGCTCGCTTATCTTATCACACAAGGCATTCAGCCATTCCGCTGTGCCTTCATTAAAAGAAGAAGCATGATCGGTATACACCTTCATCACGCGGGTGGACTGATAGACCAGCGCGGCAAAATCAAACAGTTTTAAAATCGTTTCTTTCTGGTAATCGGCTTTGCTGCGCTGCAGTTGCTGCATCAGCGCATCATAATTTTGTTTCTGCTGCGCAAACTGAACAATGCGTTCATCTGTGCGCATGTTATATGGCGTGAGCCGGCTCCTTAGCACAATCCCATTCAGCGTGGTGCATCGGCTTAAAGCCACATATACTTGTCCCGAGGCAAAGGAAGAACCGGCATCTATCACAGCCCTTTCAAACGTAAGTCCCTGGCTTTTATGAATGGTGATGGCCCACGCATACCGCAAGGGCATTTGCTTGTAAGAACCGATAATGTCTTCTTCTACCGATTCATTATTCAGCGTATAGCGGATATTGTTCCACTTCTCGGGCTTCACTTCTATCTCGGCATCGTTGTCGCTGCACCGCACAAACACGGCGTTATCTTCCAGCCGCGTCACCTCTCCTATTTTTCCATTAAAAAACCGCTTTTCGCTGTCGTTCTTTAAGAACATTACCTGCGCGCCTATCTTCAATTGCAGGGTTGCATCGGCCGGGTAAGTTTTATCGCTGAAGTCGCCGGTTATTTCCGCCTCATAAGTGCGGGAATCGCCCTTTAGGTGAGATAATTCTTCCGCATTAATGGCATCTGCTTTCTGGTTGTGCGTAGTTAGCACAATGTAGCGATCGTGCTTGGGCATTAAAAATTCAGGATCGTAACGGTCGTGCAACTTATCAAAGGAAGCATCATCCATTTCGTTGTTGCGCACGCGGTTCAGGATATCAATAAAAACCGCTTCGTTCTGGCGGTAGATTTTGTTCAGTTCAATATGCACCGGCGGCTGCGCATTTACTATTTTACTGTCGAAGAAATAAGGACTTTTATAGTGGCGCGAAAGGATACTCCATTCTTCTTCCTTCACCACGGGCGGAAGCTGGAACATATCGCCAATGTACAGTACCTGCACGCCGCCAAACGGCTCGCTGTGCCGGCTGCGGAAAGAGCGCAGCACCACATCTATCGCATCTATCACATCGGCACGCACCATACTGATTTCATCAATAATCAGCAGCTCTAATTTCTGAAACACTTCGCGCCGTTCGCGGTTCACTTTTATGCGTCCCATCAGGTGATGTTTGTCCATCATCTCCTCGGTGGGTGCAAACCCTTGCGAAGCGGGTATGTAGGGCGTAAACGGAAGCTGGAAAAATGAGTGGATGGTAACCCCGCCGGCATTAATAGCGGCTACACCGGTTGGTGCCACCACTGCCGTTTGCTTGTTGGTGTGTTGCTTAATGTACTTCAAAAAAGTCGTCTTGCCCGTGCCGGCTTTGCCGGTAAGAAACACGGGATGGCTGCTGTAATTTACAAAGTCGGCAGCCAGCGAAAACATGATATTTTGCGAGTCGTGAGTCATGGTGTGGTAAATGCCTTTAAAGGTAAAACTTCTTTTGATTTTAGTGGTACAAGAGGATGTTAGATTCTATACCGCAACGAATATTTGAAGCCTTCTGTTGCCGCTTCCGGGCAGAAAACAAACCGAGCCGGACCTGCTTTGAACGCTATGCTTCTTTTTCCTGCGCTAAACAGGAATTAGAGGGAAAACCGGAGTCGCTTTCATTCACATCGAATCAAAATCTGTCTACAATAAAGCATTGTTTATAAACAACAGAGCGTTGTTTACAAACAACAGAGCATTGTTGGCAAACAACGGAGCATTGTTAGCAAACAACGGAGCATTGTCAGCAAACAACAGAGCATTGTAAGCAAACAACAGAGCGTTGTTTATAAACAATGGAGTGATGTTGGTTAACAACGAAGCGTTGTTTACAAACAACGGACTGGTGTTAGCTAACAATGTTTTGATGTTTGTAAACAGCATATTAATTGTGACAAAGAGAACTTAGGAATAAATAGAATAACATTGAATTTAGGATGAGTTGCGCAAGAACAGGTGCTGTCTGCCTGCCGCCTGCCCTATTTCCGCCATCATTTAATCGCCGGTTTGGCTGTTGGGTGCATTCACCGGCTTCGATTGCGAAGAACCTTTTTGCCTGAGGAAGATAGAAAAGACGACCACGCAAAAGACTGATAGAAATTCGCTCTGCCAGTTCTCAAACGATTCAAACCAAAAGCGGCTTTCTGTCAGGTAATCTGTTGCTCTCTCTACAGGCAGCCCTTTCAGAATCTGCTCGTTGTTATGATTGATTAAACTGCCGATAAAATGCAGAACAAATGACAGAAGAAAGAGTACAAAAAAAGCAATGCTGAGTGAGTTTTGATACAACAGGAGCCGCCACCCGCCGCGTTTCACTGGTTTGGGTGAGGATGCGTTTGGCTGTAATTCGTCCTTCTTATCATCCGGCTTGTCGGGGTCGTTCGATTCTGACGAACCACGCTGATACAGGAAGGTGGTAATCAACACTAAAATGCCCATCTGCAAAAATTCGCTTTCCCAGTTTTCAAACGTTGCTTCTATACAGTGTCCTGAAGTAATGTATTCTCCAAAAGTGAAAGGCTTGCCGCCATGTTCATTGATGTCTTCATTACACTCCTTAAACCCCGTAACTAATTGTGCACCCAGCGATATGAGGAACATGAGGAGGACGATAATGGACAGCCCGTTATTCTTAAAAAACACTTTCATACAACACCGCATTATTGCGGGTGTAATAATAAGGTTTTCGGGCGGTATGGAAGGAAAGGAAGTGGCAGGAAGAGAATAAGCGCAGCTATGGCTTTGCCGGTTTTGTTGTAAAGTAGTAAGTTGATTTTACTTTTTTATTCAGTTTTCATTCGCTTCCATAACCGAATGTTTCAATTGTTTAAGATGCTCCTTCATGACAATTAGTTGTTATGGCGAATGGCCTTTGCCAATTTAGTGTTCAATTCTCCACATATTTTGCTTCAAACAAAAAACAAATCCCTGAAATCGGCTTGTTTAACCGGCATAGTTCCTCGCCCCAAACAGCAAACTGCCAATGCGAACCATATTGCTTCCTTCTTCCATCGCCATCAAATAATCGCTGCTCATACCCATGGATAATACAGAAAAATCTGTATTACCTGAAGCAGATGAATGCCGGCTGTACAAATACTGCAGCTTCGCAAATTCACTTTTCACCTTCGCTTCGTCTTCCGTATTTGAAGCCATGCCCATCAAGCCTTTTACACATACATTCGCATACTGATGGTCATCAGCCGATACCGTATTTATCAATCGTTCCAGTTCTTCTTCGTTTAGCCCAAATTTGGTTTCTTCCTCCGCAATATGAACCTGCAGCAAACAATTCACCACGCGGTCCGTTTTTGCCGCTTGTTTATTGATTTCTTTCAATAGTTTTTCATTGTCAACACTATGAATGAGATGAACAAAAGGTGTGATATATTTTGCTTTATTACTTTGTAAATGACCAATAAAATGCCAGCGGATATCAGCCGGCAACTGTGCCTGTTTCTCCACCAATTCCTGCACATAGTTTTCTCCAAAATCACGCTGACCTAATTCGTATAAAGCCAGGATATCTTCTACCGGTTTTGTCTTGCTCACCGCAACAAGCGTAACATTTCGGGCGGTTACTTCTTCACTGATCTGATGATAGGCTTCTTTGTTTATCAAGGTAAATTATTTGTGTGCAAAAGTAGAACCTGCATTGTGTTTCCTGTCAGCTAATAAACAAAAGGATGTTTCTTTTATGGGGCTGACTGGAGAGTTTGACGCAAAGAAAGATACTCTACCAGCAATGCATCATTATAAGCCGGGCAGTAATGATAAAAGAGAAGCCATTTTTTTTGATAAAACAAGTGC
Source organism: uncultured Ilyomonas sp. (assembly GCA_964249755.1). Taxonomy (GTDB): domain Bacteria; phylum Bacteroidota; class Bacteroidia; order Chitinophagales; family Chitinophagaceae; genus Ilyomonas. The sequence goes on along the minus strand of CAXUDB010000002.1, from coordinate 1,244,203 downwards.
CGCCAGAACGGCGGAAAATAAGAAGGAATGTTGCCAGTGAAAAAGGGGAAATTGCTCTTTTCAATTTTGCTGATGGTGAAGGTCTGTGGTGATATTTCTAAGTCTGGAGCAACATAGCCCCACTTCATAATAGAGCTGGCAAGAATGATTTTTTCGAGCGGGTCGTCTGCATCATGCAGGCGTTGCGCAGCCGTTGCCACGAGCAAAGGTTTTAGTTCCTCTAACTGGGAAATGTTGCCGTAACTCATCAGTCTTGCAAAGTGATAAAGCAATAATGAGGGATTACCATAATAAGGCGAAACTGCAAGCGGTTTGTTGATGAAATCTGCTGTTTTAATAGAGTGAACAATTACAGATAGACTGGCGCTGTCGGCAGCCGTCCACGAGAGGTGATATTGTTGAACCATCGAAAGCACATTGCACAACACGCAAACATCCAACACCGGCGGAAAGTTTTTGCCGAACCATACAGAGTATGTCTTGTAACCCTGGTAGCCCTTCTCAATTGTCTTCGCTTTGTTGCTCCGGTTAATGAATGATTGCATCAGCCGATGTGCCGCTGCTGCTGTGGCACTGTCAGTAATCTGCGCCATCAGGCTTAGTGCAGTATCATCCAGATCATCCGGCAATGAAGTATTTCTTTTGAATCGCCGTATCCATCGCGTGTAGGGAAACACAAAAGGCGTATCAGTGCGCCAGAAATTATAGCTTACTCTTCCTGCGTTGTTTTTAAAATGCGGGTATAAACCAGAAGAAAAGTTTTTGATGGAATCAATAGCGCTTCGTTCGTTTTGAGATAGCACCGGAGCGCTTTGCCGAAGTGTGTAATGAATGAGCGCTGCAAAAAAAATATTATCATCCCTTTGCTGTGTTTTGAAATGAGGCGTATTTGAAATATAGGAAGGAAAATTATTTTTTGTGAACCCATTATCTCTCGTCGCCTGCTGCAAAGCAATCCGTTTCAGTAGTGCGTTTATGCTTACGCTATCCTGCGCGGCAACAAGCAAAGAAAGAAGCGAAAAGCTAAGTATAAAAAGAGCGCCACGCATAAATTGATGTCGCAAAATAAGGCATCGTTTCAAACCCAAAACAATAGCAAATTATTTCAGAATGTTCCGGCTGATGATGATCCGCTGCACTTCACTGGTGCCTTCATAGATCTGCGTGATTTTGGCATCTCGCATCATGCGCTCGACATGATATTCTTTTACAAATCCATAGCCGCCATGTATCTGCACTGCTTCCGTGGTTACCCACATGGCGGTTTCACTCGCGTATACTTTCGCCATCGAGGATTCGCACACATATTCTTTTCCGCTGTCTTTCAGCCACGCCGCTTTCAGGCAAAGCATCCGGGCGGCGTCTATGCGTGTTGCCATATCAGCCAGCTTGAATTGGATAGCCTGGTGCTGGCTCAATTCAACCCCAAACGATTTGCGCGTTTTTGCATAAGCGACCGACCTTTCATAAGCGCCTTTTGCAATGCCCAGTGCCTGAGAGGCAATGCCGATGCGGCCTCCCGCAAGTGTTTTCATGGCGAAGAGGAAGCCAAAGCTTTCGTCTCCTATCCTGTTCTGCTTCGGCACCTTCACGTCTGTCAATAAAATTGTTGCGGTATCGCTGGCGCGAATGCCCATTTTGTTCTCTTTGGCAGTTACCGTCACGCCTGGCCAATCGCTTTCTACGATCAGGGTAATAATGCCATGAGAACCTTTCGAAATATCTGCCTGGGCCATCACGAGATAACAACTTGCGGTAGTACCATTGCTGATCCAGTTTTTGGTGCCGTTCAGCAGATAATAATCACCCTTATCTTCGGCAGTTGTTTTTTGCTGCGTAGCATCGCTGCCGGCTTCCGGTTCGCTTAGCAAGAAAGCGCCGATGTAAAGCTTTCCCGCTTTATGTCCTTGCGCCAAGGGTACTAAATATCGCTGCTTCTGCTCTTCGGTTCCAAAAGCCTGCAACCCATAGCAAACAAGGCTGTTATTGACACTCATAATTACACCCACGCTGGCATCAATGCTGCAGATTTCTTCCATGGCCAACACATAGCTTACTGTATCCAAACCCGCACCGCCATACTCTCCGGATACCATCATCCCCATAAAACCCAGCGAACCTAATTTGTCTATCTGTTCGTAAGGAAACCGTTGCTGCTCGTCGCGCTCTATCACACCAGGAAGGCATTCCTGCACCGCAAAATCGCGGGCAGCGTTTTTTATCATCTTTTGCTCTTCCGTTAATTCTACATTCATGATATAAATTATGGATGCGAAGTAAGCTAACAATTGTTAGCATTGCAAAAAATCCTTTTCCTCTTTTTAAATTCCCTTTTTGTGTCTCGTAAACCCATACTGTTTTCTCTTAGCCTGTTCCGGTCTTCTCTTAGACCAATATTGCTTCCTTTCAGACAGTTATTGTTTACTCGATTTCTATTTCAGTTTCCTTGATTCTCATTTGTGTTTCTTCTAAGAGGCTGTTTGAGACTTAGGGTTTGAGAGGAATTAAATTGAAATAACTGGTACCATCTTGGCGAACGCGGAGAAATGGTTCCGGTGAATACTGCTACTTCAAAATTGAGAAACTTCTCCTATTGTCGAAATGATAGGTGACTGAAATGTGTTGGCAGGAGACATCTTTCCTTTACTGTTTAGGAAAATAAGTAGCAATACAGCCATTTCAAGAATTCTAACCTGATTCTGTAAGATAGTATAATGTAATTACGGTTATTTTATCTGCATAAATTTTTTATCCGCATTTTTTCGCTAATAAATGATGGAAATGAGAACACCATTATGCAGTAAAGTATTATAGCTACACATTGAGATTGCGGACTGACATAATTTTAAGCATTACCGGTTCCTCCTTTCTTTTTCTACTTACTTTCGCTTTGCTATTAACCAACTAATCATCGTTTCAATGAAACCTATTATTGCACTTGCCATCTTCCTGTTATATGGATTAACAAATACCTTTTCGCAAAAACAAACCTCAATAGTTAGCCGGCTTACAGGTTTAGATACTGCCTTTGCCAGAGTGCTTAAAAACTTCAAAGCCGCAGGTTTCGCGGTTGCTGTAGTGGAGAAAAAAAAAGTGATTTACAGCAAAGGGTTTGGTTATAGCGATATTGAAAAGAAAACACCGGTTACGCCCAACACCATTTTTGCCATTGGCAGTTGCACAAAAGCGTTCACTGCAGGCTTATTGGGAATTCTAAATAAGGATGGCAAGGTAGATTTCGACAAATCGGTAAGAACCTATCTACCGAATGTTTCTTTTTACAACACCGATCTCAACAATACAGTGACTCTGCGTGATATGATGAGTCATCGCACAGGATTGCCGAGACACGACAACTCGTGGTATTTCTTCACTACCAGCAGTCGCGACAGCCTTGTGCAGCGCATACAATATTTGGAACCTTCTGTACCGTTGCGGCAGCGGTGGCAGTACAACAATTTTATGTTCTTGCTGCAAGGCGTAGTAGCAGAAAAACTAACCGGCAAAAGTTGGGAAGACAACATCAAAGAAAAATTCTTTCAGCCTTTGGGTATGTCTCGCTCAACCGTAGCTATCAACGACTGGATGAAGACCGATGACAAGGCTACCGGCTACACTGTAGAAGGAGATACTGCTATTGATAAGATGGACTATTACAACATAAATGCAATGGCACCTGCAGGCGCTATAAATAGCAGCGTGAACGATATGGCAAAATGGGTAACGGTGTGGATCAATGGCGGAAAGTATGAAGGCAAAGAAATTTTGCCCGCCGGCTACGCTGCAGAAGCCATCAGCAGCCAGATGGTGATTAATGGTGCACTTCCCACGCATGAAACACCGGATGTGTTTTTCTCCAACTATGGTTTCGGCTGGTTTCTGTCTTCTTACCGTGGACATTACCGTGTGGAGCATGGTGGCAATATTGATGGTTTCAGCGCCAGCACTTCTTTCTTTCCATCTGATAGTGTAGGCATCGTTGTGCTCACCAATCAGAATGGATCTTCTGTGCCATCTGTGGTTCGAAACATAATAGCCGATAAGTTACTGGGTTTAAAATATATTGACTGGGATGGAAGAATCATTCAGCAACGTAAAAAAGACAACCAAGCAGCTAAAGAAGCTGAAAAATCGAAAGTAAAAGAAAACTCTGTCAAACACCCACCTACACACAGCTTAGAAAGCTATACAGGTTTGTATAACAACAAAGGCTATGGCAACATACAAGTGAAGCTGGTTCACGATTCGCTTATCGTAAACAACCTGTCTAAGATGGTTTACTTCCGTCCTAAAAACTATGATATCTTCGATCTTCTGGTAAAAATGAACCTCAGCTTTGACACATCTGATGCAACAGTGGCGCATTTTGAAATGGATAACAACGGCGATATTAACAAACTATCCATGGAATTGGAAGCCGGCGTTAAACCAATTGAATTTGAGCGGTTACCCGAAGTGAAACCAGTGCCAAAAGACAGTTTAAAAAAGTATGTAGGCAACTATGAGCTGGCACCTGGTGCGGTGGCAAAAGTGTATATTAAATCAGACAGCGTGCTGTACGTATTTATCCAAGGGCAACCTGAATATGAGCTGGTGCCGGTAGATAAGGACAAGTTTAACATTAAAACACTCACCGGCTACTCGCTACAGTTTCATAATGATGCTTCCGGTAAAATAACTGAGCTGTTATTTATTCAACCCAACGGAACTTTTAAAGCCACAAAAAAAGAGGAGTGAATACGTGGCGTGAGGGAAATGGGGATATGGTGCCATGTTATCAGGCAGGCAACAAAAAAGACTATCTCAACTAATTTCTCAAGTTAAATTACAACCAGCAAAAAAGGAAAACGAACGCCACGTTTTAATCACGTTCAGTATTCGCTTCATTTAATTTCTCAATCCCTTCAAGGTCTTCCGGTGTAATGTCTACTGTATTACCTGTAAATGGGTTGATCGTATGCATTACATCGCTCTTTTCTTCCGGCTTTTTGTTGTCATGCGCTTCCTTTGCAGCTTCTTGCTTAGCAGCTTCCGTTTGTTGTTGCACTTCTTGTGCGTGGTTCTTGTTCATGGCTTCGCGTTTAGGTTGATACTGAAAAAATAAAGCCAGATTCAATGGATTCGCGAAAACAATTTTTTCTATCGCCTCAAAGAAAAGAAAGAGAAATCATGAACAGCAAAAAGAAATAAATGGGCAGTTGCTTCTTCCCTATCCAATGCCAGTAAATATGACTGTTTGAAAATGATTGAAGTGAAAGGACGCATTACGGTTTTATACAGCCATAAAGATTACGGCTGCGAGTGAGATTATGATTTCAGAAACAAGCGATTTTCAGCGGAAGACATTACAGAGTTTGGCGTAAATATTATTATCTACGCGATGAATAGCTGATAAATATTTATTGCTTGAAAGCTAAGCCAGGCACAAGCTTAATCGTAGAATTTATTGAAGAGGGTTATATGTCTGACATTCTTTCAAATGAAGGCTGGTAAAGCTTCACAGTAATTAAATCGGAAGGTAAAGGAAGATTGTTCCATGCTTTTTTTATAGCCATGGCAGCTCCAAGTGCAGATGCCTGTGCTACATCAGCCGCATACACTTTTATCTGCGGAAAAGCGGCAGCCAGCAGGTTCATAAATACATCGTTCTTACTAAAGCCGCCGTCTACAAAAATCTGCTTGATGGATACGTCCTGCATCACCAGTTTGGTTGATGCAGTCTGTTGTTTTATAATATCCATCATCAATTGATGATAAGCCTCCTCGTAAGTTTCAAAGTCGGATAAATTTCTTTGTGCGAATTGCGATTGATCAATCCTTCCGGAAGTCTTCCCAGCTAGATTCTGATTTATCAGGTTCTGAAGTTTATTACATATAGATGAATTGTAGTGCACCGTTTTATAATAATCCATTTGGAGTTGAAAATGAGCTGCCAACCGCTTCACCTGCTGCTCATGTTCGTAGCCCGCAAACAACCGGGACGCTTTCACCGAGTCGCCCTGATGAGACAAATAGTTTAAGCAATCCTGGCTCAATTCCTCACTTGTTAGTACAGAATGATTGAATGGGTTAATACTGATACTCCAGGTACCGGTGGATAATAAAATAAAAGGTTCTTGGAACGTATGGAAATAAGGAATTAGCGCTGCAGTACTATCGTGCAAGCCGCCCCCTACCGGTATATGTTTACCAATTGTTCCTGCAACTTCTGTACACGGCAGAAGCGGTGCTAATTTTTCATCTAAGTTTTCTTGATAGACCCAGCTATGATAATCCTGCTTTGCAAAATCCCAGATACCCGTATGGCAGCCAATACTGGAGATATCACTGCAAACTGAACCACACAAAATAAAGCTGATATATTGAGGCAAATGCAGCGAACAGGCTACTTGTGCATACTGTTCCGGTTTTGTATGCTTCAACCAATATAACTGCATGCCGGAGTTCAGGTTGCCTAATACCGGCGAGGCAGTTTCACGAGCTAATTTTTCTTCACCACCATAGATATAGTAAAATTGTCTGCGCAGGTTTTCATTATAAGGTTTCAGATAATTATAGAGCGGTAAAAAAGGTTGGTTGTTATCGTCTAAATGAACAAATGAAGCGCCATAAGCAGATACATTGATTGCCGTTATTTTAAAGTGATTATCCTGTTGTATTTTTTGAAACGATTCTTTTACCCATGTAGTTAATAGCTGCACATCCTCGCAGGGAAAACCTTCTTCATCAACCGTCTCGGGCAGTTGTGTGGATTCTTCATAAACCAGATGATACTGCTGGTTAAACAGCAATACTTTTTTGTTGGTTTTGCCTACATCAAATATGAGAATAACGGGCAGCGACATCGTTATGGTGATCGTTTGGTTGGGTTCAATCTTTTTACCTACAAAAGCTGAATCTATAAACCTGTAGCAATTGTTTTCAGCCCTCTTTGCTTAATAAGTTTCTCCCGAATCTTTTCTTTCCGGTAAACCTGCAATGGCTGCAATGCACCACCCGACTGCATTCTGGCTTCCGCTACCAATGGGCGCACATCGGTACGGAAAGCATGTTGAAGTATTTCCTGTGCCATCGCTACATCATTTTGTAGTTGTGCCTGTGCAAGTTTATTTCTATCCACGAGCAAAGCTTGTGCATAAGAAATCATTATAGCTTCTACCGACTGCAGCAAATCTTCCAGCGGGTCTTTAACATTGTGGGAAGCATCGATCATCCAGCCCAAATCCTTTGCATGGTTCATGCCGTTGGCATCCATGCCATCTATCAGTTCATTGAAAATAAGAAAGAGTTGATAGGGCTTGATGCTGCCTACCGTTAAGTCATCATCGCCATACTTGCTATCATTAAAATGAAAGCCGCCCAGTTTGCCTTCCATCAGCAGCAAAGCAACAATTTGTTCAATGTTGGCATTAGGTAAATGATGTCCTAAATCAACCAATGTATAAGCTTTCTTGCCAAGTTTGCTGGCATACAGTAACGACTGTCCCCAATCGCCTACCGTAGTGGAGTAAAAGTTAGGTTCATAAGCTTTGTATTCTACAAACATTTTCCAGTCATCCGGCAAGGCAGCATATACTTCCTGCAGGCTTTCCAGTGTGTTTTGAAAAGCTGTTCTAAAATTCAACTGACCCGGGAAACAGGAACCATCACTCAACCAAACCGTTAATGCTTTTGAGCCTAATGCAACTCCGTGTTTGATGACTTCTATGTTATGTTCAATCGCTTGTTTACACACCTCTTTATCTACATGCTGCATCGAGCCGAATTTGTAGCTCAATGTTTGGTCAGGCTGATCTTGGAACGTATTGGAGTTCATGGCATCGAACCGCAAACCGTTTTGTGAAGTCAGGGCTTTGATGTTTGTTACATTTTCCGGTATATCCCAGGGAATGTGAAGTGAAATAGCGCCACTCGATTGATTGAGCGCATGAAGCAATCCAATGTCTTCTATTTTTTCTTCTAAGTTTCGGGGCTCGCCGCCACCGCCAAAGCGCCCGAAGCGGGTACCGCCAGTGCCTAATGCCCAACTGGGTATGGCAATCTGAAAGTCAACTAATTTTTGCAGAATGATTTCTGCATTGCTAACCTCTTCTTTAATAAAAGCAAGCTTGCGCTGATGCTCTTTCAGCAATGGTTGATTGTAATCTTCTAATTTATACTTTTCAATGGTCATGGCAAATCATTTGTTTTGTGATGCACTATCTATAAAAACCCATTGCGACACCACCATCTACATTCAATGCATTGCCGGTTGATTTATTGAGCAAACCACCCACAAAAGCAAAGCTGGCATTGGCAATATCTTCCGGTAAAATAATCTCATTCAGTAATGTACGCCTGGCGTAATAAGACGGCAATTCTTCCACGGTTATACCATATGCCTTGGCACGACCTTCTGCCCAGCCACCGGCCCAGATATTGGAGTCGGAAATCACTGCATCGGGGTTGACTGTGTTTACCCTGATTTTATCAGCGCCTACTTCCGCTGCCATCAGTCTTGTAAGATGCGCTTGCGCAGCTTTCGCTGAACCATAACCCGGATTGTTCGGACCTGCAACAACTGCATTCTTAGAGACAATGTTGATAATATCTCCACCTATATTTTGCCTGCGCATGATTTCTATCCCGGCCTTAGAAACAATGAACTGTCCTTTTACCAAAATATTATACAACCGATCCCATTCTTCGAGTGTATGTTCAGCAATGGATTTTGAAATAGAGATGCCTGCGTTGTTTATTACAATATCAATACCCCCAAAAGCGAGACAGGCTTCGTCAACTGCAACAGCAGTACTTTGCTCATCTGTCACATTCAACACTACAGAAACTGCGGTATCTCTGCCAAACTGCTTTTTGAATTCTTCCGTCGCACCTTGCATTCGTTCTTCATTTATATCATTAATGATAACGCAAGCACCTTCCTGGGCAAACTTCTTTGCAATGGCTTTACCAATACCACCTGCGCTGCCGGTAATTAAAGCGATTCTTCCGCTTAAATCTTTTGGCTTTGGCATACGCTGCAGCTTGGCTTCTTCCAGCAACCAGTATTCAATGTTGAAAGCTTCCTGACGGGGTAAAGAAGTATATTCTGAAATGGCTTCAGCACCCTTCATTACATTGATGGCATTGAGATAAAACTCAGATGCCACACGGGCTGTTTGCTTGTCTTTCGAAAAGGTGAACATGCCTATGCCCGGATAGATAATTACTACCGGGTTGGCATCGCGCATGGCAGGGCTGTTATTGTGTTTGCAAGAGTTATAATAGCCTGCATACATCTTTCGATAGGCTTCAAACTGCGGTTGTATTTTTTCTTTTATAGCGGCAATGTTATTTACATCTTCATTCGTAGTAAGATTTAATACCAACGGAGATATTTTGGTTCGCAGGAAGTGGTCGGGACAGCTTGTTCCCATGGGTGCCAACCGTTCTAAATCATTTGAGTTAATGTATTCCAATACGCGGTCATCATCTGTGAAATGACCAATCATGCCCTTAACCCCAGAAGGGGAATTTTGAAGATCGCTGTTTGAACAGAAGCCTCTTAGTACTGGTGCTAAAGCGGCTGCTTTTTTAAGCCTTTCTTCTTTGGGCAGTGATTGAATTTTTTGTCCGCCAAAATGGGGTCCTTTTTTTCCATAATTGTCTTCTACATATTGCGCACAACGTTCTACTACCTCCAGTGTATTGATGTAACTTTCATATGCTGTATCGCCCCAGGTGAACAAGCCATGTGAACCAAGCATAATACCCCTGATATTAGGATTAGCATCCAAACATTCTTTCAGTTTTAACCCTAAATCAAAGCCTGGCTTCTGCCAATCGACCCAACCCAAAGTGCCATTAAACAATTCTTCAGTAATGCGTTTGCCATCTTTGGCCGCCGCGATGGAAATAGCAGCATCAGGATGCAGATGATCAATATGTTTGAATGATAAAAACCCATGCAAGGGCGTATCAATTGAGGGCGCTTTGCTGTTTAAATCGTAGATGCAATGACTGAACAATTCAACCATTTCGTCTTCGTGTTCAAGCCCGCGATAAACATTTGTAAGGCTACGCAAGCGATCCACATATAAAGCCGCCAGCCCGCTCCGGGTAAGCGTTCCAATATCGCCACCGCTTCCCTTTACCCACATTACTTCCACTTCTTTGCCCATCAATGGGTCTGGCGCCATCGCTTTACAGGATGTGTTGCCACCACCATAATTGGTAAGCCTGAGATCGGCACCGAGAAGATTTGAGCGGTAGATAAGCAGAGCTACCTGGTCATCACCGAAAGAGGCTGCTTTCTCTTCATCCCACAAATAACTGACATGTTTGAAGTTTCCGGCTTCCGAAGTGGAGTTATTAGTAGCACTGATCTTTTCTGATTTCATATTTTATATTTAAGCTACATGCGTGCTCGGCAATAAGAGCTATAGAGACTGATCTGTATTGTTTTAGATTATTGAACAACCGGGCAATCGAGGACATAAAGGTAAATGGTGCAAATGGATCAACTGGTACGAACTGGTATGAACAAGGTCATGCCGAGCTACTGTTTTATTTTTGCAAATTATACATAATGGTAATGCCTTCTGAAAATCTATATAGCTTCATCAGTATTGACGAATATTCAGCAACGCCTAAATACCTGCAGGTCGTCAACTCGATTGTAAAAGCGATAGAGGAAGAAAAAATTTCAAAAGGCTACATGATGCCATCCGGCAATGAGTTGAGCTACGAACTGGGCATCTCCAGAGACACAGCAATGCGCATTTATAAAGAGCTGAAAAAGTTGAACGTTCTGGTGGCGTTTCCCGGAAAAGGTTATTTCATCAGCGAAACAGATCTGCGTAAAAGGATTAAAATATTTCTGTTGTTCAACAAGCTTAGCACACATAAAAAAATTATTTACGATTCTTTTGTTAGCGCATTAGGAAACCGTGCCGCTATTGACTTCTACATTTATAACAACGACTTCCTTCTTTTCAAAGACTTGCTGAACAACCGAAAGAACGATCACTCGTATTATGTAATTATTCCTCACTTTGTGGAAAGCGGCGAGCAAGCAACAGACATCATCAATACCATCCCAAAGGAAAAGCTGATTATCATGGACAAGTTGCTGCCTGGCATCGAAGGTAATTATGGAGCTGTGTATGAAAATTTTGAAAAGGACATCTATAATTCATTGAAACAAGCATTGCCACAGCTCAGTAAATACCATACTATCAACATTATTTTTCCTGATTACACTTATCATCCAAAAGAAATCCTGAAGGGCTTTTTTAATTTTTGTTACGAGTATGCTTTCCATCCAAAAGTGATTCCGAACATAGAAAAAGAAGAAGTAAAGAAGGGACACGTTTACATCAACCTGATGGAAGATGACTTGGTGATTCTGATTGAAAAAATCTTATTACATTGTTTGAAAATTGGTGAAGAAGTAGGTGTCATTTCTTACAATGAAACAGCCATTAAGAAATTTATCTTAAGTGGCATTACCACCATTTCAACTGATTTTAAGATGATAGGTGAAAAAGCAGCCGAACTGATTTTAAACAATTCGACAGAACATGTGGAAGCCGATTTTCATTTAACGCTACGAACTTCGTTGTAAACGACATCAAAGGTTGATAGAGCAAAATGAGCAGATTATTTTATAAAAATAAAAACGTTACAATTAGAATTGTAACGTTTTTAAAATTGAGTGGAGAATAGCGGGTTCGAACCGCTGACCTCTTGCATGCCATGCAAGCGCTCTACCAACTGAGCTAATTCCCCTTTTATATTTTATTGCAAAGGGTGGCAAAAATAGAAGGATTCGTCTTTACTAAAAAAATATTTCTGCTTATTTGATTTCTTCAAAATCTATGTACTCGCTGTCGCTGCTGGTCTTGTTATCGTTTTTACCAGCGCCGGAATTATAAGTGTTGTGGGGTGAACCGGATTGACGAACCGAATCGTTCTCTTGCATGTTTCTCATTTGTGTGCGCACAGAAGAAGCCACCTTAGAAACAGGTACGATAAAATTGAACACAATCTTATAAAGGATATATAAAGCAAGAAATACGAATAATAGATCTATTAGCGCCATGATGATACAAAGATAATCCCGCTTAGAATGCTGAGAAGAAAAACGGATTTGTTTTTTACATACGCTTAACAGGCAATGATTTTGCTTAGGTGAAGCATTTTTTTATATTTGCATCGCAAAAGGAGAACAGAAGGGAACGCGAACCGTTCCCTTCTTCTTTACAGTTACATGACTACAGCAGAACAATTACAGCAGATAGAGACGTTGGTTAATGAGGTAATTTCGGAAGAACCGGAATATTTCCTGGTGTCATCACGCATCAAACCTACCAACAACATAAAGATTTTTTTAGATGGTGATAATGGTTTGCCCATTGAAAAATGTGTTTACTTCAATCGCAAACTTTATAAGCGGATTGAAGAAACCGCATTGTTTCCCGATGGAGATTTTTCACTGGAGCTTTCTTCGCCGGGCGTAGATGAACCTTTGAAATCGGGCAGACAGTACACAAAAAATATTGGAAGAAATGTAGAAGTGGTTTTCAAAGATGATACAAAGAAAATCGGCAAATTGATACAGGTTGCTGATTCTGACATTATCATAGAAGAAAATTCGGGAAAAGGCAAAAAAGCAGTGACGCAGCAAACCGTTATTCCGTTTGACAATATAAAAACAACAACCGTTCAGATACAGTTTTAAAACGTGGCGGTATGATGATCATATCATATATCCTACATCGTAAATCGTACATAACATGGCAAGTATTAACCTGATAGATGCGTTCCAGGAATTTAAGGATGCTGAAAACATTGACCGTCCGACCATGATGAAAGTGGTGGAAGATGTGTTTAAAACATTGCTCCGAAAAAAATTCGGTAGCGATGAGAACTTCGACGTCATAGTAAACGCCGAGAAGGGTGACCTTGAAATTTTTCGTCGCCGCATGATTGTGGAAGACGGCGAAGTGATGGACCCGCTGGCAGAAGTGGAATACACCGAAGCGATAAAGATCGAACCTGACTTTGAAGTGGGCGAAGAGCTGTTTCAGGAAATGGACATCCTCGATTTCGGACGTCGGGCGATACTTGCTGCAAAGCAAACATTAGCCAGCCGCATCTCCGATTTGAAAAAGAATGTGCTGGTAAAAAAATACGGCGACCGGGTAAATGAAATCATTAACGCCGAAGTGTACCAGGTTTGGAAAAAAGAAGTGCTGCTGCTGGATGAAGAAGGCAATGAACTCGTTCTGCCAAAGTCGGAACAGATACCGCAGGACTTCTTTAAAAAAGGAGAAAATATACGTGCCATCGTTCGGCGTGTGGATTTGAAAAATAATACGCCTGTGATCATTCTGAGCCGCACGGCGCCTGAGTTTCTGGCAAAATTGCTGGAAATTGAAGTGCCTGAAATTTTTGATGGTTTAATTAGCATCCGCAAAATTGTACGCGAGCCGGGCGAAAGAGCAAAAGTGGCTGTAGAAAGTTTTGATGATCGCATTGACCCGGTGGGTGCATGCGTAGGGATGAAAGGCAGCCGCATTCATGGCATCGTGCGCGAACTAAAGAACGAGAATATTGATGTGATAAACTTTACCGCCAACAGCCAGTTACTGATTCAGCGTTCGCTAACACCCGCGAAAATCAGCTATATGAATCTGGATACGGAACAAAAGCAGGCAGATGTTTACCTGAAGGCCGATCAGGTTTCTTTGGCAATTGGTCGCCGTGGCGTCAATATTAAACTAGCCCAGGAGCTGACCGGTTATGATATAGATGTATTCCGTGAAAATGAAGGACAGGAAGAGGAATACGATATTGACCTTGATGAATTTGCAGATGAGATTGAACCCTGGATTATTGATGAATTGAAGCGTGTGGGCTGCGATACAGCTCGCAGTGTACTTGATCTGAGTGCTGAAGAACTGGAGCGCCGTACCGACCTTGAAAAGGAAACTATTACTGATGTTATCAATGTGCTTCAGACAGAGTTCGACAGAGGTTGATTTTAAGTAATACTTGGCAAGGCGATTGCGGGTTATGCAACGCATTGATTCAATCGGTTGTCCTAGCCGGAATAGGGCTTGCAGGCGATAGCGGAAGAAAAGAAATAAAGGTTTGTGTCCGGTAAAAAGTTGAAAAGATACAGTTATCAAAAGGGTTACATTTGCTGGCATTTTTTTATTAATTAATATAGAATTGAAGAGATAAGCACGGATAGCAAAATACAATTTGCTATCTCGTTTTTTAGAGATAAACTTTACATAGAAAAAGAAGAATGCTGTTTATAAAATTTAGATAAACAGGCACAGACAAATTAAAAACACTGAATGTCAGATTTTAAGTCACCGAGATTATTAGCCGCCGCAAAAGAATTCAACATTGGGCAGGATACCCTTGTCAGTTTTCTTACTGGCAAAGGTTTTAGCCGAGACGACCTTAAACCCACAGCAAAGCTGAATGAGGCAATGTATCGTGCTTTGCAGCAGGAGTTCCACAGCGATAAAACGGCAAAAAACAAAGCCGATCTGGTGGAAATTCCAAAAACCCAAACAGAAAGAAGGCTGCGCAGAGATGAAGAGGATGTAAGTATCCGGCGGGACGAAAAGAAAGCAGCCCCGAAAGAAAAAGAAGAAGCTCCTCCTCAGCCGCAAATTGTGGCAGAGCCAAAAATAGCAACACCTGTTGCAGAAATAAAGCCGCCAGAACCTGAAGTGGTACAACCTGAAGAAGTTGTCGCCATCGTTAGCCCACCGGAAGAGGTAAACGAACCGGTAGCCACGCCGGAGCCCGAAACACTACGCATAGAAGCGCCGGAACTTGAAGCGCCGAAGGTGTTGGATAAAATTGACTTGTCAACTATAGATTCTTCAACGCGTCCCCGCAAAGCGGTCGCTGTCAAAGAAGTTGAAGAAGCACCCATTGAAGTTGAAGAAGTGCAGGAATTGCAGCCTCAGGTACAACCGCAGCCCGAAGCAGAGCCTGTTGTAATGGTTGAAGAGGTTGAAGAAGAGGAAATGCAGCCGGAGGAAGAAGAGTTAGCACCGGTGGTGGAAAATATCAAAGCAGAAAAATTAGAAGGTCCCAAAATATTAGGCAAGATAGAATTGCCGGTTGATAGCGACACGCGTCCTAAAAATGCCCGTGATGAAAAGCGCAAACGCAAGCGCATACCGGTTGATAAAAAAGGTGAAACGACACAAGGTCAAACCGCCTTCAATCCGCAGACAAGAGCGGGTGCCGGCAACAATGGGCAGATTGGCAACAGAACCATTACGCCCCAACGCAATGCGCAACAAGGTGGTCAAAGCGCAAACCGCCCTCAGTTAGGCGGACAGCGAAGCGGAGCGGCCGCTGGTGGTGGTCCCAGAATTCAAATTAACCGCAACCCCGGTGGTGGCGGAAGCAATCGCAGCGGTAATGGGAGGAACGACCGTTTTCAACGCCCCGAAGAAAAGGAAATTGATCAAAAGCAGATACAGGATAAAATCCGTGAAACACAGGCAAAGCTTTCCGGCCAAAGCGGCCGTGGCAAGAGCCTGAAGGCGCGCTACCGCCGCGAGAAAAGGCAGGAAGCGGCCGAAGCAATGGGAGGCATCAGCGATGACAACAAACTGCAGGTGACTGAATTTGTTACCGTAAGTGAGTTGGCAAACCTCATGGATGTAAGCTTTACCGAGATCATCAGCAAATGTATGAGCCTTGGTATCATGGTGTCTATCAATCAAAGATTGGATGCGGAAGTAATAGAATTAGTGGCCGGCGAGTTTGGATTTGAAGTTGAGTTTCTGGGTCTTGACGATTTGGATGACGATGACGATTATGAAGATGAGGAAGACGAAGAGGAATTGCAGCGCCGCGCTCCTATTGTAACCATCATGGGACACGTTGATCATGGTAAAACTTCTTTGCTCGATTACATACGCAATGCAAATGTGGTGGCAGGGGAAGCAGGCGGTATCACACAGCACATTGGCGCTTACGAAGTGACGCTGCCTACAGAAGAGCACATTACCTTCCTCGATACACCGGGTCACGAAGCCTTTACCGCCATGCGTGCGCGTGGTGCGAAAGTAACGGATATTGCAGTGATTGTTGTAGCAGCAGACGACGCCGTTATGCCGCAGACAAAAGAAGCCATCAGCCACGCACAGGCAGCTGGCGTGCCGATGATTTTTGCGGTAAATAAGATTGATAAAGACGGAGCGAACCCGCAGAAAATATATGAGCAGCTTTCACAGATGAATATTCTGGTGGAAGAATGGGGTGGCAAATTTCAGAGCCAGGAACTGAGTGCTAAGAAAGGCTTAAATGTAGATGCCCTGCTCGAAAAGATTTTGCTGGAAGCCGAAATTCTAGACCTGAAAGCCAATCCTGATCGTGAGGCGACTGGTAGCATTATCGAGGCTTCTTTGGATAAAGGCCGCGGCTTTGTTGCCACTGTACTTGTTCAGAATGGTTCACTTAAGGTGGGCGACATTATGGTGTCGGGTCAAAACTACGGACGCATCAAAGCTATGTTTAACGAGCGCAACCAGCGTGTGAATGAAGCGCCGCCGTCAACGCCGGTTCAAATTCTGGGTTTGAACGGTGCCCCGCAGGCGGGCGAGAAATTCAAGGTGTATGAAGATGAAGCTGAGGCGAAAGAAGTAGCGACTAAACGTGCACAGATTTCGCGTGAGCAGGGATTACGCGCGAAGAAGCATATTACACTGGATGAAATTGGACGCCGTTTGGCTTTGGGTAATTTTAAAGAATTAAATGTAATTATCAAAGGTGACGTGGACGGTTCTGTTGAAGCTCTGAGCGATTCTTTGCAGAAATTATCTACAGAGGAAATAGCCATAAACGTAGTACATAAAGCCGTAGGACAAATTTCAGAAAGTGATGTGTTGTTGGCTACAGCATCTGACGCCATTTTGATTGGTTTTAACGTTCGACCCAGCACGCAGGCAAACAGATTGGCGGAAAACGAAGGTGTACAAATTAAGATGTACAGCATTATCTACAATGCTATTGAAGAAGTGAAGAGTGCCATGGAAGGCTTGCTCGAACCGAAGATTCAGGAGAAAGAAGTGGCTACGGTTGAGATTCGCGAAGTTTACAAGTTCGACAAAGCTACCGTGGCAGGTTGTTACGTTACCGATGGTAAAATACGGCGTGATAGTAAGATTCGCCTGTTCCGTGATGGCATTTTAATTTACCCTAGAACTGAAGGTGGTTTTGCAGAGTTGGGGAGCTTGAAACGCTTTAAAGACGATGTGAAAGACGTGGCAGCAGGCTATGAATGCGGTTTAACCTTGAAGAATTTTGCAGACATTAATGTTGGAGATACGGTTATTGCGTTTGAAGAGGAAGAAATCAAACGGACACTGTAATATCAAACAAATAGATCTTATAAATTAAAAAGCCGTGCTGTTTTATTCAGCACGGTTTTTTTGTTTTCGATATTATTCTACAGTCAAGCTATAATTAATAAGAGAAAAGCAAAGCCAATAGCTATTGTTGATTATTGCATTGTAATAGACTCTTCCATTCCTTTTGGCATAGAGAGATTGGCTAAAGAAGGTAAAGTTGTCAAAGCCGGCCAGTCAAATCTTGCATTTAAAATCTTCGACTGCCGAGCATAAGCGATATCAGGGTTGTAAATATAGAAACAGCTTCCGCCTTTGATCGTATTAATAATCTCTGTGCTTTCCGTATTCGCTACGGCGGGGCATCCCCAGCTCCGTCCCATCATCGCCCGACCGGCGCATACATAAGCGCTGCCATGCATTACAACGTCGCGGCTACGCACATTATCGTTGATGCCTGATTCCATGCCATCAAACCGCATACTATAACCATTATGACCTGTGTAGGTTTCTGCTGTAACCAGAAAACCGAGCGAACTTTTGTTGGAGCTATTCAGGTTTGAGAAACTGTTTGCCATCTCTGCACCAGAGTTATGACCGTGAGCCACATAGGTATGATACAAGATAATGTTGTTTTTCAGGTCAATTACATACAATCTTTTCTCGCTGCTGGCCTGAGAATAATCACAGATAGTAAGAAAATCGGAATTAGACAGTTTGCCTTGGCTTAATAGGTATTGATAACCTTTATAAGCGTTGAAAAAAGCCTGTTTGCTTAAGCCGGCTCCTGCAAGATGAATATTATTATATAGAGAATCTACCCAACGCTGGGCGCCTGCGGGAGCAATGTTATTCGGCAATAAGCCGGGAAGATTTTTACTGTCGTTTGGATCGGTATTGACATCGGATTTCGTAGTAAAAGCACAAAGAAAAACGAAGCTCAGTAAAGCTAATTTTCGCATCAAGTTATAATTTTCGTTGTTGAAAGCGGACTAAGTACTAAATGCTTCGAATAACTAAATTATTGTTGAGACAGCGAAGTTATAACGATTAAATTAAGCTGAAAAGCGATTAAAAGGGTTTAACGTTTGATTGACTTGGTGTTAAACTCGTTGTTATAGATCTGTACAAGAAGAATAAAAAGCGAGATAAGAATCGGCCCGAAAATAATACCGATAAACCCGAAAATATTAATACCCATAATCACACCCAGTACGGTTATCAGCGGATGCACATCGCCTAATTTTTTTTGCAGCCAAAAGCGGGCAAAATTATCTGTAGTACCCACGATGAGAAGTCCATAGCCCAATATAACAAAACCCTTCCAGGCAGGGCCTTGCGCCAATAACAAAATGGCAAGCGGAACATAACCCACTGCTGCGCCCACCACTGGTAGCATCGCCCCAAAAGCGGTAATGGCAAACCAGAAAAAAGGATCGGGAACACCGAAAATTAAGTAACCTATCAAAGCCACAATCCCCTGTGCAAGCGCAATGAGCGGCACACCAATGGCATTGTTTAAAATTAAGAGATGCAATTCAGACCCTAACCAGATTACGTTTTCATCGCGCAGCGGAACCGACTTTACCAATTGGGCTTCCATTTCCTTGCTTTGCGCGAGCATAAAATAAAGGATGAAATACAGCATCAACAGCACAGTGAGTACATTGAATGTGGAAGTCAGCACTTTGGGAACCATATTGGCGATGGCGCCACTTGCCGCGTTAATATTCTCTTTGGAGAGGATTTCAATGTGATATTTTGATTGTATCGTATCCGCAAATTTGTTAACGACAGCCAGCACCTTATTAGATTCGTGAACCACCGAAACGATACGCCCGCCAATCATGTTTCCAAACAAAAAGGTAGGCAATAGCACCACCACAACAGAAAGCAGCATAAGCAATAAAGCAGCTGTGCCTTTTTTCATCTTGCGTTTGTTCACAAGATTGGTATTCCATTTCCGCAGAATAACATAAAACGTAACAGCCCCAAGAAACGAAGAGAGGAAGGAAACCAGGTTACTTAAAATGAGATAAGCCAGCGCTACCAGTAATATAAAAAAAGCAACCTGCTTAATATAGCGGGAAGGCGCCGGGTCTTTATCTTCTTGATACATGTTATTTGTAGTTTTTGTAATTCTTTTGTGGCTGACACAGTGGTTTCAAAAAGAATGCCTTATTGTTTTATTGCAGATTTCATAGTATTCAATTGAATGTCATCAAAGAACAATATCGCTTTATATTTGTTGCCAGCAAACACCGAATAATGAGCGAAGAAAAATCTTTAAATTTTATAGAAGAAATTGTTGAGGAAGATCTGAGAAACGGAAAGCATCAAACCATACTCACCCGTTTTCCGCCGGAACCGAATGGCTATCTGCACGTAGGTCATGCAAAAAGCATTTGCCTCAATTTTGGACTCGCAAATAAATATGGCGGTGCTACCAATCTTCGGTTTGACGATACGAATCCAAGTACCGAAGAAACAGAATATGTCGAAAGCATCAAGGAAGATGTAAAATGGCTGGGTTTCAATTGGGCAAATGAACTGTATGCTTCTGATTATTTTGAGCAGCTATACAGTTTTGCAGTGGATTTGATAAAGAAAGAACTGGCGTATGTAGACGACAGCACCAGTGAAGAAGTTGCCGAAGCAAAAGGCACACCCACGCAGCCAGGAACGCCAACACCTTACCGGAACAGAAGCGTTGAGGAAAACCTGCAGCTCTTTGCAGATATGCGTGCCGGAAAGTTTGCCGACGGTCAAAAAGTGCTTCGCGCAAAAGGTGATTTAGCTTCGCCGAACATGCACATGCGCGACCCGATTATGTATCGCATCAAACACGCCCATCATCACCGTACAGGAGATAATTGGTGCATTTACCCGATGTATGATTTTGCCCACGGGCAAAGCGACAGCATCGAAAAAATAACGCATTCGATCTGTACGCTGGAGTTCATTCCGCATCGCCCGTTGTACGATTGGTTTATTGAAAAGCTCGACATTTTTCCTTCTCACCAATATGAGTTTGCCCGCCTGAATGTTACTTACACCATTATGAGCAAAAGAAAATTGCTGCAATTGGTGAATGAGAACATTGTGAATGGGTGGGACGATCCGCGGATGCCTACTATCAGCGGTATGCGGCGCAGAGGCTTCACGCCGGAAAGCATTCGGGAATTCTGCGATAAAATCGGCGTAGCAAAACGCGAAAACCTGATTGATTACGGCTTGCTTGAATTCTGCGTGCGCGAGCATCTGAACAAAATCACGTTGCGCAGGATGGTTGTGTTTGATCCTTTAAAAATTATCCTTACAAATTATCCCGAAGGGCAGGTAGAAATGATGCAAAGCGAGAACAACCCAGAAGAAGAAACCATCACATACCGGGAGGTTCCGTTTAGCCGGGAGTTGTACATCGAGCGGGAAGACTTTATGGAAAACCCGCCTAAGAAATTTTTTCGCTTAGCGCCCGGCGCAATGGTTCGCTTAAAGAGCGCTTATATCATACGTTGCGATGAGGTGATAAAAGATGAAACGGGCAACATTACTGCCCTAAACTGCACCTATTTACCCGAAAGCCGTAGCGGTGCAGAAGGGTCTGCCATAAAAGTGAAAGGCACTTTGCATTGGGTAAGCGCGCCTCATGCCATCACTGCCGAAGTAAGATTGTATGACCGCTTGTTTACCGAAGAAAATGTAGATGAAGCACCGGGCGATTTTAAAGACTATATCAATAAAGATTCGTTGCGCGTAATTTCCACCGCTTATGCAGAACCAGTATTGAAAAACGCAACATTTGATGAGCGTTACCAGTTCATCCGCACCGGGTATTTTGCTTTGGATAAAGATACCAGCGAGGAGAAAATGATCTTCAACCGAACCGTTACACTGAAAGATACCTGGGCGAAGGAGCAGAAGAAAGCCTAACGCTGCCCATTTTTTTAAAAGGAATTGCTGTTCCCTTCTGTCAGCCCCTGCTTTTGTTGAGCAGTTCGGTGGTTTTTGAAGTGAGCAGTAACTGCCTGCCTTTACCCCGAACGACAAGACCAAATTTTTTAAGCGACATAATGCGCTTCACCATCCCATCTTCCGAAAGCCCGGTAAGTTTTTGAAGGTCTTTAATGGATTGCTTCGGCGATTCATGCAGGCGAATCAGGATGAGCGCGGTATTTTGTATGCTGTCCCAATTAGCTTTTGTGTTCGCCTCGTGCAACAGCCCACATAAGTACTGATAACGAACCGGCTTTTCTTCTTTAGCAATAGATACTGCACTGGATGGAGCGTTTTCTGCACCGTTTACCGAGCCAGGAACCGCCTCCGGCGTGCTGTTTACGCCAGTGATAAAGCTAAAAGTATTATCAAAACCGTTCTTTACTCCATTGTCGGTTTTGCCAGCATGTTGCTGAACGTTCATTACTCCACTCTCCTGATTGCCTATATGCCGCTGAACGTTCATTACTCCATTGTTTTCTGTGCCGGTGTGGCGCTGAACGTTTTTTACTCCATTGTTGTTTCTGCCGGTATCATCCTGAAGGTTCTCCATGCCATTCTCTTGCAGATGATTGGAGTAAAGCAGGTTTTCCGGCAGGCTCACGGTTTGCTGATAGAAAGCCAGCAAATGCTTAAGCTGCCCGTTCGTTTCTACGAGTACATCAATAATCTTGTTTAGCCTGCTGATTTCGGCTTGAAACTTTGCTGTTTCGGTATCTGCCATACCCGTTTGTGTATTAGGGTATAAATTTATTAACGAAGTGGCATTCGCCAAAGAGAAGAAAGCGGAAAGTGCATACTTTAATAAAAAGCTATTCGCTGCCAGCAATAAAATCAACACCCGTCAGCACCATGTGTTCATCCCATTCATACAAGCGGGGAACTCCGGTAGGAATGTCTACCTGCGTAATGGCATCCGCGCTGATGTTTTCCAATACCATCATCAGCGAACGCAGGCTATTGCCATGTGCCACGATCATGCAGTTTTTCTGCGCCTGCAGCAGGGGCAACACATGATCGGAATAATAAGGCAGCACACGGTCCTGCGTATCTTTCAGACTTTCACCACCAAGTGGTCGCACATCAAAACTTCTGCGCCAGATATGGATCTGGTCGGCGCCATATTTTTCGGCTAAGTCGGCTTTATTCATGCCCTGCAAATCGCCATAGCTGCGTTCGTTTAAGGCGGCATCCCGGTAGATTTTGATGTCGGGCTGGGCTATTTCTGTTAAGATAATTTGCAGTGTTTCTTCGGCGCGCTTTAGCACCGATGTAAAAGCAGAGTCGAAGATGATGTTTTTATTTCTGAGTTTGTCGCCGGTTAGCTTCGCTTCTGCTCTGCCCTGTTGGGTAAGGTCAACATCTACATTTCCGGTAAAGCGGTTTTCGAGGTTCCATTGCGATTGCCCGTGGCGGACAAGAACGAGATAAGTCATTAATAAGTTCTATTTAATTACAACACCACCCAATGCCGGCAAATGCACCCGCAATAAATACCTGCCGGTTTCCTCATCTTCCAGCGTGGTTTGAATATCCGGATTAAATACATCTCCGGTGCCCCAGAATTCTTTCCTATCGCTATTGAAGATTTCTTTCCATTCCGATTTGGCGTAAGCTGTTATCTGCCAGTCGCGGCGTACTACGGGTGTAAAGTTTAAGATGATGAGTACATCATCTTCAGGCAGCAAACCTTTGCGTTTATATACCACTACGGCTTCGCTTCTGTGGTTCAAATCTACCCATTCAAAACCTTCGGGTTTAAATTGTAATTCATATAAAGCCGGCTCGCTTCGGTAAAGTTCGTTTAGCTTTTGTACGCAATACTTCATACCGCCGTGACTTTGGTGTTGAAGCAGTTCCCACTGAAGCTCGCTCTTGTAATTCCATTCGCTGCTCTGTGCAAACTCATTGCCCATAAATAATAGCTTACTGCCCGGATGCGTGAACATATACGTATAAAGCAAACGCAGGTTGGCAAACTTTTGCCATTCATCGCCTGGCATTTTATAAATCATCGGGCTTTTGCCATGCACCACTTCATCGTGGCTAAGCGGCAGCATAAAGTTTTCATCATAAAAATAAGCCATGCTGAAGGTGAACTTGTTTTGCATAGCGCCACGATAGAGCGGATCGAACTTGAAGAAGTCGAGCGTATCATGCATCCAACCCATCATCCACTTCATGCCAAAACCCAACCCACCGGCAAACGTAGGCCGACTGATGCCCGGCCAATCGGTGGCTTCTTCCGCAATGGTTTGTATGTCTTTAAAATCACGGAACAAAGTTTCGTTGAGATGTGTAATAAATTGTATAGCTTCAAGGTTGCCGTTGCCGCCAAATTCGTTGGGTTCCCATTGTCCTTCGTTGCGACTGTAATCGAGGCGCAACATAGATGATACGGCATCTACCCGCAGCCCATCGGCATGAAAGACATCGCACCAGAAGCGTCCGCTGCTAATGAGGAAGCTTTTGACTTCGCCCCTTTTGTAATTAAAAATGTAAGAGTTCCAGTCGGGATGAAAACCCTTGCGCATGTCGGCATATTCATATGTATGCGTTCCATCAAACATGAACAAGCCATGCGAATCATAAGGAAAATGTGAAGGCACCCAATCTAGCAGCACACCAATACCGGCTGCATGCAGTTGATCGACAAGCCACATAAAATCCTGCGGGTTGCCAAAGCGGCTGGTCGGCGCAAAAAAGCCAGTACCCTGGTAGCCCCAGCTTCCATCGAACGGATGCTCCATGACAGGCATAAATTCGACATGCGTGAAGCCCAGTTCCTTTACATACGGCACGAGGCGTTCGGCAATCTGTCCATAAGTATTATAAACTTCTTCATCGTTTTTATCAGGACGCATCCAGCTGGCAAGATGCACTTCATAAACCGAATAAGGCGCGTTCAGCGCATTCTTCTCTCCTCTCCCTTCCATCCATTCTTCATCCTGCCATTCATAATCGAGGTTCCACGTTATGGAAGCGGTAAGTGGCCTTTGTTCCCAGAAGTTGGCAAACGGATCACCTTTGTCCATCACCATTCCTTCAAAGCCATGAATATGGTATTTATAAACTTCGCCCTTCAAAACATCCGGTATAAAGCCTTCCCAGATACCGCTGTGGTCGAGGCGAACAAACAGCGGATGCGTATCGGTTTGCCAGTCGTTGAAATTGCCTTTCACAAATACGCTGGTTGCATTGGGCGCCCATACAGCAAAGTAAGTTCCAGGCGTGCCGTTTACTTTCACGGGTTTATTGCCAAACAACTTATATAAACTATAGTGAGTTCCGTTTTGAAAATTGGTTACGTCTTCTTCCGTAAACAAAGAATAGTTCCAGACCGGTTTGGTGCTATCAACAAAATGGACGTCTTCATATTTTTTCATGTGCGGTGAAATGAAGGTGAGGAAATGAGAAAGCAGACTAAAAAAATTTTAAACTGCTTTATGGAAAACGCATATCGTTTGCATCAACGTAATCCGTTAAAAGCCTGTTATTCGATTCAAATATAAAGCCGTTCATACTCATTAACCTTTTTTTCAGAAAAGGTTTTGCAACAATTGGCTACAATTGGATTGTCTTTGCAACAAGCCACACTTAACACCTCTCTGATGAAAAAAGCTTTACTGCTGTTTTGCTTTCTTGTTACAGCCTCGCATATAATATTTGCTCAGTCGTCAGTTCGTGGTGTTATCAACGATACCATCAACAAACAGAAACTGCAGAACGCCTCTGTGCTGCTGCTTCATGCAAGGGATTCTATCCTGTATAAGTTCACACGAAGCAATGCCACTGGGGCTTTCAGCTTTCCGAAAGTAGATACCGGAAGATACAAGCTGCTTGTTACTGAAAATGCTTATGCCGATTATGTAGACGATGTTATCGTGAAAGATGCCGGCGATATCAACCTCGGGCAAATAGAGTTGACGTTGAAAGCAAACATCCTGCAGGAAGTAGTGGTTCAACAAAAGATTGCTGCTATGCGGATGAAGGGCGATACGCTGGAATACGCTGCTGACAGTTTTAAAGTAAGAGAAGGTGCCTCGGTGGAAGAGATGCTAAAGAAACTGCCGGGCATACAGGTAGATAAAGATGGAAAAATAACCGCCCAGGGAGAAACCGTTCAGAAAGTGTATGTGGATGGTGAAGAGTTTTTTGGCGATGACCCAACCCTTGCCACAAGAAACATACAAGCGGATGCTATAGATAAAGTGCAGGTGTTTGATAAGAAGAGCGACCAGGCAACTTTTACCGGCATTGACGATGGGGAGAAAACTAAATCCATCAATCTGAAACTAAAAGACAGCAAGAAGAACGGTTACTTTGGAAAACTGGATCTGTCTTCTAATTTTAAAGACCGCTGGAACAACAGTGCCATGATTAATAACTTCAAAGGGAAGAATAAATTATCGGCCTATGGCATTATCAGCAACACAGGTAAAACGGGTTTAGATTGGGGCGAGCGGGATAAATATGGCGGCAGCGGCGGTATGCAGTATGATGACGACTTTGGTGGTTTTTATTTTTCAATGAATAATGACGATGAATTTTCTAATGGTTCTTATTACGGCGAAGGTTTGCCTAAGAGCTGGAGCACCGGGCTTAACTACAGCAACAAATGGAATGAAGACAAAGTGAGTTTAAACGGAAGCTACCGCTATAACAAACTGAACTCAGAAGGTGCCGGTTCTACTATTTCTCAGTCGCTCTTGCCGGGCGATGATTATTTTATTAACCGGGAGCAATCGTTTACTTTCAGTTCGAGAGAGCGACATTCGGCTAACGCTACTTACGATTGGCAGATAGACAGTTCTACCTCAGCGAAAATTACAGCATCAGGCTATAGTGGCAATTCATTATCGCGCAGCAATTACCTGAGTTCTTATACAAACGCAGCCGGAGTTGCAGTGAATCAGAACAACCGCGTTACTTCTTCAAATGGCAACGATCAAAACCTGAATATAAATGCCATTATCAGGAAGAAGTTTAAGAAGATCGGTCGTTCGTTTTCCCTTAACTTAAATGAGATTTACAACGATAACACTTCTAACGGATTTCTGAAATCACTGACCAACTATTTCGATACCACCAGTGGTCAATTTGTAAGAGACAGCCTCACCAACCAACAAAAGCTCAACGAAAGCAATGTAAACACATTGTCAGCCAGAGCTGTTTATACAGAGCCGTTATCAAAGAAGGTTTTTCTTGAAGTAAATTATGCCATCCGGAACAACACCAGCGATTCTAAACGTTTGTCTTACGATAGTTCTGCTGAAGGCAAATATGAAACACTGAATAATGAATACAGTAATGATTACCGCTTCAATGTATTAACCAATACGGCAGGAGCCGCCTTCCGCTACAATGGTAAAAAGCTTACGGCTTCAGCTGGATCTGATGCCGGCTTTACCAACTTTTACCAGAAAGATTTATTGCTGGATACCACTTATTCGCGCAACTACACCAACTTCTTTCCGAAAGCAAATTTCAATTATAAATTCAACAGCAACACACGGTTGAACTTCAACTATAATGGTAGCACACGCCAGCCTTCCATTACGCAGATACAGCCGGTGAAAGACAATACCAATACACAGTTTCAATACCTTGGCAATCCGTCGCTAAAGCAATCGTTTCAACATCGCTTCAACCTAAGTTTTAATAGATACAATGTGTTTAAACAAAGAGGCTTCTGGTTCTGGAGTTCGTTTTCAACAACCAGTCATGCCATTGTTACTAACCAGACAACGGACAAAACAAATGGCATTACGACTTTGCAATATGTGAATTCGAACGGCAATTTTAATTACAACGCCAGCATCAATATGAATGGTAAGGTAAAGAAGCTGGACATGTATGTAAACGGAGGTTTTGATTTCAATGGCAGCCGTTACAGCAATATTGTAAACGGCGATAAAAACGTTACCAACAACAATGTTCCTTCTCTAAACTTTGGATTTGGTAAAGACAAAGAGAAGAAATACAACGTTTGGTATAACTACAACTTCGCATATAATTTCTCGAAATCTGCTATTCAAACCGGTTCAGCGCTTAATTACTGGACACAGCATCACCAGCTCAACGGCAATTTGGTTATACTGAAAAAATGGGAAGTCAATACTGACATTAATTATGACCTGCGGCAGAAAACAGATGTGTTCACCAGTGATAACGATGTATTTCTTTGGAATGCTTACATCGGAAGGCGTTTGCTGAAGAATGACAAAGCCATTATTAAGATAACAGCGAACGATATATTGAACCAGAATAAAGGCTATAGCCGCGATGTAAACAGCAACATACTTACCGAACGCAGCTACCAAACGTTACGCCGTTATTTTATGCTTGCCTTCACCTGGAATTTTTCAAAGAATCCCGGCGGCACACCGGCACCTTCAAATTAGAGTGATCTGTATTGCCGGATGAAAAATGTATGATTGAAAAGAATCACTTGAAACATTTTGATATGAAAAAGCTATTGATAATAACACTTGTTGTTTGCCTGGTTCATCCTCTTTTTGCGCAAACAACTTTTATTGCCAAAGGAAAAATAGAGTTTGAAAAGAAAGAGAATTTGCACAAGATGATAGACATGCAAATTGAAGATTGGGATGAACAAAACAGTTCGTGGGTGGACGAGATGAAAAAGAATACGCCACAATTTGCTTCCTATTACTACGATCTTTTGTTTGACGAAAACAAGACCTTGTATAAGCCGGGTCGGGAAACACCCAATCAAAAATCTGACTTGTGGGGACAAAGTCCGGTGAAGGAAATTACGGTACTTACAGACCTGCAGCAGCACACACTCACCTCGCAGAAAGATGTCTTTGGAAGCCTATTTTTGATACAGGATTCTACCCGCCATATTGACTGGCACATCACCAACGAAAGCCGGGAGATTGCAGGTTTCGAATGCCGTAAAGCGATAGGTAAAATATTGGATAGTGTTTATGTCATTGCTTTCTATACCGACCAGATTTTGACAACCGGAGGTCCTGAGTCTTTCAACGGACTGCCCGGAATGATTTTAGGTGTAGCCATACCCAGAATTAATACCACCTGGTTTGCCACCAAACTGGAACTGCAACCGATAACCGATTCCAACCTTCCACCGCCTGCTAAAGGAAAAAAGCAAACCAGTGATAGCTTCACCAAAACCCTGCAGGAGTTGATGAAAGACTGGGGCAAATCGTCCAGCAAAAGAAGAGTAATACAGGCATCTATTTAGATAAAATAAGTATCTGAGTTAGCACTTATTTTTTTAGCTCGTTCAGTACGTCAAACATTTTATTGCTTACCTCTTTGGCAGAGCCGTTATAGTTGTTTACGATAATTGAAAACGCATATGCCTTGCCGTTGGCAGCCGTCTGGTAGCCGGAGAAAGCTCTTACACCGCCTATCGTTCCGGTCTTCATGTGCATATCATTCACAATAGGTAATGCATTGTAGAAAGAAGGAAACCAGGGTTGCTTTCCTGCATAGACCAATGCTTTTACAAGAGCAGCTGTTGTTACCCTTGCGCTAGCAGATAAGCCACTGCCATCTACTATATGCAGGGCATTTTTTTCAATACCTCTGTCTATCCAGAATTGCTTTACAATGTCAACGCCATCATCTGTATTGCCTATGCCTTTTTTTTGAAGCGCCAGTGTTTTTATTAAGTCCTCTCCATACAGGTTAATACTTCGTTTCATAAAAAAATAAATCAGGCTATCTAATGTCGGAGACAATATGTTTCCTACCAGAGTATCATACTTAGGCACTGTTTTGTTCAGCAATTCAAAATCAGCAGACGTTTGAAAACCGCCGTTATGTTGGATGTTATTATCGGCAAATCCTTTTTTCAATGCAGCAATAAAAGAAGTATATGGCTCGGGCAAAGAACCGGAAACTGAAAATAAATCACCTTGCGGAATAGTTCCTTCTATAATGGCAACATCGCTGTTAGGCGGCAGAAAAATGATACTGTTGTCGCCTGTGCCTGCCGCAGCAGTAGAAAGCTGATTGATAAATGTTACATTCGTTAGTTCCGGATCTGTTTTTACGATTTCTGGTTTATCACCTTTGTTTTTGGCGGGTTTTAATTGCATGTCATACTGGTTTTCATGCCAGTTAAAACCCCAGGTTCCTGCTCCGTAATAGTTGCCCATGTCTTCCCAGCTCCAGCCGCCGGGAAGCGTGTTAGAACTGAATCTTGAACCATCAATAATAATTTGTCCGTTTACTGCATTGATGCCTTTGCTGCGAAGTAGAGCGGCGAATCTTTTCAGTAAAGTATCCGGACTAGTTTGAGCAAACCGCCAGCTGCCGGTGGAAGGATCGCCATTCCCGACGATTAATAAATTTCCGTTTAAAATGCTGTCTTTTACCGAGCCGGTAAAGCCTATTTCTGTTTTGTATTGATAGTCTTTGCCCAGCAGGTCAAGTGCCGCAATGGAAGTAAACACTTTCATGTTGCTGGCGGGTGCAACGCCATATTGGTCGTTGTAATGGAAAATTATTTTCCCGGTTGTATCTGCTACCGTTAGGCTCACCATGCCATACTGCAATTGCGAATCTTCTGTCAAATGTTTTATAGCTGCAGATAATCTTTTTTCTAACGATTGTGCTTTTGCTGATGGATGTAAGATGAAAACTATGAAACAAAAAATGAAAAGATGGCGCATAACCCGAAAATAAGGAAGGCGTTCTATTTAGATAAACATCTCTTGAAGTTTATCAATAATTAATACTTTTCAGAATTGAGTACCCTTAGTTTCTTAGCAAATAACCAATTCGGTTCAGCTTTTTGCTAACCGAGTTTAGTTTTTTACTGACTCAGTTCAGTTATTTACTAACTCTTGTCACCTTTTTACTAAACTAATCCCTCTGGAATTCTGTTTTTATAATGAACTCGATGAAAGATGATTCTAGAATCAATTGGTTAAACTGAAACCGGGTAATTTTGCCTTCTAACTTTTGAAAATATGAAAGGGGTTACGGCTTCCATTATCACCATTGGCGATGAACTTTTGATAGGACAGGTTATTGACACCAACAGCGCATGGATGGCGCAGGAGTTGAACAAAATTGGAGTTTGGGTGAAGCGCCGCGTGGCGGTGGGCGATGTGCGGGATGAAATTATAACAGCACTTGATGAGGAATCACAACAATCCAACATTATTCTGATCACCGGCGGCTTGGGGCCGACGGCAGACGATATTACTAAACCCTTGCTGAATGAGTATTTCGGCGGAACAATGGTGGTAGATGAAGCTTCGCTCAATAATATAAAAACCATATTTGAGCGCATTCTGAAACGCCCTATGCTCGAGGTAAATTTAAAGCAGGCCGAGGTGCCGGATGTGTGCACCTCGATATTAAATACAAAAGGCACTGCACCGGGAATGTGGTTTGAACGCGAGGGTAAAATTTTCGTGAGTATGCCCGGCGTTCCTTTCGAAATGAAAGAGATGATGACGAACTATGTGCTGCCGCATTTGCAGCAGCATTTTACCATGCCGTTTATTGCACATCGCACTTATGTTACGTATGGTTTAGGCGAATCTTTTTTGGCAGAAAGGATCGCACAGGTAGAGACATCATTACCATCGCATATTAAGCTGGCTTACCTTCCTAATTTAGGCACTGTACGGCTGCGCTTTACGGCGCATGGCGATGATAAAAAAGAGCTGGACAATGACTTGAATAATATTGAACAACAACTACTTCCTCTGGTGCAAGACATCTTGGTTGCGAAGGAAGATGTAAGCATGGAAACAGTAATTGGAAAGTTGCTGGATAATAATAAACAAACGGTAGGCGCAGCCGAAAGCTGTACGGGTGGCTATGTTTCTCACTTGTTTACGGCGAATGCCAATTCTTCTTCCTACTTCACCGGCAGTATTGTTTGCTATGATAAAAGAATAAAAGAAGAACTGCTCGGTGTAGATAAAGCTTTGCTGGCAGAGCGGGGAACCGTAGATAAAGACGTAGTGGAAGCCATGGTTGCGGGAACGCTAAAGGCGATAGGCAGCGATTATGCCATTGCCGTAACCGGCTTGATGGGACCCGGAAACGGCGGTGAAAGCAAACCGGTAGGCACGACATGGATTGCGGTTGGCAACAAGGAGAAAACGGTATCAAAAGAATTCTATTTCCGTTTCGACCGACGCCGAAATATAGAACTGACCGCTATGAATGCATTAAACCTGCTTCGCTTGTTTATTTTAGAGAATGCACCGGCTAATGACTAACGCGTATTATTCTTCAAACCTTTATTTTTGAGCCTTTAAAAGGCTTGCTCTGACTGCTTTACCCGCTATCCATGCGGCCGTATCATTCAAAAAAAGTCTGTATCATTCTATAAAATAGAACTATGGCAATCGTTGATGTAATAATGCCGAAGTTAGGTGAAAGTATTATGGAAGCCACCATTCTAAAGTGGCACAAAAAGCCCGGCGATGCCATTGCCAACGACGAAACGATTTTAGACATCGCTACCGATAAAGTAGATAGCGAAGTGCCATCAACCGCCAGCGGCATCATAACCGAATTGTTATATAAAGAGAACGATGTAGTGCCGATTGGTGCTCCTATTGTACGCATCAATACAGACAGTAAAACAAATGGCGTTGTAGCAACACGGGTTCAGGAAGAAACAAAAGAGATAGAGCCGGAAGAAGAGATACAAATTCCTTATGTGCCACAACCGAAACCGGTGCTGCCGGCAGCCACCGGCAATATCAATCGTTTTTATTCTCCCCTTGTGCTTACGATTGCCAACAGTGAAGGCATTTCGATGCTGGAACTGGAGAAAATTCCGGGTACCGGTTCCGACAACCGGGTAACAAAAAATGATATCCTCGCTTATTTAGAGAATAAAAAGAAAGGTGAGGCGGCAGGTCGTATACTTCCAACTCAACAACAGCAAGAGACAGCTGAAGCTACAAAAACAGCTACTGCTCCTGCTCAAACGCAGCCGGCTGCTGAAGAAACAAAGCCACAGCAGCAATCTGCAAAAACGTATAGCGGTAATGTAGAGATTGTAGAAATGGACCGCATGAGAAAACTGATTGCGAAGCACATGGTGGACAGCAAGCAGACAAGCCCTCATGTTACTTCTTTTGCAGAAGCCGAT
Source organism: uncultured Ilyomonas sp. (assembly GCA_964249755.1). Lineage (GTDB taxonomy): Bacteria > Bacteroidota > Bacteroidia > Chitinophagales > Chitinophagaceae > Ilyomonas. The sequence goes on along the minus strand of CAXUDB010000002.1, from coordinate 1,211,713 downwards.
GTAACCAATATGGTGCTGTGGCGCAACCGCACGAAAGCTGAGTTTGAAAAACGCGAAGGCACCAAGATGACTTTCACGCCGCTGTTTATTGAATGCATTGTAAAAGCTATAAAAAAATATCCTATTATCAATAGTTCGGTAGATGGCGACAACATCATTCTGAAGCGTGATATTAATATCGGCATGGCAACAGCTTTGCCCTCCGGCAACCTGATTGTTCCGGTTATCCGTAATGCCGATTACATGAACCTGATTGGTCTTACAAAGTCGGTAAATGCGCTGGCAGCCAACGCACGCAGCGGCAAGCTAAAGCCGGACGACACAAAGGATGGCACTTTCACGTTTACCAATGTAGGCACTTTCGGCAGCCTGATGGGTACACCTATTATCAACCAGCCTCAGGTAGCTATTTTATCGGTTGGTATCATCAAAAAGCGGCCGGTTGTAATTGAAACAGAACAGGGCGATACGCTGGGCATCCGCCACATGATGTACCTCTCGCTAAGCTACGATCACCGCATTGTGGATGGCAGCGCAGGCTCGTCTTTCTTAGCCGAAGTGGCAAGAGAAATAGAGAACTGGGATGAGAAAAGAAGCTTATTCTGATGTTTTACCTGCTCTTTTAAAAGGCAATCTCTGCCGGATGCGGGTGATTATTTTCTTTACCGATAATGGCGTTGCAGAAATGTTCCTGAGAAAACGCCTTACATCGCCTACATCGTTCAGGTAAAACTTAGCGGCAGACATGTTGTTCCCCACTTTTATGGTAAAGGCTTTGTCTTTTAAAGCCACAAACATATCCTCATCGGTTGTATCGTCGCCGATCGCCATCGCAAAATCATATTGTTCCTGATTAATATAGTGCGTAGCAGATTTGCCCTTATTGGCTTCTATGCTTTTTATCTCCACTACTTTATTGCCGCGAAGCATTTGCAAACCGAGATCAGCAACTGTATAGCGTAGTGTATTAATCAGTTCGGAAGCGCGGGCTTCACCCAATTCATTTTCCACCTTGCGAAAATGCCATACCAGCGAGAACGTTTTTTCTTCTACAAATGAGCCCGGCGTGCGCTCTATGTAAGCATCGAGCGTAGGCTGAATATCTTCTTTCCACCCTGCAGAAAGACCTTTTAGCTGGTTCCATTCGCCGTATTTTTCTTTGTACCAGACGCCATGCTCGCCAATTAAGTGCAGGGGCAGCTTGCCAAACCATTCATCCAGCTTGGTGTGCGCTCTGCCACTGATAATCACCACATCATTATTATCGTCTTCCGAGAGATGGCCGAGCAAATCAAGTAATTCCTTGTCGGGGTTGGCGTGCGAAGGCACATCGGCAAAAGCCGTTAAAGTGCCGTCATAATCCAGCAGCAACAGTCGTTTGGCGGCACTGCTGTATTTTCCTTTGATGTATTCTTCAAAACGCGGCGTGAGGTATTTTGTTTGCAGTGATAGCTGCCGGCTCTTGGTTTTTTTCAAATTATCCATAAAAGACTCAACCCAGTTGCCCACGTTGTATCGCTGCACCAGCTCGCGCATTATTCTCATCCTCCTTCCCCGTTCTACCGGCGGCATGGTAAGCGCTGTATTGATGCTTTCGCTCATTTGCTCAATGTTGTTCGGGTTCACCGAAATGGCATCTATGAGTTCTTTGGCTGCGCCGGCCATTTCGCTGAGGATTAACACACCATCGTTGTTGCTGCGGCTGGCAATGTATTCTTTGCACACGAGGTTCATACCATCGCGCATAGGCGTTACGAGACATATCTCGGCAAACTGGAATAAAGCCGATAGTTCCTCAATGGAAAAAGAACGGTAGAAATAATTAATCGGCGACCAGTTGTTGGTTCGGTAGCGCGAATTGATGTTGCCCACCGCTTTATCTATTTCATCGCGCAGGTCTTTGTATTGCTGCACTTTATCCCGCGAGGGAACTACTATCATGTATAGTGAAACCTGCTGCTGGTAGTCAGGATAGTTTTGAAGAAAACTATCAAACGCCTGCAACCGCTGCAGAATGCCTTTGCTATAATCCAACCTGTCGATTGACAAAATAAGCCGCTGGTTGCCAAAGTCGTTTTGCAGTTGCTGAAGGTTGGTTTTTACAGTATCGTTCTCTATCAGCTGCTCAAACTTTGCGCTGTCTACTCCCATCGGGAATGCATCCGAAACAATCTGCCGGTTATTGCACGTGAGAATGTTGGCAGAGTAAGGTACCTGCAAAATGCGGGAAGCGGAAAACAGGAAATGATGCACATCGTCATAGGTATGAAATCCTATCAAATCTGCCCCCAGCATACCTTTCAGCAATTCGCTGCGCCAAGGTATGAGGCGAAATAACTCGTAGGAAGGAAAAGGGATATGAAGAAAAAAACCGATGGTGCAATCCGGCACCTGCTCACGAATGAGGGCAGGCAATAACAGAAGCTGGTAATCATGAATCCAGATGACATCATCCTTTTCGGCTACTGACAACAGGGCATCACAAAATTTTTGGTTTACCTTCTGGTAACATTCCCAATAGCCTTTTTCGTAATTGGCATAGTTGGATACATAATGAAACACCGGCCACAGTATTTCATTCGAAAAACCTTCATAGTAATTTTTAATTTCATCGGCAGACAAAAAGACTGGGCAAAGCTTTTTTTCTTTCAACTCAGCCGTAATGCCGGCTTCTTTGTCTTTTGGTACATCCAGTCCCGGCCAGCCAATCCAGAGGCTATCCGGGTTGTCGCTAAATATAGAGCTCAACCCCGTGGCAAGCCCGCCTTCGGTGGTAGTAAACTGATAAGTATTATTTTTTTCTACCGCTTTAACAGGCAAGCGGTTAGATACGATAATTGTTTTACTCATGCGTGTCTCCTTAGGTTATCATTGGAAGCATGGCTATACTTGCAAAAATGATTCCGCTTAGGGGTTTATCCCTGTTTAAGTAAAAGGGAAATCTATGTCTGCAAGCCCAATGCTTTCTAAAATTTTCTGTGCTTGTAGGGATCACAATCCGGTATGACAGCGTGGCTTCAGCACCTGTGTGGATTGAAATCCTTTGGCAAAGCGAAGTTGTAATGATGCTTTTTCTTGTGATAGGTAAGCTTACATTAATAGCTCTGCCCCATATCTTCCCGTTGTTTTAAAAATTGAAGTAAAAGCAAGTACGCTATTTCACCTGTCCCTTTTCAGACAAATATTTATCAATCACCTGTACAATATTCCGGTGCATGTTGTTCTTATAATTTACCAGGTCTTCGGGTTTCACCCAACGTATTTCTTCAATGTCTTCCTCGGTTTGCGGCACCCCGGTTTGCGTTCCCACAATGCGCATCGCATACCAATGCGTTTCTTTCAACACTTCTTTGCCACTCCATTTGTCCCAATAATCGTGATAGGTAGTAAAAATGAATTCGCCCAACTTCACGTTCTGCAAACCTGTCTCCTCCTCTACTTCGCGCACGGCGCATTGTTCAATGGTTTCGCCTTTATCGAGTTTGCCTTTGGGCATGTCCCAAACGCTTCGACGAAAAATGAGAAGAATTTCACCGGAATCATTTTGTATCAACCCGCCGCCTGCTATAATTGTTTTGTTTGCCATAGAGGGCAAAGATAAAATAGTATGCCAGCTATGCCCCTTTGCACTCTTATATTCGCGGTGTGAAACAAGACGAATTAAAAACCGCCTCGAATGAAAAAGCCATTGCAGAAAAACTGCTGCAGGTAGGCGCTGTAAAGCTTAGCCCGGAGCAGCCCTTTACATGGGCCAGCGGCTGGAAAAGCCCTATTTATTGCGATAACCGCAAAGTGCTTTCTTTCCCTTACATCCGCGACTTTATTAAAAGCGAGATGTGCAATGTTATTTTCGAAACATTCGCCGATGCTCAGTTGCTGGCTGGGGTAGCAACCGCGGGCATAGCCTGGGGCGCAATGGCTGCCGACCAGTTGAAACTGCCATACATCTATGTTCGTCCAAAACCAAAAGAGCACGGACTTGGCAACCAGGTAGAAGGCTATTTTGAAGCGAATCAAAAAGTGGTGGTGATAGAAGACCTGATCTCAACTGGCAAAAGCAGCTTGCAGGTGGTGGAGGTTTTAAAGAAGGCGGGTTTGGAAGTGGTGGGAATGGTGTCCATTTTTACCTATGGCTTTGCTGTGGCAGATACATCGTTTGCAGAAGCCGGTGTAAAGCTGGTATCTTTAACCAACTATCCCGCCCTCATACAACTGGCGCTGGAGAAAAAAACGATCCTCCCAGAGGTAGAATCTGTTCTACTTCAGTGGCGCGAAAACCCGGCAGAATGGAAAGGATTATCATCCTGATAAGGAAAGGATAAATTTGCATTATTCTTGAATGAGGAAGAACAGTTTTTTTAATTCATTCGTTTATACATTTATGATGAAAACATTTTTATTTGCCGCTTTGCTTTTTGTGAGCGCAAGAGGTGCACAGGCACAAGTGATGGCGCAGAAAGCGCAATGGGCAACTATCTCCGTTCCGCAGGTGAAATGCTGGGAATGCAAAGACAGGTTGGATAAATACCTGACCCGCGAAAATGGTCCGCAGAGTGAATCGGGTATTCTGAAATGGACAGTGAACATGACCAGTGGCAATATTCGTATTCAGTATGCGCCGGACCGTATTAATCTGCAAACCATTTTGACTGCGATTAACAATGCTGGTTTCGATGCAGACAGCACAAAAGCAACGCCTGACAGTTATAACACGCTACCTCCCATTTGCAAGCGTGCCGCAGAAGGTGGTGGTCAGAAAAAAGGAGCTGCTCCCTGCAAATTGCCGCCTAATGAAAGAAGTGCGGTAGCCGTGCCGAAGGATAGAAAAGATAGTAAATAATTGCTCATAGTAGCTATGAAGCACGGGATGTAGCGCAGCCCGGTAGCGCGCTTCGTTCGGGACGAAGAGGCCGCTGGTTCGAATCCAGTCATCCCGACTAAAGTCTTTGTAATAACGCAAAGACTTTTGTGTTTTATTATGTAGTAAAGAAACAGGTTGCGAATAAATCCGACTTGCTTGTTACTTCCTCACCACCTTATCTCTTATTTCCCGCCACGTAACAACATGAATGTTATTCTTTACCAATAAATCCTTACAGGTTTTACTGGTGAAGAAATCAAAATCTGCCTGTCGCCAGGCCGCACCATAATCCGGATGATCAGAAGCTACACCCTGCATTTCACGATCATCATAAGCGGCATGCAGAATGATGAGATGAACACCGGGTTGTAAATTGTTAAGAATACTTGTATAATAAGTTGCCGTGCCCCTCGAATAATCTTGCGGACTTTCAACATAGACACTATCAATCACTATGTCTTCAGGCGTAGCCAAAATATGGTTGCCCGTTAAAATAGAGCTGTTTAGCATGAGCGGCACTTTGTATTCATGCGCAAGTTTCATGGCTGCCTGCAAATAATCAGCTTTGGCGTATATCGTCCCCATGTGCGAATCAAAATGCGTGAAATCAATGCCAAACGCTTTTGCACGTTCTATCTGCGCACGGAGTTCCGTTTCTACTTCTTGTGCATTACCAATTGCTAAAACAGAATCAACACCAGGATACAGAAATCCGGATTTGTTTATTACATGCTGCACTTCTGCTTTAGCAGCTACGGGTGGCCATTTCAAATATTTCCATTCGCTGGTAAGCGTGAGATGCAGGCCCAGATCGGCCTTTGGGTGCGCGACTGCATAAGCTGCGATTTCAGGAAACCAGGGACAAGGCACCATGATGCTGGCCGAACTGACAGACCCATGCTCTAACGCGTAGATACTGGCTTCGTTTTCAGAATGCGATACGCCGAGATCATCGGCATGCAGGATGAGGAGCTTACTGTTTTTTGGGTAGCCTAATTGTTCCTGTAGTGTAGTTTGCGCTATTGCGTACGAGGCATATAAGCAGGCAATGAAAAGAGCAACAGATTTCATACGGCTAAAATAAAAATAAATTGAATGCATCAACGGCTTAAAAAGTCTATACACTAACGGTACTGAATACTCAACCGTAGATTCCAACCTTCATACAACGCGTGTTGGTAAAGAGTGAAACCTTACAACGGCATCATTTTGGCGCACACCATTTCTACAAAAAACCATATATGAACATTACCTTACAACAGGCAGAGAAAGTGATTTCGGCTGCCAAAGAAAAAGCAACAGACATAAAAGTACCGATGAATATTGCGGTGGTTGACCGCGGTGGAAACCTTGTGGCTTTTGTGCGCATGGACAACGCATGGCTTGGTTCGGTTGACATTGCGATGAAGAAAGCCAGAACAGCTAATTATTTCGATATGGACAGTGGTGAACTGGGTAAGTTGTCTCAGCCGGGGGGCGACCTGTATGGCATTGAGATCTCTAACAACGGATTGATCTCTTTTCCAGGTGGCGTGTTGTTGAAAGATGGCAACACAATTATTGGCGCAGTAGGCGTAAGCGGCGGGCAGGTAAAGCAGGATCAGAAAGTGGCGGAAGCCGGTGCTGATGCGATATAAATTGCTTTTGCGATTTTGTCTATTTGAAATAAAATATAAGCGCACAGCCTTACTTTACAAGAAGTAAGGCTGTGCTCCTTTTTGATAAGATAATGAATGGTTGGATTAATTTGTCAAGAACAAGTCATCCAATGTTTATAAAGTGGTTCGGTAATATCGTCTAAGGATTTACCGCTGAATTTCTCTTCTCTTTAAAATACGCTCTTATCTCCTCTTCTTTCGTTTCCTTCCAGTAACGGGTGGAATGAATCACCTTTTTTCTCTTTTCAAAAAGCTCCTGCGGCGAAGCCGGTAAGCCCCGCCATGTACAGGCCATTGGCAAAGAACCGGAAGACAAATCGCCCAACCCAAAGCCAGCCGACATAACAAGAATAGAGAACATATGGTCTTCTTCCAGGTTCACTGTCTTCAATCGATAATCGGGCAGACGACGGGCTTTATCTAATTTGTTTAATGCCGCTTCACTCATAAAATAAGATCCGCCAAAAACGCTTTCACCTGTTTTATAACCGTGCTTCAAAGCTTTACGGTAAGCGGTTAGCAACGCCCAATGCGGGATAGGCTTACGGATAAAACTGATGGTGGTGCATATTTTTATAATTTCTTGTTTTGGCCAGCTAATATCCCATGGCGTGCCATTGTATTCAAGCGGATATTGCCCTGCCATTCCTATCTCCGGATGTTTGGCAAACAAGTCAATAGCTTCTCCTGCGGGATCGTTCCCGATAATTAACGCATCGGTATCCAGCTTTAGCAAAGCCCCGAAGTGGTAATTTGTAATCGCATATTTGAAAGCGAGACACAGCGTAATATATAAACCCAGCAATCTGCCCATGGGTTCGGGAGTTGGAACAATATCAATGGTCAAATAGGGAAACTGTTGCTGCGCAATGGCTGCCGTGCCTTTATGAGAATCATCTGCCAGTATAATTTGAAAAGGTCGGTCTGCATAATGTTCGATGCTTTGAATATTATCCGCCAGGAATTCCGCCGAAGCTGCCGGGCCGACAGGGATAATAACAACAAGGTCAACAGTGCGTTTCATAGGAAAATGATTTGTTTTAGAGGGGATAAACAGGTTATTTCATTCCCTTACTTAGTGTGTTACCAACTTTATTGTTGAGATTGTTTTTCATTATAACAATTAAAAGAGTCGCTGGTAAACGCTCTTGCAAAATGACAAACTTCAACGTTTTGTTGAGAGGAAAGTTGTTGTTTGAACAGTCTCTCTCCTGTCTTTAAAAAATTGACGGATCTCGCTTTCCTGGCTGCTCTCCCAATGTTTTACGGAATGAATAATTTTTTTCTTATCTGCCACCAGTTGCTCCGGCGAAACCGGCAATCCTTTCCAGGCACAGCCAAAAGGAAGATTGTTACTGCTTAAGTCATTTAATGTATAGCCATTTGCTTTTGCCAGCAGCGAAAACAGGTGATCTTCCCCAAGATTTAAAGACCGGAAAGTACGGTCGGGCAAGAGGTTATTCTGGTAAAGACTATTCAGATAATTCGGGCTCATAAAATAGGCGCCGCCAAATACACTTTCACCAGTCTTATAACCGTTTGAAAGCGCCTTCCTATACAATTTCAGTAAACGCCAGTTGGCAACAGGACGGCGGAAAAACTTCCAGGTCTGTGTACCATTAAGAATCCGCTGTTTGGGCCAATTCAGGTTCCAGGGCTTGCCATTGTAATCATTCGGATATTGTCCGGCAATGCCAGCATCTGAATATTTACTGAACAGCTCAATCGCTTCCCGCTCAGGCGCTTCATCAATAATCAGTGCATCTGTATCTAATTTAAGAAGAGTTGCAAACCGGTAATTCTGCACCGCATGGCGAAAGGCGGTAGCGAGTGTAATATACAAACCTGCCCAGCCACCCATGGCTTTGGGAGTGACTATTACATCTGCTTCAGGTAGTATGCGTTGAAGTGTAGCGCCAATACCTTGCTGAGAATCGTCGGCAAAAATAATTTTATAGGAAGAAGCAGTATAATGCCGGTAGCTGGTAACGGTATCTTCTATAAAGGGAACAGAGCTGTTTGGACCAACAGGTATTACAACCACAACATCAAAAGGAGGCGTCATTCATTCAGTTTTGCTTGTCCGCAGCGCTACAATCATTTGTCGGGCTACCGGAAAAGGCTGGCAAGCCTTACCCAAAAAACATGCCCTTACAAGGGATACGGATACAAAAGCGATGATACTTTAACCTTAGAAATGTATTGTCAGTTTTCTTTTTCGGTGATGCTTCGCTTTCTTTAGCCTTTTGTATATTTAAAGTGATGACTTATAAAATGAAAAATCCATTGCAGCTTGATGGGTCATCAAAAAGATTTAGTATTCAAATAATCAACTCGGTTTGTTTAACAGAACTGCATATGATATTGTCTAATTCTTCGGCTTCTGTTTGAATAAAGCCCAGTAATTCACCCTTTTCTTCACTGGGAGCCATCTGCATAAGGTTTAGAAAAAGCTTAATATTCGCTAAGGGTCGCCGCACTACGTGCGATTGATTATAGGCAATTTGTCTAAGCCGTTTGTTCTGATTTTCAATTTTCCTGATTACAGGAAGAAAAATAAACATAGCTGACAAACTAAGGATTACTATCGTTGCCCACATCACTACTATTTGTATACGCTTGTAATGGCTGAGCTTTGCATTTGAATTCTCATTCACGATGGTTGAGAGTTTCTCCAATGCCAGCAAATAATTTTTCTGGTCATCAACAAGGTTTACATAGCTATTAATAGAGTCATTGTTAATGGAAATTCCTAACGATACAGAAAAGCTCGCGAAAGCTTTAGATAAACTATCATGCACTTTCACATAGCCGGAATCGCTCTGGTCTATACGAGTTAAAATATGCTCCTGTATGTATGTTAGTTTTTGATTGAGACTGTCTAACGGCAAAGTCATTTCAATTCCCTGCAACTGGTCGGCAGCTATTTGCTGGGTGATTAACAGCGTCGTTCGTTGCTGTTCTCTTGTTGCATCCACCAGTTGCTCATCTTTTTTCAAGTCTTTGAAGGAACGGTTCACCGAATATTGCGAGTAAAGGATAAGTACAATCACAATGGCTGTCATCAGCAAAAAGCGAATCAGCAGCTTTTTTGGTGTGGTAAATGAATTTTTCATAAGCCGGGAGTGATACTGTCCAACAACAAATTTAGTTTTTATACGGCTCGCGCCGATTAAAATTGACTTAAGTGCTGTAATGCACTCTATTTCGAATTGGCACAAGCGAGCTTTTCTGTTGTTTAACAGGCACTATGAATCGCTGTTCGCGCTTCTTAAACGCAACAGCAATCAATACGTCTTATGTTTAAATAAATTCCCGCTTCGCCGGCAGGCAGGGAAAGAGAATGACGCTTTTATTCGTATCTTTCCATAAGCATTATTCGTATCGTTCAATATAAAGGATTCTGGTCATGAAAGCGAGCACCGTTACTACCATTGGCACCAAGCAAAAAGCACTCGATATTAACCTCGACCCTGAAATTTATGGCTCCTTTGCCGAGATTGGTGCAGGGCAGGATGTAGCAGCTAATTTTTTTAAAGCCGGCGGTTCGTCCGGCACCATTGCCAAAACCATGTCGGCTTACGACATGCTGTTTTCCGATGCGATTTATGGCGTAGAAAAAAAGCGCCGTTATGTAAGCGAAAACCGCCTCATCGCAATGCTCGACCGCGAATACAGCTTGCTGATTGAAAGGCTGAAAGAGCAGCGAGGCGGCACGACTACATTCTTCGCTTTTTCCGATACGATAGCGGCGGTCAATTATCAAAAAACCAATACCGGTCATGGCTGGATGGGTGTGCGCTTTCAGCTAAAGCCCAACAGCGATTATAATGATGTGGTATTGCATGTAAAGTTGTTGGATAACGATAACGTGCTGCAGCAACAGGCCGTAGGCATTTTGGGCGTCAATCTTATTTACGCCTGTTTCAATTATAACAACGATCCGCTTTCATTCCTGTTATCCCTGCTGGACGATCTTTCGAGAGACCGCATACAGATAGACATGATTCGTTTTGAAGGGCCGGATTTTACCAAAGTAGACAATCGCCTGATGAGTCTGCACCTGGTAAAGTATGGTTTTTCCGATGCGGCTGTTTTCGGGCCGGATGGCAAAAACCAGCAGCCATCAGAAGTCTTGTATAAAAAACACATCGTGGTGGTGCGCGGGCGTTTTCGTCCCGTCATCAATGTGCATTTAGATATGATCAATACCGGTCTTAGCCAGTTTCTGGAAGAGCCGGATGTAGACAAAGAAAACGTAGTTGTTTTAACTGAACTCACCCTGCAATCGCTGCAGGAAAGGAATGCCGAAATGAATGCAGAAATAGATGAAAAAGATTTCCTTGACCGGGTGGATATTCTTTGCTCGCTGGGGCAGACTGTAATGATTTCCAATTTCCACGAGTATTATAAACTCGTGGCTTATTTATCTACCATCACAAAACTGAAAATAGGTGTGGTGCTGGGCTATCCCAATCTTGAATATATTTTCTCCGAAGATCATTACAAAGATCTTCCCGGCGGCATTCTCGAATCGTTTGCTACTTTGTTCAGCCGTAAGGTTAAGCTTTTCATCTATCCCACCCTTCGCAGCGGCAGCATTCAGAATTGCCTGCGCCTGCAATTGCCGCCGCACCTGATAGACCTATACCGTTACCTGATAGCGAACAACAAAATAGAAGACATTACCCACTATAACCGCAAGAACCTGAATGTGCAAACCGACCGGGTGCTGCAATTGATTAAAGAAGGCCAGGAAGGATGGGAAGAATATGTGCCCGCAGAGGTGGCGCAGATGATTAAAGAACGCCGTTTGTTTGGCTATGGCGATGCAGAAAAAAGAGATAAAGAAGATGCAGGCGCAACAGAAGACGGCGTGGCAAATGCTTTAGGCAGCACATCATAAAAAAGAAATACAGAGCTAATTTATACTTGAAAAGGGCGGCAAAAAAGCAGCCCTTTTCTTTTTTATGTTTGCCATCCTTTCACCTCTTGCCCACTTGTTAAGTTAAACCAAACAGGCGAGGGAAATGAAGAAAAGATTAAAAGATTTTAATAAAATCAGCGACACATTAATTTCTGCTTAAACCTTACTGGCGTTGAGTTATGATGAAAATACAACCTATAATTTAGCGTTATTAACTAATAAAAATTTTACAATTATGACCAATTCTAACGTCATTATCAAGGCGCCTTCTTCCGAAGCAGTAGATGCTTTATTAACGGGTTCTAAAACCTTCACCGCCCAAACCGCGGAGGATTTATTTTCGCTCACGCCGAAAGACAGGCAGAAGATGAACAAAGCTGCCGATAAAACGGCTGCTTTTGTAGAGAAAGGGGTTTATTACATTGCTAACGATCCGCAGTTTTGCCCCAGCAGCGTAAATCAGAATTTATTAAAGATAGAAGGCGAAACGGTTGCTGTGCTTCTGCCCCTGCAGAAAGTGCTTACCGATCTGCTGAGCAAGGTAACAGATACCATCACCCTTGCGCGTAGCGAACAATTAAGGAACGTGCGCAAGTATTATAACAGCGTGGCACAGGCAGCCAGAGAAAACGAGCCGGGTGCAAAAACAATTTATGAAGACATGAACAAGCGTTTTAAAGGACAAGGCCGCAGAAAGTCAAAAAAAGAAAAGCCAGCTTCTGCGGAAGATATTAACGTAGTGGCATAAGTCGTTTTATTTGGGTAATGAGGGACGCATTTGAGAATGCGTCCCTTTTTTGTGCACCAGCCTCTGTAATTAATTCAGTTATTTACTAACCCGAGTGAGTAAAAAGCTGAACTGAGTTAATTATTTACTCAGTTGAGTTAGTAAATAACTAACCCAACTGAGCTTTTTACTGAATTAATTCAGCTTTTTGCCGAGTTGACTGAGTAAAGAACTAACTCAACTCAGTTATTTACTTAGTTGGGTTAGCTAAGAACTAAGTTTTAAAAAGAAAATTTACGACCTGTCAAAAGCTATCCTTCACGCATTATCTTTAATGCCTTAAAAACAAATACTGCTGTATGAAAAAAGCTCTACTTCTCTTTGTTATTGTAAGTTCTTATTTAAATTTTGCTACTGCGCAGAAAAGTGTTTTGTTAAGCGATTCTGCTTATTTTTCTCCTGAAGATAAAATTGCACTTCATCCTCACGTCTGGACAAAAGGCCTCTATAATTCTAACTGTTTAGATTCAATCACTCAGGTAAACTTTCCGGATGATCCATCTGAGAGTTATCAAAATATATACACCTATTATCCTGATAACAGTTTGTACCAACAACTATATCAAACTTATGATACAATCAGTTCTGCGTTTATAAACAGTACCAGAATTACTTACACATACAATCCCTCTAAAACTAAGAGTAGTTTGACAAAAGAAAAGTGGAATGGAACTACGTGGCAGCCTCAAGGCTTAGGCTCTTATACTTATGATGCGGAAGGCAGAACTACAACTTATATAGACCAAGTATGGGATCCTGTACAGCAAGTGTACATCAACAGTAGTGAAACCGTATATGGCTATGATGAGAGCGGAAGAAACATCCACTTTTTATCCGCATATTGGGATGAAGACTCTGGTACCTGGCAGCCAAGTTTTGGATATGATTTTATTTATGATGAATTAGGTAACCAGGTTTATTATTCTGCCAGTCAGCAGGATTTTCTAATGAATACATATCAGCCATTTTCAGAATTGTATAATTATTTCAATAACGACAGGCTGATTGATTCATCGTATAGAGTAGAAGATTATGGTTTTTTTACTGATTCCGTCAGATCCTACTATTCTTATCATCCTTTCTCTTCTGCGGTAAACCAAACAACTATTTATCATTATAATGATAATGGGTCATTCAGAGAGGGCTCAATAGAAAATCATTTTTACGATACTGTAGGTACTACTTATATAGACAGTACCATCGCGCAAACATTTAATGAGAAGCCTGATGATCTTTATCCCGGGGGCAATATCACTGTTAAATTCAGCGACACTACCACCTATACAATTACCGACAGTACAATTACTAAAACATTTTCTGCTACTCCCGACAATACATCTCGTAACACTACTTATCTAACACGATCAGATTATAATGAGTTTCATCAGCAGACAAGATTCTTCCTTAATTATACTGATACAGCATTACATACATTTAACTTTAGAGAGGACAATCTTCAATACACCCTTTGTTCCTCTATCTTACCTGTAACACTCCTAAACTTTACAGGTACACAAAAGAATGGAAACGCCCAACTGCAATGGCAAACATTGAATGAAATCAACACATCAAATTTTGCTGTACAAAGAAGCGTGAATGGTGTTGATTTTACAACGATTGGAAAGGTAAGTGCAAGGGGTAACAGTTCTTCAAGAATGAATTACGCTTATACCGATGCAAACATCAACCAATTGAATACAAAAGAACTCTACTATCGCCTGGCTGCACAGGACAAGGATGGAAAAATTACTTACAGCAATACAATAGAGTTATCCATCAGTAATGGCAAACTTTCGGTTTCCATCTCGCCAAATCCGGTGCAGAATGTTATTAGTCTACATTCGCCTGTTTCTATGCCCAATGCAACTATAAACATAACAGATGTAAATGGCGCTGTATTGTATGTTTATCAAAAGAACATTGTAGCGGGTGATGCTATTTCAATTGATGCTTCGAGACTGCCAAAAGGAATGTACCTGGTAACGATACAATCCCAAAAAGACAAACAAGTTTTGAAATTTGTAAAATAAGTGTGTCTTCTAAGGAAGCGGCCGGTTTCTGTTTTAGAAGCCGGTCGCTTCTTTATTTATGCATAAAAAATAAAGCTTCTTCTCACTTACTGTTGCTATCCATTCTTTTTAAAAGCCGTCCTGAAACAACAAAACCAAGCTTCAACATCTTACCAAACCATTACACAACGGCATTTATAAAAACTATTCTAATAAGTATCTTTGCGCCTTATGAGCAAAGGAAAAGTGTTGGTAGCCATGAGCGGCGGTATAGACAGTACGATGGCGGCGCTCATGCTTCATAACGAAGGCTATGAAGTGGTTGGCATCACCATGAAAACATGGGACTATGCTACCAGTGGCGGCAGCCATAAAGAAACCGGCTGCTGCAACATAGACAGCTTTAATGATGCGCGGCAGGCGGCAGTGCAGAATGGCTTTCCGCATTTTATATTAGACATTCGTGATGAGTTTGGTGGCTTTGTAGTGGAGAATTTTGTAGAAGAATATCTCGCCGGAAGAACGCCAAACCCTTGTGTAATGTGCAACACGCACATTAAATGGCGTGCGCTGCTGAAACGTGCCGATGCATTGGGTTGTGAGTTTATTGCAACCGGTCATTATGCAAATGTGCGGCAGCACAGCAACAGCAGGTTTGTTATTAGTAAAGGACTTGATGAAACCAAAGACCAGAGTTATGTGCTATGGGGTTTACAGCAGGATTTGCTGAGCCGTACACTCCTTCCTTTAGGCAATTATCATAAGATGGAAATAAGGCAGATGGCGCTCGAATTTGGTTATCCCGAACTCGCCAAAAAAAGTGAGAGCTACGAAATTTGTTTTGTGCCGGATAATGATTATCGCGGCTTCCTGAAACGCAATGTAGAAGGGCTGGAAGAGAAAGTAGAAGGCGGTTGGTTCATTAATAAAGAAGGAAAGAAATTGGGTCAGCATAAAGGCTATCCTTTTTATACCATTGGTCAGCGGAAAGGTTTAGAAATTGCCTTAGGCAAACCGGCTTATGTAACCGCTATAGATCCGCAGAATAATACCGTAATGTTGGGAGAAGAAGAAGACCTTTCACAAGCAGACATGACGGTTACTAAACTGAATTGGATTAAGTATGACGGTGTAGACAACGGCACCATTGCTCACACTAAGATCCGATATAAAGATCGCGGTGCAGAAAGCTTTTTATACAACGATAACGGCACTATTAAAGTGCGCTTTACAGAGCCCGTAAAAAGCATTGCACCAGGGCAAAGCGCCGTATTTTACGAAGGCAATGATGTGATAGGCGGAGGCATTATACAGAGAGGATAGTTATTGGTAATGGTTAATTGAAAAAGTTTTAAATGATTATACGCTGATAAGATGTACACAACACTGCTCACCTCGCTCGAGGAAGGAATATATATCATTACCATTAATCGCCCGGATAAGCTGAATGCGTTAAACCAGCTTGTACTGCATGAGCTGGACAAAGCAATGGACGAAGTGTATGATAACAGCGATATCAAATCCGCTATCATCACAGGCAGTGGCAGCAAAGCTTTTGTGGCAGGTGCTGATATTTCGGAATTTGGAAAGATGGATGCAAGCGCCGGAGAATCGCTGGCGCGATACGGACAAACTTTAATGAGTAAGATAGAGAACTGTCCCAAGCCGGTGGTAGCTGCCGTGAATGGTTTTGCCTTGGGTGGTGGTTGTGAACTGGCTTTGGCCTGTCATTTTATTTATGCTTCCGATGTGGCAAAATTTGGTCAGCCTGAAATTAATCTTGGTATTATTCCGGGCTATGGGGGAACTCAACGCCTGACTAAGCTGGTTGGGAAAAACATTGCTAATGAACTCATGCTCACCGGCAAAATAATCGGTGCTGAAGAAGCCAAAAATTACAGGATCGTTAATGCTATTTTTTCTTCCGAAGCGCTTCTGCCTGAAACCAAAAAAACACTACAACTGATTGGTGAAAAAGCGCCCCTGGCAGCTTCAAAAATTATAGACTGCGTGAATCATTTCAACCATACGCAAGAGGGTTATGATTATGAAATAAAGCGTTTTGGCGAATGCTTTTCAACAGAAGATATGATAGAAGGAACAACGGCTTTTATAGAAAAAAGAAAAGCTGTTTTTAAGGGTAAATGATTTTGCCATAAAAGAAAGACCGATAAGATTTTTTTAAAACTTATCGGTCTTTCTTACTGCTTTTGTTTTTATAGCAGAAAATTATTTCAGGCTTTTAATAATCGTAACAAACTCGTCAGCAATCAACGAAGCGCCACCCACCAATCCTCCATCTACATCCCGCTCGGCAAATATTTCTTTTGCGTTGGCTGCTTTTACGCTGCCGCCATACAAAATAGAAATCTCATTAGCTACACTGCCGCCGTATTTTTTTGCCAGTTCTCCCCGAATAAACGCATGCATTTCCTGCGCCTGTTCTTTGGAGGCAGTTTTGCCGGTGCCGATAGCCCAGATGGGCTCGTAGGCAATCACAACTTTTGTGACGGAATCATTATCTAAATGGAAAAGAGATTCTTCCAATTGTTTGGCTACGTATTCATTTTGCGTTTCAGATTCACGAACCAATAAGGGTTCGCCGCAACAGAAGATCGGTGTGATGTTGTGTGATAACGCGAGATCAATTTTTTCAGCCAATACTGCATTCGTTTCGTGGAAATATTCGCGTCGCTCTGAGTGCCCGACAATCACATATTGCACATTGAGACTTTGCAGCATTTCCACCGATACTTCGCCCGTATAGGCACCGCTTTTTCTATTGCTGCAATTTTGCGCAGCCACAAATACGCCTCTTTTATCCTGCAAAATTTCCTGCGCCAAATGCAGGTAGGGAAAAGGCACCGCAAATATGGCCTGTTGATTATCGTTCAGTTCATATTTACTGTTGTCAATCGCCGACAACAATTCTTCCCCCTTTTGCCAGGTAAGATTCATTTTCCAGTTGGCAGCCGCTATTTGTCTTCTCATGCTTGTTTTCTTATAGATTGATAAAGTTGTCAAAGATATAGGACAACACAGATTCTTCTTCGGCAGTTAAAGATTGCTGTTTAAAATTTTTCCATTGCCTGATATGCTTTATCGCTTTATCAATAGCATAACCTACTCCGCCTGAACCCCATGAAAAGTTGCGTAACCGGGTAGGCAATAAGCCTTCTCCAAATACATTGCAGCTCACACCATAAACACTTCCGGTATTGATAGAAGCATTAATAGCAACGCGCGTATAATCGCCCATTACCGCCCCGAATTTGTTGCCTGCGTTTACGTAGCCTTTATCGTGCTCATTCCAAAGCATCACATTACCTGCTGTATTTTTTACATTGCTGTTGGTAGCGCCTGCGCCCCAGTTGCACCATTCGCCGATGATAGAATCGCCCATATAGCCATCGTGCGCTTTGTTGCTGTAAGAATGTAAGATTGAATTTTTAATTTCTCCTCCGAGCGTACACTGTTTCCCGGTTGAAATGGCACCATATAGTTTCGCTCCCATCTTCACAACGGTTCCTTCGCCCAAAGCCAACGGACCTTTCAGCAAACAGCCTTCCATTACTGTAACATCTTTACCAAAATAAACAGGTCCGCTTTCGGCATTGATGATGGAATGTTGAATGGTAGCGCCTTCTTCTATAAAAACGTTTTGCGGATGCAAACATTGAACAGTTGCAGGAAGCGGCTGGCTTTCTCTGTTGTTAGTCAATAATACAAAATCAGAATGAAGAAAACTTTCATTCCATCGCAGCAATTCGTGCGGATAGTTAATCCATTTTTGGGGCTGAATAAAGATGAAATTCATGGCTGTAACTTCCAAAGCTTCCCGGTAGCGGCTTCCCTTACCCCGGCAGGCAATGATGCCATTTTTATCTTCCAGCACATCTCCCTGCCGCATTTTTTGTATGGCTTCAACTAAAGAAGAATCGGGCAGCACACTTGCATTAATCCAGGTATGATTTCCTTCCTCAACAATTAAATACAAGACCTGCAGATAACTTTCTGATTCTATAAAAATTTCTTCTTCCAGCAACCGATGCCAGCGTTCTTTTATGCTGAACAAACCAAAACGTAAATCGGCAACAGCTCTGGTATAAGTAAGCGGGTACAATCTTTTTCTAAATTCTGTATCGAATAAAATTACTGCCATAAGTAAATGAATAGGAATGCGTGAAGCGAACAGGACAACAACAGCTATGATATAAGAATGGTAAAGTTATTGCCGCTTCACCGATTGCGCAAGCTGCATATATCCGTATCCGCTTATTTTTGTTTTTCTACTTATGAAAGGATTAATGTATTTCCCTCTTTTCTACTTGCTTTTTGTGTGCGTTTCGGGCTGTGCTTCTAAAGCAGAGAAGAATAATAACAAAGCGAAAACTTCTGACCATGTGCCTGATTTTGTTTTCCGTCAACTTACTCCTGAAGAAGTATCGCGTTATGGCAACGAAGCCCGTTTTTATTACGAAACGCATTTAAAGAAAACAGGTTTTAACGGCGCAATTCTCCTTGCTAAAAACGGGCAGATTGTGTTTGAAGATTATACCGGTTTTGCCGATTTCAAAACCAAAGATTCTGTTACGCTGAATACACCTTTTCATCTGGCTTCCGTCTCTAAAACCTTCACCGGCACCGAAGTGATGCGGCTTTGGGAGCAGGGACGCTTATCGCTGGAAGATACGCTTCAGCAATACTTCCCACAGTTTCCTTATCCGGGTATTACCATACGTATGTTGTTATCGCACCGAAGCGGGTTGCCGAACTATTTATATTTTATGGAGAAGGATTGGAACAAAAAGCAGAAAGCTACCAACCAGGATGTGCTCAATTATATGATTTCGCACAAACCCAAACCAGATGGACCGCCCGGAAAATCTTTTCATTACTGCAATACCAATTTTATGATGCTTGCACTGGTAGTGGAAAAAATAACGCATCAGCCTTTTCCGCAGTTTATGAGAGATAGTGTTTTTGTGCCGCTCGGCATGAACAGCACTTATATTTTTTCAAATGTTGATACACTGAATTATATACCAACTATGGTGGGCAATCGTCCTTACGACATTACTTATCTTGATTGCACCTACGGAGATAAAAATGTGTATACCACTGCCCGCGATTTATTGCAATGGGACAAGGCGTTATATCAACACACTTTTGTTACCAAACCCACGCTGGATACAGCTTTCACACCACAAAGCCATGAGCGGCAGTCTATGCACAACTATGGGTTGGGCTGGCGTCTTTTCACCAATGGTTTAGATTCATTTGTTTATCATAATGGCAAGTGGCATGGCAGCAACACTGTGTTCACGAGGCTGGTTCAGGATACCGCTACTATTATTGTTTTGGGTAACAAATACAACAGTACCATTTACGAATCGAAAGATATGTCCGTCATCTTTACCGGCATAAAAGATACCGCTGATCTGAAAGAGTAAAACTATTCTCTTATTACAATTACTTTTCCTCTCTCCCAACGGATAATAGAAGAAGGCTGCGCGTTCGCATCTTCAGCACGACGATAGTTGGCAGCATAATCAACGCCGTTAATAATCGTTTGATGAATGGAAGCGAAATTCTGAGGTGAAGGATCGCCCGATAAATTTGCCGATGTGCTGACAATGGGCTTGCGAAGCCGCTTGATCAGGTGCCGGCAAAAAAAATCATTGCAAATGCGTATGGCAACGGAGCCATCTGCAGCTACTACATTCTGCGCCAGCCCGATGGCATCGGGATATATAACGGTAGTCGGTTTTATAGTTGTTTGCAGGAAGTCGAACAACGCGAGATCAGGCGCGGCGGTGTATCGTAAAATATCCTTCTCATCCGCTACCAGCACTACAAAACTTTTGCTTTCCGGCCGCTGTTTCAGTGCCATGATTTTTTCTACCGCATCTTCATTTGTTGCATCGCAGCCGATGCCCCAGATCGTATCGGTAGGATACAAAATGATACCACCGCTTTGCATCGTTGCGAGGCAGTTTTCAACATCACTATCAAAGAAAATATCCTTCATGTTTATGAAACAAAATATCGGTGGCAATTGTTATTTTCTGCAGGTTCAGTTGCACCATGCAAACAGGCAAAGTTGCCAGTTTACACTTGTTTCTCACGCAGGGTTCGCAGGGCAGTTTGCCATTACGCACTACTACTGCATTATTATTTTCGTAAGGTCCGGTATTGTTTTCATTGCCTGCTCCAAACATCACCACCAGTGGTGTGCCTGATGCACTTGCAATGTGCGCCGGACCACTATCCGTGCTTATCATTAGCGTAGCATTTTGAATGAGTGTTACCAATTCCCGCATATTGGTTTTTCCGGCAACCACTTCTACGTTTTGTTTATTTACCAGCTGCCCATAAACCTCATCTGCATATTCTTTTTCTCTCGGGCTTCCAATGAGTTTGATAGGCAATGAATGAGCCTGTAAAAGAGCAATCAGCGCGACTGCTTTTTCAATAGGCAACCTGCGTGAAGTAGCTTCCGAATTGATGTTGAGAACGATATAAGGGTCTTCGTTGCTGATGGTTTTTGGCAAGTGCAATTGGGGCTTCACCGGTTCAGAATTGGGTTGATAACGATAAATGAGATGAACATACTCTTCTACCCGGTGCAACCCATTCCTTTTCGGGTAGGCACGCGTAAGAAAAATACTTCTTCCTTCTTTCCGGTAACCAATGCGTTGCATTGCACCAGTGGCAAACGACATGATTGCAGCAGAAAGGGAATCAGGTAAAACAAAAAATAAATCGAACTGCTTTTTTTTCTGTATCGCTTTTCCAAATCGCCAAACGCCACGTAAGCCTTTGTATTCCCCTTTAGAGAATACAAACACTGTATCTACTGAAGGCAAAGGCGCTACGAGTTCTTCCAAACCTTTTTTTATAATTACCGAGATGATTGCGGAAGGATATGTTTGCCGCAGCACATGTAAAAAGCCAAGGCTCATCACTACATCACCCAACCAGTTGGGCAACCTGACGCCTATTTCAGAAACCGTTTCTTTTTGCTTGTGCATATAAAAAAACAAAAGGTCTTACCAATAAGACCTTTTGTGTAAGTATGAGGAATGTTGTCTATTTCGCTTTCTTTTCTACATCGCCTTCTATAACCAGAAAAACGGGCTGTGCCACCTTGGCGAATTTTACAGTTACCTTCTTTTCAAAATGACCTTCGTTTTCTGCATTGTATGTCACTTTGATGGCAGAAGTTTTATCCTTCATGATTGGCGTTTTTGGATAGTCCGGTGTTGTACATCCGCACTCGGCAGTAGCCACTTCAATAATGACAGGTTTGCCGGAAGTGTTTGTAAAACTGAACTCAGTTGTAACTGGAACGCCCTGTTTTATTTTGCCAAACGAATGCTTGGTTTCAGTAAATTTAACGGGCGAATCCTGTGCGAAACATATACCTGCAAAAGCAATGAAAAGGAAAGAAAGAAAGTACTTCATAAGATGGATTTAGCAGTCATTATTTGGAAGATGGCTTAATGCCCTGCAGAGCACCATTGGCAGGTGCTGCATTATCGGGCGTTTCAAAAGTTTCGCCATGAAATTTAATCTGCTTGCTCAACCCATTCTCTAAGAAGATCGTAACGTTCTTAGTGAAAGCGCCTTTGGTACTTCCGTTAAAACCTACCTTAATTTTAAAAGTTTCACCTGGCGCATAAGGACCTGCTTTCCAAACCGGCGTAGTGCAACCGCAACCTGCCTGCACATTCTGCAATTTGATAGAATCAGAGCTGACATTCTTCACAGACAGTTCATATTCTATCGGTTTACCGAAAGGAATTTTACCCATGTCGTGATCCACTTCGCTGATCTGTAAAAATTTAGCAACATCCTGCGCTGCGGGCTGAGCAGTAGTAGTTGTGGTTGATGTTTGTGCATGCACTGTAGAAAGAAGCAGCAAGGCACTGAACGCTACCAATATTTTTTTCATATTCATTTTGTTTTGTTGTGCAATATTATTCATTTAAACGATGTAAACCGCAGCCTTTCCGGCTCTTTTGGCTTTACTAACATTATTTTATGCCAGTGAGACGGATAAGGCTTGAATGTGTTTAATCTCTCCAGAAATTCAGCTTACGCCCAGGCAGGCAATTCTCTGATTTCCGATGCGCTGCCGTTCTCAAGTTTCCATCCTTTGCTGTTATCTCCGTTGGAAATAATCAGGTAAGAACAGCAGTCTGCCATATTGTAACGAATTACCTGCATTAATGTGGTTTCCGTTAAAGCAACATCGGGTTGCTTGCACTCAATCATCATCCAGGGTTTGGCTTCCTTATACGCAACAATATCGTAGCGCTTTTTCAGTTCTCCAAGTTGTATTTCTTTTTCTACAGACAGCAGCGAAGCAGGATAGTTCATCACATGCAGCAGGTATTGAATCCAGTTCTGTCGCACCCATTCTTCGGGTGTCAGCCGCACCCATTTTTTTCGGATATTATCTTGTATGAATTCCTTTCCGTTCTTCAATTTAATATCAAAATGTTCCTGCGGAAAACGTATGGTGAGCATGTTACAAAACTACCGGGAAGCAGCGGCATATATTTGCCTAATTTTCTTCCCATGAAAACACGTGCAGACATTGTTGCCAACTGGCTTCCCCGCTACACCGGCGAAAAATTAGACAACTTCGGCAGTTATATTTTGCTTACCAATTTCAGTCATTATGTTCACCTGTTTGCCGAATGGAACAAGACGGAAGTGGTGGGATTGGATCGTCCTTATCAGTGTGCTACCGCCAATGGAATCACCATTATCAATTTCGGAATGGGAAGCGCAGGAGCTGCGACCATTATGGATTTGCTGAGTGCCATCAGCCCGAAAGCTGTTTTATTTTTAGGTAAATGTGGCGGCTTAAAAAAGCGAAATAAATTGGGTGACCTGATTCTTCCAATTGCTGCCATCCGTGGCGAAGGAACATCAAACGATTACTTTCCGCCCGAAGTGCCTGCACTGCCTGCTTTTGCTATGCAGCGAGCTGTATCTACCACTATCCGCGAGAATAAGGTGGATTATTGGACGGGCACCGTTTACACTACCAATCGGCGCATTTGGGAGCATGATGATAAGTTTAAGGAATACCTCCGCACCATTCGCGCTTATGCCATTGATATGGAAACCGCCACCATTTTTACCGTTGGTTTTTATAATAAAATCCCTACCGGCGCATTATTACTGGTGAGCGATCAGCCAATGATTCCGGAAGGTGTTAAAACTGCCGAAAGCGATAAACTGGTAACGAATAAATATGTGGAGCGGCACTTGACAATTGGAATAGATTCACTGAAGCAATTGATAGAGAAAACAACAACGGTGAGGCATTTGAAATTCGAGTAGATAGAACACGGATAACACGGACTGCGTGCACAGATTTGCCTGATCGAATAGGTAAGAATGAATATTAGGGTAAAAAGAAATCAGTTTTTTATCCTTGTCTTATAAAATCTTATAAATCTCAGTTCAGACTATCCGGAACATCCATACACTTAGTCCGTGTTATCCATGTTTTGTCTCGTGTTCGATTTTCTTCAGCATTTGCTTACTCGTAAACCGGCTGCCATCGTGGCTCCAACCGGGGGCTTTAAAAATATATTTCGCTTTATCACGCCAGCTGATGTCTTTTCTTTTTACATCTTTTTGAATGCCCTGCCACTCATGAAAGACAATGTTCACAGCATTTGGCTTGTTTACATTCGACACCAATCCGTATTGTATAGGCTCGTACTCTTCTACTGTCAGCTCCTTCTGAAACGTACCAAATAATTTGTCCCATACAATCAAAAACATACCCATGTTCTTATCCAAATATTTTGCATTGCAGGCATGATGTACCCGGTGATGCGATGGCGTTACAAACAGGTATTCAAGTGGTCCTAACTTGCCAACAATATCTGTGTGCACCAGCGTTCCCCAGATTTGCGTAGCCGAATACATGAAAACAATATCCAGCGGTTTGAAACCTAAGAAAGACAACGGTATAAAGTAAACAAACCGGTAGAGCGGCTCAAAAACTGAAGAACGGAATCCCACCGAAAAGTTAAGTTGTTGGCTGCTATGGTGGGTAACATGAACCGCCCAGAACAGCCGCACTTCGTGATCGAAACGATGCAGCCAATAATAAAGAAAATCCTCTGCCAGCAAAAGAACCAGCCAATACCCAAACGGGTTATTTATCTGCAGAAATCTATATTGATAACACAACTGGAAAATGCCCAAATAGATGATGCGAAATGCCACGTCAATACCTGTGTTCAGCAACATCAGGTAAAGATTGGTAACCGTTCCTTTTACGGTGTAGGCTTGTCGCTGCTGCAAATGCGTTAGCAGCAGTTCCAACCCGATAATGATAACATAAAACGGTGTGGTAAGCAACAAGAGCCAGTGTTCGCGTAATGATTGCATGGATAAATAAGTGACGGTGCAAAATACGCTCAAATTGATGTTGTGATAATATTAAACTATGCTTTCTTTTTTTGCCGGAACTTCGTACCTATCATGGGCGATTTCCTCCACAGTAATTGGCAAAAGCTTTCTTCTAATCATCAGAAGGAATATAAGCGCACGCTGCAGCGCGCCGATAAAAACAAAATACTGAAACAGTTGCCGAAATTGAATGAGGAAGCCTTCGAAAATATAGATTGCCTGAAGTGTGCTGCCTGTTGCAAAAATTATTCGCCACGGTTTAAAACACCAGACATCAAGCGCATCAGCCGTCACCTAAAGATGAGAGAAGGGACATTCATTGAAACCTATCTTACAATCGACAGCGATGGAGATTATGTGGTAAAGTCCACACCTTGTCCTTTTCTCGGTGCAGATAATTATTGCACTATCTACGACGTTCGTCCATCAGATTGCCAGCGTTTCCCTTACACCGGTGAAGATGTATTACTGAAACGGGAACATATCACGTTAAAGAATTCAACCTTCTGCCCTATTGTTGTGTTTGTGTTGGAACGGTTAAGAAAGGAAGCCCCCAATTCCTAAAGAGGAGTTTAGAGCAGGTTTATTAGTGGTTACACACTGTATTTCAAACTATAATTAAAGTAACATTTACTCGGACAGCTATACCCCCCCTTTAGAGGTTGAGGGCGTAGCTTCTCTTCTCTCTATATTTGCGGCGTGAGAAACAGAAAGCCACCGGTTATTTTACAGAATGTTTTGGTAGAAAAATATGCAGCAGAAGGCAAGTGCATTAGCCGGGTGGAGGGAAAGGCTGTGTTTATAGAAAATGTGGTGCCGGGCGATGTGGTAGATGTTCAATTACACAAAAATAAAAAAGACTGGGCAGAAGGCTTCCCTGTTGCTTTCCATCAATATTCTTCAGAAAGAGTAACACCGTTCTGCGAGCATTTCGGGGTATGTGGTGGTTGCCAGTGGCAGCATTTACCTTACGAAAAACAACTGGCTTACAAGCAGCAGCAGGTAGTGGATAATTTTGCCCGCATTGGTAAAATCAATCTCCCGGAAATGGCTCCCATCAGGGGTTGCAGCGAAACAAGATATTATCGCAACAAACTCGAATATACTTATAGCAACAAGCGTTTTGTGCCCGAAACAGAATTTTCAAAACTCACCGCGGAAGAAAAATCAACTGCGCACAATAAGAATGTAGGCGGCTATCACACCAAAGGTGTTTGGGATAAAGTGGTGGAGATCAATACCTGCCATTTGCAACCGGAGCCAACGAATGCCATCCGCAAAATAATAGCGCAATTCGCGGCCGAAAACGGGTTACCTTTTTATGATATCAGGCAGCACACCGGCTGGCTTCGCAATGTGCAGGTGCGGATGACAACATGGGGCGAACTGATGGTGAACATCGTGATTGGATATGGTGAAGAAACCAAACAGGAGGCTTTGCAACACCTGTTGCTGCAACAGTTTCCTTCCATCACCACGTTACTGTTCACGATAAATCCAAAATGGAACGACAGCATTAACGACCTGCATCCGCAAACAGTGCACGGCAGAGGTTTTATTTATGAAGAGTTAGAAAATTTCAAATTCAAAATCAGCCCGAAATCATTTTTTCAAACCAATAGCCGGCAGGCTGAGGTGTTGTATCAGATCACCCGCGATTTCGCAGAATTGGACGGCACTCAAACCGTATATGATTTGTATTGCGGCACCGGCAGCATTGGCATTTTTGTTAGCCGCGACGCAAAAAAAATTATCGGCGTGGAAGTAATAGCCGAAGCCATTGAAGATGCGAAAGAAAATGCGGTGCTCAATGGTATACAACATGCGTCTTTTTTTTGCGGTGATGTAGCCGCCGTTTGTAATGAAGATTTTTTTGCGGCGCATGGACGACCCGATGTAATCATTACCGATCCTCCGAGGGCGGGTATGCACGAAAAGCTGTTGAGCCAGTTACTGGAAATAGAAGCGCCAAGGATGGTATATGTAAGTTGCAACCCGGCTACCCAAGCACGCGACCTGGCTTTGCTCGACATTAAATATGCGGTTACTAAAATACAACCGGTAGATATGTTTCCTCACACGCTTCACATTGAAAACGTAGTGCAGTTAACGTTAAAAAGTGAGCACGTGCAAAACCCTTAACATCAATTGCTACATAAAAAATAAAACTTTGTCTTATCATTACAGCTATTTCATTTTTCGTTCCTTATGACTGAATTCAGACCGGGCAGTTTCCAGATTTTACCTACTATAATAAAGAATCTTATCATTATTAATGTGCTGGTTTTTCTGGCGCAGCAAGTATTAGGTTCTTCCTTGGGATTTTCTTTCGATGATGTGTTTGCTCTTCATAGCTGGCAGAGCGATTTGTTTCGTCCCTGGCAGTTCGTTACACACATGTTTATGCATGGAAGTATCGGTCATATCTTCAGCAATATGTTTGCGTTGTGGATGTTTGGTTCAATACTCGAAAACCTGTGGGGACCTAAGCGTTTTCTCACTTTCTATCTGGTGTGTGGTTTAGGTGCTGCGCTTTGCCACATGAGCGTCTTGTATTTCGAAAACCAAACTTTAATTCACCAGTTTGCCGCTTTAAGCCCCACAGAGCAAAACTTTTATCATGACCGTTTCATTGGTCAAATTAACGAAGCTACTGTAGGCGCTTCCGGCGCTGTGTTTGGTTGTTTGGCGGCTTTTGGCTTTTTGTTTCCCAATACATACATCTATCTGTATTTTTTTCTACCTTTAAAAGCCAAATGGTTTGTGTTAATCTATGCCGGGCTCGAACTGACACAAGCCATACAGAACAGTGCCGGCGACAACGTAGCGCATGTGGCCCATTTAGGCGGCGCCTTGTTCGGCGTGCTTCTGGTGTGGTTTTGGAACAAAAACAACCGCCGCAATTTTTATTAAAGCTTAACAGGTTTTCCTGACATTTGTAAAGACATTTGAACCACCTATTTTATGGCCGTGATGCGTGAGAACAAAAGAAATTCTACCCTGCTGGGTTCTGACCGTAATGCCCTGGTGTGGCTCATCATCATTAATGCGGTTGTATTTACGACACTGTTCCTGATTGAGCTGATTTATAAAATGTCGAGCAGTGACTACGCCACCTTTCAGAACCAGGTGCTGGACTGGTTTACGGTGCCGGCGCAG
The DNA here is from genome assembly GCA_964249755.1 of uncultured Ilyomonas sp. Classification (GTDB taxonomy): domain Bacteria; phylum Bacteroidota; class Bacteroidia; order Chitinophagales; family Chitinophagaceae; genus Ilyomonas. The sequence goes on along the minus strand of CAXUDB010000002.1, from coordinate 1,183,866 downwards.
TTAAGCAAGCTTTCTACACGACCCTGGACGATGCTCATTTACATGTTCACCCACGCAGACTTTTGGGGATTGCTGGGAACTGTGCTTTGGCTGTGGGGATTTGGCTATATTTTACAAGACCTCACTGGTAACAAAAAAATTATCCCTATCTATTTATATGGCGGTTTTGTGGGCGCTATATTTTTTGTGGCTACGCAATATGCTATACCTGGACTACGGGACAATGTAGTGGCTGCCTATCCTTTAATGGGCGGTGGTGCGTCAGTAATGGCAATCGCTTTGGCAACCACCACGCTTTCGCCAAGCTACCGTTTATTTCCTATGATCAACGGCGGCATTCCGCTTTGGATATTAACGCTGGTGTTTGTGGTGTTTGATTTATCTACGCTGGGCGCAGGCAATGCAGGCATCGGCATTGCACACCTGGCAGGTGCTGCCACCGGCTTTGTATTCATCCGGCAAATGCAACAAGGCAATGATGGCAGCCGCTGGATGAACCATTTGTATGACTGGCTGAACAACCTGTTTAACCCCGAAAAGAAATACAATCAGCCCACAGGAAGCCAGGTGTTTTACAAAGCCGGTAAAAAGCCATTTCAAAAAGTTTCCTCGCGCTTTTCGCAGCAAAAGCTGGATGAGATTTTAGACAAAATAAATGAAGACGGTTACGGCTCACTTAGCAATGAGGAGAAAGATTATTTAAAAAAAGCCAGTAAAGAAGATCTCTGACACTCCGGCTGATGAAAAAATTTATCTCAACCTCTATTACCCTCGCTCTTTTCATTCTCTCTGTTTGCTATTTATTTTCCTGCTGCACTGCATTTGTGCCATCGTCCTTCTTCAGCTATACAGTCTTTTTTGCGTTACTGTTTCCTTATCTGTTCTCACTTATCGCTTTGTCAGGCATCGTTTATTTATTTTTCAATAAAAAAAGAGCGCTTCTCTTTTTCGGGCTTCTTCTCTTCGGGTTATATAACTTCTTTCATGTGGTCGCCATTTCGCCGCGGGGCTGGACAATGCAAAAAGACAGCAACAGTCTCCGCATCATGACCTGGAATGTGTCTGATTTTATTAATCCTGCGCAGTCCCAATTTCCCGAATCTTTACCCAGGAAGCAGATCCTGCAAACGATACAGGAATACAACCCTGACGTGCTTTGCCTGCAGGAATATATGAATGTGGATAGCAGCCGCGATGTAGCTTCCGTAAAGCACGAGTTGGATTCGCTGGGTTATCATTACCTGTTTTTTTCAGATGACCAGGTTACACACGAGTTTTGGGGCAAGGTGGAAAGAGGCGTTGCCATAGCCAGCAAAACGCCTTTTCTGAAAACTGGCATCGTTCAAATCAGGAATGACTGGAAGAAAGAAAACCTGGCTTATGCCGATGTAAATTTCAACAACAAAACCTTTCGCGTTCATACGTCTCATCTCACTTCTTTTTACCTGTTTCCCGACTCGGTGCATGGTTATGATGGAACTAAAACCGTAGCCAAAAAAATCTATACTTATAAACGGAATGTACAGGAGAAGCTTCGCGATATAGAACTGATGCACGATGTGCAGGCTGGCAACATACGCCGGCTTTTGGATAGCTGTTCTTTCCCCGTAGTGTATTGTGGCGATATGAATGCTACCTCCTGCATGTATAGCTATCACAAGCTGAAAGGAAATAGCCAGGATGCTTTTTTGCAAAAAGGAAGTGGCATCGGGGCAACCTTTTATAAAATCATCCCCACGCTGCGGATAGATATGTGTTTTCCGGACGACAATTTCAGCGTACAGCAATGCACCGTGGTGCAGCGGCATCTCGGCGATCACAAACCCGTGGTAACAGATATTGCCTGGAAACAGAAATGAATGTAAGAAAGCCAGATAGCTTATTGATCCCCAACAAAATAATCAGTGTGCCAATCTTCATAGTCGCACCCTGTTGTCATCTTAATAAAAGCCGTTTGAATAAGCCCACAGTTCCATTGCACTTCTTGTTTTACTTTTACAATCATGGCGGGTGCATTTCGAACCATCACACGGAAGCTTATATTTTTTCTTACCCTGTTGGGCTGCGTTATATATGTACTGGCTTGCCTCGCTCCTTTTATCTCTCCCGATAGCTGGTGGCTCACAGGCTTTCTGGGTCTCAGCTTTCCTTATCTCGCAACGCTGCTGCTCTTCAGTTTCATTTTCTGGCTCATGGTAAAGCCACGCTACGCTTGGATTCCTTTGTTTGTGCTGCTGCTGGGTTATAAGCAGTTGGGTGTGTTGTTTGGCTTTCATTTCAGAAGCAATTTTAGCGCTGACAAAGAAGCCGGAACCCTGCGCATTGTAGACTGGAACGTAGGCAACATGTATGGCTTAAGCAATAATAAAGAAACCCGAAAGCACAACCGTACCGAAATAGCGGGCGCTATCCTGAAACTGCAACCCGATGTAATTTGCCTGCAGGAGTTTAACCACTCGCTCACGCAGGGCGAAGAAGCCAATAATATTGGTTTGTTTTCATCGCTGTATCCATACTACTACTTTTCGCGAGACATCAACCGGAGAAATGGTTTTTATCAGTACGGATCCATTATTTTTTCGAAATACCCTATTGTAGATACCGGCAAAATCAAGTATCCGCACTATAGTTACGAGAGCCTTATTTATGCCGATATAAAAGTGAATGACGATACGGTTCGGTTCTACACCTCGCACCTGCAATCGTTTAAGTTTTCGGGCGAAGATTACAAGGACATGGATCGCGTGGCCGATACAGACGATGAGGCATTGAAAGCTTCGCGCAACATTCTTTCTAAAATGAAAATTGCGTTTAAACGGCGGGCGCTTCAGGCAGATGTAGTGAATAGAGAAATCAATTCGGCCAAACGCGCTTCTATCATGTGCGGCGACTTTAACGATGTGCCCAATTCTTACACTTATTTCACCATTCGCGGGCTGCGGCAGGATGCGTTTCTGCAGAAAGATTTCGGCATCGGCAAAAGCTACAATGCCCTCGCCCCTACCCTTCGCATTGACTATATTCTTCCCGATAGCACTTTTCAGGTACAGCAGTTTGATATGGTGGATGAAGACTTGAGCGACCATTCCATGTTGGTGAGCGACTTGCGGCTGCGAAAATGAGACATAGAACACGGATGACACGAACTAAGTGTATGGATGCACTGTATTTTTTTTGATTTCATGACACAGAAACGTACAGAGAAAAGTGATTTAAATACAATGTCATAGTTATAGAACCATAATATAAGCTAAGACGCTCAATTATTTTCAGAACGTTGAAGAGTGGTTCTTTTATTTCTTTATTAAAAGATAAAAAGAACAAATCCTTGATTGCAACAGACTCCTAACCGGAGTTCCTGCATCTGCCCCATAACGGCCGTTTTGTTGCTCTGTATTCACTCCTTTTATTCCATTCATCCCCATGTATCCCAATCATTACAAGTCATATAATCCTGCAAATCTGTGCACGTAGTCCGTGTCATCCGTGTTCTATAAAATCAAAACTTATCTTCGCAGCATGCTCGTAGTGTACAATTCGTTAACAAGGAAAAAAGAAGAATTCAAACCCATCGTGGAGGGCTATGTCGGCATGTATGTGTGCGGACCAACGGTAAGCGGCGAAAGCCATTTGGGTCATGCCAGACCTTACATCACTTTCGATGTGGTGAACCGGTATTTTCAACACAAAGGATACAAAGTGCGATATGTGCGCAACATCACCGATGCAGGACATTTTGAAGAAGAAGGAAGAGAAGCCGAAGACAAAATAAGCAAGAAGGCAGTGATTGAGAAAATGGAGCCCATGGAACTGGTGCAGAAATACACCAACCTGTTTCATTGGGGTATGGAGCAGTTCAATACCCTGCCACCGAATATTGAACCAACGGCTACTGGCCATATTGTGGAGCAGGTAGAGATGATTAAGAAAATCATTAAGGACGGCTATGCCTACGAAGTGAATGGCTCGGTGTATTTTGATGTAAAAAAATACAATGACGACTTTACGCCTAAGGGCTTGCCCTATGGCATATTAAGCGGTCGTGTGCTGGAAGAAATGATAGAAACCACCCGCGAACTGGACAACCAGGAGGAGAAGCACGACAAAGCCGATTTTGCCCTCTGGAAACGTGCGCCGCCCGAGCACATTATGCGCTGGCAAAGCCCCTGGGGAGAAGGCTTTCCGGGCTGGCATATCGAATGCTCGGCCATGAGCACCAAGTATCTCGGCGACCAGTTCGATATCCACGGCGGCGGTATGGATCTTCAGTTTCCGCACCACGAATGCGAGATTGCGCAAAGCGCCGTCTGCAATGGAGAAATGGCTGCGCGATACTGGATACACAACAACATGATTACCATCAACGGGCGCAAGATGGGAAAGAGCTACAACAATGTGATTAAGCTAAGCGAGCTCTTCAGCGGAAACCACCCGATGCTGCAGCAGGCTTATCACCCGATGACCATCCGTTTTTTCATTCTTCAAACCCATTATAGAAGCACACTCGATTTTAGCAACGAAGCCTTGCAGGCAGCAGAAAAAGGATTGAAGCGGTTGTGGGAAGCATATGAGAACCTGAAAAAGCTTTCCTTCTCCGAAGGTCAGCCTTTTGAAAATAATGGGGCCGCATCCGATGCCGAACTGGATAAGAAGTGCAGGCATCTGCTGGAAGAGTTAGACAGCTTTATCGAAGATGATTTCAGCACGGCAAGAGTGCTGGCGAATTTATTTGAGCTGGCGACGGTAATCAATGGTTTGAAGGATAAGCATCTTTCTGCAGACTCCATTAGCACAGCCACCCTCGCACTGATGAAGGAAAAGATGAAGATTTATATAGAAGATATTCTTGGGTTGAAAGATGTAACGCCTGTCAATGCTTACCAGGTAGAAGGTATCATAAACTTATTGATAGACCTTCGCAAGCAGGCAAAGCAGGAAAAAAATTATGTAATGAGTGATAACATCCGCAAGCGTTTAAGCTCATTAGGCATCCAGTTGAAAGATGAGAAAGATGGAAGCATGAGCTATATCGTAGGACAGTAAACGGGTTTGTAAGATTGTATAAAAGAGAAGCTAAAACGCCTCTTTTTTTCTTTTTATTACTAATTAAATAACTGCTTCTTTTTTATACATTTTTAAATTCAGGCTTGGCTCATATTCGAGCTCATCACAAAATATACATTCAGCAAAATGTATAGGATTAGCAACACCTGTGCAATAATAGTATCAAAGCGTTTAGCCCTTTCCGGCTTTCCTTTTTTGATTAAATGTAAAGAATAAACCGTGCTGCTGATAATGGCGAGAATAAAGAGCAGCGTAATGCCATGAAGCGTATCTACCAAAGTAAAGGTGAGCGAGTCGGGCAGCGACGAATCAATAATATACTTGTTGCCAATAACGGCAAATAAAGAACCCACGCTCAAGCTAAACCGCGAATCAATACTATCAGCATGAATATAAAAACAAACATAAGCAATGAGGAAAGCGACATACATGCCGATGAACAGTTTTAAAAACAAACCATACGCACTACGGTGAATGTTGATGCGAACCCGGTAAGAGCTATACTCTGTATGCGGGGTGCTGTAGCCCGGCTCGCCAAACGTGGTTTCGTAAGGTTTAATGGCAGACCGGGTGCTAAAACTGTCTATCGCCCAGCCCTGCAGCGTAAAGCGCGGGTCGAAATGCTTACCCGAAGTATCAGGTACAAATACCAGGGAGTGAGAATCGTATTGCGAATTCTCTACCGATAAGCGAAGTATCTGCCGGTCAAAGGGAAAGTCATCAATCTTCCACGAATCTTTCATCACGCATTGCAGCTTCATCAGCAAATGAATTTTACCTTCCACTGTATCAAGGGTGGCAAAAGAACGGGTCACTGTTTTAGCAAGCGGCACCTCAAGGTTCTGCATGAAGTCAAAATCTGCATGGGTGTAGGTAAACCACAGCCAGAAGGTGATGGTATATTCCTGTTCTTTAAAGTCAATATCATGTATGCTGGTTACATAGATGCCGGTAGTAACGGTATCGGGTTTAAGAGTTTGAGTATAGGATGTCAGACAACTGCCAGCAAAAAGAATGAGAACGATAAGTTGCTTCAATAACACGTCTTGAATACTTTGAAGCGGGTAAGATAGAAAAACCTTTTTGCCGATGCCACAAAACTTTAGAGCAACAGGAGAGATTATATTAATGCTTCATACTAAATTTTTCATCTTTAAAATGCAGAAAAAACAATAACATTACACGGTCTTGGCGGTTAAGCAATGCATTTATTATTTCACATAATTTATTCGTGCAGAAATGAATAACTAATTTTAGCTTTACAAAATCGTTTCATTTCTCGTTAAAAATCCTTCAGCTATGAGAGGTGTAAATAAAGTAGTATTAATTGGAAATCTTGGTAAAGACCCGGACCTGCAGTATTTAGACGGAAACATCGGGGTAGCAAAGTTTCCGCTCGCAACTACCGAAACCTACAAAGACAAAGGCGGCAAGCTGGTATCGCAAACCGAATGGCACACTGTAGTGCTCTGGCGTGGACTGGCAGAGCTGGCGCAGAAATACCTGCGCAAAGGCAGTCTTATCTATGTGGAAGGAAGACTGCGTACAAGGAGTTGGGAAGACAAAGAGGGCAATAAAAAATTTGCCACCGAAGTTGTTTGCGACAACCTGATAATGCTTGAAAAACGTGGCGAATTTAATAACGCGCACAAAAGCGGTACAGGAAGCGAAACCGAGAATTTTTCGGGCGAGGACGTGCCGCCGCTGCCGGGATTATCGGAAGAACTTCCCTTTTAAAAAAGGCATAAAATAAAAAACGAATGGCACCCTTCTGTCGGCTTGTCCGGCATTGCTTTTTGTTATGCCGAATCCATTAATATTGTAAACTAATTCTATTCGGATTGAAACCTCCGCTCTGTTTGTGCCGGTTGGATAGTGTATTGGCAGTTTCTGCTTTCAACAACCAGGGAGTAACGGTCATGGTGATCGTGTTGCTTCTGCTTCTGTTTTTATCCTTTGCCGCCGCTGGCTCTGAAACGGCTTTTTTTTCGCTGAGTTATAAAGATACCAGCCTGTTAAAAACAAAGCAGCAACAGGCTTATAAGCGTGTAATAGATTTGCTCGAAAACCCAAAAGTGCTGCTGGCTTCGCTTCAGATCGCCAAGCTTACGCTCAACATTTTTATCATCGTGCTGGGCAATTTTCTTGTCAATGAATTCATGCACATTTCGCAGGCGGGCGATTTCTTTGTAAAGCTCCTGCTTATTGCGTCTGTAATTATTCTGTTTTGCGAAGTGCTGCCAAAGCTGTATGCCGATTACAACAACATCCGTTTTGCAAAAGATTTCGGCTGGGTTACTGAGGGCTTGTATCTCATCTTCAATCGCATTGCCAGCCGCATAGTGGCAGGCACAGAATCGTTTGAAAAAACAATGGCTGGCAAAACCAGTGCTTACTCAAGCGAAGAATTTTCTAATGCCATTGATAAAACTTATCCCGAAGGAAAAGAAGAAGAGAAAGACATTCTGCTTGGCATATTGAAGTTCGGAAACATTACCGTTAAACAGGTGATGCGCACCCGGCTTGATGTGAGCGGAATCGAGTATCATACTCCGTTTGATCAGGTGATACGCAGAGTGGAAACGCTTCATTACAGCCGCTTGCCGGTGTACAGCGATAACCTGGATAAGATGGAAGGCATATTACATACAAAAGATTTGCTGCCCTACATTAATGAGTCATCTGCATTCGACTGGCATTCGCTGATGCGCCCCCCTTTCTATGTTCATCAGCATAAGATGATAGAAGATCTGCTGAAAGAGTTTCAGCAAAAACGCATTCATTTTGCTATTGTAGTAGATGAATTTGGCGGAACCAGCGGCATTGTAACGCTGGAAGATATTATGGAAGAAATTATCGGTGATATTCGCGATGAATTTGACGAAGAAGAAAGCCATTTCAAAAAGCTCGACGATAACAACTACGTGTTTGATGGCAACGTGATGATAAGCGACGTAGCCAAAGTGATGCATCTGCCCGAAGACACATTTAATAAAGTGAAAGGAGGAAGCGATTCGCTGGCGGGCTTAGTGCTGGAAATAGCCGGATACATACCCGAAAAAGATACGGTAATCACAGCAGGCGATTTTGATTTTACAGTTACTGAAGCCGAGCGAAACCGCCTGCAAAAAATAATAGTGACGATAAAACCGCAGGAAACCAGATAATGCTGAAAGCACAATACAAGAAAGTGAGTAGAGAATGGTTTTGCCTGGTAAGCAAAACAAACAGGATGATTGTGCTTTGCATCTTTTTACTTTCTGCCTGTAACAGTCCTTATGTGCCAAAGCCGCCGGGTTATTTTAAGGTAGGCTTGCCCAATAAAAGCTATCAGACTTTTAATGATCCGGATTATCCTTACTCATTCGAATATCCAACCTACGCAAGCATCGTAAAAGATTCATCTTTCTTTGACAGCGTACCCGAAAATCCCTATTGGATTAATATTGACTTTCCAAAGTTCAACGGTCGCATCTACATCAGCTATAAAGACATCGGCAAATACAAATTTGCAACGCTGGTAGATGATGCTTACCGCATGACCGGCAAACACACTTCCAAAGCTTCCGGCATAGACGATTCGCTGATGACAACACCAAACGGCGTACACGGCGTTTTCTTTAATGTGCAGGGCGATGTAGCCACTGCAAATCAATTTTTCCTGACGGATTCAACAAAGCATTTTATTCGCGGAGCGCTGTATTTTGATGCCACTCCAAACGAAGATTCATTGCAACCAGTGAACGCTTTCCTCGCTGAGGACATGAAACACCTGATCAACTCATTCAAATGGAAGTAACGCAGCTTGCCTGCTTTGTTTTTACTTAAAAGCAAAATACACCGCGCCAAAAAGGCACACGAAACTCCCGATATACTTCCATTGCAGTGGCTCTTTTAAGTAAACCACCGCAAACACGCAAAAGATAACTAGCGTAATCACTTCCTGTATAATTTTTAACCGAAATCCATTCCAGCCGGATGTAAAGCCAAGGCGGTTTGCCGGAACCATAAGACAATACTCAAAAAACGCAATGCCCCAGCTTATTAGGATTACTTTCTACAGAGGCACATCAGTAGCGCGCAGATGCCAGTACCAGGCAGTTGTCACAAACAGGTTGGAGAGAATAAGCAGACCTATTGTTTTCATAGCCTGTAAAAATAAAAAACTATACCGGATAATAAAAAGAATCAACGAACATATTAAATCTGTTCTTTTTTGCCAACATAACACGATAGAACAACTGCATTTTATCACTCTTAACCTTCAATCCATCACTCATACAGCCATACGCGAAGCAATGAAGTCAATTGGTCAACGTCGATCGGTTTTGATATGTAATCCGATGCACCCGCCTGTATGCACTTTTCTCTGTCTCCATACATGGCTTTAGCGGTGATAGCAAGAATAGGCAGTGTGCGGTATTGAGGCAGTTTGCGTATCGCCTGCGTGGCTTCATAGCCATCCATGTGCGGCATCATCATATCCATCAGCACAATGTTCACTTTGGGATTTTTCTGTAATTGTTCTAATGCATCCTTACCGTCAGTTGCTGTTATCACGGTCATTTTCTGTGCTTCCAAAGCCTTGGTAAGTGCATAAATATTCCGAACGTCATCGTCTGCAATCAGCACCATTTTGTTCTCAAGCACCTGTTCCAGACCGCTGAGCCTGCGGGTGGCCCGCTTCGAATTCCCGCTCTCATTTTCAGCAATGATTTTTAAGAACACATCTACTTCATCTAAGATGCGTTTGTAAGAATTGGCAGTTTTTACAACAATTGAATCTGCCACCTGGCGCAGGCGCGACTCTTCGGTTTTAGATAGATTTTTGCCTGTGAAAATAACAATCGGCAATTGCTCCAAACCTTCCGTATTCTTTATATCGCTAAGCGCATCATAAGCATTTTCGGCAAACACCTTCATCTCAAGCACTACACAGTCGGCGCTGCCTTCTTTTAAAATCTTCACGGCTTCTTTACTATCCTGTGTTCCCTTTACATTGATGTTGTAAGATTCGAGAAAATAACAAAGCGCCTGCGCATGTTTATCGTTTTCTTCAACAATTAAAATCTTGCGGGGACCTTTCTGCAAGGCTTCCTCTATCCTGCCGAATACTTCCGGCAGCTTGTCGAGCGATACAGGTTTATCTATAAAATCAATCGCGCCGCGGCTGAGGCTTTCATCCTTCGCAGGCATGGAAGACATAATATGAACCGGGATATGGCGCGTTGCAGCGCTCGCTTTTAAATCTTCCATTACTTCCCAACCGTCTTTCACCGGCAGTCTTATATCAAGCAAGATGGCAGAGGGTAAAAACTGGTTAGCCAAAAGCACACCTAAATCGCCGCGGGTAGCGATGAGACCTTTATATCCGTTTTTATGGGCAAAAGAAAAGAGGGTTTGCGCGAATGGAATATCATCCTCCACAATCAATATTACTTTATCGCCCGGTTTGATGTTGAGGCGATCATCTACAACATTATCCGGCATAGCTTCCGGCAGCGTTGCAGTTTGTACTATGGATGGTTTGAAAGACTGTACTGCAAGTGATGTTCCCCTGATTTCCTCAATGTTTGTTTGCGCTTGTTTACCATCAACCGGCAGCACTAAACTGAACAGGCTTCCGGCGCCCGGCTCACTCTGCAAGGAAATCTCACCGCCTAACAGTTTAGCCAATTCGCGGCTAATGGACAAACCCAAACCAGTGCCTCCATACTCGCGGCGGGTAGAACCGTCTGCCTGCTGAAAAGCTTCAAACACGAGTGCTTGCTTTTCTATGGCAATGCCGATTCCGGTATCTTTTACAGAAAACTGCACATTGTCGTTTCCTGATTTTGAAATATTCAAGTGCACACTGCCACGCGCCGTAAACTTGATAGCATTCGAAAGCAGATTTTTCAGTATCTGCTCTAAACGAACCGGGTCGGTTATTATCTTTTGAGGCGTGCCTGCTTCAATAGCAATCACAAACTGCAGTTTCTTTTCATTTGCCAGCGGGGCAAACAAAGCAGTCATGTTACTTTTTGTTTCATTCAGATTCACTTCGCGAAGCTCAACTTTCATCTTGCCGGCTTCTATTTTCGACAAGTCTAAAATCTCATCAATCAAGGTAAGCAGACCATTTCCCGAGCTTTGAATTACGCCTGCAAACTCAACCTGTTCTTTTGTAAGATTGTTCTCATTGTTTTCCGACATCAGCCTCGAAAGAAGCAAAATAGAATTTAGCGGTGTGCGGAGTTCGTGAGACATATTTGCCATGAATTCGCTTTTGTATTTGGTAGTCGTTTCCAGTTCTTCCGCCTTCTTTTGTATTTCGAGGTTGCGCTCAACAATCATCTGGTTTTTTTCTTCCAGCATCGCGCTCCGCTCTTCCAGTTCTTTATTGGCCTGAAGTAATTCTTCCTGCTGCACTTTTAACTCTTCCTCCGATACCTGTAGCTTTTGCGCCTGCATTTCCAGGTCTGAGTTCAGGAATTCCAACTCATTCTGCTGAAGCTGAAGCTCTTCAGCTTGAGCTTGGGTTTCATTCAGTAACTGTTGCAGACGTGTATTCTGCTTTGCACTCTCCAGCGATAAGCCAACATTGGATGAAATGCTTTCAAAAAAGTCTGTGGCTGTTTCAAGATAGGGTTCAAACGAAACCGCTTCAATGACTGCTTTCAGCTCATTTTCCCACAGAATAGGAAAGACAACAAGGTTGTTGGGCTTAAGCGTACCATTTATATGGTTAACAATAATTTCATCCTGTAAAATGTTATTCTGAAGAATCATTTTCTTTTCCTCAGCGCATCTTCCTATCAGCCCTTCGCCCATCTGAAAGGAGGCTTTGTTATCTCCGTTTAAAGCTACGCCAGCCGTGAGTTTCAGCATATCGTTTTCGCATAAATACAGAGCGGCAGCTGCGCTTTTGGTGTAATCGGCAATGGTATCAATGACAATCTTTGATAAAGTTTGAACTTCTTTTTCGCCCAGCATCTTGTCGCTCAGCAGTACTATCCCATTTTTAATCCAGTCGCGCTTCTTATAGTCTTCAAATAACACATCAAGATCGGTAGCCATTTTGTTCAAAGCCACTGAAATTTTGCCAAGATTGTCCCCATCGCCTTCTTTAACGCGCACTTTATAATTACCTGCCGAAACTTGCGAAGCAATCTCTTCAATGATTTTGATACGTTCGGATGTTTGCCTATCCGATTCCTCTAAAGCCCGTTGCAGTAACGTTCGTTTTTCAACATCACTTTTTACACGTCGGTAGAAGAAAATAGTGATGATAATAGAGGAGATAGAAGTGAATAGAAGAATTAAAGGTGTAAGCCAGGAAAGAAAATCAAATGAACTCACTCTCTCTCTTAAAAGCTGTTGCTCCCTTTGTTCTATGTTTGAAATTAGATCACGAGTAGACGACATAATGGTTTGGCCTTCGATAAAAGCCGAGGTGTCAAAGCCTTTGCCCAGCCGCTGCACACGAATCAGTTCGGAAAGGCGCGCCATTCGTTTAGACACAAGCGTAGAGAGACGGGCACAATTGATTTGCTGCTCAGGATTATCCGATGTAAGATCGGTGAGCTTTTCCATGGAAGAGAATATTGTTTGCGTTGCCGCTCGGTAAGGGTTAAGAAAGCTATCAATGCCAGTCAACATATATCCCCGCTGGCTGCTTTCGGCATCTTTCAGCAAACCACCTATTTTTTCCGATTGCTGAAGAACGAGATTGGTATGCGCTACCCATTCGGCACGGTTGCTTAGTGTGCGGAGGCTGATGTAGGAAGCTAAGGAACTGATGATTAGAATTGCGAGCGAAAGACCAAAACCTTGCTGCAGGTTTTTCATTACTGTACTGGGCATAACAATATATCGGTAAATTAAATTTTTAAGTGTTGTTGCTGTTTTTCAGCTACGGACTATTGGCTATCCGGCAGGATGCACAGGCACGGTAAAATAAAAAACGGAACCCTCACCTACCTTGCTTTCCACGCCGAAGTCGCCATCATGACGCAGGATGATTTCCGAGCAGATGTATAAACCGATTCCCAAGCCCTGAAAACGGTTGGAGGAAGCTTCTGCGCGATAGAATTTCTTAAAAATATGATTGCGGTTTTCGGGCGCTATGCCGATGCCGAAATCGCGGACTGCTACCCGCAAACGCTGATCGTCGGTTACCTCTACCTCTACTTCCACATTATCGTTTTCAGGTGAATATTTAATGGCATTGCTAAGGTAATTGATAAGCACCTGTTCTAGGCGCATATCATCGGCGTATATCTCAACACTGGGGTTGCCTTTCACACTGATGCGTGAGCGCGGATATGTTTGCTTAACGGTTTCTAGTGTGTTATGGAGCATCGCTCCGAAGTTGAACCATTTTTTATTGAACTTTAGCTTACCGCTTTCAATTTTAGATATATCAAGCAAATCGGCTATCAGCAGGTATAGTTTATCAATTTGTTTCTCTGTTCTTTGAATAAATATTCTTGCCTGGTCTTTCGATTCATCATTGATTGCCGAGTGCAGCAAATGAACATAAGCCTTGATGCTTGTAAGCGGTGTCTTCAGCTCATGGCTGGCGATAGAAATAAATTCATCCTTTTTGTCAAGCGCTCTTTTTTGTTCTTCGATATCAGTAAAAGTGCCTACCCACTTTACTAATTTGTCTCCTTCGCGTACAGGAATAGCACGAAGCAGATGCCAGCGAAAAGTGTTTGAGTCTCGGCGGCTCATGCAAAGCTCTAATTCTACATCCTGCTCTTTCTGTATTGCCTGCTGCCACTGGTCTTTCATGTCGTTTTCGCTATCAGACAACTTGGGAAATTCAGTGGCGTCAGAAGAATAATCGTACCAGTGCTCATTTACAAATTCCAGCGAGCCATCAGGCCGGGCAGTAAAGGCAATCTGCGGTATACTTTCAAGAATAGACTGAAGTTCACGATTCCTTTCCTTTAACTGAAGTTGTACACCTTTGCGCACTTCTATCTCTTCGCGAAGCGAGTTTTGTGAGGCGTTTAGAGCCTGCGTTTGCGTGTATAGCTTGTAAAACGTTTTTACTTTCAGGATCAGGATATCGGGGTCAAAGGGCTTAGTGATATAATCTATCGCACCGGATGCATAACCTTTGGTAATAAATTTTTTTTCAACGTTTACCGCAGAAAGGAAGATGATGGGAATGTCTTTAGTACGACTGGTCCCGCTAATAGCTTCTGCCACTTCAAAACCATCCATACCGGGCATCTGTACATCGAGTATGATAAGGAAATAGCTATTCTTAAGAACTTTCAGCAAAGCTTCTTCGCCAGACAAAGCCGTATCAACTCTGAAATCGTTGATTTCAAGTATTTTTTTTAAGGACAATATATTTTCACGCTTGTCATCAACAATTAATATCATGAAAACAACATAGGAATTTAAAAAAGTAAAAGTAGAAGAATTACTTCGACAAGCCAAAAAGCAACAGTGTACGGCTTGTCAGTCTGTTCAGTGCAAAGTACTTTCCAAATCGTTTTTCCATATTGCGTCGATATAATACAGCGGTATTTGCCATTCCTGTTTTATTGCCATCTACAAATGTTTTTATATTGAATTATCATCAGATTTTTTAATTATGAATCACAGGATATTCTACTATCGTGCATAAGTCTTTTTTTCGTCAGTTAAGATTAATTTATTTTGTGATGAATCTACGATATTGAAATACTTTGTTGCCATATTGCTTTGCCTTTGTTCTGTCTGTTCGTCTGCACAATACTATCTGCGCGGCGAGGTAAAGAACGCACAGGGCATTGTATTGCCTTTCGTTAAAATCAGGCTATCATCGAAACCAGGCATGCAGTTCAGCAGCGGTTCATCCGGTGGCTTTGGCATACCGTTATCGCAAAAAAACGACACCATTATAGTATCGCTGGAGGGCTATCAAACCTTGACAAAACCAGTTACCGTAAACACTTTTCAAAGCCTTGCTCTATTAGCGTCCGAAAGACTTCCGGCTGCACAATCCGATGGGTTGATGTCGCTCACCAAAAGTATTACTGATAATAAAACTACTACAACAGTTGCTTATGGTGGCGAAACTTATACTTCGCTCGCAGAAAACAATTTTGTTCACGCTTCCGATGCGGCAGAAACCGCTCTAGCGCTCAATATCAACAGCGCTTCTTACAGTAATATCCGGCGTTTTCTGAACATGAAAAGCAATGTGCCGCCCGATGGCGTGCGCATAGAAGAGTTGCTAAATTATTTCAGCCTTAACGAAACAGACAAGGATTTGGACGCATCATCTTTTCGCTTCCAAACTCAACTGACTACCTGTCCCTGGAATGAAGCCAACCGCTTACTTTTTATTAATATCCTGGCGCCAAAGCTGAACCTGTCTTCCATCCCTCCGGCGAAGTTTATTTTCCTGATAGATGTAAGTGGCTCGATGGACAAAGACAACCGACTGCCGCTGGTGCAGTCGGCTTTTAAATTTCTGGTTCGGAATTTAAGAGCGCAAGACACAGTAGGTATTGTTACTTATGGCGGTTTTGTGGGTGTGGCTTTGCCGCCCACTTCCGGCGCAGAAAAGGAAAAAATTATCAGCGTGATTGATGGCTTACATGCTGATGGAGACACACCCGGCTCCCAAGCTATTCAAACCGCTTATGAGCTTGCCGAAACCATAGCCGATGCAAGAAGCAATAACCGAGTAATTCTTGCAACGGACGGCGATTTTAATATTGGTCAAACTTCTGATAAAGAATTGCAGGCTTTAGTAAGCAGCCGTAAACAAAAAGGTATCTATCTCACCTGCCTCGGCGCAGGCATGGGCAACTATAAAGACAGCCGGTTAGAACTGCTGGCTAAAACGGGCAATGGCAATTTTGCTTACCTCGATAATATGCAGGAGGCGCAACGGACGATGGTAACCGAGTTTACAAAGAATATGTATGCTGTGGCAAACAATACCTCACTGCATGTTTTCTTCAACAAAGAAGCCGTAAAAAGCTACCGGCTGATTGGCTACGACAACCGTAAGGATGCTTTGCAGGATACTGCCTTGACTGAGGGCGGCGAACTGGGCAGCGGGCAAACCGCAATGGCTGTGTTTGAAATAGAAGTGGACTCAACAAAAAATACATCGCTGGCAACCTTGCAACTACGCTACCAGCTTCCGCAAAGCGGTTTGCAACAGGTGAAGAGCTTTACTGCCGGAAACCATTGTATTTCGTTTGATTCCGCTTCGGCCCATCTTCGCCTCGCTGCTTCGCTCTGTATGTTTGGCTCGTTGCTACGACATTCAAAATTTGCGGCAAATTACAGTTGGGATGATGTGGAACGCATCGCCCGGAGCGCCTGCGATGGCAGCGTTTCGGAAAAAGAATATATTAATTTGACTTTGAAGGCAAAAGAGATTTATAGCGACAATAGCAATGATAAACGAAAGCGGCGACAGTAAGTGAAATCTGTATAGAGACAAGAACTAAATACTTATATCATCTTTGCAGAAAGCCTTAGAAGTATGACAAAACTGAGTGTAAATATAAATAAAATAGCCACGCTGCGCAACAGCCGCGGCGGCAATAATCCGGACGTAGTAAAAGCTGCGATGGACGCGCAACTATTTGGCGCCGATGGCATCACCGTTCATCCCCGGCCTGATGAAAGGCATATTCGCTACAACGATGTAAGAGCTATCCGGCAAATCATCACTACAGAATTTAATATCGAAGGCAATTGTGCAGAGCCACGCTTTGTAGAACTGGTCCTGGAAGTGAAACCGCATCAGGTAACACTGGTGCCGGATGCGGCGGGGCAAATTACCAGTAATCATGGATGGGATACGATAGCAAACAAAGAGTATCTTACTAATATGGTAAAGCGCTTTAAAGATGCCGGCATAAGAGTGAGTTTATTTGTGGATGCTTTAGAAGAAATGGTAGAAGGTGCGGCTGCCACCGGTGCCGAGCGCGTGGAATTGTATACAGAAGGGTATGCAAAAGGCTTTTTAGTTAATAGAGAGGAAGCAATAGCTGACTATCTGAAAGTTGCCCATAAAGCAAAAGAAGTGGGACTCGGTTTAAATGCAGGTCATGATTTAGACCTGCATAATCTTCGTTTTTTCAAACAAAGCATTCCGTTTTTAGACGAGGTTTCCATTGGTCATGCATTAATATGTGATGCTTTGTACATTGGTTTTGAAAATGCGATACAGATGTATAAACGGCAACTGGCAAAATAACTTAAGTTTGGTCCGCTGTATTATTTAATCAATCCAATTTTAAATATTGAATTGAATGCCTTGTGCAAGCGGCAGATCGCTTCCCCAATTAATGGTGTTGGTTTGCCGACGCATATAAGCTTTCCAGGCATCAGAGCCGCTTTCACGCCCGCCACCGGTTTCTTTTTCGCCGCCAAAAGCGCCCCCAATCTCGGCACCACTGGTTCCCAGATTCACATTGGCAATGCCGCAATCGCTTCCCTTATAAGAAAGAAACTGCTCAGCCTCGCGCATATTCAATGTCATAATCGCAGAACTTAATCCTTGCGGCACGCCGTTTTGCAAAGCAATGGCTTCTTCAATGGTGTTGTATTTAAGCAGATATAAAATTGGTGCAAAAGTTTCGTGCTGAACAATCGGCCAGTCGTTGCTTACTTCGGCGATACAAGGTTTTACGTAACAGCCGCTTTCGTAACCTTTTCCCTCTAATACGCCGCCCTCAACAACAAAATTTCCACCCTGCTCTTTGCATTGTTGAATGGAGGCTAAGTAATGATTAACGGCATCTGTATCAATCAGCGGACCGACATGGTTGTGACTGTCTAAAGGATCGCCGATACTAAGTTGACTGTATGCTTTACTCAGTTTCTCTTTAAAACTATCATATTGCGAAGCATGAATAATAAGCCGCCTTGTTGTAGTACATCTCTGTCCTGCTGTGCCGACAGCCCCAAACAAACAGCCAATAAGCGACATGTTGAGGTCGGCATGTTCGGAGATGATCACCGCATTGTTGCCGCCCAATTCTAAGATCGTCTTGCCCAGTCGCGCAGCAACCATAGCACCTACGTCTTTGCCCATACGTGTAGAGCCGGTGGCGGAAATAAGCGGTATACGAGCGTCCTTACACATCCACTCACCTACTGTTCTGTCGCCTTGAATCAAACAGCTTACGCCTTCGGGAATATTATTTTTTTGTAAAACGCCGGCAATAATCTGCTGGCAGGCAACAGCGCACAAAGGTGTTTTCTCGCTTGGCTTCCAGATGCATACATTGCCGCAAACCCAGGCCAGTGCTGCATTCCAACTCCACACAGCTACCGGAAAATTAAAAGCTGATATTATGCCTACAATACCCAGCGGATGCCATTGCTCATACATACGATGGTGTGGACGTTCGCTATGCATTGTCAAACCGTATAACTGTCGCGACAATCCCACTGCAAAGTCGCAGATGTCTATCATTTCCTGCACTTCGCCCCATCCTTCCTGCAGGCTTTTGCCCATTTCATAGCTTACTAACTTTCCAAGCGCCTCTTTGTTTTCTCGTAAGGCGTCACCTATCTGCCGCACGATCTCGCCACGCTTGGGAGCCGGCATTGCGCGCCATTCGATGAAAGCAGATTGCGCTTGCTGCACTACTTTCTCATAAACCGCTTCTGTTGCCGCTTCTACGCTGCCAATTTTCTGACCATCAACTGGCGAGTATGACTCTATAACAGAACCGCCATTAAACCATTCGGTGCCGGTTGAATTTCCCAAATTATTTTCCTGTAAATGCAGTTGCTGAAGAAAATTTTGCATAGCCTTCTTTGAGGGGCGCAAGTTAAGGAAGCAACATGTAATGGAAAGCTATATAAAACTGAAGAGAGTGTTCCGTGTATCTATTATTTTGCGTGTATTCTATCTGCATTCATCTGCATTATTTGTATCTGCGTTACTGGCAGAAATGTCTCTTTCAAACTCAGACATAGCAAACATGGAAGATATCAATAGCAATAAATTATTGCACAAATAAAAAAGCCGGCAGATAACCACCGGCTTTTTTTAAAACTTTATTTTCTCCTTACCACATATTTACAAAATTGTTCGAGCTGACATGAAGATTGGTTAGCATTTTTACTTTGGCAAAAGCATATAAAAATCCATTCAACTGCTGTTGCAGCATCTTGCGCAGATCGCCCACAATCTGGCTATCGTTTAGCAGCTTACGAAACTCACCAATCAAACCCTTTTCAATTTCAGCACAACTATCCAATATCTCATCTACATTCTGCGGAACAGCATTTTCAGAACCGTCATTGTCATACTGATAATCAGTAAAAATATTTTCATTAAAATCAGCTTCGCCTTTTAAAACCTGCATGTGCAGTGAAAGCTCCCGATAAAATTGAAAAGATTCGGTAGCCATCCCGAATACTAAGATCTGCGCTTTTCTATCGCTACAGCGCCCGGCAATGTGTTTGAAGGCTTTGTTGGCATTCTGTAAAGTGGAAACAAGACTGTGAATTTTGCCGACGATAGCAGACGTCTGCTTGTCTGTCTTTTTCGGCTGGATAAGTGGATTCATAATATGAAAGTTTAAATGATTTGCAAGTCGGAAAGAATGCAGCAATAATAATGCGAGCCAAACCAAAACGCCGTAATGAAAGACTTAAATCTAATCGAAGATACTTTACAAAAAAGTACTATTACCCTTCTACTATTAATGTTGACACTATAAAGATAATGATGTAGAAAAATATACACAATTAAATTCTTTTCAAAATGAAAATTTTTTACAAACCGGGATACCGGTAGGTAGGTATAGAATTTGGGTATGTAAGATACAAATTACAAAACATGTTCAAGCCCAGCGAAATGACCAGCTCTTCAGTGATATTAGAAAAGCTTCGTCTAAAAAAAATGGATAACGAATTTCAATGGACGGATCAAGGCTTCACGGCTGGCAAGAACAAATTTTACCAGCCGCAAGATTTGAAAATTATCAAAACCTATCGTTTTGAAGGAGATTCAGATCCTGGTGACATGAGTATCATTTACCTGATTGAAGCCAACGATGGTTTAATTGGATACAGCATGGATGCATATGGCACTTATTCTACACATGACGCTGATGAAGGATACGATAATTTCGTCCGTCAAATACCTGTTGAAGAGCGCGATGAGCAACTGATCTTCGAAGTATAGATTACAATAAAGAAAAAGTCCCTTGCAGGACTTTTTCTTTATTGCTTATGTTTATTTCTGGTCTTCAGCAAAATCTGTTACGACCGCATCTAAGTTCAACCCATTATAGTTGCCACTGCTCATCAGCAACAGATTAGTATTGTAATAATCCTGCGCTTCCAGCCATTTCTGCAACTCATTTTTATCAGATATAACCTGTAGGTCATCTCTGCCAAAGCCAGTTTTGATATCGCTTTCTTCCAACAAAGGCAAACGCTTCAGTTGAAGCGCATGTTGAGAATAAAATACCACTGCTTTGTCTGCATCATGCAAAGCGTTCTCGTATTGATACAAAAAGTTTTTATTCAGACTGCTGTAAGTGTGCAATTCCAGAACCGCGTATAATTTGCGGTGAGGGAATTGTTGTTTTACTGCATTAAGTGTTGCCTTAACTTTACTGGGCGCATGGGCAAAATCTCTGAATATAGTAGCGGACGAATAAGTGGCTATCACTTCAAGCCGTTTCGCGGCTCCGGGAAAAGACGCAATTGCCTTCATAAAAATTGAAGTCTGAATACCATATGTTTGGCAGGCAAGACAAGCCGCCTGGATATTTAACAAATTATGGTTGCCGAACACCTGTAATGACGATGTATATCCATCTATCAGAATGTGAGTGATTCCGTTTTCAATCCGATATGCAGGTATCCGGTAAGGTTGGTATTGAATATCTTCTCTCCTGTTGTTATTTACCAGTTTAGTTAACACTTCATCTGTTTCATTGTATATCAGGGTTCCGCCCCGCTCTATTTTATTGATGAAGATGATAAATTGCTGAAGATAAAAATCAAACGTAGGAAACACATTAATATGATCCCACGCAATGCCGGTGATAATGGCTATGTGCGGATATAGAAAATGAAACTTGGGTCGCTTCTCCAGCGTACTTGCCGGGTATTCATCGCCTTCACAAATAATGACGGGCGCATCAGTAATATTCACACTTTGCTCAAAACCTTTCAGCTTAGCTCCTACTAAATAATCGAAGGGTTTGCCGCTCTCTTTAAACACGTGCATAATCATCGCCGTAACCGTCGTTTTGCCGTGGCTTCCGCCTACTACAATGCGGGTTTTAGTGCGGCTCTCTTCGAATATGTATTCGGGAAATGAGTAAATGGGCAAATTCAGTTCTTTTGCCTTTATCAGTTCACGATTATCTTCTTTAGCGTGCATACCCAAAATAACGGAGCTGATACTATCGTCCAGTTTTTCGGGAAACCAGCCCATCTGCTCCGGCAGTAAACCGTATCGCTGTAGTTGACTCAAAGCCGGTTCGAAGATCTCATCGTCACTACCGGTTATTTGGTATCCTTTCTTATGCAGGGCAATGGCAAGCTGGTGCATCACGCTTCCGCCAATGGCTATGAAGTGAATCTTAATCATTTTTTAAACAGCGCTTCTTTTGAAAGAAATTAATTTTGCACAAGAACAGAAATTTTTCAGCATCAATTCTCTTTTTTATGAAAAAAATAATGACGGCTTTGGTTATAACAAGTCTGATCTCCGGTCTTTTTTCTTCCTGCGCCACGTATGGTGGCACAAGGGTAGGCAATTGTCCTACTCACGATAAAAATTATTTCAGGAGATAGACAAAGCAGGGCATATAATTTGAACAGCCGCCAATATGAACTGGATTACGCTAACCGATACCGAACAGTTGAAGGAAATTCAACAACAATCTTACAGCCGCCCGCAAGTCATTTTCAAACATAGCACCCGCTGCAGCATCAGCAGCATGGTTTTGAAAAGACTGGAACGCGAAGGGGCGCCGGATAGCATGGATTTTTATTTTTTGGATCTTATTAAATACAGGGCGGTATCTAATACCGTTTCCGACATGTTCAGTGTCTCGCACGAGTCGCCACAAATCCTGCTGATAAAACGTGGCGAATGCGTGTACGATGAAAGTCATTATGCCATCAGCATGGATGCACTTACAGAAAACTAAACTCCTGTTCTGTTCTGCTCTGAAATTATCTTAACCGTTACCATCAGTTGTCCCGTATGTCGCATGGTGTGTTCGGCAGCATGAAATAATAAGCCTAATTGTGTAGAAGGAATTCTGTTTCGTCCTACATATCTTGTTTCGGTTAAAGTTGCAAGTGTGGTTTGTTGCAAATAAGAAAGCGATTTTTGTATTTGCGTTTGCAAAGTTTGTAAAAGTGTTTGAGTTGTGATTTCTTTTTCTTCCTTTCCTTCTTTTGACAAATAATTCAATTGTTCATTGGAAAGTTGTTTGTCATCTGCATATGTAAACAACCTGTCGAGTACGCCAACAATATGTTGCAGATGAAAAGCCGGAGAGGCAACGCCAGCGGGCATTTGCCATAACAAATTATCTTCAAAATCTTTCATCATTTCTTCAATCTCCATATGAGCCTGGAGAAGCGTATGAACCACAGGTTGTAATAGTGGAAGGATGTTAAATAATGGTCCGCGCAGCCAATATTCTGGTTCTATTTGTTTCATACTGATGGAATAAACGGCAAAGAAACGGAAGGGGAAGCTGCAGTTGGAGAGTTGACATTAATTTTAAAGAAAGATGACATTGAAACTATTAATAACAGCCGCTATAGATACTTCAGCGGATTGCGGCGGGCAGATAAAATATATTTCTTAATGTTCAGCCAGAAAGCCATAATCATATAAACGATAACCGGCGAGCCCATGGTGAGGAAGGAAATATAAATAAACCAGGTGCGAATGCGGGAAGTGGCAATGCCCAGTTTATTGCCTAAGGCAGAGCACACACCAAACACCTGCCATTCGATGAATTGTCTAAGCTTATTCATATCTGCAATTTAGCAAGTTTTTATCATTAACGAAACGACATTTTATAAAAGATAGCTTTGCTGTAAGTTTGCAACGCTTCAAAAACAAAATTATTACTCAATAAACGTTTCATCATGGCTTTTGACATCGAGATGATTAAAAAGGTTTACAACGAATTGCCCGGCAAAATAGAAGCTGCCCGCAACGCCGTTGGACGACCACTCACGCTTGCCGAAAAGATTTTATACTCTCACCTTCACACCGACCAGGCATTGCAGGCTTTTGAACGGGCAAAGAATTATGTGGACTTTGCACCCGATCGCGTGGCTATGCAGGACGCCACCGCGCAAATGGCGCTGCTACAATTTATGCAGGCCGGAAGACCAACGGTAGCCGTTCCTTCCACCGTGCATTGCGACCACCTGATACAAGCCAAAGTGGGAGCAAAAGAAGACCTGAATACGGCGCTGTCTAAAAACAAAGAGGTGTATGATTTTTTGTCTTCTGTTTCTAACAAATATGGTATTGGTTTTTGGAAACCCGGAGCAGGTATAATTCACCAGGTAGTATTGGAAAATTATGCTTTTCCAGGTGGTATGATGATAGGAACTGATAGCCACACACCCAATGCAGGTGGTTTAGGAATGATAGCCATTGGCGTGGGCGGTGCAGATGCCTGCGATGTAATGGCAGGATTGGCCTGGGAATTAAAATGGCCAAAGCTGATCGGCATTAAACTGACTGGCAAACTAAGCGGTTGGTCGAGTGCTAAGGATGTGATTTTAAAAGTTGCGGGTATCCTAACCGTGAAAGGCGGAACCGGCGCCATTGTAGAATATTTCGGCGAAGGTGCCGATAGCTTAAGCGCCACCGGTAAAGCCACTATTTGCAATATGGGCGCAGAAATTGGTGCCACTTGTTCGCTGTTTGCTTACGATGAAAGAATGGCAGCTTACCTGCAAAATACGGAACGTGCTGATGTAGCTGAATTGGCCAATGGAATCCGTGAACATTTACGCCCTGATGAAGCGGTTTATGCCAACCCGGAAAGCTATTACGACCAGGTGATTGAAATAAATTTAGATGAATTAGAGCCGCATGTAAATGGTCCTTTCACACCCGACTTAGCTTGGCCCATCAGCAAGTTTGCCGATGCGGTTAGAGAACACAATTGGCCGGAAAAATTAGAAGTGGCGCTCATTGGCTCCTGCACCAATTCGTCTTATGAAGATATTTCACGCTCAGCTTCGCTGGCAAGGCAGGCGGCGGATAAGCATCTGCAGGCTCATGCCGAGTTTACCATTACGCCCGGTTCGGAACTGGTTCGCTATACCATAGAACGGGATGGTTTTTTGGAAACGTTTGATGAAATTGGTGGTGTTGTTTTGGCAAATGCCTGCGGTCCTTGTATTGGACAATGGGCGCGCCACATGGAAGACCCAACCCGCAAAAATTCCATCATCACATCGTTCAACAGAAATTTTGCAAAACGCAATGATGGCAATAGCAACACGCATGCATTTGTGGCATCGCCAGAAATTGTAACCGCGTTTGCCATTGCAGGAGACCTTACGTTTAATCCTTTGACCGATAAACTAAAGAACACCAAAGGCGAAGAAGTGATGCTGGATGAGCCAACCGGTTACGAACTGCCGCCCCGGGGCTTTGCGGTAGATGATCCCGGCTACCAAGCACCAGCTACCAATGGACAAAATATAGAAGTGGTAGTATCGCCCGACAGCGACCGCCTGCAGCTTCTGGAAGTGTTTCCTGCTTGGGAAGGTACTGATTTGAAGGGTTTGCGTTTGCTGATTAAAGCCAAAGGCAAGTGTACAACAGACCATATTTCAATGGCGGGTCCCTGGCTGAATTATCGCGGCCATTTAGATAATATTTCAAACAATCTTCTCATTGGCGCGCTTAATTATTTTAACGAAAAAACAGACAGTGTAAGAAACCAGTTGACCGGCGAATGGGGCAGCGTGCCTTCCACACAGCGGGCTTATAAAGCAGCGGGCATCGGCACTATCGTCGTGGGCGATGAAAACTATGGTGAAGGTTCTTCCAGAGAACATGCCGCGATGGAGCCGAGGCATTTGGGCGTGCGGGCCATCCTTGTAAAATCGTTTGCCCGAATCCATGAAACCAACCTAAAAAAGCAGGGTATGCTGGCACTCACCTTTGCTAATAAAGAAGACTATGATAAAGTGCTGGAAGATGATGTGATTGATATTGACGGGCTCACGAATTTCGTTCCGGGTGAGGCATTGACAATTGTGCTGCATCACAGCGATGGAAGCACCGATCGTTTTGAAGTGAATCACACCTACAACGAACAGCAGATTGAATGGTTTAAAGCTGGCGCGGCACTGAATATTATTCGTAATAAGTTCCAGGCTTCCCAGGCATAAGCGTTTATGAATTAGAACGGCCGTCCCTACATATCGGGGCGGCTGTTTTTGTTTTGGAGTTTATCTTCCTACTGCTTAATTGAATTCTTTGCAACGGATGCAGAAAAACGAATTAGGAACGGCTAACCGCGTCTCTTACCCCACGGCTGCCAAAACTCTATGAAGCATAGGAAAGAGATGCTGAATTGATTGGTTAAGGAGATAATTTCAAATAAAAAATTTTTAGAACGCTCAATACATAAAGCATTGTCAGGTACAGATAACCTCTGATAACGACAGGTTTTGTGTACCGGGAGTTGCGTATATTTGGGAGTTAGGCGATATTGCGAAACCATACTATTTGCAAGAATGAAAACTACTCTTCTCTTATTTACTTTGTTGACTTCCCTTGTTACTAAAAATGATTGCGAGAGACTAAGCAATGGTGTTTACCTGGTAAAACATACTATTCAAAATGGCGCAGTCGATTACAAGTTGACTATCAATGGTGAGTTCTACACTATTCAAGTAAATGATACTTTGAAAGACAAGGGAAAAATGAGCTGGGATGGCAACTGCTATTTAAAGCTAAAATCTGAAGTGAATGAAAAGCAGGACACAACCGACTTTGCAAAAAAACTCCTTCAATCGTTTGGAGAACCTGTTTTCGAAGTCAAGACTACAATCGGTGACACAACTTTCTTTAGAAATACATGGACTGGTAACTTGCACATTACAAACGATGAGGGATATTTCTTAAAAGTAAAATAAACATCGCCTAACAAATGCTTGCTGCCATAGCGGCTGACGGAAGCATTCAACAGTGTCTCTCTTTTCATCTTTATCTCTACATTTGAACTGACGGAACTCTGTAATCCGCTACGTTCAGCAAGCAGCAAGCCGTTGGCTGCAACTAAAAACCTTTTTATGCAAGGAAAACTTTCCGGATACTTAGATGAATTGAAAGTGGAGATTTCTTTCTTTCAAACCTTTCGTGTAATCAATTTACAAGGCGGTCTAATTATTCGACCATTAAAAATCAATCAAATTGACTTGGAAGCAAAGGTTTACTATCTTAACTCTCACTATGACGATATAAAAAAATATTTGACACATGCTTATCCTCAAACAGAGGAACATGCAAGTCAAATACTTGCGAACTTTTTATATGGCACTTCAATGTATAGACAATTTTTATTTGCCATTTGCAGAGAAAAAGAGAATTTTCCTATTGGCTATATATTATGTAGTTCACCGTGGGTGACATTTCCCAATAATCAAAAGATTGGAGATTGGTCATTAGATTTTTGGCTTAATCCGGACTACAAGAATCATGGTATCATGACACATGCTTTAGCTAATTTATTTGATTACCTGATTGAGTTTCAAATTCCTCAACTCTTTGTATTTACAGACAAAACAAATCTTGCATCAATTAAGGTGTTACAAAAACTTGGATTTAAGCAGACAGACGAATTAGCGGATGAAAACTATCTTTCATTTAGACTGAAATTTTAAGAAGATTAGCTGCAGCCAACACATGCTTGCTGCCATAGCGGCTGACACTTCGCACCTCAGCATCGGTAATTCTATTTATATTTCACCGGTTATTCGGCTGTATCGCTTTGTAATCCGCTACGGTCAGCAAGCAGCGAGCCGTTAGCGGCTGTGTTACTTAACAACAACTTTCCATCAGGTGAAGAGAGAGAAAATTACGGACAGACTTATTAGAGAGAATTATTACTCTTCTATCGGATGGTTAATCCTTCTTATTTTAATGCCTGTTTTAATTAATTCATGTATTCCTCCAAGTGATAATAACAGAGAGGATGGAAAAATATTCCATGCTTATATGCCAGGAGGCGGTGCTGTGGGAGGCCTTTACTTTGCTTTGTTTAATGACCATACGTATGACATTTGTGGAACAGGAGGGCTTGGCCAATTTTGTTATAGGGGTAATTATGTACTTAAAAATGATACCTTAACTATGATTGCTCTAAGCAAAGACATTGCAAGCTTAAAATCGAACAAATTTCTTATTTCACATTATTCACTACCAAACGGCAGAGGAGATTTAGGGGAAGTAATTCAACTTGACCCCAAAACAAATCAACCGATTGGAAAAAACGATATTTACTTTATAGTTACCATAGATAGTTTGAAACACAGCCGCTAACAGTGTGTTTATAAAATTGTGGCTGGACTTTAAGCATTCAACTATAAATCGCTATTTTGCTGTTGTGGTTAATTGAACCTGACGTTTTTCAATTGCCACAACTCCATAAACACTTTAACGTTATAACAACTCCAACGTTCATTCTATCTTTTTCACTATTAGCATTTGTTCCCACACATCCATAGCAGAAGCAAAAAAAGCTCTGTTGCCTCTCACACAGCCGCCAACAACTCCGCTTTCGCCTTTGTGGGCCTCACATTGCCGCTACTTCCGGCCTTTTTGCCCCTGTGAGGCTCACATTGCCTCCCAAAGTGCCCTTTTTACCTCTGTGAGCGCCACAGAGGTTCCATCCGCACCCCCTTTTACCTCTGTGAGCCTCACACTGCTTTTTTTAAGGAAAAAGCACACTAAAAAAGAGCTCATATTCATTCTTTTTTATACTTTTCGTTTTTAATTCTAACCAAATTCTAATTTATGACAATCCAAAAACGATTGCATCCCGATGCTTCCGACGCAGGCGGCGGCGCTGCCAGCGACACAAAACCTTCTAAAAAAGGATACTCGCCACAGGCCTTGACCGACCTCGATTCTGTAGCGCTTAAAGTGAATGAAAAATGGGAAGCCACGCCCGTTATTACCTTGGTGTGGACTACGCAGGCGCAGTATGCAGAACTGGCAACCAACTTCAGCGCTGCCCTTGCCAAACAGGGCACTGCGGAAGGCAACGCGCCAGCCCAAACACTATCGCTGCGGCAATTGGATACTAAGATGAACACAGCCGTGAACGATGTGAAAGGTGGCATTTTGAACAAGTTTAAAAAAGGCAACGAAGTGGCGCAATATGCCCGCTATGGCATTGTAAAGGAAAGCAGCGGTTACACATTGCCACGCGACCGCGACAAGCGGCTGAAGAATTTAGATTTGATGATTGCCGCCATTGGCGCCGACGGCTTTGACAATGAAGATTGGGGTAAAGCGTTCTGGACGGGAATACGGAGCGATTATGAGAAAGCGCTTACCGCCTCTTCCAGCAACGATGGCTCTATCAGCACCGGCTCGGGCAACTTAGTGGCGATGGCGAAGCAGATTGAGAAAGTTCACACCGGGCTGCGTTTTGTGCTGCGGGGCAATTACCCTGACACTTATAAAAGCGTGTACCGCGACTGGGCTGGCAGAAGGAGAATTATTGAGTGGGGAATAGCTATTACTGAACCACAATCCTATCAAAAGGCGAATGGAAGTGTGTTATAAATTAACTGGCTTTATTCGCCTTTTATATTGCTGGGTGCGGGTAATACATTTTTTATTGTGCGAAAACTTATAAATTTATGAATCTGATTCTTCGAATCTTAAACGTTTTTTCGGCTTTAGTTATACTATCTTTTTTATGTTTTATAATCTACTCTGATAAAAAGTCGGAAGAAAAAGTATATCGATCTCTTCAAAACAGTGGTTTGATATTTTCGGGAATCGTAACAAAAGCAACCACAACAAACAATCATGGTTTCGGTATTATAACCTTGAAATTGTTGAAATCAAACAGAGAGGACTATGACGCAAGAGATTCAATCCAATATTATTATTGTATAATAAAGAATGGTATAGCTGAAGTTTATGATCATGCTTCTGAAACTCAGATAGGCGATACTCTCAACATTAATGCACCGAACTTGATGCTTTACTACCGAACAAAGAAGGGCACAATGGATTCAGGCTCTATTTCAATGAGTCGGACAGACAGTTATTATGATTACATCAGAGAAAATACTGTTTTTAAATAAAGTGTCTTTACACAAAAAATCCTTGCTGCCATAGCGGCTGACAGAAGTCCTTTCTTCCCAGCAATATTTCCTTTGATAACTTTTTTGAATAAGCCAAGGGTCATCTCGGTTCGTTTTATCCAATAGCCTCCTGAGTTCATCATTTGTTTAAAAGTCAAACTGTCATTCCAGTTCACCCCGCATTGATCTTTCTGATCCTTGCTTCTTCCAAATCAAGCTCATTTTCTTTATTGCGCAATAACTCATCGGGATAGC
The DNA here is from genome assembly GCA_964249755.1 of uncultured Ilyomonas sp. Classification (GTDB taxonomy): domain Bacteria; phylum Bacteroidota; class Bacteroidia; order Chitinophagales; family Chitinophagaceae; genus Ilyomonas. Next base: position 1,154,232 of record CAXUDB010000002.1, on the reverse strand, counting down.
GGTCTTCCAAATCATACTGCGTTAATTGCTGACGTTGTACTTTGATCATTTCAAGCATCAGTACGCGCATACGGCGCACACTTTGGCGGGCGGTGCGGTGTCCATCGCGGCTTTCAATATGGCGTTCGGCTTCCTGCTGCAGGCGGTCGTATCGCTCGCGCAAACGCTGGTGCATTTCGCTGTTTTCCAGTTCTTCGCGGTAATTATCATCAAGATGACGCACAACGGTTAAGGCCAAATCTTTATTTAGCATTAAACGGTTTTCATCTTCCTTATTATCAGCAGGAATATTCAGAATGCGGATGAGATAGGGCAAAGTGACTCCCTGGAAAACCAGCGTAAACAGGATAACAGAAAAAGTAAGGAACAAAATGAGGTTGCGGTGTGGAAATACTTCACGATTTTCCAGCGCAATGGGTATTGTAAGCGCCGATGCCAGCGATACCACCCCGCGCATACCGCTCCAGGCTACAATGAATACGGTTTTCGGGTTCGGCTTGGGTTCTTTTTCCCTGATTCTGCGGCTGAAAAAGCGGGGCAGGTAAGTGGCAGGATACACCCAAAGAATGCGGATAGCAACGGTGGCAAGACTGATGATAAAGGCATAACCCAATACCTGCCAGGCAGAATAATCTTCCATACCCTGAAGGATAAAAGGAATCTGCATACCAATGAGAATAAAGACCGTTCCGTTCAGCAAAAAAATAATGGTGTTCCAAACGCTTTGCAGTTGCAGTCTTGAATCGAAATTGAGGAACTGGTGCGAATGTTTACTTAAAAACAAACCGCCGCTTACTACCGCCAGTACACCCGAGTATTCGAAGTGCTCTGCCGCGAGGTACATGATGTAAGGCGAGATAAGCGATATAGCTGTGTCAATCACCGAATCGGTAGGCAGAAAGCGATGAATGAGATAGATGATAGCCGCAATGAGCAACCCGATAAAAATGCCCATGCCCGCTACCAAAACGAAACTGAGGCTTGCCTTCCATAGCACAAACTGCCCTGTAAGTATAGCGAGGAGCGCAAAGCGGAATACGATAAGGCTGGAGGCATCGTTGACGAGGCTTTCTCCTTCCAGAATGACGACAACACGCTTGGGCACATTCAGTTTGCCTATGATGCTGGTGGCAGCTATTGCGTCTGGCGGCGAGATGATGCCGCCCAGAAGGAAACCCAGTGGCAGAGAGAAATCGGGAATTAATGCATTGGAGAGGAATGCAATGAGGCAGGAGGTGAAAATAACCAGCCCAACTGCTAACAAAGAAATAGCCCGCAGGCTGGCACGGAAATCTCGCCACGAGGTATTCCACGCAGCCGAATAGAGCAAGGGCGGCAGAAAAATGACGAACACCATATGCGGGTCGAGGGTGACGTTTGGTATGTCGGGGATGATGCCGATAATTAAACCGGCAACCACCAAAAATATAGGATACGCAATGCCCAGCTTATTGCTAAGCATGGCCAGAAGCGAAACGGTTAGCAGCAGCGTTAATATAATCAGGAGGTTAGATTCTATCATAAGTTATGTCTTGATAATAAGAACGGACGTAAGATAATAAAGAAAAAAACAGTTTCGCACCGCTGTCCATTCCGTTCTATTTTTGAGGCTTACTCAATTATTTCTTTCATGCGCTGGTTAACGGTTCTGGCAAAAGCGGCCTTCATCTGCAATCTTTTTTTTCTGTTGTGTTTTATCATTCTTTTTACACAGAATTTTATCACGAGTCGTGCGTTGCAGGGATTCGTTATCATCCTCGGTTTGTTTCTATCATTCTTATTGAATTGCGTGGTAAATATTACGGAAATTATACTGGCGGCCAGACGTCGTCCTTCACCGGTTGTATTATGGCTTCGCGCTTTCAATTTTGTTCTCTTCGCCATTCAAATCGCTCACTTTTTTATTTTTGGCAATGTTGAATCTCTATAAAAACAAATCGTCTACACTGTTTGTCGCCATCACTGCTTTTTTTGTTTCCAATGCACTGATTGCGGAATGCATTGGCGCTAAGATATTTTCTTTGGAAAAATTGTTTGGCGCTGCACCGGCAAACATTAATTTTTTGGGTCAAAGCGGGTTGTCTTACAATCTTACCTGCGGCGTTCTGCTTTGGCCGCTTGAGTTTATCATCACCGATATTGTAAATGAATATTACGGCGTGAAAGCCGTGCGGCGCATTAGTTATACGGCAGTGGCATTAATCAGTTATGCATTTGTCATGTTTTATTTAAGCATACAATTGCCGCCAGCCGATTTTTGGATTTCTTCTAAAAAGATCAATGGAATTGACAACCTGCAAACTGCTTTTAACGTCATCTTCGGGCAGGGGTTGTGGATTATTGTTGGAAGCCTTACCGCATTTTTGGTGAGCCAGATTATAGACGTAACAGTCTTTCATCGTATCAAAAAAGTAACAGGCCATAAACACGTTTGGTTGCGCGCCACGGGCTCAACACTTATCTCGCAATTGGTAGACAGCTTTATTGTATTAACCATTGCTTTTAAGTGGGGCAGCACGTGGACCTGGCCACAGGTGATAGCGGTAGCCATCCTTAACTATTCTTATAAATCTTTAATGGCAATCGTTCTCACGCCGGTTATTTATTTCGCCGAAGGCAGAATTGATAAGTATCTCGGTAAAGAAACAGCAGAAGAAATGAAAAGGCAAGCTATGAATGCCGGCACTGTAGCAACAGATCAAGTGCCTTCGGCGGGCTGATGCGCAGAGATTCATAAATCATCTATCTTTATGGCATATTGATTTTGACCTATGAAGTACAAAGCTTCGCTCGACAGCACATCTAAAACAGTAACCCTGCTTATCTCGGTTTTGTTCCTGTCTATTCTATTGTTTCAGTCTATCTTGTTTATTCAATACCGCACCTGGACTACGTTTGCTGTCTCGCTCTTGTTGATTCTGATTTATGCGCTTACGTATGGTTATCACCCTGTTCATTATGCCATCCGTAATAGCAATGTGATAGTACACCGTTATCTCAGCGATGTTACTGTATTGCGCAGCGATATAAAAAATATGGAGCTGGTAGATATGAAACAAATGAAAGGAACCATCCGCACCTTTGGCGTGGGCGGCGTGTTTGGTTATTTCGGGCAATTTCTAAACCGCGACATCGGCTGCATGACCTGGTATGCCACACGCCGCGATTACAAAGCCATCCTGATTGAACTGAACAACAGCAAAAAGATTATTATCACGCCCGATGAGCCGGAACAATTTTTACAGGATTTATCTTTGGCCGCATAACGCTTTTTTAAACAAAGAAGGCTTGCCGTACCAAACGATAAGATTAACAAAAACGTTGTACCTATCGCCCTGAAACAAGCCGTTTCTAAACTACATTTGTTAGCAAAAATTACAGCTTTAACATGTTCCGGAAATATATAACGATGCTTGCCTGCTGCCTGTTTTTCTCCCTTGCTCATACACAATCTATTGTCTATACCGAGCCTGACAGAAACGATGTGCGCAACCTTGATTTTGATATTGTAGGCAAGCTGAACAACCATTATCTTATTTTCAAAAACAATCATAATAACTACAGTGTGGTAGTGTATGATGATGCCATGAAGCAGGTAGCGAGTGAGAAACTCGATTTTCTGCCTTCGCGAACGATTAAAACAGAGGTACTATCGTTTCGAACTTTTTTTTATGTGTTTTATGAATACCAGAAACGAAATGTTGTGTATAGCATGGCAGCAAAGATTGATGGCGACGGCAAGATTGTGGGAGAACCTGTAGAACTAGATACCACACAGATCAACATGTTCATGAACAATAAGATTTATACCATTCTATACAGTGAGGATAAGCAGAAAATCGCTACATTAAAAATCAATACAAAAGAGCAAACTTCTAACCAAGTAACGACGGTTTTGTTTGATGATAAGCTGAACCTGATTAAGAAGACGATAATTAATGTGGACATGCCCGACCGCAATACGTTTCTTACAGAATTTGATATAGACAACGAGGGCGATTTGGCTTTTATACGTGCTACCGGCAACTCCGACAAAAGCAATATTTCGGACATAACACTGGTGACAAAAAAGGCAACCGAATCGGAAAAAGAACTGCACAATGTGCTTTCTAATCGTATTTATTTAGATGACATCCGGCTGAAGATTGATAACGTTAACAAGAATTATCTCCTCGCTTCTTTTTATAGTAAAAGCAAGCGTGGCAACATTGATGGTTTATATGCCTCCTTGTTCAGCAAAGGAGCAGACAGCGTGGTATCTACTACTTACACAACATTCAATGATGATTTGAGAACGGAAGCAAAAAGTGAAGGCAACTCCAAGTATGCGTTCAACGATTTTTTTCTGCAAAACATTGTAATGCTAAAAGACGGAGGCTACGTGGTTGCGGCTGAAGCGTTGTATTCTTCTTCGCGAGGCAGCCAGTACAACCGATGGGATTATCTGAACAATTACAATTTTGGAGGCTTCGGTTCTCCTTACTATTATTCGCCGCTGAATAACTTCGGCGCGTATGGCTACGGTTATTATCCCTGGTACCGCAACGGAATGGGTTTTCAAAATACACGTTATTTTGCCGATAATGTTGCCATCTTAGCGTTTGATTCTACCGCCAAACTTTCCTGGTCGAATGTGATACACAAGTCTCAATTTGATGATAACACCGACGATTTTATTGGTTACACCACCATGAATACGGGTAATGAAGTTCATTTTTTATACAACGAAACCGAACATAAAAATGTTCTTCTTTCCGACCAGAAAATCAATCCCGGCGGCAAAGTAGAACGCATGCCAACCCTGAAAAATTTAGACCGCGGTTATGAATTCATGCCAAGACTCGGCAAACAGGTAGCGGCGAAGCAAATGATTATTCCCTGCACTTATAGAAATTACATTTGCTTTGCAAAAGTTGACTATCAATAAAAGCACGTGGTATCTATTTTCCGTGAAAAATCGGCGGTTTCTGTTTTCTGGCTTATTGCATTAAGTGTTATTCTTCACGGTCAGTTCATCGTGTCGCCGCCACAGGTTTTGGTGAGCGATACAGATGTATGGATGAAGGCATTGCTGCAACCTTTATCCGGCGCTCCTGCTGTTCTTCTCATCTTGTTGTATCATGCGGTGATTATCATTCAGGCGTTGCGTTTGAGTGTGGTGCTCAACCATCTGCGCATGTTTCCCAAGCTGTATTTTGTACCTGCGCTTTGCTATCTGTTAATTACGGCTGTTTATCCGCCATGGAATAACATTACACCAGCTTTATTCATTAATTTTTTTATTCTCTGGCTGTTTTCCCTCTTTGCGGGAATATATAGCTCACCGCAAAGCAAGTCGCTTATCTACAACATCGGCTTACTTACAGGATTACTAGGATTGATTCACTCGCCTGCATTATTTCTCATTCCTGCTGCTTTTTTTGCGCTTGCTCTGCTTCGCGCCTTTCGGCTGAACGAGTGGATGATACTTTTATTAGGTATCATAACACCGGCTTATTTGCTGGCTGCCATCCTTTTTTTAAATGATAACCTTCCCTTATTTGTGATGGCGCTTCCCCGCTTTCACTGGCATTTGTTAATCATAAAAAACTATTATCCGCTGCTAATTGCAGCCTGTGCAGCCGTGCTGCTCATCGTTTCGGGCATTGCAAGCTGGCAGGCAAATACCGGCAGGATGATCATACAAACCCGCCGCTGCTGGAGTGTCTTATTCCTGATGTTGTTACTAAGCATTCCACTTGTATTTGGCATTCGGGGAGAAGATACGGCATCTTGGCTGCTGGGCGCAATACCCGCGGCTGCATTAGGAAGCAATGTTTTCGTTTATTCAAAAAACAATCTGCTTCAAAACCTCCTCTTTTGGCTACTTGTGATAGCCGTGATTTTCAACAATTGGTTCTGGTTGAAAACTTAAACGCGTTCTTAACTCGCAGCCTTTTATTTTTGTCTTTCAATCGTTTCATTATGAAGTTTGGTGTGGTTGTTTTTCCCGGTTCCAACTGCGACCGCGATATGCAATATGCCTTGTCTCAGGATCTGAATAAGGAAGTTATTATGCTATGGCATAAAGACCGGGATATTAGTGCTTTTTCCACAGATGATTGCATTGTTCTTCCCGGTGGATTCTCATACGGTGACTACCTCAGATGCGGCGCCATTGCGCGTTTCAGCCCCATGATGCAAAGCGTAATTGAATTTGCCAACAAAGGTGGTAAAGTGCTTGGCGTTTGTAACGGCTTTCAAATACTATGTGAAGCCGGACTATTGCCGGGCGTTTTGTTAGGCAACGGTCACCGCCAGTTTGTTTGCAAAAATGTATTTATTAAAAATAAAAACAGCGAAGCCCTGAAAATACCGGTAGCGCATGGCGATGGCAGGTATTATGCAGATAACGCCACGCTCGACGAACTGGAAGCGAACGAACAGATTATTTTTCGCTATTGCAATGAAAACGGCGCGGTAAGTGAAGTGAATGATATTGATTTAGCTTATAATCCTAACGGCGCCATTCGCAATATCGCCGGTATACAGAATCAGCAGGGCAATGTTTGGGGTATGATGCCGCATCCTGAACGGGCTACATCACCTTTACTGAATAACACTGATGGGTTAACAGTTTTTTCTTTGTTAGGTTTAAACTAATCATCTTTAAAATGAAAGTAAAATATACTCTTTTCGTTTTCTTTTTCTTAATGGCATCTGTACTGGTACAGGCGCAAACTGAAGGTTTGGTAAAATGGGCATTCGTTGCAAAAAAAAAGGATGCAAAAACTTATGAGTGGGTAGCTTCTGCGTCGCTGCCTAAAACTTGGCATATCTATTCGCAAACAACATCTAAAGGCGGACCAGTACCTACTAAAATCACATTTAAAACGAATCCGCTTTTGCTCATTAATGGTGCCGCCAAAGAAAACGGAGCATTAAAAACAACGCACGATCCGGTATTTGATGTAGATGTAAAATATTTTAACGATAAAGTAGATTTTAACCAACTGGTGAAATTGAAAACAGCTGCTACTACCAATGTCAGCGGAACGGTGGAATACATGATTTGTAACGACGAAAAATGCCTCCCGCCTACGAAGCAGGCGTTCGATGTAAAACTTCAATAAAGCAACAGATGAAGTCTTTCTGTTTATTGCTTGGCTCTTTGTTTATTTCGTTTCTTGTTTTCTCACAACCTCATATCAACTGGGCGTTTGAGTTGACCCAGATTAATGACAGTAGCTATCGAATCCATGTTTCTTCGCCTTTAGAAGAAGGCTGGTATACTTACGGTGTTAACAAAAATGTGGATGGCTTGTCTCCTGCTGTTTTTGCATTTGACTATGAGAATGTAAAAACTTCTTCAGAGATTCAATACAAAAATAAATCCATCACTTTTGACGATAAAATCTGGCAGCACAAAGTTTTTGTTTACAATGGCAACGTAGCATTTACGCAGGATGTAATTATACAAGGAAAAAAGCCTGCCTTATTGAAGGGAACCGTTAGTATTAGCGTTGCTAAGGGTGCTGAATTTTATACCGTTGAACAACCTTTTTCCCTGAAAGTGCCGGATGGAGAAAAAACTGATAACAGCAACCTCTCTCCCATCAAACTTTCTTCTGTTGATATCAATAAACCGCTGGCAGATTGCGGGCAGCAAAAAGAGGTTTCTGAAAGCGGTCTTACCGTTTTCTTTCTTGGCTTTGTAGGTGGCTTGATTGCTTTACTTACACCTTGTGTATTTCCTTTAATTCCGGTTACCATTTCCTTTTTCACCAAGCGTTCCGGCAATCGTAAAATGGCCATCCGCAACGGCTCACTTTATGGTTTGTTTATCTTCCTTATTTACATTGCTATCAGTATTCCGTTTCACATTATTGGCGGTGTAAATGCTCAGATATTTAATACCATAGCCACCAACGCCTGGCTAAACTTGTTGTTCTTTATTGTATTCATTGTATTTGCCATATCCTTCTTTGGCTTTTTCGAAATCACATTGCCAAGTAACATTGCCAGCAAAGCCGATGAAAAAAGTAACATTACCAGTATTGGTGGTATCTTCTTCATGGCGCTCACGCTTACTATTGTTTCATTCTCTTGCACCGGTGTTATTCTTGGTTCGCTGCTGGTGGGCGAAGTAAGCAACGGTGCTTGGCCGCTTACGTATGGATTAGCTGGCTTCGGGGCTGCACTGGGCTTGCCTTTCGCCTTGTTTGCCATATTTCCAACCCTACTGGCTTCTTTGCCTAAGTCGGGTGGTTGGTTAGATACAGTTAAAAAGACACTGGCTTTTGTTGAAGTGGCGCTGGCTTTTAAGTTTTTATCCAGCGCAGATTTGGTTATGCATTGGGGCTTGCTAAAGCGGGAAGTATTCATCGGCATTTGGATAATTGTTGGTCTTGGATTGACGCTTTACCTGTTTGGTATATTGCGTTTACCACATGATTACAAAGGTCAGAAGATAGCTCTTGGAAGAAAAGTGTTAGGCGTTGTTACTCTTATATTTACACTTTATCTTATACCGGGTCTTAGTCAGAATAGAAGTGCCAATCTCAGTCTTGTCAGTGGCATTTTGCCGCCCCTTTCTTACAGCATTTATGGCAAAGACAATGTAAAAGGGAAAACAGTGGAAGCCAACGTGATGAATGATTTTGATAAAGCATTGGCTTTGGCAAAACGGGAAAACAAACCACTCTTGATTGACTTCACCGGCTGGGCTTGCACCAACTGCAGAAGGATGGAAGAAAACGTATGGAGCCAGCCGCAGATATCGAAATACATGCAGGAAAATTTTGTGCTCGTATCGCTGTATGTAGATGACCGCGCTAAGCTTCCAATAGAACAGCGCATTACCTACCAAAGCGCTAAAGTAAACGCGATTGACATTAACACAGTAGGCGATAAATGGGCAACATTTGAAATAGAAAACTTTAACCAGACCTCTCAGCCATTATACGCCATTCTCAATAGTGATGGCGCTCTAATCAACCATCCGGTTGGATATACGCCAGATGCCGCTCAATATTTGAACTGGCTTAGCTGTGGCAAGCAAACATTTGATAAGTAAAAGGAGCAAAGCCTTCTTATTTTTGAATAAATAAAACTCTGTTCCAATGAATGCACCGCGCATGGCCGACCTAATGATGAATGGCGAAACGCCCGAAGTTTTGTTTTGGGTGGGATGCGCCGGAAGCTATGACCAACGGGCGCAAAAGATAACAAGAGCATTTGCTGAAATCTTAAACAATACAGGAATTAAATATGCCATTCTAGGTAAAGAAGAAGCTTGCACGGGTGACCCTGCGCGCCGCGCCGGCAATGAGTTTCTCTTCCAGATGATGGCCTACAACAACATTCAAATTTTGAATGGTTACAGCATCAAAAAAATTGTAACTGCCTGCCCGCATTGTTTCAATATTTTTAAGAATGAATATCCTGAACTGGGTGGTAATTATGAAGTGATTCATCACACCACTTTTCTCCAGCAACTGATAGATGAAGGAAGAATAAAAATAAAGGAAGGTGGTGCATTCAAAGGCAGGCGCATTACATTTCATGATAGCTGTTACCTGGGAAGGGCAAATGATATTTATGAAGCGCCACGCAAAGTGTTAGAAGCTTTAGATGCAGAGCTGGTTGAGATGAAACGCTGTCGCAGCAAAGGTTTGTGCTGTGGTGCGGGTGGTGCTCAATATTTTAAAGAAGACGAACCTGGCAATAAGCGTATCAATATAGAGAGAACCGAAGAAGCGCTATCTACAGGAGCGACTATTATAGCAGCAGCTTGTCCTTTTTGCAACACGATGATGACGGATGGCGTAAAAAATATGGAAAAAGAAGCCGACGTTAAAGTGCTGGATGTAGCTGAATTGATACAAATGAGCATGGAGTAAAAAGAAAGAAACGTGAATAACGGGAGCTGCTTAATAAAATAAATTATGAACTTAGAATACGCCGAACACATACCTGAAGAGTTTAACCTATCATCGCGGGTTTGGATTTACCAAAGCAGCCGCCGCTTTCTCATCAGCGAAGCTTTATCAATGGAAAGTCTACTGGAAGGTTTTGTAAAAGACTGGCAAAGTCATGGCGTGCCGGTAAAAGGTTTTGCTAACCTGTTGTTTGGACAGTTTATTATTATCATGGCAGATGAAACCGCCACCGGTGTGAGCGGCTGCAGTACAGATAGTTCCGTTCGGCTGATAAAGAAGATTGAGGAGTTGTATAAAGTGAATCTATTTGACCGGCAAACATTAGCATTCTATATTAAAGACAATATCCAATTACTACCCATGAGCCAGTTGCGATACGCCTTAGAGAATAGCTTCATCAACCCTGATACATTATACTTTAATAATCTTGTATCTACCAAAGAACAGCTATTAAATAACTGGATTGTACCAGTAAAAAATAGCTGGCTGAAACAAAAATTGACAACCCGGATATAAATATTATTGTTCCTTACTGATTTATCGAATCATCTATTTTAAATTCCTTCTATCAGCGCTTCTCTACCGCAAAAGGCATCGTAAATCCAATACCAATCTGGCTTTTCAATTGCAAGGCAGGTCCTTTATTCTCTCCAAATAGTTTTACATCATCATCGTAGATGGCATCAAGGCTATAGGTAGCGGCGAGAAATTTAGTTATCTTGAAAGAAAAAAGATTAGTTAAGTACATGTCTACATCCTGCGGATTATGAACATAATTACTGAACAAATCCATACGTGCTTTGTAGGTAATATCTTTTTTAATATTGATAAAATAATTGATTGATGCAAAGGAGCCAACCTCAAAATAAGCATGCTTTCCGCTGTCAACGCCATAGCTTTTCGCAGGTATCCTATTACTGGCAATGATTGTAGTGCGGTTAGTTAATGGAGAAAAGAAAACAGAAAACGTCGGCTTCGGCTTATAATCAAACCCGATAGAAAGAATGACATAGGCAGGTGAAAACAAGGTGGAAGTAAGGGTGCTTACATCTTTTGAAGTATAGTTTCTGCCATCAAATAACTGCGAGCGGAAGTCGAACAAGGCAGAAGCGTACAACTTATTCGCCGTGTCTATTCTTCGTCCATATTTAGACAGGAAATCAATACGGTCATCGTTCTTGCGGCTACCCAAAGACGTGGTTTGCACATAGCCAAAATTAAAATCGTAACTATTATCCCAGGTATGAACTGTCTTACGATAAAACAGGGAATAGTTAACATGAGAATTCAATGAAAGAGAAAAGTTATCACCGCCTGCCGACCAGTTGCTCAGCGAACCTTGCGCAAGGTTCACGCTGGCTACACCGCCACGTTTCCATTTCCATTTTGTTGTGTCATTGGCATCTTTGGGCACACTTTTAAAGATGTCGTTGGGCAACGTTCTCACCGGGATATCCTGTGCGTACAATGATGTGATGGAAATAAGAAAAAGAAAAATTACGACTGCGGCGAATCTCATCATACGCTTGCCTTTGTGCATGAGCGGACAAATATACTTTCGACACTAAAAAAACCAATCGTTAACATTCTGTCAATCTGACACCGTTGCCCTTTTTCGCTATTTTTGTCTCTTATTTTTTATTGAATGGAGATGTTTTCTACTAAGGTTCATAACGAACAAAGACAAGGTGAAGCCTTTGCGCCTTTTGCGCTGGATGTAAATGATTACGATAAAAAGTTTTACATCGAAAGCTATGGCTGCCAGATGAATTTCAGCGACAGTGAAATCGTAGCCTCCATATTGAATGGCGAAGGCTTTGGTGCTACGAGAAATGCAGAAGAAGCCGATATAATTTTGCTCAACACCTGCTCCATACGCGAAAAAGCCGAACAGACCGTAAGAAAGCGGCTGACTGAATTTCGCAAGCAAAAAGAAAGCAAGCCGGGCATGATCATCGGCGTGCTGGGTTGCATGGCAGAGCGGTTGAAATCGAAGTTTCTGGAAGAAGAGAAATTAGTTGATATTGTAGTGGGGCCGGATGCTTATCGCAGCCTGCCATCCTTAATTGAAGAAGCTGAAACCGGGCAGAAAGGTGTAAATGTATTGTTGAGTCGTGAAGAAACTTATGCTGATATTTCTCCCGTTCGATTGGGAACAAATGGAGTAACTGCCTTTGTATCTATCATGCGTGGCTGCAACAATATGTGCAGCTTCTGCGTCGTGCCTTTCACGCGTGGCAGAGAGCGCAGCCGCAATGCTTATTCCATCGTTGCCGAAGCGCAGGATCTGTTTGACAAAGGATATAAAGAAGTAACCTTATTGGGTCAAAATGTAGATAGCTATTACTGGGTAAACGATGATATGGCTGAAGTTGTCACCTTCGCAAAACTGTTGGAAAAAGTAGCGCTGATAAGCCCGCTTCTTCGCATTCGTTTTAGCACTTCGCATCCAAAAGATATTACTGAAGAAGTGCTGCATACGATGGCGAAATATGAGAACGTCTGCAAATACATTCACCTGCCGGTGCAAAGCGGCAGCACAAGGATTTTGCAACTGATGAACCGCACTTATACACGTGAATGGTATATGGCAAAGGTTGACCAGATAAGAACGATTCTTCCCGGTTGTGGCATCAGCAGCGATGTGATTGCCGGCTTCTGCACCGAAACAGAAGAGGAACACCAGGATACACTTTCTATCATGGAGCATAGCCGCTACGATATGAGTTACATGTTCTTTTACAGCGAGCGCCCCGGCACGTTGGCAGCGCGACGTTATCAGGACGATGTTCCCGAAGCGATAAAAAAAAGACGGCTGCAGGAAATAGTTGCGGTGCAAAACCGGTTATCGCTGGAAAGCAACCAGGCAGATATTGGTCTTACCTATAAAGTGTTAATAGAAGGCGAAAGTAAACGCAGCGATAAGGATTGGATGGGACGTAATACGCAAAACAAGGTAATCGTTTTTGCGAAAGATGACAGCCCTTTACAGAAAGGAGATTATGCGGAAGTAAGAGTAACCGGTTGTACGCAGGCGACGCTGCTGGGAGAATTGAAAGAAATATAAATAAAGCAAGGTTTAAAGTGATTGAATAAACTGAGCGAATAATGAATCAAATACATCTTTATAAAGAGATAATGGATTTAAACAACAAATTCGATTCAATTGCAGGCTTGTGCAATTCCGGTTTTGTATACGACTCTCTACATGAAGAAAGAATATTAGAACTTCAAAATTTGTTGTTTGGTTTATTATCTAAAAACAATAATTTTCTTATCAAATTTGATTCATCAGTCTTAAAAAAGTTCAGTTTATTACACAAACAAAACAATAAAGCTTTTCGCCTAAATGCAGATAAGAAGACTCAAGGTTTTTCCAACGAAGTCTGTAAAGTTATTATCTCACTTAAAACATTTATAGAAAGTATCACAGCGCGATACAGTTCGAATCAAAATTTAAAAAACCTCATTCTAAAAAATGTAGACGGCCTATACATTCTTTGTTCCAAACATTTTATGAAAAGTCTTTTTGTTTATGGAAGCATATTAAATGAAAGTTTTAATAGAGAAAGCGACATAGATTTTCTTTATGAAACAGATACAAAAAAATTTGAAACTCTACACGATAGCAAACACGATTACATAGATAACTTTTTAGAATTTGAAGAGAATTTATCTGTTCTTTTAAAAAGAAAAGTTGATCTTATTCCTAACATTCCTATACAGAATAAATATCTGAAAGAAAGTATTGATCAAAGCAAACAGTTATTGTATGCAGCCTGATGTAAAAACAAGGCTATCAAAATATTTATATGATGTATTAATTGCTGCTGAAGAGTTAGCAGAAAATACTTCAAATAAAGCGAGCAAAGAATATAGTTTTTCAAACACAAAATGGATTGCAGAAAGAGGAATTGAAATTATAAATGAAGCGCTGAAAAGAGCTACTCAAATTGAACAGAATCTGCAGATATCAGACATTAAGAAAATCTTTTCGACCCGACATAAAGTCGCGCATGAATATGATCTTGTTGATCCTTTCATTGTATACAATATTGTTCAAAAGAACATCCCGACACTCATTAAAGAACTGAAAGCATACATTGAAACACTAGAAACAAATTAATGGATACACAATCTATAAAAAACCGCTTCGGCATCATCGGAAACTCGCCTGCTTTGAATCATGCGTTGAATGTAGCGGTGCAGGTGGCCGCTACCGATTTAAGCGTATTGATAGTTGGCGAAAGCGGTGTAGGTAAAGAAGCGTTTTCTCATATCATACATGCTTTGTCGTCGCGCAAGCACAATCCTTTCATTGCGGTCAATTGCGGAGCCATTCCTGAAGGCACAATTGATTCCGAGTTATTCGGTCATGAAAAAGGCTCGTTTACCGGGGCGGTAGACAGTCGCAAAGGTTATTTTGAAACCGTGAGCGGCGGAACTATTTTCTTAGATGAAATCGGCGAAATGCCCATCGGCACACAAGCCCGTTTGCTGCGTGTGTTAGAGACCGGCGAGTTCATCCGCGTAGGTTCATCTAAAGTGCAAAAAACCGATGTGCGCGTAATTGCCGCTACCAACCGTGATTTGTACGAGTCAACTCAGAACGGCAGGTTTCGCGAAGACTTGTATTACCGCCTGAGCACGGTTCCAATTCGTGTTCCGGCGTTGCGCGACCGTAAGGAAGATGTTTACCTCCTGTTCCGCAAATTCGTGTCAGATTTCGCGGATAAGTATAAAACTACACCCGTTCAATTGAGCGAGGATGCGAAAAATTTATTAATTAACTACACCTGGCCGGGCAATGTGCGCGAGCTCAAGAATATTGCAGAGCAAATCTCTGTTCTTTCTACCGACCCGAATGTTGATGTTGAATCCTTGCGCAGGTTTTTGCCGGAAAAAATGATGAACCGCTTGCCGGTATTGGCTTCCGCACAACACAATGGCGGCAACGAGTTTGCCAATGAACGGGAGATCCTGTACAAGCTTTTTTTCGACATGAAAAAAGATGTAACAGAGTTAAAGAAAATGTTTGTTGAGATTTTGCAGAACCCCAACGGCGCTGCAAGACCAGCGGATGGCGCCCGGGAATCGTTGTTGCACGATTTATACAACAACAATTATAATGATGATTATGCCAACCGCCAGCCGGTGATACAGCCTTCTATTTTGCCGGCAGGTAGTACAGCCAATGGTCAGCCGGTATTGCTGGCAGGCAATGGCATTGACGCGCATGAAGAAGTGGAGGAAACGTTAAACATTGTTGATAAGGAGAAGGAACTGATTGTAAAAGCGCTTAAGAAACACAAAGGCAAACGAAAAGATGCAGCCTCCGACCTTGGCATCAGCGAAAGAACTTTATACAGAAAATTGAAAGAGTATGATATTAGTGAGTAAATGTAAGCTGCAAGCTACGAGCTATGAGCTACGAGCCATAAGCTACAAGCTGCAAGGCAAGAATTTGTTTTCCGATTTTTTCAAGCGTTTACGATTCATTGCACGTAGCTCACGGCTCATAACTCGAAGCTCACTGCTTATCGCTTGTGGCTTGTGGCTTGCCACTTCCTCCTGCGGTGTTTATACTTTTAAAGATGTATCCATACCACCGGAAGTGAAGACAGTGAAGATTAATTACATTGAGAACAAAGCCCGCTATGTAAATCCGCAATTAAGTCCGCAATTAACGGATGCTTTGACGCAGAAGATATCCAACCAAACCAAGCTGACCCGTACGCAAAACGAAGATGCCAACTGGCAGATCAGCGGTACGGTTACTAATTATTCGGTTTCTTTCTCTGCCGTATCAGGTACGCAAACCACGCAAAACAACTTGACTGTTGGCGTGCATATCGTTTTTCGGGATAACCTGAAAGACAAGACAGACGAATTTGACGTAAGCCGGGATTTTCCCTTTTCTGCCTCACTTTCCTTATCGCAGGCAGAAGGCAATTTACAGGCGCAGATTGTGAAGAATGTAAGCGATGAGATTTTCAACCATATTTTTTCTAACTGGTAAGGGTAGCGTACTTTCATCGCATGAATCAGGAAGTAACGAATGCCTTGCAAAAGATTACCGGCAATACTCGTTTAGACGAAGTATCGGTAGATCAATTGCAGCAACTGGCAGCCAGTTATCCTTATTTCTCAACCGTTCAGTTGCTGCTTTGCAAAAAGATGCAGCACGAAAAGCATCCCGGTCTGCAGCAGCAGCTTTTTAAAACCGCACTTTACTTTCCCAATGAGCCATGGCTGCGCTACCTGCTGCTCGAAACAAAGCCACAAGCCATCCAAACTGAAATAGAACCGGAAACTCATATTGACAATCTGCCTTCCCCGGAATCAGTTATTGCTTTAAATGATATTCAAGAATATAAAACTGAAGATAAAAAGGCTGATGTAGCAGAATTAGAAAATGTACTTATTGCGACAGAAGAGCAGGAAGAGATTAGTTCTTGGGACATAAGTAAAAATTCTGAGGAAGTCCCTGAAACAGAAACTTTGCCTTCTGAGGATGCCAATTTGATCACGCTGCCTGCGGAAGGAATTCTGCAAGAAGTTCCAACTTTCAATGTACAGGACGAACCTGAAGAGGCGCCATTGGATGAAGAGGAAATAGCACAGCAAACTACAGAGCCTTTGCCTGTGGAAGAATCCAACCAGAAGATTGCCAGCCTTTTGTCAGAACAGGCAGAAGCTTTTCACAAATCGGTGGAAGCCGGCCAGCCTTTACCGATTGAGACAGAGCCTTATCACACAGTTGATTATTTTGCTTCGCAAGGCATCCGTTTAGATGGAAAGAAAGAAGAAACCGGGTTTGATAAAAAAGTTCATAAGTTCACCGATTGGCTGCGACAAATGAAACGCATTAACCCACATCCGGTTGATTTGGGCACCGACGCCGAAGAAGAAAGTCATATTGCCAATATTGCGGCTTCTTCTAACCAAACCCGCGAAGTGCTGACCGAAAGCATGGCAGAAGTGTTGGTTAAGCAAGGCAAGCACGGAAAAGCTACCGAGATTTATGAAAAATTAAGTTTGCTTTATCCCTCTAAAAACGCTTATTTTGCCGCCAAAATTCAGCAACTTAAATCATAGAAATGACACTTTTGTTTTTTATATTAATCGTGATTGCTTGCGCAATTTTAGCCTTTTTCGTATTAGTTCAAAATCCTAAAGGCGGCGGACTTTCCGGCACCTTTGGCGGCATAAACAACCAGTTTATGGGTGTAAAGCAAACCACTGACGTATTGGAAAAAGGCACCTGGGTTTTCGCTTCGCTGGTTGGTGCTCTTTGTATTATTTCCGTACTGTTCTTTAGCAATGCCGCAACTAATGGCAATAATAAACTGCCGGATCTGCCAAACCCTCCGGCTACAAGTTCTCAACCTGGCGCAACGCCTTCTAATGCACAACCGCAACCGGCTGTTCCGCAGAAGTAACAGATTTTTGTTCATTGCCTGATAGTATAATGGTAGTATCTCAGATTCTGGCTCTGATGGTCTTGGTTCGAATCCAGGTCAGGCAACTACTTTCACTTCCTTTTTCTGGTAAGTCTTTTTATTCATCCTTTCAATTATAGAAAGGATTTTTTGTTATATCGAAGGTCTGATTCTGTGTTGAAGAAGAAAGCAAATTGTTTTTCAAGACAATGCAGAAAGCAAGCCCTACACCGCTTTTTATGGCTATTTTGCAGCCCCAGCTAACTGTCGTGCGAATGCATCTTTCTCCCATCCGGTTTTGCATTTTGTTATTGGCTTTTTCATTCATCTTCACTACAACAAAACTGGTTGCGCAGTGCATCAGTTCGTTTCCTTACAGCGAAGATTTTGAAGTAAGCAATGGTGGCTGGACACCCGGCGGAACCGCATCTGATTGGACCTGGGGAACGCCTACAAAACAAAAAATCAGCAAAGCCGGAAGTGGTAGCAAATGCTGGCTCACCGGTACACTCAGCGGTAATTCTTATAACGATAATGAAGCCTCCTGGTTGCAAAGTCCCTGCTTCGATTTTACCAATATTAAGATGCCTTATCTTTCTTTTCTTGTAAATTGGGACAGCGAGCTGGGATATGATGGTGCTGCCCTGCAATACCGCAGCGATAACAACGCACCTTGGACGAGTGTCGGTGCATATAATGAAGCTTCTGATTGCCTCAACAATAATTGGTACAATGCCGGTGATATTCGCTATGGACTACAAAGCGATGGCTGGAGCGGCTCCAGCAGCAACAGTAGCACGGACGGATGGTTGCTGGCACAACACACGCTGCCGTTTCTTGCCGGAAAAAAGAATGTGAGCTTCCGGTTCGTATTTGGGGCAGGCAAAATCGAGAATAATTTCAATGGGTTTGCTTTCGATAAAATTACCATTGGCGAAGCGCCGGGTAACGGTGAATTCTCTTTCGTATCTTCCTGTGATGGTGTTAATACAATTTCATTTTTGCCTTCCCAAATAGCTTGTATAACCAGTAAAACATGGGATTTCGGAGATCCGGCTTCGGGTAGCGCTAATGTTGCTGATGGTTCTGAAGAAGCCACGCATGTATTTTCTTCTACCGGTAATTATATTATTACACTAACGGGCATAGACAATACAAATACCATAGTGACTGCCAGGCAATTTGTGGCTATCGAGAATATAATTGCAAGCGTGCAAAAACCAATTTTGTGCGCAGGTCAGTCAGGCATCATCACAGCTTCGCTTTCAAACGGGAATGATAATGATGCCCAGTTTATGTGGAATACGACACCCGTTACAACTACTTCTTCTGCTACCACAAAGGCAGGCAGCTATACTGTAACGGCCACTTTACCGTATGGCTGTATAAACCCGACTTCTGTTACATTACCAGAGCCGGCACCTTTGGTGCAAACAGTAGAAACCGTGCAGCCCGGTTGCAGCAACAATAATGGCGAAATAACAATAACGACAAACGGAGGCATTGCGCCTTATATGTACTCGTGGCAGCCATCTGCATCGCAAACCGCAACGGCAACAGGGCTTAGTGCCGGTACATATGCAACTACTGTGAAGGATAACAACGGTTGTGAAAACTTGCTTACTACTCTCCTTGCTATTCCTCCTTCGGGAATGTCGCACACGGTTACTGTGGAAGCACCGGAATGCGGATTGGCTGACGGTTCGATACACATTATTGCCAGTGGCGGAAGCGGAAATTATACCTACCAATGGACACCTGCGATCAGCAATACGAATGAAGGCATCAATATTTCTGACGGTGATTACACAGTTGTTATCAGCGACGAAAAAGGATGCAAAGACACCGCAACTCTTCAGTTGCAAAGCTTACCGCTAACCGTTTCTTTGGGAAATGACACCACAGTGTGCAAAGGACAGGTTGTATTATTGAAACCAGACTCTGTTTATTCCTCTTATTTATGGGAGGATGGTTCTACCCTGCCGACAAGGCAAGTGGCGAAAGCCGGTACCTACACATTGCAAGTGATGAATGAAGGTGGCTGCGTTGCAAAAGATACCATCCGGGTATTGGAAGGTTGCGGCGACTTACAGTTTCCATCTGCTTTTACGCCGAATGGCGATGGAAGAAATGATGAATATGGACCCAGTGGCGGTGTTTCTTTTGTGAAACATTATCGCTTGCTGATTTATGATCGCACCGGAGGTCTTCTCTTTCAAAGCAGCAATCCTTATCAGCGTTGGAACGGGCTTTCAAACCGGGGAGTAAAAATTTCCGGCACTTGCGTTTACATGGCTACTTATGAATATGATGGAGCGCAGAAGCTAAAAAAGGGTACGCTAACCTTATTGCAATAAGGTTCTTTTTTCCTATTGATGAATCAAAAGAAGGGAAACCGGTTATCAATTACGGAAACAGTGCTATACAATATTAATCGTTTGCCAGAGCAATGTGCTTTGTGAATCTTCTCTTTCAACCAAATGGTTGCCCTAATATTGCCGCTTGCATGCCGGTTTTCTATGAATCAGTTATCCATCCATAACCAGTGGCTCTCCTTTGAGGAAGTGAGCCTTTTTATTGACAAGCATTTGCCCATTTCCATTGCCGGCGAGGCAAAGGAGGCGATACAGAAATGCCGCGACTATTTAGACAAACGCTTATCCCAAAAACAAGAACTGATTTACGGTATCAACACTGGCTTTGGGTTTTTGCAAAATGTAGAAATCAGCAAAGCACAGATTGAAGAACTGCAATACAACCTGCTGAAATCTCATGCCTGCGGGCTGGGGGATGAAGTGCCGGGCGATATCATTCGCCTGATGCTGATGCTGAAAGTGAAGTCGCTTTGTTATGGCTATAGTGGTGTGCAACTGGCAACAGCGCAACGGCTTGCCGATATGCTAAATGAGAATATATTGCCGGTTATTTATACGCAAGGTTCGCTGGGTGCTTCGGGTGATCTGGCTCCTTTGAGTCATCTGTGTTTGCCACTCATCGGGCTGGGTGAAGTGTGGATGAAGGGCGATAAAGTAAGCGCTTCGGAAGCCTTGAAGCTTCAGAACTGGCAACCATTGGCACTGCAAAGCAAAGAAGGTTTGGCGCTAATAAACGGTACGCAGTTTATGACGGCATATGGCATGTATTGCCTGCGCAAAGCGGCGCAGTTATTGGCTTTTGCTAATTTTGTTTGTGCAGCATCGTTCGATGCTTTTCATTGTTGCACTGATCCTTTGCATCAAGCCATCCATGCAATTCGTCCGCATAAAGGACAAAAAGAAGCTGCCCAAAAGTTGAGAAACTATTTGAAGGGCAGCCATATTGCGGAGCAATGTAAGCCGCAGGTGCAAGACCCTTATTCATTCCGTTGTGCGCCGCAGGTGCATGGCGCTTCGAAAGATGTGTTCCGGCAGGTGCTGGATGTGTTTTTGACGGAGATTAACTCGGTGACGGATAACCCTAATATTTTCCCGGATGAGGATTTGATTTTGAGTGGTGGTAATTTTCATGGTCAGCCGCTGGCGTTGCAACTGGATTTTTTAAGCATTGCGATGAGCGAGATTGCCAACATCAGCGAGCGAAGAGTTTACCAGCTCATCAGCGGGCAGCGGGGCTTGCCGCTTTTCCTCGTAAAAGAAGCGGGATTGAATTCAGGTTTTATGATACCGCAATACACAGCGGCGGGCATTGTTAGCGAAAACAAACAGCTTTGCACGCCTTCGTCGGTGGATTCCATTTCATCGTCGAACAACCAGGAAGACCATGTGAGCATGGGTGCGAATGCGGCAGTGAAATGTTTGCGGCTGATTAATAATGTGGAGAAAGTGCTGGCGATAGAATGGATGACGGCAGCGCAGGCATTGGATTTCAGGCGACCGGAACGAAGCTCGGAGGCGATTGAAAAAAGGATGACGGAATACCGGAAACAGGTTAGCTTTATGGACAAAGACCGGGTATTGTATGAGGATATGAAAACGACGATTGAATTTGTGCGGGGTTGGTCTGAACCGGGATAAGCGAAATGAATGAGGTGCCAGGAATGGATTTAAGATGCTATCGCTTTCATAATTTCCCAAAAGTGGATTTTGGAACGAGTTGGATGGTCTTGCTGTTGTGTTGGATGGCCTTGCTGTTGTGCTGGATGGTCTTGCTATAGCGTTGGATGACGATGCTGTTGCGTTGGACGGGCTTCCTATAGCGTTGGATGCCCTTGCTATGCTGTTGAATGGGCTTGCTGAGGTAGTGGATGCCCTTACTATAGTGTGTTGGATACACTTTAGAATGAACCGGATGCAGTTGGATTGATGCCAGAAAAGGATTGAACAGACTAAAACGATGATGAAAAGGTAAAATATGGCGATGACTGAAACTTAGATTCGGGGTGGAAAAGCCCGATTATTAACAAGGCGTTGAAGAGTGCGACGCAAGGGACGATACACCGGAGCGGTATCGCTCGTTTCATAAAAAAAGAAAACCGGCAACCGTAAACGCCATGATATAACTGAATAGCAATTAACCATTAACAATAACCAATTAACAATGGAATATGGTGGGAATAATTATGGGCAGCGACAGTGACCTGGCAGTGATGCAGGCAGCAGCCGAGGTGCTGAAGAGTTTTGAGATTGAATTTGAGTTGACGGTAGTATCGGCGCACCGCACGCCTGAACGGATGATGCAATATGCTGAAACCGCACGTGGGCGCGGGTTGCAGGTAATTATTGCCGGTGCAGGCGGGGCAGCGCACCTGCCGGGAATGATTGCCGCCGTGACGACATTGCCGGTGATTGGCGTGCCGGTAAAATCGTCGAACTCGATTGATGGCTGGGATTCGATCCTTTCGATTTTGCAAATGCCGAATGGCGTGCCGGTGGCTACCGTGGCGTTAAACGCCGCGAAGAATGCGGGCATTTTGGCGGCGCAAATTATAGGCGCTTCGGATGTGCGGATTGCGGAAGCTTTGTTTCAATACAAGCAAACCATGAAGGAAGAAGTGCTGGCGAAAGCGAACAAACTAAAGGACAATTACCGGAATGATTTTGATGAAAATTTATAGGGTGACGATGGTAAATTGCTGCTCTAAGGACAATGAGTGCTGATAGATGGTTTGGATGAATTGTTTGCCATAACGCGCATACCAGCCACTGATGTTTTCGACTCTTTCCTGCAGGTTTTTATGTGGAAATAAATCTGCCTGTAATTTTTCAATCCTCGTTTTTTCTTCTTCGTATTTTCTTCGCTCGGCGCGAAGAATTTTCTTTTGTAAGGCTTCGAGCTTTTTTATTGTTTGTGCCTGCAAGGCAACTGTGTGTTCGCGCAGCGTGATATCTACTTCGCCTGTGATTGATTGCAGATGTTGGAAGAGTTCGGTGGCTTCCCTAATTTCTTTTTCGATGGTCAGGGTGTGGTTTGCGTTAGTTTTTGCCAGTTCGTTGAGCAATGAAAGGAAATCTCTGAACAAATCTTCCGTGGTGAAACCGAGGCTTTCGATTTTTACTTCCTGGGTTTTAGTGGTGAAAAGAAATGAATTGCGAAGCACCAAAACCGGGTAAGGCACTGCGGCTTCCCTAAAGACATTTTTTAGTTCCAGCCAATAAGCCAACTCGCCGCCGCCGCCGATAAAAACGAGATTGGGCAAAACGGTTTCCTGCAGTACGCCACGCAGGATAACATTGGGACTAAAGCGCTCGGGATGTTGCTCTACCTCTTCCTGCATCTGCGCAACTGTGAAGCACAGGTTCGTGTTTTGAACAATAAAATCATCACCCGCTTTTTCGATTCTTTCGCGGCTGTTATCCGTTAGGTAGAAAAGATTCAGTTCTCTCCCACCCGCCTGTACTTTATAATGTTGAGATAATTGTTGGAGTGTGGCTTCTACCTGATGATGCGAAAACTGCTGTTCTAACTCTTTAGTAAAAACCGGTGTGAGCAGGCGTTTCAAATTGGCATTATCGGGTATTAGAACGACGACTCCGTATTCGCAAAATAATTCATTTACTACTTCTAACGTAGCCTGCTGGATGGTGGCACCCAACCGGTAAGCTTGTTTAAAGAGTTGAAGAATTTCATTGCCAAAAGGCGATCCGTTTATCTGGTTTTCGAGTTGTTGAAGCAAGGAAAGAAAAGCAGCATCGACTTTCATTCTGCCGACGGCGCCGGTTTGTTTTGTCTTCCATTTATATTCTTTGCCATCTACGTTTATTGTGCCTAATTCGTCTAAGTCGGCATCTTCACTACCCATGTAAAAAACAGGAACAAACTTGTATTCCGGTAGTTGTTTGCTTAGTGTACCGGCAAGCTTTACAGCATGTAGAATTTTATAAGCGAAATATAGCGGACCGGTGAAGATAACGGGTTGATGCGCGGTGGTGATGGTAAAGGTATTTTCTTCTGCAAGAAGTTGGATATTTTGAGATACGGCGGCTGATAAGGGCAAGCCGTTATATTGTGCGTTCAGCACGTTTACTAAAGTCGCCCGATCTTGCTGAAAGCCGCGCCGTTGCTGGATGGCAGCTTTTATGCCTTCGATAGAAACCTCGTGCTGATAGAAGGGTTGAAGGGTATCTTTTTTATCTAAATAATCGAGAATGGTTTTGGAAAAATAACCGGTTTGCTGATAAGAGAAATAAGTACAATGTTCGATGGTGGAAGAAGCCGCCTGCTGTCCGTTCATAAATAGAAACTGAACTGCAAAGATAGACGGCAGAAGTATTGTTTAGAAAGTATGACAGCTATACGACAATCCCTTCCAGATCGTAATCGTAAGCCTTTGTGATAATAACATTCTCAAAAGTGCCCGGAATCAGAATTCTATCGGACTGAATTACGACTTCGTTGTCCACTTCCACGCTGTCAAATTCAGTTCGACCAATATATTTTCCGGCTTCCTTTTTATCGATAATTACTTTATAAGTGTTGCCGATTTTCTGCGCATTCTTTTCGTAGCTGATTTCCTGCTGCACTTCCATGATTTCCTGTGCGCGGCGTTGCTTTTCTTCAGCCGGAATTTCATCAGCGAATATATAAGCAGGCGTATCTTCTTCATGGCTGTAGGTGAAAATTCCAACCCGGTCGAAGCGTTGCTTTTGTAAAAAATCTTTCACTTCTTCTACGTCGTCTTCTGTTTCACCGGGGAAGCCCGCAATTAAAGTTGTCCGCAGGCAGATACCCGGTACCGCATCTCGAATGGCATCTAAGGTATCTTCTATTTCCTCGCGGGTGCTTTGCCGACGCATGGCTGCTAACATATTATTGCTGGCGTGTTGCAGCGGCATATCAAGGTAGTTGCAAATGTTGTTTTTGCTTCGCATTACGTCCAGCACTTCCATCGGGAACTTGTTTGGATAAGCATAATGCAGGCGAATCCATTCAATGCCGGGCACATCGGCGAGGCGATTCAGCAAATCAGCAAGCATCCGCCTTTTGTAAATATCGAGGCCGTAGTAAGTAAGCTCCTGGGCGATAAGCATGATCTCTTTCACACCGTTTCTTACCAATGTTTCTGCTTCAACAACGATTTCCTCTATCGTTTTACTGATGTGCTTGCCGCGCATGAGCGGGATGGCGCAGAAGGCACAAGTGCGGTTGCAACCTTCGCTGATTTTGAGGTAAGCATAATGTTTTGGTGTACTTAGCAACCGTTCGCCAAGCAGTTCTTTCTTGTAATCGGCATTGAGTTGTTTTAATAAAAAAGGAAGTTCGAAGGTGCCGAACCAGGCATCTACTTCCGGTATTTCTGATTGCAAATCGTTGCGATAGCGTTCGCTGAGACAACCGGTAACATAGACTTTATCCAGGTGTCCGCGCTTTTTTAAATTTACCTGATCGAGTATAGTATTGATGCTTTCTTCTTTTGCTTTGTCTATGAAGCCACAGGTGTTCACCACCACAATATTGTGATCGAACTTTTTGTTTTCGTGCAATACATCAATATCATTTGCCCTTAGCTGACCGCTAAGTACCTCGCTGTCCACAAGGTTTTTGCTGCAGCCTAATGTGATGATGTTGACCTTATCTTTTTGAAGTTTTCCTGCTTTCATGGCGGGCGCAAAGCTACTTCTTTTCAGGGCGCTGATGATTTGTTTAACAACGCTTTGTTGCATTTGTGTCGTTTCAGGAAAGAAAACTATTTACTTCGCCTGCGATTCTCACAGTTACGAAGCTGCGCCGTATAAGCTCCCAAGAAAGACTTACTCAAACCCGGCGTATTTGCAACAGACTCAGTTGAGGTAATGGAAGGTTTGTAAAAATTTAATTCAAGGAAATAACCATCATCGGTTAAGAAAAAGAAGGTTTCGCTGATGCTATCCGTTTCGGTTGCGTGTATTGTGCCATATATTTTATAACCGTTGTAGTTCAACTGTGTTACATTTTTAGAATCAACCAGCACAGCTATGGAATCTGATGTGTGCGAGTTTTGCTCAAGCTTTTTTGAAACACTTACCAGTGTCAATCCACTTCTATTGCGATAGTTTAACCAAACTCGATTTTGTAATTGAGCGCTATCCGTCAGAATTTTTTTGACAGTATCTGTTTTCTCCTGAACAGACATCAATAAACCGTCAACTTTTTTTAGGGTGGCAAAGCAAGGCTGGCTTCTTTGCGAAGAGGCAATATTTAAAACCAGAAAGAAAATGGTTAGAAAGGATAAAATTGATTTCATTCTTTTGAATTGTTCTTTAAATTGATAAGCTGTAAAAAACTGATTTTTATTCTTCGTGCAATTGGTAGATAGCCGGCAGATTTCTGCCCAACCCATCGTAATCCAATCCATAGCCTATTACAAATTTGTTGGGTATTGAAAAGCAGGTATAAGTGATATGGATGGGATGAACAGTAGCTTCGGGCTTGTGCAGAAGCACAGCAATTTTTAAAGATGCCGGTTGATGGCTGAGCAGTTGCGGAAGGAACTCGTGAAGCGTTTTGCCGGTATCTATGATATCTTCTAAAATGATGACGTCGCGGTTCAAAACGGAAGTATCGAGGCCAATAGCGGTAATAACTTTGCCTGTTGATTTGGTGCCCTGGTAAGAAGCCAGCTTAATAAAAGAAATTTCTGCTTCGATGATAAGTTGCTTGAACAAATCAGCCGCAAAAATGAAGGAACCGTTCAGCACCGAAATGAGCAAGGGCTTTTTGCCTTCGTAATCAGCATTGATTTTAGCGGCAACTTCTTTTACTTTTTCGGCAATAGTTTGTGCAGACAAATAGGGAGCAAAATATTTATCGTGAACTTTTACGAGTTCCATCCTTTTAATTTTGCTGCAATGATAAGGCGCTGCTGCGGAAATTATTTGTCGAGATAAGGCGGGGTATTTTGCAAATAAATTTTCTGACCTACATGCAAGTTTGAATTCTTAGAAAGCTGGTTGTACTCTTCAAGACTTTCTACTCTCACCCCTTCAATCTGGGCGATATCGGAGAGGCTTTCATCAATGCTAACCACATGGAACGCTTTACTGCCTTTCTTTGGTTTCTTGGATAGATAGATAAGCTGGTTTTTATCTTCAGACGTACCCGAAATGTCATTGAACTCTAACAGTTTGCTATAAGTGATATTGTACTTGCTGGCTAAAGCAAAGAGTGAAGTGCCCTGTTGTGCATATACCACTTTTGTTCCGTTAATAGCAAACACACCGGAAGGATATAAAGACACCGGCGCTGTAATGGTAGTTTGAGCAACTTTAGCTGTAATTGGTAAAGGCTTGGTGGCTTCTTCATTGTTATTTTCTTCATCACTGGCTAGAGAGCTGTTAGTTGATGAAGAAGGAGAAGCAAACGCCAGTAACGCTTCATTGTTATTGCCGCCCTGACCACGTTGCAAAGCAATCAATGTATAATCCTGCAAATGGTTGTTTACAATATATTTGATAAGGATAGAAGCATATGCCGGATTGGTAGCGTAGCCAGCCTTCTTCAACCCTTTCGCCCAGCCTTCGTAATCCGTAGGATCGAGGTTAAACAGAAAAGCATAATTGGGACGATTGCGAAGAAAATCGGAATGATCACGATAGGAATCTTCTGCATTATTATAGCTACGGAAGCACTCGCCTTTGGCATCATCATCGTGGTACACTACATTGCCTGTCCAATCGGCTTTACATTTAATACCAAAATGATTGTTAGATGATTTAACAAGGTCGCATTGACCAGCATTCGTTTCTAAAATGCCTTGCGCCAGCGTAATAGCAGCCGGAACGCCGGTGCGGATTTCTTCCCGGATAGCGATTTCTTTATAATTGTTGATGTAGTCTGTAATGTTGTTGCCCGTTTGGCAATACGATGAAATGAGAATAAATGATAAGGCAGCAATCAAAACAAGTCTTTTCATGATTCGTCAATTTTTTTAGTTAGCAGTAATAGTAGTCTCGTATCGTTATTTCTTTCGGATGAGCAGCAATCCATCCCGCACAGTAAGCATCACTTGTTCTGTTCGTTCATCCTCCTTTACGTGCTCATTAAAAGCCTGTATCGCTTTTGCACTTTTACCAGTTATGTCTTCTTTCAGCACCTGCCCGTGAAACAGAACATTGTCTGCAATGATGACACCTCGTTCGTTCAAACGCTCCAAAGCCATCTCGTAGTATGTAATGTATTCCTTTTTATCAGCATCTATAAAAACCAGATCCCAACGGTAGTCAAGCGTCGGAATAATCTCGGCAGCATTACCTACGTACAAATATATCTGTTCCTCTTTACCGGCCTTCTTAAAATTAGCTGAAGATTTATCCGCATCAGTTTGACGCAATTCTATTGTGTGTAATTCTCCACCCGTCACTAAACCTTTGCACAGGCATAAAGCACTGTAGCCAGTGAAGGTTCCGATTTCTAAAATGTATTTGGGTTGGATGAGTTGACTAATAAAGGACAATAAGAATCCCTGCGTTTCGGTGCTTAACATGTGGCTGTGTTCGTGTCGCAGGCCTTGCTGATGAATGCTGTGCAGGATGGCATCGTTCGGTGTAGTAAAGTATTCGGCATACTGCTCAGCCAGTGGATTAACAAGCTCCATAGAAAGCGAATTAAAATGTCTTACTCCAGATTTTTGTTGATGAATGATAACTTGCAATGCCACATTGCATTATTCTTTTTCAGCCAGCATCGTTCTGTTCACTTCTTTGCCCGAAATAAGCCACAACCCAATGAAAGTAAGCAAGCCATTGATGATCAAAAGTTCGATTCCTATTTTATAACCGTTTAACCAATTTGCCGCATACAGGTTTAACACATAACACAGTAACGGCGCGCCGATACATACAGCAACCGTAAGCAAAGAATAAGGAAGACTCCGACGCGTAAAAATTCCAAACGTGAACAAACCTAACAAAGGTCCATATGTATAACCTGCGATTGCCATGATGTTGTTGATGATAGATTTGCTGTTGATTTCACGGAACATCAGCACGCATAAAAAAAACACTACCGTAAAACAGAAATGCACTAAGAGGCGAATATTTTTTTGCCGTTTCTCCGTGAGATTTTCTTTTCGTTTAATACCCAGCATGTCAATGCAAAACGTAGAAGTTAACGCTGTGATAGCGCCATCCGCACTGGGAAACAAAGCCGATATCAAACCAATAATAAAAATAATGGAAACAACAGCCGGAACATAAGTAACAGCTCCGTTACCTAAAGCAATGGTTGGGAATAAATCGTCTCCGGTGGTGCTGATGCCATTTTGCGAAGCAAACACATACAGCAGCCCGCCGAGAAACAGGAATAACAGGTTAACAACAACCATGATGGTGCTAAACGTCATCATGTTTTTCTGTGAATCTTTCAGGGTTTTCACGCTGATATTTTTCTGCATCATTTCCTGGTCAAGCCCCGTCATGCCTACCGTAATAAAGGCGCCACCAACAATTTGCTTCAGCCAGAACGTAGCGCTCTTCGGGTCGGTATTAATCATCTTTGTATAACCTTTTACCTGCAAGGCATTGAAAGAAGATGATATTGATAAATGCAGGTTCTGCATTATAAAAAAGATGCAGACCACGAGCCCGAGCAGCATAAATGTGGTTTGCAGCGTATCGGTGAATACAATTGTTTTTACGCCGCCTTCGAACGTGTACAACAATATCATTGAAAGTATAATAGCCGTTGTTGCGGCAAAGGGAATATGAAGATTATTGAGGATAAAAATCTGCAGCACATTAATCACTAAATACAATCTTGCTGTTGCGCCCAAGGTTCGGGAGATAATAAAAAACAAAGCGCCGGTTTTATAAGCGGCAACTCCAAACCGTTTTAAGAGATAATTGTAGATAGAAGTCAATTGCAGCCGGTAATACAATGGAAGCAGGATGTAAGCAACAATGAAATAACCTAAAAAATAACCGATGACAACCTGGAAATAACCCCAGCCATTGCTGCCAACCGTTCCCGGCACAGAAACAAAAGTGACACCGCTTAATGAAGTGCCGATCATACCAAACGCCACAAGCATCCAATTGCTGTTTCGGTTGCCGATAAAGAACGAATCGTTATTGGAATGACGGCTGGTATACCAGGCAACGCCCAGCAAAACCAGGAAATAAACGACGACTAATGATAACAAGAGAGAAGACGACATAGTGCAATAACACGATAGAACGGCAAAGGTGTAAGATTATTGAATACAACCTGTTGGCAGAGTTACAAAAAACGATGAGATAGAAAAGCACATCAACTTTATTACCTTCATTATAAGTAATCACAGATGTTCAACTTTATTATTGTTGAATACAAAACGATTTAGGTAATAAGATTGTGTTCTTCAGCTTTTATTTTACTTCAACAAAAGGATGAATACTGACTGCAGAGCGATTACACAATTTATTCTCAAACAAAAAAATGAACACGCCGTCTTCACTATTTGCGTATTGAATAATTTGTTTCGCTTTTACAAATCAGCCGTTTCAAAACGGCGTCGGCAAATAAAATAATAAAGTCCTAAGTAAATAGCGGCCGTTACCAGCATGGCATACACATTTACCGGTGGTATCAATTGCGCCACCACATTCCTGAACAACGGCAAGGGTATAAGGTTATCATTGCTTTGCAGTGGAAAATAATCGCCGATATTATTGAAGTAATGGCTAACGAGTAAGGAAAGTAACTGATCCAATATTTCAGCATATAAAAAATATACACCAATGGCAATGCCCGAACGCCGGAACAGCGTAGCAATCAGCAAGGCAAGAGAAGTATAGCTAAGGGTCTGAATGAAGAACATTCCCAGATACTCAAAGTTCTGAAACGAAAAGTGGGCATGACCTTCCGATAGCCCGAACAGCAGCGCCACCAGCATTACAATAGCGGTAGAAAAGAAGGCGATCAGCACACACAGTATCATCTTCACACTAATAAACTGAGTGCGGCTCAAACCATCTATAATATTCTGCCGGTGCGTTTTATAAGAAAATTCATTTGTCATCAGAATGATAATAATTAACCCGGGAAAAAACAAAAGGAAGCTGCTAAGCCAGGGCACTGTATTCCACACTTCGGGAAACTGAAATGGTGGTGCCCCCAGCATTGCCTGCGCAACGGGAGCTTGTCTGTAGGTTTCTGTTTGTATGCGCCAGCCTATATAATTTACTCCATAAAGGCTTAACACAAACAAGGCGCTTAATATCCAGAACGTGCGGTAATTTTTTAGCTTTAACCACTCGATGTATAAGAGATGCAGCATACTTTATAGGTTGGTGAGTTCCAAAAATTTAGTTTCGAGGCTTTTCTTTTTCAGAGTTAGATGGTTAAGCACAATACCATTTTCAAAACAATAGCGGTTGATGTTTTCGAGGCTGGCCGTGCCTGTTGCATAATTCAGTTGAAAATCGTTGCCCGATGCAACAAGGCTTTTATATCCGGTCATGTTTTGCAGAACAGTTTGAAGTGCCGTTAAATCTTTTGCCGACACTTCTACCACATCTTCATTCACCAGCACTTCATTTACGTTGCCTGCCATTAATAAATTTCCGCGCTTTAAGATAGCAACGTGTGTGCATACTTTTTCTACTTCGTCCAATAAATGACTCGCCATAATAATTGTCTTGCCTTCCTTCGCAAGTCGCTGTATCAATTCACGAATCTCCGCAATACCAACAGGATCAAGCCCATTGGTGGGCTCATCAAAGATTAAAATATCCGGATCTCCCAGCAAAGCAGAAGCAATGGCAAGCCGCTGTTTCATACCCAACGAATACGTGCTGAACTTGCTGTGGCGACGCTCGTATAAAGCCACTTTATGCAGCACTTCATCAATTTGATTTTGCCCGTTCTCTTTTATTTCAGCGGCAATGCGAAGATTTCTTTCTGCCGATAAATAATGATAAAAATTTGGCGTTTCCAGCAACGTTCCCATTCTTTTTCTGGTGCTGGCATCCGGTGCCTGCCCCCGAAATAACACATTGCCGGAAGTTGCTTTCAGAATATCAGTTACAATGCCAAGCAACGTTGTTTTTCCACTGCCGTTTGGTCCTAAAATTCCAAACACAGAACCCTGCGGAACAGAGAAAGACACATTGTTTAGCGCACGTATGGCTCCGTAATCTTTTACAAGGTTTTGAACGGAAAGAACTTCCATTGTTTGTATTTGCGTGAAAGATAAGGTGATGCACCGAAATGCTTGTAAAGAGTTGTATGAAAGGCGGACTAAAGAAAGCTTATGAAGAAAAGGAAAGAAAGGAAATTTGATAAGTGCATTCTTTGATTCAAAAGAAAAGGCGCAGTTAGAAAACAGCGCCCGTTCATATTATCAAACATAAATCCTTTAAACAATTATGCAGTCTGCGGCAATCCGGTTGATGCTTTTTCGTGATACAAAATATAGTCGTTGTACTTTGCTTCATTTCCTTTTTCATAAATAGTTTTGCCGGTTTCGGCAAGCTTTACCAGTTGCGTATATAACACGTGGCTCATTTCCAAACGCATTCCGGTATTAATAATCTTGTCCTTTCCGGCTTCCTTAAGTAAAGTTACCGTATCAAAAAACTGGTTGCCCAGTTCAGTCAGTCTTTGTAATTGCTCTTCTTTCAATCCAGCCTCTTCCAGTTCCAAAAGATAACGCCGGCTCACACGGATCACTCGTCTTACGAATAATAAAATCTCATCATCAGCTAACGAATTCACTTCGTTAAAACCAAAGCTAGTATACTTGCCGGTATCGCCCCAAAGACTTTCTGCTATTCGTTGTATTACACTTATATCTCGTTGAATCAGGTCGGCAAGGCCATCTATATTTTGCGTGATAATGGCGATGTCGTTTTGCATCTCCTCATCGGTAGGAAAATCAGAGAAATTCAGGATGGTATGCCCAAAATCTTCCAGACAGTCTGGTGTAATTCCGCGCTTCGCAAAATCATCTCTATCTCGGTTAATGCAGGTGTAAACCCGCACACTTTCCATAATTAAATCTGCATCGGTAAAATGATAGTTTTTTAAATTCTCTTCCATGATAAAGGATTCTTTTTTGTCGTTATGAATAACACAAAGTAAAGTAGTTGCTTTGGAACAATAGCCATCTACACGCTTAAAAAGCGATTAATATTTGAGCCGGGAACTCAGCTTTTTTTAATCTCCATTTCAGTTTACTTAGAAGGTGGTTATAACATTATCTGAATAAAGAATTAAGCGAAAGAAAAACCTGCATAAACAAAGGGATGATTTTACAATAAACAAATTCACCTCTTCATTTTTATAAAAAGCAAAGAGCTGCTTATTTACATTCGTTTCTTTAACTCCGTTACTTCTCCATAAAAAGAAATTGCCTGGTGGTTCACGGGCGTAATCTGCAGGCTGGCATAACCGTTTTTAGATACATTCAAAAAGATACGGCTTACATCGGAGCGATCAGTTATTCGTATAGATACGACATAGCGACTGTGCTTGGCTGGCGATACTTCGTACTCAAAATGATGAGAGACAAAATCAAGACCGCCTCCACCGGGATAATTTTCTACTATATAAGCCTGTCCAAAATAAGGCAAATGACAAACCAGCGAATCGCCCGTTATTTTAAATGTATAAGTACTGGTTAAATTAATTTGTCTGCCCGAAAGCGGCTGCGCATATTGAGCGGTGAACAGGTATTGTTTGTTCTGCAGTAATGTTTGCATGTCTGTTTTGGCAGAGCCGGGCGATTGTGCCATTGCATCCTGATGAACTGTTGACGCCAACACAAAAAACAAACAACTCAAACAATACTTAATGGTTTGCATAGATTCTATTTTCAGCGATATTATCAAGTTTTGTACAGCTTTTTTGCATGGGTTGAAAAAGCCACAAAAGAATAACGTTTAATAAAACATTCCTATATGCTTTTCATTGTTCCGATTGCGCTGCTTTCGCATAATTTTGTGCGAAATAATTTACTTGATAGCAATTGACAATAAATTAGTGAGCGATGCTGTGCTGCAGGCGCAGTTTGTGTGTGATCTCACCAAATGCAAAGGCGGCTGCTGCGAAGACGGCGATGCCGGTGCGCCTCTTGAAATAAGTGAGCTGAAAGAGCTGATTGATAATTATGAAGTGGTGAAGCCTTACCTGTCGCCGCAAGGTGTTAAAGCCATAGAAGCGCAGGGCAAATATTTGTATGACAAGGATTTTGGCTGGGTAACGCCTACGGTGAACAGTGGCATTTGCGCCTATGGCACGCGCGATGAGAATGGCATTATCAAGTGTGGTATCGAAGCAGCTTATTATGATGGCAAACTAAAATGGAAAAAGCCGGTGAGCTGTCACCTATTTCCCATCCGCACCCAAATCAGTATTCAGAATCCCGATACGGAATATGTGAATTATGAGCCAAGGCAAAGCTTATGCAAAGCTGCATGCAAGCTGGGTAAACAACTAAAAGTGCCGGTTTATGTGTTTTTAAAAGAAGCCCTCATCAGGAAGTATGGCGAGGAATTTTATGAAGCATTGGAAGCGAGCGCAGCACATCTGCAAAAGTAAATAGCCACTATTAATTCTTGCCGGCTATAAAACTTACCTATCAAATTGAGTAATCACTTTGTCCAATTTCAATAAATTTTTTTTCATGAGTAACACTGCTGCTGCTTTCATTGCCAAAAGCACCATTAAAGCCGCTGATTTAGAACATCGCCGCACCATCAATTTCAACATTGGCAAATACAATGCAGTAGTGCCAACAGGCAAACAGCAGTTTGATAACCTGATGCCTGCGCGGGAGCTGGCGAAAAACCGCAAGTGGAGGGCCCTTGAATCGTTAGACAGTTACCTGGAAAGATTTGAGCAACAGATTACCTCGCGCGGTGCAAAAGTATTGTGGGCTGAAACGGGCGAAGATGCATTGGCTGAAATAGAAAAAATTTGCGCAGAAAAAAACTGCAAAACGCTGGTGAAAAGCAAGAGCATGGTAACCGAAGAAATTCACCTGAACAAGCACTTGCAGAAGCTTGGCATTGAAAGCGTAGAGACCGATTTGGGCGAATACATTCAGCAGTTAGACGAAGAAGCGCCGTATCATATTGTAACGCCTGCCATGCATAAAAGCAAGGAAGACATCGCCCGCTTATACAATAAAAAATTCGGCACGCCTTCTTCCTACACACCTGAACAGGTTACGCTTTACACAAGAAACCTGTTGCGCGAAAAATATGCATCGGCGGAAGTGGGTGTAACCGGCGCGAACTTTATTCTTGCCGATATTGGCGCGGTAGCCGTGTCGGAAAACGAAGGCAATGCAAGGTTAAGCTGTTCGTTTCCTAAAACACATATCGTAGTGGTAGGTATCGAAAAAGTATTGCCTTCGGTAAACGATTTGCACTTGTTTTGGCCTTTGCTGGCTACGTTTGGAACAGGTCAAAAAATAACTTCCTACAACACTATTATTACCGGGCCTAAACAAAAAGGCGAAACCGACGGACCGGAAGAGATGTATGTGATTCTGTTAGATAACGGGCGAACCAATTTGTTAGCCAATCCCAAAACGCGGGAGGCGCTGTATTGCATTCGCTGCGGAGCTTGTTTAAATGCTTGTCCTGTGTATAAAAATGTGGGTGGACATACCTACAGCACCACGTATAGCGGACCCATTGGCAGTATAATTACACCACACTTAAAAGACTTAGATGAATACAAGCATCTTAGCTATGCTTCAAGCCTCTGCGGTAACTGCACAGAGGTTTGCCCGGTTCGCATTAACCTGCATGAACTATT
Source organism: uncultured Ilyomonas sp. (assembly GCA_964249755.1). GTDB lineage: Bacteria > Bacteroidota > Bacteroidia > Chitinophagales > Chitinophagaceae > Ilyomonas. Next base: position 1,118,711 of record CAXUDB010000002.1, on the reverse strand, counting down.
GCTCGAAAACCGTTATGAGGCAGTAGAAGAAGGAGAAAATAAATGGGCAGAAAAGATTGCCTGGAAGGGTTGGAAGATAGCCAGCCTCAACCGGAAAATGATGAACCTCGGTAACGGTAAACTTAAGAATGCGTTCATCAATAAAGTATTTACAAGCTGGACAAAACACAGGGGCAGCCTGCATTTCAGCGATAAAACCTTTAATGAAATGTGGAAAGAAAGAGAGCGGGAAAAGCAAAGTTTCTTTTGATTGATATGCCACGAAGGCACAAAGACACAAAATCTCTTTACAAAAAAAGCTTTGCGTCTTTGTGCCTTCTGGCTAAATTTACTGATTCGCCACAACTCGCATCACCTCTCCGCCGCCACTGGCTACATGCAATGAAATAACATCTTTACGGGTAATTTCTTTTACTCCCTTTTGCAGATGATTCGGTTGTGTGTCCGTATCGTTTCCATCAGTATAAATTTCTGCCGTATAATTCCCGTTCTGTAAAAAGGATAGCGGTACCTGTATGTCACGCGCCTGGTGGTTAGTAAGGGTTCCAATGTACCAATCATTACCTTTTCTTCTTGCTATGGTGATGTATTCATTCACTTTCGCATCGAGCACTTTTGTTTCGTCCCAGGTAGTCGGCACTTCTTTTATAAATTCAAATCCGTCCTGTCCTTCATATGCTTCCGGGTAATCGCACACCATACCTAAGTTGCTTTCCAGCACCACATACATAGCCAGCATGTGGCATCGTGTGCCCAGCATAAGCGGGCGGGTATATTGCGCTCTGAATTTATTTTGCGGCACAGCACGAAAGCCACCCAGATGATAATCGGTGGCGCCCGCCAGCCCGCGCGTAAATGGCATCGTAATATCATGGTCTGGAGATATACCCTGGTTGTCCCATTTATCCACTTCATAATTGCGGGTGCCTTCGCGGGTCAACTCATTGGGATACGTGCGGCTCAAGCCCGTGGGCTTATAAGCGCCATGAAACTGTATGTGAAGATGATGCTTTGCTGCTTTCTCTAAAATCTCTTCCTGCATGTTTACCATTTCCTGGTCGTCACGGTCCATGAAATCAACCATCATTCCGCTTAATCCCCATTTTTCAAATTGAGAGAAAGCTGTATCCAGCTTTGGATACAGCGCATAGAAGTGAACCCATACGCGAACGTCAACGCCTTTGCTGTGCGCATAATCACAGATCTCTTTCATGTCGAGACCCGGAACCGGTTTGGTTACATCGGGATTTGGGCCCGGCTGAAAACCCGTACCATCATCGGTGTACCATTGATGCAATCCATACTCTACCACCGAATGCGATCCGATGCCATTCCTCGCACAGAAATCTACATAGTATTGGTTCGTAACAAAATTATTGCCCGGTGCATTGATCGTATCGGGTACCACATTTCCATTCCACCACGGGAATGTAGTCTTACCTGGCTTCAGCCAACTCCAGTCTCTGATTGGACTGGGATCATTCAGTGTAGTAATGATATTGCTCTCTATCAAAGCTCCTATCCTGTCGCTGATAAGCATCACACGCCAGGGCGTTTTGTGTGGCAGGTCAGCTTTTACTTTTATTGCTATTTGGTTAGGTAAAGGAGATAATTGGCTGACCAGAATACCGTTTTGCTTACGCAAATACATGCCTGCATAATTTCGCAGTGATGCTTCTGTAATCGCCAGATTAATACCGCCCGGAAATTCGAATAAGGCAGGCATATCGAGTAAGGTATCTGCTACTATTTTACTCAGTGGCAAAGTTTGATAAATGCCTTCGTGCGAAGAAGTATAGGTACCGAACATAAGCGTATGTACGACGGGATCGCCTGCTATGGCGAAGCTTGTGTTTTCATCCAGCAAAGTATAAGATTGCCAGCTGTTTTGCGGCGGAAATTCGTAACGAAAAGCAATCCCATCATCGAATGCTTTTACCCTAATGTTGATCCTTTTTTGTGAGGCGTCACTAAACGGTATCAGCACTTCTTTATAATGCTCTTTAACGTGGCTCGTTTTGCCGGTTAGCAAATTGTATTCTTCAACAGTATCACGGTAAACGGGCTTGTCCCATTTTAGATTTTTTGTGAATGAACTGTCTTCAAACACCAGTTCGAGCGTTGAATTCTGTATAAGGGTTTTGCCTTTATAAGTCACACTGTATGCAGGTTTGGCCATGCTCATATTAAAGTTGAACACAAGCTGACCATCCGGCGACGAGAGTGCAATTTCCTTTTGAGCCGATAAAAGGAAAGGACAAAACAGCAAAATAAAAAGAGAACATTTCATACAGCGCATTAAGATATGAAGGTAAACTGTTTTGTTACTTTAATCCTGCATAATACAAAAGCAGAAGGGCAGGTTTTGCAACCTGCCCTTCTTTCTAATACTTCAAAAATATTCTTACAAAATCAGAATCAAAACCAGTATAATGATAACAATACCTGCAAGTGAAATGTAAATACCACCGCTGCCCAATGCTTTTGATTCTTTGTTCATGTCGCGCAGCTCGTGACGCAAAGCCTTTCTGTCTTCGCTGGTCAGCTTCGATTTATCCATGCTCTGTATCTCCAGCACACGGGCTTTTATCTCTTCGGCACGCGCTTCTTTTTGTTCCTGCGTCATGGCAGCTACTTTCTCTTCAATAGAATGCTTATTGTTCTTTGCAAAGGTTTGAACAGAGGTAAAAGAAGCCAGCAGCAGGAAGGCGAACACGATGATTTTACTTTTCATACCATTGTTATTTTAGTTGTAAAAAAGATTTGCAAAAGGAAAAACAAAAATGCTTCCAATTTTATGTAACTGATAGAAAGTCAAAAGAGCAGGAAGGCATTATAAGTGGCAAGTGCAAAGAAATTAAGGAACACATACAGCAGGGATGAATAATTTTGTTTCGCTTATGCAACAACTTATTATCAACATCGGGCAATTGGTGAATGTGAGAGAAGCGTGTCATCTGCTTCGGGGAAAAGAACTTGCAGATTTGCCGGTTCTCAAAGATGCTTTCCTGTTAGTTGAAAACGGCATTATACAGGATTATGGCAAGATGCCAGACCTTACTTATGCCATCAACCAAAACACACTTGATGCAACAGGCGCAATGATATTGCCCTGCTGGTGCGACAGCCATACGCATCTTGTGTTTGCTGCCACAAGGGAAGATGAGTTTCGTGATAAGTTAAAAGGTAAAACTTATGCTGAGATAGCAGCCAATGGCGGCGGCATCCTAAATTCTGCTAAGAAAGTAGCGCAGAGTTCGGAAGAAGATTTATACGATAGTGCCTGGCAGCGATTGATGGAAGTTATGAAATTAGGAACCGGCGCTATCGAAATCAAAAGTGGATATGGTCTTGATACCGAAAATGAGTTGAAGATGTTGCGCGTAATTCAGCAGATAAAGAAGAAGGCACCGATACCGGTGAAAGCGACTTTCTTAGGCGCCCATGCATTGCCGCAGATTTACAAAGACAATAAAGAAGGCTACATCAAAAAGATTATTGAGGAAATGCTGCCGGTGGTGTCAAAAGAAAACTTAGCTGATTACATAGATGTTTTTTGCGAGAATGGATTTTTTACAGGAGAAGAAACAGAACGCATCTGCAACGCGGGTATAGAATATGGATTGAAACCGAAAATTCACGCAAACCAGCTGAGCCTTTCCGGAGGCGTAGAAGCAGGCTTGAATGTGAATGCGATTTCCGTTGACCATTTAGAAGTGATGGATGAAAAAACGATTCTTTCGCTATCTGCTTCGCAAACGATCGGTACCTTATTGCCTACGGCAGCTTTTTTTCTGCGGATGCCTTTACAGCCCGCGCGAACATTGATAGATAACGGCTGCGCTATAGCATTAGCCAGTGACTACAACCCAGGTTCTTCGCCCAGCGGTAACATAAACTTTGTGGTGGCACTAAGCTGCATCGGCATGCGAATGTTGCCAGAAGAAGCCATTAATGCAGCTACCCTCAACGGCGCTTATGCGATGGAAGCAAATGCTGAATGTGGCAGTATCACAAGAGGAAAAAAAGCAAATCTTATTTTCCTGAAAGCAATTCCGTCGCTCGCCTACATTCCCTATTCTTTTGGAACAAATCTGATTGACAAAGTGATGATTAACGGGACTTTTTTGGATTAAGAGCGTGAGAAAGTCGCCTGTCTAGAACAGGCGTCATTTCAATAAACATTTAACGGTAAAGGATAATTTTTATAACGCCGCAACCCTTCTTCCATAACTGCATATACTTTCTCACGCAAGGCTGCCACGCTTTTCATATCGTACTCTTCTACTTCAATAGATGGCAAGTAGACACAGCGGCATTTGCCAGGCGTCAGTTCTAAGAAGCCACGATAATGCATACGCTCGTAAGTATCTAAAAACAGGATGGGTTTGATGGGTGTTTTGGTTTCGATGGCAATGCGGAAAGCACCATCATAAAAATCCTTCAGCGGCTCGCGCGTTTCATTAAAGGTTCCTTCGGGAAAAATAAAAATGGAGATATGCTTTAATAAAGCAGCTTTTAAAGCCCGGAAGCTTTGGGCCCGGCGCTCCGAACTGCTCCGATCCACTACAATTACTGCCATGCGGTAGATAATACCAAAGACAGGATATTTTACCATCTCGTATTTACCTAAAATTCTTACCGGTTGGTGCACAGCCAGCATGGCAGCCGGAATATCCATATAAGAAATATGGTTGGCGACAAAGATGTATTGCTTCGATACGTCGTGTGGCGTTTCGTGGATTTCTTTATAACGAACGCCGGTTACAAAATACCAGAAGATTGCCCAGCCTTTGCAAGCGGTGTACACAAAGTTGCCGCCTTTTGTTTTGCCTAGGAGCGGCGAAAACAAAACAACCACCAGTATTATAAACATAGTAAGGAGAAACCAGGCAAATCCGTAGAGGCTGTATATTATTTGTAAAAAGCGCAGCACCGGGTTGCGCGGCGGGTAGACGGGTTTCTCCGGCGTCTGTTCTTCCATAACCTTTTTCTTTTTAATTGCCGTTTGATGTTCCGGTTGCATAACGATAAAATGGAATGACAACACTACAAAAAAAGGGTAACATTTGACACAATAGCTGCAATATTATGGATTGAAGAAAGATAGTATGTTAAAGAGATTAAATGAAGGGTTAAGATTCTGAAATTAACTTTCACAGAAAGCCAATCATTTTCATATTTGCAACATGAAGCTGGGATTGGCGTTGCATATTGGATTATTGTTTAACGGGCTTTGCACAGTGCTTGCATTGCCTTCCTGCGCAGAACAAAAATCGCAGAATACTTTGATTATGCCTGAAACAAATACATCCGCCGTCATTAGTAACTCAACTGCTGCAAACACTGAAACGGCTACGTTTGGCAGCGGCTGTTTCTGGTGCACAGAAGCTTTCTTTCAACGTGTGAAGGGTGTAGAAAAAGTCGTGAGCGGATATAGCGGCGGCACAACACCCAACCCTTCTTACGAACAGGTTTGCACCGGTGCAACGGGTTATGTGGAAGTGGTGCAGGTGACGTATGACCCTGCTAAAGTATCGTTTGATGAGTTGCTGGAAGTGTTTTGGAAAACACATGACCCTACTACGCTGAACCGACAGGGAAATGATGTAGGAACACAATACAGAAGCGTGGTGTTTTATCATAATGACGAGCAGAAAGAAAAAGCAGCGCACTATAAAGATGAATTAAACAAAAGCGGCGCCTGGAACAAACCGGTGGTAACAGCGATAGAACCTTTTAAAAACTTTTATGCAGCTGAAAATTATCATCAGAACTATTACAATAACAACCCGCGCCAGATGTATTGCCAGTATGTGATACGCCCGAAACTGGAGAAGTTTGAAAAGGTGTTTAAGGATAAAGAGGAAGTGAAAGCACAATAAAATATAGAGATGAGGCAACCAAAAACGGTTGCCTTTTTTGTTTTAAATATGATATTAGAAACTGACTTGTTTGAAAGTCTTTCCTATAAAGGTTGAAATGAGCTTTTTTCTGTTATAAAAGCTTGGCGGATTTTGCAGATAGAAAATATATAAAGAGGGCGATACATTACGATTACCAACCAAGTGATGACGATTTTGAACCGATATATTAGAATTACCAACCAAGTGATTGCATTTCTGAAGCGATATATTGCGATTGCGAATAAAGTGATAGTGTTTGTGAAGCGAGTGTGTTCCATTACGAAGCGAGAAATAACTTTTGTGAACTGAGTGAGGTTGAAAGTGAAGAGAAGGAAATGAATGGCGAGGGGCTTAAATATATGCTGTGCAAAGCCAGGTGTGAAAGGAGAAAGAAAGGCGCATGGATGTGGTGTAAACGCTTATAGGAATAGAACGAAAACAGGCAAAGAGGATGAAGAATTCTCAACATTATAGAAAGAATTTTCGTGCAGAGTGCGCAAATTGCGAGCGCTTAATAAAACAGCCTTATTTATGAATAGCGGACGCTTTATTTTTATCGTATGAAAATACTGTTTCTTCTTTCTGCCCTCTTCATTGCCTCGCTCCTTTTTGCGCAGGACAAACACACCTTTACCCATGCCGATACGCTGCGCGGCTCATTGAATGCAAACCGCACCTGGTGGGATGTGCTGCGCTATGATATATTGGTAACACCGGACTATGAAACCAAAACGATAAGCGGCAGCAGCAGGATTACTTATAAGGTGGTACAAAAAAGCTATCCTGCTTTTATGCAGATTGATTTGCAACAGCCGTTGGTGGTAGATAGCGTTGTATTTGGGCGTAGCCGTCATCTTTCATTTGAACAAGACAATAATGTTTGCCTGGTGAACGTGCCAAAGCAAGTATATAACAGCCAATCGAGCGTAACGGTTTATTATCATGGCAAACCGCGGGAAGCGGTGCGGCCACCCTGGGATGGTGGATGGATCTGGACAAAGGATTCGCTGGGCAGATCTTGGATGTCGGTTGCCTGCCAAGGTTTGGGTGCAAGCGTATGGTATCCCTGCAAAGACCATCAAAGCGATGAGCCGGATAGTGGCGCTTCCTTAACGATAAGAGTAGTAGATAGCCTTGTGGCAGTGGGCAATGGAAGACTGATGAAGAAAGAAGTGAATGACGATGGAACGACTTCATATACGTGGACAGTTGTGAACCCGATTAACAACTATCTTATCATTCCTTACATTGGTAAATATGTGGACATAACCGATGTTTATGCCGGAGAAAAAGGCAAGCTGAATGTGAACTATTGGGTGCTGGATTATAATGAAGAGAAAGCGAAACAACACATGATGCCGGAAGCCCACCGCATGTTGAAAGCATTTGAATACTGGATGGGTCCCTACCCTTTTTATGAGGATGGCTATAAGCTGGTGGATGCGCCGCATTTAGGCATGGAGCACCAGAGCGCAACAGCTTATGGCAACCATTATGGAAATGGTTATTTGGGTAGAGATTTATCCGGAACAGGCTGGGGGTTAAAATGGGATTTCATTATTGTGCATGAGAGCGGGCATGAATGGTTCGCCAATAATATTACTTCTAAAGACCTCGCAGATATGTGGGTGCATGAAGGGTTTACCAACTACAGCGAAACTTTGTTCACTGAATATTATTATGGCAAGGAAGCCGGCAATGAATACAATGCCGGAACGAGAAAAAGTATTCAGAACGATAAGCCGATTATAGCGTCTTATGGCGTGAATGCTGAGGGCAGCGGAGACATGTATTATAAAGGCGGCAACCTCCTACATGCCATTCGCCACAGTATGAATAACGACGAAAAATTCAGGATGATTTTGCGTGGGTTAAACAAGACTTTTTACCATCAAACCGTAACGACGAAACAAGTTGAAGGTTGTATCAGTAAAGAAGCCGGGTTTGATTATAGTAAAGTATTTGACCAGTATTTAAGAACGATACAAATACCCGATTTTGAGTTCACTTTGAATCAATCAAAAACAAAAGTTACTTACCGCTATTCCCATTGTATAAAAGGTTTCAACCTGCCACTGGTGCTAAAAGATAATAAAGGAAAAGTTGTAAAAGTTTATCCAACCGATCAATGGAAGAGTAGTGTTGTAACGCCACAGCAGGCTTCATTATTTACTGAAGTAGGGATAGAGAAAATGTATGATGTGGAGGTGAAATAAACACGCTGTACCGGCTCATTTGCTGGAAGCCATCTGTACTCCCATCACTCTGCCAGCACCTTTGTATCGTGTTCGCCAGAATGGATCGTTCAGGTCGCTTACCGTTACACCTTCACTGGTAGCGGCATGAACAAATTTATTGTTCGTAAGATAAATGCCCACGTGCGAAATATCCCTGCCTACTGTTTGAAAGAACACCAAATCGCCTTCCTGTAATTCTTCCATTGCTACGCGGTTGCTATTGTCGTACTGTGCCCGCGCCGTTCGCGGAACATCCGTTTTATAAACATCCCGCATCATGATTTGGGTGAAGGCGCTGCAATCAATACAATTTTCTGTGCTGCCACCAAAACAATAGTGTGTGCCCCACCAGTGATCCATGTTTTGCAGCAGGCTGAGGTTGGTAAGTCGTTCTACCGAAGCATCGAGTAATACGGCATATTTAAACTGTAAACCAATCGCCTTTTCAATGTTGTAGCCAGAGGCAATAACATCGGTGGGCGGTGCATAAACCATTTGTGGCGCCGCTTTCCTTTTCTTAGAAGAACGTTCACTTTGCGGTTCCTGTATCTGTGTGCTGTTGTTGCCACCGGTGATGGCAATGTCATCTAAAAACCGGATGTTTGAGCGTGTTTTTTGTGTTGTTTTGGCGCTGCGGGCAGAGGTATCCCGGGCAGACATGTGCTGCAAACTTTTGCAGCTATACAACAAGCATATGCATAGCCAAAAAGAGGCTAATCGTAGATAAGTAGTCGGCATCTACTGCGCAATGTAGACAAGAGACGAAACAAATGAAAGAAGGTGAAAAAAACGGCACCAGAAAGTGGTTAAAAATTTTGGTGTGGAAAAAAGTATTGTAAAGTAAATCCAACCTATAGTTCGTCTTGCTACACAACAAACCAAAGCGCCTTTCTATGTATTCATTTTTGCTCACACTTCATTCCTACCTGAGGTGGCTTGTGCTGCTTAGCCTTTTGTTTTCACTATACCATAGCTATCGTGGCTGGCTGCTAAATAAATCTTTCACTCTTTTCGACAACAGAACGCGGCACATTACTGCCACCATCGCACACGTTCAATTATTGGCGGGTCTAACTTTATACTTTATCAGTCCGCTGATTGACTATTTCCTGCACCATTACAAAGAAGCCGTACAGGGAAGAAGCATCCGCTTTTTTGGGATGGAACATAGCACAATGATGCTGGTGGCAATTATCTTTATTACCATGGGATCGGCATTAGCGAAGCGTAAAAAAGAAGACAAGGCAAAGTTTAGAACGATTGCCATTTGGTTTACAATCGGTCTTTTAATCATCCTCCTAAACATCCCCTGGAAGTTTTCGCCTATGGCAAGCCGGCCTTACTTCAGAGGCTTTTGAAATTAATCTTGTTTAGGAGCAAGGGTAAAGCCAACCGTGGTGCCGACATCGGGCTTGCTGCGCACGTGAATTACCTGGTCGTGCGCTTCAATGATGTGTTTGCAAATGGCCAGGCCCAAACCGGTTCCGCCCACATCACGACTGCGGGCAAGATCGGTGCGATAGAAGCGTTCAAATATCCGTGGCAAATGTTGGGTAGGTATGCCAATGCCATTATCGCCGATCTCAATCAGCACATGGTCTTCGTCGGCACGATAAATACTGGCGGTGATGTATCCATCCTGCCTGCCGTATTTCGTGGCATTCTCTACAAGGTTAATCAGAACCTGTCTTATTTTTTCTTTGTCGGCAAATACATACACCGGCGCTTCGCAACCTTTTTTAATAGAAGTGACAATGTTTTTGGCGCTCGTTAAAATATACAAAGACTGATAGACTTCTCTGATTAAATCCTGTATTATAAAGTTGGATTTATTGACTGGCTGCGCACCACTTTCCAACTTCGATATTTCGTCGAGGTCATTAACCAGGTTCACCATGCGCTGCACATTGCGCGAGGTATTTTCCAGAAACTTTTTATTCAGCGCCGGATTCTCAGAAGCGCCTTGCAGTAAGGTTTCCACATAACCTTGTATGGCGAAAATAGGTGTCTTGAATTCATGTGAAAGATTCTGCAAAAACTCTTTGCGGTAAACTTCGTTAGTCTTTAGTGTTTCAATCTCATCCCTGCGCTGCTGCGCCCATTGCGCCACATCTTCCTGCACTTCATCAATGCTTTTATCAGGTAAAATGTATTTAAAATACATCTCTTCTCGCTTGGTGGCTTTAGTTTGATAAATGAATTTATAAATGAGTTTTATTTTACGATAAATAAACCAGCGAAGCACAAAACGGATGAGCAGAAAGGAAGCCAGGAAAGTGATGAGCAAAGCAACAATAGCCACCGAAAAATGAAACGACACTATGAAGAAGGCGATACCCGTAGGCACAGACAACACCAGCGCGGTAATGAAAGAAAGCTGGGTCGGCGATAAGTTTTTTGTAGTAAACATGACGATCAGCTATGAGTAGCGAACTTGGAGCAATGAGTGATAAAATTAAGAGGTTGAAAGTAAATTCAGCACTCAAATTTATAACCAACGCCTTTAACGGTGGTAACGCAATCAATGCCCAGCTTCTGGCGAATTTTGCGGATATGTACATCAATAGTGCGGTCGCCCACAATTACATCGGTGCCCCAAACAGAGGTTAGAATTTCATTGCGCAGAAACACTTTACCGTGACGCGAAGCCAAGAGATAGAGCAATTCGAATTCTTTTTTTGCCAGCGTAATTTCTTTGTCCTTCACCACAACAATATAACGCTGCGGGTCTATGGTAATGCCATTTACATGAAGCACTTTTCCATCTTCTTCGGAAGGCTTTACCACACGGCGAAAAAGGGCATTGATACGGCTTACCAGAACCTTGGTGCTAACGGGTTTGTTAATGTAATCATCAGCGCCAATATCCAGTCCTTTTATCTGGGAAATATCATCGTTGATAGCGGTAAGAAAAACAATCAGGGTATCGTCGAAACGCTCATCTTGCCGCAGTTTGCGACACACTTCAATGCCCGTTTTAAAAGGCATCATAATATCGAGAATAATCAGTTGTGGCAACAGCAAAGCAGCCTTTTCAAGGGCTTCATTACCATCGGCAGCGGTATAAATTTCGTAACCTTCTTTGGCTAAATTGAATTGAACAATCTCTAAAATATCCGGCTCATCATCAGCAATCAGAATCTTCTTCCCGTTACTTTCCATTAACGATTTGTTTATACAAAATTAAAATACAATTCATCAGCGGTTATTGTACAGCGCATTATCTTATTGTTAAGCAAGCTGGTATGAAATAAACCGCAGCAAAGTTCAGGCTATTTAATTTATCGCCCGGAAGATAGCCTGCATCCTGTTCTATGTTGTAGTAACATTTATCAAATAGTAAAATTCAACCGGCGATGAAATCAGTATTTATGGGTTGGTTTTATTGATTTAACAGCAAGTAAGTTAACTTATAAAATCATTCTATTTCGAAAGAAGCAGAAGTTATTGCACTTTGCTTATGCGAATACAACAAGGCACCTGATTATTAACGGTTTGATGAGAAAGAGGACGATGAATGGAAAGATTAAAAACAGATATTTACATTTTGATTTTGAAGTATTGCATTTATGTTTGTTGTGATGAAAGAAATGTTATACCGTATATCTGTTTTCATATTCTGCCTGCTGCTGATAACAACTGCTAACGCGCAACCGAAGATTCCACTGATGCGCCAGGCTTTTCATGATAAGGTGGATGATATGCAGAAGAAGTTGCTGAAGCTGGATGGTATTGCCGACAATTCGCTCAACCTGACGGAGGATGAAGATTTTAACCTTCAGCTTACTTACACTACTACTCAACGGATTGATGCAATCCAGAATGCAATTGAAGCGGACAGCGACGACAGCAATTCAAAAATCAAATACCTGCGCGCGTTAACAGAAACGCTGGAAAGTTTTTACATCAATTACCGCCGCCAAACGGTGCGCATAGCACAGTTGCCGGTACTGGTAAATACTTTTGCCGAAGGCATGCAGTTAGACAAGCAACACGCCGACATCACTTCTCTCATCAGCCATCAACCCTTTGAGCTTGATGATATCCTTATGCGAAGTGTTTTGTTTGAAGGCAACCCGCAATACAAAGCCGCCAAAGACATCGTTTTTCTGAAAGACTGCAAGCTGCATCCGGAAAAAATTCTGCGCGCCTTAAGTAGCAATTCTGATTATACTTTTACTGATAGCTTAATCAGCATGAGCGCGCGTAACAATCCTGATGAATTATATACATATGCTGCCGCTTCTAACACGCTGGCACAAAAAATCCGTAACAGTCCCGATACGTTGGTGCAAATCATCAGCAAGCTTTCAAAGTACAAATCGGGTCAGTTTTATTTTCCATTTTTAGATAATCTCTACCGCAATAAAACAACGCTGGAAGAGATTGATAAGGTAAAAGATAACCCGTTGCTATACTATCGCCTTTTGGTTTCTACTAAAGTTGATTTCAGTAAGCGGATGCTGGAACACGATACCGCCATGGGCATTGAAGCGATTGATAAAAAAATAGAATCTCAGGGAAAATATTTTATTAATGAAATCAACGGGCTGCATGAATCGCCGGATAACGTGCGCTTCCGTATACTCGAAAATCTTAACCCCGAAGAATTGTATTATTTGGCTGTGATGCAGGAAGAACTGATTTATACATCAAGCTATGTACGGGGTGTATATCCGCGTATCTGGCAGCGCATGAAAACACCGCGCGGTGATTCTCTGCTGGTAAATGTTCGCTTTGACCATTTTAAGAAATGGATAAAAATGGCAGCCAATTACAACACGCTTGACGATTTTTTAAAGCGTATGGATAAAGACAATGCTTTGGTGCTGATGAAAGCTTTTGTGAACGGATTGGATCGGCATAACGGCAAAGACAGCTTAGAAGATGCAGTGGATGTTGCAGGATCTTATGCCAGCATTTATGATAAAACAATTCAGCAGCTTATTCTTAACCAGGTGCAGCAAAACTTAAACACAGCAAAGGTTTCGGGCAATGAGCGGGCTACTAATATTTACAGCATTCTGAACACGCTGTTTCTTTCAATGGATTCGGCTAACCATATTGACATCTCCAAAGAGCTGCATATACGTCCTGTTTATTTCATGAAAAATAATATCCTGAAAGACACGACAGGCCGCATTATTGTTCAGCAATTTTTTTATGGTGACAAAGATGGTCAGACGGTTTTCAATGCTTTTGTAAGAACCTTTAACAATAGCAACTGGAAGATGTCTTCATCACCGGAGTGGGTGACGTTTACATCCACACGTGGCACACCTATTTCTATCTATTCTAACCGTCCGCTGGATGAGATGCAGGGGCTGGATGATAAGGCGCAGTCTGACCTTAAGGAATACTTGTTAGAACAAGATATAGAACCCACTGTTGTTCTGCATCGCGGGCATAGTTATTATCTCAACAGTACTATCGAGCGGATGCCATCTTCTGCGGAGGTGATTTTATTGGGTAGTTGCGGTGGCTATCAAAGTTTGAGCAGGATTCTTAAAATTTGCCCGGAAGCACATATCATTTCTTCCAAACAAACCGGCAGTGGACTTATTAACCTTCCCCTAATCAGCGGTATTATAGATGACTTGCGGCAAGGTAAAGACTTAAATTGGCCGGTCATGTGGAAAACGTTTTCCAAACAGTTTGCCGGAGGCAAAAGCAAGGAGTTGTTTGATGATTATGTTCCACCTTATAAAAACTTAGGAGCCGTTTTTATAATGGCTTATACCAGATTACAGGAAAAAGAAAACGGATAATTTTTTACAACCAATTTATGAAGTATTTACTGCTGTTGATTTCACTATTGTGCATAAGTGACAAGCCATTGCTGGCGCAACAAAAGAAGGCGGGAAAAGCGTGTAATGTGATTGCTTACTATGCGGGAGATGCTGTTCAAATAGATCGTTTTAACGTATCCCAGCTTACACATATCATCTATAGTTTCACGCACCTGAAAGGAAATCTGCTGCATGTTGAAAACAGCAAAGACAGCGCTACCATACAGAAGTTGGTCTCTCTTAAAAAGCGATATCCCGGTTTGAAAATTTTGCTTTCTATGGGCGGTTGGGGCGGTTGCGAAACCTGCTCTGCAGTTTTTAATACTGAGGAAGGAAGAGAACAATTTGCCTCTTCTTCAAAGAGTTTGCTTCAATATTTTGGTGCAGATGGCATTGACCTCGATTGGGAATATCCTGCTATTGAAGGTTATCCGCAACACCAGTTTTTACCGCAAGACAAACAGAATTTTACGCAACTGATTAGCGAGATGCGGAAGCAGTTCGGCAGCCGGTACGAGATTAGTTTTGCTGCGGGCGGCTTCGCTACATATATTCTCAAGTCGGTGGAGTGGGATAAGATTATGCCGCTGTTGAACCGTGTGAACCTGATGACCTACGACTTAGTAAACGGTTATGCAACAGTGAGCGGTCATCATACCCCACTTTATTCAACACCACAGCAAAGAGAAAGTATAGACAATGCGATTCACATGTTAGATTCCTTAGGCGTCCCGCTTAGTAAGTTAGACATTGGGGCTGCTTTTTATGCGCGCATTTTTAAATTAAAAGATACGTTGCAAAATGGCTTGTATCAGCCTTGCACATTTTATAAAGGACTTGATTATAACCGCTTCAAAGATTCCATTTTAGCCAATACAGATTACGTTTATCATTGGGATTCCACTGCCGCTGCGCCGTATTATTTCAATGCAAAAGAAAAGCTGCTGGTATCGTTTGATGACAAACGATCAATGACGGAAAAAACAAAGTATGCCATCGCTAAAGGTTTGGATGGTATTATGTTTTGGGAGTTGACGAATGATACTGATGCAGGTGGTCTTTTACAATCTATAGATGATGCGAAACGCAGCGCTTCTTCGCACGCAAAGTGATAGCAAGATTTAAATCTTCTTTCGTGTGGAATTTATCAGTGCTTTTTCCTTTCATTTTATTTTAATAAAAACATAAGCCCTATTTAAGCCATCTCCAAAAAAGAACGCTCACCTTAGCAAAACAAAATCCAATATCATGAATTATTCAGTTATCAACTGGGATGACATGCTTCATATTTTAGACGAAGATGCTCACCCGATTTATCATTTAGACGGCGAGACATTGCAACGGCTTTCTTTGGTTGACAATGTCAATTGCTCCGCCTGCATCTTCCACCTGGCTTCTTATGGAATACTGCCCACCAGTGTTTTATACCAGATTGCATCTCACATTCAAAAGTATTTTCCTCTTCTTGCCATTGATTGGTTTACTACTTTTTATTACGTAGAAAAAGTAAATTACACCAACATGGCTTTCCGGTTTAAAGAAATGCTGGAAGAGAAAAGCGGCAACTACGATGATAACCGGCTGAGCCGTTTTATCGCTTTCGAAGAAAATGATCCTGTAGAACATACTGATGCCATCCTGCTGAAAATTGTAATGATGAACATCATTAGTTTCAACGTAAAAATCAGGTAAGATTTTTTGATAAAACTACCGTGCTGCTGCATCCTATTTTTGCTTCTTTTATAAAGATGAAAGAAACAAACACAGAGTTACAGAAAAATATTTTGGGTTTAGAACTACCTACCGATCCGCGCTGGGTAAATCTAGCTGGCATGAGCCTTCAGCATATCCTTTCAGACCATGCGTATTGCGAGCAGAAAGCTGCCACCAGTTGTATTTCACTAATCCAATATTATTCTGCCAAACAAGAATTGGTAGATGAATTATCACCAGTTGTAACGGAAGAATGGGGACACTTCCGGCTGGTGCTACAGGAGCTTCGCAAACGCAACCTGCCGCTCGAAAGACAACG
Organism: uncultured Ilyomonas sp.; assembly: GCA_964249755.1. Classification (GTDB taxonomy): domain Bacteria; phylum Bacteroidota; class Bacteroidia; order Chitinophagales; family Chitinophagaceae; genus Ilyomonas. The sequence goes on along the minus strand of CAXUDB010000002.1, from coordinate 1,102,747 downwards.
TAAAGATGAGTATGTAAACAAGCTGCTGCAGTTTCGCATTGCCGGCGGCAATGAAGAAGGCCGCTTTCTGGATCAACTTATGATGATGGCTTTGGTAGAAGCGAGAAGTTGTGAGCGTTTCAAACGATTGAGCGAAGGCTTGCCTGACCCTTATCTTCAGCAGTTTTACCGTCGCTTTATGGAAAGTGAGGCAAGTCATTATGCTTTGTTTATCCGCCTTGCAGAATTATACATTACCAAAGAAACGGTAAGCGCACGTTGGCAACAATGGTTGAACTATGAGCGGGAAGTAATGAGCACATTGCAGATAAGAGGCGACAGGATGCATTAACGAAAGCAGTAAGGAAAAATTATGAGTTATGAAGAATGAGCACTATGCAAATGCAGGTACAATGTTTTAACTAACTTACTCTAATTCACAATAAGCTGGCATATGGTTTGGCTTAAGAAAAGCAAACAGATTGGACATGCTATCGCTTTGTCGCAAGGAAAAAATAAATGAGGACCCACAGGTTAATTCTAACGGATCAAGAGAAATTGCTTACTGGGCAAAGAAATTTAATATCACACCTATCAGTTTTCAGCAAATTTTTGAAGATAATCATTATTCTATTTCAAAGACATTGGCTTACTGCAATTCAAGAGTGTATTAATTGTTATTGAGTTTTATAAATACTTTATATAGAGGTGTGTCTATGTATGGCTTTTTTTGGCGCCGTAATATGCCTTCTTCCATATCCTTTTAAACAATTCTCCTAGCAAATCATCTAAACAACTATTGTAACCAATTGGTACAGATATTGACTTTATCACGTGCAAAATAATCTGTTATGAAATTATCTGCTTTCGCCATTCTGATAATCGCCCTTCTGCCGGCTTGTACCCGCAATGCTATTACAGGCAGGAACCAGCTTTCCTTAGTTTCGGAAAGCCAGGTGCAAGAGGCTGCTAAAACACAATACCGTCAGTTTTTAAGCGAAAACAAAGTTGTAAATTCTTCTGCTAATAAAGATGCGGAAATGGTACGGCGTGTTGGTTCCCGCATTGCTAATGCCATTACCCGTTATTACCAGGAAAAAGGTCAGTCTGCAATATTGAATGGTTATCAATGGGAATTTAATTTAGTAGATAGTAAAGAAGTAAACGCATGGTGCATGCCAGGAGGTAAAGTGGTAGTTTATACCGGCATTTTACCTGTAACTCAGAATGAAGCAGCCCTTGCCATTGTATTGGGACACGAAATAACGCACGCAGTCGCTGGTCATGGCCGCGAAAGAATGAGTCAGCAATTGCTTGCTTCTGGAATACAGCAGGCAGGCGGTGTAGCGTTAAGTTCTAATGCACAAGCATTAAATATTTTCAATAGTGTTTATGCGCCCACTGCTCAGATAGGGGTATTGTTGCCTAACTCACGTGCGCAGGAATCAGAGGCTGATCATTATGGTTTGATCTTCGCCGCAATGGCAGGCTATAATCCCCAAGAAGCGGTTCCATTTTGGCAGCGGATGCAAAGTCTCAGTGCTAGCTCGCAAAAGCCACCCATTTTTCTTAGCGACCATCCAAGCGATGCTTCACGTATAGAGAAGTTGAAGCAATGGATGCCGGAGGCTCTGAAGTATTACAAACCAGTGCAAAATTAATTTATAAACTGATATTGTATTTAGAATAGAAACTCATTATACAAGTTGTAAACTGCATTGAACCTGCATTTTATCTATTCTCCACTTTAAATGGTTATTTAGAGTTAGTCACACTTTTAAGGATTATTTGTGGGAAAAACATTTATTATCAATTGCTATTTGTAAGTGATTGTTATACCTTTGCATACCTTTTTATTGCTTACTATAAGGTATTTCTATGCAAAGTATGATTGAAAAGCTTAACCTGAAAGATGAAAAAAACATTCTCATTCAGGGTCTTCCCTCCTCCATTGAAAAACAATTTGCAAAACTTGCTTACGCAAAAAATGTAACGCCGCTTCTCAGAACACGCAAAATTGATTTTGCGCTCCTGTTTGCGATTCATCAAAACCAGATGTGTGCTATCTTAAGCGATGTCTTTCCTGCTTTACATACTGATAGTAAACTTTGGATTGCCTATCCGAAAACAACAAGCAAAATTGCGTCAGACCTAAATCGGGATTGCAGTTGGCAGGTTCTTTTCGATCATGATTTTGAAATTGATAGCCAGGTTGCGCTTGACCATGTGTGGATGGCTATCTGCTTTAAAAAAGCAGATATGGCTATTGCAGGTGGTACAAATGACGATGAGGTAAAAGAAAATGAAGAGTTCGACAGACGCATTGTTAAGCTGCCCGCCGAAATGGAAATCTTTTTTGTGAAACACAAAAAAGCAAAAGATTTCTTTAAATCGCTGCCGGTAAATGACCAGAAAGATTTTGTTAGCTGGATTGAAGAAGCCAAGCGGGCCGATACCAAGAAAAGAAGATTAGAAGCTGTTCAGCAAAAGTTGCTTGATGGCATGAAAGCTTTGGCAGAAGCAGAAAAATAACAAACAAAATTAAGATAGAGCAGAAAGCCTTTGCAGTAGTGCAAGGGCTTTTTTGTTATTATTTTTTCCGAGCCACCAATTCATTGTTTTGATAAACAGGCAGCACATTAGCAGCATCTTCCGTAACGCACCATTCCAGATCTTTTTCCAACCCATATCCTGCTAAACGATGCCAATGCGTTGTTTTTTTTATGAAAGAATGCAAATCATTTTTGTGAAGCAGGTACATATCTTCGGCCATCAGGCTGCTATCGCAATGCACGGTAAAATAACTTTTCATGCGGCTCACTACAGCGCCTGCAAACAAAGTATCTTCTAAATTAAAACGGTCTTTCCAACCCGAGCAACCAAGAATCACATTCTTACCGGACGTTGTTAAAAATTCGCAAACGGCAGAAAGATTTGGAAATGAACCGGTAATTACATCATCCGCTCCTTTTGCCAGAGCCAGGTGCAAAAGCTTTGTTCCGTTAGTGGTAGTTAAGACCAGAGTTTTTCCTTTTATAAATTCAGGGTAATATTCTGCGGGAGAGTTACCATACTGAAGTCCCGGAATGATTTTGCCATCCCGCTCACCGGCAGTAATGGCGTTTAAATTTTTACCAATAGAAATACATTGCTCAATATTATCAACCGGGATAATCCTGTCAGCACCATTGTATAGTGCCGCAGCAATAGTGGAAGTAGCTCGAAAAACATCTATGATAACAACAATGGTGTTGCGAAAATCATAGAGGTCTAATAACTTGGGTGATAATACTGTATGGAGTGTGTGTGGCTGACTCATAAATAGAGTGGCAAATATACATTGCCACTCTACTAACGAATCTGGTAAACAAAAAGGAAATTAAAAAAATGCCTTTATTTGAAAATAAGAAAGCACATGAACTGCTTTCAGTTACCTGTTAAAAGCCAGCATTGCAAAAGTGGTGTCTTTTCTGGTTGTATCGGTAGGCACTGTATCGTTTACAACACGGTAAGCAACGGCTGAAGCGAACATGGTATCTTTCTTTGAAGTATCGGCAGGAACTGTATCATTTACATTGTAAACAAATGTTCCGTATATCAAAGAATCTTTTTTAGACGTGTCAGAGGGAACTGTGTCTGTATAGATAGAAACACCTGCATTCATTTTATCGCAAAGCGCTTTCGTGTTGTCGCTTGCTGAAGCATGAATGGCTAAGGCAGATGCCAATACAATACATGCGGTTAATAGCTTTTTCATAGTTTTTATTTTAGCATGAGAGAATAAGGCCCACTTGCCAATAACTGTGCCATTCATTCCTCACATTCCTTAAAATAAAATCTTAACAGCTACTGAAATTTTGCTAAACGAGTCTAAAAGTAACCAACAAAAAAGCCTTTTACCAATGGTAAAAGGCTTTTAAAATATTGATCCATTCCAGTTAATCAGCCGTCCGCATATCTATATACTTTAAGAATTCCTGCTTTGTTGCTTCATCTTTAAACTTACCTCCGTAGAAAGCTGTAACGGTGGCCGAACTAGTATCATTAATACCACGGCTAGCAACACAGAGATGCTTCGCATCTATCACCACCGCAACATCGTCGGTAGATAATATTTTCTGCAATTCTTTGCCTATTTGCACGGTAAGCCGCTCCTGCACCTGCGGTCGCTTGGCGAAGTACTGGACAAAACGGTTAAGTTTACTTAATCCAATCACTTTGCCGCTGCTAATATAGGCCACATGCGCCTTGCCATAAATAGGCACAAAATGATGCTCGCAATTGCTGTAGAAAGAGATGTCTTTTTCCACCAGCATCTGGTTGTATTTATACTTGTTTTCAAACAAGGTGGCCGCCGGTTTGTTGTCAGGATTTAACCCGCTGAAAATTTCCTGCACATACATTTTGGCAACCCGCTTAGGTGTTCCGCGCAGGCTATCATCGGTTAAGTCAAGACCTAACGTGTCCATAATAGCTGCAAAATGCTTTTCGATGATCGCTATTTTTTCATCATCAGTTTTGGCAAAGGCATTTTCTTTAAGAGGCGTGTTCACTGAAGTGGTAATATGGTCCTCGCCTATTTCGTCAATGGTAATATCGCTGAGTTCAAGCCGCTGGCCTTTTTCATCAGGCTGGATATTCCACAAAGTTTCTTTCTGTTTCATACAATGTAATTTTTAACGCGAATTCCGTTCCTATTTTATCCTGCAATAAATTGTAAATGGTAATGGCAATATTCTCTGCGGTCGGATTCAGATGCTTAAATTCTTGTGTATCTAAATTCAGGTTCTTATGGTCGAACCGCAACAGCACCTCATTTTTGATAATATCACTTAGCTTTTTTAAATCAATCACAAAACCCGTTGTTGTGTCCGGCTCGCCGGTTACTTTCACCACCAGTTTGTAATTATGCCCATGATAGTTGGGATTGCTGCATTTGCCAAACACAAAAGCGTTTTTTTCATCGCTCCAGTCCGGCACGAATAAGCGGTGGGCAGCATTAAATTGTTCTACTCTGAAAACGGCAACTTCCGGCATGAATGAAGAGAATATTTTTACAAATGAACCTTAGCTAACTGCGGTGGATGCGCCAGAAGTGTGCTGACCAAAACCACGTGCAAAGAGAGATTAGCCATTTGCTATCCAATACACAAATTTACTTCTAAAACAGCAAATAAAGTGTTTAGAAAATGGCTTATGACAATTGCACTACAATCATTAGTCGCCGAAGTAATCAACATAAATTTTTGGCGTTTCAAACAACCGGACGCAATGCAGTTTGGCGTTTCCTGTAATGTGCAGAGAGAGTTGCTGCCAGATGGCAATGGCTAAGTTTTCGGTCGTGCACATGGTGCCTTGCAGGAAAGGGACATCGAGGTTCAGATTTTTGTGGTCTAATTGTTCAACAACATGTTCATTAATCAATTGGCTTAATTTTTTGGCATCCATCAAAAAACCTGTGTCTTTTTCCGGTTCGCCTTTTACTGTTATGTGCAGATTGAAGTTGTGTCCATGCCAGTTCTCGTTGGCGCATACGCCAAACACATTTTCATTTTGCTCGCGGCTCCATTGCGGGTTATACAGTTTATGCGCGGCATTAAAGTGCTCTACTCTTGTAAGATAAACCATGAGGGATGCAAAAGTAAGATATGCAATTGTAATGCGGTTTTAAGGTGATGAATAATGTAAGATATAAAGTGTTAGACATGGTTATCCTGATTCCACTATTATTACCAGCATTGTTTAATCACAAATCACCCTTACAGGATTTTGTGCAGGCTCAGATCTTTATTGTTCAAATTAGATATTGTACTTACTATGCAGAACTCTAATCATTCCAACAGCATTTGCGACAATCACCCAGCTTCTGCACAAAAGCGTCAAATAGTTTGTTAAATCAAAAGGCGCTGTTAGCAGTCCCAACACTGTATGGGAAACAAATGACAATACAATCTTTCACTAATCGCGTCAACAAACCATTGCAAATAACTTCATACTCAAACTTCAGCTAATTATTTTATCGTGGCGGAACAGGTAAGGAATCAGAAACGCCGCTAGGCCGCCAATAATGACTTGCGTAATAATAACAATTACACGAAATTCTATAGGCACATCGCCTACTACCGATCTTCTCAGGTAAAGCCCCGCAAAAATGATGACCAGCGTTACCATTGCCACGGCAATACGATAAGCCGGAATACCTTTTTTTGAATAATAAACAAAGAAATAAAACACGATGCCGCATGCTAACGAGAGCAGCAAAGTACCAAACACAATCACCGTTACATCTATCCCGTTGAAATCCTGAAACGAAGTGAGATAACGGTATACATACACAAATATCATGTTGAGAACGGTAGCGACAATACCGGAATACAACCCGCTGAGGACGCCGCGGGATAAGTCGCTTTGGGTGTAATCGTAATTCATATAGACAGGTTTTATTGTGCTGAGGAAGACAGACTTTACTAAATAAAACCAATGCGATAGAAGAAGAACAAGCTGCGAAGAAAACAAGCTACCGGAACAGGTACCAGGTCTGTATACTAAAGGTAGAAAGATTAAAGTGATAGCATCAAAAAAATTTTTTTATCAGTAAAGCAAGCTAGAAAATCTGTAAAGGAAGCGCTTTTAAAAAAAGAAATAAATAGTAGGTTTGATGTGTCGTGACAACGTCGTGTAAAAAGGCTCCTTCTCATAATATTAGACAGGCAAAAGAATCCGAAACTATTTCCGGTTCGTGTATGGAACAAATATCAGAAGTTAGCAATGATGGGAAGAGGTTAAGATGAAACTTAATGGAAGCGAATAGCTAAGCCACTTCCTTTTTGTAAAAGACTGCGACTAAAGAAAAAACAAACATTCTTTGTTCAATAAACGATAGCAACATGCCCAACATTGATTTTTCCATTGACATCCATACCCATGCATCGTATAAGCCATTAGCCAAAACATTCTCTAAAAACAATGGCAAACAAAGCACCAGCGTTGGCGACAAAACCAGCATGTGGTTCTACGATCCGGCATCACTTACGGATAAGCTGTTGAATGAATTAGGTAGTCTTACTAAATTCTCGCAATCCAATTTCACGGCGGCATCTTACGGCCGACTTTGGGTGATAGCCATCGGAATGGGAAGCATTGAGAAATGGTTCTTCAATAACAAGCTGGGCAAGGGTTTTATCTCCGATATCTTAGCCGACTTCGCCACCGAACTCGGCAAACCGCGTATTGATGCCATTCAAAGTATGAAAGATTATTGGGCAGACCTTCAGTTAGAAATTTCTTTTTTGCAGTCAATGCACAACAAGCCGGTAAATATTGATGGCAACAAATACAAGTATATAATTGTAAAAAATTTTACTGAGTTGAAAGCTGTGATAGATGAAAACGAAACCATCATTGCAGAGCAAAGCGGCGCGCCGGTAAACATTGCTGTCATTCCATCTATTGAGGGATTGCACATATTGAACTGCGGCTTGGATACTGATAGAAGTCCGACTCAACTCAAAGCGGATCCGGAGGATGTGAAACAACACGCAAGAGACCTGAAGAAGCTTGCCCACAAGCCATGGTTTGTTGGTATGACACATCATTTTTATAATGAACTCTGCGGACAAAGCCTTAGCCTGCGTGGTGTGATTGCGAAGAAGTGTGATCAAAGCGTTGGCTTAGGTACAGGCTTTACAGAGTTAGGTAAAGATGTGCTCAATATACTCTTGGACAACACCGATGGTAACCGCATATTAATTGATTGCAAACATTTGAGTCCAATCGGCAGGCAGGAATTTTTTAAGATAAGAGAAACAAGTTATCCCGACATTCCTGTTTTTATGAGTCATGGCGTTGCCAATGGCTTGCCTGATATGAACACACCAGTCTCGCGTTATCCCGATTTAGGTAACACCTTCAATAACGGCGAGATTAATTTTTACGATGATGAACTGCTGCTGATGGCGAGAAGCGGCGGCATCATTGGCTTGCAGCTCGATGAGCGGCGTCTGGCAAATGATGAAACCATCAAGCGGGTAAAGCATTCTTTCTTCAAAAATAAAATCATGCACTACCGCAGCGAACTGGTATGGCGGCAGATTCAATACATCGGTGAACTGCTGGATAACAATGGCTTGCCTGCCTGGAGTAACATCGGCATCGGTTCCGATTATGATGGCATCGTTGACCCGATCAACAGCTTCTGGACAGTGGAACAATATCCCGATCTGAAGTCTTACCTCGAAAGACATGCCTTCAACTATATGCAAAACAATTCATCGAGGCTGAAGAATGATTTCAACAAAATTGGTTCTGATCTTATTATTCAGAACGTGTTTCAAAACAATGCCTGGACTTTCTTCCAAAGATGGTTTAAATAAGAGGTAAGAACTATTCACCAGTTCATAAATTCATTCTCATGACGAGCAACGTAGCGCTTGACGTATTCATCGGGTTAGTCTTCGTTTATCTCTTGTATAGCCTTCTGGCAAGCATTATACAGGAAACGATCGCTTCCTTCCTTAACCTTCGCGCAGTAGTGCTGGTAAAAGCAATTCGCCTCATGCTGAACGACCGCAAACCCGTTGCTCTGCAAAGCACATCGCTGCTGGGCAAAACGGTGGAGCGCATTCTCAATACCTTCAAAGCGCAGCTTCAAAACATTGCCTGCCGCCTGCCCGATTTCACGCTAGCGAAAGCGTTTTACAAGCATCCTTCCATCAAATATCTTAGCCCCAACAGCTCGCGCAGCAAGCCTTCTTATATCGAACCCAAAAACTTTTCTTCTACCATCGTTCAATTGTTGCGCGGCAAAGATTATGACGGTTCTCTGCCCGTCATGCTATCTATCTACAACACGCTTTACCCGATGGTGACTGCAGCGCAGCCCAATGCCAATGCAGCATTAATAGAAACAGGAAAAACAAATCCTGTGCTGGCAGAAATACAGCCTGAAACATTAGATAAATTACGACAGATTTTTATTGATTCCGCTAAAGACTTGACTGCTTTCAACACCTTGTTGGAGAACTGGTACAACGAAACCATGGACCGCGCCAACGGTTGGTATAAGCGGCAGGTGCGGCGCATCCTTTTTTTCATCGGTCTCATCATTGCCATCTGGGGCAATGTAGATTCTATCAAGATATATCATGTGCTGTCGAAAGACAAAGATGCGCGCAACCAGATGGTGCAATTAGCCATGCAATCACAACAGAAATATGGCGCTGCCATTAATGCGTTGAGAGATACATCGCGAAAAAAATCCGGCGCAGCCGACACAAGCAGAGTAGTCATTCTTACTACAGGCGACACACTGTTAGACCAGGCTTACGATTTAGTAGAGGACGACATTGAGCAATCGAATTATGTGATGGCAATGGGATGGCACACCAGCGCGAAATATAAATTGTACGATTCGCTACGCAAACAAAAAGAGGCATTAGAAGATAGCCTGGATAATCAGAAAGTAAAGGATACTGTGGCGCAACAACAACTCTCATTCATCAACCGGCAACTCAATGCCATATCGCCGCTGGTGTATGATAAATTTGATCCGGGTTCTTCCTTTCTGGGCTGGCTCATCACCGCTTTTGCTATGACGCTTGGTGCGCCCTTCTGGTTCGATCTGCTTAGCAAGTTTATCAGCATCCGCGCTGCAGGAACCAAGCCGGCTTCCAACTCTGCAACAGATGCTAATGAATCGAAGCCTATAGTCACGCCATCCTCCGATGCAATCGGCGGCAGTACTACAACAAATAATAACATCGGCAGAGAAAATGAACCGCTGCTGGTGCCGGATGAAGCCACCGATTCAAACATTGCACAAGGTTAAAATTGACCGTCATGAATATCGTTACAGTCCCATCTCCAAACTTTACACAGGGCAGAAAAAACTTTCGTCCGGAAGCCATCGTTGTTCACGTTATGGCAGGCAGTTTATCCGGCACCGATAGCTGGTTTAGAGATACCCGTTCGTCTGTTTCGGCGCATTATGGCGTTGGTAAAAACGGCGAGATACATGCTTATGTTTCTGAAACCGATGCTGCCTGGCATGCCGGTCGTGTAAACGCGCCAAGCTGGCCACTGATTAAAGGGGCAGGTAATAACTTATACATCAATCCCAACTATTACACCATTGGAATTGAACATGAAGGCAGTGAAAATTCGGAATGGACGGAAGAAATGTATAACACCAGTGCAGCGCTCATCAAAGACATCTGTGCCCGGTGGGGCATTCCTGTTGACCGCAAACATATCGTAGGTCATCACGAAATTTTTTCTTTAAAAACATGCCCCGGACATAAAGCCGATTTAGATAAACTTATTGCACTAGCAGGCGGCACTGCTACAGCAACCACTATCATCGTTCCCTCTTCTTTTACTAAGGTGGAAGAAAGGGGCAAAGTCACCACGCAAACCCGCCTCAATCTTCGTCCCCAGCCGGATACCCGCAAGCCTGCAATCAATGCCATTGCTGCTAATGTACAGCTTGCCTATGATGGCTACACCAACGAAGGCGAGAAAATAAACAGTAATGGAAAATGGTATTTTACCAACGAAGGCAATTGGTTTTGGAGCGGTGCGGTATCCACCATTGCAGCGCAGCCATTGCAAGCAATAAACGCATCTGTAGGAAATGATGCGCTCTCTTTGCTGCAGTTAAAAAGCGCTACAGGTGCTATTTCCGCTTATGCAACTGGACTTCTGCCCTATTTGATAGATACTTGCTTCCGGTATCGCATTAATACACCCGCGCGGCTACTTTGTTTTTTAGCGCAGGTAGGTCATGAAAGCGGCGGTCTTTTTTATACGGAAGAACTAGCCAGCGGCAAAGCTTATGAAGGCCGGAAAGACTTAGGCAACACGCATCCCGGCGATGGCATTCGCTTTAAAGGGCGCGGGTTGATACAGATTACTGGGCGCGCCAATTATGCTTCTATCAGCGACGATTTCGGGGAAGATTTTGTTACGCAGCCACAATTGCTCGGCGCGAAAAACATAAAGCTGTGCACACCGCAGCAAATGAAGTACGCTGCGCTGGGTGCGGGCTGGTTTTGGAACCATAAAAACCTGAATGAAATTGCCGATAACATAGACATCAGCCGACCCATTGATGAAGGTGATAACCTTATTCATTTTAAAGCCATGACAAAAAAAATTAATGGCGGTTACAATGGATTGCAGGATAGAGTAAACCGCTTTGCAACGGGTGCCCCTTTCTTTTAAGTTTTACTGCTTCTTCATATCTAAAGGTTTTGTTTCCATTTGTTCGATGTGCCAGCTATCGTCCATCCATTGCCACCGCGCAGTATATTCTCCTTTAACGGTTATCGTATCACGGTGCGAGATTACATCTGTCTGCACATAAATCCCTTTCTGTAAAGCCATACTCTTATTCAATGTCAACGAATCAGAAGTAGACAGCTGCGACAACACCTGTATATTTTGAAAAGAGGACAAAAAAGCACGGATAGAATCGCGCCCCGTTGCCATCTCTCCCATCCTTCCATTGGGTGTATACAACAAAGCAATCGAGTCGGCATCGAGCTTTTGTATGAGGCGTTGATACTGTGTTATACTTTCTTGCATAGCCCTGTTTCTTTAAAAATATTCCCCATTTTTACAATCAAAAATAATCAACCGATGCCGCAGTTTGTAATCCATGCAAAAGACCATACCGATGCCGAGGCGCTCAACCGCAGGCTATCCGTGCGATCAACACATCTCCAAAGAATGCGGGAAGAAAAGCGCAAGGGCATCTTCATTATTGGCGGTGCATTGCTGAACGAAAAAGGAAACATGGCAGGCTCTGTTATCATTCTTTCTTTACCCGATGAGCAAAGCGTTTGGAACTGGATTGAGGACGATGTATATAAAACTCATCGCGTGTGGAATGAAATATCAGTGTTGCCGTTTCGCGTGGCGGAGGTTTGAAGCAAATGCAAGCGGCATTCGTAACTCCGTAATTGCCCTCAATAATGTTTTGTAGTATAATCACTCTTGCTATGGCTTTGTGCAAAATCTGATCTCGAGGCGTTAAACCTCTTGCTAATTATAAAGCGCTCTTATTATTTCAACTGTATCAAATCACAAACATCAGATTCTGCATAAATCCCTCGCAGGAATCTTCTATGATAACAATGTCGAGGGCAATTGCGGAATCAAGCAAGACGTATTGACATCTTATTAGCGTGTTATTCAAAATGCAATTTCTTAAAAGGCAAAAGCCAGAAAGAGTAACAAACATCTCCGTAAAAAAATATCATCTTTCATCTCTCCGAAACGACTATCTTGCTCACGCATTGCCATCGCCATTTGCCATTACTCACTCATCATTTTATAAATCATACAAATTATGAACACTTCCCGCAGAAGATTCCTCAAAACCGGAACGTTCGCTTTGGCCGGAACCGTTGCTATGCCTCAATTGTTGCGCGCTGCCGTTAGCAAAACAGAAATTGTCGGCGTGCAGTTATACTCTGTTAGAGACGATATGAAAGCCGACCCGTTGGGAACGCTTAAGAAAGTGGCTGCTGCCGGCTACAAGCACGTAGAACATGCCAACTATGTCGACCGTAAATTCTATGGCTATTCGGCTCCCGACTTTAAAAAAGTGCTGAACGATTTAGGCATGGACATGCAAAGCGGGCACACAGTGATGGCGGCACAGCACTGGGACGATGCGAAAAAAGATTTTACCGATGTTTGGAAATACACCATCGAAGATGCCGCCACTGTAGGTCAGAAATACGTCATCAGCCCCTGGCTGGACGATGCCTTCCGCAAAGACATGACCCTGTTTAAAGGCTATATGGACCGCTTTAATAAGTGCGGCACCCTGTGCAAGCAGCATGGCATGAAGTTCGGCTACCACAACCACGATTTTGAATTCGACACCATGATAGATGGCAAGGTGCTTTACGACCTGATTCTCGAAAACACCGACCCTTCGCTCGTCATTCAGCAGATAGACATTGGCAACATGCTGCACACCGGCGGCAAGGCGATGGAGATTATGAAAAAACATCCCGGTCGTTTTGAATCTATGCACGTGAAAGATGAAATCAAAAGCGCCAACGGCGAAATGGGCGGTGACTATGAAAGCACCGTGCTTGGCAAAGGCATAATGCCCGTAAAAGAGATTCTCGACTTTGGCAGAAAAAGCGGCGGCACCACGCAATTCATCATTGAGCAGGAGTCTTACCAGGGCATGGCGCCGATAGAGACCGTTAAAGCTGATTTGGTGGTGATGAACAAGTGGGGTTATAAATAATACCTGAATTAGCAAAACAAAAAGCGTTGACTTTCTCTAAAGTCAACGCTTTTTGTTTTGCCTTTGCTGGCAAGCACGAATTAAAATTTATTTTTTCGTTTTGCAGAGACACAAACTGAAATGCTTGTGACTTGATAAGGTCGTTGAGGAGACCGATCTACAAGGGAACTACTAACTCTAATCCACTCTCTCCATAGTAAAAGTTCCCTGCTGGTTTGGATCGGGTATTTGCTCCCAACTCGAATAGGTATTATACCATACACCGTTACTTAGTTTGCCTGATTTTTCAAATGTTGAAGTGGCTACCTGATACAGTTGCGTACCAACAACAGAAGTAGGATATATATATTTACAATTCAATGTATCTCCACTTAATGTCCAAGTACCTGTTGCCATATAACTCACTCCGGCGTCCTGACTTTCAACAATCAAACTGCCTTCCGGTTTTATAATAAAACTGAAATATTGAGGAACCTGAGTTGTATGAGTACCGGATGTGGATGCATAATTATAACTTCCTATCCATAAACCTTCGATAGAGTAAGTTGGTGCCGGACAATCTTTTTTACAAGAGAAAGTAAACAAGCAAGCCAAGACAATAAGTCCTAAAAAACATTTTTTCATGTTGAGTGTTGTTAGTTTTAGTAAGAATTAAAGATGTAAAGATTCCGAAGAATGCTATACAGCACAATATTATATGCAATTGTCTAAAGGACAAAATTTTTGTGTCCTTTATAATCAGGCTTTTTATAATTCATATAAATATGGTTGTATGCGTTAATTATCTCAGTCAAGCTCTCCCTTTCGCCGCAAATTGTCCAGCCGGCTTTCAATAGATAGCAGATCCTTTTTCTACCATGTCTCTGCCCCAAGATATTACAGTACCACATCAATATCGTCTTCTGAACACTAAAAGCTTTTTTATTTCTTAGCCTATTTGCATTCAAGCATCATCACATAAGTAACCAAGCATTTCTCTGAAACCGGCTTTAGTGCCACACCGCCATGTCCCCGAGACAGAGAAAGAGCGGAGAAGAAAGCATTTGATGCGTGTAAGAAAATGAATTTTTTGCAGCTGAAAACTACATTGGAAGGCGCGCATAGGTTCAACTTATACGTAATGTTAGGACCGTTTCACTGATGAGCTAAGGCGAGTTTAGGAGTGAATGATGTAGATTAGTGGTGAGAAACGATGCGGTTTTGTTGTTGGTGTTTTCTACCAACAACAGCGGGAATGGATTTTTAAGGTGGGAGGTGGATTACTTACGGATGAGAATAGATTGGTGCTGGATGAAAGTGGATAGATAAAGAAAAAAAGTAAAATGGCTGCGGATGGGGTGTGGACATGAGTGGGTGATTGCGACAGCGGGATTGATGAGGCAAAGTTGAAAACGAGGATGGTAGTCCATTACCTCCGAAACCCGGCGTCTAAGAGTACGCATTGAAAAAGAAGCATTACGCATCATAAAACCATCCCCTTCCCTCCTTTCACTTCCTTACTTACTTTTTCCAAAAACAAAAACAGCAGCCACCTTACAAGATAGCTGCTGTTTTCATGATTCATATCATATTCTTATTCTTTTGCTTGCACGTTCCCGCTCACTTCCTGTAGCATCTCTTTCACCGCTGCTTCCAGCTGGTCGTCTTTCCCTTTCAGGAAATCTTCATACGGCAGCGGCACGCGAATGTCGGGGTTCACCTGCAGGTTCTCTGTCGGTCTTCCCTCCTTCCCTATCGTTGCCACCATGGGTATACCGAACACGATGGTCGGGTCTATCTGCGTTTCCCACCAAACGGCCGTTCCTGTTCCCGGCACGGGCATACCTATCAGTTTGCCATCTCCATTTTGCTTGTAGATGTAAGGAAAGATAAATGCATCGCTATAATTGCTTTCGCTCGTGATTACGCAGCTCGGCTTCTGCCATCTGCCCATTGGTTCGCCGCCTTTCAGCAGGTGACTTTGCGGTGCAAATTTCAGGTATGTTTTGCCCGTAAGGAACGTATTCAAATCATCGTGCAGCCAGCCACCACCATTGAAGCGGGTATCTACAATCAGGGCCTGTTTCTCCAGATTCTCCCCCAAAGCTTTGTCATACACTTCGCGCAGGCTTTCATCGTCCATGCTTTCCACATGCACGTAACCAATTTTGCCGCCGCTTAGTTTCGCCGTCATCTCGGCTTCACGCTTAATCCAGCGTTTATATAGCAGCCCGCTTTCTTCGCCTGCAGTAATGGGTTTTATCACTTCTTCAAATGTGGCTTTTGTAGCAGGGTTATACACAGTTAGCAAGGTGTTATCGCCCGTCATGCGGTTCAGGTATTTTGCCCAATCCACTGTATCTGTTACCGGCTCGCCGTTTATTTTTTGTATGATGCAGCCGCCTGCAATCTTACTGCTGGCTTTATCTGCCGGTCCGCCCGAAATCACTTCGCTTATTTTTAGCCCGTTGCCTGTGTAGGTCTCATCATACAACAAACCCAAAGCCGGTGTTACATCCGCCGTTGGGTTTTGCGGACGATAGCGCCCACCCGTATGCGAGGCATTCAATTCGCCCAGCATCTCGCTTAGCAGTTCCTGGAAGTCGTAGTTGTTGCTCACGTGCGGGAGGAATTTTGCGTACTCTGTTTTATAATAAGACCAATCCACCCCCTGCATCTTCGGGTCGTAAAATTTCTCTTTTACCTGCCGCCAGGTATGCTCGAAAATATACTGGCGCTCGGCGGCGGCATTCAAGGTCATTTCTCCATCAATAGAGATGGGCGTTACCTTACCATTATCGGCATTTACCTGCGCTATCCGGCCGCTGTTGCTTACATACAAACTCTTGCCATCATCACTGATTTCGATGCCACTTGACGTGCCGCCCAGCTTGGCAAGAATCTTTGTTTCTTTCGTGCGCGTATCGGTTACCCAAAGGTCGTAGCCCTTCTCAAAAGCAGCGAGGTAATACAGTTTGCTGGCATCTTTGTTCAGCTCATAATCAGAAATGGAAGAACTGTTGATGGTAAGCCGTACAATGCGTTGATCTAAGTTTTGAAGGTCGAGTTTGATGAGCGTGTCTTTCTTCTTTTGCGCTGTGCTTTTCTTGCCTGCAACAGTTGAATCTTTCTTCGCTTTATCCTGTTGCTCTTTCCACAGTTTATAGTCGTCGTCACTTAGCCTAAACTGGTCGTACAAGTCCTTATCAAAAAATACGGCATATACATCAAACTCGCTGCTGCCCTGGTTTGCCAGCGATTTGCGGCCGGCTTTATTACTCAGCCACGTCATTATTTTACCCCCTAAATACCACTTGCTCTGGTACTCGCCAAAGCCGCCGTTAATGGGATACATACTGGTATCGTTGGAAGCATCAAATAAAGAAGTATTAGCGTTGCCAAAATATCCTTTCTGGTCATCTGTAAGAAGGTATTTGCTATCCGGACTCCAATGGAAATCCCAGTCGCCATCGCTGTACGAATAGTTGTGCCCTTCGGGAAGAAGCGTTCTTGTTTTTTTGGTTGAAAGATTATACACCTTCAGCACGTTCCGGTTCTCTATGTAAGCGATTTCTTTTCCATCCGGCGAATATTTGGGCTGATATTCTTCGGCTGGCGTTGCAATCACTACCTCTTCTTTCAGCACCGTTGCCGCGAAGAAATAAGGCTCGTCGGCGCGGGCAATTGTTGTTTTGTAAATATCCCAGCTATCCTTGCGTTCGGCTGCATAAATCAACGTCTTACCATCGGGGCTCCATTGCACCATGCGCTCCTGCTGCGGCGTGTTGGTGATGCGTTTAGTTTGCCCGCCATCAATAGCTGTCACAAAGATTTCGCCGCGCGTTACAAACGCCATTTCTTTCCCGTTAGGGTTTAGTGCAAACTCTGTGGTATTGCCGTTTACAGGCACATTCTTCTCCACGCCAGCCCTGCCATCATTGATGATCTGGACGGCAACTTTCTGCGGTTGCCCGCCTTCCTTCATTGTGTAGATTTCACCATCATAAGTAAAGCACAAAGTATTGTCGTTTGATGCGCTTAGATGACGGATGGGATTTTTCGTCAAAGTTGTTAATTGCTGTTCGCTGCCTTTATTACCTACAGATAACTTATAAATGTTTTGAGAGCCGTTTTTCTCGCTTAAATAATACACGCTGGCACCATCGTGCGAAAAGAGCGGCTCGCGGTCTTCGCCCGCATAGTTGGAAAGCTGTGTGTAGGTGTTCGCCTTCATATCCATCAGCCAGATGTCTTTGGTGACAGACGATGTATGATGCTTGCGCCATTCATCTTCGTATCCTTTTGTATCCTGAAACACTAACTGTGTTCCGCTGCTATTATAGTGTGCATTTTCGATACCTGCTGCACTAATTAATATAGACCGCCCACCATCTACCGGCACTTTATACAAGTTGCGGAACAGGCGGATACTAAAACGAACGCTCTCTGCCGGTGCATTGCGTGCACTGCCAAAGATGACGTTTTTATCATCCGGTGTAAAGTCACTGGGATAATCTGCCGCACTATTATAAGTCAGCCGAAGCGGCGTGCCGCCAGTTGCGGGCATGATGAACACATCGAAGTTTCCATAACGGTCAGATGCAAACGCAAGGCTTTTGCCATCATGGCTCCATACGGGCATCATATCCTGCGCTTCGTGGATGGTTAATGGCATAGCAACGCCACCACTGGTTGGCACCGTATAAATATCTCCTTTGTAGCCAAAGGCTATGGTTTTTCCGTCAGGCGAAATAGCCGGGTAACGCATCCACAAAGGAATTGTTTGAGAAAACGCGGCAGATGAAATGATAAGAAATAAACAAATACTAAGAAGCTTTACTGGTCTCATATGAGTTATAATAAATAGGCACTAAAGATAATGATGGCAGTAAAACGAAGTGAAGGAAAAAAGGATGATAATACGAAGGTTGCGCAACGCCTGACAGCTACAATAAATCAAAGTGAAATAAATTGGCTGAGACGGACAATTCTGAAATACCCCTTACAAAATCCAATAAGTTTTGCATATTTGGATGAACAAACGATGATTGCCTTGACCACTGATAAAGCATTTTGGCTACCTTCTTTTCTGCAGGAACTGGAAGGCATTCAGCCTTTAAACACCGAACAGAAAGAGAACATCTTTAGTCGTTTCAGCATTTTGCCTGTTGAAAAAGATACCATTATCTTATCGGAAGGTGAAGTGTGCAGATGCCTTTGGGTGGTACTGAAAGGCATTATCCGTTCTTATCATTATGTAGGCGAAACAGAAGTTACCTCGCGGTTAATGAAGCCGCACCACATTATTATTTCGGTTGAAAGCTTTTATAGGCAAACACCCGCTTTTGAAACACTCGAGGCGGTGCAGCCTTCGGTGCTGGCCTGCCTGCCTTATGAGAAACTCGACGAGCTGTACCACCTGTTCCCCGCCCTTAACTATTTGGGCAGAAGGCTTACAGAGCATTATCTTTTTTTGACAGAACAGCGGCTTCATATGCTGCGCAAACAGAAAGCGATAGATAAGTACAAATTCTTTTTAGAGCAATATCCAAACCTCGTGAACGAGATTCCCCTAAAATACATCGCTTCTTATCTTGGAATCAATGGAGAAACGTTAAGCCGGGTTAGAAACAAAATCAGGTAAGTACCTTTTAATGACTTTTGTCAAAGCCTTTGTTGAAATAAGCAAACAACTTTACTCAGTAACGATTTCATTGGCAAATTATTTCCATCACACTTCACAAGGTATTACCATGAAAACAAAGCCTGCTATTTTATCCCTCCTGGTTTTGACTCTGCTTATGAGCAGTTGTAAAAAAGAAAACAATAACTCTGTTCTTCCTTATTATCAGTTTACAGAAGAAGACAGAAGTAAATTGCTTGTATCGTCTGATGCGGGAAAGCAACTGGTTTATAAAAATGAAGATGGCGAAGAAAGGAGATTTAAGATTATTGCTTCGTCAACTGAAAAATTA
Source organism: uncultured Ilyomonas sp. (assembly GCA_964249755.1). GTDB lineage: Bacteria > Bacteroidota > Bacteroidia > Chitinophagales > Chitinophagaceae > Ilyomonas. The sequence continues at coordinate 1,083,547 of CAXUDB010000002.1, read as the reverse complement.
TCGTATGTCACCGGAACTTTCTGGAGTAATTATGTAACCACTTACTTCTACTACGACCAGCAACATATTCTTCTGCAATATGCCGATGTGACTACAGCCTATGATTTTGAGATCACCCTGCAACGATACCCCTTGGGTTCTGATTATAACTTGCAAACTCCCGTAAAGGGTTCACCCGCATTCATTGCGTACATCCGTTTTCCGCTGTGGAATAAGTACAGCGATACACTGACGTTCGATAATAAATTCTTCATTGACTTTACGCTGCCGGTTACATCCCTCACACTCAATGGCAAAGTTTATCCAAACGTAAGAACAATTGAATCCGGAGAAACGCAGTCCCTAGGACTGACCTCTTCTCAGCCGGCTTTTCAAATGAACGTAAACAAACTCTATTATGATCAGAACTACGGTATTATTGGTTTTGATGATACGGATGGTAAACGCTGGCGTCTGCAATAACTATTCTGTTGCAGAGCAATATAAGCATTTGTGCTAATATTGCCGTATGGCTATTATTCCTTCTTATCTCAAACGGGGCGATACTATCGGTGTCATCTGCCCTTCGGGTTCCATGCCGTTTGAGAAAATGGTTACCTGTCTTCAAACACTGGAGCAATGGGGTTTTACAATAAAAAAAGGAAAGACCTTAGGCAGGCAGTTTCACTACTTCTCAGGTACGGATGAAGAGCGGCGGCAAGACCTGCAAGTAATGCTCGATGACGAAGAAGTAAAAGCCATCTTATGCTCACGCGGTGGTTATGGCTTGAGCCGTATTATTGACGACATTGACTTTACAAAATTCAAACAACAGCCCAAATGGATCATTGGCTACAGCGATATTACCATCCTGCATTCGCACCTGCTCCGCAACTTCGATACCGCTTCGCTGCATTCGCCCATGGCGGCAGCATTCAATGAGGGAGGAAGCGAAACAGAGTATGTTCAGTCGTTACGCAAAGTCTTACTGGGCGAGCCTTACAGCTATCATTGCGAAGCACATTCGCTCAATCGCACAGGCAATGCCTCGGCACCAATAACAGGTGGAAATCTATGCTTGCTGGCGCATTTAATCGGATCAAAAAGCAACGTTGATACGAAAGGAAAAATTCTTTTTATTGAAGACATTGGCGAATATATTTATAACGTTGACCGACTGATGATGCAACTTAAAAGAGCCGGACAATTGGAGTCTCTTGCAGGCCTGATCGTCGGCTCGTTTACAGATATGAAAGATACCGTTATCCCTTTTGGTCAATCGGTTTACGATTCTATCAGTGAAAAGGTACAAGGTTATACATATCCTGTTTGCTTCAACTTCCCCGTAGGCCATGCTACTGAAAATTATGCACTGAAACATGGGGCAGAACACCATCTTCTGGTATCAGACCAGGAAATCATTCTTACAGAAACGCGTTGATAATAAAAACGCCAATCAAACCCACGACAGATACAATTGTTTCCATAACAGACCATGTTTTTATAGTATCTTTTAATGAGAGATTGAAATACTCTTTAAACATCCAGAAACCCGGATCATTCACATGCGAGAACATCAGGCTCCCTGCGCCTGTTGCCAGCACCATCAGCGAGGGATTTACACCCGTAGATGCAATCAGCGGCGCCACGATGCCGGCTGTCGTCAAACCTGCTACGGTAGCAGATCCTACGCAAACGCGAATCAGCGCGCTCATGCTCCAGGCAAGCAGCAGGGGATGAATAGAAAGATGCTTCAAACCACTTACAATCTCCGCGTTAATACCAGCATCAGTCAGCACTTGTTTCAATGCACCGGAACCGCCGATAATAAGGATAATCATGGCCACATCTTTTACCGCTTCGCCGAGAGAAGACATGACCGAACCGAGACGCTTGCCGTTTCTCCTGCCTAATGTAAACGTCGCAAACAAAACACTGATTAGCATGGCTATTACCGGGTCGCCTATCGCTTTAGCAATAGTAACAACACTGCTTTGCGACGGCAAAAGATAAGAAGCCAGCGAACCAGAACCAATCAGGACAACCGGAAGAAAAGCCGACAGGATGCTAATAAATAAGGAGGGCAGTTTTGCTTCTTCTTCATCTGCCGAAGCAAAGGTTTGCAGTGGCTTGTTATTATAATTCTTTAAAGTGAGTGAAAACAACGGACCTGCCAGAACAATGGCAGGAACAGCTAATAAGAAACCATATAATAAAGTAACTCCCATGTCAGCCCCAAACTGTTGCACTAAAGCCACCGGAGATGGATGTGGCGGCAGGTAGCCATGCGTAACCGACAACGCTGAAAGAGCAGGCAAACCAATATATACGGCGGGAATTTTATAGCGCGCTGCGATGGTGATTACAAGAGGAACCGCCAGCACAAAAGCAACATTGTAAAACAGCGGAACACCAATGATAAAACAGGTGAGCACCAACGCCCAAACAATGTATTTCTTACCAAAAGACTGAATGAGACCTGTGGAAATACGAAGGGCTGCGCCGCTGTCAGCCACCAGTTTTCCCAGCATCGCACCCAGCCCGATGATAATTACCAGATTGCCTAACAAATCGCCGATGCCTTTTTGAATGGAAAGCACAACGGATGGAACAGTCATTCCGCTACATAGCCCAACTGAGATGGAAACAATGAGGAAAGCAATGAATGCGTTAAAGCGAAAAAAAGCAATCAGGATAATAAGCAGTGCAATGCCGCCAATGAGTATCAGATACGTCATGCGATAAAGATAAGGGAAGCGAAGAAAGCCCCATCCCCTAAAGGGAGCTTAGAACAGCGTAAGTAAGATTGATGTTGATTATAATGGATAGTGAAACAGGCCATATTGATAGTAAATCAGCTCAAAACTCCCTTTTAGGGGATGGGGGCTTCACCCACCCTTTCGGATTTAAGCAAGCCTGGAGCAACTTCTCTTCCGCGCTGCCTTGCAGTGGTTGATAATTGTATTCAAAGCGAACGGTAGGTGGCAGGCTCATGAGTATGCTTTCGGTGCGTCCATTGGTTTTCAGCCCAAATAAAGTGCCTCGGTCATGCACCAAGTTAAACTCAACATAACGCCCCCGCCGTATCTCCTGCCAGTGTTTGTGCTGAGGGTTGAAGGGTGTGTCTTTTCTTTCGTTTACAATTGGAATATAAGCATCTATAAACGCATAGCCACAAGCTTTTGCTACACTCATCCAAAAGTCTTTCGGCTGCTTCCCGGCCGCTCGTTGATAATCATAGAAGATGCCACCGATACCTCGCCGCTCATTATTACGGTGCGTGTTTACAAAATAATCATCACACTGCTTTTTGAATTGTGGATACAGGCTTTCATCAAAAGTATCAAGCGCCATCTTGTAAGTTTGATGAAAATGAACGGCATCTTCTTCAAACAAGTAATAAGGCGTCAAATCGGTGCCGCCGCCAAACCAGCGATCTATCACTTTTCCTTCTTTATCATACAACTCGAACATGCGGTAATTGGCATGAACAGTTGGCACAAAAGGATTGAGCGGATGGATAACTAAACTCAGCCCGCACGCAAACCATTGATCACCTTCAATGCGAAGTGCGGTGCGCATTTGAGATGTCACATTGCCAAAAACCACCGAAGTGTTTACACCGCCTTTTTCAAACACATTTCCATTGACAATCACTCTTGTTTTGCCGCCACCACCTTCCTCTCTTTGCCAGGCATCTTCGGTAAACATGGCTTTACCATCACACACTTCCAAGGCACGGCAAATATCGTCCTGCAATTGGTGTATGAATTGAACCCAGTGTTGTTTGATGTTATCTGTTTCGGGCATGGTTTCGAATGAAATCTAAACTTCCTATTTGTTGAATAAGAAATGCAGAAGTGAAAAGAGCGTTGTTTCTTAATGTTTTTATACAGAGATTGTTTCTGCCGAAACATCATTTCTTATCATTCCTGAAGTATAAAACATTCAAGAAGAAACATAACAATTTATACATTCTCGGTGACAACAGGGGTTGATTCTGCCACCGTAGCATTGCCTGATGCTGGCAGCTCTCTCTTTGGAAAAAACCTTTTTTGCCAAAGTAGTATTGCAATCACACCTACGGAAATAGAAGCATCCGCGAGGTTAAAAACAGGACTAAAGAATTCGAATTCTTCGCCGCCCCACACAGGCACCCAGGAAGGAAAATGCGAATCAATCAGCGGGAAATAAAGCATATCCACCACCTGACCATGAAGGAAGCCTGCATAGCCACCGCTTTTTGGGAACATCACAGCTATGTTGTGCATAAAGAAATCGCTGTTGCTGAATATCATTCCATAAAACAGACTGTCAATTAGATTACCCGCCGCGCCGGCAAAAATGAGCGCTGCACAAACAATAAAGCCCGGGTGATACTTCTTTTTAATGATGCTTTTAAGATAGAACACGCCGAGTATTACAGCAACCAAGCGAAATAGTGTCAGAACTAATTTGCCCCAGTCTCCACCAAATTTCCAACCCCAGGCCATGCCCGGATTTTCCACAAAATGCAGGCGGAAGAAGCGACCCAAAACAAGATGTTCTTCGCCAAGATGATAATGCGTCTTGATATAAATTTTTAAAACCTGATCGGCTATCAGTATGAGGGTAATGAACAAGGCAACCTGCCAACCTTTTTTCATGAAAACTATATATGCCGCGAAGATAATTTTTTTGACACATGCACCTGATTGACTAACAACAGATGAATGTTAAAAGTTGCGCAATGCAAAACAGCCATTAAACGTAAAACCGGCTCGCAAGTTTCATCAACGAAAGTAAAAGATTAAATTATGAAGAAGTTTTTGTATGCAATGATCTTAATTATTACGCTTACGTCAGCTTACAGCTGCTCTCACGACCACTATGTATCGGCACAGCCCGAAGCAGTCGTCGTTACCCGTCCCGCTCAACCGGGTCCGGGTTATGTATGGATAGATGGTGATTACTATTGGCGTGGCAACCGCTATGCCTATCGCAATGGTTACTGGGCACGCCCGCGCGCGGGCAGAACCTGGAATAGCGGCGTATGGGTGCAAGGTCCGCACGGCTATTACTGGCGTCGCGGTGGCTGGAGGTAACTATTAAGGCTTCTCGATCAATGAATCATTTATGTGATAAGCCCCGATTTCTGAAAGGGAAGCCGGGGCATCTTCTTCATCTACAGTGATGACAAAAGACTTTGTTTCAACAGCAGGAAATGTAAGAATGCGATTCCTGCCTATCGTTGTTGCGTCTATTCTTTTGATTGGTTGATTCTGGTCACCGTAAAAATCAATATGAAAGCGGGCGATGTTTTGCCCTTTTAGAATGTGTTCTTTTAATGAAATACAGTTAATGGCTTGTGTTTTATTGAGAACAACTTTTACTGATCCTCTCTCTTTTAAGGTGACTGAAGTTTTCTCATTATCGTCTGTTATCTCTTTTACTGAAACCGACCTGCGTGAAGCGGTTGCGGTAGCTTCCCGGCAAATATTATTCGAAAAACTTTCTTCTCTCAACTTCTGAAAACCAAGAAGCGAAGCTGAATCATAAGAGGTAAACAACCCTCTTCTGTCAGGCGGCACATTCAACAATAAAGAGGCGCCTCTGCCAACAGATTTCAGGTACAAATCAAACAACTGTTGTGGTGATTTAACAGCCGTATCCTCTGCTGCATGATAGAACCAACCCGGGCGAATACTCACATCACACTCGGCAGGTATAAACACCTTACCATGGCGGTTGCCTCTGTTCAACGTATCCTGAGATGGAGCACCGGCACCGCGTGTGAACCCTGCTGTGTCAATCGTATTCCAATTTGTTTCGCCAGCAAAGCCCCGCTCATTGCCCACCCAGCGGATATCGGGGCCAATATCGCTGAAGACAGCTGTGTTAGGAGCGATGGAGCGAATTGTCTTCTCAAACCGCTGCCAATCGTAAACCTGTTTTTTTCCGTTCGGTCCTTCGCCATTGGCGCCGTCCCACCAGAACTCAAAATAAGGTCCATAACGGCTTACCACTTCTTTCATCATATTCACAAAGACATCGTTGTATTCATCCGTTCCATACTTTGGATGGTTCCGATCCCAGGGAGAGAGATAAACGCCCATCTTTAGACCATTTGCTTTACAGGCTTCTGATAATTCTTTCAAAACATCGCCTTTCCCATTGCGCCAGTTACTTTCTCTAACTGTATGTGTACTATATTGGCTGGGCCACAAACAAAAGCCATCATGGTGTTTGGCAGTAATAATAATACCCTTTGCACCTGCCACTTTCGCTATCCGGCACCATTGCCCGCAATCTAATTGCGAAGGGTTAAACACTTCTTCTTTCTCGCTGCCTTTACCCCATTCGAGGTCAGTGAACGTGTTCGGGCCGAAGTGAACAAATAAATAAAAATCCATCTTCATCCACTGCTGCTGCACAGGTGAAGGCTTGGGTGCCAGAGCAACCTGCGCGTGTATTTTAGTGAACGGTGCTATTAATAAAAGCAGTAAACAAAAACGCTTACAATAGATAAACATGATTTTCATTTTTATTCTTCAATATAAACCCGCTTCACGCGCTGGCTGATGCCAGTTAAAATTTCGTAGGCAATTGTACCGCATTGCTTCGCCACTTCCTGCACAGGTATGTTGCTGCCAAACACTTCTGCTTCGTCTGCTTCTCCCACACCTACAATATCGGTAACATCTACCATAGTCATATCCATGCAAACATTGCCTACTACAGGCGCTTTTTTTCCTTTAATAAAAACTGAGCCGCAACCATTGCTCAGCTTGCGGCTAAAGCCATCAGCATAGCCAATGCGCAACGTAGCAATCAAAGAATCACGGTGCAATTCGCCACGGCGGTTATAACCAACCGTGTCGCCTTTTTTTACGCTTCGCATTTGTGCGATGGTCGTTTTGAGTGTGCAAACAGTTTGCAATTCCAACTGGTGTTCGTTTGCACTATCAATGCCATACATACCAATGCCAAGCCGAACCATATCAAGCTGAATATGTGGATGACGAAAGATGGCTGCAGAGTTGGCGATGTGCCGGATGAAGGGATACCCCAAAGCATTATTCAGTTGATTGCAGCAACGGTTAAACACTTCATATTGGTGCAAGGTAAACTCATCTTCTTCCTGTGCTTCGCTGGCGGCAAGGTGGCTCAGCACAGACTTCACCAGCAGGCGATTATTATTTTGCAAAAAAGCAATCAGTTGGTTCAAATCATCCTCTTCAAAACCCAACCGGTGCATACCGGTATCGAGTTTTATATGCACCGGGTATTGCTGAACGCCCTGCTGCATCAGGTATTGGTCGAACGCCTTCAGTATATTGAATGAAAATAGTTCGGGTTCCAGGTTATATTCAATCATTACATCAAATGCGGCATCATCCACGTTAAGAACCAATACGGGCAAACGGATACCGGCTTTGCGCAATTCCACACCTTCATCGGCATAAGCTACCGCTACATAGTCTACTTTATGAAACTGCAAAACATTGGCTACTTCAGCACTGCCACTGCCGTAGCCGCCGGCTTTAATCATCGCCATCAATTTAGTGCGGGGCTGTAGGTGCTGTTGGTATTGTTTCAGGTTGTGAGCCAAAGCGGTAAGATTAATCTCCATCACCGTTCGGTGCACTTTCTCTTCCAGTTCCGCGACAATCCGTTCAAAAAGAAAGCGGCGCGCACCCTTTAATAAAATAACCTCATTACGAAAATGGTTGGTGTTGCAACGGTCGAGAAAAGCTTGGGTTGTCATGAAATGACTAGTGCGTTTCACCGCATTTTTAAGCAGTTTTTGAAGACGATGCCAATTCTCACCTATCGTAATTGCCCGGCTGATTTTTTTCAAGCGCAGCACTTCAGCAATCTGGGCATAATGTATGTCGTCCACCGGAATCGCGAAGTCGGAAAGAATAACCGTTTTATTGACGAACTGGTGTTGCTGTAGCAAAACGTCGAGTGCAATATTGAACGAATTAATATCGAAACTATAACTGTCATTGATCAACGAACACCCGTTGACTGCCTTTATTAGCTGCAGTCGCATGTTCACCGGCTGCAAGAGCGCAAACCTTTGTTGCAAAACATGTGGTGACAAGTGAAAATGCAAGCCCAAACACCATGCAATAACAGCATCTTCTATCGAAGCATCGTCTGTAAAAGGAATAGTTATCTCAACATTTTCTTTCTGATATATCGCATGTATCGCTGCATTCTGCGTTGTTTTTTCTATAGAAGTAATACAGAGCGTACTGCCTGCTGATTTACCCCAAGAAAATAATGTTGCCGATTTTATCGTCTCCACTTCCTTCCGGATGATTGGATTGTCTTTGCTATAAAAGATAAAGCTTGCACCGGAAAACAATTGTACTTTCTCTTTTGTTTTTTGCTCGATGCTTGAAAAGTTTTCGCTGTGCGCTTCGCCGATATTGATGATGATGCCGATAGAAGGCTGAATAATGCGTTGCAGGTTCATCATCTCGTCCGGTTTTGAAATGCCGGCTTCGAAGATAGCAAGCGTATGCTGCAGGCTCATTTGCCATACGCTCAATGGAACACCAATCTGTGAGTTATAGCTACGTGGGCTTCGGATAATATTATAATCAGCCGAAAGTAATTGATAGAGCCATTCTTTTACGATGGTCTTTCCATTGCTGCCCGTGATGCCGATAACGGGATAAGTAAAATGTTCCCGATGCCAGGCGGCTACAGTTTGTAACGAAAACAAAGTATTTTCAACAGTAAGGAAGTTTGCTTTCTTATATTTTGTTGTGCTGAAAGATTTAGCAATAACAAAATTCCGAACGCCCTGCTGGTATAATTCAGCAATAAAATCGTGACCGTCCCTGCGCGAAGAAGACAACGCAAAGAACAAAGAAGTGGCAGGAAAAGCAATGCGGCGGCTGTCGGTAAGCAAGTGTTCAATCATAGCGGAATCATCGCCCAGTACCGCTTTTGCGCCTAATGCTTCTGCAATTGAATAGATAGAATACAACCTTTTTTTGCTACAAAATAAAAGGTAATTTAGTAAGCAGCATCAAGATAGATATTATCAGCCTGCCCTTTCATTTATCCATAAAAAAACAGCCGGCTTATTTAAGCCGGCTGTTTTTTTATCTTCCTAACGTGATTATTTCATCACCGAAAACTTTCCTGATTCAATAATGTTTCCACCTTTATCGCGAAGCTGAAATACATAGATTCCACGGTAGTAATCATTCAAAGCAACAGTAAGCTTACTGTTGCTGACAGGCATTTCTGTCATCTTTTTACCCACAAAACTGAATACCAGTAAGGTGTTGCTTTTATCTATATTTTTTGGAAACTCGAAATTTACAAAAGAAGTAGCCGGGTTGGGATAACATTTTACTACCTGCACTGACGCGGATGGATTTTGCGGAGCATCAAACCCGAATGCCAGCGAACAGAACATCGCGATCAGCAATATGAAGCTGATATTTTTAAAAAAACTGAATGTAGTATGTATAGTTTTTTCCATCGTAGGCGGCTAAGTTAGAACGAAACCAATAGTTTGCCAAAAGTTTCAGATTTAAAAATCATTAAAAATTAAAAGTGCGGACACATTACTGCGTTACGCGTAGAGTTCTCCCGATCTAAAAACCCGAGGTAAGACACTGATAATTCAAAGCCGCCGCGCGACTGGCTTGCCGTCTTTAAGGCAGAAGTATTCACATCATAGCTGATTGCGATTGCAAAAGGCTTATAATCTATTTTTACCACGGGAATAAATGCGTCTTTATAGCGTACATATCCGCCGAAGTGGATGATGTATAAAGGGTCGTCATAGTCAGTGCCGATTTTGCGCGAGTACATAGCACCCCCTACTATTTCAGCATTGGATGCCTGTTTCGTATAATCCCCTTCAAGTGTAAGGTATGAGGTTTCATCTATCGGAAATTTGATGCCTCCGGATGCTACCCATTTCGGTGCGATCAATACATCGTACAATTTATAAAAAGAAGAACGCGGATGATTAAAATGGTGATAAGCCAAACCCAGAAAATAAGTAGTTTGCTGGTCAACGCCGAGTGTAGAATTGAAAGACATACCTGCACTGCCGTCGAGATATCCATATTTGGAAGCTGCGAATGTTTCGCCATCCGATCCATGATTGTAGCTATTGTCTGTAGTCATCTTCGAACGGTCGATACTGCGCTGTACATAGCCACCCATGAATCCCATAGATAAGTAAGTTGATTTATCAGCGCTTAATGCTTTATGATAATTCAAGGTCGGATAAAGATTAGTGGTGGTCAAATCGGTGGTGCCGGCTTTATCATGTAGTATCTGTATACCTGCAGTCAGGTAATCATTACCATGGTTGCTGAGCGGCATTTTATACTCGGCATTAATGCTTTGTGTAACGTAAGGCACCGTTACGCTTTGCCATTGCGTGCGATATACACCCTGCACTCTTACATCGCCGGAGAACAGCCCCGCCAGCGATGGATTGCGCAGCAAAGGCGCTTCAAAAAACTGGGACAAATGAACATCCTGTGCGAATGATGAAACAAGAGATGTGGCAAACAGGACAACTGCCAGAAGTAATTTCTTAATCATGATATTGAATGTTGTGCGAACTGGTTTTCGCGGTGACCATCCTGTCGTAAGCAGGATAAATGATATTGTAATTATGATGTAAAAATAGAGTGGCGGATATAATTATCAAATTATAAAACGATTAAGAAAATGCTGTTCACCTTAATTTTTTTTAAGGTTTGGAAGAGATAGATGAGCAGATATAAAAGCGTAACTTAATAAGGCTGCTGGTGATATTTTTTCATGAAAGTGGAACTGGTTTCGAGTCTCGAAAAATAGTATAAGAGAAGAGTGTATGCGTCTGTCATTTCCTAATTGCTTTCAGTAATGAACTTTGGTTAAATCAGTCTTATTGATGGCTTTCTGCGGAATCCGGCAGTTGTGATGTAAAAAGCTTGTTGTGAAAAAACCGTTTACTATTTGCAATTGTATTAAGCCGGTAAGAGCAGAGGCTATAGGAAGCTCTGCAATCGCAGTGATGGCTCAAGTGCATATAGAGGCAATTGTGGAATGAGGAGTGCTGCTGTAAAGATTTATCCATCCTTCTTCATTGCGAGAGTGTATAGTATGATAGATAAGGCATATAAACATTACAATATCAGTAACCGTTTGTTTCAGTACAATCCAAACAATAGTTTATTCTTTTCGGCGAATGCAAAAAAAAGCGCGTTGTAGAAACAACGCGCCTGCCAATGTCTAATTAAACGAACTATCTTACAAGTGTCACATTCCCTTTAAACGGTATAACTGCATTGTTTTCACAAATGATTTCCATCATATAAACATATACATCCGAAGGCGCTGCTATGCCTTTGTAAGTTCCATTCCAGCCTGCGCTTTCATCATTGGCAACAAGGTTCATTTTTGAAAACACTTCCTCGCCCCAACGATTGAAGATCCGAAGCGATTTTATGTTGAACACACCCGTTCCGTGCGGAAAGAATTTATCGTTCATGCCATCGCCGTTGGGAGAGAATGTGTTCGGCACAAACAAATTGGCGCCGTTGCACATTACATGTATCGTTACCTGGTCGCGGGCAAAGCAGGAGCCGCCATTGGTTGCCACGCAGCTATAAGTGATGGTTTGCCTTGGCGAGGCGACCGGGCTTTGTACTTTTGCATCACTCAGAAAGCTTTGCGGTTCCCAGCGCCATTGTGTTATATCCGGCGACCCTTGGGTAGTAATGGGAATTGAGAAACCAACATTCAGATTGATATCCCGCTCAGCAATTTCAATGTGTGGGATCGGGTACACTTTTACAGACAAAGTCTTGGTATCGGCAAAGCACTTTTTTCTATCCATACCGGTTACCTGGTACGAGATAGTGGTGTCTTTTGCTGCATGAAACTTAGGCGCTGATGAAGATGCATTGTCAAGGTACAAAGCAGGTGACCATGAATACTGATCTGCACCCGATACTTCCAGTGTTGCATTCTCACCCAGGCAAAGTGTGTCGTTGCTTACGGTTATGGTTTGCGGCGCAATTACTTCCAGCGCAATAGTGTCGCTTCGTTTGCAACCAAAACTATTAACGCCCGTTACAAAATATTTTGAGTTAACAGAAGGTGCCGCAATCGGCGTAGCGCAACCTGTGCAGCTCAGTGTAGGGTCTGCCACCCAGTTATAAGTGTCCGCACCTGTTGCTTTCAGCATCAGCGTGCTTCCTTTGCATACAAAAGAATCTGGTCCAACCGATACTTCAGGTAAAGCAATTACACTGATAAGATGTGAAGTCGTATCGGCGCAGCCACCTGGCGTAGTAATAATTGTGCTAACGTTATAGCTACCACCGGTATTAAACGTATGGTTGGCCCGACTGCCGCTGCTATCTCTGCCATCACCACCAAAGTCCCACTGCCATTGACTTCCGGCTTCATTCAGGTTGTCTGATCCCATATACAACGCTTGTGTGCCGGCACATATTGAATCCGGCGCAAGAATGCTAACCTTCGGTGTCTGATGAACGATAATGTCAACCGGGTAAGTAACAGAATCGGCACAACCGCCTTTGGTTGTTAGCGCCAGATGCACCTGGTATTTTCCTGAACTACGGTAATAATGTTCCGGGTTTTGCTGTGATGAAGATGCGCCATCACCAAAGCTCCATTGATAGGTTTTTATCTCATCGTAATAAGGCACCGATGTTTGCACAAAAGCGGTAAGCGAAGAGTCGCAGGCAGCCTGAGAAGTAGAAAGATAATCCGCCTTAACGCCACTGATGAATAGCGTATCCAGATTCTCAATTCCTACAAAGCAGCCGTCTTTATCAGTCAATAATAATTTGGGTAAATACTTGCCGTTGTTGTTATATACGTGCGAGGTAGCGTGTGTATTATTGTCTGGTTCTACAATGCCGTCATTAAAGTCCCAGGTTACTTTCACTGCATCTTTTGTTTCGCAGGTAAAAGAAACCGACGAAGGGTTACAATGCAACAACGGTCCATAAGACAGTTTACCCGAAGGACCTTTTAATTTAATCAATTGATGCGCTGTATCATAGCATTCACCAAAGCCTTTTGCTACCAGCGTCAGATCAAAATTTCCTCCCATCACATAGTTGTGTGAAGGTGAATCTAACTTCGATAGGCTGCCATCGCCGAAATTCCAGGATAGCGACGTGTAATCTTTTGACTGGCTTACGGGATGCACCAGTAAAGGCGGGCAGGTAGTTTCTACCGGACCATTAATGAACATAGCCGCTTTTGGATCCGAAACGGTAATCGCATTTAAAGAGCTTGTATCAGACTTGCATTTGAATTTATCTGTAACCGATAAACTAACTGCATACATGCCTTGCGCAGCATAACTGTGTGTAATAGTAGATGCCGTATCCGTTGCTGTTGTGCCATCGCCGAAATTCCAGTTATAGCTCAGCTTCTCTCCTTTTGAAATATTGGTGATGCTCACTTTATTCTTCGTGCATTTCATTGCATCAACAATAGAAAAAGCGGCTTTGGGAGCTGTTACCTGCAAGGCTTTTGTTCGTGTAACTGAGTCTTTACAACCATACGAATCATACACGGCTAGCTTTATATCGTAATACCCTTCTTTCGTGTATTGATGCGAATAGGCTGAGCCGGAAGAATAAGCTTGCATTACGTTTGGTTCGTACGTCCACTCCCATTTTTGAATGGCGTGAACACTGTCTGTTTTGGTAGAATCATAAAAGGCTGCAGAAGCATTGATACAGATACCTGTATCGTTGCCGAAAGCAGCTTTCGGACCATATATCGTTGTTGCTACTTTATTGTATATTGTGTCGCTGCAACCCAAAATATCTTTCGTAATAAGCTGTGTAGAAAAGTTGCCGGTAGCTGTGTATTTATGTGTAACACGTGCACCGATGTTGACAAAACCCGTGGAAGAACCATCACCAAAATTCCAGTTATAACTGTTGATATTGTTGGCATTCACATTTGCAACATTAAAAGTGACAACATCGTTACGACAAGCCGGGCTATTTGCCGAAGTTGTAAAGTCAGGATGTTCGTCTACCACCTGCATTTTTACCTGCAATGAATCAAAACACTCATCATTTGTCACCTTCAGTTTCACGATATAAGTGCCGGCTTTTGCGAATGTGTGAACCGGATTTGTTTCAGCGCTGTTGGTGCCATCACCGAAATCCCATTGCCAGGTGTGTGCATCAATAGATCTGTCAGTGAACACTCTTTCATAAGGCTTACTGCAATCGAAGGAAGAAGCATAGTTGGCTACCGGCGGCTTAATATAAATGTATTTGCTCTTCACCAGCGTGTCTTTACAACCGTTGTTACCTACAATCAGCGTAACGGTAAACCAGCCGGTATCCATATAATGGTGTTGCGTGTTCGGGATGTTCGCTTCGCCACCGTCGCCAAACTTCCAAAGCCAGCTATTGGCAGTGCCAACACTAAGATCGTTGAAGCCCACAGATATGCGGGCGCAAGTACTCAACGGATCTGCTTTGAAGTCTGCCTTAGGAGCAATGCCGATGGTAATGGGTTTCTTTGCCACAAATGTATCACTGCAACCGCTTGCAGTGGCTGCAATCAGCGAGAGCGTAAACACACCTGTTTTACTGTAAATATGATTGGGCTTTTCCTCAGTGGAAGTCGTTCCATCGCCCCAGTTCCATAAATAAGATACCACCGGTTCGGCGCTGGTGATGGAAGCAATAGGCGCCAGCGATTGCGGCACACAACCATTTATAAAAAGATTTTGAATTGAATCAATTTGAGGCGGTCCTAACCTTACAGCGCTTTTAACAACACTTGTATCTGAACAGGCAGATCCGGCTGTTGCTATCAGTTTCACATCAAAGAATCCGCCTGTCGTGTAAACATGAGAAGGATTGCCGGTAGTAGAAGTCGCGTTATCGCCAAACATCCATTGATAAGAAATTGCGCCTACGGAACTATTTGTAAAATTAACGGTATAAGGTAAGCCGCAAACATCGGAAGGAGAAGCATTGAAAGAAGAAGTCGGACGGCTGACAACCACTATCTTTTTAGTTACGTTACCGGTGCAACTACCAAAGTTTGCCTGCAACGTAACGCTATACGTTCCGGGCGATGTATACATATGCTTGGGAGATATTTCTTTGGACGTGCTGCCATCTCCAAAGTTCCATACCGAAGAAATAGGAACGGCAGATGACGAATCAGTGAACTGCACGGCACTGTTTGCACAGGTATTGTTATAACTGAAATCGGCGCCCGCTTTTCCAATGGTGACCTTCTTTTGAATGGTATCCATACAACCTGCGGTATTCTTTGCAATCAACTGCACATTGTAACTTCCTTTGTTCAGATAAGTATGCTCCGGCGAGGTGTCGGCCGACTGTGCGCCATCACCAAAATTCCAATTGTAACTACTGATTGTTGAAGCGGATTGAGAATTGTTTTCAAAAGTTATAGGCGCCGGAGACTGGCAAATATTTGAATATTGAAAATCAAAGTCGGCATGAACGGTATCCAATACACGTATGGGTTTCTCGCCGGTAGCCGTTTGTTTACAGCCAAAGCTATTTACCACAGACAGGGAAACGCTGTATGTATTTGAGTAATGATAAGTAGTAGTGGGATTTTGCACATTCGAAAGAGCGCCCTCTCCAAAGTCCCAGAGCCAGCTACTGATAGTGCCTGAACCAGCTTTCGTAGCATCGGTAAATTTGACATTAAAAGGTGGGCAACCCTGCGTTACATTTGATGAGAAAGCAATCTTGGGATTTGCATATACAGTGATGTAGTTCTTCTTTACTACCGAGTCGCTTCCCGTGCTGCTTTTAATTACTAATTTAATTGTGTAACTAACGCTTCCGGTGCCGGAATTTAAGAACAAGGCAGACGGATTTTTTTCTCGCGAGGGCGTGCTTCCATTGCCAAGATCCCAGTAGTATTGTGTGCTGCTGGTAACGTCAGTTGAGGCATCTTTAAAATTAACCAGCAGCGGTGAGCAACCGCTAGTAACATCACTTGTGAAAGCAGCTTTTAGCTGGGCTTTTCCCTGCAACGCCATCAAGCTCGTTGTTGCTATACAGAACAGGCGAAAGGAGCGTAAATTTTTTTTGAACATAAGACATTGGATAGTTCGTGAATATTGTCTTGCTGCGGTATGGATTTATTGATATCCGCTTAACAAAATTGTATAGAAAAGAGGAACGATGTTGTCGGCTAAGGCAATTTTAATCATTATATAATCCTTTCATATTTTTTTAAGGTTGGCCTGGTTCTTCTGGCTTTGTTTTAATGGTTTTTTAATAAAATTGCTGAAAAGAAAGTGTATAAAGAGGGGAAGATATGGGTTAGAGGAAAACTTCCGAATCTATAAAGGGATGGAAGATGAAAGGAAGGAACATTTATTCAGAATTAAAGTTCCTGTATTGAAGCCGTATAAGATGTTGTCTTCTTATTACATACCCGAAATTATTTTCTTATAGCTTGTTATCACACCTTTTATTAAAGAAGAACTAAACCCCTGATGTTCCATTTCGTTCAAACCTGCAATGGTGCATCCTTTTGGCGTTGTTACCTTATCTATTTCCTGTTCGGGATGTGTGTGCCTTTCGAGCAGTAATTGCGCAGCGCCTTTTACGGTTTGCGCAGCAATCAAAGAAGCCGTTGCGGCATCAAAGCCAATTTCAATACCGCCCTGTATGTTGGCGCGTATGTATCGCATGGCATAAGCTGTTCCGCAGGCTCCCAGCACGGTGGCGGCATCCATTAATTTTTCTTCTACAAAAACGGTTTTGCCCAATTGATTAAAGAGGCTGAAAATGTACTGCTCATCTTCTTTTGCTGCATTGTGCTGGCAAATGCAGGTAATGCTTTCGCGGATAGCGATGGCGGTGTTTGGCATCGCCCGAAACAAGGTAAAATCGGCTCCGATAATTTCCTGCACATCTTTTATCCAGATGCCGGTGATTACACTAACGAGTTTGTGCTGATCAGGCTGTAATACAGGTTTCAGTTGTTGCAGAATGTCTTTTATCTGGAAGGGCTTCACAGCAAGGATCACCCACGTTGCCTGCCGCACCGCTTCGGCATTATCATTCATAATTTTCACGCCTTTTTGCTGCAAAGGTTCCAGCGTGGCAACGTTTCTTTTGGTAATGATAATGCGGGAAGCATCAATAAAACCGCTGCTGATTAGGCCTTCTGCGATGGCAGATCCTAAGTTGCCGCCACCGATGATGACTATGGTAGAATGATTCATACGTTAGATAGTTTGTGGGTGTTGTTGAAGCTAGAGAATAATGTCTTCAAAAGAAATATGTGAGGAGGCAACATTATTAATAAATTGATATACTTCTTCCTAACTGGCAGATATTTTAATTCTACTTCTATACAGCAAAGAATAGCCTGCAAGAAAACCGGTTCTTTTATTCCCATCAATAAACAGATGATTCTTGACGATGCTCTCAATAATTGCTGCCGCTTTTTCAAAGGTGTCGGATAGAACTCAACATCACCAAAAGATTGATAAGGTCTTGCAATAGCACTCTCTAACAAATTGGTATCCCGAATGCCATAACTTCCACCATAATCTTTAATTGATTTGTCATGAAGTTGCATCACTTCATCTAAAAAAATCATTGCGCTAATTTTTGCAAAGTATCGTGGTATTGCTCCACAGCTTTATTGTAAATAAAATCTATAGAATATTCATCGTTTGCTGCGCTGATCTCATGGATGAAAGCTTCTATCGAGTTTAATTTATCTTCTGGCAAAGCATTGATAGCGGCAATTACTTTTTCTTTTCTCTCCCTTATTTCTGCAAGGCTCATAGTATCTTTTTTTCAAGTTTACCAAATCTTATTCTGCGATAAATAATTCTGCACATAATCCTTTACACCATCACTTAAGTTGGAAAAGTCTTCTGTATAACCTGCGTTGCGCAACTTCTCCATGTCCGCTTCAGTAAAGTATTGATATTTCTCGCGTATATCATCCGGCATATCTACATACTTGATGTGCTGTGGCAGATTCATACCCCGGAAAACGCTTTTGACAAGATCATTGAAAGAGCGTGCTTTGCCTGTGCCAACATTATACATCCCGTTCTTTTCCTTCTTCCAGTTACCGCTTTGCATTTCGTTCATCATCCAGCCGATTACTTTCACCACGTCTTTCACATAGATAAAGTCGCGCAACTGCTCACCGTCTTTATAAGCATCCTTGTAGCTGCGAAATAGTTTTACGTAGCCGCATTTTTTTACCTGGTTATAAGAATGAAGAATCACGCTCGCCATCCTGCCTTTATGATATTCATTCGGTCCATACACATTGAAAAATTTAAGACCCGCCCAATAAGGCGGCTGCCCGTTCTCGTGAAGCGCCCATTTGTCAAATTCATTCTTACTGATGCCATAAGGGTTCAATGGATGAAGTGTTTCGCTCACTTCATTGTTGTCGTAATAGCCATGTTCGCCTGCGCCATACGTTGCGGCAGAAGAAGCATAGATAAGCGGCACTTGGTTGTCTGTACACCATTTCCAAACCTCTTTGGAATAATTGAGGTTCAGCTCTTCATGAACCGTATAATCAAATTCGGTTGTATCGGTTCTGGCACCGAGATGGATAACGAGTTGCGGTTTATCCGGTTGGCTGTTCAGCCAGTTAATAAAACTTTCCCGCTCCACTGTTTCAGCATAGGTTTTTCCTTCCCAATTAAGCCGTTTTTCCTCAACACCGAAGGAATCAACGAGAATCAAATTCTCATATCCTTGTTCGTTCAAAAATTGCACAGCGCAACTTCCGATGAAACCTGCGGCCCCTGTTACGACTATCTTTTCCTTACCCTGGTTATTATTCTGTGTGTCCATGCCGTTATGTTTTAGAAAATAAAATTCAGGCTTCTGCAATTATTTTTTCAATAGCTGTATCATACTTCTCTTTCCACTCTTCAATTCCGCCCCAGTTATCACTATTCACATATACAGGGCCGCCGGTTACTTTGCCCAATTCATCAATCTCAATATCCATCGCTTCTGCAAGGGTAAGAAAGCTTTCCATCTTTTCATCCGAAACAGATACAACTACCCGTCCTTGCGCTTCGCCAAACCAGAAGGCGTCATTGCGCATATTTGTCTCATTAAGGTACAAGGCATTGAAAGAGACATCGAAGCCCAAACCACGGTGAAAGGCGCTTTCTAATAGCGTAATGATTATCCCGCCTTCGCTTATGTCGTGCGCACTTTCGATGCAGCCCTGACTAATGAAAGCAGTCACCGCTTTGTGCAATTGCAATTCTTCTTCCATATTAAAGTAAGGCGCGGGAGATAATTCAACGCCTTTTATTTTATGCAGATACTCTGAAGAATGAATGCAATTTTTTGCTTTGCCAACGAGCAGAATCGTATCGCCTTCCTTCTTAAAATCAAGCGTCATCCGCTTACTAAAATCATCTATAATGCCCACCATTCCAATTGTGGGTGTCGGGTATACCGGACCTTCCGGGTTTTGGTTATAAAACGAAACATTACCGCCCGTAACTGGTGTGTTGAAAGCGCGGCAAGCCTCGCCCATACCAGTTACGGCTTTCACAAACTGGTAATACACTTCGGGAATATAAGGATTGCCAAAATTGAGGCAGTTCGTTACGCCAATCGGTTCGCCGCCCGTACAGACAATATTACGGGCAGCTTCCGCTACCGCAATGGCAGCACCCGTTTGCGGATCGGCATGTACGTAGCGGCTGTTGCAATCCACACTCATAGCAATGGCTTTTCCGGTACCTCTTGCCAGCACCACGGCAGCATCGCTCGGCGCGTTGGTGCCGGCATTGGCGGCTCCCACCATGCTATCATATTGCACACTTACCCAGCGCTTGCTGGCAATATTGGGTATCATTACCAATTGTTCGGCAGCCCGCTTTAAGTCTTCGTTACTGCGAATGTCATCAATGGTATTTATATCGAATGCTTTTATCTTTTGCAGATAAGCCGGCTCTTTATATTCTCTGTCATACTGTGGAGCGCCGCCGCCCAGTACCAGTTCGTTCGCAGGCACTTCAGCTTCTAATTGCTGGTTCATATAAAATTGGAGCAAACCATCGCCGGTTACTTCACCAATATTGCTACAGGGCAAATCCCATTTATCAAAAACGCGCAATACTTCTTCTTCCCTACCCTTTTCTACAACGATCAGCATACGTTCCTGGCTTTCGCTGAGCAGCAATTCCCAGGCTTTCATATTCTGTTGCCGGGTAGGCACTTTATCCAGATCAATACGCATACCCACGCCGCCTTTGGCGCTCATTTCAGCGGTAGAACAAATAATGCCTGCTGCACCCATGTCCTGCATTCCCACCACAGCGCCGGTTGTAATCACTTCTAGACAAGCTTCCAAAAGTTTCTTTTCCTGGAAGGGATCGCCTACCTGAACAGCAGGCAGTTCTTCTGCGCTTTCTTCGGTAATGTTGGCACTGGCAAATGAGGCACCGCCAATGCCATCTTTACCCGTGGCGCTACCCACAAAAAATACAGGGTTGCCAATACCTTCTGCTGTAGCGCTTACGGTTTCGCCGCTCTTTACAATTCCCACGCTCATGGCATTCACCAAAGGATTGGTATGATAGCAGTCTTCAAAATATATTTCACCGCCAACAGTGGGAACGCCAAAGCAATTGCCATAATGACCAATGCCATGCACCACGCCCGCCAGCAGGCGTTTTGTTTTTTTATCTTTCAAATTGCCGAAGCGTAAACTGTTTAGCGAAGCGATGGGACGTGCGCCCATAGTAAAAATATCCCGGTGAATACCGCCCACACCGGTAGCAGCTCCCTGAAAAGGTTCTAGCGCACTGGGATGATTGTGACTTTCTATTTTAAATACCACTCCATAGTCATTGCCGATGTCCATCAAACCTGCATTTTCTTCACCGGCAGCCACCAGCATCCGGCCGCCTTCGCGTGGCAGCGTCTTCAGCCACTTAATAGAATTTTTATAGCTGCAATGCTCGCTCCACATAGCACTGAATGTACACAGCTCGGTAAAGTTCGGCGTGCGCCCCAGCTTTTGTTTGATCAACTCAAATTCTTCCTTGGTAAGACGTAACTGCTCTGCGGTTTGCGCGGTTATTTCCATGTTGCTCTAAAATAATTGGTTGTGTGCCGCGAAGGTAAGAAAGGCAACACGAAAGCAAGATAGGCGAGTTTATGTAAATGTTGTATTGTTGCATAAATCGCATTATCTCATAAACACTCATGGATTGGTACGAAGAAGAAGTCAGGCAACTGATTGAGAAAAGAGATTCACTTTCCTACGCTCCGCAAACCGTTTTTTATGGCAGTTCTTCTATACGGTTATGGGAAACCATGCCCGAAGATTTTGCCCCTTTTTTGCCCGTAAACCTTGGGTTTGGCGGTTCTACAATGGAAGCTTGTGTCCATTATTTCGATTGGATTGTAACACCGGTTAGCAGTGCGCAGAAATTAATTATTTATGCCGGTGATAATGATTTGGGCGATGGCCGCTCTCCGGATGAGTTGCTCCTTTTCTTCAGGCAAATGAAAAGCCTGATCCGGGAACATTTTCCTGACATCCCTTCTTATTACCTGTCCATTAAACCAAGCCTTGCACGGTGGAACATCAATGAAAACATCAGGCAAGCCAATCACCTGATAGAATCAGAAATAGAAGCTGCGCAAGACAACATGAAGTTTATCAATATTTATGATGCCATGCTGAATGAGAGCAGTTATCCAAATAAAGATTATTATGATGAAGATGGACTGCACCTAACCAGAGCGGGTTATGAAGTATGGAAACAAATTTTACTGGCACAGGTTTTTGCTAACAAAATCACAGATAATAATTTCGCAACTGCCATTGCAAAACTACCATGACACGAGAATATTACCGATGGTTCAGCAAGCATATAAACCGGGAAATAGAAATGCTGGTGTTTGGGCAGGGCGGCATACCGGTATTATTCTTTCCTACCCGCACTGCGCGGTTTTACGATTATGAAAACTGGAAGATAATTGAGGCGATGCAGGATAAGATTAATGCTGGTTATCTGCAGGTCTTTTGCGTAGACAGCACCGACCTGGAGAGCTTTTATAACGCCGATATTCTGCCCTCTGAACGGATTCTTCGTTATACTTACTACGAGAACTATATCATGTATGAAGTGGTTCCCTTCATTAAAAAGAAAAACAAAAACAAGTACAGGATCGTGGCCGGATGCAGTTTAGGCGCCTATCATGCTATGAATATTGGCTTAAAGCATCCCCAACACTTTAGTAAAATAGTAGGTATGAGCGGAAGATATAACCTGAGCCGTTCGGTTCAAAATTTCCGGGATTTATTTGACGGTTACAATGATGAGAATATTTACTTCAACACGCCTGAAATGTTTGTACCCAATCTTACGGATGAAAGAACGATACGTCGGCTAAAGAAGATGAAAATTGTGTTTGTGATTGGTAAAGAAGATCCCTTTTTCGAAAGCAATGTGTTACTTAGCAATGCGCTTTCTGAAAAAGGGATTTGCAATACACTTTATGTATGGAATGAAGAAGCTCATCGCCCACGGCATTGGCGTGTGATGGTGCAGATGTATATATGAGTAGAAGCCTGTGAAGACTTATTTATATAGGCATTTAACACAAACAGAAACCGCTAATTGCAATGCCCCAATGCCCAATAGATAGCAATAAAAATAAGCACTGTGCTTAAGCAGCCACCGCCCCAACGGTAAGCACCATAACCTGCCAATAATGTCCGTAACCAATCACGCATAATATTGATTTTATAAAATGAAAAAATAAATTTGACAAGGCATTGCAAAGACTGCGCTAAAATTTAGATTAAATTCAAACAGAAGGAGAATGGACATTTTTATGTCCTCCTTTCTTAAGTATCGGATTTTTTCGTTTCCGCTTCTGCAATAATTTTTCTTTTGCTTTTCGGCTTCTCGTCTTTTTCTTCGCCCAGCAGCAAGCCCCAGGGTTTCAGCGTATCAATCCTATCGAACACAATTTTTAAAATAGCGATTACAGGAATTGAGAGAAACATACCGGATATGCCCCACATCATTTCGCCGATAATAACACCCAGCACAGTAATAAGCGCATTGATGCGGACTTTGGAACCAACAATGAGCGGCAGCAAAACATTGCTGTCCACGAGATGAACACACACATAAACAATGGCAACCAGCAAAACTTTAGAAGCCGCTGCGCCGGTGGCAAATGTGATGAATGTGCCTAATGCCATAGATGTGAAAATGCCGATGTAAGGAATGAGATTAAAGATGCCGGTGATAAAGCCCAGCAGTACGGCATATTTCACGCCCAATAGCAAAAAAGCGATGCAACAAACCGACGAAACGATCAACATTTCGAGCAATAATCCAAGGATGTATTTACGAACAATGTACTGTACTTGCTCCGTAATATCATACACTGTTACCGAATGCTCTTCTTTAAAAACAGCAATTAGAAACTTTAAAAGATGACGCCGGTAAAGGAGCATAAAGAAAGTGTAAATCATGGTGAACACGATAAACAGCAGCATAGAAGAAAGCGAACTAACCGTAGCGCCAATAAATGTTGAACTGGAATCAAGTGCCTGCGTAGTGGCTTTGTTCACGTAGCTCATCTGCTCCTTTACATCAATGTGCATCTTATTGTCGAGCCACTGCTGAAAGTTGGAGATGCTTAAATTGATCTGTTGCTGGAACATCGGCCAGTCTTTTGCCAGCCGGCTGATTTGTGAGCCTAAGAAATAGAACAGGAAGAACAAAGCCGCGAGCAAAAGCACTACCGATAGTCCGGCGGCTGCGCCACCGGGAAACTTTAATTTTCTCTCAAAAAAATTAACTAAGGGCAGCAGCGCCACCGAAAACAGGAGTGAGAACAAAAGCGGCGATAAAATTTCTTTGACTTCTATCGCAATGAAACATAGCGCAACAAGGCTAAATAGAATCAATGCCAGCTTAGCATAGAAAGGAATTGATTTGGCGAGAGATGCATTCATATAACTAAACTGTATTTGCCGGAAACTGATAGGATATAATGCCGTTGCTCTGCTTATTCAATTTTATTGCCACAATTTAATTTTGAATATTATAGCAGGAAGGGATTGTTCTTCCTGCAAAAAAGTAATAATGACATGGTTTTTTTTCCGGCATAGGTTTGCTGCCTGAAAACAATTGAAGACAAATGACAACCGAAATTCCCCATCTTATCCTCAGCCGTAAAGATGAGATAACACAAGACTTTATAAAACTGGCAGACAAGTATATAAACGACCTGTTGCAAAACCGCATCCACCGCCGGTTTAGCGCAAAAGATTTTGGGGCGCTGCTGTTCATTCATCCGCGACATTTAACTAACACCATTAAATTGACCACAGGCAAGTCTCCGTGCGATATGGTTGAGGAACGGCTTGTGGAAGCTGCAAAAAACCTTCTCCTGCACACCCGGCAATCGGTAACCGATATCGGTTATCAGCTTGCTTATAATGATGCTGCCAACTTTATCAGGTTCTTTAAGAGCATGACAGGCATCACTCCTTTGCAATACCGGAAAAGCCATCAATAAAATCTGAAGAGTGCACCATTTTTAAGGCGATTGCCCATTCTACTTTTGCATCATTAAAATAATAGAATATGGCAAGTACAAAACAAATTGTCTTGATTACCGGTGGCAGCCGCGGATTGGGCAAAGACATGGCGCTCAGCATTTCAAAAAAAGGATTAGACGTCATTATCACCTACAACAGTAAGAAAGAAGAGGCTGATAAAGTGGTGGAAGAAATTAAGCAAGGCGGTACCCAAGCGTTCGCCCTGCAACTGAATGTAGAAGATGCTTCCACCTTTGACGCTTTTTTTGATTCGGTAAAGAAAATTCTGGCGGAAGAATTTGGCAGGGATAAAATCAATTACATCGTGAACAATGCAGGTATCGGTTTGTATGCCGCTTTTGCTGACACAACCGAAGAGCAGTTCGACCAGATTATGAACATTCATTTGAAGGCGCCTTATTTCCTAACGCAGAAGGCTCTGCCTGTTTTGGCTGATGGCGGTGGTATTATTAACATCTCATCAGGATTGGCGCGCTTTGCTTACCCTGGCTCTTCAGCTTATGCCGCCATGAAAGGTGCTATGGAAGTAGTAACCCGTTATCAGGCAAAAGAATTGGGCAAACGCGGCATCCGTTCGAACATTGTTGCACCGGGTGCAATCGAAACCGATTTCGGTGGCGGAAGAGTAAGAGATAACAAAGACATTAATCAGCAGGTTGCGGAAGCTACTCCACTGGGTCGTGTGGGTTTGCCGCATGATATTGGTGGCGTGGTAGCTTTCTTATGCACAGAAGATGCAAAATGGGTAAATGCACAACGCATAGAAGTGTCGGGTGGACAAGGTATTTAATCAGTTTTTCATAAAAAAAGCGGTTTAAAAAAACCGCTTTTTTGTTTGCATCACTAAGCAGTACATCGCTGCTGATTGGCATTTGTTGAATACTCTTTTTCTCCTTCCTATTTCTCAACAGGCAACCTGGGATACTTCATGTTGAACGACAGTAAAGTTTCGAGCAGCTTTTGTGCAACCGAATATTCTTTGTACCAATTGTCGTCAGCCGGAATGATTATCCATGGAATGAAATGGCAATGCGCAAATGCGTCTTCATACATCTTTGCATACTCGTTGTGCAACGCAATTTCTTTGTAATCATTCGCATCATACTTCCAATGCTTTTGTGGATTGTCAACCCGCTCCTGCATCCGTTTTTCCTGTTCTTCTTTCGATACATGAAGGTAGAACTTGAGTAGGGTTGTATTGTTATCCTGCACTAACAACTCTTCAAACGCATTAATAGATTTCATGCGCTGTTTTGCTTGTTCATCGCTGCAATATTTATGCACGCGTGTTACGAGAATATCCTCGTAATAAGATCGGTTGAAGATCTGAATGTTGCCTTTTGCAGGCGTATGCTTGTGCACGCGCCAGAGAAAGTCGTGAGCAAGTTCTTCCTCTGTAGGCACAACAAAAGAATAAAGCTGCAAACTTCGCGGATTAAAATGACTGAATACTTTGCGTAGTAATCCATCTTTGCCGCTGGCATCCATGCCTTGCAGAATAATGAGCAAAGAGTGCTGCTTTTCGGCGTATAAGAGATCCTGCAACTCTCCACATTGTTCAATTATTTTTTCAGTCTTTTTGCGCGTGCTTTTCTTTTCCCAGTCCTTGGGCGATTTTGTATCAATCTCTTTCAATGTTATTTTCATAATGACAATCCATGCGAAAAGAACGCCAAGCGATGTCTACACATAAATGCCTCGATATTTGACGGGTGTAAATGGCTTCGTATTGCAACCCGGCTGATAAAAGGCTACTGTTTTATTCGTGTGATGAAGAAATTCAAAAATCTATTTTATCCCTATTATCATGCGTGTTGCTTCCTCTATTTTTACACTCTAATTTAGCAAGATGCAAAAGTTGTTTATGCTGATACTCGGCGCCACACCCGAAACCCGACACATTGAGCAACATGATATTTTCTTCGGCGTTGCAGAAGAAATCAAAGAACTCATCCCGGACATTATTGCTTATTGGCCGGAAGCGAAAGGAAGAATACATATTGATGCGTGGCGGGAGGTAACTTACGTAGGTGGATATTCGGTGAACGTGATTGCTAAAGGAGAAGAAAACAGCGAATTAACGCCCGGGACAAAACTTTTCTTTTTAAATCTCGGCGGTTACAAACCCGGCGAATTTGAAGAATATCATTATAAAATGTTAGTCGCCTGCAGCAACAAAGCCGAAGCGATACAAGGGGCAAAACAGACGGCGTTTTACAAACACACCGGCTTCACGGGCGCTACTTCGCATATTGACGATAAGTATGGAGTGGATGTAGATGATGTTTACCAAATTGAAGATATTTTGCCCAAAGAAATGAAAGATAGATTTACACTGCAAATCTTCAAAAGTGAAGGTCGGAAAGAAGACAAGTTGAACATTGGCTACTACAAGCTGAGCAAGCTGTAAGCCCTACCAATATTTACTTTAAGAGGATAAACCTTATTTTTCAGGGCTGTTCTATAATGTGAGTTTGCACATCCTTTACGCCATTTATTTTTTTTACTTTTTCTACCACGCTTGCTGTGCAGCCATTTCCCCTGCACTGACCTGTAACTGTTGCTATGCCATTATCTACGGTGGCATTTAGTGCTGCACCTGCCATATCTTTTTTAAAAAGATCATTGATGTTCTTTTGAATGTCTTCGTCTGATTGACTATTCTGGCAGGAAGACAGACCGCCAATAAAGAGAAGAAAGAAAAGACAGCTTCTAAATTTCATAACCGGATGGTTGATTGAACAAAACCTTACAAAGCAAAAGGCTTACCTTTTTTAAAGTGCGACTTGCATAACTCTTTCGGTTGGCACTGAAATTTATAGTTCCACTGGACTCTTTCTCTTATTTTGCATTGCGTATTTTTTACACGCGAATCGCTTTTCCTAATTGCACCTAACATCTTGCTATGTCATTCAAACCACGTCTCACCTTCTGGCAGATCATCAATATGAATGTCGGCTTCTTTGGTATTCAATACAGCTTTGGCTTGCAGCAAACGGCCATCAATCCGCTGTATACTTTTTTACATGCCAATCCCGATCAGTTGCCACTGTTGAACCTGGCCGGACCGATGACAGGTTTGCTTATACAACCTATCATCGGCGCGATGAGCGACAACACCTGGTCGCCCCGCTGGGGACGACGTAAACCTTTTTTTATAACGGGTGCTGTTTTTTGCAGTTTGTGCCTTTTCCTGTTTCCCTTTTGCACTGCGCTTTGGATGGCAGTTACACTGCTGTGGTTGCTTGATGCCGCCAACAACACAGCCATGGAACCGTATCGCGCATTTGTAGCCGATAAGTTGCCCGAAGCGCAGCACCCGACCGGTTTTTTGACGCAAAGTTTCTTCACCGGCTTC
This sequence comes from uncultured Ilyomonas sp., assembly GCA_964249755.1. Lineage (GTDB taxonomy): Bacteria > Bacteroidota > Bacteroidia > Chitinophagales > Chitinophagaceae > Ilyomonas. Next base: position 1,055,583 of record CAXUDB010000002.1, on the reverse strand, counting down.
GGCATTACACTCGCCAATGTGTCGCTTTATATTTTTGGAAAACTAATTACCGGAGAATCCGATGCCGGTATTCCGTATTGGGTTTACGGCTCTTTCTTCGTAGGCGCTATCTGCTCTATTTCTTCTGTTTCATGGAGCGTAAGCAAAACGCCGGAGATACCGCCTACGGCTGAGGAACTGGCAGAAATGAAAGCACGAAACAAAGGCATCTTCACGCCTTTTATCGAAATTTTAGAAGCCATCAAGGATATGCCGAAAGTACTGAAGCAACTGGGTTTGGTGTATCTCTTTCAGTGGTATGCAATGTTTGTTTACTGGCAGTTTATCTCGCACAGCATTGCTGCTTCGGTATACCATACCTCGGCTGAACAAAACAAACTGTTGTATGAAGAAGCGGCGCAATGGACAGGCCTGGTGAATGGCTTTTATAACATCATTACTTTTCTTTCTGCTTTTGGGCTGGTGTGGCTGGCAAAAAAATACAGCGCAAAACTTGTACATACCATTTGCTTGTTTGCCGCTGCAATCTCTCTGTTCATCCTGCCACACATCGAAAACAGATACCTTTTATTTGCACCGATGGTTGGCTTTGGTGTAGCTTGGGCCAGCATGATGGGCGTGCCATACATCATGGTGATTGGCAGCATTCCCAAAAGCCGCTATGGCGTTTATATGGGCATTATCAACATGATGATTGTGATCCCGATGATTCTGCAAACACTTACGTTTGGTTTTGTATATAGACATTTCTTGGGTGGCAATCCGCAGATGGCGATTACGTTTGCCGGTGTGCTATTGCTGATAGCAGGTATTTGCACAACCTTCATTTCGTATCGCCGCCCCACGGAAGAAGAAGCGAATAAAGCCATCTCGCCGCTGGCACAAGAGCAAGGTATATAGGCAGAGTGCTCAATAATTGCGGAAGAAGCTTCTATAATACATTAGTTTGACTTAAGTTCCCATCCATCTTAAGAAATTATTTCGTTGCCACATTTTTACGAATTAGAACTTCGCTCTGTTTTCATAAATCAATCCAGCACATGAACATCAATGAAGCCTACACCAGTGTTGTATTTCAGCTTGCGGCAAAGAAAATTTTACCGAATGGCAAGCACGACGAATTTTATCGCCGCTTCTTATTAGGGATGAATGATGTCATTCATCTTTATAATACAATATACTCCTATCATCCGCAGGGCGATGCCACTTTCCGGCAACTGATAGATACAATTATCAATACTTATTTATCTCGCTTTGCAGCTTTAAAAGAAAGAGATATAGCAAAGCCGAAAGACTGGTTTCTTAGCAACCAGTTAGCAGGCATGAGCCTGTATGTTGACCGCTTTTGCGGATCGCTGCAAAACCTTCCCGGCAAGTTCTCCTACCTGCAAAAATTAGGCATCAACACACTGCACCTGATGCCCTTTTTTGAAAGCCCTGCCAGCGAAAGCGATGGCGGATATGCGATATCAAATTTCCGAAAAGTAGATGCGCGTTTTGGTACGCTGAAAGATTTGCAAAATGTTCAGGAGACAATGCGAAAAGAAGGTATGTACCTGATGCTCGACATCGTGCTGAATCATACATCCCGGCAGCACGAATGGGCGAAAAAAGCACGCAGCGGCGATGCTTTCTACCAGGATTTTTATTACTTCTTTCCCGACCGCCACGAGCCGGATTTGTATGAGCAAACCATGCCTGAAATTTTCCCCGAAAGCTCGCCGGGAAGCTTTAGTTATGTGGAAGAACTGAATAAATGGGTGATGACGGTCTTCCATCATTATCAATGGGATTTAAACTATCGCAATCCCATTGTATTTGCTACGATGATGGATACCATTTTCTGGTACGCCAACCTTGGCGTTGACATTCTTCGCATAGATGCGCCGGCGTTTATCTGGAAAGAAATGGGAACCACTTGTCAAAATCTGCCGCAGGCACACACGTTGCTGCAACTCATCAAACAATGCGTGATGATTGCAACACCGGGCATGGCGATATTGGGAGAAGCGATTGTTGCGCCGCACCAGATTATGCGATATTTTGGAACGGGAGATTACGTGGCACGCGAGTGCGATTTTGCCTATAATGCAACCGACATGGCTTTGCAGTGGGATGCCCTGGCAACAGGCGATACGCGCGTGATGTTGGCAGCGCAGCACGAGGTGTTGCAAAAGCCTTACGGAACGTCGTGGATCACTTACACGCGATGCCATGATGATATCGGTTTGGGCTTTGATGATTATATGATTGCAGAGGCAGGTTTTGAGCCTTATCAGCATCGTCGTTACTTAAAGAATTATTACTCCGGTCAGTCTCCTTTTTCGCCTGCAATAGGCGCCTTGTTTTCGGTAAATGACAAGACGGGTGACGCACGCATCAGTGGTTCTCTGGCATCGCTTTGCGGACTGGAAAAAGCGTTGAATGATAAGAATGATGAAGCAATAGAGGAATCTGTCAACAAGATTATTTTGATGCAGGCGCATAGTTTTTTTATTGGTGGTTTGCCCATGTTGTTTTCTGGCGACGAAGCGGCTTATACCAACGATTACAGCTATCTTAACGATGCAGACAAAAGCTATGACAACCGCTGGATGCATCGCCCCGTAACGGACTGGAACAAGAATAAGAAAACGGAAGACGAAGGAACGGTTGAGAATACGGTTTTTGCGGCGACCCAAAAATTGTTAGCTATCCGCAGAAAGCTAGATGTGATTGCCGATAAAAAAAATCTTACCTGGCTTACGCCGCATAATATTCATGTAAGTGGCTACCTGCGCGCCTGGGATGATAAGCGCGTTTACTGCCTCTTCAACTTCAGTAACGCAGACGCTTATGTTACCTGGTATGCGTTTAAGGAGCATGGGTTAGTGCCTGCACATTTGCTCGACCACTGGAGCGGAGAGACTTATATTGTGGGAAGAGACGAAGAATACCTGGTGATGAAGCCTTATGGATTTTATATTCTCGAGATGGTTTGATTTTTATGCCACGAATACGCCAAAGTTAGTTCTCTTTTATTCCTTTATGTCTTTGCGTTTTCAATGATTATTCTTTTGATTTTATATGATGTCAGACTACTAAAAAATCATCATCATTTATTCTCCTGTATAATCAATTGCAATCTTAGCGTTGTTATCAAAATCAGATGAAATTTCTACTTCGAACTTTTGCTGACCGGCAGTAATGCGCATCAACGCCGTATTAGGTGGTATCAGTCCTAAGTTTTCTGCCACCAATACAAACTCATGATGTGGCTCGGCAGGAGTAGCGTCTATTGTAAAAGAAATAGCTTTGTGTGTAAGTGACTGATGCGTCACAATCAGCTTTCCGTTGTGAAAAACAGATACTACATCGCCGTCTATCTCTGCATTGTCATACAACTGGATGGTTATGTGCGGAGAGGTAACGTGGTAGGTTTGAACGAGATTAGTGTTGCGTGTTTGCAATGCGCCTTCTGTTGTATCTTTCTTTACTGTAATAACCGGCTTCATTGTATCTTTTGGAGATAACTTATTGATAGCCGAAACAACCCGAACGGTATCCTTTTTTATAGGCTGTACAGTTGGCGCAGACACTTGCCGGGCAGGCTTGGTGGGCGATGCAATAGAATCTTTTTTTTGTGCAATAGCCTGTGGTTGCACTGATGCAATTGTGCTGTCCGTTTTTTTCTTTTTATTCTTAGCTATCGGTGGTGCGGATGAAGGATTTAGCCACCGGGCTAATTGAATTTTCTGATCTGCGCTGAGATCGCTGGTATCCCGCCTGAACACAGTTTCTCCATTGCATACGTCTCCGCAGTTATAAGTCGACAAACGGATTTCAACCTTATCTCCTGTAATAGCAAACGATGAATTCGCAGGACAGGCAGTGCAATTGTACCAGAAGTTCTGTGTTCGCAGATCGCGGATGTAAGTCTCTTCACTGGAAGTAACAGTGAAATTTTTACCGGCCAACGTGCCGGTGATGTCGCGTTGCAAACGAACAATAGTATCGCTGGGAAAAAGATTGTCCATCGTTGCAGTAAAATTATTGCCGGATACTTTGGTTACCTGCAACCGCACAATGATGCGCTTAGTTATGGGTCCATTTGGAAAGTAGGTTTCTCCTGCCCAGCTTCCATAAAACCAGGATGTGTTTTGCGCCTCCGCACAAAAGGCAGATAATAAAGAGATAAACAGCAGTATAAAAAAGATTCTCATCGCCCGGTAGAATTGGCACCGTAAAGTAAATCCATTTCTGCTTACCCCGACCATTAGAAAGGAAACAAAATGCTTCAGGGCTGAAATCAAAATAAATTATTTGTTCTTCCAAAAAAATCTACTCCGGCAGCCGGCAACATAATTAAATACCCAATGGACGGTATTTTCCGGTGTCTCTCCCCTTCTCACTTTTGTAAAAAATCCGAAATGAAAAATTGCATTTTACTAACTCTCTGTCTTCTCTCCTTCGTCAGCGGGCTCTACGCACAAATGGATGTACTGGAAAAAGATTACGATATCTCGCGCAAAGCCCGCAAAGGGTATCTTGGCAACATTGAAACACATCCCGACAACAACACATTCGATCTCATCTATGTTCTTAAATCAAACAATTCAAAAATCATCACCGAAACATATACATACGACAAAGATTTGAAATTGTTGAATACAGTGAAGGAGGAAGAGGATGTGGAGAAAGTGAGGAGGAAATACAAATGGTTCAAGTTTAAAGGAGATACGTATGAATCGCAAAGCGTGTTTGTGCGCGCCAACCTGAAGCAGGAAATGATTTTCCGCGAAAAGACCATTCGCTTTAAATGGTCGTGGCTGCGCGGCGGCTATGCCAAGAAAGTGGTATTAGGCGATAAAATCAAACCGAAGGATGAAGCTACCGGTGCGCGTTATATGTTCCGCGGCGGCTATTACGAAAACGACCCCGAAGGTTATATGCTTGTGTGTGCCGGCGTAAGGGATGGCAACGACAACGCAGGTTCTTACCTCAAATATCACATCCTGCTCGCTGATAAAGATGTGAACCTCACCAGGAAAGATGAAATCAGTTTTCCTTTTGCCAAAACACCTATTGTGTCGCAGCCGATAGAAGATGATGACCCTGCTACGAACGATGATAAGCCACGCGACTGGGCGCTCATCTTTGCACCGCAGGGCGGAGCAGGCATGAAAAAAGTAGAAGGCGATGCGAGTCTTTATACTTATTGCCGTTACTCTCCGCAAGGACAGTTAATTGAAAAGTCTGACTTCAAAGTGCCGGTAACCGGCTGGCGTGTGCTGGGCGCTTTCGAAAGGAATGGACAGGTGTATCTATATGGTCCTGGCATTGGCAAAGACAAATTCAACAACGAAATTTTTAAAGGTCCCATCCTTGCCAACACTTCGGACGAAGAAGGCGAATCGAAGAGTGGCGGTTTGCTGGGTGGCCTTAAAGCGCTTACCGGCGGCGAGTTTGCACAGGCCACGCAAAGCTCTATAGATGCAAGATTGGATGAGCTGAAATACAGCCATTTCCAGGTAGGAAAATTAGGCGACGGCAAACTTCAGTTCATTAGCCAGCCCACTATTGATGAACTGAACGACCGCAACATTAAACCCGAAGGGCAAAAGAAGAAAATGGAATTTGACGGCAAGCGGTTTATCACCACGGGTATCTCGCTTACAGCATCGAACAATGTGTTTGTGGCAGGTCAGGATTACAAGCTGGACAACATGGGTAAGAATAAAGGCACACGGCTTTATAAAGGCCTCTTCATGCTGCAGTTTGCACAGGATGGAACATACCTGCGCAATTATGGTGTAGAACTCGACCAGAAGAAATACATGGGTATGTTTACGAAAGGGCTGACACCCGATATGTACCCGGCTTATAGCCGTTTATACGAATCGCCCGACAACAAAAAATTGTACTGGATGATTAAGATGTGCAAAGCCATAGATACCGATACAGACATTGATTCGGACTACAATTATTTTTCGGGCGTTACCACCACAACCACTACTACCTCGTATTCTCCGCTGTATTCTATCCAATACGGCATTATCAACGCTGCAGATGGCAATGCATCGGAATTTAAAACTTTGGGCGATGATGAGAAGCGGAAGTTTTACCTCTTTCCTGATAAAAACGTACTACAGTTGAATAACTATGTGATTTACCTGAGCGAAACAGTACGCGGTGACAAAATCCTGTTATCCCGTTTTGATCTCTCTAAATAAACTCATCCTTTACTCCTCCAAGCCGGTTTATCCAAACCGGCTTATTGTTTTTATGAGGGAAAAACTTACGAATGACAAGTGCGAGCTTACCTGTTATCTACCGCTTTACCCGAAATGCTGTGCCTCATTTCCATCACACTGCACATCGTGAATACTCTCTTTTAATCCTTTCAAAGAATCTTGTGGTCGTAAGCGTACTTTATCAAACCGAGTACGGAATTTTTACCGGTTTTGCGGAAGATGTTCTTCCGGTGCGTTTCCACCGTGCGCTCGCTGATAAAGAGCGCTGCGGCAATTTCTTTATTGGAATATTCTTTTTCCATGAGGCGGATGATTTCGATTTCGCGTAGCGTAAGCGGAATGGTTTCTTTGGGTTTTGATTTGTCTTCGGCTCCAATTTCAGATACCACTTCGTCGGAGAAGTAAATGCCGCCATCCGCCACTTTCCGGATGGCTGTAATTAATCCATGCCGGTTGATGTTTTTCAACAGGTAGCCTGCAATATTAGCCTCATCTATCATTGCATTAATCATCGTTCCTTCACCGCTCATGCTAAGTGCCAGTATACACACAGATGAATACGACTCCCTTACCTTTTTCGCCAGCGCAAGCCCGCTCATTTCCGGCATTGAGACATCTGTAATCAGAACATCCACTTCTGTATGCGACAGCTGGTTTAGCAAATCAACCGGCGAGGTGCAAGCCAATACAATCGAAAAGTCTTCGGTGCTGCTAAGCAGTGCATGGATGCCATCTATCACAATCTGATGGTCGTCTACAATCGCTATGCGGACAGGTGAAGAAATCATGGTGTCTTTTTATCTTTCTGCAATCATTGCTGCCGGAACCCGGAACGCTATCAATGTGCCTTGTTGCGGGGCGGAACTCCATTCTATATTGCCTTTCAAAAACTCGATGCGGCTACGGATATTTTTAAAACCAATGCCGTCCTTCTTATCTATATCAGCCAGCAAGAAACCTTGCCCGTTGTCTTCAATCATCCCTTCAATACCGCTTCCGTTTCTGGTAAGAGAGATGTCTAACTGCGTGGCTTTTGCATGTTTAATGACGTTATTGATGCACTCCTGAACAATGCGGTACAACATACTTTCCACTGTTTGATCTATCCTTTCATTCAACCCTTCGGTGTGAAGCCGGATGGCTAATTTCCTTTTGTCAACCTGCTCAATGAATTCCCTTACCGCTCCTGCCAATCCCCTTTTCAGCAATGCATTTGGCATCATGCTGTGCGATACCGCGCGCACTTCTTTCAGGCTGGCATCTATCAGCGACAACACCGTTTGCAAGCCATTCTGCCCATGTGGCGGCAGCAGCAATGAATCCTCTTCCACCGCCGACAGGTTCATACGCGCAGCACTCATCATTTGTCCAACGCCATCGTGCAGGTCGCGGGCAATGCGCTGCCGCTCCTGCTCTTCTGCATCCAGTATGGCTTTCGAGGCCAATTCCTGCTGATGCAATACATCCGCCTGGCGACGGGCTTCCTGTTTTAGCTGGTATCGTTTGTAATAAGAGTAACCCAAAAGCCCCGCGAGCAATGTAAACACAATGAGCAACGTAATGATTGTTGTCTTTCTTTCGTTCAGCAGCTTCTGGTTCTGCAGTTCCAGTTGCTGGATGCTGCTGAGCTGCTTCAGGTTGTTGAAACGACGTGCCGCTTCCGCAGAATCGAGCCGGTTCTTCAGAATAACACCTTGCTGGTTTTGTATCCGCAAATGGTTATTGGCGATAAGCAAATTAGCATTGCTCAGCGCAAGCTGTTGCTGCGCCAGTTCATAAGCGCGCTTTGTGAGTGCGAGGCGCTGGCTTTTAATCTGCAGATCCTGTATCGAATTGTTTTTATTCAGTAGTTCTATTTCTAATTTCTTCTTCTCTGTTTCATATCTGATGTTCAGGTCGGCAACTGTTTTTACATTTTGCTCGTTCAGCAACGAATCTTTCTGCGCTGTGTACTTCTTATACCATAACAGAGCCGTTGCCGGGTTGCCGGCAGCCATATAATAATCCGATTTCACCTGCAGAAAACTTTTGAGGTCTTCGCGGCGGCTGTTGTCGCCCGACAGCACTTCGGCACTGTCAAGCATTCCTTTTGCTTCTTCCATCCGGTTCTGGCTGATCAAGGAAGAAGCGTTGCCGATGTAGGCAATAGTCAGGTTTCTCCGGTTGCCAATCTCTTTGTTTACAGCAATGGCTTTGGCATAGTACAAGATGGAAGAGTCATACCGTTTCTGAAGGTGGTACAATTCTCCCATATTCGAATACAGAATCGCCTTCTGGCGGGTGTCGTTCATGCGGTCGTATATTACGGAGGCTTGCTTGTAGTGAGCGATTGCATTTGCGTAATCGCCCGTTTCGCCATAAATATTGGCTATGCTTTGCAGGCTTATGCCCCAACCCAAAAGAAGGTTATTCTTTTGCTGAATGGAGAGCGCGAGCCGGTTATATTCAAGCGCCTTTTCGAAGTTCTTTTGCCTTACATACACGATAGCGATGTTGTTGTAGCAAATGGAAGCTTCGCTGAGCAGCGACAGCTTTTCATAATAAGTGAGCGCATATAAGAAGTTCTCAATGGCTTTATCATATACGCCGGTTTCCTTATATACGTAGCCAATGTTGTTGTAGCTTCTTGCAATACCATAATTGTTGCCGGAGGCCGTTGCAATTGCCAACGATTCTTTATACTTATCGGTTGCCTTGTTCAATTGGTTCAGTTCGATATAAACATTACCCTGGTTATTTACGGCTACACTCATGTTCTTTGAATCACTGGCTTTAGCCGCGTTTGTATACATCGTTTGATAAGCCGATAAAGCAGCCGGATAATCGCCTTTGATGTAAAAGGTATATCCTTTTACCAACCAGGCTTGCGTAGTGAGCGAAGGTGTTTGCGCCGCAGAAGAAAGGTTCAGGTAAAGATTGGCATAATACAATGATGAATCGGGCTGCGTGTTGTTGTAGCGGCTGGCGGTTTGCAACAGCGATGCCGCAAAAATAGTATCTTCTCTTTGCTGCGCAATGGTATGAAAGCGGCTATCGTTCGCACGCTGTGGCAAAGCCCCGACAGAAAAGAAAAAAACAGCAGAAAGCAGTAAGAGAGCTTTGGTCATCAACAATCGGTTTACAACTACTGTTGTGGTTAATTCTGCTATGAAAATAAGAAAGGAAAAGAACAAATAAAAATTCGGGGTTATCAAAGAAGAGAAACACCGCGTTGTTGTTGTGAAACGACAGAATGCATCATCCGTTTAATTCGCTGCATTAGATACAGGTAAAAAGAGACTTAATTGCAGGTCTTCTTTGCTGCTCATTATAAGTAATAGCGTAAGCCTCTCCGGTGGTTATTAAATCAGTAGGTTATTTCCAAATTCTACTCAGCTTATCAATTGCAAGCGTCTTTAGAGTAAGCGATTCATCTGCTTGAATAGAAATTTGATTCAATAAGCTTTTGGGGAAAAAGATATCGGTCATTACACTCAACCCATTATCGGCAAACAATTCCAGCGAAGCATTGTCCATGATCAAAGTCAGCTTTATATTCCTGCTTAGAGATAATCGTGGAGCGGTATGCCTGGATGCAAATTCTTTGTTGAAACTTGATTCGCCAGCGTGAGTCCGGTCAATGAAATACTCATTCTTCTTTTTATCATACCCCGCCACAAGCTGCTCTCCCGCTGCATTTGAGAAGGTAAAAAATAAATCCGATAATGCGTTTGCAGTGAGCGTAATCCGGTACGGTGAGTGTAAAGATTGTGTTCCGGGCACTGTGTAATTGCTGGCCTTTATATTAGTTAATGTTTTGAAAGGTGTGGCGATTTTGTTTAGTTCTTTTACAGGTACAGAAGCAAGATAAACGGTGCCCTTCACTTCCTGCAAAACCAGCTCTCGTGGCAGTGTGTTGGCGCTGCGCCATGTTTCGGTAGGCACTGTGGTGGCATAGTTCCAGTTGCTCATCCAGCCCAGCGAAATACGGCGGCTGCCGGTGTTGCTCCAGGTTACGCCTGCATAATTATCGGTGCCATAGTCCATCCATTTGGTGGTTGTATCATCGGGCATAAACGTTTTACCATTGAAACGTCCCGTAAAATATTGCGTGCCCGAGCCGCCATTGGGCGCGCCGGGATTGATGCTGACCGTTACGACCCACACTTCTTTCCCATTCAGCGGCAGCGGAAAAAAATCTGGACATTCCCATACACCGCCATGAGCACCGATGTCAGATCCAAAACTGCCTTCTCTCTGCCATTCTTTTAAGTTCGGCGAAGAATAAAAAGTTACATGATCTTTCTCGGCTAATATCATTATCCACTTTTTATCTTTCTTATACCAACTCACTTTCGGGTCACGGAAGTCGCGGATGCCTGCGTTGGGTATAACAGGGTTTCCTTTATATTTTGTCCATGTTTTGCCATCGTCCAAGCTATAAGCAATCGCCTGCCGTTCAAAATCTTCTTTGCTCTTCTTTTCCGCTTCAGCATCATGACTGGTATAAATGGCAACCAGCGGCGCTTTGCCGTTTTTGCCAAAGCCCGAAGTGTTGTTTTTATCTACTACTGCGCTGCCTGAAAAGATATAGCCGAGACTATCGGGAAACAGGGCAACGGGCTGATGCTTCCAATGAATGAGGTCGGTGCTGGTGGCGTGTCCCCAGTGCATGGGTCCCCACACCGAACTGCCGGGATAGTATTGATAAAACAGGTGATACACGCCATTGCTGTAAACCATGCCATTCGGGTCGTTCATCCAATGTGCAGCCGGTGTAAAATGAATTTGCGGACGATAGGGTTCTGCATATGTAGAAGTTTGCGAACGTGCGTTCAACGTTACCAGCAACAAGGCAAGAACAAAGCGAAACTCTTTCATAATTGTTTCTTTTGATAGTCGGAAAGTTTGGCTTGACAGGTTGTTTTACTGAAGCGTTGCAATCTCCTGCGCTGCACCTTCCGGCTCTGTTACAAAAGGAATTGTCTTTATGAGCTTTCCGCTTTTATTGTACATGGCAACAAAAGGAAAACGCTGCACGCCGTAATATTTCTGTACAATGAAAGTGTAGCCTTCCGTACCCATTTTAATGTATGATTTCGAAGAGATGTGAAATATTGAATCAAAAGCTTTCATCTCCGTAACCGGCTCATACCCCACCATAATAATTTGTTTGCTGCGCAAGTCTTTGTCGTGCTTTAGCAACTCTTTTGTAAAGGCTTTACAATGATCGCAGGTGGGTGAAAAATAGATTAGCGCAGTGGGCGTATTTTTCTTTATTTCCTTGTAAGTATAGCTCTTACCGTTGAGGAGTGTTATTTTAAATGGCGCTATGGTTGTTTTGTTGGTTTGCTGCGCAAAAACAAAAAGAATTAAAAGCGAAGCAATAGTTGTAATGATAAGTTTTTTCTTCATCGTTATGTTGTTATTCTAACCGTTCTGTCTGCAATAATATTGTGTTTTTACGGGGCAGAAAACTGGCAGCAAAATAAAAGCTCTCCCCGGCGTTGATGTGTATGACTACATCCCGAATGTGAAGTTGCAAATGCCGAAATATTTTTTGGCTAACAAAGACTTTATGATTACTAAAAAAGTTTATAAAGCTGGCTTTGCTTCGCAGGTTTATTTCGCTGTGGTTTTCGAATCGAAACCATTTCTTAAGTTATCTGAGTTTAAATAAAAGAGATGAGAGCATTCAGCCAATAAAAACAGAGGCTAATTGCTTGACTTCTTTTTGTTGTGTGCTGATATTTGTCTTCTTTTTAGAAATGACGAAAAAGCAAAGGCAGCTCATTTTTGATAAGTATAATGGACGGTGTGCCTATTGTGGCTGCGAGTTGCAACCCGGCTGGCATGTTGACCATTTGAAACCGATACGAAGACATCTGCGTAAGGACGGTTGCCGTCACCCGAAACGCGATTGTGTAGAGAACTGTATGCCGGCGTGCGCAAGTTGCAACATCAATAAGCATAGCATGAGCCTGGAAGAGTTTAGAAAACTGGTGGGTGGTTTCATCAAATCGCTGAATCGCGATTCTACCCAATATAAGATTGCCAAACGCTATGGCTTTGTAGTGGAAGTGGAAAAGCCCGTCGTTTTTTACTTTGAACAACAATCCGCGGAATTAAATAACATGAAAGAATAATTGATCTTTTTCTATATGGTAAGTCGATAGAGGCTTTTAATAGAAGGTGAGTTTTGAATAGAAACTAAAAATCAAACCCAGTGTACGCGAATGTGTCTACCCTAATTAACTACTTTTATTATACATCACGCACATGCACCACTCCGGTTTCTCCGCGCCAGATTGTAACAAAATATAGCAAGGTGCTGCAGTTTCAAACTTATATTGTAAATAGTTAGAGCCTTATCAGAAAATTTACTTAATCAGATATAAAAAACAATAAGTGTCACAGTACCAGCAGCGCTTTTATTTTAAATCGGTTTAGTCCCGCCGTTTTTTAAATGAAGAATCTAAGCGAATGAATGCCTGTTTGTATCAGATAACGTTTACCGGGCTAGGCAAAAAGGAACAAAAAAGCAGCCAGCTAAAAGGCGAACAGCAGATTATAGACGAAGAAGCAGATGAAGCGGTGTAAGTTTTTTAGATAATAAAACCAAAAGAGTCCTTGCACGGTGCAAGGACTCTTTTGGTTTTGTGTGCAAAAAGCTGATTGTTTACTTCCACACCTTATGTTACACCTTATGTTCGGTCCACTTCTCGTTGCTTTGAGAAGAAGCTACTACATTATCTATGAATGCCATGCCGCGGATGCCATCTTCCACACCCGGAAAATCAAGCGCTTCTTCGGGTGGCGTGGTGCCTTCTAATTTGGCAGATAAAGTAATGGCAAAGTTGCGGTAGATATTGCCGAAGGCTTCTAAATATCCTTCGGGATGACCGCCGGGTGTGCGGGTATTGAACTTTGCATAATTACCAACGAAAGGTGTGCCTGCCCGGTAGACTTCCATCGGTTTGTCAAGCCATTTCAGCACGAGCGAATTGGGCTCCATCTGCTGCCATTGCAAGCCGCCCTTTTCGCCATATACACTTATGTTTAGTGCATTCTCTTCACCCGCCGAAATCTGCGAAGCGGCCAATACACCGGCTGCGCCGTTTTCAAAGCGAAGCAATACATTGCCATCATCATCCAGCCGTCTGCCTTCTACCATAATATTTAAATCGGCGCAGAGCTTTGTTATTTTTAAACCTGTTATGTATTCGGCAAGATGAGCCGCATGTGTGCCGATATCGCCCATCGCTCCGGCTTTACCACTTTTGCTCGGATCGGTACGCCACGATGCCTGCGCATTGCCTTCGCGCTCCGTGAGCTTGCTCAGCCATCCCTGCGGATATTGTACCACTACTTTTCTTATATTGCCCAGCGCGCCTTCACGAACCATTTGCCGTGCCTGCTTCACCATGGGGTAACCACTGTAAGTATGCGTAAGGCAAAGCAGTTTGCCAGATGTTTCCGCAATCTGCTTTAATTGTTTCGCTTCATCGAGCGTGAAGGTGATGGGCTTTTCTACTACCACGTTGAAGCCGTGCTCCAGCGCCATTTTAGCAGGCGCAAAATGCACGAAGTTGGGCGTAACTATAGAAAAGAAATCAAGCCTTTTGTCTTCAGGCAGTGCGGCTTCTTTCCTTATCATGTCTTCGTAGGAAGTATAAATCCGGTCATCGGGCAGGAAGAGCATTTTACCAGATTCTTCGGCAACGTCTTCTACCTCGCTGAGCGCGCCGGCAGCGAGTTCTATCAAGCCATCCATGTTGAGAGCAATGCGATGCACAGCGCCGATAAAAGCGCCTTTGCCGCCACCGATCATGCCCATTCTGAGTTTCCGTTTCATAGAGAAGGTTTTGTGTTTTTGTGTTATGAATACTGAGTGTATTGCAAAGAATGTTTTTGCAAGCAGGGGCAAATGTAGGATGAATGATGCAAGCCAAGAGTGTCTGCAGGGCAAAGAGTTACCAAGAGAAGAATCAAGGCGACACGTCATTCCGCAATTGTGCCTGTAGTGGACAGAACCGTAATCATTCATGCGAGGGTGTTAGCCTGTGGCGTCTTCAGCGCCATGTGGAATCTGATCCCGATACTTTGGTGCTGTTAAAACGATAAGAGTTACTCACAACAAAATAACAGGATTGGATTGTTGAGAGCAGATTCCGCACAAAACTACCTGCAAGGTTGACCTAACTCCAATCTATTGTTGGTAATAATTGCGGAATGACAGTGCAGTTTGATTCTTTCACTATAATTCACCGAGAAAGCAATACAATTATATTTTCTCATCCCGTAAAAAAATTTCCGCAATACACAACAAGCTGCAATGAAAATTATGTTATACATTTATCGCGTCTTAGTTTATCCATCTACGATTTGCACTTGGCTTATGTCGTCCAACAGAAGATCAGCGATTAAAAACATGCTTGCAGGTTCAGCCGCACTGGCTGCCGGAGATACCTTGTTATCCTCTTTTACCAATAATAAAAAACAAAAAAAGGTGACGCTAAAAGGCAACATCAATCATTCGGCTTGCCGCTGGTGTTACAGCGACATTGCATTAGAGGATTTGTGCGCAGGCGCAAAAGCCATCGGGTTGAAAGGGATTGATTTAGTCGGTCCGAAAGAGTGGCCGACACTCAAGAAATATAGTTTGCATTCGCCCATGTGCAACGGCTCTGAAATCAGCCTGACAGAAGGCTTCAACGATAAGCAATATCACAGCACCTTATTAAAGAATTATACCGATGGCATTAATGCAGTGGCAGATGCCGGCTACACGAATCTGATTTGCTTCAGCGGCAGCCGCCGCGGCATGGATGATGAAACAGGACTGAAGAACTGCGTGGAAGGTTTGCAGCCTTTGATGGCTTTAGCCGAAAAGAAAAATGTGGTGCTGGTGATGGAGTTGCTGAACAGCAAGGTGAACCATAAAGATTATATGTGCGACAACAGCAAGTGGGGCGTAGAACTTTGCAAGCGCCTCGGTTCGGAACATTTTAAACTGCTGTATGATATTTACCACATGCAGATAGATGAAGGCGATGTGATTGCTACTATTCGCCAGAATCATACCTTCTATGCACATTATCACACTGGCGGCGTGCCGGGCAGAAATGAGATAGACGATTCGCAGGAATTGTTTTATCCTGCCATCATGAAAGCTATTGTGGCAACGGGTTTCAAAGGCTATGTGGCGCAGGAATTCATTCCTACCAAGAAAGACAAATTAGCCGCGCTAAAGGAGTGCGTGATGATATGTGATGTGTAGTTATTAGTTATCACTTTTGAGCAATGGGCTATGTAGTAACAGATGAATAGTATTTACAAAAAAGGCAAGTAGTTCTCTATAATAATCTCATAGCTGATCGCTGAATGCTGACAGCTTCTTAAAATTCAACAACTATAAAGTAGAAATATGGCTGACAATAATTATGATGCAATCGTCATCGGTTCGGGCATCAGCGGTGGCTGGGCGGCGAAGGAACTGACGGAAAAAGGTTTAAAAACCATTATGTTCGACCGCGGCAGAAACATCGAGCATGTGAAGGACTATGTGAATGCAAGCAAAGCGCCGTGGGAGTTTCCGCACCGTGGCAGTAAAACACAGCAGATGATTAAAGATTATCCTGTGCTAAACCGCGATTATCCTTTGAATGAAACCAACCTGGATTATTGGGTGGATGAGCGCGAAAGTCCTTACACCGAAGTGAAGCGCTTCGACTGGTTTCGCGGCTACCACGTAGGCGGGCGCTCTTTAATGTGGGGCAGGCAAAGCTATCGCTGGAGCGATCATTCCTTTGAAGCAAATGCGAAAGAAGGCTGGGCAATTGACTGGCCGGTGCGCTATAAAGAGATTGAACCGTGGTATGATTATGTAGAAAAATTCATTGGCGTGAGCGGCTCAATAGAGAATGTGCCGGTGTTGCCTGATGGAAAATTTATGCCACCAATGGATCTGAACGTGGTGGAAAAATCTTTACAGCCGCGTTTAAAAGAATATTATAAGGGTCAACGGCATATGTTTATTGGCCGCACGGCAAATATCACTCAGCCTTTGCCGGGCAGAACCAATTGTCAGTACAGAAACAAGTGCTGGCTGGGATGTCCGTTTGGTGCTTATTTCAGTACACAGTCTTCTACTTATCCGGCAGCAAAAGCTACAGGTAATCTCACATTGCGGCCGTGGAGTATCGTTACCAAAATATTATACGATAAAGATAAGAAGCGGGCTACCGGTGTAGAGATATTGGATGCGCAGGACAACAAAACTTACACCTATAACGCAAAGATTGTTTTCTTAAATGCATCGTCATTAAACAGTGCCTGGGTATTGATGAATTCTGCTACTGATGTTTGGCCGGATGGCTTGGGTAGCAGCAGCGGCGAGTTGGGTCATAACGTAATGGACCATCACCTGAACGTAGGCGCAGGCGGCACGGTAGAAGGTTTTGAAGACAAGTATTATTATGGTCGCCGTGCAAATGGTGTTTACATCCCGCAATACAGAAATGTACTGGGCGATAAGCGCGATTATACCCGCGGCTTTGGCTACCAGGGCGGCGCGAGTCGGCAAGGCTGGAGCCGCGAGATACCGGAAATGCAGATCGGTGGTGCTTACAAAGACGCGCTGTCAGAACCTGGCGTATGGACAATGGGCTTAGGTGGCTTCGGCGAAACATTGCCTTACCACGACAACAAAGTAACGCTTGATAAAAACAAGAAAGATAAGTGGGGTCTGAATGTTCTTTCGATGGACATTGAGATAAAGGACAACGAAAAGAAGATGCGCAAAGATATTCAGCAGGATGCTATTGAAATGCTGACAGCGATGGGCGTGAAGGACGTGCATGGCTATGACCATGATGCGGTATTAGGCAGAGGTATCCACGAAATGGGAACGGCACGTATGGGTGCAGATCCGAAAACTTCGGTGCTGAATAAATTCAACCAGGTGTGGGATGCGCCAAATGTGTATGTAACAGATGGTGCCTTTATGGTAAGCGCTAACTGTGTGAATCCGTCGCTGAGCTATATGGCCTTCACGGCACGTGCAGTAGACCATGCAGTGAGTGAACTGAAGAAAATGAACGTGTAATTATTTTCAACTTTTATTGTTGGTGGTTGATTGAAGAACACAGTTATACATTTTGAAATCAATTACCCATTGACAATACTCAATTAACAATAGTAAAGTGGGCGATTCGCTACAAGTAAACATCAATGCAGGAGGCGAAGCAACGCATACGTATGATGCGATTGTAATCGGCTCCGGCATAAGCGGCGGCTGGGCGGCGAAAGAGCTTTGCGAAAAGGGTTTGAAAACACTGGTATTGGAGCGCGGACGGGATGTAAAGCATAACGTGAATTATCCCACCGCAACGATGGCGCCCTGGGAGTTCCCGCACCGCGGGCAAACACCCAAAAAGGTGACGGATGAAAATCCGCTGATTACAACGGCGGCAGGCTATGGTGAGGATACGGCTCATTTCTTTATCAAAGACAAAGACCATCCTTATCAACAGGAACAGCCGTTCGATTGGATACGCGGTTATCAGGTAGGCGGCAAATCACTGACATGGGGAAGAGCCACACAGCGGTGGAGCGACTACGAATTTAAGAACCCAGCGCGTTTTGGTTATGGTATTGAATGGCCGATAGATTATGCCGAGATTGCACCTTGGTATTCTCATGTAGAAACGTTCATTGGTATCTGTGGTAATAAAGATGGACTGGAAGCCATGCCGGATGGTGAGTTTCTTCCACCGTTTGATTTAAACAGACCCGAACTGGCGATAAAAAGCAGTATTAAAAAGAATTTCGGGCGCGACTTTGTTCATGCGCGGTGGGCGCACATAACAGAACCGAAAGAGATACACAAGCAACAAGGAAGAGTAAAGTGCATGGCAAGGAATATGTGTATGCGCGGATGTCCGTTTGGTGGATATTTCAGCTCGGTGAGCAGCACGTTGCCTTGGGCGGAAAGAACAGGTAATCTAACGGTGCGGCCTTACTCAGTAGTGCATTCCATCATTTATGATGAAGCGAAAGGCAAGGCAAGCGGCGTGAAAATCATTGACACGAACACAAACGAAACAACAGAGTATTTTGCACGGATCATTTTTGTGAATGCAGCTGCGATGAACAGCAATTTAGTGTTGCTCAACTCGACGTCGAAACGCTTTCCGAATGGCTTGGGAAATGACAGTGGCTTGCTGGGAAAATATGTGGCGTTTCACAATTATCGCGGCAGTCTGAGCGGAACGATTGATGGGTTTGAAGATACTTACATTTATGGAAGAAATCCAACGGATGGTATTTTAGTAAACTTTAGAAATCTGAAAACGCAGGAGAAAGATTTTGTAGGCGGATATACAACGTTTTTAAGTTGTTATCGCAGCAAAGCAGATGGTGATACAGACATCGCAAAGCCCAACATTGGTGCAGCTTACAAAGAAGCAATAACAGAACCGGTGGGCTGGCGCATGTATATGTATAGCCAAGGCGAAACGGTACCGAAAGAAAGCAACCACGTATCGCTTAGCACAACGGAAAAAGATCAATGGGGTATTCCGCTGCTGGTGACGAACGTAAAGTATGATGATAACGATGAAGTTCTTTTGAAAGATTTTTTTACACAAAGTGCAGAGATGATTGACCGTGCGGGCGTGAAGAATATTGAGCAGCATGATAATCACTGGCCGCCCGGCAGAGACATCCATGAGATGGGCGGATGCCGCATGGGAAAAGACCCGAAGACTTCTTTGCTAAATGCGCACAATCAGTTGCATCATTGCAACAATGTTTTTGTAACGGATGGCGCATGTATGACGAGCACAGGAAATCAAAGTCCGTCTATTTTGTATATGGCATTAACAGCAAGAGCCTGTAACTATGCGGTTGATGAAATGAAGAAGGGAAATCTTTGATGGATATAGAACGGGATAATACGGACTGCGTGCACGGATAGATAGGATTATTACTTGTTGATTTAGTAGATGTCCTTTGTTTGATGGATGTTTTGTTTTGATAGGATAATTAACGCTTTGTCAATCGAAGTGGCTAGTTTCTGGTCCATAAAAATGTATTTTGTATTTGTTGTTATAAAATGATTCATTTAAAAACTGTAATTATATGATGAATAGAAGAGACGCACTGGCATCCATTGCATTGCTGGTGGGTGGAACGCTGGTGGGCGCAGAAGCGTTTTTAACGGGCTGTAAAACCACAGGCAAGAAAGAAGGCTTGTTTGCGGTAGATGATATCGCTTTACTGGATGAAGTGGGCGAAACCATCTTACCGGCAACCTCCACACCCGGCGCAAAAGCAGCACAGATCGGTCAGTTTATGAAAACAATCGTGACAGATTGTTACAATGAAGACGACCAGAAAACATTTACCGAAGGCATTAACAAACTAAATGATGCCAGCAAGAAAAAGTATGATAAAAGTTTTATGGAACTGCAACCTAACCAGCGTCACGATTTGCTGGTAGCCTTGGATGCAGAAGCAAAAGATTATAATGGTAAGAAAAAAGAGAAAGATCCGCATCATTATTTCGGCCTGATGAAACAGCTTACGGTGTGGGGCTACTTCACCAGCGAACCGGGCGCCACTAAAGCCTTGCGTTATTTGCCGGTGCCGGGCAAATATGAGGGCGACGTGCCTTATAAGAAAGGCGACAAAGCTTGGGCACTCTCATAAGCCGCAAACAATAACGCGCTTTAATGTGCGTTAAGTTTTTTATAAGCTTTTTTTTATCAAGCATTACCGTTTACTGGTAATGCTTTTTTTATTTTTGTTCCCGACTACTTATCATTCCGACTACTTAGTACTATACTTTCAGCCAATGGCCAAGTTCTGCCTCGATGTATCTACGTTAACTGACGACTTCTTTGAAGATACGCGTCTGTTGGGCATTGTGGCTACTATTAAGAACTATCAATTCTGCTGGCATATCAATAAAACGCTGAGTTATTGCTTCCGGCTGAACCCGGAAATTGAAGTGCAATTAAAACGGAAAGAGAGAGATTACTACTTCCGTGTGTATGAACATTTAGTAAGAAACAGTTTCATCTCGCACTATATCTATCAGAATTATTTTGATGGCGAATATCTTTTGCCGGAATTTCAACACATCGATTTTCTATGGCTGATCCGCAACGAATCAGCAGATGTGAACCAATGCACCGAGTTGATTCATTCGATAAAAAAAATGAATGGTGTGCAGTTGGTAGCCGAGCTAACGAATGAAAAGATTCGCAATAAAAAGCACCTTATTTTTTAAGGTTGAGTAGAGCGTTCCACTACACTTGTTGTATACTTTTTCTCCAGATAATCTTCGAGAACGTTAATACCTTCCAATGTAGAAGAGGTAGCTGCGTTTGTGAAGATGATAATGGCCTTGTGTTGTTCTTTACTAATTTTGACTTTGGTTATGAAAGCGCCTGCATTGCCTTCATTGAATGCGATATGATAACCAGTAGCTGTATCCATTTCATTGAACCATCCAAACGCAAAATGGGGCTTTCCGAACAACAATTTTTCGGTTGTTTCTTTCGAGAATATTTGAGATTTTCCTTGTAAACTCTGTAAAAGCATTTGTATAAACAAGATGTAATCACTAAGGCTTACATTAATGTTGCCAGCACTTAATAGCCAGTTTAATTTATAGTTATAAGAAGGTGCAATCGGCTTTAAGGCTATATCATGTCCCCAGGTTTGCGAAGTATCTTGCAAGTTAGGATAATCAAAGCCAAAATGAATATGCAGTTTATTACCAAAATCCATCACTAATTCTTTGTAAGATTTACCGGATGATTTTTCAAGCATTAATCCGGCTAAAATATAATCGGCATTAGAAGGTGTTAATCCATTTTGCTCCTGCATGGGAACTTGCGCAAGAAAGTACTTTGCCAAAGCATATCGTTGTTGGGCTTCATTGCCTTTAATATTTTTTCTTTCCGGCTTGGCAAATGTGTAAGTATAAGCTGGCAATTTGCCGCGGAAAGTCAAAAGTTCTTCCAGTGTCATGTTTAAATATTCTTTGCGACATCTGCTCTTTAATTCAGGAAAAAGAGAAACGAATGTTGTATTCCACTGAAGGATACCTTGCTGAACAAGCGTAGCGGCAATGCACGAGGTGATAGCTTTGGTGTTGGAACCGATATGGAAACGGTCGCTGTTGCTTGCCCATAATTCTGTATTTATTCGCCTCACGCCTTCTACAGATTTTTCATAGACAGAATCTGAACCAATAACTGCATAAGCCAACTCTGGAATTTGATAAACTTGCCTGATGCTGTCAGCAAAAGATGGCATCAGTTGGGCATTCGCCATTGTAACAAACAGGCAGCAGGCAAGTAACGAAAGAAAACTTTTCATTTGTTCACGAATGGAAAAAGAATGTTATTAGTAATAAAAATCCCTGTAGCTAACATAGCTACAGGGATAAGTGTTATGTGATCCCGTTGGGACTCGAACCCAAGACCCCATCATTAAAAGTGATGTGCTCTACCAGCTGAGCTACGAGATCTCACCCGTTTTTTGGGAGTGCAAAAATAGAGGAATCTGCCGCTTAACCAAATTTTACTTATTTAATTTCTGGTAAACTGTAATGATGTTTTCTTTATTTTATATTGATGTCTGTAAGCTTATTTTTGAAGCCCAATTTGTAATATGAATTATTTTGAAAATAAAGTAGTGGTTGTTACGGGTGGATCTGAGGGAATTGGTAAAGCTTTAGTGGAATCATTGCTGCAGCATGGCGCTAAGGTAGCCACCTGCAGCCGCAACTACGATAAACTTTATAGCCTGCAAACACAATGTGCCGGCAAGCCTTTGTTCATCAAAACTGCGGATGTGAGTCGGGAGGGAGAATGCAAAGCTTTTATTGAAGAAGTAGTCAGGGAATATGGGCAGGTTGATATACTCATAAACAATGCAGGCATATCTATGCGCGCCATGTTTGCAGAAACAGATATGGAAACATTGCACCGGCTGATGGATGTAAACTTTTGGGGTTCGGTGTATTGCACCAAATATGCGCTGCCTTCTATTACCCAGCAAAAAGGAGATATTGTGGGCGTTTCTTCTATTGCCGGCTTTCGCGGATTGCCCGGTCGTTCAGGTTATTCAGCTTCCAAATTTGCACTCAACGGATGGCTTGAAGCCCTGCGCACTGAATTATATGATACGGGTGTGAATGTAATGTGGGTATGCCCCGGATACACGGCTTCAAATATCCGAAGCGCAGCGCTTAATAAAAATGCGGAACCACAGGGAGAATCGCCGTTGGAAGAAGACAAGTTGATGAGTGCAGAAGAATGTGCACGCCATATTCTAAAAGCGGTTGAGCGAAGAAAACGGACGCTTGTCTTAACGATTAATGGGATTGAGACTGTGTTGATAAATAAATTGTTTCCTTCTCTCGCCGATAGGCTTGTTCATAAATTCTTCTTTAAAAACGGTGAACTTACGAAATAAGGCAGTTTATTTTGCTTCTTTTGTCTTCTTATGCCCATCATCACGCTCTCAACCGACATTGGATTATTTGATTATCTACCAGCAGCTATCAAAGGTCAATTGCTATCGGTGAACGATGAATTGAATATTGTTGACATCACCCATAATCTTTCTCCTTTTGATTATCCCCAAACGGCTTATCTCTGCACCAGCGCTTTCCGGCATTTCCCCAAAGGCACAATCCATATTCTTATTGTGAATTTGTTTGAATTCTCACCTGATCATTTTTTGATTGCGGATTATAATGGACAATACCTCATTTGCCCTGATAATGGTATACTGACAATGATAACAGGAACAAAACCGGATAACATTTATTCTGTTTGGGTAAATGAAGACAGAGGAGTTGGAACCCTGCAATACACGGCTGCCATAGCCGAAGTGATGAGTAAGGTAAAAGAAGGCAAAACAATTGTTTCTGCTGGTGAAAAGGTGACGGAAATTGAAGAAAAATATCCGCTTCGTTCTACCATTGGCGCTGACTGGCTGGAGGGTCAGATTATATTTATAGACAATTTTGAGAATGTAGTGGTAAATATTACCCGCGAAGAATTTGAAGAGCAGCGAAAAGGGCGGAACTTTCATATCTCCTTCATGCGAAACGAAGTAATCACCACTTTGAGCGCGAACTACTCTTCAGTTTCCCCCGGCGAAAAATTAGCCTGGTTTAATGCAGCCGGATACTTGGAAATCTCGGTAAACAAAGGCAATATGGCAGGTTTGTTCGGGCTTCGACGATTCTCAGCCGATGCAGCGCCTTTGCAAAGCAAATGGTTCTACCAAACGGTAAGAATTTATTTTGTCTAAGACTGTTTATTCAAGGTCAGGCATTCTGAAAATTGAGTTGTTGTTAGCCCACTTCATTTATTGTTATTGTTGAACAATCATTTTTTCTTTTTATACCTCGCAATAACATCTACGACTCCACTTTTTTGAAGAATAGAAGGATTGATCTCAATGAATTTCTTCAACAGTTTGGGTGCCCGTTCCATAGCCTTCTCTAACTGTAGCAAGGCTTCCTTCCATTTGCCAGAAGCAGCCAAAGCAGCAGAATAGTAATACAAAAAAACGGGTTTGCCTTCGGTAGCCCGCAAAGCGGCAAGACATTGCTCGCAGGCTTCTTCATAAGCTTCTTTCCTATACAGGCATTTGATCAGCGACTCCCAGCCATTCACATTTCGCGGACGTTGCCGGATGACGAGACTAAAGCAGTGAATGGCTTCGCGGTATTGCTGAAGGTTCATTCTGCACTCACCCATGGCAAGATTATATTCAGCCACATTTCGCTGAATACGCATTGCATTTTCCAATTGCTTAATCGCCTGTTCCCATTGTTGCTCGTTGATGTAAGTAAGCGATATTTTATAATACAGCTTACTGTCATCCGGATTCATATGGCTTGCTTTGCGATAATGAAACCGTGCCTGCGCATAATTGCTAAGCCGATGAAAACAATGACCAATCGCTTCATATATTACTTCTTCGGGACGGGTAAGCTCAACTACTTTCTGCAATACCTCAATGGCTTCTTTATACATACGTAGGCGGATATAAGCATCGCCCATATTCCGGTAGGCATAATCAAATTTCTCGTCTATGGTTACGGCATATTGATAAGCATCTACAGCTTTCTCATATAGTTTAATGCCTTGGTAGGCAGCACCAAGGTTGAACCAGGCCAGCTCGCTATAGGGATGTTCATTGATGATGTGCTGATGAAGCGATATGCTTTCTTCGTTGCGACCGGTAAAGTCAGTCCAGAAACAAATTTTATACAGGGCTTCTTCGTTAGTCATGTCTTCTTCCAGAATCAGCTTAAGGCAGTCAAAAACCTTATCAAATTCCTCATAATCATCATATACGTCCGCCAGTTCAAAAAGCAGTTCACGCCGGTCTTCTCCTTCAAAATGAATCAAGGCTTCCTCCAGCACAATTACGGCTTTATCCTGCTGATCAAGCGCGAGATAAGCATCGGTTTTTAGAATGGGAATATTTATATCGGCGGCATCAAACAGTTCTGCCTTTTCAAGAATGGTAAGTGCCTCGTTATACTTGCGGGTAACAATCAACAGATCGGCGTATTTAATCAGCAAATGCGAGGAATAGGGAAAATATTCCAAACCTGTTTCCGCAACTTCAACAGCCTTGAGGAAGTCGTCATTCTCATCAAAATAGTCAATCAATCTCTCAAAAGCGTCCTCCTCTAAAAATGAATATCCTTTTCCGGCGCGCAGATTATGATACTGCTTCAATAACTCCTGCATTTCCTCTCTGTCTTCACGAAATGGTTGCTCTCTCATGAAAAATATTTATAGAAAGTTATTCATCAAATCTTACTCCATCACAAATTTTCTTAAAAATATTTAATAACAGTAGCTGAATAAATTGTTAATTAAAACAATAATTTGTACTTTTGCAGCATTCTATTAAACATGAAATTCATAAAACTCTTCTCTGTCGTAACTATAACTATCCTGTTTGCCCATACGGCTATGGCAGCTTTTACAGTTAATAACGATGGGGATAATAAGAACAAATACAGCCTGAAACATCTTAATAAGCTTACCAACAATTATCTTTCGTTTCAGTCAAGGTCCCGCACTGCTCAAACAAACAGCAGTTATTTTTATACACGCCAATCCAATGGATTAAGCTTGAGTTCGCCCGTAAATAACTACATCTCAACCCGTCAGGCGCCTGCCACTTTTGTTTATCCTTACAAATACACGGTTAAGGTTCCAAAATTCAAAGTTCCTGTTCGCCCGCAGCAATAAAAGTTAATCCGATAAAACTATAGCACTCTATAGCCCACAGTCGGAGCGATAAATTTAGCCGCTGGTACAGGACTGAAATTTATGTCAGTTGCCTTAAACACAATATTTTTCCCTTTCTCTGTTTGAAGATCGTATTCTAATATTAATCCCGGAATCGCTCTGAACTGGTAGGGATTCTCGCTTGCCGAAGCCGTCAAAGTAGTTGTAAAATAAACTACATAACCACTTCCTTCTTTCAGCGTCACAATTGCCCTGCGACAAGTATAGTTCAATATTCTTTTTGTATCATTGGTTATAGAAACAGTTGAAGAATCCCACTGTTTATTTTTCTCTCTCCAGGCTTCAGCAGTTAAGGTAGAAAGGTATTTATCTCCGCCAACTTCCTTCAGCACGATGGCTTCACCAGTTTTATTATCAAATATAATTGCCTGATAAAAAGAAGCATTGCTCACTTCAGTACGTGTTTTACGTCCCTTGATGTAGAGCTTCTTTGTTGTTGCCTCTTTTTTGTCGTTCCCTTCAATATCAACAGAATAAGTGATGGTGCATTCGCTTATCAGTTTCGCACTTTGCGCTGCGGTCACAAACGCTGTTAATAGCATCAGCGATCCTGTACAAACAGATTTTGAAAAGAAGTTTTGCATAGTGAATAACCCTGTTTACTTTTCTCCTACAATTCAGCAATCAGATGTTTAAAAATACGGGTCAGTTTCGGTTCAGCAGCTTTTGCAGCCGCCAATACTTCCTCGTGGGTAATAATGTTATCATCTTCCCGGATACCTAAATCAGTAATAACACTGATGGCGAAAACATTTATACCTGCGTGGCGGGCAACAATTGTTTCCTGCACTGTGCTCATTCCAACGGCATCACCGCCAACGGCTGCAATAAGGCGATACTCGGCATGTGTTTCAAATGTAGGACCTGTAACGGCAACATACACACCTTGTTTTAAACCATAGTTAAACGCTTCCCCGACTTTTTTTGCTTTGGTAACCAAATCGCGTGAGTAAGGTTCACTCATGTCTGGAAAGCGCGTTCCTAACGCTTCTTCATTTTTACCCAATAACGGATTAGGTGTAAAAAAACTGATGTGATCTGTAATAATCATAAGGTCGCCCACCTGAAACGTTTTGTTTACAGAACCGGCTGCATTAGAGAGCAAAAGCGTTTCTACGCCTAACAGCTTCATCGTTCTGATGGGATAAGTAACCTGTTGCGGCGAGTAGCCCTCATAAAAATGGAATCGCCCCGACATAACCACTATCTTCTTACCTGCCAGTTCTCCAAAAATCAATTTGCCGCTATGACCTTCTACGGTGCTTACTGGAAAATGAGGAATTGATTCGTAGCTGATTTCCTTCTCTACCAGAATCTCGGATGTAAAATTTCCAAGACCGCTACCAAGGATAATAGCAACTTTAGGCTTGCCTTTATATTCTCCAGTAATGTATTCTACCGTTCTGGTCAGTTGCTGCATTACATCGCTCATCATACTTCCTTAATAGTTAGGTGCACAAATATAGGGGTGCGGTAAATAGTGTAAGGGAACGTTTTGCAAACAAAAAAGTCCTGCCAATGGCAGAACTTGTAGGGAATTATTAATAATCTTTTTTAATTGGTAGCGGCATCAGCATTTAATACTCCCCAGCCGAAGTTGTTGCTTTTCTTAGGATAAAGACTTGCCGTGGTGGTTAGTTTATTCAGCACATCTTCTCTTGAAAAATTAGGGAACCGGCTCCACACCAGGGCAGCAATGCCAGACGCATCGGCGGTAGAAACAGACGAACCACCTACCGTAGTTGGAACATCTCCTTCAATTGCGGTGCTGATTTGATGTGTTCCGGTGCCACTTTGTTCCATTACTATTACAAAGTCAATTTGTTTTCCTTTATGACAGTCTTCGCAGGCGGAGAGCGTAGACTTATCTTTTACACCAGTAATTGCCTGCACCTGCGCTAAACTTGCCGGGAAAATGACCCCTACAAAACCAGACGTCCAGCTAAATGAAGTACCGCCGGCGCAGAACATAAGCTTGCCTTTACCATAGGCATAATTGATGGCATCTTTAATTTGCCCATTACTGCCCACGCGGCCTAAGCTCATGCTAACTATTTTAACCGATGCATCATCAGCCGCATATTTATAGGCATCGCTCACGCCTTTCACTTCGCTGCTTTCATCAATATAAACATCCTTAGCAGCGCGGCAGATGAGGTAGTTGCAATTGTAAGCAATGCCACAGCTATTGCCGTCTGTTCCGCGTGGTGCAGCAACAGCGCCACTCATGGTGGTGCCATGGCCGCAGCCATCATCAGCCGTGGTTTGGTTGGGAAGCGTTACTATTTTTTGTATGGTTCTGCCGGATGATAAGCCCTGGTTGAATCCACTTCCGAAATTATCCTGATCAGGGTCAACACCGGTATCAATTACCATCACTTTGATGCCGGCGCCGGTGCTTTTTGTCCACGCCTGAGTAATGTTATGATTCGCATAGTTCCAAGATATTTTGGTATTGGGAGAGATAACAGAATAGTCTTTTCCTTCCACTAAATTATTGTTGCCATCATAACCACCGCAACCGCTGCCACCAAAACCCACGCCGCCCGAATTGGTGAGTTGGTTATCCTCATAGGCAAGAGGATCGTAACCCATTGGCTCAACATAGCGGATGAAATGGCTGGCGCGAAGCAACCGAATGGTTTCAATATTTTTGATAACCACGTCCACAACCGGCAACTTGTTTTCTTTCCACACCTCAAGGTCTTCTATTTTGAGGGAAGGATTTTGTTTTTTTTCGCTTTGCCAAATGAGGTTTAGCACTTGTTGCTTTGCTTCTTTCCAGTCAGATGACTGGATATTAATAGAAGCCATTTTATTGTCAATATCGCCTTCTGAAAGCGGTTTGTAGCCAACGCACATAATGTCATCTCCCTGCTGCTTTAAAGCGCTCCATACCGTGCGCAAGGTTGCATTCTTCCATTCAAAAGAACCGGTGGCAGAAACCTCGGCTTCAATGCTGATATTGATTTCTTTGGGAGACATTAGCGATGTCTCGTCGTTCGCTTCCGCAGGAGTTGTGTCTTTGTCTTTTACGTTTTTGTCACAGGAATAAAAAGTGATAAGCATGGCTGCGCAACATAGCAGGAGCAGTCTGGTCTTCATAGCAATAGTTTTAATTGTTTTTCAAATGTAAAAAGAGTTTTAGAACTATCTGTCTGAAATTTAGAGTAATAAAATGAACCTCTAAAAGCAGCTTTCTTGTTTCCGCGTATGCGAAAACCATTTCTATACTCTAAAATCAGATTTCGATGGCCTCGCTTTCAATTTATGTACTACCGGAAATCATTTCCGCACCCTCGAAAGTTCTCTGGCTAAGTACATCGTTCATTTATGTTCAGCCAGGTTTTTCATTTAGGCATAAATAATTGCGAGGCATTATAGCGGAACAAGATTAGAATGAACACCAATTTGATAGCAATTGCGAAACAGGATAAGCAGGTTACATCATCACCTGCCGTCGGCTTCCGCTTTTCAATCAGAGTGGCAACGCAAAACGAAAGTTCTGTGTTTTATCAAAATATTCAATTAGCATTATTCATTATTCAATATCAAACCTTTACCTTCGCCGCCCGAAATTTAATTTTTTAATCAAAAAAAACAGGGTAATGAACAATTATGAATTGATGGTGATTTTTACCCCTGTGCTTTCTGAAGACGAGTTTAAAGCCGTTCAGAAAAAGTACACCGATTTCATTACAGACAACGGTGGACAGATCGTGCACAGCAATCCCTGGGGTTTAAAATCGCTGGCGTATTCTATACAGAAAAAAACCACCGGTATTTATTGGGTGGTAGAGTATAGTGCGCCATCCAGCTTCAATGAAAAGCTAAAGATCCAAATTCTGCGCGATGAGCAGATTATGCGTTTCATGTACACAGCACTCGACAAGTATGCAGTGGAGTACAATGCAAAGAAAAGAAACAAGATGTCTGAACCTGCAAATGCGGAGGTAAACAATGGCTAAAGCAAATGAAATTAAGTACCTGACCGCCATTAAACAGGAAAAGCCCAAGAAGAAATTCAGCCGCTTTGAAAAGTATGGCATTAAGTACATCGATTACAAAGACATTGAGTTTTTGAAGAAATTCATTAACGAACAGGGCAAAATTTTGCCACGGCGTTTAAGCGGAAACTCTCTGAAGTATCAGCGCAAAGTATCGGATGCAATTAAGAAAGCCCGCCAGATGGCGCTGCTGCCTTATGTAACCGATTTATTGAAATAATTTTGAGGAGTGAGGTTTGGGTTACGAGGTATGAGCTGTCAGCTCTTCCTCACACCTCATACTTCACACCTCATACCTAAAAACATTAACCATGCAAGTAATATTAGTTCAGGATGTAGATAACCTGGGCGGTGCCAACGAACTCGCTACGGTGAGAAACGGATATGCCCGCAATTATCTCATTCCTAAAAAACTGGCTGTAGAAGCCAATTCTTCGAACCTGAAACAGTTGGAAGAAAAGCAAAAAGTAAAAGCCAAAAAAGAAGCAGCTATGCTGGCAGAGATCAACAAAGTGATTTCTGTGTTGAGAGAATCGCCTCTGAAAGTAGCTGCCAAAACAGGCACAAGCGGCAAAATATTTGGCTCTGTTACATCGTTACAATTGGCAAGGGCAATACGCGACCAGAAGGGTTACGAAATTGATCGCAAACGCATTCATATTACAGATGAAGTGAAAGAATTAGGTACCTATAAAGCTTCGGTTGATTTTGGTAATGGCAACACTACTGAAGTTGAATTTGAAGTGGTAGGTGAATAAACTCGTTATACTACTTATATCTATCAGCCTGCATCACTCTTGGTGCGGGCTTTTTTACGGGGATGATTTAGAGATTTATTATGATATGAGGCAGAGTAAAGATAACTTGTCACTGCGTGTTTCGTGGCTTGTGTTTGCATCCATCTTATCCTGCTAATCTCCCCAAATCACTATTATCTTTACAACTTTTCAAAGCATCATTTTTCATGACGATTTCTTATAATTGGCTGCACGATTATCTGCCCCAAACCATCGCACCGGATGAGCTGTCAAACATCCTGACATCAATCGGTTTGGAGGTGGAGAGTCTGGAGGAATACAATACGGTAAAGGGCAATCTGGAAGGTTTGCTGGTGGGAGAAGTGTTGACTTGCGAGCCACACCCAAACGCTGATAAATTGAAAGTAACAACCGTAAACACAGGTCGGGATAAACCGTTGCATATTGTATGTGGAGCACCCAATGTAGCGTCAGGGCAGAAAGTAATTGTGGCTACCATTGGAACTACCATTTATCCAATAAGTGGTGAACCAATTACGATGAAAGCCGCAAAAATTCGCGGTGAGGTGAGCGAAGGGATGATTTGCGCGGAGGATGAGATTGGCATTGGTGTGAGCCATGCGGGCATTATGGTGTTGCCGGATATAATTGCCGTTGGCACACCGGCAAAAGATTATTTTAAGCCTTACCACGATTGGATTTATGAAATTGGTTTAACGCCTAACCGCATGGATGCTATGAGCCATCTGGGTGTGGCGAAAGATGTATGCGCTTATTTGTCGCATCATCAGAACAAGGAGGCAAAGCCGAAGCTGCCTTATGAAGAAATACCTAAGACAGAAAATACTAATTCATCCATAAAAGTAACGGTTGAAAATACAAGCGCTTGTCCGCGCTATTCGGGCATCACCATTCGTAACGTAACGGTTCAACCTTCTCCGGAATGGCTGCAGAACAAGCTCAAAGCCATTGGTGCAAGACCGATTAATAATATTGTTGACCTCACAAACTTTATTCTTCATGAAACCGGGCAGCCATTGCATGCCTTTGATGCGGCTGCCATAAAAGGCAATCATGTTATTGTAAAAAACTTGCCGGAAGGCACGCCTTTTACAACGCTGGATGGCAAGGAAAGGAAACTGCATAGTGATGATTTAATGATCTGTAACGACACAGAAGGCATGTGCATAGCCGGTGTGTTTGGCGGCATAGAAAGCGGCGTGAAAGAAACGACAACAGATATTTTTTTAGAGAGTGCTTGCTTCAATTCTACGAGTATTCGCAGAACATCGGTAGTGCACGGCTTGCGCACAGATGCAGCTACAAGGTTTGAAAAAGGCACCGATATTTCTGCTACAGTATTGGTATTACAGCGTGCCACTCTTTTAATAAAAGAGCTGGCTGGCGGCGAAATCAGCGGCGATATAATTGATGTGTATCCAAACCCGAAGCCTAAGAAAAAAGTGAATCTTTCATTCGCTTTTTTACAAAAACTCAGTGGTAAAACATATTCGCCCAATGTGGCGAAAGGTATACTGCAAAGCTTGGGTTTCGATATCATTCGTGAAACGGCTGAAGACGTTATTGTGGCTGTGCCTTACAGCCAAACTGATATTGGTTTATCGGCAGATCTTGTAGAAGAAATTGTTCGGATCGATGGTTTGGACAACATTGAGATACCTACCAGTATTACCCTTTCTCCTGCTAAAGAGACTTTGGGTTACAAAGAAGCACTGAAAGAAAAACTATCGCAGCAACTGGCGGGATTAGGTTTTTACGAGATCGTTACCAACTCTATTACCAACAGTAAATTTTACACAGAAGAAATACTAAAGGGGTCGGTAAAAATGATTAATAATTTAAGTGCCGACTTAGATGTGCTGCGACCATCCATGCTGGAGACAGGGCTGGAAGCCATTTCGTATAACGTCAACCGCAAAAACACTAACCTGCGCTTTTTTGATTGGGGTAAGACGTATCATAAAAAAGGGATTGGCGTGTATGATGAGAAAGAACATCTTACGCTATACCTCACCGGCAACACGCACGAAGATCATTGGAACGAAAAGAGCCAGCCAGTAAATTTATTCGTTGCAAAAGGCATTGCACAAGCATTGTTTTCAATGACAGGCTTGCATAATATCAGCTTTGAAACAAATCCTTCAGCGACAGATGAACTTCTTATTGTTTCGGGTAAACAACAACTGGGTTTGTTGACAACTATAAGTGCTGAGAAATGCAAAACATTTGATATCCGGCAGCCGGTTTATGTAGCCGACCTTTTCTTTGAGGAATGGCTGACGGCAGTCAAAAAAATCAAGCTGACTTATAAAGAAGTGCCGCGTTTTCCGTCCGTTCAGCGCGATCTTGCGATCGTAGTAAACAAGTCGGTCACCTACGCAGAAATAGAATCAGATATACAAAAACAGAGGCTTACAAAACTGACCGACCTGCGCCTGTTCGACATTTTTGAAAGTGATAAGCTGGGAGCGGATAAAAAATCATTAGCCATCAACTTCACGTTTTTAGATGAGGATAAAACGCTTACCGATAAGGAAATTGACAGCATGATGAACCGTATAATTCAAAGTCTTGAAAGCGGCATGAAGGCTGAAATCAGGAAATAAAAATAAAGTTTTTGTTCTCCAACGATATAAATATAGAATTGTCTGGCATCCGGCAAAAGCTGAAACGCTTGCTGGATCAACATTCTGCACTTCAGAAAGAAAACCAGCGTTTGCAGATAGAAAATAATAATGCACAAAGCAAATTAATAGAAAAAGATGAACAGATTAAGCTCCTCACTCAACAAATTGCCGTGTTGAAATCAGGTATTCAACAATGGCATCCGGAGCAAAAAAAATTGTTTATCAAACGAATAGATGCGCATCTAAAAGAGATAGAGAAATGTTTGGCTTTGATGAATGAATAAGACAAAAAGCATGGAAGAATTAATTGCCATTAACGTTGTAATAGCCGACCGTAGCTACCGGTTGAAAACCCAACCGCAGGATGAAGGAACCATTCGCCAGACTGCAAAGCTGATTAACGAAAAGATAGTTGAATTTAAAACCGCTTTTGCAGGTAAAGATTTGCAGGATTATTTGTCTATGGTTCTTCTTTGGTTTGCTACCGAGCAATCACAATCTGCCGGTGCTGTTGTGGCAGAAAGCGAAGCCCGTAAAACACTCGACAATCTTCACTTGCTGCTTGACAAAGCTTTAACACCACAGTAAAATTTTTTCTTCGCTCTTGCATAATTCATCCCTCTTCTGTACGTTGTTATATAAAATTCTGCTGAATGAAAAATAGCGTGAGTATTCTCCTGCTGCTCACCGTGCTGATGGTTACTTCTTCTTTTCACGGAACTACTATTAACTCGTTTCCCAATTATTATATCGTTATTTCAAAACACAGCTACGAGCTGAGTGTGTATGATGCCAAAGGCTGGCTGGTAACATATCCTGTTGTGTTTGGCAACCGCGATTTAAAAGACAAAATGTACCAGGGTGATAGGGAAACACCGGAAGGAAATTTCAGGATTGCAAGCAAGCGCGTACATGAGAAATGGTGCCGTATGCTGATGCTAGATTATCCCAACCAAGCAGACATTGACAAATTCAATTACCGCAAACAGCAAGGCATTATCCCAGCTTATGCAAAGCTCGGAGGAGGTGTCGGTATTCATGGTACCTGGCCGCATGAAGATTATGCTATAGACCGCTACGATAACTGGACACAGGGTTGCATTAGTATGAAAAATGCAGATGTGATTGAACTGTTCAACATGACTCCGGTAGGAACGGAAGTGGCAATTAAGAAGTGACTATAATTCTATTTGCTCTGCGATAACAGGAGATAACGCCACCCCCATACCATTGCATACAACGACAGCTGTAATCCTATTTGAAATCCGTTGCAACAGTGGTTGTTTATTTTCCGTAAATCCCATGATACCACTCCAGCGATATTCAATTTTAAAAGATTGCTCTGGCAGAATATGTTGTCTTAAAAACGCTTCCAGTTTATCCTGAAGTAACGGAGATGTATCGAAAGAAGTAGTAGCTTCCTCGTTGAAAGCAGCATTGCGTGCACCACCTAGTAATATGCGGTTGCCTACATTTCTAAAATAATAGAAGCCTTCATCGAAATGGAATGTGCCACGCAATGGCAAATCAGGTACAGGTGTTGTCACCAGTACTTGTCCGCGGGCAGGTGTAAGGAATATTTCGGGCAGGAAATGCGGACTCAAAGCATTTGTGCAAAGTATAATTTGCGATGCCTGTAAACTTATATTCTGCTTTGTAAAAATGGTTATTGAGTCACCGGCTTCTTCCCAATGGCTTGCTTCTATACCTTGCAGAATTTGACCGCCTAGATTTCGCACTTTTTCTCCTAATGCCATCACCAGTTTTCCGCTGTGCAAGCCGCCTTCATGTTTGTTTTCAATTAAGGTATCGAATCCCTGTAAACCTTGCTCAGCTTGCTTTTGAGTAGCTTTAGTAAAGGTTTGCTCATCGCCTGTTATCACTTTTATTTCTTTGTTCAGCCAACACAAATCTTCCATCACCTGTTCGGTGTTATTGATGTCATTCCGCAGACATTCATATCCGCCACAATCGTCATAACCGATGGCTTTATCTCCAAATAAACTTCTGATTTTCCGAATGCCCTTGTATCGCATTTCTGCCAGTTGCAGCATGCGCTTTTCTCCCATTGAGTCAGCATCATGAATTAATTCGGTGGGACTGCCGAAACAAGCAAAGCCTGCATTGCGGGTGCTGGCGCCGGCAGGAACAATGCCTTTGTCTATTAGTGATAACCGAAGCGAAGGATTCTTTTGCAATAACTCATAAGCACACCATAATCCCGCAAGTCCACCGCCTATAATAATCACATCTCGGCGCGCAAAAAAAGTTTCTCTTTCCCAAATAGAAATGTGCATAGGATGATTCTCTTTCCGGTGTTAGAGACAAGCTTTGAGCGCTTACTGTGGTTGTCGCATTTTTTAACGAAAAACTGATGGCAGCTAACTGAAGGTTTTTTAGCTAAACAGGTATTCGATATCCTCTCTGGTAAGGCTCTTTACAAACGTAGCATCATCCGAAATCAAATCGGCAGCCAATGCCCGCTTCTTCTCCTGCAGCAATAGTATTTTATCTTCCACCGTGTCTTTACAAATCATGCGGTAGGCGAAAATATTTTTCGTTTGACCGATGCGATGCGTCCGATCAATGGCTTGCTGCTCTACTGCAGGGTTCCACCAAGGATCAACGATATATACATAGTCGGCTGCTGTAAGGTTCAAACCCACACCACCGGCTTTCAGTGAAATCAAAAACACGCGACAATTGTCATCGTTCTGAAAACGGTTAATGGCTTTTTCCCGGTCACCGGCAGAAGTGCTTCCATCGAAATATTCATAATCAATTCCCAGTTCTTTCAGCTTTTCACGGATAAGGGCTAACATGCCTAAAAACTGCGAGAAAATAAGCGCTTTATGATTGCCGATGTTCTCCGTGATTTCCCTGCCGATTTCTTCCAGTTTCACTGACACATTAGGAAACTTCTCTTCATCTTTCATGATGGCGGGACTGTCGCAAATCTGCCGCAATTTCATTAAGCCCTGCAAGATGGAAAGCTGCGATTTCTGTATGCCCTGCTCTTCTACAACGCCCAGAATTTTATCGCGAAAATCGTTGCGGTATGCGTCATAAATCTGTCGCTGCTCCTCTCCCATTTCACACATCAGAATCATTTCCTGTTTGGCAGGCAGGTCTTTGGCAACCTGCTCTTTGGTGCGCCGCAAAATGAAAGGATACAACAACTTTCGCAAATGTTCTTTCTGTTCTTTTTCCCCGAATTTATCTATCGGCACGGCAAACTCATTTTTAAAACTATCCATACTGCCGAGCATACCTGGATTCAAAAAATTCATCTGCGCATAGATATCGAACGTATTATTCTGCAACGGCGTACCACTCAGGCACAGGCGGCTTCTCGTGTTTAATAAACAAACGGCTTTTGTTACTTTACTTGATGGATTTTTAATAGCCTGACTTTCATCTAAAATTGTGTATTCAAAAGGCACTTCAATGAACTGCCTGATATCGCTGCGCAGCGTTCCATACGTAGTGATGATAATATCGGCATCAATTTTTATCAGCGTGTCTTTCAGCCGCAGATTGCCATGATGCACATAGTATGTAAGCGAAGGTGTAAACTTTTTAATTTCGTTCTCCCAGTTAAACATCAGGGTTGTTGGGCAAACCACCAACGCTTTTAATGTACCGTTTTTTGCTTTCAGGTAATGCAGAAAAGTCAATGCCTGCACGGTTTTACCCAAACCCATATCATCGGCTAAGATGCCACCCCATTTCACTTCATTTAAATAATTGAGCCATTGAAAACCTGATGTCTGATAAGGACGAAGAATAGATTGCAAATGCTCTGGTGCTGGCACCGGTTCGATGCCTGTTTTATTCTTCAGGTTTTCATATTTGCTTTCCAACTGAAAAATCAGTTCTTCATCGTTGCGTTGCTCATACAGTTCTTCTATCACACTGAAGTGATATTTGCTTAGCTTGATGTCGTTTGCTTTACCGTCGCCTACGCGAAAGAGCAGTGAATATTTCTTGATCCATTCTTCGGGAAGAATACCCAGCGTTCCATCATGCAGTTGAACGAACTGCTGCTTGTTGGCCAAAGCTTTTTTTACATCTTCCACGGTTACTTTCTGCTCTCCAAAATGGATGTCAATCTTAGCGTCGAACCAATCGGTATGGCTGCTGATGTAAATTTTAGTAGAAGGCTTTGAAGTATTGAAGCGGAAAGTTTTTAGTGCATCAAAACCATGCACCGGCACATTCATTTCCCGCACCGCATCAATGAATAAAAAGAACCAGTTGTTTCGCAACACTTCAGCGCCTTTCAGCGCCAGCGTATTGTTGTTTTCAGCCAATGTAATGAAGTTGGAATGTAAACTTCTCAGCTTCTCAATAAAAGCATTTTCTACAGCCAGGTTACGGTGAATCACCAGCAGCTTATTTGCCTGCGGCAATAAAATATTTTCTTTGTCGGACGGCTTTGTATCATAGCCATAATAAGTAAACACCGGTTGAAACAGGAGGTAATCGCCTTTCTCTTTCAGATATACTTTTATCTCCGGTTTTATGTCGCGCGCTTCTTCTTTTTGTATGTTGCTGAAATGAACCGGGTACTCTTTCGTAAGTGGTAATATAAAATCCTGCAAGGTTTGGTTCCATTCGTTCTCCTGAATTGCTATTTTACCCGAAGGCAAAAACTTTTCAACTAGCAACACATCTTCTGCTTTCTGCCAGATATAAAACTGGTCTTCCTGCTGAAAAAGTATTGAAGAAGAAAGCTCGTTGTCTTTTACATTACTTGTACGGAGTGGTGTTCTTACGTTGCAGAGCACTTCGTATTCACCATTGCGGAAAGAAACATGAAATTCAGGCGTGATAAAATTGATGGAACAATTCGCTGCCTGCAGGTTTGATGTGGTGAATGTTTTATTGCGGGGAAGGAAGAACGTGAAATTACTTTCCGCCACATCAGTAAACAGCTTCTTAAGCTTTGGATGCAGGTACTCAATAATAAGCTGACGCGTTTCTTCGGGCAGTTCATCATCGTGCTGCTGTATGATGTTTTCCCATATCCCGCTGAAGGGTGAATTGCGGTTGAGATAACGGCTTACCTCTGCACTCATTAGCTTGCGCACGTTCTGCAACAAAGCCTTATCGTTCTCATCAAACGCTTCTGTATTCACAAAGCGGGCAATATCAATCTTCTCCACTTTACCCGCAAAACCTGTATTCTCTTCATTGCCTTCGCCCTGCAAAGCATCTATCTGTATGTAAGGATAGTTATGTGGATTGTAAGAAAGTACGAAACCTAATTTTAACCGTTTGCCGGTTAGCACTTCTTCCTCCGGCGCTTCGGCTACTTTTTCTAATACTGGCCTGGCAACTGGGGCTGCTGCCTGTGCCACGCGTTTGATAGAAGTGTCTAACACGCGCAGGAAGGGCTTGCCATCTT
Source organism: uncultured Ilyomonas sp. (assembly GCA_964249755.1). GTDB lineage: Bacteria > Bacteroidota > Bacteroidia > Chitinophagales > Chitinophagaceae > Ilyomonas. The sequence goes on along the minus strand of CAXUDB010000002.1, from coordinate 1,017,181 downwards.
TATAAGCGAATTCAAACTTGTTTTTAATATCGTCATCCAGCGTATAGCCATACAGAGAAAGCAGCTTGTTTTTTTCTTTATCCCAGTTGCGGATGCTGTCGAAATAATTGGCACCATGGGCTTTGTAAAGATGAAGCAGCAAAATGGTTTTGTGCACGCAAAGCGGATGCTTGGTTTCGCTGTTGCAATTGCAGCTTGTATCTAAATTCCTTTCTTCGTTCTTTTGTACAAACACTTTATAAATGACATCGTTGAGAGTTACCTCAGCCGTTACCCGCTCTTCTTTGGCTTCCTTAATAACAGGTTTGGCTGAAAGAAGATAATTCTCTGCTTCGCTCCAGCCTGCTTCAGAAGAAAGAAGCCTGATGAGCTTTGCATCGAGCTGTTTCATCTTCACCACCGTATGCCGTTGGTTGTAAATAATCTCTTTTTCGCCCAACAGGTTTTTGTCTAATGAATCCTGCAACTGGAAAAGCGCAGCTGCTTCGTGCCGGCAAATCTCGCCAAGATTGTAGGGGCAACCACAACGCACTGACAGGTTCTTCTCGTCTTTAAAACGGTTGATGTGAACTTTATAATAAGTGTTGTAGCTATCGTCTTTTACACGGAAGACTACGTTGCCCAGCAGGTCGTCAAAGTCAACCAGTTCTACATTCCCGAGTGAGTAGATTTTCTTGCCACGACGAATCACTTCATCGGTGCCATTGTTGTAAATGTGTTTAGTTAAATAAGGTAAAGCCACAATTTTTGTTTAACGTCAATGATTCTTTCTGCAGTGGTTGGAACAAAGCCAATAGCAAATGTAATTCAATTGGGAGGCGAAAGAAAGAGGCATGTAAACAAACAAAGAAAAAAGTTTGTTAATCAATAATCGCCTGTTGGTTTAGAAGCAGGGCGATGCGAAAAGAAGAAAATCAGTTAAACATCATAATTGTTTGATGATGCCAGAAACCAAACTATCTATCTGTTTATCGTAATGATGATCACCGCTTATTTTATTAATCTTCACCCATTGATTTTTAATTTCTTTATCTGGTGTATCCTCTTCTTCATCGCCAAAAATAATCAGCGCAGGTTTGTTGAGTTTGTTGATTTCAGCAGGCACGCTATTGCCTTTATGGCTGTAAAAAAGATGCACCGCGAAATCAGTGTAATGAGAGGGAGACAGCAGCACAGAATGCTTTAGCTTGCTCGCGGCAAATGGTGCAAGACGCATTTGAATAAAAGGAAGCACATCTGCCCCAAACGAATAACCCACCAAAATGAATTCATTTCTTTTCCACAGCTTCAGGTATTCTGCAACAAGGGCGCTGATGTCTTTTGCTGCCGAATCGGGCGACTGGGCAGAAAAGAAATAAGATCTCGCGTTAAGCGCTACCACAGGATAACCCAAACGATTCCATTGCTTGACAAAAGAAGTAGAAAAACTATTGAAACCACCGTCGCCGCTTATGTAAAGCACCAAAGGTTTGGAAGCATCTTTACTCCCCAACGTATCTATCGGCAGGTTGTTTTTAGCCAGTACATTCAGGGTGGCGATGGATAATACGATTACTAACAAAAATCTATTTTTCATACAATGGTTTCATGGCTTTTTGCAGGGCGGACGATAGCCGGATTAAATCGAAATCATTGTCGTAAATAAGATATTTATTCAACCATTGCGTAGCATATTTTTCTTTAAAAGATCGCAAGCCTCTGTAGTGCCTGAAGCGGCGGATTTTTTCGTAGGCATAAGCCATCATTTTTTCGACGGCAGCATCGGCTCCTTCCAACCCCGACATCGGGGCTAGGCCGAGATTGAGGAAACTACTGCCTTTATCTTTTGCATATTGAATCAGAACGATAATCATAGCATCCATGCAACCACCCGGTGCGTCTTCCGTTTTGCGAATCAAATCGTAAGTGCATTCACCCGGCATATAATCGCGTATGATGTTGAGAAAAGCAACAGGTTTATTTTCACTATTCGTGGTAACCACCACATCCTGTTGCCGCAACGCTTCCTTATCCCATTTGCCCTGCGCAAACACCATTTCTTTCCGCTTGGTAGTGCTCAGCCATTCCTCCGATATCACTTCCAGAGATTGCAGGAAAGCATCACTGTGCGGAGGATGATACACTTTTGTTGTCATTCCTTTTTTTTGAAGACTGTTGAGTCCATTGCGCAGCGATTTCCTGTCTCGCCCTGCAAGGTCGAATTCATTTACATTCACGATGGCTTCTTGTCCTATCAGTAAATATTTTTTCTTCAGTCTTTCAAAAAATGATAGATCCTGTTCATCTACGCGGTAATAAGCCGCTGCTAATCCTTTTCGGGAACAATACGCTTGAAATTCTTTCAGTAAAGCCAGCTTATCATTTTGCAGACACACCGGCATTTCCAACGCAATGGCAAAGCCGCGTTCGATACGATAAGAGACAAAGCCATCATACACCCTCGAAAAGAAGAAGAGTTTGTCATCAGCAAGCTTAAAAAAATCCACAGGTGAGCTACCATACTTCTCCGCCAGTTCCACCGCTTTACTTTGCTTCTTAGCCAGTTGCGAAACACTCACATAAGGCTTAACAAAAGCGTATAAAAGAAACAGCCATGCACCTGTGGCAAACACATACATAGAAGTTAGAAACTCGCTGCCATAGCGCGTTACAGGCACCACACTTGTTTTCTGTAAAAGGAAAATCAGCAAAGTGTTTTTCAACGATTGATATCGGTCGAAATCAATATTAAAATGTCTTTTTTCTAAAAAATAAAAGCCAACAAAGCCATAAACAAGCAGGGCAAAAAAAACAATAAGACCTGTGAGACCAGCCTTGTTGACCAGCCGCGGGTTAACGCGGGCAGTGTATTGTTTTTTGGTAAAAAGAAGAGAGACAATAACAAGTAAGGCCAGGGATGCCTCTTCCCAGTCGAGACCTTTAAAAAGGTGACCTGCCAAGGAAATAACCGCGCACACCAATGCCAGCCACCAGGCATTTCGAAGACCGCGAACAAGATAAGCCGCAGTGATGATAAGTGTAACACCGGTGTATATCACCAGCGTATTGGTGGCATGAATGGTAGTTGCCGGAAGAAACTGTTTCAGTAATTGCATTCTGTCGGCAAGTGGTGGGGTAAATACAGAAAGAATATTAACGACGCCCAGCAGAAAAATGATGAATACCGGAAATACGCGCAGAAACAATTGTTTCCCTTTTGCAAGGAAAGCGAACAAACCCAATACCAAGGGCAGCCAGAATTCAAAAAAGCGGTAAACCAATGTGATGGCCAAAGCTTCTACTGGCGTATAGCCATAACGGGTTAATATGTAAGAAACCGAAAGCTCAATTACACCTACACCCTTTAAAAAAGGGGAAGCGACCATTAGCAGCACGGATACGACATAAGCTAAACCCGAAACCAACAGGGAAGGTTGCACCCCCACTGCCAGCATCACTATATACAAATGAATAATACCACAAATTTCTACCCCAACCGAAGAAAAAACAGCCAGCGAATAATCACTTCCTTTTACATTAGCGCCTGCTATTTCTTTCACGCGCGAAGCCGACTTCGGATATTTGTGTTGCAGCCAGCGAAATAATTTCTTCTCTTTTTTAACTATGTAAAAAATATAGAGAAGTAGAAAGATGAATACGAACAACAACAGCAATCCGCTTACTGCTCCGTTTGTGTCTTCATTATTGCCCAAGGAAGAAAGCAATACCACAAGGCTAATAATGAAAGTTGATAAAACGCCCGCAAATCCAAATAATGCTGAAGCCTGGTAAATAACAAGTTTATCATTTACCTTCTTTTTTATATGAGTAGGGATATAGGCAAGCGCACTTACTCCGCCACCGGGAAGAAACACCGATAAGAAACTTCTCTTTAAAAATAATTCGATACAAAGCCGTAGCGAAAGTCTGCTGCCAATAGCACGGAAACTGAAAAAATACATTGCCGACTGGCAAAGAATATAAATGAAACTGATTAATGCGGCCGCGCTTAACCAGCCTTTGTGCGCTGTGTGCAGATAGGGAATGATGTTGCTGACTTCGTGTCGCTGCTGATGAAAAAAATAGATGCCGATAAGCAGTAGCAAAACCGCCAGCACCTCGCGCCAGTAAAGCGGTTTGGGAATTACAATCTTTCTTTTTAGCAGGTTAATTTCCATGAAAACAAATGATTAAAGCAAGGCTTATTTTCTATCCGACTTACCTGTTTTTTTAGCTGGTGGCGGCTGGTTTTCTGATGTTTAATACAAGAAAAAAAATAAGAAGACCGAACAAAGAAATAATGCCAAACGACCATTGCAGGCCGGCTTCCTGAGCAATAAAACCTACGGAGGGCGGCACCACCAGAAAGCCAAAATAACCAATGGTAGAAACAGAAGCCAGCGCAGCGCCGCTGCTGGTTTTAGAAGATTGTCCTGCAAGGCTAAACACAAGCGGAACGATGCAGGAAACACCAAATCCGGTCATTATAAAACCCAGCATGGCGGTAGTGTGATAAGGCAGCAAAACAGCAACGAGCAAACCGGCGCCTATCAATAGCCCGCTATATTTCAGGATAGGTATGATGCCCAGTTTGTTTACCAACCTGTCGCCTGCCAGACGCCCGGTTGTCATCGCAATCATATACACCACAAAAGCAGCAGTAGCTGTGCTTTTGGCAGCGCCGATCACCTTTTGAAAATAAATACCGCTCCAGTCATACATTACATTTTCGCAGGCCATAGAAGCAAAAGTGATGATGGAAAAAACGAGCAACCCTTTATCAGGCAAAGCAAACAATGGTCGTGGCGGCAGATGTTCATGCCGTTTATAAAAAAGATACGGATAGCAAACCAGGGTTGCAATCATCAATATAATGCTTACCACTAAAAAATGATAATGGAGAGAAAGACTTGTAGAAGTGATCAGGGTAGTAAAAAAATAACCTACAGCAGCCCCCGAAAAGCCTGCGAGACTCCACAAACCATGGAAAGATGTCATAATGGATTTGCCATATAAACTTTGCACTTCAACAGCGCCGGCATTCATGGAAAGATTCAGCAGGTTACGCGACGATCCAAACAAAAAAAGGATAACAGCAAGCTGCCAGGTTTGCGTAGTAAAAGCGAGCAGTGCAAGAATGAGATTGTAAAAGACAGCGCCAAACAACGTGATGCTTTTACTGCTGTATTGGTTGAGTAGTTTGCCCGTAAATGGAACTGTAACCAGTACACCGATGGGCGAAGCCAGAAGAAGCATTCCCAGTTCCCTGTCGTTCAGATGAAGTTGTTGCTGAAAGGCAGGAATTCGCGAAGCCCAGGTGGAATAGCCGAAGCCCGATATAAAAAAGAAGATGGTAGTGGCAATGCGGTACGTGCGGGAAGAATGCAGCTTTCCTTGCAGATTCATACTGCAAAAATATTATGCAGCAAACATAGTTGGGAGAGAAACATGATGATGGAATTAATAAGCCTTTTTATTTCGGCTGACCCTGAAATTGCTGTATGCTTTGCGTAAGAGAGCGATACACTTCTGCTAATGCAGGATAGGATTGCAGGATCTGAAGATGCTTGTCTATGGTGGTTTCATCGTGTCGTATGGCAGGCCCGGTTTGCATTTGAGCAGCGGGATAATAGTTCAGACGTCGGGCAGTTTCATCAATCAAGGGCAGCAAATTTTCAAAAGCCATTTTTTCTGCATTACAAAAATACTGCGCCAATGTGTATAGGTGATTGGTAAAATTAGAGGTGAAAACAGCAGCTACGTGGTATTTGAGTCTCTCCGCATCGTTGGCGACAGTTACTTTGTTGTAAGTAGATAAAACCAAATGCTGCAGTAATTCAATATCGCTTCCGTTGTTGGCATCAATAAAAAATGGAATCGGGGGCAGATCTTTTGTTTCTTTACGGAGGCTTTGCAAAGGATATAATACTCCGCGCCTCTTAAAGCGCTTCAACACTTCTATAGAGGTTGCACCGCTGGTATGAACCACCAATGAATTCGAAGGATGAATCTGACTGGCTACATCGGCAATGACTGCATCCGAAACAGCGATTACGATTATATCTGACTTCCCGCTGAGGTCAGACAAATTAAACTTAACTTTGGCACCGGTTGAATGGGAAATCAAGCTGACTGCTTCAGTATTTCTGCCCACTACTTCTTCAATAGAATGACCGGCAGCCACCAAAAGCTTACTGAATACAAAAGCCACATTACCGCTTCCTACCAATGTCAAATTCATATTAACTGTTTATACTCGTGAAAATAAAGCAAAGCTTACTTACTTTTTACAACAAAGAAAGACTTCGGCTCATTGGTATTCTATCTACACGCAAGGCAGCGGCAAAAGCATGGCGCATGATGTGCACGCCATTCAACGGCAAGAACATTTCCCGGATGCCACCCTTTTTCGATTCAGCGCTTCCGGTAGAAATCACAATAAAAAAATTAAAAGTAAAAGGATTCCACTTCAGACCGGATGCACAAAACCAGCGGGACAAAAAAATATTAATCTGCCACGGTTTCGACAGCAGCAGCTATCGCTTTGCGAAGTATGTTACTTCGCTTGTGAATGAAGGCTTTCAAGTGTTTGCTTTTGATGCGCCCGGTCATGGCTTCAGCGACGGAAAAACAGTTAACGCATTTATTTATCGCAATACCATTCTTGAAATCGAATCTTTATTCGGGCCGTTTGATGGTATGATGGCGCATTCACTGGGTGCACTGGCTGTTTCTCTCGCGGCAGAAGAGTTACAGAATAAGAATAAAAAGATAGTGCTGATTGCACCCGCTACCGAAGTAAGAACCATCTTTACCAACTTCTTTAAAACAGTTCCGCTTACGCGCAAAACCAGAAAAGCATTTGATGACCTGATATATGAAAAAAGCGGTCGCCCCACCGAATGGTTTTCGGTTACGCGTGCTATACAGAATGTGCCTTCACGTGTGCTTTGGATACACGACACCGATGATAAAATGTGTCCTTACGAAGACACATTAACCATTAGGCAAAAGACATTGAACAATGTAGAGTTTGTTACAACAAAAGGGCTGGGTCATACACGTGTATATCTCAGCCAAAACACGCATGATAAGGTCATTCACTTCTTTAAACAAAATGAATAAGGCTGTACCTAAACAGCCTTATTTGCGGAACATAAAATGATTCCTTTTATTTTCTCCAGTCACTGCCACGATTGTCTTCATTATACCAGTGGCTGTTATTTCCACGGTCATCATATCGGCCTCTTGGTGGCGCGTAAACTATTTCAGGCTCACCATACTGCTGTGTTCTGAACCTTGCTAAATGGAAGCGGTTTTCATTCCATACATCGAAGCCATAGTGCATCACTACAAAACGGGGTTTGTTGCGCAAATGCCAATGACGCGGAACGCGATCTGATACTACCCACGAGCCGCGATAAGGATAAATGTACTGACCCGTAGCAAAGCTGTAATAGACATTGCTCTGCGGATAAAAATAGAAAGACTGTTGGCGGTCGTTGTGATACTCATTGTTGTGTCGCGGATAAGAATCATAATGCTTGTCATACTGAGCCGAGGCAGATTGGCTGATGCAGAAACCAATAGCTGCAAAAGCAAGGAAGTAAAAAATCTGTTTCATAATTAAATTGTTTATTTACTTCTGTTGACAGACATAAAACAGCAGGGTAAAAGACTGATGAAGGGTTTAACATTTTCAAAGTTTATTTGCCTTGCTTTAATATTGCATAACTGGTTTTTCTTTTTTGAAATATAGAACAGCCCTTTTTTACATCTGAATCTTTTATTGATGAACACAAAATAGAACAAACGGGTGTAGTAAAAAAGTGGAGGAAAGAAAGGAAGAAAGTAAAGCGGACGCAAACACGAAAGGAAGTATAAAGTTTGTGTTTGCCTATCCTTTTTACGGCTTTATATAGTATATTTAGTGAGAAAACAAAATTGAGGTTACAGCATACATGGCAAAAAATCTATTGATTGTAGAATCACCGGCAAAGGCCAAAACCATTGAGAAAATTCTGGGTGATGACTTCGAAGTAAAAAGTTGTTATGGCCATATCCGCGACCTGGAGAAGGACGATATGGGAATTGATATCAAACACAACTATAAGCCACGTTACATAGTGCCTGAAGATAAGCAGAAGGTGGTAAAAGAATTAAAGCAGGTAGCTAAGAAATCGGGCGAAGTGTGGCTGGCAACGGATGAGGACCGTGAGGGAGAAGCCATTAGCTGGCATCTGTGCGAAGTGTTAGGTTTAGACCCGGCTACTACCAAGCGGATTGTATTTCACGAAATCACAAAACCTGCTATAACAAAAGCGGTGGCACAGCCCCGCTTGCTGGATATGAACCTGGTGAACGCACAGCAGGCAAGGCGCGTATTAGACAGGATTGTGGGCTTTGAATTAAGTCCTGTGCTGTGGCGTAAAATCAGTATGCGCAATTCTTTGAGTGCTGGTCGTGTGCAAAGCGTTGCGGTAAGGCTGATAGCAGAACGGGAGCGGGAAATCAACGCTTTTGATGCGGTGAGTTCTTTTAAGATCGAAGCCTTATTTACTGCGCCGGATGCAAACGGAAAGCCGGTAACATTTAAAGCGGAGGGTTCCAGGCAAAAAGATGAGCAGGGCGCACAGGTATTTTTGCAAAGCTGTGCAGGTGCGGTTTACACGGTAAAGGATGTGCAGGTTAAACCCACAAAAAAATCACCTGCGGCGCCTTTTACCACCTCAACCTTGCAACAGGAAGCCAGTCGCAAACTGGGCTATGGTGTAAGCAAAACAATGCTACTGGCGCAGAAGCTGTATGAGAATGGCCACATTACTTATATGCGTACGGACAGCGTGAGTTTAAGTGATACGGCAATGCAGGATATTGAAGGCAGAATCAGCAGTCAGTATGGCAATAACTATGTGCAGAAACGGGCTTATAAAAATAAAAACGAAAACGCACAGGAAGCTCACGAAGCCATCCGCCCCACATACATGAACCATACAACCGTAAATGATGCTGATGCAAAACGGTTATATGAGCTGATCTGGAAGCGTACTATGGCTTCGCAGATGGCAGACGCGCAATTGGAAAGAACAATTGCAAAGATTGACATCTCTACCAACAAGGCAGAACTAACCGCAGAAGGTGAAGTATTGAAATTTGACGGTTTTTTAAAAGTGTACTTGGAAGGAAGGGACGATGACGAGGAGATTGAAGAAGAGCAACAGGAAGGTAATTTGCCGCCTTTGCAAAAAGGAATGAAACTTTCGTTCCGCGAAATGAGAGCTACTGAACGCTTTACCCGCGCTGCACCGCGCTACACGGAGGCTTCGCTGGTGAAGAAGCTGGAAGAGTTAGGTATTGGCCGGCCTTCTACTTATGCACCCACTATCTCAACCATTTTAAAACGGGGGTATGTTGAGAAACGCGATAAAGAAGGTGTAAAAAGAGCGTTCAGAATATTGACCTTGAAGAACAATGAACTTCTGAAAACCATTGAGCATGAAAATACGGGTGCTGAAAAATCCAAACTCTTTCCGACTGATTTAGGACTTGTAGTGACCGACTTTCTCAACCAATATTTTAATGATGTAATGGATTATGGCTTTACTGCCAAGATAGAGGGAGAGTTTGATGAAATTGCCAATGGCAAAGAGAAGTGGACGAAGATGGTAGATGATTTCTATCAACCTTTTAAAATTGACATTGCCAACACTTTGGAAACCGCGCAAAGAGCGAAGGGCGAACGCGACTTGGGCACCGACCCGGACAGTGGCAAGAAAGTGATAGCACGCATGGGCAGGTATGGGCCTATGGTGCAGATAGGTGACTCGAATGAAGAAGAGAAACCGCGCTTTGCAAAATTGAAGCCCTCTCAAAGCATTGAAACCATCACACTGGAAGATGCGATGGAGCTTTTTAAGTTACCGCGGCATTTGGGGTTGTTTGAAGGAAGTGAGGTAACCGTAAGTATCGGACGCTTCGGACCTTATATTGCACACGACAAAAAGTTTTATTCGCTTACAAAAGAGCAAGACCCTTATAGTATTTCTTTAGAAGAGGCAGCGCCATTTATTGAAGAAAAACGAAAAGCGAAAGATGACCGTACGCTACAAGTGTTTACCAAGGAAAAAATACAGGTGTTGAAAGGTCCTTATGGTCCTTACATTAAACAGGGATTGCGCAACTATAAACTTACCAAAGAACAACAGGAACGTGCTGCTTCGCTGACAATAGAAGAAGTGAAGGCGATTATTGAAAATCTGAAAGCGAATCCTCCGAAAAAATCGCCGAAGAAAAGCAGTAAAAAAAGCGCATAGATTTTACAAATCCAATACATTATTTCTCAGTTCATTCCCGGCTTTTCGCTAAGCTGACAGGAAGGAAAAACTGTAAAAAGCTTTCAATTTTTCACATTGACATAAGCTAATATTTAGCTTTGAAGAACAGCTTAAACCGGCTAATTTTATTCACAACCACTGGATAACTTTTGATTTCATTTGTGAAAAGAAGAACATAGTTTGTATGCGTAATCTGATGCTGGAGACGAAAGAAATAACTGCCTTATTCACACTGCTGGACGATCCGGATGAAGAAGTATTTTCAACGGTTTCAGAACGGATTGCAGGCTATGGCACCAACATCATTCCTAACCTCGAATCGCTTTGGGAAAACACCTTGCGCGAAGAGGTTCAGGAACGCATCGAGATGCTCATTCATAAGCTGCATTACAACGATCTTACTTACGATCTGCAGCAGTGGAATAACAGCGCTTACAACGATCTGCTTTTCGGCGCCTTGCTTGTAGCAAAATTTCAGTATCCCGATCTGCAAACAACACCAGTACTGCAGGAGATTGAAAAAATCAGGCGTAACATCTGGCTCGAACTGAATAGTTTTCTAACTCCGCTTGAACAAGCAAATGTGCTGTCGAGTATTGTTTATAATTACTACAACCTAAAAGGAGTAGAAATCGGCTATAACAACCCGGATGATTTCCTGTTGCACAAAGTGTTGCAAAGCAAAAAAGGTAATGCTTTATCAAACGGTTTGCTCTATCTTGTTCTGGCAGCCTTGCTCGATATCCCGGTAAAAGCCATTAACGTACCTAAGCATTTTGTGCTGGCTTTTTTTAAACCCGACTACGATGCTGCCTTACACAAAAGCAACCCGCAGAAATACATTCTTTTTTATGTAGATGCTACCAGCGGACAAGTGTTTTCACATAAAGAAATTGAACTTTATTTTAAACGTATTTCTGTCCCTCCTACGCCTTTCTATTTTCGTCCGCTCTCTAATAAACGCATCATACAGCTTTTAATAGAAGAGTTTGCGAAATGCTTTACTGATGCCCATGTGGCTTATAAGCAGGATGAGTTATTGAAACTGGCAATATTATTGGATTAGCCAACGTCATTTACAAATCTTCTTTTTATGATTGCAAACATTGGGATGAGCGAGGAGCAGAAGAAAGCTTCCGCCGATATTTTGCAGCGCATGTTGGCGAACCAGTATGTACTGTACACAAAAACAAGAAATTATCACTGGAATGTAGAAGGTCCGAACTTTCTGGCAATGCACGAATTTTACGAAAGGCTATACACCGAACTGGAAGAGGGCTTTGATGAAGTGGCAGAACGCATTCGCCAGTTGGGCCATTATTCGGAAGGCCGTTTAAAGGATTTCTTGTCGATTACAGATTTGCTGGAGCAGGATTATCCAACGCATCAGAAAGAGCAACACACCAACCTGCTGAATGACCACGAAACCATCATTCGTATATTGCGACAGGATGTGGACCGGTTAACAGACGAAATCAAAGACGCCGGTACTGCAGACTTTGTAACCGGAATGATGGAAAAACACGAGCAGTGGGCTTGGTTTTTAAGAAGCTATCTGAGCTAAAGGTTTTACTTAAATAAAAAAGCACTGTTATTGCAACGGTGCTTTTTTATGATAACGCCTGCGTGCAGAGTTGCATTGCAATACTTAGTTTTGCAAAGTTAATGACAGCGAAATCTGCTCCATTTATTTCTATTTGTATTCCTGCTTTCCAGCGAACACACTATCTGCGCCGCCTGCTGCAAAGCATTTCCGAGCAAACTTATACCGACTTTGAAGTAATTCTTTCGGATGATAGCAAAGACGATTCCGTTAAAGAATTGGCCAAGCAGTTTGAAGACAAATTTACTTTATCCTATTACAGAAATCAACCGGCACTCGGCACGCCGGCCAACTGGAATTACTCCATCGGGAAAGCCAAAGGAGAATGGATAAAGCTAATGCATGATGACGATTGGTTTTCGACACCAGCAGCGCTGCAAGCCTTTGCTGAAGCGGCGAAAGGCGGGAAGAAGTTTTTATTTTCAGCTTATGAAAATTATTATGACGGCACTCAAAATAAAATAGTTGTCTGGCTTACCGGCTACTGGAAAAAAAATATCAAACAAAATCCTTCTCTGCTGATAGTAAAGAATGTAATTGGTCCACCCAGCGTAACGATGCTTCACCGTTCTATAAATGTGACCTATGATGAACGTCTAAAGTGGCGTGTAGACACCGATTTTTATGAACGTGTATTAAGTAAGGAAAAAGACTTCGGCTACATACCTCTTCCGCTTATTTGTGTTGGCATTAGCGAATCTCAGGTTACCCAATCCTGCCTGTACAAACCCGAAATCGAATTGCCTGAAGGTTTAATCCTACTCGAAAAATATGGCGTGTCGTCTTTACAAAACGTTTGGGTTTACGATGCGTGGTGGCGCTTATTCAGAAACATGAATATTGTTAGCAAAAAGCAGCTCTACAGCTATACAAAAAAAGAATGGCCAAACGTAATATATCTTATGGTAGAAGATTTGTCAAAAGCACCTGCAAAACTTTTGCAAACCGGAATATTCTCGAAACTATTTATGAGTTATTCTTACTTTAAAAACAGGAATAAAATTTAATCGCTTGGCGCTTTCTATCATCATTGTGAATTATAAATCGGCTGCACTCATTAGTAATTGCATTCATTCTTTTACCGGATCGAGCAATCAATCCGGTCATGAATGGATCATTGTTGACAATGCTTCAGGTGATGACAGTCAATTAATATTAACTGAAAAGTTTCCGTTTATCAAATGGATACAAATGGGCTATAACTCTGGTTTCGCCCGCGCGAATAATGAAGGCATCCGCAAAGCAAAAGGCAATATTATTTTACTGTTGAACCCTGACACTTTATCGGTAGGCAAATCTTTGGAAGATTGTTATTTCAACTTCAATAACAGTGATTATGTCGCTTGTGGCGTGCAACTTTTAAACCCGGATGGAAGTCCACAGATCTCGGGTAATTATGCGATGAGAGGAGGTCTTAATTACTTGCTGCCTTTGCCTTATATAGGGGCATTCATTAAAAGGTTAGCAAACATTTTTAAGGTTGAAAAACCAAACCTGCCTGTTACAAATACTACTACAGAAGTCGATTGGATCAACGGAGCTTTTCTAATGGTAAAAAGGGCATTTATTGATAAAGCAGGCTTACTAGACGAAGATTTTTTTCTATATGCGGAGGAGGCCGAATGGTGCAGCCGTTTAAAGCAACATGGAAAACTATGTATTTACGGTCAATATTCCGTTATTCACCTGCAGGGAGAGGTATCTAACGACGCCTTTAACACAAGCGGCAAAGGTTATTATGGCTTATATGATAAACGTGGACTACAAATTATGCTTTCAAATCTTCTTCGTATCCGAAAGCAGTTTGGCTCAGCTTGGTTTTTATTTATTCTTTTCATGTATACTTTTGCTATTCCTGTATTTATCATCGCTGGAATCATCCATCAGTTATTGAAGCTTCCAAAATCCATTCACCTTTTTAAGAGATGGTTTGGTTTCACCAAGAATGTATTGTATGTATGGGGCAAATGCGGTTTGATTCTATCCCGGAAACCCTATTTCTATAAAGTGCTGTGAGCAGTTTATAAAATGGTTTGAATAACAGATTCTGCAATTTTTTCTATATTGAAATGTTGGTAAAAGAGTTCATTCGTTTCACTTTTACTTTCTGCCATCTCGCAAATTGATTCTGCAAAAGCTTGCCAGTCATTATCATCTGTAACAATAAGTTTACCATTGCACCAGGCAGGATTAACACCAAATGCGCCGCTCTTTGTTGATACCGCATTCGCTCCTGCTGCCAAGGCTTCTACCAATTTTGTTTTAATACCTCCGCCTTCTATCACCGGATTCACAAACATATCAGCTGCCAGATTGTATAAAAAAATATCTTCCACATAATCGAGAAATAAGACATTCTTCCATCTGTCGTTTTTTAAAGGCAAGGGAATATGTCTTCCGCAAATCAGTAAGGTAAATGGAAATGATCTTAAATTTAGTTGGGGCAAAACTGTTTTTAATAAGATCTCTAAAGCACTTGCGTTGGGCTGATAATCGAAACTGCCATTGAACAATAGTAAGATCCGCTCATAACCGATTTTTAAATCATTACAAACTTTTTCTTTTGCATTCCTTCTTTCTACAATCGAAGGAGATTTTGCTACCTCAGTTCCGTAAGAAGCTACAAAAGCTTTCTCGTTTTGTACTTTGTATTTCTCAATGGCATATTGACGGTCTTCTTCCGTTATAAGAAAAAGAAAATCGGCAGCGTTGTAAATATATTTTTCATATCTCCACAGTAATCGCCACCACCATTTACCAATACTCTTAAAGCGAATACTTTCAATATTTTGAGAACGGATAACGAGTGGGATACGATGTTTCTTTTTAAGAAAAACTCCCATCCATCCTAAATAAGGGTGTTCTATAAAAATATGAGTCGTATTTCTTTCGCAGATTAGTGTACTGAGTTGCTTCAGATAAAAAGGATTTCCATACCGTATAAAACGATTAGAAAAAATAGGAAACAGCGTAAAACCTTTGGCTTCAGTTTGGTCGTTATTTATTGTTGACACAACATCAACAGGCACTCTTTTAGCAAGCGTGCGATACAATTGCTCTGCTGCTTTTTGACCACCAATTCTAACGGGTAAGAAACGATATGGTATGATCCCGAGAATCCTCATATTTATTGATGTTACTAAATCGTGTAAATATAGAGTCAACTTAGTAAGCACTGCTGACAAGACACAAAAAAACCGCTTTATAAAAGCGGTTTTTGAAAGAAATAACAATGAAATTTACTGATATTTTACGTATAAAGTCGGACGGTCGCGTGGCTCAGCGGCTTCAGATGAGTAAAAGCCAAAAGCATTATAAATCTGTTCGCTCTGCAACACAAAAGAAAACCCATAACTATCTGATGGATTGTTCACCATATCATTTACCAGAGAGGTAACATCTATAACCAAATCGTTGTTCCATTGTTTGGTAGAAGGCTTTGTAACCACTTCGTTGTCGTCTGTAACAGTAGGTTGTGTAGCCCAGCTAACTTCATTTTCAAGCCAGGGGCTAGTTACACGGCGAACCAACATTTGATTGTCGCCTGTTCCATACGGAGAACCCGGATAGCTGGAGTTTCCGGAAGGAAGAATATCTGGACTTGTTCTGATACCAGATAAATAAAGCTTGGCAGATGCCACAGTTTTTCCTGCAGCAATTTTAGAAAGATCATCGAAGCGGATAAGGAAGCGGCAATACACAGGCGTACCACCGATGGTCCATGCCTGTACTTTTACCTGATCGGCTCCACCGGCGTTACCATATAGGTAAGCAGGGTTGCCATCTTCCAGATAATTGTTCCATGTATCCTGACCTTTTTGCAATCCGGGTCTTAAAATTAATTTGGAGTAACCTGCGCTATCTACAGAAGCAACAAGCTCGTCAGTGCTTTTCAGCGCTGAAATCTCATCGGATGGGTCGGTAATAGAAGTTGGGACGGCAGTTTTGGAAGTAGCGACTTCCTTGTTACAACTAATAGAAAAGGTGCTGGCGGCTATACATACTAGCCATGTTAGTTTTTGTTTCATTTTCGTAAAAGAGTTTTTACAAAATAAATGATTACAAAAGAGAATAAGAAATTTAAATCATGGTTAAGACTGCAAACTTTTGTTCGCCAATTTTAAATGCTGAAACGATATTTAAGTTGT
The DNA here is from genome assembly GCA_964249755.1 of uncultured Ilyomonas sp. Taxonomy (GTDB): domain Bacteria; phylum Bacteroidota; class Bacteroidia; order Chitinophagales; family Chitinophagaceae; genus Ilyomonas. The sequence goes on along the minus strand of CAXUDB010000002.1, from coordinate 1,001,117 downwards.
TTGTTTTTCTCTTTGCCGCCAGCTGTAAATACATGCCAACAATAGGGCTGCAAGTAACAGTGCAAACGCGATGTAATTAAATACTTGACCTTTATAGTAAGCATCGGGCTCAAACTTAAACTCTATTAAGTGTTTACCCGAAGGGATGAACAATCCGCGCAACACATAATCGGCTTTACAGTAATTTGTTTTCTTGCCATCAACGTAAGCATTCCACCCTGCCGGGTAATAGACTTCGCTAAATACCGCTAAGCGATTTTCGGAAGATTGGGATGTGTATTTGATATCATCGTTGTCATATGTTGTAAGCTTTATAGATGCGGTGCTATCTGCCTTGCCGGTAGTGCCGATGATTGATTTGAAACTATTGTCAACAATTGCCGTTTTTGCAGGATCAAAATCAGTTAATGCTTTCATTTCTTCCACCGGTCCGTTTACATACTGAATAGCATCTGCAAACCAGCAGGCGCCCATTGCATTCTCATTACGCTGAACCGTAAATTCATTAGACTGTTTTTGGGTAGGTGTTAATACATACTTTGCATCAAGCATATTCAACACATGAATGTTTAGTTTATCAGACAATTGGTTCTCCAATAAATCCTGGTAAATGCGCAGCTTGGCAGGATTATAACCGCCGATGCAACGATAGGTGTAAGCAGTAATGGATTCATTCGTCCAGTCTGGCGACATATTCATAACCCGGAAGTGAGGGTCTTTGTCTGCTTGAATTTGTGCAACGGCTGAAGGATCATTCGGCTGGGGTTGCAAACTCAGGTTAAAATTGGCTTCATATGCATCCGGTTCAATGTAATTGTCAGCGCTTAAATACTTTGTATCCAAAGTCAACAAATCAATTGTGTTGATCAACAGCAAAGCGATGATAATAACCGTTGGTTTCAGTTTGTTTCTGCTGTAAAAATAAACGGCGCCAAAGATCAGGGCGGCAAAGATGATCGCCCGCAAAAGCTGGCCTCCAAACATGCTTTTTCTTTCCTCCATCAATGCGTTTACGATAACTCTGCCTAAATCTCCGCCTGTTTGCGGATTGCTGTAAGCCTGTAGTATCTGCGCGTCTATAAGGCTGCTGTAGTCATTCGCAAAATAGATAATCAGGATAACGCCAAACACAGCTCCTACTGTGTAAGCGATCTTTTTAAAAGGAATAGTAACTGCTTTTTTACTGTCGTTATAGAATAGTGCCTGCACACACAATACTGCCATCAACGGAAACAATAATTGTGGGATTACAAGAGACATGGAAGGAGCACGAAACTTGTTATACAAAGGCAGGTATTCAAACAGAAATCCATTGATACCAGGCAAATATTTACCACAGGCCATCAGCACAGCAAGAACACAGGCAGCGAATATCCACCAGCGTTGCTCATCCTGCACCACAACCATCCCAATGATGAAAAGGATGCAAATCATAGCTCCGAGATAGACAGGTCCTGCCGTAGAGAGAATGCCACCCCAGTATTTGGGAAGACTTTGGGCAAGCTGTTGCGCGTTGCTTTCCGGAACGCCTTTTTCGATCAGCGTGTTCGCAACTTTGCTGTTTTCATCATAGGTTTCGCTGCTGCTGCCTCCGAACGCTTTTGGCATCATCAGCATAAGAAATTCGCTTTTTCCAAGACTGTATTGAAAAGCATAATCCTCATCAAGCCCCTTGGTGTTTACCTGCTTTAGTTGCCCATTTGCATTATCTAAAGTTTTACCACCACGCATGGTGTATTTGGAATATTCTGACGTTACCAGCAGGTTTACGGCCGAGTTTCCAATACCTATTAAACCACCCAATGCAGCAAGGCTCAATGCAATTGCCATGTGCTTCCATTCCTTTTTATAGATCCATACAACGAGGTAAGATAGAGTGAGAAAGAAAGCAGATAAAAATAAGTAGTAATTAATTTGAGGATGGTTTGCAACAATTTCGAGGCTGGCAAACAAAGCTGTGACGGCTAAGCCCACAACATACTTTTTTCGGTATAGTAAAACCAAACCGGCTAATACAGCAGGCATAAAAGCAATAGCCAGCATTTGTGTATCGTGACCAACTGAAATGATTACAGGATCGAAACTGCAATAGGCAAAAGCAAGACTGCCAAAGATCCCTACCAGATAATTGCTTCGGTATGCCATGCATAGAATATAAAAACACACACAGGCAATGAAGAAAAAATTTATAGGTTTGGGCAAACCAAGAGAAAAAATATTAGTAAAAATAACAGCCAGTGTTTTAGTATCCATTGCCACAACGTAGTTGGGCATTCCACTAAAAAGATGGGTATTCCACAATGGATAATGCCCGTTTTTATCCATGTAGGTTAAAGCCTCCTGTGCCATCCCCCGCCAATGCACCACGTCGGTTTGTTGCAATACTTCGCCACGCAAAGCGGGACTGCAGTAAATGCAGGCAACGAGAAGGAAAACAACGATAGCTATTACATGAGGAAGCAGCCGCTTCCACTGGAAATTCTTCATATGCTTTTTATGATGGTGGCAAACCTAAAGCAAGTGCAACAGATGTCAAAAGATTATGAAAGCGATTTCTGTTTTTTAGCGCATGAACCTTGCTCATTCTACGCATTGTATCGAATCATCTCAGTAAATAACTGTACTGGCCGAGTAAATAACTACATTAACTCAGTGAATAGCTGCATCGGCCGAGTAAATAACTGCATCAGCTCAGTAAATAGCTGCATTGGCCGAGTAAATAACTGCATCAATGCAGCAAATAACTGCATCGGTTGAGTTAATAACTGCATCCGCCGAGTAAATAACTTCATTATTGCAATAAAAAACTATACCACTGGGCAGAAAATCTGAGCTTAAGATAGTGCAGAAGGTTGCTTTATCTTGTAAGGAAAGAGATAAATTTCAAAACATTGAGATCTATCCAACAACCTTAAAAAGCCAAAATTATTTTGCATCCAATCTCATTTGCGCCCTATTTTCGCGCAGCAAGTGAAACTTTACAATCATACGGCAAAGTGCACCATTAAGATTCCCTCACAGGGAAGGTGATTGCGCTTAGGTACGATTCAAGATAAGCAAAAGCCTTTCTTAACCGGGAAGGCTTTTTTTATTTATTCCATCAACAAAACACAAACCATGAAAGTAGCCGTAGTAGGCGCCACTGGCCTTGTAGGTACAAAAATGTTACAGGTATTGCGGGAAAGGAACTTCCCGGTAACCGAGTTATTTCCAGTTGCTTCCGAGCGTTCTGTAGGTAAAGAAATTGATTTTAAGGGTAAACAGTATAAAGTGGTTTCGATGCAGAATGCGATTGCTGCCAAACCCGATGTTGCTCTTTTTTCAGCGGGTGGCAGCACCTCATTAGAATGGGCACCAAAGTTTGCCGAAGCGGGCATAACGGTGATAGACAACAGCAGCGCCTGGCGTATGGATGCTACTAAAAAGCTGGTTGTTCCTGAAGTAAATGCGCATGTGCTGACGACAAAAGATAAAATTATTGCGAACCCTAACTGCTCTACTATACAGATGGTGGTTGCGTTGCAGCCGCTGCACACTAGATACACCATCAGGCGCATTGTTGTCAGCACCTACCAAAGCGTAACCGGCACGGGCAAAAAAGCGGTTGACCAATTGTTTAATGAACGCAACGGTGTGGAAGGCGATATGGCTTATAAGTATCGCATAGACTTAAATGCCATCCCGCAGATTGATGTATTCCTGCAAAATGGTTATACCAAAGAGGAAATGAAGATGGTGAATGAAACGAAGAAGATTATGGGGGATGACAGCATTCGCGTTACCGCAACTACCGTTCGTATTCCGGTAATTGGCGGGCACAGCGAGAGCGTGAATGTTGAGTTTGAAAACGATTTTGACTTAGCAGAACTAAAGCAATTATTAGCAGATGCACCGGGCGTTGTAGTTCAAGATGATATAAATAATGCAGAATACCCAATGCCGCTTTGGGCACACGACAAAGACGAAGTATTTGTTGGCAGATTGCGCCGCGATGAAACGCAGCCTAACACGCTAAACATGTGGATTGTAAGTGACAACCTGCGCAAAGGCGCAGCCACAAACGCCATACAGATTGCAGAGTATTTGCAAAGTAAAAATTTGTTGTAGTGGACGGCAGGTAACAGATTAGCGTTACTATTCTTTTCTTATACAATAAGCAACGATTTCTTTTCTTAAAGTATCTTTAGCTGATAAAGAAGTTTATCTGCCTTGAAGAAATACAAGCTATTGCTGATGTTTCTAATATTCGTCAACAGATTATCTGCCCAGATTGATCCGAAGGATTTGCTGCTGCATCTGCCATTTGACGGGAATGCAGACGACGTAAGTGGAAACCATTACAGCGGAATTGTGAATGGTGCTGTACCCGATAAAGGAATCAATAACCAGCCGAACACAGCTTATTATTTTAATGGAATTGATAACTCTGTTATTATTCCAAATATTACTGCTTTAGATGGACAAATTAAAGCTTTTACTATTCTCATCAGGATGATGCCAATGGATATAAAGCCACAACCGGATATATCGGACCCTTATGCGGCAACTTATAATTTTTTGACCTGGCACCGAAACTCAGCCGATAGCCTTAATGCATTTTTAAATTCAAAAATGCGAATTGCCTGGCAACCGCCATCAAAAGGCAGCGAGCCGCATAAAGCGTTTTTGAGTTATGTTATGGATTGGTGCAGCGGTAACACTGGCACAGCAAGCGGATATCAAAAAGATAGTGCTTTGGTAGATCATAAATGGATTACTGTAGCTTTTGTATATAGCGAAGGCACAATGAAAGTATTTCATAATTGCCATGCAGAGAATGATTGGGAAAATACATACCCTGTTGTTAGTGATCTCTGCGGATCCGATCCTATTCAAATTAGTATCGGCAATGTTCCGCAGCGTGCTTTTGCGTATGGTTACCGTTACTATAAAGGAAAGATTGATGACTTGCAGATTTATAAAAGAGCTTTAAGTGATGACGAAGTGATGCAGTATGCCGATTCAACCTGCAAAGAAGAAATCATACCTGTTGTAAATGCAGCGATAATGGCAACTCCCGATTCATGCAAACCCTATCATTATATATTCACTGATCATTCGGCTACAAAAGACTTTATTACTAAACAAAGAAAATGGGTAGTAGATAATAATGATTCCATTGAAAAAGATAGTCTTGATTATGTATTCACGACCACGGGTAATCATACCGTACAATTAATTTTGCAAGGCAGCGATACATCTTTTAGCGCAACCACTATGATTGAGATAGAATCGCTCAAGCCTTTGCGGTTTCTTACCACTGCCAGCCATGAGATAAACGTCTGCGAAAAGAAAGGTTTACAACTCGATGTTTCGGGTGGAAAAAGTTATAACTGGCAACCATGCCTTTACTTAAGTGATTGCAGTATAAGAAACCCAATAGTTACTACTACAGATTCTGTCTTATACACGGTACAAGCTATAAGTGCAGATGGTTGTATAGACTCTATACAAATAAAAGTACAGCCGGTACCCGATGACGCACAGATTTATGTTCCGACAGCTTTCACGCCCAATGGCGATGGTCATAACGATCTGTTTGGCGCATTATCTTTCCGGTCAGTAACAAACTGCTACTTCTCGGTTTATAATAATTTCGGAGAAGTAGTTTTTTCGGCTAATGATATACACAAAAAATGGAATGGCAAATTCAAAAATATTGATCAGTCTTCCGGCACATATGCCTGGACATTTCAATATCAAAGCGGCAACGGTTGCAGTATAAAAAAGAAAAGCGGAACGGTACAAATTATCAGATGAAAATAAAAAAGAAGATAAAGTAAACCTGCTCAACGATGGCAGACAAGAAATAGTGTTCTGCGTTTATAGTACAATCCAAACAAAAAAGATGAAGCAGAACACTTCATCTTTTTTTGTGCGGAAGAGGAGATTCGAACTCCCACGCCCATGACAGGCGCTACCACCTCAAAGTAGTGCGTCTACCAGTTTCGCCACCTCCGCAACTTTGGTGCGCAAATGTAGGCGTTTCAGTATAAAATGAAAATGAGAATTTAGAGGGTTGACAGGATATACAAAACATAGTGGAAATAGAAAAGAGAACAAACGGTGCCAGCATTCTGCCTGAAAAAAAACGTTAGAATTAAAACATTTTTTATTCGTGTAGAATTGGTTGTCCTGTTTCACTCGGATAGCTATAAACTAAAGTCAACAATCAGCGATTCTTGCAAAACAAAAAATCATACTTTTCCGTTCTTTTTGCTTGTTAGATATGTTTTAAACCAACACTTCCTGCAATCGGAAAATGATAAAACAACGTATATCTGTCTCACAACGAAAGCTAACGGTGCCTTAAGCCTTGCCATGAAAAAAGAACGAGTCGTTATCATCATACCGGTTCATCTGCCCGAACCTTCTCCGCTCGAAAAAATTTCTCTGCAACAAACTTTTACGGTGCTCCGCTCCTATCCAATCGTATTTATGGCTCCTTTGCGTTTGAATACTTCCTGGTACGAAGCGTTGAACATAAACGGCAAAAAGGCAACCCTAGAAAGATTTGACTGGCAGGGGTATGAAGCTTACAGCATGTTGCAAACAAAGCCCTTTTTCTATCACCGGTTTCTTAAGTATGAATATATGCTCACCTGCCACATGGATGCATTTGTGTTTCGGGATGAATTAGAGCCATGGTGCCAACTAAACTATGATTACATCGGTTCTGTTATTTACAATAAGCGTTTTAAGATGAAAGACACGTTCTTTAAAATTGTAACTACCTACACCAATCCTGACTACTTTGGCAACGGTGGCTTTGCATTAAAAAAAGTAGAAACATTCTATCGCATTACTTCACGCTATAAATTCTATATCAACTTTTATCACTGGCAAAGAAAGCTGCGCAAACGTGGCTTTTACGATGATCTGTTTCACTCATTGCACTATCCTAAGTTGTTTCCAAAGTTCAGAACGGCGCCTAAAGAACTGGCGCAACAATTTGGTGCCGACTTTGTAAACTGGGATGAAGCGAAGCTTCCGTTTTCGAATAGAGATTTCAGTAGCCTTCCCTTTGGCATTCATGGCTGGATAAAGAATCAGCAAGACTACTGGAAGCCTTGCATAGAGAGCTTCGGGTTCGAATTGTAATAAATATTACATAAGCGATTGCGTTAGCTATCCCCACCTTATCAACACTATTGCCGCGCGGCGGTTTCGGGTATAATGGTTGCAAAAGGGTTAGAAAACAATTGTATGGCAAAAGCAAAAAAAGCAGCACCGAAAAAAGCTGCCACTAAAAAAGCCGCAAGTGCTAAAAAGGTAGTGATCCCAAAAACAGCAACTACGAAAAAAGCCGCGACGCCAAAGAAAGCAGCCACAAAAAAGGCAGCTACGAAAAAAGCAGCTCCTAAAAAGGCAGCTAAGAAAAGCAGTGCGAAAACAAACAAGCTGGGCGTGAAAAATTCATTGGTGAACAACATCAATGCAAAGAAGGAAAAAGGCACTTCAAAACCAAAGAGCAAAAGTTCGGTGTCGAAGGAAAATTATAAAGACATGGAAAACGATTGGGGCAAAAAGGAATAAGGTTTATTCTGTAGACACCTTCTTTTATGCTCTTTTCCTAATTACACTGTTAAGAGAGAATCTAATTACTGGCTTGCCATTTGCCTTAGCAAAGCAAAATACTAAGCTATGAAACGATATTATTCTCCCGGTGAGAGCGATTCCAAATCCTCTGAAAAGGGCACTTCGGAAGATCCGCCAAACGATGTAACCAAGCAAAATGAACCCGGCAATAAGGATGAGAAGAAAGAAGAAGTGTATGTGCCTGAAAAAGCACTGGAACATTATAAAGAAAGCGCAGAAGATACCGAAGAATAGAGCAAAAATATTAGCTATAGGAAAAGCCTGTTGAAGCAATCTCAACAGGCTTTTGTATGTTTAGACATTTGCCGCTTTTCAAGCAATGCAATACAACTACCCCACTAATTTCTGATAAGCTTCTGCACTTAGCAAATCATCAATGTCCGATGCATTGTTGAGCTTGATACGCACCATCCATCCCTTACCAAACGGATCGCTGTTCACCAGTTCCGGCTCATTTGCCAAGGCAGGATTTACTTCTTCAATAGTTGCCGCTACCGGCAGGTATAAATCGCTTACTGTTTTTACGGCTTCTACGGTACCAAATACTGTTTCAGCTTCCAGCGATTGCCCGGTTGTACTAATGTCGATATAAACAATATCGCCAAGCTCACCCTGCGCAAAATCGGTAATGCCGATATAAGCATGTTCATCGTCAATCATCTTCAGCCACTCGTGGTCTTTGGTGTACTTCAGTTCATCAGGAATCGTCATAATTATTGATTATTGTTAATGGTTAATTGTTTTATTGGAGAATAGTGAGTCATACAAAAGCTTCTACTCACTTCTCACTATTCACTAATTGAGCATTTTCATTTTCATCATCACATTCTGCAACGGGCGGTCATTGGCATCGCGCGGCGCTTTTGCAATCTTGTCTATTATATCAAACCCTTTTACCACCTCGCCAAACACGGTATAATTCTGATCGAGGAAAGGCGTACCGCCAACCGTATTGTAGATTTTACGCTGGGCATCGGTGTAATAAAAGGCGGGATTTTCCTGCCTGATCTGGCATTCTATCGCATTCAGTTCTGTATCACTCACTGGCTTGCCTTGCACGATATAAAACTGGCAGTTGCTACTCGCTTTTTCGGGATTGTTATCGCGTGCGGCAGCTAAAGCTCCTTTTTTATGAAGGTAACGAGTATTGAATTCGGCGGGCACTCTTTCGCCGGGTGCTGACCCCATGCCTAACTGAACAGAATCAGCCGCATTTTTACTGTCCGGGTCGCCGCCCTGTATCATGAAGCCATCAATCACGCGATGAAATAAAAGGCTGTCGTAAAACCCTTCTTTTACCAGCTTGATAAAGTTATCGCGATGCTGCGGTGTGCTGTCATATAGTTTCACCACAATCACGCCGTAAGATGTGGTAATGCCAACGAGGCGTTGCTTAGCAATATTAGTTTTTGCAGCCGTTACTGGCTTGGCTTTATTTGTTTTTACTTGGGAAAAACCAATCGTTATCAGGCAAGATGCTGCAAGAGTCAAGAGCAATTGTTTCATTCGTATAAATTAAAAACCCTGGGCTTCGAAGTAAAGCAATATATGGTCTTTCAAAAAATTTTCCTGGTCGTGTAAAGATACAGTTGGCAGGTCTTTCAATTGAGTAAAATGCGGCCAGCCTTCATCGTCGTTGCCCTGCAGTTCATAAAACCCGCTGGCACTTAATACGGTGCAAATGGCAACGTGCATCAGGTCCTGCTTTTGTTCCTTTGTAATTTTCTCCCTGATGAACCCAGTTTCCTGCATACCGATTAAAAACAGCGTCGCTTCCATATCCGGCTTCTTGCCAAAACGCTCTGCCAGCTTCGCTTCCAGTGTCCACCATCGCTGCTGCAAATCATCACGCACATTCATCATGCGGGCAAAGATAAGGTTTGAAGGCAAAGGTTATATTTGCCGCTAAAACAGAACAAACATGCTTCAGGTAGGGGTGATAAAAGCCAAACCGGATTGGGTAAAAGAACGGCTGGCGATACGGAATTTTAAGCAGCCGGAATTGGTTGATGAAATCATCCGGCTGGATGAACAGCGGCGCACTCTGCAGGCTTCTTTTGACACGGCGCAGGCGTTTATCAATAGTGCATCAAAAGAGATTGGCAAGCTAATGTCGGGAGGTAAAAAAGAAGAAGCCGAAAGGTATAAAACCGAGGTAACTTCAAAGAAAACCGAAGTTGCCAAAATAAGTGAACAGCTTCAGCAAAGTGAAAATGAATTACAAAGTAAGCTGGTACAGCTTCCTAATCTTCCTTCGGAAAAGGTGCCGCCCGGCAACACACCTGAAGACAACGTGACCATGCGCGAAGGCGGCACAAAACCTCAGCTCTACGATGGCGCTTTGCCGCACTGGGATTTAATCAAACAATATAATCTTGTTGACTTCGAAACGGGCGCTAAAATCACTGGCAGCGGCTTTCCGCTTTACAAGGGTAATGGAGCGAAACTGCAACGCTCGCTCATACAATATTTTTTAGATTACAATACGGAACGCGGCTACACCGAATACCTTCCGCCGTTTATGGTAAACGAAGCTTCAGCTTATGGCACTGGTCAATTACCCGATAAGGAAGGACAGATGTATCATGTAACAGAAGATAACCTGTTCCTTATCCCGACTGCTGAGGTGCCGGTTACCAATATCTACCGTGACACCATTGTAAAAGAAACCGATTTACCTATAAAGATGACGGCTTACTCGCCCTGCTTTCGCCGCGAGGCAGGCAGTTTTGGTAAAGAAGTAAGAGGACTCAACCGCGTGCACCAATTTGAAAAAGTGGAAATTATCCAAATCGTTTATCCCGATAATAGCTATGCTGTGTTGGAAGGAATGGTAGCGCATGTAGAAGGCTTAATGCAAAGCCTGAAACTGCCTTATCGCATACTAAAACTATGCGGTGGTGACATGGGTTTTACGAGTGCCCTGACCTACGATTTTGAAGTATGGAGCGCTGCACAACAAAGATGGCTGGAAGTGAGCAGCGTCAGCAATTTTGAAAGTTATCAGACAAACCGCATGAAGTGCCGCTTTAAAGATAAAGAAGGCAAAATGCAGCTCGCGCATAGCCTTAACGGCAGTTCGCTTGCCTTGCCGCGCATTGTAGCAGCCTTGCTTGAAAACAATCAAACTGCTGATGGCATAGAACTTCCGCAGGTATTGCACCGCTATTTTGGAAAAGAAAAGATTGCTTAACTAAACGCTGTTCAACAAAACCACATTGGCTGACAAAACCAAACTATTCTTTATCATCAACCGTCTTGTATTAGGCGGCAATACAGCCGATGCAGTAACGCTGGCACATCATCTTTCGCCGATGTACAACATCAGCATCTTATATGGCGAGAAAGAGACCGACGAGATTGAAATGTCTTTTTTTATACAGCAATATCCTCACATCCGTTTCATTAAAATACCTTCCCTGCATAGGACTATTCATCCGTGGTACGACTTTGCAACTTATCGCCGGTTAAAGAAACTATTGAGGGAACACAAACCGCACATCGTGCATACGCATGGTTTCAAAAGCGGTTGGCTGGGCAGACGCGCGGCTTACCAAACCGGCGTGCCTGTTATTATTCATACCTATCACGGTCATATTTTTCATTCTTATTATAATCGTTTTATCTCTTCGTTTATCGTAAGCATCGAGCGATGGCTGGCTACCTTTTCTACCCGCCTTATTGTCATCTGTCCGCAGCAGGCACACGAGATCAGCACGGTATTTCGCATTGCGAAGCCTGAAAAAATTGCCACCATTTTTTTGGGTATTGAGAAAGAAAATTATAAGCCCGTTGGCAAAGGTTTACGCGAAACTTATGGAGTGCCGGACGATGCGGTTATCATCAGCGTTATTGGCAGGTTGGTACCGATAAAAAACCACCGTTTATTTGTAGAGATAGCCGAAGTAATTTTAAGAACAGAAAATAATGTTTACTTTTTCCTGATTGGCGATGGCTACCAAAAACCGCTTATACAAGACATGCTAACGCAACGCCGGATGAAATGGAGTGAAAACGATGCAGCAAATACAAATGCACGCGTTTATTTCACTTCATGGATTCCTCAGATTACAGTTGCCTTGCAGGATACGGATATTGTGCTGCTCACCTCGCTGAACGAAGGAACACCTGTATCACTGATAGAAGCACAGCTATTTGAAAAACCGGTTGTGGCCACAGATGTTGGCGGTGTGAAGGACACAATGGTAGATGGGAAAACCGGGTTTTTGATCTCGCATTTTAATGTGGAACAGGCTGTGCATGTTTTGCAAATATTAATCAGAGATAAAGACTTGCGCACAAGCACCGGAAGAAAAGGTAAGGCTTTTGCAGAAGAACGTTTCTCTAAAGCAAAAGAAGTGGCAGCTATTCACCAATTATATCAACAATGCCTTCGTTCTAAAACTACCGGTACATGAAAATATTAGTAACGGGAACCGCAGGTTTCATCGGCTTTCATGTGGCGAACCGTTTGCTGAGCGAAGGACACGAAGTAGTGGGCACAGACAGCATTAATGCCTATTATGATGCGCGCCTGAAGTATGACCGTCTTACCTATGCAGGCATCGCATCGCACGAGATACAATACAATCATCCCATTCAAAGCACGAAGCACAGTAATTATGTTTTTTATCAATTGAGACTGGAAGATAAATACCGCGTTGATGACTTGTTTGATAAGCACCGGTTTGAGGTTGTAATTCATCTGGCCGCGCAGGCTGGTGTCCGCTACAGCATCACCAACCCCGAAGCCTATGTGGACAGCAATATCGTGTCGTTTGTGAACATACTGGAATGCTGCCGGCACAATGCAATTAAACATCTGGTATTTGCCAGTAGCAGCAGTGTATATGGGTTGAATGAGGAAGCGCCGTTCGCAGTAAATCAGAATACCGATCATCCGATATCGCTTTATGCAGCCAGTAAAAAAAGCAACGAACTGATGGCGCATGTGTACAGCCATTTGTTCAAACTGCCCTGCACCGGTTTGCGCTTTTTTACGGTGTATGGTCCGTGGGGAAGACCGGATATGGCGCTCTATATTTTTACCAAAGCTATTTTTGAAAACAAGCCCATACAGGTTTTTAATGGAGGCGAAATGTATCGTGACTTTACGTATGTGGACGACATTGTGGAAGGTGTGATAAAAGTAATGGATATGCCACCAAAAGAAAATAAGGATTGGAAGCTCGCAGAGGATACGATTTCATCATCCAGTGCGCCTTATAAGCTTTATAACATTGGCAACAACGCGCCCGTAAAGCTCACCGCTTTTATAGAAGCCATAGAAAAGGAAACAGGGAAGAAAGCGAAGCTGAACCTCCAGCCTATGCAGCCCGGCGATGTGCCCGCCACTTACGCTGATGTAAGCGACTTAATGAATGATACCGGCTTCAAACCCGCCACAAGCATCGCTTTCGGCGTAAAGCAATTCATTCGCTGGTACAAAGAATATTATAAGCAGGAAGTAAAGTTTTAATGTAGTTCATTATTGTGGATGTTCGTCATTGCGAGGAACGAAGCAATCTGCAACTGTATAAATGCTTTTTGTGAGCAATGAGAGAAAAGCTATCAGGTTTATTAATTGCAAACAGGCTTTTTTGTATAACACAGATTACTTCATTTACTCACCTTTCACTTCTGACCACTCACTTTCTAAGATCCCGTCATTTTTGAGCTCTGGTCTTCCGCATCAAACCGTTCCACTTCCTGTATGCCATTCAGCTTCTTCAACCGTTCCACCAGTTCTGAAAGCTCTTCTTTATCATGAACAAATACCTTAACTGTTCCTTCAAACAAACCTTCGCCCGACTCAATGGTTAATGCTGAAATATTAATGCGCATATCGCCGCTGATAATGTTGGTAATTTTGTTGATCACGCCCACATCATCCATACCCACAATCTTCAGTCCCGTCAGGAAAGAAATCTCTTTGTTCTTTGCCCATTTTGTTTTCACGATGCGATTGCCATGATTCGCCATCATCTGCGTGGCATTGGGACAACTCGTGCGATGAATGATCAATCCTTTACCCGTGCTTACAAAACCAAACACATCATCGCCAGGGATGGGATTGCAGCAACGCGCCAGCGTATACATAATGCGGTCGCTGCTCTCACCAAAGATGATAAGCTCAGAATCCTTTTTGTTCACCAGCGACCTGCTATCACTTTCGCCTTTCGCTTCTGTCTGCGGTTTCGGCGGCTTTGGAGCTTCCAGCCGGTCGCCCAATACGTGAAACTCTTTTAATTCCTTTAAATCAATTTGCTTCACTGCAATGGCATAAAACAAGTCAAGCCCGGAAGCCAGTTTATAAAAGGACACCAGTTCATCAATATTGCCTTGGGTGAAAGCGGCGCCCATGCCTTCCAGCTTGCGTTGCGTAAACGCTTTTCCATCCTCGGCAATGGTGCGCTTCTCTTCTTTCAGCGCGTCTTTTATTTTGTTTTTGGCCTTTGCGGTTACCACGAAGTTCAGCCAGTCTTCTGTGGGCTTTTGCTTGCTGCTGGTAATGATTTCTATCTGGTCGCCGCTGTGGAGTTTATGGCTTATGGTAACCAGTTTATGGTTCACTTTCGCACCAATACATTTGCTGCCCACCGCTGAGTGAATAGAGAAGGCAAAGTCAAGCGCTGTGCAGCCTATAGGCAACATCTTTACATCGCCTTTCGGTGTGTATACATAAATTTCTTCGGCTAAAAAACTGGTTTTAAAGTCCTGCAAAAAATCAATGCCATCCGTGTCCTGCGTACTGATTACTTCGCGAATCTGCATAAACCATTTATCAAAACGGTCTTCGTCGTTACTGCCTTCTTTATACTTGTAATGCGCTGCCAGTCCCTTTTCTGCAATCTCGTTCATACGCTGCGTGCGTATCTGCACTTCCACCCACTTACCTTGCGGCCCCATCACAGTCGTGTGCAACGCTTCGTAGCCATTACTTTTTGGATTGCTTAGCCAATCGCGCAGGCGTTCGGGCGAGGGCGTGTATTCGTCTGTAATCATCGAATACACTTTCCAGCAGTCACCTTTCTCGCGCTCGGGCGGCGAGTTTAAAATGATGCGGATGGCAAACAAATCATACACTTCCTCAAACTCAACGCCTTTCTTTTTTATCTTGTTCCAGATAGAATGAATGCTCTTCGGGCGACCATAAATCTCGAAGTTCAGCCCGCTGAGTACCAGTTTATCTTTAACGGGACGGATGAATTCATTGATGTACCTCGTGCGCTCGCGTTTCGTTTCAGCCAGCTTGGTAGCAATGGCTTTATACTCCTGCGGCTCCAGATACTTCATGCTCAAATCTTCCAGCTCCGTCTTGATGTTATACAAACCCATACGGTGCGCCAGCGGAGCATATACATACACCGTTTCACTTGCAATCTTCAACTGCTTCTCGCGCTTCATGTAGTCGAGGGTGCGCATGTTGTGCAGCCGGTCTGCGAGCTTAATAAGAATTACACGCGGGTCATCCGTCAACGTCAGCAATATCTTTTTAAAGTTCTCAGCCTGCTGGCTGGTGCTGGCGTCTATCACGCCCGATATTTTGGTGAGACCGTTTACAATGCGCGCTATCTCGCTGCCAAACTCACGCTCCACATCTTCTATTGTCACATCGGTATCTTCCACTGTATCGTGCAGCAGCGCACAGATGGTGCTTCTCACACCCAATCCCACCTCTTCCACGCAAATCATAGCTACGGCAAGCGGGTGAAGAATATAAGGCTCACCGCTTTTACGACGCATGGTTTTGTGACCTTCCGCAGCCATCTCAAACGCATGACGCACCAGCTCTTTATCGCCACGCTTCAGCTTGTTGCGAAGGCTTCGCAACAGGGCGCGGTAGTGCCGCAGTATCTCCTGCTTTTCCTGTTCTTCGCTTAATGTATATTTAGGTAATACGAGTTCGTTTACCGTTGCTTGCTCATTATTCATCGGATAACGAATTTACAGAAAATTGCGCACGTAAACAAGGACTGGAAAGAGTAAGGTTTAGCTGCGTTGGAAAAGCATTTGATTGCATTAAACTGGAAGAAAGTGTGTTACAATGAGCGCAATTTATTCAGCTTGCCGCACCGCAATGCTCACTACCTGCCGTATCATCCTGGCACCGATTTTTTCATTCGTGGCTATCACTTGGTAAGGCAAGGCATTCTGCGGCAAAGCGTGTCCGTCTATTTCGTCAGCAAGAATAATTTTCTTGTTTGATAGCAGCGTATCCACTTCTGCCATTGCATATACGGTTTTGTAATGGTCGGCTGCAGTAACCAATACGTAGCTGGCGGCTGTTTTCTTCTTTGCCGAATCGCCAAGCGGCACGCCTGCTTTCTGCAACAGTGCATATAACAACACACCATTGTAGTTATGCATTGTTCCATCGTGCGTCTTTACTTGCAATGCCGTATGTGGCATCGCTTTTATGTCTTGTGCAGTAAGTGAGGTTGTGGCATTATTGGCATTGGTAAGAGAGAGTACAGATGGAGCCGTTTGGGCTACGACTGTCAGAGACAAGAACACAAAAGCCAGTGTACTAATCAAACTGAAAATGGGTGCTGTTTTCCCTTCTTTTCTTTTTTTCATTCTATAAAAATATGAATTTGAAAGAAGCGGGACTGCTATATTGTAATTGATGATTCGTACACCCTATAAGCTTCAGTTGTACTATTTTAAAGCAAAGATTGAGCGAAATCCTCTCCCCTTTCTGCTATTGAGCAGCCTCAACGATAGCGCCTCAGGAAATTTTTTCTCTTTTCAATTCCAAATCTCATTCATCTCTGTCAGAATTATCGGCTTTCCATCGGTAACCACAATCGTATGCTCATGCTGCGCCATAAAGCCACCCTTATTTCCTACCATCGTCCAGCCATCGCTCAACGTTTCTGCATAGGTAGAAAGCGTTGTTATAAAGGTTTCAATAGCAACAACAGCATTCTTTCTAAAGCGCGTATGGTTGCTCTTGTCCCTGTAATTGGCTATTTCGCTCGGTGCTTCATGAAGACTTCTGCCAATGCCATGCCCGGTGAGGTTTTTAATTACTTTATAGCCGCGCTTTTTGGCTTCGCTTTCTATCAGTTGCCCGATGTCGGAAATGCGAACGCCACCTTTTATGTTATATATGGCTTTGTGCAGAATCTGTTTGGAAGCCTCTACCAGTTTTTGGTGTCCGTTCCTGTCTTCACCTAACACAAATGAGGCTCCGTTATCCGACCAAAAGCCATCCCGTTCCGCCGACACATCAATGTTAATTAAATCGCCTTCTTTTAATATCCGCGTGTCAGATGGAATGCCGTGGCAAAACTCATTGTTCACGCTGATGCAGGTGAAACCGGGAAAGCCGTAGGTGAGATACGGCGCTGATTTTGCCCCGAAGTCTGCCAGTATTTTTGCGCCATAGTTGTCTAAATCTTTGGTGGTCATTCCCGGTTGCGCATAAGCCCTCATTTCCCGCAATGTGCAGGCAACGGCTTCGCTTGCCTTTTGCATACCGGTGAGTTCTGCTTCTTTTGTTATGGACATGTTTGATGTGATTTTGTTTGAGGTGTGGTTGTGCTAACGGTCGGTATTGCTTGCAGGCGGGATAGTAGCGCCGTGTCAGCCAATGCCGAAGGTAAATTAATGTTTTATTGCTGATGTTTATTACTAATGCTCACCTGCGTTCCCTCACGCTGAAACTAAAGCTGAACAGTGTTACAATTGCTTATGCTGCGCTGCATGCGCCGCGCTTGCAGCAATACTTTTGTTAGCAGCAGTACTATCTTTTGTCTAATTCTTCCGGCTGTGGCTCCGCAAAGTCTTTCATCTTCTGTCTTGATAGGTTCTTAGTAATCTCAAAATTCTTGCGATATAAAAACTGAATCAATATTGGATAATCGTACCTATTGTTGACATTTACAAGAGTATTGTTTTTGAAGTTATAAAGATTGTATACCCAATAGCTATGGCTATCATAACCTGTCAACGACATGGTTATGATTTCATAATTGCCATCACGATTGAAATCTCTTTCAGACCTGTTGTCACCTGCATGTTTTCCATCTATCATGTCAAGAAACGACACTTTTGTAAAAGTCTTGTCACTGTTTTGAAATAAGTAAATGACCCTTGTATTCAAAGCTGCAATTCCATTCCCCATGTATGGTATCAGCAGTTTGCAGTCTTGTCTGTTGTCTCCATTGATGTCTGCAAGTCGTACAGGAGCAAAGACGTTTATATCAAATCCGAAAGGTTCAAAGAAACGTTGCATTTGTTTACCATTCCTGAACAGAGTTATATAAGAACTATCCCAGTTTTTTGTAAAGGAAGTAAGTTGTATTGTCAGACTGTCTTTTTTGTCGAAAAACTTAGGTACAGTCAAAGTAAATTCTTTCTTCTCTTTACTATCTTTTTCAATTTCTTTCCAGTTTATATATTCCCGATATTTCAATGCAGGATACTTTTCAAACGGGTATTGTCCGAATGAATGCAGAGTAAGTGTCAGTAAGAAAAGCAGTATGAAGTTGCGCATAGAGTATTGCTGCTAACGTTAAAGCATTGCTGACGGCGGCATAGGGTGAATATTCGACTGGCGTAAAGTGTCCGCCGCTGGCAGCAATGCAGTGTTAGCTGCATACGAATGTCAGTTTTTTATATAGTTTTTACTAGTGGGATGTTCTGCAATTTTGATATTTCGTCCATGCACTGCTATAAAGCCAGAATTTGTTTTATCAATCGCAGCTTTGGTGTCAGCATTCCATTGTGTAGATGAAGCTGAAAAGAAAACAATAATCGTGTCTTTTTTCTTGTAATAGTCTGTGTGATGAAACCATAGTTGCTTGTCCAGTAACTTTTGCACTCGGAGCAAACTGTCACTCTGATGCATAGCTAAATAAGTTGAAGAATCAGTCGAAACGATTGTGAAGAGTGTATCATTGAATACAAAGCTACTTAGACTGTGCTCTTTTCCAATGTTCTTGTATTCGGTCAATCCTGGAAACATCGCATTTACATTCCCAGTGTAATATTTTTTCAAACTATCAACTTCTACCCACCAATTACACCCAAATCGCCTGTTCTTGTATTGCAACTCAATAAGCTCTTGAGGATAATTAATGCGTAAATAGTTTGCGTTGTAAAGATTTTCAAATACATAATAAGAACCATGATACTGAACAACTTGGTCCACACAGCCAGACGGATAAAAGAAGAGCTTTTTATTTGTCTTATTATAGAAGAAAAGTGAACCGCCAAATTCCCCTGCGCAACAACCATAAATCTGATAAAGACTATCTTCTAAAAAGAGTGTTCCATAAAAATCTGGTTGTTCATGGAGGTGTGTCGTTTGTAAATACTTATAACTGAATGTTGTGTCCCTTGAAAGTAATTGGTAGGATACATCAAACAGCTTTTTAGGTACTGTCACTTGTTGTGTGTCAGTGCAAGAAAATACAGTCCATATGAGTCCTGATATGATTAGTAGTGTCTTCAATGGTTTGCAGCTAACGTCCAGGGCTTGCTGCTGTGACGGCATTCATTGCTCTTCTAGCTTGGAACCGCAGCCTAGATTTATTTTAGTGTTGAAGATAAGAACTAAAAGCTTGTCTTTGTTCGTCACGTTGGAACTGCTGCCGATAGATGCACACAGCCGAAGTTTTATTCGTCGCCCCGCCATAGCAGCAAGCCCCATGTTGGCTGCTAGCCATGGTTAAATGAAGTCGTCTTAATGATATTTGACCGTTGCTTGATGTCAAAATTTTTGGCACTTAATATAAACCTAGTACCCATACTTCGTATCGTTGTAATTTTTCAAATCATTCATAGCTTTTTTCAACCTAGCAATTAGCGTTTTATCATATCCTTCAAGGGTATAAACTTTCATTTCTGTAATCGGGCTTGCTTCTTCTTTTGAAGCACTATAACTTATTTTTTTACCTGTACCTTTTATAAGTATATAGCTATCATATCCGACAATATCCTTAAAGTTTTTAAACTCAATTTTACGGGTAAGTAAATCATCACTTGTTACATCAATATATTCTAAGGAAAGGGAGTCATTCCTATATACATAGAGATGACATTGTTGATTTTCGTTAACAACGCATTTTTCGGTTACAATCGAATGAAATGTTTCTCGAATAAAAGATTTCGCATTTTCTGCGCTTTCCTTAGAAATGGTATTTTGACCATTCACTATGACAAATATGCAATTGATGATTAAAAAGAAGCCGATTTTTTTCATACTTAAAATATTTTTGAAGTAGCCAAATGATGTCTAATGTCAGGTTCATTTAATGGTTGCAGCCAACGGAAAAGGCTTGGCGAAGAACTGGAAATAGAATTCCGTCAGCCCAAACCAAAGCTAAATTTATAACAAAAAGTCCAATACTGTTTTTACCGGCTAAAAATTGTTCCTTCCGCCGAAACTGAAGCAAAATAGCAAAATAAAAGTTGATGTTTAACTCGTCAGCCAGTTTTTTGCCAAACCATTGTTGGTGGCAGTTTTATTGTCAGGGAAGAATTTGTCTTTAAGAACAGAAATGTCTTTGTCGTCAAGTTTGAACCATTCGCCACGAACTCTTTTATTAACAAAATAATTGTGGATGTTTTTTTCCAATTCAAAACCACCTTTAAATGTTTCAATAATCTCGATTTCAGGTTCTTCTGCTTGTAAAGTCCGTTCTCGCTTTATTGGATTAATGGATAGTCCAATTTTGTATAATCCATTTCGTTTATTATGTATTATATACAAAAAACGTCTATTTTCTCGCTTTTCTTTTTGTTCTCGTAATAGTTGTCTGTACTTAGAAGTGTCGTTACGTTCTTGCTGCCTTTGTGCAAGTAAATCCTCATTATAAATTTCAATTTCATTCTGTCGCCATGTTTCTAAATACAATTTACATGCTTCTAAGATTTCTTGCACTTCGTCAAGTTTCATCAAATATTCGCCACTATTTAGAAGTGCAAACTTGTTATTAATTATGTCCGTCTTATAAAGATTATGCATAGTTTGTCATGTCGTCTTGAAATTGCCACCAACTCAAAAATAGACGCAACTTTCCACTCCACCAAACAAGCGCATTTTTTTGTAATACGCTTATAATCAACAACAATGAAAATGCGCATGTTTTAAAAACTTGCGCCAATACAAAAACTTGCGCATTTTCATTGTTGTTCTTTTATCTCGTTCTTTAGTAAACAATACAGAAATTAGTCCTTTTCTTTTCCATGTTAGCTCTTTTCTTTTTCAAAACAGCTCTTTTCGTCGCCATGTTAGCTGTTTTCTCTTCCAAAAGAGCTCTTTTGGCTTCCAAATGAGCTGTTTTGGTCGCCAAGTGAGCTCTTTTCTCTCTCAAGTTAGCTGTTTTGGCTTCCAAAAGAGCTCTTTTGTCTTCCAAATTAGCTAAAATGAATTTTGAAATACCTAACTCCAGTTTCCTTTCTCTTTTTTAATTACCGTACTGCAAGATTTGTTTTTCGCTTTTATTCTTAATAGTAAGAAGGAGCAGCTATAAAGCTCCACCTGTTCAAAAAAGGTGCGAAACAGTATAGGATGCAATTTTCCTGCTGTTCTCCCAGCTGTTGAAACAAAAGGCAGCAACTTTGGTTTAACCCCTCACCTCTTATCATTGCACACCGCACATCTAAGAATGCCTTCCGGCTCTTTGCAAAAGCGCCCCTAAATCATTCCTATCTTGCAGCCCTCAAAACCTTACACATGCTTTTGCCTATATACATCGTTCATGCGTTTACCAGCCGGTTATTTGGCGGTAATCCCGCTGCAGTTTGTCCACTTACCGAATGGTTGCCCGACGATACTATGCAAGCCTTAGCCAAAGAAAACAACCTCAGCGAAACGGCTTTCTTTGTTCCCGAAGGGGATGGCTACCGGCTGCGCTGGTTTACGCCTACGGTAGAGGTGAAACTTTGCGGACACGCCACATTAGCTACCGCGCACATCCTGTTTACCGAGTTGGGGTATAAGGAGGATGAAATCCGGTTTCAATCACTAAGTGGTGAATTAACAATCACCCGCGTGGGTGACGACCGCATCCAGCTTGATTTTCCCGCCAATCCTCCACAACCGCTGACTAATGTTCCGGATGGTTTGTTCAGCAGTTTGGGCATTGCACCATCACCCGTTTTTATCACCTCTTTCGATATGATGGTGGTGTTGTCTTCACAGAAGGAAGTAGAAGAACTGAAACCTGATTTTAAAAGCCTTGCTGGCGTGAAAGCGCGCGGCGTTATCTGCACGGCACCTGGCACCGAAAGTAATGTAGTGGCACGCTGCTTTTACCCGCAAAGCGGCATTGACGAAGACCCTGTAACCGGTTCGGCACACACCATTCTTATTCCTTACTGGGCAGAACGGTTAGGCAAAACGCACCTGCAAAGCATCCAGCTTTCCGAACGCAGAGGCTACTTAGACTGCGAGCTGAAAGAAGACCGCGTGCTGATGCGTGGCACAGCAAAGACGTATTTAAAAGGAAGTTTTTTTACAGAATAACGGCGGAAGAAGAACTATGCAGGATGGTAGTTTGCAAATTTATACAGATGGTGCTGCGCGTGGCAATCCCGGTCGCGGCGGTTATGGCATTGTAATGCTTTATGGTGAGAAAAAGAAAGAACTCTCGGCGGGTTATCGCCTCACCACCAACAACCGCATGGAGCTGATGGCTGTGATAGTGGCGCTGGAGGCGCTGAAGAGAAAGAACCTATCACTCACGTTGTATACCGATAGCCAATACATTGTAAACGCTGTTACCAAAGGCTGGCTCACCACCTGGCTGAAGACCAACTTTAAAGGCGGCAAGAAGAACAAAGATTTATGGATGCGGTATGCGCAGTTAGCGAAGGATTTTACCATTCGGTTTACGTGGGTAAAAGGTCATGCGGCTAATCTCTACAACAATCGCTGCGACCAACTAGCAACCGCTGCCGCAGATAGTGGTTCGTTACTGATAGATGAATTGTATGAAAAGGAAGTAGCGAGCGGTGGTAATGAGTAACGTATGTCTACGGTTGACGGTCGACTGTCCACGGTTGTCTATTGAACATTCACATCATACATCCACTCGTTTTTTTCGCTTGTATTTATCAGAATTAATAATAAATACACTTGATAAAATAATGGCTAACGCGATTAGCTGCGTGCTGCCAATCAGCTCACTTCCAAAGACCGCTCCAAGCAATACTGCTACCACCGGATTTACATAAGCGTTGGTGCTAACCTGTGTTGCCGGTCGCACACTTAGTAGCCAGATGTAAGCGCTATAACCCGCCAGCGAACCCATGGTAACGAGATACAACACGGACAACCACGCCTTTGTTGACACTTCATGAACCTGAAACCTGGCAAACTCTCCACTAAAAACAGTAAGCAGTGTAAACGATAGCGCGGCGAACAGCATTTGCCATGCAGCGCCCACCATCACGCTGCCTTCCTTGTGTGCCTGCGAGTATAAAGAGCCGATAGCCCAGCAGATATTTCCTGTCACTATCACCAGCATGTTAATCAAAAGAAAATGACTGTCAGAGCCTGCAAGATGAGTCATTAGTTTCTGGCTGAACAAGAGCACCACGCCGGCAAAACCCGTTACCACACCGATGATGATTTTGGCGTTGCTGAAGTTAGCCCGACGGTTCTTTCCATCGAGCAATACAAACCAAACCGGCACTGCCGACACCAGCACTGCCACAAACGAACTGGGCAGCACCTGCTCTGCCCAAATGATGGAACCGTTGGCAAGAAACAACAACAGGTTGCCCGTAACAAAAGCCGGGAAGATCTGTCGCGGATTCCAGAGCTTTTCTTTCTTCAGCGCGCACCAAAGCATCAGCAGGATGCCCGAAGCCCAAAAGCGCACCGCTCCCAGCAGGAAGGGAGGAAAGCTATCTTCGGCTGTTTGTATGAAAAAATAAGTGGAACCCCATACTATGTAAACGATAGCAAAAGCTATGATGATGAGTAGTATTGGCGCGTTGGCTGGCTGCTTCATGAACGGTTGCAAAGATGAAGCACAATCACAATTTGCCGGCTGATCTTTTTATAAGAAATGAAACAGCGTTTCCGCAACCTGTTGAATCTTTGCAGGATGTATACACCAACTAACTCTTTACAAGACTTTTATCAACCTGGTTCGGTTTTCAGGATAGATAATAAGAAAAGGATGAAGTTTCTATTACTGATTGTTTTCCTTTTGATTAACTATCTCCTTTTTGCCCAGACAAAAAACAATGATTACCAGGAAATGTCTCTCACAAAAGAGAACATCCGGCAAAGAACATGGCAGGGTTATATAAAACCCCTGGCTCTTGTAGATCCATTAACCGGAACCTTGCAGGCCGGTTTGCAAAAGGACATAAAACCTCACTTTGCTATTGCGCTCGACTATGGGTTAAAACTGCCGGCATTATCTTATTACTATCATAGAAGCGAGCGGCAGCATTATCACTACAGCAAGTCGTCTCTCGAAATAAAATATTACCTGAAACGAATAAAAAGATGGGAAGCTGTGGATGGCTATACCTATGTGTCGCTTCAGGCTTTTTATTTTCCGCAGCACTATTTAAAGACCAATGATTTTCTCACCTTGAACGGCACCTCTTTCCATTATGACGAGTCAACCATCAAGCGAACGGTTGTGGCTTACAATGCGGCATTAGGTTATCAGTTATTTAAAGAACGCATTGCCTTTAATGTTTACACAGGCATCGGCATCAGGAAGATTCGCCTGCAACAACAACCGGAAGGTTTACAACCCGGGTGGCCTGTCGAACCGGTAGAACTTCACTTTATTTCACTTGACCGGCAACAGGGAGATTTTGTTCGTCTTAACCTTCTGTTGGGTGCGAGAATCGGCTATCGTTTTTAATTAGTGTTTTGCACCCCTTTCTCAAACAGTTTGAGACAGCAGCACAGCTACCGGAAAAGCTTGCAGCATAGCGGAAACAGGAAGTGCAATGTTATCGCTCATTAAGGTGTCATTTGTAAATATGTTTTGCCATCCGTTAGGTGCATCCGGCGGCAACTGAACAGTTAGATCCGTTTGCTCCAAAACGGTATTGGTAAATGGAATCACGACCACTATCCAACGGTTTTCTTTTCGTCTCGCATATGCCATTAATTCAGCATTGTTTGTAGGCAAAGGCAAGTATTCGCCTTCCAGAAACAGGTTGTTATAATTACGCCGCAGGTTGAGCGTTTTATAAGTGACATACAACTTTTGCCCTGCTTCTTTTTTTTGCGTTTTTACGTATGAAAGAACTGCCTCAATACTTTGCTGTTCTAAGTTTATAATGTTATCCAGTTTGTTCTTTCGGCATTCATAATCAACCGGGCGCCGGTTGTCAGGATCCACATAACTAATGTCCCACAATTCGCAACCCTGATAGATATCAGGAATACCCGGTGCGGTGATTTTGATAACTGTTTGCGCCAGGGAATAAAGCGTTGACAAGTCGAGCACTTCTTTCAAAAATGGAACAAAGCTTTTTATGAAAGGGCTTTGTTCAGCCAACAACTCATCTACAAATTGATGACAGGCTTCTTCATAGTCAGCATGCGGATTTGCATACGTCGTTTCTACTTTGGCTTCACGCAAAGCTTTATCCAGAAATGCATGCGTGCGCTCTTTGAAGCTATCTGTTATCTTAAGGTCTTCCGGGAAAGCGCCGATAAGCGATTGGTAAATAAAATATTCATCGTTGGCGCTGGGTGCCGGCTTGCCGTTAAGCGTCTTCTTTAAAGAAGCATTCATATCGCGCCAGCTATTCACTTTTTGTATCCATTCCTCCGCCATTGCCGCTACCGCATTGATGCGCATCCTGCCATCTTCTCCCCGCTTGGTGTCGTGTGTAGAAGTACTGCTGAGAGAATATGGATTGTTTTTCTGCCGGCTCTTCATTTTATTGTGGAACTCTTCCACTGTAATACCAAGCTGTGAAGGCGAATCACCTACTTCATTGTGAGATATGAGTGGGTTGTAAACATAAAATGTTGTGTCCTCTACTCCTTTCGCTGCTAATGGCCCGGTAAACTGCATGAGTCGCATTAGAAAGAGCAGTTTGTTCTCATCTTCCGGCGCCGTTCCGTCTGCATAAAATACCGTTTTCAACAAGTTTAGTTCATGCGCTGCATCTTCTATTTTCTTTTCGGCTATTGCCCAGGTTTTCTTTACAACAAACAGGGCTTCTTCTTCCAACGGATACTTATCAGGATAGATACGATACACCGGAAATGAGGCCATCAAAACGCCCAATGCTTTTTTTAAATTATCTCTGTCGTAATTAGTACCGGCGAAAAGTGATAAGCTTTCTATAAGGTGTAATAAGTTCTCCCATTCGCCACCCATTTGTGACTGTAAAAAATGGTGTTTCTTCTCAAATACCATATCCGCATACGCTAGTGTTTGCGACTGCCAATCTTTATAAAAGTGCAGCAATTTTTCTGCTCCTTTTTTATCTGTTAAAAGTTGATTGGTAAACGACAAAAACTCGTACCCGCTTGTGCCCTGCAGATTCCAGTCCTTTGCAATGTCTTCGTTGTATTCTAATATTTTTTCTGCTATGAGATAACAGTTTTCTCCGAATGTTTCTCGCAGCCTCGATATGTACTGTTGCGGTTTGTACAAACCATCAATATGGTCTATGCGCAACCCCTGAATGAATCCGCTTTGATAGAGCCGCAGTATAAGCTGATGATAATCGCTAAACACGTTCTCTTCTTCCATTCGCACGCAAAGCAATTGGTTTACAGTGAAGAACCGCCTGAAATCTATCTCGCTTTCGGTGACTGCAAACCAAGTGAGCCGGTAAGGCTGTAGATCCAACACTTGCTGCAAAAAAGCCTTGTCTTTATTGAGTTTGAGAAGAACAGTTTCAATGGTATTTTCTTCAATTTTAATAGCGGATAACCATTCCTTTTTCGCGTTCTTCCACGCTGTTAAGTCAGCATCAACAACATCCAATAAAAGGTTCGTTGCCGAATGCAAATTTTCTTCATGTAGTAACGAAAAAATAAACGGCAGAGCGGTTGCTGACAGCGGATACAAAGTATCGAAGTAAGCCACGTGAAAACCATTATCATCAAACTTGATCTGTATCTCATTTTCGTTGATAGCATCTTCCAAATGCTTACCGATAAACGGGACCATCAGCTTGCCTTTATAAAGCGGGTCGTAGTGATTCCAATCTATATCGAAATAGCGATAGTAAGGCGAATGTTCGCCTCGTTCCATCACATCAAACACACGCTCGTTACCGGTAATGAATGCCATGTGATTCGGCACAATATCCTGAAGCCAACCCATGCTTTTTTGCGCTAACACTTCAGCGAGCTGAACAAATTCATCTTCAGTTCCGATTTCTGCGTTGATGTGGTTTGGATCGCATACATCGTAGCCATGTGTGCTTCCCTTCATCGCCGCTGTGATGGGCGATGCGTAAATGGTAGAAACACCAAGCTTGTGCAGGTAATTAACCAGGTCTTTTAATTGAGATAAAGTATAAGAACTATTCAACTGAACCCGATAAGTAGCAGAGGGGAAATACATAATTTTGTTATGCCTTTTTTAGTTCAAAAATAACTGCCGTTATAGGCTGCAAAGGAAACGATTCTCCGGACTGAATATACTGAGGCGTGATCTCACCATAGCCATTCCATTGCGAAGCAGATGAATCAAATATTTTCTGAAGTGTGGCTGCAACCGGGATACAACCGTTCGCTTTCTCATTATTAAAATTCAACACTATCAGCACACTGTCATCCCCGTTGTTTCTCTCGATCATCAATATATCATCTTCTGAAGAATATACTTTCATATCGCTGCGTGCCTTTCCCTGTAAGGCTTTGCACGTTTTTCTTATATGAATGAGGTGTTTATAAAACTGTAGCATTACAGTTTGGTTGTCTTCTCTCTTACTCCACGATAGGCTCGATTGCTGAAACGTTTCTGCCGATTGCGGATCATGAAACTCGCCTTTGGACAAGAAGTGGGCGAATTCTTTTTTCCTTCCTTCAATAACGTTTTCGATTAGGCCGGGATTAGAATGGCTGGTGAAATAAAGAAAGGGCGCGGTTTCTCCCCATTCTTCACCCATAAACAGTAATGGAACATAAGGAGATAACAGAACCGTAGCGGCTATTAATTTCAGCGCCTCAAAAGATACTAATGTACTTAGGCGTTCGCCCAAAAAACGATTTCCGATCTGGTCGTGGTTCTGAGAGAAAACAACAAACTGACTGTAAGGATTTTTATCTGCTTTCTCGCCAAACAACCGCTTGCGGTATGCTGAATAATTTCCGTTATAAACGTATGTATCGCGAAACGCTTTTTCAAGGTGAGAGAGCTTGCCGAAGTCTTCATAATAACCGTTTGTTTCGCCTGTTAGTACTGCATGCAGCGCATGGTGAAATTCATCATTCCATTGACCATCCAATCCATATCCGCCTCTGCTTTGCGGACTGATGTAACGAGGATTGTTCAAATCAAGTTCAGCAATCAATACTTTCTTCTTCCCTGTCTTCTTCTCAAGATCGTTCACGTGTTGCTGCAGGAACTGCGTGAAGTGCTTTGCGCCCGTGTCTACAATGGCGTGAACTGCATCCATACGCAGTCCGTCAATATGATATTCATCCAGCCACATGAGGGCGTTTTGTAAGAAATAATTTCGAACGCCATCACTGTATTCATCGTCAAAGTTCAGGGCATCGCCCCAGGGCGTTTTGTACTTTGATGTGTAATATGGTGCGTACTCACCAAGATAACCGCCCTCGGGCCCCATGTGATTGTACACTACATCGAGCACAACTGCTATACCCTTTCCGTGAGCCGCATTCACCAGGCGCTTCAACCCATCAGCACCGCCGTATGAATTTTGTACTGCAAAGGGATAGACGCCATCATAACCCCAATTGCTTCCGCCGGGAAACTGGGCTACAGGCATGATTTCAATAGCGTTTATGCCTAAATCTTTTAAATAATCCAGCTTCGCAGTGATGCCTTCAAACGATTGTTCGGGAGTGAAAGTGCCGGTGTGGATTTCATAGAAAATCATATCTTCCAACGGCACTCCTTCCCACTCATCATCCGTCCAGCTGAAGCGGCGGTCAATTACTTCGGAAGCTTCATGCACGCCTTCCGGCTGCGACACAGATGCAGGATCAGGATGCACAATGTCGTTGTCGATGCAGTAAGAATAGCGCAATCCTGGCGGAATGTTTTGCAGTGAAATTTTCCAATATCCCGCTTCATCTTTTTGCAATGGATGTTCTTCTGAAATGGGATGCGAAGTAAGGAGCTGAATGGCTTTTCTAAGGGGTGCCCACACGGTAAAATCACAATTACCTTCACAATAAAAGGCTCCTACGGGCTGATATAGGTTATTCATTTTTGGTATTGTTCAACAGGTTGACCACATGCAAACAAACACCGTGCGAAAAGATACAAAAGCTGCGTATCTTTTGCCCAATTGGCAAAGCAAGAAGGCAGAAACGAAAGTTTGTTTAAATATTGGCTGGAAGGATATGCATGGAAGAATAACCGGTCATAAAACCACCAGGTTTCTACGAATGGCTTCCAGCGCCATGCCGGTACGGCTTTGTACATTCAGCTTTTCAAACAAGGCTTCGCGATAGCCATCAATTGTGCGTTCTGAAAGGTGCATTTGTGCAGCTATTTGCTTATAGGTAAAATCGCTGCAGGCAAGCTGTAGAAAAGCTTTTTCTTTATCGGATAATGTGAATAGCTTTTCGGCGTTTTGCTTCTGCAACATGCGACGATAATGCAAGTTCAGGTTGTCGGCATTGTAAAAGCCTTTTGCCGCAATCTCAAGCAAGGCTTTCTCCAGTTCATCCGGGTGAATATCTTTTAGCAAATAAGCACATGCGCCGGCTTTCAACATACTGATGATGGTGTTGTCATCGTCTTTCATAGAGAGCGCCACTATCTTGACAGCAGGATAGTTCTCTACAATCTGCTCAGCCGTTTTCACGCCATCCATTATGGGCATATTTACATCGAGAAGCACAATGTCTGGCTGTTGTTTCAACGCTTTTATTTTGTCTAACAAATCTTTACCATTAAGTGCATCAGCAACAATAGTGAACGATTGAAAACTGCCGATTAAAATACTCAACGACCTTAGAAACAGTTGATGGTCGTCGGCAATGGCAAGCGTAATGGATTTCATACATATTGTTTTTGAATCGGCAACGTAATGGCTACCTGCGTTCCCTGTGGTAAGGAGTTCCAGGCAATGTTACCACCTAATAGTTGGGTGCGGTGCTGCATGTTCATTATACCAATGCCATTATTGTTTTGTTCCGGCTCAGCCATGCCTTTTCCATCGTCTTCTATTTTTACGGTGATATGGTCTTCGCTAAACAACGTGCGCACCGTTACACGTGTTGCATTTGCTTGTCTGATGCTGTTTTGCAGCGCTTCCTGCACAATGCGAAACAACATCACCTGCGCCTCTGCCTGCATAGGCAGAAACGTAGTGGACGTATAGTATTCAGCTTGTATGGTGCACGAGACATTGATACGCTCCATTTCCGTTTTCAGGTTATCGGTGATGTTGAATTGATGCAGCCATTCTTTGTTCAGAGATTTCGATAAGGAACGCAAATCCTGTATGGCTTTGCCCAGCGTTTGCTCAGCCGTTTTGAGCGTGTCGGGAATGCTGTCTAAGCTTCGTTCGGTAATGCCAATTAGCATTTTGGTACTGCTGAGAAGCTGCCCGATGTTGTTGTGGATTTCTTCGCTGATTTGGTGAAACGTAGCTTCTTGTATCTCAATCTGAGATTGAAGCAATCCTTCATTATAGTTTCGTTTGAGTTTTAATAAATCGTCGCCATTGTGCACCCTTAGCATTTTATAGAAAAATAGCAAAAGAAGAGGACTTAAGAAAAAGAAAAATAGTACGAAGCTTACCGAAGTCGAATACAGAGATGTTTTATAATAATAAATATAGAACATAAGCCAATACCCGCAAATCTCCAAAATCCCCATTCCTCTCCAAACCGCTTTTTCCACATCGGTGCATACGGGAAATTTCCCGTACTGAATACCGTATTTCTCACCTTTTCGGCTATAATGCCCACTTATACTTTTGCTGTAGTAAGCCTTCAAAAACCGTCTGACCTTTTTTCAATCCCCCACACTCTGAACCGGCGTGATATGTAGCGCCGGTTTTTGTGCGGCAAACGCATTATACAATCAGTCAACCCTAACACCTTATTGTTAGTGCTATCAGCAAAGGCATATCAGCATACTGATAAATGCGTTAAGAAGTTAAGTTCTTCAACAAAAAAATCCGGCAGTTGCCGAATTTTAGTTTATAAATTGAGTTTAATTAGTCACATGCTCCAGCAGAAACGGATGCAGTTTCTCATTCAGTTCATCCCGCACCTCTCCAATAGCATCAATAATCGTTTGTAATTGCTGACGCTGCGTATAGATCGCCTTTTCAAACGAAACATTAACCAGATCAAACGAACTGATTGCTGCCTGAAACTTACTGATGATCTCAGCATCGAGATTCTTGTCATAGAGCTTCACAATATCCGTTAAGCCTTTGCCATTGGTTTTATATTTTCCAAGATAAACATTGTAGGCGCCGGTGATATTGTTTTTAAAATCCGTCATCGAGTTTTCTGAATATGGAGATTCCACTATGCTTGAGTCGCCCAACATGTTGTTGGCAGAAAACGGTTCCCAGATTTTACCGCTGCCCTCATCGCTTTTACCCACTTCGTTGCAAATGCCAACCATACCTTCCGTCATGGTATAAAACAGGTCGTAATATCTTATAAAATCAGCGCTTCCCTGTCCTGCATTTGTCACTTGTGTTTTATAGCCGCCTTCTGTCCAGTCATTATAATTAGCAGTTACCTGACTTTGCAGATCCAGCGCAAGGTTCTGTAAGTACTTCATTTGTCGAGGTGTAAATTCTGCCACCGTTTTATTGCTGTTCTCTCCCCACAGCATATACTCCAGCGGATGATAGCCGCGCAAAGAATAATCAAGCGCCTGAATGTCGGAAAGATTCAACGGGTTAGAACTGTTCAGCAGCGCATCCATCTGGTTATAGTCAGTTGGCCAGGTATCTGTTTTCGGATCATATTCATTCACATCAACCGGCCCAAAAAGAAAACCTTCCGACTGTTCCCAGATTGCACGCATAGCTCGCCACGAAGCTTTGGCAGTTTCTAATTTAGCAGCATCGGGCGCTGCCACGAAAGCATTTACATTGGCAGTTAGGTTGTCTCCGGCAGTTTTCAAATCGGTGTACGAAGCAAAGGCAACATTATCACCGAAATTTTCGGCAACGCTTTTTTCAGTCGTCAGCAAATCGGAGCTGCTTCCACCGCCATCGTCATCATTTTTATTGCAGGAAACAAGACCCATAGTTACTAACAGTGCGAAAGGTAAAAGAGCTTTTTTCATTGTTGAGCGTTTAAACATGAATAATGAGCGAATCAGATTGTATAGTGGTTTGATAATTAGTAAGCGAAACCTCAGCCGGTCCTTTTCTCACTTTTCCATTGCGGTCAAAATCGCTGCCGTGTAAACTGCAATGAAACCCATTGCCTGTGACCGTTAAAGCGTTTTCCTGGTGCGTACATTCCAGCAACAATGCGGTATAAGAGCCATCTTCCTTTTTCTGTACAGCTATGTCCCTGTACCAGCCCGTAGGTCGTATAATTTGTAGCGAAGAAGAAGTGAATAAGGAAACCGGCACCTCAATGTTTTTGTTGACAACGGAAGTTTTATAAACACTGTATTTGGCAGAACTGCAGGATGCTATCTCAACCGCAAGCAAGCCCGCAGCACCCATGATGCAGAGATTGCAGCCGTTCTTTAAAAATTGTCTCCGTTGCATGTTCTATCTCTTTTCTGTTATAATCTTTACGTCATTTCCTTTTAGAGAAATGCTTATCCTGTAATCTAAAAAGAATACCCGATGCCTACATTTAAAAACTGATTGTTTTGTGCGTATGGCAATGCGTTGGGTGGCGGATTAATAACCAGCGAGGGATTTTGCGCGCCGGTATGTACAATTCTTACGTCTGCTTTCACCACTACATTTGGAAGCGGCAGATAACTGATGCCTGCAACAACATGCGTTTGCTTTTCAGTGCCATCATACCTTGATTTTTGTGCCTCATCTAAACTATTGTTCAGGTCAATCTTTTCAATTCTTGCAAACGTGATAAACTGCTGCGCTTTATTTTTCCTGTACAGCCAATCATAACCCGCTTCGACGTAAGCGCCATACATTCCGCGTGCTACATTCTTTCCATAGGTAGAAGAAATTTTATAAGCATCCGGGTAATGGATATATGCGCCTAAAACTTTAGCCGAAAAACCATTCCTCGCATATTGAATATTAGCTTCGCCAAGATACAGCGGCGTTCCAAATGCACCACTGTTCAGGTTTAAGCTATCAGCGCCGCGTTTCGATAAACCCACAGTGCCACCGGCATAACCGGAAACCTGAAACTTAAAATCGCTCACATTATACTGCACCGAAGCTGTAACAGCCAGGTTATTTGCCGGCGCATCGCTGCCCAAAGAACGCGCAGAACGAATGCCATCACCATGCTGAAGCGTAGCACTGTTTAAACCATTTACCACGGCAATACTATAATTCAAAGGAATGCGGTTTGCAGAGCCGTAAAAGCCAACACCCAGTTCGCGCCAGGTTGCCGGTATCACCAATTGTTCTACCAACGGGCGCTCGACACCGTTAAAATTTACCGGTAAATGATTTTCGTTGAGGATGCCAATTCGAGGAACAAACAATCCCGCTACGAGGTACATGCGCGGGTTCAGGTTAAACTTGAGAAACGCCTGCTCCATCGAAATGTCACCCTTACCGACGGTGGTTGCCTCGTCGCTGCCGCTGCTGGCGACCACAGCATTTTCCAGTTCCAGTTCGGAAAAGAAAGATATTTTGTTATTAAACTGATGACCTACAAAAAGCACCACGCGTTCCAGCGAAGCGCGTGAATATTGGCGGTGAAAATCACGCTGGTAAAATGCGCTGCCGTATCCGGAGATAACCGTTTTGTTTTTATTGATACCGCTGTTCAATGAATCTTCGTTGCTTAACACCAGCTTTTGTGCATTGGTGCGAAATTGTGAGAACAACGGCAGGGATAAACACAGCAGCAGTGCGGTTGCGAAAAGGCATTTCATCGCGGCAAATGTATTTTGTGCAACAACAAACCATTTACGGTATGCGGAAACAACGTTTACGAAAAGAGAAAAACGAATTTGATCAATGCAGCAGGTCGCAGGGCTTGAGACCTGTATGTTTTTTAAATGCAGATGAAAAATGTGAGATGGAAGAATAGCCTAATAAGTGAGACACGTCGGTTACGCTTAGCCCTTTTTCGTTCAGCAGATATTTTGCATGTTCCATGCGTTGCTGCTGATAGAAATCAAAAATGGTCGTGCCGAATACTTCTTTAAAGCCTTTTTTCAGGTAACACTCATTAATGGCTACTTTACGGCTCAGTTCTTTAATCGTTATTGGCTCACCAATACGTTGCAGCAAAATTTCTTTTGCCTGGTAAATGCGTTCGCGTCCGCTTTCATCGGCCAGAAAACGACAGCTAAAAGCTTCTTCCTTTTCTTCTACAAGGCATTCGATACTGTAAAGCAACAACTCATGCAGCTTGGCATTTACAAAAATGTTTTCCATCGCGCCGCTATAACTGTGCGTTAATAATGCCTGGAGAACGGAACGTTTGCGGTTACAAATCTGAAACAGCTTAGTAAAAGAATAAGGATGACGGAAGGCAAGCACTTCATCTTTACGGCTGCTTAACTTTACGTTCTGAACAAATTGATTAAGAAAAGCTGAAGTGAAATGGAAGTGAAAAACATCGAGCATATCATCTGCAGATGAAGAATGCTTTTCGGAATTGCCCCGGTTGCCAAAGACACAGAAACTAAGTTGAATAAAACTTTTTTCCGGCGCGGATTGATGAAGTGTATAAGCCAAAAAACCCGTCTCTTCCTGTGCTATGGCTTCGTTGGCAAGATAACGGATGATGCTGTAGCTTACTGCGCCGGGAAGATGTTGTTTTTTTTCAAAAACGATATCGGAAGGCAGAGGATTAATATCGCCTTTAAACACCGTTTTCAAACTATCAGGAAACCCATTCATATCTGTTGCAAATGTACATTACAAACAAAGCGATAGATTTGAGGAGAAAATGAAATGATGGTTTGGTGACAATAACTCTAAAAGAAACAGAAGAGTTTTTATAATGAACGATTCCATACACTTATGAGGTACCTGATACTGCTTTTATTATTGAACGCCTGCCTAATCGCTGCCGCCCAGAAGAGCAAGAATGATAGTCTTATCGCACTAATTGAAAAGACGAAAAATGACACAGCGCGAATTCGCATCAT
The DNA here is from genome assembly GCA_964249755.1 of uncultured Ilyomonas sp. Lineage (GTDB taxonomy): Bacteria > Bacteroidota > Bacteroidia > Chitinophagales > Chitinophagaceae > Ilyomonas. The sequence continues at coordinate 966,072 of CAXUDB010000002.1, read as the reverse complement.
GAATACACTGAACGCAAACATCATGGAAAACAATCTGGATTCCAGTATTGTTTATTCCAAGAAAATCATAGAAGAATCAAAGCGCTTGCGGTATATAAGAGGAGAAGCAGTAGCGCGGCGCATGCTGGGCGAAGCCATGATATGGAAAGGCAATTTTGACGAGGCGAAAACCCAAATTAATCAAGCCGAAAAACTGATTCGCAGTATTAATGATTCGGGAAGTCTCCAAACGCTGTATTCCTCATTTGGACTCTTATATGGGATGCAAAGCAATTACGATTCATCCATCTTCTTTTACCAGCAAAGTATTCGCCTCGGCGAAAGCTTGTCGGATAAAAAGATGCTGACAAAAAACTACCAAAACATCGCCATTGGTTACCAGATGAAATCCGATTTCCGACAAACGATGTATTACGAAACCAAAGCCTTACAACTGGCAGAAGCGCTAAAGGATACGAATACCTTGGCTTATATCTGTGTAAATATGGGCATCACCTACGAGTCGCTCGATGATAAAAAGAGGTCTGAAGATTCTTACTTAAAGGCAGTACGCTTCGCCAAAGCAGCAGGCATTAAAAATGTGGAATTGTACACATATGCCAATCTATCCTCCCTGTATCAGGAAACCAAGGAATACACAAAGTCCTACGATTATGCCATGCAAGCGGTTAGCCTTGGCAAACAAACCGGCGACTCATCTATTACCTCGTCTAACCTTGCAAGAGCAGCTTTGGACTTAGCTAACCTGAAGCGTTTTTCCGAAGCCGAAACACTTCAAAAAGAAGCCGTTACCATTGTTGAAAAAGCCGGTCAGCCGCTTACCAAATACCAGGTTTATTCGGTTGGCGGCTCCATCAAAAAGATTCAAGGCAATTGCGCTGAAGCGATACCACTTTATGAAAAAGCGTTTTCCTTTATCAACGACGAAGATTCTTACGCAAAAAGTGTTGGGTTGATATATCAGGAACTTTCAGAATGCTACGAAGTCACCGGAAATATGCAGAAAGCATTGGCAAGTTTTAAAAAAGCAACCGTTATTAAAGATTCCATTAGCAGCCGCGACAACGTACGTAAAGCCACAGAACTGGGCATGACCTATGAGTTTGATAAAAAACAAGAAACGCAACGGTTGGCGAAAGAAAAAGAAGACAGGGAAAACAGAATCAAACTTATTTTTTTAATAGCTTTCTTGCTCGTGTTTATCACGCTCTCAACGGTAGCGCTTTTTGCATTTAGAAGAGAAAAAAAAGCGAAAACCATTGCAAACGAACAAAAGAAACAAACCGAAGAAACGCTTGTGCAACTCAAGACTACCCAATCGCAATTAATTCATGCCGAAAAAATGGCAAGCCTAGGTGAACTAACGGCCGGCATTGCCCATGAAATACAAAACCCACTCAACTTTGTAAACAACTTCAGCGAAGTTAACAACGAGTTGATTGATGAAATGGATGCTGAAAACGACATGCAGGAAATTAAAGCGATCGCAAACGACATTAAACAGAACAACGAGAAAATTACTTTTCATGGTAAGCGCGCGGATGCCATTGTGAAAGGCATGTTGCAGCATTCGCGGAAGAATACAGGACAAAAAGAACCTACCGACATCAATGCTTTGTGCGATGAGTATTTGCGCTTAAGCTATCATGGATTACGTGCAAAAGACAAATCTTTCTCGGCAAATTTTACTACCGATTTCGATGAAACCATCAGCAAAATAAATCTCGTGCCGCAAGACATTGGACGGGTACTGCTAAACTTATTCAACAATGCGTTTTATGCGGTTAATGAAAAAAAGAAAACGGCCGGTGAAGAATACAAACCCGTTGTATCAGTTCAAACACAAAGAACAAGCGAGCAGGTGGAAATCAAAGTGAATGATAATGGCAAAGGGATTCCGCAAAACATACTCGACAAAATTTTCCAGCCTTTCTTTACCACCAAGCCAACAGGTGAAGGCACAGGTTTAGGATTAAGTATGTCTTATGACATCATTACAAAAGGACATGGCGGCACCATAAAAGTAGAATCGGAAGAAAATTCCTTTACCCGGTTTACCATTGCACTTCCAACAACATAGATATTTGCAACGTTGAAAAAAAAGTATGAAAAAAATATTGGTAGTAGATGACGAGCCGGATGTGCAGCAACTCTTCGAGCAGCGCTTCCGTAAAGAAATACGAAACGGGTTGGCTGCTTTTGCGTTTGCCAATTCGGGCGAAGAGGCGCTGCAGTATCTGAATCAGCAAGACCAGGAAGCGGTACTCATTCTCTCCGACATCAATATGCCCGGGATGAGCGGGCTGGAATTGCTGAGCCAGATCAAACACCATCATTATGTGCCCGAACCGGTAGTGATGATGATTACCGCTTATGGGGATGAAGACAGTCGCAACAATGCGTTGCGTTTAGGCGCGGATGATTTTCTTACCAAGCCCCTTGATTTCTCATTACTAAAAACAAAACTTAAAATCACAGAGTGATGGCGAAGATTTTGGTTGCTGATGATGAAACCGATCTTGAAGTATTAATCAAACAGAAATTCCGTAAGCAGATACGCGAAGGCAAATACAATTTTGTGTTTGCGCTTGATGGCAATGAAGCCCTGGCTAAAATACAGCAGCAACCCGATATTGACATGGTCTTCAGCGACATCAATATGCCCGGCATGGATGGTCTTACGCTGCTGGAGAAACTGGCGGAAACTTATCCTATAATTAAGTCCGTCATCGTTTCGGCTTATGGCGATATGGACAACATTCGCGCTGCCATGAACCGCGGTGCATTCGACTTTGTTTGCAAACCAGTCAATTTCGACGACCTTGAAATCACTCTGCAAAAAACCATGCATCATGTGCAGCAGATCCGCGAAACACTGCAGGCGATAAAGGAGAATAATATCCTGCGCATGTATGTAGATGAAAACGTGCTGAGCTTTATGAACAAGGAAGCGTATGAAGCATCGCTTATGCGCAACGAAGCCATCGAAGCAACAGTTGTGTTCATGGACATTTGTGGCTTCACTTCCTTAACCGAAACCGGCCCCGCAGACCAGGTAGTGAAGTTGCTCAATACTTATTTCGATGTGATGGTAAGAGAAATCATTGCGCAGAAAGGACATGTAGATAAATTCATCGGCGACGCCATCATGGCGGTATTTCGTGGCGATTATCATTTGGACCGTGCTATTGAAGCTTCGTTAGCTGTGAGAGCGCAGATTATGAAAGCCACCGGAGCCGATAACAGGGTTGGCTTTATGCCGAATGTATCTATCGGCATCAACAGCGGCGAGCTGATCTCCGGGAACATTGGTTCTGCCGACCTGCGCCGGCTTGATTATACCGTAATCGGCGATGTAGTGAACACCGCACAGCGGCTGCAAAGTATTGCGAAACCCAATCAGATTGTCATCAGCGAAGCGGCTTACCAGCAGGTGCGCGAGTCTTTCAATTGCACCCGCATCGGCGAATTTGAGCTGAAGAACAAAGCGAACGCAGTGACGGTGTATGAAGTGGTGGATTAATGGAACACAGATGACACAGACTGTCGTTCATGGATATAAAAAAGATTTTAAGAAAGATAAAATACAGAAGCAATAGAACAGCCATTAGGGACCAGAATCCAGAAACTCCGTTTAAGCATCATAGCAGCCTGTGGCGTTATCAGCGCCATCGCACTCTTGTATGCCTGGTTAAGAATTAATCAAAGAAGCGAGTGCTATTTCAACCAGAACAGAGTTATAGGGATACATAAATTTCATAAAATCTAGATGCTAAATATCCATGCATGAAGTCAGTGATGTCATCAGTGTTCGATCATCTATCAATGATGGCTTCTCCGTTTAATCACACCGCCTGATGCTTCACGAATGGTATTGGCAAATACAAATGCTTTAGGATCTATTTCATACACCAGGTTCTTCAGCTTGCGCATTTCTAATCTCGTAACGACGGTAAAAATAATATCTACATTGCTATGGATATCGAATGATCCAGGTAAGTAACCGCGCTCGCCTTTATACACAGTGATGCCGCGTCCCAGCTCGTTCACCAGCCGGTTCTTCACTTCCTCGCTTTGTCCTGAAATAATAGTTACCCCGGTATAAGCTTCAATACCTTCCACTACATAATCCACCGTTCGTGAAGCGGCAAAGTACGTAAGCATGGAATACAGCGAAGTTTCGGGGCCGAACTTAAACGCAGCAATCAAAAAAATAATCACATTGATGCCAAAAACTATTTCGGTAACTGTAAAACTCGAACGTTTGCCTGTATACAAACCTAACACTTCAATGCCATCCAGAGCGCAGCCCGCGCGCATGGTAAGACCAATACCAACGCCTAAAAAAAATCCACCAAACACAGAAACCAGCAGCTTATCGGATGTGATAACCGGATAAGGAAGATAGTTGAGACAAATGCCCATGAGTATGATGGCTATGAATGTTTTGATGGCGAACTGCCGGTTCACTACATAAGAACCGATGATTAAAAACGGCAGATTGACAACCAGGATAACCCATGCGAGGTTAATATGAAAAATCTCGTGGATGAGCAACGAAATACCATTTACCCCGCCATCAAAAAAAGCATTCGGAACCAGGAAACTTTTTAACGCAAACGCCGATGTGATAACACCCAACAAGATAAAAATAACTTCCTTTATATCGTTGAAAACAGGCTCTCGTTTTTGTTTCATGGTGTTCTTTATCGTTTACAATTCATCCGGTGCAAACCCATCTCTTTTGCGGCTGCAAATTAAAACATTAAGCCAGCGCAACGATACTTTATAAAATGAACCAATCTCTCTGTCCAAACAAACTTTTGATTTCGTTTTTGTCAGGCAAACCTGCATACAATTATCAACCAGCTTGCCTTATTTGTAGATAAGCGCCTGTTAATGCCGGCTGTAGTTTGGCGCTTCCTTCGTAATCTCAATATCATGTGCATGACTTTCGCGCATGCCGGCATTGGTAATTTTTACAAAGCTTGCCTCTTGCAAGGCATCCACATCTTTTGCTCCGCAATAGCCCATGCCGGCGCGCAAGCCGCCCACGTATTGCGCCACCACTTCACTCAGCGAGCCTTTATATGCCACGCGCCCTTCAATGCCTTCGGGTACTAATTTTTTAATATCATCTTCCACATCCTGAAAATAGCGGTCGCTGCTGCCCTGCTGCATCGCACCAATACTGCCCATGCCCCGATATTCTTTAAACTTCCTGCCTTCATAAATAATGGTATCGCCGGGGCTTTCTTCCACACCCGCAAACACGCTTCCCATCATTACCACGTTCGCACCTGCAGCTAAGGCTTTTACCATGTCGCCGGTATAGCGGATGCCGCCGTCAGCAATTAAAGGGATGTTCAATTTTTTAAGCTCCGAAGCCGTCTGCATAATGGCAGTTAGTTGCGGCACACCGGCACCGGCTACAATTCTTGTTGTACAGATAGAACCCGGTCCAATGCCCACTTTCACCGCATCGGCGCCGGCTTCTGCCAAGGCTTTTGCGCCAGCTGCGGTACCCACATTTCCGGCGATTACCTGTATATTTTTAATATTGCTTTTTAGTAGTTTCAAGGCATCTATCACGCCACGCGTATGGCCATGTGCACTGTCCAATCCCATCACGTCTACGCCTGCATGCTGCAGGGCAGCAGCTCTGTCGAGCAGGTCTTTAGTAATACCCAAAGCAGCGCCCACCAATAGTCTCCCGTAGCTATCTTTTACTGCGTTGGGAAAGTTGCTAAGCTGAAGGATATCGCGGTAGGTAATCAGCCCGATCAATGTGCCGTCTTGAGCCACAACGGGCAGTTTTTCAATCTTGTATTGCTGTAAAATTTTTTCCGCCTTGCTCAGGTCGGTTCCCTCCGGCGCGATAATGAGGTTTTCCTTTGTCATCACTTCACCCACCTTGCGTGTGCGGTCATTTTCAAACCGCAGATCACGGTTAGTGATGATGCCGGCCAGCTTTTTATTATTGTCTACTACAGGAATACCGCCGATTTTATTTTCTTTCATCAGCCGCATCGCATCACCAATGTTGTTATCGGGATGCAGGGTAATCGGGTCGAGGATCAAGCCGTTCTCGCTGCGCTTTACGCGGCGCACCTGCTCTGCCTGTTTTTCAATGCTCATGTTTTTATGCAGCATGCCCACACCACCTTCGCGGGCTAAGGCAATGGCAAGATTCGCCTCGGTTACGGTGTCCATTGCTGCCGACAACATAGGCACATTCAGAACGATGGATTGGGTAAGATGCGATTGTATGTTCACTTCGCGCGGCAGCACTTCGCTGTAGGCCGGAAGCAGCAGCACATCATCATACGTTAAGCCTTCAATTAAAATACGGTCGCTGGTAGAGGAAGAGAGAGTATTGTTTATTGCCATGTGCAAAGATATAGGAGTGAACCCATAGCAGACAAATAGGCTAAAATTTTTTGGGGAGATTTTGTGGATTAAGGAATGAATCGTAATTGATAGCCATGGATTATTGTTTATTATTGATAGCGAACTTCACAGCTAAATCGGCTTGGAAGAAAATAAAAGTTCGATTGAAAAACTTTTGCTGACTAAGTTTCGTCAGTCCTTATGGCAGCAACTATATGTTGCCTTTGGTGCTTGTTGCCAAGTTGCTATTCCTGTCAACACACCAGCTCCAGAACTTAATGCTTCTATTTGGTTTGTCGATTGGTGTAAATGAGTCATTTAATTTAAAAGAGAGATTCTCTCACATAATAACATGATGTTACAATCATCAGATTCCGCAAAAAGCTCTCGCGAAATTGGTTTATGATTATTTATGTTGAGGGCAGTTGCGGAATAACGAACATCATACACCCAACATCCAACATCGTACATCAAATCCCACTCACTCGCTCATCACCGGCTCACTACTCTCCTTCACTTCCACCTGCTTCACCTTGTGCTTTCCAGAGATAAATGTGTACACCGCCGGTATTACAAACAAGGTAAGAATAAGGGAAAACATAATGCCGCCTACTACTACAATTCCCAAGGGGATGCGGCTGGTGGATGCCGCGCCGAGGCTTAGCGCAATGGGCAACGCACCTAAAGAAGTAGCCAAGCTGGTCATTAAGATGGGGCGCAGGCGCTGGGTGGCGGCTTCCGTTACAGCCTCTAATTTATCCAGTCCCTGTTCGCGCTTCTGGTTGGCAAATTCAACAATGAGGATCCCGTTTTTTGTAACGAGACCAATTAGCATAATCATCCCAATCTCCGAAAAGATATTCAGCGTTTGCCCGAAAATCCAAAGACTTAGCATCGCGCCAGCTAAGGCTAAAGGCACCGTAAGCATAATAGCGAGCGGGTCGAGAAAGCTCTCGAATTGCGCAGCCAGCAACAGGTAGATCAAAATCAAAGCAAGACCAAACGCAAAGAGAATGTTCGACGAGCTTTCTGCATAATCGCGCGAAGGTCCGGTAAGCGCCGTTTGAAAGCTGGGATCGAGTTGCTTGTCGGCAATCGCCTGCATAGCTTTGATGCCATCGCCAATAGTAAAGCCTTCGTTTAAAGAAGCCGAAACCGTAGCTGCTTTATACCGGTTGAAATGGAACAAAGTAGCCGGGCTTTCACTTTCCGACAGCGTTACTACCGAGCTGAGCGGTATGTTTTGCCCGTTGCTGTTTTTTACGTAGATGTTATTAATATCAGCAGGTGCATCGCGCTCTTTTCTTTCCACCTGTGCTATCACCTGGTATTGATACCCATTCATAATGAAGTAAGCCAGCCTGCCGCCGCTAAAAGCACTTTGAAGCGCAGCAATTACATCTTCTGTACTTAACCCTAAATCTCTGGCTTTGATGCGGTCAACCGATACCTGTAGTTCAGGGCGATTAAACTTCAGGTTCACATCTACGTTGGCAAATGTTTTATCACTGCGTGCAGCATCTAAAAATTTAGGAATTACCGTTTTTAGTTTGTTCAGGTCCTGGTTTTGGAGGATGAATTGCACCGGCAAGCCGCCGCGCGAGCCTGAGCCTACGGCAATGGTTTGCTCCTGTGTTGCAAAAATGCGGGCATCGTTGAAGCGGGATAATTTCTTTTGCAAATCGTTGGTTATCTGGTCCTGAGATCGTGTACGGTCTTTCGGGTCAACCAGGGCAATACGTGGCTGTGAAGTATTATTCGAGCCGCCCGCCGGTGTACGCGTAAATACATAATCCCGTTCGGGAACCGAATCGTACAAATAATTGGTGATGGCATCAGCCACGTTCTGCATGTAAGTATAGCTTGTGCCTTCCGGTCCCGTAACAGTGAAGCGTATATTGCTCCTGTCTTCCAGCGGCGCCAGCTCGCTTTTCAGCGTGCCCGAAATAAGCCAGATGAGACCGCCGCAAATGGCAATAATCACCCACGCAACCCAACGTACCTTTAAAAAGCGGCGCAAGAAGTTGTGATACCCGTTTTCCATGCCTGTGAAGAAGGGTTCTGTCTTCTCATAAAACTTTCCGTGACCTGCTTTTTTACTGGTTAAAAACACGTTTAGCACCGGCGTAATAGTAAGCGAAACAAAGGCAGAGATAAGAACTGCGGAAGCCAGCACGACGCCAAACTCGCGGAATAAGCGGCCCACAAAACCTTCTAAGAAAATCACCGGCAAAAACACAACTGCCAGTGTTAGTGAAGTGGAGATAACCGCGAAGAAAATCTCTTTACTACCTTCCAATGCTGCCTGTCGTATGGGCATGCCACCTTCGAATTTGCGGAAGATATTTTCTGTTACTACAATGCCATCATCCACCACCAACCCTGTTGCCAGCACAATGCCCAGCAGTGTTAATACATTGATGGAAAAACCAGCGATGTACATGATAAAAAAAGTGGCCACCAGCGAGATGGGAATGTCTATCAGCGGGCGGATAGCAGTGAGCCAGTTGCGGAAAAAAGCGAAAATGACCAGCACCACCAGCGCAAAGGAAATAAAGAGTGTTTCTTCCACTTCGCTCAGCGAGTTTCGAATGTTCTTTGTGTTGTCATTCAGAATATGGAATTCGACATCCTGTTTATTACCGGCTTTAATTTCTTCGAGGCGTTTATTAAATTCATTCGCTATTGCAATGTTATTCGCGCCGGGCTGTGGTATGATGGCAAGACCCACCGCGTTCACGCCGTTATATTTCCAGCTTTGCTCCAGTTGCTCGGGACCTACCTGCACACGGGCAATATCGCTAAGCCTTACAATGCCTGCACTGTCTTCTTTAATAATGAGGTCTCTGAACTGTTGCTCCGAGGTTAAGCGCCCAAGGGTGCGGATGGTAAGCTCGGTGCTGTTGCCATAAATTTTGCCCGGCGGCAGTTCTACGTTTTCGGTGTTCAAAGCCGTGCGCATATCGCTAAACGAGACATTGTAGGCATTCATCTTATCCGGATCAAGCCATAAGCGCATCGCATACCGCTTTTGCCCGAATATATTGACCGAACTTACCTGGCTGATGGTCTGCAACTGTTGCTGCAACACGTTTTCGGCATAATCGCTCAGGTCCAGCAAACTCATGGTGCGGCTTTGCACTGCCAGCAATAAAATATAATCGCTGTTCGCATCGGCTTTCGTTACTACTGGTGCGGCATCTATGTCCTGCGGAAGGCTGCGCTGCGCCTGGCTCACTTTGTCGCGCACGTCGCTTGCAGCGGCTTCCAGATCTTCACCCAAATTAAACTCCACCGTAATGTTGCTGCTGCCCAGCGAAGAAGAAGAGGTGATGGTACGGATGCCCGGAATGCCATTGATCTGTTTCTCTATCGGCTCCGTTATCTGGCTTTCAATGATGTCTGCATTCGCGCCTGTATAGTTGGTGGTGACGGTAATAATGGGCGGATCAATCGCCGGGTAATCGCGCACAGCGAGGTATGTAAAGCCTACCACCCCAAAGAGAATCAGAATGAGGTTCATTACCGTTGCCAGCACCGGGCGGTTTATAGATAGCTCGCTTATATTCATGTGTTGTATTTAGCTCTCAGCTATCAGGAGTCAGCTGTCAGCTTTTTAAAGTTTTCTAATCTATGGTTATCATTCAAGAACCGACGGCTGATAGCTGACACCCGACAACTTTATTCCATTCCCTTCTTTACAAATTGCTCCAGCGGCTTCACGCTGCGCACTTTCAGCGGAGCGTTGGGGCGTGCAAACAGTACGCCTGTTACTACTACAGTATCACCTTGCTGAATGCCTTTTGTTATTTCAGCCGTGCTGGCTTGCCGGTTGCCGGTTTGCACGTCTGTCATCTTTGCCTTGCCTTTCTTTACCAATATCACCTGGTCGCTCTGGTCGCCGGGAATAATGGCATTGGTAGGAATAAGAATCGCATTCTTATTGTTGTTCGACGGAATATACACTTTCACAAAAGCGCCGGGGTTGCTGCTGCCTTCCTGTAGCAAGGCGCGCACAATCAAGTTGCGCGTTTGCTGGTTCACCTGTGGCTCGATGGCAATGATTGTAGCCTTGCTTTCAGCGCCCCGCGTTTTATCAATTTCAACAGTTACGGTGTTGCCCGTTTTTATAATGTTGCTGTATTGTTCCGGCACCGTAAAATCTATCTTGATGCGGCTGGTTTGCTGCAACGTAGCAATGATGGTGTTTGCAGTAACAAACGCGCCAGGGCTTACCTGCCGCAGACCTAATGTGCCGCTGAAGGGCGCACGAATAACGGTTTTTTCAATCAGCGCATTGGTATAAGCGATGTCAGCCCTAAGGCTACCTACCTGGTTCACTACGGCATCATAGTCAGTCTGGTTTACACCCTGTATATCCAATAGCTGGCGCAGGCGTTGTTCGTTCGCTTGTGCGAGATCAAGCTGCACTTTCGATTTTAAAATATTGGCGCGAAGGTCAGCATCATTTACGCGGGCTAACACCGTTCCCTGCTGCACATATTTTCCTTCCGGAACATTCAGATAAATGAGTCGCCCTGATACTTCCGGATGAAGTTCTACCGTTTCATTGGCAACCACTGTTCCATTGGCTTCGATGGTATCGCTTAAACTTTGCGGCTGCGCTATCATAACATCTACCAGCGTGGATTGTTTCTCTTTGGATGTATTTCCTTTATCTGCCGGCTTTGTAGCGTCGCCGCACGCAAAAAGAAGAAAGGTAATCAGTAAATAAAAAACGATTGGTTGGCTTGCATTAATAATTACAGGAAGGCGCCGCATTCAACAGATGATTGATAACTTACTTTAAAAATTAAAGATAACAGTATTGCTAACCAAACTATGAACCAAAGCATTGCACTGCGGTAAACAAAATAAAATTGAAGGTGAACGGGGAATTGTTAATCGCTGATTGTTAGTTGAAATCCCGCTTTTATTTAAATGATAAAACTGAGGCAGATAAAAGATTGATTACTCTACAAGGCTGTTTATAATGTCTGCTATCTTGCCTTGATTTTGTTCGGGTACAATAATTTCGTGGTATAACTGCGATGTTTCAAAGCGGATAATCTTGATGCGGGCTGATTGCAGCCGGCTGATATAATCGGTTACATTGATAAAGAAGCCAGCATTGTCTTTAGTGGAGTAAGTAGAGGCTTTGCCACTATAGGACATCCGTAGAAATTCGTTGTTGGTCTTAACGAAATAAGCAAAGTTTTTTTTGCTGATACTCACCGAATGCTGGCTGATATCGGACGTGGAAAAATAAAAGAACAGCCAGTATTTGCTTTGCTTTTTGTGCGTGGTTCTTACGCCTACCACGCGGTCCGACAGACCGGCTTTATCTGCACGGCTCAGCGTGTCAAAGCCTGTGCTTACCGTTGTGTCACCAGTGTATTTATCAACTATCGTGGTAAGGTTTTGCGCACTGCAAAGCGAACCAGCTAACAGCAAACAAAGAAGGGGTAAAATCGTTTTCATAGTATAGAATGGCAAAGTAGAAGTATATACGCAATCTGCCAATAGCCCGATGGTTTGACGCATTCATTTAACAGTCTCATCAAGCTTTCGAAGGATCAAGAATGAATAAATCATCAATGCACCTGAACCAGTTTTTCAGCCGCGTTGCGGAGCGTTTCATCCTGCTTGGCAAAACAAAAACGAAGCACCTGGTTATCTGTACCATCCTGGTAAAAAGCCGAAAGCGGAATGGAGGCCACACCATGTTCTTTCACCAAACGCTGGGCAAGCGCTGCATCCGGCTCGCTGCTGAAAGGAGCATAGCTGTAGCATTGGAAGTAGCTGCCGCCGGAAGACAATGGCTTGAAGGGAGCGTCCTTCATCAGCTCCAGAAAATAATCTCTTTTCCGCTGCATAAAACTGCCTAACGAAAGATAAAGTTTTTCGTCTTCCAACACCTTTGCCAACCCTGCCTGCGCCGGTATGTTTACGCTGAAGGCATTAAACTGGTGCACTTTGCGAAACTCTTTCATTAATGATTCGCCGGCTATACAATAACCAATTTTCCAGCCCGTGCAATGATACGTTTTGCCAAACGAAAAACAGGCAAAACCGCGCTTGCGCAAAGCCGGATAACGAAGTATGCTTTGATGTTTCTGCCCATCAAAAATAAGATGCTCATACACTTCATCGCTTACTACCCAAAGGTCTGACGCTTCAACAATTTCGATCAAATTCTGCAGGTCTTGTTCGCCCAAAACACTGCCCGTTGGATTGTGTGGCGAGTTAATGATAATTCCCTTCGTGCGTGAGCTGATTTTTTTTCTTACGTCATCCCAGTTAATGCCGTAATGAGGATATTGAAGTGATATAAAAACGGGCACACCACCATTCACCACGATGTTGGGAACATAACTGTCATAAGCCGGCTCGAACACGATCACTTCATCACCGGGCTGTATGATAGAGGTAAGCGCTGTATAAATAGCATACGTGCCGCCAGGCGTGATGGTAACATCTGTATCGGCATTGACGCCGGCATCATACAGCTTGTTTACTTTATCCCTGATCCGCTCGCGCAGCAAAGGCAATCCGTTGGTGTGCGCATACTGGTTAAAGCCTTCCTTCATCGCTCCGGTTACTGCATCTATCAACGCCTTCGGCATCGGAAAATCGGGAAAGCCCTGACCAAGATTAACGGCGCCGTATTGCTGCGCGAGACTACTCATCACGGTGAAAATAGTAGTACCAACCTGTGGCAGTTTGCTGTGGAGAACCATGCGCGAAAGATAGCTGAAAGATGGTTACGAAGCAATGTCAAGCTCTTTAATCTGCTGTTTATATTCGCGGGGCAGAATAAGACTTTTCAGAAACCAGTCGAGCTTTATTGCACGGAAGATTTTGTAAGTAAATACTACGGGCGTGAGCCACGAAAAAGAGCTGAACCGAAGTAATTTCTTCACAGGTTGTGGCGCCACTAATTTCTGTGCTTCAATCAGAATCAGATACCGCAGCCATCCAAGGTGCTTTTTATATTGTTTGAATAAATCTTCGGTATAATGGCTGTACTTCATGTTGTCACTCAAATGCTGCTCGCGCATGGCAAGCCACTCTTTGTAGGAATGAGGCAAGCCTTGCAATCCCATGCGAACGCCAACTCTATAGAAGACGAAAAACACGTCTTCCTTTTCTATCAGTGACAGCTTTCTTTGCAGCACTTCATAAGAACGGATAGAATAGTCAATCAGCATGAACAGTACATCGCGGTAAGCCCAGTCCGGAATCTTGGCGCCGCGATTTTGCTCCACTGCGGAATGGATAGAAGCCATCTTGTCTATGGCTTGATTGGCTTTGTCTTCATCTGAAAAAATAATAAGCCGCGAATAAGTTACGGTGGAAAATAATCTGCCCAACGGATCTGCCGGAAGACGACCGGTAAAATAGAGCCAATCAACAGCTTTGTTTAAGGCGAATTCTGCCGCAGCGCCGGCGAAGATGAAGAGCACGGTATCACCGCTGCCCCAGATGGTTCTTACAATTGAGTTTTTTTCGGTAAAGGTTTTCATACCCAAAGTAAAGAAGAAAATATTGTTGAAGACGATGGGTAGTTGTTAATTGGCGTAGAATCGCAAAGTGAAAATACAGTTATTAAATTGCTTATAGAAAATGTGTTTGATGATAACGTTGCACCTCCTCATTCCGTAAATGCCATCATCAATGCCTTACAGCTAAATTACTTTTGCAGATGATTTTGTGAGGAATGAGGTGGCTATAAATTTGGTTTTGCTCGGTAATTCCTAAAAACGGTAAGAACAAAGTTTGTTGCTAAATTGTTTCAATCCTGGCAACAACGCTTGCAGCCTTCTTCGTTCGTAATCATCAACAATCTGTTAAGATGAAGAAGGCTTCGTAACATTGCTGTGTAATCAAAATCTTTACTGCATCCTCTTACTATAAAAAATGAACGGTATGAAAAATTTGAACAACACAAAAATGATGATGAAAAAATGGATGCTCTTATTATTGTTAGCCGGCTCCACTGCCTTTACTTATGCGCAAAATAACACACCTATGCAAAGAACCATTACGGCTTCGGGCAACGCAAAAATAGAAGTGGTGCCCGACGAAATTTATGTGCAGGTAAACCTCCGGGAATACGATAAAAAAGGCGATGGCAAAGTGGATATTGAAACCATCAAAAACAATTTCTTGAAAGTGTGCAAAAGCATTGGTTTGAATGATACTGATGTGGTGGTGCAGAGTTATTCGGGCTATGACGGAACGCCTTATCAGTATAAAAAGAATAAGAAGCAAAATCCAGATTTGAAAGCGGGCATCAACTACTGGGTAAAAGTGAACTCACTTAAAAAAATGGATGAGCTGGTAAGCAAGCTTGACGACGAAGCCACACAAAACTTTTACATTGCCAAAACTGATTACAGCAAACACGAAGAACTGGCTTTGCAAATGAAAGCGGAAGCCATAAAAGCAGCCCGCGATAAAGCCATCTTTTTGGCTGCTGCCATTAACGAAAAAATTGGCAACGCGGTTACCATCAACGAGCCTAATGAGTTAAGCGACGGACCCAGACCTATGTATGCAATGGCGATGCGCGCCAAAGCTTCTGACGGCGCAGATGAAGAGCCGGCTTTGGATGTCAATTTTAAAAAACTGAAGATCGAATACGAAGCAAGTGTAACGTTTGCTTTGTTGTAAAGGAAGAATGAATGCTAAAGCTGCTGATATATTCTATCAGCAGCTTTTTTATTTACTGAAATGACCCTTATCGCTCATCGCAGCTTTTATCTTTGCCCCTTATTATCACGTTTTATGAATCTGGATACCGTTATTTTTGATATGGATGGATTGCTGGTAAACAGCGAACCGATATGGGGCTTGGCTGCCAATTATATCTTTGAACAATACGGTTTCCGGCTTTCTCCTGAACAGCATGTAACAACAACGGGTCTTCGCGTGCGCGAATTTGTTCACTGGTGGTTCCAGCATTTTGGTATTGCTGTTGAAGAAGAGCAAGGTGCAGAAGAAAAAATTATAGATCGTGCGCTGCAACTGCTTGATGAAAATTGCGAGATGATGCCTGGCGTACCGCACGTATTCAACCTGTTCCGCTTATCGCATTTTAAGATTGGCATTGCTTCTTCTTCACCTCATTCTTTAATTGACTTAGTTGTGGAAAAAGGCGGCATTAGGTCTTATGTAAACGCAACGGCTTCAGGGCACAATTTGCCTTATCCAAAACCACATCCGCAGGTATATCTTGATTGTGCTGCATTGCTGCAATCGCCCGCTGCTTCGTGTCTTGCTTTTGAAGATTCGTTTTACGGTATGATAGCCGCCAAGGCAGCTCGCATGAAGTGTGTGGTAGTACCCGATTACAAACAGTATAAACAAGAGCGCTGGGGCGCGGCAGATTTAAAATTATCGTCCCTGCAAAACTTCAATACGTTACATTTAGAAATGCTGTCGAGATAAAGATTTTTGTATAAAAAGTATCACGTTTCGCTGCTTAAATTTTAGCAATGATTATGGGAACTGAAGAATCTTTTATCAACTATTCTACAAACTGACGCGGAAGCCAAAGAAGATACCAAACCGGTCAACCTTTTTTTCAGGCAAAGGCGTTGGCAATACACGCCAGATGGCATCTATACGAAAGAACTTAAGTATGTTGTCTATGCCGGTTCCTACTTCCATATATAGCTTTCCGTCGAGCGACTTGAACGGATAATCACCCACGAAATTCATTTGCTTATTGGCACTGCTCAAATTGCCTACTACGCCTTTTACTTCCCAAAACTGCCGCAACTTTAAAGTACGTGTAATCTTTGTATAACGGAAGAGACCGCTGCCGATGTTGTGCTCGAAATTGAAACCTGCATAACGGTCGGTGATATATTCAAACCTACGCATGAGATTGAAAGAATTGCGGCTGTAATAATACCAGTCGTTGCCGGGCTGCAGTGCAAGCATTTGGTAAGGCAGTGTACCCCATACTTTACCGGCAAAGAAGTTATAATACAGTTCACCATAGGGCGACAGCTTCAAATGATCATGCATTGTAAATTCCAGCTTATCGTAATCATAGCTGCTATTGAGCAAACCTTTGAACCCGTGGGTGTAAGTCAGGTCAACAATAGGATAATTGCTGCCGAGCGAATAATGGTCAAAGTTCTCATCATAGGTGCGTTCCTGATAAGCATAGCGAAGGTGCAACTGCACGGCTGTACTGTTCAGCGGCTCGCCATCTTTAGAAGGAAATAATTCTTTGGCCGGCAAGTTGAGCAGAGGCGTAAATTGCCGGTTGAACAAACGTATGCCCGTGCCGAAGCCGCTGCCTGTTTCGGTGTAATACTCGATGCGTTTATCTTCAATCTTCTGGTATTTATAAGGTATATCAGGTTTGCGCAAAAAGAAAGAGAAAATATTATCACTGCTTAGCTGGTCATACGATGTTTGCCCGTTATCTATATCATTCTTATAAGACAAACGAACATAGGTGCGCGGCATGGAATGAAACAAATACATGGCTTCTGCCTGACCTTTTAAGGCGGCATCCGTAAAACCATAGGCCAAATAACCATGCAGGTAAAGATGATTGCTGAAACCACGGTTGGTTGCAAGATCAAACCGCACGCGGGTACCTTCATAGCGGTTACCGCTAAGCCAATAATAATAAGGACCAATTCGAATGTTGCCGATGTCTTTTACACCCGTCGTTAAAACAACCAGCGCATTGCGGTATTTAGTGAAGGTCGGATTTCGCTTTAGTGTATCCAACACAGCATACACAGTCCTTTCATCATGGTTTAAAGGTTCGTGGCGGTTGTTCTGCCAAAATGAATCTGGTTTGTTCTGAACATTGGATAGCAGTTCTATTTGTTCTGTCACTTTGTTCTTAGCTATCGCATTCGTTACTGAAGTATCGTTGATAGTTATATCACGGTAGGTGGTTGTTTTCCTGCCTTTAAAATTCAGTTTGTTTTTGCCTACTAATGCCAGATCTACCACGAACTTATCTTTATACAAAAACCAGATGCTGTCTCTGATAAAGCGGTATTCCTGTATCAGCGTAAGGTTTGTGACATAATTGATATTTGCATCCGCCGAAGGGCGCATGGTGATTTTCTGAATAGCAAAAGAAGTATCATTTATCCAGCAATCGCCTGTAAAAAAAGTAGCGCCGGGATGCTTAGGCGAAAACAGGAAATGCACCAGTCGTTTGTTGTTGAGATATTGAGTATCCTTCAGTTTGAAATTATAATACGCATCGGCATTGTTACTGAAAGGACTGGTAAAATATTTATCGAATACGGGAATGGTATTGTCATATACGTTCACGTTCTGGTAAGTATTGCCCAGATTTTTTAGTGTGCTGGCGTTCTCCAAACCATAGGCTTGTGTTGCCTTGATTACTTCTCTTGTTTTATAGGGTTTGCTTTGTTTGTAATAATCGGAGAGTGTTTCTGTAAGATAGATCGGCAGGTACGGCACATCTTCAGATGTTGTATCAACATATTTTAAAATGAAGCTGAACTTTTTTAATACCGGCGTATTCTCCAGTTTGTCCCTATCCACTTTGTTCAAATCCAGCTCCAGCTTATTATACACTTCATAGGAATAATTATCAAAACGGCGGATATCGTTTTTGCTTTTGTTATCTATCACTTTGTGCCAGAACCAAAGCGCGCGGTTATACTTCGTTCTCACCACCGCTTCATTGCTGGGCGGCAACACCACAAGCTGTACAGAAAGCGCCACTGAATCTTTCAGGCTGCTAAAAACAAAAGCCACCTGACGATAGCCGACACTATTGACGATGAGCGAATCATCTACCGACACGCCCACCCTATACAAGGAAAACCGGCCAAGAGAATCCGTTAGTGTACCTCTTCCGTCCTTCTTAAAAAAAACAGAAGCGAATGGAATAGGCTCATCGCTTTGCTTATCTGTGATGATACCGGTGAGATCGGTACTTTGCGAGTAACCCAGGAAGCAGGAAAACAGCAGTATAAGAAAAAGTAAAATGCGTTTGTTCGTCATAAAAGAATAGAAGGGAAATTGAAGAATTTACCCGGGAATAGTTTGCTTACACTATAGAATCAATGTATCAGGATTGCTTACACTTATTATTAAAAAAGAACAATTACAAAGCCATGTTTCAACCGACTGAAAGAAATGACAGATTTCTTTGAATACCGGCATACTTGGCACGTTTCAGCGGCGAATGCCTGAATATTTTGCGGAATGCTTCTTCGCTCATTGCCGCCCATTCCCCGCTTGAGAGATTCAAAATCTCGGGCAAAGGATTAAAAGCGGTTTCTTCCGAAGGCTGACTGAAGCGGTTCCAGGGACAAACATCCTGACACACATCACAACCAAACATCCAGTTGTCGAACTTATTTTTCATTTCGCCCGGTATCAGCATCTCTTTCAACTCAATAGTGAAATAAGAAATGCAGCGGCTGCCATCCACCACTTTGTTGGGCATTATCGCTTCGGTCGGGCAGGCATCTATGCACCGTGTGCAACTGCCGCAAAAGTCCTTTGCATACATGTCATCTGCATCCAGCTCCACATCAACAATCAATGTGGCAATAAAGAAAAAAGAGCCATTGCCTTTGTAGATGAGATTGCCGTTTTTGCCTACCCAACCCAACCCGCTGCGTTGTGCCCAGGCACGTTCCAGCACGGGCGCCGAATCAATAAACCCACGGCCGTTAATATCACCGATCTCTTCTCTTAAGAGGAACAGAAAATGATTCAGTTTTTGTTTAATGACCTCATGATAATCTTCGCCCCACGCATATTTAGAGATACGCGGTGCATCGGTTCGCTGCTTCTCTTCCGGAAAATAATTGAGCAGGAGGCAAATCACCGATTTCGCGCCGGGCACCAGCTTCGTAGGATTGATGCGCAGGTCGAAGTTTTTTTCCATGTATTGCATGCTTCCGTGCATGCCCTTGTTCAGCCAGGCTTCCAACCGTTTTGCGTCTTCCGTTAATTCTTCGGCTTTGGCAATACCGCATTGCTCAAAGCCCAGCGAACGGGCTGTGTTTTTTACAAAATTTGTAAGTGCAGTTTTATTTTTCAGCAAATTTTTTTATATAATTGTGCCACTAAAATTGCCGTAAAAATACTGTTATGAGACCTAAGCTGCTGTGGCTCCTTTTCGCGAGCCTGTTATTTAGCATTTGTTTATTGGCGCAAAAGAAAAAACGTGGAGAAATTGCCAACCGCGTCACCTGCACGTTTGGCGACGTAAAACCCGAAGATTTTGCACCTAAGGTTTATTCAATTGATTCCTCTGCTGAAGCCGTTTATTTGTTTGATGGTGGAAACAGCAAATTTCAAGGAAATACAAAAGGTTGGTTTGATATTGTTTTTACCATTCACAAACGCATTCGCTTACTAAGCCGGAATTCTTTCGATGACTTATCTAAAGTAGAGATACCTTTTTACACCGGAAATTATGAGTATCAGCAAAAAATCTCAAATCTTCAGGCTTCTACCTACAATTTAGAAAATGGGAAAGTGGTAGTAACCAACGTTGACAAAAGCTCGATTTTCAAAGAGAAGGCAAATGATTATACAACAATCATGAAGTTTACTTTCCCTAATCTCAAAGAGGGATCTATCATAGAATATTCCTATACCATAACCAAGCCCCAGGATGGTCGCCCGGATTTACCAAGCTGGCAGTTTCAGACCAATTACCCGCATTTATGGAGCGAATATGAAATTACAGTTCCCCAATATTTTGATTATGTCGTATTAAAGCAAGGCTACATTCCGCCAACTATTGACACTGTAAGGGTACAATATGAAGTGTATAATATTGTTGAAGATGGAGGCGTAACAAGTGCTAATGAACACATTTCAGCCTCTGCCAATACATTCAACCACTTATGGGCTATTAAAGATGTAGCCCCCCTGAAAAAAGAAAACTTTATTACAACAGTGGACAATTATCTGTCAAGAATAGATTTTCAGTTAAGCGCTGTTCGCCTGCCCAATGTTCCACCCAAAATGGTAATGCGCGATTGGCCGGATGTAGCTGATGAGTTGATGAAAAATGAAAGTTTTGGAAGTACGCTTACCAAAGCAAATAATTATTTTGACGATGATGTAAAAGCAGCCTTAGCCGGTGCTTCCACACCGGAAGAGAAAGCGAAAAGAATTTATCAGTATGTAAGAGATAACTATACATGTACAGATTGGGATGCACGGTATTTATCACAGCCTTTACGCCAAACTTACCAGAAGAAAAAAGGTAATGTTGCAGATGTCAACATGCTGCTTACCTCTATTTATCTTAGCCAGGGCATGGAAGCATATCCGGTATTGCTCAGCACGCGTGATAATGGAAAAGCGTATGCAGTGTATCCGATTCTGGATAAATATAATTATGTCATCTGCCAGTTGAAGATAACAGATAAGAATTATCTCTTAGACGCTGCAAATAGTAAACTCGGCTTTAACCACCTCAACGAAGATTGCTACAATGGTTACATGAGAGTGATTAATCCTACCCTTCCCGACCTCATTAACCTTTCAGCCGATTCGCTGCGGGAAAGCAGCGTAACAAGCGTTTTTATGACGAATGCTGACGACAACAGTATGAGTGCAACCGTAACCAACACCAAAGGCTACGAAGAGTCACTTTCGCTGCGCAACGACGTGGTAAAATCGGGCAAGGAGTCTTATTTTAAAGCCATTAAAAAAGCTTACAGTGATAATGTGGAACTGACTAACAGCAGCATTGACAGTTTGCAGATGCTTGACATGCCGGTAAAAGTTAGCTACGATTTAAAAATAACGAACAATGACGAAGACATTATCTACTTCAATCCCATGCTGGGCGAGCAGCAAAAGGAAAACCCGTTTAAGGCGGCGGAACGGTTTTACCCGGTGGAGATGCCTTATTGTAGTGATGACACGTATGTGCTGAATATGGAAATACCGAAAGGGTATGAAGTGGATGAAATACCGAAATCGGCACGTGTGAAGCTGAACGAAGATGAAGGTATGTTTGAATACATCATTGCCAAAAACGGCGACCGCCTGCAGCTTCGTGCGCGGGTGAAGTTGGAAAAAGCTACGTATGAACCCGATGATTACCAAACGCTGCGCGACTTCTATGCTTTTGTAGTGAAGAAAGAAGCTGAACAAGTTGTGTTTAAGAAGATAAAATAATAGAAGAGATGAAGAAGTTGTGTTTGTTGTTGCTGATAGGCGCGTGCCACATAGCAAAGGCGCAGGATTATAATGTGCTGCTGATACCGGATTCGTTAAGAAAGAATGCAGATGCGGTAGTGAGAAATGAAGAGTATTATGTAGAAGTAAAATCATTGGATGAGGTGTTGGTAAAGCATAAATATGCGATTACGATTTTGAATGAAAACGGAGATAGGTTCGCACATTATTACAACACTTATACCGACCGTGAACCGCTAAGAAATATTGATGGCAATCTGTATGACGCAATGGGTAAAAGGCTAAAGAATGTAAAACGCAAAGACATTCTTGATGTGGCGCGAGAAGAAGAGAATACTTTAATGGGCGATACGAGAGTAAAATTTCATAGTTGGTATTGGAAAGATTATCCTTATACAGTTGAATACGAAGATGAACAGGAATTGGATCAGACGCTTTTCCTGCCTTCGTGGGATCCGGTAGAAAACGCTTATCGTTCTGTACAAAATAGCCGCTACACGATTGTCTATCCGCCGAATTTCAAATTCAGGTACAAACAAATCAACTTTACGCAGGCGCCGCAGCAATCAAATGACAGGAACACAACCCTTACGTGGAGCCTTAAAAATTTTAAAGCCGTTTACAACGAATCGCTTTCACCTGACCTGAATAAAATTCTTCCTTCGGTGCTGGTGGCTGCTACAGATTTTATTTATGGAGGTTATCGTGGCAGTTTAGGTTCGTGGAGCGACTTTGGAAAGTTCCAGTTGCAGTTAATTAAAGACAGAGATGTTTTACCTGATAACATAAAAAGCGATGTGCATGCTATTGCCGATAAGCTTGTTAGTCGGGAAGAAAAAGTAAACGCACTGTATAAATACTTGCAGAACAACTCCCGTTATATCAGTATACAGTTGGGTGTTGGTGGTTTACAACCTTTTGACGCGAAGTTTGTATCGGAAAGAAAATATGGCGACTGCAAGGCTTTGTCTAATTTTATGGTGGCTCTTTTGAAAGAAGCCGGGGTGCCTGCCAATTACGTTATCATCGGAGGCGGTGCCGATATTGCTTCAGATTACCTGATAGAGGATTTCCCAAAAAGCTACTTTAATCATGTTATTTGCTGTGTGCCCAACGGCAAAGACTCCATCTGGCTTGAGTGCACCAACCAAACAACCTCCGCTGGCTTTATGGGTTCGAGTACCGGCAACCGAAAGGCCCTGCTGATTGCAGAAGATGGTGGTCATGTAGTGAATACGCCATTTTATAAGGCATCTGATAACAAGCAAATCAGAAATGTAAAAGCAATGATTGATACAGACGGAAACCTGAGTGCGGAACTGCGTACCGATTTTAGCGGAACGCAGGAAGAGGAAGCACATGGACTGATGTATAGCGCAACGAAAGAGTACCGGGAAAAATATCTGAACAGTACCATTGGATTGCCCACTTATAGAGTAGAGAAGAATGAATACAACGAAGACAAAGCCCGCATTCCCGTAGTGCACCAAACTTTGAATATCACTTCTCCCAACTACGCTTCCATTACAGGAAAGCGCTTATTTATCAAACCTAATATTTTCAATAAATCATCTTTCAAATTATCCAGGGACAGCACCCGGTTGTATGATATTAATTTCAAGTGGGCATATCTGGACATTGACACTGTAAACATCATTCTGCCCTCAGGCTATGCATTGGAGGCAATGCCGAAAGATGTGATGCTCAACAACAGGTTCGGCAGCTATTCCATCCTCTATAAAGTGAAGGACAATAACGTTCTGGTGATTCGAACTGATGAACGTGCGGCGACAACTTTTCCCGCTTCCGATTACAACGACTTAGTAACCTTTTATGATGCTATTTATAAAGCCGACCGAAGTCAGTTGGTATTTGTAAAAAAAGAAAATTAATTCTCTTTTAAATCGTATTGTTCATTAATCATGTGAATGATGGTGCGGCTTTGTTGCATCACCTGATGATAGCGTTGCAGCACTTCATCTGAATTGAATCGGTAGCTCATGTAGTTCTGAAAAACAGGTTGTTTGACAATATTAGACAGGTTGTTCGTGCTGTCATTGTTGTAGCGCAGGTTGGTGAAGAGGTAGGGAACAATCTGGCTGTTCTTAATATTAGAGAACATAGTAGTGCTTAGGGTCAGCGAAGGAATCTGGTTCTGATACAAATCCAGAATTATGTTTTGCAAAGAATCATCTTCAATTACCCCAAACTCGCCACTGCTTTTTAAAGCCTCGAAGCGACTGTTGTTGGGCGAGAACGAAGTATTGTTTAACAGCGACCATTGGTAATAAGCAAGGCTGTCTTGTTGGATAGGCTGGCGCCCTCTGCCTGCATTATAGTAATAACTCCATCCCTTCTTTAAACTAACAAAGGTGAGGCTGTCTCCTTCTTGCTGCTGAAGGTCTTTTTGCAAGTCGTTTTTTAAACCAACCAGAAATTGCTTTTCAACCGTTCGCTCGTGCGCATTCTCGCGCCAACGCTCTACCAGTAGCGACAGCGTGATAGCGAAAACAATAATCAGGATTTCAATCAAAATCTCGCCTAGCTTGTGTTTCCAGCCATGCGCCGGATTGGTCCATTGGGTGTAAATGGCTTTGGTGTGTTTAGCTATCTCGTGTTCCGGCATAGTGGTTTCTTTTGCTATCGCAATGATAATAAAAAATCAATGCAGTAGCGGTTTTCTTCCGGTCACAAAAAGCCCCGCAGTGCGAGGCTTTTTTTTTATAAGGATAAGATTCGGATGATTTAAAAATCTAGACCGAGCGCGAAATAACCAATCGGTTTGCCTAAGAAAAGACCTTTCATTGGCCAAGCCACATCAAACTTGATAAAATAACCCAACAATGTGCTTCTTGCTCCAAAGCCGTAGCCACCCGCCAGCGGGCCAATGCCACCAGCTTTAATACGCACCGTAACCGGTGTTCCTGGTGGGAATTGAGGATCGGTATAATATTCTGTTGGACGAGCTATGTTCTTTACAGTACCATCCCAGGCAGTACCTAAGTCTATGAACTGCACCAACTGAAAATTGCGGACGAAGGCATTGTTTATTGGCTTGTCAAAAAAAGTTGTAAACACCGGCAACCGGAACTCGCTGTTAAAAACAACATCGTTGTTTCCGTTTGCCAGGTTCTGGTTATAGCCACGCATGTTCACTGCCAATGTTTGAAATGCATACGGCACAGTCGGATCAGGCGGATTGTTGTTGAATTTCGGATTGATAGCCCAGCCATCCACGCCACCGAGATAGTAAATCACTTTAGCATCGCCCATTGAAAAATCAGCGGCTGCACGTCCCGCCCAGATAAAATTGCGATAGATAGGAACATAGTAGCGTGCATCTGCACCAACATTAAAGATGTGTTTGCCTTTTAAAGACGTCTTACCCAGTGGAACCCAGAAGTCGCTGTATACCTTCCAACGCAAACCGTTCCAGATATTTTGCGCAGGCGAAATTGTATTATCATATACATATTCGAGGCGCGTAGTTAAAGTTTTAGCAGTTGAATCCTCCACTTTCAAAGCGTCAGGATAAGGGAAAGGTTTCAGCACACCCTTATCAGTTCTTACACCTGCCGTAATACGAACGCTTCTCACTTCATCAAACGGAAAGGAAGCATTGACTTGGTAAAGATTAGTGACCAGATTATTATTTAACTGAGCCTTTGAAACTGTGTTGTTTGTGTCAACGTATTGAGAAAAGTTATAGAAGCCCTGGAAATTGTTCACGTTACTTCGGTAATAGGTTACGCCCCAATCAATGCGCTTACGGTAGTTCTGCAAGGAAAGGAAAGCATCTTTATCGCGGATGCTGGTACCGAAGCGGAAGCCGCCAATGAGTTTCACGTCTTCCATCACATCGCTCACGCCTACGCGGAACATCCAGCTTATATCCTGACTGTTATTCAGTTGTATAGGTCCGCTGCCACCGCCATACGGTTGATAGCGGTTGATGATGACATTGTTAGTAAACCCTGCCAGCACATAATCGGCGTTAAATTTCAACCCATAATTAAACAAACCGGCATTAGCCAGCACACCTCTTCGCTCAGGCAATACGGCAGAGCTTGGCTGTACTGCAGACGAAGAAGAACTATCCCTTTTCTCATCTTCAAACTCGTTTTGAAACAATTGATTGTTCTTTTCACTTTGTGTGCTGTCAACCGGTTGTTCAATGGTGGAAGCCCCTTTCGCCAGCCGTTCCTGTATCAAGAGTTGTTTAATGTAAGCGGTGGGTTTCGGATTCACATTGCGGCGGCGCAATGCCAGCGAATCGGGCTTCAACTTGTATAAAAACTTATAATCGCCTTCGCGCCTGATTTCGCTTACCTGCCCGTTATTTCCCGATATGCGGGTTTCTAATAAACTGCTTTGATAATTTGTAATCGGGAAAGTATAAGTGGAATCTTTGTATACCTGGAAGAAGCTTACACTGTCAGGCTTTTCTTTCTGCCAGGCAGATAAAGTAGAGTCTAATTCTTTGCCGCTTGGATTACGCAAAATCTGGTCACCCACATACCAGAGTGTATCTAACCCATCACGTTGCGTGGTAAAGAAACCTGCCCAGCGGTTGGCAACGCCATTTTCGTCATTTACATACGTAAAATGATTTACATTATACTGCATCGGGAACTTTGCATCGCCAAACTTCACATTAGTCAACTGGCTGATCTGCTTGAGTTCGCTGTTGTTGTTGATATCGATCAGGAATACATTAAAGTGATTGCGGCTTGGTATCGCGGTATCACTGTTTACCGCGTTCGGTCCCGGGCGGTTGGATGAGAACACAATACCCACGCGGTTTGGAAACGCAGCGACTGTCGGGTTCAAATCATCATATACATCATTGGTAATCTGCTTTACGCGACCGGTTTCTATCTTGTAAGTAAAGATATCAGAGTGGCCATTCTTGACAGCGCTTAATAATAACGTTCCTGCATCGAGCATAAAGCCTGCATCAAGGATTTGGTCAAAGGCATTTACCTGTTGCTTGAAGCGCTTGATATTAGCAATCACATCATATACAAACAGGTTAATCTTTCCATCTTTCCAGTAGATCACCAGCAGGCGCGAACCTTTGCCATCCCACGCTAAAATGGGATAGTTGGGGTTGATGTCACCTTGTTGTGTCTTCACGCCATACTTCAGCAATACGTGCTCATCATACAGGTTGTCAACATATTTTATCTGGTAAACGCCTTTGGTAAATTCCACCACCGCGTAAGAATTGTTACGTGGATTCGGGTTACCGTTAAAGCGGAAGAAATCGCTTTTGGTAGTTTCCTCCACCACGCTCAACTTGCCTTTGGGCGCATTGCGCCTGCCTTTGATATCGGCGAAATATTTATCCGATTCATACTGCATAAAATCTGCCAGCACATCTTTGAATTTCTTCTTGCAGATGCGCATGGAAGCTGTATTCAGATTCTTATACAACCGGGCGAGATATAGAAAATAGGTAACGTTTTCCTTTTTATACTTTTCCGAAATATAAAACCAGAACGCGTGACCGGCAAGATCGGGTTGTTTGAACGCAAATTGGTAGAACTTTGTGTATTCGCCGCTCAGCATAGCACTTTTCAATTCATCATCGCGCTTCGTGCTCCAGTTTTGTGCTATATATGAAACATAGCCGTCCGTAAGCCATTTGGGCAAATCAAGCAAAGCCGCGTTGGAAGCCATTTCGCCAATGTCGTCGCCAAACAAAATATTATCTACCAGAATGCGCGCAATGCCTTGTCTTATCTGCATCCGCAGATCTTCATGGTCGCCCTTATAATAGAGCACCATTTTGTTGTTCACCAGCTTGGTTAGACCGCCTGAGTTCTGCCAGTCAATACCCAGCCCGATGTTGCTGCTTTTATAATCATCGTAAGTGTTATACACGACAATATTTGCCTTGCGCTGTAGCGAATATTCAGTGGCATCTTCAATAGATTTCAATTCTTCTTCTGCCACCTGCGCCACAAATTTGCCCAATTCCAAACCACCTTGGTTCGTGTAGGTATCGAAGTTGTCGGTCTGGTAATATTTCCAATGGAATTTTTTGTATTGAATGCGGTTTTTGCCGTAGTCAACGGTGTTTACCTGTGCCGAAAGAAGGAAAGGGAAGCAAGCTATGAGAAAAATAAATCCGCTACTTATTAAGCGATTACTTTGCATATCCGGTCTTTAAAATTTTTAAAGTTAGCACAAATCAAATCAGGCTGTAAAAATAAGATTCTATGATTCACATAGAGGCATTCACCTTCAATCCTTTCGAGGAAAACACCTACGTTCTCACCAACGAAAAACGACAAGCGCTTATTATTGATCCGGGCTGCTACTTCACTGCCGAAGAAGAAACTTTACAAAATTATTTAGCAAACGGAGTTTTCACGCCGGTTCAGCTCATTAATACGCACTGCCACGTAGATCATGTTTTCGGCAATGCTTTCATTGCAAAAAAATACAATCTTGAACTGTATATCCATCCGGCAGAAGAAATTGTATTGCAGTATCAACCCCAATTTGCGGCGCAGTTTGGGTTTTCCTTCACTAATATTTATAAAGGCAAGTTGCATTTTCTTAAAGGCGGAGATAGTGTCAGCTTAGGAGAAGATCAATTGAAAGTATTAAACACGCCCGGCCACTCGCCTGGGTCTCTTTCTTTTTATTGCGAAGCTCAGGACTTTGTTATTTCCGGTGATGCACTCTTTAAAGAAAGTGTAGGCAGAACGGATTTTCCGCTCAGCAATGCGCAACAGTTATTTCAAAGCATCAGAACACAGCTTTATACTTTGCCGGATGAAACGATTGTTTATCCGGGACATTACGGCACAACAACAATCGGGCATGAGAAGATGTTTAATCCATATGTTAAAGCATAAAAAAGAGAGGCAGGTTTTAGTCTGCCTCTCTTTTTCTTTTTTATTTATTAATTACTCTTTTACAAACTGCACTGTCTTCAATTCCTTTCCATCATTTACATTCACCAAATAATTTCCCGCCTTCAACCGGCTGACATCCAGTTTGATAACGGTTTGCTGACGGCTTTGAGCAGACAACCACACATACCCGCTCATATCCGCAATCGTAATCTTTGCATTGCTCTTATAACTCAAACCATTGATTGCAATTATTCCTCTCGCGGGGTTAGGATATACATTGACAACCGCTGTTCCCTGCAATGAGGCTGTGTAAGAAGTTCTCGACGAAAAAAGTGTTAGCCCCGTTGCAATATCATTTGTGATAGTAGCATAATAATTCCCATTCATGGTAGGTTTGAAAGTAGAATCGCCTTTTATCACCGTCACCGCAGTCCCATTTCCTTCTTTAAACCAGCTATAAGTATTGTGGCTTAATGTTCCGCCTGCTGATACGCTCAGCTTGCCCTGAGAGTGATGTGTTGCAATTGTATCTTGGAAACCATAAGAAGGTTGTGTCGTATTTGTAGCAATGTATTCCAGCAGGTTAAAATTAAAAGCATTATAGCTTAAATCAGGTTGAATATTGAAAGCGGGTGCTGAAGGTGACATATTGCGCGAAGCCGATAGATGATTATGCGACACATTCAGATAACAGTTGTTGGTAATCTTCGCCAGTGTTGCCGGCAGGTTTCCCGTTAGTTGATTATGGTCCAACTCAAGAAGCGACAGGTTGGTGCAGTTGCCAAGTGAGGGAGGAATAACACCCGTAAGCTGGTTATTCTGCAAAAACAATTCAGTTAAGCCGGTTATGTTGCCAATAGAAGAAGGAATAATGCCAGTGAGTAGGTTATCATCCAATGCTAGGGTTTTCAACAAAATCAGGTTCCCAACAGAGGGCGAAATGGTTCCCGTAAACCGGTTACCACCAAGGAACAAAGAAGTCAGCCCCGTAAAAGTGTACAGGTAAGAGGGAATCTCACCCGTTAATTGGTTACTGCTGAGGAGAATGTAGGTCAGCTTGTTCAGCTGACTGAATGACGCAGGAACCGTTCCCGTCAGTTGATTACCGCTTAAGTTAAGGGAAGTCAAGTTCGTCAGGTTGCCAATCGGGGCAGGGATCGTGTCACTAAAATTATTGATTCCAAGGTCTAAATTCGTCAGCCCTTTCAGGTTGCCTAGCGAAGCTGGGATCGCGCCGCTAATATGGTTATCGTCCACAACAAACGAAGTCAGCGCCGTTAGGTTTCCCACCGTCGAAGGCAGCGAGCCACCAATCCGGTTATTATAAAGGTTCAGGTCTGTCAGCGCCGTTAAGTTGCCAAACGAAGCCACAAGGCTGCCCGTCAGGTTGTTATCTGTCAACCCCAGTCCTGTCACACGCCTGCCTTTTACTGTTACACCATACCAACGGCTTACCGGTTCCGACGAAAGCCAATACCGCCGGTGATCCCAGCTTGCGCCGTTTGTACTGTTGTAAAAATCCACCAGCGCCAGCGAGTCGCTTGCATTCACTTGAGCCTTGATTTCCGGAAGAAAACAGGTTAGTTGAATCATAAACAGGAATAAGAATAAAATTCTCTTTTTCATGGTGATTGGTTTTTGATGTTAAATGTATAGATTAATAATTGACTTATTCCTTTACCAACTGCACCGTCCTTACCTCTTTTCCATCACTCACATTCACTAAATAATTTCCCACTCTCAAGCGGCTTACATCCATCTTCAAACTCAATTGCTGACGGCTTACTGTCTTCATCCACACATAGCCGCTCATATCTGCAACCGTAACAATAGCATCTTCCTTATCATTCAAACCTGTTAGAAAAATAACATTCACCACGGGGTTTGGATATAATCTAAGAGCTGGCGCAGGAGTTTTCAGAGCGTTCTTCAGTTCGTAATAAACCGTATCTGTCAGCAGCGTTAATTGAGGCGCCATCGCATTTGTAATCCGGGCAAAATAATGTCCTCTTTTACTCGGCTGAAAAGTAGAATCTCCTGCAATGCGGATACTTTTTAAACCCGTCTCGGTCGAGAACCATTCGTAGGTATTATTTTTTAATGTACCGCCCGCCGACACAGCTAATTTTATTCCCTGATGGTGAATGCCAATGCTTGCCTGCGGTGCATAAACCGGATCTGGAAATTCGGCTGGCAGAAACTCAATTCCATTAAATGTATACCGGTTGTAAGACAAATTAATGTGCGTATCGAAATGCGTAAATCTTGTACGTATATTCACATCAGCCGACAGTTCGTTGTGACTGACATCTATATAAATACTGGCGTGATGATCTAACGATTCCGGCAAGCGGCCGCTCAGGTGGTTATCGTGCAGGTCCAATTGATGCAGGTTGGGCATGTTGCCGAAAGCGTCCGGCAATGTTCCGCTGAGTTGATTGCTGGTAAGATAAAGATTATACAGGTTAGTTAAGTTGCTGATCGACTCCGGTATTTTGCCCGTAAGCAAGTTATGACTCATGTCCATCTCAACCAGCTCTGTCAGGTGCCCGATGGAAGAAGGAATGTTACCACTCAGTTTGTTTTCTTCAAGGTGTAGCACGCGCAGCAGGCTAAGGTTGCCAATAGCATCAGGTAGGTTGCCGGTCAATTCGTTGCCGCTCAGGTAAAGCGTTTCCAAACCTTTCATGTTCCCAATGGCTGTGGGCAAGGGTCCGGTCAGGTGGTTGTTGTGCAGAACGAGCGCATTTAGTTGCACCAGTTTAGTGAGCGAGACAGGTATCTCACCACTGAGGTTATTGTTGTCAAGGTCAATGTCATTGATCGCTATCAGATTGCCAAGCGATTGGGGCAGTTTCCCGCTTAATTTATTGTTCCAGGCCAGGAAATAATAGAGATGTGAGAGATTGCCAATGCTTTCCGGTATCGGTCCACTTAACTGGTTGTTAAACAGCACAAGCTGTATCAGGTTTGTGCACTTGCCGATAGAAAAAGGAATGCTGCCTTTGATCTTATTGGATTGAAGATGCAAATGGCAAAGGTTGGGCAGATCGCCAAGGCTTGCAGGCAAGCTGCCCGTAAGATGGTTTTCCTGCGCATAAAAATATTGCAGATTCACCAGGTTGCCGATGGAGGAAGGAACAGCACCTGTAAAGCCATTGGATGACAGGTCTATGTAAGTTAGTCCGGTGAGGTTGAACAAAGCATCAGGGAGGGTTCCGTTGAATTGGTTTCTCTGCAATTCCAGATAGCTTAGCGCACTCAGGCTGCCAATGCTGGCGGGCATTACCCCACTGAGATTATTATAACCCAATTGCAGACCGGTTACGCGGTTGCCTGTCATCAACACACCATACCAGGTGTTCACAGGGCCTTCTAACCAATGCGTGTGGTTATACCAGTTTTCACCATGTAGCGTATGGTATAAATCCGACAGGGCTAAAGAATCGTTCTTATCCACTTGCGAATAAGCCATAGAGATACTGAACACAAATACAATAAATGGACAGGAAAGAAGAGGTAGAATTGATTTCATAGGTAAAGGTTTTTAGCAGCAGTAAATAATTGCGAGCAAAGAGGGTACAATATTATAGAATAAAAAACAATTATAAAACGCTTTGTTCTCGCCTATAAAAATGGCTTAACATAACTAAGTGCCTCCTTTCATTAGTCCATCACAAACCAATTTCAACCTACCTATAACTATACTTCATAATCACGACCCAAGCTTGGCACGTTCTTTCTACCCTCAACCGAAACCAAAAAGAAACACATGAACGAAGCTTTTTTGTGGTGGCAAACCGGAATTATTTACCAGGTATATCCCCGCTCCTTTCAGGACAGCAATAAAGATGGCGTTGGCGATTTGCAGGGCATCATTACCCGATTAGATTATCTACAGGAATTAGGTATCAGCGCCATTTGGCTCTCGCCCATTTACCCATCTCCCATGAAGGATTTTGGCTACGATATTTCCGATTATACAGGCATTCATTCTCTCTTTGGAGACATGCAATCATTTGATGTCCTCTTGTCAGAAGTACATGCCCGCAACATGAAATTGATTCTCGATCTCGTGCCCAATCATACGTCCGATCAGCATCCTTGGTTCATCGAATCACGATCTTCTAAAGACAGCCCCAAACGCGATTGGTACATCTGGCACGACGCAAAGGAAGACGGCAGCGAACCCAACAACTGGCTGGCTTCATTTGGCGGCACCGCCTGGGAATGGGATAAAGCTACGGAACAATATTATTATCACGCTTTTTTGAAAGAACAGCCCGACCTGAACTGGCGCAATCCGCAGGTGCAGCAAGCGATGCTGAATGTGATACGCTTCTGGCTCGACAAAGGCGTAGACGGCTTTCGTGTAGATGTAATCTGGCACCTGATAAAAGATGCACAGCTTCGCGATGAGCCGGCTAATCCCAACTATCAGCCGCATGCCGCTACCTACGATCAGTTGCTGCATGTGTACAGCACCGACCAGCCAGAAGTTCAGGACATTGTAAAGCGAATGCGCAGCGTGCTCGATGAATACAGCGAGCGAATGATGATTGGCGAGATATATTTACCCATACACAAACTCGTGATGTATTACGGGCAAAACAACAGCGGCGCCAATTTGCCTTTTAATTTCCTCCTCTTATCGCTGCCCTGGGATGCAAAAAGCATTGCCCGCGCTATTGATGAATATGAGGGCGCACTGCCGCGAAAAGGCTGGCCCAATTGGGTGCTGGGAAACCACGATCAATCGCGCATTGCCAGCCGTGTAGGCAAAGAACAGGCGCGCATTGCAGCATTGTTGCTGCTTACTTTAAGAGGTACACCTACAATGTATTACGGTGATGAAATCGGCATGAGCGATGTTGCCATTCCGTTTGAGGAAGTAGTAGACCCGCAGGGGCTAAATATGCCTGATAAAAACTTAAGCCGCGATCCTGCAAGAACGCCGATGCAATGGAATGCCGCTGCCAATGCGGGTTTTACGGAGGCAAAGCCTTGGCTGCGATTGCACAAAAGCTACCCCCGGCAGAATGTAGAAGGCGAAAAAACCGATCCCTATTCCATGCTTTCTTTGTATAAAAAACTCATCCTTCTGCGGCAGTCAGAACCGGCGCTGAACCGGGGTAGCTATACGCCTGTCTACTCCGATACTCAAATCATTGCCTACACGCGCCGCTTTGAAGGCAGCGACACTTTTTTGGTTGTGCTGAACCTTACACATCGCCCGGCTTATTTCACGCCGGCAGGTTTTTCTTTTTCGGGCGAAGTAATGGTTGCTTCCTCTCCGGAACTAGATGGAAGTGCAGTTGCCAATAAGCTGAACCTGGAAGGCGATGAAGGGGTAGTGATTCGGTTGAAGGGATAAGATATAGGATAGTTGGCGAATGCAAAAGCGATTGCCTGAATTCTTATTCTTTATAGTGCTTACCTGCCTGCAACAACTTCTATATAAAAAAGGTTGACAGGCGGGTAAGCATTTTTTTTAGCTTCTCACTATTTTCTCCATCGCTTTTCCTTTTGCCAGTTCATCAATCAGCTTATCTAACCAGCGTATCTTTTGAATCAGTTTATCTTTAATTTCTTCTACCCGGTAGCCACATATTACGCCCTTAATTTTTGAAACATTCGGGTTTATCTGCGGGGCTTGCGCAAAGAAGGTTTCAAAATCACTCTTGGCTTCTATTTGTTGCTGCAGGGTTTGTTTATCATATCCCGTCAGCCAAAAAATAATAGCATCCACCTCTTCTTTTGTGCGTCCCTTTGCCTCTGCTTTTTTGATGTATAACGGATAGACACTGGCAAAAACAAGTTTGTAGATTCTGTCTTTGTTTATATTGGTTGTTGTGATTGTTTTACTCGTGTTGGCAAAGAACAACGGTGAAAAAATGCCTAACGGCTCTGGTTTTATGCTGCGCTGGCAATAGCACTTCAATAGTTGAATATCGTACGGAAGAGGATAGAATTATTGATGAAGTATGTTGTGTCAGCAATCATAGCAGAAAGCCTTATGGTAGCGGCATTTTATAATTAAACTTAACCCATCTTCTACTTACAAGTCCACACATCTTTTATAAAAGTACTTTCCTGATCAAATTGTTCATACGTGTATCCGACAGGCAAAGTAAATTCTTGTCCATTCGAATCATAAAACGTAGGTCGCCAGGAACATTGTGGTCCCCTGTAACCTAACACATAAACGGTTTCATTTCTCCATACGCATTGACTAAGGTAAGGATCACAGGAACAATTAGGATTCTCGGCCTGCAAAGATTGAATTAAGGTGTTCACCTGTTCTGAAATGGTTGTATTTTCTTTTGAACAGGAATAAAAACCGAACGCAACAATTATTAGAATTGAAAACAGGAAAGACTTTCCGCTGGTAAATGTAGGTATGTCCTGATGAGACTGGAACCTGTCAAGCTTACTCATAAGTAATGTTTCCTGCATGATAGCTTTGTTATCAAAAACGTTGCATTTTATCCCTTCGCTGGTATGCTTTACCAACGAATCAACACTATTAGCCACTATTTTGGCGAACAAATCTTAGCATTAATTGTCCTGTCTCTAAAACCGTTTCCCGATGGAAGCACCCAGCCAGGGAACAAGTCCATATTTGTTAATGACAGGCACCAGGCTAATTCGCCACATAACATCTCTTGTGGTATGTCTTCTGTAACCAATACTCGGAATGAAATTAACAAAATGGTCACCGTTAGAACCTTTGCTATCAGTAAAGATCTTAGCATTGATACGTGTCCAGGTTACACCTAATCCGGCATCAATGAACGACCTGTCACTTTTGAGTTTAAAAAGATAGTTGATGCCTACGGGAAGAGTTAGATAGAAAGCCTTCTCTGAATAGAAACCCACTCCGACCCGGACTCCAAAGCCCGGTTGTTTTGTCAACTGTCTCTCGTAGTTTATTGAGCCGAAAAGTCCACTGCCGCCGGCTTCTAAATAAATATCATTCTTTTTATAGCCGGTTTGTCCGAAAGAAAGTGTCATTGTTAATAAAGCAAAAGAGGCAAGTATAAATCTTATCATCAGTAAAAGTTTTGAATGGCTGCTAACATGCATTTGCTTGCTGCCTGCAGCAAACTTCTCAGTTAAATTAACTCAATGTTTATGCAACAGATAAAAGAATATTACAACTGACCGGTATTCTTCAGGCACTATGTATGCAAGCAAAAAATGATAATTTTATATTTATATTGATTAATTTTTATCGTTTATCAGTAAAATTATTATGTTTGCATAAATTATTAAGGTTATGAAAATGGCTGCTAAACCTTGGTACGAACATCTATCCATGTTCTTATACTGTGCAATGCTACTTCTTTTAACTTTCTGTGTTCTCGTTTCAGAGTTAACAGAGAGTGACCCTTACATACAAGACGAAGTATATAAAGTAAGTGGTGGGACAGATACGTTACAAACTTATTCTAATGTGGCAATTCTGGGAGCTCAAAAGATAAATATATCAAAAGTATCATTTGCAATGAAGTATTTGGCGCCCCGTCCTCATATTGATCCATTATATGCTTCACTTTTCTTTTTAAGTGCTGTTATTATAGTTGTTTTCTTCAGAGACTTTTCATATAAAAATCCTTTTACGAAGAAAGCTCTATACGGCTTATACACAAGTGTTGCTTTAATCCTGATTTTCTATGTTATCAACTTTCTCAGATATGATTGGTTTAACAACCAAGTCCTATTGTTAACCCAAGGTCAGTTCAATTACAATAAACCTTTTCCTTTAGCTTCACCGGAATTTTGGATACTTCTTATCCTGATTCGATTGATCAGGATTTTTAAAAGAGGTGTGGGATTACAAAATGATGTTGACTTAACTGTTTAAGCCATGCCAATTGTTGTCAATTTAGACGTAATGCTGGCAAAAAGAAAAATGTCACTTACAACACTTAGTGAAAAGTTAGGCATTACAATAGCAAATTTAAGTGTACTTAAAAGCGGTAAGGCAAAGGCTGTGCGTTTTTCTACACTAGAGGCTATTTGTAAAGTTTTGGAATGTCAACCCGGCGACATTCTGGAGTACATGTCAACAAAGGATTACAATAAACTGATGAAGTCAGGTTAACGAAATCCAATTTACTGAAGACTACCTATTTCGCTTAATGGCGTATGGCTTGCAGTCCGTAGCAACCTTCCCTGTTCTATTAACTCAATGTATACATAAAAGATAAAAGAACATTACAGCTCAAGTACATTCATCAGCAGCTGTGGCAGCAAGCAACTACTGTACATAGCTTGTCTATTTTAAGTGATATAACAGAGACAGACTCACAAAACGATTTTTGATGTTCTGCTTGTCAATGCCTCCATAGTTATATTCATAATTGGCTTTCGTTATGTCAAGCAATCCGCAATTGTAACGAACATTTACATCCCATTTCTTTACAATTTTATAGCCCAGCAGAAGGTTAGCAGCCACATCCATGGTTTGAAAAATGGAACTGTAAGAAGCATCTACTCCTTTTGTGAGAATTTTGAAAGCCACACTGGGTCCGGCGCCGATATAAAAGTGATGCAGGTTATACTGCACGCTTACCGGTAATTCTACATAGCCTATCCTGTTGTTATAGTTATGGGAAACATAGTTAGAATCGAAATGATTGTATGTGAGGTAAGGTTCTTTTGAACCAATCAGAGAGAAGTTTAGCCCGCTGGCAAGCGTCAATTTTTTATCTACGTTCAGCTTGTAGAAAAAACCAACCTGCCCTCCGGCTATTGATGTTGTGTTAATGTGTTCTGTGGTTGATGACAAAGAGGTAAATTTTACTCGGCGGTAGGATACATTACCGCCTGCTTCCAAGCCGAAAGTACTTTGACTGATTGCCAATTGTCCAAACAGCAAAATTGCAAGCAGTGAAAACAATATCTTTTTCATAAGTTCTTCATATAAGTGGTGTACAACAGTGGGTCTTGATAAAAACCGGCATTTAAAAAACATCAAGCCAAAATAGAAAACTAAAGATAAAGGAATTTACTTCTTCCGCATAGTATTCGTCTGCCATTTTCCACTAAACCAGTTGTTGGCTGTAGTTATTGCATTTCTATGTTCCTTAGAACTTAGAAATTGTTCTCTCTACCAATTTGATTCCTTTTTCTAAGTATCCTCTCCTGCAAGGAAAGATACGTTTATGTAGTAAGCTTTCTCATACGCAGCATTGAGCTTGTTGAGAGACGATGCAGGAACCAAAAAAAGATTCTCCCACCCGATAAATTTTTGTTACCAGTAAGAAAGTCTTCTCAATTTGTATACTTATCTTGATGCGATCTCAAAAGATTATTGATTCTGGATTGACTCACAAATCTTTGTCACAAAAAGGTTTTTGCAGTTATCTATTTTCTATCGGTCTGTCATACCGACTTCGCCCAACTCTTAACTGTATGCCTCACCCGCTTTCAAACTGTTATCCCGCGGGAGTAACTGAATCAGAATAAAATTTCCGTTTCGTTTGCGAACATGGCTTTTACGCAGGTAATAATTACAATTAATTATGTCAATTACGCACTGTAGTGCATTTGCTCCGGGTCACGTTTCAATCACACCATCTTCTTGTTTCATTCTTTTTCCCATCCTTCCATAATTTCTTTTTCAACCGGCTCAAAATGCCATTCCCTCTCTATTTAATTCGACAAGGATATACAAAACAAAGGAGTAGGTGCCCAAAACACCTGCTCCTTTGTTACATCCACTTTTTCTCACTCTACCTTCACTTCCCCTCATTGTTCCGCCCAGGTTCTAAAGTCTGCCACCCGCTCGCGGCTGATGACTAATTCAGGCGAGGTAAAATTGTTTTGCAAATGAAGCTGCAGGCGTTTGTTGGAGAACGGGCGCACCTGCGCAATGCTGTTGATGGAAACAATCACCTTGCGGTTAAGGCGAAAGAATTGTTTGGGATCGAGTATGGCTTCCAGTTTTTCCAACGTATAGTCAATTAAAAATTTATTGCCTTTCCGGTCTACAATGAACACCAGTTTGTCTTCCGTTTTAAAGTAGTCTATATCGCTTGCCT
The DNA here is from genome assembly GCA_964249755.1 of uncultured Ilyomonas sp. GTDB lineage: Bacteria > Bacteroidota > Bacteroidia > Chitinophagales > Chitinophagaceae > Ilyomonas. Next base: position 927,569 of record CAXUDB010000002.1, on the reverse strand, counting down.
TCACAAACACAAATTTCTGTCCCACCTTCACCAAGAAGCGCTCTTTATAACTTTCATGAGCAAACACATCGTGGCTTTTTATTTCTTCCGCATCAACGCCCACATGGGTACTGGCAAGCACATGCCGCAGTTTATTCAGCGCCGATTGCAAAGCGGCAAACGTCACCGGCTTTACGAGATAGTCAATAGCAAAATATTGAAACGCATCCAGCGCATAATCGGGGTAAGCTGTGGTGAAGATGACCGGCTTCTGATAAGAGACCTGCCGGAAAATATCGAAGCTGTAGCCATCGGAAAGCTGAATGTCGAGCAGCATTACATCGGGGTGCGGGTGCGTAGACAGCCACGCCACGGCGTCTTCAATGGTGTCTATCGTTTGCTCTATTTCAATGGAAGCATCACAGGCTTTCAGCAGTATCTGCAACCGTTGCGAAGCCACCGGCTCATCTTCAATTAACAGTACTTTCATATACATTGATTTCAATGAGAGGCAGGGAGATGGAAAACAGGTCGTCGCCCTTGTGTATTGCAATTTGTTTGCCGGTTGCCAGCAGGTAGCGCTTTTCAATGTTTTTCAGTCCCATTTGCGTAGAGGCATGGACAACAATTTTGGGCTGCAATGTATTTTCAACTATCAGCAGTTCATTCTTTACATAAATCCGCAGGCGCAGTGGCCGGCGGGCAGAGAAAGCATTGTGCTTGATGGCATTTTCTACCAGCATCTGCAGGGATACGGGAATGATATGTCTATCATAATATTCATCCGTAACCTGTATGTCTATCCGCAGAGCTTCAGGAAAACGCTGCTGCAAAAGATAAGTGTAAGGCTGCAGAAAATTCAGCTCATCCCGCAAGGGTATCAGTTCGCGGTTTTGCGTAGAAAGAATATGCATGTATACCTGAGAAAAGGCTTCAATGAACTGGTTGGCTTCTTCACGCTTCTGCATCACCAAACCCGACAGCACATTCAGGTTGTTGAACAGAAAATGCGGATTGATCTGCTGGCGAATGGCTTGCAGCTCTGCCTGCGCATGCATCCGCTTCAGCATTTCACTTTCAATCATCTTCTTGCGATATTCCTGCTGATAGAGCACAATGGTGTTCAGCAGATGAAACAGCAGGTTCACCAGCCCGATATAAGTAAGCGTCATCTTTAACGGGTTTGCCATTTCAGCCACCGGGCGATGCAGGAGGTAAATTCCGAAAACAAAATCTACTGCCACTGTAAACAGCGCGCTTGCCAAGAAGCCTGTGGCGCAAAACAGCAATGCATGGCGGATGATGTTTTTCGAAACCGGCATCCAACAGTCTATAATGGGGTACAAAATGCGTCCGGCTTCCCAGGTAAATAAGGTAATCAGCAGGATAATAAGATAAGCCTCGTACCACGTTACGCCAAGGTGGAAGTAATCGTAAATGCGGCAGATGGCGGTATTGATATAAGTGTAAGTTGCCAGCCCCCACACAATGCCATAGCGATATTTGTTTTGGAAAAACATAAGCTAAACTAAAATAAAGCCGGCACATTCTTATGCGCCGGCTTTTGCTCACACATCCTGTCTTACGGCAACAGCACCTGGTCTATCACATGCACAACACCGTTGCTGGCTACTATATTCCGTTTCTGTACGGCTGAAGCTGTCGTGTTGCTGTTACCTTTTATTTTCAATTCCCGTTCAAACTTTTCTCCTTCGCGCGTCAGCATTGTCATTTCACCAGTCAGCATGGTGGGCATATCGCCTGATTTAACATCGCTGGAGAACACGCGCGCTGCTACCACATGATACGTGAGAATGCTGGCAAGCGTGTTGGGGTCTGCATTGTTGATGTCATCTATCGTGGCAAAACCGGCATTGATGAAAGCCTGGTTGGTAGGCGCAAATACGGTAAGAGGACCGGCTCCGCTCAATACACCGGCCACATCGGTGCTTCCGGTGCTCGCGCGCAATACAGCTGCCACGAGGTAAGACAAATCAGGGTTGGCGATGGCAGTCTCTACAATGTTGCCTGCCGGGTACATTAATACTTTGTTGATGACATGAGCGACACCATTGGTACTGAGCGTTACATCAGCAATGTAAACACCTAAACCATTTACCGAAGCCAGATGATTAAAGGAAGGATTTTCTTTGCGGGTAAGATAGAGTGTATCACCTTGCAAGCTGTTTACAGGTGTGTTAACCGCCAGCGGAATATCGGCTGCGAAGACTTTGCCGCTCACGACATGATAGAGCAGGATTTGCGTGAGAGCATCCTTGCCCACAGCCAGCAAATCATCTATCGTAGCAAAGCCTGAGTTTTGGAAAGCTGCATCGCTTGGCGCAAAGAGCGTGTACGTTGTGTTAGGATCAGCTAACACTACATCCAGACCTGTGTACATCAATGCCGCTTTTAAAAAGCTGAACTTAATGTATTGGCTCGCATCTACAGGTATCGTGCGGGCAGTGGCAGAAGAAGTGGCATCGTTTTGTTCATCTGTCCACCACGCATCGCCCGGCACCTGGGACGACAAATCAATACTGGAAAGTGTGTTGTCAATAGATTGGCGGTTGGCATTCAAAGCCGCATCATCAGTGCGGGTGGATGGAAGATTGGCAGATTTCTGACAGGAAGCCAACAGTAAAACAGCAAGCGAAAGGAATGGCAATAACCGGAGAAGTGGTTTCATCGTTAATAGATTTAATTTTTATAAATGGGGTGACCGCTTATGACTTCTCAATTATCGAACTGAAACAATAAGTCGCAGCTTAATTCATTACCGAATTGTACCGTTTACCCGTCTGAAGTGTACCGGTTTCTTCACCAGTTGTAATGCTGTTTATACACTTTAGTTGTAAAAGATGGGAACGAAGGAAAATAAATCCACAGGCAATTTCATAAGCGTCTATGCAGCCCATTGCCAGGTAAGGAGAAAGCAACATAATAATTTATTGAAGGAATTTCACTTAATTGCAATCCGATTGGGCTTTCTGCCAGAGTATCTATAGACCAACAATACTGCATTTTTGTATGAGCGGACTCATTATCAGGAATCTTATGAATGTAACCATCTCAGGAACCGGTTTGGGTTTTCCGGAAGGTTGCAAATTGATTACCAACGAAACGATACACACTCTTTTGCTCGGTGAAAACTGGAAAGAGAAAATGACTGCCCGCAAGATGAACCCGGAATATTACGTGAATGAACTGGGTTTTAACAAGCGGTACTGGGTGCATACGCCGGGGCATCCTCTGTCATCAGATGAACCAACCTCTGCCGACCTGATGATAGCCGCTGCAGAAACCGCCATTAAGGACAGCGGGTTGCAAAAAAAGGATATTGATTTCTTCATTGCTGTTACCATTACTTCGCCGCGCTACACTACCTCGATGGGCGCCTTTGTGGGCGGCAAGTTGGGATTAAATACACCGGCAATTGAAATTAAATCGGGTTGTGCTTCCAACATCTTTTCTCTGGTGCTGGCAGCACAATTAATACAAAGCGGTGCAAAGAATGTGTTGATTGCTTGTGGCGAAACCACTTCAAAGATTATTAAGGCTAACAGTAACATGACATATGCAGGCGGCGACGCCGGTGCGGCGGTTGTAGTTTCGCGTTGCGATGACAGCAGCAAAGGCATTGCTGCCGCTTACCTGAATACCAATGGTGAGTGGTGCGGCTACATGGGCGTGAACGGCTCGTTGCCGCCCAACCGTGAAGATTTGGAAAACGATAATTATACGCTCACTTACAACGAAGGCTCCGAAGAATTTTTAAGCAAAGCCTGGGATGAAATTCCGCAACGTTTGTATGAAGCATCGGGCTTAAGCGGAGGCGATATTCATTGTCTCATTCCTCACCAGGTAATGAAAAAACGCATCGCGATGATCAGCGAAGCAGCCGGCATTCCTCTCCCCAAAACAGTGAACATCATTGAAGAGTACGCAAACTGCGGACCGGCAAGTTTGCTGCTTGCCTTGCACCATGCCCGCAAAGATGGCTTGCTGAAAGAAGGAGAAACCGCGATGCTGGCTGCCGCGGGCGGCGGTATTTCGTGGGGTGGCATTATTTTAAAGAACTAACCATGCATAGTAACAATAGCCCGCGACCGTGGGGCGTGAAAATCATTGGCACCGGCGCCTGTCTTCCCGGCGAGCCGATTACCAACGAACAATTAAAAGAAAGAGTATCCTTTCCATTCGATCCCCAAAAGCACGAAGCCGTTACCGGCATCAAACAAAGACATTGGGGTGATGCCAACATTGCTACCAGCGATATTGCTGCAGAAGCGGGCAGGCAGGCTTTGGAACGCGCAGGCATAACCGCCGCTCAGCTTGAACGGATTATTGTAGGCACACAAACCGCCGATTATGTAAACATTGCAGCCTCCTGCGGAGTACAACACTTGCTCGGCGCTACCTGCCCGGTGGGTGATACCGGCGCTGCGTGCGGTGGATTTTTATATGCTCTCGATATTGGTATGCGCATGGTGGCAACGGGTATGCAACATGTACTGGTGATAGGGGCTGATATGAAGTCGAGACAGGTGTGTCGCGACGACGAAGTGTTTCTTCCTATCTTCAGTGATGGCGCGGGCGCAGTCGTGCTTACAGCTTGTGATAACGATGAAGGTTTTTTAGACATCCATTTGTGGGCCGATGGCTCCGGCGCTAAAGACTTTCGTGTACCTGCCGGTGGCAGTGCCATACCAACGTCGCATCAAACCATAGACGACAACCTGCATGGCACGGTCATGTACATTAGCGGTAAGCAAATGGCAGAACAAGCCGCCTGGAAGATGGCTGACCTGGCAAAAGAAATCTGCGAACGGAACGGCATTTCGGTTGACGATATTGATGTTTTTATCCCTCACCAAGCAAACCATTACATCATGAAAAAAGCCGCCGCCATGCTGGGCTTGCCGCTGCACAAAATGGAAGTTTCGATTGACCGTGTTGGCAACTGCATTGCAGGCACAGTGCCCATTACATTAAACCAGGCTTATGAAACCGGCAAATTAAAGCCCGGGTCGCTGGTTCTGCTTACGGCTGCCGGTGCAGGCTATACAGGTGGGGCAGCGTTGTATAAAGTTCCGGCTCATTCATCAATATAAAATATGAGTGTCCTGCAAAATAAAACGGCTTTGATATTGGGCGCCGGTGCTGGCATTGGTCATGCTACCTGTAGTGCAATGGCTGAAGCAGGAGCAACAATTATTGCGGTAGCCAGTAATGAAGATAATCTGAAGCAGTTGCGGCAAAACCTTGCTGGTAGCCATCACCAGTTCTGGTGTACCAATCTGGCAAAAGAAAACGCAGGAGAAGAACTGACGGCCAAGCTGGACCATTTTGGATATCCTCACATTGTGGTGATTAATTTTCAGTTACCCGCCGAAAAGAAGAGAGTCATCAATACCACGAATCAATCATTAGAATCTAAGATAACTGAGAACATAAAGCCTGTGCTTGCCATACTCGAAAAGACTATTTTATTTCAACGGGGTGAAGGTTTTGGAAGATGGATTGGCATCAGCTCTTTTTCGGCTCACACGGGCATTGGCGGCCAATCTTTGTATAACATGCAAAAGGCTGCGCTGGAATCGCTGATGCGCAATACCGCCGTAGAAGAAGGCAAGTACGGCATCACTGCCAACAGCATTGCCCCGGGATTTATAGAAACGCCAAGTGTGATCAAAAAATATCCCGATGAACTACGGGCCAAGTTAGGCTTAGCTAATGTGGTGAGGCGCGCCGGCAAGCCAGAGGAAGTGGCTGCAGCTATCGTTTTTTTAGCGTCTCCGCTTGCGGCATACATTACCGGCATCACGCTGCCGGTTTGTGGTGGCGCGCAATTAGCCTGGAACCTGTAAGAACGAGCTTGGAAAAAAAGTACTGCAAATAATTTTTTGTACAAAACACACAAAGGTTTTATTTTTAAATCCTTTTTCAACAGTGGATTAATCAAAACAAATTAAAACCGGCTAAACTCACGCTGCAAACGTCTTTTAGCCCACAACTGCAAAGCTTATGACGTTCACCATTCCCCAGATGCTGCGCTATCGAGCTGCCACGCATCCATCGCGTATCGCTTATGTTTACAATAATGAAGAAGTCTCTTACGAAACCTATTATCAACAGGCAACCGGAGCTGCAGCTTATCTCCTTTCGCTCGGTATACAGCGCGGTGAGCGCATTGCGATCTTAGATTTCAACAACGCGCAGGTGGTAAACTTAATTTCTGGGGCGATGATTGCCGGTATTATTCCTGTATCCATAAACTGGCGGGCAACGCCTGACGAGGTACGGTATATTATGAAGGATACCGAAGCTAAACACCTGTTTTTCGGACCCGCGTTCGCACCTCTTGTAAAATATGCCAGCCTTTCCGGTGAAGTATCCCTGGTAGAAGTGCAAACCATTCATACACTCATCAGCGGTTTCGATTCCTACACAGCAGACACAGCTATTTTACCCGAAGATTTATGCACCATTCTCTACACCTCCGGCACTACCGGAAAACCGAAAGGTGTGTTGCTGACGCATAAAAATATTTATACCTGCTACGACATCAGCATGGCGGAAACGCCCTCCAGCGGGCCCGATGCAAGAGTGCTCATTTGCGGACCGCTGTTTTCTATCTTCGGTTTCGGAATTTTCTTCGCTACAATACACGCTGGTGCTACTGCTTTCTTTTTACAAATGTTCGATCCGACCGGCGTTTGCGCCGCTTTGCAACAGTATAAGATAACGCACACTTTGCTGATCCCAATTATGATGCGGATGATGCTGGGCGTGCCCGGCATTGATACAATGGACTTTAGTTCTTTGAAGCATGTTCAGTATGGCGGCTCTCCTATCGCGCCGGATGTGCTGCAGAAAATTAACCAGTTGTTTCAATGCGATTTTACTCAGGCATACGGACTAACTGAAACCTCGGGCATCTCTTCTTACCTGCGGTTTGATGATCATCGCAGGCTTTTGCAAAGCGGCGATGTTTCAACCCATCCGATAATGAAATCGGCAGGCAAGCCGGCTGCCGGCATCTTACTAAAAACCGTGAAGGACGATGGAACTGAAGCCAGCGTAAATGAGCCCGGCGAAGTTTGGCTGAAAGGAGACAACGTGGCGATGGGTTACTGGAACAAAGCAGAAGAAACAGCGCGCGTGTTTACACCGGATGGTTGGTTTATTACAGGTGATGTGGGCTACTTAGACAACGATGGCTATTTATATCTTGTAGACAGAAAGAACGACATGATTGTATCGAAAGGATTCAATATTTATCCTGCCGAAGTAGAAACTATTTTACTACAACATCCTGCCGTAAAAGAGATTGCCGTCATCGGCATTCCCGATGAGGTTGCCGGAGAGGCGGTGTGTGCAGTTGTAGTGCCACGAACAGAAGATGAATTATCGCTGGAAGAATTGCGCACATGGAGCGAAGGAAAGATATCCCGGAACAAAATACCGAAGCACTTGCATATTGCGAAGGAATTGCCCCGCAACCAGACGGGCAAAGTGCTGCGCCGCATTCTTCGCGAACCGTTTTGGGTAGCCGAAGAGAGAAACATCAAAGGATAAAGGAAACAGAGCACTTTGCGCGTATTTCTTATATCACTATAACCATAACTATTTCTTTTATTATTCATTCAAATATCCCTGCTGTATGAAAATTGTTGACATAGGAAACCTGCCGCCAACCGGCACTGTTCCTGAATATATGTATGCGCATGTGGTGCGCCAGCACCGTTATGGCAAGCCCAACGAGGCTTACGTTGTAGAAGAAATTAAAGTGCCCGAAGTAGGGCCGGATGAAGTGCTGGTGGCAGTAATGGCTGCCGGCTTAAATTACAACTCGGTTTGGTCGGCCTTAGGCTACCCGATAGACGTAATTCAATTGATGAAACTGCGGAAAGATTCTACGGAAGATTTTCAGATTCCCGGCAGCGATTGCAGCGGCATCGTATACAAAATTGGCAGTAAGGTGACCAGCGTTGCTGTAGGCGATGAAGTAGTCGTTCATGCCGGCTTTGTTGATCCGGAAGATGATTGGATAAAAAAAGGTGGAGATGGCGTATTTGCGCCCAGCGCACGAGCCTGGGGATATGAAACGAACTGGGGTTCGTACGCGCAGTTTTGTAAGGCAAAACATTCTCAATGCATACCAAAACCCAAACATTTAAGTTGGGAAGAATCTGCGGTCTATATGCTATCCGGCGTCACCGCTTACCGCATGTTATATAAATATGAACCCCATACTGTAAAGCCCGGTGATGTAGTGCTGATATGGGGCGGCGCCGGCGGGCTTGGCTCCATGGGTATTCAGCTTACTCTGATGGGTGGCGGTATTCCCGTTGCTGTCGTAAATTCTGAAGAAAGAAAAAAATATTGCGAATCATTGGGAGCAGCCGTTATCAATAGAAACAATTTCTCTCATTGGGGCGAACTTACCAATGATATATTGAACGACAATACAAAATATGCCGCTTGGAATGCGAGCGCAAAAGAGTTTAAAAAACAATTGCTCACACTTACCGGCGGCAAGTCACCACGCATTGTGTTAGAACATCCGGGTCAGCAAACAATGCCAACTTCTCTTTTTGTTTGCGACAAGGATGGGATGGTAGTAACCTGCGCCGGCACAACGGGCTATATAGGCTCGTTTGATTTGCGACTTTTATGGCTGCAGCGCAAACGTATTCAGGGTTCTCATTTCGCGGAGCTATCGGAATGTATTGAGTTTAACCAATTAATTATGGACAAAAAAATAACACCGGTTTTAGATCGCGTGGAAACCTTCACTAAGTTACCCGAGGCATTGCAATGTCTCCACGATAACATGCAAAGGGGTAATACTGCAATTAAGATTGGACTATCTTAATTGAAGATAAATTTACTGTAAGCACATATACCGGAACTCACTGCTGAATGATTTTTAATTCACTCGACTTCGTTTATTTTTTTGTTGTCGTTACTACTTTATTCTTTGCGATACCGCACAAGTACAGGTGGTTGCTGTTGCTGGCAGCCAGTTGCTACTTTTACATGTACTTCCTGCTGATCTATATTTTCATTCTGCTATTTACCATTGTTATAGATTACACAGCAGGCATTTTTATTTATCAATCGGAAGGCAGGCAGCGAAAGTTCTGGCTGGTGTGCAGTTTAACTGCCAATATCGGCATTCTCTGCTTCTTTAAATACTTCAATTTTTTAAACGACATTTTATCTCAAAGCCTTGGCATTTTCCATACCACCAACCCGGTTCCTTACTTAAGTATTTTGTTGCCGGTCGGTCTTTCGTTTCATACGTTTCAGGCAATGAGCTATACCATTGAGGTGTATCGCGGTCATCAAAAACCGGAGCGGCATTTTGGTATTTATGCGCTGTATGTAATGTTTTACCCGCAGTTAGTAGCCGGACCGATAGAGCGACCGCAAAACATTCTCCACCAGTTTCATGAGCCAAAGACATTTGATTACGAACGTGTGGTGGATGGTTTGCGAATCATGCTATGGGGGTTTGTAAAAAAGCTGGTGGTAGCCAACCGGCTTGGCTTGTATGTAGATGCTGTTTATAACAACCACACGCACCATAGCTGGATGACGTTGTGGTTTGCTACGTTCCTATTTATCTTTGAAATCTATTGCGACTTCTCCGGCTATTCCGATATTGCTATTGGCGCTGCCAAAGTGATGGGCTTTCAGCTCATGACAAATTTTCGCCGGCCCTTTTGCGCTAAGAGTGTACAGGAAGTTTGGCAGCGATGGCATATTTCACTTACTTCCTGGTTTAGAGATTACCTGTATTTCCCCCTCGGCGGCAGCCGCAAAGGCATATTAATGACCATCCGCAATATGCTAATTGTTTTTGCCATCAGTGGGTTGTGGCATGGTGCAAGCTGGACATATGTTGTTTGGGGTTTGCTCAACGGAATTGTGATTGCTTCAGAACAAGCCTTAGCGCCGGTTTTATATAAAATACAGAAACTTTTAGGTCCCTTTAAACAGATTGCGAAGTATGTATTTACCATCAGTATTTTTATGATCATGGGTGTTTTTTTTCGGGCTTATAATATCCGGCAGGCCTGGGAGATTGTAAAAACCATGTTTAGTTTTAAGGGAGGCGGCGGCTTCTTTAAAGGCACACCGCCCACCTCGTTTGGTTATGTGTTGTTTGCCTGGGCGTTATTAATGGTGGTTGAATTTACGCAGGAATACAAGCCGGATTTCAGCATCATACGAAATAAAAATGTAGCGATTAGGTATACGGGCTACATTATGCTTCTGCTTATTTTATTGCTGACCGGCGTGTTCAATGGCGGGCAGTTTATCTACTTCCAGTTTTAATGTTAGCAGTCACTTTATGACGACACTTAAACTGACAAATTTCACGATATTATCAACGGGTGTCGACGGTGGACATAATTACCTCTGTACAAAAATTGAATATGTCGGAGTGAATAGAAACATTACAGCTTTCTTCAAGAATAAGTCTGACGAAAAATTACTATCCAACATAAACGAAATTACTGTTAAAGGAAATTTGATTGACGACGGCATGCATCAATCTTTACTATTGTTAGATACAGAAATTATATACTAGCAATGGACGAAGAAGAACTAAGACATAGAGTTAAGAACGCTATTATTTTACTAACGGTCGGGCATCCATTCAGAGTTGGAGAGCTAACGTTCAGCTCTAAAGACAAGACACATTTTTTTGTAACCGGCTGGACACGTTGCAATGACTTGCAAAGTTTGACAAAGCAAAGAGCATTGACAGAACTATATGAGACAAAAGACATTTTTATTAAAATGCTTAACATCTCATCTGAACTTGTAGAATTTATTAAAGGCAAGCAAGTTAACTATTGTTTAGGTTATGACTATGGAATGGGTGGAGTTGAAATTTGTAGGGAAACAGATGGACAATTGCAATGGGCAACCACTTTGAAAGAGTAAAAAACTGATAACAAGCATAGCCAAAATCGTGGCTTATGTACTACTATTAGGCAGAAGGAAGTAAATCAACATTTATGATCTTATTAAGCGGTAGCGTTCTAAAATCCCACATTTGGCAATACTCAAGCCGATAAAAGTATCATAACTTGAGATTCTTCTATTCTGAAATGATTTAAATAAATATCTTCTTTCCCTTACCCGATTATCTATTTTTCCTACGCCTTACTTTTACCCCGTGAAGTTTTCTTTTAAAGCGGAGGTAGATGGACTGTTACTAACGTTTACAGCGGAGCGTATTTACCGCTCCAAACAATCTGAACGCTTTAGGCTAAGCATAGCCGGAACAGACTCAACCATTGTGATACAAAACAATCGCCCGCTGGTAGAGGAAAAGAGGAACGGCAAAACGGTACAATGGCACATTGTAGAAGGCAAGGCAGAGGAAAAAGAAAGATGGCAAAAAGTGTATCAGCAAATCGAAAAATGTATTCAGCATCCGCCGCCTGTCGTTCAGGGAACTTTGAATTTTATTGACCATTTTTAAGCTAACCATACACCTCGCTTCTTATGTGGCAAGCCATTGAACAAGCCGACAGATACCTGTTCCAGAAAATAAACAGCGATTGGACCCTTTCTTTTCTGGATGGCGTGCTTCCGTGGTGGCGTTATCAAAATACCTGGCTGCCGCTTTATATTTTTTTGCTCCTGTTTGTGTTGATGAATTTTGGCTGGCGCATTTGGCCCTGGATTGTTGTTGTTGCACTCACTGTTACACTTACCGATCAGTTCAGCAGCCATTTGGTGAAGCTATGGTTCAACAAGCCACGCCCGTGCAGCGATCCGCAGATGCTGAACCATGTGCGATTGTTATTGAACGGTTGTCCTGGCAATCCGGGCTTTACATCTTCACATGCCACCAATCATTTCGGCGCTGCCTGCCTGTTTTATTTTACGTTGAAACCGGTGTTGAAAAAATGGAGCAACTGGTGGTTTGTTTGGGCAGCCACTGTGAGCTATGCACAGATTTATATTGGCATTCATTATCCATCAGATGTAGTAGGCGGCGTTATCTCCGGTTCGCTCATCGGAAGCGGCATGGCGGCTCTATACAACAAATACATCGGCTTGCCGCCGTTGCTGGAACGCCCCTATGGGTTGGGTTAATGAAGTTATTCTTCTGCTAAGAGGTTGCAACCCGATACACGCCCGCAGCGGCTTTGGCGGATGCATTGCCGCCGGCAGCCAGCCTTTGTTTAAGCGCTGTATAATCCTGCTGTAGCTGCTGTTTTCTTTCTTCATTGGTTAACAACAGTTCCAGTTCAGCAGTAATGTTGGATATGGTTAGCTGATGTTGGATCAACTCTTTCACCACCAGCCTATCCATGATTAAATTCACCAGCGAAATGTATTTAATGGTAATCAGCCGCTTTGCGATTTCATAAGAGATGCGGCTGCCTTTGTAACAAACAATTTCGGGCACGCCAAACAAAGCAGTTTCTAAAGTAGCCGTGCCGCTGGTAACAAGGGCGGCTGAAGCTTTCATCAGTAAATCGTAAGTTTTTCCAGATACGGCGCTTACGTTATCATACCCCTTTAGCAGCGCATCGTAAAAATGGTCTTCCTGCCCCGGTGCTTTGGCTACAATAAACTGATAGTCGGTAAACAGTTTACTCACTTCCAGCATCACCGGCAGCTTCTTTATAATCTCCTGTTTTCGGCTGCCGGGAAGAAGGGCAATAATTTTGTTGTTTTGCCCACCGTTGACGGCTGACGGCTGACGGCTGACGGCTGCCTGCCTGCGATAGTCATCAATCACCTGCACAAGCGGGTGTCCTACATATTCTACTTTCCAATTCCATCGTGTCTCATAATATTCCCTTTCAAAGGGAAGAATAACAATCATGTGGTCGATGGTTTTCATCATTTTCTTCACGCGGTTTTCTTTCCAGGCCCAAACCTGCGGAGAGATGTAGAAAACGGTTTTATAACCTTTCGATTTTGCCCATTCCGAGATGCGAAGGTTGAAACCGGGATAGTCTATCAGCACCAATACATCGGGTTTAAAATCAGTTATATCCTGTTTGCAAAATGATATATTTTTTAAGATGGTTTGCAGGTTCATCAGCACTTCAGTAAAACCCATGAAAGCTAAGTCGCGGTAATGCTTTACAAGGGTGGCGCCGGCAGCTTGCATTAAGTCGCCACCCCAGCAACGGATGGTTGCATTCTGACCCAGCTTGTGCAGCTCTTTAATGAGATTGCTGCCATGCAGGTCGCCGCTGGCTTCGCCGGCAATGAGGTAATACTTCATATTGCTAAAGGTTAATTGTTAATGGTCAATTGCAAAACTTGTTGCCATCATTTATTAATTATCAATACAATGTTCGGTAATAAACCATTAACCATCTACAGTCCTCAATCGTTCCCCGGTATAACAATTGCTTCATGTAGTTTCGCACTATTGTTTTTCGTTCCTCCGTTTTATTCCGGTAATTCGCACCCGCTATGAAGAAAAAAACTAAGACCAACAGAGGCGTTAAGCTTATCTGGATCACGTTTCTCGGTGGCATCGGCTTCGTTATCGCTTTGCTTCTTTGCGCCAATTTCGGTTTGTTGGGCAAGATGCCATCCATTGAAGAACTGCAAAACCCATCTGCCTCGCTTGCCAGCCAGGTGTATGCTGCGGATGGCACCCTGATGGGCAAGTATTACTTAGAAGACCGTGTGAATGTGGAATACAAAGACATCAGTAAAGATGTGGTGAATGCCCTGGTGGCTACTGAAGACAAACGTTTTTATACACACAGCGGGATTGATGCGCGAGGGCTTGCCCGTGCCATCTCTTCATTTGGGAGTGAAGGCGGCGCCAGCACCATTACCATGCAAACCGCTAAAAATCTCTTTACCGACTACAGCAGAAATCCTATCAAACGCGTCATTCAAAAAATTAAGGAAAGCATTATAGCAATAAAGCTGGAAAGGAATTTTACCAAACAGGAAATTATCGCCCTTTACCTGAACACAGTACCCTTTAGCGACAACGTTTATGGAATTCGCAATGCTGCGAAAACCTTTTTTCAAAAAGAGCCCGACCGGTTAAGTGTTGATGAAGCTGCGGTGCTGATAGGTATGGTAAACGGACCCGGTATGTATAATCCCCGCCGCTTTCCAAAGCAGTCATTTGACAGAAGAAACCTGGTGCTTGAGAGAATGGTAGAAAGCAATTACCTCGCGCCTGACAAAGCGCAAACACTGGAAAAAAAACAAATCGTTTTAAATTATGAAAAGCTGGACGAAACCGCAGGTCTTGCGCCCTATTTCCGCATGGTGCTGGGCGAAGAGATGAAGAAGTGGTGCAAGACACACCAGAAAGTGACCGGCGACAACTATGATTTATACCGTGATGGGTTGAAAATCTATACCACTATCAACCCGCGTATGCAATTAGATGCGGAAGAAGCGGTGGGCCAGCACATTGCTACGATGCAAAAGATTTTGAGCGCGCAGAGCGATGTAAAAAGCGGCAGCGTGTGGAAGGGACATCAGAATGTACTGGATGCCGCTATGAAAGCGAGCGACCGCTGGAAGAATATGAGCAAGGACGGGATTGATGAGACGGATATTAAAAAGTCGTTCTCTGTAAAAGTGCCCATGAAAGTATTTGCCTGGAACAAAACCCGAAGCAAAGACACAGTGATGACGCCGATGGACAGCATTAAATATCACCGGCAGATGCTGCAGGCTGGTTTTATGGCCATGGACCCGCTAAGCGGCGAAGTGAAAGCCTGGGTAGGTGGCGTCGATTTTAAAACCTTCAAGTATGACCATGTAAATGTAAACACCAAACGCCAGGTGGGTTCTACCATTAAGCCGTTGCTGTATAGCCTGGCTATTGAAGATGCAGGCTTTACGCCCAACACACCCGTTGTGGATGTGCAGCAAAGTTTTGGCAGCTTAGGCATGGTGCCGGCTACCGCTACCTCCTGCACAGGCAGAACAATGCCGATGGCACAGGCTTTGGCCTGGAGTAGAAACTGTGCGACGGCATACATCATGAAGCAATTAGGCGCCGGCAACGAAGGTGCGAAACGCTTTGTTGAATTTCTGCACAACTGTAATGTTACTACCAAGATAGAACCCTATCCTTCTATTGCGTTAGGCTCGGAAGAAATTTCGTTGTACGAGATGATGCAGGCGTACAGCATGTTTCCCGGCAGGGGCTTTAATGTGAAGCCGATGTACATCACGCGTATTGAAGACAAGAACGGAAACGTGCTGCAAACGAACCTGCCGCAGCGCAAAGAAGTGATTAATGAAGTGACGGCTTATTACATCATCAGTATGATGGAAGGCGTGCTGAAGTTTGGTACCGGGCGGCGCATCTGGAGCTATGGCGTGAGCGGCGATATTGCTGGCAAGACAGGAACAACCAATGACAACAGTGATGCCTGGTTTATGGGCTACACGCCGCAACTGCTGTGTGGCACTTGGACGGGTTGCGATGACCGCTTCATCCGGTTTGCGAGCACGAGCGTGGGACAAGGCTCTTCGGTGGCGCTGCCGATATGGGGATTGTTTTATAAAAAGGTATCGGCTGATAAAAGCCTGGCAATTGATACGCGCAGTGTGTTTATCAAACCGGATGTGATGCAGAACGATATTATCTACGACTGGGTGAACGATATGCCGCAGCAATTGGGCGCGGAAGGCGAAGATGAAGGCAACGGTAGTGAAAGCGATTATGGTGGTGACGCGCAGCAGCCGCCCCCTTCGTCGGACAACCAATATGATATTCCGCCGGAAAGCTCGGCACCGGCAGATACGAGTAAAAAGAAAGCGATTACTAACGGAACGCCGAAAGCGGTGATGCCGGTGAAGCGACCATAAGTTGATGGTTCAGATAATAGAAGGATTTTCATGCTATTGCAAACCCTTCTATTATTGTGGTTTATTTTCCTGATACCCTTTGCTTATTTAGCTTTTGATTGTAGGCAGCTTCGATGGCAGCCTGCTGCTCTTCGGCCAGCTTCTTTGTGCACTTACTGGTGTTTTTTGCAAAATCTGTCAGGTAGTCGCTGTAGTTATCCCAGGCAAGGAGGGCGATGGCGTACATGTAGCCTTGTTTGCCCCGGAAAATTGATAATGGACTCTTTTTAAGCATAGTAGCAATTTTTAGTTATTAAATAAAAATTTTTGCGAATTGATTATCAATAAAAGTTTTAATTTTGGCTGTCGAAAATGTTTGCTATAAGAACATTATTCTTTGCTATAAGCAGAAAAATTTTTGCTATAAGAATATTATTGTTTGCTATGAGAAAATTTCTCATTGCTATAAGAAGATTTCCCTTTGCGCGTTATTGATTTCTCTTTCTTCTTTTGCTGTTTGATCCGTCTTCGTGTCTGCGGAGTGGCTTGCCGTGTGAGAGGCTGATGGATAGCAGTTTTAGTTCGGTATGTAGAGTTCCTTTCTTTTTAAATAGAAACAGCAGTTACAAATGGTTCTAAACCAAATTTAAACCGCCGTGCGGATATTTTGCAGATAATAGATGGGCTCATGCATTATTTGACCAGACTATTTTTAAGCCGGTTGGCTGAACATTTTTTGTACCCGTTACCAAACTGTGAAAGAGGAAAGATAAGCATTAAATTAGTGTGCAAAAACCAACACATAAAAGAGGCCTTGCCCCTGATGCGCTTTAAGCCGGTACGGCTATACTGTATGCATGTGAGTAAGAAAGAAATGTGTAAAATAGAAAGCCCGATAGATAAGTGAATGTGACAACAATGAAAATGCGCAGGAATTTGTATTGGCGCAAGTTTGCTGTGGTGAAAAGTTGCACCTATTTTTGAGTTGGCTGCAATTATTTTAACAACATGCTTTTACAATTTCATCAGAAGACGGTTGACAATTTTATCATTCCATCCTTCAGTTTGACAAAAGGTGAAATTGTAATTATCCAACTTTCGAACGGACCTTTTTTTACTCTATCACACGAGCCTTGATTGACAAATTCACGGGTAAAACTTCCAACAAAGAAGTTGACATTCTTTCATCATTTAAGTATGCTGAGCATTTTAAAGAGAGTTGGTTTAGAGACCGCTTTTTACCAATGACGGTTGGAACTTATCTTGACAAGAACGCAAACAAAGCGAATCCAATTTATAAAAAGATATACGACATACCTTGGATGACACCTAAAATTAAAGTACAGACATTAGCCGGTAATCCAAGACGACAGCTTTCTATTTATTCTACTTTATCGTGGACAAGCAATCTTATTTTTGACTTAGCCGGTGTTGACCCGCAGGGCGGACAAAATATTTATAGCTTTGTAAAAACAATTGTACAGCGAGGCGGTTCAGCTATACTATTTGACTGGAGCGACGAATTTAAAATGACTGTACGACGTTCATACAAGCAAAGTATCTGGGTAACAAAATATAACTCCAGTCAACATTTGGTTTTATGTTATAGCGGCTGACGAACAAGAATGTCCGCCACAAACGCAAAGCCGGTGGGGCATTAGTTCCCCGATGATAACGATATTTTATGTGAGCAAACGAATGAAACGAATATGTCAATAACAAGAGAAGCGGAACTAACGGGAATGCATAAAGCAAGTGAGGCTGTTGCCTGCACTTTAAAAGAAATGAGAAACTATGCGCAACCCGGTATGACAACCAAACAATTGGATAACTACGGAGCAGCGATATTAGCCGACTTTGGAGCAAAATAGGCCCCGTTTTTAACTTATCGGTTTCCGGGCTGGACCTGCATAAGTGTGAACCATGAGTTTTGTCACGGTATTCCTTCTCACGACAGAATTCTGAAAGAGGGTGATCTGGTGAATATTGATGTTTCTGCCGAGTTGAATGGTTTCTGGAGTGATAACGGAGGTTCGTTTGTACTTGGCGAAGATGTGAACGGACATCAACAACTGATAGACGCTTCCAGGCAGATTTTGCATAAAGCCATATACAATATAAAAGGCGGGGTTCGCCTTTCGGACATTGGGTATTTGATAGAAACAGAAGCCAAAAAAAAGGGTTATAAAGTCATTAAAAACCTTACGGGACACGGAGTTGGAAGAAGCCTTCATGAAGAACCAAGCGAAATAGCAAATTACAGGGACCGTTCTAACCCGACAAGATTTAAGAAGGCTTCTGCAGTTGCTATTGAAACGTTTATCTCTACAACCTCAACCTATACCGAAACCCTACCTGACGGTTGGACAATGGTTGGAAATAAAGGAGGCTTTATGGCTCAACACGAACATACCATTGTTGTTACTGACGGGAAACCCATTGTGCTGACAGAGATGAATGAAATTTGGGAAGCAGACCAATAAGGTTTTTAAAACCTTATCAGCCATCCATCAAAACCAATCCTTCTTTCCCCTTATATTTGCCGCCTCAAATTTTGAATGCCGTGCCTACCAAATTTTCTAAAGAAACTTATCTCTACTGGTACGAACTGATGCAGCTTATCCGCCAGTTTGAACTGAAAGCAGAAGAAATGTACAAGATGGCGGGCAAAATCCGCGGCTTCTTCCATGCTTATATCGGACAGGAAGCCATTGCTGCGGGCTGCATGACGGCTACCCGACAGGAAGACCCGTTTATTACCGGCTATCGCGACCATGGTTTAGCTCTGGCAAAAGGTGTAACTGCTGATGCCTGCATGGCAGAACTATATGGCAAAGCCACCGGCGTTGCCAAAGGAAAAGGCGGCAGTATGCACTTCTTTAGCTCGGAACATTACTTCTTTGGCGGACATGGCATTGTAGGTGCGCAGATTGGCGCCGGTGCCGGGATTGCATTTGCCGAAAAATATAAAGGCACCGATAATGTGTGCCTGTGCTTTTTTGGCGATGGCGCGGCGCGGCAGGGCATTCTGCATGAGACCTTTAACCTGGCGATGCTATGGAAGATACCGGTGATTTTCATTTGCGAAAACAACAACTATGCAATGGGTACATCGGTAGAACGTACCTCTAATGTGCTTGACATTTACAAGCTTGCCGACTCGTACGAAATGCCCGGTGACAAAGTAGATGGTATGCACCCGGAAGCGGTTCATGAAGCTGTGGATCGGGCTGTGCGGAGAGCGCGCGAAGGCGGCGGTCCTACCCTGCTCGAAATGAAAACTTATCGCTACAAAGGGCATTCTATCTCCGACCCGCAGAAATACAGAACAAAAGAAGAAGTAGAAGAGTACCGTGGCAAAGACCCAATTACGTTTGTGCTGAACACGATAAAGGAAAACAACTTTGCCACCGACGAAGAAATCAAGGCGATAGACGACCGTGTGAATGCAGCGGTAGAACAAAGCGTGAAGTTTGCAGAAGAGAGTGCTTGGCCGGATGAAAGCGAAGTGTATGGCGATATATACCGAGACCAAAACTATCCTTATATTAAAGATTAAGAGCGTAAATAGTGAGGGATGAGTAGTGCGTTTATTGAATCATAAATTTGAAATTCTAAATCATCAATCCGAATATGGCTGTTGAAACAAAAGTGAGTAAAACAACCGTCTCTCATCCCGAAAGAGATACGCAAGGCTTATGGCAGAAATGGGGCAAGCCAGCCTCTATCGTGCTGGCGGTACTGATTATTGGCTTCGGTGCCTGGTTTGCTTATGATGCCTGGGTGGTTCAGCCAAAAGAAGAAAAGGCACAGGATGCCATCTTTAAAGCACAGGAATATTATGGACAAGATTCGCTGCGCAAAGCATTGGATGGTGATGGTGTGAACAAAGGTTTCTTAGCCATAATTAAAAGCTATGATGGCACTAAGACAGCCAATCTGGCTAAGTATTATGCCGGCGTGTGCGACCTGAAATTAGGCAGCTTTAGTGAAACGGTGAAATACCTGAGCGATTTTTCTACCGATTCTAAACCGGTGCAAATGGCAGCCTATGGTTGCTTAGGCGATGCGTATAGCGAGCTGAATAAGAGACAGGAAGCTGTGGATTCTTACAAGAAGGCAGCTACTACCTTTACGGATGATAAAGACAATACCGCGGAGTACCTGTTTCGTGCAGCAATGCTGAGCGAAGTGATGGGCAAGAATAAAGAAGCGCTGGATATGTATAAGGAAATTAAAAACAACTATCCCGGAACAGCACGCGGCGCACAGATAGACAAATATATTTACCGGTTGAATGTAGAACCTAACGATTTTAGTGTGAACTAATGGCAACAGAAGGCAATACTGAATTGAACAAAGGCATTCCGCAGATAGCGAATGCCTTTGTTGTTATCGTGAAAACAGAATGGAATGCGCACATTGCAGACCAGCTGGAGGAAGGTGCGATAAAAGTTTTCAAGGAACAAGGTACAAGGTTTAAGACAATCGTGGTTCCCGGTGCGGTGGAGATACCTTTTGCCGTGAAGGCGTATGCTAATAGCAACAGTGAAAAAGCAGATGCGTTTATCACATTAGGCGCCATTATCAAAGGAGATACACCGCACTTTGATTATGTGTGCAAAGCCGTAACTGAAGGCGTAGTATGGCTGAATATGAATTTGGATGTACCAACGATATTCAGTGTGTTAACCGTGAATACTGAAGCGCAGGCATTAGAGAGAATCGGCGGCATTCACGGGCACAAAGGTGAAGAAGCGGCGGTAACTGCGATTAAGATGATCCATTTGCAACGATCTTTATAAAAGAGCGTTTTATGAATGATTCGGTTCTCGATGAAACGCAACTTACCAATGAAATGCTTGGACTCTGACTTCTTGATGCTCACCAATATTGGCTGAAGAAAAGATTTTTGTTCAATATACTTGTTGGTCTTGCCGGGTTATTTTCAATCATCTACTTCATCCCAAGTTTAAATTTTTTTGATTATTTTGGAGTGTTTATTTGGGGTACTGTTGCTAACGGACTTTATTCATTGGGCTATGTTTGCGAGAGTTACATTATTACAAGAACAAAATGGTTCCAAGAATTTAAACAGGTAAGAAAATGGCTATTCTGGTTTGGGACTATACTTTATATAATTGTCAGTATACTAATTCCCTATCTTTCAATTTTCTTAGTACCATTCTAAAGCAACTTTAGATTTTGCCGGCGAAAACAGCTCTTCACTTCATAAAACTTCAAACTGATTTCAATACATCAGTAAACTTAAAAGAAGATATTAGTACAAGCGAAAAGAATACACATGAACGTCAGCATTTTTGTTCCTTGTTTTATAGACCAGCTGTATCCTTCCGTTGCTTTCAATATGGTGAAGGTACTGGAGAAATGTGGCTGTACGGTTCGTTACAATACAGAACAAACCTGCTGCGGACAACCGGCTTTCAATGCGGGCTATCGCAACGAAGCGAAAGAAGTATGCAAGAAATTTCTGAACGATTTTGAAGGCACCGATTACATTGTTACGCCCAGTGCAAGCTGTGCCGGTTTTGTAAAGAACTATTATCAAATGCTATTGCCCGGTTCAGACAAAGCAAAAGAAGTAGGCAACCGTTTATACGAGTTTTCTTCTTTCCTGGTAAATGTGTTAGGAATCACAAGCACAGGTGCTAAATTCAATGCTAAAGCCACTTACCATGATAGCTGCGCAGCATTGCGAGAATGCGGCATCAAAGCCGAGCCGCGCTTACTATTAAGTCATGTAGAAGGTTTGCAAATAAGCGAGATGAACGATGTGGAAACCTGTTGTGGTTTCGGCGGCACTTTCGCCGTGAAGTTTGAATCCATCAGCCTAGCCATGGGCGACCAGAAGATAACCAATGCAGCCGATACGGGCGCGCAATATATCATCAGCACCGACATGAGTTGCCTGATGCACATTGATGGCTGCATTAAACACAAAGGTGTCAACCTGCAGGTGCTGCACCTTGCCGATGTGCTGGCAAAATGGGAATAAGCTGTGATTAAATGCAGGTGTTTGCCTCACTCTGGCAAACCATAACTTTTCTATATTTATACCATATTTTCATCCGATGACAACCAAACGAATTTGCCTGTGGAGCAGTCCGCGAAATTTGTCTACTGCCCTTATGTATTCTTTTGCGCAGCGGCCGGATACAGTGGTGATAGATGAACCTTTGTATGCCCATTACCTGCTGGCAACCGGTGTCAATCACCCCGGGCGCGGCAAGGTATTGCAGGGACAGGAAAATAAAGGCGAGAAGGTGATTGAGCATATTCTGCACCATGATTTTGGCAAACCTGTGGTGTTCTGCAAGCAAATGACACATCATCTGGTAGATGTTTCTCTCGACTTTTTACAGAAAGTCTCCAACATCATTTTTATCAGGGATCCAAAGCAGATTATTGCCTCGTATGCACAGGTGATACGCGATGTGAAGATGCAGGACATCGGCATAGACAAGCAATGGGAACTGTATCATTTTCTGAAGGAAAAGCAACAGGATTTTGCGGTGGTTGATTCAGGCGAGATTTTAAAGAACCCGGAGAAAGTTTTGTCGCAGTTATGCGATGCGTTAGGCATTCCCTTTTACGAAGAAATGCTTTCGTGGCCGGCCGGGCCAAAACCTGAAGATGGCGTGTGGGCGAAATATTGGTATAGCAGCGTTCATAAAACCACGCGTTTTTCGCCGCAGGAAACCAGCAACCGCAGCCTTCCCGATTACCTGCTACCTCTTTACGACGAGTGCAGGCACTATTATGATTTGTTGTGCGATCATTCCATTAAAGCTTAATTTTTTTGCCCTATGCAACAGCAATTTAACCCGCTGAATAAAGACATACAGGTTTTTGTGAAAGACAGGCTTTACCCGCGAGCCGAAGCTAAAGTATCGGTCTTCGATTCTTCCGTTCAGGGTGGCGATGCGGTGTGGGAAGGTCTACGGGTTTATAACGGTAAAATCTTTCATCTCACTGATCATCTTGTTCGTTTGCAGGCATCTGCCAAAACACTACTGTTTGCAGATGTTCCATCCAAAGAATTTATTAAAGATGCTATTAAACAAACGCTCGTTGCCAACAATATGCATGACGGCGTACACATCCGTTTAACGTTGACAAGAGGTGAAAAAATTACATCCGGCATGGACCCGCGGCTCAACCAGAACGGTTGTTGTTTGATTGTTTTGGCAGAGCACAAACCACCGGTCTACGACAACATGAGTGGTGTAAAATTGATTACTGCATCCGTTCGCCGCAACTCTCCTATGCATCTCGATTCTAAGATTCACCACAACAATCTTCTCAATAATATTCTGGCTAAAATAGAAGCCAACCTGCGAAGCGCTGATGATGCGGTTATGCTGGATAACCTTGGCTTTGTCGCCGAAACGAATGCCTGCAATATTTTTATGGTGAAGAATAACATACTACTTACGCCACATGCCGATGCATGCCTTACGGGCGTTACCAGGCAAACGGTTATCTCTTTAGCCAAAGAATTAAACATAGAAGTAAAAGAGCGCAATCTCTCCATCTCCGAATTTTATCACGCCGATGAAGTTTTCACCACAGGAACAATGGGCGAACTAACACCGGTTACGGAGATAGATAGTCGCATCATCGAAAACAAAACCGGGAGCGCTATCCAAGAGAAATTGTATGTTGCCTTTAAACAACAGATTGAACAATGTGCTGAATCTTTGGATTGAAGAAAGTGAGTGATAGGATTGTAAGCTGTTATCGTTTTCAATTACCAATTAACTATATCTGGATTAACAATGAATTACTGGCTCATTAAATCGGAACCACAAAAGTATAGCTGGGAGCAGTTTGTAAAAGACAAGAAAACTTTCTGGGACGGTGTACGCAATTATGCTGCGCGCAACAATTTAAAAGCCATGAAGAAAGGCGACCAACTGTTTTATTATCACAGCAATGAAGGTCTCGAAATTGTAGGCATTGCAGAAGTGGTAAAAGAGGCTTATCAGGACCCTACTACCGATGATAGCAACTGGGTGGTTGTAGATGTGAAGCCACTGAAAACTTTAAAGAAGCCCGTATCATTAACGCAAATTAAAAGTGATAAAACCCTTGCTAACATGGCGCTCGTGAAGCTTTCACGGCTTTCCGTTCAGCCGGTAACATTGGATGAATGGATGCGCGTGATGGAGCTTGCCGAGATGAAATAAACATAACAATCTGCTGGGTTTAAATTTCTTCCATCGAAGCCGGTTTTGATTTTTTCATTCGTCTTCTCAAAATGAAAACCATTATGACAAGAAGATAGGAAGGCAAGGCTGTGTAAATGGGATCTTGCGAAAGAAAGACGGTGGCAACAACATAAATAACAAAAGTAAAACTCAAGATAAGGGCTATCCATTTGCTGTTCATCAGCAAATATTTTTTTTCATCTTCACGACCTTCCATACACAGTTGAGGCTTGCGTCGAAAAATATAATTTGATATCCCATACTGGCAAACCATAACGGCTGCAATGTTGAAAATATAAATGTCAAGTGGTAGCATAAAACTTGGCCGTATATGCTCTGTGATGCCTGATGCAGAAAACGGAAAACAGACAATGAAGAAGAGGAAAACCAAATTCCTTTTTACCAATCCCATATTGTACTTCACCAGATAGCGGAAAAGCTGTAGGTGCCTCATCCACGACATGCCGATGAAAAAGAAACTGATAACAAAGGCTGCAAATTGAATGAGCGTGGGTTTGAATTCGTTGAATACCTCCTCCGCGCTTGCACCTTTCGGCACTTCGGGAAACTTAATTTCGATGATAATAAGTGTAATAGCGATAGCAAAAACGGCATCGCTGAACAGGATGAGCCGTTCCAGTTCAAACTCTTTGTGCAACTCGCTTTTCGATTCAGTCATAGCAATAAGGTAAATGATAGAGTGAGCTAAAATAGCGAACCATAAGGTATAACCTGTTCCTTTTTTCCAAGGCAGCTTATCTTTACTTCCATGTATGACCTTCCTCATTTCAAAGCCGGCTCGCAAGAAGAAGTAATTGCTTTTATGCATGCACACCCTTTTATTATCTTGTGTGGTTGCGGCAACAATCAACAACCGGCTGCCACGCACGTTCCTGTTTTGATAGAAGAACGCGATGGAAAATATTATTTACAAGGTCACATTATGCGCGAGCAAACACACACTGATGCCTTTGAGCAGAATAAAAACGTGCTGGCTATTTTCAGCAGTGCGCACACCTATGTAAGCGCAAGCTGGTACAAGCAGCAAAACATTGGCAGCACCTGGAATTACAGAGCCATTCATGCGCAAGGAACGCTCACTTTTCAAGGGGAAGCCGAGCTTTATAACTTACTGGTGAAACTGACAGAAAAGTTTGAAGCGCCCAACTCTCCTTCCTTGGTAAAGCACATGAAGCCTGGCTATGTGTCGTCGCTGATGAAACACATTATTGCTTTCGAAATAGAGATCACAAAGCTGGAGCATGTGTTCAAGCTCAGCCAGAACCGCGATGCAGAAAGTTATCACAATATCATTCAACATCTTTCCAGCAAAGACGATGGAGATGCAAAAGCCATCGCAGCGGCTATGGAAGAGCGCCAATGAAGGCAACAATTTTAAGCTTAAAAGTCTCCAATACAAGCAACATAACAGCTAGTATGGGCCAGAAGTCCGTTTCTCCGATGGAGCATCGTTGCGGCCTGTGGCGCTATGAGCGTCATCGCACTCTTCAACGCTTTGAAAATAATTGAGCTTTTATTGAAGCGGATGGTCATAACCGCGAAGGCGCAAAGAATTTGCCTAGGTAAGGTTTATGTTTGACAAATCTGTCATGCGCGTCATTGCGAGGCACGAAGCAATGACGGGTGCACCCGCTTCATTAGATACAACCCTTCCTCTGCGCACCTCTTTTATCCCTTTCTCCCTAGTTGAAAACATCCCGGTTTTGATTATCCTGAAAGTCCGTGTTTATCCATGTTCCATCATCGCAGTTCAGACATTAACCAATCGCCACAGCAGCCAACAACATTTTTCAACGCCATTTCATTCCTGCCAATACTTTTGCAACCCTTATAAGTAGCAAGATGAAAGTAATGAAATTTGGCGGCACCAGCGTAGGCAAGCCGGAACGCATGCATGATGTGGCACACCTTATCACATGCGATACCGAGCCCAAAATAGTCGTGCTCAGTGCACTTAGCGGCACTACCAATGCTTTGGTGTCTATCAGCGATGCTATTGCAGCAGGCAACCGCATCAAAGCACAGCAAACCATCATTGAATTGCGGGAACACTATGAACATTTTGCTTCGCTGCTGGTTGAAAAAGAAGATGCTTTTCTTAAAGCATCTGCCATCATTACAGAGCACTTTGAGTTTCTGAATATCATCCTCAAAATATCGTTCAGCGACGCTTTGTATAAGGATATTCTTGCGCAGGGTGAGCTTCTCAGCACCAAACTATTTAGTGTTTATCTGGAAGAGCAAAATATATCGCACAAGCTGCTGCCGGCATTAGAGTTTATGAGTATTGATGCCAATGAAGAGCCAGAGCTAACCGCCATAGAACACAAGCTGGATAAGCTTTTGAACGATTATAAATCGGTTAACCTGTTTATCACGCAAGGATATATCTGTCGCAATGCAAGAGGAGAAGTAGACAACCTGAAACGTGGCGGCAGCGATTATACGGCTTCTCTGATTGCAGCCGCCGTTCATGGCAGCGTGTGCGAGATATGGACCGATATAGATGGCATGCACAATAATGATCCGCGCATTGTAAACAGAACAGTGCCTATTGAACAACTGAGCTTTGATGAAGCTGCGGAACTGGCATATTTCGGGGCAAAGATTTTACACCCGACCTGCATTTGGCCGGCGCAACATGCCAATGTTCCTGTGAAGCTGTTAAACACTATGCAGCCCGAAGCAAAGGGCACTACTATTGCCGAATCTGCCAATAGCACCGGCATTAAAGCGGTGGCGGCAAAAGACGGCATCATCGCCATTAATATTAAAAGCAGCCGTATGTTACTTGCATATGGATTTCTGCGGAAAATATTTGAAGTGTTTGAAAAGTACCGCACACCGATAGATATGATCACAACATCTGAGGTAGCAGTTTCCGTAACGATAGATAATAATACTTATCTGCCGCAAATCATCCGGGAATTAGAGCCTTTTGGTGTGGTGGAGTGGGATGAAAATCAGACTATCATATCAGTGGTTGGAAACGAGATAGCTGAAACGCCCGATGTGCTGCAAAAAATATTCACGGCTTTGCAATCCGTTCCTGTAAGAATGGTAAGCTATGGCGGCAGTCGCCACAATATTTCACTCCTGATTGAAGGCAAGCATAAGAAAGAAGCATTGCAAGCTATTAACAGCGGCGTGTTTGGGCTATAAGGCGATGGCAGCTGTTGAGAGCTTGGGAAACTGAAGCGTGAAGCGGTTGAGGTTGTTGTAGATGATATAACCCACACTGCCTTTGTGCATGGTTACAATACGCTGGATAATATTTAAACCCAAACCAAACCCTTTTTTGGAGGCTGAATTAGAAGCCCTGAAAAAGGGAATAAACAAGCGTTCCTGTTCTTCGAGAGACAAGAGCTTTCCATTGTTATCAAAATGCAGATAGATGTCGGTGGCAGTGGCATCAATGGTTACGGCAACCGATTTGTTATCGCTATACAGCCATGCATTTTTAATGAGATTTCTAAACGCCGAACGGATGAGCGAATCATTGCCTTGTATCGAAAGAAATAATTCGTTGTCGGGCACCTGCGCGAATTCAAGAGACACATTTACATTGGGCAGCATCCGCTTTACCATGCCCATCGTTTCATACAACAACTCATCTAAGCGCAACACCGGCCATTCCTGCGAAGTCTGCGTTCTTTCGTACTGCGACAAGAGCAATAGCGAGTTGGTCAGCTCTACCATTTCCTGCTGGTCTTCTTTTAAAGATTCCAGCACTTTTCGTGCATCTTCAACAGTAAGATTCTTACTCAAGGCAAACTCTGTTTGCAATAGCATAGCCGCCAAAGGCGTACGCAACTCATGCGAAGCATGATGTACAAAGCTTCGTTGCAATTCAAAGGCTCTTTCCAGCCGGTCGAGCATGGCATTAAACTGTATAGCAATCTGCGATTCTTCACGGTTAAGCCGATTGGGTTTGATCGCAATGCGTTCCTCCATATTGGCTTCCGAGATGCGCTGCATCTGTAGCCCCAACCGGATAAGCGGGCGCGTAACGAGGCTTGAAATAATGAAAGCTGAACCGATAATCAAAGCCACGCCAATCAACGCCATCATCGTTAGAATATGTTCCAGATTCTTAACCCTGAGAAAGCCGAATTTATCATGACCGGACACAATTACATAAGCGGGTTGCGGAGTAGGAATATACAGGTTTACCTGCTGAACATCGCCTTTTTTGGTATATAAAATTTTGGTTCTTTCTATCTCTTTCAACAATGATGGCGAAGGAAGCGACGAATCCTTTTTATTATAAATGCTCACCGTTTCACCCTTGCTGTTCAGGATGATCACTTGCTGCTGATGGATAGTATTGAAATGATAACCCGATACAATTTCCTTCACCGAATCGGGCAAGGGAGCCTGATACCAGTCGCTGTATGAAGCATAAGCCTGCGCCCACAGACGTCTGTTGAAATCACGCTCTCTTGCCTTCTCGAAAAGAAGATAAATAAGAAACGCAGAACAAAGCATCAGCAGCGAGAACACCAGGCTGAAGAAGATAATAAATCGAAACCGCAGTTTCATTTATAGCATCGTTTCTTTTACGTAATATCCAAAGCCGGGTTTTGTGTGAATGAGTTTAGTAGAGTACGGTTTGTCAATTTTATTGCGGAGAAAACTGATGTACACTTCAATGGTGTTGGTTCCTGTATCAAAGCTAAGCTCCCATACCTTTTCAAGAATATCCTGCTTATTCACCACTTTGCCTCTGTTGCGCGAAAGCAGCAATAGCAACGAAAATTCTTTTGCCGTAAGGTTTATGTTTTTGCCTTCACGAGACACAAGCTTGTTTTCAGTGTCAATTTCCATGTCAGCAATCACAATTTTTTCCGATGGCGTAAAACTGTTTTCAGCCCGTTTCAGAAATACTTTGATTCTTGCCGAAAGTTCATCGAAATGAAACGGCTTTACAATGTAATCATCAGCGCCGAAAGTGAAGGCGTTGATCTTATCATCCAGTTCGCCCAGGGCAGTGAGCATAATAATTGGAACCTGGCTGTTGGTTTCCCTGAATTCTTTACACAAGGCAAGACCGTTTTTATAAGGCAGGTTAATGTCTAAGAGAACAAGCGAATAATCATGCTGCTTAAACATCTTTTCCGCCACATTGCCATCAAAGGCCACATCGGTCTCAAACCCCTGACTAATGAGTTGTTCCTGAATAACCTGGCTTAACTTAGGCTCATCTTCGGCTAATAAAATTTTGTACGAATTTTCCATAACTACGATTTTGGATACCATTTAAAATAATGAAGAAAAAATTGCGAGTCTTTTTTGTTATATCAAACGCTAGCTTTTACACTATTGAATTCCTTTTTGAACGCTTCGTTACTAAATCTTTTTCGCCCGAACATCTCTTAATAAGAAGACAAGATACAGTATCCTCAAATCAAAAAATAATAACTGTTAAAATTTTCAATGATTTAATGGCATTTTAATCTTGGCAGCTTGAGATTAAAATTTTTTAATGTTGCAATACATTGCCGCAAAGAAAAAATAGCACCGTTTGTTGAACTGCTTGGAAAAATATTATTGAGGTCAGGCCTTCAATTCAGATAAGTCTTCGGTACTCTTTTATTTGAGTGATCGCTTTATCAATCTATATTGTTTTGGTTTGGAAAAAGATGCCTGTGAAATGGCTTTGGTAGAACAAACGCTGATAGATGCAGATGAACAAAGTTGGATACATGTTTAAACTGATATACTCTTATCATTCATCTCATTTAAGCTTTTATAGGTATTGCTTATGGTAGTTGTTCAAAGAGTGACAAAAATCAAACAGGATGAGTAAGTCTTCGGGAATTGAACCAATGCGTAAAAGCGAGGAGCTTTTATTCATGTTATTAGTGTAATTTTCGATTATCTGTACCGGAGATTTTAAAGAATGTCTTTCAATACCGAAGACTTAAAAATGAAAATTATATGGCGCGAATTCAGTACTATTGCTAACGCAAAAGAGTCTAAATATAACCAAATGATAAAGTTAACAGCCATCGGCAATCTGGGTAAAGATTGCGTAGTAAACACAGTGAACAACAAAACCGTTATCAACTTCAGTGTAGCACACACCGAAAAGTTTAAGGACAACATGGGTGTTCAGAAAGACAAAACAATTTGGGTGG
Source organism: uncultured Ilyomonas sp. (assembly GCA_964249755.1). Lineage (GTDB taxonomy): Bacteria > Bacteroidota > Bacteroidia > Chitinophagales > Chitinophagaceae > Ilyomonas. The sequence goes on along the minus strand of CAXUDB010000002.1, from coordinate 897,367 downwards.
AATGCGCTTACTGGACAGACCGCACGGCTATTGCACCTTACCTGAAAAAAGGAACACAAGTGTATGTAGAAGGCTCACCGGAAGTACGTAATTACACTACTAAAGACGGAGCTACTGCCAGTTCTCTAACACTGCGTGTGCAGAGTGTGCAGCTATTGGGAGCGAAAGGTGAAGGCGGTGCACCCAATGAAGGTGCGCAAGGTTCTTCCTACGGTTACAATAATAATTATAACACACAACCGGCATCGCAACCTGCGCAGCAGCCACAGGAGATTACTGAACCTATGGATGATCTTCCGTTTTAAACAATACTCATAATTTTGAAAAGCATCCCGCCATAGCAGGATGCTTTTTTTTATACCCTTACTATAGATTGATTGATGATCGCAAACACTGCATCGCCGGTTTGCTTGGGGGTAATATAGACACCGGTGAATTTAGAGAAGGCTGGAATGATTGCGCCAGATTGACTAAAGTGATAACAGGGAAAAGAAAGCGATTGACGGGTGCCTGTTTTAACAACAACGCCTGGGTGCACGTGTCCGCTAAAGACATAAGGATCATTTAATCCAGTGCAGTTTTTGGTGGTAGCATCGTGGGTGAAGATAAACCGACCAATGCAAAGCTGTTGCTCAATCACACGAATCCCTGCCGCTTCGTACCATTCATTTTTTAAAATATCGTGGTTGCCTTTTACAAGGATGAAATCGAGATGAGGCAGATCGTTGCGCCACTTTACAAACAACTGCATTTCTTTGTTTTCGCGACTGTGAAAAAGGTCGCCTACCACCACTAATTGCTTCGGTTTGTAATATTGTATTTCGCTAAACAAACGTTGAAGGTCTTCTTTATAAACTGCCTGCGGCACGGCAATCCCCATTTTACGAAAATGTCCGGTTTTGCCCAGGTGCAAATCAGAAGCGATAAGCGTTTGCTCTTGCTCCCAATACAAACAGCGCTGCGGAGATAACCAAAAATGATTGTTGTGAACGATGTGGGAAACCGGTGCTGACATAAGCTGCTAAATAACGGAATTATGAAGCGCTTATTGATACAAGGTTGTTAAGAAACGGATTGGGAAACACAAGTTTTTATTGTTGATCTTCAATTGGGTAAGGAGATTTATGCAACTGTATAACAAAGGATAGCAATTAATAAAAAATCAAGTAAAAAGTTAAGCCAGGTGTAAGTATTTCCTTCGTGCATCGTCGTTTCTTTTAGTTTTCGTTATTCAAACAAAAGGCCAAAATTCACAAAAGCTATAATATCTATCATCATCAGCCTTCCTGTCTCTATACTTAAAAACAAAAGCCCCGTCATCACACGGGGCTTTTAATCAGAAAACTTGGAAAGTTTATTTGCCTTCTTCCTTCTTCAGTTTTTCTTTTATTTCGGCTAAAGCACCAAGGTCGCCCAAGGTTGCCTTTTCCACTTTGTTCTGGATAGTTTTCACCGCTTTCTTAGCATTTTCAGCTTCGGTACGGGCTTCTTTGCGTTGAACTTCCTTCTCATCTGCCTTCGCCTGTTCCCAAATGCGGGAGTGACTCAATACAATGCGCTTTTCGTTGCGGTCAAATTCAATTACTATGAATTCAGCCGTCTCGTCCTGCGCAACGCTTTTGCCATCTTCTTTTACAAGGTGGCGGTTAGGAGCGAATCCTTCCAGACCATAAGGCAACTGAACCAGCGCACCTTTATCGTCTTTACGAACCACTGTTCCTTCGTGAAGGCTGCCAACAGCAAACGTGTCTTCCAATGCATTCCAGGGATCTTCTTCCAGTTGTTTATGACCTAACTGCAGTTTGCGGTTGTCTTTATCAATAGATAAGATAATCACGTCTATTTCACTGGCCACCTTAGTATATTCGGATGGGTGATTGAAACGCTTCAGCCAACTTAAGTCAGAGATGTGAATCATACCGCCGATACCAGGTTCCAACTCAACAAACACGCCGTAAGGAGTGATGTTTTTTACTGTGCCTTTGTGTTTGCTGCCTTCAGGGAAACGGGTTTCGATGGTGCTCCAGGGATCTTCAGTCAGTTGCTTGATAGAAAGACTCATCTTGCGTAGGTCTTTATCCAGCGTTACTACCTTGGCTTCATATTCATCACCTAATTTAAAGAACTCTTTGGCATTGATCGGTGTGTTCGCCCAGGTAATTTCACTTACGTGAACTAAGCCTTCCACACCCGGCATGATCTCTAAGAAAGCGCCGTAATCTTCAATGTTCACTACTTTGCCTTTCACTGTAGCGCCTTCATGAATATTTTCAGGCAACACATCCCAAGGATGCGGTGTCAGTTGTTTCAAGCCAAGAGAAATACGCTTTTTATCATCATCGAAATCAAGGACAACTACGTTCAGCTTCTGATCCAGCTTCAATACTTCGGAAGGATGCGTGATGCGACCCCATGAAATATCGGTGATGTACAACAAGCCATCCAAGCCGCCTAAATCCATAAATGCACCGAAGTCGGTGATGTTCTTCACTACGCCTTCCAGCACCTGGCCTTTTTCAAGCTTGGAAATAATTTGTGCACGTTGTGCTTCGATATCGCTTTCGATAAGCGCTTTATGAGATACAACGGCGTTCTTAATGGCTTCATTTACTTTCACCACTTTAAACTCCATTGTTTTGCCTACAAACTGATCGTAATCGGTAACGGGTTTCACATCTATCTGGGAACCCGGCAGGAAAGTTTCCATGCCGAATACGTCTACGATTAAGCCACCTTTGGTTTTGCTGGTAACAGTGCCGGTAACCACTTCGCCGGTTTTGTGCACTTCCACAATGCGCTCCCACGCGCGGAAGATGCGGGCAGATTTACGGCTGAGGTGAAGATGTCCTTGTCGGTCTTCTTTTTCCACCACCATCACTTCTACTACATCGCCTGCCTGCACGCCCTGCAGGTCCCTGAATTCGTTTAAAGAAATCAGTCCATCGCTTTTAAAACCAATGTTTACTACAACATCTGTTTTTGTAAGCGCCACGACTGTGCCATTTACAATTTCACCATCTTCAATCTGAACGAAAGTGTCTTCGTAAACTTTGTCGTACTTGTTTTTATCTTCCTTGCTGTAATGAGCCACATTGCGCTTGTCAATGCTCCAGTCGAAGTCGTCGTGCGCGGCAAGAGTTTCTTTTACCGGCTCTTCAATGTTTACTGCAGAAGTATCGGGTTTGTTTTCGAATGCAGTTTCAGCAGAAGGAGTTTCTGCTACGGGTTGTTCCGCTTCTGTTGCGGCAGGCTCGTTTGTTGTCGCTGCAGCCTCATTCTGCGGTTGTTCAGCCACAGTTGCCGGCTCCTGCCCTTCAGCGTTTTGTGAGTTAACAATATTGTTATCGTCCATAATAAATCCCGCTGGTTTTATGCGGGGACGCAAAATTACAAATATTGCTGCGCAATACGAAGCGTTTTATTGTTAATGTGTATCTGTGAAATTGAAATGATTCAATCAATACCAACAATATTGAAGTGTGATTCTATTTTTATATAAAAGAGGAAAAAGAACAAAATCCTGATTGCAACAGACGATTCCCCGGAGTAAGGTCGGCGGATTCATAAAAAAACCGACAATATCAAAAGTCAAGATACAACTGAACTATATGCGACGTTGTAGATCCTATACTTAATGGCATCGAACCTGCCGCATTGTATCTCTAACAGGGTCTGGTATGGTTTTTTCAATCCTTTATTTCTAATAAAAATACTATGAGTAATGTGGATCCAAAAAATAAAAACATGGGCGAGTTCGACCATAGTTACGATGCTGACGATAAGGTAACCAACGGCGACAACCCGGTTCGCGAAGGCACAGAAGATTCTTCTATATTAAGTGACCAAGCTCCTACCGGTGATGCTGAATATACACCATTAAAAGAGTATGATAACCACCCGCGCGAGCAGGAAGAATTTGTGGATGATGATGCGCTGAACATTAAACCGGAAGATTAATTCTGTATTTCATCCATTTTATTAAACTGAAAATTTTCAACTATGCTTTGGCAAGGTGGGCGAGAAAGTAGCAATGTAGAAGACAGACGCGGCGGTGGTAGTGGTTTAGCTGTGGGTGGCGGTATCGGCACGTTAGTAATTGCGTTTGTAATTTATTTACTGGGCGGTAATCCGAATGCAGTGTTGAACAATGCGCCACAACAACAATCAACGCAACAAGCGGCTCCGGCTAATGATCAGACAACAAAGTTTGCCCGAACCGTCTTAGCAGAAACAGAAGATATCTGGGGGCAGTTGTTTCAAAATATGGGAAAAAATTATACTGACCCAAAGCTGGTTTTGTTTGATGGCTCAACACAAAGCGCTTGTGGTGGCGCCAGCCAATCTACGGGTCCTTTCTATTGTCCTGCCGATTCAAAAGTTTATCTTGATCTTTCTTTTTTTGATGAGCTTTCGCAACGGTTTGGTGCACCCGGCGATTTTGCTTCTGCGTATGTAATTGCACATGAAGTTGGGCATCATGTACAGCACCTGCTTGGCATTACCGATAAAATAGATGCACAGCGCAGCCGGTTGAGCGAGAGTGAAATGAATGAGCTATCGGTACGACTGGAGTTACAGGCTGATTTCTTCGCAGGTGTTTGGGCGCATTATCAGGGACAACAGAAAGCCGCGAACGGACAGGATAATATAATTCAGCCGGGCGATATTGATGCTGCACTGAATGCAGCCAATGCCATTGGCGACGACCGTTTGCAAAAGGAATCGCAGGGTTATGTAGTGCCGGATGCTTTTACGCATGGCACTTCAGCGCAGCGTATGAAATGGTTTAAACGGGGTTACGAAACAGGAGATATCAATCAGGGCGATACTTTCAACACCAATGATCTGTAATCATTTTTTCAATAAAGAAAGAGGCGGCTTATCTAAGCCGCCTCTTTCTTTATTGGGTCATCTTATTTTCTCTATCATAAATAAAGCAAAGAGTCTGCAACTCTTTTTCTATTTCTTTTGATAAAGAATGTTTCGGCAAGCGCCAGCTCCAGCTTCGCTCACCATCCGGCACACCGTTCATTCTTGCTTTTGCATCTAACTGCAATAAATCCTGCGCAGGCAATATCGCCAGTTTGGCTACCGATGCATACACCAGCCGGCTCATCACTTCACAAACATTTGCTTTTGTCACCTTTTGATGTGCATACAAAGAAAGGTTTTCTTTTAGCTGATCGGATAAGGACTCAAACCATCCTATAGTTGTGTTGTTGTCATGATTACCAGTATAAAGTACTGCATTCTTATAATGATGATGTGGAATAAATTCGCTCTGCGGCATGTCTTCACCAAAACCCAGTTGCAGTATAATCATGCCCGGGATACCCAATTGTTCTCTTAGTTGAATCACCGGCTCGTCTATTGTTCCTAAATCCTCTGCCACTAATGGCAGGTTACCAATCTCTTCTTTTAATGTTTTAAAAAAGGCGATGCCGGGCGATGGCTGCCATTTGCCTTCCTTTGCGGATGCGGCTTCTACCGGTATTTCCCAATAAGCCGAAAAACCTCTGAAATGGTCGAGCCGCAACAAATCAAACAGCGCTATATTATTTTTCATGCGGCGTAGCCACCAATTGTAGTTCTCTTTTTTAACGGCAGCCCAGTTATAAACCGGCATACCCCAGCGCTGACCTTCTGTGTTAAACTCATCCAGTGGCGCTCCGCTTTCTACCTGCATTTGTCCTTCCTTGTCCAGTTTAAAAATGGAACGATGCGCCCATACATCAGCAGAATCGTAAGCCACATAAAAAGGCAGGTCGCCAAAAATTTTTATGCCTTGCTCATTACAATACGCTTTCAACCGTCGCCATTGCTTACGAAAAATATATTGCTGCCATTTTATTTCTTCTATCTCTTCTGCGTGATTACTGGCAAAATCCTGTAGCGCTTCTTCTTGTCTGAGTTTATAAGGCGCATCCCACTCGCTCCAGGATTTGTTTTCATTTTCTTTTTTTAAAGCAATATATAATGCATAATCGTCAAGCCATTGATTTTCTTCCTTACAAAATGTAGTAAAATCTGCTTGTTCTGAATCCCCTTTTTTAAAAGCTTGATAAGCTTTGCTCAGCAATGCTTGTTTGACAACTACTGCTTTTTCGTAGTCAGTAGAATGGTTGCCTGTTACTTCATGCTCGTTCAAATCTGCTTCTGATAATAAGTTCTCTTCCTGAAGTTGTTCAGGACTAATCAACCATATATTGCCAGCGAAAGAACCGTCAGAGCCATAAGGCGAAAAGTCTCCTGTTGATGAAGCAGAATTGACCGGCAATACCTGCCATATTGTTTGATGGCTGCGCCGAAGAAAATCCGCAATAGCAAAAGCTTCCGGGCCTAAATCCCCGACACCGAAACGGGAAGGTAAAGATGTAATGTGAAGTAAGATTCCCGCACAACGCGGATAGGCTGTGAATGGTTGTGGAGCTGAATTCTGGTCCCCTTTATTTTGGTTGAAATTTTTTCTTCCTTTCATACATTGCCGGTTATATTCGTCAGAACATAACGAACCGAATGGAATCAATTAATATACCAGCAAAACCATTGAGAGAGCGAAAGAAGCAAGAATGAAACAGGGATTAAAAAAGAGAAAACAGAAGCTGTTAAAAAAGAAATTTCCTGTAGACACAGGAAATTTTTTCAACCCTAAACCCTTAAAAAACATGTCAAAAATATAAGATTTATGAATACAAAAAATTTTTTTTTGACGTTCACCGAAACATTTGCTCATTTGGTAGCCATACTGATATAACTCGTTGTAACAACAGCGGACAGCTAAAGAAAGAGAGACAATAGTCACTCATCAAAAAATTTATTTCTACTGCAACATATACTTATATGCCTCAATATATCATTGTTGGACAAGGTCTTTGCGGAACGTTTCTCAGCTATTACCTGCAAAAAGAAGGCAGGGATGTGTTGGTAATAGATACGGCAGGTTCCAATTCCGCTAGCCGCGTGGCAAGTGGAATCATTAATCCTGTGACGGGTCGTCGCATTGTAAAAACCTGGCTGATTGATGAGTTGCTGCCGTTTTGCAAATCGGCTTATACAACACTGGGTAAAGAGCTGAATGCATCCCTCATCCGGCAGTGTAATGTGCTTGATTTTTTTGCCACGCTGCAAATGAGAGAGGCTTTTGAAGACCGCTGTAAAGAAGAGCCGGAACTGCTGAAAATACGGAATGAAACAGATGCACAGGATTTAGTCTTTAGGTTCAACTACGGCATCGGCGAAATCAATCCTTGTTTCCTTACCGATGTGCAAGCGCTCCTGAAGCAATGGCGAGCGCATTTACGGAAAAGGAATTGCTTATCGGAAGAAAAGTTTGAGTTGAGCGACCTCTTCGTTAGCCCTGACCACGTAAAATACAACAACATAATTGCTGAAAAAATTATCTTTTGTGATGGTGTGGCGGGTAGCACCAATCCTTATTTCGATAAGCTGCCTTTTGCGTTTAATAAAGGCGAAGCTTTGCTGGTACGCATAGCCGGACTATCGCAAAATCACATTTACAAGCAAGGCATCAATATCGTTCCGTGGAAAGAAAAAGATATATTTTGGGTGGGTTCTAATTATACCTGGCAATATGAAGATATGAAGCCTACAGAAGCGTTCCAGAAGAAAACAGAAGAACAGCTGAAATACTGGCTGCGCCTGCCTTTCACAATAGAAGATCATCTTGCGGCCGAGCGCCCTGCTAATGTAGAGCGAAGGCCGTTTGTTGGGTTGCATCCTGTTTATCCTGCTGTTGGCATCCTCAACGGAATGGGCACGAAAGGCTCTTCTTTAGCGCCATATTTCGCGCACCAGTTTGCGCAGCACCTGGTGCATCAGTCACCTATTGAGCCGCTGGCTGATGTGAAACGGTTTGCCCGTGTTCTGAGCCGGTAAAGGTTACATCAAAAACCTGTTCAAACTTTTCTTTCACCAGCCTTTTCACTTTATTCATGTCTATGCTTTCGCCCAATTCTTCTTTCAAAGAAGTTACTTTTTTATTTACGATGCCGCAAGGGATAATATTAGAAAAGTAATCCAGGTCGGTATTTACATTCAAAGCAAAGCCATGCATCGTTATCCATCGGCTACAGCGGATTCCCATTGCGCATAGCTTACGTTCTTTACCTCTTATTGATGCATCCAGCCACACACCGGTTTCACCTTTACTCCTCTCCCCTTGTAAGCCATAATGAGAGAGTGTAAGTATAATGACTTCTTCGAGGCTGCGCAGATACCAGCCTAAATCGGGTTTGAATGTTTCCAAATCCAGTATGGGGTAACCTACCAATTGACCATAGCCATGAAAGGTTATGTCGCCGCCGCGATTGGTATGAAAATACTCAACGCCTTTATCTGATTGTTCTTTTTCATTCAGCAGCATGTGCTCCGGTTTGCCGCTTTTACCAAGCGTATATACCGGCAGATGCTCTACAAAAACGAGCCGCTGTTCTGTTGGGAGGTTCTCTCTTTTCAGGGAAAGGTTTTTCTGAAGCAAAGCTTCCTGGTAATCCCAGGTTGATTTGTAAGATTCAACGCCTCTGTCTTCAAACACTATGTTATTCATTACTGCAAAAATAGAGAATGTAAAAGAAGCGGCTGATTGCCTGGCTACTCTTCCCTTTCATCGCTTATCTCACCCGGCTTTCGCTATCTTCGCCAGTATTAAATTCTATCATGAATAATGGGTTTCGTAGTCCCCTGTTAGCTGTTTCTTCCTTCGGACAGTTGGGCATTTTAATCGGTTTGACCGGAGCAGGTTTCATGCTGGCGGCTGTCGTTACCATTGCTACGCCTTTACTTGTCCTTCACATCCGTTTCGAGGATATAGAAAAGGCTTTACGAGACCCCAAAAACATTGGGGTAATGAGGTTTGTGCAGGCTGCCTCTACGTTCTGTTTATTCGCTTTGCCGGCTTATGCTATGGCAGCTATTGTTTATAAAAGTCCCAACGGTTATCTTGGTTTTAGGGGTCAGTCCACAGCCAAGCAATTCTATATTATTTTGTTGCTGGTGATTGCAGCATTGTTTGCGCAAAGTATCCTTTCACAGATTAACGAAGCGATTCCCATACCTGCTGACTGGGCACGAAAGTTCAAAGCTTTGGAAGATGAATATTCAAAGGAAGTTCTTGCTATGGCGCAAATGAAATCATTTACCGATTATCTCTATACACTTATTATTATTGCTTTCCTGCCGGCTGTGTTTGAGGAAATGTTTTTTCGGGGTGCCTTGCAGCAAACATTGATTCGACTGTTTGGAAACGCAGCAGTGGGCATCATTATCACAAGCATTCTGTTCAGTGCAGCTCACTTTTCTTACTACGGTTTCCTCACGCGGTTTTTTCTTGGGTTGTTATTGGGTTATGTTTTTTATTACGGAAAAAATATCTGGCTCAACATCACAGTGCATTTTTTAAACAACGCCGTAGTGGTTACCGGTTTGTATATGCTCAGCCGTTCCGGCAAACTAACCGAAAAAAGTTTAGAAGACGATTCTTATCCCGTTTATGTAGGTATTGCCGCTATTATTGGCGTGCTGGCTTTATTTGTTTTTTTTAAACGCGAAAGCATGAAGACTGAACAGGTAACGCAAAACCACATAACGGAGGAATACCAATTACCAACGGAGAGTAATGAGAAAAAAGTTGAAGACTAACAAGGAACCATTATTTCTCTTGTCCGGACTCTTTTATCTTCTCATTCACATAATATAAAATGTCCTCGTTGGCAGGATGTTCTCTTAGCCAGTCGTAAGTAGGTGTATAGCGGCGCATAAAGGCAACAAGCGAATCACCTTTTAGGCCTGTAATCTGCGAAACATTCTGCGGCGAAAACCGGTAATCTATATAGGCCTGTTTCTCTAAATAAGTGAAAGTCGAATAAGCCTTGTTTCTGTCTTTGGTACGTTTCCGCGCAAAAGCATCGAGGTTGATGCCGATACCTGCGCCCATGTTATCTGCTTTGCTCACCTTAGGCATTTTGCCGATACCTCCCATATCACTTACAAACTCATCATGACGACGCAGGCTGTCTAACTGGTAGCGTGTATAACCTCCAGTCGTTACTGTTACGCCAGGCAAAATTTCATTCACACGAATTAATGCGATGCGCAATGTGTCTGGCAAATTGGCTGTTGCTTTCAGTGTGTCGAAAGTATAATTGAATGCATTGATGATGATGTAATCGCCACGTGATGCCGTAATGCTAAAGAATCCATTCTGATCAGGTGTTATCAGCTTCCTTGTGTTTTCATTGGAGATAATAGCATTCACAATCGGAACGCCGGTAATACTGTCGCGCACATACCCTTTAATCAATCTTTTCTGTGCAATAGAAGAGAAAGAAAAAAGCACCAGCAGAAGAACAGAAAAATAAATTTTCAGAAAGTTCATGGTTTGAATAAATCAAGAATAATGCCTTAGAAAAACAGCCTTTTGGGTATTGCAAAGTGTGTGGCCGATGTTCAGGGATTACTTCCATAAAAATGCCTTGTTGCTGGGAGCAACAAGGCATTTTTATAAAGACAAAACAAGATTATCGTGTGCCTAAATTAGAAACGTCATCCTTCGCTCCCACTATCCATTCGCTGATTGAAGACGAAGTCCAGCTTGGGTTTCCGGCGGTTACCGAAGCGTTTCTTCTTACCGAATGATCTACTGCGCCGCTGGCATCGCTACCAACCGTCCAGCTTGTGCCGGGATCAGTTCCTACCGTTCCAAACGCATCAATCACCACACCATTCTTTTCTAAGGTAATAGCATCATCACCATTAAAATTACAAACGGAAGAGCTGCTCGCCGTTACGCCGGAAGGCAATGCCAGCGTAGCCGATGGTTGCTGGATAACAATGATGCCACCTGCCGGTAAAGTAGCCGAGCTAAACAATGTATCTAACGTGGCCTGGTTGGTTACAGTTGTTCCGCCATTTGCATATAGTTTAAGCGTATATTTTGATAAATCAGCCGCTGTAGAACCTGCATTATAAATCTCTAAATACTTGTTGTTGGAAGAACCTTCTACATATTCAGAAATCAACAAATCTGAACCACCGGGTGGAGGAGGCGGAGGGATTACGGTCGTATCGGTACCGCCACCGCCGCCAGTTGCATCCGTTATATCACCCGTGTTGCGAATCTGGAATTGTTTGGTTGTATTGAAGAAACTGCCGTAACCTGTCCAGTCTTTTGCGCCGGAAGGTAATGTGGAAGAAGCGAACGTTGCGCTGCCTGAAGTGTATAAAGTAATATCTCCAGTCGCATCAGTAAGCTTTTGGTTGCCCGAAAAAGTTGAAGCACCCGAAGCGGTTCCGCTTTTAATTTGCACAAGCGTAAATTCTATATCCGACAAAGACGCATTCAATTGAGATACTGTAAGCACGTTCGGTGCAATGGTTTTGCCAGTAGCTATTGGTGTAGGTGGTGTAGCGCCATAAGGTGTTTTAATCTCGAGTGAACCTCTGTAGTTAAGCAAGGAATCACCTGTAACATCCAGCACAATTGAATCGCCTACATTATAGGAAACAGAACCTCCAAAATAAACCGAGATACCACGGTCGCCATCCTGCAAAATAACAGAGCCGGAAGACACATTTTTACTGGAGGCATCAGAGATAACCACACCGCCAATTTTGTATGCGCCGAGTTTAGTATTGCTGCCTGTGTACATCGCGCGGATGTTCTTGATAGAAGTGAGAACACCATTGCCGGTTGGAGGCGGCTCTGTACCATCGCAGCGCGAGCCGGTAAACTGTACATCCGAGGTATCACGGATAATTACCTGCGGCGTAATCTTTCCATTGTAAGGACTTTTGTAGTAGGCATACACAGCAGTGAGTGTGCCGTTTCCATTGGGCACATTTACATTGGCAAAATAAGAGTAACCGCTGGTGCGGATAATCATGGTATCGTTCGAGCCACAAGCCTTCACACTGATGTTGGCATCCGTTGTAGAAGTAGCCGAAGAGAACGCATATGTTTTGGCAGTATCGGAAGGCTTCACTTCAAAATTTTGAAACTGCACCAGCATATACATATATTTCGTTGGGTTGTTTTTTACATCTGCAATTGTCACCAAAGCAGGTGTTACAGGCACATTAATCTCTGCCTTTACCAAATACTGGTCTTTCAGGCGGCTGGCAATGCCTGATACGGCGCCACCATTGTCGGGCGTTCCACCGATAAGCAGCAAGCCGGCGTCTTCCGCCATGTACAAACCTTTCAGCTTTACATATACTTTACGTCCAATGGGGAAAGAAGCATATAAGTTGTAATCATCAATACTGATAGCAATACCACCAGTGGTATCCTGTATTATAATTTGCTTGTAGAAATTACCACTTGAATCGTTGGCAATTACAACACCGCCGATAATCATATCCGTGGTGATAGAATCTACACTGCCTGACACATGCATTGCTTTTAGCGCAGCAATGGTGGTAGTGGCACCTATATTCGGTGGTATGTACGCCGGTGGTGCATCAAATTTTTTGTTACACGATATAATTACAACAATGAACAAGGCTGCCAGGCTGGAAGCAAACAACAGCACGCGGGATGATCTATTTTTCATAATAATGTTGATATAAGCAATGAGTGAATGGTAGTAATGGTGTATTAATTCAGTTAAAAGCGAAGCTGCAGGCTGATGAAATAATTCAGTCCGTAAGCATAATAATATTTGGGTGGAAACTTCAGCAAGTTCTCCGAAGCGGGTGCAGAAAAGTCATAACGTAACTGCTCGTAACCGCCGGTGGTAATGTCTTTGTTATTGGTTAAATTGTTTACGCCGGCATTAATGGCTAAGTAGAGCGGACGCTTGCTTTCACCGATGTAAGCGTTAGGAATTTTCCAGGAATAACCACCAAAGAAATCAACCGTGTATTGCGCATCCAAACGTGTCTGATCTAATATCGCATGCGTCTTCGGATCGTCCGGATTGTTTACGCCATCGGTAGCAGCATACGTGCGGCGAAGCGGGTTAAAATCAAGCCACATCTGGTCGAAATAATTTCCCGTCAGGCTCACAAACCAAAATTTAGGCGAGCGATAGGTAACCCCTAAACTATACGCTTCCTGCGGCGTGCCCGATACCCGGAAATTCTGTGAATACACGGTTGCTTCGGTGATGGTTTCGGCCGTGTTATCTACCGTTACTACTGCGTGCTGACGACTGTTGTAATAATACCTTCCTATTGAGGCTGCTGCATTCACTGTTATATTGCGCGCAGCCTTCACTTCTGCACCAAACTCGCCACCAAAATACAAGCGGTCGATATTGCTCAAGGCATAATTTACAAAGTCCTGGTATTCGTCGTAATAAAACGTCATTACATTAAAGCCGTGCTGCATGGAGGTGTAATAACCCGAAGCACGCAGTTTTATTTTCGGCGCGTTCAGCACATAGCCAGCTTCTATTGTTTGTATGTCTTCGCTGCGCAAATTATCCTGCACATAATCGCGTGTGCGGGGCGATACGTAAGAGTTGTCGTAGTAAGGCGCGCGAGTAATGGCAGCTCCATTCAGGTAGAAATAATTTCTGCCATTGAGCTTGTACGTGATGCCGCCTTTGGCAGAGAAATTATTGAAGGTATGAAGGTCAGACTTGCCATAAGAATCATCTGGAAACAGACCATTGCGCACATTGCCCACGCGACGGAAAGCAGTTTGTGAAGCCTCGCCGGCAGCATAAAAATCCCATTTGTTTAATCTCATTACAAATTGCGCCCAACCTTGTGGTTTATTAATGTTGATGTTGTAATCGTAGCCATAGCGGTCGCCTTCGTAAACAATTTTGTTCGGGTTGTTTAGGTCGTTCTGATAAGCCGCGTTGTTATCAGGAAAATCGCGCTGCGCAAATTGGTTCAGGTTTACCCAAAACTGACCACCCAACAAATCTTTTACGCGTTGAAAATAATTGTTGCGGGTAGATTGAAAAGATAAACCGCCGGTAAAATCAATGTGGTTGTTGATGCGTGTGTTTAATACGATGTTGGCGGCGAAACGCTTTACATTGGTTACTCTTTCGCCCAAAATATAAAATGAGCGGTTGCCGGTTACCGTGTTGCCGGCAACGCCGTTCGCATCTTCTATCTTGGAAGTGTTATCGCGGTTAACAGCGTATAAATTATCCCAGTTAATTTGTCTTGCCGCTTCGCTCGAATTCAATAAAGACCTAACCTGCGCTGCCATTGCATCGTTATCATTCGCTTCGTAGTAGCTGGGCAGGTAGCGGTAATAATCCGGTCTTGGATCAGCAGCATTGTACCAATCAATACCCGATACAGAACGCTCGCCAAAAGAATAAGAGACGGATGAAACCAAATTGGTTTTATTCGAGATGCGATATTCATGTGTGAGAATAAAAACCGGCTGGTCTGTCTTTGCCACGTTGGCATTGCGCTTCTTGCCATTCTGATAGCCCCACGATGGATTGTAATAATGCGTTCCTGCCAAATCCATGATCTCCTGCGTAGCGGCTGCCTGGCGCCCGTTCTCGGTAGGTGCGCCAAAGGCGATGAAAGACAACAATTGTTTTTGTCCTAACTTTTTATCAACCGCCGCAAACCAGCTTCCGCCGTTGTAATATGTGCCCGGCACATAGCCTTCATTGGCATAGCGATAAGAGCCGGACACTGTAAATGCCCAGCCATTTTTGTTTAAGCCGGTGCTATGCGTGAACATCGTGCGGTGCGTATAGTTGCGGTTGGAGATTGCGTAGCTTAAACTCGTTTGTTTGCGCTGCTTGCTGGCGCGAACATCAAGATTGGTAGTGGTGCTAATGTCGCCAAAACCAAACGTATTGTAGCGCACACCGAAGTTAATATCGCGGTTGCGGAACACATCGTTCAGCCCACCCCACAAACCCCAGGGCGTAAAGCCATTGTCGAGGTTATCCATGGAGATGCCGTTGATGTAAACAGATGAAAAATCATTGTCGTAGCCGCGCAGCCGGTAACGCGCAGGACCAAAATTGAAAGCGGCTGCATTGTAAAACGGGTCTCTCCCTGCCGTTAACTGCGAAGAGATGTTCTGTGTTGCGGCTGCATCGCTGAAATCGTTGTCGTCTAATGAAATGGTTGGGATGTTGTCCTGCACATTGTCCTTCATGTCTTCCAAAACAGTAGAATCGGGATGCGCAGTAGTGTCGGTGTTTGGTTTGGTATCATTCTGAGCCTGTGCAGACAATAATAGTCCTGCACACAAGCCAGTCAGCCACAGTTTTCTCATGCAATTTGTTTGGTAATAGTTCGGGCTGCAAAATAAACCCCAAAACCGATTTACCATAAAAATTCGGTGAGCTAACAATAAATTAATCTATCCAAATACGGGATGCTTTATGTTTGCAGCACTGTTTATTCTATTATGACCAAACTACTTCTGCTGCTGATGCTGATCAGCTTTTCTTTGTGTGCCGGTGCGCAAAAGCAATCTTACAAGACCATCGTTGCTGCGTTTTACAACCTCGAAAATTTTTATGATACCGTCAACAACCCGAATGTGAATGACGATGAGTTTTTGCCGTCGGGTCCGAAGAACTACAACAGCAAGGTGTACCTAGATAAAGTGTCGCACTTAGCTACCGTACTATCGCAGATTGGTACAGATATTACGCCGGATGGTGCGGCTATTATTGGCTGCGCCGAAATAGAGAATGATACGGTGCTAAACGACCTTATTCATCATCCCCTGCTGGCAAAGCGCAATTATCAGATTGTTCATTACGATTCGAGAGACATCCGCGGCGTTGACGTGGCTTTTTTGTACAACCCCAAATACTTTAAAGTGCTTAGCAGCCGCAAACTGTTTGTAAGGCTTCCTACCGGTGCCAAGACTTCTATTTTTACGCGTGATGTGCTATGGGTGAAAGGTATATTGGATGGTGATACTGTGCATGTGTTTGTGAACCATTGGCCCAGCCGGGTAGGTGGCGAGGAGCGCAGTATGCCGGGGCGTTTTGCTGCGGCACAGGTTGATAAAAACATAATTGATTCCATCAACCATTTTCAGCCGAATGCAAAGGTGATTGTAATGGGCGATTTGAATGATGATCCCATCAGCCCGAGTATTACCAAAGTTTTAAAAGCGAAAGGCGATGCCGAAGACGTGCAGAAGGGCGAATTGTATAATCCTTGGGTGGCGATGTATAAGCGGGGCATCGGCACACTGGCTTATCAGGATGCCTGGGGTTTGTTCGACCAGATTATGATTAGCTATAACTGGCTGCCAAAGGATCAGCCGGGCTATTTCTTTTACCAGCAGCATATTTTTAATAAAGAATACATGGTGGAGAATATCGGGCGATACAAAGGCTATCCCATGCGCACCTGGGATGGCAATACCTATCGAGGTGGTTATAGCGACCACTTTCCCACCTACCTGATTTTTTTAAAGAAAGTGGAGGGTGCACCGCTGACAGCGAAATGATAAAGAACCAGGTTTCTTTTCCATAGCCATTTATTTGGCAAAGCCTTTTCCATCACAATGCGGGAAAAGGCTTTTTTGTTGCACACCCGAAGCCGGTGCGCCCCGGCATAAGGTAGTGTCTAATTTTGAAAAAATCAGATTCCGCACAAAGCCCTCTTGAAAGTGATTTATGATGAACACTGACGAGGGCAATTGCGGAATGACGTGCCGCAGTTTCAAACCAATACACTACCAAAGATGATACAGCGGGGAAAAAAAGCTATCTCCAAAGGATAGCTTTTTTGTACCACAGTATTGACGAACAGAACTGAGCGGTGATGGCTGCCCTATGCGGTTTTGAATTCGACGATGACAGACTGCAGGCGGCAATCGCATTCGATGATCTTGCCGCGGGTAATGGTTACGTCCGTAGTGATGCTATCGAAGCCGGGTGCGGCGATTGTGAGTTTGGCTTTACCGAATAAGAATTTTACGATCTCGAAGGAACCATCGCTACCCGTGGTGGTGCCTTTCGTGTTCTTTTTGCCAACGAGGGTGACAGTGGCTCCTTCTACCGGTGTGCCGGTGTTGTTTACGATAATGCCCCTGATACCGCTATGGCGAACGCCGGTATCGTCAATGCGTTTGGCTTTGTAATACGCTGCCACGAATTTGGGCGCGTCTTTTTTAAAGTTAGGAATCAGTTTATCGAGGCGGATGATGACGTTGCGATTGTTTTTGATCAGTGCATCGATATCATGAGATGCAACATGGCTATTGTTGATGATTAATTTGTTTTTGCCGAGGTTATTGTTGAAGTCGTTTGCATCTTTAGAAAGCGTGCTTAGGTCTTCTGCGGTGACGATATAGTCCTTAAAATCGGGAAGCGACACTAAAGGGGTAATAGCCGTAACCACACCGTTAATGAAGCCCAGCACTTCAGAATCGCGCAGGCGAATAACGTCGTAAGAAGAATAGTTTACGAGGCTGAACAAATCTGTGTTGCCGGTTTCCACTGCATAATCGGCGGCATAGGAACAAACCGTGCCGGCGTTTGTAGCAATGGTTTCCTTCAGATTGTCTTTCGCCTCTGTGGCCCCTTCGCTGCCGGTGCCTTTGGTGGTGGACAAGGCCACGATTGCTTTGTTGTTGTTAATGAGACGCTCCACCCATTTTTGAACCGGAACATTTTTACTGAAAACGTCTTTGTTTTCTCCAAAGAAGAACTCGAGATTGTTAAACGCGTTCACGTGGCGCGTTTGCTCGCCGTTGAACTGAGACATGTGATACTGGATTTAATTTTTATTTGGCGTTATTGCCACTGCAAAGGTAAGCTCTGTAAGGGTTTCATTGAAATGAAGAAAATTAAGATTTGATTAAAATCCAGATAGAATATTGCACGGAACGGATAGAATGTGGCTCGAAGCGGATAGAATGTAGTGCGAAGGGAATAGATTGTAGTGGGAAGCGGATAGAATGTTGTGAGACGTGGATAGAATGTGTCGCGAAGCGAGTGCCGAGTAGCCGGAAGCCGATAGATTGTAGTGGGAAGCGGATAGAATGTGGCGCAAAGCGAATAGAATGTGCGAGGATGCGGATAGAATGTAAGGTAGATATGAAGACGAGAAGATGGAATAGGTGTTTGCTGATTGTAGGATGAGTGGACGCTTGGGAAAGGTTGGCAGAGGTGAGATGGTTGCGCGTGGATAGGGCAGTTCAATGAGTGGGGTGGCAAAGGGAAAGAAAGTTGGAGACTTGCTTTATCCGTTCTTCGAGGTGCGTTGCGCTTAACATTTCGAAGAACGAGGCAACAATCAATAAGATTATTACTAAACAGAAAACTAAAATACGAAACACTCAGAATAAGCACTCATTAATAAACTGCTGTCCTGTCCATCGACAATACAATAAAGAATTTTCTTCTGCTCATATATTGATTTTATTGTAGCAAAAGATTCTGCTTGTTCTATAACTGATTCATCTATCTGAGCCCAATACTGAATGATAAATAAGTCTGCAGGCGTTTCAAATAATCTCTGTATTTGATCACCATTTTTTCCCATTCTAGCCGGTGTCAATTTACCTTTTTTTCCAGGCCCCTTAAATGCAAAAGCAGTGGCTATTCGCTTGCCTTTATAAATGACTTTGGTAGATAGCAAATCATTTTTCTCTCCACCCCAATCTTTAAATTCTCCTTCTTCATTTAGTATTTGTTTGATACCCGATTTAAAAGCATCTTCTGATATCCTGGAAGAAACCAATTTATTTGGATTGACTTTTCTAACTTTTTTAAAAGAATCAATATCGTTTACAAAAAGGCGTTTAATTGTAAAAGATTTTTGCGGAATTCTAATAATCTTTAGTTGAATATCACTGTTTGACTTATTCCTTTTGGAAGGTAGTTTTTCAAGCGTAGCTGGATTGTCAACTAAACTCAATATTTTATTTTTTTGTTGAGCAAAAAAAGGGTCTTTTTGATAAGCTACTTTCTTATTATACTTTAATTGCTTTACAATTGAATTATTAGCAAGCTTCTTTCCTTCTTCGAGAACTCGTTTTGGTGGCAGACCAGTTAAATCGCTTATTTCAGCAACAGTCTTAATTGCTTTTTTCCCTGTACTGATACAATTAAAGACAGCTCTTCTATCCTTAGAATTTCCAATTTGCTTTACCGCAAATTCGATCTGTTCATAAGAATTTGATCTGTGATCAGAAACATCCATATATTATTAAGCTGTAGCTTTCTTGACGTTTTTAACTTTGTTTAGTTTGTTTCTTATACTCGAAACTGTGCCGATCGGTAAGCCTACTAGTTTTGAGATTGAAGAATTACTAAAACCAAAGTTTACTAGATACTTTATTTGATCATCCTTGTCTTTATTAGCAATTCCAATCAAAGCGGTTAGTTCCGATAGCTTATTACTGATCTCTTGTAGCAGTTCATTATCGGAAAGCGATTTACTTTCTTTCATAATAACTTAGTTTTCTATAGTTTTAATTAGTTCAATCAGATATTGTGGAGTCAACCCTTCTAACTCCTTAGAGTTTTCTACAAGATGAAACCAAGAATGAGTTTTATTGTTTGCTTCATCTTTAAAGTTTGTTACTAGTTGGTATAATCTTTCTATAGCTTTATTCTTACTCGGAGAAAATTCTTGTCTTTTATCAAATAGATTTTTCAATATAACACTGAAGTCTTTGAACCGTTTACTTTTTATATCCCAATACAGTTCTTTGTTATTTTGACTTAATTCAGGAGGATAGTTTTTCTGTAAAATATCGATTACTAAATTTTCAATAATTTTCCTAAGTAAGATAAAACTTGCTGTATAGCACTTATAAGTGTAAGTTTTGTTTAACTCATCTAAATGACCTTTAATAAAATGATTAGTTGTAGGGTAGTCAATCAGTATTTTGAGTTTTTCAGGTGCTTTATACGTTTTAGCCGAAATTTTTATTTTCTCTTTTTGCAGTTCAATGTGAGGTAACGAAGCTTTATCATTGGCTGATAACTGTTGCAATACATTATAGCCATTTTTTACAGCAAAAATTTGTGCAACTGCATTTAAAGTACAGCTAGGATATGATTGTTTTAATCGTGATATACTTTGCCTTACCGAGCTTTCTTTTATACCAAGCTTTTCAGATAACTTTTTTAGAATCTTTGGGTTTAGCTGTGACACTGGCATATTCTAAGAAACCTTTTTGACTTTCGGTTTAGTGTCTTTATTATTCTGCTTTTTTCTTTCTCTAGAAAGAGTAACACTTACTTGATTAGCTGTTATGCCTAAAAGGTCAGCAATTTCTTTAGGAGAAAAATCTGCCTGTTCAAGTAAAGTGATTTTTTCATTTGGAGCCTTTCCTTGAGTTACAATTAGCGCTAATAACTTATTTGTTTTTTGTAATTCTGCTATTACTTCTTTGTTATTTAATTCGTTCACTGTTTACCTCCTTTTTTCCATTTGGCTTTTACGGTTGCAACGGGAATACCTGTAATGTCGCTTATCTGAGTGGAATTATAACCCAGTTTTTGCAATGTCAAAATCTTCTTTGTATCATCAAAACTTTGTACTGTGATAACAGCAGACAACCTTTTTATGTTGTCATTTATTTCTTGCAATAATTCAAGTTCGCTCATGTCAATCGTATGTAGTAGGTTTTGGAATCCTTAATTATACTTCGAATTATTCCTTTTCCTCTAAGCCTTTCTAAAGTCATTTCAACAGCCTTTTTAGTTTTCTTAGATTTTGTAACAATATCACTTACTGTATGCATGCCATCACAATACGGTAATACATCTTGTCCTATTGAATATTTTCCTTCACTAAATGGCGGTATCGATAATGCTATTAATATATCTAATCTTTCGACTATTTCTCTTGAATAATCCATATTTAAAAATTGTAACTAAAAAATAAAAATAAATGTTAGCGCAGAAAATAAAAATAGCTTTAATAATGAAGTGCAAAACATGTTAATAAGTTCGCGATAAATATTCATCACACCCTCACAACAGAAATCCGCTTCCGGCGCAAGCGCCTCGCTTGTATCTTCTTTTTACATAATAAAAGGCGCCATTGCCTGTAAGAAACAGAACTGCCATCATACCGGCGGTACTACCCGGTACTCTCTTTGTTTTTCGTTATATAATTAACTTTGTTTCGGTCTGTCCCTGTTTTGCAAAGCGCAATGCCATTACAGAAAAGCGGCGATGATAAAAAAGAAAAAGCCGTCCCTACACAGTGTAGGGACGGCTTTTTCTTTTTAGGGAGGATATGATTAGATTACGACATTGATCATCTTTCCTTTTACAAAAACGAACTTCTTGATTTCTTTATCGTCCGTCCATTTCTTTACTTTCTCATCGTTCAATACCTGTGCTTCGGCTTCCGATTGCGTAATGTCTAAAGGCAGCACCAACGTGGTTCTTAGCTTGCCGTTGATGCTGACCGGATATTCCTTATTGGCTTCTACTAAATAGGATGGATTGAGCACCGGGTAAGCGGCATCTAATACGGAAGTTGTGTTGCCCAGTTGCCGGTATAATTCTTCTGCGATGTGCGGTGCATAGGGTGCGAGAAGAATTAATAAGGGTTCTAATATTTCGCGCTTGCTGCACCGCGCTTCGCTTAGTTCATTTACACAAACCATGAACGCACTGACAGCCGTGTTGAAAGAAAAGCGTTCGGTATCGTCTTCTATTTTTTTGATGGCTTTGTGAAGGATTTTGAGCTCGGCTGGTGTTGCTGCCTCTTCATTCCAGACCTTGCCTTCCTGCCCTTCTGCACGCGTGGAGAGGGGAGCCTGATCATCATTAAACAGGCGCCATAGCTTTTTTAAGAAGCGATGCACGCCTTCGATGCCTTTGGTATCCCAGGGTTTGCTTTGCTCTACGGGACCTAAGAACATTTCGTACATGCGGAAGGTGTCGGCGCCGTATTTATCGCATAGACTGCTTGGGTCAACGGTGTTGAAGTAGCGCTTGCTCATTTTTTCGACCTCGCTTCCGCAGATGTACCTCATCCCCGACCCTTCTCCACGAGTGGAGAAGGGAGAATATGAGCTGCCATCTTCTAAGATGAATTCGGCATTTGCATACTCTGCTTTCCAGTTTCTGAAAGCGTCGATATCCAATTCGTAACCATTCACGAGGTTGACATCTACATGCAGCGGCTGCACATCGTATTCCTCTTTTCTTCCTGCAGAAACAAATTGATTGGTTCCGGTGATTCGATATACAAACCGCGAGCTTCCCTGTATCATTCCCTGGTTTACCAACCGCTTGAACGGCTCATCAAAAGAGATGTAACCTAAATCGTATAAGGCTTTCGTCCACATACGGCTGTATAGCAAATGCCCGACGGCGTGTTCTGTTCCGCCTACATATACATCTACCTGGTTCCAGTAATCACTTGTGGTTCTATCGCAGAAGGTTTCTTCGTTGTGCGGGTCCATGTAACGCAGAAAATACCAGGAAGAACCAGCATAGCCGGGCATGGTGTTGGTTTCCCTCATCCCCTGCCCTTCTCCACGGGTGGAGAAGGGAGCGTTTGGAACAGCCGCATTATTCAGATTATTTTTAATGGTTTGGAGAACGAAGGGGAGATTTTGGAGGACTTCCTCGTTGGTGAAGCGGATGACGGTAAAACCGATTCCATTTAGAACATTCGTTCGGTTTTCATCGTAGGCTTTTTGCTCTTCGTTGTTGTGATAACCGCCATCTACTTCTACTATAAGGCGATTTTGTAAGGCGATAAAGTCTACAATGTATGCGTCTATTGGATGCTGTCTTCTGAATTTAACGCCTAACTGACTGCCACGCAGTGCCTGCCACAGTATTCCTTCTGCCTCTGTATATTCTTTGCGCATCCCTTTTGCCAGCTCATATTGAACAGGTGTGTAAACGCTATACTTCGGAACATTCGATATTGTACTTTCCTTCTCTTCGGCTGTTTCAGTCACTCCCTTCTCCACAAGTGGAGAAGGGTTGGGGATGAGGACCCATTCTTTTATATTCGCCAAGGGTCCTTCTCCGTCCGGCCCGGGACCATACTTCTCTACATGCGGCAACTCTAAAGGCAACTCGCTTTCCTCTAACGGATACGCAATGCCGTCTTTCCATACTATGGGAAAAGGCTCGCCCCAATAGCGTTGCCGGCTGAAAGCGGCATCGCGCATTTTATAATTGACCTTACGCTTACCGCTACCAAAACCTTCTAGATCAGTTAGTACAATTTCAGTTGCATCGCGCATCAGCATACCATCTAAAAAATCGCTGTTGGTTAATGCTGCCTCTTTGGTTGGATTGGCTTCTTCGCCATTGAAATGCTCACCAATAATATTTGTAATGGGAATATTGAAATGCTTCGCGAATTTAAAGTCGCGCTCATCGCCGCAAGGCACCGCCATGATAGCGCCCGTACCATATCCACCGAGCACATATTCCGAAATCCAAATGGGAATTTGGCGACTGTTAAACCGGTTGATAGCATAGGCGCCGGTAAACACACCACTAATCTTTTTTTCTGCCATGCGCTCCCGGTCGCTGCGGCTCTTTACATAAGTCAGATATTCTTCTACGGCTTCGCGTTGTTCATCGGTGGTAATAAGCTCAATCAATTCATGCTCGGGCGCTACTACCATAAAGTCAACGCCGAAAATGGTATCAGGTCTTGTGGTGTAAACCGTGAGTTTCCGATGCTGCGGATCTTCTACGGTAGCAAAATTGTCGCTACGGATAGCGAAGTCAATTTCGGCGCCGCTGCTTTTGCCAATCCAGTTGCTTTGCATTTCTTTCATGGCATCGCTAAAATCCACTGTTTCCAGGCCTTTCAGCAAACGGTCGGCATAGTCAGTAATGCGCAGGTACCACTGGCGCAGTTTCTTCTTTACTACAGGATAACCACCGCGTTCGCTCACCCCATTAATCACTTCGTCGTTAGCCAGCACCGTTCCCAGGGCTTCGCACCAGTTCACTTCGCCATAACCGCAATAGCAAAGGCGATAGTTCATTAAAATATCCTGTTGTTCTTTTTCTGTAAAGTCGTTCCAATCATCGGCAGAGAAGTTGGTGGTTGATGATTGGTGGTTGGTGGTTTTGTTGCCGTCTTTCTCAAAAATTTCGATTAATGTCTCAATCGGTTCAGCTTTGTCGGTTTCTTTATTATACCAACTTTTAAAGAGTTGTAGAAAAATCCACTGTGTCCATTTGTAATACTTTGGGTCGCTGGTATTCACTTCACGGCTCCAGTCGAAAGAGAAACCGATTTTATCTAACTGGCTTCTGAAGTTGGCGATGTTTTTTTGGGTTGATTCAGCCGGGTGAACACCATGCTCAATTGCATACTGCTCTGCCGGTAAGCCAAACGCATCATAGCCCATCGGATGCAGCACATTAAAGCCTTTCAGGCGCTTGAAGCGCGCGTAAATATCACTCGCAATATAGCCCAGCGGATGACCCACATGTAGTCCCGCACCGCTGGGATAAGGAAACATATCAAGCACATAATATTTAGGTTTTGGGCTGTTGTTGCTTATTGTGTAAATGCCTTCTTCCTGCCACTTCTTTTGCCAGTTGGGCTCAATTTGTCTGAAGTTGTATTCCATGTTGTTTTGTTGTTTACTATTGCCACGAAGTCGCAAATGAAGATTTTGTATTACTATTTTACAAGCTTTATTCTCTGATACCCATAAATAGCCAGAAGAAATCCACTTTGTGTCTTCGTGCCTTCGCGGCAAAACTTTTTTGCCGTAAAGCGGCATACGAAACGTGCTAAAACCGCGTTAAACAATGGGTGCAAATGTAGGTGAAACCCCTAAATTTGTTTCCCGCTTCACGTTAAAAGCAATCATCAGTTATGGCGCAATTCGGCAAAGGTTCTTCGTCTAAACGCAGCAAAGGCAGCTATGTATACAGCATTATTGGCGTGTCTCTCATCCTGTTTCTACTGGGCCTGATGGGCTGGATTTTTCTGAACTTCAGGCAGGTGGGAAATGCGTTTAAAGAAGACATCCGCATCAGCGCCTATCTGCGCACGATGAACAAAGACACCATCAGCCAGATTCAGCAATTTATTTCTAAACAACCCTTTGCCAGGAAGGTGCAGTACATAGATAAAGACAAAGCCAAAGCCGCGTGGAATAAGGAGGGTAACGAAGACTGGGATAAAATTCTTGACTATAACCCGCTGCCCGAGAGCATTGATTTTTATGCCGCTTCAGATTATGTAGATAAAGACAGTCTGCAGAAAGTAAGCCGCCAGATTACTGCGGCTTTCCCAAATCAAATCAGTGAGATTGTGTTTCCCACTTCGCTGGTGGATACACTCAATAAAAATACGCGGGTATTCGGCATTGCATTTATCGTGCTGGGTGTGCTGATGTGTGTTGTGGTGATAGTAAGTATTGATAACACGATACGCTTAGCCATGTTCAGCAACCGCTTTTTAATTAAGACGATGCAAATGGTGGGCGCTACGCGAAGGTTCATTGCGCGCCCCATGGAAATGAGAGCCATCATCAATGGTTTAATTAGTGCAGGTATTGCGATTGCCTTATTGTTCTTATTAATACAATGGGCAGAAAACTGGATACCACAGTTGAAGGTAATCACAAGTGTTCAACTGAATCTTTTGCTCTTTGGCGGAATGATTCTTTTAGGGGTTGCTATTTCTTTATACAGCACACACCGCAGCGTGGTAAAGTATCTGAAGATGAAATTAGATGACCTTTATTAAGCAACAAAACCATCTCTAAAACTTAGCTTTAACCTTTTTCCTTCTTCCTTTTCTTTATTTTGCGCACCATAACATAACGACATGGCACAACCAAAAAGATATTACCAGCCCAATAAGCCCGCAGCAGCGGCCCCCGTTGTATCTACTACCGCCAAACCATCTGCGGGTGTGAATACGGCCGCAAGGAAAACCGTAGTTGTAAAGCAGCCTTTGACAACATTATTTACAAAAGACAATTACCTATGGATGATCATCGGCGCTGCGGTTGTCATTCTCGGTATGTTGCTGATGATGGGTGGAAAAAATGAGAATCCAAATATGTTTGATGTCCATGTTGTGTACAGCACAACCCGTATCACGATTGCACCGATTTTAATTTTAGCTGGGTTGATGATTGAAGTGTATGCCATTTTTAAATCGCCGAAAACAGTTGCGCCGGTAAACGAATAAACGTCTTTTCAATGAGAATAAAAAGAGCGGACTTTTTCAAAGTCCGCTCTTTTTTACATTTTAAATCAAACGTAAATAAAAACCTCCGGCGAGGTTAGGAACAAAACACCTTCTTTCTTTGGCTGCGAAAAGATGTTGCCTTGATATCAGGTTTCTGATATCCGGCTCGTATAATCGTTGCTGAATGATTTGGATTCCGGAACTGTTTCTTTTGCCGTACAAAGATGGCTGAACAGGCAGCAGCCAGCAATTAATTTACGATTAAAGCCGCTTAAAAAGTGCTTAAGAAGCCACTGTCTTATATTTGCTTCTCCTCAATTTAGATTGCTATGAAAACGACAATTCTTGCCTTTGCCAGCCTTATTATTACTTCTGTTTTTGCGCAGCAAAAGGTTAATGGGTTAGATAATAATCTCAGTAATTTCTACCGCCTCAGCGATGCGAGAACGGGTTCTATTTCCCCCGAAATTTTAATGGAGAAAAGAAAAGGTGGCGCTGTCACCAATGGTATAACATGCGCCGTTTTCTCAACTGCCAGGTAAGGATGAGTTGACATTATAAACCTAAAAATGTTTGACAAATTGTAACTATGATTATGAGCAGAACTTCTTATGATATATCTATTATTAGGGCTATTGAAGAAAGTAAGAACTTCTCCTTATCGCAAATACAAGATGTGAAATGTATTAAATCATGTTTCTATGAGAAGGAACATTATGAAAAAATAATTCAGGCAATAAAAAACAAACAATGGGAAGTGCTTACAGATACACAGAGAGATGTACAGATACAAGGCTTTAGAGAGTATCTAGATATAATAGAATTTTCAGATCAACATGGAACTTTATTTATTGCTCTTATTTACGATAGTGATGAATTATGGCAAAATCCAGACGTGTTAGATATTTTTATTGTTGAATGATGCAGTAGCATGTTTAAACATTTTTAAGAAGAACTATTTTATTTATCACTTCTTCCCATACTCCAAAAAATGCTGTATCGGTAAGAACTCGCCATCGTACACCAGCTTAAACCCGTTCGCTTCCATCTCTTTATTATCCTGTGCTATTGTGGTTTTGTGCAAAGGTTTAATTGGCACCGAAGCATCTTCGCCGCGATATTCGATCAGCAATAATTTACCATCTTTCTTTAAAGATTTATATAACGATTGCAGCATCTCGTGCGGGTATTCCAGTTCATGATAAACATCTACCAATATGGCTAAATCAACACTATTGGCCGGAAGATGGCAACTGCTGTCGCTGCTCTTTACCACTTGCACATTTTGGGCTTTCAATTTCTCTTTCCGGTCTTTCAAAATGCTCAGCATTTCGTCTTGCACATCTACTGCATATACCTTCCCTTTGGGCAGCAACTTCGCCATACGAAACGTATAATAGCCGGAGCCCGCGCCGATGTCTG
The DNA here is from genome assembly GCA_964249755.1 of uncultured Ilyomonas sp. Classification (GTDB taxonomy): domain Bacteria; phylum Bacteroidota; class Bacteroidia; order Chitinophagales; family Chitinophagaceae; genus Ilyomonas. Next base: position 869,857 of record CAXUDB010000002.1, on the reverse strand, counting down.
CAACTGTTTCATCTCCTTTGAGTTTCATGTTCTGTATGGCCAATTCGGTGTTTTCTTCTTTTTGCCGTTCGTCGCGCTCTAACCAGGCCGCGCCGGATGCCCCCATCACATAAGCGATCTCTCGTCCCATATACCACTTACCAATGCCATCCGGAGATCCTTTTTGATAAGTATAAACAGAAGCCGAATCAGTCTGTGGCTGCGATTTGCATTCGCAAAAGAAGAACACAACAAATGTCAATACGGGCAAAAGGTTTTTCATAGCCATCATTCTGTTTGCGAAAAGCAAACAAGATACATGCCGCCACTCCCGCAATAAAAAAGGGACTTTTCCTTAACAACCTTCTGACAAGGCATTTCGTAACTTTACCTATACAATGCAAAAAGACATGAAGACACAGTTAGCTACATTTTTTGTTGCTCTTTCCATCATTTTTACTACCGTTGCCTGTGGGCAGAACAAGGTGCCCCAAAAGACGGCGCATCCTGCTGCAAAAGAACTGTCACAATATAAAGTTGCCACTTTTGCCGCCGGTTGTTTTTGGCATGAAGAAGCCTTGTTTGAAAGCGTAAAGGGTGTAAAGGAAGCAGTTTCCGGCTATGCTGGTGGCACTACTAAAAACCCGTCTTACGAAATAATAGAAACCGGTAATACGGGCCACGCTGAAACCGTAAATGTGTATTATGATTCAACGCAAATCACTTTCCCCGATTTATTGAAAGTGTATTTTGCCGGGCAGGATCCCACGCAGGTAAACGGGCAGGGTAATGATGTAGGAACACAATACCGTTCCATTGCTTTCTACCGCAATGGGAAAGAAAAGACTGAAATAGAAAGCTACATCAAAAGTCTTCAGCCGAAATACAAACAACCCATTGCAGCGCAGGTAATGCCATTTAGTAAGTTTTGGGAAGCCGAAGGGTATCATCAAAACTTTATTGAAAACAATCCGGGTCAGGGATATGTGCAGCACGTAAGCATTCCCGAAATTATCGCTTTTCAAAAAGCTTACCCCGCTATGATAAAGCCGGATCATAAGTATTAGTTTATGTACGATGTTAGCTGTACGATGTGGGACAACAGTGAACAGCTGACGGTCAACAGTTGACTTCACATTGTACAGCTAACATCGGACATCGAATCATTTATTCACCGCATCCCACACCGCATTGGGCACTTCTATTTCATAGTGGAAGTCGCCGCGAAGGGCTTTCAGTGCATACTTTTCTTTATCAATTTCTGCTTTTGTACGGAAACCATACTGGTGCAGCAAAGACGTTCCCAAGCGAACACCACTCATTACATGAACCGATTGCGCCACTGCAACCAGCAGGGGAAGCACCAGCCATTTCTTTTTGCCCGATACAACACTCAGCAGCACACCGGCCGTCACGTTGGCAACATCGTGCAAAGCAAAAATCTGTTCAATGCTGGTTTCTATTTCCAGGTGCCGCAACCGGTTATCAATATGGCTCTTGTTGTGATAATAATGATTGATGTTCTCCTGCGTATAAACGTCGGTAATGTTGCTTTGTTCCAGCGATATGTTTTCTTCCGATGAACTCATGGTTTTTATTGTTTACCCATCCTTTTCCCATAATCCGTACCAATGATGCGCTATCCCACCCTCTTTCCCGGTTCAAAATCTTTTCCCTTCTTTTGCACCTCAATGGTTGGCATGTCATTAGAAAATACAATCGGCGTTACTTCAGAAATCGGCGCGCTGCAACGCATCATCATTCATAGTCCCGATGGCGGTATCGGAAAAATCGTTCCCAGCAAATTCAAAGACTGGCTATATGATGATACGGTGTACCTGAAACAAATGCGGCGCGAGTACAACGATTATGTAAAGCTACTTTTATACTTTTTGGATCCCGGCAAATTGGAATTGATAAAAGCCTGTGAGGCTACTCAGAAAGATGATGAGCAATTCGACTGCTTCAAGCCCGGCCACCCCGATTATTTCAACAGCGATAAGGTGCTGGATGTAGAATACCTGCTGGCAAAAGTGCTGCAGAATGAGCATCTTCGCGACCGCATTATTGCTGCCGTGTGCGCCACAGAAGGCTGCAGCTATGCCATAGAGAAAGAGCTTTGCAACATCAGCGATGAGCACCAGTTGGCGAAAGTGCTCATCACCGGAACGCTGCCACAAAGCCGCAAGCGTGGTGTGCAGTTTATCTTTCAACCCTTACCCAACTTAATATTTACAAGAGACATCAGCATTGTTATCAACGATCATATTTTATTGAGCAAAGCGGCCACAGAAGCACGTGAGCGCGAATCGCTGCTCATGCGTTATATCGTGTTTCACCAGTTGCTCACAGAGAACCCAAACAACGTAATCGAGATCAATGAATCAAGTGATTTTTTCCTGCTGGATGAAGTACATAAAAATGAACGCAAGACATCATTGGAAGGCGGCGATATTATGATGATTGCGCCCAACCATTTGTTGGTAGGATGCAGTGAACGAACTACCGTAAGTGCCATTAATAAAATCATTCATGCTGTTTTTAAGCGGAACACGGGCATTGAAAAAGTATCGGTGATAAAGATACCCAGCCAGCGTGCGATCATGCACATTGATACGGTGTTTACGCATGTACGACGCGATGTGTGGGTGTTGTTTGGCCGGTTCAGCGAAGAGCTGATACATGAGCGCAACCAGCGCAAGTTCTCTTATTACAGCGATATGGCTTACAGCGATGAGACCTTTGAAGGCGTTGAGATATTTCGCTTCTTCAAAGCGAGAAATGAAGCCTACAATCCGTCTGCCGATTACCGGCAGGATGTGTTGTTTAAAGGCTTGGAAGATTTGCTGCGCAACATCAGCATTAAAGACTTTGGTGTTCCTGAAAACGAGGTGAAGATTATTTATAGCGGCAATAACATTTTCCCGTACGATGAACGCGAGCAATGGACCGATTCGTGCAATTTGCTTGCTTTAAAAGATGGGGTTGCCATTGCTTACGACCGCAACGAAGAAACACTGAATGCTTTCCAGGAAAACGGCTTTACCGTTATTAAAACTACAGAGCTATTTACCAAATTTGAAAAAGGCGAACTAAAGCCCGATACGGTAAAGAATACCATTATTACTTTACCCAGCAATGAACTTTCCCGTGCACGTGGCGGTGCGCATTGCATGAGTTTACCCCTATTAAGAAAACCCATTCTATAGCGATGAAACAAACCGCAAAGACGATATTGATGATCCGCCCGGTATCTTTCGGCTACAATGCTGAAACTGCTGCCAGCAATGTGTTTCAGGGCAGCGTTTCGCTAAGCGAAACCCAGGTGCAGGAAAAAGCCCTGGAAGAGTTTGATGCTTTTGTGGCTACGCTTCGTGCGAAGGACATTGATGTTAGGGTGATAGAAGATACACCGCTGCCACCCAAGCCGGATGCTGTGTTTCCCAACAACTGGTTTTGCACGCTTGGCGATGGCACTGTGGCTACGTTCCCGATGTTTGCCGCCAACCGCCGCATAGAGGTGCGGAGCGATCTGATACAAACGCTGAAAGATGATTTCGTGGTAACAAATACAGAGGACTGGGCAACGTATGAAACAGACAAGCTCTATCTTGAAGGCACAGGCAGTATGATTATAGACCACGAACACAAAATTATTTATGCCTGTCTTTCGCCCCGAACGGATGCGGCTTTGCTGAAACAGTTTGCAGATGCACACGGCTACACAACAGTGCCTTTTTATTCGAAGGATGATAACGGAACGGATGTCTATCATACCAATGTAATTATGCATCTCGGCGAAGGTTATGCCGTTATCTGCTTAAGTTCTATCCGTGATGAAACTGAGCGAAATAAAGTGGTGCAATCACTTACTGCTACCGGGCACCAGGTTATTGATATTACCATGCAGCAGGTGCACCGTTACACCGGCAATATGCTGCAGGTAGAAAGCAGCGATGGCAACCTGTTTACGGTTTTGAGTCAATCTGCTTTTGATTCATTAACGCAGGATCAGAAAGAACAGTTGTCTCATCACACCAAACTTCTTCCGGTGAATATTAATACCATTGAAACCGTTGGCGGCGGCAGTGTTAGGTGTATGATGGCAGAGATATTTTTGGAGAAGAAGTGAAGGGTGTTTGTTGCCTGCAATAAAGGTTGATGAGTACTTAATCAAGCTTGCCCGTCATTGCGAGGCACGAAGCAATCCGTGTCATACAGGAAATGCTGACGGTGAATCAGAAACGAGCTTGCTTTGTTCTTTGTATACAGCCGCTCACAACTAAAAGCCACTCATAGTGCGGTTCATAGATTGCTTCGTGCCTCGCAATGACGCACACAATTGCTACCCGCTCAAATCCTCACTCAATATCAATACCTCTTTCGATGATTTATCGTTAGACATTCCATATTTCCACTCCGGCATAATGATGTGAAAGCCTTTATACAGCGCGCGGATTTCTTCGCAATCGTTGTACGACAATACCCAATTCTTTCTTTCCTTTAAAATAGCTGCCAACGCCTCGTGGGCAAAGTCTTTATGTGCATTACCCTTTTTGCCATAGAGCGAACTTTTAATAAGGTAAGGCGGGTCCAAATAGCAGAAAACACTGTCGTCATGCGCAGCCAGCGACGCCTCAAACGAAGCCTGGTGCACGCTAAAGTTCGGGTTGTAAAACGCGCGGATCCGTTCGATGGCAGAGGGCGTAAAACGGGGATGATCCGGCGACATGCCGCCCGATAAGGTAGAACCCGAAAACGAAGCGCGGTTCAACACATAGTAAACTGCCGCACGCTCCAGCGGAGTTTCAAAATGGGTTTGTACCGCCTGCAGGTGATAGAAGGTTGCTTTGGGCAACGGGTACCATTGCTGGATGGCATTTGCCAAAGCCTCCGGCGCTTCCTGCAGACATTGCCAGAACTCAACCAGCGACGAAAACACATCGTAACCCTGCACAAATACGCCCTGCGCTGCCATGAATAACTCTACCGAACCACCGCCCCAGAACGGCGACAGCATCTCCTTCATACCTTTTGGAAAATATTGTGTGATGTGCGCCACGCCCCGCGTTTTGCCGCCGGGATAACGCAGCGGCGAGCGGCTGGTAAACGCTTTTGTATCCCGTGGGTGTTCATCCATTGCTATGCTGTTTGTAGCGGTAAAAATATCGGGTGCGGGCAACGCTGCCAAGAAGAAATGAAAATGATTGGCTATTATGCTTATCTATGTATGGCATCCTATGCGGCAGGGTTCTATGCCGGTTATAAAGCAAAGGGCTTCCATTCTTACAGTATTCGATACACGTTCTGTATCTATAAGCCGGTGTCGCTACAACATACGATATAGGTGTCCCGGTTGGATACCTATACCCTCACGACATTCGATATAGGTCAAAAGGTTTCAATCCTCCTATGTTACAACATCCGGTATAGGTCTGAAAGCTTCAATCCTCCATCCTTACAACGTACGATATAGGTTGAAAACATTTTTTCCTCCTATGTTACAACCTGTGATATAGGGCTGAAAGCTTTTTTCCTCCTACCTTACAACATCCTGTATAGGTTGAAAAGTATTTTTCCTCCATCCTTACAACATCTGGTATATGCCTGAACGTTTCAGACCTATCTTAAATGTTGTAAGGTTACAGGATGTCAATCTGCCCATCACTCACCAAAATTCCTTTATTTTAGCCCCCATAATCAACTGCCATGAGAGTTGTGCCTCTTGTTGTATCAGCCATTATCACCATTGCCCTGATTGTTTTGCTCGACAATCAGCTACCGGCGGGCGGAAAAAAGACGCCGCGGCTGGGGTACTTCCTCTCTCCTTCCAAAGGGTTCTGGCAAAATGCAGAGCCAACAGACGAGCGGTTTAACGCCGATATTGCAGCCAATGGTTTGCAGGGCAACACAGAAGTATATATTGATGACCGACTGGTGCCGCATGTGTTTGCCGATAACGAAACCGATGCGTTTTTTGCCGAAGGCTATCTCCATGCAAAGTTTCGGTTGTGGCAAATGGAGTTTCAAACCGATGCAGCGGCGGGCCGGCTGAGCGAGATTATGGGTGATTCGTCAAACGGAATTAATTTTTTAAACGTTGATAAATACTTCCGCCGCATTGGGATGGTGTATGCTGCCGAAAACAGCCTCACCACTATGGAAGGGGACACGGCTACCAAAGCCGCAATGGATGCCTACACCGCAGGCGTGAATCATTATATTAAAAACCTGAAGGAAAGCGACTACCCAATTGAATATAAAATACTCAATTACAAACCTGAGCCCTGGACGAACCTGAAAACAGCTTTGTTTCTCAAATACATGAGCTTTGACCTGACGGGTTTTGAGCAGGATTTTGAAATGACCAATGCCCGCCAGTTTTTCAGCCGCCGGCAATGGGAGAAATTGTTTCCCTACGGGCAGGATTCGCTCGACCCCATCATTCCCAAAGGCACCGCTTTCCTCAAACCGGCGTATGCCGTAAAAGCGCCGCCGGGTGCTGATTCAGACTATTTTTCTTTCCCGAAGGATACCTTTAGTCGCCCCGATAAAAAATACCTGCCCAACCGGCGCAACGGCAGTAATAACTGGGCAGTGAGTGGCACGAAAACGGCGAGCGGACGACCTATCCTGTGCAACGATCCGCACTTAGGTCTGCATCTTCCGGCGCTGTGGTTCGAGATACAATTGAGCACACCATCGGGCAATACCTACGGCGCCAGCCTGCCCGGCGCGCCTTCCATCGTGATTGGTTTTAACGATAACTGCGCCTGGGGCGTAACCAACGCTTCACGGGATGTAAAAGATTATTACGAAGTGCGGTTTAAAGATTCTTCCATGAGCCAGTATTGGTACAAGGGAAGCTGGCAGCCCACTACATTCCGCAAAGAAGTGATTCATGTTAGAGGTAAGCCCGATGATGTGGAGAACATCGCCATGACCGTGTGGGGACCGGTTACCTATGATGCCCACTACGGCGATAAGCTAAAGGATAACAAAGCCTATGCACTGCACTGGACGGCACATGCCGGCAGCAACGATGCAAGAGCTTTCCTGCTGCTGGACAAAGCGAAGAACGTAGAGGATTATGTGAATGCTACCAACGGCTATCAATGCCCGGGGCAGAACTTTGTATTTGCATGCAAAGACGGTGATATTGCCATCCGCCAGCAGGGCGCTTTCCCTGCCAAATGGCGGGAGCAGGGTATGTTTGTGATGGAAGGCGAGGATGATAAATACAAGTGGGCCGGCATTGTTCCCGACAGTGAGAACCTGGTGCTTCGCAACCCGGCGCGCGGCTTTGTAAGCAGCGCCAACCAGTATGCTTATGATACGTCTTACCCTTACTACATCGGTGGCAATCTCGATATGTATCGCGGCTTTATCATCAACCGCGAATTGCGACGGATGACTGGCATCACCACCGATTCGATGAAGACGCTTCAAACCAACAACTACAACGTGTTTGCAGAAATGGCAAGACCCATTTTACTGAAATACATACAACGCACTACGCTCACCGATGAAGAACAGGTTTTTGTAGATACGCTTGCGCAATGGAACCTGCGCAATGAGCCAAACGAATGGGGACCTTCGCTTTTTACCTCGTGGTGGGACAGCCTGCAAAGCTGCATGTATGATGATGAGTTTGGGCAAAGCCATCTGCCCATGCCTGTTATGAATGAAAGTACGATGCTGGAAGCGTTGCTGAAAGATACTGCGTACGAGTTTGCCGATAACATTACCACACCCGAAAAGGAAACGGTGGCAGACGCCGTAGCGGAAGCGCTACACAAAGCCGAACCTGTATGGAGGAAAGCCCAAAAGAACAAGACCATGGAATGGGGCAGGTTTAATACCGGCGGCTTCTATCACCTGCTGAAACTGCCTGCGTTCAGTCGCACCGAAGTGAATGCTGGCGGCGGTTTGAATGTAATTAATGCTTACCTGAAAGAGAAAGCACATGGACCGAGCTGGCGCATGGTGGTGGAGCTGACGGATAGCATTAATGCTTATGGTGTGTATCCTGGCGGGCAAAGCGGCAACCCCGGCAGCGCTTATTATGAGAATGATCTGGACACCTGGATTGCAGGTCATTATCACAAACTGCAGATCATGCATAAAGAAGACTTTGCCAGCGGGCATTATAAAGGAAAACTCACGTTTAAAAACCTATAAACGAGACGAATGAAATTTGTTATTGCTGTTGTGCTTACAGCACTTTGCGGCTTTGCGTTTCCGCTTTACCTGTGGTGGTGGAGCTTTGCCATTGCGGCGTTTCTGGTCGCGCTTATTTTAAAGCAATCGCCAAGCAAATCTTTCTTAGCCGGCTTTGTAGGTATTGCTTTGTTGTGGCTGGTGCAGGCGATGATATTAGATGCGGGCAATGATCACCTTTTATCCCATAAAGTGGCGCTGTTGCTGCCTTTCGGCGGTTCAGGCATTGCGTTGCTGATAACCACGGGTTTGATTGGCGGACTGGTTGGAGGCATGGCTGCGTTAACGGGAAGCTATGCGGTGAAGCCGGAACGGGGATAGATGGGATAATTGGGATAGGATATATAACTGCTTTGCCTTAATGGCATTGGTCGAATCAAAGCGGCAACCGTCATTCCGCAATTGCCCTCGTCATTGTTTATCAAAAATCATTTTTACGAGGACTTTGTGCGGAATCTGATGATAGTGATTGAATTCTCTTACAATAAAAAGCCATTTCCAATACAATAACATGTTCGGACTGTCAAGAGCAGATTCCGCACAAAGCCCTCGCAAGACGCTGCTATTGTTAGTTCGTGTTGAGGGCAATTGCGGAATGACGGGTGCAGCCGGCTGCTTAATTTAAGACTTCTTATAGCGCATTATGTTACTTGTTCGTGTGTATCTATTGCTGCTACTCGACTTTAATTGGCAGACATCTTCAAACAATTTAATTAACATTCTTTCCTGCGGAATATCTATCAGAGATAAACCCGACTTTTGAGCCATGAAATGGTATCGGCAGGGGCTTTCGTTTGCTTTGTTTATCTTACTTTCTCTATCACTCTTTTCCCAAACCATCAGCGGGCGCGTGTCGGGCGAAATGGGTCAGCCGCTACCTTTCTCTTCCATTCTTATCAAAGGCACTACCACGGGTGTTTCGGCAAATGCCGATGGCGATTACACGCTTGCCGTACAACCGGGCAGATACACATTGGTTGCGCAACATGTGGGCTATATTTCTACCGAACTGGACGTGACGGTAAACAGCGGAACGGTTACCATCAATTTTAACCTGCCGCTGCAGCAATACAACCTGAACAATGTAACGGTGAAAGCGGGCGGTAAAGACCAGGCATATGAGATCATTCGCAACGCGATAAAAAAACGGCCGCAGTATGAGCATGAGATCCAAAAACTGCAATGCGATGTATATATAAAGGGCAGACTGCAACTGGAAAGTTTTCCCAAAAGAATGCTCGGGCAAAAAGTAGAGTTGCCCAGCCAAGATACCATGCAAAATCAAACCTTGTTTCTGTCTGAAACCATTGCCAGATGGTCGGTTGAAGAGCCAAATAAAGAGAAAGTAGAAGTGCTTTCTACCCGCGTGAGCGGCAACAGCAATGGCTATGGGCTTGGCTCGCCGCAAATCATTTCCTTCTATCACAACAACATTAAAATCGGCGATAACCTGAACCCGCGCGGCTTCATCTCGCCCATTGCTAACAACGCACTGAATGCATACAATTACAAGCTGGATGGAACTTTCTACGACAATGGTTTGCTTATTAACCACATTCGTGTAATACCCAAACGGAAATATGAGCCGGTGTTTGCCGGTTATATCAATATTATTGAAGGAAGCTGGCGCATCTATAGCGTGGAACTAAGTGTGCAGAAAGACCAGCAGATGCAATATCTTGACCTGTTGAAGATTGACCAGATTTATGTGCAGGTAGACAGCAACTGGCTGGTGAAACAACAGGTGATTTATCCTTCCTTCAACCTGTTGGGCTTTGCCGGGTATGGCAATTTTGTGCAGGTGTATAGTCACTTCAATCTGCAGCCGCAGTTTGCCAAGAATTTCTTTAACCATGTTATTATCACTTACCCGGACAGCGCAACAAAAAAACCTGTTTCGTATTGGGACAGTACCCGACCGGTGCCATTGCAGGAAGTGGAAATAGCGGATTATAAAAGACGGGACAGCTTAGAAACCATTCGCAGCAGCCGGGCTTATTTAGACTCGGTGGACAAGGCGAGAAACAAGCCAAAATTAATACCGCTGCTCGTATTCGGACAGGATTTTACGAATACCAAAAGCAAGACTGATGTGTTTTTCGATCCGCTTATTTACACAGTTTCTTACAATACGGTAGAAGGCGCGAACATTATTTTTTCGCCCAACTTCACAAAGCGATGGACTACCGACCGGCAGTCCTTGTTTATCAGCCCAACGGTGCGTTATGGCTTCAATAATCATCATTTCAATTCTCATCTCACCGGCATTTTTACCTACGGTAAAAAGTACCGGACCTCGTTGTATTTATCAGGCGGTAGAAGGGTTTTCCAGGTAAACAACGACCAGCCGATAACGGTTTTCAACAATGCCATCAGCACATTGTTTTACACCAGTAATTACATGAAGATCTATGAAGCCCCGTTTTGGCGAACGTCGTTTACCAAAGAGCTTCCCGGCGGTTTTGCCGTAACCGCTTATGCCGAATACCAGGACCGTCACCCGCTGGAAAATACAACAGATTGGGTCATTACAAAATCGAAAGGAAGAACCTTAAGTCCTAACTATCCGGAGGGATTTCCGGCTGGGAATTTCCCGGCGCACCAGGCATTGGTAGCTTCGTTAGCATTAAAGTGGCAACCCGGCGCCAGGTACGTTTCCTTCCCGGATCGTTTTGTCAATATGGGGTCTTCTTATCCTACAATAACGGCTACGTTTATACAAGGCGTGCACAACACACTGGGCAGCGACATTAATTACAATAAATGGAGATTGAATGTGAGCGACAACATTGATTTGCATTTGGGCGGACGGTTTGCCTATAACATTACAGCAGGCGGCTTCTTTAATAAGGCACAATTGTTTGCGCCGGATTACCAGCACTATTATGGCAACCGCAGCGCGCTGGCTACAGATTACCTGCAAGGCTTCCAGTTAGCAGAGTATTACAACCTGAGCAATGCAGCCAATTTTTACACAGAAGCGCATGCGGAATATCATTTGAATGGTTTGCTTACGAACCAGATTCCACTGCTAAAAAAATGGAACTGGTTTTTTGTGGCCGGCAGTAATGCATTGTTTTATAAAGACAGGCAATATGTGGAGTATTATTTTTCTATCGAAAACATTTTAAAACTGCTGCGGATAGATTTTGTGCAATCGTATAATCCGCAGGGTGGCAACACCAGCGGCATCCGCTTTTCAGTGTCAGGTCTTCAAGCCAATTATAAAGAAGATTAAAGCTTCGCTTCTATGGATGTATCGGCGCATTCTGTTTATTTTCACTGCATGAAATGGTGTTTTCTTCTTCCTGCACTTTGTGTTGTTGTAATAGCAGTCGGCTGTAACGGCGCTTATCCGAAAGCAGAAAACGCATTTGATGCCGGACGGGAATTTATTGATGCCAGCCTGAAGGGCGACTGGGACAAAGCCCGGTTTTACATGCTTCGCAATGAGGCAAATGACAAACGACTGGAAGGACTGGTGAGCAGTTATCGCACAAAAAGCAATGAGCAGAAAGAGGATTACCACGAAGCCTCCATCAATATTCTGGAAGAAGACACCGTGAGCGATTCTGTGCACATCATCAGCTATAAAAATTCGTTTGACAACATTGCCCGCAAACTGAAAGTGGTGCAAACCGGCAATGGCTGGCAGGTAGATTTGTCTTATACATTTAGCGGCAATCTCTAATCTTGCTTTCTGCCGCTATCCTTACCTTTGAGCACTTCCCACAAACAGGAAGGGTATCATTCATCTGTAAAATCTTTTTCAACTGTGATAACAACAAACGTACTGCACCCATGGCACGGCGTAAACTATGGCGATGGCGCTCCCCGAATTGTAAATGCCATTATTGAAATTCCGCAAGGCTCGCGCGCCAAGTATGAGATAGATAAACCGTCGGGGCTGCTGAAGCTGGACCGCGTCATTTATTCTTCGTTTTACTATCCTGCCAACTATGGTTTCATCCCTCGCACGTATGGCGATGACAAAGACCCTTTGGATATACTGGTGCTATCGTCCATCAGCATTACACCCATGTGCCTGGTGGAGGCAAAAGTGATAGGCGTGATGCAGATGATGGATGGCGGCGAAGCGGATGATAAAATTATTGCCGTGGCTGCCAACGACCCTTCCATTAACTATTACAACAACATTGAAGAACTTCCCAAACACTTCTTTGATGAAATGCGCCATTTTTTTGAAGAATACAAAACGTTGGAAAACAAAAGCGTGGTGGTAGAAGACTTTGGCGACAAAGCCAAAGCGCTCCAGATTGTTCAGGATGCGATAGAATTGTATAAAAACACGTTTACGGATAAAGTATGACGGCACAGACAATCATTCTCCTTCTTTGCATCGGGCTGATTGCGGGTGTATTAAGCGGTTTGGTGGGAATAGGCGGCGGCATCATTATCGTGCCGGCTTTGATCTATTTACTGGGTTATGGTCAGCACGAGGCGCAGGGCACATCATTGGGCTTGCTCTTGTTGCCCATCGGTATTTTCGCCGTGTTGAATTATTACCGGAAAGGTTTTATTGATATGAAAGCCATCGGCATTATGGCAGGCGCTTTTTTAATTGGTGGCTTGCTGGGAAGCAAGCTTTCGCTAAGCATATCGGACATTTTGCTGAAAAAGATTTTTGCGGTTTCGCTGATTGTGATTGCAGTGAAAATGCTGTTTTTCGACAAATAAATTTCGGCTTATCCTTTTGCATGATATTTTTGCGCAAAATCAATTCTTTATGGAAACAAATGCCTCTACTTCCAAATACTGGCTCTGGTTCTTTGTATGGCTGGCTATCCTAATTATCATGCTATGCGATATTGGTGGCTTTACACGCAAATTTTTCTGGCTGGCATTGCCGGGTACGGTAACTTATTTTAGTAAGGCTTTGCGACTGATGTAGGCCCTTTCGATTTGTTTCTTTTTTACATAATCAAAAGCCCTGCGGTGAATAACTGCGGGGCTTTTATGTGGGTTGAAACGGATGGACTTCCGATCTTTTATTCTGTTTAGTGGGATAGCGGACGGTAATGTAAAAATTGACCGTAAACTTCTTTTTACCACCGTTGAAATTTATAATTATTAAAGGGAAAGCGGTTATGAATTGATTCTCAATGAATCTTATGTTTTCGTTTTCGAAAAATGTTTGCGCGATGAATATTTTGGTCTGCACGATCCATAATAATGTTTGCGCGTTATTGATTTCCCTTTCTTCTTTTTCTGTTAGTTCCCATTTTCTTTTTTGCCGTGATTACCGGTTGCGCGCCAAGCTTTTGAATGCCCGCTTTCTGGTTGAATAAAATTGGAATATGTTACGCCTTTGCTCCTGCCGTTGCCAGCAATTGTGTGTAGATTGATGTGGATGAAGAATACCGAGGAAAAATTACAGTGAAACAAGGCGGCATCACATGCAAGTATACGGGAAGTAATTGGGAAAAATAGAAATTTTGATGGATAGGATTTTGCGGAAACAGTAGAAAAGCACCAAAGTTGTATTGGCGACAGTTTTAAAAGATGGCGCACTTTTATTGTTGTTGGTTGTGAAAGAATTGGAAGGAAATGCGACAATTTGTTAGGGTAAAAGTGTCGCCTATTTTTGAGTTGGTGGCAATTAAACCTGCTTACATATGGACACAATAAAAGAGTTCCAAATTTTAGTCAGAAGGAAAGTTCCTTTTTTAAGCAATATTCTTTTATGGACAATTGTTGCGTTAGCGATACTTGTTTTTCTACTCTACTTTGCCATGTTGCCGACAAAGCATTCATCAGGCGAAATGGCGACAGTATATTATATTCTCGCAATTCCTGACTGGCTTAAAAAATCTTCTGCCATTGGTTTGGTAGGACTTATCATATTGACACCGGTATATATTTCATTACGCCTTAGTACGCCTGCTTTGCTGACAATTCAAAATGAAACAATTCTTATTGAAGAAAATCGAAAAAGTTTGACAATTCAAAATGACTCGGTTACAAAAATCTTCTTCAATGACTTAACTGACTTATTAAAACAACCAAAGTATAAAATAGAAATTGCCCTAAAGTATAAGTATGACAAGACTATAATTTTTCGCCTGAAATATTATATCGATGCCGATGATGTTTTGACAGCCTTAAGTAATATTACAAATGCTGACTTTTTGTTTCATAACACACCGTTATGGACAATGTTTGACAAAGAATAACTGCCACCAACAAGAGGTTTTCTGCTATGCCGGCTGACCCCGCGCAGCATCAGCTTCAGCTCTCTTTTCATCTCTTGTTCCGGCTGACTATCGCTATTAAGCAACAGTTCTTATCGTCAACTTCTTATCATTTATCAACTTCGGTTCCGGGCTGACCAAAACAGAAAGTCCGGCACAGCAGAAAGCCGGAGCCGTTAGCGGCTGTTGACGTTACCAACGTATAAACAAAGCATGATTTGAAAGATAGAATTCCTAAGCAGCTTTATCTTTGAATTTTATGAGCTTATACGTTCTTTTTTTAGTACTTACGGCTGCTATTCTTCACGCTTCATGGAATTTACTGGCAAAGAAAACAAAAGGCAAAACTCCTTTTATCTGGCTGCAATACGTTGCAAGTAATCTTTTGTACCTGCCTTTTTTATTTTTTCAAAAAAATGGAGATGGTTCTGTTTATTCACAACCACTTTTATGGTTTTCGCTAATCAGTGGAATACTGCATCTGGGTTATTTTATCGTATTGCAAAAGGGTTATAGAAGTGCCGACCTATCCGTTGTTTATCCTCTTGCACGGGGTTCAGGTCCTCTGTTTTCGTCAATAGCTGCCATTTTATTTTTACATGAGCCCTTAAAATTAGGTTCAACACTTGGGTTGTTCTTAATTATTGCCGGTGTTTTACTGATTACCGGGTTAAGTATAAAAAGGGAAAATAATAGCAAAATCATTCCGGGTATTACATATGGAGTACTTACCGGATTGTTCATTGCATTATATACGTTTAATGATACAGTTGCCGTGAAATCATACGGCTTATCTCCTTTATTACTTACGCTTGCTACCAATATTTTTAGTGCTGTTTTACTTTTTCCCTTCGTGGCAGGACAAAAAGCTGAATTAAAGCGTGAAATAAAATTTCATAAGTGGATCATGATTGCGATTGCTTTCTTAAGCCCTGCTGCTTATATACTGGTGTTGGAAGCTCTAAAATATGCACCTCTAACAGTAGTAGCTCCGGCAAGAGAGACAAGTATATTGTTGGGGGTGTTTATGGGTTCAAGGGTGTTTGATGAAAAAGATGGAAAACGCAGGCTTATAGCTAGTGCATTAATTCTATGTGGTATTGTTGTGCTAAGTTTAAGTTAGTGGTCATCTTATGACTCATTACATATAACGTGTCTCAATAAACAGCCGCTAGCAAATAGGTTTGGCAATAGGCAGGTTGACGGAATATCAATCGGCTACAAATCAATATCAGTAGCCAGTTCCAACAAAAGAATATAACTCAACTTTTAATTGTTAACTTCATCTTTGGTATTTTAATCGGCTTCGGTTGCAGGCTTTAACATTATAAAATATTAGCCCATCGCTAAGCCCTATACGTTAGCGGCTAAACAAAAAGCACTTCTATTGCCCTTTCGAATCCATTCTATCACCACTCGACTTCAAAACCACATATCTTCCCCTCCTTTTACAGTTCATCATTAAACCCCTTTTAACAGCGATAGTCCTATTTACGTTAACATCTGTTAGTTTCTGGCATACAGATGGACAATAATATTTATCACAACATTTTAAAATCAAGAGATGAGAAGGGAAAGAAAATGGTTGCAAAGGCTGATGCCGGTTCTGGCACTGGCTTTCCTGTTCGGTGCACAAAGTGCAGTTGCCCAGGATGATTACAACGATAATAACTACGACAACAATGGAAACAATTATGATAACAATGATGAAGCCCTGATTCAGCCGGAAGGTGATGTGGACTACAATACATTTCATGATGAGCTTTCGCCTTACGGAAGATGGATGGATTACCCGGGTTATGGCAATGTATGGGTTTGTAATGTTGCCGGTTTTCGCCCATACTATTCAGGCGGCCACTGGGCTTACACCCGTTTTGGCTGGACCTGGGTATCGGATTACAACTGGGGCTGGGCACCTTTTCACTATGGACGCTGGTCGTATGACAATGCGTATGGATGGTTTTGGGTTCCGGGCTATACATGGGGACCTGCCTGGGTAAGCTGGCGCAACGGTGGTGACTATTATGGCTGGGCTCCTCTTTCGCCAGGTTTAAGCATCGGAATTAATGTGGGTGTTGGTATCCCCTACAATAACTGGGTGTTTCTTCCGCACCGGTATATGGGCTACAGAAGTCTCAATCACTACTATGTTCCGCCACAACGAAATGTAACGATCATTAGGAACACGACCATCATCAACAACACAAATGTTTATAACAACAACCGCTATGTGGTAGGTCCAAACCGCAGCGAGGTAGAACGCTATTCGGGTCAGCGCATTCAGCAGCAAAATATCTACGTATCGAACAACAGAAATGTATCCCGCGACGACAGAAACGGTGTTCATTTATATGTGCCAAATGCAAACCAAAATGCAGGCAACAGAAGGGTTTACAACGGGAATAATCCGCAGGTAAACCGTGGTGCTCAGGACAACATCAGGCAGCAGCCGGTTGAAAGACGGAATATGCAAAATGGCATTCAGCAACAGCCGAACAATGCTGCAACTGATAACAACCGGATAGACCGTTTTCAGCAAAGACGTGAGCAAAGAGTAGAACGTCGCGACCAGACCAATCCAATTACTGATAATGACCACAATAATACTTTTCAAAACAATCCGCAACGCCAGCAACAGATGCAGGATGCCCGCGACCGGATGCAACAGCAAAGACAGCAACCGGAGCAACAAGGTCAGCCACAGGACAATCAGCGCCAGCAACAATTGAATCAGCAACGTCAACAGCAAATGAATGACCGGCGCGAACAAATGCAGCAGCAAATGAACCAAAGGAGACAGGAGCAGGATGCACAAAGACAACAGCAGCAGATGCAGCAAAAGCGTCAACAGCAGGAGATGCAGAGACAGCAACAAATGCAGCAACGCCAGCAGCAGATGCAGCAGCGAAATGAAAGCTTAAACCGCCCTGCACCACAACAACAGAATGGTGGCGGACGAAGAAGAAACACATAAATGGGGATGTTCAGATATACAAAAAAGGCTGCCGGAATTCCGGCAGCCTTTTTTGTATATCTGAACAGAAAGAATTTCAACTTTTAAACCGTCTCCATCTCTCCAATTGCTATATTTAAAAAATTAGGCAAAATATGGTTGTGCGTAAACATAATTTTATCCGGATCATTTAACTGATCAATCATATTTTGCCATTTGGCTTCACCAAAGTTCTCTACCACCGTTGCACGCTTATCTTCCCGCTGTAGATACATACTCATACCATCCGGATCAGCTTCCGGATGAAATTGTGTACCAATCATGTAATCATTAAAACGGATTGCCATCACGGCTCTGTCTAAAGGCACATGCGGGCGCTCTTTTTCAATAGCTAACAGAACCGCGCTGTGTTTTGCCACAACATCATCCACTGGCTCAATTACCTGGTAGTCGCGGCTGTCAACAGCATAAAACGGATCGCGCAGCCCTTCAAATACCGGCTCGTCATAAGCACTCTCCAGCATGTGAATCGGAAATACGCCGAATGAAGTAGAATTGCGGGGGCAAACCTTTGCCAGCTTAAAATAACGGCAAGCTAACTGGAAGCTGTGGCAGATAAAAAACACATGCTTTTTTGGGTATTTGTTTTCGGCATGGTTGAATTGCTCAACAGCGCGTATCCAATCGAAAAACTTATTTTCCCATTCAGTGCCTTCACTCGCCAAAGGCGAACCCGGCCCGCCACTGGAAATGTAGATATCGTAGCTTAAATCCGGCAATTCTAACTTCTGCCTTACATCGAATTCTTTTATTTCTATCCGGTATTGGTTGGCTTCACTCCACTGGTTCAGGATTTCCCTGATACATCTCATGCCTTGGTTGGGATGACCTTCATTCATATCCAATACTGCTATTCTATATTGTACCATTTCTTTATATTAAAACGGCAAAAATAAGCTTTTTGGAAATTTTTTATGAATTGCGAGCAGAAACATTAACGGGGCGTAAGTATAGTGTGAGCACGAAGGGCAGTGTTTCGAAATAAGGGATGCGCATTATAAGGTAGTCGGCAATGAGAAACAGGAAGTAAATAAGTATTAAATACCTATCCCAACGCTTTGTGAAGAAGCCAAGGAGGAAAGACAACTCCATCGCCGCAACGATGAGATATAAGGAATAGGACAACGCTGTATGCCTGATGAGAAATTGATAGAAATAACTTAGCCAATAGTGTGGCGAAGCAGTAAGTATTTCTTTGTGTTGCTCCATCAAAATAGCGCTAAGCTGAATTGGGTTAAAAACACTGCCATTGATGATCTTCCAGATGCCTGCCGACAAAAAGAAGTAAAGGAAAAAGTATCGCACGCCATCAAACAGTAAAGCAAATGTTTCTTCTTTAAAAGCAATAAAAATGAGGGGAAATATCAGCCAGGCAATAAAGATGGTATAAGAAGAAATGGGATATAAAAAGTAGCACTGCAGGTAAATCCAATTCACCAGCAACACATACACCGCAGCCGCGGAAACAGCCTTTTCATTTTTATAAAAAGAAGTGATTAGCAGAACGAGCGGAGCCGTGTAATAAACAACATCAAACAACAAGAACAGCTTTGTGCGGAGCAGCCATTGATGAATGCCGGTTTGCATAAACAGCCAGCTCGTTACATCGAATGTGTCGTAAATAAAAAGCGGTTGCTGCTGATAAAGCAGCATATGGTTATACCACTTAAAAAACAACAGCCCGTAAAAGAGCAGGCAATAATAGCGGATTATGGTTTGCCTGAATGTTTGTTTCATTCGGGAAGTAAAGAATCGTTGTGAGAATGATACGTTGCGATACGGTATTGCACTTGTGCGTTACTATCTTTTATGTCTGCCAGATGAAGTACACGCTTTTGATACCAGGCATCGAAAGCTGCTTGCGAAACGCGATTTACATAGAGCGATGAATCTTTTACCGGAACAAACCTTTTAATGGTTTCGCTATAAAGCATACTATTCCAGCGCTGCTGATTTTGATACTGAACTACCGGTATCACGATGTTATCCCAGCCATTCGGCGTAAAGTTTTCCGGCTTCAGCAATTGACCGTTTACCATTACTTCCGTTACCTTGTATTCCGAAGTAAAATGGAATGGCAGGGAGAACATACTGTAGTGATAAAAAGGCGAGAACTCAACCCCGTTTTTATAATTGATGAACAACTGCCCTGCAGCAAAGAGTGTTACAATTACAAACCATAGTTTACTTTGCCTGTATAAATTCTTTACATACATACCTAAAAATACCGCGCCCAGGGCGCGGTACATAGATACTACAATATTTGTTTTAACTACTAGAAATAACTCAAATCCGTTTCCGGTTTCAGTGTCAGCAAAGTATCATAAATCAGGCGGATGGTGTTTTCAATATCATCTTTGTGCAGCATCTCAACGGTAGTGTGCATGTATCGCAAAGGAATAGAGATAAGCACGCTCGGGCAGCCATCGTTGGCATACGCAAAGCTATCAGTATCTGTGCCCGTGCTGCGGCTTACCGTGCGGTTTTGCACAGCGATGCTGCTTTTTTCGGCAACATCCAGCACGAGGTCCAGCAGCTTGTTATGCACGGCAGGTCCATATGCCAGCGAAGGACCTTTGCCACAGGCAATATCACCTTCCAGTATTTTATTAATCATCGGCGTTTGGGTGTCGTGAGTTACGTCAGTTACGATTGCCACATTGGGTTTGATGCGGCGGGCAATCATCTCTGCACCACGCAGGCCAATCTCTTCCTGAACGGCATTTACGATATATAAACCAAACGGCAGTGTAACATTGTTTTCCTTTAGCAAACGCGCTACCTCGGCAATCATAAAACCGCCTACGCGGTTATCCATGGCACGACCCACGAAATAATTGTTCGCCAGCTCATCGAAACCATCCTGGTAAGTAACTACAGCGCCAACATGAATGCCCAGTTCTTCCACTTCTTTTTTGTTGCGCGCACCACAATCAAGGCAAAGATTTTCTACTTTGGGCGTGGGTTCCTTTGCATCGTTGTTGCTGAGGCGGGTATGAATGGCAGGCCACCCGAATACCGCTTTTACCGGACCTTTTTTGCCCCATACAAATACACGCATGGAAGGGGCAATCTGGTGATCTACACCACCGTTTCTTTTTAAATAAATGAAGCCTTGGTCGTTGATGTAATTTACAAACCAGCTGATTTCATCAGCATGCGCTTCAATCACCACTTTAAACGGCGCATCCGGGTTAATCACACCAACCGCAGTGCCGTAGGGGTCTGTAATCGTTGTATGAATATAAGGCTTGATGTAGTCTAGCCACAGGCGCTGCCCGCTGCTTTCAAAGCCAACAGGAGATGCATTGTTGATATAATTGCGAAAGAATTGGAGCGAAGTTTCTGTAAGTACCGGTTTCTTCTCTGGAACTATCGTTTCTTTTTGTTTAGCCATGATAATGTTTTAAAAATGAAAAGCGGGCAAAGGTAATAAGGGAGGGCTTTAATTGAACCAGGTCATTGCAGCGATGCCAAATACCGCTTTCACCAGCAGCAAGCCATCTATCACGATAAGATAATAAAGTATGCCTTTTCGATGGCGCAACGAGGTGGCAGCCAGCAGCAGCAGGAAAAAAGGAATGGTATTGATGGCGATTTGCTGGGGAGAAAACTGCCTGGCTAATGCAAACAGAAAAAAAGAAAAATAACTAAATATAGCAAGAGGCAACAGGATGAAAAAGAGGGTGTATCGCAAGCCCCTGCTTACAACAAAAGTCTTTAGTTGAATATTATGATCGGAAGCAAAATCTTTAATATCGAACATAATAGCAATAGCTGATGTAAAAAGCCAGTTGGTAAAGAAATAATGAACGATGGCGTATGACAGGTGTAAACGCGTTCCTTCTTCCAAAGTGTGAAACAGCAAGGGATAAACCACAATACTGCCTGTGCAAACAAAACCAATTACAAACGGTTTCAGCCAGGCAACATTGCGCAGCTTATATCGCAATTGCGCAGGGAAGATAACGCCATAATACAATAATGCAACAAGTGGAAACAGCAGAACCAAGAACCATTCTACCGCACGCCAAATAGAAAGAGAAGTAGAATAGTGCCAAGCTAAAAAAAGACAGGAACTGACAATGAGAATCGTATAAAAAAACTGTGTGAACCGGATCAGCCTGTGATTACGGGAGTACCAAAATGAGCGGGCATTAGAAGCCATAGCAACTGTCCCTTCCCCTATATAAGCGTAGGTATAATAAACCACTACCGAGAGGAAAAGGGCAATGTAAAAAACAGGGTTTGCTATACTAAAATTATTCTTGCAACCCGTTTCTACAGCGAGCGCCACAATACACAGTGCAAGGTAGTAATTTCCAAACAGTGCAACATTGGCAAGCTTTTTCAGCACTGCTTATTCCTTTAGAAGCCTAAAGGTGGGCGTCTTTACAGTATCGCTTACATTGCCGGCGGCATCTTTTACCCAGAATTGGAAATAGAGAGAATCATCCCTTTGTGTTGCACATAGCGAGCGGTCTATAGAAGCATACGGGCCATCTTGAGAGGCGTATGTAAAATTAACATCAATATGCGCATCAAGATATTTACGGGACGTAAAGCGGGGAATATCATACATCTGCGGTATCGTATCATCAGGGTCTGTGCAAACAAGAGAGACCCTCCTGTAATACAGAGGTTGATCGAGATAAGAAGTAGATCCTGAATCTGATGTAAAATCGCCCTCTTTATCGGTAAGGCGCAGCTTGATGATAACATTTTGACGCTGTGCAAACTCACTGCCGCTAATGTTTTCAAAGGTTAGCGTAGGTTTTGTGTCGTACTTGTCTTTCGAACAGGCAGACAGAATAATGAGGCTTAGCGATACGATCAATACTTTTGCTTTCATCAATCTCTTTGTGTCGATTATATATCAAATGTAAACAAAACAAGGTACAGCTTTATTGTGATGGATATTTTTGTTAGCAATATTTTTGAAGAACTGCATTGGAACGATGAGCACGCGATACGTCTGTTCCGTTATCAATATCAACACAATGCAGTATATCGCCGTTGGTGCGATGCTTTGCGTGTTCAGCCTGACAGCGTTGTCCGACTCACGGACATCCCGTTCCTGCCCATCTCTTTTTTTAAAACCGATACCGTTAGTACCGGAACATTTACGCCGGAGATTATTTTCACCAGCAGTGGCACTACACAAACAGTTAACAGCCGGCATTATGTGAAGGAAGTAGCTTTTTACAGGCAGAGTTTTTTGGCTGCATTCAGACTTTTTTATGAGGCGCCGGAAGAGTTGTGCATCATTGGTTTGCTTCCCTCCTATTTAGAGCGCGAAGGCTCTTCATTAGTGTATATGGTAGATGAACTTATCCGCCGGTCAGAGCATCGACATAGTGGTTTCTATCTTACTGATTTTGATAAATTACAAACAACGTTACAGCAGTTAGAGCAGCAAGGGCAGCGCACCGTGCTCATTGGCGTTACCTATGCCTTGCTCGACTTTGCGGCTGCCTGCCCTATGCATTTGCGCCATACCACCATTATGGAAACAGGAGGAATGAAGGGAAGAAAAGAAGAAATGACAAGGGAAGAAGTACACTACCTTTTAAGAGAGGCTTTTGGTGTTAAAACCATCCATTCAGAATATGGCATGACGGAGCTGCTGAGCCAAGCATATTCAAAGGGCAACGGCATTTATCAATGTCCGCCGTGGATGAAAATGATGGTGCGCGATGAAGATGACCCGCTACTGATAAGTTCAACTGGTAAAGGTGTATTGAACATCATTGATTTAGCAAACCGCGACAGTTGTGCATTTATCGCTACAGATGATGTAAGCATTATACACGATGACGGAAACTTTGAGGTGTTAGGACGAAGAGACAACAGCGATTTGCGGGGATGTAGTTTGATGGTATTGTAATGTATTTATTAACGGTGAGAGGTATGATGTGTTTTGTTGTAGAAGGTATAAAAGCACTAAGAAAAAGATAGCCGAAATGTTTGAAAAAGGATTTGGGTTTCTTGCCTCTTGCCCTATATTTGCAGCCCTGACACAATAACCTGCCCAGGTGGCGAAATTGGTAGACGCACTGTGTTCAGGTCGCAGCGTTCGTAAGGATGTGCTGGTTCGAATCCAGTCCTGGGCACATTAAAAGGCTTGTAAATCAATGGTTTGCAAGCCTTTATTTATTTTCCACTTGTCAAAAACTCTCGCTCCTCCGGCATTTTTCGCTTTCTCAATGCAAAAAATTTGCTGTCCTTATCACTTTTTAAAATGAATAGCACGGAATATCTATTGTGGCGAATTGATCGCCACCAAATATCTTGTTACAAACATTAAAACAGAACAAACAGGACAGAAAAATAAAATTGTCATCTATTAAGACTTGAGGTGTCGAGCGGTCAGCATACTTCTACCGGCCTTTAATTAAAAAGCGATCATAATTCAAATTTTAATCTAATTCCTTTGCCTCCTCAGCAATGAGCGCTGTATCTCTGCCTTAAGTGTGTTGCACTAATACTTTATTATGAAAAGAGAAGGCTTCTATTTTGCAGACAGATAATTAAAAAGAAATCATCTATGAGAGTCGTAACATTAGAAGAACACATCAGCTTCCCACAGTTCGACGACCGCATCAGCAAAGAAGCCCGCATAGCGCGCGGCTGGGCAAACCCCGATAGTGATGCCTCACCTATGAACCGCGTGCAGCGCCAATTAGAAGAAGTAGGAGAAGAACGCATTGCTGACATGAATAAAACTGGCATCACAATGCAGGTATTATCTGTTACCGCACCCGGCGGAGATATTTTAGAACCATCGGAAGCTGTTCTGTTTGCAAAAGATTATAACGATGAGATAAAAAAGCGAGTGGATGCGCATCCTGACCGCTTTGCGGCGTTTGCCGTGCTTCCTATGAAAGCGCCGGAAGCAGCGGCGGTAGTACTGGAGCGTGCGGTAAAAGAACTCAGCTTTTGCGGCACGATGATCAACGGAACTACGAATGATAAGTTTCTCGACGATGCTCAATTTGCTCCCGTCCTGGCAAAAGCCGAAGCACTGGATGTACCCATTTATTTGCATCCCAATCTTCCTATCAAAGCCGTGAATGATGTGTATTATAATAATCTCCCCGGCTCGCTGGGCTTCACGCTTTCTATTGCAGGCTGGGGCTGGCATTCGGAGACGGCGATACATATTCTGCGGATGATATTGGCAGGTACATGGGATAAATATCCGAATTTGAAAATGATTATTGGCCACATGGGCGAAATGCTGCCAATGATGATGGACCGAATAGACAACATCTATAAAGACGCAGGCCTGAAGCGCGCTGTAAGCGAAGTGCTCAAAAGCAATGTATGGATTACCACTAGCGGTTTGTTTACGCAACCTCCGTTTCAGCTTGCATTAGATACTTTCAGTGCCGACAGGATATTATTTTCAGTTGATTATCCTTATAGTCCGAATGCTGCCGGTCAAAAGTTTCTGAATGAGATGAATTTGCCGGCAGAAGAGAAGGAAAAGATAACGCACGGGAATGCAGATCAGTTGTTGAAATTGAAAGGGTAAGGATCTTCTCTTTTTTATAGTTTTAGCGCGTGATTATAACGGTTCATGCAGAACATTCATTAACTCAAATGTCACCTCGCGTCCTGCACCCAATGCATTCGCCTTTAAAAAAGCAAATACCACAGAAGAATACACAGCAGCCGTGTCCCCGCTTCACAAACAAGCATAGTTCTTGTTAACATTTTAATATTAGCCATCGCTTAATCGCACTCATTATTCCATCCGGATAAACACCATTTCTCATTACACAAACGGGTATCGTATTATGAACGAAGACTCAAAAGTTCCCAACGAATCGCGGCGAAGTTTTCTTAAAAAATCCGGCGTTATCGCAGCCGTCACACTCACGCCTGCAGCCGCCATCAATGCGGCGAACAATGGGTTTGATGAAAAGATTGCCACCGCTTTAGAAAACGTTCCGCTCAGCGTAAACATCAACGGCGAAAAGCATTCGCTGAGCATTGACCCGCGTACCTCGCTGCTCGATCTGCTGCGCGAAAACCTGCACATGACCGGCACTAAGAAAGGCTGCGATTACGGGCAGTGCGGCGCCTGCACGGTGCATATTGATGGCGAACGCGTTCTCTCGTGTCTCACACTCGCCGCTACCACCGATGGTGCAAAAGTGACTACCATTGAAGGTCTTGCAAGCGGTGAAGAATTGCACCCGGTGCAAACCGCTTTCATCAAACACGATGGCTTCCAGTGCGGCTACTGCACACCGGGGCAAATCATGAGTGCCGTTGCCTGCATCCGCGAAGGACATGCGACCAATCGCGACGACATCCGCGAATTCATGAGTGGGAATATTTGCCGTTGTGGTGCTTATCCCAACATCGTTGCCGCAATAGAAGAAGTGCAACAAAGCGGCGTAAAAGTGTAAACCGGTGGAGTAAAGGGATAAAACCCTATACACAAATCCGAACACTTCGCTGGCTTTTGTATCCTTCATGTCTTCATTTTTAAACCTCTCATCATCACGCAACAACACGCAGCACATGAAATTGTTTCAATACGTTCGCCCCGCCGAGTCAAAAGCAGCAGTAGCCGCCGTTTCCGCCAACACCAATGCAAAGTTTCTCGGCGGCGGCACCAACCTGCTCGACCTGATGAAGCACAATATTGTAATGCCCGATAAGCTTGTCGACATCACAAGGTTGTCTTTAAAAACCATCACCCGGCAAGGCAGTCAGACACGCATTGGCGCTTTGGTAAAAAACACTACCGTTGCCGAAGACAAAACCATCCTGCAGAATCACCCCTTGCTGTCAATGGCTATCCATGCCGGCGCCTCCGCGCAAATCCGCAACATGGCAACAACGGGCGGCAACCTTTTGCAACGCACCCGCTGCCAGTACTTCTACGATACTGCCATGCGCTGCAATAAGCGAGAGCCGGGCAGTGGTTGCGATGCCCTCGAAGGCTACAACCGCATGCACGCTATCTTCGGCACCAGCGATAAATGCATTGCTGTTCACCCGAGCGATATGGCAGTAGCCCTGCGCGCGCTCGATGCCGCAGTAATAGTGAGCGGACCGAAAGGCGAACGTTCCATTCCTATGGCAGACTTTCATCGTTTGCCCGGCGATACGCCGGAGAAGGACACGAATCTGGCGCCGAATGAATTAATCATCGCCATCACCATCCCCGACAATCCCTTCAGCGGGCATTCTTATTACCTCAAAGTGCGCGACCGCAACTCTTATGCATTTGCATTAGTGTCAGTGGCGGCAGCGCTCGATATGAATGGAACTACCATCCGCAGCGCGCGGTTAGCCATGGGCGGCGTGGCACACAAGCCCTGGCGATTAACAGAGGCGGAAGAATATCTGAGAGGCAAAACGGCTTCCGAAGAAAATTTTAAAGCCGCGGCAGACATGGCCATGAAAGGCGCAAAAGCGTACGAGTACAATGCGTTCAAATTGAAAATGAGTCCCAACACCATCTTCCAGGCATTGAGCGTAGCATCAGGCATAAAGAAAGCGTAGCAGCACATGACCAATCCAAAAGAACATATTGGCGAGCCGGTAAACCGGGTAGACGGAAAGCTGAAAGTTACCGGCAGGGCGAAATATGCCTACGAATACGAAATCCCCAACGTAGCCTATGGCGTCATCGCTACCAGCACCATTGCAAAAGGAATAATTAAAAATATAGATACAAAAGCCGCCGAAACGGCTCCCGGCGTCATTGCCGTCATCACGCATCTCAATGCCGTCAAGCCGCCCGGCTTCGGGGGCGCCGGTGCCAAAACAAGCGACCCGCGTGTCGAAGGTCAGGCCTTCCGCGTGTTTTATGATGACAGGGTTCACTACAACGGGCAGCCCATTGCTATGGCAGTTGCAGCCACGTTCGAGCAGGCTACTTACGCAGCTTCCCTTATTAAAGCACAATACGAAAAGGAAAAGCATCAGACCAATCTGAAAGCGGCGCTTTCCACTGCCGAGGTACCCAAAAAAGCAGAAGAACCGGTGCATGTGCGTGGCAACAGCAACGCATTCAATACATCAGAGGTTAAAGAAGAGCATGAATACGGCACTGCCCTCCAGGTTCACAATCCCATGGAGCCACACGCTGCCCTCGCGGTATGGGAAGGCGACGATAAGCTCACCGTGTACAACAAAACCCAATCGTCTCCGCTTGCGCAGCAAGACATTATGAAAGCCTGGAAGCTGCCAAAGGAGAATGTACATATCATTTCCAAATTTGTTGGCGGCGCTTTTGGCGGTGCCTCCCGCGTATGGCCGCAGGAAATAGCGGCTACCATCGGCGCAAAACAAACCGGGCGACCGGTAAAAGTGGTCTTTACCCGCGACCAGTTGTTTAATAACGTCGGCTACCGACCCATGTCCATCCAAAAAGTAAGCATCGGGGCAGATAAAGACGGAAGACTTACGGCAATCAAACACGATGGATTCGGCAATACTTCTTCCTACGAGCAGTTTGTAGAGCGCATGACGGATGCCACCAAAGTCGTTTACGCCTGCGAAAATCTCAGCACCACCTATAAAGTGGTTCCGCTCGATGTAAGCACACCGGCATGGACGCGCGGACCCGGCGAATCCAGCGGCATGTTTGCCTTCGAGTCTGCGGTAGATGAGATGGCTTACGCACTGAACATGGACCCGCTCGAGTTCCGCCGGAAAAATTATGCTACCGAAGATCCCGATAAAAAACTGCCCTGGAGCAGCAAGTTTTTAAATGAGTGTTACGAACGCGGCGCTGCGCAGTTTGGCTGGGAGCGGCGAAACAGGAAGCCCGGCACAATGCAGGATGGCGACTGGCTCATTGGGCAAGGCATGTGCACCGGCATCTATCATGCACGCAGAAGCCCTACTTCTGTCAAAGCCATTTTGAAAGACGATGGTAGCCTCACCCTGCAAAGCGCCACGGCAGATGTTGGCCCCGGCACGGCAACTATCATGTCGCAGATCGCTTCAGATGCCAGTGGGGTTCCGTTGGAGAAAATTACTTTTGAGCTGGGCGATTCCCACTATCCGCCCGCCGTGGGTCAGTTTGGTTCCATGACCACCACTTCGGTCGGTTCTGCTGTGTACGAGGTGTGCGATGCCCTGAAAGGGAAGCTGATTGACGCGGTAAAAACACGCTATCCAAAACTGAGTAACACCGGCATTGCCGATTATAAGTTCAATGAGGGAACAATATCGGTTGCCAAAGAATCTTTCTCCATCACGCACGCGCAAATCCTGAAAGAGGTTCACCTGCCGGAGCTTGAAATAAAATTAGATGCAAAGCCCGGCGAAAAAGCGGAGAAATACAGTGGCTATTCCTACAATGCCACTTTTGTAGAGGTGCGGGTTCATGCCCAAACTAAGCAAATAAGAATGCATCGCGTGGTGTCTGCTATAGATGCAGGCAAAATCATGAACGAGAAAACGGGCAGAAGCCAGGTGTACAGCGGCGTAATCTGGGGCATCGGTCAGGCGCTTAGCGAGGAAAGCGTTATAGACGACCGCTACGGCAGGTGGATGGTGAAAGATTTGGCCGACTATCATGTCCCCGTTCACGCCGACATTCCGGAAATTGAAGTGATTTTTATAGATAAATCCGACGACGTTATCACGCCCATCGGCGCCAAGGGTTTGGGCGAAATCCCCATCGTTGGCTTCGCGGCTGCTGTGGCAAATGCCGTTTATCACGCCACAGGTATCCGCGTGAGAGATTTGCCCATAACACCGGATAAGCTGTTATAGTGCGGAAATTGCAGGGGAAAGATACAGGGAGTTAGGTAAAGGCAGGTTAGCTAAGCATCATTCTCCGGTCTCGGGCAGGTAAAGAGGAGCGGAAACAAAAACAGGGCACAACAGCTGCCTGGGGATAACAGAAAAAATAGCTTCGCGGAAATTGGGTTGAAAGGCAGAAATAGCCGCGTTGATGGATGAGTAAATGCAGTTGTATGTCTTCAAATGAATATTGACCTGCATGCAAAGCTATTTGACGTGGCTGCAAAGACAGTTGACCTGCATGCAAAGACAGTTAACGCGTCTGCAAATTACTTTAACGTCCTTGCAAAAAGGTTTAACGAGCCTGCAAAAGAGATTGACTTCGCTGCAAAATCCGTTAGGGACGGAAAAAAGAAGGAAACAGTGGAAGAATGGAAGCTGAACTTTTAAAAATTGTTTTAACTCATAATGAAGACAAGAAGGATTGGAAACCGGGAAATAAAGAAAATGGTTCTAAGAAACATACCGGGCGTTCCAGTTCAATGCAGCAAAAGTCTCACGTAAAAAAGAAAATAAGAAGCCGAATTAATTTTCAGCAATCAGATATACAAACGCATAACAAGATACTATGGGTACGAAAACAGCTAAAGTCATCGGCGAGCCGATGAACCGCGTAGATGGCAAATTAAAAGTTACCGGTGCCGCTACCTACTCTACCGAGTATAAAATAGCGGATGCCGTGTATGCCGTGCTGGTCGGCAGCACCATTGCCAGTGGCAGCATCGCTTCCATAGATAGTAAAGCAGCTTCGGGCGCACCCGGCGTGCTAAAGGTGGTTACCCACCAGAATTCTATCAAAGTGCCGGGCTACCAGGGGCAAAGCGGCGAGCCGGGGCAGCCGCAACCGGTGGGTCGTCCGCTGCGTGTGTTTTACGATGAAAAAGTTTACTTCAACAACCAGCCCATCGCCATGGTAGTAGCTACTACCTTCGAGCGGGCACGCTACGCAGCATCTCTGGTAAAGGTCACCTACAAAGATGTTCAGCCTGCAAACACCGATTTCGAAAAGAACAGGGACAAAGGCATCATACCCGAGCAGGCAAAAAAGAACCCTAAAGCCGCCACCGCCGATTACAGCCGCGGCGCGGCAGATGCTACCACCACTGCACCGGTAAAAATAGAAGCCGAATACATACAGCCTTCCGACTTTCACACACCCATGGAGCTGCATTGCATCACTGCCGTCTGGGAAACGGAAGATAGGCTTGTGTTGTACGACAAAGTACAAGGCACACAGGTAACGCAGCAAAACTTTGCAAAGGAATGGAAGCTGCCGCCGGAGAATATCCGCGTCATTTCTACCTTCGTCGGCGGTGCCTTCGGCAGTGGCTTGCGCAATTGGCCGCACGAAACGGCTGCCATCATCGCCGCCAAAATGGTGAAGAAGCCGGTGAAACTCGTATTAACCCGCGAGCAGACAATCGGGATGGTGGGCTATCGCCCGCACACCTGGCAAAAGATAAATATGGGCGCTACTTCCGATGGCAAGCTCATCGGCATCACGCACGGGGCAATGGGGCAAACCTCTTCCTACGAGCAATTCACCGAAGGCACCCTGCAGCAAACCCGCACTCTATACAGCTTCCCTAATGTAAGCACGCAATACCGCATTCTGCCGCTCAACGTAAGCACGCCTGCACCTATGCGTGGTCCGGGCGAAGCGACCGGCGCCTGGGCGCTCGAGTGTGCGATGGACGAGATGGCGCATACGCTGAATATGGACCCCATCGAATTCAGGTTAAAGAATCTGCCGGAAAAAGATCCCGATAACGACAAGCCTTGGAGCACCAATTATGTAAAAGAATGCTGGTCTACCGGCGCAGAAGCCATTGGTTGGAAAAACCGCAAACAACAACCCGGAACTCACCTCGATGGCGACTGGCAGATTGGGTATGGTGTGGCAACGGGCATTTTTGGCGCCAACCAGCAATCGGCAAAAGTGCGTGGCAAGCTCTACAGCGATGGCTCGGTGCTGATGCAATGCGCCGTTACCGACATCGGGCCGGGAACCGGCACAGCCATGACGCAGATAGCCATGGATAAATTGGCCCTTTCGGTAGATAAAGTTACTTTTCAGTGGGGTAATTCCGATTTCCCCGAAATGGGCAACCAGGGCGGTTCTTCTACTGTCAATAGTGTGGGGCCTGCGGTGGTTGCTGCCTGCAATAGCATCAAAGCAAAGTTGCTGGAGATGGCAGGAAAAAAGAAAAAGGAGTTTGAAGGTAAAAAGGCCGAAGAGGTGGTGTTTGATGGAGGTAAAATATTTACCACCGACAAATCAGTTTCTTATTCTTACGAAGACATTCTCAAAGATGCAAACGCAAAAGACATTGATGTCATCGAATCGGCAAAGCCGGGACCTGAACGGGAGAAATACTCCATGTACTCTTTCGCGGCACATTTTGCTGAGGTGGCGGTGCACCGCGTAACGGGACAGGTTAAAGTACGTAAAATGGCATCGTCCGTTGATGCGGGAACCATCATCAATAAAAAGACGGGTGGCAACCAGATGATTGGCGGCGTTACCGGCGGCATCGGCATGGCCTTGCAGGAAGACCCTGCCATGGATCATCGCTACGGGCGCTACATGAATAAAGATTTCTCCAGCTACCATGTCGCATCCCACGCCGACGTGCCGGAAGTAGAGATTTATTTCATTGACAAACCCGACATGCTCGTAGATCCCGTTGGCTCAAAAGGCATCGGCGAAATCGCCATCATTGGCGTAGCGCCTGCGGTAGCAAATGCTATCTTCAATGCCACCGGCAAGCGCATCAGGCAGTTGCCCATCACACCAGACAAGTTGATATAAGAAATCATCTGCAAAGCTATACCACCAATAGTGAACGACGCAACAGGCGCCTCGTTCCAAAAGTGCCTGCAAAAAAATACTTACATAAATATTATTAAGGGTGCAATAAAAACCATAAACAAAAAGACATGTTAGTTCATGTTATAATGAAGCACTGCGGGAATTGCTCAAATTGTGTCGTGATTTAACTTCAGATAATAAGGAAAGTTCACAATCAAGCACGCTTCTCCCAAAGAATGCAAACAAGACACCTCGTTTTTCGTCGGTAAACAAAAGGACTCAAATAAGTTTGTCAGTGACTTTCTAGTGATGACAAAATCATACGTAATAGTGCTTTTATCTGCTCGTAAAACTGTAAACAACTTATGAATTTAACTACCCGTTTGAAGGCACTTCTATGGAGTTAATAATGCAAATATTCATTTGTCTATCCCCCTCTTCTACTCTATCGAAAGCTTCCAAAAAATATTCTTTTCTTTCGCAAAAGACACCAATCTTTGTGTACTCAATACACATTCATTTAAACACGATTGTAGCTTATGAAATTTTTATGTACACTCCTCTGTGTGTTCCTCTTTTCTATGGCACACAGCCAGTTGCTCTCCTGGTCGCCCAGCTTTATCACCGAGCAAACCACCAACAATGTTATTACTGCAGATGCTACTAAAGGCAACCAGGGCCTTCTCAATTACAATCCCGACGATGTGTATGTGCACATTGGGGTAGTTACTACCACCAGCAACGGGCAGTGGAGTCATGTATCGTCGGTATGGGCTACTACCAATCCCGTGTATAAAGCCGTGTCGCTTGGCAACAACAAATGGTCGTTTACCATTACGCCCAATTTGCGCAGTTATTTTGGCGTTACCAGCGCTTCAGAAACTATTTTGAAAATCGGCATTCTCTTCCGCAGCGGCGATGGCAGCAAAGCCCTTCGCAATGCCGATGGCAGCGACATGTATGTGCCAGTGTACGATGCGGGTTTGCAAACCCGCATTACCTCTCCTTTCCGCCAGCCAACGTTTGTACCTATCCCCGAAGTCACTAACTATACCGCCGGAACGATTATAACAACCACTGCCGTTTCCAGCACTGCGGCTACGCTGCAACTTACTTTTAACGGAGTGGTGATAACATCTGCCGCCAGCACAACTTCTGTTACCGCAAACGTAACAGCCGCCAACGGTAACAACCAGATCATTGCAACCGCTACATCTGGCAGCGTTACAAAAGCCGATACGCTTTCTTTTTATGTAAACAGCCCTGTTGTTACGCAGGCGTTACCCGCAGGCGTTCGAGATGGCATTAACTATAGCAACGATGGCACATCGGTAACGCTGGTGTTGTATGCGCCGTTTAAAACACGTGCCGCCGTAATCGGCGAGTTCAACAACTGGACGCGCTCTTCCGGCTATGAAATGTACCGCACACCCGATGGAACTCGTTACTGGCTTACGCTGACGGGTTTAACCGCTGGTCAGGAATATGCTTATCAATATATAGTAGACGATACGCTGAAAGTAGCGGATATGTTTGCCGAAAAGATATTGGACAAAGACAATGATCCCTATATTGATGCCCAAACTTATCCCAACCTGAAAGCGTATCCTGCCGGGCAAAGCGGCATTGTGAGCGTGCTGCAAACAGCTAAGCCGGCCTACACCTGGCAAACAACGAACTATACAAGACCTGACAAGCGCAATCTTATTATTTATGAATTGCTGATCCGCGATTTCGTTGCCGCGCACAACTGGCAAACGCTGAAAGATTCAATTGCTTATCTAAAGAACACCGGCGTGAATGCCATTGAAATAATGCCGTTCAATGAGTTTGAAGGCAACATTAGCTGGGGTTATAATCCCGATTTCTTTTTTGCGCCGGATAAATATTACGGCACCGATGTAGCCGTTAAGCAGTTTATTGATGAGTGCCACAAACAAGGCATTGCTGTCATCATGGATATGGTGATGAACCACGCCTTTGGCTCATCGCCCACCGTGCAGTTGTATTGGGATCCCATTAATAATCGCCCGGCTGCCAACAACCCATGGCACAATGTAGTAGCCACGCATCCATTCAGCGTAGGTTATGATTTTAACCATGAGAGCCCGGCTACACAAGAATTAGTGCAACGCGTGGTAGAACATTGGCTGACAAACTATAAAATAGACGGTTTCCGCTGGGATTTATCGAAAGGATTTACGCAAACCGTAACTACCGATGATTCACAATTCAGGCTTTACGACTTGAGCCGCATTACTACCTGGAAGCGCATTTATGATACCATGCAGCAAACCGTTCCCGGTTCTTATTGCATACTGGAACATTTTGCCGAAAACAGCGAAGAAACCGAATTAAGCAACTACGGTATGATGTTGTGGGGAAACGAAAACTACAATTACAACCAAGCCACCATGGGTTATTTAGATAACAATGGTTCAGACTTTAGTTATGGTATCTACAGCGCCCGCAGCTGGACAAACCCGAATTTAGTGACCTACATTGAAAGCCACGATGAAGAAAGACTGATGTATAAAAACGAGCAATATGGTAATAGCAGTGGCTCTTATAGTGTTAAGAATATTCCGACCGGACTGCAGCGCGATGCAATGGCAGCTGCCTTCTGGGCGATGCAGCCTGCACCTAAAATGGTATGGCAATTTGGAGAGTTGGGATATGATTATTCTATCAACACTTGTTCGGATGGCGTTACAGTAAATGACAATTGCAGAACTGATCCGAAACCCATTCGCTGGGATTATCTGACCGATCCGAACCGAGCAGCTTTACGCAATGTTTACAGCCGTTTATTCGCGCTGCGCAATTATGCTGCTTACCTGCCGGCCTTTACTGCACCGAAAGACAGCATTAGCTATAGCTTAGGTAGCGCCTTTAAGTGGGAAAAAATAAACTCCGCTCCGCTC
Organism: uncultured Ilyomonas sp.; assembly: GCA_964249755.1. Classification (GTDB taxonomy): domain Bacteria; phylum Bacteroidota; class Bacteroidia; order Chitinophagales; family Chitinophagaceae; genus Ilyomonas. The sequence goes on along the minus strand of CAXUDB010000002.1, from coordinate 834,916 downwards.
GATATTGCGGTAATTGGCAATTTTGATGTCGTTACGACAACCGGCAGCATTACCTTCTCGCATACCGGCATCTGGTACGATTACTTAGCCGGTAATTCTTTTACCGTAACGAATAACACGCAGCAGTACACGCTTCAGCCCGGCGAATACCATGTGTTCATTGACCAGAACGCAAGCGCCGTATTGCCACTGCAATTGCTATCATTCAATGGTAGTAGAAGCAACGACGCTATTTTGCTAAACTGGAATACAGCCAACGAAAAGAACCTGAGTGGTTTCACCATTCAGCGGTCTTTTAATGGTGTTGATTTTACAGCGATTGGCACGGTTGCCGCTGCTAATGAAACACAACACAATTATGCATTTGCTGATAAAGATGCAGCCGCTGTTCGTGCGACCGGTTATGTGTATTACAAACTAAAAACCATTGATAAAGATGGCAGCACTTCTTATTCTGCTGTGGTAAGAATAGATGCTTCAACCGGCGATACGAAAGTGGTGTTGTATCCAAACCCGGTGCGTAATGGTGTAGCTTATCTGAGATTTACCAGCAACATTTTAGCGGGTAAAATGCAAATCAATATTGCTGATGCCAGCGGCAGAATTTGTATTCATCAAACGGTGCAGGCGAATGCCAGCAGCGCCATACCGATGAATGTTTCATCACTTGCCAATGGTGTTTACCATGTGAAAATCATAAATGGCAATAGCGAAGTCAGCACGCAGAAATTAATCATTCAGCGATAACTTATTTGTCATACAAAAACACAAAGAGCCGTACCGATTCAATCAGTACGGCTCTTTTCATAACAACACCAAAAGAATCTGTTTTAGTCTCATCCTTCAGGCACCCAAATAAAAAGAGGCTGTTCTTGGTTACAATACAGTCTCTTTTTATTTTCATAAGAGTTGCTACAAGATTTATTTAGCAAACTTGCCAGGAATATCTTATTTTATGTCACTCAATAGCAACCGGCAGGTCTGTTTTGTTGCTGTTTTCTGCATTCCTTATCACCACATGATAAAGTCCTTGCGCTGCGCCGCCGGCAGGCAATGTGTATGTGGCAGTGCCACCCGGATGAACCACATCTTTGCTGGTTATTTTCTTGCCATCATTCGTGTATAAAGTGCAACTATATTTGCCCGCATGTGTGTGACTAAACAAGAGTTTCACCAAACGATTGGCAACCGGGTTCTGAGCTAAAGTTATGCTCATCATACCAACCGGCGCTGTAAGCTTTGCAATGCCCGTATAGCGGGAGCTGCCATTCCTGTCAATGCTTTTTACGCGGTAATAATTATCAGCATCCAGTAGCTTGGTATCGGTAAAATGATACGTGTCGTGCAGGGAGTTACTGTTGTGTGCCGCCGTGGTTCCAATCTTGCTAAACACATTGCCATTCGCCGATCTTTCTACCTCGTAATAAGCTATGTCACTTTCATTCTGTACCTCCCATTGCACATCCACCTCTGCATTCAACCAACTGGCTTTTATTTGCGAAAGCGTAACCGGCAATACCGATGAACCAAACACGACTGCAAACCGGTCTATTGCTTTCGAAGCGGAGTCGTTTTTAATTTCAAAATCATAACGGTTCGGCTGGCTTCCCTGCAGGTCAAAAGAAGTATGCAAATACTTATCAAGCAGGTAACCCCGTGGCGAACCCGTTAAATCATTAGTGTTAAAAGCAAAGCTGTAGCTGCCGGTTGCAATATTCCACAACCGCAGCGGTAATGTATCGCCTGCTACGGGCATTGTCCATTTCTCTTTCATCAGGTTGATGCCGCCTGTATAAAAAGCAAAATTCACATTCGTGTTCACGGGCTTGGTAATGTCTTCGCCGGGCAAAACGCTTTTGCTAAACGACGCATCGAACAAGGCGGCGGCACCATCTAAAAAACTATTGCGGCCATCTGCTGTGTAAAGGTTGATGCTCAGGGAAGGCAGCGGCACCTGCCGGAATACATCCGCACGGCTGGTGATGTTTTTATCCTTTTCCTGGAACGTGAGCGTACCTGTGCTGCCCGTCAGTTTTACCAAAAAACCCTGCCCGCTTTGAATCAGAGAATTGGTAGCCGGGTTGGTATAAACACCAATACCGCCGGGCGTAAGCGGTGTTGCATTATAATTGTCGTCGCCATCTATATATACATATCCGCCCAGAATGTTAATAGATGGATCCCAGGTATAAAAGCCATTGGTAACCCCGTTCAAACTAAGCTGGCTAAAATCAATTGTGCTGGCATAAGGATTGGATACGCCCGCAAAGCTGCCGGCTGTATTGGTAAATGTATTTATTACGTCGCCATTGTGCAAGGCACCTTTGCTGCGTAGCGTGGTAATGGTAGAGGGTGTATGTATAGAATCGGTTTGAGGCGAAGGGGCTACCGAACGGTCGCCTCTTACAAAAAGGATATAAGCAGCATGTGCGCTAAAATGGGTGAGATCGGTATTAACGGGCTGCGTATATCCGCCATTGCTTAGATAAGTATGCAAAGAATAGACACGCGTGCCAGCTATGCCATCGTCGTAACCAGTAACCTCAGGCAGGTTGCCGTCAGGGCGGGTGATGACGGTGCCGTAGCCGGGGTTGGGGTCAACAACCTGCCCGCGCGGCGCCCGCGCGCCTTCCTGCCAGGCAGCTTGTATGGTTTGGTCGTTTATACTGTCGGCTGTAGTGGGCGGGCCAAGCAAATGCCAGGCACGCCGGCTTCTTAAGTAACGCTCAACAATTACATTTCCCGTTACAGCATTGCCGCTGTTAACGTTGTTGTTCGACAGATCGGCAATGCGGGCAGTTTTCAGCAGGTTTGAACGAAGGGTGAGCAGACCGTCGCCCGCATTTAACGCCGCATTGCTGACATTGCTAAAACTCACCGAATCAAGTATGGTAACCATGGACGGAGAAACAGCGTTAGTAATGGCAGCGCCCGCTGCATTACTTAGCTGCAATGCGCCCAGTTTAAACCTGCCTGTAATGCTCTGTGCTGCAAAGCCGTTCAGTACCAGCATACCGCTATCGGCGCTGATGGCTGTAGAGTCGCCCTCGTTAATAAAACCACCCTGCTCATACAGTTTGTTGTTATTCAGGTAAAAAAAAGCGCCGTTTGCTACCGTGGTAGTGCCGCTTGCCGTGTTGTTGCCATGCAGGCTCACAATGCCGCTAATGTAGTTTTGGGCAAAGGAAGCAAAGCAGATAACAACTGTCAGTGCTGCTGTGAGTAATACTTTTTTTCATGATATTGATTTCTTTATATCGTAACGAAAACATCATTTTTTGCTTCGCAAAAAGTTTCTGAGCCCAACTGAAAACAGACATGCGGCGTGTTACTTTACTCGTGTAAAGTGCCCAGAAAACGTTGGCAGCAGCATAGCAATTTTTTTACCACCGCCCTTTACACCGGGCTGTCCTTTGGCTATTAATTTGCATTTTATTGCCATAAAAAAATTATTTTTTTTATTTTACTACCGATCTGTCTCAATATTTCAGAATTGAAATGCGGAATGTGCCTGTTCCTTCGGTTATACCTAAGGCAGACTGTCTGCGCGCAAGAAAATAGCCGCCGTAAATATCGGCATTGGAGGTAACGCCGTCATTAACGCCAACAAGAGCAGAGCCATTAGCGCCGCGGATTTGAGCAGTGCCGGATGCTGCTGTCAGGTTAGCGCGAATTTGCCCTTGCAAGCCTATCCTTGGTGTATCAGGGGAAGTAAGCGATGTTGCCCAATCGCTTCTCACACCTGCCTGAGTGTTAGCGATTGGGTTGGTAAAGCTGGAAAGCGAGTCACCAATAAATAATCCGCCGGCACTGTCGAGGTGCATTCTTAACCTATTGTTCGTTTCAAAACTCAACGCATGATTATCCGTTGTACCAATGAAGTTAGTAGCTGAATTGGTGTTGCTGTTGCCGGTGAGCGACCAGCCGCTTTAGCCGGCTGCCAATGCTACCCAGCCGCTGTCGCGCCGCATATATAATGTGGAATCGGTTGTATTAAATACAATCAATCCTTTGGCAGGCTTTTGAATGAGCAGCATAATATCGCGGCTCATGCGCGGCGGCAGAAAGCCTTTGGTGTTGCCGGAAATTTCAAGCATAGCGCTGCTATAAGGCGGCTTGTTGCTGCCCACGTTCATTTGCGAATGCGCAGCAATGGCTGATAACGTAACCAGTGAAAGCAAAAAGATAAAGTGTTTCATAAATGCCTATTGGATGTGTTTTAGATAGAATACTATTCTTGCAGAAGAAACCAGATAACAGTTATCCGGAAGCGGGAAATTTTATCGGGTTGTTTATAATTTTAGACAGGTGATAAAGACGATATTATTTGTCGCTGACACAGTGATTTATAAATTTAAATCACCACGTCTTTATACTATCAGATTCTGAAATTATAAATTGAATTCCGTTTTTTATGTTCAACCAGTTCGTAACTGTTGCGATTTTATTTTTACACTTAAGTATTATTTACCAAACCTAAACTGATTTATTGGTGCTAAGGCTTAAAATGCTTTAATAATAAATACTGGATTTAATTTTTTTTTAATCCGTCCAATTAAAAAAACCTATCTCTTTGTATTTGGTGCTATTAGGAGAAGCAACTTTGTTATATTTCTTTACTATTAATTGAATAATAGCTTATTAGATTTTAAAGAAAGTGTTGCATTTATAAAAGCAGCAAGAGAAAACATAGAAAAGCCGCTTCAAATGTTGAAGTTAACAGACTTTCAATCTTGAGATGTACGGAAGTGTAAAGTCGAAGGCTAAAAAAGAGCCCAAGCTTAACATATAGCCAAACATGCTGCTGAATTTGACCTGTTGAGTATGAAAATTATGTAGCTAATAAGTTAACTTAAGTAACTGATAATAGGGCTGAATAAACATTGTTTTTCCGTAATTAATGTAGTTTACTGGGAATGAGCGCATAAGAAATTTTCCCGAAATGGTAAGGTTTATTGGTATTTTCTACACATATTACGGTGGGATAACTTGACTCGATTTATACCATTACGCTGTTGAACCTTTTCTCTGCAATAGCCAAAACGAAAAATTAGATTGTTTGAAAATAAATTTTTGAATTATGCCTTCTGGTAATTGTGGTTCTGTGTGTTCAGTTGTAACCGCACGCTCGCAACAGAAAGTAACGTTTACAACACAAGCAAAAGATTTTTTTAGTAAGCTTTTTAATACAGATGATTGGCCTGCCCGCTGGCATTGCGGCACCTGGACGGATTTTCATGGCTGGCTGTATATCTTCTCCGATATTACAATCGGGCTGGCTTATTTAGCCATTCCTCTCTTATTGCTTAAGCTGCTACTTAAAAGGAAAGATTTGCCAGGCTACAAAATATTCTGGCTTTTCATTGCTTTTATTGTGCTGTGCGGTTCTACACATTTGTTAGATGCCGGAATTTTTTGGTGGCCCGCCTATCGCTTCAGTGCATTGCTTCGATTCGCAACAGGGGCCGTTTCTGTTGCCACTGTTATTGTTTTGTACAGAGCCCTGCCAAAGATTTTACATCTCAGATCGGTGACAGAACTGGAAAAAGAAATTTCAAAAAGAACGGATGTAGAGGAAAAGCTGAAAGAGAGCGAGTATCTTTTGTCTCACGCGGCGCGTATAAGCAGAACCGGGGCGTGGGATATAGAAGTATTTACCGACAGGCGATCCTGGTCGAAAGAGGTTTATGATATTTACGGTCTTCCCTACGATTACCCAATTAATGATATTGACCCCCTAGAATTTTTTGCGGAGCCCTACCAGCAACAGATCAGAGAGGCGATGAGAAAAGCATATGAATATGAGGAAAAATGGGACCTGGAACTGGTATTGATTACTGCCAACCATACCAAGCTATGGGTAAGATTTACCGGGGAGCCTATTTATGACAAAAATGGGGGTATGCGCAAGATAAGAGGCATCATTACGGATATAGATAAATATAAAAGCAATGAAACTATTACTAAAAAAGCTTTGGATGCAGTAACTCAGAACAAGGAACAGCTTCATAATTTCACGCATATACTTTCTCATAATCTTCGCAATCATTCCTGCAATATTTCTGCGCTTTGCCAGATGATTAATGAAGACGCGCTGGATGAGGAAAATGCAGAAGTGATAGGGTTAATAAAAAATGTATCGAAATCTTTGAATCATACACTGGAGGAAATGTCTCAGGTGATTAAAGTGAAAGAAAGCCTTATAGAAGCAGACCTTCTTTACTTCGGTGAAGTAATAGCTAAAACATTGAACGCGTTAAAATCGGACATTGAGACTTATAATATTAAAATTGAGGAAGACTTTAAAGCTGACACTATACGCTTTCCTGCTCTTTATTTAGAGAGTATTGTTTTGAACCTGGTATCAAACGCAATTAAATATAGAAGCCCGGACAGACAACTGGTAATTAAGCTGCGCTCTTACCGGGATACCAACCATAAGATTGTGTTGGAATGCGAAGACAATGGAATTGGGATAAACCTGGACTTACATGGTCATAAAATATTCGGGATTTACAATACTTTTCATGCCCATCCAGAAGCGCATGGTGTAGGGCTGTATATGGTAAAGACACAAATGGAATCTCAGGGTGGTTCTATTTCGGTAGAAAGCGAGTTAGGAAAAGGTTCAACATTTAAACTAACATTCGATGGAAAAAATTGACGTAACCTGTGTAATTGATGATGATGCCGTTTACAACTACACGGTTAAGCGCGCTTTCGATACGGCTCGTTTCACAAAAAAGCTTTTAATGTTTCCAAACGGGCAAATGGCGCTGGACTATTTTACCAGCCATATAAATGATTTAAGCAGCCTGCCCGACCTTGTGTTATTAGACGTGAATATGCCGGTGCTGGACGGGTGGCAGTTTCTGGAACGCTTTACCATGCTGAAGCCAAACATCGGTAAGAAGATTACGATCTATATCATCAGTTCTTCTATTATGGAAGAAGATCTGGCGAGAGCGAAAGCAATTTCGGAGGTAACGGATTATATCATTAAACCCATTACTCCGGAAAAGCTTATTTCTATTTTAGACCATTGGAATAGTGCAGGAGAGTAAGAAATTTTTTTTGTCTTTAAGGTATTGTTGAATTAACTACTTGACACCCATCTCTGCACGACGGCAAGATCATGGCTGGAAAAGTGTCATTAAAATGTGCTTAAAAGAAATGCTTTTTCCCTCTTCGCTTATAGAGATGTTCTACTTTTATTTCTGATTAGATGATGTGCTATTAATAAGTGCGCCTTAGGAACAGGATATGCGTTAAACATTAGCAACTATAGACTGCCTGTTATATATCTGTAAGATTTTTTTCAAAATAATAGTTTTGAAAGAAAAATATTAAAATATGCTTGTTTTTTAAAGATTCCGTTTTACTTGGTTTCATTCCATTGCTGCTGGTGGGGTTAAGTTTTTAGTTGATTACGTGTATTTGAATCTTTTGACGGGACTGACTAATAATCATGAACGAAGGTTATTATCTGTTGTTGTGAGGGAAATGAATTTATAGGCTGTCTTTTAAGGACTGTTTGCTGAAGCATTGGGGAAGCAAAATAAGAGGCGGCTATTCTACAGGCTTATCGTTTTTACTATGCAGGAACATATCAAAATCGCTGAAGAAACTACAGACCGCAACCTACGAAAAACCGGGGTGGAGAATGCCGGAAACGCTGCTTTGCATATGCTTCTTGAGATAAAAGATTTCTCGGTTATTCTGCTTGATGCGGCGGGGTACGTAATTAGCTGGAATGAAGGAGCCGCTCATATTTATGGTTATAGAATCGAGGAGACAATAGGCAAACATATATCGGTATTTTACAGACCGGCTGATGCAAAAAAAGGTGAGCCTGGAAATCATTTGAGATTAGCAGCCTGCAATGGCAGACATGAGTATGAAACACTGGAGCGCCGGAAAGACGGAACTGAATTTTATACCAGAATCATTCTGAGCGCTTCGCATGATGATGATAAAAACGTAAACGGGTTTGCGAAAATAACGCGGGATATCGATGTTCAGAAGAAGCTGGAAATAGCCAACCAGGAGCTGCACAGCCAGCTGGAGGAAAAGGTGAAGCAACGAACAAAAGAACTGATGGTGGTGAATAAAGAGCTGGAAGCATTTTCATATTCGGTATCGCATGACCTGAGAGTTCCGTTGCGCGCCATAAGTGGTTATAGCAACCTGCTGAAGAACAAGTACCAGGCGGAACTGGATGAGGAAGGAAACCGCATTATTGATGTGATAGTGGACAAGACCCGGATGATGGGCTTGCTGATTGATGACCTCCTTGCTTTTTCGAAAATGGCAAGGCTGCACATTCTTTCGCAACGAATAGATATGAAGAAGATGGCGGAAGTTTGTATTCTTCAATTGTTGCAGGATGAGATTCAGAAAGAGTACAAGGTAATAATAAACGAAATGCCGGTCTGCAGCGGAGATGAAAGTATGCTGAAGCAGGTGTGGTGTAACCTGCTGAGCAATGCGATAAAATATTCGTCGAAAACGGATAACCCAAGTATAATAGTGGGAAGCAAAGACGACGAAAACATGAATATCTATTTTGTAAAAGATAACGGGGTAGGATTTGAGATGAAGTATGCGAACAACTTGTTTGGTGTGTTTCAGCGCCTGCACCGGCAGGATGAATTTGAAGGCACAGGCATTGGGCTGGCGCTAACGAAACGAATTGTAACAAAACACGGAGGCGAGATATGGGCAGAAGCCAAACTAAATGAAGGCGCTACTTTTTATTTCAGCATCCCGAAAACATATAAATAACACATGGACAGCCAGTTTGAAGAAGTTGATATTTTGTTGGTGGAAGACAACATGAGCGACGCGGAGCTGGCGATATTGTCGTTGCGCGAAGTGAACTTAGGAAACCACCTGGTGCATTTAAAAGATGGAGTAGAGGCGTTGGAATTTTTATTTGCCACCGGGCAATTTGCAGAGCGGGATCTTCGAAAAATTCCAAAGGTAATTTTGCTTGACATTAAGATGCCACGCGTGGACGGAATAGAAGTGCTTCGTCAAGTGAAATCTAACGAGCATACAAAACTTATTCCTGTGGTGATTATGACTTCTTCGAAAGAAGAGCAGGACATTATTAAGAGCTATGAACTGGGCGTGAACAGCTTTGTGGTAAAGCCGGTAGAGTTTTATGCGTTTGCCAAAGCGGTGAGCAACCTTGGCTTATATTGGATGATAACCAACGAACCGCCCATGTTGTACAGAGGCAACAAATGATTGCCTGCAAACACATTAACCAATGGAATACCAATACAAAATCCTGCATGTCGAAGATTCGGCAACCGATGCTGAACTCATAGAAATGGAGCTGAGAGAAAGCGATATACTTTTTGATTACTTGGTGGTGGACACGCGTGAGGAGTATGTAAAAGCTCTTACTGATTTTAAACCTGATGTAATACTGTGCGACCATACATTGCCTGCCTTTAACTCGTTCGAAGCCTTGCGGCTACTGAAGCTACAAAAACTAAATATTCCTTTTATTGTCATTACAGCTACAATGACTGAAGATGTTGCTGTAACGATAGTAAGGTCGGGAGCGGATGATTATATTTTGAAAGACCGGTTGAAACGTTTGCCGCATGTTGTGCTGAACGCGATTGACAAATACCGGTATGAGAAAGAAAGAAAGCAACTTATTGATGAAGCCTACGAAAAGGAAGCGAACACTAAAGAACTTTTAATTCAACTATCAAACAAGTTGCTGCTGGCAACGAAAAGCGCAGGTATAGGAATTTGGGATTGGAATTTAAAAACCGGCAATTTAGATTGGGATGATGGCATGCTTCGGCTGTATAATATAACAGATTCAGACTTTGGCTCTAACTATTACAGTTGGCTAATCAGGTTTCACCCGGAGGATAAACAAAGAGTTTATGATGAGATAGAAATGGCTATTCATGAAGGAAAACCATACGATACAGAATTTCGGATTCTATGGCAGGATTCGTCGGTTCATTACATTAAAGCCAATGGAACAGTCCAAAGAGATGAGACGGGAAAAGCCATAAGAATGCTTGGCGTAAACCAGGATATAACGAAAAGTAAAGAGTCTGAAAAAGCAATAAAAGACAGCGAAGCTAAATACCGTTCTTTTTTCGAAAGCAGCTTGGACGGCATCCTGCTTACTTCTCCCGACGGAGGAATATTTGCAGCGAATGCAGCCGCCTGCCAAATATACGGGATGACGGAAGAAGAGCTATGCAGAGCCGGAAGAGAAGGTATAGTAGATGTTACAGATCCGCGCTTGCATGTCACTTTGGATGAACGCCGCCGAACTGGCCAAGTGAAAGCAGAGATGACAGCCATCCGAAAAGGTGGAAAACAATTTCCTGTTGAGATTTCATCAGCGCTTTTTGTTGATGCAAACGGAGAAGAGAGAACTTCATTGATCGTGCGTGACATTACCGAACGAAAAAAAGCGGAGCAGGAAATCATTATTGTTAATGAAGCGTTGGAACAGGCACTGAGCGAGTTGAGGAAAATAATGGATTCTTCCGTTGATATTATTTGCACGATAGACGACGAAGGGAAGTTTGCTAACGTTAGCTCTGCCGCCGAAAAAGTGTGGGGTTACAAGCCACATGAGCTGATTGGACGAAAGTATTTCGATCTTTTATTTGAAGAAGATCGAAATATCACTTTGCAAGCTGCCAATAGGCTGGTAAGAGGCGTACCATTTACCATGTTCGAAAACCGGTTTGTCCGGAAAGACGGAAGTATAGTGCCTTTACTTTGGTCGGGCAGATGGGATAAGAATGATAAGCTGATCTATTGCGTGGCAAAAGATGCCACAGAGAAAAAAAGGCTGGAGATGGCGTTGGAAAAGGAACGTCAGCGTTTTTATAAATTGTTTTATCAGGCGCCTTTAATGATTGGTGTTTTGAAAGGTGAAAGTCATGTGTATGATTTTGTAAATCCTTTTTATTCAGAGTTTATCGGCAAACATGACATCATTGGCAAACCAATGGGCGAGGTTTTGCCCGAAGTTGCAGAACAGGGGTTTATTAAGATACTAGACGATGTTTATACAACGGGTAAGTCTTTTATTGCCGATGAAGTGCCGATGAAGCTTGATAAAGAAAATAACGGAACGCTTGTAAAGTCTTATGTAAATATTGTTTACCAGGCTTATACGGATGGTGAAGATAAGATAGAAGGTATCTTTTTCTTTACCATTGATGTAACCGAACAGGTGTTATCCCGGAAAAAAATAGAGAAAAGCGAAAAGCGCTTTCGGCAGATAGTAGAAACTGCACAGGAAGGCATTTGGATGGTAGACGAAAATAACAACACCACTTTCGTTAATAAAAAGCTATGCGAGATACTTGGATACACTGAAGCGGAAATGATAGGAAAAACTAATTTTTCTTTTAAAGCTGAAGATGAACAAAGTGATGCAAAACTGCAAGATGAAAGAAGAAAAAAAAGGATGAATGAAACTTACGACTGTAAGTACATTACTAAAAACGGCAATGTCATTTATGCTCAGGTTTCATCAAATCCTGTTTTCGCAGAAGATGGAACATACACAGGTTCTATGGCAATGCTTACTGATATTACTGACCGGAAAGTAGCAGAAATAGAAAGAATCAAGTTGGTAAATGACTTGGTAATGCGTAATAAAGACCTTGAACAATTTACTTACATAGTTTCTCATAACCTTCGTGCACCGGTTGCCAACATCATTGGTATGACTACTATGCTGAGTCAGGGAGCATTAAGCGTTGATGAAAAAGAATACATACATCAGGGAATTTACGAGTCTGTTAGCAAACTTGATATGGTTGTAAAAGACCTCAACCATATACTGCAAATAAAAAATGCTTACCATGAAACTAAAGAGAAAGTCTATTTTTCAAAATTGGTTGATGACATTAAAAGAAGTATTAAGCACATCCTTACGGCCGACGTACTAATTCGATATGATTTTACGAAAGCAGACCATTTGTTCACTGTCAAAAGTTATTTGTACAGTATTCTTTATAATTTAATAACCAACAGCATTAAATATAGAAGACCTCATGTTTATTGCATCATAGATATTAAAAGTTTTCTGGTAGAAAACAGAATTGAAATAATTGTCTCCGACAATGGTATGGGTATCGATCTCGAGCAAAGAGGTGATGAAATGTTTGGCTTATACAAACGGTTTCATACAGATATAGAAGGGAAAGGAATAGGATTATTTATGGTAAAAATGCAAACAGAAGCTCTTAAGGGAAGCATAAGCGTTTGCAGCGAAATAAATAAAGGAACCTCCTTTAAAATTAAATTTGAGATATGAGTACAATTAAAAATTATATTGTTGTGGATGATGATCCCTGGAATAACAATATCTGCCGTTTCAATTTAAAGAAAACGTTGGGAGACGTTGAAGTGAAAACCTTTTTGCTACCCGAAGAAGCACTGGGGTTTATTGAAAACGAATTTGTAAAAAACGTGCAGCCTACGGTGCTTTTCTTAGATATAAATATGCCGCTTATAAATGGCTGGGTATTCTTAGAACGGTATGGAAACTTTAGCGATGACATAAAGAACCATATTACTATTTACATGCTCTCCTCTTCTATTAGCATCCAAGATGAAGATAGAGCAAGAGCAAATAAATACGTTAAGAATTTTATATCAAAGCCATTAATGGCCGATAAAATTCAACTGGTGGCGAATTATTAAATAAGGCTATCCTTTTTATTTTAAATAGATAACTTGTTACAAACAATCCAGGTCTAAAAACTAAACAAAATGAATTGTAACCAAAACGAATCTGCTTTCTAAAAAGGTGTTTACAGAGTTATCACTTATTTAATTCTGTTTATCGCCCTTGAGTAAAAAGAGATACTATTACTGAATAATTTTTATGACTACTGAATTTAAAAGAATTCTTATTCTTGATGATGATTCCCTTCATAACGTTTTTTGTACTCTGTTAATAAAAAAGCGTTTCCCGGATTTAAACATGGAGATTATTGGATTTACCAATCCTTTGGAAGGTTTTACCTATATAGAAACAGAATACCAGATCAATCCTGTAAAAACTATTCTTTTCTTAGACATTGATATGCCTTTTTTGAATGGATGGCAAGTGTTGGACCGGCTAAAGCTAATCCACACTTTTATCATGAAGTATTTCAGTATTTATATATTATCATCTTCGATAGATACCAGAGATATTAAGCTGGCCAAGGAAAGTGAATTAGCGAAAGATTATCTGGAAAAACCTTTATCTAACCACTTAGAAAGTGTGTTTGGGAGCAAGCATGAAACCGGAAAAGTTTGATGATAAACATGTTGAATTTTCTATAGTGCTGTGCTTTCGGTATAATAACACTTTAGCGTTGTACCAAAGAGGAAGTAAGTATAATATGGCATTTCTTTAAATAAAGAAGCCTCTTCAAATTTAGAAGAGGCTTCTTTGTCGGGGCGGCAGGATTCGAACCTACGACCTCCTGGTCCCAAACCAGGCGCGATACCGGGCTACGCTACGCCCCGAAAAATTTTATAGGATTCAAACCTTAAGCGCCACGCAATACCGGCTACGCTATAAATCCAAATCGCTATTATCAGCGGTGAGGGAGGGATTCGAACCCTCGGTACAGTTTAACCCGTACGGCAGTTTAGCAAACTACTGATTTCAGCCACTCATCCACCTCACCGTTTCCCTTTGTTTAAGGGGCTGCAAAAATAGGAGAGTGAATGTGAAACGCCAAATGAAAATTGTTTGTGTAGATAAATGTTTTCGGAAATGCTTATCAACAAAAAAACCGGATAAATAGAATAAAAATCACGCCCGAGAGCGTGATTACAAAGTTCGATAGCAAAGCAGCAAGTAGTGTTATTACATGGAAGCCAACTGCACTTTTTGCGTCAGCTCTATAACGTTTTCTTTAAACAAACTATCGGTATCCATCAGGTCCTTTACCGTTTGGCAGCTATGGATAACTGTAGTATGGTCACGACCGCCAAAATGTTCACCAATGGTCTTCAAAGAATTTTTAGTAAATGATTTGGCGAGATACATGGTAATCTGTCGCGCCTGAACAATCTCGCGTTTACGCGTCTTTTGCAACAGCTTATCATAAGGCACATCGAAGTATTCGCATACCATTTTCTGTATTGTATCAATCGTAATTTCCTTATTGCTGGTCTTTACAAAATTGCGCAGCACTTTCTTCGCCAACTCTACATCTATTTCGCGTTTATTTAAAGAAGATTGCGCTAGAAGTGAAATGAGCGCACCTTCCAACTCGCGAACATTAGTAGTAATATTATAAGCGATATACTTAATGACTTCAATCGGCATATCACAACCATCCGACTTCATTTTTCGCTCCAGTATTTCAATGCGGGTTTCATAATCGGGCATAGATAAATCAGCACTTAATCCCCAACGAAAACGGGATAATAAACGCTCCTGCAAACCATCCAGATCTTTAGGCGCTTTATCAGACGATAATACCAGTTGCTTACCGCTTTGATGAAGGTGGTTAAAGATGGCAAAGAACGCATCCTGGCTGCGTTCTGCGCGGTTGAAGAACTGCACATCATCAATGATCAGCACATCTATTAACTGGTAGAAATGGATGAAATCATTGATAGCATTATTGCGGCTGTGATCCTGAAATTGATTGATGAACTTTTCACTGCTTACATACAAGACGATCTTGTTGGGATGCAATTTTTTTACTTCGTTGCCAATACACTGTGCGAGGTGCGTTTTACCTAAACCTACACCACCATAAATCACCAACGGGTTAAAGGAACTGGCACCAGGCTTTTCAGCTACTGTTTTGCCGGCTCGGCGCGCTACACGATTACAATCACCTTCAATCAAAGAATCGAATACATAAGAAGGATTTAGTTGTGGATCTATCTGTACTTTCTTTAATCCCGGAATAACAAAAGGGTTTTTAACGGGGTTGTTGATAACGAGCGGAAAATCCATTTCGTTATTTGTATAAACCTTTCCGTAAGAGGCAGCCACATCCATTGATCCGTTACGTCCTTTGTTGCCGCTATCTACCATGATGCGGTATTCAAGACGTGCTTCTTTTCCTAATTCACGCTTTAAAATTTTTGCCAGAAGTGTTACATAATGTTCTTCCAGGTATTCATAAAAGAATTGGCTCGGCACCTGAATCAGCAACACATTTCCTTTTAATTCAATCGCCTTAATCGGTTCGAACCAAGTTTTAAAATGTTGCCACTCTACAATGTCTTTTATTATTTTAAGGCAGTTGTTCCATACGGCTTCTGCAGTTATAGTCATAGTCAAAGTAGCCACTTGGTTTACGCAATTAAAGAATAAGTTTCGTCGTCAGTAAGCGCTCAAAAATGATTCCGGTGACTAAGAAAAATTTTTGGGGCAGGAGGACGAATTTCTACCCTTTTTGTTGAAAAAAAAATTTTTAATCTTCATATTTTTTCCCAATGAGTAATGTTTTGGATGTGATAACTTTTTTCCCGCTAACAGTAAACTTATAATCCAGTCTTCCCAACTGCGTGCCTGCCCAGCCGCATTGGTTCACTATTACCTCTTTACCTTTTTGGTTGATGTATCTACGAGGTTCGTTAAAGGAGCGATGTGTATGCCCGCCGATAATCAGATCTACATCGTTTGTTTCTCTTGCCAGCACGTCATCACTCATTCCGCCTTCATAATATTTATCGCCCAGGTGAGACAAGCATATAATTATATCGCAGTTCTCTTTACGCTTTAAAATGTCTGCCGTTTTATTCACGCTTTCTGCCGGATCGAGATAGGTAATACCACTGTATAATTCAGAAGTCAGTAAACCTTCAAACGCAATACTGACGCCGGTTACACCGATTTTTAATTTTCCTTTCTGATATACTTTATAAGGCTGGATAATACTTTCCAAAGCGGTTGTTCCGGTATCATAATTACAAAGCACCACATCAAAATTTGCATGTCGTTTTATCTGGTCAGAATAATTATCTATGCCTCCTAACAAATCGTTTTCACCAAGAGTTACTGCATCATATTTCATCAGGCTCATTGCTTTTATTTCCGGTTCACCTTTATATAAATTGAAGTAGGGCGTATTACCAAAAATGTCGCCACTATCTAACAGTAAAACGTTATTATTTTGGTTGCGAATATTGCTGATAATACTTGCCCTTGCAGTCATTCCTCCAATTCCTTGGTCTTTTCCTCCATCCATCGGAAACGCTTCTACATGGCTGTGCAGATCATTGGTGTGAAGGATAGTAAGTGATTCATTTTCTTCCTCTGCATTTACAATAGAAGACAGCATAGAAGAAGCTGCCAGCGAAACTATTGATGCAAAAGATTTGCGTATAAAATCCCTCCTACTCTTCCACATTTTCTATTCGGTTTTCGAGCGTAACAGTTACAGGTTTTCCAGCGCTGGTAAATGACTTCACGTAAGCAATCAGGGCTTCTTTGTAAAAAACATTTTTGTTTTGCTGCGCAATGTTTTTTAGCATTGTGCAGCCGTCGCCACCTTTTGCAAGATAATCAGACAAGGCAATGGTATAAGTGACCTTATCTTGCAAAGGCGAGCTTTGAATTAATATATCTGATGCCTTCTTGTATTTAATTTTCATATTAATGCCGGCACAAGGCCAGCCACCTTTGTAAGCTATCAGGTCAAGGAGCTGATGCAGTGTATTTCCATTCACTTTTTGAAGAACGATATAATTGTCGTAGGGTGACACTACCTGCAAAGTTTGGAGGCTAATCTCTCCTTTCGGAATATAGGAACGGATACTGCCATTGTTAATGAAAGCCGCATCCACACGGGTGTTAAACACTCTGGATGCATACCATATCATAGCATCAGCCATCATGTTTCCCAGCGGGCTTTCGGGCTGTTTTCTGTATAGCGTTGTATTTGTGAAACCTATAGGTTGGTTAATGAATTTATTTACGCTGTCTGTATATGGCTGAAGCATCACCATCATCATACTATCTTCTTTCACTGAGCGGTCAATGGTATACGTTTTATACAGCACCTCCACCGGTGTTTGAGCATGAATAAAATACATAACAAAAGAAGTTAAGAATAGGAGGAATAATTTCGGTTGCATACAAAGAGTAAAGCAGGTAGAATAATGAGGGAAAGATATTTAATTCTTCTGCAAGAAGAAAATATTTCGGAACTAAAAAATTGAAAGCAATTAGAATACTTCTCAATCCTATTACCACTTCTCCAGTTGTGCCTGCAGGCGCTGAATTCTGTCTTCCAGCTTTTCAGTACTCAGACTGTTGCGGTTTAGTCCATCGGCAAGAATGGGAAAACAGAATGGGGTAATCCGTTTTGGAAAACGAAGGATGATATTGCTGTTGGTGATTCTTTCCAACGCATTGTGTAGCCTCACTTCTTCCATCTGCTGATCCAATACCTCCTGGTAAGCTTGCCGCAACAACAAATTGTTTCGATCGTATTCATAAAACACATTGAACAGCAGCGAAGCCGAAGCCTGCAGATGCCTTGCTTTTTTAGACTCGCCGGGATAGCCCTGAAAGATAAGTCCGCCGATGACGGCTATCTCTCTGAACTTTCGACGTGCCATCTCAACGCTGTTGATACTTTGCTGTATATCGCGCAGCAAGTCTTTTACAGAAAACAAATCATACACATTGCTGTCATCTATGGGTATCGGTTGATCGCACAACAGCTCAAAGCCATAATCATTCATGGCGATAGAGAACGTCAAAGGCTTGATGCGCCCAATGCGAAACGCAATAATAGCTGCCATTGCTTCGTGCACCAACCGCCCTTCAAATGGATAAACAAAGAGATGATGACCATCGCGCGTTTCAATCTGCTCAATTAATAGCTCGCCGGCCCGAGGTATGTGTGATAGCTCTTTTTGCAATTCAAATAGAGGCTGCAGCGCTTTTAATTCGATCGCCTTTGCACCTTTTGATAAAGCACTGTTGAAGGCACGCCGCAACATCATGCTCAGGTTGGCTGAAAGGGGCATCCTGCCTCCGTTCCAGCTTGGTACAATCACTTTTTTACTGCTCGATTTTTTGGTGGTTACCGTCATCTCTTTAATGCCTACCAATTCAAGTACTCTTCCCGCCAATACAAATACATCACCCGGCTCTAAGCGACTAATGAATGACTCTTCGATCATACCGACATAAGCGCCGCCTATCATCTTCACTTTCATCATCGCATCGCTAACGATGGCACCAATGTGCATTCGGTGCCGCATGGCAATGCGACGGCTTTTTACCCTGTGCAAACCACCAGGTTCTACCTCCACTTTTTTATATTCATCGTAGTGCTGCAGCGCATCGCCGCCGCTAGTAACGGAATGCAAAATCGTTTGCCACTCCTGATGGTTTAAATCGCCAAAACAATGCGTTGACTTCACTTCTTTAAACAATTGATCTGCATAAAAGCCCTCACCGATGGCAATGGTGCACACATATTGCGTAAGCACATCAAAGCACAGCATGGCTGGCTCACGGCTTTCGATTACATTCTCTTTAATGGCTTCTTTTAAGGCTGCTGCTTCTACCAGTTCCAAAGAATGAGTCGGTAAAAAATAAATCTTACTAATCTCGCCTGGACCATGACCACTTCGGCCTGCGCGTTGCAGAAAGCGGGCTACACCTTTTGGCGATCCGACTTGTATTACTGTATCTACAGGGCGAAAATCAACACCCAAATCCAAGCTGGCTGTACAAACAACTGCTTTTAATTTTTTTACGTGCAAAGCCTCTTCTACCCATACTCTCAACTCATGTTCAATGCTGCCGTGATGCAGAGCAATAGCACCGGCAAACTGGGGGGCTATATCGAGGAGCTTCTGGTACCATCGCTCGCTCATGCCACGTGTGTTGATAAAAATTAAAGTGGTGGTACTGGCTTCAATAATCGGTACAATCTTTTCCGCAAGCGTAAGACCCAAGTGACCTGCCCACGGATATTTTTCAATTTCATCCGGCAGGATGGATTCAATATCAATCCGTTTGTCTAAAGATGCTTTTACAATTACGCTTTCATCTACGCCTTCATAATAAGGCGAATTAATAAGCGGATACAGCAATACATCTTTTGCCTGCTCAAGGTTTCCAATGGTTGCTGAGATACCCCAGAGTGAAAGTTGATGGTTAGTACCTGGTGGTGGGTAGTTGGCAAGTTGCGAGTTAACACTTATGGGTTGTGAATGGGAATTTGGGATTGGTAGATGTATTGATGATGGCTGATTGGAAGTAATTGGTTGTTGATCATCTTCTTCTGATAACTGGTAACTAATAGCTGGCGGCTGATTACTGCCCGCTGTCAGCTGGCTGTTTATGATTCTTGACATTGCCAGTTCTACCAACACACCACGCTTGCCACCCATTAGTTCATGCCATTCATCTACCGCAACTACGCGAAGCGTTTTGAAAATCTCCGGATAGCCTTTTTGGGCTAAAAAGAGATGAAGACTCTCGGGTGTGATGAGAAGCACTTCGGGCATATTGCGCTTTTGCTTCTGGCGTTCGCTAGTGTCTGTATCGCCATTACGGATACCGATTTGCCATTGCATGCCTAAGTCAAAAATGACTTCTTCCATAGCCCTGCCGATATCTTTGGCAAGTGCGCGCAAAGGCGTAATCCACAACAACTGCAACCCGCTTTTTTTCTTCTTTTGATAGTCATTTGGATGATCGTTAATGAACTGAATAACAGAACCTAAAAAGACAGAAAACGTTTTGCCGCAACCGGTGGGTGCATTTACCAGACCGCTCTTATGTTCCAGTATATACTGCCAGGTTTCCTCCTGAAAAGCAAAAGGTTGAAAGTTTTTTGAGGACAGCCATTGCTGTATAACCTCGTAGCCTTTTGTATAATGTAATGATGCAATGGAAGACGATTTACTCACTTGTCAAATGTAGGAAGTTGAATAATATAAGAACAGTTTGTGTAAAGAAGGAAAATCCTGCTCTACCATTCTTCCCACCAGTGTTTGGCTGGATATACTTCGTTCAGCACAACCACTTCTCCAATCATCGGTGTAGTTAACGCTATCTTTAATTCGTCAGCCTTTGCAACCACTCTCTTCACTGGTTCATCCCAAGGGTGAAGTGAGAGGGAGAATTTACCCCAGTGCACCGGCATCAGCACTTTTGCTTTCACATCAAGCGATGCCTGTGCGGTTTCTTCGGGCAACATATGAATGCTGTGCCAGGCCAAATTGTACTGGCCGCATTCCAGCAAGGCAAGGTCAAAAGGACCATACTTCTCTCCTATTTCTTTCAGGTGTGAAGCATAACCGCTATCGCCGCCCAACAATAGTTTTTGTCCATTGGTTTCCAATGCAAAGGCAGACCATAAAGTTTGATCTCGTTTCAAGCTCCTTCCTGAAAAATGGCGGGCGGGCAACGATGTTAAAGCCAAGCTTTCAAAGGTGAAAGACTGGTACCAGTCTAACTCATGAATTATGCTTGCACTGTAACCCCAATATAATAAATGAGAAGCAACACCCAATGAAGTACAAACCTGTTTCACCTTCGGTTTCAGCTTTATTATCGTTTCATAATCGAGGTGATCGTAATGGTCATGTGTAAGGAGTAAAAAATCAATCGGGGGCATATCAGAAACGCTGTAAATATTGCTTCCTGCAAACGCCTTGTTCATACCTTTTACCGGTGATACATAACCGCTGAACACCGGGTCAACCAGAACTGTTTTACCACCGGTTTTAATAAGATAAGAGGAGTGGCCGAACCAAACAATGCTTGTGTTGTTGTCAGGTAAATCCATTAGATTAGTCCTGACAGAAGGTAAAGATTTAGGAGGAAAGCAGGTAGGCGGCTTACGCAAAAACTCGAAGATAAGTTTAGCATAAGAGTAACCGGGTTCTAACATAACAGTAGGCACAGGGTTCTGAAACTGACCTCTTTTATAATGAGGAGATTGATGAGTTTTTTCTTTTTCCTTTCCTGTTGGTAATTTACCTAACGACGCCAGCATGGATCTTCTTTTTGAGGAAAGGTAACGGCTTTTTAGTGAATCTTTGTCCTGCGATTCGCATTACACAAAAGGGGAAATTATGTCTTACGAAAACAATTCATTAACCGTAAACACGACAGGGAAGCGTTTTGAAATGCAAGTTGATGAGAATACAGCATTCATCAATTATAAACAAGGCGGCAATACAGTTTATTTGATTCATACCGAAGTTCCTGCAGCTCTGGAAGGCAAAGGCGTAGCTTCAGCCTTGGTCGAAAAAACACTGCACTACATCCAGGAACATCAGCTGCACCTTGTTCCACTCTGCACTTTTGTTCAATCTTATTTAGAAAAGCATCCGCAATGGAAAAAGCTGGTAAGAGAAGAAAAAGAGTAGTTCTGCCAACGCTCTTACCTTTGCGCATTATTTTTTACTATGGCAAAGATTGGGATTAATATAGCAACAGGTAGTCTTCAGAAAGACGACATCATTGTAGGAATCGACCTAGGCACGACAAATAGTTTGATCGCCATTATTCACCCCGAAACAGGCAAACCGGTGGCTTTAAAAGAGCATGACACCAGCAGCTTAGTTCCAAGTGTTATTCATTTTGACAATAGCAATATTGTGGTGGGCAATGAAGCTAGGCAATACCTTGAAAGCGATCCAGCGAACACAATTTTCAGTGCCAAGCGGCTGATGGGCAAAAGCTATAACGATATAAAAGAACATGCAGATTTCTACAGTTACCGCGTGATAGACGACAACGAAGAAAGCCTTGTAAAGGTTCAGGTGGGCGATCAGTTTTATTCACCGGTAGAACTGTCTTCTCTCATTTTAAAAGAGCTAAAAACGCGTGCAGAACATATTTTAAAAACACCTGTCACTCGCGCCGTTATTACAGTTCCGGCTTATTTTAACGATGCACAACGACAAGCAACCCGGGATGCCGGCAAGCTCGCAGGGCTCGATGTGCTCCGCATTGTGAACGAACCCACGGCTGCAAGTCTTGCTTACGGTTTAGGGCAAAATAGAGAAGAGGAAGCGACGATTGCGGTGTATGATTTGGGTGGTGGAACATTTGACGTATCAATCTTAAAAATCACAAACGGCATATTTGAAGTGTTGAGTACAAACGGTGATACGTATCTCGGTGGTGATGATTTTGACAGGCTAATTGTACGGGAGTGGATGATGGAAGGGCAGTTTGCGAAAGAAGAATTTGAGCAGGATAATTCGCTGATGCAAACGCTGCGCCTCAAAGCAGAAGAAGCAAAAAAGCAATTGAGTACTGAAGACGCATATCTTACCGGTGTTGGCGAACGCTCACTCGGTATTTCGCGCCACCGGTTTGAAGAGTTGATACAGCCGTTAATAACCAAAACCATCAACAGTTGCCGCGCTGCGTTGAAAGACGCAAATCTTACTACAACCGATATCAATGCTGTAGTCATGGTGGGTGGCAGCACGCGGGTTCCACTTGTAAAAAAAGCAGTGAGCGATTTTTTTGGTCGACCCGTGAATGATGAAGTGAATCCTGACGAAGTGGTAGCATTAGGTGCAGCCATTCAGGCTGATATTCTCGCCGGCAACAACAAAGAATTCTTACTGCTGGATATTACACCTCTAAGCCTCGGCATTGAAACCATGGGTGGATTGATGGATGTTTTAATCCCGCGCAATAGCAAAATTCCATCAAAAGCCGGAAGGCAATATACCACGCAAAAAGACGGGCAGGGGAGTATGCGTATTTCTGTATTTCAGGGCGAACGCGACCTGGTGAAAGACAACCGCAGGCTGGCTGAATTTAACCTCACCGGCATACCAGGAATGCCGGCCGGATTACCCAAAGTGGAAGTGAGTTTTTTAATTAATGCAGATGGCATTTTATCGGTAAAAGCAAAAGAATTGAGAAGCGGTGTTGAGCAGCAGATAGAAGTGAAACCGCAATACGGTTTAACTGATAATGAAGTGGAGAAAATGCTGCTCGACAGCATTACAAATGCCAAAGCCGACATGACCGAAAGAGCTTTGATAGAAGCCCGTACAGAAGGCGAGCAGATACTGAATGCTACAGAAAAATTCATCACCAGTAACTCCTCTTTGCTAACAGCAGATGAGATGACAGCAACTGCCATTGCGATGCAGGCTTTGCAAATGGCAATTACATTAACCGATAAAAATTTGATCCATACAAAAACAGAAGAGTTAAACGAAGTAACCAAACCTTTTGCAGAAAGGGCAATGGACAAAGCAGTAAGCGAAGCGCTCAAAGGCAAAAAGATTGAGTGATGTTAAGAACTGTTAAGTAAACGTTTCGCTAAAATCAGAAGATTAAAAAAGCATTAGCAAATTAACCTATCAAAGCGGCACAATTTTGTACTACAGAAACAAAACACTACCGTGAAAAAGATTACAACGGTTTATAATCCGGATAGTATTAATCACAAAAAAAGCGCTCGCATCAGCCTTATTTCACTCATCTCTTGGTTAACAGTGCTGGTAGTTATAGTGATGTTTTGGGCGGGTGTAGCGGTGGTTTATAAAAAAGATTATGTACCACATGCCATTGCAAAACTTGAGCATCGCGAAAAGAAATTTTTAGCCACTCATAAAACCTTGCATAGAAAGCTGACGGGCAACCGCAGTGATGTATAAAGCTTGTTGAACGTACTCATTATGCGCCATTTCGCTTTGAATCAACGAAAGCGAAATGGCGTTTTTATTATCACCTCTTTATCATTCCCCGCTTTTTATCTATTTCGCATTGAAGTAATTTTGCACGCTGAAAATTATGAAGTACGAAAAAGAAATCAACCGGCGTAAAACATTTGCTATTATCTCTCACCCCGATGCCGGCAAAACAACCTTGACTGAAAAATTTCTTCTTTTTGGCGGCGCCATACAAGTGGCAGGCGCCGTAAAAAGCAATAAAATAAAGAAGCACGCCACCTCCGATTTTATGGAGATTGAGCGGCAGCGCGGCATTTCGGTGGCAACCAGCGTAATGACGTTTGAATACAAAGGCTTTTTGATTAACCTGTTGGATACGCCGGGTCACAAAGACTTTGCGGAAGACACTTATCGAACACTTACCGCGGTGGACAGCGTGGTGCTGGTGGTGGATAGCGTAAATGGTGTGGAAGAACAAACCCGGCGACTGATGGAGGTATGCCGGATGCGCGATACGCCTGTGATTGTATTTATCAACAAGATGGACCGCGATGGCAAAAATAGGTTTGACTTGCTGGAGGAGATTGAAAAGGAATTGAACATCAGCCTGCACCCAATGACATGGCCCATCAACAGTGGTAAGGAGTTTAAAGGCGTTTATAATTTAGACAATAAGAGCCTGCGGCTGTTTGCCGCCAGCACAAAAGCAGAGGAGGAAGATACCATTGCAATTACCGATCTGAATGATATTATTCTGGATGATAAAATTGGCGAACGCGATGCTGCTACTCTGCGTGAGGACGTAGAACTGATTGATGGCGTTTATGGTAAGCTGAACGTTGATGATTATCTGGAAGGTGAAGTGGCGCCGGTTTTCTTCGGCAGTG
The DNA here is from genome assembly GCA_964249755.1 of uncultured Ilyomonas sp. Taxonomy (GTDB): domain Bacteria; phylum Bacteroidota; class Bacteroidia; order Chitinophagales; family Chitinophagaceae; genus Ilyomonas. The sequence continues at coordinate 810,377 of CAXUDB010000002.1, read as the reverse complement.
CAGTAAACAACTTCGGTGTAAAGGAAATGCTGGACACCTTCATTCGCATTGCACCCGTGCCGCGCGATAGAGAAACGAGTGAGCGCGAAGTGAGCGTAGATGAAGAAAAATTCAGTGGTTTTGTTTTTAAAATACATGCCAACTTGGATCCTAAACACCGCGACCGTATTGCGTTCTTACGCGTGTGCAGCGGAAGGTTCGAACGGAACAAATACTATCACCATGTGCGCATGGAAAAAGAAGTTCGCTTCAGCAATCCATACAGTTTTATGGCGCGTAGCAAGGATGTGATTGATGATGCTTATCCGGGCGATGTAGTCGGTTTGTTCGACACCGGAAATTTTAAAATTGGCGATACCTTAACCGAAGGCGAAGACTTTTATTTCACCGGCATTCCTTCTTTTTCACCAGAAATTTTTAAGGAACTAGTGAACAAAGACCCAATGAAAACGAAGCAGCTTGAAAAAGGCATTTCGCAATTAACGGATGAAGGTGTAGCGCAGCTATTTACTCAGTTTGGTGGCAATAAAAAAATCATTGGTTGTGTGGGCGATCTTCAATTTGAAGTGATTCAATACCGTTTGCTGCATGAATATGGTGCGGCATGTGAATTCAGATCTTTGCCTTTTTTTAAAGCTTGCTGGCTTACCAGCAACGACTCTAAAAAGCTGGACGATTTTCTTCGTTTTAAGCAACAAAATTCCGCGGCAGACAAAGACGGCAACCCTGTTTATCTCGCGCAGAGCGAATGGTTTTTAAATACCGAAATACAGAACAATCCGGATATAGAATTTCATTTTACAAGTGAGATTAATAAGTAAGAGGAAATTATTATAGAATTTGCCTTCTCTTGACTTAATGAAGAAAGTTTTAAACAAAATATATAATAGTCCGAACATAAAAAAAGGATGAAAAACATTTTTTTCATCCTTTGTAAATTAGCTTCTAACAATTAGTGATATATGATAGTGCTTTGCCCATCGGTATTGAAGTTTTCGCTTAAAATAACTTTACCTGTGTAGCTGTTATAAAGCTTAACACGTGTACAGGCAGGAAAGCCTTTACCGCCAAACTCAATATTTTTAATCCATCCTATTTTGTCAGCATCGGTATAAGTAAAAGAATAAAGGAGCTTAGCGTTTAAAAACAAAGAAGCCCTGTTATTTCTTAATACCAGCCGTATGGTTTTAAAATCCTCAAAATCATATACCAATTGCGACAAACCATTGTGCACTGCATTGCCTACGTGAAATTGCGTATAAGGCGTGTAAATATCATCAGCAACAAAACCTACAAGAGCTAAGCGTTCGAGCGCTCCTTCCACATGTCCTTGTCCCTTGATATCCATCGTTACATCCCAACCTGAATGATAAAAATCTTTAGGATTTTTGATATCCATTTCAAAAGTGATGCTATCGCCATAAATCGGATGATCTGCTGGTATATCATAGGTAACATAAGAAAATACTTGGTTAGCATCTGAGTAATAAGGCAATTGCGCCACACCTCCCTGTATAAAATAAGATGGCGGAAACGAATCAAAGACGTAAACATCCGGTCCATAGTAGTGACCATACCAGCCTCGGCTTGAATCAGGTTCAAGTAATGAGGTCAGCGCCGTTTTATCGGTTTGCAATGAGTTTAAGTCTCCGGAAGAAGCAGTCATTATGTCCTTTTTACAACTTGATAAACAAAGAAGAATAACGGCGAATAGGAGCGTTGGTTTTTGTAACATAAACTTGGTTTTTAATTGTTTGTTGGTAACAGACTTAATGGAATTATAAAAAATTTAAATATAAAATATTTTAAAAAACCGGTTGGATACCGGTATAGTTCTGCGGTGTGATGGCCAACAATTCTTTTTTCACTTCCTCGCTTACTTGTAAGCCGTTGATAAACGCCTGCATGGTTTCTTTGTTGATTGTACTATTTCCCCGGGTCAAATCTTTTAGCGCCTCATAAGGATTGGGATAGTTCTCTCTTCGCAAAATAGTTTGCACCGCTTCTGCCACTACCGCCCAATTATTCTCTAAATCTTCGTTCAGTTTTGCTTCATTTAACACCAATTTAGAGAGGCCTTTTTGAAGTGATTTAACAGCAATAACAATGTGCGCCGCCGGCACACCCAAATTTCGCAACACAGTTGAATCTGTCAAATCTCTTTGCAACCGGCTGATGGGTAGTTTAGCTGATAAATGTTCTAATAAAGCATTTGCTAAACCTAAATTTCCTTCGGCGTTTTCAAAGTCAATCGGGTTCACTTTATGCGGCATAGCCGAAGAACCAACTTCGCCTTTTTTTGTTTGCTGTTTAAAATAGTCGAGGCTGATATATGTCCAGATGTCGCGGCATAAATCAATTAGAATTGTATTGATCCGTTTCATCGCATCAAAGTGTTCGGCCAGCGAATCATAATGTTCGATTTGCGTAGTGAATTGCATCCGTTGAAGACCCAATATTTCGTTTACAAACTCATTGGCAAAGCCGATCCAATCATATCGCGGAAAAGCAACCTGATGCGCATTAAAATTGCCCGTAGCGCCACCGAACTTAGCCGCAAAAGGGATTGTGTCAAACGATTTTATTTGTCTTTCCATCCGCTCTACAAACACCATTATTTCTTTGCCCAAAACAGTTGGTGAAGCAGGTTGACCGTGAGTTCTGGCAAGCATTGGTACCTTCTTCCAACCTTCTGCCAGGCTACGCATGTTTTGTTGCAGGGCACGCATAGAAGGTAGATACTCTTCCTGTATATAATTTTTCCAGGCCAACGGGGTAGCAGTGTTATTAATGTCCTGCGAAGTAAGTCCAAAGTGAACCCATTCTTTTATTTCGCCGGCCCCGGCATCTGTCAATGTCTCTTTGATAAAATATTCCAATGCTTTTACATCATGGTTGGTGATCGCTTCTGCTCTTTTTATCTTTTCAGCATCTTCAGAAGAGAAACCTGAAGCACTGATTCTCATTTCTTCCAGTCTGTTATTATCAAGAGAAAAGAAACCCTTTTGTGCCAATAAAATAAAATATTCCACTTCAACATGCAGCCGGTATTTTATCAGGGCATATTCTGAGAACCATTGTGAGAGATGAGCCGTCTGGCTATGATAACGCCCGTCAATAGGGGAAATGGCAGTAAGTGTTTGTAGGTTCATTGCAGCTGATGAGATAAACAATAAATGATGCTAAAAATCCGATTCGCAGCAGCCGCCAATGGCTGATTGCTTTTCTTTGCACGCAAAAATAAAGGGATTGAAGAAGATTAAAGTTGGAGCTGTCAGTTATTTGAACACAAAGCCTCTGCTGTATGGCATTACAAGATCTGAAGAATTGATGAACCGGATAGAATTACTCACTGATTATCCTTCCTCTATTGGAGCCATGCTTGTTAATGACAAGATAGATATCGGGCTGGTGCCGGTGGCTGTTATTCCTGCCTTACAGGAGCATCAAATTGTTGGTGATTATTGTATCGGGGCTGAAGGTGATGTTGCGAGTGTTTGCCTTTTCAGCGATGTGCCATTAGAAGAAATTGACACCATTTTACTCGATTACCAGAGCCGGACGTCCGTAAATCTTTGCAAAGTATTACTGAAGCATTATTGGCATATTGCTCCTGCGCTGCAACCTGCCAAAGAAGATTTCAGAAATTACATTCGTGGCAATACTGCGGGTGTGGTTATCGGAGACAGAGCTCTGCAGCAGCGCCATCAATCGAAATTCGTGTATGATCTTGCCGGCGCGTGGAAAGCCTTTAGCGGGTTGCCTTTTGTGTTTGCTGCCTGGATAGCTAACAAACCGTTATCGGAAGATTTCTGCGACCTGTTTAACCAAGCGAATTCGGTAGGTCTTCACCATTTGGATGAAGTGATTGCAGAGAATCCGTTTGCGGATTATTCTTTGCAAACTTATTACACAAAGAATATCAGTTATACGCTTACGGAAGCGAAGCGTAAAGGGTTAGAAATGTTTTTGGAACTATTGGGTGAGGTTTAAATAAAAAGAAATTCATTTCGACTAAAACAATTAATACTAAAGCGAGTAATTGTGATTGCAGGCTTTTGTGTAACCTATTGCGAACGAATCGAATACTTTTGTTATGACTAATTATTTTTATTGTTTTTTTCTTTCTTTGTGAGTAGCAATATAACGTTAATATTGATTCTTCATAACCGGCATCACAACCTGGATCGACTTCTCGACTATTATGCGAATAGCAGTTTCACAATTCTTATTGCAGATAGCTCGAAAGAAAAGCATGTCTTTAAACAAAAAAAAGACAACTGGATTCACTATTACACACCGGGGCTTTCTTTTACACAAAAGATAGAATTTATAACGGGTAAAGTAGAAACAGATTTTGTAGCAATGTGTGCTGATGACGACTTCATTATTCCTGAAGCTTTGGAACAATCTGCAGCTTTTTTAGATCAAAACGCCGATTACGCTATCGCTCAGGGATGGAGCATCAGATACCATAAAGAATCTCTTACGACTAAAGATATAAGGTATAGCTTGCTTTATAACTTTTCGAGTAGTATTGAAGCAACAAACGCTTTAGAACGCCTAACCTCAATGTTTTCAAATTACCGTTCGGTTTTATATGCAGTATTTAGAACAGAAGTTCTGCGTCAATCTTTTGAAGGTGCGGGTAAAAAAGTTGCCAATCTTTTTTTGAACGAATACATTACTGCTTTTTTACCGATTCTTTCAGGCAAATACAAAGAGTTGCCTATACTTTATCAGGTTAGAGAGTATGCAGAAGACTCTGACGATAAAACAGCAACGAATATAGATACAATGCTGTATGAAAGTCAATTTTCAAAGGACTTGCTTGCATTCGAATCATATATCAGTAATAAGTTGGCATTGATGGCAAAGCTTGATTATGATACCGCACTTATTAAAGTCAAACAAATTATTCAATCTTTTTCAGCAACATTAGAATTGAACAGAGTCGAAAAAACAACTCTGAAAAAACGAGTTGGAAAGATTGTAAATGCCATTCCTTTTTTCGGAAATAAATTCATCGGTATAAGCCGAAAAAAAGAAACAGAGAAACAATTACACTTTCTGTTTGAAAACCAGCAGAATAAAGAAGAATTAGATAAAATATCCTGCGTACTACTTACTCACCTACATTAATAGTTATTCTTTTACCGAAAGCAGAAGATATTCAATTGAACGTCATAATCAAGCGTGAAGGAGGGGATAAAAGGTGTAGGATGTTTGTCTATAGCTTGTTTGATATAGTACTTAAAACCATTGCGGGTAATGATGTTGAATATCTCGTTTAATTCCTGATTTTGGTTGAATGTTCCATGATATTCAACAAACAAATTGGCAACCGATTGCAAAGAGGACGAAATATCTTTTAATACACTATATTCCGCACCTTCAATATCTATTTTAAGGAAGTCTATTTTTTGTTGCAGATAATCTTTCAGTCTTGTCGCTTTTACCGTCTTTGAATTCGTGGTTGCACTTCTTTCAATATGGCTCATCTGGTTACCATTGTCTGAAAATGAAAGGAAAGTGTTTTCAACCCACACTGCTTCCTTTTTTAAAATAATTCCATCTAAATTGTAAGACAGAACATTTTTCTCTAACAAATCAAAATTGATTTCGTCAGGCTCAAAAGCAATTATAGTACTGCCAGGAAATTTTTTTTTAAGATAAAGCACACTTAGCCCAATGTTGGCGCCACAATCAATAATGTAGGGATGATCATTCAGGCTTTGGTTGTATATTTCTTCTACAAAAATTTCGTCAATACTGTGTAAAAGCTCATCGCGATAATAAAAATGAAACGGTCTGCCCAAAAATTGGATCGTCTGAAATTGTTTTGCAGGCAAATTCTTAATGAGCCTTAAATCCCACCAAGATATTCCTGCCTTTTTAAAACGGTTATAAAATACTTTTTGTGTGTATTTGTATAGCCCATTTATCATATTCTTTAACAGCATACCTACTTTCATTTCAAAAATCTTGTTTGTTACCTTTTGTTTGTCAGATGATCTTTTGTTGCGCTAACGATAGCCAACAAAACCTTCCAGCGTTTATTGTTGTACAGCAGATTATTTTTAATCCTGTTTATTACTGCTTTCTTTTCCAGTTCTATATCTTCCGGAAACCGATTCTTGTATTTTTTTTTTACATAAAGATAATTACGCACCATGTAGAAAATGCGCTTTGGCGAGTGCAGGGAACGGTGAGTGATTTGCATATTTTTGAGTGATCTGTGATAAGCACTTCTGCCGAGTTGATGAACTAAAAATATGTTTGGAAACTGGATCACTTCAAAACCTTTCATCCGGGCACGGTAGCAATAATCAAAATCTACATCATCAATAAATAACTTCTCGTCGAAAGAACCTACTTCTTCAAAGAGTTTTAAATTTAAAATGCTACCTGACGTAATCACCTTATTCTTTTTCAGCGATCTGCAATCGCTTTGTTCAGTATTTATATTCTTATTTTCATACTCCACTCCAAACATTGCGGTGCTGTCCTTATACAAAAAGCTGCCGGCGCAAAGCAGGTAATTTTCCATTGCTCCTTCTTCAAAACGGGAATCCTGATCCATGGTCAACAACCAGTTATATCCTTCTTTGATGGCTGATTTTGCTGCTTCGTTCAATCGTTTCGCAATACCTTCATTATTGCCATCGTATATGAGTTCTACTTTCGTTTCACCTTGCAGGCGAACAGCAATTGTGCTCATCTTACCTTCCGTGTTATCGGCTACATACAATTTATCTATATGAGGCAAATAAGACTGCACATTCTCTATAACATCTATAGAAGGATGATATAAAATGAGTACACCCGCAATTGCCATAGTTAAATTTGGCATCAAAAATAAGTGAGAGAAGTAATTTTATAGGAACATAATCTGAATTACAATTGTTTCTTGCTAACGCTAAACAACTAATTATGTTTAATGGCTCCCGCTAATCGTATTGGTTGACTACAATATATTGATGTTGCCGGAAAAGGTTATGTGATTGTAATAACGTAGGATTACTGAACAGCTTTAACAACAAATAATCAATGGTTGAAGGTTTCAATGTTGTTGGCAAAAGCTACATTGTTCTTCTTAATCCTTCTGCACCTAATAATATCTCCTTTACCTATGAAAATCTAAAGAGTATTTTTTTATAATTACTAAAAAGCCCCGCTTGCGCGGGGCTTTTTTCTCTTACACAAAAACAAAACATTCCTACAGGTTAGTGCCAATCAATACGCCCAACACACCACCAATTAGTACACCTGCGCCCAGCATTTTCAACTTATCAGCCCGCTCTTTTCGCAGATGGTCAATCGCTCGGTCGCGCTCCCGGCGGTTCAGGTGGCGGTCATTGCGATAGCTATCAATGCGGCGATCATAATCCCGGCCGATGCGGTCTATTTCGGCGCGACGGTCGTTATCATTCATTTGTCCATACGCTTTCCATTGCCCGCCGCCACATTGTATTTCAACTGCACGATCAGGGCGGCCGTTTGGATCATAATTGCCATATCGTCCGCCATCATACAATGTTGCACTATTATTATCATTGTGGCGGTCATTGTAAGTTTCATTCCGTTGCGCAAACACAGCTGAGAATAGAAACAAACCCATCATTAGTGTAAACATCTTTTTCATATTCTTTCGTTTTAATTGTTATGAATATGAGATAATAGATGAACTGGTTTGTTTAAACAAACGACTGTTAAGGACGGGTGAATGTAGTAGTGAAAATCAGGTGCAGTGCAGTAAGAAAAGAAAGCGCGAAAAAGCCTGCTGAAATTTTTCCCAGCAAGCTTTCATCAAACGACTATTGTTTAATAAACTTCTGCTGCAGTGTTGCTCCTCCGCTTACGCGTAATACATAAGTACCTGTTGGCAAGCCTGAAACAGCAACCGATACATCTTTACTACCATTCAGTTTGTTATTGCTTTCATACCATTTCTTTCCCTTCATATCAGTAATAGTAATACGGGCTTCGCCGCTTATATCCGTCAGCCTGACCAATAACTTTTCTTTTACCGGATTCGGCATGATCAGCATCGCGGCTTTCTTAGCCAGCAGCAAAACTGATGCAACAGAACTGGTGGAAGCAGAACCATCTTTATCAACTATTACCAAACGATAGTAAAGAGACTTCGCAACCGGCAAGGAAGCAGCACTTGCGTCTTTATATCTATACCTCTGTCCGATACTGCTATTGCCGCTGGCAGTCACCTTCGCTATAGGGGTAAAGTGTGCGCCATCTATACTTCTTTCTATAGAAAAATAAGAAGTGTTGGTTTCTGAAGCAGTTGTCCATTGCAGCATCACATCTCCACCAGAAAGTGAAGCACCGAAGCCGGCCAGCTTCACAGGAAGCAGGTCACTGCTCACAATAAATTTGCCCACCGCAGCGGGGTTTTTGCCCACCTTTACAGTAGCATTAATTGCAAAGGTTTCAGTGTTGATATCATTCACATTATTAGAGTAGAAATTAGCAACATACACATGCTTCCCATCGGGTGTAACGCTGATACCTAAGGGTGCGCCGCCCGTTACTTTTATCCTTTGTATCAACGTATCACTTATCCCGTCTACTACACAAATAGAGCTGTCAGTATAGTTGGAAGCGTACACTCTTTTTCCATCTAAACTCACGCACACACAATCAGTAACCGTTGTTGAGAACAGAAGGCGTGTTATATTCTTTGTTTTGAGGTCAATAATATGCAACCCGCCCAGCAGCTTGTCGGCGCCATAAAGTTTAGTACTGTTTGAGTTTATTGCTAACTGATAAAAGTTAGCGTTCGGCACAATGATACTATCCTTCTTAACAAGGGTTTTTGCATCAATCACAAATACTTTCTGATAGCCATTCACATAAATAGTGTTTCCATCAGTGGTTACCGCCATTCCTTGTATCGAGTTGCCTTTGCCTAAGGCTACGCCTCCCGTAATAGCAAGTGTGGATGTACTAATTGCATATACGCTGTCTATACTGGCAGAATATAAAGTCTTCCCATCAGGATTGACATCTATAACACTGCCAAACGTAGAGGCACCTGGAATGGGTATATCACCAATCACGCTATTGGTGGATGTATTGATGACCGTAACATAGTTATTGGTAGCGGTATAATACCCGATATATGCTCTTAAGCCATCAGCGCTTACTACTACGCTACTTGGATTTTCATGAACCGGTATAGTAGTGATTACAGTATTGGTTTGTGTGTTGATAACAGATACAGAGGAAGCGCCACGGTTGGTGATAAATGCATTCTGTGTGAATGCAGTGGTGAGAGTAAGAGTGCTGGCAAACATGATGAAGCAGCGATCTAAAATTGGGTTCATATAAAATTTTATAGGTTAAAAATATATGAAAAAAACAGGGTAATAGAGGGATGGCGGGCATTAGCGATTTCTTAATCGTATTTTAAGCCGGGCAGACAGAGATTAAAATTTCTTAATCGCAATCTTAAAAGATCTTAAGGTAAAAAATGGAGAAAAAATAGCTTGAAAGGGTGCAGGAAAGTAGTTTTTATCGTTTTTGGAAACATCTGAAAAGAGGATACGAATTATTTATTGCAAACAAATATTGCATAGAACAAAGTATTCCCAACACAAGTTTGTATTGATTCTTTCAAATCCGACGAGCTAACTGCCTTCTATCTATAAGCAGTTCAGATATTCACTTTTAAGCGCTAAGTATCATTCCTCCCTTTGCAATAAGAAAGAATAATAATAAGAAACAAAAAACAGTACTGATATGGCTACAGATTAAGAAAACAAAGCCGCAGAAATAAGCAGTAACAAAAAGATGATGGCAAAGGAACGCAGATACCCTTTCATAAAAGATATTGAACCATAAAAATAGAAAGAATACAATATGGCGAATGATGTGCAGCCTTGTTTTGGCGAAGTTTAATCTTAATTTAATGTCATCGGTTAGAGCAGTATCTCAACCAATAAACAAACTTCATTTAATCAGGCGGTTTTTTGCTACTTTTTTATTCCCGGCACAATTCTGATTATCATTATTTCATAAAGAATATTACCTATGAGCAAACCGATTCCACGCCGCATTCATGGTCTGTTAGATTATGCTTACATCACTGCCGTAGCACACTTGCCAGAAATTATTGGCTTTCACAAAAACAAAAAAGCAACCCGCTTTTTTCGCGGTTTAAGCGCCGCCGTATCTTCCTACACAATAGCCACCCGCGCTGAGTGGGGAGCTGTGAAAATATTGCCGTATAAAAAGCATCTGGCGGCCGATGTTGTCGTTAGCACCGCAGCCATTGCGGCGCCGTGGCTGCTGGGATATTCTAAAAATAAAAAGGCTACACTTACCAGTGTGATAGTGGGATTTTTTGGATACGCGGTAGTGGCTTTGAGCGAGCCCCAAAATATGCCGGTTACCAAAGATGCTTACGAGGAAACAAAAGAGAAACTTACCGCCTCTTAAGGATGACTGACAACCAATAGAATGACTTGAAAACTATATGGATTCCTCAAAGATTAGAATGAGAATCTTGCCAGCTTATTATCTTTCCGAATAGATAACTCCCACAAAAAAATAATCCCTCTCTACTCAGGAGGGATTATTTACGTTATACAGAAAAGTTTTAGGTTACTGCAAACACCTATGCGGTGTTATTTACATCATTCTCTCTTTAATAAAAGCATTGGCTTTTGCGTTGGCATCGGCAGCCGCTTCTTTATTATACACCGGGTTGCTGGGGTTGGCAAAAGCATGCTGCGCGTCATACTCATAAGCATTTAGCTTTTTGCCAGCCGCTTTCATATTGGTTTCAAATTCCTTCACCACTTCCGGGTTTATCCATTGGTCCTGTTTGGCAAAAAAACCAACCACATCGCAATTCAGCGTTTTTAGTTTGTTTACATCTTTCTCAGGCATACCATAATACATTACGCAACCTTTTACCTGGTTGCCTCCCAGCAGTGCTGTTTGCAAGCTCCATCCGCCGCCAAAGCACCAGCCAAGGGAAAATACTTTGGCATTGCTGCCGGCATAGTTGTACGCGCCTTTAATGATGCTTACCGCGCGGTCGTTGTTCACAGACTGCATTAGCTTGCTGGCCGAGTCGCGGTTAGCGGTCACCTTGTTATCGTAAAGGTCAAGGGCTAGCACATTCACGCCCAGCTCTTTTGCCAGGGTTTCGGCACGCTGCTTCACAAAGTCATTCAGTCCCCAAAATTCATGTACCATGAAGATATAATAAGTGGTAGGCTTATCTGCCTTCACTTCAAACGCATGTGCACTGCTGCCATCAGCCAGTTTATAATTGATGTCTTTGCCTGTGGTGACTTCAAATTCAAATGGCGCAGGCTCTTCATGTGTATTTACAAAAGCTTTGTCTTTACCCAATGCAGCAAACTGATCGGTGGCTTTTACACAGCAAGCCTGCTGCGCATGAAGAAGGGAAAAACTTGCAACTAAAAGGAGTGTGGTGAAAACGATTTTCATAGAAATATTTTTATATCAAAAAATAAAGATAGGAAGGGTAAGAGAATGATGTGCCCGAATTGCAGATTGCTTAAGCAGATTACCAAATAAATAAGACGTTAACTTGTTTTCTCCCCTATTTCCACTTCTGTTGGTTTAATAAAAGCGCCCGTTACCTCCTCTCCTTCTATCTCTACCTGTATATAATCTTCTTCCGTAGTGGCAACCGACACACCTACATAATCGGGCTTGATGGGAAACTGTTTGTGCATGCGCTCTACCAACACCAGTATCTGCACACGTTTGGGATGATGCTCCAATAAAGGCTTCAAGGCATACATCAATGTGCGGCCGCTGTTACTCACATCATCAATCAATAGCACATTCTTGTCGTTGAAGTCCATGTCTTCGCTTAGGCTTACCTCCAGCGGGTGATGTTTGTCCAGCATGATCGAAAGCAGCTGTATATCGCCTTTAATATATTCTACCAGGAAAGCACTGATCTGCTTGGCTATCACCATGCCGCTTTGCCGGATGCCAATAAGCACCAGCGGCGTTTCTTCCTCGCTGATGTCTTCGGCTATTTCCAACGCCATCCGGTGCAGTTTCTCCAACGCAGCTTCTTTGGTAAGCACATAATTTTTCCCCGCCATTTTCTGTTATTTAAGCGTCAAATGTAGTGAGTATAAAGAAATGAAAGAAGCAGTTTGCTGCCGGTTCCACCTCATCTCTACTCTTCTATTCACTTTTCTTCAACTATCTTGCAAGCCAACATCCTTCTATGCATATCGTGTCGCAAATTCTCTTTATTCTTCTTGTTCTGGTTTCACTTTATCTTTTTTATCGCAAAGCGAAAGAGATAAGGCAAAACATTCTTTTGGGCAGAGAAGAAGAAATATCCGACGAGCCGGGCAAACGCTGGAAAAACGTGCTGCTGCTGGCATTGGGGCAAAAGAAAATGTTTCGCAACCCACTGGTGGCAGTGCTGCACCTGCTTATCTATTTCGGCTTTATCATCATCAATATAGAAGTATTAGAAATAGCCCTTGATGGCTTGTTTGGCAGGCATCGTTTATTTTCCGGCGCAATGGGCGGTTTCTATCCCCTGTTCATTGATTCGTTCGAGATATTGGCTTTGCTGGTTCTGCTTTCCTGTGTTGTTTTTTTAGCCCGGAGAAACGTCGTTTACATCCGCCGTTTGCGCAGCAAAGAATTGGCTGGTTGGCCACGCAGTGATGCGAATTACATTCTTATTACAGAGATAGTTTTAATGACATTGTTTCTCACCATGAACGCGGCAGACACCACGCTGCAAACACGTGGCTATGGCGAGTATGGACTAACCAAAACCGGCAACTTTTTAGTCTCTTCTTTCTTACAACCGTTGTTCATGAACACCAGCGATGGCACGCTTGTAATTATTGAACGTACCTGCTGGTGGCTGCACATCATCGGCATTTTCGCGTTCCTTAATTACCTGCCTTACTCAAAGCATCTTCATATCGTGCTGGCATTCCCGAATACGTATTTCGGCAGGCTTATTCCGCAGGGAAAAATGCACAACATGCCCGAGATACAGAACGAGGTTTTGTATGCCATGCAGCCAGAACTGGCGCCCACTACCGAGACTGTTGCCGAAACAAAAAAGTTTGGAGCAAAAGATATTTTTGACCTGAGCTGGCGCAACCTGATGGAAGCGTATAGCTGCACCGAATGTGGACGCTGCACCGCAGCCTGCCCTGCAAACATCACGGGAAAGAAGCTAAGCCCGCGCAAAATAATGATGGACACACGCGACCGGATGGAGGAAGTTAGAGGCAACCTGAAGCAAAAAAACAGTTTTGTTGACGACAACAAATCTTTGCTTCACAACTATATTACTGAAGAAGAACTGCGTGCCTGCACCACCTGCCAGGCCTGCGTGCAGGAATGCCCGGTGAGCATTAGCCCGCTGGATATTATTGTGCAGCTTCGCCGCTACCTGATAATGGAAGAAAGCAACGCGCCGCAGGAATGGAATGGCATGTTTAACAGTACCGAAAACAATTTTGCGCCCTGGAAGTTTTCGCCGGAAGAAAGGGATAAGTGGGCGGAGGCATAAGAGAGAAGTCGGGAAGAGAGAAAAGTGAGAAAGTCCGGAAGAAAACCTTTTATCGAAATTGCATTATTTCTTGATTTACAGAAATCTTTATCAACCTTAGTGTTCCTAGATCTTCATTATCTCCCTTTTATCATTGGTGCAATCACCACTTTATATAGTTGTATCAACGCAGTCAAAATGAACACTGCGCCCATGAATTTGTTCACGGCACTTTGCCCTGCCTTCAGTTTATTAATGAGCCATTTGCCGGCATAGATATATATTGCTAAACCTGTGATGGTGCCGGTGCCGGCACCAAGGGTAAACGCATTATAAGAAGCCGGGTCCGTTGCCAGTGCGCCCGACTTGATGAATGCCACGCTCCACGTGAACCAAAAAGGAATCTGTATGGGGTTCACGGCACTCATGCTCAACCCCAATAGAAAACGGTTAAGATTGTTGTTTAAGAGAGGTGCTTTTTTAGAGGTCTCATGCTTTCTGTTAGCTTGCACCAACGTATAAATACCCAGCCCCAGGAATAGCGCAATGGCAAGCCAGTTCAGTATTTCGAAGAACAACTGATGCGCTACTACCCAGTTCATGCCAGAGAGGGCAATGCGCAGGTAAATTACTTCTACAATGGCAACACCAATGCTGAACTGCCATGCTTTTTGTATGTTCTCCTCCACCGCAATCTGAGTGGAGGTAATGCTGGTGTTGCCCAGGGGCAATTGACCTAAAAAACTAACCAGCCAACCCAGCAAAGCGGTGCCTAATAAACTCATACAGTGCAATGATAAGATAAAGGAATGGGGCGCTATAAAGGAAAGAGTAAATCTTTCCTGCGCAACTCTGCATACCACCGGTAGGTTCTTTGCAGATGTTTTCTGCCAGGCAGAAAACGCCAGTAAGGGATGCCACTCCGCTTATTAAGTCTCCCGATTTCGTACATCGCTTTCCAGTGCTGTGCAATTACTTTCAAAGCGGTTCCATAACTCATTCCGCAGTCGTAAATATGATTGGGTTCAGCACCGGTGCCGTTGTATTCGAGTATCTGTATATTCCGCCCTTCCTTCAGGTCTTTCAGTGAGGTACACTTTAAATCATATCGTCCATAATGAAACTGGGGAACAGCATCGGCAATGGCATCGAAGACGGCGCAAAGCGATTCATCTATTTCATTGTGCAGATTGATGAAACGCGCACCGCGGTTGTGATTGCCCATGATGCTCAACTGAAATTTCTCTCCCTTGGGTAAGATATTGGCAAGATGCTCTTTGTGCTTGGCAAACATTTCTGCTTCGCGTTGTTTTGCCTTGGGATGCTGTGCTATCAGTTGTTGTAGAGTAGAATGACCATCACCCGTTACCGCCATGTATTCCTTCAGGATCAATCCTGTAATCTTCCCTTTCTTTTCTCCGGGATAGCGAATGTAAAACACACTGTATTCTTCGGGCAGATCTATAAACGGCTGAACTACATAATCGCCCTCTAAAAAACGGTGATAATCGAGCAGCTCGGTGACGGTATAAATGCGCCGGAACAACAAGCCCTGTGTACCAATATCCGGCTTGGCAATAAAAGGAAAACTGAGACCGGCTTCCTTTATGCGTTCCAAAATAAATACCGGCTCTTCATGTGCGGCTACGTGCACAGTAGTAGGGTACAACGCCCGGGGCAACTGCTGATACATTTCCCGCTTGGCTTCGCCTTCAAACCCAGAGAACGTAAGCGTGGGATTAACGTTGGAAAAATACCAGACCGTGCGTGCTTTAATGATGTAGTATATCCACACAATGAACACCGGTGTGTAGATAACATTAAAAGGCCATAACTCCCAATTGAAGAGGCGAAGAAAGATGCGTTTCAAAAATAGCAACAGATTAAGAGAGCAAACATAATCAAGTTTACAGATGTTGCCGCAATGGATGATTAAACTCATTATTCAATTCGGAATACATGCGATTATAAAAGTGCTGTGTGTTGCGTTTATCATTTTGCAATTGTAGCCAACAATGTTTCAAATTAACTCCTTTTCCGAGGGCTTTGTGTAGAAACTCTTCTTATAGATATAAACAGATGAGTGTCTGTAAAAGACTTTTTAGTTTTACAACACGTTCGTACTACAGTCATCCGATTCCGCACAAACCCTGCAGGTACAATAAAGGTGCTACTGATGCGGTTATGGAAGACTATTTAACCGAAAAAAAATGGCGACGGCCGGAGAAAGAAAATGATGCAGCGATTGGACTCGCTGCTAAATAATAACAAACGTCATTGACACGCTAACGCTGCTAAAATAGTGTCTGCTGCTATAAAGGGGCGACGAATATGCTATCGGCTATGTACAAGTATCAGCAGCGGTTCCGGCGTGACGAACAACGCCAAGCAATAAATCTTATCTTCAAATTTTAAACAAAATCGGGTAGCGATTCGGGGCTGGACGTTCAATGAATGCCGCCACAGCAGAAAGCCCTGTTCGTTAGCGGCAATTGTAACGCGGGGTTCAAACGACAAACAAAGCATAAATTAAGAAAGCAACTTGTTGATTTTTTGGGAATGAATTATAAACTCATATATAAAAAGCTTAAACATTATTAAAGATGAAAAAGTTTACAACATCTGCTTAGAAAACGGTGACGTTACCCAAAGATGTTATTTTAAGAAAGTTAGAGGACAAAATGAGCAAAGACTATAAAATCACTTTCGAAGCAACCAAATCAGATAATATTAGAGAAGCAAAATTAAACGACGGAAGTACTATTGTCATTGCAAGCTTTGACAAAGAGAATGGTAAGACATTAGCCATGATAGACCATAAAGACTTATCAGAAAACTTTAAAAGAAACGAGATTCAATCAAAACTTAGGAAAAAACTTGATGAAATTTTTTCAAAAATTTCATTTGATAGCTAACGAGGTACTTTAACGACAAGACAAACACCTGCCACTAACAAAGGGTTTGGCGTTATTGAGGCAGGACTTTGTTAGCTATCGGCTGTAGTTCGCTATCAGCTTCTCTTTCGGCTTGACATTGATAATTTAGCTTTAGTTCTTAACTTCAATTTCTTAACAATATTTGGCTTCAGTTACCGGTGGAAGTTTTTCAAATACCCCAAACAACGCCAAGCCCTGTTTGTTGGTGGCAAGCGGAAAACTGCTCCATATTGCAATAATTGATTCAATAATTTCTATTCACATAGAAAGACGCCTTTATAAGAGATTATGCATTTTAAAACAATTTTTAAACATCGTTATCTAAAGCTTTTTAAATGTTTAAGAAATGGAGTCAAACATAAATGACTTAGAAGATTTTAAAGTCAATGTAAAAAATAAGATATCGGCACTATGGACATCAGTTATGTTCTGTTACATATACGGAGACTATTTTGAACTGTATGTACCAAAAAAAGTTGAGGGAATGATTAGCGGAGAGAATTTATTAGGCAGTCCAATGAAATTGTTTACTGCAACATTGCTTTTAACAATTCCCGCTTTGATGATTTTTTTGTCTCTACTGCTAAAACCTAAAATAAACCGGTGGTTGAATCTAATCTTTGGTATATTTTATACGGCTTTAATGTTGCTGATTGCATTTACCTCAATTACAAAATGGCTGACTTTCTACGTGTTTTTGGCAATCGTTGAGAGTATAATTACTTCAATTATCGTATGGCAAGCGTGGACTTGGCCAAAGGAAAAGCAGCCTTCTGTTTAACACGATGAACGCCTGCCACCAACAAGCATATTCCAATAGTAGGGCTGGAGGTTGAAGCAATCGGCAGCAAATCGCTATCAGCTTTGGTTCGGGCTGGACGGTTGCTATTTGGCTTTTTGTTTTGTCTTCATTAAACGTTTTTCAACTTGCCCACCATCGGCAATACTTGTTCATTGGCTGCAATTATGGAATGACAGTTCCTTTTCATCTTATTATAAAAAGTGATGACACATTCATCGCGACACATTTTGTTCATTTCACTCTTTTTTTCAACACAACTTTTAGCTCAAAAACATTTTGACTATGGAAAAGTGTGGGCTGACAAAAATTTTTCTTGCAATACTGACGAGATAAGAAAAGAAGGAACAATCTACAGCGATACATTCCATTCCACTGGACTTAACAGTATTTGCGAATCAAAGAATGAATTGGAAATAAGATTTTATAGCGCTACGTCAGTAGTTTTTTCTTGGCGCTTGTTTGTGATTACTTATAACAATGGACAATGGCGTGCAACTGAGTACTGGAATAACTTCGGGCGGGAATCTTATGACAAATTTCATCCGATAAAAGTTGTTAATTTAAAACCGGCATTTGGATTTGATTCTTTATTTAATACTCTAAAACAAAATGGCATTTTTACGTTACCTGACGAGAGAACAATCAAATATGAATTGAATTATACTGACCCATCTTATAATATAATTACTTATAAAGTTCACAATAAATTTAGGAGATATAGAATTTTATATCCTTCTGACTATAAAGAAAAATATCCGAAGATTAAGACTTTTGAATCTTATGACAAGTTGCTTGACATGTTCTTTAATTACCTAAAAAGACAAGAATAACTACAGCCAACAAGAGGCTTTCTGCTATGCTGGCTGACACTTGCCACCTCATCTCTGGCAATTTAATTATCTTTAGTAAGTTATCGGCTGACAAACTAAGAATGCCAGCACAGCAGGAAGCCGGAGTCGTTAACTGCAACTCAAAGATGATAATCAATGACTGAATTCGTCAATAAAATAACATTACGAAGAGCCGCCTTAATAGCTGGCTTTGGTTATATTTTGATGTTCGGTACACCCGTTGCTGAGTTTATGGTTTTTCAGAAGCTGGTAGATTTTGACAATGCAGCAGGCACTGTACATAATATTGCAACCCACACGGCTCTTTTTCGTTACGGCATCTTTTTTTACTTTATCAATTTTCTTGGCGATCTCATAGCAGCATGGGCAATTTATATTTTGCTGAAACCTGTAAATGTTCATCTCTCCTTTATCGCTGCCGGGATGAGAATTATCTACACCCTTATTGGTCTTGTTGCTTTACTGGAATTACTTACTGCTTTGCAGTTGATAAGTCCACACGCTTATTTAGGCGCTTATACTACAAACCAGTTAGAGGGACAAGTTATGATTGCCCTGCATTCTTTCAGAGACAGATGGTCTTTTTCTTATCTGTTTTTTGGTATTTATCTGATACTGCTTGGTTACTTGGTTTTTATCTCAACATACATATCAAAGCTGGTAGGTATTTGCCTTGTATTTGCGGGTTTAGGATGGCTGACAGATAGTTTACGGCCACTGCTCTTTTCCAACGCTCAGGTAAGCATTGGAATGATAACCGGTGTTGGAGAGCTGGTATTTATGCTGTGGTTGTTCATTAAAGGTACCCGGCTTAAGGAACTATAGTAAAGGACAAGTTTTTCAACTTTCAACAGATAGTGAACTTATATTGTTAAATGAAGGTTTTCAAATCTTACACCATCATCAACACGACCTGTCCATTAGCGATAATTTAATAAGACATATCTTAAACACACTGTGTTTACTTAGGTTCAATTTAGCCTGTAACAAAAACGTACACTATCGTATCAAAAACATGCACTTTACCTGCTTATGAGATTACCAATGAATTGATACTCATTAAAATAATAAACTGGCATTTCAATAGTGCTTTTGAAATGTAATGCTGCTTGTTTATGTTTAAAAACTATTTCAAAACCGCTCTTCGCACTTTATGGAAGCATAAGATTTTTTCCTTCATCAACATAATCGGCTTAACCATTGGTGTAACAAGTTTTATACTGATTGCCTTGTTCATTTTTGATGAATTAACCTTTGACCGGTTTCATAAGAATGCAGATGATATTTACCGGGTTGTTGAAAGCAAAACATCGGCAGACGGTAAAACTGCCAGGAGAGCCGGCACAGGTTTCCAGGTTTCAGCAAGGGCAAAAACCAGTCTTCCAGAGATACAGGATGTAGCGCGGATTTCTACCTATAGCCAGGCCACTGTAGCGCCGGTTGATAATAAGGCAAACGCTTTCTATGAAGATTTTACAGCCGCCAATCCCGGCTTTCTAAGTGTCTTTAGTTTCCCTTTGTTGTATGGCGACCGAAGCAGTGCATTAACAGAACCGAATTCTGTTGTCATTACCGAAGCATCGGCAAAGAAGTATTTTGGCACATCAAACCCTGTTGGAAAATTATTGTTGATTTGGGATGTTGTTCCTTTCCGGGTAACCGGTGTTTTGAAAAACTTTCCTGCCAATTCAAGCCTTTCATTTAACCTCGTGGTGTCAGAATCTTCTTTTCAGAAGAACGATGAAGCGAAAGCTTTTTTTGCCAGTGACTGGACATCGGGCGCTTTTGCAACTTACTTTTTACTTAAGCCTGATACCGACATTCCAGCTTTAAATAAGAAACTTGATAAACTTATCGCCGCCAACTATAAGGTCGATGCAGGCACGAAGAGTCATGTTCAGTTACAGGCATTGAAAGATGTTCATTTTTACTCGAACGATATTGAAGGTAACTCCGGCAAAAAAGGAAATATTTCTTACCTCTATGTTTTCCTGGTCGTTGCCTGCTTTATCATTTTTATTGCCTGCATCAATTACATGAACCTTTCAACTGCGCGGTTTACAAACCGGGGAAAGGAGATTGCCATACGCAAAGTGTCGGGCGCATCAAGAGCAACGCTCGTAAAACAATTTTTGGCAGAAGCAGGGCTGGTAACTGTTCTTTCCGTTTTTCTTTCGCTTCTGCTTGTGGCAATTTTATTACCTGTTTTTAATTCATTTACAGAAAAAAGCCTCACCCTCAACCTACACACAGATTACCGGATATGGACAGGTATTTTTTCGATTGTTGCCTTTGTAACCTTATTGTCGGGTCTTTATCCTGCTTTATTTCAATCGGGTCTCAATCCTTTATCGTTGTTAAAAAGTAAGATTCAATTGGGTCGGGGTAATATTTCTTTACGTCGCTCACTGGTTGTTTTTCAGTTTATGATTTCCATCGTTTTGATTGCAGCCACTGTCATTATTTACGAGCAACTGCAATATGTAAATCATAAAGACATGGGTTTTGATAAAGGTAAACTGGTGGTGATTGATATAAACAGTGGTGAAGTGCGTCAAAGGGCTGCCACAATAAAAGATGAATTTGCAAAGCTGGCACAGGTTAAATCGGTTTCTGTAACATCGAGGGTTCCCGGTGAATGGAAAACGATTCCTTCTGTAAAGGTGAATACAGACAACAGTAATCCCACGAAGGGGAAAGACATGTATTTCTTTGGTGTGGATGATCAATTTCTTTCAACCTATAATATTACATTAGTAAAAGGCAGGAACTTTTTTTCATCGGACAATGCAGATTCTTCTTCCGTGCTTATTAATGAAACGGCTGCAAAAGAGCTTGGTATAACAAATGCTTTGGGTCAGGAGATAACAATTCCATCCGTAAATTTTGCCGGTGACAATCGTTCTGCACTTGAAAAACCATTTACAGCAACCGTAGCCGGCATAGTGAAAGATTTTAATTTTCAATCATTGCACGAGCCGCTTGCTCCCATGGTGCTTGGTTATCAAAAAAATCCTATTTACAGTATTGGCTATTTTACCGTGAAACTTACAGGCGGTGATGTTGATGCCACACTGAAAAAAATGAATGCCATTCTACACGGCATAGACCAGAATCATGTTTTCGAATATCATTTTCTGGATAAACAATGGGACTTGCTTTACCGTGATGATAAAATAAGGCAAACCATTTTTCTTGTTATTGCGCTGCTTGCCATTTTTATAGCGGCTTTAGGGTTGCTGGGACTTACCATTTATGCGGCGGAACAACGGGTAAAAGAAATCGGCATCCGCAAAGTATTGGGTGCAAGTGTTAGCGCTATTGTACTTATGCTTTCAAAAGATTTTCTAAAACTGGTATTTATTGCAGCCGTAATTGCCATTCCGGTTGCCTGGTTTTTTATGCATATCTGGCTGGAAGATTTTGCTTACCGGATAAGTATTAACTGGTGGGTTTTTGTTTTGTCTGCGTTAGCGGCAATTGTTATTGCGATGGCAACAATTAGCTTGCAGGTGGTAAAAGCAGCGATAGCCAACCCTGTGAAGAGCTTGAGAACGGAATAGTATAAACGATTCTTGTTTATATAAAAAAGCTCCATCTATAAAAGTATTGCTGCAAGCGGAGCGACCTGAAAACATCGTTCTGCCCCTCCTTTTTAACCATAAATAAACGCTTGCCTTTCTGCCGTTACAAACTACTTTTGCGGCTTCAAAAAAAATAATCAGATACAAGAATGTTAAGTGCTAAGAATATTACGCTGGCCTATGGCAAGCGCGTTTTGTTTGACGAAGTCAACATCAATTTCACCAAGGGTAATTGCTATGGTGTGATTGGTGCTAACGGGGCTGGTAAGTCAACCTTTTTAAAAATACTCAGCGGAGAAATAGAGCCCAATAAAGGCAGTGTGGAAATGAGCAGCGGCGAGCGCATGGCGGTGCTGAACCAGAACCAGTTTGCTTTTGATAACGAAACCGTGCTGAACACCGTGTTGATGGGTCATAAGAAGATGTGGGATGTGATGCATAAGAAAGACGCCATTTATAACAACCCCGATGCTACTGAAGACGATTACATGCGTGCCAGCGAGCTGGAAGCCGAATTTGGCGAGATGGGCGGTTATGAAGCGGAAAGCAATGCCAGTACCTTTCTGAATGATTTGGGTGTGAAGAATGAATATCACAACAGCCTGATGCGCGACATACCCGCGGCGCTGAAACTGCGTGTGTTGCTGGCGCAGGCCTTGTTTGGTAACCCCGATATTTTATTGCTCGATGAGCCTACCAACGGTCTGGATATTGAAACCATCGGCTGGCTGGAAAACTTCTTAGCAGATTACGAAAACATTGTTCTTGTCGTAAGCCACGATCGGCACTTTCTCGACCAGGTATGTACCAATGTGGCAGATGTGGACCGAAGCAAGATCAAAACATTTTCGGGCAATTATACCTTCTGGTATGAGAGCAGCCAGTTGATGGCACGGCAGATTAACGACAAGAATAAAAAGAATGAAGACAAGCGCGCGGCACTGCTTGATTTCATTGCGCGGTTTAGCGCCAATGCTTCGAAAAGCAAGCAGGCAACATCGCGTAAAAAAGCGCTGGAGAAACTTACCATCGAAGAGATTGAGCCTTCCAACCGCAAATACCCGGGCATTATCTTTCAGCCGCTGCGCGAAGTGGGCAACCAGATTCTAAACGTTGAAAACCTAAGCAGCAGCGCCGACGGGCGTAAGCTATTTGATAAAGTAACCTTTAGTATCAACAAAGGCGAGAAGATTGCTTTCATTAGCCGCGATACGCTAGCAGTTACCAACTTCTTCGAAATTATCAACGGCAACCTGCAACCTGACAGTGGTAAATTCGAATGGGGAACCACCATCACCAAAGCTTACCTGCCTGTTGAGAACAGTGAATTTTTTAAAGAGGGTTTGACGCTGCTGGACTGGCTCAGGCAGTTTGTTCCGCCGAACGTGACTGATGCTGATGAACCGTTCCTTCGCGGGTTTTTAGGTAAGATGTTGTTCAGTGGTGACGACATCATGAAGAAAACAAATGTGCTGAGTGGTGGCGAAAAAGTGCGTTGTATGATTAGCCGCATGATGCTGCAAAATCCCAATCTTATTATTCTCGACCAGCCCACTAACCATCTTGACCTCGAAAGCATCCAGAGTTTTAACGAAGGTTGCCAAAACTTCCCGGGTATTGTATTAATAACAAGTCAGGATCATACTTTCATTCAAACGGTTGCCAACCGTATTATTGAATTAACGCCCAAAGGTATTATAGACCGGTTAATGACGTATGATGAGTATATGGCAGACGCAAGAGTACAAGGATTGAGAGAGGAACTATATAAGTAAGATATTAGATGTAGGATGTGTGTGCACAATTAACACACATCCTACATCCAATTACATTTCTTCCGGGTTCGTAAACACTCGCTTAAGCGGCACACCGGAAATAGGCGACACAATCAGGGGAAATTTCTCAACCCTCACCACAGCCGGATCGAGACCAAAGCCGCGCTCTTCGCTCAGGCTAATTTCCTTAATCCAGAAATGAAGCCGCATGATGAGCTTTTCGAAGAAGGGCAGTTCGTTGTCGTTGGAAAGATATTTTTCCATTACGATGAATTCAAAATCACCCACAATATTATTCCGCTCTAAGCTTTCGTAACGACTGTAGATATTCACTTCTTTATTCTTCACTAGGTCTTCAACCACTTTTCTGAACATCAGACTCAGCTTCTGTTCTACACGAAATCCCAAACGGAATTCAATGCGAATAATATCGTTGGGGATGATATGGTCAACCACAAACTCGCAGGTGTAAGGATCATCCAGAATATCCACATGCACAAACCAGTAAATATCAGCACGCTTAGGCTTCCGGTTTAAAATGGAATAAATGATTTTGTGTTCTATCTCGCGCGGGTTGTCGGCGCTTGTCAGGTAAACCAGGTGCGTAGCGTACTTAGGAACTGTTTTATCATTGCTCAGTTCCTGGATCATGGGTATGTAATGCTCCATCCGCACAAACTCAATGTACCGGTTGCGAATGCGGCGGCTGCGAAACCACACATACATCACGATAAACAAACCGCCACCCACAATTAATGTTACAAAACCGCCATGCGGGAACTTTTCCAGGTTGGCAATCAAAAAAGAAACTTCGATGGTGAGGTAAACAATAAGATATAAATAGATAAAGGCCCGATGTGCGCGCCGGCTCACTAAATAATTGGCAAACAGAATGGAAGTGCTGATCATGCACAATGTAATGGCCAAACCATATGCCGCGCCCATGCGGGAGGCCGATTGGAAATAGAGCGTGATGCCCACGCAACCAACAAACAACAAAGTATTGATACCAGGTATAAACAGTTGCCCCTTCTCTTCGGTTGGATAGACAAGCTTCATTTTGGGCCAAAGATTCAGTCGCAGGGCTTCGCTCACCAATGTAAAGGAACCGCTGATTAAAGCCTGGCTGGCAATAATGGCAGCCGCAGTAGCAATGCCTACGCCTACATATAAAAAGCTTTCCGGCATTAGCGAAAAGAACACACTTTTGAGTTCAATCGCTTGGCTTTGATGAGCCAAAAATTCTGCTGTCTGTTCCGTTTTGCCAGCAATCATATCAGACGAGGCATAGATAAGTGTGCCTTTGTGCTGGCTCAGTTGCGAAAGCAGCCATGCACCCTGACCAAAGTAATTGAGGACAAGACAAATCTTTACGAATATCCAGCTAAGACGGATATTGTCTTTGCCCACGTGTCCCAGATCGGAATACAAAGCTTCAGCACCCGTGGTACACAAAAACACAGCGCCCAGCAACCAGAAGCCATGCGGGTATTTGGTTAAAAGTTCGATGGCATAATAAGGGGAGAATGCGCGAAAGATGCTCCAATCATCATTCAAGTGAAGCAAGCCCAGCGCAGCCAGCATGATGAACCAAACCAACATCAGCGGACCAAAGAGCTTACCAATAGAAGATGTTCCAAACTGCTGCAGAAAAAATAAGGCTACCAGAATGCTGATAACAATGATAACAATAGTGCCCTGTGTAATGTTTTCAAAACGGGGAATGATTTCCAGACCTTCAATGGCGGAAGTAACCGAGATAGGCGGCGTAATCATGCCATCGGCCAGCAAAGCTGCGCCACCAATCATGGCCGGTAACACGAGCCAGCGCCTTTGCCGCCGCACCAGAGCGTAGAGGCTAAAAATTCCGCCCTCGCCTTTGTTATCTGCTTTAAGTGTAAGGATAACGTATTTAATGGTGGTTTGCAGGGTGAGCGTCCAGAAAATGCAGGATAAAGAACCCAATATCAAAAGTTCGCTGATAACGCGCCCGTTCACAATTTCATTCAACACATAAAGTGGGGAAGTTCCAATATCACCATATATAATTCCTAACGCGACGACTAACCCGGCTACAGTAGCTTTACTGGTGTGCTTGCTCACGAATTTATTTATTGTTCAAAAAAACAAAGGTATAGTGAAATAATCTGTTTATACTAAAACAGCAGCCCTTTTGAAAGGCTTATTTCGTGCCCGTAAACAGCGCTTAATCTTCTCCATTTTCAGGTGGCGTTCGACAATGAATTTGTAAATTTTACAATAGTCCCAATCTGCTTGCAGCATTGAAATACTTTTATGAATCTGTTTACTTGATGTACTACCGGCAAATCATAGTCATACTTTCATCGCTTCTTCTGTTTTGTGTAGAGTCAAACGCACAATGTAGTACGTTGGGTCAAAATCCATCCTCTGCTTTTCCGGTTTGCGGCACCAGCAAGTTTGTGCAGCAAACGGTTCCTATTTGTTCCACTCACCCGCTCACGGTGCCCAAATGCGATGCCCGCGCAGGCTATACCGATTACAATCCTTTCTGGTACCAGTTTACCTGTTTTCAGTCGGGCACACTGGGATTTTTGTTAACTCCCAATAATTTAGGTGACGATTACGATTGGCAACTTTACGACATTACAGGTCACCAACCGGATGAAGTATTTTCCAATCCTGCACTTGTTGTTACCGGCAACTGGGCCGGCACCTATGGCACTACAGGCGCGCGTAGCGGCGGTTCGCAAAAAATAGAATGTGCATCTGAACCCGCTGACAAGGAAAACTCATTTGCGGCGATGCCGGCTCTCATCAAAGACCATGTTTATCTTTTGCTCATCAGCCATTTTACCGATTCTCTAAGTGGCTACACGTTATCTTTCGGCGGTGGCACAGCCAGTATTACCGACACTACAAAACCTCTCATAAAAAGTGCAACACCGAATTGCGAAGGCAACCAGGTCATCCTCCGGCTGAATAAAAAAATGAGGTGTTCTTCTTTAGCTGCCGATGGCTCAGACTTTTCGGTGAATGCTAATGGCATCAGCATCACCGCAGCTAGTGCAACAAGTTGTTCAGGCGGCTTCGATATGGATTCTGTTTATCTCACGCTCAGCAGCGCTTTGCCGGCCGGCTCATATGTTTTTACAACAAAAACCGGAAGCGATGAAAATACGCTGTTAGATAACTGCAATACACCTTTAGGAGAAGGAGAAGCCCTAACGGTTGTGATGGCGCCGAAACAGCCCACACCGTTTGACAGCATCGCGCCGGTGAGCTGTGCGCCACAAACCATAGAACTTGTTTTCAACAAACCCATCCGCTGTAGTTCTATTGCAGAAGACGGAAGCGATTTCTCTATCTCCGGCACATATCCCGTTTCTATTGATGGTGCGTTTGGTAACTGTGAAACTGGCGGAGTAAGTAGTTCTGTTTTTGTTCATTTCTCGAAACCGCTGACTCAGGAAGGAACGTTTACTATTACTACCAACAATGGAATAGATGGCAATACCATTATTGATGAATGCGGCGAAGAAACACCCGCGTTGCAAAGCGTTTCATTTAGTGTAAAAGATACCGTTTCAGCAGCCTTCTCAGCTTCGCTCGCATACGGCTGTAAAGCCGACACAGTAAGCATTTCGCATGATGGAGCTAACGGCGTAAATGAGTGGCTGTGGACCTTGACTGATGATGTAACACGCACGCAGCAAAACAATACCGTCATCTATGCTTCTTATGGCGAAAAGGAAATCCATCTGCTGGTGAGCAATGGTTTTTGCACCGATACAGCATCATCTGCTCTCAACCTCGACAATAAACTGTTAGCCAATTTTATTGCGCCGGATGTAGTCTGCCCGACCGATAAGATAACGTTTACCGACACCAGCATTGGCAACATCATTTCCCATCGCTGGGATTTTGGAAATGGCTCTACCTCAATCGAAAAAAATTCGCCACCAATGTCGTATATACAGGCGAACGGCCCTATAAATTATCATGTGAAACTGGTAGTTGAGAACAACCTGCACTGTGTTGATTCACTTAGCAAAATCATCAACGTACCCTACACTTGCTTTATCGCTGTTCCATCCGCATTCACGCCCAACAGCGATGGGGTCAACGATTATTTGTACCCGCTCAATGCGTACAAAGCTGATAACTTGTTATTTACAGTTTACAATCGCATGGGGCAAATGATATATCAAACAAA
The DNA here is from genome assembly GCA_964249755.1 of uncultured Ilyomonas sp. Taxonomy (GTDB): domain Bacteria; phylum Bacteroidota; class Bacteroidia; order Chitinophagales; family Chitinophagaceae; genus Ilyomonas. The sequence goes on along the minus strand of CAXUDB010000002.1, from coordinate 782,694 downwards.
AGACTGGAAAAATAAGTGGGATGGGCGTTTAAACGGGCAGCTTCAACCCAGCGGCACATATGTATGGACGCTGCACTACACGCAAAGAGACACGAAGCAGTTCTTTTCGATGCAAGGCACCACTGTTCTGATAAGATAACATTTAGTACAGAGCATTAAAAAGCCGGTTATTAAATAACCGGCTTTTTATTTATGTAAGAAGTACTTACGGTCTGCTAAACCAAATCATCATCGTCGTCGTCCTCATCATCGTCTTCATCAAGGTCGTCAACGTCTTCTGTTACTACATCTTCATCGTCGAAGTCGGCATCTTCAGCATCAACTTCTTCTACCTCATCTATCTCGTCAACAGTATCATCTTCATCCAAATCATCGTCTTCATCCAGGTCATCATCGTCTTCATCAATATCATCATCTTCGTCATAGGCAGTGATGGTGGGTGCGTAATCGGGATTCGTTCCGTAATCGAAACCATTAAAGTAGCTTTCTGTTTGCAGATCGGTCAGTTGCATAACTGTGTTTTTTCAGAAAAAATATCAATTACTAAGCCAACGATTGGCAAACAAAAGTTGCACTCAGAAAATAATTTTCTTTTCTAGTTTCCGCCGGTTCAGAAAAGAGATAAGATGTTGACAGGGAATAGAGAAATCTGCACTTTTTGTCCAGTCGGTTACCCAATGAATCGAACTGTCGAGCGGCGCCCAGCGCTGCGGCTCGCCGTCCATGCTGATGATGATACTTGGCGTTTGGGTAGCCGATGCAACATGCGATACGCCTGTGCAATTGGCAATGAGGCAGGCGGCATTTTTAATCAGCAGTGCCAGGCTGCCCAGTGTAGTTTTCCTCGTCAGGTCAATTGCTGGATAGTGCATGTGACCAACTACATTTTGCGTAATTTCCTGTTCATCCGGTGTGCCGGTTATTACAGGTGTAAGATGAGCTTCGGCACAGCAATCTGCCAGCCTTGCAAAGTATTCCGGCGGCCATTGCCGCCATGCGCCACGCGATCCCGGGTGAATACATACATAATTATCGAGCGGATAAGCCAGCCGCAACTGTTGCCACTCCTTCTCATCTTTTTCCGTTGTGGGAAATTCGAGCGCATCACCTTGTAATGGAAGTTCCAGATGTTTCATCAGCAACTGGTGACGATGGATTTCAGAACCAAAGTTGGGGTAATGAATAAACAACCTCGATTCAAAAAAACTTTCGTCGTTATAAAAACCAGCAACGTGCTTTGCACCCCATTGCAGTAACATATTATTTACAATGCTTCCGTTGCCCTGCATTTGCAGCAGCAAATCAAAATTTTCTTTTTGTATTGCCTGGAGGAAGACTTCGTAGGTGCTTTCATCAAAAGGTTGTTCGGGCAAACCAGCATAGCCGGGAAAGTGAATAAACCGGTTGAAATATTGACGAAACCGATCCACAAAAGAAGCTGCCCAAGGCAAGCCAATCAAAACAATTTCAGCATCAGGGTAAGCATACCGCAAAGCCCTGACAGCAGGTATCGTATTCAGCATATCGCCCAGTTGCAAAGCGCGAAAAATGCCAATCTTTTTTATCTCCTGTGGGTGCAGCATCATAAAAAAAACACTTTGAATTTGAAGGCGCCATAGACCGTCCAGAACACGGACAAAAAGGGTATCACTAAGGATGTAACAATCATTTCGACCACATGCGAAGGAGCCAGGGAATTATTATGTAGCCTTTTCGTAATGAACCGGCTAACAAGCACCAGCCAGAAACTGCCGGTTGTTAAAGCCGCTATATTATGGTGAGCCAGCAATAGGATAAAAGTGGCAACAAAAGAACCGATGATAAAGTAATAGTTCCATAAAGGCGCGGGAAGAATATTTGCCCGGAACAACTGCGGATGTTTTTTATAAAGCAAAGCATTGAACATACTTTTTTTTTGTTCCTTCAAACTAATGCCCCATGCGGCTTTGCGTGCCGGATGCACCACCAGGGCATCTTCTGTTTTCACAATCGGTATGTTGGACTTAAGAAGTTTGAATTGAATCTCACTGTCTTCGCGCCACGCCATTGTGAAGTCTTCATCAAATCCGTTAATTATCTGCAAAGCGCTCTTTGTAATAGCACAATTGGCAGTCACAAATTCAGCCGTTTCTAATCCTGCTGTATTGCGCTCATAATCGGTGGGACGCTTTGCAACCGGCACTTTCACTTTGCCTGTAAATGCCACTGCTTTTTGACAAGCAGCTACATACGCTTTCCAGTAATTCTGAAGCCATGTTCTGGAAGGTTGTGTATCGTCATCCGTAAAAATAATCAACTCGCCTTTTGCCATCCGCCAACCTTTATTTCGTGCTGCAGCTGGTCCGCTCTTTTTATCCAATGCAGTATAAGTGAAAGGGATGTTTTCATTCTCAAATTCTTTCAGCACAGTCTCAGTGGCTTTATCATTTCCATCCGATACAACAATCACTTCATACTTCACTTTTGTTTCCTGTCGCAACAATGCGCCAAGACATTTTTTTAACAGAGATGGTCGGTTAAAAGTTGGGATAATAACAGAAAATTGTATTTGCATACACCATACAGTTTATCGTTCTTATACCAGCGCAGATTCGATGGTCGCTGTTTTATGGGTCGTTGCAGAAATGCTGTCCTCTTCCAATTCAAAGTCTTGCCGCGTCGGTTGCTTTTCCAATAAGAAAGATCCGATCACCAACGCATCGAAAGGCGATGTCCAGAAGCATTCAATAGCATCGCGTGGCGTGCATACAATTGGTTCACCGCGTGTATTAAAGGACGTATTCACCAGCACAGGAACACCGGTTAGCTTTTTAAACTCGCTAAGGAGCTGATGATACAAAGGATGCTGTTGTTCGTTAATAGTTTGAATGCGTGCTGTGCCATCCACATGCCGCACCGCCGGAATTTTATCTGCCTTATCCTCTTTTACTTTATATACAAAGAGCATGAACGGCGAATAATGGGCATCTTCGAACCAAAGCGAAGCATCCTCTTCCAACACCACCGGTGCAACAGGGCGAAAGTCCTCCCGGTCTTTGATTTCATTTAAGCGCTGCTGCATGTTTTCGTTAATGGGCGAAGCCAATATAGAGCGGGCTCCCAAGGCTCTGGGGCCAAACTCCATCCTGCCCTGATGCCAGCCAATAATCTTATCTTCAGCCAATAACTTTGCAGCTTCTAAGGCTACATTTGTAAGCTTCCGATAAGGCACTTTTGTCCATTTCAAAAAGGTTTCTATCTGTTCATCGCTATACTTCGGTCCCCAATAACAATGGTTCATTACGAAGGTTTTTTCCTCGTTTTTTCTTGCCTGCGCATCTACCCACAACGCAGCGCCTAACGCTGTTCCGTCATCTCCGGAAGCAGGTTGCACCCAGATGTGTTTAAAGTCTGTATTGTCCCGGATTACCGCATTGGCAACACAGTTCAAAGCCACGCCACCGGCGAGGCATAAGTTTTCTTCACCGGTTTCTTTTTGCAGCCAGTTTGCCAGTTTCAGCACTGTTTCTTCTACTACTTTTTGCAACGAATGCGCGATGTTGAAATGGACCTCGCCAAAGTCTTCGTGGCGTGCCCGTTTGGTGCCAAAACGTTCTTCCAGCTTATAATCTTCAAATGTATAAGTACCATCCTCTTTCACTTCTATCATCGAACGAAATTCATCGAAATATACCGGTTTGCCATAAGAAGCAAGCGCCATCACCTTGTATTCATCCGACGAATGCAGAAACCCGAGATGCGTGGTAACCGCTTCATAGAGTAAACCCAGTGAATGCGGTATCATCACTTCGCCAATTTTATTGAGGCCGTTGTTTTTACCCACGTAGTAAGAAGTGCTTACTTCTTCTCCCCTGCCGTCAATCGTCATCACCGCAGCTGATGTATAAGGTGAGCACAAATAAGCGCTGGCTGCATGTGCAAGGTGATGATTGACATACTGCCATTTTTCGGGTGACGCTTTTGCACCCAGAAATCTTTTTTGCAAATGATGTGGATAGCCATCAACCAGCATAGCAGGTGCGGCTTTAATATAAGTTGCAAACAAATCGTCCCATTCACCGTAGATACTTGTACCCTTATTTTGATTGATTAAAGAAGGATCGAATGAATAAGCAAAATGATCTACATCAGACAGATGAATACCGGCTATGCTTAAACAATAATCAATTGCGTGATACGGCAGTTCCCAGGTTGAAAAGGGAACGGGACGTTTGCCATGCTTGATATGCGTAAAGCGTTCTTCTTCGGCGGCGGCGAGTAAAACGCCATCTTTTATAATACAGGCCGCACTGTCGTGAAAAGCGGCATTAATACCAATAGTGTACATGCGAAATCGTTTATTGAAATGGTGTTGATGGTAGTAAAAAGCAATTGGGGGATAGCAACAGTCGTTGCCACATCATTCCCTGTTCTTCCGGTAGCTTTCTTATAAGGTGCACAGCAGTCAAATACCAAACCACGCTTCTCCGTTCTTTAGCAAAAAGCCAGTTGTGAGAATCTTTCCACGTATTTCAGTCTGGTAAACATGTACATAAACATGATGTTCAAAGAAAAGATTGTTTGCACTAACGATCATTAATCTTTATGTTCATGTAGAAGCACTTCCTCAAACAAATGGCGAGGATTTACATAATGGCTGAAACGCTTGCTGTTAGCTATCTGGCACTATTTTAAGGAGTCGCATGACACACATTGCGCAAGCAGTTACACCTATGATACAACATCGTCTCCGGATTTTTACGTGGCACATCCACGGTACATACCTGTATTATCTTTCACAGGGCAACTACGATATTTTCATTCCCGTCAAGGAGGAAAAAACAGAAGGCTATTACGGCCGCGGAGAAACCTTTCCATTTGGCGATAATGTGATTGAAGTAAGCGCTGATGAAATAAAGAATCTGCACTTTGACTGCATCCTGTTTCAAACCAGTAAAAATTATCTCTTCGACCAGTATGAAGTGCTTAGCGAAGCGCAACAACAGTTGCCACGTGTGTATGTAGAGCATGATTCACCACCCAAATCTGCCACCGACCAGAAGCATGTTATGAACGATGCGGATGTGTTGATGGTGCATGTAACATACTTCAACAAGTTAATGTGGGAAAACAATGAAAGCAGCATTATCAGAGTAATTGATCATGGCATTATAATACCCGAATATACCTATACAGGAGAGTTAAACAAAGGCGTTGTTATTGTTAATCATCTTCATCAGCGCGGACGAAAATTAGGGGCAGATATATTCGACAAAGTGCGCGAACAAGTGCCGCTTGATCTGATTGGGATGGGTACGAAAGAATACGGTGGTTTGGGCGAAGTGTTACATCCGCAGATACCTCATTTTATTGGTCAATATCGCTTTTGTTTTAACCCCATCCGCTGGACGAGCTTGGGGCTGGCGGTGCTGGAGGCAATGGGTGCAGGCTTACCCATTGTGGCTCTCGCTTCCACAGAATATACCACTGTTGTCAAAGATGGCATCAATGGTTTTATTCATACCAATACAGACTATTTAATAGAAAAAATGCAGTGGTTGCTGGAAAACAAATTGGCAGCAGCAACCATGGGAAATGAAGCCCGCCAAATAATCATCCAACGATTTAATATAACACGATTTGTGAACGAGTGGGAGGCCGTGTTTGCGCTTGCCTTACGCCAGAATAAACAAACTTATGAACAGGAAAATCGCATTTATCAGTGACCATGCTTCACCACTGTCAACGCTTGGCGGCGTAGATAGCGGAGGACAGAATGTATATGTGGCGGAGCTACCTAAACAGCTTGCGCAAATGGGATATGAAATAGATATTTTCACGCGGAAAGAAGCCGGTGGAGATGATATTATTGACTGGCTTCCAAACATCCGCGTGATCCATATCAAAGCCGGACCGGAAAGAATCGTTGCCAAAGAAGAGCTGCTGCCTTATATGGATGAATTTACCGAGAACATGGTTCGCTTCATGACGGCTAACGATTTACATTATCAATTAATCCACGCTCATTTTTTTATGTCGGCGCTGGTAGCTTCACACATTAAAAAGCGGTTTGGCATTCCCTATACTGTTACGTTTCATGCATTAGGATTAGTGAGACAAATCCACCAGAAGGAAATGGATAAATTCCCGCAAAGCCGCATCAGCATTGAGCGCGGGATAGTGCAGGATGCAGATCAGCTAATTGCGGAATGTCCCCAAGACAAGGAAGATCTGATACAACATTATGGCGCTGATGAAACAAAGATTACAATCATCCCTTGTGGTTTCAGCAGCCAGGAATTTTACCCGATAGAAAAAGAAGAAGCCCGTAAGATTTTAAATCTTCCGCAGCACGAAAAAATATTGCTGCAACTCGGCCGGATGGTGCCCCGCAAAGGCGTTGACAACGTGATTAAAGCCATTGGCAAAATGAAGCGCTCGATACAATCTGTCCATCTCATTATTGTAGGCGGCGATGCCGATGTGCCCGACCCGAAACTAACGCCGGAAATTGCACGTCTCCTCCTGGTTGCCAAAGAAGCAAATGTGAATTCAAGAGTTACGTTTACCGGCAGAAAGACACGCGATGTGCTAAAATATTATTATGCAGCGGCCGACCTGTTTATAACTACGCCGTGGTATGAGCCGTTTGGTATCACGCCGCTCGAAGCAATGGCTTGCGGCACACCCGTGATTGGTGCAAATGTAGGCGGCATCAAGTATAGTGTGGCAGATGGAAAAACCGGTTTTCTGGTGCCGCCAAACAACCCGGAAGCACTGGCAGAAAAAATAGAACAGGCGTTGAGTTGCGCGCAAACTTTATCATACATGGGAAAGGCTTGCATTCAGCGTGTAAATAAGTTATTTACGTGGAAACAGGTAGCAGTGTGCTGCGACCTGTTATACAAAAGAATGACGGTGAAGAAAAAAGTAATTATGCTTTCGCCCGATATTATTCCCAATGATTATTTTTTTCCGGGCAAGCGCGAAGCATCCGCCGGGAAATCTTTGTTTCCTACTTTCGCGGCGAATCAATAAAGAATGAACAAAGCGGTATTTTTAGACAAAGACGGAACGTTAATTCATGATATTCCCTATAACGTGAAACCTGAATTGATAACGTTTACCGATACCGCGATACCGGCTTTGAAGAAGTTGCAAGACAATGGTTATTTACTCATTGTTATCTCTAACCAGAGCGGCGTAGCAAGAGGTTATTTTACGGAAGAAGATTTGCAACCGGTGAGCGATTTTTTAAAAACTGTGTTGGGAAAAGAAGGTATTAATCTCAGCGGATTTTATTATTGTCCGCATCACACCGATGGAAAAATTGAAAAGTACACAAGAGAATGCGACTGTCGCAAACCCAAACCTGGCTTGCTGTTGCGGGCAATACAAGATTTTAAGATAGATGCTTCGCAGTCCTGGATGGTAGGCGATATTCTAAATGATGTGGAAGCCGGCAAAGCCGCCGGTTGCCGGGCTGTATTGATAGATGGCGGCAACGAAACAGAATGGATATTGAATGATAAACGCCGGCCCGATTATACCGTTCATAGCTTGCTCGAAGCCGCCGATATTATCCTGCAACACGCATGAGTGAAGACCAAACAGTAGCGTTTAAAAATGTGCTTTGCATTCGTGCCGACAACATGGGTGATTTACTCATGTCAACACCTGCTTTGCGGGCGTTGAAAGAAACGTTTGGTTGTAAAATAACAGTGCTGACGTCTGCCATGGGAAGCCTCATTACGCCTTACATCGGAGAGATAGATGAAACGATTGTGGCTGATGTTCCGTGGGTAAAAACAAAAGAATCAATAGACGAAATCGGTTTCGCGAAATTGATTCAAACACTTGCAGGACGTGCTTTTGATGCGGCTATTATTTTTACAGTCTATAGCCAAAATCCATTGCCTGCAGCTATGTTGGCTTTCTTAGCAGGCATACCTGTTCGCTTAGCCTATTGCCGCGAAAATCCGTATCAGTTACTCACACATTGGATACCGGATGAAGAGCCTTATCAACTCATTCAACACCAGGTGAAACGCGACCTGAAACTTGTAGCTTCTCTGGACGCATATCCATCTTCAAAACACTTGTCGGTTTATTATAGCAATGAAGCAAAAAGCAGCGTCTTACTTTCCTTACAAACAGCTGGCGTAGACATCAACCAACCTTTCGTGATTTTTCATCCCGGCGTAAGCGAAGACAAACGGAAATACCCAGTTCCGCTATGGATTGAAGCCGGAAAAAAATGTTTACGAAATGGAGTTGAGCAAATCATCATCACCGGTTCTTCTTCCGAAGAAAGTTTATGCGGTGAATTACAAAACGGCATTGGCAATCATTGCATTTCTACCGCAGGTTTGTTCTCGGTTGAAGAATTGATTGCTATAATTGATTTATCCCGCTTATTGGTATCAGTCAATACCGGAACCGTTCATATTGCTGCTGCACTGATGAAGCCGGTTGTTGTGTTGTATGCGCTTACCAATCCGCAGCACTCGCCCTGGATGACGCCTTCAAGAATTCTTTATTATTCTGTACCGGAGTCTTTGCGGAGCCAGAACCAGGTCGTAAGCCATGTAACCGAACAACTCATGCAGAAAGACCTTCCCTATCCAACCCCTGAAGAGGTTTGCGAAGCCGTTGTTTCGTTATTAGATCAACCACAATAATCTTAGTACACCAAATCCTCATACGCGCTTTGCAGCTCGTTATAGGCATGATTATCTTTTGCTTCTTTGGCGGCTCTCATTCCCTTTTCATACCATCGAATGGCAGTTTCGGTTTCACTGTTGCGTTCAAATAATTTGGCTAAGTGATAATAGGAACCGATATAATCTGGAGATTGGGTTAAAACGTCAAGAAACAAATGTTTCGCTTCCTCATCATTGCCTTCTTTAATTAATTCCAAGGCAAGCGCATGTCTTAAAAAATTATCCTTGGGCGATGCCTGCAACATTTGCTTAATCTGTTCTATGCGATTCATGGTATAAAAATAGCGAAGGCTTGCATTGCAATAAAAGCAAAGTTTTAATGATATTAAATCAGCCATTTCGTTCCGGCTGCAAAGCGATAACATCTTTTCTGTTATTCGTTAGCCTCTTTCTCACGCTACCCGGCGGTGCACAAAAAGGGAATGCAGATCAAAAAGCTGCCATGCAGAAGCTGCGCTGGATGATGGGAACCTGGCGGGGACAAAGCACGGTATCGGCAGACACTATTAAACGCATAACAAACATAAACGAGACTGTTCAGGCTTCTCTTGATGGCACTATTTTACAGATTACCGTAAGAGCCACCGACCGCGATACCAATACAAATCGTCAATCGCTTGCCTACACTTCTTTTTCTGTAATTTCTTACGATGTAAAAAATAAGAAGTATCGCTGGACGAGCTGGCGAACCAGCGGGCGCGATTATGAAGAACAGCCGTTTACCGTTGGCATTAATTCGTTTGAATACACTTCAGAGGAAGACGGCAGGCAAATTCGCTATAAAGCAACACTCAGTCCCAAAGGAGAGTTTTTAGAAAGAGGCGATTATTCAAAAGATGGTTCTTCTTGGACGTCCTTTATTACAATGCGTTTGGTGAGGAGCAAATGAAAGGCAGCTTTTATTATTCCTTCTTCTTCACGGCTCTCCCCTTTTGCAGCGCCGGCATTCCATATTTATCTTTCACAGAATCAATAGCTTTATAGAGGTTAGTTTTCTTTTCGGCGTTGTCAAACAAATTCCCTTGCACGGCATCAGAAGATAAATCGCTGAGTCTTACGCCCAGCAGCCGCACCTGCCTGTTTTTATCGCATAACAAATGAAACAGTTGCTTTGCTACCGGTATCAATTCATCATCCTGAAAAGTAGCATTGATGCTCGTTTGCCGCGATACCGTTTCAAAGTTTGAGTAGCGGATTTTCACAGTAACGCATCCGGCAATCAGTTCATCGCCTCTTAATTCATACGCCACTTTTTCTGTCATACGCACAATCTCGCTCAACAGAAAAGTTTGGTTATCGGTAAATTCATGAAATGTGTTTTCAGTAGAGATAGATTTGGCTTCACGTTCATTGCTCACTTCACCTTCATACTTGCCCTGCGCTTTATACCACAAATCAGCGCCCCACTTCCCTAATTTCTCTTCCAGGTTTTCTTTTGAAAAGAGGAGAATATCGCGGATGTAATAAATGCCCATGGTTGCCAACTGGTGTTGTGTCTGCTTGCCAACACCCGGAATTTTATTCACCGTCAATGCGCTTAGAAAGTCTTCTTCGGAACCGGGGCGAATGAACAGGTAACCATTGGGCTTGGCTTCATCCGTAGCAATTTTTGCCACCAGTTTATTAGAAGCCAGTCCAAACGAAATGGGCAGCTTGGTTTTTTCTATAATTTCCTGCCGCAGCTCAATGGTCCATTGATAAACATCGAAGAATACATCCATGCCGGTAAGGTCAATATAAAACTCATCAACCGATGCTTTTTGAAACAACGGTGCACGTGAGGCGATGATGTCTGTTACCATTTTCGAGTAACGGCTGTATTCGCTGTAAGTGCCTTTTACCACGGTGGCATGGGGACACAATTGCAAAGCTCTTCCCATCGGCATTGCGCTGTGGATGCCGAATTTCCTCGCTTCATAGCTCGCTGCCGACACCACGCCCCGCTCACGACTGCCGCCGACCACCACGGGCTTTCCCTTCAGCGCAGGATCATTTAATATCTCAACGCTTACAAAGAAAGAATCAAGATCGAAGTGAGCAATGTATCGTTGTTGTGAAGGCATCATTTAATTTACCAAAATACAAATCCTTTTGCAACCATTCTGTTTTCTTTCTTTTTAACCTCTTTGTTCTTACCTTCTGACCTGCATCGGTTACTTTTGCCTGCCAAAATTGCTTATCCTACCTGTTGGCAACGAATTTGACCAATAGCAGTAACCAATCAAATAGAAATGACAGACGAAAAAAATACACAGCAAAACGGCGCCGGTACGGCAGAAGCGGCAGACTTTACTATTAATACTGACGAAAATGCAGCAGGCACCACGCACCTGAACGAACCTGTAGAAACGGATGATGAAGTGGAACTGCTATCCGGCCAGCTGGCTGAGCAGAAAGACAAATACATACGCCTTTTGGCCGAATTTGAAAACTACAAACGCCGCACCTCCAAGGAACGTTTGGAACTGATTCAGACTGCCGGTAAGGATATCATTGTTTCCTTGCTCGATGTGCTGGACGATAGCGAGCGTGCCGAGCGGCAGATGAAGAACAGCGACGACATTGACCAGATAAGAGAAGGCATTCAACTGGTGTTTAACAAGTTGCGCACTACGCTTCAACAGAAAGGTTTGAAAGCAATGGAAAGCAAACAGCAGGACTTTGATGTAGAAAAACACGAAGCCATTACTGAAATACCTGCACCCACAAAAAATCAAATAGGAAAAGTGCTGGACGAAGTGCAGAAAGGGTATTACCTAAACGATAAGATTATCCGCTTCGCGAAAGTAGTGGTAGGAAAATAAGGAGAGAAAGCCCCTGCCCTTAAACGGGCTATGAGCTGTATAAGCAAATTTGATTTTTGATTGTATTCTGAATGAGATAAGGTAATTATTAATAAACGGGCTCCAAACTCCCCTTCAGGGGCGGGGGCTTTACATTATGGCAAAACGAGATTATTACGAAGTATTGGGCGTAGGCAAATCAGCTTCGGGCGATGAGATAAAGAAGGCGTATCGCAAGGTAGCCATGCAATATCACCCCGACCGTAACCCTGGCGACAAGAGCGCCGAAGAAAAATTTAAGGAAGCGGCAGAAGCCTACGAAATATTAAGCGACGCCGACAAGAAAGCCAAGTACGATCGCTTCGGGCACCAGGCATTTGGTCCCGGCATGGGCGGTGGCGGTGGTTTCAGCGGCGGCGGTATGGACATGAATGATATCTTCAGCCAGTTTGGCGATATTTTCGGCGGTGGCTTTGGCGATATGTTTGGTGGTAGCGCCGGTGGAAGAGCCAGCCGCGGCAGAGGCGCCAGAGGCAGCAATCTTCGTGTGAAGATCAAGCTGAACTACGAAGAGATGGCAAAAGGCGTTACCAAGAATATCAAGGTAAAAAAATATGTGCCTTGCAATGTTTGCGACGGCAGCGGAGCGAAGGATAAAGGCAGCATTCAAACCTGCCCTACCTGCCATGGCAGCGGGCAGGTAAAGAAAGTATCAAATACTTTCCTCGGGCAAATGCAAACGGTAAGCACCTGCCCAACCTGTAATGGGGAAGGATCCACCGTGACAGCAAAATGCGGCAACTGTAAGGGTGAAGGACGCGTGTACAACGAAGAAACCATCAGCATAGACATACCTGCCGGAGTACAGGAAGGTATGCAGCTAAGCATGAGCGGAAAAGGCAATGCCGGCGAACGTGGTGGTGCACCCGGCGATTTGATCATCCTGATTGAAGAGGAGGCGCACAAAGAACTTCACCGCGATGGTTTAAATGTGGCGTTTGAGTTGCACATTACCTTCCCCGAAGCGGCATTTGGAACCAACGTGGAAGTACCCACCATTGATGGCCGGGCAAAGATTAAAATACCACCGGGAACGCAGAGCGGAAAGATATTCCGGCTGAAAGGCAAAGGCTTCCCCGAAGTGCAGGGCTACCAGCGTGGCGACCAGTTGATTCATGTGAATGTGTGGACCCCGCAAAACCTGACCTCAGAAGAAAAGAACATGCTGGAGAAATTAAACGACAGCCCGAACTTTAAACCGCAACCTGGCAAAAGCGAGAAGAACTTTTTTGATAAGGTGAAAGAGGTGTTTAGTTAGCGGATAGTTGATAGAATTGAAAAAGGGTTCGCGGAAATGCGAACCCTTTTTATGTGTGCAGTACTTACCTGCCGGTCGTTAGAATGCCTGGAGTACCATGAAGCAATGTTGAGGTAAAATGTAAATGTTACTGTGAAGCACGAAACAACCTTTGGATGCAGGGAAGTGAGTAAAAGGTGAATTTGCTTATCTTTCTATTAGTGGTCGGTGTCCCCACCAACCACTAGTAAATCAACACCTCCATACTCATCATTACCCCGGCGAAACAGTACCTGTTTCTCATCACTGTTTCAACACCGTAGTACGATAAATCAGGTCGCCATGTTGCCACACCTGCAATAGATACATTCCTTTGGGCAGCGTGCTGCCAAGGGTGAGGGAAGAAGCAGAAGCCGTTTGCGTAAGCAGAACGCGCCGCGCCATATCGGTAACGCGAAGCGTTGTTTTCGTGCCTGAGCCGGGCAACTGCACCACGATACCTTGCGTAAACGGATTGGGAAATGCCTTTACACTCAGGAGTGAAGACATCTTGGTAACGGCAACCAAATCAGCCGCACTGCCGGTCAGCAGCAAAGTATCCGCCACAACGTAAGGCAGCGAAACCCCGGTGCCGCAGGTATCGGTAATACGCAGCATATAAGTGCCCTTTTTCAGCGCATAAACAAATGGCTTCCCATATCCCGGAAGCGGTTTGCCATTGTATTCCCACCGGTAGGTAAAATCAGTACCCGTTTGCGAAGCCGAAAGCTTGGTAACCGTACGTTGTCCCACGGTTTGCATAGTGGCTGTTATGGCGGCTACTGGGGCTGCCGTGGTATAGTGTCCCGACCGGCTAAAGGCTTCCACCGTGCCATCGCCGTCAAGGTCAATGAAAGTATACGGAATAAGGCTGTCGAAAGAAGGACCCTCACCATAATACGGGAAATACCATTGCGGTGCAGAAGCGGTGCCCACATTCGGCTCATAGCTCCATTGGTCAATCTCGTTATGCTGAACCAGGTCGGGCAAACCATCGCCGTTGAAATCGTGAAAGGTAGCGTAGGGGTAACTGTTCACCGTATTGAGCGTAGTGTAATATGTATAAAGCGGCGAGGCATTGGTAGCTTGGTTGAGGTACACATAAACCGATGAGCCAAATTGATTGCGTAGGCTCACCGAATAGTCAAGCAAGCCATCTCCGTTGATATCAGGAAACGAAACATCCGCAAAGCCATAATAGGGATTTGCATTTGAAGAAGGCAGGGGCGCATAGGTATCATACTTCCTGAAGTCGGGTGTTTGGGCAGTCCCCATATTGCGGTAATACTGCAGGTACAGGAACCCGCCGCCATGACCCTGGTAGTAGATAATGTCTTCCGTGGCAAAATCCAGGTCGCCATCACCGTCCATATCAGAAAATGCCAGCACCGGGCTGCGAAACCTGAGACCCGCACTGTCAAACCCATTGCTGGCACATAGGGTATAGCTGGCGTGCTTGGGTGTTCCAGTATTCCGGTACAAAAGAAGCGAATAACCGGTTGTCAGCACATAGCAGTCTTTGTCGCCATCGCCATCAATGTCCACAAACTGCAGGGCTGCTATGGAAGGTGGCGCAGGGTTGGCATGAAGCAGGGGGTTGGCAGCATCAGCATTGTGAAACGTGTAGCACTGCGCTACTGCCCCGCTGCTTTGTAGCAACATCATAGACAAGGAGAGCGTCAAAGCCGGCAACCACCGGACTGTAACCTTACTAAACAATAAAAAACTTTTTTGAAAACGGTACCCATGGGTGATGGATAAGAGTAGATTGTGTTTCATACATTGGTATTGATTTTATGAATTTGGTAACAGCCGTAAAGCTAAAAAAAGATGGAATTTTTTTGTTGGCTTTGTTAATGTTCTTCAATATAAACTTAGCAAAGCATGCCTTCTTGTTCTTTAAAGTGTAAGCTTTCCCTACTCCGTTTGATGGTTATTCTATACCAAAGGGTGTCTCAAGAGATGTGTAGCAAAGAAAAGCGTTGCAACTTCGTTCTATTCACCCTAAAGCCTGCCACCTTTTTATACCAACCGGTTGCACTTAATGCCCGGCTGATGTTGCCGCCACAGCACTCCCCGCAGCAGCTTGTGCCGCAGCGGCACTGGCAAACGCTGCCGATGCGGCGTTGCTCTCCGCATTAGCCATACTGATAAAACTATAGCCCCAGCCTTTCAGTCCGTTCTTCCAGATAAAAGCGCCATCCTTAGCGGCAAGACAAATGAGTACACCACCAGTGCTAATAAACAGCTTATTATCGTCCACCGTTATCTGGCCAATCGCCCTGGCGCTCATGCCGGCATATGCCTTAAGGTTTACTTCCCACACAAGCGAACCATCTTTCTTGTTTATCGCGGCAGCCTTTCCGTTAGAATAGATATATAAGATTTCGTTCTTTTTCATGGCAGATATTTTTATAAAATTATCTAAAAGCTACCAATGATGAAAACGTGTTAACTCCTCGTTCATACCCTACCGGTTGGTGTCCTCCCCAATTAGAATCAAAAGCGGGTCACATACGCCCGTTAATAAATGGGGAACTCAAATCCACCCGTCCATCCCAACAACACGGCACATAAGTCCGGCAATACGGTTCCGGCAGTGATTTGCCTTGGCGTTTAGGTGAGATAAGAATTTGCAGCAGATTCATCTCGATCGGTGAGAACACAACCGATAAAGAAGGATAGAATAAGCGAAGTTTCAAACTTCACTTAGTTCCTGTGCAACATACTTCGCTGCGTTCGGGGGAAACTTCCGGATATCCTATTGTTTCACAAACTGCGCTGTTTTCACTTCCCGTCCGTTATGTACGGTTACTATATAATTGCCCCTTTTCAGGTTACTTACATCACACGTTACGGTTCCGCTGTTTTTCAATGTTGTGCTGACCCATACATTTCCTTCCAAATCTGCAATGGTAACCTTTGCGTTGCTTTCTTTTGCAAGCCCGTTAATGTGTAGCGTATTCACTGCCGGGTTAGGATACAGGGAGACTTTTAAACCATTTACAGCCAGCGGTACAGATACGTTTACGGTATCGGTTTGTAATATCAGCTTGGTGGCAACGGCATTGGTAATGGTTACATAATACCGACCGCTTTGGGCAGGCGTATAGGTAGAATCACCCGTAGTGCTAACGGAGCTTCCGCCAACTTTATACCAGGTATAAGTATTATTAGCCAATGTACCCCCGGCAGAAGCCGACAATACACCATTGGTGTTGTGGAGCGGTATCATCCGCTGGTTCGAGTAAAGTGCGCTTGCCGTATGGGTAGATATGTATTCAAGCCCGTTGAAGGTAAAACTGTTGCTGTTGATTTTAATACTAAGATGAGGCAGGTTGGGTCCGGAAAGAACATTAGTAGGTTGCGAAAAACGGTTATAGCTCACGTCAACATTATAAAGGCTCTTATAGTTCGACTTCAGGAAAGACAGCGTTCCTGTCAACTGGTTATTATACAGCAAGAGCGTAGCCAGGTTGGTGAGTTTGTCAAGATTGGGTACCGTACCTGTGAGACGGTTATGGCTGAGATCAATTTCGTTCAAACTTGACGGGTTGTTATTTATAGATGCCGGTATGGTACCATCAATATTGGTGTTACTAATCCGCAAAGTCAGCATATTACTGAATCCCAGTAACGAAGGCAGATGCCCTGTAAGCGGGTTATAGCTAAGGTTCAGGTTGCGAAGTAAAATGAGGTTGCCGATAGAATCGGGAATGGAGCCGCTGATCTTATTGTTGTTAAGGTTCAGAAAATATAACAGCTCTGTAAGATGGCAGATAGAGGGAGGTAACGTGCCCACCAGGTTGTTGCCGGATAGTTCCAGGTCGTTAACCCGGTTAAACTCATCTGTAAGTACGCCGAACCAGGTACTCACCGGGCTTGTTGTCAGCCAGTTCGTATGCTTGTTCCAGTTTGCACCGTTCGTACTGTTGTACAGGTCTACGAGCGCAAGAGAATCACTAACGTTTACCTGGGCAAGGGATGGATTGCATAAGGATGAGGTAACAATAAAAGCAATGGCAAGGAGTAGAATTCTTGTTTTCATATGATTGGTTTGGTGCAAGCTAAGGAAAGAAAATAAAAAGCTACCGCAAATGCGGAGGCAAATGGCCGCCGCGCTTTCTGGCGCATGCGTCCGCTTGTGCGGGCTATCTTCAAGCGTCCGCTTGTTGCAAAGCGTTACTTATTTAGTGGTGAGTGTCCTCACCCACCACTAAATAAGAAGATTGCAAATATTCATCGGGAGCATTGTAGGTGACGGGGAAAACTGAGTGGGCGTTTTTGTTTCACTATATGGGATGAGTGAGTTCGATTCTTTTAACGGTAAGACGATGCGGTTTCGTTGTTGGTGAAGAACACCAACAACGGCGGAAGAAATTTTGCAGGGTGTTTTTCTACCGGGCTCTATTTCCACTGACCAGACTATGCAACGTTGTGGCGCTCTCTGTAATCTTTTCTTTCTGCACCGTCTCTACCTTAGAACATTATGGGAGAAGAAGGGATGTGTGTGAAGTCACAGACTTAAAGATAGGACGAGCGAAGTTTGCAAACGTTCGTTCAGCTTCTTTGTAACACTTCGCTGAGTTGGGGACATTGTGCGGAAGAAGAGAGGAATGTCTTAGCCAGTAAATAAGACTATATGCAGTGTTTCAACGTTAATCATTCCGGTCGGTGTCCCACTGACCGGTAAGAAAATTGAGACGAAATAGTTTTAATCAACATTGCAATAGGAAGATAAAAAAAGAAGTTCCCAAAAGCTTCCTTAGTCAACGGGAAGCATTTTGGGAACTTCTATAAAATCCAATCCTAAAGATGAATTACTTTATAAGAATCTTTTGTTTTTCTGTATAATTATCGCCTATAATTTCAACCATATAGTAGCCTGAATGTAATCGAGAGATGTCGATAGATGTCTGCGCATTTGCACCCACAGTTTGAGACAATTTCAACATACCTACATTGTCATACATGTTTACTCTTTTGATATTGTAGGAAGATAAGCTATTGGAGCCACCTGGAGCAAATCCACAAGGTGGAGGAACATTGGGTTTAATGATATTGACTTTACCATGTGCCGGATTCGGTGTTATTGTATAAGCAAAGCAACCTCCGCCTCCGCCAGTACAATCTTTTGCTTTGAAGCCAAATGTGTTTGTTAAGGTGCCGCATGCATTACTTTGAACCGCCTTAAATAATCCCCACTGATTAATGTTATAGAAGTAGAATGTCATATTGCTTCCCGTTTGCGACCAGTTTAAGACGCCGGTAGAGGAGCTTACCAAAGACCAAGTAACATTTGTGCCCGGCTTCGTTTGTAGGGTAACAGTTGCATTGGGTCCTTTACATATCTGGTTATAATCACTTTGAGTATCCGGATTGAACGCTAACGGGTATTGAGTTCCGCTTACTGT
The DNA here is from genome assembly GCA_964249755.1 of uncultured Ilyomonas sp. Classification (GTDB taxonomy): domain Bacteria; phylum Bacteroidota; class Bacteroidia; order Chitinophagales; family Chitinophagaceae; genus Ilyomonas. The sequence continues at coordinate 764,459 of CAXUDB010000002.1, read as the reverse complement.
ATAGTATCCGTAAAGCTGTGGGGCGCCCGATATGATATCGTGGGAAATAATGGCACTCGTTGCCCCGCCGGCATAATTCGCCTGTACTTTAAGAATTGCTTGTATTCCCAGAACGGTGAATGTAATTGGAACACTGGTGCTGGTTGTTGTTATCGACTGTGTGTTATTGCTAAACTTTGCATAGGGGGTGTTGGTCAGCGTATATGTATATGACTGAGCTCCACACAACGCATTTATACTGTAGTTTCTTGTTAAAGGTACACTACAAACATAATAATTGTTCGACGCTGCGAATGAGGGAGTAGCAGCTGTCCTAACAACATTATAGGGTCCCGAAGTGGCAGAGTAAGGACAAGCATTCAGGGTGAGCTTGAGACTTACACTACCTGTTGAGTTTGCATCTGGTGTGACCGTTGTTGTAAAAGCCTGGGGAGTATTGGTCCAGCCAGTAGGCAGGAGCCACTGAAGAGAATAGGTACCGGATGCAGGAACAGTATGCGATGCATCGTTCACAAGGTTAGAAGTAAACGTTACGGGGTTAGTGCATCCTGCAACGACCGCTGATTGAGCAGTCGGTGTGGTCAAACCAACCTCATACAAACTATTGACATGAAAGCCATTTGCTGTTGCGGTGGCGGGGTTAGCACAATTGTTACCGCTGCCGTATGTAACATCACAAATTATTATCTGCCCGCTTTTACTAATGGGTATCGTTATTTCATTTGTCGTTGTTGTCCCATAAGAAACGAAGCCGTTGTCATACCACACAACATTACATAAGGTATAATTGGCTGGCGGATTATTAATAACGACTCTAAATTTCAAACTCTGGCAAGGGCTAAAGGTCATACCACTCGTTTCAAATTCATTGTGAGTATTCCCGTTCGCATCCACATATACAATTGTGGCATCGAAAGCAAAACATTTTAAGGAGAATAAGATGAGGACGAGTAAAAGTGCTTTTTTCATTTGTTTTTTGTTTTTAAATATTAAAATAAAGAGGATAGAAATTACAGGCATACACGAAAACTGCAAACACTCTCCCTTGTTACCAAGCTTATTTAGATTTTATTGAAATAGTATTAGGCAACGAACAGTACTAAGACTTCATCCACAGAGATGAAAGTAGCCAAGTGTTTCCCGCCTATGATAACTTGAAGAAGAATTTACTGCGTTTATTAATTTTACTGGTTATTTGGTATGTTAGATATGATTCCTATTTTTTTGAATTTCCTATTCGTAAATAGGGTATCAAAGGCACATTGGATATTACATTACAGATACAAACATAAACATCTTGTTAAAACATCCAAATTAAATTTAAGTAAATCAAAAAATTTTCCCCGCTCAACATAGTCTCCCAACTACGTCGCCTCGTCAGCAAATCTCCCGATTTGAATTTTCCCACTCTCTCGCAAGCATCCCCTTTTTACAAAACTCACCCCTCTTTCTTCCCCCACAAAACCTCTCCATCAAACCCCAACGCCATCCCATTCTCACCACATTCTACACCAGCAGCAAAACAACCTCACCTAAAACACCTTCTTCAATTCCTTCTTCTGCACAAGATCCAACAACGCTGTATAAGGCTCCTTACCTATCTCGCCTTCATCCCAAAACAAAGATTTGATTCCATCAAGCGTATGGGCTATATAAAGCGTCTCACCATGAACACCATACCGGTGAAACTCCGTCCACAAAAATTCATGGGTGTAAGTGGGAAAAGTAGTCACTATATGTTCCTCCGTAATCCGAACGGAATAAGAGAGTTGCTCATCATTAAAAGAAGATAAAACTAGGGTCAGCTTTTTCCGGTGCTTCCGTTCACGGGAAAGAACAAATAACCTGATAATCATAAAATACAACCATACCAGCGGGATAGCCAGCATACCCACACCCTTCACCACAATAAAGTCATCGGCAGCCGTAAAAAAGTAGAGAAATAGGTACAAACCAGTTATCAGCAGCATACCTACCAACAACCGCTTCAGCTTAGCAGCCGTATTCGCCTCACTTCTCTCTACAAGATACATCCATTGCTTTTCGAGCAATTGTCTTGTTTTAACTACCGTAAATTCAATAGGCATATACTTGCATTGTATAGCTTGTAAATATAATCAGACTCACCCCACCATTCCGTGCAAAAGCTTACCTGAATTGCCAACTTAGCTGCGTTTATTACCACGCTTCAAGCTCTCTTGCTTCCCCACCCACAACAATATCCAACCTACCTCCAACAATATCCAACAATACCCTAACAATACAAAATCCCGCAACAACAATAGGCAATCACGCCACAACAATATCCAACCCCGCAACAACAATAGAAAAAACGCGCAGAGAGATATGCAATCCCGCATCAGCAATAAACAAATGGACTCCGGCAATACAAAATCCCGCAACCACGATAAACAATCCTGCATCAGCAATATACAATTCCTCAACAACCATATCCGTCCCGCCAGGCGCGATATACAAACCTGCATCAGAGTACAAAAAACCCCGGTTTTCAAACCCCAAAATCATTCGGCCGCATGCCAACAACCTTAAAACGCTTTAAGCTTCACGCCGCTTCAAACGTTTCAACTTAAAAACCGTTTAAAAACGCATTAAACCTGCCTTAAAACCTTCAAACCATTTGGCAGAGCGGCTTTCAGCATTCTATATTTGTTTCACGAAGCCGACAGAACTGCTTGATCGGAACAATTACCCAACGGCTTCGCAACTGAAAAAAGAAACAAAAAACTCGACATAAAAAATATCGTTGCGGCAACAACATTACCCGGGTTTCTCAATCAGCCGGCAACGTCATCATACATCAAAATAAAAAGGCACAGGGCATAGCAAAACCTCTACTGCAGGCGAGGCATTCACTATGCTTTGGCAACTACATCGTGCAACCAAAAAAACAAATGCACGAAAGCCCGAACGCTCCACAAAAAAGTAACTGGTTACACTTGAGGCGCGCAGGCTTTATCTGCCTGTCTGTTCTTCACCTCTATAACCAGGTGGAGGAATAAAAGAATACTTACAAAGCTACACAGAGGGCGCGCAGGCCCGGCAGAACGCGCGGAGCGATCGGGTCTGCCTTGAATTTCTTTGCTACTTTCTTGGGAGAAAAGAAAGTAGAAGCGAATTCTATATTCAAAAGGCAACCACGCCAGTGCGCCTCATGCACCTTATTAAATTATTCCAAAAACAATTTCACTAACAATTTAAATTTAGAAAAAATGAAAAAGACAAAATCTCTCTATCACACCTCAATGGTTGTTCTTTACATGGTATTGCGCTTCGGCTGGACACTCTACAACAAATACCAGGAAAGCTTCGCCGAATTCAGTGAAGATTACACAGAAGAATATGGCGATGCGCAGCTCGCCCTTGTAAACAAAGCCCAGGAAATGCTCGATGCCTCGCAGCGCCGCGGCACCGTCACTCAACAGGGCACCGAGCTCGACGAGACCTCGGCAGACGGTCTCCTCTTCTGGAAAAAGCTCCGCCGCTACATCATCAAAGCCGTTCCCGGCAAAGATCAGAAAGCCGCCATTCGGCAAGCCGGAGGTGCTCACTTTAAAAAAGCTCGCAACGGTGTTCGCACCGAAATCACCGAGCTTCTCACCGCCGGTCAAACCTATCTCGAAACCAACGCTGCGTTGCTTACCGACAAAGGCAAAATGCCAGCATCCTTTGCGCTCGATTACAACAAAGTCAAAGCCGCTTACGACTTGGAACACATTGAATATGGCGCCGCCAAAGGCGATGCTACTGATGGTACAGTTGATAAAGTAGAAGCCAACAACAATCTGTACAAAACTGTACAGCTCATGTTTGGCGATGCACAGGTTGTGTTCGATGACCAAAAATCCATTGCTAAGCAATTCACCTACGCAGCTGTTAAAAGGCTCGTCACAAAAAACATGGGTGGCATTCACTTCACCATTCTCAACGTATCCGAAAAACCCGTCACCACGGCTATCATCACCACCGATGAAAGCGGTGAAGGATACCCGGTAAATACCCGTGGTGTAGCCTCAGTTATCATGCGGTCCGGCGTTCACAGTATCACCGTTGCTGCAGAGGGTTTCACTACATATACAGGCATTGTAAAGGTTGACGCCGGTGTCAAACACCGCGTCAAAATCGAACTGAAAAAACAAACGGTACCCGAACAAACCGGGCCGGGTAACGAAGCTGCACCCGCCGAAGTCGTATTCACCGGCGAAACCCAATTGGAACAATAGAAAGGAATCATAAGCATCCTAAGGGCAAAAGGGCAAACCTTGCGGTTTGCCCTTTCTTATTTTCTTCTGTTGGTCAGTAAGCGACAGTCGCATTCCGCCATCCATATTGTCGTATCTACACAGCAACAGCACCGCTTTTTAGGGAGAGATTTGTAAGTAAATAAATATCGCCACGATGAGAAAAGTAAAGTTGTTAATGCAGATGACCATTAATGGATATGTTGCCGGGCCCAATGGAGAAAATGACTGGATGACCTGGAACCCCGATGCCGAATTGATGGCGTTTATGGATTCAGTATACGATTCTTCAGGCACTCTTTTGCTTGGCAGAAAAACAGCAGACTTCTTTATCGATTATTGGCAGGGTGCCTTCGATAAAAATCCGGATACGCCGTTTGCCAAAAAAATTGTTGACCTGCCGAAACGGGTGTTTACAAAAACACTCGGCGAATCAACCTGGAACAATACCAGTCTGGCAAAAGGAAATTTGGCAGAAGAAATGGAAAGCTTACGAAACAGCGATGGCAAAGACATTCTTATCATTGGCAGCCCGGATTTTGTTTCCTCACTTGTACAAGAAGGATGGATTGACGAATATATTTTGATCATTAACCCAACCGCCATGAAGGAGGGTAAAACTTTTTTTCAATCCATTGATGGCATCCGGAAATTCACACCCGTTCAGTCAAAACTCTACCCCGGCGGCAAAACAGTTTTAATTTATAAAGCAACCGGGTAGTGCGTTCTCTTAGTAAGGCAATATTGATAGGTCTTAACCCACTTCCCTATCCTGCCATTATATAAATTTTGTACCAGTAAAAGTCACTATCTAAACATTCATGAAGCTACTTCTTACTTCAGCCGGCATCAGCAATCTCAGCATCCGCAACGCATTGGTCCAGCTGTTAGGAAAACCAATCGAAGAATCGAAAGCGCTCTTCATTCCCACCGCTATTTACGGCATCGTGGGCGGCGCCCAAATCATAAGAAAAGTGATTACCGGAACCTTGGGCGATCCTTTTTGCGAAGCGGGCTGGAAGGAGCTTGGCTTGCTCGAGCTCACCGCACTCCCCACCATAAACAAAGAGCTTTGGGTGCCGATGCTCGGGGAAACGGATGTCCTGCTGGTGGGCGGTGGCGATTGTCAATACCTATGTTACTGGATGCAGCAGAGCGGGCTGGCAGCTATGTTACCCCAATTGTTGCAGAAGATGGTATATGTAGGCCTCAGTGCCGGAAGCATGATTATGACACGCTATGGCACTACTTATGGCAATCACAACTTACCCGCAGATAGCGACAAGTGTTTGGGCATGGTTGACTTTGCCATTCATCCTCATCTCGACTATGAAGCGTTTCCCGATAATTCCTTAGCGAACCTGGAAAAGCTGGCAGGCACATTACCAATGGACTCTTACCTGATTGATGATAATACTGCCATCAAAGTGACGGACGATGAAGTAGAAGTGATTTCTGAAGGAAACTGGAAATGGTGCCGGCACGTTTGAGTTAGTATTGAAAAACATTTCTCTATGAACAAATACGTACTATTCCTACAAGGCGGTGGCGACGGAGGTTATGAGGCGGATAAAGACCTTTTCAATGCCTTACAAAAGGGTTTAGGCAAAGGTTACTATGTCCATTATCCCGAACTAAAGATTGACAAAGCCGCACCCGATTTTGGGTGGATGGATCAAATTGCGGAACAGATATCCAAAGCCAAACCCAATTTTATTCTAGTGGCGCACTCGTTCGGCGCATCAATGGTATTGAAATACCTCTCCCAACAGGCTGTCCCTAAAAAGACAGATGGCATTTTCCTTTTAGCAACTCCCTATTGGAGTGGTGATGAAAACTGGAAACAGGGTTTCAAGCTACCGGAAAACTTTGCCGATCATCTGCCTGCAAACACCCCTCTCTTCTTCTATCAATGCCGGGACGATGAGGAAACCCCTTTCGCTCATTTTGAAGCGTACAAACATCGGCTTCCCCGGGCAACGTTTCGCGAAATGGAGAGCGGTGGTCACCAGTTCACTCAGGGACTGTCTGTAGTGACTGACGATATAAAATCTTTATACGTGTAAACCTAACCAGTAATACAGCTAAGTCTACGGTATCTTGTAAAGAACTCCCTATTGATTTATTAACAAATAAATCAATAGGGAGAACTAGGATTTGATAAAGCCGGGGTTTTCTCCTCTTATTGTTGTTGCGGTCTTCTAAATACCATCATCGAACGACCTTCCAATGATATTTTGTCTCCATCATTAAACGTACCGCAGCCTTCTTCATTTACACAACTGTTGTTTGTGTCAATTACTTTTAGCCACGGTCTGCCTCCATTTCTTTCCGGTACGATAAATTCCAGCGCCTTTTCAAAAGCGTTGAACATTAGCATGAAGCAGTCATCTACCGTTGGCGTGCCGTCATAGTTCATGGTGTCGATACCTTTCCCGTTTAAATAAACCGTAATAGATTGGCTGAAGCCATTGTTCCAATCCGGCTTCTGCATCTCCTTGGCATCCGGGTGAAACCAGGCAATATCATTCAACCCGGTTCCAATAACAGGCAACTCTTTAAACCATTTACGGCGGCTAAACGTTGGATGAATCTTCTTTATCTGGGTCAGTTTCTTTACAAAGTTCAGCAGTTCATTATCCGCTTTATCCCAATGCAGCCACGATATCTCATTATCCTGGCAATAGGCATTGTTATTCCCGTTTTGCGTTTTCCCTATTTCGTCGCCCATGGTTATTAACGGCACACCCTGCGAGAGGATAAGCGTGGTAAACAGGTTCCGTTTCTGGCGCTTTCGCAGTTCATTGATTCCGGGATCGTCCGTCGGACCTTCAACCCCATAATTGGAGGAATGGTTGTCATCAGCACCATCTGTATTGTTTTCCCCGTTGGCTTCATTGTGCTTCTTTTCATAACTAACCACATCTGTAAGTGTAAAGCCATCATGTACAGTTATAATATTGATACTGGCAGTAGGCCGGCGGTAATCATTTTTATACAAATCCGGACTACCGGTAAAGCGGTTGGCAAACTCGCTGAGAATACAACCTTTCCCACGCCAGTGGTCGCGCACACAATCGCGAAACTTACCATTCCACTCTGCCCATCCCGATGGAAAGTTTCCTACCTGGTTGCCTTCGTTGCCAATGTCCCAGGGCTCTGCAATCAGTTTTACCTGCGAGATCACCGGGTCCTGGTAAATGATCTTCATAAAAGCGCTGAGCATATCAATGTCCTGGTCATCGCGTACCAGTACAGGCGCCATATCAAACCGGAAACCATCCACATGCATCTCCTCAATCCAGTAACGCAGGCTATCCATAATCATCCGCAGCGCAGGCGGCACTTTTACATTGAAGGTGTTGCCAGTGCCGGTGTAGTCTGTATAATATTTAGCATCCTCTTCCAAACGGTAATAAGAAGTATTATCAATGCCTCGAAAACAAATGGTGGGGCCCATCTGGTTGCCTTCTGCGGTATGGTTATATACCACATCAAGTATCACTTCAATGCCAGCTTTGTGCAGCTCTTTCACCATCGCCTTAAACTCCGTCACCTGCTCGCCCCGTTTGCTTTCAACAGCGTAGTAAGATTCTGGGGCAAAGAAGCCAATGGTATTGTATCCCCAGTAATTACTCAGCCCTTTATCGGCTAATATCTTGTCTGAAATAAAGAAATGAACCGGCATCAGCTCGATAGCCGTAATACCTAAGTCTTTCAGATAATTAATAGTAAACGGGTGAGAAATGGCAGAATATTTACCCCTGAGAGTTTCGGGGATATTGGGATTGGTAACAGAAAAGCCGCGTACATGCGCCTCATACATGACTGTGTCGTGATAGGGAATCTTCAAAAGTTTATCGCCTTCCCAGTCAAAGTGGTTATCAATTACAATGGATTTGGGAACATAAGGCGCACTATCGTCTTCATTAAAACTGCTGCCCTCGCTGTCGTCTCCCACTTGATATCCAAACAAGGAGTCATGCCATTTCACCGAACTGGAAAAAGCTTTGGCATAAGGATCCATCAGGAGTTTGTTTGGATTGAAGCGCAGACCTTTTGCTGGGTCATAATCACCGTGAACGCGATAGCCGTAATACTGACCTGCCTTGGCTTCTACCACAAAGATGTGCCACGAGTTGTGATATACTTCTTTTATGGGAAGGCGGGCAATTTCGTTTTCGTTTTCATCGTACAGGCAGAGGTCAATAGCTTTAGCGTGTTCAGAATAGATGGCGAAATTTACGCCGTTGTCATATAGGGTAGCGCCCAATGGGTAGGGGCTCCCCAGGTAAGTAGTAAATTCTTGCATAGGTTAATTGGAAAGAAGATATTAATTCTTTGTTGCGATGCCTGCACAATTAATGAGCCGAACCAATCTTATCAGGCCGGCACGGCTTCTCTTTTTTCCACAATCGCGGCTGCAATCTTATCAGCATGCTCACGCGAGTTCTCGATAAACCAGATATGCGTATCCATGCCGCCGCAAACCACACCGGCGAGATAAATGCCGGGCACATTCGTTTCCATTGTATCGGAGTGATAATACGGGCATTGCTTTTCATTATCCGAAAGCTGAACTCCAAACCGGCGAAGCATTTTAAAGTTAGGGTGATAGCCCGTCATGGCCAGCACCCAATCGTTTTCGATCGTTACAGTTCCTTCAGGCGTTTCAATATCAGCTTCGCCCTCTCTCACTTCCGCTAAAGAGCTATTGAAATAAGCTTTAATACTGCCTTCCTGAATGCGGTTTTCAATATCAGGTTTTATCCAGTATTTCACCTTACCAATCTCTCCGCTCCGAATCACCATCGTTACTTCCGCACCCCGCCGCCAGGTTTCCAGTGCCGCGTCTACTGCGCTGTTGTTGGCACCTACTACCAGCACTTTTTGATAAGCATAAAAATGCGGCTCTTTATAATAATGTTTTACTTTAGGTAAATCCTCCCCGGGAATATTCATCATCACCGGCACATCATAAAAGCCGGTGGAGATTACCACGTTATCGGCTTCATATACATTCTTCGATGTAGTAACCGTAAACAGGTGCTCTTCTTTTTGCTCTACCAATTTCACTTCTTCAAACAACTTAATCTGCAAATCGTAAAACTGTTTCACCCTGCGGTAATATTCTATCGCTTCCTGCCTGCCGGGCTTGGCATTCAAGCTCATAAAAGGAACGCCACCTATCTCCAGCCGTTCAGAAGTGGAAAAGAAAGTCATGAATAAAGGGTAATTGAATAAACTGTTTACCAACGCACCCTTTTCTATAATAATGTAGCTCAGTCCTTTTTTCTTTGCGGCAATGCCACACGCCAAACCAATTGGTCCGCCGCCAATAATCAATACATCGTACTTGCTCATAGGCGTAAAATTAGCACAAAACTGTGCCATTCGCTATAGCTGGTGCAATGCCCGGCTCGTCATTGCAGGGAACGAAGCAATCGGTGCTTTACAGGAGAAGAGGTTTATGAGTAGCAGTCCTCACCGCTTCATCCGTCACGCCTAAAACAAAAACACAATCCATAGGGATTGTGTTTTCAATAAAAGTAAATGGCAAGACCGGCTTACTTCACCGGCATCATCTTTAAACACACCGGCATATCTATATCAATCTTAAAACCGGCATCCGTAAGCAAGCCATAATTTTTATTGATGACATACGCCTGCACCACATTACTGTCGCGACACGCCACCAGTAAAAAGCGACCGGTTGGGTCAATTGCAAAATTGCGTGGATGCATCCCTACCGGCTGGCGGGCAACAAACACCAGTTTACCATCAGTGCCGGGCTTGAAGATAGCAATATCGTTCGCCTTGCCACGGTTAGAGGTATACAGGAATTTGCCGTCCGGCGTAAGGTGAATGTCAGCACTGCCTCTGTCGTTCTTATCACCGGCTTCGGTAGAAGCAATCGATTGTAGTTCAGTCAGTTTGCCGTTGTCATAAGAATACACCGTCACCATACCCGATAGCTCATTCAATACGTAAGCAAACTTGCCGTTGGGATGAAACGCCATGTGGCGCGGTCCGGAGCCATCCGGCATTTCGCCATACGCAGGGTCTGTAGCCGTCAGCGGCGATGTAGCATTGTTCGCATCGAAGCTGTACGAATACAATCTATCGTTGCCCAGGTCGGGTACATACACAAATTTCCCATCGGGCGAAAACATAGCGCTGTGCGGGTGTGGCTGTTCCTGGCGTGATACATTCACACCATAACCATCATGCGCCAGGGTTTGCGCAGCCGGCTGCAGGGCGCCGCCATCTCCGGTTTTAAACACACTCACATTACCGCCACTGTAGTTGGCAGTCACCACCCATTTGCCGGTAGAATCTACCGACACATACGCCGGGTTGTCGCCACCGCTTGGCTGCGAATTGATAAAATGCAGCTCACCTTTTACTTTATCAAAACTAAAGGCACTCACGGCGCCTTTGTCGTCGCCATTTTCATTTACTGCATACACATACTTGTCATCTTTAGAGATGGCGAGGTAAGAAGGATTTTCGGCTTTAGTGCTGCCTACAGGCGTTACAATAGCTTTGTTGGGATTGAACTTATAAACATAAATGCCTTCGCTTTTACCCGGCGCTTTGGTGTAAGTGCCCACAAGGAGATAAAAAATAGGATTTTGTGCAAACAACGTCATAGTGAATAATAGGGAGATAATGGTAAGAAAATAACGCATAGTAGTATGAGTATTAATGATAGCAAATATAGAACAAGGACGAAGCGGGACGAAAAGGGGCTTGAATATTTAAGATTTAATATGGGGTTGATCTTGTGAAGGAATAAGCCCTTGTTAGTAGCAGAGTTTGCAGGCAAACGGCGGTTAACATCCGAAACAAAAAAACAGGTAGCAGGCTTTTAACGCGAAAGAAATTCAATTTAACGAGAGGTCGAAGCCATTTAACGTGAAATCGAAACACATTAACGTTCAGGAAACTCAATATAAAAGGAGCGCGAAGCCGGTAAAATTAAACGCGGCAGTCATACTATAAGAAGCAGGAAACCGATCAATACCCGTAATTGTTTGCATAAAAAAAGAGCCCAGTTACTGAGCTCTTTCTATAATGATGTTGAAGAAGAATATTACCATCTTCCGCCACCGCCGCCGCTGTTGCCGCCGCCGCCGCCACCAAAGTTACGACGACCACCGCCGCCACCGTTGTAGCCACCGCCACCACCACCGCTCGGTCTTTCTTCGCGGGGTTTAGCTACGGTTACACGGATGTTTCTTCCTTCTACAGAAGCGCCATCCAATTCAGCGATTGCTTTGTTAGCAGCTGTGTCATCAGACATTTCAACGAAACCGAATCCACGGCTGCGCTGGGTCATTTTGTCCATAACTACACGAGCTGAAGATACTTCGCCATACTCTTCAAAAAAACCTCTTAAGTCATCATCCTGTACGTTGAAGCTTAAGTTTGAAACATAAATGTTCATACTAAAAAAATTGTTTGTAAATAAAAGCTTGAGGCAACAGGTGAAGAAGACGTGTATTAACTTTAGCAAGAATATGCGTGGGCGAAAATAACTACTTACTTACAATGAACTGATGAACTCAAATTGACAATGCAAACATAGCTATTCTCTTTGAAAATTGAAAGGTTCGAAATAATAATTCTGTGTTAAGTACATTTTTAACGGTGAACGACAGCAGTTATTCGGGCAAACAATTCTTATCCCGCCGCAACGTTTTATATTTACCCGCATTACCTGTGATACTGAAACTGTCGAATGCTGCGATGCTTACAAATACTGGTTCTTTGCCTATTGCTGCTCCTTACGCAGTCCGTTAGGGCGCAGGTTAGCAACCTGAGGAAGAAAAACATAGCCACCAACGGAACGGTTCAGCTCGATAGCCTGCCCATTGCACCGCCAACTTTTTCTGTCAAGGGCGCAGATACTTCTTACTACGCTATTGACTTTGCCAATGCAGTACTGGTCTGGAAAAAAAACCTTCCGCAGGACAGTGTGGAAGTAACTTACCGCGTCTTTCCTTTCCATCTGGCAGCCGCTGCTTCGCGCTATTCTTATGACAGTATCCGAAACAACTTTATTCCTGTTATGCCCAGGAAGAATCTCAGTAAAAACGATAATGCGCTCTTCAACTTTGGCAATCTTACCTACAATGGCAGCTTTGGCAGAAGCCTTAGCGTGGGCAACACGCAGGATGCAGTTTTTAACTCGCAGCTAAACCTGCAGATCAACGGTATCATCGGCGACAGCATACAGCTTTCGGCCGCCATCACCGATAATAATATCCCGATACAACCCGATGGCACTACCCAGCAATTGAATGAGTTTGATAAGATACTCTTGCAGTTTAAGAAGCGTGACTGGGAAATCAACTTAGGCGATATTGACCTGCGGCGAAACAATGCTTATTTCCTTAAGTTTTACAAACGATTGCAAGGCATTTCCTACGAACAGAATTTTAACATCAATAAGAACGCGAAGGATAACTTATTGCTCAGTGGCGCCATTGCAAAAGGCAAGTTTGCCAGAAATATTCTTCCGGTGCAGGAAGGCAACCAGGGACCTTATCGCCTAGAAGGAAACAACAACGAACTCTACTTCATCGTGCTCGCCGGCACCGAAAAAGTGTTTATTGATGGCGTGCAGATGCAGCGCGGAGAAGATGCGGATTACGTCATCAATTACAACACCGCCGAAATCACATTCACCCCCAAACACCTCATCACAAAAGACAGCCGCGTGCAGGTTGAATTTGAATATGCCGACCGCAATTTTTTAAATTCCATGCTCTACGGCAGCAACACGGTTTTCTTCCGCAAATTTTCATTGAATGTATCGGCTTACAGCAACGCCGATGCAAAGAACTCTCCCATCAACCAGACATTGGATATAAGGCAGAAACAATTCCTTGCCAAACTCGGCGACAGTGTTCAGAATGCCTTCTACCCCATTGCGGGCGTTGATAGCTTTTCGGCAACTAAAATTCTCTACCGGAAAACGGATACACTCGTAAACGGCTTGCACGACTCTGTATATGTTTACTCAACAGACAGAGACAACGCGAAGTACGATCTGTCTTTTATTGAAGTAGGCTACAACAAGGGAAATTATATTCTTTCCTCTTCGGCAGCCAATGGCAAGGTCTATCAATGGATCGCTCCGCAAAACGGCATTCCGCAAGGTTCTTATGAAGCGGCGGCTTTTTTGGTAACGCCCAAACAGCAACAGGTAATCAGCGTAAGCGGTGAATATAAATGGAATGACAATACTATCCTTTCCGCAGAATTAGCAGGAAGCAAGTATGATGTAAACACATTTTCGGAGAAGGGAAAAGGCGACAATACTGGCTACGCCGGCAGAATCATTTTTACGAAAAAGGGAGTCTGGCAGCAGAGGAGCAAGAAGACACTTTATGTAGCGGGCAATGCAGGCTACGAATGGGTAGATAAAAACTTTCGCCCTGTGGAAAGGTTACGCGCCGTTGAGTTTACGCGGGATTGGGGTTTACCTATCATTACAAATTATGCCACCGAGCAACTGCCTTCTTTCTCCTTCCAGGTAAACGACGATAAAAACAACAGCATCCTATACAATTTTAGCGCTTATCTGCGAAGCGATGGATACAAGGGCTATCGCCATATCATTACCCATACTTATGAAAACAAAGGCTGGCATTTGTTTGATGTGTTCAATATAACAAACATCAACATGCCTTTAGATAAAGGCTTTTACCTGCGCCCGACGATTGACGTGAGTAAAACCTTGTACAAGATGAAAAACTATGTTGCCGGCGCAACTTACGCACTAGAGCACAATGAAATCCGCAATCGGCTTAGTGACACCGTAACGCCGGTTTCATTTGCATTTGAAACAATCAGCGCTTATCTTAAAAGCGATCAGTCCAAAACAAACAAATGGGCTTTCACCTATTTTACCCGCAGCAATCAGTTGCCTTACAACAGGGTTCTTCTGCAAACTGACAGAAGTCACAATTATAATTTTCAGACAGAGTTGTTAGGTAACGAGCATCACCAGTTTCGCCTGAACGTAACCTACCGGCAACTCATCGTATCGCAATCTAAATTGATCAATCAAACCTCAGATAACAGTCTTCTGGGAAGAGCCGAATATGCGGTGAACGAATGGAATGGATTTTTGAATGGAAACCTTATTTATGAAATCGGTTCGGGACAGGAACAGAAGCGGGATTACTCCTACATAGAAGTCGCTGCTGGCTTGGGACAATACACTTGGAACGACTACAATGGCGATGGCATTCCGCAACTGAATGAGTTTGAGATTGCCCTGTTTCAGGACCAAGCAAAATACATTCGCGTGTTCACGCCCACCAATGAATATATCAAAGCCAATTACAACCTCTTTACCTATAGCCTGTCGCTTACACCCAAAGCATTAGCAGCCAAAATGAGCAACAAAAAGTTCAGGAATATCATCACCCGGCTTTACTATCAATCGTCTCTGCAAATGGGTCAAAAACAAATTGCACAGGGCACTCCATTGTACAACCCGTTTGCGCATAACGTAACGGACACAGCTTTGCTATCTCTCAATTATATCATCAGTAATACTCTTGCCTTTAACCGCAGCAGTCCCGTGTGGGGCGCCGATATAACAGGGCTTACCAATTACAATAAATCTTTACTTACCTATGGTTTCGAAAGCCGGCGCCTGCAGCAATGGAACAGCAAGGCGCACGTGAACATAAAAAAAGTTTACACCGTTGAACTGGTGCAAAGCGTTGGTAGCAACAGCCTGCTCACACCTTCTTTTAGCAACCGCAATTACAATATTCATCAATGGTCCTTGCAGCCAAAGCTGAGCTATACAGCAGGCACGAAGTTTCGTGTGCAGGGCAGCTACTATTATCAACAGCAAAAGAACGAAAACCAGTATGGCGGTGAAACCTCGGCTACAAATTCGCTGATTGCTGAAAGCCGTTACAACGCCGTCAGCAATACCAGCCTCACGGCAAAGCTTACCGTTAGTAACATTGCTTATACGGGACCAGAAAATACAACAACGAGTTATATCATGCTCGGCGGCTTGCTGCCCGGTAAAAACTATTTATGGAACATCAGCTTTACCAAACGATTGTTAAACAACATCGAACTGAATTTTGAGTATGAAGGCAGAAAGCCAGGCGACGCACGGACCGTAAACATTGGCAGGGCAAGTGTGCGGGCTTTATTGTAGAACAATTGATGATTCCTATCCTCAATAATTAATCATTCGCCTTCTTAACAAATTACTTTACCCGATTCCGATTAATTTAGTCGCTTCTTAATGAACGACCGGACAAGTGCCTAACAGATTTCTCTTTTATCTCTTTATACTGACTGCTGCCATAAGTTGTACTTCGAAGCCACAACCGCCGCCGCTTTTCCAGATACTTGATAGTAAGACAACGGGTCTCAATTTTTCTAACAAGCTTACGCCCACAGAGCAGTTTAATGCATTTCATTACATGTATTACTACAATGGGGCAGGCATCGGGGCAGGCGACTTCAACAACGATGGAAAAACAGACTTGTTTTTTGCCAGCAACCAGGGGCAGAACAAGCTTTTTTTGAATAAAGGCAATCTTCAATTTAGAGATGTTACCAGCGAAGCCAGAATACCCAACGATGGCGGCTGGAGTACGGGAGTATCAGTGGTGGATATCAATAATGATGGCTTGCTCGATTTGTATGTATGCCGGGTTGGCAAGTATGAAATTCTCAACAGCAAAAATGAATTCCTCATCTGCACCGGCATTGATAAAAAAGGGGTACCGCATTATAAAGATGAAGCAGCAAAGATGGGACTTGATTTCTCCGGCTTCAGCACGCAAACCGCCTTCTTCGATTATGATGGGGATGGCGATTTAGATATGTACCTGCTCAATCACTCCATCCACCAGAACGGTACGTTTGGGCCGCGCAAACAAATGCTGGCTACACCAAGCGCTGTGTCGGGAGATCATCTTTACCGCAACGATGGAAACGGCAGGTTTACTGATGTTACCAAAGCTGCCGGAGTCAACAGTTCGGTAATAGGTTATGGCTTGGGTATCTGCGTAGCGGATATTAATCTCGACGGCTATCCTGATTTATACATAAGCAACGATTTTCATGAAGACGATTACCTCTATATCAACCAGCACAACGGCACATTTATAGACGAAGACACTATGTGCCTTATGCATACCAGCCAGTACTCGATGGGAGTTGATATTGCAGATGTGAACAACGATGCGTATCCCGAGATCATTACTATGGATATGCTTCCCAACGATCCTTATATACTCAAGCGCTCGCTGGGTGAAGATGCGTATGATGTTTTTAATATGAAGATTGGCTATGGTTACACACATCAATACAGTCGCAATAACCTGCAATTGAACAACCGCAACGGCACCTTCAGCGAAGTAGGATTGTATTCCGGCGTGGCAGCTACCGACTGGAGTTGGGCAGCGCTGTGGATGGACTTTGATAATGATGGATTGAAAGATTTATTTATCTCGAACGGCATTCCAAAACGGTTGAACGACATTGACTATGTAAACTTCGTATCGAACCAGGATTTGCAGGAAAAAATGCGTACCAATACACTAAACGAAAAAGATCTTTCGCTGATAGATAAATTTCCGAAAATCAAGATTCCAAACAAGCTATACAAAAATGAAGGCAACCTGAAATTCGGCGACCTGAAAGGCGAAATTGGTGGCAATGTACCAACCTTCTCCAACGGAGCTGTGTATGCCGACTTGGATGGCGACGGCGATTTGGATATTGTAGTTAATAATATTGACGATGACGTATTGGTGTATCAGAATAAAAGCAACGATAATAAGAAAGAAAAGTTTATTGACTTCCGGCTAAAAGGCCCGCCCGATAACATCAATGCCATCGGCGCTAAGATTATCGTGTATGCGAAAGACGGCATGCGCACGTATGAGAACTATCCTGTGCATGGCTTTTTGTCCAGCCAGCAAACGCCGCTTCACATCGGTTTGCAAAGAGCTAAAGTAGATAGCATGGTAGTGATTTGGAGTGATAATACCTGTCAAGCTATCAATTGGCAACACGATACTCTGCACACCGCAACGCTTTCTTATATTAAAGGACTGCCCGTGTTTGATTACAATTCGATTCAACGGCGATCTGCCGGCAGCACCTTTCCGGTTGCAGATATTACCCGGCAAACAGGTCTGCTTTATAAGCACAACGAGAACCCGTTTGTTGAGTTTGACCGCGAGCGGCTGATACCGCACATGATTTCGCGCGAGGGACCGGCGTTGGCTGTGGGCGATATTAACGGAGATGGTACAGATGATGTTTTTATCGGCGCCTCCAAACGGGAAAAGCCAGCCGTGTTTATTCAAAGCAAGGATGGAAGTTTTGAGAGAATACCCGAACCTGCGCTGGATAAAGACAGCATGTGGGAAGATGTGGATGCCGTATGGACGGATGTAAATAACGATCATCATCCTGATTTGGTTATAGCCAGCGGCGGCAATGAATATTATGGTAATGACGAGCACCTTCTGCCACGTGTGTATCTGAATGACGGCACGGGCAACCTGACTAAAAAGAATGATGCGTTTACCAATCTTTATATGACAGCTTCGTGCGTGATGCCTTACGATTTTAATGGCGATGGCAGCGTGGATTTATTTATTGGCGGGCGGGCTGTACCTACAGCTTATGGTGAGATTCCGCAATCTTATCTGCTGATGAATGACGGTACGGGAAAGTTTAGCGATGTAACTGCCAAATACGCTGAAAGCCTTGCTCACGTTGGGTTTGTAACGGGCGGGCTTTGGTATGATATAGATAAGGATGGCGATCAGGATTTGCTTCTATCGTTAGAATGGGATGGCATCGTTGCCTTCATTAACAATCAAAATCATTTTACCAAACAATACTTAACTGATAAGAAAGGATGGTGGAATTGCCTGTTGCCTGTTGATGTGGACAATGACGGCGACGTTGACTTGATAGCAGGCAATCTGGGACTTAACAGCCGTCTGCAGGCATCGGATGACAAACCCGTGCGCATGTACTATAACGACTTCGACAACAACGGCACAAAAGAGCAGTTGCTTACTTATTATTTGGATGGCAGAGAGCTGGAGTTTGCCAACAAAGATGAATTGCAGCGCCAGATGCCGGGACTAAAAAAAGATCATCTCTATGCTGAAGATTTTGCCAAAGCCAAACTCTACGATCTGTTTCCGGAAGACAAGCTGAAGAACTCGCAGATATTTACCGCTAATTATTTTTCCAATGCGGTTTTAATCAATGATGGCAGGATGCACTTCACGCTTAGTGCAATGCCCTGGCAGGCGCAACTCTCACCATACAAAACAGCAACTGTTATTAACGCCAATGGCGATTCTCTCCCCGATATTTTATTGTTTGGCAATTATGATGAGAACAATATAGAAATGGGCCGCTACGATGCCGATTATGGAACGATTTTAATCAATAAAGGCAACGACCGGTTTGCTGCGCAAAGCCTGAACGGTCTCCAGATAAAAGGTGAAGTAAGAGGTATGAAAAGCATTAATATCGCAGGAAAACCAGCGTATGTATTAGCCCGGAATAATGACAGCGCAATGGTGATACGGTTTGGTAAGTAATATTTAATATTGAATGTGTGCTTTGTTTTCTGCTCTGTCTTTCTATCTGATATCAACTCTTACCTATTATTTGTTCAATCCTCTAACCTTTCTACAATCTGCTCACTTATTTTTCCAAAACGTCTTTCGCGGTTCTGATAATTCAGCAGCGCTTCTATCAAATCTGCCTTGCGGAAATCCGGCCAAAACACATCGGTAAAATACAATTCAGCATATGCCAATTGGTACAATAGAAAGTTGGAGATACGATGTTCACCGCTGGTTCTGATCATTAGTTCCGGGTCGGGAAAATCTTTGGTGCAAAGATATTGCTGAAAGGTTTGCTCAGAAATAGCTTCGGGATGTAAAGTGCCGTTAGCTACATCCTGTGCTACCTGTTTCACGGCTCGAATCAGCTCCCAGCGGCTGCTATAGCTGAGCGCGATAATAAGATTCAAGCCAGTATTTACAGAGGTTTCGCTGATGGCTTCTCTCAGCTCGTGCTGCGTTTCTTCCGGCAGCATATCAGTATCGCCTATTACATGCAGACGGATGTTATTTTTATTGAGCGTAGTAATCTCTTTCCGCATCGTGTCCACCAGCAATACCATCAGCCCTGCTACTTCGGGCTGCGGACGGTCCCAGTTCTCGGTGCTGAAGGCATAAAGGGTTAAGTATTCGATGCCCAATTCAGCCGCACCTTCTGTTACCTGTCGCACACTTTCCACGCCGTGCGAATGGCCATACAACCGGTCCTGCCCTTTCTCTTTTGCCCAGCGACCATTGCCATCCATAATAACAGCAATGTGGCGTGGCAAACGGCTTTTGTCTAATGTGGAAACGGTAGAAGGCTGCATAGCTTTGTTTTAAAAGTGGGCAAAAGTAATAAAATGAACCGGGTATCCTACAATGCGAAATATAGCCTCATGTCTACATGAGAATAATGTTTCGCTTACTTTCTTATCTGCAATCATCTGCTTATCTATCCTGTTATCAACGGGCAAATTGCTTTTAAGCGAACCATTACCAAACGCTTAATCATAAATAAACGGCAGAAGAAAACAGATCTAACTAAAAAGACGTATCTCCAAATTGGAGATATTACTCCGGCTTACTTTATTGTTACATGTAGCGGTGTTGTAAAGCTGTTTTGTTGAAGTGAACCAGTTAAAATGATAAATTTAGCATAGAAGAAGATCAAAATTCACTAATTTTGCGTTGCTCTAACACCGGCTGGCTGCAAATCTGATATTCACTTTATGGGAAACAAAAAATTTTATTTACTGCGACTTGTGTTGCTGTTGAGCGACTTTATTATCAACAACCTGCCTTTTCTGGTCGTTAACCTGATAACGCCGCTGCAAGGGCGTAACGCCAGTGGTTTGTTTACTTTCTGCCTTTTACTTGCTTTCAATTTTTCTTGGATCATTTTAGCGCGTTTGTTTCGGTTGTATACTCACTCTACTTTATCGCAAACCGAAATGACGCTGCGCTGCACGTGGCGCACCTTGGTAAGCCATCTCGTTCTGTTTACAACCGTTTATTATTTTATTAGTCCTTCCAACTTCAATGAACGTTTCATCGCCGGCACTTTCTGCCTGATGGCGGCTTTATTGCTGCTTAGCCGTTTCCTGCTTACTTATGTTACAGAGTTTGTCTTTAAAAAGATGATTACGCAAAAGAAGATCGCCATTGTAGGTTATAACAAAGAAGCAGTGCAACTGGCAGAATACTTCAACAGCAATAAAAGTTTTTATAACCTTGCCGGCATCTTTGGCACCAGTAGCCAACTTTCGGTAGACAAGAGCGGCAATATCATTGGCAACATCAAAGATTGTTTGGATTATGCTGTAGAAAATAATGTGACCGAAATTTATTCCACTATACTGCCTTCGGAAAATAATTTAATGCAGGAACTAACGGAAGAAGCGGAGAGCAAATGCGTTCGTGTGCGGTTTGTGACTACTAAAAAAGTTGATCGCTCTGATTATCACCACGTAGATTTTTTCAGCGAAATGCCTGTGATCAGTTTGCGCTCAGAACCTTTGCAGAAAACGCGCAACAGCCTTCGCAAGCGTTTGTTTGATATTTTCATCAGCACGGCTGCCATTCTGTTTCTTTTGTCTTGGTTGACTCCTATACTAGCCATACTTATCAAACTGTCTTCAAAAGGTCCGGTATTTTTCAAACAACAACGCTCCGGCAAAGACAACAAACCTTTCTGGTGTTACAAGTTCAGAAGCATGACGGTGAATGATGATAGTAACGCATTGCAGGCTACGCGTAGTGATAAGCGCATTACCGGCATAGGCGCATTTATGCGCAAGACGAGCATAGATGAGTTACCCCAATTCTTTAATGTATTTATTGGCAATATGAGCATTACCGGGCCACGCCCGCACATGCTGCTGCATACAGAAGAATACAGCGCCATTATCAGCCAATACATGGTGCGCCAGTTTCTGAAACCAGGCATCACCGGCTGGGCACAGGTGAATGGCTATCGTGGAGAAACGTCTGATCCGTCGCTGATGGAAAAGCGCGTCGAATATGACATCTGGTACATGGAAAACTGGAGCCTGATGCTGGATATTAAAATCCTGTTTATGACGGTCATCAATATTTTTAAAGGGGAAGCAAATGCTTACTGATAATCAGTATTGATTCCCATTTTTGCGGAGCTGATTCTTACATCAATTTTTAAATGGTTAATCATTAGAAAAAGTGTTTCTCTTATCACTTCACTGCATAGCTATTCCGCTTCATTTCACCAACAGTTCGTTAAACGAAGCCGTATCGCCGTTAAATACATTAAAGTCGGTACGCGAAGTAATGCCATTGACAGTACCACGCTCGTTGAACTGCCAGAACAACCAATCGCGTTTAATACGCGGCTCTCTCCGCTGCGTATAATGGGCAATCCATAACGGATACGAATCGAAGTCTTTGCCTAAGTATTTTTCGTAAAAACTAACGTACGTGTAAATAATGGGCTTCACGCCGTAGTGCGTTTCAATCATGCTCAGCCAAAGCTTTAATTCCACACGCATTACATCCGGTTTTGCGCTATAGAGTTGTTCTATATCCACTACAGGCGGCAGGTCGCCGGGCAGCAGCCTGACGGTTTTTATAAAATGAATCGCCTGCGCAGCGCCGCTTTTGTTTGCTAAGTAAAAATGATATGCGCCATGCGGGATGTAGAGTTCGCGGCATTTGGTCCAGTTGCGCTTGTAATAAACATCAGTATTAGCCAATCCCTCTGTGGCTTTAATATAAGCAAAATCGAGCTTGACATCTTTTACCTGCATTGACTTGACAGCCGGCCATGTGATAGCACCCTGGTGGCGGCTGATGTCTATACCATGAATGCTGTAACCTAAGGGAACATCAATATTGAAACCGTCGTAGCGGGCAAAATCGGTTTTGTTATAAAGATAGATTTGATAGAGCTGATAGCTGATATAAGAAGCAATCACAACAACAACAATAATAATCAGGTAAAGCCACTGTTTCCGCTTCTTTTTCTTTTTTCGCTTTGCCATTGCCTGCTATCCAAACGCTTTATTCCCGGATGAATTTTCTTTTAATGAGCCTGCCTTGCTCATCTTGAATCAAAACAAAATACAAACCTCTTGGCAGATTTGCAACGTTTAGGCTGATCCCGATCTGACCATCAAGGTTGATATCTTTTATAAAAACAATTTTACCTGAAGCAGTAATGATACGTACTGATTTATAGAGAGCAAAATCCTCTACATTAGCTTGTATGTGTAACACATCTGTCGCTGGATTTGGATACAGATGAAGCGGTGGATTTCTGTCTTCATTATCAAACAAAACCAGTTTGCTGTTGGCTGCCGAATTGTTGTTTTTACTTACTAAGTATTGTACCGGATCAATCAATACTGTATCCGGTTTAAAGTTTAGCGGAACGGTGAGCCGTGTAACATTTTTTTGAATGTTAATCACCACATCTTTTTGCTGCGAACCTTTTTGAAAACGCAGTTGTAGTGGCACAAAAAAGCACTTCACAGAAGCATCGCTTGTCGTCTCGGTAATTTGCAGTTGCAACTTGTTTTTCCTGTAATTCCATTGTACAGCAAAAGAGGGATAACCGCGTCCATAAAACCATTGATTGAAGAAGTAAGATAAAGATGTACCGCTTGCGCTTTCTAAGTTACGTTGCAGATCTGCCGTGCGGGCAAATTTATACTTCAGCACAGGATCTTCGAGGTATTGGTTAATACCTTTGAAGAAAACGGAATCGCCCAACGTCCATCGCAACATGCGCACCAGCATCGCACCTTTCTTGTAAGAAAGATTAAAATTAAAGATGCGGTTTACATCAGTTGTATCATCCACCCGCACTGAGCCATGCGCGTCTGCCGTTGCATAAGACAGGCTCTGCGATACAACAGTAGCAAGGTTTTCAGGATGAAAGTGCTCCGTGTAAAAGAAGTCAGCTAAATAAGTGGCAAAGCCTTCGTTGAGCCAGGTATCCTGCCAGCTACCTAGCGTCAGTTTATCGCCGAACCACTGGTGTCCCAGCTCATGTGCCATCAGGTATTCATCTGCATTGGTGATGAAAGAATTAGTTTGGTGTTCCATACCTCCGCCCCAGTCAAACTCGGTTTGCCCATAGCGCTCGTTCATAAAAGGATAAGCGCCGAAATACTGATCGTACAACTGCAAAGCGTTATACACCGTAGGCACATAAGTCTGGAAGTAAGAAAGATATTCGGGGTAAACCGTGGTGATAACGGGCAAAGTGCCGTTTCGTAACGCCACGCCTTGCGTAAAACTGGCATAATTAGTTACCGCAATGCCAACAAGATAAGTAGCGATGGGATAACGATGTTTGAAATAACTGGTTGTATTGTTATCACTGATGGTTTTGTTAATCAGTAAACCATTGGCAGAAGCTGCATATTGAGAAGGATGCGTAATGTAAATGTTTATGCTGTCGATTTTATCATCCAATCCATTGCGGCAAGGCCACCAATCACGTGCGCCATACGGCTCACTCAGTGTCCATAAAACCGGCACCGTGCCGTTGTTGTGAAACCCTTTGGTAAAAGAGCCAAAGCCATTGCTGGCAGGCGCGCCGTGGTAGTAGATAGATAAGGAATCCTTTTGTCCGGCAGATAATGTTTGTGCAAAGGAAACAGTAAGTGTTTTATTAGTGCCCTGGCTGAAAGAAAGCTTAGCACCGTGCCGGACCACACTATCTACGCGCAGCGAATTATCAAGGTCGAAAACGATAGAATTTGTTGTACGGGTAACGTTGATATAATGCGTAACAGAACCGCTGATGTAATATAGAGAAGGATCAATCTTCCAACTGCAGCGGGCATAATAAATAGTATAATCGGAAGAAGCGGCTGTAAACGTTAAGCCATCGCCCATAACTGATGAAAGGGCTCCTTTTTTTTCTATCTCCGCAATATTGCCCTTGGCGGCAGGCGGCTGCGCAAAAAGCGTGACACAAAAAAGGAGCAGCAAAATGGTCATCAGCAGTTTCATACACAGACGATAAAGCTATAAAGATAACAAGAGCCGGAACCTTTACTGCAGGCTATACAATAAATGAAGATTAAAAATTTTAAGCCACCACAGGAATAGCATGAATAGCGTCGCTCATTTCTTTAATCAGGCTTCTGTCTTTCTCAATGGCATTACCTACTACAATCACATCGGCACCGGCTTTACAGTTCAGATAGGCTTTTTCAGGATTGGTAATACCGCCGCCTACAATCAACGGGGCTTCTATGTGGCGGGCAACTTTTTCAATCATCATCTCTCCAATGGGTCGCTTAGCTCCGCTGCCGGCATCCATATAAATGAGTTTCATGCCCAGCATTTCGCCCGCCATAGCGGTACACATGGCAATTTCATTCTTGTCTGCAGGAATGGGCGAAGCATTGGAAATATAAGAGACCGTGGTAGGTGCGCCGCCATCTACTACCATGTAGCCGGTGGGCATAATTTCAAGCCCGCTGCTTTTTACAAACGGGGCGCTGATGACGTGCTGACCAATGAGCAGTTCTGGATTGCGACCGGAAATGAGAGAAAGATATAATAGCGCATCAGCATACTTGCTGATTTGTGAAGGCGACCCGGGGAAGAGGATGACAGGTATATCGCATAGCGCTTTAATCTGCTGGATGCATTCGTCTAAATGGTTAGAAATAACCAGGCTGCCGCCCACAAACAAATAATCAACCGAGGCATCGGAAGCAAGGGTGACCAGTTGTTCGGCGTGAGTGACTTCAATCTTATCAGGATCAATTAACACAGCAAATGATTTCCGCCCCAGCTTTTTCCGTTCTATAAATTGTTGGTATAGTTGATTCTTCATGCAGATTGAAAGATAGGTGCAAAAATGCGAAAAGTTTTTTACATCAGGACGGCTTTAGCAAGAGATAAATGACGATGAAGAAATGGCTTAAGCAAAAGATTTTATAGATAGGAGGACAGAGAAGACAAAGTATTATAAGATAATAGGTTCTTTTGAAAAACCAATGTAAACCGCCTTGTGTTCGCAAAAGCAGATTTAATTCTTTGGTTGGATGTATGACATAAAGTGTCTCATTAATTAAGAAGCTTTCAGCTTTCTACGGCACATTACCGGATAAAGTCTTTTCGCTGTGTTAGCAGAAATACCTATTCCCTTTTGTCACCTGACACAATCAATGCCTTTTGCTGTACGATGCAGAACGCAAGTGTGCGGTTTTATTCCAATCCTTATTCTCTTCCCCATTTAGTTATGATAAATTATACTTACATAAAAGTTTCAGAATCAGCCTTGAAATTTATTTTGAATTTTATTTTCTATCTGGCTACTTTCTGCGACTAAAAAATGGCACAATTATGTGAAGAAATTGTGTGCAAGTCTAAAAATCAACGTTATGACATCACTAACCATCAATACGCCTGTCAACAGTGTAAATACAGTTTTATCTATACCTACCTCTTCCACTTTTACGAAAAAGCCAAAACAAACAGAGATGGTCATCAACTATACCATTGCACCAAAAAAATGGTATCGCAGGTCTTCTCTAGAGCTGTCTTCTATTGACTGGGACTTGAATATGAATGAGCTGGAATTTGAATAGCGCATTCTATCTTCGTTCCATTTTTTATTTATTATAAATCTTTCGTCGGCAACGATCGAAAGTTGTCTGATTAATGTGGTATTGAAACCATACGTCACTGTTATAATACTGATCTTTATCAGAAAGATTATAAGACAATAATTCTATAGCTGATATCATAATCTTATTCTTCCCCCTCCTGCCCTTTTAAAAATTTCTAGAAAAGGGTGATACTACCTATCATTTTCAAGCGCATGCATTGCTTGACGCGGTCAGATATTCACTACAACTCCTTTATTGCGGTTCGTCCTTTTATCTTTGCTTCGATGCAAATCCCTTGTAGCGAAAAAGAACTTTTTATTTTCAAAAAAATATCCTCGGCTGCACAAGATCTGGGCTTTCCTGCTTACGTAATTGGTGGTTTCGTGCGAGATAAAATCATTGGTCGCGCATCGAAAGATGCTGATATTGTATGCGTTGGCGATGGCATTGCACTGGCGCAGCAAACAGCAGAACGGTTTCACCCTAAACCGACCGTGGCTTTCTTTAAAAATTTCGGCACGGCACAGATAAAAATTGATGGCTTTGAAGTGGAATTTGTAGGTGCGCGCAAAGAAAGCTACCGCACCGAAAGCCGTAACCCGCTTGTATTTCCGGGTACGCTGGAAGACGACCAGAACCGCAGAGACTTTACCATTAATGCGCTTGCTATTAGTTTAAATAAAGAAGATTATGGCCAACTCATTGACCCTTTCAATGGCTTGTCGGATATTAAGCACGCCGTCATCCGCACGCCGCTTGATCCCAACATTACTTTCTCCGATGACCCGCTGCGGATGATGCGCGCCATCCGGTTTGCTTCGCAATTAGGGTTTCGCATTGAAGAAAAAACTTTTGCTGCGATACGCGAAAGCGCACACCGTATTGGCATCATTACGCAGGAGCGTATTACCGTCGAGCTAAATAAAATGATGCTATGCCCAAAGCCGTCTATTGGGTTTCAACTCCTGTTTGAGAGCGGTTTGCTGCAACTCATTTTTCCACAGATGGCGGCCTTGCAGGGCGCGGAGAATGTAGATGGCATGGGGCATAAGGACAATTTTTTTCATACGCTGCAGGTGATGGACAATGTGGCGAGGAAGAGCGAAGATTTGTGGCTGCGCTGGGCGGCGTTGCTGCACGACATTGGCAAGCCTGCCACCAAAGGATTCGAAGAAGGTCACGGCTTCACATTTCACGGGCATGAAGTGGTAGGTGCGCGGATGGTGCCAAAGATTTTTGCAAAGCTAAAACTGCCACTGGGCGAAAGCATGAAGTTTGTGCAAAAGCTCGTGCTGCTGCACCTGCGACCTATTTCCTTAACTAAAGAAAATATAACGGACAGCGCCATACGACGCCTACTGTTTGATGCCGGTGAAGATTTAGAAACCTTAATGACGTTGTGCGAGGCGGACATCACCACAAAAAACAAAATGAAAGCTCGGCGATACCTGCAAAATTTTGAGCTGGTGCGGCAACGTTTGGTGGAAGTGGAAGGAAAAGATGCCATTCGCAACTGGCAGCCTCCGGTAACGGGCGAATTGATTATGGAAACATTCGGGCTGAAACCGAGCCGCGAAGTAGGTTTAATTAAAGACGCGATCCGCGAAGCAATATTAGATGGTGTAATCCCGAATGAATATGAAGCAGCCTATCGTTTTATGATGGAGAAGGCTGAGGAATTAGGATTGCAGGTAGCGAGGTAAGATCTCGTCATGTAGACGTATAAGGTGAAACAACAAACGCAATTTCTATAGATTAACGGGTAGAAAAATTTACATAACCTAGGACTCTAAAACAATCAAACTTCCATCAGAGAAGGACGCTCTGTGATTTCATGATACTTAATAACATCTTTCGCGTAATAATGTATTACCATACTCTTTCGGGTTAACGATTGATCTATAATAGGTGAGCCACCGTGAATGAGATTGGCATGCCAAATCAGTACATCACCTCTCTTGGCAAAGAATATTTTCTTCTCTAGTCCATTTTTCTGAATCACATCTTCCACTACATCTTCATAGTCGGGATAATCGTTTCTGCCCAGCTTTAATAGCGTGCTCATTTCATTGAAATCGTTGTTGAGCAAGTAGGGAAGTTTATGACTTCCAGGATAGTAAAAGAGCGGTCCGTTGTTTTCATTAGTGTCTTCCAATGCGATCCACACCGCAATAAGATACCCAAGCGGATAAGTGGTCATGTGAATACTATCTGAATGAGCCCGCTGGTTACTTCCTTTTATAAAATTCAACGTTTGAAAAGGCACCACTTCTTTGCCAAGTAAGAAGTTAAGAATGCTGATGAGGTGAGGTGTGTAAGTAAGATTCTTGATAACGGAGGAAATACGGTTGGCGAAGGGCAGCTTGTTGTCGTGGGTAGGCGTAATTAAGTTTTTTTCAACAATGCCATCTACTTCTTTGTTGATAGAAGAGACAATATCATCTTCAAAAAATTTATTTAATATGAGATAACCATTGTCGGACCAGTTTATAATTTGCTCCTGCACCTGAGGAGGAAAAGCACTGAACCCAAGTTGTTTCGGTGCCAGTTCTTTTGCACTACCTACATCCAGCCAGGCACGTGATTTTTTGTCCGGAAAATCTTTGCTGGAAAGGGAAGCAAACAACGGTTTTTGAATATTATAAGCCTCAAATGCCTGCTTGTTATGCAACAGTTGTTTATAATGCAGCAGGTTGTATAGCCAGTGGGCGGGCTTATATCTTTTTAAAGTAGAAAAAATATTTTTCATCGTTCAAATCTAAAAGATTTTCGAAAGCAGGTGTTCAGTAAATAACATACAGAAAGGATTTACTGTCTCCGCTTTACAATAGTGCCATCTTCCACCGCTTCAGCTCGTTCACTTCAAACATAATAGAAGCTTTCTCCTCTGTTTCAAACAAAAATTCACCACCTGCATTCCAAACCGATCCGTAAAATCCGATTGGCTGCAATTGCGATAACTGCCAAGAATAAGATTGTAATACACCTTCTGCGATGGCAGCCGGTTGGAATAAGAGTCGTTCGCGCGTTAATACCAACTTACCGGGAACCAATCTCTCATCAAGTAAATGATTGGCCGGGGTTTGAAGCGTGACAACTTCTTCGCCATTCAATGGGGGCTGAATATTTTCCAGGTCTTTCAACGGCCTGGCAAACCTCCGGTAAGTCAGCCCGTTAGCAAACAGCGCGGCTACGCCAATACCCGCCGATAGTAAAAGAGAGCTTTGAAGACTAAGATGGAAAGAATAATAACTCAGTAAAAAACTCAGCCCGAAAAAGAGGAGACCGTAAGGAAATCCGTTTCCTAAAATGTGTTTTAGTCCGTTCATAAAAAGAAAAAGCAGCTGCGAATGTAAGAAAGGAATGAAGTTACAAACGGCAGCGTAATAGCCAGAAATTGGAAGGGTATTTAGTGAAGACAATACCGCGAATGTCCTTGCGATAACAAATCTTTAAAATTGCGGGTTTGCCCGAATATTTTTTAAACCTCATATTCCCCTATTTTTGCCCACTTCAAAAAATTTTCATTCGATTATGTCAGTCATTCAGCGTATTCGGGACCGAGGTGCGTGGATTCTTTTTGGCTTTATTGCGCTTGCCCTCATTGCTTTTATTCTCCAGGATTATTCTTCTCGGGGACGTAGCTCTCTTTCCAGCTCTACCGATGTGGGCAGCATTAATGGGGAGAATATAGATAAAACTGCTTTTCAAGCCAATGTGAGCTACCTGGAAAACGTTTACCGCCAGCGCGGGCAGGAACTGCAACCCGGTATGCTAAACACGCAAGCCTGGAACTTTACGGTGCAGCAGGCCCTGCTGAAACAGGAAATGGACAAGCTGGGGCTTGCCTTCACCTCGAAAGAATTGGGCGATATGCTATATGGCAATAACCCGCCGCAATGGATGCAGCAGGCGTTTACCGACCCGAAAACCGGTGTATACGATGCGAACACTGCCAGACAGCAGTTGGCACAAATAAAAAAGAGCAACAACGCGCAGCAACAGGAAGAACTGGGCAAGCTGATAGAACAGACCCAGCAGCAGACTTTATATAGCAAGTATTCTGCATTGCTTGCCGGCGCATCTTACGTACCTAAATGGATGGCTGAGAAGATAAACGCCGATAACAATTCAGTGGCGAAAGCTTCATATGTGTTTGTGCCTTACAGCACCATTGGCGACAGCACCGTGAAGGTGAGCGACGATGAGATTTCGGCTTATGTAAAAAAGCATGAAACTGAATTTAAGCGTGACGATGAAACGCGCACCATTCAGTACGTAACGTTCAGCGAAACGCCATCAGCTGCCGATTCGGCTTCAGTGCGCGAAGTGCTGAACTCGATGAAACCTCAGTTTGCTGCTACCACCGATGCTACTGCATTTGTGGCGCAGAAAAATAGTGATATTGCCGACCCGACTTACACAACACGCAGCAACTTTAAAGATCCAAATGCCGACACGCTGATGCAATTGCCAGTAGGTGGCGTATATGGACCTTACTTAGACAACGGCAAATATGTGATAGCGAAACTGGTAAGCAAACGTATAGCGCCGGACAGTGCCAAGGTGCGCCACATTTTGATAAAAACGGGAGACAGAGGTACTGATGTTTTACCCGATAGCGTGGCCAAGAAACGTATTGACAGCATCGTAGCAGCCATTCAGGGCGGCGCCAACTTCGACTCGATGGTGCAAAAGTATAGCGATGATCCCGGCAGCAAAGCCACAGCAGGAGAATATACGTTTCCTTACTCTCAGTTTGGTGGCATCAGTAAAGAATTTGCCGAGACCGGTTTCTTTGATCCGGTGGGAACAAAGAAGACAGTGAAGGTATTGAACGCCAGTTATTCGGGCTACCATTACATAGAAGTGCTGAAGCAAATGAACCCGCAGGAAGCATACAACTTTGCTTTTGTAGCAAAGCCTGTGAACGCCAGCAACGAAACCATTAGCAATGCCAGTACAGCCGCTGCTAAATTCGCAGCAGACAGCAAAGACCAGAAGAGCTTTGAAGCGAATGCGAAGAAGAACAACTTAATACCGGCAAGTTCGCAGGAAATTAAAAAAGAAGACTATTCTATCAGCGCTATGGGCAGTGAAAACCGGGACCTGGTGCGCTGGATCTTTAAAGGCGATGTAGGTGATGTATCCGACCCGTATCAATTGGGCGATCAATATATTGTCGCTTTAATAACATCGGACGAAAAAGCAGGCTTGCCTTCGGCAAATGCCGTGCGTGCGCAGGTAGAAACCATTGTTCGCAATGAAAAGAAAGCGAAGATTATCATCAACACCAAGATGAAAGGCAATACACTGGAGGAAGTAGCAAAGAATGCAGGCGTAGCCGTGCAACAGGCAGATAGTCTTTCCTTCCAGTCGCCCGCCGTTGCCGGTTTGGGCTTCGAGCCAAAACTGCTAGGCGCCGCCTTCAATAAAAGCCTGATATCTAAAGCCAGCAGCCCGATTGCCGGTAGCAGTGGTGTATTTGTGGTAAAGAGCAATGGTGTTGCAGCTACCTCTTCTTCAGGTATGCCGGTGGCGCAGTTGCAGGAAAACTTGCAGCGTCAGTTGCAGCAACAACAGGGCAATGGCGGCGTGTTTGAAGCGCTGCGCAAGAGTGCCAATATAAAAGACAATCGTTCTGAATTTTATTAATCACCTCTCCTACTTCTGTTATGATATATGAGACATTGAACAGGAGACATTTTATAACGGCTGCTGCAACATTGGGTGCAACAGCCGTTGTTCCTTCCTCGTTATTTGCCAACACAAACAATATGAAACAACCATTAATACATCATGCCATTTTTTGGCTGAAGAACCCGGCATCGGTAGAAGACCGGGATAAATTAGTAGAAGGCGTGAAAACCTTAGGTGCCATCAAACAAATTAAGAACCTCTATGTGGGTATAGTGGCTAGTACCGAGAAGCGCGATGTAGTAGATGCCTCGTGGGGTGTATCAGAGATTATGTTCTTCGAGAATTTGGAAGACCAGGCGTCTTATCAGGATAACGAAACTCATCAATCGTTCATCAAGAACTACAGCCATCTTTGGGCAAAAGTGGTGGTGTATGATGCCATGACGGTGTAGCAAAAGTAGTAGAAGGTGAAAGAAGCATCACCCGCAACTCTTACATACGCCATTCAGCAAAACATCTGTACCCGAAACCTTGAAGCCCTTTGGCACCTTCACTTCCGGTACGGTAACATTTTCTAAGCAATAGGCAATGCCGCAATGATCGCACATGAAATGTACATGGTTGTCGTGGTGATGTCCTTCGCTACATTCCTCTTTACATAAAGCATATCGTACAATACTGTCGGAAGAAGGAACAGTATGAATGAGCCCGCTTTTTTGGAAGGTTTGCAGGGTACGGTAAATAGTGACTCGGTCGAACTGCTCACCGGTTTTCTTTTCGATAACAGCATGTTCCAAAGCGCCATGCGCATTTAGAAACAACTGCAGAATCGCTTTGCGGCTTTCTGTGGTGCTTAACCCATTTTGCTTCAAAACTTCTCCTGCGTTCATGCTTTTTAGTTTGTAGAAGAATTAAAATTACTGCCCGAAAAGTTTGCGCCCTTTTCGCTTAGCAAAACAGTGATATCATCTTCCAGTTGCTTTAATTCTGCTTTCTTCAAGCCATCATAAATTTGCCCGCGAAGGTTGCCGTTTTTATCTACCAAAGCAAGGAACTGCGTATGCAAAAACTGGTCGTTGATATTAACCACCGCATTCTTTGGATCATCTAACAAATAACTGTTGCGCGCCTGCTTATACAAACTATCCTTTCGCCCGGTGAGAAACACCCAAGTTGAGGTATTCACGTTCATCTTTTGCGCATACTGTTTCAAACGGGCAGCAGAGTCGGTTTCCGGGTCGGAGGTATGAGATACAATGAGGAAATCAGGATGGTCTTTAAACTGGTCGTATACTTCTTTCAGGTTGCCGTTCATGCGTGGGCAGATACCTTTACAAGTCGTGAAAAAATAGTTGACCACGCAGACCTTGCCCTGCATATCTTTTTGTGTAAATACTGTGTTGTTTTGAGTGGTGAAAGAAAAAGGCTGCACAGAAGCGGAAAGCTGCGGCAGCCGCGTTTTCCAGTCATCAGTGCCCCAGAAAACAAATAAAAAATAGATGAGGAGCAGCGCAGCAAAGAACCCTCCGTAAATAAAAAGTGTTTTCCGTTTCATGCTTCAAAATTACGACACCAGCAAATGTGTGAAACAGGAGTAACAATCCATTATAATTTTTTGCAACAAAGTTGCAAGTTAAAGAATGAATCTTATTTTTGCCGGATGCGTTCGAAGATAAATTGGGATGGATTGGGCATTACTGCTTCCGTTGCCTGCGCCGTTCATTGCGCTTTGTTGCCTTTGTTCCTCACCAGCCTGCCTTTTTTCGGCATCGAACTGATTGACAATTTTTCCTTTGAAATTGGCATGATCCTCATCGCCGGAGCTATTGGGTTTTATTCACTGATTCATGGTTATAAAAAACATCATCACCAGATTTTGCCCTTATTGCTTTTTATAATTGGTATCTGCTTTTTGTGCGCCAAACAGGCCTGGCATCAATGGCAGTTGTGGCTGTTGCCGCCGGCAGTATTTTTTATTATTACGGCTCATTATTTTAATTATAAAGCCTGCAAAAAAGCAAACCATTGCCACGCCAATGATTGCGCGCATTAATGTTTGTCCTGATGCCAAATTCTTATTTCCGCTTTAAACAATTCACCATAGAACAGGATAAATGTGCAATGAAGGTTTGTACTGATTCATGCCTGTTTGGTGCCTGGGCGGCTGCCTGGTTGCAACAGCAAATCTCATTTACCACCGTTCTTGATATTGGTGCCGGAACTGGCTTGCTAAGCCTGATGCTGACGCAGAAAAACAAGAATGCACAAATTGACGCAATAGAAATTGACCAAGCTGCAGCGCAACAGGCAAGGGAGAATTTTACGCATTCACCGTGGGCAGATAATTTGTTTGTGAAGGAGTGTGATATAAAGGATTTTCCTGCCGGTAAACAGTATGATTTCATTATTAGTAATCCACCTTTTTATCAGGATGATTTGCTAAGCCAAAACGAAAATAAAAACAGGGCGCATCATCATACTTCTCTTTCGCTGGACGCATTAATTAACGCCGCTAAAAGGCTTTTATCACACACCGGCTATTTTGCTGTTTTATTGCCTTTTCATCGAAGTTTTGCCTTTGAAAACAAAGCTCTCGTACAAGGCTTTTTTACTAATAAAAAAACAACGGTTAAGCCGAATGAAAGAGGAACCGACTTTCGAGTGATGTTATTGCTTTCGCATCAAAATTCAGAATGCGAAAAAGATGAAATTACCATTAAAAATCCCAAAGGCGATTACACTACTGCATTCATTGATTTATTGAAAGATTATTACTTGTATTTGTAAAACTTTCACTTAATGAGCAGCATAATCCCGCAGGTAATCGTAACCCTCCGTCAATTCTCCTTTTTTTAAAATGGTGGCTCGTTTTATTACTTCGCTGTTGCTTCTGGTTAAATTCTGAATTACATATTTGATTAACTGATCGCCGAAGAAATCGCTCGCGTCGCAAGGCAGTTCGTTTGGCAGGTTTCCTACTGCCATTACATCTATGCTGCCCGGAAGAAAAGGCTCCGTCTTACTACCCAATATTTTATCAACCCCATACACAGGATTTTCAATAGTAGCATCGCCAAGATTGCAGGGAATACTGCCTCCTTCATCATCAGTGATATCTGCAATGGTTTGTATCCTGAAATCCTTTCGCAGCAGGGCTTCGGGCTCAAACAGGCGGGGTACACCTGCATCCCAGTAAATACCATTGATAAGAATATCAGTTTGCGAACAATAAGCATCGAAAAGGCAATCATAATTGCCGGCATTGGCATGAAAATCTACCCGGCTATAAGTGCGTTTATCTTTGTGTGTATAAAGGTCTGCGCCTTTGAGATGCACATACACCGGGTAGCTGAATTCCCGTTGTAAATATTCATCTGCCTCTACTTCCTGTATGTCCATCAAGTTCATCACTTCCAACACGCCATGCGCTACCCTTCCGCTGCCGGTAACGGCCACTTTAAGGTTCGGCAGCTTTAAGCCAAAATAACTGCGAATGAGGTTGCGGTAATCGTTGCTGAGATAGACGCGGGGCAGCGAATAAACACCGGTTCGCCTGCCATAAGCCATCATGCCGTTATGCGCGCCTACCACACCGGCAAAAAAACCAAAGCCAATAATGCGCTGTCCATCCTCATGTTCGAGGCATTCATAATCTATCAATGTAATGCGCTTATCCATCATGGCGTGCATCAGTTTGCGGTTGTGAGGCTGCGCCTTTTTGGTGTGTGAAAAAAACAGGTAGGTTTTATCCTCCAGCAAATCATCTGCAGGCACTTCTTTAATGCCAAGTAAAATATCGCAGTCGGATAAGTTTTCTGAAACCAAAGCACCCACTTTTTGGTAAGCGGCATCTGTAAAGCAACGCTTATTGGATGGCTGCACGACGATGCGGCAGTCTGTGTTGTTGAGCAACCATTGACAATGTCCTGGCGTTAATGCTACGCGATTGTCCTCGGGTATTTTTCCTTCCCTGATTATTCCAATGGTAAACATTCGAAGATTTTGGGCAAAGTAAATGTTTAAGGCTATGGCGATGATGTTCTGTTGTAAGAGATTGAAAATTTAGTGTTGTGTTTGCGGTGCTGCACAATAGCTTTGCCGGATGAATTATTTCGAGCTCTATGGTATTCCGGTTGTGTTGCAGCCGGACGAGAAAGAGATAAGAAAAAAGTTTTTTGAACTGAGCCGGAAGTATCATCCTGATTTCTATACTCATGCCTCTGAAACTGAGCAGGTGCAAGTGTTAGAATTGTCTTCGCAGGTAAACAAAGCGTACAAAACGTTTGGCAATCAGGATGAAATTATCAAGTATGTACTGCAGCAAAAAGGTCTCTTGCCGGAAGAAGAGAAGTACGAATTGCCACCTCAATTTTTAATGGAAATGCTGGAGTTGAGCGAGAGCATGATGGAAGCGAAGATGGAAGAGGATAACAATGCGATGGCTTCCGTTCAACAACAAATCAACAATATTCAAACAGAAATTTATGAACCTGTTAAAGGGATTATTGAACATTATCAGGAAGGTATTACTACCGAAAAAGAGTTGCTGCAAGTGAAGGATTATTATTACAAGAAAAAATACCTCAACCGTATTTTGGCGGGTATGGAGTGATGACTTAATATTGCAGCCCTTTCGCAGCAAGCGTTTGCCCGGATGGCGGAATTGGTAGACGCGCCAGACTCAAAATCTGGTTTTCGCAAGAGAGTGCAGGTTCGATTCCTGTTCCGGGCACAAACAAGATGATAAAAAAAGACCTGCTCTGGCAGGTCTTTTTTATTTGTAAATAAACTTCGACATGAGCTGCCAAAAACTATTTTTTATGAAAGCTAATCCGTTTCTGTCTGAATCCTAACAGACCATCCCAAATGCATACTGAATCCATTATCATATTTAGCAATTTTTCATTTTGTGTAATTGTAGCACCACACAACAATATGATTCCAAATTATGAGTTTGGCGTTTAAACTGATGTGCTTAAAATCTTGTATTTGATTATATAATGATAAAAACTGCATTCAGGCTAAGTTGTGAGGTAATTAAACTGCGTGCAGGAAGTGCTATTTCAAATGTAGATATTCAGCGAGTAGCGCTCTATGCAAACTCATGCTTATCATAAGTACGATATTCAGCAGCAATGGGATTGTAGACAAATCGAAAATAAGCCAGATAAGAAGTCATAAACTCTCGTTCATTCATCTGTGTAATATACTTTGCTTAGATGGTAGCCGGAAGCGGCTTCAAAAGTTGGGCAACCAACCGGGAAACCCACTTTTATTAAATCATTAGAGATCCGCAGAGCGCACTGGAGAGCGGAAACTTTATGGTTCAAAAATCCATTTTGAATTTGCCTTTTAGAATAGCTAACGGAACAAGGAGCAATATTGCTATCGCTCCTTGTTGCCTATCAGGCATACAGAAATTAAATCCTAACAAATATTAAAAATCCTCTTGCTATTTTGTTTGCATTGAATTGGTAAACGCCCTGAGATAAATAACCCTATACATATCAAACAAACCAAGTTATAAAAAGCTATCTATTTACAATAATTAATAGCCTGAATTTTGTTTCAAAGTGCCGTTTGATCTGTCTATTTCGATTTGTGGTAAGGGGAAGATTTCATCTTTTCCAACTTTATATTTAAAGTACCCGGGTGTTACCTGATTTTGCCATCTTTTTGGATCTGTAAGATATTGGCTTGCGATTCCCCATCTTCTTAAGTCCCAACCAAATTTACCTTCAAAAGCAAATTCAACTCTACGTTCGTGAACAATAGCCCAGAACATATCTTCATAGCTTAATGTTGATAAGATGGGTGGCAATGCTTTAATGACACTTTTATTGATGGTGTTGGGATCCGTAGTGGTACCTGTACGTGCTCTTACCATGTTCACATAGGTTGCGGCTGTTGCCTGGTCGCCTAACTCGTTCATAACTTCTGCATACCATAACAACACTTCCGCATATCTAACCAAAGTATAATTACTTGAATTGTTCCAGCTAACCTGGTCAACGGTAGTACCATCATTATTTGGCGGATTGCCGATACACCATTTCCTGATTCCAAGACCGGTTCCGTTAACTTTATCCATAAAGAGTTGTCCGAAGAAATCATCTTGCTCTTTGCGGAAGATGGAAGCCGTTAAACGTGCATCACCTGCTTCGTACTCGTTTTCTAAATCCGGTGTCGGGCGTGTCCATCCCCATCCGCCACCGGCAACATAACCTTCACCATTCGGAGCATTCAACACAGTACCGAAGTTGTCTGTTCCTTTTTGATTTAAAGAAGTGTATTGCACTTCAAAAACACCTTCCGAGCTATTATCGTGAGAGCCATTGAAGATATCGTTGTAATCGGGAAGCAAAGCGTAGCCATAAGACATAATATCTTCTAATAAAACCTTTGCATCACTCCATTTATGTTCATACAAATATATCTGGGTGAGATATGCTTTTACAGCGCCTTTGTCTGCTCTGCCCATTAAATCGCCTGTATTTCTGTCGGCAAGCGGTTGTTGTAAGGCTAATTTAAAATCCGCTTCCGCCTGATCAAATAAATCACTTTTCGTAATCTTATAGCCATTGACATTTTTGCCATTATCGGATCCGGTTTCTCTAACTGAATTCGGGACATTCAACTCTGAAATATCTAAAGGTTCCGTAACCAATGGAGCTGTACCAAACATATATCCTAACCGAAACATCCAGAATCCACGGATGAAATAAAGCTCTCCCATATACCTTGCCTTTAACGTTTCATCCATCTCAATAGCAGGTATTTTTTCTATGGCTTCATTAGCTAATAACAGCGCTTTATAGCAACGTTGATACAGCATCAACATCTGGTCGGAACTTGGAGAGATGATGGACTGTTGTATCTGATAATACACAACCAGATCCGGGTGTGCCTGAACATCAGGACCGGTTATATCGCCCATTGGCGTATATCCTGCCTGCGTATTCCAGGTGTTCTGTCCATCTAAAAGCTGAAACGATTTGTAAGCTGCTGTAACAGCCATTTCCGCATCTTGTGCCGTCTTGTAAAAATTTTCAGTAGAAACAACACCGTAAGGCATTTTATCTAATTGCTTCGTACAGGAAGCAAAGGCAACCAGAACTATAAAAAAGAAAATTATTTTTTTCATGATTATTTTATTTACTCAATGTTAGAATTGTACGTTGAAACCAGCATAAAAAGAGCGAGGTATCGGGTATCCTCCATTAATGCTTTGCTCGGGATCCCAACCCGGATAAGAATTGATACAAAACAGGTTTTGTGATGCAATATAGAAGCGCAATTTGTTTATCACTTTTGATGTAGAACCACCTAACAATTTTGTAAAGTCGTACCCAATCTGCACATTTTGCATTCTGAAAAAATCAGAGGAGCGAAGCCAGAAGGTTGATCTGCGATAGTTATCATTTGGATCGCCGGCTACTACTCTTGGCACATAATTGCTGGTGCCTTCGCCTGTCCATCTTTGGTTATACATCCATGCAGAAGTTTGTTCCCCTCCCCTGGTGATTGCAAAACCAACCTGGTCTATACTTCTGAGTGCACCTAATTGGCCATAGAAACTTGTAACTAAATCGAATCCTTTGTAGGCCAACGAAATGTTGCCACCAAAGCTGTTTGGGGCGACCGTCTGCCCTAAAAAGGTTCTGTCATTTGCATCAATTACACCATTTTTATCCAAGTCTTTAAACCGTATATCGCCAGGTGAAGCATTCGGTTGTGTTGGCGCTTTGCTGATTTCTTCCGTATTTTGAAAAACACCTTCCTGAACATAGCCATACCATTGATCAATAGGATATCCTTCTCTGGTTTGACTAAAGTTGTTTATGATGGGTGACGGAACTTTTGTGACCAGATTTTTATTATGAGTCCAGTTAACACTAACATCGTATCTAAACGCTGCGGTTGATTTATTGGAGTATCCTAATGTGAGCTCAATACCTGTATTTGAAACACTACCTGCATTTTGAT
Organism: uncultured Ilyomonas sp.; assembly: GCA_964249755.1. Taxonomy (GTDB): domain Bacteria; phylum Bacteroidota; class Bacteroidia; order Chitinophagales; family Chitinophagaceae; genus Ilyomonas. The sequence goes on along the minus strand of CAXUDB010000002.1, from coordinate 724,829 downwards.
AAGGAGCATTATCAACGCCTGAAGTAGCCAGTAAAGGAACCTGAACCAATATATCAGAGGTGTTCCTTTTATAGTAATCAGCGATGAAATTTAACTGGTTATTCAGGAAGGAAACCTCCAGACCTGTTCCATAAGTTGTCGTCTTTTCCCAACGGATATTGGGGTTGCCTAAGCTGGTTGGCCCAACGCCTGTATAGGTAGTTCCATTACCGCCTGAACCAAACGGATAATATAAGCCGGTAGAATTTAATGTGGTTTGATAAGGATACGTTCCGATATCCTGGTTGCCTAAGATTCCCCAGCTTGCACGAAGTTTCAGATTGCTGATGGCACGAACATGTTCAAGGAATCTTTCTTTTGAAAGAACCCATCCCGCCGAAGCGCCTGGAAACAAACCGGTCCTGTTGTCTTTAGATATACGTGAGGTTTGATCATCTCGGAGGCTGGCGCTAAACAAATATTTGTCTTTATAACCATAATTGATACGCCCCAGATAAGATTGTATAGCCCATGAATATTTAGATCCACCATTCCTGATATTGCTGTTACCGGCATCTATCACCTGCATGTTGGGATCATTATTTAAAAAGTCATTTCTTGATGCGCTTAAGTTCGTTCCATTGGTTTGCTGGTATGTATAACCAGCCATAACTGTTATATTATGAACGTTGTTTATCCGCTTTGTGTAAGTAAGAATATTATCGAATTGATAATTGATATTTTCATTCTGATCTTCATACAATTCAGCAATTGGATGATCGCCTATTAACCCTTTAGGACCAAATGTGTATGAAGGAATAAAATGGTCCTGGTTCCAACCATAGTATTCTGCATTAAATGAAGTTCTGAACTTCAAATCTTTCAAAATATCCCATTCCAGATAGGTCGTTCCTAACAGCTTTTTCCAGGTTTGCTTATACGTCCAGAGATTGACTGCAATCAGCGGATTTAGCATGGTAACCGGCTCCCCATTATGTATAGCTGCACTGTAATCTCCATTGGCATCATAAACCGGTTCGGTAGAAGGGAATATTAATGCGCGGTCAATGGCCTGTCCCCAGTCTGTATTGTTGGAAACTCCATAATTCACATTGAAGCTGATACCTAATTTCAGGTTTGGCAAAATGCGGGTATCATTGCTGATCTTAACATTGCCCCGCTTGAAATCTGTGTTTTTTATCACTCCTTTTCCATCAAAGTAATCTGCTGTTATCGCATATGCATTATTCTTTGTTCCGCCATTAATTGACAAAGAATAATTCTGTTTTAATCCTGATTGCGTTATCTCGTCTACCCAATTCGTTCCTTTTCCATAAGAATTAATTTCTTCCTGTGTAAAAGGCACTGGCAGGTTAGCCGCTCCATAATAATCATTTACCTGAACTGCATATTGCTTGGCAGTCAGCGTAGGTATCTTATAGCGTATCTGATCTGCACCCGCGTAGCTGGCTAAATTCACTCTCAATGGCGATTCAAAATTTCCTCTTTTCGTTGTCACAATCACGACACCATTGGCACCTCTTGAACCATATATGGCAGCAGAAGCCGCATCTTTAAGAACCGTTATGTTTTCAACATCATTTGGGTTCAGGTTTGTCAACCCATCATTTGTAATCATTCCATCAACTACTACAAGTGGATTACTTGATGCGCCAAAAGAACCGGTTCCTCTGATTCTGATTTGCGTGCCGGCATATGGAGTACCATCATTTTGAATCACCTGAACACCAGCAAGCTTACCCTGAAGATTTTGACCAATTCCGGTAGTTGCCTGGTCCTGCATCTTCGCCTGCGATACCACGCCGACAGAGCCAGTCAAGTCTTTTCTCGCTTGTGTTCCATATCCCACTACAACGACATCGTTTAAGCTGCTCCCTCCCCCATCTTTTAAGACAACGTTGATAGTAGTATTATCACCAACAGTAACTTGTTCATCAGCCATGCCAATGTAACTGATAACCAATACCTGTCCTTTTGCAGCTTTAATCGTAAAGTTCCCGTTGGCATCTGTTGTAACACCTGTCTGACTTCCCGAAACCTTTACAGATGCACCCTCTAAAGGCAAAGATTTTTCATCTGTAATCTTTCCTCTTACAGTTTGCTGTTGAGCCATAACTCCAGTGGCAAAACCGAGGGAGCAGAGTAATAAAATAAAAAGTTTCTTTCTGAATACAAATGTTCTTACATGCATAATACACGCAAGTGCCGGTTGCATTTTTTTGGAATGTGATTCCATAGCATTACTTTTTGTTTGTTGAAATTGATTGTGTTATAAGAAAATAGTCACCCGAATCGCGCAGCTGAATAGTACTACCAGGCAATCGTTAAAATAAATAATGACAGAGTAAATTGGAAAACTTCTGAACAGGATTAAGTCTTTTTCAAAACCCGTAAGCCACTGAAATAGTAGCGTAAAAATTTTGATTCAGGTTTACCCTCACAATACACAGTTAATAGCAAGTAGATCATGACAAGTGATGCTTAATCGTTTAAGCTAAAATTGAAAAAAATAACAGGATATCTTTGTACAAATATAACAGCTTAAGCGTTTAAGCAAAGAGGTATTTAAAAAAATATTTTTGCTGTTTTGCTGCCATCCTTTAAGACATAAATCAAAGCTTTCCTGATAAAAACGAACAGAAAGTTGTTGTTGATATAGCATGATATGCCAACGGTAATGCTGCTAAGAACGTTTTGTTTTCAATTTCATCCTCTTGATCATATATACATAAGCTTACTAAAAAAAAAGTGTTACAACAGGATAGTATCCTGCTTTTCTTGCTTTCCACTTACTTTTTTATTCCTCGGTATTCGTTTTCTCAAAAAGACAATGCGTTGCAATATATCAATCCTTTTATTGGCATGGCAAAAAGTAATGTTCTCACATGATTAGCAATGAAGGTGGCACATATTCTGGTGCGGTAGCGCCCTGCGAAGCTATTCAATTAACCCCTGAAACACGCAGTGGCGGTTATGATTGTAAAGACAACAGTATCCGCTTTTTAATTGCTTATAGCATCATGGCGGCATTCCGGCGGATGGAGGCGTGTTGACGGTACCGTTCCGTTGCCTGACCACTGGGGTAACCAGTGATATCATATTGCCGGTGGTTACAATGGCAAAAATTTGCGGGTTTATATTGATGGTGAACTAAAAGGCTTTACAACAGCAGAAAAAATAGTCAACCTAAATGTAGCTGCCAAATGGGTAACCGGAAGTAATGAAGAGTTTCCATTAGACAGGTCTTTTACCGGCAAAAATAAAATTGAAGCAGCCTATCAGGAAATAGCCTGCTTAAATGATTAAGCAGATATCTTTATCTTACAATTTTACCTGATGAATACGATATTGAAAAGAGCCTTTGCTCTGAGTCTTGTTCTTGTTACTATCAGCTTTTCAAATGCTTCCGCGCAAAGCAAAACTGCCATCTCTGCCGCAGATGAGTTGAAATCATTTTATGATATTTCATTGTTGCCGGCTTACCGGCCGCAAACCGTTTGCGGACAAGTATCTTCTTACGATACAACAGGTGGCAACAACGATGGCTTCGATGGATTGTATTCGTTTGTAAAACGGAATAAAGACAGCAGCCTTGTTATCTTCGATGCGAAAGGTCCGGGTGTTGTCAACCGGATATGGACACCATCACCAACGGATGATACCCTTGATTTTTATATAGATAATCCAATAAAGCCAACTCTTTCCATTTGTTACACCGATTTGTTTTCCGGAAAGATCTCTCCTTTTGTTCAGCCGCTTTGCGGTAATCAGTTGGGTGGTTATTATTGTTATTATCCCATCCTATTTCAGAAGAGTTGCCGTATTGTTTGTCGCGGCAAAAAGCTACAGTTTCACCAGATTGGATACAGGTTGTTTGCGGCAGGCACAATGGTAATTCCTTTTATCAAACAGCCCGGTACTGAAGCGATAGCTGCACTGCAAACCATACAACAGTTATGGAATGAAAAGGATAAAGCAGCGACTGATTTTGCAGGCGACAATGATAAATCATATAGAATAGATACACTTGTTTCTTTACAGCCCGGCAAAAGCGCAACCATAGCGAACATCAATACCGGCGGGCGTTTTACAGGTATTGAACTGTCGCCATCCGTTGCGTTTGAAGGTTTGTATAAAGATGTTGATATCCGTATTTTTTGGGATGACGAAGCATTGCCTGCAGTTGATTGCCCGGTAGCTGACTTTTTTGGTTTTGCTTTTGGCAAACCATCCATGCGCAGTCTCTTGTTGGGTTCAACCAAAGGAAAATTATACTGTTATTTTCCGATGCCGTTCAGTAAGAAAGGAAGGATAGAACTGGTATATCGTAAACGGGCGGATACTGTTTTATCACCTGTTCAAATGGCTGCCACTATCTCCTATACAGCCGTACCGCAAAACGCACAAACGGAAGGAAAATTTTATGCGCACTGGCAACAGACAAAACCTGCCGCGGGGGAACCTTTTGTTTTTGTAAATACAAAAGGCAAAGGTCATTATGTAGGAACCATTCTACAGGCACAGGGTGTACAAACCGGCATGCCTATCTTCTTTGAAGGTGATGACTCCACCGTTATTGATGGCAAACTGCAATTACATGGAACCGGCTCGGAAGACCATTTCAATGGCGGCTGGTATGCGCTGAAAGACAGGTGGGACGGGGCTTTCAGTTTACCGCTTCATGGTGCGCTTGATTTTTCGCTGCTCTTTAGCCGTACCGGCGCTTATCGTTTTTATATGAACGACAAACTGTCTTTCGACAAAAGCTTTTATCACACCATCGAGCATGGAGGTGAACACAATGCGGTTCCGGTTCTATACACTGCTGTCGCTTTTTACTATGGCGATGTATCACCTGATAATCCGCAACCTCCGCAGGATAATAACACACAAGTGTACACTCCTGATACACTGAATATTTTTCCGGAATTTACCAGGCTTTCACCGGGCTATAATATGACAATAGAAACATCGTGGGATAGTGCCTCCACCGGTCAGAGCTATAAGATGAATGTGAATGATGAAACCATGCTGATCTTTTATCCCGATGGCATACCGACCGGGCATTACCAGGTGTATGCTGATGTTATTAACCAGCCGGAAGGCTGCCGGTTTTCGATGTGGCAGCGGCAAACGAAACTTAGTGGCTGGATAGACACAAAAGCAACTACCAATGGATGGATAAAGAATAAGCTGATAGCTGACATGAATGTTACCGAAGGTAATGGAACAATAACCTTACAGTTTAAAACGGATGATACACATCATCGGTTCTGGTTAATCAAGCTAATGCTGGTGAAGATAAAGTAAGACCAATTGGATAGTAAAGATCGTTTGATAGTAAGATATTTAAAGTGAAGCGTGAATTGTATTAAAATGAAAAGGATTGTGGCTGATGTCTGACCGGTATAAATAATAAGGCAACAACAGATATTGATTGGTATAAAACAAAGAAGCCGTCCCTGCAACATTGCAGGGACGGCTTCTTTCATAAATGATAAACTGATTAATAATTTGGATTCTGTGTGATCACACCTTTGCTCTGGTCTATCACCGGCTGCGGTATGGGCATGTAATAATTTTTAGGACGTGTAAATGTACGCGCAGGCACCACGACAGCACTATTGTAAGGTGGCAGCGGTGATGCCAGCTTTGGCTTGCTTACAATTGTGTCTATATTGATAAGCCCTACCTTATCCCAGCGCAGCAGATCGTACCAGCGTACGTTCTCGCCACCCAGCTCCACACGACGTTCGTGCACCACTTCTTTAAAGCTTGCGCCGCTTGTATCGTTTAACCCGGCACGCCTGCGCACAAGATTGATTTCAGCATCGCCGGCACCGGCACCACTCTGTCGTACTTTGGCTTCGGCTACCAGCAGGTATATATCGGCAGTGCGCAGTAGTGGTTGTTTCAGATCATTATTCAGTCCACTTCCGTCTGGTTTATAGGCGGTGTATTTGCGTACACAGTAGCCGGTCGTGCTTTGACTTGGCAGCATTCTGCCGGTGCTTTGCCCCTCTTTTCCTGCAAACATCTGGTAGGCATCTGCTGAGCTTATATTCACCAAAAAGCTTTGGTTGGGCAGCGAATCGCCTACCGATATCAGAGTAGCTTCTTTACGTTGCGTATCGCCAGTTTCAAATTCATCTGCAAAGTTTTGCGTCGGGTGATGAAAGCCCCAACCTGCCCAGTCTCTGATTGAAAAGTAAATGTTGGCCGGCGAGGCATTGAATTGATCTTTATTCCAGATAGCAAACAGTAATTCCGTATTATCGTTTTGTGTACCAACAGTAAAATTGTCTGCGTAGTTTGTGGCAAGCGCATAGTTAGGATCGCTAATTACTTTTTGTCCGTATTCCAATGCCTTGTCTAATTTCTCCCATGTCATATACAGCTTGCAAAGCATACCCCAGGCAGCGCCTTTGCTTACACGGCCTTTGTCTTCTTCCCCGTAGGTTTCAGGCAACATGTCAGCCGCTTTCAACAGATCGCTTTCTATTAAGGCACGACCTTCTTCTACTGTGTTTTTGGGTACATTATAATTAAGTGACAACACATTTTCTTCCGTAATCAACGGCACCTCGCCATAAATGTTGTTTAAAAACCAATACGCGTAAGCGCGCAAAAAGTAGGCTTCCCCCATAGAACGAGTGCGGATGGCTTCATCCATAACCGGCACTTTTGGTATGTAGATAAGCGCATTATTGGCACGTGCAATCTGCTCGTAAGCCAGCACCCAGCCACTGTTTATCTGGTATTGGGAAGAATTGGGATTAAAGCGCTCTATCGCCTTGTAATCGTCATGGTCTCCATCTACCGATATATCATCGCTCTGGTCTTCATAAATATAATTGCCATGCCCCATGCCATCTTCAGCAAACAGCATGTTGTAAATACCTGCAATGCCTGCAAGCACATCGGTTTGGTTACGCCAGAAATTTTGCGTGGTATATTGGCCTACCGGCTCGGTTTCCAGCGGGTGTTTTATACAGCCAGCCAGTGTGATGGACATAGCTGCTATCCCTGCAGTAATGAATAAATAGGTTCGTTTCATGATAATGATTTTATAAATTAATAGAAGCACCTACTGTAAATGTGCGTGTAGAAGGATATTGCGCTACGTCTACACCGCGTTGCCTGTTACCATCTGTATATCCCAATTCTGGTGTGAAGCCAGAATACTTGGTAATATAAAATGCATTGTAACAGCTTATATATACACGTGCATCCGGCAGCTTGATATCTTTAAGGCTTAACCCTGTAAATGAATAACCAAGCGATACGTTTTTTAATGCTATATAGCTGCCATCTTCTATCCATAAATCTGATGAGCGGTAGTTGTTGTGTGTATTAGTTACAGATAACCTTGGCACATCGTTGCTGGTGCCTTCACCATGCCAGCGGTTAAGCTCGTCGGCATACCAGTTAAACACACCGGTAGCATCTAAACCTGCCACGCGGTCTGCATTATAAAGGCTTAAGCCGCTTACCCCCGCAAATGAAAAGTTTACGTCAAAACCTTTGTAGGCGATACTTCCGTTGATACCAAATACCACTTTAGGGTTTGGATTGCCTAAGTACACACGATCATCTTCATCAATTTTTCCGTCGCCGTTTTGGTCTACAAACTTTACATCGCCGGGTGCTATTTTGGTCTTGTCATCATTGGCGGTGTTGGAATCGTCATCTATTTCTTTCTGGTTTTGATATAAACCATCTGTTTTAAAACCATAAAAAGAAGCTATCGGCTGTCCTTCGTAGGTACGGCTTGTTTCTAATAACTGCCTTCCGTAGATGATAGATCCTAAATAGGTTTTATCATCCCCATACAGTCTTGTTACTCTGTTTTTAATAAACGAAGCATTGGCACCGATAGAGTAAGTAAACCTGCCCGGTGTGGTGTTACGATAAGTCAGCTCAGCTTCAATACCGTGGTTGTTCAGTGTGCCTATGTTTTGATTGGGAATACCAGCCGTACCATACGTTTGAACGATAGAGAATGGTATCAGCATGTCTTTGGTATTCTTATCGAAATAAGTAACAGTACCGGTAAGCTTGCTTTTAAGCAATGCAAATTCTAAACTGATGTTCGTCATTTGCGCACGCTCCCAGGTAATATTAGGGTTGGCAAGACTGATCACCGAACTGCCATTTACCGGCGTGTTACCAAAATTGTAGTTAATACCATTGCCAATGATGGCTAAATATTGAAGGTCTGGTACCGCCTGATTACCCAGTTCGCCCCAGCCACCGGTCAGTTTTAGGTCATTGATAAAAGAAACATTGTCTTTAAAGAACGATTCGTCAGAGATACGCCAGCCGGCTGAAAACGCCGGGAAATATCCCCACTGGTTATTCGTAGGAAACTTTGAGGATCCGTCTGCACGCAATGTTGCCGTAAGCAGGTACTTGCCTTTATAAGCATAGTTAAGGCGACCAAAGTAGGAAGCCAGACCCGACTTCACACCTTTTCCACCGTTGTTGTATTGATATTGCGGGCTGCCGTTGTTCAGGTTGCGGAAAGGATCAGACTCGTTATCATAACCATTCCTTGATGCGCCAAAGCTGCTGCCATAAAATAGTTGCGCAGAGTAGCCACCGGTAAAGTTTACACTATGGTTTTTTGCAAATATCCTGTTGTAGGTAAGTGTGTATTCTTCCAGCCGTGAATAGCCTTCGCCATGCCCTTGCCCTACTGATGCCAATGCAATGCTTCTGGCTTGCTCAGGCGCAGCAGGCTGAAATGTATAGTTGCCATACATGGTACTGCTATATCCCAGGTTTGCCCGTATAGAAAGCCCTTTAAACAAGGTAACATCTAAGTAAGCATTGGCAAGCACGTTGTTGTTGTGGTTATTTACATCCGGACTTGCGGCAGTAAACACCGGGTTGTTGATATCGCCGATCCCTTGTTTAGAAGCGCCCCAGGTGCCATCTTCATTATATACCGGTATTGAGGGGTTAAAGCGCAATGCACTCCATACCGTACCGCTTTGTGTAGAACGGGTATCAATACCATTGCCTTTGGTAGCAGAGTATAAGAAGTTTTCACCCAGTTTAAATATTTTAAGTATCCGGTGTTCGGAATTTATTCTTGCACTTAACCGCTTAAAATAAGTATTCGTTATGATACCCTGTTCATCGTAATAGTTGCCCGAAAAGCTGTAGGTGCTGTTGGCACTACCACCGCGTACCGCTACATCCGCATTGTTGGTTTTGCCGGTACCAAACAGCGCGCGTTGCCAGTCTGTACGCTGCACCGCCAGTTCAGGATCATTCCAAACCGTTGGCACAGCAAGCCCATCGTTTGTGTACGATTCTTTCTTCAGCGTTACCAGGTCAGGTGCTGTCAGCAGGTCAAGGTATTTCAGCACTTTACTCTGCCCTGAATATGCGTTTACAGACGTTTTAAGACCCTCGCCAAAGTTGCCTTTTTTGGTTGTTATCAACACCACACCATTAGCGGCGCGGGTGCCATAAATGGCGGAGGAAGAAGCATCTTTCAAAATTTCGATAGAAGCGATATCATTGGGACTAATGTCGCTAAGACTGCCTGCAGGCACACCATCAATTACCACCAGCGGGTCTGCCGCGTTAATAGTACCCGTACCGCGGATGCGGATAGAAGGTCCCGCACCAGGTGCGCCATCACTGCGTACAATGTCTACACCAGCGGCACGACCTTGTAAGGCTGTGGCTACGTTCGACACCGGCTGGTTCTTCAGATCATCACCCTTCACGCTGCTGATAGTGCCCGTTACGTCGCGCTTGCGCTGCACACCATAACCTACTACTACCACATCCTGCAGGCTATTGGGAACTGCAGATAGAGTAATGGTAAACTCGATGCGGGTGCCTAAGTTTACCGTTTGTGTTTTGTAGCCCACCAGCGAGAATGAAAGCTGCGTGCTTCCTGCCGGTACATTGATACTGAATTTTCCGTTCTCGTCGGTAATTGTGCCGACAGACTTGCCCGTTACAGTAACGCTTACACCGGGAAGCTTGGCGCCGATGGTATCGGCAACGGTTCCCGTAATCACCTGCTGAGCCCATGCCGCACCGGCACAAAGCAGAAGGCAAAGTGTAAGAAACAATACTTTTTGTTGTCTCATACGAATTGTTGTTTGGTGATAGTTATAAAAAAAATATCAGTTAGTTACTATTCGGTTTGTTGCACGAAACTATAACCAGTTAGCCAGTTACAAAATACGTCCTTGCGGTTTATTGTCTCTATTATCTTTTGTATAAAATCCGATTGTTAATTAGTGTGTATCAATGAACAAAATTTTCATATTGCGCTATGCTCGTTCCTCTCTTCATCATACTGGGTCATGCTTTTGAAATAATAAGTAAACAGTTAATCGCAGGCAATTACCTGAAGCGGACTATTGTTTTTACCTGCAACGAAAATGTTCCTGTGATTGCTTTTTATCTCAACAAGATTTCTTACATCACCCGGAACATACAAACCTGTCTGGCTGTATGGCTGTGGTGTAAAATTTCCTTTGCCATCGCCTTGCAAATACAATCCAATGCCGGCGTCCATCGGGCCCAACTGCACACGGAACGGATAGAAGTTCCCGGCAATGATCAGGTCTTGTTTGCCGTCTTTATTCACGTCATCGGTTACAATGCCATTCACCATAGTAATTTGCGCTTCCTCAGGCAACGCCTTGATGCTCAATTTCCGGTTGCCTTTGTTGCTAATGCATACCGATTGCTGCATCATTATCTTCACTGTTTTAGCAGCAGCTAATTGTTCCTTACTGAACATATCTTCCAACTGTGCATCGGCATAATCGCTGTATCGCGCAAAGCGTTTTTGTAAAAAGGGCATTTGCTCAAACAGTTCATCGCGCGAAAACCAGGGATAGCTTTTGCCGTTGTTGTAATAACACAGAATTGGGTCTACCACGCCATCGTTATTGAAGTCGGCATACGTAATGGTAAGCGGCTCTTTTTGCGAAGCTTTGAGCTGTGTGTTGGTTCCCATATTTCCTACGACAAAATCAGTATTTCCGTCACCATCAAAATCGCCGGTTGCAATTCTTGTCCACCAGCCGTTGGTATTGTCAAGACCATAATCTTTTGTTTGATTAATTAGTTGACCATGATGGTTTTCAAACACCGTGATTGGCATGAACAAACCCACAACAATCAGGTCTTGCCAGCCATCTTTATTCAGGTCAGTCCACACCGCATCGCTCGCCATTCCCGGATGTGAAAGCGTTGTATCATGTTGCGAGTTGTCTCTTTCAAATAACAAGTGGTTTGGTGTGCTTTTATTTTTTAAAATGAAGCTTTCCGGCGCCTGCGGAAATAATCCCGGCATTAGTTTGCCGCCCACAAACAAGTCAGGCTTGCCATTTTTATCGATGTCTGCGGCGCGCACGCAACTACCACTTATCGTCTCTGTTGGTAAAGCATCGGGAACCAATGTAAAGTTGCCCTTGCCATCGTTTTGGTATAGTTTGTCCTGGTAGTTTTTGCTGTTCAGATAATCATCCGCGCCACCACTTACCACGTACAAATCATTGTCGCCATCGCCATCTGCATCAAAGAATAGCGCATCGGCGCTGGTGCTGTTTTTATCCTGCATCCAAGGCTGTTCAGTCGCTTGTATAAATGCGCCTTCTTTCGTCTGTACATACAAAGTACATGGCTGCTTTTTATTGCCACCGATAAAGAGGTCTTCCAGTCCATCGCCGTTCACATCTCCTTTGGCTAACGTGGGACCGATTTTAGAGATTTGAAATGGCAGCAACGGCGATACTTTAAAGTCAACAAACGACGATGCCTGGTGCGTAAAATGAATGCCGGAAGAAGCGGTAACATCGGTAAATAAAGGCGTTGGTGTCACCGAAGAAATGATGCTATTTTCGTTGCCGGAGTTTCCTTCCTTCACCGTGATTAATTGGTCTGCTTTTACATCATGAAGAACCGTTGCTTTTCCGCTCAGCCATTTAATTTCTAACATTTGCACTATGCTGTCTTCGCCCAAACCAATATGCATGATTGGATCAACCGATGACTGAAAACCGCGTGTTAAGTATTGCTCCTGCAACTGCTGCTGATGAGCTGTAGTCGTATACACTTTCGCACCAATGCCCTGCGTGTTTTTTCCGCTACCATTCAGCTTGATTCGAAGGTAATGCGATGCATTATTTCTTACACTGTTATTCTGCAAGATTGTCGGCTCATCATTGATGCAATTGATGACTAAATCCAGGTCGCCGTCATTGTCCAAATCGGCATACGCACTGCCATTGCTGATAGCTTCTTTATTCAATCCCCAAGTATCGGAAACATTGGAGAATGTAAGGTTGCCATTGTTATGGAAAAAATAGTTTTTTAGTTTGGTGGAAGGCATCTCTTGGATTAATTTCCACATGGCAACTTTATCACCTTTGGCATCGGTAAAATTGTTGCTGTAACCCGAGGTATATTTTACAAAATCGAGGTTCGTCATGTCTTTAAAAATGCCGTTGGAAATAAACAGATCTTTCCAGCCATCATTGTCAAAATCTGCCAATAAAGGCGACCAGCTCCAGTCGGTATTAGATACGCCTGCAAGCTGTCCCACTTCGCTGAAAATGGGTGTAGCAGACGTATCATTGCTGTTGTTCAACTGCAATGTGTTTCGCATCTGCTGGTGACCAAAACCATGTTCATAACGCATCGTGTATTTATCATACGAATCAGCGCCTTTCAATAGCTTCTGGCGATGATTATCTTCCGGCAACATATCCAGCACCATTACATCCGGCTTTCCATCATTGTTATAATCCGCAATGTCAGAACCCATCGCAAACTCAGAGAGATGACCGGCTGCTTTATCCAGTACTTCCCTAAATGTTCCGTCGTGATTATTCAGGTATAAAAAATCGCGTTCATCATAATCGTTGGTTACATAAATATCGGTATAGCCATCATTGTTAATATCACTCGTGGCAACGCTTAACCCGAAGTTTAAACCGCTTCCTTTGATGCCCGCCTCTTCGCTGATATCCGTGAACTTCCCGCCATCATTGCGGTACAGGCGGTTGCCGAATTTCGGGTGCCGCGTTTTACGCAAGGTGTCGGTATTGTAAAACGGATTGTAAAACATATCGGCATGGTTTACCAAAAACATATCAAGGTCTCCATCATTATCTACATCAAAAAAAGAAGCAGTGGTCGAATACGTGCCCGGCGCATCAAGCCCGTACTCTTTTGCTCTTTCGGTAAAAGAAGGCAAACCATTCTTTACACCATTGTTGATGTACAGTTCATTTCGCCTGTCTTCATCACTGCCGGGACCGCTGTAGCAAACATAAATATCTAATAAGCCATCGCCGTTTACATCTGCCATCACGGCTCCCGTTTTCCAGCGGCTGCGCCCCGTTAAGCCGGCTTCTTTTGTAATGTCCTGAAACACAAAATTTCCTTTATTGAGATATAGTTTATCCGTCACCATATTACCGGTAAATAAGATATCCGGTAAGCCATCGTTGTTAATATCGCCAACCGCTACGCCACCACCATTGTACAGGTATTCATAGGTGAGAATATTAAAATCTACATTTTCCTGGATTTCATTTTTAAATTGAATGCCTGTGTGAGATGAGGGAACTAGTGTAAACAAAGTAGCTCCCTTTTGCTTACAACCCGCTACAAGAATGCAAGCAAAAAACAGAAGAAATACAGTTAGTTCGTGTTTCATACATCTCCCGTTGCCTTTCATTACACATTATTTGGTTGCGCACCCAAAGTAAGCGTCAGCAGGCAAACAATCATTAGTTCTGTTAATCGAAATGCTTAAACCTTTAAGCATTTCTTGTGTAAATGTAGAGGATTCGCTTTCAATCCGCCAACTTTTTGAAAAAATTATTTTAGAAAAAAACAGAAAAAACTTGTTTGCTTAAACCTTTAAGCTATTTTTGAAGCGTGTTTTCCCCGCAGGAATTATTCGCCATAGATAACTACTATTTTCCTCTTAATAAATAAACATAACTGTACAAATACTTTAGGCATGAAAAAATTGGCTTTGTTCCTTTTTTTGTTAACCTCTTCTGCTGCTTATTCTCAAACGGTTGACCCTTCACACCATGTTCCTCTGCAGAAAAATTTATCTACCGATTGGGAGAAAAGCTTGTATAGCACCGAAAGGAAAGTATATAAAGGAAACGAGTTGTTGACCATTGGTATGCCTTGTGGCGGCATCGCAGCTGGCCAGTTGTATGTTCGCGGCGATGGCACACTGGCAAACTGGTGGATTGCCAATAACGCATACAATACAGGTTATGGAGTTGATTCATTAACACATTTTAATACGGCATTGGGTCCGTGGACGGTTTGTTATAAAACCTTCCGTCCTAACAGTTATATTGATCAGGGCTTCGCGCTTACGGTTAAACAAAACGGTAAACAGAAAACGGTCAAGCTGAACAAAGATGATTTCAATGATATATCTTTTACCGGTGAATATCCGATCGCGAAGATTGATTACGCTGACACGAAAAAACAATTACCTGTAAAAGTGAGTTCCGAAGTGTATTCGCCTTTCATCCCGATGAACGCCAAAGAATCAGCAACACCGGGAACGATATTAAAATACACGTTGACCAACACCTCGTCATCACCCGTTACTACTACGCTCACCGGCTGGTTGCAAAACTTGGTTTGTTTAGAAATAAAAGATGAAATCAATGCGCAAAGCCGCAACCGCATTGTGAAGAATAATGGCATGACATCTTTGGTAATGGATCTGGTTCCGGGCAATCCGAATCCGACCTCAGAAAAGCCGGTGATTAAACCGTATGACGATTTTGAAAATGATTATAGCAAATGGAAAGTGTCGGGTAAATCATTCAGCACTTCTCCTGCTAAAGGAAGCCTGACGGCTGACCAGGGAACGATTCGAAATATCGGTGGCAGCAGTCTTGTCAATTCCAAATCCGGCGGCGATTTGTCAACCGGCAAAATGGTATCGCAGGAGTTTACCATTAAAGAAGATTATATCACGTTTAAGATTGGTGGCGGCAATCATCCTGGCATTACCTGTTTTAATCTGGTGATCAATAATAAAGTCGCCTGCACAATGACAGGCAAGAATACAGAAGGGCTTGATCTGTCTTATTGGGATGTAAAAGAACTAAAAGGAAAGAAAGCGCATTTTGAAATCATAGATTCTTCAGAAGGTGATTGGGGACATATACTTGTGGATGATATTGGATTTAGCAACAAGCCGGTAACCAAAGAAAAATACTTCCCATCCATGCATCCTTATTTCGGCAATCTTGCGTTAAGTGTATTATCGCCCGACGCAAGCGGAGATGCAGACTACATGGGCGTTTCAGACAATAGCAGAATCGATTCAGCCGGCAAAACAACGGGTGATAAAATAGATGGTTCTGTCGCTACAACGGTTACTTTGCAACCGGGCGAAAGCAAAGACATTACCTTCCTGCTCACCTGGTTTTTTCCTAATCGTCCATCTTATTATTATGGCAGCGATGTTACTGATATTATCGGTAATGATTGGAACACAGCGTTGCCAACAACAGGCGCTACCATCATCGGTAACATGTATAGCAATTGGTTCAGCAACTCGCTGGATGTTGCTTCTTATTTACAAAATAATTTGCCTCGTCTATCTGCCGAAACGCATACGTTTCATGACACGTATTACAACAACACTACATTGCCTTACTGGTTTGTACAACGTTCATTAATGCCGCTATCAATTCTCGCAACTGAAACTTGCCAATGGTGGGCAAATGATAAGTTCTGGGCTTGGGAAGGTGTGGGTTCCTGCGTTGGAACCTGCACGCATGTTTGGAATTATGAACAGGCGCTGGCTCACTTCTTTCCGGAACTGGAACGCAACATCAGAGAGAAGACGGACTTCGGAACATCGTTCGATAAAGACGGCAGCATACAGGCGCGCAATGGCTGGGGCGGCGTGCTGATTGATGGTCATGCAGGCGGTATCTTAAAAGCTTACCGCGAGTATCTGAACAGCGATAACAATCTGTTTCTGACACGTAACTGGGACCGCATTAAGAAAGCCACAGAGTTTATAATCAATGAAGATGGCAACGAAGATGGGTTGATAGAAAAGACACAGGCAAATACATACGACATCGCGTTTTATGGAGCCAATACGTATGTTGGTTCTTTATATCTCGCTTCGCTGAAAGCCGCGACTGCTATGGCTTCTATAATGAACGACACAACATTTGCAAACAGGTGCAATCGCATTGCAGCAGCCGGTGAAGCTAACACTGTAAAGAAGCTTTGGAACGGAGAATATTTTGTTCAGGATGTGAACCTGAAAGAGCATCCAGAGTTTCAATATGCCAATGGTTGTTTAAGCGACCAGTTGTTTGGGCAAACCTGGTCACATCTTGATAAGTTGGGTTACATCTATCCGAAAGAAGATGTACAAAAAACATTGCAATCCATCTGGAAATATAACTGGGCGCCGGATGTAGCCACACAAAACAAAGTGCATCCACCCGAAAGAACCTATGCCAGCTTTGGAGAACCAGGCTTGCTGGTTTGCACTTGGCCGAAGAGTGAACACATGGGTGAGAAAGGTGTGCGCTACCGCGATGAAGTATGGACGGGCATTGAATACCAGGTAGCCACCAACATGATTTATGAAAACATGATTGATGAAGGCTTGTCTGTGATGAAAGCCGTGCATGACAGGTACAGCCCTGAAAAACACAATCCCTGGAATGAGATTGAATGCGGCGATCACTATGCACGTGCGATGGCTTCCTGGGGCGTGATGCTGGCGTTAGAAGACTTCTATTACAACGGCCCGGAAAAGACATTGAGCTTCTCACCGAAGATTCAGAAAGATAATTTTAAAGGCTTCTTTACAACGGCAAATGCGTGGGGAAATATCAGTCAGAAAACGGAAGGTTCGCAGCAGGTGAATACAGTATCTGTGAAGTATGGTGAGCTAAGCCTGAAACAATTGCAATTATCTGTTGAAAAAAAGCCGGTGACTGTTGTTGTTTCGGCTGGCAACACAACGATTTCCAGTTCTTATACCGTTAACGATAATGATATTATTGTCAACTTTGATGAGCACAAGTTGCTACCCGACCAGGATGTCGTAGTAAGCATTTCTTATTAGTAAAGGATTTGCAATCTGACATGTCTAATGGAAACACATAGATTTTACATAGGTTTCCTGTTGTGCTATCTTTATGTTTCCATGATTCTGTCAGGGTAATATATAAGAAGTAAACAGGAACAGCCGCCATTGCCGGCAGCTATATTTCATTGCAGTATGAGAAATTATATTTTACTTTTATCTGGCTGCAAACACACGAGCTTCCATATTGATATATATTTCTTAACCATCTTTCTTTAACTATGAAAAAAAGACTTCTTGTTGTCCTTGCCGGCATGCTATCGATGTCTGCATTTGCACAAAACAAATTCGACGGACTTAATGTAAACATGGACAACCTGTACATGACATCTGACGCTAAATCCCGCTCTATCAGTCCCGAAAATTTTAATGGAGAAAAAGGGAAAGGTGGTCAGGCAACAACAGGCACCGGTTTAAACGCCTCCCGGGATTTAGGTAAAGGATGGAAGGTAAGTCCCAGCGTTATTATTAAAGCGCATACAACCTTTACCATTGCCGACATAACAGGTCCCGGTGCTGTCAAACACATCTGGATGACCCCAACCGGCAACTGGCGCTACTCTATCATCCGCTTTTATTGGGATGATGAAACAACACCTTCTATTGAAGTGCCGGTAGGTGATTTTTTCTGCATGGGATGGAACCAGTTTGCACAGGTTAATTCGATGGCTGTTTGTGTAAACCCGGGCAGCGGTTTTAACTGCTACTGGACGATGCCTTTTCGCCGCAAATGCCGTATTACGATGGAGAACATAGATGAACATGATATGTATCTGTATTATCAGGTTGACTATTCCTTAACGGATGTGCCCAAAGAAGCCGGTTATTTTCATGCACAGTTCAGGAGAACGAACCCGCTGCCTTACAAGCAGGATTATGTGCTAGTAGACAGTATCATAGGCAAAGGTCAGTATGTAGGTACATATATGGCCTATGGTGCCCGTAACAATGGCTGGTGGGGAGAAGGAGAAATCAAATTTTTTATGGATGGTGATAAAGACTATCCCACCATTAACGGTACTGGTACTGAAGATTATTTCTGCGGTGCCTACGACTTCGACACCCGTAAGCGCAATGATGCCGGCGTGGAAGAAGTAAACTATACAGAGTTCTCGAATCCTTATACCGGCTTGCCACAGGTAATAAAAGGAGACGGGCATTATAATATTGCACAACGCTTTGGCTTGTACCGCTGGCATATCAACGACCCGATACGTTTTGATAAAAATCTGAAGGTAACCATACAGGCGTTGGGCTGGCGCAGCGAAGGACGATACCTACCTCTGCAAGATGACATCGCTACCACGGTATTCTGGTACCAGACCGAGCCACACAATGCTTTCCCAACGCTTCCTGACAAAGATCATCTCGAAGTGAACTAATGGTTTAAACAATAATAATCCTGATTACTGAGATGATTGAAACCTATCATCAGAGCAAGCTTTCAAACGATTAAGCCTTTATATTTGATTTGTGGCAAAAAAAATAGCACTTAAAGACATAGCCCAACAGGTTGGCGTTTCAGTAGCGCTGGTTTCTTACGTTCTGAACGGAAAAGAAAAAGAAGCCCGCATTAGCACAGAGATGTCGGATAAAATAAGACGCACGGCATTAGAGCTGAACTATCAACCCAACATGATAGCTAAAAGTCTGAAAAGTGGGAAGACCAATACCATCGGGCTAATTGTAGCAGATATATCCAACTCTTTCTTTTCCGGCATTGCAAGGATTATTGAAGACGAAGCCAAGAAGCATAATTACGTTGTAATATTTGGCAGCAGCGATGAAGATGCGGATAAGCAGCAGGACTTGATTGATGTATTTCTGAACCGTCTCGTAGATGCATTTATTATTGCGCCAACAGCAGGCACGGAAAAACAAATCCAATCTTTAAAGAAAACCAATGTACCGGTCATATTGATAGACCGGTACTTCCCTGGCATTGATGCCGATTGCATACACATCAATAACGTGATGGCTGCCAGCAAAGCGGTGCAAAAGCTGGTGAATAATGGACGAAGAAAAATTGCTATGCTGGCTTACGATACAAAGCTTACGCACATGCAGCAACGTAAGGATGGCTACAAAGCGGTGCTAAAAGAAAACGGCATTCGTTCTAAGAACACCTGGCTGCTTGAAGTGTCCTATCAGAATATGGAGAAAGAAATTTCTGAAAAAATGGAGGCTTTGTTACATCCCTTGCAGGTGGATGCTTTCTTCTTTGCTACCAACTCGCTGGCAGTAGCAGGTTTAAAAAAAATAAATCAACATGGGATTAAAGTGCCGGATGAATTAGCCATTATCTCATTTGATGAAAGCGATGTCTTTGATTTTTTTTATTCGCCGGTTACCTATGTCAGTCAATCTATTGCTGATATTGGCAAAGAAGCGGTAAAGCTCGCCATCAACCGGATAGAAGGCAAAGTGAAGAAAACGACTGAAATAACGGTGGAGGCAAAACTGATTGTACGAGAAAGCTGCGGTAGCAAAATGAAAGTAAAAAAATAATTTTTTCATCTTTGCTTAAACGTTTAAGTTTGCTGTTACTACGGTTTTATCTTTTGCCAAAACATCACATAATAATCGATTGCTGATTATGACAAACAGACGATTTATAGTTTTATTTCTTATTCTTTTTACGATGATGACTGCCTGCAACAACACCTCACAAACAAAAGAGGAAGCAAAGACAACGGACTCTTCATATCAAAAAGGAACGTTTGGTTACGACCTTTCCTTTTTGCAAAAGCATGACAGCGTTGTGGTGCTCTCTGCCAATGATAACAAAGCGCAGATCATTGTCTCTCCAAAGTACCAGGCAAAAGTGTTTACTTCAACTGCCGATGGCGACAACGGCTTCAGCTTCGGATGGGTTAACTACAAAGCCTTTTCCGGACCGAAAGATGAACACATGAATGCCTATGGTGGTGAAAATCGTTTTTGGCTTGGTCCGGAAGGCGGCAAGTTCTCTCTCTACTTTCAACCCGGCGCTGAAATGGAATTTGCTAACTGGAAAACGCCCGCAGCATTTGATACCGAAAGCTGGCAGGTAACTAATAAAAGCAATGATGCCATTACCCTGCACAAAGACATGCAGCTTATCAATTATAAAGGCACGCCGCTGCAGATGTCTGTTGACCGCAGCATCAAAATTTTGAGCAACACTAACATCGAAAGTAACACGGGTATCACCTTACCTAAAGAAGTAAAAGCCGTCGGTTACGAAACCGACAATGTGCTATCCAACAAAGGCAACGCGGAATGGACAGAAGCCACCGGCATGCCTTGTATCTGGATGCTCGACATGCTGAAAACAACACCCAAAACCGTGATAGTAGTGCCTTATAAAAATGCAGCCGGGAAAGCCTTGACAGATGTTGCTACAACGACATACTTCGGTGAAATACCAGCTGATCGTCTAAAGCACAACGACAATAGATTATTATTCAAAGCCGATGGCACCAGCCGTGGCAAATTAGGTATCAAACCATCCTTTGCAAAGCCGATGCTCGGCAGTTACGATTCACAAAACAAAGTGCTCACGGTAACCATGTTTCAGACGGACTCGTCAGCGAAATATTTAAACCAGGAATGGAACACCACCAAGCCTTCTTTCTCCGGCGATGCCGTGAATGCCTACAATGATGGACCGCTTGCCGATGGCTCGCAGATGGGACCTTTTTACGAAATAGAAAGTGTATCACCGGCAGCTTTCTTAAAGTCCGGCGCATCGTTATCTCACAAGCATTCCGTGTATCATTTTACCGGCGATGAAGCTTCCTTAAACACCATCGCACAAAAGTTGTTAGGCGTATCGTTAGACGAAATCAAACAAGCATTTTAATCAATTATAAATAGTGGATTATGAATGATGCATTGAACAGCCAAACATTGTTTAACCTGCAACTACATTTCATTATAATCCATCATTCATAATCCATCATTCATAATTATTTATATGACATCTTATCCTAAAATCGGTATTCGTCCCATCATCGACGGTCGTCTTGGCGGCGTGCGCGAATCCCTTGAAGAAACCACCATGAAGATGGCGCAGAATGTAGCTGCGTTCTATGAAAAAGAACTCCGTTATCCTGATGGCTCACCTGTACAATGCGTGGTTGCTGATAGCTGCATCGGCGGCGTATATGAAGCCGCACAATGCGGCAAAAAGTTCGAAGCCAATAATGTCGGTGTTTCTCTTTCTGTAACACCCTGCTGGTGCTATGGCAGCGAAACGATGGATATGAATCCACTCCTGCCCAAAGCCATCTGGGGCTTCAACGGCACCGAGCGTCCCGGCGCTGTTTATCTCGCTGCTACATTAGCCGCACATAACCAGTTTGGTTTACCCGCCTTTGGTATCTACGGACATGATGTGCAGGACTTGGGTGATGAAACCATTCCTGACGATGTGCAGGAACGCCTGCTTTCATTTGCCAGAGCCGGTTTAGCCGTTGCCATCATGCGCGGAAAATCATATTTAGCTATTGGCTCTGTTTGCATGGGAATCGCCGGTTCTATTGTCGTGCCTGAAGTCTTTAGAGAGTTTCTCGGCATGCGCAATGAGTATGTTGATTCTACCGAAGTATTGCGCCGCATTGAGAAGAAAATATATGATGAAGGAGAGTTCCAAAAAGCTCTGTCATGGGTAAAAGAACATTGTAAAGAAGGCGAAGATTTCAACCTGCCAGAAAAGCAATCTTCACGCGAAGAAAAAGACAAACATTGGGAATTTGTTGTAAAGATGACGCTTATCATCCGCGACCTAATGATTGGCAATCAACATTTAAAAGAGAAAGGTTTTGGTGAAGAAGCTTTTGGTCACAATGCCATCGTATCCGGCTTTCAGGGGCAGCGCCAGTGGACAGATTTCTTACCCAACGGCGACTTCTCCGAAGCCATCTTAAACTCATCATTTGACTGGAATGGAATCCGCGCGCCATATATGGTTGCTACAGAAAATGATGCTTTCAACGGCATCTCTATGCTCTTCGGATACCTGCTTACCAACACGGCACAAATCTTTGCCGATGTGCGTACCTATTGGAGTTGCGAAGCCGTGCAGCGCGTAACGGGCTACACGCCGGAAGGCACAGCCGCAAAGGGTTTCATTCATTTGATCAACTCCGGTTCTGCCACGCTCGATGGTAGCGGTCAGCAATCCGAAGATGGCAAGCCCGTGATGAAACCGTACTGGAATATCAGCGAAGAAGAGGCGAATGCATGTCTCGATGCAACAACGTGGTATCCCGCCAACAATGGCTATTTCCGCGGCGGCGGTTATTCCTCCAAGTTCGTTACCAAAGGTGGCATGCCTGTTACCATGTGCCGCGTTAATTTAGTAAGAGGCCTAGGTCCCGTTCTTCAGATCGCCGAAGGCGAAACCATCGATTTGCCACAACATGTTCACAACACACTCGACGAGCGCACCGACAAAACATGGCCTACCACCTGGTTCGTTCCCCGCCTTAGCGGCAGTGGCGCATTCACTGATGTTTACAGCGTCATGGCGCATTGGGGTTCCAATCATGGCGCCATCTCGTACGGTCATATCGGTCATGATTTAATAACACTCGCCGCCATGTTGCGCATCCCCGTCTGCATGCACAATGTTGATAGCGAAAAGATATTCCGTCCCTCCGCCTGGAATGCCTTTGGCTCCGACAGCGAAGGCTCCGACTACCGCGCCTGCCAAACGTATGGCGCGCTGTATAAATAGTATAGGTACAAGTACACAAAAGCACTGAGTAAGCTAAGGAGCAGGAAGCAGTATATATGTCATTACAAAGTAGCAGTGACGAACCAACACAATAACAAACGATTCAAAATACAACCACTGAAAGACTTTGCGAACCTCCGTGTTCTTCATGTCTCCGTGGTTCAAAAAACTTGCTATGAATAAAGAAAAATCCGCTTCGCTGGTAAAGCTTCCCGATGGCACCAACTACTTATTTCCGTTTGCTTTAATCTCAAGCCTGTTCCTGCTTTGGGGCTTTGCACATGGCTTGCTCGATGTGCTGGATAAGCATTTCCAGGATATCCTTCATGTATCAAAAGCGCAGTCGGGTTTTGTGCAGTTCTCATTGTACATCGGCTATCTGGTGATGGCAATTCCTGCCGGCTTTATCATCAAAAAGTATGGTTATAAAACGGGCATCGTGGTCGGGTTGGGCTTATTTGCATTAGGTGCTTTTTCGTTTTATCCCGTTGCCAAATTAGAGTCGTTTGTTCCTTTTCTTATCGCCCTGTTTGTGATCGCCTGCGGGCTGGCTTGTTTAGAAACCTCAGCCAATCCATATTCCACCGTGTTGGGCCCCAAAGCTTATTCAGCGCGGCGTATCAATATCTCGCAATCCTTCAATGGTCTTGGCTGGATATTAGGACCACTCATGGGTGGCTTGTTCATCTTCGGCTCGCAGAACAATGGCAATGCCGATAAGTTTGAGTCTATGGTAACGCCGTACATGATTGTGGGCTGTATCGTAGTGGTAGTGGCGCTTGTATTCCTCTTTACCAGGCTCCCGGAGATTGAACAGAAAGATGCTTCCGAACCCGAGTTTGATCCGCCGATGAGTCATCTGCTAAAACATCCTGCCTTCATCATTGCAGTCGTTGCACAGTTCCTTTATGTAGCTGCGCAAACCGGTGTCAATTCATTCTTCATCAACTATGTTACGGAAGCCGTGCCCAACCTGCAAACGCCGGTGCAAGGCATTATGCAGCACCTCGGTATGTTCGGCAGCATCTTCATGCCGAAAAACCCGGAACAGGCAGCGTCCATCATCCTTGCGATTGGTGGCATGGGATTGTTCTGGATTGGAAGATTGAGTGGTTCTTACTTCATGAAATTTATAGCTCCGCAAAGAATATTGATGGTTTATGCCATTGCGAATACGATACTTGTGGCTCTTGTAATTATGGGCTTGGGCTGGCTCTCTGTAGTGTGCCTGTTTTCCACTTATTTCTTCATGTCCATCATGTTCCCAACCATCTTTGCGTTGGGTATTAAGGACCTTGGCCCGCTTACAAAAAAAGGAGCCTCGTTTTTAGTAATGGCAGTAGCTGGTGGCGCGTTTTGTCCACCGTTGATGGGTTTGATTGCTGACAGCAAAGGCATGCCAATTGCGTTTATCATTCCGTTGCTTTGCTTTGCGTTTATCGGCTGGTATGCCATCAAACGCAGCAGTAAAGCTGAATTGGCAAGCGAAAGAGGAAGTAATGTCTTGCAGTATCATCATTAATTCATTTTTGATAGTGTTCCTTAAGTAAGATTAACGAAAAAACCACACAGCATCATAGGAACAAAAGAGAGGCACATCTATGTGTTTACATAATATATCAGATCATCAGTTTGCGTAGATATAGCGCACAACCGCAAGCAAAACATTCAAAGATTCTAAAGTAACAATGGGCAAACAAGAAGCTTATGTAATAGGTGTTGATTACGAAACCGATTCTGTGAGAGCGATCATCGTAAGCACTGCCTCAGGTGAAGAAATGGCGGCTTCTGTTTTCCAGTATCCACGCTGGCGCGATGGCTCCTACTGCAACGCAGATAACAACCAGTTTCGCCAGCATCCGTTGGATTACATTGAAGGACTTCAGTACACGGTCACTGATTGTTTGGCAAGAACAGGAGATGTTGTTCGTAAAAATATCAAAGCCATTTCAGTAGATACAACAGGCTCTACCCCCGTTGCTGTTGATAAAGCCGGCGTGCCACTGGCATTGCAGGAAGCGTTTGCAAATGATGCCGATGCGATGTTCATTTTATGGAAAGACCACACTTCGTGGAAGGAAACGGAAGAGATAAATGCACATGCGAGAAAGTTTGAAACGAATTACCTGAAATACGTGGGCGGTGTATACTCATCCGAATGGTACTGGAGCAAGCTTTTACATGTACTGCGCCACAATAAACGCGTAAGGGAAGTTTGCTATGGATGGGTAGAACATTGCGATTGGATGCCGTTTTTATTAACCGGTAAAAAACACATCTCCGAAATGAAACGGAGTGTATGCACGGCAGGTCATAAAGCCTTATGGGCAGAAGAATGGAATGGCTTCCCGCCGGATGAGTTCTTCAACTCTTTAGATACATTGCTGACTGGCTTTGCAAATAAATTATCACCACAAACTTTCACTTCCGATAATGCCGCAGGTTACTTGTCTGAAGAGTGGGCAGCAAGGCTCAATTTATCTACCGATGTCATTGTTGGCATTGGTGCAATGGATGCTCACATGGGCGCAGTAGGCGGACAAATTGAACCATACTATTTAAGCAAGGTAATGGGCACTTCTACCTGTGACATGCTTGTGGCGCCCATTGATGATATGCAGGGTAAATATGTGAAGGGAATTTGTGGCATGGTAAACGGATCTGTAGTGCCCAATATGATCCGTATGGAAGCGGGTCAAAGTGCTTTTGGAGATGTGTATGCATGGTTTAAAAACCTGTTATCGTGGAGCCTGCAGTTTACTGATCTTGATGAGAAAACAATTGATGGCATCGCAAATAAAATCATTACTGTATTGAGTGAACAAGCTTCGCAATTGCCACTAAGTGAAGAAGATGAAATAAGCATCGACTGGTTTAATGGTCGTCGCACGCCCGATGCCAATGCACTGCTTACGGGTGGCATCATAGGCTTGCAATTAGGCAGTGATGCGCCGAAGATATTTCGAGCGCTGGCAGAAGGTACTTGCTTTGGCGCGAAGGCAATTGTTGATTGCTTTACAGGGCAAGGAATTAATATCAAAGGACTAATTGGTATTGGAGGCGTTGCCAAGAAATCACCCTTCATCATGCAGATGATGGCAGATGTAATGAGCATGCCGATCAAGGTAAATAAATCGGAACAAACTTGTGCATTAGGTGCAGCTATGTTTGCGGCTACAGCTGCGGGCATCTATCCAAAAATTGAAGATGCGATGCAGGCAATGGGACATGTTTTTGATGTAACCTATTATCCGGATACCGGCAAAACGGATCTATTTAACAAGCGGTATAAAAGATATCTTGAATTCGGAAATTTTGCGGAATCTCTTACACTAAATGTTTAGAGTATAAACTTTATAAAGATGGACTTGCAGTTAAAAAACAAAGTTATTATTGTTACCGGAGGCGCCAGTGGTATTGGAGAAAGTATTGTAAAAAGATTAGCCGAAGAAGGTGCCATCCCCTGCATCATAGATTATAACCAGGATGCTCTTTCAAAGCTTTCAAATGAGTTTAGCAGTCGTAATAAAGAAGTTTTTATTGTTCATGCCGATCTCACTGACGCCGAAGCCTGTAAAAATGGAGTCAACAAAATCATCGGGAGATTTCAAAAAATTGATGGACTTGTAAACAACGCCGGACTGAATGACGGCGTGGGGCTTGAACATGGAACTTCAAAGGAATTTCTAAACTCATTAAACCGGAACGTAACTCATTATTACGCAATGGCACATTATGCAGTTGCGTATCTTAAAGTTTCAAAAGGTGCTATAGTAAATATTTGTTCAAAAGTAGCGGAGACAGGTCAAGGTGGAACATCAGGATATGCAGCAGCCAATGGTGTTCGTCTGGAGTTAACAAGAGAATGGGCAAGGGAACTCTTACCTTATAACGTTCGTGTAAATGCCGTAGTAGTGGCAGAATGCTTTACACCACAATATGAGTGGTGGATCAATCAGCAGAGTGATCCTATAGGCACCCTAAATAGCATCAGCCAAAAAGTTCCTTTGGGCAAAAGACTAACCACATCCATTGAAATAGCTGACACTACAATTTTTTTGTTGTCCCCAAAATCAGGGACTATCACTGGAGAATTCTTTCATGTAGATGGAGGATATGTTCACTTAGACCGAAAACAGTAAACTATAAAGAGAATATATTATGGCTGATATCAATCAACGACGTTCTTTTTTGAAATCCATTGTAGTGGGTGGCACAGGCGCAGCCCTGGCGCCTACTGGTTTGCTACAGGCGCAGGGTGCAGAAGCAAAGAAAAAGGATAAGGCAAAAGCACCCACTGATACAACCACCAAACGCAGGTACAATGCGCCATATAGTGGTGAAAATCTGAACCGGCTTGCCTTTCCGATTGGTGGCCTGGGTGCAGGTATGTTTTGTTTGGAAGGTACAGGTGCCATTTCGCACATGAGTGTTCGCAACAAGCCGGATATTTATAACGAGCCATCTTTGTTTGCAGCCATCGCTTTAAAAGGAGTCGCCAATGGTGTAAAGGTGCTGGAAGGTGCAGTACCCGACTGGAAGATGTTTGGACAACGAGGCACAGGCAATGGTGCAGCCGGCACTACGTACGGTTTGCCGCGATTTAATAAGGTTGAATTTGCAACGCGGTTTCCGTTTGGTGATATCAAGCTGCAGGATGCGGATTTACCGATGAAAGTAGCTGTAAAAGGATGGAGCCCGTTCATACCAACTGATGAAGATAACAGCAGTTTGCCGGTTGGTGCACTTGAATATACGTTTACCAACACAAGCACTAAATCGCTGGAGGCTGTATTTTCTTTCAATACTAAAAATTTCCTGGCAAATACCGAAGGTGCTTTGAATAAAATTACATCGGTAAAGAACGGATTTGTGTTAGAGCAGAACGCAATAAAAGACAAACCGGAAGCCGAAGCACACTTTGCTTTCTTTACAGATGATGATAACACCATTGTTGACCATTGCTGGTTTCGCGGCGGCTGGTGGGATCCGTTAACGATGGCCTGGAACACAGTACGCGATGGCAAAACGAGGGAAACAAAACCAGTAGAGAAAGAGGCACCGGGTGCGAGTTTGTTTGTACCGTTTACTTTGCAACCGGGTGCTACAAAAAAGGTTCACCTGATGGCATCGTGGTATGTACCGGAAACTGATTTACACATTGGTGATGTGGTGGCAAAAGAAGGTTGTAGCCCTGACGCTGGTTGTTGCTCGGCACCGGAAGATTTGGGTGTAAAGAACGGCAAAAAAAGCCCATCGCAAAACTATAAGCCGTGGTATAGTAGTCGCTTTGGTGATGTGAAAGAAGTAGTGGATTACTGGCGAAACAACTATGCTGATTTATATAAAAAAACGAAGCTGTTCAGCGATGCATTTTATGCCAGCACCTTGCCACCGGAAGTGATGGAAGCAGTCGCCGCCAATCTTACCATCATCAAATCGCCAACAGTATTGCGGCAGTATGATGGCAGGCTGTGGAGTTGGGAAGGCAGCGGTGATGATGGCGGTTGCTGTCATGGATCGTGCACACATGTATGGAATTATGCGCAGGCAGTTCCGCACCTGTTTCCTTCACTTGAAAAAACACTTCGCAATACAGAGTTCTGCGAGAACCAAAGCAAGGAAGGACACCAGGGATTCCGTGCCAATATGCCGATCAGTCCATTGAAGCATGACTTTCATGCAGCATCGGATGGGCAGCTTGGCGGCATTATGAAAGTATATCGCGATTGGCGCATCAGTGGCGATAATGAATGGTTGCAAAAGATTTATCCGGTTGTGGTAACGAGCATGGATTACTGCATCAGCACATGGGATCCGCGCTGGAAAGGCGTGATAGAAGAGCCGCATCATAACACATATGATATTGAATTTTGGGGCCCCGATGGGATGATTACTTCATTCTATCTCGGTGCACTAACAGCTACAATGCTGATGGGAAAGCATCTTGGTAAAGAGGTAAGTAAATATGAAGCCTTATATAACAAAGGCAAAGTATACCTGGAAACGGAATTGTATGATGGCGAATACTTTTTTCAGGATATAGAATATAAAAATCTGAAGGCTGAGAACCCGGCAACAGCAAAGTCATTTGGTGGTGATTATTCAGCCGAAGCCATAGACATCTTAAAGCAGGAAGGACCGAAATATCAATACGGAAAAGGCTGTTTGAGTGACGGGATTTTAGGTGCCTGGATAGGCAGTGCATGTGGTCTGCCATCATTTGTAGATGAGAAAAAAGTAAGCAGCCATTTGCTTGCTGTTCATAAGTATAATCTGCGAACTTCATTAAAAGAACATGCGAACCCACAGCGCCCGGCGTATGCATTGGGCAGCGAAGGGGGCTTACTTCTTTGTACCTGGCCAAAAGGCGGTAAGTTATCGCTGCCGTTTGTATATAGCGATGAAGTATGGACAGGTATAGAATACCAGGTTGCCGCTCACCTTATGGAGCATGGGCATGTAAAGGAAGGGCTGGACATTGTGAAGCTTTGCCGCGACCGGTATGATGGCAAAATCCGCAACCCATTTAATGAGTACGAATGTGGTCATTGGTATGCGCGTGCGATGAGCAGCTATGGCATGCTGCAGGCGCTTACAGGCTTGCATTACGATGCGGTAGATAAGACATTGTATGTTAATTCTAAAGTAGGTGATTTTACCTGCTTTTTATCAACAGCAACCGGCTTTGGAACCGTGAGCTACAAGGCTGGAAAAGTGACAACAAATGTGGTGCACGGAACAATTGACATCAACAAAACAGTTGTCGGAAATAAACAAGCACAAGCTTAATGAGCCAACTGATAGAAACCAATTGTGTTGTGGCTTTGCGGTACATAATGCGCAACAGTAAAGGTGAGACATTGGAAAACACAATTCAATCGTCACCTGTGAATTACCTGCATGGTTCTGCAGGCATTCTGCCATTGCTGCAAAAGCAGTTGGAAGGATTAGAAAGAGGTGATAAAAAGAAAGTGCAATTGTCGAAAGAAAGCGGGGCTGATGATAACTTCTCTTTTGACGTAATTATTGATGAGGTACGCGCGGCTTTTCCGGAAGAGATTATATTGGGATATCCTTTGCAAGTAACAATCAATACGTGCGGTGATGATTGTGATTGCTATGAATAGTTTTCAACTGAATTTTTATAGCACAGGTTTAACCGGAATCAATCACAATGAAATCTCTCAGCAGATTTTTACAGAGACTCGCGAAATGAGTTCAAGATAAACATTAATAAGAACTCCAACAGTGTTGTTGATATAGAATAACAGGCATTCATTCTTATTTATCAGATAATACTTGTTCTTTCTTGCAGCTATTTATTGTAAACAAAACAAGATGCAGGTACATTTAGTAAGCGGCTTTTTGGGAAGTGGAAAAACAACAGGTATCCGAACAGCTTGCCAGGTATTGACAAGCGAAGGTTACAAGGTGGGTGTTATAACCAACGACCAGGGAATCAGGTTGGTAGACACTGGTTATTTCGAAAACAGTTCGATACCAAACAGGCAGGTGGCAGATGGTTGTTTTTGTTGTAATTATAATGTGCTTGAGGCAAGTATTCAGTCATTGATTAAGACCAATCAGCCAGATGTGATTTTTGCTGAATCAGTTGGGTCGTGTACGGATATTGTGGCGACAGTAATGAAGCCTTTACAGCAGTATCGGGATGATGTGCAGGTAACAGTATCTACGTTTGCGGATGCACTGTTGCTGAAGATGCTTTACGTAGATGGCAAGACGTTATTCCAGGAAGAAGTCAGCTATATTTATCAGAAGCAACTGGAAGAAGCGGGAACCATTGTTGTTACGAAAGTTGATCTGATTACAGCTACTGAATTGAGTAGTGTGCAAGCTTTTTTGCACACCCGGTATCCGCAAAAAACAGTTGTATACGTAAATGGCACAAGTAAGAACAGCGTGCTTCAATGGCTTACTACGTTACAACAACAAACCAAGGAGGAGCGGCTTTCTTCATTGCAAATAGACTACGACACTTATGGTGCCGGTGAGGCAATGCTGGCCTGGCTGGACGAAGAACTGGAGCTGTATAGCAGCCAGAAAACAGCAGCAGAAGATGCTACCCTACTGGCAGAAAAAATTTATCAGAAATTACAGGAGAATGGATTGGCTATTGGGCATCTGAAATTATTAATAGACAACATTTATAAAATCAGCTATACGGCAACACCGGAAGCGCTTGCGCCGATAAAAACCAAGTCTTCATCTTCCTCGCAATTACTGATTAATGCGCGGATACAGACATCGCCGAAGTTTTTGGAAGAACTCATTGGCTTAGCCATTAAAGAAACTGAAGAAGAAAGAGAGTGCAGGATTATTGTAAACAGCTTGTCTGCTTTTCAACCTGGATACCCCAAACCCACACACCGCATTGCTGACTAACCGTTTGCTGCTATGAGAAAATATACGGCTGAATGTATCGGCACTTTTGCGCTTATCTTTTGCGGAACGGGTGCGGTAATTATTAATCATGAAACCGCAGGCACTATTTCTCACGCCGGTGTGGCTATTACCTGGGGGCTGATTGTAATGAGCATGATTTATGCGCTGGGCAACATTTCCGGTGCACACCTGAACCCGGCAGTGAGTATCGCGTTCTATCTTTCGGGCAGGTTTCCGCAAAGGCTAGTACTGCCTTTTTTATTGAGCCAATGTATCGGTGCGATAGCGGCAAGTTGCCTGTTGCGGGTTTTGTTTCCGGATAATGAAACACTGGGTGCTACACTACCGGCAGGATCTCCCCTACAATCGTTCGTGATTGAAATTGTTCTGTCTTTTTTGTTAATGCTAGTGATTCTGAATGTGGCAACGGGAAGTAAAGAACAAGGCATGTTTGCAGGCATTGCCATTGGTGGCGTGGTAGGGTTAGAAGCAATGTTTGCAGGTCCTGTATGTGGTGCTTCTATGAACCCGGCACGGTCGCTGGCACCTGCACTTCTTTCGCATCATGTGCAATATTTGTGGATTTACCTGGTAGCTCCTGTAGCGGGTATGGCCGGGGCTGTACCAGTAGCTAAATATTTATGTATGGAGAGGAAACTGGAAGAGGCTTGAGGGATTATAATACCAAAAAAATTGAAGAATAGATTTTGCCCTTAAAAGTTCTTTTGCCTATTTCTTCATATAGTCAAGCTTAGCGAAAAAGCGACTGAAACTGCGAATCATCTGGAAGCAATGGGCACCGGTAGCTATTAATTTTCCCGCCGCTTGTTTAGCTTCTTTCTCAGTATCACGGGCAGGAAGTGCCCAAGCATTTAGCACTCCTACTGCAAGTATTTAATCCGTTTCGCCCAGTTTACATCAGCTTTGGTTATATCGTTGTCGAAGAGGTAATAGTGTGAAGGACTATAATCCTTGCGCCTTTTGTTATCTTCCAATTGACTGCGAGTGCAACTCAATTTAATTTTCCCGGTAAATAATTCTGTTGACTCGTCGGTGCCAATCATCAAGGCATTTTTATCAAGATGATATTTCTTTAACAGGCAGAGCAAGCGGGTAAATATAACCGTGTCATTCCCTCTGGTTTTATTGTCGATCATGACTTGCAGTTTACCACTGCAATAAGCAAATACCTCCTCTAAACTCAGCACTTTGTTTCCAAGATTATTTTGCAACGAGTGAATATCCTGCCAGGTCATTTCAGTTGTTGGTTTATCAACACCGAATTTCCGTTTCAGACCAGCATCATGGTTGGTGATGAGACTATCGTCTTTAGTAAGGCGAACATCAATTTCAACCATCCAATAACCTTGTTCATATGCACGCTGCAGAGCCTGCATACTGTTTTCTTCCATGCTGCTACCTACCACACCACCGCGATGAGCTATGAGACCGAATGGCGAAGGTGTATTGATGTTTGCGGTGTTTTGCGCAAGCAAACTAGTGCTGGATAGCAGATAGACAGTAGCCGCGAAGATGATTCTTTTCATACGTGATAAACTTAACAAAGTAACGATGTATAAGTGAAGGGTCTCTGGTGAGAAGAAAAACAGCAATTCACAATTCAATAAAAAAATTTTTTTATTTGCTTAAACGATTAAGTGATTCATTTATCTTTGAGCTGTTTTTTAAGGGTTTAGGGTTGAAAAAGCGATCTTTGTTTCTACTTAGATCGCTAATTTTTTGTGACATTCAAAATAAAAAAGCAGCTCCTTTTGATCTGCTTTTCGACACCATACAGGACTTTTTAACTGCCTTAACTTAACCATAGAACTTAGTTTCTATAAACACTATTTTCAACTTGCTTAGAAAGTTCCCAGCTTAAGAACAATAAAGAATTTAGTAGAGTGAGAAAACTTCCAAAGAAGGAAAAAGCAAACTGTAGAAGGGATAGCTTTTTATATAGCAGTCACCACAAAGCAATATCTATTTTCCATTGTTTATTCTTCTATGTAGTCCAAATTCTTTGATTTGTATTATTGCACTCGAGCATTCGCCGCAGATGAGGGTGATCTATACTATTATTAATAGCCGCGCGATGAGGGTAAGTGTACACTTGGTCAGAAGGAATTGATTGTTTCTCACTCACGTTCTTATATTAACTCTTCTTTAATTCACTTTCCTCAACACAGTTTCTCTCCTGCCCTTCATATTTTTAACTACACAATAAAAGACTATGGAATCAAGACGGGACTTTATAAAGAAAGCGTCACTGCTGGCAGGTGGTGCGGGTGTATGGAGTATGCTACCGGCATCTATACAGAAGGCAATGGCAATAGATCCTGCGGTAGGCAGCACATACTTAGATGCAGAGCACATCGTGTTCCTGATGCAGGAGAATCGCTCGTTTGATCATACCTATGGCACACTGCAGGGCGTGAGGGGCTTTAACGATCCGCGCGCAATGATACTGCCTAACCGGAATGCAGTGTGGCTGCAAACAGATAAGGATGGTAATACCTATGCGCCGTTTCGGCTTGACATAAAAAACACAAAGGCGACATGGATGAGCTCGCTGCCGCATAGCTGGACAAACCAGGTGGATGCACGCAACGAAGGACACTATGATAAATGGCTGCATGTGAAACAGCCCTGGCAGGACGATTATAAAAAAATACCCATGACGATGGGATATTATAACCGCGAAGACATCCCGTTTTATTACTCGCTGGCGGATGCCTTCACGGTGTGTGATCAGAACTTTTGCTCGTCGCTAACGGGCACGACGCCGAACCGGCTGTACTTCTGGAGCGGAACGATTCGTGGAACGAATGATGACACCGTGCAGGCCAACGTGTGGAATGAAGATGCGGACTATGATACGATGGTGAGCTGGAAAACTTACCCGGAACGGCTGGAAGAAAACGAGGTAACGTGGAAGGTGTACCAAAACGACATTAGTGTGGATGGTGGCTATACAGGTGAACAAGATGAATGGATGTCAAACTTTGGAGATAACCCGCTGGAATATTTTACGCAGTATAACGTGAAGCTATCGGAACGGTATATTAACTACCTTAAAAAAGCACAGGTGGAGCTGCCAAAAGAAATTGCAACACTGGAAGACGTGGTGCATTCGTCGTCAGCTAAGAATGAGGAAAGCGAGCAGCAGAAGAAGCGGCTGGCAGAGGCGAAGGACAGGCTGGAAAAGGTGAAGAAGGAAGCAACTATTTATACGAGGGAGAAATATGAAGCGCTGTCGGCGCGGGAGAAGGCAATACACGAAAAGGCATTTTGTAACAACCGGAATGACCCGCATTTTTACGAATTGGAAACGCTAACCTATAATGATAATGGTACGCAACGCGAAGTGAAGGTGCCGAAGGGTGATGTGCTGTACCAGTTTCGGGAGGATGTAAATAACGGGAAGCTGCCAACGGTGAGCTGGCTTGTGGCGCCGGAAACGTTTTCGGACCACCCAAGCTCAGCTTGGTATGGAGCGTGGTATGTATCGGAAGTGATGGACATCCTGACGAAAAACCCGGAGGTGTGGAAGAAGACCATCTTTATTTTGACATACGATGAGAATGACGGGTATTATGACCATGCATCGCCGTTTACGGCACCCAACCCAAAAGAGCCGATGACTGGAAAAACATCCAAGGGAATTGATACAAGCATTGACTTTGTAACACTGGAACAGGAGCGCAAGCGCGCCGATGCGAAGGAGGAATACCTGCGCGAAAGTTCGATTGGATTGGGTTACCGGGTGCCGCTGGTGATAGCCTCGCCCTGGAGCCGTGGCGGATGGGTGAACAGCGAGGTGTTTGATCATACGTCATCGTTGCAGTTTCTGGAAGAATTTTTAGAAAAGAAATATGGGAAGAAGATACAGGAGACGAATATCAGTACGTGGAGAAGAGCGGTGTGTGGAAATTTGACATCTGCTTTTAGAAAGTATGACGGGAAGCAGGTGGAGGTGAAGTTTGTGAAGAGGGATGAATTTGTGGAAAGTATACATGAGGCGAAGTTTAAGGAAGTACCGGATAACTATAAAAAAATACCTATTGAGGAACAAAGAGCGTTGATTGACCATCCCGGCAGGCATCCCTTGATACCGGTGCAGGAGAAGGGCATAAGGAATGCGTGTGCGCTGCCGTATGAGCTGTATGTGGATGGGAATGTGAGTGAGGACGGAAAGGGCTTTGATATCCATTTCTCTGCGGGGAAGGCGGTGTTTGGAAAGAAGTCGGCGGGTGCGCCGTTTACGGTGCATGCGAGAGGTTATAAAGCAAATGCTTTGCTGCACCAGGCGTATGCAACAGAGGCAGGAGATAGCGTGAGTGAAGAGTGGAGTTTCTCCGACTTTAATAACGACCAGTATCATTTAACTGTGTATGGTCCGAATGGGTTTTATAGGTTGTTTTGGGGAAGCGCAAAGAGTAAGAACATAGAAGTAACAATTACTTATCAAGATAATACTGCGGTTGCAACCATTGTGAATAAAAGTGGTGCGCCGCAAACGGTAATGATGATGGATGAGGCATATGGAAACACAACTCAAAAGAAAGTGATAGCGGCTGACAAAACAGAAACGATATTGATTGATACAGTAAAGAGCAATGGCTGGTATGACTTTACTGTTATGTTGAATGATGGTGATAAAGACTTTGGGAAACGGTATGCGGGCAGAATCGAGACAGGGAAAGAAAGCAAGACAGACCCGGTGATGGGAAGGATGGTGTGATGTTGTTTAACGACCTCGTGCAATTATTTGTACTCATTAGTATTCATATTACTTGCTGTTAGACTTGCTTAAACAAAAGTTGAAATCAACAATTTATCCGTTAATAATGAGTTGAAGAAAATAGAGTTAGATAAGGCAATGATTGATCTTTCTTATTATGAAAAAACAAACTAATCACCGTAGAAAGTGCAGAATCAGAATTGCAGGAACGAAGGAGAAAACTGGTGAACCTAACCTGTTATTTTCAAACTATAACACTACCCGATTTTTACTCTTTTACCCGGCTATAATTACCTTCGCGAGACGGACAATCCTCTCCTTTTTATAACCATTCTGTCACCAGAGTTATTACACCATCTGCAATCTTATCTTGCAAGGACACCATCTGGAAACTTTTCTACCATCAACAATTGATTTGTTTACCAATCTTGCTCTCTTTCATTCGTGTAAGATCAAGTTCTCTTTTCGGTTTATCCAAAGCTAATGCAAAGCTTCCCCGGCCTGCATTTTGCAATAAGTTGTAATTTGTATTTATCAATTTTCCCAACACTTTTCCATGAAACCAAATTCCGTCGGACTTTCGTGTATGCTGCGCATCAACGGCAAAGAACATCACCTGGAACTTGATCCGCGAACCTCACTGTTGGATGCTTTGCGCGAGTATGCAGGTTTGACCGGAACGAAAAAAGGATGCAACCAGGGCGCGTGTGGCGCGTGCACAGTACTGGTAAATGGCGAACGTATCAATTCCTGCCTCACACTGGCAGTTCAATACGAAGACAAAGAGATTACTACCATTGAAGGATTAGCCGGAGAAGAAACACTCAGTGCTATGCAAGCTGCATTTATAGAACACGATGGATTTCAATGTGGCTATTGCACACCGGGACAAATTTGCTCTGCCACAGCTATGCTGAATGAATTTAAAAATGGTATGCCCAGCGCGGTGTCGCCAGATGTAAGTGCCGAAAGCTTTGAATTTTCGGAACAGGAGATCAAGGAACGGATGAGCGGAAACCTTTGCCGCTGCGGTGCTTATGTGGGCATCGTAGAAGCCATACAAAATGTTTATCAAAGCAAACAAAACACCAAAGCCAATGAAACCGTTTACTTATATTAAGGCAACTGAGCCGGCGGCTGCCATAGAAGAAATTGCAACCCAAAACGGCGCAAAGTGGTTGGGCGGCGGCACCAATCTAATTGACCTGATGCGGGAGAATATTGAGCAGCCCGATACGGTGATTGATATAACGCATTTACCTTTCAACGCAATAATCGAATTGCCTGACGGCAGCCTGCAAATTGGAGCTCTTGTGCGCAACGCACAGTTAGCAGCCCATCCTTTAATACGTCAGCGATACCCTGTTTTATCAGAAGCCATTTTGAACGGTGCATCGGCGCAACTGCGCAATATGGCAACTACAGGCGGCAACATTCTGCAGCGCACCCGCTGCTATTATTTTTACGATGAAACAGCCCATTGCAACAAACGTAAACCCGGCAGTGGTTGCGATGCTATTGGTGGTTACAACCGTATTCATGCTATCCTCGGCACCTCCGAGAGTTGCATTGCAACACATCCATCCGATATGTGCGTAGCTATGGCAATGTTGGATGCAACTATTCTTATAAAAGGAAGAAATGGTGAGCGCAGAGTTCCCTTTACAGAGTTTCACCTTTTGCCGGGCAGCAAACCGCAAAAGGAAACGGTTTTACAAAACGATGAGTTAATTACTGCTGTCATTCTTCCTTCTTTGCCTTTTGCTAAGAATTCTCTTTACCGTAAAGTGCGGGACCGAGCCAGCTATGCATTTGCTTTGGTAAGCGTGGCCGCGGCGTTGGAAGTAAAGAACAATACAATACAGAATGTCCGCATGGCTTTAGGTGGCGTAGCACATAAGCCCTGGCGTGCCTATAAGGCTGAGCAGTTTTTGACTGGCAAAGAAGCCTCGGAACAGAATTTTATTGCAGCCGCTGAAACAGAATTATCCGGTGCCAAAGGCTTTGAACATAACATATTCAAAATTGAATTGGCCAAACGAATAATTGTAAACGCTTTATACGAACTCGCCAATAAATAATTTCCGCATGAGTTTTTTACAGAAGATTATGGAAATGGTGGTGCAGGCTACACCCGATAAAAAGCCTGATAAACTGATTCAGCAAAAAGAATACATCGGTCAACCCATTGATAGGGTGGATGGTCAGTTAAAGATAACCGGCGAAGCCAAATTTACGGCAGAATACAGTTTGGATAATATATGCTACGCAGCGCTTGCCTACAGCAACATTGCTAAAGGGAAAATAAAAAGCATAGACATTTCTGCGGCCGAAAAAGCGAAAGGCGTTATTAGCATCATCACTCATCAAAATAGCCTGAAATTAAATGACCCAATAGTCTTTAGCCCTGGCGGTCGCGGCAAAGGTGTGGCGGCAAGCGAACTACCTATCCTGCAAGATGAAAATATTGAATGGAATGGTCAGCCCATTGCTATAGTGGTGGCGCAAACACAGGAAGAGGCAGAATACGCTTCAACACTGATTACCGCAACCTATAAAACAGACGAGGCCAAAATATCTTTTGAAGTACATAAGAACGAGGGCAAAACGCCGTCTGCCATCTTAGGTGAGCCGGCAGAAATAAAGATAGGTCATGCAGAGAAGGAGTTGAAAGCCGCAGCCTATCAAACTGATCAAATTTATCACACGCCCAAATACAACCACAATGCTATCGAACCACATGCATCCATTGCTTTTTTTAAAGAAGATGGCCGCTTGATTTTGTTTGATACCACGCAGAATCTTTGGGGCGTTAAGGCTACCGTTGCCGAATTGTTTTCGCTGAAGCCGGAGGAAGTACACGTTATTGCTCCATTTGTGGGCGGCGGCTTTGGAGGCAAAGGTACAATGTGGATGAGCACGGCGCTTTGTGCTATGGCCGCCAAACAAACCGGGCGACCAGTGAAGCTTGCACTGTCGCGGGAAGGTGTATTCCGTATCATCGGCGGCCGCACGGCTTCAGAACAAAAAGTTGCTATAGGCGCCGATGCAGGCGGGAAATTTTTAGCCATCATTCATACCGGGTTTACTGCTACAACAAAACACAATAATTTTCCCGAGCAGTTTTCCTTTCCTGTCCGCCATTTGTATGCGGCTAAAAGTTTTTATATCGAGCAAAAAGCCTTCAACTTAAACACCGTTGCCAACACTTTTATGCGGGCGCCCGGTGAGTCTATCGGCACCTTTGCACTAGAGTCGGCTGTGGACGAATTGGCGCACCAGCTGAACATGGACCCGGTTGAATTGCGAGCTTTGAATGAACCATCCGAAGACCCGGTGAAAGGCACTGAGTTTTCGTTGCGGCACTTAACGGAAGCTTATCGCCGTGGCGCAAAAAAATTTGGCTGGCAGCACCAGCCGCTGCGTTCGCAACGCGATGGCGAATGGTGGGTAGGACAAGGTGTGGCTACGGCTATGTATCCTGTTTATCGAATGCCTTCCACTGCGAAAATCAATCTCTATGCAGATGGAACAGCCATCGTAAAAGCAGCCGCCCACGAAATGGGTATGGGCACAGCAACCGTACAACTGCAACATGCCGCCGACAGGCTGGGTCTTTCAATAGAAAAAGTATCCTTTCAGTATGGCGATTCAGACTTACCGCAGTCAGCACAGGCAGGCGGCTCTAACCAAACTATCAGCATTTCTGCAGCTATTGCAGCAACAGCAGATAAGCTGTTGAAAGAATTGTTTGCTCTGGTGAAGGAAGATAAAAACTCGCCGCTTTACAAGCTGAAAGCAGAAGAGGTGGAGTTAAAAAACGGCGGTCTTACCAGTAAAAAAGATAGTTCAAAAAAACAGTCTTACGGTGATATTTTAAAGGCAGCAGAAAAAAGCTTTATAGAAGTGGAAGCCGCTGCCGCTATGCCCACAGAAATTATGAAATATTCGATGCAATCTTACGGTGCGCAGTTTTGCGAAGTAAGAGTGAACGATATAACGGGTGAGATCAGGATATCGCGCTGGGTGGGTTCATTCGATACCGGAAGAATTCTCAATCCGAAAACGGCAAGCAGTCAGTTTCGCGGTGGTATCATCATGGGCATTGGCATGGCGCTTATGGAGGAAACGTTTTTTGACGAACGCAACGGAAGAATCATAAATGCTTCACTCACTGAATATCATGTGCCCGTAAATGCTGACGTGCCGCACATTGAAGTGATCTATAATGATATTCCAGACGAGCATACGCCATTAGGTGCACACGGCATTGGCGAAATTGGTATTACAGGTACAGCTGCGGCCATTGCCAATGCAGTATTTAATGCCACGGGCAAGCGCGTAAGAAGTCTGCCTATTACGCTGGACAAATTGTTATCCTGATGAAAGAAATCAGAGACATTATTAATGCCTTTACCATAGCTGTTCAGCAAGGCAGGAAAGCAGCTTTAGCCACTGTTGTGCATGTGGTAGGTTCTTCTTACCGCCGGCCGGGGGCACGCATGTTGGTAACGGAAGAAGGTGAACTCACCGGCGCCATCAGCGGTGGATGCCTGGAAGGTGATGCGTTGCGCAAAGCTTTACTTGCTATTCATCAACAACAAAACAAACTGGTTACATACGATACCACCGACGAAGACGATGCGAAGTTTGGCGTGCAGTTGGGTTGCAACGGCATCGTGCACATCTTGTTCGAGCCCATTACTAAAGAGAATAACCCAATTGAACTATTGCAACGAATAACAGAGAAGCGGGAAAGCGCGGTTCTGGTTACGCTGTTCTCTTTAGTTTCCTCTTCACAACCGGGGACAGCTTTGCTGCACCGGCAGAACGAGACCATTTCGCGACTGTTGACATTGCCGGATGTAACAATTGAAGCCGATGCTCGTGAAGCTTTGTTGAACCGGGCTTCTTCCACGCATAACTATTTATCTGAAGAAGGTAAGTTCACTGCTTTTCTTGAGTTTATCCCTCCTGTCGTTTCAATGGTAATTGCCGGCGCCGGGAACGACGTGCAGCCATTGGTGCAAATGGCTGCGCTGCTTGGCTGGCAAGCCACGGTAGTTGATGGCAGAAACACACATGCTACGGCAGCGCGTTTTCCGCAAGCGGATGATGTGCGCGTGGCACAGCCGGATGAAGTGCTGAAAGGAATGAAAATAGACAGACACACTGTTTTTCTGTTGATGACACACAATTACAATTACGATCTGGCGCTGCTAAAATTGTTGCTTTCAACCTCTGCCGGCTACATAGGTGTACTTGGTCCAAAAAAGAAAATACAGCGGATGTATAATGATCTGGAGGCTGAAGCTGTATTTATTTCTAATGAGCAACGCGCAAGAATTCATGCGCCGGTAGGGCTGGACATTGGTGCTGAAACGGCTGAGGAAATTGCAGTTTCCATCGTGGCAGAAATCAAAGCCGCATTAAATGAAAGAAAGGGCGGATGGCTGAAAGATAAAGGGACGACCATTCATCAACGAAGCGAAAACAACAGCACTATTTATGACTGATACCGGCATCATAATTTTAGCAGCAGGCAGTTCATCAAGGCTGGGCAAACCCAAGCAGCTTTTGCAGTGGAAAGACAAAACACTAATTGAGCATGTGGTGGAGGAGGCACAGGCAGCATCAATCTCTCCGGTGGTAGTGATAACGGGTGCAGAAAAAGAAAATGTTGCAAATGCATTGAGTAAGAAAACAATAATGATTGTCTATAATGAAGTCTGGCGAGAGGGTATGGCGTCAGGTATCAGAAAGGGTATGGAAACTGCTCTGCTGCAACCCAATACTGTAAAGAATATTATTACCGCCGTGTGTGACCAGCCCTTTGTTTCGGCAGAGCTTTTTGAAAGACTGATGCAGAAGAAAAAAGAGACTGGTAAAGGTATAATAGCTTGTACTTATACTGACACTACTGGCACGCCGGTGCTGTTTGATAAAAAATATTTCGCTGCTCTGCAAACGCTTACTGGTACGGACGGTGCGAAAAAACTATTGAAGCGATATACTGATGATGTAGCAACTATTGTATTTGAAAAAGGAGCGATTGATATTGACACTGAAGAGGATTATCAAGATTTACAGATAAGACAAACTAATAGTTAACCCATAACGACACAAAGGTGTATAGATTTATAAATCATTCTACATAATAGGCGAATGCTTTCACAAAAAACAGATTGCATCTTTTTAATTGCCATGATAACAAATGTGTCAAACTCAATAGACACTAACATCATATTAATTTAAGATTTCTCTACACTATCTTAGTTTTCTCCCATGTTCATTTTGTTTTTTTGCAGCCGACTTTTTGTTATGCAGAAAACTTGTTGTTGATTACGGTTTTAATCTTCACTTTTGTTTCAATTGCTTGCGAGCCGGTAACTCATATATCACAACGATGCGGATCGCTTGCTACCATTTCATTTTTCTATTTACTTACTAAATATAACCGTCATGAATATTTTATTAGGAGACAAAGAATACTTTAAAGGGATATC
This sequence comes from uncultured Ilyomonas sp., assembly GCA_964249755.1. GTDB lineage: Bacteria > Bacteroidota > Bacteroidia > Chitinophagales > Chitinophagaceae > Ilyomonas. The sequence continues at coordinate 682,296 of CAXUDB010000002.1, read as the reverse complement.
TCAAATTAAATATGAAGGTGTAGAGAGTGACAATCCGCTTGCCTTCCGCTGGTACGATGAGAACCGAATGGTTGCCGGCAAAACACTCAAAGATCATTTCCGTTTTGCCTGCGCCTACTGGCACTCGTTTGTTAACGATGGCTCCGACCCGTTTGGTCCGGGTACCCACGTCTTTGAATGGAACCAAAAGGCAGACGCGGTTGAAAGAGCGCGTGACAAGATGGATGCGGCTTTTGAGTTCATCACCAAGATGAACATACCCTTTTATTGCTTCCACGATGTGGATGTGGTGGACTACGGTAAAGACGTAGCGGAGAACGACCGCCGCCTGCAGGCATTGGTAGATTATGCAAAGCAAAAACAAGAGGAAAGTGGCGTCAAACTATTATGGGGAACGGCTAATGTGTTTTCTAATCCACGCTACATGAACGGCGCTTCCACCAATCCTGATTTTCATGTCTTGTCTCATGCCGCCGCTCAGGTAAAGGCAGCTATAGATGCTACCATCGAACTCGGCGGAGTGGGTTATGTATTCTGGGGCGGCAGAGAAGGCTATATGACACTCCTTAACTCTGACATGAAGCGCGAAAAAGAGCACCTTGCCCGCTTCCTGCATGCGGCTAAAGACTATGGGAGAAAGAATGGTTTTACAGGCACCTTCCTAATCGAGCCAAAGCCTATGGAACCTACCAAGCACCAGTATGATTATGACTGCGAAACGGTGATTGGCTTTTTGCGTCAGCACGATTTGCTGAATGATTTTAAAATCAATATTGAAGTAAATCATGCCACGTTAGCCGGTCATACCTTCCAGCATGAGCTGCAGGTATCGGCTGATGCCGGTGTGCTGGGATCGCTGGATGCAAACCGGGGTGATTACCAGAACGGCTGGGATACAGACCAGTTTCCCAACAACCTGAATGAACTGACAGAAGCGATGCTGATCTTTCTGGAAGCCGGTGGTTTGCAGGGTGGTGGCATCAACTTCGATGCGAAGATCAGACGGTCTTCCACTGACCCCGCTGATCTGTTCCATGCACATGTCGGTGGCATGGATACGTTTGCCAGAGCTTTGATCACCGCTGATGCCATTTTGAATAAATCTGATTATAAGAAGATAAGACAGGAGCGTTATGCCTCGTATGACAGCGGCAAGGGCAAAGACTTTGAGGAAGGCAAACTCTCCCTCGAAGACCTCCGCGCCTTCGCTATCGAAGCGGGCGAACCGAAGACCACCAGCGGCAAACAGGAATACCTCGAAAATATTATCAACCGATTTATTTAAAAATAAAACATCCCTGCCTGCCAACAGGCAGGGATAAACATCCAATATCCGTGCACGTATATTGGATGTTTGGAAAATTATATACTCAGAACAGCTCACTGTTTATTCGATATTCAATCTTACTTATTAAATATTAAATCGAAATCACTTTGCTATTACTCGGTATTGATGTTGGCACTTCTTCTATAAAAGTTTCGGTGGTAGATGGTGCAACACAACAAACCATTGCCTCTGCGCAATACCCCGACCAGGAAAGAGAAATCATTTCGGTGCAGCCCGGCTGGGCTGAGCAATCGCCGGAACAATGGTGGAACGACGTAAAGACAGCGATACAAAAGTTGAATGCAACGGGTCGTTATCGTTCGCAAGACATCGGCGCTATCGGCATTTCTTACCAGATGCATGGCTTGGTGTTATTGAATAAAGAGGGCAATGTGCTGCGCAACAGTATTATCTGGTGCGACAGCCGTGCGGTACCCTATGGCGAGAAAGCGTTTGCTACCATTGGCGAAAAAGAAAGTCTTACCAACTACCTGAACTCGCCGGGCAATTTTACGGCGGCAAAACTTGCCTGGGTAAAAGAAAATGAACCGCATATTTATGATCAGATGGATAAGATGATGCTGCCCGGCGACTTTATTGCACAACGGCTAACCGGCACTATTACTACAACGCCGTCCGCCTTATCAGAAGGTATCTTCTGGAACTTTACAAAGAACGAAACCGGTGAAGAAATATTATCAGCTTTTGGCTTTGATAAAGCTTTGATTCCTGAGGTAAAAGATGTGTTTGCAGAGCATGGAAAGCTCAGCACTGAAGCTGCTGCAGAGTTGTCTTTAAAAGTAGGTATTCCCGTAACTTATAAAGCCGGCGACCAGCCCAACAATGCGCTTTCCTTAAACGTTCTGGAACCGGGCGAAGTAGCCGCAACAGCCGGTACTTCGGGTGTGATTTATGGCGTAAGCGATTCACTGACGTATGATCCACAGTCGCGCATCAACAGCTTTGCACATGTAACCCATAGCGAACAGCAAACAAGAGTTGGCGTACTGCTTTGTATCAATGGCACCGGCATTCTAAACAAATGGGTAAAGAACATAACCGGCGCCCTTCTCTCCTATCAACAGATGAATGAAGCGGCTGCCAAGGCGGCTGTTGGAAGTGAGGGTTTGCGCATTCTGCCTTTTGGCAACGGAGCCGAACGCATGTTGAACAACCAGCAGCTGGGTGCGCATCTTCACGGCATTGATTTTAACCTGCATACAGCTTCGCATATTTATCGTGCTGCGCAGGAAGGAATTGCTTTTGCTTTCCGTTATGGACTGGATATTATGCGGGAAAACGGTATGAATCCAACTGTGATACGCGCGGGTAAAGCCAACTTGTTTTTGAGTGATATTTTCACGCAGTCATTTGTGAATGCAACCGGCGTTCCGGTAGAATTTCATGATTGCGATGGCAGTGTGGGCGCGGCATTGGGAGCCGGTATTGGCGCAGGATTTTTTGCTTCCCCATCCAATGCTTTTTCGCTGCGCAAAGTGTTGAATACGGTTGAGCCTTCAGCAACCGGCTTATATAATAACTTGTATGTAGAATGGAAAGCCATTTTGCAGAAAGAGTTGGCCAAATAAATATCGCTCATTTTGTACTACAGAATTCCTTCGTCGGCAAAACTGTAATGCCCATCAGCACTTACGATGATGTGATCCAGTACCGTCATATCAAAGAGTAAAGCGGCTTCTTTAATTTTTGCAGTGAGTTCTTTGTCGGCGCGGCTGGGCTTGATGCTTCCGCTGGGATGGTTGTGACACAGGATTAAGTTCACCGCATCGTGCGATAAAGCTTTGCGCAGGATGATTCTTGGGTCGGCAACTGTGCCCGTAATGCCGCCTTCACTCAACACTTCATAGTGCATAATTTTGTTCGCCTGGTTCAAAAACAATACTGCAAATACTTCATGCTTTTTGTATTGAAGTTTAGCTTTTAAGAAAGCGGCCACTTCGCTGCTTTGCGTAATGATGTCGCGTTTGTTATCGGCTGCATCGCGCCGGATACCAAGTTCTAAAGCGGCAGCTATCGTCACTGCTTTGGCTTCGCCAATGCCTCTTGTTTTTAACTGTAAAATTTCTTTGATAGACAAGCCGCCAAGGCGCTGCAGATCGTTATTCACTTTAGACAACAAATCTTTGCAAACATCTACGGCACTGCTGTCGCGCGTGCCGTTGTTGATAATAATAGCAAGCAGTTCGGCATTGCTCAAGGCTTCTGCGCCTTTTAGCATCATTTTTTCCCGCGGACGGTCATCTTCCGCCCAGTTCTTAATGGATGAGTTAATCATGGTATAATAAGAAAATGCGCGTTCAAAATACAGATTTGTTTTCTCTTTCAAATATTATCTTCGCCACCTCATTCTCGCTACTATGAATCCCTCAGTCAAAGTATTTTCCGGTACCGGCTCTCAGGATCTTGCCAAAAAAATCGCCCAACGTTTCGGTGCGCCGCTTGGCAAAATCAATATTCAGAAATTCAGCGACGGGGAATTTCAACCCATTTTTTTAGAAAGTATTCGTGGCGATTATGTGTTCCTGATCCAAAGCACATTTGCGCCTACTGATAACCTGATGGAATTGTTGCTGATGATTGATGCGGCCAAACGCGCCAGCGCATATAAGATTATTGCGGTAATGCCTTATTATGGTTTTTCCCGGCAGGACAGAAAAGACAAACCCCGCGTTGCCATCGGATCAAAGTTAGTAGCAACGTTGGTGGAAGCTGCGGGCGCCGACCGCGTCATTACCATGGACCTTCATGCGCCGCAGATACAGGCTTTTTTTGATATTCCGGTTGATCATTTGGACAGTTCCGCCATCTTCATTCCTTACATTGAACAACTCAAGCTCGAAAACCTTACCTTTGCTGCCCCCGACGTGGGAAGCACGAACCGGGTGAGGGAAATTGCCTCTTATTTTAATGCCGATATGGTGATTTGCGACAAGCACCGCAAGCGTGCGAACGAGATTGCCAGCATGGTAGTAATAGGCGATGTGGCAGGAAAGGATATTGTGTTGATAGACGATATCTGCGATACAGGCGGAACGCTGGCAAAAGCTGCGAACCTGCTGATTCAGAAAGGAGCAACCAGCGTGAGAGCTTTGTGTACGCATCCCATTTTGAGCGGCAAAGCCTACGAGACGATAGAAAACAGCCTGCTGGAAGAACTGGTGGTTTGCGATACCATCCCGATGAAACAGGAAAGCAGCAAAATCAAGGTAATTTCAGTTGCCGACCTGTTCGCTATCGCCATCCGCAACGCGTATGAAAACAAAAGTATTACTAGTTTATTCATTCATTCGCAGTTGAGAGGAATCAGATGAGAGATGTACAAGGTATTATGTAGTAGGTATTATGACTTTTGGCTTGTATTTATCTTATTACTTAATACTTGCTACTTAATAAAAAAAACATTTTTAAACAATCATAATTATGAAGACAATTACAATCGAGGGTCACCTGAGGACCGAAAGCGGCAAAAAAGCCACCCGCCAGCTCCGCTCTCAGGACAACGTGCCAGGTGTAATTTACGGTGGTGCCAAGGAAGTGAATTTTTACGCTTCAGCAAAGGCTTTCAAGCCACTAGTTTATACCGGCGAATTTCAGTTAGCACAGGTAGATGTGGACGGCGGAAGCTATACCTGCATCTTAAAAGATTTGCAGTTTGACAAAGTGACCGATCTGTTGAACCACGTAGATTTATTGGAACTGGTAGGAGACAAAAAAATTGTCGCTACGCTTCCGATTAAGTTTACCGGTGCATCAGTAGGCGTAAAAGCCGGCGGTAAGCTGATCACAAAAATGAATGCTTTGAAAGTAAAAGCATTGCCGAAAGATCTGAAGGAAAATATCGAAGTAGATATTACCAACCTGGATTTAAATGGCAATATTCGAGTGGAAGACGTGAAAGAACCGAATTTAGAGATCTTAAATTCTCCACGTATTCCCATCGCATCGGTTGTGTTAACCAGACAATTGAAGCAGGAGGAAACAGCTGCTGCAAAAGAAGAAAAGAAAAAATAATATCAACTTTTTTCTACCTCAAAGCCCTGCCTTGGCGGGGCTTTGTTATGTTTGTAACTTTCGATGAACCGCTTTTTAATTATTGGTTTGGGAAATATCGGTACCGAATACAACGGCACCCGTCACAACATCGGGTTTGATGTGGCGAATGCGTTTGCACTAAAGCATAACGGCTTTTTTAAAACAGACCGGCTAGCCGAAATAGCAGAGTTGAAGGTGAAAGGGAAGACATTTATTTGCATCAAGCCAACAACTTACATGAACCTTAGTGGCAAGGCTTTTAAATATTGGCTGGATAAAGAAAAAATCGCATTGGAAAATACCTTGACAATTGCCGATGATATTGCTTTGCCCCTGAATAAATTACGGCTGCGCGGAAGTGGAAGTGCGGGCGGGCACAATGGGTTGCGCGATATTGAGCAAATCTTAGGAACGGATAAATATGCAAGGTTGCGCTTTGGCATTGGCAGCCATTACCCGAAAGGTATGCAGGCGGAGTTTGTGCTGGGCAAATGGTTTAAGGAAGAGCTGCCGGTTGTGAGCAAAAAAGTGCAGGCTTCGGTAGAAATAATAGAAAGCTTTGCCTTTTCCGGTATCGAAAACACCATGAACATTTATAATAAACAAGACTTTACTACCACTGCTTAATTGAGACAGCCATGAAAATATTTTGTGTAGGGCGAAACTATGTTGACCATGCCAAAGAGCTAAATAATGAAGTGCCGGAGAACCCGGTGATCTTTATGAAACCCAAGTCGGCATTGATCCCGAATCCAACAACCTTCCTCTATCCCGAATTTACCAATGAACTTCATTATGAAGCTGAATTGGTATTTCGAATTTGCAAGAACGGAAGATATATTTCGAAAGGCAATGCGCTAAATTACGTAGATGCGGTGACGGTAGGCATTGATTTCACTGCCCGCGACATTCAGACTGAGCTAAAACAAAAAGGCTTGCCTTGGGAAATTGCAAAAGCCTGGGATCATTCAGCATTGGTGGGTAACTGGCAAACGCTGGATGCCGATGAACTGAAAGAAGGCATTTCGTTTTCGATGCAGAAAGACGGCACAACAGTTCAGCAGGGCAATTCGAAAGATATGCTGTTTTCGGTTTCCAAAATCATCAACTATATGTCGCAATTTTTTTCTTTAAATATCGGCGATCTGCTGTTTACCGGCACGCCCGCCGGCGTGGGTGAGTGCATGGTGGGCGATACACTGACTGGTTTTTTCAAGAATGAAATGGTGTTTGAAACTTATGTCAAATAATAGGCGACGATTAAACAAATAAAGAAGCCCCCGACCTGTCGGGGGCTTCTTTATTTGTAGCGAGATCGGGAGTTGAACCCGAGACCTTTGGGTTATGAATCCAACGCTCTAACCACCTGAGCTACCTCGCCAAATGGGGTGCAAATATAGGGTGGACGAATGATAAGGGAAACACTCAAATACATGAATGCATAAAAAAAGAAAACCCATTGTAGAAACAACGGGCGTCTTCGATTGCTTGCCATATGAAAATCTTCAAAAATTATTATTCTATAAAATCTATATTTGTTTGTATCTTTTAATAAACTTAGGCAAATATAAAACCAAAATTCAAATTACACAAATCGTGAAAAATAATATCAGTTTTTGTAAACTTTCAATGCTTCATCCAAGCAAAGCATAGCGCTCTTAATTTCCTCACTATTAATTACATAAGCCAATCTTACTTCATTTTTACCCAAAGATGAATCGCTATAAAAGCCTGTTGCGGGTGCCAACATTAGAGTTTTGTTCTGATATGAAAATTTTTCTAATAACCACTGACAAAAAGCATCAGCATCAGAAATGGGTAATTTGGCAATTGCGTAGAAAGCACCACCCGGGTTGGGGCAAAAAACTCCCGGTATCTTGTTTAACATTTCCACTAATACATCTCGGCGACTCCTATATTCTTCCTTTGTTTTTTCAAAGTAATCTGCAGGCAAATCCACAGCAGCTTCACCCATAATCTGCGCCATAGAAGGCGGACTTAACCGCGCCTGTGCAAATTTTAAAGCCACTTCGGTAAGCTTTGCATTGCGCGTCACAAAAGCACCAATTCTTCCGCCACACACACTGTACCGTTTGCTAATGGTGTCTACTACTATCACATTATCATCCACACCCTCTAACTGCAAAGCGCTGAAGTGTTCGCCATCATAGCAAAACTCGCGGTACGCTTCATCAGAAATAATATATAAGTTGTGCTTTTTAGCAATATTCTTCAGCGTTTCTAATTCTTCGCGGCTGTATAGATAACCTGTAGGGTTATTAGGATTGCAAATTAAAATTGCCTTTGTGCGGGCTGTTATTTTCTTTCCAAAATCTTCTATCGGCGGTAGTGCGAAACCGCTTTCAATGTAAGAAGTTACGGGCACAATGGTTACGCCAGCTTCTACGGCAAAGCCATTATAGTTGGCATAAAAAGGTTCGGGAATGATAATTTCATCGCCCGCATCGAGGCAGCACATAAAAGCAAAAAGAATAGCTTCTGAGCCACCGGTGGTTACCAATATATCGCCTATGTTTACCTGAATGTTGTTATGAGCGTAATATTCCACCAGCTTGCGTCGGTAACTTTCATTGCCCGCACTATGGCTATATTCCAGTATCTTAAAATCAGAATGACGAACGGCATCCAGAATCGGTTTGGGGGTTTCGATATCCGGCTGACCAATATTGAGATGATAGACATGAATGCCCCGCTTTTTAGCAGCTTCTGCATAAGGCACCAGCTTGCGGATGGGCGAGGGAGGCATTACCTGCGCGCGCCGGCTGATGAGGAGTTCGTTCATGCTGCAAACCTACAAACCGGAACGGTATCGGGTAACGTTAATTTTTTCCTACACGCCGGCAAACACTGTAGGTTTGACGCCGGCATGAGAATTCTTTGTATTGATTACGGAGCGAAACGAACCGGCATTGCCGTTACAGATCCTTTACAAATTATCGCATCAGCACTGACAACAGTTGATACGAAGGAATTATTTCCATTTTTAAAGAATTATATAAAGAGCGAAGCAGTAAAGCTCATCCTTGTAGGCATGCCTGCTAACCTAAATGATACTGCAACCCATGCTACGCCTTTGGTTCAGCAATTTATAAATCGCCTTGCAAAAGAACTACCAGGCATACCGGTGCAAACGATTGATGAGCGCTATACATCTAAAATGGCAGTGCGCGCAATGATAGATATGGGTATGAAAAAAAAGGATCGGCAGAAGAAAGGAAATATTGACCAGATTGCGGCAACTCTTATGCTGCAGGAGTATCTCAATACGCTTTCATAATATCATAAAACCGAAGTCTATTTTAATATTTATCCTACATCTTTATCGGTATTGATAAGCTATTTTTGTGGTTTGCAAAAACTTAAAAATGATTCTACCGATTGTTGCTTATGGCGCACCTGTATTGCGCAAAACAGCCGTTGAAATAACGCCCGATTACCCACAGCTGGATAAATTGATTGCCGATATGTGGGAAACGATGAATGCCAGCAACGGCGTGGGTTTGGCAGCCCCGCAAATCAGTAAGGATATTCGTTTGTTTATTGTTGACAGCACCATCATTTTCGAAAATCAGGAAGACGAAGACAAAGGAAAATATCCCGACGAACCAGGTATAAAAAAAGTATTCATCAATGCAAGGATAAAAGAGTTATCCGGCAAGGAATGGAATTATAATGAGGGGTGCCTGAGCATACCTAAAATACGCGAGGATGTAATGCGCCCGGAAAGTGTTACGCTGGAATATTTTGACGAGCATTTTAACCCGCATACAGAAACGTATAATGGTATTACAGGCCGCGTTATTCAGCATGAATACGACCACATAGAAGGCAAGTTATTTATTGATTACATGAAGCCGTTGCGAAGAAAATTGCTGCTCGGGAAATTAAACGATATCAGCAAAGGCAAGATCAAAACGGATTATAAAATGTCATTCCAGAAATGAGGTTAGGTGTGGTTGTTGTTTTCCTTTTCTCTTGTTCCGTTTCTTTTTCTCAGGATACTACAGTGGAAGTAGAGAACCAATATTATACTTTGCCTGAAGTGTTTGTGCGCTCTAATGACAACTACGCCGATATCCTTCGCCGCATCCAGCACGATACGAGTTTCTATAAAGCTTTCCGAACCCTGCACACCGTTGGCTTTTCTGCCTACAACAGCATTAACATGAAAAACAAAGAAGGTGGTATTGAATCTTCTTACAGCAGCAAAACGGTGCAGCAGGTAAGCAACGGCTGTCGCACCATGATGGAAGAAAACCGAACCACTACAGGAAAATTTTATGACAGCAAAGGCAACTATAATTACATGACGGCACAGATGTATGCCTCACTGTTTTTTACCCAAGGAACAATCTGTGGTGAAACCAATGTGGTTGGCAACATGGAATTCAATCCTGAAGACAAAACAGGCATGGAAAAACATAAGGAGCAACTCAAGATGCTGTTCTTTAATCCTGGAGAAAGAATACCCGGGATTCCTTTCATTGGTAACAAGTTAGACCTTTACGACGACCATGCTCATAAGATCTATGATTATCATCTGGATTATATTTCATATAAGGGTGTTAATGCTTATGTTTTTACCATCAAACCCAAACCAGATGCGCCTTCCAGCGATATTGTGATAGATGAAATGACCACTTGGTTTGACCCGAAAACCATGGAAGTATTAGGACGTAATTATAGACTGAGTTATAAAGCCGGTGTGTATGATTTTGACGTGAATATGGAGGTGGAACTGGGAAAAATAAACGGCATTTTATTGCCGCAGGTATTGCGTTACAAAGGCAATTTCCACGCTCTGTTTTACGACCGCGAACGGGGAGAATTCACCGCTACCCTTTTTGATTTTAAATCCTAACAACTTATTTCTTCTTTTTTCTCGCCTCATAAGCGTCTTTCAAAGCTGATTGTACAAGTTTCTTAGTTGCTTTATTTAAGTTGATTGTTGTCCAACCCTGTTTGCCCCAGGCGTTATCAACCGGAAAAACAACATCGCTATCCGGTGGGCAGAAGACGAATTGGGAATCAGGCGTCAGAGCCACATTCAATGTTCTTTCTTCATCAGAAAGCGTAGCGAATATTTTCTTCTTTACGGTGAAAGCAGTTCGCTTAAAATGCGGCTTTTCTTCAACGCCTTCAAACAACAGAGCCAAAGCTTTTATGTCTTCTGTTTTCACCATTTTCAGCTATTTATAAAAAGCATTACTGGTATTGTATATACACCGGACTCGGAGATAAGGAGAGCACCTCTTCCGGCGTTAGCATTTCCGACTTAGCGGTTACATCATTTTTATAAAACAACTTAAAACCGGCAAATTGCACCGGCTCGCTGCTAACAGCTATGCGATAACTCGTTTTCTTTTTTGCAGGAAAACCCCATCCGTCCATATCCACCACTACCTGAACAGTATTGCGAAGTGTGATGTTCTTGTAGTTGGTAAGCATGCCTTTTGTAAAGCGATGCACCACCAAAACTTTCGGAGAGAGGTTGTACTTCTTCACCATCGAATCGAGAAAAGAAGAAGCATAATTTACATCAGCCGCATCAAACGTTCCAATCGCACTCGAAGGCACTTGTCCACCTTTCATCGAAAACTCGGGATCAATTCCTAAGTGCACGTTAGGCAATTTTAAATAAGGCTCCAGTTGAGGTATCTCCTGCTCCAGCGTGCTATGCCCTACCTGAATATCGAGAAAAAGAAGCGCATCTATTTTTTTGGCTACTTCCAACGCATGGTCTATCTGCGAAAAAGGCATGCGGATTCGATATTTGTTGCCTTTGCCTGGGCTGTGCTGCGCTGTAACAGCTATATAATGGATGGCTGGCTGAACCGGGATTACCGTATCGGCTGCCTTCCATTTTTTAACCTCACCCTGCAGTTTCTCCAACATTTCATCCTCCGGCAAAGCACCTAAAATTCCCATGCCTTTGGAGTAGAAATTTCCGTAGTAGGCTATGACTCTTTTAAACGGAAAGATGGCGCCGGGCAGCGGATAATCTGCCTTCACCGGCCAACCGTTGATTGATTGATTCGCCACGAGATGATTCTGCAACGAATCGTATAAAACTGTATCAAGCAGCGGCACGGGTAATGGCTTTTCTGTAGCCGCCAGAGAATCTTTTGAAGGCAAGATTGCCGAATCCGTCATAACAGTTTTTGTGCTGCTTGCCTCGGAAAAGCTGCAGGATTGCAGCCAAAATAAAAAGAAGAGAATGATACCGGTTTTTAAAAATCTCAGAACATCTGGTTTTCTTAGCAGTGATAGTTTATTCATATTTCGTGAGTCCCGTTTTGTATTTTAAATTATCAGTAAATAAAAAGTGTCGTTATCTGTGAACCAGAACACTCATTTGTGCCATAGATATAGATTTTCTGTCACACCACAAGCGGTAAGCAGCACGGGTTTCATAAATTAATCTAATTTTAAACGGCAGTGAGCGATGATTGATTTTATTTTACAGCGGTGTTGATTCTTTTGTGTAAAGAATTGTGTTTAGAGCTTGCAAATTTTCATCCAAACAAAAGAATTTAAAAGAAGAATTTAATTAAGCTTCTTTGCAGGTTACAACATCACAAAAAGTATGGCTTACGGTATGACGGCACCTAAACTGGCGGTGATAGGTCTGGGCTATGTAGGTTTGCCCCTGGCGGCAGAATTTGCAAAGCAATATGCGGTGGTGGGTTACGACATCAGCCAGCGGCGCACGCAGAGTTTAAATGAAGGGATGGATGCTACGCTCGAAGTGGAAAGCAATCAGCTTATCACTTTATTGAAGCGTAGCAATGATGACAGCAAGGGCTTATACATTACAAGCATTGAAGAAGCGCTAAAAGAGGCAGTGATTTTTATAGTTACCGTTCCCACTCCGGTAGACCGTTATCATCGCCCCGATCTGTCTTCATTGAAAAAAGCCAGTGAAACTGTCAGCAGTTTTTTGAAAGAGGGCGACATTGTTATTTATGAATCTACGGTGTACCCGGGCGTTACGGAAGAAGTATGTGTGCCGATAGTAGAGAAGGGTTCAGGGCTGAAATATAATGTTGGTTTTTTTGCTGGTTATTCGCCGGAGCGTATTAATCCCGGCGATAAGGAACATTCCTTAACAAGCATAAAAAAAGTAGTATCAGGCTCAACGCCCGAACTCACTGAAAGAATAGCAGAACTGTACCACAGCATCATTCCGGCAGGCGTTTACAAAGCGCCTTCTATTAAAGTGGCAGAAGCGGCAAAGGTGATAGAGAATGCGCAGCGCGACATCAACATTGGCTTTATCAATGAACTGTCAAAGATCTTTAGCTTGCTGGATTTAGATACGATAGAAGTATTGGAAGCGGCAGCCACCAAATGGAATTTTCTGCCCTTTAAACCGGGTCTTGTAGGCGGACATTGTATTGGCGTTGATCCTTATTATTTGGCAGAGAAAGCAATGGAAGTTGGCTACCATCCTGAAATCATTTTGGCAGGACGAAGACTGAACGATGGTATGGGCGCTTACGTAGCGGGCGAAGTGGTGAAGTTAATGGTGAAAAAAGGGATTGCCCTGGCAGGAAGCAAAGCACTGGTGCTTGGGATCGCATTCAAGGAAAACTGTCCGGATGTGCGTAACTCGAAAGTAATTGACATTATTACTGAACTAGAAAATTATCATATCAATGTAACGGTGCACGACCCGTGGGTAACACCTGAAGTGGTGAAAGAAGAATACAACATCGAAGCAATAAGCGAATGGCCAAAGGATGAAAAATATGATGCTGTGATTGTTGCTGTGGCGCACCGGCAGTTTACGTATGATGTGGTAAGGAACGTTTGTAGTGCACAATGCGTTTTATTTGATGTGAAATCTGTTTTCAGCAAAACGGAAAGCGATGCAAGGTTATAATGTCTTTGTTATTACATTTAAAACAAGTACTAAAAAATATGGTATGGCTGCCCGATAACAGTCTCCCCCTATTCAAAAAATTATTAACCAACTCCTGATATGAATTGCAGATTTTGTAAAGCCCCTCTTACTAATGTTTTCATTGACCTCATCAATTCGCCCGCTTCCAATTCTTTTCTTACTGAAGAAGAACTGAATGAACCGGAAACGTATTACCCGTTGAAAGTATTTACCTGTAGCAATTGTTTTCTGGTGCAGATAGATGAGTATAAGAAAAGTGACAGCATTTTCAACAATGAATATGTTTATTTTTCCTCCTACTCTACTACCGCTTTGCAACATGCAAAAGCTTATGTAGAAATGATGATTGAGAGGTTTGGCTTTAACGAAAAAAGCCAGATAACAGAAATCGCTTCGAACGATGGCTACCTGCTGCAATATTTTAAAGATAGAGGCGTACCTGTATTAGGTATAGAACCGACTGGCAACACAGCCGAAGTATCTCGCAGCAAGGGCATTGAAAACATATCAGAGTTCTTCGGTACTGCACTTGCGGCAAAGTTATCGGCTGAAGGTCGTAAAGCTGATCTTTTGTTGGGCAACAATGTACTCGCGCATGTGCCCGACATTGTTGATTTTGTTCGCGGCATGAAAATGACATTGAAGGAAGGTGGCATTATCACGATGGAGTTTCCTCATCTGATGCAGTTGGTGGATAACAATCAGTTCGATACGATCTATCACGAACATTTTTCTTACCTGTCTTTCTATACGGTAAAGCAAATTTTTAAAGCACAGGGCTTGGAAATGTTTGATGTGGAAGAAGTGCCCGTGCATGGCGGCTCGTTGCGCATTTTTGCCAAGCACGAAGATAATAATTCCAAACCCGTCTCTTCCAACGTCCAATCACTATTGGACAGAGAGATAAGCAAGGGTATGAACACACTGGATTATTATAATGCATTTCAGAAAGCTTCGTTTGCAATTAAACTTGATTTTACAGATTTTCTGACTGGGCAAAAACGCGATGGGAAAAAAGTGGCAGGCTATGGTGCTGCTGCAAAAGGCAATACGTTGCTGAACTATTGCGGCACTAAAAGCGACCTGATTGATTATGTAGTAGATGCTAATCCTTTCAAGCAGAACAAATGGTTGCCGGGCAGTCATATTCCGGTAGTAAATGAAGCGCATCTGAAAGAAATGAAGCCAGATTTTGTTGTCATATTTCCGTGGAATATAAAAGAAGAAGTAATGAAGCAGTTAAGTTATATAAGAGAATGGAACGGCAGATTCGTCATTCCAATACCGCACGTTCACATCGTATAAGGATGGTTTAAAATAGTACCTTTTAGTTAATTTTATCTGTAGTTATTGCATCATTTTCAAAGAACAGCTTAATCAAAACATACATTTTTCAACACACAAAAAAACGCTTATGAAAGCAGTGATTCTTGCCGGCGGGTTTGGCACCCGCATCTCCGAAGAAAGTGGCGTAAGACCGAAACCAATGGTAGAAGTGGGCGGACGGCCCATACTCTGGCATATCATGAAAATCTATTCGGCCCACGGCATTAACGATTTCATTATTTGCTGTGGCTATAAGGGCGACATAATCAAAGAATATTTCGCCAACTATTGTATGAATAATTCGGATGTAACATTCGATATGCGGAAGAACAGCATGGAAATTCACCGCAACCAAACGGAAAACTGGAAAGTAACATTGGTAAACACCGGTTATCAATCCATGACGGGCGGGCGTATGCTTCGTGTGCGGGAATACATCGGCAACGAAACATTTTGCATGACGTACGGCGATGGGGTAAGCGATATTGACATTACAGCCTCAATTGAGTTTCATCAAAAAAGTGGCACATTAGCTACATTGGCTGCCGTACAGCAACCAGGTAGGTTTGGCGTGTTTAATTTAGCACCCGAAGATATCGTGGTAAAAAGCTTTCAGGAAAAGCCCAATAGCGAAAACGAAATGCCCTGGATCAACGGCGGCTTCTTTGTTCTCGAACCGGAAGTGATGAATTATATTGAAAGCGAAGCCACCATTTGGGAGCGCGAGCCTCTTGAAAATTTATCGCGTGATGGCGAGTTATCAGCCTTTCGCCACACGGGTTTCTGGCAGCCGATGGATACGCTGCGCGATAAGAATGTGCTGGAGGAATTATGGCAAAAAGGAAACGCACCCTGGCAAGTTTGGAACAAACAATTTGCTTATGAAGGCAAAATGGAATAGTGGCAATTTCTGTTGACGCGAATAAGTTAACTGATAGCAACCTGATTTCTGTTTCAAAGATGTACTATCCTGTTTTGTTTACAAAAAGAGAAAGCATCTCCGCAAGCAGCAATGTTTTTTACGTTTACAAAGAGCAATCAAATTTTCTCTTTCTTAAATTCAATACATGAATATCTTAATCACCGGCAACATGGGTTATATCGGACCAATCGTAACGGCCCATTTGCGCAGTCTGTATCCCGACGCAAATCTTATTGGTTATGATACCGGCTATTTTGCTGCTAACCTCACACATGCTTCCACACTGCCGGAAAGCTTGCTGAACAAGCAGTATTTTGGCGATATACGTCGCTTGCCGCAGGATGTAGCAGAAGGGGTTGATGCAGTGATTCATCTTGCCGCCATCTCCAACGATCCCATGGGTAAGCAGTTTGAAGAAGTAACCATTGACATCAATTTTGAATCAAGCATCCGCGTAGCAAAAATGGCAAAGGCAGCAGGCGCAAAAACCTTCGTCTTTGCGTCCAGTTGCAGCATCTACGGCGCTGCCGGCGATGCACCTAAAACCGAGCAGTCAGAGGTGAACCCGCTCACTGCTTATGCACGTTCCAAAGTGTTTACTGAAAGAGAATTACAAACTTTAGCAGATGAAAATTTCACTGTTACTTGTTTACGTTTTGCTACAGCTTGCGGCATGAGCCCACGCCTTCGCCTCGATCTCGTGCTGAATGATTTTGTAGCGAGCGCAGTCGTGTCTGGCAAAATAAATATTTTAAGCGATGGCACTCCTTGGCGACCGTTGATTCATGTAAAAGATATGGCACGAGCCATGGAATGGGCCATTAACAGAACTGCTGATAACGGAGGTCATTTCGTTGCCGTTAACACTGGCACGCATACCTGGAACTACCAGATAAAAGACTTGGCCAGCACCGTTGCTGAGGTAATACCGGGCACCGAAGTCACCATCAACACAGCAGCCGCGCCGGACAAACGTTCTTATCTTATCAACTTCAGCTTGTTTGCCTCCTTGGCTCCTAGCCATCAGCCGCAGATTACCTTAGCTCAAACGGTGAAAGAATTGCAGGAAAGTCTTGCTGAGATGAGCTTTAAAGATGCTGATTTCAGAGCTTCGAATTTGATTCGGTTAAAGGCGTTAACTGCATTCCAGCAGAGCGGCAAACTGGACGAAAAACTGGAATGGACAGGAAGATATAAAGTGCAGGATACGAAAGTAGAGCTGGCAATCGTGTTATAATTTTTTTGCCAAACGCTGACAGGGCTTGAAATCCAGTCGGCGTTTGTCTTTTATAAAAGCATCCTGATTATATCTTATGATCTTCACCAAAACGAAACTCAAAGGCGTTTACCTCATCACAATCGAAACCAAAGAAGACGAACGCGGCTACTTCGGAAGAACCTATTGCCGCAATGAATTTGCAGCCAATCATATTGACTTTACCATTGCGCAGACCAACATCAGTTATAATAAAACAAGAGGAACATTACGTGGCATGCACATGCAACGCGCGCCGCATAAAGAAGCCAAACTCATTCAATGCATCAGCGGAAGGCTATATGATGTTATCATTGACATGCGTCCCCACTCTCCCACTTTATATCAATGGATTTCAACCGAGCTAAGCTGCGACAGCAACACGATGCTCTACATTCCCGAAGGTTTCGCACACGGGTTTCTAACGCTGGAAGACGAGACCAGAATCTTATACTTCATGTCTGAATTCTACACACCTGGAGCCGAAGCAGCAATGCGATGGAACGATCCTTTCTTCAACATCATTTGGCCAATAGAACCAGCTGTGATGTCGGAGAAAGACAAGCTGCATCCTTTATTTAGTCCGTCGTCCTTTAACCTATAAATACAAGAAATACAAAACAGCAGAACAGCCATTATGGACCAGAAGTCTGCTTCTCCGATTAAGCCCAGTGCAGCCTGTGGCGCTATCAGCGCCATCGCACTCTTGTACGCCTTGTCAACAATTGGGCAAAGAAGCGAGTGCTAATTCCTGACTAGCAAGACGCAAAGATTCACATCACTTCCCAAGACTTCTTTTCTTTGCGTCTTTACCACTCAATAAATACTATACATGATTATCATAGACACACTTCTTCAGCAACGAGCCGATGAAAACAATCCTATCCGCGTCGGCATTATTGGTGCAGGTTTTATGGGCGCGGCTATCATCCGGCAAATCTGTATGTACAAGCCCGGAATCAAAGCTGTTGCAGTTTATAACAGGCACATCGAAAAAGCAAAAAATGCTTATGCCGACGCAGGTGTTAACGAAGTAGAAATACCAACAACAGCCGCACAATTGGATGAGAACATTGCTCAAGATAAGTTCAGCATTACTGATGACGCCACACTGCTCACCGATGCACACCGCATCGAAGCCATTGTTGAAGTGACTGGCGCCATTGAGTTTGGCGCGAAGATCATTTTTCGTGCTATTCAAAACAGGAAGCACATCATCCTCATGAATGCAGAATTAGACTGCACCGTCGGACCGATCTTAAAAGTATATGCCGATAAGATGGGTGTTATTTATACCAACACAGACGGCGACCAGCCCGTTGTTATTATGAATGTATATCGCATGGTAAAAGGCATGGGTTTGAAGCCTGTTTTATGCGGCAATATTAAAGGTTTGCAGGATCGGTTTCGCAATCCAACAACGCAGGAAAGCTTTGCCAAACAATGGAATCAAAAACCAGACATGGTTGCTTCGTTTGCCGATGGCAGTAAAATGAGTTATGAGCAAGCCATCGTAGCCAATGGTACGGCAATGCGGGTTGCCAAACGCGGCATGTTTGGTCCGGTTGCGCCACCCAATACCACCATTAAAGAAGTGGTCAATATGTTTCCCTTGGAAGAAGTAGTAAAAGGAAATGGCATTGTTGATTATGTAGTAGGCATCAACGAGCCTGCACCCGGTGTGTTTGTGCTGGCAACAACTGACGACCCCGTGCAGCAATGGTTTTTAAAATTGTATAAGTTAGGCGACGGACCGCTGTACCTTTTTTATGAACCTTATCATCTGTGCCATCTCTTAGCTGCCAATACTATTGCCCGCGCCGTGTTGTTGGGCGACGCCGCTTTAACGCCGTTAGGAAAGCCATATGTAGAAGTGGTGGCTACCACAAAGCGCGATTTAAAAAAGGGCGAAACTATTGATGGCATTGGCGGCTACTTGACGTATGGCGAATGCGAAAATGCGGATGTAAGAATGGCTGAAAACCTTTTGCCGCTTGGCTTTGCTGAAGGCTGTATAGTAAAGAGAGACATAGCTATTGATACAACATTAAGCTTTGATGATGTCATTATGCCCGAAGGAAGATTTGCCGTGCAATTGTATAGAGAGCAGGAAGAATATTTCAGAAATAAATGAGTTGATCGTGCTTCAAAACCGGATCACAAAATGCTGTTTTGCTTTGTTCTCTTTCCTGAAAAAAACCAATCCAATAAAGAACAGGTCAATTGTTAAGGTAACAGTTGGCTCTTCTTTGATCGCTTTCCACGCTTCTTCCATCTCGGCACTCCAGTGAATATCATCAAACACAAGAATGGATTGTTCGTGTGCAAGCGAAAGCAACTGTTTGCAATATTGCAGCGTTGGCGCTTTGCGATGATTACCGTCCACAAAAGCAAAGTCAAAGCTTTGCAGCTTGGATAAAACACCGGGCAAGGTATCATCAAAATTGCCGGTAATAAGTTCAATATTTTGCAATTGTAGTCGTTCGAAATTTTGCTTTGCAATACCTGCGATAGATGGCGCGCCTTCCATCGTTATCACCTTCGCATTGCTCTTCGCACAAGCCAGGTAAGTAGTAGTGATGCCCAGCGAAGTGCCGAGTTCAAGAACGATTGAAGGCTGGTAAAAATTAACCATGCGGAACAGAAGCTGGCTCCATTTTTTGGGCTTTAAAGCAGAAGCGGCAATGGAAGACACACTGCGTTGTTTAAACAACTTTGTATGAGAGCCTGCACCAAAGTCTTCCACGCTAAGCACTTCGCCATTTCGCTTTAACTCCTTCCGTAAATATTCGATGCTTTCGTAGCAATAAAAGTTGCGGTCATCGTTCAGTACCTTTTTTACAAAATCATAGACGAAAGGTGAATGAATGCCATGTCCTTTGCCATTGGAAGCCGTGAGCCAGTAACGGATGTATTTAAAAGCGAGCTGCAGCTTACTGTACATAAGCGCAATGTTAGTGGATAGTTGTGAATGGTGAATGCGTGTTTAGTCCTGCGGGTTTGTTTACTCTCTACAGGTTTCTTATTTCCTTTCCCATACTTCAAAACTATAAGCATAGGCATGTTTATCATCAACGCCAAAATCATGCACGTTTTTTCGCTTCCACTGCTTCTCATCTATCGAAGGAAAAAAAGCATCTGCATCGGTAAAGGTGTGATGCACGCGGGTTATATAAATTCGGTTCGCTCGCGGCAGCATCAGGCTATAAATTTCTCCGCCTCCAATCACCATTAGTTCATTAAAGTCATTTTCGTTTACAAAGAAAAAAGCATCCTCCAAATTATCAACCACCACAACTCCTTTGGAATGATATTTTTTATTCCGCGTTAAAATTATATTCGCTCTGCCAAGTAACGGCTTGCCGCCCCCAAACGATTCAAACGTCTTTCTGCCCATTAATACCGGCAATCCCCAGGTAATGTTCTTAAAGTATTTCAAATCGTTCGGCAAGTGCCAGAGCATCGCATTGGCTTTACCAATGGCATTGTTTTCGGCGGCTGCAACTACAAGGGAAATTATCATGATGCACAATGTTTGAGATACGATGTTAGAAGTAAGACTTGCAATATTAAATGATGACAACATCGTACATCATTCATCTAACATCATACATAATATCACACTGCCACCGGCGCTTTAATATGTGGATGAAACTGGTAATTCTGCAGTTCGAAATCTTCAAACTGAAAACCAAAAATATCTTTTACAGAAGGATTGATTCTCATCGTTGGCAGCGGATAAGGCGTCCGCGTTAGTTGCAGTTTGGCCTGCTCAATATGATTGCTGTACAAATGCACATCTCCAAATGTATGAACAAAGTCGCCGCATTGCAGGTCGCACACCTGCGCCATCATCATCGTCAGCAAAGCATAAGAAGCTATGTTGAAAGGCACACCCAGAAACACATCCGCGCTGCGCTGATATAACTGGCAACTGAGCTTTCCATCCGCCACGTAAAACTGGAATAATGCATGGCAAGGCATTAGCGCCATTTGCGGAAGTTCCGCCACATTCCAGGCGCTTACAATAATACGGCGACTATCCGGCGAGTTTTTAATTAACTTAATGGCTTCACTGATCTGATCTATGGTAGTTCCGTCAGCACCTTGCCAGCTTCGCCATTGTTTTCCATATACTGGTCCCAGGTCGCCGTTATCATCTGCCCATTCGTTCCAGATGCTCACATTGTGGTCGGTTAAATACTTAATATTCGTATCGCCTTGCAAAAACCAAAGTAGTTCATAAACAATACTTTTCAGGTGCAGTTTTTTAGTTGTTACCAACGGAAAACCTTTCGATAAATCGAAGCGCATCTGGTAACCAAAACAACTGATGGTACCTGTTCCGGTGCGGTCGTTTTTTGTAGCGCCATTGTCTAAAATGTACTGAAGTAACTGATGGTATTGTTGCATGTCCCAAACTCCTGAAGGAGAATTTTAAATCGTTTATAGCTTGAAGTGTTTTTGAAGAGAAGTGCTATTACTCTTTCTTCCTTTAGGAGCTCGGCGCTTCCTTTCTCCGCTTCAATTCTTTATTAATCAAAGTTAACTCACGGCTTGTTTGCCCGTTCATACTGCTGTTCTCCTGCGCTCGCCGCATGAGATAAGGAATCACATCCCGGATGGGACCAAACGGCACATACTTGCTTACCGAATAGCCGGCCTTTGCCAAGTTAAACGTGATATTATCGCTCATGCCATACAACTGCGAAAAGTGCACATGCGGATGAGCATGTGGAATACCTTTGCTATCCATCAATTCCGCCGCGTAGCGGTTGCTATATTCATTATGAGTGGCGATCACCGAAGCGATTGTATCAATGTTCTCAATGCAATACGAAACCGCTGCATTGTAATCACCGTCGGCAAAAGATTTATCAGGCTGTATAGGAGACGGATACCTTTTCTGCGAGGCGCGGTTCCTCTCTTTTTCCATGTAGGCACCGCGCACCAGTTTCACACCCAATATGAAACCTTTATCCTTTGCTATGCGATGCGACAACTTCATAAACGCCAGCCGGTCATGGCGATACAATTGAATGGTGTTATACACTACCGCCTTTTCTTTATTAAAAGCTTCCATCATTTCAATCGTCAGGCGATCCACCGGGTCTTGTATCCAGCTTTCTTCGGCATCTACCAGCACACTAATGCCTTTATCAGCAGCAGCTTCGCAAATGCGTCTCATGCGCGCTTTCACTCTTGCCCATTCTTCGCCTTCCACTTCATGGTCATGCACACCACTGCGCAGCCGCGGCGCTTCGTTTAATATTTCCAGCAATCCAAAGCGGGCAAAGCCAGTTACTTTAACACTGATGAAAGGAATATTTTTTTGCGAAGCTGCGTAGTTGATAACGCTAATGAACTGTTCGGTTGCAGCTTCAAAATTAGCTTCGCCTTCTTTTCCTTCCACACCATAATCCAGTATTACTTTTACGTGGTAATCATCCAGCTTTTTAGCTACTTCCGCCGTTTGTTCCAGCGTTTCGCCACCTACAAACTGCTTAAAAATGGTGCTGCGGATGATGCCATGAATGGGCAGACCCGTCTTCATCAAAAACGGCGTTAGCCGCACGCCAACGGCAGAAAACATCGGATAGTTCATGGTACTGAAAAGGAAACGTCCGCCCTTGAGCTCCTTATCATTTTTGTAGGCAAACGCAACTTTAGTATTGTCAAAAGATAGCTCCATAATTCAAGGCTTCACTTTGCGAATATCGGTAACCGGAGGCGATTTAAGACTGAATATTTAAGAGGGAATATTCACCACCTTTCCACTTTTTTAGCGCTTATTTTTATGCCTTCGCTTTGTATTTACTCGTTATTTATATTTTTTCATGCAGTCGGTAATTATTGTCCTTCCACACCAGTTGTTTCAGCAGCATCCGGCTTTTCAAAAAAGCGGGGAAGTAGTGCTGATTGAAGAATGGCTATTTTTTAAAGAACTGAATTTTCACAAGCAAAAACTCGTGCTTCATCGGGCTTCCATGAAAGCATATGAGGCTTTCTTATTGAAGCAAAACTTCCACGTTACCTACATTGAAGCGAATGAAGAACGGGCGGATATAAGGAAAACAATTGCCTGGTTGCAACGACAAAACTGCGAGCAAATTCATATTGCAGAAGTGGCTGACGATTGGCTGAAGCGTAGGCTCTACATTGCTTGCAGCGCTTCGGGCATCACACTTCATGAATACACATCGCCCATGTTTCTGAACGAACCGGAACAATGGGATGAATATTTTACCCGTAAGGGCTATCATCAAATAGATTTCTACATTCAGCAAAGAAAACTGCGCAAGCTACTGTTGACGCCAGATGGCAAACCGGAAGGTGGCAAATGGAGCTGGGACGAAGCCAACCGCAAACGGTTTCCGAAGAATGGCGTGCTGCCACAATATCATTTTCCAGAAGAAAGTGAATGGGTGAAAGAAGCAAAGCAGTATGTTGAAAAATTCTTTAGTAACAACTATGGAGATAGCAATGCTACGATGCAACATCAGCCGGCCGTTTATGCCACTACCTTTGAAGAAGCCGAACAGTGGCTGGATAATTTCTTGTCGAACCGCTTCTCGCATTTTGGTGTATATGAAGATGCCATTGTAAAGAATGAAAACATTCTGTTTCATAGCCAGCTTTCGCCCCTGCTAAACATTGGTTTGTTTACGCCCGGCACGGTGATAAAAAAAACGCTGGAAGCTGCGGCCGATTACAAAGTTCATATTGCAGCCGTAGAAGGTTTTATAAGGCAGTTAATAGGTTGGCGCGAATACATCCGCCTGGTATATCACCGGGAAGGCAGAAGACAACGGACACAAAACTTTTGGGGCTTCAGCCGAAAAATTCCTTCACAATTCTGGACTGGTGAAACGGGTATTGAACCAGTAGATAACGTAATTAAAAAACTATTGCAATGCGGCTATACGCACCACATTGAGCGATTGATGGTGATGGGCAACTTCCTGCTGTTGTGCGAGTTCCACCCTGATGAAGTGTATAAATGGTTTATGGAGCTATACATCGACAGCTACGATTGGGTTATGGTTCCGAACACCTATGGCGTTACACAGTTTGCCGATGGTGGTTTGATGATGACGAAACCCTACATCAGCGGCAGCAACTACCTGATGAAGATGGGCGATTATAAGAAGGGCTCCTGGCAAGGGACATGGGATGGTTTATTCTGGCATTTTATGGATAAGCAAAGACATTTTTTTGAAAGCAATCCACGGCTTTCTTTTTTGCTAAGAATGTGGGATAAAATGCCTATCGAAACAAAGAAGAATCATCTAAAAAATGCGGTTAATTTTTTAAATCAGTTGGATGAATGGAATTTATAGCGGCAGGCAGTGAATAATTTTCTACCGGTCAATTCATTCTAAGATAAGATTCTTCGTGTCCTTAATCAAGCAGGAAAGAGTATTATTGCAGCCACCAAAACAGCAGGTTCATGAGTTGCAGATTTAGTTCCATAGTTCTTCTTTCTTCTGTTCTCCTTTACACGTCGTGCAGTAAAGATTCCGGCTCATCAGAAGTGCAGCCGCCGGTTGATACGACCACCACTCCCACACAACCGGTAGATACTTCTTCCTCTGTAAAAATCTACGATAACGACAACATTTTACTTGGCAATCCATCGGGTGCGACACTGGCCGACGACAATAATTACCTGATGGTAAAAAGCGCTTATGATTTGTCGTACAACCGCAGCCGCGCTACGGCTAATTGGGTAAGCTGGCATTTGTATAATGCCGACCTTGGCAGCATTTCGCGCGGCGATGATTTTGAACCCGACCCAACGCTTCCTTTTTCGTGGGTTGCTATTACTTCGGCAAGCTATAGCAACACAGGTTTCGACCGCGGGCATTCCTGCCCTTCCGGTGATAGAACAGCCTCCGCTAGTAATAATCAAAGCACATTTTACATGACGAATATTATTCCGCAGGCACCGAAACTGAACCAGGGCGCGTGGAATGATTTTGAAAATTATACCAGAGGTTTGTTATCGTCGGGCAATGAAGAATACATCATCATGGGCAGCTATGGCGAGGGCGGCACGGGCGCGAATGGATATGTAAAAACCATTGACAACGGTAATGTGACTGTACCCTCGATGATATGGAAAGTGGTGGTAATATTAGCCAACGGCAACAATGACACAACACGTGTTACTTCTTCTACCCGTGTAATAGCCGTGCAAATGGCTAATGATAACAATATTGGTACGAATGACTGGAAAGTGTATAGAACTACAATAGATGCAATAGAAGCCGCTACGGGATTGGATTTGCTGTCGCGGCTGCCGGTGAATGTGCAATCTGCCATTGAGGCAAAAGTGGATACTCAGTAAGTCTTAAGCACAATCCCCAAATATCGAGACAAGTTGTTAGATGACCGATGTACAATGTAACACTGAATGGTGTTTTGCTTTAGTATCATTTGTCTGCTCAACAAAAATTTTATAAACAGAAAGGCTCTTCAAAACGAAGAGCCTTTCTGTTTATAAACAAGAATTGTGGTTGTGTTTACAACACATTCACTGTTAAGCTTACATAGTACAATGCACCGATAGAAGGATTACCAAAACCATTTACATAATAATGGTTCAGCAGGTTGGTGCCGCCCAGTTTAAAAATCG
The DNA here is from genome assembly GCA_964249755.1 of uncultured Ilyomonas sp. Lineage (GTDB taxonomy): Bacteria > Bacteroidota > Bacteroidia > Chitinophagales > Chitinophagaceae > Ilyomonas. The sequence continues at coordinate 656,848 of CAXUDB010000002.1, read as the reverse complement.
CTTTGTTCTTAGGCAGGTTGTAACTGATTTGCCCATCGAGCGTGCTGAAAGCACGAATGTCACCGATACCGAAATCGCTTTCATAGTGTACTTTATCCTGCCATTTGTAAACGAGGTTGAAACCAAGTTGTTTTTTTAAGAAGATACCTGTATTGCCAAAGGAAATATTGGTTCTGTATTTTGGGGCATTGAAACCAGAGATGAAATTGGTGGATACATCGCGGATTTCATCGGAATATACGTTGCCGCCCACGGTAAAGTTGTTGGGCAATAAATATTGCAATGATAAACCCCAGCCATCTGTTTTTACTTTTGACGTGCTGTTCACAGATACGGAAAAAATTCTTGGTGTCGCCAAACCACTTGGAGGAGCACCCTGAACAACAATGATGCGACCGATAAAATCTTTGTAAGAGGATGTATAGGCATAAGCGTCAATCAAAAGCTTATTACTGATTAATCCCTTATAACCTATTTCATAAGACTCACACGATTCAGGTTTGTACTCTCCAAATTGTTGTTGCTGAAGTAAAGCAGGGTTATTAGCACCTCCACCAACAAAAGCCTGGAAGCTTGCCAGCGAGTAAGCCGGATTGGTGTTGAATCCATAAAAATCTCTTAGCTCTGGCAGACCGCCTATCAACTTCGTATTACCGCCAACGGTAAGATTGATCCATTGTTGCTGGGTAGTAGGAAAGCGATAAGCCGTCTGGTAAGATAAACGGATGTTATTATTTTTTGCTACCGTAACAACTGCTGATATACGTGGCGTAAACCGTCCTTTAAAATTTTCGTTTTTATCGTATCTACCCGATGCCGTCAACCTCAGTACATTAAAAAATTTCTGAGATGCCTGAAGATAAACACCATATTCATTGATTGGAATTTTACCCGCAGTGTCTGCAAACAATGTTCCCTCTGAATTCAATACATAACGTTTGTAATCGCCACCTACAAGGATATCTGTTCGGTTATCTTCTGTTTTTAGTTTTAATAAATCCGTAAGATTCCATTGACCTTCTCCTACATAAAGTGCTGTATGGTCAACAAATTTTCCTCCAAAAGGTATCGGTTTCAATCTCACAGCATCATAATAAGAATTGAAGGCGGCTGAACCCGGAGCAGGTCTGGCACTGTCTGCATAAGCACGAGCTCCCGCTAATAAAGCATTTCCGTTGGCTTGTGTGGCTGCTGTGGCGGCAGCTCCGGCCTGTTCCTGCGTTTGACCTGCTTGTAAAGCTTGTGCATAAGCTGTTTGCCAAATAGTAGCTGCGCCCTGCACAAAAGCACCGGTGAAGCGTGGGTACCAAACGGTAGCTGATGGCGCCCAGGCTTCGTTTAACAACTGCATGGTAACAGTAGCATTGTAAGATTCACCGGCATTCTCCTGCGTTGTATAGGCTCTTAAAAACCAGTTTTTGCTCTTTGCTTCCAGCTTATATTGTTCGATAGATAACTTTTTTAAAGAGTACCTGTCGCTGCCTGTATAAACCGTATTGCCATTGCCATGATTCACGATAAAAGACAATTCGGTAGCCGGTGTGATCATGTAGTATAATCCCGCACCCAGCTTTAAATTATAGGTCGTTGGGTCTATTACATCTTTCTCTTTATATCCCGTGCGTGAGACAGAATCAAAATCCGGATTATTAAGGAAGGGTTGCAGAATAGGCGCTAAACTTGAATTGCCAGCTACAACACCGTTTAAGATAGAACGAAAATCCGCTTTTGTTTCATCGCCATATACATTCACGCCATCGTAGTTGGCGTCCGAAGTGCGGGTTTGACCTGGCTTTACAAATCCGGCAGAGGAAGAAGAGCGCAGATAATCCGAAGTATCTCTTGCCACCCAATCCTTCGCTTGTACAATCTCAGCATTTATTTTAAAAGCAAACTTGTCGCTTAGCTTTTTACCCCACCGCAAAGAGGCATCAAAATAAGGCGAAGCATCACGCGCGTAATCATTAATATGGTTTACTCCACCTTTTACCTGAACGCTCAAGCCCTGGTATTTAAACGGATTTTTACTGTTAATTAATAACGTTCCGTTCATGCCGCCGGGACCATACAGCGCAGAAGAAGCGCCGCCCAGCAATTCCATGCTTTCCACATCTAATTCGGTAGGTCCCACAATGGCGCCCACAGGGAAATTGAGCCCCGGTGCCTGGTTATCCATACCATCTACCAACTGGTTCAAACGCGTATTGCCGCTTATATTAAAGCCGCGTGTGCTGGGTGTTTTATATAACAAACCAGAAGAGACAAGATCAACGCCTTTTAAGTTGCCAACGATGTCATAGTAAGAAGAAGCCGGTGCAGCTGTAATGGCTGCTGTGCTTATTCTTTCAATGGTAACCGGCGACTCCAGAATCCGCTCCGGCGTGCGGCTGGCAGACACTACTACTTCCTGTCCTAAAACAAAAGCAGGCTCCAGCAAAATACTGAGGGATGCGCCGGAATTGTCTACCGTTATTTCTTTGGTGGCATAACCTACCGAAGAAATCACAAGCGTAAGCGGAAAAGATTGCCTGACAGACAATTTAAAATTGCCCCTGTCATCTGTGTAAGTGCCGCTGGCGTTGTTGCCTTTTACCAAAACAGAAGCAGCGGCAACAGGCTCGCTTGTGGTGTTGCTTTTTATAGTACCGGAAATAATGGTAGCATTTTGAGCATTGGCATGAATGGCACAGCAAAAGAAAAGAAAACAAGCAAGAAGGATTCTCATATAAGAGCGTTGTTTAGTATAGTAAAGAAAAGCAGTTCTTATAAATAAACCGAAAAAAAGAGACACTAATTTTCTGGTATTAAAATATTTTAATCCCGACTCTTCCAGCATCTATATCCCGGGCAATTAATGTTGCATCAAATAAATGAAGAAAGACGCCTCGATAGCATAAAAAGAATATACACGAAAAATAGTCATCTCATTTTTGAGTAAGCCGGGTGTTGCATTGAATGTGTAGTAAAGATGAGGACGAGCATACAAGCAAAACATTGTTCCTCTATTTTTGTTGCATGATACCACACCAGTTTCCCCACCAGACCGCTTTCTATAAAGGCAAGGTAAGAGACGTTTACACAATCGGCAACGAAACCCTTGTGATGATTGCCAGCAACCGTATCTCTGCCTTCGATGTCATCCTGCCAAAACCGATTCCTTACAAAGGACAAGTGCTGAACGGCGTGGCCGCTTTTATGCTGGAGAAAACAAAAGACATCTGCCCCAACTGGCTGCTGGCAACGCCTGCACCAACAGCTGCAGTAGGAAAAAAATGCGTTCCTTTCAAGATAGAAATGGTGGTGCGTGGTAACCTAACGGGTCATGCGTGGCGCACCTATAACAGCGGAAAGCGAACGCTTTGCGGTGCAGTTATGCCAGATGGTATGAAGGAAAACGATCCTTTTCCATCACCGATTATCACGCCTTCTACCAAAGCGGATGCGGGGCATGATGAAGACATATCGAAGGAAGAAATTATTGCGCAGGACCTGGCAACCGCAGCAGAATGGGATATAATGGAAACGTATACTTTACAACTGTTTGCACGAGGCAAAGCCATTGCCGCAAAACAAGGGTTGATACTGGTAGATACCAAATACGAATTTGGCAAACGAGGCAATGACATTTATTTGATGGATGAAATTCATACGCCCGATTCATCGCGCTATTTCTATGCGGATGGCTTTGAAGAACGCCAGGCGCGGGGCGAACGGCAAAAGCAATTGAGTAAAGAGTTTGTACGCGAATGGCTCATCGAAAATAACTTTATGGGAAAAGAAGGGCAAACCGTTCCCCACATGTCCGACGAATGGATACAAACCATCAGCCAACGATACATTGAGCTATACGAAAAAGTAACCGGCACTTCTTTTCAACCGGTTGACATGAGCGATGAAGAAGTGTTTAGCAAGATAGAAACATGGCTAAGGGAACACAACGCGTGATGTAGTGAGTTATAAGCTGTGAGTCTTGAGCTATGAGCAAATACAGCTCATACGTTGTAACTTACGCAATAAATTTCACTACTCACTACTAATAACCGCTTGCTTCGTTCAACCTTTCCAAAACATCTTTATCCAAGGTCAGCTCTACCGCATCTGTCAGCGATGTTAATTGTTCTTTGCTGGTAGCGCTGGCAATTGGGGCAGCCACTGTTGGCTGTGCTATCAACCAGGCTAATGCAACCGTTGCAGGCATTGTGTTGTAGCGTTCAGACACTTCATCTAAAGCGGTCAAAATTTCATAGCCTCTGTCGTTTAAATATTTCCTAATACCGCCGCCTCGCTGGCTTTTGTTCAGGTCAGCTTCACTGCGATACTTACCGGTTAGAAAACCGCTTGCCAGCGAATAATAAGGGATAACACTGATGCTATTTTCAAAACAAATAGCTTGATATTCTTTCTCAAATGTTTGGCGCGCATACAGATTATATTCGGGCTGCAAAGTCTGATAAGATGGATACTCTTTTTGTTCGCTGACTTCCAGTGATTGCTTCACTCTTTCTCCACTCATGTTCGAAGTGCCGATCCATCTTACCTTGCCTTCTTTTATTAATTCATCATAAGCTTCTAATGCCTCATCTACCGGCAGACTTTCATCATCATAATGCGTTTGGTAGAGGTCAATGTAATCGCTCTGCAAACGTTGCAGTGACCGTTCCACTGCTTTTATAATATATTCTTTCCGCAATGTTTTTCCATCACCCTCGCCCATATCGCTGCCTACTTTCGTAGCGATGATTATATTATTGCGATTACCACGCTTTTTCAGCCAATTACCAATAATGGCTTCGCTTTCTCCCCCTTTGTTACCAGGTTTCCAGCGGCTATAGACATCGGCTGTGTCAATGAAGTTGCAACCCGCACCTGTAAAGGCATCCAGCAATTCAAATGAAGTTGCTTCATCTATCGTCCAGCCAAATACATTGCCTCCAAAACAGAGAGGAGATACATATAAATCAGATTTACCCAATTGTTTTTGATTCATAATTCGTAGTTAGATAACCACATCTGAAAATAGTATTCCAAAAATGCGCAGAGGGTTAAATGCGACTGTATAAAGTATGATGAGAATTATAAAAACATTTTCTTTACGGCATGAAGAAATATGCGGTGATTGTTGCCGGTGGTGTTGGCTTGCGCATGGGACATACAACGCCCAAACAATTTTTATTGCTGCAGGGCAAGCCGGTTCTTTGGCATACGGTGCAAGCGTTCCGGCTCGCTTTTGCTGATGTTCATATAATATTGGTGGTTCCCCAGGCTCATCTTCAAACTGAAATTATCAAAAACTTTTCGCTGGAAGGAAATACACTTGTTGTCGCTGGTGGTGAAACCCGTTTTCATTCTGTAAAGAATGGATTAGAAGAAGTGCCGGAAGGGACAGTTGTTTTTGTTCAGGATGGTGTTCGTTGTCTTACATCTATCAATCTTATTCAGCGTTGCTATAAGCAAACGCTCACCAAAGGAAGCGCCATCCCGGTAGTGGCCGCCACTGATAGCCTGCGCATAGACAAAAATGGTTCGCACAGTGTGATTGACCGTCGGCACATCAGACTGGTACAAACACCACAGACGTTTTTATCTTCCCATTTAAAAGCCGCTTTTCAACAACCTTATAGTAGTGCCTTTACAGATGAAGCCACCGTAATGGAAGCCTTTGGCAAAGAAGTATTTTTGATAGACGGAGAGTATGAGAATATTAAAATTACAAGACCGCTTGATCTGCTTCTTGCAGAAAAAATTATAGAGCAGCGATTATTTTTTTAATAAACGTAAAAGAAAAGGCAACCGGTTATAATGGTAATGATAATAGGGCTGATTAACGGCGCCAAACGATTGATAAAAAGCGCGTATACCTTCCACATCAGAGCCTTCAAAGTCAAGGCTAAACTGTGTTTCAGCGTATTTCTGAATTACATTATCCAACAGGTAATGCATGGCATTCAGCTTCCTGCCTTCCGGTGTGGTGGAAGGAAGAATATTATAAATACGACGATCATCGGTGAAGAACAACGCAGTAGCAACAACTTTCATTTCGCTGCTGCAAACAGTAGCCGTAAAGCACTGTTCTTTTTGAAATAAATGCTCTGCAAGCGAATTCAGCCGTTCATAATCTTCTTTCCTGATTTGCGGCAACCGGTTCGCATAGAGTTGTTGAAAAATGTCAATAGAGTTGGCATTGTAATCACTGATAAAAAACAAAAGCCCTTTGTTTCTTGTTCCTTTTAATTTGGTTTGCAAATGCCGGCTGTATCCATTGAAAATATTTTGGTAAGAAGAAGATAATGGCAATACATAATTCGCTTTTGCTTGTGCAGCTATTGATTTCAAAACTTCATTCCCGCCATTCAAAAACAAATCACCATAACGGATATAACTTGTTGCTTTATTAATTACGGCTGTCAGTAATTCTTTGTCATACTTTCCAAACAAGCCCAGTTGCTGAATAAACGGAACATTGTAACAATAACGAATACCCATCTTGCTGCGAAACGGCAAAGGCATGACGGCTTCATAATCATTCACGATAATACCTGCCCAGTTATCTGTCATCAGTTTTAAATAATCATACTGCGCATAGATGATATTGTTGTCTGATGCTTGCAAACAGGCATTCCATTTTCCTTTATCTATCCCGTGTGATGGCTTAATCTCAATGGCATATTCTAAAGACATATTCCTGTTTATAAAGGCAGGTTGCGGTTAATTTTATTCGGCTGGAAACGGCTCAGATCAAAAGCAAAAGATACGGTGTGAGAAAATCTTTTTTCGGGGTAAAACGATTTATAATAGTCGCGGTACACTTTGCTATATACAATGGGTAGATACACACTGAAAGCAGATTTCAATATTGAAACTTTAATGCCAGCATCGTATAAAAATCTTCCATTGCTATTCTCATCTTTCCACGCATCGCTGTATGTACCAATGTCAACAAACAACTGCACCGGAACCGGGAACGGTAATAATTTCAAAGGATTGATTTGATCCGGTATATCACCACTTAAGTTGATACTAAGTAACCAATCATCCGTTTTGCCAACCGGCTCGTTCAGTAAGGGAGTACTCAGTTTTAAAAATCCATCGCGTTGCATAATTTGCTGGCTCAATCCACCATCAAATTCACTTCTTCCTAAGAAGTAATCACTGTAGGTAAAATCTTCGTAGCCTTTTGGTCCCGAAAGTGTAAAGAGATAACGGTCGTTCTCGCCTTTTGAAAGAATGGTTTTTTGTTGCAGGTAAAAGAATTTGCCTGCAAAGAAACGTGCCTGTATACCACCGTTTTGTTTCGCGTAATTGAAATAATAATTGCCCGTGAAGCCAGCTCGTAAAAAAGTTTTTCCCTGGTTTATTTTCAGTTCGGCTTCGTAAGGATATAGCTTGCGGTTATTGCTTACAACGGCGCTCAGTTCGTTTACATAACGATGCGTAGTTCCTTTTTGCGCAGCATAAAAAGTGTCAGGCGATACAACTACCGGAACAAAATCGCCAAAGCCCTCTTCGCTGATTAAAAAACTCTTGGCAGTAAACGTCCAGCGCTGGGTATTTCGCAGGTCTTTGTTATATAAACGATACTTTACCGAAGGCACAATCCGGTTCAGGCTGAAGTATAGTTTGCTATTATCGTATTGTGTGAACGAATTGATGTTATACTTCAGTGCGCTTACAGAAATCTCGAGCCAGCTGCGTTTTGTAAAAGTGCTGAAACCCGCTCTGGCTGCACCATTCAGCGTGTGGCTGCCCGTTGCATACAGAGGTGCAAGGAGGAAGTTGAAACGGTTGAGCGGGAACTGGTAATTGTGAATCAAACCGCCAATCATCAGCTTGTCATAATAGTTATAACCTATAGCCGGTGCAAGAGAGAGATAGTTATATTTTGATGGCTCGCGTTCATTAAAAAACAAAGTGGGCTTTAGCTGCCGGTGCTGCTGCGGAAAGAAAGAACCCATTGCATGTAGCTGCGCAAAATTATTCGCCAATGATTTCCCGCTGGTGCCTTCCACACTTCGCTGAAAGTCTTCGGGCTGCGGATGTTTGAAGCTCCATGTGCGATAGTAATTGTGCATACAACTATCAAATAGAGAAGTGCCGAGTTGCACTTCTATGCGTTGCAGCCACATCGCAGTTTTACTATACACGATTTCGTTGTAGTTGACTGCCGTAAAGCTATCTGAAGTAGTGGTGATCGGTTGGTCTTTATGCAGCTTCATGAGCGTTGACAGTAAAAGCGTATCATAGTCGTCAGGCAGTTTGGAAAAAGGAAATTTAGGATTCACTTTCGGCTCATATCGCTGCGCTATATAACGCTGCTCATAAAACGTATTGATACCTTCATCCATCCACGCATCATCTCTTTCGTTCGTTGCGAGAATGCCATACAACCAGTTATGACCCACTTCATGTGCAAGGGTAGCATCGAGTTCTTTTCCACTATCATTCATCTCCAACAATGTTATGGTGGGATACTCCATACCACCGGCTTCCTTAGCCGCATCGCCCAGCACAGCGCTTACTTCGTTGTAAGGATATTCGCCTAATTCACCCGAATAAAAATGAACCGAACTCTTCAGGTATCGCAGGCTGTTTTGCCAAGCTGTTTTGCTCCAGGGAATATAAAAGGTAAAAGCGTCTGTTGTATGAGTTGCCAGCTTTACTGTATCGTATTGAACCAAAAAAAGCTTGGAGGCAAACCAGGCAAAATCATGCGCGTTGGAAAGTTTGTAACGCAGGGTTTTACTGGAAGTCGAAGAAGGCGGCATCACTTCGTTAAAACGTTTCTTCAGCCGCGCCGCTTCTTCGCGCAAGCCGTTGTTCCAGAGTTTATAATTTGCTTGCTCTTCGGCGGGTTGTTTGCCTGTCGTCTTCAAAAAGGATAGCTCATCTTCGTTTTGCAAATCTCCCGAAGCCGCTACGATGTAATTTTTAGGCAGCGAAATAGTTACATCCCAGTTTGCAAATTCACCATAAAATTCACCTTGGTCTAAATATGGCATCTGGTGCCAACCCTTAGCATCATATACCGCAGGTTTTGGATACCATTGCGCAACCTGGTAAGTTTCACCCTCATATCCGCTGCGCGAGAAATTATATGGGAGCTTCACATGAAACGGCGTAACAATAGTGATGGAGCCGGAAGGCGGCAAAGGCTGTGGTAAAATAAGCTTCGCGATATCAATGTTGTTGCTGTCTTGCAATAGGGTGGCGTTTATTTCATTCACCGTAAAACGCAGTTGGTTGATGTATCCCCGCTCCTTCTCATTAGAAAAATAAAAAGCGGTATTTCCGTTGCGAAGCAGTTGCTCGCTAAAAGCAGTTTTATCGTTTTTATAAGCGTTTGGCCAAAGATGAAACCACAGATATCGCAGCGTATCGGGAGAATGATTGGTATAAATAATTTTCTCGTCGCCATCCAGCGTATTCTCTTTATCGTTCAAAGAAACATGAATGGTGTAATCTAACTGTTGTTGCCAATAATTATTTTGCGCGAAAGCACCGCAACAGCCCAACCCAAAGAGGATAAAAAGCAAATAATATTTATAAATGTGCAGCACTTTTTGGTTTGTATTTTTGTTAGAAATCAGCAAATAAAACACAGTTTCAATTGACCAACAACCGAAATCTCACTTGCCTTTACCCAACATGATAATGCGGATTGTGTGCAGCATGATGCGAAAATCAACCAGCAATGAAATGTTTTTGATGTAAAGCAAATCATACTGCGCTCGTTCCAGCATTTCCTTTACTGTAGAAGCATATCCAAACTGTATCATACCCCACGAAGTCAGGCCGGGCTTCACTTTCAGCAGGTATTTATAGTAAGGATTGAACTGCATAATCTGGTTGATATAATACTTGCGCTCAGGTCTTGGGCCAACCAAGCTCATATCGCCCACAATGATATTCCAAAGCTGCGGCAATTCATCCAGGCGCCACTTACGCATCACTTTGCCCCAGGTAGTAATGCGGTTGTCATCATCCGAAGAAAGCTGTGGCTCGCCACCTGCTTCCGCATTCATATACATAGAGCGGAATTTATAAATAGTGAACGGCTTGCTTTTGTAACCAATGCGTTCCTGCGTGTAAAATATCGTTCCCGGCGATGACAGTTTGGTCCTGATAATCACATACAGAAGTAATGGACTCAACAGCACCAATGCCAGGCTGCTACAGAAGATATCAATGGCACGCTTCACATTTTCCTGCCAGGCCGGCATCAGGCTGGTGCTGATGTCAATCAATGTTGCACCCATCACGTTTTTTGTTTGTACCGATCCCGCAAGAATATCGAAATTATCCGGCGCAATTTTAATGGCGATGTCTTTGTCGCTCAGCCTTGCCAGCAGGTTCTGCTGCGTTTTTAGTTCGGTGCTGTCAAGGGCCACAATCACCTGTTCAATGTGTTGTTTATCTATGATAGATTCCACATCGGTAAGCGAGCCCAGTTTGGGCAGGTAATGGCTTAAGCCGTTACCACTAAAACCATCGGCAGACACAAAACCGATTGTACTGATATTACTCACCTGCTTTTTTGCGGTGAGCATTTTATAAATGTCTGATGCCTTATGGCTGTTGCCGATAAATAAGGTTTTAATGGTAAACCAGCCTTTTGCCAAATGCTGTTTCACTATTGAAAGCAACATCAGGCGACCCGCAAAAACCACAGTGATCTGGCAAATATTATAAGCAAAAAACACCTTATAGTAATAGAGATAATCATCCGCTCCGTCGTTCAGAAAAATAAGAAAAAAAATCACTGAACAACCAATGAGGCATTCCACAATGGTGTTAGTCAACTCTGTTAATCTTGATCTTGTATAAAGTGAATATTTATAGGCGCCCATTGCCGTAAAAAACAGCACCCAGAACAGGGGAAAGGACAAAAACCATTTGATGAAGAAATGATGGTTATAACTCATCAGTTCACCCAGCGAAAAATGCTGGTGAATAAGTTTCTGCCGGTACAGGCAAATGCAAACCCACACCAATAAAGAAGCAATGCCATCAGACAGTGCATACGATTTGATAGAAATGGGGTGCGGAACAGCGCGCATTAGTGTTGGGGTTACGAAGCGTTCATTTTTGTATTACTGATTTTTTCAAGAATTTGATGCGCCACTTCCATCGCAGCAAATCCATCCATTTCGCTTACTGCTACCGGTTTGTTATTGAGGATAGCATCCGTAAAAGAAGCCAGTTCATCTTTAATGGCATTGCCTGCAGGTATGGCAGGGCTCCACACGGCAATTGTTTTTACGCCGTGCGGCGTTGTAATATCAAATGCAAATGAGCCTTCATCGGCTTCCTCTTTCAGGCGAATGACTTCTGTTTTCTTGTCTAAAAAATCAATCCCGATATAAGCATCTTTTTGAAACAGGCGCATCTTGCGCATCTTCTTCATGCTGATGCGGCTGCTGGTGAGGTTGGCAACACAACCATTATAGAATTCAATACGCACATTAGCAATGTCAGGCGTGTCAGATAATACCGCTACTCCACTGGCAGAAATATGTCTGACATCACTTTTCACAAGGCTTAAAATGATGTCAATGTCATGGATCATCAGGTCGAGTATCACGCTCACTTCGGTGCCACGGACATTGAATTGCGCCAGCCGGTGCACTTCAATAAACATCGGCTTCAGGTTCATGTCCTTCACCGCTACGTAAGCCGGGTTAAAGCGCTCCACATGCCCTACCTGCACCTTCACATCGGCTTCTCTCGCCATCTTCACGATCTCTTTGCCTTCGGCAATGGTATTCACCAAAGGCTTCTCTACAAATACATGCCTGCCACGGCGTATCGCCATTTCGCAGAGTTCAAAATGATAGGTGGTAGGCGCTACAATGTCTGCTGCATCTATCTCGCTTAACAAGGCTTCGGGGGTACTGTACCGGGTAAGATTGTATTGCTGGGCTACGGCTTCAGCGGTGGCATCGTCCGGGTCGTAAAAGCCCACCACTTTGGCGCCTTCTATCTCCTTCCAGTTGTTCAGGTGAAACTTACCCAGATGCCCCGTACCAAAAACGCCCACTTTCAACATGCGTTGCTTTTTTAAAGAGCACAAATATAGATAAATGAAAAGCTTGCTCTGTAATGGTTTTAGTAGTTAGCCCAGGATTGTCATACAATATAAAAAGCTGTCCCTGCGCAATGCAGGGACAGCTTTTTATATTGAGAATACAGTATTTTAATTGAACAAATAGCGGATGCCCAACTGCATTTGCCAGCGGGAATTAATGCTGGTGCTGTTAGAAAAGCTGTTTGTAATCGGTATCTGGTTGCCGGCATCCTGGTACGTAAAGGAGAAGCTGGGCGTTTTGCCATCGGCACCCAAACCTTCATAACGCAGGAAGTTGGTAGATACCGGTGTCTTCACCAATCCCCATTGTTTGCTAAGCAAATTACCTACGTTCAGTACATCTAATGAAAGGCGGATGGTATGTCTGTCCTCACCAGTCTTGATCGAGAAGTCTTGAGTTACATTCGCATCTAAGCGCTTGAAGTAAGGCAGCACAACCGCATTGGCTTTAGCTACTTCTCCGCGATGCGCAGAGAGGTAACGGTCCTGGCTGATGAAGTTGTTCAGTTGCGCCCACATCTGTGCCGGTGACCTTGGATCGGTAACAGGATTTGTCGCTGTGCCTGTTCCCGTTCCTAAACCGCCGGAACCTGTTTTCACCAGCACAATATCGCTGGCGCTTTTCGGGATATAGATCAGGTCGTTGCCATTATTAGCATCGTTGTTTATATCGCCGTTATACACGTAAGAAGTTACGCCTGCCGGCGCCGCTTCAAAATACAAACCAAAGGAGGTAGCTAAATACTTAGCATAGGAAACTCTATAAGAAGCAAAAGCCGTAACGCGGTTAGGCTGGTACCAACTGGGATAAGCCAGGTTCGGTTGGTTTGGATCATCCTGTATAGCTCTACCACTCCACAAGCCGCCTGCTGTGCTTCCGAAATCGGCTGTATTCTTTGCTTCCGAATGCGTGTAAGCCACACTAAGCAACAGGTCCTTAATTGTTTTCTGAACCCGGAAAGTAGCTGCGTAAGCATATCCTTTATTCGTGTTGTCCATTAAGATACCTGACGTGATATTTGGGTTTGCAGCTGAAGCACCGCCTGCACCGGAATAGATTTTATTACTGGTTCCGGAAACAGCGCCATAGCGCAGTCTCGGAATCGGCAAGCCAAGCACAATGGCATCGGCAGGGTCTTCATTCAAATTAATGTTCGAATAATAAACCGCATTTAAATCTTTAGAATAAGAACCTTCTAACGTAAATATCCAGTTTCCGGTTACTCGTTTATCGGCAGCTAAGCTACCTTTCAGCACGTTCGGATATTTAAAGTCGTTGCTGGTTACGTTAATCGCATACGAAGTGTTGGTGCCACCACTTGTCTGGTAAGCGCCTGGTGTTGAGCTGAAAGGAACACTATTGTTCAGCACCTGCTGACTAAACTGAACCCCATTGTTACTGGCTTGATTACTAATCCACACAAAAGGTGGCGGACCTGAAAAGATGCCTAACCCACCGCGAACCTGCAGCGATTGGTCGGTCAGCGGGTTCCAGTTAAAACCAACGCGGGGCGAAAACAGCAGGGCGGCTTTTGGTTTTCTTCCCACGTCATACTTTGCGCCATTAGCAAATTGGAGTGCAGCAAAAGCTGGGTTCTGGTCAAAAGAACCGGTATAGGTTGAGTAGTCGAAGCGGATACCGTAGGTTAGCGTAAATTGTTTGTTGATTCTCCATTTGTCCTGTGCAAACAGGCTCAACTCATTCACACCCGCTTCTGCGTACGGAAAGGAGCTATCTTTTAAGGCAGAAGACTGCACAGCATAGCGCGTGGCAAGAGAGTCAGAATTTACACTGTTATAAAAATCCGTCAGGCTGTTAAACTGGTAAATGCCTTCATAAGCCGGCGCAAAACCATTCAGGTATTTTCTGAAATAATTCTGCGTACCCAATGTTATCTCATGACCGCCTTTATAAAGCGTTGCAATATCTGAGATCTGGAAAACATTGCTGTTCAGTTTATTATTGTAGGTAAAAGGCTCATACCCGAAACTGGTATAAATGTTACCATTATTCAATATGTCAACAAACGGAAAGGGCGTTCCTTTAGACGAGCGATAATCTCTCAGCGCCGTATAGCCCACCTGGAATTTATTGTTCGCCTTGTTACCAAAACGCGAGTTCAGCTCCGCAATAACAATATTGAAGTTGTTATTAATTACATAACCGCTGTTCTGAAAAGGCAGCGAAAAATTGCCCGGTTGTCCGCCCGTGATAAAACCCGCAAATCCATTTCGGCTGGTGCTGGCTGGCTGGTCGGCAAACGATTTCAGGTAATTGTATTTTAGCGTCAGCGTGTGTTCTTTACTGATGTTCCAGTCAATCTTAGCAGTCACTTTATCGCTCTGCGTTTCTAAATTGTAACCTTGGTATGGACCGGCATCATATCCAAACTGGCTCTGTAAAAAAGAAGATAAAGCATTCAGCGTATCGGCATTCGCGATAGACACACTGCCCGATGTGATAGGGTGATTGGCGTCGGAAGCAATGTAGCTGGTCGCCGGCAACTTCTGCCGCACCTGTTCGCCACTTATAAAAAAGAATAGTTTGTTCTTAATAATTGGGCCACCCAATCTGGCGCCTCTCAAATTAAAATCAATCGGTGTTTTCGGAACTTCAATGTTTCCTACTTTATACCCCTGGTAGTTTTCATTTTTAATATAGGTATAAACCGAACCCTGGAATTGGTTAGTCCCGCTCCGGGTCACGGTGTTGATACCCGCACCCGTAAAGCCACCCTGCCTTACGTCGTAGGGCGAAAGGTTCACCTGTATTTGTTCAATGGCATCGAGGCTAATGGGTTGCGAGCCGGTTTGTCCGCCAAGTGTGGGTTGCAAGCCAAACGAGTTATTGAAGTTGGCACCGTCAACCGTAACGTTATTATACTGAGAACTGCGTCCGCCAAAGCTCAGCCCGTTGGCAGTAGGTTCCAGTTTGGTAAAGTCCTGTAGCGAACGGTTGATGGTGGGCAATCTTTCAATCTGCGCGCGGTTCACAATTTCCTGCGCACCGGTGCGGTTGCTGTTGATCACGCGGTTCGGTCGTGCGGTGGTTACAATCACATCCGTTAGCGATTGCGAGGCAGAAGACAGCGAAGCATTGGCCACAAAAGTTTGACCTAAGAGTAAGCTTACACTGTCAAACTTTTTGTCCTCAAATCCCACATAGCTAATGGTAATGCTGTAGGGTCCGCCCACGCGAAGGTTAGCCAAGTTAAAGTGACCATCCTTGCGCGAAGTAGTTGTGTACTGCGAAGCCGTGGGCTGATGAATCGCAACGATGGTAGCCCCACTTAGGGGCGCATTGTTTGCATCTGTAATAATACCCTGAATTTCTGAGGTGGTTTCTTGCGAGTAAAGATTTGAGACGGTAAAAAATGAAATAAAAAAAATAAGAATGTGTAGGATTCTTCTGTTTATCATAAGTGTTATTTGATACGGACCGAGATGGGAGGTGTTTTTCAGCCCGCAAAGGAAATAAATAATCGCCAAAGGCATCTCCTTTTGTGTTAAGAAAATATTACCAAGTGTGCAAGAGAAAATAAGCAAAGGGCAGCCAGGTATCATAACTGGGTTAATTATTTTGATTCTTTAAATGCCCAGTTGAGTAAGCATCGCCTTCCTTGGTTGGTGAAAGAGTAGCTTCTGTTTAACCAATCTTTTATTATTGTAAAATTGCAAAGGCGGCGCAATTCTTTTTTAAACAATTCCATAGCCATTGCAAACCATTTCAACCGCATTGCAAAGCATTTCAACCGCATTGCGAACGATTCCAACATCATTGCGAACCATTTCAACGCCATTGCGAACGATTCCAACATCATTGCGAAGTATTTCAACGCCATTGCGAACCATTTCAACTGCATTGCGGACACTTCGACACAATTTTCAGACATCTTGTCGCGCAATTCTCAACTTCTTCAATCTTGAACAAGCAGTCTGTATCGGTAAAAAATTCAATTCCTTTTCTCCTTCCCAAACCTATTTCGCTTTTTTAGAGGTAAAGCTGGCATTGCACATCCGCCATTTTACAGTCCGCATTGTACTCTTGTCAAATAATTCTCATAACTTGTTATAATCACTACGAAGCAAACTCTCTATTTTACCTTTGCAGGAATTAGCCGAATATGTTAGATAGTATAGAAAGCGCGATAGACGATATAAAAAAGGGCAAACTGGTGATTGTGGTGGATGATGAAGACCGCGAGAACGAAGGCGATTTTATTACCGCTGCCCGAAATGTTACGCCCGAAGTCATCAACTTCATGAGCCGGGAAGGGCGGGGTTTAATCTGCGCTCCCATTGTAGAAGAAAGAGCCGATGAGTTAGAGCTGCCCCTCATGGTAAACAACAACACCGCCCTACACGAAACTCCTTTTACCGTTAGCGTAGATCTCTTAGGTCATGGCTGCACCACCGGCATCAGCACACATGACCGCGCCGCCACTGTACAGGCCTTAATCAACACCGATACAAAACCTTTCGATTTAGGTCGTCCCGGTCACATCTTTCCGCTCCGCGCCAAAAGCAGTGGAGTATTGCGCCGCGCCGGCCACACCGAAGCCACAACCGATTTAGCCAAGCTCGCCGGTTTCGAACCTGTTGGGGTATTGGTTGAAATTATGAACGAAGACGGCTCAATGGCGCGCCTGCCCGAGCTGAGAAAGATTGCCGATAAGTTCGATCTGAAAATAGTTTCTATAAAAGATTTGATAGCCTATCGCCTGCAATACGATTCGCTCATTGAAGAGATTGTTCGCGTGGAAATGCCCACCAAATGGGGAATATTCAAGCTCGCTGCCTTTAAAGAAAAAAAGACCGGCGCCGAACATCTTGCCTTAATGAAGGGCGAATGGCAGAAAGATGAGCCGGTGCTCACGCGCGTTCACTCCAGTTGCTTCACCGGCGATATTCTTGGCAGCCTCCGTTGCGATTGTGGCGAGCAACTGCACAAAGCCATGGAGATGGTGGAAAGAGAAGGCAAAGGCATTGTACTGTATATGAACCAGGAAGGTAGAGGCATCGGCTTGCTTAACAAACTAAAAGCCTACAAGCTGCAGGAAGAAGGCATGGATACTGTAGAAGCCAACCTGCAACTGGGTTTTGGTATGGATGAGCGCGACTATGGCATCGGCGCACAAATCCTTCGCCACCTCGGCGTCACCAAATTAAAGCTCATGAGCAACAATCCCCGCAAACGCGCCGGCTTGCAGGGTTATGGTTTAGAAATCGTAGATATTGTGCCGATAGAAGTGCCGCCCAACCGTCACAACCACCGCTACCTCCAAACCAAGCGCGACAAATTAGGTCACGAGATTTTAACCGAGAAGAACGAAGCGCTGTAATAGAATACAGGTGTTCGGAATAGATGTTTCGAATAGGAAATGCTAACATACAAAGCTTTCTGTTAAACAGAAGCCATCAAGGTACTACTGCCTTTCAATGCAGTACCACTAAAGTCCCATCAATGCGTGTGAACGGATGTGCTGCATATCATCCGTTCTTGAATTTCTTTGCTACTTTCTTTTTTCAAGAAAAGAAAGTAGAAGGTGATTATAGTTTAAAAGTTACTTGAGAATGTTTTGAACGCTATTAAAACAAACTTACTACGCTTAACCTGCCCGAAGATATGGATGGCAAAGCGCAAAGATTATAAAGCTTATTTTCCATAACTTCTTTTCTTTGCGCTTTGCCGTTTAAAAACAATAATTACCGCCTTATAAATCTAAGATTGCTCATGGCCATAAAAGAAGACAATTTCCAATCGCCCGATTATTTCCTGGTAGATGAACTGCTCACCGAAGAACAAAAGCTCATTCGCGACAGCGTAAGAAGCTACGTAAAACAACACATCACACCCATCATTGAAGATTATGCGCAGCGCGCCGAATTCCCCCGCCACATTGTAAAAGAACTGGGCGAGTTGGGTTGCTTTGGTCCGACGGTTCCGCAGCAATACGGTGGTGGTGGCTTAGATTATATTTCCTATGGTTTAATGATGCAGGAGCTGGAGCGCGGCGATAGTGGCGTGCGTTCCACCGCCAGTGTGCAGGGCAGCTTAGTCATGTTTCCTATTTACGCCTATGGCAGCGAAGAACAACGCAATAAATACCTGCCCAAATTAGCTTCCGGCGAGTGGCTGGGTTGCTTTGGCTTAACCGAGCCCAACCATGGCAGCGACCCTGGCGGCATGCTTAGTAACATCAAGGATGCAGGCGACCATGTGATACTTAACGGAGCCAAAATGTGGATTTCTAATGCACCTTTTGCCGACATAGCCGTTGTATGGGCAAAAGATGAAGAAGGCTATGTGCGGGGAATGATAGTGGAACGCGGTATGGAAGGCTTTTCCACTCCCACAACGCACAACAAATGGAGTCTTCGCGCCAGCGCCACCGGCGAACTGGTATTTGATGGCGTGAAGGTGCCAAAAGAAAATATTTTTCCCAACGTAAAAGGCTTAAAAGGTCCGTTGGGTTGTTTAACCAAAGCCCGCTACGGCATTGCTTGGGGCGCATTGGGTGCAGCCATGGATTGCTACGATACGGCCCTTCAATACAGCAAAGAAAGAATGCAGTTCGAAAAGCCTATTGCAAGCTTTCAATTACAACAAAAAAAGCTCGCTGAGATGATTACTGAAATCACCAAAGCCCAATTGTTAGTATGGCGCTTAGGCACACTGATGAATGAAAATCGCGCTACGCCGCAACAGGTAAGCATGGCAAAGCGAAATAGTTGCGAAATTGCCGTAAACATTGCCCGCGACGCGCGCCAGATGCTAGGCGGTATGGGCATCACCGGCGAGTATCCAATCATGCGCCACATGATGAACCTCGAAAGCGTTATCACTTACGAAGGCACACACGATATTCATTTACTGGTAACAGGCATGGACATAACGGGTATCAATGCATTTAAGTAAGATGCCCCAACCCCTGAAGGGAAGTTTTAAACAGCGTAAGCAGATATTACTTTGATTATAATTAAAAATGAAAAAAGCAACCATTAATGAACCGGCTACAATCTCCCCTTTAGGGGCTGGGGGCTTGTATTTCCTCATCGGTATTATGGGTTCTGGTAAAACTTATTGGGCGCAACGTCTGGCTTCTTTACTAAACATAGATTGGATTGACCTCGACCAGCAAATAGAAAAAGCTTCAGAGATGAGCATCCGCGAAATATTTGCTACCGAAGGAGAAAACTATTTCAGGGCAAAAGAACGCGATACGCTCCGGCAACTGGAAGCGGTGGACAAGCTGGTAATAGCCTGCGGCGGCGGCACGCCTTGCTTTCACAACAACATGCCGTGGATGAATGATAATGGTCATACCATTTGGCTGCAACCCGATATAGACGAGCTGGTAACCCGCCTGAAGCGCGGCAAACACAAGCGTCCTTTGATTGCCCATTTAGAAGACGATCAGTTAAAAGAATTCGTAATCAAAAAAATAAAAGAGCGCGAGCCTTTTTATTCAGAGGCAAAATACCATATTCACGAAAGCTCCATTTCTTTAGAAACCTTCACTCAATTATTTGTTCATGCATAAAAGTTTATTAATAACAGGTTCCGTGCTGGGTGCGCTATCAGTAATCTTAGGTGCGTTTGGCGCCCATGCCCTTAAAAAAATGGTGCCCGAAGAAGCGTTGACAATATTTGAAACCGCAGTGCGCTACCAGTTCTATCATGTGTTTGCCATAGCGCTGGCAGGCATCTTATACCAGAATTTTAGTAATGCTTTTATCACCTGGGCGGGCGTTTGCTTTATCATCGGCATTCTGTTTTTTTCGGGTTCCCTTTATGTACTCACATACGCCAAAGCAGTCGAATCTTCTTCCTTCAACTGGGCAGGCCCCATCACGCCGCTGGGCGGTTTGTTTTTTATTGCAGGATGGATTTTATTAGCTATAGGAATCACCAAATAATTTTTCATTTTTTTACCGCAGATAAGACGAGATAAACAGTGAGTATGGAGTCAGTTTCTCTCTGTGAACTCCTATTTACTTTTCTTCTTTGCGGTAAAAATCATCCAAAACAAACGGCATGGTCTCCTTCACCGCTATCATAAAAAAGTTCGACGAGCAGGGCGAGAAAACAGGCTGGAGCTACATTGAAATTCCAGCTGAAACAGCCGGAGAATTGAAGCCCGATACAAAAGTATCTTTTATGGTGAAGGGAAAGCTGGACAGCGTACCTATTAACAGTGTTAGTTTATTGCCGATGGGTAACGGAAATTTTATTATGGCACTGAAAGCCGATTTACGAAAGAAGCTGCGGAAAAACAAAGGTGCCATGTTAAAGGTACAGCTGGAAAGAGACGATGCGCCTTATGCCATCAATGAAGACTTTATGCAATGCCTGAACGATAGCCCCGTGGCGGCTTCTAACTTCGGCCAGCTCACCGGCTCGCACCAAAAATATTTCAGTAAATGGATTGAAAGCGCGAAGACAAATACCACCAAAGCAAAACGTATTGCGCAGGCGGTAGAAGCCATGGAATTGAATTTATCGTACCCGGAAATGATAAGGAAGAATAAAGAAGTAAAATAAATCAGGAACCAATTTTTATCTGGTGTTTGATTTCGATCTTATATAAAATAGAATACACTAAAGTCCACACCAATAAAATTCTCTTTTACCGTATCAACATTACCGTTCCTGAAAACGGTATCACTTTGTCTTCGCACTTTATCTCTATGCGATAAATGTAAGTGTTGGAAGGCATGGGCAAAGAACGATACATTCCATTCCAGCCATCTTTAACAGATCCGGTACTGGTGTTTCGTTTCTGAAAAATAACCTCGCCGCTGCGCCCGAACACAATGAAGGAAACAATCTGACTGTTAGCAAAACTCATAGGATAAAAAAAGTCGTTTCTGCCATCTCCATTTGGAGTAAAAGCGGTTGGGATAAATACACCTGCAGCATCGCATAGCAACGCCACTTTTACCTCATCACTATCACTGCAACCATTCATATTATAAGCAATAGCGGTGTAAGTTCCATTAATAATAGCTGTTAACTGCGGTTGCACACAATCGCTGCAACTCAAGCCTGTCGCGGGTTTCCATGACCATCTGACAACATCAGGCGAACTGGTAGTTTGTATAGTTTGCTTCAAACCGCGTGCAATAGTTATCATCGAATCAACAATATTAAACTGTGGCGGCGCTTCAATACTTACGGCGGTAGTTTTTGTATCAGTGAAGCAATGATACCGATCAGTACCCGTTACTAAATAGACCATCGAAGTGGCAGGCGATGCGATGGGATTGGCAATGTTCGGATTGCTCAATCCATCCGGCGGCTGCCATTGGTATTCATCCGCGCCCGAAGCTTGTAACTGAACGCTGCCGCCAAGGCACACCGAAGTTGTATCGGTTGTCATCGAAAGCATTTGCTTTTGCTGAACAGTGATAATAACCGTATCGTTGCGGCTGCAACCGGCTGCATTCGTTCCTGTCACCACATAGTTGTGCGAAGCTGCAGGCATCGCAATAGGCGAAGCGCAAGCTGTGCAACTAAGTTCATTGTTGACTGATTGCCACACATAGTTGTCAGCACCGGTAGCCTGCAAAGTGATAGCACTTCCGGCACAAACAAAACCATCCTCGCCGGCGCTGGTTTGCGGTGCAGCATTCACTACAACCGGGTTAATGAGTGTGTCTTTGCACACATCAGAAAAAGACGTTATGGTGGTAATATTATAGTTGCCTGCCTGCGGATAGGTCATCAGAAAGTTCTGCCCGTCAGTAGCCATTCCATTACCAAAATCGAAATGAAAAGTAGGTGTTTGCGTGTTATCACTCAAAGTAGCGGATGCCGTAAAGGCTGTGTTTACACAAACCGTTGCCGGCACTGTGACCGTAACCTTTGGCAATGGTGGGATAGTGATATTAAAGACTTGCTTTGTTGTAACGGTGCAACCTCCGGTAGTTGTAATGGTTAGGCTTACCGTGTAGCTGCCCGTGGCTGAATAAGTATGCAATGGATTGAGAAGCGATGAGAATTTGCCATCGCCAAAATCCCATTGGTAAGAGGCAATCGCATCGTTGTACAAAGTGGAAGTATTGGTAAAATTTACCACCGCGCTTTTACAATCCTGTTTAATGGCATATGTGAAAAGGGGCATTACGCCTTTGGCGATGATGGGTTGCAAGCTGGTAAACGAATCGGTGCAACCAATAGCATCCATAATCGCTAGTTTCGGCGTAAAGCTGCCGCCGGTTTGATAAGTATGAATGTGCGAAATACTAGTGTTATTGTCTTCTTCTCCATTGCCATATATCCATGATGTAGAGGTAATCGGGTGAAGATTATCGGCGGTGCTGTTGTTGGTAAATGCCACATCAAGCGGCAGGCAAGTGCCGTTTTGTACGAACGAAAAATTAGCCGTTGGTCCATATACATGAAGCGGTGTAGCGAAGTAAATATCCCGGCTGCATTTGTTCAGGTATTGAACCGTAACAAACGGGTTATAGTCATTGCTCCTGGTATAGGTATGCGATACTGTACTGTCGTTTGTCAGAGCCGATCCATCACCCAAGTTCCAGGTGTATTTTACAATAGAACCTGAAGGGCTTACGGCACTCAACCGGATGCTGTCGTTGCGACAAATGAAGCCATTAGAAGGTTGCATTATCAGGCTGGGCTTCTCGTCGGAAACGGAAATAATTGCCGTGTCATTGCTGGTGCAGCCGTTGTTGTTGGCAGCAGTTAAAACTACCTGGTACGTTCCGGAACTTGTATATGTATGAATTGGTTTTGCCGTGTTGTCTGTTTTATTATCCCCAAAGTTCCATTGCCACGAATCCGGTTGTTGCGACTGGTCTGTAAACTGTACCTGTAAAGGGTTTGCGCAGTTGTAGGTAAAAGCGAAACCGGCAATCGGCGGCAAGACCGTTACGATGTTGGCTATCGTTTTCGGATCGCCAGAGCAGCCTTTGTTCGATATGTATAACGTTACATTATTCGACCCGATTTTGGTAAACAAATGCGTTGGGTTGGGTGAACCACTGGTAGAAAGTCCATCCCCAAAATTATAATTCCACGATGTAACCGTACCAATGGATTTATCAATAAACTGAACCGGCGTGGAAGCGCAGACACTGGGTTTATCTACCGTAAAATCGGCAACCGGTTTAGTGCCTGCAGCAACAGCTTGTTTTAAAGTATAAGTGTCGGTGCAACCGTTTTGCGTGGTTACGGCAAGCGATACATCGTAATAACCCTCTTTACTGTAAACATGGCTGAAGGTATTGCCACTGAGGTGAAGATTGCCATCGCCGGTATTCCAATCATAAGATACTACCGGATCGGGAGAAGTAATGTTCGCGCCGGAGGTAATGTTTTCCGGTATGCAGCCGCTTTTTGGCAACGCTGTAAAACTGCTGATTACCGGCGGTCCTAACTTCACCAATGCGTTCTTGGTAAGCGTATCACTACAGCCATCACCATTGAAGGCAACTAGCGCCGGAGAAAACGAACTGGCTTTGTTGTAAGTATTGCTTGCGTTAGTTTGCGTTGAAGTGTTTCCATCGCCGAATATCCATTGATAGGTATCGGCGTTGGTGCTGCTGTTGGTGAAGCTAACGGTAGCCGGAAGTGTACAGCTTTGCAAACTGCCGGCTTCGCTGAAAGCCGCTACCGGCTTGTCTTTTACCGTAATTGTCTTTTTTACAGTTTGGGTGCAGCTTCCAAAGCTGGCTTCCATTTTAATATCATAACTGCCGGCTGTTGCAAAGGTGTGCGTCAATACATTGCCATTTCCGGACACTACATCATTTATAGACCATGTAATGCTTAATGGGATTGGATTGGAAGTGTTAGTAAATGTAGCAGGCGCATTTTTACAAACTACAGAAAAAGAGCTGAAACTTGCCGTAGCCGAACCAATCGCAAAAGGCTGCGTAGCTGTGTCTTTACAACCCTGCGGTGTGGAAGTAATCAATCCTACATTATAACTTCCATTAGTCGTAAAAACAGTCGCCACCGGAGATCCCGTTGCGGTTTTTCCATTGCCAAAATTCCAAGCATAACTGATCGTATCCTGGTAATTGTTCACCATAAAATTAAAAGTAGATGGCGCGGCGCACACATTGTTGTACTGATAGGTAAAGCCGGCCTCTACGCTCCCAATAATTGTAATGCTTTTCGTAATTGAAGATGAACTGTTGCTGTTACTCACCGTGAGTTTTACATTGTAAGTTCCTGCTGTAGTGTAAACTTCTTTCGGATTCTGTAAAGATGAGGTATCTCCGTTGTCAAAATCCCACAACCATTTGGTAGGGTTGCCTTTGCTGCTGTCGGCAAACTGTACCACTACAGGCGCACAGGTAGAAGGTACGGCTGCAGAAAAATCAGGCTGCACCTGTGCCTGAATCAGGCTGCACACAAAAAGAGCGGCTGTGGTAAAAAGTATTTTATAAAGACGGGTCACGATATTGTATTTAATAGCAGTTAATATTGTTTGGGCTTACCACTGGCAGCTTACAGAAGCAGTTATGGTAATGTAATAGCACCGGAGCAATATACGCATAAAAGAAGCCAAACTGATTTATAAAACCTGCTTGCCCTGCAAAAGAAAGCTGTTTTTAAACTTTTGTTGAACACGAATTGCACCAACCGTGCTCTTTTGGTTTAGTAACCGATGACTTTAATAAAATCACTCACCAGATAGCTTAAGAGTTTACCGGCAGATTCCATATTATAATTCTCGGCTGTTCTGCCAAACGGTTCTGCAATGTGCAAATAGGCCGGCTGAGCATTTGTGGCGGCGAGGTGAAGGTATTGCCGTGTCTGCAAAGGCGATACACCGGCGATAGTTCCGGCTATTGCCTGAATATTGTCCATGCCAAGCTCAATGCCGCAGAGCGTATCTGTCGTGAAGGAAATAGCATGATGAACGGCATCGGCAAAGCTTTGCTTGCCGTGAACAAAAATGTCTTCGTACGTAACAAAATCAAAAAAAGGGCTGTTGGCGATGTCAAGCCAACTGTTTTGCGTCAATCCGTTTTCGTGCAGCCCGATTACACAGTATTTCTGCAGATACCCATCTTCGTCAGCGTATCGCATCGGGTTGCCGCTGTGTCTTCCTTCCAGCGGCAAGTATCCGGTATGCGCATCGAGGCTGATGACATTAATTTGCGCAAGTGGTAACACTCCGGCTTTGTGCCATCCTTTTGCAGCGCCTTTTATACAACCATAAGCATTGCCACTGCTACCGCTGATAACAATGGGAATTTTGCGCAGCGAGGTAAGCAGTTTTACCACGCTTTCCACTGCATCGTCTATGGCATTTACGCTATGCCGGTACGCTTCTATTCTTTCTTCGCTTTTACTGGCATTACTTTCTATCACTTCCGATACGCCGGCAAAATTTAAATGCCCCAGCAACAATACATCACTGCCATCGAAGAAGTCATTACTTTGAATATTAAGGAAGCTGTGGAGAAACTGATGCCAGGCGCTACCCGCAGTTGAAACGGCACCATTGGCTTTGATGCCAATATCTTCCGGCACGCCCACAATTACAAACCGTGCTTTGCTTTGCTGCAAACGGGCTTCGATGTTGGTTGCATCGGGCAGCGTTTGTATCACCTCTCCTATCTTCGTTTCAAACCGGCGCAGTTGGGTAAACGATAAAATGGTTTCCTTACTATAAACTTTCAGGTGCTGGCTAAGCATGTGTGTGGTTTGATTTGGTAAAAGAAAAGTACGCCGACCTAATAAACCCCGGGCGGTGTGCAAAAGGAAACGAAGATACAGGAAACGCGAAGTTGCAAAAATGTCCTTTACTCTTCCAGTGGAAAAAGAAAGAACTGAAGCAATGCCGGAAATAAATACTTTGGCTGGAAGGCTGACGGAATCAGCATTTGGGCATAAAAAACCCTGTGCCCGATTTGATAGATTCTTCAAAAACATTTAATTTTATGTTGTAAACCCAAATACAGACCGGCATCGTTAATAGCTTGTTTCTTACGTTCCAGATCAGTAACCAACCATAATAAACGCAACATGGAATCCAGTTTGCTTCATTCCGACATAACAATGTCGGGCAATTCTTCTTCGGGTAATCTTTATCTTTTCTGTGACATGTTCAACCTGTTTGCCGGGTCTTTTGCGGAGTTGATCAGTCATTTTGAACCCGACAATCAAATTCTTTTTTATTCAGATTCCGGCTTTTCCGAGGTGGATGACAAAAGAAAACTTCGGCACAAATCACTCGCCGGCTATGCGGATGATCTGATCACTTATTTAGAATCCCGTTCTATCAGCAATGCAACATTTATTGCGCACTCAGTAAATGGACTGGTAGCGTTAATGGTCGCCGCAAAAGCTCCTCATCTGTTCAGTCAGCTCGTGCTTACCAGTGCTTTTTCTTCCCTGCAGCCCGACGCAGAAACACTCTATTTATGTGGCTTGCAGGCGCACGACGCAAATAGCCTTTTCGATCACCTGATGAACAAAAAAGACACGGGTAACTACCATCAGCCATCTAACCAGGGCATTCCCCAGCTTACTCATATTCTTCGCGAAGCTTTTATTACTATGGATAGTGAAAATGCAAAAGCTTTGTTCCTGCTGTTGCTGTCGGCAGACTGCCGGAGCTATCTGAGCGACCTTTCTGTGCCGGTTGTTATCCTGCAAGGCTTATCTGATCGTATCTCCACCAATGAAGCCGGTTATTCCATGTATCGAACCATTCCAAACAGCCAGTTGGTAAGAATCAGGGCTAAGGGACATCTTCCGCAGGTAGATGCACCGCTGGAAATTGTTCAGGCGATGAAGTTTTTTGTTACCCCTTCCTTTTAAATCCTTTTTATTATCAATATAAACACGCAACTTCACGGCAGCCCTTATATTCTGTGATGCCGGTTATGCCTTACTCAACTATATTTGCCCCTGCAAATACACCTTATGAATACTGCTGCCCGGAACGATTGGTCGTTACAGGAAATCCACGAAATTTATGAAACGCCTTTGCTCGATTTAATTTATCGTGCAGCTTCTGTTCATCACGAGTACAACGATACCGCCGAGGTGCAGGTTTGCACACTGCTGAGTATTAAAACCGGCGGTTGTGTGGAAGATTGCGCTTACTGCCCGCAGGCGGCGCGCTACCACACGGGCGTAAAGGTTCATGCGTTGATGCAGAAAGAAGAAGTGTTGGGTTATGCGCGCAAAGCCAAGGAAGCAGGCAGCACCCGCTTTTGCATGGGCGCTGCCTGGCGGGAGGTTCGCGATAACCGAGATTTCGACCGTGTTCTCGATATGGTACAGGGCGTAAACGAAATGGGAATGGAAGTGTGCTGCACTTTGGGTATGCTCAGCGAACACCAGGCGGAAAGGCTGGCGGCGGCTGGTCTTCATGCTTATAACCATAACCTTGATACTTCGTCGGATTATTACAACGAAATCATTACCACGCGCACTTATAATGACCGCCTCGAAACATTAGACAACGTTCGCAAAGCCGGCGTTACGGTTTGCTGCGGCGGCATTATCGGTTTGGGTGAAACGCACGACGACCGTATTAAAATGTTGCACACGCTTTGTACATTAGAGCAGCATCCCGATAGTGTTCCCATCAATGCCTTGGTAAGAGTGAAAGGAACGCCACTGGAAAACAATCCGAAAGTTGATATTTGGGATATGGTTCGCATGATAGCTACCGCAAGAATACTAATGCCTCAAACCATGGTAAGGTTGAGCGCTGGACGTGCTGAGATGAGCGTAGCAGAACAAGCGCTGTGCTTTATGGCTGGCGCCAATTCCATTTTTACGGGAGAGAAATTATTAACGACTCCCAATCCATCTTTTGACGAAGACAACCTGATGTTTCAACTGTTGGGATTGAAACCCAGAAAAGCATTTAAAGAAGAAAAGGAAGCAGTGAGAGAGAATGTAGAGATGGTATAAACAATACCATTCTTTCTTTGTAAAAGATGTTTAGGTGTCTGCTCTTAATGCATCATAAAAACGATTGTATGGCGATTTTAAAGTTCAGGATATATTTAGAAGAAGACGATGCCGTGTATCGCGATGTGCTGATTAAGCACACGCAATCGTTTGCCGATTTGCAGGATGCGATCTTAAAAAGCTTTGAGTTTGATAATAAGCACCAAAGCACTTTCTACCGCAGCAACGACAACTGGCAGCGCGGAAGGGAAATCAGCCGGGAACGTTATAACAAACCCTATCCTGTAGAGCCGTTGATCATGGCTGACACAACTGTAGGCAGCGAGATACGCGACACCAACCAAAAGTTCATTTTTCATTACGATTTTACCAAGAACTGGACGTTTCTGTGCGAGCTGATTCATGTGAGCAAAGAAGCCAATAGCCGCATCACTTATCCCTCCGTTTCGCGCATGGAAGGGATTGGACCGCAGCAATATGGCACCAAAAGCTTGCTGGGAAATAAGTTTGTGGATATCGAAGAAAAATATGATTTGCCCAGCAATACTGAAGGCTTTGGTGAAGAAGGCGATGACGTGGCTGGTTTGCCGGGCGAACCCGAAGAGAATGAGGCTTCCGGCACCGAAGAAGATTATTAAGAGAGATAAGGTGCAATCTCATTTTTCCCTTGCAAAGCGCCGCTTGTCCACAGCATTTTAAACCGCACAAACAGCTCCTCTTTATACCAGTTTTCCTTTCTTGTTTTTTGTATCACCTGCTGGTGTTGCTGCATCTTGTAAGCATAGGTTTTCATGTCGGCCTTAGATTGCCATACACTAAAAGTTGCCTGCTTTATCCATGGAACTTCACCAATGCCGAACGAAGTAATAAAACCGGTGGCACCTCTTACCGCATCTGCGGCAGCGCCTACATTTTGCCAGAAAGAGCGAACTTTTGATAACCGGATAGTGGCTCTTGTTAATACAGCGGTTACACCTTCGTAGGGCGAAGTTTTTGGCAAGTTGCCAAAGCATTCTTTGCCGTCCCATTTCCCATGTCCTTCTATCGCTTCCAGTCCGATTGTTAGTACTTCGCAGTTTCCTCGCTGCCACCAGCCGGCTATTTTCTTCCCATATAATTCCTGAGGTGAAACAGGTTCGTTTATTTCTTTTGTAAAAACACCCAGTATTGCCCATTGCTGCCAGTCGGGACGAATATCAAACGTGCCGTTTTTGCCGCTGCCCATTAGTTTATAAAAAGAAAGAGACGGATGATGGCGTAGGAATAAATGAAATAAAGCCATGGAAAGGAACCCGTAAAAAGCCTTAGACTTTGGATATCGGACAAGGGTTAGCGTGCTATACATACATTAAGCGGTAAAGGGAGTAAAGTAAATCACATAAAATAGATGAGTAAACAGATAATGAATGTAACAATCAGCACCCACCAGAACTTATACTTCTGCCAGAAATAATCCTGCCGCTTTTGCTTAATGGCTTGCTGGATAGCGTTTTTCATAATGGCATCAGTACCTGCCAGCCGGTACAGCCGCGGTGTGATGGCATTGAAATAATTCTGCGGCAGCGGCTTGCAGCTCACCAGCATTTCGTGCAACACCCGGGCAGTAATAATGCGCTTGTTTTCGTACAATAAAATATTGAGGTGCGCTTCGGATAAAATGCTTTCAATCTTAGCAAATAAGCTATCGTTGTTAATAGCAAACGGGTTGGCTTTTTCTACCACGCCACGCAGATGCGTGCTTTGAAACAAGATGGTTTTGCCGGTTACCGGGGGCTTTGTCCGGGTGCTGGTTCTGGATTGCGGTTCGGCGCGCGGTGCAGTGTTTGCCTGAGCATTCCGCAGGCGGTTATAGTCTTCCCGTTTCTGTTGGTTGGAAAGAACTCCGTAGGCTTCATTAATTTCCTTAAAAATAGCTTCTGTGTGCACATTACCGCCCGTTCTGTCGGGGTGATATTGAAGCGCCAGTTTGCGATAAGCCAGCTTAATCTCTTCGGGCGATGCCGCAGGTTGCACATTCAGCACAACATAATAATCTCTGACGGGCATCGTGCGCATAGGTTCGGCAAAAAAAGTTTAATTGGTAGGGGCAAAAATGGCTTTTTCTTCCTCCCATTTAGCGCGGCCATAGCCGGGTATCACGTGTTTTTCACTATGGTAAGAAGAGCGCACCAGCGGCCCACTTTCTATATAATCAAACCCAATATTGTAGCCGATTTCGCGCAGTTCGGCAAACTCATCAGGATGCACAAAACGCTGCACAGGAAGATGCTTGGCGGTGGGTTGCAGGTATTGCCCTAACGTAATTACATCCACGCCTACCGCAACTAAATCTTCCAGCGTTTGCACCACTTCTTCTTTTGTTTCGCCTAGTCCCAGCATGATGCCGGTTTTGGTTCTGACGCCCAACTCTTTCAACATGCGCAATACCTGCAGGCTGCGGCGGTACTTAGCTTGTATTCTTACCTGTCGTGTCAATCGCTCTACGGTTTCCATGTTGTGGCTCACCACTTCAGGTGCGGCTTCAGCAATGCGTTCGAGGCATGCAACATCGCCTTTAAAATCGGGGATTAAAGTTTCCAACGTAGTCGTCGGGTTCAAGGCTTTTACGGCTTTGATGGTATTTTGCCAGATGATGGAACCTCCATCTTTCAGTTCATCCCTATCCACACTGGTAATAACGGCATGTTTCACCTTCATCAGGTGAATAGCTTCTGCCACGCGTTGCGGTTCGTCCCAATCAACTTCCAAAGGTCGCCCTGTAGCTACGGCGCAAAAGCCGCAACTGCGGGTGCAAATGTTGCCTAATATCATAAACGTAGCGGTGCCTTCGCCCCAGCATTCGCCCATGTTGGGGCAATTACCGCTTTCGCAGATGGTGTGTAGTTTATGTGTATCCACCAGGCCGCGCACATGCTTATAGCTTTCGCCAATGGGCAGCTTCACGCGCAGCCAGGATGGCTTCTTTACTCTCATTTCTTCTTTTACGGCTGATACAACGGGTAGTTCCTGCATGTTGTTTCTGTTTCAATCTCAATCTTCCCGCCTAACACAAGCGATACTAAAACAGCTTGTGATGCGGCATAAACCATCTGCAAAATTAGCTTACTTACGCTTACCGAAAACGATAGCTACATAAGCATTGAAAAAGAACTTCTTCTTCGGCTGATCGAGCATAATCTGAACGTCTTTTGTGTAGTATTGGGCGGTAATGCCGGTTTCAATCGCCGACAGCAGCTCATTAAAATGACCATAATCGAACCGCAATGCAACGCGGGCAAATGCGCCGGGTACAAACTTTATTTCGTTGAAGCCTTTGCCAAAGTTGCTGCCGCCGTTAATAGGTCCTAAGCGAAATATACTATCGGTTTCGGGAGAGTACCGGATATCATGCGCCTCATTGAGGCTGTCTGGTGCATTAATATAATAAGGCTTCAGCAAGCCTGCCGAAATGCCGCCACCATAAATGGCAGAAACGGCTACCCCGTTCTTTACATCTTTGCCGCCAATGAGCCGCTGCTGACCAATGCCAATCTTAAGCTGGTAAAAGTTATTGATCTTGCCATATACGAAGGGATTGCCAATCTGGAAAACGCCATCTGTGTTGGTCACCTTGTCTTCTTTCGGGTCTTTGCGCTCGTCGAGGCTGATCCACCAGAGGTTGGTGAGTGTGAGGGTTTTATACTTGCCGTGCTCGTAAAACAAACCCCAGCCATCGGTGTTCAGGCGGGCGCCAAAGGCAGATTGTTTGTTGAAGATGATGGCATCCTCATCCTCGCCTTTCCTCATCCGATCTAACTTCTGCTCTCTTTCTTTTTTTATCTGCTGTCTCGTCTTTACCGCCTGCGCCTGCGCCGTCAGCAGTGAGAGGGCGGCAAGCAATACGAATAAAACTTTCTTCCTGTACATTGGTTTGTTACCCCTAAATTTATGTAAAAATAAAACAATGACGTCACAAGTTGTATATAAAGGAAACCTAAGAACCGAAGCCACTCACCTGCAAAGCAACAGCGTAATTGAAACCGATGCGCCGGTAGATAACAATGGTAAAGGAGAACGTTTTTCGCCTACCGATATTGTGGCTGCGGCACTGGGCAGCTGCATGTTAACGATTATGGGTATGAAAGCCGAAACCATGAACATCGACCTCGCCGGAACTACCCTCGACATTCAAAAGATAATGGCTGCCAACCCGCGCCGCATCAGCGGTGTGCAGATTCAATTTCACTTTCCCGACGGGTTGGAACTTTCCAATAAAGACAAAACCATTTTAGAGAACGCCGCGCACACCTGTCCTGTGGCGAAGAGCATTCATCCGGATATTACCATAGAGGTAAAGTTTGGGTGGAGGGAGATGGTGTGAGGGATTTGTTTTTTTCTTTTCACATCTAACAGCATCGTTTTTATTGAAAGACAATGATGGAATCAGGAGTATAGAATTTTGTCAATAGAAAGTTTGTCAACTTGTATTAATTCTAAAATATATGCGGTTTTAGCTTTGTTGTGATTTTTTGACTTGTCAAATTTTCCCAAAAGTCCACTTACATAAAGTCGTTCATTTACCGTCATTCCTCCAAGTCGTTTAACTTGTTTAGCTATTCGTAGAATTTCTTCATTTGTCATTGCTAATGATGTTATTGCCTAACCAGATCAGTAGCCCAACCGACCTTAAGGAAAACTAAGATTGATTTATTCTTTCAACTTCTTAGTTTTAATGAGACTTCCACTTTCAAATCCAATACTACTAAAAATATCGAATACGATAACAGCTAATATGAACCTTACTTTAATTACCAAGTCTTCTTTCTTACCCTTTAACACTACCATCAATTTACTATTGTTTTTGCCTAAAGCAAAGCCTAATTTACATAAAGCATCTGTTTCCTCACCGTTAATAATCCACTTTTTATTCAACTGCTTTATACAAGGTAAGACGATTTTCAATCCGTTTCTAACGGTAGCAAACTCCAACCTTAAATTGTCTTCCTGTTTTAAAATGATTTGAAAACTTCCTATAACTTTATTAAGCAAATTGTTTAACGCGCTATCTACATATGAGCTTAGTTCAGTTGGACAAGAAGTTGTTTGTTTCGGAATTCCATTCAGCTGTTCTAGTTCCTCTTTAAGTTTTTGCAAGTGTTTGATTCTGCTATCGCGGAGGATTTTTTTATGTCTCTCATCTTTGATAAAATCATAGGTATTATCATCAGATTGCAAAGATTTTTCAAGGTTTTGTATTATAAACTCTTTATGAGCTTTTTGCGGGTAGAGCGGATCATCAAATCTTTTTAAAGTATCTATCCTGTGATTCAAATGATAAAGTGCTTCCTGATGATAATGCGCCAATAAAAAATCCTCTTCTTTTATACAGTTGATAATAAAGCCATGAAGCTTTTGTTTTTCATCTTCATAGGCTGATATAATTTCAGTCAATTTATCAGTCATTAAAGTTTACCTACGGTATTTTGCAAATGTAAAATAATTCCACTCTGCTTTTCTGCTGCATTGCTTCCTGCGCACGAACGATAGAAGGCCTTATTGTACCAGGCAAGTTACTGCCAACTGATAGTGAAAACATATTTTCGAAACTGAAATATAGTGCCGATATAAACTTACCTTTCTTTTGTTTTGCCATTATTTACTGTCTTAAAAAGGAAAACAACCCATATCGCCGCAAGCAAGCCACTGCATCCGAGAGATTTTCACCTATACCGTTTCAATGAAGGCATAACCTACACTGTATATTCACCTTATGGCTGTGCAGCAAGAGCGGACTAACAAACTACTTTAGGTGCCCTACCCACAGCGGAGGATGTAGAAACAAAACACCCAAACCTATTAGCGTGTAAGCAAGGATATGGATAGCAAAAGCCGTTTATTCTATCTCATCAAAATGAGATAGAATAAATGATCTGTAACTATATACCTCATCTTGGTGAGATATAGGTAACTAAAGCGCAACCATAAATCTCATTTTGATGAGATATAGATATTCAAAGTAAGAATATCTATCTCACCATGATGAGATGAAGGCGTTCAAAGTGAAACCCTATCTCTCATCTTGCTGAGAGATAGGGTTGAGAATTGAGTAACGCTATCGCATCCTGATGACAGGCTGGGCAGCAAATTATTTATCATTCACCCAAAAACAACGATGCTACTTGCCATACAAAATAATATCCCCGCGCAACCAACAGATTGTGGCATGTTTTTTACCCATGCTCTTCAAATAAACTTTCTAACGAAAACATATCATCTATGACAGCCGAACAGCAGCCAGCCGTAAAGCAGAGCTTTTACTTTAACGTTGCGCCCAACGTGTGGGGATTGAAAGACATCTTCGTAAATATTTACATTGTAAAAGATAAAGACAGCGACCATTGGGTGCTGGTAGATGCCGGGCTGAAAACCACCGGCAAAAAGATAAAGAAAATGGCAGCCGAGTTGTTTGGCGAAGACAATGCGGTGCCGAAAGCCATCATTCTCACACACGGTCACTTCGACCATGTAGGCAGCGTACAGGCATTGGCAGAAGAATGGCATGTGCCGGTGTATGCGCATTACTTAGAAATGCCTTACCTCACGGGCAAAGCTTCTTATCCACCTTTCGACCCCACCGTGGGCGGCGGCATGATGTCGGACATAGCGTTTTTGTATTCAAATACACCCATTGACATCAGCTCTTTTGTAACGGCACTGCCGGAAGACGAAACCATTCCCTTCCTGCCGGGCTGGAAATGGATTCACACACCAGGGCATGCGCCGGGACACATTAGCCTGTGGCGCGAAGAAGATAAACTGCTGGTGGTGGGCGATGCCTTTATCACCACAAAGGGCGAGTCGGCTTTCAACACCTTGCTGCAACTAAAGAAGATCAGCCGCCCGCCGGCATATGCTACCACCGATTGGTTTACTGCCTATGAATCAGTAAAGAAGTTATTGCTGATGCAACCCGAAATAGTTGCCTCGGGACATGGAAAGCCCATGGAAGGCAAAGAGATGTTGACACAATTATTGGATTTGGTTGAAAACTTTGTAGATGCCTTGCCCAAACAGGGACGCTATGTAGGTGATCCTGCCGTGCAGGATGTAAACGGCGTAGAATACCTGCCGCCAAGTCTGGAAAACCCTTACCGCAAGGCGATATTGATAGCCAGCGGCATATTGTTTGCCGCTTCTGTTCTGGTAGCTTCCACGAAGTTTACAAAGAAGAGAAGAAGGTTTAGAATATAGAGATTGATATTGTATGATATAACAAAGCCTGTTCGTGTAAAACAGGCTTTGTTGTTTTGGCTCCCGTCATTGCGAGGCACGAAGCAATCTGTGGATGGCAGAGAAATCTATTTGTGAGTAGTGAGTTATGAAGTAGAGAGGTTTGCTACATACTAGCAGCATTCGTTACAATCCACAGATTGCCTCGTGCCTCGCAATGACGGGCAGATGCTCACCTATCACTTCTCACCTTTCACTTCTTCAACTCCACAATCCACATTCTTTGCGCAGGCATTGTAAAATCGGGTAGAACTTGTTGTTGAGTAAGCACATTTATGCCGCTGCCAAAGCCCGCCGTTCGTTCTGTATAATCCCTAAAATGAACCGGTAGTTCCCGGTTGCTCGTGTTCATGATGCACATAATGGTTTGCGCATCGGTGTAACGGAAATAAACGTACAAGCCATCCTTCGGGATGTACTGCATCATCTTGCCGTGTGTTAACGCAGGCGATGTTTTGCGGTAGTTTGCCAGTGTCCGTATCATGTTTTGCACCGCTATGGCACTATCGGGCAAACCCGCGCCGGTAAAGGCATTCAGCGAATCGCCCGCCCAGCCGCCGGGGAAGTCGAGCCGCACCCAGCCATCCGGGTTGGTCACGCCTTTCATCAGCACTTCATCGCCGTAATACATTTGCGGAATGCCGCGCTCGGTCAGCAACCACTGAAAGCCCATCTTATCCTTTTCTATATCGCTGTGTACGGTAGAAAACCAGCGGTTCAGATCGTGATTGTCGAGGAAGATGCAATTGCGGTTGGGGTCTTTGTACAGCACATCATGGCTAAGCGTGTTATACAATCTCCCCACACCTTCCTGCCAGCCCGAAGGTTCTGTAAGCGCAGACTGGATACCTTCGAACAACAGGGTAGCATCTACCACGCCCTGCAGGTTACTTTTGAAAGGTACATCCATGATATTATCGGCATAATAAGCTTGGTTTAACACGCCATGCACAAGCGTTTCTCCATACATTGTAATGTGGGGAAACTCATCTGTCAACGCCTTGTTGCAACGGTTCATAAAAGGCAGGTCGTTGTAAATGTAAGTATCAATGCGCCAGCCATCCACACCAAAGGTTTCCACGCTCCAAACCGCATGTTGAATGAGGAAGTTAGCGCAGTAAGGATTGCTTTGGTTGAGGTCGGGCATCTCGCGCGTAAACCAGCCATCGGTTAATATCTTTTCTTCCGCTTTGGAGCCATGCGGGTCGAAGCCGGTCTGGTCTCTATAATTGGTTTGCGTATAGTTAGGCCATTGGTGCAGCCAGTCTTTCATCGGCAAATCCTGCACGGTGAAATGATATAAGCCAACATGGTTGTACACGGCATCCTGTATTAGCTTCATACCGCGTTGATGCAGGGCATCGCTTAAGCGTTTGTAGGCTGTATCGCCGCCAATGCGTGGGTCTATTTTGTAATGATTTGTAAAGGCATAACCATGCTCGGTGCGATTGGGCATGTCGTTCTCCAACACGGGCGTCATCCATAGTGTAGTAACGCCTAAGTTTTGCAGGTAATCCAAATGATTGATGATGCCCTGCATATCACCGCCATGTCTTAAAAAGATAGAATCGCGGTTGAGCGATTGGTCCTTCATGCCGGGAATTCTGTCGTTGGAAGGATCACCATTGCTCCAGCGGTCGGGCATGAGGAGATAGATAAAGTCGGAAGAGTTCACGCCTTGCGCAAAGGCAGTGCCGTTACCGCTTCTGCGCTTTTTCAGTTCGTAGTTGATGGTGAAACTGCTGTCCCGCTTCTTAATAATAATCTTGCAAATACCCGGCTTTGCTGCCGCTGAAATATTGAGATCGAGAAAGAGATAATTGGAGTTCTCTACCTTATCCATTTTGACCAATTGAACGCCATTGTAAGAAAGACTGACCGAAGCGCCGGTGGCAATATCAGGATGATGCACCATCAGTTGCAACTTCGGGTTCTTCATGCCGGCAAACCAGTTGGTGGGATAAACATCGACGGTGGATTGGGCATGTACCAGAAAAGTGGCGCTGATAAATACAATAAGCAGGAAGAATTTGTTCATGAACATTTGTTTAATGATGTGATGTCACCAAGACTAATGGATAATAAAAGATAATACTGCCGAAATTTGTTACCAAGTGTAGCTTAACACTTTCAGCAAAGAGAAAACACATTGATGTTTCAAAGCAATTACACTGAGGTAAAGCCAACCTTTTCAAGCTTTTCGGTTTTGATGCGGATGGCACCGGCATCATACACAAATAATACACTGATGGCAGCGCAAATGAGAAAAAAACCTGCCAACACGATTGAATAAATGGGCTGGCCACCATAGAAATTTTTTACGATAAACCCACCAAACAAGCCATTGATAATTTGCGGCAGTGTAATGAAGAAGTTAAAGATGCCCATATAGATGCCCAGTTTACCCGCTGGTATAGAACCCGAAAGAATCACATACGGCATGGCAAGAATGCTGGCCCAGGCAAGCCCAACACCTACCATAGACCACTGCAGCATGCTCGGATCTTTAATAAAATAGATTGATAGTAAACCAATACCACCTGCTATAAGCGAGATGGCATGTGTAAGCTTTCGTCCGATTTTCGATGCGATTACCGGCAGCAGCAAAGCATAGAACATAGCCACCAGATTATAAGTACCAAAAGCATCGCTCACCTCGTTACCGGCGTTATTATAAGCAATGGTTTTGCTATAGTCGCCCGATAAGCCATAAACATGTGTGGCAACCGCATCGGTAGTAAATACCCACATGCTGAACAATGCAAACCAGCTAAAGAATTGAACCAATCCCAGTTGCCGCATGGTTTTAGGCATGCGCTTAAAATCGCGGGCAATTTCCGATACGCCCGACTTCTTTTCCGGCTCTTCCAAGCCGTGATACTCGCGGTATTGCTCAGGCGCATATTCTTTAGAAAAGAAAACAGTAATGAGGATAGCGCCGACAAACACGATAGCGCCGATGTAAAACGAATATTTGATATTGTCTGCAACGCCACTGGCACCGGCATCCTGGCTTACGCCTGCGTCGGCTAACCATTTGGGAAGTTTGCTGCCGGCAACAGCGCCAAGACCAATAAGGAAGGTTTGTATGCTAAAGCCGGAAGTGCGTTGAGAATCGGGCAGGTTGTCGGCAACCAACGCGCGGAACGGCTCCATCGCCACATTAAACGAAGCATCCATTACCATCACCATGCCCGCACCAACATACAAAGCAGGCAAAAGGTTGGAAGCAAGACCGCTGTTGGGTAGAAAAATTAGTGCGGCAGATGACAGCAATGCACCGGTTAAAAAGTAGGGTTTACGACGCCCCAAGCGATTCCAGGTACGGTCGCTGTAGTGTCCGATAAGCGGCTGCACAATCATACCCACAAGCGGTGCAACAATCCAAAACATGGGTAGTTGATCTACATCGGCACCAAAAGAACGCAGGATGCGGCTGGTGTTTCCGTTTTGTAGTGCAAAACCGAACTGTATGCCAAGGAAACCGAAGCTCATAGTGAAGATCTGCATTAGCGTAAGCCTGGGTTTGGCTGTCGCGCCGATGCTTTTGGCGGATGACTGCATTACTGCCATAACAATCGTTTAGTAACCACAAATATGAATAAAAAACTTCGTAGCTGTAAATGGCATTGTGTGAGATGAACACATTTATTTTCTGCGGTTCGCTACGAAGACACCAAGGCAAGAAGTTGCAAGGAGATGGAATTATGTGTAAGGAGGCAGGTTGCCTGTCATTGCGTCCTACACAGTGTAGGGACGGAATGACGGCGACGTTGATTCAAATATAGAATCATCATTAATTATGGAGATGGAACAATAAGATTGGATAGTTCATTAACCATTCATTTCATCTTCCATCTACCCTATTCCGTAGTTCTTCGTTCAGTATTCCTATCAACCCTTACTTTTGTTTCCTCTAAAAATATACACACCATGGCTGTTTTGGTAAATAAAGATTCCAAAGTGATCGTACAGGGCTTCACCGGCACAGAAGGCACCTTTCATGCAACACAAATGATTGAATACGGCACGAACGTAGTAGGCGGCGTAACACCGGGCAAAGGTGGCAGCACGCACCTGGATCGTCCTGTGTTCAATACTGTAGTAGAAGCGGTGAAGGAAACAGGCGCCAACGTAAGCATCATCTTTGTGCCGCCGGCTTTTGCTGCCGATGCCGTGATGGAGAGCGCCGATGCAGGCATTGCCCTGATTGTATGTATTACCGAAGGCATTCCTACGCAGGACATGGTTAAAGTGAAGAACTATTTAGTGGGAACAGGCAGTCGTTTGATTGGCCCGAACTGTCCCGGCGTTATCACCGCTGGCGAAGCGAAAGTGGGCATCATGCCGGGCTTTATTTTCAAGCCGGGCAAAATTGGCATCGTATCCAAAAGCGGTACGCTTACTTACGAAGCGGCCGACCAGGTAGTAAAAGCGGGCTTAGGCATTAGCACGGCGATAGGCATTGGTGGCGACCCGATTATTGGTACGCCTACCAAAGATGCGGTAGAGTTACTAATGAACGACCCCGAAACCGAAGGCATCATTATGATTGGTGAAATTGGCGGCAGCATGGAAGCCGAGGCCGCCCGCTGGATTGAGAAGAATAAAACCAAACCGGTAGTCGGCTTTATTGCGGGACAAACCGCACCTCCCGGCAGGCGTATGGGTCATGCAGGTGCTATTGTGGGTGGTGCCGACGATACGGCAGCAGCGAAGATGCAGATTATGGAACAGTGCGGAATCAGCGTAGTAGCCAGCCCGGCGGATATTGGGAAGACAATGGCAGAAGCTTTGGGGAAATAGATTTGATTGCATAGCTATTACTAAGGAAGCCGTTCTAAATCAAAACGGCTTCTTTAGTAATAATCAACGCCCGGTTCTATGAAAACCCGCGCGGTTTATTCTCGTTGATATTTTTGCTAAAAATCTCTTTAAAAAATTATCCCGGTTAAATAGTTTGATATATATTGCCGCAAAAACCATTTACTAATGAAAAAATTTCTAAGCCTTTCTTCCCTTTTTATTTTTATTATTTTCCTGTCGGTACAAACCAGCCTAACTTCCTGCACAAAAGAGGTAACTGAATACGATACAGTAACTGTTACTCAAACAGACACTTTAGTAATTACCGATACTACCGTAACCACAGCCATCCTTACTGCTAATGCTTGGAAAATGCAGGAATTCAGAGGTGTGATTGGTAATTCAATTACCTTATACGAACGTGGAGGAACATCTAACACCGAGAATTATGACAATGAATACATCCGCTTTAATGCCGATGGCACCGGAACCTTATTTGATGCTGTTGGAACCACACATGCATTAACCTGGGCATTCGAAAGCGGCACTACTACCCAGCTTAGC
This sequence comes from uncultured Ilyomonas sp., assembly GCA_964249755.1. GTDB lineage: Bacteria > Bacteroidota > Bacteroidia > Chitinophagales > Chitinophagaceae > Ilyomonas. Next base: position 616,211 of record CAXUDB010000002.1, on the reverse strand, counting down.
TTTGTGGTATCTAATCCTTCGCCAACACCCAGCCAAACGGTGGTGTATGATAATCTGCGCTATAAGAACAAGAGTTTACTTTTCGACCAATACTGGTCGTATGAAGGTCTTAACTCGCATACGCAGGCGGTTCGGATACCCTCTAATAATTGATTCGTATTTATTCTTCCTATAGTATCCCATTACACCTCATCTCACTCCTTTGCATTAACTTAAAGGACTAGGATGAGGTGTATTTATTTTACATCTTCGCGTCTTCCAGCATTTGTTTTGCTCTTGGCGTGAGGTACAGCAACCGCCTGCCCAACGGGCGGATGATCAGTCCCGCCTTTTTCATTGCCATGATGCGCTTTTCTATACCAGTCTCCGACAGCCCGGTAACTTTTCGCAGCACTTTCATCGGTGCGTCGGGCGCTTTTTGCAAGTGAAGAAGAATAAGAACTGTATTCTCCAATCCTATATCGTGAGAAGTAGGCATAACAGTTCTAACTTTAAGCATTGCCGTTGGCAGATTCACCTTTTTTTCTTGAGGCGCTGTAACACCGTTTTGGCTTGCCGGCAAACCAGTGGCTGGTTGCGGAGCTGTGGTGGTTGCCGTTGGGGAGGCGCCATCACCCTGACGATAGGTAATAAGAGCACTGCGGCTTTCGTGCAGGTACACATTCTTTATCTCCCTGTTCTCTTCAGTAGCGAATATAGGTTTGAAAGACTTCAACACCCCTCCTTGCTGCAAAGGCATAGGATGCGAAACATTTTTTCCTCCATCCTGTTTTGCAAGGATGAAGGATTGATTCTCTTTTTCCACCATTCTTTCATTATCCAGGGCATTAAAGGTGTTGTTATTCCTCCCTCCCTGCATAAAAGAGATAAGGTATTCGCCATTTGTTCCTCCGTCCCTGCTTGCAAGAACAGGGTTTGAACCATTCATTCCTCCATCGTTGCTGTAAAGGGTGGAGGAATGAACAGTTTTTTGTCCATCGGATGTTGTAATGCAGGAGGAAAGAGACGCGCTTACCTCATGCATTGGCTGCAATGTTGCGGGTTGAAAAGGTTTGTTCATATCCTGAAGTTGTTGCTCATAATGATGCACCGCTTTCTTTAGCTGTGCATTTTGCTCAAGTAGCACATCAATCACGTTTTGCAGCCGGTCCAGTTCTTTGTAGAGCTGCCGCTGAAGGTTTTCTTCCATATTTATTGTTTAAAAAATAAATATAAATAACGGAAGAAAGCCATTGCGGTGCGGATGAGAAAAAGGCAGGGATTTTAATAGCATTTTAATTTGAGTTGGGAAGGGAAAGGATGAATTCAGATCAATAGCGGCATGAGGAGGAAAATTAAATTGTATTTACCGAAGAGGAATATAAGAATTGTGGGAAAGGGAAATGATTAATGTCTCTCTAAGAAAGGTTTGAGATAGTAATCTATATCTTTTAAATTTGAGTCTGATGCGTACCCAATGAACTATTTGCTTTGCTCTTCAATTGTTGTCTTACTTTTCTTTTGCTTGTTTGGATGTTCTCAACCAGATAAAAAACCTATTGATATTGACAAGCGTATTACGCCGCCGGAGCCTGATAAAAATGTAAGAGAAAAATACGAGAAAGATCAGGAAATGAAAGCGCAGACTCCTCCATCTGACAGTGTGAACACTTCACTTTCAGATGTTGAATCAGAGGATTTAAAGAACCAGTTTGACATTAATAAATTTGCTCCCATTCCACCGGCGTACCATATACAGAGAGCGTCTCTGTATAACAAAATAATACCTGATAGTAACTACGATTATTGGGAAGTCCGGTTTCTTGGAAAAATTGAAACCTATAAAGGTGATAGATCAAAATACAGTTCCGTGGCAAAGCAATATAAGTGCAACAGTGGTTTTTTTGCAGAATGTGCTCCGGGCGTTTGCTATACCTCTATTGTGGCATTAAAAAATGGCAAAGCTAAGTTCGTTTGTAACGAGAAAGATTTGCAGTCCTTTATCGGTCGCATTGACAACTTAGAAGAAGCTTTGTTAATAGCTAAAACGCATAATTTGTGGTTTGATGAAAAGGATAAACGGGGTGGCGCATACATCAAAACCAAAGATGGATATTTACTTTACTTATTAGACTATTCTTCAACACCTGTAACATATAATTCTGTTGAAACGATAATAAATAAAAACGGCTATTTGAAGGTTATAAATAAACAAGTATATTATGAAGATGAGAATGAATATATAGTAGAATAGAATGCACTTAGTAATTATAGCTTTTGCCTTATCTGTTTTACTGCGATAACATTATTACTAAAAATAATCATCTTCAACCTCTTCTCCCACATCTCAAATCATTCAATACCTTCGCGCACCTAAAATGAGTTTTATTTTCCATGATTAATATAACATTACCCGACGGCTCCGTAAGGCAATACGAAGCGGGGGTTACTTCACTGGACATTGCCAAATCCATATCGGAAGGATTAGCGAGAAAAGTATTGGCAGCCAATGTAAACGGCCAGGTGTGGGATGCTTCGCGCCCGATAAATGAAGATGCAAACCTGACGTTGCTGACCTGGAATGACGCTGATGGCAAGAGCACCTTCTGGCACTCCAGTGCGCACCTGATGGCAGAAGCGGTGGAAAGCCAGTTTCCCGGTGTGAAATTTTGGGTAGGTCCGCCGCTTGAGAATGGATTTTATTACGATATGGATTTAGGTGGCAGGCACATCAGCGAAGACGATTTAGCAGCGCTCGAAAAGAAGATGAACGAGCTGGCAAAACAAGGCAATGCGTATGTGCGCAAGCCCATTTCCAAAGCGGATGCGGTTGCTTATTTTGAAGACAAAGGCGATGAGTATAAACTCGACCTGCTGCAGGGTTTGGAAGATGGCAACATCACACTGTACAGCCAGGGAAACTTCACCGATTTGTGCCGCGGTCCGCACATTCCCAACACCGGTTTTATCAAAGCCATTAAGCTGACCAATATAGCCGGTGCCTACTGGAAAGGCGATGAAAAGAATAAGCAATTGACACGCATTTACGGCATCACATTTCCTTCGCAAAAAGAGCTGGACGAATACCTGCTGATGCTGGAAGAAGCAAAGAAGCGCGACCACCGTAAGCTTGGTAAAGAACTCGGCATTTATACGATGGATGACGATGTGGGTCAGGGATTGATTCTCTGGATGCCAAATGGTACCGTCATCATAGAAGAATTGGAAAAACTGGCAAAGGAAACCGAGGAAGATGCCGGCTATAAACGTGTGGTAACGCCGCATATTGGCAAGGAGAATCTTTACCTCACCAGCGGCCACCTTCCTTATTACCAGGATAGCATGTATCCACCAATGGAGCTGGAAGGAACGAAGTATTACCTGAAGTCTATGAACTGCCCGCATCACCATAAAATATTTGATGCGGAACAGCGCAGCTATAAAGACATGCCCCTGCGGTTAGCTGAATACGGAACCTGCTACCGGTACGAGCAAAGTGGTGAGTTGTTTGGGCTGATGCGCGTGCGTTGCCTGCACATGAACGATGCACATATCTATTGCAGCAAAGAGCAGTTTGCCCAAGAGTTTAGAGCGGTGAATGATATGTACCTGAAGTACTTTAAAATCTTTGGGATTGAGAAATACATCATGCGATTGAGTCTGCACGATCCGGCAAGGCTGGGTGAAAAATATATAAACGAACCTGAGCTGTGGCTGGAGACGGAAGAGATGGTGAGACAAGTGCTAAAAGAAAACGAAATTCCGTTTGTGGAAGTGGCAGGAGAAGGCGCCTTTTATGGACCTAAAATAGACGTGCAGATTTACAGCGCAATCGGAAGAGAGTTTACACTGGCTACCAACCAGGTGGATTTTGCACAAGGCAGGCGGTTCAAGCTGCACTTTACCAACCAGAATAATGAAGCGGAAACTCCTTTGATTATTCATCGTGCGCCATTGGGTACGCATGAGCGTTTCATCGGGTTTTTGTTAGAGCATTATGCCGGAAAATTCCCGACCTGGTTAGCTCCGTTGCAGGTAAAAGTTCTTCCCATCAGCGATAAGTTTTTGCCATATGCAAACGAAGTGAGGATGAAGCTAAAGAAAAAAGGTATTCGTGTGGAAACAGACGACCGCAGCGAGAAGATCGGCAAGAAAATTCGCGAAGCAGAACTAAGCAGAGTGCCTTATATGCTGGTAATTGGTGAAAAGGAGGCGAATGAAGGCAAGATATCGCTTCGCAGGCAGGGAAAGGGCGATGCAGGAAGCGTATTACTGGATGAGTTTATACAAAACATCAGGGAAGAAATTGAGGAAAGGAAAAGTGAGAATTAGTATTTATTTTTACAAAGCATGACAGCAACACAATCATTACGCCTCTTCGAAATTTCTAAACGTTATTTTCAGAATGACAACGATGCGAAGTCTTGTAGAAGAAATAGAAAATGTTGTTGATAATAAATTCAATCAGGAAAAACAAACTTTAGCAAGCAAGCTGGAATTGGTAGATTTACAAAATGAAGTTAAACTGTTACGGCAAGAAATGAAAACAGGCTTTGCAGAATTGAAAAGCGAATTGCGAGCTGAGTTTAACAGGCAACTTATATGGTTGGTTGGCGTTATGTTTGCTCTTTCAGGAATAATCATTACAGTTATCAAAGTTTTATTTTAATCACAACAAAAACAATTATTCACCAAACGTCAATTAATGGCATTACCACCCAGAGGAAGGTTTAACCCCCGATTTAACAGGCAACCGGAGCCTGAACACCGCATCAACGATAGAATCCGTGTACCCGAAATTCGTCTTGTAGGCGACAATGTTACAGTCGGTATCTACCCCACCGACGAAGCGCGAAAGATAGCGCAGCAACAAGAGCTTGACCTGGTTGAAATTTCGCCTGCTGCCACACCGCCGGTTTGCAAAATCATAGACTATAAAAAGTTCCTGTATGAGAAGAAGCGCAAGGAAAAGGAAATGAAAGCCAATGCCAAGCAAAGTGAGGTAAAAGAAATCCGCTTTACGCCGGGCACCGACGATCATGACTTTGACTTTAAAGCCAAGCATGCCGAAGAATTTTTAAAAGATGGCAACAAGGTAAAGGCCTATGTGCAGTTTAAAGGTCGCGCTATCATGTTCCAGGACCGAGGGCAACTGCTGCTATTAAAATTCGCAGAGCGCTTGGCTGATTTTGGTTCACTGGAAAGCATGCCGAAAATGGAAGGAAAGCGAATGCTGGCGATGTTTGCACCAAAAACAGCGAAGAAGAAAGCATAGCTAAATAGAACACCGGTAGCACGGGCTAACGTGCACGAATAATTTGGATTTTATATTTTGAATGGCATAAGAAATTCCGAATCAGGGTTGATTCGGAATTTTTATTTAGATCCAGCTTATCTGTGTATTGAAAATCCGTGTCATCCGTTTTCGATTCTCACCCACCAACTATCTTCGCAGCTTTAACACAAACAATATGGATTACCGGATAGAAAAAGATACAATGGGCGAAGTGCAGGTGCCTGCTGATGTATACTGGGGTGCACAAACGCAACGCAGCATTGAGAACTTTAAGATTGCGCAGGACATCAATAAAATGCCCAAAGAAATCATCAAGGCATTTGCTTACCTGAAAAAAGCCGCCGCGTTAACCAATGAGGAATTGGGTGTTTTACCCAAAGAAAAAAGCGAACTCATTGGCGAGGTGTGCGATGAAATATTAAGTGGAAAATTAGACAATCAGTTTCCGCTGGTGGTATGGCAAACAGGCAGCGGCACACAAAGCAACATGAACGCCAATGAAGTGATTGCCTATCGTGCGCATGTGATTCATGGCGGGCAATTAGCCGATAAAGACAAGTTTATTCACCCGAATGATGACGTAAATAAATCGCAGTCGAGCAATGATACGTTTCCTACGGCAATGCACATAGCGGCATATAAAATCTTAATTGAAACTACGATACCCGGTATTGAGAAACTACGCGATACGCTGGCGGAAAAAAGCAAAGCTTTTATAAGTGTGGTGAAGATTGGCCGCACGCATTTTATGGATGCCACGCCACTTACCTTGGGTCAGGAATTCAGCGGCTATGTTTCGCAGCTAAACCACGGTATCAAAGCCATCAAAAATACCTTATCGCATCTCAGCGAATTAGCACTCGGCGGCACTGCGGTTGGCACAGGCATCAACACGCCCAAAGGCTACAGTGAGCTAGTGGCAAAGCACATTGCGCAGCTAACAGGATTACCCTTTGTTACCGCCGACAATAAATTTGAAGCCCTTGCCGCACACGATGCCATTGTGGAAGCACACGGCGCTTTAAAAACGGTTGCTGTAAGCCTGATGAAAATTGCCAACGACATCCGCATGTTGTCCAGTGGCCCGCGCAGCGGCATCGGTGAGATATTTATACCGGATAATGAGCCAGGTTCTTCCATCATGCCGGGCAAAGTAAACCCTACACAGTGCGAAGCCTTAACTATGATTGCAGCGCAGGTGTTGGGCAATGATGTTGCCATTAATATTAGCGGCGCTACGGGTCATTTTGAGCTGAATGTGTTTAAGCCGGTGATGATTTATAACTTCCTGCACAGCGCAAGATTAATTGGTGATGGATGTATTTCGTTTACTGATAAATGCGCAGTGGGTATTGAACCGATTGAAGCTAATATTAATAAACATCTGCAAAACAGTTTGATGCTGGTAACGGCACTTAACCCTAAAATCGGCTATTACAAGGCGGCTGAAATTGCGCAGAAGGCGCATAAACAAAATACCACACTAAAAGAAATGGCGGTGCAGTTGGGCTATCTCACGCCGGAGGAGTTTGACGAATGGGTCATTCCATCGAATATGGTAGGGGAAATTAAATAACCTGCCGGGCAATTTTATCACCTGCGTATCGTTTCTTTTTTGTAACAGATTATAACCAGCCATTTTAATTTAGTCCTATGAAGCGAATAGCGGTTTACGGTTTTTTATTTGTTGTGATGGCTCTTTTTTCTTTGTCGTGTCAGAAAGAGCTAAGCCAAGAGTCAAACCTCAACAATGCAACCTTTAGTCTGCACGACGACTCAACCAAAGCTTGCTTCCCGATAGAGGTAAGTGGTAACTATTACAATGGGGTGCCGGCAGCGGGAGATCTGAATTTTATTACCGTCATTGTGAATATACAAAAGACAGGTAATTATAATATTGCCAGTTCAACCCAAAATGGATTTTCATTTGCCGATTCAGGCTTCTTCAGCAAAACAGGTTTAGATACTTTGATTTTAAAAGCGAGAGGCACGCCAATTCTGGTTCAGACAAATGACTTTACGTTCAATGTAGATTCGTTAGGAACCTGCGGTTTTAGTATAGAGGTGCAAGACAGCACCGGAACAGGTTTGGGGGGTGGAACAGTGGCTATTGATACCAGCTTTATAGATACTAATCCGCTGAATGATAATGAATGGCATTTTACCGATTCCATTTCCGGCACCAGCTATTCAGGAACGTTTATTACAAAAGCTACAGTTGATAATTCAGATAATCCTATTGTTCTAAACATTGCAGGAGTTGGCAGTGATCCGAATCAGGTATTTGGTGTTTCATTTGCCTTGCCAAACGGTGTTGTAAAAACAGGTATATATCCCATTGAAGAAGACAATGTAGTCGGTTTGTATAATCTTCCGGATTATACAATTGTTTACCAGTCTGATGAAGATGTTGTGGATGATGCCAATGATGCAAACAAAAGCTATTCTTACATAAAGATTACATCTTACGATGCTTCTGCCAAGCATATCATAGGTTCCTTTCATTGCTGGACTGAGGATGACAATGGAAATAACCTTACACTTATCAAAGGGTCATTTAATACCTTCATAGAGTAAGAAAAATTTATTAGTCAAGATAAAAAGAAGCAGCCTGTAATGTTTACAGGCTGCTTCTTTTTGTTTACTCATTTATGGAGTTTCAATCTTACGCCATTACCTCTCCTACCAAAAACACACTTCCGCAAATTAGCACAAGATCATCTTCGTGTGCGTGCGTAATTACGTGCTGCAATGCTTCATTCACGTGGTCGAATGTTCTGCCATGCAAGCCAATACCGGCGCCGATTTCAGCCATTTGATCTGCAGGCAAGGCTCGAGGTGTTTGTGGCTGGGTAAAATAATAGTTAGCTGTCTTTGGCAGATAAGCCAAAGCACCAAAAACATCTTTATCTTTCACCATCCCAATGATGATATGAAGTGTATGGTAGGTAGTCAATTCAATCTGTTCAGCCAACGCTTTCATGCCATCAGCATTGTGTGCCACATCAGCTATCACCGCTGGTTTATGACGAAGCAGTTCCCATCTGCCATGCAAGCCTGTTAGCTTTTTCACTTTATGCAAGGCTTCTTTTATTCCAGCTGCTGAGATCGTATAATCAAGAGATTGCAGGTATCGAACGGCATCTATAACAGTGATGATGTTTTTGGTTTGATAAACACCCGGTAAATCTAAATGATAAGTTTCCCTGTCGTCAGTCTTTGTATTGGCAATGGTAACCGTAAGCGCATTGTGTTCATACGCAAATTCCGAAACATAATAACTTTCCTGGGCTATCATTAGCGGCGCTGATTTTTCTCTGGCTGTATTTACAAATACAGATTCGGTTTCGGGCAATACCTCGCCTATCACCACTGGTACGCCCGGCTTTATGATGCCTGCTTTCTCGTAAGCGATTTGCGAAAGCGTTTCACCCAAAATCTGTGTATGGTCAAGACCGATATTGGTAATGATGCTGAGAATTGGCGTGATGATATTTGTACTGTCCAAACGCCCGCCCAGTCCCGTTTCTATAATAGCGATATCTACTTTCTCTTTACTAAAATAATCGAACGCCATAGCAACCGTTATTTCGAAAAATGAAGGTTCTATCTCTTCAATCAACGGCTTTATTTTATCTGTAAAATCGACTACAAACCGGGGTTCGCACAGCTCGCCGTTTATCTTAATCCTTTCCCGGAAATCTACCAGATGAGGCGAGGTATAAAGACCTGTTTTGTAACCCGCCGTTTGCAGGATGGCTGCCAGCATATGGCTTACAGAGCCCTTGCCATTAGTGCCCGCTACATGTATGGCAGCAAAGTTTTTTTGCGGATTGTCTAAAGCTTCACAAAGCGTGATGGTATTGGTGAGATCGGCTTTAATGGCGGCTGCACCAAGACGACTAAAAAGCGGAAGTTTTTTATAGAGATAATCAATTGTTTCCTGATAGTTCATAGCACCGCAAAGATGCTGAATCCAGCCTAACCACGAAGCTTGAAATCGAATACAATTGTGCCGGTTTGTTCATCAGTTCCTTTGTTCAGTTTTAGTTGTCTTGCCTTTGATAATGCGATTCCAATGATGCCACTATTGGTAGTAGTGGTTCCACGCGGGTTGCGGGTAGCATTGGTTACGTTGCCAGCCGCATCTACGGTTATGTCAACGGCAACTTTTGCATTTTCGTTAAAGTCGTCGGTAAAGGATGGCAAATGCGTAAATTTTCTTCCGCTCAATCCGCTGCGAATACTCACGCCGCCTTTTCCCGTGCCACCGTTACCGGTGTAACTGTCAGAAGCAGGATTTCCATAGGCTTTGCCTTGGTCGCCTTTGCCGCCGGCAATGCCTTGGTTGCGCACGCCATTATAGCTATCGGCTCCATTGCCGCCAGAGTTATTCTGTGCCGTTCCGCCTTTGTACACGGCTTTTGGCTTGGGCGGTGCCGGTGGCGCTACAACTGCTTGTTCTTTTTCTTTCGGCTTTGCCTTTGGTATTACGGTTTCATGTTTGGGCTGTTCTTTGGGTTTGGGTGATGTATGAATGACGGGCGTTTCCTTTTCCTCGTTGTCAGCCACTTCTTTGCTTTCCTCCGGTTCATCGTGTGATGCAATTGCTTTTGGAGGCTGAACATCCGTTTCTTCGGCTTTAGATGGCTCGCCGGGTATTTGCGGAGCTACAGTACCCAAGCCGGCATCGCTGTTTCCCAGGTTCACTTCAATACCGTTATCAACCAAAGGCAGCGGCGTTTGCGGCGGCGTCCAGCTCACCAATATCATTAATAAAAACATAGCGACGCAAACAGCTATCGTTATAGCCAATGCTTTTATATTTTTATTGCGTTCAAACTGTTGTTCGTTGTAGGAAATATTCATGCTGATAAAAGTAATGACTGAAACAAGGAACTTTTGTTACAAAGATGTCAACTCTTCTGCGCTGTTTTTATTGTGTTGGATTTGTGCAGGATGAGTAAAGTTTATTCACACCAGAAGAAATGTCTATTTGTTTTGATGAAATGAGAATGAGTTAAAATAAAAAAGCGGATGTAACATCCGCTTAACTTTCAATGATGAGCCAACCATCGGAATCGAACCGACGACCCTTTCATTACGAATGAAATGCTCTACCAGCTGAGCTAGGTTGGCAGTTAATCTTTTCCCTTTCTCCTCACAACTCTACCGACACGTCGGGATGTTTTACCATCTGAGCTAAGGTTAGCTGTTAATTTCTTCTGCTCTCCAGACAACCCTCCCGAGACATCGGAAAGTTCTACTGTTTGAGCTAAGTTTGGCAATAAGGGCGCAAATATAAAACGGCTTGTACAACATGCAAACATCATTTCACTAAAAATAAAGTTGAAACGAAAACACCCATCATCAGCTTATATTTACAACCGACAGGCATTGCCATAGATGACAAAACAAGTTAGCCAAATCGTTTATTTTGCTTCAGTTTACAATTATCCTTCTCAGGCTGCTTTTATACCTCTTTGTTAAAGAAGCAAGAGTACATTAAGTGAATCTTTAGTTTTTATAAATACTTGCTATGACACAACAAAAACGAACCGGTGATTACTTTATTCAGTTATTCAAAAACAAAAGCGGGCTTAAGCGACAGACGGTATTTTGTAAGTCGTTTGTTGTTTTTAAAATTGGTTTGCTCCTTACGGCTCAGTTGTTTTCAGCCGGTTTATTTGCGCAGCTAACTGTTTCTAACCTGCTTACCGAAAACCGAAAAAACCCAATTGGTATTGATGTGCGAATGCCTCGCTTTAGCTGGCAGTTGAACAGTTCAAAAAGGGGCACGATGCAAACGGCTTACGAGATAGAAGTCACTAATAGCCTGAATAAAAAAACAGTCTGGAACAGTGGTAAAATAGGGAGCGATTCGTCGGTGCGTGTAACCTATAAAGGTCCGGCATTTCAAAGCGGCACGCGCTATAACTGGAAGGTGCGGGTTTGGGATAATAAAGGCGGCGCATCTGCCTGGAGCGAGCCGGCTTTTTTTATGACGGCTTTGTTAGACCTCGATAAGGAAGGCAAAGCGATGTGGATTTCGCCGGGTTATACAGAAGATTCGATCAACCGCCCCAGCCCTCTTTTTAGAAAAGAATTTGCAACCGGTAAAAAAGTCGCATCGGCTGTATTGTATGTTACAGCTCATGGCTTGTATGAAGCGAATATTAATGGTGAACGCGTGGGCGATGCTTATCTTACTCCTGGCTGGACTTCTTACAACAAACGGCTGCAGTATCAAACATACGACGTTACAGATAAGATAAAGACAGGCAACAATGCCATTGGTGTTACGCTGGGCAATGGTTGGTACCGGGGTATTATTGGCTTTGGCAATAACATCAATGTATATGGCAAAGACATCTCTTTGCTGGCGCAAATCAACATTACGTACACAGACGGTACTACACAGGTTGTGGCAACCGACAATACTTGGAAATCTTCCACCGGCGCCATCCGCTACACAGAGATATACAACGGCGAAACGATAGACGACCGTTTGGAGAAAAAGGGCTGGATGATGGCTGGTTATGATGATAAGGGCTGGAGCGGTGTATCAACTCCTGATTATTCTTATGATAACCTCATTACCACCGTGAACGAACCGGTACGAAAGCATGAGACTTTTAAAGTGATTAAAATCATCACGACACCTAAAGGCGAAAAGGTTCTTGATTTCGGGCAGAATTTGGTGGGCTGGGTAGTGATGAAAGCGGGCGGCAACAGCGGCGATACCATCACGCTGTCTCATGCAGAAGTGCTGGATAAAGAAGGTAATTTTTACACGGCAAATCTTCGCGAAGCAAAAGCCCAAGACAATTTTATTCTGCGAGGTGGCGAGGCAGAAACCTTCGAGCCGCATTTTACTTGGCATGGCTTCCGGTATGTGAAGGTAACAGGCTATAAGGGTGAACTGAAACCAGACAACTTTACGGCGGTTACTTTGTATTCTGACATGGCACCAACGGGAAGTTTTTCTACTAACAACGTACTCATTAACCAGCTTCAGCATAATATTCAATGGGGACAAAAAGGAAACTTTTTAGATGTGCCTACCGACTGCCCGCAACGGGATGAACGTTTGGGCTGGACGGGCGATGCACAGGTGTTTTCGCGCACTGCTTCCTTTAATATGAACGTAAACGCCTTTTTTGCCAAATGGCTGAAAGATGTGGCGACTGACCAGCACAATGGAAGCGTTCCGTTTGTTATTCCCAACGTGCTGGGTGATGGTTCCAGTGGCTCAACCGGCTGGGCAGATGTTGCCACTATCATTCCGTGGAATATGTATTTAGCCTATGGTGATAAACAAATCTTGGGCGACCAATACCCCAGCATGAAAGCGTGGGTAGATTACATGACTGCTAACAGCAAAAACAATTTATGGCAGACCGGTTTTCATTTTGGCGACTGGCTGTTTTATCGCCCGGATGATGACAATGACGGCAGGGCTGCCGTTACCGATAAATACCTAATTGCACAATGCTTTTATGCGCATTCAACCCAATTAGTGATTAATGCCGCACAAGTGTTGGGCAACAAAGAAGATGAGGCAACTTATTCATCGTTATTACAAAATATTAAAGCTGCTTTTGCCCGCGAATATCTCACACCCAACGGTCGCTTAGTATCGGGAACGCAAACAGCTTACGTGCTGGCTTTGCAATTTGATCTCTTGCCGGAGTCTTTACGTGCCGGGGCTGCGCAGCGGCTGGCACAGAATGTAGAAAGCTACGACAATCACTTAACCACCGGCTTTCTGGGAACGCCTTATTTGTGCGGTGTCTTATCCCGGTTTGGATATGATAGTATTGCTTATAAACTGTTGTTGCAACCCTCTTACCCTTCGTGGATTTACCCGGTGAAAATGGGTGCGACTACCATATGGGAACGTTGGGATGGCATTAAACCGGATGGCACCTTTGAAACCCCTTCCATGAACTCTTACAACCATTATTCTTACGGTGCCATTGGCGACTGGATGTACCGGGTAATGGTGGGTTTAGACACCTATGAAGATGGCGTAGGCTACAAGCACATCAAGGTGCAACCACACATCAGCGATAGCTTCACCATGGCTTCGGCAAGCCTGCAAACCTATTATGGCAAACTAAGCAATACCTGGACGCGGGATACGCTACAACATACAGTGACAATGGATGTGGAGATACCAGCAAATACAACGGCTGGAATTACTATTCCAGCTGGACCCGATGACAAAATAGAAGAAAGCGGAAAGTTGCTCGAAAACACAAAAGACATAACCATTTTAGTAGTTGAGAGAAATAGCAGGATCGTCACTGTTGGCTCGGGTAAATATCATTTCTTAGTAACAAAGCAAGTTAACCGGAACGCAAAGAAAGAATAAAATTGAAAGTCGTTAGGTGACTAAAGTATTTTAGAAGAATTAACTTTACTTCATTCAATCATCCTATTCCGCATCTCTAAACTGTGCAGGGATGGAATAACGGGCACCTGATTATTACAATTTAACTTTGATCACAAACTCACATTTTTAGTTTACCATTAAAACCATCCATATGAAAACAAGAAGAGAATTTATTAAAGTAACGGGCGCAGCCGCTTTAGGCAGTGCTTTTCTTTCTACCGCTTCCGCATTTAACCTGCCGATGCAGCACGCGGTGGGCTTGCAATTGTTTACCTTCTTTGGCGCCATTGACGACGATGTAGAAGGCACTTTGAAAAAAATTCGCGCGGTAGGTTATACCGAAATTGAATCGGCTTACAGCAAGAAAGGTGGCTTCTATGGCATGAAGCCGAAAGAATGGAATACTTTTCTGAAAAATTTGGGTTTGTCGTGGCAGTCGCACCATGTGTTGGGTGCACCGTTTAAACTGCCACCTGGTGCAAAGATGCCAATGGGTGCTGATGGCAAACCGATTGTGATTCCGGTGCTGAAAAACCTGCGCGAGAATTACAAGGAGATTATTGATGATGCCGCAGAGGGAGGCGTTCCTTATTTGGTATGCGCCAATACACCGTTTGATACAACAGAAGAATTAAAGCTATCTATTGATACACTTAATAAATCGGCAGAAGTTGCAAAGAAAGCAGGCATCCAGCTTTGCTACCATAACCACGACAAAGAGTTCGAAAAGCTGGATGGTAAAGTAGTTTACGACCGTTTGTTGTCGGAAACCAATGCTGATGAGCTGAAGATGGAACTGGATCTCTGCTGGGCTGTTAAAGCTGGTGTTGACCCGGTAGAGCTGTTTAAGAAAAGCCCGGGACGCTACCCATTATGGCATGTGAAAGATCTGGATAAAGAGCGGCAGGGACCGGCACCCGTAGGTGAAGGTGTGGTAAATTTCAAACCCATTTTTGAGAGTGCAAAAATCGCTGGCATGAAGCATTTCTTTGTAGAACATGATGCACCGAAAGATGCGTATGCCAGTATCACGACGAGCTATCAGAACATTGAAAAACTGCTGAAGACGGTATGATAAGCTAACGAAATGCTGTTATTAATTTTACAGAGGAAAGCCTATCGCTTTCCTTTTTTATTGTAAATGATTTGCAGCCGCTTGTGTGTACGATTTGCGAAAAGAAATAGTTTTGTTGAGTATCTTCATGGGTATTGAATCTGCAAAGTAGGAATAAGCCATTACATTTACATAGCAAGAGAACAACAAAGTAACCGTAAGTCTCCTCTATGACACAATACCGCCAGTTAGCTGCAGTTATGTTCACGGATATTGTAGGCTACACCGCACTGATGGGCGATGATGAGCAAAAGGCGTTTGCTATATTGAATAAAAACCGGGATATACAAAAACCGCTGATTGAAAAATATGGCGGTAGCTGGATAAAAGAACTGGGCGATGGCATCATGGCATCGTTTCCTACCGTTACCAATGCAGTCTTATCGGCAGTTTCCATTCAGCAGGCTACAACTGCCGTTCCCGGCTTGTCGCTCCGCATTGGCATTCATTTAAGCGAAGTGATTTTTGAAAACGGGGACGTGTTTGGCGATGGCGTAAACATCGCTGCAAGAATACAGGCCATAGCGCCGGTGGGCGGCATCTGGATATCTGATTCGGTGCAAAAAAACATTGCCAATAAGGGCATTGAAACCATTTTTGTAAAAGAAGAAAAATTAAAAAATGTAAAAGACGCGGTGCAGATTTATGAAGTGAATATTGCCACTGTTCAGCTTAGCGACATTGTTTCTGCCTCATCAGCGCCAACGCCCCCGGCAAAAAAGATCCCTCGCAAAAGCATTGCTGTGCTTCCCTTCATCAACCTCAGCGGCGATGCCGAACAGGACTATTTCAGCGATGGCATTGCGGAAGAGATATTAAGCTCGCTCACGCAGTTACAGGACCTGAAAGTCGTAAGCCGCTCCTCTTCTTTCCAGTTCAGGGGCAAGCATGATTCGCCTTCAAAAATTGGGGAGATATTGGGTGTGGCTACCATACTCGAAGGCAGTACCCGCCGGTATGGCGACCGCGTTCGCATCACCACTTATCTCGTGAACGCGGAAGACGGCGTTCATCTCTGGTCGGATAAATATGACGGCGATATGAAAGACATTTTCGCCATCCAGGACAATATTGCATTGGCAGTAAGAGAAAGGCTGAAAGTGACGTTGCTGGAGAGCGAGAAATCGCTGGTGAATGTGCCGGTGGCTGATACCGAAGCGTATGAATTGTATTTAAAAGGACGGTATTACTGGAACAAAAGAGGGCGATGGCTGACCAATGCTCTGCAGTTTTTTCAGCAGGCGATAGATATTGATCCAACACTTTCCAAAGCCTATGCGGGTGTGGCAGATTCGTATGCTGCACTGGGCTTGTATGGCATTCTTCCGCCCAACGATGCCATGCCGAAAGCAAAGGAGGCCGCACTGAGATCGATTAGCATAGACCCGCTTTTAAATGAGCCTTATACATCGCTGGGTTTTATCTATGGCATTTATGAGAACGACCGGTATCTCGCCAATAAAAACTTTAAAAAATCCATTCAGCTCAACCCCGATTATGCGGCGGCTCACTCCTGGTACAGTTTCTATTTAAGCATTGTAGAAAACGACTTGACAAAAGCTGAAGAAGAAGGGCTGAAATCTACGGCCATCGAGCCTTACAACGCCATCTCTTACCACATAACAGGGCTGGCTTTTTTGGCGCAGCGGAAGTTCGAAGAGTCGCTGCAGCAGGCTAAGAAAGCCATTGAAATAGACGCTACTTTATTCCTGCCTTATTTCCTGGCCGGCTGGTGCTTCATTGAAATGGGACAATCGGCAAACGCTATAGATTGTCTCAATACGGCTTTGAACCTTTCGGGCAGGCATTCCTGGGCGCTTGGGTTTATGACGCTGGCGCAGGTACATAACGGAAACAGGGAAGAAGCGCTGCGGCTGATGGATGAAATTATAGAGCGCGATAAAACGCAGTATTTCTCGGTGTTCGGCGCTGCCATTGGCGCTGCGGCAGTAGATAAGACAGACCTTGCTATAGAATTTCTGGAGAAAGGCTATCGCAATAATGATATACTGCTTCCTATTTTTGCGCATCTGACGGTGATGCCCGTCAACCTGCGCAACAACAAATATTTCTTAGACTTTTTGCGAAAGATAAAACTGATTGATTAAAAAATGAAAACTATGAAGACAGCAGGAAAATAAGATACACAAGGTTTAGTATAAGAGTCTTTAGGTAACTTTAATTTTTTCCCACTTTTTAGTTCAATTATTTAGAAGATTTTATTACTTCATAAACAAAACAAGATGATTTAGCAGACAACCTGCGAAGGAATCATCGAACGACAATTATGCATTCATCCAGCAAACAGCCCGGCAAAGAATACCCCGAGCCGGGCGAAGAAGCCATCATCTTAGAAATGATCGGAGAAATGGAAAGCCAGTTGACGGCTTTATATCCCAACACAAAAATGTTGCGGCAGGTACATACCAAAATGCACGGCTGCGTAAGGGCTGAATTCTCGGTGCTGCCGGATTTAGCCAATGAGTTACGAGTCGGCATTTTTAAAACTGCGGCTACCTATCCTGCATGGATACGCTTTTCCAACGCCAATACCATTGTGCAGCCGGATAAGAAAAAAGACATCCGCGGCTGCGCTATCAAGCTGATGAATGTGCCCGGCGAAAAGCTACTGAACGACCAGCGTTTTGAACAGACGCAGGACTTCCTCCTGATGAGCAGCGAAACTTTCTTTTCGAAGAATATTGAACAGTTCAGGCGAACGCTGAAAGCCGCTACCGCAAAGAACAAGCTGGAACTGTTGAAATATTTTATCAACCCCAAACATTGGGTTTTGCTGAAGCGGCTTTTGGGGTCGAACATCCATTGTCAGCACCCTTTTCAAATTCCTTATTTCAGCACGCAGCCTTACCAGTTTGGAAACGATACAACTGCCGTAAAATATTGTGTCAAACCTTCGGCTGACAATGAGCTTCTCACAGATAACACAACGGCCGACAACTATCTCAGGATGAATATGGCTAAAACGTTAGGCACGAAAGAAATCCGTTTTGATTTTTATGTGCAGTTTCAAACCGATGCCGATGCCATGCCGATAGAAGACCCGACGGTTGCCTGGCATTCGCCTTTCCTCAAACTGGCAGAAATAAAGATTCCGCCACAGGTGTTCGATAGTGCAGAGCAATTGGAATTCGGCGATAATCTGTCTTTTGACATCTGGCATTCATCACCCGAACACCGCCCGTTGGGAAGCTTTAACCGCGCCCGTAAACAGGCTTATGAAGCCTTGTCTAAATTCAGGCACCAGCATAATGGGAAGCCTTATACAGAGCCGACTGCCGTTTAGGTTTCATTACTAAAAGCCATCCTGTTGCTTACTCCGGATTATCACTTTTGTCGAAAAGCAAGGAGATAGAAATTTATTTGCAGCCGGTATCTTCAATCCCGCTATCAGTTTCTATATTTGTTATCGCTGCTTTTGCAGCAAAAGGCATAAAGCAATCAAGAATCACATTTCGTTTCCCTTCATTTCATCAATAAAACCAACCAACATGCAAACAGTAGAAGCAGAAGAAATTCTCCTGATTATCGCAACACTTAACCCGCCTTTTATAGAAGGACCGCGGGTGCTGGCAGGCATTACTGGCGGCACCGTCACCGGCAAGGTAACCGGAACCGTATTACCCATCGGCGGCGAGTTTGGCTTGTTTCTTTCGCCCACCTCTTACCAGATTAATGTAAGAGCTGCTATTAAAGCCGATGACGGCGCTATTGTTTACATCACTTATAGTGGCTACATGAGCGCCGCCGATCCGCAAACATTGCAGAAACTGTTTTCGCCGGCGGGCAAAGACCTCGATCCTTCTTCTTATTACTGGCGCACCAATCCGTTGTTCGAAACCACCGCGCCACAGTATGCATGGCTGAACAACACGGTGGGCTTAGGTTATGGCTCTTATAACGAAGACGGCCATGTGGTATATAAAATTTTTGCGGTTAAATAAAGGACCTTCTTACCAACGTTTTCTTTATGGCTGAAACCCTAACGCTATCGAAAGATCTTGTTACAAGACAAGCTTCCATTAACATTGCATCGGACAGGGAAACGGTTTTTAATTATCTATCGGCAGAAGAATCGCTGACTCATTTTTTAAAGAAGTACGGCCCCATTCATGCCGTAGTAAAACACGAGACGCACAAAGGTCCCTGGTCCATGCCGGGCGCTTGCCGAACATTGTATTTTGACAATGGGGATACGCTGCGGGAAGAGATGATTTCTTATCATCCACACGATTCTTTTTCGTATCATATCAGCGATTTCAGCGGCACCGTAAAAAACCTGGCTTCTATGGCTATCGGTGAGTTTTCCTTCTCTTCGGAAGGCAGCCAGACAAACGTGGTTTGGACTTATACTTTCCAGGCAAAAAATGCTTTTACGGCTGTTATCGTTTCCTTATTTATGGATTTGTTTTTCAAAAAATATATGCAGCAAAACTTGCTCATCGCGAAAG
Source organism: uncultured Ilyomonas sp. (assembly GCA_964249755.1). Lineage (GTDB taxonomy): Bacteria > Bacteroidota > Bacteroidia > Chitinophagales > Chitinophagaceae > Ilyomonas. Next base: position 596,955 of record CAXUDB010000002.1, on the reverse strand, counting down.
CGAATATTGAAAATAGCCCGGCTGATAAAGGAGATTTATAAATCTTTTGCGTATGATAAAAAATCTGGCTTTCAAAGGCGGCGGCGTGAAAGGGATTGCCTTTGTGGGCGCATTGCAGGAGCTGGATAAGAGGAATTTGCTGGGCAATGTACAGCGCGTGGCCGGTACATCGGCCGGTGCACTCGTTGCCGCCATGTATGCATTGGGATATAGCATAGACCATATCTATACAATCATGAAAGGCATCAATTTTATGCAGTTCGAGGAAGCCTTTAATCCTATCGGAATCGCCACACATTACGGCTTGCACAGCGGGCAATACATTGTAGATATGATGATTCACCTGATGGAAAACTCCGGTAAAGGATTGAGCGGGGATTCTACATTTGCCGATGCAAAAAAGGCGGGTTGCCTTGATTTGTATGTATTCGCCACCAACCTGAACACGCATTCCGTAACTGAATTTTCTGCTGATAAAACACCGGGTGCGCTGATAGCCGAAGCCGTAAGAGCTTCGATGTCTATCCCCATTTTCTTTAAAGCCTGGCAGTTTTCGAATTCGATACCCGACAATGATATTTATGTAGATGGCGGGTTGATGTTTAACTACCCGCTTTCTTTTTTCGATGATGCAAGGTTCTACAATACACCTGCCGAAGCCAATGCCGAATCGCTTGGTTTTTACTTACGAACAAAGGAGCAGGACAAGGAAAAACATGCGCTGGGTTTTGATACTTTTCTGCATTTTGCCCGGCATTTATTTGAATCTATATTGGACGTTCAGGATCAGGATTTTGATGAAGACGGCGACGAGGTTTACCGCACTGTAATCATTGACGATCTCGGCATTTTGGCTACCGATTTTAAACTTACCGACCAAGACATGAGCAACCTTGTTGCCTCGGGCGCAAAGGGCGCTTTGAGCTACATCCAGCTCACACAACCAGCACCCAAAACAGAATAAGTTTTACCTATCAATTTTTCAGAATGAGTGTTCAAAACGAATTGACATTGGTAACGCCGGTAAAAGAGGGAGATGAAGATACTTTGTCTCGCTTGTTGCTGCAATTAAAGTCAGACCTTGAAAAGGATAAGAAAGAGCCGTTTGAAAATCTTAACAACATTCATTTTGCCCGTTGGATTTTCAGCGATAAAAAAGAAACCGACCAGAGCTTTGAGAATATTCTTTCTTCGCGGCTCATCTTTGCTTCTGTGTTTGATGGACCGAGAGAAGAACATTACAATGCGCTTTCAGACATCCGTTTTCTCGGCACTTTTACAGACCAGTTGTATGAGCACTGTATAGATTACCCGCGGCCCGGTGAGCGCACTACAGAAAGCCGCAAAGCCTACCTTAAACGGTGGCGTGCCAAGCCTTCGGCTTTTTACGTAGGTGCGCCGGGGAGAAGTCTCACCGATATTAGGCAGGAAAGCGAATTGAGAAATGCCATCCGCAGCTTTTTAAGCACCGGCAACTGGAAGAATAAAAGCGCATCTGATATTCATAAAGCTGTTCAGCAATATATCTTTTCAAACCATGATTTTGCCTGGGCAAAACAACACAATATCATACCCGGCGTGAGCTGGCCGGGCATGGTATTGCTGGGTGTGATTTTGCTCGTACTTTCTCCGGTGATTATCCTTTGGGTACTCATCGTTCATTTTTTTTACGAAGTGAATGACAACCCAGAACCCCTGATGCCAAGCCAGGTGAAGGAAGAGCACATGAGAAGCCTGGAAGAATATGAAGACTTGGAATACCAAAACCAGTTTACACAGCTACTGGTGATGAAGCCAGGCAGGGTAAGACTCCTTACCGTACAAGCTTTTTTATTGTTTGCCAAAGGGCTGATTAAGTTCTTGTTTGTGCAGGGCAAACTCATGGGCATACCCACCATACACTTTGCGCGATGGACAATGCTGGATGATGGAAAACACATGCTTTTCTTCAGCAATTTCGATGGCAGCTGGCAACAGTATTTGGGTGATTTTATAGACAAGTCGGGCTGGGGCTTAACAGGCATCTGGAGCAATACGGTCAACTTTCCAAAGACGCACTTTTTATTTACCGGCGGCGCTTATGACGAAGAGCATTTTTTAGCCTGGAGCCGGCGATACGAAATCCCGACACAGGTATGGTATTCGGCTTACCCACACCTGTCCATTAAGAACATTATCAACAATACTTTTATCCGGAATGAGCTGTCGAAAAATTTAACTGAAAAGGAAGCAGCTCAATTCTTAAAACGATTCTGATTATGACCGAAACGTTAGAATTCGAAGACATTCAGGGATATGTCATCCGGGGCTATAAGCACATGATGTATTCACGCTATGTGCTGCTGCAGGTGATAGAGCCGGCGGGCGCCAAATCGTTTATCAGTTCAGTAAGCGACAACCTTACCCATGCTGTTCATCATCCCACCGAAACCTGCCTGAATATTGCTTTTACGGCGCCAGGGCTTCGGGCGCTGGGCATGAGCAACAGCAACGTACAGTTTTTCTTACGGGAATTTAGGGAAGGCATGACCACGCCACACCGCCAGAGGCTGCTGGGCGATTATGACAGTAGCACACCCGCTAACTGGCGCTGGGGCGGACCGAACAATTCACCAGTTCATATCCTGCTCATGGTGTTTGGAAAAGATCAAACCACCGCTCTCCATTTTTACGATAGTTTGAAACAGCAATTTGAGGCGTCTGGTGTAACCGAAATTATCAATCTTGACGGACAGACGCTTCCCTACAATAAAGAGCATTTTGGGTTTCGGGATGGCATCTCGCAACCTATTATTACGGGCAGCGGAAAGACCGGTCCGGCAACAGATTATGTAAGCGCGGGAGAGTTTATTTTGGGCTATGCCAATGAATATGGCGTGCTGCCAGATACGCCTTTATTAGCCGAAGAGCAGGGGAATGTCAACCTGTTGCCCGCAGATGCGTCCGGCTCGGGCAGAAAGGATATTGGCAAAAACGGGTCTTATTTCGTGTTGCGGCAACTGGCTCAGGATGTAGATACGTTCTGGAATTTTATGAATGAAAAAACAAAGAATGAAGATGATAGTATCAACGTAGATCAAAGCATCTGGCTGGCTTCGAAGATGATGGGGCGTTGGCCCAGCGGCGCGCCGGTAGCCAAATTTCCCATTGCCGATCCACATTCTGTGGAAGAAAGCAATGACAACGACTTTAATTACCATGCAATAGATAAAGACGGCTTGAATTGCCCCTTTGGCTCGCACCTGCGCCGGTGTAACCCGCGTGATACGTTTGAAGATAATACCGTGAAGGAATCGCTGCAATTATCCCGCCGCCATCGTATTATGCGCAGGGGACGATTTTATGGCGAACCCTACGAAGGTTCGCCGCTGCACCATACGCCGGAAGCAGAAGTAGGTTTGCTGTTTGGCTGTTTCAACGCGGATATTTCGAGGCAATATGAATTTGTGCAATATACCTGGGCGAATTATCCAAGAGTTAAAGAACTGTATAATGATCCCGACCCGATTGTGGGTGTGAGGGAAATACCCGACCACAACCAAGAGCAGAATTTTACGATACAAAATGAACCTGTGAGCCAATGCATCACGGGTTTAAAAAAGTTTGTTTATACCAAAGGCGGTGCTTATTTCTTCTTTCCTTCGGTTACGGCTGTCAGGTATTTAGGAACGCTATGAGGTGAGGGGTGAGTAGATACATGCGATGTGATTTTATTTTGATGAGAGGCTTCTCTATAAATCAAAGAGAGCCGAGCCTGTAAATAGGCTCGGCTCTCTTTTTTATTTTGCGGCTTTTATTGCTTTAGGAGGCGGCGGGGTGGCTTTTTTGGCGAAGACTTCAGCACGGCGCATAAAGTTGGCATCGAGGACAACGGTACCCTGATACGTATCATAGCCAAGAACCGTGACGGTGAAGTTGTAGGTGGCTTTGGGCACCTTGATATCAAACACACCCTTTTTGTTGACAGAGAATGGCTCTTTGAAGCCAACAATAGAAATGGTGGCGGTTTCGAGGGGCTTTTCGGTTTCGCTGTCGCGGACGGCGAAGTGAATGCCGGAAACGCCATTGCTGTTTACAGACTTTTCGATATGCTTTACGACGGTTTCGATGAATTAGCTACCGACTGCGATGCGACGCGCGGCGGTTTCGATGCCGCGAACGGACACTGCAATGCCGGTTGTGACCTTTTCGATGCTCTTTATGGAAGTTACGATGCTCTTTACGTAAGTACGATGCGGAAGCCGGGGCTTGCGATAAGATGTTTATGCCTTTCGATGCTCTTTACGGGAGCAGTGATGTTATTGCCGGAGGTTTCGACACGGCAAATGCCCTCTGCGAAGCAGAGCTTACCTGTTACAACGATCTGCCCCGGAGGCGAGAGACGTCTTCCTGTTCAAAACTTAATAAACACATTAATAGCCAAGGTAGCTTTTATCAAATATATGCATCTTTACCCTTATATATTGTTCTAATCTCTGAAAAGGCTGCCCGAAAAGCCATTGTAATAAGAATGACCTATATTACTTTGAAGAATATAAATATAGAAGGGCATACATAAAAAAAGCTCCTTTATGTAAGGAGCTTTTGCGGACTGGACGGGACTCGAACCCGCGACCTCTGCCGTGACAGGGCAGCATTCTAACCAACTGAACTACCAATCCATATTATCAAGTAAGAACTTTCTTTTTGCGAATTGAAAAGGACTGAAACCCCTGACCTCTTCTACCCTTTCGGGGGTGCAAATATAAGAGCAAACATTTTTCGTCGCCAAATCTTTTCTACCTTTATTTTTACCTTCTTTTATCTAAACAGAATATGCCGCAATATCCGAACAGACAGTTTCTTGATTTTGAACAGCCGATTAAAGATTTATACGAGCAGATTGATCAGACGAAAAAACTGGCAGCAAAAAATCCGAAGATTAACTACGATGCCACCTTGCAGCAACTGGAGCATTCTATTATTGAAAAGCGCACCGAAATAACCCAACATCTTACGCCATGGCAACGTGTTCAATTAAGCCGTCATCCCGACCGTCCTTATACACTGAAATACGTGGAAAAAATGATGACGAACTTTATTGAACTGCACGGCGACAGAAACGTGAAGGATGACAAAGCGATGGTGGGTGGTTTTGCAGATTTGGATGGAGAAACAGTAATGGTGATTGGTCACCAGAAAGGCGCTAATACCAAGCTGCGACAGATGCGCAACTTCGGGATGGCAAACCCGGAGGGCTACCGCAAGGCTTTGCGACTGATGAAACTGGCAGAAAAGTTCAACAAGCCGGTGATAACGATGATTGATACGCCCGGCGCTTTTCCCGGCGCGGAAGCCGAAGAACGCGGACAGGGGGAAGCGATTGCCCGTAATATTTATGAGATGATCAGGCTGAAAGTGCCGGTGATCTGTATTATCATTGGCGAAGGTGCCAGTGGTGGCGCGCTGGGCATTGGTGTGGGCGATAAAGTGCTAATGATGGAAAACACCTGGTATACCGTTATCTCACCCGAAAACTGCAGCTCTATCCTTTGGCGAAGCTGGGATAAAAAAGAAGTGGCGGCCGAACAACTGCATCTTACTTCTAAAGACATGAAAGGCTTTGGGCTGGTGGATGAGATTGTGCCGGAACCAATTGGCGGCGCCCATTGGGACTATACTGAAGCTGCCCAGTTGCTAAAGAAATCGATAATAAATGCTTTGAGTGAGATCAGGGATATCAACCCTGAGGAAAGGGTGACTAAACGCATTGAAAAGTTTGACCAAATGGGCTTCTGGGATGAAGTGCAGGCAAGCTAAGCGCATAAAAAAGCGGCGAACAAGATGAAATGTTCGTCGCTTTTTGTTATGAGAAAAATCAGTTATTAATACGCAACGTAATGATGGCAAACTTATCTCCGCTTCCTTTAATCATTGCTGTTACATTGTAGTTTTTAGAGCCGTTCAATTTACCTGTAATATACATGGTGCCGCCATTCTCGCGCTGCGAAGTGATGGTGCAGGACGAGATAGAATTATCGGTAAAAAAGCTCTTTACTGTAGAAGCTGCCTGCGCTTTGGGAACGCTTTTCATTTCGTCGCTGTTGGGCAGTTTTACATCAATGTTATTGTCGAAATATTTTACAAACTCGCCGGCATTTCCGGCTTTTAAAGCATTTACCATTTCGTCTTTGCCAGCCTGTAAAGTGGTAAAGGAAAACAACAACGCACTTATCACTAGTAAGTATAAAATCCGTTTCATATTATTTACTTTCAATTGTTATTCTATAAAGTTACGATAACTACACGTTGATTAGATGCGAAGAAGTAACAATCGTTATTTTGCATTCGAAAATACTTTTGAATTTAACAAATGGAAAAGAAAGTTATACTCATTATTATGGATGGATGGGGGCTGGGTAAAGTGCCTTCTTCCGATGCAATACAGAATGCAAATGTGCCTTTTGTTTCCTCGCTTTACAACCGGTATGCGAATACTACTTTGGTAACCTGTGGTGAAGATGTTGGCTTGCCCGAAGGACAAATGGGCAATAGTGAGGTTGGTCATCTGAATCTTGGTGCCGGTCGTATTGTGTACCAAGAATTACAACGGATAAATGTAGCCATCCGCGACGGAGAATTTTATACCAACGAAGCTTTACTTGCATCCATTCGTACAGCAAAAAACAGCAACAAGGCCTTGCATTTGCTGGGGTTGGTGAGTGATGGCGGCGTGCATTCGCATACCTCACATGTGAAAGCGATAGTTTCCTTGTGCGCTACCGAAGGTTTGGAAGATGTATATGTTCATGCATTTACCGATGGACGTGATACCGACCCGAAAAGCGGGCTCGGCTTTGTGTCTGATCTGCAAAAACATTTAGACCAAACCGTAGGAAAAATTGCTACCGTAAGTGGTCGCTATTATGCTATGGACCGGGACAAGCGCTGGGACCGGATTAAGCTGGCATATGATGCAATGGTGAACGGGCAAGGCGAAATCGCACCCGATGCCGCAATTGCCATCCGGCAATCGTATGAGAAAGGTGTAACGGATGAATTTATTTTACCTACAGTAATTCAGGATAACAACAAACCCATTGCCTCGATACAGGACGGTGACGTTGCGATCTGCTTTAACTTCCGCACCGACCGCTGCCGCGAGATCACACAGGTGCTTACGCAGCAGGACATGCACGAACTGAACATGCACAAACTCGATCTTCATTATACTACCATGACGGAGTATGACAAGACCTTTAAGAATGTGCATGTGGCCTTTGAAAATGACAATCTCAGCAATACTTTAGGCGAAGTATTGATGCGCAACAACAAGAAACAAATCCGCATTGCAGAAACAGAGAAGTATCCCCATGTCTCTTTCTTTTTCAGTGGCGGAAGGGAAGTGCCGTTTGAAGGCGAAACCCGCCTGATGGCGCCTTCGCCAAAGGTGGCTACGTATGATTTGCAGCCCGAAATGAGTGCAGTGGAACTAACGGATAAATTAATCCCTGAAATTGAAAATGAGACGGTTGATTTTGTAGTGCTCAACTATGCCAATGCAGACATGGTGGGGCATACCGGCGTGTGGAACGCTGTGGTGAAAGCTGTGGAAACAGTGGATGCCTGTGTGCAGCGCGTGGTGACGGCAGCTTTACAGCATGGCTTTGCTGTTTTGCTTACCGCCGACCATGGCAACGCCGATTACATGAAGAATGAGGACGGCTCGCCGAACACGCAGCACTCCTTGAATCTGGTTCCCTTATTTTTAATCAGTAATGAGTTTAAAGGAACGCTACACCCGGGAAAGTTGGGAGATATTGCACCTACGGTTCTTCATATTATGGGCTTGCCAATACCGGCAGAAATGAAAGGGAATGTGCTGGTGAGCGAGTAAATTGTAATTGTGAAACGCTTTGTCTTTATCTATTATTACTTCTTTGAGTTTCCGGGATTCCGCAGTTCGAATGCTCATCCACCAAACAAAAAAGTTCCGAAGCTAAAACAGCTTCGGAACTTTTTTGTTTTACTGCAAAAAGATAATTATGAAATCACGAAACCATCCGGCAACACAGCACCTTTCTTCACCACAATCACACCGTCTTTAATGGTGTAAAGGATGTGGTCAATGTCTTCCAAATGAGCGCCGCCGTTGATACGGACATCGTTACCGATGCGGCAGTTCTTATCAATGATGGCATTTTTGATAAAACACCTTTCACCAATGCCCAGTTCAGGGATTCCATTCTTGTGGTTGGCTTCTATCGTTTCTAATGTCTCGTAATAATCATTGCCCATAATGTAGGTGCAAACAATGGTACTACCATAGCCGATGCGGGCACGCACGCCAATGAGGGATTGCTCTACGCGGTTGGCAAGAATGATACTGCCATCCGATATCACGGTGCGTTCTAAGAACGTGCCGCTGATTTTTGCCGGCGGCAACATGCGCGCTCGAGTGTAAATGGTGTTCTTGCTATCGAATAAATTGAATTGCGGCACTGCCTGTGTCAATGCAATATTCGCTTCGAAAAAGGCATAGATGTTTCCAATGTCTGTCCAGTAACCTTCATACTGGTAAGAGATGACTTTGAAGTTATGAATAGAGCTGGGAATGATCTCCTTACCAAAATCCTTTGCATCGGGGAACTCATCTTTCAGCAGTCCGTCCAATATGCTGCGGTTAAAGATGTAGATACCCATAGATGCCAGATAGTCTTTACCCTCAGCGTGCATTTCTGCGCCGGTATCGCTCACCCAGTCTTTGTGCAACTCTTTAGAGGGCTTTTCTATAAAAGAAGTAATAAAGTCTTCTTCGTCTGTCTTCATGATACCGAAATCGGTAGCATCATCGCTGTTTACAGGAATGGTGGCAATGGTGATATCGGCACCTTTATCGCGATGGTTGTTAATCATTTCAGCAAAGTCAATTTGGTACAATTGGTCGCCGCTCAGGATCAACACATATTCAAAATCGTTATTGCCAATGTGCCGCAGCGATTGTCTTACAGCATCTGCTGTTCCCTGAAACCAGTTAGCGTTATCGGGTGTTTGCTCGGCAGCAATAATGTCAACAAAGCCTTTGCTGAAGTTGCTGAACACATACGTGTTCTTGATGTGCTTGTTCAGCGATGCCGAGTTGAACTGCGTGAGCACAAACATGCGGCTGATGTTGGAGTTGATACAGTTGGAAATAGGAATGTCAACCAACCGGTATTTGCCCGCAATGGGCACGGCAGGTTTGGAACGGCTGGCAGTAAGCGGGTACAAACGCGTACCGGCACCCCCACCCAATATAACGGCAACCACGGAGTTAGAAAGTGAAAACATAGATTGTAGTTTATTTTAAACTTTGATAAAGACGAATGTATTGCTGAACCGAGTTCTCCCAACTGTTGTCAATTTCCATCATGCGCCAGCGCATGGCGCTCAGCTGCTCTTTGCGTCCATATACTTCAAAAGCTCTGCCAACAGACGTCACTATATCTTCGAGATTGGCATGATTGAAACGGATGCCCCAGCCGCCCGGGTCGCCCATGTCTATCACCGTGTCTTTTAGTCCGCCGGTGCTGCGCACTACCGGCACCGTGCCATATTTCATGCTGTACATCTGGTTCAGTCCGCAAGGCTCTACGCGGCTTGGCATCAGCAAGAAATCAGCACCTGCATACATCAGGTGACTTAGTCCTTCGTTGTAACCAATCATTGAATTGTAGGCGCCGGGAAAGTAAGTGTTCAACTGCCGCAATTGCCATTCTACATGTGGCTCACCACTGCCAAGGATAAGGAATGCCACTTTGTTGCTGTAGGCATACATAGAAGATAAAACCGCATCCGGCAACAGGTCGGCTGCCTTCTCTCCCACCAGTCTTCCAATAAAAATAACCAGCGGTTTTTCTGCATCGAGACCGAAGCGTTTGCACAATTCCTCCTTGCACTTTTGCTTTCCTTCATCTGCATTTTCTACACTGTATTTATTTTCAAGAAAAGGGTCTGTTTCAGGGTTCCACACGTCGGCATCAATACCATTAAGAATGCCCGAACACTTACTGCGCTCATATTCAAACAAAGCTTCCAATCCATTTGAATTCCAGCGTAGTTCTTCTAAGTAACTCCAGCTCACCGTTGTTACTTTCCACGCACACTTCACCGCGCTTGCTAATGGATTGATGTCGCCTTTCCACTCCAGCAAACCACTCTTCCAGCTATCATAAGCCGGCAAGAGATAGCTTTGGCTCCAGCCCATCCAACCCTGGTATTGCGCGTTGTGTATCGTTAATACCGTGGGCACCTCTGCCAGCATGTTGTAATGGTAGGCATATTTAAAAATAAAAGGCAATAAACCCGTGTGATAATCGTGGCAATGCACCACATCGGGGCGATGACTCCAGTGGCTTAGCCAGTCGGCAATAGCAATCTGGAAACCTACGAAGCGTTGTGTATCATCGGCATAGCCATAGATGTTTTCTCGGTCGAGCAAACCATTAATATCAACCAAAAACAAATTGAAGCCCAGCTTATCAGTGTTCTCTTTAATGATGGTATAATCGAAATACCAGTTGCCCATTTTGGCACGCCCCTTAAAATCTACCGTGAAGTTGTTTTCGTACAAAAATTTGGTACGATACATCGGCATTACCACTTTGGCGTAATGCCCCATTTTGGCCTGGTATTTCGGCAAAGCGCCCACAACATCGCCCAGCCCGCCCGCCTTCGCCACGGGGTAGCATTCTGCTGTTACGTGAAGTATTTCCATACGATAAAGTAATTGGTTTTAAATGGCTTGCCAAATGTTGGAAATAGTAATGATATTGACAAATAAAGATTGAGATAACCAAAAGACAATCGCAAAAAGACGAAACTGCGTAGGTATAAAAAACGCCGTTTCATTTGCCTTAAAAAAACGACAGATGAACTTTAATGGCATTGCTGCCAAGACACGGCATTAAAATGGTTATACTCCCGGCAGCAAGTTATCGAAAACACAAAACACGGCTCTCCTCGCATGACCTATACATTACAGTTACAACTGTTTCAAACAGTGGCAAACGAAATACAAGGCAAATGGCACAGCACCGCAACCGACGAAACCTTAATCTTTTCACCCACCGCCGCACCGCTGGATGTGAGTGAGTTGCGGGTGATAAAAGATGGTGTTGTGCACAACGACCATTACTTAATGGGCATCAGCACAAACTTTGAAATTTACTTAGTGCTGGGCGATGCCGAAGAGGTATCCAACGCCATTGTAAAAGTAATCACCAAAGACAAACTTATCCTGCAACTGCACAATCAACACATCCGCGTATATCAGCGCTTTGCTAACACGCAATTTGCGGATGAGGTGATTGCGGGGCTTTAGAAGAAGAAACTTATACTTCTTTACTTTCCGGCAAAATGTGCAAGGAACACAATTGTGTGCGCCAGCTACCGGATGTTCACCTATGCCCGTAAAGTAATGATGAAACACTGCTTTAAATGCCTGTAGAATTTGCAAAGGCTTATAACTGCTTATCTAATCTAAATATATAAAGGGCATTGTTTTTTTCTTCTCTGTAACTAGGATACCCGTCTAAGGCAAAATGCTTTGCAGGCAGCCTTTTATATTCCTCCTTAAATTTTGATTAATATACATGGGTAAATAATAACCTACGTAACTGATGTTTTATCTTTACATCCGCAGTATAAAACCAACTGCCTTTTTACTGATGAAAAAATCCAATATCTTAGAAATGATTCCGCCGGAAACAATGGCAAAAGTACTCTCCAACACGAAGGAGAACCGCGATCTGCTGGCTCCCTATCTGGTGTCGCTTACCACTGAAGAGCGGAAGAAGATTAATAAGGTGGCCGATGGCACCGAATCATTTGTTGACAAAGGAATCAGCTACCAGCAGCAGTTTCCGCAGTTTGCGCCCCGCCAAATGGACGTAGACAGCATGAATAATGATTATTCAATAATGACTTCGCTGATGCCGCTGCTACAGCAAACAGCAAATTTGTTGTCGCTGCTGAGCGATACCCGCATGTCGGCAGGCGCAGGCACGCTAAAAGAGTTGCTTAAGTATTACAATAGTGTAAAGCAGGCATCGAAAGAAAACGTGCCCGAAGCAAAAGATGTGTATGCCGATTTAAGCAAGCGTTATAAGAAGAAAAAGAAGAAACCGGAGCCGCTACTGCAGCAGGATAGCGACGGCAAAGACGTGCATATTGCATAACAGCAGGAATGCAAAAACCGGGAGAAGATAGCACGCTATTTTCTCCTTTTTTTATGTCCGGCAGCCAAGGCATTATTTGAGGCAGCCAGGCGGCTGGTGCAGCTGTTTCCTCTATCACAACAAACCATTTCCCTGTTGCAAATAATGTTTTCGCTATAATTATAGATGTTTCAACTCTTGTTAATGATGTTTTGGCTATTATTAAGGATGTTTCAATTATAATTAATGATGTTTTGGTTATAATTATAGATGTTCTGGCTTTTGTTAATGATGTTTCGGCTATTACTTAAGTGGATTAAGTTTACAGCAGAACCAGCGCGGCATTACCTATCAGCCTTTTCTATTTCGCCTCACCATATTTTACTTCAAAAAAAAGCCGGCACGTGCCGGCTTTTTTCTTTATAACTAATTCATCTATGCATTCTTGTTAATGCAGTTCAAATCTCCAAACGCTTCTTCCAGGCGTTTCACAAAGCTTTCCTCGCCTTTACGCAGCCACACGCGCGGATCGTAATACTTCTTGTTCGGTTTGGTTTCGCCTTCGGGGTTGCCTAACTGCGCCTGCAGGTAGCCTTCATTCTTTTGATAATAACCCCGCACGCCGTCCCAAAATGCCCACTGCATATCGGTATCCAAATTCATTTTGATCACGCCATAGTTAAGCGTTTCTTCAATCTGGTTTTTGGGCGAGCCGCTGCCACCATGAAATACAAAATACACCGGCTTTTCGCCCTCGCTTTTGCCTAATTTCTGCGCTATGTATTCCTGGCTGTTTTTTAAAATCTCGGGGCGAAGCTCAACATTGCCGGGGCTGTACACGCCATGTACATTGCCAAAGGCAGCCGCTACGGTAAACAGCGGGCTTATCTTGCTTAATTGATCATACGCTTCATACACATCTTCGGGTTGCGTATAAAGCTTGGAGTTTTCCACACCGCTGTTGTCCACGCCGTCTTCTTCACCGCCGGTTACACCCAGTTCTATTTCAATACTCATTTGCAGCTTGCTCATGCGCTTAAAAAACTGCACCGAGGTTTCTATGTTTTCGTGTATGGGTTCTTCACTTAAATCAAGCATGTGCGAGCTATAGAGCGGCTGACCGTTTTTCTTCATGTGCTCTTCACCCGCCGTAAGCAAAGCATCAATCCAGGGCAACCATTTCTTTGCCGCGTGATCGGTATGCAGCACCACGGGCACGCTATAGTATTGCGCTACGTTGTGAATGTGCAGTGCGCCGCTGATGGCTCCGGAAATATTTGCCTGCAGCTTGTCGTTCGGCATGCCTTTGCCCGCAAAGAACTGCGCGCCGCCATTGCTGAACTGGATGATGACAGGCGAGTTTACTTTTGCAGCCGTTTCCAGCACCGCGTTTACTGTGTTGGTGTTGGTAACATTCACGGCAGGCATGGCAAACCGGTTGTTCTTTGCATCATCATACAGGGCGTGAAGTTCTTCTCCAAATAAAACACCTGCGCGGTATTTAGCCATTGTCGTTTTGTTTTTGTTGTAAAATTTAAAGCGCGCAAGATAGGAATTTCTGATAACGATGCGATTGGGTGCAGGATGTGTGTTCCAGAAGGGTGTAAGCGGTGAGAAGTGAGAAGTGAGAAGTGAAGGGTTGCGCAGTTATATCGAGGCGGTTGCGGTTGGGTCTTTTCTTTTTTGTGAGACGGTCTGCCGTATTTCATGGCATCGCCTGTTGCGCCTGTGGCATCTTTAGCGCCATCGCATACTTGTACGTTCCGGACAATGATTGGGCAATTGTCTGAACCGGGATTTTGGGAATGAATGAGATGGGTGGGATGTGGCTGACGAGAAAGCGAGATGACACAAAATAAGAATGATGAGTAAGGAAGCAGCTATCCCCTATTTTGAAACGTTGCGCCGTCACTTCAAAAGTGTGCGCCGTCATTCCGCAAATCTTGTCCCGACGCGTCGGGGTGCCCTCAACAAGAAGTTGCACCTTCATGGTGACTGCGAGGGCTTTGTGCGGAATGTGATGATTGTGTTGCAAGCCTGTTTCTATGATAAAAGGGTGCTTTGAAATGCAACTGGATTAAATTATAAAGAGCAGATTCCGCACAAAGCCCCCGCAAGACCGATTTATGAATAACATTGCCGGGGCAATTGCGGAATGACGAACGCAGCGTTGCTTTCTAATTACATCGTACATCCGACATCTAACATCGTACCTCTCACATCTCACGTTTCACCTCTCATATCTAACATCGTACATAACATTGCCTTGCTTACTTTTGTCGTAACCTTTGTTGTCCATATATGAGCATAAAATCTTCGTTGGCAAAGCCGTTTGCCAATTATATTTATAACAAGATTCAGAAGGGAATGGCAACTGCCGTGCAAGACCAGGAAGCCATTTTAGCCGAACTCGTCAAGACAGCGAAAGACACACAATTCGGAAAGGATCACCATTTCAGCACCATCAAAACCTACGATGATTTTAAACAACAGGTGCCACTGCGCGATTATGAAAAACTGAAGCCTTACATAGAAAAAATAAAAGAAGGCAAACACAACGTGCTATGGAAGGGTAAGCCCTTGTATCTTGCCAAAACCAGCGGCACTACCAGTGGTGTGAAGTATATTCCAATTTCTAAAGACTCGATAGATAACCATATAGACACAGCGCGTAATGCACTATTGTGCTACATAGCGCAACGGGGCAATGCTGATTTTACCAATGGCAAGATGATTTTTCTAAGCGGCTCGCCCGAACTGGATCGCGTGGCAGACATTCCCACCGGGCGGCTTAGTGGCATTGTAAACCACCATGTGCCGCGTTATTTACGCACCAATCAGCTACCCTCTTACGAAACCAATTGCATTGAAGACTGGGAAACAAAGCTGGATGCCATTGTGAAAGAAACAGCGAACCAGAACATGACGCTGATTAGTGGTATTCCGCCGTGGATGCAGATGTATTTTGACCGGCTGACAGAAGTAAGCGGCAAAGAAATCAAAGACCTGTTTCCTTCTTTCTCTGTGATGGTGTATGGCGGCGTAAACTTCGAGCCATATAAAGCCAAGTTGCTAGCTACCATTGGCAAACCGGTTGATTCAATTGAAACGTTCCCGGCATCGGAAGGCTTTTTTGCTTTCCAGGACACGATAGAACACCAGGGCTTGCTGCTGAACACAAATTCGGGGATTTTTTATGAGTTTATCCCGGCGAATGAAGTGGAAAAAGAAGTACACACGCGAGTCTATTTGAAAGACGTGAAAGTAGGGGAAAACTATGCGCTCATTATTAACAATAACGCCGGGCTTTGGGGCTACGATCTTGGAGATACGGTGAAGTTTGTCAGCACGAATCCCTATCGCTTAATAGTAACTGGCCGAACCAAGCATTATATCTCCGCCTTTGGCGAGCATGTGATAGGAGAAGAAGTAGAAGCCGCCTTAATGAAAGCCGCCGCGGAAGAAAATATTCATGTGGTTGAATTTACGGTTGCGCCCATGGTGCAGCAGGGCGAAGGCAAAAGCTTTCACGAATGGTTTATTGAGTTTGCACAACCACCAATTGATGTTCTCTCTTTTGCAGAAAAAGTAGATGCTAATTTGCGGAAGAAAAATGTGTATTATGATGACTTAATCAGCGGCAATATTTTGCAGAAGCTGAAGATAAGACCGGTGCAGAAGAATGGTTTTATTAATTACATGAAATCAATTGGTAAATTGGGTGGACAGAACAAGCTGCCGCGCCTGAGTAATGACAGGAAGATCGCAGATGAGTTGAGGGAGTATGTTGTTAAATAAAATAACAAAGCCCGTCTTAAACAAGACAGGCTTTTTAGCAAGCAATCAAAGAATCGTCAGAGGCCACTAATCGCGTAATGCCTCGCGGGCAATCACAATCTTCTGTATCTCAGAAGTGCCTTCACCAATGGTGCACAGCTTGGCATCTCTGTAATATTTTTCTACCGGAAAATCTTTTGTGTATCCATAGCCGCCGAATATCTGCACGGCATCAGTTGCCACTCTCACGGCTACTTCGCTGGCGTAATATTTCGCCATGGCAGCCTGTTTGGTCATCGGCTGGTGGGTATGCTTTAAATGACACGCATTCTGTATCAATAAATCTGAGGCTTCGATCTCGGTAGCCATGTCTGCCAGCTTGAAAGATATGCCTTGGAAAGAAGCAATCGGCTTATCAAACTGGTGTCTTTCCTTCGCATATTGTCTTGCTGCTTCATAAGCGCCTTTGGCGATGCCCAGCGATAAAGCCGCAATGGAAATTCGTCCGCCATCTAACACTTTCATTGCCTGGTAAAAGCCCTCTCCTACTTCGCCTAAACGGTTGTTGTCGGAGATGCGGCAATTATCAAAAATCATCTCGGCGGTTTCGCTGGCTCTCATGCCCAGCTTGTTCTCTTTTTTGCCGCCTGAGAAACCTTTTGTGCCGCGTTCTACAATAAAGGCGGTGGCATTGTTCTTCGTGCGGGGCTCACCAGTACGGGCAAGCACTACTGCTATATCGCCGGTCTTTCCATGCGTAATCCAGTTCTTCGTTCCGTTCAAAATCCAGTCGTCACCTTCCCGTACTGCTGTACACTTCATATTTCCGGAGTCGCTCCCTGTATTGGGTTCTGTTAAACCCCAAGCGCCGATATGTTCTGCTGTAGCCAACTTGGGCAGGTAGCGGTACTTCTGGCTTTCATTGCCAAATAATAAGATATGGTTGGTGCAAAGTGAGTTGTGTGCCGCTACGCTAAGCCCGATAGCGCCACATACTTTGGAAATTTCTTCAATGATTTCTTTGTATTCGAAATAAGAAAGACCTGCGCCCCCATATTCTTCCGGCACCAGCACGCCCATCATGCCAAGCTTTCCTAATTCCTTAAAAATCTCAACAGGGAAGGTTTGCGCTTCATCCCATTCCAACACATGCGGGCGAATGTATTGCTCTGCAAAATCCCTTGCTGTTTCTTTTACCTGTGCCGTGATTTCTTCCACTATAAAATCCATGCTAACAACTGTTAGTTTGCAAATGTATAGGAAGTTTTGGATGCAGGAAATTTATTTTTTTGAATTTTAATCGGTTGTCAGGAAGGGTGCTATCTTTTGGTAGATGTCTTCATTAATAAAGATGATTTTCTTGATGTCTTCAACCGAAGAATATTTGCCATGCTTGCTGCGGTAAACCACAATGGCTTCGGCAATGTCTGAAGAGATAGCCGGATTGTTTTTCAATTCGCCGGCATCAGCTTTATTAATGTTGATTTTTTGAGGCGATGAATTTCGCCGGATGGTGGCGACATTAGTTGAAGTTAAACGCAAATAAGGCAGAATAACTTCAAAAGCAGAATCAGACAAACCATACGTTTGCTTCACTTGATTAATAGAAGTGAAACCACCTAATTTATCGCGGTATTTTACAATCCTTGCACTCAAAGCATCGCCAATCGCAGGCAAAGCTTTCCACTGCTCTATAGTAGCGGAGTTGATGTCTATGATTTGCGGTTTCTGTTTGGTGAGGAATGAATAACGATCTGTTTTGCTTGCATTTGTAAAAGAACCCGAAGTTTCCGCTGAAGTTTTAATTTTTACATAAGGCACCAGCCGGTCTGCTTCTTCTTCACTTAATCCATAAATTTTTCTCAGATCATCTGGCTTATAAAAATGTCCTCCTTTGTTCCGGTAATTAAGGATGGTATGAATGACTTTGCTTCTTACGCCAAGCCGTTCCCAGTCAGCTTCAGCAGCGGTGTTTGGATCGAAGTAAAATAGCATAGCAGATGAAGCAAGTGATTCATTATCCGGTGTTGCTGCACTGTGGAATGAGCCATTACTATCCTCTTCCGGCAATGATAATTTTGCCAGTTCTTCATCTAAATTTTGGATAACGGGCGCTTCCGGTTTTGGGTTATAGAAAAGAATAAAAGCACCAAAAACAACAAACAAAAACACAACAGGTACTACAACTCTTTTGTCTCGTTTAGAAAAAACAAAATAGTCCTTCCATGAAGGGTTGGTACGCATAAAATTTTGGTTAAGGAATTAGCAATAAAGTATCAGTCCATCGTGCGCTAAAGATATGTGTTTCGGCAAACTTTCATTTACTGTTTTATGAAGACCTAACTGATGGCTGATGTGGGTAAAATAAGCGTTAGGTATTTGCAGTTCATCTACCAGATTAATGGCTTCCTCCAAAGTGAAATGCGAGATGTGGTTTTCGCGGCGCAGCGCATTTACCACCATCATTTTTGAACCTCTGATTAAATCTTTGTTTGCCTCATCAATTTTGTTGGCATCGGTGATGTAGGTAAAATCTCCGAAACGATAGCCATACACCAGCATTTTGTGGTGCCATACAGTAATAGGAGTTACCGGTATATCCCCAATTACAAAGGGTTGCTGCGAAATAGTGGTAAGATTGATGTTAGGAATGCCGGGATATTTATGCTCTGCAAATACATACGCGAATTCTTTTTTCAATGCCTCGCTGGTAAGTTCATTGGCATACACATCTATCGCCTGCCCCGAAAAAAAGTTATAGGGACGAATGTCATCCAACCCTGCGATATGATCTTTGTGTGGGTGCGTGAACAGCACCGCATCTAAATGTTCATTACCAATGCGAAGCATCTGGTAGCGAAAATCGGGCGTGGTATCTACTACCAATGTGGTGGTAGCCGATTGTAGCAGGATGCTGCTGCGAAGCCTTTTATCGTTCGCATCGGGCGATGAGCACACTTCGCAGTGGCAACCGATCATAGGTACGCCGGTGCTGGTGCCCGTGCCTAAAAATGTTATGGTAATGGAAGGTTGCAACAATGTAAAGTAAAAGGATTCAGGCGAGGGTTTACACTTTCGAGCCTGATGTCTTCAGAATTTCCTCGTAAAGCTTTTGCGATTCGTGCGTGAGCTTGTCAATATCCACCGGCAATTGCGGAATCAGTTCCATCAACGTATTTATCCGGCCTTCCACATCTAAAAATTTATTCAATACAATCACGCGCTTGCTTTCCAGTAAGCACCAGCCGCTTTGAAATGTGCCGCGCTCATAACGCAATGTATATTCCGCCTCGTGAACGATGGCTGAAAGTTTATCCAGGTAATGCTGTGTGGGTTTCATGAAACGAAGATATTAGTTTTACAAAGTAACCATCCACCGCAAAGAAATCTACCAATTTTTTGCACTTCTCAAAAATCGGGATTCTTTACCTTCGCCCGAAAGTTATGATTCTATGTCTGAAACGATAGTTTCTATTCATAATGCCAATATTAGCCAGGGAAGCAATCTCGTGCTGCAAAACGTAAATTTTAATGTGGTGCGCGGCGAATTTGTGTACCTCGTAGGCAAAACGGGTTCCGGCAAAAGCAGTCTCTTAAAAACTTTATATGGCGAGCTTCCGCTTACCAGCGGCGCCGGCACAGTTGTAGGTTTTGACCTTACTAAAATGACGTGGAAAAAACTACCTTTTCTGCGCCGTAATCTCGGCGTAGTATTCCAGGATTTTCAATTGCTCACCGATAGAAATGTGTATGAAAATCTCCGGTTTGTATTGCGTGCTACGGGTTGGACGGACAACAACCTGATGGAAGAAAAAATTAATGATGTGCTGGATAAAGTAGGATTGAAAAGCAAAGGCTATAAAATGCCTTTTGAAATTAGTGGTGGCGAGCAGCAACGTGTGGACATTGCCCGAGCTTTGCTCAATTCCCCCAAACTGATCTTAGCTGACGAGCCAACAGGAAACCTCGACCCCGAAACCAGCGACGAAATTATGCAGTTGCTGATGCGCATCTGCCGTGATTACGGAACTGGTCTTGTAATGGCAACGCATGATTTTATGGTGTTACAAAAATATCCGTCCCGCATTCTCACCACTGAAAACGGCAAGGTAAAGGACAGTGCAAATGCCGTAGTGGCTTAGCCATTTTACCGCTTTTATTGATGATCTTATAAACAGACTAACACACGATTTCCATGCTCGAAAACAAAGTATGTATTGTTACCGGCGCGGCGCGCGGCATCGGCGAAGCCATTGCAATAAAGCTGGCCGAAAAAGGTGCCCACATTGCATTTACTTACGTAAGCGACAGCAGCGCAGACAAAGCCGCTGATCTGGAAGGCCGGCTTACTGCCTTAGGCGTAAAAGCCAAAAGTTATCAAAGCAACGCAGGCGATTTTGCAGCGTGCGAAAGCTTTGTCAACAGCGTGCTTAAAGAGTTTGGAAGTGTAGATGTTTGTGTAAACAACGCCGGTATCAGCAAAGACAATCTTCTGCTTCGCCTTTCGCCGGAACAGTGGGATGATGTAATGGACATTAACTTAAAGAGCGTGTTCAACATGACGAAGCAGGTCATTCGACCGATGATGAAAGCCAAGTCGGGAAGCATCATCAATATGAGCTCTATCATTGGCATCAGGGGCAATGCAGGCCAAAGCAGTTATGCAGCCAGCAAAGCCGGCATTATTGGCTTTACGAAAAGTGTTGCTTTAGAGTTAGGAAGTCGTAACATCCGCTGCAACGCCATTGCGCCTGGGTTCATTGAAACTGATATGACGCATTATTTAAAAGAAGGCAATGCAGCCGATGATTTCAAAAAGAAAATTCCTTTGGGCCGTTTTGGCACCGGCGAAGAAGTAGCAAATGCTACTTTGTTTCTCGCATCTGATATGAGCGCGTATGTAACAGGACAAGTGCTGAGCGTATGCGGAGGCTTGAATATTTAAGCCTTTCTGCTTGACACTCTCCATCATCATCGTTAGCTACAATGTAAAACATTTTGCAGAGCAATGCCTCTGTTCAGTTAAGGAAGCCATACAGAATATTGAGGCAGAAGTTATCATAATTGATAATAATTCTACCGATGACAGCACCGCTTATTTACAATCCAAATTTCCCTGGGTAACGTTCCTTCAAAATAAGCACAATGAAGGCTTTGCGAAAGCGAATAACAGGGCTTTAGCAGAAGCAAAAGGCAACTACATTTTATTTTTAAATCCTGATACGATACTGCCGGAAGATGCATTAGAGAAGTGCATCTTTTTTTACGAACAAAACATACAGGCAGGTGCGGTTGGTGTAAGAATGCTTGATGGTTCCGGTAGTTTTCTACCCGAAAGCAAACGGGCTTTTCCTTCGCCTTTAGTATCGTTGTATAAGATGTTGGGTTTATCTTCTCTGTTTCCCTCCTCGCCTCTGTTTGGAAAGTATGCGCTGGGTTATCTTGCACAAAATGAAGTGCATGTTGTAGATGTAATTTCCGGTGCCTTTATGATAGTTCCAAAATTTATTCTTGATAATACCGGCGGTTTTGACGAGCGGTTTTTTATGTATGCGGAAGACATAGATCTAAGTTATCGGGTACAGAAAGCGGGCTATCAAAACTATTATTTAGGCGATGTTGCTATCGTTCATTTTAAAGGGGAAAGCACGAAGAAAAATGATCTGCGATACGTGAAGGTCTTTTACGGTGCCATGAATTTGTTTGTAAAAAAATGGTATCGCGGTGCAGGTGCGTGGCTGTTGCGACAAGGCATGCAAGCCGGCATTGCAGCAAGAGGTTTTCTCTCAGTTATTGTATTACGGTTTAAAAGAAAGAGAACAAGCAAACCTTTTGAAAAAGTGGTTTTATGGGGCGATGAAGCCGCAACCGATAAAGCTAAAAAGATCATTCAGCAATACCATTCGAATGTTGCAATAGAAACCGGCAATGATGAATCAATGTTCTCTTCTGGTAATAACCTTGTTGTTTTTTGTGCAGGTATTTTGTCGTATAAAAAAAGCATTGAATTGATTCAGCAACACAAGGCACATTCTTATAAATGGTTTGGGAAAAACAGCCATAGCATTGTAGGTAGTAATAATAAAGAGGATAGTGGTGAAGTGTTGGTGGATAAAAGAACATAGTCAGTAAGATAATTTGAAAACCAGGTGTTTACCGTCATTCCACAATTGCCCTCAACACGACTTAGCAACACCAGCATCTTGCGAGGGCTTTGTGCGGAATCTGATGATTGTATTATTATCCTTACAAGGGATAAAAATGCTTTCTGCTCTTTTAACCGAATTAAAATATTCAGCGCAGATTCCGCACAAAATCCCCGCAAGATTGATTTTCGATAAACGATGCCGGGGATACTTGCGGAATGACACGCCGTTATCATCTTTTAAGATAATTCGCTAAATACAATCGCAATCTCTCTGCAGCTCAATTATTTTCAAAGCGTTGAAGAGTGCGATGACGCTGAAAGCGCCACAGGCTGCAACGATGCTCAATCGGAGAGACGGACTTCTGGTCCATTATGGCTGTTGTGTTGTGCTTTTATTTGTTGTGGCTTTTGTTAGTTGCCTCTGCTGTGTGTCCATACTTTTATTCCACTTTGGCTACTCCCACTCCTTCGCTTCTTTCTCATCTTCTTCATGAATGGATTTGTAAGTGCGTTTGGAAACGAGAATGCTCAATTGATACAACAAAAACAAAGGCGTGAATACAATCATCTGGCTGATCCAATCGGGGCTGGGTGTGATAACGGCAGCAACCACCAATATTACCACAACGGCATACTTGCGCGACTTGCGAAGGAACTGTGGCGTAATTAAACCAATACGTGTGAGCACAGAGGCAAGCACCGGAAGCTCGAAAGCAATACCACAGCCGAGAATGATGTTAGTGATATTGTCGAGATAATCGTCCAGCGTGGGTTTGGTGATAAGTAATGACTGTGCACTGATATTAAACGAGCCCAAGAAATTGAAAGTAAAAGGTCCAAGGATAAAATAACCAAAAGCAGCTCCTAAGAAGAAAAAGAAAGATACCCAAATGATGATAAACTGCGTGTTGCGTAGTTCTTTTGGCTTCAGTGCCGGCTTTACAAAACGCCAGAACTCCCAAAAAATATAAGGGAAGGCGGCAATCACGCCTCCTATTAAAGCCATACTGATGCTGCCAAGAAACTGACCGCCATAAGTAGTGGTCTGCAATTGTATGTTTACGCTTTTGAGGCACAATGCATCTGTATGAAGAAAGTGGCTGAACCTGCAAAGCACTGAGTAGCTTAAAAAGTTGGGATTGATGGGACCGGCGATTACATTATCAAACACCCACTCGTGGTAATAAAAAATGACTCCTGCAAAAACCAATATCGCGAGAACGGACCGAATGATATGCCAGCGCAGGGCTTCGAGATGATCCACGAAAGACATTTCTGCCGTTTCGGGTGTGCCGCCGCGATTAAAAATTGATGTAGCCATTATACCAAGTACGAAATTGTTGCGGGCAAAGGTAGGCGTGAGGTTGTATATTATCGCAGCACTTTCATTTTTATCATTTCGATGCGCGTGTTGCTTACATTCAGCACATCGAATTCGTGGTCGCCGATAATGATGCGCTCCTTGAACTTGGGAATGCTTTTGTGTTCGTCAATAATATAGCCCGAAAGAGTTTCCGATTCGTTCTCCGGAAAAGCAAGACCATATTTTTCACAAAGGTAGTCCAGCTCCAGCCGCCCCGAAAAAATGTATTCATTTTCGCTCAGCCGTTTCTCTACAAACTCTTCTGTATCGTACTCATCATTGATGTCGCCAAAAATTTCCTCCAGCACATCTTCCATCGTTACAATGCCGGCTGTGCCGCCAAATTCATCCACCACCCAGGCAATGCTTTTGCGCTCGCGCGAAAACTTGGTGATGAGATCGGTTGCGCTCATGCTCTCGGGAACGGCGGGAATATTGAGCAGGATGGAGCGAATATCAGCCGGCTTTTTAAATAAATCTAACTGGTGAATATAGCCGATGATATTGTCAACGTTTTCTTCAAACACCACCATCTTGCTTAACTTCGTTTCCAGGAATTTTTCTTTTACTGCATCCATCGTGGTATCAATATTCACTGCTTCTATTTCGGTACGCGGCACCAGGCAGCGCCTTATTTTTATATTGGGCAATGAAAGCGCATTCTCGAACAGTTCTTTATTCATTTCCGGATGCTCTTCGTCCTGCTCATTGTTTTGCTGATAGTAATTCTCGATATCAGTTTTGGTAAACGGCTCGCTGTTTTCCTTCAGTTTTACATTAAAGAGAAAACGCAGGATGCCATTGGCAAACGATACAAACAAACTTACCAGCGGGTGAAGGATGCTGTAAAACAGCTTCGCCAGCGGCGCAAAGAAAGACAATAACGAATTGCTTTTCGCGCGGAACACAGCTTTGGTGATGAACTCAATAAAAAATAAGAGGACAACGATGCCCGCCAATGCATCGGCGATGAGAAAAAGATATTCGTTCTGAATGCTGCGAAAGAAAGGAATGGTCCATAGGCTGTTGGCAAGAAGTTGCATTAAAATCAGTACAAACAACACCAGCGATAAAACCATACCTACTAAGCAAACGCCAAGAAACTCATTGGGCTTCTCAAAAAAATCCGACAGGATAATACCGCCTCTTCTTCCCTGTTTTTTCTTTAGTTCAATACCCAGCCGGTTAGCATTGATAAAGGCGATTTCAATACCGGCAAAAAAGATGATGAACAATAAAAAAATGGCGAGGAATATAGAAAGGCTGATTTGTGTCATATAGGTATGCGATGAAACGGAAAGTACGAAGATAAAAGTTAGACACAGCATTTAGGGAAATGGCTGCAAGCGTTATCAACAAAAAGCGCAGTTATTCATTTACCATTCGCTTTGCATATATTTTGCAAAAGCTCTATCCTTGTCTTACAGAATTTCAATTATTTTAAAAAAATAATCATGATGACACCATCCGCTTTTGAAGCCAGTTTATCAAATAATGCGCCGCCTCAAAATATATCCGTTTACCTACAGGCTTTGTGGTACGATGCCAAAGGAGATTGGAACAAAGCGCACCAACTGGTTGACAGCTTGCCGGGCAGCCAGGCTGCAGCGGTTCATGCTTACCTGCACCGTGTAGAAGGCGACAACTGGAACGCGAATTACTGGTATAGCAAAGCCGGCAGAAAAATGAAAGAAATAAGCCTAAAGGAAGAATGGAAAGAACTAACAGAAGAGCTACTGCGCGACTTATGAGGAAGACGATAAATTGTGTGTTATAACATCAGCAGTCATTCCTTTTTTGCATACTGCATCATGTTAACTATCCAATCCGGATCGGGACAATTCTGCATATATTTTTCCCTTTGTCCGTAAGCACAAACGCCGGGATAATCACCTTCTTTGCCTTCCAGATTTTTAATGATTTGAAAATGAAGATGTGGCGGCCAGTTGCCGTTCTCAAACGGCTCCCCAAAACGCCCGATGGTTTCTCCTAGGCTTACGTATTTGCCGGCTTCAAGGTTGGTAAGATCAGCAAGACTCAGGTGACCGTATAGCGTATGAAAAGAGGTGCCATTTAGTTGGTGCAGCAGAATGATTGTTGCGCCATAATCGCCAACCTGATCATTAAAAGCATAACTATGAACCACGCCACCGAGCGGCGCAAACACAGGCGTGCCGGGCTTTCCCCAAATGTCAATGCCCAGATGCAGCCGGCGAGGCTCTGCATCTTCCAGAGTCGAGTTAAACACAGAACTACGGGAATAAATGGTTCGATGTTCGGTATAACCACCGATGCCATACGTTGCACCAGCCTGTTTTAATTTGTGGTTGATGTATTGGCTGAACAAGCTAACATCATACAGCATCACATCAGAAAGTTCGCTGTTGCGGGCAGTAAAATCCAGCAGCAGCAGTTTATTCTCCGAAGGATTAAACGGCACTACGGGATGAAAAGTAGTTGTGTTCTGCTGAAGCTTTGTTTCCAGTGTTAATGTCTGTAAAATCACATCGTGAAGATAGCTGAAAAAGGATGTGATTCCATTAGAGAAATGATAAAACAAAGTTTTGCAAACCGTTTCTTCTAAATGAAATAAATTGCAGTTATGATTCAGGAATCACCAGAAAACAGAGAACCCGATTATGAAAAAGCCGAGATGGATTTGCTGAGGGCTGCTTTGAATAAAACACACGAAGAGCGCTTTAGAACTCTTATGACTTTAATGAAAATCAGCAATACACTAAAAAAAGCTATTATTACTCACAAGCCCTTATCCATAACTGAAAACAGATGAACCAATACAGTTTACTATGGACATTTACGATAGTGAATTTATCAAACTATGGTCAGCATTAAGTGAGTATAAAGTCAGGTATATTATGGTTGGCGGCTTTGCTGCTAATCTGCATGGGTACAATAGAGTAACCAATGATATTGATTTATGGATTGATGATACTGCTGAAAACAGGAATCACCTACGGAAAGCGCTGAAGAAATATTCAAATATTGATTACTTCATGTTGGATTATATGCAAATAGTTCCTGGTTGGACACACTTTAATTTAAATAATGGTGTTCGTTTAGACCTGATGATTGAAATGAAAGGAATAGAAAATTTTTCTTTTAATGATTGTTTAAAGATGGCTGCAATTGCTACTATCGAAAATATCCAAGTTCCCTTCCTCCACATTAACCATCTTATCGAAAATAAAAAAGCGGTTAACCGTCCCAAAGATCAGCTCGATGTCATTTACTTAGAAAAGATCAAGCAACTTTTAAAAGAACAGGAAGACAAAAACAATCAGCCTTTATAAATTTCCTCGACTTTTTTCTTATATTTTTCCATTATCACTTTGCGTTTCAGGCTCATCTTCGGCGTCATCTCGCCCGTATCAATCCCCCATTCTTTAGGCAGCAATTCAAAGCGTTTTACCTGCTCTACCTGGTTAAAGAAGACGTTGTACTTGTCACGTATAGAACGATACAGCTCCTGCACCTTCGGCTCTTCAATAATCTGTTCATTACTCGTGTAGGTTACACCGTTTTCTTTCGCCCAACGCTGCAATGCCGCAAAAGCAGGAACAATCAAAGCACCTACAAATTTTTCGCCTGCGCCTACCACCATCACCTGTTCTACATACATGCTTTCTTTCAGTTTGTTCTCTATCGGCTGCGGCGCTACATATTTGCCGCCACTGGTTTTAAACAACTCCTTTTTGCGGTCAGTGATTTTTAAAAATTTCCCTTCTTCTATTACACCGATATCACCCGTGTGCAGCCAGCCGTCAATCACGGTTTCTGCAGTTAAGTCAGGACGTTTATAATACCCTTTCATTACACTGTTTCCACTTACACATATTTCACCATCTTCTTCCAGTTTCAGCTCCACACCTTTTATTATCGGACCTACGGTTCCAAATTTAGTGTCTTCATTCGTCTTGCGGTTCACGGCAATTACAGGACTGTTTTCCGTAGGTCCATATCCTTCATATACTGGTATGCCTGCACCGTTGAAAATTCGCAGCAGCTTTTCGCTACAAGCCGCACCGCCGGTAACAATAAAAGAGATGTTTCCGCCCAGCGCCTCACGCCATTTGGTAAAGATGAGTTTGTTCGCCAGCTTCAGTCTCAGGTTATAAATAGTACCGCCGTTTTTGAGATTATCATATTGCGTGGCGATGCGCACGGCCCAGAAAAAAAGCGCGCGTTTAATACCTTTTAATTGCGAGCCGGTTGTCATGATGCGTTCAAACACTTTCTCCAACAGACGTGGCACGGTAGTGAAGCCATTGGGTTTTATTTCTTTCAGATTGGCGCCAATGGTTTCAAGGCTTTCTGCATAGTAAATACTGATGCCGCTGAAGAGATAGATATAGCTGACACACTTTTCGAAGATATGGTTGAGCGGAAGGAAACTGAGCACTTTAGTGCCCGGTGCGTCTTCAAACGGAAAGCTTTCTTTTGAATACAGCGCATTACTCACAATGTTCTTATGAGTGAGCATCACACCTTTAGGTGTGCCTGTAGTGCCGGAGGTATAGATGATGGTAGCAAGATGTTCTTCCGGTATGGACTTTTTTATCTCTTCTATTTTTTGTTCAGCTTCGCTATTGCTGTGCTCTGTAATTGCCGACCAGTGATTTACCCCTTCGATAGGTTCAAACGAATAGATAGCTTTTAATGAAGGAATATCGGCTTGTATGGCAGCTATTTTATGGTACAAATCTTCGCTACTCACGAAGATGTATTTCACGGCAGCATCATTCAATATAAAAGTAATTTCCAGAGGATTTGTGGTGGGGTATAATGGTACAAGGATAGCGCCGGTTTGCTGCACAGCAAGGTCGGTAATGATCCATTCCGGGCGGTTGTTGCTGATGATGGCAATTTTATCAGCGCCTTCGGGTGTATATTCACTTGCACCAACCCCCAGTTGTAGCAAGCCTGCGGAAAAACGGCTGACGATGTTTTTTACTTCTGTCGTCGTGTAGGTTTTCCAATTGCCATTTTCTTTGGCAGCCAGCATGGTGATGTCGGGAAATTTTTGAAGCTGCAGGTCAATCGCATCAAAAAGTCGAGTAGGTCCATTCATAAAAAGCAAAGCCTTTGGTAAATTGAGAAATGGCAACAAATATAATTGTTCAGAATGATTGTGAGTAGAGGCTATCGAAATGCTCATAGGGTTTGGAACTCTGTCAGCATTTAAGCTGAAAACTTACAAGTCTCTTGTTCTACTTTTCCACTTCCTTGATATGATATTCCTGAATGAGCGGAGGATTTTCAGGCGTTAGGGTGAACTGAACAACAATATTTTTCTTTTCACACACAATAGTGAAACTGCCGCGCAATTGATTGAGCGGAACAACATCTTCTATTCTTACAACTTTGCCTGCGCCGATAAAAATTGCATTGGCTTCGCTGCGCAAACTATCAATGGGATAATCCATAAAAAAGTTTTCGGCAAAGAGGCCGCTTTGCTGCGCGTTGCTCCAGGCAGGCAATATCTTTATTAATTCATCTCTCCGTTGTTGTAAAATAGCGGAAGGTGGCAATTGTCGTGGCTGCAAATGCGCCATACTAATAATGGTATCAAGCACCTGCAAATTGATAATACTCATACCAGCATACGTGAGATTGGCAAACGAAACAATGCCGATGCCATATTCCGGTAAAATCTTCCACTCGCTGCCAAAGCCGGGCAAACCACCGCTATGACCAACATACACTTTGTTATCGCAATCCTTCATCCATCTCAGCCCATAGCCATAAGCAGTGAGCGTGGCGCACTCGCTGCCATTAGGAAACTGATAGTGCGGCGATAAAGTATTAATATTCCAGGGTTGTTGCATTTCGCGCAGTGAGCTTCGTTTAATTGATCCGGTTTCTTTATCATTTGCAGGCGGCGTAGCACTCAAATGCAATGCGATGTAGCGGCTGAAATCTTCTATAGACGTAATCAATCCACCCATAGCACCATATGAGCCATCATGCAGCAGAGGCTGTTCAACCCAACCGTTATTTAACCAGCGATAGCCATGCGCTAATTGTTGCGGAGCAACCTGTGTAAATTCCCATTTTGTGTTCTTCATGCGGAGTGGATGAAGGATATTTTCGGAAATGTATTGTTCGTATTGCTTGCCGGAGATTGTAGTGATAATATGACCCAACAGGGCAAACGCAAGGTTGCTGTATTCGTAAGCCGAGCCGGGAACCATTGAAAAAGAAACACCTTTTTTTATGAGGTCAATAAGCTGCGTATCCGTATCTTCCAACTGGCGGTCGCCCCAGGGATTATCTTCCGGGAAACCAGCGGCATGGGTAAGCAAATGTCTAATTGTAATGGGTGCAGCATCTGTGGTAAGATAGTGTAAATTCTTCATCTCGGGGATGTAGAGATAAGCCGGGTCATCAAGCTTAAGTTTGCCTTCATCGCGCAGCTTTAAAATAGCCATCGCCGTAAAGCTTTTGCTCATCGAAGCGATGCGAAAAAGAGAAGAAGGAGTCGCCGGAATTTTCTTCTCCGCATCGGTAAACCCGTACCCGTTAGAATGAACCAATTTACCATCTGCTACCAATCCAAAAGCTATCCCGGGATAATGATTTTTACTAGCATAAGCCTGAAAAAGACTGTCAACAAGCGGGTAAGTTTTCTCTATATTTTGAAGCCGGTTACTATCTCTAAAAAAGGGTGGCTGATAAGTAGCTGATGCCGTTTGACTATAAGAGGTAAAGGTCATTATCGTTGTTGTTATAGCTAACAACATCCGTTGTACCCATAAACATTGGTTGTACAATCGCCAACTCATAAGCTATGTTTTGTGTGGTATGATGAAGGCACTAAATTAAGTGCTTACAGCTTAACAGATGGTAAGAACCGTCTATTCAAGAAAACAACCTAAAATTTTATTTACAGCAACAGGCATCATGCGCAGGGAAACCCGCCTCTAACGCAAACATCGCTCTCTGTATGAAACATCTTTTACACTCCCTGTTGACTGCATTACTTATCTTCTTCGTTTGCAGCTTATCGTCCTGCTGGGGCTTCTTTAATAAACCCTACACCGAATACACAGAACCCAAAAGATGGGCCTGGAAACCGGTGTATGCTTTGGATACCTCGTACCGTACTATCGCTTATGATGACGCAAGACCTGTAGTGAACGCAGGCAAAATTTATGTAAAAGACAACTTGATTTATCAATGTGAAGTTGGCAAGGGAATTCACATCACCGACAATACCAATCCATCAACGGCGCACCGCATTGGTTTCATAGAAGTGCCGGGCTGCGAAGAAATTTCTATCAAAGGAAATATACTTTACACGAACAATTATTACGATCTCATTTCGATCAACATTTCCGATCTCACAAAACCAACCATCACCAGTCGTACCCGCAATGTGTTCTATGGCGATTCCGGTATGCCACATAGCTGGGAGCAGCCCGACTCATCGGGTTATTATGAATGTGCAAAGTTCTATTCCGATTCAGTGATTGTAAAATGGGTAAAAGATTCAGTTGTGTCTTACTGCTATAAACCATAACTTATGAAACCAGCGATTTTTATTTTTTTCTTTTTAATTTGCCTCTTTGCCTGTTCAAAAGACAGCAACAGCACTAACAGTAGCGATGGCAGTACGGTTGGAACGGGTGGTTCATTAGCCCGGTTTGTGATCGTGAACAATTACCTTTATGTAGCCAGTAATGGCAATATAGAAGTGTTTGATATTACTCATAACGGCGCACCGGTTGCAAAAGATCCGGTGTATGTATCCTGGAATATCGAGACCATTTTTTCGTATGACAACAACCTGTTTCTTGGTTCTTCTACCGGCATGTTCATCTATTCATTGACCGATCCGGCAAAACCTAAGCTGCTGGGTCAGGCTCAACATCTCAGAAGCTGCGACCCGGTGGTAGCCAATGATTCTTTCGCATTTGTAACCCTTAAAGGCGGCACGCCCTGCGGACCTGTTACCGATGGCTTATACACCTACGATGTACTCGACCTTACTAAACCGGTTTTAATCTCTACCCTGGAGCTGTCAACACCCGGCGGGCTGGCGCTGAATGGAAAGATGGTATATGTGTGCCGTGGTGAAGAAGGATTAAGTGTTATAGACGCGACTGATGTAAAACAACAAACGATAAAGAAAACAATAGCGGAAGCCGACTTTAAAGATGCAATTGTATATGATAATCTTTTGATTTGCTATGTCAGCGATGGCATCCGGTTGTATGATGTTACAAAACCTGATGACCCGGTCTATATCAGTTCAGTTGCAAATCAATAATGCGTTGCAGTCTTGCTTTCCGGCAAAAATTATGGCGCTATATAATTCTTTATAAAACGATTCAGCCGCTTCTTCATAATGTCATTTCTGCTCCTGAATAATGATATTCCAGTTCATCCAACACTTCATTAATAAGCGATAGCGATGATAGATTCACCAGCTTCTGCCGGAACTCTTTAATATTGGGGAAGCCCTTCAGATAATTAGTATAATGGCGACGCATCTCCAGAACGCCAAGCACTTCACCTTTCCATTCTGCTGATTTATACAAATGCTGCCGGATCACTTCTACCCTTTGCTGAATGGTAGGCGGAGCAAGAACTTCGCCGGTTTGAAAATAGTGTTTAATCTCATTAAAAATCCAGGGATAACCAATGGCAGCACGTCCAATCATAATACCATCTATGCCATAACGGTTCTTATATTCCAGCGCTTTTTGCGGGCTGTCTATATCGCCGTTACCGAAGATAGGAATGCAGATGCGCGGATTGTTTTTCACGGCTGCTATCAACTTCCAGTCAGCTTCGCCTTTATACATCTGCGCGCGGGTGCGCCCGTGTATAGCAAGTGCCTGAATACCCGTATCCTGCAAGCGCTCAGCCACCTCTTCAATGTTCTTTGAATCCTCATCCCAACCCAAACGTGTTTTTACCGTTACCGGCTTGGTTGTGCTTTGCACCACTGCTTTGGTAAGCCGCACCATCAGGTCAATATCTTTTAATACCGCAGCGCCAGCGCCTTTGCACACTACCTTCTTTACGGGGCAGCCGAAGTTAATATCCACCAGATCGGGATTGACCGCTTCCACAATACGGGCACTCATTGCCATTGCTTCTTCATCGCCGCCAAATATCTGTATGCCGATGGGCCGTTCTTCTTCATAGATGTCCAGCTTCTGCCGGCTTTTAATGGCATCACGTATCAGCCCTTCGCTACTGATGAATTCTGTGTACATCAAATCGGCACCGTTGGCTTTGCACACGGCGCGAAAAGGTGGGTCGCTCACATCTTCCATCGGTGCGAGCAGCAAGGAAAAGTCGGGCAGTTTTATGTTTCCTATGTTCATTCTGTTCTTCTGTGTACTGTCTGTTTCACCCAATAATAAAAACATTTTTTCAACCTGCCTAATTCATTGCTCATTCTTACCCATTCAAATCCGTACAACAGGTGTCCGCTTTCGTACAGAGGAATGGCTATACAAGGCTGAAACCCAATAGGGCAAAGGGTTTCGCACCTTGGCACAACCGTTGGTTACTTTGCAGCAATTAAATATTCATCATCATGGCTTTAATAGACATACAGCATCTCTCCAAATGGATTACCATTGGTGGCAACCGCACCTTCATTTTAAAAGACATCACGCTTAGCGTAAGAGAAGGTGAGTTC
Source organism: uncultured Ilyomonas sp. (assembly GCA_964249755.1). Lineage (GTDB taxonomy): Bacteria > Bacteroidota > Bacteroidia > Chitinophagales > Chitinophagaceae > Ilyomonas. The sequence continues at coordinate 563,815 of CAXUDB010000002.1, read as the reverse complement.
ATTTCCATTATGGGTCCATCCGGCTCGGGAAAATCGAGCCTTTTAAACATCATCGGTATGCTGGATGAGCCATCGGAAGGCAAATATTTTTTCGGCGACCAGGATGTATTTTCTTTAAAAGAAAAACAACGTTCACAGCTTTATAAATCGCATATCGGTTTTGTGTTTCAGGCTTATCATTTAATAGACGAACTGACTGTTTTCGAAAATATCGAAACACCACTCATCTATCAAAATTTAAAATCGTCAGAACGAAAAGCTATTGTCTCCGATATTTTGGACCGCTTTAATATTGTAGGCAAAAAAGACCTGTTTCCTACGCAACTTTCAGGTGGTCAGCAACAATTGGTGGGCATTGCAAGGGCATTGGTGGCCAACCCAAAACTAATACTGGCGGATGAACCGACGGGTAACCTGAATTCAAAGCAGGGCGAGGATATTATGGATTTATTCAAAAAGCTGAATGCCGAAGAAGGTGTAACCATCATTCAGGTAACGCATAGCGAAAAAAATGCAGCTTACGGCAACCGCATCATTCACCTGATGGATGGCAGGATAGAAAAAATTGAAATGGCTGACCCTGCTGCTTCATTATAAACAAAGCAACCACAAACGAACACGGAAGAGATGAAGAAGTTATTGTTATTTTTTGTGATTATAGCGATGGCGTCGGCAAGCGCAACGGCACAGGATTCGACGGCAACTGCCGTAATGCTGTCGCTGAAAGAATGCGTGGAAACCGCCATCACAAATAACGTAGATGTAAAGCGGAGTGACTATTCTGCGGAATCGGACAAAGCCAGCCTGCAATTAGCCAGAGGTCAGCAGTTGCCGTATGTAAGCGGCGCGGTCTATCATGGCAGCAACCAAGGACGTAACATCAACCCATACACCAATACCTACATTAACCAGAGTGTAAACTTTGCCAACTATTCACTGGATGGCTCGCTCACTTTGTTCAACGGCTTAAGCATCGAAAACGGCATTAAGCAATACAAACTCAACTGGGAAGCGGGCAAGCTGGATGCGCAGCAGCAGCGGGATATTGTAACAATCAATGTAATTCTTGCCTACCTCTCTGTTTTGAGCAACCAGGATCAGTTAACCCTCGCAGAGCAGCAAGCCGCGGTAAGCCGCAAACAAGTGGAAAGATTAACTATCCTGAACAATGAGGGCGCCATTGCACCATCTGCGCTATATGATTTAAAAGGACAATTAGCCACCGATGAATTGAACATCATCACCACAAAAAATGCATTGGAAAGCTCTAAAGTGAGCCTGGCGCAGTTGATGAATATACCCTACCGCGAAGATGTAGTGCTGGAACGAACCGGTATTAACACAGCTTCTTCTTATCAGGGCACACCCAATGACATCTACGCATCAGCAGAAAAAAACCTTGCAGTGGTGAAGGCAGCGGAATACCATTACCGGAGTGCGCTTCGAAGCGTAAAGGCAGCCAAAGGTTTGCTGTATCCAAGGTTGAGTTTGAATGGCGGTTTGGGCACCAACTACTCAAGTACAGCTACTCTACAGCAGTTCGTTTCATCAAGTGACGTACCGGGCGATAATTATGTAGTCGTCAACAATCAAAAAGTGCCGGTGTATGCTCCATCGCCAGTGTTTTCCAGTTCAAAAATTACGTATGGCGATCAATGGAAAAACAACTTCAATTCATATTTTAACCTTGGCGTAACCATTCCCCTCCTGAACGGATTGCAAACGCGCAACCGCATTAAGCAGGCGCAGATTACAGCCGAAGAAACTGACTTTCTGCAGAAGACTACGAAAACGCAACTTCGGCAAAATATCGAGCAAGCTTACGTGAATAACACTTCTGCATATCAGCGTTATCAGACGCTCACGCGGCAGGTAGAAGATTTTGGTGAATCTTTTCGCGAGGCAGGGATAAAATTTGAAAGCGGCGTACTGACATCGGTTGAATTCCTGGTAATAAAGACTAATCTTGACCGCGCCAAAACGAATCTTATCTCTGCGCAGTACGATTACATTCTGCGTAGTAAAATATTAGATTATTATCAGTCGAAGCCTTTGTGGTAATTCATAAAGGGGAAAGTTATGACAAGCCAGCTTTGTATTCGCACAGATACCGCCTTTTTATTACCCTAACTTCGGGCGTAACCTGAATTTTGATTTATTAAACACGTTTCTTCCCTTGTCAATTCCTTTTCTTATTTCAGCCTGCCTCTCCAAAGGCAAATGGATAGTTTCTTTACATTCAGCACTGCAACAGTCGTCATATTTTGTTGCACAATCATCGCATTGAATAAACAGCAGGTGGCAGCCATTATTCTTACAGTTGATGTGTGTATCGCAAGGCTTTCCGCATTGATGGCAATGCGCTATTACATCTTCTGTAATCCGTTCGCCCAGCCGGTTGTCGAACACAAAATTTTTACCAATGAACCCGCTTTTCAAGCCCTGTTCTTTTATCTCTTTTGCATAATTAATAATGCCACCTTCCAAGTGATATACATTTTGAAAACCGTTGTGCAAAAGATATGCACTTGCTTTCTCGCAACGGATGCCACCGGTGCAATACATAATGATATTATTTTCTTCTTTGCCTTTCAGCATATCAACCGCCATTGGTAGCTGATCCCGGAATGTATCGGACGGCACTTCCAGAGCGTTTTGAAAATGCCCCACTTCATATTCGTAGTGATTGCGCATGTCAATTACTACTGTGCCGGGTTGCTGTAGGTAGTCATTCATCTCTGCAGCATTTACATACCGTCCCTTGTTATTCATGCTGAATGTTTCGTCGGCAATACCATCAGCTACAATCTTATCGCGCACTTTAATTTTTAACACCCAGAACGATTTGCCATCATCGTCCACTGCAACATTCAACCGCAGGTTTTGCAACCCGTTTACCGATTCTAAAAAATGATGAAAAGCTTCGTAGTTTTTCTCGGGCACACTCACCTGCGCATTGATGCCTTCGTTTGCAATGTAAATGCGGCCAAAAACAGAAAGCTCATCCAATTCTTTGTAAAGAAAATTGCGAAACTCTAACGGATTTTGAATGTCGAAATACCGGTAGAAGCTAAGCGTAGTGCGCTTTTCCGTCTCTTGAAGCAGGCGCTGCTTCAGTTCTTCGCTGCTAATGCGGTTGTGTAAAATTGCCATGTTACTTTCATTTCATACATCAAGCTGACAGCAGCACAATGTTCTATGTTTACCAATAGATTCCGTTAGGGGCAGAACAAAATGTAAGTCGCAAAAATAAAGCGTGCCGAAAGATGAAGCAAGGAAAGAAAAGAGGTTTAACAGCTTTTGATTTTGAAAGAAGATTAACCCGAAAACTAACCTATTTTTACCGTCCTTTAATGATTTGCTATGACCTCTGCAGAAACACAAATCACCGACTTATTTGCCACCATCAGTCAGGAAACGATAGAGAAAATTGTGCGCCTGCCGCAAAGCGGAAGCGACAGAACCTACTACCGGATTTTCACGGCTGGCAAAACATTTATTGCCACCAGCAATGCAAACGTTCAGGAGAACAAAACATTTCTTTCGTTTACTCAACATTTTAAACAGAAGGGATTGCCGGTTCCCCAGGTTTTTGCGGTGAATGAAGAGGTGACATTGTATATACAGGAAGATGCCGGCACCGTTTCTTTACTTGATGCACTGGTAGAACAGGGATATGATGAATCTGTTTATCAACTGTTTCAAACCAGCTTAACGCAATTGGCCAAGCTTCAGATATTGGGCGATGTAGGTCTTGATTATAATTTATGTCTTACCGCCAAAGAGTTTGGCAGGCAGGCAATAATGAGCGATCTGCTGTATTGCAAATACTATTTCCTTGATACACTGAAGCTGCCTTATGACAAGCAGGCGTTGCTGAATGAATTTGAAGCCATCAGCGGTTTCTTAGCCAATCAGGGCAACCAGTATTTTATGTTCCGCGACTTCCAGAGCCGCAACATTATTGTAAAGGATAACAAACTTTGCTTTATAGATTACCAAGGTGGAATGCGTGGTGCATTGCAATACGATGTTGCTTCTTTACTTTGGCAGGCAAAAGCTGAATTGAGCCATGAATGGAAAGCAAGTTTATTGCAGCATTACATGGATGAAGCCGATAAGTTGTTGCCGCAACCATTAGACAGAGATTTATTTACTAAACAATATTATGGCTACGTTTTGCTGCGGTTGCTGCAGGTGCTGGGCGCTTATGGCTTTCGTGGCTTGTTTGAACGCAAAGCCCATTTTTTAACCAGTATTCCGCTCGCCTTAAAAAATCTCAAAAGCTTTATAGATCAGCATCCGCGGATGAATGAAAATACACTTGAATTTGCCCGTATTTTAAATTTGATTGTAAGCGATGATATCATCAACCGGTTTGAAAATATACAGGCAAATGAAAACACACCGCTGGTAGTAACCATTTATAGTTTTTCTTATAAAAAAGGGTTGCCTAAAGACACATCCGGGCATGGCGGCGGCTTTGTGTTCGATTGCCGGGGACTGTTGAACCCGGGCAGATATGACGAGTTTAAATGCAGTAGTGGTCTGGATAAAAACGTGCAAACTTTTTTAGAAGAAAAAACCAAAATGAACGAGTTTTTAAACAGTGTTTATAACCTCGTTGACATTTCGGTGGAAGACTATATTCAGCGCGGCTTCGATCATCTTTCGATAGCCTTTGGCTGTACCGGAGGTCAACACAGGAGCGTATATGCTGCTGAGCAAACAGCAAGACATTTACGCAACAAGTATAAAGTAAAAGCAGAGGTGATTCATTACAATCAAACCAATTGGGTGAAAGAGATAACCAAGAAAGAAGAACTTCCTAAACGCCGAAGCACTACCCGTCAACAAAGAAAAAATGCAGGCATCCAATCCATCCAATAAGGACAGCTCGGTACGACATATCCGCAAAGCCATGATACTGGCAGCCGGCCTGGGTACACGCCTGAAACCCTTTACCGACCAGCATCCTAAGGCATTGGCAATGGTAAACGGCAAGAGTTTGTTACAACGTAATATTGAATATCTGCAGGCACATGGCATAAGGGAAGTAGTGGTGAACACACATCATTTTGCAGAGCAAATAGAAAAAGCGGTAACGGTAAATAAGGGTTGGGGCAGCGAGGTAACTCTGTCTTATGAAAAAGAAGTATTGGAAACCGGCGGAGGTCTGCTGTTTGCCTCGCCATATTTTGAAGGCGAGGATGACATTGTATTGATGAATGCAGATGTGCTTACCAACCTGCCCTTAGGCAAAATGATAGAAGAACATCTTCACAACCAGCCATTGGCCACCTTGGCCGTGAGCAACAGAAGCACATCGCGCTATCTGCTTTTTACAGAAGAGAACGAACTCTGCGGCTGGCGCAATATCAATACCGGCGAAGTAAAAATGGCAAAGCCATCCGACCACTATACAGAACGTGCCTTCAGCGGTATCCATATCATTCATCACACTTTATTTCCGCTGTTGCAAAAGGGTTTCAACGGCAAATTTTCTATGATTGATGTTTATCTCCAACTGGCTGCAACGCAGGCCATCCAAGGCTTTTCGCACGATGATTACTTATTTGTAGATGTAGGCAAGCCGGAAAGTATAGCGGTGGCTGAGACGTTGTTTGCTTAGCTCATTCTTATCATCAGCACAAATGCAACAAAGCTTAAGAAATGTGAATGATTTCTGGTGTAAAAAGCAATGACAATACGGATGTCACTAACCACATTCAAAGCCGGCCAAAGTCTATAATCTTTTCATCTTCTGAATAGCAACTGGCGGCGTAAAGTTCTGATCATTTTCCGGGCGGTTATAAATCGTTCTCACCACATTCATCCCTTTCACCACTTTCCCAAATGCGGCATAGCCCTGACCGTCGGGATTGTTTACACCGCCAAAATCAAAGCCTGGCTGATCACCAATACAAATAAAGAATTCTGTATTGGCAGTGCCCGGTTTCAGCCGAGCCATAGATAAAGTTCCATTCAAGTGATGAATACCGGTTTGCTGCGTGGTCTCGTGCGGGATTCCCGGCACTGACATTGACTTTTTATAATCGGTCTTCCAGATGCCGCCCTGTATCAGCTCGCTTTTGGGAGCATCGGAAGGCTGGTTGTCGTCGTTTAAAATGCGGTAGAAAGAAGCGCGCCGGTAATAACCGGAATCAATATTATGGAGAAAAGCTGCTCCTGTTTTTGGAGCTTTATCTGTATAAATTTCCACTTCAATATCACCGGCACTGGTTTCTATCAGTACATGCGGATGAGTATAATGTGGTGACGAACAGGAAACAAAACCGATCAGTAACAGAATAAAACCAATACGTTTCATAACCGTTGTTGTAAAGTGAGCCGAACCAGAAATTTATCCCATTTGTCTTCACCCAACACCTCCGTTCTCCATCCTTCTTCACCCGCAATTTTTGAGAGTAAATTCCTGTCTATATACAGCCATGTAAACCAATCTGTCTTCTGATTTTTGTAATCGTATTGGTACGTAATAATGCCATAATAGGTTTCGCGCTTTGGTGGCTTGTAATTGTATACATAAGCCACATCCGATGAATCAAAAAGCAATTGCCCGTCCGGCTGAATTAATGTTTTGGCATGTTGCAAAAAGCGGCGGAGGTTGTCTGTATTACCGGTAAACCCGATGCCATTCATCATAAATAGAAGTGTATCGAACCCGGCACCCTCGTAAAGAAATATATCTGTATTGATCACTTTCTTCACGCCTCTGTCGCGTATCACTTCGCAAGCCTTTGGAGAGATTTCAACTGCCGTAACATCAAACCCTTTTTCCTGAAGCGCAAGAGAATGACTACCTACGCCGGCGCCCACATCTAACACTTTACCTCTGCACAATTGCAACGCCATTCGCTCCAGTTTCGGCATCATCGCTTCACTTCTAAAATATTTGCTCACCGGCATATCTTCATCTTCGCCATAGTTGTTGTGTATCCACAGCGTTTGCGGGGCATTCTTAAAGTAATAATCGTGCATTGCCTGCCCTAACACATCTTTCATATCATCGCAAGGTTAAAGAAAGAAAAGCAAGTTAATAAAGGTTTGCACATCGTTGCATCTCATTTCTTTGACAAATGAATTGCAACTCCTCCTCTATTTTTGCGCCTTCATTTCAGCGAATACTTTAATACTTTTTCATGAACCGATTCCTCATCCTAACTATCTGCGCAATTGCCTGTTTCCTCTCTTCCTGCACACCCAACAACGTAACGGTTAATGATTCCTTAGGAAAATATTTTACTGATAACAAAGTAACCGGAACTTTTGCGCTGTTTGATAACGGGCAAGGCAGCTTTACAGTGTATAATCTTCCGCGTTATCGCGATTCGGCTTACCTGCCGGCGTCTACTTTTAAGATCGTTAACTCGTTAATCGGGTTACAGACAGGACGTATATCAGGTGAGAACATGGTGATTAAATGGGATGGCGTAGTGCGCAATATTCCCGAATGGAACAAAGACCTTACGATGACGGAAGCATTCAAAGTATCTGCCGTGCCTTACTACCAGGAAGTAGCCAAAAAAATTGGTAAAGACACCATGCAGCAGTGGCTCGACAGCCTGCATTATGGCACTCAAAAAATCACTTCGCGCATAGATACTTTCTGGTTAGATAATTCGCTGAAAGTAAAACCAGATGAACAACTAGGGCTGGTGAAAAAATTATATTTTCAGCAGTTACCTTTTGATAAAAGACCGCAGACCATTGTTAAAAAAGTAATGCTGCAGGAGAACAATGCCAACTACCAATTAAGTTATAAGACTGGTTGGGGATATAAAGAAAATGGCAACAGCATCGGTTGGGTAGTAGGCTGGATAGAAGAGAACCAGCATCCTTATTTTTTTGTATTGAATATTGAAGGACCGCACGATATGGATATGAAAACTGTGCGCATGTCCATTTTAAAAGGCGCTCTGAAGCAGCTTGGCTTTTTCGAGGGAAAGAAGTAAATTACCTAAGTACGTAAAAGTTAATTGTTGGTCCTATTTTTTGACATTACTGTTTACCTATTTTATTTTTAAGTCCTTTTACTTTTTTCATGCTTTCATTTGAACACAACAGCTATTTGCTAGCCTTACTTATTCTCGTGCCGCTGGCGCTGATATTTGTATCGGTGCTTCGCTGGAAACGCAAGGTGCGCAAGGCTTTGGGCGATGAAGAACTGATTCATCAACTTACGAATAACTATTCTCCCCAGCGATACCGCGCCAAGTTTGTTTTAATAATGATTGCGATAGCGCTGGGTGTTCTTGCATTGGCTAATTTGCGAAAGCCAGTAAAAGGCGGGAATGAAAACTTAGCGGGGATTGACATCCTGATTGCACTGGATGTAAGTAAAAGCATGTTGAGCCAGGATGTAAAACCTACGCGTCTTGATAAGGCAAAACAATGTGTGAGCTTGCTGATTGATAACTTAGCTAACAACCGGGTAGGATTGGTTGTATTCGCCGGTCAGGCCTTCTTGCAAATGCCATTGACGAGCGACATCACGGCTTCTAAACTCTACCTGAGTAATGCTACGCCGGATGCTGTTTCAGTACAGGGAACAGACCTGAATGCCGCTTTGCAGCTTTGCAACCGCTCGCTCGATGTGAAACAAAAAAAGTATAAAGCCGTGGTGCTGATAACCGATGGCGAAGATCATAACCCGAACACGAAAGACATTTTGCAGGAGCTGTATGATGATGGTGTAGTAGTTTATACGGTTGGCATTGGCACGGCAGAAGGCTCACCTATTATTGAAGCCGGTAATGTATATAAAACAGATGTGAACGGGCAGACTGTAATTTCAAAGTTGAATGAAGAAGAGTTGAAATCAATTGCCGAGAAAACAGGCGGCAAATACCTTCATCTGGATGAATCAGAAGAAACAGCTACTGCATTGGCAAACGAATTGAACAGCCGTGAAAAAAAGCGGCTTGACGGTGAAGGCAGCAACCGGGAATATGCTTCTTTTTATCCCTTCTTTGCGGCGATCATGCTGGTTTTATTATTGGTAGAAGTATTTATACCCGAAGTGAAAAGAAGGCGTTATGGAAAACAAAAAGGATAAAGCAAATAAGCATAAACGGGCTGTCTGTTCAATTACTTTTTACGAATATTTCCGTTTTACTGGGAGGAATTGGTTACGGATCATTTCCCTGTTTTTTTTGCTTGCCCATTGCTTCTCTTCCTTCGCACAAAAAACAAATGAAGCTGTGAAGCAAGGCAATGATGCTTACCGGAAGAATGATTATATAAATGCTGTCAAGCAATATCAAAAAGCATTGCAGTACGATGCTGATAACAATGCGGCAAAGTTCAACCTGGCGAATGCACTGCAACGCAGCAATGACGCGGAAAAATCGGCGGAAGAATACAACGATGTGATTAACCATACCGCGGATGCCGACTTGCAGGCAAAAGCTTACTACAATAAAGCGCTGGCTTCGCTTCAGCAAAATAAATTAGAAGAAGCCATCGAAAGTTTTAAGCAGTCATTGCGCTTAGCGCCAAACGACAGAGAGGCCCGCGAAAACCTGCAGAAAGCGCTGGAAACCAAAAAACAGCAACAGCCACAACAACAACCGCCCAAACAAGAAAAAAAGCCACCACTACAAAATCAAAAGCAGCAGAAGCAACAGCAAATGAACCGTCAAATGATGGAACAAAAATTTAAAGAGCTGGAGCAGCAGGAAAAGGCTTTGCAGAAAGAAGTGCAAAAGCAAAAAACGAATAGTCCCGACAATGAAAAAGACTGGTAAAACAATTGGTGTTTGCCTTTTTAAAGTAAGACTGTTGCTTACTTTTTTGTTTGAAAAATCAGACCGCAACGCGCTTTGCTGTTCTTATCTTGCGGCTGATAATCGTTTCTTTTTCGCTTAAGACAAACCTCTATGACACAGGAAGCCGCTGCAAAAACCCTTGCCCAATACGATAGTGCTGTTGCCATTTGCAAAAACATATTCGATAAAAAAACATTTGACTATGGCACTTCGTGGCGCGTATTGAGAACGATCTCGGTAGTAGATCAAATTTTTATCAAAGCGCTTCGCATCCGTAATCTTCAAGAGATAAAAGAGCAGATGGTGAGCGATGATATTCCTGGCGAGTTCAAAGGCATTCTTAATTATGCGGTGATTGGTTTGATTCAACTGCAAATGCCTTCTGCCATTGAAGAACTTCCAGCCGATACCGCTTCGGAATATTATAAACAGCAGATAGACGTTGCAAAACAAACCATGATAGCTAAAAACCATGATTATGGCGAAGCCTGGCGGGATATGAGTCAGCAGGGTCTGACCGATTTAATCCTCATGAAACTGTTGCGCATCCGGCAGATCTTGATGAACGATGGCAGAACCCTTATGAGCGAAGGAATTGACGCCAACTATATTGATATTATCAACTATGCCGCTTTTGCCTTAATATTGATAGCCGAAGAAGCGCAATAAAACCAACACATGAAAAGGAATTCCGTATTGCTCATTATCCGGTGGGTAGTGGGTATCCTGTTTATTTTTTCGGGTCTTATCAAGGCCAACGACCCGCTGGGACTGAGCTATAAAATGCAGGAGTTTTTCGAGGCCTGGCACATGGCTTACCTGAATGATTTTGCACTGCCGCTTTCGCTTTTGATGAATGTGTTTGAAGTGCTGGCAGGCGTAGCCATCATCATTGGCTGGCGCATGAAAGTGTTTAGCTGGCTGCTTTTATTATTGATTATTTTCTTCACGTTTCTTACCGGCTACGCAACGCTGTCGGGTAAATTTAAAAGCTGCGGCTGCTTTGGCGATTGCCTTCCTCTGTCGCCGCTACAATCTTTTATCAAAGACCTCGTTCTTCTGTTCCTAATACTCGTTCTTGTCATCAATCGCAGGCGCATCGAGCAGGCGTTTCGTATTCAACGGCTGTCGTTTTTCATCCTCTTCTTTACGGTAGTGGGCGTATCTCTTTTTGAAAGCTATGTGCTTACATACTTGCCGGTGTTAGATTGCCTGCCGTACCGCCAGGGAAATGATTTGCTCCAGCAAATGAAAGTGCCTGGCGGTGCAGTGCCGGATAGTTTTGCCATGACGTTTCGTTACCAGAAAAACGGCAAGCAGGTTGAATTTGATGCCGACCATTTCCCGGATGATTTTGATAGCACGTATGAGTTTGTAGATCGCTATGATAAGCTGGTGCGGCAAGGCACAGCCTCGGCGCCTATTACCGACTTTGCTCTGCAAACTATTGATGGCAACGATACTACACAAGTAATATTGAACCAGCCACTATATGTACTGGCGATGGTGCAGAATTTTAATCACTGGAAAAAGCAGGCCGATGAATTTGAAGTAATGAGTGCATATTGCGAAGCGCATCATATCCCTTTGTTTATGGTAACGCCAATACCACAGGAAGCAGCGAAGATTCTGCCATCGTCGCGCATTCTTCGCTGTGATGCAACTGTGCTAAAAACCGCAGCCCGCGTAAATGCCACTTATTTTGTGATGCAGAAAGCCGTTGTAAAAAGAAAGGTGAGTTATGCTTCGAAAGATAAAGTGATTAAGTATCTGGAGACTAAGAAATAAGTGGGTTGAGTTACATTGATTAATTACTGTATTACCACACTCAAAATCACTTTTTCTCCCAGCGCTTCATTTACCCGTTCCATAATTTTTTCTTTCTGATAAAGCAGTTCGTTTTTCAATGGTCCAACGGAAGTGTTGATGAATAAAGTGCTGTTGACGATTTTAATACTTTCTGTGTATTTGGCAATGGTGGTTCCCATAATTTGCAGCCACACTTCTTCAATCTGCACAGACCGGATGCCGTTTTTAATATTGCTTTTACTGATAAAGTTCTTTAACGCGTTGCCAATGTGATATTCGCTCATGTTAGCTGGTTGTTATTAGATGATGATAATGAGTAGAAAGGTTGTATTCTGCTAAATTATTAACAAGGCGTACAAGAGTGTGATGGCGCTGATAGCGCCACAGGCTGCAATGGGCTTAATCGGAGTGACTGGCTCCTGGTCCATAATGGCTGTTCTCTTTATTTTTCATTTGTGCCATTTTATATCTTCAGATAATTCATCAGCATATCAAAATTCTCACGCAATTCGTTTTCGTAAGCTTCTTCACCAAAGAAATAGCGGATGATATAATCGTAACGCTGTAGCGTAGAAACCACGTCGGATATTTCTGTACGGTTGAGTTTTAAGGTAACGATGAACAAGCCGGTGCTACTCTCGGTAAATGTATTCAATTGCACAATGCTGGCATTGTTGGTTTCCACAAGCCTCGACAACTCGCCAATAGCGTAGTTGTGCCGTTCCATTTCGAGCACGATGATAGCTCCCGGTTCTTCCACATTTTGAAATGTAGCAGCAGCATGCATCAGTTCTGCTGAGGTAATAACGCCCTGCAACTGCATGTCTGTATTGACTACCGGCAAAATGCTCAGCTCATTGGCAGATGCCACTTTTAAAGCGGCTAAAAAATGTTCACCAGGCTGAATAGAAATCTTAGCAATCACGACTTGCAAGGTTTCAATTAGGGTTGATTCATCTTCGTCCAGCAAGTCGGTTTTGGATAATATACCAATATAAATTTCATCCTCTTCTACGGGAAGATGCTGTACATCGTAATCGTCCATGAACTGCAGGGCGAGCGATACAGTATCAAATAGGTGAAGCACCGGATAAGTAATAATCGGAAGCTGATTTACAAGCATTGCACTTTTTTTAGTGAGACAAAAAAAATCACGCCATAGTTGCAGCAGGCTGTTTCAATTTTTTGAGGAACACTTCTAAAATGCGGTTGAATTCGTCGGGTACTTCCATCATGGGCGCGTGTCCGCATTTGTCTACAAAATGCAACTCGCTATTGGGGATAAGTTTATTAAATTCTTCAGCCACAAAAGGCGGCGTGATAGTGTCGTTCTTTCCCCAGATGAGAAGTGTGGGCTGCGTAATCTGGTTTAATTCCTCACCCAAATTGTTACGAATAGCACTCTTAGCAAGAGAAATAATTTTAATCACTTTTAACCGGTTGTTGGTGATTTCAAATACTTCATTCACCAATTCATCTGTTGCCATCTTCGGATCGTAAAACGTAAGCTGCGTCTTTTTTCGGATGTAGTCTATATCGCCACGCTTTGGATAACTGTCGCCCATACCGCTCTCAAACAACCCGGAACTGCCCGTGAGGGTAAGCGACTTGATGCGCGAAGGATGCTTTAAAATATGCACCAGCGCCACATGCCCGCCAAGGGAATTGCCCAACAAGTGAATGCCATTGTAGTTGCGCGCTTCGATAAATTTATATACGTATTTTTCGATACCACCGACGGTGGTGTGAAAAATATCCAGATCGAACAGAGGAAGCATCGGAACAATTACTTGGTACTGATTTTTGAAATGGTCAATCAGGTCCCGGAAATTACTTAATGCGCCAAACAAGCCATGCAGCAGGATCAACGGCTCGCCGCTGCCTTCCTCAATATACCTGAACTTATCCTGCTGTTTTATTTGATATGCCATGTATGCCTGTTATAAATAAAGCTGTTTATCAAAAATAGCGATGTGCCGCTAAAATACTGGTTTTGAAGCAGAGTGTGTTACTCACTTTTTTCTACAGCTCTTGCAAAGAAATTTTCCAGTTGCAAAAACATATTTTTTAAAGGAGGAAGAATATCGCTGAAAGCGTTGATGGCCTTCGGTCCCCACGGTGCAATGAAGCTATAGGTATGAGAGTCTGCAATGGTCTCTTCTTTTGTAAATCCCAGCCGGCTGATATAAAACAATACGATGCTGAATACAATAGTGTATAGCACAACATAAAGCAAAATGCCACCTAAGCGATTGATAAAACCAAGCATCGCTATCTGCAATGTTTTCTCTATCAGGCGGGCAATGATGCGGGTAAGAATGGCAACTGAAATCAGCACAACGAGGAAGGCCAACACCGGTAATAACCGTTCTCCTACATTGATGCTTTTATCCAGCCAGACCGCAACAGTAGCCGATAATTTGAGCGATGCCGCTAGCCCAATGAAGATGGCAAGGAAAGAAAACACTGCTACCACAAACCCTTTGCTGTAGCCTTTGAAAACAGCTACTGCAAGAAGTATGAGATACACTACGTCAATCAGCATAATAGAATAAGTAAGATGTAATATTTAATACTTCACTCCACTGTTCAACATTATAAATATTCATTCTTACTTATTAAATATTATTTACTTAATAATTCTTTTACGGTTGCCGAAATAGTTTTGCCATCTACCTTGCCGGCAAGTTGTTTAGTGGCTGCGCCCATCACTTTGCCCATATCGGCAGGCGAGGATGCGCCTGTTTCAGTAATAATTTTTTGCAGTTCTGCTTTCAGCTCATCTGCACTTAATTGCTTAGGCATGAACTTCTCGATGATGTCGAGTTCTTCCTGTTCCTTTTGCGCAAGATCAGTCCGGTTTTGCTGCGTAAAAATTTCCAGCGAATCTTTCCGTTGCTTGATGAGGCGCTGGATTAGTTTCAGTTCTCCTTCCTCATTGATCTGCCCGTTAGCACCGGGTTCTGTTTTGGCTTTGATAATTTCTGCCTTGATGGCGCGCAGACCGCGCAAAGCTGCTTCATCTTTAGCTTTCATGGCGTCTTTCATGTCTGCCATTACCTGTGTTTCTAAACTCATCGTATTATTGTTTATGTAGTTAACGATTCAGTTACGGGTTATGGGTTGCGTAGTATGAGTGAGGAAAGATTGAGCCTTGTATAACATATTCTATAAAACTCGCAACCTGTAACTCCTCTACTTCGCTTCTTTCGCTTGCAGCGCACGAAATTTATTCATCCATTCTTTGGCAAAGTTTTTCATGTCGTTGGATAACTCTGTATAGCGCGTAGCCCTGCCGTAGCTATCAGCCATGGTAATGAAGGTTTGGTAAAAGAAATCGGTCATCTCATCCACCATCATGTCTTTCGTCCATAAATCAATGCGCAATGCTGTCTTCTCGGCATTGTCCCAGAACGAAAGCATCAGGGCTTTTGCAGCTTGCAACTCTTCCATAGAGCTGTCGGTGGCATTCCAGTTGATTTTGTTTACCAGCTTGTTTTCATCGCGGGTTACGTCTATTGTTATCTTAGAATTATACATGCTTCTATTCTAATTAAGCGGCAAAAATAGCTACTCTTTTTTTGAAGATACGTTAATGAATACTATTGGGTAAAATGGAAGCTAACGTGTGTGTAGCTTCTTCTTGTGTGTATTGTTGAACCTGCTTTCTGCCCTCTTCAATCAAGCGGCTGCGTCTTGCTTCATCTTTGTATAAGGATATCATAGCCTCGCCTAACAGTTCGTATTTGTCTTTCTCAATTAATAAGACTGCTTCACCGCTGTATTCATCCATCACTGTGGAAGCAAAGCTGATGCATGGAGTTTCGCATTGCATTGCTTCCAACGCCGGAATCACATCATTGTTTTGCAGGGACAAATGAAGAAAAGCATAGGCCGCTCCAAGCAAGGATGAATGATCTTGTAAAGAAACTATTTCTGCCATCCTTACAACATCTTCCCTGTATTTATAACTTTTCATCTTTTCTTCCCATTCATTATTTTGTGTGAAGGAAAGCTTGCCGGTAATCACCAGTTTCATGCCGCTATGCTGCCATTTTTTAAAAGAAGAAAATGCTTTGAGCAAAGAAGTAAAAGCCTGTTCCGTTAAGCCTTTGCCGCTTGTCATAAAATATTCTCTGCCTTGCGTGTATTGCACCTTCACCGCTTGTTTCTCACTCCAGGACGTTGGTTGAAATCGGGGCGATGCCGAGGCGCGGACGATGTATATATTCTTTTGGATTAATGGATAGCGGGTTGTTATTATTTCTTTCTCATGTTGTGAACTGGTCACAATTCTGACTGTTGGTGGAAGTGATTTTTTTACAACTATCTGTTCGGCTGCTAATGTTACGATAAGTTGAGGTAAAGAAAACAGAGTTACCTTTCTTTCTACAAGCTGCACAATGCATTTTATACCTTCTTGCTTTATGAACCGCTGTAGCCATAGTCTTTGAAAAAAAGAAAATGGCCCGGATGGAATCTCTTTCATAATGATATTCTCCGGCAGTATCAAACCAGACAATAACGATAACAAATAGTTATAATAACCATTATTTTTTTGACTGTTTTCTACCAAAACTCTCATAAACGTGCTTCGCTAAAATAGAGCCGCAAAGAAACTGTTTTCCATTGTTAATCACCATAGGTTTCACGAGGAAGAAAAGTGAAAAGCTTTCGTTTTATTACTGCTTTGTATCTCTTCTTACGATTCATTATTCGAGTTCTATTTTTGCAGCATGGGAAATTCAAACGTGCGGGTACGCTTTGCCCCCTCGCCTACCGGCGGGCTACATTTAGGCGGTGTAAGAACGGTGTTGTATAATTATCTGTTCGCGAAGCAAAACGGGGGAACTTTTATTGTAAGAATTGAAGATACAGACCAGAACCGATTTGTGCCCGGCGCCGAAGAATATATTTTTGAAACACTTGCCTGGTGCGGCTTACAGCCCGATGAAAGCGTTTTGCATGGCGGCGAATATGCGCCTTACCGGCAGAGCGAGCGCAAAGCTTTGTACAAAGAATATGCAGAGCAATTGGTAAGAACAGAATATGCTTATTACGCCTTTGATACACCGGAAGAATTGGAGGTCATGCGCAACCAATACAAAACGGAAGGCGCAACAGCGCAATATGGCATAGCCACCAGACAGTTTATGCGAAACTCGCTTACTTTAAGCAAAGAAGAGACAGCAAAATTGATAGCAGAAGGAACGCCGTATGTTGTTCGAATCAAAATACCGGAAGAAGCACAAGACATCCGCTTTACAGACATGATACGCGGCGAGGTAACTTTTCACACCTCTACCACCGATGATAAAGTATTGCTGAAAGCAGATGGAATGCCAACATATCATTTGGCAGTGGTGGTGGATGATTTTTTAATGAAAATTACCCACGCGTTTCGCGGCGAGGAATGGTTGCCGAGTGCGCCGGTCCACATCCTGCTGTGGCGTTACTTGTTTGGTGAAGACAAGATGCCGCAATGGGCGCATTTTCCACTCATCCTAAAACCCAATGGGCAAGGTAAGCTGAGCAAGCGCGATGGAGCTAAATTCGGCTTCCCAGTATATGCTAAAAACTGGTTGGACCCGAACACCGGCGAAATAACACCCGGCTTCAAAGAAACCGGCTTTCTGCCGGAGGCGTTTATTAACCTGCTGGCGTTGCTGGGCTGGAATGACAATTCAGGGCAGGAGATTTTTACGATTGATGAATTAGTTGAGAAGTTTTCGATTGAGCGCGTGCACAAAGCCGGGGCAAAATTCAATTACGAAAAAGCAAAGTGGTTCAACCACGAATGGCTGAAACGCTTGCCGTCGGCGCATTATAGCAAAGACATAAAAACTTTATTTGAGGAAAAAAATATTCCGGTGCCCGATGAAGAGACCTTCCTCAAAGTGCTGGATATGGTGAAAGACCGTTGCACATTATTACCTGATTTCTTAGAACAAGCGGCTTATTTCTTTCAATCGCCACATACTATAGATATTCCTTCTATTAAGCCAAAATGGAGTGAACAAAAAGCTTTGTTCTTTGCCGAAGTGTGCAGGGCTTTCGAGCTATTAGAAACATGGCAGCACACTGAGATAGAAGGCACATTTAAAGAGATAGTGGCAGCTCATGTATTAAAACCCGGCGAGCTAATGCTTCCTTTTCGCATTATGCTGGTTGGTGGCAAATTTGGTCCGGGTGTTTTTGAGATAGCTGAAATAATAGGTAAAAATGAAACCGTAAAACGGGTTCAGCATACGTTGCAATTGCTTTCCTAATGAGAAAGAGTTTTTTATACTTTCTCTTCATTTTCTGTGTTGCAGCTTAAATGAACATTAAATTAGTTGAGAACCGGGCTTGCTTTAACAAGCAGGAATTACTTTTGATTAATTATTCATCATGAATAAGAATAATGAAATGTGCTATCCGGTTGGCTACAATAAAGAAATGAATCAGCTTTCGTGCTGCATGATTGTTGCTTAAGGTGGCACATTACCAAAAACTATCCAATTAGTCATTATGAGTTTACAACAACTGATTCAGTTAATTGCCGGCAGAGATGAAATTAAAAACAATCCGCCCGTATTGTTAGATCTTGGCGCTTCAGGTTCGCTCAATCCGGTATGGGAACCGATCTCTAAGTTCTGCATTGGCGTTGCATTTGACGCCGACAACCGTGAGTTTGGCTATGTTGAAAACGAATCTTCTGCCTTTAAAAAAATGTTCGTTTACAATAGTATTGTTACAGCAACCGAAAACGTTGAAAAAATCAAATTCTATTTAACGGAAAGCCCATATTGCTCAAGCACGCTGCGACCGCTGACGGAAAAGCTGACTCCTTTTCATTACAGTAATTTGTTTGAAACAAAACAAACCATTGACCTGAATGCAAAAAATATTGGCGAGGCATTAAGCGAAATGGGAATCAAGCAGGTTGACTGGTTTAAGACGGATACTCAGGGAACAGATTTGCGGCTGTTTAAAAGCCTGCCACTTCCGTTGCAAACAAGTTGTACAGTGGTTCAGTTTGAGCCCGGTATTATTGATGCATACGAAGGTGAAGACAAACTGCATAATGTGCTGACATACATGGAAACATTATCCATGCGGTTGTATGAATTTACTGTACTGGGCGCTTTAAATGTTCCGCACCACGATTTTGAACACTTATTTCCGGGCAGAGCGAGAAAGAAACTGGCGGTGAACATTTTAAAAAATACACCCGGCTGGGCAGAGATTTCTTACGTGAAAAAATTCGATTCGGATGGATTAACAACAAGAGATTTCCTGTTGGGCTGGTTGTTTATGATGATGGAAAAACAATACGCTACGGCTTATTATATAGCAAGTCTTGCAGTAAAAAATTACCCGGCAGATGATTTATTGAAAAAGATGTTTAATTATTCTGTGAAGATAATCAGGAAAGAAATTTTTCACCTGCGCAACTGGAAGCAGATTTTGTCAACAATAAAGGCAAAACTGATGTCAAAGTAATATAAAAGTAGGGTTGATATAATCGAACGCGGTATAGAGAAACAATTGTATATCAGTTGAATAGTTTATCTCTGATTGAAACAGGTTTTCCCAAAATACAACGTTTCGTTTATTGCATAATCATTCAGCCATACTTAAAAAATTGGTCTTTGGTTTGTTTATAGGGTGCAGCATCAAAAAAGTTTGGACCTCATGTAAGTAAACAGCAACAGAAAACTGTTCTAAGAATTATATAGTCTTTACACAAAA
Source organism: uncultured Ilyomonas sp. (assembly GCA_964249755.1). Lineage (GTDB taxonomy): Bacteria > Bacteroidota > Bacteroidia > Chitinophagales > Chitinophagaceae > Ilyomonas. The sequence continues at coordinate 544,481 of CAXUDB010000002.1, read as the reverse complement.
TTTCCAATAGCGGCTAAAAGTGCTTACCCTTTCGGAATCATATCATTATAAAACCTCGTATGAACAATAATCGTTTATCATCGCTGCAATGAGGCAATCAATTGGATAAAATCTTCTATATAAAATATGAATCTTAGTATCTTACAAAAATTAAGAAGCAAAATTTACGTTGTAACTACAGTTCATTCCGAAATAAGTGGTGGAATTAAGAAAAGGTAACTTTGCAGACAGGCAAGAATAATAAGACTAATTATAAAGAAAGCAACTGCAGTTTCTGTTTCTCAAACAGAGAAATCAATTATATATTAACCCGTTAAACTGTGAAGAGTATGCAAAAAAATCAGAACAGCTTTATCAGTTCTCTGAAATTCAGATACCTGCCTTACTGGCCGTTGTTCGCTGTCCTTATTATTATCTTTAGTGTAATGGCATACTTCTATGTTGCTATTACACCGCCTTCTTACAATGTAGCAGCTACCATGTCTATCAAAGACGAACGCAAAGGTGTAGAAGACTCCAAGCTGCTGGAATCACTAAATATTTATAATGAGAAGACAATTGTAGAAAATGAAACTGAAGTGCTTCACTCCAAGAAACTGATGCGCGACGTAGTAAAAAACTTAGGCTTATATGCGCCTATTTCAGAAAAGTTACGCTTTCGCCCGGCCTCAGCTTATAGCACATCGCCCATTTCGATACAAATACAGAATCCTGAAAAAATTGTAGAACCGAAAATGCCTGTACCATTCACTTACGATAAAAATGGTGGCGGACAGGTAGTTATTGGAAAGACGAGGTATCCACTGCATCAATGGCTCAATACGCCGTATGGCATTCTGAAATTTGAAAAGAACGACAAGCAAACAAGCCAACCCACCGGTCCGCTATCCTTTGCCTTGATAAATGTTGGCAAACTTACCAGCAGTATGGTAACCGGGCTTGAAGTCAGCACATCAAGCAAGGCTTCTACTATCATTGATCTCGCCTTTTCAGATGAAGTACCGCAACGGGGCGAAGATGTGTTGAACAACCTCATAGAGTCGTATAACAAAACATCAATAGAAGAAAAAAATAAACTGGCTGCTACTACGCTTGCTTTCCTTGACGACAGGCTAAAAAGCGTGGAAGGCGAATTGAAAGATATTGAGAATCGCATTCAGCAATTCAGAGCAGAGAAAGGCGTGGTTGACTTAAGCGAACAAGGAAAACTGTATCTGGCGAATGTGGGTCAAAACGATCAGAAAGTTGCCGACCTTAACGTGCAGATGGCAGTACTTGACCAGATAGAAAATTTTGCCAAAGCCAACAATAACCGCGTTGGTATTGTGCCTTCGGTATCCGGCGTAGAAGATCCTGCCTTAGCCATTATGGTCGAAAACCTGAACAGCTCAGAAATTGAATACGAAAGACAGAAAGAAAACTCTGGCGAAAACAACCCTGCAACGGTAAGTGTGAGCCAGCGTATTGACAAGCTGAAAACCGATATTTTACAGAATATACAAACACGCCGCAAAGGGTTGCAGGCCAGTCGTAGCGGCTTGACTGCAACCAACAGCGGTTATTCTTCTTCGTTACAGGCTATTCCGCAGAAAGAAAAAGAATACATCGAAATCAGCCGCCAGCAGGCCGTTAAAAACAGTGCGTATTCGATGCTGCTGCAGAAGCGCGAGGAAACAGCGCTTGCCTACGCATCGGCCGTTGCCGACAGCCGTGTAGTGGACCCTGCGCAGGCAGACGATTTTCCACAAAGCCCTAAAAAGTCATTTGCTTATCTCGCTGCCCTGATAGCTGCATTGGGATTAGGGGTTGGCTTTGTAAGCATCAAGGAATTGTTCAGCAGCAAAGTATTGTTCCGAAATGATATTGAAGACTATTCTGATATACCAATCGTAGCAGAATTGGCTAACATTAAAATGGATGAACCCATCGTCATCAATTCTTCCAACAATTACTACATCACTGAACAGTTCCGCCACCTGAGGGCTTCAATTGGTTTGTTCAGCAATAAAAAACTACAGAAAAAAATAATGGTAACATCAAGTGTTGCAGGCGAAGGCAAAAGCTTTGTCAGCAGCAATCTTGCTGTGAGTTTAGCTGCAACGCGTAAAAAAGTAGTGCTGGTGGATCTTGATCTGCGCAACCCAAAAACGTCGGAAATATTTAAAGTAGAGACCGAAACCGGTGTGGTCAAATTTTTAGAACATGAGTGTTCGGTAGAGGATATTATCAGCAAAACGAAATACAAGAACCTGTCAGTGATACCTGTTGGTGTTATTGATTCTGACCCGACAGAACTGTTGCTCGACGAAAGATTGAACGACCTGTTTCAGTATTTAGAAACGCAATACGATTATATCATTATTGATACTGCGCCTGTTGACCCTGTGGCAGATGCTTACCTGGTAACTGAATATTGCGATATGACTTTGTTTGTAGTAAGGCATGGCTATACGCCAAAAGCAACCATTCAATCTCTGGAACAAAGCGGTAAGTTAAAAGAGTTGAAGAATCCGGTTATTGTATTCAACTCTGTAAAAGGAAGGGGCTTTTTTAATAAAAATCTTGGACATGGCTATGGTTATGGAAACCGCTATAACTATGGTAACAATGTTTATGGAACCAAAGCGATCAGTGATAAGAAAGACTAATCATATTTTGTTTATGAGGGTTGATAGAACCGCATCATTGTTATGAATACAAAACCAGTTATTACGGCTTCATGAAGCATCTGATTGTGAAACCGCAGGGTGGACTTGCGAACCGAATCCGTGTCGTAGAAGCCGCTTATAATTATGCCCGTATCAGTAACGCTCAGTTGACTATTGTATGGGAAAAGAACTTCGCTCTGAATGCGGATTATGCAACTTGCTTTATGCCGGTTGAAGGAGCAAGAATTATAAATGCAGATTATAACGGCAATTCAGTTTTTTCAAAATTCAAACGATCCTGCCTGAATGCAACAGAAGGCATCGGGTTGGCTTTATTCGTCTCAAAAAAATTAACTGATCCAGATATACATCCGGTATTAGTAAATGGAGAGCCGGGACAAACATCGAAAGCATATTTTGACGAATTAGCACAGCAGAACAAAGGTGTTTTTATAGAAAGCTGTCTGGAATTTTATCCGAATGTTTTTCATTATCGGCTCTCTATACAAACTGATATTAAAAAGAAGGCGTATCACCTGCTGGAAAAGCACTCTTCGCTCATCGGCATTCATATCAGGAGAACCGATAACGAAGACTCTATCAAACGTTCGCCGCTCAAAAAGTTTATCGAGGAAATCAATACTCACCTAGCAGCAACGCCTTCCGTTTCCTTTTATCTTTCTACCGACGCAGATGATGTAGTCGAGCAGTTAAAAGAAATTTTTAAAGATAAAATCATTACCGGCGTAACAGTGCGGTCAAGAGAATCCGAAGAAGGAATTGTTGCGGCTCTCACAGACATGTGTTGCCTTAGCCAATGCAGAAAAATATTAGGTTCTTTTAAGAGCAGCTTCTCGGAACGAGCTGCCATTATCGGAAACATACCATTGCAAATCATATCAATATAATAGTCAGATTAAAAGGAAGGACTGAAACCAACAGAGCTTATGCAGATTGCAGGATTGAATGAGAAAATACTAAAACGTTTTTCGCTGAACAGGGAAGACTTGATTGTTAAGTTAAAAAGCACAGGTCTTTACTTGCTGGTTCCTGTTGTTTCGTTTGGTGTATCTGTGTTTACTTCTCCTCTCTTTGCAAAATATTTAACCGCCGAAGAGTTTGGATATTTTGGTTACTTCAGCTCGGTTTCTACACTTCTTACTTGCTTTTACGGCTTGCTATTTCAGACCTATCACATGTCTGTCTTTTTCAAGTACGATGAAAAGGGAAGAAAACAAGTGCTGGCTACTTTAGTACTATTTAACCTGCTGTGGAATATTGTTTTTTACCCGCTTTCCTGTTTTGGCGTGTTCCTGTATATGAAATACACCAACTCTAACGTACCTTTTTATCCGCTGGCGATTTTCATGTTCGGATCGGCGGCACTGGCTACTTATAAAGGTTTTGTTCAGGCAAATTACCGCCTTGGTCAGAAAGCGTTTTTGTATTTTCTATTAGTGGCTGGCTATCGGGTGCTCACTACGTTTGTGTCGCTTTATTTTGTAATGTATGCACACATGGGCATATTCGGGCGCATTATCGGCGTCTTTGTTGTTGAGGTGCTGTTTTTTATTATTTCTTTGTTTCACATTTTTAAAGATCAGGAACTGGTAATCCGGAAAGACATTATTAAAAATGCTTTTAAAGTTGTTTATCCATTGTTCCCGGCTTCTTTTCTATATCTACCCTTATTAAGTTATGATAATATTGTATTAGAAAGACTGCACCAGCCAGCCGAGATGGGTTTGTATAATATCGGTAAAGGCATTGCCACTTACTTATACACTGCATTGTTTCCATTTTATCAAACCTTCGAGCCTGATATTTACAAAAACGCGGTTTTGAAAAATGTAAAAGCATTGAAGAAAACTACCTTTCTGCTGGTTGGTATTGTGGTTATCAGTCTCATTGGCTTCTGGATTTTTTCTCCGATGCTCATTAACTATCTCACGGCAGGCAAATACAATGCAGCATTGAAGTATTCAAACATCATTGCCGTTACCAGCTCGCTTACTATTATATTTTCCATTTTCGATGCCATCATCAATGCCTTGCACGAAACCAAAAAGAGTTTGCTCATCAATGCAATTTCTGCAGCCTTGTGTATCGGGCTTTATACGTTGACTGCCACTTATTTTCAGCAAGTGGGGGTAGCGTATGCAACCGTCTTGTTGTACATCTTTTTAATTGGTATGCAGGCATTCTTTGTCGTTAGAAAATTTAAAAAAGATAAGATCACTCCAACCGTTTCTCATGAAAGCAACTGAAGCGCCGGTTCTGTTTGTTACGTTCAATCGTCCCGATACAACGCGTGTTGTGTTTGACGTGATCCGGCAGGCAAAGCCGAAGAAGCTTTATATTTCTTCAGATGGCCCGAGGCAGGAACGCTACGAAGAGGATTGTCCAAAAGTAGCAGCATGCCGGCAACTGGCTTCGGAAGTAGATTGGGATTGTATTGTGGAAACGCGCTTTTTAGAGAAGAATCAAGGCTGTGGTCCCGGCGTTTCCGGCGCCATCAGTTGGGCATTTGAAAATGAAGACCGCCTCATTATTCTGGAAGATGATTGTGTACCTTCCTTATCGTTCTTTTCTTTTTGTAACGAGATGTTATCGAAGTATGCGGATGATACCAGAATAATGAATATCTCTGGTACACGCTGGAGCGAAGAATATCCCATAGAAGGCTGCGATTATTTTTATACACGTTATGCAAACATCTGGGGCTGGGCTACATGGAAACGCGCCTGGCAATTGTATGATTATAACATGAGTGATTATCCTCTTTTTAAGGAGAAAAAAATACTCAACATGGCTGAGGAAGACAATGCACCACTGATAAAAAGATGGACCTATCTCTTCGATCATATTTACCACCAGGAGAAAAAGCATACCTGGGATTATCAATGGCAGTATGCGGTTTATAAATACAATGGTCTTAGCATCAACTCGGTTAAAAACTTGGTTACCAATATTGGGCTGGATGGTATGCACAATACCAATAACGATTATTATCACAACCGGCAGCGGTATGACATCAGTGCGCCTTTCCGCGCGCCGGCTTTTCCGTATCCCGAGTATGGCTTTGATACTTATCATGGCAGGAAATTCTTTTTGAAAGACCGGAACGATTTAAAAATATTATTTGACCACATCAGTAGTAAGATTGATTTTCTGAACAAATAAGTAATTTATCAGTGCCCAGGCATACAATGAATGGCAAAGAAAAAAACACTTTATTATCTGTCAACGTATGGTCAACTGGGAAATCAATTGGCTACCTTGGCGCACCTTCTTGCTTTTGCTATTGAGTATGATTATGTCATTGTCTATCCGCAATCAGATTCTTTATCAAAGCATATAGAAATAGCGCAGACAAAGCATGGCAGGCTTCAGTTAAAAAATTTTTTGTCTAATGGTGTGTTTACTTCCGGCATTAGCAAACTATTAAAGCTTCTTTTTTTAAAGCGCAATTCCTGCTTGTTTCAATATTTGATTATTAATAAAAAATTTGTTGCAGAGAATGATTTTAATAGCTCAAAACAACCGGATGTTATCATTGTTACAGACTGGCTATTCAGGTATTACGATGGAATCATAAAACATCAGGATGCGCTTCGCAAGCTACTTTCTTTCTCGGCCGCTTCTGTTGAGCAGGTGCAAAAGAAATGGCTGTCGCTGCAGGCTCATTATCCGGATCACACATTTATCGGTGTTCATGTAAGGCGTGGCGATTATGCCGCCTGGCTTGATGGAAAATACTTTTTTGACAATGCCACTTATTACAATTGGCTTACCGAAATGGGAAACCAAATGGAGAAGCCTCTGTTCATTGTTTGTTCAAATGAAGATTTGCAGTTTGACAATGAAAAAAACTTCACCATTGTGTATGTTAAAGGTTCGCCCTCCGAAGATTTGTTTCTTCTTTCCTGCTGCAAATACATTATAGGACCACCAAGCACGTTTTCGAGTTGGGCAGCCTTTTTAGGAGACCAATATTTATTGCTAATGGAGAGTAAAGATGAAATTGCCGAATTAGATCAATTCAAAAAATTCTATTTGAAGTAACAAATAAAACATTTACAATCATTTGTTGTTGTCATCCATCCATTTGCATTGTTTTTGTAAGATGATCCAGCAAATTGACGATACCAAACAGAATATATAGATTTACAAACAAACTGCTCCTGATGTAGCAAAGAAGGTATGCTTTCTTTATGGCTCAATTAAAAATTCTTCATATCAATACTTACCAGGGCGGAGGCTCAGGTATGGCGGCTATGCGACTGCATAAAGCTTTGCTACAGCATGGCTACGACAGCAATTTTTTGTTTCTCGATAAAGGCAACGTAACGAAAACCGAATTTCAATATGCGAAAAGAAGGTATTGGTGGATTTTTATTTTACGTGTATTGAAAAAACTCGGACTCCCTTTCACAGTCGAGCAACGCAACGATTACAGCATTCGCAAATACAAATACAAGGTTGAGATGTTTTCGTTTGCCAATACAGCTTACACTCATCTTCACGAGCATCCTTTGATAAAGAACAGCGATATCATTCATCTGCATTGGATCTCAGACTTTGTTGACTTCCGATCCTTTTTTGGGAACATCAAAAAACCTCTTGTCTGGACGCTGCACGATATGAATACCTTTCTCGGCGGTTTTCATTATAAAGGCGATGAAGAACGCTATGTAGAGTTTATGCGAACGTTGGATGACAATCAAAAAGCCATTAAAAAGAATGCGCTGCAACAGGTAGCAACAGACAAGCTCAGTATTGTTACACCTTCTGCCTGGCTCGGTGAATTATCAAAACAAGCGGAAGTATTGAGCAGGTTTCCTCATTATCATATTCCCAATGCTGTTGACACAAATATTTTCAAAGTGCTGACAGGCAAAAACAGAAGAAAGAGCAAAATCAATATCCTGTTTGTAGCTGAAAGCCTTCATAATTATCGTAAAGGTTTCGATCTAGCGCTTGATGTGTTGAAGGATGCAGAAATCATTAACTCCTGCCATTTCATGGCGGTAGGCTATGTAAAAAAATCATTGCGCATCCCGCACATCACTTACTTCGGTATTGTGAATACAGAGCAGCGAATGAGTGAACTGTACAATGAAGCTGATATCTTCTTATTGCCAAGCCGGGAAGACAATCTGCCTAACTCGATGGTGGAAAGTCTTTGCTGCGGAACGCCGGTTGTTGGCTTTGCCATTGGTGGTTTAAGGGAAACCATTACAAATGGTCGAAACGGCTACCTGGCTGAAGAAGTGTCTCCGGCAGGATTGAAACAGGCGCTGCTGACCTGCATGGTAAACATTGATAACTTAGACCGTGAAGTGATTGCCACAGAAGCTCATGCAAAGTTTTCGGGTGAGGTGCAGGTAAAGGCTTTTGCTGAAGTCTATCAACATAGCCTGCAGCCAAGCGAAGAAATTATTGTGTAAGATTTACAAGAGTAATTTGAGAGACATGGATAAATCGCTGCTAAGAAGAAAACTTCCTTTTCTATATGGAGTTTATCTATCTCTTACGGAAAACAAGACCGATGAAAAATTAATTGGCGAACGAAAAAGCTTTGGTGAAAAAAACGGAGACAAAACTTTTTTTGTTATTAAAATCACCAACCCTGTTTTGGGATTAATGGGGATTTATAATACCGTGTTAGGATATATTTATTTCGCTCAAAGAAAGGGGATGATCCCGGTTGTTGACTTGCAGAATTATAGCAACGGTTATTTGTACAAAGAAGAAATCGGAAAAGTAAATGCATGGGATTATTACTTTGAACAACCCTCAGCTTATTCGCTGGAAGAAGTATACAACAGTAAAAATGTTGTTATCGCATCCGGGCTTGATCCAAAAGAAGCATCGCCCGTTGTTCTTAATTATTATTTACAACAACGTAAGTCAAGGGCAAAACATTATTACAATATCATCAGCAACCAAATAAAAATTAAGGATTCCATTCAGGAAAAGATAGAGAACAGTTATAAAAAGTTATTCGCCGGCAAAAGAGTAATCGGCGTTGTAAAAAGAGGAACTGATATCATCAACAATGCAGGACATGCGATTCAACCGGACCTGGCAGATGTAATTTCAAAGACAAAAGAAATGTTAGTGAAATGGAATTGCGACTCTGTTTTTTTGGCTTCCGAAGAAGCAGAAACCGTAGAAGTGTTTCGGTTTGAATTCGGAGATAAATTGTTGGTAAACGAAAGCAAAAGAGTGGAACAGTATTCTTCTAATTTGCCGTATATAGATATTTCTTTTGACCGCGAAAATGATAAGTTTTTAAAGGGGCTGGAATACTTAACCACAGTTGTTCTGTTATCAAAATGCAACTGTTTAATCGGGTCTTTGGTGGGAGCTACGGTTGGCGCATTGGGTATGAATAAAGGAGAGTATAAGCATGTTTATATTTATGATTTAGGTGAGTATAAGTAGAATGACTTCTTCTATTGGAAACAACTAAAAATGAATTTTTCACAAGCAGTAATAAAAGAATCTTTATCACAGAAATGCAGTCAGTAATGCCCACATTGCCCGCAGCTGTTTCGGAGGTTACACCGAAAAAAATTGCTTTCGACTGGCAACTGATTATTACTATCGGGTTACTAATTCTGTGCGGCTCGTTTACCTATTCCATTTATCCGGCACCGGTAAATGCGGCAGCGCTGGGCATCATGGTCGGTGTGTTCTATTACAGCCTGCACAAGCAAGACCCGGTTTCTTTTCTTATCCAATTGTTCATTGGCAACTTTTTTATTTTCGGTAATAAGCTCGGCGGCAATTATAACATTGCCGCATTCGCGGCTATTGTTTTTTACACAGCTATCAATGGAAAAATTCCTTTTCTGCGCCATTCCATCATGGATAATGCTATTAAAACAGCGCTCTTCATCTGGTGTATTTTCGATTTACTGAGCGTAACCGGCGGCAATTTCTTCCCGATGTTTACGGAACTGCAGAACTTCTTTTCTTTCTGCATGATGTTGTATCTTTTTTATTTTGTGTCACGAATTCCTTTTACACAAAATGATTTTTACAAAATCATCTTTGCCATCTCTGTCTTTTTCGGCTACGAATTTTTAGTTGCCCTCAACCAGAAATACGAATTATATGATTCGCCGTTTCCTTTCTTTCCAAAGACGGATAAAACGGTTGATTTTGATATGGGCATCGTAAGAAGCGGATCTACGCTGAATAATTTTGAAGCTTTTGCCGAGTTCTGCGTCTCACTGATTTCTTTGTTGATACCAGGCATTTTAAGTGGCAGTTGGTTAAAAAAGAATAAGTTCTTTTATTACTTCAGCATGTTCACTATCCTCATCGCTATTATGTCAATTGTTTATTCAGGAACACGGTCATCTATTTTACTATTACCCATTGCTGTTGCCGGTCCTTGCCTCTTGTTAGGTAAAAGATTGAACGCAAAATTGATTGTTCTTGTAATAGCAGCTGTTGCGGTGATTGCTGTTGTTAATACCAAGCTGAACTTTATTGACCTGTCAGTATTTGAAGAACGTAGTGAAGAGATGGATCATGTTACCATGGAAAGCATGCTGAACGGTGATGCCATGAACCGCGGCGGATTATTTCCGTATGCATTTGCACAAGTGAAAAAAACGGATGGTGTTATTGGCAGAGGTTATTTTGTTTCACCGGTTGAATATCGGGCGGTCCACTTTAAAAAAGGCGATATGGACGATGGGATCGCCGATTATCATAACCTGTACATGAGTTCCTTCGTTATGTGGGGACCAATCGGTTTTTTAAGCATGATGTTTCTCTTTGTTTATTCACTCATTAACGGCTGGCGAACATATTGGACAGTCAGGCGGAAGCCTTATTTTACAACAGATCTTTTGTTGGGTTTTAACCTTCTGTTCCTGATCTTATTAATCAATCAATTCAAGATACAATTCATCCGGGACATTAATTATTTCACGCTTGTGATGCTGCTGCTGGCTTTGTATATTTCATTAACGTGGCAGGTAAAACAACCAACTGAAAAAGAAACCGGATAATTTTCATCCGGGCTGTCATCATTTATTTTTATGTATGAATATAGCAATACTAATTACAACCTTTAACCGCAAAGAAAAAACCCTTGCCTGCTTGCAAAGGCTGAAGGAACAACAGATGACGGATGAGGTAATACTTACTGTTTATCTAACGGACGATGCCTCTAAAGATGGCACCGCAGAAGCTGCTGCAACTGCGTTTCCACGCATTCACATCTTTCACGGCAATGGCTCTTTATTCTGGGCAGGTGGCATGAGGAAATCGTGGAGCGAAGCGGCGAAAAACAATCCAGATTTCTTTCTTTTACTTAACGACGACACAGTCTTGTTTGAGGATACGGTGAGGAAACTTTTGCAGACTTATAGCGAAACCAGCAACCAATATAAGAAACCGGCTATCGTGGTTGGTAGCACCCAAAACGGAAAAGGAAAAACCAGCTATGGGGGTAGAAAATTATTATCGGCAAAAAAAATAAACACAAGCTATTTAATAGAGAACAATAAACACTTTGCCGAGTGCGATTTGGGGAATGCTAACATCATGCTGATACCACACGAAATCGTTCATAGGATTGGCATTTTATCAGATAAATACACACATGGCATTGCCGATTTCGATTATACACTCACGGCTAAAAAGAACGGCTTTCCGGTTGTGGTAGCGCCTGGTATTTTGGGTTTGTGCGAGGACGACCATGGCAACAACTGGAAGCCGGCTAATACTACATTAAAAGACAGAATTAAATATCTGTATAGCCCAAAGGGGCTGGCTTACAAAGAGTATTTATATTTTATAAAAAAGCATTTTCCATCGCATTATCTTGAAGCGGTCAGCAAGCTATGGCTGAAAACCTTATTCCCGTTTGTGTGGGATAAATGGAAGAATTAATGCTGTTTTAAAATCTGATGAAACAAAAGACAAAAGAAAATCCTCGTGTTGTGTATCTCACTCAGGTTCCCGGTCCTTACCGCGAGCGGATGCACGAGTTGATTTGGGAAAAGAATCCAAACTATTCCGTGTTGTATTGCGCAAGGCTAGAGCCCGACAGGCTTTGGAAGATTGACCATGGCAACTACCCGCAACAGTTTATGGAAGACAAGGCCGATGGCTTTCGTCATAACCAAACGGAAGTCTGGAGTTACCTGAACAAACTGAACCCCGACGTGCTCATCATCACCGCCTTTAAGCCTACTATGATGTATGGCGTATTTTGGTGTATGATGAAAGGCAGAAAACTGGTCGTGTACAACGATGGCACCTATATTTCGGAGCTCCGTTTTTCGTGGATTCAAAAGTTGCTCAGGCGCTTTGTGTTTAGTCGCACAAAAGCGTTCGTCACCACGGGCAAAGGCGGATTCGATTTGTATCGCAGTTATGGTATTCTGCAGAGCAAGATGTTTAAGAGCTGCCTTTGTATAGACAATTCAAAATTTACACCGTTGCCAATGGAAGAAAGAGAATACCATATTATGTTTTCAGGGCAGATTGTAGAACGGAAAATGCCAATGTTCTTTGTAGAAGTAGCAAAAAGGCTGCATAAAAAATTTCAGGGTTTTAAAGCCCTCATTGTAGGCGAAGGCGATCAACGGAAAGAAATGCTGGAAGAACTGGACCGGCACGGCGTGGCTTATCATTTTGCCGGTTATCTCGACCAGAAAACATTACCTTCTTATTATTCAAAAGCAAAGCTATTCTTGTTTCCCTCGCTCAACGATCCCTGGGGTGTAGTAGGCAATGAAGCCTGCGCAGCCGGCACACCGGTAATTACTTGTGAAAATGCGGGTGTTGCCAACGACTTAATTACTCATAATGAGAATGGTTATATCCTGTCTTTGGACGCAGAAGTATGGGCCGACCATGCGCTGCAATTGCTGACAGATAAAAAATTACTCACAAAGTTTTCAGAGAATGCGGTTCGCGCCGTTCAATCTTTCAATCATCAACAGTCGGCAGACGGAATTATTGATTCGGTAAGCTTTGCTTTATCATAACTGGCAAAATTATTGAATATAAGAGTGGCAATAAAAACAATATCGCCTTCCACTGCTAAGACAACCAAAATCATCCGCCGCTTTATGCTGCAGGATAATAAGAGCAAAAAATGGTAAAACCGAAAATACTCTTTGTATTACATCTTCCGCCTCCTACACACGGCGCTGCTATGGTGGGTAAATACATCAGAGAAAGTGAGGTAATAAACGAGGCTTTTGAAGCTGATTATATTGATTTGGCCACCAACCGCATTCTACATGAATCCGGCAAAGGCAACCTAAAAAAAATAGGTGCTTTTGTCCGAATTATCCGGCAGGTAATTACGGCTCTTAAAGATAAAAAATACGATCTGTGTTATATGACGCTTACGGCATCTGGTGCAGGGTTTTATAAAGATGCTTTACTTGTTTCTATAATGAAACGCTGGAAGCCAAAACTTATTTATCATTTTCATAATAAAGGGATCAGTGAAAGAGATAGTAAATTAGCCCGCTCGCTCTACAGGTATGTTTTCAAAGACACCCGCAGCATTCTGGTATCCCGCTTTTTGTATCCCGATATAAAAGCTTACGTAAAAGAAAAAGATGTTTTCTATTGCCCTTGCGGTGTGCCTGCCACTTTGCCTTTAGAAGCTGCTGAAAAGAAATTTATAAAGAAGGAAGGAGAGGTTTGTCAGTTGCTGTTTCTCTCAAATATGATTCGCGAAAAAGGTATTTTTGTGTTGCTGGAGGCTTGCGAAATTCTTCATCAGAAAGGTATAAATTTTCAATGTCATTACGTCGGCGGCTGGTTTGATGTTTCAGAAGAAGAATTCAACAGGCAAATCAGGGAAAAAAAATTAACTGAAGTTGTGTTTGCGCATGGTCCAAAATACAAAGAAGAGAAGATGTCCTTTTATCAACAATCCGATGTATTTGTCTTTCCTACTCATTACGACACATTTGGACTGGTAAACCTGGAGGCAATGCAAAACGGACTGCCTGTTGTGGCTACACCGGAAGGCGGCATACCCGATATTATTGTGGATGGCAAAACCGGTTTTCTGGTTCCTCATAATGACGTGCGCGGCCTGGCAGAGAAACTAACGGTTCTAATAAATGACCCGGCTCTGCGTTATACAATGGGAGAAGCAGGAAGAAAGCGGTTTTATGAACACTTTACTTTAGATACGTTTGAAAGAAACCTGACGGATATTTTAAAGGAAGCAATTTATCAAAATCAAACTGACTACAGCCTATCTTCCGTAGTATAAAGGTTGCCTATCAAAACTACAGGAAAAGCTGACTGGTGATGAGTGAACAAACAAAAATAAAAATGAAAGGTTACGAAAGCACACCTGTGTTGGGGTATAATGTATTTTCTTCTTCGCTCAGCATCATTCAGCCCGACATTGATAAAGTATTGATCAATACGTTCAGTCCAAATTCTTATGGTGTGGCATTGCAGGATAAGGAATTTGAAACGGCGTTAAAAAACACAGACTTGCTGGTGCTGGACGGCATGGGCGTAGCCATTGGTTCATTAATATTGAACAGAAAGAACATAAAGAAAATTGCAGGGCAGGATTGTTTTGATTACCTGATGGAACAGGCAAACAAAAACCTCTGGAAAGTATTTTTCCTTGGCTCTACAGAAGACACGTTACAAAAGATAAAAGACAGGATAAAGAAGGAATACCCATATGCAGTGACAGGTTCTTATTCGCCGCCTTACAAATCTGTTTTCAGCAACGAAGACAACGAAAAGATGATTAATGCAATCAATGCTTTTCATCCTGATGTATTATTTGTGGGAATGACAGCGCCAAAACAGGAAAAATGGGCCTATCAGCATCGCGATGCCACCAATGCAAGAATCATCAGCACCATCGGCAATGTGTTCGACTGGTATGCGGGCAACAGCAAACGCCCCGCTCCCATTTGGATAAAACTAAGATTAGAATGGCTGGCAAGAATTTTTTTACGTCCTGAGATTTTTCGTCGTAATATTAAAAACCAGATGAAGTTTTTCAGGGATCTTTTATTACACATTTCTTTCCTTAAACAAATAAAATAAGTATGGTAAAAGTTGGTTTGATCGGTGCCGGAAAAATGGGTGTCTCGCACCTTGCAATACTGGGGGCGCATCCCGATGTGGAAGTGGCAGGCGTTGCAGACGCATCTAAAATGACGCTTGATGTGTTTAAGAAATATACATCGTTCCCAACCTTCAGCGATTATGAAGATATGCTGAAGGAAACCGATGCAGATGCTGTGTTTGTAGCGGTTCCTACCAAGCTGCACGCAAGGATGGTGAAGAAAATATTGGAGAGCGGAAGACATGTGTTTGCCGAAAAGCCATTGTGCCTTACACCTGAAGATGGTAAAGAACTGGTGCAGTTGGCAGAGCGGAAAGGTTTGGTCAATCAGGTGGGTTATCACAATAAATTTATCGGCACTTTCCAGGAAGTGAAACGGATACTGGATGGTGGATTCATCGGCGATATTTTTCATTTTACAGGAGAATCTTACGGACCTGTAGTAATAAAACCAAAGCAGGAAACCTGGCGCTCCGACCCGGAAGAAGGCGGCGGCTGCCTGATGGATTATGCTTCGCATGTGATTGATCTGATCAACTACACAATAAGCCCTGTGGAAAAAGTAAGAGGCACGGTACTGAAATCTTTTTATTCGAAGAATGTAGAGGATTCGGTATTCTCAGTGCTGGAGTTGTCATCAAAAGTAAGCGGTACCTTATCCGTAAACTGGAGCGATGAAACGTACCGGAAGATGTCAACTTCTATCACAATTTTGGGCAGCAAAGGCAAAATCATCTGCGATGCCAACGAACTAAAAGTTTATTTTAAAACCGCCCAGTTTCCGCAAGGTTACAGCCGCGGCTGGAATGTGAAATACATCACCGATCTTACACCATCGGTAGATTTTTATCTTCGTGGTGAAGAATACTCTGCACAGGTTGATTATTTCATCAAAGCGGTTCAGAAAAAGGTGCCTAACAACATCAACACTTTTCAAAGTGCATGGCACACCGATAAAGTTATTTCGTTACTTAAAAACAACGCAAATTAGAGGCTATGGAAAGAATTATTTTTGGCGACAACCAGTTCTTTGCAGTGAACCATATTTCAGATGAAAAATCGAGAGCACAATCTATTAAATTCAAAAACGACAGCGCTATCATCAAAACGCTGGATTATGCCATGCATGTCGGCGTTAATACTTTTATGTGCACGACGCACGACCGCATTTCCAGCATCTGCGATTATATAAGAGCCAACCCTGAGAAATATGCGAATTACAAGATTTATCCTTGTATGCCATATGCGCATAAATATGCAAATGCGGTTACTGAACTGGGCGTGATGGGAACCATCAAGCAATATGTACCCGGCAATTTCTTTGGCTCGTTGTTTAAAGGCGGCGTAGCTTATTTGTCGAAGGATTATCTATCCATTATGGAACTGATGATAGACTCTGAAATGAAGATGTTCAAAGGCATTAACACGCCTGTTATCTTTCTGCAAAACGTGGTTACCGATTTATTGTTAGGTTTAGGAATGAAGGAAATCTTCAAAGCTTATCACGATTACATACGCGAAAGATACAATGCAGAAGCAGGCTTCATCACGATGAATCTTCCTAAGCTGCTGAATACGCTGGAAGAAGCTGGTGTTGAAAACCCGGTGGTATGCGCATCCATCAATAAAGTGAACTTTAGAATGTCGGGTGGTAAGGATTTGTATGAAGAAACTTTGGCCACAAAGAACGCAAGGATCATTGCTATGCAGGTGCTGGCAGCCGGCGCTATCCCACCAAAAGAAGCGATTGAATATGTGTGCAGCCTGCCCAATGTAGAATCTATCCTGTTCGGGGCTTCTTCAAAAAATAATATTGAAGAAACTGTGTCGCTGATTCATAAATACGATAAGATCTACCAACCTGTAATGAACCCATAAGTACAGACGACAAAACGCCATTGAAACACGTAAGCCAACTACATTATTGCTTATTTTTCGCTCAAACCTGCCACAACGATGCTACATAAAATAATCAGGCGGATGAAGAAAATGCTGACCCGCATTCTTATCCGCAACAGGCGTTATAAACCAAAAGGGGTTTATACAACCATTGATGAGTATGTGACAGCAGTGGCAGGTGCTGAATGCGAACAGGCTTTTGAGCCTTATATCTCTCACCTGAATGTAAGCGACGAGTTCAGAACTCATTTTATTGGTTATGTAGATACTACTATTGTTGCTCAGATACCGGCTGCCAGGGTAGTAGCCATTCCCAACGGCAGGGCACATACCGATAATAATTTCAGCATTGCCGTTATCAGCGGTGATGGTTATCTGGTGGGTGAATTGTCTTATGATCTTGAAAGCAATGTGCCCTCTAAAAACAACATCTTCCGGCAAAATTATTTTAAAGAGCCTAAGCACTACAAAGGCAACGTTCTCAACCTTCTGATTGGCGAAGGCGGTATTGTTAACTACTCTCATTTCCTCATTGATTCTATCTCGCGCATCGCGCTGTTAAAAAAGATAGGATGGTATGATAAAATAGACTGGTTTCTCATCCCCAGTTATAAGCAGGATTACCAAAAGGATATCATCAGGATGCTGGGTATAGACGAGAGCAAAATCATACCGGGCGATATAGAAAACCATATACAGGCAGACACTTTACTGGCTACTACTTATGTGCGCTATCACGAGCATATACCAACCTGGTGCAGCGACTTTTTGCGGAGCGAATTTCTAAAGTATAACAATACAGCAACCGATAATAAATACAAGTGCCCGTATGTTTATATCAGCCGCAACGATTCCTCCAAACGCCGTGTACTGAACGAACCTGAGCTTATGGGAGTGCTGGACAGATATGGCTTTCGTTCGTTTGAGCTTTCCAAGCTTTCTTTCATCGAAAAAATCAGCTTGTTCGCTAATGCCGAAGTTATTATTGCTACCATCGGTGCAGGACAAGCTAATCTTGTATTCTGTCAGCAAAATACCAGCGTAATAGAACTAATGGCAGAAGATTTTGCCCAACCTTTTTTCAACGATTTAGCCAATAAAGTAGGCATTCAGTATGATTACCTGATTTGCAAATCGGATGGTAGAGCACGCACTTTTAAGCAGGGTGAGAAATTGAATTTAATGGTAGATATTAACCAGATAGAACGAAAGCTGAAGCAAATTCTGAACAAGGTTTCGGTTGAAGAAATTAGTAAGTTGTAGAAAGTGAAATTGTTTTCATTCCTTCTTTATTTATAAAGAAAAATAAGGTGATGTCTTAGTATTAATTGCACAGGAATAAAAAGACTGTACTGTGATGAACGTGTAACTCTTTCATATAGACGAAAGCTTATTACTTTTGAACGGAGCTACTATTAAAAAAGTCCGGCAACACTATTGTTACCGGACTTTTTTATTTCTGCTAATCTATCTTCTATTGTTTCAGAAATTGTTTGCTGATTGTTTTTCCTTCCGATGTAATGCTTAAGATATAAAGACCACTCTTTAATGAGGATACATCCAGATTTGCATTGCTGATGTTGTCTGTTGATGGCAGTTGCAATGTCTTTACAGTAACGCCTGAAGTATTGCGGATAATAACGTCTTTACCTACATGATCATCTGCTTTTATCAGCCCGTTAAAGAACAGGTGCATGGTGTTCTGCACCGGGTTTGGGTTCACCTGGAAGCTGATGTTATTCACCATTACCACTTTGCTGACCGTAGCTACGGCTTTTTCGTCGTACTGCGTAATGCGGTAATAGTTCTTGCCGGCAACCGGTGTTGCATCATTATACTCATAGCTGATAGATGAGGCATTGTTCTTTTTTACATCGGCTTTACCAATACCCGTGAAGTTCAAACCGTCCGCCGAACGTTCAATCGTGTAGTAAGAAGCGGCGCTGCTCTGGTTATCTACTTGCCAGCTAACATTAGCAGACGATGTCTTCGTAAAGCTGGTAGCAGAAGCATCCGTTAAATTGCCTTTTGCTTGGATAGATTGAACATCAGAGGAAGTTTTGAATGCTGAAGTTGTGCCTGCTTGTTTAAACAATGCAATGGAGCTATAAGGTTGCAATGTTATTTTGCCGCTATAGGTAGCACCTTTGGCATCGTAGTAAGTAGTGCTGCCAAAATCAACTGTTTTCGCGTTTGCCGTGGCGTTGTATTTAAAAACAATATAATCGTCGGGGTTTGTTGTTGTGATGACAGCTTCCTGCAGGTTCACATTGTCAACCCAGATGGCGCCATTAGGTTGTGCTACATCAAGTTCGATGGACGCGCCAGACGTTGCTGTGGCAGTAAAACCCAATTGAATGTCTTTGCGTGTAACGTCTATTGGTATTTTAATTCTTGTAGTTAAATCTTTATTACCTGCCGTTGTTGTTCTCAAATATGCTTCCATAGGTCTGCCGGAGGCACTGCCCTGCAAGCTGAACGACAACAGGTATCCTTTGCCAGCCTCTACACCTGAATTCAATGGCAGCGTAAGCATGTAATTGTTGTTAGCAGAGTACGTGTTTGAGGTAACCTGCAAGGTGCCTGCATCCAGTTTGCTGGCTACCCATGCCTTCAACATATCGCCGGTAGAAGAAAAAGAACCTACATCGCTTACACTTGTATTGTACGCTCCGTTTGAATATTTATTCACGCCGCTGGGTGAACCGTACGTATAAGCTGGTATAATAGCCGGAGCCCCTTTGGAGTTCTTATCATAGTTAAACTTGGAAGCCCAGGTGGTGAGGTTATCATATGCTGTGGTGTAGGTTCCGTTTATATAACATTGGCTGAAGAAAAGATAATTGTTATCTATCGGGCGGCAGTAATAGTTGCTGTCAAACGAACCGAATTGCGCAATGTCGCTGTTGCCTGTGCTGCTTTCTATTCTGGTTCCCAACTGGGTAGCCGTTCTGGAAAACAGAATATTGTTTTTTACGGTTACATTTCCCTGGCTGTATTGCTTTGTACCCAAAAATTGTTCTTTGCCATTGTTGAACATTGTGTTGTTGGTGATGGTAACATTGTTATTGATGTTGCTGAAAATGCCAGCCTGACCGCAATAGGCTACTGTGTTACCACTTACTAATACATGGTTGCTATTCGCATCTAAATAAATGCCTTGCGTAGAAGGAGCTGTTGTATCGCTGGTCCCAGCCGGGGCGCCTACTCCGTTCAATACAATATTATTAAGAATAGACTTGCTAGAACAAACAGTATTATCGCCCAAACCCTGACCTGTATAGATACCGCCGCAGTCATCTACCGTCAGACCAAACACATTTACAAAGTTGTTGGCAACAGTGCTGTAACTGCCTTCGAAATGAATGCCATTGGCACCGCTGCTGTCCACTTCATTGTATTGTATCAGGTTGTTATCGCCTCTGATTACAATGCCCTGATGTGTACCTACATCGTTCTGACCCATGCCTGGTATAACGGCAGTGTTTTTAACGGTATTGCCTGTTATCAATGCGTTAGAACAATTCCAATACAAGTAAAGACCATTGTTATTTGCATTATTAATAAGACAATTGGTGAATGTAAAATAGTTAGAACTTAATGCCTTAACCGCATCAATACCCGTGAAATTGAAAGCACAGTTGTTGATGGCAATGTTATTAGAGTTAACCAGGTTAAAAGCATATGAGTTAGCACCATTAAACATCAGGTTGGTGAAAGTGATATAATTCTGGAAAGAAATGGATACCAATGTTTCTACCGAACTGGCTTTTACTGCATACGCCGCAGGGTTGTTGCCACTAAAATACATCTGCAGTTTGCTTCTTACTTTATCGTAATACCATTCTCCATTTTGATCGAGTGTGTTTGTATGGTTCTCGATAAAGAATCCAAACTTATCACTGATTGGATTGGTTGAGCCACTTACAAAACCAATGGTTGTGCCATAATGATAAGTAACTAAACTTCTATCGAGCGTCCAGCGATTCTTGCGGATTACGATATCTCCACCGGTCCAGTTAGGTGAAGCCGGAAGCTGACTGCTATTCAGTTCTGTCATACTTGAATGCGAATCAATGGTAAGATATCCCCTGTTTGAAGTATTGATGTTGGGATAACGCCCGATAGCCTGCTGCTGGTTGTTCAACGTTACCATACTTTCTTTACCGCTTAAAAGAGACAAAGAGGCTTCCCATACATTGGTGCGGGATTGAGTCCATCCGGTTAGTGTTGAGAAACCATTAATAACAGGTCTGGTTCCGGATCCATAAGCCGTAAATGTAATGGGCAATGTGCTGGTGCCCGAAACGGTAACAATGATGGCACCATCAAAGGTTTCACCGCGTTTAAAAGCAACTTTGTCGCCTGCTTTTAAGGTGTACATAATCGCATTTAGTTTTGCAATTGTCTTCCAGGGTGTAGCAGCGTTTTGTGCCTGTGCTGAGGTTCTGGAATCATCTCCTGATAAAGAAGAAAAAAAGTACGTCGCAGCGTTCACAGTAGCTGCCAGATGAAGAAGCAAAATGGGTAAAATAAACTTTTTCATGATACTGAATTTTGATGTGATAGCCGGTGAGGCTATTGATATTGATGATTGAATTTTAAAACAATTTTTGTTTTCGTAACAGCAAACTTTTGCCTGTAGCCCGATATAGGTATACCTGCTTTAATTATGCTGTTGCTATTCGTTTTTTTATTTGATTTAGCAGGCTGGCAGATTTGATATTGGATGCTGCCTTCCCCTAAATCTCTTTTGCTATAAAAGCTATTCTATTGGATTCGCTGGAACAAAACTATCAAAATGCATTCATTTTTTTCTTGCTTGAGAAAGACTTAAGCAAATTTTCATTCTGTTTAATTTCGTTTTAATACTTCTTCTTTTAAATCGCATTTTAAAAGGTTTTTTTAAAGCAACTTAAGGTCTTTATAATAATACAATCGGCAAAAAACGGAAAGCAAGCCTTGTTCTTGTATCAGGACAACAGCCTCTGTGTATTATATTCTTCAGTTGGTAACTCTACAATCACACCTCATTTCATCACTGTTGAAAAAAAAGGCAGCACATTCGTTGATGTGCTGCCTTTTTTATTATTTTCTTTTAACTGCTATTGTTTCAGGAATGATTTACTGAAGGTTTTTCCTTCCGAAGTGAGGGTCAGTATATACATACCCGGCTTCAGTTCTGCTACATTCATATCCACCCTGTTCAGGTTATTGGTAGAAGGCAACTGGATAGTCTTTACTGTAGCGCCTGATGTGGTGCGGATAACCACGTCTTTGCCTAAATGATCACTTGCATTGATTGTCTGGTCGAACGTAAGATGAATCACATCACGTGCAGGATTCGGATTGATTGTAAAGCTGATATTGTTCACCATTATCATCTTACTTACCACAGCAGTACCTTTTTCATCATACTGCGTAACGCGGTAGTAATTCTTGCCTCCTGCCGGTGTGGCATCGCTGTATTGATACGTAGCCGAAACATCACTCCCTTTTGCAGATGCTTTGCCAAGTTTTGTAAAGGCGGTGCCATCGGTTGAACGTTCTACTTCGTAGTAAGAAGCAGTGCTGCTTTGGTTATCTACCTGCCAGCTAAGTGCCGTAGAAGAAGTGCTGGTGTTAGCATAATTGGTGGCTGATGAAGCATCCACCAAGTTACCCTGCACATTCATAACTTGCTCGGAAGCAACTTTAGCGGTGCCAGTGCCCAATTGTTTAAATAAAACCACAGATGTATATGGCTTTAAGGTTGTGTTGTTATTATACTGCTTTCCGGTTGCATCCAGGTATTTATAATTCTTGTCAAGCGAAACCTGTACATTACTTGAAGTGGCGTTATAGGCAAATACCATGTAATCATCCGGATTGGTTGGCGTAATGGTAGCTTCCTGCAGGTTTACGTTATCCACCCAAACAGCGCCGTTCGGTGCTGCCACATCAAGCTCTATTGCTGCATTTGTAGCTGATGCGGTAGCTGTAAATCCTAATTTTATATCCTGTCGTGTAATCGAAATCGGAACCATTGTTCTGGAGGTCAGATCAATCTGTGGGGAAGTAGTCTGACGCAGGTATACCGTCATCGGAGCATTGCTGTTGCTGCCTTGCAAACTGAGTGTCAGCAGGTAGGTTTTTCCTGCTGTGATGCTTGAATTAAGCGGCAATGTCAGCATGTAATTGTTGTTGGAAGAATATGTGTTTGAGGTAACCTGCATCGTACCCGCATCTATCCTATTGGCTACCCATACCTTCGAAATATCGCCGGTAGAAGCAAAAGAGCCTACATCACTCACGCTTGTATTGTACGCTCCGTTTGTATATTTATTCACGCCGGATGCATTGCTGGAAGTGAAAGCAGGAATTAAAGCCGGCGCAGTCTTGGAATGCGGGTCGAAACCAAATTTAGAATTCCAGGTGCTCATATTTTCGTACGAAGAAATATAAGTACTGCCGGACAAATACATGTCGTAGAAAAGATAATTATTGTCTAACGGGCGGCAATGATAGTTGCTGTCAACTGTGCCTAAGCCTGACAGGTTATTGCTGCCATAATAACTTTCTACTTTCATGGTCAACTGGGAAACTGTTTTCGCAAACAGTATATTGCCTCTTATATTCACGCTGCTTTCCGGATTTTGCTGGCGCACGGCTAGCAACTGTTCTTTACCGTTATTATAAAGCGTGTTATTTAAGATGTTAGAATAAGTTGTATTGTTATTAAAGATACCGGCTTGTCCGCAGTTGGCTACCGTGTTTCCCGACACCATAATGTGGTTGGTGTTGGCATCTAAATAAATACCCTGTGTAGCCGGATAAGAAGTTCCCGCCACATCGTTTGTTCCTGCCGGAGCACCTACGCCATTCAGTACAATATTGCCGATGATAGACTTGCTATTATAGGTAGTGTAAGTGCCATTTCCCTGACCTGTATAGATACCTCCGCAGTCATCAGCCGTAAGTCCGAATACGTTTACAAAATTGTTTTGTACGGTGCTGTAATCGCCTTCAAAGTGAATGCCGTTGGCGCCGGTGCTGTCCACTTCATTGTATTGTATCAGGTTGTTATCGCCTCTTAAGTTGATACCCTGGAAAGTGCCGGTGCTGTTCTGGCTCATGCCAGGTATCAAAGCAGTTCTGTTCACTTTATTATTCGTGATCGTAGCATTGGAACAATTCCAATATAGGTTAATGCCATTATTGTTGGCATCATTAATTGTTGAATTGCTCACCGTTACGTTTCCCGAACTTAAGCCTTGGATGGCATTGATACCACTAAGATTGATATCGCAGGAATTGATCTTAATATAACTTGAATTGGTTAGGTTGAAGCCGTATTGGTTGCCACCCTGGAAAGTCAGGTTATCAAAAGTCAAATAGTTTTGAAAAGAAATAGTTACGATTGATTCAACCGTACTACCACGCAGGGTATAAGCATTTGGGTTGTTATCGGCAAAATACATCTGCAGTTTGGTGCGGCTTCTGTCATACCACCATTCGCCATCCTGATCAAGTGTGTTAGGACTATTTTCAATAAAGAAACCATACTTATCAGTAATGGTATTGTCTGAACCCGAAATAAAATTGATCGTTGTACCTGAGTGAGAAGTAACTGTGCTTCTGTCTATCACCCAGCGGTTTTTACGAATGGCAATGTCAGCACCCGTCCAGTTGGGAGAGGAAGGAAGCTGCGAGCTGGTGATCTGCGTCAGACCAACATGCGAGTCAATAACCAGATAGCCACCATTGGAAGCGTTTCGGTTCGGGTAGCGACCAATAGCCTGCTGTTTTCCGTTTTTCATCACCATACTTTCTTTGCCGGTAGGCTGCCAGAACGGACACTCCCAAATATTGCCATTCACTTGCTTCCAGTTCATCAAGGCTGAGAAGCCACTGATGATAGGTCTGTTTCCCGACCCATAAGCGCCAAAAAAAATAGACGCACTGCTATTACCCGAAACAGTAACGACAATGCCACCGTCGAAAGCTTCTCCTCTTTTGAACAACACCTGGTCGCCTGCTCTTAGCGTGCTCATGATTGCATTCAGCTTGCCAATGGTTTTCCACGGCGTAGCCGAGTTCTGTGCTTGTGCTGAAGTTCTGGAATCATCGCCTGAGGAGGCAGAAAAATAATACGTGGCAGCATTTACTACCATAGCTAAATGCACGAAAAGAAGCGGTAAAATGAATTTTTTCATAGATACTTTACTATTTAAACAATGGCTATTTTGTTCCTGATATGAATTCTTGAGTAGGTACAGATATTTCGTTCGCCACACTGTGGTGAACCATATTTTGAAATAGTATGCTGTACCCCGGTTTGTAATGCTTCAATACTGACTGCTTTGACTTTGTTTTTCCTGCCTGCATTATCCCTAATGCACCCCTGCGGAAAACGCTCCTGTTTTTTGTAAGAACAACTTCAAAAGAAAGATTGCCGCCTTGCTTTGGTGTTCTGTATAAGCGGTTTGTGGTTGGTTTTGCGGCTCGCAATTGTCAATAACCATTCCATAAATAAAAAAGTGTACAATTTTCTACACCCTGAATAAGTGTTCCAAAAACACTATTTATTTTCAATAACACATATAAACTGTACTAAAGACACCTGTTGCTCAACAAGTTTTAGTAAGTGTATTTTGTTCATCAAAACTTTGAACAACTCTACCTGGTAAAATTTATTTTTATTTTCCTTCACAATATTTTGTTTTTGTGGGGAGGAATCACCTTGAAAAATGCTTTTTTCCTTACAAGTGCTTTAACCTTTAAACAAGGCTTTTCCTGAGGTAATGCCGGTTCCTTTCGTGCTTCATAAAAAGTATAAAAACAAAAAAGGCAACCCCATCTGAATGGGATTGCCTTTTTTATAATTGTAGAAACCCTACTGACTTCTATTTTATCCGAACTTTATTTCTGCACCACTATTTTACTTGTAAACACAATTTTGCTTTTGCTATCTGATAAAACCACCCGGCAGTCCCACCTACCGATACCCCATCGCCTGCAACTGAAACAATTCGGCGTAGCGGCCGTTCTGCGCCAGCAGTTCTTCGTGGCTGCCAATTTCCAGCAACTGCCCCTTTTCCAGCACGAGGATACGGTTGGCCATGCGCACGGTGGAGAAGCGGTGGGAGATGAGCACCGCCATCTTTCCCTGTGTTAAATCGGCAAAGCGGAGAAACACCTCATATTCGGCGCGGGCATCAAGGGCAGCGGTAGGCTCGTCGAGAATGAGGAGCTGTGCATCCTTCATGTAGGCCCTTGCCAGTGCGATCTTCTGCCACTCGCCGCCCGACAGCTCAACGCCTTCATTGAAACGGCGACCCAGTGCCTGGTCGTATTGCAGTGGCAGGCTCTGGATAACGGGGTCGGCAAGGCTTTGCTCTGCCGATGATATAATAAGAGGACGGTCATCGGCTTCTTCTATATAGCCGACGGCAATGTTTTGCGCAGCACTCATCTGGTAGCGGATAAAATCCTGGAAGATGACGCCTACATTGCGGCGCAGGTCATTCAGGTCATATTCACGCAGATCAATGCCATCGAGAAGGATGCGCCCTTCGGCGGGGTCATACAATCGCGCCAGCAGCTTTACCAGCGTGGTTTTGCCGGCGCCGTTTTCGCCCACCAGGGCCAGCTTTTCGTTTGGATGAAGCGTGAACGACAAGTGGCGGTTTGCCCATTTGTTGCTGTTGCTGTATTTAAAGCCCACATTTTCAAACACGAACCCCTGCTCTACTTTTTTAGGAAAAGGAAGGGGTTGTAGCGGCTGGCGGATGCGGGGCTGTATGGTAAAGAAATCGAAGAAATCGGTAAGGTAAACTGCACCCTGCGATACGCTGGTGAAACGGATGAGGATGCCCTCAAGCCCGCTGCGCAATTGGCGGAAGGAGCCTGCAAGAAAAGTAAGCGTGCCGATGGTGATAGCTCCGGTGATGGCTTGCCCGATGATAAAGAGATAAGCTGCATAGTAGCCCGCGCTGCCCAGCACCGAAAGCAACGTGCCCCACCCGCTACGGCTGATGGCGAGCTTTTTATTATCGGTGTAAAACTGGTTGGCCAGCGCCGTGAAGCGGTTGATTAGGAAGGAAGACAAGCCGAAGAGCTTTACTTCTTTGGCGGTTTCGTCGCTGGCGCCCAAGAAACGCATGTAATCGAGCTCTCGGCGCTGCGGGGTTTGCCGGCGCGAGAGCGCATAAGAGCGGTCGTTGAAATAAGACTCGCCGATGAAGGCAGGGATGACCGCAACCGCCAGCAACAGGATGAGCCATGGATTGAAGGCCAGCAACCCGGCGGCAAGGAAGCCCATGGTGATGAGGTCCTGCACCTGGCTGAGCACCTGCGAGAGCAGGATGGTGCGGCCGGTGGTTTGCACGCGGGCGCGCTCCAGCTTGTCGTAGAATTCACTGTTTTCAAACTGGTCCAGATCGAGCGTGGCGGCGTGCTGCATGATTTTTACGGAGGTATGGTTGGAGAACAGATCGCCCAACAGGCTATCCATGAGGGTAATAGCGCGGCTTAGCGCATCGGAAGCGATGGCAAGGGCAAACTCAGCGCCTACGAGCTCCCACAAACGGGTGTGCGAAACAGCGCCGGGCTGATGGCTGATGCGGACTACTTCGTCTATAATTAATTTGCCTATATACAAGATAGCCACGGGCGTTGCCGAGCGAACAATACGCAGTGCCGCATTAATGAGCGTCATGCTTTTGCTCGTTTGCCACACCAGGCGGAAGAAGCGCGGCAGGTTGCGGAGCGAGGAAAGCTTGTCTTTAAAATTTAACGGTTGCTGGCTGGCGTTGCGCTGCGCTTGTTTATCCCTGAAATTCTGATTCTCTGATGCCATTGGATAAATATACAAAATAAGGGGGAAGATGGCAAGGAGCGGTGTGTTGAGGGCCAGAGACTGAAATGCTTTTTTATTCAGCTTTTGCTTTTTACAAAAAACATTGTCTTATTTTCCAATAAATTTGTTGTCCTGCACAAGGAGACGAAAGAGAAAGAGGATATGTACGCGATAGTAGACATTGAAACGACGGGCAGCCACGCGCACAGCAACGGCATTACAGAGATTGCCATCGTGCTGCACAATGGAAAGGAAATAGAAGGCAGGTATTCTTCGCTCGTCAACCCCGGCTATCCTATCCCCCGCTTTGTGGCGGCGCTCACCGGCATTACCAACGAGATGGTAAGCGAAGCCCCCCCTTTCTCCCACATTGCCGAAACCGTTTTCAATCATCTCGAAGGGCGCATCTTCATCGCGCATAATGTAAACTTCGATTACTCCTTCATCAAATATCATTTAAAGGAAGCCGGTCTTGAATTCAATGCCCGCAAGCTTTGCACCGTCAGGCTCAGCCGCACTGCCTTCCCGGGTTTTAAAAAGTATGGGCTGGATGCGCTGTGCGGGGAGCTGAACATTATGAACGGCGAGCGCCATCGTGCTACCGGCGATGCCGAAGCCACGGCTATCCTGTTCGACATGATTATCCGCGCAAGCGGCACCAAACTGATAAAAGAGTACCTGAAGAAAGACAACCGCGAGCAGATACTGCCTGCCAATTTACCCAAAGAACATGTGGCCAACCTGCCTTATGTGCCGGGCGTATACTACTTCCACGATGCGAAGGGCAAAGTGATTTATGTGGGCAAAGCCAAGAGCATCAAGCAGCGCGTGGTGAGCCATTTTACCGGCTTCGATACCGGCAGCAAGCGGCAGGGCTTTCTCAAACAGATCCATGCCATCACTTATAAAGAAACGCCAACCGAATTTACCGCCTACCTGTTTGAGAGTATCGAGATTAAACGCCTGTGGCCCCAATACAACTACAGCCAGAAGAAGCTGGAGTGGCAGTTTGCCATTTATATGTATGAGGACAACCGCGGCTACCTGCGCCTGGCGATGGATAAGAAACGGAAGCACCTTCACCCCATCATTACCTTCAGCAACAAAACCGAGGGCTACCGCATTTTGTGGAAGCTGGTAAAAGATTTCGGGCTCGATGCTGGACTTTGTTTTTTAGATACCACGGCGCCGCCGGCAAACGAAGATGTAGAAGAATACAACAACAAGGTGAACAGCGCCCTGCAATGGATAGAACAGCAGAAGGAAACCTATGTGATTGCGGAAGCTTTGCGCGGCAACCAATGGAGCGTGGTGATGGTAGAGCGGGGCAAATTTTACGGCATGGGTTTGCTGGACGAAGAGCCCGTTTTCTCCATTGAAGAACTGAAAGACCGCATCACGCCATATGCGGAAAATGAAGTGATCCGGAGCATGATTGCTACCTTCATTACGAAGTATCCCGATAAAGTGAAGCGCTTTGACGAGAAGGTGATGGAAGCCGTTTAAACCAATAAGGCCAACGCTCTACTCTTCCTTAGCCAACTGCTGGTTAAAACCCAATTGAACCAATCTTTCATAAGCCTCCCAAACCGTACCCGGTATCTCCTGATAGATTTGAAAACCTTTTGCCGGGTACAGTTTAATGCGCTGCAGATCGCCCACCATTATCTGTATCACCTGCTCTAAGGGAATGTCTTCCGTGGGGTAATCATCAAAAGAGATTTGGGGCGAAGTCACTCTAAATTCTTTCTCCGGCCATTGTTTGGCAAACGTAGCGAAGGTGCGGCGCTCCATATACGGCTTCTGCACGAGGATAAACGTTTGTGGGTCGAGGTTTCGCTCTTTCAGCAAGGCTTTTACCAGGATTACGTTTTCTCCGGTGTTGGTGCTGCGGTTTTCAAGCAGGATTGCTTCTGCGGGCACGCCCTTTTCCCTTGCAATGCGGGCAAACAGATCGGCTTCGCTTTCGGTAAACAAACCCTCCGTCAGCCTGCCCAAACCGCCCGCAAAGATGAGCAGCGGCGCATAGCCACCGAGATATAACTGTGCGGCTCTATCAGCAACGCGGGTATCGTGGCTGCCCAGGGCAAAAATGGCATCGGAGGGAGTGATGGTATGATTGACGTGGTGATAATCCCATACAATGCGGGCAAGCGAAATAAGTTCTTCGGTAAGCATAGAAGGAGCAAAAGTAAAGGGTATAGAAAACAAGAAGAAGCAGCGGCGCAGAAATAAATCGTCCCGGCGAAAAACATTTCTGCCGGGACGATGCTACTTATTTACAGGAACAGAACCCGGCGTTTATCCGCCATATACTACCTCCAGTATATCGCTCATCAACCCAATCTCCGTATCCTTCAGCACGCCGATGGCCATATATTGGCGCACCTCGGCAGTGCCGGCTACAGCCAGCGGGCGCTTATCGGCATACGGGCTGCGGCTGGCGAAATCTAATTTAATCCATTTGTCACTTCCAATGGCGCGGCCGTAAATGTTCACGCCCTCCACGCCTTTCTTTATAAAACGAATGCACACTTTGCCGGGCAGCACCTTGGCGCTCAGCTTTGTTTTATAATCATCCGGATTGATGGGATCATCCGAACCAATAATATTTAAATCTTCACCAATAGACAAAGTATAGCCTTCGCTTTTCTTGATGCGCTGAATGACGGTGCGCAAAGAAGTTTCACTTTTTTTAATCATTATCTTTTTCTCCTTAGCCGCTTTGCGGGCTGCTGCGCTGGCTGCGGTAGCGCTGGTAATTCCTTTATCAATATTAGCACACGACTCTGTTACCAGCTTCACCTCATCCTGTGTTAAATCCAACACACCGGCATATCCTTCTATTTTATCTTTCAGGTTATCCGACCAGGGAATGAGATTGTTTTCTTTTCTTGGAATATAATCCTGCATAAACAATTTGATTTATAAATGAATAATAGAATAACGATCCTTACAAACGAATGACTCTGTTGCTTTGCCGATGCTTCCCGCGTAGCGAAAAAGGAGGTTCACCTATTTCACGTTGGCGTCAACGCAAAGCGCGTTGCCCTCAACGCGCGCCGCAGGAGCACCAACGCAATGCGCGTTGGCGTCAACGCAGTGCACAGCAAGGTCAACGCACAATGTGGGAACATCCACGCGCTTCGCGTTGACACCAACGCACCTGCCGTTGCCTTCAACGCGCGGCGCGTTGGTGTTGCTCTGCATCGCGTGGATGCCAATGCGCCGCGCGTGGACATTGCAATTACCCATCGGGGGCATACCTGTGCTGGCAGGAAGGATATTGATACATGATATGAAGTTGATAACTGTCAAAAGAAGGATATTGCTGATATGGTTTGGTTCGATATTGCGATTCGTGATAACAGTTGCAATATTAGGAAAGGTTATATAGCTAATAAATTAAAATGTGATTAAAAGAAGTAGCATCCCGAAAGATAATTCTACCGCTCTTTTCAGGGTATCTTTCCTGAAATAAGTATAATGATCCCTTTTGTTTGTATAGGCTATGCCAACGTGCAACTTCCCGCCTTCTCTCAAAAATCTATTAGTTTTGGTAAGGTCTTTTGTTTTCCTTTTATAAACCAAATCTTTATGCTAAAAACTAACATTGCCTCTTGCGCCATCTCGGGCAATCCTGTTTGTAATCACCTTATTTTCGTCAAAAAAGTTAAGCGTGCCGGCAGGATTACCAAAGCCGAAAAAGCAATCAGAAAATATAAAAATGTGTTCTGCTATATTTCCCGCCGGCTTGTGAAAATGGTGGCTGTAGCCCTCTTGGTTATATTAATAAGAAGCAAGGCAAATGCGCAATGCAACGTGTTTGAAAATGCGGATGCGGCGAATCCGTTGCTGAGTGTAATACCAGCCGGGAAAACAATCCAGGGATTGGATTTTCCGGACATTAATGGCGATGGCAGGCTTGACTGCTATGCTTATTTTGATCAAAATCCGGCGCCCGTATTATTCCGCAACACCGGCACCAATGAGCATCCTCTGTTTACACAAAGCAGCACCAGTGGCTTTGAAAACACTACGCTTCCGGGTGCTACCCGCTATCAGCAGTTTATTGACATTGATGGTGACGGTGATTTCGATTTTTTTATCAGCGATTATACAAGTGTGAGTGACAGCGATGCCCACATTCACTTTTATGAAAATAAGGGTACTCTTACTAGTCCACATTTTATAGAAAATCCGGAGGCCAATCCGGTTGCTTTTGCGCATGCTTTTCTTAGTGTTTCCTTCCAGTTTGCAGACATGGATGGTGATGGTGATGAAGACTTTTTTTACTATCAATCCTGCCAGGGCGATTGCTATGGCCCGAACGTGACCTACCTGAATACAGGTACGAAATTTCACCCCGCTTATACTCTCTACTTTACCACTTATGGCGGTACCGAATACGACCGGACTTATTATGACTGGAATGGCGACGAGCTTCTGGATTATTTCGATTATAATTATTATAAGGACATTTATTTAGTAAGGAATATAGGACCTAAAGAAGCGCCTGAATACCTGCAAGACAGAGCCGGCACACCCCAATTTAAGAATGGAGTGCCCTACCGGATGATAGATTTAAACGGAGACGGTGCACCGGAAGCTTTTGATATGGTGGGGCATTATTCAACACTGGCTCCTATTGCTGTTATTAAAAAAGGTAAAGTAATAAACGGCAGCAAGACCCTTACCGTTCTCAGCAGTGTAAATCGCTCTTCCGCTTATCAATACAAATGGGAATATAACAACAGGCTCATTCCAGGTGCCACACGCCCCTCTGTTTACGCTTTGCGCAATGGTAGTTATACATTGTTTATTACCGATAGCTGCGGTACCGGTGTTTCGCTACCCTACATTGTAAAGACGCAAAACGTTCCTGTAAGCACAGATAAGGAAGATGCGATAAGAATAACCAGCGATAAAACATCGGAGATTAGCATAAAAGCGTATCCCAATCCTTTTACCAGCGGGATAACAGTGCAGTTGGGTAGTGCAACCCTCAGCACACTAAAAGTGATTGATGTATCGGGGAAAATAAGGCATATGCAAACTACCGCTGCCAATTCTGTTACTATTGGCGGTACATTGCCTGCCGGTGTTTATGTGCTACAGGTTTATCAAGGCAATGTACTAATGTACCATGCTACGGTTGTAAAACAATAAAATGTTGTTGCAGAGCGTAAAGATTTCCGGTTATTATTGGTTACTATTACTATTTATTTACGCACTTACAATCTCCACATTAATATCTACATCGGGGTTGTCTAATAAAAACTCAGCCATCTCTTCGTTCATGGTAAAGCCCCGCTCCATGGTGTGCATGGTTACCTTCAGGTTATGCAAAGGCTCATAAATATTAAAGCGGATAGAAGACTTGCCCGGGTTGCTTTTTACATTGTTCTCCACAAAGTTCACAAACTGGTTGGTGAGGCTGGCAGGGTGAACATTAATATCAAGCTGCTTGGTTAAGGTTTGTTTTGCCGTTTCCAGCAGGCAAATGTTGTTCACCTTAAACTCGTATTGCTCGCTGTTGTAGCGCGACTTGAAGTAGCCGGTGATTAACAGATTCTTTCCGGCTTCTACATAATGTTTAAAGCGCATGTAGTCGTCGCTCCAGAGCATAATTTCCGTCTTAGCCGTAAAGTCTTCAATGCTGATGGAGCCAAAACTTTTGCCATTGCGCGTGATGCGGTGCTGCGCATCTGTTACCAACCCGGCGATGCGGAACGTTTTGTTCAGGTTCGCCGCAATGGCGCCCGGCGAATCGTTCACTTCGTTAAACTCGCTCAGCGGCATGATGCCATAATATTTTAGCTCGAAACGGAAATGATTGAGGGGGTGCCCGCTCATGAACATACCGGTTACTTCCTTCTCTTTGTCCAGCATTTCGGTAAGCGACCACTCCGGCGCAGGAAGAATTTTGGGCTGCGCAATTTCGGGCATAATATTCTCGCCAAAGAGGCTGTTGCTGCTTTGCGTTTTATTGGTCTGGTAGATGTTTCCATAGCGGATGATGCGCTCCAGCATGCTCGACATTTCGCCCGGAGGCGTAAAGAAATATTGCGCGCGGTGCAGGTCTTTAAAAGAATCGAATGCACCGGAGAAAACGAGGCTTTCCAGCGATTTTTTATTCACCGTGCGCTGGTTAATGCGCTTCACAAAATCCCAGATGTCTTTAAAATGTCCGCCCGCATTGCGCTCTTCAATAATGCTTTGCACCGCAGCTTCGCCCACGCCTTTCAAGCCACCCAAACCAAAGCGGATCTCGCCATTCTCATTCACCGCAAAACCGCTGAGCGATTCGTTGATATCCGGACCCAGCACCCGGCGTCCCATACGCTTGCACTCCTCCATAAAGAAGGTCATCTTTTCAATACTACCCGCATGGTTCAAAACCGCAGCCATATATTCGCCGGGATAATGCGCTTTCAGCCACGCCGTCTGGTAGGCAACATAAGCATAGCAGGTGGAGTGCGACTTGTTGAAGGCGTATTGCGCAAAGGCTTCCCAGTCGGTCCATATCTTTTCAAGAATGTCTTTTTTGTGGCCCTTCTCTGTAGCGCCCTTAATAAACTGCGCCTTCATTTTATCCAGCACCGATTTTTGCTTTTTGCCCATTGCCTTGCGCAGCACATCGGCATCGCCTTTACTAAACCCAGCCAGCTTTTGCGAGAGTAGCATCACCTGTTCCTGATACACGGTAATACCGTAGGTTTCTTCGAGGTACTCGCGCATTTCGGGCAGGTCATAACTAATTTCCTCCCTGCCATGTTTGCGGGCAACATACTGTGGTATGTAAGCCATGGGACCGGGGCGATACAAAGCGTTCATCGCAATTAAATCCGCAAAGGCATCGGGTTTTAGCTCGCGCAAATATTTTTGCATCGGCGCACTTTCAAACTGGAAGGTGCCATTGGTTTCGCCGTTCTGGTATAGCTTGTAGGTTTTCTCGTCGTCGAGTGGCAAGCCATCAAGGTCAATATCAATGTTGTGGTTTTGTTTGATGAGTTCCAGCGCCGTCTTTAAAATAGAGAGGGTTTTCAAACCAAGGAAGTCCATTTTAATAACGCCCGCTTCTTCAATGGAAGAGCCACCAATTTGCGTGATCCACAAATCAGATTCTTTCGACATGGCAACGGGAAGCAGATCCGTCAAATCTTTCGGCGCGATAATGATACCCGCCGCATGAATGCCCGTGTTGCGCACCGAGCCTTCCAGACGCTCGGCTTCTTTCAGCACCTGCGCTTTTATATCGGTTCCGTTATAAATTTCGCGCAGCCGCCTGATATTTTCCAGGTCTTCGCCGCCATATTGTTCCTTCTCTTCCAGCGAGCCCTCGCCTTCTTTGGCTGTAATGGGCGCCTTAAGACAGCGGCCCAAGGTGGTGCCTACTTTTTCGGGTACCAGTTTCACCAGGCTATTCGCTTCGAAGAGCGGTAAATCCATTACGCGGGCTACATCTTTAATGCTGCTACGCGCCGCCATAGTGCCATACGTAACAATCTGCGCTACCTGGTTCTTGCCGTATTTCTCCACCACGTAATCGATCACTTTCTGCCTTCCTTCATCATCAAAATCGGTATCAATATCCGGCATTGATTTACGGTCGGGATTGAGGAACCGTTCAAACAGCAAATCATATTTAATCGGGTCGATATTGGTGATACCGATGCAGTACGCTACTACGCTGCCCGCTGCCGAACCGCGACCCGGACCGATGAATACACCTCTCTCCCGCCCCGCTTTGATAAAGTCGCTCACAATTAAAAAGTAACCGGCAAAACCCATGGTCTTGATAGTGAACAATTCGAAATCAAGCCGCTCGCGAATCTTTTCTGTTATTTCGCTGTAACGCGCCTTCGCACCTTCATAAGTGATGTGATGCAGGTAAGTCCATTGGTTGAGGTTATTGTCTTCCGATACCTGGAACTCTTTGGGAATAGGAAAAGCAGGAAGGAGGATGTCTTTCTTTAAATTAAGTACCTCAATCTTATCTATGATGGCATTGGTGTTATCAATAGTTTCCGGCACATCGTGAAAGAGCTTTGCCATCTCGTCGGTGCTCTTAAAATAAAACTCGTTGTTCGGAAATTTAAAGCGCCGGTTTTTGATGGCAGTATCATCGTTTACGAAATCATCCAGCCCCGGCGTAGACTGCTTTTCGCCGGTATTAATGCAAAGTAGAATATCATGCGCGTTGTAGTCTTCCTGGTCGGTATAATGACTGTCGTTGGTAGCAATGGCAGGCACGTTGTATTTCTTCGACCATTTTAGCAGCATGGCATTGATCTTCTCCTGCTCCGTAATCTTATGGCGCTGCATTTCGATATAATAATCGTCGCCAAACATCTCCAGCCACCATTTGAATTCCCTTTCCGCTTCTTCTTCGCTTTTGTGCAGAATTGCCTGCGGCACATAACCGCCAATGCAGCAGGTGGTGGCAATCAATCCTTCTTTATATTTTTCCAATAGCTTTTTATCTATGCGCGGATACTTGCTGTACATCCCTTCGCGAAAACCATACGAGGTAAGCTTTACAAGGTTGTGATAGCCGGTTTTGTTTTTTGCCAGCAACACCTGGTGAAAGCGCTCATCTTTTTGCTCTTTGGAAAAGGCTTTGCGCGTCATGTCTTCCACCACATAAAACTCGCAGCCCACCACGGGTTTAATAATGGGTTCAAGGATGTCTTTTCCGTTGGCATCTTTTCCCACTACTTTGGTGTTCTTCCAGGCTTGGTTTACAAAGTCGAACGCGCCGAACATATTGCCATGATCGGTGATGGCAAGCGCGGGCATATTATACTTTGCCGCTTTTTTAAATAAGCTATTGATATTGGCAGCGCCATCCAAAAGCGAATATTGTGTGTGTACGTGAAGATGTGAGAATTGCATAATCGAATGATAAATGGGATGTTTTGTCTGCCGTAAAAAACCATTTTATCCAGGTCTGAAACGGATGCACAAATTACCCCCAAAAAAGCTAAACGTTTCCCTATTTTTTGCACAGAACCAACGCAGAAGCGCTGACAAAAGAAGAATAAAAAATCCGCCGTTCGGCGGATTCCAATATTTTATTTTTAGGTATTTCTAATTCCTCATTTGCCACCCGCATCATTTGCCGGTGTTGTTTGGGTTACCGTGGGCAGACTGCCTTTTTCCAAAGTTTCTTTGTATTTCAGAACGCCCCGCATTACGGCGTATGCTATCTCGCTTTGGTCTTTGTCGTCATTTAAATAATCTTCTTCTTCGCGGTTGCAGATATAGCCAGTTTCTACCAAAATGCTTGGCATGGCCGTAGCCTGCAATACCCAAATGCCTTTGTTATTTCTTTGCAACACACCGCGGTTCACGCGACCTTGTTTTTCAAATTCTTCCTGCACGTACTCAGCCAACATGCGGCTGTTGTTGAAATACTTTTTAGTAAGAATAGAAGCTCTGATTTTTGCTTCAGGCGAATCAAACATAAAATCGGAAGAATCAGCTCCGGTGCTGTCTGTTTCACTCATTTCACCGGCACCTGAGCCAACAGAATTCTTTTTCTGATCTGCCTTACCAACCGCCCAGATATATACTTCGGTGCCCTCTGCCTCACAGCCCAATTTGTAAGTTTTATAGATGGGAACCGAACGTTTGTGAGGAACTTTCTTTTTCTTTTTTCCCTTGCCCGAATAAGTGTAGTACGTTTCTGTATTGTGCCCGATCACTTCTCTGCGGACACGATCAGGCGCTGAGTTTAAGTGAATGCTGATAAACAGGTCGCCATTATTTTCATTCGCTATCTGTGCACGGCGGCGATTAGCCAGGTCTTTAT
The DNA here is from genome assembly GCA_964249755.1 of uncultured Ilyomonas sp. Lineage (GTDB taxonomy): Bacteria > Bacteroidota > Bacteroidia > Chitinophagales > Chitinophagaceae > Ilyomonas. The sequence goes on along the minus strand of CAXUDB010000002.1, from coordinate 507,177 downwards.
TCTGCATGTGTTCCGGCAAGTATTCATCGGTACGGGTAAAAATAATTTTTGTGTTTGGAAGATTTACTTTCAACAGTTCGCCCAGCTTTAAGGCAATCTGCAACGCTTTGGCAGACTCATTACTGTAAGCGCCATACGCGCCAGGATCTGGCAAGCCATGACCCGGATCTATAATGATGGTCTTTAGAACATTCTTTTGCATTGCGCCAAACGGAGCATCCGGCCAGTTGAAAGAAGAAAGTAAGAAAAGAGAAAAGAGAATCAAAAATGCTTTGCCGGATAATTTAAACATAATTCACGTATCGTTAAGTTATCTGTATACTGTTTCGGTTATTTTTGTTTTCAACTGTATGAGCAAACGTAGTAAAATTAGCAGAAAAACGATCCTCGCCTTAAGCACCCTGCTTCTTTTGCTTTTTTTTATCACTCATATCAATGCCAGCGGTTATCCTTCTTTTTTTACCGGTTCATCTTACACAGAAAACTACCGGGATACGATTATAACGGATTCCGCCTTATTAAAATTACGTAACGATACCGGCGCATTGCCCAAAGACGATCCGCTGCCAGCTAACAGTTCGGTCATTAATGCACCGGACAGTTTGTTTTTTAAGGACACTGCAAATGCCGATTCAACAAAGCGACAGAAAATAGATTCCCTGTTGATATCAAAAGATTCATTAGATGCACCCATAGAATATTCAGCTGATGATTCGGGTGTTTTGTTTATTGAGTCGCGCAAGTTTTTTTTATATGGCAAAGCCAATGCGAAGAATAAAGATATAGACCTCACGGCAAACAATATCCAGTACGACCAATCGAGCCAGATGGTGAAAGCGTTTGGCGGTATTGACACTACCAACAATCCTTTGAATTTGCCTACCTTAGTACAAGGCAACCAGACTTCGAAAAGCGATACCATTTTTTTCAACCTGAAAAACCAGCGTGGTTTATCGAAGAATACATACTACAACCAGGATGATATTTTTATTCATACCGAGCGTTTAAAAAAGGTAGACAAAGATGTGGTATTTGCCTATCGCAGCCGTTTTACTACCTGCAATTTAGATACGCCGCACTTTGCTTTTATTGCCCGGCGCATGAAGCTTATCAATAACAAAATCGGCGTGTCCGGCTCGGTGCATCCCGAGTTTGAAGGCGTGCCGGTGCCTATCTATTTACCATTCGGTATTTTCCCTTTAAACCGCGGCCGTCATTCTGGTTTATTACCTGTGCAGTTTGCCACCAACAGCAGCTACGGACTGGGTTTGGAAGGCATTGGTTACTATAAAGTGATCAATGATAACTGGGATGTAACCACGCGGGGCAACCTCTACTCGTATGGCGGCTGGACGCTGACGGTTACGCCGGAATACTACAAGCGCTATAAGTACCGCGGGCAACTGAATCTTGAAATCCAGCACAGTAAAATACTCAACAATACTTCCTCTGGTTTTGTAAAAGATGAGTTTAGCAAAACACAAAGTTTTTCGATACGCTGGAGCCATTCGCAGGACACTAAAGCGCACCCCGGCACCTCCTTCCAGGCAAGCGTGAATGCGGGCAGCACGAGATTTAACAGATATATTCCCAACAACCCGATACGCAATTATCAGAACCTGCTGACTTCATCCATTACTTACTCTAAAACCTGGGATCAGGGTAAGTATAACATGACAGTGAGCGCCAACCATAATCAGAATAACAATCTGCATCTGCAAAATATTCAGCTTCCTACGGTAAGCTTCACAGCCAATACGCTTTATCCGTTTGAAAAGAAGGAACAGGTGGGCACACCAAAGTGGTATGAGAAGCTGGGCATCTCTTACAATGGACAATTACTGGATGCGTTTTCTTTTTATGATACTGCCTTTAACTTCAGGCATATTTTAGATACCTTTCAATGGGGTGCAAGGCATAATATACCAATCTCTCTGTCACTTCCAGCGCTAGGTCCTATCATCGTTTCGCCTTTTGTGAGCTACAGCGAAACCTGGTTTGGACAGAAGAGTGATATCGCCTATAGTGAAAAGGACAATAAAGTAGATACCATTCAGAATAAAGGTTTCTACGCAGCGCGTGAAATGAGTTTTGGTGCTGCTTTAAATACCCGCATTTTTGGTACGTTACAGTTTCCTCATTCCAAAAGTATTGTAGCGATCCGGCACGAAATAAAACCAACGATCAGTTTTAGTTATAAACCCGATCTGGTAAGTCAGTGGTACGATTCTATTTGGGTTCAGGTACATGATACGGTTGTCAGGAATAATATAAAACAAAGAAGAGATACTTCCATTAGGCGGGGTGTATCTCTTTTAGGAGGCAATTTGCTAAGTCCGTATGCTCCCGGCAGATTCGGCGGTCTTACATTCAGTCTTGACAATTTGCTTGAAATGAAGGTGAGGAATAAAAAAGATACAACCGGCGAAAACCCTACACGTAAAGTGAAACTGATAGATGGCTTAAACCTGACTACCAGCTATAATTTTCTTGCAGAGCGGTTGAAATGGTCTTATATCAGTGCTTCGTATCGCAGCACCTTTTTTCAGAAAGTAAATGTAACAGGAAGTGCTGTTTTAGACCCTTATGAGACAGACGAATTCGGCAGAGACAGAGACACTTTACTTTGGAAAAAAGGCAAAATCGGAAGGCTCACCAATGCTTCATTTGCTGTATCTACTTCTATACAGAGCAAAAAGAAAGATGGCAAGACTGATGACCAACGTGTGAGTGAATTAGACGAAACCTTAACTCCCGACGAGCAGGCAGCGGCATTGGCTTATGTGCGTGCTAACCCAGCCGATTTTGTGGATTTTGATATTCCCTGGTCGCTCAATTTGTCGTTTACCACCAACTTCACCCGCGTGCTGAAAGCCAACTACAGCGGCTATTACACTCAGATCGCTTCAAGCCTGAATGTGAATGGCGACTTCAGCCTTACACCTAAATGGAAGATTGGCGGCAGCACTTATTTCAACGTGCGCGATTTAGACCTTGGTTTGCTCACTATGTACATTACGCGTGAAATGCACTGCTGGCAGTTGTCCATTAATCTCACACCTGTTGGCATTTATCGTTCGTTCAGCATCACCATCAATCCAAAGTCGAGCCTGCTGCGCGATCTGAAGATTAACCGCACCCGGAGTTTTACGACATATTGAGTTAAACTGCCCGGTTTTATAACCTTATTTAATACTCATCAAACCTTTCTTCTTTCTGTTTGTTTTATCAATGGTGGTTAACAAGGAAAGCATTCAGGCTATCTTAGCTTCTAAATTACCGCTGTCTTGCTGAAAGAAATCATTATTTCCGTTCAATCATATATCGAAGCGCACCGCTTCATCCGCAAGCACAAGCTTTGGAAATGGATACTGATACCCGGTTTTATTTATGCATTGCTGTTTGCTGTAAGCATGGTTTTGTTTGGCGAAAGCGCCAGTCATTTTATTCAATGGGTGTTTACCCTTACGCATCTTGATGCCTGGATTGCCCGCCACCAGGGCGGCATTCTTAATTTCATTTTTGCCTTTGCTACATTTATTCTCTGGCTGGTGCTCATGCTGTTTTATTTTTCTTTGTTCAAATACATCTGGCTCGTTTTAGGCTCGCCGGTATTTGCTTACCTGAGCGAAAAAACAGAATCCATCATTCATCAACGCGACTATCCTTTTACCGCCAAACAACTAATGAAAGATGTGGCGCGCGGTATTGTCATTGCGCTGCGCAATGCGTTGTGGCAAACCGTGTATCTGGTATCGCTGCTGTTGCTGTCGTTCATCCCTGTGGCAGGATGGATAACTCCAGTAATTGCCTTGCTCGTAGAGGGTTATTATTATGGTTTCAGCATGCTCGATTATAGCTGCGAACGGCGGCGGATGTCGTCTCAGGAAAGCATTTTTTTTATCGGGCATCACCGCGGGCTTGCCATCGGCAACGGCATTGTATTTTATATGATGCATCTTCTTCCAGTTGTAGGTTGGGTGCTGGCGCCGGCTTATGCAGTGATAGCAGCTACGTTGAGTATGATTAAGGTAGCAGATGAGGGTTAGAACGGGTAATACGGACTGCGTGCACGGATATTTGGGATAATCTGAACTGAGATGAGTGAAGATGTATAGGATAAGGAGGATAAGGATAAATACAAGCAACAGAACAGCCATTATGAACCAGAAGCCTTTACTTTAATTGAAAGAGCTTTTGTGTATTCTATACCTTACGCCTTATAACTTACTTCATATTACCTCCTGTTTTCTAAAACTGCCTTGTTGTCCGCCATCACAATTTCGTGGTATCATTTTATCGCTAAGTCCATAACGGCTATTTTTGCCACTTATACAGTTGTTTAATTCCTGAAAAGCACCGAAATAAAATCACACTGATGAAAATATCAAACGAAACCAAGATAGGCGCGCTTACCATTGTGGCAGTTGCACTTTTAATTTTGGGATTCAACTTCCTGAAAGGAAAAAGCGTATTTAAGAATGGCAACTTCCTATATGCCCGGTATGCCGATATAAAAGGTCTTGCCGTTTCGAATGCCGTTTACATAAACGGTTTCCAGATTGGAAGTGTATCAGACGTAGAATCCGGAAATAAAACGGTGACGGATATTATCGTTACCATCAAGCTAAAGGAAGCTTATGATATACCCAACAATTCGGTAGCCTCCATTAATTCTAATCCGCTTGGCTCTCCCAGTATCGAGATAGACCTAGGTAACAGCACGAAATATTACAACATCGGCGATACGTTAAAAACGGCGAACAATCCGGGTATGCTCAGCCAGTTCACCAATAAGCTCGCACCCGTTGCCGACCAGCTTACCGTAACCATGCGCAGCCTCGATTCGCTGTTGAATAATTTCAATACCATCTTAGATCCACGCACGAAAGGCAACCTGCAATCGGTGATTGGCAATCTCAGTAGCGCCAGCGCAAGTTTGGTAACCACAGCGGCTTCCATAGACCGTCTGTTGAATTCGGAATCGGGCTCTTTAGCAGCCACTTTTGGCAATTTGAAAAGCTTTACCAGCAATCTCGCTGACAATAATGCAACGCTTACCAATACGCTGAATCACGTAGATAGCCTGACAAGCCATCTCGCAAGCATTGATGTAGACAGCGTAATGCGACAACTGAAAAGCGCTGCCGCCAAGCTCGATAGTGCCATGACTGCCATAAACTCCACAAATGGCTCGGTGGGCGCACTGCTCTACGACCGTGAAATTTACAACAACTTAAACAAGACTGTTGTGAGTTTGCATACGCTAACAGATGACCTTCGTGTGCATCCGAAGCGATATGTAAACATCTCGGTGTTTGGCAAGAAAGACAAAGGCAACTACATTACGAAACCCTTATCTGAAACCTCAAAACCGGATACGCTTATCGCTGCTAAGGATACCATTCTTGTTGTTCAACCATAGCAGATGATGCGAAATGACGGTATAGCTAAAAAATTTTTTCTACTTCTATTTTTTGTAGGCTTTGTAGCCATTACAGTCTCAGCGCAAAGCAGCACCGACCCAAACAGCAAACAGATTAATGTAGTGGGCGCTGATACGCTCACCTTTCGAAAGGTGAATGATACCACGAGCTTTAAAGTGCTGTCGGGCCACGTAATTGTAAAGCAGCAAAATACCACGTTTTATTGCGACAGCGCGATATTAAACGAACGTATCAATACGCTGGAAGCCTTTGGCCATGTGCACATCAACAATGCAGACAGCGTACACACATACGCTGATTATCTCCGTTATATCGGCAATGAAAAAACGGCTTATCTGCGAAAAAATGTTCGTCTTACCGATGGCAAAGGAACCTTAACCACACCCGAGCTCGACTATAACACGCAAACAAAAATCGGCATCTACAGAAATGGCGGCATATTGGTGAACGGCCCTACAACCTTAACCAGCGACGAAGGCTTTTATTACGGACAAACACGAGATGCCTCGTTCAAGAAACATGTGGTGCTCGTCAACCCGGATTATCATGTGACGACCGATACATTGCTTTACAATACTTACAGCAACATTGCCACCTTCACGGTGCCAACTAAAATCGTGAGCGGCAAACGCGTTATTCATACCTCAAACGGTTACTACAACCTCACCACCAAGCAATCTTATTTCGGCGAGCGTCCTATTATTCAGGACAGCACTTCTATACTCATTGCCGACAGGACCGCTACTGAAGATTCATCCGGCAACTTTGAAGCGCAGGGCAATGTAATTTACCGAGATACAGCAGGTGGCTACGCCCTGTTTGCCAACAACGTTAAGGGTAATAAAAAAACGAGCGTGGTGCTGGCAACCGAACATCCCGTAATGATGTTTAAACAAAACAACGACTCGCTTTTTTTGGCTGCCGATACTTTATTCACCGCCAAGCTGTCTTCGCTGAAAGGCTTGCGCAGCGTGCCTTCTGTGCGGGATTCAATGCCGCCGCTCGACAGTATTCCTATTTCCAAAACAGACAGTTCGAAAGATCGTTATATAGAAGCTTACTATCATGTTCGCATCTTTTCCGATTCGCTACAGGCAACGGGGGACAGCCTGTTTTATTCTGCTATGGATTCGGTATTTCGCCTGCTAAAAAACCCGATTGTTTGGGCAAACAACAGCCAGATAACCGGCGATACCATTTACTTGTTTACGAAGAACAAGAAACCCGAGCGCGTGAATGTGTTTGAGAACGCACTGACCATTTCCGATGTGGACAGCACGCCGTTTTTCAACCAGGTAAAAGGACGCATCATCAACGGTTTTTTTGAAGATGGTCACATCAATTTTATTCATAGCCAAGGCAATGCCGAAGCGGTGTATTATACGCAGGATGATGACAAGAAATTTATTGGTGTTGACAAATCAAGCTGCGATGTAATTGACACTTATTTTAAAGACCAGAAGCCCGAAAAAGTATCGCGTTTATACAACCTGAAAGGCACGTTTTACCCAATGCAACAGGTGAACCATGATGAACTGAAACTGCGAGGATTTACCTGGCAGAGCGATAAGCGGCCGAAGAGCCGTGAAGAGTTGTTCGGGAATTGATTCAGCGGTGTGAAGTAACGCCGACTTGCCGGCAATATTCCAACACCACGCAGGTAGAACAATGCGGCGCACGACCCGTGCAAATGTGTTTTCCAAACGGCATCAGCAAACGGTTGATATCAATCCATTTTTCTTTATCCACTTTCTGTTCCAGCGCCAGCATGGTTTGTTCGGGCGATGACATTTGAATAAAACCCCAGCGGTTTACTACACGGTGCACATGAATATCTACTGAAATGGCTGCCGAACCCGTTGCTACACCCAGCGCAAGGTTGGCACATTTAGGACCCACACCAGAAAAGCCGGTAAGCACATTATAATCGGCTGGCAGGTTGCCCCCATATCTTTCTTCAGCTTCTTTTGCAATAGTCAGAATCGTATTCACTTTGTTATATGCGAACGTTGTTCCATTTATCAGCTCAGCCAATTCTTCTTTACCTAATGCGGCAACATCTTTAGGCGTTCTGGCTTTGGCAAATAAACGATGCGAAACAGGAATGGTTACCTCATCTAACGTGCGGATAGAAATAATGCAGGAAACAAGCTGTTCAAATACAGAAGAAAATCCTTCTTCATACAACTGAAACATGGCGGCTTTGGGGTATTGCGCCACCGCTTTTTCTATTCGCTGCAGCATGGCAGAGATGTCGTAAGGCTTCTTCATAGTGAGATAAAAAACGCAACAATCTTACCAAGCGATTTTTAAAGTAGCAGGAATAAGAAGACGAACGAAGTGAATGCTCGGTTGCTAGTTTACCTTTAGCGGTATTCGTTTCTCAGTTTCAATATCGGTAATAGCAGCAGGCAAGGTAAACGTAAAGGTAGAACCTACTCCTTTCTTGCTTTTTACAGAAAGATTGCCCTTGTGCCGGGTAATAATTTCAGAAGCGATAAACAATCCCAAACCCAAGCCCGGGAACGTATTTTCTGCCTTCCCGCTCACACGGAAAAATTTCTCGAATACCTTGTTTTGATCTTTTGCCGGCAACCCGATGCCAAAGTCTTTTATACTCAGCATCACATCTGTTGCGGTGCTGGTAGTAGTCACCTTAATTTCTTTAGCCTTGGGAGAGTATTTAATGGCATTGGAAAGTATATTTATGATCGCCTGTTCTATCCGTTCCTTGTCGGCAAACACAATCACCCTTTTTTTTACAAGCGCCACTTTTATCACATGCCGTTGTGTGATAAGTTGCATTTCATTTGCCACTTCTTTTACCAGGTCATTAAAATTAAAATGCGTGAGATCGTACTTAAGTTTTCCGCTTTCCATTTTTGAAGCATCCAGCAGATCGGCAACCCGGTGCGTGAGCTTGTTTACCTGCTCATTCATTTTTGTAAACATAAACAGCGTATCGTTTTCTCCTATGCTCTCAAACTTTGCCTGCAGCAGGTTGATAAAGACTTTAATGATGGTAACAGGTGTTTTCAGCTCGTGCGATGTGAGGGAAAAGAAATCATCTTTTTGTTTCGCCAGCTCAATCAGCCGTTTGTTTTCACTGGCAACAAAGGTTTCGCTCTCTACTTTTTTTTCCAATTCCCGCTTTTCGGTCACATCTTCTATTGCCAGCAGTGTCATCGGATCATTCAAATGAAGAATCGGAATTTTACGCCCGTTCAGCAGCATGGTTTTGTTCCCAATGTCATCAAACTTATGCTCTACTTCAAAATCATGAAACGATCTTTTCGAGATAAATACTTGCGCTAACATCTTTTTTAACTGCGGAATATTCCATTGCCCGTTGCCAAGATCGTACAGATGCCTGCCGATAGTTTCTTTAGGGTCTGTTTTAAACGTTCTATAAAAGGCTTTGTTCACGCTGTGAATCGTTAGCTCAGGGTAAAGTACCACCAGCGGTTCGCGAACCGTATTGATAATACCGTTGGCAAAAGCCAGTGCTTTTTTTAAATCACGAACTCTTCCTGCTTCGGTGGCTTTTAGATTTATCATTGCAGAAGGGAGGGGGTAAAAGAATGAAAGAAAATAGTACGTTTTCCTGTGTGATGAGTTTGAATTCCAACCAAATATACTCTGTTCTGCGAACAGCCGTATTATTTTTATAATGCGACAACTTCAGTTATGATATAAACGCTGCCCGCTTCCTGTCTCCACTGCCCAGTGCAAACCTGCCCAGAATTCGCGTTGTAAACCTGTGTCAGGCGATTCACAACCGCCACTCTATCTTTTTAATCAGTCATTTTTAGTTCTTCAACCACAAAGCTCTGTTCATCTTCTTAAAGCTCGTATTTATCAATTATAAAGTTCTGTTTATCTACACAATACTCATGTTGATGAACATCAATTGTATTGTGGTAAACAAAGCACAACCAGGAAGAAGAAAAGAAAGTCTTTTCATACCGGCGGGTAGTGTGGGGTATAACGGAAAACAAACAGCCATCACACATAGAAACGCGATGGCTGTTTGTTTTCCGTTATTGCAAGGCACGAAGCAATCTGTGGCAGGCTTACAGTGCTGTCAGTTAATCGCGAACCGGCTTGCATTAAACTAACAGCAGCAAGTACAATCCACAGATTACTTCGTTCATCGCAATGACGGTTTGCAGAGGTTCTGTATTCTTCTAACACTTACTTCATATCAAAACTCAATGGCACATCTATCTTGAAACTTATATTTCTGCCCATGTTGTGAATGCCCAAGGTCGGGTCGTAAGCAGAAGTAAAATATTTGAGACGACTGAGATGATCGTAGTAAGAGGCATTAAAAAGATTATCGCCCATCACATAGAGATTGAACAATGTTTTGCCTTTGTGGTTGGTAAAGCCGCAGCCTGCACCGGCATTAAACAAGGCATAACCTGCCGTAGGTGTTTCTGTATTATCGGTTAGGTAAACGCGGTTTTGTTTCGCATAATACACCAGTTGCGCTTTAATAAAACCATTAACAAGATGATGCGCTCTAGAAGCAAAATCGTAGCGCAGTTCCGATACGCCATGAAACGGCGGAATAAAAGGAAGATAGCGCGAGCTGTCGTTGACTTTTACGCTACCGGTAGCTTCGTTATCGCCCCACACGGCAGAAAAACTGTTTTCAAAATGAAGTTGTTTGATGATGTGGAAATCAACATTCATTTCGCCGCCCCACAACTGTGCTTTGCCCTGCTGAAACTGGAAGGTTTGGTTGCCTTCTACAATCACAGAATCTTCCCCACTGCTGGTTACTAATTTTTGGTTGAAAATATAATGGCTGATGTTGTTGTTAAACACACTCAGGTTCACTACTACAAAGCGTGATGTATAAACAAAGCCAAGGTCTTCCTGCAGGCTAAATTCCGGCTTGAAAGCAGTGCTGCCTATCTGGTAAATGTTCGTGCCGGGATGTACACCGTCGGCAGAAATTTCAGAAATATTCGGCGCTCTGAAGCCCCTTGCTACATTGCCTTTAAAGGTAAGATGGTCGTTGGCATTGTAGGTAAATCCAACACTGCCCGAAGCACCGGAATAGGTATGACGATATGCGGCAAAAGCGGGTGCATCGGAAGGCGAAAAAGGCTGATAGGATGCTTTATCAAAACCGGTAGCATCATCAGTAGCCACATACAAAGCTTTGTTGTCAAAATCGCGAAAGTCGTAACGAACACCACCTGCAATATCCCACTTGTCAATCGTCTTTTTGGCATAGAAAAAAGGACCTACATCAAACTGATGATATGAGGGAATAATAAAGTTAGTTCCCTTTGTTACATCATTGGTTTGATACATACCGTTAACACCGGCAGAGAGGTTCCAGTTGTTCTTTTCGGGGAAGTAATATTTCACATCATAGTTGTAGGTATGCAGGTTCAGATCAAGCCCTGATACATCGAGTGCTTCAGGGTGCGAGAACTCGCGGCGATGGCTGTTTTGATACGCCAGGTTGATTGCCAAACGGCTGCTGCCTAAGATGAAGCTGCTATTGCTATACAACCGGTAATGCTGAACATGCTGATAGGTGCCGCTAATATCGTAAGACTGCAATTCGCCATCTGAAACAATAGGTCGAAACGTATCTTCTTCCGTTACTTGTTTGGTGAAACGTCCCGAAAGGGAATCGCGGCTGCCATCAGGTATCTTTTGCTTGTCATCAAACAAAGAAAACGAGAGATGCGAATAACCCCAGCTACCATGCCGGCCGAAATAAGCCGTTGCATCGCGCTCTTTAAACGCAGTGCCATACACTCTGCCATCTGTTTTATTTTGGTAATTGGTGGCTTCTTTATCCGACACTCTGCCCAGCCATTCCCAGCCGTTCTTTGTGCCGCTTAACATGGCGGTGCCGCCCCATTGCCCGTTGTTGGTGTGATACTCGGTAGATACATCGCCAACTACTTTGCCTTCCGGTGCGGGCTGCGTAGGTATCAGGTTTACCACTCCTGCCAAAGCATCAGAGCCGTAGCTCAGGCTGGCCGGACCTTTCACTACTTCCACCCTGTCGATACTATATTGGTCTACTTCTATTCCATGCTCATCACCCCATTGCTGCCCTTCCTGCCGCACACCATCATACAAGGTAAGAATGCGGTTGGCACCTAAGCCCCGTATATATGGTTTGGAGACATTAGGACCCGTAGTAACTGCCGTAATACCCGGCACTTTGGTGATGGCATCAATGATATTGTTGTTAAGATTAGAAGTTAGATAGGCATGACTCACCGAAACAATAGGTATGGAGCTACGCTTGATTTGCCCTGCTTTCGATAAGCCCGTTACCACCACTTCGCTTTCTTCTACAATGTTCTCGGGCAACGAAAAATTCTGCGTGGCGGAGGCATTAAAGCTAACGCTGTGCGTGATAGATTTATAGTTGATGGAGCGCGCTTCTACCACGTAGTTGCCCGAAGGCAAATTTGAAAAATGAAAATTACCCAGCGAGTCGGTAATGGTGCCCAGCCGCAGATCGCTGATGTAAACCGAAGCGGCTTCTAATGGCTCGCCGGTTTTGGCTGACGTTACTTTGCCCGACAAGGTTCGCTGCGCGAAGAGAGACAAGTTTAATAGTAAAACTGTACAGAGAAAGGCTATGAATTTATAAGCCATAGATAATGAGATAATTATTGAATGGTAAGACCCAAAGGCTGAAATGCGCAACAAGCATCAGCATACGTAAGCGGGTCAGGTAAGTAGAATGAATAAGAGTGGAAACTTAAGACAGCGAAGGTGGTCCGCGAAGTTCGGAGTAGAAGTGATGAAGGGAATAGAATGAAATGATTCGATAGGGATATAAAGAGGCAAAAAACTCTTCAGGCGCCGCTATAACAATAGATTGAAAGGAAGATAGGAACTGCGCTTCTGCAACAAACGAAAGCGTGTGGCAATTAATATCGGCTTTTGTTATGTTTTTTCCGGTCGCATTGAACTGATGGTAGCAGACATCGCTGTGATGAGATACTGCATCGTGCAACCAACTTACCGGCGTGATGCCCAGCGTAAATACCAGCCACAAAAAACAGCCGAGGTATTTGCGAAGTGAAGGAGACAGACTCATCATTATTGAAACAATGTTGCAAAGGAAACATCTTTACCACTATTGCAGGCTTATTTATTTGTGAAGAATCGACAACTATAATTTCTAACAAAGCAAAAAGGATTCTCCACATCTTTGCGGCATGAAGAACCTTCCGATTAATAATGCTTTGTTTGCACAAAACCGCAAGCGTTTTGTAGCCGAAATGAAGCCGGATAGCATTGCCATTTTCAACAGTAATGATGAGATGCCGATGAACGGCGACGCTACGTATAAATTTACGCAGAACAGCGACCTGTATTGGCTTTCGGGCATAGAGCAGGAAGATACGATGGTGATTTTGTATCCTGATAATCCCGATACCAAACACCGCGAAGTGCTGGTATTGGTTCGCCCCAACAAACTCAAAGAAAAATGGGATGGCAAGCGGCTGCGTGCAGAGGAAGCGAAAGAGATATCGGGCTTTCCTACCATTATCTGGTTAGATACCTTGCCCGCGTTGCTTCAATTGTGGATGCACACGGCTGATACCATTTACCTGAATACGAACGAGAATGACCGCAAAGGACCGTTTTATAAAACGCGCGACTATCGCTATATAGATGAGATAAAGGAGCATTATCCTTTGCACCATTATGAGCGCAGTGCCCGCATTTTAAAGAAGCTGCGGCAGGTTAAATCGAAAGAAGAAGTTGCTGTTACACAAAAAGCGATTGATATAACGGAAAAAGCATTCCGGCGTCTATTATTATTCATCAAACCCGGCGTGATGGAGTATGAAATTGAAGCCGAACTGGTGCATGAGTTTCTGCGCAACCGCGCTACCCGCGAGGCTTACAGCAGCATTATTGCAAGTGGCGACAGGGCAAGAACGCTTCATTATATCTCCAACAACGAAGAATGCAAAGATGGCGAACTGATATTGATGGATTTCGGCGCTTTGTATGGTGGCTATGCCGCTGATTTAACGCGAACCGTTCCTGTTAATGGTAAATTTACAGAGCGGCAGAAAGAAGTGTACAATGCGTGTTTGCATCTTCATAATTATTGCAAAATGTTGCTAAAGCCGGGCATTACGCTGAATGAATATGAACAGAAAGTGGGCGATGAAGCAACGAAAGTGTTTATACAAATTCGCCTGCTTACCGAAGAAGAGGTAAATAAGGAAGATGCGAACAACCGCGCTTACCGCAGGTATTTGTATCATGGCATTTCGCATCACTTAGGTATTGATGTTCACGATCTGGGAAGTAAGGCAGTTCCGCTTGAACCCGGCATGTTGCTTACCGTTGAACCCGGAATTTATATAGAAGAAGAAAAGATGGGCATCCGCATTGAGAACAATGTTTGGATAACAGAAGATGGCAATGTTGATTTGATGAAGAATATACCAATTACAGTGGAAGAGATAGAAAACCTAATGCAGAAATAATGAAGCAAATCCCTAATCTTCTTACGTTATTAAATCTGGTGTTCGGTTGCCTCGCTATCGCTTGTATTTTACAAACAGGGTTAACGACTACGACTGATGAGACGGGTGTGAGTTTGATTATTCTACCCCAGCAATTAGTATGGGCTTCTTTCTTTATTGGCTGTGCTGCGGTAATCGATTTTTTAGATGGATTTGTCGCGCGTTTATTTAAAGCTTCTTCTCCCTTAGGTGCGCAGTTAGATTCGTTGAGCGATGTGGTAAGCTTTGGCGTGGCACCGGGTTTCATTATTTACATGTTCTTACGTTACAGCTTTTCTCAGCAGCCCGAAGGTTTAAACATCAGCACAGCGTGGCTGTTGCCTGCTTTTATCATTCCTTGTGCGGGCGCTTACCGGTTAGGCCGTTTTAATATCGATACCGAACAAAGCCATGGCTTTAAAGGTGTGCCCATTCCGGCAGCGGGCTTACTCATTGCCTCATTCCCGCTGATTTATTTTTATACGGATAGCGCTTTTGTTTATACACTATTTCTGAATCAGTGGTTCTGGTATGCGGTTATTTTAGTGGTTAGTTATTTAATGATTTCCACCTTGCCCATGCTGGCACTGAAGTTTAAGAATGCTTCTCTTAAAACGTTTCTGCCTTTTATTATCGTAGCAGTTATTGCCTTGTTCACTTCAGTATTTGCAGGCTGGCTGGCAGTGCCGGTGGCATTTATTGCTTATGTCATTTTATCTTTGATTTTTAATCCATCAACATCACCTCATCATGTATAATGTTCAGATAAAAGTAATGCCGCTGAAAGATTTGTTAGACCCGCAGGGCAAAGCCGTTTTAGGCGGTTTGCAAAACCTCAATCTCAATGGTGTTACCGACGTGCGCATTGGCAAGCACATTACCATGCAGATAAATGCAGACAGCGAAGAAGCCGCGCGCAGCTTGGCTGAAGAAGCTGCCAAGAAACTCCTTGCTAACCCTGTGATGGAGTTTTATGAGATAGAAATGGTGAATTAAAATCTTTTTATGAGCGAACAAATTCAAATTCCGGTAGCAGAGTATGAAGCCATGAAAGAAGAGCTGGCTTTGCTGAAAGATACGCCTCTGCTTCAAAAGATGAATCGTTTGGTTGATTTGCTTTTTGAAGACAAGTATGGATTGTACATGGGCGACTTTACCGGTGATTTAACAGAAGCTGCAATGAAAACCAATTTCAATTCACAGCAAAGTGCATGGGACAATGTATAAGCAAAGAGAGATTGTGTTAGTGGCTTTCCCTTATTCCGATTTATCTTCTTCAAAGAGACGACCTGTTTTGGTTTTGTCTAACGATAATTATAATAAAAACTATCCTGACATTCTTGTTTGTGTAATTACAAGCAATTTGTTCAAAGATGATTATTCAGTTGAACTTGCGGATGCTGATTTAGAATCTGGCTTATTGCCTGAATCATCTGTTATTAAATGCCA
This sequence comes from uncultured Ilyomonas sp., assembly GCA_964249755.1. GTDB lineage: Bacteria > Bacteroidota > Bacteroidia > Chitinophagales > Chitinophagaceae > Ilyomonas. The sequence goes on along the minus strand of CAXUDB010000002.1, from coordinate 491,762 downwards.
TAAATTATTCACAATTGATCAAACAAAAATCATCAGGAAATTTAGTGTCCTGAAAGACCAAAAGTTCTCAGAAGTAACTGGTGCCGTCAACCGACTTATTCAACAGATATAAGAAAATGAACCTCAATGTTCATCTATGCTTCATCTCGTTCCCACACCTATCGGCAACTTAAAAGACATCACCTTTCGTGCAGTGGAGGTATTGCAAAGCGTGGATGTAATTCTTTGCGAAGACACGCGCACTTCTTCTAAACTACTGCAGCACTACAGCATTCAGAAACCTCTTTCTTCTTACCACCAGCACAACGAGCATAAAATAGTGCAGCACATTGTTGACCAGTTAATTGCCGGTAAACAAATGGCGCTGATTACAGATGCAGGCACACCGGGCATCTCCGATCCTGCTTTTTTATTGGTAAGAGAATGTATTAAACACAACATTAAAGTAGAATGCCTGCCTGGCGCTACGGCTTTTGTTCCGGCGCTGGTAAACAGCGGCATTCCCACCAACCGTTTCTTGTTTGAAGGCTTTCTGCCGCTGAAAAAAGGCAGGCATACAATGCTGACCCAACTGGCAGAAGAAGAACGCACGCTTGTATTGTATGAAAGCCCGATGCGGCTGGTAAAAACCCTGAAAGAATTAGCCCAATATTTTGGTGCCGAACGCCAATGCAGCGTAAGCCGCGAACTAAGTAAACTGTTTGAAGAAAACAAAAGAGGAAGTCTGCAGGAAGTGCACGATTATTTTGCTGCCAAAGAGGTAAAAGGCGAGATTGTAATTGTTATTCAGGGCAAAGAGAAATGATCGTAAACAATAGTCAGAGTTTTTGTTGCTTACTGATTGGGAATGAATATTTACAGTAGCAAAATGGTTGCTTTCTTCCTTTTTATTCCATAGCTCATTTCTTTTTACGCTTCTTCAGGGTTGATAGTTAACCCATACAAATGCAGCTTCGTACCATCTTCTTCTATATCTTTTTCAAAGCGAAAATCCAATGCGGTTAGCAACCGGATGGACGATGTGTTATGGGGCAGCACAATGGCAACCAGACCTTCTATTTTGTTTTCCTTCCGCATTGTTTCTATCACAGCACGGGTGGCTTCGCGGGCATAGCCTTTGCCGAAATAGCGGGGTAAAAAAGCAAAACCAATATCGGGGTGTGGCAGGTGATCTCTTTCTATAAAGGTTACGATGCCAATTGTTTGCGCAGTGTTTGCAAGGCTTACTTTCCAATAATGAATATGCGGACTACCAGTAATGCGGTTAATGTAGGCTTGCGCATCTTCGTCTGTAGCAATGTTGCGGTTGCCAATAAAATTGAGCCAGCCTTCGGTGTTCAGCAACTCGCGAACAAAGGCAGTATCCTGCATCTCCAACGGCTGAAGAAGGAGACGGGACGAAGTGATGAGGGAAGGATAATTCATGCGGAAAGATAGGCTAATTGATTGTTTAGCTGCTCATACAATAAGGTGCTATGTGTGCTGAGAAGAAAAGTGAGTTTGGCTTCGTCATTCCGCAATTACCCCCAACATAGTTGGTCATTAATCGCTTTTGCGGGGGTTTTGTGCGGAATCTGCTCTATAAAACTTAAGTAGGTTATTATTTGTAAATGGCTTTCATCGTAGTGACAGCATTAAATGATTGCCATCAGATTCCGCACAAAGCTGCCGGAAGTTTGATTCAATTATAAAGCAATGTTGGCAGCAATTGCGGAAAGACGGCAATCTTTCTTATTTATATCGAAACTTTCTACCCGCCAACAAAAAAGCAATCCCTTGAACTAAGGACTGCTTTTCAATCATTCACCTAAAATAAAACCGTTGCTCAGGCAATGCAAATGCTCACCGCAGGGCTGAATGCGCTTTTGCCCGCGCTGTTTTGCGCCAGTGCCATCACATATACTTTGGTGCCCGATGCCAAACCGCGTGCGCACTCGCGCGTAGTGCCGGCCGGTATGATAATCACATTTGCCTTAGGGCTAACCGCAATCTGGCTGTTGGTAACAGATGCCTCGCCCATTTCACCCACAAATATCAGGTAGCAATAAGAGGTAGCGCCCTTTACCCGCTTTAGCTTCATGCTTAGCTCGCCATTTACATTCATCAGCGCCGGTGGCTGCGGTGTCTGGGGCACCACGGCTTTGCTGTTAGTAACAGAAGTAGCCTCAAAGCCTGCGCTAACAATAATATTTACATCTCCTTCCGCAACCTCGCTCACATAGTTAGCCTGCTTGTCCATCACCTCATTACCATCAGCCAGTGCCTTCTTGTAAGCCTCCCTGCCCACAGAACCGTTGCGGCGGTTATTGTAGGCCGACATTATACTGCCGCTCTTTTCTATCATGGCATCAGGCGCAACAGCGGGTGTTTTAAAATTAGAATTGTCCTTCATACTGTCGCCTACATTTTTTACTTGACCGCTCAATTTGTCGCCATTGGTTCTCGACCAGTTCTTTTTTACGTTTGCTTGTTTAGGCATAACTTTTTTGTTTAATTATGAATTAATTTTTGAACGATGTAAAATTAGTAGCCCGTATTGGCAACAGGCTTAAAGTACGATTATAAAAAACGCCATCTACCTTAAATTTTTTTAAGGTAAAGAAGGAAAAAAAAGAAGAAAACCTCCGGTAAGCGCAACAGGCCGGCAGAACAAAACTGGTTTTATCTCTTTACAAATTTGTTTTACCTCTAAACAAAACGAAAAGTGCTCTTTTCAAAACAAAAAATGCACTTTTCAACATGAAAAGAGCCTAATTCAAAACGAAAAGAGCATAAAACAAATTGAAAAGAGCACATTTCAAAACGAAAAGAGCAGAAATGAAAAAGAAAAGAGCACATTTCGGAACGAAAAGAGCTAACTTGGAGACAAAAAGAGCTCTTTTGGAAGAGAAAACGGCTAACTTCTGTTTTGTTTTATTGAACGCAGTGCGGGAGTTGTGTTTTGAAGGCAGCGAAAGTTGTATTGGCGCAAGTTTTAAAAACTTGCGCGTTTTCATTGTTGTTGAATGTGAGGGAATTGCAGAAAAATGCGCAAGTTTGGCGGGGTGAAAAGTTGCGTATATATTTGAGTTATGTGCAAACCCTAAAAACACCCCATGTGCAAGATGCTTTTTATTGGGACACAGGAAAAGTTACAAGTAGTTCCATTTGACGAAGACAAACCAGATTTTCACCTTGAAGAAATTTCTGGAGAAATGCTACCGATACGACAAGCGTTTAATAATAACAACATTTATTTTGTAGGGACAAGTCGAGGCTGTAGCTGCGACTTTGGTATTCAATCAAACAAGCGAGACCAGACATCGATTGAACAGAGACAACCTTTACAAAATTTAATAAACAAGTATCGCAAGCTAAGTGGGACATTCGACGAATGGAAAACGCGTCATGAAGAGAAAGTTGCTAATGCTATAGAAGCACAAGCTAATTACCTGACACAGACTTTAAAACTTATTGACATAATATTGAACGAAACAAGAAAAGGAAACACAGTAGAGATGTTCTGTGTGTGGGCGGGTAAGTACGATACCACACCCGAATTTCCCGAGTTGATTGACACGAATAAAAGCAACTTAAAGGAATACTTTGAAATTGCTGAACATGAATTTGCAACGTTCGTGTGACGAGGGCTATGCACATAACAGTGTGTTTATAAAATTGTGGCTGGACGTCAAGCATTCAACTTTAAATCATTATTTTGCTTTTGTGGTTGGTTGAAACGGACGTTTTTCAAATGCCACAACTTCATAAACACTTTAACGTTGCTTGCAATTTTAAAACGACACATCGCACTTTGAAGAAAATAACATTTGCAGTCATCTTGTTGACACTTGTTGCTTGTTGTGACAGCAATTCACTGACAAAAACAAATGTCCCGGAAAGTGATACTGTAAAAATTATGAGACTGCTTTTTGACAGTGCGTTTTACAGACACAACTTGCCAGATATTTCAGCTTTGACACGCAACAATCCTTTTGGTGACACTATTATTTTCAGAAATCAAATTTATCAGGGTGACACAAACATCTCAAGATATTTTCCAAAAGATATAAAAGGCATCAATCTCAAATTCTTATCACAATCACAGATTTGTTCGTTGGCGACAAACCTTCGCAATGACACAGCTTACTTTCCAAACTTCCTTGAACTTCGGAGTTTTAAAAAGGTAGACACAACCTATGAAGTGTATTTACAAAATACTTGTGTAATTCCTCAGTTTGACAAAGACGGACATTCGCTTCATACGCAAGGAAAACCTGAAGGTATTGATACATTGCCATGCCTGTTTGGAATGATGTGTGGCGGCGGTATCGGCATGACATTTAAAAAACAAGGTGACACTTTACAATCAAAAATAAATGGGCGCTGGTCGGACTAAAACTGCAAGCAACATACGGTTTTGCGTTATGGCGGCTGGACGAACAACACTCGTCAGTAGTTTTTCAATAAAGCTTTTGTACTATATTCGGCTGACGAACAAAAATGCCCGCCACAAACGCAAAGCCGGCGGGCGTTAGGCGCAACTGGTAACCTCATGAAACCATTTCTATTTGTTCTTTTTTTGACAATCGCACTTTGTTGTTGCAGGCAACGACAGACATCATTGGGACAAGTAGCGAAAGACACAACTCAATCAGTTCTTATTGACAGTCATTTGCAAGACTCTTTACAAAAGCATATTCAGCTTATTTCAGACAAACACTCTTCTTTTTTCAAAACTCCTATCGAAGCCCGTTTCTTTTCAAATAATGTTGTCGTTGACAGTGTGATCGAATCTGACTTTGAAATGAGTTCATGGTATAGCAGCAGACATGATACAGTTGACCTTGTAGCGCATGTTGGTGAGTTTGAAACAGAAGCTCTGCTGTTAAGGTTTGTTGGCGGACAACCGCAACCACAGGTTTACTTTTTCAGAGCGCCTCATGAAAGACAAACGTATTTTAGATTACATAACACGGATACGTTTGCTAGACGGTTAGAAGTGCCGCCGGTGTATTATAAACTTCAACTCTCCCAAACACCTGACACAACTAACAAACCGGTTGTTTATGGATACATTGATATGGAAAGTCAGGACTATTTCGACAGACGCGGCTCTTTACAACAAACACAACACATTCAGATGAAGTTTTACTTCCGTTCTCAACACAGACACTTTGACTACTGACATGCGCCTAACATTCGGTTTTGCGTTATGGCGGCTTGACCTGCAACACTCATCAACAGTTTTTCAAGTCAGCTTTTGTACTATATTCGGCTGACGAATAAAAATGTCCGCCACAAACGCAAAGCCGTTAACCGTTATGTGCAATTAAAGACTATCAACCGTATGAAGATTACTTTAGAAAATGTTGGAACTGATAAGATAATTAATATTGCTACTCGTTGTCCTCATTGTGGACATTACGGAACATTCTTGCAACTTAACAATGATGTTTACACCTTTAATAGATTTAATGGAACTATAAGACCAGAACATTTCTTGGGTGTTAGAAAATGTCCAAATGAAAAATGTAAAGGGCATTTATTTTTTATTTCAGATGCTAACAGGAATATACTTTTGACATCTCCTTCTGAAACCATTCCGTTTAATAAAAAGAATATTCCTGAAAAAGTTTTGAATGCCTTCGAAGAAGCAATTAAATGCCATTCAAATTCATGTTTTATTGCTTCTGCAATTATGATTAGAAAGACACTAGAGGAAATTTGTATTGACAGAGGAGCAAGTGGTTCTAATTTATATAAAAAGCTTCAAGACTTGGGTGGAAAAATTTTAATTCCCCAAGATTTATTGAGTGGGATGAATGAACTTCGATTGTTAGGTAATGATGCAGCACATATCGAAGCACAAACATTTAGTGAAATCGGTAAAGAAGAGATCGAAGTGTCTTTAGAATTTTCAAAAGAAATATTGAAAGCAGTTTACCAATATGACAGCCTTTTACAAAGACTAAAAAGATTAAAAGATAAAACAAATAACGGCACATAACACATGCTTGCTGCCATAGCGGCTGACACCTGTCATTCATCATTACCTCTCTTATCATCTTTCTCTCTACATTTGAGCTGACGGTTCACTAATGCCACTACGGACAGCAAGCAGCGAGCCGTTGGTAGCAATTATTTTGCGATACCCATTACTGCCAAAAATGATATATAAAATATTCCTGACAATTTCTATCTTAATTAGTTGGACACTTTCCTCGTGTGGACAAACACAAACAGACAAATTAAAGTTAGGAGAGACCTATGCAAGAAAGGAATTGAAAATCGCTCTTTCGGGCAAGAGTATCCATAATGTAATAGACTCAAAAGCGCTAATTATTAAAAACAAAGAGACTGCCATAAAGGTTGTTGAACCGATACTGTTTGATATTTATGGTGAAGACAACATCAAAAGGCAACGACCATATGAAGCTTACTTAATTGACAGCTATTGGATAATTTCCGGGACACTTCCAGAAGGATATAACGGAGGAACTTTTTTGATAATTGTTGACGCAACAAATTCAAAAGTAATTAGATTAACGCATGGAAAATAGTCCTTACTACGCAGTGCCGGGACTTGTCGCAGAAATGGAATTACCCGAAGTATAACTGCCACCAACCCTGTGTTTATAAAATTGTGGCTGGACGTTAAGCATTCAACTTTAAATCACTATTTTGCTTTTGTGGTTAATTGAAACGGACGTTTTTCAATTGCTTAGCTCTATAAGCACTTAAGCCTTAGCGAACTTTCAAACGACAATTATTACTTTGGGAGAAAACTTTAAATACGGACTTAAAGGAGGTATTCTTTATTACTTAATTGCAGCAGCCTCGATATGCTCATCATATTTTTTATTTGGTAATGATTATGGACATGTCCCTGGACCTTATTTTCTGATAGGAATTTTATTCTTGTTAGGAGGTACGGGTTGGATGTTTTACTATTTGGTATTACTACTCTCAGGATATAAAGCAAAAGTAAACTTTGGTGTACTGACTATTCACATTGTTGTAATATTCAGTGTTATATTACTTGTATGGATTGACAGAAGTATTTCAGATGTAGCTGAGTATAAGACTAATCCGGCTGATATATTAACAATAAGTCAAGACGTACTAAAAAATACATCTTCGATTGTTGATGGAAAGGGTGATACTCTGTACTCAAAAAAAGGTGACAGTATATTGATTAACAAGCTTACAACAGATACAAATAACATCCGCTAATAAATCTTTGCTACCATAGCGGCAGACACTGTTACAGAATGCGCTGTCAGCAGACAGCCATTACTTCAAGCCCTCCCCTCCTCTTCTACCCCATCCGCATCTTTCCTACCTTTGCCCTATGAAATACCAGGTGGGCGACGATATCATTGTATTGCACAGCAATGAGGAAGGAAAAGTGATTGAGATAATGAACGACAAGATGGTGCTGATAGAAGTGCGCGGTGTGAAGTTTCCGGCGTATATGGACCAGATTGACTTTCCCTACTTTCACCGGTTTACCAAGAAAACCATTGTGCAGCCGCCGCCCAAACCCAAGCAATACATTGACCAGTTGCCAAAGGAAAAAAGTCCGAAAACAGACATTAAATCGGAGCCGGGCGTGTGGCTGTCTTTCCTGCCCAAGTTTGGGTTGGATGAGTTTAATGATGAGGTGGTGGAATTGTTTAAATTGTATCTTATTAACCGTACCGATCATGGCTATCAGTTTCAATACAAACAGCAATTATCGAACGGCACAATCGAGTTTGATTTAACCAACGAAGTGCGCGCCGGTAAGGACTTTTACCTGCACGATATCTCGTTTGAAAGCCTGAACGACAATCCTTCTTTCCTATTCGAGTTTTCGCTGCTGGCGCCGGATAAAAAGAAGGCCGACTATTTTGAAGCGGGCATAAAAACAAGAGCAAAGCAGATGTTTAAAAAGATAGAAGAAATAAAGGAAAAGAACCTGCCTTCTATCTCTTATCCGCTATTTACAGACTATCCCGATAAGCCGGAAGACAATGCGCTTTCTTTAGATAGTTTGGCTAGTAAAGGCTTTAAAATATACGAGGCTTCAAAAGCGCGGCAGCATTTGCCACCGGCACGTAGCATTGTGGATCTGCACATAGAAAAACTAAGCGACAACTGGAAGAACATGAGCAATTTTGAAATTCTCACCCTGCAGTTGCACGAGTTTGAAAAATGGTATGAGCTGGCAATTGCACATCACCTGCCTGACCTGATTATTATTCATGGCGTTGGCACCGGCAAGCTGAAGGATGAAATCCATGAAATCCTGAAATCGCGTAAAGATGTAAAGACATTCATTAACCAATATGATGCACGGTTTGGTTATGGCGCTACACAGATTTTCTTTCAATATTGATGGGTGAGTGGTGAAATAGTGAGTTGTGTGCGTCATTCCGCAATTGCCCTTGGCATTGCTTATCATAAATCATTCTGGCGAGGGCTTTGTGCGGAATCTGATGACTGTGTTTTAATGTTAATTGAAAACAAGAAGTGCTTTATAATATAACAATAGATTCAAACTATCGAGAGCAGATTCCACACAAAGCCACCTGCAAGTTTGATTAAATTATAATCCATTGTTGGCGGCAATTGCGGAATGACGCGCAACTTACTACTCACCTCTCACTGCTCACGTCTCACTATCTTTGCTTCACTACAAACCCGCGCTATCGTCCTTACATTATGTAGGGGAGGAAAGTCCGGACAGCGCAGGGCAACCTACCGGTTAACGGCCGGCTCCCCATTTATGGGGAAGAGAGAGTGCCACAGAAAATAACATCCCAACCCGTTGGGAAACGGTGAAAATGTAAGGTAAGAGCTTACGGCGCGCTTCAGTAATGAGGCGGGCGGGTAAACCTTAGGTGCTGTAATGCCACATACAGGTTCGGTTGAGGGCGGCCCGCCCGATGAGCCAGGGTAGGCAGCTACATCTTAGCAGCAATGCTGAGAGCAGATAAATGATAGTGTAGAAACAGAATCCGGCTTACGAGGTTTGTAGTTTTTTTGTTCCCTGATCGTGTAAAAAAATGCACAGCCATTTGCCACAAATACAGCCCGGCAAAAAATAGGATTGTAAAATGAAACACGCTGCTTTCAGTTAATTTTTTTTACATAAGTTACTTCTTCGCCGGTCCTGTCAATTATTTTAATGCTTCCTTTTTTTGTTTCCAGCTGCTTGTTATTCATGCCTTTTCGTCTGAATTGCTTGTATCGTTTCACCCCAAATATTAGAATAAAAATAAAAATGACCTAAAATTTGTTGTCTGTTAATTTCCGGGTTTGGCATTGGGCATAGGTATAATTTTTTAGGACATTTCTGTATCCATTCATTTTTTAAAATTGAATATTTATGGAACAGAACAGTCAAAACAGGCGTTCTTACTCTAACGAGCGAAACACCAGCAACCGTCAGGATTCCGGACGTTATAATTCCGGCTATGGCGGTTATCAGGGAAACGATTCCAAAGATCAGAACTTTGGCGACTCCGGTAACGAATCTGCGTACAGAAGCGATTATGGGCAGAACTACAACCGCCGCAACAACGACAGCAGTGATAGCGGCTGGAATAATTGGAGCAACCAGTATTCGGGCAGCAGCGATTACAACAGCGAAGGAAACCGTTATGGCAACAATGATTCGCGTGACTACAACCGGGGAAACCGCAACCGTGACTTCGGAAGCTTTGGCAACAGCGATTCCGGACAAGGCAATGACAGGAATTATGGGCAGAACCGAAATAACTGGAATAGCAATCAGGGCATGAGTGGCAGTGACCGCAATTATGATTATAACAGCCGCCGCAACAGCGATTATGGCCGCTATAATTCTTCGCAGGATTATGGTCGCAACAATTATTCGGAAGACTATGGCCGCAGCCGATCTTACAACCGGGATAACGACTTTGACAGCTACCGGCAGAATGATTACCGTAACGATAACAGCAATGACCGCGGCTGGTGGGACCGTACCAAAGATGAAGTGTCTTCCTGGTTTGGAGATGACGATGCAAGACGCCGCCGCGATATGGATAACCGTAACGGCGGAATGACATCGCACAGAGGCAAAGGACCGAAAGATTACAAACGTTCTGATGAGCGCATCCGTGAAGATGTAAGTGACCGTTTGAGCGACTCTCATGATGTGGATGCTTCGGATATTGATGTGAAAGTATCCGGTGGTGAGGTAACGCTGAGTGGACAAGTAAATTCTAAAAGCGAGAAACGCCGTGCAGAAGATATTGCTGAAAGCGTATCGGGCGTAAACAATGTACAAAACCACTTGCGGGTAAACCAGCAACAGCAAAATAATAGCTGGCAGACTCCTTCTTCTACAGGCAGTGGCAGCAACACGATGGGAAGCAGTACAAGTAACACAGATGTTACTTCGGGAATGAATGAAAACAAAAGTAGCACCACGGGAAGCACAATGGCTACCTCGATGACAACGGATAAGAAACAGGAAACCGGCAACTCGGTAAAACCTGAGAAAGCCAACCTTAGCTAAGCCTTTCCTTCATGTTTGATAAGAAAACCACAGTCTTCGGGCTGTGGTTTTTTTGTAAAATCAGTTAACCAAACGTCTTCGGTTTTATCATACGAATAAGCTATTTCACCGCATATGTGATTCTGTTTGTTTTCTGTGCTTGACCTTATTTCATCATTGCAGCAACACACTGCATAATAGAATCAATGCTCTCATTGTTATGCTACCCATCCAATCTTAATTATTACTTACCAACCTGCTTCTTCCCTCAATCTCGCCCCAACCCCTACCTTTGCCGCTCAAATTTTTTCTATTTAGATGAAAGCGGATAAAAATACCGTCATTGGCTTTGTGTTGCTGGGCCTTCTGTTCTTTGTTTATTTCTGGTACACCAACAAGCAACAGGACGCATTACGTACAGCTGAACAACATGCACAAGACTCTATTGCCAGAGTAAATGCAACCAAAATAAAACCGGCTGACCCTGCACAGGCACTTAAAGATTCCCTTCATACCGATTCGCTGAACCGCTTGACAGAAGCCGGCAATTTTCAGAATGCAGGTATTGGCACCGAGCAAACCACGGTGATTGAGAACAACCTGATGCGCGTGACCCTTAGCAACAAGGGTGGACAGATAAAAAGTGTGGCACTGAAGAATTTCAAATCGAAAGATGGTAAGCCGGTGGAGCTGGCAGGCGGCAAAAACGATAACATCGGTTACAAGATAAACACCGGCAATAACCAAAGCGCCACAACAGCCAACCTGTATTTTACGCCTTCCGCCATTACTAAAAACGCCGATGGCAGCCAAACAGTTTCTTACACCTTATCGTCGGCCGGCGGGCAAAGCATCACACATCAGTATATCATTCGCCCAGACAATTATATGATTGACTGGAATATTGCCATGACCGGGGCCAACGGGCTTTTGACGAATAATGTGATGAATATGCGCTGGGATATTTCTGTAAACCAGCATCAATATTCCGGCAGCTATGAAAAAGAACAGTCGCGCATTTGTTTTTATGATGAAGAAGATGGCTATGACTTTGAACGCGCTACCGGCGGTGTAAGCAAAGATTTTGAAAACACTACCGACTGGGTTTCGTTCAAGCAACAGTTTTTCAATACAACATTAATTTCGAAAGACAGATTTAAAAGCGGTGGTAAGGCTTCCATGAACTCGCAGCCGGATAGTTCCAGCCAACTTTATCATGCGAATGCTGATCTGCAGATACCTGTGCCTTCCGCGACAAATGTTACAGTGCCCATGCAACTGTATTTTGGACCGAATGCCTTTTATACTTTAAAGAAGTATGATAACCACATGGAAGAAATTGTGGACCTCGGCTCGGGTATTTACTCTTTTGTCAAGTATCTGAACCGCTGGATCATCATGCCGGTGTTCGATTTTCTGGCGAGCTTTATTTCCAACTTTGGTTGGGTGATTGCGCTGCTCACTTTATTTATCCGCCTGGTTACTTCACCGCTTACTTATAAAAGCTATGTCAGCGGTGCCAAAATGAAAGTGCTTCGTCCTGAATTAGCAGAACTAAAAAAGAAACATGGTGACGACCAGCAGGCTTATGCGGTTGACCAGATGAAAGTGTTTCGCGAAGCTGGCGTGAGCCCGTTGGGAGGCTGTATTCCGGCATTGATACAGATTCCGATCTTCTTTGCTTTGTATAGCTTCTTCAGCAGCAATATTTTGCTGCGCGGGCAAAGCTTTTTATGGGCGCATGATTTATCTTCATACGATATTATTGCAAAGCTGCCTTTCACGGTTCCGTTCAACTATGGCGATCATGTGAGTTTATTTACGCTCACCGCGGTTATAACCAACTTTGCCATTGCCTTTTACAACATGAGCATGACGCCCGACCAGAGCAACCCAGCCATGAAGTACATGCCTTACATTTTCCCGTTCATTTTGTTGTTCGTCTTTAATCGCCTGCCTGCGGCGCTTACCTGGTATTATACAGTGTCGAACACCATCACACTGGGTATTCAATTCGTTATCCAGAATTATATCATCAACCATGATAAAATTCTGGCTGAGATAGAAGCCACTCGCAAAGCACCAAAGAAGCAAAACAAGTGGCAGGAACGTTTTGCGCAAACCATGGAAGCACAAAAGAAGATACAGGATATGAAGGACAGAACGAAGAAGTAATATTTAATAAGTAAGATTTAATATTAGTCATCTAAGAAGCCATTTTAAAATATTAATCTTACTTATTAAATATTCAATTAACCGTATGACCATCCATCTCTCTCATGCCGGCAAGCGATTCAACCGGGACTGGATTTTTCGTAAGGTAAGTCTGAACTGGGAAGCCGGAAATGCATACGCAGTTGTAGGTCCGAACGGAAGCGGCAAAAGCACATTGCTACAGGTGTTGGCAGCAAACATGCAGGCAAATGAAGGAAAGGTAGAATGGCAAAACAAAGGCGCTGCTATTTCTGAAAATGCTATTTTTCAACACCTTTCCATATGTGCTCCTTACCTCGAAGTGATTGAGGAAATGACGGCTGTAGAATTTCTTTCTTTCCATCAATCTTTCAAACCATTCTTAGCTGGGGTGAGCCTTCGGGAAATGATTGACATTGTGGGATTGGGCAAAGCGGCTGATAAGCAAATCCGCTATTACAGCAGCGGCATGAAGCAACGCATCAAGCTGGCGCAGGCTATATTCTCCAATGCGCCTCTTTTGCTGCTGGATGAACCATGCACCAATTTGGATGCGACTGGCTACAGTCTTTATCACCAGCTAATAGAAAACTATTGTAAAGAGAAGTTGGTTGTTGTTAGCAGCAATGATGTAAATGAATTTGATTTCTGCAATGAAAGACTAAGCATAATGGATTTCAAATGAGGAATCTCTTTGAAGGAGAGAGCCTTAGCTTTAAAAGCAAATGCAAAAAACAAACCCGCCTTGCGCAAATCGTTTTTGCTGTAATTTCACGCCGCATTTATAACGATGAACAAGAGGTTTGTCACTAACGATTTTTTCTTTGTAATAACTCAATACGAAAGCGAAACAATACCTATATGGCTGAAGAAATATTAATGCCCCGTCTAAGCGATACAATGACAGAAGGCGTAATTGCCTCGTGGCACAAAAAAGTAGGCGACTCCGTAAAAAAAGGGGAAGTGTTGGCTGAGATTGAAACCGACAAAGCCACCATGGAACTGGAAAGCTATAAAGATGGCACGCTGCTGCATGTAGGTGCAGGCGATGGTGGAAAGCTGCAGGTAAATGACCTTCTTGCTATTATTGGTAACCAGGGTGAAGATGTGAGCGTGCTTGTTTCTAAACACAGCGGCGGCAATGGAGCGAATGTGTCTCAGCCGAGCACCAATGCGCAGGTTCCGCAACAGCCAGCAACTCCTGTTCAGCCGCAAGCTGCCAGCCAGCCGGCTGCGCCATCGAAAGATTATGGCAAGATGGAAGAAGTAGTATTAATGCCGCGATTGAGCGATACGATGACTGAAGGTGTGATTGCTTCCTGGCAAAAAAATGTTGGGGATGACGTAAAAAAAGGGGAAGTGCTCGCTGAAATAGAAACCGACAAGGCCACCATGGAACTGGAAAGCTATAAAGATGGCAAACTCCTGTTCCAGGGTGCAAAACCCGGTGAGAAAATCCAGGTAAACGAACTGCTTGCCATCATTGGCAAAGAAGGTTTGAACGTAGATGAAATTATAAACGGTATTAAAGGCGGCGGGCAGCCATCCGCAACAAGTGGCGACACACATGCCGGCACGCTGGATAGCTCACCCAAATCGGAAGCTGATACCCAAAAAGGCGATGGTGATGTAGCCCCGGCCAATCCGCAGGTACAAAACCTATCGGCAGCCCAACCGGTTATACAACAGCCATCAACAAATGGACAAGCACAACAGGAGCAAGTTATCAATGGAGGAAGAATTTTTGCTTCGCCGTTGGCAAAAAAGTTAGCAGAAGAAAAGGGCATTGATTTAAAAGCTGTGAAGGGCAGCGGCGATAACGGAAGAATTATAAAAACGGATATTGAGAATTATAAGCCGCAACAGCAGGAAGCTTCAAGCGCCAAGCCGCAAGAGGCAAGCCAACAGCTTGTAACATCAGAACGTCAACCTTCAGCAACTGCTGCGACTACAGCTTTTTTCGATGAAATCCCTGTATCGCAGATGCGCAAAACGATTGCGCGCCGCCTGAGCGAAAGCCTGTTTACGGCACCTCATTTTTATGTAACAATGGCGATTGATATGGATGCGGCAATTGTTGCCCGCACCCGCATCAATGAATTGGGTGGCGTAAAAATTTCCTTTAATGATATTGTGCTAAAGGCAGTTGCGGTTGCTTTGAAGCAGCATCCGAAAATCAACAGTAGCTGGCTGGGCGATAAAATACGCGTGAATCACAATATTAATATTGGTGTGGCTGTAGCCGTGGAAGAAGGCTTGTTAGTTCCTGTTGTTCGTAATGCGGATAGCAAAGCACTGAGCCAGATATCCAAGGAAGTAAAAGACTATGCGCAGAAAGCAAAAGATAAAAAGCTGCAGCCAGCCGATTGGGAAGGCAGCACGTTTACGATTTCTAACCTCGGAATGTTTGGGGTAGATGAGTTTACGGCTATTATCAACCCGCCGGATTCTTGTATACTTGCAGTGGGTGGAATTTCTCAAACACCGGTGGTAAAGAATGGTGCAGTTGTGCCGGGTAATATTATGAAGGTAACCCTAAGCAGCGACCACCGCGTGGTAGATGGGGCTTCGGCAGCAGCCTTCCTGCAAACGCTAAAGAGCTTGCTGGAAGAGCCTTTGCGGATGCTGGTATAAATAAATTTGCTTCAATAAAAAGCCTTGCTGTGTTTAATGCAGCAAGGCTTTTTTTATTCAACTCAGAAAAAGTTACAAATTTCGCGCAGTAATTTATTTTCTCTGCAAAGCCTTTATCCACTCTTATTCTCTGTAATTAAGCAGTTCCTATCTTTTTATTGGGAAAAGAACGATTAAAATTTTTTAATCAGCGAAATAAAAGCTTACTTTACACATCCAAATTTAGGGTCATTATCCTGTGAAGAATCTAAGCTCCGCCAAATGCGGGGCTTTCTTTTTAATACCATCCTCCGCCTATGTTACGAAATGGCCAGGGAACGGTAGCCAGAATAATTACTAAAGCAAGAAAGTAGAACAACATAGTCCTGTTGTGCTTGGCTTTATCGCTAATCGGTCTTCTTGCCTGCGCTTTACCAATATGAAGGAAGATAATCGCCAGCAGCATTCCAGACATGTGTTCAACACCCCAGAAACGTGCGGTTGGGTCGTGCATGGCAGCCGACCATCCACCGGCATTCAGAACGGAATGATACCCTTTAGGACCCCAATACCAAAGTGCCAAACCAATGAGCAGCATTGTATCTGCCACAATGGTCAGTATCAAACCAGTTCGGTTATCACTTTTAATAAACGGACGTTTTCCTGCAACTAAGCTGTTGAATATGGCAATTAACAGCAACAGCAATAAAATCCATCTGCCGATGCTGTGTGCATGTAACAAAATATTGTATAAGTCTCCGTTCATGTAGATAATGATTTAAATGAAATCAAAACTACGGTTGCACATTATACTTTTGCAGGATGAAGAATAATTTTTTTTTCGCATGGCTTCTGTTATTCCTTTTTATCTCTTGTCACAATGATGAAAACGGAACAACAACAGGCACTGCTAAAAAAGAAAAGGAAGTCACACCGCAGGTAACAGCGTTGCAGCAGCGGGTTCAGCAATACCCGGACAGTAACAGCTTGCGCCTGAAGCTGGCGATGGAACTGGATAGTCTCAACATGTTCATGCCCGCTTTGGTGCAGATGGATTCGTTGATAAAACGCGATAGCCTGAACTATGGTTTCTGGTACACCAAAGGACAGGTGAACGAACATAAAGGCGATACGCTTAACGCAGAAAGAGATTACGCGACTGCTATAAAAATATATGCATCGCCCGATGCTTTGCTAAGTCTTGCCAACCTGTATGCCGAACAAAAAAATTCGCGCAGCTTGCTGCTTTGCAGCCAGGTAAAGAGCATGGGTTTGGGAAGAGAAACCGATGCATCGGCTGCGTTTGTTGCCGGCGTGTATAATGCCAGAACGAGGCAACAACAATTAGCTATTAATCTTTTTGATGAATGCATCAGCAACGACTATACTTATATGCCGGCTTATATTGAAAAAGGCCTGGTATATTTTGATGCAAAGCAATACCAACAGGCATTGCAGGTGTTTTCGTTTGCAGCCGATGTGCACCATTTATATCCAGATGCTTACTATTATATGGGTCGCTGTTATGAGTTAATGAATAAGAAAGATAGCGCCGCTTTTTATTTCAAACAATCCTTGGCTTTAGACAAAGAAGCACCGGAAACAGAAGCCGCACTAAGGAGAGTAGAAAAATAAGGAGATCTGTCATTTCCGAATTATGATTCATTAGTAAATGAAATAGATTTTGCACTATACTACTTACTATATATTACCTAATACAAATTCATTATGCCCATCATTGCACCTTCTTTTTTAGCGTCTGATTTTTTACATCTTGCCGAGCAGGTTGAGTTAGTCAACAATAGTGTTGCCGAGTGGTGTCATCTCGATGTGATGGATGGGCGTTTTGTGCCCAATATCTCTTTTGGATTTCCCATTATCGAAGCGGTAAGAAGCGCTACAAAAAAATTGTGCGATGTGCATCTGATGATAGAGGAACCGGAGCGCTATGTAGAAGACTTTAAGAAAGCCGGAGCCGATAGCATCACCGTTCATTACGAAGCCTGCAAACATCTGCACCGCAATATCGAGCAGATAAAGAATTTAGGCGTTAAAGCCGGTGTTGCGCTTAACCCGCACACACCGGTAGAGCTTTTAAAAGATGTGATTCAATATATAGATGTGGTTCTCATCATGAGTGTAAACCCCGGTTTTGGCGGGCAGAAGTTTATTGATCATAGCATAGATAAGATAAGACAGCTACGGCATCTCATCAACGAAAAAAGCTGCCATACTTTAATTGAGGTGGACGGTGGTATCTCGCTGCAAAATGCAAAAGCCGTTGTGCATGTGGGTGCCGATGTATTGGTGGCAGGCAGCAGCGTTTTTAAATCGGATGATGTGGTGGGAACGATAGCGAAGATGAAGAATGTGTAGGTAACATTTTGAAACTCATTATCTTTAAAATATGAAAATGGCTTTGCAATATTTGAGTGATGAAAAAGGCAATACGCAGGCTATACAACTGCCATTATCTGAATGGAAAAGATACTGAACAAGATGAAAAAATACGAGCAGGCTTTGCGTCTCAAGTCAGATTTGTACAAAGCTTTACAACAGGTTTTAGTTTCAAAAAAAGGCAGCTATCAGAAGCAAACACTAAACGAATTTCCGAATGAGCTTTAGTGTTATTTCTTCAGACAGATTTAAGAAGGAAGCCAAACGTCTCATTAAAAAGCTTTCCTCTCTTAAATAAATGAGCAATTATTTACGCTTAA
Source organism: uncultured Ilyomonas sp. (assembly GCA_964249755.1). Taxonomy (GTDB): domain Bacteria; phylum Bacteroidota; class Bacteroidia; order Chitinophagales; family Chitinophagaceae; genus Ilyomonas. The sequence continues at coordinate 473,750 of CAXUDB010000002.1, read as the reverse complement.
CTCTTAATACTTTCTGATTCTCATTCTCCCCCTTCTCCTTATCTTTCCCCCATCAACTAACGGGTTTCTCTTGGCGAAGTATTTCCTTTTTATTTTTTGCTTCCTATCTCTTTCGCTGCTGGCGCAAAAGCGGGCGACCGTTTCGGGCAGGGTGTGGAACGAAGAAGACAAGCCATTGGCAGGTGTTTCGGTACAATTGCTTAACAGCGGAAAGGGCACAACCAGCAACGATTCGGGCTATTTCTCCCTCTCCCTCGAAGCAGGCAAACCACTGGCAATTGTGTTCTCTTACACCGGTTATAAAAGTGTGCAGAAGAATCTGTATTTAAACACCAACGAAGAAGAAAAGATAACGGTACGAATGGAGCGCTTTAGCGCTGAGCTGAAGAACGTAACCGTTACGGATAATAGGGACCGCGAGCAAACCGGACTAATCAACGTTGATCCCACAAGAGCTCTCGTTAACCCTTCGCCATTGGGCAATATTGAAAGCCTCATTAAAGTATTTGTAGGCAGCAATAACGAGCTTACATCACAATACAGTGTACGTGGTGGCAGCTACGACGAAAACCTGTTGTATGTAAACGATTTTGAAGTATTTCGTCCTTATTTAGTAAGAAGCGGGCAGCAGGAAGGATTGAGTTTTATCAACCCCGAATTGACGAGCGGCGTGCGGTTTTACAACGGCGGTTTTCAATCGAAATACGGCGATAAAATGAGCTCTGTTTTAGACATAACTTATAAGAAGCCCACCACCTTTGGCGGCTCCGCTTATGTTGGTTTGTTAGAACAGGGGTTACACCTGGAAGGAACAGCTGACAAGAATAAAGTCACCTATTTAGTTGGGGTGAGGAACCGCAGCAACCGCAACTTACTCAGCAGCCAGGAAACAAAAGGAAACTACATTCCTTCTTCCTCCGATATACAGGGCTTGCTCACGTGGCAGATGGCAAGGAAGTGGAGTCTTGAAGCCTTAGGCAATTTCTCAGGAACGAGGTTTACTTTGTTTCCCGAAGAAAGCAAGCTCACAGCCAGTGTGTTCTCCGCTTTATACACGCAGAACGTAGGCGTAAACATAGATTTTTCGGGAAGGGAAAAGGATGCTTACCAAACTAATTTTGTAGGCTTAACCGCAACGAATCAAGTGAACAAAAAGCTTCGGTTGAAGTGGATGTTGTCTTATTTTGAAGATGATGAGCGGGAGAATCAAGACATCACGGGAGCTTATGTTTTTGGCGAGCGGGATTTAGACCAGAACAGCGCTTCGTTTGGCAATATCACCAATCCTTTGGGGCAGGGCATTTATACCAATTTCTCCAGAAATACATTAAACATACAGTCTTATACAGCACAGCACAAAGGCTATCTCACTACGGGCAGGCATTACCTGCAATGGGGCAACAGCATAGAACAACAAAGAATCAACGACCATCAGAATGAATGGCGGTATAATGATTCGGCGGGCTATTCATTACCCTACAACCCCAACGGACCTTTAACGTTGAGTGATGTGGTAAAGAATGATGCCGACTTCACGGTTACGCGGTTTAACGGTTACCTGCAGGACAATATACAGTTTAAAGATTCGGCTGATTTCACGCTGCAGGCAGGCGTTCGCTACAATTACAACACACTAAATAAAGAACTGTTGCTTTCACCCCGCTTATCGTTTTCTTTCCGTCCCAAGAGCTGGCAGAAAGACGTTATCCTGAAAGGCTCGCTCGGCATTTATGACCAGCCGCCTTTTTACAGAGAACTGAAACGGTATGATGGCTCATTAAACAAAGATCTCAAAGCCCAAAAAAGCTGGCAGGCAACGGCCGGTTTTGATTACAATACAAAGTTATTTGACCGACCGGCGCGCTTTACCACCGAAGCGTACTATAAGAATATGTGGGATGTGGACCCTTACGATATAGACAATGTGCGCGTGCGCTACTATGGCAACAACAATGCAAAAGCCTACGCCTACGGCATTGAAGGGCGGCTGTTTGGCGAGGTGGTGAAGGATGCCGAAAGCTGGATCAGCCTTGGCATTATGCGCACGAGGGAGAATCTGGATAACGATACCTATACAACCTATTACAATAAAGACGGCAGCATCATCACCGCTTCATCGCCCGACAAAGTGATTGCTGACAGCAGCGTAAACCCTGTGGGCTGGCTGAGAAGACCTACCGATAAGCTCGTCACGTTCGGTATGTTTTTCCAAGATTACCTGAGCACGAACAAGAACATTAAAGTGTATGTGAACGCGCTCTATGGCAGCAACCTGCCTTATAATATTCCGGGCAGCGTGCGGTATCGGAATTCTTTGGAAATTCCTTCTTATATCCGCGTGGATATTGGATTTAGCGCCTTGCTGTTAGATGCCGAAAAACAGCGCCGCAGCCACTCACCTTTTAAAGACTTTAAAAGTATCTGGGCAAGTTTGGAAGTGTTTAACCTGATTGACCGGCCTAACACAATTAGTTATCTTCTTATAAAAGATTATCAGAACAACACTTTTGCCCTGCCCAACCGTTTAACGCCGCGGCTGGTGAATTTTAAGATTGCAGTGGCGTGGTAGTGTATCATTCCAGTTCAAACGATTCGGCAGTCTCACCATTTGGACATAAGCCTGTAACCTCTGCCAGCGTTGCAAAGCGATAAAAATTTTTCTTCTCATTTATGCCTGCACGCCCTTATACAAAGCAAACGGTGTATCTTTTTTTACTGTAGGAATGAATGGCAGCGTTTCGGCAAATGAAAACCATACAATCATCCCAAAACCAAGCGCCAGCATCAGGTGGTAAGGCATCATGCTGAAGTCGTTGTAATGAAAGGCCAGCGCAGCTCCTGCAAGGAAGTAAATCATTAAAAACATCTCTGTCAGCAGCAAAGGTGTAAGTCGGAAAGAAGATGCCAGCGACGATTGATGACCTTTGTCGGATGCGTTAAACTTAGGCGTTCTTATAAACGCTGATTTGATACCCAGCCATCCTTCTGCCACCGCCACCGCATTGCTGAATGCCATGCCCATACTAAAAGACAGATACAACGGAAAAGTGGTGAAGAAATAACGCTTTGCGCCGTTGCCCGTAAAGCCGGTAGAGACCGTAGCGATGTAATGAAAAACACCTAAGCAAAACAGGGAAATGAGTGAGAAAGAAGCATAACGGAAAAGAGGAGCCAGTTGCGGCACCTGCGGCTTTAGCATTAACAAAGGAACGCTTAAAAATGAAGCCGTAAAAGCGCTGATAAATACAAAGCCAACCATCAAATGGAAGAAGGCATGCACTTTTACCGAGAGCGAAAGCTCCGATTTTAATATTGTTCCTACATGCTTGCGGGCTGTTTCTGCATTGCCCTTTATCCAGCGGAATTGCTGCGCTTTCATTGCACTCATCACAGGTGGCAATTCGGCAGGCACAGTTACCTCTTCCAGGTAAGTAAACTGCCAGCCTTTTAGCTGCGCGCGATAACTCAAATCGAAATCTTCGGTAAGCGTATCGGCGTGCCAGCCACCAGCATCGAGCATGCATTCTTTTCTCCAAACGCCGCCTGTGCCGGAGAAGTTCATAAAATAACCGGCTTTATTTCTGCCTTTTTGCTCAACCGAAAAGTGAGCATCGAGCAGGAAAGCCTGAAAGTGAGTAAGCAGGGAATGATGCTTATTTAAGTGTGTCCAGCGCGTTTGTACCAACCCTGTTTTTTTGTTTGCAAAATGAGGAAGTGTGCATTGCAGGAAGTCGGCCGGCGGAATAAAGTCTGCATCGAAGATGGCGATAAACTCACCCTTAGCACTTTCCAGTCCGTTTTGCAAAGCGCCTGCTTTGTAGCCTGCCCGGTTGGCGCGGCGGATGTGTTGAATGGCTAACCCCTGCGCTGCATATTGTTGCACTTTGCCGGCTATAAGTGCCGTTGTTTCGTCGGTGGAGTCGTCAAGAATCTGTATCTCCCATCTGTCCTTTGGATAATCGAATAAGGCTACAGCATCAATCAACCGTTCTGCCACGAGGCTTTCATTATACATAGGCAATTGCACTGTTACAAAAGGGTAAGATTGCAGACGGAGAAGCGCCTTGCGGGGCTGCGGATTTTTTCTGTTACGCAGGTATTGATATACGAGGTGAAGCTGTATAAAACCATAACAAAACAGGAACAGAAGCGCAAGGGAATAGAAAGCAAAAAGGATTTTTGCAGTTAGCTCAAGATTAAAAGTCATGCCGGTGTTTTTCGTTGTTCACTGCTTCATAAACTGCACCAACATTTATTGCAACCAAGTATTTATTTGAATGCAATAAAACAGGTTTTATCCATTATCCTCAAAGCCCGGATAAAGCGTCATACCGCCATCAATGAAGAGAGAAGCGCCGGTGATGTAATCACTCGCATCGCTGGCAAGCCACACCGCCAGTTTGCCTACATCTTCCGGCGTGCCGATGCGTTTGTAGGGAATAAGCGTCATCAAATCATTTAATGCTTTGTCCGTATCCCAAGCGGCTTTATTAATAGGTGTTTTTATGGCACCTGGACAAATGCTGTTGATGCGTATTTTTTGCGCTGCATATTCCTGGGCAATACTTTTCATCAGCAACATAACACCGCCTTTAGAAGCTGCGTAGTTGGCATGACCTGCCCACGGAATTACTTCGTGCACGCTGCTCATATGAATGATTTTGCCGGCAGCCACCGAACGGCTGGTATCCACACCCCGACGCAGAAACTCTTTAATGGCTTCGCGGGCGCAAAGGAATTGCCCGGTAAGGTTAACACCAATCACCGCATTCCACTGGTCAAGCGTCATTTCATGAAACCTAGCATCCTTCTGAATACCTGAGTTTGCCACCAGAATATCCACTGTTCCAAATTGCTGAATGGTTTGGGCAAACAGCATTTGCACGTCTTCTTCCTTGCTTACATCTGCCTTAATGATGATGGCTTTGCTGCCCTTGCTTTCTATCTCGGCTTTTACTTCTTCCGCTTCATCTTTAGAAGAATCGTGGGTATAATTTACTACCACCGAAGCGCCCGCTTCGCCTAACGCTTTGGCAATGCCGGTACCAATGCCACTGCTGCTGCCTGTAACAATAGCCACCTGGTTTTGAAGTTTGATATCCATAATAAAAAGTTGAGTGATGCGCCCAAATACTATTCCAAGTTAGCCATGAAAATAAAAAGGAAAAGTTGCAAAACGAAGGCAACTGGCACCGGAGCCGTTCGCTTTTATTATCAATTTATGAACAAACGTTGGTGGCAAATGCGCTACTTTGCAAGCGTATGCAGATAGCAATGCAAGGATTGATTCCTATCCCGCTGAAAGAAAAATTCCTCCAGCGGACTTCCGATGTATGGAACACGTCTGTGGTATTTGCGCAAGGCGAATGGATAAAAATAAAAGCACCAAGCGGCACTGGGAAAACGACCCTGATACATACATTGTACAGGCTTCGAAACGACTATGAAGGAAAAATAGTTTGGAATGATTCGGATTTGCGAGGACTGGATGGCAACTCGCTGGCGCAACTTCGGCAAACCGGCATCAGCATTATCTTTCAGGATCTTCGGCTGTTTTCGCAACTGACGGCAAGAGAAAATATAGAATTGAAACGCGTGCTCACGCAACCGCTTTATGAAGCGAGCAAAATTGATGAGATGAGCGAACGCCTCGGCATCACACATATACTGGAGCAGAAAGCCGGTATCTGCAGCTATGGAGAGCAGCAACGCATTGCCATTATCCGTGCTTTGATGCAGCCATTTTCCTGGCTGTTGATGGATGAACCGTTCAGCCACTTAGACAACGACAATACCGCGAAAGCAGCTGCTTTGATAGAAGAAGAATGCAGCAAAAGAGGGGCAGGCTTTTTATTGACTGACTTAGATGAAGACACTCATTTTGCTTATACAAAAAAATTACAGTTATAATTTTAATACTTGTCTGAAAAATTGAACAGGAATAAAGAATGCTGAATCATTTACTTCAAAAATTAATTAAAGCCGGAAGCGGCAGAACACGCTTTATTATGGCGGTGGTTGGGCTTTCGGTCGCCATGATTTTGATCCTGTCTGCCGTGCAGTTGCAGGCAAACTATAATGACTTATTGCACAGCAAAACCAACCAGGATAGCGTTGCTAATTTTTTAGTGATTAATAAACCGGTTACGGGCAAAAGCATGGAAGGTGCAACTTTAAGCGGAGCAGAGATTGAAGACCTGAAAAAGCAACCCTTTACGCAGGCAGTCGGTGTGCTCACACCCAGCCGCTTCAAAGTTTCTGCCAGTGGCGGCAACAACTTGCCTTTTTATACCGAAATGTTTTTTGAAAGTGTGCCCAATGAGTTCATTGATGTGAACACTGAAGCCTGGAACTGGGGTGAGAACTCGCAATTTATCCCAATGGTGGTGCCCAACGCTTTTTTAGATATGTACAACTTCGGCTTTGCTGCTTCGCAGGGCTTGCCGCAATTATCACAGTCGTTGGTAATGAGTCTTCCTATACAAATCAATATTTCCGGGCCGCAGGGCGTAATGCGTTATTATGCGAAGGTGGTGGGCTTTAGCGACCGCATCTCTTCGGTATTAGTACCACAGGCGTTTATGGATTGGGCGAATGTAAAGTTTGGAACCAATGCCGATGCCAAACCATCAAGAGTGGTGATCAGAACCAGGGATGCCGGCGACCCGCAATTGGTTGCCTATTTGGAGCAGCACAATTTAAAAACAGATGCCGATAAAACCCGCTTCAGCAAGTACCGCCAAATTGTAGATGTAGTGGTGAATATATCCTGGATAACGGGCGCATTGATGTTGTTGTTTGCCTTGCTCATTTTTACTTTATTCATCCAGCTCACCATCGCTTCCAGTAAAGAAGATATAGCTTTACTGATTACGTTGGGCGCGGCTCCAAAACAATTGTCGCAGTTTCTCATGAAGCAGTTCTTTCCGATGAATATGGTGATTGTTGCGGTGGTGCTTATTGTTATTGCTGCCCTTCAATGGTTGCTGCAAAAAGCGCTGGCTTCGCAAAGTATTTTCATCGGGTTCTACCCTTCTCCATTTACTGTTGCGGCAGCCGTTTTAATACTGTTCGTGTTGTGGCTGGTAAATTATACTACTATAAAGAAGTATATTGCATAGCATACTATTCTACTCCATTAATACAAACGTACTTATCATTTTTACGTTTTATATACGCTCATTTTTATGAAATCTCCTGCTGTACAAAAGACAACTGCAATTGTCAATATCATTGCTTTTATCATCACAGTTGTTGCCAACTGCCTGTCCATTTTTTTACCGCTCAACGGCAAAACACAAATGCAGCTAAGCGAGCAATATCCTAATTTATTTACGCCTTCCGGCACTACGTTTTCCATCTGGGGTGTGATTTATATGCTGCTGTTTGGCTTTATTATCTACCAATTGTATGTATTGTTTGCAAGTCATCATAAGGATAAAGGACGCATTCTAACAATCGCCCCATTGTTCACGTGTGTTTGCCTTTGCAATGCAGGCTGGCTCTTTGCCTGGCATTACGAGCAAACCACGCTTAGTGTAATAATTATGGCGACTCTTTTATGGCTGCTCATCCTTATACACGACCGGTTAAGTTTAGCCATTGCCTGGTTTCCGCTGGCTTCTAAAATATGGCTGGATATTCCTTTCAGTATTTATCTTGGCTGGGTATGCGTGGCAACAATAGCCAACGTCACTGCATGGCTGGTTGAGAAAGGTGTAAAGCTTTCTTTTTTCCTGCCACAGGTATGGGTTATTTTCATGCTGATAGCAGCTTTGCTGATCGGGATTTTTTATGTATTTACCCGTAACAACAAGTTCCTTGCATTAGCTATTGGGTGGGCTTTTTATGGCATTATTGAAAAGCGGAAAGCGGCTGGCGATATGGCTTCACACACTATTGTGATAGCAACAGAACTGGCGCTGGGACTGCTGCTCCTGATTGTCTTTTTAAATACATTGCGCAACCGTGAGCCGGAACTGCGGCACAATATGTCGGCATGATTTTTCTCAATTGATTCTATTATGAAAAATAATAAACAACAAAACAATACCGCACCCAACAGCAAGTTTAGTGATGACCTGCACGATTCACCACGCGATGAAGAGCGATTAAAGCCGGAAAATTCAACGATAGACATGCCGGATGTGAGCGATATACCGGGACAGGAAAACATTGTGGTTGCCGGTCTGGGAGAAATGGCAGATACGACAATATCGAGTGCTGATGAAGAAGGCGATGAAATATGGGCGGAAGACGTAGATACCGAAGATGATGCATTAATGCCTGCTGATGCGGATTCCACCGTTTCGCAGCAGGAAAAAGACACCTTAAGCCGCACCGAAATGGATGTGCCAAGCGAGGACAATATCAATCTTCGACACGCCGCGCTGGATGCTTATGATGATGAAGGTGAGCCTTTAAATGAAGCGGGTGGTGCTACCGATGTTTCGGGCAGAGATATAGACACAACCATTGTAATGAACGATGATGCCAACGAAGACATTGGTGAAGAAGATGAGGAAAATAACACCTATAGTTTAGGCGGAGATAACAGGGATAATCTGGAAGATTCAACGAATGGATAACGTTTAATACGATGATTAAAGCCCATAGAAACAAGATTTGTTTTATGGGCTTTTTTTTGTGCAGGTAATATGTATAGTTATGAGCATTTGGATAAAGCGCCTGGTCAAATGGATTGTAAGTATCGTGGCACTTTTTAATATCGGTTGTTTTTTGCTTGATGCATTAGTGCAGTTCAGGATGAGTGATGATGAGTTGCTCAATTTATTTTCTTCTCATGGCGTAAATGGTGAAATAAAATATTTCGCTTCTCACGGTAGAAATATCCGTTATGTTTCCATTGGCAACGACAGCCTTCCAACCGTTTTATTCATACATGGCTCACCCAGTTCATTAAGCATTTACAAAGATTACTACATTGACACTGCCTTTGTGCATCACTTTCATATTTATGCCATTGACCGTCCCGGCTATGGCAATTCAGGTTTTGGCAAGCCGATGATTTCGATACAACAACAAGCTGCCATCATTAAAGATATGCTTGATAGCCTGAATAAAGTGAAACGACCTTTACTGATTGTTGCCGGTTCTTACGGTACTTCTGTTGCTTGCCGTTTTGCTATGGATTATCCGCAACTTAGCGATGGGCTTATATTAACGGGACCTTCATTGGGACCAGGCTTAGAGCATACCTACTGGTTTACACCTCTGGTTGAAATTCCACTTATCAATCCATTTATACCCCGTATGTTTCAAAGCTCAAACAAAGAGAAGATTTCGCATAAAGATGAACTTACAAAAATGCTTCCTCTCTGGAAAAACATACGCGTGCCCGTGATGTATATGCAGGGAGAAAAAGATGAACTGATTGACACTGCCAATGCCTCATTTGCAAGAACACATCTTATTAATGCACCTTATCTCTACGTTCATTTTTTTAAAGGCAAGCCGCATTTTATTCCTTTATCTGAACACAACTTTATTCTCCGGAAAATCTATGAAATGAAGAAAGTGATTGATCAACATCAGTCTGGCTACCATTATGAAGAAATGAAACCGTAAAATTTATTTTTAACAAAAGCAGCACTGTATCTTCAAACTTGTCTTATTTTTATAGGGTAAATACAACCTACGCATGAGTTATGAAGTGTTGATTTCAGGATGCCTGCACAATGACCCGGCTGCACAGCGCGAGCTTTACAACCGGTTCAGCCCGAGAATGCTGTCGGTATGCTATCGCTTTGCGCAAAGCCGCGAAGATGCAGAAGACATGCTGCAGGAGGGGTTTATAAAGATCTTCACCCAGATTCACACCTTTGAAAACAAGGGCACATTTGAAGGCTGGGTACGTCGCATTATTGTTCATACCTGCATTAACTTTTTGAAGAAATACAAAAAGTTCAATGAAAATGTAGATATCGCTTATGCCAGCACCGTGCAGGTAAAAGAGGAAACCATCCCTTCCATTATGCAGGCAAAACAGGTAATTGAATGCATCAGGCTGCTTCCGGTGGGCTACAGAACGGTATTGAACTTGTATGCCATAGAAGGTTACAGCCACCGCGAAATTGCCACTATGCTCGATATAGAAGAAAGCACCAGCCGAAGCCAATATACACGCTCCCGCAATATGCTGGAGACTTTGCTGATTAAGAAAAAGATTCTTGAGAAAACCAACGACGAAGCCGGCTGGCTGGCTTCACTGACTGCTACAAATTAATTGCAATGAGAGATCCTTTACACTATAATGAATTTGAAGATTTCCTGCAGAAACAGGTGAGTAATCATCGGATGTATCCTGCGGACCAGATATGGCGGAACATACAAAAAGAAATACATGGTGAAGGCAGATGGCCGGCGCTCACTTACATATCTATCTTCATTATTTCTGCACTCGCCTTTTGCACCCTAATGGTGAAACCGGAAGAAAGGCTTCATAAAAACACCATTGTTTATCCGCCGCAAAGAGAAGAAACAACAATTAGCAAAACGGATGATGAAAACAGCCGGAATGCAGCTGCTTCTGCACCGGTACAATATGCTTATACCGATAAGATCACTCAGCAAACCATGCAGTCGGTGAGCGATTTTATCATTGCACGGAATGAAAAGGAAAGTACGCTTCAGCCACCTGTACTCTCGCATGAATCTTTGCTCAGTATACAAAATAAACCGGCTAACGATAACGAAACCGCACTGGGTACCTCTGCAGCAACAAACGATAAAATAGTTGTCGAGCAAGAATCTGCGCCTGCCGCAACCGATTTGGCCGCCGAGCAAGATAGAATAGATGAAGCGACCACAACCTACGCTTCTTCTAGGTCGGCTTCCATACACTTCAGCACAATAGGTTTAATTGACCCTTCCGAATTAAAGAAACCATCTGACGCAACCGCTTCAACTTATAACGATATATGGAGAAACTATCCTCTGCTGAGCACGAAAGACATTATCCGCAGAAAACTCTCTAAATTCAGTTTCCAGTTTTACGTTACGCCTTCTCTCTCCTACCGCAGCCTGAACGATGCACAAGGCAGAAGGGCGCAGTCGTTTACGGCTTTGCCCCGCACCAATAATTATCATATTGACATTAACCGCGTGGTAGAGCACCGCCCGGGCATGGGTGCCGAAACAGGATTTGCTTTAGGCTATAAACTTACTAATACACTAACAGTAAAAGGAGGTCTGCAGTTTAATGTAAGGCAGTATGGCATTAAAGCGTATACACTGCCTTTGGTAAAACCTTCGGCCGATGTTAGTGCGGGCACTATTGCCAACAGCACCCATCCCGATGAACAGGCTGTAGCTGACAACTCTTATCTTACTTCTGCCGATGACGGCATTGTTAGCGAGTCTGTAGTGCTGAACAACCGCTACTACGAAATAGCCGCCCCCATTGGCATTGACTGGCGCATTGCGGCTTTCGGCAATGGCAGGCTCACATTCAATGCAGCCGTTTCACTGCAGCCTACTTATACTTTTGATAAAGAACCTTTCGCGCTTACTACTGACTATAAGAATTATACGGATGGCGCTTCTATTATGCGCAACTGGAACCTGAATTCCAACCTCGAAACTTATGTTAGTTACCAGTTGGGAACATTCCGCTGGCAGTTGGGTCCGCAGTTCCGGTTCCAGCATTTTTCTACGTACTCCAATGCTTACCCTATCCGCGAGCACCTACTGGATTATGGATTGAAAATAGGCTTTACCAAACCGCTGAATTAAACTGCAGCGTTTGATGATGAATACAAAAGGTTCCAAGTTCAATTGAACTTGGAACCTTTTGTATTTTGTTAGAATCATAGTAAAAGAATGTTTTGTTTTTCATGTTGAAAAGATACTTACGAATAAAGGAGATGCAAGGCAAGCAGAAGGAGACAGATAGAATGAAGGCGAAACAATTATTTCCATCAAGACATTAATCTCTAATACACTTAGCATTAGAAAGAACCCTTGAGCGAATTTTCGTTGCAGGAGTATATTATTTCAGACAGACAATCGCTTTTTTATAACTGTTGTATTCCAGTTCCTTATTAATTATTAAAGATGCTACTTGGCAGAATCAGTGTCCAGTGGTTTGGCTGATCGCCTGTGGTTTTGTAATCTAACAAACGGCTGTAACGCAATCCTATCGTGATATTCTGTTGATTCCACCATTTTGTATCTAAGTAAATTTCTGTACCAATTGATTTTAAATCGTATTGCCGGAACTCATTTGTAAAAGTTCCCTGTATTCTATTATAATCGAAAAAAAGATTAGCACGAAGCCTTCTGAAATAAACAATATTGGCAATGCCGAAATCGGGATAAGCCAATGAAAAATGGTAGTTAATGCCTGCTTTGTACATAGTAGGATAATTGTAGGAAGAATAGCCTCTTGCATACGGAAAGTTATCGCTGAGCGAATAGTTGAACAGGTTGTTAGACGACTGGTAAGTTTGCGTTTCATACGCACCTTCCAATACAACGCTGTGCGAAGCAGATAAACCCGGCAGATAAAAAGAACCCCGAATCAAAAATTGATCAGCTCCATTGGAACCGATAAGGCTCCGGTATTGAAGCAGCAGACTTTGCGCCCAATGCGGGTAAATGTGTTGTACTGCGCTGCTGTATTGGCCTGTGTAAGAAAGCCGTGCTTGTAAATACCCATTGGTAAAATTATCTGCCACCGTTTTAGAAGCGCCTGTGAACTGCGCATTATCAAAACCATATGCAACAGATGGCGTAAGATAGCGATAGGATTTCCCGCCCGATAAGTTTAATGGTAATTGTAAACCTGCAATACCGTTCAGCTCGTTATAATTGTAAGCGTTCCTTTCGTTGTCGAAAATCCTTCGTCCGAAAATTTCGGATACATCAATAAATGGCTGAATGTACGATGCACCATACGTAAGCGTATAGCCGACTTCGCTATATCCTTCGTTTTGATTATAGTTATAATACACCTGATTTTGAATCGTATTCAGGATATTTTCTCCATAAAGTGTAAGCGAAAAAATCGGGTTGGAATAATCAGGTTGAATACTATGAAAATTAAATGGATGACTAAGCCGCGGATAAGAACTTGCCGGATATGATGAAGTGGAAACGCGCGCCAGCGTTGCATTAGCAGGTGTGCCAAACGGCGCTTTTACATATAGACCTGTTAGTGTATCTCCCTTTACATCAACCGGCTGCCAGCGGGGCATAAACCTGCCCAGGCGATACCCGGAAGCAGTAGCTGTCGAAGCAATGATTTCGTTGCCGGTGGCAACTACACCGTACAAACCCGTTTGGTAAGAGGCCAGCCGATAATGTTTTTTTTGTGAAGCCACGTAAGCCCAAATCTCATCGTTGCCCTTATCGGAGCAACTATAAATAAGCGTATCTCCCTGTGCCTGTGGAAAGCCAAGAATACGGTTGGCAAAAGGCAGCAATACTTCAATCTGAGCTGTTGAAGGATTCCACTGCTGCAGGCTCATTTTTCCATCTGTTCCCCGCACGAAAAAATAAAGTTGCTTGTCATCAGCCGAGAATTTAGGATAAGAATAAACTTCATCTTCAGCATTGGTAAGCTTCGATTTGACATTACCATTTACGTCCATCACATTTACTGTAGAATGTTGCTGTGGCGATATTGAAACTGCCGCCACCTGTTTGCCATCATGCGAAATATCAGGCGAAAAATAACGGCTTCTGTTTGTAATTCTCCGCTCCTGTTTGGAGACTATGTCTAATATTTTAATAACGCTATATTCCCGATACGCCCATCTTGCATTTGGCTGATAGGCTGCATAGGCAATCCGTCCATTGCTATAGGAAAAATAATCGTCGTTGGTAATACCCTGCAGCGCAATGGATTCTTCTTTGCCATCGCTGCTGATGCGATAAAAACGTGGCAATGTTTTGTAGCTCTCTTTTAAAACAATTAAGCTATTGTTGCTTTCTTTATAGGGATACCGGTAATACACAACATTCTTTTTTACTGTTGGCGTTACCCAGTCAACACTGTCTTTCTTCTCTGTTGACCACTGATGTTGGTAAAATAAAAAGGCATCACTAACAAATTGTTTGAAAGGCACACCGGACGCAGCTTTCAAGCTGCCCTGCAACGGATAAATGAGTGGTTTAAAGCGCGCAGCCCGATCTGTTACTTTGCGCCAGAACTCATCGCCGTATTTTTCCCTGCCATACGCCACCAGTATATAGCCCAAAGGATAGTGATTGGGAACGTAATCTTTGTAAGAACCATTGCGCAGCTTCTGATAGCTATAGTGTTTGCTATCATAATACAAAGCTTTATAGCCGTTAAAAAAGTTAGGCAATCGCCCCCTGCCCTGTTGCGATAAAAGAGTTTCATTATATACAGCATCGCCTTCAAAAAACCAGTTGGGGATGGCGGCATCATTTGCCAGCGCCTGACCGTTTTCGCCAAAAAGATTGTAAGCTATTTTAGATAAGCCCTTGCGAAAGTTGTTGTATTGCTCTACGTGCCGATACTCATGTATGGAAAGCAGGTCGGTCACACTTTGCGCGCCTAATTCAAAAGCATCCTGCTGCGGCGTAAGATAATACTCGCTACGAAACGGACCCAGGCCAACATAGCCGTTAAAATAAGTCAGCTCATTGCGAAGCACAATATTAATGCGATGGACACTGTTGCCCAATGTCGGGCTGAAAGTGCGTTGCTGGTAATGCACCAAAGCTGCTACGCGTTGCGCCAGCGAATCTTCTCCTTCCGGGTAAATAATGCGCGCAGTATCGGTTTTTATCTGCTTCCAGTGAAGGTTGGATGGAGTTCCGCCAAACTGTTGTGCGGAAAGAGATGAAGCAACACATAGTAAAAAGAGCGCTGTCAGCAACCTTATTATGTTCATAGAGAAATAAAAATAAGAAAGGGTTACATCTATGCGTAAAGAAAATTGAAAGTTGCTTCTTTTATATGCCGTTACAGAAGTAATTATAATTATACGAAATCTACTTTTCTCAAACAGCATTATTTATTGCAATAGCATCTTATCATCCAGACACTTGGCATAATTTTTCAAAGAATAACATTAAACTTATCCATTTAAATAAAGTCTCTTTCGCTATGACTGCAAAATATATAATGTATGCTAGCCTTTTAGGTCTCTGCATAGCCGGTTGCTCAAAAGACACCAACACACGAACCGGACGACCTAGCACGCCTGTCTATAATGTGAATTCAACATTGGATGTTCAATATGGACAGAACACCAATTATTTGGGCGAAAATCAGAAAATGCTGTTAGATATTTATTCCCCTAAAAATGCTTCAGCAAGCCGCACTTACCCATTGGTAGTAATGGCACATGGCGGCAGCTTTTTAGAAGGCGATAAAAGTGGTTTGGCAGATATATGCTCGGCTATTGCAGAGAAAGGTTATATAGCCGTTTCAATAGAATACAGATTGGGTTGGGATTATGGCAATGCGCCAAGTCCTGCAGCCTGTGAGGGTGATACGGTTTCGTTGCAAAAGGCAGTGTACCGTTCTTTACAGGATTATAATGCCGCCCTGCGTTTCTTAGTACACAATGCTGATAAGTATTTTATTGATACTTCGTGGATTTTTGCAGGTGGTTCCAGTGCAGGTGCGGTTACAGCCGTAAACACTATTTACGTAACACCTGAGTTTGCCAATGATTATTATAAAGGAATTGTAACTGATTTGGGTGAGTTGAAAACAGCGGACAATGCCTTAAAGGATACCTATACCGTTAAAGGCAATATCAATATGTGGGGAGCTATTGTTGAAACATCCCTTATTACACCTAATAATGCAGTTCCGATGGTAGCTTTCCATGGTTCGCAAGATTCAACGGTGCCTTTTACTGTTAATCATTTCGCTTATTGTCCTAACTATCCTGTTCTCTCCGGTTCACAAACACTTTATAATTTACTTACTTCTTACGGCGTGCCGGCTGTGTTGCACATTGCAGAAGGCGAAGGTCATGGTCCGGATGAATACCAGGACCCGGAATTTTTTGCACCGAACGTAGATTGCTTCCTGCGAAGTGTAATGAGCAAGAGTGCAAAAACAGGTACCTATCAAAATCTGGCAAGTAACTGTCAATAGCAAATTTTAATTGAGTTAACTAAAAAAGCTACCATTAATAATGGTAGCTTTTTTAGTTACATCCAGAAGGAGTTTCAAAAATTTATCTCTCGAAAATAAGCGAAAAAGTAAGCATACGGGACTGAAGCTGATCCAACACATTAGAATACTTCAGGCTCGCATCGCGGCTGTGGACATTGGTTAAACCGTTAGTGATTTTAATTTCCGGCGCTACTGTTACTACCGGGAAATAAAAGTTGAAACCAATGCCGGCTTCGTAGCCGATATAACTTTTCTTCAGCTTCACCAAGTTTTCTGCATTTAGTGCGCCGGCATTGCTGGCAACATCTATATCATACTTTATTCCACCCAGCATATACACGCGAAAATTTTGGATGCGGTCGGAATTGAACTTTACCTGAAATGGAAACGAAACAATGGTAGAAGGGATTGTTTTTTTCTGCTCGGCCGGCTCTAATGGAGTTGGATATTTTATCTGGTAAGTAAGATATTTTGAACCGCCTAAAATCAACGCCGGATGAAAGCGAAGCTCGAAGCGTTTGGTAACTCTTGCAGTAGCCAGCAAGCCCAAAACAATACCGCCGCTTGCACCTGGTTCTACACTTAATACGCTATCGTTTTGCAGAAATAAAGGATGCTTTTCAGGATGCAGGTAAGAATTGTTGTAACCCAATGACAAACCAAAATAATACGGTACAACATCGCGGTCTTCCCGGTAGATTTCTTTTTGGGCGGTTGCCTGCAAGGCGAATAGAATGACTATAACAAAAGCTGCCAACTGCCTTAAGGCTATGCGGTATGATTTTCTTCTTTTTGTAATTCCTTCGTTATGAAACAAAACATTGATTTAATAGTAGTAAACGGAATGCCATCCGCCTCCGTATTAACGGTTTTTGGTCGGGTTTATTTTGCGCAGCAGAAACGAGAGATAGAACGGGTGATTGTGTATGACTAATATGTGCGCACTCTCTTTAAACTTGCAAAATGTAGCTTTAAAGAAGATTACTCATCTTTTAAGATCAACTTCAAACCTAAAAGCAACTTATTTTTTGCTGCCACAATACACAGAGCAAATACCTAAACTCAATGGCTTAAAGTAAACATCCTGATAACCGATATGGGTAAGAATGGCAGCGAATTGTTCGCGTTCCGGAAAAGCTTTTGCAGAATGATTCAGATAGCTATAAGCTTCTTTGTTTTTGGCAAATAACCTACCCGCACCAGGCACAATAATGTTGTTATAAATATCGCATGCGACCTTAAACAGCTTGTTTTTTGGTTGCGAAAATTCAAGCACCACAAGCTTTCCGCCGGGTTTTAGTACGCGCAACATTTCCGATAAACCATTTTCCAGTTGTTCAAAATTCCTGACGCCAAAAGCCACTGTAATAGCATCGAAGCTGTTATTTTCAAATGGAATGGTCTCGCTGTCGGCATTCACTAATTGTATCGCGTTATCAAAACCGGCTTTCTTTATTTTTTCTCTTCCCAGTGCCAGCATTCCATCTGAAATATCAATACCAGTAATCTGTTTCGGATGCAGCAGCCGGTAAGCTAAGAGGGCAACATCACCCGTGCCGGTGGCAACATCCAGTATAGTTTGAGGCTGTAATTTTTTTAGCTGAAGGATAGCTTTTTTTCGCCAGCGAACATCTACACCTGCTGTGAGAAAACGGTTCAGAAAATCGTAGCGGAAAGCAATATTGTCGAACATTTTCGCTACCTGCTGCTTTTTGCCCATCGGGCTTTCTTTGTAAGGAACAATCTTATCGTGCGCAAACTGAGTCATAGCGGCGCGAAGATAAAAGAGAAATGAAAGAGTGACTGTTAACCTTCGATGGCAGCATTCAAAAAACGGAGTAAAGGTTGCAGTGCAGATAAGGCTTCGGTAATCGTTTTTACAGCATTCTTATCCGTTAGCTCATTATCTTTCAGAGGCTTCATGGCAACAAAGCTTTTTAGCTTCAGGTATTCAATGGCTTTATTACTATCATCATATCCTTTGGGTGGACGGCTCAGCGTTACTTCTTTGTCTTTATATAAATCGCCATACACTTTAAGGAACGCTTTGCTGTGGATAATGCCGGAAAGCGCATCAAAGGAATAATCAATTTCCTGTCTCACTTTCTTTAGTACATCAGGTTCTGGCGTCCACACACCGCCACCCACCAAGCTATTGTTTCCCGGCTCGATATGAAGATAATACCCGGCATAGATGCTCTTTTTTCCGCCCCGTGCAAAACCTGCTGCCAAGTGGCTTTTATAGGGTGTCTTGTCTTTACTGAAACGGATATCGCGGTTGATGCGGAATACACTTTCTTTTGCTGTTACAGCAGCAATGTCTTCATCAGCTTTGCTCTGAGTTTTTAGTATTTCATCCACCAGTTGGATAAAGTCTGCCTTTGCCGCATCATAGCTTTTGCGGTTGGCATCAAACCATTCTTTGATGTTGTTCTTCTTAAGATTTTTGAGGAAAAATAATGTGGTTTTCTGAAGCATATATTTTGTTTTAGCAGTCGGCTATCAGCCGGAATCTGCAAATAGGAAAGAGGAATATTAACTGTTTATTGATACTAATTTGTAAACAACTTATGCCTTATCGCTTATGTAGTTAACTGCCTGAACACTTCTTCTAAATTATTTCCTTCCGACTGCAGGGAAACAATGTTTAACTGATGCTGCAATGCCAGTTGCAATAATTGCCTTCTGGTTTCAGTATCATTGTTGGTTTGTAGTTGAAAAGAAGAATCATTGATTTTATTTACCTGAATTACAGATGGCAAACTTTGCAACATGGAAAGAGGTAGAGGCTTATCAAACGCAACACTAACAAGGCTTTTAGCATTAGCCTTTCCTAAATTCTGTATGGTATCGTCTGCCACCAGTTTGCCTTTATTAATAATGATAACGCGGTGGCAGATGGCCTGCACTTCCTGAAGAATATGCGAAGAAAACAACACCGT
Source organism: uncultured Ilyomonas sp. (assembly GCA_964249755.1). Taxonomy (GTDB): domain Bacteria; phylum Bacteroidota; class Bacteroidia; order Chitinophagales; family Chitinophagaceae; genus Ilyomonas. The sequence continues at coordinate 454,682 of CAXUDB010000002.1, read as the reverse complement.
TTTATTCTTTGCCTGCTCCTTTATAACGTTGCGGATTTCAATGATCTGGTTTGGATCAAGCCCGCTGGTTGGTTCATCTAAAATTAAAACTTCTGGCTGATGAATAAGCGCGGCGGCTAATCCAACACGCTGCTTGTAGCCTTTGGATAACTGACCTGTTTTTTTCCGGCTTTCAATGGTTAAGCCGGTCAGTTCTATTACACGGTTAACCGCTTCCTTTATATTTTTCACTTTGTGAACGCCGGCAATAAACTGCAGGTATTCGCGCACATACATGTCGTAATACAAAGGGTTGGCTTCGGGCAGATAACCAATCTTTCTCTTTACCACAATCGGGTCGTCTGCAACATTAATATTGCATACCGTTGCACTACCCCCGTCGGGCTGCAGGTAGCCGGTAATCATCTTCATCGTAGTGCTTTTTCCTGCGCCATTCGGACCTAAAAAACCTACAATCTCGCCCTTGTTTAAAGTAAACGAAACATCGTTAACGGCTTTTTGTTCACCATATATTTTTACCAGATGCTTTACCTGTAATGACATGCTGCTGTGCGGTGTAAGCTTCAAAGGTAAAGGTGCGAAGGTGTAATTGAAGATGCAATAACGATTTTAGGGTTGTGGTAAGAATTGACTAAGGTGACTTTTGCTCAATCACTTAGGGAATTTCAGACTCAGTTAGTGTATATGTATGGAGTGCAGACAGAAAGCTTAGTAACTGATAATTTCTTAACCAATCAGAAAATCATTTTTACTTCGCTTCTTTTCCTCTGGTGTATTGCTTTATTTTGAAAATAAATTGGTTGCTATGTCATATCCTTACCAGATCACTTCATTGAAACAATACCAAAAAGCCCATAAAGAAAGTGTTGACAATCCCGAAGCGTTTTGGGCAGATGTGGCGCAGCATTTCCAGTGGCGAAAGAAGTGGGATACCGTCCTGAACTGGAACTTCGCGGAGCCAAAAATTGAATGGTTTGCCGGTGCCAAACTTAATATTACTGAGAACTGCATTGACCGTCATTTACAACTGCTCGGCGATAAGCCTGCTATCATTTGGGAACCAAACGATCCATCAGACAGGGTTCGGATTGTTACTTATAATCGCCTTCATAAGCGGGTTTGCCAGTTTGCGCAAGTGCTTAAAAACAATGGCGTGAAAAAGGGTGACCGTGTTTGTATTTATATGGGCATGGTGCCGGAATTGGCGTATGCTGTGTTGGGCTGCGCACGCATCGGAGCTATACACAGCGTGGTATTTGGCGGCTTCTCTGCACAAAGCATTGCCGACCGTTTGGAAGATGCGCAGGCTGAGTTTATTGTAACGGCCGATGGCGCATTTCGCGGCGAGAAAGTGATACCATTGAAAAGTGTGATTGATGATGCGCTGATAGGAAACAAAACAGTAAAGAAGGTGATTGTTTACACCCGCACGCGCACCGCAGTTTCGATGATAAAGGGCAGGGATGTGTGGTGGGAAGATGAGATGGAACATGCCGAAGCGCAGGTAGAACGGGAAGGCGTGGTTTCGTTTTCAGCAGAAGAGATGGACTCGGAAGACCCGCTGTTTATTCTCTATACTTCGGGCAGCACAGGCAAGCCAAAAGGTGTGGTGCATACGTGTGGTGGGTATATGGTTTATACAAACTATTCATTTGTAAACGTGTTTCAATATCAACCCGGCGATGTGCATTTCTGCACGGCAGATATTGGCTGGATAACAGGGCATTCTTACATTCTGTATGGACCATTAAGCGCAGGTGCTACGTCGCTAATGTTTGAAGGCATTCCCACTTGGCCAAATGCAGGCAGGTTTTGGGATATTGTTGACAAATTCAAGGTAAATGTTTTGTACACGGCGCCTACGGCTATCCGAAGCCTGATGGGCTTTGGCTTACAACCTTTGGAAGGAAAAGACTTATCGTCTTTAAAAGTGTTGGGCACTGTTGGCGAACCCATTAATGAAGAAGCCTGGCATTGGTATGATGAGCATATTGGTAAGAAGAAATGCCCGATTGTAGATACCTGGTGGCAAACAGAAACCGGTGGTATATTAATCTCTAACCTTGCAGGTATAACGCTTGCTAAACCTTCTTACGCAACACTTCCTCTGCCGGGTGTGCAACCTATTTTAGTAGATGAAAACGGGAAAGAAATTGAAGGCAATGGCGTTAGCGGGAATTTGTGCATCAAAGCGCCTTGGCCTTCTATCCTGCGCACTACATATGGCGACCATGAGCGTTGCCGGAAAAATTACTTCAGTACTTACCCGAATTTATATTTTACCGGTGATGGTGCGCTGCGCGATGAAGAGGGCAATTACCGCATAACAGGCAGAGTGGATGATGTATTAAACGTAAGCGGTCACCGTATTGGAACGGCAGAAGTGGAAAATGCCATCAACATGCATGCAGGCGTCGTGGAAAGTGCAGTAGTGGGCTATCCGCATGAAATAAAAGGACAAGGGATTTATGCCTATGTGATTTATGATGGTCATGGCGGCAATACTGATTTATCAAAAAAAGATATTGCTGCCACAGTGAGCCGCATCATCGGACCAATTGCAAAGCCGGATAAGATACAGTTTGTGAAAGGATTACCGAAAACAAGAAGTGGCAAAATTATGCGGCGTATTCTGCGCAAGATTGCCGAAGGCGAAACGGAGAATTTAGGTGATACCTCAACATTACTTGACCCTGGTGTGGTGGAAGAAATTAAGAATGGAAAAGTGTAAAATCATTATCGACATTGCGTAAATAAAAAGGTGTATGGGATTTGAACCATACACCTTTTTATTTAAGACAATTCCGGTTTATCCGAAATCAATCTCCGTATTATCTCCGATATTCAAACTCCGGCTTAAACCTTTTACTGAAGCATCGCTACCAATTAACGAATTATCAATGACCACTTCGTACAGCGTGGTATAAGAACCAATGATGCTCTCGCGCACTGTGGAATATTGCACTGTTGTGTTCGGGCCGATAGAAACATGGGGACCGATAATAGAGTTTTTCAGCACGCAGCCTGCACCAATGGTTACCGGCGGAATGATAATGGAATTTTCGTTCTGGACAGTTTCGTGAATGGTGCTGCCGGCTTTTTTTAGTAAAATCGCATTGGTATCTAACAGGGTTTCTTTCCGGCCGCAATCATACCAGCTTTTTACACGGAATGATTTAAACTGAGTGCCTGCCTTAATCATACATTCCAGTCCGTCAGTAAGATTATACTCGCCCAACGTTTTTATATTCTGAGTGAACAGTTGCTGCAGGCAATCAAACAAAAGCTTAGAATCTTTAATTTTATAAACACCCACCAACGCCATGTTGCTTTTGGGGATGGATGGCTTCTCTACCACATGCTCTATAAAATCATTCGTATTAATTTCGGCTACGCCAAAACGCCTTGGATCATCTACTTTTTTTACACCCAGCATATTGTAAGGACTGCGCAATACTTCATTCACATCGTACTCGCAAATGGTATCGCCGAGCGTTACAATTACCTCATCTCCGTCAATAATATTATGGGCTAATTCTATGGCATGTCCTGTTCCCTGCCGCTCGTTTTGATGCACAAAATGGCAATACAAATGCGGATAGGTTTGCTTCACATATTCTTCAATTTTTTCGCCGAGATAACCCACGATAAAAACAAACTCGTAGATGCCTGCTTTATGTAAAGGATCAATGATAAAACTCAGGATGGTTTTGCCCGCAATGGGTATTAGAGCTTTGGGTTGCGTATAAGTATGCGGACGAAGCTTTGCACCTGCTCCTGCTACCGGAATGACTGCTTTCATGTATTAATTCTCCGTGTTATTCTTCCGTTCGATTCACTTTTTACAAACTATCGGGAGAGCAAATGTAAGAAACACATTTATACCGGGTGTACATTATGCATATTGCAATATCATTAAAACGGATAGCCGATAGCCAAATTGAAAACAAGATTATCTCTGCGCCAATCTTTGTTTCCAAAATCAATTTGGTCAAACACCCATCTTTCACCTTCGGGCAGGTAAGGTTTGCGCACTGGTATACCCAAGTCAAGACGAAGCACAAGAATAGAGGCATCAACACGAATACCAGCACCCACGCCTACAGCTATTTCTTTTGAAAACTGGCTGCTGAATTTTGTGCCTGGTCTGGAAGGATCTTCCCGGCTTGTCCATACATTACCGGCATCTACAAATAAAGCACCACGAACAATGGAGAACAACTTTGCACGATACTCTGCATTCGCTTCCAGTTTTATATCGCCCGGCTGATCTCCTACTAAGCTGTCACGCGGGTTGCCGGCATAATATGATCCAGGCCCCAATGTACGGGAACGGAAAGCCCTGATATCATTTGTACCACCAGCAAAGAAAGATTTGATATAGGGTAATGCATAGCTGTTACCGTATGAATATCCGTAGCCGCCCAGTAGTCTTGCATTAAACGAACTAAAAGCACCTAATCTATATGTATATCTGAATTCCAGTTCGGTTCTGATGTATTGCGAGACGGGCGTTCCGAACAATTGTTTTTCTTTTCCCGAAGTTGTATCGCCGCCGGTAATGAAAGGCGCCGACCATTCAAAATTGCCATTGAAGTAAATATTATTCTTCTTGTTATTCGGACGGTTTAGCGTGTTGTAATTATAATTGTAAGAAGGGCCGATAATGAACTGCTTTTCTATACTGCGTTTCAGTGTTATGAATTTGGGTAGCTTTAGACTATCCTGAAAGTCGGTTGTAATATTGGTAGGTTGCACTGAACTGATATTAATTAAGTTGAGCTGATGTTCTGACAACAAATTTTCTTTCCATACATAGCCATAGCTGCCACGGTAAGTAGTTAATAAATACTGCGTGCTACGATTGAATAGCTCATAGCCCAGCGAAAATTTAGTATGCGGAACATAGGCACTGTTGGTGCGAAAACGGAACGGTGCAACAATGCGGGGCACATACAAATCTGCCTGAACCCCTACCCGTCTTGTATCTACATTTGTTTTTGACGTACCACCAGAAACCTGCTTTTCAATGCCGCCATAAGCCGTTACAGTAAGCAGTTCTGCCCCTTTTAATAAACTGCGATGACGCCAGCTTACCGAGAGTTCGCCTCCGTTGGAGTTATTGTCTTTTGTAAGCCCAGATATTTGCGCCCGCAAAGATTTCTTTTGGGTGGGCGTGAGATAATAATAGGCATTCAGCAAACTATCAGAATTCGGGTCAGGCAGGAAACGCGCTTTTACAAAGCGATATACACCAAGGGTAGTCAGGCGGTTAAGCGATAAATTGTGATCATCCCGGTTATATAAATCGCCCGAATCAAACACAAGGTTGCGCACGAACATGCGCGGGTTAAAGCGATGATTGGGATCGACAATTGTATAACCATTATACTTTCTGGCATTGGCAAGGCTGGTATCAGCGTTCTGGGCGTAATCGGCATACACGATGATATTGTTGATACGGTATTGCCGCCTTGCCGCATCGGGTGTTTCATCTTTTACGCGCAGATCTATGTCCACCTTGTGGTTGCCCACCGTAGAATCAACGCTGGCATATAAATAATCAGGACCGAAATAATAGAAGCCCTTCTGTTTTAAACGGGTATCTATACGCACGCGTTCTGCTTTCACTACATCCAAATCATAAGGTGCGCCGGGCTTAAACAAAGAGCGGCGTAAGGCACGTTTCTGCGTTGAATCCCGTCCCCGGATGTTGCGGCTCAGCACTGAGCTGTCTTTGGGGAAAAAGATATTACCGATAGTATACTGGTCGTGCACATACGCTGTAAACGTGCCGGTAAATTTGCGATGTTTTACCATCGTATCCAGCGTTACAGTATCTTTAAACCAACCCCTGTTTTCGAGCCGGTTCTCCATCACCTGCCGGTCTTTTTCAAGCGTGCTGTAAGAGGCGATTACCGGCGGCTCACCCAATTTATTTTTAATAAAATACCGTAAGCCTTTACCTTTTGGTGTATCTACAGAATTATATAAACTCAGTTTCAATCTCACACCTAATATCTTTGAATTGGGCTTCGGTCGAATGAGAGATGACATATCGCTTTCTAAAGCCTTGCGGCGGCTTTTGGAGATTTTCGGATCTGCCTTTATCTTCACATCTGAGCCAATGTATAAACTCTGCCCCGGCGCCAGGTGCTTGGTATTGTCGCACGATGCCAACAGCAACCCGGTTATTATTCCAACAAAATATAAAAGCCTGTACTTCATGTATTATGTTCTGTAGAAATTTGGTTTGCAGCTTTTGGTTTCTTTTATCATTAATGGCTGCACTTTTCTTTTAGGTAACTATTGTCTTGTTGTTGATTAGGCTATCAGTTAATTCTTCTTAAACGTTGAAGCAGCTTATCCTTTCAAATGCTGACAGGGTTTTAAACCTTGTTAGCATTGTATTCAACTATTCAGAAAATACCCTTCAATCCTTTAATTGTGTATGTTGATTCTTGTTCGCTTACTTTTTTGCATCAACAGCTGCTTTTTGCTGCGCATCCTTTTCTTCCTGTGATTTCTTCTGCTCTTCCACCTGCTTGTCGGTTTCCTTGTTCGCCTTGCGCACTTCTTTTGTTACTTTATGGTTGTGAAATAGTTCGCGCAAACGGTTGTAATCGTAATTTAAAATAAAGCTGAGACCTGTTTCTACCACCTGACCTTCAGCGACACCTTCATAATTGTTTTCACGATAGGCGCGTAGTAAATATTTGCCGTCTTTCGTTACCTGATAATCTATAGAAACATCGCCTGCAATGTTGGAAGAGGCTTTGTTGCTCCCCTGCGGATTTTCAACGGCAAATGAGCTACCTACATTTACCTTTATTCTATCATTCAACAAGCGTTTGCTTACACCCACTTTTAGGTCGGTGCTGTTTTGCGAGGTACCGGTAGAATAATCCTGATCGGATTGCAGATCAAAATTTAAATCCACGCCTTTTACCAGGTTGCCCGCTAATTTATTTAACTGATCCGTAATAAGACCTGCTGCACTGGTGCGGACGGCATTACCAGCATTGAAGCCACCGCCCGAACTAACCAGCGGATCTTCCTGCACAAAACGTCCTAATAATAACAGTGCGAAAGCCTGCTTGTTTAATTCAGCTTCATCGCTACGTATCTGCTGAAGCTTTGTGTCTACATCCGGCCAGCGCGTGAGTACCGGGTCTGGTAAAGTAACGTCGAATGAAATGGTTGGCTTCAACATCTCGCCTGTCATACGAAGATTGACATTGAAAGGCAGCTTCTCTTTATAGGTCGTCTGTTCGGCTTGCGAGCGACTGGCTATATCTGATTGCATTAAATCTATCGGTGCAGTATTGGCTACATAAGTCGCTGTGATATCAACATCTGCCGAAGTCGGGTCGCCGGTCCAGGTGATGGTACTGCCTTGTTTAATATCAAACCTTCTTTTTAAAAATGACAGCGAGAGATTATAAGCACCCTGTGATACTTTATAATTACCAGTAAGACTTACTTTACCACTCTTATCAATACCGGCAGCCAGGTCAGCAGCGCCTTGTATCTGTAAAGCATCACCGCTTCTTTCATCTATCACAACGGTAAATTTGGCTGAGCTATCAGTTTCGATATTCGCTACCACATCCAGCCCCTTCATATCTGTCTTGGTGTTGATGGTATCGGTAATATCCGGAGTAGCCTGATTGCGCTCAGGGTGGTCCTTATCTTCAAACACAACCACACCTTCGCGGCTTTGTACTTCGGGATCGCTGCTGGGCAAAACCAGTGTAAAATCGGTAGGTTTGTTTACACGGAGATTGGCATTAATGCTGGGCGATGTCATCGTTCCGGTAACATCCACATCGGCATCTATATTCATCTTTCCATAAAACAAATCCTTGGTTCCCTGTTTTTTATTAACAGCCTGAAAATTGTCTGTACTCAGGTTCAGTTCAAAACCATAGTTTTTGAAATCAGTAGTCAAAATATCACCATCAATAATTGCGCGCGCATTGTTGGCATCGTGCAGGGTAAATTCATTGAAATGAATGCCTTGTCCGTCTATGTCTATTTTTTCGTTAGGCAATGTTAAACGCTCACCGGTTATAGCCGGAATTACAAAAGCACTGTCGAAGTTCAGCGAACCATCAATATCTGGATTGCTTACAGTGCCTTTAATGGCTACCTTACCTTTCAATGCGCCACCAATATCGGTTAACTGGTCGGCAGCAAAAGGTTTTACGATAGCAAGATTCAGGCGATTAAGTGCTAACTGCAAATCCATACGGCTTTCGCCGGTGTAATATTTACCGGTGATCTGAACATCGGTATTGTTGCCCTTTAAACCAATATCAGCATTGTAAGCATTGGCTTCTTCATTATTCACTTTTAAAGAAAGATTGCCAATTGTATCACGTTTGTAAATTGCATTATTGACCTGCAGGTCAGAGGTAAAAATGGGCGCCTTCATCACATCTCTCACCACTGCGTTACCATTAATAGAACCTTCCACCGGGATAGAATCCTGGTGTGCAATTTTGGTAATAGTCGCAATCTGGAAATTATTAAAATCTACTTTGATGGGTGCATTCGGCGTTTGCTCAGTACTGTTAACAGTGATAGATTGTCCGTTCTGACTGATGGAAAAATTATTAACCAAAATACCTGCAACAGAATCGTACCGGATGAAGTTGCCCTGCGCTACATCCCAACGGTTGTAATCCAATACCAGACTATCTTTCATAGATATCTGCAAGCCATTGGTGATCTGGTTGAGCAAGCCTCCCAAAGCATATTGAAGTTTGCCCTTCTCATCAGCAGAACCTAAATTAAAATCAAGCTGGTTATGCGCTAAAGAAGCGTCGAGGTTTGTTTTATAAAGTTTTAAAGAACCTGTATTAAAGTTTTCGAAGCTTACACCGAGATCGAGCTTATCAGCATTCGTTTTCGCCAACACATTCAGGCTATCTATTTGCAGCGAATCCATAATAATCTGTTTGCCTTTCAATGCCAGATTTAAATCGTTTTGCGCACTGTTGAAGGTAGTAGCCAGCGTTAAAGAATCGCTGCCTTTAAGGGCAGGAACAAAATCTAAAAGCAAACCCTGCGGTATAATAGTGGCATTAAGCTGCCAGTCTTGAGGTGCAAATTTAACCGGCTTAAAACCGGGCAGGTTATAATATTGGTTGATGACAGATTGTAATGCCGGCGCTATTTCCGTAAGCTTATACTGCCCTGTCATATTTGCCTTAATAACGTTGGCAACATTTAGATTAATATCTTTCTGTTGCGGAGTAGCAGTTGCCACTAAACCAATGCTATCAGCCGTATAAGATTTTAACCCATTGGTGATATTAAAATCTGTGATGGCAATATTGCCATTCAGAGAATCTATATTCAACACCGGAACATCGGCAATAATATGACCGTGCATACTCAAAGTATCTGTTACCAGATGCAAAGCATTTAGGTTAATGGTATCGAGTAAAAGGTTCAGCTGAACAGCAGGATTCTTTGGTTTGAGGTCAGCAGTTGCATCAAGATTAAAAGCAATGTTCGGATCGCTGCTTACGCCATTCACTACAGCTACACCATTACGCAGCGTGCCGTTCAAATCTATATCGTGATAGTTGTAACCTTTCACTTGAGCAGCTAAAACGCGCGTCGCATACTTCAGGTTTGCTGTTTTTATATCAGTGCCGGTGCCGCTTACATTTGCGTTGAGAGAGATAATGCCAACATTTTGTTCCTGCTTTAATAAATAGCCTAAGTTAAGATGATCTACAATAGCCTTTACGCTGTAAGGCGCACGCGGATGCATACCACCTGTTACTTTTACATTACCCTTGTTTGTATTCAGGGCTATGTCTGTATTGAAATCTTTTGCATTGCCTTTAAAGTATCCTTTAATAAACAGATTATCCGGCAGGCGGAAATTGGCTAACTCCTTTGCCGGTATAAAAGGCAGGATATCGCTTTTTGAGGCGCTGATCTGCGTGATATTCAATTCAGCAGAAGCTGTCTTAGCATCAGGTAATCCTTTTATTCTGCCCGACATTTTTATTACTACATTGCCATAGCCGCTTACTTCAAATTGTGGTATGTTCAGGTCTTTTACATAGCCCTGAATGCGTGTGTTCACACGTAGTGTTGCATTCTCTTTGCCGCGGAGATTACGCTTAAATGCAGGCATAAAAGTGAGAATGTCTTTGGCGCCAATCTGCGTTTGCATCAGGTCGGCATCAATATATAAATCACCAGGCTTTTTAGAAATGGCATCGAGTGAGGGATAGCTTACAGCCAGCTTGTTTTGAATAAGCGATTTATCGGTTTGTATTACTAAGTTGTTAAGTGATGCACCGGTATCACCATAGACAAAGTTTGTTTTTAATTGACGAAGGTCCAAACCACTTTTATCTTTAAAAGAAAGTTTACGGATATTGCCATTATAAACACTTGGCGTAAAGGCAAGACTGTCGCCTTTCAATGCAAAAGAATCAATCAGTAAATGGCTGAAATCAATTCCCTCTGCAGCTTTCGGCTTGTTATTATCATCATACTGAAAAGTAATGGTGTGAAAGTCTACATTACCCAGTTCAAAGCGCCAGGGATTCTTTAGTCCTTCGCCCGTTTTTTGCACCACCACTTCTTTGGTATAAGTTGCTTCTTCCGATTTACCCAAAGTGATTTTTGCCTGCGTATTGTTCAGAGCCAGATCATTCAGGCGAATGTGAAGCGTTTGTAAGTTCATGTCGCCGGGATGTGTAACCAACTCGCCCAAATGCAAATCGGCTAACAGAGCGGAAACATCATTTTTATAGTTGAAGTTGATGTTGTGCAGACCCAGCTCTTCTATATTAATAACAGGACTGGTGGACTTGCCAACAGTAGCCGTATCTACATAAGAAGTGTCTTCCTGTACCAAAGACTTATACTGATATACATTAGCAACAATATCTTTTATCTGAATGTTGGGTATGCTAAAGGCATTATGGTCTAAATCGAACTTTTTGATGCGGGTGGTGAAGTTACCAAGCTTGAAATAAACATTATTGCCGGTCTCGTCATCTTTATAAGTAGTAACAATATCATTAAGAATGATTTTATCTAAGTGAAACTGCATTGAACTGCTGCTATCCTTTGGCGTTTCTTCTTTCTTACTGTCGCTGTTAAATGCATCAATAATGTATTGGAAATTATAGCTCGTGTCAGGCTTGATACGATAGATATTGGCGCGAATGCCATCAAGCGAAAGATAGCTCACGTTCACTTCGTTATGAAGAAGCCCGAACATGCCAATATCCACCCGTATCTCTTTGCCGGCCAGTAATGTATCTTTCTTCTGATCTTCAAAATAAACACCGGTAAGAACAATGCGCTTGGGAAAAGCAATGCTCAGTTTATTAATAACAACTTTTGTTTTGATCTTTCCCTCGAGATAACTGACCGCTTTGTCTTTAGCGAAATTCTGTACAGCAGGGATCTGTATGGCTATAATAACAAGCAATAGCAGGAAGACAATGCTTCCTGCTATCCAAGCTATTACTTTAAGAGACTTTTTGACTACACGGTTCAAATGCCAAACTGTTTTTGTTCATTAAAACATGGGCTCAAAGTATCGGGTTGAAAGACTGTTTTTCATAACTATCAGCAACAGCCTTAGTTGTTCCCTATGCTCTGCGAATGACGGCGATGAGTATGGAAATGATAGCGATTACAAGCAGGATATGGATCAATCCGCTGGTATTGGCACCACCTGTGAAAAAGAACTGCCATACCCAAATAATAATGCAAATCACTGCGATCAGGTACAAGATACTTCTCATGATGTTTCGATTTTTGTGTTTATGTTATGTTGTTTACGCTTTTGAATAAAACTGAAAACGCTTCTTATAGCGGCGGCCGCTCCCGCTTTCTTCACCGAGCCCATAATCCTGTCTTTAATAGTAGTCCCTTTCTGCTTTTTAAATACGGAAAACAAAGCTGTTGCATTTTTCACAAAACCAAAACTGTTGGCAACCGCACCTTTGGTGAGTACAAAAGGAATAATCTTCATCAGGGCTGCAGGTACGGTTTTAATGACAGCATATTTTCTCGCCTCTCCCGGAACCCGCTTGGCACGACCTTTCAAGTCGGCTTCATGCGTAGCAATGCTTGCTTTAACCTTTATAATTTCGCTCTGCAGCTCTTTCAGCGTTTTAATGTGCGATAAATCTCTTGAAGCCATTATTTTTTCTTAAAAAAGCTTTGAATTAATTTTTGTGTAATGGCATTGCCGAAAAGATTTTTGCCAAAGAAAACTACCAGCAGCATCAGCAGCAAGTATATGCCTGCTACAGTGCCAAAGCCAGCGATGCGGCTATCAAACCAATAGCTGAAAGCAAAGCCTAATGTAATACTCACAAAAATGAGCAGGAAGATAGCCAGTACAAACAGCACTACGCCAGTTATAACAGCCGCTGCCGTAACTGATATTTTCTCAGCCGCCTGCAACTTCACCAAGGCTATGCGCTCGTTGAGATAAGACTGGAACAAGCTCTTGGTTTCAGCAAAGAAATTAGGCTTTTTCTTCGGATCTTCCGTATAGATAGCTTCTTCGATAGTATCCTCGTTAAGAGATGGCTGCATCTTTTACGTCTTTTGCTTTCTTTTCTAATTTGGCAATGTATTTTTTTCCTTTTGCAATCAGCTCGCTGATTTCGTCTGTAGTATCACCGTATTTGCTTTTGGCTTTATCGCTCCAGTCATCAGCCGTATCTTTTGCATCATCCCAAAAATCTTTTCCTTTCGTGCTTACATCGTCCCATAAATCTTTGCCTTTATCGCTGTTGGCAAATAATGCGATGAATGTGCCTGCAGCTGCACCTAATATTAAACCTGCAACAAATTTTGAATTGCTCATGTAATTAATTTTTAGATGCCTTGTTTAATGCAAGCATTATACCACAACGAGTTAGGCTACCAGAAGTTTACATTCACAGCCGGAGTCGTGGTATAAAATCCACAGAAATATGTAAGCTAACGGTTATTTGATTGAATGATGTGTGACGCGAATCATAAATTGAGAACGCGGCGCTATCTTATAAATATCAAAATTGCTTTAAGGGTAGTGAATAGTGAGTGGAGAAAGAGTCCTTTTAAATTACTGTTCAACAGGTATGTCTGGTTTATAAATCACATACAAGTACGGAGACCAGAATTACATTGTAAATCTGACATTGCACAAAAATGATATTAAAGTGCTTTATACTTCTCTGGTTCCCATTCTCGCCGCCAGCGGCGATGACTCCAGAGATAGTTAGCAGGCTGTTCGCGAATGCTGTCTTCAATAAAAGCAACCATACGCTTTGTAATCTCGCCTTTAGACAGACTTCTCGGGTCTTTTGTCAGTAACACCAGCTCTGACTGGTAATAACCCCGTTTTATTTTTTTTAATGTTGCCATTGTAACGGATGCATTGTTCATCTGCGCAGTGCGTTCTGGTCCTTTAACGAACGTTGCCATTCTGCCAAAGAACGGTGTCCAGTAAGCCTTCTCCGGAAACTCGCTTTGGTCAGCTACCAGCACCAGTATAAACGGCTTTTTCGAATAAGGTGCAAATTCCTGCCGAAAACGGTAAGCCGATATGAGGTGTGAACCAAAACGGGTACGCGCTTTATAAAAAATGCGGTCAATGATTTTATTGCTGATAGGCCGGTACACCACGAGAAAAGGATGGCTTAGATTTGTTCTGTAAGCCACGTTTGCATATTCCCAATTGAAGTAATGACCTAAATGAACCTGCGTGTTCTGCCCGGATGCGCATAAATCATTCAATAGTTCGTAGTTACCTTTAAAGCGCTTATTTAATTCCTTTTTCGAGATGGATAAGAGCTTGATAAACTCTATCCAGTTGTCGGTAAAATAAGTATAGAATTCCCGCCCGATTTTAGCTCTTTCTTCCTCCGATTTTTCCGGAAAAGCAATGAGCAAATTGCCGGCAACTATCTTTCTTCTATACCGGATAATATGGTATAATAAAAAGGAAATGCTATCGCTTATCAAGTACATTAACCAAAAAGGCAACAGCGAAAAGAGATAAAAAAAACCATATACCAGATAGAACATAAAAGCAAAGATATTAGATGATATAGAACAGGGATGACAGTGACATCGTGCACTGATTAGCAGGATTTAATATTGAGTAGGTAAGATTATATATTATTTAAACACAGGAATGCATTCTATCAAGAGATGGCTATTATCATCCATATTCTACTATCCAAATTATTTGATTTATGCAAGTTCAAAAGATACTATTAACTCATGCACGCAGCCTGTGTTATCCATGTTCTATCAATCATCACAAAATAACATCTTGCAACAATGTGCTTTTATCCGGATGATCGGTGTTGTAATGCAGTCCACGGCTTTCTTTGCGGAAGGAAGCGCCTTTTACAATCAAGTAGCCAACGGTAATAATATTTCGCAGTTCAAACAATTGCGGCGACACACGCGTGTCGCGGTACAGCGCTTCAGTTTCATCGAACAATAAATCTAGCCGCTTGTCAGCTCGCTCCAAACGCACATCTGTGCGAACGATGCCAACATAATCACTCATGATCTGCTGTAGTTCTTTTACGCTCTGCGTTATCAGGATCATTTCTTTTGGCTCAGTGGTTCCCTGCTGGTCCCAGTCGGGTATGTTACTTTCAAATTCAATGCTGTCAATGGTTTGAGCACTATCAACAAAAGCGCGGTGACCAAACACCATCGCCTCAAGCAGGCTGTTGCTGGCAAGCCGGTTAGCGCCATGCAAACCTGTGCTGGCGCACTCGCCGCAGGCATACAAATGCTGGATAGAAGTGCGCGCCCACTCGTCGGTTTTAATGCCGCCGCAACTATAATGCGCCGCCGGCGCTACGGGTATCATTTGCTGCATCACATCAATGCCAATGCTTAAACATTTCTCATAGATATTCGGAAAGTGATGAATGAATTTTTCCTTATCCATGTGCCGGCAATCAAGATAAACAGACTCGGTGCCGGTGCGTTTCATTTCGTTGTCTATCGCACGTGCCACGATATCGCGCGGCGCAAGGTCTTTGCGCACATCGTATCGCTCCATAAAAGCCTCGCCGTCTTTGTTGCGTAGGATGCCGCCATCGCCACGAACGGCTTCGGTAATTAAAAAAGAAGGTGAAACACCTGGCTCATATAAAGCTGTAGGATGAAACTGGATGAACTCCATATTTTCAATTCTTCCTTTAGCGCGATATACCATAGCAATGCCATCGCCCGTAGCAATTTTGGGATTGGTAGTGGTACGGTAAGCCTGCCCGCAACCGCCGGTGGCAAGCACCGTTATCTTAGCTAAGATGGTTTCGATGGCATTTGTTTTTTCATTCAGCACATACACACCATAGCAGCAGATATCAGGTGTAGACTTAGTAATCAAGTAACCTAAATGATGCTGGGTGATTAAATCCAGAACAAAGCAATGATTAACAAAACGGATGTTCCGGTGCTGGTCTATTTGCGAAAGCAAAGCTCTTTCCATCTCTTTGCCTGTTACGTCTTTATGATGCAGAATACGGAACTCACTGTGCCCACCTTCCCTGCCCAAAGAATATTCGCCGGTTTCATCTTTATCAAACCGGGCACCATAATCTATAATCTCGTTAATGCGCTCTGGTCCTTCCTTCACTACAATTTCAACAATGTGTTTGTTGCACAATCCATCGCCCGCAATCAGCGTATCTTCTATGTGCTTTTCGTAGCTGTCTTTCGCTTCATCCATCACACCGGCAATGCCACCCTGCGCATACTTAGTGTTGGTTTCATCGGCGCTGGTTTTCGTAATAACGGTAACTGTTCTATCAGGAAATTGATCTGCTACTTTTAACGCATAAGTAAGCCCGGCAATGCCGGAACCAATCACTAAAAAATCTGTTTGCTGCATGGTGATGTTTACAGTTTATAAGCAAGCCGCAAAGCTGCGTTCGTCAGGGAGCAAACTTAACGCTCAATCACATCTCCACAACGGCAAAATTGACAAGCTCCTGCTGATTGAACTTAATTGGCTTGCCTTTATAAACGCCCGGTTGCCACACGGGCGAATGCGACATCATACGAATGACTTCGCTTTTAGTGCCATAACCTGCGTCTTCATCCACGCTGATATCTGATACGCTGCCGTTTTCGTTCACAACAAACCGGACATTCACTCTGTAAACGCCCATTGGCGCACCTTTCTCCGTAGGCACATCAGCCCTCAGATTTTTTTGCAGAAAATGAACCCAAGATGTATAAGTGGTATCTCCATCCAGCGTGGGATATTTATCTGGTTTGATGTAAGCTTTAATGCCCTGCTGTTGATAATAATCCAGCGAATCTTCCGACGTAACAACAGATAGCGGCGCTTTGTATTTTTTAGTTGTAAATAAAACAACACCGTGCTTACCTAGGTCTTTACCAAACACTTTAATGCCTTCTTTTTTTGTATAAATCTCCACTTTCAATAAAGTAGAATCCTGCAATTGCAGAAGATCATTATAACTTGCTTCTTTGTTATCAATTTTGATATAAGCTTCTTCATAATCAAACTTTGCCGGTTGAAGATATCTGGCAAAAAAGGGTAAGCTGTTATTGCTTTGGGCAAACGCCATAATAGACAGGATTGAAAAACAGAAAATGGCAAATGCAATTAAAATAAACTTCATATTCATTTTATCGGATCAGTAATTTGTTCAGATGGAATGAGGATTGCAAAATACAATTCTCTTTCAGAAATGAATGACTGGTTTCGTTTATTCGAGTTCCGCGAATCCTAGAAAACAAGAACTTTGCATGTTGTCATAAACAATATTTTTGACCCAAATTATAAAGCTCTATGCCATCATCGCGCCGTAAGTTCATCCGGGCCTCTCTCATCGCATCAACAGCCATGGCAGGCAGTAAAAGCTTGCTTGCAGCCACCACAGAAAAAAGGATTGTAAAAAATAATCCCATTGTTGTTTCCACCTGGGATTTTGGCAAGACAGCCAATGTCGGTGCGTGGCAAATATTGAGCAAAGGCGGTCGTGCACTGGATGCTGTTGAAGCCGGTGTGCGCATTCCGGAAGCCGATCCCACCATTCAAACCATTGGCTATGGTGGATTGCCGGATAGAGATGGGCACGTAACGCTCGATGCCTGCATTATGGATGAACAATATAACTGCGGCGCGGTAATGTGCCTCGAACACATTATGCATCCTATTTCCGTAGCTCGGCTGGTGATGGAGAAAACGCCGCATGTGATATTGGTGAGTGATGGCGCTTTACAATTTGCTCTGGCCAATGGTTTTATTGAGCAAAACCTGT
Source organism: uncultured Ilyomonas sp. (assembly GCA_964249755.1). GTDB lineage: Bacteria > Bacteroidota > Bacteroidia > Chitinophagales > Chitinophagaceae > Ilyomonas. Next base: position 437,373 of record CAXUDB010000002.1, on the reverse strand, counting down.
TAACACCCGAAAGTGAAAAAGCCTGGAAAGAATGGCTGAAGACATCGAAATATAAACCGGAAAAGAATATCGAAAACAGGCTGTATCAAAAAGGCAAAGACCCTATGCCCGGCGGTAAGGACAATCATGACACCATTGGCATGATGGCAATGGACAGCAACGGCAACCTGAGCGGCGCCTGCACCACGAGCGGCATGGCGTTCAAGATGCGCGGCCGCGTAGGCGATTCTCCGGTGATTGGGGCAGGCTTGTATGTAGATAATGAAGTGGGTGCAGCTACTTCAACCGGCGTGGGCGAAGAAGTGATCCGCATTGTAGGTTCGCATTTGGTAGTTGAATTGATGCGACAGGGACAAAAGCCTAAAGATGCGTGTAAAGAAGCGGTAGAGCGCATCATTCAGCGCAGCCCCGAAAAATCGAAAGATATACAGGTGGGTTTTATCGCCTTGAACAAGGCAGGCGAGTATGGCGGGTATGCCTTGCAACCGGGCTTTACTTACTCGGTGAAGAATAATGAAGTAGAAGAAATTTTTAAGGCGGAAAGTCATTTTAAGTGATGGCGAGAACTGAATAATGAGTTTAGAGTTCCGAATGAGTAAACAGCGTAAGTAAAAGAATGAATTATAAAGAAAAAGCGATTCTTGAAGTATGCGCCTTTCATATTGACTCTTGTCTCATTGCAGAAAGAGCCGGTGCGGCAAGAGTAGAATTGTGTGATAACCCGATTGAAGGCGGCACTACGCCAAGCTATGGAACCATTAAGCAGGCTAGAGAAAAAATATCTATCCAATTATATCCGATTCTTCGCCCGCGGTCGGGAAATTATTTTTACAGTGCTGATGAATTTGACATACTCAAAGAAGATATTTTCTTATGCAAAGAGTTGAGCTGCGACGGCATCTCTGTGGGCGTGCAAAACATAGATGGCACGATAGACACCGAACGCCTGAAACGCATTGTGGAGTGGGCTTCGCCAATGGGCGTTACCTGCAACCGTGCATTTGATTGTGCGCCTGATCCTTTTGAAGCCTTAGAAGATATTATCCGCAGTGGTTGCGAACGGATTTTAACATCCGGTTTGAAAAGCGCAGCCCCGAAAGGAGGTGCATTGTTAAGTCAGTTAATACAACACACCAACAACCGCATCATCATCATGCCCGGCGCAGGTGTCAATTCATCTAATATCGCAAAGTTGAAAGAAGAAACAGGTGCAACTGAGTTTCATTCTTCTGCAAGAAGAATTGCCCCAAACCCAGTCACATTTTTAAATCCGGAAGTAAGTGATTATGGCAATGTTTATATAGCGGATGAGGATGAGGTAAGGGCAATGATAAAAGCTATATGAGAATAGTACAGAATATTTTTCAGTATTTCAAATTCAAGTTCGTTAACGTCCTTATTAACCTTTATCCATTCTATCCCCAGATTTGTTTTCTCTGAAACCGGGTATGCAATCATGAAAAATTTTGTCAGGTATAAAATTTCCACAGTTCTGCTGTGATAACCTGATGCGCCGATATCCTGCATTTGATACTCGATAGTTTTAAAACTAAAATGCGCGTTTTTATACATAACAGTTTGTGTTTTCAATGCTTCTGATGAAAAAATAATTTTTACTGGTGTAACAACGAGGATAAAAATGATTGCACAAACTGGAAGGACGAGTCCGACTATTTTATGACAAAGAGTTGTAAGAGCGACTAAATTCCAGACAAAAATCAAGGGAGTTCCAATTAATAATCCAGTAAAAATAAAAGATTTTAAAGGCTGGGATTTGATTTCTACCAGCCTCAATGCATCAAGCAGAAAAAGAACAACAATTATTGTATAGGCACAATTCAGAATTTTTGACGCAACTTTTGCATTTGCTTTAAAACGATGCATAAAAAATTATTTTCGCAGCCCGTCCAGCATAATCGTTATCATGTTTTCCTCCAGCTCCTTATCGTCAATTTTACGCTTGCTTCGGTGCCAGCTTTCGATGCCACTGATGGCGTGAAGCATAATTAATACGGCGGTTGACGCATCTATGGATTTGATTTCTTTATCCGCAATTCCTTTTTCGATGATGGCAGCAAACCGCTTGCGGAAGTTCCCTCGCTGGGTATGAAAATTAGACAGATAAGGCTCAGCGAGATGGCGCCATTCACGGTCGCTCACATGGACTTCATCAAAATTAAAAATCATCTGGTTAATGAGAAAGCGAAGCAGAGCTTCTATCTTCCCGATTGCCGGCAAATCTTCACTTTCTATATGATTGATTTCTTCCCAATAGCGGTTGGCAACCACAAAACAGATGTCGTGCAACAGGTCGGTTTTGCTGCGGATGTGGTTGTATAAACTGGCGGCTTCTACGCCCACTTTCTCAGCTAACTCGCGCATGCTGGCTGCTTTATAGCCTTTCTCTAAAAACAGGCTGGCAGCAGCTTGCACAATAATGTTCTTGCGTGATGTATCTTTATTGGTTTGTATGCGTGCCATGATGAAGCTTTGAGGTGTGAGGTATAAGGTATGAGCTATCTAAGTATTTATTCTGCTTTATTCTTTCGTAAGGATTGTTTCAAGAGGCTTAACACATAGTCAATGTCTTCAAAATCTACCAACTTAATTTCGTAAGCACCATTGCCCCAATGGCCAACGTTTGAAACATCTCGCGCTATATTTTTTTGATCCTGAAGTTCATTGCTTTTTAAATTCAAATAAATTTTAAGACCCTTTCCTTGCAATACGATATCACAAAAAATATTATTGTTTACCTTAAATCCTATTGTCTGTTTCTTAGGCTGTACGGTTACATTATCATCTAAATTTAGTAGCCTGTCTTTGAACTGGTCATAAAATTCTCTTGTTTCAAAATCTACTTTTGAAAGATGGTCTTGTTCTGTATAAACTTTTACTTCTTTGCTTACTTCTTCGACTGTATCATTACTGCGCGAAAGTGTTTTGATACTTTCCTTAGCTGACGCTTTTTGAACTTGATCGAATGAAATGGTATCGTTTTCAAACTTCTTTACTTCCCATAATTCAATAGGCAAATCTTTAAAGTTGATGGCTTCGCGCTGGTAAGTTGTAAACAAGGGAGAAACAAAAATCACCTTAGATTGAGACCAGTCAACATCGCTTCGTTTAAGACTTTTATTTTGACTCTCGTTGTATTCTAAAATAAAATCCGCTTTGTTGTTTAGCATTAAAGATAAGTAAGCATAACCTTGGTCAATGACGCTGAAAGTCTTATCACGTTTGTATTCAATAATAATGAATGATTTTATTTCCGGGTCGAACGCTAATGTGTCAATGCGAAAATTGTTGAGCGAAAATTCGGAACGAATAAAATCTAGTCGTAGTAACGATTTTAAATTTTGTTCTGTTAACTGTTGTATCTCACGTTCAAACCTAAATGATGTTTCTCTAACGTGTTCAAGTTGTTGTCCGATTTTATATAACGGCATGGCTGATCAACCTCTCAAAATTAGTTTATCAAAAACGTTTTAATTGTATTTACCTCACGCCTCAAACCCCACACCTCAAACCTTCTCAATAATCAATCACCTGTTCAACAATTGCATCTGGTATTTTGCGCCATTCGTATTGCTGGTTGCGAAGCTGCGGCTCAAAACCGGCTTCGCGTATCGCTTGCTGGATGGTGGTGGACGTAAAGCGATGTGGTGCGCCTGCAGCACTTACTACGTTCTCTTCAATCATGATGCTGCCCCAATCGTTAGCGCCGGACTGCAGGCAAAGTTGTGCGGTTTGTTTGCCCACCGTAAGCCAGCTTGCCTGTATGTTTAACACATTCGGAAGCATGATGCGGCTTAGCGCAATCATGCGGATATATTCTTCGGCTGTAGTGAGATTGTGTATGCCACGGATGCGGGTAAGCAAGGTATCAACATCCTGGAACGTCCATGGAATAAAAGCAAGGAAACCCTTTGCAGTTGCGGGTTTGATGGCTTGTGTATCGCGCAGGCGTACCAAGTGAATAAAGCGTTCTTCGATGGTTTCTACATGACCAAACATCATTGTTGCACTCGTAGTAACGTTCTGTTCGTGCGCTTCGTGCATAATAGCGAGCCATTCGTCAGCACCACATTTTCCTTTGCTGATTAAACGCCTCACACGGTCAACCAAAATCTCTGCCCCGGCGCCGGGCAACGAATCCATACCGGCTTCGCGCAAGGCTTTGATCACATCATGATGGCTCATTTTTTCAAGCTTGCAGATGTGTGCAATTTCTGGTGGTCCTAACGTATGAAGCTTGAGTGTTGGAAATTCTGCTTTTAACTGGCTGAAGGTTCGGGTATAAAAATCTAAACCCAAGCCCGGATGATGTCCGCCTTGTAACAGTAACTGTTCACCACCAAATTTGAAGGTCTCATGTATCTTCCGGCGATACGTATCCATGTCGGTAATGTATGCATCGGGGCTGCCGGGAATGCGATAAAAATTACAAAACTTGCAGTTGGCAATGCACACGTTTGTTGTGTTTACATTGCGGTCTATCTGCCAGGTTACTTTACCGTGTGGCACCTGCTTTTTGCGAAGCGTATCCGCGATATACATCAGTTCGGTCAGCGGCGCGTGGTGAAACAAATGCACGCCTTCTTCTACCGATAGAAATTCAAAATTTAATGCTTTATCATACAACCCTGCTAACTCCATATTCTCTTGTTTGCAACTGCAAAAATACGCGTGGGAATGTTAAGAAGATGGGAGAGTAGAAAAGGCTGTTCGCCATTGCGAGGCACGAAGCAATCTGTGCTATGCATTAGGTGCGGCAACTAAGCAGTAAAAAGGTTTACCACTTAGTTACAACCGGACAGTATAGTTCATAGATTGCTTCGTGCCTCGCAATGACGAGAAAATTACTTATTTCACTTCAGCCGCAGCCGCTTCATCTAAAAACCAATGCAATTCGCCTTTTGGCTTTATGATTTGCGCCGGGTATTCATCCGGGTTGTAATTGTCTTTCAGTATGTGTTTCATGGCCTCCGATTTGCCGGCGCCGGCCACTAAGAACAATACGCAAGCTGAGTGATTGGTAGGGGGATGTGTAAGCGTTACGCGATACATATTTTGCTCATCTAAGTAAAACGAGTCTACCCATTTTGTATCCTCGAAAATGATGGGCTGATGCGGGAATAACGATAAGGTATGCGAGTTGTCGCCTATCCCTAAAATAATCAAATCAAACGTAGTAAAAGGCGTATTGTCGGGATGGTCATCAGGGTGATGTGTATGCACCAGCGGAAAGTAGTCGTGCAATAATTTTTCGTAGGCTTCGGCAGAGGCTTCCGGCGTTGTAGTTTCCGTTTGTATAATGTGAATGTGCGCTTTGTTTACCGGCACTTTATCGAGTAAAGTATCAAACGCCATCTTTGCATTGTTGCGTTCATCACTGAATGGCACAAAGCGCTCATCGCCCCAAAAAAAGTGCAGTTTGCTCCAGTCAATATGACCTTTGTAGGCATCGCTGGAAAGCAGTTCGTGCAAGGCTTTTGGCGTGCTGCCGCCCGATAATGCGATCGTATATTTCGACTGCTTTTGCAGCGTGTTATTAATGTGTTCCACTATAAAATCGGCGGCCTGAATAGCTAACTCTTTGGTGTCTTTGGCAACATGTAACTGCATAATGCGGGATGGTTTTATCAATTAAAAATCAATTCGTCAGTTCGTTTAATTCTTTCTGAACATCGTACTGCATATCCTCATGCAAATCATGAATCAGGCTCTGAATTTTGTCGAGCTGTAATGTATAGATGCTCATGGTTGCCTGGTGTTTGTGCGATGCCATACCATACAACTTCATACTGCGGCAAAAATGCAGCCGCAACTCTGCCTCAGCTTCTTTTGAACCGGTGTAACGACTGTATTTGGTAATGTCTTTCAGCATCGTGCGCAAGCCTTTCTTGATAAAATACCGGTTAGAAGGCAGCGAAGTAAAAGCCTCTTTTATGTCTTGTTTAATAACTTCAATATAACCTTGTTGGTCGCCGGAATCAAACAAAATGTAGCTAAGGAGTTCTTTGTTTTCTTTCTTAAAACGAACCAGCCGAATGCACAGTTCTATTACCTCTTTTTGTGAGAGATTTTTCAATTCTTCTTTAATCTGTTTTGTGCTCGCAGGTTTCATCAAAACCGGTTTTCAAGGAACGAAAATAAGCGTTGATTATAAATTGTTTAGCAATTTGCTAAAGACCCAAAGCCGGAATACTAAAAGGCAGAAATTTATAACAAATTGTAAGCAGGAAACAAGGCGTTCCGGCATGGAAAAGCGATTGATTTTTTGTAGTTTCGCCAGATTGTAAAATATATTTTTTACAAGGTTTTAGTTAGCAGAATTATGAACGAAGAAACACTCACTTTAGAAAAGACATACCCCAAGACTTATGGCGCAGACAGCATTCAGGTTTTAGAAGGTCTGGAAGCCGTGCGGAAACGCCCGGCAATGTACATTGGCGATGTAGGTGAAAAAGGTTTGCATCACTTAGTATATGAAGTAGTAGACAACTCGATTGACGAAGCGCTAGCGGGTTATTGTAAAATTATCACGGTTAATATTCATGAAGATAATTCCATCTCAGTTCAGGATGATGGACGCGGTATTCCTACCGGTATCAATACCAAGGAACAACGCAGCGCCCTGGAAATTGTAATGACGGTGCTGCATGCCGGTGGCAAGTTTGATAAAGACACGTATAAAGTATCCGGCGGTTTGCATGGTGTAGGTGTGAGTTGCGTGAATGCATTGAGCACCACTTGTCATGTTACTGTTCACCGTGAAGGAAAAATATTTGAGCAGGAATATCATACCGGTATTCCGGAATATCCGGTGCGCGAAATCGGCACATCGGACAAAACGGGAACTTATGTTCGCTTCTGGCCGGATTTGTCCATTTTTCAAAGTGGAATTTATAAAAAAGATATTCTTGAAGGTCGTTTACGTGAGTTGTCTTACCTGAATAAAAGAATACAGATTACGCTGAACGATTACCGGGAAAAAGATGATGCCGGCGCGTTTTACAGCAAAACATTTTATAGCGAAGGTGGCATTATTGAGTTTGTAGAAATGCTGGATAAAAACGGCAACCGCAGTTCCCTTATCGGTAAGCCATTGTATGTGGATGGACATGATGCTGCCAGCAATGTAGCGGTTGAAGTGGCGCTTACTTACAATGATGATTTTAAAGAACATATTTTCTCTTACGTCAATAACATTAATACCATTGAAGGTGGCACACATGTTACCGGTTTCCGGCAGGCATTAACGCGTGTGTTTAAAACCTACGGTGACAAGCAAGGTTTGTTTGAAAAAGCGAAAGTGGCCGTAGAAGGTGATGATTTCCGCGAAGGGTTAAGTGCCATCATTTCGGTGAAAGTACCTGAGCCGCAGTTTGAAGGACAAACGAAAACGAAGCTGGGCAATAGTGATGTTGCCGGTGTGGTGCAAATTACAGTAGCGCGTGCCTTAGAGCATTACTTAGAAGAAAACCCGAAGGAAGCGAAGAACATCATCAGCAAGGTGGTGTTGGCTGCGCAAGCCCGTGTGGCGGCTAAGAAAGCCCGCGAAATGGTGCAGCGTAAAACGGTTTTAAGCGGCAGTGGGTTACCGGGTAAATTAGCCGATTGCAGTGAGCGCGACCCTGAGCGTTGCGAATTGTATTTAGTGGAAGGTGATAGCGCCGGCGGTACTGCAAAGCAAGGACGAGAACGTAGCTTTCAAGCTATTCTTCCCCTTCGTGGTAAGATTTTGAATGTAGAGAAAGCGATGGAGCATAAGATTTATGAGAACGAAGAGATCCGCAACATCTTTACGGCAATGGGCGTAACCGTAGGAACGGTGGATGACCCGAAAGCATTAAACATTGCGAAGCTTCGTTATCATAAGTTGATCATCATGACGGATGCGGATGTGGATGGATCGCATATTGCAACCTTGATCCTGACGTTCATTTTCCGGTACATGAAAGAACTGGTGCAGCAAGGACATATTTACATTGCACAACCACCTTTGTATTTAGTAAAGAAAGGAAAGGAAGCGCATTATGCTTATAATGAAGAACAGCGCAAAATGTGGATTGAGCGCCTGTCGAACGGCAAGGAAGACAGCGTGGGCATACAACGTTATAAAGGTTTGGGTGAAATGAATGCCGACCAATTATGGGAGACCACAATGGACCCGGCACGCAGAACATTAAAGCAGGTAACGTTAGAAAGTGCTGCTGAAGCCGACCGCATTTTTAGCATGCTAATGGGTGATGATGTTGCGCCACGCAGAGAGTTTATTGAAACCCATGCGAAATATGCGAAGCTGGATGTGTAGAATGAATGATATTTCAGATTAATAAAAGAAAAAGAGCTGTTGTTGAAACAGCTCTTTTTCTTTACATGATTAGTTCTATTGCTTTCTACAATATCTTATCCCAATCCTTCTTATCCTTCAGTAAACGTTCTCTCAACAACCTCACCGGCGGCATACCGTTATCCATCATTTTATCATTAAAATCTTTCAGCGAATAGTGGCTGCCTTCCTGTTGCTGATAATCGTTGCGCAGCTTTAAAATCTCTAACTTACCCAACGTATAAAACAAATAACCGGGATCGAAAGAACCACGTAAAGCTTCCTGGTAAGAAGGCTTTTCGCCCTGGTACCAATTCGCCATAAAGAACTTAGTGCCTTCTTCTACGGTAGAGCCCTGGCAATGAATCTTAATCGAATTGCACAAGCGACATAAGCGCAGCAACGCATCGCCCGACTGCGCTAACCGATACTTGGCAGCCGTTATAGAATCGCCGTTATTACCATAGCCCTGCTCAGTCATCATTTGTTCACAATAGTGCGCCCAGCCTTCTACATACGCATAGTTGCCAAACATCTTTTCTACTTTGGTAGCCGACGAAGCATTCAGGTGAAGGAACTGTGTATAATGTCCGGGGTAAGCTTCGTGAACCGTAATATTATCGGTAGTATAATAATCGAATTGCTGCAGCCAGTCTTCTTTCTGCTTCGCATTCCACGTAGCATCTATAGGTGTGATGTAGTAATATGATTCGGTGGCTTTCTTTTCAAATGGTCCCACCACATCCATAGAAGCCGTGCTGGTGGCGCGCGCAAACTGCGGCGTCTCTTTCACCTGAACACGTACTTCAGAAGGCACAGAGCAAATATTTTTGTCTAATAAAAACTGGCGAATGGCTTCTAAGTGTTCTTTGGCTTTTGGAATTAAACTATCGGCAGAAGGATGTTCTTTCTGTATGGCTTCATGTACATCAATCGGTTTGGCATTTGGGTTAATGATCTTTGCCGCCGCATTAAAACGGTCTTGCTCTTTTTTAAGTTCCTGCAAGCCGATGGCTAATATCTGTTCGGGTTCCATGGTGATGCCTTCATCTATCAACAGCATTTTTTTATAGTTGTCTCTGCCAATGGCGTAGCTGTTGTTGCTCTCTGGCAGCTTCTCTTTTTGCAGCCAGCTTACAAAGCTGTTATAAGCGGCAATCGCGCTGTCGTTGGCGCTGGTAAAGGCTTTCATCAGCGTATCGTCCTTTACATCTTTCAAAGCAATCAATAAATCACCTTTCATAAAAGCGGCATTGCCTTGTGCTATCTGCACTGCTGTTTCTATAAAAGGTTTGGGCAACGAATCGTCTAAATTTTCTTTCGCGGCAGCAAACAAAAGCGGGATGGATTGCTCTGTTGCAATCAAATCTTTTACACGCTCAGCCAGTGGTGCAAAATCCCGTTTTACATAAATACTTACATCTACCGCACCGGCATACGTCATCGGGTTGTGTGTATAGGCTTTCATGTTTTCAAACGACAAAATCTCGCCGCCAATGGCAGAGCGAAGTATGCGGTAATCATACCAATCCTTGTCGCTCAGTCTTGTAGTATCCAATCCTGCCAGCTTATCTTGAAAGAGGTGCAACCGGCTCAATTCTTTATCCAGCGAGGCTTTGCTGTAATCGGTAGTCTTGCCATCATATTCATGAAAACCCAGATTCACAGCCTGCAGCGGACGCCACGCCAGGTAACCATTGATATAATCGTCGGCAATAGCATTGAATGATGAAGTGCCGGACGATGACGCCGTTTGTTTGTTGTCGGTGGATGTATTATTGCAGGCAATGCAGCTAAGCACAACGCAAGCCGCAACAAGGATAAATTTCATAAAGTATAATTCTGGTTATGGTGTAAAGATAAAGGTTGCCGCGAATGTAAACTGCACATCCGTAGAACGCGTGTGCAGCCTGGAATAGTGAGTTTTTACAGGCGAAAAGGCAACTGACTGTATAAAAGGGCTGGCTACACAAGTAATGGTGAAGCGTATAAAAATCAAAGCCATTTTTATATGCGTGTGTTGATGTTGTTGCCTGGTACAACGGATTACAGATACCAAGCCTTTCTGCAAAAGAGTGATGGTTACAAACAAACCTGTTTAAGACAAAAACAAGCTTGTTTTCCTTGTAAACCGATTTGTTTTTGTCTTAAACAGATCTGTTTTCATTCTAAACCGATGTGTTTTCATTGTAATCCGATTTGTTTTCTTCGTAAACAGGCTTGTTGAGCAAAGCAATGGGCAAATGGCATTTTGGATATGCCTTGTGCTGGTAAAAAATTGAATTTGTTATGTAAGCTTGTGTTGGTGTTCTTTACCAACACGATGTATTGCAACTTTCGTTGGCGAAGAACAGCAGAGAAGGAAAAAAATTATTAATTAAATAGTTCTTTATGAAACTGTTTTTAAAAAAAATAGAGGGGCTTGAAGTATTGAATTTTTTGTTTGACAACTTTAATAATCTTGGTTATTTACCTCAAGCTTTATTGGAAAAAGTTTCGGTAACTGTTGGCGAGTTCTATGTAATCGTTCCACCTAATACAGATGAGACATTCGTTTATAATCTTAAGACAGGTGGCCAAGTTATTCCATTTCATAAGATAGAAGGACAAAATGTATACAGCGTCACCAATCTTGCTGATAAAGCAATCAGGGTATTTTTGTATAATTTTTTGAACGAGACAAGCAACAGCTATATTGCATTAGAAGATTTCAATAGTCATGCAAATGATGAGAGAGTAAAAAAGTCAACAACAACTTATAGCATAATAGAAGATCATTTATTCTATCTTCTCAATTCATCTTTCAGTAAAAAGCAGTTGAATGATTCTCTACTGAAGGCAGTTTCATGGTTATTCTTTGGCGCGCTAGTTCAAATAGAGAGTGCTGACATAGTTATTAAAAATTATAAAAACCATGAATTTTTAACTGAACAAACTAAGGATATAATAAGTGAAAATATACAAGCTTTTTTTATAGAAGTATACGATGGAGAAAGCTTTTTATTTTGGATTAAAAGTGACAGACCGGATATTTTGCATCAATTAAATCAAAGTTTAGATGCTTTTTAATAATGTATTTGGGATTTTCCTAATTATCCGCCTTTACCGGTAGGCACCGGCAAAATACTACTGATATATATCACAACCGAAACCAAACAAATCCATAGCCATCCAACGCAATGTCTTTATCACCAGCCATATTACTCATTGCCGATGAAGAAAGCAAAGGATTCAACACAGCCTTTTCGTGCAGGTTCACCACTTGTTTTCCATCACTAAAGTTGTGCAACGCAAATACTGTTTTGCCCTGCCACTGATAACGGATGCAGAGGACATGATCGTTTTTCATATCTACCACAGCCCACTTGCCAAAAGAGATTTGCGGTACATTTTTATGCACCTCAATAGCATGTTTAATAAATGATAACAATGAATTACTATCCCTATCTTCCGCTGCTACATTTACTTTTTTATAAGTAAACAACCCGGTATCAATCACCGGGTGAATCGTAACCGTTGCAGTTGAAAAACCCGCGTCCAGACTGCTATCCCATTGCATAGGTGTGCGTACGCTTTCGCGTTCGCTTTGTGATAAATCGTCACCCATTCCAATCTCTTCGCCATACCGTATAACGGGCGTGTTGGGCAACGACAGCAATAAGCTGTACGCCATCTTTTCCATCGCCAGGTTATTCAGCATTGGCGCAAGGCGGCGGCGAATGCCACGATCGTACAATTGCATGTTCTTTTCCGGTCCCATTCTTTTATAAACTTCTTCTCGTTCGCTTTTGCTGAGCCTGCCTAAATCTATTTCATCGTGGTTGCGTAAAAATTGTCCCCACTGCGATTGATTCGGAATCTCTTTCGTGTCGTTCAAGGCATCAGCCACCGATTTTATTTTGCCCGATGTGAGCGAATAAAACAAGTGCTGGTTCACCCAAAAATTAAACATCATGTTGATGCGCTCACCCTTATCTCCGTAGTAATCTTTATTTTGTTTCGGGTCAACATTGGCTTCGCCCAATATCACCGCGTCTTTGCGCAACGATTGTATATAGTTGCGCATGTCGTTAATCATGTTAAACTGTAAAGGAAATTTGTCACCCTTTGTTTGCGGCACTTCTATTACAAAAGGAACAGCATCCATGCGAAAGCCCGACATGCCTTTGTCAATCCAGAATTTAATAATCTTTTTTACTTCCGCCTGCACCGCAGGGTTCTGCATATTCAGGTCGGGCTGAAATTTATAGAAGCGATGATAGTAGTATTCTTTGGCAATGCTGTCGTAACTCCAGATTTCGTTCTGCACACCGGGAAACACCATGCCTACATTGTAGTTTTCGGGTCTATCTTTTTGCCATACATACCAGTTGTGATAAGCCGAACTGGTATCTTTTTCTGCCTGCTGAAACCAGGCGCTGCTATCAGAAGTATGATTGACTACCAGGTCCATAATTACGCGAATGTGGCGCGCATTTGCCGCCTGCATAAACGCTTCAAAATCGGGCATGGTGCCAAGCCGTTTATCAACACTGTAAAAGTCGGAGATATCGTAGCCATCATCCAGGTTAGGTGTAGGTTGAAACGGAGCTAACCAGATGGTGTTGAAGCCCAGCGAATCTATGTAAGAAAGCTTCTCTGTTAAGCCTTTAAAATCGCCGATGCCATCGCCGTCGGCATCTTTAAATTTCTCTGCATCTACATTATAGATGACAGCGCTTTTATACCACCAGGCTTGTGCAGAATCAGGCGAAATTTCTGCATTCGCGGCTTCCTGTTTAGCTGCAAAAAAGTTTTTCTGTTTTACAAAGAAATAAGCTGTCGCTACTGCAATGACTACGACGACAATAGTAAGAAACCGGTTCTTCATGTGACGATATGAAACAAGTGATGGATAAAATGCTGTTGCCCCTTGTGCAAAACAGTTGCCAATGAAGAAGCCCGGAGCGTTATTGTTTAGCTAACGGGACGCCATTGTATCGGGAAGGGTTGTTTTGTAAACGCCGGTAAAGTATCGCTTCAGCACTTTTACCTGCAGGTTGCCCGTCTTTACCGTTACTAATTTATACTCTTTAAACTCATTCTTTTTATCTAAAAACCCAACGATGCACGATTGATTATCGGCACCGTTTTGTATAACGATTTTTGGCTGTATACCAATGTTAGGAATGTGTAAGGTATCCGGCTCGTCTAAAAATTTATACTTCATCTTCATCAGAAACTGAAATGTCTGTTTGGTTTGATACACTTTCACTTCAAGCTTATTGCCCTTTGATGATGCGTACGTTGCAACCGGTTCTTTACTCACGCTATCGCGTATTTCCGGTATGGTATCGTGGGTGATGAACGTTTTGGTTTCACTTACCTCTTCGGAACTGATGCTATCAGACTGGCAGGAAAAGAAAAGGAGAGCCATTACTAACAAAACAAAAACGGGTTTCAGCATAAGCATAGCTTGATGAAAGTAAAAGTAAGAGAAACCGTTTACAGTTGTCGCCACCTGATATGGCTTGCATATTGCTTTTGTTTATACCTTAATTTATCTTTATGTCAACAGAAAGCTTTGCCTCATTAGCCAATAAAACCATTGTTATCACCGGCGCATCCAGCGGTGTAGGTCGCGCAGCGGCTCTTGCCTTTGCGAAGCACAAAGCCACGCTGGTGCTGGCGGCGCGTGGCGAAAAAGCTTTGTATGAAGCCGCTGAAGAATGCAAAGAATGGGGCGCAAATGCGATTGCCGTTGTTACCGATGTAACGGATGCTCATGCCGTGAAAGCGTTAGCCCAAGCCGCCATTGATGAAAGTGGAAAGATTGATGTATGGATTAATAATGCCGGTGTGCTGGCTGCCGGTGATTTTATTAAAACACCTGTGCAGGTACATACGCAGGTGATAGAAACCAACCTGATTGGATATGTGCATGGCGCACATGCGGCGCTGCCTTATTTTATCAAACAAGGCCATGGTACGTTGATTAATAATATTTCGGTAGGAGGATGGATGCCGGTGCCATTTGGTGTAGGTTATTCAGCCAGTAAGTATGGCATCCGTGGTTTTTCAGAAGCATTACGCGGTGAGCTTGCCAAGTACAAAGACATTCATGTATGCGACTTGTTTCCTGCCTTTTTAGATACGCCGGGTACGCAGCATGCAGGCAATTTTACAGGTGTGGTATTGCGCCCTGCACCGCCGGTTTACGACCCGCAGAAAGTAGCTGATGCTATGGTGCGACTTTCCGTAAAGCCAAAAGACGGAACCACTATTGGAAGTGTCGCTTCGTTCCTGCGGTTGGCTCATTTTGTATCGCCTAAACTCACGCGCAATTTTACGGCTTTGTTTATGAAGACGTACATCAACGAAGCGGATAATATACCTGTTACCAGCGGCAACTTGTTTGAGCCGGTTGAGTATGGAACCAGCATATACGGCGGCTGGAACTCGCAGGCTGATGCAGCGGTTCGTAAGCAACGATTTGTCGCCGCCGGATTATTGTTTGCCGGCGTAACAGTGGGTCTGTGGATGATGGGTGGAAAGAAGAGAGGTAAAAGGCGTGAGGTATGAGCTATGAGCAAACAGCCGGAAAGTTGCTTTGGCTGATACTTCATACCTGGCGGCTGAAAGCTCTCTGTTGGTTATACTAAAATATTCTGTGTTACGGTTTGTCCATCCAGCATACGAATAATGCGATGACTGTAACGGGCATCATGCTCGCTGTGCGTAACCATCACGATGGTGGTACCTTGTTCATTCAGTTCAGTTAACAATTCCATTACTTCATTACCATTATTGCTATCGAGGTTACCGGTCGGTTCATCCGCCAATATTAATTTGGGATGATTAACAACAGCACGCGCTACTGCCACACGCTGCTGCTGACCACCGGATAATTGTTGCGGATAGTGGTTGCGGCGATGCATAATCTGCACTTTATCCAATACAGCTTCCACACGGGCTTTGCGGTCGGCGGGTTTTACGCCGGTATAAATAAGCGGTAACTCTACATTCTCATACACTGTTAGTTCATCAATCAAATTAAAGCTCTGGAACACAAAGCCAATGTTGTGCTTGCGCAAATCAGCGCGCTTACGTTCGTTGAAATCAGCCACTTCAATACCATTAAATATAAAGCTGCCTTTATCGGGATCATCTAATAAACCTAAAATGTTCAGCAATGTAGATTTACCGCAACCTGAAGGCCCCATAATAGCGACAAACTCACCTTCTTTTACTTCAATGGTTAGTTTGTTCAGGGCAACAGTTTCTACTTCTTCCGTGCGGTACACTTTTTCTAATTCGGTAATCTTTATCATAGTAATGTGTGTTTAATGATAAGCTGCAGGCTGTGAACTACGAATCTTGCATCCTATGTGGTGAGTTAGTAATTGTTTGAATCGTTATTATTATGTGAGAATGAATTTATCTCCTGTGTTCAACTAAAACCAGCATCCTGCAGTTACTTCTTATCTAAAATCAGTTCCTGCATTTTGTCATAATTATCGTAGCTGCTGGTTACCACTTTGTCGCCGGGCTGCAAGCCGCCTAGTACTTCATAATAGTCGGTGTTCTGCCTGCCCAACTGAATGTCTTTGCGTGCTGCCATTTTACCATCGGGGTTTACTTTAAATATCCAATTGCCACCGGTTTGTTGGTAGAAGCCGCCTTTTGGAACCAGCACTGCCTGAGTTTCATCGCTCAGCGCTAACAAGATTTGTAACGTTTGCCCGCGGCGAATACCTTGGGGTATATCACCGTCAAACGACATATCTACCTGGAAGCGGCCATTGGTAACCTGCGTATAAACTTTTTTAATCTTCAGTGTATAATCTTTATTGGCAAAATTGAATTTGCCTTCCAGCCCGTTATATACCTGCGAAATATAATGTTCATCCACATCTACCCGCACTTTAAACCCGCTTAACACATCTATCTGGCCCAGACGCTCGCCTTTGTTTTTATTCTGACCGATTTCAGCATCTAAAGAAGTCAGTTGCCCATCCACCGGCGCACGCACAATCAGGTCGCCCACTTTCTGGCGCATTACAGCAAGCGCATTTTGCGAACCATTGTAAGACTGTTGAGCCTGATTCAATTGTTGTTTGTTTGACGTGCTGTCCTGGCTTAGAAGTTGTTCGGTCAGTTTCTTTTTTGCCACCTGATAATCGTACTTGTTTTTTGCCTGCTGATACTCCTGCAAGCCGATTACCTTCTGATCATATAATTTCTTATCCAACGTATAAACGCGCTCAGCTTCTTTCATATCATTCTCCACATCGGTCATTTGGTTTAGCTTGGTAGTTGTGTTTTGGGTAGCGTTGTTGCGGGCAATCTGCATTTGCGTAAGCAGGTTATAAACCGATGTTTCCTGATTCACTAAATTCAATTCCAAATCAGTATTAGATAGGCGCATGATGGGTTGCCCTTTCTTCATTACAGTGCCGTCTTCTACATATTTCTCTTCTACCCTTCCGCCTTCCATAGCATCCAGATAAATAGTTGAGATCGGCATTACCACGCCGTTCACCGGTATTGTTACTTGGAAAGGTCCCTTGGTAACTTCACTAATGGTGATGCGGTCTGTTTCTATATTCAGTTTGGCGCCGCCCGAAGTAAAATAAAAGCTGCCCGCAATAAGCAGCACAATAGCCGTGATACCTGCAATAGTGAGTATCCTTTTAGTAGTCCACGTTTTTTTCTGTATAACTCTGTCCACGGTATAATTAGTTTATTTCTGTTCGGGTTGATTTATTAATCTTATCTGAACTGTAAAGAAAAAATATTTACGATGCTGAAGTTGTTCCCTTTTTCGAAGCTGTCAGATGTTTTAATGCAGTCCGCTTCGCATATCATTTTCGCCTGCCGAACCCTTGCGCTGGTAAGGCAAGCGAGGGCAGCTAAGGCTACCAAAAGTAAGGCGAAGGTTTTTTTTATGTTCAACATATCATTTCGTTTGTAAACTGCAGGAAGCATTGTGTTCTAAAAATCTGATGCCTGTATTGAAAGCTTGGTGCCAAGGGAAGCAAGCGTTGAAAATCAATTACTTATTTGTATTTATAGCAACCCGACTGTACGCATTTGTACGCACACTGTACGGTTTTGATACAGCTATGCACCCAAGATATTTTCAACACCATCCTGCTAATTACTGTAGACAACAGCCTAACCAATTACTTGCAAATGAGAACCACAACTTGAAGGATTCGGAATCGCTTGTTGTGCTTCATGATTCGTAATTTTTGCACAATGCTTAAATCACTATTCTTTTAGGGAAACGAGATCCCGGTCCAAATCAGAATCCGCCGGCTTACCTTTTCTTTGCCGCATGAAATTAAGCCGGCTTGCACTTATTATATTGCTTTCAATTGCCCTGTTGTTTATCCGTCTTGGCGGCACTTCCGTCTTTCAGGTGGCAGAGGCGCGCAACAGCGAATGCGCGCGCGAGATGATGCAGAGCGATAATAAAATCACGCCTACTTTCAACGGCGAGCTTCGTACCGATAAGCCGGCTCTGGAATATTATGCTATGATGGCTGCTTATTACTTATTTGGTGTGAGTGAAGGCAGCGCACGCTTCTTCTCTGCCGTGTGCGGGTTGATATTAATTATCGCTACGTTTTTATTTGTAAGAAAACATGTCTCGGCAGGCGCCGCATGGTGGAGCGCTTTTGTATTGCTTTCATCCATGCATACCATTGTTCAGTTCCGGCTGGCAACGCCCGATCCTTATCTTATCCTTTTTCATGTGCTATCCCTATATTGTTTCTGGGAAGGTTTTACCAGCCGGCGTTTCGGTTGGTATGCATTGATGTATGTCTTATTAGGTTTGGGTTTCTTCGCTAAAGGTCCGGTGGGTATTGTTCTGCCGGCTTTAACTATCTTACTACAGCTTCTGTTTACCAGACAATTTACGTTGAAAAACATTGTGCGGCTACAGCCTTGGTGGGGAATCTTTATTATGGCAGCCGTTGCTTTTCCCTGGTATTATCTGGTGCATGTTAAAACTGGTGGCGCATGGACAGAAGGTTTTTTTCTTCAGCATAATGTAGGACGTTTCGATGAAGCCGTGGGCAGCCACAGCGGGCCTTTTATCCTAACTTTCTTGTTTGTAATTCTCGGCATGTTTCCATTTTCTGTTTTCTTTATTCGAGTGGGTAGATTTGCCTGGCAAAAAAGAAAAGAAAATCATCTTCTGCTGTTCTGTTTCATTGCCTTCTGGTGTGTGGTAGGCTTTTACTTTTTCTCTAGTACAAGGCTTATTAATTACACTGCGCCTGCCTATCCGTTTTTAGCTATTTTAACTGGTGTCTGGCTAAACGAGAAGCTGCCTTTGTTATCCTTCAAAGCTATAAAACCTGAAGTGCTCATCATTTGTACTCTTACCCTGCTGATGCCGGCCGGCATTTACATCTGGGCAATTAATACAGAGCCGGTAAATGAACTGAGCTGGATCGCTTTTCCCCTGCTTATTTTATCAGTCGGCAGTCTTGCGGCTTTTCGTTTTGCAAAGCAGAACACAGCAAAATCCTTACTATCTATCGGATATACCTATATGGCCGCAACAGTATTGGTTTTTATATGGCTGTTTCCTGCCGTTGATGATTTAACAGCGATGAAGAAACACAAGAATGTAGTCGAATCATCGCAACATATTGCTGCTTATAAGAAAATGAATGATGCCTTTGTTTTCTATTCCCGCAACCGCATACCGATATTAAATACCAGAGACAGTGTGGCGCAATACCTTGCTTTGTATAACGATGCACTTATTATTGGCAACGAACGCAAAGACATGCTTCCCCACGACAGCTTGCCATCAATCACTCTATACAGCAAAGACAGGGATTTATTCAGCCTGAAATATTCTTTTATTTATACAAAAAGATAGGACTGTGTTTTACAAGGCAGGATGAATGAAGATATATATCTTAAATTAGCTTGTTGTTGCTAATGCAAACTTGGTAGAAATCTCAATCCACAGATTGGTTATTCCTCTTGAAAAATATATTTCGCTGAGAAACTTTTTATAAATCAATTGTCAAATTTTGTTAAACGAGGCAAAACCCTTATAAATTTGTTTTCCATTTGCCCTGTTATGCGTAATTTTGCCCTCCTTTTCATGTTAACAGAGAAACATAGATGCACATCCCAGATTGCTTCTCTTTTTATTCAATGCATTGAACCTTTTACTTTAATACCGTAAAAGACAGGTAACAAGCAAAAAACCGGTTAAATTCAGATATGTCATCAACAAAAATGCAAGACAGGGTCAGCTTCGGTAAAACGAAACACCTCGCTGAGACCCCTGATTTATTGGACATCCAATTACAATCATTCCGGGAGTTTTTCCAGTTGGAGACCACGCCAGACAAACGCAATGTTGAAGGTCTGTTCCGTGTGTTCAAGGAAAATTTCCCTATCACCGACACGAGAAACATTTTCGTGCTCGAGTTCCTAGATTATTTTATTGATCCGCCACGTTACACCATCGAAGAGTGTATGGAACGTGGACTCACTTACGCCGTTCCGTTGAAAGCCAAGCTACGCTTAAGCTGTAACGACGAAGAGCACGTGGATTTCCAGACCATCGTTCAGGATGTGTTTTTGGGAAACATTCCTTACATGACACCGCGTGGCACCTTCGTTGTAAATGGCGCAGAACGCGTTGTGGTATCACAGCTTCACCGTTCACCAGGCGTGTTCTTTGGTCAATCTATCCATCCAAACGGAACAAAGATTTATTCTGCCCGCGTAATTCCTTTCAAGGGAGCGTGGATGGAGTTTGCGACCGACATTAACAACGTAATGTATGCGTACATCGACCGTAAGAAGAAATTCCCGGTTACTACGCTGCTGCGTTCTATTGGTTTTGAAACGGATAAAGACATTCTGGAACTGTTCGGAATGGCGACTGAAGTTCCCGCCGATAAAAAATCACTTTCCAAACACATAGGCAAAAAGCTGGCTGCCCGCGTTCTAAGAACATGGGTTGAAGATTTTGTGGATGAAGATACCGGTGAAGTGGTTTCCATCGAGCGTAATGAAATCGTGATGGAACGCGATACCATCCTTGATGAGGATGCAATTGCAACTATTATTGATGTAGAAGCAAAGAGCGTTTTCGTTCAGCGCGAAGATGTGGGCGGCGATTATGCCATCATCTACAATACCTTAAATAAAGATACTTCGAACAGTGAACTGGAAGCGGTTCAGCACATTTACCGCCAGTTGCGCGGTGCCGATGCGCCGGACAATGAAACGGCTCGTGGTATCATTGACAAATTGTTCTTCAGCGATAAGCGTTACGATTTGGGTGAGGTTGGTCGTTATAAAATCAACCGTAAGCTTGGCGTTACGCAGAAACTGACCAACAAGGTGTTGACGAAAGAAGACATCATTGAAATCATTAAATATCTCGTTCGTTTAACCAATGCGAAGGCGGATATTGATGATATTGATCACCTGAGCAATCGTCGCGTACGCACAGTTGGAGAACAATTGTATGCTCAGTTTGGTGTGGGTCTGGCACGTATGGCACGTACCATCCGTGAAAGAATGAACGTAAGAGATAATGAAGTATTTACGCCGGTTGACTTGATCAACGCGCGTACGTTGTCTTCTGTTATCAACTCTTTCTTTGGAACCTCACAGCTTTCCCAGTTCTTGGATCAAACGAATCCGTTATCTGAAATCACGCACAAACGTCGTATTTCAGCACTCGGACCCGGAGGTTTAAGTCGTGAGCGTGCAGGCTTCGAAGTTCGTGACGTACACTACAGCCACTATGGTCGTTTGTGTACCATCGAAACGCCGGAAGGACCAAACATCGGTTTGATTTCTACCCTTTGCGTTCATGCGAAGATTAATGATATGGGCTTCATCGAAACACCGTATCACCGCGTGAATGACGGTAAGGTGGATTTGAAAAACCTGAAGTTTTTAAGCGCAGAAGAAGAAGACACAGCAAAGATTGCCCAAAGCAATACGGTTCTGGATGAAAAAGGCAACTTCGTAGAAGATAAAATTATCAGCCGCGAAACCGGTGATTTTCCGATTCTTGAAAGGAACGATGTTCAATACATGGATGTGGCACCGAACCAGATTGTAGGCTTGAGCGCTTCATTGATTCCGTTTTTGGAGCATGATGATGCCAACCGTGCACTGATGGGTTCTAACATGCAACGCCAGGCGGTTCCATTAATCCTACCACAAGCTCCGATTGTAGGAACTGGGCTGGAAGGAAAAGCTGCCCGTGATGCACGTATCCAGATTCATGCTGATGGAAATGGCGTGGTTGAATTCGTTGATGCTAAAGAAATTCATGTTCGTTACAACCGTAACGATGCAGACCGTTTAGTGTCTTTCGAAGATGATTTAGTGGTTTATCGCTTAACTAAATTCATCAAAACCAACCAGTCAACCTCTATCAATCTTCGTCCTGCCGTAAGGAAGGGACAGAAAGTGGTAAAAGGAGATTTCTTAACCGAAGGTTATGCTACAAAAGATGGCGAATTAGCACTCGGTCGTAACCTGCAAGTGGCATTCATGCCATGGAAAGGTTACAACTTCGAAGATGCCATCGTTATCAACGAAAAAGTAGTTCGCGAAGACTTATTTACTTCTATCCATATTGAAGAATATGAACTGGAAGTGCGCGATACCAAACTAGGCGAAGAGGAACTGACCTCAGATATTCCTAACGTTTCTGAAGAAGCCACCAAAGATCTGGATGAGCATGGTATTATCCGCATTGGTGCTCAGGTTCGGGAAGGCGATATCCTGATTGGTAAGATCACTCCGAAAGGTGAAAGCGACCCGACGCCGGAAGAAAAACTGTTGCGTGCCATCTTTGGTGATAAAGCCGGTGATGCAAAAGATGCTTCTCTGAAAGCACCGAACGGAACAGAAGGTGTGGTGATAGACAAGAAATTGTTCCAACGCGCTAAGAAAGATAAGAACGGTAAAATCCGTGAAAAGGCTCAGCTTGAAAAGGTTGAAAAAGTTCATGAAGGCAATGAAGAAGCTATTAAGAACCTGTTGCTTGAAAAGCTGCAGCTTGTATTAAGAGATAAATCTTCTGCCGGCGTTAGCAACAATTTTGGCGAGATACTGATTGGCAAGAGTGCAAAGTTCAATCAAAAGAACTTAGCTTCTATTGATTACACG
Organism: uncultured Ilyomonas sp.; assembly: GCA_964249755.1. Lineage (GTDB taxonomy): Bacteria > Bacteroidota > Bacteroidia > Chitinophagales > Chitinophagaceae > Ilyomonas. Next base: position 414,875 of record CAXUDB010000002.1, on the reverse strand, counting down.
AGTGTAAATCCATTAGGCTGGACCGGCGATGCGGTAATTGACAACCAAATCAATGTTCTGCTTCACAACTACAGCATCAAATACAACGAAGAACTGGGTCGCTATAAAAGAGAGAAGTTCAATATCTCAATTGGCGACGAATTGCCAGCCGGTGTATTGAAACTTGCGAAGGTTTATTTGGCTGTTAAGCGTAAACTGAAAGTGGGTGATAAAATGGCGGGTCGCCATGGTAACAAAGGTATCGTTGCGAAAATCGTTCGCGCGGAAGATATGCCGTTCATGGAAGATGGGACTCCGGTAGATATTGTTCTGAATCCATTGGGTGTACCCAGCCGTATGAACCTCGGACAGATTTACGAAACCATCCTCGGATGGACAGGTAAGAAGCTGGGCGTGAAGTTCGCAACACCGATTTTTGATGGTGCAACACCAGAAGAAATTGCTGAGTACTGCGAAAAGTCTGGTATTCCTTCTATGGGCCATACTTTCCTATATGATGGCGAAACGGGCGAACGCTTTCACCAGAAAGCAACCGTTGGGGTTATCTACATGATTAAGCTGCACCACATGGTGGACGACAAGATGCATGCACGTTCTATCGGACCCTACAGCTTGATTACACAACAGCCGTTGGGTGGTAAAGCTCAGTTTGGTGGTCAGCGTTTTGGTGAAATGGAAGTTTGGGCGCTGGAAGCTTATGGTGCCTCTAACATTTTGCAGGAATTGTTAACCATTAAATCGGATGATATCATCGGTCGTGCAAAAACGTATGAGGCGATTGTGAAAGGGGAGAATATCCCGAAAGCGGGTATTCCTGAATCTTTCAATGTATTGGTTCATGAGTTGAGAGGGTTGGGATTGGATCTGAAGTTTGAATAAGCCGTTTTTGGTTTGACATAATAAACGCCGCTTACAGAAATGTGAGCGGCGTTTTTGTTTGAAAATAGTGATAAAACCCAAAAGTGATTTTTCGTTCAATTACCCACAAAACCAATTACCTCACCACTTCCTTCTCCTTCTGGTACAGTTTCCTTAACTCAATTAACTCCTTTTGATACCGCGCATCACCCGCCAGGTTTGTGGTTTCGTGCGGATCGTTTTTGATGCTGTAAAGCGTTTCATAGTTGTGCTCTGTAAATATCATGTACTTGAAATCTTTGGTAACCACGCCTTCTACTTTTGGTATTTGCGGGCTGCCTAAATACGTATGTTCGTAAAAGAAGTTTGCTCTATCCGCCATCTTTTGTGCGGGGTTTGGTAACAGGTTAGTGCCTTGCATTTGTGCAGTTGGTTGCACGCCGGCCATAGAGAGAATGGTGGGTGCAATGTCTATGTTCAAAGCTATTTGTTGTTGAATGCTGCCACGCTTGTTTGCCGGCAACCGCGGATCGTAAATAAGGAGCGGAACGCGTATCGATTCTTCATGCCCAAACCATTTGCCTTCCAGCCCATGTTCGCCTAAGTAAAAGCCATTATCACCCATAAAAATGATGACCGTGTTTTGATCGATACCCAATTGTTTTAATCGTGTGGTAATGGTTCCTACCGCATCATCAACACCACTAACTAGTTCGTAATACTTTTTTACGTTCGTTTGGTAGGCTTCATCGGTGGCAAACAAATACTTCCATCTTATCCGTGCAATGTTGCTGTCGGTTTTAAAAAAATCAGGAAAGCTGTTCCAGTATTCCGGGTCGGCAGTTAGAGGTTTTGGTAGGGTAATGCTATCATACAAGTGCTGAAATCTTTCCTGTACCGGATACACAGGTGGCTTGCCATCCAGCTCATGCGGCGCTTTAAAACTCACCGATAAACAAAATGGTTCTTTCCCAGCAAACCGGTTCAGGAATTTTAAAACATCATTTGTAGTGCTGTCGGTGTTGTGAATAAATGTGCCGTCAGATCTTTTCAATTCATAATCCGGTTGTTCCTTTTCGCTGCACGACCAATAATCAAACAAGCTATCCGGCGGGTGATCACCCACTCCATATTTACCCACAAAACCAATTGTATAACCGGCTTTTTTAAGCAATAACGGATACGTATTGTTTCGCGCGGTGGTGCTAAAATCGGTAGTGAAATTATTGATTTTGTGCCGGCTTTCGTACTGCCCGCTTAAAATGCTTGCCCGGCTTACACAGCAAATAGAAGTGGTAACATAAGCGTTTTTAAAGTAAACGCCCCTTGCCGCAAGGGCATCCAAGTTGGGCGTTTTAATCATCTTGTTACCGGCATAACCCAGCGCATCCCAACGCTGATCGTCAGTCAAAATAAAAATAATATTCGGGCGCTGCTGCGCTGCCAGATAATTGTTTGTTACGCAAATAACAAACAGTAAAAACAGAATGGCTTTGCTGTATTGGTTTCGTTTCATGTGTCGGCGTAAGGCATAAAAGTATAGCTTGATAGTAAATACCGTGCGTCTGCTGCATTTCTTTTCATAAAAGAATACCCGTTAGCTTTGTTGATTGGCGAAGTTTTCATCTACTATACATACAATTTCTGAGTAATTATGAAACAGGTACCCACACTATTCGAATGGGCAGGCGACATGAAAACGTTTGAAACGCTTTTCAATACTTTTTACGACAAGGTGTTGAAAGATGATATTTTGCACGAAGTTTTCCGGAATATGTCGCCGGAACACCGGATGCATGTGGCGCATTTTGTGGCAGAGGTGTTTGGCGGAGATAAACTCTATACCACACAGGATGGCGGCAGCCACGCGCGGATGATTGGCTACCATATTGGCAAAATGCTGACGGAGGAAAAGCGCCAGCGTTGGGTGCAGCTCCTGCTGCAAACGGCAGATGAAACGGGACTGAAGAGCGACCCTGAATTTCGCTCGGCTTTGGTGGGCTATATTGAGTGGGGTACCCGTATTGCCGTTATCAACTCGCAGCTTACCGAGACGCCTGTTGCACCCGATGCGCCGATGCCGAAATGGGGCTGGGGCGAAACAGGTGGACCTTACCTGCCGGATGCCAATAACTAAATCTTTCCCCCTTTCTTCCCGGTTTTCATCTTTAAAAACTCTCCGGATTTTCTGACTGCACCTGCTGTTGATGATTCGCCGCTGCAATGCTCTGGGGCGGAGAGCTTGCACAAAACGACGCTCATTAAAAAACGGCCAATCAGGTAATTATAAGGGGTAAATTCGGCCAAAGGAAATCCGGTTATTCCAGCCGGCGAGGCTTTACATTTACCAAAAGTAACCAGATGAAACGCCTTCTCTTCCTTTGTGTTCTGTTCATCAGTGCAACCGCTTCTTTCTCGCAAAACAAACTCGACAGCCTGTTGCCGGTACGTGGTTTCTGCATTGGCGCACCACAGCCGGACGGGGTAGATGCGTTTGTAAAATTCATCAATGAAGAACTGGCGCCCCGCAAAGTAAATACGCTCATCCTTCGGGTTGATTACAGCTACCAGTACACCACGCATCCTGAGTTGAGAGACAGCATTGCGCTGAGCAAAGCCGATGTAGGCAAGCTGGTGGCTGCTTGCCGGAAGAACGGCATCCGTCTCATTCCGCAGGTGAACCTGCTGGGTCATCAAAGCTGGGCAAGCATAACAGATAAACTATTAGCTGTATACCCGCAGTTTGATGAAACCCCCTGGGTGAAGATACCTGTCAAATACGAATGGCCGAATGCCGACAAGCTGTATTGCAAAAGCTATTGCCCGCTGCACCCCGATGTACATAAGATTGTGTTTGATGTGGTGGACGAGCTATGCGATGCTTTCCAAACGGATGCTTTTCATGCCGGGATGGATGAAGTGTTTTACTTGGGCGAAGACAAATGCCCGCGCTGCGGCGGCAGGGATAAAGCACAGTTGTTTGCCGATGAAGTACGCCTGATACGCGACCACCTTGCCACGAAAAACCGCAAACTCTGGATTTGGGGCGACCGCCTCATCGATGGTAAAACCACGGGCATTGGTGAATGGGAAGCGAGCTACAACAATACGCATCGTGCAATTGATATGATACCGAAAGACATAATGATTTGCGACTGGCACTACGAGCGTGCGGACAAGACACCCATACTTTTTGCGGCGAAGGGTTTGACCGTGGTGACCTGCCCGTGGCGGAAGGCTGACCTGGCATTGCTGCAAACAGAGGATATGCTTCAGTTTCGCCAGCAAGCGACGGAGGAAATGAAGCCGCATTTTGGAGGCATGATGCAGACGGTGTGGAGCGGCACCAGCGACTTCCTGGATGGCTTTTACGGACGGAAAAAGGATAGTAAAGAAGGGAAAGATACGCCCTGGGATTGTTTCCGGGCGATGTATGGTAAGATTGATAGGCTTTAAAGAGAGTGATTTTATAGCTGACTACACCGCAATGTGCCGGTGGAGACAATGCTAGAAAGGAAATTATATAAAAATGGATAGCGGATTGAACAGGAAGCCTAGCGATAGCTATAATGAACATAGAGACAGCCATAGTTTACTTAGCAAGTGGCATAATTTATATATGAACGGACATATAGACCATCATAACAGGCATAATTTATATATGAACAGCTATATTGGGCATAGTAACAGCCATAATTTATATATGAACAGCCGTAATTCACATATGTATAGCCGTAACGAATGTAGCAACAGGCATACTGTGTATAGTGATCGCCTTATTGCGCTTATGAAGAGCCATAAGGGACTTAGTTGCAGCCGTAATGGACGCAGCAAGCGCCATACTGGACATAGCGATAGTTATGACGAACATAGTCAGTACCTGTAAGCAGGTTGAAGGTGAGTTTTTATAATAATTATCCGTTTGCCGTAAGCATTCTCTTCTAAGGTTTACATGATGATAGGTAGCTGAAAGCTACTTCCGAAGTTGCCCGTAGGTGCAACCTATGGGCAGTGTAACCGCTTTATTGTTTTGGATAAGCTACGGTGAGTGAGAGGAGTGCAAGCCGCTTCATTTTTGATAAGCTGCGATTAGTTGAGTGTGGCATTGAGGCGAAATCATTTTATTCAGTTTCCTATTCTTGTTTATAGGTATGTTTAAATGCTTAGTTTTAAGCATTCATTTATTCTTCACAAACCATCCTCTTTATGAAAAAGTATTTACTCAGTATTGCGATGTTCGCCACTGCATTGCCCTTATTTTCACAACAAAACAGTAGTGTGTACTGTTCATCAAAAGGTGTGAGCACTGCCAATGAATATATACAATTGGTAAACTTTGGCGGTACAGATTTGGTAAGCGGTAATAATAACGGCTATGGCGATTATAGCTTTATTACTGCCGAGGTGACTGCCGGGCAAACCATAAATGCACAAATAAAAGCGGGGTACACGGGTGCCGTGCGCACAGAAGCCTGGACGATGTATATTGATTATAACCAGGATGGCGATTTTAATGATGCCGGAGAAAAAGTGGGCTGTGCGAAAACCAGTACAACGTCTCTGGTAAACACTAAGTTTTTTACCATACCGGCAACAGCCAAAACGGGGATCACGAAAATGCGGATTCAAATGCATTACAATACCATCATCACAAACCCTTGTGCCACATTTGACTATGGAGAAGTGGAAGACTACTCTGTACAAATTTCAAGTGCGGGTGCAAAAGCGAATGAGATGATCAGCGCCATTTCTGTACTCCCTAATCCTGTGAATGGATCGTTTGCCAAATTGAATTATACACTCCCATCAGCAGGGTCGATTTCCTTTACCGTGGCGGATGAGAAAGGCTTTACGCAAAGCAGCTACAAAGCAGGTCTACAAAACAAAGGGGCGAATAGCTATACCCTTACCAACCTCTCTCTCTTGCACAAGGGTTTTTATTATGTGTTGGTGAAACAGGACGGAAACGTTATCGGCAAGACGAGTTTGCTAATAGCCCATTAGCAGCCGTACTGTTTGTTTCGTTCTCTTTTATGTTGTGGGAGGGAGAAGGAAGTATCCAGAGGGCCCTGCGGAACTTTCTGGAGTTGAAACGGATTAAAACAGGGATGACATAATGGGGTTGAAAACTTCGCTAAGCTTTTGTATACTCGTTTACCTTGTTGTGTGGTGTGATTTATTGTGAAACCGCAATGTTCCCGGGCGGAAACGTTGCGGGAAAGAAGACGCAAAATATATAAGCCGCCAATTACCTTTCCAGGCTTTATTCGTCCTTGTCATCTATTACTGCTTATGATTTGCCGACTGACTTTTATTCTTCTTCTTACTGCTGCGTTATCCGTACTATTCTGTTTGCCTGCTGCGGCGCAAACAATCCATAAAATTGCCGGCGTGGAAGCTCCTTTATGCCCGCCACAGTATTTCCGTTTTGTTCTGATTATGGGTGCTGTGCAAAAAGCAACGCATCAAAACACGGAAGGCAATTACGAGATAAAAAGCAGTGTGCAGCCCGGATGGGAAGGCGGTGCCGATTATCTGCATAACATCAGCCATACCTTTTATTATGGGTTGGGTGTGCACCTCGCCGTAACGGGGAGAAGCACTGTATTTCCTTACCCGGCATCGACAGGTAACCCGCCGGAGAAAGACCGGCAGTTTGACCCCGTGCTGGCGTTGCCTTTGTTTGCTGAAAAGCAATGGCGGCTGGCATTGAAACGGGCTTTGTACGCCGATGCAGGTGTGCAACTGAACGTACCTATCAGCAGTGAGTATACAGGGTTTAGCATAGCTCTTCAGGACAGCAGCGGAAACTATACACAGATATACAAACAGAATGCGCAAGCCTTTCATAATGGTAAGCCGTGGCTTGGCTATAAACTCGGCGTGGGGATGATGTGGGCGCTAAAGGGAGAGAACCTGTTAAGCACGGGTATTGTAGCAACCTTTTCGTCCACCGATTTTATGCGGGGAACCTACCAGGTAACTATACCTGGACAGACAGAAACTATAGGTGATTTTAAAGCGAACGGTTCTTATGTTGGTGTGCAGGTAAGCTACGGGCTGACACGGAAATACCGAAAGCGGATAAGGGAACATGCGTAGGGAAGAATAGCAGATGGTGAGTGATCGCAACCTAGGGGAGAATTATAGTCTGTGTATTTTCTCAGCTTTCTTTCATCTTCATCAAAACAAAGTCCCTTGCCGACTAACTACCCAATCTCACATCAAGCATTCACAACCCTGTTTCACTTCAAAATACCTTCGTAACAATTTAAAAACGGTTTGTAAAAAATCAAAATCCATTTGCAACACTTCAAAAACCTCATGTAAAGCTTCAAAAACGCCTTGTCACACTTCAAAATCCTCTTGCAATAGTTCAAAATCGCTTTGCAACACATCAAAATCGCTCTGTAAAAGTTCAAAAACGACTTGTAACACATCAAAAACAAGTTGTAACACTCCAAAAACGCCTTGCAACTTTCCAAAAGCGCACCGCAACAAATCAAACCTCCAATGCAAAACACAAACAAACCGGATTCACCCCGGTTTATCCATAGCATCAAACAGTTTACAGCTCATCCTTCTCCTTTTTCGCTAAGTCTCTAAACTTTATCGCCGTCACTTGCTTGTATTCCGCCGCTTTCGAGCCGAACACACTCTTCACATAGTCCCGGCACACCTGCGCCAAGTCCAGCAAGCCGCTGCCTTCCTTGTACAATGCCCTGTCTCGCACCAGTTCCGCCTTTTCGCCCGTCTGTATCACAGCGCCAATCCCGTCATTCGCCGCCTGCATTTGCTTTTGCAGCAGCACCAGGCTCGCCACTTTCAGCGGTTCTTCGTTCGGGTTATATTCTTTCACAGTACTCAGCAGGTTGGCAAGATCAAGCAATGCCGATGCCCTCTGCACATAGCTCATATGGCTCTGGCTCGTTGTTGCCAGTTCCTCAGTCGCCTCTTTCGTAGCGGCAGCTTTTGGTTCTTTCTTCTTCGCCCCACGTATGCAGTCAGCAATGCCTTTCGCATCCTTCTTTACCAGGTCGTTTGCCTTGCTGCTCGTCAGCGCCGCCATCACTTTTGTCACCAGCGGGTTCAGTGGTTGGTACAGCAAAGCCCGTTGGTTTATCGGTTCCTTCATGCTTTGCTTCGCACTCGACACATCATTATTTGCATTTTGCGCGGTCGTCCATTGCTTTGTCAGGTTCACAATCGTTATGTCCTCGTTGCTTGGGTTGTAATCGGCACCAAAGCCGGTGCAGGCATCAATCAAAAGTTTGCCGTTGCTAATGTTTACAGCATGTCCTGTTTCAGAAGTTGATTTGCTCATGGCTCAGTTGTTTAAGTTTTAAGATATAAGTGGATAGAAGATAAAGATTAAGCAGCAAAATACATCTTGTTGTTTTTGCCTTTATAAAGGTGTGGCAATCTGATAGACATATGTGGTTTAATTAATGACGGTTGATTGGTGGTTGCCGTGTTTTGGGTACTTGGCAGCGATTCGTTTTGTTTACAGAGCTAAAATAGGAAAATTAAAATAGTACCACCCGACTAAAAATAAAAATTCCGGCAGGTCGGTGCCTGCCGGAATGAGAAGAGTTTATAACAATACAATGAATCCTGATTGTAGATGCGGATTGCATAAGCGTCCGCCCTCCTTACCAGGGACTGATGCCGGTATCGGGGGCATTGTCGTCGCTAAAGAATTGCCCGGTTAATCCATCTTCGCCAAGCGTGGCGGCTTTCACTACCCGTGCGGCGGCATCGGCAACGGTGCCCGGTCCGCTAAAGCCATTAAACTCGGTGGCGGTATAGCCGGGGTCCACCGCATTTACCTTAAACGGTTTATCGCGCAGCTCGTAAGCCATGGTAATGGTGAGCGCATTAAGGGCGGCTTTGGAAGCCACATACGGTGCGGGCTTCACAGCGTAGTACTTCCACGAAGGATCTGTATGCAGCGCCAGCGAACCCAGCCCCGAAGTAACGTTGACGATGCGCGGGGCCGCCGATTGCAGGAGTAAGGGCATACAAGCCTGGGTGACTTCGATCACACCAAAGAAGTTGGTATCAAACACTTCCCTGAAGATACCCACTCCGGTACTAAACGGCGACTGCGGTGGCATACCGCCACTGATGCCCGCATTGTTGATTAACACATCGAGTGAGTTCCCTTTCTGAGCCAGCGTTGCACCCGCCGCTTTGATGGAAGCGCTGTTGGTAACATCAATTTCTATACACTCCACTTCGTTCCACCCTTCAGATTGTAATTGCGCTGCTGCTTCGTTGCCTTTAGCGGCATCGCGGCTGCCGAGATATACGTGATAGCCTTGCCCTAATAACTGCCGGGCGGTTTCAAAGCCAATGCTTTTGTTGGCGCCCGTAATAAATGCTGTTTTCATTTCTCTTGATTAAGACTGCAAAGCTACCTGTGGGGCGTGCTGCAGGTGGTACACTTCTACCGGTTTGCGTGGTACATTTCGCGGATGCGGGTGCGGTACTGGAGCGGCGTGCTGCCCGCTTCGCGTTTAAAGAAGCGATGAAAATAAGAGGCATCGGCGAAGCCAAGGCTATAGGCGATTTCTTTTGAAGATTGTTCGGTATGAATGAGCAGGCGCCGGGCTTCGAGCATAATGCGCTCCTGGATGTGCCGGCTGGCAGAGCGACCGCTTTGCGCTTTTACTACCTCGCTAAGATGCCCGGCAGAGATATGCAGCCATTGGGCATAATGGCTCAGCTCGTGCCACTCGCGGAAGCATTCGTTTACTTTTTCGCGGAAGTTTTTTAGCAGCTCTTTGTCGGGATGCGTATCCGCGCTGCCATACTGCTGCACATATAGCCGGCTGAGATAAGTGAGCAGAACCGTGAGCAGTGCTGCCAACATGCGGGTTTGCCATCCGCCGGGCTGGCGGTGTTCGTCGGCTATTTTAGCGAGCATGTCTTCTACAAAGCGCACATCGGCGCCCGACAATAACAACTCGTAACCTTTATACTGGTTTTGAATCAGCGGGAGTTTGCCTGCCGCCTCATTTTCTGCCAGCAGAAGGAACTCCTTGGTAAATGCAATGCCGGTGCTGTAGAGACTTTTGGTTTCTTCTTTTACAATGAGTTCGTCGGGCGTAGTAAAATAAATGGTATTGTCCTTAATGAGGTAAGGTGTCATATCTATCCACTGGCGGGTATCTGCATGCCGAACAAAAGCTAAGAGATAATGATCTTTCCGGTGCGGCACCAATAGTTCTGATTGATCGGGCATGTTTCCGTCGAACTGGTACAGGCGAAACTGCCGGCTACCCGTTACCGGATCGGAACCAAAAGAATAAATGGGCACTGGTGACTGATGTATCATAACCGGAGCCGGGCGCTTTACTTTTTATTGAACGGCGCCGGCGATAGAACTGCAAAGTTGCAGCTTTTGCTGCGCTAACTACAGAAGTTTCGGGTGTTCGATGAAATGGAGGAAAGTGGAGTAATGATGAAGTGATTGGGGGACAAAGAAAGGCGCTAAAAGGTGGTTTTGTTTTGCGCCATTTTGCTGCGCGCAGAGCTGTAGCTAAATTCTAACATTAAATTCTCATTACAATCTCGTTCACACTCTCGTGAAAAACAAAAAGGCTTTATTTTTACGAGGTGCGATTCCCCTTTTTATACCGGTTATTATCCATTGTCCTCCTCTCCTTTTTGGGGCTTGCCCCTGTGCGTGCACAAAACGGGCAGGGCCGTTACGACACCATTAAAGTAGGCGCCTGCGTGGAAGCGAATGGCGATACCATTCCCTGCTCCTGGTTACCCGAACTGAGGCTTTACACACGCGAAAGCAAAGAGGGCAAACGCAACCGGCTGGAATGGACGCGGCTGCGCAACGCGGTGTATGTCACCTACCCTTATGCTTTAAAGGCAAGCCAGGTGATGAACGAGATTAATGCAAAGCTGGCAGGTGTGACAGACCGTAGCAAGCGTAAAGAGATTATCCGCTCGCGCGAAAAGGATTTGAAAAAAGAATTTGCCGATAAGCTAACGCAGCTATCGGTGTACCAGGGCAAGGTGCTAATGAAACTCATTAACCGGCAAACTGGCAATAACTGTTATGAAATAATTGCGGAATATAAAGGTGGCTTTTCGGCGGGCTTCTGGCAAACGATAGCCGTGGTGGTGGGCAGCAACCTGAAACAACCGTATGACCCGCAGGGCGCCGACCGTGCGATGGAAAGCATTGTGCAGGATGTGGAGAAAATGTATGGCGTGCGCAGGCAGGCGATGGCTTCGCGGTAGATATTCTTTCTCTTTCTTTTTGGATTTGTTTATAACACAATGATCTTCTTCTTTTTCCCTTGATGGAAAAAGAAGCAAAAAGATCAAGCACGGATGATCTTGCGACACATCCGTGCACACGCCTTGATGTGGCTTTTGTAGTTGGGCGGTGAAGGGCTATTGAGCATTGATGGCTGGGTGTGGTAGCATGGTGTATTATTTGCAAAACGCTTGCTTATTTAAGAATTGTATTTTGAAGATTTCCAGATTGCTATTTCTGTCTTATTCGCCTTATTAACTTCTCTCCCACTTTTACCTTTCGTTATCTACAAAACAGTCCTTTATTTTTGCGGCCTATGAAGGTGGATATACTGGCTTTTGGTGTGCACCCGGATGACCTGGAACTGGGCTGCGGCGGTACGCTGATAGCGGCACTTGCTGAGGGAAAGAAGGTAGCCGTGGTGGATTTAACACGAGGTGAACTGGGCACGCGGGGATCGGCGGAGATTCGCACGCAGGAAGCCCTGAATGCGGCGAAAGTGCTGGGTGTGGATATGCGCGAGAACTTAGACATGCGTGATGGCTTTTTTCAGCATGATGAGGAAAACATCCGTAAGATCATTGTCTCCATCCGTAAATACCAACCGACAGTTGTACTGTGCAGTGCGCCGGAGGACCGTCACCCCGACCACGGTCGAAGCTCGAAACTGATTGCGGATGCGGCTTTCTTATCAGGATTGAGAAGAATAGAAACGGAGTATGAGGGCAAAGTGCAGGACAGCTGGCGACCGGCGAATGTGTTTCATTACATACAGGACCGCTACCTGAAGCCGGACTTTGTGTATGATATTTCGCCCTATTTTGAGCAGAAGCTTAAGGCGGTTCTCTGCTACACTACACAATTTAACACAACGGATAACAGCGAGCCGGCCACGTATATCTCGAATCCTGACTTTATAGATGTTATAAAAGCGCGTGCCCTTATGTTTGGTAAGCGCATTGGCGTTACTTTTGCCGAAGGCTATATCACACAGAAGATGATTGGCATTACCAGCTTTGACCATATCATTCAAAACATTACTTAATTTCATTTTCTCACCTATTTAGCACCAACGAGACACAATTACAATGACACCAAAGTTTGCAAACACCGGGGCTTCTTTTCATGTAGAACTCAAGAAGCGCATTAATCACTATTTTGCGACCACCGGCAAGGACACAACGGGTGGCTGGCGCATTGCGACGAAGGCACTGGTATTGATTGCTATATTGATTGCTACCTATATGATTGTGGTTTATTTTACGCCTGCCTGGCCCTGGGCTTTGGCATTATGTGCCTTGCTTGGATTTACCACGGCAGCTATTGGTTTTAATGTTATGCACGACGGCGGACATGGCAGCTTTAGCAAGTATCCCTGGATGAACAAAGCCGCTTCCAATATTGCCGAGTTTGTGGGTGCAAGCCAGTTTATGTGGAATATGAAGCACAACGTGATTCACCATGCCTATGCGAACATTGATGGCATTGATGATGATATTGATGCAAAGCCGATCCTACGCATGGCGCCTACGCAAAAGCGCTATAAAATTCACAAGTTTCAGCATTTGTACTTCTGGATTTTCTATGCTTTCCTGCACCTGTACTGGACGATGATGAGCGATTACCGGAAGTATTTTACAAAGAAGATCGGTGATATTCCATTGAAGAAGATGAGCACGAAAGATCATATCACTTTCTGGTCGTTTAAGATATTACATTATGGTTTGTTCATCGTGTTGCCTATCCTGAGTGTTGGATTTGTAGACTGGCTGATTGGCTACACCGTGTTTACGGTTTGTGTTGGATTTACCATCAGTATTGTTTTTCAGTTAGCGCATACAGTTGAACATACTGAGTTTCCGGTTCCGGATGCAGTAACACATAAGCTGGAAGACGAATGGGCTATTCATCAATTGAAAACCACTGCCAATTTTGCTACAAGAAACCGTTTGATCTCGTGGTACGTGGGCGGTTTGAATTTCCAGATTGAGCACCACCTATTTCCCAAGATTTCTCATATTCATTATCCTGCCATCAGCAAAATTATTAAACAAGCCTGCCAGGAACATGGCGTAGTGTATGTAGAATACCGGCGCATGTACCAGGCGGTTATATCGCATGTTTCTTTTTTAAGAGAAATGGGAAGAGCGGTTTAATGTAGGATGTTCGATATTATTTAGTTGTATAAAGAACCTGCAATAGCAGGTTCTTTTTTATGCTACTAAGAGCTGCAATTCTTGGTGGAATGCCCAAAACTTCAGGATATAACTTAAGAGGAACTTCGTTGTAGCCGGTACTATCTTACGTGCAATTACAAGCAGAATCTAAAACTCAAAAAATACTGTTCGAATAATCTGCATTTAACTGCAACAAATCGGGTGCGCGCACATACGTGGAATTGTAGCGGAAGCGAAGATTGATAGTAGATTTTATTGCAAAGGGGTTCATGTCCATAAACTGCCTTGGAAAATAAACAAAGCGCAGTTCCATGGTTCCAAACAAGAGGTTTTCGTTGCGGGTGCGAATACCACCTCCTAAACTCCAGTAAAACCCCGATTTAGAAATTGATTTACGGCTGGGTGTAAGCATGGAAAGATCGTGAAAGATAAACGGCGAAAACTGGAAACCGAAGGCTTTGTATTTGAGGAACAAAAATGTTTCGCCATGCAGGCTGAGGCGACGGTCGCCTAACAACGAATCGGAACGAAAATAACGGATACCAAATGGGTTGTTTATTTTCAATGGGTCCAGTGCTACCTGGTTATATTGCCGCGTATAGCTGAGCCGCATGTATTGACGCATTTTAAAATTGCGGAAGGCATACAACCGGCTGAACAGGCTGGTACCAATCAGCACTCCTGCATCCTGCAACTGCCCTTTGTGCGGAAAGGCGCCGGCGCGAAAGAAGTATTGTATAAAATGTCCTTTGTCTGTAAAGCGGTAGAGATTGGCATCTATGCCGGCATAGGCGCGCGACAGATTCAATTGCTGATACCAGCCCGAGGTGATGGCTACATTATACCCGGCTGGTATATCTTCTGTTACCCCGAAGCCATACACATAGTTTGTTTTATAAAATTCCTGCTTGAAGAAGGTGAACTGCCCGAGAATGCCTTTCCGGTCGTTGTAATTGTAATTGAAATGACCAGCTATCTGCTGGGGTGACTGCGTAAAATTGTTGCGGAAGTAGCGCAGGCTCACAAACTTGCGGTCGCGCATGGTATTATCGGCTAAATAACTCTTTACACCCAAGTTGTAGCCCACCCAGCCATCTACTACGTTGAACTTATATTGATAAAACAAACTGTCGGGTTCGGAGTAATCATTGTTCGACTGATTGTTACCAATGGTCAGCCCGCCGGCCATGCGGCCATAAGCCGAGGTAAGCGGACGATCCAACTGCAGCAGTACCGCCTTTTCATTGCGCCGGCTGTTGGTAATATTATTGTCAATCAGGCTATACATCAGCGTAGCATTGATGAAGCTATGATTGATGTTGTTGATGTTGTAAAGCAGCGAATAGCCCGTATTGGGAGTGCGGTCTTTTTCATACAGGCCAGTGCCTTCTATCTTTTGCCCTGTGCCCATCAGATTTTGCTCCGAAATTTTAAGTCTTACTTTATCGGGTGACAGGCTTCCTACCGAGCCGGTGATACTGAATAAGTCTTTTGTTACCACCTGCAAGTCCACCGAATCGGGGCTGCCCGGTATTTCTTTTACCAGAATACGTGCATCCTGAATATAATCGAGCGAACGCAGGTAACGTTCGTTTTCCGACAGCACATAAGTATTCAGCGGTGTGCCTGCATAGGTAAACAGGTTGTTGCGTATCTGCCAGGCGCGTGTGTTGCGGTGCAGGTTGTTCAAAAAACGGGTACCAAAATATTTGCTCTGTTTGGAAGTATCGGTAAACGAGCGCCCAAAGCCGAACTGTTTGGTATCAATGTGCCGGATGATTTTTCCTTCGTACTGCTTGTAAGGCTGTTCTGCCTTTACAATCAGCGAAGGAGCAATGGGCATAGAGGACGTATCAGGGTGCCTGCGTGAGATTACCCGGTAGGCCGACTGGAAAATGTTGCGCTTCTTTTTAATGATAAGGCTGTCCTTCTTTACAATCGTTGTGTCTCGCTGCGCCAATGCTGTGCTGCACCAAAAGAACGATAGTAAAAGAGAACATACTAAAACTGCGCTTATATGACCTGTCGTTTTGATAAAGGTATTTTCTTTATTAAAATGAGTAACAATAGCTATGCAAATGAAACACCAACTGCCGGTTGGCCATCGCAGCAGAAAATGCTTGTAAGGAAGGCTTGCTCCTTACTCCCAAAGTGGAGAGATACCGGATGGTTTGCAAAACTAAAGTTTCGCTTCGCAAACATTTTGTTCCTTCCCTGGCGGCAAAGCCAATACACATCCTTATGGTACAGCACGGCACGTTTATTTGCATTTGCAAGACAATCTTATGAAACGTTGCGCAGGAGGAAAAACTTATCTTCTGCAAAATAGCTTTTTTATATTTAACACCGCCGAAAACGTTTCGCTGCCTACGCTTTCGGGAAACAAGCCGGCGCTGCGTAACTTTGCGTCAAACCTTACAGGCAATGACAGATACACTAAGCGGCATAGAAAGATTGGTGGACAGCGAAGGGGATAAAAAACTAAAAAATATCGGTTATAAAATCATTGGCAGCGAACGCATCTCTTTTGACGATGGCGTGCTGCTATTC
Organism: uncultured Ilyomonas sp.; assembly: GCA_964249755.1. Classification (GTDB taxonomy): domain Bacteria; phylum Bacteroidota; class Bacteroidia; order Chitinophagales; family Chitinophagaceae; genus Ilyomonas. Next base: position 399,008 of record CAXUDB010000002.1, on the reverse strand, counting down.
GAAAAAGCTTCGCTTCCCTTTGTGGGTGGGCTTGCCAATTGGGTGAGAGAACAGCGGCACGGCAACATCACTTATTTCAACCGCAATTTCCATATTGAACCAACGAATGTTTGTGTTTTCTCCTGCGCCTTTTGCGCCTATAGCCGGTTGTATGCCCATCGCGAAGAAGGCTGGGAACTAAGCATCCAACAAATGATGGACATTGTGCGCAGCTACGATGGCAAACCCGTAACCGAAGTGCACATTGTAGGCGGCGTGCATCCGAAGCTTAACCTCCATTTCTTCATGGATGTAATGCGGCAAATCAAAGCCCATCGCCCAGATCTGCACATTAAAGGCTACACCGCAGTAGAGTTGGATTATATGTTCCGCAAGGCGAAAGTATCGGTAGAAGAAGGGATGAAACTGCTACATGAAGCGGGATTGGACTCGATGCCTGGCGGCGGCGCAGAGATTTTTCATCCGGAAATAAGAGAACAGATTTGTGCGGATAAAGTGAATGCAGAAGGCTGGCTGGCTATTCACCGCACCGCACACCAGTTGGGCATGCATAGCAATGCAACCATGTTGTATGGTCATATTGAAAAGCCCTGGCATCGTATCGACCACATGGAACGGCTGCGCAGCTTACAAGATGAAACAGGTGGCTTTAATACCTTTATTCCCCTTAAGTTCAGGAATAAGAACAATGACATGAGCAGCGTAAGAGAAGCAACGGTTTCGGAAGACATGAAGCTGTATGCTGTGGCGCGATTGTATATGGACAACTTTCCGCACCTGAAGGCTTATTGGCCGATGCTGGGGCGGCAGAATGCACAATTAACCTTATCGTTTGGCGTGAACGACCTGGACGGAACGATTGATGATACCACGAAGATTTATTCGATGGCGGGCAGTGAAGAGCAAACACCTTCCCTCAGCACAGCGCAATTAGTAGCCATGATAAAAAGCGTGGGCAGAGAGCCGGTGGAGCGCGATACTTTATATAACACCATTAAGAACTATAAAGACGAAAGCGTGAGCGAGATGGAGTTGAACCCTTTGTATAATTAGCGAATGGCTTAAAGAATCAATCTTCTTTGGATCACTTACAATGAACCCTGCAGGTTATCGTAACCTGCAGGGTTTTTTATCTACCAACAAACCTTATTTATTGAATTAATTCCCGTTGTATCACTTAGCAACCCTGTAAAAACCTGCGTGGAAGAATGTTCAACTATCTCGGGCGACAGATAAACATTCTCGGGAAATACTTAAACCTTCTCGCGAGATAGTTAACCATTCATCCGAGATAGTTATATATTGTAATAAAATATGGACGAGTAAAAATCATTCGTATATATTTTAGTTGGCGGCAAGAGTATTGCGATACCTCAAAATATTTATTTATGCCTTTACTGCCAGACGACATAAATGCGGACATAACAACAAGAGAGTTTGAATTGCTTGTAAAGGAATATTTAGAAAGTGTAGGAAAAGAATTGAAGAATTTTAAAGCAAGTCATGACATTCATTTACCTAAAAGTGATGGAGAATATCAGATAGATGTTTATGCAGAGTTTGAAGTTTTAGGAGCATGATTTAGGGTTTTGATTGAATGTAAAAGGCATAAAAGTGAAATTAAAAGAGAAGTTGTTCAACTACTTTATGACAAGTTAAGAGCGACAGGTGCACAAAAAAGGAATGATATTTTCAACTAGCGGCTTCCAATCTGGTGCTTATAAGTTTGCTGACGAACATGGAATTGCTTTAATAAGAATTACCGAAGGACGATATACCTATATTACTAAATCTGCTGGCGAACAGACTTATGATCCACCATCTTGGGCAGACGTTCCAAAATATGTTGGGGAATATATTCGAAAAGCCACAGTGACTTATTTGCAAAAAAGGTACTTCGAAGATTTGGAAGAATTTTTATTCGACAACAATTAGAAATCTATGCTGCTATCAATTGCTTACTGCTATAGCGGCTGACACAAGTGAGTCATCAGCAGTAATTCTATTAATCAACGTTTAGTTTATTACCAAATGCAGCGAAGCCTGTTTACTTCTTTTTATTTTGCAAACATGGAAGAACCGCAAATGCCCGATACATCGCTGCTGCAACAGTTACTTACAACTAAAATGCCGTTTGGCAAATATGAAGGCACACTGCTTTGTGATTTGCCGGCTTTTTATTTAGAATGGTTTCACCGCAAAGGCTTTCCGAAAGGTAAACTTGGGATGATGCTGGCAACCATGTATGAAATTAAAACAAACGGCTTGAGTGAATTGCTGGAACCGTTGAAAAAATAGAGCAGCTTTGCGGAGTTATGAACCTTTGTGGGGGAATGGAATTGAACTTGCAGGCAGGAAAGATTTTTGTACAACACCACACCCTTTTTGGTACACACAAACTTTACTTTATCTATTCTGCATTATCGTTCAATCATCTGAAGTCTTGGCGACTATCTAAACTTGGATGGCATGTTATTGGAAATATTAATAAACATAACACAGTGATTTCCGATGTAAAATTACTCCAGTTTTCAGCGAAAAGGAAGAGTAAAAAAATGACGGAATAAGCGTTTTATACAGGGTATTTTTCTTTACAGAAAGATACCTTTTTTATTGCTTTTTATCTGCTGATTTATTATTCGAAACCACACTTGAAACGTTACAATCCCCTTACGCCTGCGCAGTCGGTCCGCCAAAATTGAGCGGAATATCTATCTGTTCCAGGTCTTTAATTTTACCATGTGCCGCTTCGTAGCGTTCAATGTTTTCCTGCAAGGCTTTCATGAAACGTTTGGCGTGCATAGGTGTAAAAATGATGCGCGATTTCACGCGGCTTTTGGGTGTGCCTGGCATTACATTCACAAAGTCAATTACAAACTCGGCGTGGCTGTGCGTAATTACGGCAAGGTTAGCATATGTACCTTCCGCCATTTCTTCGGATATCTCAATGTTTAACTGGTTTTGCTGCGGTTGCTCCGTCGACATAATTCAATTTAAAGATGAGCGCCAAAAGTAATTGTATTTGCAAAGAAAACGGGACTTGCAGCCAACTTGTTCACTGAAATAATTACTTGCTGCAATGGAAAAAGCGTAGTGTGGGCTTTCTTTTCAAGCTCATTGTTACGAATAGCAAGAGAATAAAAAATACATTTGCCGGCTACACAAAAAAATCAAACACTTGCAATCAGCCAGGCAAAATCTTACGGTGCAGAAATGGATTACAACGCTGTCTGTAGTGTTGTTCATTGCCAAAATAATTGCTTACTACATTACCGGCTCGCTGGCTATTTTAACGGATGCGCTGGAAAGTATTGTAAACGTGGTGGCTGGCGCCATTGGTTTATACAGCTTATACATTGCTGCCAAGCCGCGGGATATGGAACATCCTTATGGGCATGGCAAAGCCGAGTTTATTTCGGCTGCTGTGGAAGGCGGTTTGATTGTATCGGCTGGTTTAATTATTTTATACCAGACGATACATAATTTCTTTATCACCCAGCCCATTGGTAAATTAGATACAGGTTTGCTGCTGATAGCGGTTACGGGTGTCATCAATTATATCGCTGGTTATATCTGTCTTCGAAAAGGAAAGCAGACAAAGTCGGTAGCGCTGCAATCGAGCGGGAAGCATTTGCAGATAGATACTTATTCCACGCTCGCAGTTATTATCGGGTTGGTTATTATTCTTTATACCAAACAATACTGGCTGGATAAAGTGATAGCCATTGTGCTAAGCGGCGTCATTTTATACAATGGCTACATCATCATCCGCACTTCGCTGGCAGGCATTATGGATGAAGCCGATATGGAGTTGCTGTCGCAACTGGTGGCAATGCTAAACAGCAGTCGCCGCAACAACTGGATAGACATTCATAACCTGCGCGTGATTAAATATGGCAGCCTGCTGCACGTAGATTGCCACCTTACCGTGCCGTATTATTTTAATGTAAACGAAGCGCATAAAGAGGTAGAAAGTCTTCGCAATTCTATTACGGCTTCCTTTCCGGATGCGTTCGAATTGTTTGTGCATACCGATGGCTGCATTCCTCCGCAGCAATGCGCAATTTGCAGTAAAGAAGATTGCCCGGTGAGGCAACAGGCACTCAAAAAAAGATTGACCTGGACATTAGCAAATGTGCTGTCGAACGAAAAACACACTTTAGAGACAAACGAAACGGAAAGCTGAAACTGAAACAACTGTAAACAAAAAAGCTTCACTATATGAAGCCTTTTTGTTTTATAAATAATCAAGGTAGTTAACCATCAACCATATAAATAAAAACAACTAGCTCATTGCCTCAAAGCGCTGCTGAATAAACGGCCAATTTACCACTTTCCACCATTCGCTGATATACTCCGGGCGGCGGTTTTGATAATGCAGATAGTAAGCATGTTCCCAAACATCCAGACCGAATACCGGCATCCCTTTCAGCGGGCTAACGTCCATCAATGGATTGTCCTGGTTGGGTGTAGAACCAATTACCAGCTTCTTATCAGTTGTCATTACCAACCAGGCCCAGCCGCTGCCAAAGCGGTTCTTTGCGGCTTCGCTAAATTCATTCTTAAAAGATGCAAATGAAGTGAAGTTTGTGTTGATGGCATCCATCAGTTTGCCGGAAGGCATGGCTGCTGAAGAAGGTGTTTGCATCGTTTTCCAGAAGAGTTCATGGTTATAATGACCACCCGCATTGTTGCGCATTTTAGGCGTGTATTTCGATATGTTGGAAAGTAATTGCTCCAATGTCGTGTTCGCTGTGTTCACACCTTCGGCAGCGCAGGCTTCCTTTAGGTTTTTGGCGTAGGTAGCTGCGTGTTTGCTGTAATGGAGTTCCATCGTTTGTGCATCAATCACAGGCTCTAATGTGCTGTACGAATAAGGCAAAGGCGATTGTTCAAACTGCGCTGTTGCTTCCATTTCTTTTGGAGATACATTAGCCAGCGAAGGCAATACCGTAGCTGCCAGCCCGGCGGCAATGCCAGCCTTACCGGTGGTCTTAATAAACTCGCGGCGGCTATTCAATTCTTCATTCATATTGTTGCATTTGATTTTCGGAATCGTTGTGTAAAAAACCGGCTGATGTTTTTAAAGAACCGGCTGTATACTTCTCCATTAAATAACTGCGAATCTTTCATGGCTTTAACCGTAAGAAATGCACCGATAGGTATCAGCACCATCGTGGAAAGCCACATGCCGGCGAACGGTGAAGTAACACCTTCTTTGGCAAATTTTTCTCCGAAGGTATTCAGCAAGTGAAACAAAACAAAGAACACAATGGCAAAGATAAGCGGTGTTCCCAAGCCGCCTTTGCGAATAATAGAACCTAATGGTGCACCGATCATAAACAGTACAATACAAGCCACCGAAAGCGTGAATTTGCGGTTCCATTCCACCCAATGCTTGCGCAGCGATTTATTCCGTTCCGAAAAATCGGAAGCTTGCAGCCGCGCAATACTACTTGCCGTGCCGATTTGACCTAAAGCCCGGTCAATAACAGTGGTTTGCATAGAAAGTTTGCTTTGCTTGCTCTTAGCCGTATCTTTTTGGCTAAGCGCAACTGCAAAAGAAACCGGTGCCCAAACACTGTCTTTATATTTTAAAAAAGCGAGCGAAGGACGAAGCTCGCGCTCGGCGCGGTTGTAGAAAAAAGTATGTGTGTCTTTCAGCGAATCAATGGCTACGTTTAGCTGCCGCACACTCAGCATTTTAGGGTTGTATTTAAACAGGCTGTCTTCGGTGCGGCTCATTTTAAAAGAAGATAAATCGAAGAGTTTAGTATATTCTTTAAACCCCAAACGGATAAATTCTGTGTTGGGATTGTAGCGGTTACCACGCTCTTCGTAGCGCCAGCCATCGCGTAGTTTAAACTCCATAAACTGCTTGTCGTCGGTAACGCGCATAATGCCGCTTTTGGCAATCATCAGGTTGTCTTGCAAAGCATAGTTGCGCTCATAGATAACAACATTGTGAATAGTACTGTCATCCTTATCTTTTTTGCCCAGTTTGATTACATAACCTTCCAGTTTATCATAAAACACGCCTTCCTTAATATCGAAGGCAGGCTTTGTGGCTACCATATCCCATTTCAGGGCATCGAGCTTCAAATTGGCGTAAGGAATAATGTTGTTTTCGAATAAAAAAGCAATGCCACTGATAAAGATGGAAACAATGAGCAGCGGACGCATGAAGCGGAGCAACGAGATGCCGGCACTCTTGATAGCGACGAGTTCAAAGCTTTCGCCAAGGTTGCCAAATGTCATAATGGAAGACAATAACAATGACAGCGGCAGCGCCAGGGGAACAACAGTTGCGCCCACCGCACCCACCAGTCGCATGATGGTAAAGAAGTCGAATCCCTTGCCGACAATATCATCAATATACAGCCAGAAAAACTGCATGATGAGCACAAACAGCGAAATAAGGAACGTGGCTAAAAAAGGACCGATAAAAGCCTTAATGATGAGAAGGTCGAGTTTCTTTATCAAACGGAAATTGATTATAAGAAACAAATGTAAAACTTACAGGGGCACACAAACTTGGCCAGGCAAAAAGGAAGGAAAGAATTTAACAGCAAAAAAAGATAAATGTCGCCTGACAATTTAGTTTCCCAAACGGTGAAACAGGTCTTTCACCTGCGACTCCCAGAGGCGGCTCTGGTCTTTGATTTCGGCTTTCTCGGCAAAGTCTTTTATCACCAAAATCGTTTGATTGGTTATCTCCGTTTTCTCAATGCGAAACTCAAAGTATTCATCTTTAGGCGCTGTGAGCCAATGATATTTTACATACTTATCCTGCTCGTGCTCCAGCTGTTCTGCTTTTTCTACCGAACCATTCCAGCTAAAAGAAAAAACACCATCGCGCTCATCTACCTTTTCGGCAAACCACTCTCCCAAACCGGAAGGTGTATAAAGGAATTCGTATAAAATCTGTGGCGAACATCTTACGGGATATTCCAGAGTAAACAACTGTTTCTTCGCCATTACAATATCATTATTTTTAGGAAGGGTGCAATAGTATAAAATAAATGAATCGGGTGGAAATAAATTTTAGGAGAAGCTGTCAACTGGCAGTAGCAATTTTTTGTTGAATTGTATAAAACCGGAGGCAAACAGCTGATGGCTGACAACTAACTTCAAATAACCTCTTTTCCAAACGGTGTCAATGATAATGCAGCCAGTTCAAAATGCTTGCGGGCAAAAGGAACACCAACGATGGTGATGAAGAGAAGCAAGCCAAAGACGACATGAATAAAAGCCGTGTATAAACCACCGCTTACAATCCAGATGATATTGAACAGAACTGACAAACAACCTGTGTTGCCGGGCTTGGAAATAATAGTCTTGCCAAATGGAAACAATACAAAGCCCGCAATCTTAAAACACTGGATACCGAAGGGAATGCCAATGATGGTGCAGCAAAAAACAAACCCAGCAACCGCATAGCCAAGCGCTGAAAAAAAGCCACCACAGACGAGCCAGATAAGATTGCCGAGTAAATTCATAATTTAAGACATGAAGTGTGAGGTTCGAATATGGGCTGTTAGAACTCATACCTCTTCCCTCACACCTAGTAGCTATTTACAATTTATCCATTTCCTCTTTTACAAACTCCATCAGAGATTGAATGTGTGCGGGCGATAAGTCGAATTTTAACCCGGCTGCTTCGTAGAGCTGAGGCAATGTTTTGGTGCCGCCAAGACTCAGTGCGTTGATATAATTCTGCAGTGCCTTTTCAGGGTTAGCAAGGTATTGCTGCCACAAACCAATAGCGCCTAATTGCGCGATGCCATATTCGATATAGTAAAAAGGCACTTCAAACAAGTGAAGCTGGCGCTGCCAACTGTTCTCGCGGTATTTTTCCAACCCGCTGAAGTCAACCGTGTCAGTTGAAAATTCATTCAGAATATTCATCCACGCTTCGGTTCTGTCTTTTACTGAATGCTGCGGATGCTCGTACACCCAATGCTGAAATTTATCTACGGTGGCTATCCACGGAAAGATGGTAATGACACGTTCTAACTGGTGCTCTTTTGCACGTTTCAGATCTTCGGCATTATCAAAAAAGGCATCCCAATGATTCATGGTGAACAATTCCATGCTCATGCTTGCCACTTCGGCAATCTCTATTGGGTATTCTTTGAAAGCGCTTAACTCTAAGTTGTGAGCTAAAAAAGAATGCACTGCGTGTCCGCCCTCATGAACCATAGTCGTTACATCGCCCATCTGCCCTGCTGCATTCATAAAAATAAATGGAGCGCCGCTCTCTGCCAACGGACAATTGTAACCACCGGGTGCTTTGCCTTTGCGGCTTTCCAGGTCGAGGTGACCAAGAGAGTTCATTTTTTGTAAACAATCGGCAAAAAATGGATTGAGCGAGGTAAAGCACTTTTCTGTTTTGTTAAGCAGCTCTTTGCCGTCTTCAAACGGATGCAGTGGTTGAACGCCTTCCGGTTCGGCTTCGGTATCCCAGGGACGAAGTGTATCCACGCCAAGCTTTGCCTTTTTGTTCCTGTTAATCTGTGCAACTAACGGAAGCACATGCAGCTTTACGGCTTCATGAAACAAGAAGCAATCTTCCTTGGTATAATCAAAGCGGCCTAATTCAACAAACTTATAATCGCGGTAGTTGGCGAAACCCGCATTGCGTGCCACTTCATCGCGCTTGTGTACGAGTCCTGTGTAGAGTCCATCCAGTTTATCTTTATCCTCTAATCTTCTTTCCCCAATCTTTCTATATACTTCTTCGCGCAGGGCACGGTCATGATTCTCTAAAAACTTAGTGGCTTGCTGCAAAGTGTATTCCTGCCCGTTCACTTCTATTGTCATCCCGCCGGTAATCACACCATATTGTTGCTGCATTACGCTTAACTCGGCCTGCAAGGGTATGTTCGCTTCGCGAAACAACTCGATGCTCTTGCGCACATTGCGCAGATAGGTAAAGTATTTCTGTGCATCCAGTTCGCTTGTATAGGGCGATGCAATGAGTTTTTTATTCAGTGCATCGGCGTAAGGTTGCAGCCTGGGCTGTATCTCCATACAAAAAAAAGCAAAGGCTTCTTTAAGCGATTTATCTGTAGTGTCGCACGTCATTTTAATCTGCCGCCAGCAGGCATCCTCGCTCACTACGGCTTCCAGTTCGCTGGTATCGCGAAGCCATTGCTCAAGGTCTTCACGGCTGTTGATTTGCCTATCCGATAGTTCTTTAAAATAGGGCTCCAGCACTTCCCAGGAAGTCAACGCAAAATCCCTTGGAATATAGTGCCGTGGCAATTTTTGTATATCTGCGGTTAATGTCATCCGTTGTTTATTTAATAGATAATAGGTGATATTTAATATTGAAATATAGAAGCTTGCTTTGAGTGTTAAGCCACTTCCTAATATTCATTATCAGTTTTACCTATTCAATTCTCTTACGCTTCATCTGATGTCTGCACCGGGTCGCTTTCAACTTCTTCTGCTTCTTCTCTACTGCTGAGTTTGATTTCAACGTTGTTAGTCTGCAATACGGCAAACCATTTTATCATCTTCTTCATATCGCTGGCATACACACGCTCAAAATCCATATCGGGATAGACTTTTTCGAAGTAAGCTTTTACCGCTTTGGCGTCCTTTTCGGAGGGCAAGGGTTCTCCACTTTCCTGCATGGCTTTGAACACATCAACGAGGTTGGCATTGTCGCGGTCCGTATAAACCTCTATGCTTTCGAGATGAGAGAAATTGTGCACGCGCGAGGAGACAAATTTGGTGGTTCCGTCTTCTAAAGAACGAACAATGGCACCATCAGTTTTGCTGCCCATCAGTTCGAACAGTCCGCTTAAGCCGCTAACAGAAATAATTTTACCGTATTCCATGAGATTGATTTTATTTATCAAAACAAAAAGCGGTGCAAAATAAGAACATGGGGAGAAAGAAGAGAATTGGCTCCGTTAAAATTGCGCGTGTCTTTCTATGGCAGCCAATAAAAAGGGGCGCTTAGACAAGCACCCCGATGTACTATTAACTGAAAAATTTGATTATGATTTTTGCCTTTACTCTATAGATATACATACGAACAGTCAAAAAAAACAGTTTGGGTTCGCAAAAAAATAACAACCGTTTTTTTTATTTTTTCACTACCAAGTGATTATCAATCTGATGTCTCCTTAAATTTGACAATCCGGTGAAAAGCGTTGGTTTATTTTTGAATAATGAACGAAACTTTATCGGGCTGGAATGACACGATTGCCGCCCTGGCAACACCGCAGGGAACCGGCGCCATTGGAGTCATCCGGGTGAGTGGCAAAGGAGCAATTGAAGCTATAAACTCCATTTTCCCGGCGAAGGATTTATCCTGGCAGCCATCGCACACGCTGCATGTGGGACATCTGGTACATAAAGGCGAAAAACTGGACGAAGTGGTCATTGCATTATACAAATCACCCACCTCCTACACGGGAGAAGACGTCGTAGAAATATCCTGCCATGGTTCTCATTTCATACAAAACCAGATTCTGTCTGTGCTTGCACAATTGGGTGTGAGAACTGCCCGCCCGGGTGAGTTTACTCAGCGCGCTTTTCTGAATAAAAAAATGAACCTTTCGCAGGCAGAAGCCGTAGCAGACCTAATTGCCAGCAACACAGAAGCAAGCCGGAGAACAGCCCTGCAAAACATGCGTGGCGGCTTTACGGGTGCATTGAAAGCGATCCGCGAAGAGCTCCTCTCCTTTTCCTCGCTGATAGAACTGGAACTGGATTTTGCAGAGGAAGATGTGGAATTTGCCGACCGCGGCAGGCTGATGAAATTGTTGAATGAAGCGGAAGATAAAGTAAAGGCATTGCTGCAATCGTTCGTGCTGGGCAACGTAATAAAAAACGGGGTGCAAGTGGCCATTGTGGGCAAGCCGAACGCGGGCAAAAGCACACTACTGAATGCCCTACTGAACGAGGAGAGAGCCATTGTAAGCGACATTGCAGGCACGACGCGCGATACTATTGAAGAAACGCTAACGATTGGTGGTATTCTGTTCCGGCTGATTGATACCGCCGGGTTGCGTGAGGAAGCGATGGATGCGATTGAAAGAATTGGCATACAACGCAGCCGGGAGAAAATGCAGAGCGCAGATGTGGTGGTGTATTTGTTTGATGTGAACGAAACAGAATCGGATGATTTAGCGCGAACTGTGAACGAAATAAAGGCATCGGGGACGAAGGTGCTAGCGGTGGGAAACAAGGCAGATGAGCGCCGTTTTGAAGGTAAATTTGGCGGCGATACAGTATTAATCTCGGCTTTATACAAACGCAACATTGACTTGTTGAAAGACCAATTGTATACTTTGGTGGTGAATGACCGTGTTGCCATGCCGGATGTGATTGTAACAAATGCAAGACACGTGGAAGCGCTGCGAAAAGTATCAGAATCTATTGAACTGATTAAAGAAGGGTTTGAAAATAAAACACCGCTGGATTTGATTACTTCTGATATAAGAACTTGCTTAGCCGCAATTGGTGAGATAACCGGTGAAGTGACAAATGAAGACCAGTTGGATTATATTTTTAGTAAGTTTTGTATCGGGAAGTAAAAGGTTGAAATTTTAAACAGCGGCTTTTATGGTAATGTAAACTGCTATGTGATACTTATCAAGATATAAATTTACGCTTCAAACACAATTAATCAAATTGCTTAAAGTCTGAAGTAAACAATAAAAAAGCACAAAGCCTATCATCTACGATTACTATACAATGAAACCGCTTACTAAATTTTACTGTTTACTGCTTCTCATCGTGTCCGGCTTCGGAAGCTATGCCCAAAGCCCGCCCCGCACTTTTTTGGAAACTTATACGTCGGCAGGCACGGGAAGGGAAAAGGGAGAAGCCATTATTAATTACATAGGGAACAACAACGACAGCCTGAAGGATAAATCGTTGTTCCTGTTGTCTTACTTCGAACAGAACAATGATAGGATTGGGAAAGACTATACGCACCTGATTGTAAGCATGCTGCAAAACAATACGGGCGACTTTGCAAGCACATTAAAAGAATCTTTTGATGCGTTGAAAAGATTTGAAAACAACAATGATACCTATGGCCAGATGTGGGCCTTTGCTGCCATTGCCAACTCATACGCAGTTTCAAAAAATTACGACAAAGCGATTTATTATTACAAGAAAGAATCGGAAACGTCCAGGCTTTTGAACGATTCGGTGAGGTATATCAACACGATCAATAATATTGCCTATACTTATGTTCTTGCAAATCTTCCCGACTCCGGAATTATCTACGCACAGCAGGCGGTAGACCTGTCTTATCGTTATCATTACAAAAGTTTTTTGGCTTATGCCATGAGTACGCTGGGAGAAAATTATATGGTGAAGCATGACTACGAAAAAGCTTTGCCGATTATAAAAGAAAGCTATGCCCAATTAAGAAATGATGCCTTTGCTACAGCGGGCGTTTTGAATGATTTAGTAGAGTGTTTCGCGGCGATGAGTGAGAAAGACAGTTTGTTTTATTACGCGCATTTATCAATCAACATTTCGAAGAAAAATGCATTTAACAATGAGCTGCTGAAGACGTATGAAAGTCTCTACAAATTTTTTGACAAGGTTAATTACCCCGACAGTAGCAATAAATATTTTCGTCTTGCTACAGTTATAAAAGATTCTCTGTACAATATTGAAAAGATTAAGCTGATCCAAGATGTAACATTCAACCAGCAGTTGCATGAACAGGAAGAAAAGGGACGAAAGCTGGCTTTAAAAAACAAGATAAAGCTATATGCTGTGCTGGCAGCGGCGATTGCTTTTTTAATCATCCTGATTATTCTTTATCAAAACAATAAGCAAAAACAAAAAGCCAATCAACTGCTGCAACAGCAGAAGCAGGATATTGAAACGCAACGGGACGAGACCCGAAAAGTATTGGATGAGCTTACTGCAACGCAGGCACAACTGATACAAAGTGAGAAAATGGCGAGCCTTGGAGAACTGACTGCCGGCATTGCGCACGAAATACAAAACCCGCTCAACTTCGTGAACAATTTTAGCGAATTAAATAAAGAATTGCTGGAGGAAGCGGCCGAAGAAATAAGCAAAGGCAACCTGGCAGAAGCTGAAACTATTCTGACTGACATTAAAGACAATGAAGAAAAGATTAATCATCATGGCAAGCGCGCCGATGCCATTGTGAAAGGTATGCTGCAACATTCAAGGAAAAACTCAGGTCTGAAAGAGCCAACAGATATTAATGCTTTGTGTGATGAATACCTGCGGCTGAGTTATCATGGATTGCGGGCCAAAGACAAACACTTTAACGCTAATTTTATCACTGAGTTTGACACCAGGATTGGACTGATTAATATTATTCCGCAGGATATGGGAAGAGTACTGCTGAACCTGTTTAACAACGCGTTCTATGCAACCAGTAAGTCCCCATCTTCTAAAGGGGAGAAATACAAACCCTTTGTTTCAGTAACAACAAGAAAGAGTAAAGTCCCCAACAGTAACGCTGCTAAAAGCTCTTCTTTGGGGGCGGAGCTTGATGGGGTTGAGATCGTTGTGAAAGATAATGGCAGCGGTATTCTTTCTCACCTTATTGATAAAATATTTCAACCCTTCTTTACCACCAAACCTACCGGCGAAGGAACGGGTCTGGGTTTATATTTAAGCTATGACATCATTAAAGCGCATGGCGGACAGATATCAGTGCGAAGCGAAGTAAATGAAGGTACTGAATTTACGATCTTATTACCTTCATGATGATAACCTGAGGAGTTACTTACGCTCGCTGTAGTAGTTACTAGTTGTTATAAACAAAGCGGCTTCTGCCGTGCACAGGGCTTGCATATGTGCTATAGAAACAAGCTATGCTGAGCCTTTAGTGCATGAACGAGCGTGCAATTTCGCAATGTCTTCCACACAACATTGCAGCATCTATTGTAAAAGTCTACAAAAAAAATCCCAACGGCAAAAACCGTTGGGATATAAAAGTCAAAGCTTTCCTTTTATTAATTTACCAATACGCGAAGGCTGGTGGTGTAATTATCGCCGGACAGTTTCAATATGTAGGTTCCGCCTGCCAGTTTTGTTGGCAGATTTACCTTATATAATTCTTGTCCCGAATAGGTTTGCAGGCTGCCATTATAAATGGTTTTGCCCGACAAATCGGTTATCACTACGGCTAATTTGCTTCCCGTATAATTGGTTATCTTAATTCCCAAATCTATTGCGACAGGGTTAGGATATACTACTGCTATTACCTTTCCATTGGTAGCAAAAGAAACCGTTTTAATGTCGAATACGGTGGTTTTTCCATCCTTATCATAGAGAGTAAGCCGGTAATAATTTTGCCCTTTAGATGGTGATTCATCATACACACCATACGTGTTGCTGCCAGAATTTCCTTTTGCAGTGACTGTAGTTAGAGAGGTGAAATGCACTCCATCTGTGGAATGTTCTACTACAAAATAAGAACTGTTTTGTTCTGTTGCTGTAGTCCATTTTATACTGGCGCGGTTGTCTTCGGCAGCAACAACGAAAGAAGCGAGTGTAACGGGCAAAGTGCCATTAGCATTGACCGTAAAACACAAACGGGTAAAAGTAGATGCGGACCAGCTATTATCTATGGCTTGTACACCCACGCAGTAGTTACCAGCAGGCAGATTTTTCAGTATCCAGCCCTTGTTTAAATCCACATTGCCCATTTTCTGTAGGGCTAATTTGCCGGTTGTTGTATCAGCCAATGGATCGTAAAACCATTTACCCGCATCGTTGGTCAGGTACATATTGTAGCTGAGGGCATTTTGTGGTGTGGTGGCATCGGTGGCTGCTGTCCAGCTAACCGTGAGTGCCGCTTGCGAACCTGAAACCTGCAGGTTCGTAGGCTTGGTGGGCGCTGCGTTCTTGGTAGCTGTCGGGTTGGTTATGATGAGCGAAACATTCGAATTGAAAGCACTGCCTGTGCCATTGAATGTATTGCCTGAAAAACCCGCACCAACAATATCAAGATCACCGTCTCCATCCACATCGGCCGTTTCTATTGAATTTTCAGAAAACCCAGGTATAGTAGCATTGCCGGAATAAGCGGTAAATGTTCCGTTATTATTCAGATAAATATCCGTTGCCTGGCGTGAGCCGGTATAGCCGGTAACAATCACATCGAGGTCGCCATCATTATCCCAGTCTATCAACCGACCGCCATTGCCGGTATGGTTTTGACGGTACTCTTTAAATGTAGTAACCGCCGTGAAAGTGCCGGCTACATTTTTATACAAACGATATACACCATCATCATCTTCCCCGGAACCTAGATAACCATCTCCGTTTAACAGTAGGTCAGCATAACCATCTCCATTGTAATCTCCCCAGGCGGCAGAACCATTTCCTTTTGGAATGAGTCCCAGATCTTTTACTGTGAACGTGCCATTGTTGTTGACAAACATTTTTGAAAACCGGCTTGCCACGCCGTCTTCATAACCTGCTGTTACAAAGAGGTCCAGGTCTTTGTCGTTATCATAATCAATGACGGTTACCACCGGGTCAACAAAGTTGAAAGCATCAAACTGGTCTGATTCGGTAAAGCCACCCACTTTGTTGTTAAAGAAGATTTTTGCGTGCCCGAAATCTTTATTCCCAAATACATAGATGTCTGTGTAGCCATCATTGTTTAAATCGGCAAAGCCTGCGCCGGGTGCTGTTTGCGGTAACGCAATGCCGGTTGCACGGGTGAAGGTTCCTGTACCGTTGGAGGTATAGATGCTGTCAATGGGAGTGCCCCCAGCCATGAAGCCCGTTATACTCACATCTAATTTTCCATCCTGGTTAATATCGCCCCAGTTAAATGTGGTGCGCGTGGTAGCGGGGAAAGGAGAAGGAGATACCGTGAATAAACCGGTGCCATTGTTCTTGAATAACTGCACTGTGCGGGCATCGCCGTTTTCGCCACTGATTACAATATCAAGGTCGCCATCACCATCAATGTCAACCACTGATACGCCGGGGTGCTGAACCGGGAAGTTAAGATTGGTGACCGTAAACTGCGCCTTCAGACCGGCGCTAAAGAGAAGAGCGGACAGAAAAATAAGAAGTAACACTTTTTTCATAATTCAACATTTAAATTAAAGAGAAAGAAAAGTTTTCAGTAACTGATTTATAGTTTGCAAATGCTTTGAACAAGCTATTATTGATGGGGTTGTTAAGGATATTCGTTTTTAAACTTTACCAGACAAGCATCCCTGCCTGGAAAACTATAGAGAAATAATGGCAGCATAAGAAGGTCTTTTACTGGTTATGCAATCGTGGTAAGCGGCTGTATAAAAGTAGACAAATGTTTTTATTGTGGTTTTCTTTTTTTGTTGTGTTTTATTTTGAAATGGAGGTTGCTTTTTTACAGTAGCCACTTTTATCCATTGTGCTTTTTGTTGCACCCTGAACGAAGAAGCATTTTTGCAAGCTGACAAATGAGACAGGCAATAGAATTATCTTCAACCTGAGATAATTATGTGTCAAATCGTCTAAAATCAATGTCGAATAGTCTAAAACAAGGATGGAATAGTGCCGGATGCTCATGGAATAGCGTCGGATGCTTATGGAATGCTGCCGGATAAGCATGGAATGTTGCCGGATGAGGATGAATGACCGGCAAAACCCTTTTATTTATTTTTACAATTGCCTTCGCAAACACTTTAAAGAACAAGGACGGCTCCATACTATTCAAAGAATCTTTGACCTCTCTTTGGGATTCGTAAGGAGCCGCCAGACTGAATCATTTATCGTCATCATAAATTGTGTAAGCCGCTTTTAAAAGCGACATCACTCCCGAACAGTTCCTTTGTAGACCCTTTAGTTAATTACTTAACTTCTGCTGCCGGTATAACAAGATTCCATTTCCAGTTACGGATTTCGGGCAAATCTTCTCCATGCAGTTCTACATAGGCTTTATGATCTATTAACTTGTTCCGCAGATGCTGCTTTGCATAGGCGCCGCGAGAGCCTAAAGACGGCAAGCGGTCTATCACATCACTCACCAGGTGAAACCTGTCTATCTCGTTCAGCACTGCCATATCGAAAGGTGTGGTGGTAGTACCTTCGCCTTTATAACCACGCACGTGCAGGTTGTGATGGTTGGTTCTGCGATAGGTGAGACGATGGATTAATAATGGATAGCCGTGAAACGCAAAGATGATCGGTTTGTCTTTGGTAAATAGAATATCAAAATCTTTGTCTGTTAGACCATGCGGATGCTCGGTATCCGGTTGCAAAGCCATTAGGTCAACTACATTTACCACGCGCACTTTCAGTTCAGGAAAATGCTCCCGTATCAATTGAACCGCTGCAATGGTTTCTAAGGTTGGCACGTCGCCGGCACAAGCCATTACCACATCGGGTTCTTCACCTTTGTCGTTGCTTGCCCATTCCCAAATGCCCAGCCCGGCGGTACAATGTTTAATGGCGGCATCCATGCTCAGCCATTGCATTTCGGGTTGCTTGCCGGCAACAATAACGTTGATATAATCACGGCTGCGCAGGCAATGATCGGTAACAGAAAGCAGCGTGTTGGCGTCGGGCGGAAGATAGATGCGGGCAATAGAGGCGGTCTTGTTAGCTACATGATCGAGAAAGCCAGGATCCTGATGACTGTTGCCGTTATGATCTTGCCGCCATACGTGTGAAGTAAGCAAATAATTTAGAGAAGCGATGGGGCGACGCCAGCCTATTTTCTGTGATACTTTCAGCCATTTGGCGTGCTGGTTCACCATGGAGTCTACGATATGAATAAAGGCTTCGTAACAAGAGAACAAACCATGCCTGCCCGTTAATAAATAACCTTCCAGCCAGCCCTGGCAAAGATGTTCGCTCAATACTTCCATCACACGTCCATCGGGCGAAATATGGTCGTCACTTTCCTTTATTTCCGCTGTGGAAGTTCGTTCTGTGATATCGAATAATTTGGTAAGCCGGTTCGATGCTGTTTCATCGGGCCCGAACACTCTGAAGTTTCTTTTATCCCAGTTCAGCTTCATGACATCGCGCACAAATGCGCCCATGATTACGGTTGATTCTGCTTCTACCGTTCCCGGTTGCGTTACCTCTACGGCATACTTCCTAAAGTCAGGCATCTTTAAATCGTGCAGCAGCAAGCCGCCGTTGGCAGATGGGTTGGCACCCATACGTCTCGTACCTTCCGGTGCAAGCGCTGCTAATTCCGGGATGAGCTTTCCCCTTTCATCAAACAGATCTTCCGGTTTATAGCTTTTCATCCAGCTTTCTAAAATCTGAATATGCTCAGGTTTTGTTGCCAGCTCGGCGAGTGGCACCTGGTGCGCGCGCCATGTGCCTTCTATTTGCAAGCCATCTACTTCCTTCGGTCCTGTCCAGCCTTTGGGTGTGCTTAATACAATTATCGGCCACTGCGGACGATTCGTAAAGCCATTGGTACGGGCTTCGGTTTGTATTTGTTTGATTTCAGCAATAACAATATCTAACGTGGCTGCAAACAGTTGGTGCATGGTATTAGGATCATCGCCTTCTACAAAATAAGGCTTGTAGCCATACCCCATCATCAGTTGTTCAAGCTCTTCTTTCGGTATGCGTGCCAGTACCGTAGGGTTGGCAATCTTATAACCATTCAAGTGCAGGATGGGAAGCACAGCGCCATCATGTACCGGGTTTAAAAATTTATTAGAATGCCAGCTCGCAGCCAGCGGACCGGTTTCTGCTTCGCCATCACCGATAATGCAGGCAACCAGCAGATCGGGATTGTCAAACGCGGCGCCATAAGCATGAACCAATGAGTAACCCAATTCGCCGCCTTCGTTAATAGAACCGGGCGTTTCGGGCGCCACATGGCTGGGAATGCCGCCGGGAAACGAAAACTGTTTAAACAGCTTTTGCATCCCTTCTTCATCTTCGGTGATATTGGGATACAATTCCGTATATGTTGCTTCTAAGTAAGTATTGGCTACCAGACCCGGTCCGCCATGACCGGGTCCTGTGACGTAAATAATGTTCAGATCATTTTGCTTAATGATGCGGTTGAGATGCACATAAATAAAGTTGAGCCCCGGTGTGGTGCCCCAATGCCCCAACAGACGCGGCTTGATGTGCTCCAAGGTCAATGGCTTTTTCAGCAGCGGGTTGTCGTACAAATAAATTTGCCCTACGGATAAATAATTAGCTGCGTGCCAATAGGCATTCATCTTTTGCAATACTTCGGACGAGAGTGTTTCTGCTTTTATACTAAGTGTTCCTGTTTCCATAATTTGATTGTTGGTATAATAAAAAACTTTGCAACTATTATTCGCTATGTAAAACAGCCCGGAGTTGATACAGTTGACATCAAAACTGGGAGCGGCTTATTTGCTGTTGACAGCAGCTAAATCAGGCTGATCCTTTTTATCTAATTTTTCGTTTATTTCCCGGAGCAGCGTAAACTGCTTTTCCTGTATTTCATACAGTGTTTTGATTTGCTCACCCAATAGCAAATCCATTTTTTGGTGTAAACTGCGAATGCCGATTTCTGCTTTTAAATTAATCAGATAATCGTTCTCACTTCGCATCCTGTCTTTTTCTTCCTGCCGGTTCTGGCTCATCATAATAATGGGCGCCTGTAACGCAGCAATACAGGAAAGAATGAGGTTCATAAGTATAAATGGGTAGGGATCAAACGCTTTGCTGCTCAATACAGAGACGTTATAAGTAATCCACAGAAAGAGTATAATTCCGAATAGAATAATAAACTTCCAGCTACCACCAAAACGGGCAACCTTATCGGAAAGTCTTTGTTCACGCGACAGGATATCATCCGGCGGATGCAGTAAATTGTTGATGATTAAACCTTCTTCCGCTATCGTTTGTTCCACAATTTTATGCAGCTTCTCCAAGTATTCATCTTCATCAGATGTTACATGATCTATGATGTTGTTGTCCATAATTGCTACTTTTATTTCATAATAAAAACAATCTTGTTGATACCGGTTCGCAATTTACGTTTTGCTCATTTTATCCGTCTTTTATAAGGTCAGGTTGCTGTTGCTTACTGGTATTCGCTTTTTGAAAAAATGAAAAAGCTAACCGGTGCCTTTTTGCTTCTGTATCAATAATGCCAGCTTGCAAACGGCATTACAATGCCGTAGCGTTCCTAAGCCCATTACACAAAGCGTGGTTTTATGTGTTCTAATTTTAGTGGCTCTTTTAGCAGTGGGTTGTCGTACAAATAAATCTGACCGACAGATAAGTAATTCGGGTGATAACGTAACAACGTCACTGATAATTTCCACTTCCGTCATATTCTTATTATGTTTTTCGATAGAATGTTATTGTCGTTCTGCATACTTACAGTAATGGAAGCTAAAACAAGCAGATGCTGTAAATAAAGCTTAGATTTTAGAAATATTATGATGCCACCCTTTATCATTCTAACTTAGAGCCTATCCGAAAAAATCGCCGGAGGCGATATAATAGTGATGTAAAGCGGGGACGCTTAGCATAGTCTTTCTTATTTTTCGGATAGCTTCTTAGCTACCTGTGTAGTAAAGCTACATGCATGAACTTATCCAGAAACTCCCTGTGCACAAACTCTACATCGCCCCCGTTTTCCAGAACTGCTTCAATGGCTTCATCCAACAGATCGGTAAACTTTGCACCTCGCGGGTTTTTTTTTATAGGATCGATTTTATCGTTGTAAGCGATGATAACGGGATACGTGTAGCTTCTTTCTACAATAAGCAATTCCCCTTTTTTTTGTTTGGCAACACGTAATACATTGGTGGCGCCAACCGCTAATTTTTTATTTGATGATGCCTCGTAAAGCGTTTGAATAAGAAACCTGTTTTTCACTTTATTCCAGTCAGCTATATGTGGCTGCATTACTTCTTTTATTTGCTCCTCCGACTGGCAACCTGAACCGCACTGAATCATCTCGCAAATGCGGCTTTTGTTTTTTGTAATCGCTTTATATTGATTTAAAATCTCCGCAGTGCCGATTACAAACAATGGACATGAGAAAGACGAAAGAATCACTGACAATCCTCTGTCAACCTGTTTCAGAAAAACCTCTGTGGAAAAACTACTTGCATCGCTTTGTTCGTTTGAATGCGTATGAGTGTTTGTGACCGTGCTGAATATTCCATTCTCACATAAACAGATTCTTGATGAATATTCATCCATTGCCAGAACAAGGAACGACTTCACATCGATTTTACAATCTACAAGAGAACGGATACTATAGGATAGACCAACCCTTACCATTTCGGTAAGTGGCATATCAAGATAAAAAACTTTATCTGCTTCTGTGGTTACATAAATGGCAAGACTTCTTTTATGCGTGCTGAAATTAATATTGCTGATAACCGTACTCAATCTATTCAAAACTTCTTTCTTTCCGGCAACAAAAAAATCGTTGTTTACCAGCCGTTCAGCCTGTTGGTATAAGCGGACCAATTTAGAAGCAAGATCAGCTTCCCGAAACATCTTAGGCTCAAAAGGCATAAACATAGAGATAACCGGCAGGTAGCTTGCGGGTGCTGCTTCGGGCGATGGCACCTGCTTGTTTTTACTTCTGTTTATTATCATACAAATGTTTTTTCAGTCGTTACAAAACCAGCTTTTTTCTGTTCTTTATTGAAACAGAATTGATAGATTTCTTTACATCTTTTTCGATTTTTACAATCAGGTCTTTATTGTTTTTTGTGAGCACTTTTTCAACAGCTACAATCAGTTTGTGCCTGATGGCTTTCACTTCTTTCTTTTTCATAATTGGTTATTAATTCTTTACAATTCAAAAATGTTTACCGGAAAGACAAATTCCGGTTCATCAACCTCTTTACTGTCTTTTACTGCACTCATAGTGATGTCTAATATTATGGCAGAGTTATTCCATTGCACTTCTTTCACATTGCTGACGGGTATCAACACTTTCTTTCCGCCGAACCAATTGTGTGTATCCACAACAAAAAAGAGAAGCTGCCAGGTTTTATCGTCTATAATAAAATCGTTTACATGCCCGATTTTTCCATCTAAGGCATGAACATGATAACTGGTAATTTCTTGTATACTTCTCAGGTGCGGATCATCATTCTGATGTCTTTTGATGTCATCATCTTCGATTAGTGATCTTTCATCAGCCATCGAAATAGTTGGGTAGGCAATATTCCAAACATCACCTGTATAAAAGCCATTGCTACCGCTGTATTTCTTCCAGGCGTAATGTTCATATAAGGCAAGCTCGTGCTGGCGCGATATGGGTTTATCAGTATCAATATCAGGACTGCTGTTGACCTGATCTTTGGTAAGATTTACAGGAAATGATCTCGTATCATACGACTGCTTTGCGATAGCAACCGGCGAGATCAAAACCTCACGGCCAGATAACCAGTTGCCTGTTTTTACTATCAAGTAACGGATGATCCATTTTTGGTCATCGAAATAAAAATCCTTTACAGTTCCAATTTCACCGTCAGCAGCATCTAACGTGAAGCCAAGCAAACTTTTACTATTGCGTTGCATGCTTTATTTTTTTTGTTTATTTCATAGAAATTTTGTAAAATCAACAACCGGTTTACTCATTTGTCAAAATCACTTTTAATGCTTTTTCTCTGGCTGCATTTTCAAACGTGTCGTAGGCACTGATGATATCGTTAAGCTTGAAATGATGTGTGATCAGCAGTTTGGAATTCAGCTTCTTTGACTGGATTGTTTTTAGCAACATGGGTGTTGTAACGGTATCAACCAAGCGTGTTGTGATGGTTATGTTTTTTGACCATAAAGTTTCTAAGTGAAGCTCTACGCTTTTGCCATGCACACCAACGTTTGCAATGATGCCACCGGGTGCGACCAGCGATTGACATAGCTCAAAGGTTGCCGGTATGCCAACTGCTTCAATTACCGTATCAGCGCCGATGTTGCCGGTGAGTTCTTTTACTCTTTCAATGGCATTTTCTTTACTGTTGTTGATGACCTGTGTGGCGCCAAATTTTGTTGCCGTTTCCAGGCGGTTATCATCAGGATCAATCATGATAATTTCGGAAGGTGAATAGAACTGCGCGGTCAATAAAGCAGCCAGCCCGATTGGTCCTGAACCTACAATCACGACCGTGTTTCCGGGCTGCACTTTTCCGTTGAGCACACCACATTCAAAACCGGTTGGCAAGATATCGCTGAGCATCACGAGTGCTTCTTCATCGGCACCTTCGGGGATGTGATACAAACTGGTATCGGCAAAGGGAATCCGCACATATTCTGCCTGTGTTCCATCAATTAAATGACCCAATATCCAGCCACCGTTTTCGCAATGCGAATACATGCCGCGCTTGCAATAATTGCATTTGCCACACGAGGTGATACAGGAAATCAACACGTGGTCGTCTTGTTTAAAATTACTGACTGCGCTTCCGGTTTTTTCTATTACTCCAACGCCTTCATGACCGATAATTCTTCCGCTTGTAACCTCCGGCACATCACCTTTCATGATGTGCAGATCGGTTCCGCAGATAGTTGTTTTTAAGATTTTTACAATGGCATCTGTTGGCTCATGTAATATCGGTTTTGGTTTTTCTTCCCAAGCTTTTTTACCTGCGCCATGATAAACCAATGCTTTCATTTGCGGATCTGTCTTTATAAGTTTTTGTGTATCGCTTAACGGCAATTCCGTCGTTTTCGGTTCCACTTTATATGCTATCATTTTAATAGAATTTAATGAGAAATTTAATCCATTTATCTGCAGGAATTTTCACAGTACAAAGGTGAATTTGTTGCACCTGCAAAGCATTACACAATTACCTGTAAATGTTACATAATTCACTTATTGGGCGCAGACTAAAGGGTAAGAATAAATAGTGAAATAGTCTACAGGTTGTAATGAGCAAATGAGTGGCTGAAAGGGTATTAAAACAGGCGGGGATTATTGTATTCTATGGCTGTTATATTGAACTTTGCGTAGCTGAAATCTCCTTTTTCTAATCTCCACAATACTTCAAAAGCTAAGGGAACAACAATGTTGTTTGTTTCTTTATAATCACTCACTTTTATCACCCAGGTTTCCAATTTTTTTTCATTCATATATCGCTTTGTTTCCATCTGCGTTATCTCGCCAATTTCATTAAAAGTGATAATTAAAAATAAGAAAAGTCCATTGTAGTTGAACGTCAGTTTTGATATTTGTGAATCAATAGGAAGCCATTGTAATCTCTCACTTGGCAATAGGTTTGTTGGATATAAAATGCTTTCACCAAGCCATCTTAATAATTCTCCCTGGTTATAGGTTTCGCCTTTGGCATTTACAACATTATACAACGAGAAAAGCGAAACAACCAGCCTTCCTTTATCAGCGATATACATGTCGCGGGCAATGAATAATGAAGTAATCCCTTTCCAGATAAAACCCGGCTTTTCTGTTGTTGCATATTGCTCGCCTTTTATATTTATCCAGGGTTTATCCAATGCTGTTTTAAACAGCCCGTCATGCCTGATTCTTGCGTAATTGATATAAGGCTGACCTTCTTTTAAAACGTGTTTAAAATACCGTTGCACAGGTTCCGGTAAACCAGATAATTGTAGTAGGTAAAATGTTTTACCGGATCTGTTTTTTGATTGTGCAAAAAGCGCTTTTACTTCTTTTTTGAATTGGATGGACAAGTTGATTCTTCCAAAAATGAATATGATAACAAGAAGCCCGATAAAAGATATAGTAACGATCATGAGCTTTTTAATTTCATATTATTTGTCGCTTCCTTTTAAACATCAGAGCAAGTAGCAACATTGAAAGCGGCGCCGTAATTGACCAGGGAATACCAAGGAGAAGTAACTGAATGAAAGAGCTTGGATAGAAATAAACAAAGGCGATCAAAGGAGTAATAAGGACAAGAATTAAGAAACAATATTTAACCCACTTTTCAAACCCTTGTTTTTTAAATACAGGCACGGCAAATAAAGTGGCGAATCCCATGCAGATATAGCCGATGGCATCAAAGTCCCAAAAAAGTGAGTGCGGAGCTTGATTAAGGATGCGAAAGTCTTCGCCTGATCCTTTCAGCGTTATTGGAATTACGGTTGCCAATTGAACAACATAATTAGCGGTGACGAATATTACATACATCACTGTAAACAAAAGAGCCGCATGGCTCCAGATTTTCTTATCGGCCGGCACTGAATAATGAAAGGCAAGCATAGCCAGTAAAAATGATACAACAATGCAAAGAGAAAATCCAAAAATTGAAACCTGATCAGCCGGATTATGGAGAACACGAATAAGCTGTAATAGCTGAGCTATGTCGAAGGAAACCATAGCAACAAATGCAATCATCGCTGACCAAAAACCAGCTTGATAGATTGCTTTGTTCATGTTGCATTTCTGTTTGTTGGGGTATGGTTTTTTCTGTTCTTATAAACTTATCAACCCGTCGTCGCAGTTATACTGTGGCTAATGCTTATATTATACTGCACTTATTTTTTCTTCACTCAGCATCGCGCTCAGTTCGCTTTTTTTATCTGTTGTTTCCGGCAAAACCAGTATGGGAATATGACTATGGAAGACCATATCTTTTGTTTCGCTTTTTATAAACAACCGTTCTATCCAGTCATGTTTATGCGGCTTCATTACCAGCATATCAACCGGCTGTGTTTTGATGAAATCATTGAGTCCATGGCTTATGTTTTTATCTACGGGAAACTCAAAGGTGGTACTGATATTTTTTAATTCGGTTCTTAATCTTTGCGGCACATTCACTTCTTCCAATAATTTTTCGTAATCATCTTTTACGATGCGCACAACGCAGAGTTTTGATTTAAAAAAATCAGTGATCCATTGTATTTGATCAATAGGTTGAATGGTTGTGTCTAAAAAAATATCGCTGGCATATAAGATGGTTCTGGGTTCAGAAAAAACTGACTTTTCTGAAATAACAAGTACCGGTATGTTTGAATCTTTGACGAGTGAAGTTGTAATGCTGCCAAACAACTTTTTTAAATTATTACCGCCGCCGGTCATTCCAACAATAATAAGGTTAGCTTCTTTTTCATTGGCTATTGCCAGTATGGATTTTTCGGCTTTTCCTTCCTCACAAACGATGTGTATGTCCGACCTTGCACCATCAGCAATTACATCAGCCTCATCGCTAAGTTTCTGTTCCGTTTGTATCATCACATCGTAGTGCGATACCTGCATAGTTGTAGCGGCTATGTTATGAGGAACATCATACCCAGTAAACAAAATAACGTTTGCGTTCATGGCTTTGGCAAGTTGTATTCCATACATCGAAGCATGCCTGGCGGATTTAGAAAAATCAGTTGCTATCAATATCGTTTTCATGTTCTTTAGTTTTAAGGAAAAGACGTAAAGGCTAATGTCTGACTGATTCTATAAGGCAATCCATTATTTCATAAATGGTTAACCAATTACAGTCTTATTTCATAAGCAGTAGGTGCCATCTCTAACGTTGATTCTTTGTCTGTTGTATTGATAAGCTCCAGCTCGCAGGATAAGATTACTTCTTCGCCAACCATCACGCCGCCGGCTTCTAAAAGTTGATTCCATACAAGACCCCAATCGCTCCTGTTGAATGTTCCTTTGATGGTAAACCCAGCTTTTTCGTTCGCCCACGGATCAATCAATATGCCTCCAAAAGTTACATTCAGTTTTACGTTGTGAGCAATACCTTTTATAGTTAATTCGCCCCACAACTCACGGCTTCCTTCTTCATTTGCTTCACCAATTGTGTTTGATACAAATGTGATTTGCTTGTAAGCTGCCGCATCTAAAAAATCTTTACTTATTAAATGCTCATCTCTGTTTGAGTCTCCGGTGCTTATCGAAGCAGCATCAATCCACAGATCAATTTCTGCTGTTGTAAAATCTTTTCCTGTTGTATGAATGCTGGCATCGAACCTTTTGAAATAACCTTTAACGCTGGAAATCATTAAATGCCTTACCTTAAAATAAATCTCGCTGTGCGTTTGGTCAACCGACCATTTTGTATCTTTTCCCATGATGTGTTTTTAATACTTAAATGATTGTATAACGATGTAAATGAAGTTTGAATAAGAGTTGGCAGTTAGCGATGTGTTATTGCAGGATCAATTCGACAACCAGGTTGTTGTTTACTGTTTTGACGCCAGGCGCATTCCAGGCAATCCGTTCTGCTTCGTTTCTTTGGTACCAGGCATCAACGGTGCCCGATAGTGTTACCTTGCTTCCTTCCACCGCTACCTGAACATGGTCTGCATTGATAGACCAGTTACGGCGAAGCGCATTTTCAATATCCCTTTTTTCAATAACGGCATCTGTTTCAGAATCAATTTTAATATTATCCAAAACCCCTTTTACACCAGGCTGTTTACCAACAAGCGTTTTCATCATTTCTTTCTGGTAGTTCCATCCTATTTTGCCATGTAAGGTTACCCAGCCACCTTCAACTTTCACATTGATATTGTCATCTGCAATAAGCCAGCTGTTTTTTAGCGCATTTACAATTTCATACGCTATTTCTTTATCGGTACGCTCATTTAAGTTGCTGTAGAAAGCTACCTTTATTTCTTCAACAACTGCCTTTACACCGGCTACATTTTTAGCGGCATTTTCGGCTTCGTATTTTTTAGAATAACTATCTACAACTCCTGATAGTGTTACAATACCATCCTCGGCAGTAACACCAATTTCAGCCGCATGTAATAAGGGTTCCCACTTGATTGCATTTTCTACATCTGTCTGCAGTTCTTCGTTATTTTTCATCTTACAAATTATTTTCGTGAAAGAAGTTTCACAGTACAAAGGTCTCCTGTTTACTTGCGGCGATTGTTACATGATTGCCGGAAAATGTTACATCATTTACCTATTTGGAGAAAGGATTTAGGTTCATATAGATAATGGATTTGTTGCAGTTGCTATCTGTTTTTGCAGGCTGACGTTTTACATGCTAATCTTTAAAGAGCGATTTGCTCATACCCGCTTTTTATTACAGTAGAAATCATTTTGAACTGCTCATTTGCATTAAAGCACTGTTTGGCATGAGCAGGAATTACAATTCCTTCACCTAAGCGGAGCACATATTTTTTATCGTCAACAATCACTTCTCCAGTGCCGTCAATCACTTGTATAAACGTATCGAACGGAGATGTTTTTTCAGCCAGTTCTTCACCGGCATCAAACGATGAAATGGTTACATTGCCTGTTGTTTTTTTTATAATAGTTTTACTTAACACAGCGTTCGGCACATATTCAATGATCTCTACGATAATGTGTACTTTAGACTTTTCTAATTCCTTCCCCTTCATACCACTATTTTCTTTTTCACTTTTCATTGGATTTTATTTGAAAAGCAAAGGTGAACTCAATACATTAAAAAATCGTTACACAACTTTGGTTATTCGTTGCATCATTTACTGATTGACAAAGAAGAAAGTGAACGTTAAAGGCGTTACACATTTTCATGCGCAATAAGACGTTTGTGTTTCATGTTTTTAAAAAAAGAAGGCGTCAAGCCGGTTACTTTCTTAAACTGGTTAGATAAATGTGCCACACTGCTATAGTGAAGTTTCCAAGCAATTTCTGTAAGCGTAAGCTCATTATAAATCAGCAGTTCTTTAGCGCGTTCTATTTTATGAGCGATGATGAAGTGTTCAATGGTGGTGCCTTTTACTTCCGAAAAAAGGTTTGACAAATAATTGTAGTCGTAGCTTAGTTTTTTGCTCAAATAATCGGAAAAATTTATGGACAGCGGTTCATCGTTGTAATGGATCATTTCAACCACAATATTTTTTATCTTTTCAATGAGCATGCTTTTTTTATCTTCCATCAACTCAAAACCAAACTTCAGCAAAGCTGTCTTTAGTTGATTTTGCTTTTTTAGGGAAAGTTTTTCTATTGTTTCTACCTCACCCAATTCCACAACAACCAAGTGAAGCCCCAGGTTTTCCAGTTCCGATTTCACGATTATTTTGCATCGAAGACTTACCATGTTTTTGATTAGCAACTTCATAGTTGTAAGTTTCGATAGTTAATATAGAAAGATGAGATTAATATTTTATTTTTATTTACAGAGAGCGTGTTGACATTATAGTAGGGCTATAATTGTATCCTCAAAAATCAGTAGTACATCAATTTTAAGTGCGGCAACTCAAATTATTTCTAATTCCTTTTCTGCTCTTATTTTTTCATGTAACAATCTATGTTAATTATACAGCATAGATTACTTCGTATAGCTTGCAATGATGATGCCCATACATCTTTTCAACACCTGCGTTGACAGATATTGACCGAAATTATTATTGCGGTTTTAATTGAGGTTTTATTACTTTAAAGCCCATTACATCAGTTCACATCTACTCCGACCGTAGAAAAGCTTATTGTCGGGGTTGCCGTAATCTGAATGATTTTTGTGCAATTGACATTGGGAAAGAGTGATTGTTTGCTGTGCAAAGCAGGGATTATTTATACTATTTACAAAATAAGACAGCAAATGTTTTAAAGTATGGGGTAATTTTTGTTGAAATTTGTTGTTGAACGGTATACTACGAAACAGATTTGAAAGTTATAGAAGGGCGGCAAACAAAGTGAAGTGTTACAGACATCTTTGCTGCCGGTTTATTGAATTCTTATTTTCTGTACCGCATAAAAAACGGAAATGGTGCAGATAACATAACACGAAGACAATTACAATTATCAAAACAATGAACAAAAAACCTATTGCGGCAACAGACATCTTTCTTGCCATCCTTGCGCTGATGCTGGTGAGCGTGAGCTTTTACCAAACCTGGCTGGGGCTGGAACAGATATTTGGTACCGCTTCGTTTATTATTGCGCTGGTGCTTTCGCTGTTGCTGCTTTTTTTATGCTGGATGATACGGGCTGCCCGGCTGGACGGACGCCCGACGGGAAGCCTGGTGGGCATTTATATTTTCATCGCTTCTTTTTGCTTTATTGCCAACTTTAATGCGCTGTACACACGGTTTATGCGCACGGATATTTATACCACCGAATTGCGTGACATTATTGACAGGTTCAACACGCTGGAAACGGATGTGCAATCGAAACTGGGGTATAAGTATAATAAGGAAACAACACAGAACATAGAGATTAAGAAGAAGCAGTTGATGGAGCAGATTAAAGACCCTGGTAACAAAGGGATTGGTGAAAGAGCTAAATCGCTGATTGCGGATATAGAAAAGTTGACGGGACAAAAAGTGGACTTGCTGACGCCGGTAGGGACGGATTATAATGATTTGGCCACAAGAATGGGTGCGCAGGTGGATAATATGATG
This sequence comes from uncultured Ilyomonas sp., assembly GCA_964249755.1. Lineage (GTDB taxonomy): Bacteria > Bacteroidota > Bacteroidia > Chitinophagales > Chitinophagaceae > Ilyomonas. The sequence continues at coordinate 368,786 of CAXUDB010000002.1, read as the reverse complement.
AGCGATTTATCTACGGATGAAAGCAGCCTGAAGTCGGACATTGACAACGCGGTGCTAAAATGGAACCCTAAAATTCAGGAGTTCTTACTGTTGCCAAAGGCGCAAAAAGACGAAGCGGCGCAAGGGTTGATTGATGAATCGCTGACGGACTATAACAAGCTGGGCTTGCGGGCACAGTCGGTGCTGGGAAAGGAGAAGTTTAAGTTTGAACCTGCAGTGTCTCAGACACAGGATGTGGGAAAGATTGGCTATGCTTTTCAACATGCCATCAAGAACTTTGGGATGTACCAGTTCGTGGTATTGGCAGGCTGTATTTTGCTGGATTTTGTGATTGTTATTATTATCCTGCTGGTGACGAATCCTGACAATAACAGCAATAACAACGGAAGCGTTTACAACCACAAACGCAGCGGCAGAACTTTGTTACCCAACAACTAAGAACAACTTATGAGTGAGGATACCGAAAACTTAAAGCCTTTATCGCTCGACGGCAACGGAGAGGACACACTAAAACCGCTTTCTTTTGAACCGAGGAAAGAGGCGGACGAGAACTTTGTGCCGCTGGCAAACAATGCCTCTGTGATTCGGAACACGGACAGCAATTTTGTTTTTTTCTTTGGAACACCTGAATCGGGGAAGTCGGTGATTCTTTCTTCCATGCTCTACTATTTAAGCTCACAGGCAGGTGTGTTGCGACCCAAATTAGGCGCGCCGAACAGCAAGGAAGCCCAGGTACTGTTGTCTAACTTTTTTGAAAACATACGGCAGGGAATTTTGCCCAACCGAACGACAAGAGACCAGGTAACGCGTCTTGACCTCGTATTTGAACCCAATAACAAATCGAAGAAAACACCACCGGTAAACCTGACTTTCTTAGAGACATCGGGAGAAAACCACAATGAGATCCGGCGGGGCGGAAGCTACCACAGCAGCATCAATACGTACCTGAATGTGAAGCTTCCCCTGATTTATATCATTGTAACGAGTTATGAATCGGCACATAAAGATGACACCCTGATTAATGAGTTTTTAGATGAACTGGAACGAAAGGGCAAAAACCTGAAGATGGTTAACATTATTCTGGTGATCTCCAAGTGGGATAAATCGGGCCGGACGGATGTAGAAAGCGCTGAAGAGCTGGATAGCTTTATCAACGAACGCCTCAGCCGCACCAGCCAGCGAATTAATACCTATGGATTGAATAAAACTTTTTACACCATCGGTAGTGTGCAAACGGTGAACGGGCAAGAGAGAATCAGTATGCTAAGCTTAGCAACGGCTGAAGTGTTATCGAAATGGTTATACAGGTGTATTGTGGGCTACGATTTAGACTATGAAGGAACTTTCTGGGAACGCATCAAATTCAGTTTAAAAAGTTAATGAACCAACAGATCTGCTTTATTGCGTTTGGAACATTCGGCAACCCGAATGGTTTTAAGCAAACTTTTTTTATTGGCGGTAATGCGGAGATAGCCAAAAGTATAAAGACATTCGATTTAAAAACCGATGCGATTCAACTCTTTCCCAAAAGCAAGATTTACTCCCTTAGAAAAGAACTGATTAATGGGTCTAAAGCTGTTTCGTACAGCATTTATACCTACGCAAAAGAGCAGAACTCCGACAGAGGCGGAACCTTTATTGGTTCCTCTATTTTATACCTGAACAAGATTGCGGAGGAAAACAATACCATTAGTTGCCTGAACGAATTTCACGAGAAACTCATTAGTAAGAATATCCGGAACGACGTGATTGGTGTAAATCATTCTGACCAGTTTATTGTTTCCAAACCGGGACAATACGAGAAGTTGACCGCCAATACAAAAGAAATTGAAGATTTGAATTTTGGTCAACCAACCCAAAAGAACCTTGTTGTTTACAGCGATGTGAGTGCTGCCAAACTACAGTACCTGTTTGCACAAGCCATGCCTTTGCTGGATGTGTATGATGCCATTTATTTTACACCGGCTAAGGAAGTGGCTGAGTTTGTTTACGGGAAGAATTTGTTTCAACTGGTGCAAATGGATGGCTTTGAACAGGAAATAGTGAAGCTGCACGAAGAAAAGAAACAATATATCCGGTTGCTATCTGCCGAATATGAAACCGAAAAACAAAAGCTGGAAGACGATAAAACAAGAGTACTTGCCCAACTGAAAGACCAGATTGATGCCGGCGAAAAGATACACGAAGCAAATAAAAGCCGGCTTGACGAATCGAGACAGGAACTGAACCGCGTAACCCAAAAATATGAGGGTTATGTAAAGAAAATAGATGAAGCTATCGGTCAGCTTGCCTCGGGCAAAAAGCCAGAGCTGGTGAAGCAGCTTCTTACCGAGAACAAACGGATTTTTATTGACAGTGTGAACGAGCAAAAGAAGCCGGTTTTTATCAATGCCATTTCGAAACCGAAAGCCGTTAGAACAGAGCTGAAACCCAATTTTCAACCGGATGTTAGTAAGACTGAGCCTGTTGGTTCTCCCATCAGACGCAGGAAACACAAGGAATACAGGCTCAACAGGTTTAAGATTGTTTCATTGGTCTTGCTGCTTCTTTGGGTAGGAACCGTGGTGTATTTTTTATTCTTTACACAGAAGGAAAATACGGTGGCTGAAGTACCAAAACCAGAAACACAACTTCCCGCAATGGTGCCGCCGGCACCCCAGCCAGATACCCTTGAACTAAGCCCCAAGCCTAATGGAAAGCTACCGGCAACTGCGTTTCGCGCAGTTCTTAAAAAGATTACACCGCATGCCAGTGCGGATGAGGTGGTGAAGGTAATATTTGATGTCAACCCGGATGCCATTAAGAAGGTGTATTCCAATCAGGTTGCGGCTTACACGCGGTATCTGGTTGAACAGAATAAAGATTACTTTGAAAAAAAAGACAGTACGCTTAATTTAAAGAATGATACGTTGGTCATCATTCCCTGTTATAAAAAGGAGGAGTAATTTTATAGATTTTTGCCTTCGCCATTCTGCATCCATCCTATAAAATACAGCAGGCAGATGAATCCCTTGTTGAGTAAATAATACAGAACACCAACTATTTCGCTCATTTATTTTCTTTACTCTCTACTTTAGTGCTTTAGCTTCCACTTATAAAGCCGTGTGCCTTTTGCAATGTCTCTTACAAAATTTCTATATTATTGGCGGGACTGGATGGCCAAGAAATTTTCGCCTTGGTATAATAGCTGATGCCAATGAAACAGGTATAGCTGCCGCCGGCAAACTCTTCGTTGAAGTTGGGTATCTCTCTTTCGTGTTCGCTGGCGAGCGGCATGTGTGAACGTCATGATGAAGCGGGGTAAAAAGCAGCCGTAACTGGATATTAAATATAGGTATCTGCGGACAATGTATAAAGATCTGATTAAATGTGTAATTCGTTTATTGAACTAACTACGCTTTAATTTGAAGATGACATTATTTTTTCTGCGCCTTTTTGAACAAGAGAAATTCCGCTTTTCCGGTTTCTGCCAGATTTTTACAAAAGGGAGCTACCTTTTTCCGATTTCTGGCAGAAACGACCCGTTTTCTGCCAAATTTTGAAATATTTTGACAGAAATGCACTCATTTCTCCCAGATTCTAATAAATTTCCGGAGAAATACACTCATTTCTGCCAGATTTTGAAGATTTTCAGGAGAAATGAGTGCATCTCTGGCAGATTTTTGAAAAAGTTAACTTACTTCTGTAAAAAGGGAGTTTCCTTTTGAAATTGGTGGGCTGATATTCGTTATTCACTTGCTTGCATGGTGATAGTTAGGATAGTGGTGTATGTTTGAGAGTTAGCGGCTATTTGAGAACGCTATAATTCTGCTTGTGAATAGTATAGATTGTAAGTGACATGACATATAACTTAGACTGGCTTATCAAGAACTTTGAGAAAGGCAACAAGATTAAATATTTATTCTTTTGGGGGCATCAAAAGAGTAAAACCAGCAATCTCACTTCCTCTTGTTTTAGCCAGTGGTGGGTGTCTCCTTTTATGGTTGACAATATAAAGTATAATACGGCTGAACATTGGATGATGGCGCAAAAGGCATTCCTCTTTAACGACAACGACAGTTACAATAAAATCATCGCTGCCAAATCTCCTGCTGAAGCAAAAGCGCTGGGTCGACAAGTTAAAAATTTTGAAGATGCCGTTTGGAATGAAAAGCGTTTTGACATTGTAGTGAAAGGTAGCTTATACAAGTTTGGGCAAAACGATGAGTTTAAAACATTCCTGCTAAATACGAAAGACAGAGTTTTGGTAGAAGCCAGTCCGGTTGACAGGATATGGGGAATTGGACTTACCGCAGACAGTGATAAGGCAGAGAATCCCAATCTTTGGAATGGACTGAACTTGCTTGGATTTGCCTTAATGGAGACAAGAGACATTCTCAACAGAACTTAGTGCAAACACGGTAAAACAGCCACTAAGAAACGCTTGCAGCCATAGCGGATCAACGATTTCTGTCAGTTGTCGCTTTATTACAAATTTCCCATCGCCTTTATCACGCCGTTAACAGTCAATTTGCCTCTGTATGTTCTTCATCAACAGAAAACAAATCGCTTATTACTATTACCAATGTACACCAACAAAGAGCTTGAATTGACATTATAAATAAGCCTTTACTCCCACTTGCCTTTTATCGTTCACAATAAGATTCGCCCTTTTGACTAACACAAAAGGCATTTTGCATACATCTGCTTCCTACCGGGTGATGACCTTTGTATCATCAATAAAAAGAAAATCAGTTACTATGAAAGCAGTAAGAATTCACCGGTTTGGCGGAGCCGAAGTATTACAAATAGAAGAGACGGAACGCCCTCATCCCAAACCGGACGAAATTGTAGTGAAAGTATATGCCAGCGGTGTAAACCCGGTAGATTGGGTGGTTCGCAATGGTGGAAATAATGTGTTGAGACCTTTGCTTACCTTACCTCTTACTTTAGGTTGGGATGCGGCAGGTATTGTGGAAGAAGTGGGCAGCGAGGTAACCGGATTTCAAAAGGGCGATGCGGTGTACGGGATTCCCAACTTCCCCGGCGATGGAAGCTATGCGGAATATTGTGCGGCAAAAGCCAACCAGTTTGCTCTTAAACCTAACAGCATTGGCTTTACGGAAGCGGCAGGCGTGCCCCTGGCAGCCCTTACGGCATGGACAGGTATCTTTGCCCATGGAAAATTAGAGGCAGGACAACGCATCTTAATACAGGGTGCTTCCGGTGGTGTGGGAAGCTTTGCCGTACAGTTTGCAAAAGCAAAAGGCGCCTATGTGATTGCAATGGCTTCTACCGGTAACCTTGGCTATCTTAAGCAAATCGGTGCGGATGAAGTGATTGATTACAAAACACAGAAGTTTGAAACCCTCGTACACGATATGGACCTTGTACTGGAGGCATCGCCGCTTCGCAACAATGGAGAACGGATAAAAGCGGTAAGTGTATTAAAGGAAGGCGGCAGATTTGTAAGCGTGAATCTGGACTTTCCTTTTAACGATGAATTGATAGAAGCGCTTGCTAAGAAAGGTGCAACGGGCGAACTGGCGCCCAACCAACCGAGGCAGGACTGGCTGCAGGAAATTGCACAGTTAATTGATGAAAACAAAGTGAAAGTGCTTATCAGCAAAGTGTTTCCATTGGAAGCCGTAACAGAAGCCCACCGGGAAAGCGAAAGCTGGCACGTGCGTGGCAAACTGGTATTGGAAATCAACAAAGAAGCAGAAAAACTATGAAGCAGTTTAAAACGATAAGCGAGTTTCACCAGTTCAGGAACTTGCCGCCTCCGCAGCACCCGCTGATCAGTGTAGTAGATGTTGCAACCGTTCCGCATCTGGATAACGAAGAGCCGATGACGCTGGCACTGGATTTTTATTCAATCGCCGTAAAAAGAATGCACAATTTCAAAATGAAATATGGGCAACAACCTTTTGATTTTAATGAAGGCATTTTGTCTTTTATGTCGCCCAACCAGGTATTCAGCATCGCGGTTGACAACAAAGACGAAGCAGTAAAAAAATCGGGATGGGTGATTTACATCCACCCCGATTTTATATGGAATACCTCATTAGCCAAAACAATAAAGAACTATGACTTTTGGGATTATTCATTTCATGAAGCTTTATTTCTTTCTGCCAAAGAAGAGGAAATCATCAATACCCTTATTAGTAACATTAACCGGGAATGCGATTCGAACATAGACAAGTTCAGTAAGCCTATCATTATCTCGCAAATTGAAAGTTTGCTGACTTATGCAGACCGGTTTTACCATCGCCAGTTCATTACGCGGGAAAAAGCAAACCACGAGATACTCGCGCGTTTGGAGACTTTGCTTGATGATTCTTTTACCGGTGATGAACTGGCAAACAGAGGATTGCCCACGGTTCAATATATTGCGGAAGAACTGCACCTTTCGCCAAAGTACCTGAGCAGTTTGTTGCGAACATTAACCGGACAAAATACGCAACAGCACATTCATGATAAACTGATCGAAAAAGCCAAAGAAAAATTATCGACCACTACCCTGACGGTCAGCGAAATCGCCTACGCGCTGGGGTTTGAACATTTGCAATCGTTCAGTAAGCTTTTTAAAACAAAAACCAAGCTGTCGCCTCTGGAATTCAGAGCGGCTTTTAATTGATAAATAAAATAGAAGTACAGGCTGCCAACAAATATTAGTGACGATAATAGATGAAAACTTTGTGTCAGTCACTTCATCACACACTCACCATCACCTTTATCACACCATTCGCCGGATTAAGCCAATCCGCAAACTGATTTTTTACTTCCTCAAAAGCAGCGCGGTGCGTGATGAAAGATTGCGGATTAACAACACCATTTTTTATACAAGCAATCACGCTTTCAAAATCAGCGCGCAGTGCGTTGCGGCTGCTCATCAGCGTCGCTTCGCGTTTGTGAAATTCGGGGTGGCTGAAACTGAAGTTTTCTTTCTGCAAACCTACCAATACATACCTGCCGCCATGCGCCAGATAAGAAAGTCCACCGTTGATGGCTTTGAGGCTGCCGGTGGCATCTATCACGACAGTGGCAAAGTCGCCGTTAGTAATTTCTTTTACACGTCCAACCGCATCTTCACTGGAGGCGTTGATGATGTGTTGTATTTGCAAATGTTCCTGACAAAAGCGCAGGCGGTTTTCATTTACATCTATGATGATGACATTGCCACCGGAAATGCGGGCAAAGACGGTGGTGGCCAAGCCAATGGGACCAGCACCGATGATAACGACAAACTCATTCTCTTCTATTGCTGCTCTGCGCACGGCATGGGCGCCGATGGCGAGCGGTTCTACCAGCGCTAGTTCTTCATACGCCAAGTTTTCGCCGTGCAATAATTTATTGGAAGGCACTTGTATGTATTCGGACATTCCGCCATCTATATGTACACCAAACACGTTGAGGCTGGTGCAGCAGTTGGGCTTGCCGCTGCGGCAGGCTATGCAATGCCCGCAATTGAAATAAGGGATAAAAGAAACGCTTTCGCCGGGCTGAAAATCGCTTGCCCCATCGGCTTCCACCAGTTCGCCCGACAGTTCGTGACCGAGGATGCGCGGATAGGTGAAAAAAGGCTGTGTGCCTTCAAATGCATGTAAATCGGTGCCGCAAATGCCGACATTTTTGATGCGGATGATGGCACTGTTCTTTTGCAGAAGTGGCTTCTCTCCCTTTCTATATTCGAACGAGCCGGGTGTGGTGCAGATGAGTGTTTTCATACGTTTGATTTAACAGAAGTAAGATTATAAAATGAGCTTGCGGTTTCGCCCCAGAACTTCCTTTTTTCATCTTCGGAGAAAGAAGCGGTATAGTCTTTCAAAACAGACATCCATTGCCCATAAGAAGAAGCGACAAGGCACACCGGCCAATCGGAACCAAACATTAACCGCTCTGCACCGAAAGCTTCCCAAACAACATCGAGATAAGGCGTAAGCTGTTGCGGCTGCCAGGCTTTGGGGTCGGCTTCCGTTACGGCACCGGAGACTTTGCACCACACATTCGGGTGTCGTGCAGCAAGCCTTATTTCTTTCTTCCAATCATCAATATTATTATTCTTTATTTCCGGCTTCGCCATGTGATCAATGACAAATTTTTGTTCAGGATGTTGTTGTAAGAATTGAGGCAGGTATTGCAACTGGTCGGGGAAGATGAGGATGTCGTATGTGAAGTTGAACCTCTTTAGTTTGGAGATGCCATTTCGAAACTGTGGCGTTAACATCAGCGCCCGGTTGGCTTCGCCCTGCAGCACATGGCGGAAGCCTTTTAGTTTCTTTTCAGCGGCATAAAAAGACAGACGTTCTTCAATATTGTTGGCTCTCAAATTTACCCATCCTACGATGCCTTTGATGAAGTCGTTCTCGTTTGCCAGCGCTATTAAAAAATCGTTTTGTTCTTCAGACTGATCGGCTTGTACGGCAATGCAGCCGTCTATATTGACTCTTTCTAATTCGGGTTGCAAGTGTTGGGGCAAAAAGTCTTTTTGAATGGCGCTCATGTCGTCCGTTATCCAGCTATCGCGGATGGGATTAAACTTCCAGAAATGCTGGTGAGAATCTATCGTCATGGTGAATATTTTAAGCAGCGAATTACTAAATAATTATTGCTAATCAATAACCAGAGAATTAATTGATGTTTACACAGTCATCAGATTCCGCACACACCCCTCGCAGAAGCGATCTATGATAAGCAATGCTGAGGGTAATTGCGGAATGACGGCAACCGAATTATTGCAAACTAATTTTAGAGCTCAGCTTATCTTAAACCCCACAAACTTTATTGCGAAGCCAAAACAACAGATTATTTTTATAATTTTAAAATTAACACTTATTGTTTTGTTCACTTTACTTTTTGCAAACATGGCTATGATTTATAAACAATGGATTTCCGTTTTGCTTGCTGCTTTCTTCTCCTTCGCCTTGCAGGCACAAGTGGCGCAAACGCCGCCTATGGGCTGGAACAGTTATAACTGCTTTGGCTCTGCCGTGCATGAAGATGAAGTGAAAGCAAATGCTGACTATGTTGCCACGAACCTAAAGCTATATGGCTGGCAATACATTGTGGTAGATTTTTTATGGTCGTATGATAACCCGCCGGGCAGTCTCATTGGCAACCCGTTTCAAATGCAACTGCAAGATGGCTCGTATGTGCCGTGGCTGACGATGGACAGCTTTGGCAGGCTGATGCCGCAGCCTACTAAGTTCCCTTCTGCCTTTGGTGGTAAGGGTTTTAAGCCGCTGAGCGATTATGTACATTCGCTGGGTTTGAAGTTCGGCATTCACGTGATGCGCGGCATTCCACGGCAGGCGGTGTGGAGTAAAAGCCCGGTGATGGGAACGAATGGAATTACAGCAGATGAAATAGCTGATACTTCTTCTCAATGCCCCTGGATGAACCACATGTATGGACTGGATATGAACAAAAAAGGTGCACAGGAATACCTCAATTCGATCCTGAATTTATATGCTTCGTGGCAGGTTGATTTTATAAAAGTGGATGACATTGCGCGACCCTATAGCGAGAAGGAAATAGAAGGTTACCGCAAAGCGATTGACGGCTGCGGGCGCCCTATTGTGCTCAGCTTGTCGCCCGGCGAAACACCTGTGAAAGAAGCTGCCCATGCAACGCAATATGCCAACCTGTGGCGCATGGCGGACGACTTCTGGGACAATTGGGAGCAGATGCTGAAGATGTTTGATTATGCGAAGAACTGGGAAGGCGTTGGAGGAGCGGGACATTGGCCGGACTGCGACATGATACAAATTGGCAAGCTCTCTAAACGAGGACCCGTGGGACCGGAACGCTACAGCCGGTTTACTGAAGATGAATTGTATACACACATTAATTTCTGGTGCTTGTACCGCTCGCCGCTGATGCTGGGCGGCAACCTGCCGGAGAACCGAGACATCGAAAAGAAATTGTTTACAAATGAGGAAGTGATTGCCGTGAATCAGCATGGCGAAAATCCAAAGCAGTTATGTAAAAACAACAGCAGCATGGTTTGGTATTCACACATCGAAAACAGCCCTGATTTGTATGTAGGCTTGTTTAATATTGGTGATGCGGCTCATGAGGTGGCTGTTGATTTCGCATCGCTTCATTTAAAAGGAAAAGTAACCGTTCGCGATTTGTGGAAGAAAAGTGATGTTGGCTTATTCAGCAAGCAGTATAAACAAAATATTCCGGCGCATGGCTCGGTGTTGTTAAAGTTGAGCGTGAAGTAAATCACCATTTTTTCGCAGCTTTATATTACCGGACTTATTCTTCGGGCAGCGCATACCACTGGCGATACACACGCGGAATGTAAGTAGCCAGCAAAACCAACAACAAGATTGAACCGCCTATTTCTGCATACAGCATATGGCGGTGCATAGTTTCATAGTCTATGTATTTACCGGCATTGATTACATAGCTTGCCGGTTGATCGTCTGTGTCGTAATAGACAATTGCATAATAACCATTCACAATGCAGGTAAGAAGAAAGGCAACAACAAACACAAACAGGTTGATGCCAATGCCAACAACCGTGTATCTCACTTTACTTCTAAAACTGAGTAGCGAAACGATAAAAAACAATAAGGTATAACCGATCATCCACAGGTAATCAGAGTAATGCGAGGTTGTAAAATAAGCCTGGAACAGGGCTGTAAGAATGGCAAGAATGATTGCCGCAAGAAGTGATAAAAAGAATGCTTTTTTGGTAGAATGCCGGAATGCGAAAACGAGCAGCGTGACAATTAGCGTAGCATAATAACAGAACCTGATCACAAACTCGCGGTTGTCTTCGTGCCAGCGATACTTGCGCTCGGTAACGTTGTTAATATTGCGGTTAATTTGATTCACTTCATACTTCTTCATAATCTTCTCGTAATAGCTGCGGTCTTCGTTTTCATCTGAATAGCCAAATTGATAACGATAAGAGGTTTCCTCTTCCAGCTTGTATTTATTCAGCAGGGCATACAACTCGCTTCTTATTGTACGCCGATCGGCAGGCGCTTTATAGTTACGGATGATAAGGTTATACAAATCGAAGTTGGAGTAAGAAGCTATTGCCGAATCTCTCAACCGGTTGTTATAAGAACTAATGAAAATGTAATTTCGGCTATTGAGTAACACATACATTGAGTCGTTCAGCTTCAAGCTGCTGTCAGCGCCGTTTAGCGTATTGTGAAGAGAAGCCGTATCTACCAAACGGTAGCTATGGTTGTTGTAGGCAGAAAGGGGCAGGGCGGTGGTGTCTGTTGTTACTTCCTCTTCCTCTTGTGGCATGGTGCGATATTGCTGTAACGTGTCCACCACCAGTAGGGTATCCATCTTTAAAGTATGCGGCAGAGAATCATATTCTAACTGGCAGATCTTTATATTAATGTTGTTGATGTCGTTCGTCACTTCATTATCGCCATAAGCTTTGTTGGCGCGAAAGCTTTCGACTAACGGCATAACCAAGGGAAACACAACGATGATAACAATGGAAATAAAGTATAAAACAAAAGTGGTGAGGCGGCTCAGCGGTGCGATGTTTCCAAATCGTTTGAACACATTAAAACGCAGCAGGTAAATGAGCCACAGCGTAAGGGCGATGATAGAGATGATAACTACGAATCCAATCCAATAAAACATTGGTGAAGAGCTGCGTGGATCGTCGGGAATGGCAAACGACAAAGCAGTTAAAACCGCAATGAACAATACTCCATAGTACACCACCAGGTGCGTGCGCGCACTCCACACTTCAGGTTTGTGGGTAAGCAGGTATTTGTCTATCCGGTTAAGAAAGCCCGGCGTTAGCGGTCTTTTATTGCGCATCGAAGTTAGTTTTGATGGTAAAGCCTTGTGGTTATGACAATGGTTTAAAAGAAGCGTTTGGTAGAATGTGTGATGTCTCTAAAATAGCTAACCGTTATGCCGTTTTGCAGCAATGTGGTTACAATGTTTGCCGGCAACAACCGGAAAGAAGTAAGGGTATAATAACTGCCGTTAAAATGAATGCTTACTTCACTGTGGACAAACACATTTTGTATCGCTTCTCTCCCTGCGGTTGTTTCAATTTCTACCACACAGGTATCCGGTAAAGCGGCGGCATCACCTGTGTTGTAAACAGGGCTGCCCATCTTAATAAAGTAAACGATGTCGGCAATTTTCTCTACTTCATGCAGTTGCTGTGAACTAAGCAAAATGCCCATTGGGTGACGGCTCGACTTGGCAAGATATCTCAGGTCAGTCAGCAAAGTTTGCTGTGCGTTGATGTCTAAGTTAGCAAGTGGCTCATCAAGTATTAATAAGCTCGGCATTTGCAGTAGCACACGTGCAATTTCAAAACGCGTTCGGTAGCCGCTGCTGATCTGGTTCCAGGTAAGATGTGCATACTGCGATAGGTTTAACCGTTCGAGCATGAAGGCAACCATAGTATTGTTTTCCTCACCATAAACGCCAGACAAAGCAGCGGAGAAATGAAGGTTGTCTTTAAGTAATCCATACCAGCGCGGAATGCGTTGCGGGATGAAGGCAACATGGTTTTTGATGCGGTAGTCGTAGGGCTGCTGCAATTGCCTGTATTCAAGAGTGCCCCCATCGTGCGACAGTTGTCGTGCCAGGCACCGCAGCAGCGTTGTTTTGCCGTTGCTGTTCTCTCCTACCACGCCGCCTATGCTGCCGGTTGTCACTTGCAGGCTCATTGGCTTTAAACTAAATTTCCTCTTGCATATTTTTTACTGATGTTCTTAGCAATAAGCAAAGGTTCTGCAGTCCTGTTGGTATCCTGCTGGTAACTCTTTAAACGCGCCAGCAAAGCTTCTGCTTCTGTAAGGAACGAGACAGGTGCTTCTTCATTCGTACTATTGCCACCCTGCAAAGCCGCGTTATAAGTCTGGCTCCAACGGATCGCCTCTTTCAGCAAATCTCTGTTATCGGCGTCTAAGCTTAAGTCGAGCATTCTCCGACGGGCAAGGGAGTAATCGCGATGGGATAGGAAAGATTGAATTTCCTCAATTCTATCAAGCATAAGGTTTGGTTTGCAGGATGTGAATATAAGACTCGTTTACTGTTTTAATGGGAATGAAAACGGCTTTTCTTTTGAAAGAACAGGAGCTAATAAAATTAGTTCCGGTGCAAGACATCCATGTCTTTGATAAGTTCCACTGGCAACATCGTAAAATAAGATATAGGCTATGTTTATGAAAGCATCCGGTCTAAATGCGTATAACCACCATCTACAAAAAGGATCTGTCCTGTGGTGTGAGAGGAACGGTCGCTTAACAAAAACACGATGGTAGTAGCAATTTCACCTGGTGAAGTAAAACGGTTACCGAATGGAATATGCGAAGTAATCCGCTTTCTTCTTTCTTCCGCATCGGGCTGTTGCTGCAACCAGTCCGCATATTGCGGCGTTTCTACTTCGGCCGGCAGCACGGCATTCACGCGAATATGGTAAGGCAGCAACTCTACCGCCCATTCCCTCGTCAACGCGTTCACACCACCTTTTCCGGCAGCATAGCCAGAGGTGCCGCCCTGCCCTGTAACAGACACTTTAGAACCGGTATTGACAATTACACCTCTGGTTTGTTTTAAATGGGGCAAAGCATAATGAGCCATCGTATAATAATGCAATAAATTGATTTGCAAGGATTGCTGAAAACCACTTACCGTGCCGGTTTCCAGCCCGATGCTGTTGTTGGTTCCGGCATTGTTTACCAAACCATCTATGCGATGATATTTTTCTGCTACCGCATTAATTAAATGTTGGCAACTGTCTTCATTCGTTAGTTCTACCTGCACCGCAAACGCCTGTTGCTGAAGGCTGTTAATTTCATTCGCTAAAGCGATGCTTTTCTCTTCGCTCCGGTCAGCAATTACAACAATTCCACCTTCGTCTGCAATGAGGCGACAAATGGCTTCGCCAATGCCGCTGGCGCCGCCGGTAACGATATAGACTTTGTTCTCTAAATTCAGGTTCATACATCTCCTTTTGGCCATTCAAAAACCGGCGACATCAGCACCCACTTCTCTCCTTCTTTTGCCCAGGGCAATGCCTGCTGGTAGTTCCACATTAGTTGTTCCCATTGCTGCACGGCTTCATTAGCAGCATCCCTTTCTGATTTCTTATCGAAATTAAAGTCATCATTTACCTCCATGATCATGAACATACGGTTGCCGGTGCGATAGATTTTCATTGCTATGATACCGGCATCTTTAATGCTTTCCAGGATAGCATCCGGCACATGAGCATGATGCTGTTCATATGCTTTAATGAGCGCTTCATCGTCTTTCAAATCGAGGGCAAGGCAATATCGTTTCATGCTGTATTTTATTCATCGACAGTTGACTGGTGACCATCGTCCGTTGACCTTTATTTGCTCCATGCTTTCGCCACTTGCTTTGATGAACCTAATCCATCAATACCTAATTCAATCACATCACCGGGTTTTAAATAAACTGGTTCAGGCTTCATACCTAATGCTACGCCTGCAGGCGTGCCGGTGGTAATGATATCGCCGGGCAGCAAGGTCATAAACTGACTTATATAAGAGACCAGAAAAGGCGGTTTGAAGATCATCGTTTTTGTGTTGCCGTCCTGTTTTGTTTCCCCATTCACCGTAAGCCATAAACGCAGGTTATTGACATCTCCCAGTTCTTCCGGTGTGGCGATCCATGGACCCACCGGCGCAAAGGTGTCACAGCTTTTTCCTTTCACCCATTGCCCGCCGCGCTCTAATTGAAAATGCCGCTCGCTGTAATCATTATGCAATACATAGCCTGCGATATACTCATTCGCTTCGCTTTCTTCTATATAGGTTGCTTTCTTTTTTATCACAATCGCAAGCTCTACTTCCCAGTCTGTTTTTGTGCTGTTTTTAGGGATGATTAAATCATCATTTGGCCCAACAACGGCTGTGGTGGATTTGAAGAACAAAATCGGTTCTGTGGGTAGTGTCATATTGCTTTCCTCGGCATGATCGGAATAATTTAAGCCGATGCAGATGATCTTGGAAGGCTTTGCCAGTGGGCATCCCAGCCTTGTGGCTTCGTTCACTTCGGGACATTCTCTTTCGTGTTCCTGCAACCATTGCTGCAACCGGTTGATGCCATCGCTGGCGAAAAAATCTTCGGTATATTCTTCGCCAAAAAGCGATACATCTAATCGCCGGTTATTCTTTGTGTGGATACCTGGCTTTTCTTTGTCTTTGTCTCCAAAACGAATGAGTTTCATGGCAGTGTTTAATGAGGTAAAAATAGAGTAAGTGGTTTAATATGAAAACATCATTCCAAGCTGTTATCGTCTGTTATCTTTATTAAAACTTGTCATTGTCCGGCTATAAATCTATAACTCATGCATATCTTTTCTTAAACACAGATGGATTTTCTCCGGCAATCTTTTTAAATAATTTATTAAAATAAGAAAGACTATCGAAGCCTACTTCGTAACACACTTCCGATACCGTTTTATCCTGTAGGAGCAAGGTTTTTGCTTGTGTGATACGATATTGATTCACGAAATCTGTAAACGTCATCTTCGTTTGCTTTTTAAAATAACGGCAAAAAGCAGCCGTGCTCAAATGCACACTGGCCGCCACTTTGTTCACATCTGGTGTTTCGTTGTAATTCGCATGAATATATTTATAGACTGAACCCATGCGTATCTTATCGTTCATAAAAAGTTTAACGCTTGTGTCCTGTTCGTTCAGCTTAGTTACCTCTTTTGAAGTTGCCAGGATCTGAAAGATTTCAAGCAAACAAAGCAACTGCTGAAAAGGAGCCAGACTTTTCATGTGCCGCAGTTTCTCAGCCACTTTCTTTTTTGTTTTGCCTCGGAACGAAAGTCCCAAATAGGCCTTGTCAAACAACTTTCGAATGGCTTCCAACTCTGGCGCTTCCGCCAAGGCATCGCCCATAAAATTTTCTTTCAGTTGTACCACAATTTGCTTGTACTCTGTTTGCAAACCATAATCAAAATTCAGGTGCGGAATATTAGGTCCGATTAGTACAAGGTCACTGTCCATAAAGGAAGATATATGCTGTCCTACATGACGGATGCCGGTAGTGGCTTCTACATATACCAGTTCGTATTCGGGATGATAATGCCAGTAAAACGTGCGGCGCAAACTGGGCGTAAACAGCTTGAAGGATTGTCCCGGATCGGGCAGTACTATTTCTTTTTGAATCTTCATGGCAAACAAATTCTACATCTTGAACAGGAAACTATGTAAATCAATTTAAGTATGTTAGTTTCCTATAAAGCTATTTTATTTCATCAAAATCAATAAAAGATGTCAATAGGGAGCAAATAATAGTCATTGAAGATAACAACTACGGGATAGCAAAATCTGATTTTTGCGTTATTAAATCAAACAAAAAAATTATTGTATGGAAACCGGAACAATGGCAGCCACAATGGCGCCAACAACGGGCAACGCTCACAAAGACATTCCCGGCAACCCTTCTACTGCCAAGAGCAGCAAAGTGAAACTTAACGACCGAAGCAATGGGAAACCGTTGCAATTATTAACCGAAGAAGACTGGACATTCTGGATAGAGAACGGCTATATTGTTATCAAAAATGCTGTACCAAAAGAACAGGCAGAAAGACTGGCAAACTTTCTTTGGGAGTTTGAAGAGAAAGACCCAAACGATCCCGAAACCTGGTATGCACCACCACGTGCCGAGATGAAGATGAAAGAGCTGACCAACACCGGTATGGTGGAAGTGTACAACCATCAATACCTGTGGGATAACCGCCAATATCCAAAGGTTCACCAAGCATTTACCGACATCTGGGGAACAGAAAAATTATGGGTAACCATTGACCGTGCAAACCTCAATCTTCCCATCCGTCCCGGCTACGAATACAAAGGCTTTATCCATTGGGATTATGACCCCGAGACCAGACCACAAAATGTGCAGGGCGTGCTGGCGTTAGCCGATCAAACAGACGAAAACATGGGCGGCTTTCAGTGCGTGCCGGAACTATACCGGACGTATGATACCTGGAAGCTGACGCAGCCCGAAGACCGCAACCATTTCAAGCCCGATGTATCTGGTTTTGAGGTTGTGAAAGTACCAATGGAAGCCGGCGACCTACTTATTTTCAACAGTACCGAACCGCATGGCATTAGAGCTAACAACAGCGATAATAAAGTGCGCATGGCGCAATATATTTCAATGATGCCTGCCGAAGAAGACAATGAAGAGCTTCGCCAGTGGCGGATTTCATCGTGGAAGGAAAGAAGAGCACCGGAAGGCTATGCGTTTCCCGGCGACCCTCGTGGTTGGGAACAAACCAAATATGAAACGGCAGAACTATCGCCGTTAGGCAGAAAATTATTAGGGCTGGATAGCTGGAACAAATAAAAGAAGCCATCGCAAAAAGTGAGTGGTGAGTCGTGAATATTCTTTACTCATCACTCACTTTTTTAATGATGTTTAATAGAAAGAACAGTAGTTGTTTTGAAAGTACTGTTCTTTCTTTATAAGATAACAATATGTGCCTGTATAAAATATTGCTGAAAAGAGAAAAGGCTGCATTGCTACTATGAGAGCAGCCGACTTAATCTCATAATAAAAACATTTTCACAACTTTTTTCCGCATTAAAAATTTTATTCTCCTTTAGTCTTCCCTCTCATTATCATCAATCAAATTATATATCACTCTCTTTTCCCTACCGCATTCTCACATCAACCATTTACGAATGCCTGATAGTATTTTTACTAACCTGAATACAAATAAAACCCGATGCTAGAGTATTCCTGTTTGTCCTTAATTTCACCTCTGCAAGATTGCTCCTATCCATATGATCACAGTTTTTAAAACAGCTATTGCTATATGAAACTATTATTACGTCTTGTTGTTTCCGTGCTTCTTTTGTTTATCGTTCCTGTGACTCTATCTGCCCAAAAAAATGATCTTGGCATCTTCAGCGGGCATACCGATGTTGGTAAACCCATTCAACCCGGTTCAGCGAGTTATATTCCTTCAACCGGTCAATATATCATTTCCGGTGCAGGCTATAATGTCTGGTTCGATCATGATGAATTCCAGTATGTGTGGAAGAAGATGACAGGCGATTTCATTCTTTATACGAAAGCCGAATTTTTAGGGAATTGGGTAGATTATCACCGAAAGGTTGGCTGGATGGTTCGTGCTACATTAGACAGCAATTCGGCACATGTTAATGCGGTGGTGCATGGCGATGGATTGACCTCATTGCAATATCGAAAAACCACAGGCGCATCAACGGAAGAGCAACGTTTAAAACTCACGAAAGCCAACATCATTCAATTAGAAAGAAAAGGCAACACTTATATCATGCGGGCCGCCGTATACGGGCAGCCTTTTGTGGTAGATTCCGTTACTGATATTACGCTTGGCAATAGCGTTTATGTGGGCTTGTTCGTAGGTTCTCACAACCCCGATGTTACAGAAACCGGCGTATTCAGCCAGGTAAGTGTTACCGTACCTTACAAAGGTGTATCGAACAATTCCACGCAGATGACATTGGGCAGTAATTTAGAGATACTTGAGGTGGCTTCGGGCAAGCGCAGAGTCATATATCGTGTACCTTATTCTATACAGGCGCCTAACTGGACGCCGGATGGAAAGAGCCTTATCTACAACGATTACAAAGGCATCATGTATAACTATGACTTAGCTACTAACAAGCCTGCAATTATCAACACCGGAAGCGTTGTTCATAACAACAATGATCATGTACTTTCTTTTGATGGCAAGATGATGGCATTGAGCAATAACGAAAAGGAACGGGGCGGTTCTGTAATCTATACGGTATCGGTACAGGGAGGCAAGCCAAAGCTGGTTACGCCGAAAGGTCCTTCTTATTTACATGGCTGGTCGCCAGATGCAAAATCGCTGGTGTTTTGCGGCGAAAGAAACGGCAATTATGATGTTTACAAAGTGCCGGTAGAAGGAGGTGAAGAAGTAAGACTCACCAACACTGAAGGGCTTGATGACGGACCTGAATATACGCCGGATGGCAAGTATATTTATTTCAATTCTGTACGTTCCGGTTCTATGCAAATCTGGCGCATGAAGCCGGATGGAAGCTCCCCAGAGCAGGTAACCAACGATGAGTTTAATAACTGGTTTGCGCACATCTCACCCGACGGAAAATGGATTGCGTTCATTTCCTTTCTGAAAGAAGAAGTGGACGCCGGAAGTCACCCGCCTTACAAGCATGTTTATATTCGCATGATGCCGATAGATGGCGGCACGTCGAAAGTGCTGGCTTATGTATATGGAGGGCAGGGCAGCATGAATACACCTTCCTGGTCGCCCGACAGCAAGAAGCTGGCATTTATAAGTAATACTGATATGAGTGGACAGTAAGGGTTAAGTATACAAACTGCTTTATCAGAATTAAAACAAATTGAACACTTCGCACTTACTAATTAATGACTAAAAAAGCAATCATTTTCGATCTCGACAATACCATCTATGCAGCGCCGCCGGTGATAGATGATATGTTCGCTTCGCTGCTCCATTTCATAGAACAAAGCGGCGAACATCAAAGCCATATAACCGCCATCAGAAACGACATGATGCGGAAGCCGTTTCAGGTTCTGGCAACCATGCACGGCTTTAGTGAAAGCCTTACGCAGCAAGGCATTGCGCATTTGCAAACCTTAACGTATGACAAGCCATTGAACCCGTTCCCCGATTATGACAAAACAAAAGAATTGACACTCGATAAATACCTTGTGACCAGTGGCTTTCAATTGCTTCAATGGAGCAAAATCCGCAACCTGAATATAGAAGGTGACTTTAAAGAAATACATATCGTAGACATTGCCAATAACACGAAGAAGAATGTATTTGCGGATATTGTCAATCGCCATCATTATATCAATGAAGAAGTGCTGGTGATTGGAGACGATTTGTATTCTGAAATACAAGCTGCGAGAGATTTGGGCATTGATGCCGTGTTGTATGATAAACTAAATATCTACCCGGATGAAACATCGTTACCGAGAATAACGCATTATAAAGAGTTAAAGCAGTATTTATAAATTCATTCAACAGAATTACTCTTTGTTCCTTCATCAACCTACTGCTATTTTACTATTTAATACCGGTGTTGATATGAAAGGCGCAACGTAATTGCTGGGTAATTATGGCACAGCCTCAAAAGGTAATACTTTGCGACCTTATGAAGCTGCGGTTTATCGTTTAAAATAAAAATACAAATGAAACATCTTTTTGTCATCTTGTTAATAGTCGCTGCTGCAACAGTACAAGCGCAGCAACAATACGCTACCGAAACCAACATTCATTACTATGCTGATTCCATCAACCGGAAAGACAGTTATGTCAACACGCAATGCACGCTCGATTTTTATTACCCGAAGGGAGCTAAAAACTTTGCAACTATCGTTTGGTTTCATGGCGGCGGATTAACGGGCGGCACAAAGGAAATCCCGAAAGCTTTACTGGATAAAGGTTACGCAGTTGCAGGTATTGAATATCGCTTGTCACCCAAAGTGAAAGCGCCAGCTTATATAGAAGATGCGGCGGCTGCCGTGGCTTGGGTGTTCCAACACATCGGCAGTTATGGCGGAAGCGATAAACTTATTTTTGTTTCCGGTCATTCGGCAGGTGGTTATTTGGGTATGATGATTACGCTTGATAAGAAATATCTGGCTAAGTATAACATAGACGCAAATCGCATAGCCGCCCTCGTTCCTTTCAGTGGACAGGCAATAACACATTTTGCCATACGGGCCGAAAGAGGCATGAAAGACACACAGCCTTTGATTGATGAGTATTCACCTCTCTATCATGTTCGTGCCGATGCGCCGCCGATGCTTTTGATAACCGGCGATAGGGAGTTAGAGTTATTGGGAAGGTATGAAGAGAACGCCTACTTAGCCAGAATGATGAAACTAACGGGACATAAACAAACGACATTGTATGAACTGCAAGGCTTCGATCATGTGGGTATGCCAGAGCCTGCTTTTCCGTTGCTGCTGAAAGAAGTAGCTGTCATTGTTAAAAAGGAAGAAAAGTAAATTGGTTTAACCTCATTAATAAAAAAGTTCCGCAGTTTTCAGAAGAAACGCGGAACTTTTTATTTAATAAATCTTATTTACCTAAACCAAACATATTGCCGAGGTTGCCCAGACCACCTCCGCCTCCGCCACCAAACGAATTGGTAAGGTTATCCATCGTAATGCTGTTATCATTCGGGTCGTTGGCTTTGTTGGCAAACTTTTTCAGGATGCCCGGCAATGCTGCCGCAATAGCACCTGTAACCATTGGCGATAAACCAAAGCGGCTGCCTAAGCTGCCTACCAAACCGCCTTCAATAGCACCGGTAACCGGATTGCCGGAAGATAAACTACCTGTGAGCTGAGAAAGCAGCCCACCTATGCCGCCTTGTGTAGCGGTTGCATTCTTTAAACCATCATTAATATGGGTCGCTACTTCTTTATGAACGGCGTCTGCCTGATCGGGTGGTATGGCATTGGCAACCTGCGGGTTGTTTCCCAAATGCTCCTTTACTAAATCTAAAATCTGATCGAACATGGCGTACAGTTTTTAATTAAAATGATGTACAAACATAAAGCACACCAAAGATAGGGCTGCTGTTTGCTCAGGTACGTAAAAGCCTGTTGGTCAACCATTTTGATAGCGTATGATTTATCCAATCATTTCCTGTGCTCCCTTTACACCTTTAACCTTCCCACTTATACCTTCCGGCTTATTTTCGCAACAAAAGAGGCATTATGACCAAAACCGCTTTCATTGCGTCGGCAGAACCTTTCAGTGGCAAATCGGTTGTCACCATCGGACTCATTAATATGCTGCTGGGCAAGGCAAAAAAGATTGGCTATTTCAAACCTATCATAAACGATGATAACAGTCAACGTAAGGATGTGCATATCGAGACGGTATTGAATCATTTTGGCTTATCGGTGGGTTACGAAGACGCCTTTGCTTTTACCCGGCAGGAAGTGCTTCGTCGCCTGCAAACCGATGGTGGTGCGGATATCATCAATACCATCATCACCCAATACAAAAAACTAGAAGAGAATTATGATTTCACGGTAATGGAAGGCAGCGATTTTGTGGGCGAAGGCACCGCGTTTGAATTTGAATACAACATTCTCATTGCGAAGAACCTGAATGCGCCTGCCATCATTGTTATTTCAGGTCAAAATAAAACGACTGCGCAGACCGTCAACTTCGCGTTAAATGTGTGGCGCAACTTTGAAAGCCGCGAAGTGCAGGTGTTGAGTATTATCATCAATAAAGTAGCTGCCGAACAGGAAAGCGATGTACGCGAGTTGCTGCGCAACCAATTGTCGGATAATGTTATCCTCGCAGTTATCCCACAGAATAAAAGCCTGCTTAGCCCAACGCTGAAAGAAATTAATGAGCACCTCAATGGGAAGCTGTTGTTTGGCGAACAGTTGCTATCCAACCAGGCAGATCATTTCATCACGGGTGCTATGCAGCTGCCTCATTTCTTAAAATACATTAAAGAGAATGTACTGATTATTACCCCAGGCGACAGAGGCGATATTATCATCGGCGCCTTGCAGGCAAATGCATCTGCTTCTTATCCAAAAATTGCAGGCATTGTGCTTACTGCCGATACACAACCTGAAGAGCCGATTATGAAACTGATTCAGGGTTTACCGAGTGTAGTACCAATCATTTCAGTAGCCACTGGCACTTTCGAAACCTCGAAAATCGTAGGTTCTATTCCTTCACGCATCACTGCCGACAACACGAAAAAAATAGAGCTTGCTATCAACCTGTTTAACAGATATGTTGACACACAGGCGCTGGATGAAAAGATCGTGACCTTTCAATCAGATACTGTTACGCCACAGATGTTCCAGTATAGCTTGATGAAGCGCGCAAGAAGTGTAAGAAAACACATTGTTTTGCCTGAAGGCAACGACGACAGAATACTGAAAGCCGCAGCCAGATTGCTTTTGCAGGACATTGTAGAACTGACGATATTAGGTGATACAGGTGAAATTGCAGCAGCCATAAAACGCCTGGGGATTGATATGGATGTATCAAAACTGAACATCCTCAACCCGGCTTATGATGCCCGTTACGATGATTATGTGCAAACCTTGTATGAGCTTCGTAAAAGTAAAAACGTAACGCTCGAAATGGCAAGAGATTTAATGACGGATGTGTCTTACTTCGGAACGATGATGGTGTATAAAGGTCATGCCGATGGCATGGTATCCGGTGCGGTGCACACCACGCAACATACTATACGCCCGGCGCTTCAGTTTATTAAAACAAAGCCCGGTTTTTCAGTCGTGTCATCGGTATTTTTTATGTGCCTGCCGGACCGCGTTTCGGTGTTTGGCGATTGCGCCGTGAATCCCAATCCAACAGCAGAGCAGTTAGCAGAGATTGCCATTGCCTCTGCAGAAAGCAGCCAGCGTTTCGGCATCGAACCAAGAGTGGCCATGCTGTCTTATTCGTCGGGCACGTCGGGTGTAGGTGAAGATGTAGAAAAGGTAAGACGAGCCACCGAAATTGTAAAAGAAAAACGTCCGGACATCAAGATAGAAGGACCGATACAATATGACGCGGCAGTTGACCCTGTAGTGGGCAGCCAAAAGATACCGCATTCGGAAGTAGCGGGAAAAGCAAGCGTATTGATTTTTCCTGACTTAAACACAGGCAACAATACTTATAAAGCGGTGCAAAGAGAAACAGGCGCATTGGCTATCGGTCCGATGCTGCAAGGATTGAATAAACCCATCAATGATTTAAGCCGCGGCTGTACAGTGGATGATATTTTCAACACAGTTATTATTACAGCGATACAATGCCAGGACAATTGATTTTTTTGCTACAAAGTGCGAAGACACAAAGTTGTATATTGCTTATCTCCTGCTTGTTTCGTTAGTCTTTCCTCAAAAATGTTCTTTTATTCATTGCCAATCTTTCATGCATGAACACACTCGTTATCAATTCCGGTAGCAGCTCTATCAAATATCAACTTTTCAGGATGCCGTCTCAGGCGCAGGTTTGTGTTGGTTTAATAGAACGAATCGGGCAGGACAACGCTTTCATCAAACATAAAATTTATGTTGATGGAATTGAGAAAATAAAAGAACAGACAATGGCTTTGCACAACCATGAAGAAGGTTTGCAGCAAATTGTTTCTTTATTAACGGATAAAGAAACCGGCGTGATAAAAAATGATGGAGAAATAGAATTGGTCGGGCACCGCGTTGTGCACGGCGGCGAAACATATTCCTCGGCAACGTTTATTACCGATGAAGTAAAAAAAGACATCAAAGCCTTGTCAGCATTAGCACCGCTGCACAATCCGGCTAACCTCACCGGCATCGAAGTCGCGGAGAAAATATTTGTCAAGGCAAAGCAGGTTGCGGTTTTCGATACAGCCTTCCATCAGACCCTTCCACCTTTTGCTTTTCGTTATGCGGTACCGGAATCATTTTATAAAGAAGATAAGATAAGAGTGTATGGTTTTCATGGGACGAGTCATCAATATGTAACCGAACAGGCAAGTGATTATTTACAAAACAAAGCCGCAAAACTCATCTCTATTCATCTTGGAAATGGTTGCAGCATAGCCGCCGTGAGGGAAGGAAAGTGCATAGACACCAGCATGGGCTTTAGTCCGCTTGCAGGGTTGATTATGGGCACGCGGAGCGGCGATATTGACCCTTCTGTTGTATTTTATTTATATGACAAAGGCTACTCTTCCCAAGACATCAACAACCTCTTAAACAAACAAAGCGGTATGCTGGGGCTAACCGGTTTCAATGACATGCGCGACGTAAACGAAGCCCTGAAAGAAGGCAGCCCCGAAGCGGAACTGGCACTCGACATGTATGCTTACCACATCAAAAAATTTATCGGCGCGTACACTGCCGCGCTGAACGGATTGGATGCCATTATCTTCACGGCAGGTGTGGGCGAAAATGACAGCGCGATGCGCAAACGAATTTGCACCGGAATGGAATTTTTAAACATTCAGATAAACGATGCAAGCAATGAACTGCGCGAGTCAGGCATTCGTGAAATTAGCCCCTTAAATGTGCCGGTAAAAGTGCTGGTGATACCTACCAACGAAGAATTGCAGATTGCAAAGCAATGCTACCAATTAATGAACGGATAAAACAAAAGCTATTGCAAATGCAATAGCTTTTTGATGATAAAAAGAAAATACGATAGTTAGTTTTTAAAACGGGATTGTTGTGTATCGGTCTGCTTCTCATCTATCGGCGCGAGGTGCGGAATGGTTTCACTGATATCGTCACCTTCACGGTTGTCATCGGGTGCAGACAGCGAGCCTGAAACAGAATTATCACTGTATTCGTTGTCCGCCGATGTTTTTGTTTGCTGAACATCGAAGTTAGTTGAATTGTCGCCTTTGCCTTCCGCATACACCTGCGCGCTCGTTTGTGTGTTCACTATGTCGTCCGACAGGTTAGGAATAGCCTCGTTGCTTCTTTTTGGCGAAGTCTCACTAGAAGGTGAGTCTTCATCCCGCACAAAAAATACAAGTGTGTCCTCTGCAGCATTGCCATAATAGTCATAGCCATTTTCCGAGAGATAGTTCTCTGTTAAACTCATGTGTTTTGTTTTTTGAAAGACAAATTTGCCTTTGATTAATTGATACAGATTCCCGCCCAACCTTGCTAAAAATTATGCCAGCTAACCATTATTTGCCTTAAAAGAGGAAAAGAATTTCTGATCAAAATCAGTGGTAACGCTGGTTGAAAACTGTCATCCCTGGCGGGTTTTGTGAAGCCCGCCTTTCACATCGGCTCATTATTCTTAGCTATTCTGCACATTCTGTCAGCTTTTGCGCGGTGGTATAAGCCTTGAATACACTTACTCTTAAAAAATTATAATGATAACAACCATTCATACCGATACACAACTGCTCGATGCGTATTCGCAAACGGTGAGCGAAGTGTATCAATCTATTTCACCTTCGGTAGTGCATATCCGTAATGTGGGCAATAAAGACAAGAGAGAGAATAGAGATAAAAATGAATCTTCAGGCTCAGGCTTTATTATTTCCTCCGATGGTTATATCGTTACGAATCATCACGTGGCTACCGATGCCAAAGAGTTATATGTTTCTTTAGATGATGGAACAACTTTAAAAGCTGATTTTAAGGGCAGCGATGCTTCTACAGACATTGCCGTTTTAAAAGTGGATGGCAGGAGTTTCAGAAGTTTGGCTTTCGCCGATTCAGATGCAATAAAACCGGGGCAGATTGCCATTGCTATTGGCAACCCGTATGGCTTGCAACAAACGGTAACAGCTGGCGTAGTGAGCGCAACTGGCAGAAGTCTGCGCGCGGGCAACGGGCGCTTGATTGATGATGTAATACAAACGGATGCAGCATTGAATCCGGGCAACTCAGGCGGTCCATTATTAAACTCTGAAGGCGCTGTGATTGGCGTGAATACCGCCATTATTTCTTCGGCGCAAGGCATCTGTTTCGCAATATCTTCAAATCTTGCTGCACATGTTGCCGGCCAGCTTATTATGAAGGGAAAAGTAATTCGGGCTCTCATCGGCATTGCCGGGCAAACCGTATCGCTCACGCCGCGCATGAGAGAATACAACAAGCTGAAAAATAAAACCGGTGTGTTTGTGTTTGAAGTGACGAAGATTAATGCGCTCAATCATCGTAGAATTCAATATGGCGATATCATTGTTGCTTTCAATGGCAGAGAAGTGGAAAGCATTGATAACCTGTTCAAACATCTGACAGAAGAAACGATTGGTATGCCTGCACAGATTTCTTTGTTGCGGGAAGGAAAGCTGCTGCACCAAATGATTATTCCGGAGCCTTCAGCGAATTGATTAATAAAACACGGATGAAACGGACTTAGTGCATAGATTTGATATCTTGGATTGTCTGTTTCATTCGTGTTTTATCATCCTTATTTACTTGTCATCTTCACTACCGGCACAATCATTTCTTCCAAACTCACGCCGCCATGCTGGAAAGTATTGCGGTAATAGTTCACGAAATGGTTATAGTTATTAGGATAACATAAGTAGCCATCTTCCTTTGCGAAGATGAACGATGAATTGACATTCGGAACAGGAAGACCCGCTTCGCGCGGGTCGCGGAAGGCTAAGACTTCGCGTGGCTCATAATTCAAATTTCTGCCATGCTTGTAACGAAGGTTGGTAGTGGTTTGCTTGTCACCAATTACTTTGTAAGGCGTTTTAACGCGCACACTTCCGTGGTCGGTTGCCAATACAAGATTGATCTTTTTATCGGCTATTTTTTTCAACGCCTGGTACAAAGCGCTGTGCTCAAACCAGCTTTTGGTGATGCTGCGATAACTGACCTCATCACTGGCCAGCTCTTTCAATACTTCCATCTCGGTGCGCGCATGGCTCAACATATCCACAAAGTTGTAAATAACAATGTTCAGATCGTTGCGCAGCAAGTTGTGTATGTTGTTAACCAACTGCTGTCCATCGTTGTAATGCACCACTTTGGTGTAGCTGCATTTGATGTCGTCTCTTCTCAGGCGACGCAACTGACCTCTGAAAAATTCTTCTTCAAATAGGTTTTTGCCGCCTTCCTCATCATCGTTTTTCCATTGCACCGGAAATTGCTTTTCGATGTCTATAGGCAGCAATCCGGCAAGGATGGCGTTGCGGCAATACTGCGTTGCCGTGGGAAGAATGCTGTAAAACGTATCTTCTTCTAACACCCGGAAATACTCTGAAAAAATAGGTTGAATCGCCTTCCATTGATCGTACCGAAGGTTATCTATTATGAGGAAAAAAGTTGGCGTTCCTTTTTCAAGCGAAGGCAGCACTTTTTCAGTAAATAAGGTGTGGCTCATCAACGGAACGTCTTTCGCTTTGCCATTTACCCAGGAAGCATAATTCTTACTGATAAATTTAAAAAACTCTGTATTGGCTTCGCCCTTCTGTGCCTGAAACACTTCCTGCATTTCTGGGCTGTCGCTCTTTTCCATTTCCAGCTCCCAATAGGTGAGTTTTTTGTAAATATCCATCCACTCGTTATAGTCGGGATTGCTGTTGAGCGCCATAAATAAATTGCGGAACTGCTGCTGGTATTGCTGCGTGGTTTTCTCAGCCACCAGTCTCCGGTTATCCAAGATCTTTTTCAACGAAAGCAGCACCTGGTTTGGGTTTACAGGCTTAATGAGATAATCGGTGATCTGGCTGCCGATGGCTTCTTCCATCAGATTTTCCGTTTCATTTTTGGTGATCATCACCACAGGCACTGTTGGGTTCACTTCTTTTATTTTCGCCAGTGTTTCGAGACCAGTAATACCGGGCATGCTTTCATCGAGCAGCACCACATCTACAGCATTGTCCTTCACATAATCAATGGCATCAAAACCATTGGTGAAGGTTTTCACTTCGTAGCCTTTGCTTTCTAAAAATAAGCGCTGCGATTGCAGGTTATCTATTTCGTCGTCTGCCCAAAGTATTTTTGCTAATGCCATCGTTGTCATGTTTTTTGAAACGGTTAAAAGTAAGCCGATGGGTATACAGTGTGGTGAAAAGTTTTGGTAAAGTGGAGTTATGTACGATATTAGAGGCGAGGTTTACGATGTAAAATGTGAATGAACTGAATCCTGATAGCGGATATAAAATAGTGTGCAAATTCTTGGGAATTTTTATAGCTCAATGTCGATGCATCGTTCGCTCAAAAGAAAACTATACTGATACTTTAGAACAAAAAGCTCTTTCTTTTTCAGAACAAGTTCTTCAATATTCCGTTTTTAAACTAATCTTAATAACTGCAAACCTGAATTGCGATATTTTTACCTTCTTAAAATTTTCACTGGATGAAGCAAATCCTTTGCGGTGTAATGAGTTTTGTGATACTGATAAATTCATTTGCGCAAACCACCAAAACAGCCGCCAATAGCGACAACGGCTACGAAATAACCGCTACCGTAAAGCCTTATTCTGATGTTCAGTTATATCTCGGCTCTTACTACGGCAAATACAAAACGCTGGCCGATTCTGCGGTGACGGATGCCAATGGCACAGCCGTTTTTAAAGGCGCTAAAAAATTAGACAGAGGCATTTACTTTTTAGTGAGTCCTCAGAAGAGTATTCTGTTCGAAATGTTGATGGATAGCAAACAGCATTTTACCATCAAGGCAGATACGGCTCATACGGATGACATCAGTTTTACCGGCTCTGAAGAAAATGTAGCTTTTCAGAATTATACAAAATTTTTAGCGCAGCATGTACCCATTATCAACAATCTCAAGGCATCGCTGCAGAACGCAAAAACAAAAGGAGATTCGGCGAAGATCAGTGCGGACCTGCAAAAGCAGGATGAAGCCTTAAATGCTTACCGAGAGAATGTTATTAAGAATGAGCCGGCTTCTATGTTGGCTTTGTTTTTTAAATCGGTAAAACGCCCCGAAGTACCTGCTAATATCCAGCCCAACAGCGCCGAAGCGTATTATTATGTAAAAGACCATTATTGGGATGATGTTCCGTTTGATGACAGCCGTTTGCTGCACACGCCTTTTTTCGATCCAAAGATTGACGACTATCTTAAATATTACGTGTCGGCGCAACCTGACAGCATCAGCCAGGAAGTGAACTATATGCTGCTGTCTTCGCGCACGAATAAGGACATGTTTCAATACTTATTGGGCAAGTTCACCGATAAATACATCAATCCCGAAATCATGGGTCAGGATAAAGTGTTCCTGTTCCTGTTTGAAAATTATTTTTCGAAAGGCGATACAGCCTGGCTGAAACCTGACCAGCGCAAATATATTTTCAACCGCGCTTACAGCCTGATGGCAAACCAGATTGGCGAGCCTGCGCCAGTACTAGATCTGACAGATACATTAGGCAAAACACGTTCGCTGTATAAAGAAGAGGCGCCGTTTACATTTGTGTTGTTCTGGGACCCAAACTGCAGCCATTGCAAAACTGAAGTGCCACGGGTGGACAGCATTTACAAAGCGAAATGGAAGAGCAAAGGCGTGCATATTTTTGCCGTGAACACTTCTGATGCAGCGGTTGAGGCCTGGAAAGATTTTATTGGCGAACATCAGCTGAAAGATTGGACAAACGTTTATCAAACCAAAGAAGCCAAAACGGCTGATGAAGTGGCGAACAGAGCGAACTACAGGCAGTTGTATGATGTATTCCAGACACCAACGATGTACCTGTTAGATAAAGACAAGCACATACTTGCCAAAGGGCTTAGCCTGCTTCAGTTTGATGAGGTGATGGAACATCAGGAAAAGCCGCCGGTAAAGTAATATTAATTGAATTGATAAGATTGGAAATCTATAATGATATCCAACCCACGCCCGTTTATCAGTAAGCCACAACTATGCTATGAAAACAATCATCTTTTTTGCCTCATTTTTTTTTATTGCTTCAATTGCTCAATCTCAAACTTTATTTACCTACGGCAATAAAGCTGTAAGCAAAAACGAGTTTGTAAAAGCCTTTGACAAAAACCCGTCTGCAGACACGACCAGCCGAAGCGTATCGCTGAAAAATTATCTCGACCTGTACATCAGATACAAGCTGAAAGTGCAGGCGGCTTATGATGAAAAGATGAACACATCGGATGAGTATAAAAGCGAAGCAGATAATTTTAAAAGAGAGCTGGCTGAAACTGCCATTAACAACGAAGCGAATATTAATAGTCTGGTAAAAGAATCTTTTGCCCGCAGCCGCAAAGACATACAGCTATCGCAGGTGTTTGTTCCGCTGCCTAAAAATGGTGATACGGCAACTGCATTTGCCAAGATAAACGAAGCATATGCAGCTTTAAAAAGCGGTAAATCTTTTGACGAAGTTGTACTTCAATACGCTACCGATTCTTCTGTGAGAAACAGCAAAGGAAACATTGGTTACATCACGGCATTTACGTTGCCTTACGAAGCCGAGAATCTGGTGTATGCGCTAAAACCCGGCGAATACACAAAGCCTTATCACAGCCGTATCGGGTATCATATTTTCAAAGAAACAAGCGAACGCGCCGCACTGGGAGAACGCAAGATTCAATATATCCTGTTTCCGGTTTCACCTGTAGCAACGGCAGAAGACAAACAAAAGGCTGAAGGGGTTGCCGATTCAATTTATCATCTCATTCAATCCGGCGCTTCGTTCAGCGATATGCAGACGATGTACAGTACCCGCAAAGGCAACAGCAAACAAACAACAGAAGTGAGTGTAGGTGAGTACAGCAGTGATTTTGAAAACGCTGTGTTTGCCTTAGGAAAAGAAGGCGATGTATCAAAGCCTTTTGCTACAGCGTATGGTTATAACATCGTTAAGCTGATTGAAAAAAGAAGCGCCGTTCCAGATACATCTGACATCACCCTGAAAGCTGCGATGCAGGAAAAAATCGCTTCGGGCGACAGGCTATCCATTGCCCGGCAAAACCTGACCGAAAAATGGAGAACAGTAGCCGGTTACAAGCCTTCCGTTTACAACAAAAAAGAACTCTGGAAGTTTACCGATACGTTGCTTTCTACAGGTGATGCCTCCCCACGCTTCACAGCCATCAATAACAATACGGTTCTTTTTTCTTTCGCCAAAAAGAAGGTATTGGTGAGCGACTGGATACGGTTTGTGCAGATGAAAATACAGGAAGGCAATGCCGGACCAAAACCTGAATATGCCCGACTGCTGCCGCAGTTTATTGATTATGCTACGACTAATTATTACAAAGAGCACATTGAAGATTTTCACCCAGAACTGAAAAACCAGTTGAATGAATTTAATGATGCTAATCTTCTGTTTGCTGCCATGGATAAGCATGTGTGGGGCAAAGCGGCGCAGGACAGCGCTGGGCTACTGCAATATTACAAAGCACACAAAGCACAGTACACTTGGGCGCCGGGTGCAGATGCCATTGTAGTAACAGCAAACAACAAGCAAATTGCAGATGAAGTGGCGCAAAAAATCAGGGACAGCACCTCGCGCTGGCGGGATATTGTTGATTCTTACGGAAGTCTTGCGCAAGCCGACAGCAGTCGCTTTGAACAAGACCAATTACCAGTAAAAAATACAGGAAATATTAAATCTGGTTACCTATCAGAACCTGTATCGGTAAATGATGGAAATGGTTATTCATTTATCTATGTTACCAACGTTCATACCCAAACTGAACCCCGCAGTTTCGACGAAGCACGCGGTATGGTCATCAACGATTATCAGCAGGTAGTTGAAGACAAATGGATAGCGGAACTAAAGAAGAAGTATCCGGTAAAAGTGAATGAGACTGTCTTTAAGAATATTAAGTAAATCCGGTTTTGTTTTGGTATAAACAGAAGGCTCGCACGTTCAACGTGCGAGCCTTCTGTTTACGTGATATAACGTCTTACTTATCATTCAATCAGCACTGTTCCTTTATATTGAATGTTTTCATTCACTACATAAATATAATGAAGCCCTTTTGTTAACCCTTCTGTTGAAAGTTTGATAAAACGGTTCCCTGCACTTTGCAACTTTATCATTCTGGTTTGCAGAGCACCGCTTTCTGTAATGTCTACTGCTAAAGGCTTTGAAGGTGTAAACGGCAACTCAATATTAATCATCTCTCCACTCCTCACGGGTACCGGATAAATTTTAAGCAGTACTGCTGCAGATGTGGTCGCAGTACTATTATTCAGCGCATTGCAGGATTGCAGGTAAGAGAAATTTTGTGAAGCATGAAGCACATTGTTAAAAACAAGGAGCTGATTTGTTTGTCCATATAAATAACCATTCAGCCATGGCAGCAGTAACGACATTGTGGTTAGCAACGTAGGTTTGAAGTTGGTAGCTAATCCACACGAAGTAGCTTCACCCAAGGTGCAGGTACCGTTGTTGGCAGCCCAATGACAATGCTTGGCTTTATCTACCAGCACATAAGCTTTGCATGAGGCCGGGATGTTGTTATACATAGGCAATTGGTTGCTGCCCGGCGGAGAGATGCAATCTTTTTCGCCGGCAAATAACAGTGAAGGAATTTGAATGTTTTTGCACGCATTAATAGCGGAAGGATTGGTTTCTGCCGCTGTAAAGGGTACCACCGTCGTTATCAACGGGCTGTATTGAACTGACAACAATGAACAGCCACCACCCATAGAATGTCCGCCTACGGCATACTTTGCCAGCACACGGTTATAGAGCCACGAAGCCGGGTTGCTCTTATCAGTATTGAAACTCGTAACGATAAACGCTAAGTCTTTGGCAAAAGCACTATGGCTTGGAAACGTTTTTTCTTCCGTGCGGGAAAATGCAATGAAATAACCTTTTGGAACCAAGCTGTCTTTCAGCCATAAATAGCTTTTATAAGTCAGTTGGTAGCCATGCCCAAAAACCAATACCGGATAGGATTTACCATCATTTGCCAGCGGCACATTATCGCCTTTGGATGAAGCCGGGTAATACACTTCTGTCTTGACGCTGCGGTTGTTGCGGGAAGCATCTTTCCAGGTGATAGTGCGGTGACCAATGACATACTTTTGCGCGTTCAAACAAAGAGAAAAGCAAGCGCAGAAAACGAAGAGTAAAACAGATTTCATATGGAGGATTTTAAATTAAAAGTAATCCATCCGCACTAAAAAAAAGCGCCTCACTAAGGAGGCGCTCTTTCTTAAATATCACATCACACACAAAACAAATTATTCGGCTTCGGCAACCACTTCTTTCACTTCGGGTATCATGCGCTTCATCATGCCTTCAATGCCGGCTTTCAGCGTTATCATCGAAGATGGGCAGCCGCTGCAACTGCCTTGCAACATCAGGTTCACCACACCATCGGTATAGCTTTTAAACTGAATGGCGCCACCATCCATTTCCACGGCCGGCTTCACGTAATTATCAAGCAATTCTTTAATACGCTTTACCACATCGTCATCGTCTGCCTCAACAGTATTGCTGGCTTCCTGCTTCATCTTTGCCACCTCGTCGTCGTTCACTACCATGCCGCCATTCTCTAAGTATTCTTTTAGAAATTCCTTGATGGAAGGAATCACATCCTGCCAGTCTTCTGTATCGGCTGTTTTGGTGAGCGTAACGAAATTAGAAGCGATAAACACACTTTTAATAAAAGGGAAAGAGAACAGCTCTTTCGCCAATGGCGAAGGCCAGGCGCTCATTTCGTCCTGAAAATCTATGCTCTTGCCGGGATATAACAGTTTGTTGGCCACAAACTTCATTGTCTCGGGGTTCGGCGTCATTTCTGTATAAATGGAAATAACGGGATTACCTGTCTTTATCATATCGGTTCGTTTTGTTCTTATTTAACGCAAATGATTCGCCATTCCGGAAAGGAATGAAAAACAAAATTAGCGAAAAAGCGCCGTGGCTTTTCAACAATAACGATTTGTTACGCGGCAATGACAAAGAGAGAGTTGCAAGCTGGCAGCTACAAGTTACAAGCTAAATGTAAAAAGGATCAAAGAGTAATATTCAATCGTTAATCACGCCTTATCTCTTGTTTCATCTCTGCAGTTTGCAGATTAAGACTGGCAGCTTATCGCTTGTACCTCATAGCTTTCTTCTTCACAAATCATAAATTAAAAATCACCCTTTGTCAAATTATATTTGCACCCTTATGATTGCATACGACAGGTTTGTTTTAGAGAATGGATTACGGGTGCTGGTGCATCCCGACACGACAACGCCGATGGCAGTAGTGAATGTGATGTATGATGTAGGTGCAAGGGATGAAAGCCCTGACAAAACAGGGTTTGCGCATCTTTTTGAACACCTGATGTTTGGCGGCAGCATCAACATTAAAGATTATGATGAGCCTTTACAAAAAGCGGGTGGTGAGAACAATGCCTATACAACCAACGATCTTACAAATTATTACTGCCAGTTACCGGTCGAAAATTTGGAAACGGCTTTCTGGTTAGAGAGCGACCGGATGCTGAGTCTGGCTTTTTCAAAGAGAAGTTTAGATGTTCAGCGCAAAGTGGTGTGTGAAGAGTTTAAAGAACATTACATCAATAAGCCGTATGGCGATGCCTGGCATAAAATGCGTGAGCTGGCTTACACCACGCATCCCTATCGCTGGATGACGATTGGGCAGGATTTGCAGCAAATAAAGGATGCCAAACTGGAAGATGTAAAGCATTTTTTCTTTAAGCATTACACGCCGGCGAATGCAATATTAGTGGTTGCAGGAAATGTAACTACTGAACAAGTAAAGGCGCTGTGTCAAAAATGGTTTGAGCCGATAGCGCCGGGTGAAAAATACAACCGCCATCTTCCTCAGGAGCCGGAGCAAACGGAGCCGCGCGTGTTGGATGTTTATGCGGATGTGCCGCTGGATGCCTTTTATAAAACCTGGCACATGGATGCGAGACTTGACAAAGGCTATTATACAACGGAACTGATTACAGAAATTTTAGGCGGCGGTCAATCCTCTCGTTTGTACCAATCCTTGGTGAAGGAACAACAGATATTTAGCAACATTGATTGCTATCATTTCGGCAGCACCGACAAAGGCTTGCTGGCGATTGAAGGCAAACTGGTACGCGGCAGGAAAATGGAAGAAGCCGAAAACGCCATTGAAGCGGAACTGGAAAAGATCACCTCGTCTTTGGTAACAGAAACAGAACTTGAAAAGGTGAAGAATAAAACTGAAAGCAGCATTGCGTTTGAGGATATGACCCTTATGAACCGAGCTAACAGCCTTGCTTATTATGAACTGCTTGGCGATGCCGATCTAATGAATAAAGAGCTCGGCAAATATCAAGCTATCACAGCAGAAGAAATTCAGCAACACAGCCGGTTGATTTTTGATAAGAAAAACAGCAACACATTGCGGTATTACAGCCGGAATTAAAAATGTAATTTGCAAGAAAACATTGGAGTATGACACTCACCAAAAAACAGGTATTAGAAGCTATTGAAGCTATGCCGGAGGAAAGATTTACGCACATTGATGTAGTATTCGAAGAATTGGTTTTGCTGGAAAAAATTGAGCGCGGATTAGAAGCAATCAAGAATGGTGAAACGATGTCTGATGAAGATGTAGATAGAGAAATAGAATCATGGTGAAACTCCAATATTCAGTTCCTGCACTTACCGATTTTAAAAAAAGTATTTACGATTTTATCTCTATAGATTCTGCTTTCAACGCAAAAAGGTTCATTAGAGAATTAAAAGAACGAATTAAAATATTAAAGACGTATCCTGATCAAGGTAGAACCCTTTATCCTGATAGGGATAAAGATTTAAAACAATTGTTGTATAAACACTATCGTATTATTTATACTTATAACAATAGTATAATTAGCATAATTACCATACACCATCAATCAAGAGAACTTAGCAATATAGATTCATTGAAACCATTTGAAACTTAATTCTTCTTCCACAACAAGCTTCCATCGCCATAACTCAGGAATCGAAATTCGTTATCTAATGCATATTGATATACGCGCTTCCAGTCTTCATCGATCAGGGCTGCCACTAACAACAGTAAGGTTGACTGCGGCTGATGGAAATTTGTAATTAAGCCCTCTGCCATTCTTAGTTTATAGCCCGGTGCTATAAGGATACTTGTTCTTGCAATTAGCTTTGTTTGTTGTTGTTTCCTCATACAGTTATATAAAGCCTGAAGTGCCTCAGAAGCGCTAATGCCTTGAGGTAACTCATATGCTTCCCACTGCGATAAGAACAATTCTTCCAAATCAATGTTGCCTTCATAAATCGCTTTTACACCCAGCCAGTACAGGCTTTCGAGCGTGCGTAGTGAAGTAGTTCCTACCGCAACTATTTTTTGGGTGGAAGTGTGAATCAACCGTTCTATCAAATCAATAGAAACCTCAATAAACTCTGTATGCATCTGGTGGTCACTCACTGCTTCTGTCTTCACCGGTTGAAAGGTTCCCGCACCAACATGAAGTGTAAGATAAACAGTTTCAATTTCCTTCTTTTTCAAACCAGCAAACACTTCATCCGTAAAGTGCAAACCTGCTGTGGGTGCAGCTACCGAGCCATCCTGCTTTGCATAAATGGTTTGATAGCGTTCTTTATCTTCTTCCTCTGCAGCGCGTTTTAAGTAAGGCGGTAAAGGAACATTTCCAAACAGGTGAAGAACTTCTGCAAAGCTCAGTGTTTCATCGTTCCACTTAAATTCAACGAGGAAATTCTCCGCTTCTTTCACCAGCTTTCTGGCTGTTATCTTCACCTCTTTTTTATCATAGTCCCTTGTGCTCGTCAGAACTTCTTCCTTCCATTTTTTTGCGCCGCCTACCAGGCACTTCCACCTTACACTGCCATGCTGCAACATGGCAGTAGTAATGTCTTTGTAGTCGCCGGCAGGCTCCAGGCAAAACACTTCAATCACACTGCCGGTTTCTTTAGTAAAGAGCAATCTCACCTCGACCACCTTTGTATTATTAAAGACCAATAGCGTATTTGAAGGCAGGTATTCAGCGAGGCACTTGTACTGAGAAACTTTTATTTCGCCTTCTCTATATATCATTAATTGACTGTCATGCCGGCAAGGCAAGGGATGTTTCGCAATTTGTTCATCCGGCAAATCATAATTAAAGTCTTTTATCAGCAGTAAATCTTGTTTCATCACAGCTATACACAGTTTTTCCACAGGTTATACATGGCAATAACTAAGTTTTTTAGGTTATTGCATCCACAAACCAATGGCAGCAATGCTTTGATTGTTGTTGACATCGGGTGGATAAAATAACACTTTCAATTTTAGAATCGAAAGTGGTAAAAAGTGTTATTTTGTGTCAATAAATAGCATTTTTATCCAAATGACTGGTTTTCTCGGCGAATATGAATCTACACTCGATCCCAAAGGTCGTTTTCTGCTTCCGGGCGGCTTCAAAAAGCAACTGTTCGAAGGAGAAAACACATTTGTGGTCTGTCGTGGTACCGAGAAATGCCTGTGGCTGTATCCGGTATCAAGTTGGAAACCCATTTACGAAAAGTTAAGTCAGTTGAACGATTTTGACCCCAAAGTAAGGGAATTCCGCCGTTTCTTTTTAGGCAGCGCAAGCGAGATAGAATTAGACGGCGCAGGTCGCATGCTGATACCGCCAACGTTAAAAGAATATGCAGGCTTGCAGAAAGACATCACGCTGTCTTCTGCCACCAACAAGCTGGAAATCTGGGATACGAAGAAATACAAAGAGCTCATTGAATCATTAAGCGTCAATTTCAGCGACAATGCCAGGAGTGTAATGGTTGATTATAATGTTGTGATCTGATGAAAGAAACAACAGAACCAGTCAGCAGCACTTACCACATTCCTGTTTTGTACAAGGAAGCATTGGTTGGATTGACGATAAAGGAAAACGGTGTATATGTAGATGCCACGTTTGGCGGCGGCGGACATAGTCGCGGCATTTTACAGGAGTTGGGCAAAGAAGGTAAACTCGTTGCTTTTGACCAGGACGAAGATGCAAAGCGCAATGTTCCGGAGGACGACCGGGTTGTTTTTATACAAAGCAACTTTCGCCATCTGCAACGCTTCCTGCGGTTGCATAAAATAAATGAAGTAGATGGCATCCTTGCTGATCTTGGCGTCAGCAGTCACCAGTTCAACGAAGGAGAAAGAGGCTTCTCCATCCGCTTTGACGGACCGCTGGATATGCGGATGGATAAAAGAGGCATAGCAACCGCAGCAGACATCTTACAAAGCTATGATGAGTCGCAACTGCATAAGATGTTTGAACAATATGGCGAAGTAACAAATGCAAGAACATTGGCAAAGCATATTGTACAACATCGCAGCACTGGCTCTTTTAAAACGATTTCCGCTTTTCTTTCTTCACTGCAGCCGGTGGTGAAGGGAAACCCAAATAAATACTTTGCACAGGTGTTCCAGGCACTGCGGATAGAAGTAAATGATGAAATGGGCGCATTAAGGGAATTATTGCAAAGCGCTGCGCAGGTGTTGAAGAAAGAGGGACGCATTGCAGTCATCACTTTTCATTCGGGCGAAGACCGGCTGGTGAAAAACTTTTTCAAAACCGGAAGCTTTGTAGAGGAAACGGATGATAATCCATTTGAAAACACGGAGAAAAAAAGAGAGTTCCGCATCATTACTAAAAAGCCGATTGTGCCTACAGACACAGAAATGAAACAGAACAGCCGCAGCCGCAGCGCAAAGCTGAGGATAGCGGAAAAAATATAAAAAGAAACAGCTAACAAAGAACCAATGGCCATCAAAAAAATCAAAGCATCGTTACGGCAGGTTGTCAACTATGGCTGGGTGTTGAAAAACATTCCGTTTTTCTTGTTTCTGGCAGTGCTGGCAGTGCTGTATATCGCCAATGGTCATTACGCTGATAAAACCATTCGCAGCATCAATACAACAGCCGCCCAGTTGAAAGAGCTTCAATACGAATACAAAACGGTTAAGAGCGAGATGATGTATAAAAGCCGGGAGGCAGAAATGGTACAAGCCGCAGCTCCCCTAGGTTTAAAAGTATCACCCGAGCCGCCGGCTCATCTTGTTATTGACAATAAACAAAACGAAGAAGAGAAGTAAAAGATGAAAGCAGCACAAACCATAGAAGTAAAGCGGGACATCCTTTGGAGGGTGTATCTGTGCTTTATCCTATTGGTTATTGTATGTGTTGCCGTTATGATAAAAGCCTTCAACATTCAACAGGTGCAGGGTGATAACTGGCGCGCTATGAGCGATAGCCTACACCAGCACATACAGGAAATAGAAGCTGAGCGGGGCACTATTTATAGCGCCGACGGGCAGATGCTAAGCACCGGCATTCCGCAGTTTGACATCTATATTGATTTTGGTGCCGAAGGATTGCGCGATAAAAGCGGCAAAAACTTCAGGCAGAATGTAGATTCATTGGGTTACTGCTTAGCCAATTTGTTTAAAGACAAAACAGCAGATGATTATAAACGAATATTGAATGTCGGTTACAAAAGAGGGGACCATTATTTTTTATTGCGCAAAAAAGTAAGCTTCCGCGATTATCAGAAGCTGCGCACGTTTCCATTGGTTCGTTTAGGAAGAAACCGCAGCGGGTTTATTGCCGAAGAGCGGAGTATCCGTTTAAATCCTTACCAGATGTTGGCCTACAGAACGATTGGTTTGGAGCGCCGGAACTCTCAAAAGATTGGTCTGGAACAAGCCTACGACAGCGTACTGAAAGGCACGACAGGCAAGCGTTTGGTGCGTTCCATTGGTGGCGGTGTTTCTGTTCCGGTTGATGAATCTTTAGACATTGAACCGGAAAACGGAAAAGATATTATTACAACTCTGGATGTGCATATTCAGGAGATAGCCGAAAACGCTTTGCTAAACACCATGCTGAAAAGCGAAGCCCAAACCGGCACTTGCGTGGTAATGGAAACCGGCACCGGCAAGATAAAAGCAATGGCAAACTTAGGCCGCAATTCAGAAGGCGAATACTGGGAAGATTACAATTATGCCATGCGTACTTCCGAACCGGGTTCCACCATCAAACTTGCCACCTTGTTATCAGTATTGAGTGAAGGCAAAACCAGCGTTAATACAATGGTTGAGGTTGGCAATACCGGTAATGCTTTCGTGGGTGTACGCAACGTAACCGAGGCTGAAATAATGCCGAAACCGGTAATGACTGTAGAAGAATGCTTTGCCGCCAGTTCCAACGTTGGCATGAGCAAAATTGCATACAACACGTTTGGCTCGCAGCCCTCTAAATTTTCAAATTACCTGCACCAGTTTCGCCTTGATTCTATCACCGGCATTGATCTGTTGGGTGAAACAAAGCCACGTCTTCCTAACATGAAGCGGAACCATGAAGGTTTGAGCGATATGATTACCATGAGTTTTGGATATGCCATTCAGGTAAGTCCGCTGCAAACCTTAACCTTATATAACGCGGTAGCCAATAATGGCAGGATGATGAAGCCTTACCTCGTAGACAACATCCAGAAAGATGGCATTATCATAAAGCAATTTGAGCCGACAGTGCTTCGTGAAAACATCGCATCTCCTTCTGTTATCAATGCTGCCAAACAGTGTATGCGTGCCGTGGTAACGGAAGGAACCGGCAAGCCTGCATTTCAAAATTGCACTTATGCCATAGCAGGAAAAACCGGTACGGCGCACGTTGCCGATGGCAATTATCATTATGACGATGGTGTCTATCAGGCAACGTTTGTGGGGTATTTTCCGGCAGAGCATCCACAATTTACCTGCATCGTGGTCATCAAAACAAAACCCCATGCGCTGGTACATTTTGGCGGTTCGGTTGCAGGTCCGGTATTCCGCGAAATTTCAGACCGTTTATACAGCTTATACGTTCGGCAAAGCAGCGGTATGCAGTATGCCGGTGTTGCCA
Source organism: uncultured Ilyomonas sp. (assembly GCA_964249755.1). GTDB lineage: Bacteria > Bacteroidota > Bacteroidia > Chitinophagales > Chitinophagaceae > Ilyomonas. Next base: position 327,502 of record CAXUDB010000002.1, on the reverse strand, counting down.
AAAATGATAGCGGCCTTTATTCCTACACTGCCTCTGGCGATGAAGTGAATACCATTGTAAACACATTGAATATACCGGTGGCAGGAAAAGGCAACAGTGACGAATGGACAAAACTTTCTAAAGGCAACACAATGCCATTAGCGCAAGCTCTTTCCGTATCATCTAAACAAATGCCTGCCCTGCAAGGCATGGGCTTAAAAGACGCCTTGTATTTGTGCGAGAACATCGGGCTGAAAGTAAGCGTAAAAGGCGTAGGTAAAGTGATTTCGCAATCAGTAGAAAGTGGTGCTAAAATTAATAAAGGCGAGTTGGTAAAAATAGAGTTGAATTGAGAATAACCGCAAAGACGGAATGAATGATAAATAAAAATTCTGCGTCTTAGCGTCTCAGCAGTAGAAAAACAAACATGGCGAATCTTCAGAACATATTATATAAAGTACATCTGCAGGCGATCAATGGCAGCACGGATAAAGAGGTGAAGGATGTGCAGATAGACTCGCGTAAGATATCTGCCGGCTCCCTGTTTGTTGCTATATGCGGTGCCGTATCCGATGGGCATTCTTTTATTGAAGCTGCTATCGGCAAAGGAGCCATTGCCGTTGTATGCGAAGAGATGCCCCTGATGCTTTTAGAAAACGTTACTTATCTGAAAGTAAACAATGCCCATGAAGCAGTAGCTTATATCGCGCATAATTTTTATGGCGAACCTTCGAAAGCGATGCAACTGGTGGGTGTTACCGGCACCAACGGCAAGACAACTATTGCAACAGTTTTGTTCAAGCTGTTTACAAAGCTGGGTTATACCTGTGGGTTAATCAGCACCGTGCAAAACCAAATTGCGGGCGAAGTGCTTCCTTCTACACACACTACGCCCGATGCTGTAAGCTTAAACGCACTGTTGAGGAAGATGGCAGACGAGGGCTGTACGCATGTGTTTATGGAATGCAGCAGCCATGCCATTCATCAGCACCGTATTACCGGCTTGCAGTTTACCGGCGCTTTGTTCAGCAACATCACGCACGATCATCTCGACTACCATAAAACGTTCGATGAATACATCCGCGTGAAGAAAAAATTCTTTGACGATTTGCCTTCTTCTGCGTTTGCTATCTCCAACCTCGACGATAAGCGGGGAACTGTGATGTTGCAAAACACGGCGGCGCGCAAACACTATTATAGCCTGAAAAATTTAGCTGATTTCAAAGGCAAAATATTAGAGAATGCGTTGACGGGTCTTATTATGACCGTAAATGATAAGGAAGTGCATTTCCGGCTTATTGGCGAGTTCAATGCGTACAACCTGCTATGCGTGTACGGCGCAGCAATTTGTCTTGGCGAAAACAGCGATGAAGTGCTTCGTGTGCTAAGTGCTTTGAATGGGGCTGAAGGCAGGTTTGATTATATAATCAGCCACAACAACATCATTGGCATTGTAGATTATGCACACACGCCCGATGCATTGGAGAATGTATTATCTACCATTAAAAAATTACGCAAAGGCTACGAGCAGGTAATTACTGTAGTAGGCTGCGGCGGCGACAGAGACAAGACTAAGAGACCAATTATGGCACAGGTGGCTTGTGAATGGAGCGACAAAGTCATACTCACCAGCGACAACCCGCGTAGCGAAGACCCGGAAGAAATTTTAAACGACATGAGAGGCGGTTTGAATAGCGCCGCCAAGCGCAAAAGCCAAACCATAGTAGATAGAAAAGATGCGATTGAAACAGCGGTTGAAATGGCTAATAAAGAAGACATCATTCTGGTGGCCGGCAAAGGTCACGAGAAGTACCAAGACATCAAAGGCGTGAAGTACAGCTTTGATGATAAAGCAGTTTTGAAAAAAAGTTTTGAGTTGATGAAGAAGTGAGTGGTAAGTAGCGAGGAGTGAACATATGATGTGTTCATACTCACTTCAAAAGATAGATGCTAAACAATAACTGATGTAAGATAGAAGGAAACGATGATAACAAGAACTACATCGCACATCCGACATTGTACATCCCACATAAAAAGATGCTATACTATTTATTCAATTGGTTGGGCAAAGAATTTCATCTGAGCGGTGCGGGACTATTTCAGTTCATCACTTTCCGCGCGGTGCTGGCTGTTATTTTATCACTGTTGATTGCCACGCTGTATGGCAAGCGGCTGATTAATTTATTGAAGCGAAACCAGATCGGCGAAACAGTTCGTGATTTAGGCTTAGCTGGCGAACAGCAAAAGAAAGGAACACCTACTATGGGTGGCATCATCATATTGCTTTCGATACTGATACCAGTATTGCTGTTTGCCGACCTTGATAAAGTGTATATCCGTCTCATGATTCTTTGCACAATATGGCTGGGTTTCATTGGTTTCCTCGATGATTATTTCAAATTAAAAGCCCGCAAAATCGCACAGGATAAGGGCGAGAAATATCAGAAGAAAGACAGCGATGGATTGGCAGGTTTGTCAAAGATTATTGGTCAGGTTGGTCTCGGCATCATCATCGGTGTTACGCTTTACTTCAACAGTAACGTGGTAGTGGAAAGAGAAATTATTAATGAGAACGGAGTTGAAACTGGCATCCGTCCTGGCGAAAAAACATTGAATGAAATAACCCGAACGCGCGATGGCAAAGATGTACGGTTTGCCAGGGTAAAAACACCCATCACTACCATCCCTTTTGTAAAGACACATGAGTTTAACTACAGCAAACTGATTAGCTGGATGGGCGAGGGTGCAGAGAATTATACCTGGATTCCTTATATCATTATCATCACATTTATTATAACTGCTGTTTCTAATGGTGCCAACCTAACAGATGGATTAGATGGATTGGCAGCCGGCGTGAGCGCCATTATTGCGGCGGGGCTGGGCATTTTTGTGTATGTGAGTGGTAATTATTTATTGGCAGATTATCTTAACATCATGTATATCCCAAACCTTGGCGAGCTGTCCATTTTTGTAGGCGCATTGGTAGGAGCCTGCGTAGGATTTATGTGGTACAATGCGTTTCCTGCGCAGGTATTTATGGGTGATACTGGAAGCCTTGCCTTAGGTGGCATCATTGCTTCATTAGCGGTGATTGTAAGAAAGGAATTGCTGATACCAATTTTCTGCGGGGTGTTCTTAGTAGAGAATCTTAGTGTGGTATTGCAGGTAAGTTATTTCAAATACACGAAGAAAAAGTATGGTGAAGGAAAGCGCATTTTTTTGATGAGCCCTTTGCATCATCATTATCAGAAAAAAGGATTTCATGAAAGCAAGATTGCAATCCGCTTTTGGATCATCACGATTTTGTGCGTGTTGCTTTCGATTGTGACATTAAAAATCAGGTAAAACGAGTTTAATGCGATTTGTCTGACTTAGCGGATATGAAAAGATTGAACATAGATTTAGGAAGGAAAAAATTGGAAAAACAAAACACGAATCAGGCAAATTAGAAATCATAAAAAATTCCAGTTCGGACGGATAAATAACAACACATGACGGACAGCAAAATAGACAACGAACTACAACCATTAACAGCTCAAAATATGAGATGGTCGGTAGCGGTGCTGGGTGCCGGCGAAAGCGGTGTGGGTGCAGCTTTGCTGAGTCGGCAGCAGGGTTATGAAGTGTTTGTAAGCGATGCCGGAAAAATAAAAGAGGAATACAAGGTAGAACTGCTGAACAACAGCATCGAATGGGAGGAAGGCGTGCACTCGGAAGACCGGATTTTAAGCGTAGACGAAGTAATCAAAAGTCCCGGCATTCCGGAGAAGAATGAGATGGTGAAGAAGATACGCAGCAAAGGCATTCCTGTCATCAGCGAGATAGAGCTTGCCTTCCGCTTTACGGGCGATAGCCGCATTGTTGCCATCACTGGAAGCAATGGTAAGAGCACCACAACTTCGCTTCTATATCACATCTGTCAAACAGCAGGTTTAGATTGCGCGATTGTGGGCAACATCGGATATTCATTTGCCAAGCAGGTGGCAGAAAATCCGAAGCCGTTGTATATCGCTGAAATCAGCTCTTTCCAGTTAGATGATATCGTTGATTTCAGGGCGCACATTGCCATTTTACTCAACATCACAGAAGACCATTTAGACAGGTATAACTACAGCTTTGATAACTATATCAACAGCAAATTCAGAATTATTAATAAACAGACGAAAGAAGATTATTTCATCTACAATATGGACGATGAAATCATCATGAAAAAACTAAACAATATTTTATTAACCAGTCAATCATTGCCATTTTCTATGAAACAGGAACCAAAGAAAGGAGCCTTCGTGAAAGGTGACCAGCTCATGATGAAAGTGAACGAAGAAAGAGTCAGCATGAACATCTACGATTTTGCCGCAAAAGGTAAACACAATCAATCCAACACAATGGCAGCAGGCATTGCAGCGCTTACGATGGACATTCGTAAGGAGAAAATCAGGGAAGCCGTGGAGAGCTTTGAAACGCTGGAACATCGAATGGAGCCTGTAACGATAGTGCGAGGTGTGGAGTTTATTAACGACAGCAAAGCTACCAACATCAACAGCACCTGGTTTGCGCTGGAAAGCATGACGAAGCCAACAGTTTTAATATTAGGCGGTGTGGATAAAGGCAATGATTACTCCGCCATTGAAGACCTGGTTCGCGAGAAGGTAAAAGCCATTGTATGCTTAGGACTGGATAATAAAAAAATTCATGAAGCATTTGGAAAAATTGTTTCTGTAATAGATACATCTTCTGCGGAGGAAGCCGTACAAAAATCTTTTGCCGCCGCAGAAAAAGGGGACGTTGTACTATTAAGCCCTGCCTGTGCCAGCTTCGATTTATTTAAAAATTACGAGGACCGCGGCAAGCAGTTTAAGGATGCAGTAAAAGCCCTATAACTGTTAGATTAGAAAAGATTGTTTGATACATTCGACGATAAAAAAACGGAGCACTTATAAAGAGAAGGCATGGGCAATAAACTTCTCTTTTAGTTTTCATAGACTACTTATTTGTATGGCAGACTTGGCGGGTTTACATTACCCATTTCATCACCTGAGCCGGCAGGCAAAGGGAGATAAATATATCTGGAGCTGTGTGCTGCTACTGGCTTTGGCGTCGGTGCTGGTAGTATATAGCGCTACCGGCTCGCTGGCTTATAAAATGTATAAAGGCAACACAGAAATTTATCTCTTTAAACAGCTTTCTTTTATTCTTGTCGGTTTGCTGGTGATTTATTTCCTGCACCGCATCAACTACACTATTTTTTCAAGAATCGCATTGTACCTCTACCTCATTTCGATACCACTTTTGGCGTATACCTTATTCTTTGGTGCAGAAATAAACGAAGGCAGCCGCTGGATTAAATTGCCCGTCATCAACATGACGTTTCAAACAAGTGATTTTGCGAAGGTAGCTCTGTTTATGTATCTCTCGCGGCAGTTGAGTCGCAAGCAGGATGTGATTAAAGATTTTAGAAAAGGCTTTGTTCCGTTAATCATTCCCATTGCATTAACCTGTGTGTTAATCATGCCAGCGAATCTTTCTAACGCATTACTCACAGGTGCCACAGCATTAATTCTTTTATTCATCGGTCGCGTTCATATCAAACACTTATTGTTGGTGGTTGGTGTGGCTTTGTTGCCGGTCATTTTAATTGTTTCAATTGCCATTACTACATACACAGGAAAAACCGCCAATGGCGTAAAAGAAGTATCGAAATCCAAGGTATCTGAAACACTGACTTCGATGGGTCGGTTTGGTACTTGGGTAAGTCGTGTACAAGACTTCATGTATGCAAAAGAAGACGCAATTCCTTACCAGGTGCAGCAGGCAAATATTGCGATAGCCAATGGAAGTGTGTTGTATGGTTTGGGTCCGGGCAACAGCCGCCAACGCAACTTTCTGCCGCAGGCTTACAACGATTTTATTTATTCCATCATCATTGAAGAATATGGTTTGATGGGCGGCGCGTTCATCATTTTTATATACATGGTGTTCCTGTTCCGTTGTATCAATATTTTTAAACGAATGCCTTATGCATTTGGAGCGTTTCTCGCGTTAGGCCTGAGTTTCAGCATGGTAATACAAGCACTTGCCAACATGGCGGTGAATGTAAATCTCACGCCTGTTACGGGCGTAACATTACCGCTGGTGAGCATGGGCGGAAGCTCTTTCTTATTTACCTGCGCCGCCATTGGTATCATTTTAAGCGTAGCAAGAAATGTAGAACAGTTAGAAGGCAGAGTAGAGAAACTGCTATCTCCAAAAGAAGAATTCGAAACAGCGTAAGTGAAACTGGCTTTGATTATAATATAAAGATGAAAGAGGTTACCAAAAATGAACAGGATACAAACTCCCCATCAGGGGTTGGGGGCTCCGGTTTTCGTTTCATCATTGCAGGCGGCGGCACAGGCGGTCATATTTTTCCTGCCATTGCCATCGCCAATGCCATCAAAAAAATCCAGCCTTCTGCGCAGTTTTTATTTGTTGGCGCTAAGGGAAAAATGGAGATGGACAAAGTGCCGCAGGCAGGCTATGACATTAAAGGCATTGACATTGCCGGCCTCAACCGCAGCCACCTGTTGAAGAATATTTCACTGCCTTTCAAACTGATAAAAAGCTTCTTCCAGGTGAGTGATATTATCAAAACATTCAAGCCTGATGCCGTGATTGGTGTGGGAGGTTATTCTTCATTCCCAGTATTGCGCTATGCGCAAAAACAAAACATCCCCACATTCGTTCACGAAAGCAATTCGTTTGCTGGTAAGAGCAATATTTTATTAGGCAAAAAAGCGGCGAAGATTTTTGTTGCCGGCAATGGCATGGAAAAGTTTTTTCCGGCTGAAAAAATTGTGGTTACCGGCAACCCGATACGCAAGTCCATCGCAGATACAACTATAGCGAAAGAAGAAGCGCTGCGGTTTTTTGGATTGGAAGAAAATAAGAAAACGATACTCGCTATCGGTGGTAGTCTTGGCGCCAGAAGCATCAACCAGGTGCTCGCTTATCACATTGGCGAACTGCCTTCTCTCAATGTGCAACTGATCTGGCAAACCGGGGCAACCACAGCCGAGGCTTACTTACAGCGTGGCAGTGGAAAATCGTTTGTATGGGTGGGTGATTTTATTAAAGACATGGATAAAGCCTATGCTGCTGCAGATGTGGTTATCTCGCGTTCCGGCGCGATGTCGGTAGCCGAATTATGCGCTACTAAAAAAGCGGTTGTCTTTGTCCCCTACTCTCACGCTGCCGAAGATCATCAAACGGCAAACGCGCAATATTTAGTGGATAAAAATGCAGCACTGATGGTCAAAGATGAGGAGGCGCAGGGCAAATTATTCGGCACAGTAACCAGCCTCTTGTTCAACGAACAAAAGCAGCGGGAATTAGAAACAAATATTGCAAAGTTAGCCGTTACCCATGCAGATGAAACCATCGCGCAAGCCATCCTCAACGCGTTATAAAAGATGATATGGAAATGAATCAAACAATACAGTCTCATTCATCTTTGTTGCCGGCCGGTTTACTTATCAGCAAAATATATTTTATTGGTATCGGCGGTATCGGCATGAGCGCCCTGGCTCGCTATTTCAAAAGCAAAGGTGCTTTGGTAAGTGGCTACGATAAAACACCAACGCCGCTTACTGATGAACTGCAGGCATCAGGCATTGACATTCATTTTGAAGAAAACACTGAGTTGATTCCAAAAGAGCTAGATGTAGTCGTTTATACACCTGCTATCCCCAAAGACCACAAAGAGTTTATCTACTATAAACAGAACAATTATACCGTTGTAAAACGCAGCGATATACTGCAATGGATCACGCAGAACTCCTTTAACATCTGCATTGCCGGAACGCATGGAAAGACAACCATCACTACGATGACAGCGCATGTATTGCGCGATAGCGGCTACGGATGTAACGCTTTTCTTGGTGGCATTGCAGCTAACTATAACACCAATTTCTGGAGCAGTGAGAACAAGGTAGTAGTGGTAGAAGCTGATGAATATGATCGTTCTTTTTTAAAGCTGGTTCCCGATGTAGCAGTAGTAACTGCCATGGACCCTGACCATCTCGATATTTATGGTACAGGCGAAGAAGTGGAGAACGCTTTTATTCAGTTTACGAAGAAGCTGAAACCCGGCGGCTTTTTGCTTACCAAATATGGCTTGCACAGAAGTGATGAACTGGTGGCAGGTAAGCATCTTACGTATCATTTCGACAATATTCAGGCAGATGTTTATGTAACGAATATCCGAATTGAAGATGGCGCGTATTATTATGATGTTGCAGGCAAAGAATGGAGTCTAAAAGATGTCGTGCTGAACATGGGTGGGTTGCATAATATTGAGAACAGTATTGTTGCCATTATCATTGCGAAGCATCTGAACATTGAGGATGAAAAAATTAAAAATGCCATTGCAAACTTTAAAGGTGTGAAACGGCGGTTTGAATACATTATTAGAAATGATGTACACATTCTGATTGATGATTATGCTCATCACCCGGAAGAGTTGAGGGCATTAATCACCGGCGTTTGCAGTATGTTTCGCAACGAAAAATTAACGGTGGTGTTTCAACCACATTTATACAGTCGCACCAAAGATTTATACAAAGAGTTTGGCGCCGTATTGAGCCTGGCTGACGAAGTGATTTTATTACCCATTTATCCCGCTCGGGAATTGCCAATGCCCGGCGTGAGCAGCGAGTTGATTTTTCACGAAATCACCATACCAAAGAAACGCATTTTATCTAAAGAAATGCTGCTGCAAGTAATAGAGATGGAAAAGCCAAAGTTAATTGCAATGTGCGGGGCAGGAGACATAGATGCCTTGGTGTTACCCGTAAAAAACGTATTGCTCAAGGATGCTTAAAAAGCGAATTATATTATCTCTGTGGTGGCTGCTGGCTGTAGTGGTAGCTGGCTTGCTGATAGCAGCTGCCCAACAGAAAAAAAATGCAACCTGCAGCGACATCAAAGTAGACATCCAAGGAAGTGAAGGGCATGTGTTTGTGGACGAAAAAGAGATTACCGATAAACTGAAAGTGAATGGTGCATACAAAGGAGAGAGCATTAAAAATATTAACCTGCGAACTCTGGAAACAATCCTAAAAAAACAACCCTGGATACAAAACGTAGAGTTATACTTCGACAACGGAGCAGTGCTGCAGGTGAAGATAAAAGAGCGTGAGCCAATTGCACGTGTTATCACATGGCAAGGTTCATCGTTTTATATTGACAGCAGCGGAATGCGGCTACCGTTAAGCCGTGATTATTCGGCGCATGTTCCGGTATTTACATCATTTACTTCGGATAAAAAAAAACTTTCGAAACCCGATAGCCTCTTACTGAATGATGTAAAAAACATTGCGCTGTTTATTCAGCAGGATTCATTTTGGAATGCACAGGTGTCGCAGGTAGTTATTACACCGCAAAGCACTTTCAATATTATCCCGGTAATAGGTAATCAAACCATCATTTTAGGAAGCGCTGACAGTCTTGCTTCTAAGTTTAACCGGCTAATGGCTTTTTATAAACAGGTATGGTCAAAAACAGGTTTTGAAAAATATGAAACGGTCAATGTTTCATTCGACGGACAAGTGGTGGCTGCGCGCCGCGGCGAGCCAAAGCCTTATGTAGATTCAGCTCTGGCGCAGCGCATTGTATCGGCTATGCGTTCCGGTGCAGATATTTTAAAAGACTCTTCGCTGCTGTTTCGGGCGATAGACGCTGTGCAGAAAACCAATATTGACACTTTGCGCAATACAATTTTGCAACCCGACAGAGACGAAACAACCGATAGCAGTACCAGTAAAAAAAATACGAAACCAGCAATTAAATTCAACTTAAAAAACACGCAGCAACCTTTACAAAAACAGCCCAAAGCAACAATGCCAAAAGCTAAAAAAAGAGTCTGACATTTTCAGAATGTGAAGAAAAAAAATGGTAGGGTATAGATGTACACGCCATACATTTTTGCAAAGAAATAATGTTGTATTTGCATGTTACAATTTCTTGAAAAGATAAAGGTAAAAAGGAGAATCCTGTATCCTTGCTAATGACTTTTTGGTGTTGTGTTTTAGCAGCAAACCACAAATCACTTATATCAATTTTTGTGCGGCATTCATAAGCCTGACTACCTTATGAATGCAGTGATGCCGGTAAAGAAAATGTACAACCCGTAAACAGGTTTTAATGTGAGTGAGAAAACAACTAAAACACTTCATATATGAATGGAAACGAAGCGCCAATTATTGTAGGCTTAGACATTGGCACCACCAAAATTGCTGCGATTGCTGGTCGTAAAAACGAATTAGGTAAACTCGAAATCTTAGGCTTTGGCCGCGCCAACAGTAATGGCGTGCAACACGGCCAGGTGTTGAATATCGATCAGACTATCAAGGCCATTCAGCAGGCGCTGATGAACTGCTATGAAAGCAACCCCGACCTTGAAATTAAAGAGGTATATGTAGGTGTGGCAGGTCATCACATAAAGAGCCTGCAAACGCGTGGCGATATTGTAAGACAGGATAGCGAAATCGAAATTCACCGCGAAGAAATTGAACAACTGATAGACAACCAGCGCAAGACATTTATTCCCGCAGGCGATCAGATAATCGAAGTGATTCCACAGGATTTTCATGTAGATAACTTTCAAAACATCAAAGACCCGGTGGGTTATAACGGCGTGAAAGTGGGTGCTAATTTTCACATCATCACCGGCGATAGAAATGCCATTCGCAACATCAACCGTGCGATAGAAAGAAGTCATCTGAAAACAAAAGATTTGGTGTTGCAGCCATTGGCTTCTGCAGCAGCCGTAATGAGCGACATAGATATGGAAGCTGGTGTTGCCATATTGGATATCGGCGGCGGCACCAGTGACCTTGCCATCTTCTACGACGGCATCTTAAAACACACCGCTGTCATCCCTTTTGGCGGAGAAAATATTACCAACGATATCCGCCTGGGGTTAGGTGTTTTAAAGAGCCAGGCAGAAGCAATGAAGATGCAGTTTGGCAGCGCACTTTCTAATGAAGCGCAAGACAATGCCTACATCACCATACCAGGTATTAAAGGCATGCCGGCAAAGGAAATCAGCGTAAAAAATCTCGCCAACATCATACAGGCGCGCATGAGCGAGATACTCGATTTTGTTACGTATCATTTAAAACAAATTGGGCTGGAACGTATGTTGAACGGCGGTATTATCCTTACCGGTGGCGGTTCGCAGTTAAAGCACCTGATGCAATTAACCGAATACACAACGGGCTTGAATGCACGCATTGGCTTTCCCAACGAACACCTCTCGCCCAACCACATTGATGAATTGAAGAAGCCCATGTATGCTACCTGCATTGGTTTAATTTTAAAAGGTTACAGCGACTACGAAAATCAAAAGAAAGAGTTTGATACTTCATTTGCCCGCATAGAAATACCGGAAACATTAAAGAAAGAAGAACCTGTAGCTGTTAAGCAGGCGGAAGTGCTGACAGCAATGCCGGCAGTTGACATTAACAAACGCAAGAAAGGTTTAAACAGTTTTTGGGATAAGTTTAAAGACAGCATCATAGACCTCTTTAAAGAAGAAGGCGATACAGAAATGAGGTAATCATTATGAATTATAAATGATGAATTGCAAGCAGTCCGTTTTATTCATAATTTATAATTCATAACTCATAATTCAAAAACAACTAAAAAACAATACTATCATGATCCATTTTGATATCCCGAAGCAGAAGTCTTCCATCATAAAAGTACTTGGCGTGGGTGGTGGCGGAAGCAATGCTGTCAATTACATGTTTGGTGAAGACATTGAAGGTGTTGATTTCATCATTTGTAATACCGATGCGAAAGCATTGGAGCAAAGCAAAATTCCAAACAAGATTCAGTTAGGACCGCATCTTACACAAGGCTTGGGTGCAGGCGCCAACCCCGAAGTAGGCAAGCAGGCAACCGAAGAATCTTTAGAAGAAATCAAGCGCATACTCGAAGTGAACACCCGCATGGCATTTATATGTGCCGGCATGGGTGGCGGAACAGGTACGGGTGGCGCTCCCATCATTGCTAAAATTTGCCGCGATTTGGGCATCTTAACGGTAGGCATCGTTACTACACCGTTCCCGTTTGAAGGTCCGCGGCGCATTGCGCAGGCCGAAGCCGGCATCAAACAATTAGAGCCTTATGTAGATACCTTGCTCGTTATCAGCAACGATAAGCTGCGCATGCAATATGGCAACCTGAAAATGCGCGAAGCCTTTGGCAAAGCCGATAATGTATTGGCAACCGCAGCCAAGTGTATCACCGATATCATCAACAGCCGCGGGCATATTATTGTTGACTTTGCCGACGTGTGCACTGTGATGAAAAATGGTGGCGTGGCTATCCTGGGCAGTTCTGCCGTAGGCGGTGAAAATCGCGCCCAACGTGCCATTGAAGAAGCTTTGAACTCGCCTTTATTGAATGATAACGACATCAGCGGTGCGAAGTGGATCCTCATCAATATCAACAGTGCAGAAGGCGATAATGAATGCACCATGGACGAGCTGGAAATCATCAACAACCACCTGCGTTCAGAGGCAGGTGAATATTCCGATGTGATTGTGGGCATGGGCTACGACAATTCGCTGGAAGATAAAATCGGCATCACCCTCATTGCAACGGGCTTTGAACAAAAAGATCCGTTTATGAAAGCGGCACAGCAGGATAAACAACCCAAACAGGAAAAGGTGTTAATGACGCTGAACGATGGCAATGAAGCACCCAAAAAGCCGGTTGTACAAGCGAAAGAAGAAAACCCGCTGATGCCAAAATTGTCTGAGCCGGTAGCAGAAGTGCAGCCGGTGGCAACCGCAGCAAAAGGCGCCAAAACAGCAATGCCGGAAGAAGAGGAAAAACATGTATTGCAGTTCGATTTTATACAAGAGCCTCAGCCGGTGCAAAAGCCGCAGGTAGTGGCATCGGAGCCGGAGCATCTGCGCATGGAATACACCGAAAAACCAGCGGTTCAGCCTACGTATCAGCCATCCGTTCAGCCTGCATACCAGCAGGCGCCACAACCCGCATATGCAACTCAGCAAGGGGGTGGTTTTTTAAACAAGCCGCAGAACATTTATGCGGAAGCCAAACAGCCGCAAAACGGCTCCGGGCAAGGGCTTCAGCCAAAGGCAACACCGCCGGTTTATACACAGCCGCCTGTGCAGCCTATGCAACCGGCGCCGCAGGCAGAGCAGCCACAGATATCTGTGCAGCCACCTAAACCGCCTAAGCCGTTTACCCCGGAAAACGAAGAAGAGGTGCAACTGGAACTGGTGATTAAACCCACCGGCAGCAACACACAAACACCGCCTCCTGCCGTTGCCGATTTTGGCATCGAATCGAACGAAGAAATGGAGAAGAAAGCAAGGGCGCAACAACGCGTGGCGAAACTGCGCAACCTGTCGTTCAACATGAATAACTCGGAGGTGAACCAGGAGTTTGACAATGTGCCGGCTTATGTGCGCCGCAATATGGAGTTGTATGGCAGTGGCATTAATTCCGGTGCCGAAAATTATTACAGCAAAATCACGGTGAAGAAAGAAGACGGCAAAGAGTCGCCGCTCTCTACCTTGAATACTTTTTTAGACGGCAAAAAGCCCGATTGATATTGTATTTCAAAATCGTGTTTTTAGTTGTACTTCCCCGGTGGTTTTCCACCGGGGATTTTTATGTTGATGTATATAATGATTGCCGTTTTTTTAAACATTTATGTTGGGAGCACCAACGACTAAAAAATTATTAGAATATTGTGTATCGAAAAAGGACAAGGTAATCTTGAAGTATAATTTCAAAACAATAGTAAAAGGATTTACAGTTGAGAGAATTTTTCTACTTTGTTTATTAACAGGCGTCCTCTGGTATTTCTATTGGCCTTTTCATACTGACCCTGAAGAAATTCAGTTTTATTATCGTGCAGGAGGCAGTAACAATGGATGGGAAACATCATTTGATTATCTGAAAATAACCAATTATACCAATCGGTCTGTAACAGCAAAACACCTTTACCAGTATGCACAGCATTATGTAGATACCGTAAAGGCGAAATACCCGGTAAGTGATGTTACATTTGTTGGGCAAACGCCCAATGGCTCTCTGCCGTATGATATTGCTGAGGACATGTTTGACCAGGTAGGAAGACAATCACTGATTTCCTTCTCTTTCAGTAATATCTTTCCGCAGCCACCTGAAGCGGAAAAGAAGTTAATCGAACTGGCCATATATAAAGACGGCAAAGTGATTAGTTATGACAACAGTCAGGAAGGAAAAGAGAAAAAAGTTATACATGACACCTTAACCTCTGACAAACCTTTCGATAATGGTTTTAAGGGGCGAAACCCGTTTGTAGCAACGCTGTTAGGAGTCGTATTTGGGGTGTTTATATTAGTCATTTTGATTAGAAACATTGCTGGTAGTGAACAATTCCATCCCCGCAGATAAAATAGCTTCTACCGCCGCCTGTCTTTCCTCTTCTTTTAAATCCTCGAACGTAGAAGACACAAACACCTGCAATTTTTTATTCCTCCTGAATGATTAGGATGATAAGAAAACAAATCTAACCACAATTCAGTAGCAACCCGTGAGCACCCCTTTTTCCACCCGATGCGGTGCAGCCGCTTCTGCGCAACCTTTAACTTGCATGGCATTGTTTTCATTTGCCTTATTATACCCGCAAACCAAGCACAAGCACGAGACGTTTACCAATGCTTCGCTCCTTCCTTCGGCAACGGATATGGTAGTGAACAGAACGCTTACCGATACCTACGAATTGGGCATTAATAATACAGATGATAATGCACCCATTGCTGCATGGCTGGCGCCCGACGAAACCTCGCCCTACCCCGGCAATGGCAGGGAGGTGCAGCCCGGCAAAACCATTCACATCAAACCATCCGAGCTGGGCGACCTGAACAATACTTTCCTGCGCATCATCAACCTGAGCGATGTAAATGCAGGCAGCTACGAGGTTACCATTAGTTAATTATTTTTGGGTTTATATATGGCATAACAATTTTTGTTAGGGTTGAAAAAATGAACCGGCAGTAGTCTTGCTCGCCGGTTTTTTTTATTTTAGTGCAAAACTATTTTATGAAGATTGCTCCCGAAGGTTATCCCCTCCTTTCGCCTTACCTCATTGTTGAAAATGCAGCCGGCTTCATCCCGTTTGTACAGAGTGTGTTTGGCGCGCAACTGCAAAATCATCACCTGCGCGATGAAACCATTGTGATGCATGCCGAACTGAAGATTGGCGATAGCATCATTATGCTTGCCGACAGTACACCCGAGTATCCGCCTGCCACGGCAAATCTTTTTATCTATGTAGAAAACGCCGATGCCACCTATGAGCGGGCGCTGCAGGAAGGCGCCGTTGCCGTTACGCCGATGGGCGACCAATCGTATGGCAGAAGCGGCGGCGTAAAGGATGCCTTTGGCAATACCTGGTGGATTACGGCGGTGAAGTGAGTGGTGAGAGATGAGTAGTGAAAGGTGAATAGTCAGACGTGAGTGTTCGTCGTTGCGAGGCACGAAGCAATCTGTGTTATACAACTGAGCCTGATGACTATTTGTAAACCTGTTTTTGTGCTCTCTATAGATTGCTTCGCGGGGCTCGCAATAACGGGCATTCACCGCTTCCGCATTCCCCCCAACAGTTATGATGCGGCAGACAATGAAGATTGACGCGCCACTTACCGATTTATTGTAAGTCAACGTCAAATTTTAAAAAGCAATCTCCTTTTCATCCATCTCTCCTTCTTATCTTCCGCAACCAATTGCGGCTACCTATGAAACGATTGCTTTTCGTTCTTCTCTGTTTGTGTAGTGTTGTTTCTGTTTTTGCCCAGAAGAAAAACGCAGCGTTTCAGCTACCTATCCATCGAACTTCTGCCCTCATGGCAATTGATGGGATGGCTAATGAAACCGCCTGGGAAGAAGCTACTACGGCTGGCAACTTTTATATGGTGCTGCCCATGGATACCAGCCATGCCGGTGTGAAGACAGAAGTGAAAATGACCTACGACGAAAAGTATTTATACCTGCTGGCGGTGTGCTACAAAGCCGTGCGCGGCGTGAACATGGTTGAATCGCTGCACCGCGATTTCAACTTTGGCAAGAACGATAACTTCCTCGTATTTATAGACCCGTTTGAAGATGGCACTACCGGCTTTTCGTTTGGCGCCAATGCCGAGGGTGCGCAGTGGGATGGCACCATGTATGGAGGCGGCAGCGTAGATTTAAACTGGGATAATAAATGGCTTTCTGCCGTTAAAAACTACGATGATAAATGGGTGTTCGAAGCCGCGATCCCGTTTAAAACGCTACGCTATAAAAAAGAGTCCACCCACTGGGGCATCAACTTTAGCCGCAACGATTTAAAGACTACCGAAAAGAGCGCGTGGGCGCCGGTGCCGCGCCAGTTTCCAACGGCTTCGCTGGCTTATACGGGCACGTTGCTGTGGGATGTGCCGCCGCCCAATCCGCACAAGAATATTTCTATCATTCCTTGCTTTTTAACCAGTACTGCAAAAGATTATACCACCGGCAAAACATCGGGCATCTTGGGCCGCGAAGGCGTTGATGCGAAGCTTACGTTTTCTACTGCGCTGAACCTGGATTTAACCGTGCACCCCGATTTCTCGCAGGTGGAAGTAGACCAACAAGTATTAAACCTAAGCCGCTATGAATTGTTTTTCCCCGAAAAGCGCCAATTTTTTTTAGAAAACGGCGATTTGTTTGGCAACTTCGGCTATGCCGATATCCGGCCTTTTTTCTCCCGCCGCATCGGCTTGAATGTACCAATCAACGCAGGTGCACGGCTGAGCGGCAAGCTTAATAAAACCTTACGTATCGGTGCCATGGATATGGAAACGGCAGGCGGCAATAACAATATGCCTGCAGAGAATTATGCAGTCATCTCGCTGCAACAGAAGGTGTTTAAGCGCTCGAACATCGGCTTTATTTATATTGATAAAACAGCCGTGGATTATCATCCCAATCATAATGGGGATAGTGGCATTGTTTATCCGCAATACAACCGCAACTTAGGGTTAGAATACAATCTTGCCTCTTCCAATAATGTATTTACCGGCAAAGCTTTGCTGCTGAAATCGTTTTCGCCGGGCAAGCGGGGCGACGATTATACCACTGCCGCCAACCTGCAATACAGCGGTAAGAGGTGGCTGGCTTATGGCGGGTATGAGTACGTAGGCAAAAATTATAATGCCGAAGTGGGCTATGTGCCCCGCACTGATTTTATCAAATTTAACCCGCAGGTGACGCGGTATTTCTTTCCAAAACGGGGCATTATTTTAACGCATGGTCCACAGGTTACCGGCAGTTATTTTTTCGATACGAAATTGCATAGCACCGACTATGAAAACGTATTTGCCTGGCTGTTTGCATTCCGCAATAAAAGCACGTTATCAGTGCTGGGTCAAAACGATTATGTGCGCCTGCTTCGCCCATTCGATCCTACCAATTCCGGCAAGGATACGCTGGCTACAGGAAGCGTTCATAAATACAATTTAACTGGCTTTGATTATGCGTCGCAGCCGCAGCACACCTTCACCTATACTGCTTCTCTGCGCTACGGAACCTATTATGCCAACGGCAATCTCTTCACAGCCAGTGGAAGTGTGGGGTATCGCTTTCAGCCTTATGTCAACGTCAATATCAATGCGGCTTACAGCAATTTGATTCTTCCGCAACCCTGGGGTAACGATCATTTTTGGCTGATTGGTCCGCGCATAGATGTTACGTTTACCAATAAGCTGTTTTTTACTACGTATATCCAATACAATCAGCAGGCAGATAACATTAACATCAACGCCCGCTTCCAGTGGCGCTACCAGCCGGCTTCTGACTTGTTTATTGTTTATACAGATAATTATTTCCCCTCGCCGTTTTCAGCTAAAATCAGGGCGTTGGTAATTAAATTAAACTATTGGTGGAACCTATAGCAAAGAAAAGAAATACAGAATACAGCGAACAGCCATTGTGGGCTATAAGCCAGCGACTCCGATAAAGGATGTGTTGCGTCGCACTCTTGTATGTTCTGAAAATATTTGGGCATTATCTGAACTGGGATGCGTGGGATAAATGGGATTTGTGAGATAAGGATATTAGAATAAAAAGAAGAATAAGAAGTTGAACAGAAACCTGCTTGTGTTTGATGAAGTTGTCGCACCCATCATTGCGAGTAACAAAGCAATGACGGAATTAATTAACGACGGACAACATTAATCCAGTTTCAGCACCGCTAAAAATGCTTCCTGCGGCACTTCTACGCTACCGATCTGCCGCATGCGTTTCTTACCTTCTTTCTGCTTTTCCAGGAGCTTGCGTTTACGGCTGATATCGCCACCGTAACATTTTGCGGTTACGTCTTTACGCATAGCACTGATGTTTTCGCGGGCAATCACTTTTGCGCCAATGGCAGCTTGTATAGCAATCTGGAATTGTTGTCTTGGTAACAATTCTTTTAACTTCTCGCAAAGCTTCCTGCCAAAGTCCTGTGAGCGGCTGCGGTGGATAAGCGCACTCAAGGCATCTACTTTTTCAGCGTTGAGCAGGATGTCCATTCGCACGATGTCACTTTCGCGGTAATCAATCGGCGTATAATCGAAAGAAGCATAGCCACGGGTCTGGCTTTTTAATTTATCATAGAAATCAAATACAATCTCTGTCAGAGGCATTTCAAAGATCAATTCAACGCGCGTTGGAGTAAGATAACTTTGGTTCAACAGTATGCCGCGCTTGCCCAGACACAAGGTCATGATATTGCCGATATAATCGGGCAGCGTGATGATTTGCGCGCGGATAAACGGCTCTTCCAGCCGGTCAATTTTCGTTACTTCAGGCATCTGTGCGGGATTGTTCACCACCAGTTTATCGCCCTTAGTGGTGTAAGCATGAAAACTAACGTTGGGGACGGTAGTAATTACGGTTTGATTAAACTCCCGCTCCAATCGTTCCTGGATAATCTCCATGTGCAGCAAGCCAAGGAAGCCGCAACGAAAACCGAAACCTAATGCCTGCGAGGTTTCCAGCTCAAAGGTTAAAGAAGCATCGTTCAATTGCAATTTCTCCATGCAATCGCGCAGCTCTTCAAAATCTTCCGTTACCACGGGGAAGATACCCGCAAACACCATTGGTTTTACTTCTTCAAACCCTTTAATCATCTCACCGGGCTGAGATGCCAACGTGATAGTATCGCCTACCTTTACTTCCTTCGCATTCTTGATGCCGGTAACAATGTAGCCTACATCACCCGCACTAATTTCAGCTAAAGGTTGCAAGCCCAATTTCAGCACGCCAACTTCATCGGCAAAATACTCTTGTCCTGTAGCCACGAACTTAATACGCGCTCCTTTTTTAAGTGTTCCGTTAAACACGCGGAAATAAGAAATGATGCCCCTGAAGCTATTAAATACACTATCGAATATTAAAGCCTGCAAAGGCGCATTTACATCGCCTTTTGGTGCAGGAATTCTTTTTACAATCGCTTCTAAAATCTCTTCCAGACCAATACCATTTTTGGCGCTGGCAAGCAGGATTTCGTTTTCCTTGCAGCCAATCAAATCTATAATCTGGTCTTTTACTTCAGCGATCATTGCGCCATCCATGTCTATCTTATTAATGACAGGGATGATTTCAAGATTATTATCAATAGCAAGGTATAAATTGGAGATAGTCTGCGCCTGAATGCCCTGCGAAGCATCTACCAGCAACAGTGCGCCTTCGCATGCAGCCAGTGCGCGGCTCACTTCATAACTGAAGTCAACATGACCCGGCGTATCAATGAGGTTGAAAGTATAATTTTCGCCTTCAAACAAGTACTGCATCTGAATGGCGTGGCTTTTAATTGTAATGCCTTTTTCTCTTTCGAGGTCCATATCGTCGAGCACCTGATTCATCATGTCGCGTGCGCCAATGGTATGGGTATGCTCTAAAAGGCGGTCTGCCAATGTGCTTTTTCCGTGGTCTATGTGGGCAATAATGCAAAAATTGCGGAGATGCTTCATACTGCAACAAAGATAGGAAAGCGAAAGGGAGAGATAGTTTTTATAGTTGCGATTTGTGAGATGTTTTAAAATGCAAAGAGAAAGATACCATCAGGTAGAATAAAGAGTTAGTTTAATCCTGAAATTACAAGATTGTTGCCGGCAGCAAAAAGGCTTGCTTTGTTTTAGCAAAGCAAGCCTTTAAATTTGGCTGTCATCCAGCTACTATCTTGTAATGTATGACATGGGCAAACCGTTAGTGCGATTACAAAATGGCGCCGGATGACATGAGGTTAAGCTATAGGGCAATTTGTTTCTCCGTCATCATTTTGCGAAGATTAATCAAACCATAACGCATACGACCCAATGCTGTGTTAATACTGCAATTGGTAAGACGGGCAATGTCTTTAAAGCTCATGTCGCCGAAGTGGCGCAGCACAATCACTTCACGTTGCTCTTCGGGCAATTTGTCGAGCATGGCATACATAGTATCGTGGCTTTGGTGGCGCATCATTTTTTGCTCTGCCGTCTCTTCTACTACATTAATCACTTCAAAAATGTCCTGGTTATCGCCGGTTAAAATAGACGGCGTCCGCTTTACTTTTCTAAAATGGTCAACACACAAATTGTGCGCAATGCGCAGTGCCCACGGCAGGAATTTTCCTTCCTCATTATAGCGCTTGTTGCGAAGCGTATCTATAATGCGTATGAAAGTATCCTGAAACATGTCTTCTGCGAGATACTTATCTTTTACAAGGAATAAAATGGAAGAATACAGCTTGTCTTGATAGCGCTCAATTAGCGCTTCTAACGCATACACATTACCCTCTTGGAAAGCAATCACTAATTGCGTATCCGTCATTGAATTATACAGCCTCATACAGATATAAACTGAATTTTATTAAATAGTCAACGTTAAAAAAACGGCGGTAAAAACTAAGTGAGGTAGAAGTTTTGTATAGGCTTTGTACTTTTCGTTCCGGTTGTGAAAATAACAAGATTTTTCAACAGGTTTGCGCTACAATTGTAAAATTAATGCAAATTAAAGGGAAATTTAATGCTATCTTAATTGTTTTCTAATTTAGGCGAACCATGTTAAAAGAAAGAAAGGTATCTGTTAAAAAAAGAGAGGCGAAACTAACAGAAAGAGACATCGAAATTAAAGGCGCAAGAACCCACAACCTGAAGAATGTAGATGTTATTTTTCCACGCAATAAACTTATTGTTGTTACCGGTGTTTCGGGCAGCGGAAAATCATCTTTAACCATAGATACGTTGTTTGCCGAAGGTCAGCGCCGCTATGCAGAAAGTTTAAGTTCTTATGCACGCCAGTTTATGGCGCGAATGAACAAGCCCGAGGTGGATTATATCAAAGGCTTATGTCCTGCCATTGCGATTGAACAAAAAGTGATAACGCGCACGCCGCGCAGTACCGTTGGCAGCATGACGGAAATTTACGATTACCTGCGGCTGCTCTATGCACGCGTTGGCACCACTATTTCGCCGGTAAGCGGAAAAGAAGTAAAGAAAAATGACGTAACCGATGTGGTAAATGCCATTAAAGCACTGCCTCACGGAAGCAAAGTGATTATCATTGTTCGTTTTAAGCAACATGCTAAAAGAGAACCGCGCGAAGAACTGAACATCCTTGTGCAGAAAGGTTTTTCGAGGATGTACATCAATAGTAAACCGGTGCGTATTGAAGACTTGCTGGAATTAACTGAAGATGATTTGTTGAAGCAGGTACAAACGACTTCCGATAATCTGCCATCTACTTATATTTTGGTTGACCGAATTGTTACCAAAGACTTTGACGAAGATGATGTGCATCGCATTTCTGATTCCATTAATACCGCTTTTTATGAAGGCGAAGGTGAGATGTATCTGGAAGTGGATGGAAAGCTGATGCACTTCAGCAACAAGTTTGAGCTGGACGGAATTCAGTTTGAAGAGCCGGTGCCAAACCTGTTTTCTTTCAACAATCCGTATGGTGCTTGCCCCGAATGCGAAGGTTTTGGAATGGTGCTCGGTATTGATCCGGACCTTGTAATTCCTGATAAAAAACTGAGTGTGTATGAAGGCGCCGTAGCGCCCTGGAAAGGTGATAAATTAGGGCAATGGCGCGACCGTTTTATCCGTTCTTCCGGTACTTACAACTTCCCGGTTCATACGCCTATTTGCGATTTAACCGAACAACAATACAACCTGCTCTGGCAGGGCAATTCTACAGTGCAGGGCATTGATGATTTCTTTGCAGAAGTAGAGCAGAATTTATATAAGGTTCAGTACCGCGTGTTGCTCAGCCGTTTTCGGGGCAAGACATTATGCGCCACTTGCAAAGGCTATCGCCTGCGGCCGGAAGCTTTATATGTAAAAATTAATGAAAAGCAGATTGGGCAATTGTGCATTATGCCGATAAAAGATTTGCAGCACTGGTTTTTAAATTTGTCTCTTACAGAACATCACCAACAAATAGGCAAACGCATTTTGATTGAAATCAAACAACGCCTGCAAACCTTGGTGGATGTGGGCTTAGGCTATCTTACCCTGAACCGTTTAGCCAACTCACTAAGTGGTGGTGAGAGCCAGCGCATCCAACTCACAAGAAGCTTGGGAAGTAATCTTACTAATTCTTTATACATTCTTGATGAGCCTTCTATCGGGCTGCACTCGCGCGACACAGAAAAGCTGATTAAAGTGTTGAAGGAACTACGTGATCTGAACAACACCGTTGTGGTGGTAGAACACGATGAAATGATGATGCGCGAGGCTGATTATATCATTGATATGGGACCGCTGGCATCACATCTGGGTGGTGAAGTAATAGCAACCGGCAACTACGATGAAATTGTTGCCAACCCTGAAAGCTTAACCGGCAAATATTTAACCGGCGAATTAAAGATTGATCTGAATAAGCAACCACGCAAATGGACGCGAAGCATCACCGTTGAGGATGCCCGGCACAACAATTTAAAGAGTATCACAGTACAGTTCCCTTTGAATGTATTGTGTGTAGTAAGCGGCGTGAGCGGCAGCGGTAAAACAACTTTGGTAAAGCAGATTTTGTATCCTGCGCTACGTAAACTAAAGGGTGAGTTTGCTGATAAAGTTGGCTTTCATAAAGCCATCACCGGCGATGTGGACATCTTCTCGCAAATCGAACTGATTGACCAGAATCCAATTGGTAAATCATCACGCAGCAATCCCGTTACTTACATCAAAGCATACGATGAGATACGGGACTTATATGCACGTCAGCCCTTATCCAAAATGCGCGGCTTTCAAACCAAACATTTCTCCTTTAATATAGATGGCGGTCGGTGCGATACCTGCAAAGGTGAAGGCGAACAGGTGGTAGAGATGCAGTTCCTCGCCGATGTGCACCTTACCTGCGAAATATGTGGCGGCAAACGTTTTAAAGAAGAAGTACTGGAAGTTCAATATAATGGCAAAAGCATTTATGATGTATTAGATATGAGCGTGGATGAAGCCATTGATTTTTTTAAGAGCGAGAAAGCATTAGCTAAAGCGCTGCAACCCTTGCAGGACGTAGGTTTGGGCTATATCAAACTGGGGCAAAGCAGTGATACACTAAGTGGTGGTGAAGCTCAACGTGTGAAACTGGCTTCTTTCTTAGGCAAAGGCAAAGCAGCGGGCAAAGTGCTGTTCATTTTTGATGAGCCGACAACAGGTCTTCATTTTCATGACATTAATAAACTGCTTACGTCTTTCTATGCATTGATAGAACAAGGTCATTCCCTGATTGTGATCGAGCACAATACCGATGTGATAAAGAATGCCGACTGGCTGATAGATTTAGGACCCGAAGCTGGCGATAAAGGTGGCAACCTGGTGTACACAGGCGTGCCAATGGGTATTAAAGAAGTGAGTGAGAGTTATACAGGAAAGTTTATAAATTGATTTTACCGCAGAGATGAAGGGATAATCGAGGTTGCACGAAGAATATTTTACTGCTGTAAAAACTTTTGTTTCCCTTTTCTCTGCGGTTAACATACGCAATGCGAATCCGCTTACATTTACTCAAATTAAAGCTTTATGAAACGACGCTCTTTTGTAAAAACATCTTTGCTCGCCGGAACATTGCCTACTATAATACAGTCAGCCAGCGCAAAAGGAAATAATATAAAAAAGTCTGCACGCGAATATTATGAGCTGCGTGTTTATTCATTACAAAACGAAACGCAGCAAAAACTGACAGAGGAATATTGGCAGGAAGCGGCGATACCAGCCCTCAATAAAATCGGTGTTCAGCGCATCGGTGTTTTTAGAGAAATAAAGCCGGAAGGGCAAACTAAATTGTATGTTCTGATTCCTTATAAATCGATTGAAGAAATGGTGACCAGCGGCAGCAAGCTGGCAACCGACAGCAGTTATCTCACCGCAGGCGATGCTTACCTGAATGCACCAGCCACTGCACCGGCGTATGAGCGCATTGAAAGTTCGTTGCTCTATGCATTTCCTCTTTTTCCGCAGATGAAAATTGATGTTGCCAAACAACGCATATTCGAACTACGTCGTTATGAAAGCTCAGGCGAAGCTGCCGGTAAAAAGAAGATTTATATGTTTAATGAAGGCGGCGAAATAGATGTGTTTTTGCAAACCGGTTTTCACCCGGTGTTCTTCAGCGAAAGCCTTATTGGAGAAGCACGACCAAATCTTACCTACCTGCTTCAGTTTGCCGATATGAATGAGCATGACGCTTCCTGGAAAACGTTTGGCAGCAGTCCGCAATGGAACAAACTGAAAGCCATTCCGGAATATGCGGATGCAAAGATTGTTTCAAAAATTACTTCTATGTTCCTGGTGCCGACTGAGTTTTCACAGGTGTGATAATAGCTGGGCATCGCTCTATTTTATCGCATACTTAATGTAATAACTGAACTTCACAGTGAACTTCTGGAAGTTGGTTGGTTCCGGATTATCATCAGCCGTGCTTTCATTTTGCGTAAGCATTGTATTGGCAAGCTGATTCTGGAAATAAGGAATGTAGCTTTGTTCACGAACTTCCAATGGCTTGCCTCTTTCTTCACCAATGGCGGCTAATAGATAATCTGCTTTGTCTTTGGCAGCTTGTATTGCGGCTACTCTTACTTGCCTGCGCAAAGTTTCGATGTCCGACCTTTCTACTTTTTGAATAGAAGCTTCCTTAATATTGATGGCATACAATTCTTTAAACACAACAGATACCTGCGTTGCATTGGACACAAGCAGAACGTATTCTTTCGTTACCTTGAATCCTGTTTCTTTACTCTTATAAGTAGTGATTTCTGAAGTCGCATCTGAGAGAGACAAATTGGATAAGTCTATGCTGTTTTTGACCAATGCTTTTTTAAGTTTGTCTTCCTGTGCACTGATGTTATACGGCTGGTTGTTGATAATTTTATTACTCAATATGATCGAGATATAAATCTTATTGGGCACAACTTCCTTAAAAGCGGTTCCGGTTACTTCAATGAATGGTTTTTGAAGTTGCGTTGTGTCAGTTTGATCTCCGGTTTGTGCAAAGTTGGCGATAGCTGCAAATAAACTGAGCAGAAGAAAACAAGTTTTCATGGTTCTATTTTTTTCAAATAAAAATAAAACCGGTGAAAATGTTGAAAGCATTTCCGCTTCTTACATTTTATCAGTCAAAAAAAATGGGCAAGCCATCAAACAAATGGCAAAAGCAACTTCCCTATTCGCCTCTCGAAAAATCATCCGCTACAAAATCCACCACGCGTTGCTTCTTTAAATTCAGGTTGCGGAGGTCTTCGTCTGTAATGGGTTCATCGGGATTCTGAATGTGATACATAATCAGTTCTCGTGGCGAAAAAGAAGAATTCTGTTTAGTAGCTGCCGAAGATGCCGGCTTAACATTTTGATTGCTTTGCATACGTTGGTATAGTTTTCAACAATGAAATTAGGCGATAACCAAATCAAAAATCATCTCTTTCGAAAAGATAACATTGGAACCTGCAAACAAAAATAAAACCGGAAATTTCCGGTTATCTGTTCTTCTTTCACTGTCAGCGCATTACGATAAAACAAAAGAATAACCACCTATTCCGGCGCCCCATTTTTGGAGTGGGGTCACCAAAGAAACTGCCTACATTCGCCCTGTTGCAATCATTTATTTATGGCGAAGAACATTATTATAAAATGCCCGCTGCAATCCATCGGATATAATTTTATGGAACCGGCTTATTTACCCAAAGGAGAAGACGAATATTACCTGCGCAACCAACAGAACCGCAGCGGCATCAGCTATCGCGGCTTAACCGCTTACGAGATAGAAGCCCTTGTGCGCAACCGAAACACCAGCGACAACTGGAATCACATTCTTGTGTCGGATGCCTTCAACCCGGAACTGGTGAGAAACTGCAAGTTTTATGGCTTGGTACGCATTGGAAAATTAGAGTCCGTGGTGCTTTCGTTCAGCGATGTAAAACTGCCTGTTGGCTTATATAATTCCACTATAATTTCATCGGATTTCGGAGATAATGTAGCCATCGAAAATGTACATCAGCTTTCGCATTACATCATTGGCAGCGAGGTGATGATTACCAATGTAGATGAGCTTATCACCACCAGCAAAGCTAAGTTTGGCAACGGCATTGTAAAAGACGGCGAGCCGGAAAGCATCCGCATCTGGCTGGAGATTGCCAACGAAAATGGCAACCGCAGCGTGATGCCGTTCGATGGCATGCAACCTGGAGATGCGTGGCTGTGGAGCCGCTATCGGGAAGACGACTTATTAATGAAACGCTTTGCTCATTTTACCGAAAAAGAATTCACTTCCCCACGAGGATATTATGGAACTATCGGCGACCGCACAGTTATCAAAAACAGCAGTATTATTAAAGATGTATTGATTGGCGAAGATGCCTATATCAAAGGTGCGAACAAGCTGAAAAATTTAACTATCAACTCTGGTGAAGAAGGCAAAACGCAGATTGGCGAAGGCTGCGAAATTGTTAACGGCATTATCGGTTACGGCTGCCGTATTTTTTATGGGGTGAAAGCAGTGCGTTTTATTATGGCTTCGCACTCGCAGTTGAAATATGGCGCGCGGTTGATCAACTCTTATCTTGGCAACAATGCCACTATCTCCTGCTGCGAGGTGTTGAATTCGCTCATCTTTCCTACGCACGAGCAGCATCACAACAATTCGTTTTTATGTGCCGCCGTTGTGATGGGACAAAGCAATATACCCGCCGGCGCTACTATTGGCTCTAACCACAACTCGCGTAGCGCGGATGGCGAGTTTATTGCAGGACGCGGTTTTTGGCCGGGCTTATGTGTGAGCATTAAACACAACACAAAATTAGCTTCGTTTACCATCCTTGCCAAAGGCGATTATGCGTATGAAATGAACATCCCGATTCCTTTTTCCCTCGTAAGCATAGATGCAGCAAACGACAGGTTGATAGTGATGCCTGCTTATTGGTTTTTATACAATCTCTATGCATTAGCTCGCAACAGCTGGAAGTATGCTGACCGCGATAAACGGGGAGAAAAAATACAGCTATTAGAAAACGACTATCTCGCGCCCGACAGCATCAATGAAATGTGGGATGCACTGGCTTTGTTAGAAACAGCAACCGGCGCAGCTTTCTTTGCACAGAACGGCGAAGCATTGGAAACGGATGAAGCCTGCAAAGCCAAAGGCAAAGCGCTGCTGCAAGGCAAAGACAGCATAGTAAATGAGCTTACCATCACTGTTCCTGGTTTTGAAAACGCAAAGCGGAAAACAGTTCTGATTAAGGTACAAAATGCTTACGATGTATTTAAAAAGATGATTGCTTTTTATGGCATCAATCAACTAATAATGCTCTTGCATGAATGCTTGGAAGCAAACCAGGATTGGAAAGATTATGTTCATCCCTATCAACGAAACAAATGGCTGAATCTGGGCGGTCAGCTTGTGCCGGAAGAGGAAATTCAGCTGTTGAAAAGGAGCATTAAGGAAGAAGATGTAAATAGCTGGCAGGAGGTGCATCGCTGGTACTATTTGCAGGGCGAAATGTACCCGCAGCAAAAGCAGCAACATGCGCTGGCTTCCCTTTTTGAAATCAAAGAAATAGAAGCAGAAGATGTTACCATAAATCATTTACTGCAATGGCTGGAAGAAGCCGTAGATACAAAGAAGAGCATTGCAGAAGCTATTTTTCTTTCGCGCGAGAAAGATTACACCAATCCTTTCCGCAAAATGACGTATGAGAGTAAGCAAGAGATGGAAACCGTGCTGGGCAAGCTGGAAGAGAACAGTTTTATTAAACAACAGGAGAAAGAACTGACTTTGTTTATAGAGAAAACTGACGCCATTAAAAGCAGCTTGCAGCAACGCATTCCGGTGTAGAAAATCGTTTACTTTACACAAACAGAAAGCTATGAACCGAGCGATGATTGTTATTGCCTTCTTGCTGGCGGCGGGCGTTGCCAATGCACAGCAGAAACGCAATCCTGCTTCTTATTTTGCTACTGCAGATACCGGCATTCAGGATGGTAACATCAAGATGATTGCCATCACAACACCCAAAGGAAAGTTTAATGTATGGACGAAACAAATGGGAAATCATCCCACTATCAAACTGCTATTGCTTAATGGCGGTCCCGGCGCTACACATGAATATTTTGAATGCCTCGAAAATTTTCTTCCGCAGGAAGGCATCGAATTTATTTATTATGACCAGCTCGGTTGCGGCAATTCTGATAATCCAAAAGACACATCATTGTGGGATTTAGACCGGTTTGTAGAAGAGGTGGAAGTGGTAAGGCAAGCATTGCATCTCGATAATACCAACTTCTATCTGTTAGGTCATTCCTGGGGCGGCATTCTTGCCATGCAGTATGCACTGAAGTATCAGAATCATCTGAAAGGACTCATTATATCCAATATGATGAGCAGTTGTCCTGCCTATGGCAAATACGCCAACGAAGTGCTGTCGAAAACCATGAAGCCGGAAGTATTGGATACGATTCGCAGCATTGAAGCGCGGGGTGATTTTGACAATTCTGAATACATGAATTTGCTCTATCCGAATTTTTATGCGCAGCACATTCTGCGGATGCCGCCTGCCCAGTGGCCGGAGCCGGTGAACCGTTCGTTTGCTCACATGAACCAGTCATTATATGTAACCATGCAGGGCCCGAGCGAGTTTGGTATCTCCGGCAAGCTGACGGATTGGGATGTATCGAAGCGGTTGCCGGAGCTAACAGTGCCAACCTTAGTTGTTGGCGCGAAGTACGATACAATGGATCCCACTTTTATGAAATGGATGAGTACACAGGTAAAAAACGGTAGCTACCTGTATTGCCCCAACGGCAGCCACATGAGCTTCTATGACGACCAGAAAACTTATATGAAAGGACTGATTTCTTTTTTGAAAGCGATTGATAAAGGACAAAAGAAAGTGGTGTTATAAATTCTGTTGTGAGATTCAAACAAAACAGCAGCCGGCGAATAGGATTTCAATTTCGTAATTTCGATCACGCTTTCATTAATATCAGCGGCTACAACAGAGCGCGCCGTTTTTGCAATGGCTTCTGTCCAGTAGCCTGTTCCGCAGGCAATCTCAAGAATCTTTTATCCGCGAATACTATTCTGCAATTCATTCGTTGCGATAGCTAAATCAGGCTGGCGTTCGGGCTTATGATAGATAGCTTCGTATTCGGCTGCTCGTGTTTGTAATAAGAGATGAGATCGGTGTTCATGTTAGTAAGTCCGAAACATTTGAGTCTAAAATTCAGTTGCTTACTTAAATAATATAAGCAGACAACAAGTCATCATCTTGTTAGTATAAAAAGTAGCAGAACTCCCCTAGTAAGAGTAACACCAGACCAGACACTAAACAAATTGTACTGAAAGGATGTCCAATAGATGTCGTAAATGCAATCCATCTAAGAACAATCCCAAAAGAATTGCCACAGATGATATTATGGCTATTGTTATCTTGTTTTTCAGAAATTTTCTTTTACTTAATTTGGTTTTCGAAAAGTTTGGTATTGAACTAACTTTATTTTTGTTTACTTTCCACCATATCCCAATCCCATATTCCACCACAAAAACGCCCATTTATCTGCCTGTTCCTGTATGACCATGGAAGTCGGTTTTCCCGCGCCATGACCTGCCTTTGTTTCAATGTTCATTAAGATGGGGTTAGTGCAAGTTTGTGCCGCCTGCAATGCAGAACCGAACTTGAATGAATGTGCAGGAACCACGCGGTCATCGTGGTCAGCAGTAGTTACCATGGTAGCCGGATAACAAGTGCCCCCTTTCACATTGTGCACGGGAGAATAATGGTATAGATAATCAAACATTTCCTTGCTATCGTCTGCTGTTCCGTAATCGTACGCCCAACCTGCACCCGCCGTAAATTTGTGATAGCGAAGCATGTCCAGCACGCCCACGGCAGGAAAGCAAACGCGGTATAAATCTGGTCGCTGTGTAAGACAAGCACCCACCAGTAATCCACCGTTCGAACCACCGGATATAGCGAGATAATCGCTCGATGTTATCTTGTCTTGTATCAAGGATTCTGCAGCCGCAATAAAGTCGTCAAACACATTTTGCTTCTTCGTTTTAATGCCTGCATTGTGCCAGTCATCGCCGTATTCGCCACCGCCTCTGAGATTGGCAACTGCATACACGCCACCGTTCTCTAAAAACACGATGTTGCTTACGCTAAATGCGGGTGTCAGGCTGATGTTAAAACCACCATATGCATACAGCATTGTTGGGTTGTTACCATTAAGTTGAATACCCTTTTTATGCGTGATAATCATCGGCACCTTCGTACCATCTTTTGAAGTATAAAATACCTGTTTGCTTTCATAATCATCAGGGTTGAATTTGACATTCGATTTTTTGTAAACGGCAGATGCGCCGGTACCGATGTTATACTTGAAAATTGTAGGCGGATATACATAAGAGGTGAATGTATAATAGAGTTCTTTCTCTTCCTTCTTGCTGCCAAAGCCGCTGGCGGTGCCTAATCCCGGCAAAGGAATGATCTTCTCTATCTTACCATTCAGGTTGTATTGCTTCACTTCTGAAACAGCATCTTTAATATACTGTGCAAACAGTTTTCCGCCGCCAGTAGATACATTCAGCGGGAACTTCGTTTCCGGTATCAAATCTTTCCAATGTTCGGGTGTTGGTGCAGCAGCATCCACAACAATTAGTTTTCGGTTGGGCGCATTGCGGTTGGTTTCGATAAATAACTTTCTGTTATCGCTATACACAACGCCTTGTTCATAATCAAAGCCGGTTGCAACGGGAACAATCGGCGCATTCTGCTTTGTTATATCTTGTATGTACAGTTCATTGCCAGTTGTTGCATTGGCAGCCGAAATAATTAACCAATGCTGATCTTCAGTTACGCCGGCACCAACGTATCTGCGTGGGGTTTCTTCGCCGCCAAAGACCAGTTTGTCTTCACTTTGTTTTGTACCGAGCTGATGATAATATAATTTATGAATTTGTGTCTTGCCGGATAGCTGGCTGCCTTCTTTTGGTTTGTCGTAACTGCTGTAGTAAAAGCCTTCATTTTTCTTCCAGGCAATGCCGCTAAATTTTATGTCTATCAGCGTATCATCCATTTGTTGTAAGGAGGATGTATTGACAACAATCACTTTGCGCCAGTCACTTCCGCCTTCGCTGATTTGGTAAGCTGCCAGCGAGCCATCTTTTGTAAAGTCAATACCGGCAAGTGATGTAGTGCCATCTGCTGAAAATTTGTTCGGGTCTAAGAACACTTCCGGCACTTTGCCTTCTTTTTCTCTGTATAAAACCGACTGGTTCTGCAAGCCATCGTTTTTATAGAAATAAGTATAGCCTCCTTCTTTAAAAGGAGCCGAATATTTCTCATAATTCCATAGTTCCGTCAACCTTTTTTTAATAGCATCGCGAAATGGAATTTTACTTAGATATTCCTGCGTAACTGCCACTTGTTGCTGTACCCACTCTTTAGTGTCGGCGGCAGTATCATTCTCCAGCCAGCGATAGGGATCGCTTACTTTGGTTCCGAAGAAATCATCTGTTTGTTCTACTGTTTTTGTAGTGGGATACCTGCCGGAAAAAGAACCGGGCTTTTGGGCCAATAAATTCATACTCATACTAAATGCAAATATGGAAAGGATTATCTGTTTCATACTTTGCAAAGTAGTAAAATTCTTAGCGTGCCTTCATTTCAGAGGATTGGTAGAGTTTTAGCAGAAGCGATAAAAACAATTTATGGAGAAGCGGGCACATCAGTATAAGCTTACATTAGAGTATTTGCAAACGTCAAAGGGAGAGGCAGTTATTCAATCGCCGATTGTAATCGAGTTTGTCAACCACGATGACATTTTTTCAATCGTGAATAAGCTGCAGCAAAAAGATATTTTTAAAAATAAAAATGATAATACCGAATTTGCTATCGGACTGAAGCTGTTTAGCGAAGTGATGATACGCAACAAAACACATCCTCTATTTGAACAATTAGCGCCCGCCTTCGGCGAGTTCATGAAAAAGCTGAAAGCAATGCCTAAGGCTGGTGAGGTTCTTGAGTAGGAAGTAAAAAGCTATTATCATTAAAAATATCACACCATGCAAAGAGACGGCTCTACCATCAGCCTTTGGCAAGACCAGGTTCCTGATTATGAAACGAAGCAAACAGCCTTACCGCAAACCACTTTCGATGTCATTATTGCGGGCGGCGGCATTACAGGACTTACAACCGCATTGTTGTTGCAAAAAAGCGGTAAACAATGTTTACTCCTCGAAGCAAATACAATAGGGTTTGGAACGACGAGCGGCACTACAGCTCACATCAATACATTGGTAGATACTACTTATGCACAAATAGCAAAAGACTTTGGAAAAGAAGGAGCAACCCTTGTGGCACAAGCTACTAAAGAAGCCTGCGCATTGATAAAAGAAAACGTAAGCACTTACCAAATTGATTGTGGCTATGCCGAAGCGCCGGGTTTTGTATATGCGCAAAACGAAGAGCAGAATAAAGAACTGGACGAAATATTGCAGGCGACAAAAGAAGTAGGCCTTGAAGCAAGCGAAAGCGGCACCATACCGGTTCCTATTCCCTTTTCCAAAGCTATGCGCATAGAAGCGCAGGCAGGCTTTCATTCCGCCAAATATGCATTGGCATTAGCGAAGGAACTGGAAGCTGCAGGTGGAACCATAATTACACACTGCCGCGTACAGAAGTGGGAAGACAAAGAGGCTGTAACGGTGGAAACTTCGCTGGGCAATGTGCAAGGCAAAGCCTTTATCATGGGAACGCATATATTGCTTGGTGTAAATCTCCTGCATTTGCGTTGCGCACCTTACCGCAGCTATGCCATCGCGGTAGAGTTGGAAGATGATAATTATCCTGATGGGCTGGCGTATGATATGTATGATCCTTACCGTTATTACCGCACGCAGGAAACGGATGGAAAAAAGTATTTGGTTGCCGGTGGCGAAGACCATAAGACCGGGCACGAAGAAAATACGGAAGCGCCGTTTCTTCGGTTAGAAGCTTACGTAAAACAATATTTCAAGGTAAAGAATATTGCTTTCAAATGGTCGTCGCAATACTTTGAACCGAGCGACGGTTTACCCTATATCGGTCATGTACCGGGACACACAAAAGGCAATGTATATGTAGCCACCGGGTTTAGTGGCAACGGTATTACGTATGGTAATGTTGCGGCCATTTTGCTGCGCGATATGCTCACGGGCAAGACTTCTCGATATGAAGAATTATTTGCACCGGGACGTATTAAACCGGTAGCCGGCTTTACTGAATTTGCCAAAGAAAACTTAGACGTTGCCAAAGAGTTTGTAAAAGGATTTTTTACCAAAGAAAAGATAGAAAGCCTGAGTGCGCTGGCACATGGTGAAGGCAAAGTAGTGGAATGGGAAGGCGAGAAAATGGGTTTGTATAAAGATGAAGCAGGTGGCTTGCATGCCGTGAACACAATCTGTCCGCACCTGAAATGCCATGTTGCCTGGAATGATGCTGAGAAATCCTGGGATTGCCCTTGTCATGGTGCGCGATATGATATTGATGGCACACTTATTACCGGACCGGCCGCACACGATTTGAAGAAGATTGACTTGGAAGAGTTGGTGGAGAAGTAGACATGCTGATGATTTTACTGTAAAGAACGAGAGAGGCAGAGTTTGCGCAGAAGGATATTTTATATTCTCTCTGCGCAAACTTGTCTCTCTTATTCTCCGCGGTAAAAATTCTGTTGATTAGCTTTATAAACACGCAAAAAATTTCCACCCAATATTTTTTTAATGTCTCCTTTACTGTAGCCACGTTTAAACAGTTCTTCGGTGATTTTTGGATAATCGGTGATGTCGTCAATGCCTTGCGGTGTAGTAGAAATTCCATCGAGATCGGAACCTAAACCCACATGGTCAATGCCAGCGAGTTTTACTAAGTAATCTATGTGATCAATCAGCATACTTAGTGGTGGCCGCAAAGCTTGCGCTTCATCTTTATATTTACTGGCGAGGTAGTCGCTGGCATAATAAGTTTCGGAGTTGATTTTTAGTAAAGAATCGCGCTCCTTTTTATGCCTTGCATTAAAAGCCGTTTCGCGTTTGTCGTAATTAGAATCTATAAATCCGGGATAAAAGTTAACGTCTATTACGCCACCATTTTTGGCAATGGCAAGTATCTGGCTGTCTTTTAAATTGCGTGGCACAGGACAGAGTGCATACGCATCGCTGTGAGATGCCAATACTGGCTTCGTGGTTATCTTCATTACATCCCAAAAGGTCTGTTCACCCACATGGCTTACGTCTATCATCATACCCAGTTCATTCATTCGTTTCACCACGCTCCTGCCAAACTCATTTAAGCCTTTGGGTTGATGCAAAAGAGAATCATGTGTTTCTTCTTTCGCGCTGGTAGCCCAGGAAGTAGAGTTGTTCCAGGTGAGCGTCAGGTAGCAAACACCACGAGCATAAAAGCTATCTAAGTAAGCTAAATTATCCTCCATCATGTGCCCGCCTTCCACGCCCATCAGGGCAGCAAGCTGGTGATGTTGCAGCGCTTCTTTTATATCATCCTCATTCTTTACAATCCTTACTTGGCGCGGGTTTCGCGCAGCAACGGCGTAAAGTGTATCTATCTCTCGGATAGCTCTGGCATAAGCTTGTCCTTTACCATACGAGCCATCGCACCAAATGGAAAACACCTGCACATCTACATAGTCTTTCATCCTGTTTAAGTCAGAATGCGTCTTGCCTTTCAGGTCACCATCGAAGCTGTAACCTTTTTCTATACAAGCAGAAAGTATGTCGTTGTGAGAGTCGGCAACAATGGCTTTTTTGTGCAGTTTCTGATACGACTGTGCAAGAAGTGACGAGAAAAAGCACAGCGACAAGAGCAGGAAACAATATTTCATCTTACTATGGTTGGGTGAGTAAGATAATAAATTTGAGAAGACGAGAAATTATTTGCCAGTGCTCCTGAAAACATAGGATAAATGTATCTATACCAAAAACTTTGATAATTATGGGATAACCGCTGTTCTTTTCATTTTTAATAATGAAGGATGAACGCATTTATGAGAAGTGTTTTTAAAAATTATACCGTCGGCCTGTTAAGAAAATTAAAAACAGGACTATGTTTTGTTGCACAGTATATCACTTCTAATTTTTATTCAAAAAAAGTTAACCGTATGAAAAGAATTATTACACTCCTTTCCATGCTATGTATTGTAGCAATTGCAAACGCTCAAACCATCTTTTTTAAAGGTATCCTGCAAGGTTCTCAGCAGGTGCCTCCGGTAAGCACAACCGCAAGCGGTGTTGTTGTTGCCAAGTACGACACTGTTACCAATGTAGTTACCTTATGGGGCGATTACAAAGGTCTTTCAACATCCATCATCATGTCGCATATTCATGGTCCTGCTGCACCCGGCTCAAATGCACCTGTACTTATTCCATTAGACAACACCGGCGACACAACAGGCACCCTTTCCGGCACGGCAACGCTAACGCCGGAACAAGAGACTGATATGCTGAATGGATTGATGTATGTAAATGTTCATACTTCTACTCACCCCGACGGCGAAATCAGGGCACAGCTTACTGCTGTTCCGGCTGGACAAGCGGCTTATTTCGATGCAAGAATACAAGGCGCACAACAAGTTCCGCCTAATGGCTCAACCGCAATGGGCAATGCGCATGTGTTGGTAGATGAAACTACCGATTCGTTATTCTTAACCGGTAGTTTTTCAGGATTAGCTGCACCGGCTACGATGGCGCACATTCATAAGAATGGTTTGCCGGGCGTAAGCGGACCTATTGCCAAAGACCTCATCTTCAGCGAAGCTGTATCGGGTGTGGTACAGGCAGCAGACACAGTTTCAGCCGATCTTATTACCCAGATGATGCAAGGGCTGACTTATGTTAACATCCACGATTCAGCTTATCCTGATGGTGAAATCAGGGGTCAGTTGGTGAAGCCAGTTGGCACTTACTTCCTGAAGGCAATGCTGCAGGGCAGCCAGCAGGTTCCGCCGGTTGCATCAACGGCTATGGGTACCATCATTGTTAAGTATAATGCCGAAAGCAATGTGCTGGATTTGAAAGGAGATTATCAGGGATTGTCTGACACTATTACCATGTCGCACATTCATGGACCGGCAGGACCAGGCGCTACTGCACCGGTTTTAATTCCTTTAAATAATACCGGCGGCTCAACCGGTACACTAACCGGATTGGATACTTTAACAGACGAACAGGAATCTGATCTGTTAGCCGGGCTGATGTATGTAAATGTTCATACTACGCCACACCCGGATGGTGAAATCAGAGGTCAGCTTACCGTTACTTCGGGCAATGGTTATTATATGACAGGCAACCTGCAGGGCACACAGGAAGTGCCGCCAAATCCTTCTCCTGCCATTGGCAAAGTAACTGTGCTGCTTGACGAAGCAACCGACAGCGTTTATGTTACCGGTAATTTCTTTGGACTGACTGATACTGCTACCATGGGTCATATTCACAGAGGACCGGCTGGCACTAATGGACCTGTAGTTGTGCCGTTGAGTGTTAATTTCAATACCTATGGCACTATCACGGGTACCGGTTTGGTAACACCTGCTTTTGCCGACTCTATTATCATGGGATATTCATACGTAAACATTCATACAAAGACATATCCAGGTGGTGAAATACGTACGCAGCTTGGCAACCTGGTATTGCCAGTGAAACTGGTTTATTTCAATGGCTATAAAGATGGCAATGCAGTGAGCCTGACATGGCAGACCGCACAGGAAATTAATCTCCGCAGCTTCGAGGTAGAACAACAGGATGCTTCGGGCAACTGGGTGAAAAGGGCTACAATAGCTGCTTCGGGCAGAAGCAATGGCTCTACTTATAAAACCACTGACGTGCCTGCCAGCCATACTGGTATTGTATTGTATCGTTTGAAGATGATTAATACCGATGGCACCTTCTCTTACTCGCCGGTGATCAGTGTTGTGTTTACAGGCTCTAAAGTGATCCTGAGCATTGTTCCCAACCCGGTAGTAAACAGCCAGTTGGTTTATACCATCACAGGCTTATCGTCTGAACAAAAAGCAACGGTTAAAGTGGTTGACTTTACAGGTAAAACATTATCTACAAGCACAGTTTCTACTTTGCAGAACAACCGTTTGAACGTAGGTAATCTTCCTGCCGGTTTGTATAAACTGGTGGTGAATGTAAATGGCACCCAGCTACAAAAAACCTTTAGTAAGAATTAGTACTTGCTGAGGTAAGATTATAAAAAGAGCCGCTCCTACATAGTGTAGGGGCGGCTCTTTTTATTTATACTTTTCAGTCGTTAAATAATAGATTTAATTCTTTACAAAGAGAATTGCGTTGCTAAAAAACAATACGCATTCATCTGCCTAAAAAGCCAAGACAACGAAGTGTTGGATGATGATATAACAAGAATAAAAAAGGAAGCACTGTGCATATTTGCCGCATCAAACGATTGCTGTTATTTTTGATGGCATAGCGCATAAACCAGCTTACTTTCTGTTATGACTCCAAGAAGTTTATTCAACATCATTCTAAAAATATTCGGGCTTTTTTTCTTGCGCGAAGTCATCAACACGGTTCCTCAGGTGGTTACTTCGGCGCTGTATTATTTCAATGGATCAAACTTTGCCTCTCTGGTGCCCTCGTTGCTCTTCTCATTGCTGGTTCTCGTTTTTTATATTTTCCTGGTTTTTCAATTGCTTTTTAAAACCAATAAATATTTAGATTATTTGAAACTGGACCAGGGATTTAATGAACACGAACTTTCTTTTACTCAGAAAGATGAATTATCGATTGGTTTATCAACCCCGGCAATCTTGACGATTGCTTTAACTGTAATTGCGGGCGTGATTTTGACAGAAGAGATTCCTAATTTCTGCCGGCAGGTTTTCTTGTATTTCGACCGGGGAGACAACCCCTACAACACTTCAAAACCCGACCTTTCTTATATGGTTTTTAGTGGAGCCAAAATTCTGATTGCCTTATTGCTAATAGGCGAACGCACGTGGATTATTCAATTTATCGAAAACCGCAGAATGGTTCATTCTGAAGAAGCAGAAGAAGAGTAATGATATAGTACAAGGCAGTAAGGAAAGGAACCGCGGGTTGCTTCCCTTTTTATTTGGGGTGTAAAAGAGACACAAACGAGTCTTCAACACTGTATGAAGTGTCTTTTTAGTAACGACAAAGCAACGTTTGTTTGCTGAAGGTTATCAACCAAAAAAAAGCCATGAAACGTTTGCCAATCCTTTCATTTTTAGTTTTCATTTTCCTGCTGTCATGTGAAAAACCGGAGACAAAGAGAAATCAAACATGTTGTAAAGGACGTTATATTGAGACAGGTTGTTGGCCGGTAATTCAACTATTAGATCATCCTGCAGATGTAAATATACCCACAGGTCGCTATGGTGATTATGAACATGCGTTTGGCACAGGTGATATTCCTGAACAATACAAAGACGGACGAACATTTTATTTTACGGTGACCAGCATAGACTCAAATCGTATCTACATGACTTATTGCTTACCAACCCGATACTTTATTGGAATTGGTGCTTTTTCAGACAGTGCCTGCGACCAGATCACGAAATAAGGATACTAAAGCAAACAACTACTGCTAAAAAATAATTGTTGCCATAGCGGCTGACAAATCTCCGTCGTTAGCATTAATTCTATGAAACACTATATCTTTATTCAGGCTGACACAGCTATGAAGTCACTCTTGATAAGCAGTGAGCCATTAACTGCTATTCATCATGACAGTGCTAACTAAAATCAAACAACGAAACAAAACATAGTGAGAAATGCAAAACTGCAAATGCAAATGACCGTAAACGGATATGTTGGCAGACCCAATGGAAAATGACTGGATAACGTGGAATACTGACAATGAATTTGTAGCGTTTCTCAACTCTCTTGACGGCACACAAAAATTTACACCCCTGCAAGCAAAGCTCTATCCGGGCGGCAAAATGGTTTTGAGCTTCCAACTAAAAAACGATCGACACTTCTAATAACCTTTGCTGCGAATTTGCAACAGTTGTGCTTTAGGAAGGGTGTAGAACGGAAGCTAACAAAAGCAGAGGTCGCTTTCGGGTGGAAACAATTGAGGAAATGACAAACGTAAATAGTTTTCGACAAGTCCTTTTGCTCATTGCTGTTTGTCTGATTTGGCTTACAGGCTGTAGTCAGACGCATATTCGTGATACAAACTATCATTACTCAAAACCCACTCAACTGACAGACGGTATTGTTGCTGGTGATATAGCTGACTCTACTATTGACAGCAATCAAATTATTGAACTCACGAAACTTATTTTACAAGACACTTTCCCCAATATTCACAGCTTACTCATAGCTAAAGACAACAAACTTATTTATGAAAATTATTTTTCCGGCGAAGATGAAAACTGGGGTTCAAATGAAGGATATGTAACACACAGCATAAACGATTTGCACGACATCAGAAGTATTTCTAAAAGTGTTGTGGCTGCCTGCATAGACATTGCCATACAACAACAAAAAATCAAAAGCATTAACGACCCGGTTTTTAATTATCTACCTGACTATGCTGCCTGTAAAACGGTTCGGAACGAAACGATAACGATCAAAGATCTTCTTACCATGAGTTCGGGTATTCAATGGAATGAAAGTGTGCCACACGGAACATCTGCAAATAATGAAACCCAAATGGAAAGAAGTATTGATCCGGTAGAATACGTTTTACGTCAGCCAATGGATACAGTGCCGGGAAAAGTCTGGAATTATAATAGTGGAGGCGTGCAGGTTTTGGCAGAGATAATACGACATGTAAGCGGCAAAAATATTGACTTATTTGCTGCAAAACATTTTTTTGCACCACTTGGAATTACAGCGTATAAATGGACTTACAGTTCCAATACTGCAATCTGGTTTCACCTGAATAAACTATTCAGCAAAAGAAGAAAATTTCCGGCAGCAGCATCAGGCTTACGTTTAACTTCGAGAGACTTACTAAAGTTTGGGTTGCTTTATTTAAACGACGGTAGGTGGAACGGGAAACAAATACTTTCCGAAAACCGGGTTGCTGAAACGTTGAAGACACAAATTTTAAGAGAGCCAAACCCTTCGGAAAACGGGTATAGTTATTTATTCTGGACACAAACGGATACAATCAATAATAAGCCCTTGCATTTTATAGTGGCAAAAGGGCTTGGCGGACAAAGAATATTTATCAGTAAAGAACTGAATTTAATAGTTGTAATTACAGCAGGTAATTATAAAAAAAGCGGCATTCTAAATGACGGGCAAGCAGCATTTGACAAATACATTCTCCCGGCCTTGCAGTAATGAATGCCAGGTTGCACTGCGGACTGTTATAATATATCAACTCTTCGGCAAGCCTTGAATGTTGGCAGAAATTTTAGACCCTTAATGCAACGTCGTCCCATATATTCTGCTCACATTGAGAATTCATCGAAGATTCCGTTTGTAGATGTAAACCTGCATTCATGAGATACTCCTGCGTTTCCGTCTGCTTTACGTTTTTACTTTTTTCAATACTTGCCTGTAAAAAAAGTATTCAAAACAATCAGTTGGTTGGCAAATGGAACTTAGTTAACGATTCTTCGTCTACAAATAATTCCTGCAATGGTTGTTTTAATGGTTCAAATTATATAGGAACCCAGGCAGACTATTATCATTTTACCGATAACGGAATTCTTTATATTGAAGAAAGCGGCGCTTTAGATACTGCAACCTATTCATTACTCGCAAATGACCAAATCAACATCGCAACGGATTATGCCGTTAATGGTGGCGGAGTTTTTATTTATTCGCTCGGACTAACAGGGCTTAATCTGCCATTATCTTATCCCATTAAAAATCTGACCTACCGTATTAGCAATCTGACTGCACATACATTAACTCTTACTACTTCAGGAACTGCAAAGTTCACTACAGCAGATTTGCCGCCGATAGATTACATTCAAATCATTACGCTAAAAAGATGAGCAAAAAGCGAATTGCAACTGCTGCCAGCAAATGCTTGCCGTTACAGCGACTAATGAAAACCATCCAGCACCAGTTTCTCAACTAAGCTTTATACCTTTATCTGGCTGACATCGCTTTAAAATCCGTTACAGGCAGCAAGGATGGAGCCGTTGCCTGCTATTTACCAGACGTTGAAAAACGAAACTCAAATCAACGCTCTAAAGGGCACTACTCTACAAGGTTTAAAGCGAACTAGCGTATTGCTAATAACATTGGAGCAGTTGGCCAAACATCACTATCAGCTTTCGTACAGAAAGGAATACTTTTAAACCTTCGCAACCCTGATTGAACGACTGTATAAAAACAAAAGCAACGTGACTATACAACAGACCTGTCAAATATTTCAGAACCGACAGAAGCGAGCTTCGCTGATGGTGATAACTATCTTGTTGTTTGTGCTTGCAACCCTTGGTATTGATTTTCTTTTTGCTCAGTTTCAAGATAGCTCCTTCTATATTTCAGAATCGCTACTTTTCAGTTCTTACTGGTTGTTGTTTTTACCCTTGTTGCACTTTCATTGGAAGTTGGTAAAACCAACCCGGAAAACCTTATCGGGTGTGTTCATTACCGGATTTGCAACAACTGCACATTTGCTTGGCTATCCTGCTTTGGTTTGGTTATTGTCTAAATGCTTTTACCCTCATACTTTTTCTTACCGGCAAACTTTCAATTATGGATTGACCAACTATTTCATTGAGACTCTACTTATTTATGGTTTATCATTTATGATAATCGTTTTTTACAAAAACAAATTTTCAAACCCTCCGGCAGCTATTGACGAAAAACAAGATTCTGTACACAGTGTTATTACATCACTAATTGTTTCGGATAGCAACAAAAAAACGGCGATTGCTGTACACGAAATTTTATATTTTTCAGCCAGCTCTCCCTATGTAAACATTCATCATCAATCCAAGAAATACCTATATACGGCATCGCTTAAGTTATTGGAAACACAACTAAACAACAATCAATTCGTCCGCATACACAAATCCTACATCGTTAATATTCCTAAGGTTGTTTCTTTTCAATCCAGGCTCAACGGCGATTACGATTTGACACTTATGGAC
Source organism: uncultured Ilyomonas sp. (assembly GCA_964249755.1). Lineage (GTDB taxonomy): Bacteria > Bacteroidota > Bacteroidia > Chitinophagales > Chitinophagaceae > Ilyomonas. Next base: position 284,867 of record CAXUDB010000002.1, on the reverse strand, counting down.
GATACCGAGTTAAGGGTAAGCCGCAATTATGCAGCAGTTTTCAAAGCAAGGTTTGAAGCGTATCATCGTGTTACAACAAAATAACCTCATATCGCATCATTTCATTTGCAAATCAGCCATTTGTAAAAATATCTTTGCCGAAATGAATGACAGATGAAAAGATTTCTTTTCTGTAAAACAGTTCTCCTTTTATGTTTAATTCTGACAGGTTGCAACGGGCAGAAAAATGAAACGTCATCAACAGGCACAAAGAAAATTGTGGGTGGCGGCTGCGATGGTTGCGAGTTGATGTATGTAGGTATGCCGAAAGCAATCGGTTCAACAGATACAAGCCTCGGCTGGAATGAAAAAGGGCAACAACTGATTATAAGCGGCACTGTTTTTCAACTGGACGGAAAAACGCCTGCACCCGATGTAATCATTTACTATTGGCAAACGGACAATGAGGGTTATTACTCACCTAAACCGGGTATGGATGAACGAGCAAAGCGACATGGACATATTCGTGGCTGGATAAAAACCGATGCTAATGGGAAATACACGATTAAAACCATTCGTCCCGCGCCCTATCCCAATCAAACCATGCCTGCCCATATTCATTTGTCTATAAAAGAGCCCGACATCGCAAACGAATACTATCCGGATGAAATTAATTTTGACGATGATAAACTTCTTATTCCGCATTTCAAAAAACATCCACAGGAAAACCGGGGAGGAAGCGGCATTGTAAGAGTATTAGTAAAAGACAGTTTACAAGTTGCAGAACACAATATTATTCTTGGCTTGCATATTCCCAACTATCCTAAAAAACTTACTGCCGGAAAGCAATCAGGCTTAAACATTGGCGAAGACCAGCCTTCGTTTACCCCGTTTCATGCGTATGGACCTGATAAAGGAACGCAAACCTGTCCAGTGTGTAAATATGGACGTTACCACGGCATTATTTATTTCGTGGGAAATCGTCCGGACTGGATTGAAATAAAAAAATGGTTGCTTTTTCTAGAACAGGAAAGTAGAAAGCGACAAAAATATTTGAAAGTGTATTTTGTGTATGGCAATGAGCAACTGTATAATAAACAGGAAAGACAAAAACAGTTGGAACAATTGGGAAGTGAAGTCAATATCCAAAAAACCGCACTCAGTTTTGTGCCTTCCTTTTCAGACAAAGAAACCGAAGCCAGTTTAAACAAAATTAATCCCGACGTAAAAAACACGTTTATCATCTATAAACATAGAGCCATTATAGATAAGTACATTGATTTAATGCCAACAGCCGAAAACTTTAAAATGATTTCTGAAACTTTGGACAAAAAGCAGGGAGATTATTTCAATTTACAAGAACCAAAATATAACTAAACAGGGATATACCTAACAGGCGGTTTGGAAGTATGGCCGAGTAAAGAATATAGTCTCAACTTTTGTTCACTAAAGATTTCAGTTTTAGCCGACAAATGGCGCCTGAGTAGAATAAACAATAGAATTTTATTTATAAATTTAGCAGCAGTTACGAGCTTACTATTTTTACATGCTGCTACATTGCCACGCCCTGTTCGTTAGCTGTAATATTTTAAAAATACCATCATTCTGCCTATGAAGACTTTCAAACCTGTGTGTTTCAGTTTCCTGTTTGCTTCAGGACTTTTCTTATCTGCTTTTTCTCAAAAACAAACATTGGCGGGACTGAATCTCAACGGCGACATTTATTCAGGCAGATTTATTCCTTCCGTGGGTATGACCTTTGAAAAACAGTTTGCAAGACACAGTGGCTTTGAGACTGGGCTTTTTTACGGGGCATGGAAATCCAATGGAATCATTACTTATACGGATGCATCCGGCTCTTACATTTATTCATTTGTAGTCTCGCAAAGACATCTTAATATTCCGGTGTTATATAAGCATTATTCCAAACTCATAAATTTTACAGCAGGACCTGTTCTGGACTATTATGTTGGATGGAAACAAAAAAACAAGGGCTCACCCGTGCGCATTGAGAACTTTACTATTCATCCGAAACTAACAGTAGGTTTTCTTGGCAAGGTGAGCAAAACGTTTACTTTAAACAACCGGTTTATTATAGAGCCGGAACTACGGTTTGGCTTCATGCGGGTCTTAAACAATGCCGGATTCGGAGGCGGGATTGCAGGGAAATACAGGTTATAATTACTTCTTTAGGTTGAAGAAGCTTACACAACATTGGCTTTCTGCAATACCGGCTGTCTCTTCTTATTTCATCACCAGAAATTCTATATACTTTCATTCAGCATTGGGTAAAAACAGATAGTATAGCTATAATTTACCAGGCGAACATGACTAAATAAATTTTACTGCAAACTGATAGACTATGAAAACTGCCAACCACAGCGCCGCAATATCCAATCCTGCACTTGAGCCTTTTTGTGTATTCATTGGTGAATGGGAAACTACCGGCACGCATCCTAAACTTCCTGGCATCACTCTTCACGGGCACACTTCTTTTCATTGGCTCGAGGGAGGAGCTTTCCTGATGATGCGTTCTGAAATGAAAGAAGGAAAAATTCCTGCCGGTATTGCCATCTTCGGCAGTGACAATACGAAAAGCGAGTACTTTATGCTCTACTTTGATGAGCGTAAAGTTTCAAGAAAATGTGAAGTATCATTTAAGGATAATGTTTTGAAATGGTGGCGCACTGCGCCCGAGTTCTCGCAACGATACACCTTTACATTCACCGATAATAACAACACTATCAATAGCAAAGGAGAAATGTCGGAAGATGGCACAACCTGGGAAAAGGATTTAGACCTCACCTACACTCGTGTGAAATAAAGAGCAGTAACCGCACAAACAAAATCAAACTACACGGAAAGAGTATCTGATAACAAGAGGCTTTACACCTGACAACTTCATCAAAGTAAAGACGGCTATGAAATAGCATTCAGATAATTGATTCGCTATACAATAAAGCAGTTATCAAAAGCAAATATTCACAGCGCCCAACTTCAATCATAAATTTATTGTCTAAAAGCTCTGGCTAATCCTGATACCCGGTGTTACACCCCTGAAAAAGTTGTTGAAATACATAGAGGGCTCGATGGTGGTTTTCGAAATCTGAATTCGTCCTGCCCCTAACCGGAATGTGTTTTTATCAATCAGGTCACCTTCTCTTCTTATCAGGTAGCCCAACGAAAATATAGTACTGAAAGAAAAGTCTTTTCGCGCATCGTAATCGGTTGTGCCGCCCTGCCCGTAGATAAGTGTAAGAAAATCATTGCGCCAGGTACGTAATTTACCGGTATTGTCTTTTGCAAACAAGAAATGCGGTTCCCACATAATAACCGGCTGCCATTTAAAAGTACGATCCCGGTTCGTGAATGTGAAGCTGGCTCCTACGCTGAAGGAAGGCACAAAATAGTTTTTATAATTCTGAGCATTGACGGTGATAAAGCCGTTTATAAAATCGCCGATGGCAGCGGGAGGAAAACCTTTTGGTTTGTCGGCCCAAATCTCTCTGTGCCCGGCTAAATAATGCGAGCCACCGCCTAAAATCAGGGGCCACTTATCAGTAAGGTGCTGCTGAATGATGGCTATCTTTTCATTCAATAATCCGTTTGTATAAGTATTGATTTCCTGAACGTCGTTCAGGTAAAATGTAAGATGATAATAACGGGGATGCGTAAGGCTCACTTCATCTTTTGCCTGGGGTGGATTCGCAATTATACCAATGATGTTAACCGTATCCTGTTCTGTTCGCAGCGAAGTTAAACTGCCTTCAGTCAGCAAAAAACTGGCTCCTTTCGGTGCAAATTGCTGGAAGCGGATTTTCTTTCTTCCCTGCGCATCAGTTACATAGTCAATTCGCTTTGAAGTGAGCGGATCAGCCAACGAATCCTGCAACGAAGCAATATCAGAGAGAAAAAGGCGCAGCAACGAATCCATATTGGCAATGCGTTGCAGATCGGTGATGTCGGTAGTTTCAATGGTGAGGCGGTTCTTGTTATCCAGGTCAATGTAAAAGCGCCGCTTGATAATGATGTTTCCAGGCACTTCAAAAGCTTTGTCTGACTGGCTCGTTTGCGCGCAAAGCGTGGCTGTGATGCTTGTTAAAAGCACCAGTAAGAGGATTGTTTTTTTCATACTTGTTTTAGTTTGAGAGAGGCTTTGTTTTTAAACTGATAAAACTGATGGTATGGATGGCTTTTATATTGTTACCATGCGCTTCTCCCCGGGCAATCCCGAAAGGAAACGGATGCGCACTGATAGTATGCGTCAACACGGGTGTTGCTTCAACAGGCTCGGTTAGTTCATTAATATGAACCACTTGCAGCTTCTTCTTTGTGGATGCAACAGGCGGTATGTTGGCAATAGTGCTATCGCTATTATCAATAGTCAGGGCTCTTAATGGCTGCGTTGCAGAATCATGGCTGGCTTCAGGTAGTTTCGATTTACTTTCATCAGCTTTAGCTATGCTGATGAGTGCCTTTTTAAGCCCTTTTTTTATAATAGAACGCGTCGTTTTCTTAACCAGGATTTGCTGATGCTTAGGCGTTTCATCTTCCGTCGTTGGCTTTGTTGTAACAGGGTCTTGATGATTGTTTTTTACCAGGCTTTTTTGGGGTTGATGCGCCGGTATTAACAGCCAGATTAGCAAAGGCAATAAACAAGCGGCGGCTGCCCAATATAGCGTTGTCTTCCGTCGCTTTGGCTTTGCCTGCAAACGCTGCTGCACTTTGTTCCAGGCAACGCTTTTATTGAAGGGCTGACCGGCACTTACCTTTGTTGTATCTTCCAGCTTTTGCTTCCAGTGCAGATGGTTATTTTCTTGTTGCATAATCGTTCCCCCGTTGTGATATATTTCTTTGCAATAAAGCCCTTGCTTTCTTCAGCTGAGATTTGGAAGTGCCTTCGGCAATACCCAGCATCGCTGCAATTTCTTTATGCTCCATGCCTTCTATTTCGTGAAGGTTGAATACCGTGCGATAACCGGCAGGCAGTCGTAAAATCAGGTCAAGAATTTCCTTTGCGGATAGCTGGTTCAGCGCTTCTTCTTCCAGTTCTATTTCCTCTGCTTCGCTTTCCGACAACAGGATAAAGGCTTTCTTTTTCCGTAGCAGCATCAGGCATTCGTTTATCATAATCCGCTTTATCCAGCTCCTTAGTGCCGCCTCATTCTGATAGGTGAAAGAAGATAAGGAAGTAAAGAATTTATACCAGCCATCTAGCATTACCTCTTCAGCCTCTTCGCTGTTTTTCACGTAGCGCCGGCATACTACCATCATGGCATCTGCCAGCCAGTTGAACAGGTTTTCCTGCGCACCCGCATCACGTTCCTTTGCATCTTCCACCAGTTTTGATAGGTTCATACGTTGTAGTAGCATTGGCGCATTGCCTGATAAAATAAATGCGTTTCGCGTATAAAAAGTTGCCCGAAGAAAAAATAAATATAAAAGGCTGGAGTAACAATTTGTTTCACTATCGTCAGGCTAGCACACCGGCTTCATCTTAATGTGAAATTATTTAACAAAAACAAGTTATCCGGCAAGCCTCTACCACTCCGAAAAGCAGATGCAGCAAGGCTTTCGAATGAGAAGAATAGACCACAAAATAATAGCGTTTTCAAATGGCAAGTATGCTTTGTTGTAACCACAATTCACAATAGAATCAAAAAACTACTCATATTTTTCAATGACCTATCGCCTGACCATAAGAGCATTGAACTGGTAAAATAATAAGATGCTTTACCAACAAGAGGGTGTTGGAATAAGTAGAACAGTATTTGTTTTTTAAGTCAGGTAAGTCATAAAGTCTTTTAGCACGGAGTTATCGCATCGCAATCTATGGAGAAAGCCTATATTATTCTCGCACATAAAAATCCGGAGCAGGTAGAACGTCTCATCGCGGCTCTGGATGACAATCATTCTCATTTTTTTCTTCACATTGATAAGAACAGTAACGACTGTTTTTTAGAAAGGATGAAGACAAATGAAAAGCTGGTATTAGTAGAAAGGGTTAAAACCGAATGGGGAGGTTTTGGCATTGTGCAAGCCACGCTCAACGCTATGAACTCGGTTCAGAATCACCCGGTCGCTTTTAATTTTGTGCTGCTCATCAGCGGTCAGCATTATCCTATCAAAAGCAATCTCCACATTCACGAGTTCCTCCGTCATACCAGGCATCATGCATTTTTAGAACATACATCTATACCCAATCCTCAACGCTGGAAAATCAGGGGAGGCATGTACCGGATAGATAAATATTTTTTCGGGTTGAAAGCGCATCAGCGTTTTACTGCCAAAACGCTTAATTTTCTTTCTTCTAAACTAAAAAAATTACAAAGAAAGTTTCCCGAAGATATGACGCCTTATGCAGGCTCGCAGTGGTGGGTAATAGACCGTTATGCGCTAAATTACATCCTGGATTTTCTGAAAGACAACGAGTCTTACAAAAACTATCATCTGCACACGTTTGCGCCCGACGAATTGTTTTTTCATAATATATTGCTGAACGCAAAAGATGAGAAGCTTCGCAACGGCATTGCCAACAAAGATTTGTTGTACATGAGATGGCCAGACTCGAATAGCGGGCATCCCAGCATTTTAAATCGACACGACCTGCCAGACATGCTGCTTTCTGATGCTTTATTTGCCAGGAAATTTGATGCCGGCCAAGATGCAGCAGTGCTCGATGTGATAGATACTTACAGAACCGGTAAGACGGCTATGGCTAAGCAGTTACAAGAATCGCTTTTATAACCTCTTGGTTATTTTATTTGATTATTCCATAGAGGCTTCCTCCCTTTTCAAATAGCCGGTCTATCTTTTTTTCCGTGGCTTCATCTTTCTCAACCGGTGGTGCGTGGTGCGGTTTTATTCTTGCATCAATTACCAAAGGACCTCTGCACCCCCAGTGTTTGTTCTCACAGAAAGAATCTATGCCATAAATATCATGCGATGGATTGCATCTTGTAAAGGTTATCCAGATAAAATTGTTAAGCGTTTGTGCGGCAAAATGCGCATCATCACAAATCACTATCATAGCTATAGATTGCAAGCCGGATAAACGATTCCGCAACTGTTCATCCAAGCTCTTCATTTCTTCATTCGCCTCACGGTAACTGGCAAAGCGTTTTGTTTCTATTACAACAATTCCCGGCAAAGCCAAGTTCGGTTTACGAAATCCATTCTCTTCAAAAAATAGGGATGGCACTTCATTGCCTAACACTCTTTTTATATCGCCGCAGGCGGCAAACACTACTTTGCTGCCGCTGTTCAAGGATGTGCCGGAATAATCTAAGGTATCAATGGTGGTATTGGTATAGAAATGAACATCGCGGGTAAAATCTATTCGCGCTAACAGGTATTGAAAAAAGCCTGCAACATCACCGGTTGACTGTTGGTTGTCATCATCTGCCGTGATGAACAAAAACTTGGCAAGACTTAACTGCCCTGTTCCTAAAATGCGGTTGGCAATGGTGAGAATTTCAGCAGGTTGTTTCGCTGGTGCATACGGAGTATATCGCTCGCTGCCTATGGCTAACAGCAATGGGTGCACGCCTGCCGCATCTACTGCATGAACTTCTTTCAATCCAGGTATTTCGTTAGGGATGGCATCGCCGGTAAGTGCATGTATCAATGCACCAAAACTTGTATCCTCCTGTGGCGGACGACCTACTACGGTGAAGGGCCAAATAGCGTCTTTTTTTGCATACACTTTATGCACTTTCATCAGGGGAAAATCGTGTGTCAAACTGTAATAACCCAGGTGGTCGCCAAAAGGTCCTTCCGGCTTATTATCGTTAGGGTGAACTTCTCCGGTTATTACAAAATCAGCATCGGTGCTGATGCAATATCCATCCTTATAAATATAGCGGAATCTTCTGCCACCTAACGCGCCGGCAAATGTCATTTCACTCAAACCTTCGGGTAGAGGCATCACAGCGGCCAAAGTGTGCGAAGGGGGTCCGCCAACAAATACACTCACTTGTAAAGGCATCCCTTTTTTGTTGGCTTTGGTTTGATGCACACCAATGCCGCGATGCAGTTGATAATGCAATCCTATTTCTTCATCAGGTATATAATCGTTGCCCGATAACTGGATGCGATACATGCCTAAATTAGCGTTCATAATGCCGGGTTTGTCGGCATCTTCGGTATATACCTGCGGTAAGGTAACAAAAGCACCGCCATCTCTTTTCCAATGATGAATCTGAGGTATCTGGTGAATGCTGATCTCTTCGAACAAAACAGGCTTGCTAACCGGATTTTTTAATGGCAATGCATGAAGGGCAGACAAAGCAACACCTGCATTTTTAATAGGGTTCTTCAAGGCGGAAAGCGGATCATTTTTTAAGCCGATCAACCGCTGTACCGCCGTAAAAGTATCTCTAAAAATAAACCGGCTCCGCTCCAGCGTTCCGAAGATGTTAGAGGCTGCGCGATATTGAGATCCTTTTACCTTTTCAAACAGTAAAGCCGGACCTCCCCTTTCGTGCACGCGAAGATGAATGGCAGCCATTTGAAGATAAGGGTCAACCTCTTCTTTTATTCTTACAAGGTGACCGTGCTTCTCCAGATCCACCAAACATTGTTCTAACGAATGATAAGCCATAAGGGCAAAGGTCGAAGGGAAAGGAATAGCAACAAGATTTATTCTGCCCGAAGGCTGAACATGCCGGCGTAGTTATTGGCTATCTGCACGGCCAGCGCTCCGGGCGCGTGGCACATCGGGTGTTCTGCAATAGAGATATTGCTGGTTCCATAAAACCATTTGCCGGCATCGGCTGAAACAACAAAAGAGTGAGATGATTTTGTGTCCGCAAGAGGCAAAAGGAGATTGATTTCCCTAGTTACTTTTTCATTCGGCTGATAACCACCAATGTCGTAACTAAACTGTCTTCCCGGCGCTTTAGAAGCCGGTGATGTGCCTTCTAACTTTGACATAATATAACCGGTATTCCAAATCCAGAACATGCCTTTTGCCGGATCGAGATCGCCGGTTTGCACACCGCTAACATTGGTGATGCTATCAACACCCAGCAAGAAATTTATGCCTTTAATTTTTCCAGATGGAGCAGAAAAAGAGAGCTGTTTGGAAGCACTGTCTCGTTCATCTATTAAATGAGGCAGGAGTGGCAGTGAATAAACCGTTCCGTTTTCGTAAAGCAACTGAAGATGCGAGATATAATACTTGAAGCTGCGCACGCGAAAAGCTTCTCCGGCCCGATTGGTATAAACAGAATCGGTATGCAGTAAAGAAGTGCCAACTGTATGTTGAAAAACAAGATGACAGGTTTGATTCCCCTTTTTTGAGGCTTGTGCACAGAGATGATTTAACACCGCAATCAACAATAAAGCAATAACTACCTTTCTCATCAATATTGATTCGGTTTGATTTTTTTGCGACCTTCTTTCCTTTCTCCCGTTCTTTTCTTTCCTTCTATTCTTCTTTCTTTTACCGCTTTGGAAGGTTTTGTGGAGATGCGCATTTTCTTCTTTTGAAGGGCTGCGTTCACCAGCTCATTCATCTTTTGAATAACAAGAAATTTGTTGCCGGATTGCGTGCGGTCTTGCTGCGATTTCACGAGCAGGAAACCTTCGGCAGTAATGCGGTTGGCAAGCTTATTGGCGATCAGTTGCTTTCCTTCTTCGCTCACTAATGCAGAACCAGCCACATGCCATCTTCCTTCCACCATCGTTTCTACTTTGTTCACATTCTGACCGCCCTTTCCTCCGCTTCTCGCCGTTTGAAAAAAGATTTCGGGTGTTATCTCTATCTTCATTTTTTAAAGTAAAACATCAAAAGTAAAAAGTAAATAAAGAAACCTGCAACAGGTTTTCATTTTTACTTTTTCCGTTTTAATTCATGAATTATGCGTGCAGTGATACAACGGGTTTCGGAAGCGAGTGTAAAAGTAGATAGTAAAATAGTGGGCGAAATAAAAAGCGGCTTACTGGTACTGGTGGGAATAGAAGACAGCGATGGCGAGGAAGACATTGTTTGGTTCAGCAATAAGATAACCAACCTGCGTATTTTCAACGATGAAAACGGAGTGATGAACCGCAGCGCGATGGAGATTGGTGGAGATATATTGCTGGTAAGCCAGTTTACCTTACATGCCAGTTATAAGAAAGGCAATCGCCCTTCTTACATACGCGCATCTAAAGGAGATGTTGCGATTCCTCTATATGAAAAACTGATAAAACAACTTCAGAAAGATCTGGATAAAAAAATACAAACCGGTGTGTTTGGCGCCGATATGAAAGTGAGCCTGCTGAATGACGGCCCGGTAACAATTGTGATGGATACGAAGAACAAAGAGTAAGAAAAGAAAGAGACAGCTTATAGTAAACCGACTACAAAAATGGTTGAGTCCTTTATCATGTAAAAAAGCCGGCAGTCAGGACCATTGGTGATGTATTCTTTTACAGAGCGGTACACCGGGGCGGCTTCGCAATCGTGAGCGGGCAACGCAGCTACCTGGTTGAGGAAGGATTCGTAAAACAACCTGCCTGCGCCCCGCTTCTGCTCTTCGATGCGTGATATCTTATCCTCGAGATCGAACAATACCAGAGGCTTGATTTTGATTTCAAATTCCATACTTCTTCTGAATGTACTTTTTTAATACTTCAAGGCTGACCCCTTCCTCCGGAGTAGATTCATGCAAAAAAAGGCGTTGCTTGGCAAAGAAAATATCTGCATCGCTTACTTGGGCAAGCATCCTGTCATCAGGGTTCAATGTGTCCCGCTGGCGTTTTTTATCCTCTTGCTTCATCGCTGTAAGAGGATCATGGTCATACATCATACTGTTAGTTTCTAATTCTCCCGTGACGAATAATCAGCCTAAATTAAAGCTTCTGCCGCTAATATCTTTCGGATTGCCGAAAAAATTTATTATTTATGGGCTTTATATTAGTAGCTATAAGCTCTTGTCTGCCCAATTCTGCTTATTTACCCAACTATTCGCTCCCAAACTTCAATAAAAAAGCCCTTCACTTGCCGGAAGAGCTTTTTTATATTGTATTTGTTTCAGTTTCATTATCCGATTGCCACTCTTTTAAACTCGGTTACTTTCACCTCAGCACCTACTGATTTCAGGTAATCCGCTACGCTTTTGCCATTGTCTTTCACAAACGGCTGCGCCAGCAAAGTGTTCTCTTTAAAATAGGCTTTCAGCTTACCTTCTGCAATCTTGGCTATCATTTCAGCCGGTTTGCCAGCCATCTTCGGGTCTTGCTGGATCTGCTCGGTAGCAATGTTTCTTTCACGCTCGATAGTCTCGGCAGGAACAGAAGTTTCATCCACGGCAACCGGGTTCAACGCTGCTATCTGCATGGCTATGTCTTTACCAGCTTCTGCAGACGCTGAGGATAAACCTACCAGTACACCAATGCGGTTAGCGCCGTGAATGTAAGAAGCCACATATGGCGCTTCTACTCTTTCAAAGCGGGTGATGTCTATTTTCTCACCAATGGCAGCTAATTTATCATTAATTAAATCAGATACTTTAGCTCCGTTTACGGTGCTGTCTTTTAATTCTTCAGCACTCTTTACATTATTGGTAATAGCCGCATCAGCAATGCTCTGTACAAAAGCTACAAAATCTGCATTCTTCGATACAAAGTCAGTTTCGCAACTTACGCATACTATTACACCGGTCTTGTTGTCGGCTGTGGTTTGTGCAATCACTACACCTTCTTTAGCTTCACGGTCGCTACGCTTGGCGGCTACTTTTTGGCCTTGTTTGCGAAGCCAGTCAATGGCAGCTTCGAAATCGCCATTGGTTTCGGTTAACGCCTTACGGCAATCCATCATGCCGGCACCTGTGGCCTGGCGAAGTTTATTGATGTCTGAGGCAGTTATCTGAACAGTTGATGTTGACATAATCTATAATTTTTATTTTCGGTTCCGCCCGGGGCGGAGAATTTTAAAAATAATGAATGACAAGCCGTATTAGGGGTAATCTATTCGGCTTATTCTTTAAACACACAACCCAACTCTTATTGCAGTTGGGATGTGTTTGGTTATATATTTTTTACTACAACTTTTCCCGACTTAGTCAGCAAGCTGGTAAGAAACGGTGCAAGTGGATTTTTATAAAACTTCCCCTTGTGTTCCTTCGTGTCTTTGCGTCTCCGTAGTTCAAAGAAAAACTATCTGCGTCCGCCGCCGGGTCCGCCACCGCCTGCAGGTCTGCGCGATGCACCACCTGGAACTCTGCGCTTCGGTTGTCCGCCGCCCTGACCCTGTGTACCTCTGTCACCACGACCGCGTCCACGACCGCCTTCTGCTTCGGCTTCCGCCTGCAAACGCGCGGCTCTTTTTTCGGCTTCGTTATCTACTTCTTCTACTTCATCATCTTTTGCCTGCTGGCGTTCCTGCAAACCTTCAGCAATAGCAGCGGTGATGTAGTTCGTAATGATAGCAATAGACTTAGTAGCGTCGTCATTAGCAGGAATAGCATAGTCAACCTTGTTCGGGTCGCCGTTGGTATCTACCATACCAAATGTGGTGATGCCCAAACGTTTTGCTTCGGCTAACGCGATGTGTTCATGCCCGATATCTACCAGGAATAAAGCTGCTGGCAGGCGGCTTAACTGTGCAATGCCACCCAGCACTTTTTCCATTTTCTCTTTGTCGCGGCTTAAGGTGAGTTTTTCCTTTTTAGTAAGACTTTCAGCCGTGCCTTCGCCCAGCATTTTTTCAATGCTCTGCATCTTCTTCACGCTCTTGCGAACGGTGTTGAAGTTGGTAAGCATACCACCTAGCCAACGCTCGGTAGCAAATGGCATGTTTACGCGCTTGGCGCATTCGCTCACAATTTCTTTTGCCTGCTTCTTGGTTGCCACAAACATAATTTTCTTACCGCTTTTGGCAATCTGCTTCATGGCGGCAGCCGTTTCCTGCAGGTGGTCAACCGTTTTGTTCAGGTCAATAATGTGAATGCCTTTTTTCTCGGCGAAAATATAAGGCAGCATTTTCGGATTCCACTTCTTACGCAGGTGTCCAAAGTGCACGCCTGCATCAAGCAGTTGTTGCTGTAAAGAAGGAGTTTGTTCCATTGTATTGATTAATTAGATTGTGATTGTATTTTTTTGCGGTCAGTTATCAGCAGTCAGCCGTCAGAAAACAAAAAACTGATAGCCGATACCTGACGGCTGAGAGCCTTCTTAACGTTTGCTGAACTGGAAGCTTCTGCGGGCTTTCTTATGACCGAATTTCTTACGTTCAACGCTACGCGGATCGCGCTTAAGATGACCTGCCGCTTTCAGAACAGGACGATACTCAGGGTTCACTTCGAGCAGGGCACGGGCGATACCTAATTTGGAAGCTTCCGCCTGACCCTTTAATCCGCCGCCCTGTGCGTTGATTTTTATATCAAACTTATCTAACGATTCAACAGTCTGCAACGGCGCTTCTACCTGGTTTTGAAGATAAGGCAAAGCAAAATACGTTTTATAGTCTTTATCGTTCACCGTTATATTGCCACTGCCACGCACTAAAAACACGCGCGTTACAGCTTCTTTACGGCGACCTACGGCATTTTTTTGTTTTTCCATTGTTCTAATAGCTTTTAGCTGTTAGCTGCAAGCTTGCAGCTTGTGGCTGAATTTAAAATTTTAATTCTTTAGGTTGCTGCGCAGTGTGCGGGTGAGAGCCACCGGCATACACAAATAATTTGCTGATCATCTTTCTGCCAAGCCTGTTTTTCGGCAGCATACCTTTTACAGCTCTTTCCACTACCACTTCGGGGCGGCGGCGAAGGAGGTCTTTTGCCGACTCTTCCTTTTTACCACCGGGGTAACCGGAATAATTGATGTACTGTTTGTCTTCCAGCTTATTGCCCGTAAACGTCACCTTTTCAGCATTGGTAACGATAATGTAATCACCGCAATCTACGTGCGGAGTATAATAAGCTTTGTTCTTGCCGCGTAGTATGGCAGCAATCTGTGCGCACATACGACCTACGGTTTGATTAGTACCGTCCACAACATACCAGTTGCGCTGTACGGTAGCCGCGTTCGCGTGTTGGGTGGTGAAATGTAGTTTACTCATTGTAATATTTGTTTAGATGAAACCATCGCTATCCCGATGGCTTTTTAAAATGGGTGGCGAAGGTAGAAGATTAGGTGATAAATTACAAGAAATAGAGTAATAAATTTTAAGCATGTGTTTATAAGCCCCTGATTTTGAGCGGAAATTTGGTTGTTAATTTTTTGTTGGGTAGAGAAATAGGGAGCTATTCAGGTCTTAGATATGCAAAAAGGGGCAAGGGCAGATTGCGAAGAACAAAAAACAGAACAACCGTCCAGAGGCAAATTTGTATAAAGAAGGGTGAATAGACCAGCTTCTGCGAAACCGGTTTTCGCCCAAAAACATTTATTATATAGACGATTGCCGAATAGACAAGGAGCGGCAGGCTGATGACAAACAGAACGTTGTAAGACAAAGCTTTTCTTACATCGCCATGCAGCAAAGCAGAAAGCGCACGTTGCGAGCCGCAACCCGGACAGTACAAGTGCGTAAGCGTATGAAAAGGACATTGCGGAAAGAAAGAATACCGGGCAGCATCAAAAGAAAAGTATAGCCACACAATGGTTAGTATGGCTATACATCTCATGGTAAAAGAAAGCAGCTTAGCGCTATAATCCATTAATAACTGTTGTAGTAACTGCGCGAGCCCCAGAAGCCGGCAACACCAAAGAAAATAACGGCTATCACGTAAAGCACGATAACACCCAAGCCTACAAAGAAGCCAATCTTCGTCCATTTGGCGGCTTCTTTAGATGCCTGCAGCGAGCCTTCGTAATCGCCGGAGGCATACTTGCTGCTTACCTGTGCTGCGAACACGATGCCCGCCACACCAAAAGGAAGACAGCAAAAAAGAGTAACAAGAATAGATTCGACTAACCAGTTCTTTGGTTGGGGTGGCTGAATGGGTCCCTGACCGCCGCCGAAGCCTTGGTTTCCAAAGCCCTGTCCGCCGCCATAATTAGTTGGTTCCATAAAAATAATCGTTGATTGAGGTTAAGAAAATAATGTGGCGTAAATGTAGCTGAAAAGATAATATAATGCTGTTTGAGGTAAGCATTTGTTCTCACTAATATTAGTAAGTGCCTTGGCTTTGTTTTCCCGAATGAGAAATGGGTTCGTCATAGCTCTTTAGGCTATGTCCGATATCTCGCCAAAGAAATTATCGGCAGTAAGTCTGGATCGATTGAATTTGATAATAGAAATGTTTGCTTCACCGGTGTTCTTTATTAGCAGAAGAGTAGCCAATCCCTTTCCTGTTAATGGGTATGAACAGGGCCTGAGAGTCGTTGGTAAAGGATACATAACTGTCGGGAAGAAAAGTTAAAGCCGTCATTGCGAGGCACGAAGCAATCTATGCAATTTGATGAAAGCCTCTTACCACCTGCCAACAGCCTTAAATTATTATCTCCAGACCGTTTCGTGCCTCGTAGTGACGCCCCTGTTGCCCGTTAGCATTTCTTCCCAAAACCTACGGTAAAGGATACCAGCAACGGCAAAAGGTACGCTTTGTTTTTCCTTACTTCCGCTTTTTACCGGTAAGCTTTTAGCGGTTTATTGTACTCCTGCTTTATTCATTTTTCGAGGGATACGACACAAACATCCTGAAAAAAGGTTTAGGGTTACTTATTCCGTTTACTGCCGGCTGTAATACCTGGCTGCGGAGCCAACCGTGCCAATAAAGTCGTTTGAGAATACCAAAGTATCGCCGCCTTCTGTTACAGTATAGTAAGCAGCCGAATCTGATACCCGGCTGTTGGTATATAAGATGCTGGGAACGCTTTCCCCGCTTGTGCTTTTTGCGGTAGAGGTTCTGTAAGTTCCGCTGTTTGTAACGATACCGTTTTGCGTTACAGAATAACTGCCAGTCTCAGTAAAGCTAAGTAACTCCGCAATGCCCTTGCTCTGTGGCGTTGAGTTGTAAGCCGGATTATCAGTACATTCTATCGTCCATGCCCATTGCCCTGTTACCGATGGTGCAAGGGAATCTTTTGCTGCGGAATCTTTATTACAGGAAGAACAGAACAGTACGGAGGCGAGAGACAAAAGAGAAAGCAATCTCATACTATAGTTTGTTACAATGAGGCTGATGTAAACAGAAACGTTGCATCGTTTAGTCTTTTTTCCCTCAATATCCTGAGAGAGAATAAAAGAGGAAAACTCTGCGAAAAGGTTAAGAACAAAGCAAATAATAGACTTTCGTTTTCGCTACCTCAGCTTTTTTGCAGCAGGCTCTTACCGGTTGTCTGTGTAACAGACCTTACCGGGTTTGGAAATAGGCGGACGCTTGCAGAAAGATAGCACAAGCGAAATGCCTGCATCAGATCAACGCTCAACACCAAACCTTACCTGGACCCAAACTGGTCTGCCAACTTATTTATTTCTTGCGGTGTAAGCGTGCTCTTACCATTCTGTATCACAATCCGATACCGGAACGTAACAGACTCTCCCTTTCCCAACCGCAAATTCTTTGCGCTTTTGCCATTCGTAAAAACCGCTTCACCCAGCGGGTTGGCAGCAAACAAGCCATAGCCGCGCGCATGCCAGAAAGTAGGATAATTCGCATTGTCGGGATGATCTATGATCGTAACACTTACCGAATCCCTAGCCATTTTGCCCCACAGCTTACACCACCTGCCTCTTGTGCTCCACGCATCATTCCCCGTCTTCCCTTCGCTCGTCAGATAATTACCCGTAGCCACGCTATCGGCACCACCCTTTACCGTAGTGATGTTTCCTTTCTCGTCAGTAAATTGCTGATCCTCCGCCGAAGGAATCTGCAGCTCGCGCGCCAGCCGCAACCCCAGCATTCCATCCTTCGCATCTTTAAACAATACCATCGTATCCGCCGTCAATGTCGTAATCCGGTCAATGATCCGCTCCCCTTCAGTCCCACTAAATACATATTGGGTCACCTCTTCCAGCAACACATCTTTCTTCTGATCAGTCCATTTCGCGCCGTAAGAGAAACCACCCGTCTTTCCACTCTTCACCCCAAAAACACGATCCGTCCGTATCCACCCATACCCGCTCTTCTTATCAGCCGGGATAGCATACGAATTATTCCAAAAGTCCAGCCCGTTCACATTCTCAAACGTCAGCCAAAGCCCCACATGATGCGGATGATCCGTCGGGTCACCCGCCCTTGTCCGCCAAGGAAACCCACGAGTCACCGTCGTTCCATTTGCCGCCACCAGCGGGTACAGCACCGGCTTCTCCAGTGTATCGGAGAACCAGAACGTTGTAAACGGTTTCCCATCCAACGTCACCGCAATCTTCTTTGCATTCGGCTCTTTCGTCACCCTCACCATCCCTCCCTCTTGCCCAAATACGCAGGCAGAAGTGGCGCAAACCACGCAAACAACAAGTATCTTCCGTATCAGCATATCTCTATCAGATAAAAAAATTGTCGTGTTTCTCAGTTTGAAATTTGGCCACGTGTCATTCCGCAAACCCATAAGCGTCCGAAACATTCTTGCACACTACATCCACCCAACAAAAACACAACCCGCTACACCTAAGGTGCGCCGGCCCGGACGGATGCGCGGAGCGATCATGCCGTCCTTGACTTTTTTTCCTTCTTTTTTGTGTCAAGACAAAAAAGAAGAAGGTGATATTGTATTAAAAAGCTAACTACAAAACGTATTCAAGAAACCCGTCAGCAGGCGGAACAACATCCGCCATTAATATCTAAATGGCTTACCATTCGCCATCACCTCCCCTCTCGCCTCATCAAAACTCACTTTCTCCCCCGTATGCACCGCCGCATTCGCCATAATCACCGCAATCGCGTGCGCATAGCCAGCCTCCACCGGCGCGTGTGGCGTTGTCCGGCTCCGCACACACTCCATCCAGTTCCGTACGTGGGCCGAAGTCAGCGCATCCCCACCCGTATTCGCACTCGCCACCACCTTCTCCGCAGAAGACAAGCTCACCTCCGGCAACAGGTTTGGCTGAATCTTCATTTCATCGGCAAACCGTTTCGTCAGCCCGCCCTCCGGCGTCACCTTATTCGTATTCAGGTTCAGCTCCCCGCCATTACTGTAGTAAATTTCCTTCGGGTTCTCATCACCGTTGTGCATCCGCGAGGCAAACGACACCTGGAAGCCCGTCGACGCGTCGTTAATCGGGCCATAATCAAACACCACCGTCATCGTGTCCCAGTTCCGCCGGCCGTCCTTCCACATATAAATGCCACCGTTCGCCACCGCGCTCCGCGGGTGCGGCAAGCCCGTAAACCAATGCACCGTATCTATCTGGTGACTCATCCACTGCCCCGGCAAGCCCGACGAGTACGGCCAAAACAACCGGAACTCCAGGTACTTCCGCGCGTCAAAGTCCTCGTGCGGGCGGTTCAGCAAAAAGCGTTTCCAGTCCGTATCTTCCTCTTTCAGCAGGGGCACCAGGTTGGGTCGCCGCCAGCGCCCCGGCTGGTTCACGTTCCACGTCAGCTCCACCATCGTCACCGGTCCAAACTTGCCCGACTGTATATAGTCATACGCCGCCGCGTAGTTAGGGCCGCTCCGGCGTTGCGATCCTATCTGCACCACGCGGTCCGTCGCCTTTATCGTTTTCAGCGCATAGCGCGCATCGTCCATCGTTTCCGCAAACGGCTTCTCCACATACGCGTCGCAGCCCGCCTTCACCGCTTCCGCTGCGTGCAGCGCGTGTTGAAAATCGGCGGTCGATACAAACACCGCATCAACCAGTTTTTGGTCATACATCTCCTCGTTGTTGCGGCAGGCCGTCACCTCGTGCCCCATCTTCTCTTTCCACGCCGCCGATCCTTCTTCTCGGCGCCGGTTCCAGATGTCCGATACCGCCACCACATCAAAGTTCAGTTCCTTATAGTGGTTTAGAAAGCAGGGCATATGCGTGCTCCGGTGCCGGTCCGAAAAGCCCACCACGCCTACACGCACGCGGTCGTTCGCACCCATAATTCTTCGGTAAGACGAAGCAGAAAACGCACTCGCACCGAGCAGCGCGCCGGCAGAAGTAAGCGTAGTGTTTCTAATAAAATCCCTGCGGGAATGTGACATAGCCAAATAGTATTCGTTAGTGGCGTGAAGATAAGGATTTTGGGTGCTGATAGATAGGATTCGGTGAGAGGGGAACATGGATGTGAATAAAGACTGCACGAAAACTTACGTTGCTCAAAGAAAGAAATTGGTCAAAAAAGGGAAAGAGCAAGTTTCCACTATTACAGAGAGAATTTATTTGACAATCCCTAACTCAATCAGTACATCTTTCTTCATTTTGCTTAAAGGTCTCTTATGAAGTAATTCATCTTCGAAGTATACGCCAAAGACTAGCCGATAAACATCGTTATCAGAAACGGGTTCTTTCAATATCAACCTAAGAGAATCCAAGTATGAATGAGAATATGCTTTCTTCAAATAGATTAGCTCTCTTAATTCTTCATCGTGAACAGAATACATTTCTTTTAATCTCATTGTCTCAATGCTTTCCTTAGTAAAGTCATTTTTTGTTTTTATTTTACTTTTTGCGGCCAAGTGATTTTCTAGATCATATGAGAATCTGAAATCTAGTTGTTTAGTAAGGTCTGTAAACTTAAAATATGGATGGAAAATATCAGCAAGAGAATAATCATCTTGTCCTTTTACACTACTGTTGCAAATCGAACAACTTGGAATAAGATTATAGAAAGATAAGGCGAGAATAGGGAACTTGCTTTTTGTAAACCAATGATCAAATGTAGGACGAGCAATTAGTTCATTTTTTTCACTAACAATTGTATGAGTATATAATCGATTACAATAAATACAAGTATCCTGCCTGAGGTTTTCGGCTAATTTGTATGCATTATAGAATCGAAAAGTAGAATCTTCTTTTGTACTAATAAAGGAATCATATCGAAATAATGTTTTTATAATTTCTACATCTTTTTTCGTTGTGAATTTATCCTTTAGTAGGTTCAATATATCTGGAGTTCCGATTAAAATATTTTTTAAATTAATTTCATCATTTAAGAAATTTGTTAGGCTTGATGTAATGCCGGTAACTTGTCGAATCTCTTGAGATATTCCAGTGGGATGTTTTTCAGTAAACTTTTTTCCTAAAAGCTTTTTTTTGACGATATACCTCACATTCACATAATGTGCTTGCCTGGCATCTTGAAAAGCAATATTCGATTGGTCAATATAAAACATTAGATACTTCTCCTTATTTCCTGTAGTCTTTTGATTTCATTATCTAATAATTCTCGCTCAAATTCGGTGTCGCCAATTGCATCTCTAAGCATTTCGGCTAATTTGAATTTAATAATGGGCTCGTCTATTGTCTTTATAACTCTTTCAAGTGTACGTCTTCGTTCTGGTTTTATATCACCATTTCGAATTTCCTGAATAGTCTCATCAATTTTATCGGCTACGAAATCTCCTATTTGTCCATCATTCAAAAAGAATGAATCTTTTAAAAGATCTGAAAGGTTTGCTCCAAATGTGTGCTTCGTTGCTGAATCTCCTATAACAGTTCCAAATGCTCCTTTTTCCAAAAAAACAATACTATTTTTAGGGATGTCAGAAAGGGTTAAAGGATCATGTGAAGTAATAATAATTTGTAGATTAAAACCTTCAAAAATAATTGGCAAATAAGTTCTTAAGTTCTTTACATACTCCTTTTTCCACTGTGGATGAAATGCATTATCCCCTTCGTCTAATAGTAATAAAATATCATTTTTAATGTGTCCAAGTGAATTGTGAGAATGAACATCAATATCTACTCCAGCTCTAATATTTTCTGCATGGGAGTACAAAACACTAAATAAATTTAGAAAATGTTGTTCACCAGAACTTACCTTTATTGATGGCGTAAATTCAAAAGCAGGTTTACCATCATACTCAAACCAATCATTTATAAAAGAGTTGGTAAATGTGTCATACAATTCAATCAATTTTAAAGCTTCGTCTTCGGTGACAATTATTTTTCTCCAATTATCATAACTTATATTCTCTTGAGTAATTAACGATTTGACAAAGTCAATTAGATCCAATAAAATTAAATGCTGTGAAAAGCTATATCTTTTATCACCTTGACGAACGCCTGAATTTTGTAAGAACCATTCAATAGCGGACTTAACATTCAAGCTGCCCATTTGAGTTTCATAATCGTCAGCTATAAATCCTTCTTCCAGATATTTATTTCCACGCCTTTCAAGTATTGAGATCAACTTTCCAACCATTGTCTCATACATGGCATATTCAAATCTCACTTTAAAATATGAACGATCGGAATCATCAACTTTCCCTTTTTGTCTAAAATGTTGACGCTCTGCAGTTATTTCTTCAGTTTCTATTTTTTTAAATAAAAGCCGTAAAGCAGGTCTTAGTTGGGTAGATGTGTCATTAAACTCAAATCCCTTAGTACTGATAGTTCGCTCAAAATGCTTTAACGAAATTTCAATACGATCAAATGTTGGTAATGAGATTTTTGCAGGCTGCTTGTTTCGATAGAATTTGTTGAATTTTATCCACCTCTTACTATTTTCTGAATGGTGTGCATCCAAAAAGTCATCTAAATCATTACTGGAATCATGATTATCCATCTTAAGTAAAGCAGCCTTCGAAAGATCTTTACCATTGTTACCTACAGCATCTTCAATCCTACTATGTAAATAAGGAGTATAATAAATTCGATGAAAGTTTTCTAAATTGGAAACCAGTTTGCTTTCGCCATCATCATTCTCAATAATAAAATCACAGTTATGGCTTGCTAGGATTACACGTAGAATCGTTGTTTTGCCTGCACCGTTGCTTCCAACAATGCAAGAGAAGAGAGACATATTCTTAGTAAAAAGATCTTCAAGGTAAAATTCATTAGGCTTCTCACTAAATTCAGTTTCGTTTTCGAAAGTGTAAATGTTCTTACCACCAAAATTAATCATCAACGAGCCGTGATCTTTCCCAAAAATATCTGGCAAGCCCCCTTGTGGAATTCTCATAGCAGCAATCGTCATAAATAAAAATGTTTAAATACTTGTTATCACTGTTGTTAACAGGTTCAGTAACAAAGAACTAAATCCTTGTCAAACATACTTTCACTTAACGATCGGTGGGACATTGACCAGAATGAAAATCTTCGGCTAAAGAAACTAAGCCAGCTCTTACAGTAATGAGTATGGGGCATGTCGTTCTAAATTTAATTACTATATCGCACAATTATTAACTTCCGGAGCTACTAACTCGGCAAGTTTGGCAGCCAACTCCGCCATTGGCTCTTCTGCCGTGCTAAGTCCACTTCTTGAGCCAAGCAATGGACTTACGTCACGGAGTTCTTCATATGTTGTGTTATGTATAATAGGGACTAGTAAATCACGAGCTAAAAGTGCAGAAAGTTCTTTTTCAGCAATACCCGCTCCATCAAGACGTTTCAGAAAGGCAGGGGTCACAAGCACAATACCAACACGAGACTTCGCAAGTCCTTTATCGATTTCTCGGAGCAAGGGAGAGCCAAGCAGAACGTCTTTTTCACTAAACCAAACGGAAACACCTCGTGCCTCAAGCAAATCGTGTAATTCTTTAGCAGCCCCTTTTCGATCATCCCAAGCATGACAAAGAAAAACGTCACGAAGGTCAGGAACAGCTATTCGCTTTTCAACGTTTTCACGTATAGGTGTCAAGGTTCTTACCTCTGCTTGTGTATAGAGTACAGAAGACCCGGCTCTAGACCAACTGGGTTTTACACTTCTGCTGCTACTTCCGCCGCTAACTTTACTACTTGAACTACTTGGTGCAGGTGAGTAGGAAGGAGTGTATGATGGGTAAGAATTATAGCTACTGTAGCGACTATATCTACTACCACATGCTGGGCAAGCTGCTGCCGCGCTTGCTGTGCGATGTCCGTAAGTTGGTGCTGTACATCGTGCCATATTATTCCTTATTTGTTTTGCTAAACGAATCTAAGCAATTTAGCAAAACAATACTAAAATATTATTTCTCGTTGCCCTTACTTATCGTCGTTTATTTTAAACAATAAAGCATCTGACACTCAGCGAAGCTTGTTACACAGCAGAAGCAGCGAAGTTTCCCCGTCACATTCCATCCGCTTCGCAGCACATTCCATCTGCTCCGCGACACATTCCAAGTGCTTCTCGACACATTCCATCCGTTTCCAGCGACATTCCAAGTGCTTCCAGCAAGATTCCATCCGCTTCCAAACACAAAGCAAGCGCTTCCAGACACTCGGCAAGTGCTTCCAACAACATTCCATCCACTTCCAACAACATTCCATCCGCTTCCGGACACATGGCAAGTGCTTCCACACACATTCCATCCCCATTTTAATCGAAAATTAAGCTGATGCATGTCCATCAAACCCTAACCCCGCTTAATTTTGCAGTGGCAACAGTGCCAAATAAGTATAAATCCATTATCGTATGTCACAGCTTAACAAAGAGCAAACACGTCATGTAAACGCATTCAACAATCTCGAGTTCTTTTTCGGAGAAAACAAAGACATTTACGCCGGCAACAAACCCGTTCAAAATTGGGTCAACCGTCTCCTCAGCAACAACAAAGCAATCGTCTCTCTGTCTACCACCAAAGGCACCGGCAGTGAAGGTGCCACGAAGACAAAAGACAATTTGAAAGAATCCATTGCACTAAACGGCGGCACTGTTTGTTCCTACGCTGCCGATTATGCAGTAACAACTGGCAACACCGAGTTGTTCGCCCTCGTAAACTATTCTGCCAGCGATATTTCTGGTCTGCGCGATGCCTTAGTGCTGGGTTTCATCAACGGTGTTGTAGATGCGGTTACGCCGTTGTTATCTCTTCCCGGTTTCAAAGACTATCCCGTCACCGGCGACGACCTGAGCGCCCTTTCTAAAGATGCAAACGACTTCAACAACTATCTTGGCAAAAACAAACTGATCATCAACAACAGTCATGTTGCCTCTCATACCATCGATTCGTACATCAAAGACAACCGGAACGTTATTATCCGTCTCGATACATTGATTCCTAATTTTAAGAAAGACGCACCTAAGTTCGTCGAAGGCTATTTCAAAGCCAAACGCATCGACAATACCGGCATCCGCCACAGTGGTGTGGTAGCGGACATACAGGATAACAGGGAGAGGGTGATAGACAATGCCACCATCACCCTGACGCGCAAAGAAACCGTGAAAACCGCTACCATTTCGGACGAAGGCACATACGAGATCATTAAATGTACAGCCGGCAACTGGAAGCTGACCATCGCAGCACCGGGCTACGAAACACAAACGGTGACTATCAAAATCATACGGGGCGAGATCCGGAAGCTTAGCATTATCCTGCAGTCGGCAGTGATGCAAATGCAGAGTACACAAACCGCATAAGGGTTTTGTTTTTACTATAAATGAAGCAATCGAAGCGAACCGTCCTTAAGGGCGGTTTTTTTATTAATCTACCCCCCGCTATCCAGAGAGTTCCGCAGGGCTCTCTGGATTTCTTATAAAAGCCAGTCTCTTACTGGCTAACTCTCATCATTGTTTTTCAAAACAAAAGCCGCCGTCAGATGTTCCACAGGCAGCCATCCTCAGGTTTCAGCACCGTCTCTCAACGAGGAAGGTGCGGAGGAAAAGGTAACCCAACTCACCAAAGCATGTCGCACGGAGGACTCAACGAAGTCTGCAACTACATTTTCAACACAACTCATTAGGTAAAAAGAAGCCAAAAGCAACTATCTGTTGTGCTGGTTACTATCACAGCTTATTTTTACGCATCTTAAAATCAGTTTTCATGGCAGTAAACATTTCACAACAAACATTCGGTTACATGCTCATCGCCCTGGGCATCATCGTGGCAATCACCGGTTATATCAGTTTCAAAAGAGGAGGCAGAATGAAACCAATAATATACATCGGGTTCATAGTGGCATCCATCGGCATAGGCAGCAAGCTGGCGTTTAGCCCGGAAGAAAAACCGGTGGAGATAAAACAAACCTCATTTCCCCAAAATCCGCATCGTAAATAAAAACAGGAACCCATTTTTTGAAGGCATTCAAAACCAACTCAGCGAAGCATGCCATATACAGGACTGGGCGATGTTTGCAAACCCCTTCCATCGCAAGCGCCTCGCTTGTGCTGATCTTATCCAGGCATCCGCTTGATTTAACTAACCAAACAAAAAAAATCCCCACGCTCACTCACCATAGCTTATCCCATCAATAAAGCAACTTGCACTGCGCCGATACAGGCGGGGTACCAATGGCAGGATTCTTGGCAGCATCCTTTTCCATGCAATTCAAAGAGATATTTTTAGGTGATTTCGGCTGGCAGTTAGCCTGCGAAATTGTAGTGCGAACGGTAATCATGTTCATCGTTGCCCTTGCCTTTCTTCGCATGTCGGGCAAAAAAGGAATCCGTCAGTTATCCTTATTCGAAATCGCCATTATTATCAGTCTTGGTTCTGCTGTAGGCGATCCCATGTTTACTGCCGATGCCGCCATCGTGCCATCCATATTGGTGGTAGTTACCATCCTTCTTGTCTACCGGCTCATTACCTGGCTCATGAGCAAAAGTCCGCGCATCGAAAGTCTTCTCGAAGGCGATCCCCTGTATATCATTGAAGACGGCATGTTTATACTCTCCGATGAAAACAAACACACTTTTGCCAAAGATGAATTTCTTGCCGAAATGCGGCAACAGAATATTGAGCACTTAGGGCAGGTACGCATTGCCATACTGGAAAGCAATGGAGAAGTCAGTTTCTTTTTTTATCCCGATGAAGAAGTAAAATGCGGTATGCCGGTACTGCCAAGGCAACAAAACAAAGCCGCAAAAGAAATTGCTCGCAAAGCCAATTATGCCTGCATCTATTGTGGCAATGTAGAAAGCCTGTCGGCTCCCCAAAAATGCAACCGCTGCCAGCATGAAGAATGGATAGAAGCCATACAAACCAAACGCATTGCCTGACCCTTTTGCTGGTCAGCAATGCATATCCCACGCTCTTCGAGATATGAGCGCAACGCGGGAGTGGAGATAAAAGGATTCTCTGAATCATCCCATTCCACTTATCGCCGGTAACTTTTACCAGGAGAACGGAATAACAACTTTGCTTCTCCGCCATGTCCCGGAACGGACACATAGGAGAGAAGAAAAACGAGGGATAAAAATAACGTCGCCCACCTGTGAATAGATAGGGTGAAGTTGCAAAACCGATTGACGCGTCCACCGTGCGGCATACTTCGCCCGGTGGGTGTTCTTCAAACCCTGTTTCCATTTTTGTAGCAAATCCAGCTTGAATTAGGCAGTAGTTTATATTTTTGAAAACGAATTGCAACGTCAGTACCGTAAACAGCAAACTATGGCAGAACAGGAAATTATAAAGCATACCAAGAAGGCTTATAAAGTATGGGGTGATAAAGAACACACCTTCTGGCATAAGCTGAAAGACTTTCTGTTGGAAATCTTCATCATCGTGTTTGCAGTCACCATTTCTATCTGGCTTCACAACTGGAGCGAGCACAGGAGCGAGCAGGCGCAGGTAAAAGACTTCCTGACCGACCTGGCAGACGATCTGCAAAAAGACATAGAAAGTCTGTCTGCTTCGCAAGAACAACTGGCAATTGCCAACCGGGAATTTATAAACCTGCAGAATATTACCGGAGAGGAAATAGACAGTATGAACCGCATACATTCCACCATCTTACTAAATACCAACCAGATTATCAGGCAAAATTTCGGAGCCGATTATGAAGGATTTAAATCCAGCGGAAAAATGGGTCTTATCGAAAACAAGAAACTAAAAAAGAAGATTTTAGAGTATAACCAGGAAACGCTGCCGAGCCTTCAGGCTGCAGAAGCTGTGTATAACCAGCAGATGAACAAAACGATGGATTATGCAACCGGCAATATTGATAAAACAGACCGCGAGTTGCTTCTCAACCCTAAGTTTAAAGTGTTGATGCGCGTAGATATACAATGGATAAACAGCATCACGCAAGGATATACAGCCGCTATTAAAAAAGCAAATGACATCATTACAGATATACAAAACGAACAGAAAGACTGATAGCCTCTTTTTGCTGGTATGGAATCAGGCAATCGAGCGTCTTACCCATCACAGCAGTTCACAAAACCGGTATTGCTAACAAACGAGTTATCTTCTACACGTTTACCTTTTTACGTTTTGGGGCTACCTTTTGCGCTTGCACCGTCCACGTGGTTTCGTTTACCTCCGCTTGACCAAAGGCTTCCCTGAACTGAGCCGAAGAAGAAAATTGCAGTTGCTTTATCAGGCGCCATTCAAAGCTTACCGTAAATGTTTTGGCTTCAAACGGCCAGGGTTCAACCGTTAATGTGGTATCATCAACCTGAACCAGATGATACATTTTTTGGTCCGGCCCCACACTTATTTCCATCTTTCGTTTTTCGGGCTGCTGTCTTTCCTGGCAAATGAGCAGTGAACAGGCATCGCACCATTCCAGCAGATCGTACAGGCGCAGGTACTCCTCTTTCTCCATTCCCAACTCTTTCGCCCAGACTCCCTGCAGGCGCTTTTGTTCTTCAATAAAAGCCTTAGCTTCTTTGTTCTCCGCCGCTTCTTTTCCGTATAAAAAAACGGTATGCACAGAGGTTAGCAGCGCAATGAACCGGCTTTTGGTTTGTGTAAGCAGGGAGAGTTTGCCGCAACGTGCAGCATCAAACGTTTTCATATCGAAGTTGATGGGTCCGCCCGTTGGTGTGAGTAAGTTGTTATCGTCAAGCTCTACTTCAGCATCGTCGTGTTCTGCAATCGCCAGCACGGTTTCTGTCCATCGCCGCGGTCTGTCTTTGCGTCGCCACTCCATGGCTAACTGGGCGGCTACTATGCCATGTGCCCGCTGGGTCACTATATGCCAGCCTTCTTCTTTGTAAGTAACAATCATCCGGTTTGTTTTGTGAAATAAAAGAACGTTTTTCCCCTTACGCCAGCTATCGAAACCTTATCCGCTCCCCTTTTACATTTGATCGTAAGATATGGAACGACAGGCAACCAGGTTACCAAAGCCAGTACGGAGCTCACCTTTAAGCAACTGTTGGGCCAGAGAAAGGGTTACACCTGTTCCGCCAGGTGGCAGAATACCTCGTTCTTCAAGATGTTACTACAGCGCGGGAGCCAGGATAAAATACTTCTCCTAATCAAACCCGCAATAAAAGTCCTCGCATATCACCCCACCGAAGCATCACACACAAGCCTGATCAAATGTTTCCGATGTCACCACGCTTTTAGAGTGGCAACTCACGCCCGCACTCACAAAAAAGCCCCACACACATTATGCGGGGCTCATATAAAAATCAAAGAACAACCTGCTTCTACTTCGTATACGTCACCACAATCTTGGGACGCTTGGCTGCATCGGTGGCTTCCGAAGAAGCAAACGCCACACACCGGTAAATCTCTTCATTCTGCAGGTGTATGCAAAAGCCATTGAAGGTTTGTTGGTTTGCCATAACCTGCACCAGCCCTTTCACATTTACCGCCACATCGTAGTTCCACTGCGAGGTGGAGGAAGGAATAAGAGCATCCCTGCGCGATAGCTGGTAGTCGGGTTTGTTAATCCACGTAATGGAGTCTTCGCTCCACGCACCGCCGGATACCAGGGATACGATGCTGCCATTGTTTTTATACCGACTGTAAGGCGAGCCGGGATAGAGCGAATTTCCCTGCGGTTTGGAAGCCGATGTGTTGGGATCCAGCCCATACAGGTACAGAGTAGCGGAGACTATCTTAGCGCTCCTTGGCAGCGCGCGAAGCCCTGTAAAATTGATGTAGGTGCGCTCCTTCAGCGGGGCGCCTTGTATGGTCCAGGCAGAAACACCGATTTCGGGAAGGAAATTGTAGTTAGCCTGACTGTAGGAAGGCGTTCCTTTTAAAGTGTTCACGTAGGCATCCTGCCCGTCATTCGGGCCTGGCTGCAGCGAGAGTGTGGTGGTGTCGCCAGCTAAAGAGGTAAGCGTGGCGGCTGTTGTTTTATCAGCCGCGCCAGGCTCAGCAGTAACAGTCGCTTCTTTGGTACAACTGCTAAAAAAAGCCATAAGAAAAGAAACAGCAAGAAATAGACGGGTAATGAATTGCATACAAGTTGGAATTTTGATTAAGAAAGCATAAATATAATAATTCTATTGAAAGTGACTTGTTCTTCCAGATGTTCCAAAGGGCATCTGAAAGCAGGGATAAAGCAAGTCTCCGATCTGCGCACGTTTTTCGAGGTGATTAGTGGGGAATACTATAGATGTTGCGAAGAAGTGTTAAGGATATAAAACACCGTCACTGCGACCATGCTGAAGCTTGGCAGAAGCTCAAAGCACGATTCGCTGAAACAGCAGAATAACGATTTAAAAGCCAGGCTGGACAGGCTGAAAGCTATTGTGTTGCCTTCTGCCGGCAACAATACTACCTCTAAAACTTCGTCTTCTTTTCAGGCGCAAACCATTGAGTTGAATGCAACGGCTACACTGGCGCAAAATGTTCCCAACCTTTTCTCCGGCAGCACTACCATTGCTTATTCGTTACCTGCAAACATGAGCCGGGTTGGCCATTACTATTTATGGTTTGAATGGAACACTTCTGAAATTTATAGCCCTGCTGGGCAGTGGTAAAGGCAGCCTTACCTTGCGCGCGGAGGAACTACCGGCTGGGAGCTACCAATATGTGCTATCAGTGAATGGCAGAACAAAAGACAGTAAACAAATGATGGCAGGCAAATAGGCGTTTTATCAACCCTAAAAGGGTAAAGAATTACTTAATAAAAATAATTCTTTACCCTTTTTTTATAACCCACCCTTGTGCATTTATGTATTTTTTCTTTTTAGCAATGGCTCCGCCCCGGGACAATGCGGTATTACAACCTGAACCTGTTGCAAAAAGTAGTATTTTCCCTAATGCCCGTTCAGAAAGAAATCATAGTTAAAGACGGTGTTTACTTCCTTCACCGTATGTCTTCAACAACGGCTTTTGTGCATGGTTCATACAATCCTGGCGTTTCAACGGCTGTACCCTACCATCTGCTTTTCATCCGTCGGGTGTCAGGAGGCATAGTTTTCGATGATTGTTTGGGATGAGTTTGAGTGAAGATCTGATAAAGAAGTTGAGCGGCGTGTATGAGCCTTCTGCCACCATATACCAGCGTTTCAAAGAGAAAGACATTGCCTTTAAAACAAACGAAAAGGGGAACGCGGTATTGCTTTTCATTGGCAAACGTTCAGAGGACGGTCTGGTTCGGGGTGAGCGTTTTGCAAGACGGCTTGCGTATGATAAAGAGGGTAAAATAATAAAAGACCATTGGGACAATAAAGGAAAAGCTACTTAGAAAGCGGGTTCT
The DNA here is from genome assembly GCA_964249755.1 of uncultured Ilyomonas sp. Lineage (GTDB taxonomy): Bacteria > Bacteroidota > Bacteroidia > Chitinophagales > Chitinophagaceae > Ilyomonas. The sequence continues at coordinate 254,557 of CAXUDB010000002.1, read as the reverse complement.
GGAAAGAGAATAGTGTCTCCGTTAAAAAAAGGTAGCCCATTGATAGCGCAAATCGTCGCAGATCAATACAAACACTCTGCGTATATCCGCTTAATCTGCGGAAATGATTTCAAAGTGAGACACTACCCAAAAGAGGCTGATGCGTGAATGAAGCAATAACTCTAGTTTCTCTGCAGGTTCCTGCACTTCCAATCTCACTAAATTTTACAATACGCTGCTCCCATGCCGAAGTCTGCAATTTCCCTTCAATAGTTAACAAACAATGCCATCTCTTGCAAAGGGGAAAAACAAAACGGAGAAAGTGGGATTATATTTGGAGTGCATTTGTGGGATAGCCACATCATAAAACAACACAACACAAGAAGTCAACTATGAAATATGTAATTACTGGCTCGCTCGGCAACATCAGTAAGCCGCTGGCAGAAGCCCTGCTGAAAGAAGGGCACCAAGTCACCATCGTCACGTCAAATTATAAACATGAAGATGCCATTAAAGCGATGGGTGCCAAGCCCGCCGTAGGCACCGTGGAAGACAGAAAGTTTCTGAATGAAACCTTCAAGGATAACGATGCCGTATACACGATGGTGCCGCCGAAATGGGATGCTGAAGATTGGAAGGGCTGGGTTGCGGGCATTGGTGACAACTACGTAACAGCTGTTAAAGATGCGGGCATCAAGTACGTGGTGAACCTGAGCAGCATTGGCGCGCACTTGCCCGATGGCTGCGGGCCCGTATCGGGTTTGCACCGCGTGGAAGAAGCCTTGAATGCGCTGGAGGGCGTAAACATTAAGCACCTGCGCCCGGCTTATTTTTATCCGAACCTGTTTGCCCAAATCGGTTTGATAAAAGGCGCGGGCATTATGGGTGCCAATTTCGGCGAGCTTCCCTTTCCTTTGATACATCCGCAGGATATAGCTAAAGCCGCAGCGGAAGAATTATTGGGGCTGAACTTCTCCGGGAAATCGGTTCGGTACCTGGCGGGCGATAAAAGAACGGGTGCGGAGATTGCTTCTGTTATCGGGAAGGCGATTGAAAAAGAGGATTTGAAATGGGTAATTTTCAGCGATGAGCAGAATATCAGGGGCATGAAAGGAGCTGGCTTGTCAGACGAAGTCGCAAAACAATATACGGAAATGGGAGCCTCCATGCGTTCGGGTGAGATGAGTGCCGATTTTGAGGAACAGGATCCATCCCTTAGCGGTGCCACAGTAGAAGATTTTGCACCGGCGTTTAAAGCCGCTTTTGATAAGGGATGATGGTTTTGCGCAGGCTTATTTTTATAAAGATTCCCGCCTCTTGGTAGGAATCTTTTTAATAACTGACAAGTATAACTCGCGTAAGATGCACGTCCCCATTCAGAAGGTACAACATCTATATTTGCTATCATGCAGGCAACCGACACACCCTTTTACTCAGGCATCAGCGGCGTGACACTTCCTGTACCTAAAGCTGACTTTCCTTCCGAATTTCAAGACAAGAGCCGGCTGCACTATTATGCATCTTTATTTAATAGTGTTGAAGTAAACAGTATTTTTTACAAATTGCCCCGAAGTTCCACAGTCGTTAACTGGAGCGAAAGTGTGCCGGATCATTTTCGCTTTACGTGTAAGGTTTCAAAAACAATAACACATGTAAAAGGGTTAAGCTTTAAGGCAAAAGATGTGGATGATTTTATTAAGACGGTAAATCATATCGAAAATAAAAAAGGCTGTTTGCTGGCGCAGTTCCCGCCATCATTAAACATTGAAAAGCTGAACGGGTTGCAACAATTGTTAGAAGCCCTTGGCGAAGCCACACAGAATACCCAATGGAGAATAGCTTTAGAATTCAGAAATTCATCGTGGTACGAACGCGAGGTGTATGAACTGCTCCGGGAGTTTAATGCAGGCCTGGTTATTCAGGATATACCTGCATCGGCTACGCCTTTACATGAGGTCATCGGCGATTTTGTTTATTTACGTTTTCATGGTCCCCAACCACGATACCGCGGCGATTATTCTGATGAGGTTTTAAAAAGGTATGCCGAATCAATAAAGACTTGGATGGGTGAAGGAAAAACGGTGTTCGCTTATTTCAATAATACTATGGGTGCTGCCTTTACCAATCTGCAAACGTTGAATGGTTATGTGCTATCTTAAAGCGTTGCTGACATGTCTTTGGAAGGAAAAAAGTGGTGGCAAAGCCAATCGCTCCGCGCGTTTTGCCGGGCAGCGCGCCTTAGGTGTAACCTACTGCTATTTTTTGCGGGCTTTTTTTTGGAAAGTTGTGATTATTTGCAAATCGGGAGATTTGCTGACGGGGTGTTGTAGTTGGGAGACTACATAGAGCGAGTGTGACTTTCTCTTCTACACCGCACTGTCTTCGTTAAGAGACGGTACTGGAACCGGAAAGTGTGTCATTGACCGTAACCAGAAAACGGATATCTTATTTCTACAATTTACTGCCAATCCATAATTTTATACAATGAAAAAATGGAGCGCTTTACTGTTAGCCGTTGCCTTATTGGCTGCCTGCCAAAACAGCTCGACAACAACCAATAACCGGGATTCGTCAACGGCACAAAACCCATCGTCCGATTGGAAATTTGGCGTTGCCTTATGGACGTTTCATGATGTGGACTTTCCCCAAGCGCTCGACAGGGTTGACAATGCGAAACTTATTTATATTGAGCCCAACACATTTACCCGCGCAGGCAGGGCTTTTAAAGATTCGACAATCGGCCAATTATCGCCTGATGGTATTAAAAAGCTGAAAGCGATGATTGCCCAAAAAGGCTTGAAAGTGGAATCTTTGTATGTAGTGGGCGATTCTACACTGGCTTCCTGGATAAAGCAATTTGAGATTGCAAAACAATTTGGCACTGACTATATAACCACTGAGCCGCCCTTAAATATGTGGGACCCCATTGACAGCCTTGCCGGTGTTTACCACATTAATGTGGCTATACATGAACATTGGCCGGGCTTCAGCCATTATTGGAACCCCGATACCACTTTGCTCGCAATAAAAAACCATCCCCATTTTTATGCTTGTGCCGATCTGGGTCATTTCCCCAAGAGCGGAATAAACCCGCTTGATGCGGTAAAAAAATTAAGCGGTCACATCATCGGAGTTCATTTTAAAGACATTGCTGCCTATAACAATATCGCTTTAAAAGATGTGGTTGCAGGCACCGGCGTGGTTGATTTTTCTGCCATTTTTGCGGAGTTGAAAAAGCAAAACTTTACCGGTCATATCTACATAGAACGCGACTCAATTGAGCCGCAGGGTAATCTGGCTTCGGTTATCCAAGAAACGAAATATTACAACGAACAGGTGAAGAAACTGAAGTGATTTTTTGGGGTTAATCGGTGTTAACCCCGTCCATACATCAGCCATGAGCAAACAACGGTACCGCTTTGGCAGAATAGTAGCAGGAACAATGAGCTGACACAAAATGGAGCCTGCTTTTGGTTAACTCATTTATCAGTAAAGAAGAAAGCTCGCTATTTAACGCGAAGAAGGCATTAAATCTCAAATCTTTTCTTCATATTTACACATCATTTTCTAATTTGCTGCCACTATGAAACTGATTAGTCCTGCTATCTCGCGCCTTGCCCGCCTGCGCTACAACCGCATGGAAGACTGGATGAACGATCCTATTGCGGCACAGCGGCAAACACTGCAGGAACTGATTACGCATGGTCAATACACCTGCTTTGGACGCAAGTATAAGTTTCAGGACATTTTCAACATCCGTACCTTTAAAAACAATGTACCCATCAGCGAGTACGATGATATTAAAAGTTACGTGGCGCGCCTGATGCAGGGCGAAGAAAATATGTTGTGGAATACGCCAGTGAAATGGTTTGCCAAAAGCAGCGGCACCACCAGCGATAAAAGCAAGTTTATACCCGTAACAGACGAAAGCATTGAAGACTGCCATTACAATGCAGCGAAAGATGTAGTAGCCGCTTATTACAATCAACATCCTGACAGCGATCTGCTTACAGGCAAAGGTCTCATCATCGGCGGCAGCCACCAGGTGAGCCAGTTGCACGAAGAAATATGGTGCGGCGACCTGAGCGCCGTTCTGCTGCAGAACACTCCCTTTTGGGGACAATGGCTGCGCACGCCCGAGCTCTCCATCGCCCTGATGGACGAATGGGAAAACAAGATTGAAGCGCTGGCGCAAAATACCATTGCAGAGAATGTTACTTCTATTTCAGGTGTGCCTACATGGACGCTCATCCTGATTAAACGCATTCTGGAAATAACCGGCGCGGCTACGCTAAAGCAGGTGTGGCCCAACCTGGAACTATATATGCACGGAGGCGTATCGTTTGTGCCCTACCGGGAACAATTTGAAAACCTGATGGGTAAAGGCGTTCACTACGTGGAAACCTATAATGCAAGCGAAGGTTTTTTTGCTGCGCAATGCAGCCCGTATGATGAGGGCATGACGCTATTTTTGCAGCACGGCATCTTCTACGAGTTTATGCGGGTGGAGGAATATGGCAAAAAGAACCCGCGCACCATCGGGCTGGATAAAGTGGAACTAAACACCAACTATGCACCCGTTATTTCCACCAATGGTGGCTTGTGGCGATACCTGCTGGGCGATACGATACAGTTTACCTCGCTTTACCCGTTCCGCATTAAAGTGAGTGGCCGCATCCGCCACTTTATGAATGCGTTTGGCGAAGAAGTGATTGTGGAGAATGCTGACAAGGCTATTGCTGTTGCCTGTGAGCGGACAGGCGCTGTAGTGACGGATTATACCGCCGCGCCGCTTTACTTTACGAACAACAGCAATGGCGCACATGAATGGCTGATTGAGTTTGACAAAGCGCCTTCCCATACGCAACAGTTTGCTTATGAACTGGACTGTGCTCTAAAGAGTATTAACAGCGATTACGAAGCGAAGCGACATAAAGACATCGCCCTTCGTATGCCGGTAGTGCACAGCCTTCCCCAACACATTTTTGGACAATGGCTGAAGAGCAAAGGCAAGCTGGGCGGGCAACACAAGATACCCCGCCTGAGCAATGACCGCAAATATGTGGAAGAATTGCTGGCGATGATGCAATAGATTTTCTACTAACGCTGACAGGATTTGGACTCTGTCAGCGTCTACAATACAGGCTAATAAATCTAAAACAACAAAGCAAGCAGAATCCTTCACTCTTAGCCGGAACCAATCAACAGGAATGAAGCTATTTATCTCACTCTGCTTTCTGTGGCTATTACCTTTTCTTATAACTTCTTTTTATAATCACCCTACCATAGATGATTTTTGGAATGCTGCAACCGTAATGTCTTATGGACGGGCTGGTGCCGTAAGCTACTTCTACCATACCGTTTCAGCACGATATACAGCAACTGTTATTATGAGCTTTCTAACCACATTGCCGGAAGGTAATGTATGGATATTTAAAGTGTTCCCGGTTGTTGTTATCCTGCTTCTTATCTCTTCCTTCTTTTTCTTATACCGTTCGCTGTTTGCTACCACTGCGCGCCGGGAAGCGGCTGCCTTTTCTTTCGTTTTCGTGGTACTTCATATCAGCAACATGCGTTCGTTGTACGAGGGTTTGTATTGGATGTCGTCTGCCGTTTGCTACCAGGTAGCTGTCTGCCTTTTTGCAGTGAATATCGGGGCATTGGTAAGAGACAGGCACCGCCCTTCTTTAGCGATGAAATTGATTGTGGTTACCTCTTGCCTTCTCTTGCCAGGAACGGTTGAAATGATAATTCCGGTTTATGTGCTTGCACTGCTTACTCTATTTTACATATCCATTGTATACTCGCATCAAAAGAATATGATTATCGTGTGTGGCATCATCACGCTGGCTGTTGCGTTTGTACTACTGCTAAGCAGCGGAGACAAGATTAGGGTTGAAAAGAACAGTTTGCTCTATCATCCCTCTGTTTGGGAAGCCATGTTTTATTCGGTCCGGTCAGCAGGATATTATGCTGCACTGTGGTTTACCACTTCATTAAATTTAATTGCAATTGCATTATTCTTTTTTCTTACAAAAAGGAACACATTGCAGGCAATGCCTGCAGTGAAAAGAAAAAGCTTTTTATTCGTGTGCCTACTGTTTGTCTTATGTAGCCTGTGCATCTACGCACCATTACACCTTTTTGAATCATCCATACCTTTTCCCAGGGTTACCACTTTGTATTTCTTCCTATTCTTTTTTTTCTGCTTTTACATAGGCAGCTATTTATTTCAACGTAGCGAAAAAGCGAAAGCGATAACAAATTACTTGAAAGAAGGCCGGATAAAAGTCCTGTTGCTTGTTGCTTTTGTTGTCTGCGCATTTACAGACCGAAATTTTGTAGCTATAACCAAAGACTTGGCAGATGGTACAACGATACGGTATGATAAAGAAACGTATGAACGATATGCCATCATAAGGCATTGCAGGAAGGATACCTGTTTTATTCCACCGCATCACAACTGGCCCCTTTTCGCGCAATCATCTGCGAAAGAAGGAATGGACACTATTACACTACAACACATGCCTGAATATTTTAAAAAGACAATTTTGTTTCGCTAAGCCCCGCCTTTCTTCTACATAAATTTTTTCTCCACCATATACAAAACCTTCTTGTCGGCATCGCTTAACACACGCAGGCTGTCGCCCTCCCAATGGCGGTGAAAAGCCTGGATGGCAGCAAGGCTGTCTTTCACATCGTAACCAATGATACGCAAAGCCTGTACTCCATTGAATGATTCAGGAACAGCCACATTCGTGGTGTCATCATACCAATAACCAAACCCGCGTTGCGCCAGCGTTTGCCAGGGAAAGAAAGGATTAGGATCGTTCTTTCTCGTTGGTGCGATGTCACCATGACCAATAAAGTTGGCAGCAGGGATATTATACTGCTTTTTCAGCGTAGTAAGCACATGAAGCAGGCTTTGAATCTGCGGTTCGGTAAAAGGCTCAAAGCCATTATTGTCAAGCTCGATGCCAACGGATATAGAGTTTATATCGGTAACACTGCCCCAACGGGCAATGCCACCATGCCAGGCGCGCATATAATCGTTGAGTAAATGATAGACACTCCCATCTTTACCAATTACATAATGTGCGCTTACCTGCGTGCGAGGCAGGGTAAATGTCTTCAATGTTTGGGCCGTTGAATCCTGCGCCGTATGATGGATAATGACAAAATTGGGTTTGCGTAAATTGAAGTTGGTAGTACCCACAAAATAAGGTGATGGAGAAATAGAATCTATACTGTCGTTTGTGGGCAGTTGACGAATGGTTTTGGCAAATGTTTTTGCTTGTTGCTTATATATTTTGTTTGTAGCTGCATAAGGGTTATGAGCGCAACTATAACTTGTATAAATAAGGAAAAGGAAGAGCGTAACGACAAGTGTTTTCATAGAATAAAAGTAAGCGATGCAGCGAATACTTGCTGCGCTCTTTGCTTGGCTCATCTTTTGAATTTCATTTGCAAAAAATATATGCCTGAAGGTCCGTTGCTGGTATTATGGAAAGAACAAAGCCAAAGTTTTGTGGGTAAAAAAGTGATCGGTGTTGAGAATACAACAAAGCTGGAGGCAAACCGCATGGAAGGCAAAACGATTCGGGAGATAAAAACATGGGGCAAACACTTTTTAATCCGCTTTGACAACTTTACATTGCGAACCCACTTTTTAATGTTTGGCGATTTCTTTATTAACCGCCGCAAACCACCGGAGAAGATACCGAAGCTGAGACTTTATTTCAATAACGAAGAACTGAATTTTTATAGCTGCGCAATGCGCTTCATTGAAGAACCCTTAGATGAAGTGTACGATTGGAGTGCTGACCTGATGAATGACCAATGGAGCACAAAAGCCGCCAAACAGAAACTAAAAAAGATGCCCGATACTTTGGTTTGTGATGCGCTGTTGGATCAAACCATTTTTTCGGGTTTGGGGAACATTATTAAGAATGAGGTGCTGTTTAGAAAAAAAGTTCACCCGGAAAGCAAAGTGGGCGCAATACCTGCCAAACTATGGGATGCAATGATTAAAGAATCCCTCTTGTATTGCTGGCAGTTTTACGAATGGAAGAAGGAAAACACGTTGAGTAAACATTGGGAAGCGCATCGCCAGAAAATCTGCCCGCGCGATAACATCAAATTTCATAAAGAATACACCGGGCAATTAGAAAGGCAAAGCTTTTTTTGCAACGACTGCCAGGTGCTGTATGTGTAATGTACGATGTAAGATGTTGGATGTACGATGTTAAGTATATTCGTTAATCTCACTTCTCACCTATTTCAGCTTCAGCCGGTGTGCGAATAAAGCCGTAAGCAGCAGGCTCGACAGCAGCAAATGCAAGGGCTGTGCGGCCTGTGGAAGATTCATGTTGTATAAAATCAAGCCAACTGCTACGGTAGATAGCACGGACAACAGGATAAAAAAAGATACCCGCCGCAACACCTGGTAGGACAACGATTGCCAGAACAAAACAATACATAACAATGCCGCCAGCCATGCGCTGTTTCGGTGCACATCAAACACATTATTGAGATAGCCAATCCACGTTTCTCTGCCGGCAAAGCTCATGACGGTGGAGATTTCATCTATCTGTTCTCGCACATCGGTTCCTAAAACTATTTGTATCAAAACAAGGAAGAAGGTGATGGTGCTCACCCATTTCAGCGACCGATTTGCCACTTGGTTTCCTCTATTTAATTTATGAAGAATAATAACCGCTACAAACCCGATGAGCAAGGCAAAGAGCATGTGCAAGGTGATCTTCACTACAGCTAGATTGGTATCTACTACCAGTTTACCCAACCACGCTTCAAAGCCGGTAAGCAAAAGCAACGATAAACTCCACCACACAATGCTTCGCTGTTTTCGCCAGAACAAACGGAAACTCCAGGCAATATGCGCGATAATAACAAAGCCCAGCAAGCCCGTTACCAAACGGTTAATGTATTCAATCCAGGTTTGCGCCACGTTGAATTTTGCATAGTTGTTTTTCTCGTATTGCTGCCAATCGCTTACCTGGTAAACATGGCTGCTCGTGAATGATTGTTTAGCATATTTCAGGCTGTCTTTATAAATAATAAACTGACCTCGTTTGTAAGCATGATTCGCCTGAAAATGCACCTGGTACTCTTCTGTTGGAGGAATGGCATTGCCAAAGCAGGTAGGCCAATCGGGACAGCCCATGCCACTGCCGGTGGCACGTACAATGCTGCCCGCGAGAATGACCAAAAAAACAAAGAGGAGTAACAGTTGTGTGAAGCGGTAATAACCTTTATAATCTTGCATGAATGCGATTGAAAAGAAATGCAAAAATAGACCATACGCCCTGTGCCTGTTGTGCTGTAGAAAGACTTTATGTTTGTATAAAGAAATAACCTTGCTCAACGCATTCTACAACGAAACTTTGATAGAAGCCGGTTGCGATGAAGCCGGGCGCGGATGCTATGCGGGACCTGTGTTTGCGGCGGCTGTCATTTTACCCAAAACATTTTTTCATCCTTTGCTGAATGATAGCAAACAGTTATCGGCTGCACAGCGCAACCAGTTAAGACCGGTGATAGAAAGAGAAGCGATCGCTTATGGCGTTGCCAGTGTAAGCTGTACTGAAATAGACCAAATCAATATTCTCAAAGCTTCTTTCAAAGCCATGCATCTGGCGTTAGATGGTTTGAAAGTAAAGCCTGAATTGTTACTGATCGATGGCAACCGTTTCATGCCTTATCCTTTTGTGCCACACCAATGTATTGTAAAGGGCGACAGCCTGTATGCCAGCATAGCTGCCGCTTCCATTTTAGCTAAAACGTACCGCGATGATTATATGACGGCATTACATGAACAATACCCACATTATCAATGGAAACAAAACAAAGGCTATGGCACACAGCAACACCGGAATGCGATTGAAGACCACGGGCTCTGCGAACATCACCGGAGAAGCTTCAAGATTTAATATTTAAGAGATAATATTTACTATTGAGACAAACTTCGAGCTACTATTAAATATTCAATCTTATTTATTACATCATTATGCTTCCGTTTCGTTCCATTCACCAGCGCCCTGGCGGGTTACTACATAATCATCGCTTGTACAATCTACAATGGTAGAAGGAACCATACCCCCGGTACCGCCGTCAATAATAATATCCACTCGGTTTTTAAAGTTTTCATATATCAGTTCGGGGTCGGTATATTCTTCCACCATCTCGCCGGGCAGTGATGCCGATAAGATGGGTGAGCCTAATTGCTGCACAATGGTTCGGGCAATATTGTTGTCGGGCACACGCAGACCAATGGTGCTTTTCTTACTTTGCAAAATCTTCGGCACTTCTTTGCTGGCGGGCAGAATGAATGTGTAAGGACCCGGCAAATAGTTTTTCAACAACCGGTATAACGGGGTTGAGATACTGCGTGTGTATTTGCTCAAATCGCTCAGGTCGTAGCACACAAAACTCAACTGCGCTTTGGCGGGATCTACACCTTTTATTTGCGCAATGCGGGTGATGGCTTTTTGCTGAAAGATGTTGCAACCCAAACCATAGATGGTATCGGTAGGGTAAATAACGATGCCACCATCCTGCAAACATTCTACTACCGTTTTAATATTGCGGGGATTAGGATTATCAGGATGAATATGTAGTAACATATGCTGCTTTTTCTTTGTGATGAATAATTGCTGCGCGATATTAAGAACTGATTTTGTTATCTCTTAACAGCAAGTTCATTTTAAATTTGCGCAAAAATATATCCAAATGCAACTGCAGCCGGTAGATGTGGTGAACGATATAACACCTGAAGATTTTAAGAAAAAATACTATGAGCCAAAGGTTCCGGTTGTAATTCGTAACCTGTCGAAACAATGGCCGGCTTACAACAAATGGACCTGGGATTACCTGAAAGAAGTTGCCGGCGATAAGAAAATACCTATCTATAACAATATTAAAAGTGATGCCTATACACCCATCAATAAAGCTGATGGTTATACCACCTTTGGTGAATATATAGACATGATAAGAAAAGGCCCTGCAGAATGGCGCATTTTCTTTTTCAACATTTTTAGTCATGCGCCACAATTGAAGCAGGATTTTGTGTGGCCGGAACTGTATGTGAAAGGCTTTTTAAAGAGTCTTCCCTCTATGTTCGCTGGCGGGCAAGGCTCCATTACACATATGCATTTCGATATTGATTTCCCTAATCTGGTGCATACCCAATTTATGGGTAAAAAGCGGGTGTTGCTGTTTCCGAATAAAGAAAAATATAAACTCTACCGAAAGCCTTTCGAAGTGCTGAGCTTAGCCGATTTCAGCAACTATTATGACAGCAGTAAAAGTAAAATTGATTTGCAAAAATTTCCGGCTGTAGATCTTGCCAAAGGCTTTGACGTTACTTTAGAGCATGGCGATACTTTATTCATGCCCAGCGGTTACTGGCACCACATGGAATATTTGGAAAGTGGTTTTGCTATGAGCCTTCGTGCCTTTGACAACACCATGGCAGGCAAATTAAAAGGTGCTTGGAATGTAGTAGGCATGCGCAACATAGATACGTTGATGAAGAAGACCATGCCGATAAAATGGTACAACTGGAAACAGAAAAAAATATATGCAGCTGCGGAGAAGGAGCTGGCGGTGTAAAGGAACAAGAATCAAGATACAAGAACGTCATTTATCTTATATACTTGTCTCTTGATTCTTATTTCTTGTTTCTTCCCTAAGCAATTTCCCACACTTCTTTACCTCGTAATAATTTATCCAGATCACCGGCGCCTTTGGTAGCAATGGTTTCTTCAATCTGAAGCCGCATTACATCTTCGTAACAAGCTCTGTCAGCTTCGTAAAACACGCCGAACGGGCGGGGAAAATGTCCTTCGATCCTCGGATCATCGAACATGCGGATGAGAAGCTGGGCTTTGTAAAAATCGTTCTCGTCATGTATCCATAAATCATCTTCGGAAGCTTCTTCACCCAATGTGACGACAACCGGTTTGATGCCATCCAGTTTTATCCCTTTCTGCATAGAAGCGCCAAACAGCAAAGGTTTGCCTCTTTCTAAAAACAGGGCTTCTTCGGGCTTGGTGGCTTTCTCTGTAAAGATTTCAAAAGCGCCGTCGTTAAAGATGTTGCAGTTCTGGTAGATTTCTAAAAAAGATGCGCCTTTATGAGCCTGGCTGCGCAACAACATTGCCTGCAAATGTTTCGGGTCTCTGTCTATGCTGCGGGCAATAAAAGAGGCATCTGCACCCATTGCCAATGCAAGTGGATTAAAGGGATGATCTATGCTTCCGTAGGGCGTGCTTTTGGTAATTTTATTTTCTTCAGATGTAGGCGAATACTGTCCTTTCGTCAAACCATAAATCTGGTTGTTGAACAAGAGAATGTTCACATCGAAATTGCGGCGCAGCAGGTGGATAGTATGATTGCCACCGATGCTGAGCGCGTCACCATCGCCGGTTACAATCCACACACTCAATTCGGGACGTGTGGCTTTTAAACCGCTGGCAATAGCGGTGGCACGACCATGAATAGAATGCATGCCATAGGTGTTCATATAATAAGGAAAACGGCTGCTGCAGCCGATGCCGCTGATAATTACAATATCTTCTTTAGGAATGCCGAGTGTAGGCATCACTTTTTGCACCTGGGCAAGAATAGAATAATCGCCGCAGCCGGGGCACCAACGCACTTCCTGATCGGTAGTAAAATCTTTTGCGGTAAGGGTGACGGCGAACTTTTGTTTTGCCGTTATCTCTGCGATTGTATCAATCATGGTCTTGTTCTAAAATTTCGGTTGCAAAGGTACGATGGCATCGCCGTGTTTCCTTTCCACCTGTATCATCACAGTGTCAGACTTAGGTGATTTAACGGGGATTTGGGGAGAGGGTGATGGAACACGGATGACACGGACTGCGTGCACGGATATTTAGGATTGTCTGAACTGAGATGAGTAGGATGCTTAGGATTTGTGAGAGATGGATCTATCGAAGTAAATAGTTGATGTGGTTATTGCATCCATTATTACAAACCATCCTTTTTGTGGACTGCTTCGCACTCTATAAAACAGAACGCTGTTAGGGTTGCAACCCTGACTGCGTTATAAAACTTTGTGCTGCTGTGGCAGAAAAATATCCGCTTTAATAAAAGCTCAATTGTTTTCAAAGCGTAGAAGAGTGCGACGCAACGATGCCTAATCGGAGTTGCCGTCTTCTGTCCCATCATGGCTGTTCTTTGTATTTGTACTCACTATTCACCACTCACAACTCATCATCTTACCCCGGGCATTGCAAAGTTTTCTTCTGGCGTTTGTTAAATTTAATTTGCTGAGACTCTTCTTCGGCTTCGTAAGGACGTTGTTTGAACAGGGGAACACGGAGAATAAAATAGGCATCTGCGCTGCGCCCTTTACGAAGAAGGCCGAGGTTGATGAGCGAGGCAGAACCGATGGTGAGCGGACCGATACGGAACGCCATGCCGCTTTGAAAGCCGCCGGCAAACTGATAAGTGAGCGGCAAATAAAATCCTGCCCAGGAAAGCTCGGCGCGGGGTGTAACGGAAAGTTGTGTGAGTGTATGCGTACCGATGTAATAAGAAGGCTGCGAAGTGATGATAGGAACAGACAAGTGCGCCGCCGCAGAGAACCAGGGATTAATGCTGTAATCGAACGTAAGATGCAGCGTGGTGGGCAAGTCCATGGTAAAGTGGGTATCAGACGGGCGACCTGGAAATTTACCTTTATAAAAGTTGGCGATGCTTACGATGGTAGTGCTGTCGTCGGGCGGGCGAAGGTCTTCGAAAATGTATTGCTGACCGGTGAGATGCGTGTTGTAAGAGTTGGGCGAGGAACGATAGCGGATGCTGCCAATATCGCTGATGGAAGCGCCGGCTTTCCACTTGTAGTTGTTAGTTTCTTCGTTGTAAGCAGTCTCATACACTTGCATGATATCGCGGTATTCGTAGGTTATGCCAATATCTGCCCCGATACCGGGTTGGCGAAAAAAATTGTACTTGTAGTTGTCATCCCAGTCATCCATAAAATCGGCATAATTGACGTTGATATTACCATCGGAATTAACTGCGCCGCCGTACTGTAGTAGCTGTGTAACATCAGCTTTGATAGAGTCGTCATAAGTAAAAGAAAGGTGGTTGGCAGTGAGATAAGCGCCGCCTTGCCCGCCTAATAACTTTAAAGAAACCGCAGCCTTCCAAACGCCAAAATCGCGCACACCAATCTGGCGGCTATAAGTAAAGGCAAGCTCATTCCAGGCATGTGCCTGAATAGCACCGCCCTTAAAGTTCACCGTTGTTTGGTCAAACTGAGTAGGATCGTCCTGCAAAGCAATGTTGAGCATATTGTGGTCGAGCCGGTCGGCATTCGCCTGAAAACGGAAACGCGAAGTAACGGCAATGGCGTTTTTATCGTTGAGCCGCAGCATAAAACCCGGGCCGAGAATATCGGTGAGTGTTCCGGCACGGCCATCTTTTTTTATCGGGTAAGGGACGCGTGTATAATTCTCTTTATCGCCCGCATCTATGCTGAGTATATTGTTCTGAATGCCGGTGGAAAAGCCCATCAAATTTACATCGGCACGAAAGCGGTGATCTAAAATATTAGCAGGATTAAACAGTGTTCCGTAAACACCGGTATAAGAAGAAACATCATAGCCGGTATAGGATTGCGCGCTTGCACACACAACGGACATGAGAACTGATAAAACAGCAATGCAGGCTCGCCTCACAAGAAGTAGTTACTAATGATTGATGATGCAATAGTAACGTAAAAGAGGGCAAGTATCATATAGCGGTTGTGTCTTTCTTTTTAGCTATATATACATTCTTATTTTGTTTCTATTTTGCAAGCCAAGTTTTAGCGTATGACCAAGACAAGACTGGAAGCTTTCAGCGATGGTGTGCTGGCAATCATCATCACCATTATGGTGTTAGAACTGAAAGTGCCGGAGAGCGATAAATGGGAAGATCTGGAACACCTGTTACCAGTGTTCATCAGCTATGTCATTTCTTTTTTATTCGTGGGCATTTACTGGGGTAACCACCATCATTTGCTGCAAGCGGTGAAGAAGGTAAACTCTAGTATTCTGCTGGCAAATATTCATTTGCTGTTCTGGTTGTCGCTGATTCCTTTTGCGACTGCCTGGATGGGCGAGAATCATTTTACTCCTCATACGATAATTGTATATGCACTTATTGCGACGCTATGCGGCGGAGCTTATGCTATTTTGCAGCGTTACATTCTGCAGAGCAACCCAATGTCGGAAGAGCTGGCAAAAGCACTGCGCAGACAAACGGCGAAAGCCATTATTTCGATGGCTATTGTTTTGCTGGCAATACCACTTGCATATGTGAATTCTTTTATTTCGCTTTTCCTGTTTTTCCTTCAGTCTGCCATCTGGCTGATACCCGACCGCCATGTAGAAAGAGCCATTGAACATGAGCCGCCGAACCAAAAAGACTGATGTTTATTCGCCTTTCCGTAACACCATAACATTACCTTTTTTTTGATAAATGTTGCATTTATAAACGGATAGGATGTACTATATTTATGTAGTATGACGCATAAGACAAAAGGCATTGTGCTGCGCACGATAAAGTATGGAGAAACCAGTGTGGTCACAACGGTTTATACAGAGTTATTTGGCGTACAGACATATATTGTGAAAGGCGTGCGGCAAACGGGTAAGAAATCAGCAGGCAAGGCTACCTATTTTCAGCCGGGAGCGATACTGGATATGGTGGTGTATCACAACGAACTGAAAAACCTGCAGTTCATCCGCGATTATAACTGGAGTTTTTTATACCAGAATGTGCTGTTTGATGTTATCAAAAATTCGGTGGCGATGTACATTGTGGAGTTACTGTTGCACAGCTTAAAACAACCCGAAGCCAACCCCGAATTGTTCTATTTGATAGAAGATACGCTGAAGCAGTTAGACAAAGGCACCGATACATTTACGGCTAACCTGCCCCTGTATTTTATACTTCACCTGAGTAACGAATTAGGCTTTCAGATACAGGGCGCTTACAGCAAAAGCACGCCGGTGCTGGATTTGATGGAAGGCATGTTTATCAACGAAATACCCTTGCATCCGCATTACATCAGCGGCGAGGCCGCACGAATCACTTCCGACATAATGAACATCATGTTCTATAATGATTTGGAAACGATCCAGCTGAACCGAACCATCCGTCGCCAACTAACACAAAATTATCAGCAGTTTATGGCGCTGCATATTCAGGACTTTGGCGAGATGCGAAGCTTGCCGATTTTACAGGAAGTGTTGGGATAAGAATAAATTTTTATTTTTGAAAAAAAGATTTGTGATGGACGCGATTGAGCAGGTTCCGAAAACAGCACTTGAAGTATTCAGGATGTTACCTGAAGGAACTTTGTGCGAAGTCATCGATAATGTATTGTATATGTCACCTGCACCAAAATACACACATCAGAAGTTAGTAGGATTGTTTTTTCAACGCATCGCCAATTACTTAGATGAAACAAAAAAAGGGATTGTAGCCATTTCTCCCGTTGATGTTTACTTTGAAAACTTGGTTTCGGCCGTACAGCCGGACGTAATATATGTCTCGAATGAAAACATGCACATACTGCATGACGATGGTTATTTCTATGGAGCGCCGGACTTCGTAATTGAAGTCCTGTCAACGGATAAAAACCGTGATAGAGTCCAAAAGAAAAGTCTTTATGAAAGGGCGGGCGTAAAAGAATATTTTATTGTCACTCCTACCACCAGAAACGTTTTGGCTTATTCGCTGCATGAAGGAAGCTATGGTACAGCTTATCAAACCGATGGGCTTTTTAAATCATCACTTTTAGATTTTGAATTCCGGTTCTAAACTAACCTTTTTACTTCACTCAAATCCTCCTTCAACAACAATACACCTGGTTGTTTACCCCGTTTGAAACTGCCCAGCTTATCATCCATCTCTAAAGCCTTTGCCCCATTCGAAGTAGCAAATTGAAGCAGTTGTTCTATGGTCAGAAAGGTAAAATGTTTTTTTAATGATTTCATTTCATCTAAAACACTCAGGCTCCGGTTGCTGGCAAGGCTATCGGTTCCAATCACAATATCACACTCATTCTTCAACAACATTTCTACCGGCGGTATTGCATTTTCGATGTATAAATTAGCGTTGATGCAAAGACAGAAGAAAAGGTTTTGATTACTTTGTGTGGCTTTCTCCTTTGCATACAAAACATCTTTCTCTTTGGTGAATGTATTGTGCACCAACATAATGTTTCTGGCTTCCTTAAGTTTGGAAAAATAAGTCTGCAGACTGCTTTTTCCCGAAGGCGAAAAGAAATTGATATCCATCTTCATCAGGCTGTACATACGTGTAAAATCGCCGCTGCCCTGAATAAATAATTCATCTTCAAATTGGGTTTCTTGGTTGTGAATGCTGACTGTTTTATTTTGAAAATAAGGCTTCAGTAAATGCCACAACTTTTCCGAAACTGAATACGGTGCATGAGGAACCAAAGCAGTCAACTGACGTCGGTCATTTGAAGACAATTGACTGAAAGACTCGTAAAAATGAAAGGAATTTTGCAGCCTCGTCTCTGCTACTTCCGGCTGCCAGCCGCTCACTTCAATGAAATTATAGTAATGAAGATTGTTTTTTTGTTTTTGCGAAAGCGTAAGCACATTATCACAGATATCACCTACGGCTACAATGCCATTATTCCTCATCTCCTCCTCCCCTTTTGCAATGGCATCAAGAATCTCTTCTTCGCTAAAATGTCGTCTCGTAACTACTGAAAAAACAAAGTCAACCAAACCTGTTTTTTCGGGTATCAAACCGCGCATGTGACTCAGCTCTAAATGGCAATGACAATTAATAAAACCCGGGCTGAGCAAGCCTTGCAGCACTTGTACATTATCGCTCGCCTCGTCTTTTGGAACGATAGATTCCACCACACCTTTATCATCTGTAATTAATACTTTGTTCTCCTGCAGCCGATAACCATCAAACAATAAGGGCGCTGCATATTTCAGATAAGCCACAGTAATTTGTTTTAAAAGAATACAAACCTAATCTCATAAACCGAGAATACTTTTTCTCTTCTGCTCACTTTCTTTTTTACCGTTCATAAAAACATTTAAAAAATAATTTGGTTTATTTTATAAACTAATCTACGTTTGCATTATCAAATCATAACAATGAAACCAACACTCCTTTGTTCCCTATTTTTTCTCACCGTATTTTCTGCTTTTGCACAGGTGAAAATCTCAGGTGTCGTGCGGGATGCGCGTGGCAAAAAAATCATCGGTGCGAGCATCACCTTGAAAGATACTTATGATGGAACAACCAGTGATTCAAGTGGCAATTATTCTTTCACTACCACCGAAACAGGTGACCATATTCTGACGGCTTCCGCTGTAGGTTTTACTGCGGTGAATCAAAACATCACCATTGGTAAAGATGCTATCGTTGCCAACTTTTCCATCAAGGAAGAATTCAACGAATTAAAAGCCGTAACCGTTACGGCGGGTGCTTTTGCGGCAGGCGACAGCAAGCGTGCTGTTACAGTGCTTAACTCGCTTGATGTAGCTACAGTTGGCGGTGGCAATGCTGATATTACCTCTGCTATTAAAACGCTTCCCGGTGCACAGCAGGTGGGCGAGCAGGAAGGCTTGTTTGTTCGCGGTGGCGCGGGCTACGAAACCAAGCAATTCATTGATGGCACATTGGTGAACAATCCTTATTTCGCCAGTGTGCCCGACATTTCCAGCCGCGGTCGTTTTCTTCCCTTTTTATTTAAAGGAACCGTGTTTAGCACCGGCGGATACTCAGCTTTGTATGGACAGGCATTGTCTTCGGCAGTCATATTGGAGTCTATAGATCTTCCCGAAAAAACAGCTTCTAACTTATCTCTCTCACCGCTTTTTGTAGGCGGTGGCATTCAGTATTTGAATAAAAAGAAAACGGCATCCTGGGGTATAAATTATGGATACACCAACCTTGTGGCTTACTTCAATATTATAAAGCAAACGCCCGACTTCTTTAAGATGCCGGTGCTGCACAACGCCGACGCGAACTTTCGTATTAAAACAAAAAGTGGCGGCATGATAAAATACTATACCACTTTCGGCACCAGCGATTTGGGTTTGCGTCGTCCTGACATAGACAGCACTGTTTTGAAAGATGCTTTCCGCATAAAAAACAACAACTGGTATAACAATCTTAGCTGGCGCGAAAACTTAGGTAAAGGCTGGAAGATGAATCTCGGCAGCGGCTTCAGCACCAACAAAGACAACGTAACACAGCAACTACAAAACGCGATGAATCAACCGCAATATTTCGATCAGTCTAAGTTCTGGTTGTACTATAAAAACTTTGATTTAGAAAGATTGGATAACGTTGCGCAGGTGAAAGCTGTGGTTGAGAAGAAGCTCACCGGTATTAATGCTGTGCGCTTTGGTGGTGAATACTGGAATTCGCTAAGCAAATATCGTTTCAACGATTCGGCTTATAAGCTGACCGATAACTACCAGGCTTTGTTTGCCGAAACTGACATTTACCTTACCAATGATCTGGCAGCCAAGCTGGGCGCGCGTTTCGAGCATTCTTCTGTAATTGATAAAGTGAACTTAGCGCCCCGCATTTCGCTGGCTTATAAAGTGGGCGAAGGTGCATCGGTATCGGCAGCGTATGGCATCTTTTATCAGAAGCCTGAAAACAGCCAATTATTTTATACGCGCAATCTCGGTTATACAAAAGCCACGCATTACATCGTCAATTATCAAAAGCTTACCAACGACAGAATATTTCGTGTAGAGGCTTATTATAAAAAGTATGATGACTTGGTAAAGACCATTCCGCTCAACTATCAATATGCAGATTATAACAACAGCGGTGATGGCTATGCCAGAGGTTTTGAATTGTTCTTCCGCGATAAAAAGAGCGTAAAAAACTTAGATTACTGGATAAGCTATTCTTACTTAGATACCAAGCGCGATTACCTGAATTACCCAGAACGCTTGCAGCCCAACTTTGCTGCGAACAACACACTTTCTGTGGTGGCAAAACGCTTTATTATGAAATGGAAAACCGGCATCAGCGGCACATATAGTTTTGCCACCGGACGACCTTATTATAACCTGCAATACGATTATACAAAGAACGATTATTTTCTTGCCGACAGGGGCAAAACAAAAGCTTACAATACGCTTGGCGTAAGCGTTTATTATGTGCCTTCTGTTGGTAAAACCAATGCAAAAACAAATACAGTTCTCTTTGCTTCTGCAACAAATGTATTGGGGTATAACCTGGTTTATAACTACAACTATTCTTACAACGGTGCCTATAAAGAACCGATTACATCACCGGCAAAACGCTTCTATTTCATTGGTGCATTTTTTAGCTGGGGAATAGACCGCTCGCAGGATGCAATCAACGGAAACCTGTAATGAATTGAACAGGTAATATAGAATTAAACTTATCTCACACTTTAATTAATAAATCATCATGAAGATTGAACAACACAACGATGCACTCTGGCAGATAGCCAAAAGAAGAGCAGCGTTTAAAGCCGGCTTATTAGCTTATGTTATTGTCAACGCACTGCTCATAGGTATTTGGTATGTAACATCGGGTGCCGGTTCTTATTTCTGGCCAATATGGCCCATATTAGGATGGGGCGTTGGCATGCTAACTCAATACGTTGGCGCTTATCATTCTACTCAAATTTTTTCGGCTGAAAAAGAATACGAAAAACTAAAAAGTTTGAATCATTAATATTACATCTTAAATAGTAAATCAACATGAAACAGTTCCTTCTTTCCATTGCAGTGCTGGTAAGCGTTGCAGCCTTCTCGCAAAGTGACAAATTCACAATGGCCATGCAAAAGAACCTTGCTATGCTCGACAGTGCAAAATCCGCATCCGATTTAAACGCAGCATCCGCCGCTTTTCAACGCGTAGGCGAAGCAGAAAAAACACAATGGCTGCCTTACTACTGGGCAGCGCTTGCCAAGGTGCGTATTGGCTGGGTAGATAACAGTGTGGACAAAGACAAGTTGGCCGAAGAAGTTAAAGCGATAATCGCAAAAGGTGAAGCTCTCAACCAGAACTCAGAGTTTCAGTCGCTGCGCAATATGGCAGCCACGCAGCAGATGCTGGTGAACCCGCAGGAGCGCTGGCAAACCTATGGCACAGAAGCCGCTGCAGCTTTGCAAAAAGGGATGCAGATGGACCCAAAAAATCCGCGCCTGTATTACCTGCAAGCCATGAGTGTGTTCAACACACCGGAACAATTTGGCGGTGGCAAAGCCAAAGCCAAACCACTCTTTCAGCAGGCTGCCGATTTATACAAAACAGAAGAAAAGAAACCATTGTATCCAACGTGGGGCGCAGAACAGAACGACCAGATGCTGGCGCAATGTCAATAAATTAAGCACAACAACTGCAAAGACAGCATACATCTTGATGTTGTCTTTGTAGTTGTCTCTTATATCATCCGCTTTATAAAGCCATAATTATGATAGAAGGCGAAGAAGTCTTTTTTAGTGAAAAAGAAAGCCTGCAGTTAATTACCCAAATGATCAACAAAGCAAAGAACGACTTTGTTGAAACCGGTATCAGCGCCCTCATGTGGGGCAGCATTGTATCGTTTTGCGCGCTTGTTCAGTTTGCCAGCTTTTACTATTCCATACCAGGTGCCAACGCGGTTTGGATGCTTACCTTTTTTGCCGTTATTCCACAGATTATTATATCGGTGCGGGAAAGAAAAAAGAAGAAGTTTAAAGCCTACCCCGAAGATGCCATGGGTGGCATCTGGATTGCGTTTGGCATCACCCTGTTCCTCCTGAGCTTTTATTTTGGCTATTTAAGTTTCCAGGGTGTTAACCAGAACAATCTGCATAGCGATTCGCTATATCTTATCATCTATGGTGTGCCCACATTTGCCACGGGTTTTGCACGGCGGTTTGTGCCGATGACGGTGGGTGGCATTGCGTGTTGGGTGCTTGCCATTGTTAGTGTGTTTGTCTCCTATCCTTTTAACATGCTGTTGATTGCGCTCGGCGCTCTGCTCGCATGGTTTATTCCGGGTCTTATTTTACAACGCAGGTATCTTAAAGCAAAGAAACAGCAGCATGTTTAACGATCTGGATCCTATACTTCACTCGCAGTTGCGGCTTGCCGTAATGAGTCTTCTCATCAGTGTAAAAGAGGCTGATTTTACTTTTATAAAAGAGAAGACCAACGCTACTGCGGGCAACCTGAGTGTGCAGGTGCAGAAGCTGAAAGAAGCCGGCTATATTGATGTTACCAAAGAGTTTAAAGACAATTATCCCAACACCACCTGTAAAATCACGAAGGCAGGCATTAAAGCTTTTGAAGCTTACGTGGCTTCGCTGCAACAATATCTCAATGCCGGCAAGCAAGCCATTAAGTAAGCCTTTTTTACCCTATCCAATTCCCTTTTTTGCATTGCTACAGATTGGCTTCTTTCTGTTGAAGCCCATTACTCAATAACCCCTATTTTTATTGCCATAACGACATTCGCGATGGCTTCCTCCACACCAAGCACACCACTGCTGCAACCCAGGCAAAGATTGGTTTCACTCGACTTCTTCCGCGGCTTAACGGTTGCAGGCATGATACTCGTGAACAACCCCGGCGACTGGGCGCATATCTATGCACCGCTTGAACATGCCAAGTGGAATGGCTTCACGCCTACTGATGCCATCTTTCCTTCGTTCTTATTCATGGTCGGTGTATCTATCACGTATGCCATCGGGTCGAAAAAAGAAAACAACACGTCGCACAGAGCCATATTATTAACAGCGTTAAAGCGTTCTGTTCTTCTTTATATCATTTTTGCGGTGCTCGGTTTGGCTTCCTCCTTTCCCCATTTCGACTTTGCACATTTCCGCATTCTCGGTGTGCTGCCACGCATTGCCATTGTGTTCTTTATTACCGTTGTTCTTTATCTTAAAACATCTTATAGAACACAGGCTTGGCTGCTGGCTATCATTCTTATTTTCTATTACCTACTCATGAATTTTATACCTGTGCCCGGCGTGGGCTATGCCAGCCTGGAACCTGCTACTAATTTAGGCGCATGGTTCGATACGGCAGTGCTGGGCACCAACCACTTGTGGGGCGGCTCTAAGGTGTATGACCCCGAAGGTTTGCTAAGTACACTGCCTTCCATTGGCACCTGCCTGTTGGGTGTGCTGGCAGGCACCTGGCTGCGGCGCAAAGACCGCGATGAGAATGTGAAAGTGGCGTGGTTATTCACGTTCGGCATTTTATCGGTTGCAGCAGGCGCTGTGTGGGATGCCTTTTTTCCCATCAACAAAGCTTTATGGACAAGCTCTTTTGTGTTATATGCCGGCGGCTTTAGTCTTCTCGCGCTTACCCTTTCTTATTGGCTGATAGATGTGCAGCACCGAAACAAATACATAGAGCCGTTCCTGGCTTTCGGGGCAAATGCCATCACGGCTTATGTGGCGGCAGATGTGGTGCTGATCTTGTTAGACCTCATTCACATCAACGTAAACGGCGCCAGAATGGGCGCGCAGCAATACCTCTATCAAACCTTTTTTACGCCTTATTTTTCTCCCGTCAATGCTTCGCTGGCGGGCGCTATTACCTACGTATTGCTTCTGCTGATACCGATGTGGATTTTATATAAAAAGAAGATTTTTCTGAAGGTATAAAACCGTCGTCAGTCTACCGTCAACGGTCGACTAAAAGTGGGTGGCATATCGTTTGCAAACCTTGGGTACAAACTTACTTACACCATGGAAAAAAGAGTCTTCGGCATCATCCTCACCCTATTAGGCATCGGCGGTCTTATCTTTGCAGGTGTATCTATCACCAATAAAAGCTCTACGTTCACTTACATTGCTGTATATGGCGTGCTGGGTTTAATTTTCTTTTTAACAGGTATTAGTTTGCTGCGCAATACCAACGATAAGGCAAGCTGAGAAAGCAGTTTCCAAAGTTTTATTGATTATTCGCCATTCGCCGTTTTCAGCAGCTCATTCAAATTAAATGATAGTCATCAATGCGCACTGCCATTGCGTGCCTGCACAAAGTGAAGAACGCAATGGCAGTGTGTTTCTCCCTCAACCCCAGACTTATTTCTATCCCAACAGACTTACGAGCAAACAAAAAGCGGCACTTGCATAAGCACCGCTCTCTTCTCATCACCATTTAAACAATCAAATCCAGGGCTTCTGAACTGTTCTACAGGGCAGTGTATTATATACAAGAGGTTTCTGAACGGTTGGGAAGTGTGGTGTTGAGGTTTTGGGAATTGAAAGGAAGAAGGAGGTAAAATTGAAGGCTTGATAGATAAGCTGATGCACCAGCAATGAAGATGCGCGGATTTGGTGGAGTAGAAATCCGCGGGTATTTTTGAATTGCAGGCAATGCAGTCAGACAACTTGCGGTCGTGATTTGCAGACAGACAGAGCCAGCTGCTTGACCATACGACAATAACACATCATGGCAAAATATCCAGACGTTAAAGACCCAGACTTAGTTGGGGCATATCTCGGACTTGTAAAATCAGGCGGCGGCTTCGTTTGGGATGATGTATTGGAATATAGAGTTTGGTGTCATCCTGAAGACGGAGCACCAAACGCAGAAGAATGAAACGACTATTATTACCCCTTTGCGACCTATGAAGAAGCTCTTGAGTTTTCTGAAGACAATGCAGGTTGTGAACCACCAACTGCTTTGGTTTTACAGGAAGAATATATTAATGAGCCGGAGCTGGGAAAGTATGAGCATGTAAAGGAGCAAAGGTTAACTGAATGGCAAGTTGAGTTTTTGCAACGACCAAGACGGACAGACAAAACCATTCCAGACTTCTTCTCACCGAATGCACCGAGTAACCGGCTGGACATTTTACGCGGCTTAGCATAATATTTAGTTGTTACAGCATTCGGGTGACTGTTTACGCCACAAAACATAACCAGTTCGTTGTCCGACAAGGCACATGCCTGCAACATTGGTTTTCTGCTATGCTGGCTGACACTTCTCACTTCGTCATTTGTAATTCTATTTATCTTTAGTAAGTTATTCGGCTGATGGAATGCTACTGCCAGCACAGCAGAAAGCCGCAGCCGTTATATGGCATTTTAGACAAAAAATGCATGAAGCAACTGACTGTAATCATTTTACTATTTCTATCGCTGACAACTCTCGGACAACAGCAGCAAAAACCGACACTTGACGTGACTGGAACAGCAAGAGTAAATGTAACACCAGACTTAGGTGTTTTAAGTATTTCAGTTTCCGAAATAAAGCCGACAATGAGCGAAGCTGTTAAGGCGTTGGGAGATAAATCAAACCATTACAATGAGCTTTTAAGTAAGTTAGGCTTTAGTGACAAGGAGATAAAGACAACAAGCTTTACAGTATCAAAGAACCAAATTTACAGAGACAGAGATTATGTAGATAGCGGTTATGTTGCTTCCCAAAACATTAGACTTCAATTTATTTATCAACAACAGTTACTTCAAAAAATAGTAGCTGAGTTCTCGAAGAGTGACCAGCCAGTTAACTTTAGCTTCGACTTTGAATAATCAGAACAGTTAAAGCAGAAAGTTCAAAGCCAAATAATTGAGTATGCTGTAAAAGACGCTAATGAGAAGGCTAATAATATTGCAAAAGCTTCAGGACTCAAACTCATAAGGGTTATGACAATTACTTATGGCCCTTCTTGGGGAAAGAATGATGGAATGGAATTGATTGAACAAAAGCACCGCTATGCAGCCGAAGCCGCCTCAAACGAAAACTTTCAATCATTTAATTTTACTCCAGACGATTTAACTTTCAGAGACAATATAACTATAGAATGGAGCATAGAATGACTGAAATGCCATATTACACATACTTGCTGCTATAACGGCTGACGGTTAACTATCTCCGCTCTTAGCAAGCAGCGAGCCTGAGGTTGCAACCTTACTTTACAACTTCGATAGACACAAACCGACAAAGAATCTTTTAATTTAGGCACTCATAATACATTCCTGAAATGATAAAATTCGCGTACACAATTCTATATGTTCAAGACGTGATAAAGACAATTGAGTTTTATGAAACCTCTTTCGGGTTTACGAGAAAGTTTATAACGCCTGACAATTCTTATGGCGAACTATCGGTAGGCGAAACAACACTTTCTTTTGCCTCAATAACGTTAGCCAATACAAATCTTGAAGATGGATTTGTTGAAAGTAGTTTACGGCAAAAACCTTTTGGAATTGAAATTGGGTTTACGACAGAGAACGTTGAAGCGACAGTAAAATCGGCAGTTGATGCAGGTGCTATACTGGTTGCAGAACCAAAGACAAAACCCTGGGGACAAGTGGTTGCCTATGTAAGAGATCCGGATGGTTTTTTAGTTGAGATTTGTACACCGGTTGCCTGACCATTGACAAAAACAAAAAGCAATAAACTCATCGGCTATACCTGTTCGTTGCCTGCCACCTTAAGACAACTCACAAACATGAAACTAACCATAAAAGCAGCAGTTGAAAGGTTGGAACGAACGCCTGAGGTTCTCAATCACATGCTGCAGAATCTTTCACCGGAATGGGCATTTGCAAATGAAGGTGAAGGCACCTGGAGTGCCTACGACATTGTGGTCATCTCATTCACGGAGAGAAAACGGATTGGTTAATCAGAATACAAATCATACGATCAGAAGAGGAGAACAAAACATTTGAACCCTTTGACCGGTTTGCCCAATTTGAAGACAGCAAGGGAAAAACACTGGAAGAGCTGTTGCAGGAATTTGCATTGCTGCGAAAACAAAATGTGGAGTCGCTTCTTCAAACGAAAATAGGGGAAGAAGATTTGAATTTGAAGGGAATTCACCCGGCGTTTGGAGAAGTCAGTTTATCTCAGTTGATGCCACCTGGGTGGTTCACGACTTCAATCATATTGCCCAAATCGCACGCGTACTGTCTAAACAATATAGGGATGAAGTTGGCCCATGGAAAGAGTATTTGCGAATCCATAGTTAATGGGTTGTTGCTAACTGAGTTAAGGCACACAACTTTTAGAACGAAAATGAGCAAATGCTATGAAGCCTCCTTCTCACATTCCTTAACTTTCTTACTTTGTGCCTTTGTTGTTCTAACGATATTCATTTACCACCACACACGCTTGCACTATGATTCGCAGACAATTTATAAAAGACACTACGCTGGCTACAGCAGGACTTACCATTTTAAACTTTCCCATCTTCGGCAAGAACGCGCCCAACAATAAAGTAGTGCTGGCAGTGATGGGCGTAAACAGCCGCGGTGCTTACCTTGCCAATTGCTATTCGCAGTTACCGAATGTAGAAGTGGCCTATATCTGCGATGTGGAAGAGAAAGCCATTGCCAACGGCATAGAAGCTTTAAAAGATGCGCCCCGCAAACCCACGGTGGTAAAAGACATCCGCAAATTAGTGGAGCAAAAAGATTTCGATGCTTTGGTGGTTGCCGCACCCGACCACTGGCATACACCGGCAGCTGTTTTAGGCGCTGCGCATGGCAAGCATGTGTATGTAGAAAAGCCCTGCGGGCAAAACCCGCACGAAGGCGAGCTGATTGTGGAGGCAATGAACAAGTATAACAAGCTCATCCAGATGGGCAACCAGCGCCGCTCGATGCCTACCCTTATACAGGCTGCCAAAGAAGTGCACGAAGGCATTATCGGCAAAGCTTATTTCGCCAAAGCCTGGTATGCTAATAACCGCAAAACCATTGGCATTGGCAAGAAAGTATCGGTTCCCTCCACGCTTGATTTCGACTTGTGGCAGGGTCCGGCACCAAGGCAGGACTATGTAGATAATTTAGTTCATTACAACTGGCACTGGCGCTGGCATTGGGGCACCGGCGAGGCCTGCAACAATGGCACGCACGAGATAGATTGCTGTCGCTGGTTTCTGGGGGTTGATTATCCTACGAAAGTTACTTCTTCGGGTGGCCGATATGCGTTTAAAGACGATTGGCAAACGCCGGATACACAGGTCGCCACGTTTGAATTTGGCGACAATAAAGCCATTACCTGGGAGAGCCGGAGCTGTAATTTATACCCGGTTGAAGGTGCCGGCAGGGGCTTTATAATTTATGGTGATAAAGGAACACTGGTGAATAATGGCGGCGGCGACTACAAAGTGTTTGATGCCGATAATAAACTGGTGAAGGAAATAAAAAGCGATACCAAAGCCGATGCTTCCAACACGGTAAGCAGTACCGGCAATCTTGATTTCTTCCACTTCCACAACTTTGTCAACAGCATTCGCGGCGAAGCAACGCTAACCTCGCCGGTAAGCGAAGGCAGCAAGAGTGTGTTGCTTTGTCACCTGGCAAACATTGCGCAGCGCACGGGCGAGACTTTGTATTGCGATACAAGTAATGGTCACATTCTTCACAACGACAAAGCGATGAAGCTGTGGAAGCGGGACTATGAGCCGGGCTGGGAACCGAAAGTGTGATTCGATGTACGATGTTAGATGTACGATGTGTGGAGCGTGGTTAGGAGAAATGAAGCCATCTATGATGCGCGATTGAAATATAGGCTTTAATAAAAAGCCCAATTTATTTCAGAACGTTGAAGAGTGCGACGCAAGAGGCGATTCACCGGAGCGGTGTCGTTCGTCCCATAAAAAAAGAAAACTCACAATAAAAGGAACCCAATATAACTAAGCAACATCGTACATCCCCCATCTAACATCATACATAAAAAAACCCTCTCGCAAAGAGAGGGTTTTCACTTACTCACACATCCAACCATCACATTAACTCTGCCGGTTCCACTACCGGGTTAAGGCTTTCTGCCAGCCATAAAAACTCGGCAACAAAAACGTCTATGCTCTTCTGGAAACCAGCATCGGTAAGGTTTCCCTCTTCATCAAATTTATTCTGCACCATCGGCACAATCAGCATGTAGGGCGAACCAATACCGAACAGGGCATTGATCAAAAGCTGCATTTGCTGGCTGGCACGGATGCCGCCCATTACGCCGGGCGAAGCTGTTGCAATGGCAATGGCTTTGCGTGTCTGCTTCGGGAAGTAATCTAATAGGTTTTTCATTGCACCTGAATAAGTTCCATTGTATTCAGGGCTTAGAAAAATAAAAGCTTCGGCTGCAAACATTCTTTCCGCCATCGGGCGCAGGTTTTCCGGCGCTTTGTCGGGCGATGACCAGCCGGATTGAAGCATGGCTGGTATCTCCCACTCGCGCACGTCAATAATTCCCACTGTATGCTGCGTCTTTTGCGTTAAATATTTCTGTAAAAACAGGGCAACCCGGAATGTAACGCTATCCTTGCGCGGGCTGCCTGATATAATCTCTATGTTCATAATTTCTTCTCCTTTCAGGCTTCAATTTTTAAGCCTGTTTCACCAATTGCACATCCAGTTGCAACTTTACTTCATCGCCCACCAATACACCACCGGTTTCTAAAGCGGCATTGTACTCCATACCAAAGTCTTTACGGTGAATGCTTCCGGTGAGTTCGAAACCTACTTTGGTTTGTCCCCAGGGGTCTTTGTTTACGCCGGCTAATTCAGCTGACATAGTTACCGGTTTCGTAACACCGTGGATACTTAAGTCGCCATTCAGTTTGTAAATACCATCGCTTTCTTTTGTTAAAGAAGTAGATGTAAAAGTGAGTTTGGGATATTTTGCCGCATCCAGAAAATCACCGGTGCGCAAATGACCATCGCGTTGCTCATTGTTGGTGTCAATGCTGTCTATGTCAGCTTCGAACTCAATTTTTGCATCGGTAAAATCATCCTGCTCACTTTCCATTTTACCAGAGAATTTTTTGAATCTTCCGGTAACGTTGGTAATCATTAAGTGCTTTACTTTAAATGTAATTTCCGAGTGGGCAGGATCAATGTTGTAAGTTGCCATGATTTGTGCTTTTAGTTGTTAATGAATATTTATGTTGATTTTTTCTAACAGTGAATTCAATTGGTTCACCTCGCCATCCGTAAGGAATGAAAGCTCATGATCAATCTTTTCAATCTCGCTCAGCGATTGCTGAAGCACTGATATTCCTTTCTCGGTAAGCGATAGGGAAGTATGGCGTTTGTCTTCTTCCGACTGGTAACGCTTAATCAGCTTCTTAGCTTCCAAACGATCCGCAATGCGCGGCACGTTGGAGCTGCGTTCTATCATCCTGCCGGCAATATCTTTCACACACATGCACTGTGGA
The DNA here is from genome assembly GCA_964249755.1 of uncultured Ilyomonas sp. GTDB lineage: Bacteria > Bacteroidota > Bacteroidia > Chitinophagales > Chitinophagaceae > Ilyomonas. Next base: position 224,373 of record CAXUDB010000002.1, on the reverse strand, counting down.
TGCTTGCCCTTTAAAATGCGCAATACATTGTATTGCTCCATGGTCAAATCGAACCGCTTCATTGCCGCGCCAATGTGGGTTTTGAGAAGATAGGTTGTGTACATAAGATTCAAAACCGCCCTCTGCTTTTCGCTGGTAAAATTCTTTGTTTGTATAGCCTCTTCCAATTTCACAATGCAAATATATGTACATACATGCAATTGTTAGGCCATAGAATTGTCAAGAAATTTTGTCAGTAACTAAAAAAATAGTTACCCGACTAATAAATTAGTCTATCTTCGACTAAATTTTTAGTTGATGAAGACATTAACCAAAGCCGAAGAAGTGATAATGCAGGCACTTTGGAAAATAAAAAAAGGGTTTTTGAAGGATATTATAGATGCGATGCCTGAACCAAAACCGCACTCCAATACAGTAGCTACACTGCTGAAGATATTAATAGATAAAGAATTTGTGGGAACCAAAGTGTATGGGCGCATGAACGAATACAAATCGCTCATTGGTAAGCAGGCTTATTTTAAAGACACCATGAGTGGACTGGTAAAAGGTTACTTCGATGGCTCATTTGCACAGGCAGTTTCCTTCTTAGTAGATGAAAAGAAGCTAAGCGTTGCTGACTTAGAATTACTGCTGAATCAATTGAAGAAAAAATAAAATACTGCGATGCAAACACTTCTTATTTATATACTGAAAGCAATCGTTTATTCGGGCATTTTATTCTGCTATTATTACATTTCGCTTCGTAATAACCGGTTTCATTATTACAATCGTTTTTACCTGCTGATGAGCGTTGCTGTAAGCTTGTTGCTCCCTTTCGTTACTGTTGAATTATGGCAATGGCAAAGCAATAACCCACAAGTGATTCAACTGATGAGTGTAGTGGTTACAAACGACGGCGAGAAGAATAACCTGACAAACAGCAACCTTTTTTCTCAGAACATTTTCGCCATGCTGATGTATGGTTTTATCACATTTTGTTTGCTTCTGTCTTTTACTGCTGGTATTATCAGAATCTTCCGCTACAAACGAAGCTACCCAGTAGAAAAGCTCAACAATATCAGTATCATCAATACCAACCTGGATCAGGCGCCGTTTTCTTTTTTCAACAATCTATTCTGGAAAAATACCATTGATATATCGGACGAAACCGGCAGGCAGATATTCAAGCATGAGCTGACTCATATTGAGCAAAAGCACAGCTGGGATAAGGTAGTTGTAAGGATTACAACACTTCTTTTCTGGATCAATCCCTTCTATTGGCTGATAGAAAAAGAGTTGAACCTGATACATGAATTTATTGCCGATGAAAAGGCAATTGAAAATAAAAACGCAGAAGCTTTTGCACTAATGCTGCTGCATTCGCAATACGGCAAACATATATCCTCACCGGCACAGTCATTTCATTATTCACCAATAAAAAGAAGATTACTTATGCTTACCACATCAAACAAACCGAGCTTTAGCTATGCACGAAGATTACTGATTTTACCGCTCTTAGCGGCAACGGTTTTGTTATTTGCTTTCAAACTGAAAGAAAATAAAAACGGGAATATTCAGTCTCGCGTGAACGCACCGTTTGTATTGGTTGTTGATGCCGGCCATGGTGGTAATGATGCCGGTGCACCAGGCAGTAATGATAAACTGGAAAAAGACATCAATTTATCTGTTGCAAAAGAGATAGCACAGCTTGCACCCTCCTATGGCATCACAGTCAAAATGACAAGAATAGAAGATGCAACTGTTAGTCTGAAAGACAGGTTGAATTTTACAAAAGAACAAAGCCCGGATGCCTTCATTTCTGTGCACATGAATGTGACCGACGAAAAGAAGACAAGCAAACAGGAAGTGAATGTATACATCACAAGAAACGATGCAAACAGTAATTATACAAAAAGCCGCTTGCTTGGATCAAGCCTGTTACAAACGGTAAAAAATGATTTTGCCGTGAACACGGTTTTGATACAACGTAAGCAACAGGGCATTTATGTCATTGATCAGAATCCATATCCGGCCATCATCTTCGAATGCGGTTATATGAATAATACAAATAACCTGAAACAACTTATGGATGACACTAAGATAGAGCGGATGGCAAGGGACATTTTGCAAGGCGTAGTTGCTTATGCGAATGCAGATAAAAGTATGACCGCAATTACTGATACAACCGGGAAAACACCTCTGTATATCGTTGATGGCAAAGAAATTCCGGCAGAGGAGGTAAAGAAAATGGATGCTAACAATATCGAATCAGTTACGGTGTTAAAAGAGGCATCTTCAATAAAAAAGTATGGAGAAAAGGGCAAGAACGGAGTGGTGTTGATTCAAATGAAAGATAAGAGCAACAACAAAGGAAAATCTGCTGATACTACTGTTGACAAACTTGATAATGATATAACAACAGCACCGTTATACATTGTTGATGGCAAAGAGATGCCAAAAGACAAAGTCGATATTATTCCATCGAATGAGATAAAAGCTGTTACGGTTTGGAAGAGCGATGAAGCAATAAAACGGTATGGTGAAAAAGGGAAAAATGGTGTTGTTGAAGTAACAACAGGAAATAAAAAGCCTTCGAAGCCAGATTCAAGTTCGGTAGACAATATTAAAAACGGGTACGAGCCTGATTAAAACTCGTAAAACGTTAGTACTAAAAGAAAAGAGCAGATGGATCTGCTCTTTTCTTTTAGTATTGATATTCAATCGTGGTACCATTCACTTTTAATGCCAATAATTTACTTTCGTATGATTCTGTTCGTCCAACTATTTTAGCCTCTATTCCTAATTCTTTTGCCGCAGCAATCATCGTCTCAGCAGCCTTTTCATTTGTAAAAATTTCCAGCCGGTGCCCCATGTTAAATACCTGGAACATTTCCCTGTTATCAGCACCCGAGTTTTTTTGGATCAGCTCAAAAATAGGTGGCGGTTGAAACAGGTTATCCTTTATCACTTTCATTGGTGCAGGCAGGTATTTCATACACTTTGTTTGCCCGCCGCCGCTGCAATGTATCACGCCATGTATATCACTAAAATGCTCATCCAGCAAGCGTTTCATCAGGGGTGCATAGGTACGAGTCGGGCTAAGCAGAAGCTTGCCAACCGCAAGAAACTGATCGCCGATATCTAACAGGTCGGTTACTTTATTTTGACCGATATAAACCACTTCATCGGGCAAGGAAGGCTCAAAGGTTTCGGGATACTTTTCTGCATAATATTTACTCAATACATCGTGTCTTGCACTGGTCAGCCCGTTACTTCCTAAGCCGCTGTTGTATTCTGTTTCATACGTCGTTTGCCCATACGATGCAAAGCCAACAATCACGTCGCCAGCCCTAATCTTTTCATTGGTGATGATGCGGTTCTTCTCTTGTCTGGCCATCATCGTTCCATTCACCGCAATGGTGCGCACCACATCGCCTACATCTGCCGTTTCGCCGCCCAGATATTGAATGTTTACACCAAAGGTTTTCAACACGTCAAAAAATTCCTGCGTACCATCAATTACCGCTTTCAGCACTTCGCCGGGAATCAGTTTTTTGTTGCGGTCAATGGTAGAAGAGAACAGCAAATTATCATACACACCAACGCAAAGCAAATCATCCAGATTCATCGCCACTGCATCCTGTGCAATGCCTTTCCATACGTTTACGTCACCCGTTTCTTTCCAGTATAAATAAGCTAAGATGCTTTTGGTTCCCGCCCCATCTGCATGCATAATATTCACAAAGCTTTCATCGCCGCCGATAAAGTCAGGATACATCTTGCAGAACGCATGAGGATACAATCCGGCATCCAGCTTTTGTATAGCTGCATGCACTTCTTCTTTTTGCGCTGATACGCCGCGTTGCGAATAAAGCGAAGAAGAACTCCCATCTCCTGAAGGGGAGTATTGAAACCGATTAATAAGTTCTAAAATCATCATCTTTATAAGTAATGGCAAAAGTAATGGTTGATACTTGTTTCACTTCTTCAAACTCCCCTTTAGGGGTTGGGGGCTTGTCTCTTATCTTTGTTCTCTTTATGCAGGTTCACAGAGACTTATCCCGTCTGCCCCGCTTTCGCAATGCGGTCATCACCATTGGCACGTTCGATGGCGTCCATGCAGGTCACCGGAAAATCATCGGACAGCTTCGCAAAGAGGCAGCGGAAATTGGGGGTGAGACAGTCATTATCACCTTTCATCCACACCCGCGTCAAGTGGTTCACGAAGGTCAGTCGCCTGTTCCCATCCTCACTACTTTACCCGAAAAAGCAGAATTACTTGCAGCAATTGGTGTTGATCATTTGGTAGTCATTCCTTTTGATGAAGCGTTTGCCAGCCAGACAGCAGAAGAATATATCCACAACTTCTTATACCGGTTGTTTCATCCGCATACCATTATCATCGGCTACGATCATAAGTTTGGAAAAGACCGCGGCGGCAATTACCAATTGCTGGAAAAATGGGGCAGCGAATTAAGCTTTGCTGTAAAGGAAATACCGGAACATATCCTTAACGAAATCACCATCAGTTCCACCAAAATCCGCGAAGCGTTATTGAACCATGATGTAGACACCGCCAACCGGTTCCTTTCCTATTCTTATTTCTTTGAAGGCACGGTTGTAAAAGGAAAACAACTCGGTAGAACCATTGGTTATCCTACAGCAAACATTCAAATAGAGGATAAAGAAAAACTGGTGCCAGGCAATGGCATTTACGCCGTAGAAGCGCAGTTGATGAATAAAGATTTATCAACGATAGATGAAGCTGAAACGAACTCAACACTCGCCGCTGTTCCATTATTGAAAGGCATGATGAGCATTGGCTTAAACCCAACTGTAAATGGCACACAACGCACCATTGAAGTAAATCTGTTTGATTGGGATCAAGACATTTATGGAAATACATTACGCATACATCTTCGCCAGTATCTACGCGCCGAAGAAAAGTTTAATGGGCTTGATGCACTCAAAGAACAGCTCGCTAAAGACAAAGAGAATTCAATGGCAGTTTTCAATAATTAATTGTCAATTGTATTTACACACCATCCATTTCTCACTTTTTCCAATTCACAATTACGCCATCATCTTCACAGCAAGTTCTTTCATTAAGTCAGCATCATCAGTTCCGGTATCATCTATGCCAATACTGCGCAGGTTATACTGATGCAACAACAACAGCACTTTTTCAATGCCCTGGTAGCCATACAAAGCAGAGGTTTGTAAGGCTTGCTTGGCAGCATAGGAATTATTATAAAACAGCGAAGCTACTTTGCGTTCGCTCTTGTCGTCCAGCCCATAAATAGCATATACTTTACTGAAGTAATTATACAAAGTCGGCAACACCAATTGTATCGGTCCGGCTTTTGGATTATGGGCAAAATATTGAATGATGCGAATTGCTTTCGCAAGGTCTTTGCGGCCCAATGCATCCTGCAATTCATAAGGATTAAACTCTTTGCTGATGCCGATGTATCGCTCAATATCCTCTTCGGTAATAGTCTTCCTGCCTTTCAGGTTGATAATAAGTTTATCTATCTCATTCGTAATGCGCGAAAGGTCGCTGCCAATATTATCGACCAGCATCTGCAAGCCTTTGTGTGAGAGCGACAAACCGCGTTGCTGAATGTATTCGCTTGTCCATCCGGGCAGCTCATAATCCCGCAGCTTGGCGCTGCTCATCAACACGCCATTCTTCTTAATCGTCTTGGCAAACTTCGTTCGTGCATCCAGTTTCTTGTCTTTATAGCTCACCACGAAAATTGTTGAAGGCAGCGGCTTTTCTACATAGCTTTCCAGTTTGTCTATATCGCGCATTTGCTGCGCTTCTTTCAACAACACTACCTGCCGTTCGGCAAACATCGGGTAACGACGACAAGCGTTCACTACAGCAGCCCAATCAGCGTCTTTCCCATAAAAAACAGTAAGGTTAAAGCCGGCTTCGCCTTCATTCAAAATCTTGTGCTCGGCATAATTCATCACTTCGTCAATGAAGTAAGCCTCCTCGCCTTCCAGCCAGTAAAGCGGTTTAAAAACTCCTTTTTTCCAATCGTTGATAATGCTATCGGCAGCCATATAACAAAGGTAAGAGGTTTGGAGTTTGAGGTTTGGGCTATCAGCTTTCAGTTATCAGCCGTCAGTTTTTTGAAGAGGAGAAAAAAACAGAACAGCCATGATGGACCAGAAGTGGGGAATTCTGATTAAACATCGTTGCAGCCTGTGGCACTATTAGCTGCCATCGAATCTTTCTGATCAGGTCGGGATCCCGCACGGCGGAGCTTGGACGCTTTGTCCTTTACTCAGGCTAAGTGCCGTAGCTTCATTATAGTTATCTAACCAACAATAAAAGGTCTCTGGTTACACTAACCAAAGACCTTCTTACAAATTACTATTTTAAAAAGCTGATAGCTCATACCTGATGGCTGAAAGATCATTACTTTTCCATCTGCTCAATCACTTCAGCCGATACGCCTGTAAAAGAGAAACCACCATCATGAAAGAGGTTTTGCATCGTTACCATGCGTGTTAAATCAGAGAACAGCGTAACGCAATAGTTGGCGCAATCTTCTGCCGTTGCATTGCCCAGCGGGCTCATCTTTTCAGCATAATTGATAAAGCCATCAAAGCCTTTTACGCCGCTGCCGGCCGTGGTTCGCGTTGGCGATTGTGAGAGCGTATTTACCCGCACTTTATTCTTCTTCGCATATTGATAACCAAAGCTGCGCGCGATGCTTTCCAGCATTGATTTCGCGTCTGCCATTTCGTTGTAATCAGGAAACACGCGTTGCGCAGCAATATAAGTAAGCGCCACCACGCTGCCCCATTCTTTAATGGCATCCAACTGATAACACAATTGCAGCAGACGGTGCAGGCTCATAGCAGAAATATCTATCGTCTTGTGTGTAAAATCATAATTAAGGTTTGTATAAGGATTGTTCTTGCGCATGTTCATGCTCATACCTACGCTATGTAATACAAAATCTATTGGTCCACCAAAGTGCTCCAGGCTCCGCGTAATGAGATTCTTCATATCATCGTTGCTTGTTACGTCGGCGGCAATTACTGGTGCATCGCCGCAGGCTTTAGCGAGGTTGTTTATTTCGCCCATGCGCATGGCTATGGGAGCATTGGTTAATACAATCTGCGCACCTTCTTCGTAGCATTTCTCTGCAATCTTCCAGGCAATGGATTGGTCGTTCAGCGCGCCGAAGATGATGCCTTTTTTTCCTTGTAATAAATTGTAAGCCATGAGGAGTTGATTTAATAATTGGAAACAAAGAAAAGGATTTTTTAAACCCCGGCATGGCTATTTAATTTCAGGTTCAGCGGAAGAAAGCAAACAGTATCCGCCTTGCATCAGGCGTTCAAAACTTCAGTTTGTTCACTGCTCCGACAAGATGCAGCCACCGCTTCGGGTGCTGTTTGTAAAGTAAACCAAAAGCACGAGCCTTCATTAATCTGGCTTGTTACGCCAATTGTTCCGCCATGTTGTTGAATGATTTGAGAAGAGATATACAAGCCAAGTCCTAATCCCGTAAATGCATGACCTTCTTTCGCACGGAAGAAACGGTCAAACACAAAGGGAGCCTGGCTTTCATGAATGCCAATGCCATAATCGGTTACACAAATCTTAGCGCAGGTGCCATTGTTTTCCCTGTGCAGGCTCACCATCACTTTGTCGCTATCGGGCGAATATTTAACAGCGTTCGATATAAGATTTACAACCACTTGTTCAAGCCGGTTTCTATCGCCTTCTACCCAGATTTCTTCATCGGCTTCCAACACAATTTTGTGTTTGCCGGCATAGAAAATGGCTTGGTCTATCCATTCTTTCATCGCCTGTGAAATAGAAAAGTGGCTTGTATTTAATTGTAACTTACCTGCCTGGATTTTGGTGATATCCAACAGGTTTTCAACGAGAGAAGTAAGCCTGACAATCTGTTTATTCGCTTTGTTTGCGAGGGAAGAAACATTGGGGTTCTGGTTACCTGTTTTTGTAAATGTTTCTACCATTTGCAGGGTTACTTTTAAACTGGTAACCGGTGTTTTCAGTTCATGGCTGGCAATATCAAGAAACTCATCTTTTTGTTTCATCAGCAACTCTGTTCTTCGGTTCGCTTCCGACAGCTGATTGTTGAGTGCAAGCAGTTCTTCATTCTTTTTCTCAAGATCCTCTGTTCGCTGCCGAATGATCTCTTCAAGCTGCGTGGGCGATTTAAGACTTAACGCTACGGGAATAACTTTATGCAGCGCGATAACCGCTATCCAGGAAACGATAGCTGTAACAAATAAAACAATAGCTGAAAACCGGTATGCCGGATACCAGAACATGGCAGCATCGGTAAAGTGTGTAATGCCGCATGAAAAAATAAATAAAATAAACAGCCAGAAAATTTTACCGAATACAGAAATATCTTTTCTTTTCCTGAGAAAACGGAACAGCGTAGCTGGAATAGCAAAATAAGCCGTACCAATCAGGAGGCTCGATATTATATAGGTCCAGCCAAGTTCGGGTGTCCACCTGCCGCACACCCACCGGGCTACCCATCCCTGTGTATCGAAAAGATGCCTGAAAAAGTTGAACAAATCGTTTATCACGATCAGATATTTTACGGTTAGTAATGATAAAGCTTACCTAATAAAAATAAATTGAAAAGGTAGGCCATGCCTTGAAATACAGGTTTGGAGAATCTGTATTTTAAGCGAAATTTAATTTCAGTTCTTCTGTAGATTCATTGTTTTGGTTAGAGTAAGCTTTGTTGTTGTTTCCTCAGCCATTCATAGCAGGAATAAGCTATAACAAAACTGTTTTGCTATTTGCACTTAATTCAGCACCATCTCCCTTGCATTTTCCAATGCCGCAGCCGTGGGCTTTTCGCCGCTCAGCATTTGCGCAATAGTGGTAATTCTTTCTTCCTGAGAAAGCAGGCGGATATTGGTTTTGATGGCGTTGTTCTTTATCTGCTTGTACACAAAAAAATGCGCATCTGCCCGGCCTGCAATCTGTGGCTGGTGCGTGATGGCAATTACCTGCCGCTGTGTGGCTAACCCTTTCATAATAATACCCACTTGTTTTGCCGCCTCACCGGAAATACCAGTATCAATTTCATCAAAAATCATTGTTGGCAAATCAATAGATTGCGCCACCAATGATTTAATGCAAAGCATCAAACGGCTCAGTTCACCGCCGCTGGCTACTTTGCGAAGCGGCTCAAAACGGTTGCTGTTATTGGCATCGAACAAGAACTCTATGTTGTTGTTGCCATAAATATGCAATGGCGTTTCTCCTACCTGCACTTTTAAACGCGCATTGGGCATGCCTACCTGCGTCAGCAAACGCGTTACTTCTTTGGCTAAAGGTATCGTTTGTTTTTGCCGCGCTTCACCCATCTTTTTAGCTGATTGCATCGCTTCTTTAAACAGGGCGCTTACTTCTTTTTCTTTGGCGGCAATCGTTTCATCTATGTTCAAAACGGCTTGCAGTTTTTGTTCTAATTCTTCCTGCAGTTGCAGCAACTCAGCAGTGTTTTGCAAGCCATGTTTCTTTAGTAATTTATAGCCTAAGGCAAGCCGCTCATTAATCCACTCAATACGCTTCGCATCGAAGTTCACATTGTCGTTAATGCTTTCCAGTTCATCGGCTATATCCTGCAGTTCTATTTGCGTGCTTTGCAATCGCTGTATCAAGGTTGGCAGTTGCGGATGAAAGGAACTATAGTGATGCAAACCATTGGCTAATTGTTTCAGTAAAGCCACAATCGGATCCTCTCCTTCCTGCAAAGAATAATAGGTTTTTGATAAAACGGTTTTAATTTCTTCGGCGTTGCTTAGTAATTGCAATTCACCATCTATCTCTTCCAGTTCGCCCTCTTTAAAATCCGCTTCGCTTAGTTCGGTAAATAAGAATTTATTAAAATCAAATTCCTTCGTAAAAGCTGTTTTCTGTTGCAGCAAATCATCCAGTTCACGCTGCCCTTTCTGCCACTGGCGATATACTTTCTGGTAAGCCAACAACGTATCTTCATTCTTAGCCAGCGCATCCAATACTTCGCGTTGAAAATCGCTGTCGCCCAGTTCCAGCGTATCAAACTGGCGATGCAAATCAACCAGCAGCGAAGCGAGTTCTTTTAATTGAAACAAGGTAGCCGGCGTATCATTGATAAAGCCTCTGGATTTACCGCTGGGCAATATCTCCCGGCGAATGACCAGCTCGCCTTCATTATCCAAGTCATTCGTTTGCAAAAAGCTTTTTACCGCTTCTTTATTGTCTACTGCAAAGGTGCCTTCCACAAAACATTTCTTGTCAGTAAACATTAGTGCTGCCGTGTCAGCACGCTCGCCCAGAATCAGGCTTAACGCACCCATGAGAATACTCTTTCCTGCGCCTGTTTCGCCGGTAATAATATTAAGATGAGAAGAGAACACGATTTCGATTTCGTCGATAATGGCGTAGTTCTGAATGTGTAGGCGTTGCAGCATAATTTGATGATGCAAATTAATTCAAACAGGATAAAAAGGGAAGGCGAACAAGCCGGATTAACAGGAATTTTTCGGGGATCGTCAATAATAATTTTGGCATCTGTATATAGGTTGATGCAAAGCGAATAATGAAAAAGCAGCCTAACGAAAGCTGCTTTGTCAACTAAAAAGGATCAGTTGTACGCTATTTAAATCCTGACAAATGATTTTTTAAACAGGCAAATACCATAAAACAGTAAACCTACAGCTGCAACACTTACTAATACACCTATCTCTGATACCCGGATGGGTGTAGCCATCAATTGTGTTTTTGCGAAGATTACGATTCCACTAAATAAACAAACGATTGAAAACAGAAGCGATTTTTCTGAAATCTTTTTACGCATAAAAATAATTTTAGTAAGTAAACTTACAAAACCAGTATTATTTGAACAATTTAAAAGACAGGCGGGAAAAAGAGTAGGTAAAATGGCAACACAAATCTTATCTTTTTCAATTCTTTGCTTTACCAGATAGTCTGTACCCAGATAATAAGAAAACAGCACAACTAAACAATTAACCAGTTCCCTTTTTCCGTCTCTGCAATTGGCTCTCTAACCAATTGTGTAAGATGGCATTAAATTAGTTCTGTCTCATTGCCTCTAATAGGTTAACCCGTAGTGAATTATGAATACAGAAACCGAACAGCTGGATCCGCTGCCGAAAAAGAAATATTTTATTTCAAGAAAGGTAGATGATTCCCTGCTGGGTATTTACAGCGTTTATAAATTTATTGCCCGCTTTTTTAAAGAATCTTTTAAAAGACCTTTCGAAGGAAAGGAAATCTTAAGGCAATGCTACGAAATCGGCTATCGCTCTTTGCCGCTTATTACATTAACCGGCTTTATCACCGGCATTGTATTTACCAAGCAATCCCGTCCCTCACTGGCAACATTTGGCGCCAGTTCGTGGTTGCCTTCGTTAATTTCTATTGCCATCATTCGCGCACTTGCGCCGCTGGTTACAGCTTTAATAACCGCCGGTAAAGTAGGCTCTAACATTGGCGCCGAATTAGGCTCGATGAAAGTAACAGAGCAAATAGATGCGATGGAAGTGTCGGCAACCAACCCGTTCCGTTATCTCGTTGTTACGCGCGTTGTAGCCTGCACGCTTATGCAACCGGTACTGATGATGTACTCAGGCTTTGTGGGTATGATGGGTTCGTTTATCAACGTATATGCTAACGAGCAAACGAGCTTTACAGCCTATTTTCAAAATGCGTTTAGTACCATTTCTTTTCTCGATATTTTTTCTTCCGTATTTAAATCGCTGCTGTACGGCTTCACCATTGGCATTGCCGGTTGTTACCAGGGATATCATGCCAGCAATGGTACGCAGGGTGTAGGCAAAGCAGCCAATTCTGCGGTAGTCATTTCAATGTTCATGGTGTTTGTAGAAGAAATGATAGTAGTACAGTTTGTAAACGCAATACGATAGTTGATAGTTGAAAAATAATGTTTCAAATTAGTAACAAATAATTTTCAAAGCTGACAGCTCATAGCTGACAGCTCATAACTTAAAACAATGGCAGTCATCAAAAATGATAATGCAGTCATTCACATCCGGGATTTACATAAATCTTTTGGTACACTAAACGTACTGAACGGCGTAGATCTGGATGTATATGAAGGCGAGAATGTAGTAATATTAGGTCGTTCGGGTACCGGCAAATCCGTATTAATAAAAATTATTTCTGGTTTATTAAAAGCAGATATCGGTACGGTTGAAGTATTGGGCGAAGATGTAAATTCATTAACGCCTAAAGAATGGGATGCCATGCGTCTCCGTATTGGTTTTTCTTTTCAGAACAGTGCGCTGTATGATAGCATGACAGTGCGCGAAAACTTAGAATTTCCTCTCGTCAGAAATAAAAGAAACCTGCTTCGCAAAGAGATAGATGCAGCCGTAGAAGAAGTTTTAGAAGGTGTAGGTTTGTCGCAAACCATTAATCAGATGCCGTCGGAATTATCGGGCGGTCAGCGCAAACGCATTGGCATCGCCCGCACGCTCATTTTAAAACCCGACATCATGATGTATGATGAACCAACAGCAGGGTTAGATCCCATCACCTGTATTGAAATCAATAATCTCATCAACAAAGTGCAGGAGCAGTATAATACTAGTGCTATCATCATTACGCACGATCTTACCTGCGCCCGCACGGTTGGTAATCGCTTGGCTATGTTACTTGATGGCAGGTTTTTAGCGCACGGCACATTTGAAGAAGTATTTGCCAGCGACGAGCCCAGAATAAAGAATTTCTACGATTACAATTTCACAGGTAAAGATTCGGATTATAAAGCGGAAGAAGCCAGATAGAAGACAAGAATAACAGGTGTAGAGAAATAAAACAATCATCGTTAACTACTATTGAATCAACAATATGAAATCAACAAAAAATAACCGCCCGGTAGTGGTCGGGCTGTTCATCGTTATTGGGTTGGCTATTCTGATACTTGCCGTGTTTACGCTCGGCGGACAGAAGCGAACTTTTGTAAAAGGCTTTACTGTAAATACCATTTTTACTGATGTAAACGGTCTGGTAGTGGGTAATAATATCTGGCTCTCCGGTGTAAAAATAGGTACGGTAAAAAAGATTACTTTTTTACCTGATTCGCGTGTACTAGTGCAGATGACACTACAACGTTCATTAGAGCCACAGATCAGGAAAGATTCCAAAACGAAAATCAGTTCAGATGGTTTGATTGGCAATAAGATTATCGTTATTACCGGCGGCACAAAAGCAGCCGCCATGGTGCAGGAAGGAGACTATTTAGCCGTTCAAAGTACGGTGAGCACTGAAGACATGCTGACCACATTGCAGGCGAATAATAAAAATCTGTTGTCCATCACGGGTTCGTTTGCCCGCATCACTCACAATATAGATAGCGGCAACGGAACCATCAGCAGCCTCATTAACAACCAGGAAACAGCGCGTAAGATTGATGCTTCGTTAAATAGTTTGCAAGCTACCATGAGCAATTTTCAATCGGCTTCGCAACGGAGCAAAGCTGTCATCGCCAACTTAGATGCATTCACCGCCAAGCTAAACACTAAAGGCTCGCTGGCCGATGAACTGGCTACTGATACAACGATGTTTACCGTGCTGAAAGGCACCATTACGCAATTGCGCGATGTAGCTGTCACAGCCGGTCAGTTAACGGATAATTTAAAGGGGGCTACCGACCGATTGAATGATTCTACCAACATTCCCGGGGTGTTGCTGCAGGATAAAGAAGCGGCGGCTTCGCTGAAGCGCACCATCCTAAATTTAGAAAGCAGCAGCCAGCGCTTGGATGAGGACTTAACTGCCGCGCAGCACAACTTTTTATTGCGTGGTTATTTTAAGAAGAAAGCGAAAGAAGAAAAGAAACAATAAAGAATGTTTTGTTTGTAAGAAGCCTCGCTGGCAAAGCGGGGCTTTTTTATACAGTTGCAATGAAGTAATAAAAAATTTCTTTCATCATTTCAGGCGTTAGCGATTCGAAGCCTTGTCTTCTAACAACTATCTATTCTTCACCCTATAAAGCATTTCCTCATCTGACTTGTACCATTCTATGCAGGGACAATTTTTGTCAGGGTGCTTATCGCCCAGTAACTGGTAAAAGACATCTTTGATACAATCGGTTTTGCTCATCCAATCCACTATCGTCTCGGTAAGATATTCACCTTTTGGCAGGGTAAGTATCTCATAATTATGTTGCCTGGCTTCACCGGCAAAAGTTTCCGGTGCCATGGCGTAATAAATAATACTACCATCTGCAGCACACCAACTGATGCCATAATACGCCCGCTCATTGCCCAACACTTTCATCAGGTCGCCAAAAGCATCTTTTATTCCCGCCGGAAATGTAGTTACCTGCCTGCCAAAGAGGATTACATCGTTCTCCTGGTGATACTTTTCCATCATTAGTTTTTGGTTACAAATCTGCTGCGTTCAGCAAAAAAAGAGAAGGGAATATTGCGACAATTTAAAGGGTGGATTACGATAAGAAGATTTCTTTTTTTACACCTGACGATAAAAGGTATCAATATCCATTTATCGCGATAGAAAATATCAGCAAAGGTGGCAAAAGCTAATGGCTATTTACAGCTACTACTTACCTTAAAAAGTCGGGCGGGTAAAGCTCCTGACCATATTTTTCAGCAACAGACTTGAGTGTATTCAATTCTTCCGCAGTAGGAGGCGTGGGCGATAAAAACTGATCCGTCTCAACCGGTTTTCCAATTTCACGGAAAAAGCTGTCTAAACCAGCCGGAACAACGGTACACAACAAGTGTGCAACCTGGCCGGTTGTATTTTTAAAAGCATGTATTGCACCACCTAAAGGGATATTGACAAAAGCACCTTTGTTCGCTGTATAGCTTCCACCTTCCATTTTAAATTCTATTTCTCCTTCCACTACATAAAACATCTCCTGTATGTTTTTATGCGCATGAGGGCCGGGTCCTCCACCCGGTGGCACCAGCATATCAATAACAGCATAAGCTCCATTTGTCTCTTCGCCGGAAATAAGAATGCGATAGGTATCGCCCACCACCGAAAGGCTTTGTCCTTGGACTTTGTCAACTGTTGTAATGGTGTTGTTCGTTGTCATTGTAAATTGTGTTTGATTGAAATGGAAGTTTTTACCTTTGTTTGTGTTCTTCACCAACGAAAATAAGCCGGGTTGTTCCAGTTGGTGAAGAACATGAACTGCGGCAGAAATTCCTTACCAATCCCTTGTCGCAATTAATTCTTCTACATCAGCATCTTCAAATCCGTATGCTGTGGCTATAAATTCAAAATCTGTCCCAATACAATCTCTGGCAACTGTTTCTATTTCGCTATCATTTTCTTCAAACTCCTCTTGCAGGTCATTAAACTTGTCTGTTGCCGAGTGTGTGAGTTGATATAAATCATCTAAATTCTTAGGACGTGTTTCTTCAATTTGAAAGCATAAGTCTATTAAAATTGCTTTGCCTTTGTCGACCAGTTGATCAGGAAAATATTCGTCTTCGTACAAATCCTTTAAAAAAGAATATTCTTTTACTAATGGGTTACTCAAGTCTGTCTGGGCTTTAGCCATGTTGTACCTTTTGATTTATGTATTAATTATATGAAGTTGTTGTTTTGCAATTACTGTCAACAACTTACTGCTTGCCGTCTGTAACGGGACTTCATAGTGGCTTAACATAGATAAAGATAGAAAGCTTAATTGAAAAACAGTTGATGACTGAGAGATGCCAACCGCTTTGGCAGTAAGCATATGTTAGCGGTAGCCAATTAACTTAGTCAGTACCATTGGTCAGTATAAGGAAGCCTTTATTTCCGGATTGTATTAAAGTTGCTGTGTCATTGCCATAGTCACCATCAAAATATTTTATCTCATCTCCTTTTGCGTATTCCTGCAAACGGTCTTTTAAAAAGTTTGGTTGAACAATAAATAAATTCCAATGAGAATCTGTCAATAAATAAGAAACAAAGTTATCAATAATCATTTCTGCTTCGGCCCGTTCTTTCCGATATGAGTAGAAACTAAAAAAACTGCCTATTGAAGTGTCACCAGTCAACATAGCAATCAGATATTCTCTTTTGTCTATTTCCGGTAAAGAAATTTTGAGTTCAGCAGTTTCGCTAACTAAATTTCCAGGACGTATTTTGTAACAGTTATCATCACTGTCAAAACATTGCAGGTTGAGCCAATCTCGCTCACTGTCTTGATAGATGGTTTTTGTTATGAAGTCCTTACTTTTTATAAAGGTCTTAAATGATTCAACTAAAGTATCATCAACAATTTCAAATGTCAGAAGGAATGTGTTGCTATTTAGAACGATGTCAATACTGTCTATAAAGTCTTTTATAAACCTGATTGAGGTGTCTAATGTTTCGTCTGCCATAGTTACCGCTAACAAATATAATATACGCACCTACGAAACAAAAAGGAGAATGCAAACTCATTGATTGTTAATGTCTTTCCTTCGCCTTTTTGTGTTGTTGCGGTGTGCCACCGACACGAATGCGCGACCAGCTAAAATCATCATTATAAAAGCAGGCGAAAGCCGCATCATGAAGGTGAGTAAACTGGGTAATCTCTAAAAAAAATTGATGATTGCAAATTTAAGCACTGTAAATACGGCGGCTTATACGGTAACCTTCATCGGTTTGCGGAGAGAAAAGAAACAGAAAGAAACTGCCAAAAAAGAAGTGGAAGAGAAAATGGAAGTGGCGGCAGCGTGGTGTCTGTTTGTTTTTTTGTTACAGAAGCCATCTCTTTGGGGATGGCTTTTTTGTTGTGAGGTGATGTTTGAGGAAAATGCATTTTATGTATTGGAAAAGAGCTTAGAGATGACTGCCTATTGCAGATGCAAAGGTTGTAAGTTTGTTTTTTCTGCCAGTTTATGCATCCATTCATCCACCTGCTGCACCACAAACTTTTCTACTTTACCGCATGTTGTTATAGCCAGTCCGTTATTTACCAAGCCTAATGTTTTATACCTGCTTGTGTTGTCAATACCAGACAAAGGGATAGATAATTCATGATTCTGAATATTGAATTTGTGAGACTTGAATACTAGTCGCTGATCAGTTAGATACAGTTTTCCACCTACCCCTTCTGCACCTTTAAAATGATTAGCCGGTGTTTCAAACAAAATGATCTCGTTCTCACGGGTATCAATTTTTGTGGCTAATGCCACAGATTTAGACTTAGTAAATCGTCCTACCAACCACCCAAAAAGAAAGCCGCCTATAACACCTCCAATAATGCCGGAAACAATGCTGATGGTTATATTTTTTGCTGTTAGTCCATCCTGCTCCAGAAGGTGTTGCCCAATGAAAAACAAACCCATAAAAATACCATAGAATAATCCAGGCTTCCATTTGCCACTCTTGTTCATTGTATAAAAATAAAGTGTTTGGTTAATTTCTGCTCACACAAATATAATACGAAGGCGCGAGCTGAAATCCTTTCCACTTAACCCGATAAACTTTCTATTTCATCCGAAAACTCAACCCCGCAAAGTCTTCCAGACTCAATTGTTCTGCGCGTTTGGTAAACATATCATCTTCCAAAACAGCCTCATCAAACAAGCTCTTTACCGCATTGCGCAGCATCTTTCTCCGCTGGTTGAAAGCCGTTTTCACCAGCACCGTAAATGCCCGCTCACTCTTTACCGGCAATACGTCTTTCTTTCTTCGCAAACAAATAACGCCGCTTACTACTTTCGGAGGTGGCGTAAAAGCGGATGGCGGCACATCAAACAAATATTCCACGGAATAAAAGGCTTGTATCAGCACCGATAAAACACCATAAACTTTGCTGCCGGGCGGTGCGGCAATGCGTTGCGCCACTTCTTTCTGAAACATGCCGATGATGAGAGGCACAGCATCTTTCCAATCGAGTAATTTAAATAAAATCTGCGAGGAAATATTGTAGGGGAAATTGCCAATCACATCGAATTCGCCTTCAAACGGCACTGCCATTTTTAAAACATCTTCTTTAATAATCTTATCGCGGATGGAAGGATAGGCAGTTTCTAAATAAACCGCTTTTTCAGCATCAATTTCTACCGCTTTGAAGTGGATGTTAGGAAGCTGGAGTAAGTATTTGGTGATGGCGCCGCCGCCGGGCCCAACTTCTAATAACTGTGTGAACGATTCGGGGTGCAAAGCATCAACAATCTTCCGGCAGATGTTTTCATCGTGAAGAAAATGCTGACCCAGTGACTTTTTTAGCGTGTATTGCATGAGGCGCAAAAGTAGGGGCTTCTACTGTTTTGCCTTGCCCAGCGAAATGAAAGCCGCGCCGGCAATAATCAGTGCAGCACCAACCAGGGATTGCCACGTTATTTTATCTTTCAGAAAAAACGAAGCCAGCAGAACCGTGAAGATGATGGAGCTTCTGTCGATGGAGCTTACCGCTGGTACATGTCCGCCTTTTAGAGCTGTAAACTGAAACAGCGAGGACAAGGTAGTGGCTACGCCCGCACCTAAAATGAACAACCAGGCACGCTTATCCATCTTTCCTATTTCGCCGCCCACATCGCCCTGGAACAGAACAGTTGACCAGGAAATGATAAGTATTAAAACAGCTTCGATGGCAAAGGCAATGGCAGGATTTATTTTATCAAGACCGGCTTTGGTGAACGTAACAGAGATGGCAGCCATAACAGCACCCAGCAAGGCAAACACAAACCACATGAGATGAGTTTTATAAGTGAACCTTATTACTCCTAAAAAAGATACCAGATTATTGGAAAGGAAAGAAACCGCAAAGACGCGTAGGCGCAGAGTCAAAACAAACAAGGTAACTCTTTGTGAAACTTTACGCCTTCGCGTCTTTGCAGTTCAAAAAATTTAGATAGAATCAATCTCCAGCCGCAGTCTTTCTTTTAATTCTTTTACCAGCGGATACTGCGAGGCGATGTAGTTATAACGCTCGCGGCTGTTCATAATAAGGAAAGGATTAATTTCTTCCTGTACATCATCCCCCACTTCTATCTGCAGCTGGATGGCATGGTTGTGAAACGTCTTTTGAATGCACTCTGCCAGCAGCATTTTTTCTGCTTCAATGAAACGCTGCTGCACCAATGCATTTACGGTTATCAGAACGCGTGTTTCATTTTCGATGGTCAGCTTCGCAATTTTAAACGTATTGGCAGCGCTGTGTTTTTGCTGCTCTTCCAGCTTGGCGGCAAATCCGTTCCAGCATTCGCGAAGCTTTTCCATTTCTAATGGCTCGGCTTCGTCTACTTCTTCAATAATGTATTGGTCGCCATATTTATCGCGCAGCGCACTCAGCAAATTCCTCTTCGATTTCGGCTGAACGAAAGAGGGTGATACTACCTCTGCTACCGCAACGGCAGTATCGTTTTCTGCCGCAACGTACGAAGGCGCTGCAATAGGTGCCGGTTCTTTTACTTTCGGTTTGGGAGGAGCCGGTTGCTGAATGAATAATTTTGGCTCTGATACTGCGGGCTGAGACTTCGTTTCAACCAGCTTCGGTTCTTCTTCTTTATACCCGTTGGTGGGTGGTAGCAGCGTGTCTTTTTTAGGCAATGTTACCGGAGCCGAAGCGGATGGCTGAAGCGAAGGAATAGATTTGGAGCGGTAAGCTACCGGTGCATCTACGCGCTTCTTTTTCACCACTTCGCCGTTCTCCATCGAAAGCTCTAATGCCTGCTGAAGAAAATTGAGTTTGATGATGGCCATCTCTACATGCAACCTTTTGTTGCGCGCCATCTTATAATTAATCTCTGCTTCGTTCAGTATGTTCAGCGCGCTCACTAAGAAAGAAGCGCTCACGGCTTTGGCAGCGTTGATGTAGCGCTCGTGCATGCCTTCTACCACATCCAGCAGCGAAGCGGCTTTGGCATCTTTGCACACCAGCACATTGCGCATGAACATAGCAAAACCGTTCAACACTGCATCGCCTTCAAAGCCTTTGCGGTTGATTTCGTCATACAATAACATAGCGGCTGCAAGGTCTTGCTGCAGCAGGCTGCCCAAGAGTTTAAAATAATAATCCTCGTCTAAAATATTTAAATGCTCCAGCGTGTTTGCATAAGTAACATGTGCATTGGTGAAGCTGACTATTTTATCTAAAATAGACAAAGCATCGCGCATACAACCTTCGCTCTTTTGGGCAATCAGTTGCAGGGCAGCTTTCTCTGTTTGCACGCTTTCTTTACCGGCAATCTCCTGCAGATGCTCTACGGTATCTTGTAGGGTAATGCGCTTAAAATCGAAGATCTGGCAGCGCGATAAAATGGTGGGAAGTATCTTATGTTTTTCGGTAGTGGCTAAGATGAAAATCGCATAGGGGGGCGGCTCTTCCAGCGTCTTTAAAAATGCATTGAAGGCAGATGCGCTTAGCATGTGTACTTCATCTACAATATATACTTTGTATCTGCCCGCCTGTGGGGCAAAGCGCACCTGCTCTACCAAAGCCCTGATATCATCTACAGAGTTGTTGCTGGCGGCATCCAGCTCATGAATATTAAGTGAAGTGCCTTCGTTGAAGCTCACACAGGAATGGCATTCGTTGCAGGCTTCTCCATCGGGCTGCAGGTTTTCGCAGTTGATGGTTTTGGCAAGAATGCGGGCACAAGTGGTTTTGCCCACACCGCGCGGACCACAAAATAGGAACGCATGTGCCAGCTGCTGATTGCGAATGGCGTTCTTCAGCGTTGTGGTAATGTGCTCCTGCCCAACCACGGTACCGAACGTTTGCGGGCGATATTTTCTTGCCGATACAATAAATTCACTCATACTACAGAGTGCAAGTTAGCATTAAGGTTATTGAGGCAAAGATGTTCTTTTACACAGCGATTATACAAATAAACGCGCTTACTATCCCTTTATAATGAATAAGTTGGGAATAAAATCGGAAGAATAAGAGAAGGTGTAAAAAATCTTTTCCACCAGTAATAAACATGTTATCCAGACAAGACAATGCTTTATTTTGGCGCCCTGCGATAAATATAAAATGCAACGAACAAAAACACTGCATTGGGTATCCATGCAGCAATGATTGGGGGTAAGTTTCCTTTGGTAGAAAAGATAGTAGAGAAGCGATCCATGATGATGAAAATTGCCGCTGTAACAAAGCCAAACGCCAAATGCACACCGCTTCCGCCCCGCACTTTTCGACCTGCCACCATAGCGCCGATGAGTGTAAGCAAGATAACAGCAGCCGGCGTTGCAATGCGACGGTAGTTTTCAATCTTCAACTCGTTAATGCCTTCCGCACCACGTTGTTCTTCCTGCGAGATGTAGGCATTGAGTTCAGGGCTGGTAAGGATATCTTTTGCATGTTCGTCCCGGCTTAAATCGAAAGGCTTAAAGTTGAAGTTCATGAACTTCTTCGGCTCGCTGTGTGTCTTTTCTTTTAGTCCGTTGATGCTGCGATCAAATACTGTTTCTAACTGCCATTTGCGGGCTGCCGTGTCCCATAGCAGGTTGCCTGCGCGCACATTATACACCAGTTCATTGTTCCTTATGGTATTCATAAAAAACGGACCGCCTCGCTTGCGGCTTGTATCGTAATTGATGATTCCGGCATAAGTGAACGAATCAATGCGGAAGTAGATATTGCGCTGGTAGGTAGATGTCATGTCGTTGTACGAAGAATGATTATCTATATAATTGACCTGAAAGGTAAGCCGCTTCACTTCAGCGCGGGGAATGATATAAGCATTGGATACGTATAACAAAGCTGCCAATAACACACCGCCGATTAAGTAGGGCAACAATAATCGCCGATAAGTGATGCCGCTGGCAAGGATGGCAATAAACTCGCTGCGCCCGGCCAACTTTGATGTAAAGAAAATAACGGCAATAAATACAAACAGGGGAAACAGCAGCGCAATGATGTGCGGGATAAAAGCAATGTAGTATTGCATGAATATTTGACCCGCACTTAGGCCCGACTGCACAAAGTCATCGGTATGCTCGCTTAAATCCACCACCACGGAAATGATGACAAAGAGGAAGATGGAAAAGAAGAAGGTGACGAGAAAGTTCTTTATGATGTACCGGTCAAGCTTTTTCATGCCGCTTCAAAAATAAAAGAATTGCTGTTGTGTATGTGTGAAAGGTGAAGCTAGGGAAGCTGCAAGTTTCAAGCTATAAGGAATACAATGTAGAGATACTTTTGCTTCGCTTCACTTGCGGCTTGTAGCTTACAGCTTATAATTTGTTGTTCATAAACGCTGTTTCACCTTTGCAATCATCTCCGTTTTCCAACTGCTGAAGGTGCCTTTGATGATTTGCTGCCGCGCTTCTCCTACGAGCCAGAGATAGAAAGCCAGGTTTTGAATAGAAGCCAGTTCCAGTGCAAGATATTCGCTTGCCACAAAAAGATGACGCAGGTAAGCTTTGGTATAATACCGGCTGACGCTGTTGTCTAAGCCGTCATCTATCACGCTGAAGTCGGTTGCCCATTTTTTATTCTTAATATTAATTACTCCATGAGTAGTGAATAGCATCCCGTTTCTGCCGTTGCGCGTGGGCATCACGCAGTCAAACATATCTATGCCCAGAGAGATGCACTCAAGGATATTCCAAGGCGTGCCTACACCCATGAGATAACGGGGTTTGTCATTTGGCAGATGTTCTGTACACAATGCCGTAAACTCATACATCATCTCTTCAGGCTCACCTACGGAAAGACCACCGATGGCATTGCCAGCGGCTTCTTTTGAGGAAACATATTGGCAAGACGCCACCCGTAAATCTTTATAGGTACTGCCCTGCACAATCGGGAAGAGATTCTGTGTGTAGCCATACTTATCGGGGGTTTGATTCAACTGCACGAAACAACGGTCTAACCAGCGGTGTGTGAGTTCCATACTTTTCTTCGCGTAGCTGTATTCACTGGGATAAGGCGGGCATTCATCAAACGCCATGATAATATCTGCGCCAATACTACGCTGGATGTCCATTACTTTCTCGGGCGTAAAGAGATGGCGGCTGCCATCTATATGCGACTGGAAAAGAGCGCCTTCTTCGGTGAGCTTGCGGTTGGCGGCGAGCGAGAATACCTGGTAGCCGCCGCTGTCGGTAAGAATAGGTTGTTGCCATCCGTTGAACTGATGTAACCCGCCTGCAGCTTCCAACACATCGGTACCGGGACGGAGATAGAGATGATAGGTGTTGCCGAGGATGATTTGAGCCCTGACATCCTGCACCAATTGCTGCTGGGTAACGGCTTTTACACTACCAACAGTGCCTACCGGCATAAAAATGGGCGTTTGTATCGTTCCATGATCGGTGTTGAGGGCGGCGGCGCGGGCTTTTGTATGAGTGTCTGTGGCTTCGAGGTGAAATGTGGCGGCTGGCATGGCGGCGAAGGTAGGCCTTTGAGTTTTCCGGCGAATATGTGTGCGCCAGCGAATGTGCGAAGGCCGGCGAATGCGGTGCCTGAGCTTTAGGAGACAGTACTTGAAGTTTCGAAGATGATACCTGGAGTTTCGGAGATGATACTCGAAGTTTCGGAGGGGGGTACCAAGAGTTTCGGAGACGGTGATTTGAAATTCTACCGCGGTACCAGGAATTTCGGAAGGGATAATGTAAGTTTCTACTGCGGTACCAGGCGTTTCGGCTGCTGTGCTTGCTGTTTCGGAGGGGCTGATGGCTATTTCTAAAGGCGTTGCAGGAGTTTGGAAAGAGGTAGCACCATTCACCTAAAAGAAAATGGGTGACGAAAAAGGAGAGATTGTGAAAGAATAATTGAATCTTTCCCTCCTTTACCCGGAAACTTTTGCAGACGAACCTGAAGGTTGGCTAATTGATACCTGCCATGCGATGGCGCCCATTGCCAATGCCACAAACAGGCTGGTCCATTCAGGCTCTATCGTGGGACTGGCGGCTACGCGGGGCGCGTGGAGAAGCAGCGCCCAGAGAAAAAACATGAGTGCGAGCAGCAAGGCGGCAGGCCTGACCATCAAACCAAAGAAAATAGAAAGCGCCGAGGCGAAAAAGGCGACACCAACAAAATAAGCCCAGAACAAGTGTGCCGGCAACCAACCGGGTATGAGTGTGGCGATGAAAGCAGCATAGAGGAAGTGCTGGATGCCAAACACCAGAAGACAAAGCGCAAACACGTATCGGGCTACAGTGCCCATCCCTGCCGGCAATAAACCCTTATATAATTGTTGAATGAAACCTACCAGAAGAATGCCGCTGCAAATGGACAGGCATTCAAAGGTGCCCGTCCATTTGCTGCCGTTGTAAGGGTCGGCAAACAAACTAACAGCGTGAGGATACAGGAAGAAAAGGAAAAATAGGATACTTCCTGCCAGCGTAGCATAGCGCAACCCTTTGCGCAACAAAAAGAAAATGCCCAGCGTTACAAGTATGATAGCAATCAGGTTGACCCAAACCTGATACAATGGCAATTTACCAAACGGTAGTAACCCTAAGAGAAAATGCTGTGTAGCGAACTGAGCCACGCCAAAGCCTGCCAAAGCCACGCCTAATAAAATGTTTACCCAAGTTTGCCCTGCTCTCATGCTGTTTGTTTTTAGTTGATAGATAGTCTCGACCAGAAGAAAAATGAAAGCTATGAAACGAAGCGACGAGCGACTTGTGATATTTTGCTAAACTGATGGGTTGCATTTTAGAGAGCGAGCAGCCGGGAAACGGGGTTTCTTTCAAATGATACGGAAGATTGATTGAGCCGGTACTTACCAGGAGAACGGCCAAACTGTTTGCTGAAAGAACCGGAAAAATAATCCAGCCGGTTGAAGCCACTGCGGAAGCAAACATCTGTTACCGGAAGGCTGGTGGTTCGCAGCAGCATTTCGGCATGCTTGAGCCTTATTTGCTGCAGATAATAAAAGGGAGAATAACCGCAGAGCTGCTTAAATAATCTTGTAAAATGAAACTGACTTACATAGCAGTTCGATGCCAGTTCGTGTAGCGTAATGTCCTGCGCAAAATGAGCCAGCAGATACTCCCGTGCCCGTTCTAAGGTGCACAGGTGATATTGCCGCAGGCTGGCAGATAGCTGTTTTGCCGGACGGGCACCATTTACCAACGTCATTACAGCTTCGGTTAATTCAGCTACGAGGCAATCCATCTCGAGGCGGGAGGCGCTACCTTGTGTTAACCGCTGCAAAATGCGGTGGTGCAACAGGTCGGCGGCAGCATTGGCTGCTATGACTGTGCTAAACATGTCTTTATTTGAAAAGAAAGGCATAGATGCTACGGGGTATAAGTTGCGAATGGCTTCATACCCTTTAGGTGTGAAGCTGATGACGGTGCAGCTACCATCGCCAGGCTGCTGTTGAATGAAACGAAACTCACAGCCCGGTTTCTCCAGCATAATACGGCTTGCATATTCTTCTTCTTTTCTCCGGTATGTCTCAAAAGTAAAGTAGCCCGAACGTGTGAAGTTTATGGAGAAATTACCTGTATAAGTGGGGGCGAAAATATGTTTGGTATCGTAATAACAATTGAGATCGTTGATACAATACAGGTCTGATTGAAACAGGGTAAGATAAGTTACAAAGGTGCGCCTGCGAAACGCTTTTGCCGAACCGTTTTTCTCTCTTTCATCTTCCGGCTCGAAGTAGCGGTAATTGGTAAAACTCTCTTTGGTAAGCTGCACATTTTCCATGTGTGGTTCTTAGCGTCTGCAATCTTGGATAACGTATTCAAATGTAGGATGGAAACCTTATTTATCCATCTTTTGTTCCTATCCTTTTATCCTGAATTGCTTTGCTGATTACCCTTCGCTGCGCACGGAGCCTATCACCAGGCATAACCCTGTTTGGAAAACTACCAACGCAAGCGTGCCGTACCAAAACCAGCTACCACCTTTTATGCGCTTTGCACCTGCATCAATTGCCATAGATAAGCCGGTGCCGGTGAGCAATAGTCCGCCAACAGCTTGCAGGTTCTTGTCTTTATTATCGCTGAGAGTCGTTTTCATAAAAGTTATATTTATCGGTAAAGCCTGTAAAATCAATGCCGAATTTATAAGCTTGCTGTTTTGGTTGAAATATAGATCCATATTTGTTCATCTTGCTAATGGCAAAACTTATGTGCCACTAAGTAAAAACTATTACCAATAATCTTTCATCAGCAGAAAGAAAAATACAATTATTCCAACGTTGTAAATCATAGAGCTGTTCATAAACGCTTTAATATAATCATCGGGCAACTGCAGGTTTTGCAGCTTTCGTTTGGTGGTAATAAAAGTAATAACACGGCTTACAATAACAACGAAAACAAAACCGTATAACAACTCTCTTGCATACTGCGGAAATTTTACAATGGAAACATAATAAACAGCCAATACACCAAAGACAATCAGCAGCCGCGTTTGCGATCCGCTGATCATGCCGGATGATAATAGTTTTGCCTTGTCTTCATCGTCCAGCCTTTTTAATGCATTCATAATCATAAATCGCGAAGCGAAGACAGCAATGAAAAAGACGGCAATGGCAATCTGCAATGAATAGGTTTGAAGCATGTTTCTGTAATTTATAAACTGTGCACAACGGGCAAAGAAATAAAAAGTCCCGCCTCTTTAAAGAACGGGACTTTTGTGATCCGGATTGGATTCGAACCAATGACCTACTGCTTAGCGTACCACTATAGTTTTCACTACTCTGTACTAAGTTGATTAATTAACTTAGCCTGATTTGTGGTCTGGACTGTCTCTTCATCATATAGCGCCACGGCGCCACTTAGATGTCTGACGTACTTAGTCTCTGCACTCTGATTACTTTTAACCAAAGCTCACGGTTGTCATGGAACAAACAAAACAATGCACAGATTGTAAAATAGTAAAATCGACATCAGAATTCTATTCATCGAAAACGCGTTCGCAAGGCATCATGTGTTATTGCAAGAGTTGTTTTAATAAACGAGCCATACAAAGATGGATCAAAAGAAAAACAGAAGCAATTACCTATAAAGGTTCTTCTTGTGAAAGATGCAACCTTCATATCTCTAAATCACATTACTCAGTGTTTGAATTTCATCATACCGACCGAACCCAAAAAGATGTGGACTGGTCGAAGCTTAGATTAAAACCCATGTTTTCAATAAAAAAAGAACTTGATAAGTGTCAGTTACTCTGTGCCAACTGTCATAGAATCGTTCATTCTTTAGATTTCCCTGAACAGTCAGAATCCCAATGATCGTTTCCGCTTCATTGGCTCCTATTGAAGGCAGTTGCTCTATCCAGCTGAGCTACCGAACCAAAACAATGGCGGCAAAGCTAATTATTCGTTCCTTTGTAGCCAAACGAAAATGCCATGGATGTACAGATAGAAGAAAGCTGGAAGGAAGTATTGAAAGATGAATGGAATAAGCCCTATTTTGGTCAAATCACTGCGCATTTAAAAACAGAAAGAGCCACCGGTGCTACCATTTACCCACCCGGCCCGCTTATCTTCAACGCCTTTAACACCACACCATTTAATGACGTGAAAGTGGTCATCTTAGGGCAAGATCCCTATCATGGCAAAGGACAGGCAATGGGGCTAAGTTTTTCGGTTCCCGATGGTGTGAGACCGCCGCCATCTTTAGAAAATATTTTTAAAGAACTACACACCGACATTGGGATGCCGATACCCAAAAGTGGCAATCTTACGAAATGGGCACAGCAAGGCGTGTTTTTGTTAAACGCTATTTTAACGGTGAGAGCCAAAGAGCCAGCCTCGCATCAAAAAACGGGCTGGCAGGAATTTACCAACAAAGTGATACAAGTGATTTCTGATAAGCAGGAAGGTGTTGTGTTTATGCTGTGGGGAAAATTTGCTCATGAGAAGCAGATGCTGATAGATGAAACGAAACACTTTGTGTTAAAGGCAGCGCATCCTTCGCCTTACAGTGCTGATAAAGGTTTTTTTGGCTGCAAGCATTTCAGCAAAGCCAATGAGCTGTTGGTAAAGCAAGGTAAAAATCCGATTGACTGGAGCTTACCGGATTAATAAATGTTTCTTTTTTATAAAAGCTACAGAGAACATTATTGTTTCTTGTGGCTTTTATTTTTCACAGAAAAGAGGGTGCGGTATGCCTCATTAATAAAGTTCCATCTCTATGTTATTTAGAGCTTCTGTGTATTCGAGGTTTAAAACAACCGCTTTGTTAATTCTCAGCCCCACTCCTTCCTTTACGGCAAGCATTTTGAAAAGTTGTTGTGCAATATTTTATAAACAACATAACCAACGTCTTGCATGGAAGCACATAAATATCAAACCGGCATTGTTGGCAACTGCGCCTACATAGCTCACATTAATAAGAACACAAACATAGACTGGCTGTGCTGGCCGCGCTTCGACAGTACCTTTGTGTTTGGCAAAATGCTCGATACAAAAAAAGGCGGGGAGTTTACCATTCTACCCGATAACGACAAATACACATCCATCCAATATTACCTCGAAAACACAAACGTTTTATGTACAGTGGTAACAACAGAACATGGCAAGTATCGCGTGATGGATGTGGCGCCACGCTTCACTCAATACGAACGCTCTTTCCGTCCGCTGATGCTCATCAGGAGAGTGGAAGTGCTGGAAGGAACGCCACGCATTAAAGTGGCGTGCAAGCCTGTTACCAATTATGGCGAAACAGCGCTGGAAGCCCGTCGCGGCAGCAGTCACATAGAGTTTGTGGGTCATGATGAACACTTGCGTTTAACTACGAATGTTCCGATTAATTATGTCTTCGATGAGCAATGTTTTGTGCTTACAGATACACGATATCTCGTTCTTACTTACGGCAAGCCATTGGAAGCGCCATTGATTACTACCTGTGCTCACTTCATTGATGAAACCATCAAGTACTGGCGTTTCTGGATCAAGCAATCCTACATCGGCAATTTTGCGCAGCGTGAAGTCATTCGTTCCGCGCTTGCTTTGAAGATTCACCAGTACGAAGACACAGGCGCATTCATCGCCGCAAGTACTACGAGTCTGCCTGAACATCCCGGCAGTGTGCGCAATTGGGACTACCGGTATTGCTGGCTTCGCGACACCTATTATGTTATTAATGCGCTTAACCACATTGCGCACTTTGAGGAACTGGAGCAATATTTCAACTACATCACCGATGTAAGTTTCGATCAGGGCAATTCACGTTACCAACCTTTGTATGGCATTACCGGCCAGCATAAGCTGACCGAGGAAATTCTACCTCTTGAAGGCTACCTCGGCAATAAACCCGTTCGTATCGGCAATCAAGCTTACGAGCATGTGCAGAATGATATTTACGGACAGGTATTGGTATCGTTGCTGCCGCTTTATACCGATAACCGTTTCGTGTTTCGCGAGCGGCATGATTCGGATAAATGGCTTCAGTTTGTATTGGATAAAATTGAGATGACAATAGATGAAAAAGATGCCGGTATCTGGGAGTTTCGCAACATGGAGAACATACATTGCTACACCAACCTGTTTCAATGGATCGGCTGCTGTGCCGCCATTAAAATGGCAAAAACAATAAGCAATGAAGCATTGGAGCAACGCGCTGAAAAACTGAAACAGAAAGCTGCTGATAACATAGAAAGTTGCTACAACGAAGAATTAAAATGCTATACCAGTGCGCAAGGCGTTACTTATCTTGATGCCAGCACCCTGCAATTGATTTTAATGAACTATTTAGACCCGAACTCGCAACGCGCCAAAGACCATTTGATTGCTTTGGAAAAGGAGTTGAAGACGCCAAATGGTTTGTTCTACCGTTATGTTCATGCCGATGATTTTGGTAAGCCGAAGTCAACTTTCTTAATCTGCGCCTTCTGGTACATTGAAGCGTTGGCTTGCGTGGGTAGATTGGATGATGCAATTGAAGAATTCAACAGCATTATGCAGTACAGCAATCACCTTGGTTTGTTCAGCGAGGATGTGGATGAAAATGATGGCAGTCAGTGGGGTAATTTTCCACAGGCTTACAGCCATGTAGGTTTGATGAATGCAGCGTATCGCATTGCGCAGAAATTAGATAAGCCGATTTTTATGTAGCTTTTAAACCACGAGGAGCATAAAGGGTTCACAAAACCTTTGTGTTCCTCGTGGTTTAAATTATTTTTTAGCTGTTCTTAAACAACTTTTGTTTTCCATTCTTCCACCGTTACTACATCTGCCTGACGTGGAAAAACCTTAGTGGTTAATACGCGGTGTACTTCTTCGTCTGCGTCGCCACAAGCATCAGATAAGATAGTAATCTGATAATCTTTATCGGCTGCTTCCCGCGTAGTAGATAACACAACACCGCTGGTAGATACACCTGTCAGTACAATATGCTGAATGCCTTTGGCGCGCAGCACTATTTCCAGATCGCTGCCTATAAAAGCACTGAAACACTTTTTAATGATTACAATATCCTTATCTATTGGCTCAACCGCTGAATCTATTTTTGCAAATTCTTCCGGCTTCATTTTTTCTAAACGGCTTTTCATTGCAGTGAAGCCTTTGTTGTTAGGACTTATTTCGGGCATACTTTCTCTAAACCCGACAACCGAATAAATGATAAGTATATTATTGCTGCGTGCAAACCCAATCGCTTCTGTTACTTTTTCTTTTACGGCAGAAGCTGTAGGGAGATTTAGGAGGATGCCCGCCTGCATGTCCATCACTAGAAGTGCGGTGTTGAGTTTGTTCGGTTCCATGTTATTTGCTTTTATTAATAAAAGATAATGCTACCTTATAGCATTATTGCATTTGTACAAATCAGGCCTGCAAAGCTGCTTCAGCTACATGCGGCTGAGTTACCGGTGATGAAACTGTAACAGGATTTTGTTTTCTAAGAAAGCGAATGTGAAGAATGCCCACCAGTAATGCAATAATACCCTGACACAAAACGGTGTTTTGCACACTTATGTGTTGCGAAACATAGCCAATCAGCAAGCCACCCAATGGTTGCAAACCAAAAAAGATGCTCGTAAAAAAGCTGATGACTCTGCCCCTCATCTCGGGCGATACAGTTGTTTGAACAATGGTGTTGGAAACCGTTATCTGAGCCATCATTCCAAAGGCACTAATTAAGATAAAAACAAGAGCCAGCCAATAAAGCGTTGTGTGTGAAAACAAAATGAGGCCTGCACCAAAAATAAGTGTGTTGCGAGCCAATATATGATGCAGGTTGGTTCCTTTTTTTTGCGAAGCAAGATAAATGGCACCAATAAAAGCGCCCAGCCCGATAACGCTATCAATAACGCCGAATGTGGATGCAGTACCTTTAAAAACATCTTTTGCGTATACCGCCATCAGCGTATTATAGGGCAGTACAAACAAACTCATAATACCAATCATCAAAAAGATAAATGAGAGGGTTTTAATCTGCTTTACATACTGCAAACCTTCGCGCAAATCGCTGATTATATTTTTACCATGCGGCTTCGCTTCATACTTCGGTAATCGCATTAACAACAGGGAAGCAATGACAGCAATGAAGCTCGCGGCATTCAACCCAAAGCAGATTGTATCGCCTAATTTTTCTATGGCAATACCGGCAATGCCAGGTCCAATTAACCGCGATAGATTAACCATGGACGAGTTGAGCGCGACTGCATTCGGCAAATCTTTTTTATCATCTACCATATCATACACCATGGACTGACGAGCCGGCACATCGAATGCGTTGACGATGCCAAGAATTGCACCCAACACAAGTAGGACAGTAACGTTGTAATGATGAAAATAAACAAGCAGTGTTAACACTACTGCCTGAACCATCGAAATGACTTGCGTGGTCAGCAGCACTTTAAATTTGTTATACCGGTCTGAAATCACACCGCCGAGAAAGGACAAAAGAAAAGAAGGAAACATAGTGGCGAAAGCCGAAACGCCAAGCATGAATTTAGAGTGTGTAAGCGAATAAACGACCCAGCTCACCGCTGTTTTCTGCATCCAGGTTCCGATTAAAGAAACAGACTGTCCCGTAAAATATAACCTGTAATTGCGGCTTTTAAATGCCGTGAATGTACTAATGTTCATGTGTTCTTCCCTCGCCTCTTTCCCTGTTTTTTATTCAAAATTTACCAGCTTTGCTAATGGCTCTAACAGTTTTCGAAGCATTTCCTGCTCGCGTGCCGTAAAAGTTTGCTGTATGGCTTCGCTCAGCCACTCATCGCGTTCATGCCTTCGTTTAAACAACAATTTTCTTCCTTCTGCCGAAAGGGAAACCAACACCTTTCGCTTATCGGCAGCCGATTCTTTTCGTTTCACGTAACCGAGTTCAAAAAGGTGGTTAATAATACCTGACATGGACTGTGAGGTTATTTTTTCCATTGCCGCCAGCTCGCTCGGCAGCAGTTCCTTGCGTTCATCGAGAAGACTGAGCACTGAACGTTCGGTAAGAGATAGTCTATCTCCGATTTTATTCTTGGTACGCAGCTTTTTTACCAGCCGGCTGATAACCGTTCTGAATGCTGATGCCAACTGGAGATTTGCTTCTTGTTCAGACATAATAGTAAGACAAACTTGTAAGTTTGCCTTACAAAATTATAAAGGATTTTTCCGACAAACAAAATCGTTGCTGTATTGATTGCGTTAAAACTTCCTCTGCAACAGAGAGCAGTTTTAAATAACAGGGTCTGTGTCTTCTTTTCGAAGAATTGTTGCTATGAAAGAATCGATAACATTTTTTATTTGTTGCCGGATAACTTCATCTGTTATCGTATTGCCGTTCACTTTTGTTTTTATAAAAGGAACGATTAATTGTGAGCCGTCGGGAATATTGGCTTCTATCACTTTCAACGTTTCCATCAAGGCAGCATGACCCCTTTGACCGGCTGAAGAAGCGGTAATTAATGCTGTTGGTTTGCCTGAAAATTCCATAGAAGAAACGGTCCAGTCAATTGCATTCTTCAATGTGCCGGGAACACCCATAGCATATTCAGGTGTAGAAATTAAAACGCCGTCTGCTTCCTTCAGTTGCATTCGAAATTCTGCAATACTTTCCGGCGGATGTTCATTGTCAAGATCGGGATTAAAATGCGGAAGACTATCTATGTTTTGAAAGACTGAAATGTGTAGTTCATCCCGGTACAAATCGACGATAGCAGCAAGCAAACTAAGATTGGAAGATGATTGGCGCGTGCTGCCGCAAATAGCAAGAATGTGTATCACTCCGAGAGTGTTTAAAAATAATTTACCGAATAAGCACCACTGTTCCTTTATACCGGAATAATTCGCCGGTATCACATATCAGGTCTGCGATATAAACATAGGTGCCCGGTGGCATCAGCTGGTTTTTGTAAGTGCCATCCCAGCCGGTATAAGAGGTTTCGCCCAGCGTTAAATTAGTGGTCTCAAACAGTTTCTCGCCCAGCCGGTTAAACACCGCAAAATGCCTTACCTCTTTTATACCGCTGCCCTTCACTGTAAAGCGTTCGTTCCTTCCATCACCATTAGGTGTGAATGCGCTCGGAATCTGCACCAAACTTCCTCTGCAGAGAATGCGCACCTGCACTGAATCAAGAGCAACACAGCCGCTTCTGTTCGTCACTTTTACCACATACTGCATATCGCTGCGCGGTGTGATGGAAAGAGAAGCACAAGTATCGCAGTCCACATACAAATCAGGTATCCATTGCCACCTCACCACGTCGGGGCTGCTGACTCCTGTTAAAGAAACCGGCGTACCGGCAAACGTGGTGACATCTACTCCCGCGTTTACTGTGGGCAACGATGCCGTAAGCACCTGCGTAACTGCTGTATCACTAAAGCAACCATAATTATCCCTGCCTACTACGGTGTAAGCTTTAGAAGCATATGTTAAGGCGGTCGGGTTGGCAATTTCAGGATTGCTTACTTCATTATCTAACCAATGATAATTGTCTGCACCAGAAGCCGAGAGTTGTGCAACACCGCCGGGACAAATATATACCGGCGAAGGGACGGCAATAGTGAATCGTTGCGTTACACTAATGTGTATCGAATCGTTGCTTACACAACCGGCTTCATTCTTCACTTGCACATAATACATCGTCGCCGTATCGGGAAACACATAAGGCGTTGCTGTAAGAGCGTCGCTTATATGGCGGTTGGGTGTCCAGTTATACAGATTGCCATCATGCGCCTGCAATTGAACTGAATCGCTTTGGCAGATGCGTGCCGTAAGCGGTGAAGGATTTACTACCGGTCTTGCATTCACCAGTACAGGATGCCAGGCTGTATCGTAGCATCCATTGTCATTTACTATTAAAGAAATGGAGTCTATACCCGGTGTTGTAAATGTGTGTTGCGGCGTGTTTTGCAATCGCGTTACATCGCCGTTTCCAAACTTCCACAGCCAGGTAACAATGCGGCTGGCACTACCATCAAAGGCGGCAGAATCATCCTGGCAAATCCTTACCGGACCTGCAATAGAGGCTTTTGGCGTAGGCTGAACAATGATGGAATCGGTAGTAACATCGGTGCAACCATACGGCGATGCACCACTTAACGTTACAACATAAGCCCCTACTTTGTTATAAGTAAAATAATGGCTCTCCGTATTGGCAGTATCCTTTGTATTTCCGGTTCCGAAATCCCAATGATAGCTAAGCGGCAAACCGAGTGTTTTGGCTTCGCTGACGACCGCTGGCGAAAAAAGAATCAAGGATGAATCGCAGGCAACGATCACGTTTCTATTAATGGAAAGATCTAAGGTATCAATAATGATTGGCTTGGTTAAGAAGAAAGGAAAGCGACAGTTATTGCCATCGCTTACAATCAAAGAAGGTGTATAAACACCGGCT
The DNA here is from genome assembly GCA_964249755.1 of uncultured Ilyomonas sp. Taxonomy (GTDB): domain Bacteria; phylum Bacteroidota; class Bacteroidia; order Chitinophagales; family Chitinophagaceae; genus Ilyomonas. Next base: position 189,697 of record CAXUDB010000002.1, on the reverse strand, counting down.
GTTAAATACCTATGACCTGCGAAAGTATCACTGTTGTTTAGCAACGTTCCATCACCAAAATCCCACGTAAAATTTTTGGTGTTGGTCGAAGAAGCGGTAAGCGTTATCAGCTCGGCGCCGCAGGCAAAAGGTTTTACGGTTTTCAGTTCGGCAAAAGGTCCTTTAATGGTTACCATCTGGAAAATGGAATCTATTGTTCCATCTAAGAAGTAGCCATACAGAGTGACTTTATAAATGCCTGGTTTATCATAAATATGCCCTGCATTATCTAAATTATCCGCCGTGTTGCCATCGCCAAAATTCCAGCTTACCTTTTCTGTATTCAGCGAAGCATTTACAAAGCTGGCAATCACGGGCGGGCAGCCGCTTTCCGGGTTCACATATGTTGTAGTGTAGGTGAATGAAAGGTTAGGATTCTTTACATACATCACCTGCATTGCAGTATCAGCACAGCTTTCAGCCGTGTTAAAGGCAATCAGCGAAACGGTATCCATGCTCTCGCGGCTATAAATATGCGATACCTGTTCTGCATAAGGCTGATTCGCGATACCGCTTCCATCACCATAATTCCAGGTGTATCTATTGTCCTTTTCATTGGTATTTGTAGTGATACTTTGGTTATAAAAAACAACACGTGAGGCAGGCAACACCGGGTTTTCCGAAATGGTGAAAGCCGCTTGTGGTCCTGTTGCTGTAATTTGTCCGATATCCGCCGAAGTAGAAGCCGAACAGCCTTTTGCGTCGGTTACTGTAAGCATTGCATCATATATACCCGGCTGTGCATAGCGATGCGTTACGCTGGCACTTTGCACGTTTACCTGAGACAAGCTATCGCCAAAATGCCACTCCCATTTTATGATGGGGGAATTATGGCTGGGCTGGGAAGCATCCGTGAAAACGGCGGATGTTTTAAAACAAATCCGGTCATCCGCCACTTTAAGTCCCGCTATGGGTCCCAATGCCTGGAAAGATAAATAGTTAGTGGTATCGGCGCAGCCGAAATAATCTGATGTTGTGATCATGCGAAGTGCACTCTCATTCACATCTACGTTAGTTAAGTTTACACCGAATGGTCCTCCACTTCCGCTGTCCCTAAGCAATATACTGCCACCGAAATCAGTACCGCTCTTATACTGCACTCCGCTCACTGTATAACCTAAAGCACCAACACTATAAGGATTGGCATCTATGCCATTCACACTCGTAACAAAAGCGTCTGCACTACAGAAAATAGTGTTGCTGGCCGACAGTACAGGTTTTTGCTTCAGTAGCACAAATACATTGACCGAATCAATGGCAGAGCAGCCTCCATTGGTAGCTGTGAGTGTTACATGGTAAGCACCGCTTTGAGCGTAAGTATGCTGCACCTGCGGCCGTTGCGACGTGTAAATCAACGGAGATGTATTATCACCGAAATTCCAACTGTATTGTTGCGCCTTTCGCGAGGTATCGGTAAACGTCATTAATCCCCGGTTGCCATCGCAGGTATTCAGCGCAGTTGCAATGTGTGGAAAGGGTGGCAATACAGTGAGATATTGATTCTTCGTGACGGTATCGGTGCAACCATTGTTATTAATCACTAACGACACAGTGTAAACAGAATCGTGCTGATAATTATGCGTATAAGGTAAAGGCAATGGAATATAGCCGTTGCCATCGCCAAAGTCCCAGAGGTATTGCCCGACTATATTGGTTCCGGTAACGTCGAAACTTACAGGATTGCTGCCGCAAAGGGTAGTGCCGGGTACAGCAGTAAAATCAAACTTGGGTCTCTCATACACATCCAGCGTATAGGTTGATTTGCCTTTGCAACCACCCGTTGTTACATAATCAAGCGAGATGGTATAATGCCCTGGCGATGTGAAAACATGCTGTGGAGTTGCATTGAGTGAGTGAGCTGTTCCGTCTCCAAAATCCCAGTCGTACTGAGCAATGCCTTCTTCCGAAACAGCGGAAAAAACAGTTGTTTTTGTCTCGCACCCCAAGTCTCCTTCCGAAGAAGCAATAACCACGCTTGCTTTATGCACATTCACCGGCTGCACTACCCGCGCTGTGCAGCCGTTTGCATTGCTGGCAGAAAGTGTGATGTTGTACATGCCTTCAGCCGTAAACAAATGAGACGCTGATTGACCGGAAGCAGTTTCACCATTACCAAAGTCCCATAGCCAGCCCGTAGTTCCTTTTGAGGTATCCCGGAAGTTAACGGTTACGGGCGCGCCGCAACTACCTTGCAAGGCAGCCACAAAACCTGTTACTGCCGGTGCAGGCTGAACTGTAATTGTATTGTGGCTTGTATCAGGACAGGTCTCATAAATATTAATCAAGTCTATCTTGTAATTACCCGGTGTAGCGAACGTATGCTGCAGTTGATTACCTAAGGTGTCAATGGTTACTGCACCATTTACCAACCATTGCCTTATAGTGGCTGCAGGCGTGCTAACATCAGTAAAAATCGCAGGCGTGTTCTGGCAAATTACCGGCTGCGCCGAAATCTTCGTATGAAAATCGGCTACGTTAATGGGTGTTTGAAACACCGTATCAGATATGCAGCCGTCTTTGCTGGTCGCAGTAAGTTTTACAGGATAAGTACCAGCTTTATTGTAAGTATGCTGCGGCTGAGGTGCAATAGAAGTAGCACCATCGCCAAAATCCCAGCTATAGGTAAGTGTTCCTGTGCCTGCGCTGGTATTGATGAACGAAAGAGCCTGCTGTACAGTACAAAGCACGGTTCGGTTGGGGCTAAAAGCAGCAATCACCCGCGGCAATACTTCTATCAGTTGCGGCTTTGATGCAGTGTTGAAGCAACCGTAGCTGTTGGTAACGGTAAGACTGGGCGAAATGATTTTAGCAATATTGTAAGTATGCACTTGTGTGCCTTGGCCTGCCTGAGCGATACCATCACCAAAGTCCCAGGTGTAAGTGCTGATGGTTCCGTCACCTGCTTCGGAATGACTGTCGAACGTAACAGCAAGTGGCGCACAGCCACGTGTGATATCCACCGAAAAATCAACCACTGGTTTTTTATACACCTTGATCGCCATCGATTTTGACGACTTTAGAGTTCCATCAGTAACGGTAAGCGTAACAGTATAATCGCCTTCATCGTTATAAGTGGTGCCGGGGTTTTCCAACGCAGAACTATTGGTATTGCCAAAATCCCAGGCATACACGGCAGAAGCGGAAAAGCCGGTGGATTTATTAGTAAAAGAAATTGCGAGTGGAGAGCAGCCGGATGTCTTGTCCGCAACAAACTCTGCCTGCTGCGCCAAGGCGGTCAGGCTGAGGCACATTAGTATAATAAACAAGTACCAGATCTTCCCGTCAGGCATGGTTATAGTCTCATGTTATGCTTGCTTTTATAGTTGGATTTGTAAAAGCAAAATAATTCGTGTTATTGCCAACTTAGAAGATGCCAGGGAAACTTCATTGTTCTGTTGCAGGATGCGTTGAAATGCCGGGCGATCTCATAGCAGCGTGTTACGGATGCTCCGGCCTAAAAGCAAGAATTATGCTAAGAATCATTCTCATGCGGCATATATAACAAAGCTCTTGTGAAGATAGTAAAGAGATAAAAGCGAAAGCTTAAAATACAGGAACAAAAATTAGATATGGCTTAAGAAGGGTAAATGATAATAGCGAAAAACATTTCAAAATGATCACCTCTTACATTCTTTATCTAATAGTAAACTTTGTATTATTCTTCCTTTAAACTCTCTTCATACTCTGCCTTCTTTTTGTCCGACAATGTAATCAGCACTTTATCAATCCGCTGTCCGTCCATGTCCATTATTTCAAAGGAGAATCCCCGGTGTGTCATTACATCGCCGGTAACCGGAATGCGTTCCAGGTGATACAAAATAAAACCTGCCAATGTGTTGAAGGTTTCAGTATCTTCTTCCTCCAGCCAATACGTGATATGAAAATGCGACAGGAAATCGAAGTAAGGAATCTGAGCATCCACCAGGAAACTGTCATCTTCACGGCGTACGATTTCATAATCCTCTTCGTGCGGCTGCGCAATATCTCCTACAATCGCTTCCAGAATATCGTTCAGCGTAATCATGCCCTGTAGCGTGCCGTATTCATCCACAATAAAAGCATAATGAATCTTTGAGCTTTGAAACTTCTCCAGCACCTGGTAAGCAGTATTGTTTTCAGGCACAAACACCGCAGGCTGCATCAGCGAATCCAGTTTTGCATCAGGCTTCGCCACAAACAGATCTTTCAGGAAGATGACACCTTTAATCTCGTCTATCGAACCATCACAAAGTGGGTACACCGAATGAATATCATGGTTGTTCCGAACCTGGTCAACCGTTGCGCTCATATCCAGCCACGTCATATCACTGCGGTGTGTCATCAGCGAGGTAATATTGCGGTCGCCTAAATGAAACACGCGCTCAATAATCAGTTGCTCGGCTTCTTCAATGGTGCCATGTTCGGTGCCTTCGCTGATGATAGCTTTGATTTCATCCTCCGTTACCTGCGAATCTTTGGGTTTGATGCGCAACAACTTTATTAGCACATTGCTGCTTTGCGATAACAGCCAGATAAACGGGTAAGTAATAGAGGTAACTACGCGCATCGGGCGCGCCATTACTTTGGCAATTCCCTCCGGGTTACTTAATCCAATCCGCTTCGGCACCAGCTCACCAAATACCAGTGAGAAATAGGTAATGATGATGATGACCAGCACGGTAGAAATATTTTCGCTGTAAGGCCGCAACAGATCGAATCGCTCAAAAAAAGAGGTAAAAGCGCCTTCAATATTTTTACCTGAATAAATACCGGTGATAAAAGTGATAAGCGTTATAGCAAGCTGTACAGTAGAAATAAAAGATTCAGGATGGTTAGCTAATTCCAAAGCCTCTTTTGCCTTCTTATCGCCTTTCAGCGCCTGGCTCTCCAATCGCGACTTACGCGACGAAACCAGCGCAATCTCGCTCATGGCAAACACGCCATTCAGGATGATAAGGGCAAACAGAATAATAACGATTGCTGTCATAAGTATAAAGCCGCAAAATTAGGCATTGCGAAATAAATGAGTGGCAGGGTTTTATGCCCCTTCTTTGCTTTGCCGTTTAGTAAAACCAGAAGGCTCGTCACGGCTTGAGCCTTCTGGTTAAAAAATAGGTTGTCTTTTTTAAACGAAAAAATGACCGGTAAGATAAAAAGCTCAACAATCTCTCCTAATATTCCCATCAACCTAAGTAAGCCATATCTTCTTCTGTAAGTTGAATAGCTGCTGCTTTGCAGTTTTCTTCAAAATGTGCCAGCGAAGAAGTACCAGGAATAGGTAATATCCATGGCGAATGATGCAGCAACCAAGCGATGTTCATGGCGGCTTCCGATACGCCGTATCTATTGGCTACTTCAGTTATGCGTTCGTCTTTTTTATCTTGCGCGGTTTGTATCGAAAAGAAAGGAACCAGCGGAATCTCATTCTTTTCGCAAAGCGGTAAAATATCCTCTGCTCCCCGGGTAACGCCATGTTGATTTAAATCACCCCTCTGCGCATGACCATACATATTCTCTACAGTAGCAATCTCACCAAAGGCCATTGCTTTTTCTAATTGTTCGCGGGTAACATTGCTAACGCCTACGTGCAATATTTTTCCTTCCTGCTGCATTTGAAACATCGCTTCCAAACCCTCTTCAAATCCTTTAGGACTCATCACTCTAAAGTGAACCAACGTAATCTGGTCTAACTTTAAAACACGCAGGTTGTTTTCAATGCTGGTGCGCAGGTTGTCGGGTGTGAAGAAGGGAACCCAGCTTTTATCGAGTTTTCTTGTTGCGCCCACTTTAGTGCAGATCACCAAATCATCAGAGTAAGGATACAGCGCTTCGCAGATGAGGCGGTTAGTAACGCTCTCGCCATAATAATCGGCTGTGTCTATAAAGTTGACGCCGTGCGCGGGGCACTGCCGCAATATTTCCAGGGCTTCGTCCCTTTTTGGCGGCTCGCCATAAAAACCTTCACCGGTAAGGCGCATCGTGCCATAACCTAAACGGTTTACGGTGATGGGATGTTGCGTCTTTCCGCCGATGGTAATAGTATCCGGTGTGTTCATATATCTGTGTTTTTGTGCCGTCAGTTTGCATGAGAGGCAAAACGGTTCTGCAAAATGAAGTCCACACTTGCAGATGTGAAGGAAGAAAGAACCAAAGAATTGTTTTCTTTTTGTTCAATTTCACTCTGCAACATCCTCCGCTTTTTATAACAATGTATTTATAATTATCCTAACTTATTTTTGCGGCATGCCTGAACTGAAAGACTTTTTTGTTGACCTGCAGGATGAATTGTACGAGCGCCAGACGTATACAATAGATAAAGGTCAGGAGCCAATGCGCATAGATAAATGGCTGCACGCCCGCCTGTACAATCTCACGCGCAATAAAATTCAGAAAGGCATCGAGGCGGGTTTTGTAACGGTAAACGAAAAAGAAATCAAAAGCAATTACCGCATAAAGCCCGGCGATGAGATCACCGTAATGATAGAACGGTCGCCCGACCATGGACAGATTCTGCCCGAACCGATTCCGCTGAACATTGTGTACGAAGATGATACGGTAATGGTTATTAACAAACCCGCAAATATTGTCGTGCATCCCGGCGTGGGCAATTATACCGGTACATTGCTAAATGGCATTGCTTATCATTTATTAGAACAAAATCCTTCGCTGAACGAAGAAGATTTGCCCCGTTACGGCCTGGTGCACCGCATAGATAAAAACACAACCGGGCTGCTCGTAGTGGCAAAAACAGACCATGCAGCTTCGCACTTAGCCAAACAGTTTTATCTACATACCACAGCCAGAAAATATATAGCGCTGGTGTGGGGCGATATGAAGGAAGACGAAGGCACTGTAAATGCACACATAGCGCGCCACCTGCGGTTCCGCAAAATATTCGATGCGTACCCCGAAGGCGATCATGGCAAATATGCTGTTACTCATTATAAAGTGCTCGAGCGCTTTCACTACGTCACGTTGGTGGAATGTGTGCTCGAAACCGGCAGAACCCACCAGATCCGCGTACACATGAAGTACATCGGTCACACCTTATTCAACGATTGGGAATACGGTGGCGATAAAATTCTGAAGGGAACCATTTTTAGTAAATACAAGCAGTTTGTCGACAACTGTTTCGAAGTCTGCCCGCGCATCACGCTTCACGCGCAAACGCTGGGCTTCGACCATCCGAAAACAGGCGAACGCATGAACTTTTTTGCGCCGTTGCCAAACGACATGAGCAACGTAATTCAAAAGTGGAGAGACTATGTAAAGCCGCAGCCACTATAAACGTTCTGTAGGCAAACGATATAGCCAAACACTCACCAATGAACACAGCCACACGCATTTATTTCGATAACGCCGCTACCACACCTTTAGACCCCGAAGTGCTCGGTGCCATGATGCCGTATCTCACCACGCATTTTGGCAATCCGTCTTCTATTTATAGTTACGGAAGAGAAAGCCGCCTGGCAATAGAGAATGCAAGGAAAAGCGTAGCTAAAATTTTAAATGCAAAACCTGCCGAAATCTTTTTCACCAGTGGCGGCACCGAAAGCAGCAATACTGCCATCAATGCCGCGACTGATGATTTAGGCTGCAAACACATCATTACTTCTTCCATCGAGCACCATGCAACCTTGCACACCGTGCAGGCATTGGAGAAAGAGAGGGGCATAGGCGTGAGTTATGTAAAACTGTTACCGAACGGTCATATTGATTTGAACGATCTGGAACAGTTGCTTCAGGAAACAAGTGCGAAATGTTTAGTCACATTAATGCACGCCAACAACGAAATCGGCAACCTGTCCGACATTCATGCAATAGGCAATCTATGCAAACAATACGATGCCATCTTCCACAGCGATACGGTGCAAACTGTCGGTCATTTTCCGTTCGATTTACGAAACACGCCCGTTCATTTCATCACCGGCGCAGCGCATAAGTTTCACGGCCCCAAAGGCGTTGGCATTTTATACATCAACGAGAATGTAAAAATTCACCCCTTTATCAACGGCGGCTCGCAGGAGCGCAACATGCGTGCAGGAACCGAGAACCTATACGGCATTGTCGGCTTCGCAAAAGCCCTGCAAATAGCAACCGACAACTATGAAAACGATTCAAAATATATAAATGATCTGAGGCTTTACATGGCAGATTGTCTGCAAAAAGAAATACCCGGCATTTCCTTCAACGGCGATGCCTTCGGCAGCACGCTCTACACCATTCTGAACGTGGCTTTTCCGCGTACCGATAAAACAGACATGCTGCTTTTCAACCTCGATATTCATCACATCTGCGCCTCCGGCGGCAGCGCCTGCACCAGTGGCGCCAGCGCGGGCAGCCATGTCATTGCAGGTGTTTATCCCGGTAAAGATGTAGTTGCCGTTCGCTTTTCGTTCAGCAAGCACAATACAAAGGAAGAAGCAGATGCGGTAGTTAGTTTACTAAAAACGATGTGCTAATCTTTTTTACGGTTATTCCGCATCTCCATAGCAGTGCTTGTAGCAATGCTGGGCTCTTTGAATCTTTTATAAAAGATCGCTCTCCCACCAAACGCCTTCTAACTATGGTCTTCGCCATCACAACCTGGTTTTCTTTTTCTTATAAAAAATCAACGCCCTCTTTTCCTCCAGCCTGTTTCCACAATATCTTTACCGACGTGTTTGCCATAAACAGTAACAATATGAAACAAAGATTCTTGCTCTTCGGCTTGCTTCTGCTATTGTTCGTTAGTAGTTCTGCGCTCGCGCAACAGGATTCGCTCAAAGACGGTCACCCCGCCTGGATTCTCCAAGGCAATGTGTACGAAGTAAACGTCAGGCAATACACACCGGAAGGCACATTCAGAGCCTTCGAGCCGCACCTCGACCGGCTGAAGGAAATGGGCGTGCAAACACTCTGGTTTATGCCCATCAACCCAATTAGTAAGGCAGATAGAAAAGGAGCACTCGGCAGTTATTATGCCGTATCAGATTACACCAAAATCAATCCCGAATTCGGCAATATTTCCGACTGGAAACATCTCGTGAACCTCGCTCACAGTAAAGGCTTCAAGGTGGTGATAGATTGGGTGCCCAACCACACCGGCGGCGATCATTACTGGCTTACCAAACATCCCGATTTTTATGTAAAAGACAGCACCGGCAAAGCAAAAGTAGAGTTCGACTGGACCGACACCCGCAAGCTAAACTATGCCAACCCCGAGATGATAGACTCCATGATTGCCGACATGAAATACTGGATAACGGAGACTGATATAGATGGCTTCCGTTGCGACCATGCGGATGGTCCAACACTTGATTTCTGGAAGAAAGCGAATGCCGAACTAAAACAGACTGCGTTAACCGATCCAAAGTATAAAAGAAATTTATTCATGCTGGCCGAAGTAGACGCGCCGGAATACATTACCGCAGGTTTCGATGCCATTTATCCCTGGGATGTGTTTCATACCATGAATGATATTGCGGCCGGCAGGCGCACTGCCATGGCATTAGATTCGGTCATCAATCATGATGACAGTATTTACCCTGCCAACGCCATCCAGATGTATTTCACCAGCAACCACGATGAAAACAGCTGGAACAAAGCTGACTACGCTACCATGCCCGGTGCAGTTCATGCACCCTTTGCTGTGCTCACGCAAACACTGGAGCACGCAGTGCCCCTAGTTTACAGCGGACAGGAGGAACCTTTTTTAGACAGCATTTCGTTCTTTTACAAAGACACCATCACGTTCGGCAAATATGCACGTGCTCCGTTTTATAAAACCTTGTTAGGGCTGCGCAAAAACAACAAAGCATTAGATGCAGATGCCTCGTTTACCAAATTATCAACCTCAAACGATAAAGCGGTTTATGCCTTTGTAAGGCAAAGCGGCAATCAGAAAGTGATGGTAATGACGAACCTGAGCAGTCAGCCGCAGACGTTTACTATCAGCTATTCTATGTCACCCATCATGCAGGATGTCTTCAGCAAAAAAATGGATGAACTGCATAAAAACGAAAAGATAACGCTGCCTGCCTGGGGCTATAAAGTATATTCCTATTAACGATGGCAGACTATACGCATATTATTCAGCAAGTCTATAATGCCTTCAATAAAAGAGACATCGGTTTTGTTTTCTCTTTCATGCACGAAGATGTGCACTGGCCCAACGGCTGGGAAGGTGGCTATGTAAACGGCTACAACGAAGTGAGAGAATACTGGACCAGACAGTGGAAGGAAGTAAACCCGGTAGTAACGCCGGTTTCAATTACTATGCTGCCCAACGATAAAGCAGATGTTGAAGTTCACCAGTTAGTAAAAGATTTGCAGGATAGTGTTGTGTTTGATGGCACGGTACATCATGTATATACCTTCGTAAACGAGAAGATAAAAAGCATGGAGATTATAAAAGATAGCGAATCCTAATCTTTTCTTTCCAAAGCCTGATACGCTAATACTTAAGATACTGGTCATAGGCAACCTGCATATAGGCTTTACCGCATTCCAGCAGCGAATCATCGGTTGTCTTAGACGCATTGTTGCGCCGGAACGTAATTGTTTTACCTACATTATCGAAAGAGATAACCTGCTGCGGTGTAGCATAGCCAAAGCCATTATCCCAATTATAAAAAGCAAAAGAGTTTGTGTTCTCATTCAATAAATCTTTGCTCCACATAAACTCGCTGGCAGGATAATTCATCTGCCGCAATAGCGTAGCAGCAATATCTGTCTGGCTCCCGATTTTATCAATCTTTTTGCCTTGCCATTCCGGCTTAATAACTCCGCCAAAAAAGAGCAGCGGTATGCGAAAGCGATGATAATCGTTGATGTCATATTTATTACGGGGCAACAAGTGCCCATGATCGGCAACCATCACGAACAATGTATTTTGATACCAAGGTTCCTTACTTGCTTTTCTTATATAATCTCCAATGCAGGAGTCGGCATACCACGCAGTGCTACGAAATTTATTTTCCAGTGTATTGTTTCCAAAATGAGAAGCGGTAGGCAATTCAAAAGGCTCGTGGTTGGTAAGCGTAAGCAAGGTAGAAAAGAAGGGCTGCGCTTCGCGTTTCATATCAGACAACTGGCGGTTAAACACCACTTCATCATAAGCGCCCCATTTGGAATTCATGTCTTTTTCTTCGAAACTGTTCCTATCCACGATGGTGCTGTAAGCATGGCTCAGCAGGTATGATTTCGTATTCACAAACTCACTTTCGCCGCCGTAATAAAATGAAGTATGATAGCCAGCCTTTGCCAACACCTGCGCAATAGAAGGAAGTTGCCTCTGCTTACTATCGTTTTTAATAATGCTGTTGATGGCCTGCGCCGGAAAGCCGCTTAGCACAGCTACCGTTCCCTTGTCAGTCCTGTCGCCCGAAGCAAATGCATTGGTAAACAACACGCTTTTCTGTATCAACCCTTCCATATTCGGGGCAATACCCCGCTCGCCGCCTAAACTCTCCACCACATCTGCCGTAAAGCTTTCCATGATAATGATTACCACATTCGGATGTTGTGTAGTGAGTATAGAAGGTGTAGGCGCAGTTGCAGGCTGATATAAACTTCGCACTACTTCATCAGCTTCCTTTTTAGGGTAATACTGGTAGGGATTTTTGGTTCCGCCCTTGCTGAATTTACTCTTTAAAACATTGTTCAGGAAACTCCATTCTGTATTTACCGCCGCGTAGTTGAGAAACGGCTTAGAAGAGAAATAAGCCATGCTTTCATTCATGGGCGCAAGCTGCCAGCCACCCCGCACAGCGGTTATTTCTGCACCGATAAGCAATATCGTTATCGCAATAGCCAGGATAGGTTTTGGGCTAATGCCATTCGCAAAAAAGGTCGTCATCTTTTTGTATAAAAAAACGGCTACTGATATAAACACAGTCATGATAAAAACTAAGGACAGCACAGGTGACGAACTGCTTGCTGCGATGGCTTCTTTTGGTGAATCAATAGCATACTCCACCACTTTATAGCTGATCTTGCTGCCCCAGTCTTCGTAAATAGTTAAGTCGGCAACCGTAAGAACAACAAAAATTGAGACGAGTGAAAGGGTATAAATCCGCAGCCATTTTTTTGCCTTGGCTGGCAAGGGTCTAAACAGGTGGAAAACATAAAACAAAAGGGGCAGTGCACATACATAAGCCGCCATCGAAACATCCATCCACAAGCCATAGACAAATACTTTGAAGTTTTCTGCCGCAGAGTTTGCTTTTAGCTTATCAAAGAAATAAACAACAAACAAAAGGCGGTCGAGAAAGAAGAACAGGAGCCAGTACACAAAGTAAAGTACAGCAGTAAAAAGATATTTGCGCATTTTTAAGCAATCAACTGTTTTGGAGAATCCTTGCCTTACAACTGGGGTCAGAATAATACACAGTCCGTTTTACGAATGTCTGATTTTATGAAATAAATATAAAGTTAATACCGCTGGCGCATTGTTTCGTTAAGCTGATTGTAAAGAAAGCCTGTCTTGCATAGCAAGTTTATAAATCAGTAATGCTAAGCAACAATGAAACAGAAATAAATAAAACCGGCTGGCTTTATAATAAGCCAGCCGGTTTTTATATCAATTAACTACAGTGTTACACTGTTTTATTTGCTTTCCGCCATATCCGGAATCATCTCCGCTTTATAATATCCTGCATCTAACTTTGGCTTTGTTTCTGTAAACGCTTTCAGCGTCAGTTCGATATCTTCATCAGTATGAATCGCGGTGGGAATCATTCGGAAAATGATATTCCCTTTTGGTATCACCGGATACGAAACAATGGAACAGAAAATATTATAGTTCTCGCGCAAATCCATTACCATAGCAGTGGCTTCTTCTACACCGCCTTTCATATACACGGGTGTTACCGGGCTATCGGTTTTACCAATGTCAAACCCTTTTTCTTTCAACCCCGATTGTAATTTGTGGGCATTGCTCCACAGCTTCTCTTTGAGTTCTGGCATGTTGCGCAATAGCTCTAAGCGCTTTAGGTTGCCAATAACAAAAGGCATAGGTAAGCTCTTGGCAAAAATCTGCGAACGGATGCTATACCGGATGTAATCAATGATCGCTTTATCGCCGGCTAAGAAAGCGCCGATTGAAGCCATGGATTTGGCAAATGTTGAAAAATATAAATCTATTTTATCCTGACAGCCTTGTTCCTCACCGGCCCCCGCGCCTGTTTTTCCCAATGTGCCAAAACCATGAGCGTCATCTACCAAAAGACGAAACTCGTAAGTATCTTTCAGGTCGCAGATTTCCTTCAGTTTTCCCTGGTCGCCCGCCATGCCAAACACGCCTTCGGTAATTACGAGTATGCCGCCGCTATTCTGCTTTTCTATCAATGCAGTTGAGCGTTCCAGTTGCTTTTTTAAATCCTCGATGTCGTTATGCTTAAACACATAGCGATGACCAGGATGAAGGCGCAAGCCATCTATAATACAGGCATGGCTTTCGGCATCATACACAATTACATCGTGGCGTCCACATAGTGTATCAATGGTACTCATGATGCCCTGGTAACCGTAGTTTAGCAGAATGGCATCCTCTTTTCCTTCAAACTGGGCCAATTCTCTTTCTAACTGTTCGTGATAGTTGCTGTTGCCACTCATCATGCGCGCGCCCATCGGCGAAGCCAAACCCCATTCAGCAGCCGCATCAGCATCGGCTTTTCTCACTTCGGGGTGATTGGCAAGACCCAGATAATTATTCAGGCTCCACACAATCATCTCTTTTCCGCGAAACTTCATGCGGCTCCCTATCTCGCCTTCTAATTTGGGAAAGGCGAAATAACCATGCGCGCGTTCGCGGTGCTTGCCTAATGGACCTGCATTTCTAAGTAGCTTTTCAAAAATATCTGCCATAAGTAAATGATTGAGAAACGTGGTTTTGAGAAGCCACGAAATTAACCATTAATTAAAACGGGCAAAAAGGTTTCCCGATGTGTAACATTATTTTAGAAAACGCTATTTTTTACAGATGCAGTTTCCTGCGCAGTTTTGCTGTGTGAAGCTTTGGTGTGTGCAGCTTCACTTTCTTATGCGTGAGTTGCGTAAGCGACCCGATGGTAGCTGCTGCCACAAGGCCACCGGCGATATAAATACCCATAGACAAATACTCAGTGGCTTTTGTGCGGTTGCTGTGTGAGGGATCGAGATGCAGTTTTTCGGGTAACTGCACCGCACCAATGCCTGCCATGATGCCCAGCAAAGTCCCCTTCAAATCGGCAGCACTTCCGCCGGCAAGGCTGTAATAAAGCGTGTTGGCAACAATGTCTCCCACAAAAGTCTGCTTGTACAATTTATCTTCAGAAGGAATGGGAAGATGAATGCGGTTTCTCACTTTTTTCATAGCTTCCATACCCAGCAGATCCATGCGTGGTGCAATGGAAGGCACTGCGATTTTAAAAGCCTGGTGCAGGGCTGTAACTGTTACAGCGCCGGTAAATCCGCCTATTAAGGCAATTACTTTTTTCATAGTGATTGTTTGTTTGTCCTGTTAAATGCAAGGGTTATTCCAGAAATATTTTGGCGATATGTAAGAACGCCTTATACCTTTGCGCCAGTTCTTTTTCATCTTATCAAGAAAGGCAGAGGGATATGGCCCGATGAAGCCTTGGCAACCACCACATTGTGTGAAAGGTGCCAATTCCAACCACGCCTCAGGCGTGGAGAGATAAGTAAGATCCCGGTTTGATGCACAATTAGCTCCTCGCTATACTTTCTTCAGGCCCGTCTTGCTTAAGGCGGGCTTTTTTATTTTCTCTATCGCTTGTTTACAGATGTTGTTAAAAGCCGACGCTTTTTACAAAGACGCAGAAAGGAAGCTTTTTCATTTTTAAAATAAGAATACGATGAGTACCCAACATTTCGAGACTTTACAGTTACATGCTGGTCAGGAAATAGATCCGACCACCAAAAGCCGCGCGGTGCCTATTTATCAAACCACTTCGTATGGCTTCGACAACGCCGAACATGCTGCCAACCTTTTCGGGTTGCGGCAATTTGGCAATATCTACACCCGCATTATGAACCCCACCACCGATGTGTTTGAAAAACGCATGGCAGCCCTCGAAGGCGGCGTGGCGGCTTTGGCTACCGGCAGCGGGCAGGCAGCGCAGTTTCTTGCCTTGAACAACATCATGCAGTCCGGCGATAATTTTATAACCTCCTCTTACTTGTATGGCGGTACCTATAACCAGTTTAAAGTTTCGTTCAAACGCCTGGGTATTGATGCACGCTTTGCCAATGGCGATGATGCACAGAGCTTTGAACCTTTAATTGATGAAAAAACAAAAGCCATCTATTTGGAGACTATCGGCAACCCACGGTTGAATATACCCGATTTTGAAAAGTTTGCTGCGCTTGCGAAAAAGCATGATTTGCCTTTGGTAGTTGACAACACCTTCGGTACCGGCGGTTACTTATTTCGCCCGCTGGAACATGGCGCCAATATCGTTGTGGAAAGCGCCACCAAATGGATTGGCGGACACGGAACCTCTATCGGCGGCGTAATTGTGGATGGTGGAAATTATAATTGGGGCAATGGAAAGTTTCCGCAGTTTACAGAGCCATCAGAAGGCTATCATGGCTTGAAATTCTGGGATGTATTTGGCGAAGGTAACCCGCTCGGTTTGCCCAATATCGCATTTGCCATCCGCGCACGTGTGGAGGGTTTAAGAGATTTTGGTGCAGCGTTGAGTCCGTTTAATTCATTCCTTCTATTACAAGGATTAGAAACTTTATCGCTACGTGTGGAAAGACATTGTGAGAACGCTTTAGTTCTGGCGCAATGGCTCGAAGCGCATCCGCAGGTAGAGTATGTTTGGTATCCGGGTTTGGAAAGCAGCCCCTATCACCAGTTGGCAAAACAATATTTGCCGAAAGGTTTTGGAGGTATTCTCAATTTTGGTATTAAGGGCGATAAAACAACCGCTTCCGCACTCATCGATTCACTAAAACTTGCCAGCCATTTGGCAAATGTAGGCGACGCCAAAACTTTAGTCATTAACCCCGCATCTACCACGCATGAACAGTTGGGAGAAACAGAACAGGAAGCTGCCGGCGTGTTACCAAACCTTATTCGCGTTAGCGTGGGTATTGAACATATTGAGGACATCAAAGCCGATTTTCAACAAGCGTTTGATAAAGTATTTGCTTAATTAATCTGGCAAAAGATGTTTTGCCTGTTATATCTGCAGGAAAATTTTTACCAATCACCATTCTTTATAACGAACATAATATTACTTGAATAAACAGATTTTTCGATACAATCAAACTTTTGAATTAGAGAGCGGTGCCACCTTGCCTGGCTATCATTTAGCTTATACCACCTTGGGCAAAATGAATAAAGACAAGAGCAATATAGTCTGGATATTTCATGCTTTAACGGCAAACAGCAACCCGGCAGAATGGTGGCCGGGAATGGTAGGCGAAGGAACTTTTTTTGATCCAGAACGTTTTTTTATTGTGTGTGTGAATATGCCGGGAAGCTGCTATGGTAGTATCGGTGCGCTTGATGTTGATACCGAAACAGGCAAGCCATACTACCACAGCTTTCCGCAATTTACCATCCGCGATATGATTGCTGCCTACAAGCCGCTGCGAAATGAACTGAACATCGAAAAGATATATATTGGAATAGGTGGAAGCGTGGGCGGACAACAATTATTAGAATGGTCAATCGAAGAGCCGGAGTTATTTGAACACATCGTTCCCATCGCTACCAATGCGCAGCATTCGCCATGGGGAATGGCATTTAATGCTTCGCAGCGATGGTGTATCGAGAATGATTGTTCGTGGAAAAACAATACCGAAGATGCAGGCAAAGAAGGCATGAAGATCGCGCGCTCGATTGCACTATTGTCGTATCGTCACTATGAAACCTATACTTCTACACAGCATGGCATTACACCGGAAACAGAAACAAAAAGCATAGACAAACAGGTGACAAAAGCGGAGAGTTACCAGCATTACCAGGGCGAAAAACTGGCAAAGCGGTTCACCGCTTATAGCTATTATTTCCTTTCCCACGCAATGGACAAACACAATGTTGGACGCGGCAGAACATCAGCGCAGGCAGCTTTGCATTCGGTTAAAGCAAAAGCATTAGTGATTGGTATTTCGTCTGATATTTTATTTCCGCCGTTAGAACAGGAATTTTTAGCAGCCTACATTCCGAATGCACAATTAGCAATTATAGATTCAAATTATGGGCATGATGGTTTTTTGCTGGAATGCGATGCATTAACGAGGCTGCTGGAGGAATTTGTGACGTCGCCTTTAATCTCTAAAGGGGAGTAAAGACAGTGAATTAACTTTTAAACAATAAACAGCTTTCAAACTCCCTTTAGGGGTTAGAGGCTTTACTTCTTATGACACAACTAACGATAGGGTTATTCGGTTTTGGCGTTGTTGGCGAAGGCTTGTATAAAGTATTACAGCAAACGCCTTCTTTACAGGCAACAATTAAAAGAGTTTGTATTAAGCATCCGGGAAAGAAACGGAATGCACCGCCGGAATTGTTTACCACACAAAAAGATGCGCTTCTGTTAGATAAAGACATCAATGTGATTGTAGAAGTAATTGATGATGCTGATGCCGCGTTTGAAATTGTTTCTACTGCATTGAAAAATAAAAAAGCAGTGGTGAGCGCAAGCAAGAAAATGATTGCCGAGCATTTACCCGAATTGCTGCAACTGCAACAGCAAACCGACATGCCGTTTTTATGCGAAGCAGCCGCCTGCGCTTCCATTCCAGTTATTAGAAATCTGGAAGAATATTATGACAATGATTTGCTGCATTCTATTAAAGCAATCTGCAACGGCTCAACCAATTTCATCTTAACCAAAATGTTTGAAGACAAACTGCCTTTCAATGATGCGTTGCTTCTTGCGCAGCAGCTGGGATTCGCGGAGAGCAATCCGAAGCTGGACATTGAAGGGTATGATGCGGTGAACAAATGGAGCTTCCTGCTCACGCATGCATATGGTATTGTGGAAAGCCCGAACAACATCCTGTTCACTGGCATTCAGAATATACAATTAAGCGATGCCCTGGCAGCAAAAGAAAAGCACAACGACATTAAACTGGTGGCGCAGGCAAAGAAGCTGAACAATGGAAAAGTAGCTGCCTTTGTGTTGCCGCAATTAATACCCGATGATGACCATTTAGCCTTTGTAAAAAATGAATACAATGGTGTGGTGATAGAAAGCGGTTTTGCCGACAAGCAATTCTTTTACGGGAAAGGCGCAGGCTCATTTCCTACTGCTTCTGCAATACTGAGCGACATCAGTGCCTTGCGTTATGATTATCGTTATGAATACAAGAAATTATACCATCATAAGCCGGGCGAGTTAACAGATGATTTTTATGTTCGCACTTATATTTCTTATCACGACATAAAGAACATTCCAAAACACGAGTTTGAATGGATAGAAGAATACCACAGCGGGCAGGAGCGAAGCTGGTTTATCGGTGTTATTCATTTTACCAAACTAAAAAACAACGACTGGTGGAAGGGTTCCGGCATTTCATTGATATTGGCTTCCGATGCAATTATTGAAGATATTGAACTGAAGAAAATTAAGAAGCGGAGCTTAGAGTTGGCAGGATTGTAAATGGGTTATATTTGTGAGAAGAAAAATTTATTATGACAGCAACATACAAAGTAGATGTAGATGAAGAATTATCGCTTGATGTTTTTCAAGCAATCAAAAATGCATTTAAGGGAAAGACAGTTGACATTACTATAACAGAAAGCATGGATGAAACAGAATATCTGCTTAGTAATCCGGCTAATAAAAAATTCCTTGATGAATCTTTTGCTCAGTTGGATGCAGGCAAAGGAATTAAATTTTCTATTGAAGAATTGAAAGAACAATACGGCGTAAAATGAGACCCATCATATTTAGCCCTAAAGCATTGCAACAATTAAATGAATGGAAACTGGCAGATCCTAAAATGCTGGCTAAGATTGTTTCTTTAATTATTGAGACATCATCTACACCGTTTTCTGGTACCTGAAAACCAGAGCCTTTAAAATTTGGTTATAAAGGCAAATGGTCAAGAGGAATTAACCAAGAGCACAGGCTTGTTTACGAAGTAAGAGACGAAGATATTTATATTGCTTCTTGCCGTTACCATTACGAATAATTATCCTTCCCTTTACCTTTGCCTTCTCAATGTAACCTATGCGCGAGCTTTCCGTGGTCATTACCGTGATGAATGAAGAAGATAACATTTACCCGCTGGTAAAAGCCATTCAGGATGCACTGCAAGGGATAGATTACGAAGTGGTATTTGTTGACGATGGCTCCTCCGATGCTACGCGTGCCAGAATTAAAGATGTAATTGACGACCGGATTGTTCTCGTTGAGCTTCGCAAAAATTATGGGCAAAGCACTGCCATGGCAGCCGGTATAGATTATGCCACCGGCAAATACATAGCGTTGCTGGATGGCGATCTGCAAAACGATCCAACCGATATTCCACCCATGCTGAACAAGCTGATCACAGAAGACTGGGATGTGGTGGCAGGCAACAGAGCCAACCGGCAGGATGGCGCATTTCTTCGCAAAATTCCTTCTAAAATTGCCAACGCCATTATCCGCAGCATGACGAAAGTTTATTTTAAAGATTATGGCTGCACGCTTAAAATATTCCGCCACGAAATAGCAGAAGACCTGGGTTTGTATGGCGAGCTACATCGCTTTATTCCGGTGCTCGCTGCTATGCAGGGTGCTCGCATTACGCAGGTAGATGTAAAGCATCATGCGCGCCAGTTTGGCAAATCAAAATATGGTTTGGGAAGAACCTTCCGCGTGATGAGTGATTTGGTAACCATGGTATTCTTTCGTAAGTATAGCCAGAAGCCTATGCACCTGTTTGGTACGCTTGGCTTCACTTCCCTATTCATTGGCATCGTTATCAATATTTATCTTCTCATTTTAAAATTGATGGGGCACGACATCTGGGGCAAGCCGTTAATCATTTTAGGAATGATTTTTTTGTTTGGCGGCATTCAGTTGATTACCATCGGTATTCTTGCCGAAGTGAGTATCCGCACGTATTACGAAAGCAGCAACAAGAAAACGTACCGCGTGCGCAAAGTATTTAACAATACAACCGTTTTGCAATAACCATTTATGCCCATTAATCCGCAGCTAAAAAAATGGCTGATCTTAACTCTGAAAATCGTTGTCAGTGGCATTTGCTTCTGGTATATTATCAAAAAAATAGACTGGATAACCGCATGGCAAACGATACAGAGGAGCAATCCTTTCTGGCTTTTTTACGCTGCCGTTTTTATCATTGGCTCAAAAGTCATTGCTGCATTTCGCCTCAATATTTATTTCAGAAGTATAGGCGCTGTTCTACGTTCCAAGGTTAACCTGAAGCTTTATTGGCTTGGCATGTATTACAATATATTTCTTCCCGGCGGCATTGGTGGCGATGCTTATAAAGTTGTCATGCTCAACCGCACCTATCGCTATTCTACTAAAATGCTCACTGCATCTGTGCTTCTGGACAGAGCAAGTGGCGTTGCGGGCATTGGTGTGCTAACCGCTTTCTATTATTTCGGGGTATTTAAAGGCGGCAACTATTCCTATTGGCTGTTAGCTTCCGTACTCCCGGGTGGCTTTTTATACTATTTCATCATCAGACAATTCTTCCCTTCGTTCGTAAAAGGTTTTTGGAGTACGTTCTGGCTAGGCTTATCGGTTCAACTCACACAAGTATTGTCTATTTATTGTTTAATGAATTCGTTTGGCATTAGCGAGCATCATACAGAGTATGTTCTTATTTTTTTGATCTCTTCATTGGTTGCGGTGTTGCCCGTCACGTTTGGTCCATTCGGTGCCAGGGAAGTTGTTTTTATCTGGGGCAGTCATCAGTTAGGATTAAGTCAGAATGATTCTATTATCATCAGTCTGCTTTTTGATTTGATCTCGGTTTCCATTTCATTGCCGGGTATTTATTGGGTGTATAATAATCCGCTGCCGAAAGCGATGATAGCGCCTCACGAAGACGATAAATTTATTAAAATATCAAATGACAAGGTGAATACATCAGCAAATGACAAATGAAAACCATCACCTCAAAAAATTCTTTTACTTTTATTTTTAAATAACAACAATTGCTATGGCCGGAGTAACCATGAGTTCTTCCTCTGCACAAAAAATTCAATCAACAGGCATTCCCACTAATTACGGCGCATTAGGTACACTGGTAACTGTTTTCTTTTTCTGGGGCTTTATTGCAGCAGGAAACAGTGTGTTCATACCGTTTTGCAAACACTATTTTAATTTAGACCAGTTTCAGAGCCAGTTAATTGATTTTGCTTTTTATGGCGCTTACTATCTGGGCGCACTCGGCTTCTTCGCCTATGGCTCTTTTGGCGGTAAAGACCTTGTAGGAAAATGGGGTTATAAAAGAAGTATTGTGTATGGCTTGCTCTTCTCTGCCATCGGCGCTATTGCAATGATTATTGCAGTAAATGCCAATGCTTTTACAGGCATGTTGGTGGGCTTGTTTATTGTAGCCTTAGGTTTTTCGTTGCAGCAAACTGCAGCACAGCCATTTGCTATTGCGTTGGGCGATCCTTCCACCGGCACCAGCCGTGTAAACCTGGGTGGTGGCATCAATTCATTTGGAACAATGATAGGACCAATTGTAGTAGCATTGGCTTTGTTCGGCACTACAGCAGCATTAACCGAAGAGCAGATTGCAGCTCTAACGCTGGACAAGGTCATTCTGCTTTATTCTGCAGTTGGTGTATTGTTCATTGCGGCAGCGGCGTTGTTTTATTTTTCAAAGAAAGTACCGGCGGGTATTATGATTGAGAAAACAGAAAAAGCCAATAAAGCGCTTAATACGTTTCTCATTATAACAGGCTTGCTTATCATCATGTTTGCACCGGTGTTCAGCAGTTATAAAAGTGATGAAGCCAAACGACTGCAAACACTTACAACCCAGATTGCGCCAGCCCAAAAACAAATTGAAGCATTACAATCCGGTGCTGCTACCGGCGGCGCTTCTATTGCAGAATTGACCCAAAGCATCCAGCCGCAAACCACAGAGATAGCCGCCTTAAAACTTGGCCTCGAAACGTACCGTATGAAGTGGTTATTTGGTGCTCTGGCAGTGGTAGTTATCGGGTTGTTATTCTCTTATTCCAGCGCCAAAAGAAATTCCGATGGCTGGGGTGCTATGAAGTATCCGCAGCTGATTCTGGGCATGCTGGCGTTGTTTTTATATGTGGGTACTGAAGTAACTATTGTAAGCAATCTCAGCGAATTGTTGAAACAAAAAGCTTTTGGCAGCTTTCAGTCCTCGCAGGTGGCGCCCTATATCTCTATGTATTGGGGCAGTATGATGATTGGGCGATGGGTGGGTTCTATATCGGCCTTCAATTTTACCAACAGCACAAAAAAAATATTAATGACTATCGTGCCGCTGGTTGCCTTTGGCATCGTCATAGGCGTGAATACCTTAGCGAAGAATGATATGACGCCGTTGTATGCTTACATTGTTTGCGTACTGGTGCAGATTGCGGCTTTTTATGTAAGCAAAGACAACCCTGCAAGGATGCTTCTCATCTTCGCCGTATTGGGTGCAATCGCAATGGTTGTGGGTGTTCTTTCTACCGGTACGACTGCCATCTATGCTTTCCTGAGTGGCGGACTGGTTTGCTCTATTATGTGGCCCTGCATCTTCGCATTGTCTGTGGCAGGTTTAGGAAAATATGAAAGCCAGGGTTCCGCCTTTTTAATTATGATGATTTTAGGTGGCAGCATCATACCGCCGTTACAGGGTAAGCTTGCCGATTACCTGCAATCAAAAAGCGCGATAGAAGGTATTGGCATTCATCAGTCTTATTGGATACCGGTGTTCTGTTTTGCTTATATCGCCATCTTCGCTTTCATCGTGAAAGGCGTATTGCGCAAACAGGGTATTGATTACGACACGCCAATTGCTATACAAGAAACAGTACCTGGCGAAGTGGTGTAATCATACAATGCAACTTCACAGGAAGAGAACACCAGATTATATTGCAGCCAAATTGAAATAATCTAACAACTAAAATCACACATGATTCCCGTTTCGCAACAGTTAGCCATAGGCATAGATGTGGGTGGCACCAACACCGTATTCGGCATCGTTGATCATCGCGGCGAGATCAAGTATCGCGGCGCGATTTCTACGCGTAAAAACGAAAAAATAGAAGATTATTTTGACGAACTGTATGCTGCCATCGAGCCAGCCATAGACCATGTGGGAGGTAAGTCTTACATTAAGGGTATAGGTATTGGCGCACCCAATGGCAACTACTATTCAGGCACTATCGAATATGCACCGAACCTCATTTGGAAAGGTGTCATTCCTTTTGCCGATTTAATGTCGAAAAAGTTTGAATTGCCGGCAGCGCTTACTAACGATGCCAACGCAGCCGCCGTAGGTGAAATGATGTATGGTGCGGCCAAAGGCATGAAAGATTTCATCATGATAACGCTGGGCACCGGCGTTGGCAGCGGCATTGTTATTAATGGGCAGGTGGTATATGGTCATGATGGTTTTGCAGGTGAATTAGGCCATACAATCATTATCCCCGATGGTCGCTATCATCCCGGCACACATGCTAAAGGCTCTTTGGAAACATATGCTTCTGCTACCGGCGTTCGCATGACAGCATTGGAAATGCTGCAACAACATCGTGATGAGAACACACTGCTGCGCAATTACCCGCTCGACGAGATAGACAGCCGCGTGGTGTATGATTGCGCCATGCAGGGCGATAAGATGGCGAAAGAAATATATGATTATACGGGCAATGTTTTGGGCAAGGCATTGGCCAACTTCGTGATGTTTTCTTCTCCTTCCGCCATCATTTTGTTTGGCGGCTTGTGCAAAGCCGGCGACCTGATTATGAAGCCCACCAAACTGCACATGGAAGAAAACCTGTTGCCTATTTTCCAAGATAAAGTGAAGATAGTTTTCAGTGAATTAAAAGAAGCCGACGCTGCAATTTTAGGCGCGAGTGCATTGGTATGGGAGATGAAGCAATAAGATTTTATAAAGAAAAATTAAAAAGACCTTGTGCCTCTTTCAAAGCACAAGGTCTTTCTTATAATTAAAATCTAAGGCACTTTATACAATGCCGCACCGCCCATTAAGCCTGCACCGGCTGCTACCATTACAACCCATTTACCCTTCATCAGTTTACCACTTTCGAAAGCCTGATGCAATGTAAAAGGCACAGTACCTGCAATACAGTTACCGGCTCTGTCAATAGACACTTCCATTTTATATAACGGAAGACTTAGTAAAGCCGCTGTTTTTTTCATAATAAAAAGATTGGCCTGGTGGGGGATGAAGACATCAATTTCTTCAATAGTTAGCTGGTTGCGCCGGCATATTTCTTCTGTTAATTCCGCCATTTTATGTGCTGCCCAATAGGCAAACTTCTTTCCTTCAATAGTGAGCAGAGTACCATGCAGATCATCATTAATGGTTTGCTGCGAAGCCGGCATTACGCTGCCGCCGGCAGGTACATAGAGTTGTTTAAAGCCGGCCCCATCCGCCCACAACTGGATATCTAAAAAGCCTTCGTCATTATTGCAGTTGGTTAACAATACCGCACCTGACCCATCGCTAAAAATGGGTAAAAAAACACCATCGCTTTTTCGCATCTGCCTCGACTTTATATCGGCGCCTATCACCAGCACATACTTCATACCGGTTGCTATCAAGCGGATGCCTTGATCGAGCGCATATAAAAAACCACTGCACGAAGCCGTAACATCTGTTACCGGGCAAGATGCACCCATTTTTTGCTGCACCAACAGCGAAGCGCCCGCATTAATGTAATCAGCAGTTTGCGTAGCAAGGATTATTCTATCTAACTGAGAAGCCTTAATGCCTGCGCTTTGCAACGCTCCTCTTGCAGCTTCCGCTGCTATATCACTGGTAGCAACATTGGCATCTGCCCAATGGCGCTGATGGATACCTGTTACTTCTTCGTGTCGCTCTGGGTTAAAATTGCTTAACTGCAACCGTTCTTTCAGTTGTTCGTTAGTAATAGGCTCTCCCGGCAGATAAGCGCCGAAGCCTATGATTTTTACGCCCCATCCCCTTTCGTTGGCTGTCATAGTATTTAATTATAAAAATAGCCGCCTGTTATGGGCAGCTATCATTTAAAGTTATTTATGCTCTTACTTCTCCAACACTTCCAACGCCTTCTTCACCATTACATCGTTGGGATTCACCAGTTCATAATATCCTTCCGTTCTGAAAATCTGCCGCGCCAGATAAGCCGGCATTTTCTGAAGCACATCTTCCTTAACGGCAGGCGATACGGCGTTTAATTCAATGCTGTCGTGTGATGCGAACTGTGTCAGATCAGACCAGTTAAAACTATTCTCAGTGTATTGTCCGCGAAGTTGCTGCGGTGTTTTTATTTTATCTAACGCAGGTTTATTTTCAATAAAAAAGCGATAGATATACTTGCTGATGGTACCTCTGTAAAACAAATCGGTTACCGCTTTGGGTTGTGTCGCTGTATCAAAAGGAATAAAGATATCCGGCGTAATGCCGCCACCACCATACACAATTTTCCCTGATGGCGTTTTGAAAGGTTGTGTAACGGGTTTCGTGGTATCGCCTACCAATACCTCGCCATTGTGAAAGCGCTGTATCAGTTCTTCTTCATACGCTTCTTTACCCTTGCTGTAGGATTTCTGAATGTTGCGACCAACCGGTGTATAGTAACGTGCTACGGTTAAACGTAAAGCGCCGTTGTCGCTCAGGTTGTATTGCTGCTGCACCAAGCCTTTACCAAACGTTCTTCGCCCGATGATGGTGGCTCTGTCCCAATCCTGCAGCGCGCCACTTAAAATTTCGCTGGCGGAAGCAGAAGTTTCATCTACTAATACCACCAGTTTACCAGTTTCAAATAAGCCCTGCTTTTTGCAGCGATATTCTTCTTTCGGTTCGTTGGCTCCCTTTGTGTAAACAACAAGTTTATCGCCATCTAAAAATTCATCGGCAATGCCAACTGCCTGCGAGAGAAAGCCTCCGCCATTGCCTCTTAAATCGAGAATCAGTTTCTGCATTCCCAGCTTTTCCAGTTTCTCCAATGCTTCTATAAATTCATCGTAGGTGGTTTCACCAAACTTATTGATACGGATAAAACCTGTTTGCGGAGCGATGATATAATCTACATCTACCGAAGGCACAGGAATGGTACCGCGCGTAATGATGACCGGCACTCGTTTGCCATTGCGAAACATGGTTATTTTTACCTGACTGCCTCCTTCGCCACGCAACAGGCGACGTATATCATTTGGTGTTATCTTCCTGCCGGTCATGGCAATGCTGTCGTTAATCGTTATCATCTTATCTCCAGCCTGCACACCTGCTTTCTCACTAGGTCCATTCTGCAATACATTCACTACATTCACCGTGTCATCGAAGATCTGGAACTCAACGCCAATACCTTCAAAGTTTCCCTGCAGGTCTTCGTTTACGGTTTGCAAATCCTGCGGCGGTATATAAACAGAATGCGGGTCGAGGTGCGCCAGCATATCGTTGATGGCGTCGTCCTTCAGGCTGTCGGTGCTCACTTTATCTACGTATTTATCCTGCACCAGTTTTAGTATCTCACCTAAAGCAGAAGGATTGTTATTGTTAATAAAAAATGTTGAAGCGCCTGCTGTATTCTCTCTTAATTTATACCCGATTGCCATTCCTGCCGTCATCACAATTGCAAATAAAAGCGGCAACCACACCTGTAATTTTTTACTTCCCATAAATTGTTGTTCTTTGTAAGCCGAACCCGCGCGAAATGCGAATATCTGCATAGTTTGGATAAAAGGTTTTTAAAAATTTATCTATGGCTGCCACGTTGATTGCCGATAGCGGTGCAACTAAATGCGAATGGTGTTTACTCGATGGAAAGGAACGACAGACGGTCATAACAACAGGAATCAATCCTTATTTTTTATCAGGGGAACAAATCGTTGTTTTACTGCAGCGTGAATTGTTGCCGGCACTATTTTCTTCATCGCTCTCACAAATTTTCTTTTACGGAACCGGCTTGGGTAACGAAGACAACAAGAAGACAATAGGTACGGTTCTGCATCAGCTTTTCCCCAATGCGTCAGCGCACATCGAAACAGATATTTTAGCAGCGGCAAGAGCCGCCTGTGGCGCTGAAAAAGGCGTTGTGTCTATTTTAGGAACAGGCAGCAATTCCTGTTATTACAATGGGAAAAAGATTAGTAAAAACATTGCGGGCATCGGTTATGTTCTGGGCGATGAAGGCAGCGGCGCTTACCTGGGGAAAAAAGTGGTGCAGTATTATTTATACAACACGTTTGATGAAGACCTGCGTGCCCGGTTTGATGCGATGTTTACCACCACGCCAAAAGAAATTTTGCAAAATGTGTATAGCCGGCCATTGCCCAACCGTTATTTGGCCTCGTTCACTTTGTTCCTGGCAGAAAACCGCGGACATTACATGATAGAAAACATACTAGAAGACGGTTTGAATGATTTCTTTTTCCAGCATCTTTGTAAGTTTACTGAAAGCTGGAAGATGCCGGTTCATTTTGCCGGCAGCGTTGCCTTTGGGTTTCAGGATGTGCTGAAAGATCTTTGTAAATCATATGAGTTTGAGCTGGGCAACGTGATAAAGAACCCGATGGAAGGACTAATTGCTTTTCATCAATAGCAGATAATTAAAACGTATTTTATTTACCATGAACCAATTTATTAGAACCACAGAACAACCTTCCTTATACAGGCATTTAGAACAAATGCCGGTGGCTGAAATTGTTCAGCATATCAACGAAGAAGACAAGAAAGTAGCCGTTGCAGTAGAAGCCGCCTTACCTCAAATTACGAAATTAATAGAAGCTACTGCAGACAGGATGCTCGCAGGCGGACGCCTGTTTTATGTAGGCGCTGGCGCAAGCGGCAGAACCGGCGTGCTGGATGCCAGCGAATGTCCGCCCACATACGGTGTGCCGCAAAGCCTT
The DNA here is from genome assembly GCA_964249755.1 of uncultured Ilyomonas sp. Lineage (GTDB taxonomy): Bacteria > Bacteroidota > Bacteroidia > Chitinophagales > Chitinophagaceae > Ilyomonas. The sequence goes on along the minus strand of CAXUDB010000002.1, from coordinate 161,657 downwards.
GTAACAGGCATCATCGCCGGGGGTAGTCTTGCCATTACGCAGGCAGTAGACAAAGCCGAGGACGATGAAAACCAAGCCTGGCTTGATTTGCAGCAACAGAGTATTGGCAACAATGATGTTGTGATTGGTATTGCGGCCAGCGGCACTACACCATATGTGTTAGGAGCAATAAGAGACAGCAATAGAAGAGGCATTGTTACGGGCGGTATCACCTGCAATGCAGGAAGCCCGCTTGCAAGAGAAGCTCAGTATCCGGTGGAAGTGGTGGTTGGGCCAGAGTTTGTAACGGGTAGCACCCGCATGAAAAGCGGCACGGCCCAAAAGATGGTTTTGAATATGATTTCCACTACCGTAATGATACAATTGGGCAGAGTAGAAGACAACCAGATGGTGAATATGCAGCTTACCAATGAGAAATTATTAGACAGAGGAACTCGTATGGTGATGCATCAATTAAGGCTAAGCGATTACGAGGCAGCCATGAACCTGCTGTTGAAATATGGCAGCGTGGCGAAGGCAGTGAGCGCCCGTATTTGAGTCATTTCTAAGAAAAAACTCTCATTCTTACCATAATTCTTGGGCGAGTAAAAATTTGCTGTAACTTGGCAGTAAATATTTCTCCTTATGAAAAAAGCTTTACTCTCCCTTACCATGTTGGCTGGTTTATGTGCGGTTCAACCAACAGCAAAAGCGCAATCTTCAACAGCATTCGCCATCACCGGCGAAAGTAAAGGCAATGTAAACTGGTCTGTGATCCGCGAAATTGATTTATCTACCGGGAAACTGGTTCGTGACATCTACCTTCCAGCTGCGCAAAAACCGGCACAGATAGATGCTACTACCGGTAAAGAAATCAGTTACGATCCCACAGCGGCAGCAAAGGGAACAGCAGCGCCCTGCACCTGCCAGACCTCTTTGGCAGCGGCATCTGCTTACGATGCAAGACAGCAGCGACTTTATTTTACAACCTTGTTTGGCAACGATCTTCAATACATTGACATCACAAAAAAAGACCTCAAAATTTATCATGTTACCGACCAAACCTTAAAAGCGTTTCCTGCGCAACCGGGCGAAGCAGATAACATTACACGTATGGTGTTTGGCTCTGATGGAAACGGCTATGCCATTACAAACAATGGCAATCATTTCATTCATTTTACCACGGGTAAAAAGGTAACAATTACTGATTTAGGCAGCCTTACCGATAAAGCAAACAATGCTATAAGTGTTCACGCACAATCGGCGAGCTGGGGTGGCGATTTGGTAGCCGATGATGCCGGCAGCTTGTATCTTTTTACAGTAGCGGGTCATGTATTTAAAATTGATACCCGGAACTTAGAAGCCGCCTTTGTAGGAACAATTAAGAATCTTCCTTCTGCCTTTAGCGTAAATGCAGCCGCTGTAAACAAAAACGGAACTGTAACAGTAGCCAGTTCTGTTGATGCAGGCAACTACTTTACTGTAGATATGAAAACGCTGGAAGCCACACCTATCGAGGCTTCCGACAATTTTTACAATGCTTCCGATTTTGCTAACGGCAATGTTTTAGCTACTGATAAAACCGTTGCAAAAGTGTTACCTGCGGTTAGCATAACCAGCAATGAGCAAGTGAGTATTTATCCTAACCCGGTAAAAAACAAAACAGTAAATCTTTACTTCAATGGAACCTTGCAGGGCAAGCACCTGATTGAAGTACTGGATGTAAGCGGCAAAAGATTAGTAGCTAAATCTGTTGAACTTGTAGCCAGCAGCAGCACACAAAAGCTGACACTTCCGGCTTCTGCTACGGCAGGTATGTATGTGGTGCATGTATTAAACGGCACAAACAAAAATGTGTTTACAGGTAATATTGTGGTTGAATAATTGATTCATTTTTTTATAACAAAAAGTCCTGCCCGAAATGGGCGGGACTTTTTGTTTTACTTTGTCGGAAGAAAGTTAAACACTATTGCCACAATCTTCTTTCATGCAGCGAAAAGAACCTTTTCAAAAAAGCCCAAATTATCAATCGAAGAGAAATATTATTGCCGGGCGCAACCCGGTGATAGAAGCCCTGCGGTCGGGGCAGATGATCGATAAGATTTTGCTGTTTAAAAACGCAAGCGGTGAAGCCATAAATGAGATCCGTTTACTGGCAAAAGAGGGTAATATTCCTATCCAGTTTGTACCCGTAGAAAAGCTGAATGTTACCACGAATGTGCAGCACCAGGGCGTTGTTGCTTTCAAAGCAAGTGTTCAATACCAGGATTTGCAGCAAGTGATTGACTGGGTAATGTCAAACGGCGAAACGCCTCTATTCCTTATGCTCGATGGTATAACCGATGTACGCAATATTGGTGCAATGGCAAGAAGCGCAGTTTGCTGTGGCGCGCAAGCGATTATTATCGCCGATAAAGGTGCTGGCGCTTTGAACGAAGAAGCGATGAAAAGCAGCGCCGGCGCTTTGGAAAAAATACAGGTTTGCCGTGTAACAAGCTTACTGAAAGCCGTGGAAACTCTGCATTTAAACGGTATTAAACTATGCGCCAGCGAGATGAAAGCCAGCAAAAAAATTTATGAATTAGAGCTGGGTGTGCCCTGTTGTTTTATCATGGGCAATGAAGAGCGGGGCATCAGCAAAAGTATCAGCGATGCCGCTGATGAGGTTTTTACAATACCTATGTCAGATCGTTTCGATTCGTTTAATGTATCGGTAGCAGCAGGCATTATTTTATACGAAGCCATGAAGCAAAGACTTTCTGAACATGCAAAATGATGTAATGGCAGACAATCTCAAAGAGCTGCAATTAATCGAATGCCCACGCGACGCTATGCAGGGCTGGCATCGCTTTATAGAAACGGAGCAAAAGGCAGCTTATATCAATCAACTGCTTCAGGTCGGGTTCCATACGATTGATTTTGGCTCATTCGTTTCGCCGAAAGCAATACCGCAAATGAGAGATACCAAAGAAGTGCTGTCAAGGCTCAAGGTACAAGATACAAGTACCAGGTTGCTGGCGATTGTGGCGAACCTTCGTGGTGCAGAAGAAGCAGTTCTTTACGAAGAAATTTCTTACATCGGCTTTCCGTTTTCCCTCTCTCCTACCTTCCAGATGCGCAATACAAACTCGACTATGGAAGAGAGCCTGCATACGGTAGATGCAATGCAGGATTTGTGCACGAAGTACAATAAAACATTAGTAATCTATTTAAGCATGGGCTTTGGCAATCCATATAACGATGAATACAACGAAGAAACCTTGTTGCATTTTGCAAAGGTGATGGCGGATAAAAACATCAACATTTTATCCCTTTCTGATACGGTGGGTTTGGCAGCGCCGCTACAAATAGAGAAAGCCTTTTCAACATTGATCCCGGCTTATCCCAATATCACCTTCGGCGCTCATTTACATACGACCCAAGATAACTACAAAGCAAAGCTGAAAGCCGCACTGGACGCAGGTTGCCGGCGATTTGATGGTGCTATTAAAGGTATTGGTGGATGCCCGATGGCAGGTAATGATCTGGTAGGTAATATGCCCACAGAAAAGATGATTGAGTATTTAGAAAAGGAGGAGTGGCACACGAAGATTAATCACGCTCAGCTCTCTACCTCTATAGCGCAAGCCGCAACTATTTTTATATAAATGCAGTTTCAAATTCCCATACAGATTCCGCTTCTTAAGCCGCCTATCACTTACCAGGACAAGCTACTATTAATCGGTTCCTGCTTTACGGAACACATCGGCAACTATTTATCGAATGTAAAGTTCAATGTATTACAAAACCCAAACGGCATCCTGTTCGATCCGTTGAGCATTTGCAGAAGTTTGGTTTCTTATATTGATAATAAAACGTACACGGAAGATGATTTGTTTTATTTAAATGAAGCCTGGCATAGCTGGCAGCATCACAGCCGGTTTTCGCATCCGGATAGAAAGTTGGCATTGCAACAGATTAATGATTCGCAGCAGCAGGCGCACCTTTTTTTAAAGAATGCCAACTGGTTAATTATTACATTGGGCTCTTCGTTTACGTACCGATTTTCGGCATCGCAAAGCGAGCTAAAAGCTGTTGAAAATAAAGCCGTAGCCAATTGCCATAAAGCGCCTGCAAAAGTCTTCAACAAACATCTTTGCACCATCGAAGAAATGGTTACGGCGTTGGATGGAACTTTGTTTCGCTTGTTTCATTTTAACCCAAAATTGAACATCATTTTCACCGTCAGCCCGGTGCGTCACCTGCGCGACGGCGTAATAGAAAACAACCGCAGCAAAGCGCGGTTGCTGGAAACCGTTCATCATCTCGTTAATAAGTTTGAGAAACTTCATTACTTCCCGGCTTATGAATTGGTAATTGATGTATTGCGCGATTACCGCTTTTATGATATTGACATGGCGCATCCGAATTATGCAGCTACGCAGTTTGTACTGGAACATTTTTCTGCTTCTTGTGTAGAAGAGAATGCAAGAGCTTTAGCAGAGGAAATCAGGAAGATGGTTATTGCCAAAAATCATAAACCTTTTAACTCTGCTTCGCAACAGCATAAGAGTTTTTTACTCTCTCACTTAGCGAAGGCTGAAATGCTGCAGCAACAACATCCTCATCTCGATTTCAACGAAGAACTATCTTACTTTAAAGGGCAATAAAAAGCCACTGCTATTTATTGCAGTGGCTATCTCCCTTCACTGGGAGCAGATTATCTTTTGGAGAAGCCCGGTTAGGCGATACTAACCGAAGGCGTCCATGAATTATCTGTAGATTGCATGAATACCTCCTTTTCTTTGGTGAGCCATAAAGATATAAAACATTGCCTTTTCGGGCAAACGATTTTAGACTTTTTAACGTAGCTATTTGCGTTTTTTCAAGTCACTTTACGACATGCTAAACGTGTTGATATGAAGCGATTCCTCCTTGTCAACATACTCATTTTTTATATGCCATTCCAGCGGTATATATGATTGCTTTTGCGTGCGGGTAGCGCCTGTAAACAGCATTAGTCTATAACCAGTTTCGTCTTTTGCAAAAATCAATTCTTTGTTGTTAAACATGTAGCCCAAGCAGTCTTCCACCAGTTTGGTGGAATAGACAATTGCATTATTCTGTTTGCGGATAAAAACTTTTGCATGAAATGCAAAGCCATTGTAGTCGAATGTTACGATGAATTTCTTCATACAGTTATTTTTGGTTTTGATAAGAATAAAATTATAACAACCGTCATAAGAAAAAAATTATAAAACGATTAAAATATTCAGATAGGGTGAATTAGTTTTTGTAAAAAAAGAAATTCACAAAACATGTTTTTTGCGATTTTCTTTAATTTTATTACTTATTAAACGTATTCTTAATCAGAAAAGAAGAAATCTGCGTTCTTACAGGCGATATTTTATATGGCATTAGTTAGCAGTGTTTCAGGTATACAGCTGAAAGCACAATGATTGCGGCAATGAAGTTCCTAATGAACTAAGGCTTCATTTAGTATGAGGATAAATGCGAAGAAAGCTGACAGATTAGAGTTTACAAGCTAGTATAGCTAAATTCTGTGTATTTGGTTACTGGCGACCGATGTAAAGAAACTGACATTCATATGTATACTTTCCGCTTATGCCTGCGAAAAGTCTCACTTCGTCCCTATCTCTTTTACAGCCGAAGGATTTTCACGTCGCAGCCGGTACATTGCAGGATAGCTGTTGTTAATCAAAAAAAGAAGGTTGCTATTATTGTTTTTGTCCGTTAATTCGGCAATATCTCTTACCATTCCCTGAACCTGAAGCCCTGTGGCTTTCTGTGGAATAAAGGTTAGTTGTCCTTTACCATTGTTCATCAACACATCACCATAGCTTGCATCTAAGCGCTCAAACTGGGGAAGAAAATCGAACCGGTTTCCGCCTACTACAGCATCCATAAAACCATCTCCGTTTACATCCATACAATGGATGGCATTAACAGAAGACAATTGTGTCATAGCAGGCATTTTTTGTACCTCAAACTGACCATTTCCTTTGTTGATAGCAACAATGGAACTGCAATAGTTAAATGGTTTGATAATAGATTTCTTTACCAACTCTTCAGAAAACAATTCCTGTATTGATTTTTTTGCGTAAGCATCGTGTCGCAGATTTTGCTTTTTGATGACGGGTATCTGGTCCTGCATTTCACGCTTCATAAACACCGGCATATCTTTTCCGTTGACAGTGTAAGTAAGTATTTTATCAATATTTCCGTTTTGATTAAAATCATTGATGAATAACTTAGCAGGATGCAGAGAGTCCGGTTGCAAGTAGAAATTCTCACCTATGTTTCCCAACAACAAATCCTGTCTGCCATCGCCGTTAATGTCTGCTGCAGTTACTGTTTGCCAAAGCCCGTATAAATTTGACAGGTTTGATTTCACTTCTTTGAACTGCTTACCATCATAGCTAAAAATGCAGGGCGCCATCCATTCGCCTGTAACAATTAATTCTTTACGCTCATCTCCGGTAACATCTGCCCAAACTGCACCAGTCACCATACCTAATTGAGAGATATCACTGTGTTGCGTTTTACTGATATCGGTAAAAAAACCGGAACCGTCATTCTGATACAAATAGCTCTGCGGCGTTAACCCATAATTCTGAGGTACATTACGACCCCCAACAAACAAATCGTTATCCCCATCACCATCGAAATCATAAGCAATAGCGGTGCTGATGTTACCTGCGTTCGGAGGCATATTTGGCGAAGCCAATGAAAAATTTCCCTTTCCATCATTTTTGTAAAGCCGGTTTTGCGTTTGCCTCACGCCCGGTATGCTGTTATTTCCGCCGGAACCGATGAAAAGATCCAGATCGCCATCTTTATCAGCATCAAACAGAAGCACTGCATCATCTTCGAAATCAGTAAACTGCTTAAAGAGCGGCTCGTCTTTTTTCAAAAATTTTCCAATTTCCGTCTGAAGGTAAAGTTGCCCGCCCTGCCCGTTGGCACCGCCAATATAGATATCTTCTAAACCATCACCATTCACATCACCAGTGGCAGCTTTGGGTCCTTCGCGCGACAGCATTTCAGGAACATTTCTTTCATAGTAAAAATCTATATAATCGTCTTCGTTATGCTTATCAAAATTGCTTTGTACGGAATCGAAATACGCCTCGTTAGAGTCAGTAACTGGCTTTACAAATGAATAGGGCTTACTGTTCTTTTTCGCAAACTTATATAGTTGGTTAATGGCAGGATGCTCATACTTGTTATAAGTTCGGTTTGGCCATATCACAATCATCGAATCAATCTTTGGCATTTTACCCAATCCAATCACCTGTTTATAATCCATACAGCTTTGAAAGCCACGACTGGGCACTACTTCGCGGGTTATCAATTCGCTCCCCGCATATACTTTTATTGTACTTCCGATAGCAAATGTATTGAGGCTATCACCCTGCAATAACACACTTATGTAATTGTTCTGATTAAGTTGCCGCGATTGATTCTGGTAAACGAAAGCCGGTCCGTTTTCATTATTAATGACCAGGTCAACATCACCATCATTGTCTAAATCCCCGTAGGCAGCGCCATTGCTCCAGGACGTTTGCGTGAATCCCCATTTGGTGCCGGCATCCTCAAACTGAAGATTACCTTTGTTGCGAAAAGCTTTGTTTAATAACGGTGTGCGCGGTATTTCTTTCAAAATATTATCTACACTTTCTTTTTTGCCGGTCAGCACCATTTTCTGATTAATGTCATTGGCAAAAAAGTCCATAAAATCCAGATCGGTTACATCGCGGTTAACCCCATTACAAACATATAGATCGTTATACCCATCATTGTCAGCATCAAACATTAAAGCACCCCAGCTCCAGTCGCTGGCCGACACACCGCTATAGTTTCCTATTTCGCACCATTTTCCATTTTGATTGTTTAACTGCAAACAGTTCTTCATGTACTGCTGATAAAAGCCCTGTTTTAGCTTGATATTGTAAACATCATAGTTATCAAAACTGCCTGTGGTTTTTATCCGGTAGTCGTTGTCAGGCAACATATCGGTTGTGAAAATGTCAGGATACCCATCGTTGTTGATATCTGCGATATCAGCGCCCATAGATGAGAAACTTGTGTGCTCAATACAGTTTTCGAAGTCGTCTTTAAATGTGCCATTCTTCTGATTGATATATAAGTAATCCCGCTCGTAAGAATCGTTGGATACATATACATCGGGGTATCCATCGTTGTTAACATCGGCTACTGAAACACCCAGGCCAAAAGAGATGAGACTGCCGTGAATACCTGCCTGCTTGGTTACTTCAGTAAAATGACCCTTATTGTTTTGAAAAAGATGATCGCCGCCACCTTTTAAGAAGTTCCCAACTTCCCATTGCTGTTCAGGCAGATCGCGATTATTAGCATACCCCAGTTGGTTGATAGGAATCGGGCTGTTATTAATCATGAAACAATCCAGATCACCGTCTAAATCATAATCAAAAAAAGAAACCTGAGTTGTATAAGCAGATATATCCAAGCCATATTGTTTGGCTTCTTCCGTGAAGGTGAGGTTATGGTTGTTGATGTAAAGTTTATTGCGCCGGTTGCCACTGCTCATGTGCCCTGAATTACAAACATAAATGTCGAGCCAGCCATCGTGATTGATATCTACCATCACTACACCTGTGCTCCACATACTGTCCTGTTTCATACCGGTTTTTGCCGTAATGTCTTCAAACTTCCAGTCGCCTTTGTTGAGATAAAGCTTATTGTCACTCATGTTTGAAGTGAAGAACACATCTGCTAAGCCATCATTGTTAATATCGCCGATAGCAACACCGCCTCCGTTATAAAAATTGCGGAAAAGAAAGCTATTTTCTAATTTGCCATCTTCTACTTTGTTGTTAAAGTTGATGCCGGTTTTATCCATAAGCTGGAACAAAACATCTTTGGGCTTTTCTTTACAAGAAAAGAGAAAAAGAACAAATGCAATACAAACAATTTGGGTATTTAACTTCATTTAAAAACATTGCTATAGAAATGCCTAAGCCAAGCATATGTAGCCTATAAACATTAAGATGATGATATTTATTAGCCAAAGGAGGTTATAAAACTAAGGCATACATTATCATATCCATTAATTAGCATAGTTAAAACTTTTCTTCTGGAAAAGCTTTAAAATTTGTATTGAAAAACATATCGAATAACGTCACTTTTTATGTCTGTTTTAAGTAAACGTATCATTTTAATATCAAGCATTTTTTCTATTTTATTTGTTGTCTTAATTTACACTTTTATACCTGATACACTTGTTATTACTAACTCTGCTATTGTAAATTGTAATGTTAGTGCAGCCAGCAGAACTTTCAACAACAGATGGAAAGATATCTTTACTCAACACTCAGACACAACCTTTTATACTGATGGTTACATTTATAAAATTCAGCAGCCTGTGTACAATGGTTCTCATATAAGCATTAGCCACAACGGCAAAACTTATTTTACTGTTCTTTCTTTATTACCTCTAGCATCTGACATGCTACTTATGCAATGGAATGTAGCACTAGAAACTGGTAAAGATCCGATAACAAAATTTGTTTCTTATTTCAAAGCAAAAGCCTTGCAAACCAATATGCAGAAAATTGCAACTCGACTTCAATCTTATTTAGGAAACAAAATCAATGTTTATAAATATAATATTTCTTACACTACACTTACAGATACTGTTGTAGTTTCTATAAAAACTGTAATGGATGTTTATCCCTCTACAAAAGATATTTATATATACATTGATACTTTAGAAAGATATATTCAAACACAAGGGGCTAAAGCAACAAATTCGCCAATGCTGAATATAACACACACGAACAACAAATATTTTATGATGGTAGGTCTGCCTTTAAATATTGAGATACCATCACAAAATAAAATAGAAATCAAACACTTGTTACCAATAAAGGACAAAACATTAACAGCGGAGATACGTGGAGGATCTGGAGTAATAAACGATGCCCATAAACAAATTGAAATTTTTATGCAGGATCATTCTTTAGCAGCTCCAGTTATTTCATTTGATTTATTGGTGACAAATAGAACAAAGCAAAAAGATACTGCAAAATGGATAACGCGTCTTTACTATCCGGTCGACTAAGTTTTTAAACTTATATAATTGTGCAAATGGATTAATAACTTCTTAAAGAGCTCATCAGGAGAAAGAATTTACAGTCAAAGAGAATTGATATTTATGTAATGAGAATCAACTTTTTCCTCACAAATACAAATAAAATGAGGCTGTCTTTCAATCGTGACAGCCTCATTTTTATGAGATAACTAAATAAAGAATCATTATTTAATTGTATCCAGGATTTTGAACAAGATTTGGATTAGCAGCCAATGCTTGAGATGGTATTGGAAATACTAAATAATGATCGTCATCCGATGTTTTATATGCCCAAGGCTTAGTAAAAACACCAAAGCGAATCAAATCTGTTCTTCTAACCACTTCCCAATAAAGTTCGCGACCTCTCTCTGCCAACAATGTTGTAGGGTCATAAACGTTATTAGTATTTACCAAAGGCATAGTGGTCAAAGGCTCAGCACCTCTTGCAGATCGTAGGTCGTTAACGAGTGTTAAGGCACCGGCATTATCAGCAGCACTAGCTCGCATCTTTGCTTCTGCTACCATTAGAACTACGTCTGGATATCTGAATATCATTAACCAGTTGCCTGATGTACCAGAATAATTAGCACCATTGCCTGAATAATCCGGAACGTATTTAACTGCTCTAATGCCAGTTATTTCCAAATTATCGCCTTTCTCCTGCAGATCAGCAGCAATACCAGGCGTAAAGCTCAAAGGGTTGCCTTTTCTGTCTTTTTCAGGCTGTCCGTTTTCGTTGTATTGCTGACCAATCAGCAAGCCAGGTCTTACACCTGAAACGTCCGTACTACCTTTGTAAAATCTGCCGCCGATTCTTGTATCCAATAAGGTGTCTTTCGGAGTTTGTGTTGCGGCAGTCGTTGTTCCAAAAGAATTATAGAAATCTGCTACCGTTGAAAATCCATTCCAGCCTGCCTGTGGATTTCTAGGTGTGTACATGTTGTAGTGCAGTGTTGCCCACCACCGGTTATGTATCCCGGTATTGTTGACAGATACACCTGAAGTATTAGGACTTGCAAAAATACCTTCAGTTGAACCTGAATTGTTAGGACTAAAATTATCAAAATAATTCTTCATATAAGAATACTTACCACTATTCATAATTTCAGTTCCCAAACTGATAACCTTTTGCATGTCAGCATCAGGATAAGTAGGGGCCGCACGATTGATAAAAGTGCCATGATTCAGATATAGCTTCATCAGTAGCATTTTTGCAGCGTCTGGATTTGCCTGAGCCATTGTATTGGTAGCTGCAAGATCTGGTAATATGGTAGTTACTTCATTAATAATGAACTGAACAGCACTATCTCCAGAGTATACCCTTGGAGCATTTAACAGATTATCGCCTGGATTTCTAAAAGGGAACTGACCATATAAGTCCAATAGCTGATACAGCGATAAAGCTCTTATGAATCTTGCTTCTGCAGCTTGTTCAGCGCTTGGGTTGAAAGCCAACACATTCGTAGCATCAAAATTCATTTTGTTGAGAGCATTGAATTGATTTAGTATAACATCTACTCCATCAACAGTCCAAGTGTGCTGATGTAATGCACGCCATTTTCCATTATCATCCCAGTCACCTCCGCGAGTAGGAACAAGACACTCATCCGTAGGCACTTCTTCCAATGCAAAAATATTACCTGGGTCAGAATATGGATTACCAATGTCATTATATGCAGTTTGTAATAATAAGCTAACTCCATTGGCACCTAATGCATTAGCAGCTTGTTCGCTTGTTAAGGTGCTGTTTAAGCCCTGATCCAATTTAGTACAACTACTGATCCCAATTGTAGCAGAAAAACTTAGTACTATTGCTATATATTTATTAACTCTGTTCATTTTAAAAATTTTATAGTCCGAAATTCAAACCGAACGAAATAATTCTTGGAGTAGGATACGGAATATACTCCATATTTCTTGATGGATAATTGTTATTGCTCTTATCAACGTTTACTTCAGGATCGAAACCTGTGAATTTTGTAATAACAAACAAATTAGTACCACTAACATAAACGTTTAAGTTTTTTATTACGCCGTTTGCTAAATCACCAAATGCATAACTCAATGTAGCATTTCTCAGTTTTACATAGTCACCTTTTTCAAGATACCTTGTAGAAGCAGCTACACCAGCCTTAGGGCTTTCGCCAGAGGTAAGATTTGACTCGGCAATGTTTTGTCCTTTCTGAATCTGGCTGATGTTGGTAACTGTATTAAATGTATTATTATAAATAAGATAACCAAAAGCGGCACTCGCATTAAATGTAAGCGAAAGCTTGTCATATCTAAGCGTATTACTAAATCCAGCAATCACGTGAGGGTTAGGGTCGCCCGCAAATACCGGATTTGCTCCAATTATTTGCAAGCTATCCTTACCGAAACCACTAAATGGCTTTAAATAGTATTCATTAACGGGTTCATTATTAGTGATAGCCTGCGCCAAAGCACCTGAAACACCATTACCATTAACTTGCCCGGTTTGAATAAGGGCTTGAGAAAATTTCTTAAGCTTGTTCTTATTGTAAGCGATATTAAAGCCAAGATCCCAATTAAACTTCTTTGTATTTACGATACCTGTTCCAATAGCGAACTCCACTCCCGAATTAATAAGATTGGCAGGTAAATTAATAAAGAAGATAGATGCCGGAGCAGGCTGAATAGCTGTACTTTGAAACAGTAAATCAGTAGTGTTTTTATTATAATAGTCAATAGAGCCAGTAATTCTATTTTTTAAAAAAGCGTAATCTAAGCCTATATTATAGGCGGTAGTTTTTTCCCACTTCAAATCGGGATTAGCTACGTTACTCTGCCCAATGCTATTATAAGCTCCTGATGAAAACTGTTCAAGTGCTGCTCCTGCGGGGAACTCTTGGTTTCCCGTTATACCCCATGATGCCCGTAAGCCAAGGCTGGATACAACATTATTATTTTGCAGGAACGCCTCATTGCTGATAAGCCATTTAGCTCCTACAGAAGGAAAATATCCATAACGATTGTTTTCACCAAATTTATTAGAACCATCAGCACGTAATGTACCCGTTAAAATATATTTATCCAGCAGGTTGAGGTTAACTCTGCCAAATACAGATTGAATCTCAGTTTTAGGATCTACATTGGTAGTTAAAGGAAACTGGGTTTTAGCATTTTGAAAAATATCAGTGTATTGGATGGGTATTCTATTAGACTGATCTAAATTGGTATTAAATTGTGTTCCCTCCAAAGATGAGTTTGAGTAAGCAGTTTTCCAATATTCATAACCTGCAACCGCATCTAATGTCAAGTTTTGCGTAAGTTTAGTATTATAATTCAGTGTATGAGTAAAAGTTTGAGAAGTTAATAATGTATTAGATATAATCCCTACACCTAAACCTGATACTCCCTGAATACCGCCAAGCCAGCCGTCTATGTTTGTGTTTCTAATTCCTGCACCGTGATTAATGGCATACAGAAACTTGTATTCAAGACCGTTAATTATTTTGTAAGAAGCAGAAATATTACCTAAAAACACATTTACGCCTGCAACGTCATTATAACCATCTATTACTGCCAATGGATTTGGAATAGAATTACTTATCAGGTTATATGCCCCAGTACTATTATAATAAGGAGCCGTCGGATTCCAATTTAAAGCATACGAAATTAAATTTCCACCTGCACCCGCAGTATTACTTATAAGACCAATGTTTTCTGTCGTATGACCAGCAATTAAATCAAAATCTATTGTTAGCTTTTTATCAAGAAACTTATACTGACCGCCAAAATTGCCAATATATTTGTCTAATGAAGTTTTCTTAATAAAGCCCTGTGTCCGCGAACCTAAAAAGGAAGCACGAAATTTACCGTTTTCATTACCCCCACTTAAAGCCAAACTATAATTCTGGGTCAGAGAATTTTGCGTTATATCTTTTAAAGCGTCCACAGAGGCTCCTTGATCATAACCAAAAGTATCAAGTTTATAATTCTTTAAAGTTGTTTTAAATTGGTCAGCAGAGAGAACTTTATACTTTTTCATGAACCCTGCAAAAGTGCTTAAGCTAGTTCCAACCTCTAGTTTAGTACCGCTGGAAGTACTTTTTTTGGTTGTAATCACAATAATTCCATTGGCACCCCGCGAACCATAAATAGCAGTTGAGGAGGCGTCTTTCAATACATCTATCTGGGCAATATCATTCGGATTAATGTAAAGAAGAGGATTTGATTCAGGTGTTGGACCAAAACCTAACCCATTAGCACCTAAGTTCAAACTCGGTCTTGCTGTTCTTCCATCTAAGGGCACTCCATCAATTACATATAGGGGATTGTTATTCGCCCGAATTGAGTTATTCCCTCTTATTTTAATTGTAGTAGCAGATCCGGGTTGTCCATTGTTATTTGTAATATCAAGTCCTGGCACTTTGCCCTGTAATAGCTGATCGGGTGCAGTAATTACACCTTGGTTAAAGTCTTTAGCTTTTACAGAAGATACAGCACCGGTAGCATCCTTTTTCCTTACACTTCCATATCCAATAACCACTACCTCATTAAGGCTAGCCTGGTTTTCACCCGCTAATTTCACATCAAAATTAGTTTGACTTCCGATGTTTATTTCTTGTGTGGCAAAACCTACATAACTAATTGTAAGTGCTGAAGCAGAAGCAGGAATATTTAGTGAAAATTTACCGGCAGCATCAGTTGCTGTACCTATAGTAGAACCTTTTACCAATACAGAAGCTCCTTGCACAGGTGCATTTTTGTCATCAGTAACGGTTCCTGTAACTGTTTTACTTTGAGCCCAAGCTGTGGTTTGTAGTAGTAACAGCAGTAACGGGCATAAGAGCAGTGCTCTTGCGAATCGTTTTGCATTCATAATTAAACAAGCAGATTTAAAAAGTAAAAATAATGGCTTTGTGTATTGAGAACACAAACCGTTAAAAGTTTTTTTTTACACTTAATTAGGACAAGCTTTAATATAAAGTCGCTGCACCGATGAAAGAATATTTTTAACCGATAAATCGTACCAGCCATAGATTATATGGACAGAGTTGCTTAAGCTACAGCGCCGCCTTCTCAACCCTTATCCCCGCATTCAACACATCCGGCAGCGGATTTTCCCGCATAATTTGCTGAATAATAAATTTGTAATTGCCTTTTTTAAAACGCAGTGGATTGGTGTTAATCAAGATGCGATGTTCTATAATATCATCGATGCTGTTTCCCAGCCATTGTTTATTGTCTCCCAATTTCAAATTTGCCCGAACGGTCTGAGCGGTATCACCGGGTGGGATGGTGGTAATATTCATCCACAAATTATTGTAATGATAGGCATCGGTATGGCGCAATACAATAAAGACATTATAGCGGGCAGCCGTATCGGTTATGGTAAAATCAAAAGCAGGTTTTTCAGTATCGCTCCAGGCGTGCTTAGTAAAGGGAACGGTTTTCTCATACACATCAATTGGCTGGCAGGAAGCAAACACGGCAGACAAAAGGACGATCAAAGCAAAGACTTTCAACGGAAATATTTTTACAAATGTAAACCGGCGGCTACAATACATTCAATATCTGCTCTTTCGCTTTTTCTAACTCGTCCTTCATCAGTACCACGCATTTCTGCACCTCGGCATGATAGGCTTTAGAACCAGTGGTATTGATCTCGCGCCCGATTTCCTGAAGAATAAACGACAGCTTCTTGCCTTTACTGATTTCTTTTTCATTTAAAATTTGACGAAAATAGTCGCAATGGTTTTTCAGCCGTATCTGCTCTTCACTGATGTCTATTTTTTCGATATAATAAATCAGTTCCTGTTCCATGCGGTTGGGGTCATATTTGTCTTTACCCACATGCTCTTCTAATATTTTCACCAGTCCTTCGCGGATGCGCTGCCGGCGTTCGGGTTCCAGCACCACAATTTTCTGCTCCTGTGTTTCAATATTGTCAATGCGCTCCAGCAAATCAGCCTCCAGCGATTTTCCTTCTTCCTGACGATGCTTGTTTAATTCGCCGGTTGCAGTTCTTAATACCGTTTCAAAACCCTTCCAGTCGTCTTCACTTAGCATATCTGTATTCGGCACCACCACATCCGGCAACTTTAATAGAGCGCTCAATATGTTATCGGTTCCTAAGCCCAACTCAACTGCCATTTGCTGCACCGGCTCGTAGTAAGCTTTTATCAGGTTAATATTAATGCCGACCGGCTTGGCAGAACCGTTCTGTTTAATGGAAATCGTGCACTCGATGCTACCTCGCAACAGGGCCTCATTTAAAATGCTTCGCACTTCAAATTCATATGGCTTTAACAGTGTTGGCAAATTGAGGCGAATATCGTATTGCTTTCCGTTCAGGCTCCGCACTTCCACCAGAAAAGTCTTGTCGTTAATTGTTTGCTCCGCGCGTCCATAGCCTGTCATCGAATACAGCATAGAAAGAAGAAAATTGTGAAGCAGTAAAGTAAATGTATTTAGGGCAAAAGCGAGAGTAGAATTGTTAGCCGTACATACGCTATTGTATTTATGTTCATGTAAAGACAATACGAACATGAGCCAGAATATACCAGTGCCGCGATACACGTACGACGATTATGCGCGGTGGAAAGAAGACTGGGAACTGATTGATGGATATCCGTATCAGTTATTTCCTTCTGCTAAATGGCAACATAATAATGCACAGGGAAATCTTTTTTTCAGGCAAAAACCGGAATCAATAATAAGAACTGCAATTGTTTTGCATTTACAGAGCTTGATTGGAAGATTGACGCTTCAAATGTTGTCCGTCCGGATTTAATGATTGTTAGCGGCGAACTAAAAACCGACTATTTGGAATTTCCGCCGGTGCTAATTGCTGAAATCATCTCTCAAGAAAGCATCCAAAAAGACAGGAACATCAAGTTTGAATTATACAGGGAAAACGGAGTAAAATATTACCTGATGGTTGATTATGTAAAAAAACGGTAGAAGTATTTGAACTCATTGATAATTTATACAGAAGCGTTGAACGAACTGAATTTGTTTTGAACAATAATTGCGCAATCAATTTTGACTTTACCACCATCTTCAAAAAATAAAGAGGCTGCTATTATCAAACAGCAGCCTCTTTATCTAAACAAAATCTTCTCACTTACCCTTCAAACGTGCTATAAAAATACGGCGTCTTCGCTTCAAACTCGGCACTGCAGGTATCTACCATTTTATAAACCCTTGTAATGCCTAAAGCTTTTCGCTTTTCATATACTTCTTCATCGGTGCATTCATAGCGCAGAATGCGAGCAAGCTGCTCATCGCTGAATCCGTTTTTCTTGGCTTCTTTTAAAAGTTCATACGGCAAATTATCCAGCGAATACTTGCTTAGTTCTTTTTCAATGGTGCAGATGTTTTGTATCTGGTAAATAAACCAGCGGTCAATGCCCGTAGCTTGTACAATCGTCTTCACGGTTACGCCCTGCATCAGCGCATCTTTGATGCGAAAGATTCTATCCCACTTCGGCACCCTGATATAGTCAACAATCTCATCGCTCTTCATCAGGCTCTTTCCATAATAACCCAACCCAACGGCTTCGTTCTCTAAGCTCTGACAAGCTTTCTGAATGGCTTCGGTAAAGCTTCTGCCAATGGCCATCACCTCTCCTACGCTTTTCATCTGCAAGCCCAGCGTATCGTTCGCGCCTTTAAATTTATCGAAGTTCCAGCGCGGCACTTTTACAATCACATAGTCAAGCGCCGGTTCAAAATAGGCAGAAGTGGTTTGGGTAATCTGGTTCTTTAATTCATCCAGCGAATAACCAATGGCCAGCTTTGCCGCAATTTTCGCAATCGGGTAACCCGTGGCTTTGCTTGCCAGCGCCGACGAGCGGCTTACACGCGGGTTAATTTCCACCGCAATCAGTTCTTCCGTTTCAGGATTTTGGGCAAACTGCACATTACAGCCACCGGCAAAATTGCCAAGGCTGCGCATCATCAGCATCGCTTTGTTTCGCATGTCCTGGAACGCAGTATCGCTCAGCGTCATTGCGGGTGCAACGGTTATTGAATCGCCGGTATGAATGCCCATCGGGTCCACATTTTCAACCGTGCAAATAATCACCACGTTATCTTTTTGGTCGCGCAGCAATTCCAGCTCAAATTCCTTCCAGCCCAGCACCGCTTTTTCTACCAAAACCTCATGTATCGGCGAAGCTTCCAAACCACGCTTCAGCGCATCGTCCAACTCAGTTTTATCATGCACAAAACCGCCGCCGGTTCCGCCTAAGGTGAAGGATGGACGAATGACTAACGGAAAGCCAATCTGCTGCGCAAACTCCTTCCCTTCCAAAAAAGAATTGGCAACATGGCTGGGCGCTACCGCAATCCCGATTTTCACCATCAGTTGCCGGAACTGTTCCCGGTCTTCTGCCAGGTCAATGGCAGCTACATCCACACCAATCATGCGGCAGTTATACTTCTGCCAAACGCCCAGTTCATCGGCTTCTTTACAAAGGTTCAACGCTGTTTGTCCGCCCATGGTTGGCAGCACGGCATCTATCTGGTTCTCCTCTAAAATCTTCTCAATGCTTTCTACGGTTAAGGGCAGCAAATACACTTTATCTGCCATCATCGGGTCGGTCATTATGGTAGCCGGGTTGCTGTTGATGAGGATCACCCGGATGCCTTCTTCGCGCAGGCTTCGCGCGGCTTGTGAGCCTGAATAATCAAACTCGCAAGCCTGACCAATAACAATAGGACCGGAACCCACAATAAGTACAGATTGAATGGAAGTATCTTTTGGCATAGAAAAACAAATTGCGCAAATGTAGGTAGCAAAAGAGAAAAGGGAAAGGTTTATGATTTAGATAAGTCGCACAAAGGCGTATGCCTTCGGCAAAATAAAATAATGGCAGCCGGCAGCAGTTGAGGCAGGTACAGAAATTTCGGCCGCAGTACCATCCGGCGCTCCGGAATGGGGCAGATTCCCGGCCGGAAGAAGTGCAGAAGCTACTGCATAAGGCAGATTTCCGGCCGGAAGCTATGCAGCCGCTTCTGTATGGAGTTAATTGGTGAACGGAATGGCATCCGGAGCGCCGGATGGGAGTAAATTGTCGGCCCGAAGCTATGCAGAAGCTTATGAATGGAGTAAAATGACCGCCGGAATCCATTCCTTCGCGGGTGATAGGAGTAAAACAGAGAAATAAGCCGCATCAGGCGCAAATGATTGGAGTAAACTTGGGTGACAATAACATTGCGAAGCGCCTGAATAGCACAAAACAGAGAAAGGGGTGATATAAGACATTAACGTGTACGCTATATTACTGAAAAAGCCGCTAAAACTCTTCATGGCGGCTTTTCCAGTAAAAGATGGATGTCTATTTATCGCAAAACGTGAGCAGGAAAATTGTGTCCTCCCTTGCTGCAATGTGGTAGCCAAGGTGGCTGTGAAAACTGATGATTTGCTGCGAGTCTACGGTAGAAGTATCGCCTTCTATTTCCACATCTAGACTGCCACTGAATACCTGTGCAATGCCCACTTTGCCCGATGGGTCAGGTGCGTTCATCTCGGCCCCGCTGCGCAGCGCCACCAACAATACGCTTGTATGATGCGCTTTGAATAATGTGATGGCATTTCTATCGTTGGTAAAATAAGCATCTTCTTCCGTAATTTGCTTGATGTGCGCCTGCAAATCAGATACGACAAACGGTGCATTGATGATGCGCTCGCCTTCCGGACGATTGAGTGTTGATTCGTTGAATTTTTCTTCCATGATTGTTATATTAAAATAGCTGGTGCCTTTGCAGATACCAGCTATTGTTTACTAATTTAATTGCTAATTGATGTTGCTTTTATTTGGCTCCGTATTCGCGACTTCCGTGTTTTTATCAGCCGCCTCTTTTTCCGATTTCGATATATCGTCAACATCTTCCGGTGTGCGCTGAAAGTCTCTGTCCGTAGGGTCGTAGCCTTTCATGGCATCTTTGGTAGGCTCGTTCACCTTTGTGTTTTTGTCTTCCATACTGTCAAGATTTTAGGGAATGAAAGACAATTATCAGACCGAAGAAGTGAGAGGTGAGAAGTGAATAGTGAGATTTTTACATTTACTATTTCATCTCTCACGTTTCACTTCTCACTTATAGTCGTCCGTATAATCATCTTCTTCAAAATTCATTTGGCCCAGATTCATCATGCTGCCGATGAGATCTTTGAACTGAATTTTTCCTTCAATTGTTTTCTTGCTGATCATCGAATAAGCTGATAAGCCATGCAATACGAACTCCATCAGCAACGCATTTTCTTTTTCGTTTGCGTTTGGAAAATACTTTTTGATAAAGCCATACAAGCCATCTACTTTATACAAAGCCGCAATCTTTTCCGCGTCCTTCATGTCAACAAAAAGGTCAACATGGTTGCCGGCATCAAACCAGCGCGTGATGGCTTTGTAAGGGCTTTCTTCCTCTGCCTTGGCAGCCTGCGAAGCCTTGCCGGTATTGCGCTTTTTCTTGCCCGATTCGGGATTGGGAAAATAAGATAAGAACTGTGTGCGGATGGACTTATCCAATAAGTTTACCGCTACCTGGTAAGGACCTTCCTGCTCGCCTTCATACACCAATTCTATCTTACCGGTAATAGCCGGAATAACGCCTGTTAAATCGCTGATCCAAACCTGCGTTTGCTTCTCATTGTGAATGATGGCTCTGCGTTCGGCACTGCTCACGGCGTTCTCATAAGCAGCAATGGTGAGACGCGCACTGACACCGCTTTTTTTATCTACATATTCGTTGTTGCGGGCTTCAAAAGCAATCTGTTCAATGAGGCGTTTTGCCAGGTCGCTGACGGTTACTTTTTGCTTTTGCTCGTCCAGTATATCGGCTTCCTGTTCGGTGATAGCCAGCGAGGTTTCAATGTCTTTCGGATAGTGCGTTAATATCTGGCTTTCGATACGGTCTTTCAGTGGCGTAACGATGCTGCCGCGATTGGTATAATCTTCCGGGTTTGCGGTAAAGACAAACAGAATATCCAGCGGCATTCTTAGCTTAAAGCCACGAATCTGAATGTCGCCTTCCTGCAAAATATTGAACAACGCCACCTGGATGCGCGCCTGCAAATCGGGCAATTCATTGATGACAAAAATGCCACGATTGCTGCGCGGAATAATACCATAATGAATCACTCTTTCATCGGCAAACGAAAGCCGCAAATTGGCTGCTTTGATCGGGTCAATATCGCCGATTAAATCAGCAACACTAACATCGGGTGTTGCCAATTTTTCACCATAGCGCTCGCTTTTATGCATCCATTCTATGGGCGTTTCATCACCATACTCTGCAATCTGGTCTTTGGCAAATTTGCTCAACGGACGTAACGGATCATCATTCACTTCGCTGCCGGCAACTACCGGGATGTATTCATCCAGCAAGTCGGTCATTTGTCTTGCCATACGCGTTTTTGCCTGCCCGCGCAGTCCAAGAAACAAGATGTTGTGACGGCTTAACAACGCACGTTCCGTATCAGGAATTACCGTGTCTTCATACCCCATAATACCGGTAAACGGATTTTCTTTACTGCGAATACATTTAATAAGATTGTCCCTGATTTCTTCTTTGACTGTCTTCGGTTTATAACCGCTTTTCTTTAACTCGCCTAACGTTTTTATGTTTTGTCTGTTCATTTGATTGTTTGATTGTTTACTCATTCGACTTGTATAAAGTCAACTCTTCAATAAATTCAAAATGCCTGATGTTATCTGTGTACAAGGGAAGGCGATTTTTGATAGCAGTAGCTGCTATTAAAACATCAGCCACTCCTACTTCATGTTCAACGCAGTATTTTTTAGAAAGATTGAATGCTAGTTTACAAATAGCTTCGGTAACTTCAATTACTTCGTAAGCTTTGCTTGTCTTCAGAATTTCGTATTTATTTCGATTGCTTGTAGCTCCGGCTAACAGTTCCATAACCGTAATAATACAAATAGCAAGATTATCTTGTATAGGCTCAATAATTATTCGCTTCTCCTTATCACCGCGGTAAATTTTTATCAGAATGTCTGTATCAATTAAATCTGCGGAGTCTTTCGCCATAATTTCTTGCGGTATGTTTCAGGATCAAGGTTAATATCAGTCCACATTCCAAAGGAATCGAGTGGTTTTATCTTTTTGGAAGATGACTTACCTTGCTTTTGCTTTACTTCTTCTACTTTCTCTTCCACATTCCCACCAATCCGCTCCACAAATTCTTCTACAAATTCTACCGAATCATCCGGCACCTGAATCGTCATGATCTTCATAACTGCTGCTTAAAAAATTAATATACCGTCTTCCTTTTTCCGCTTTCGAAATCTTTAAAGATAAACGCGCCCAATTTATCAAGAGAGGCAAAGAAAGCTTTGCCATTGTTCATCTCCGTAAATTCCGTTACAAATTTTTGCAGGTAAGGATCAGAGGCAATCATAAATGTTGTAATCGGTATCTTCAGCTTCTTACATTGCGCAGCCAGATTAATACAACGATTCACCACTTTCCGGTCTAAACCAAAACTATTTTTATAATACTGCTTGCCTATTTTTAAACAGGTTGGTTTGCCATCGGTGATCATAAAAATCTGCTTGTTCGCGTTCTTTCTTCTGCGCAAAATATCCATTGCCAGTTCAAGCCCGGCTACCGTGTTGGTATGATAAGGTCCCACCTGCAAATAAGGCAGATCCTTCACTTCAATCGGCCACGCATCATTGCCAAATACGACAATATCCAATGTATCTTTTGGATACTTGGTTTGAATCAGTTCAGCCAGCGCCATCGCTACTTTTTTTGCCGGCGTAATGCGGTCTTCACCATACAAAATCATCGAGTGAGAAATGTCAATCATCAGCACCGTAGAAGTCTGCGATTTAAAATCGGTTTCATGAATCTGCAAATCATCTTCACGCATCGTAAAGCTTTCCACGCCATGATTAATCTGTGCGTTGCGGATGCTTTCTGTAAAGTCGATCTGTTCCAGCATATCGCCAAACTGGAAGGGACGGAAATCGGGACTGATTTCATCGCCTTGCCCTGGTTTGTGTGTTTGATGATCGCCGCTTTTTGTTTTCTTTAATTTACCGAAAATTTCTTCTAAGCTTTTCTTGCGGATGCTTTGCTCGCTCTTGGCAGTAATCTCGATTTTGCCCTTTTCATTGTCTTCAGTGAGATAGCCTTTTTCTTTCAGCTCTTCAATAAAATCGCCCATGCCATACTCGTCATCGGTAAGCCCGTATTGCTTATCAAGCTGGTTCATCCATTGCATCGCTTCCGCCACATCACCGCTGGTATAAATGAGCATTTGCATAAACAGATCGAGCAGTTGTTCGAATCGTGTTTTCCCCTTTTCGTTGGGATCAAATTTTATAAACCGGTTTCCAATCATAGAAGTGTAAGGTACAACAAATGGAAATAAAAAATTCTGTAAAGGAAAGTTATTGTGTTTTTTTAAGTGAGAAGTGAGTAGTCTACAATGCCCTTCGTTTCTCGCAATGACCGGCGCATCTTGCTTTCTTATCTTTGTACACCATTTATGAAACAACTCATTTTAGTTTTCTTCATTTTATTCAGCATATCAAAAGCCAACAGCCAAGTTATCCGCTTCGAACCACTTTCCTGGCAGCAAGCCTTAAGCAAGGCGAGAAAGGAAAACAAAATCCTGTTTATTGATATGTACACCAACTGGTGCACCTATTGCAAACAAATGGATCAATCTACTTTCTCAACGAAAGAAGCGGGAGACTATTACAACGAACATTTTATCAATATCAGGTATGATGCCTTAAAAACCGATGGCATTCAAATCCGCAAAAGCTACGCGTTGCTTGGCTTTCCTACCTTTTTATATTTAGACCCGAATGGAAGTGTGCTGTTAAAGACAGCCGGCTTTCAGGAAAAAGAAATCTTCATTCGCAACGGCGATTCGGCAGTTTCTGTTTATAAGAGAAAACAACTTTGAGTTCCGCTTACAAAGACAATTTTATATGCAAACGATTCACGTAACCAAAAACGATTTTTTTATCACTACTGATATATCTAAAATGGATGTTCACGCCATCCATTCCTTCCTCTCTCAGCAATCGCACTGGGCAAAAGGGATTTCTTACGATCTGGTAAAAAAATCAATTGACTATTCTCTTCCGTTTGGCTTGTTCCATCAAGAAAAGCAAATCGGTTTTGCCCGTATTATCTCCGACTATGCTACCATTGCTTATCTGGGAGATGTATATGTGCTGGAAGATTACCGGAAACAAGGGTTGGCTGATTGGCTGATAGAAACGGTAATGACGCATCCCGATTTGCAAGGTCTCCGCCGCTGGATTTTGCTGACGGCGGATGCACATCCCCTCTATCGCAAGCACGGCTGGCAGCTGGCAGCAATGCCGGAACGGTACATGGAAATACACGATGCCGATATTTATGCGCGATAAATAGCAATTTCTTATCAAATTAAGTTTTACTGATTTCCTCATTTTCCTCTACATTTGCCGCCACTTTACAAAGCCTTACAGAAGAAGGGCAACAAACCAGTAACAAATGTCTTATTTAACTACAGAAAAAAAAGCGGAAATTTTCTCAACGTATGGCGGTGCCGCCACTAACACTGGCTCTATCGAAGCCCAGATTGCAATCCTTACTGAGCGTATTCAGGGCATATCGAAGCATCTACAGACTAACAAAAAAGATTTTTCTACCAACCGCGGCTTGCTGCAACTGGTAGGCAAGCGCAAGAGTCTACTATCTTACATGCAGAAGCACAACCTGCAAGGTTACCGCGCGCTGATTGAAAAACTCGGACTAAGAAAATAAGCAATAATGTTATCAATAGATTCATTCCCAACCGGCTCCTACCCTGTTGGGAATGCTTTTTTATGATGACCTGAAGCCGATTTTCCTCCACACTCATTTTCTAATTTATTACATAAGGAACCGGCATCCATATCCTTTCTGATTGCAGCGCCGCTTCCCCATTCAAAACACATTTTATTTATGCTGACTCAACCGAAGAGTGTAACATTCGATTTAGGCAACGGCAGAGAAGTAACGATTGAGACCGGCAAGCTGGCCCGCCAGGCAGACGGCGCTGTTACCGTAAAGCAGGGCAACAACATTATTCTGGCAACCGTAGTAGCCAATAAAGAACCCAGAGAAGGGCAGGATTTTTTTCCGTTAAGCGTTGACTACCAGGAGAAATTTGCGGCAGCCGGTCGCATTCCCGGTTCTTTCTTTAAACGCGAAGCCCGCCTGAATGATTATGAAGTGCTGACCAGCCGTTTGGTGGACAGAGCTTTGCGACCCCTGTTCCCGGATGATTACTACTGCGAAGTGCAGGTGATTATTAACTTGGTTTCAAGCGATGCGGAAGTGATGCCGGATGCGCTGGCAGGTTTGGCAGCATCGGCTGCGCTGGCGGTTTCTGATATTCCCATTAAGGAGATTTTATCTGAAGTACGCATTGGTCGCGTAAACGGCGAGTTTATTGTGAACCCATCGCGCAGCGAAATGGAAGATTCTGACTTGGAATTTATTATCGCCGCTACTGAAAAGAACCTGATGATGGTAGAAGGTGAAGCCAAAGAATGCAGTGAGGAAGACCTGGTAAAAGCATTAGAAATGGCGCATGAAGCCATCCGCATTCAGATAAAAGCGCAGCAGCAGCTGAGAGACTTGGTGGGTGTTACGGGCAAGCGCGAATACAAAGTGCCGGAGCAGAACGAGGCTTTAAGGGAAACCGTGAAAGCTTACGCCAGCAACAAAATTTACGAGATTGCTAAAAGCGGTTTGAGCAAACACGAACGCTCTGCCGGCTTTAAAGTAATTAAAGATGAGCTCATTGCCAGTTTAGGCGAAGAAGCCACCGACGAACATAAAAAATTAGCCAAAAAATATTTCAGCGATGTAGAGTGGGAAGTGGTTCGTGATATGATCCTGAATGACCGTGTGCGCCTCGATGGACGTAAGTTAGATGAAGTTCGCCCCCTGGCAATGGAAACCGACCCGCTGCCTACACCGCACGGCTCGGCGCTGTTTACACGTGGCGAAACGCAATCCTTAACCACCGTAACGCTCGGTACGCCGTTAGATGATTTGCTGATTGAAAGCGCTGCTGTATCTCGCGACTCTAAATTTTATTTACACTATAATTTCCCGCCCTTTAGTACCGGCGAGGTGAAGATGATGCGTGGGCAAAGCCGCCGCGAAGTGGGTCATGGCAACCTTGCCATGCGCAGCCTGAAGCAGATGATGCCGGGTACCGAATACCCCTATACCATTCGTGTCGTGAGCGACATCCTCGAATCGAACGGGTCGTCTTCTATGGCTACCGTTTGTGCAGGCTCTCTTGCCCTGATGGATGCCGGCGTTCCCATTCCTAAACATGTGAGTGGTGTAGCAATGGGCTTGATCACAAGTGCTGAAGGCAAATATGCCATCCTTACTGATATTTTGGGTGATGAAGATCATCTGGGCGATATGGACTTTAAAGTAACCGGCACGCGCGATGGCATTTGCGGTGTGCAGATGGACATTAAAGTGGACGGGTTAAGCATGGATGTGATGCGCGAAGCCCTTGCGCAGGCGCGCAATGGTCGCCTGCATATTCTCGATGCGATGTATGAGTGCATACCGGAGCATCGTGCAGATGTTAAGGAGCACGCGCCACGCATGGAGAAGATTATTATCGACAAAGAATATATTGGTGCGGTGATTGGACCCGGCGGTAAAGTGATACAGGAAATACAGAAAGAAACCGGCACCACCATCAACATTGAAGAAGTAGGCAATACCGGCGAAGTAAGCATCTTTGGTACACAGAAAGAAGGTGTTGAAAAAGCGAAAGATTGGGTAATGGGCATTACAGCCGTACCGGAAGTGGGCAAAGACTATGAAGGCACGGTGAAGAGCATTAAAGACTTTGGTGCGTTTGTAGAATTCTTACCGAAGAAAGAAGGTTTGCTCCATATTTCTGAAGTAAGCTGGAAGCGCCTGGAAACCATGCAGGGTGTGCTGAACGAAGGTGATAAAGTGAAGGTGAAGCTGATGGAAGTAGACCCGAAAACAGGCAAGTTTCGCCTGAGCCGCAAAGCCTTGATGCCAAAGCCCGAAGGAATGAGTAGCGAAGGCGGTGGCGGCAACCGGGGCGGTAATGACAGGAACGATAGGCCTCAACCGCCGCGCGACCCGAACCGTCCGCGTCCGCAGATTGCACCAAAAGGCAACCGGGAAGGAGAATAAGATTTACTTTTTCAAATAAATAATGAAACCTCAGTGAAAGCTGGGGTTTTTTGTTTTTATAAACCAAAACACCCCAGCCATCGCCGGGGTGTTCCAAATCATTACAGATACTTATGCCGTAGGTGCCACCGGCGCCTCATCCTTCTTCTCCTCATACAGCACATAGTCATTATACTTTGCTTCATTCGTATCGGCATACAAGCTTTTGCCAATAGAGGCCAATTGCACCAGCACCTGGTAGGCATCATTGCCCAGTATAATGCGCTGCTGTGTTTGCAGGTCGCGGTTTTCTATCTCTGTTTCCTGCGCGTCCATGGCGGCATCAAAATTCACAGCAGTTTGCTGCAGGGTATCCAGCATCTCTGTGGTTAAGCCTTGCCCGCTCAGGTCGGACAAGAGTTTGTTGCCTACCCGCACTACACGTTTGGCAAGCCGATACAGGTTAGCATCGCTCATATTGTCCATTCCTTCAAACCCAAAAGTTTTATAGCTGCCACCTTTGTGATATTGCAATTCTGCCATGTTGCGGATGATGCGGATTTGCACCCGCAGGCTTTCGGCCGCCTTATCCTTGTCGGCAGTCGCCTTTACTACGTTGCCCTGCATTTCTTCATCGGTAGAAAAATCGGCAAACGCATCAATTTTAGTTTGAAATGCTTCGAGGCTCGCTTCGGTAATTTTGCGCGTATTAAAATCTTTAATGTCGCGCTTCACTGCATTTTGAATACGGCCGGCTTCGGTAATCAACACGGCATCTTCGTAATTGTAATTACGGATAATTGTTTTTTGAGGCACAAATGAAAGGTTTTTGAATAAAAAATTTAAGGAATGAAAATAAAACCGACCGGAATATTGAAGAATTAAATTCCAATTAAAAAAAGTTGGATTTTGACACCTCTAGTACACTCCGATAACAAAAAAGAGGCGTCCGATGAAGATAAAAAATGCTCCGCCAACGTAAAAGAGTGTTCAGAAGACAATTCTGCGTTCTCTGTTGTTCTTTGCGAGCCGTCCGCAGCTTCTTCCGACTGCAACTTTGTCATTTTCGATCACTCCGCTACTCTTTCCGAACCGTCCGTTAAGGTTTCCGAAGTAATATTGTCAGTTTTAGGGATTTGGAAGAAAGATTTTCCATTACTACAGCCATAAGCCTATCTGCTCTGTTTTCATTTTCTGTAGTTGTGTTAGAACCCGGAATCTTAACTTGTGGAGAGGCTGGACAAATGAATGAATAGAAAGCAACGGTATAAAGAAAAGACGGGTTCATTGCGGCAATACAGCGATTGCAGGTTGTATTGCCGCAATAAATGCGGTAAGTTGCGGCAATATTTGAGTTAGCCGCAAACTTATGACACTTCCAACATGTTCAGTGTTCCTTTTATTACTTATGTCTTGCAACGAGAACGGCACGCAACCCAAAGAAAAAAAGGCTGACAACATCACTCAGTCAAAAACCCCACTTACAATTGATAAATCTATTCCATTGAGATATTACAAGTGCGATTACGGCAAAAACCAGTACGACACTATTCTCAGTTCAGGAAGTGAACACGAAGTTACCGAGGTATGGGGTGTTAAAAAAGGTGACATTATCAAATTACCTATTCTCAATAAGGGAACCTTTGACACGAATGCGATTTTCAGAAGCGCCGCACTGCATATCAAAAGAAGACTTCCGGATATTGACTTGTTGTCTACAAGCTATACGTTAGAACGGATTAATGAGCGAGACTCCTCAAATCCAAGAAATTGGTTTATTGAGGTAACGTTCCTCTATGACAAAAGAGGGTACTACCAAACAGTTCCAGTACTACTGGATGGACGAATCATTTTAAGTAGCAACGAATGACCAATGCGGCTAACATGGGGTTTGCTGCTATTCTGGCGGACGAATGATTCCTCATCTTTTTGTTCGCTATCAGCAGTGGTTCGGGCTGACTGAATTTATTCAGCTTTTGTTCTTAACATCAATGTTTGTAATTCTACTGGGCTTCAGTTCTGGGCTGGACGAACATAAATTCCAGTACAGCAGCAAGCCCTGACCGTTGTACGCCATGCTTCCACTAAAATATTTACGGCAAATATTCATCTCGACACATTATGACAGATAAAAAGTATGATTTTGATCAAAGACTAGAAGATGAATGGAGACAGCTTGGCTTTTACTACGACTTTGACGAAAGAATTAGCGTTAATCAATGGAGATTTTTTGGTACCAGAAAGGGTTTACAAAACTTTATAAATCTTCTTAATGAATACATAAATCATCCAGCCAACAATGAACTTTCAGAGCATGACCATTATGGACCTTACAGTTACTTAAAAATTATGACGTGGGACAAACCTGTAATTACAAATGGTTATTTTGCAGGAACATTAGACGACTTAAGAAAGTTAAAACAGATTATGTCTGACAAACTTGGCAGTACACAAGTTGGTGAGACGTTCACAGTTGACAAAGATTATGGAACCGACAATACTGTTACTACAAAGTTCTTTGTTATGGCTGACAATTTTGACCCGGTTTCTATGGATGAATTGATTATTTCCGGCAGACAAAAAATTGCAAATGAATACTGGGAAAAACAAAAGCAGAACAAAAATTAGTACGAACGCACAACATTTGCTTGCTGCGATAGCGGCTAACACCTTACATTCAACTACACCTCTCTTATCATCTTTCTCTCTACATTTGAGCTTACAGAATGCTACTTCCGCTACGTTCAGCAAGCAGCGGACCGTTGTAGGCTATACAAAATGACACCTTTCAAATTTTTATTACCATTACTTCTTCTGACTCTTTCTTGTAACAGCAACAAGACTGATAATGCATTTAAACCTGATGCAGCAAAGCTTGTAGTTAACAATAGTCTTACTGACACAAACAAACAATCAATAACGGACAGTGTTCATTCAAGACAACAAGAACAGCAGGAAGAACATCAGTACACTGACGATTTTGATACAGCTTTAAAGGGCGGCTACTCAATTTCATGTAAGGTTGATGACAGTAGCGAATATTTATATCTCAAAAAAAGGAACCGTACAATCGCTGAATTGTCGTCGATGTCAAGAGGGTTACCTTATAAAAACTTAGGCTATATAGGTGTAGACTTTACCCATTATTTTGTTTTGGTTCACTCGACTAGTATGAGTAATCCTCATCAGGTTGAATTAATTGAAAAGACAACCGGACGAAATATAATAGAACAATGGGCTTATGGAATTGATGCGGATGAAAAGCAGGAAATTCTTCTTTATTGTGACAAAGACGTTCCATCTCCGAAAGACAAAATGATTTTGTACAACGTTGCGACAAAACGAAGAGAAATTTTTAATTTTCCAAGCTATGTTTTTGACGAACCAGAAATTCTTAACCGTATTAAGATTAAAGAATTGACAAACAAATCTCTTGTAATCGCTTATAGAACAGATAATGGCAGTAAGACAAAAACGTACAGCCGCTGACAAATGCTTGCTGCCATAGCAGCTGACCTCAAGCCATTCAGCAGCAGTTCTCTTTTCATCTTCATCTCTAGATTTGAGCTGATGGAATGCTAATGCCGCTACGATCAGCAAGCAGTGAACCGTTACCCTAAAACAAAAAACAGCCGAAGCATTCCGCCCCAGCTGTTTCAAATACTATCTTTCAACACTTAATATCCCGTATTCCCGTCCCGCACCTTTATCTTTTTCTTGCCACTGTTTTTCTTTTCATATTCGGCTACTTCGGCAGGTGGTTTCGTTTTTTTCTTTGCCGTAGCCAGACTATCCCCACCGGCGGCAGGTGCCAGGTTTCGCGTAAATGGCGACTGAATTTTATCGAACACATAGTTCTCGGTTTTGTAAATGGTGCCGGTGCTGGGGTCGTAGTAGGTCCAGGTGCCTTGCCGGTAACTACTGCCTTCCACCTTCACTACGCGCTGGGTAATCTTGTTCGGGTCGTCCAGATCATACACATCCACGGTGTCGTAGGGGTTATCGGGGTTCACCGCTTTCCAGCTTTCTTCGCGCAACGGTCCCAGCAGGCTAAAGTATTGGCTCTTGCCGTTTTTAAAACCCCATTTGTAGTTCTCCACTGCCTGCAGATCGCCCTGCAGGCTATAGGTGCGCCAGGTACCTTCTTTCTTGCTATTCACAAACACACCTTCCTGGTCGAAGCCGGGCTCGCCGCGCAATTCGGGCGTGTGCACCACCCATTTGCCTTGCTTTAAACCTGCCTTGTCGGTACAGTTCAGCGTATCGCCACGCACACCTATCATGTAGGTCTTGCACTGGGCAAAACTGCCGCCTGCGGCTATCAGCATTCCTAAAAACAAAGCGTACTTTAATATCATAACCCCAATTGTATACTTACCAAACGCCGCCGACGCGGTGATTATTTTTCATTCTTCTTTATTCCTCCTCGCCTTCGTAGTAGGAGGCGTCTTCGCTGTTATTGTAAACAGTGAGCCACTGCCGTGCGGCATCGTCGCTCAGGCATTCGATAATATCATGAATGCCATCCGATTTTTTTACCCACTGCATTTCTACGGTTTCATTATAGTTGATGATGAAAAGGCAGTTGTCGGTCACCACCTTCACCTGCAACAGCGACAGCGGCACGCCGGGTTGCAACTGCACGATATAGTAACATTCTTTTTCTAAAAGTTCATACGAATACATAGTTCTTCCTTTCTTTTCTCTTTCAAAAAAAATTCAATTCAATACAGCTTTTGTTGAGGTAGTAAATAACGTTGTGTGCGGTAAATGGAAGGGCAAATTTACCGCATTTACCCATGTAAAAAAAGCCGCCCGGCTTCAACTTACTAACAGATTTAGCAAGCACAGAAGCTAAAGTATTAAAGTGTATCTGTAAATGGTTGAAGGAAGGAATGAATAACAAAAAATGAAAGCCGTAAGCCGTTACCTTAAAGTTTTCCTACAAGATAGCAGCCAAGAGGAATAAAGAGGGTATTTCAATATTAAAGGGCAATGCCGGGGTGGCGTTGCCCTTTTGTTTTATGCTATGGAGCAAAGCCAATCAGGCATACATTTTTTCCATCAGTGCTATCTCGGTCAGTTCTTCCGAAATGAAAATAAGATGATCCAGCAAGGGCTTTTCGAGGCAACCTTTTACAAAGGAAAAAGCATACGAAGTTGCCCGGTCGGAGGCGGTAATGTTAGAAGACAGTATATATACAATCAGGTTTTCTTTTACCTGCCTGGGCATAGCCTCAAGCTTTGCCAGCACTTCCCAGCCGGAAAGCGAAGGCATATTGATATCTAAAAACAAAATGGTTTTGGAAGCCGAGTTGCCGGTAAGGCTTCGCAGATGATCTAAGCCTTCATACGCATTGGTAAAGCCCATGACGTTAATGTTGGCAGTCTTAAAAAACTTTTTCAGCGAAAGCGCGCAAACAATGTTGTGGCAGGAATCATCGTCAATGATTACGATGTTCCGGACGGAACTTTGCACCGATACTGGTTTTGATTTTGGAAGTAGAGAGAGATTCATATAAAACAGTTTTGCTTTGTGTGGATAAATTAATGCTTTGAAAAAATCCCTTAGCAAAATTGTTAAAAAGATTTCATAACTGGTTATCAGTTGGCTTTAAAACAGCTTAAATAAAGATTAATTTAAAATTAAAGAAATCAATACCCCGGGCTTGTTGAAACAGACAATAAGGAGTCTTCCGGGTCGCCACTTAAATAATGATTAGTAATTGCATGGTAGGCATTGGCTGTAAAAACACCCGCCTTGCCGTCTTCGCGCAGGTAAGCGCCGCTTAGGTTCAGCAGCTTCTGCAACTCGCAGGTTTTAGACAGTTTTTTTGTGGGCGAATAAGGCACTTCGCTTCCTACTTTAACGATATCGGCCAGCCGGTGCTGGTAACTTGTTTCCATAGGTAATAAGTGTTTCTCTGCCATGCGGCGCAGCAACACGGCTCCACCGCATTTGCCCTCTCCGCTTTCCTTTGCTTCTGTACAGTGGTTGCTAAAGTTCCAGAGTTTTAAACTCCGGGTTTCATTCGCTTCATACTCGTCGCGCCTTATAATTTCGAGATTATACAATATGCCGGGAATGCTCCAGTCGCTCCATTTTAGCAGACCATAAAATTGCAGGGCATCTTCTGCACTTTGCTCCCAGCTAAAAGGCGGACGCCCTCTCTTTGGAAAACCTATCGGGATGCTGATGGTGCGGCCATTGAGCGAATCGCCATTGTGCAGGTGAATTTTAAAATCGCAGCCGCAGATGCTGGCGTGCAGTATTCCGGTTACATACCAGGGTATGCTAAACTTGCCGGATACGGAGACATAACGGTTCTTATTTTTTACAATTTGCTTTAGGCAATTATCTATTTCGGGGTACCTTATTTCTTTTATAATACAGGTGTCGAACATCCTTTGTAACTGCGACTGCGCCGTTACCGAATATGTGTTAGCCATTGGCATTTCGTTTCGGGGCGAAATATAGTGATTCTTTTATAACTTAATTTTTTATAACATAAGAGCAACTACTTAATCTTAGCCAGACGTTTGCTAGTGAAAACGGACACTAAAAACAAAGGCAGCCGGTTTTGCGCTGCGGCAATCCTATTAATAATAAGAAACATTCATCTGGTTAATCACAATTCCTTTTTCCTATACTTGCATATAATTTGTTGAGGATTACGCTTACAAAAATCAATTAATCTTATTCTATGGATGCTGCTATTGAACAAAAAGTGAATACCTGGCTCAACGGCAATTACGATGACCAGACAAAGGAAGCTGTCAGGAAACTGCAGGAAGAAAATCCGGATGATTTAACAGAATCTTTCTATCGCAATCTTGAGTTTGGAACCGGTGGTCTGCGTGGCATTATGGGCGTGGGCACCAACCGTATGAACAAATATACCGTAGGCATGGCCACGCAAGGATTTGCCAATTATCTGAAGAAAACCTATGGCGACGCGGAAATAAAAGTAGCCATTGCGCATGACAGCCGCAACAACAGCCGCTTCTTTGCCGAAACCACCGCTAATGTGTTCGGCGCTAATGGCATTAAAGTGTTTCTCTTCGAAGCGCTGCGCCCTACGCCGGAACTGTCTTTCACCATCCGCCATCTGCAATGCCAGGCAGGCGTTATCTGCACAGCCTCTCACAACCCTAAAGAATACAATGGCTACAAAGCGTATTGGAATGATGGTGGCCAATTGGTGCCGCCGCACGATAAAAATGTGATTACGGAAGTGGATGCCATCAGCAGCGTGGATGATGTGAAATGGACAGGCGGAGAAAGCAACATCACCTTGGTAGGTAAAGAGATTGATGAAGCTTACATCAACATGGTAAAAAACCTGAGCGTGAACCCGCTGGTGATAAAGAAAGAGCACGACCTGAAAATTGTGTACACACCTATCCATGGTAGCGGTATCATGCTCGTTCCGCAAACACTGGCTGCGTTTGGGTTTGATAATGTAACCATTGTAAAAGAGCAGGAACAGCCGGATGGCAATTTTCCAACGGTAAACTATCCCAACCCTGAAGAAGCAGAAGCAATGAACTTAGCGCTAAAGAAAGCGCAGGAAATAGACGCAGATATTTTATTAGGTACCGATCCTGATGCTGACCGCGTTGGCATTGGCGTGAAGGACAACAATGGCAAGTGGACGCTCCTGAATGGTAATCAAACGGCAGTGCTTGCCTGCGCTTACATGATTGAAGCCCGCAAAGCGGCTGCCCTTGCGAAACCAAACGACATGGTGATAAAGACCATTGTTACTACCGAGCTGATTGACCAGATTGCCACACTGAATGGTGTAGCCTGCTACAATGTGCTTACCGGTTTTAAATGGATAGCCGAACTGATAAAAGAGAAAGAAGGCAAAGAAAATTACATCATCGGCGGCGAAGAAAGTTTTGGAATGATGGTAGGCGACCAGCTTCGCGATAAAGATGCGGTTTCCGCTGTGGCTTTTCTCTGCGAAATGACAGCTTATCTGAAGAACAAAGGCATGACGTTGTTTGATAAGCTCATTGAGTTGTATAAGCAATATGGCTTCTATCTCGAAAGCCTTATCAGCATTACGAAAAAAGGCATGCGCGGGCAGGAAGAAATTGCTGAAATGATGCAAAGCTACCGCGCCAATCCGCCTAAAGAAATCAATGGCTCGCCGGTGCTGGAAGTGCTGGATTATGATGTGAGAAAAGGCAGGAATTTAATTACCGGTGAAGAGTGGGATATTACGCTTCCGAAGAGTAATGTGTTGCAGTTTAAACTCGCCGACGGCACCAAAATATCGGCTCGCCCGTCGGGAACAGAACCGAAGATTAAATTCTACTTCAGCGTGCACACCATTCTTGAACGGGAAGAAGAATACGAAGCCACGCACCAAAAGCTGCAGAATCGTATCCAGGCAATTATTACCGATATGAAACTAAAATAATTCATCGTCTGTTTTGTATAGAAAAGCATTGCTGAACAGCAATGCTTTTCTTTTTTATAGGACGAGTGAGATCGCTCTAATATGTAGCCCAGTTACTACTTTTTGCCCACAATCACTGTTGAGCTGTTTTATGATTTGTGTTCCTATCCATTCGCATCTGCATAATCGTAACAATTACATAAAACCATGGATCAAGACCTACTTTTTCCTAAAGAAAATTCTGATTGGTACGCCTTTAAAATCGAAACTCTGCCGCAACTGATTTTCTAAATAATTGCGATAAGGCGTTTTAATATCATCCGGATAGTTGGTAAAAAAAGCAAACGAAGGAACGTGCGTGTGCAGTTGCGTTACATATTTTATCTTGATGGAATTGCCTCTCACCACGGGTGCATGATAGGCTTCAATCGCCTTCAGCATCACCTCGTTTAGCTTGCTGGTGGGCACCTTGCGGGTTTTGTTTTGATACACTTCCAATGCCACTTCCATGGCTTTAAAAATGCGGGTCTTCTCATACACCGATATGAAGATGACAGGCACATCGGTAAATGGTGCGATTTTGTCCTTCAGCCTTTTTTCATAATCTCGTGCCGTATTGGTTTCTTTAGGTATCAGATCCCATTTATTCACCAGCACTACAATGCCTTTTCCTTTTCGTGTGGCTAAAGAAAAGATGTTTACATCCTGCGCGGTAATTCCTTTTTCAGCATCCAGCAACAGCAAACAAACATCGGCTTCATCCATCGCTTTAATGGCGCGGATGATGGAATAAAATTCAAGATCGTCTTTCTCTTTGCTTTTCTTCCTAATGCCAGCGGTGTCTATCAGCACAAACTCCTTTTGGAACATGTTGTAGTGCGTATGAATCGTATCGCGCGTGGTGCCGGCAATCTCACTCACAATTGTTCTCTCCTCACCTATCAAAGCGTTGAGCAACGACGATTTGCCCACATTCGGCTGCCCGATGATGGCAAACTTGGGAACCGCTTTTTCGGTTTCCTCCTCTGCGTTTTCTTCGCCTTCCTCTTCTTCAATAGGGGCTTCGCCGGCAGGCATCAAGGCGGTGATTTCATCCAAAAGCTCACCGGTACCTGTGCCCGTCATGCTGCTAAGAAAATGAATCTTCTCAAAGCCCAGGCTATAGAACTCCGAAGCTTCCAGCAGGCGCGTATTGTTATCTACTTTATTTACGGTGAGGAAGACAGGTTTAATGGCACGGCGCAGCAAATCAGCCATTGCTTCATCTAATTCGGTAACGCCAGTGGCGGCATCCGTCATGAATACAATGGCATCGGCTTCGTCAATGGCGATGCGTACCTGCTTGCGGATTTCTTTTTCAAAAATATCTTCGGTATTTGGCACAAAACCGCCGGTGTCAATGACATTAAAAGATTTACCGTTCCAGTCGGCAACACCATACTGACGGTCGCGCGTAACGCCGCTTACATCATCTACAATGGCTTTGCGCTGTTCTAACAAACGGTTGAAAAAAGTGCTTTTGCCTACGTTGGGTCGGCCTACGATGGCGAGTGTATAACTCATAGCGACAAAAGTAAGTGATAGGTTGTAAGTAGTAAGTTATAAGTGGTGAGTTACAGGTAATGAGTTATAAGCTTTGGGTAATAACTATTGCAATTGGTGATTACAATTGAGAGTTGATTTTTTCAATTCTGTTTGCAATAATGCACAGGAATAAATCTTTAACCTACAACTCATTGCTTTCGGCTTAATAATAGCCATATTCTTTCAACTGCAAATCGTTGTCACGCCACTTGGGACGCACCTTTATAAACAGTTCAAGGAAGACTTTCTGTTGCAAGAAATGTTCAATATCTGCTCGGGCAAGCGTGCCTAATTTTTTAATCATGCTGCCTTTCCCACCCAATAAAATTGCCTTTTGTGTTTCACGTTGCACAATGATGTCGGCCTGTATCTTTATCAGCGTTTGTTTTTCTTTAAACTCATTCACCATCACAGCTGTATGGTAGGGAATTTCATCGGTGAATAAATCGTATACCTTCTCACGAATCAACTCACTCACAAAAAATTTGGTGGGCAAATCAGAGACATCATCTTCGTTATAAAAGGCTTCTCCTTCGGGTAAAAAAGAGAGTATGGCAGCGAGAAGCTCATCTACATTCTGACCGGTTTTGGCAGACAGCTTCACCAGCTTTTTGCAATAAGATTGTTGGCTAAAAAAATCATCCAACTCTTTTACTACTGCAGGTTTTACGCTGTCAATTTTATTGACAACAACAATAGCCGGCACTTTTAATTTTAAGGAGGAAAACAAGAGATGATTTTCTTCAGCCGGCTCTTTGGCATCGGCTAACAGAACAGCAACATCAGCATCTTCAAGGGCGCTTTTCACGCTTTGCATCATGCGTTCATGAAGCTTATATTTAGGTTCGATAATACCAGGTGTATCGGAAAAAACAATCTGGTATTCTCCCGGCTTTGTCAGGAAGCCTTTAATGCGGTGCCTAGTAGTTTGCACTTTGCCTGAAACAATAGCTAACTTCTCTCCCAGTAAGGCATTTAGCAAAGTGCTTTTGCCTGCATTGGGTTTTCCAAAAATATTTACAAAGCCTGCTTTCATCAGTACATACAGGCAAGAGGATGCCTTTTAAGAAGCAAATGTAATCCGTTACGAATGAAAGAGAATTATGACAGAATCTTCTATGGCAACTGAGGCGAAGAGAACTTTCTCTTTCAATTACTATTGCTTTTTGATGGCTGTGCCAGCAATGTTTTTACCTGCGTCAGTAAATCGCTTACATCAAATGGCTTTTCTATGTAGCCATCGGCTCCCGCTTCAAGGGTATAATTCCGCAGGTCGCGCGCAGCACTAAACATGAGAATGGGTATTTTTTTACTGGCTTCCTGCTCTTTAAAATAGCGGCATAAAGTGGTGCCATCCACTGCGCCAAACCATACATCCAAAATGATTAAATCCGGTTGCCTCGTAACCATATCAACCGCCGTTTGTGCATCAAAGGCTTCCAGCGTTTCGTAACCATTGTATTGAAGGAAAAGAGAAACTACTTCTACAATAGATTCCTCATCATCTGCCACAAGTATAGTTTGCGCCATCCAAAGAATTTATAAGTGTGTCAATGTTTAATGAATCGTTGCTGCGGTAAGCGCAATTTCACCTCAAGAACCATGCTTATTTATGTGAGTTTTTCAGTTAATTTTTATTCAATAAACAAAAAAACAGCGAATAACAAATTTATGGGTATAAATTGCTATTCGCTGTAATTGAATGTGTCTTTATCTGTTATTGAGTGGCTTCTTTCTGAGCGTCTTGCTTCATCTTATCATTAGCTGTTATCAGGAACTCAGCGCGACGGTTTTGCGCTCTTCCTTCAGGCGTGCTGTTGGGATATTTCGGCGCTGTTTTGCCAAACCCTTTGGTAGTAATGCGAGCCGATGAAATACCATGTGATTTTAAATAATCCGCTACAGACGAAGCTCGCTTTTCAGACAACACCTGGTTATATTCATAGGTGCCGGTGCTGTCGGTATGTCCCTGCACTTCTATATTTGTTTCAGGATATTTATTGAGCACGGTAATTAAATCGGTCAATGTAGGATAGGAAGCCGAATTAAGGTCTCCACTGTTGAACGCATACAATACACTGTTGCTGAATTCAACCGTGATGCCTTCGCCTACACGTTCTACTTTGGCCGATGGCACCGTGTTTTTAATATCATCAGCCTGCTTATCCATATTCCTGCCGATGACAGCACCTGCCGTGCCGCCAACAGCTGCACCAATGATGGCACCCAGCGCGGTGTTGCCGGAGATTTTGCCAATAACGCCACCAACCACAGCGCCGCCACCCGCGCCCATGGCAGCACCCTTTTGGGTTTTGTTCATATTACTGCACGATGTGGCTAATAACAAAATAATAGCTGAGATAAACGGTATAGAAAAACGAATTGATTTCATAGTGAAAGGTTTACAGCCCGATTGCCAATTTTTATGCCACTGTAAAAAATGGTTGTGTTAGCCATAAGTTTATGCAGCTTTGCATAGGACATCAATTTAAACATTCTACAGGTAAGTTTGGAAAGAAGCAAGCATCTTTTTCAATTGAACTTTCAGGCATGCTGAAAAAATATTTTTCAAAAATCACATTGTTTACGATACTGGCTTTCTTCTGTCTGACAGCTCTGTTTATTGTTGCCATCAGTCATCAGTCCGCCATTATTAAAGAGCCATGGCTGTATCATCTTTCTATAGCGGTTGTTCTTTTTATAACAATTGATATATTGCTGAAACTGGTGCTGAAACTGAAACCCGTATGGCTATGGCTGATACAAATTTTCTTAATGCTTCTAGCTGTTTATATCTGGATCATCAGCTAAGGATTAACTGGCTTTATCATCGCCATCTTCCGCTATTATTGAATTGAATGGCCATTGCTTTTGCAGGTTTGATTTAATTAAAAAGGCAATCACTCCCAATAGTGCCACGCCGATGCCATACCAGATTTTTTCTTTGGTGGAAAGGAAAATGCAAAACCAGATGATAATTGCCAGGATCACGGGCAATGGATACAAAGGCATCTTCCACGGAAAAAAAGCGCGCCCTTTTCTTTTACTCAACAAGACCAAACCCACCGCCTGGCTGATGAACTGAACCAGTATGCGCATAGCAAGGATGGCTTGTATTACATCTTTTAAATTAGAGAATATAAGGCTAAACACAAAAGCAATACTGCCCAGCACCAGCAAAGACACGTATGGAAAATTTTTGGTAGGGTGCAGTTTTGCAAACATGGGGAAGAAAGCGCCATCTTTCGCAGCTGCATAAGGAATGCGGCTGTAGCCCAGTGTAGCCGAAAAAATGGAAGCAAAAGCTACCCATAATATCAGCACCGTAACGATAGTAGCCGCAGTGGAACCAGCCAGCACTTTAATAAAATCGCTTACCACAAAAGCGCTTCCCTTCACAACATCAAAAGGAAGAACAGAGGCTACGCTGATGTTCATCAAAAGATATAACACTGCAATACCTGCAATGGAAATAAACATGCTTCGCGGAATATTGCGTTGCGGATTTTTAATGTCACCTCCTAAGTGGCACACATTGTAATACCCAAGATAACTATACACCGTTTGCACACTTGCACTGCCCAGCGCAGCCGCAAAGAAAGAATTAACCGTAAGACCTGTATTAATGTTCTGTAATGGCTGCGCGAAGTTTCCATGCCAAATGCCGCCAGCTATTACAATGAAAACAGTAAGCAAAACACCTACCCATAAAGCGACCGTTATCTTACCAATGGTTTCTATTTTCCGGTACAACAAAAAGATAATCAAGATAATCAATCCGCCACTTACCATCTTGCTCTCGATGGTATTTAATGGTGTGAGGAAAGAGAAATATTTGGCAAAGCCAAGCGAAGCAGAAGTCAACACTAGTGGAGCTTGTATCATAGTTTGCCACACGAACAGGAAACTCATGAGCTTGCCCCATTTTACTCCAAAACCTGCCTTTAAAAAATTATAACTTCCGCCTGCCATCGGGTAGGCAGCCCCCAGCTCACTCCAGATGGTCGCATCCACAAAAGACAGAAAAGCGCCCGCCAGCCAGGCATACAAAAAATAAGGACCATTCATAATGGTTGCTACACTGCTGAGCACCACGAAAGGCCCGATACCAACCATATCCGTCATGTTGATGGCTGTTGCCTGCAGGAGGCTTAGTTTTTTTTGCGGATGGTCTGTCGTCATAAAAGAAGGATAGATGAGCGGCACAATAATAGTGTTTCTTTGCGGCAAAAGCTTTTATCGTTATGAGTGCTTTGTTTAGGCAATTAGATTGGGCTAACAGCGCCAACATTTACGAAGTGAACACAAGGCAATATACCCAGGAAGGAACCTTCGCCGCTTTTGCAAAGCATTTGCCGCGCCTGCACGATATGGGTGTGGAAATACTCTGGTTTATGCCCATCACACCTATTAGCCTTGATGGCAGACAAGGCAGCCTTGGCAGCTATTATGCTGTAGCAGATTATACCGGTATCAATCCTGAATTTGGAACAATAGAAGACTTTATCGCCGTTGTGAAAGAAGCACATTCGCTGAACATGAAAGTGATTATTGACTGGGTTGCCAATCACACCGGCAAAGACAATGCATGGGCGAAACAATACCCCGACTGGTATCAAAAAGATGAGCATGGCAACTTCACAGAAAGAAACGGATGGGTGGATGTGATTGACCTGAACTACGACAACAAAGACCTGCGCAAAGCGATGATCGCCGCTATGAAATATTGGATAACGGAAGCTGAGATAGATGGCTTCCGGTGCGATATGGCGCACCTTGTGCCGCTTGATTTCTGGAAGGAGGCACGAACGGAATGCGATACACTCAAACCATTGTACTGGCTGGCCGAAACAGACAACGAAGAATACCTGCAGGTGTTTGATGCCTCTTACGCCTGGGAGTGGATGCAGGACAGCACCGCTTTAGTGCAGCACAGAATGGGCATCGAAAAAATGATGAACATACTAATGAAGTATGCTACACAATGCGAAAAACATTCGCAGAAGCTAATGTTCACTACCAATCACGACGAAAATAGCTGGAACGGGACGGAATACGAAAAATATGGCGCTGCTGCCGGCGCTTTTGCTGTATTTACCAATA
Organism: uncultured Ilyomonas sp.; assembly: GCA_964249755.1. Taxonomy (GTDB): domain Bacteria; phylum Bacteroidota; class Bacteroidia; order Chitinophagales; family Chitinophagaceae; genus Ilyomonas. The sequence goes on along the minus strand of CAXUDB010000002.1, from coordinate 119,303 downwards.
CATGGCGGGGCATTCCTTTATTATATGGCGGACAGGAACTACCAAATTACAAACGCTTAAAATTTTTTGATAAAGACCAGATAAACTGGACTGAAGAAAAGCCTGCCTTGCACGATTTTTATAAAACCTTGTTTATGTTGAGACGGCGCTGCCAGGTGTTTAACTGCGAAGCCGAATTGATTTATTTAGAGACAAGCGTCAGCGATAAAATCGTGGCTTATGTTTGCAAAAAGGATAATGCCAAAGCCTTGCTGCTATTCAACTTTTCGGATGCCGACCGCGTCCGGTTCACGCTTTTGCATGAAGAAATAAAAGGGAATTTCAGGAATATCTTTTCAGAATTGACGTTCAGTTTTGACAATGAAGTTTCTTTTGAAATGACACCTTGGCAATATATTGTCTACGAAAAAATTTAGAGCCGATTCCTATTCTTCAGAGAGCTCTTTTTATGAATCAACTTAACTGGTATTGCAGGCATTTTACAGAGCTATCAGTAGCAGAACTTTATGATCTTCTGCAACTGCGCAGCGAAGTATTTGTGGTGGAGCAGGAATGCGTTTTCCTGGATATGGATGGTGTAGACAAACAATCTTATCATTTATTTGCTTATTTCGGAGATCAATTAGTAGCCTGCTGCCGCCTGATAGCTGCTGACATCGTTTACTCAAACCGAGCTTCTATTGGTCGCGTTGCTAACAAAGCTTCAGTGCGAGGCACAGGCATAGGAAGACATATGATGAAAAAAGCCATCGAAAAATGCAGGGAACTCTTTCCTTCCTCTTCTTTAAGAATTGGTGCCCAACTTTATTTAAAAGATTGGTACGGCTCGTTCGGCTTTGTACCTGCAGGTAATATATACCTGGAGGATGAGATTGAGCATATTCACATGGAATTAGTCCTTCATTCCTAAAAAGTCATACGTTTTACCGCAAAATAAAACCGCGGTGCGGCGAAGATTAAAATTTCTTAATTTTCTGCTTCGGAAATTTTCCGAATCTTTGTCCTGAATCTTACATTACAAAACTTTACTATTAAAACAATAGGACGAGACAGTATATTTGTATAAACCACGGCATCCGGAGGGTGTTGTATAAAACAACTACTTATCATGATCACAATGAAAAAAACCATTACTACCTTATTGATGCTGACTGTTGTATCTGTGGCGGCAGTTGCGCAAAACAATTTCAGACGCATCAGCATGAAGCCGGAATATAGTTCTTTGAAGAATACTACAGAGATTGGCATTAATGCAGGTTTGACAACTTTTTTGGGAGATTTAGGCGGCACCCGTGGCAAAGGCGAATCTTTCTCTAAAGACTTGAATGGTGTCACCTTCCGCCCGCATTTTGGTATATCTTACAGCTATTACCCGGCAGGCTGGGCTAAGGTATATGCGCAGTTCAACTACGCCACCATCACTGGAGCCGACAGTGTTATCAAAAGCAAAGTCAATCAGTCGCTGGGAAGATATCAACGCAATCTGAGCTTCCGCTCACGTATTCAGGAACTTTCGCTCAATGCCGAAATCTATCCCCTGCAGTTATTAAACAGAACACATCGCGAAACATTACTGAAACCTTTTGTAGGTATAGGAATAGGCGGTTTTCATTTTAACCCCAAAGCAGAACTAAACGGCGAGTGGGTTGAATTGAAACCATTGCGTTTGGAAGGGGAAGGTTTTGATGAATATCCCGACAGCAAAGAATACAGCCTGTACCAGTTTTATATACCTCTTACGTTTGGCTTCAAATATCGGCTTGATGACCAGATGGCAGTTGGTTTCAGCGCCACTTTCCGCAAAACGTTCACCGATTATTTAGATGATGTCAGCAAGACCTATATTGATCCTACCCTGTTCAGTAAATATCTTTCCGGCGATCAGGTTGCGCAGGCACAACAGCTTTATTACCGTGGTTTAAATTCCACGCCGCCTGAACCAGGCAAGCCAAGAGCTTATTCTGAAAGAAAAGATTCTTACACCACGTTGGCAGTGACCTTTAGTTACAACTTCGGTCAGGTAAAAGAAAGAGAAGAGAGAATCAGCGACCGTGTCATTAAGGTTAAGCGCTTCCGTAACAGAAAACCTTAATCGAATATTAATCGAATTGAATAAAAAAGTTCCGGATTGTATCCGGAACTTTTTTATTGGTGGCATTTCATCTTCAGAGCTTTGACATCTGTTTTATTATGTCTTTAAAATCCAATACAATCCAAAACAATCTTTGCAAGCATCATTTAAAAACGATACACAATACCACCCAATGCCTGGAAGCCGAGCACTTCATATTGGTTCCAGCGCTGGTATTTATTATTGAATAAATTGTTGAACTGCAGCCAGGCGCTGAACGCATCATTAATCCTAAACTCTGCGCCGGCATTCAAATCAAAGGCACCATCCAAACGCCTTGAATCAGCCCCTTTGGTGGTTAAGTAACGGGCACCATCCCAAAAGAACAAGTCGCTTTTAAACAACAAATCTTTCGTTACGTTCCACCGAAGCGACCCATTGATTTCGTTCGGCAATAATCCCCAGGCTTTATCATTATCGGTAAGGTTGCTATACTTGTTAATTGTAGCACCCGCAAGTAGGGAGAACTTTTCCTGCAGGGTATAACCAATCTCTCCATGCAGTTTAAAGTTCTTCATGTCGCTTTCGTTCACCACATTAAAGGAGCGACCTGTAAAGGTATCATTCAGGAACAAGGGTTGGTTATAGATATTCTGAAGTGTAACCTGCGCATTGTAAGTAAAATGGCTGCCGGCACTGCCTTTAAAGCCGGCATAGGCATCGAGAAAACGAGTGCTTTTCAAAAATGTTGGCTGCGCAATCCAGGGGTTAAATGAAGCCAGGTATTGATAATTCGTTTTATTGTAATAGCCCTTCCAGCCAGCCATCAGCACAAACTTTTCTTCATTGATCTTTGCTTCGGCGGATACATTGGGCAGCATGTGAAAATCCTTTTTATCCCAAGATGGCGTAATGCCACCAATAACCGTAATGCCGTTGCTGGCATACTGTACGGCAGGCGAAAGGTAAACAAGGTTGTTATTTATCTTATTTACTGTATCACCTTTGTAAGCCGTAATATCAGCCGTAATGCCCATCTTGAAAGCCAGCTTCTCGCCGAACGTTTTTGAAACCGGCGCATCGAACACCAAGTTGGTTTCATGACCGTTGCGGTTGTCCGTAAAACCATCCACCAAAAGCGTGGGATTATAAGCAATCCCAATGCTGTTTATCTTCTTATTTCGCAAGCCAAACTTAACACCGAATGTTGTATAAGTAAGGCGTAAGTCTTCCTTATCAAATTTCAACGTATCGGGCTGAAACCCGTACTGATACTGCTTATTGTTATTAAAGAAAACTTTGCCGCTGATTTCATTATTGCCATTAGTGAAGATGCCCGTTGCATCGGCATTAAAGCGACCGTATTGCTGATAAGGCAGATTACCTTTGGACGATACATACTTTGCGTTCACGTTTACTGCGGTATGCGCACCATCGCCAAACGACAAACCGGTTTGCAGGTAAGGTGTTGAGTAGTTGCCAAAGCCTGCCTTTATGTAGTTTTTGTTCTGCCAGTTGATACCCGTATCAATATCAGCCGCCAAAGGTTTCAAAGCCGCAGGCTGATAAGTGAAGAACAGGTTTTGCGAAGGCACATTGTATTGCAGCGTTGGCAATGTAGAATCGGGCAACGGCGTAGCGGCACTAAAATTAATCTTTGCCGAAGGCTTTAGCACCGGTTTGTAAGAAGACGTAACGGTAACGGTTCTGCCGGGTATCAATGTATCGGCAGCAGCGCGGGTGCTGTTGCCTTTAGCGGACGATGTTGTCGGTTCCTTTGCGGTAGTTCTTCCTTTCTTAGCCCGTTGCGCATTGGCAAAAGGTAAAGCAGCAACGAAGAAGAGGGCACAAACAAATAATCTTTTCATAGCGTTGGTTTCTATTGGGTTTCTACTTTGCTGTATTTTTCTTTTTCCGAAATCACGGTATCCAGTTTCTGTTGCGCTTCGCTTTTTAACGCGGCATCTTCTGCATTTTCTACCACGCTTTTCAGCGTCGCTTCTGCATTAAAATAATCCTGTTCTTTAAAGTAAACATCGCCGAGAAGAATATAAGCTTTTGTTATCCAGTAATCGTAAGAGCCAGCTTTATTAATCACATCAAATCCGGCTTTCTCTGCCAGCTTCAATTGGTTTTGCTGAAGATAAATTTCGGCAATGCGATACCGTGCTTCGGCTGCATATTCCGATTTACCTAAAGCCACTACAGCACTGTAAGCCGACAAAGCATCGGAGGTTTGGTTAGCAGATTGATATGACTTCGCAATGATCATGTTCGCGATCATTTTATCGTCGGTGGCAATTCCTTTTTCAGCCAATAAATCCTGTGCGTTAGAAACAGAAGCCGCATCAAATCGGGAAAGCTTATACTCGCAACGCAGTAAGCCTCTCATGCTTTCCAGTTTTGTATCCTGCCCGGTAGCAATGGTTTTTAACTGCGCAAAAAACTGTTCTGCCCGGCTGTAATCTTTCAGTTCAAAATAGTTGATGCGGGCAGCCGCCAGTGCGGCTTCTTCTGCATATTTATTGGGCGCTTTATCGGCTACTCCGCTATAATAGTTCAATGCGTTTTTATAATCCTTCCTATCATTATAAATAGAAGCCGTTAAATAGCCGGCATCTATGGCATAATGCCCTTCGGGAAATTGAGTCAGATAACCTTGAAAGCCTTGCAGCGCAGCAGTTACATCTTTGTTGTTATAACGAAGCAAAGCCGAAGAGTAAGTGAGCGAATCTTCTTCCGAAGTGCTGACTTCTTTTCCATTCTGCCGCATGAAAGCTACAAACTGTTGTGGCTGCTGTTTGTTGATAAAGATGTTTCGCACATACTCTACTGCATCGTTGCTTTCATCTGAGTTAGGATAGTTTGCAATCAGGGCTTTAAAGCGGTTGAGCGCTTCATCATCGTTGTTTAAATTGAAGTAACAAACACCGAGTTTCAGCAAAGCTTCCGGCTTATAATTCACCGCGTTCTTGTTGTTTAAAATAGCGGTTAAAGGTGCAACAGCATTGTTGAAGTTTTCACTTGCCATATATGTGTTTGCCGTTTCCATATTAGCATCCGGCACCAACACAGAATTTGGATATTTCTGCAGGAACGAACGCAGCAGCGCAAGCTTCTCATTGGTGTTGTTGGAAGCACCCGCAATCACCGCTTTCTGGAAAGAAGCATAATCGGAAGAAGGCAGGTTCAGCGCAATAGCCGTCTCATACATTTGCAATGCCTTGCTATAACTTTTGCGCATGAAATAACAATCGGCACTGCGCAGGTAAGCATCCTGTTGTATGTTGGAAGAAGCAGCCGTAACGGTGGTTGTTATCTTCTCAAGATATGGCAACGCGCTGTTGTAATCTTCTACTTTCATATTGGCATAACCCAATATATACCGTGCATCCTGAGGGTTTACTTCGCCATATGAAACAGGACTCTTCATATAGTTCTGAAGATAGTAAATGGCAGAGTCAGCCTTATCATTGCGGTAAGCAATCTCACCTTTCCAGAAGTAAGCAGGCTGCAGTTGCGCATCATTATAAGGCACCGCAAAAATCTGGTTCAGTAAAGCATCGGCTTCATTCACTTGCTGGTCGTTTACCAACTCTACAGCACGGCCATATAAAATGCGCGGATACACCCGTTGCGCACTTTCGCTTTGTGCAGGAAGACTTTGAATTAAAGTCAATGCATCTTTATAGTTATTGGTATTCGCCAGCACTTCTACCAACAATTCCCTGGCTTCGTTAATGTAAGATGATTTAGGATACGTTGCATTGAAACTTTGCAACTCCGTCAACGCTACATCGCGATAGCCCAACTCGTAAGAAAGCTTCGCATACAGGAACTGCGAAATCTCTTTTTGCGTGGCATTACTGCTGTTGAGTTCGCAAAAAAGGAAGGCACTTCTTGCACTTCCTTTCTGATCTGTTTTCAGGTAAGCATCGCCCAGCAAATACATGCTGTTTTGCGCCAGCGAATCCTGCTTTCCACCCAGTTCTTTAAAGCCTGTAATCGCATTCTTCCATTGCTTTGCCACATAGTAGCAATAGCTTAGTTCATACAAATCTTCGCGACGCACTTTCTCTGTATTCTGCACATACTCTTCTAAATAAGGCAGCGCTTTGGCAAAGTTTTTCTTTTCAAAATAAGCATGACCCAACAGTTGCTTTAACTGCAAAGCATAATATTGATTGCCCCGCTGTAAAGCTGCTTCTGCCGATTCAATCGCTTTGTCTCTGTCGCCGCTGAAGTAATGAATTTCAGTTACATAATAGGGAACAATACTTGCATAATTTGGTTTGTCCTGCACAACGGTAAACGCTTCCAGCGCGCCTTTGTAGTTCTTTTCGCCAAACAAAATATAGCCGTAATAATAATTGGCATCTATATAATTGGGATCACTTTCTATTTGCCTGATGTCGTTAAAAAGGGGCTTCGCATCAGTAAATCTTTTCAGTGTAAAATAACCATACGCTTCATGAAATTTCATCGCCGCTATCTCGCTGTTGCTTAGGTTGTCGATGCCTGATTTTTCATAATAGGCAATGGCGTTTTCAAAGTCCTTTTTTCGGTAATAATATTCTGCCAGTTGATAGCTCATCAATTGTGTGCGTGGCGCATTGTGTTCCGCTTCAATAAATGTTTTGGCTTCACCAACGGCTGTTTCATCATTCAACTGCAAATGGCAGGCGATGGAATAATATTTTGCTTCCAGGGCAGACGAAACAGGTATATTGCTTTCGGTTGCCGCGTTATAGTTTTTACTTAATTCGGTAAACAACGGATACGCTAAACTAAACTCGCCCCGCTGATAATATTCTTTCGCCTGTTTAAAGTCTGCATCGGGGTCGTTGTATATTTTGGTGGCTTGAGCAAAGGAATAGCTGTATGCAAAGAGCAACACAGCAGGACTAAAAAGCAGTATTCTCAACTTCATAGATTTTGGTGAACGTAGGCTTTGTTCTAAATATTTTAACGTCGCTCTTAATAAAATTGCAAAACGGCGGCTAAGGTAGTTGTGCCTTTTATGTGCAAAAAGAATGAAGCCCGCTTGTGGATAAAGAATGAGAATCCTATACATTTGTACAAACCTATTGAATGCGAAAATTCAGTTTCACTTCGATTGATTTCAGCACCACTTCGTTTAATATCGCGATGCTTCTTCTGCGCATCTCCTTTGGTTTAATATTGATGTTGAAGCATGGGTTCGATAAAGTAAGAGGGTTCGATACGCTTCAGCACAACTTTTATAGTTTCATGGGTTTTGGCCCGAAAGCTTCTTTAATACTTGCCTTGTTTGCCGAAATATTCTGTAGCCTTCTCGTTGTGCTGGGTTTGTTCACACGCTGGGCCTGCATTCCTCTCCTCATCACTTTTCTGGTTATCATTTTTGGTCACGATGCCGGCAAAGACCTCTTCGATTCCGAAATGGCAATTGCTTATTTCACCGCGTTTTTTGTCATCCTGCTTTGTGGTCCCGGAAAGATTAGTGTAGATGGAATGATTAGTAAGAAGTAGTGGGGGCGGGTGGTGATAATGATTATAAGGCGGGATGTTGAATAGCTTGAGTCAGCCGCTATGGCACTAAGCATTTATTGGGCGATGCTATTTTTTTCTATTATTTTCAAGTTGCAAAGAGTCCCAATTAACTTTATCAGGATAATAGAATTCTTGTTTCCTTTTATAATTAAGAACAACTCTTTCTTCAAGAGTTGTTGATCTGATATAATAAGGAATTTTAATCGTATAAGCAGTCAGTTCCCGTAATAAAGTAGTCAAAGCTTTAGACTTAATAGTATCAGTTGTGCCAATAATGCTTACAGATTTATAAGCTGAATCAACATGCACAATATTGCTTTCAACGAAGCTTTCAATTTCATTATCTGACAACACTATCATCCGGTCAGGTGTCAAGCCAATAAAAGACGGAATTTCAATGTCTGAAACAGTGCCTGGAACTGTCATACTATCCTTGTCATAGAAATGCTGATAAAAATATAGAATGCCTGTGCTGTCAAAAATAAAGTTGAAGCAAGTCGTTCCGCTGCGAGGATCTGGTGGAAAAGGCAAAGATTTTCTGCCATCTTTTGCTGTGCTGGCGGTGCAAGAATGAAAATAGCTTCTGTATCTTTATGTCTGCCAATACAACCAAGCCAAGGTAAAAAACAAAGCAGAAGTATTTTTCTCAAAGTCAAATTTTCTAATAAGATGCCCTATTGGGAAGTTTCCATATAGTAGCGCCCAACTCAAAAATAGCCAACACTTGTTACTCCTCCAAACGGTTACTTTTTTCTTCAATCCTTTCAGTCTCAGCCACAATAAAAATGAGACACTTTCCAAAACTGTCGGTACTACACCTTTGGCGCGTTTTTATTGTTTGCGAGAATCTTGTCTTTCGGACGCTTCTTTCTCCCGCATTGCCCGTGTTTCAACATAGGGCTGTGAAAAAACATCAGCCACACAAAAAACAAACGTTTTCTCTCCCCGCAAAACCTCAACATCACACTTCCCAACCGTTCAGAAGCCTTCTGTAAAATTTACACTACGCTGTTGACAAGGTAAACAGCCTTCTGTAAAACTTACATTGCCCTGCCGCATAGGTAAACAGTCTTCTGTAAAACTTACACTGCCTTGCTACACTGTTCAGAAGCCTTCTGTAGAATTTACACTGCCCTTCCGAACTGTTCGGAAGGGCAGTGTAAATAATTTTTAGTCATCCCTAAACCCGCTTAAGCCTTATTCAATTCATAACCTTAATCCTTCTTCTCAGCTTTGCTGACCTAATTAGTTTTCTTCAGTCACAAAAGGAGCAGCAACTATTTCACTTCTTACCTCTCACCACTCACCTTTCAACTTCCGGCCATAGCTTTGCTTACTTATATAAAACCACATGTCTGTAACCAAAGAAGTTCGCAAGATCACCACCCACACCCTGCAAAAAATGAAAGACAACGGCGAGAAGATTTCCATGCTCACCGCCTACGATTTTTCATTTGCCCAGTTGTTTGATGACGCCGGCATCGACGTCATCCTCGTGGGCGACAGCGCCAGCAACGTAATGGCAGGCCACGAAACTACTTTGCCCATTACGCTCGACCAGATGATTTACCACGCATCTTCCGTTATCCGCGCTGTAAAGCGGTCCCTGGTCATTGTCGATCTTCCTTTTGGTTCTTACCAAAGCAACCCAGAGATTGCCCTTGCATCTGCCATCCGCATTATGAAGGAAACCGGCGCGCATGCGGTTAAATTAGAAGGTGGCGAGGAAGTGGTGCATAGCATCCGCAACATTGTGTCCGCAGGCATACCCGTGATGGGGCATTTAGGTTTAACGCCGCAAAGCATCTACAAGTTCGGCACTTATAATGTGCGTGCCAAGCAGGAGGCAGAAGCCAATAAACTGAAGGAAGATGCTGCCCTGCTGGAAGCCACCGGTTGCTTTGGCTTAGTGGTCGAAAAAATTCCCGCCCTGCTGGCGAAAGAAGTATCTCGGTCTTTACACATTCCCACCATTGGCATTGGTGCCGGTGTGCACTGCGATGGGCAGGTGCTGGTGATGCACGATATGCTGGGCATCAACACCGAATTCAAACCCCGCTTTCTGCGGCAGTATGCCAGCCTCGCCGGGCAAATTACCACCGCCGTTCAGCAATATGTCATTGATGTAAAACAGGAAATGTTTCCCAACGAAAGCGAATCATATTAGCTGGTGAGAGGTGAAAGGTGAGAAGTTGTTCTGTTTATAACTCACAAGCAGCATCGTTTGTACAGAACTCATTATTTCTTACATCTCACGTCTGACATCTCACCTCTAACCTCCTCCATATTAGCCGACAAAAAATTGGTGTTTGTCTAATTCACCCGCGCTGCACTATTTAATGCTTATCTTTCATTGTTATTAAAAAACTATGGCAGTAAAAGAGCGAAATATGATCCTGCAGTGGAGCATCATTATAGCCGCATGGCTTTGCTTCTTCCTGCTGCCGTTCCAGTTTCTCAACTACGATAAAAGCAAGCCGCCATTAGACAGCCCCCGGTTTATCCAGTTGTTAATTGGCTCCAACCTGTTGCTCGTTTGTTTTTATTACCTTAACAGCAAAGTGCTGATCCAGCGCCTGCTCGCACAAAAGAGAACGGCGTTATACATCCTCAGCATAATCACCTATCTCTTCGTTTACCTCACAGCCATCTACCTCATCATGTGGTTTGCGCCCGAAACGCAGCGGTTTATGCAAACGTCGTATGCAAAGAGCATCCACTATGGGGGGCCCTATTATTTTTCCGCCGGTGCGGTTACGTTGTTTTTAATAGCGCTCCTCGTAAGCACCAGTATTAAAGTAATCGGACAATGGTTTTCTGCCGAGGAAATAAAGGAAGAAGTAAGTAAACAGCAATTAGAAACAGAATTAAACCTGTTGAAGACACAGGTAAATCCGCATTTCCTATTCAATACATTAAACAGCATTTACTCACTTGCTATCGCAAACAATCAAAAGACGGCCGATGCCGTCATTAAGCTTTCGCGCATCATGCGTTACACGCTGGAAGACTGCCAAGGCAACGATGTGGAGCTACAGCAGGAGATTGATTTTATCAACAGCTACATCGAGTTGCAGAAACTTCGGCTCACCAACAACAATTCTATCCGGTTCACTGCCAATGGCGCCATCAGCACGGCGCGCATCGCCCCATTTGTGTTCATTCCGTTTATTGAAAATGCCTTTAAGTATGGCATCAGCACGCACCGCAGTTCTTCTATTCAGGCTTGTGTGCAGGCAGAGAAAAATAAGATTACTTTTACCTGCGTCAACGATTATCAGCCGGGCGGCTCTCAGAAATACGAAAGCACCGGCATGGGCATCAGCAATACCAAGCGCCGGCTGGAACTGCTGTATGCCAAACGGCACGAGCTTAACATTCTTTCTAACGACAACCGTTTTTCCGTATCGCTAACCATAAATTTGAATTAACATGAAGTGCATAGCCTTAGACGATGAACCCCTTGCTTTGCAGCTCCTTGAGAACTATGCTGCGCAAACCGGCTGGCTCGAGATGGTAAAAACATTCACCGACCCAATGTCGGCTGCAGAATACATTAACAACGATCATTTCGATTTCCTGTTTCTCGATATCCAGATGCCCGATATCAACGGCATGCAGTTTTATTCCAACCTGGAATCTAAACCGCCCGTCATCTTCACAACGGCTTACAGCCAGTTTGCCGCGCAGGGCTTTGACCTGGAAGCAGTGGATTATTTAGTAAAGCCATTCGATTTCGACCGCTTTGCAAAAGCCGCTACCAAGGCAAAAGAATACATCGAGTATCGCCAGAGCAAAGAGGTAAACGACGGCTACCTGTTTGTAAAATACAATTATCAGTGGGTGAAGATTTTGTTCAAGGATATTGAGCTGATTGAAGCCCTCGACGATTATATTAAAATCTACACGCAAGGCAAGTCCTTCCTCATCCACATGAGCATGAAAGTGGTGTCGGAAAAGCTGCCGCCGCAGTTGTTCACGCGCGTGCACCGATCGTACATTGTGCCCATTGAAAAGATTGACAAATGGAACAAGAACTCGCTTACGCTGGACGATAAAACCATACCGGTAAGCTACACTTATCAAAAGCAGTTGCAGGAGATTTTGCAGAAGAAAACTACGGCTTCCTGATGAATCAGAACCAAGAGCAACCGTAAGACTGAGCAAACCTTTATCATTACTATGAACACAGAACTTTTTGCGCAGGTAGATAACTACATCAGTAATTTACTGGCGCCCGAGGATGACGCTTTGCAACAGGTTATTCAATCGTTGGAAAAGGAAGATATACCGCAAATCAGTGTATCTGCCAACCAAGGAAAGTTTTTGCAGGTAATGATGAAAGCCTGCGGCGCCAAACGGGTTTTAGAACTCGGCACCTTAGGCGGCTACAGCACCATCTGGATGGGTAGAGCTTTACCCGAAGATGGCATCCTGATAAGCGTTGAAGCCGATGAACATCACGCAAAAGTGGCGCAACAGAATATAGACAGGGCGGGGCTTTCAAACGAAGTAACGGTAAAGCTTGGCAAAGGAGCCGATGTGCTGCAGACGATGATTGCCCAAAAAGAAGAACCTTTTGATTTCATTTTTATTGATGCCGATAAACCGCCCTATGCCGAGTACTTTTTGGCAGCTTTGCAACTGTCGCGACCGGGAACCGTTATTGTTTGCGATAATGTAATCAGGGAAGGAAAAGTATTGGACGAGAACTGCACTGATGAAAGGGTACACGGCGTTGACCGTTTCAATAAACTTTTAAGTCAAACCAAAGAAGTAACAGCTACCATTATCCAAACCATCGGTGTTAAAGAACACGACGGAATGGCAATTGCCGTAGTAAACTAATAAAGAATCAAACTAAAAGAAAACATCCCGCTGTAGCGGGATGTTTTCTTGTTTTATACCAAATCATTTTTATCTCCACCTAAGTTGGCTAATTCGCCTTCATCCAAATCATCATTAGGGCTATGAATGCTTAAGTCGGCATCTTCTGCAATGTCGTGGTCTGCCTGGTCATGCGCTTCCTTCACATGTTCAGGGTCATTGTTCTTTTTTGTCACTGTTTCTTTTTTATCAGTTGTTGCTTTTGCCATTGTGTTTTGTTTATGTGGTGAATGAAAAAAAGATGCCAGCCTCCTCACCTGTTCAATCAAATAAATCGGAAGACAAATAGCGGTCGCCTCTGTCGCAGATGATGCAAACAATCACGCCTTTGTCCAGCGGCTTTGCCACTTGCAAAGCCGCATACACGCTGCCACCGCTGCTCATGCCGCTAAAAATGCCTTCCTCTTTCACCAATCGCTTGGCAATGATTCTGGCATCGGCTTCATCCACTTCAATCGTCCGGTCCACCCGACTTCTGTCAAATATCTTCGGCAAATATTCTTCCGGCCATTTGCGAATGCCGGGAATGTGTGAGCCCTCCGAAGGCTGGCAACCCACAATTTGCACATCCGGGTTCTGTTCCTTCAGGTATTTTGATACGCCCATAATGGTTCCTGTAGTTCCCATTGCCGAAACAAAATGTGTCACTTCCCCATTCGTATCGCGCCATATTTCGGGACCTGTGGTGTGATAGTGCATCAGGTAATTGTCTGGGTTACCAAATTGGTTAAGGTTGATGTAGCCACCTTCTTGCAACTTCTCATTCACGTAATCTATTGCACCTTCCATGGCAGTTTCTTTCGGTGTTAAAACTACTTTCGCACCAAATGCCTGCATCGTCAACACTCTTTCCCTCGTCGCGTCTTCGGGCATTACAATTTCGATTTCTACCTTGTAAAGAGAGGCAATCATGGCGAGCGCAATGCCGGTGTTTCCGCTGGTGGCTTCAATCAGTTTAGTGCCGGGCTTCAACTCGCCTCTGTCAAGCGCACCTTTAATCATTCCGTAAGCAGCCCGATCTTTTACGCTGCCACCAGGATTGTTGCCTTCTAATTTTGCATAGACGGTTACGTTTTCGTTTTCCACCAAACTCTTTAGCTTCACCATCGGTGTATTTCCTATAAGGTCTATTATTGTTGCCATAATTAAAGCAAAAGTAGAAAGGAAATAAGTAGTAATAATTAAAGCGATGGATAGATAACACAATGAAGACAATAAGGGCAATTCTCTTTCAAGGCACTTTCAAAAACATCCCGTATTGTTGCAATAATGATATTGATTTACCGGATAATCAAACCATTCTTAGCAATAAATAGCATTTCTTCTCATCTGCAAATGCAGGTATTAAACAGATGGGGTTGGAGGACGCAGCGAAGAGTTCTTGCGATACAGAAATAACAAACCAATTGCACCTGCAGTAACACAAACGTCTGCAAAATTGAAGATGCCCGTTCGGACGGATCTGAAACCAATATTCATAAAGTCAGTCACATGCCGGTCGAAAAGCAGTCGGTCTATCACATTGCCCAAACCGCCCGCAATAAGCAACGCAAATACCGACATCTTGAAAAGGCTTAATTGCTTTGCCTTCATAACAACATATATAAACAGTCCAATCAGAACCAACAAAGGCAGAACGCTTAATAGCCAGAAGCTGGCTGTTTTCGGTAAACTATCACCCAAACTCATTGCAGCACCTGTGTTTTCGATGTATTGGAGCCGGAAGGTATCATGCAGATATGACACCGGCTCCCTATTCATCAAGTGTTCCTTTGCCAAGTCTTTAGTTGCCCTGTCCCAGCTAATCAGGGTAAGGCAACTTAAACAAAATAAAACAATCTTCAATCCTTTTTTCATACATCAATGCATTCAACAATAACTGCAGTTGTTTCTTTTATTCAACTAGCGTCCCTAACATCGTACATCCGACATCGTACATCTTACATTTCCAATCATTCATACCGCAAAGCCGTAATAGGATTGAGTTTGGAAGCCTTAATTGCAGGCCATAAACCTGCCAGCAAGCCAAACAAAGCGCAGATGGTAACCCCTGCAATAATCCAGCCCCATGGCACTACAAAGCCGGTATCGAGAAACAACGCAAACAGGTTACCCAGCAGCACACCGAGTATAATACCGCACACAGCGCCGGCTACGGAAATGATAATAGATTCGAATAAAAACTGTTGCCGAATGTTTTTCTTTTTTCCACCGATGGCTTTAATCAAACCAATTTCGCGGGTGCGTTCATTCACCGCTACCAGCATGATATTCATCAGGGCAATGGCTGCACTGAGCAATGTGATAATGCCAATGGCCCCCGAAGCGCCAGAGATACTGCTTAATAAATTCAATACCGTTGCCGCCACCGCATCGCTTTTTTCAATGGCAAAGTTCTCGTCTTCAGTTGGTTGCAGTTTTCTGATCGAGCGGAAGGCAGCCGTGGCTTCCCCTACAGCAGCATTCACTTCCTGGAGGCTTTTTGCCGTAACGCCAAGCGTGAAAGAAGGAGAAGCATTGGCCAGCGTACGCACACTGTTGTAAGTGGTAACTATCACATTATCGGCACGCATTAAAGAGCTGGAACCTTTGGCTTTCATCACGCCGATAACAATATAAGGCGCCGTGCCAATGCGAACCACTTTGTCCACCGCTTTTGCCGGGTTATTGTTGAACAGTTTGTTTGCCACATCGCTACCCAGCAGACACACGCGCGTGCCGCTTTCCACATCGCGCGGTGTAAAATTCCTGCCATACGCTATACTGTAGCCATTTACTTCCAGGTAGTTTTCATCACCACCATTGATGCGCACGTTAGGATTCGTTTTTTTATTACCGTAATGAATTTCATAACTCCACCTACCGTTCAGCGCAATGCTCACTGTCGCCGGGAAATGATAGTTCTGCTTAAAAGCTTCCGCCTGCGCCAGCGTAATTACCTTGTCGAGGTTCGATTTCTTTTGCTTGCCACGCGTGGTTTTGCTCACGTCATTGTTCTGGTTGCCAAAACGGTTGCGCTCTTTAAATGTGATGGTAAAACCATTGGCGCCCATTGTTGCAAAGTTGTTGTTCACGCTGCCATTCATAGCTTGTATGGCAGTGATGATACCAATAAGTGCCATAATGCCAAAAGCAATGATAGACACTGTAATGCCCGTGCGCAACCGGTTGCTCGCAACCGTTTTATAGGCTTGTTGAAAAACGTCTTTTAAAACCATTGTTTAGTTATGATAATGAATATTTATAGAGAACATTCGCTTTGATAAAAACTCAATTATTCTCCGAATATACAAGTCTGATTCTTTCTCTTTTTACCTAAAAACAAATCTTCAATTGCAACAGATAATCAACAAAAATTTCTACAGCCTGACTTACACTAACTGTTGAGCCGCATTGTATTTCTTCTTCACGATTTAAGTGCAACCTTATAAAAATAGAAAAACCTGTTTCATCAACAGGCTTTTATTTGATAAATGGTTTGTTACTCTTAAAAATAAAACCAGCCAAACAGCGCCTGCGGAAAGATACCGAGATAGATTATCGCAACTGCCAGCAACACTACGCCCACTTTAAAACTGGTAGCAGGCGCTTCGATGGTTTCGCCTTCGCCGGTTTTAAAATACATTGCCTGGATAACACGGAAATAATAGTAAACACTGATGGCTGCAAACACGACTGCGGCTATCACAAGCCATAAATACGAGCCGGTTTTAATCACCGATTCCAGCATAAAGAACTTAGCGAAGAAACCAGCCGTTAAGGGAATGCCGGCGAGAGATAACAGAAACACCGTATTCGCAAACGCAAGCAGCGGCTGCGTTTTAGCCAACCCATTATAGCCATCAAACGTAAAATCTTTCAGTTTAACCAGGATGGCAAAGATGCCGATGGTGGATAAGCTGTAGGCAACAGTATACATAAGGATGCCTTCTTTGGCAGCGTCATTCATACTAAATAAAGCAAACAGCATAAAGCCAGCCTGCGCAATGCTGGAGTAGGCTAACATGCGCTTCACGCTTTGCTGAAACACAGCCGTTACATTGCCGATAAGCAGCGTACAGACAATGATAATAGAGAATAATAACTTCCAGTCTATACCAATGATTTTATTTTTCTCAACGCTGGTCTCCAACATGCGTGCATCAAACAGTTTGATGAAAGCAATAAAGCCGGCCGCTTTTACAATAGTCGCCATGAAGGAAGTGAACACGGCGGGCGCACCATCATACACATCGGGCGTCCAGAAATGGAACGGCGCTGCTGATACTTTAAAGCCAATGGATATCATCAGCAGCAACATCCCAAACACTTCAAGGATGGAAACAGCGTTGTCAGACAAAGCCGCATTGGCAGCTTGCTGCCCGCTGTGCAAAGGCTCCAAAGCAAACGAGCCGGTTGCGCCATAGATAAGTGCAATTCCCATCAGCATCAAACCTGTAGAGAAAGAACCCATCAGGAAATATTTAAGCGCCGCTTCGTTGCTCTTCATGTTTCGCTTGTCGGAGCCGGTAAGGATGTACAATGGGATAGATAAAATTTCGATGCCAAGAAACAGCATCAGCAGGTTGTTGTAAGACGACAACAAAAAGATACCGCACAGCACGAAAAAGATCAGCACAAAATATTCAGCAATATAGCTTCCGGTCTTTTGAATTTCAGAACCGGTGAGCAGGACATATACCAGCGTAGTAAGAACAGCGAGGATGTTGAAATAGCTTCCAAAATTATCGAAGAGCAACATGCCTTTGGTGTCAATATTCCAAATCGTAAAACCCTTCGCATCGCCGATGCAGGCAATCAGCAGAAGCACCAACCCAGCAGTGGCAATATGACGGTACAGGTTTTTGTTGTCAACCCAAACGCTGCTGAACATCATGATGACACCTAAAATAACCGAAAGTAGAATCGCATTCATAGTCCTTTGCCTGAATCTGTTTTATTACATGCGCACCTGCGCCACAACGGCTTTTGCCGTATCACTTGTCAGTTGTATCATCGGTTGCGGATAGAACCCGAATACTAATATCAACACCACTAAAATCGCCAGTGCCACATTAATGTTGGTATTGCTGTCGTGCGCATTATCTGTAAGGCTTGAGGTGTTTCCATACCATATTTTTTGCACCATGTTCAGTGTATAAACGGCAGCCAGTATAATGCTGACCGCAGCCACTGCAGCCGCAACAATGTTGTATTGAAACAAGCCGTTGAACATTAGAAATTCACCGATAAAGGAATTGGTAAGTGGCAAGGATACATTGGCGAATGCCATTACCAAAAATAACACAGCAAGCCAGGGTGCTTTCTTCGCCAAGCCGCCCAACTCACTGAACTTGCGCGTGCCAAGTTGTTGCTCGATGGCATCAGCCACAATCCATAAGCCAATGACATTAACGCCGTGATTGAACATCTGCACCAACACGCCCTGTAAGCCAGAGGATTTACCCGCAAAAATAGCGGCACTCATCAGCCCGATGTGCGCTATGGAAGAATACGCAATCAAGCGCTTCACATCATCTTGCCGGATAGCAATCAGCGATGCGTAAATTATGCCGATGATGCTGAGGACAATCACCACATCATCAAACTTGGCTACTGCTAACGGAAACACCGGCAGCACCCAGCGGATAATGCCGTAGATACCCATTTTCACCATCACGCCACTTAGCATCATCGTTACAGCAGTTGGCGATTGTTCATATGTATCCGGCTGCCAGGTATGAAATGGAAAGATTGGCATCTTGATGGCGAACGCAATAAAGAACAGCCAAAAGCCAATATATTGTTGCGTTTGCGAAAGGTGCAGATTATAAAACGATTGTATAGCAAAAGAATGATTACCGGGCGTTTGAAAGTATAAATACAAGATGCCGATGAGCATTAGAAGCGAACCGAGGAACGTGTAGATAAAAAACTTGAAAGTAACCTGTATGCGACGCTCGCCACCCCAGATAGAGCAAAGAAAATAAGATGGTATTAATGCCAGTTCCCAAAAGAAATAGAATACCAGACAATCTGCAGCGAGGAACACACCCATCATGCCACATTGCATTAGCAATAATAAACCGTAGAAGCTGCCGGCGTTGTTGTATTCATTTTTATATGTAGAAATGATAACGAGCGGCAAGGCAATGGCATTCAATAAACAAAGCATTTTGCTCATACCATCGAGCGACAGGGAGAAACGGCTGCCCATTGAAGAAAGCCACGCGCTGTCCCAATAAAGCTGACTGCTTTGCGATGAATACACACCCGCTAAAGCAATGGCTAATGTTACCAGCGAAGCAAGCAGCGCGATTCCTTTTGCCGTGCCTTCGTTCTTTATAAATAAAGCGCCTACACCAGCCAGCAATGGAACAACGATTAATAAAAGTGCAATCATATTTTTTGTTTCTCTTCTGCAGTTGGCGCCGATTTTCGCAGATTACATTCTTCTGCGTTTAGGTGCGCTGCCGCGGGCAAAATGCTTCTAAAATATCTTCTCAATAAATGATATAATCAAGGCCTGGTTCCAGAACACAATGAACAACACCACGATGCTTAGCACCATGAATAAAATATAATTTCCTACCTGGCCGCTTTGCAGCAACCGTAGTTGCCGCGATGAATATTGCACAAAGCGACCTGTACCGTTTACCAAGCCATCTATCCCTGATTTCTCAACCACATTTTTAAAGAAGCCGGCAAGTCCATTAACTGGTTTTACCACGGCACCATCATACACTTCATCCACATACCATTTGTGTTGGAGCACTCTGTTTAAACCGTTTTCTTCTTCAGTCGTTTTTTGATACTTGCTATACTTAGTCCATGCCCAGACAATCATCACAATCACCAACACCGTAACGATTCCCATCATGAGCAATTCGTGTGAAGAATCACCCAGATGCTCAGGCTGTAATGATTTTGATTGAGCAAATATGGGTTCTAGAAAATGTTCGAGCCAATGCGCATTCTTAGCAAACACTTCGGGAATACCAATGAAGCCACCAACAACCGCTAAGAAAGCCAAAACGATTAATGGAATCGTCATAGCAGCCGGGCTTTCATGCAGGTGATGTTCCTGTTCATGCGTGCCGCGAAACTTGCCTAGAAATGTCATCGCATATAAGCGGAACATATAAAAAGCTGTCATCAATGCACCCGCAACGCCGATCCAATACAAAAGCGGGTTCTTCAATTCGGCTGCCGCTAAAATTTCATCTTTACTAAAAAACCCTGAGAACGGCGGCACACCTGCAATTGCAAAGCACGATAATAAAAAAGTAATACTTGTAACAGGCATCCATTTTTTTAACGCACCCATATTGCGCATATCCTGCTCACCGCTCATGGCATGAATAACAGAGCCCGCGCCGAGGAACATGCAGGCTTTAAAGAAAGCGTGGGTTATAACATGAAATACTGCACCGGTATAAGCGCCCACGCCTAAGCCAAGGAACATATATCCCAACTGGCTTACCGTTGAGTATGCCAATACTTTTTTAATATCGTTTTGCTTCAAGGCAATACTCGCCGCCAGAATCGCAGTCGCTAATCCGATAATGGCAACAATGTTTTCGGTAAGTGGTGCCAGCGTGTATAAGATATTGCTTCGTGCAATCATATAAATGCCTGCTGTTACCATCGTTGCCGCATGGATTAACGCAGATACCGGCGTTGGACCTGCCATAGCATCGGGCAGCCAGGTGTAGAGCGGAATTTGCGCGCTTTTGCCGGTTGCACCTACAAAAAGAAGCAACGTAATGGCAGTAATATCTGTTTGAGAGAGTTTATTATAATTGGCAAAGACATCGGCATAATTTACGGTGCCTAATTTATTCAGTATCCAAAATACCGCTAACAGGAAGCCGAGGTCGCCAATTCGGTTCATGATAAAGGCTTTTTTGGCAGCCGCGTTATAATTATCAACCGTAAACCAATAGCCAATGAGCAGGTAGGAGCATAAGCCAACACCTTCCCAACCTATGAACATGATAACGAAGTTGGCGCCCATTACCAGCAATAACATGGAGAACACGAAAAGATTGAGATACGAAAAATACCTCGCAAAATGCGGCGGCTCTTCCTCGTGCATGTATGAGGTAGAGTATAGGTGAATAAGGAAACCAATACCCGTAATAATGAGTAAAAAAAGAACCGATAGCTGGTCAATCTGAAACGCAAAATCTATTGTGAACGTGCTGACGTTTATGAAGGTAAACAGGTGCTCAACCGGCAATGCGCCGCTAGCTTTTACCTGGAAGAATAAAAGTAAGCTCACTATGAATGAAGCCAGCACAGAACCGCTCCCAATGATACCCACCAAGGATTTAGACAAGGAATTGCGAAACAACCCATTGATGAGAAAACCAAGAAACGGAAAAAGAGGTATTAAATAAGCCATAAGCCCAATCCGCTGCGGCGGAAAGTTTTTTAAATTTGATTATGTCGTTGCTCTCGCCCTTTTAGGAACTCGGAGCTTTAATTCTTTAACCGGTTCAGAAAATTCACATCCACCGAATGCGTGTTGCGGTACATCATTACAATAATCGCCAGGCCAACACTCACTTCTGCAGCTGCGACTACCATGATAAAGAACACGAATATCTGCCCGTCAATACCGGAATTAACTACGGCATTCCCTGCAGTTATCGCGGCATGGGGCATTTTAGAGAAAGCAACCAGCAAAAGGTTCACAGCATTTAGCATCAATTCAATGCACATAAAAATAATAATGGCATTGCGGCGCGTGAGCACACCAACAATCCCAATGCAAAACAAAGCTGCCGATAATGCGATATAATATTGTATTGGCATAAGCTTAATTCTTCTTCCCGATAACAACCGCACCTACCATCGCACTCAGAAATAACACACTGCTGATCTCGAACGGCAAGGCATAGTTGGTAAACAAAACATTACCTAAGTTTTTGATCAACCCGATATCACCTGTTGTCAACTGTGCATTTTTACCCTGCATATCAGTGGCTGTTCTGATGACAGAGATCATCACTGCCAGTAGTAGTCCGCCGCTGATAACGCCCGCCGCCTTCATCCATACACTGCGCTTCGGCTCAATAGCAGCCTCCAGATTCATCAACATAATCACAAACAGGAACAGCACCATTACCGCGCCTGCATACACAATGATATTTACAATGGCAAGAAACTGCGCATTCAGTAAAATATAATGACCTGAGATGGCGAAGAACGTAACAATGAGCCACAGCACGCTGTGAACCGGATTCTTGCTCACCAGCACCATAATGGCGCTCAGTAAAGCCAGACCGCTTAAGAACCAGAAAATAATTTCAGTAATGCTCATGTGCGTTGGTAGTTAGTAAATGGGCTATGGCTTCACAGCCGTATAGCCCGCTGTTGTCGGCGCATCTGCACCTTTCGCTTTTGCAAATGCTTCTGGCTCCGTCACCGGATTCGGTATCAATAAATCTTCTTTTCCGTAAATAAATTTTTTCCGCGCAAAGTCGCTTGGCGTAAAGGTTTCGCTTAAGTAAATGGCATCTTTCGGGCAGGCTTCTTCACACAATCCGCAGAAGATACAGCGCAGCATGTTAATCTCATAACGCGCCGCATATTTTTCTTCGCGGTATAAATTTTCCTCTCCTATCTCACGTTCCGCCGCTTCCATCGTGATCGCTTCTGCCGGGCAAGCCACCGCACACAAGCCGCAGGCGGTGCAGCGTTCGCGACCTTCTTCATCCCGGTTCAGCACATGCAAACCGCGAAACACCGGGCTGAATGGACGTTTCACTTCCGGGTAAGACACAGTCACTTTTTTCTTAAAAAAATGCTTTAGTGTAATCAGCATTCCTTTCGCAATGTTCGGAATATACAGACGCTCAAGGAACGTCATCGGACTGCGGTCAACTGCTTTACTTCTATTCGTTAATGATTGCATGTTATGTTTCCATCGCCGTTTGCTTACACATCTGGCTTTTCGTTACAAAAGTATTCGTCTCAATGTATGTCGCCAAGTTTATCTTATTGCTTAAACGACATTTCTAAAATTGTTCTTTATCAATACAAAATAAAGAACAGCTATTTTGAACCAGCGGTCAAGAAATCCGTTTACGCTTCGTTGTGTAATCAGAAATTATTCTTCTTTTCTTTAGGTAGAGAAAGAACTACTCTTATACGTTCGGATATCAATTGAACGAAGCAACAACCATAATAAACCTTTCCCTTAGACTACAGAATGCATCTAGCGGTAAACGGCCGCGCGGCTAGCAATTATTTCCTGCGCGGCCGTCAGATATTTGCTGCGCAGCAAAATAAATTTCCTGCGCAGCAAATTTTTTTTACTGCGCGGGAGTAATGGTCAGGTAAAGAAATGCAGCTTTTGCAGCGTTAGCCTATTACCCCTATTTTTCTGCTTTTTTTCCCGCCTGATAAAAGCGAGAAGCACAGAAAATATTGCTAATCACTTCTGCAGAGCTAAAATTACGGCTGCCGTTACCAGCATATTCGCCAACGCCAGAGGCAGCATCTTTTTCCATCCCAAATTCATCAACTGGTCATACCGGAATCTCGGTATCGTCCATCTCACCCACATAAACAGGAAGATAAAAAATATAATCTTCGCCATCAACGCAACCAGTCCCAGCACTGCCATCAGGTTCGGGTCATATTTGCTTTCGTCTAAAAAAGGAATATCATAACCGCCAAAGAACAAAGTTGCCATCACTGCACTGCTGATGAACATATTGATGTATTCTGCAAACAGGTAAAAGCCAAGTTTCATGCTCGAATATTCCTGGTGATAACCCATGTTCAGTTCGCTTTCCGCTTCCGGCAAATCGAACGGCGTGCGGTTGCATTCTGCAAAGGCGCATACCAGGAAAATTAAAAAACCAAGTGGCTGATATACCACATTCCAAACACCGCTTGCCATTTGTTTTTCCACAATCGTCTTCATGCTTAAATCGCCGGAGATAAACAGCAAAGCGATCAGTGAAATACCCATTGCCAGTTCATAACTGATAGCTTGCGAGGCGCCCCGAAGAGCAGCTAATAAAGAAAACTTGTTATTACTTGCCCAGCCGCCAATCATAATACCATATACGCCCAAACTCACCACACCAAACACGTATAAAATACCGATGTTCACATCAGCAATCTGCAGTGGCATTTTAGTATCACCAAACTCCAAATAATTTCCCCAGGGGATAACGGCACAGGTCATTAATGCTGCCAGCATCGCTAATCCGGGTCCCAGCACAAACAACACTTTGTTTGATGTATTGGGAATGATTTCCTCCTTAAAAAACAGTTTCGTTCCATCTGCCAAAGGCTGTAGAATGCCAAAAGGTCCTGCACGGTTTGGGCCTTTTCTATCCTGAAACCACGCAGCAATTTTTCGCTCGGCATACGTTTCATACATCGCTATTACGAGCGACACCGAAACGATGATAACAATCAAAATTAGTTTTTGTATCAGGAAAGCCCAATCGAAGGCAAGTAAAACAGCAGAAAGATTATTCATGTGTATGTGATGAATGACTATCGTTTAGTTTTTAAAATCATCAGAATGCGCCGGACCTTCCAGTAAGCTCAAATCATTTTGCGGCTCGTTCACCTTGCTCGCATCGTGAATACCGAATGTAATTTTAGGCTGCCTGCCGTCCATCACTTCTGGTAAAAATTCGGGCGGCTCAACAGCATCCACATAATGTCCCTGTGAAATAACAGAATGACGGTCAATCTTGCGTGGTCCTTCAATGATCCAGTCGCCCGTATTCTTTTTTTCAAAACGACATTCGTTACAAATCCATTCTTCCACTTCACCCCATTCGTCTTTGCGCGCGGTTACGCGGAACACTTCATCGCCGCGGTTCCAGAGCGTGACTTTGCCAGAACATTTGGGACAATCGCGGTGGGCATCCATTGGCTTTAAAAACCAGACACGGTTTTTAAAGCGAAAGGTTCTGTCGGTTAAGGCACCAACGGGACAAACATCAATCACATTGCCGATGAAATCGTTATCCAAACTCTTTTCGATGTAGGTAGCAATTTCAGAATGGTCACCACGGTCGAGCACGCCATGATAACGCGTGTTAGTTAATTGGTCGGCGGTAAATACACAACGGTAGCAAAGGATGCAGCGCGTCATGTGAAGCTGGATGTATTGACCGAGACTATGTTTGGCAAATGTGCGGCGTTGAAACTCATAACGTGTACCGGCCTTGCCATGTTCGTATCCTAAATCTTGTAAAGAACATTCGCCAGCCTGGTCGCAAATCGGGCAATCGAGAGGGTGATTGATCAATAAAAACTCAACCACACCGGCGCGGGCATCAATAACTTTTTCGCTGGTGAGGTTTTTTACTTCCATGCCATCCATGACGGTGGTGCGGCAGGAAGCCACAAGTTTTGGCATCGGGCGCGGGTCTTTTTCGGAACCTTTGCTGACTTCTACCAGACAGGTGCGGCATTTGCCGCCGCTGCCTTTGAGCTTGCTGTAGAAGCACATGGCAGGTGGCGCCACATCACCGCCGATTTTACGGGCAGCTTCGAGGATGGAAGTGCCTGCGGGTACTTCGACCGTGATATTATCTATGATGACTTTGAATAATGGAGTTTGCGTTGCGTCTGCCATTGTGTTCGTTTATTCTATGCTTACAAACTATTCTTTGTTCTTCTTGATGTCTTTGTGCCTTTGTGGTTCGTATGAGCAAAGCGGTGTAAAAAGCCCAATCATTGTCCGGAACCTTGAACGGAGCGTCGCAACAGGCGATCAATCGGAGTTGCTTAGCTCATCACATAATGGCTGTTCTTCTATGCTATCACTTCACGCTCGTCTGCATAATGTGCAAGTCCGTAGTTATGCGTCAAACACTCTTCAGGATTGAGGACGTGCCATTCGAATTCGTCGCGGAAATGACGGATGGCTGCCGCTACAGGCCAAGCAGCCGCATCGCCGAGCGGGCAGATGGTGTTGCCTTCAATCTTGCGCTGAATGTCCCAGAGCAAATCGATATCGCTTAGTTTACCCTTGCCGTATTCGATGTTCTTTAAAATCTTTTCCATCCAGCCGGTGCCTTCGCGGCAGGGCGAGCATTGTCCGCAGCTTTCGTGGCGGTAGAAGCGTGCCAACGTTAGTGTGTGGCGAACGACACACTGGTCTTCGTCGAGCACAATAAAACCGCCGCTGCCCATCATGCTGCCGGTAGCAAAGCCGCCGTCGCTAAGACTTTCATAGTTCATGATGCGCGTTTCGCCTTTTGCAGTTTTGAACAGCAAGTTTGCCGGAATAATAGGAACGGAAGAACCACCGGGAATACAGGCTTTTAAGCGTTTTCCATTAGGTATACCGCCGCAATATTCATCGCTGTAAATAAACTCTTCCACCGAAATCGTCATGTCAATTTCATACACGCCGGGCTTGTTGATGTTGCCACAGGCAGAAATGAGCTTAGTACCGGTTGATTTGCCAACGCCAATCTTCGCATACTCTTCGCCGCCCATATTGATGATCGGAACCACTGCGGCAAGCGTTTCAACATTGTTAACTACTGTGGGTCGTTCCCAAGCGCCTTTTATGGCGGGAAATGGTGGCTTGATGCGGGGATTGCCGCGCTTGCCTTCGAGACTTTCGATGAGCGCAGTTTCTTCGCCGCAGATGTAAGCGCCGGCACCGCGCTGCACATAGATCTCACAGTCGAAGCCAGTGCCGAGAATATTTTTTCCGAGGAAGCCAGCTTGTTTGGCTTCAAAAATAGCTTGTTCGAGAATATCGGGAATCCAAGCGTATTCGCCGCGGATATAAATGTAAGTTGCATTGCTGCCAAGTGCGAACGAGCTGATGATTAGACCTTCGATAAGTAAATGCGGGAGGAATTCCATCAGGTAGCGATCCTTGAAAGTACCAGGCTCGCTTTCGTCTGCATTGCACACGAGGTGGCGCGGGACGCCTTCGGGTTTTGCAATAAAGCTCCACTTTAATCCCGCCGGAAAACCAGCGCCTCCGCGACCGCGTAAGCCGCTTTTCTTCACTTCTTCCACAATGGCTTCGGGCGATAGCTGGAGCGCTTTTTCAACAGCCTGATAGCCGCCGTTTTTGCGCCAGGTATCGTAGTAGCGAATGCCTTCGATGTGTACTTTGTCGAGTAATAATTTTGTTGCCATATTGATAAGCTGTGAGCCGTCAGCTATGAGCTTTGTAATTTCTTAATTGTTTGTTGTTGCGTTTCGTACGCACTCATCTATAATGGCATCTACTTTTTCTCTGGTAAGATGCTCTTTATAGAATTTGCCAAGCTGCATCATGGGTGCATACCCGCAGGCGCCGAGACATTCTACCGTTTTTAAAGTAAACAGACCATCTTGTGTTGTCTCGCCATTTTTGATGTTCAGCTTCTGTTGAATGTATTCGATAACATCGTCGCTGCCGCGCAACATGCAGGGACCGGTCTGGCAAACTTCAAACATGTATTTGCCAACCGGTTTGAGATTATACATGCTGTAGAAAGTAGCGACTTCGTACACTTCAATCGGCTGAATATCGAGTAAGCTTGCTACATAGTCCATGGCATCCACGCTTAGCCAGCCGCTGTTTTCCTCCTGCGCCATGTGAAGCAAGGGAATCAACGCGCTCTTTTGTTTGCCTTCGGGATAGCGGGCAATGATTTCCTGTACCTTATTTAATTTATCGGGAGAGAATGTCATTTGTCTTTGTTTTGATGAATCAACAATTATAATTGCTATTGATTATCCATCCATTTCGCCGGCTATTAAATTCAGCGAACTCATCGTGATGATGGCATCGCTTAGCATCGCTCCTTTTACCAGTTCTTCATACGCCTGGTAGTATATAAAACAAGGCCGGCGATAATGAAGCCGGTAAGGCGTTCTGCCACCATCGCTGATTAAATAAAAACCAAGCTCTCCGTTGCCACCTTCCACACAATGATATACCTCGCCCGGTGGAATTTCCGTTTCACCCATCACAATCTTAAAGTGATAGATAAGAGCTTCCATTTTGGTATAGACATCTTCTTTCTTCGGAAGATAATATTCAGGAATATCTGCGTGATACACTTCCGCTTCTTCACCTTTAAATTCCTGCACCTTGCAATAAGCCTGGGTAATTAAGCTCAACGATTGCTTCATCTCCTCATTACGTACAAGAAAACGGTCGTAGCAGTCGCCGGTAGTGCCTACCGGAATGGTAAAATCAAAATCTTCATAGCTACTGTAAGGTGAGTGAACACGCACATCGTAATCAACGCCCGCAGCACGCAGATTCGGACCAGTAAAACCATAATTAAGAGCCCGCTCGGCGCTGATAGGACCGGCACCAATCAGGCGTTCCATAAAGATGCGGTTACGCGTCAGCAGATCTTCAAATTCTTTTAAGACCGCAGGATATTCGCGTAAAAATTTTTCCAGTTTTGTCCAAGCGGTATTATTAAAATTTCGTTCGAAGCCACCGATGCGCCCGATGTTTGTGGTTAAACGAGAACCGCAGATTTCTTCGTAAATCTCATATACCAGCTCGCGATATTGCATTACATACAGGAAAGCTGTAAACGCACCGGAATCTACACCCACAACCGAATTGCAGATAAGATGGTCGGTAATACGCGCCAGTTCCATAATAATAATGCGCATGTATTCCACACGCTTCGGCAGTTTGATGCGCAGAAGCTTTTCGCAGGTCATGTGCCAGCCCATATTGTTGATGGGGCTGCTGCAATAATTCATGCGGTCGGTAAGCGGAGTGATTTGGTATAAAGGGCGGCGCTCCGACAGCTTTTCATACGCACGATGGATATAACCAACAGTCTGTTCTGCAGATACAATGCGCTCACCGTCCAGTTCCAGAATATTCTGAAACACACCGTGCGTGGCAGGATGCGTGGGACCTAAGTTAAGCGTAGTTGTCTGCTTACCAATTGAGCCTTCCGGCAATTTTATATGATGCTGAACTTCTAAGTTATTCATGTAATATACAAGTCTTAAATAATTACATTTCTAAAGAATACTCCCGAATACGAACAATGCCATCAGAAACTCCACTTTCTCTTAAACGAAAAATCTGTCGTGCACAACAAACTTTTTCTTTTACCTGCATTTACTAAAACCTCATTCAATTCCACTCACCCATTTGGATAAAGGAAGAAGCTAATTTCTATTCTTTTAATAACATCTGATGTATGGATCGCTCTCCTTCCATCACCAAAAAACGTTACAAAACTTATAAGGTATTTAAAAACGCGTGCGAGCCACCACGTCCGAACATTTCATCATCCTTATCTCTTCTTGTCTGATCTTCTAGCGGGTATTCTTTTCGTTGCGGAAAGTAATCCATTTCATCCACGTTCTGAATACGCTTCAGGTTCGGATGCCCTACGAAATTCACACCGTAAAAGTCATATGTTTCACGTTCCATCCAGTTTGCAGCTTCCCATATTTTGGTGGCGGTAAATATATCCGGCTGCTGAATATCCGTATATACTTTAAACCGCAAACGAATATTCTCGCGCATATTGTGAACCATATAAACCATCGCAAGTTCGGCTCCTTTGTTATCGGGATAATGCACAGCACAGAGATCAGTCAGAAATTCAAAGCCAGAATCATATAAATACTGAAGCACTTTCAGGTTCATTTCCTTTGGTGCTTCAAAGGTGAGCATTCCATAGGGCTCATGAAAACCGGAAACGCTGTCACCAAATTTTTCTATCAGACTTTGCTGTACACTTTCGTTGGTAAATGGCATTACTTTCAATTAAACATTACTGTATTCCATAGCTGCTCATCAAAGCCTTGTATTCTGATCCATTTCTGCGGCGCAGGCTTTCGTTGCCCACCAGATCCTGTATCCGCAAAATACCATCAATCACCGCTTCTGGTCGTGGCGGACAACCTGGAATATAAACAT
Source organism: uncultured Ilyomonas sp. (assembly GCA_964249755.1). GTDB lineage: Bacteria > Bacteroidota > Bacteroidia > Chitinophagales > Chitinophagaceae > Ilyomonas. The sequence goes on along the minus strand of CAXUDB010000002.1, from coordinate 89,928 downwards.
CAACAGGAATGATCTGGTCAATGCCCTGCAGTACTGAATATGTATCAAAGATGCCACCGGAACAAGCACATGCGCCCATAGACAATACCCAGCGAGGTTCTGCCATCTGCAGGTACACTTGCCTTAATACAGGTCCCATTTTTTTAGAAATAGTCCCCATTACCATTAATAAATCGCATTGGCGGGGTGTGAACCCAAGGCGCTCCGAACCAAAACGAGCTAGGTCATAAGTAGATGCCATTGTTGCCATAAATTCAATGCCGCAGCAAGAAGTAGCAAATGGCAGCGGCCATAAAGAATTTTTGCGCGCTAACCCAACCACACTCTCAAACTTGGTGGCAAAAAAACCTTCACCATCAGTGCCGGGAGGCGCTTCGGCAATGGCAACATTATCATGAATGTCAGGCTGCTTGGGATGTATATTAAAACGTACGGGACGTGACATAATCAGCTCCTCTTTTCTTTAAAAATATTATTCACAAATGTAGTTCACAACTGGCATAAAAAGGTGCTAAACATTCCGCATTCCGTAAATTTTTCATCTCGTTTTCATTACGAAAAGAGCTACTAACTGTTTTCAAATTTTATTTGACAATAAATAAATATTTGCTGGGTATTCCGAAACCAGAATAAGCCTTTTAAAATTTCCAGTCAATTCTCACCTGCTGTTCGTTTTATAGATTAATCCCTATTTTTGACGACTTATAAGCTGGCTGTCAAAACTAAAATGTCTCCTGCCTGAGAAGTGCCGGGCTAACCAGTTTACCATTTCAAAATGTCGAAGCAAATATCCAAGATTGCAGTATTAACGTCGGGCGGAGATTCGCCGGGAATGAATGCCGCCATCCGGGCGGTGGTGAGAACCGGCATCTACTATGGCATGGAAGTATATGGCATTGTAAGAGGCTATAGCGGAATGGTAGAAGACGATATCTTCCGCATGGATTCTCGTTCCGTAGCTAATATTATTCAGCGTGGCGGCACCATACTCAAATCGGCCCGTTGCAAAGAATTCTTTACCTACGAAGGAAGACAAAAGGGGGTTGCCAATCTGGAAAAACGTGGCATTAACGGATTGGTAGTTATTGGTGGCGACGGTTCTTTTACAGGTGCGCTGAAGCTTAGCACTGAATTTGATTTACCGGTTATCGGGCTGCCTGGTACTATTGACAAAGACTTATATGGCAGCGACTTTACCATTGGTTTTGATACAGCCGTAAACACAGCCATTGATGCCATTGATAAAATACGCGATACGGCTGATGCGCACGACCGCCTTTTTATTGTAGAAGTAATGGGTCGCCACGCAGGCTACATCGCTTTGCACAGCGGCATTGCCACAGGCGCTGAAAACATTCTGATACCAGAAGCAGAGACTAACATTGACGAAGTTATAGAATCGCTCACCGAAAAAGAAAAGCGCAAGAAGCTGGTCAATCTTATTGTGGTAGCAGAAGGTGATGAGTTTGGCGGAGCTGCGCAAGTGGCAAAAGCGGTGAAAGAAAGACTTCCGCACCTTGATACACGCGTTTCTATTTTAGGCCATATACAACGCGGCGGATCGCCTACTGCCATAGACAGATTAATTGCCAGCCGCATGGGATACCACGCTATTGAAAGCCTGATGGAAGGACGGCACAATGTAATGGTAGGCGTGGTAAACAACGAGATGGCTTATACACCGCTCGAAATTGCCATCCGCGAAAAGCAGTCGATAAGCCCTGATTTATTGCGCCTCGTAAAGATTTTAAATTGTTAATTCACTATTCATTCTTAAATACCGATTGATGCCTACTGCCGAAAAATATTTTCACACCACTATGGATAAGCAAGCCGGAATTGAACATACGTTTCATCGCACAAAAATTGTAGCCACGGTAGGCCCCGCCTGTAACACATATGATAAACTGCTGGCATTGGTAAAAGCCGGCGTCAATGTGTTCCGGCTTAACTTCTCGCATGGCACACATGAAGACAAAGAGCAGGTTATTAATTATATCCGGGAAATCAACACCAAAGAGCCTTATAACATTGCTATCCTTGCCGATCTGCAAGGTCCCAAGCTTCGTGTTGGCGAGATGGAAAACGGCGGACTGGACGTAACGGCCGGAGATATTCTCACCTTTACTTCTACGGAAAAAGTGGTGGGGAATAAGGACAAAATCTATGTGTCATATCCTAACCTTCACAACGATGTGAAAGTAGGCAACAAGATATTAATTGATGATGGCAAGCTCGAAGTGATTGTTATCGAAATAACCAAAGAAGGTGATGTGCGCGTTGCCGTTTCTTACGGTGGAAGAATCTTACCTAAGAAAGGCGTAAACCTGCCCGACACCGAAATCTCCCTGCCAGCAATGACCGAAAAAGACATTGCCGATTTTGAATTTATTGTAAAGCAACAGTGCGACTGGATTGCGCTTTCGTTTGTGCGCAAAGCAGAAGACATGGTGGATTTAAAACGCAGGCTCACAGAGAAAGGCAGCAACACCAAAGCCATGGCAAAAATCGAAATGCCATCGGCAATGGCTGATCTGAAAAACATCATCAATTTAAGTGATGGTGTGATGGTAGCCCGTGGCGATTTAGGCGTTGAATTGCCGGTAGAAAAAGTGCCGATGGCGCAGCGTGAAATCATCCGCAAGTGCATCCATCGCGGTAAGCCGGTAATTGTGGCTACGCAGATGATGGAAAGTATGATAGACCGCACCAAACCGAACCGTAGCGAAATTACCGACGTTGCCAATGCCGTGCTGGAAGGTACGGATGCTGTAATGTTAAGCGCCGAAACGGCAACGGGAAATTATCCTGTGCTGGTGGTGGAAACGATGAAGAAAATCATCATGGAAGTAGAAGCCACAGAGTATCGCTACAACCGCGAAGAAGATCTAAAGCCGATCCCGCATTCGCCCACCTTTCTCAGCGACGCTATTTGCTATAATGCCTGCAAGCTTGCACGCGACACGAATGCGCAGGCTTTAATCGGCATGACGCAAAGTGGCTTCACAGCATTTGTATTGAGCAGTTACCGCCCTAAAGCGCCGCTGTTTATTTTTACCAAGAAAAGATATTTGGTAAACCAACTGAGCCTGAGCTGGGGCGTGCGTGCTTTTTATTACGATGAAGAAAACAGCCTTGATGCAATCATTAACGATGAGGTACAGATTTTAAAAGAAAGAGGCTTTCTTAAAACCGGCGATGTTGTTATCAATACAGGCAGTACACCCATACATCTGCATTTGCCAACAAATACTTTAAAGATATCGGCAGTGGAATAAAATCATAGATAATTAAAAATAAAAAGCCGTCCCTAATTGTGTAGGGACGGCTTTTTATTTTGCACAAATAGTTTGTTATTCATTAATCTGCCATTGGCTTCACCTTAATGTCTTTAAAATAAACAATGCTGTTCGGATCGTGCCCCTGCAATGCAAAAGTGCCATTTGAAATAACGCGACCTTTCATGTCGTCGGGACGCTGCACATTGTCGGGTTCAGTATAGTCAACCGTCTTCTTATCATTCACCCATATCTGCACATGCTTGCCTTCTACCTTTATCTTTTCAGTAAACCAAACGCTGTCTTTTACCAGCTGTTCTTTCACGTCTTCTACGGCATATAAACTACCCGTCCGGCGCCAGTCGGTGTGAGAATTATTCACCTGCACTTCGTAGCCTTTAGCGGGCCAGCCGGATGCCTGGTATTCTGTATGAAAATAAATGCCTGAGTTAGAACCGGGCATCGTCATCACTTGTGCACTGAACTCAAAATTTTTGAAGTTGTGATTCATTACATCTCCCACATAAAAGAGATGTGCGGTATTGCCATGTGCTACAATGGAGCCATCTTTTACGCTGAAGGTTTGCATATTGTCGCCTACTTTCCAGCCGTTAAGCGTTTTGCCATCGAACAAGGAATACCATTCTTCTTTAGGAACCTGGTGTTTGTTTTTTGTAAAGGCAAAAAGAACCGGAATCAATAACAGCAACCATTGTTTTTTCATAGCAAGATAATTTATGTAAAAAGAAAGGTTGAAGGTAAGAGATAGTAACATAAAAAAGTGACAGACAGTTCAAAAATGTACAAAACGAAAAAAGTGTTACTTTTATAAAATGTATTACTTAACTTAAAAAGTAAAAAAATTAAATGGAGACATCTGTTCTATCGGTGAAAGGCCAGTTACTGATTCCGAAGCGCATCAGGAACAAATATGGTATTGAATCTGGCGTTAAAGTCATTTTTGAAGAAACAGATAAAGGAGTATTAATCCGCCCAATGAATGAAATGTATTTTAAATCTTTCAAAGGTCTGCTGGCATCAACCGGGAACCTGAAAGAGGAATGGAAAATAGCAAAAGCGGAAGAAAAAAAGCTTGAGGAAAAGAAAACAAAAGCGCCTGCCAAACCTAAAAAATTAAAATAGAGATGGCGCATTATGTATTAGACAGCTATGCACTCCTGGCTTTCTTCAGAAATGAAAAAGGAGGTGAGGAGGTGGAACAATTGCTAAGCGAAGCGGCAGCAGGCAACCACGAACTTTATCTTACCTGTATCAACGCAGGTGAAGTTTATTACATGAGTTGCAGAAAAGATGGAACCGCAAAAGCAGAGTTAGTGTGGAAAGCAATTCAACAATTTCCTATTCATATTGCGGAGATAAACCTGGAATTTACATTAGCAGCAGCCAAGCTGAAAGCCAAATACACGCTCTCTTTTGCCGATGCTTTTGCAGCCGCATTTGCGATACGAAGAAAAGCTACGCTTATAACAGGTGACGATGAATTTAAAGCATTGAGTAGTGAAAGTGGTTTTAAAGTAAAATACCTATAGTAGAAGGCAGTTACAATTGAACGATACTAAAAGTAATTGTCCTGAATTTACGGTTTCAAACTCAACCTATCACCCGCTTTGGTAGAAGTTAAATCATTTCCCCGAACGTTAAACAGAGATTCTTCTCTCTCTCTTTACTTAAAAGATAAAGAGAACTAATCTTCGATTGCAAAGGATGATCCACCAGAGTTGCCAGCAATATTTGCTAAAAGGAAAAATTATTTATTGATACAGTTGATACAACTGCAAAAACCATTTATAGCAACACGCCGCGCAGAAAAATGTACCCTACGCTGAGATAAATTACAATGCCCGTAACATCTACCAGCGTAGCCACAAACGGTGCGGAAGAAGCCGCCGGATCGGCGCCAAATTTCTTCAGTATAATCGGGAGCATGGAACCTGCCAGCGAGCCCCACAACACAATGCCTACTAATGAAAAACCAACCGTTAGCGCAATCAGCAGCCAGTGTTCGCCATAAATATCTGTGAGAATATTATGACTCATGAGGTAATGCCACAAACAAATACGAACAAACCCAATCAACCCTAAAATAGCGCCCAGCATCAGCCCGCTGAATATTTCTCGGCGCATTACGCGCCACCAGTCGGCAAGCGTAATTTCACCCACTGCCATCGCTTGTATAATTAAGGTAGACGCCTGTGAGCCGCTGTTGCCGCCGCTGCTGATGATAAGCGGAACAAACAAGGAAAGCACCGTGGCTTTTTTAAGCTCTTCGTTAAAATAACCCATGGCGCTTGCGGTGAGCAGTTCGCCTATGAAAAGAACAATCAGCCAGCCGATTCTTTTCTTAATCAGCTTAAAGAAAGAGATGTCGAGGTAAGGCTCTTCCAGCGCTTCGGTGCCGCCCATCTTCTGCATGTCTTCGCTGTACTCTTCGTTGGCTACCCACAGCATATCATCTATGGTTACAATGCCCATCAGCACGTTGTTATCATCCGTTACCGGCAGGGCAACACGGTTGTTCATCTTAAAAGTCTGGCTCGCCAGTTCCTGGTCGTCGTGCACGTTCAGGGCAATAATTCTTCCGTCAATAATTTCATCTATGCGCTTGTTGGGCTCGGCTAATATCAGGTCGCGTATCCGAAGGTCATCTATCAGTTGACCCATTTCATCAATCACATAAATCACATCAATCGTTTCGCTGTTCTTCGCCACTTTGCGGATGATGTTGAATGCCTGCTCCACCGTATTGTCCCGGTACACATACACATAGTCGGGCGTCATTAATCTGCCCACGCTGTCTTCTGGATAGCCGAGCATAGAAAGCGTAATTTTCCGCTCATCGTGATTCAGCAATTTTATTAAATCGCGGATGGCGGCTTTAGGCAACTCCTCCAAAAAATCGGTGCGGTCATCGGCGGGAAGTTCGTTTAATAACTCGGCGGTTTTGTGCGACGAAAGCTCTCTTACGATTTGCTTCTGATCACCAATATCCAGTATCTTAAACACGCTCGCTGCCCGGTGCACCGGCATGTTCGAGATAATTTCGGTGGCATAATCTTCATACTCATACATCAGCTCGGCCACATCGCTGATGTTAAGCGTATTGATAAAGTCGTAAAGCGGCTGCCGGTCTTCACCGTTAACCAGCTCTTCAAACTGTTCGTTGATGGATGGCGTTTCCAGCTCTGTACTCATGCGCGCAAATTAAATGATAACCGTTTGCAACAATTCATTCGTGTATGATTGTTTTGTTTATTTTCGGCTTTTTATACTAACCAACTATTATGATTCTTCCGCACATTGATGTGAAAGCAGCGGGCAGCAAAGGCAGAGGTGTATTTACCAGCAAAGACATAAAAGCCGATACCGTGATTGAAATTTCTCCTGTATTAGTCTTAAAACCAAAAGAACGCAAGACCTTAGAAACCACGCTGCTCTATCACTATGTGTTTGAGTGGGGCGATACGCGCCGCAAGGCAGGCATGGCGCTGGGCTATATTTCGATGTATAACCACAGCTACGATTCTAACTGTGTGTATGAAATGGATTTCGACGAAATGAGCATGACCATAAAAACCGTGCGAGCCATTAAAAAAGGCGAAGAGCTGACCATTAACTACAATGCCGTTCCCGACGATAAAACGCCGGTGTGGTTTGATGCGGAATGATGCGATAGTGAGTGGTGAGACGTGAGTGATGCGAAAGGCTGCATTTGTTATTTCATGAGCTTCTACCCGTCATTTTGCAATTGCCACCAAAATTGGCTGGTTATGAAATCAAACTTGCGGGCGGCTTTGTGCCGAATCTGATGACTGTGGTTGAAGTATTTTACTATAACAGCAACGTTTTTCAAATTGCAAGAAAGCGGTGTCCGGTAAAGCAGATTCCGCACAAAGCCCTCGCCGAAGCAATTTATGACGAACAGTGTTGAGGGCATTTGCGGAATGACGAGATTCGCATTCCTCCCCCTTATAATCTCATTAAAATTTCTCCATTCCCTTTCCCTTTTATCTGCCAATGCGGTTGAAATTATAAATTTATGCTTTCCTTCAACCGGCATAATATGGCAGACACTGAACTTATACAGCTTCGCAAAGAGATAGAGCGGCTTAACCAACTATTGGATGTTGTACTGTTTCGAAATGGGCAACTGGAGCAGCAAATTCTGGCGGTGGAAGATTTTTGCCGGCAGGCAAACATAGAGGTGTACTCCTATGTTAAGGTAGGGAATGAGGCAGATTCAAGAAGTTACGCCTTAGTGCAGCATAAGAATGGAGTAAATTCGTCGCCAGACTCGCTACAAAACTTAAACAACGGAGTAACTTCGTCACTTTCCTCCGTCCTTCTACACGACAACGGCGTAGATTCGCCAACTTTATCAGATCAGTTGGTCCAGAATGGAGTAAACCGGCGGCCGGATGCCCTTCAGGAGAAAAACATAGGCGTAAACTACGATTTTGGCAATGTCAGCTCGGGCACCGATGCCCCGCAACCATCGCCAACGCACGCTGCAAACGGAGAAGCCGCCACGCATTCTATTCAGGAGTTTAAGCTGCGGGATCAGCTGCGCGCCCTCATTACAAATGCCAGTCGGTCGGGCTTGCAGAACACGGTAAAAATTATGATTTGCCTATCCGAAAACCCAAAGCAATCGCTAAAAGACCTGCAGAAATTAACCGGACTGTCGGAAGACGGCATCGTAAAGCGCATTATGTCGATGAAAAAGTTTGGGTTGATTGTTCGGGTGCGCGGGCAAGGCCTTCTGCTTACCCGGAAAGCCATCGAAATGATAACGGCATCAAGGATGTAAATGAAACCTTCCAAACCCTGTTCAGGTTTGGAAGGTTGGTTACTCCCCTACTGGCTTTTCTTCTCGCTGTAATTCATCATCCACTGCACGCCAAACTTATCCGTCAGTTGCCCGAACCAATCGCCCCAGAACATCTTTTCCAGCGGCATTTGTATCCTTCCGCCTTCCGATAAGCCATCAAATATCTGGTGCGCCTCGTCTTCCGTTTCGGGCGAAACCATAATAGAGTAAGCGGTGCCAAATGTTACGCGCGGCATATTGCCCGTAACATCGGTTGCCATCAGCATATTGCCGTTGCCAACGGGCAGGGCTATGTGCATGATTTTTTCGCCCTCGCTTTCGGGTTGCCCGCCACCGCCGGGTACCTCTTTAAAGCGCATCAGCTGCGCAAAATCTCCACCCAATACCGACTTGTAAAAATTGAATGCCTCCTCCGTATTTCCGTTGAAATTGAGGTAGGTGTTAAAAGCTGCCATCGTTATTTGTTTTTATAGTGATGAAATGTTTTTTGAAAAGAAGCTGGTTTCGTCATTCCGCAATTGCCGCCAACAACGGATTGTGTCATAATCAAACTAAAGGGCGGCTTTGTGCGGAATCTGGTGACTGTGGTTTGAGGCTTTTAAAATATTGTAAAGGGGTTACAGCACCGTAACAGGCTTACATTATTAAGAGCAGATTCTGCACAAAGCCCTCGCGAAATTGATTTATAATAAACATTGACGAGGGCAATTGCGGAATGACGCGCTGCCCCTTTCAACCTATGTAACAACAGTATCTAGCACCTCACTCATCGCCCAAAACCCTACCATGCACTTTCTGCTATTTTGGTGGGTTGAAGATGAGATGTCGGCTTACTATTCCTGCTACCCAGCCAGAAAATAAGCAAAGCGATGGCCGTAGAACCCATCATGCACGCGGCAATGGGCAGGCTGCCGGGATAGTGCAGCAAACCTACCGCTGATGAAATGGCACCCCCGATACCGATCTGTATAAAGCCCAGCAACGCCGAAGCACTGCCGGCTTTGCTGCGGAAAGGCGCGAACGCCAAAGAAGCCGCATTGGGAAAGCCAAGCCCTGCGCAAGAGAGGTTAAGGAACAGAAAAATAAGGGTTCCGGTTAGTGAAAGCCAGTCGTTAACCACAAAGAGAACAAATAAGGTGCTTACTACTATTTGCACCAGCAGAACAGTTTTAAAAATCTGCCGGTCGGAGTATTTTTTATGAAGCAAATGGTTGAGCTGGCTGCCACCGATAAAGCCTACCGAAAGCAGCGCAAACACACCACCATATTGGCCTGCCGTAAGATGAAAATAATCCATAAAAACAGCCGGCGAGCCTGCCACATAGATAAACAAACCGGCAAAGGAAAAGGTACCCGATAAGGCAAATACATAGAACTGCGGTTCTGTAATAATCTGCCGGAACGTGGACAAGATATGCTTTGGCAACAGCGAGATGGTTTCATCGGGCGGTGCGCCGTTTGGTAGAAAGAAGAATATCAGGACAACTACCACAGCCGTAATGGCTGCCAGCAGAATGAACACATAATGCCAGCCCAGATGATTGATGACGAAACTGCCAACGGTAGGCGCTAACAGCGGCGACACACTTAGTACTAATATAAGGAACGAAATGATGGAGGCGCTTCGCTCCGGCGGGAAGAAATCCTGCACCAGCGCCATGGCGGCTACCGAGGCTACGCAACCACCCAATGCCTGCACAAAGCGCATTGCCATCAAGCCTTCCAGCGAGGTAGAAAAAATACATCCTATCGTGGCTATAATATAAATCAGGAGACCAATGTACAATGGCGACTTTCTGCCGTAACGGTCTAACAACGGACCATACAAGATCTGCCCCAGCGCAAAGCCAAGAAAGTAAGAAGACACCGAGAGAGAAACATCCGTCACCGTGGTATGCAGGTCTTTGGCAATCTCGGGGAAAGCAGGCAGGTACATGTCAATAGAAAACGGGGTGATGGTATTAAGGATACCCAGCAGCAACACCAGGAAAAAAGCTTTCTTCCCCGTAGGTTCTACTATACCCAAACGCTCACGAGGCTCTGTAAACAGCACGGCACCTTCCATGGTCTTCTATTGCTTTTGATAGTTCAACATCCAGTTGGTGCCGAACTTATCTGTAAAATGCCCGAAGATAGCGCCCCAAAATTCATCTTGTAAAGGATGTGTAACATTGCCGCCTTCTGATAGCTTGGGGAACAAAGCCCTGATTTCACTTTCGCTCGCGCAATCAATCATCAGCGTAACGGTGTTGCCGTTTTGCAATTGGCTGCCCATGCCGTCGGAAGCCATTAACAGCACAACGCCTTCACGCAGTAATGTTGAATGCATGATGGCATCTTTCATGTGCGGCATTTGTTCCGCCATGGGCGTTTCGCCAATGGTCATCAGCGATAAGGAACCGCCAAGACATTGCTGGTAAAAGGTCATCGCTTCTTTGCAACTGCCGTTGAAGTTGAGATAAGGAATCACGTGTGTCATGATGGTTTGGTTATTTTGAAATAAATAAATAATGAAGTTGATAAACTGGCTTCTCAGGAAGCTTTTTCAAATGCCTGCTGCAGGGTAACAATGTCGAATTTCTTCATCTTCAGAAAGGCTCCTGTCACATTGGCGATTTGCTCTTGTGTGCCATTCTCCATCATCTCATTCATTAGCGAAGGAACAATCTGCCACGACAGCCCGAACTTATCTTTCAGCCAGCCGCATTGTCCTTCCTCTCCTTCTTTTGTGAGATGGCTCCAATAGTAGTCAATCTCTTCCTGTGTGTCGCAATACACAATGAAGGAAACAGCCTCGTTAAACTTAAAAAACGGACCTGCGCTGATGGCCATGAATGGCTGACCGGCAAGTTCAAAGGATACCGTTTCCGCATCGCCGGAAGGTGTGTCTTTAAGGATAGCAGAATGGGTGATTTTAGAATCGGGGAAGATGGAAACATACCATTCTGCCGCTTCTCTTGCCTGTTTATCGTACCATAAATGCGGCACGATGGTTTTTAATTTTGTTGCCATGATGGTTTATTTTAATGAAGAATGTTCTTGAAGCAATCTTTGGATTCTATTGTTTAACAGGAACCACGTAGGAGTCTAACGCCTTTATCTTTTCGTTGTTGAATTGATACACATCGCAGAAGCTGTAATGCTCTTTTACGCCTTCTTTATTTTGCATTGAAAAGGTGCCGGTGCAGGCGGTTCTGTCTCCCTGAGAAAAAATGACTTCTATTGCAATGTCGGGGCATTCTGCGGTTGAAGCACACATCATTTGCAGGATCGCTTCTTTGCCTTTTGTTATACCATTCCCTACCATATTCCATATAATATCGTCGGTGCAGAAAGAAAGAAAAAGGGGCATATCATTGTTTCTAAAGGCATCATTCACTTTGCGAACAACAACTTCGTGTGTGGCTTCCATAGATTTTGTTTTATTGTTGACGGTTTCTAAAATGCGTTGTAACTGGTGAATGTGCCGTTGGGTATGATACGCTAAGAAATGAATCATTTCGCCTTTGGTAATTTCACCGAGTGGAAGACCGCTCACCATCTCTTCCTTATTGACTTCATTGCCAGTAGTAGCCAATTGAGAAGACACCTCATTTAAACGCTGAAGCTGTTCTTCTTTGTTGTATTCTTTCTGTTCCGGTATGATAAAGTCGGGAGATTTTAATTTGATGGAAAAATTCAGAAAGGTGCTTTGCAGTTCGGGCACTTTTGCATACGGGTCTCTGTCAGCCTTTTTGCCGGGCATCTGTAACGCACGCAACATACCCCGCTCCGATTTAAGAACATGTTGTGCCACTTGTGCGGGCGTCCAGCTATCCATAAAAGGCACCTCATTAATTTGGGTGCTGTTGAATTGAGAGAACAATTGTATAAACTGCTCGTTCGCTTCCGTTAACTGCTGAAGGATGTTGGTTTCCTGCATGGCTGTTGTTGCTAAACAGGTTTATATCGCGCTGTTTAACAACACAAACTTAGCAGGGTTATCCTGATTCTATCCGGTGCAAAAACGTCAATATAAAGGGTTGATCGCGACAGAAAAATCGTTTACTTTTATCGCATGAAACACATTTCGATTCTTGTTCCCAAAGGCGCTGTATTAGGCAGCATTGAAGGTCCGCGCCAGTTATTCACACAGGTAAACCAGTTTCTCAAAATGCGCGGTGAAGCGCCGATGTTTAATGTACAGATGGTGGGCTTGCAGCAAGAAACGCCTCTGTGTGGCGGCGCTATTACCATTCATGCCAACGCGTTGCTGAAAGATGTTCACAAAACCCATCTTATCATTGTTCCTGCGGTGGATGGCGACATGCACACAGCGCTGAAGAACAATGCTGAATTTATTCCCTGGATACAAAAACAGCACAGCAAAGGCGCAGAAGTGGCGAGCCTTTGCATGGGTGCGTTTCTGCTGGCGGCAACCGGATTGGTGGATGGAAAAAAATGCGCCACGCACTGGCTGGCGGCAAATGATTTCAGAAAAATGTTTCCCCAGGTGAATCTGATACCGGAAAAGGTAGTAACGGATGAGGCTGGCATCTATTCGAGCGGTGGGGCTTATTGTTATCTAAACCTGGTGCTGTATTTAATTGAAAAGTACGCGGGGCGTGAAATGGCAATTATGAATGCAAAAGTGTTTGCCATTGAAATTGAGCGCGACAGCCAAAGCCCGTTTATTATTTTCCAGGGACAGAAAGAGCACGAAGACGAAGCCATACGCAAAGCACAGGAATACATTGAACAAAAGTTTGAAGAAAAGATAACAGTGGACCAGCTTGCCTCGATGTTTGCCATAGGCAGACGAAATTTTGAACGGCGCTTTAAGAAGGCAACTTCCAACACCATTGTTGAATATATACAGCGCGTAAAAATTGAAGCTGCCAAGAAGAAATTGGAAACAAGCCGCAGCAATATTAATGAAGTAATGTATGATGTGGGATACACAGACACCAAAGCTTTCCGTACTATCTTCAGAAAGATTACCGGGTTATCGCCGGTAGAGTATAAGAACAAGTATAAGGAGATGGCGATAGCGTAAGAAGTAAATTGCTTTATCGAAAAATCAATACATGAATATTTATGTACCTTGGGGTTTGATTGCTATATTCATTGCATTCTATGTTTCTTACAGTCACAACAGGAGAACGAAACTTAAAAGGCAGGAAAGAAAAGAGAACTTAGAAAACAGGAACCAGGAATTGTTGGACTATTTACATAGGTCAAGAGAGAAAAGGCAAATAAGCAATGATACAACAGCAGAGGAAAGTTCTGAACAAGAGTAGCTTGAATTTATTCAATCCGCTTTATAAAATTCCGCAATATCATCTCTCCCACTTCCGAGCTTTTTTCAGGATGAAATTGCACGCCATAAAAATTATCTTTTTGTAAACCGGCACTGTATGGCTGCACATAATTGGCGGTGGCAATGGTATGTTCGCCCAGTGCCGCGTAGTAGCTGTGCACAAAGTAGCAATAGCTGTTTTCGTTCAGGTTTTGGAAAAGCGGAGACTGCAGATCATAGATATCGTTCCAGCCAATTTGCGGCACTTTAAAAGATGCTTCCTGCGGAGAGAACCGCTTTACGGTTTCATCGAAGATATGCAGGCAATCGGTGTTGTTTTCTTCACTGTAGGCACACATCAACTGCATTCCCAAACACACGCCCAACACAGGCTGCGTTAGGTTTCTTATTACTTCATCCAGTCTTCTTTTTCTTAAATAATTCATCGCCGTGCTCGCTTCGCCCACACCGGGAAAGATCACTTTATCAGCACTCTGAATTTGCTCTACATCATCGGTAACCATTGCAGTTGCGCCTATTCTTTCCAATGCGTAAAGCACCGACTGGATATTACCGGCATTATATTTTATAATGACTGTATTCATAAAGGGCAAAAGTAAAAACGAAAAATAAGAAAGGAAGTCTCTTATTGCATTTGCTTTCCCTTTTCACATTTTACATTTTTTACTTCCTAAAAGAATCAGAAAAAGTCAATGCTGATGATTGTTTCAGTCACCCGAACCTTTACTTTGTAGAATTACGAATTACACTATTCATGCAAACCGGAGAAGACGTTCGCAGGCTGAATGAAGCCATTGCCCAACAGGCTGTTTTTATTGATGCGCTGCGCGATGAGCTGCACAAGGTAATTGTGGGTCAGCAATACATGATTGACCGTTTACTAATTGGCTTGCTAAGCAATGGTCATGTGCTGTTGGAAGGTGTACCAGGGTTAGCCAAAACACTTACCATTAAATCGCTGGCGCAGGCGGTGCAGGCGCAGTTTAGCCGCATCCAGTTTACGCCCGATTTGTTGCCTGCCGATGTGATCGGAACAATGATTTACAACCAGCAACGCAACGAGTTTGTGGTTCGCAAGGGTCCCATCTTTGCCAACTTTATCTTGGCAGATGAAATCAATCGAGCGCCCGCCAAAGTGCAGAGCGCACTACTGGAAGCGATGCAGGAGCGGCAGGTAACCATTGGCGAAAACACGTTTAAATTAGAAGAGCCTTTTCTTGTATTGGCGACGCAAAATCCACTGGAACAGGAAGGCACCTATCCCTTGCCCGAAGCACAGGTAGATAGATTTATGCTGAAGGTAATTGTGGGTTATCCCGACAGAAGCCAGGAGCAAATGATTATTCGCCAGCAGGTAGGAGGAGAGGCAGTACCGAGCGTTAGCAGCGTCGTTAATATACAGCAAATCGTTGCGGGCAGAAAGCTGGTGAAAGAGGTGTACATGGATGAAAAAATTGAGAAGTACATCATAGATATTGTGTTTGCCACCCGCTATCCCGATGAGTTTGGTTTGGGCAAAATAAAAAGCCTGATTGCGTATGGCGGATCGCCTCGCGCCAGCATCAATCTTGCCTTGGCGGCTAAAGCCTATGCTTACATGCAACGCCGCGGTTTTGTAATACCGGACGATGTGAAAGCTATCTGCAAAGACGTGATGCGTCATC
Source organism: uncultured Ilyomonas sp. (assembly GCA_964249755.1). GTDB lineage: Bacteria > Bacteroidota > Bacteroidia > Chitinophagales > Chitinophagaceae > Ilyomonas. The sequence goes on along the minus strand of CAXUDB010000002.1, from coordinate 74,838 downwards.
GCATCGGATTAACGTATGAAGCCGAAGCAGAGAACATAAAAGCAGAGAATATTGTGGATGATATTATGAGAGTGGTGAAGGTGCCCTAGGACAAGCCTTGCCCCAAATGATAGCTTTTGAGGACATGAACATTATGATCTTGATTAAAAAATAAATTATGAAGAAAGCTACGAATAATAAACCGGCTGCAGATTCTCTTTCAGGAGCTGGGGAAGACGCTGCTTCTCTTCTTAAAAAAGTGCGTGAACTGGAAATTAAAAGTAAGCGGCTCACCAATCATTTATTCACCGGAGAATACCATACAGCTTTCAAAGGTAGAGGCATGGCGTTTAAAGAAGTGCGTGATTATCAGGCGGGCGATGATATCCGTTTTATAGACTGGAACGTATCGGCACGAATGGGACATACCTATAGCAAAGTGTTTGAAGAAGAGCGGGAGTTAAGTGTTTATTTATTGGTAGACGTAAGCGCCAGCAGCTTGTTTGGTACTTACAAGCAAACCAAAAAAGATTTAATTACGGAAATGTGCGCCGTGCTGGCTTTTTCTGCCATAAACAACAATGACAAAGCAGGACTTGTATTTTTTAGCAACACGGTGGAAAAGTTCATTCCCGCGAAAGGCGGAAGAGATCATGTGCTTTATATGGTGCGCGAACTGCTTCAATTCGCCTCACATTCGGCTGCCACTGACATTGTAAAAGCACTTCAGTTTGTAAACAATATTACCCGGCACAAAAGCATTGTTTTTATCCTGAGCGATTTTGCCGATGCCGGCTACAAAGAAGCCTTACGTGTAGCTGCTAAACGGCACGATGTAATCGGCGTTCAGGTATACGACCGCCGCGATGAAAACCTGCCCAAAGCAGGCTTGCTGCAGGTGCGCGATGCGGAAACCGGAAACACGCTTTGGCTGGATACCAATGATGCTTATGTGAGGCTGCAATACAACAAGCAGTTTCATAAAATTATGGATGATGCCAAAACCACGTTTCGCAATGCCGGTGCAGATTTGCTGCAACTGGCAACTGGTGAGGACTATGTAAAAACCCTTCAGCAATTTTTTATTCGCCGAGCCTGATGAGATGTACGAAGTATGAGGTATGGTATAAGATTTTTTCTGTGAAGGAACAGACTTCACGGCGTTTGCGGCTGTTACAATTCAAGCATCATTCTTTCAAAATTTTTCTTTCTTTTGTTTCGCTTTTGTTCATTACTTCTTCTTACGCGCAAGTCGTATCAGCTTCGCTGGACAGGGATAAAATATTGCTGGGCGAACAGGTAATATTGGAACTAAAAGCGGAGAACATTAACCTGCAAGCTGCGCCTGTTCGTGCCTGGTTTTCTTTACCTGATACGGCGAATCATATTGAAGTCGTTAAACGATCACCCATAGACACCATTGCCATCAATGGCACCACTTCTTACCTGCAAACCATCACGCTGACTTCCTTCGATTCCGGCGACTGGAAGCTGCCGAAATTATCTGTGGTGCTACAGGGAAATAATGGCCAGAAGGATACAGTTGTTGCCAATGAACTGACGCTGGAAGTATTGCCGGTAGACATAAGCAACCTGCAACAATATCACCCGATGAAAGACATTATTGATGTGGAAGTAAGTTATAACTACTGGCTTATCGCTATCATATCTTTCATCATCCTTGCGGGCATCGCTATAGCAATCTATTTCTTTTATAAAAACAGAAAGAAAAAACCTGTTGAACTGAAACCCGTAGCAGCGCGTTCTTTATTTGAAACCGCAATAGGGCAACTGGAAAAATTACAGAAAGACGATCCGCCTGCGCCTGTATTTTATACTAAGCTGGATGAGATTTGCCGAACTTTTATTCAAACCCAGTTGCACATCCGCGCTTCGCAGCTTACTACTGATGAGTTGATGGTGCAACTGAATGTATATATGCAGTCTGAAGCGCGCTCACCCTTCTATCAATTGCTTCGCCTCATCAGCGCGGTAAAGTTTGCGAAATATTACCCTGAAGATTCAGGAAAAGCGGCTGACGTTAACACAGCGAAAGAAGCGATTCGACACATTTACTATCACTTGCAGCGAAACCTTGCACAGCATGCTTCATAACTGGTTTCAACATATCGAATTTGCTTATCCATGGGTGTTTATACTGCTCATAGGGCTGCCGGTTATTATTTACGAATACATCCGCCGCAACCGCACAGGAAGCGCTTCGATGCTTATTACCACTACGCATTTTGTGCAGCCGCCGCGCACGTTCAAAAACCTGTTTTTTCACTTTCCTTTTGTGTTGCGGTGCCTTGCTCTGATTTGCCTGATTGTAGCCCTGGCAAGACCCAGGCATTCCTTCAGTGAGGAGCAGGATACCGGTGAAGGCATTGACATTGTGCTGTGTTTCGACATCAGCGGAAGCATGACGGAAAGAGACTTTTTACCTAACCGATTGGAAGCCGCAAAATCAGTGGCCACGCAGTTTGTGCAGCAGCGCCCTGGCGACAGGATCGGCATTGTTATCTTCAGCAATTTGTCTTTCACACTATGCCCGATAACAGTTGATCATAATGCTGTTTTCAGCCAGATCAGTAATATACAAAGCGGATATCTGCAGGACGAAGGCACTGCAATCGGCAGTGGCTTGGCCACCAGTGTTGACCGGCTTCGCAACGATTCTTCCAAAACCAAAATCGTGATATTGCTGACTGATGGCGTTGATTTTGGCGGCACTATTTCGCCCGATGTGGCAGCAAACATGGCAAAAACATTTGGCGTAAAAGTCTATACCATTGGCGTGGGCAGCGAAAAGGAAATTGAGGAGACAGTTGACTCGCCATTTGGACCTATTACTCAGAAAAAAAAGCTGGAATACAATGAAGGCTTATTGCAAATGCTGGCGAAAACTACGGGCGGGCAATACTTTCATGCTACCGACGAGAATGCGTTGCAGAAGGTGTATGAGAGTATTAATGGTCTTGAAAAATCGAAGATACAGGTAACCACTTATCATCACTATACTGATGAATACCTGCCCTGGATAATGGCAGCTTTAGCTTTGCTTGTGCTGGAGATAATACTCCGCTATACTGTCTTTAAAAAATTCCCTTAGAGCTTTGAGGAACCATTTGTTAAGCAAGATTGGAAAAAGGCATACATGATTAGAGCAGATTTATTCCTTCATTAAAATGGACGCTTAAACAAAACCGGATGCATCTTCTCCAGGCTATCTTTCCTGTTTGCATCAAGCTGCGCAAACGGCTTTTGATAATGGTCTTTCGCGATATAATTTTTCATGTCATCCTGCACCTTTAACAAGGCATCACCAATGTTACCACGAATACCCATGGTTACCGTTCCCTGTTGCACAAATTTGAAAGCAACCGGCAGATGCTTTGTTTTTTGATAAGCCTGTAGCCAGCTATTATACACTGTGCTGTAAATGCTGTTATCGCTGCCTTGCAGTGGCATACCATTGAAAGTAATATGACTCATGCTATCCACGATCATTACACTGGTGTCCATGTTGTGAAGGCTGTCAGAAGGTTTCACTTCCGTAGTAAGCGGTGTGGGCTGATAGCCGGTGTCTATAGAGGTATTGGCCGGCGGAGCGCTTTGCTGGCAGGCAGTAAAGAAAGTTATAACGGTAACCGGCAAAAAAAATTTAGTTTTCATGTCCATTTTTTTGCAGGAATGATACCAGATTTATTGTCTTGGTTTTCGCTTTCTTATTTTAGTTCTTCAAATCAACCAAATATCGCAGCATGAAAGACCATTACTATAATCTTATTATAACCTGGACAGGCAATACCGGACAAGGCACCAAAACCTATAAAGGCTATGAGCGTGATCATACTATAGAAGTAATTGGAAAGCCTTTGATACCGGGCACTTCAGAAGTGTCTTACGCAGGCAACCAAACACGCTACAACCCGGAAGAGTTATTAGTTGCTTCACTATCTGCTTGCCATATGCTTTGGTATTTGCACCTGTGTTCTGTAAATAAAATTATCGTTACGACTTATATTGACAAAGCCACCGGCACTATGCAAACGGAAGTCAATGGCAGCGGGCGTTTTGTTGAAGTGATTCTGCAACCAGAGATAACTATAGAAGGAACAGCCGATGACGAATTGCTACACAAACTACAGCACGAGGCCAACGCGTTTTGCTTCATCGCTAATTCCTGCAACTTTCCCGTAAAGCATCAGCCACAATACCATTTTGTATAAAATACAAAAGCCGCTACAATAAGTAAGCGGCTTTGCGTGATGTATAATAGAGAAGGATTAGATGGAGATATTGATGTCGTCTTTCGACGTATTCTTATTTAACACCTGGTTATTTTCGAAAGTGATAACGCTGCCATTGGAGTTGTAAGAGATGGTGTACGTAATCATCAATATCTCGTTGTTACCCATGAGGCTGTTTACAGTAAACATTTTGGTGATCGCCTTATCAGCAAACGGATATTGTTTTAACTGCACTGCTTTATAAGACTGGCGGCTAAGAACTGTTTTTTTATTGCCGTTTATTTTGTTGACAGTTATCTCAACAGTAGCGTTTGCATCATCGTAGGCAGCCGTGTTATAATTACTTCCGCTGAAGATAGAGAGATTGATTTCTTTATTTACTTTTTGTGCGCGGCTGAACAGGGAAAGATTATTCGGGAACACCAGAGTTACAATGAACAGAACCGGCAGGAATATGATGAGCTTTTTCATAAAAATGTTTTTAAATGTTGATGCACAGATGAGTCGCAGGATTGTGCCGAAGTGTGCCAGAAAAAACGCCTTTGTGTGCCGAATGGCTATAAGGCGTGATAAACGGCTGAAATAATCACACAAGCGTCCGGTTGAAGCGGAACCTCTTATCAATAAAAACAAAATGGTAAAGACAGAAGTGTTCGCAACCGTACAAAAACTGTTTGCCTCCGATACAAAAAAGATAACAACTGAAGACCTGTATGGCTTATCGCAGGTTGCACTCATAAATCATCTCTTTTAAATCTTCAATCACAACACAGAAACCCTATTTTTACGACCCAACTTTTAGCTATGTATTCGCCGGATGAAACAAAACAATTACAGCAACAAACAACTCTTTTTTTACAGCATTCATCAGAACTTACCAACAAAGATTTACCAACACTGAGAAGCGTACTGCGCTTCCATGAGTATCGCTATTATGTAATGGATGAACCCCTGGTTTCAGATTTTGAATACGACACTTTATACAAGGCATTAATCAGCTTAGAAACTGCCGATCCAACACTGGTAACACCCGATTCGCCATCACAACGCGTGGGCAAAGGCTTAACCAAATCGTTCCCAACAGTGCAGCATTTGGTGCCTATGCTATCGCTGGAAAATTCTTATGATGCAGAAGATTTAAGAGACTGGGACCGTAAGGCAAGAGAAGCCTCAGGTTTAGATATCATTGAATATTGTGCAGAGCCAAAGTTTGACGGCGCCAGTATTTCATTAGTGTATCAAAATAATCACCTCCTTCGCGGTATCACGCGCGGAGATGGCGTGCAGGGAGAAGACATCACGACGAACATCAAACAAATCCGATCCATTCCTTTGTCGGCGCCATTTTCAAAGTATGGTATTGATGAGATTGAGATACGCGGCGAAGTAATTATTACGAATGCAAGGTTTAAGAAATTCAACGATCAGCGCATGGAAGCAGGCTTGCCTTTACTGGCAAATCCACGCAATGCGGCCAGCGGTTCGCTACGCATGATAGACCCGGCAGAGGTAGGGAAAAGAGGCTTGGAAGCATTTCTTTATCACATCAGCGATTATACTACAACCGATGGAGTTAAAATATCCGACGAGGCTGATCATTCTAAAGAAAACACAGCCAACAAAGCGCCGTTTACTACCCATTCCGGCTCGCTGGAACTCTTATGGAATCTGGGTTTCAGAAGCCCGGTAAAAGAAAAGCGCGTGTTGAAAGGTATTGATGAAGTGATTCAATATTGCCACGATTTTGAAAGCAATCGTAACCAGATGCCATACGAAATTGATGGCATGGTCATTAAGGTAAACGACCTGCAGTTGCAGGATAAACTCGGCATGACCTCGCATCATCCCCGCTGGGCAATTGCCTTTAAATTCAAGGCGCGGCAAGCGACGAGTAAGTTTAAAGAAATTGAGTTTAATGTAGGCAGAACCGGCGCCGTAACGCCTGTCGCTAAGATAGATCCGGTGCACATTGGTGGCGTAACAGTAAGCCGCATATCCATACACAATGAAGATTACATCAAAGAAAAAGATTTAAGAATTGGTGATGCGGTTTTAGTAGAAAGAGCCGGCGATGTGATACCGCAGATTGTAAAGTCGCTGCCGGAACTAAGAACCGGCAGTGAAGAAGTAATTGTTTACCCAACCCATTGTCCTGCGTGCGATAGCAAGCTGTTTAAAGAAGAAGGCGAAGCCGTGTGGCGTTGCCCGAACATTGAATGTCCTGCACAGGCGCTGGAGCGCATGATTCATTTTGTGAGTAAAGATGCCATGGATATCAAGCATTTTGGAGAAGCCAATGTGCAGAAGTTTAATAAGCTCGGCTTGTTGAAAGATGTTTCCGGTATTTATAAATTAGAATTTGCCGCAATTGCGCAATTAGAAGGCTTTGGCAAGAAGTCCATTGAGAACCTGCAACAATCTATCGAAGCTTCCAAGCAACAGCCTTTAAACCGTTTGATTTATGCTTTGGGCATCCGCTATATTGGTGAAACAACGGCTAAAACATTAGCCAATGCAGTGCATTCAATCTTTGATTTTGTTGATATGACCGAAGAAGAGTTATTAGAACTGGAAGACATTGGAACCAAAGTATCGAAAAGTATTCAGCACTTCTTTTCAAACCAACAGAACTTAGAAATGCTGCGCGAGTTAGAATCGCTGGGCTTACAGCTTACCAATGCAAAAAAGCAACAAAGCAGTGAAAAAAATACATTGCAGGATCAAACCTTTTTATTCACCGGCAGTCTCACCCAACTCACGCGCAGCAAGGCGGAAGAAATAGTAGAGCAGCATGGCGGAAAGATATTGAGTGGCATCAGCAGCAAATTGAATTATCTGGTGGTGGGAGAAGATGCCGGAAGCAAATTGGAAAAGGCGAAAAAGATAAACACCATTCGAATCATCAGTGAAGATGAGTTTTTAAAACTTACAGAATGATAGAGTTAGTTGAGTATTACTAACTGAATACAAACGCTTGCTATGTTGTTCAATTACAAATTATCCATTAATAATTAAAAATACTTTCTCTACTTTTAAACTTTGCTTTTCCATTTTGAAAATATACAACATGAGCACATCACGAAGAACCTTCCTGAAGCAGACAGGCTCAGCTTCTGCCCTTTTTTTATTATCTCCGAAAGAGATGTTTTCCAGCAACGCAAGCAAACTTATCGGATTGCAGCTATGGACAGTAAAAGAAGATGCAGCAAAAGACTTAGACGCTACGCTGAAGCACATTGCAGAAGTGGGTTATACCAACGTAGAGCTGTTTGGCTACAACAAACGCATGTACTTTGGCAAAACCATTAAAGAAACCAAAGCCTTGCTGGACAAGCATAAACTGAAAAGCACCAGCGCGCATGTTGCCATCAACGATTTTTTGTTTAATAAAGATGAAGACCAGCTGAAGTATGCTATTGAAGATGCTAAAATATTAGGTCACAATTACCTTACGCAACCCTGGCTTGACGAAGACAAACGCAGCATTGACAGTTTTAAAATGCTGGCAGACCGCTACAACAAAGCCGGCGAGATGTGCAAGCAGGCAGGTTTAAAATTCGCCTATCACAACCACAATTTCGAGTTTGTAAAAAGCGATGGAACCAGCGGCTACGAGGTGCTGTTGAAAGGCACACAAAAAGATCTGGTGTTTTACGAAATGGATTTATACTGGGTTATTTACGCTGGCGAAAAACCGGAAGAGTGGTTTAATAAATATCCGGGTCGTTTCCCTATGTGGCATGTAAAAGATATATCGAAAGCTGCCAACCGCGAGTCTACTGAAGTTGGTGCCGGAACGGTTGATTTCAAAGAAATTTTTACACATAAAAAAGAAGCAGGTTTTGTCAACTTTTTTGTAGAGCAGGAAGCCTTCTCCAATATGCAACCTTCACAAGCCATTGAAGCCGATTATAAATATGTAAAAGCCAATCTTGTTTAATCATCAACTATGAAAATAAAACACGTTTTATTGATGGCTGCTATAGCCTTCGCCTCATCAGCAGGAGCACAAACAAAACCCGAGGAAACAGAAGTTTATCAGCCAGTTCCACCAGTGGTAACGCCCGGCAAAACCAATAGCGATGCGCCTTCCGATGCGATTGTTTTGTTTGGCGGGAAGAACCTGAACGAATGGGTACCGGTGAAAGATTCCACACAACCAGTAACCTGGAAAGTAAGCAAAGGGGTATTTACTGTTGATAAAGGTAGCGGCAATATTCAGACAAAAAGAAAGTTTACCGACTACCAGTTGCATATCGAATGGAAAGAACCTAAGGGGTTAACGGGTACCGGGCAAGGTCGCGGTAACAGCGGCATCTTTCTAGCCTCCATTGGTCCCGGTGATGATGGTTATGAGCTTCAGGTACTTGATTCTTATAACAACCCAACGTATGTGAACGGACAAGCCGCTTCTATTTATAAGCAGGGCATTCCACTAGCAAATCCATCCAAGCCAAATGATGTGTGGCAGACGTATGATATTGCCTGGACTGCTCCTCGTTTTAATGCGGACGGCACTTTGAAGACACCGGCTTATGTAACTGTGTTCTTTAATGGTGTGCTGGTTCAAAATCATTTTGAGTTGAAAGGACCGACGCAATACATTGGCACGCCGGCTTACCGCAAAGCGCACGGCGCAGCACCTATAAAGCTACAGGCGCATGGTGATAAAAGCGAACCGCTTAGCTTCCGCAACATCTGGATCAGAGAATTGTAAAGACTAATCCATTCACGAATAAAAAAGCCTGCAAGATGATACTTGCAGGCTTTTTTATTCTGCGCAGGTTATGTATGATTCACACTAGCGTTAGAAAGAGTATCAAAGTGCGGAATGACGTGCTGCTTTGATTTATAATTGATTATTCCTATTCGCGTTTATCTGCAGATTTGCCTTCCATCTCTTCTTTATCTTTTTTTATTTTCTGCCTGAAAAACTTTATAAAGCCTTCGTCAGCGCCTTTTTCCACAGCGATATAGTCACCTTTTTCTCTGGCATAAGGGTGAGTAATGCTGTCGGAAAAATAAGCCTGACGAAAGTTCTTTACATAGTTCTGTTGTAGTTCATCAGCATCTTCACAAACCAGCACCAGGTTGCGAATGTGGAGGGTATCGGGCAGCCAGTATAGAAAGCTGGCATTATCGCTGTAGGCTTCAGGAAGCCCATATTTTTTTCCATAGAAATTTACTGCGCCTGCCATGCCATAGTTGTTGCAAAAAATAAGCGTAGTTTTCTGTTCTTCCGGTGTTAGCGAGTGATAGGCTTTTGCTACTTTCTGTGTCATTTCCTCCCAGCCCAGCATATCCGAAAAATCCTGTGGCAGCGGATGGTCTTTTAAGTCTTCCCACTTCAATGCGCCGGTTTTATCTAAATGCCATTCATGGTAGAAGTTGGCCAATTTTTCCGGCGCTGCCACCGGTAACGCAAGCGGAATAAAGATCAGCCCAAGCACTATCATTACGGCTACAAATGCATACCGCAAAGCCTTTCTCTTTATCATTGTAAACTTCTCTAAATGATAAGCGCCAAACGCAAACAGAACAGGATAAGCACCAAGGGAATAATAGTTTTTTCCATGTCCTGCAAGGAGGATAAGGATAACGAAAATATAAGCATAGCCAACAAAGCGGAATGGCTTTTCGCCCTGCGAAAAAAGAACATTGTACAAACCGCAAAACCATACAAAGCAGCAAGGCAACAACATCATAACCTGGTCTTTCAGAAAATCGGAGGGTTTCACATATCGTAATTGGGTTTCTTTGAGTTCCTTCATGTGGTGCATAACAGGGAATTGGTGTTGGTACTGCCATAAGAGGTTGGGAAGAAAGATAACGAAACCCACACCGCAGGCAAGCCAGAAATGCTTGTTGACAAACAGTTTTCGATGCGGCGTTAGCAACACGCCGGCGAGTACACTTACAGCATAAAACACCACTGAATATTTACTTAGCATACCAAAGCCTGCGCAAACACCAAAGACGTAGAGCCATTTGTTCTCATTCGTTTGTGTATAGCGGATGAGGCTGAAAACGATCATCGTCCAGAAGAAGACTTCGGGTGGATTGGGCTGGAATAAAAAGAACAGTCTGAGATATACGCTGAGCAAAAAAGACAGGAACAACAGCCAGAGCGCAAACCGCTGCCCGCCTAATAAAATTACCAACCTCCCCATTACATACAGAGTGGCAGCGCCAAAGAGTGAAGGCCATAGCTTTATCCAAAACATGCCATCGCCAAACAAATGTGTAAGCCAGGCAAACCAACTGAGTAGCGGCGGCACTTCCATGAAGCCGGCGGCTAAATGGTTGCCTTCGGCGAGATATAAAAATTCATCGCGGTGCGGCTCGTATTGCGGGCTTTGCAACAGATAAGGGATGATGATGCGCAGCACGATAAGAAATAACAACAGCCGTTCATTACTTCTCTTCATAAGTGTGGTTTAGCGCGAAAGATACGGTGCTTTTGCGATGGGTGTTTTGTATAGCTACATCAAACCGCTTTTCTTTTCCATCCATTTTATACCAAATTTGCACATGCTAAAAACCATAACCATCGGCTTATGCCTGTTCTTGTTTGTGCAGGTTTCGGCACAGTTTAATGATAGTACGCATTATCGCTTCCGCTTCCTTGGCACCGGCACGCTTAACAGAACCGACGATGCACATTCTTTTACCTTTAGTAATGGCATTCAATTTAATATTAACCGGAAAAAGACAGCGCTCGACCTGTCTGCTGGTTATGTATATGGGCTACAAAATAAACAACTCGTCAACAACGATTTTTCTACTACTGCCAACCTCGATTTTGGTAAGGGAAAACAAGTGATGTATGAGTGGGGTTTGCTCACCTATCAAACCAGTTATTCGCTGAAGATTGACTATAAAGTGCAAGGTGGCGGCGGCATTGGCTTTTATATTCTCGATTCGCCCAAAACACGTCTTAGTATCAGTGATGGTTTTTTATACGAAGCCAATAACCAGTTGGATGCGGATGGAAACAAAGAGGTGTATCGCACGGTGCGCAATTCGTTCCGGCTGAAGTACCGGTTTATTATCAACAACATTATTGCCTTTAACGGAACCAATTTTGTGCAGCCTTCTATTCTTTCCATTCACGATTACATCTTGAACTTTAATAACGATGTCTCTGTAAAAATCAGTAAGTGGCTAAACGTTACATCTGCTTTTTCTTACAACCGCATTAACCGCACCAATAGGCAGAATTTACTTTTTACGATAGGGGTAAGTGTGGACCGGTATTTTTAAGAACTGCCACAACACCTTAGCACGATTTTTTAAGTAACATCAACAGCTATAAAGGAAAGAACCATGAGTAATTTTCAACAGGTGATACAACAAGACAAGCCGGTGCTGGTAGACTTCTTTGCCGAGTGGTGTGGACCTTGTAAAACAATGGCTCCGATCTTAAAACAGGTAAAAGATTCGTTCGGTGATGCAGTAACCATTATTAAGATTGACATAGACAAAAATCCCCAGGCAGCAAGCGCCTACCAGATTCAGGGTGTGCCGACACTAATTCTATTTAAAGGCGGACAAATGAAGTGGCGTAAAAGTGGTGTGGTGCCTGCCAACGCACTAAATGGTATCATCAAACAGCACCAGTAGTGCTTTTACCTCTCTCCTACCTTGTGCGCTGCTACGCCGCTAAAGGTGATGGAGACCGGCTGGATATAACCGTCTTTGGTAAAGTGCATTTCGTTTATGCAGGTTGCGCGGTGGTTACCGTCGGTTTCGCCCAGCGGGCGGCGATGATAAACAATATAATACTTATTACCTTTCGCATCGTGAATAACAGAATGATGCCCCGCACCCGTAGCCACCTTCGGGTCTGACTGCAGTACAGTAGCAATTCTTTTAAATGGACCAAAGGGCGAATCTCCTATGGCGTATGCGACTTTATAATTGGGTCCGGTCCAGCCACCTTCGCTCCACATAAAATAGTATTTATTGTTTTTCAAGAACATATACGGTCCTTCTACATAACCCTGGGGTGTAATTTCTTTGTACTTCGTTCCGTCGGGCAAGGGTTCAATACCGGTAAAATCAGACTTTAACTTTACGATGTTGCAATGCCCCCATCCGCCGTAGATCATATAATAACTTCCGTCTTTATCGTGAAATACAAACTGGTCTATCGGCTGCGCACCGTTTACAATATCAGTGATTAAGGGCTTGCCAAGCAAATCTTTATACGGACCTTCAGGCTTATCTGCCATCGCAACGCCAATGCCGCCCTCTTCTCCTTCGTGCTTGTCGTTGGCACCGAAAAAAATGAAGTATTTGCCTCCCTTTTCCAGCACGGCAGGCGCCCACATTGCTTTCTTTGCCCATTTTACAGAAGCAGTGTCAACCACATCGTGGTGTTTTGTCCAATGGACTAAATCGGGTGAAGAGAAAGCGTCTATAAAAGTCTGCTCTTCGTAGGGTGCAGAATAGGTAGGGAATACCCAATATTGATTGCCGTAAATAATACCTTCGGGATCGGCATACCAGCCAGGGAAAATAGGATTGCCGGAGGAATCCTGGTGCGAAGCCTTGTTGGTTTGCGCAGCAGCGGGATTAGATGCGAGCCTTAGCAGGCAGCTAAAACAAAGAGCAACGGCGGTTTTGTTCATACTGTAAAAATAATACGCAGGGCAATGAGATGTTTACAAAACTTAAGGATGACAATAGCGGGGTAAAAATTTGGTTTGCGGGTAATAGAATAAAAAAACAAAGCAAGGAGGCTTAAGTGAAGAGGCAAGATCATCACATATTGCGCCTGGATCATCAAGTATTGCGTTCTCATCACTTAGTTTAGCGTTCTTATCCCTTAGTTTGGTGTTCGGAAGGCTTAGTTTGATGATCAGGGACTCAAATAAAACTCAGGGTAAATCAAAAACACTTCTACAAAATACAAGTATAAAATTCCGTTGAGCAAGGGTAATGCTAAACAGGACATGATAAGATTGGAAATGCAAGGGTTTGGGCAGATGTATGGGGAAGATAATCATAGGCTAATACCACCCGGCACAAAGCCGGAGTTTAATTCCGGCTCTGCGCCACAGGTAGTGAAAGTATAAATGCCAGCTACAGCGAGAGTGTAACATGCACCAGGCACCTGGCTTTTGCCTCTGTTTGTCCGTGGGCAAAATCTTGAGCGAATGGCAACTGCAGGCTGCTGCCGATGATGAGTTTGCCTATGTTTAATTCGGCACCGGCAGAAGCAAGCGTTACATAGCCGCCGGTGTCTTCCACAGCTTTCTCGTTCAAATGATTAGCAGTTGCATTTTCAAACAAAACGCCGGCATTGGGCGAGAGAAACGCATTTTTGAGGCTTGTCGTATAATACACAAAACTGTTAGCACTGAAGCGGTCGCCATATTTAAAATGGCTGTTGTTGGAGGTATTCACTTTATAATTTGCCGTTGTATTTACGCCCCACTTGCCTACGTGCAGGTTATACATCGCGTTAGCAATAAGATCGGTGCTGCCGGTTCCCATCTGGCTGTTTACATCTCCCAGTTCAGTCTCAGGATCGGAGAGGTTGACGCTATAAGTGCCGGTAGGTAGTTTTACGCCCGCGCCTGCCCACACTTCCTGCTTCAGCACTTTTCCGCCACCGGTAACTTTGGTGCTGTTCCAAAGCTTATAGTTGGCCAGCAGTGTAATATCGCCCAAACCGTTGCGCGTTACCACACCATCATCGGTATATTGTTTATTGAAATGATATGGTACAAACCCCAGCACCTGCCACTTGGTGCCGAGCGTAACGCCACCCCATACTTCAGAGGTGTGATAGTAATCGTTTGAAAACTGGTCCGGCTCATCGGTGAGGTGTGTATCATAGTGCGAGTATTGATAGCGCACGCCTACAAAACCTTTTTTGAAATTGGGTAACAGACCCATATAAAAACCGCCTACCCCGCAGCCGCAGATGGGGCAGGCAAAAGAGGCTGAGAACAGACAAAACGATATCAATAATAAAAGAAGTTTTTTCATACAGATGTTTGTTTACATAAATACACAGGCTAACCGGCAAGGGTTGCCTTTACCAGAAAAAAGAAGAGAGATGATCAGGCTGAAAAAGAGCCGGGCGGGCGTAACAAAGTAGAGCCATGCGCGGGAAGCAAACCTGTATTTACAACATCGGGAAATGAGCGTTGAGCAGGAGGAAGGGCACCTGTTGTGGAAGGATAAGCAGGAAAGAAATAAGCCGTTTGTTCCCGCTCTTTTTTACCATTGGCAGAAGCATCGCTCCTGTTTTCTTTCCCGATTTGTTTTGATAAAAAACATTTGCCTCCGCAATGCAGGAAAGGCTTACCTCTGTTAATGCAAAGGTTTTGAGATACATAAGCGCGGTTGAACCAATACGTGCCATCGAGCACAAACGAACTGAATGTTTGCACCAGAAAAAGAGAAACTAAAAACAGCGAAACAAAAGCTTTCATTACCGGAAAAGAAAGAGGATGTACCGCCGCAAAAATATAACCAGAATGCATATGTAACCCGTCGTATTTTGCACCCTGTTTTCTACCACTTCTTTTCATAATAAGTTTATCTTAAACAATTAATACCACCACTTGTCTTCACTTGCAACAAAATGAGAAACAGTAACGCGCTTAGTGCAAAAGCAACCGAACGGCTGAACGTTATTTTACAAAAGAACCGGCGGTATCAACGGCAAACAACAGTACACAATCCATACAGACCGCTGCTCTTGTTTCCGCAAGCGCCGCATCCACAATTGCTGGCTTCTGTTATTGTTCCTGCAAAAGATGAAGCACACCATATTTGCACCACTTTAGATGCGCTGCGCCTGCAACAGGATGAGAATGGCAACCAGCTGCCGTATCCACTGTTTGAAGTATTGCTGCTTGCCAATAATTGCGCTGATGATACCTATGAAGTGGCGTTGGGTTACCAGCAAAAACATCCGCAGTTTCTGCTGCACATTGCTGTTATTGAGTTGGATAAAGAAAGAGCCCATATTGGTACCGTTCGACGTATGCTGATGGATGAAGCATTTCGCCGGCATGTACAAAACGGGCATGATGGAATCATTCTTTCTACCGATGCCGACACCGAGGTGGATGCACAATGGATAGCCCATACGCTGCGCGAAATGAGCAGCGGCTGCGATGCCGTGGGTGGACGCATTTTAGCCCGCAATGTGGCGAATGACTGCAAGCTATATTACTTACAGGACATCACTTACCGGTGTCTTTCGGCAAGGCTGGAAGCACTGGTTGATCCCCTGCATGACGACCCGAATAACTGCCATTTTCAATGCTTCGGAGCAAGCCTTGCGGTTCGCTGTTCGGCTTACCACCGGGCGGGAAGATTACCCGTTATTCCGTTTCTTGAAGATGAGGCATTTAGCCGTGCGCTGCTGCGGGTGGATGCGAGGATCAAGCGGTCGCAGAAGGTGAAGGTGTATACTTCATCTCGCTTAACGGGTCGCGTGGCGGCGGGCTTATCCGTGCATTTAAAGCACCTGGGTGATTTAAAGAAAGAGAATATTGTTCCGCATGTTGAATCGGCAAAAACCCTGATGGAAAAATGGAGAATGCGCCAACAGTTGCGCAGTTGCTGGCAAGCCAGGAAGATGAGAAATCCGTTAAACCGGCACATCACATCGCTGGCGGTAAACATTGGCGTTTCGCCCAAATGGCTGCAGAAAGAAATGGACTTATCGGTTTATTTCGGGGCGCTTTGGGAAAAGGTGGAGCAGCAGCTTTATAGCGGAGCCTGGCGACAGCAACAGCAGTTGATTTCGATTGATAAAGCCATTGGCGAGTTAAGAGGATGTTTGAAATATTAGTGTGAAGGATGATTATCTTCTTTAGGGGAAGGATCCGACATATGCCGGATAGCAATCTTTGCTTCAGGTATTAAGCTCTTTTATACTCTCCTTAAAACATCCATCCTGTACTTCTCTTCCCGCTTGCTGTTTATTAACTTCAACCGCACATCCGGTACTAAAAAAAGTTCGTGCACTTCATCGCCGGAGAGCGGATAATCTGGCACAAAAGGCAGCCAGTGCACGAGCATGAGATCGCCGTCTTTCTCTAAACTGTTAATGATTTTTTCCTTCGCTTTTTTTAGGTCGTCCAGCGATAAGTAATAGCCTACTTCACTCATCATAACAAGGTCAAATGATCCGTTTGGATAATCACCGGGTATCGCTGCCTGCTGAAAGGTTACCCAAGGAGAATCCTGCAACCGCTGTCTTGCTTTTTGCAATGGTGTTTCATTGATATCAGTGGATAACAAATGGCTGCAAAGCGGTGCCAGCATAGCTGTAAGCACGCCGATAGAACAACCAATTTCTAACGCATTGTTGTAATGTGTTTTGGGCAGAGCAGTGATTGTGGCTTCATATTTTGCCTTTTCGTAAGGGCTGGTTTCAAAGCTCCACGGGTCTTCATTATTGCGATAAACACCGGCAAAATAATCGGGCGGCAATGTGTGTTTCATAGAGGTTGTTCTATATAATATTCTTTGTGTGTGTTGAAGTGAGCCAGTACTTCCGGCGATAAAATAAAGCCTTCCGGATCATCATCAATCAATCGTGTGGTTTGCGAAAGATGTTGCTCTATCGCTTCTTGCTTCAAAGATTGATAAGAAGTGATATCTACATATCGCAAGACGTTGTCATCAGGCATGTCCTCCCGCTCTCCCCGCTCGTGCAGCCAGATCACGTATTGAAGCACGCGGAACGAAGTATGATTTTTTTGCGTTGCCTCGGCCATCATCTCCCCCGTCGCGCGATGGTCGCGGTGCGGGTCTTTCTGGTAAGGCATTAATATTAGATCGGGGTGAAGCAGCCTGATGAGCAAATGAAGCTGGTTGCAGTTCCGTTCAAAATAAGGTTCGCCTTTTGCCGGCAAAGCACCATCCTTTTTATTCAGAAAGAAAACGTGACCGTGCGGAACCCCCAACACATCCAAAGCCCGTATCGCTTCTTCTTTGCGCAACGCGGCTAGTCTTTCTGCCGGATACTGTTTTGAATTGGGATGCGATAAACTGCCATCGGTGATAAACAAAACAAACACTTCTTTACCCTTCTCTTTCAACAGGGCAATTAATCCACCGCAGCCTAACGATTCATCATCGGGATGTGGCGCCAATACAAGACAAGTGGAAACCGAATCAAAAGACCCGGGCTTTAGTTCGATTGCTTTATCCTTCCATTCCATTGTCTTCATGCCACAGCGCTTCTATATTTTGTTCTGATTGTATCACATATTTTGCCACATCAGTTAAAGCCGCATCCGGTGCAGGCTGGCGAAGATAAAACTGCAGGTCTCTTATTTTTTGTCCGATGCCAAATGCCTCCCCTAAACCTCTTGCGCCCACGCATTTGGATGCTAGTTCGGTTACGGTAAGGCAAATGCCTTCAATGGCTGTTCGCGTCATGTTTGCAAAGGCGATGAGCTTATCTTTTTGTGCTGCTTCTTCGCTCCATTCATCCCAATAGATTCCTGCCTGTTGTATCCATAGATCGCCGGTTGCCAGTTCGGTCGCCATCTGTGCAATTCGTGCCTGCTGAAAAGGATCATCGGTGCGGCGAAGGCTTTTTAAATAATCAATGCTATAGTTAAATATAGCTTCCGCGCCACCTAATTGCACCGCACAAAACCGGATGGAACCGGCACTGAAGTAGGGCTGTTGATAATAGTTGTCTTTATTGCCCACCAAATCGGAAGCAGCACCGGTATAGCCCGTTAAATCTACCGTGTAACTGATAGAATTCTTCATACCCATCGGGTGCCAGGAATCGTAATCAATAGCATCGTCAGAAAGCTCATTTCCGTTTATGATACACATCTGCCAGCCTTCTTTTCCTTCACCTTGAATATTGCCGGTTACTAAGGCACGCTGTACCAGGCCCGCGCCGGAGGCAAATGTTTTTTTGCCTGATAATAAAAACTGCTGTGTATTTTGAAGGTGAATAGCAAGCGGCTGATCATTACCTGTGTTCCATACGCCGAAAAGACATCCGTTTTGTGCGTCGGTAAACCATTTTTCTTTTTGTTCTTCCGAACCAAAACGATGAATGAGCAGCAGTGCGTTGATGTGACCTTCGTAGATCCTGCCCAAGCTCAAATCTTTTCTGCCAATAGATTTAAGCCACTGCAAGAGTTGCGGCGTGTCCTTTTTATCGAAAGAAAAAAGCTTGCCGGGCAACGCAACTGACAGCGCGCCGGAAGCGATCAATTCATTCACTTCTTTGGCAGGAGATGACAACGTATGATGAGCAGAAGAACGATCTTTTACTTGTGTAATGGAAGGCATGTTGCCGTAATTCATTTTGGCGAATAAAAACTGCAATGTAAATGAATAAGGCTTATTAAACAGGAGCCTGGTAAACGCTTTTAAAAAATACTTCGCACTTTAAGAAGGATGGTGAAAACGCCTTCGCCTTCGCGCATCACCAGCAGGTTCTGTGTGGTCTTGGCAGATTGCAACGCTGTTTTGTAAGCCTGTATATTATTGGTAAAATCCTTATTTACGCCTACAATCACATCGCCTATGTGCAGGCCAGCTTTTTCTGCGGGCGAATTTTTCATGATGTCCAGCACTGTTATTTTTTTATCCACCATATAGATGCCTAAGCCTGTGTAGGAATAATCGAATGAATCGCGATAGAAGCTGTTGGGTTTTATATAGATTTCTCTTTTTGCGTAGTTCAATATCACCGTGAAGCGGCGCATCAGGTCGTTGCCAATTAACCCGCTCACTTGCGGATAAGAGGTGGCATTGTAAGGATCGTTGAAAATATAAGCAGGCACATTCCGAAACCGGTAAGGACCGATCTTTACTTCCTTCAGTGTGGTAATATTCATTTCTGCCTTGCCGCCCAACCCCTGCGCCAGTGTGGGATAGCTTTTTTTCCGGTCATTAAAAACCATACTATCTTTTGCAAACTGCTCCGACAGAAGGAAGCATAAGCCGGCGCCCGTATCGAAATAAAAATTGCTGATTAGTTTTTGCTGTTCCTTTATGCTCACAGGCTGCACTGGTAATGTGCTGAACCGGGGATGCAAGGTGTGCCCGCCGCGCGGATACTTGTAGGCTCCCTGCGATAAAATTTCGAGCCGGTATTTTTCATAATTGATGACAACAAGATACCGCCGCAAAAAAGTATATCCAATAATGCCATCTATCTTAATGCCGTAAACACTGGTGAGTATGTCGTAATCATTGATATGAAAATCGAGGTTGTCGGCAGAAACGCCTTTCAGGTTCAGCCTATGGTTGTAAGCATATTCCACAGCTCTCACGCCTGCTATGCCTTTAATCATCACGTTGCTTTTTTCTCTTCTTATATGTAGATAATCGCAGGTGGCAGAGTCGAGAGAGATGCCCCCGCTGCCAGTGTCGAGCACAAAGTTGAGCGTATCGGGATAATTGTCTAAAGTGGCATGGATGATAATAACGCCGCCGGTAAGCATGGTGAAGGGAACATAAGTAATGTGCTTGGCCGCAGGCGTATCAGAGTCTTGCGCCTGTAGCCTGAAAGCGACCAGCATACAGCCTAGAAGCAGTATAATCCTTGATGATAGTTCCAAAGCAAGCGTTTCCGGATAAGGAAGGTAAGATACATGGTTTTGGAATACCACCTATTCCGGTTATTCAATTTGTTACAATTAAGCAATAAAAATAAACCGCGTACCTGTAGAATGTTAATAAGAAAGAAGAGGCGTTTCTTCCATTGCATCAGTACCAAAGTAAGCCTTACTTTTGCGCAATTTTGCACCATGAATCAAACCATTTCTTTCAACGAATCCATCCCTTCTCAAAGAAAAAAAATCATCGTTTTAGGCAGTGGCCCCAACCGCATCGGTCAGGGCATCGAATTCGATTACTGCTGTGTGCATGGGCTGCTCGCTATTAAAGAGTGCGGCTACGAAGCCATCATGATTAACTGCAACCCCGAAACAGTATCTACCGACTTCGACATGGCAGACAAGCTCTATTTCGAACCGGTATATTGGGAGCATTTGTGGGAGATCATCGAACTGGAACAACCCGAAGGTGTGATTGTGCAGTTGGGCGGACAAACAGCGCTAAAACTCGCCAGGCGCCTACATGAAAAAGGCATCCGCATCATCGGCACTTCTTTCGATAACATGGATATTGCCGAAGACCGCGGGCGCTTTAGCGACATGCTGAAAGAATTAGATATTCCTTACCCGGAATATGGCACCGCTTACACAGCCGATGAAGCCATTGAAGTAGCAAATAAAGTGGGCTACCCGGTGCTGGTGCGCCCCAGCTATGTGTTGGGCGGGCAGCGCATGAGAATTGTGATTAATGACGATGAAGTAGAAAAAGCCGTGGTGAGTTTGCTGAAGCATATACCTAACAACAAAATATTGATTGATCACTTCCTCGACCGCTGCCAGGAAGCTGAGATAGATGGCATTTTTGATGGCGAAACTTTTCATGTGATGGGCGTGATGGAGCATATAGAGCCGGCCGGGATTCACAGCGGCGACAGCAACGCAGTCCTGCCGGCTTTTAACCTTACGCCGCTGGTGATTACTACCATGGAATACTATGCAGAAAAGATTGCCAGAGCGCTGAACATCTGCGGTCTCATCAACATACAATTTGCTATTAAAAACGGAAATGTGTTTGTGATAGAAGCCAACCCCAGAGCCAGCCGCACTACACCTTTTATTGCAAAGGCTTATCAGATTCCTTACCTGAACATCGCAACTAAAGTAATGCTTGGTGCAGCGAAGCTAAAAGACTTTACGATGGAGAAAAAACTCGAAGGCTTCGCTATTAAAGAGCCTGTATTTTCTTTCAATAAATTTCCGAATGTAAACAAGGAATTAGGTCCGGAGATGAAGAGCACCGGTGAAGCCATCCGCTTCATTAAAGACCTGCGCGATCCTTATTTCCGCACGCTGTATAAAGAGCGGAGTATGCATTTAAGTAAATAGATTTGAGCAGCGGGTGAACAGTAAACACGTGTTTTATAACAATAAGCAACTAACTTCTTTATTCCATTAATAAAATGAAGGCTCGCAGCTTACAACTTGTAGCTACTCTTTATGAATGAAACAATCACACCATTAGCCGATTTTGAACAATTGTTTTCCGACCTGTCAACCCTTCGTGTTGCCGTGATTGGCGATGTGATGTTGGACACTTACTGGTGGGGAAGCGTAGATCGCATATCACCAGAGGGTCCGGTGCCGGTGGTGGCGTTACATAAAAAAGAGCATCGCATTGGCGGAGCAGGAAATGTAGCGCTCAACACAGTTTCTCTGGGTGCAGAAACTACATTGTTCAGTGTGGTGGGCGAAGATGAGGAGGCGGAGACTTTGCTGAATTTGTTGCAGGATGAGCATATTGATACGAAGTATATTTTGCGCAGCAGCGATAGAATTACCACCAATAAAATCCGCATCATCGGACGCAACCAGCAAATGTTGCGGCTCGATTCGGAAGTAATACATGATGTTTCGAAGGAAGATGAAGAGAAGCTGCTGAACAACTTTACCGGCTTTGCAAAACGGTATCAGCCAGCGGTGGTTATTTTTGAGGATTACAATAAAGGTACATTGTCCGAAAGCCTTATCCGGTCTGTGATTGAGGTGTGCAAAGAACACGGAATCATTACCACCGTTGATCCGAAAAGGAAAAACTTTTTTTCATACAAAGAAGTTACTGTTTTCAAACCTAATTTAAAAGAAGTAAGAGAAGGTCTGAACCTGTTAACTACAAAGGTTACGGAAGACAATCTGCGCGATATTCATCATCAATTGCACGAGCAGTTGCAGCATCGCATTTCATTAATTACGCTATCGGAACACGGATTGTTTTTTCAAAAAGGCAGCTATGCTAAAATCATCCCGACACATATCCGCAACATTGCTGATGTAAGCGGCGCCGGAGATACAGTCATTGCTGTAGTATCGCTGGTATATGCCATTACCAAAGACATTACTTTGGCCGCAGAGATAGCGAATGTGGCGGGCGGTATTGTGTGTGAAGGTGTAGGCACGATAGCCATTAATAAACAAATTCTGTTAGACGAATGCCGGGTGTTGCTATGCCAGTAAAGAAGTTGATTCTTAAAACAGAGAAGCTTCCTGATTAAAAGCAACTACTTTTCAACAAAAAGCATAAGCTTCTTACCCAAAGGCAGTTACTCTTCGTTAAAAAGCTTAAGCTTTTAATCAAAAGGCAATTGTTTTTCAATAAAAAGTATAAGCTTTTTGGCAAAATGCAGTTGCTTTTTACTGAAAAACGGTTGCTTTACACAGATTATTTATAACTCATTCTATAGAGCCATGAGCACATACACCATTGCCATACACGGCGGCGCCGGAACGATATTGAAACAAGATATGACGCCGCAACTGGAACAAGCTTACCTGCAAGGGCTGGAAGCTGCGCTGAATGCAGGCTTTGCGGTGCTGGAAGAAGATGGCTTGGCTATAAATGCCGTGAAAGCAGCGATTGTGATTTTAGAAGACAATGTGTTGTTCAATGCCGGCAGAGGATCGGTATTTACCAAAAAAGGTGTGCAGGAAATGGATGCTGCCATCATGGATGGCAGCACACTTGAAGCCGGCGCTGTGGCCGGTGTTCGCAGTGTTCGCAATCCTATAGAGTTGGCTGCAGAAGTGATGCAGCGCAGTAATCATGTATTCTTAAGCGGAAAAGGTGCTAACGATTTTGCCATTAAACAAGGCATTAAACTGGAAGCAGACGAATACTTTTTTTCTCAGTTCCGGTACGATCAGTGGAAAGCCATCCGCGACTCGGATAATTACTCGTTAGACCATACACACCAGCATTTAGAAGAACTGATGCGCGATAAAAAATTTGGAACGGTAGGCGCCGTAGCCTGCGATGCCAACGGCAATATTGCTGCTGCTACCAGCACCGGTGGCATGACGAATAAAAAATATGGACGCATTGGTGATAGCCCGTTGATTGGCTGCGGCACGTATGCCAACAATGCTACGTGCGCAATTAGTTGCACCGGGCATGGCGAAATGTTCATCCGCAGCGTAGCGGCCTACGATGTAAGCTGCCTGATGGAGTACAAAGGTTTATCGCTGCAGGAAGCGATGGATGTGGTGGTGAATGAAAAGCTGGTGAAGCTGAATGGTGAAGGCGGCATGATAGGAGTAGATGCCAAAGGCAATGCTGCTTTGGTGTTTAACAGCGAAGGCATGTATCGGGCTGTGAAGGATAATGCCGGTTTGTTTGAGGTAGCGATTTATAAGTAAGCAGAAAACAGAACAGTATCGAAATTTACAGCGCTGCTAAAGGAAAACGCTGCCAGGATGTTAACCCCTGACAGCGTTTCTTTATTAAGCTGTTGCGTATCGGGAAGAAAACTTAGGCTTTCCTCTTACAAAATATTTGTTCTTTACTTTCATCGGCTCTATCCATAAAATACCAATGGCGAAGATGATCCCGAGATAATACCACAGCGTTGTATCCCACACGCGGCTGATGAACATGCCCGCCATGATAGAAACTGCATAAGCAATAAAAGGCGTTCCTAATATCAGGTCGTTGGTTTTAATGGCATACGTCATTTGTATATAGCCCCATCGCAGGATGGTATAAACAAAAATCAGGTAAAAGACAAGTCCAAGCAGTCCATATTCCACTGCAATTTCTAAAAAAGTATTGTGCATCACGTGGTCTTCTACGTTGGGCGACCATTTACCTACAGAATATAGAGAAGCCGTTTCGTCGCCGCCCTGCCCTAGTATCGGCGCGTCTTTTATGGCTTGTCCGCCGGCAGCCCAGTAGTCTACGCGCTCACCACCACTTTCTACCGTCATTTCATAAACAGCGCGCTGAATGGTAGGCGAATCCTGGAAGAAATAAAGCGCAGTGACCCCTGCAACGAAAGCACCGGTAACAATCAGCAGCTGGAAGGTCCAGCTCCGGTTTCGCATTACGAGAAACACACCCAGCACTGTTACAAAACCAAAGCTCAATAAGCCGTTACGCGAGCCCATTTGCATAATGAGGTATAGCAAAGCGCCGATAGCTACCAGAGCCATGAATTTTTCGAAATAACGATGGCTGCGCTCAAACAAAGCGAGATAGAGAAACACGCACAAAGCATCGAGCGAAGCCGTAAAATCGCCGTGCGAAGCCGTACCAAAATGTATTACACCGCCGAACTGGGTACCCACCTGACCGAAAGCCAGCGTATAGCCGGCAATGGTGAGGATGATGTAAGGGGCTAAGGCCCGGAAGAGGTTTAACGCCCGGTAGATATAGTCTTTGCCGTAATTAATCAGCAGTTTTACATACACCCAGAAGAAGGCAATTTTCAACATTTTTGCCAGCACTTTTCCTAGTACCGGTATGTAGGCAACGTGTGCCGGTATTGCCAAATCCTTACTGATTTCAGGATGCCGTTTATACACAATTAAACCGACAAAAGCCATGATGGCAAAAATGATGAACAGCGCCGTTACCTTAAAAGGAACCATCTTTTTATTTTGCTTGATAAGGTCGTAAGCTAAGATTGGCACCAGCATAGCGATGGCAAGGGTTTCCGAGTTGGAGGAAGTGGTATCAGTAGCATATACACCTTCCACTACAGGAATGGTAAACAACAGTGGAACCAGGAAGGCTCTGTCGAGAATAACGATCGGCAGTAAAACGATAAGAATGTAAGTAGAATCGCTCTCGTAAAGAGAGATAGCCAGAGCTGCCAGCATGAGCAGCGAATTAAAAATTCTGATCGGTATTTTAAGATAGCTGAACATAACAATGAAGTGCTATAATTTTTGAATTAAATTCTTTCGTCCTGATTTATCTTTTTATTCAACCGGCGAAGTTTCCACTTCAGGCTCTTCCAGCCTGCGGTTCTTTCGTTTACCTTTCTTATTCATTATCTCTTTTAGTATCACCTGTATCGGCGCAAAATCTTTACCCAGCAGCTTTGGCTTTTTAAAGAAGGCATAAGAAAGAAAGGCGCCAACAATACCCGCTGTTAGTAAGAACGAAAATACTTCTGCATTGTGTATAATAAGATCTTGTGTAATGAAATGTTGTATGCTATACAGGAAGAAAGAATACATGAGAAAAGAAGGAATAACCAAATACAGCGTAAGCGGCACGCCGTTGAAAAAAGGACGCAGCAACAACTTCTTCCAATCGTTTGGAAACACGCGGTTTCGCAGCGTAATAATCATGATATAATAATTGACGATGGAAGCGAACAACAGCCCGATAGCAATGCCTGTGATTGTGGCATTCCGGTATGCCGATGAATAGTTCTTACCTATCTCGTAGCCTACATAGATGCAAGCAAACACAATGCACATAGCTAGTATCTTCCGCCTTAAATTGTTTGTCAGCAAGCCTTTTACGCGCATCACACCATCTGCCAGTCGCGCCTCTATCTGGAAGGGCAACGCAAGAAACATAAAGTGGATGGGCATTACGGCATCTATCCATCTTGGCCCTAATAAAATAAACACCAGCGGCTTGCTGAACACAGCAAAGAAAACTGAAATAGGAACCAGTATGGAGTGCAATAACGACAGCGTCTTATAATACATCACAAACAGCGCATCATCGCTGTCTATTTTCACCATGGCGGGCAGCGAAATTTTCTGAACAATATCGCCAATGTACCTGCCAGGGAGATTTACCGTGCGGGAAGATCTCTCGAAAATACCCAGCATCTGGATGGGCACGAGCTTGCCGATGAGGAAGTTGATGCCTGACGTATTTACATAGTTGGTGATGCGGATGAGCGTGAGGATGATGCCATAATTGAACAGGTCTTTCCAGTGACGCAACGTAGCGCCCATCTTTAAAGGCAAAGGCTCCATCACCCAAAGCATAATGAGCTTGGCAGTGTTGTAAAACAATGTGGAATACACCAGCGACATTACACCAAAGCCTTTCCAGGCGAGATAGATGCCGAATACATTAGACGCAAGCAGGCTCAAACTATCGCTGAAAAATATTTTTTTAAACTGAAATTCTTTTTGCAGCAAGTTGATAGAAGGCGAGCCAAGCGAGTAAAGGATAAAGCTGAGACCAATCATCCTTAACCCAAAAATGAGTTGCGGCTCCTTGAAAAAGTGTGCTATGGAAGGTGCTGCAAAGAAGAGGATAATATAAAAGAAAACTGCCGTTGCAATACTGTAATACAATGCCGCATTCTTATGCCCCGGCTCTACCACTTTGCGTTGCAGCAGGGCATCGCCCATACCGGCTTCGGCCACCACATTGCCAAAGTTCATGCAGGCATTCAGCAGGGCAAGAATACCAAACGCTTCTTTCGCATTATGAATGATGCGCGCCATCACCGCATAATAGCCGAGCTGGGATATGAAGATGACAGCCGTATTCATCAACTGCCACAACCCCGATTTTACCAGCTTTTGTTTGTTAATCATGCTATACGCGGTTCATTATTTTTCCAAGGAAAGACAGCAATGGTTTTTGTTTATACACCGCCTCCCACGAACCATCGTACGCAATGGGCCGTTTGGTGAAACGTTGTGGTGTGCCGGCAATGGTGTGATCGTCTTCCACTACCATGTATTCCGGCGCTTTATAAGGCTTAAGCCCACACACATTTATAACAGCATCTAACTGTTGCTGCGTGTGGGTAGCCAAGTCTTCGTAAGAGATAGAAACCACATCCTGCGACTGCGTCGACTGCACTACTGCCGCGCATATTTTTTTGTAAAACAATGAGTTGGTGAGCCATTTGCGCAGCGGCTTTTGCTTCCGGTTGTTTGCCACGCTCCATTTGCTTTTTGAGGCGGCAATGGCACGCAGATCACGCCTCAGATTTATAATTTTTACATCAAAATCTTCAGGCTTGTTCACATATGTAAGATAAGCCTGTACCGGGTCTTTGGAAGAATCTACAATGAACTCTTTGCCGGTCTTTTTAAAAATGTTTCGGTAAATCTGGTTGTTGGTAGTTACCGTATCCTGGTTAATTTGTTTTTGATTTAGCTGCGCAAGTTTCTTTCTGATAAAAGAAGAGAAAATGCTTCCCGCAAACATTTTTTTGGAACGGTAATTCCACTGTACTGCAGTATTAAAGTGTGGGTCTGAAACGGATATACCCTGCAACACAACACTCCAGAACGGGCATTCCAGCGGCGGCAATCCGCAGGAGCAATTCCAGTTCCAGCGTACGCCGGGGCCGGTTCGCAGGATATGATTCTTCAGCAAGGCCATCTCTCCTACCGAAACCGTTTCGTCCGATTTGGAAAGAATGTTTTCGAGCAACGTTGAGCCCGACCTTACATCCGACATCACATATATCACGGTACGCTTTCCCTGCATGAATTCTGTTTACATCGTTTCTGTCTTGTAATGGGCAAGGAGACGGTATGTTACAACACAGGAAGAATACGCTTTGTACACGCATTCTTCCTGTGCTTTTATTATTGCGCTGTAGCGCACCAGTTCTTATACCGCTTCTTTCTTTCCGCCGAAGATTCTTTTATACCAGGGTCGCTTTGCATCGTAATAGCCCCGTTCGTATTTGCTGCTGGAGCCGTAGTTGTAACCTGGCAATTTGCGCATATCATTCAACACGATATACACTTTTTTCAAACGGTTGTTAGCAGCTAGTTCTTCTGCCATAGTTATCTGCCGTTTGAAAGTAAACTTCTGCCTTACGACGTATAAAGTGAGATCGCTGAATTTAGAAATCAGTTGGGCATCCGTAACCAAGCCGGCAGGCGGCGTGTCTACCACAACAAAATCGAATTGTTGTCTTGCTTCTGCAAATAATTTTTCCACCTTTTCGTGAATGATTAGCTCTGATGGATTCGGTGGTACATTGCCGCTGCTCAGCACCCAGCAATTATCGTGAATGCCCGATGGTTTTATTACATCGCGCAGTGAAACATCAGAGATAATATAATTGGTAACGCCGGTTTCATTAGACAAGCCAAGGGAAGCAGACAGCTTTGGTTTGCGCAAATC
The DNA here is from genome assembly GCA_964249755.1 of uncultured Ilyomonas sp. GTDB lineage: Bacteria > Bacteroidota > Bacteroidia > Chitinophagales > Chitinophagaceae > Ilyomonas. Next base: position 46,633 of record CAXUDB010000002.1, on the reverse strand, counting down.
CATTTCTACCAGCAACACTCGTTTACCGGCGAGTGCCAGTACCGAAGCGAAGTTGACTGATACAAATGTTTTTCCTTCGCCACCCATGCTAGACGTAACTAAGATCACTTTTTCGTTAGCGCCAGTCAAAAGATATTGCAGGTTTGTTCGCAGCAGCCTGAACTGCTCGGCTACTTCACTACGGATGTCTTTGCTCACCACCAGGTCGCCTTTTGTTTTGCTGCGCGAAATCTGCGCTACGACCGGTATTTCAGTTAATGCTTCGATATCATCAGACACCATCACCTTGGTGTTCAGGAGCTCCTTTACAAATAAGGTAACCGATGGCGTAATCAGGCCCATCAATATTGCAATGATGAAGACAATAATCGGATCTGGGAAGTATTGAATTTCATCGGCTTCCGGTGCATCAACAATGCGGATGGGCGAGATGCTGGACTTCGATACTTCTGTTTGCTCGCGCGTGGTTAAGAGATAAGTATATAACGATTGCAGCACGTTCTGCTTTCTTTCAAACTCAAGATACACTTTCTGCTGAGTAGGCACATTGCGGATGTTAGTAGCAACTTCGTTTGTCTGGCGGGATAAATCTTTCTGACTAAAAGTAAGACTTTGTCCATAAGACTGCAGGTTGCGAATCAGGTCTTGCCGCAGTTGGGCAGCCTGCGCATCCAGCGTTTTCACCGTAGGATTATTCTCAGTGCTGTTCACCAACAATTGCTGGCGATCCAGTTGCAGACCATTGTATTTTTCCAGCAGGCTTACAAACGCCGGATCTTTGATGGGTGCCGTGGTTGGCATTACACGCTGGTTGTTCTTGTCATCCTGCAAATAAGCTACAAGGTCGTTAATCACCTGTATCTGCACCTGCTGCTCAGAAAGCGCCCGGTTGGTTTCTATACTGTTCGATAAGAAAGCTTTTCCCTGTTCATCCAAATCGGCGATGTTGTTATTTTTCTTGAAGCTTTCAATGTTGGTCTCAACGCGGTTTAGATCTTCCGTTACGTTCGCCAGCCGCGAATTGATAAAGTTAACTGTACTGTCCGCAATACGGTTGTTGTTATCAATATCCGATTGAACATAGAGATTCAGGAGATGGCGCAACGTTTCTTCACCTTTTTTCTTCACGTTGCTGCCCATCGTTATTTGTATAGCGGTAACATCGGTGCTATATACCAAGGCTACAATGTTATCATACAGGTCTTCGTAAGTAGCGCCTACCGATGCAATCTTTAGACGGTAGCTGGCTTGGGGGTCGGCTACTGCCAAAGGGTTTTTCTGCAATACCCAGGTGCCGTAATAGAACCGGAGCGTATCTCCATAGTTAGCGGTGAACGTGCTGTCCGTATTATCGTCTTCAAAATGTACTTTACCGTCTTTGTCAATCGTCATGTCATACTTCTGCGGGTCTTCTTTCATCGCCGGCATCGGCAACAGATTTAGCAGTTTGATGTAGAAAGGCGACTGGTCATATGTCTCGCGATAGAGTATGCCTCTTTCTATAAAATAACCCACATTCAACTGCAGGTCACGGATGGTTTGGTTGATGAGCGTGCGGCTGTGCAGAATCTGCAATTCATTGTTTACATTACCAGGCTTGGAATACAGGTCAAGGTCTGATAATAAGCCTGCTTCGCTGGACAACCCACTCTGCACTTTGCTGTTGTTGCCGTTTACAATCACCTGTGCACTGATGTTCCACTTCGGTGCAAATACAATCATAAACAGTATGCCGATGAGTATCCATACGATCACCGAGATAACGAACCAATACCAGTTTCCCAGCACCTTGCCTACAATAAATTTCAGATCAATATCACCCTGCTTTTCAGGTTGCGGTGAAAGGGTGCCGTTAAGATTTTCGCGCATTGTATAATTTATTGAAGATTTTTTTATAAATAAAGCCCAAATGGATTTCTATCTGATTAAACGGGCTGCAACAACAGTGATGAGTGATAAACCTGCCGCCAGTACCGCAATATCTCTCGTGCGGTAAGCATTGGTGCTTTCTACTCTCGATTCGGTCGGTTCTACATAAAGAACATCGTTGGGACGCAGATAAAAATATTTGGAGTCAATCACCTTAGTGCTATCGAGGTTCAGGCGGGTCATTTCCTTTTTACCTTCATTCTCGCGGATGAGTAACACATTGTTGTGCTTGCCATAGATCGTAAGATCGCCTGCATAGCCCAGTGCATCGAGAATAGTAGGCTTTTCGTTAGGCACCGAAAAAGTGGCGGGTGTTTTTACTTCGCCCAGAACCGTAATTTTGAAGTTGGCAAATCTTACATTCACTATAGGGTCTTTAAAATAATAGGAGATGCGCGCTACTACTGTATCATGAACTGCTTCTGTCGTCATGCCAGCCACATGCAGATCGCCGATGTAGGACATGTGTATACTGCCTTGCCGGTTGACTAAGTAGCCTGACACTACCTGCTGCTGTGCATTGACAGAGTTAGTTGTGGTGATACCAGAAAGCACGGGCAGATTGCCCTGATTGAGCAAAAGGTTAGCCTGTGGGTCGAGTGTCTGGATATTTACATTCAAGATATCGTCGGGGCGAACCACCGGCGGCGTGAAGGCAGGAAGATCTACAAATTTTGTTTTGGTAGAATCCGGCACATCTTTAAAATAAGAAATCCGCTCGGTAGTACAGGAAAAAAGAAGAGAAGAGAGGATAATGGAAACAGTAAATACAGAGACAGTGTTTGGTTTAAACAGTAGCTTCATCAATGCAGAGTTTTGTTAGAAAGCACACAAAAATAATTTAATAGATGGGTAAATCTCTTTTTGGTCGTTAATTTTTAATTAAACGATGTTAATCTCTTACTTAAAGTTGTTCAGTTATCCTATTCCATTAAAAACAATTGTTATAAAGTTTATGATAAAGTAGGCAACTTTTCATCAGTTCCTTTTTTTAAGCTCCATCAATAAAAGCAGGAGTTTATAATACTTCTACAACGCTATACGGATTTTCTTTTCGCTGCCTGCCGTTTTTTTCTTTACTTTAATCCCGGCACAGCAAGCAAACTACATCTTCTTTATTTCTTCATAATACTGTTTCTATGTCAAACTCCATTAACCGCCGCGACTGGCTTCGCAAAAGCGCTTTACTAACAGGCAGTGTTGCGTTGTCATCTTCTATCTGGTCTTCGTTACAGGCAGCACCTTCGATGGCAACTAATGAAGCCGCTTCTCTTACAGGCATGCCCGATGCATCATTACCTATGAAGGCAAGGCTTATCTTTAATGAAAACCCGTTTGGCCCGTCAGACAAAGCTAGGCAGGCAATGATGGATGCGATGAGTATTAGTTATCAGTATGATTTTACTGAAAATGATACGCTGAAGAAAATGATTGCCGATTACGAAGGCATTACGCCCGAACACATCCTATTAAGTGCAGGCTCTTCGCCTTTGTTGCTGGCAGCGGCGGTTCATTTCACGCGTAGCGGCGGCAGCGTTATTACCTGCGATCCTACGTTTGATTCATTACCTAAAAGCGTAGAAGACATCGGTGGTAAGTGGAAAAAAATCCCGCTTACGCAGGATTATAAATTTGATTTAGATGCCATCAGCCAGCGTATAGATACTACTACGTCGCTTATCTATATTGTAAACCCCAACAACCCAACAGCAACGATAGTAGAGGCTGATAAGCTAAAAACGTTTTGTACAGCCGTTTCTAAAAACGTTCCTGTATTTGTAGATGAAGCTTATATAGACTACTTACCCGATCCGCAGGCAACTACTACCATCGCCAACATTAAGAAAGGAGATAACATCATTGTATCGCGCACTTTTTCTAAGATATATGGACTTGCCGGTATGCGCATCGGCTACATTGTGGCGCAGCCGCAGATGATACAGACTTTGGCAAAGTATAATGTGGAAGTAGCGCCAACATTGGGTCTTAAAGCTGCTATTGCTTCATACATGGATACAAACTTTATGAAGACATCGTTCGATAAAACGATGGCATCAAAACAGTACTTGTATGATGTCTTGAAAAAGGAACGATATGATTATATACCTTCTTCTGCCAATTTTGTGATGTTCCCGATAAAGATGGAAGGCAAACAGTTTACAGATGAAATGCTGAAACGTGGCGCCGGCGTGCGTTTCTGGAAGTTCAACAATAAAGAATGGTGCCGCGTGAGCATTGGCAGGATGGATGAAATGCAAGTATTTGCAGCCGCATTAAAAGACGTAAAAGCTGCCTGATTATAATTTTGTTTGTATGCTGACATTAACGCTTCGCGTATATGGTATTTTAAGAGATAGCCACAACCGTGTTTTATTAAGTGATGAGTTTATCCGCGGTGATTATTATACTAAATTTCCGGGTGGTGGTTTAGAGATTGGCGAAGGCACGCGCGACTGCCTGAAACGTGAGTTTAAAGAAGAAACAAACCTTGATGTCACCATTGGCGATCATATTTACACCACCGATTATTATCAGGTATCCGCCTTTAATAAAAATCATCAGATCATCTCGGTCTATTACTGGGTTCACGCAGAAGAACCTATAAACTTAGATACCAAAATAGTTCCCTTCGATTTTTTGCCCCAGCAAGTATCTGATGCAACCGCAAGTTGCGAAGTGAGCCGTTGGATAGATTGGGGCGAATTAAATGAAGAAACAGTATCGCTGCCGATAGACAAGATTGTAGTGAGAATGATAAAGACAGATAAGCACAAAGACGATGACAAGCCTTTACTGGCAAGAACTTTTGAGTAAATATAAATACCGGGTTTAAACCGCTAAAGCTGCTTTTGCTTCTTTAAGCAACGGCTTCTTTTTCTTTCTTCTTCCCTTCCAGATGAGGAAGCCGGTTACAGGTAAGCTTGCTGCCACAAAGCTTCCGCAAAAAGCAAGAATCTTGGTTGGCAAACCGCCAATTGCGCCCACATGAATATCGTAATTCATGCGCTGAATTTTATCCGCCACGCTTGCGTCTTTATACTTTCCTGCATACACGCCTTTTGCCGGTATTTCCTGTAACGCATGCTGGTCAAAATAATAAACATCGCGGTTGTAATAAGTGCCCTGGCGGTGATTGATCTCAATCTCAACAGGCGATGATTTCTCCGTTGGAAATTCTACGCCGATGCTTTCATCAAACTGAGTGGTAGCTGCCATTTTCTGAAACAGAAAATCAGCAGATGCAAATGGCGAAGCTGAACCTTTAAACATCGTTGTATCAGATGTAACTGCCGGGTAAGGTGGCATTGCTTTGCCACCGGAGCTTACAAAATAAACAGATTTTGCAAACCACTGAAATCCCATTACCAACCCGCTTGCTGCAATAAAAAGGGCGATGAAAGTAACATAAAAACCGGGCACATTGTGCAGGTCATAATTCTTCCGTTTAAAAGAGGCGTTCCATTTTATGGCGAAGCGTTGCTTGCGGGCAGCTTTGTTTCTGGGCCACCAAAGAACAATGCCTGTTATAAGCATCAACAGAAATACCAATGTGGCGCTTGCCACAATAGGCTGACCAATGTTTGGCGGCAACCACAAATAATAATGACCATTGATAACAATGCGAAAAAAATCACGGTTCATGTTTTTTACCCGCACTACTTTACCATTATAAGGGTTCAACAGGGCAAGAAAATACTCTTCCGAATTGTAGTAATAAGCAAAAGCGGCTTTGTCTCTGCCTGCATACTCAATGCTTATCACTTTTCTTTCTTTGCCCAAAGCCTTTTCTGCATTCGCCTTCAGCAGGGATGGAGCGAGGTAAGGCTGGGCTTCTGCCGTTACAAATTGCTCCGGAAGGGTAAGGACTTCTATTTCTTTTTGGAACACAAGCATACAACCCGTGACGCCAAGAAAGCATACAATGATGCCAGAGGCGAGCCCAAGCCAGAGATGTAATGTACCAGAGATTTTTTTGAAGGTCATTGTTCTATAAAAGCAGAAACCAAAGCTTGCAAAGGCATTGGTTTCTGCTCTTTTTTAAATCAGATAAACGAGGTTATTATCAATCACTAAAACCGGTAAGCCACACCCAGCCTGTAGTTGCGACCGGCTTCAATCTGGTAGTCGTAGTAACCGCCATAACCATAATAATCACCGGCAAACAGGTATTTGTTCAATACATTAAACACATTGGCTGTAATGGTGATCCTGTCTTTCTCGTAAGACAAGCCGCTTTCAAGCTTGAAATAATCCGGCATTGCCTGTTGCTGCGAAGCAGGCCCCCAACTCCAGGTTGTGCGGTCTACCAGGTAAGTAAAACCGGCGCTAATACCAAAGTGAGCTAAAGCACCGCTCTGTACGCGATAAGTAAGCCAGCCATTAGCTGTATGCTTGGCATAACCCGGCAGTTTATTGCCAAGGGTTGCCTGCGATGCTTTGCTGGTATCAGCTTTTGTAATCTTCGAATCGTTCAGCGCATAGTTGGCTATGAGGTTCAAACCCGGCAATAACTGGCCACGGATATCGAGCTCGATACCCTGCGTTTGGGTTTGCCCCAACTGCACCACATAAAATTCATTCGGTGTATTGGTAGGGTCATTCAACAACTGGTTGTTCTGTAAAATGCGGTAAACAGAAAGCGAAGTATTCCATTTGCCGCCAAACCAATCCCTCTTGATGCCGGCTTCGATGTTGTTTCCGGTAACCGGCAGGATGCCTTTCCCATCTCTGCGAACGCCGGATTGCGGCAGAAAGCTTTGGTCAAACAAAGCATAAGCCGTAGTTTGTTTGTCTATGTCTACACTCAACCCGATGCGTGGCGTAAAGCGGTTGGCAGACGAAGGAGTGCCGTAGCTCACGAGCTTTGCAGCGGTGTAGCGGGCAGCCAGCGTAAGGCGCACTTTGTTATTCAGAAAACCTAATTCATCCTGCAGATATAAACCTGTATATTTTTCAGAATAAATACCATTGCCTGCCCGCTCGCGAAGGCTCTTGCTGCGGTCAAACTGAGGAAAACCGTTTACCGGCGTACCATGAACAGGATTGTAAATATTAAAGCTGCCCAGCGTGTCAATATCCAGAGACTGGTTCCAGTCGGCTAAGTACTTTTTGTCGCCTAAATCAAGACCGGCCAATATGCGGTGACGAATAGCACCCGTTTGCATAGTACCATTTACAAACACCTGCCCGAACTTCATTTCGTTGGAAGCATCCCAGATGCTTACGTTGCGAATCATGTTACCCGAAGCATCAATAGAATTACCCAACGTATCTATGGGCGACAACCAAAGAGAGCTACCGGTTTGCCTGTAACTAAAGTAAGAAGCCTGCGCGGTAATCTTCCAGTTGGAGTTGAAACTGTGTTGCACATTCACCGTAACATTATGGTCGTCTATCACCGTTGGCTCCATCCCTTTTTCGGCAAGCGTAGTGTTGCGCGGCAGCTTTTCAAAGCCTTTTGCAGAGAACACATAATAACTTCCTACGTTAGACATTTTAGCATGCTGGAAAATGTATTCTGCTGTTACCGAAGTCTGGTCATCAATTTTATAAGTGATAACCGGGGCAATGCTATACCTGTCGTTATATTCATAAGGACGGAATGAGTTTTTGGTTTGACCCATCAGGTTGAAACGGTACAATACTTTGCCATCTTTACTAAGCTTGCCATCCAGGTCAACGGTACTGCGATAAAAGTCGTAGCTGCCCAGCAGGATACTGGCTTCGCCCTTTGTTTCGCCGGTGGGTCGTTTGGTGACTACGTTATAAATACCGCTCGGGTCGCCGTTGCTCATCATAAAACCGGCGGGTCCTTTCACAAATTCAATATGATCTACAAAGCTCATGTCTTCTGTAAGCGGTCCCCAGGTAGAGGTAATGTTCATGCCATTGCGAAACGCGGCTGCCCGGTTGCCCCGCATATTTACACGGGCATACATATCGCCCCAATGCTCCAGTTTGGTCAATCCGCTTACGTTGCGGGTAATGCCATCGCTCAGGCTCGTAATCTGCTGATCAGCCAATACTTTATCGGTAATGATTTGTATGTTCTGCGGCACTTCGTTCAGCGGTTCGTTCAGGCGCAACGTGGCAGAGGGCATATTGCTTTTATAACCGGAACGTCTTGTTTTAATAATTACTTCCTGCAACTGTTGCTCCGATATATCAAGACTGAAAGTTAAGTTTGAAACAACATCGTCCGTTACCGTTACCGTCTGCGATACATCCTGGTACCCGGTGAGTGATACTTCCACCGTGTAAGTTCCGGGCTGAACATTCCTGATTTGAAAGGAACCATTCTCTTCGGTAATGGTTCCTTTGGTGGTGCCTTTCAGCACAACGCTCACATAAGCAGCAGGCTTGCCATCGTTCAGTTTTACCACTCCTTTGATGATGCCGGGGCGAACATCGGCAGCAGAAGAAAGTAAGTCCGCACAAAGAAAAAGAGAGACAAAAACCACTTGTAAAATTCTCATACTAAAACACATTTGATCATTCATTTTTAAACCGGTGGCGAAGGTACCGGCGCGCAACGGGGAGGTAATGACGGATCGGGAAAAATGCTTACGGAATGAGGAAAAGGAAAGGATAGAAGCCTTTATTCTTTACGGCTACACACAAATAACTGCCATCTCGCTATCTGTTCTTATATAATTTGAAGCAATCCAAAGCCAATGAAAAGAGAAACTCCTTCTGTGCATAACGCCAACTACCCATCCTGTTTCCGCCCCGTCCCAGGTCTAAACGGCACTCCCGCAATCAAAGTTTCCCTTTACGCTTACTAATTTCCGGCTGTCTTGTCTCAATTTTTCTTTCACTCGCTCCAAACTATTGAGTACTCGTACCATAATACTCTCGTATCGCAACAAACTCTTACCTTCTCGCCCTAAAATGGTATTCACTTGTACTATAATTAACATATATCGCTCTATAATGTTACACACTTGTCCTATAGTTATTATGTATCGCACTATAATGGCATACACTTGTACTATAATGCTGATGTATAGCTCAATAATGACACACATTTTTACTATAATCATCATATATCGCTCTATCAGAGTTCAGTTACACCATGAATAACAACAGAAAAGCCATAGCATTGCCATGGCTTTTATCACTAAAATCATCTTCTTCATGTAGGGATACCATTCCCTGCCTTTATTAAGTGTTTGTCGTCCCGGTTTTTAAATACGCAAACCGGCAATAGAACATAAAAGGTACATTAGTAGGTGAAGACTGAATACATACCGGAAAAGTCCCGATATGATGAGTTATACCGCTGGTTCCTGCTGGCTCAAACAATGAAAAGAACCCAAGCCCCAGATGATATCTGTCGAATCAATCCCTACAGTTTGGTGCCTTGGAAAAGCCTGCTCAATTATCTGCAAGGCTCTGTCATCTTTACTGCAGCAAAAGGTGGGAACGATAATATATTTGTTACAGATATAGAAATTAGCGTACGAAGCAGGTAATACTTGGTCCTGGTAAATCACCACATCCGGCATGGGCAGCTCGATAATGTTCAGTTGCTTCCCATTAATCAAACGCATCGCCTGGAGCTGCTTTAAATTGTTTTGCAACAACTCATAATTCTCATCACCCTTATTTTCTTCCACAACCGCTACTACCGTATCCTCGTTTATAAAGCGAACCGTATCATCTATGTGTCCATCCGTATCATCGCCCACAATGCCTTCATCCACCCACAAAATCTGTTCAACGCCATAGTATTGGATGAGATAAGTTTCTATCTGCGCCTGCGTCAACTGCGGGTTGCGGTTCTTATTCAACAAACAACTTTTCGATGTCAGCAAGCTGCCCTTGCCATTAAACTCCACCGAGCCGCCCTCCATCACAATGCCGGGATTGAATACGGGTAACTGAAATTGCTTCGCAATTAAAGTGGGTATTACGTCGTCCTTATCATAAGGCGGATACTTGTTGCCCCAGGCATTATAATCCCAGTCAACAACCGCTTTCTTTTGCTCTGCTTTTGGGTTAATCAAAACCGCCGGACCATGATCGCGGCACCACGCATCATTCGTTGGATGATAATAAAACTCTACCTGGTTCATATCCACGCCTGCTTCATTCAAATGCTTGACAGCACTAATTTTCAGCGCTTCATCAGTTACATTAATGCGCACCTTCTCGCTCTGCGCGAGATGTTTCACAAACAAAGAGTAAGAAGGAAATACTTTGTCAATTTTTCCCGGCCAGCTTTCCTCTTTATGCGGCCACGATAGCCAAGTGGCTTCGTGCTTAGCCCATTCAGGCGGGAAATAATAACCTAATTCTTTTGGAGTCTTTGCGCTTATATCCATCAATAAAAATAAAGCAGGTTAACAAACCGGTTATAAGGAAATATTCTGTTTCAAAAGTTACGATTCGGAGTCAATATATCGCTTCGTAATTTGCCCGTAACTATCTATTCTTCTATCCCGCATAAATGGCCAATGCGTTCTGTAAGTATCCGTTTTGTCTGTATCAACTTCCACCACAGCTACTTCTTCCTCATCATGCGAAGCCTTATACAAAAGGTTTCCGAAAGGATTCGATACAAAAGAACCACCCCAGAATTTCATTTGCCCATCCTGCTCTAACCCTACGCGGTTCACGCTCACTACATGCACACCATTGGCAACGGCATGGCTTCTTTGTATCGTTTGCCAGGCGTTGTATTGCTCGCTGTTGGTAATGTCGTCCTGTGTATGATGCCAGCCGATAGCTGTAGGGAAGAATAAGATCTCTGCACCCATTAAAGCCGTGATGCGCGCCGCTTCGGGGTACCATTGATCCCAACAGATCAGCACACCGATCTTTGCATATTTTGTCTCCCAGACTTTATAACCCAAATCACCTGGCGTGAAGTAAAATTTTTCGTAGTAAGACGGATCATCGGGGATGTGCATTTTGCGATACTTGCCCAAATAAGAGCCATCTGCATCCAGCACTGCCGTGGTATTGTGATAAATTCCCTGCGCTCTTTTTTCGAAGAGAGAAGCGATGATTACCACCTTCAGCTCTGCCGCAATTTGGCTCAACACATCTGTAGAAGGACCCGGAATCGGCTCTGCCAATTTGAAGTTATCATACTCTTCCACATCGCAGAAGTAGAGAGAAGTGAAGAGTTCCTGTAAGCAAATAATCTGCGCCCCTTTAGCAGCCGCTTCACGCACTTTTAGGATGGCTTTCTCAAGATTAGCGCCTTTGTCAGCCAGGCAACTCATTTGCACCAGACCTACATTTACTTTGCCCATGTATCAAACATTTTCGCAAATGTAGTTTGTTGAAAAGGCTTTCTGAAGGGAAGGAGAAAATCTTGTCTTTTTCTTGAAATAATTTTGAAGATTGGTTACTTAAGGCTATTTGCTCAAAAAGAAATCTTAGGCTTCATTTACAAGTTTGAAATCAACATAAAACGTTGTGCCTTTCCCCTCCTCTGTTTCAAACCAGATTTTGCCGCCGGCATTCTCAGTAATGCGCTTGCAAATGGCAAGTCCCAGACCCGTGCCAGAGCTTTTGGTAGTGAAGTTAGGCTCAAAAATATGCTGCTGCTTATCCGGCGAAATACCAATGCCATTGTCACTCACAATCACCTGCACGTATGAACCTTTTCTATATTGACTGATATGAATAACAAGTGAGGCTTCATCGCCGGGACTGGCAGCTTCTTCAGCGTTCTTCAGCAGGTTGGTAAAGAGCCTGTTTATTTGTGCCTTATCTGCATAAATAAAGTAATCTTCATCTGGTTCTTCATACTGAATCTCGGCGTCGCTGCCCGTGGTGTGCAGGTTGCACAACGAATATAACAAGTGAGTCAGGTTCACCATTTCCGGTCTTGCCTGGTTAATGTTGGCAAACTGCGAAAAATCGCCTGCAATCTTCGCCAGTTGGTCGGTCTGTTCTATTAATGTTGATGACATTGTCAACGCCAGCTCCTTCACATTCGAAGCATTGCTTTCAATGGCCCTTTGCAAATATTGAGCGCTCAGCTTCATGGGCGTGAGTGGGTTCTTAATTTCGTGAGCCACCTGCCGAGCCATTTCCTGCCACGCGCCGGCACGTTCACTTCTTGCAAGGGCAGCCGCGCTTTCTTCCAGCCGTTCTACCATCTGATTAAAAGTGTTTACCAGCACGGCAATTTCATCTTTCCGCTTCCATTCAATTTTTTCAATCTTACCGCCAAACTGGAAATCACGCATCTTATCGCTGATCTGGTCAAGAGAAGAAGTAATGCTTCGGGTAAGGAAGATAGCCACCACACCCGCCAGCACAAAAATGACCGCATTGAGGTTAATTAAAGTTACCAGCAGGTTCGAAATTTCCTGGTTTACTTCAATGCCCGAATTCAGGTAAGGAATGTTGAGGTAAGCGATGGTTTCATCATTGTCATTCTTAACCGGTGCATACATGCTTACAAACGAAAAGTCTTTGATGTATTCGTCCTGCATGTATAGAATACTGTGCTTGTTTCTCAATTGGTCATAAGCCGCAGGCTGCATTTTATTGCTTAAAATCTGGCGGTTATAAATGTAGGGCTGCGTAGAAAGTTTCAGGTTACCGCTTACATCATACAGGTTAATGTCTGTTGTATTCAGGTTGGCAATTTCAGCAATCTTTCGGTCTATGTCAGCATTGGTTCCTATCTGGTCCCAGTCAGAAAAAATAAGTTGGCTGCGCGTAGCATTTTGTATTTCATTGGTGATAATCTGCATTGTCTTCGCCAGCTTTTCCTGTGTAGAATCGTTGAAGCGGGTAACAAAAAAACGGATGGTGATGATGCCAATAATCACAAACGAAAAAAAGCTGATAAGGATGATGGTAGCCTGCACCTGCGTGCGGATATTAAATTGGAATAACTGTGCCCACGAATGCGGAAGCCCGCGCCGCTTCATAAAATAACCTGTTACTTCAATAAGGCAGGCGAAAAGGATAAGAGCGATAAACAGCAAAGCAGACAAAGTAAGAAACTCTGCACCAGTAAGATTCTTTTTCACCAGCACCACAATCTTATTGTTGCCCGCCTTGTACCATAGCTCACTGTATTCGCCCCGCGTATGTTCTTCCCATTGCCGCTGCGGAATCCGGCTTTGCAAAAGCGTATCGGCAAAAGGATAATTCGCCGAATAATTACTTAGGTAGTTGTCTTCGTACACCGCAAACAAGTAAGTATCTGTTTCGGTTTGTATATCGCCCGCCTGCCGGAAGAGTTCAGGGTACAACGCGTCGGTTTTATAGCGTTTCGGCTTTGCTACCACCACAAGGTGCGCCATCACGCCGGAGTCTCGTGAAGCAATGTCCTTCCGGTAGATATAGCTGTACGCGTTGGAATTGTTCTTTAAAAAATAAAGCCCTTCTGCATTCTTATTTCGATAGCGGATGATAGCGTTGCGGATTACATTATCCATCACAAAATAAGAAGTCTCATCATCGTTATACAGGCTTTGCCCCGAACCGTCAAAGGTATAAATGCGCGTATCGAACTTGTTGAGATAACCCGAAAAATTATCAGCCACCAGGCTGTCTTTCAGCTTCCGGTTAGTCTCTTCATCATAGAAACGTTTGTAGTTGTTCAGCAGGAAAGAATCAGAGAAAGCGGCAATGGCTACACGTAACACGTTTTCGCTGTAAGGATCGGCCTGGCGGGCGAATTTTTCTGCCAACTGCTGCCGTTGCGCCACATCTACCTTCTTCTTTAGCTGCACGAGCAGGAACGACATAGACACCGAGAACAGAATCACCCAAACCAGAAAAAAAGAAGACTGAAAAATACTGATTGTCTTATCCGGCTGTCGGGCATGTAGCACCACTAAGTAGCCCATCAACCAAAGCAATACAGAAAGCTTAACGAGCGCCGTTGGCGATTGCAATTGAAACGTCAATAGCAGCAACCCCGTGCCCGCTACAATGCCAAGAATCACAGGCAGCGAGAAGTGTGCTTTATAAGCCGCTACCAGGCTCAGCCAGGAGAAATAATAATATGTAAGAATGATGAAAACAAGAATAACAAAGCCAATAAAAGTAAATATACTGAGCTTAAAAAAGTTGGTGATATCAAACGAGCCCTGCAAAGTAAAGAGCAGCGACTCAACAATATCGCAAACCACATTAGTAACAATAGCCAGAAGGCACAGCGATGCAATAGCAACGGCAGTATTGTACCGTTCGGCGTAAACAATTCTTCTTTGCAGGAAAAAAAGGAACGCCACAAACACAAATACAAACGCCGCAGAGATCAAAAAGTCGGAAGAAGACACCATCACACCCGGCAGCAAGCCCGAACTAATGGAAAAATTGCTGAAAGCAATATAACTCGTGTAATAAACCACCAGCCGCAACACAAAAAGCGACACCGCAAGGAACAAAATAGCAATCCGGAAGTTATATTTCACCAAAAGGCTCCTTGCCACGTAGATAAGAAAGATCACCAGCAACAAAACCACCGCAATATGCAGGAAAGTACTCAGCGCATCAGACTGACTAAGGTTAACCACTTCCGTTTTCTCGATATAAAACAACGGTTTCCCCGTTTGGCTCCTGATAGCAGTCGCTTCATAAGCGTTATCAGACAGCCGGTATATCTTATCAAGCCCATCCACACCCGCAAACTGCGGCGGCAGATAGCTGTTTTCAATAAAATACTGCCAATGCAGCGGAATAAGCCCCGCCACAATGTAGGGCTGCCCGTTCACCACCACTTTTTTCTTCAGCAGCTCAAACAATCCGTTCGGATACTTCACCGCCCGCACCGTATCCGGCAGTTTTAGGTCGGCAGGGTTCACTTCCATTTGCGAGGTACTCCAGTAATTCGAGATCGGGTTGCCCAAATCGTTCAGCGCATAGGTAAAAATACCCGTTCGTGCCCGCTGCAACCGTTTATCCGTCAGCGAATCACGCCGCACCGTTATCGAAAGCAGCGTAGCCGAATCCTTTACAATGCCATCAAAAAAATCTTCCTCCCCCGCAATATATTTTTCTAAGCTTTTCTTCACCCCCGGGGGCGAAACCCGGTACAAATTCACCGCATAATACACCAGCGACAGCAGAAACAGCAAGCCGGCAACAGCCAGCAGCCGTTTATGCCGCACCATATTTAGTATAATCAGCTTTTTCGGCATCTACCCTTCGCTTTTCGTTTGTTTTATGCGGTTCCACAGCGCATCCATATCTTCAAGTGTCATGTTTTTCAACGCTTTTCCTTCTTCCGCCGCCATCGCCTCCATTTTTGTAAAGCGATACATAAACTTTCGGTTCGTCCGCTCCAGCGCCGCTTCCGCATCCACGCCAATAAACCGCGCATAGTTCACCATCGAAAACAAAACATCGCCAAATTCCTCTTCAATATGCACCGCATCGTTCTCTTCCACCGCTTCTTTCAACTCCCCCAGCTCTTCTTCAATCTTTTTATAAACATCTTCCTTGTTATTCCACTCAAATCCCACCTGTTTTGCCTTCTCTTGCATCCTTTGCGCCTTCACCACAGCAGGCAGCGACACCGGCACACCCGCCAGCACGCTTTTTTTCCCCTCTTTCAGCTTTATTTGCTCCCAATTCCGCTTCACATCCTCCTCATTCTCCACCTTCACGTCACCATAAATATGCGGATGCCGCACAATCAGCTTCCCGCACACCCCATCAATCACCTCCTGCAACGAAAACTCCCCTTTTTCCACCGCAATCTTGGCATAAAACACAATATGAAGCAGTAAATCCCCCAGTTCCTCCTTCAAATTCACCCAATCCCGGCTCAAAATCGCGTCCGCCAGCTCATAAGTTTCCTCAATTGTCTGTGTCCGCAGCGTTTCAATCGTCTGTTTCCGGTCCCACGGGCATTTTTCGCGCAGCTCGTCCATTATTTGCACCAGCTTCACAAAGCTGTCCGCCATAGTCCCCTTTTCAGCATCCATCATACTCAGTCTTTTATTGTTTTGCTTCGCAATGTGTGCCACTCCCCACTGTCCCTCCCCCATTTAGTTCTTCTTTCTTATTATAAACACTAACGTTTCCCTCAGCGCGATGCCATTCTTTCTGCAAGCACCCGCTAAAAAGTTCCAAATCCTCAAAATTCTCTTCAGAAATCTCACTACTTAGCATGTGCCTTTAAATATCTCCTTCCCAATCCTAACCTTTTTATTCCTCCAAGCCCGTTTTCTGTTCCAAAAACTCAATTTTTTGTTCCAAATTCCCGGTTTTTTGTTCCAAATTCTGAATATTTTGTTCCGAATTTTCATTTTTTTGTTCCGAAATCTCAATATTTTGTTCCAAATTCTCATTATTTAATTCGGAAAACTGAAAATTTAGTTCAGAAAACTCATTATTTACCACGGAAAACGCATTGTTTGACACGTAAAACGCATTGTTTATCAATGGAAATTAAAACTTTGCCACGTAAAATTCATCCTTTAACAAAGAAAACTCATGATTCAACCCCTTATTCTCCCTATCCATAACCCAAAGCACACCATTCTATTTTTATAGTTCCGCCTTTCAAACCGGACCAAAAACATCCTAAACAACCATCCCAACTTTTAAGGCAAACACCCGCAATGTTCAGCCGGAAACCTCAATTTTTTAGTTAAAAAAACAAGCATTTTTATCGAAAATCCTCCGAATTTCATCGAAAAGACTGAATATTCTAGTGATTATTACCAGGTTTTTAGTGAAAAAATCAGACTTTCCAGATAAGAAATTGGATATTTCAGGTATGAAACTGAGTTTTTCAGACGCAATTCTCAATTTTTCTCCCCTCACCTCTCCCTTCTCACTTCTCACGTCTTACCTTTCATCCCTCATCCTCAATCACATCGTAAAAACCGTAAAGAAAACCAACAGCACAAACAACAAAAGCATCACAAAAAATGCCGCCACATTCAAAATCATCCATTTTACAGTCGTTTTTACCCATCCCTGCCCATAATACACGTGCAAAGCCTGCCAGGTATAGTAAACCGCATACAAAAACACCGCATAAAATACCCATTTCAGCCATCCCAGCCACTCAAACCCAGCCATTTTATACAGAACCAGCATTGCAAACAGAAACACAAACAGTGCGCAATACAAATGAACCGTGTAAATAGCATGATGACTAAACTGAACCCCTTTTTTCCTGCCATAAAGTGCTGAAAGCACCAGCGCAAATAAGGGCAGCGAGATAAAAAGCACCTGCGGAAACCGGTGAAACAGGTTTTCCAGCAACAAATTGAACGCTTCGTTCGGGTCTTTCCGGAAGCCGCCCGCCATTTCCGTCATTTTTGTTTGGTATCTGTGCTTTAGCCAGCCATCCCGCTTCGCTTCCGGCAACCTTTCCTGCAAACTATCATATTCTTCTACCGAACGGTAGTCTCCACTGTCGTCTACCGCCACTGCGCCGAAGTTGCTAAGCTGTATCGTGTTCACTTCCCGCAGCAATTCCTTCTTCCGCGTCGTGTCCCGTTGCAGAATCGCCAGGTTTTTCGTCACTAGGTCCAGTTTCTGCTTCACAACCCCCTTCGATGCATCAGGTATTGTCCCATCCAGCATCATTTTATTCAGTCCCTCCTTTATCCCCGTTAGGTATTGCACCGTTTCCTTCGCCGTCAGGTTCTTTTCCGTGTCCCCGTCAAACTTCACCGCCGGTTTATATGCCGACAGGAAGAACAAAAAGAACACCGCCGACACGAAAAAATACATTTTAATCGGGTTCAGGTAGCTCGCCCGCCTTCCCCTTGCGTATTCATACGTCAGAAACCCCGGTTTAAACAAAAGATACTTGGCTGTACTAAAAAATTGCCCGTCAAAATGAAAGATATCAGACACAAAATGCCCCGCCAGGTGTCCAAACGTCTCTCCCGTCTCTATATTCTCCTGTCCGCACACCCCACAAAACCGCCCCGCCACCACCGCATTGCAGTTCAGGCAGTTTTTCTCCTTTCTTTCCTTCGCGTGGCTCACAATTTTTAGTTTTGATTACAGTAAAATAACAATAAATGGAACACAGAATACATAAAATAGAACACGGATAACACAGACTGCGTGCACGGATATACAGGATTTGATAATTTACCCGAAAAACAACCTGATAAAAGAGAAAATCAACAACATCTCATTCATCCCAATTATCCCCCTTATCCCAAACCCAAAAATCCTCCCCATCCGTGCACGCAGTCTGTGTCATCCGTGTTCCATTTCCCCCATCCCGTGTTCCATTCACCCCAAAATCAGCAAATCCCCTATCACCAACACCGCAAAAACAACACTCGCAATCCCATTTGCTGTCATAAAAGCAATGTTTACCTTGCTCAAATCGTGCGGCGCAATAATAGAATGCTGGTAAATGAGCATTCCAATAAACACCGCGATCCCAATCCAGTAAATAAAATGGAAATGCCCGAACACCCCTGCCCCAATCACGCACAAAGCACTCAGAAGATGCAGTATTTCACTCACCCGAAGCCCTTTATTCTTCCCCAGCACCGCCGGAATAGAGTATAAATTTTGAGATTGATCGAATTCCACGTCCTGCAATGCGTAAATCACATCAAAACCACTCACCCAAAAGATCACCGCGAACGAAAACAGCACCGGCAGCACGTCAAACCTTCCCGTTACAGCCAAATAAGCCCCGATGGGCGCCAAACTCAGCCCCAAACCCAGCACCAAATGGCAAAGCGGCGTAAACCGCTTCGTATAACTATAGAAAAGAACCACAAACAACGCCACCGGCGACAGAAAAAAACAGATTGGGTTGATGAAAAAAGTAGCAATCACGAACAGCACACAGCAAACAATCGTAAATCGCAGCGCACTGTCCGGCGAAATAATCCCTTTTGGAATCTCCCGTATCGCTGTCCTCGGGTTTTTCGCATCAAAGCTCCTATCTAAATATCTATTAAAAGCCATCGCCGCACTCCGCGCCGTTATCATACAAATAATCACAAGGAAAAGCTTTAAAAGAAGGCTTGTTCCTTTCAGATTCAGAAGAGAAGATTGTACATCTGTAGGAAGATTATTTACCGAACCCCACCAGGCACCATGAATAGAATGAAATAGCACACTATAGCCGAGAAAAAACCCAATAAACGCAAACGGCATCGCGAAAATCGTATGCGAAAACCGCACTAACGACAGATAATTCTTTATCGTACTCATGTATTATACAATCATATTAAATTACACAATTAAAATCCTCCGTCATTCCGCAATTGCCCTCACCAACGTTCGTCATAAATCAATTTTACGAGGGCTTTAGCCTGTGGCGGCTTTAGCGCCATGCGGGATCTGCTCTCCATCCTTTTATTCTATCACCATTCTCCAACCCTTTCACCTCTCACTTCTCACCTTTCACCTCTCACTTCTCCCCTCTTCCCCTCAAAACCTGATAATATCCGTATCCACCGGCACAAATCCCAACTGCCGCGTCATATTTACAATCAAACCCTTATGATGAAACTCATGCGTAATCACATGCGTAAACAATTCCAGCACCGAAAGGTTCATCATCACGTTCTGCCGTGCCTTCAGCCGCGTTATTTCTGTCGTCGCTTCTTCAAAAGCATTCAAAAACTTCATCACCGCATCATCCACCTCCTTGTAAAATGCCCTCACATCCTCCATAGACGTCCACGCCTTCTCATCCTGCACCACCAGCGGCACATTAAACGCAAATTCACTCAGCCAACTAAGGTAACTGTTGCCCGTATGCTTCAAAAGAGAGCCAATCGAATGGTTATCCGCCGTTTCCAAACCCGTTTGCAGCTTTTCAAAAGGGATTGTCGCTAAATAATTAAACAAAACGCCGCGCGAACCCTTCACTAAGGTGTACTGTTGTTGTAATGTTTTCATGTTATTGATGTAAAATGGTTATTTGTTGTTTCACACACTCCCACAATACAATACCCGCCGCCGTCGCAATGTTCAAAGAATGCTTCATTCCCATCTGCGGTATCTCTATGCAGCCATCGCAGAGCAATATTGTGTCCTGTTCCACGCCGGTTACCTCGTTTCCAAACACCAAAGCAATCTTATCCCTTTCCTTCACTTCAAAATCCTGCAATAAAATACTGTTTTTCACCTGCTCAATAGCATAAACAAGGAAGTTTTCACTTTTTAGCTGCGCAATGGCATCCGCAGCCGAAGAAAAGTGGCGCGAAGAAACCGTTTCTTCAGCACCCAACGACGTTTTCGCAATCTGTTTGTGAGGCGGAAAGGGCGTATAGCCGGTTGTATACACAGCTTCCAGCAAAAAAGCATCCGCCGTGCGCAATACGCTGCCCACATTGTAAGCGCTTCGCACATTTTCCAGCACCGCCACAACAGGAAACTTATTCGATTGTTTAAATTCCTCTACCGACTTGCGTTCCAGCTCGTCCATGCTCCTTTTTTGCATGATACAAAGATACAATGCCTTACCTTTTGAGAGTAATAAGCAAACGCAAACAGTATTGTAATCAATAAAGCAGGGAAAGAATAGGCAAAAGCAGAGGAAGAAGGGATAGGAGTTTAGGTAAAATAGATAAAAACTTAGAAAGAAGGGATAGAAGATAAGGCAAACGTCTCCTTTACTCTGATTCCCTTATCTGTTCTTTCCAAAGTACAGCATTCCACAGCCGGGTCATGCTCAAAAAACAGGATATATTCATTCGTTACGGCCTCTTCCATGAAGATTTCTTTCTCTTTTAGCGTCGTCAGCGGAAACATATCATACGCCATCACATAAGGCAGCGGAATATGTGCGGCAGAAGGCAGCAAATCAGCCATAAAAACAATTTTTTTGCCCGCATAGCTTACCATCGGCAGCATCATCGCTTTCGTATGACCGTTTACAAATAATATATCTATCGAAGGAGAGAAAGCCGCATGCAAAGGGTCTATCATTCGCAGCCTTCCGCTTTCTTTCAGGGGTAAAATGTTCTCTTTTAAAAAGGAAGCCTTCTCTCTTTCGTTCGGTTCCGTCGCCCATTGCCAGTGTTCCTCGTTACTCCAGTAGTTTGCCTTCTTAAAAACAGGCTGCAGCTTCTCATTTACACGCTCTACCGCTCCTCCTACATGGTCAAAATGAAGATGCGTGAGAATAACATCGGTAATATCATCCGGGCTAAAACCATTTTTAGCCAAAGAAGAAACCAAACTATCATTTCCGTGCAAATAATAATGGCTGAAGAATTTTTCGCTTTGCTTATTCCCTATCCCGGTATCAACAAGAACCAGTCTTTTGCCATCTTCAATCAATAAACAGCGCATTGCCCAGGTGCACAGGTTGTTTTCATCCGCCGGGTTCAGTTTATTCCAGATGTTTTTAGGCACAACGCCAAACATGGCACCGCCATCCAGTTTAAAAAAGCCCGTATCAATTGTATATAGTTTCATAAAGGGGACACAGCCATTAAATTACGTTGTTTTTGCAACGCAGAATACAAGATTACCAGCCCGATAAAGAAGAAAACAACCAGCGCAATGATAGAATTGCGCATATTTCCCGTCATTTGTTGCACAAACCCAAATGAGAACATCCCAATCACGATTGCTACCTTCTCAGTTACGTCATAAAAAGAGAAAAAAGACGCTGTATCATGTGTAGTAGGCATCAGTTTAGCGTAAGTAGAGCGACTTAAAGATTGAATACCGCCCATTACCAGCCCAACCAGCACAGCTACGATGTAAAACTGCGTTTCTGTAGTGATAAGATAAGCAATAATGCAGATGGCAATCCAAATAACCACTACAAACATCAGCACTTTAAAGTTTCCAAACCGCTCCGACAACTTCGCCATGATATAAGCGCCCGCAATCGCTACTATTTGTATAATAAGAATACACGCAATTAGCTTTTCCGTGGCAAGATTAAGCACCTGGCTGCCAAATAAGGTAGCCGCAAGCATCACCGTTTGCACACCCATGCTGTAAAAGAAGAAAGCCAGCAAAAAATTCTTGAGCAGCGGTAGGTTTTTCACCTGTTGCCACACTTTTTTTAATTCAGCAAAGCCACTGCTGAACACGTTTACCGTTTGGTTAGTCTCGCGCTTCCTGCTTTTAGGCAACGTGAAGAAAGTAATTTGCGCAAAGCCTACCCACCACAACCCTACCAGCAAAAAAGACAACCGCGGCGCAAATGTTTTGTCTTTTATACCAAACCATTCCGGTTTTAATACAAATAAAAAACAGATAATCTGGAGCAATACACTGCCAACATAGCCATAAGCAAATCCTTTCGCGCTGATTCGGTCCTGGTCTGGCTCTGCCGCTATCTCAGGCAGGTAAGAATTATAGAAAACAAGGCTTCCGCAGTAGCCAATAGCAGCCAATATAGCGCAGACGATGCCCAGCGTTAGAGTGCTGCTGTCAAAAAAATACAAAGTACAGCAGGCAATACTTCCTAAATAGCAGAAGAATTGCATAAAAGCCTTCTTATTTCCTTTATAATCGGCAACAGAAGATAAAATAGGCGAGAGACAAGCGATAACTAAGTAAGCAAATGCGATAGCATAGTTGTACAAAGAAGCGCTTTCAAGGGTAATGCCTAAAAAAGTGATGCGATGACTGATAGCGCCTGATGCAGTTTTGGTAGAAGTAATAGCATCGTAATAAGCCGGAAAAATAGTAGAGGTAATAACGAGGTTGTAGGCGCTGTTTGCCCAATCGTACATCGCCCAGCCATTAATAATTTTCTTTGATGCTGTTTGCATTGAGCCATCGTTTAAGCAGCAAAATATCTTATGTTTCTTACTCAGTCAAATGCTTCTATTTTACAACTCCCTTAAATATCAAAAACAGCATTGCCGCGCCTAATAAAATACGATACACACCAAAGGCTTTAAATCCGTGCTTTTGCAGATAAGTGATGAAGAACTTTACGGCTATCAATGCCACAATAAATGACACCAACGAACCTACAGCCAGCATAGTATAGTTGCCCGAACTCAACACATCAGGATGCTCCTTATAAACATCTAAAAAGCTTTTGGCGCTGGCTGCCAGCATGGTTGGTACGGCAAGAAAGAAAGAAAATTCGGCTGCTACCCGGCGCGTCAGTTTTTGGCTCATGCCGCCGATGATGGTAGCCGCACTGCGGCTCAATCCCGGAAACACAATTGCCAGCACTTGGAAACAGCCGATAATGAAAGCACGGGGAAACGTGATTTGCCGGTCATCATCAATATTATTTTTTGTAAAGAGCTTATCAATAAAAAGAAGAATAACGCCGCCGACGATCATTACACAGGCGATAAAGGTGAGGTTATCCAACGCCGCATCAATATACTTTTTAAAAATGGCTCCGAAAATCAGGGCAGGTATAACGGCGATGATAAGTTTGATGTAAAAGATGGAACGCGAGAAATCGAAGAATTTTTTGTAGTACAACACGACCACCGAAAGGATGGCGCCCAACTGAATGACCACATCAAACATCTGCACAAACGGATCGCTTTCGCTGATGTCCATCAGTCCATTGGTATACTTTAAATGCGCCGTACTGGAAACAGGCAGAAATTCAGTAATACCCTCTACAATGCCCTTTACAATAGTTTGAAAATAATCCATAAATCAGTTGCTTGGTTTTGCTGAACCGGATAAAAATGTAGCGTCGCAAATAAAAATGAAAATCCCGCAGGTAGCGCACTCAATAAAGCTTTTGCCTGTTACTTTATTGTTATTGCTTAGCTGCGGGACAAAACAATGATGGAAGCTTTAATTGTTTTTGAACAATTGGTCAACAGCGCCGGCCATCATCGGAAATTTTTCTTTTACAAAGTTTGCTACAGTCTCTACAGCGGTCTGTGCCTGCTCAGGTGTAATACCTGCGGCAGTAGTGATGCGTTCAATCAGTTCGTTCATATTATTTTCAATTTTTTGATTGTTAATGATTACGCTACTTTTAAAAGGTTCATTTTGCTCTTGTCAAACTGGCGTTTTGCATACTCCAATGTCACCTTGAATTCTTTAGTAGCGGTGCCCGGCAATTCAAACATAGCATCGGTAAGAATCTGTTCGCAGATGCTACGCAAACCTCTGGCGCCGAGTTTGAATTCCAATGCTTTGGTAACGATAAAATCGAGCACATCCAGCTCAACCGTCAGGTTGATATTTTCCAGTTCAAACAAACGCTTGTACTGACGAATCAAACTATTTTTCGGTTCGGTTAAAATAAGCCGCAATGTCTCTGCATCCAACGGTTCGAGATGCGTGATGATGGGCAGACGACCCAACAATTCGGGTATCAGTCCAAAGCTTTTTAAATCAGTTGCATTCACAAACTGAAGAATGTTTTTCTTCTTCAGTTCCTGGTTTTCTTTATTCACGCCAAAACCAATGGAATTGGTATTGATGCGGCGTGAAATAAACCTATCTACACCATCAAACGCGCCACCGGCGATGAAGAGAATATTTGCAGTATTCATCTTCACCATCTTTTGTTCCGGGTGCTTTCTTCCGCCCTGCGGAGGCACGAGTACATCAGTACCTTCCAGTATCTTCAACAAACCTTGCTGAACACCTTCGCCGCTTACGTCGCGCGTGATGGAAGGGTTGTCGTTCTTGCGGGCTATTTTATCTATCTCATCAATATACACCACACCTTTTTCAGCAGCGGCAACATCATAGTTGCTTGCCTGCAGCAAACGGGTGAGCATGCTTTCCACATCTTCTCCCACATAGCCCGCTTCGGTAAACACAGTGGCATCTACAATGGCGAAGGGAACGTTAAGCAATTTAGCAACCGTCTTTGCCAGCAAGGTTTTGCCGGTGCCGGTTTCGCCTACCATAATCAGGTTGCTTTTTTCAATCTCTACCTCATCGTTGGTCTTCTTCTGCGTGATGCGCTTGTAATGATTATATACGGCTACGCTGATGATCTTTTTTGCATCGGTTTGCCCAACAATATATTTGTCTAAAAAAGCTTTTATCTCTGCAGGCTTGCGCACTGCAAACTCATACGATTTATTCTTTGCGATCTGCCGGTTCACCAATTCCTGACTAATCAAGCCTTGCGCGCGTTCCACACATTCGTCACAGATATGTTCGCCGCGCTGGCCGGCTATCATCACATTAATTTCATCACGTGTTTTCCCGCAGAACGAACACGTTAATTTGTTTGTTTGTTTTGCCATAGATTCACTTACTGATTTTTACTATTGGATTATTATAAAATAATGTCCGCTTGTCCGAATTCACATTTGCAAAGTAAAAAAGAAACCGCCTCTTTGAAGCGGTTTCCTCATTAAAAAAATATTGAAATTACAGCTCGCTCAGCACAGCATCCACAATGCCATATGTCACGGCGCCTTCTGCATCCATCCAATAGTCGCGGTCAAAGTCCCTCATAATCTGATCTACTGTTTTGCCACAGTTTTCTGCCAATACCTGCGCACCTGTCAGCTTCGCTTTTTCTATCTGTTGCGCCTGTATTTCTATATCGGCGCTCGTTGCCTGAAAATAGCCACCGATGCTGGGCTGATGGATCATCACTTCGCCTCGGGGGTAGATAAAACGTCTACCCTTTGTGCCAACACTCAGCAGGATGGAACCCATGCTGGCCGCAAGCCCCATGCAAATAGTGCTTACAGGAGATTTCATTAATTTAATGGTATCGTAAATCACAAAACCGCTGGTTACCACGCCACCCGGGCTGTTTATGTAAAATTTAATTTCTTTACCCGGCGCATCAGCTTCCAATAAAAGCAACTTGCTTACTACATCTTTTGCGCTTTTATCGTCCACTACACCCCACAGATACACAGCTCTTTTTTCTAAAAAAAGCTTCTCCATCTTTTTGAGGATAAACGAAGACTGATCTTCTTTATCCGGTCTTACGATCTCTTCTTTTTCATCTCCTTCTTCGTCCATTAAGAAGGGATTTTTGTATGTTAAATCTATCATTTTAATTATGAATTGTAAATTATGAATGATGGATAATAAGCGATGAAAAATGAACTGTTGTCCAATCCATAATTCATCATTCATAATCCATAATTTTTACTTTGCTACACCGTTCGTTTTATTTTCCTTTCTGGGATTGGTTAGTAGAACCTCATCCACCAAACCATATTCTTTCGCTTCAGTAGCCGTCATCCAGAAGTCGCGGTCACGGTCGCGTGCAATGGTTTCCATGTCTTTGCCGGTATGGTTCGCCAGCACTTCATCGAGCTCATGACGAATCTTGCGTATTTCTCTTGCAGTGATGGCAATGTCAGATGCCTGACCGCCAATAGCGCCGCTGGGCTGGTGAATCATGATACGACAATGCTTAAGTGCGCTGCGCTTGCCCTTCACACCAGCTGCCATCAACACGGCGCCCATACTGGCTGCAATGCCGGTGCAAATGGTAGATACATCAGGGCTTACAAATTGCATAGTATCATAGATGCCTAAACCCGCATATACACTGCCTCCCGGGCTGTTGATGTACATCTGGATGTCTCGTGTGCGGTCAGTACTGTCTAAGAACAGCAACTGCGCAGTAACGATATTTGCCACATAGTCATTAATGCCTTCGCCAAGGAAGATGATACGATCCATCATCAGTCGGCTGAACACGTCCATGCTGGCTACATTCAACGGACGTTCTTCTATGATGTAAGGTGTAAGATTCGTAAACTGGTTGGCGTAGCTGTGCATCGTAGCACTGCTGATGCCGCGATGTTGCACGGCATATTTTTCAAACTCCTTTCCTATATTCATTGTTCTCTTTTTATTGAGGTGAAGGTAAGGGTTCACCAAATACCATGCAAAGGGAAAGTGCCAGACAAAAGGGCAGATAAAGATGAATAAGATGGTACGATAAGGCGCAAACGCAATAAGGGCGCGATTAATTTTGGGCTATTAAAAACCGCTTAAATTTAATAGCGCTGCCAGGTTTTGTACCTAACATAACTCTTCAGGAAGACCCTGACAGCATTTACACATAAAACAACGTTATTAATGCGCAAACAAAAATATCAATTGAGCCAGTTTATCTTTTAGTCCCTTTCTATCTATAATAAAATCGAGGAAACCATGCTCCAGTAAAAACTCGCTGCGCTGAAAACCTTCCGGTAAATCTTTCTTAATTGTTTCTTTGATAACACGCGGTCCTGCAAAGCCAATCAGGGCGCCGGGTTCAGCAATGTTCAAATCGCCCAGCATACCAAAGGAAGCCGAGATGCCGCCAAATGTGGGATCGGTCAGCAAAGAAATAAAAGGCAATTTCGCATCGCTTAACTGAGAAAGCTTAGCACTGGTTTTCGCCAGTTGCATCAGGCTGAAAGCGCTTTCCATCATGCGCGCGCCTCCGCTTTTACTGATGACGAGATAAGGCAACCTGTGCTCAATGCAATAATCTGCTGCGCGGCTGAACTTCTCTCCCATTACGCTGCCCAAAGAGCCGCCGATAAACTCAAAATCCATACAGGCAATCACGAGCTTTTGCTCGCCCAAATTACCCACCGCCACACGCATACTATCTTTCAGATCCGTCTTTGCATAAATGTCGTTCAGGCGCTGTTGGTAAGGCTTTAAGTCAGTAAAATGGAGGAAATCTTTGCTGCGGATATTATCAAACAGTTCTTCAAACTCGCCGTTGTCAAAAAGGATATCGAAATATTCTTCGCTGCCAATGCGGTGATGATAGTTGCATTTAGGACAAACCCACAGGTTCTCGGCAAGCTCGGTAGTAGTGGTGATAAAGTTACACTCGGGGCATTTATTCCAGAGCCCTTCCGGTGTTTCTTTTTTTTCAGCTGTAGAAGTGGTGATGCCTTTCCTGAATCTTCTGAACCATCCGCCCCGCTGTTCTGTCTCTACTCCCGACTGGTTCGGAATATTGTCCGTGCCATCGGCCGGCTTATCTGCCTTGTTTTCCAAATTCGGTTGTTGCATAAAAAAGATTACAACAAAAGTAAGGGTATCAGTTTATTCACCGTTTGTAAGGGTTTTTATTTGTTGTTGTGTTAAGAATTGGATTTTTAAAACACATAACATTGTATTAGTATAAAAGACACGAAACATTTCTATTTTATTAAGTATTGCAGATCAACATTTGCATTTTGCTCAATTAATAACAAAGCGTTGAAGAGAGCAATGGCGCTGATAGCGCCACAGGCTGCAACGATGCCTAATCGGAATTTCCGGCTTCACGCCCGTAATGGCTATTTTGTTGCTTTGCATTGTGTATTATAAAAATGAAACTATAAGTTGATGGTTTATTAATATTGCAACTGTCCCATTGTATTGCAACATGAACGATGATTTACTATACCAGATAGCGCTCACCTTAATTCCGAATGTCGGACCGGTTCAGGCGAAAGCTTTGGTGGATGAGTTAGGCAATGCGAAGAGTGTATTCAATTCATCCATTAAGCAACTCGGTGCCATAGAAAATGTCGGCGAGATAAGAGCCAGGCAAATCAAAACGTTTGCAGATTATAATAAGGCGGAAGATGAAATGGCACTGATAGAAAAACACGGCATACTTCCTCTTTTTATTACCGATACAGATTATCCAAAACGATTGCTAAACTGTTATGACGCACCTACATTGTTGTACTATAAAGGCAACGCCAACCTGAATGCATCGCGCATCATTAGTATTATTGGAACGAGAAACAATACCGACTATAGCAAACAGGTAATTGAAAAACTGGCGGATGATCTAAAAGCTTACCACCCATTAATTGTAAGCGGGCTGGCATTCGGTGTAGATAGTCTTGCGCATAAAGCGGCTTTGCAGGTTGGCTTATCAACAATTGGAGTATTGGGCAACGGGCTGCATACCATTTATCCCGCACAGCATAAAAGCCTTGCGAAGGAGATGATCGAGAGTGGTGGATTACTTACAGAATTTATGTTTGACATCAAACCCGACAAACACAATTTTCCTCGCCGCAACCGCATTGTAGCGGGCATGAGTGATGCAACAATTGTGGTGGAAACTGCATTGAAAGGTGGCAGTATGATAACGGCAGAGTTGGCAAATAATTATAACCGCGATGTATTTGCCTTGCCGGGAAGAACAACCGATAGCAAAAGCGCAGGCTGCAATTATTTAATCAAAAGCAACAAAGCAATTTTACTAACTGATGGCGCGCAGGTGGCTGAAGAGTTGGGTTGGCAAACATTGCCTGCAAAGAAAAAAGTGCAACGTGAGTTATTTATACAACTGTCAGAAGATGAACAAAAAATTGTTGATAAGTTGAAAGAGAAAGATACGGTTCATATTGATGAACTATACTTACAAAGCGGGTTAAGCAGCAGCGCAGTTGCTGCCGCTATTCTAGGATTGGAACTTCAGAACATCGTCGTCAGTCTGCCGGGCAAAATGTATCGGCTGGCATAACGTATGGTTCATTGAATATTGCTAGTGACTGATTAGAAAAAAATGAGAAATCAAAGATCAGGATTTTAATTGTTAATCTTCATCTTTCAGCCTCATCACAAGGATACACCTCTGAACCACGGAATAAAATCATCCTGGTTTAATTGCACCGCCTTTGGAATCACTTCGCCACTGGCAGCTTTGATGCAATATTCCAATATCTCCTCGCCTGCCTGCTGTATCGTTTCTTCGCCATCAATAATGCCACCGGTATTAATGTCAATGATGTCTTTCATACGCTTTGCTAACGATGTGTTGGTAGCGATTTTAATAACAGGACAAACGGGGTTACCGGTGGGCGTACCCAAGCCTGTCGTAAACAAAATAAGGGTTGCACCTGCCGCAGCTTTGCCCGTAGTCGCTTCCACATCGTTGCCGGGTGTACAGACGAGGTTTAATCCGGGTTTCGTGGCTGGCTCGGTGTAATTCAATACATCTGCCACTGGTGCGGTGCCGCCTTTCTTGGCAGCGCCTGCCGACTTTATGGCATCAGTAATCAATCCATCTTTAATATTACCGGGCGATGGATTGGCAAAGAAACCAGAGCCGGCCGCATGCGCTTTGGCATCGTAATCTTTCATTAAATGGATGAACTTCTCGGCAATCACTTCATTATCGCAACGATCTATCAACCCTTGCTCTGCACCGCAGAGTTCAGGAAACTCAGCCAGCAAAACCTTACCGCCTAAAGCTACCAGCATATCGGCACAATAGCCAACTGCCGGATTGGCGGAGATACCACTGAAACCATCGCTGCCGCCGCATTTTACACCGATGGTAAGTTTATGTAACGGAGCGGGTTGACGTTCCGTTTTATTCAGTTCTACCAAACCCAAAAAAGTTTGATAAATGGCTCCCTGAATTAACGCTTCTTCGCTTTGCATTGCCTGCTGCTCGAAGAACAAAAGAGGCTTATCAAAAGAGGGATTGCGCTGATAAATATCTTCTTTTAATTGCTGTAACTGCAAGTGCTGACAACCTAAGCTAAGCACTGTAACGCCACCTACATTTGGATGATCGGCATAAGCAGCTAACAACTTAGAAAGAATATTTGACTCCTGCCTCGTAGTGCCGCAACCACCTTGATGGTTTAAGAACTTAATGCCCTCTATATTCCGAAACAATCTTGCGCTCTGTGGCTGATGTAAGGATAGCGTATTATCATCCCGCGATAATGGTTTGCCCTCTTCATATGCTTCCACCAGATGCTTTGTGAATGATTTATATTTAGAGGTAACTGCATAGCCCAATTCATTGTGCAGCGCTTCGCGAATTACATCCAGGTTCCGGTTCTCGCAAAACACGGTAGGCAAAAAGAGCCAGTAATTTGCAGTACCCACTCTTCCATCGCTGCGATAATAGCCGTTAAAAGTTCTGTTTTGAAAATGGGTCACGTTAGGTGGCTGCCAGTGATATTGATAATTGCGAAACGCATAACCACTGGCGGCATGTTGAGTATTGTCAGTAGTCATGCGCGAGCCGCGTTGTATATTGTATTGCACTTTGCCTACCAATACGCCATACATAATAACTTCATCGCCGGCATTCATATCCTGCATAAAGAATTTGTGCTTGGCGGGAATGTCTTCCGGTAAAAAATATTCTTCATTGTTGAATACAACAATCTCATGTTTTGCCAGGTTGTCGAGTGCAACAAGAACATTATCTTTCGGATGAATATGGAGGATGCGTTGTTTCATATGTATGGCAAAGAATGAATACGATTGCAAAGATGTAGAACTTATTGGTTGTCTTTAGCAAAACTGATTGTTTTGGGGAGCAGCGAAAGAAAACATCCGCTTCGCTAAAAGCTCAATTATTTACTAAGCGTACAAGAGTGCGACGCAACGATGTTCAATCGGAGTGGCGGACATCTGGCTCATCATGGCTGTTACCTGTATTCTGTATTTTATCGGTTGTACAATTTTTAACGTCACAACATTTGAAGTTGACAAGACGATGAGAATCTAATTATTCAATTTGATAAAGCCGCCGTCAATCGGATAATCATTACCAGTAATAAAAGAAGCTTCGTCGCTGCAGAGATAGAGAATAAGATGTGCAATTTCTTCGGGCTTTGCCATCCGCCCGATGGGTTGGGTTTTGGATAATTTATCAAACATCTCAGCCTCTTTGCCGGGATAATTTTTTTGTAGAAACCCATCTACAAAGGGTGTGTGCACGCGTGCAGGCGAGATGCAATTGCAACGGATGTTGTTTACTAAATAATCTTTCGCTACCGATAGTGTCATGCCCAGCACAGCACCCTTGGTCATGCTATAAGCAAAGCGGTCGGGCAAGCCAATATTGTTGGCAATAGAAGCCAGGTTGAGAATAGCACCACCCTTTTCTTTCATCAGCGGAAGAGCTTCGTGAAGACAATTATAAACCCCTTTTACATTTACATTGTATAACCTGTCGAAATCATCTTCAGTTGTATTTTCGGCATTGCCGATGTGTGAAACGCCGGCGCTGTTTACAAGCAAATCAATGTGACTAAGTTCAGCAAAAGCAATTTTTATTGCGTCTTGTTTAGTTACATCGCAAACCAGTGGTGTAGCATTGCCATTAGCCGCCTTGATTTCGTCAACAGTCTTATTGGCAGCCTCAGCATTGATGTCAGCCACATATACGGAAGCACCTTGTTTGGCAAAGAGCAGAGCAACGGCTTTACCAATACCGCTGCCGGCGCCGGTAACAATCGCTATTTTGTTTTGTAAGCTGAACATGAGGTGGCTTTGTATTTTATAATGCATTAATAACGCCGACAGGGTTTTGTCCCCTGTCAGCGTTACCCAAAATATAACTAATGCTGGAAGTATTGCCCTGCCGGAATTTTATACACTACGCTGCGCAGATAAGTCTGCCACTCTTTTACTTCAGGTGTATGGTTATTTATCCAGAACTGGTAAGCGCTGCTGCTGGCCGAAGCACCGAACAGCCATTGATTATAAGCATCGAACATACCCTGCTGCAGCAATAGTTGCTGATGCTCGAACAAACGATAACTATACAAAGGTGTATTATTTTTATACCAGTCTAAAATAAAGCGTGTGCGGATGGCTGTTAACTGCTCAGGCTGTAAGTTGCCATCGTTGTATAGGCTATTGTAACCGCTATAGATGGTAGCGATGGCTTTTTCAAAAGGATTAGCGCTTTGCGATAACGTGTTTAAAACCTCTGTATTCAGCAGCTTACGGTAATTGCTGAGCAGGATGTCTTTTATCTCAACAGTGCGCTGTGTAAGGCTTTCGATATTTACAAAGGTTTCGCTGTAGAGCACTGCCCAAAGCGGTTTGTTCTTTTGCGAATAATAGCGGGCGGCATAGTAATAATTGCTGCTGTTGTTAGCGTCAACCTGTATGCCTTTTTCCCATAGTTTAATTGCTTCATCAAGTTTACTTTGTTGCGCCAGCAGATCGCCATACTCGCCGTACAATACACCGCTGTTAGGATATTGTTTCAGCGCTTTTTTGTAAAGCTTATCGCAGCTTGCATAATCAGCCGTTGCTTTGTAGGCAAGTCCAAGTGTTTGATAGCTTTGCACATCTGCATCCGAACGGTTGGTGATGGATTTGCCAATCTCGATTGCCTTTGCAAAATTCCGCTGCAGGTAATACACATAAGCTTCATCTTTCAGAATGTCTATATTGCCTGCATCCATTTCAGCAGCATGATTGAGCACTAATAATGCATTGTCATAGTCGCCCTGGATGATAAATTTTTGCGCGCGTGTCCGCAAAGTATCCGTGTTTGCCTGCGCATACATCATCACAGAAGAGCAAAGGAATAAAGCAATAAACAGGAAATGTTTCCTCATAATTCGTAGATAAGATGGGTTAATAAGCCGTCTCTTAATTTCGGCTCAAACCAAGTGCTTTTGGGCGGCATCACATTGCCGCTGTCTGCAACAGAAAACAATTGCTCGATACTTACTGGAAATAAACTAAAAGCAATTTTCATTTCACCGGTGTTCACTCTCTTTTCCAGTTCGCCCAAGCCACGAATGCCGCCCACAAAATCAATCCGGTTATCGGTGCGTGCATCTTTTATGCCAAGCCATTTATCCAGAATATTGTTTTGCAAAATGCTCACATCTAACACCGAAATCGCATCGGTTGCATACGTGTTTTCTTTTGCGGTGAGGAGATACCAACTGCCATCGAGATACATTCCAAACTGATGCAAAGCTTTTGGCTGTACGGCTTCTTCTCCTTTTATTTCTATTGAAAAATCAGCTTCGATATTTTTCAGAAATTCATCTGTGGTTAAGCCGTTCAGGTCTTTTACCAAACGGTTATAATCAAGTATAGCTAATTGCGAAGCCGGAAATAAGGTAGTTAAAAAATAGTCTGCTGCTCCGGTAGCTTTGCTGCCCAGCGCTTGTCTCACCTTGGCAGCAGAAGCCGCACGGTGATGCCCATCAGCGATGTAGGTCGCAGGCACTTGTTCATCAAACAATCTCGTAATCTCATCTGCAATCTTACTATCGTTAATCAGCCAGATGCTATGCTCGATATTGTCATCCGCTATAAAGCAATACACAGGACTTTTTGTTGTATAACTATTGATGATGTGATTGATAGCATCCACATCGCGGTACGCGATAAATACATTACCGGTTTGCGCACCGGTGGTAGTGATATGATTAATTCTATCCTGCTCTTTTTGTGGCCGGGTGTATTCGTGTTTTTTGATAATATCGTTATCATAATCATCAATTGAACTCACACATACCAATCCTGTCTGGCTTCTGCCGTTCATGGTAAGGCGATAGAGATAATAACATTCTTTGCTTTCGCGAAACAACACGTCGCGTTTGATGAAAGCAGTTAAATTTTCTTTCGCTTTTTCATATACAGTTTGCGAATAAGCATCTGTGCCTTCAGGCAAATCTATTTCGCTTTTGGTGATGTGAAGAAAGGAACACGGATTGCCCTGCGCTTCTACTTTGGCTTCGCTGCTGCTCAATACATCATACGGCCGGCTGGCTACTTGCCTGGCTAACTGTGCCTGCGGGCGCAAGGCTTTGAACGGTTTAATTGTACTCATTTATTTAATTAATCGCTTCGCTAATAACTTTAATTATTGCTGATTTTGAAAAGAAGTCATCAACTCAACAATCGCCTCCACGCTGCTCATTGGCATGGCATTGTACATAGATACGCGTAGGCCACCCACGCTGCGATGTCCCTTCACACCCACCATTCCATTTTGTTTGCAGAGATCAAGAAACTGTTTTTCTTTTTCAGCATCTTTTATGGTGAATGTGGCGTTCATCAGACTGCGGTCTTCTTTGGCTACAATAGGTGCAAAAAGTGGTAAAGCATCTAAGGTATTGTAGAACAAATCTGCGCGTTCTTTCGCACGGCGTTCCATCTCGGGCAAGCCGCCTTCTTCTTTTATCCAGCGCAGTGTAAGCAGGGAAACATATACGGCAAACACGGGCGGCGTGTTTAATAAAGAACCGGCTTCTATGTGCTGGCGATAGTCCATAATGGTAGGTATCGG
Organism: uncultured Ilyomonas sp.; assembly: GCA_964249755.1. Lineage (GTDB taxonomy): Bacteria > Bacteroidota > Bacteroidia > Chitinophagales > Chitinophagaceae > Ilyomonas. Next base: position 11,862 of record CAXUDB010000002.1, on the reverse strand, counting down.
GCGTTTGATTTTGCCCAAAATTTCTTTCTTCACCACCAACAAAATAGTGCCTGCTGCACCTGCATTCTTTTGTGCGCCGGCATAAATGAGACTGAATTTATCCCAAGGCATTGGGCGACTAAACAAATCACTGCTCATGTCGGCAATTAATGGCGCCGTTGTAGCGGGCAATTCGTGCCATTGCGTACCTTCTACTGTGTTGTTGGTGGTATAATGCAGATACACTGAATCTTCAGGAACCATAAAGGTCTTTGCGATGTAAGAATGATTTTTATCTTTTGTAGAAGACACTTCAACCGCGTTACCAAACAACTTCGCTTCTTTGATGGCTTTGCTTCCCCAGATACCATTGTTAATGTAAGCGGCTGTTTTATCATCGTCCAATAAATTCATCGGCACCTGCATAAACTGCGTAGATGCTCCGCCATGCAGAAACAACACAGCATACTCATCGTTCAGTTGCATCAACTCTTTTACCAATGCCTGCGCTTCATCCATCACCTCTTGAAACCAGGAAGTGCGATGCCCGATTTCTAAAATGGACAGCCCAATGCCGTTAAAATCGTGGATGGCATCAGCGGCTCCCTGCAGCACTTTCTTTGGTAAAATAGAAGGACCTGAATTAAAGTTGTGCATCATCATAGTTGCTTCGGTATTGAGGCTGCAAAGTAAATTGTTTTGGGGCAACGCCGTGTTATAATCAACTGCTTAATGGTATCCATCAACAGTTTCTGCACAAAATGAAACGCAGGAATTTTCGAATTCGTTTTCTCCTCTATCTTTACTAATCATTTTAGCAAAATCATAGCCAAAATGAAGTAGCACCGGACGGTTTCGTTCTTTGCTTCGCTTACTATACACAACAACTAAAAACAACAGCATGATAGCGATTGTGGACTGCAATAGCTTCTATTGCTCGTGCGAGCGCGTGTTCCGTCCAGAATTCAACACCAAACCCGTGGTGGTGCTTAGTAACAATGATGGCTGCGTGGTATCGCGCAGCGATGAAGCCGTACAACTTGGTGTAACCATGGCAGTTCCTTATTTTGAAGTGAAAGAATTGGTAGAGCAAAAGGGGATGGAAGTATTTTCTTCCAACTACAATTTATATGGCGATATGAGCCGGCGCGTGATGGAGACTTTGCGCCTGCTTGCCGGCGAAAATAATGTGGAAGTCTATTCGGTAGATGAAGCCTTTGTAAACCTTGGAGATATACGGGATGTGCGCGATGTGTGCCGGTCGTTTAAAGATACTGTTGAGCAATGGACAGGCGTAAAAGTAAGTGTAGGCGCGGCTCCTACAAAAGTGCTGGCGAAAATGGCAAACCGGCTGGCGAAGAAAAACAAAGAGAAATCGGGTTGTGTTGCTGTGCTGGATACACCGGGTAAAATTGCTTATACCCTGCAGCAAACATCGGTACATGATATCTGGGGCATTGGTCGTAAGTATGCTATCAAATTAGAGAACCAGGGCATTTACACCGCGCACGATCTACGACTGATGAGTGAGGATTGGGCTTATAAATCTTTAGGCGGTGTAGTAGGTACACGTTTGCTGAATGAGCTAAAAGGCAATCCATCTATCATGATGAAAGCTCCGTTGAAAATTAAGAAGAATATTGCTACCACGCGCATGTTCGGCACACCCGTAAATAGCCTGAGCGATATTAAAGAAGCCATTGCTACTTATGTTTCCATTGCAGCCAATAAGCTACGCAGGCAAAACAGCGCAGCTGCCGCCATCAGCGTTTTCATGGTAAAAAAAATGCCGCGTGATGAGAAGGGTTTTCATCATGGCGAAACACTGAGTAACTGTTGTATGCTGCCTCATGCTACCTCCTGCACAAACCAACTAATTAAAGTAGCAGTTACGCTTATTGAGGCTATTTATAAAGAAGATTTTTTTTACAAAAAAGCCGGCGTAATGTTAAGCGGATTGGTACCTGATGCCTCTGTACAAGCCAATTTGTTTGTACCTGCCGCCATAAACAACAACCGGATGTTGATGAACGTGGTTGATAACATTAATGCCTCCATGCGCGATGACAAGGTAAGATTTGCTGCTGCCGGTGTAACCAAAAACTGGAAGATGCGACAGGAAATGCGTAGCCCGCGCTACACCACAAGATGGGAAGAAATCTGTGAAGTAAAATGATGAGGATTCTATAAAAAATGAACTTTACTTTTACGCTCTTTTATTGTTCAGCGCTTACTATATGTTGAACCATTACTAACACGATTTAAGTTGATTCTCACACAAAAAATCCATTTTATGAAACCATTCCTGCTGATTTTATTATGCCTGTCTGCCACTTTTACAAATGCGCAAAAGCAACTCTGGTCAAGCTGTTTTCCTGATACCGTTTCCAACTATTATCCCAACGAAGTGGCGGTAGATTCAGCTGGCAATTCGTATGTAACCGGCTATATTCAGGGAACCGGGAACGATTATCTTTTAAAGCATTTCTATATATTAAAAAACAACAGCGCCGGACAACTGCAATGGGTGAACTATTACCCGGTGGCCGACTCGTTTGATATTGGTACTGCGGTGGCGGCCGATAACAACGGCAACGTGTATGTAACTGGTCAACGTTATGACACGGCTTGTAATATTTGCACGGTAACAATACCGCACAGCTATTCGTTTACCATAAAATACAATACAGCCGGAAACATAGTGTGGCTGAACCGGTATGATGGTCCGGCAAACACCAACCAGCTTCCGGCAGCCATTGCGGTAGCGCCAAACGGCATTGTGTATACAACCGGTGTGGAAACAAAATATAACTCTCAAACCGGTACGAATGATCAATGGATGATGACGCAAAAAATAAATGCAGTGGGCAAAACCGTGTGGGTGTCGAAGGCCACCGATGCAACGGGCAAAGGCATCACGATTGACAAGTCGGGTGCGGCCATTGCAACGGGTGCCTATGCAGCCGGCGGAATTTACCAGTTGAACAATCTTATCACTATTAAATACAAGCCTAACGGCGACAGCGCGTGGTATAGGAAGCTGACCGAAAACGGCAAGAACGGGATTGGCTATGTAGTAAAAACAGATGCAGCAAACAACGTGTATGTAAATGGTCAATCGGACACCATTACGTTTTACAACAACCCTAAAATTGTAACACTGAAATATACTTCTGCCGGTGTGTTGAAATGGGTGAAAAAAGAAGCCGACCACAGCACTACTACCCCTCATTTTTATGGTGGCTATACAATTGATAAAAACGGCAACAGCTACATTGCCGGCTACCAAACAATAAGTGATGTAAACGATGACTGGCTGATTGTGAAACGCAGCCCGGCCGGGGCTTTGCTATGGAGCCGGTTGTATGATGACAGCATTCATGCATCCGACAAACCTTCGGGCGGTATTGTGGTAGATGCGGCAGGCAATGTAACGGCTTCGGGCTACTCTACCTTCCAGCGAAACACGCCTTATACTACCGTTCAATACAGCGCTGATGGCGTGCAGAAATGGGTAGCTTATTACAAGCGAAAAGCGGTATCGTACAACTATCCGGATGGTATGGGCATTGATGCGCAAAACAATATTTATGTAGGCGGAAATGCGTATGGCGGTATCTGTGTGGTGAAGTATAATAATAAAACAGCGACGCTGGCTGATGGCAGAGAAATGTTGCCTTCAATAAATGCTGTGAATACAACGGCAGGCGACATTCGCATTTTGCCCAACCCGGTTCGTGATGTGCTGACGATACAGTTAAATAATTCAATAACACAGCCTGTTTATTTCACGATTACTAATGCAGCCGGCAGTGTACAATTGCGCAGCTCTGCAACATCATTTGTAAAAAATCAAACAATAAAAGTGGATGTGAGCCGGTTGAGAGTCGGCGCTTATCTGCTTACTCTTTATACGGGAAACGAAAAGCATTCGGAAAAGTTTGTGAAGCTGTAAATAAGCTAATGGATTTTTAATCCTTTCTTCTAAAACATTTACAACTAAAGCACAGCTGTTTATTTTGCTGTATTTTCATTTTTTATCTTTTCAATTTATAAAACGATTCGCTATGCTTCCACGCAGAAAATTTATTCAGCAATCTTCTACACTAATCGGTAGCGGCTTGGTGGCTTCCGCATTGGGTAATAATGCTTTTTCCATGTTAAAAAAGGTATCAGCTAACGATCAGATCAACATAGGCGCCATTGGCATTAATGGTATGGGCTGGGCCGATGTAACAGCCGCTTCTAAAGTGCAAGGTGTAAATATTGTAGCACTGTGCGATGTAGATAAAAATGTATTAGACAAGCGCATGAACGACCTGAAGAGCTTGAATGTAGATTCCTCAAAAGTAGAGATGTACAGCGACTACCGGAAGCTGCTGGAGCAGAAAGACATTGATGCGGTTATCATCGGAACACCCGATCATTGGCATGCACTGATAATGATAGATGCCTGTGCCGCAGACAAAGATGTCTATTGCGAGAAGCCGGTGGGCAATTCGATAGAAGAATGTCGCGCCATGCTGAAGGCGCAGCAGAAATATAACCGTGCCGTTCAGGTAGGGCAATGGCAGCGGAGCCAGCAGCATTTTAAGAACGCAGTGGAGTATGTAAGAAGCGGGAAATTAGGCAACATCCGCACCGTAAAAGTATGGTGCTATCAGGATTGGATGAAGCCCGGTCCGGTAGTGCCGGACAGCGCGCCACCGGCAGGTGTAGATTATGCAGCCTGGTTGGGGCCTGCAGAGAAACGTCCGTTCAATTCAAGCCGTTACCACTTTAACTTCCGCTGGTTTTGGGATTATGCGGGCGGACTGATGACGGACTGGGGCGTGCATCTGCTTGATTATGGTTTGTTGGGGATGAACGTGAGCACGCCGAAGTCGGTGTCCGCACTGGGCGGACGATTTGCGTATCCTACCCTCTACGAAGAAACACCGGATACATTGACTACTTTATACGAGTTTGACAATTTTAATATGGTGTGGGATTCGGCAATGGGCATTGGCAATGGCTCTTATGGCAGAGACCATGGCATTGCTTACATCGGAAACAATGGTACGCTGATATTAAACCGAGGCGGCTGGGAAGTGATAGAAGAAAAGAAAGGCGAGAACAAGGTAAGCAAACCAATGGAAGCTGTAATGGACAAAGGCGTCGACCTGCACATGCAAAACTTTATAGATGTCGTGCGCAGCCGGAAAATGAGTGACCTGCATTGCCCGGTAAGCGAGGCAGTGCATATTGCTACCGTAGCGCAAATGGGCAATATTGCCTATCGCAGCGGTAAGAAACTGGAGTGGGATGGCAGTAAAGAAAGGTTTACGGATGATGCAATTAACAAGCAATACTTTGCCAAGGAATATCATAACGGGTATAAGCTGCCGAAGGTATGAGGATGAGAAGTGATTGGTGAAGAGTGAGAGTAACAGCCAATACAAAATACAAATAACAGCCATTATAGGCCAGAAGTTCGCCGCTCCGATTAAGCCCAGTTGCAATCTTAGAGTGATTCATTCTTCTCTTTTAAGTAAAGAGAAGAATGAATCACTCTTGTACGTTCGGTTAATAATTGAGCAAAAGAGCAAACCCATATCCAACTGCAAAAGTGCTGACACACAAGGAAAATAATCCCTGCGTGTCAGCACTTTTCATTTTCGGTTCTAATACCGCCAAAAAGGGTTTGCATTTGTAGAAACGGTTTCCGAAATTCATTTGGAGCCTTCCGAAATCCATTTTCAGTTGTCCGAAGCCCATTTGTAGGTTTCCCAAACCTGTTTTTAGCCTTCCGTTACTCATTTTCACCTTTCCGAAACCCATTCGGAGGTTTCCGAAACTTATTTTGAAGCTTCCGAAATTCATTTTTACGTTCCCGAAACGCATTCTAAGCTTTCCAAAATCCACTTTCTCGCCTTCAAACAATATTTCAACTCCTCTGGCGTCTCCTTCCGCTCATCATTCATTACAGATAGGCTTTCCCTTTAAATTTTCAGCCGGATGTGTTTTCTGGAAAGCCATCCGGCTATTTGTATCACTACTAAAGCAGTAATAACAGAACGAAAAAAACCGCCCCAGCTTTCGCTGAGGAACTGAGGGAACTGAAAGCCGACTATTTCGTATAGGGAATACAAAAGGTAAGGGATGAGGTAACAGGTGAGTGTAACGGTTCCAGCAGGCCGAATAAGGTTAAACGCCTCTTTTTTGTTTTTGATGTCGATAAGGTAAATAACAAGAACAAATACCAAAACGGAGATGCCGGTACAGATACCGATCCAAGCAGGTGTATCATGAATTTTGGAGATGCCGCCCAGCGGTCGGGTGAGAAAACCAAGCGCAATATTAAGGAGTCCGAAGAGGATAAGAAACAACCAGAACTGCTTCCTGTCTTGCTCGGAAATATATTTTTGATACAAGACAATTACAGCTACACCCGCCATTGTAAAGGCAGGCATAGAGCCGCTTCCTACAATCCAGATATAATCGCGAACCGAATGCAAGCCTTGCAATAAGCCCGCTTTTGCAGCAACAGAGAAAGAGAAGAAAAACAACCAGGCAACAAACTGAACCCATAACTTCCCTTTAGACAAAAGATAAATGGGCGCGCAGATGAGATATGACCAACCCAACAACCCTAAGATGCCATACCATTGCGGCTGCATGGGAATGAGAAGGTGATTCTCGCCTTCGCCTTTATAGAGAAATGCCATTGCAATTAATAAGGCTACACCTGCCCCTTGCAGGAGATAGCGGCGGCTTTTCTTTAGCGTTTCAGGATAATCCAGCCAGATGAGAAAGAAAGCAATGGTGATGAGGATTTCCCAAACGGGCAGCGGCAACAAAGCCGTGCTGCTGTAGTTTTCGAGGTTGACATGAAAAATGCCCATGATGAGCAAGGCTAAGCCTCGTAGCAGAATATAAAAAAGAATTTGTCCATCGGTTTGATTGCGCTTGCGGCGGTTTTGCAAAGCGATGGGTATAGACAAGCCGAGAATAAAAAGAAAAGTTGGAAAGATGGTATCGGCAAAGCCCAGCTTGTCTTGCCATTCTTTGGCGTGCCTTACCCAGTCGGGAATGTTGTTGTCTTCGCCAAAATCGTTAATGAAAATCATTAAAAACATTGTAATGGCGCGAAAGACATCAATGGAATATAAACGTTGCGGCTTTGGCTGCATGATGAGTAAAAGATGGTTTTCTATAGGTGAAAATAAAGGAAAGAAATATTGGGCGATGATTGATGTATAGGAAGTATTTGATGCAGGATGAGCCGGTATTGATTGTTTACTTGAATGTAGCCATCTGTTGTTTCGTTACCAGATGTAGAGTGGGAATTCTAACCAGAGAGGAAGGTGCTCCAAAAATACGATTACCATAGTTCCGAATGCAGGATAGACATATTGGAAAACACTTTGCCTTATACCATTCAGGCTTTCTGTATAGAGCATCGGCAAAACGTTTTTCTCATGTTGAGAAAGATTTCAAAGAATAGAAAAGTCGTAATAAAGCCTCCGGTGTCGAAGGCTTTATTGCTTTATTGCATGGTGAAGGTATCTAAGAATTTGGTGGTGAAGTTTCCCCGCCGGAAATCCTCGTTTTGCATCAGCTGCAGATGAAAGGGAATAGTGGTTTTCACACCTTCGATTACATACTCGCTTAAGGCACGGTACATGGTATCAATCGCTTCTTCGCGGGTGCGCGCTTTGGTAATGAGTTTGCCAATCATCGAATCGTAATAGGGCGGAATGGCATAACCAGAATACACATGGCTATCTACACGCACACCATGACCACCAGGCGTATTTAGCACCGTAATTTTTCCGGGTGAAGGACGGAAATCGTTGTATGGATCTTCGGCATTGATGCGACATTCAATGGCGCAACCAACCGGCTCGTAGTTCATACCCGAGATCTTTTCGCCGTAGGCAATTTTAATCTGTTCTTTTATTAAATCGAAATTGACTACTTCTTCCGTTACGCAGTGTTCTACCTGTATGCGTGTGTTCATTTCCATAAAATAGAAGTTGCGATGCTTATCAACCAGAAACTCAATGGTACCAACGCTTTCATAGTTAATGGCGCTTGCGGCTTTAATAGCAGCATCGCCCATGCGCTGGCGTAATTCAGGTGTCATAAAAGGCGATGGACTTTCTTCTACCAGTTTCTGGTGACGGCGTTGAATGGAGCAATCACGCTCGCTTAAATGACACACGGTTCCATACTGGTCACCGGCTACCTGAATTTCAATATGACGGGGTTCTTCCACAAATTTTTCCATGTACACGCCATCATTTTTGAAGGCGGCACCGGCTTCAGCTTTGGCCGTATTGTAGGCCCGTTCCATCTCGCTTTCTTCCCACACGATTCTCATGCCTTTACCACCACCACCGGCGGTTGCTTTTAAAATGACGGGATAACCCACATCCTTTGCTTGCGATTTGGCTTCTTCTACACTTTCTAATAAACCTTCGCCGCCAGGAACCACAGGCACACCGGCTTTTATCATCGTTTCCTTGGCGGTAATCTTGTCGCCCATGCTGTTGATCATATCAGCCGTAGGTCCGATGAACTTAATACCATGATCGTTGCAGATTTTTGAGAACTTAGCATTCTCGGCAAGGAAGCCGTAGCCCGGATGCACCGCATCGGCATTGGTGATTTCTGCAGCCGCCATAATGTGCGGAATATTAAGATAAGAATCGCCGCTTTGCGGTTTGCCAATGCATACAGCTTCGTCGGCAAACTTTACATGCAAACTGTCTTTATCGGCGGTGGAATAAACAGCAACGGTTTTGATGCCCATTTCGCGGCAGGTGCGGATAACGCGCAGGGCAATCTCGCCTCGGTTTGCTACCAGAACTTTTTTAAACACAGGAATTAATTTGAAAATTTGAAAATTGAGAAATTGAAAATGATAAGAACAACAAAGGCAATCTGAAAATCTGAACAATGTTACTTTCTACATTCTCCAATTTTCAAATTGCCTCATTTTCAAATTTCTTATGCAGGCTCTACCATAAACAACGGCTGATCGTATTCAACCGGGCTGGCGTTTTCTACTAACACTTTTACGATCTTGCCACTTACCTCGCTTTCGATTTCGTTGAACAGTTTCATGGCTTCGATGATACATACTACTTTTCCAGGTGCTACATCATCGCCAACTTCTATTAAAGAAGGTTTATCGGGTGATGCCTTGCGATAGAAGGTTCCAATCATTGGGCTCTTTATCGTTATTAAGTTGTCTGCTTTGGCTGCAGGCTGTGCTGATGTCGCCGTGGCATCAGGGGAAGAAGGCATTGCCACAGATGGTGCTGATGATTGAGTCTGTGCCGGCTGTGATGTAGTTGCAGCAAAGGTTGCAGGCTGCATAGCCACTAGGTGTTGGGCTGGCTCCTTCTTTTGTTTGATAGTAATTTTGAAATCCTTATCCTCGATACTTAGCTCACCAATATTGCTTCTGTTGATGGTTTTAATTAGTTCCTGAATTTGTTTGTAGTCCATGAGACAAATGAATTAAATGGATAAGCAAATGTTGATGTATGAATGATGGCAAAGTAATCACTTTTAACCGAACTTTCTATGATGTAAGGCACAGAGTGGCAATATATAATTGCTCTTAGGTCTTTTGTTTACTGCTTTTCCTTATTCGGTTGTGATAAGAAGTGGAATTACTCTTTTACACGCTCAACATATTCGCCCGTTTTTGTGTTGATGCGTATCAGTTCATTTTCATCTACAAACAAAGGAACCTGAACCGTGGCGCCGGTTTCAACTGTAGCCTGCTTTAGCGCGCGCGTGGCAGTATCGCCACGTAAGCCAGGCTCGCAATAAGTGATGCGTAAAACAATTTTTTCAGGTAATTCTGCACCAATCGGCTGGTCACTTTCAGTATTTATAAACACAAACACTTCTGCTCCATCTTTCAGAAACTGCGGAGCATCTATCATTGTCTCTGCTAACGCAATTTGCTCGAAGGTTTCATTGTCCATGAAATTGTAACCCGATTCATCTTTATACAAATATTGGTAAGTCTTTTTTTCTACGCGAACCGGAAAAACTGTCTCCCCGCTATTCCAAGTTTTTTCTATTGAGCGGTTGTTATCTACCCCCTTTAATTTCGCCCATACCTTGGCAGCTGCACGTGCCGTTTTGTTTTCACCAAAATCAACTATCGAGTATAAGCTTCCGTCGAGTTTTAAAATCATGCCGCGACTAATGTCAGACGTTGTTGCCATTCTTTATATTATTTAATATGGCCGGCAAAAGTAAGATGTGTGATGTATAAAAAGAATAACTGGAAAAAGATTTGAAAAACGAGGCTTTAATAAAATTTTATAAAAAAATTGGATGATAAAGTTTATTTACTTTTCTTCGTAAGGCAATAAACAGTGCCCCATATCACCCAAACGTTTCAACGATAATGTTTTCGGTTTTTGGCTGACTGTTTTCGTTTTTTACTTTTTTATTTACACACCATGAACATTTACGTAGGAAACCTTAACTGGGGTATGACCAGTGATGATTTGTACAATCTGTTTGCTACTTACGGCGAAGTAGTCTCTGCAAAAATTGTTACAGACAAATTCAACAACAACCGCAGCAAAGGTTTTGGCTTTGTTGAAATGAGTGACGATGACGCCGCGCGTACTGCTATCAGCAGTTTGAACGAAACAGAAGTTCTAAACCGGAAAATTATTGTCAACGAATCAGCACCAAAAGCTGCGGGCGAAGGCGGCGGTGGCTACAAAAAGAAGCCTTACAACGGCGGTGGTTCGGGTGGCGGCTATAAAGGCGGCGGATATCGTGGCAGCACTAGCGGTGGAGGAGGTGGATACAAAGGAGGTGGCGGTTACAAAAGCGGCGGAAGCAGTGATAGCGGTGGCGGCTTTGGCAACAAATACTAAGTGTTACGTAAAAGAATCTAAGTATGTCCGGCAGTAAGCCGGACTTTTTTATGTTGATATGTCCAAATATAATGGACTCTGTTGGAGTTTTCAGAATACTTTTGAAAGATGAAGTACTGAAAATTTATTACTAGCACAAATAGCTATTATAGTATACTTCCTTAAATCGTTGGGAGTTCTATCATCTAAACCTGATTCCCTATACCAACTAACTTTGATTGTTATAACGGCAACAGGAGCTTTCAGTTTTCACTGCTTTTATAATGCTTTCCTTAGAATCAAACAATTTTTAAGGTTTAGGCACTCTGCAATTTTCCCAACTTATTACTTTGAAATACTAAACCGTACCGGCTATAAAAACAAATGCTCCTAGTTTAAAAGATATCATTTAAATTTAGTATCGCCGTTGACGAATAAAATTTTAATCTACCGAATAGGATAATTTAATAGCCTTTGTTGATTTGCCTTAGCCAAAAACAAACTTGGTCTTAAGTACTTTATACACCTGAAATTACATAGGAGGATTCCAGATTTTTTGTTAGTAAGCTAATATGAGATGTTATGAAATTAGTAAGGTCTTTTTGTAGTTAGAATATAAAGCAGTTGAAATAAAAAAGCCTCATCAAATAAATGATGAGGCTTTTTAAATAAATATGGCAGCTACCTACTCTCCCAGGAAAACCCAAGTACCATTGGCCATGAGGGGCTTAACTTCTCTGTTCGGAATGGGAAGAGGTGAACACCCTCGGCAAAACCACCATAAAAAGGTAGTTGACGAAGTCAACTTAATAAAGTCATATTGGGAAGCAGAATTATAACTACTGAATAATAAATAATAAAATTAAAGCTTACGGGTAATTAGTACTACTTGGCTTTGCTGTTACCAGCTGTATACCTATAGCCTATCAACGTCATCGTCTCTGACGACCCTTAAAAGTAAACTCATCTTGAGGAAGGTTTCACGCTTAGATGCTTTCAGCGT
>CAXUDB010000001.1:803839-2056132 GCA_964249755.1 uncultured Ilyomonas sp. | reverse complement strand
AACCCAATAACCAACTCGCACAAGACCTTCTCAAATGAGAAGGTCTTTGCTGATTAGGGGAAGGCTGAGGGAATGGGACAAGTAATCATTCGTTTCATCGGAGCAGTCTTATGTTTGTCCTAAAGAGTAGTGTTCCGATGAAACGCCGTTGCGAAGCATATTTCATTTTTATAAACATCTGCCGTTTCGCGGAACGATGGCAACATTCGCCTGGCAGTGTGTTCCCTTTATTTATCTAATAATAAGGTTAACATAGATAACATACTTCGAAAAAAATTTACGGAAGCTCTTTTTATTTATGCCCTTATCAGTTGAAGGAAACAAATCGTTTTTTCATCTTACAATGAAGAGAAATATTAATTTCTGTCTATAACAATAAATTTATAAAACAAAAAAGCATCTCACATGAATAAAAGTGAGATGCTTTTGCTATGGATAAAAATTACGCTTTCAAATAAACTGCAAAAAGCAAAGGCAGAAAAATAATAATACCGCCAAATACAATCCGTTTCAACAGGTTCATGTTATGATTGGCAATAACGTGGTCTATACACAAAAACCAGGTTATCATAAGCCCGGCACCACCGCCAACTACGATAAGGCTTTTTAAGATAACGCCTGCCAGCAGTAAAGGCAAACTGATAAGCAACAATATTAAAGGTGTAATATCTTTTTTTGTTAACTCCAGCTTTTTCATACTACGATTCTGTTTCGTTTTTCTTTTAAAATTATGTGCCATAGTGATGGCGATCTGTTATGAAGACTTGGGGACAAGCAACAAACTACTGATTCGCAGTAACAAATTTTGAGAAAAAAAATTCCTTACCGAATTAAATTAAGATTAAAAAAGAGCAGGAAAAAGGACAAACTTTGAGAAACAAGATGAAGGCCTCTTGTTTTTTTGGAACATGTTTGTAAGGCAACAGAAGTTTAAAAAGAAAATCAGGATTTCATTTTTGCAATTAGTGAAGTGGTAGAAAAACCTTCAACTACAGGGTTAACAATCACACGACCACCATTGGCAATTACCTCCTTTGCACCTACAATGGTTTCAATAGTATAATCGCCGCCTTTCACCAGCACATCGGGTAACAAAGAAGTAATAAGGCTCTGCGGCGTATCTTCTTCAAAAACCACAACGGCATCAACCATTAGTAGGGAAGCCAATAACAAAACACGGCTTTGCTGGTTATTCACTGGTCGCTCCTCTCCTTTCAGTCTTTTTACAGTGCTGTCAGCATTCACACCCACTACTAAATAATCAGCGTCGCGGGCAGCTTGACATAATGAGTAGATATGCCCTTCGTGAAGGAGATCAAACACGCCATTTGTGAAAGCGATGGTCTTGCCTATAGCACGCCACGATGCCACACGATAAAGCAGAGAAGGCAGAGTAAAAACTTTGTCCTGTATGGCAGCAATATTTCTCACGGCAGCCGGTTGCCTTCTTTAGGAAAGACCAGCCAGGGCTGAAATGTTTTGGCTTCTTCAAAATCCATGGCGGCATAGGAGATGATAATGATAACATCGCCCACTGCACCACGCCGCGCCGCAGGTCCGTTTAAACAGACCGTACCGCTGCCACGCTTACCTTTAATAAGATAAGTCTCAATGCGTTCGCCATTGTTTACGTTCACTACCTGTATCTTTTCGTTCGCTATCATATTCGCAGCGTCCATCAGGTCTTCATCCAGTGTAAGGCTGCCCACATACTGAAGGTTGGCTTCTGTGATGGTGGCTCTGTGAATCTTTGATTTTAATACCTCTATTTGCATAGCGGCGCAAAGGTATAGGGATTTTAGAAGGAAGCAAATGCTTGTTGCAGCTTATGACTTATTCATAACAAAAATGAAGTTGCACAGTTCTTGTTTATTCCACATTAAATCTTTTCTATGAAAAAAATGATCGCGGTTTTTATCATTGCAGCCTCCTTTGCAGCATGCAACAACAGCAGCAATAATGCAAATGACGGCAGCACTTCTCCCGCCAATGATGCTTCCGGCGGCACTACACCTTCTATCACTTCGGGCAACAACGCTGCGCGACAGGGTCAGGAAATACCAACCGATTCGGTGGAAACAAGCGGCGATAGCACGGGTAATATTCACCCCGGTGATACCACGAAGAAGTAGCGCTGGTTGAAATATGATTTTGCCGCATCTTTACGCCGTATGAAGCCGATTATTATTACGATTGATGGTTATTCATCCTGCGGCAAAAGCACGCTGGCAAAGGCTTTGGCGAAAGAGTTGAATTATATTTTTATTGACAGCGGCGCCATGTATCGTGCCATCACGCTTTATTTTTTACGCGAAGGAATTAATCTGTCCAACAAGGAATCAGTTGTCGCTGCGTTGCAACACATTCATCTTTCTTTTAGGCGGAACGAAAGCGATGGCAGCAATGAAATTTTCCTGAACAATGAAAACATTTCTTCCGCCATTCGTGAAATGTCCATCAGCAATTATGTAAGCGAAGTATCTGCCCTTCCCAAAGTGCGAGAGGTAGCGGTAGCACAGCAACGGCGAATGGGTTTGAATAAAGGCTTGGTGATGGATGGCAGAGATATTGGTACTACCGTTTTTCCGCAAGCTGAACTGAAAATCTTTATGACGGCAGACACTGAAACTCGTGTGCAGCGCCGGTTTCAGGAATTGGTAGTCCGGAACCCAAATATTACAGCAGAAGAAGTAAGAATTAATTTAGAAAAACGGGATTATATAGATAGCCATCGCGAAGTAAGCCCATTGCGCAAGGCAGAAGATGCGGTTGTGTTAGACAATACATATCTTACGATGGAAGAACAATTGCAGATGGCCTTGGGTTGGGCAAAGGAGAGGATAACTGGCTTATGAAAGTTGATCTACGAAAAGGATTTTAATATTGTTCCAGATTTTGTATTACATAGCGTTTAAGAAATCAAAATGAGCAGTATTTGTTTAGTAACTGTCTAACTATTATGGTAATGTGAATGGTCTATTGCAAGAAAGAAACAACAAAGGCCAATGTCACATTCTAATAAAATTAAATATTTAAATATTTCTGAATATATGATAGCAGTTACTTAACTCGTCTTAATTTTCTTTCTTAAAATATCTCAAATTTTATTTTCAAACCATACATTATTCTATTCGCGCATCATCTCTCTTACCACCTCAATCACATCTTCTGCATTTGGCTTACTGAAATAATCTCCGTCTGTGCCATATGCAGACCGATGTGCCTGTGCAGCCAAGGTTCGCGGTGCTACATCCAGGTATTTATAACCATTCTGTTTCTCTATTACTTCATTGTATAGATAAGCATTGGCGCCGCCCGGCACATCTTCGTCCACAAACAAAATCCGGTTAGTCTTTTTTAGTGAGTCTACAATGCGGTGATGAATATCGAACGGCAACAAGGTTTGCACATCTATTACTTCGCAACTGATGCCAAGTGTTTGCAATCGCTCTGCGGCTTCAGTAATAATGCGCAATACCGAACCGTACGAAACGATCGTTACATCCCTGCCTTCACGTATCACTTCGGGCACGCCCAGCGGAACCGTGAAGTCATATAAATTTGATGGCATCTTTTCTTTCAGGCGATACCCATTTAAACATTCAATCACCAATCCCGGGTCGTTGCCTCGCAACAATGTGTTGTAAAGTCCTGCCGCTTGTGTCATGTTGCGCGGAACGCATACATACATACCCCGTAATGAGCTAATAATCATTCCAATAGGTGAGCCGCTGTGCCAAATGCCTTCCAGCCGGTGACCGCGTGTGCGCACTATCAAGGGACAACTTTGCGTGCCGGAAGTGCGATAATGAAGCGAAGCGACATCATCCGTCAATGTGTTCAATGTATAAACGAGGTAATCGAGGTATTGAATTTCAGCAATAGCTCTTAAGCCCCGATAAGAAAGTCCGTAACCTTGTCCGATAATGGTATTCTCGCGGATGCCCGTATCAAAAATGCGGTGTTCACCAAACTTTTCCTGCAACCCCGCAAAGCCTTGGTTCACATCACCAATCTTGCCCACATCTTCTCCAAAAGCAAAAACAGTTTCATTGTTTTGAAATAAAGTATCGAAATAAGCATTGATGAGTTCATAACCATTCACAGTTTTGGCATCCGCTTCTATCAATGGCTTTACCTCTTCTACGTTCAAAGCGCTTTTGCTGCCTTCATTGTATAAATGCGCGCTATAGCGTTTTGAATTCTCTTCTTTCAATTGCTTGTAATATTGAACTACATCGGACTTGGCAGCTTCATTGGTTACTAGTTCAGAAGCTTGCGCGAGTGCATGAAGAACGTCTTTGCGTACAATGTCGCGCCGCTTCTCCAACTGCCCTGCAAGCTGCTGCAACAGTTGCGCGGCAATTTCATTGCCTGCCGGCATTGCTTTCAGTAACCGCACGGCTTCTTCCGCTTCCTGTTTAATAGGTGCGAGATAATTTTTCCATGCATTATCGCGTGCTTCCCGTACTGTTTTTCTTGCCCCCTGCCGCACGGCATCCAGCTCGTTATCATCGGCAATTCCATTTTCCAATATCCATTCCCTGAACTTCTTTATATCATCCCATTCGCGCTCCCAGTTCAGGCGTTCGGCCGACTTATACCGTTCATGACTTCCCGATGTAGAATGACCCTGCGGCTGTGTAAGCTCTTCCACATGAAACACAGCCGGGGTGTGGGTTTCGCGCACTTTGTTCAAACCCTCTTCAAACACTTCGCACAAACCGGCATAGTCCCAGCCTTTCACGCGATATATGTCAATCCCATTGGTATTATCCTTTTTTTGAAACCCTTTTAAAGCAGCAGAAATAGAACCTTTGGTAGTTTGATAAGTTACAGGAACTGATATACCATAGCCATCATCCCACACGAACACCGCAAGCGGTACCTGCAACACACCGGCTGCATTAATGGTCTCCCAGAACATGCCTTCGGAAGTGGAGGAATCGCCGATGGTGCAAAAGCAAACTTCATTTCCTTCATTCGAGAGATGCGTAAGCGACTGCAGTTGCGGGTTGTTGCGAAACATTTTGGAAGCGAACGCAAAACCCAGCGCGCGTGGCATCTGCCCTGCGGTGGGCGACATATCGGCCGAAACATTTTTCAATTGCGCCAGCGGAAGCCAGTTACCATCCGCATCTACATTGGGCGTGGAGAAATGACCAACCATTTGCCGGCCGGCGCTGAATGGTTCCCGGTTTATATCAGCATCTGCATATAATTGTGCAAAGAACTGTTCCAGCGTTGCCAGTTCAGAGGATAACATAAACGTTTGATCACGATAATAACCCGCGCGAAAATCGCCGGGCTGAAAAAACTTCGCCATAGCAGTTTGCGCCACTTCTTTGCCATCGCTGAACACACCGAATTTGGCTTTGCCGGTCAGCACTTCGCGCCTGCCCATCAAGCTGGCTTCGCGGCTGACAATGCACTTGGTATAATCGTTCAACACTTCATTCCGGAAGGCTTCATAAGATAGCATAGCTTCATTCTCGGAAATAGCGGCAGCAGTATTTTCCATGTGTCAAAATTATTTGTTTGGATGCAAACACTTGTTGGCTGGCATCGTTAGGCAATAAAGATAAAGGCGAATTTCTTACGAAGAAAAGGGCAGGCATTTTAATAATACCAAATCGACATAAAAATAGGTAGGGCAATAAAATTGCGCCTTCTTTTGAGGGCAATTATATTTGTTGCTGATTTTCTTTTTAATACAATAATTCATCTTTATGAGCAAGCAACCGACTGGCTGGTTAATAGAGATCTGGGGCAGAATATGGGCGGCATGGGCTGCGCTGCTGTTTGTTTCCACCATGCTGGTAGCCATGATTTTTTATACCTTTTGCTTCCTGATGAGAGAACCCAAAGCTGCCCGCTGGCACCGCCGGGTTTCTAATATCTGGATGACGCTTTACCTGAACCTGATTGGTTGCCCGCTGCGTGTAAGTGGTCAGCAGTATTTTAAAAAAGGCGATAACTACGTAGTGGTATGCAACCATAACAGTTTTATGGATGTGCCGGTAACTACGCCTTTCATGCCACAGGCAAATAAGACGATTGCTAAAAAAGAATTTGCCAGAATACCCGTTTTTGGCTGGATTTACAGTCTGGGGAGTGTGCTGGTGGACAGAAAAAGTGCTGAAAGCCGTAAGAAAAGTTACAGGCAAATGAACGCCGTGCTTCGCTTAGGATTAGACATGGTAATTTACCCGGAAGGCACACGAAACACAAGCAATCAACCATTAGGAGCTTTTCATGATGGTGCATTTCAGTTGGCGGTTGATTCACACAAAGCGGTGATGCCAACTTTATTGTTCAACACCCAGAAAGTGCTGCCACCGGCAAAGCCTTTTTTTGTGTTGCCACACTCTCTCTATATGCACTTCCTGCCACCGGTGTCGCCGGAAGGATTCACTCCGAAAGAATTAAAAGATAAAGTGTTCGGGATGATGTGGGATTATTATAAAGAGAATGAAAGCCGTTTATAATAGCACATCAGGATAGAGATATTTTATGAATTGTGAACCATCAAGCCAGATGAGTAAGATAAGCTTCCTTCCTTTTTTTGAGTAGATAAATGTGAAATGATAATGGATAAAATGGTTTTGACGATAAATGAGCTTCGGAAGCCATTGGATGGATGCCCGGGATAGATAAGAATCTGGCTGGGGAAGAAATTTTGGGACAGAAAGGAGATTGTAGACGATAGTTTACATTGTTTCTTTTTCGTAATTCATCTTAATGAAGATGGAAGCTTATGAAATGTCTTATTGCTAATTATTCAATTCCGCAAAAACCTTTTGATGTGCGATTCCGGATGGAGGCGTCATTTTTTCAAACTGAAGCAATAACGTGTTTGCAGTAAAATGCGGTTTCAGCCATCCTGAGCCTGTTTGCGTTTCGGTTTACAGTCAACTATTCTGTTTATAACTTCATCTCCGGCACTTCTTCCGGTGCAACCAATTTACCAGCCGTCTTGGCTTTAATTTCTTCTAAACTCACGCCGGGCGCGCGTTCCAGCAGCAAGAAGCCGCTGTTGGTGACTTGCAAGACAGCTAAATCCGTCACTATTTTTTTTACGCAGCCAATACCGGTCAAAGGCAAAGTACATTCGGGCAACAGCTTGCTTTCTCCTTTGGGATTGGTGTGTTGCATGGCAACGATAATGTTCTTGGCAGAAGCCACTAAATCCATTGCGCCACCCATGCCTTTAACCATCTTGCCGGGTATTTTCCAGTTGGCGATATCGCCGGTTTCACTTACTTCCATGGCGCCCAAAACCGTAAGGTCAATCTTGCCAGCCCTTATCATTCCAAAGCTCTCTGCACTGTCGAAAAAAGCAGCGCCGGGCAATACCGTAACGGTTTCTTTCCCGGCGTTGATCAGGTCGGCATCTATTTCCTCCTCAGTGGGGTAAGCACCGGTTCCTAATATGCCGTTTTCGCTTTGCAAAATTACCGTCATGCCCTGCGGAATGTAGTTGGCAACCAGCGTAGGAATGCCGATTCCGAGATTGACATACATGCCATCTTCTAATTCCTGAGCAATGCGTTTGGCGATGCCGTATTTATCTAAAGCCATTCGATGTAAGATTTACGATGTGTGATGTACGATGTTGCTTCTGATGATTACGACTAAACAAGTGAAACATAGTGATAGTGATTATTTGCTGTTTATCAATCACAACCGAACTGTCCTACGCTCAATTCTTTTCTCGTAATTACTTCCCTCAAGAATGCGATGAACATATACACCGGCTACATGCACATCATCGGGGTCTATCTCGCCGGGTTGAACCAATTGTTCTACCTCCGCGATCGTGACGGTTCCAGCTTTTGCCATGGCAACAGAAAAGTTGCGCGTGGTTTTCCGAAACTGGAGGTTGCCCATTGTATCGCCTTTCCAGGCTTTTACAAAAGCAAAGTCGGCAGGCAGCGCATATTCCATTAAATAATGCTTGTTGTTGAACACACGTTCTTCTTTGCCTTCGGCTATTTCGGTGCCATAGCCTGCAGGCGTAAAGAAGGCAGGAATGCCTAAGGCAGCCATGTGAATGCGGGTTGCCAAAGTGCCTTGCGGAATCAAGTCTACTTCCAGTTCGCCCGATAATAACTGCCGTTCAAACTCGGCGTTTTCGCCTACATAGCTGCTGATCATTTTTTTGATCTGGCGACCGCCTAGCAGCAAGCCCAAACCAAAGCCGTCTACGCCTGCATTATTAGAAATACAAGTGAGGTTTTTGATGCCTTTTTGCTGGATGGCGGCAATGCTGTTTTCCGGTATGCCACACAAACCAAAGCCACCGAACATAAGGGTTGCACCATCTTCTACATCAGCGATGGCAGAGACAGCATTGGAGAATACTTTATTCATAGTGAGGCAAGCGCTTTATGTTGTAATCGTTCGGATGTAAAAGTAAGTGTTGAAAAGAAAACGGCAAGTTGAGAATCTCTTTACTTGGTTGGATTACAGCATTTGCTTCTTTGCTCAATTAATTTCCGAACGTTGAAGAGTGCGACGCAACAGGCGATGCCATGAGATACTACAGATCGTCCCATAATGGCTGCTTAGTTGTTTTGTATTTTCTATTGGTTATTTGTGTTTTTCCTCAAATAAAAAAGCCGTCCCTATACTGTGCAAGGACGACTTTGTGCTATAGAATTTGATCTCTACTTACCTAATTTAATTTTCAGATTCTTATCTAACTCTTCTAAAAATTCTTCGGTATATAAATAATCTGTGCCGTGCTGCACTTTTGGTTTGATGGTAATGGCAAGGTCTTTTGTCATCTTGCCGCTTTCCACCGTTTCAATACAAACGTGCTCTAATGCCTGGCAGAAATCAACCAACTCCTGGTTGCTATCCAGTTTGCCACGGAACTCTAAACCGCGTGTCCATGCAAAGATGGAAGCAATAGGATTGGTTGATGTAGGATTGCCTTTTTGATGCTCGCGATAGTGACGCGTTACCGTTCCATGGGCGGCTTCGGCTTCCATGGTTTTGCCATCGGGCGTTATTAGCACGGATGTCATCAACCCCAGGCTGCCAAAGCCTTGCGCGACGGTATCGCTTTGTACGTCGCCATCGTAATTTTTACAAGCCCACACAAAATTGCCATTCCATTTCAGAGCACTGGCTACCATGTCATCAATCAAACGATGCTCATAGGTGATGCCGGCTTCATCGAACTTATTTTTAAATTCGTTTTGATAGATGTCTTCAAAAATATCTTTAAAGCGACCATCATATTTTTTCAGAATGGTATTTTTGGTAGAAAGATACAACGGCCATTTTTTGGTAAGTGCCTGGTTGAAGCAAGCACGCGCAAAACCGGTGATGCTTTCATCGGTGTTGTACATGGTTAAGGCAACCCCATCGCCTCTGAAATTATACACTTCAAACTCTTGTTTTGTGCCGTCTTCGCCTTCAAACTTTACCGTCAGTTTGCCTTTGCCCTTGGTAACGAAATCGGTGGCGCGGTACTGATCGCCAAACGCATGACGACCGATGCAGATGGGCGCCGTCCAGTTGGGAACGAGGCGCGGTACATTATTGCATACAATCGGCTCGCGAAACACAGTGCCATCGAGAATATTGCGGATGGTGCCGTTCGGGCTTTTCCACATTTGTTTCAATCCGAATTCTTCCACGCGGGCTTCATCGGGTGTTATTGTTGCACATTTAATTCCGACACCATATTCGCGGATAGCATTAGCAGCATCAACTGTAACCTGATCATTGGTTTCATCGCGGTACTCGATGCCAAGATCAAAATATTTTATATCTACATCTAGATAGGGAAGGATCAGTTTGTCCTTGATAAATTTCCAGATGATGCGTGTCATTTCATCGCCGTCAAGCTCAACAACCGGATTGGCAACCTTAATTTTTTCAGCCATGTATTTTGTTTTTTAAATAATTAAAAACGGGTGGCAAATGTAAGGATTCGATTGTACCAAAACAGGAAATGTATAGCGCAATATAAACATGACTGCGAAACAGCAAACTGAAACTGCACAACCGTTTGCTGCGTACATAAAAGCGTGGAATGATTTTCGTTGACGTAGTATTTATAAATCCAAATAACCAATTATGCATGGCATTAAGAGAAAAGTTTTCTATAAGGTTCCGCTCCTTTTTACTCTTCTACTCACGATTATTACCGGCAACGCAAAAGCGCATGATGACATCCACACTTCGCTGACTGATACTTTGCAGAACGACACTATCGCTTCAACAATAGCTAATATTAACACAAAAACATTTCTTGCGTTGGGCGATTCCTATACGATTGGTCAGTCGGTAGATTCATCCGAACGTTTCCCGGCACAGACGGCCGCTATTTTAAAGCGAAGAGGTTACAACATTTCGAACATAGATTACATTGCTACTACCGGCTGGAAAACGGTGAACCTGCAATGGGCGATTGAAGCCATTCGTAAGAAAAAAACGTATGACGTGGTAACACTTCTGATCGGTGCGAACGACCAGTATTTAAAGCGGGATACAGCAGGCTATCGGGAACATTTTACCAACCTTATTCAGAAAGCCATTGCCTTTGCTAACAACGATAATGCGCATGTATTTGTACTCTCCATTCCCGACTATGGTGTGACGCCGTTTGGGAGCAATTTAAAAGATGTAAGCAGGCAAATAGACCAGTTCAACGCCATCAATAAAGATGTATCGAAGTCATTTGGTGTCAACTATACTAACGTTACCGGCATCAGCCGCTATGATGCGATAGATAGTACCACTGTTGCATGGGATGATATGCACCCCTCGGGCAAACAATACGGACAATGGGCGCTGGCTCTGGCGAGCAAGATGCTGAATGTTTTACAGTAATCTTTGCAATCAATAAAGATTAGTTTTTGCGTACCTGTTGGTATGAAGAACCAGAAACATTATATCCCGCAACACCTACCCGCTATTTTGTTATGTTTTGTGTTCATCATTTTTATTTCCTGCCGGAAAAAAGAAATACTACAGCCTGGTATTGTTTCGCCGGTTGATACAATATCGGATACTAATGTTGATACAACAAAACTGCCAACGGACACATTGCTTATTGGAAAAACATTTCTTGCGTTGGGTGATTCTTACACTATTGGTCAGTCGGTAGATTCATCCGAACGTTTCCCGGCACAAACAGCCGCTTTATTATCTGTGCAAAACATCCGCTTCTCTACCATTCAATATATTGCCCGAACAGGCTGGACGACATTAAACCTGAAAGATGCCATCAATACACAACAACTCAAAGGTCCTTTTGATGCTGTTACATTATTAATTGGCGTGAACGATCAATACCAAACCCATGATACTGCTAACTATCGCAACCGTTTTACGGATTTATTGAATACTTCTGTTTCTTTAGCCGGCAACAACCAACAGCATGTTTTTGTGCTTTCTATTCCTGATTATGGTGTAACGCCGTTTGGTGGTAATATAAAAGACATCAGTGACCAAATAGACCAGTTCAACACCATTAACAAAGATGTGACCAACAGTTATGGAGTTCATTATATTGATGTAACTACCATCAGCCGTAACAATGCAGGCGATGCTTCCATGATTGCAATTGACGGCTTGCATCCTTCCGGAAAAGAATATGCACAATGGGCAAAAGCATTGGACTCTGTGATGTATGAGACACTCAAGTGAATGAATCAATCAGAATTTTAAAAGCTAAAATAGCTTACAAAAAAAACACTTAGTCGTTACCAAATTTTTGAGATTAGATAAGCAGGAAAACTCAGCTTACAATCAGCACCGGTATAGATACTCTATGTCTAACCTGGTCAACTGTTGCACCATATACATAATCTTTGATGCCACCGTGCCGGTGTGCGCCCATTATAATCATATCGGCATTTTCCTGCTTCACAATGCGCAGGATTTCGTTGATGCGGTTTTGATAACCCAAAGCGATCGTGATATTGTAACCCAAATTTTTTAATTGCAAGGCATAGTCTTCCAAGCGCTGATGATCGTCCCGCGTTTCATAGTCGTCTGCCGACGCACCAAAATAGTTTGCAGAGGCAGTTTCCACCACATGCATCAGCACATAAGTAGCATCTTTATTTCCCTGGTTTAAAGCGTAAGCAATCAGCTTCTCGTCCAAATAGCTAAAATCTAATGCCACAGCAATGCGATGCGTTACAGGCACCGACAAGTTGCGCAGCGATTTTTCTTCTCCGTGCAAACGAATGTTTTTGTGTTTCTTTTGCTTGTTGATGACAGGCAATATCGTCATCATAACAAATAGCCAAAGGAAAATAAGCGCGCCGGTTCCGGTTAGTATTTTTAAAAAGGAATGACCTTCCTCGCCAAATACACCAATTACGGTTTCTGCAACCAATTTCACGTTTAAATACACCAGCACTGTGGCTACTAACCAAGCCAAAATTTTTGTGTAAGGCTTGATGGCATACACACCCATTGTTTTTTTATCGCTTACAAAATGAATAAGGGGAATGATGGCAAAACTCAGTTGCAGGCTCAATATCACCTGGCTCAGTATCAGCAGATCGTTCACTTTATCTTCACCTGCAATAATAACCACCAACAGAGCCGGAATAATGGCTAACATGCGTGTGAGAATACGACGCAGCAAAGGATTGATGCGCAGCTTCAGATAGCCTTCCATTACAATCTGCCCTGCCAGCGTGCCGGTTACGGTAGAGCTTTGTCCGGCTGCAATCAATGCAATCGCAAACAACGCAGGAGCGAGTTTGGTTCCAAGCAAGCCCTGCAACAATTGATGCGCATCCTGTATAGTTGCTACATTCTGATGACCGCTTCTGAAAAAAGTAGAAGCTGCCAGAATGAGAATGCAACTGTTCACAACAAAGGCAATGTTCAATGCAATAGCACTATCAATAGTATTGAACTTTAGCGCTCGTTTAATGCTTGCGGTATCATTTTTCACTTTTCGGGTTTGCACCAAAGCCGAGTGCAGGTAAAGGTTGTGCGGCATTACCGTAGCGCCAATAATACCTATAGCAATGTATAAAGCCTGAGCATTTAAAACAGTGGGTTTAAAGCCTTTCACCACCTCGCCCCATTGGGGTTTGGCAAAGAATATCTCTGCAAAAAAAGACAACCCGATGATGATGACTAAAGCAATAATAAACGCTTCTAATTTCCTCATGCCCAGCTTCTGCAGATAGAATAATAAGAAGGTGTCAAGAATAGTAACGGATACACCCCAAATGAGCGGCAATCCTGTAAGTAGTTGAATACCGATTGCCATGCCGATGACCTCAGCTAAGTCGCAGGCAGCGATGGCAAGCTCGGCTAATACATACAAACAGAGGTTGATGACTTTTGGATATACTTCCCGGTTGGCTTGCGCAAGGTCTCGCCTTCTTACAATACCCAGTCGTGCGCTTAAATTTTGCAACAGCAAAGCCATGAGGTTGCTCATTAGCAATACCCATATCAGACTATAACCGAATTGCGCACCGCCTTGCAAGTCAGTCGCCCAATTGCCCGGATCCATATAGCCAACGCTGACCATGTAAGCCGGACCTACGAAAGCAAAGAAGCGACTCCATTTTTTGCCCTTCGCAGTATCAACCGATTCGTGTACTTCGCCTAAAGAGAGGTCATGATTGTGTTTTGCCTGCATTTTTACTTGTTATAAAAGGACGGGTATAAAATGAATAATTCAATAATCAGAATAAGGGTGAGCAGAACCATAGAAAAACATCATACGACATAAATATTATCTGCGAACTTTTCGCTGACGCTTGATTTTTTTCCGTTCACTTCTATCTCCATCATCGCATCGTATTCATGGCGACTTGCCACTTTAATGCGGCTGCTGATACCCAGCCCAAGCTGCACCACGTATTTCAAAAACGGTGCAGAGTTGTCTCTAACCGCCACCATACGGCAACTTTTGCCCACTTTAATTTCAGACAGCTTTTTGCGCGGCTGCTTCTTCAGTTCTCCCTTAGCATTCGGAATGACATCGCCATGCGGGTCAAATTCGGGATAACCGAGATAATGATCTAATTTCTCGATCAGCTTGGCTGATTGTATATGTTCTAATTGCTCTGCTATTTCATGTACTTCATCCCAAGTAAAATCTAATTTCTCATAGAGAAATGTTTCCCACAGGCGATGTTTGCGCAGCACTTCTATTGCCATCTTTTTTCCTGCTATAGTCAGCGATATTTTACCATACTTCTCGTAGCTGATGAGCTTTTTTTCCTTCAACTTTTTCAGCATATCATTGGCGGTGGCGGGCTTTACGTTCAGATGCACAGCGAGTTCATTTGTTCCTGCTTCGGGACGTTCGGAGTTTCCGGCAATGAGATGGAACAAGCCTTTCAGATAGTTCTCTTCGGTATGAGACAACATAGCGCGAAGATAGAAAGATAAACCGAAAAAATAAAGTTAGTTTACCCTAACTTTTATAGTTCTGATAATTGAAATCAATTCTAACATAAGCCGATTAACACTTTTCTGTGTCTTTATACTGTTCTATCTTCTTTATTTGCTTAGACAGGTTCTTCATCAGGAACTATCAGAGATGAAAATAAACCTATGAGCGGTGCTACTGTAAGAATAGAAGAGATAAAACAGGTGTCATATCTATCTCATCTTAGCCGGCCAAAGTGTTTTGATTACTATAACCCGACCGGCAAACGGAAGAATGGGAGTATAATATGAGCGGGAATATTCGTGTAAAGATGATGCTGCTCTTCTGATAAAATTAATCGCATTTGGAACGCATTTTACAGCCTACTTTTATCGCTGTAAAACGGGTTATTTATGAATCAATTCCGGTGGCTTTTCTTTCTGCTGTTTTTTCTTTCGTGCGGCGATAAGAAACCTTCTTTAGCAGACAATAAGCCTGTGGAAGCGGATGATTTTTTCGCTGCCTTTCAAAAACTGAAGCTGCCATATGATGCAGCGGACACAGGTCTTTTGCGCATTGGCGACACCACCACCATCAGCTATGAAGTATTAAAACAGTTTGTTCCGGACTCTGCGATAAAGGTGCCTAAAGCCGGTAAGAACACAGGTGCCATTATTCACCCTGTTGGTAAAATAGAAAATAAGAATGAACTCTATCTATTGCTGACGGCACGAGCCGGACAGAATGCCACCCTGTTTGCCTGCCTGTTTAGTAACAACGAAAAGAAAAAGAAAGAATACTTAAACTCAATTCCGTTATTGTTGAATAAAAATGATGATAATTATGTACACAGCCTTGATATAAACTCTGAGCCTACTTTTACTATCAACCGAGAGAAAACAGTAAACGGACAATACAGCTTTACCAAGAAAGGTTTTGCTTATAACAGCAGCGCAAAAAGTTTTATCGAAGTAATGAACGAAGGCAATGAAAATGCACAGAAAAACCCGGAGATTATCAACCCGGTAGACACGCTGGCAAAGACATTTAAATACAGCGGCGATTACACTAAAGATAAAACCAATTTCATTTCTGTACGGGACGGAAACATGGCAGGCCGGTACACCTTTTTTCTTCACTTTGAAAAGAGCAAAGGCGACTGCACCGGTGAGCTGAAAGGCACATTGACGATGATAAATGCCACCAACGCTGTGTTTCAGCAAAGCGGCGACCCATGCGTGATTGACTTTACTTTCGGCAACAATACTATCAAGGTAAAAGAACGGGGTAGTTGCGGCAATCATCGCGGCATTACTTGCCTGTTTGATGATAGTTACAGGAAGAAAAAAGAAAAGACGCCCCCAGCCCTTAGAGGGGAGAAGAAAGCCCACTGAAGGCATTATTAATGACTCATTATTCACCACTCAATATGTACATCTCAGAAACAACAGCACGAGTGCGCTATGCGGAAACAGACCAGATGGGTATTGTGTATTATGGAAACTATGCGCAATACTTTGAGATTGGTCGTGTGGAAAGCATAAGGCAGTTGGGTTATTCGTACAAGGAAATGGAGGAAGATGGTGTGATGTTGCCGGTGGTGGAAGTGCATATTAAGTACCTGCGTTCGGCTGTGTATGATGATCTGCTGACGATACGAACCACACTAAGAGAATTGCCGGTTGACCATAAGATTACGTTTCATTCAGAGGTATTGAATGAGAAAGGAAAGCTGCTGACAACAGGTATGGTGACGCTTTATTTTTTGGATACAAAGACAAGAAAAAAAAGGGAAATGCCGGAAAAGATGAAGGAACGGTTGGCATCTTTTTTTGAAGGTTCAAACTAAGTATAGCTTGTATTCAATCCAGGTAAGTGCTGCAGAATAAAAGAAGGATTGATGAGGGGAAAGCTACTGCACTATCTTGTCCCGAGATGCGGTAACCGAAGATGGAAGCATTAGAGACGATCTTTTGGTAATTCTATAAAAAAGGTGGTTCCCTCGTTGTCTTTGCTTTGGAACCAGATGCGACCATTATGCCATTCAACGATGGTTTTAATAATAGATAATCCTAAGCCGGTGGTGGGTTCGCCGTGAATTCCTTCTCTTCTTGCTTTTGTGAATCTATCAAAGATGAACGGCTGTATATCTGCAGGTATGCCTATTCCAGTGTCCTTCACCTGTATGA
The DNA here is from genome assembly GCA_964249755.1 of uncultured Ilyomonas sp. Taxonomy (GTDB): domain Bacteria; phylum Bacteroidota; class Bacteroidia; order Chitinophagales; family Chitinophagaceae; genus Ilyomonas. The sequence goes on along the minus strand of CAXUDB010000001.1, from coordinate 2,039,569 downwards.
ACACTCTATCTTCTTTTTCCTCAACTATTACCAATATCTCATCTTCATCGCGGGTAAACTTGAGCGCGTTGGACAGCAGATTGTTAATGACCTGCATAAACTTCGTTTCATCAATTGTCATAAAAAGATGATCTGCCTTACTTACCAGCTGCATGTTCTGTTTTATCGTGCCATACGAGTGCTTGTACTGCTCCATAACTTCCCGGATTCTCTTTATCAGGTCGGTGCGCTGCAGGATCAGGGGCGCTTCGCTGGATTCGAGAAGTTCCTTGTTTACCAGATCGCGAATCATTTTGACACTACGCGTGCTGTTGTCTGTTATGAGGGCTAACATCCGGTTTACTACGCCATCATTCTCTTTTGCCGTGTGCTGTCCCAATAACTTTGCGCACATCTGGATGTTTGCCAAAGGACTCACCAGGTCGTGAGATAAAATTTCGAGTATGGAATTTTTTTTGTTGGCAAATTTGTGCAGGGTATTGCTATATTCTTTTACTGCGGTGATATCGGTAACGGTTCCTACTATGATTTCTTCATTTTGAAGCATAGAAAGTGCGGCTTGTATTTCAATCCACTTTTGCGGCTGCCCGGGCAGTTGCAAACGAAGATCTATCCGCTGCTTCTCTTTCTCCTTTAATTCAGTCATTCTATCGGCTGCCAGTTGCCGGTCTTCAGGCTCAATCACTTCAATGAGCAGTAAAGGATTTGCCATTGCTCTTTCGGACGAAAGATTCCAAATCTGATGGCAGGCAGCATTTATATACAACAGCTTTTTATGAGTAAGACTGTAAGAAAAGATGACATCATCTGTTACATCTGCATGTGTTTGCAGGATGAGGGTCTCTAAAGAAGGAATTTCGTTCATCACGTGGCGCTTGGTATCGGAGCGAATGTACCTAATAATTATTGGACATGTTGCGGAAGACGCGAAGAAATAAGAACGCCTCTCCAAATAATAAGCTTTAGGGCACCGAAAGAGGTGCGGTTGTGATGGCAAAGAAAAAAAATTGAATAGGTTGCAACGATTCGTTTACAAAGCCGGAAACCTCTATCTGCCGAGAAGTTGAAAACATTTAAGTATTTGAAGCCTTTTTATTGGTTGTTTCATTGTATAATCATCTATTTCTACGCTCACTTGATAAAAAAGGAACAAAAAAGTTATGAATGAGTCTAATGATTTTTTGAAGGTATTTATGATATGCATACATAAATCAATACATACAAAGTGCTACCTTAAATGGCAAACCGCTTCTTTCACCCTGGTTTACTTATCAGCAATTGATGGCTGGCGGAAGCCTGACTTTAGAAATGGGTGCTTTGCCAAACAAAGCATGGGGAAAAGCAGGTATTGATGCACTGCGAAATTTGTCTTATTAAGACAACAGAATTGCTTCTTGAAGATATGAGGGAAAAGAAACTTAACAGGCGAATGAAATAATGTTTATAGGTCTGTTACTGATTTAGAATACCACAACAAAGAAAAATTAGCAAGAGAAAATTTACTCTAAGCAAAAGACCTCATTGCCATGGCAACGAGGTCTTTTGCTTATCGGTGCGAACCCGCTTTAAAGCTTTGGTGCCTGAGGTGAACTGCGCAAGAACACCGGCCACACACCAGGCACTGGCACACTCACGCCCAAGGTCTTTCCCCTCGTCATCGAATCGGCGCCGAAATAATACATCGGCCAGCCTTTATAAGTGTACTGGTTTTTACCATATACTGTAATGGATGTAAAGTCGGAAGAAGATAATACAGATGGCACATGCTCAACTGTGGTTCCCTGTAGTATTGGCCATACAGGATCGTTGCTGAAATCGGGCTTAGTAAACTTGTTCACGTTAAAGCTATCCGGCGAAAATGCATACAATGTTCTTCCCCAATCATCGGTGATGTATTGTGTTGAACCAGTGCCGGAAGTAGCTGTACTGTCGTAGCTAATGCCATCTTTGCCTACCAGTTGTGTTTTTGCCATCATAAAGGTATAGTCTGGCTTTGCTACGAACCACACATCACCTACTTTATCGCCGTTTATATCACCGGCGTTGTTATCACCTGCATAGCGATACAATGGCCAACCTTTATAGGTCGTTTGCTTTGCGCCATCACTATGCGTGATGGCTCCAAAATCGGCGGCTGCTAAGCCAGCCGATAAGCGCAGGCTGTCTGTATAGAAGATGGGCCAAGTGACAAGGCAGCCGCCACTGCAACCGGAGCTACCACTGGCATCTATGGCAAAGAAATAAAGGGTGAGACCGGCGCTGTCTGTGAGGATATTGCCGAAGGATGCGGAAGAGGCAAGGCGAACATTATCGCCGGGCGGTGTAACAGGATTGGTATCATTGTTTTTAGAGCAGGCTGCTGCTATCAACAGCAGGCAGAGGACATACATTGAGGTTTGCTTTTTCATAATCATTGTTGTTTAAAATGAATGGATCCATCTTTCATCTGTTGACCGCGGTTGTTTCGTTCTCCATCCGGAGCAAAGGCTACCGCATGGTAAAATGTATTGTTTTATCCATCGGTTGCTTAACCGCTGTGAACAGGAAAGTTGTGTTTACTTAATGTTAGTTACATAGCCGCCGGCAGAGCTACGGTCACCGTTAGCTGCTTCCGGCAGGCTGCCGGTTGTTCGCTTATTGTTGACTTTATTATGAATACGGAAAAGAAGAGAAAGCGTTGCCTGCCCTACTTGAATTATACCGGAAACGTATGCGCATAGCCGGTCAGGACTTTCTATTTTGCTTATACTGGTTCCAGTTTTGCGAGACAAGCTGCAAAGAAAAACATGGGTACAATAGCGATTGCGGTACATGGAGGTGCAGGACCTGATTCGAGATATATAAAGAACCATATAGAAGCTTATAAAAAAGGAATAACAGAAGCCATGGATGCTGGCTATGCTTTGCTGGAGCAGGGACAATCGTCACTTGATGCAGTAGAAGCGGCTATAAAAACATTAGAAAACAATTCCTTGTTTAATGCGGGCAGAGGAGCGGCTTTGAATGAACGGGCAGAAGTGGAAATGTGTGCCAGCATCATGAATGGAAAAGACCTGCAGGCAGGTGCAGTAGCTATTGTGAAAAATGTAAAGCACCCAGTGTCACTGGCAAGATTTGTAATGGAAAAGACAAGTCATGTGTATATAGGCGGAACGCCGGTAACGGAGTTGGCAAAGGAGAACGATTTCGAAGTGAAACCTGATGCCTATTTTATTACCGAACATCAGTATGATGAATATAGGAAAGCAAAGCAGGAGGCCGAAGAAGAGCCACAAAAAAAACAAAGAAAGCATGGTACGGTAGGTGCCGTGGCAATAGATAAGAAAGGAAATGTGGCTGCTGCTACCTCGACAGGCGGATTAGAATTTAGTAAAGCGGGAAGAATAGCGGACAGCTCGGTAATAGGTGCCGGTACGTATGCTAATAATGATACCTGCGCGGTTTCCTGCACGGGTGATGGTGAGTATATGATCCGTTACGTGGCTGCTTACCAGGTTGCTGCGCTGATGGAATATAAAGGCTTGTCTGTAGCGGAAGCCTGCCAATACCTGATAAAAGAAAAATGCAAAGATGTGGAAGGAGATATGGGATTGATAGCCATTGATGCAAAAGGTAATATCGGTGTCGAATTCAACTCGCAAAGAATGCATCGCGGCTGGAAGAAAAAGGGTGAAGAGCCTGTCGTTTGTATCTACTGAACGTAAGTTAATCACACTTCTCTAAAAACGTGTTTAATGAACCGAGAGCAGGTGCTGTTGGGCATATTTACCGCAATAGCCGCAAAGAAATACAAGCAAATGCTTTTATGGACAGGATTGAAAAAGCAGCCCGATGATTTTGCTGATAAAGAAACCGATTTGTACCCCTAATTGGAAAGTGCAGATTCTATCCTGTGGCGATTTGTATCTCATCTCACAATTGACTCCTCTTCATCAATAAACCCTACCGGCACGTTTTATGAAGAAACTGTTATTGCAAACCGGAAGCACCAACGATTGAATGCACTTTACTGCTTCCGCTTGCGCAACAAAAGGTACACTGATATTCCATTTATAAACACCACAAATGAGTTCTTATGCTAGCTATGAATTATCGTGGTCCGTTCAGAATACGGGCAGACCGAAACAAACCTTATCCTGAAATTGAGCATCCCAACGATGCGATTGTGCGCGTGATGCGCTCCTGTATCTGCGGCTCCGATTTACATCTTTATCATGGACTGGTGCCCGATACGCGTGTGGGTACAACTTTCGGACATGAGTTTATTGGCATTGTAGAAGAGGTTGGTTCTTCTGTTCAGAAATTAAAAGTGGGCGATTACATCATCGTGCCTTTTAATATTGCGTGTGGCTCCTGCCCTTTCTGCAAACAGGAATTGTATGGCAATTGCCACGAATCGAACCCGCAGGCAACAGCGGTCGGCGGCATCTTTGGATACTCGCATACGGCAGGTGGTTTTGACGGCGGACAGGCAGAATATGTGCGGGTGCCTTATGCAGATGTAGGACCGCTTCTTCTTCCCGAAGGTATGGACCCTGATGATGCGGTGCTGCTGACGGATGTATTACCAACCGGCTACCAGGCGGCTGAAATGGGTGGCATTAAGAAAGGTGATACCGTAGTGGTTTTTGGTGCCGGACCGGTGGGTATTATGGCAGCAAAAAGCGCATGGCTGTTTGGTGCAGCGCGGGTAATTGTTATTGACCATATTGAATACCGGCTGGACTTTGTAAGAAAGTATGCGCAATGCGAAGCGTATAACTTCCGCTCGATAGAAGACCCGGTTTTGTTCATCAAGAAAACAACCGGATATTTTGGTGCGGATGTATGTATAGATGCTGTGGGTTGCGAAGCAGCAGGCAGCGCTTTACAAACGATTACCGGTAGGAAACTGATGTTGCAGGCAGGCTCTGCCACGGCGCTTTATTGGGCCATTGACTCTGTAAAGAAAGGTGGTATTGTTTCTATTGTGGGTGTATATGGACCTACAGCGAACCTGATACCGATTGGCAATGTGGTGAACAAGGGTATTACCATCCGTGCGAACCAGGCTTCGGTGAAACGTTTGCTGCCCCGCCTGATTGAACATATACAGGCCGGACGCATCAATCCAAAAGAAATTATTACACACCGGGTGCCACTAGAAGAAGTAAGCGACGCTTATCATATCTTCTCTGCGAAGCTTGACAACTGTATCAAAACCATTTTAATTCCTCCTTCTGCGAGAGCTTAAATTATGATTATGGAAAACAGAAACGAAGATTATAAAAACATACCGGGCTGGGGCATAGATGCTGATGATAAGAATGAGCCGACCTACCCGATGAAACATTATACGGGAGACGACCATGAAAGGTTGAACTATCACCGACCGGAACTGCAACCGGAGACAGTGGAAGTGCTGCACTCGAACGAGCGGCCGAACATTACAGCAGTGTTTGGAACTCCTGCGCCGCCATCTGGTTTAAGTGGTGCCATTCGCCGGTATGCATTCCGGTACAGCGAAGGAAGCTGGAACCACTGGCTGCCCCTATTGCTGGCAGACCGGGTGAACATGGTGGAAGGTATTGTTGATGATTTAGCGCACGGGCACATTCCGAATATATGGGCTGAAAAAGGCTATAATGCGGAATGGAAACATAACAAGAAAGGATTGCTTATTAAGATAGCTTCCACAGCGGCGGTGTTGTTTGTGCTATCTGCTTTGGTTTCGAAGAAAAAGAAGAAGAAGCTTACAATCAAATATAAGTAAGCGTGAAAAATTAAATCGTGTCTTTGTTTAAAGTGGTTTGTTTTGTGCAATCATCAGATTCCGCACAAAGCCGCCTTCGAAGGTGATAATATTTAATCCATTGTTGGCGGCAATTGCGGAATGACATTGCGAATGCTCTTTTCTTCAAACCGAATTACAACAGAATAGTTTTAGAGCAACCCGGTTATGCGCTGCGGCATTGGCACTCCAGATGGGTGCTATGAAGCGGTGCAACGGGTTGCTTTTCTCTTTCTGCATTTCTTGTTTTTATACAGCCTAACAAGCGGCAGATTGGCAAGTATTATTATTGACCTTTTATCTTAATTATAAGTCATGATGAAGGCAAGCGAGCCATTGATACCTGCTATCTCCGGTACGACGCTGATGACGGCTTTTAGCCATGTTATATCCGGCAAAGAAAATAAGAACTTTAGTGAGCCAAGGCTGCTGGCGGCTCTGGAAAAGGAATTGTTGCCACCAGCTGCGAAACAGATGGCGTTGCCGGCGGGATGGGCAACGCACTATGCGATTGGTGTTGTGTTTACTTCTTTGTATCAGTATGCCTGTAAACAAACCGGCAGGAAGCCAACTGTTATGAACGGAATGTTTTTCGGGGCAGCATCGGGATTGGTGGGTATTGTTATGTGGAAGGCTTTGTTTTCGCTGCATCCTGCACCGCCACGAACCCATTATGCAAAGTTTTACAAACAACTCTTTCTGGCGCACTTAATTTTTGGTGCCACGGTGGTGCTTGCGGAGAAAGCGTTGAAGGCTTCACCAGGAGAGGAAGCATTGGTGAAATGATATCTTTAAAAGCTACTTCGGAAGTTGCGTGTAAGTGCTGCTGTATAAATATTCAATCTTTTTGTTTTTCAGGCTTCTTTCTGCTTTTCTTCTGTTGTGGAGAAGCTAAGTGATTGCCCGGATTTTGTATGTAAGGGCAGTTCTACATAGAAGGTGGTGCCGCCTTCGGGTGAACTTTTAAACCAGATAGACCCGCCATGGGCTTCTACAATTTGTTTGCTTATGTAGAGACCTAAGCCAAATGTATTTTCTCCTTTTGTACCTTTTCTTTTGGCTGACGTAAAGGGATCGAAGATGCGGCTTGCCAGGGCTTCGGGTATACCGATGCCTTCATCTGTTACTGTGATGACGACATTGTTGCCTGCAGGAAATGTTTTAATGTGTATGGGTCGTCCTTCCGGGCTAAATTTAATGGCATTGACGACCAGGTTGCTTATCACTCTTATTATTTTGTCGCCATCGGCTACAAACATTATATGAAGGTTATTGGTGAGAATGATTTCCTGCCCTTTTTCCCTGGCTTTGAACCCTAATAACCTGACACACTGGAGCAGCAATTCGGATAAGCTGACTTCTGCTTTTTCGAGGTGTAGTTCTTCATCTATATCGGTTTGAAGAAGCTCTTCAATGAGGTCAAAACAGCCTTTGGTAGTTGTTCGGATAATGGTTACGAATTTTTCCATTTCGTGCGCAGTCATTTTGTGTGGCGCCATCATATCGCTTATCATAGAAATGGAGCTGAGCGGATTGCGGAGATCGTGTGCCACTACTTTTATTACCCGTGCATAATTCTTATTTAATCTATCGAGGGCTTCCATAGAAAGTTCAGACTGGGCATACTGCGTTTTTAGTATGGCGGTTGTTTTTTTCATTTTTCTACTGTTGCGCCAAAGCATAACAATGAGAACAAAAAACAAAACGCAGATAGTTATGGTAAGCCACAACATTCGCTGACGATAACGAGAGGTTATTAATGACTGAGACAACGACTTATTCATTAAAGCATAGTCTATATAGTCTATCCCCGAGTTGTTATCTATATTTTTTTGCTCATCGTAAAAGACAAGAAGCTTTTCGCTATAGACGAGGCTGGCAGAATCGTTGTCCCTGCTTTGATAAAAGTCGTAAAGCTTTTCGTAGGCAAAGCGGACATTAGACCGAAACCCTTTTGCCTGCGCCAAAGCCAGAGCCTGCAGATAATAATCGTCTGCGATGGCTGAATCGCTTACAATGTTGCCAAGGTCTATGAGTATGCCGGTGGTGGTGTAAAATAAACTGTCGTGCCTGGCTGCCTGTAAGGTGCTTTGCAGCAGGTGAACGGCTTCTTCTGTTTTGCGGTTCTTTGCCAGGTTCTCTGCCTGTAATACATCTATAAAAAGAAGGGCAGTCTTATCCTGATAACGAGTTGCTATTTCCTTTGCTTTTGTGATGTAATAACTGATTGAATCTTCTGATAACTGATCGGAAAAACAACTAGCGTAGTTGGCATACAAAGTAGCCATAATGGAATCGCTTTTTATGCCGCTGCCGAGCGCGAATGCCTGCCTGAACCCGGCTAATGATTTAGCCGGTTTTTCTGTTTCATGATACATGATTGCAATGTTCATAGTGGTTTGTACCTGGTTGGGTGTATCGCCTATGGCGCTATACCTGTTAAAGGCATCGAGGTAGTAACGAAAAGCCTCCTGTGCATTGCCTTTGATTTCATCAAAAATGCCGAGGTTGTTCGCTGCATCTGCTTCTCCCTTCCGGTAGTTTAACCGGTGGGCGATGTCGCGCGCTTTGATGGCATACGCGCGCATGCTGTCCATGTTTCGCTCGAAGTATAAAAGGGAAATTTTATTGAGTGCATCGGTATGGTGAAGGCTGTCTGCGGAGGAACTGAGCTGCGCTTTTAACTGGCTAATCTCATCTGTTTGTGCAAACCCTACCTGACAAGAAAACAAAAGAAAAACAAGAAGCCAAAGTTGTGGTTTCATCCTGATAATGTGGTTTCGTTTACGTGAGGATTGCGATCCATTCTAATGTAACCTTTTACACTCAAGAAAGTAAAACGAGTGGAAAAATAAGGATTGCCGTTGAGTAAAGATTCAATTGAAAATGATAAAATAATGTAGCTGTTTGAAAATGATATGGAGACAAGCGAAAAAATTACATTGTGGTGTGAAACAGAGATATACAAGGATTGCTTCTCCGGAGCATTCGAAAACATGGAAGAAATGATTTTTTCAGACAGGTTATGCCGCCGGCGTTTAAAATATGAAACGTATGTCTTACTTCATTTTACTAAACTAACCCCTATGCCACGGCTGTTTTTGACAGGTTGAGATGTGCTGTTTCGAGTGTTATGTTCAGCGTGGTGGTTTTGCCGCGGACCACTTTGACGCTGACTGTTTGCGGTGTATAGCCTTCGGCTGTGATGGTGAGTGTGTGAGTGGTTGCTTTTATGCCCCTGAGATGATAGAAGCCGGCAGCATTGGTGAGCGCTGTTTTGTTTTTGCCTTCGGCGGTGATGGTAACACCTGGAACGGGCTGACCGGTGTTAGTATCATTAACGATGCCTTTGATGGCGTTGTGAGTTTTGTTCTTTTGCTGTGCTGTGCAGGCTTGTTGGAAGCCTTCTACAAAGCCCGGGTGTTTCTCTTTAAAGAGAAGCAGAAGTCGGTTCATCTGGAGGATGTTAGCCCGCACCTTTTTGAGTGTGGCTGTGATGTTGCGGGAAGCATTATCGCTTTGCCAGTTTAGGCTTTTGCCAGTGCCGATGCGGCTCATAAACTGTTTTGCTTTTTCGCAGATGGATGCCAGACCGGTGGTGGTGATGCCATATTCTTTAAAATCTGCTTTGTCCAGATGGGGCGAGATTCCATTTATAATGATGGTGACGCGGGCCTGCAAAATGATGTCTTTGGTGGTATAAATATCGGTATAGCTGCAATTAACGTGGCTGAGTAAAGTTCCGTCGTTTTTTTCGATTGCATAAGCGGTTGCGAGGGAGCATATTCCGGCAGCTTCGCGTGCAATTTCTTTCTTTAGCTCTCTTTTTTGAGCCGTGAGCATTGTGCCCCGCTTTGCTTTGATGGTGGCATGTGCAGATATCTCGCCGAGATTGTGAAACAAGGCTTCGACTTCGTTGCGGAAAGGTGTGACAGTGGCATAAATGCGTTTGGATTTGCGCAGGAAGCGGGCTAACTGCTGAGCATTGCTATAAGAGCGATACTGGATGCTGTTGAGTGTGGACATGATGCGGATGGTTTTATTGATATTGTTGTTTAACTGCTCAAAATTATGAGTGGATATTGGCTGGTTGGGGTTAAAATGTTTTAAGATGGATTAAAAAAGTTTAAGAATGAGATTGAGATCAGTAAAAATGAGGATGGATTGGGAAAAAATGGAGTTTCGTTTTGGGAAAACGGGGTTGGAATTGTGAAGTTTGAGATTGGTATGCAAAAAAACGAAGTTGGTATGGCTGAAAATGAGGGTGGGTTTTGAGATTATGGGGATGGAGATTGGGAAGCTGAAGATGGATACGAGAAAAACAGGGTGTGGTATTGCGGAGATGGCAGTGAAATTTGTTTTGGAAATTTAGAGATGAATTATATTTTTGGACGTCATCTTCCTTTTGATCTGCTAAGTGAGTGTGTACCTATTTGTGAATGATTATTTGAATGTGCCCGGCAGATGACTTTCGCGGTTTTGTGTGTTAATGGTGCTCGCAGTGTTTTACAATTGGCGGATGCAAGCTGCTTTCGCAGTTACGCTTAGGCGCAGCCATACCCGTAGCGTGCAGCCGCCTTATTATATTTAGAATAACCTATGACGAGTTTGGATTAAAGCCATGGTTGCTTATTTACAATCGACAACACTTGTTCATAATCTTAGACCTCAATCTAAGCCGATTGTGATAGCTAAGAATGGCAGAAACCTGCACTGCCCGGCTGTTGCAATCGCAAAAACAATGATTACTTCTTCAACTATTTTATCGCTATCTATTTATTCACAAAAAACAATCATCCATTCATGAAAACTTTGCTGCCTCTCAACACAACATTGCGTTCCTTTTTTTTAATGTTTTTCGTTCTTGGTTTGCTTCTTTTTAATTCCGGGTGCAGAAAAATACTGGAACATCTACCTGACCCTGCCATTACTACCGTTGCCACGGGTTTAACCAATGTAATAGGTGTAGAAACCGATGCAAAAGGCAATGTTTACGTGGCTTTGCCCGGCACAGCGGCCAACGACGGGAAAGTGGTGGTGGTGACACCGGAGGGTAATCAGTATGATGCCATCATCCATCTTTCTTCCAACCTTAATGCACTATCCGGTGAAGTATCGGGAACGTCTCATATGCTGATTATTGGAGACACGATGTTTATTACATCGGCTACCTACCTTTATAAGGCAGACATCAGCCATTTTACTCCCGGTGATGCGCCCTTAGACGGCGCCTCTGTACCCTATGAAGATGTGGGAGCATTCGTGCTTTCTTACCCGTGGGTAAATAATGCGCACGACTCTCACATTTATGGTCTTGCCAAAGGACCTGAAGGCGATGTATACATTACAGATGCAGGAGCCAATGCGGTGATACACCGCCTCTCGTGCGGCAACTTTACAGTGCTGGCAGAAGTGCCGGGCTTTGACAACCCTACGCAGGTAGGCCCGCCGCAGGTGCAGGGAGTGCCGACCGGTATTCTTTTCGATGGCAATGATTTTTTGGTGACCACGCTTACCGGATTTCCTTTCCCAACGGGCTATGCATCGGTTTTCCGGATTTCACCATCTGGTGGTGTGTCGCTATACGAAGGCGGCTTTACGACGCTGGTGGATATTGCACGGGGCAGCCAGCTGGGGCATGTGGTGGTGCAATACGGCACGTTTGGTGAGTTTGGTTATGAACACAACACCGGGGCGCTGGTATGGGCGAATGGGAAAACACCCAGCCCGCTGGTAGAAGGTTTGGATTTGCCGGTAGGCATTAAACAAGTGAGCCCTGATACCTGGTATGTGACTACACAGGGCGATGGAAAATTGCTGAAGATTACGTACAAACCTTCGGCTGATAAGGATACATTGGCTAATTAATAACTTTTGCAGAAAGCACCGGGTAGGAAGGCGTTTTGAGTAGTATGCTTGAAATGTTTTCTTACCCGGTGTTCGTTTAAGGGGTGAGGTTTCCTGTAGTTTGCCGGTTATGTTTCCGTATTCTTTACTCTTTCTTTTCTATACACGAATGCTATTGAGAAATGGCAATTTAAAACCGTTTATAATTGTTTATTTTACTGGTTTAAAACGGGTTGATGATACGCTTTTTGTTTACTTATGTATTGCTTTCTTCCACTTGTTTCTGCTTTGCACAAAACAGTAAGACAGACAGCCTGGACCGCCTGATCCACCGTGCTACATCGGATACCCAACGGATAAACCTAATGGTAGAAAAAATAAGGCTGCTGACAAGCGATAACCTGGATTCGTCTATTGCGCTGGCTGCAAAAACCATTGAGGAAGCCAGGCGCATCCATTATCAACAGGGTGAAGCCTCTGCCAGGATATATCAGGCTAATAACTATTGCTTTACGGGTAATTATACCGCAGCCAATGAGAATCTTACTATTTCGAACCAGTTGCTGGCAAAGGCAAAAGACTCAGCGAAGTTGACCAATCTGTATAATGTCTATGGTACTATGTATGCCATGCAAAACAAATATGACAGTTCGCACTATTTTTACAAAAAAGGGGTTCTAATTGCGACGCACACAGCTGATAGATCAATGCTGAGTACCCTGTTTCAAAATGACGCGATTTCTTACCAGCAGCAGTCTAATTTTCCACTGGCATTACAGAATTATCAAAAAGCCCTGCAGGTAGCGGAAGAACGGCATGATGAAGAAGATGAAGCTTATATTTCTCTCAATATAGGCATTACTCATGCTGCACTGGGTGACACAGCCAGGGCGGAACCTTCGTTCTTTCAAGCCATTCGTCTTGCCCAAAAGTTAGATCTGAAAAATGTACAAGCCTATGCTTATGCCAATTTATCATCCATGTATTCGGATCAAAACAAGTATGCAGAGCAATACAGCGCTGGAATGAAAGCTGCCGCATTGGGCAAACAAATAAGCGATGCCGGCATAGAGGCCAGCAGCCTATCGAGAGCAGCATCAGCACTTGCCTTTCAGAATCAATTTGTGGAGGCAACCCGGCTAAACCGGCAAGCGATTAAGATTGCAGATTCATCGAAGCAACCGTATAACATTTACCAGGCATATTCCAGCATGGGGCAAATTTTTACACTGCAAAAAGAATACAGCGAGGCAATTCCCTTTTTTGAGAATGCTTTTCGCTACCTGACGGATGCTGATTTGTATAATGCCGAGATTGGAAAATCTTATTCTGACTTAGCGGAATGCTATGAAAAAACAAGCCATTATAAAGAGGCGCTTACCTCGTTTAAAATGGCGACCCAAATAGCTGATTCTATCCGTGGAAAAGAAAATGTGAGGAAAGCGACCGAGCTGACGATGAACTATGAGTTTGACAAAAAACAACAGGCTGAAAAGCTGGCGCAGGCAAGAAAAGATGCAGTGACCCAAAAGGAAAAAAACCAACAACTTTTTGTAATTGCGGCTTTGGCGCTTGTTGTTTTGGCCGTTGTGATTATTGCGCTAATTCAATTCAGAAACAACAAGCAAAAGCGGAAAGCCAACCTGTTGCTGGAACGGCAAAAATGGCAAATAGAACAGCAAAGAGACAAGGTTGAAAGTACCTTACTGAAGTTGCAAACCACGCAAGCGCAACTGATACAAAGCGAGAAGATGGCCAGCCTTGGCGAGCTTACGGCGGGCATTGCACACGAAATACAAAACCCGCTGAACTTCGTGAATAACTTTAGTGAACTGAACAATGAATTGATTGAAGAAATAAGAACCGAAAAACTAACGCTACCCCCAGAAGAACATGATGACCTGCTGACCGATATTTTTCAAAACAACGAAAAGATAAACCACCACGGCAAACGTGCGGATGCGATAGTAAAGGGAATGCTGCTGCACTCGCGGCAGAGCAAAGGCGTAAAAGAACCGACCGATCTGAATGCGCTGTGTGTTGAATATTTACGATTGAGTTATCATGGCTTGCGGGCAAAGGATAAATTTTTCAACGCAGATTTTATAGCTGATTTTGATGAAAGTATTGGTAAGGTAAATCTTGTTCCGCAGGATATGGGACGAGTGTTGCTAAACTTGTTTAATAATGCTTTCTATGCGGTAAGTAAGCCCCCTACCCGTCTAAAGGGGGAACAGTATAAACCTACTGTTTCAGTTAGTACCCGAAAGGTTAATTCCTCATCTGGAGCCGGGAGCATTGAAATAAAAATTTCAGACAATGGCAGTGGTATTCCGAAAAACATCATGGATAAGATATTCCAGCCTTTTTTTACCACGAAGCCGACGGGACAGGGAACCGGTTTGGGATTGAGTTTGGCTTATGATATCATCACCAAAGAACATGGCGGAACGATAAAGGCGGAGAGTATGGAAGGTGAAGGAAGTGTGTTTGTGATAGTATTGCCGAAGTAGGAGATGCGGAGAAGAAAAAGTAGTTGTGCAGCGGATTTGTTTTGATGGTAAGAAGACAGGGAGGATAAAGGTTAGTAGCTGGATGTGATAGTGTGATGTGAAAGTTGGCAAATGCCGGATGAGCAGTTAAATGAATGGATGATGACGATGGATAAAGTGTTTTTGATGATGGATGAGCTTCGGATGCCGGGTGAGACTTCTGCTGAAACGAAACATTCTTTGTAGAATGACAGGGTGACCTTTAAAAATGACACATTACCTATATTTGAGAACAAGACACTGGTATTAATACTTTTTCAAGAAGATAGTTGCGACAGACATTTTTATGAAGGAGTATAAGAGGATTACCAGGACATATTAAAATCATTACAACCCCTTTTCTCACCAACTACTATGACCGCACAAGCTTTACAGATTGTCTCTTTCTGCCTCGTACCGGTGGGTGCGTTTTTGTTTATTAAAGGCTTTAAATTGTTACGAACGTTTGTTGCTACTAACATCCTGCTGGACATGCCTTTTGCGCAAGCTCACGCCACGTTTTTAATTCCTGAAAGCGGCGATTATGCTATCTGGCAATCAGGAAAGAAAGTTAATAAGGTGCCGCTTGATATGCCACCTATTTCCATTCAGAAAGTACCCGGTGGAGAGGCCGTTCGCATTGCCCGTTCGTTTGGAAACATGCATGTAAGCAGCGGAACCAGCGGGCGAATTCAGGTGTACCATTTTTGGGCGGCAGCCGGGCAATACCAACTGGCTTTTACAGAAGCGTTTGCCAACCAAACACCCCAGAAGACATTGGGTATATTTACCCGCAAACCGCTTGATCTTTCCGCACATCACTTACAAATCAGGGAGAAGCGACCCGGCTGGATGATCGTAGCAGGCGTTCTGCTCTTGCTGCTGGCTTTTGCCTGTGTGGTGGGAGGATTGGTGACAGGTGCTAATGCAGACGAATTGATCAAACAATTTTGAAGTAGCATAGCTTTAGAAATGTAAGAACCTTTTCCGATTGCTGCAAGGGAAGTGGGCCAGACGAAAACCCGACGTGGTGTAATGTGCGGGCGACGGAGCCGAAATTGGATGGGGCTTTTAAGCAGTTCATCATAAGCAATAAATAAGCAGTTTGAAAATTTGCTTTGGATAAGGCGGCGGATAAGGGATTTTTGGTTTAATAACTTTTTAATGTGGGGCGATGAAACACGTGAAAATTATGGTGTGGCGGTTTTGAAATGTTGTCCAAATTTGTTTTGGAAATTTGAAAGAGATTTTTTTTAGAGTGTCATCTTGTTTTATTGCTGCTAATTGGATTTGCACCTTTTGTGAATGATTGTTTTGGATGCCCGGTAGATGACTTTTTCTTGTTGGATTTGGATTTAACTGATTCCTGAACTTTCCGTGTCATTGATTTTCTTGAAGTGTTGATGGAATCAGTCGGAAACTGACTTTGATTGAATCTCCAGAGAGTCCTATGGAACTCTCTGGAGAGCGGGGTATTACGAAAAAGACATCAATGCCAATCGAACATTACTTCTTGTCCGTTCAGCTTCCATTTTTCGGGGCGTGGGTTGGTCATCCAATCGAGCGGCTCTGCAAGAGGTTGCGGTTTGGCAGCTTTGGCAAAAGCTTGTTTTACGGCAGCTTTTTGTTCGGCACCCATGGCTTCAGGCTGACCGGAGATGAACAGAGCGGAACTGCTTTCGGAAGTTAACTGCAACCACTGCTTCATTTTAGACCAGGGAATTTTTGTGGTGATGCCTACACAATCGCCATCCACATTATAAAACTTATCGTGCTGCGGCAGGCGGAAGGCTAAGGTGTTGACGCCCATCTTGACGGTGCGCTCCCACTCGCGCCCGCTGGTATCGTCGCCGGTGCGCTGCAGCTCGAAGATGCCGGCGCTTAAATGGCTCACCGTGTTGCAACCGATGATAGTTATGTTATCCGTTGCAGCTTTGCGAATGGTTTTGTATAAATTGAGAATGATCTCTGCATTGGTCTTTGAGTTGTCGTGAAAAGACCATCCGGGAGAGGTGAGGCTTTCCTGCATGTTGAAACCCCAGCGACCGAATATGTCATAGCTGGTGAAATCGTGCTTGACCATTTGATAACCCCATTGGTTATACACTTTAAAATAGTTGCGGATGCGCTCGAGGTTGTCGGGGATGGTGGGATCGAGCGTGGGATTTTTCGGATCATCCCTACCGGGGATTTTTGGCGACAGCAAGCTTTCTTTCTCGTCGTGACGGGCACACAGCGGGCGCATCCACAAACCGGGACGCATGCCGAGACTTTTGATGGTGTCTGCCATGAGGTGCATGTCTTTAAACTTATCGTTGGGCTTTGAAAAATCTTCGTTCCAGCCACCATCGTTTGGCAAGAGTGGAGAGTATTGTGCCCAGCCGCCATCAATCACGGAAAAGGGTTTATTGCTGGTGTCAGTAACTAACTCAGCCATCATGGCGGTGGTTTGCTTGATGAGGTCGAAGCTGTTGTTGCCGTAGGCAAAATTCCAGTCGTTCAAGCCATAAATGGGCTGTCTGGGAAGGCGCGGTTTGTCGCACATCATGCCGCAGAAACGGTGGAGTGTGTGGTAGGCGTTTTCACCGTCTTTATTTTCGGTGGCGATGATGTCGGCAGCGTGGAGGGTGCGCTTGCCAAGACTAACACCGTTGCCGCCGGAATGCGTGTCTAAGGTGAGCTCTAAATAGGCATCGCTAAGGTTCCACCAGGCGATGCTGTTAGCGCCGGTTTTCAGCCCATAAGCGGCTGTTTTGCTGCCATTGCTGATGAGAATGTACCAGGGACATTTGGCAGTGTCGGGATGGGCGCGCCATTGGAGATCGCCGTAGGAGCGCTCGAACTGATCGCCGAGGAAGGCTGCTTTTACACCGACATCGTGCTTCCAGCGAAGGCGAACGCCACTTAAAGGTTTGGATGGTGACGTAGCATAGATGCTGAGGACGCCGTTTTTGGTTGGGATATCTACTATATAATCTTCGAGAGTGAAATGGTTGGTGTTGGTGCTTTTAAGCTGCTGCCAGTTGTTGCCGGATTGCACCCAGACTTCATTGGGCGCTGCGAGGGACAGAGTGCCATTTGCCGCGGCGTAGGTGGTGCGGCTAAGGAGGAGACCTACGGAGGCGGCGGACGTGAGTTTTATAAAGTGTCGTCTTTGCATGGTAAGCGTGTTTGTGTATTGCAAGAATACGGAAGCAATATTCAGTTTCAAAGATAGGGATGTGGAGATGTCAAGTTTCGTTTGCGTTTGGGTAGATGTTCGTTGTATGGATTTTATTTTGAAATGTATTCTTGTTGTTGGATGTATTAAGTGAATGTGGTTTTTTGTAAATGCTGTTGTTGAGTCCGAAGATGATGTTTTCTAGTTATTCTGTGAGATTGATTTTATAGCTTAAAGTTGCTTCCAATGTTGTGTATATGTGCAGTTGTATGCTTAGTGCAGACAGCTTCGTTGCGGGTGATCAACGACGGGTTAGTAAGAAGAGCAGGTAGATTCTTGATGGACAGGGAGAATGGTGAGAGAGTTCAGATGAGAAAAGAACTTAGCCTTATTGTAAGTTATCTTTCGATAGAATTTGGGTTGCCATACTTCTTATTGCACGTTCGGTGCCGGGCGAAGCATCGTTTGCAATGATAATCACTCCTACCCCTTTTGCGGGAATGATCTCACAATAACTTGTGGTGCCGAAGCTACCACCGGCGTGCATTACTCTTCTTTCGCCCATATTATCAATTTTAGAGAACCAAAACAAGCCAATATCAGCGCTATCTTCTTCAGTGTTTTTGAAGGTAGGCTGATGTGATAGCCCGATAGCGGGATTGCTTTCGTCTAAATTCAGCCGGATGTAGTTGAGCATGTCGGCAATGGTGGATTTGAGATAACCGGCTGCCGGAAGATGTTTCCATTGTTCTAGCCCGGGCACCGGTGTGCCATTGCCATCATACCCTTGCGCGGCGTTGATTGTATCATACACAGCGCAACCCGTATGAAGCATTCCGCTGGGGATGCAGATTTGCTTTTGAACCAGTTCGTCATAACTCTCACCATACACTTTTTCCAAGACAAGGGAAAGAAGCTGAGTGCCGGCGTTGGAATAACTGAAATGCGTACCAGGAGTGGTGAGCAGCTTCGTGTTGCTGAGATTTTGCAAAAAGGTCTTTTTATCCGGTGCGCCATAGGTTGTAATGAGTTTGGCGGGCGTTTTATTGTCGGGAAAGGGAGGTACATTTTTGGGCAAGCCGGAGGTATGGTTGGCAAGCTGGAGAAGGGTAAGTTGTCCAATTTCTTTTGGCAGATTGGAAACGCTTTCGCCAAGACATTGTGTGACGGTATTGTTTAGCTGCAGCTTTTGATCAACCACCGCTTCTGCCAGCAGGATGCCCGTGAAGGATTTTGTGATGGAAGCGATTTCATACACCGTGCTGTCGTTTGGCGGGTTGTGTTGTTCTTTTCTGATGCTGCCGTAGTGCCAGGTATGGATGCCGTTCTTCGTGTACACACCAACGGAAAGCCCGACATGATGTGTGTCGCTCAAAAACTGAGACGCGATACTATCGATTGAAAAGGCTTCGGTGAGTACTGCTTTTGATGGCAGGGACAGCTTGTCTTTTTTTGCCGGCTGTGCTATACTCTTTATCGTAACCAGGGATAGAAATAAGAATAAAAATTTGAGCATGGTGCCAGCTATTGTTCTGCAAAAATATATCGCGACGAAAGTATACCTATTGTGCCGTTTGGTTTGAGAAGGTGGGAGCGTACTCCATCCCTGTCCTGCCGCAGAATTAATACCCCGAAGAATCCGGAAAACGATGCGTACAGTTCGGCGTCTTTTTATATTTCAAACAGGTAGGGCGCGTATGCGTTGAAGCGTTTTGTGGGATTGGAGGATGTGGATTTGGCGAGTGGGTGAATTTTGTGAGTAGTGAGATGATGGCAGAGTTATAATGCAGCGTACCGGAGACGGGATGATGCGAAATAAAAAAGGTCGTGATTTACTCACGACCTTTTTGGTTAATACCCCTGTTTTATTTAGGAAGCAATAGCGGCTTCTTTTTGCGCCTGCAGACGGATGCGATGCACGGTGCCGGCCTCTACCTGTATGTTATTCAGAAGAATGGTTTCGTACCCCGGCGCCGTAACAGTAGCATTATACATAACCGCTTTCAACTTCATCATTGCAATGCCTTTATTGTTTGTATCGGCCGTGATATTGCCGGGCTGCATAACAATGCGAGCCGTGGTGATAGCCAACTCTGTAATACTATCTTTGATGCTGATGTGCAAGCCGGACGCTTCGGGAGCGACGGTGCGCTTGATGGCAGCAAAAGTGAAGGCTTTTTTGTTGGCAGGCTCGAAGCGGAACATGCGCTGCGCATCTTTGAGCATGGCAATGAGAACGATGCGAATGCCTTTGTATGCCGCTTTGCGGGCAGCGGTTTGCAGCTTTGCATTCTGGCGAGCCAGCGCGAAACTTTGCAAGGCAGCTTCGAACGTCGCTTTGGCTTCCTCTACCTGCGGCGGGAAGGTAGCGGGCATGCCGGTGCCGCCGGGGCTGAGCGTGCCTTTGTATTTGATGATAAAAGCTACATTGGCTTCCAGGAGCTTGGTGACACTTGCCCAGTGGCCACGTGCTGCCTTAGCGTACAAGGCCGAACCGGCTTCCTTTTTGGCGGCTGCCCAATCGGAAGGCTGGAAGGTATCTTCGATGTACTTAAAGAGCATCTGCGTTAAGTTTGTAACCGCAAGACCGCTTGCCTTGAGCTTGTTGAGATAGCTGGTGACAGCGCCCCTGATTTCTTCGTCGGAAGGAAGGGCGGCGACCTTGTCGACCTCTGCCAGGGCATCTTTGCCATACTGCTCGGTGTACTTGGCATTGAAAGCCGTGAAGTTTTTAATGAATGACTGATACATAACCCATGCAATGCGGGCGATGAGAATAAGAACAGCTTGTGCAGCGCTTGATGAAGACTTTTTCATATAACTGTTGTTTTAAACTGATTTTTATTAAATAATTGATTTTAAATTTGTTATCCCTCTATTTCTAAGGGATTTTCTATACTTTTTTGTTCGCCGTACCCACATTTACAACCGACTGTGTCACATTGAAAGCCGATTGCGAAAGATTTATGGCCGACTGCGAGACATTGAAAGCCGACTGCGAGACATTTTAGGCCGATTTCGAAACGTTGAAGGCCGATTACGAGACATTTATACCCGCCGTCATGGCAATTATAGCGGCCGTAGTGACCTTTATGCCCGACCGGGTTACACAAAAAGGGAAGTGCGCCCGACGAAAACCCGACGAGGTGAGACCTGCGGGCGACGGAGACGACATCGGATGGGAGTTTTAAGCAGTTAATCATAACGAATAAATAAGCGTTTTGGAAATTCGCATTGGGTAAGACGGCGGAGGAGTAATTTTATTTTGCGTGATTTTAGGTTTAAGCACTTTTTAAGGTGAGGGAGGGATACGGGAAAAATACGGTATGGCGGTGCTGTTTATTTTTCCAAATTTGTTTTGGAGAATTGAAAGAGATATTTATTTTTATGTTGTCATCTTGTTTTTGTTACTGCTAAGTGGATTTGTACCTTTTGTGAATGATTTGGATGTACCCCGGTAGATGACGGTTTCTTTTGGTTTTGGATTATAAAGTTGTGAATATCTGATTTTGTGCATGCGGCAATGTGTGGTAACGTTTGTTGTGTTTGTGTAATGCTGTGTTGAGAAGGTTTTACAAGTCGCAGACTTTGGGATAGGACAAGCGAAGTTGTAAACTTCGCTTAGTTTCTGTGCGACATGCTTCGCTGAGCCGAGGGGAGAACATGTCAAAGAACGATAATTGTATGTATATGAAAACGAATTTCCAAACTGTCAATGACCTTAAAAATGCCATCCTGAGTAATACTCAATTACAAGATGCTTTCAAAACAGATCCAGTTAGAGCAGCAGAGACAATTACTGACTCCTCTCCTCTTGAAAGTGATGTATGGATTTACCGGATAGTTGTTAGTTGTCTTGGACTGATAGTTCTTGCAATAACAATGGGTGTCATTATTTTAATTGGACAAGGAAAAATTAGTGACGACAAAAGTGTCCCGACCATTTTAACAGCTATAGGAAGCGCAGCTATCGGTGCTTTAGCCGGCTTACTGGCACCATCACCAGTTTCAAAAAGAAATTGACAATATACAGTTTAGATAACAGATCAATGAATAAATTGAAGGAAAGTCCAGTAAATCACTTCAACTAAATAAATAACAATGGCAAAGAGAAATTTAGCTAAAAAGAACAAAAACAACGAAGCCTTTGAAGAAACCAATAATGTTTTCAAAATAAGAAAAGAAAATATAATAACTCAAGAAAAATCTGAGGTGCATGTTCTTAAAGAAGGACAAATCATTTGTGATACAGAACCATTAGGACATCCCACTCCTCAAGGACGCTCACCGATCGAAATAGTTCTTGATGCATCAGAAGGATTTATCCCGTTATGGACAAAAAATACAATACTGCGTTGGCGTTTTCGTCAACGTTCCATGAGCAATTTCGAAAACCCGACTGCTGCAAAGCAAAAAATTCGTGAATTGTTCGGTGATGCCCTCCTGTCTTGGGGCGATGCAGCGCCTGTAAAGTTTACCGAAGATGACGATCTCTGGGATTTTGAGATAGTGATGAAGCAGTCAGATGAGTGTAGTTCTCAAGGGTGTGTTCTAGCTAGTGCTTTTTTCCCAGATGGCGGCCGTCATGAATTTGTAGTCTATCCCAAGATATTTGCACAGAGTCAAAAAGAACAAGTAGACACATTTATACATGAAATTGGTCACATTTTCGGACTCCGACATTTTTTTGCTAAAATTAGTGAGACTCAGTGGCCAAGTGAAATCTTCGGAACGCATAACAAGTTCTCAATAATGAATTATGGTGCTTTAAGTGAGTTAACTGAGGATGATAAAAACGATCTTAAGCGGCTGTACCAGCTAGTATGGAGTGGTATGCTAATGGATATTAATGGAACACCAATTCGGTTAGTGAAACCATATAGCACTCTAGGAGCTTCTACTTCAGATGCAATGTTAAGTGTTGGACAAATACAAACTCAAAGCCAACCCCTTTTCAACGCCGCTTATATTAGAAAAATATAACTAGTTACCGAATGGTATTTATCTCTGTGCCTAATTGATTCGCTCTCAGAGTAATTTAAGATAATTTCTCACAGTTTACAGCACTTATAGTATGATTTTCAGATTAGATAATGATTACACTGTTGAAAGAGTAGAAGTGATTAAGTCCAAAACTTATGATGCAATAGTGGTAGGAGGTGGCACTTCTGGATTAATAGCAGCTTTAACCTTAATAGAAAGAGGCAAAACTGTTTGTATAATCGAGGCTGGACCATTTAGCATTTTTACCCATGTTACAAATACAGAACTTCGTTTTCAATCTGACCTAAATCAAAGTTTTCGTAGATCATTACAATATAATCAAGTAATGCCCAATGGCGAGAATTTTGGTCCAAATATCAGTTGTGTTGGTGGTAGAGGAATGTTTTGGAACGGTGCGGCACCAAGATTTCAGAATCATGATTTCAATGGATGGCCAATTACATTAAAAGATCTAGATTCCCAATATGATTGGATTGAACAACAGTTTAGAGTAAACAATGTAATCGGTGAATCAGAATTATCAAATTCGATAATCGAACAAATTCGAGATAAATTACCAAAAAAAGTGTTGCCAGCTCCATTTGCATACAATGATTCTAAACTTCATAGTGGAATGATTCCATCAGGAGTTTCATCAGGTCTTGCTATTTTTTTTAGGAATACAGTTGATAAAGATAGAAAAGAGGCGTTTGATTTGTTAACGAAAGCTTTTGTAAAAAGCATAATAATATCAGGTAATAAGGCAATCTCTGTTGAAGCCTTGTTGAACAATGAAAGTATCATATTAAAAGGAAGCAAAATTATCGTCGCTGCTGGGTGTATAGAATCATGTAAACTTTTGGCAACTTCAAAAATTCCAGATCCCTATAGTAGAATCGGTGTTGGTGTTCAAGAGCATCTGTTTTATAGATCGTATTGGAATGGTGCGAAATTGTATAATCCAAGAAAACGAGATAACGCAGCCGTATATATTCCAGCAACCGGACAAGATACAGAACAAATTGAAATTCATGCACCGGGGAATTTCCTTATGGCTACAGATTTTGGAAGCACATGGGCTCCAGATAGCAGTGACAAGTATCAAATTATGATTAGGTCTTTTGCTGCAACACAAAAAAAGGAATCAAATTATCTAGAGTTCAAAAACAAATCATTAGGGGGAACAATTGTTCACTTTACTTATTCAGATTACGAAATCGCTTTGCAGCAAAAAATGAAAGATTCAGTAAGCCGAATAGCTGAAATATTGTCTATAGAAAAAGTAACTGATGGATTTGCAAATATGGGAGGTAGTTACCACGAAGCTGGTGGTCTTGATATGGGTGATGATCCTACAAATTCCGTTACTGATACAACAGGACGAGTTCATACGATGGAAAATGTATATGTGGTAGACGCATCTACGTTTCCTGCTTTAGGAGCGACCAATCCCCATTTAACAATCGCAGCACTCTCTAGACGACAAACGGAAAATATCTTTTAAGTTATGAAAGAAAATAACACTTTAAATCTTTTCGCAGATCCTGATGCTATAAGAATTTTTTGGGGCTATAAGCAAACTGATGTAATACAAGAACATTTTTATAAAGACCTTGGCGAAACATTCATGCCAGGCACTCCTGCTATTTTAGCTCCCTTTGGTTTAAATGGATATTTACCTGCTGTGCTAAATCTCAGTGACTCTGAGAAGTATCCAGATGAGGTTGCATTGATTGTCTATCCTACCAGGACGCTTTACGATGAAGCCCGACAAATAAATATTCTCGGTAGGATTTATACGTTTTCACATAACGGTGCATTTGATATGGTCAGATCGGTAGGACATTGGCCTGGGACAACAAATGCTCCTTTAAAGCATGCTACCTTAGAACGATGGGCTTGGTTCACTTTAGGTCAAGCGCTTGATTGGCAGAAAGGGCAATGCCGACTATTTACAGTTACATCAGATACTGTCGATGTTTTCGATTCGCTATTGGAGTTTTCGAAGGATGTAAAGAATAAATTAATGAATTATGGAATAGCTGAAATGATTGTCCAATCTACTCGTTCATTTGCTACTATCTGGTTGTATATCTCAAATCAAGCTACTGGCTATAATTTAGAAGATATTGGATTTAAAAAAGAAGGTGTAAAAGTTCTTAATGATCTTTACTCAGAACCCTTCTATTTCAGAAAGGGTAGCGAAACTTTAGATATTAAGGCGGAAAAGTTCATTCAATTTAAGTTTCCCCGTGAAATTAAGTTTTATATATAAACGAGAATAACAACACTTTTCAATAAATTGCTTATGAGAATAATTGCTCGGTGGGGAAATAATCTTAATGCACCTCAAAATTCCCGTATAAGCATGATTAGTGCTTATACCGCTGGAGCTTCTGCATTAATGCTCAGTCTTCAATTTACAAAAGACAACCATGCAGTATTATGTTCGTCAAATGAACTTTATGATTCAACTGGCGAAGAAGGTAAAATAAGCGAAAAGTCTTTAAACGAATTATATGATCTAGACTTCAGCGAGATGTTTCTACCTTCAAAATCAGAAAATTTTTCTTACTATAAGAAAGACGTTTTAGGAAGGCGATTATTAGTGGAGACATTCTCTCAAATATTGCGGTTTTTACCAAAAGATTTAGTGCTGCTAATACATTTTACAAGCAATTCTTTTACTGACGATACCAGGAAAAATCACTTCATAAAAGATTTTTTAGATACTCTTCATCTTTACGAAATGGAAAAAAGGGTGATCATTTGTACAAATGATTCTTATTTTATTGATAAGATAAAAGAATCCCTCTTGACACTTATTATTTCTGATGAGGGAATTGGTGTTCCAGAGCAATTAGCTCTATTAAAAGAATATGAAGCTGACGGATTAATTGTAGGCAGTGAGTTTATTTATAATCGTAATACGGGACTAACAATATTAGGTGTTGAATTAGAACAATACATAAGCACAAATCAGCTCCGGATAGGAGCAATTGCAACAAGTATTGATCCTCAGGATTTTCCTGAAGAAGAACTTGTTAAGTTTCGTCAGTGGAAATGGTTATGGGGAGTATGTCTGGATTCAATAATTCCAATAGAAAATATGGTAAGGAAGTCTATCCCTTTTATAAATGAAAGTTTCAATGGGGACAACTTAAACACTAAAATGTTTGCTTTAGGTTATGCTAAAGCTAACAATTATGCAAGAATTTTTCAAGAGAATGGAATACATTTAAAAATCGAACCTTATGGTGGGGATTTGTCCGTTCCAGAAGATCCATCAGCCCGGCGTCTTTTTGATATAGAAAGTAAACTTACTTATGTCGCAAAGGATTGGCCTTACTATTCAGGAGGTGGAATTGGTGTTTTAGAGGGATTAGTTGGGGATTTTATAGCGGAAGTGGATTATTCAGCTACAATAATTTCACAAGCCACTACTTTGGAAATGGCTGTAGTAAATGTTGACCCAGGTACTCACCAAAAGACAGCTCCAAAATCTTTTCGAGATAAAGATTCTTTTTATGATCCACACGGTGCTCCTCCGTTTGTCGGTGTCGAACATGATGAAAATGACGGATATCGAATTAATTGGAACTTGGGAAGTGAATACGATAACAATCAGTATGGAAGGCCGGTTGGGAATGGCTGGGATGCACATTCTGGACGTTTGCGTCTTGAAAGAAGAGGAGCTTACTTTTCAGCATATTATAGAAATACTACTGATGCACGTGACTGGGTATGTGTTGGAGTAACTAGAAATGACTCGATGAATGAAACAGTATTCTTGAGGGTTGCTGGCAAGCGTTGGCGACAAGAAGACGAACAGAATCCAGACGAATACATGCCAATCGTCCCTAATCATTTTATTTTCAAAAATTTAAAAATTACATTTTATGCCTGAATTAACCGAACAAGAACTTGCCTTCAGGAAAGAATTAGCTATAGAATTGCTGAACTTTGGCCGTAATTCTTTAGATGATGTTAAGTTTGTGGATTTCCAATTGTTAGAAAAAGAAGATCTTACAAGAATTGGTAAAATTATAGAGCCGTTAATCACCTTTCCTGATGGATTTACTCCGGTTCCGCAGGAAATTAATCCAAAACCCAAGCCTTCTGCTAAACTGCCCAATGTAGATATTGTGGTTGTAACATGGACAATTGCGGAGCAAGAAGCATTAGCAGATATTTTTACACCCGGAAATAATAGAAATAAGTGGTATCGTTATGATAGATTTTTCGAACACAGATATGCGAGTTTAACTCGTTCGGGGTCTCCCGCCAGTAGTTCAAAAAGAATCGGTAGTTATTTTCAAACAGAAATTAATGGCAAAAGGGTTCTTTGCTTTAAATCAGAATTTCATCTTAATCAGGATGGTATTCGCGATTTCGATGGTAACGGAAATACGTCATTGCCAGTGAGGGCGATGTTCAAGCAAATAATAGAGGAAACAGAATGTTCTCACATTTTAACGGTCGGAACCTGTGGTGGAATAAAGTTAGAGCATGACTTAGGCGATGTTCTAGTTACTAGGGCAGCTCGCTTTCATTGCAGGCAAGAGTTTAAAGATGCACCTTTTAATAATACAACTTTTTCTAGCGAATGGAATATTCCAACTACTTTTTTTGACAAAGCAGAAGAGTTAATGGCAGGATTATCAGATAATTTATTGGACCCTGTATTTGGTCCTCCGACTAAAAGACATCAAGGTGGTAATTGGACTTTGAATACGCCTTTTATTCCTAATATTATTCATGAAGCCGCAACCGAAGAAGCAAAAAGGATTGATCCTCTACACCCAATACTTACTACTGACTTCTTTGAATTTGGGAATTCCACGAATGCAGATGAATTATTTGCAGAAGGTTGTGGCGTTGAAATGGGTGATGCTGTATTAGGCTTAGCATGTACAGAAGATATTGAAAATCCCCCATTTTGGGCAGTAGTTAGAAATTTGTCTGATCCACAGATTAATGGAGATTTATCAAGCGCAAGAGGGTCACTAAATATGCAAGCCCATTGGGCAGTTTGGTATTATGAAAGTTTTGGTTATTGGACCAGTGTAATGAGTGCTGTTGCAACTTGGGGAATTATTGCGGGATTGAGTGAAGAATAAAATAATAAAAATGAGTGATTCTAAACTGCCTACTGAGGTAGAATTAATATATGAGGTTATGCCTTGTAATGCTATGCGCACTCTACAAGAGCCAGGACCACTTAAACATCCATGTTCTTATTTCCGGCAATGGGGGACCTATCACAGCTTTGACTATATCATAGATAGTATCCCTACTGATAGAGAAGTACCATTAAAAGTAAAGTATGTAGGCAGAGCGGCGTTAATACCTGAGACGTTAAGTGGATGTAGAAAGTCCCCAATTATGGCGATAGGAATTAATCCTAATCTTCCGGGGTGGTTCAGAAACAAACGAGGTTCATTGAACCCTCTTTTCGATGATTATAAACAGTATGCCCATTATTTTCGATATCGCTCGACCTATAAATTAATTGTTCCGGAAAGCAAATATTTGGAATATGGAGGAGGCGACCATGACACTCCTCCCTTAAGTAATTTTTTATTGAATGTTCCTCTCAATCAAGATGGAATAAAAGAAATTGACGCGAAAGTAGATGAACAGACAATGTATACAGGTTATTTAGGGTTGTTACACGAATTAGGCCAGAACATGGGATGGGACACGTCAGAGCTAAACCTTGAGGAAGACTTTTCTTACATGAATATGGTCGCTTGTCCATCTGCACGATGGAGGACTCAACCTGACCCTACTGATCCCGAATTGCCTCCAATGACCCGAGACGAAAGAGACGGTATAGTGAATGAATGTTTTCGCGAAAGGAAATACTTTTTCAGGCAGCTATTTCAGTCACTACCTAAGGTTATTATTGTGTTTAGTCAGAGTACTGCTAATCCTTTTATTCAAGAAATGAAGGGTTCTTTTATTCAAGGCGAGCCTGAGTTAGGTGAAAATGTTGAAGATTTATTAGATAGGCATATAAGGGTTTCTTATGGCACCTTGGAAAACGGAACTACTTTAGATGCTAGAGTTATTTTTTCGCCTCACATTAGCGGCGACCCTGAAAGATTTTTAAGATTACGTACCAAAGTATTAGACCAATTGTTAGATGAGGCCAAATCTGGTAGACTTAATTTTAATGAGACAACAAAACATCTCAGCCGTCCTCGCGGTATTTGTTCCTTTTGTTCGATGTTAGAGATTGGTCCCTGTCCATATCAACAAGAACTTCAATCTATAGTTTTTGACAGAACTTTTCTCGCAGATACAATATTACCTGCCGAAATTTCGACCGAAAAAAAGGCACAATCGGTACTATATGAAAAAGTATCAGAGTTTAAAAATGCTGATCACGGTGCTTGGAATGATGAACCAGAAGGTTTTGTTCGAGAATAAGCGGTTTCGCAGAAACAAAAGATTTAGTACTAAATAAATTTTTCTTATTTAAGCTAATCGCACTTTTGAGATCACCTGTTGTACTCTATTACAATTTGGTAAAGTCAATCTGATTTAAATAATGTGTTTTCATATAATAATCTACATCAATGGAATTATTCTAAATTAGCTTAAATATTTGGTGGCATTGGATTTGAAATAACATATCTAAATGAACTAATTGAAGTTCTTATTAAATTGAATTCAATAAGCGAGAATATAATTATTCATGTCCGTTTATTTGAAAATGATATTCCAGAAACTATCGCTTATAAAATAGTCAAGCAGGAGAAGATGATACTTTTATCCCAGAGGATGGTCTCTGTGTTAAAATAATTATACAGATTGTCTGCCAATTATGGGTAAAACAACTTTAGAAAATAAAGAATAAAAAGTTGCTGTCATTATGAACGTGAAGCGATTATGCTTAGTAAAAAGCAGGTTTATAAGTAGGATCAGTGCTCATATATGTGAAATAATATCTGAACCTTTATCTTACTTAATCCAGAAGGGAAAAAATGAAGTATTAAGAACAATCTGATTAATTTTATTAATGTTTCAAAATTATTTATTCAACTAGCTTACAATTATTAAGAGTTGTGATTACTGGTAGTCAAGTAGTATAAACATTTAAGATGAGTATTAACCCTCATTTAATTATTTCAGCCATCTGATTCCTTCTGCCTTTTTTTCACCCATCCCTCATAAATCCTGCCCTCCCGTCACTCTCATTTACCAAAACCCGACAGAATTTCGCATTCTTTCCTCTGGTTTGGAGTTTGCACTAATACTGAATATGAATTTGAATAACTATACCATCAAGGCACAGGAAAGTGTACAAGCGGCACAGCAGGTGGCTTTTAATAATGGTAGTGTGAATATAGAAACCAACCACTTATTGAAGGCTTTGCTGGACGATGAGGACAGTCCTGTAGAGTACTTGTTGAAGAAGAATAACATTAACATCCCCTACGTAGAAACGAAGGTGGATGAGAGCATTGCCCGCCTTCCTAAAGTACAGGGCGGACAACCGGCACAGAGCATCAGCCGTGACCTGAACAATGCGATGTTGTATGCGAACGGCACCTTGAAACAGTTTGGGGATGAGTTTGTGAGCGTGGAGCACCTGTTGCTCTCCTTATTGCATGGCAACGATGATACGGCGAAGATGCTGAAAGATGCAGGCCTGACAGAGAAGAACCTGGCGGCTGCGATAAAAGAATTTAGAAAGGGCAGTACGGTGAACTCGCAGACCTCGCAACAGTCCTTTCACTCCTTGCAGAAGTATGCGCGCAACCTGAACGATGCGGCGCGTAATGGCAAGCTGGACCCGGTGATTGGCAGAGATGAGGAGATTCGGCGTACGCTGCACATATTAAGCCGCCGGAGCAAAAATAACCCGATACTGGTGGGTGAACCGGGTGTGGGTAAAACTGCGATTGCGGAAGGATTGGCGATCCGCATCATTAACGGTGATGTGCCGGACAACCTGAAAAGCAAGATCATATTTGCGCTGGATATGGGACAACTGATAGCCGGTGCGAAATACAAAGGTGAGTTTGAAGAACGACTGAAAGGCGTGGTGAAAGAAGTAGCGGAAAGCGAAGGAGAAATCATCCTGTTTATTGACGAAATCCATACGCTGGTGGGAGCCGGTGGCGGTGAAGGTGCGATGGATGCCGCGAACATATTGAAACCTGCGTTGGCGCGTGGCGAGCTGAGAGCGATAGGTGCGACGACGCTGAACGAATACCAGAAGTATTTTGAAAAGGATAAGGCGCTGGAAAGACGCTTTCAACGCGTGGCGATAGGCGAGCCGAGCGTAGAAGATGCAGTAAGCATTCTGCGCGGTATTAAAGACAAATATGAAACGCACCACCATGTGCGGATAAAGGACGAAGCGATTATAGCGGCGGTGGAACTATCGAACCGTTATATCACCGACCGTTTTTTGCCCGATAAGGCGATTGACCTGATAGATGAAAGTGCGGCGAAATTAAGACTGGAGATGAACAGCATGCCGGAAGAGCTTGATAAGCTTGAACGCGCGATTCGCCAGTTGGAGATTGAGCGGGAAGCTATCAAGCGCGAGAATGACGAGGAGAAGCTGAAGGATTTGGCGCAGGAGATATCGTTGCTGACGGTGCAGCGAGACACGCTGAAAGCGAAGTGGAAAGAAGAGAAGGAAGTGGTGGAACGGATTCAATCTGCCAAGGCAATGATTGAAAGTCTGAAAGGCGAAGCCGAACGTGCGGAACGCGATGGCGACTTTGGTAAAGTGGCGGAGATACGCTACGGTAAAATAAAAGAACAGGAAGCGATTATAGCGAAGAACTCGACCGAGCTGGATACGCTGAGTGAAAGAAGATTATTAAAAGAAGAAGTAGATGCGGAAGACATTGCTGAAAGTGTTGCAAAAGCTACTGGGATCCCGGTAAGCAAAATGCTGCAAAGCGAAAGAGAAAAGCTGTTGAACCTGGAAGACGAACTGCACAAACGCGTGGTGGGTCAGAACGAAGCGATAGAAGCGGTGGCGGATGCGATCCGCAGAAGCCGCGCCGGGCTGCACGACCCGAAGAAACCGATTGGTTCGTTTATCTTTTTGGGTACGACAGGTGTGGGTAAAACGGAGCTAGCAAAAGCGCTGGCGGAATACCTGTTTGACGATGAAAACATGATGACGCGCATTGACATGAGCGAGTACCAGGAGAAACATTCGGTGTCTCGGTTGGTAGGAGCGCCTCCAGGATATGTGGGTTATGATGAAGGTGGTCAGTTGACGGAGGCGGTGCGCAGGAAGCCCTATAGCGTGGTGCTGCTGGATGAGATTGAGAAGGCACACCCGGATACGTTTAATGTGTTGCTGCAGGTGCTGGACGATGGACGATTGACGGATAATAAAGGCCGCACGGTAAACTTTAAGAATACGATCATCATTATGACGAGCAATATTGGTAGTCACCTGATACAGGAGACGTTTGAAGATGCCAATGGACACGATCTTGATGTGGTGGCAGAGACAGCGAAGGATAAAGTATTGGATTTGTTGCGGCAGACAATTCGCCCGGAATTCTTCAATCGGATTGATGAGGTGATTATGTTCCATCCGTTGCAGAGGAAGGAGATTAAGGGTATCATACGCATCCAATTGAATCACCTGAAGCGCTTATTGAGCAACAACGGTGTTGAGCTTCAGTTTAGTGATTACGCGATTGATTACCTGGCTGAGAACGGATATGATATAACACTTGGTGCAAGACCGTTGAAGCGGTTGATTCAGAAGGAGATTATTAATGTGCTGAGTAAGAAGATACTGGCGGGTAGTATTGATAAGAGCCAGCCGGTGTTGGTGGATGTGTTTGATGGAACGGTGGTGTTTCGGAATGAGGTTGGGGAACACGCGTGATCTCATTTACAGTGTTAGATGTGTGTTGTACGATGTGTGAGTAAAAAAAGTCGGAAAGATGGAAAGTTAGGAAGAAGGAAATTTTTTAGACCTGAGCCTTTAGAAATTGGAAATCCCGGTGTGATTGTGCATCGGGATTTTTTGTTGGAACACTGATGACACAGACTAAGGGTGCACGGATGTAGGAATTTTATTGAGGTTTTATTTGGATGATTTTGCCGTCTTGCATGATGACGATGTTAGTGCCTTTTTGTTTTTTGAATTGGACGACTTTGGCGTAGACGGTGTCGAGTGATTTTTGGATTTTATTTCCAAGTTCAATTTGCTTTTCGTAATTCGTCATAATATCTTTTTAGTTCATTGTATAATACCTCATTGATAATGTTAATAGGTTCATTTGCGACTTTTTGTGCAATTAATCGATAGTCGCCTTTTGAATTAGTATAGATGAAAGCGTTGTTGACAATCGGCAAGTAAAGGTCGAATAATTTTTGATGCCTTTGGTGTACCTTCTTTCAATAACATTTGGTGCGATATAACCGACATTCTTAAGCACAAAGGCACTCTCGAGCGCAAAAAAACAAAGCGGTAAATTGTGTCCTGATGATTGATTCTTTGTGATCCATTCTATCGTCTAATGAGTATGTATAGATTGTAAGGTGTGCCGGCGGAAACGGGTTCTTCAAAAATCTATATTTTTATAAAAACTTAGCGCTGCTTTGGAAACACGGCCGGTTATATATATTTCTTCAACGTTCTTCGATCTGGAAGAGCACCGGAAAGTGCTGATTGATGCGTTACAAAAGACTAAATCGTTTGCAGTGCGGTGCATGGAGAACTATGGCACCATCAGCAAGCCGCCGTTGCAGCAATGTTTGGATGATGTGAGGACGTCGGAGTTTTATATTTTGTTGCTGGGTAACCGGTATGGATATATTCCTGAAGGGTATTCTTTATCCATCACCAACCTTGAGTATAAAGAAGCAATTGGCGACCATAACCCGGATGTGGTGGCAACTGTACCAGCAACCCATAAATGTGTGCTGCCTTTTTTGTTGAACAAAGACTATGCGCTGAGCGATGCGGTAGTGAAAGCTATCCAGGATGAAGTCAACCGTGAAGGTGCTGCCGTTACGCAGGATAAGCGTGATAAGCTCGACAAACTAAAAGTGCGTATTGGCGCCGACTTCACGCTGGACAAAGGCTTTACTTCGCCGCAAGACCTCGTGGGTAAAGTATTCGGCGCACTGATACCCGAACTGGTAAAGCGCAATTATGCCTCTCTGGTGAACACGATACAACTGAAAGACGAAATCATTTACCGTTGCAACCGCGAAGAGCCCCGCCGACAATTTTTGTTGAAGAATTTAGGTAAAACGCACTACATCCGTGCGTTCATCATTCATGGTGAATCGGAAGAGCTACCGGATATTTTTTCGAATAACTTATCGCAGTACGAGCTGAAAGTAAACCGTTATTTCGTTGTGAATAGTCTGGCAAAGTTCTTCTCTCCTATTACCCAAAAATTCTTCGCCTCGCTTGCGCTGGACCTGCACACCAAAATATGGGATGCGATACCAGACACCGAGAACTTTTCACTGGAGGATCTGGTTGAAAAACTGTTAGCCGCAAATGACATTGGCAACATCTCGGTGCGGGTGCAGATCAGCTATAAATCGTGGCAGGACAACAGCCCTTCCCTCATTGCCCTGTTTGAAGAACTGCAACGCATCAACACGATGCAAAGCGGCAAGAGTCTCTACCTTTTAATCAATCTCATTTATCGTTCGGAAGAGGAAAGCTGCGAATCCATTCAGCCCTCCGTAATGCTCCTGGATAAACTAAAGAAAATTGATATCACCGACATAGAAAGCTGGGTAAAAAATTACTTCTTTCTCAACACGGATCAGGATAGCGTGAACAAAGCCGACCTGCTGGCGCGGAAGATCTGCAAGAATTATTTCCCCGACTATTTTGATACCGACGAATGCTTCT
Source organism: uncultured Ilyomonas sp. (assembly GCA_964249755.1). Classification (GTDB taxonomy): domain Bacteria; phylum Bacteroidota; class Bacteroidia; order Chitinophagales; family Chitinophagaceae; genus Ilyomonas. The sequence goes on along the minus strand of CAXUDB010000001.1, from coordinate 2,005,403 downwards.
GCATGGAAGACGCGATAGAAGTGCTGCAGACCGTGGTGAACGACTTCAACGGGAATAAAAACCTCTTTGCCAACTACACAAAATTGTATACGTAGCCATGAGTAACTATATTATTTCTCCTTCGCTGGCGCGCGCCGTCGACATTGCTTTTTATCTGAACCGTCCCCTGCTCCTGTGCGGCGAGCCGGGCACGGGCAAAACCTCTCTGGCGAAAGCTTTATCGCAGCAGTTTGCTACTGCGCCACCTGCAGGCGCTGCGCCATTTTATCCAACCCCGCTGGTGTTTAACACAAAGACCACTTCCTCGGCAACCGATTTGTTTTATACCTATGATGGCCTGGCGCGGCTTCGCGATGCTTATTCGCAAACGAAGAACAGTGTTGCCGATTACATAGAACTAAAAGCTTTAGGCAAAGCGATTGTGCTGCAGCACGGCGCAGCAGCAAAAGAATTGAGCGATATTGAACCCCTTCTCTCCCACCCGCAACAACCCTTGCCGCAAACGCCAACCAGCAGTATTGTGCTGATTGATGAGATAGACAAAGCGCCCCGCGATTTTCCGAATGATATTCTGAACGAGATAGAGAACTACCAGTTTAGTATCCGCGAGATGAATGCCGTGGTGCCAGGTGCCGATAACAATGCCCGCATTCTGGTGATTATGACAAGCAACAATGAGAAGAATCTGCCGGATGCTTTTTTGCGGCGTTGTGTGTTTCATTACATTGATTTTCCTACCGATACCTTAGGTGAAATTATTACAGCGCATTTTCCGCAATGGGTGGGCAGGATGGATACTGCACCACTCACGGATAAGTTCAACAAGCTGCGTTTGCTGCCATTAAATAAAAAGCCTGCAACGGCCGAATTTATTAGCTGGCTGCAATACCTCAACCGAGAAGATTTATTAGACGATGCCGGCAGTTCGTTTGCCAAAGCGGACACAGCCACCGGAGATAAATTACTATCAAGCCTCGGCATTCTCTTTAAGAACAACAACGACATGGCGCTTGCCACAGAAGCGTTTCAAAGATTATAAACAGGAACCTTTGCCTTCACCGTCTCTTCATATCAACCTGTATCAATGGCTGAAGCCGTTTCTGGAACTGGCAAAGCACAAGGGTATTCCCGTATCGCCGGACACACATTTAGCGATTATAGCAGTGCTTAGTAAATGTGGCGACCAGATAGAGAATGAAGCGGTTTGTTTTGATTACATCTCGCCGTTATTAGCCAAGAACAAAGAAGACTATCTGCTGCTGAAAGGCGAGTGGGAGAAATGGTGCGAAACAGAGAAGCTAATTGTTGATAAAAAGATTGATGATAGTAAACCAAAGCCACGTTATCGCTGGCTGATTGCATCGTCCGCTTTGCTTTTGGTGCTGCTCTTAGGATCCATTTTATACAATCATTTTATCAGCGAAGGTATTAGTGCCAACTATGTTGTTTCTTATACCGATGTGATGAAGCCAGTGATGTTTGATGCCACCTCAACATTTACCAACCTAAAAGATACAGATGATGTAACATTTGTCTGGCATTTTGGAGATGGTGTGATTGATAGCTCGGGCGGGCCGGTGGTGCCGCATACTTATCAAATGATCGGGCAGTATCATTCTTCGCTCACTTTATTGCCACGTTCCTCCCGCATTGTGTTGCGACAGCGCGAGATGAAAACAGCTTTCACCCTGTGCAAGCCGAAGCTCCTGATTACGCAACAGCCGGAAGCGGCATCCGTTCATCAGCCCGTTTTATTTTCTGTTGCCTATGACTCTTCGTTTCCGGCGTCGGGTAAGAGCCTGTGGATCGTTAACGGAAAAGTGGCAGCGCAAAATCAAACCCAATTTACCACCAGTTTCGACTCGGCAGGCACACAGACTATCCTTTATGTGGATGCCGGTTATGTGAAAGGCACGGGATGCGATAGCATCAGCGAAACAACCATTTCCATCCAATCTTTATCTCCTATCAGCTTCAATCTGAACCAAACCGGGAAGACGGTGGAACCGCCCGTGAAAGCGAATAAGAGTGTAGCGGCCATTCTTGCCTTATTTATCCTTTTTCTCCTCGCTCTTTATTATTTTATCAGAAGAAGGATATTGAAGAAAGAAGACAAGGATAAGCCGCGTTCAGTTAACATTATTGACCGGTTGAAGGGAACGAAACCACCTTATCAAATTCCTTTTAAAAGTAACGATGAGATCATAGATGATGAACCGCTGCTGCCCATGCTGGCCAAGCAGTTTAAGCGAAGAGTTGCCGATGAGAATTTCTATCTGAATATACCGCAGACCATTGCCACTACTATTAAATCGGAAGGCTTTCTGCTGCCGGTTTTCTCCCAAAAAACAAAGCCTTCCGAATACTTAATTCTGATAGAAAAAAAAGACGTGAACAGTGCGCAGGTAAAGCTGTTTGACTATTTAGTAAGGCGCTTTGCAAAGAGTGATGTTTATTTAGAAACCTTTTACTTCTATGATAAGCCCGATTATGGCTTTAATGCGTCTTACCCGAAAGGGATTTACATTACCAGACTCTATGATTTATATCCCGACCATGCGGTAATCCTCTTCAGCAACGGTTATTCGTTTTTAGATGCCTATTACCCGGCGTTGAATGAAGCACTTTCGTTACCTTATACCCGGTGGAGCCAGCGCGCCATCTTTACGCCGGTGCCGTATGCCGACTGGAGCAACAAAGAAGCTTTGCTGCAACAATGCTTTACTGTATTGCCAGCCGATATGGAAGGGCAACTGCTCCTGTTCGATAAATGGGATAAGCCGGAAGCCAATAAAGACGCGGCTTTAGGGGCACTTCGCGATAGTTATAAAGCCAAAGGATTTAATGCTAACAAGGTAAAAAAGATAAAGGTATACCTGAAGGATGAGTTCCTGTTTCAATGGCTGTGTGCGATGGCAATCAGCCCTTCTATCTATTGGCAAACGATGCTGGGCATTGGCGACGCGCTGCAAAGAGAAAGATACCGCGACAGAACTATTACTTACAGTTTGCTGCTGAAGCTGGTGCGCATACCCTGGATGCGCGATGCGGCTTTTCCCGAAGAATTGAGACTGGATTTGCTGAAAGCTTTGGAGCCACACAACGAGCAGATAGCACGGCAAACGCTCATTAAACTAATGGAAGAAGCCAAGCTGAAAATGGATGACAACAGCTTTGCTTTTGAGGAGCTTTACCTGCAGCAGATGACAGATAAATTCATGCTGTACTCGATGGATGCAGGTGATACCCGGTTTGCTGATTATAAGAAAGAAAGCGAAGAATTTAAACTGTTGTGGAAGGACAACGCGATAACCGATACCGTTTTAAAAGAATACCTGAAAAAAGAAGATGGCGGCGAATGGAGCACGCTGATTGGCAACGGAAGCTTATCGCGCGACCCGCAAGCCAGCCAGAGCATTGACAGCTTGTTGTCCGATACTCAATCAGCACCGAAACTAAGATGGCTGAAGACAATTCATCTCGTGATTCCCTGGCTTGCTGTTTTGCTATCTCTGCTCTTGGCAAGCCTGTTTGTATTCGCCAAAAACTGGAATCAGCTAAGCCTCAATCAACACCTGTCGCTCGTTATGGTGGACAGCAATGCAACGGTGCCGTTCACCTTTAGCGTTCTCAATAATTCTTGCTTAAACAGCCTGCAACGCCAGAGAGATTCTGTGTTGGTAACGCTCGATTTTGGCAATAACAATACCCTTTCTTTATCTCCAACAGACACGTCGCTACAAAGGAATATTCCTTATGCCTGGATAAACAAGCAGGAAGTGAATCTTCACATCAGCAGCCGGAACGTCGCTTATTATTTTGATAGTTCCTTATTGATTACTTCCAGCCGGGTATCGCTAAGCGTGAATGGATGCGCCGTGTATTGCAATAACTGGAAAGCGAAGCAAACATCCAACCTGGGAACACAGTATAACGGCGATTGGTATGAAAACAATATCGTAAACGGAAGCGGCACCACTTATACTTCTATGCACATTGAACCCAACAGCATCAACGGCGAAAAGATTGTGAAGATAGAAGCCTGCGAAAACAACAGCGACTTGCTGCGCATTATTACCCAAAACAATTACAATGCTTTCAGCCTCTACTATCTGTTACAAACAGATGCGAACATCATCAGTTTTGCGGTGCAGGGCACTTCTTACGAAACAGCCGCATCGGCGGAAAGAGATACAACAGGTTTTGATATGGTGACACGCGTGCGGCTGATTTCAAACCCGGAATCATTCAGCAAAAGCGATAACCTTTTTGCTTCTTTGCAGGGGCAATGGTGGCTGGATAGTGATAGTGGTTTCATAAGGATTCCTTCTACCGGAGATAAAATTTATATTAACGACACAAGCGCTTTTACAGTAACAGCAGAACAGCAAACCAAAACCACGTGGGGAAAGTCATTTTATAAAGTATCGGTCATAGAAAATTCCAATAGGGAATCTAACTCATTAAACTTGTATTTCCTGTCGATAGACAGTACCCATGTATTGGTAGGCTCAGAAGAAAGCAGCGCCGCTGGCGTTCGATATACGATACCGAACGTAGGCATCTTAGAATCGCTTCACAAACGAAGCACCAACCCGGAGAAACCTGCTACACTTCCGCAAAGCCTGAACGAGATCTGGCATGGTGGCACCAGCAACCGTTTGATCTCGCTCTTCCTGCCAAAGAATGTAATTTACTATTCGGTAAACGACACGAAAACATACGGCACTTACAACATAGATGCCGTGTCGTTACTGAACGACGGCACTTATAAAATCATCACCAAAACAAATGGAGGTTATAAATTGTTCTTTCTGAAAAATGTTACGTCTACCTCATTCGATTTATCGGTGTGTCAAAACTTTCTTAAGACGAAAGACGAAGCAGTTGGCAAGACGGCAGCTAACTGTGATCATTTCAATACTATGAGTTTGTATTACGAAAACGATCCTTCCCTTATCTATCTGCCGGTTTCGTTTTCCAACAATTTAATTGCTTCGCAAAAGGCAAAATTGAACAGTATTGTAACCGCCGTAAACAACAAAACGGCAACGATAAATGGCATTATGGTAAAGCTATCTTATAGCTCGCCGAACCTGGCTAATACTGTTGCGGCTATCAATTCTTTCTTAGGGAAGAACGGTATCTCTAATAAAATAACGAACAGCGATGTAAGCTCGGCAGTTACCAACCAGCCTTTTACCAGAAGTGCAATTGAAATCAATACAACTACCAATGCTAATGCGCCTCAACAGCAACAAATGAATGCGGACAACGATGTAAAGGAGGCAACAAATACAGAAACCAATTTAGGTGTACTTCAGTTTGATGAAAAAAGCGGGATGCCCGATACGAAGAGCTTACAATTAATAGCTGCCCTTGCCCGGCAATTGAAAAGAGATACCACCAGCCGCATCCGGCTTACGGCTTATTATAAGCTGAAAAAAGATTTTTCTACTGTACAGCAATATCTGAACGTAACAGAGAACCTGTTTAGGAAAGAAGGAGTCGCGGTAAGTCGCACCAACAATCTATTACAAATTACGAGGCTAATTCAGATTGTGGCGCAACCCAACGCCAATCAATCTGTACAACAATCAAAGGCACCGGCTCAGTCTGTTGAACGTTATATTTCCATCACCGTTACCGGCATCAATTTTCCAGAAGATTTTTCCATCAACGCCAACCAAAGCGCTTACTAAAAACACATCAACCATCCGCAACTGATCGCCTATTTCGCCAAACTCTGCAGCACATCATACTTCGTGATGATGTGGTAATCGCCCTGGTCGTCTTTCGCCAGCACCGCACCATTTTCTTTGGTGATGAGGTTGCTGATCTTTTCTACCTGTGCATCTACCGATACGATTGGAAACACTTTCTCCATCACGCTTTCAACGGTTTCGTTGCGAATGTTTGGGTTGCTGAAGACTTGCTTGAATAAACCGTTTTCACTGATAGAACCCACCGGCTCGCCGCTTTTCATTACGGGCAGATGTTCAATGTCGTATTTCTTCATCAGCTCCACTGCTTCCGCTACAGTATGGATTCCTTCTACCGTAATCAATCGCTTGGCGCCACGGCCATTGATAATATCCCGGCAGGTTTTTACATCCAGAAACCCGCGCTCCAGCATCCACTGGTCGTTATATACTTTGCCAACATAACGGCTGCCATGATCGCAAAAAATAACCACGACAACATCTTCTTTTTTCAGGTTCTTCTTTAACTGAAACAAGCCCTGCAATGCACTGCCCGAGCTATACCCCACAAAGATGCCTTCTTCTTTAGCAATGCGCCGCGCCATCACTGCACCGTCTTTATCCGTCACCTGCACAAACTTGTCTATCACGCTCATATCGTAGTTCTGCGGCACAAAGTCTTCGCCAATGCCTTCCGTGATATAAGGGTGCACTTCCTTCATGTCTATCTCACCCGTTTCAAAATATTTGGTGAGCAGGGAGCCATAACTGTCTATCGCCCACATCTGGATAGCCGGATTTTTTTCTTTTAAATATCTGCCCGCACCGGCAATGGTTCCACCTGTGCCGGTGGCAACTACCAGATGCGTGATTCTACCTTCGGTAGCTTCCCATATTTCCGGCCCGGTTTCCTCATAATGCGCCTGCCGGTTAGCAAGGTTATCATATTGGTTTACGTAGAACGAATTAGGTATCTCGGTTGCCAGCCGCTTCGATACAGAGTAGTAACTCTTCGGGTCTTCCGGCTCTACATTGGTGGGGCAAACAATCACTTCGGCACCCACGGCTTTCAGTATGTCCACTTTCTCTTTGCTTTGCTTATCGGTTGTGGTGAAGATGCATTTATAGCCTTTGATGATGGCAGCCAGCGCCAGCCCCATGCCCGTGTTGCCGCTTGTGCCTTCTATAATGGTGCCGCCGGGTTTCAGTTTGCCTTCGCGTTCTGCCACTTCTACCATCTTTAGCGCCATGCGGTCTTTTACGGAGTTGCCGGGGTTGAAGTATTCCACCTTTGCCAGCACGGTGCAGGGCAGGTCTTTGGTAATATTATTCAGCTTGATGAGCGGCGTATTGCCAATGGTTTCGAGGATATTGTTGAGCCACATAATGCTATCGTTTGCCGCGAAGATAGAAGAATGTGGATGGAAGGAGAATTGCGGCAATAATAACAGCGATTCATTAGGCTTCATTCCTGGCTTCTTATCGGTTTGTAAGAAGACAAATAGAAACGCTTGTATGAAGTTATGGGAAGCGGTAAAGTCTAACTACTTTTTCCAACGCTGTTTAAGAAAGCAAGCAACGAACAAATAAATGATAAAAGAGAAGAAACGGTTCTTACTAAATTAAGGTTAGCCCACTTTGTTTCAAACAGTTGCCGCTGATGACTAAGCGCTGCTTTAGTGGCTACAGTCAAATCAAATTTATCAAGTGCGTTATTTAGTGGAATGTTGCCGATTGCCGTAACCAGAAATGCGCCGATAAAATAAATTAAAGTTGCCGCCAGCAAAAGCCGGAATGAGGCTGAGACAGGTTGCTGATAGGCAAGGAAAGTGGCAACCGGCAGCATAAGTAAAGCGCCAAAGAAAACAATAAAAAATACAGGATTCTGGATAGCCCGGTTGATGGATTGCATTGCCGAAAGGTATTGATGGTCGTCAAGCCGGCTTAGACCTGGCATAACAGAACAGGAATAGGCGAAGAAAAGCCCCGACATAAGTCCAACACATATCATCGCAATAAGTAGAAAAATGTTTGAGAGATTCATATTGATAAATGTTAAGCAGAATTGGTGTTTACCAAGAAGGGCGAAAATTAATTGATAATTACGCCTTTGTTATTCGCCAATCTTTCCCGCCATTTCTGTAATTCCTCTGGTGCTAATCTCACCCAATCTGTAACCTCGCCAACAATTTTCAAAGGTGCCTGGCTTCGATAAGAACGTGTTGGATTGCCGGGAAATTTTTTGTCCGTAACGTTCGGATCATTTTCAAAGCTTCCGGTAGGCTCAACAATATACACACGTTCACGTCCCTCACCTTTGGCTAATGCTGCAGCAAGCCCCGCCCCATTCATCAGGGCGGTGAAATAGATATGATTCATTACGACTTCGGGGTGATAATTAGATTTGAATCCTGCAGTCAGCAAATCGCCAACCTGCAAGTCTATTCTTGTCCCGTGATAAAAAGGGCCGTTGTCAAACAGATTATACTTGAACGAAACAGCTAATTCAGAATTCTTTTTTGCGTTGTCAGCATCTCCTAAATCCTCATAGCAGTTAGCAATGTTTACATATAGTGAAGGAAAAGCGCTCTTAACCGTGTTGTTATTTACTTGTAATGCAAACTGTAGAGCAATTTCAAGCCATTCTAATCTGTTGCGAACATTTGTTTGATGTCGGGCCACATAATGAGCAGCCGTAAACTTTTCAAAGTCGTTTGTCGCTTCGTTCCAGGCTTGAAGAAATAAGTTACTTGCTTCTTCGGGTTTGCTTTTCTCTTCCAGTTCCATCCCCTGAAGACAGAGTTTAACTACATTGTTAGTTGGACTGAATTCCATGTGCTAAATAGTTTTCTATAAATGATTGTAGTACGAATTTTGGTATTTTCAGATCATTGAGGCACATTACGATGACCGTTAGCAGTTTACTGCTTGCTGTCTGTAGCACACATAAAAAAGTATTAGCCTGTTAAAGATATTTTGTTTATAAAATTACTATTGCAGAATGGCTTCCATCAGCCGCTTTGCAGCAAGTATTTGTCAGCTTCTGTTTTGCGTAATTGTCTCTCACTTCTTTCCTTCCATTTGATAAAGCTCGTACACGCTTGTATTCAAAAATGTGTTTAGAAAATCCGCAAGAGAATTTGTCAACACACTCATACTACCAGCCTTTCTGTAAACAGTGTAATCCTGGCTGTCTTGGTTATTGATGTTAACACTCCACACGTCACAGTAAATCAGGTATTCTGCAAAATGAAAGTCATTTTGTCCAATTAAATATTCATCTCTTCCATTTTCAATAATTTCATTTAAAGGAATGATTCGAAACAAATCTTCAGCAGATTCGAAACCATTACAAAATTGATATAGTTCTTTAAAATCATTGGGAAGCTTGACGTGTTTTACTTCTTCGAATTCAGTAATCTCAATTGGTGATGCACCATCATAAAGTGTGATTCCAAGATCAGTTTTATCCCGACGAATCCTTTCTATAATCTTTGTGATGCTTTGTGCCGTGCAATAGCGGCTAACGTTAAAGTGTTTATGAAGCTATAGTATTATAAAGTTTCGAAATCTCGTTTTTTCTTATAACTCTCGAATGTATGTAACTTCTGCCATCAGTCTGAAGCCATAACAAAACAAAAAAAAACCAGCTCAATCTTTTCCACTTATCATTACGGCTTACTTCTCATTCGCACAATAGAGACAGATATTGGCGAAGCCAATCCCTTTGTAACCGCCCTAAAGTTGCAGTAATAAAAACAGAAGCCGACAGCTTAAAAAAGTAAGATTTTTTTCTGGTTCACAATGGCTTCTTTCCTGTGATGTACTTGTACAGCCATGGGTTCGTATTCTCTTTTCATAAAACGCTGCTATTGGTGTGCTCCACCATAGGTGTTGGGTTGGGTAGCAAGCTGCGATAACTACCAGATAAAGGGGAGTATTGCCCACGTTTTCTTTTTATAATTCAGATACTCCTGTCCAAACTTTTGTATCAATACTTTTTCTTCCGTTCTGATTCTGTAAATAAAGGTTAGAAAAGGAATAATCAATATGATCAAAAGTGCATACCAATTGTTCAGCAGCAAACCCATCCCCAGAAGAATGATCATACCGGCGAAATAAGAAGGATGCCGGAAATATTTATAAAGCCCCTTAGAGATGAGTTCGTGTTTCTCCTGGATAATGATGACGGTTTTAAAATACTTTCCAAGTGTGTAAATAGCCGTCACATGAAGAATCAGTCCTGCTGCCGCAACAGCAACACCTATCCATCGAACCAAAGGATTATTGCTGATGGGTAAAGTGGAAAAATAAGAAACCTCAAAGGCGATAAATATACCTGCCAGTATACCCACGATAATTACATAGGTTGATTTGCTTCCGGTGGCTTCCACATTTTTGCTTAACAGCTTATCCTTTCTGCCAATCCAAATCTGGATAAAAACCCAGACGATATAAATTAACCAATAAAGATTGTCAAAATTTTCGTTCATATTATAGGTCGTTTTTGGAATTATATTTCAGCTTACGGCTTAGGTATTGGCAATAGTAAAACATTTGAAAAAAATCAGCTTGGTTTTGCACCAATGCTATATAGGATTGCAAGTGTAGAGACTTAAACGTCTACCCCGTTTTTGCCAATATCAATGCTAACTGCAATAATATAATATTTGCCGCCATGGCTGTCATTTATCAATCATTTTCATTGATCTGTCCCATAGCCGGTCAGCATTGTTTTTGTCAAGGGCATACATGGCAACGCCCTCGTAATTATCAGGTCGTTTTGTAACCGTTTCCGCTTCTTTGCAGTTCTCAAAATAGCGTCCTCCAATATTGTTCAGCAAGGGTGACGTTGCTAATAAAATAGAGGTTGCCGCTCCTTGTTGTGGCGTTTTATGAAGTTCTGGTGCAGAACGAAGTTTTCCGCCAACGTGTTTTTGAAGGTTTGTCAGGATGGCTCCCGGGTTCAGCGCATTTACTGTAATTCCGTCTTTCCGCCATCGTTGGTTTGCACCCACTGTAAATAAAATGCAAGCCGTCTTTGCCTGTCCATAAGAAAGCAAGGGGTCATAAGGTCTGAACAAAAAGTTGATGTCATCAAAGACAATAGGCGAAAACAGGTGTCCGTTTGAAGCCACCACTACAATTCGGGCAGAACCTGCACTTTTCAAAGCCTGGTGCAGCCCCATAGATAATGCAAAATGCCCGAGATGGTTGGTCATAAACTGCATTTCAATACCCTCTGGTGTTTTTTGAAACTGGGGAATTGCCATCACACCGGCATTGTTGATCAAAATGTCCAGTGCGCCTTTCCAGTTGTCAACAAAATGATTGATGGAGCTCAGGTTATCTAAGTCAAGCGGAGCCACGTGTACCCTGTTGTTTCCGGTGGTTTCAATAAGTTCATCCGCAACCTTTTTTCCGGCTTCCACGTTTCTGGCAGCAATAGTTACCTCTGCACCTGCCTTTGCCAAAGTCTTCACCGTTTCTATTCCAATTCCCGAAGCGCCACCAGTTACAATAGCCCGTTTGCCCCTCAGGTCTGTTCCGCTGATCACCTCATCCGCTGTCGAGTGAAATCCAAAATTTGTTTTGATTAATGTCATAAACAATCATGTTTACATTTCGTAGGGTGTCTCAACATTACTACTGCTAATGTTAAAGTATTTATGAAGTTGTGGCAATTGAAAAACGTCGGTTTCAATTAACCACAAAAGCAAAATAGCGATGTAAAGCCGAATGCTTAACGTCCTGCCACAATTTAATAAATACAATGTTATATGCCGCTATTTCTCTATTGTCAGCAGCAACTGATTGTTAATCTGTTTATTATTTTTTACTTTTAAAATCTAAAATAAAAAGTCTACCGGGTAAAAATGTCGGCCGCATGCCGATGCAGGAAAATGTATTGCCTGAAGCATACTTCCATCTTACAAGTGTCGGCTGAAAAAGTTATTTCTTGCTCTCTTACCTTTACATTCCGCAAAGGTCTTTCCATCATAACTTTACTCAGCAACCGCCTTTACGAGGGGCACGTTTATAAATTAATTTACGATCTCGTTCTATATAGTCGCCCGATACAATTGGATATGAATACTTGGGCGCATGCGATACAAAATGACTTCTTATAATTATTTTGTCGTTAACGTTCAGGCTATGCAATGGCTGAAATTCATTAGACTCTTCCGTCCCAAAACTTAGAATATAATCGTCGTCATTGATCTTTATCATCACTCCGAAACCCAATCGTGAGCCTGGCGGAAGAGAAAGAGAGGTTACAACAGCCTGCATATCGGTAGAATCTTTAATGTGCTGCCTTATCTTAGCTTCAGCGGCATACACTTTTTTACCTGCGGGAGACGCCTCCCATTGTTTGTAACGTATCCCCTCCGGGGTAAGCTCCCATATTTTCAAGGCTTCCATTTCATCGGCAGAGAGTGCCTTCGGGGGTGATTGTTTAGAAGTTTCATTTTTGTTTTCGCGATTCGCAAATACAAGTCCGCTTACCACAACCAGCAGTAAGATCAGCGCATAAATACCTTTTTTCATATTGTTTGTAGTTTTAATGAACTTAGTTCTGTCTCCCGATAAATGGGCTCCGCGTAAGGCATTGCTTTTATTTTTCGCACCCTTCAAAAGGTGATGCAACAAAATTACTTTGATGATGTTCAGGCGAAGGAACCCGGATTGTAAATACTTATTGTAAACTTTGTAAATAATATCTTGACATTATGCTGGTTAGAAGGGCTCTGTTGCAGATCAAACGAAAACACATGGGCGGATTATTACTACTCACGCTCATCTCTGTCGTTTGCGCCGCTTTCAGCATAACCGGCAATAATGACTTTGACGGTGCCAGGAGGGAAATCTTGCTTCGCCGCATCGGACATGAAATACTCCTTCAATCAGGCGATAGTACATCACGCGTATTGCCGGTAAAAAAGATCGCCGGAAATGAATACCAAATCAGTTTTGAGAATGCCTTTACTTTTAACCCCGAAACTCTGGTGAATACAATTCAGCGTTTGTTAGCCAAAGACCCGCTCGGGAGCGATTATGTTGTGAATGTACTGAACTGTGCCGATGCCACCGTAACTTATGGATATGCGATATCAAAAACGGAGAAAGAGGATATTATAGCCTGTATAGGAAGAAAGCAGCCGGTAGCGTGTTACAGCATTAATATTACATTTAAACCGGCAGGAATAGTGACAGCCAAGAATGGATATCTTCTGGGCAGCCTGACCCTTTTAGCATTGGTTGGATTTATTTTTTTAAAACCTGTTAAGCCGCAGAAAGCTTTACCCGACAGTCAGCCTACCGATGACAGCCAGCATAATGATATCTTCACTTTGGGGTCAATGTCATTCAACGCAGAGGCTCGTAAGCTCCTGGCCAATGGAACGACCATCGACCTGACCAAAACCGAAACCCGTGTACTACGCATTTTCGCGTCGTCTCCCAACGAGGCTATAGAACGAAGCCGGCTACAAAAAGAGATATGGGAAGATGATGGTGTTATCGTAGGCCGCAGTCTGGATATGTTCATTTCAAAACTTAGGAAAAAACTTGAAATTGATCCGAACATCAGGATTGTTGTGATACGCGGCAAAGGATATAAGCTCCAAATCAGCGCTTAAGAAAATCTTTCCACTCCCCGCCGCCAGGCTCTGTGAGGACACGGACGATGGCGTTGAAGTTTTTTACTCCCACTTATTGCAATTACATCACTTCGTTGTATCGTATTTCCAATTCTTGTAAACAAACCGTAGCGCATCATAATAGGCAGGAATGGGTTCTGTCATGTGGTCTTCAGTAGGATAATATTTATACTTGTGTTCAAATGTTTTTAAACTATCCTGTTCAACCAGTTTATCAAAATTCAACAAATCATCCCGAAAATTGCCATCTTCATTCCCTACGCTATAAAAAAGTTTTTTATCCCTGATTGATAGATCGGGTAGCTTTTGTTCTGCCAGTCGTAAAACATATTTGTTGCCAAACCATAGTGAAGGGCTTATGGCAATATAAGCAGTAAACATATCAGGGTGCGTAAGCATGCAGTTAATAACTGTAAGACCACCAAAGGAATGTCCGGCAAATATTTTGAAAGGACTGGTTTTATAATTCGCCTCCATGTAAGGCATCAATTCCTGTTGAATAAAGTTTAAAAACGGCTCATTGCCACCCGATGTCTTATAGTTAGAATCAACGTTACCGTCAAAGTTAAGTAAGCTATTAACAGGCGTGAGGTCTTTTACACGGTTCAAACTAACAATGCCGACTACTATTATGGGAGGAATAACCTGCCAATGCCTTAAATATTCTATATAGGCAGAAAGGATGTGAAAATGATTCTCCCCATCTAAGAGATACAACACAGGCAATGCCTTGTTTATATCTGCAGAATCGAGTTTGGGAACATTGATGTATATCTGGCGGTCTCCATTTAGCACCCGGGAGTGTATTACATGCACATCGTTGGCGATATGATTATACAATTTCGGTACCTGGGCTGTTGCCTGTGAAGTGAGAAAGATAAAGAATACTACGAAATGCCTCATATCATTAACAAAAAGTCCGGTAAGACTATATAAATATTTAAATGCCTCGTTCAAAATAGCAGCCAACGGTTAGGTATTGCTGCAGTTTGGGCATTGAAATACGTCACGCCGGAGGTACTGCTGATAGCTTAACTTTTGCCAGTGTTTTGTTCAGTAGCTAAATTTATAACGTCAAGCCGGAACTGAAGCTGAATCTTTTATTGATGCTGATGCTTACAACGTCCTGCCCAAATTGCAGCAATACCAATGTTGGCTGCAGGTGTTCTTGTCAATTTGATTCAATTTTTTTTAAAGTAAACTTGATGTCTTTAACTGATAATAGATGAACAAATTTTGTTGAGTCTAAAGGTCCGAAAACATGCGACTTGATTACATTAGTTGTGCTGTCGTTGTCTTGAATAATTTTCACTTTGAAATCTTTGTCAACAATCCAGTATTTACTTTCTGCTGTTTGTCCTGATGCAGAGGATTTAGCAATAATCCATTTTGAGTTGTCTGCATATTCAGTAACTGTCATAGGAACGATTTCAATACCTGAATTTGAGCATGATTCTTCAGCATAGAGAATTCTTCTGTCAACATTATCATATTCAGACAGATAAAAGTTATTTCCTAAGCTTTCTTCTTTTATAAATGGACAACAAGAATTATATAGAGTCAGCAGTCCCAAAAGAAGCAGAATAATTTTTAGTCGAGTCACTTTAGTATTGTCAGTTTTTGAGTTTTAATGATGGTCGAAAAACTTGCACACAACGTTTAAGTGTTTATGAAGTTGTGGTATTTGAAAAACGTCGGTTTCAATTAACCACAAAAGCAAAATAGAGATTTATAGTTGAATGATTAACGTCCAGCCACAATTTTATAAACACACTGTTGTGCGTTCGTTTTTTAAGCTGTATCGTATTTGTCCACAATTTTAAAACATTTAATCAATAGCCATAACATAAAAACTAATTCCCCAAAGAAAGTAATGGTAATAAAGCCAGAATTAAAGTTGGGAAATAAAAAAGGTTTTAATGCATCTGTCAAATAACCTAAGCCGGAAATAATGAGCACTACTCCCATTAGTTTAGTTATATAATCAGACTTTATAACCAAATAACCAAGCATAATAAGATGAATGCTAAAAAATATAATTCCGAAATGATAATCATTTCTAAAGGTTTTAAAACAAAGCATCACCTGCGCATTCAACTGGGTTTGTCCCAGTATAGCTAACGATTCATTCGTGGTTAACAATTGGAAAACGGTGACAAGATTTAAAAGAGCAGCCAAAGCGATAAAAGAAAAAACGAGTCTAAACAATGCAGTAAGCAGTGAAAGATGTTTGTTTACCGGTGCAAGCAAAATATACAGTGCCCAAGACACCACTATGTCGCCCGTAAAGGTTAGCAAGTAGCTGAATATTGCAGAAATTAAAAGTGTTTTGTTACCTATAATATTATGAACTGTTTGTGTTGGGCTTTCCAAATCAACAAGTTTAGGATATACAAAAAGTTCAGCAAAAGGAGCCACTAACGCCATAATAAAAATGGTAAGTCCGGCAATAAGAGCCGCCTTGCAAAGAGAAATTTTGCTTGCATTATTTGTCATATTTTAATTACAATATCAATTATTATGAAGCTGTTTAAAATGACGCACAACGAACAAGTATTGCCGATGGTGGGGAAGTTGCAAAACCTCCGCCTGGCAACCGAAGTCAGATTGAAAATCTTTTGATGAAGATAAAACAAAAAGCCAAATAGTTAACGTCCAACTGGAACTACAGGCAAATAGCCAACTGTTGCCGATTGCTCCAACGTCCAGCCCCACTATTGGCAATACTCTTGTTGGGCGCTGTTTTCAAGTTGTTCGACTTATTTCTGTCGAATGAAGTAAGCTAATTTTCCATTCCTTGTCGATCTTTATTAATACAACACTCTCAAGCCATTTAACAGTAACAGTTTTTCCTAAAGAAGTAATAACTGCATTATTGAAGTAAGAAACCCATGCAGTTTCTCCAGATATTTTTGTTTCAATAAAATCTAACTTATTAATTCTTTTAAAGTCGGTCGACTTTGCTTTTCTGGTCGTAATTCGTAAAGCCAATGAGTCAAAATTCCAGACTTGACCACTTTCAAGAATTGTAACATTTCTGGCACAGAAAGATTTTGCTTTGTCAACATTAAGTTCTGAAAGCGCATCAAATAGTCCAACTACAACTGTTTCCAAATTCTTTTGCTCAGTCGTTGATATTTGTTGAGCGTTGACAACTGCGCTTGAATAAATAAAAACCAAAAATAATGCGATAATATGTCGCGTCATTAAAGTCCGAATTACATGGTGATAAAAATTAATAGCGCCCAACGGCTCGCTGCTTGCTGTCCGTAGCGGAGGTAGCGAACCGTCAGCTCAAATATAAAAAATAAGATGAAAATAAAGGTGCTGCTGAATGGCTTGGGAGAGCCGCTGTGGCAGCAAGCATGTGTTACATGCCGTTTTGTTTTGGCAGCACTTTTTGTATGTCGCACAAACCTACTACGGGTTGATGTCGCCATTTATGAACTCCTATTTTCATCATAGTCCCGTTGATTTTCCATCCACCAGAAGTCTGGTTTTTATCATCATCGTAATCGCCTCCTAGCTTTGTATAGTCAGCCAGATAACGCTTTATTCTACGAATATCACTGGTGTCAATCACACCGCTAAAATTGAGTACTTGCAAAGGCTTTTCTTTTCTGATTTGCTGTTTTGAAAGATAGAAAGTCAGGTTGATAATTACATCATTTAGAATCTTCACTGAGTCCCATTTGAAGCGAACCGTATTTCTATGTGGAGTGTCAATAATGGGATTACCAACAGATACTATTTTTTTATAGTCAGCAGACCAAGGGATTGTCATATGTAAGTTTTCGAGGTAGATACCAGTCAGGAAAAGATTTTGTCTAGTTGTGTCTTGTCCAAATGCACAACAGGTAAGTGTCATTAGTAGAACAAAGCATGAAACTTTTGCTGTCATAGAATGGCATGTAACGGTTAAGTGTTTATGAAGTTGTGGCATTTGAAAAACGTCTGTTCCAATTAACGGTAAAAGCAAAATAGCGATTGGAAGTCGAAAGCTTAACGTCCAGCCACAATTTTATAAACACAATGTTGTACGCCGCCTTTCTCATTGTCCGAGGAGTGAGAATGAAAATTATCAACTCTTTAAAAAGTCGTCATAACTAAGAGATGTCATACCCAAACATTTTTTGAACACCCATATAATTCCTTTGTTGTCGTCGTGTGTTTTTCCTGCGTAGTAATCTTTAAGCCTTGTCTCGATATGAAAATGCTGAGGCACTCCGTCTAATTGTATTCTTCCTGTCTTTATCCAGTCTTTTACAATGGCGTCTTCTATTTCAGTTTTATAAACCTCATAGAAGTTAACATTCTCTCGGTTCTGTGGGGCAGCGTTAAAATATCTAGGATAAAACGCTTTTAATTCCTCGTCTAATGGGATGTTTGTTAATTTGCTCCAGTTACCAGCGTTAATAGTACTGATGAAAACGTGTGTTACGAACAAAATGTCACTAGTGATTATAGTCTCGTAGTCTTCTCTCTCAGTAGTTGAGTAACAGTCGTAAAAGGCGCAACTGCCCTCAACTAAAATTCTTGCATAGGTATGTGCTCCTTCTTTAAAAGGAACTTTAATTAAATCTCCTGCTTTAAGTTTTCTTCTGTACATGCAACTCTTGTCTTTTCTTAGTCGAATTCAGTATGTGTTTCGTGAAAAACTAAAACGAAGTCCAACGATACTTCATAGATGCAAATAAACGCTGTGTCCAAATAAAGTGGCGTACAACGTCCGTCGGCTTTGCGTTTGTGGCGGACATTCTTGTTCGTTAGCCGAATATAGTACAAAGCTTAATTGAAAACCTGGTGATGAGTTTGTAGGTCAAGCCGCCATAACGCAAAACCTCATGTTGTGTGCGGTTTACTTGTCGCTTATGTTTGATGAACTGTCAAGTACATACTTTAGATTGTCAACATTTGCTGTACTATCATAAGGTAATTCACTTCGCCATCTTTTATAAATATGCTTATTGTTAGTCAACCATGTTTCAGTCTTGTAGTAATAGCCATGTCGTGAATATTCAGAAGTTGAATCTGGAAAAGTCGGCAGAAAATAATACGCAACGATAAGTCCTACTAAAACTGTTATCGATGATAGAGGTGCGTAAATAAATATCTTTTCTGTCTTATAGACTTTCCAAAGCATAAAAGCGGAAGTAGCAATAAGAATAAGTATAACTGTGTCAACGATAAATGTCAGAACATGATTTTGAGGAGGGGAAATTGTAAATGGTTGGCTCTTAATCGCAAGAAGTATGTCAAATGGAATGTAAAGAATGTAGTAAATGAGTAGTGCATTAAAAAGCAGTGTCCCGAAAATGACTAATAACTTAAGTATGTCTTTTTGGTCTTTCATAATTGCACACAACGGCTCGGGCTTTCTGCTGTGCTGGCAGTAGCATTCCGTCAGCCGAATAACCTACTAAAGATAAATAGAATTCCAAATGATGAGGTACGCAGTGTCAGCCAGCATAGCAGAAAGCCTATTGTTGCCTGCTGGCATAATTTGTCTAATATTTGGTTTGTCCGATAATAAACAAAAGTTCTTTTGCGCTTCTATGGTCATTATCTTGGTTTGCAAGTGTCAAAAAAGCTCTTGCTTTTTGGAGCGATTTATTTACTCCTTCTCCTGTCAAATAAGAAACCCCGAGAATATAGTTTGCCTCATCAACTTCATACTGTGTATGCGCTTGCGCTTTGTTACCCGATACTTTGAGAAAATGCTTACAAGCTATCTCTTTGTCAATCGATACACCTAATCCATAATAATAACAAAGTCCTATAGTAAATGAATAGTCTACATTATTGAGTTTGTCTGCCAGTAAATAATACTCGAACGCCTTTGTAAAGTTTCCCTTGTCTCTGTAAACTGTCCCTAAATTTAAAGCCGCTCTGCTTGAACCTTTTTGAATGGCTAACAAATAATAGTCAACCGCTTTATTTATATCTTTTTCACAACCCTTTCCTTCACTTAAGAAGTCTGCTAGGTTTGTCAAAGCTTCAACCACATCTTGTTTTGCAGCTCTTTCATACCAAGCAAATGCAGATGTGAGACTTTGCCTGACAATAATTTTATTGGCACTTGTTTTAAATCCAAATGAAAAGTGGTCACCAACTTCATTTTGAGCAATTGCGTCACCTTTTCTTGCTTTCGCTAATAAATTTTTCCAAGAGGATTTGTCAAACATGAAACTTAAGTTAGGATGTCGCAAATGCTTGCAGGCAACGGTCAGGTTTTCTGATGTGCTGGCAGTAGTATTTCGTCAGCCGAATTACTTACTAAAGTTAAATAGAATTACTAATGATGAGGTGAGAAGTGTCAGCCAGCATAGCAGAAAACCTTTTGTTGTGCGTTCGTTTTATTGTCTTGCTTTAAGCCATTGTAACTGTTTGTCTGTGTCCGGCACTTTTAGTCCTCTTACTTTACTTATGTCTTCAATAATTGTCTCTGCTTTAAGTCCTGCCTGTAAAAGAATTGAAGCTGCAATAATTGAAGAACGTCCAATTCCCATTCTGCAATGTATTACTGTAGAAAGTCCGTTTTTAAGTTTGTTGGTTAAGTCGCTAATTAGCAAATCTGTTTTGTCATTAGTTTTAGGAGTGTCTCTGTCAACAATAGGAAAATTGATAAACTCAATACCGTTTGTCTTGCATATCTGTTCTTCTTTTTGCAGTCCAAGTTCATAAGTTTCTTCATTCTCAAGAAGTGAAACTAAAAGTCCAATTTTTTGTCTTTTCAAATTGGCAATTTCGTCTTCGAGCCAATCGTCACCACGTGGTCTTGCCATAATACCAAGTCTTACAGCATTGTCAAACTGATGTATCCAATAAATTTTTGTGAACATGGTTAATGATGAAATATGTCTGAACGGTGGTTTCCAAAATGACGCACAACGAAAAAGTATTGCCGATGGTGGGGAAGTAGCGTTCCGTCCGCCGGGTGGTGGTGATGAATAAAGATACCAGGGTTAAAGATAAAGAATCAAAAGACCCAAAGAGTCACGTCCGCTGGCGCTAAAGCCAAATAGCCAACCTCCTGCCGATTGCTCCAATGTCCAGCCCCACTATTGGCAATACTCTTGTTAGGCGATGTTAAGTTTATTAGCCTCGTATCCATTTTTCCAACTCCGCAACTCATTATCAATCTCAATGTCAATATCGTTATTGTCACCATTATTCCAATAAGACTGAACGCCCAAATTTTCTAATTCATCTAATGCATAATACAACAGATAAAATTTAAACAACTCTTCATCGTAATCTCTATTTTGACAAAGGTCTCGAAGCTCTCTTAGTACTTTCCTTTTACTAATATTTCCCTCAATCGCTTCACTTACTAAATAGTAAACATATGCATACACAATTTCGTCTTTTGTAGCTTTGTCCAGTGAAAGCTCCTTCAATGCTCTATTAACGATGTCGTCAAACTCAAAGCGGTTTGTATCAAGCGTTAGTCCTGCTAAAATTATCAAGTGTTCACTTTCAAATCCAGCCATCACCATTTCTAATGCCCAATCTATCCATTCTTCACGTGAACCTTGCTCCAGTACTTTATCCGCAAGAACTTTATATGTCGATTTGACTTTGTACATGGAATTTTAATAGCGCCTAACGGTAAAGTGTTTATGAAGTTGTGGCATTTGAAAAACGGCAGCTTCAATTAACCACAAAAGCAAAATAGCGATTCATAGTTGAATGCTTAACGTCCCGCCACAATTTTATAAACACACTGTTAGCGGTTGTTTTGCGTCCTGTGAAATTGAGCACCTTCTGGTAATTTGTTCGAACCTATACAATACAGAGTATCGTTTCTAAGCTGCAATTGGATTTTGTCCAAAAAAACCAACATTGTGTCATTAGGACCTGGGGAAACAGGCGGTGGAACATCTTTAAAATGCACAAAGGAATATTCAACTTCGCCCTTTTTCAATTTGCGCTTTGGTTTCTTCTGCTCAATAACTTCGTTTGATTTGTTTGCTTCGGTCTGTTCTTTTTGTTTAAAGATGTCAAAACTTGTTAGCTGAATGACGCCATTATTATATGTCCATTTTCCTTGTGAGAACTTTTGTCCATAGCAGCTTTGGTCATGAAATTTAAAAGTTCCATTGTTTTCCAGCGTCAACTCGGAAGAGTACCAAATGCTGTTGCTATATTGCCATTCACCAGTCAGTGGAGTTTCAATTTGTTCCTTGGTTGATGGTAATAATATTTGCGTCGCACTATTACTGTCTTGTTTAGTGTTGCACTGTGTCAAAAGAAACAGTCCCAAAGATGCTAATATGTAATTGCGGGGTGTCTCCATAAAATAACCGCTAACTCTCAAATATACGCACCTCCCGGTACACAAATCCATTCAATATCAAATTGTTTCTGTACCCATCTTCTTTCTCCATCTTTACATCATGTATCAAACCATTATCTGCAAATACTATCATCCTGGCTACAACATTGCCCTGCAGGATATCAAAAACGTATGGCTCGTTCAACATCCACCCATTGCGCTCACTACAGCCCTTCATCGCGGCGCCCTTGTGTATCGCCTTCCCGGCTCGGGCAGGCGCATATCTTACCGACAGCTTAAAAAGGGATTACTCAAACAAACCATCACGCTACAACTGCCCATTTCTCTCCTTCCCTTCTAATGCACTTCCTCTTCGGTTAATGACTCAGCCTGCCCATTCTATCCTGATGGTTGACAGGGACACCACAGCTATTGGGGACATCAATGGATAGATAAAAAAAACGAGCAAGCAATCCTTTTCGCTTTGTCCAAAAAAAAGAAGCTCCCTTTTTAAAAAAGCAGAGTCTCTTTTTCAAAAATCTAACAGAAAGCAATCTTTTTTCGTCATAAATCCTAAAAATCTGTCGGAAATGAGCTTGTTTCTGACAGAAACAGGCAACTATTCTTCAGAAAATAACAGCTTTTCGTCTGATTTTCTCAAAATCTGTCAGAAAACGGGAAAAGGAAGCTCCCATTTTACAAAAGCTGATCTCCTTTTGTAAAAATTTGCCGGAAACGCTCTAAACCTCACTTCATGTTTTTTTAATCTTGTTTAATCATCTTTTAATCTCATCGTTTTTGCCTCTTGTATAGCTTTGTTTCATTATTAAAAAATCAGAAACATCCAATACCATGGAAATTAAAATGAATGCCTCGCTTGAATTTGCAGACTACGATGTGGCTAACAAAGTAGTATTCGGAAAAAAGGTAAGCAAATGTTTGGAAACCGAAAGTAACCTATTTACTGCTCTTCCTTATCCTACGGCTACCCTGCTGGCTACTACTACTGAGCTGGACGAGGCAGAACAGGAGGCTTTGAGTGGCGATAGTGTGGCGATTGAAAAAAGAAATGAGCTGAACGAGCTGTGGGATACGCAGTTTAAGAGAACGGCGGCTTATGTATCGTTTGTTGCCAATGGCAGTGCAACAGTAATTAAAAGTTCTGGTTTTGCCTGCACCAAAGGTATGCGGCAACGGAGAGATAAAATAGAGATGCTTAACAACTTTATGGTAGAGGTGAGGACGGCAAAAGGCACCGCCGATGTTTCTTGTAAAAGTGTAGAAAGCGCTAAGGGCTATGTAGTGCTTACTGCAACCGAAAATATAAATGTGAATCTGTTGGGCGAAGATATTCTGGTAGAAATGAATGGAGAGCAACTGCTGATAAAGCTGACAACGCAAAGCAAGGCAACGCTTACGGGGTTGCCCAGCAAAACGACTGTCGGCATCAGCATGTGCGCCTTTAACAGCGCCGGCACCAGCGCGCTTACCGATGTGCAAACCATCACGCCGCAATAAGAAGCGTTTCTTTTTAGATTGTTGACAGATACCAACTGAAGCAGGCTTTCTATCCCGCTTTTTTGGTTAGAAAAGAAAAAGCGCCTTCCCTTTTTTGCAGGGAATGCGCTTTTTCCTTTGGTAATGCCCGACACATTTTACCGAAACTATCTTCAATGCTTAAAATGCCGCAACCCCGTCATCACCATTGCCAGTTTATTCTCCACGCAGTAATCAATGCTGTCTTTATCGCGCACCGAGCCGCCGGGTTGAATAAAGGCGATGATACCCGCCGCATGCGCCATCTGCACACAGTCATTAAACGGGAAGAACGCATCCGACGCCAGCACAGCACCGTCTAAACTAAAATTAAATTGTGCTGCTTTATCAAGGCTCTGGCGCAGCGAGTCAATGCGACTCGTCTGCCCGCAGCCTTTGCCCACCAATTGCTTGTTTTTCACCAGCGCAATGGCGTTGCTTTTCAGGTGCTTGCACACCAGGTTGGCAAAGCTCAGATCTTCCTTTTCTGCAGCCGTGGTTTCGCGCCCGCCCACTTCTTTCCATTCGGCATAGTTGCCATCGTCGGTATCCTGCAGCAACATACCGTTCAGCAGCGATTTGTAGCCTTCCCGCTTCAGGTGCGGCTGCTCGTTTAGTTGCAGTAGTATGCGGTTCTTTTTGCTGCGCAAAACCAGCAGCGCATCTTCGCTAAACTGTGGCGCCAGCAACACTTCAAAAAAGATTTCATTAATGGCTTCGGCAGTGGCTTTGTCTACCGTTCCATTGCACACCAGCACGCCGCCAAATGCGCTTTCGCTATCGCCGCCTAAGGCTGCATTCCAGCTCTCCTGCACGCTGCCGCGCTGCGCAATGCCACATACATTGGTGTGCTTGATGATGGCGAATGTATAGAGGGAATTTTTCAGCGGAAACTCGTTAATCAGTTGAATGGCGGCATCTACATCTACCAAATTATTGTAGGATAGTTCCTTGCCGTTGAGTTGGGTGAATACTTGTGCCAGGTCGCCATAAAAAGCGGCTTTCTGGTGCGGGTTTTCACCATAGCGAAGTGATTGTTTGGCGCCGGACGGCGTTGCCTCCTGGTTAAAGTAACGGGAGATTGCAATATCATAGTTCATTACCACTTCAAAAGCTTTCGCAGCAAAGGCTCTCCGCTGTTCCAGCGAGGTAACGCCATTGCCTTGCTGAAGCACGTGCAACAGCTTCTTGTAGTCTTCTTTTGCAGCAATCACTACCAGGTCTTTAAAGTTCTTGGCTGCCGCCCGAATCATAGACGGTCCGCCAATATCTATCTTTTCAATAACGGCTTTCTCTGCGGCTGCGTCATCGCCTGTAAAAGAAGAAGACGTTACCTGTGCAAGCGTTTCTTCAAACGGGTATAAATCTACCATTACCAGGTCAATCTCGGGAATGTTGTATTGCTTCATTTCCGCTAAATCCTGCTCTACTTCCCGCCTGCCAAGGATGCCGCCAAACACAGACGGGTGCAGGGTTTTCACCCTTCCGCCCAGGATAGATGGATACGCGGTAAGGTTTTCCACCGGTGTGCAGCCGATGCCTAAGTCTTCAATGAATTTTTGGGTGCCACCGGTAGAGTAAATGATAATGCCAAGCCGGTTCAACTCTTTTACAACCGGCTCTAAGCCTTCTTTATAAAAAACGGAAATGAGCGCAGAAGTGATTTTTTTTTGCATATGCAGATGTTGATGAATGAATGAAAAAGCCGCTGCAATAGTATTTCATTTTACCATCGCAGCGGCTTTCGTATGAGAAGAAAATAAATCAAAAAACAGGAGAGCCATGAGAATCAACGCAAGTGATGCTCTGTAATTTCAATTGCCATCACCACAATATAAACGCTCCCGGTCATCATCAGCAAGGCAATGGAATATGGGATCAGGTCGAGGTAATGAAACCCCTGAAACCATTTGACTTTCATACTGTGGGAAGGCAAAATGGGATAGTCCATACAGAATGTTTCACAAATGAGTGATAGCTAAAAACGTTCTGCTCAAAACTAAAATAAAATAAGAAGCTTACCTCACGTCAATGTATAAACGGCGCCACCAATCTTCTTTACTTCTGTATTGTCTTCAGTTTCTCTTTCACGTAATCCGCCTTGTTTGTATCGCCTGCCGCTTTCATTTTGTCTTCAATGTTCTTTAGCGCATTGCTCACCGATGGCGCTATAAACCCTCTGTATTGCTCCGGCGATTGTGCCACTAAACCTGCAATCGCATCAATACCCTGCTCAAAGTGAGCTTCGTTTTTTACATGGCTGATAAATTTAGCATAAGAAGGAACCATTTGCAGTTTCGCAATACCAAATTCCAGACTGTTGAATTGCTCGGATACTGCATCAAATTTCTCTTCGCTAGAGTATCCGATGAGCGCATTTTGCAAAGCGCCTTTCGCCGGTGCATTCTCTATTTTAGCGGCTGCTTCCAGCGCCAGCGTATCGTTTATTTTACCCAAAGCTTCCAAAGCAGCACCGGCTACGGTGTAAGAAGAATCGCTTACGGCATTTGCAAACAAGGTTTTATAATCCTCCTTCTTCAGGCTGCCCAGCAGTTCTATTGCTTTCGCTTTTACCAGCGTTGAGCTATCGCTTTTTGCTAAAGTCAGCAGCACCGGCTCAACCGATTTGGCGATGTCTTCTTTAAATACATCAAGACTGTTCAGCGCCAGCAGGCGAATACGGTATTGCTTATCGCCCAGGGCCGTTTTTATAAACTCTGTCCCCTTTGCATCTTTAACGTTTTTGGTTATCCATACCAATGCCTCGCGCCTGTCGCGATACAAACCGGCATGATTGTATTGATAAGCATACTCCTCAAAAGTTTTGTCTTCAGTTTTCTCGCACAGCAGCGCTTTTTCACCATCCGCATTCACCAGTTCAGGTTTATTATTGACGGCAAAGCTGTAAGTAGCCACCGAGTCTTTTATCCATACGGGGTAGCGCTTGCGGTTGCCGTTCTGGTAAATATCTATGGCGAATGGCAGCGTAAAAATCTGACCTTCCTGCGTCTGCTTTACCGTTACCGTTTCAGTATGGTTCTTTTCGTCATACAGATGTGTGATGTTGAGTTTGGGATGCCCGCTGCCATAGTACCATTGGTTCCAGAACCAGTTTAAATCCTGACCGGTTACCTGTTCAAAAGCAAGCCGCAGTTGCTGCGCTTCTGCATTGCCAAACTTATACGTGTTGAGATAAAGATTTAAAGATTTAAAGAAGGCACTATCGCCCACATACGTGCGCAGCATGTGCAGGATGCAGCCGCCTTTCGGGTAGCTCACATCATCAAACACATCTTCTTTATCCGCATAATAAAAACGCACTAAATTCTTCGTGGCGGCATCAGGATTAGTCAGGTATTGGCGCAGGTCTGCATTAATCTTTGCATCGCCTTCTTCTTTGCCATGTTTGTATTCGTTCCACAAGGTTTCGCTGTAGTCGGCAAACGATTCGTTTACGGTAATGTTGCTCCAGCTTTCAGCCGTTACATAATCACCAAACCATTGGTGAAACAACTCGTGCGCAATGGTGTTCTCCCATTCGTTGCCATCTTTCAGTTCGCGTGCATCCTGTTGCACGCCGCTGCCATGCAATGTTGCTGTGGTGTTTTCCATGGCACCACTCACATAGTCTCTGCCGCTAATCTGCGCATATTTCGACCAGGGAAATTCCACGCCTGTAATGCGTGAATAAAAGGCCATCATCTCGGGTGTATAGCCAAATATCTTTCTTGCCACCGACGCATATTCTTTCTCTACATAATAGTTCACTTCTTTGCCTTTATACTTGTCTTTGATCACCGCATAATCGCCGATACCCATAAAGAAAAGATAAGGCGAGTGCGGCAGGTCCATCTTCCACACATCGGTTCTTGTGCCATCGGCATTTTTCTTTTGGCTGATGAGCAGGCCGTTCGAAAGCGTGATGTATTTCGCCGGAACGGTCATGGTAATTTGTTCTGTTGTCTTCTGGTCTGGTTTGTCGATGGTAGGAAACCAGGCAGAGTTGGATTCTGTTTCTCCCTGTGTCCAGATCTGTATGGGTTTCGTTTTGTCTTCTCCTTTGGGGTTGATGAAATACAAGCCTTTGTTGTCGGTGATGGCTGCACTGCCAGCCGCTTTTATTGTGTTGGGCCGGGATACATAATCGAGATAAAGTGTGTAGCTCTCATTTCGCTTATACACCTTGTCCAGCTTAATGTGCAGCTGGCTGCTGTCGTAAGTATAAGAGAGCGGTATCTGTTTACCACCCTTCACTAATGCCACTTTATTAATTGCCATGCTTTTCGCGTCAAGCGTCAGCGAATCGGTTGCATAAAAATGCGGATGCAGTGTCACCTGTTCCTTGCCATACATCCATTGCTTATCATAGTCAAAGCGTACCTCCAGTTTCGTATCTACAAGGTCATTCACTTTGGTCGCCGTGCCGCGGTAAGTTTTCATCCACGCATTGTTTTCACTTGTGTCGTTTAAGGACTGACAATAACTTCTTGCGGTCATTAACACGCACACTGCCACTATCCACTTCTTCATTTGTATCATGTAAGAGAAATAATTAAGGCGGCGAATGTACGGACACAGGGGGTGTCAATCCCATTTCTTGATGAACGGCATTTTCGTTTTTCCACTTCAGGCAAAGCCATAGCTTTGTTTACTGCAACATATAATGCTGTATGAATACGTATCCCCGCAAGAACAACACACTGCCCATCATCATTTTTCTGGTATTGATCCTTCTTTTTTCTATTACCGTTTGTCGCACCCGCAAAGAGCAAAACACGTCGCCCGCTTCAACAACGAAGACCACAACAGATGACAACAATACTTTACTTGGCAATCCATCCAACGCGACACATAGCAGCAGCAACCCGGATAATTATTTTATTGATCATACCTACTACACCGAAAGCTACAGCCGGAGCCGCTGCATACCCAATTGGGTAAGCTGGCACATCAGCGCTGCCGACCTTGGCACCGCCGACCGCCGGGACGACTTCAGGCAGGATAATAATCTTCCCGGCGGCTGGTACGCGGCAAATCCTAATAACTACAAAGGCTCCGGGTTTGATAAAGGTCACAATTGCCCTTCCGCCGACCGGACAGCATCTCAGGAAGCCAATTCTTCTACCTTCCTGATGGATAATATCATTCCACAAGCGCCAAAAAATAACGAGCAGGTATGGGAGCATTTCGAGCGCTACTGCAGAGACCAAACTGCGAAGGGAAATGAGGTGTATGTCATCATGGGCAACTATGGCATCGGCGGCGAAGGAAGCCGCGGCTATCGCACAACCATTGGTTATGGAAAAATAACAGTGCCGGCACATATCTGGAAGGTAGCTATTATTTTAACCAATGGGAATAATGACCTCGCGAGAATCAACCCTAAAACAAAAGTGATTGCCATTGATACGCCAAACAATAATGAAGTATCCAACAACTGGATGGATTATATAACGACCGTAAGCGCCATCGAAAGGAGCACAGGCTATGACCTTCTTTCTGCTCTGCCAGCAGAAGTGCAAAAAGAATTGGAGAACAGGAAATTTGTCGGCGGCAATTGAGCAGTAAAGAAAGAAGCAGAAATCAATAAAAATTATGAACTGAAGAACCAGTGTATCTCATTGTTTATGGTCTCACTTTTCTCCGTTGGCAACCAGTGAGTGGCATTAGGATATTCTTTCAGGGTAAAATCAGGACAATGTTTTGAGGGACACGTACCGCTTTCTTTTTCTAAAAATGCATCCTTTATTCCCCACAGTACTTTTATGGGTACAGGTACAGGTGTTCGCCTGCCGAATATTTCCTTCGCGTCCATGCTGTATTTTGCCAGGGCGCGATACCAGTTTATCATCGCCGTTAGGCTTTCTTTTTTATTCCAGGCTTCTTTATACAAAGCCATATCTCTTTCAGAAAAAGTACCTGGCAAAGAGGTGCGCCGCATCATGTTTACCAGCAACGAAAACCCGTTTCGACGAACCATCCACTCCGGCAACCGCGGCAATTGAAAGAAATAGACATACCAGCTTTTGCGCAATTGCCGCCACGAAGGTTTTGAATAAGAAGGCAGGTAAGGTGCGTTGATGATAACAGCTTTGTGTATGAGTTGGGGCTGCGTTTTAAGCAATGCCCAAGCGATAATGCCACCCCAATCGTGCGCCACTACAAACACTTTGTTTACACCCATTGCTTGTAGCAATTGCACAATGTCCTCAATCAATAAAGTAAGCCGGTAATCACTCATCTTCGTTGGCTTGCTGCTTTCATTATACCCGCGCTGGTCGGGCACAATCACACGATAATCAAGGGAAAGAAAATAGTCAATCTGTTGCTGCCAGCTATACCAGAAGGAAGGAAACCCATGCAGGAAAAGAATAGCAGGCGCACCAACATCGCCGCCTTCTTTTACATGAAGTGTTACGCCATTTATAGTATAATAACGGCTTATCAAATCTTTCATTGACAGCATTAAATAATGAGTGAATAGTACCTATAAACCATACTGATCTATCAGGTAAAGTAAAGCTGCCATGTTGATGGCGCCTAATTTCATCTCGCGGATATCAACGTTTTCAAACACATCCGAAGCAGCATGATGGATGTAAAAATAACGCTGGCTGTCTGTGCTTAACCCGGCCACTTTTGCACCTGCCAATTTAAGATAACCGACATCGCTTCCCGATTCGCCCTTTTCAAAACGCTCTCCATAGTAAGGTATGAAAAGAGGTTTCCAGCTATTCAGTTTTTGCCAGGCCGGATCTTTCTCCTCTAAATCAAAACGAAACCCTCTGGGTGTAAAACCGCCGTCATCGCTTTCTAACGCGAAGAGATGCTGTTCTCCTTTTGCTTTAGCTTCGTCTAAATATTGCTTGGCGCCTCGTGTGCCGTTCTCTTCATTGGCAAACAACACAAAGCGAAGTGTGTGTTTCGGCTGATAGCCTAAGGCGGTTAAAGCCCGCAGCACTTCAATAGTTTGCACTACACCGGTACCATCATCGTTTGCGCCTTCGGCGGGGTCCCAACTGTCCAGATGCCCACCCACTGTAATGATTTGTTCAGGATGCTCGCCGCCCTTCAATTCGCCAATTACATTATGCCCGGTAGTGTCGGGCAGCATTTTTCCGTACGTGTACAACGAGGCACTTAATGGTATGTTCGCATCAAACAAAGAATCAAGTTTGTAAACATCTAATAAGCCAAGTGCAGCAGCAGGAATAGGCTGAATAGAATCGAGATAACGTAGGGAGCCTGTATGCGGATAATTGTTGTTCGGTGTGTTGGTCATGCTGCGAATGAGAACAGCAAGAGCGCCATACTTCGCAGAACGGCTGGCTCCGATGCCGCGGTAAACAACATTTTTTACATACGCCTGAAAGGGGTCGATTAAAGTATCATCGAAAGGATTGTTATAGAAAACGATTTTGCCTTTTACTTCATCCTTTCGCGCTTCCAGCTCATCAAAATTATTGACGCGTATCAGCGGTGCTTTTATCCCGTCTTTGCCGCTCCCTACTGAGTTGCCCAAAGCCAGAATCTGCAGACTTATCTTCTCCGCTTTCCCTTTATTTTTAAAAACAACAAATGCGGTATCTTTTCCGCCGCGCACCCAGTGCGGTACGGCGCATTCCTGCAAGGTTACAGTCTTAGCGCCTGCTTCCTGCATTGCTTTCGCACCCCATTGTTCCGCTTTTACCATCTGCGGAGAACCCGCCAGCCTGCCACCGATATTTTTGGTGAGATAATGCAGGTTGTAATAACTCGCATCACTGCTTAAAACAGCCACAGCTATCTTATGTATGAAAAGCGAATCGCCGGTAAAGTTTTGTGCGAATGTTGCAACAGGCGCCAAAAATAAAAGACACAGTACATGTTTCATTAGCTGCTGGTTTGCCAACGAAAATACGTGCGTTTACTAATAGCAAAAAGAGTAAAGCATTCGGCAATGTTTACAAAAAAAACACTTCTGCGTTTCTTAAAACTTTATCTGTATTAAAGTATAATAGCAGTTGTAAGTGCAAGAAAATGTGCATGCAATTACTATAGGTAAGAAGCGATCTTTTGAGAAATTTCCTCGAATGTAAAGGGCTTGCTGATAAAGCCATCGGCATGCCATTCGTTATACTCGGTTTCAAATTCTGCATTGGCTGAGCAAAGTACTACGGGCGCTTCAACCCCGTATTTATCTTTAATCAGGCGGCAAACGGTTCTGCCATCGTTTCTTCTGAGGTTCACATCCATAAGTATGATGTCGGGTTTACCGTTTCCCAGCACTTCCATCATTTCTTTCGATTTGGTAAATGTTTTTACATCGTAACCTGCTTTCTCAAAATAAAATTGAAGGGATTGCAGCATGTCTTCTTCATCGTCTACAATATACAAGGTCGCCATCCGGTTTGTTTTGTTTGGCAAGTTATAGCAGATACCTTACCAGAAACCGATGTTTCGTTTATGTTTTTAGTGTTTTGTTTATTTTATGAAAAGAAGTGTCAAATAAGCACCGTGTTGTGATACACTGATTACAATAATTATTTTTAATACAACAACTACCCTCTTCTGAATTTGTATGGTTTTATTCATTTATCGCAGATGAAGTATCCAAAAGCTTAACAGCCAGATAAAAAACGCAAACGTCAACATATTCAATGTCATTCCTATCATCTTCAGCCAGGTCGGCTTCTCATGTCTTATAATACTCATTATGCTTGCGGCAACACCAGCGAAGCAGGAAATAAAATCAGTTACAACCAAAGTCTTCACTATTTCCGGCACCCGTTCACTCGCTTTTATGCGCGATGGCACTTTGCTTATTATGAACATAAAAAGCAATGTGGTAAAAAAGAAGAAAAGAAAGCTGAGCAGAATATAAAACGATTTTCTTTTTTCAATTACCAACTCATCAAGCCAGTCTTTTTGTTCCATACTTAAAATTATGACAATCTAAAACGATGAACGAGCCAGATATAAAATTGCTTTAAAAAAAAGCACTGCTGATTTACTTCAGCAGTGCTTATGCCTATTACATCAGCGCTTATACATTGCTTAGTGCAAAAGCATTCACATCCGAACGGTCATATTCATACAACTGGCGGCTGCCATCTGTTGCCAGGGAAGTCACCGACAGGTTCTCGGCAAAAGCCGCTTGCCCCGGACAGGTTCCAAGCAAAGTAGCTACCGGAACATCCGCACTAAATTGCCCTGCCGACAAGCTGAACGGACTCACGCTTGCATTTACATAACCGCTCACCGCAATAGTAACGCCCGATGAATGATTGCCCTTAATCACGCTATAACTGAATTCGGCAAAATTTCTCGGGTGCGACGCTTCAAAACTGAGCGTTACATCCTGACTGGTATCAGCATATTTTATAAATCCGCAATCGCCCGATTTTTCTCCTGTTTCTAACTCTGCATCTTGTATGTCAGCATAACAAGGCGTATTGTCAATGCGGACAATCATCGTGAAATTTTTCGCCATAGCACCACTCATATTCAGGTAAGGCGAGGTAGGATCTTGCGAGTTATCCAAATTGCCGGATTCTGAAATCTGGAAGGTGTTTGGGTTCACTTCTGTAACAATAAAGTTGCCGGCGCCATCGTAAGTTCCCAACTCTAAATCAAAGCGATACAATCCATCAGTCAAAGAGTGGCTATCTATTGAACCACCTGTCCAGAAAATGTCCCGCCACAAAATATCAACACCGGGAACTTTACCCGGAAAAGCAGCCGTAATGCTTCCTTCGAGCGCAATGTTTTGGTTCGGAATACGGAAAGCGATTTGATCGCCGGCACCGCTGGGTGCAATGTCTAGATTGAAGCTGTGATAATGGAAGGTGTCAAGATGAACAATGTATTCCCTTGATATCTTATCTGCCGCATTCAGGATAGTAATAGTTTGCTCTGCAGGAGAGAGTGAAACCATGTTTTCATTGGCAATGCGGGTAGCTTTCCAGCGGAAGTGTGTTACACCCGTGCCGGAGCTGTAGATGTTCTCTCCGGCAAATACCACGAGGTCAAGGACGGAGCCGAATGGACTAATATAATCGGGCTTCAGAATATCGGTGCATCCTGCATTTTTAAAAGCCACACCTTGTACATTTCTTGTGTTTGCGGGGTTTTGTTCAATATGCAAAGCACCGGCTGCATTACCGACAGAGCGGAACCAAAATGCATCGCCCGGCCCTTCACTGCCGCAGACACAAGGCTGCACACGGCTGTCTGTAACAGAAATGGTAATATCAGTGCCGCAGGCATAATTCCAGCGCGTATAGCAAGGATAGGGTGGGCGATATACGGTAACCCATTGTCCGTTGATGTTTACTTCAATCCAGATATAAATATTTTCAGTTGCTGATGCATTGGCTTTGAAAAGCCAGGCATCAAAATGTCCGTTGCAATCTGTGTACACAATGGCTTCTTCTTCTACCCGATAAAACCACGGCCAGAAAACAGGCCACAGGCACAGGTATGGATGTAGCCAGTCATGATATTTACTAAGGCTTTCAGAAAGATTCTCCACTGTAGCGGATTGCAATTCATTCATTGCTTCTTCGGGTATTGCCTGTAAACGGCTGGCTGAAGTTTTCTTTACAGCATTCGCCCTTGTTGTTAATGACCGGAGAGAAAGATTTGTTTTTTGAACCGCTTCGCGGCGATAAGGCGGCGGGTCGGGGGGCGGCACTTTTATAACCGGTTGCTGCAGAGTAGCAAGTTTGTATTTCAGCTCATTTAGTACCCATTCGGGTATGCGGAAGTTGGGTTGTAAGTAAATAGGAATTAAAAATAACCGCTCCACATTACATATATGCACACGCGCATTGCATACCGGCAGGTTGGTCGTCTCACCATTGATGATAAACTTCTTATTGACATGCCCGGTTACATGGCAAAAGCTGAATTTGGGCCACTGAAATACGCTTTCCGGCAAGCGGCTTACTGTAATAGCTGTGTTACCTGCAATGTCTTTGAGCGTTTGGTAAGCGCCAATGGCTGCGAGTGTGCGTTCGGAAGCTTTGTTTTGAGGCAGGTCGTCGGGTAAGGCAGGGCCAATGTAGATTTTCTCGCTTTCGGCAGCTGGTTTCAGCCGGGCTTGCCTTCCGTCAAATTGAGCCGTTTCTACTATGCTTCCACCCGAACTGACGCGATAAGCGCGCAAATTGCTGGTATCACCGGTAGCAGCTCCTTCTCCCAATGTTACCACAGTTGGTTCATTTCTATTTATGTTCATAAAAGGTACATTAATGCCTACTCTTGGATCGGATTTTCGGCAGGCTCCGTTTTTTGTTTTCAGATTGTTCTTATTTATCGCAATTGTGTTCTGCTTTGGTAACAATGTAGCTGTGCAAACAGCCAACTGGGAGTGAGAAAGGAGATGTATTGAAGTTGTATACCCCTAAAAAGGCGCAGAAAACAATCAGGCTTCGTGCCTTTTTAGATGAATGGTTATTTCTTCAGATAGCATCATCTTCTAATTATGTAGCGTTTATTTCCTTACTCATTAAAGGTGTTTTCGTGTGAATAAGAATTGCATTACAAAGTGTTTTTCAACAAACTCAGCAGACATAAGCCAAAGGAGTTAAACCGGATTAAAATCTCAAATCCATACATTTGCCCGCTTCTTAGTTTGCTCCTTTTTTACTAATTTTGTTAGCAAACAACAACAGGTTATTCGTTACAATCTGTCATTAGTATAATAAAGGATATGGTAACTGCACAGAAGAAAAAACAGAGCATTCAATTAGTTGAACCAAAGAAGAGGAAACCGACTATGTCTGAAGTAAATTCTGCATTCGATTACACCGAAGAAAGTATCAGGAGTCTTGATTGGCGCGAGCATATCCGCCTTCGTCCGGGCATGTACATAGGCAAATTGGGCGACGGCTCTGCGCCCGATGATGGCATCTATGTACTCATTAAAGAAGTGATAGACAATTGTATTGACGAGCACATGATGGGTTATGGTAAGCAGATAGAACTCACTATTACCGACAGGACTGTTACGGTGCGCGATTATGGCCGCGGCATTCCTTTGGGAAAGGTGGTAGATGTAGTAAGTAAAATAAACACCGGCGCCAAATACGACAGCAAGGCGTTTCAGAAAAGTGTAGGATTGAACGGCGTGGGTACAAAAGCAGTAAATGCTTTGAGCGATTATTTCAAGGTGGAAAGCTACCGCGAAGGCAGAGCTAAAGTTGCCGAATTTGAAAAGGGAAATTTAACCAAAGAGCACCGGGAACGGGCGACTGAAGAACTGAACGGAACCTTTGTAACCTTCATTCCGGACAATAGTGTATTCAAGAATTTCCATTATATCCATGAGTACCTGGACAACCTGCTTTGGAACTATTGTTATCTCAATGCAGGCTTAACCATTCTCTTCAATGGCAAGCGTTATGTAAGCCGCAATGGCTTGCTTGATTTATTAAAACGAAAAACCAATGAAGATGAAATCCGCTATCCTATTATACATCTGAAAGGTGAAGACATTGAGGTTGCCATTACGCACAACAACGATTATGGCGAGGATATTTTTTCGTTTGTCAATGGTCAATATACCACGCAGGGCGGCACACATCAGCAGGCTTTCCGCGAAGCGTTCGTAAAAACGATACGCGACTTTTTTAAGAAAGATTATGAGGCTGCAGACGTGCGCCAGGGCATTGCCGCTGCCATTGCCGTGCGGGTGCAGGAACCGGTGTTTGAAAGCCAGACGAAAACAAAATTAGGCTCGGTTACCACTTCCGAAGGTGGACCAACCATGCGCAATTTCGTAGCTGATTTTTTCACAAAAGAATTAGACAATTATCTCCATCGCAATGCACAGACCGCCGATGCGATTAAGAAGAAAATTGAACAAAGCGAGCGCGAGCGAAAAGAGTTGGCTGGCATTAAAAAGTTGGCAAATGAGCGTGCGAAGAAAGCGAATTTGCATAACAAAAAGCTACGCGATTGCCGCGTGCATTTCAATGAGGAACCGCCCATAAAAGGCAAAGCCGAATTTAGCGCATTGAGTAATAAAACCACCATCTTCATCACAGAAGGTGATAGCGCCAGCGGCAGTATTACCAAGAGCCGGAATGTAGATACGCAGGCTGTTTTCTCCCTGCGTGGCAAGCCACTGAACTGCTTTGGTCTGACTAAAAAAGTAGTGTATGAAAATGAGGAATTTAATCTTCTGCAACATGCACTCAATATAGAAGATGGCTTGGAAGGTTTGCGTTATAACAACATTGTGATTGCTACTGATGCCGATGTAGATGGAATGCACATTCGTTTGCTATTGATGACTTTCTTCCTGCAATTCTTTCCTGACTTGGTGAAGCAAAATCATGTGTATATTTTGGAGACGCCATTGTTCCGCGTGCGCAACAAACAGGAAACGATTTATTGTTATGATGAAACACAAAAACAGGCTGCCATAAAGAAGTTGGGCAACAAGCCGGAAATCACACGCTTTAAAGGACTGGGTGAAATATCGCCGGAAGAGTTTGGCAGGTTTATCGGCGACGACATTAAAATGCAGCCGGTGATTGTGGAGCAGGGCGACCACATCCAGCACCTCCTGGAATATTTTATGGGCAAGAACACAATGGAGCGACAGGAGTTTATCATTAACAACTTAAAAGTGGAACTGGATTTAGCGAAAGAGTTTGGACCAATGGAGTAAAGTACTTTTTTATAAACTGATTCAAAAACTCTGACCATATGCTCCACATCGTTTTTCAGGAAGCCGATATAAATACCTTGCAGGAAGCCATCACTTTCGATAAAGCCTTGCAAGGTGAAGTCTGGCAGATTAGGGACGAATTCTCAGTTGGGCCGATAGCGGATATTTACGAAAAGGAAGGTTATCAGCAGCGTAGAAACTGGTGGAAAGAAGTGCTGCAATTCACGCCTCATGCTGATAGTCTAAGCCTTGTTGATGACAAACTCACTGTTCACAACATACAGAAAAAAATAGCAGAGGAAAGCGAAGCTATTTGGATTTGGGTCGCGCAAAACAAGCACGACGTCTGCGGCTACTACTGGTTGGTTTCGCAGTTGAAAGACTACCAGGGAAACGTGTTTGTTCTCAATCTAAATAACCTGCCTTTTATCAATGAAAAAGGTGGTATTTTTTATCCCGAGAATCTATTTCAGATCCAGCCAAAAGAATTCATCAAAGCGAAAAAATTAACCAGAGCGGTAACCGCAAGCGAGTTTGAAATGGATGGCGATGAATGGGCAAGATTGTGCAACGAAAATGCAATCATCCGCATACTCGAAGGCGGTAAAAAAATTTGCAGCAAAGAAGTATCATATTATGATGACGTCATCTTTGGCATGTTGCAAAAAGAACCGCAGAAACTCACTAGGTATCTTCATTCATTTCATGCTAAAACAAACACGCATACCGGCGATGTGTTTATTGTGTGGCGCATCCGCAGCTTAGCCGAAGAAAATAAAATCATCATCAACGGCGACTGGAGCAAAGGCTGGAAAGACATTACCATTCATCTGCCTTCTTACCAGCAAGCCGAACTACCAATAAGCTGATTGTTTAATTCAGTTATTAATTCTTAATTATTACCTATTACAATATGGCAAAGGATTTCCTGCAGACAATAGATCCGAACAACGAAAGCGGCGTTCAAGGTCAGTATAAAACCTGGTTTCTTGATTATGCGTCGTATGTCATACTCGAACGTGCCGTTCCCGCACTGGAAGATGGCTTGAAACCCGTGCAGCGCCGTATTCTGCATGCCATGAAGGAAATGGATGATGGCCGCTACAACAAGGTGGCAAACATCATCGGGCAAAGTATGCAATACCATCCGCATGGCGATGCGTCCATTGGTGAAGCGCTGGTGAACATGGGACAAAAAGATTTGCTCATCGACACGCAGGGCAACTGGGGCGATGCCCGCACCGGCGATGATGCTGCCGCACCACGTTATATCGAAGCACGTTTGTCCAAATTCGCGCTGGATGTGGCTTTCAACGCCAAGACCACCGAATGGCAACTTAGCTACGATGGCAGGAAACAAGAGCCGGTAACGCTGCCAATGAAGTTTCCTTTGCTGCTGGCGCAAGGGGCAGATGGTATTGCTGTTGGCTTATCTACCAAGATATTACCCCACAATTTTATTGAGATTTGCGAAGCTGCCATTAAGCATTTAAAAGGTAGAAAATTTGAATTGTTTCCCGATTTCTCTACCGGCGGGCAAATGGATACAACGAATTATAATGAAGGCAAGCGGGGTGGCAAAGTTCGCGTTCGCGCCATCATTGAAGAGACGGATAAAAAGACCTTGCTCATTAAAAGTGTTCCTTATAGCGTAACAACGTCTTCGCTGATGGATTCGATTGTGAAAGCGAACGAGGCAGGGAAATTAAAAGTGAAAAAGGTAACCGACGCAACAGCAAAGAATGTAGAAATCATTGTGGAGCTGGCACCCGGCGTTTCGCCCGACATCACCATTGATGCGCTGTACGCCTTTACAGATTGCGAGATTTCTATTTCGCCCAATGCCTGCATCATCAACGATCAGAAGCCGCGCTTTGTAGGTGTGCAGCAATTGCTGTCTTCTTCTGCTGACAATACAAAAGAACTGCTTCGGCGCGAACTCGAAATCAAGCTGGGTGAGCTGGAAGACAAATGGCATTATACCTCTCTCGAAAAAATCTTTTTCGAAGAGAAGATTTATAAGGAATTAGAAAAGAAATATGAAAGCTGGGAGAAAGTAGTGGATGCCATCGCCAAAGCCTTTGTTCCGTTTGCAAAAGGATTGAGAAGGCCGATTGCGCGGGAAGATTTGCTGAAGCTGACGGAGAAGCCGGTGCGCCGGATTTACAAGTTGGATATTGATGACCTCAACGCGCAGATCAAGGCGATTGATGAAGAAATTGCCAAAGTAAAATATGACCTGGACCATTTGGTCGAATTTGCCATTGCTTACTTTGAAGGCCTGGTAAAAAAGTATGGCAAAGGACGCCATCGGAAAACGGAAATCAAGCTGTTCGACACCATTACGGCGAAGCAGGTGGCCATTGCCAACAGCAAGCTATACATCAACCGCGCTGAAGGCTTTATCGGCACAGGGTTGAAAAAAGATGAATTTCTTTGCGATTGCTCGAACCTTGATGATGTGATTGTCTTCACTAAACGGGGCATTATGAAAGTGGTGAAAGTAGCCGACAAAACGTTTATTGGTAAAGACATTCTGCATGCGGCTGTGTTTCAGAAAAACGATGAGCGCACCACGTACAATCTTATTTATGTAGATGGTGAAACCAACATCGGTTTCGCCAAGCGCTTTAACGTTACCGGCATCACGCGCGATAAAGAATACGATCTCACGAAGGGCAACGACAAAAGCAAAGTGCTTTACTTCAGCGCCAACCCGAATGGCGAAGCAGAAACGGTGAAAATTTTATTAAGCCCTAACAGCGCTGCGCGCAACAAAGAGTTCGATTTTTCTTTTGAAGAGATAGACATCAAAGGCAGAAGCAGCATCGGCAACCAGGTTACCAAACATGCCATGCGCTCTGTAAAGTTCAAGGAAAAAGGTCGCCCCACACTGGCAGGCCGCAAGCTTTGGTACGATGATGTCTATTGTCGCCTGAATGCCGATGGCAAAGGCAGATTTGTCGGTTCGTTTGAAGGCGATGAAAAGATACTGGTGGTATATTCAGGCGGCTACTACGAACTGACCGACACCGAAATCACCCAGCGCTTTGAAAGCGACAAGGTGATATTAATTGAAAAATTCGATGCCGATAAGATTATCTCTGCCATCTATCTCGACAACGAAAAAAAGCAGTACAACGTAAAGCGTTTCAAAATAGAAACCACCACCCTGCACAACCGCTTTTACTTCGTGAAAGAAGGCGTTGGCAACGTGTTGGAAAATGCAACCACGCAAAAGGTTCCGGCGTTGCTGATTCAAACCGGCAAAGGGCAAACGGCACGCAACACCAAGTTCCGGTTAGACAAACTCGTGGATGTAATGGGCTGGAAAGCCATTGGCACGAAGCTGATGGATGCCACTAAAACCCCTATTGTGACGCAGTGGGAACAACCGGCTGTCAAAGACGATAATGCACCGGAATTGTTCAGTTGATTGTATACAAAAAAGTCATCAGGCCCATAACATGTGTAAACGTGTTACGGGCCTGCTTTTTTATTCTTTTGCAATAGCAATGTTTATTACTCATAAGCTTCTGTCGTCACAATGGCTGTTCTCTGTATTTATCAATATCACAGTCATCCCATCCATCCGGGTTCAGACAATCCCTGTTATTCGCATTCCGTTTCACTTCCTCGTTTTATTCACATCTGCTCTTCCCTCCCCTTTTGGCATTCGGCTTGTTCTATCCCCACGTGATTTATTCAACTGAAATACAGCATACATAAAGTCCATTCTCACAATCAAATGCTGTATTCGGAACAAACAATTTATTCATCAAAAAATAGTCATCATGCGTGCATCTTTTATCCAGGTTTTCTGTATCAGTCTCGCAGCCTTGCTGTTCTTCAGCAGTTGTGTTGCTACCGGTAAATTCAAAAAATCGCAAAGCGATCTTGCAGCTTCCAAAGCCGACAGTGCAAGGCTGGCGGGTCAAGTGAACGACCTGCAGAATAACATCAACCAGCTCAATGCGCAAATGTCTTCGCTGCAAGGCAAAAACACCGACCTGCAAAACCAGTTAAAGCAAGTATCCAGCGATGCTGCCAGCAAAGGCAACCTGTTGCAGCAAAGTCAGGGACAGCTTGCCGACCAGCAAAAACGCTTGCAGCAGTTGCAAGCCATTTTAGACCAGCAGAAAGCCAAAAGTGAGGAACTGCGCCAGAAAATGGCGTCGGCGTTAGGTGGCTTTAATTCAAACGAACTGACTGTATCGCAAAAGAATGGCCGTGTGTATGTTAGCCTTCAGGAAAATTTGTTGTTCCCGTCCGGCAGTGCAGTGGTCAATCCAAAAGGCAAACAAGCCCTGGCAACACTGGCACAGGTATTAAACGTAAATCCCGACATCAGCGTCAATATCGAAGGGCATACTGATTCTATTCCCATCCGCGGTAAGTATGAAGACAACTGGGCGTTAAGCGTAGCGCGGGCTACCTCTATCGTACGCGTATTGGTAAATGACTACACAGTAGATGCAAAACGCGTGGTGGCTTCCGGTCATAGCTCTTTCGATCCGGTAGATACCAATTCAACTACCGACGGACGCGCGCACAATCGCCGCACCGAAATTATTTTATCACCGAAACTGGATGAGTTGTATCAATTGCTCCAGCAGTAAGTTTTAATAGACAGAAGAAAAGCCTCTGAGGAATTCCTCAGAGGCTTTTTTATTAGTACATGTTTTATCCACGACGGTTGCGGGGATTAAGCTTTATCACCATCAGGTAACATCGCTCCGGTTTAATAGATAGTGTTGTAAATAAAACAAAACTCACAAACCTGCGTCTATTGTAAGCTCAACAAAAAGCCAATCGTAAAGTTCGCATCCCAATCAAACACAAACGTATCGCATTTCGTAGCGTCGGATATTCCTTTATAGATATTCAAACCCGAGCCCATCTTTTTATCAGCCGCCGTATAGCTGCCCGGTGCGTTCAGCACGGTAAACCGTTCGTCGCCGCTGCGCGTTTGCTTGGCAAGCGTAAAGGGAACTCCACCTAAAATAAAGCACACATTCCGCTTACCTTCAGGTATGCCGGCAGCCTTGCTGTTTACGGTTTTATATACATCATCGTCCGACAGGTTGTTCTCGTAATATTTGGCGCCGGGCAGTTCCAGGCTTTTCAGGTTATCACCATCCTGCCACGAAACTTTGGTATTGCCGGAGCCGATATCAACCAAAAACGAATTGTCCTGGAAAGAAGGCGGCACGGTCGCTTTAAACGCCAGCTTGCCTTCCTGGGCAGCAGTAACTAAGTTCACCACGTATCCCATCTTTTTCAGCTCGTTAGAGATGGTAAGCGTCTTCGGTTCTTTTTGCGCACCTGAAGAGATCACAAAATGCATGTCCTTGCTGGCAACGCCTTTCTCAAACATACTGGCAAGATATTTCTTCAAACCAATGCGGATGTCATCAGTCGTTGCTAGCCCTTCATACGCCAGCGATTCGCCAAAGTCTTTCGACACAATCTTCCAGCGCTTCTTTTTATCCATATTAATAACAAACGAGTTAAAGCCGGAAGCGCCTACTTCCACCACACCTTTCAGCGTTCCGTTCACCGGCTCTTCGGGGGTGTAGTTAAAACTGCGTCCGCCGCTGCTTTTCGCCGTGCCCGTAGTTGCCGTTTTGGTGTCCTCTTTAGCATCAGTGTCTTTATCGTCGCTGCCGCCCGTGTTGGTAGAAGCAGTAGTAGAGGTAGCGTCTTTCGCACCACTCATCGGCACATACTTTTTGATCAGGAAAAAAGCCGCAATACCGAGGACGAGAAAGATTGCAATTTTGCCACCTGGCTTTAGTTTCATCTTGTTTGATTTTATGATTAAAATATGTTGGTGCCCTGATGAGAGCGCTGCTTACTTTTTTAAATAATCTAAGTATGGATTCTTACCATTCTCCAATCCCCCGTTCGTCTTGTCCAAATTGCCCGCCGACGACTGAATAGAATCAGAATAGTTGAAGGTATTATCTACATCCAGACGCGTAGCTGTCTGCGCAGCTAACGATACCTTGGCCGCATCCTTCAAATCCTGTGCGTTCATCGCCTGCGAAGTAATTTGGATTGCCGATTTAATGCCGCCGATTTTATTGGCAACATCTTCCCGTATCTTCTGAATGGCGGTATCCGCATCACTGTTCAGTTCCGTATTGCCCGTAAAAGCTTTCATCGCTCTTCCCATCGTAGCCGAAGCGGTCGTCACAGCGTCATACTTCGCCTTCTGTATCTTGATGGTGTTCTTCGAATTCAGTAACGCAACACCTGATTTGCGGTAAGCTTTGTCGGCAAATACAACAAGGTTCTTGACATCATTCTCTACTGGTTTCACGGCATCAATAAAGTCCTTCGCATTGTTAAAGTTAGTAGCTGAGGTTTCCAGCGCCAGCTGAGTATCAAAATCGCCGGGGTTCTTTTGCAGTTTCGCCTGGCATATTTTCACTTCCTCAGCTGCCTGCCGCAAGTTCTTCTCATTCTCTTCCAGTTGCAGATGCAGGGAGGATGCCTGCGCTTTCAGTTTCTCACCATGAATGCGCAACTGGTCGCGGTCTTTCTCTGCCTGCTCTACCTGCAGGTTCAGTATGTTCCAGGGGTTCATTTCTATCGCCCAGCCCAGCAGGCCCTGCGCAATGGCTTCGGAGAAATAGTGAATGCCCCGCCAGAACTTGGCATTGGTCAGTATCATCAGCAGCACAATAGCTACAGCAATGCCGATAATAAGCTGCACGGTGCCCCACACCACCGACAGCAGGAAAGGCAGAATATAGATGTAAAAAAGAACGGCTAACCCGCCCAGGATAAGCACCGTCATAATGGTGCCCCAAGTTTTCTTAGCGTCACCTTTCGGCAGTTCAAATGCCGGTTTCATAAGTTCGTTTGCCATAATCAGTTCTTGTTTTTTATAAAAGCACGCAAAGATTCATTTTAAAGTCCTTCCATCATTCTCTAATCTGCTATCCCGTAACCATAACCCACCACTCATTTTTCACCTCTCATTTCTCACTCCCTAAAAGTATTGTTCTATTTTTTCCAGTTCGCTTTTTATTTCTCTTTTCTTCGCTTCGCCCGCCTGCATAAAAGACGCTTTGTTGGCGCTTAACCGCTCTTTGCTTTGCGCTATCTGCGCGCTCAGGTCTTTTATCTCCCGGTTCAGCACCGCTATTTTATCGTTCAGCGCCTGCAGCTCAGCCCCTTTCTGTTGCAGCAGCCCTTCCTTGTTTTCCACATCAGCTTTGTATTGCTGCACATAGGCGCTTTCAAAGGCATCCAGATCTCGCTGCACCACTTTTATGTATTCCTGCCCCGTAGATACCAGCTTCTCTTTGGTAAGACCGGTTCTTTTCAGCACATTAAATGCCGTTTTATATTTGGTCGGTTCGTCGCTTATTGCGTCCAGCTCGGCTTTGCTG
This sequence comes from uncultured Ilyomonas sp., assembly GCA_964249755.1. GTDB lineage: Bacteria > Bacteroidota > Bacteroidia > Chitinophagales > Chitinophagaceae > Ilyomonas. The sequence continues at coordinate 1,961,163 of CAXUDB010000001.1, read as the reverse complement.
TCTACAAACTCTTTAAAGTCCGTCCCGCTAAAAAGCGGGTTATTGGCATTGGCTCCTTCCAGCACATCTTCAAAATGCTTTTGATAAGCCGGTACCGCAGGCTGCGCAGTAACGGACGGCGTTGGCGGAGGAACCACAATGGTGTTGTCCATTGGCATCGGGGCCGGCCTTTTAGCAGGCAGGAGAACATTCGATTTAGGGGCGCTCTCATCGTCTTTAAACTCAACAAACGCACCCAGTATATTTTTCAGAATATTCATAGCATCCTTTTAAATGAAGCGCAAAGATATTTGTTACGGCAGAATACGGTTTTTCCTTTCTGGGTTTTGTTGGTTGAACGGTAATGAGCGACCCTTAGTTGGTCTCTGCAGCTTTTAGCGCGAAAGAAGTCGCTGATGTAAGGATAAATATGACAAAGTGGAAACTACTTAACAAGGTTTGTCTGTAATGAACTTCGCTGAGTGTAACCAAACACTAAAGCGAAATAGGGTATAAGAAAGAATAAAATCTCATCCCGTGCCTGGATTGCTTACGATGCATTGGCTTCTTACCTGCTTCGCCCGCTTTACGCTAAAGCATCAATGTGTAATAAATCATTCCCTTTTTATTTACCGTTCCTCTCCTATTAGTCCTCAGCCATTTATCGTTCCCTGTTTACACATTTGGAACATCTCTTGCCATCTATTCTATTATGATTATCAGTTACGAAAACATCACGCCGCAGCAAGCGATTCAGCAACAGACAGAGCTAAGAGAACAACTGCGCATTCAACCTTTAGAAAAAGAAATTACCACCATTGCAGGTGCTGATATCTCGTTCAACAAATACTCTACTACTGTATATGCCGGCATCGTCGTGATGCACTTTCCCTCCCTGCAAGTCATCGAAACGTCGGGTGTTACAGACGAAACCACATTTCCCTACGTGCCTGGCCTCCTCGCCTTCCGCGAAGTGCCAGCCTTATCAAAAGCTTGGGAGGGTTTACAGATCAAGCCCGATGTCTTAGTGCTCGATGGGCATGGCATCGCCCACCCGCGCCGCATGGGCATCGCCGCGCACTTTGGTGTCGTCATGAACACACCAACTTTAGGCTGCGCCAAAAGTCTGTTAACCGGAAGATTTACCGAACCTTCTACCGAAGCAGGCTCTGTAACAGATTTGGTTGCTAAAAATGAACTCATCGGCAAAGTATTGCGCACCAAAAAGAATGTGAAGCCTGTTTTCATTTCGCCCGGCAATCTGATAACCATGGACGAAAGCCTGGAACTGATCAAACGATGCGTTGGCAAATACCGCATTCCCGAACCCACGCGCTTAGCACACAACTTTGTGAATGAGTTGCGCGTTAAGGCAATGGGCTAAGACTTTCGTGGCTGATTAAACTTTCCATCAAACCAACATCCTAACAATAACAGCTATTTCTCTTTGAGGCAGAGATGCAGCAAATAGCGCCGCATAAGGAGTAATGATGAACGCAGATAAGAACAGTAACCAAACCACATTTGAACAAACCTACAATGGCTGAACATGCACAAACGATTGCTTTATCTATTCATTTTTGCTTCAGTTGGTTTCTTTCTTTCCTGCCAGAAAAATAACGAACCCGCACCCGCAAATCCCGCTACGGATTCTCTTTATTTTCCGCCGGTAAGCAGCACCGGGTGGCAGACTGTTTCACCCTCTTCTCTTCATTGGAACGAAACCGCGCTCAACGATCTTTACTCTTATTTGCAAAGCAAAGACACAAAAGCCTTCCTCATTCTGAAAGGAGGCAAGATCGCCAGCGAAAAATACTTCGGAACCTTTACCGCAGACAGCCTTTGGTTCTGGGCTTCCGCAGGCAAAACAATGACAGCTTTCTTGGTGGGCATTGCACAGCAGGAAGGCTTGCTAAACATCAACGACAAAAGCTCGGAATACCTGGGCACGGGCTGGACTTCTGCGCCAGCAGATAAAGAGAACCTCATCACCATTCGCAACCAGCTAACTATGACAAGCGGTTTGGATGATGGCGTTGCTGATCCCGATTGCACCTCGCCGTCCTGCTTTGTTTACAAAGCCGATGCAGGAACCCGGTGGGCGTATCACAACGGCGTTTATACATTGCTCGACAAAGTAGTGGAAGCCGCATCTGGCGCCTCTTTCAACACTTACTTCCAACAAAAGATAAGAGACAAAATCGGCATGAATGGCTTATGGGTTCGGTCATTAACTTATGATAACATCTACTACAGTAACGCCCGCAGCATGGCGCGTTTTGGCTTGCTCATGCTGAATAAAGGCAACTGGAATGGAACGCCGGTACTGAGTGACGAAAACTATTTCAACAGCCAGATCAACACCTCGCAAAACCTGAATTTAAGCTATGGTTATTTAACGTGGCTTAATGGAAAGAAGAACTTTATGGTTCCTACATCCCAGCTTGTTTTACAAGGTTCTTTAATCCCAAATGCACCAGACGATCTATATGCCGCGCTGGGCAAATACGACCAGAAAATCTACGTCGTTCCTTCACAGCAACTGGTAGTCATCCGCATGGGAAACGATGCCGGTGGCTTCCGGCTTGCCGTAGATGATTTTGATGATGAACTGTGGGGAAAGCTGAAGACGATTATTGGTTATTAAGCGATAAATGTTAGGAAGAAAAGTAATGCCGTCATTGCGAGCATGCGAAGCAATCTATTGTATAGAACTAGCGCTGATGATTACGGATAAGTTTTTCCTTTACTGACTCTTTCGCGCTTCGCAGTAAAGGCAATTTTATCTGTTGATCTTTCTTCCCAATACTTAGGGCTATTACGCCTGCAATTCTCCCTATAAACACAGAAAGGAACTGAACAGGAAAACAACGCAGGCATTCTAGTTATAACAATCTTCCCATACCAGCCCATTCTTTCTTTTACTACCTTTCCTGAAAATTTACACTATGGACTTCTTAAGAGATTACTGGTGGCTGCTCATCCTCTTGTTCATTATATTCAGCGGTTTGGTTACAGTGCAGCAGGGAACCGTATCTGTCGTTACCATGTTCGGAAAGTACCGGCGCGTGCTTCGCCCGGGACTCAACTTTAAAATCCCTGTTTTAGAACAAATCTATCGTCGCATCAGCATACAGAATCGCTCTGTTGAATTGGAATTCCAGGCGGTAACGGTGGACCAGGCGAATGTGTACTTCAAAAGCATGTTGCTGTATTCAGTAATAGATCAGAATGAAGGAACGATTGTAAAGGTCGCCTTCAAATTTATCTCTGAAAAAGACCTGATGCAAGCGTTGATCCGCACCGTGGAAGGTTCAATTCGTGCCTTTGTAGCTACCAAGCGGCAAGCAGAAATATTGTTGCTAAGAAGAGAGATTGTTGAATATGTGAAAAACCAGATTGACCATTCTCTCGAAGAGTGGGGCTATCATCTGCAGGATCTTCAAATCAACGACATCACCTTTGATAAACAGGTGATGGAAAGCATGAGCCGCGTAGTGGCGAGTAACAACTTAAAAGCTGCCGCAGAGAATGAAGGACAAGCTCTCTTAATCACAAAAACCAAAGGTGCCGAAGCTGAAGGTAATGCCATTAAAATTGCTGCCGAAGCCGAGCGTGAAGCAGCTCGCTTGCGCGGTCAGGGTGTGGCTTTGTTCCGCGAGGAAGTAGCCCGCGGTATGAGCCATGCTGCCGAAGAAATGAAGCAGGCAAACTTAGATACTAATGTGATCCTGTTCAGCATGTGGACAGAAGCCATTAAGAACTTTGCTGAGTATGGCAGGGGCAATGTGATCTTCCTTGATGGCAGCACCGACGGCATGCAAAAGAGTATGCAGCAACTAATGGGATTAATGAAAATGGATGGAAAGAACAACGGACAGCCAGCAAATGGAAATGGTCAGCCAGCAAAACAGCCACAGAGTTAACTTTCTAATTTTACATAAAGCAAAAAGCGCAACGAAAATTCGTTGCGCTTTTTTTGTATAATCTCTCGTATTAATACCGGTACAAATCCGACTTAAACGGACCTTCTTTGCTGATTCCTAAATAGCCAGCTTGTGTATCTGTTAATTCATCCAGTTCGACACCAATTTTAGCTAAGTGAAGACGGGCTACTTTCTCATCCAAATGCTTTGGTAAAACATACACTTTGTTTTCGTAAGCATCGCCATTTGTCCACAACTCGATCTGTGCAAGCACCTGGTTAGAGAATGAATTACTCATCACAAAAGATGGATGTCCTGTTGCACAACCTAAGTTTACCAACCGACCTTCTGCCAATACAATCACTTCTTTGCCTTCAATGTTATACAAATCAACCTGTGGCTTGATGGTATCTTTCGTATTGCCATAATTATCATTCAGCCAGGCCATGTCTATCTCAATATCGAAGTGACCAATGTTGCAGACAATCGCTTTGTCTTTCATGCTGCGGAAATGCTGTTCTGTAATCAAGTCGCGGCAACCGCTTGCCGTAACAATAATGTCGGCTTCTTTTACCGCATCAGCCATTTTCTTCACAGCATAGCCATCCATCGCAGCCTGCAGAGCGCAGATCGGGTCTATTTCTGTAACAATCACACGGCAACCCGCACCACGTAAAGAAGCCGCAGAACCTTTGCCGACATCGCCATAACCACCAACCACAGCAACCTTGCCAGCCATCATAATATCGGTAGCACGGCGAATGGCATCTACCAGACTTTCCTTGCAACCATATTTGTTATCAAATTTGCTCTTGGTAACAGAATCATTTACGTTGATAGCAGGCATTGGCAATGTACCTTTTGCTACTCTTTCGTATAAGCGGTGTACACCTGTTGTGGTTTCTTCAGAAATGCCTTTTACATGATGAGCGAGTTCGGGGTATTTGTCCAACACAATGTTGGTTAAATCGCCACCGTCATCCAATATCATATTTAGCGGCGTATCTGTATCGCCAAAAAATAATGTTTGTTCAATACACCAGTCTGCTTCTTCCAAAGTCTGACCTTTCCAAGCGAATACACCAATACCTGCTGCTGCAATTGCTGCGGCTGCCTGGTCTTGCGTAGAAAAGATATTGCAGGAACTCCATTTTACCTCGGCACCCAAAGCCACTAATGTTTCAATTAAAACAGCGGTTTGAATGGTCATGTGAAGACAGCCCGCAATGCGTGCGCCTTTCAACGGCTGCGAAGCGCCGTATTCTTCACGAATCGCCATTAATCCGGGCATTTCAGCTTCGGCAAGACGAATTTCTTTTCTGCCCCATTCGGCCAGCTTGATGTCGGCCACTTTATAAGGCAGACTTAAATCAATGGAAGGTGATACTGTTGTTGACATAAATTTTATTTGATCGCAAAAGTAAATTGGCAGGATAACATTCTGCTAAGAATAAAAAATTTAGAAAAAAATGCTGTTATTACCTTTATTGGAGAATAAATGCCATGTTTATGAATAAGAATGCTATGCAAAAAGAAAATACCGCTACAAACGGGATAGATCTCGATAAAAAAGACCTCGCCATTCTTCACCTGCTGCAACAAAACGCCCGCATCACGGTGAAAGAAATTTCAGAGAAAACGCACCTGAGTACAACACCTGTTCATGAACGCATCAAGAAGATGGAAGCCAGCGGCGTCATCAAACAATATGTCACTTTGGTGGATCATGTAAAAGTGAACAAATCCCTGATGGTGATTTGCTATGTTTCCTTAAAGCAGCATAGCAAAACGGCGGGCGTGAAGTTCATTAAAACCATCAACGAATTAAATGAAGTGACCGAATGTTACAGCATTTCAGGCGAGTTTGATTTCATGCTGAAGGTAATTTGCGAAGACATGAATGCGTACTACGATTTCCATGTGAACAAGCTAAGCGCTTCGGAGAATATCGGGCATGTCCAAAGCACCTTTGTGATGGGAATCATTAAGCAAACACACCAGTTGATTCATGATGAGGAATAGTCATCTCATCGCTTCAAAACTATACTTTGCCGTTGACCAAAACTCATCTAAGGCTATCATACGTGGCTTAAAGAATGAGATCAGTTCCGGCCAATCTTCTTTCTTAAAGATGCTTACGTTTTCTATTTGTTTGTATATGCGGCTGATGACTTTACCATGTTCATCACGAGTGTGCAACCGCCATATCCATTCTTCTCTCAAAGCCTCATGTAGTATGGGTTTTAGCGTTTTAAACTGCTCAACATACAAAGCTTGAATGTCTTCATCTTTATGCGTTAATTCTATAGCCACAGAAGCTTTTTTATTGTCGGCATTCATCCGGAAATAAATATCTTTTTCGCCGGTTTTATAATTGATCCAATTGGTCTTTTCGCCTTCGGCAGATAGCAACGGCGACATGTATTGCCCGAACGCCGTCCAGAACTGTTGCCGCAACAGCGATGCTTCCTGTTTTGAATACATGAGACAAATGTAAGAGAAGACGACTGCGATTTTCAATCCGCTTTCCTCCGATTCTTTGTTTACTTTTAAGCTTTCTTTCCTTCATTTAAATCAATTTTATGCGAACCATCATCAACACTCTCCTCTCATTCAGCTTTATTCTTTTTGTCTTCAGCAGTTGCACCAAAGAAGCGGTATCGTTAACCGTTCCCTCAGCTATTAACGACAAAGCCGCACAAAGCAGCCTCGTTTCTTTAGCCGGCGATACGAGTACACTTACTCTTCAGCCCGGGCCCGACGATGGGCAGGATTGTTACGTAAGTTTTCTGTTGGGTAACCCTTCTTATGCAAGTTTCAATTCCAACTTCGATCCTGAGCTGGCCATTAGTGCATGGACGGTAAACGGAGCGCAACTTCGGCAGAGATCTTATCTCAAGTTTCCCGGTATCAGTACCTTACCCGATAGCTCCAGGATTATATCGGCACAGCTTTATCTCTACGGCATAGACCCGAATACTTCTGAAACGGCACCGCAGGGAAACTCTCTTTATCCCGGCTCGCCTTACAGCCGATATACAAACAACGGATGTTTTATCTCCCTTGTTTCCGGTGGCGATTGGCTAGAAGACACTATCACTTGGAATACCAAGCCTGCGTTTTATTCCAGCGATTATGATGGTGTTATTTCTTCTTCAACATCGCAGTGGAATTATGATGTAAAGGCGAACGTAACGCCTTTGGTAAAAGCTATTGTGAGAAAGAAAACGAATTACGGTTTCTGCATTCATTTGCAGGATGAAACAATCTACCGCTGCATGTTGTTCGCTTCGTCTGAGGGCAGCGACCCCGCTAAGCGGCCGAAACTAGTGATTAAGTATGCGCTTTAATTAGCTATAGTTTATACAAAGCAAAAGCCTGTAACAGTTAACTACAGGCTTTTGCTTTGTTTGAAAAATTCTTATTTACACCTTAACTCATAGCTGTTTTAAGCTGATAAAATCTATTTTATCATTTTGACTTAGTAATACACAGAATGCATTATCAAAAGTCGATTTTTACTGTTCATTTTACACCTGCATCACTCCCATTTTAAACTCATCAATTTGCGGATTGTTATTCGCAGCAGCAATACCTTCTGAAATCATCTTCCGGGTTTGTACCGGGTCAATAATATCATCCACCCAAAGCCTTGCTGCAGCGTAATAAGGCGTGGTTTGTTTATGGTAACGCCCTTTGATTTCATTCAATAAAGTCTGTTCTTCTTCAGCACTTACTTCCTTGCCTTTTCCCTTCATAGAAGCCACCTGAATCTGTAGCAATGTTTTAGCCGCCTGGTCGCCACCCATTACCGCAATCTTAGCCGAAGGCCAGGCAAAGATGAGACGCGGATCATACGCCTTTCCACACATTGCATAATTGCCCGCACCATAAGAGTTGCCTGTGATAATGGTAAACTTTGGAACCACGGAATTAGACACGGCATTTACCAGCTTGGCACCGTCTTTAATGATGCCGCTATGTTCACTGCGGCTGCCTACCATAAAACCGGTTACATCCTGCAGGAACACCAGCGGTATTTTCTTTTGATTGCAGTTCATAATAAAGCGGGCGGCTTTATCGGCACTATCATTATAGATCACACCACCCATCTGCATCTCGCCTTTGCCACTTTTTACAACCAGCCTTTGATTGGCAACAATGCCCACTGCCCAACCCTCCCATCTTGCGTAGCCGCATACGATGGTTTTGCCATAGTCCTGTTTGAATTCATCAAAGCTACCGGCATCTACCAGGCATTCAATCAGGTCAACCACATTATATGGCTTTGCATTATTTTCCTGAAGGATATGGTAGAGATCTCTTTCCTCTTTAGCAGGCAATACAGGTTCTGCCCGATTAAAACCTGCCGTTTGCGGCGCACCTATTTTGCTTACCAGCCTTTTTATGTAATCCAAACATTCTTCTTCGGTTTCAAACTGATAATCGGCGATGCCGCTGATGCTATTGTGCGTGTTGGCACCGCCTAAAGTTTCGGCATCCACGTTCTCTCCTATCGCCGCTTTTACCAGGTAAGGTCCGGCGAGAAAAATGCTGCCATTACCTTCTACCATCAGCGTTTCATCGCTCATAATGGGAAGGTAAGCACCGCCTGCAACACAAGCTCCCATCACAGCCGCAATCTGTGTAATGCCTGCTGCGCTCATCTTTGCATTGTTACGAAACATGCGACCGAAATGTTCTTTGTCCGGAAAGATTTCATCCTGCATAGGAAGAAATACACCAGCGCTATCTACGAGGTAAATAACGGGCAAATGGTTCTCAATTGCAATCTCCTGCATGCGCAGGTTTTTCTTCGCCGTAATAGGAAACCACGCTCCTGCTTTTACGGTCTGGTCGTTGGCAACCACTACGCATTGACGGCCGCTTACATGGCCAATGCCGGCCACCGTTCCGCCTGCTGGGCAGCCACCATATTCCTCATACATTTCATAACCGGCAAAGGTTCCAATTTCAACAAACGGTTTATTATCGTCGCACAAGTAAGCAATGCGCTCGCGTGCTGTAAGCTTGTTTTTCTCGTGCTGTTTGTCAATTGCTTTTTGTCCGCCACCTAACGATATTTTCTCCTTTTTCGCTTTGATTTCTTCATTCAGTTTTTTAAGCCATGGGCTTTGGGTATCTGTGGAACTATTCATGCTTACAATTGTTAGTGTAGCAAAGATAATGGAGTCGTTACCTTTGATAATGCCGTAAATTTGAATAACCACTAAAACAATACGTTGATGATCACATGGCAGGAAACATTATTACGGTTGATTGCAGGTGCTATATTGGGTGGACTTGTTGGCTTGGAAAGACAAAGACTTGATTGGGCAGCCGGCCTGCGCACGCACATGATTGTTTGTATTGGCGCTACGCTGATGATGATTGTATCGGCCTACGGCTTTACTGATGTGGTGGGCAAGGCAGGCTATTCTCTCGATCCTTCACGCGTGGCGGCACAAGTGGTAAGCGGCATTGGCTTTTTAGGTGCAGGCACCATTCTGTTTTTAAAAAACGAAGTGATAAAAGGTCTAACGACTGCCGCAGGATTATGGACTGTGGCCGGCATTGGCCTTGCTGTTGGCGGAGGCTTGTATTTTGCAGCTATTGTTACTACAGCTTTGGTGCTGATCATCCTGGTAATTATCAAACCTTATAAAAACAAGTTGCTGCAATATCACAAACACAAAGAATTACAACTACATGTAAATTTTGATACTACCGGCTTACATGAAATAGAAAAAACAATAGGGCGTTTTAATTTAAAATATATACAACTGATTTTACGCCCGGCTGAAAGCGACAATGTAAATGAAGTGGTGATCCGGTTTAATAAAAGTATTAAGGATAACTCACTGGCGCAATTAATTGAAGAATTATATAAAACAAACGGCATTATTGAAGCCAGGATGAAAAATGTGTAAGCTTGAGGTTATCCAAAAAAGTAATGTAAAATGTTTACTGCCTGCTGCTCATCCCGTTCTTAACAACCTATTTATCTCATTGAAATATATTTGCTAAGCATTAATAAAAGAAAGGATGAACGAAGGAATCAATCAACTGATAGAAGCTTTACAGGTGTCGCCGGATAATATACCGCTGCGCTTGCACCTTGCAGAGATGATGATAAAGGCAAACCACATGGACGATGCAGCCGAGCAATTCAGCGAAGTATTAAAGAGAAGCTATGGCAATGCAAAAGCGCGCAAGGGATTGGCAGGCATTTATTACAGGCAAAAAAAGTATTCGGCTGCCATTATTATTTACGAAGCACTGATGAAAGAGAATGATCTGAGTGCAGATGAAATGATACTATTTGTGCGTTGCCTGATCCGCGAAGAATCTTTTAGCGAAGCGGTAGAAATTTATAAAAAGCTATTGCAGCAAATGCCATCTTTTAAAGACGATGAAATAGACGGCGCACTTCGCACAGCTTCGATAGAAAGCCGGGACGAATTAATAGACGATCTGCCTGATTTTGACGATGAAGAGGAATCTTTTTTTGGGGGCGGACACAAAAAGCAACAGGAGTTTTTTATGGAAAAACCCGACATGCGCTTCAGCGATGTGGGAGGCATGGAAAAGATAAAAAAAGAGATTTCTTTAAAAATTATTCAGCCGCTTAAGAACCCGGATTTATACAAAGCATTTGGAAAAAAAGCCGGTGGCGGCATTCTGTTGTACGGACCGCCTGGCTGCGGCAAAACTTATCTGGCCAAAGCCACAGCTGGTGAGATTGATGCGAAGTTCATCAACATTGGTTTGCATGATATTCTTGACATGTGGATGGGCAACAGCGAAAAGAATCTTCATGCAGTGTTTCAGCAGGCAAGAGACAATACGCCTTGTGTTTTGTTCTTCGACGAAGTGGATGCCTTAGGTGCCAGCCGCAGCGACTTAAAACAAAGCAGTATGCGCCATGTCATCAACCAGTTTTTGGCCGAGATGGATGGTGTGCAGCACAGCAACGAAGGCATATTGATATTAGCTGCCACCAACGCGCCCTGGAGCATAGACAGTGCTTTCCGCAGACCTGGTCGTTTTGACCGAGTGGTGTTTGTTTCGCCACCGGATGAGGCAGGAAGAGCAGAGATTATTAAACAGCATTTAAAAGACAAACCGGCTGAGAATATTGATACGGCTTCTATAGCGAAAGCAACATCCGAATATTCCGGCGCCGATTTGAAAGCCATTGTTGATATTGCTACCGAAGCCAAACTGGAAGAAAGTCTTGCAAAAGGCAGCATTGAAAAATTATCGAACAAAGATTTACAGAAAGCCATCAAACAACATAAAGCCACCACGCAGGAATGGTTCAGCACGGCGCGCAATTATGCTTTGTATGCCAATGAAAGCGGCTTGTACGACGACATCCTTCAATATATGAAATTAAAAAAATAAAAGGATAAGTATCAAGTAACAAGGAGGCAAGATTCAGGCAATAAAGTATAGCTTCTTACCTGCAATTAGAAAGCGACATTGTTGTTTTTCCGACTTTTAATTTTTGTCACCTGATTCTTGGTTCTAATATCTTGCCTCTTGTTTCCTGAACCTTGTTTCTTATATCTTGATTTCTAATAAAAATGTTTGCAATCAATCAACACTTACAGCGCGCAAGGCTCTTATTTCAGCAGGGCAGGATAAAAGATGCAGAAAAAGAAATTGGTTATGCGCTGCGCGAAAACCCGGAAGATGCCGATGCGCTGATGTTGTTGGCAGAATGCAAGATTGATACAAAACAGTTTGATGAAGGATTGCGGCTATTGCAAAATGCAGCCGCTTACATGCCCTATTATCATCGCGTGTATTACCTGCTGGCGTTTTGCCATTACCGCAAAGGCGATAGGGGCAATGCAACAGAAGAACTGAAAAAAGCAATTGAGCTTAACCCGGAAGCTTCGGCGTATTACGGCTTATATGCTTACATTATGCTGGATATGCAGTGGTATAAAGAAGCTCTGGAGAAAGCAAATGCAGGGCTTGCCATCTATGCCGAAGACCTTACCTGCCTGAACGCGCGAACACAGGCATTGATTCGTTTAAAGAACAAAGACGAAGCTTACGAAACCATTCGCGAGGCGCTTTCGGTTGACCCAGAAGATGACTTTACACACACTAACGTAGGCTGGATTTATTTAGAGAAAGGAAAGCATACCGATGCGCGGCAACACTTCCGCGAAGCGTTGCGCATCAACCCAAACAATAAGCGCGCAAAACAAGGGTATAAAGAATCGCTGAAAGCAAGGCTGCTGCCTTATCGCTGGCTGCTGATGTTTTCGTTGTGGCTCTCTGCCAAGTCAAGGCAGGCACGTTGGGCAACCATCATTATCATCTGGGCTTCGTTCCGCTTACTATCGGGCGTAACAGCTTATGCGGGCGGTGCTTCGTATGCTTTTATTCTAATTGGTTTGTACTTACTACTTGTAATTTTTTCCTGGGTGGGCGCATCGCTGGCAAACATGGTATTACTGTTTACCAAAGAAGGCAAATATGTACTGTCCGAAACAGAAAAACGAGTTGCCGGCTCAATCGCCTTGCTGCTTGTAATAAGCCTTTTGACCTTCTTGTTGGGCCATTATTTTCCCGGTGGTGCAAAAGGAAACCACTGGTTTGCTGCGCTGATATTATTAACGATGGTTTTGCCTGTAAGCCGCTTTGAATATCTCCACCTGATTAAGAGAAGAAAGTTAGTGATGTATTACTCAGTGGCTTTGCTTCTGATAGGTTTCATTAGCGTGATCGGGCTACTTGCCGGGAGCGATTTTTTTACGTCGCTGATGATTGCTTACTTCATTGGTCTTGTGGTGTATACGTGGGGTTTTAGCTTTATGAAGTGAAGTAATGATCTTTCTGGCTACGCTTTTTACTGCGGGACTTTCACTGTCAAGATGAGCTTCAGCTAAAACTTCCAACTCACTACTGATATCGGCATAAACGAGAGACAACTTATAAAGCATAGACAAGGCAAAAGCTTTAATAGCAATGGGCGTTTCCGGCTTTTCAGCCAGGATAAAACAGGCATTCATTGCCTCTCCCTGATTTTCTTCCGGCAGTGTTATACTCTTTAAAATCCGCACACTGTTTCTTACGACAGCAGGGTGCACATCGTTTCGTAACAATTGTTCCGTCAATACCTTTATATAGGGCATTATCAAGGCTGGTTGATGACGGGCAGCATGACTGACGCACCAGGCTGCCCGCTGTGCAAGGCGATATTCGGGGCTCAGAAAACAATCCATTAACGCAGCAAATGTTTCCGGAGAGGTGCAAGCGGTTTTTGCAATGGTTAATGCGGCTTCCCGATGCAATGTTTTACCGGTGAGTAATTGTTTGCGAAAGGTGGTATTTCCGGCTGGCGGTTTCATATTTCTTTCTTTAGTTCAATGCGGAAGGTAGTGCCCTTTCCCGGTTCGCTTTGCTTGATAAAAATACTTCCGTGGTGGTATTGCTCTACGATGCGTTTAGTTAAGGTAAGCCCAAGTCCCCAACCTCTTTTTTTGGTGGTGAATCCGGGTTTGAAAACCTTACTCAAATTGGCTCGCGATATACCTTTTCCCGTATCAGCTACTTCAATAATATTGTGCGTGGCAGTGTGGCTCAGGTGCACTGAGATTGTACCTTTTCCATCCATAGCATCCAGTCCATTTTTCAGCAGGTTTTCTATTACCCAATCAAACAGGGGTGGCGAAATCATTGCCTTGATTTCGCTGTTTCCATCAGTATCCAAAACAAATTTCACTTTGCCGCCTGCGCGTTTGCGCATGTACTCCGTCATGGCGCTTACCTGTTGCACAAGATCATTTAGTTCCAATTTGGGTTGGCTGCCTATTTTGCCAAAACGGTCAGTAATCAACAGCAGCCGATTGACATCTTTCTCTATTTCGGGCGCAAGCTGCTGTGCACCTTCTGTTTCTTTCAGCATCTCTACCCAACCTTGCAGGCTGGTAACGGGCGTGCCCAACTGGTGAGCCGTTTCTTTTGCCATGCCGGCCCATAACTGATTCTGGGTACTTCGGTAACTGCTGCGTTGTGCGATGACAATAACCGTTATAAAAAAACCAACAATAATCAGTTGAACAATGGGATAATATCTTACTTCCTGCTGCAACCGGCTTTCGCCATAATAATAAAAATTAGCAATGTAGGGCTTAGAAAATAAAACCAGCTTAATCGGTTGATGCAAGGATTTAAAAGTGCTTAGCTCATTGTATAAATAATCTCTGTCTTTTGCCACTTTCGCGCTGTCTACATTGCGGTAGTTGGTGATGCTGTCATTTTCATTTGTTTCGATGATGGGTATTTCTTCATTTTCCTGGATAATAGCAGACGCCAGCGTGATACTTAACGGATCATTCGTATTCATCACCGTGCGCTGCGCTTCCACCCAGGTTTTTATTTTCCGGGTTTCATCAAGCGCAATTTTACGGGAAAGATATTGGGAGTAAATGATGCTGCCCGATACGATCAGAATGGCAACCAATGCCAGCCCGTTTCTCCAGTTAAACCATTGAATCATGAGGATCAATTAAACGCTTTTGGGTAGAGGTAAGGTTATTTAAAATTACTCCTCTTTGTATAGCGGAATGTCCAGAATAAAGGTGCTGCCTTTGCCGGGCAGGCTGTCTACTTTTATCTTGCCTTTGTGCGCATCTACTACCGATTTCACGTAGCTCATACCCAATCCAAAACCTTTTACGTCGTGGCGGTTGCCGGTATGGGCTCGGTAAAATTTCTCAAATATTCTTTTCACCGTTTCCTTGCTCATACCAATGCCATTATCCTGCACCTGCACCACAAAATATCTGGCAGAAGAATGAGTGGTGATGTTGATCTGAAGATTTTCCTTAGAATATTTTACAGCATTATCAAACAGGTTATTGATGAGGTTGGTAAAGTGCGTTTCATCGGCTTTGATCAAATCGTTTTTGGCATTCAGGTTCAGTGTAGCAGAGCCTCCTTTTTCATTTAGCTGAAGCGTGAAAGTACTCACTACTTTTTGAATAATGGCGTGCGCATGAATGGGAACAAGATTCAGTTTCATATCCTGCTTATCCATCAAAGCTGCCTGCAATATAGTTTCCACATGCTTATTCATACGCTTGTTTTCCTGACGTATAATATCGCTGAAATAAGTGCTTTTTTCAGGGTTGCCAATTACTTTGCTATTTTGTAAAGCATCTACCGCAAGCGAAATAGTTGCAAGCGGCGTCTTTAATTCGTGCGTCATATTGTTTACAAAATCGTTTTTGATTTTGCTAAGCTTGCGCTGGTCGAGAATGGTTTTCAGAGTAAGAAAAAAAGCAGCCAATATCACCAAAGTAAATGCGCCTGATGCCAGCATTTGTGGCAACAGTGACTGGCGAACAGTAGGATAAAATTGAGTTAGGGTGATATATAGAATTTCATCCGCATTTATCACGGGGGTTTCAGAAGCCGACTCGGGAAGAATGGGTATCAGAACGCTTTTATTATTGACCGTATCAAGGTATTCAGTGGTGAAGTTTTTTGATTGTAATTCTGTGGTTCTTCCATCTGAGTGCATGTTGGTAATACCGAACTCAAAGGTCACATCGGTTAAGCCTTGGTCGTTCAGAGCTTTCCGTATCTTATTACCAATTTCGATAGCGGTAAAACGGCTGGCTACAGAAGGACGGGTGATAACAAATGGCTCGACATCAATGGGCAATAAATGACTTAACCGCCCAACGCGTGAAGGGCTGCTCATTACCTGCCGGCCAATGTCTTCCTTTACATTGTATGCCGCCTGTCCTGCCTTTTCTATATATCTCTCCTGCTGAATCATGAATTGATTGTTAAGCCAGGAAATCTGGAGAATGATAACCCCCAGCACCGACAGTGCAATCAGCACAATGAGGACAGGAAATATCTTTTTCAGCATATTACAAAAATAGAGAAGCGGAGCAGGATGAACGATTTAATAAGCAATATTTAAGATTTAAGCTTTCATATCTTTAGAGGATGCCGGAAAGCAGGATTTCTTAGGCGGAAGAATGAATGTTGGAGAGAATAGAAAATTCTTCGAACGGAAAAGAAAGTGCTTCGAAGAAGGAAGCAACTCTTTCGAAGCGCAAAGAAAATTCTTCGAGGGGCAGAGAAAAGATTTCGAAGGGGAAAGAAAATTTTTAAAAGGGCAGAAAAAGCTTTTCGAAGATGGTAGAAACAATTTCGAAGACGATTCTAATTTCGAAGAGCATTTCTGAAAATAATAAATCTGCCGATGCTGACGCTTCTTTGGCGCCGAAAACGGCAGATTTAGCTATCCGCCCGCGTATCTTTGCGCCCTAAAATAAAGCCTCATGAACACGGGTTATTTCTCTTATCCAATGCCTGCCAACGAAGTGGTTCACCAATACGCTCCGAACTCACCCGAAAAAATTAATTTGAAGAAAGCCTTAGCTGATTTGAAAAAGGAAGAGGCTGACATACCGATGTACATCGCCGGCAAAGAAGTAAGAACAGGTAAAAAAATAGCTATACATCCGCCGCACGAAATAGAACACACTTTGGGTTATTTCCACGAAGGAGGCGATGAGCATGTTCACGGGGCAGTTGATGCTGCCCTGAATGCAAAGGAAGCCTGGGCGAATTTGCCCTGGGAAGACCGCGCCCATATCTTTCTAAAAGCCGCTGACCTGGTGGCGGGAAAATATCGCGGCTATATGAACGGCACAACCATGCTGGGGCAAAGTAAAAATGCCTACCAGGCCGAGATAGACAGCGCCTGCGAACTGGCAGATTTTTTACGCTTCAACGTGCATTTCCTAAGCGAAATTTATAAGCAACAACCGTTGAACGCACCTGGCGTTCATAACCGTATGGAATGGCGTCCGCTGGAAGGTTTTGTGTTAGCCATAACGCCATTCAACTTCACAGCGATAGGCGGCAACCTGCCCACCGCACCGGCCTTGTGTGGCAACACAGTGGTTTGGAAGCCGGCTTATACCCAAATCTACAGCGCGCAAATGTTTATGCGCATCCTGATAGAGGCGGGCTTGCCTGCAGGTGTCATTAACCTCATTTATGTAGAGGGTCCTGTATTGGGCAATGTTTGCTTTAACCACCGCGACTTTGCAGGACTGCATTTTACAGGTTCAACCGGCGCTTTCAATGCTATGTATCAAACTATTGGTCAGAACATCAGTAAGTATAAATCTTACCCGCGCATTGTGGGTGAAACAGGCGGTAAAGATTTCGTATTGATACACCCCAGCGCAGACCCTGAGGCTGCAGCTGTTGCCCTGGCAAGAGGCGCCTTCGAATTTCAGGGGCAAAAATGCTCTGCGGCATCGCGGGCTTATCTCCCGGCAAGTCTGGCACCTTCGATAAAGGAGAAGTTGGTAGCGCATCTTGGCAGCATGAAGATGGGGACGGTGGAAGATTTTACTAACTTCATTAATGCCGTAATTGACGAAAGAAGTTTTGATAAAATCAGCCGTTATATTGATGCGGCAAAGAGTGACAATGATGCGACTATAATTGCCGGCGGCAACTACGATAAATCGAAAGGATATTTTATTGAACCCACGGTGATTGAAACTACTTCTCCATATTATCCCAGCATGTGCGAAGAGATATTTGGTCCTGTGTTATCGCTGTATGTGTATGAAGATGAGAAATGGGAAGAAATAATAGACATTGTTAACAACACGTCGCCTTATGCCTTAACCGGCTCTGTGCTCTCCGGAGATAGAAATGCCATTGCTTTTGCTACGCAGAAGCTGCGCAATGCAGCCGGTAATTTTTATATCAATGATAAACCAACCGGCGCCGTTGTGGGTCAGCAACCGTTTGGCGGCGCACGCGCCAGCGGCACCAACGATAAAGCCGGCAGTCTGCTGAATCTCTATCGCTGGCTTAGTGCAAGAACCATTAAAGAAACATTTGATCCACCGGTAGATTACCACTATGCTTTTTTGCAGGAAGCATAAAATAAACAGGTTCATCACCAGCTTCGACAATCGTGTTATAAAAGCGGGACAGCCTTTGCTTCCCGCTTTTAAGTCTTCAGCAGAGACAGCTTTATTTCATTATCATAAAGTAGAGTCAACGAAATTTTATACGCTTCGAACAAGTGGCAGAATAGTAAAATGAATCCAAGGTTTTATCAAAATTCCGGTGCCAAGAACATC
This sequence comes from uncultured Ilyomonas sp., assembly GCA_964249755.1. Classification (GTDB taxonomy): domain Bacteria; phylum Bacteroidota; class Bacteroidia; order Chitinophagales; family Chitinophagaceae; genus Ilyomonas. The sequence goes on along the minus strand of CAXUDB010000001.1, from coordinate 1,943,102 downwards.
GGCCAATACATCGCTAAAAATCAGGAAGAAAATATAGGAAGGAAGTTAGCAACAGAGAGCGTTGCGAAGGCAGGTACTACCTTTACTAAACTTTTTAACCTCAAAACAATCCGCCATGGTAGTAACATTTATAATTGACGACGACAAACTTTACCAGTTTGGCATGAAGAGAATGCTTGAGCATATCGCCACCGAAACCGAAATTATACAGTTCTACAATGGTCTTCAGGCAATAGAATATCTGCAGCAGAATAAAGACCACAGGAACCTCTTGCCCGATGTTATTTTTCTTGATATCAACATGCCTGTAATGAACGGCTGGCAGTTTCTCGATGCCTTTGTTAATCTGCACCTTCATCCCGAACAACGCATTACTATCTATATGGTAACCTCTTCCGTTGATAATGCAGAAATACTGAAAGCTGCTTCTTACAAAGAGATTAAAAATTATATCATCAAGCCAATCTCCATCAGCAATCTAAAAGATATTTTTAATAATCTGGCGAAGGAACAATAAGGGAACCTGTTTTTATCTAAACACATCCGCTGTTGCAAAACGATTCATTTCGAATAGAAATGCGGAATAAATCAAGGAAAAGACTGGAGTATGAAAACACCTAGAAAACAACACCTTCCACAGAAAGTCTGCGTTACCTGCCATCGCCCTTTTACCTGGCGAAAAAAAAGGGAGAAAGTATGGAATGAAGTAAAGTACTGCAGCGATAAATGCAGAACAAACAAGCCCGCCACTAAAGAATAGCAACTAACACAGCGTTAGTCTTCCCAGGTAAGCGCACCCTTTTTTAGAATATAATAAAAGCCGATAAGGAAGAAACCTACAAACAGCAACACCTCGCCAAACCCTTGCCAGCCCAGTGTTTTGAAGTTTACGGCATAAGGATAAAAGAAGATCACTTCAACATCGAACAACACAAACAGGATAGCCACTAAAAAGTATTTGATTGCCATCGGCTGACGCGCGGTGCCATGTGTTTCGATACCGCTGGCAAAGTTTTCCAACTTATCGCTTGTTTTTCTTTTCGGACCTAAAAAATTAGAGCCCAGCAACATCACCGACACAAAACCGATGGCAAAAAGGAACTGAATACCAATGGGGAAATAATCTGTTGCCGTGCCTGTAGTAATAGGTGTTGCGCCTGCCTGAAGAAGAACAAAAAATAAAGACATATTTGCAAGTTGATGAAGCAAAAATAGGCAAGCAAGAGCAATAAAAAGCGCCCCGATACATCGGGGCGCTTTTTATTAAAGTCTGACGGATTCATTGTAGTTAATTCTACTTCGTTGCAGGCTTCTTGGCAGGCGCTTTTGTGGTGCCTGTTTTTGTACCTGTTGCCTTTTGAGCAGGCGCTGTTCTTGGCGCATTCTGCCTGTCTTTTGCCTTCTGCAAAATGCTTAAGTATTGCTGATACTGTGTTTGAGCAGGATCATATTTTACCGCTTGTTGAAACATATAAATTGCACTATCAATGTTCTTAGCTGTATTGGTATAATAACCACCCTGCAAGGCATAATAGTAAGCAATTGTTTGTGCGTTCTTAGCTGTATCTTTTGCTAAGAAGCCAATGTAATCATTGATAGGTCCTACCGCTGCCGCACCAGTTGTATCTGTAGCTTGTGCATATTTCACTGCAAAAGTATAAGGATAAATCTGGTCGGGAAACTTCGCCTTATACATCATAATGGCAGAATCGGCAAAGGGATCTTTAGCAGCAATAGCAGCATCCGTTAAATCGTAGAAAGAGCGGTTCGATGTATCGGTTACCGGGTTGTAAGCTTTTCTGATGAAAGCAAAACGTTCTACCGGTTTGTTAGCTCTTTTATACACAGCCGCAATAGAATCTACGTATTTTCTTTTGTTCTTTTGAACCGTGTCAGCATCCATTGCCTTTGTTAGATAACTAACGGCAGTATCTTCCAAACCCGGAAACTTTGAATATACTTTTGATGCCAGCACATAATAGTTAGGTGCATCCTCAGGAGCCGGTGTCTGCTCGGCAAAATATTTATCAAGAGACGTTTTTGCATTCGCAGAATCGCCTAACCTGTCATAATTATAGGCATATAAAATGTTCAGACGAGGATAACTCTTGCAACTGCCGGTTGACATTGCATCAGCAGCAGCTTTTGACTCGTCATACTTACCTGCGCGGAACAAATAATTGGCTTTAAAGAAATCGGTAGTACAATCCTGGTCAGCATTTTTTACATAGTTGTTCAGGTACTCCTGTGCGGCATTGATGTCGCGGTTCTGGTAGTAATCAAACCAGTAATAATAAACAGGTCCATAAGTAGCATCGGCTGCAACCGCTTTGCTGTACCATTCTTCCATGGCTTCTTTATTATCCTGGCTTTTATAGATGTTTCCAATGCGTGTATCAGCAGCAGCTGTAAACTTTGGATCAACAGTAGCAGCTTGCTGAAAAGCCGTAACGGCTTCGCCACCTTTGTCGCTTCCCATCTTCAGGTAATTGATGCCTAAGTTCATAAATGCATCTGCATTCTTAGGATCTACCTGTGTGGCTCTTTTCAAAATATCAACCGCATAAGCCGGATCGCCTACTTTGTTACCGCCATAAGCATTCGCGCGGCCGATAGCGTTTAATATATCCGCATTGTCCTGGCCTTTCTTGTTCTTCGATTGTGTAATTGCCTGCTCGAATTTTTGCTTGGCGGCATTTACATCATTGTTCTGAATAAGATCAAGCTCACCCATGCCTACCAAAATGTAAGCATCGTTTACGCCGCTGTTCAAAGCATTTTGATACGCTGTTTTTGCACCATTCACGTCCTGGTCTGCCAGCATCGCCTGCCCCAGCCAGTAGATGGCGCGACCATCTTTCGGGTTCTTGTTCACCGTCTGCTGGAAAGCATCCTTTGCACTTTTGTTTTTGCCGTAGTAGAGAAACTTGATGCCGTCATCTACCGATTGTGCTTTTACAAAAGCAGCAGCCAGAACAATACATGCAACAGATAAGATTGTTTTCTTCATGTTTGTTTTTTTATAATAGTTATTAATTGCTGACTCCGTTTTAAAAATCGCTTTTACGAATACTAAAGTCCATTTTGCCCGGCACAATGTAAGACCTCCTGAATATTAATTGCCCTCTTTCGAGGGACAGGAAGTTGACAAAACCTGTACCAAGACCTGTATTACTTTCCTTAATAATGTAGTACAAAGGCCGTACCATCGGATACTGCCCATCAACGATGGTTTGCTGCGATGGTTTTGCAAAATAACCCTCACCGCAACTTCTGCATTCTATCAATGCCATCTTTATTTTTTTCAATGCATTTTTCTGTTCAGGATCGTCTTCGTTGCCAACCCAGGCCGAACCTACAAAGCCCACTGCATCCGGGTTGTTCGATACATAATCTATCACTGCTTTGCTGCCGGAAGCGGCTTTCACATTCGCCGCAAACGGCTTTCCTTTCAATACGGTGTCCTGCAGATACCTTACTGTGCTGGTAGCGTGGTTGCCATCTACTGCTACGTCTGCTTTTGAAGCGCTGTCGCCAAGCATCCGCTGTAGTTTTTTTATAGTGAATACTGAATCTTTTGCGTCTTTATTAATGATAACGGCTACTGCATCGTAAGCAATGACATCCCAGTTTGGCCGATAGCCCCAGGCTTTCTCCAAATCTTTTCCCTGTACATCAGTAAAACCTTTTGCGGTGATGATCATTCTCACACTATCGTTCTGTAAATCTTTAAAACATTCCGCTTCCGATTTATATTCTGCCAGGATGTGCGCATCCGGGTAAGAAGATTGGTACACTTCGATTTCTTCGCTGATAACGGGTTTAAAAGATTCATCCACGCTGATGTGTATCGTGCCCTGCTGAGGCGAATCGTAATGCGCAGTTGCCTTTTTGTTTTTACACGAAAAACAAAATAAGAGCCAAGCGAACGCAAACAAATAACAGGCGGATGCAAGCTTCATTAGAAATCTTTTTTAAGACCACGGTACAACCGGAAAATTCCGTAGATAAGGCACAAGCCGCCAAACATATAGCGCAGCAACGGCTCTAAATAACCGAGATACTCATTCAGTGTCTCATTATTAATTTTATCCAGAAAAATCATTATTAAACCAACCACAAGTACAATTACGCCGAAGCTTATATTGTAGATGGTTCGCGCCACGGCTGCGCTTCTTCGTTGCCGTTCTTTATAATCGTTTAACACGTTGCTCGCTTTGAAATGAAACTGTTGACTAATGCACTGCAATTTACTAAGGCAAATGAAAAAGCAATAATAGGAAAATGAAAACAGATTGTTAGATTTATTCATCACAATGGAGTAAGAATTAAACATTTGTGAGGATGCAGAGAATGATTCAATTCCATAAAAGGAAAAGGTTAAAGCCTGAAGAAAAAAACAATAAACAAAGTATGAGTAACAACGTAAGCCGGCTATCACTCCTTATCTTACGCCAAGTCCGGTTCTGTTGTACGTTTCCCCTTCGTCTTACGCCTTTAATTCCCTATTTTCGCAGCGAAAAAAATAAAGAATGGCGGGTCAGTTAAAAGAAGTTCGCAACCGTATTAAATCCGTACAAAGCACGCAGCAGATTACAAAAGCCATGAAGATGGTGAGCGCTGCCAAACTGCGCCGCGCGCAGGATCATATTATGCAGATGCGCCCCTATGCGCAAAAGCTGCAGGAAATGCTGAGCAATATTATAAGTAATATAGATAGCAGCGAAATCAATCTGAAACTCGCAACAGAACGTCCGGTTGAAAAGGTGTTGCTGATTGTTATTACAAGCGACCGCGGACTTGCCGGCGCTTATAATTCCAACATCATTAAAGCTGCCAAAGCTGCCATTGCAGAAAAATATCCGGCGCAATATGCCAAAAGCAATGTTACCATTTGGAACATCGGCAAAAAAGGCTATGAATCATTATCAAAATCCGGTTATAAAACCAATGCCGATTACAAAGATATTTTTCTGAACCTCAATTTTGAGAACGTACAGAAAGCTTCTTACGCCGCAATGAAAGCTTTCGAAAACGGAGAGTTTGATGCCGTGGAACTTGTATACAGCCAGTTTCAGAATGCCGCCTCGCAGATTTTTAAAGTCGAACCTTTTTTGCCTATACCAAAGGTGGTAGAAAAAGAAGGTGCTAAAAAAGCCGACTTCATTTTTGAACCCAGCAAGGAAGCACTGATTGCCGAGCTGATGCCAAAAATTTTGAATACTCAACTTTACAAAGCTGTTCTGGATGCCAACGCCAGCGAGCATGGCGCACGAATGACGGCAATGGATAAAGCCAGCGATAATGCCAATGAATTGCTGCGCAGTCTGAAGATCTCTTACAACCGGGCACGCCAGGCTGCCATCACCACAGAGCTTACTGAAATTGTAAGCGGCGCTGCGGCTTTGCAGGGTTAATCTCAATCGTAATTTTATCATGGAATTTACAGATATAGCGCTTCACATTGAGGCGCTTATTTTTGCCTCCGACCGACCGTTGCCCATTACGGAACTTACCGAGCTTACCAACAATGCATTAGGTTTTCTGGAACAAGTATTTACGGAAGCGCAGGTGGAAGAAATGATTACAATCATTGAAACCAAATATGCATCCCCCGAGTTCCCTTTTGCGATACAACAAACCGGCGGTGGCTGGCAATTTCTATCCAAGCCAGCCTACCATAAAACGATTGCACAATTGAATGGCGAAAAGTTTTTGAAGCGCTTATCTACGGCTGCGATGGAAACACTCTCCATCATCGCTTATAAACAACCTGTTACCAAAGGCGAGATAGAAAGCATCCGCGGTGTGAACAGCGATTATAGCATACAAAAGCTGCTGGAAAAAGAACTGATTGTTATTTCAGGCAGAAGCGAAGACATGCCCGGAAAACCTTTGCTATACATCACTTCGCGCACATTCATGGATTATTTCGGCATCAACAGCGTGAACGATTTGCCTAAAATAAAGGAAGTGCTGGCGGAAGAACCGGTTGAACCAACGGCTGTAAATGAAGAAAAAAACGACATAGAATCACTTTCTGTAAATGGCGAGGGCGATCTGGTGTCAACTTTACCGGACAATGAACCAACTGCAAAAGAGGAGAATGATGTGGATTCATATTCATAAGGTTTCTTAATTTGCCCTCTTTATTTTACTACTGCTTTCCATGAACACATCCTTACCGGCTCTCATCATATTCTGCGCTTTTTGTGTAGTGATTGCTATACAATTGTTTTACTACCTATTTTATTTTTTGCGGCTGGTGGTGTATAAACCTCCGGTTAAACAGGCTTCACAGGAGTATCCTGTTTCTGTAGTGATCTGCGCACGAGATGAAGCGCAAAACTTAGCTACCAATCTTCCCGGTGTGCTGCTACAGCAGTACAAAACAACGCACGAAGTAATTGTAGTAAACGACAATTCGGAAGACGAAACCAAGTATGTGTTAGAGGAATTTAAAAAGACATTTAAAGACCTCGTTATCATCCCGCTTACGCAGGAAGCTCTAATGATACCGGGTAAGAAATTTCCGCTGTCCATTGGCATTAAAAGCACAAAGCATGAAGTGCTGTTGCTTACTGATGCAGATTGTGTTCCCGCCAGCGAATTCTGGATGCAGAAGATGCAGGAAGCTTATTCGCCGGGCATCGAAATTGTGCTGGGTTACGGAGCTTATAAAAAGAAAACAGGCTTGCTGAACAAGCTTATCCGCTTCGAAACTTTCCAAACCGCTTTGCAATATTTCTCGTTTGCATTAGCCGGTTATCCATACATGGGTGTAGGCCGAAACCTCAGCTATAAACGCAGTTTGTTTTTAAACAACAAAGGCTTTTCTTTTATTAATCATATCCCCGGCGGCGATGATGATTTGTTTGTAAATAAAGTAGCGAACAAAAACAATACGGCTATTATTCTTGATGCTGATGCGCATACACTCAGCGAACCGAAAGCTACGTGGAGCGAGTGGTTCAGGCAAAAAGGAAGACATTATACGACTGCGAAATATTATCAAACCAAGTATAAATTACTGCTGGGTTTATTCTCGTTCTCCAGTTTTTTAATTTATCCGCTTACCATTCTGTCTATATTCTTTTTTAGCTGGTGGATTTCACTCATCATTTTCGCAACGCGACTGTTGCTGGTCGCTTTTACCTGGAAAAAAACGATGACGAAAATGAACGAAGCCGACTTGTTCCCTTATTTCTTTTTATTAGATGCCTGGATGTTTATTTACTACATTGTATTTGCACCTGCTTTATTGAAACGTCCTGCAAAAAAATGGAAATGAGGACTCACTAGATGCGTTATCACATTGCACATCTTACATCCGACATCTAACATCGTACGTCAAACCGGTTGCTTTAAAATCTTATTTCCAACTGCGCAATCCAGACATTTTCTCTCATCGCAATAGTGCTTTTTTAATTCCAGCAAACCTTGTGTTTGCAGTGCGGTTTCTGCTGTTACGCCTAATGATTGCCAGCTTTTGATAACATTATTTTTCTCACCTTTTATTTGAGATAGCCATTCTATTGCTTTGTCTTTATACATCTGATTATTGTGATAAAGCCCGTAAGCAAACACCACAGGAATGATAGTATTAATTAAGATATTTTCTGCCATTCCTTCTCCCAGCACTTTGGGTTTATAATCGCTTTTTGTGTGCAATTGATAATGATAATGCCAGAAATCATTTGCTGTGACGTTTAAAAATTGCATGATATCAGTAACCTTTTCTGCTTCTAATATTTTCGATAAAAGGTGTTCGGATTGATGGACTAACATTGCTAACTGCGCCAAGCGAATGGTGGGAAAGTTAGCGGGTCGCATCCGTAAAAAAACAGGAGCTATAGCAGCGGGAACAAGCTTGTATTTACTCTGCAAAAAATGATATTCGCGTTTGAGCAACAAAACATAATTATCATTTGTCTCTTCTCCCAGCAAACCCGCTTGTCCTAATAACAACCCTTCTAATTGCTGAATTCCGTTTTTATGTTTGGCAAGAAGTGATACCGGGATAGTTTGCGCCATGCTTTTGAAAGCATCTGCATTTACCGGCATTCCAAAGTTACGCGCCAGCATTCGCCAGAAGACCTCTTCCCAGTGATTGCCCGTTTTTTCTAACTGTTGAAAGATAATAGCCGCACGCTTTTGAAGCCGTTCGATAAGCAAGCGCTCCTGCCAGCTTTGCCAGCCGAGAGGAGAAAGAACCGGCAGATAAGGTTGACAAGGTACAAAGCCTTGTGAGTGCATCAGCTTTTCATAGTGTTCCAGCATTGGTTTTGAAACAAGAGGCGCTATAATTAAAGTTGGCAATGGGTTTCCGCTTTTGTCTCCAATTAGCTTGTCTTCATTCCAAACCACATGAAGAATTACATTTTCATACATCGCATCCTCATTGTGCTTATGGTTAAGCCAATCAGAAGCTTGCATATGAAGCTCGATATTCCCTGCCCAAATGGTATCTTCAAGCTTGATTTTTGCCCCTAAAAAGTCGGGGCCCTGATGTGTATTATAACTTCCGGGATGAAGGATTTGCAGGCGCTCGCCGGCACTGGTAAATAAAGATTGCTTATTAAAGTATTGAAATTGCCAGATGAATTGCAGCAGCCGTTCGGTAAGCACGGATTGTGTTTTGAGGCAACAAAATACACTAAATTCTTATGCTTTTATTCCCTGCCTTTTTCTATTCTGATTAGTGGTCACTTGAACCTTGTTATCTGAACGTTTACCTACATATTTGGCAACGCTCAACAGAGTTCCAATTACCATTACAAGAACACCAATCCAAAGGATATTAATAAAGGGAAACAGAATCACTTTTAAGGTAAGTAAACTTGATAGCTCGCTGCTTTCTTTTAACCCGATTTCAAACACTCCATTCTTCGCATCGGCGATACGGTTGAACCGAACCACTAAGTTCTGCGCCACCACTGTATCCGGCAGCGTACGCATACTACTGTCGCCTTCAATGGCAACACCAGGATACACACCGTAGCGGCTGCCGTTTTTGCCAATCACCTGAAGGTCAAGCACCATACTGTTCTCGCCAACCTGTACGCCTTTCACATCAGGTTTGTTCACCTCAACTTTATTAAAGATGATGATGCCATTGGAGTAAAAAGTCGTATCACCTTGCTTTAGCGTAATGGTCCTAAAAGTAGAAGTATCCTCTTTGCTGTCGTCTATCCACGAAGTGACATATACAAAGATGTCTTTGTTCAGGTAATGCTTCGAATCAGGGTTGGGCGCAAAACCTTCCTGTCCTTTGGTATTGTGCATTACATCGGGGTAAACATTGAAATTCTCCTCGCCCGTTTTACTCTTAAAGTTGACCTCGAAATATTTTTTGTGATTGCTATCGTTAATGGTATCGCGCGTATAAGTAACAGTGTACTTACCCATATCCGTAGCTACCCCTCTAAACAGCGTGCTGTTTTCGGCTGGCTTCCCTACAATTTTATTACTTTCATCAGTATCCGGTAAAGTAGATATGCCGGTTGTATTCCAGCTCAGGATTTCCTTTTTGCTGGAAGAGATTAAAATGCCTAACAGAACCAGCCCGAAACCAACATGAGCGATGGCAGCACCGGCTTTTTTTATCTTGCCCGAAAAGCCAAGCCAGATATAGCTTGCATTGGCAACGATTGAATAGACAGCAGCAAAAATGGCCACGTGTATCGCGCCGAGAAAACCAACGCCTTTCTTTTCAAAATCTATATTGCCAAACAGACTGATCAGCACACTGATAACAAGCGCGATCACCGTTGGCACTATAATTTTTTTGGTAAAGAATTGTCGCTGTGTGTTTTTATATTTCAGATACTGAATAACTGCCGTTAGCAACCCGATAATAATAGCAATGAAAACCTGAATGCGGTTGTAAGAGAATTCAGCATCTTCTGATTCTGCCAGCTTTTTATTGAAGACTTTATTAACAACCGGCAACGAAGTTTGACTGATGATTAAAACTGCTGACAAAAAGAAAACCAGTGAGCCGATAAACATCCAGAATTCGCGGCTGTAAGTGTTTTCTTCTTTTGGTATGGATGGAATAGAAGCATCCATATTGAGTTGTATACCGAAAGCAACCACAAATCCTAACAAAGAAAACAACCAGATACCGGCAACTATATTTTCACTCAGGAAAAGTGACAGCGTAAGTATCACAGCTACTAACGCAGCGATAATTATTCTTCCCCATTTCTTCGCCTGAACAAAAGAGGGCAACCATACAAACACACTTAAAAAAAGCAGCAACTGCTGGTTCATGCCAGCGCTGGTAAATGCATGAACGGAAGTATCGCCGAGGATACCACTACGCGTAAGGAAAGTGGAATATAAAACCAGCAGAAAGGAAAGAGTATAAAAAAGAAACGTGCTCTTTAAAGAATAACCGCTGTGCCGGAAAATAAGCGCCGTATGCACGCCAGCCACAAGCACTAACCACGGCACAAGCGAGGCGTTTTCAACCGGATCCCAGGCCCAGTAGCCGCCAAATGTGAGACTTTCATACGCCCAAGCAGCACCCATCATAATACCGGTTCCTAACACCGCCATCGAAAACAAAGCCCAGGGCATGGATGCCTTCACCCAACTTGTGTCTTTGGTAGTTAAGCCTCCGTAAGCAAATGCAAAGGGAACGATGGTAGAAGCAAAGCCCAAAAACAGAATGGGCGGATGAATGACCATCCAATAATTCTGAAGCAAAGCATTTAAGCCCGAGCCATCTTTCAGCACAGAAAGATAATCGGCGCGGATAGCGCCGGTGTTGATGTCTTTAAAGAAGGGAGCATTGTCCAGCAAGCCTTCATTGCGCAGCAATACAAAAGGACTGTTGCCCACTTTCACATTAAAAATATAAATGCCAAGCAGCATAGTAGCCAAGCAAAACTGAGCGAATGAGATTACCGTCATTACTGGCGCTTCCCATTTTTTATTGCGCCAGATAATGAGCCAGCCCAGCACACAATGCCAGAACGTCCACAAGAGAAAACTTCCCTCCTGCCCTTCCCACAAGCAGCTAAACACATATTGTAGCTGTAGCGTTTTATCGCTGTGCTCCCAGGCATATTTATATTCGAAAAGATGATGCGACAGAATGTAATAAATGCAACCGATGACAGCAATGACCGAAACTGTTTCAAGCAAAAAAGCAGCATGGGCAATATTGAGCCAGCTTTTTTGCTGCGGTACCTCTTTTGCTTTTTGGGTGAAGTAAAAAGCCAGTGTTGCTACAAGCGAAGCCGCCAATGCAAGCACGGCAAAGAAGTGCCCTAATTGTCCGGGCAAAAGGTGTTCACCGATATAATTCATCCTGATAGAATAGTTTTAATTCATTGCCTGCTGGCTGAGGCTTTGCTTGGCAGCGTTAGGATCGTCCTTGTATTTCGAGGGACATTTGATCAATATTCCTTTCTGATCATGTATTTGAAAAATGCCATCTTCCATCTTGCCTTTCAATACCACGCGCTCACTTTTTTCCATGTCGTAAGGTTTCTCATAGTAATAAGCCACCTTCATTCTTTCACCAAGCGTATCGGTAGCTTCAAACGTAAGATAGTTAGGATTTTTAGCAGGATCATATTGAACAGTTGTCTTATCCAGCTTCGCTATTACCGTAACGGTTTTACCTGCTTTCTGCTTGGCAGAAGCGATGGTTTCGTAACCGGTAACGTCGGAGATCATACTGATTAAAACACCAATGGTAATGGCAATGAGGAGGAGCGCAGCGATGTGAGATTTTTTCATGTGCTACAGCAAAAATTTCAGGTACAAAAATATAGCAAAAAAGACCTCATGCACGATTCCTTTTTTGACAGGAGTGGCAGTCTTTTGTTAAATAAAAACAGCCCCATTATAAACAGGGCTGTTTTACTTGAATCGTTTAGGAAACGAACGGAGTCTATCTTCCGCTTCTTGCAATCATCTCTTTCAACTCATCGTTAAAGTCACTTTCCATCATTAAATCTTCCAACGTCAGATGAAGCCGGTATTTCCAGTAATAGTTGGGTATTGCGGGCACATTAATGCGCTCTTCAGCCGGATTTGACCGGCGCACGTTGCCATCAATACCCAGCAAATCCTGCAATTGAAAAATACTCCACATCGCAGGTGAATACAGATGTTGTTCTACAATTTGCTTATTAATCCATGGCTCACAATACACCGATGCTTCGCCCCATTGACCCAGTTGATTATTGTAAAAATTTTGAATGAGGCTGCGGTCCTCTTCCCACCACCCGCGGATAGTGCTCATGTCATGTGTGGAAGGCGTTACCACACTGAGGTAAGGTGCTGCTGACAGGTTGGTGAATGTAGCCTTTTCATCCTTCGGCATACGTTGCACTTCGAGGCTAAGCAAGCCCAAATCCTGCATCACGCGGGGAACTGATGTTGGCACCAAGCCCAAATCTTCACCGCAGATCAGCATATCAGTTTCTGCTTTCAAAGCAGGCAGCTTTTGTAACGCTTCCTGCCGCCAGGATTCGTCCTGGCGTTCGTAGAAGTAGTTGAGAGAAAGAAAGTATAACTGCTTCTTGGTATAGTTGTCGAGGTATTGATAAGAAGTTGTTTTTTCCATTCCGAAACGGAAATGAAATTGTTTGCCTTCAGAGCCTTTTTCTTCAAAAAGAATGACGTTGCTGATAATATCGAACAACGTTTGCTTCAGCCAGTCATTATGTTCATTCTGCTCGTGTATAGCAAACCAGGTTTCCACTCTTTTTTGCGTTGCAAAATCAGGCTTTAGGCTGTAAGTCCCGTCTTCGTTTCGGTTTATAAACGTATCTTTCACATAGCCCTGCTGCTCCCCAAAAAAATCAGTCAGAATTTCGTCGTTGATAAAGGGTTTTGTATAGCGGTCAAAATCAAAATACGTATTCCATTGTCCAAACTCATCTACATGAACCGGGATGGCAGGCACGAAATGACCCATAATGCCTTCTACTGAATCAACCGGGATACTCCAGATGCGGAAGAAGCCGAGAATATGGTCAATGCGGAACGCATCGAAATAATGGCTCATTTGCGTGAATCTTTGTTTCCACCAGGCAAAGCCATCCTCTTTCATCTTCGGCCAATTATAGGTAGGAAAGCCCCAGTTTTGTCCTTTCACAGCAAACGGATCAGGTGGCGCGCCAGCCTGCATATCTATATGGAAAAGCTTGGGCTGCTGCCAAGCATCGGCACTGTTTCGGGCAATGCCAATAGGAATGTCGCCTTTTATAACAATACCATTGGCATGCGCATATTCTGCCGCCTCTTTTAATTGCAGGTGAAGATGATATTGAACGAAGTAATACATGCCCGCTTTGTCGCTTTGCTCAGGCAATTGCAGGAAAGCTTCTATCTTCTCCGCATCAAAATTCTTATAATTCTTCCACTGGTTAAAATCGGCAGTACTGTACGTATCGCGAAGCACACAAAAAGCGGCATACGGAACCAGCCAATGCTTGTTATCTTCAAAGAAAAATTTGTAATCTTCTGATGCTAAAGTCTCTTCTCCCTGCAAAGGATATATATCGTGAATAATTTTCCATTTAATGTCGTTCACTGCTTCATAATCCAGGTCTGGCAAGGCATTCAGCCGTTGGGCTTCTTCTTTATATTGGTCAAGCAGGTGCTGATTTTCTTTTTTCACCATTGCTTCTGCATTCAGGTACATGGCATGTAAAGCAAATGCGGAAATGGCTGCATAAGGGTAAGAGTCTTTCCAAGTTTTGGTTGAAGTTGTATCATTTACCGGCAACAATTGAATCAGCTTTAACCCAACCGATTTGCCCCAGTCTACCATTTTTTTTATGTCGGCAAATTCGCCGCAGCCATAGCTGTTTTCGCTGCGTAAACTGAACACTGGTATAGCCACGCCGGCGCCTTTCCACGAGTCGTCTGCGGTACGGATGAATCCATCATTCACGATGGTTTCACTGTCTTTTTCAAAAGCTTCAGTCAGTATACGGTTGCCTCCGTTTTCTAATTGAACCAAGCGTTTTTTATCAGCGTCGTAAACGCCGTATTTATAACTCAATGGCAATTCGCCCGGCAACACGTTTACCTTTATCTGCCAACTATCTTCCCCTTCTTTTTTGGTAAGCGATAACGGTTCTTCGGTGTTCCAGTTTTTGAGCGATGGAGAACTGCCGGTAATGCAAACCACCTGTCCCTGCGATAATAGAGGAGCTTTTATTTTAAAACTATGCGTATAGATTTCTGGCTCTCCGGTACCGGGCGTGGCAATAATATTTTTAAACAGGACATTTTTAAATGGCTCGGTAAAGAAAGCGTTGTCGTAAAAGCCTGCAAAATCCCAGGCATCAATCAGCGTGATGTTGTGGCTCCTATACTGCGATGGCGTAAGCTTTTTTTCTTTGCCGCTATCATACACTAAACTTCCGTCTTCCTCCTTCAATAAATAATTATAAGTGATGTCACTCACCAGCTCGTTTTCATTGACCAACAGTTCCGCTTTCCAATGTTGATCATCTAAGAACTGCATGGGCAAGGCTGAGTCGGCATCGCCATTACCAAACAAGGGATGATGAGCTGTGATGTATAAGGTTTGACCGGGTTTGGTATAATAATTCACAATGAAATTAATCTTAAACTTGCCTTCTTCCACTGCTTCTTTTATCACTTCGCTGGCTACTGCCACTTCTTCATTCAAAGGTTCTGTATGATGATGAGTTAACCTGTGCACCAGCGCCTCGTTTTTTTCTTCGGCTACTGTTACGGGTTCTATATGTTCAATTACTTCTGGCGTAGCTTCTCCGATGGTGATTGATTCCTGCGCAAATTCATTATCCTGTGTGAGTTCTTTCTTCAGCGCCGATTTACGCTTCACTGTTTTTTTAACTGGCTTCGGTATATCACCGGTTTTGTTTTCATCTGTTTGGGGTAAAGCGTTTTCTTCATTTGTCAAAGGAGAGGATGCTTTTTTTGCCGGCTTTTTTTTCTCTTTTGCCGGTGGCTGCTGATCATGGGACAAAGTAGCTTTAAGGCTTTTGCGTTGGGCAGAAGGCTGAGCTTCTTCCGGCGCCGCTTCCTGCTTCGTTACCTTCTTTGCGGGGGTTGATTTCTTTTTTTCAATCGGTGCTTTATTGTCCGGTTCTGGGTTCTGCGGTAACTGCGGGTCCTTTTTCGCTCTTGCCATCAGGTAATTATTTTTGAAGCTGCGAAAATAGGAAAATACAGTCTATACTTGCAGCCGTTCAGCCTTGTTAACCATAGGCACAAGACCTTTCTTTCCCGTTACAAACCGCGTTACCGAACTCACTTTATCTTTTATGCTGAAACAAAACAAGCAGGCAGCTCTCGGCTTTATCTTCATTACTTTATTAATTGATGTTACCGGTTGGGGTATTATCATTCCGGTGATGCCGAAACTGATTGGAGAACTGATACATGGCAACGTAAGCGATGCCGCACGCTATGGCGGATGGCTGAATATGTGTTATGCGGTGATGCAGCTTCTGTTTGCACCTGTGCTTGGCAACCTGAGCGATAAATACGGCAGGCGACCGGTACTTCTTTTTTCCTTGTTTGGCTTTTCTATAGATTACCTGTTTCTTTCCTTCGCACCGTCTATTTTCTGGCTGTTCGTAGGTCGCTGTATTTCGGGTATTACAGGCGCTTCGTTCACTACGGCTTCTGCCTACATAGCCGATATCAGCAGTGATAAAGATCGCACCAAAAACTTCGGGATGATCGGCGCTGCTTTTGGTATGGGCTTCATTATTGGTCCTGTTATCGGCGGTTTATTAGGGCGCTTTGGTCCGCGCTTTCCCTTCTATGCAGCCGCTGTGTTGTGTATGCTTAACTGGCTGTATGGCTATTTCATTCTACCCGAATCATTAGATCAGCAGCACCGCCGCCCGTTTCAGTGGAAGCGTGCTAACCCCATTGGTTCTTTCCGTTTATTAACCCGTTACACATCGCTGAGCGGCTTGATTACATCACTGGTTTTAATCTATATCGCCGGTCATGCAGTACAAAGCAACTGGGGCTTTTTCACTACTTATAAATTCAATTGGGATCCTGATATGATCGGTTACTCACTTGGAGTCGTTGGCGTTATTACAGGTCTTGTGCAAGGTGTATTGATCCGTTATATCAATCCCAAACTGGGTAATGAAAAAAGTATTTATATAGGCTTGTGTTTGTATGCTGTGGGAATGTCGTTGTTTGCATTTGCCTCACAGTCCTGGATGATGTTTGTATTCTGCATTCCATACTGTTTGGGAGGTATTGCAGGTCCGGCATTGCAATCCACCATTTCCGGTCGTGTCCCACCCAGCGAGCAAGGAGAGCTACAAGGCGCACTAACCAGCCTAATGAGCGCCACTTCTATTGTAGGACCTGTTTTGATGACTTCGCTGTTTTATTACTTCACTAATGAAAGTGCACCCGTTCAGTTTGCAGGTGCACCCTTTATACTCGGCGCCATTCTTCTTATCCTCAGCACCATTTTTGCCTGGCGCAGCTTCGGCGGAAGCAAAGAATAAAGCTTATAATGAAACTAAGCCATGACATAGCATAAATATTGTCGGGTTAAATGATCTTACTAACAAATCGCCTGACATGATTTTACCTGACGTACAACAACTGCGTGCCTGGGACAAAGCCACCTTGGAAGAACAACAAATATCTTCTCTTCAGTTAATGGAACGCGCCGCCATCCAATGCACCGATTGGATAGCTGAGCGTTATTTGCCTCAACAGAAAATATGTGTCGTTTGCAGAAAAGGCAACAATGGCGGCGATGGAGTGGCTATTGCAAGACTACTGTACCAGCAAGGTTATCCCGTAGAAGTATATATGGCAGATTGGGATGAAAAAAGGAGTAAAGATTTTGAAGCCAATCTTGATAGGTTGCAGCAAACAGATGTGAATATCACTTTCCTCAAAACCGAAAAAGATTTTTCTGTTATTAACAATGATAGCCTTATAGTTGAAGCGCTTTTTGGTTTTGGGTTGAATCGAAAATTAGAAGGCTTGTACGAATTGCTCATCCGGTATATTAATGAGTCTAACACGAAAGTCATTTCAATTGACGTGCCGGCCGGTTTATTTACTGATACTTCATCTAAAGGCAATACAATTATCAATGCGACAGCTACTTTAACTTTTGAGACACTGAAACTCTGCTTTCTCATGCCGGAGAACGCTTCTTATTTTGGCGAGGTGTATGTGCTGCCTATCGGGTTAAGCAAAGCATTTGGGCAAACGGTTCAAACCAAATATTATCTCACCGATCTTTCGCTTGCTTCTTCTCTTTATCAACCCAGAAAAAAATTCTCTCACAAAGGCACGTATGGACATGCCTTGCTGGTGGCAGGGAATGAAGGCAAGATGGGTGCAGCCGTTATGTGTGTAGCATCCTGCTTGCGCTCCGGCGTGGGTTTACTTACCTGCTCAGTGCCGCCCAACGATTTTCCAATCCTTCATACAGCTTTGCCGGAAGCCATGGTAACAGAGCGCGATGAGGAAATGGATGTATCGCCGTATGCAGTGATTGGAATCGGCCCGGGTTTAGGAAAGGAAAAGGACACAGCCAATTTGCTTCATGCATTATTAAAACATTTTAAAAAGCCGATAGTAATAGATGCCGATGCGCTTAACCTGCTATCTGAAAACAGAGAATGGTTTAGCGAGGTGCCGGAAAGTTCGGTTCTAACGCCGCATCCAAAAGAGTTTGAGAGACTGTTCGGAGAAACCGAAAGTGACTTCGCAAAGGCAGAGAAAGCCATCGCCGCGGCTAAGCAATACAAAGTGGTTATTGTGTTGAAAGGAACTTATACATTGGTTACCGATGGAGAAAAAAATTATTTTAATAGTTCTGGTAACAATGGAATGGCAACCGGCGGTTCGGGAGATATTCTTACCGGTTTGATAACAGGACTAATTGCACAAAAATATGAGCCGTTTGAGGCAGCGGTGGTTGGTGTTTATGTTCATGGACTGGCTGCCGATTTATGTTTAGAGGATCAATCGTATGAAAGCTTATTACCAATGGATGTAGTGGGGAAATTTGGGGCTGCATTTAAACAGCTACAAAATAATAAAGGGGCCTAAGAATAAGCCCCTTTGTACCCTTCATAAACAATCCATACCCCTATGGAAAGAAATTTATAATCAATTAATTATTGTCTGTTGCAAACCTATTCTACAAATAATTGTGCCAGCTTCGATTTAGACGAAAGTAGAGTTTTTTTAGGTGAACTTATACCATTGAAAAGCTTTTTAAGCAGAAATTAATTTACGCCTATATTTGTCGGATTCATTAATAAAATTCTTATTTGTCCTAGATTTTTTGCGTATGGAAAATTCGCTATTCTATGCTGTACCTCTTATGGGTGCAATTGGTTTAATTTACACGTTTATAAAATTCAATTGGGTTTCTAAACAGGATGCAGGCGACAATAAAATGCGCGAAATCAGCACCTACATAGCGGAGGGCGCAATGGCTTTTCTTCGTGCGGAATGGAAGATACTCAGCTACTTTGTAATTATAGTTGCCATCCTGCTGGGCATTATGGCGCAAAGTAATCCCAACTCTCACTGGTCTATGGCCATCGCCTTTATCATTGGCGCGGTAAGTAGTGCACTGGCGGGCTTCATTGGTATGCGCATTGCCACGAAAGCAAACGTGAGAACCGCACAGGCTGCCAAGACCAGCTTATCCAAAGCTTTGTCTGTTTCTTTCACTGGTGGTTCCGTAATGGGATTGGGCGTAGCAGGTCTCGCTGTATTGGGTTTGGGTAGTTTGTTTCTTATTTTAAAACATTTTTTTGCACCCGATGCTGCGGCTAACTCAGAAGAAATGGTGCGTACCATAGAAGTGCTGACCGGTTTTTCGCTGGGTGCCGAATCCATTGCATTGTTTGCGCGTGTTGGCGGAGGCATCTACACAAAAGCTGCCGATGTGGGTGCCGACTTAGTTGGTAAAGTGGAAAAAGATATACCGGAAGATGATCCCCGTAACCCTGCAACCATCGCCGATAATGTAGGCGATAATGTCGGTGATGTGGCAGGCATGGGTGCAGATTTGTTTGGTTCTTATGTAGCAACGGTGCTTGCAACAATGGTACTCGGTCAGGAAGCGGTATCTAATGATAATTTCGGTGGCTATGCTCCTATTCTCTTGCCGATGACCATTGCGGGTGTCGGTATTCTTTTTTCTATTGTAGGCACTTTGTTCGTGAAGATCAGTGACAGTGCAGGCATCAGCACCGCGCCGGTTCAGCGTGCGCTGAATATGGGCAACTGGGGTTCTATTATACTGACTGCGATTGCCTCGGCTTTTTTAGTGTACTATATTTTGCCTGATGCTCCCGTTTACTTACAGAGAGATTACATAAAGAATAATCCTGCACAATTAATAGAAGGTGCAACCGCCATTACACGCGGCGGCGTTCTGGGTGCCATTCTTACGGGACTTGCCGTGGGAACTTTGATGAGTATGATTACCGAATATTACACTGCCATGGGCAAGCGCCCGGTAATGAGTATTATCCGTCAGTCGGGCACGGGGCATGCTACCAATATCATTGGAGGTTTGGCGGTTGGTATGGAATCTACTTTTTTACCGATTCTCGTATTAGCGGCTGGCATCTATGGCTCTTTTGCATTTGCAGGTTTATATGGTGTTGCAATAGCCGCTGCGGGTATGATGGCGACCACTGCCATGCAGCTTGCCATTGATGCGTTCGGACCTATTGCCGATAATGCAGGCGGCATTGCCGAAATGAGCGAGTTGCCAAAAGAAGTGCGCGAAAGAACTGATGTTCTGGATGCGGTTGGCAATACCACGGCAGCTACCGGTAAAGGTTTTGCCATTGCTTCGGCAGCCTTAACAGCGCTGGCTCTTTTTGCGGCTTATGTAGGTGTTATCAACCATAATGGCTACGAGATGATCGGTATTGATATCTATAAAGCGCGTGTACTGGCTTCCTTGTTTGTAGGCGGTATGATTCCTTTTATTTTCTCATCACTTGCCATCCGCGCTGTTGGTGAAGCTGCGATGGCCATGGTACAGGAAGTACGTCGCCAGTTTCATACGATTCCCGGCATTATGGAAGGAACCGGAAAGCCGGAATATGATAAATGCGTAGCTATCTCCACCACTGCCTCGCTTAAAAAAATGATGCTGCCCGGTGCAATTACCATTGTTGCTCCCCTTTTGATTGGCTTCCTGTTGGGGCCAGAAGCCTTGGGTGGTTTTCTTGCCGGTGCTACAGTGAGCGGTGTATTGATGGGTATTTTTCAGAACAATGCCGGCGGTGCCTGGGATAATGCGAAAAAGAGTTTTGAAAAAGGGGTTGAAATCAATGGCGAGATGTACTACAAAAAATCGGAGCCTCATAAAGCTTCGATAACCGGCGATACGGTTGGCGATCCCTTTAAAGATACATCCGGACCTTCGATGAACATCCTGATTAAACTGATGTCAATTGTATCGTTAGTAGTGGCGCCAACGCTGGCGCAAGTATGGGGTACAAAATCATCACCTGCTGTAACGGAAACCAAAAAGGAATACCAGTTACAACAGCCAGATAAAGTGAATTCTCAAGCTCCTACTGTTGCTTATAAATAAGAACAGTAGTTGTCTAATAAAAAAATCCCGTGTATGTAACACGGGATTTTTTTATGTAGTTAAAAAGATATGGGTGCCGCAGTTTGAAAATCAGATTCGGTACACCTGATTTGTGATGAGTATGAATTGCATGATGTGGAGGAAGGAATGACGTGCCTCTCTCTTAAACTTAAATCGTTACCAGAATTAGAAGCACAGTATCGGGCAACAGGAAGTAAGTTTATTTTGAATTTACGAGGCAAATTCCACTTTTTACGACCAGAAATTCAAAAGTTACAAGTGAAATTCCAATAGTTACAAGCGAAATTCCAGTTGTTACAAGTGGATTTCCAAAAGTTACAACGCGATTATCAAAAGTTACAGTCCGATTTCGGAAACTTACAGGTCATTTTCGAAAAGTTACAAGCCGATTTTGAAAAGTTACGATGTGATTCTCAACATTCGCGGTTCGAATTCTAAAGGTTACCAACTCTGTTTTGCTTTTTACAAATCAATGAATTTACTGTGTTCGTTCAGTAAATTGTATTCAAGATAAACTATTCCGAATTATCTCAATGACGCTTTTACTGAACAGACTTTGCAACTGAGCGTCCATTAGATTCTTTTTTGTTCTTTAAATGATTTGGTTTGGATCTTTATACTCTTTACCATATTCGTACACTATTCAAATTTTACGTTGGACTTTGCCCTTGCTTCGATACCAATTGATTTTCACCAAGCTTCAATAGCTTTTATATTTGCGACCCCTCATCCAAAACAAAAGCCTGAACACCTGTTCAGGCTTTTGTTTTTATTCCGGGAAAGAAAATCAGGTTTATTCACCAGCATCTCCCGGATCATTAATCAACCCTGAGTCGTTACCAATCGCTCCGCTTTCCGGAACGGCGGGCTGCTTGCCATTGTAAGCTTTCTCCATCTGGTCCATTGTCTGCAACAGGTTCTGTGCCTGCTGAAGATCGTAAGCCATGTTTTCTGCATCCTGACCGGTAAGGCTGTTGTAATATTTTACCTGCTGCTGCAAATCGGTTCTGATACTCTTTGAAACTTTTGCCACCAAAGCCTTGTCTTCCGAGCGATAGCAGGCTTCGAGGAACATCAGCGAAATACGATTGTGCTCATTGTTGCGGGAAACCATACCATAAGGGAAGTTGGTTTGCAACATCATATTGTCCGTTCTGTCCAGCACTTTGCGGGCATCTTCTTTCCTGTTCTTACTGGATAGGTCTAATGCTAATTCGGCATCGGCACGACGAATGATATTCAGATGCCTGCGGTTTTCTTCATCGTAATAAACACCAAAGATGTTTGCATTGCCGAAGCCGAATTTGTTCATCACTTTATCCAGCATCCAGTCGGTATTCACTTTTGAATCGGTCACCGGCACCAAGCGGTAGCTTAAACCATCGCGGCGGATGTAATCGCCGAAACCCAGTTCGCCGTAAGGCATTGTAAAGTAAATAGGACGTTGCCATTTGTTGGCAGCGATAATGTTCAACATCGCCAGATCACCTTTATACAAGGCATTCTTCGGTATTTCAAAATTCACCGCGTTCACTATACTGTCGCTTTTGTTCACGGTACCGTTGCTTCTTACCACACCTGCATCTACCGGTATTGAAACTTTTTTGGAAGGATAAATGAAATAGCCACGATTATCTACATTGGCATCATTGCCTGTATAATCCTTCATCATTTTATATAAATCCGTATACTGATCCTCAGCAAAGCCCGGCGAAGCACGATAAACTGCAATGTCTCTCTTGCGACCTTCAATCTGGTCAGCTGACCAGATCACATCAATCGGGTTGCTCTGGTTTACCTTATACCGGAATTGATTGATGTACCAGTCAATACCCAGCAGGCTTGTATTAATCACACGAATATCGGGACGAATGCCTTCCACTTCCTGCGCATACCAGAGCGGGTATGTATCGTTATCACCAAACGTAAAAAGAATGGCGTTTGGTGCACAGCTTTCGAGGTAATCTTTTGCCACATCGCGCGCAATCTGTTTGTGGCTTCTGTCGTGGTCATTCCATTCCTGCTGCGCCATCAGCACAGGTACTGCTAACAGACAAATAACAGTAGCTGCAATAGCTGCCGTACTCTGGTTGATTTTCTTACCCAGCCATTCCTGTAACTGCAACACGCCGAGCCCAATCCAGATAGCGAAAGCATAAAAAGAACCCACATACGCATAGTCTCGCTCACGTGGCTGGAAGCCAGGCTGGTTGAGATAGATAACGATGGCAAAGCCGGTGAAGAAGAACAAGAGCAGTGTGATAAAAGCATCGTCGCCACGCCGCTTGAAATGATAGAACATACCGATTAGACCCAATATCAGCGGCAATGCAAACAGTGTATTGTGCGCTTTGTTATTCTTCAGGCTGTCGGGCAGTTTGCTTTGATCGCCATAAATCATATTGTCTATAAAAGAAATGCCTGTTATCCAGTTGCCATCGCGCTTGTTACCAATGAACAAGCCTTCGAGATCATCCTGTTTTCCTGCAAAATTCCAGAGGAAGTATCGCAGGTACATAAAGTAGTTCTGATAGCCGATAAAGTATTTTACATTATCGCCAAAATCGGGCGAACGGTCATACGTGCCGTCTTTCATTTTGTTGATATTGGCATACAGCGCATAGTAATCCGCATGGTTCTGGTCGTTGCTCGCATCCCACATGCGCGGAAATACCATCTTATCTTTTGGAAGATATACATAATGCCCGTCTTTGCCCGACTCTATGTACTTGTCCTTACCACCTTCTTTGCCTTTCTGGTATTTGGTAGAAGTTTCCAAATATTGAACAATGTCTGCTGTAAATTTCTGCCCATAAAGGATGGGGAAATCGCCGTACTGGTCTCTCCCTAAATAACCCACCAGGCTCATTGGATTGTCCACATTAAACATATCCACCGCCGGGTCGGCATTACTGCGGATCATAGTGGTGATGTAAGTGCTGTAACCGATGAGCATGAATGTAAGACACCACAAACCAAGCCTCATATACTCCCAGCCCTTCTTGGCGGCAAAGCGTAAGCCTGCCCATACACCGACTGCCACTAGAAGGAAGAAGATAATAAAGCCGGAGAAGAAAGGCATACCAACATTATTCACGAAGAAGATATCGAAATAACCGGCAGCTTTTATTGACATCTGTATCACACCTACCTGCACCACGCCCGTAATAACGCAGGCGATTACGAAGAAGATATAAGCTCCGCCGTAATACTCTTTTCTATCCTTTTTTAAAGCTTCAATTCCATATAAAAGACCTATGGCGATAAGAGTCCCAAGGATCATGAGACCCGGAACGGTATTATCGTTCAGCACGGTATCCTCACCATATTGCTGCTGAATATTTTGCGCATAGGAATCCAACAAGTTGTTCTCTGCCCTGCCGGCAAGGTAAGCAGCTATGAAAGCAAGCGCACCACCGATGAGGAGAACACGGATGAAATATTTACGCATCAATGCGTAATTGAAAGTCGGCCGCTTTCTGAAGTAATATACCATCACGATAGCGGGAATGGTGAGCAACCCCAAAAGGTGAACGCCAATGGAAAGCCCCATCATAAAAAAGATAAACACGATCCAACGATCTGCGCCCGGTTGGTCAGCTTCATGCTCCCATTTCAGCATCGCCCAAAAAACAAGCGCCGTGAAAAGAGATGACAAAGCATACACTTCACCTTCCACAGCACTGTACCAGAAGGAGTCTGAAAAAGTATAAGCTAACGCGCCAACAACACCTGCGCCCATCACGCTGATGATTTGCCAGTTAGATAAGGTTTCGCCTGCTTTCTGCACAATGCGGCGTGCAAAATGAGTGACGCTCCAAAAGAGAAACAGGATGGTAAAACCACTTGCTAATGCACTCATGATGTTTACTGCCTTGGCAGCCGTCATCGGGTTATCGCCAAAAAGGACAATAAAAAAACGCCCCAGCAACACAAACAAGGGAGCACCGGGCGGATGCGGAACCTGAACTTTAAAGCAACTGCTGACAAACTCGCCGCAATCCCAAAGGCTGCCGCCGGCTTCAGCTGTTAAAATATAAACCGTGCAGGCAATAAGGCACACGACCCAGCCTGTAATGTTGTTGACCCGTTTAAAATTCATGGTAAAGCGCAGTTTTTTTAAAGACGGGCAAACATAAAGGAAAGTGCCGAAAGTGAAGATTGGCGGGATGATTTTAAGAATTGATTGATAAAAGATGATTGGATTTGACCGATGACAACAGAAAGAACCATCTTAATAGCTGCCGGAAAGAGAAAAGGACAGTTACAACATCTTTTTTTTCTTCCACAAAGAGGCAAGTAAAACAACATCATTGCGATTGGGAAGGAAGAACTGATGCAAAGACAAGGCTGACGATTTTTTGAAGCGAACGAGATAAGGCAAGAACATGACGCAATACCCTACACTGCTTACCATTGCAGCCGCACGTATGCCATATTGCGGCACGAACAGAGCATCGCCTGTAGCCACAACCGCCAAACCAACCGAAGCCGCAGCCAGACTGATTTTCACATTACCCTGCCCCGAAAAATAATTGGAAATAAAGGAAATGATAGCCAAGCTGTAAATGCCCGGCAACAATAACAATAGCGGCACATATACCTGTTGAAAAGTATTGCCGAAAAGAAAGGGAAACAGCCATTTACCAATGAATAGAACAAAAAGAAAAACAAAGAGGAACAACAGTGCAAATGCTTTAATAAGAAGTGTGATGATACGGCTTACGAGCGAAAGGTCTTTGCCCGAAGATACCTGCGGATAAACAGCGCTGCCAATGATCTGTGGCACAACGAGCAACATTTGTCCCAGCTTCGAGGCCTGGATATAATTACCTAAATCGTTTGCGGAACAAACGGGACTATATCGCACGAAATAGTAATCGACCCGGTAAACAAGAAATAAAAGCACATTGAATAAGAGGACAGATAAAGAATAACGAAGTAATTTTTTTATGTCGAAGAAAGAAGGAAGTGCAATTTCCTGCCAGCTTTTATTTAAAAAGAAATAAGCCAAAACAATCAGCCAACCCTGAAGTAAGAAAAGAGAAAAATAGGACTGTTCTATATTTACCTCCGTGATTGCATGGCTGCCTTTGTTTTGTAAAAACACAAAACCTATAAACGCCAGATTGCAACAAGATAAAATAAGATTGGAGACCCAAAAATTTCCGTTGATATAAAACAGGTTCGACCCATATGCGATAAGCAACAAGCCGATTATAAAAATGAAAGCCAGCCAAGGTATGCCGGCATATTCCTGCGGCTGCAGGAGGACAGGAAAACATGGTATTAAGAGCAGGAGAAGCAATGCAATAATACCTGTCCATAACAGGCAGAACCAGAACAAATGGTTAGTAGCAATCCTTTTGCCGGCGCCAAAAAAAGTGATGCCATTTTCCAAGCTTAAACCCATCACCAGCTGCACAAACGTAAACGTGTTGGCAATATAAAAAACGCCGCCGCTGCCCGACGCCTTCAGGCTTCTGGACAAAACGAGGTTGACACCAAAAAGGGTGATGAAATACAAACCCCGCCACAACAGGCTTTGCTGGAGAAGTTTGGAAAATCTCATGGCTCAACAGATTTGAACTTCTTTCTCCATCGCAAAATTTGCCAGGCCACTTCGGCAGAGCATAAAGCGCCAACAGCAAAGAGAACGGGTGTTGCTGAAGTGGCTCCTTCTTCATTAGACAAAGCCCCGCTAACGGCAATGCAGTAGATAATAAGCGGAATAATGAGCATGATACTTAACCCAAGAGAACCCATAGGAATTTTAAAAGGGCGATGTGCATTGGGTTCATTTTTTCGAAGAGCAATCAACGTAATGTATTCGATAGAAAGACCTGCGCCATATACCATTACATCTATAATCAATAAATCCTGCAATGACCAGAGAATCATTAGGCTCACTACTGAAGCGCAAATGAGAATGGATACATAAGGTGTTCCAAACCGCGGATGAGCGGCATCCAGTTGGCGAGGCAATAGTTTATCATCCGCCATCACCTTTGGCACACGCGATACGGAAAGAAGAACGGATGAGAATAAGCCTAAAGCGCTGGCGAGCCCGCCGATTGATAACAGCGCGCCGAGCCAGTAACCACCTAATATTTCGCCGGCAGCCGGAAAGCCTTGCTGGTCGAGCACGTGAGGGCTGATAGGCAATTGCTGAACGGTGAAAACAGTGAGCCCGTAAATAAGAAGCACGCCTACAAAAACAACAATATTAGTGATGATATAAGAGCGGATTGGCTTCTCTACTTCGCCGGCGTAAGTGGTGGCATTATCCCAGCCAATGAAATTCCAGATAATGGTATAAAGGGAAATGCCAATGGCAGACAAACTCATACCGTGCAGGGAAGGCGATGCCAGTGTGAATGATACATGTGGCGATGTAAAAGCCGTGCCCATCAGGATAAGAAACGGTACAATAACAATCACACCCAATACCGTAGCTACCTTTCCCACCGGAACAATACCAACGATGTTTAAAAGTGCGCTCGACCAGATAACTACTAAACCAATGGGAAGTTTATACGCTTCGGATTGAGGAAAGAAGAACAAGAGGTATTCGGTGAATAGGACCGGGTAGATAGCTAAATCGGCGAATGTGTACAGCCACGTCCACCAGCCTTCATAAAATGCCCAGCGCAAGCCCAGACCACGTTTCACCCATTGATAATAGCCGCCCTCAACCGGCATCATGCTGTTCAGTTCCAAAACAGTAAGGATAGCAGGAACATCCCATAATATGGGTGTAACAAACAGCAACAGCAAGGCAGCGTGTTTATCGGCATACACCAAAAGGGTTTCTAAACCATAAGGACCACCGGAAACCGTGAGAAAAATAACGGCAATCAGTTGTATCGGTCTCAGCTGTTTTGGTTTGCGAACTGCGGTCATTCTTTCGCTATAAATTTTTTATTTTGATATCGCCGTTTACCAATGGCATTGTCATTTTGTGATTCTGCTAAATGAATTCATCAGCAATCTTTCATACCCAACGGTAACTGAAGTGCCAACCCGCCTTCTGCCGTTTCCTTATATTTTGTATTCATGTCTCTTGCTGTTTCCCACATCGTATTCACCACCGCATCCAGCGATACCTTGGCATAATCCGGCATGCTTTGCAAAGCCAGTTGCGAAGCCGTTATCGCTTTGATGGCGCCCATTGTATTCCGTTCAATGCAAGGCACCTGAACCAACCCCGCCACAGGGTCGCAGGTCATGCCGAGGTGATGCTCCATAGCTATTTCCGCAGCCATCAAAGCCTGCCGTTGTGTGCCGCCGAGGCTTTCCGTTAGCGCCGCTGCCGCCATAGAAGAAGAAACGCCGATCTCTGCCTGGCAGCCGCCCATTGCCGCCGATATCGTAGCGCCTTTTTTAAAGATGCTTCCCACTTCAGAAGCGGTGAGCAGGAAGCGGTTAATTTTCTCTTCACTATTGCCATCGCAAAACAAAACAAAATACATCAGCACTGCTGGAATCACACCGGCTGCTCCATTTGTAGGCGCAGTAACGACCCGACCGAACGAGGCGTTTTCTTCATTTACAGCCAGGGCAAAACAACTGATCCAATCAAGCACCGATTGAAAGCTCGGTGCGCTGTCTTTTATGACAGTCATCCATTCATTCATACTCTCATATGGCTTACCTTTTATCAGTTTCCTGTTCAGGTCGAAAGCTCGCCTTCTTACATGTAAACCACCGGGTAATTCTCCATAAGTATGACAGCCACGGTACATGCAATGTTTCATCACGTGCCAGATGGTCTGCAAGCCCTGCCGCGTCTCGGTTTCAGGTCGCCAGGCAGCTTCATTTTCCAACACAATATCTGAAATGGATAAGCCTGTTTTCATGCACCAGAACAACAGGTCTGATGAAGTACTGATTGGAAAAGGAAGATCAATTTTTTTTTGAGCTGCATGAACATTCGCACCTTCCTGCACTACGAAGCCGCCGCCTACGGAATAATAGGTTTCGCTGATGCTTTCGCCGTTGCTGAAAGAAGCCAGGAAAGAAAGACCGTTGGGATGAAACGGCAGCACTTCATCCATAAAGAAGACAATGTCTTCGGAAGGAAAAAAGGAAACGAAAGTTTCGCCACCGGCTTTAATGCTTTTGTTATCAGCTATCGCTTTTATTTTATCAAACAACAAAGCAATATCTGTAGTTACCGGGTCCTCTCCCATTAAACCCAATTGCACCGCAAGATCGGTTCCATGCCCTTTGCCGGTTTTGGCCAATGAACCATACAACAACACTTTTACTGATTCCAGTTCACTCAGACTGTAGTTTCGCCTGATACTTTCAATAAATAGTTGCGCAGCCCGCCAGGGGCCTAAGGTGTGCGAGCTGGAAGGCCCAACTCCTATTTTAAGTATATCAAAAGCAGAGATAGCATCGTGCGGCATAATGGATAATATTTACAGACAGGCAACGTTTTATTGCCGGACATCCTCTTCTGTTCAGTTGTTGCAAAGGAATTCAAACAAAGAAAAATAGAACAAGAGTTAATATCATTCGCTCGGCAACAACCTTCAACTTTATACAAACATAATATTATGATGAAAAGGTTTTTCAGCTTTCTTTTTTGCGGCGGCGTTTTTTTGTTGTCCGGTTGTTCGTTAAACTCTTCCGATGGCAATACGCAACCCTCCGCATTGGTAAGTATCTATGCTTTATCACCTGCTACTTCTGCAATGAATCTTTTTGTAAATGATGCCAACATAGCCACCAGTGTACCCTTTGGAAGTTATACGCTTTATAACCAGGTTGCCGCCGGAGAAACCCGTTTGCGCGTGCAGACAGCTACTTTAAATCCAGCGTATGAAGCTACGTTCAGTATAACCGCAGGCAACTACTATTCTTTATTTCTTATAGACTCCAATAGAACATCATTGAGATCTTTATTAGTTCGGGATAATCTTGCCAACCCCGGAGATTCTGTCTATCTCCGCTTCTTCAATTTTTCGCCTGATGCGCCTGCGGTAGATATTTATTCTTACTCTGACAGTACTAATCATACAACCATTTGGAAAAACCGTTCGTATGATAGCCTGCCGCCTACAAGCGCCATTAACACGTTTACTGCTTTTAAAAGAGGTACTTACAATTTTTACATACTCAAGAGTAACAGCACCACAAATGACAC
The DNA here is from genome assembly GCA_964249755.1 of uncultured Ilyomonas sp. Taxonomy (GTDB): domain Bacteria; phylum Bacteroidota; class Bacteroidia; order Chitinophagales; family Chitinophagaceae; genus Ilyomonas. The sequence continues at coordinate 1,913,331 of CAXUDB010000001.1, read as the reverse complement.
ACTGGCAAAATTCATTGGCAGAAATCTTACAGCAGCAGGCTATTATACTTTGTTGCTGGACGGGAACTTCAAATCTGGCAACGACACCACGTTACAGTTTGGTATCAGGCAACATTAACATGCCATACTTACTGAACATCGGGGTTATAGTCAACAATTACCTTGGCATTTTTTTCTTTGGTAGAGGTAATAAAAAGTTCGTACCGTTTGCCACCCGTGGTAATTACCATCAAAGCCGTATTGGGCGGAATTTTACCCAAGTTATCTGCATACATCACAAACTCATGTTGCGCCTCCTGCCGTGAAGCGGTGATGCGCAGAGTAATGGCGGCTGCACTCAATCGTTTTTTATAAGCTACCAGTTTGTTGTTGTGATAAACCGTGATGGTATCTCCATCAATCTCACCGTTATCATACAAGTCAATTTTTATGTCGGGCGAGTTGGTTGTAATGGTGCGAACCAGATTATTTTTCCGTTCTGTTAACGCAGGCGGAACCGGCAGGGAAGGCTTTAGTTTTTTTACGACAGTATCTGAAACCGGAGGCAAAACAACATCCTGCCTATTAGGTGATTTGGCAAGGCTATCTCTATGCTGCGGCGTTGTTCTTACTATTGGCGGAGGCGTTGTTTTCGGTTTATTAACCGTTGGTGGCGCAGCCGGCTTTTTTAGCAAAAAGTCCTCTTTGGTGAAGTCGGAATTTTCTACACGTTCCAGGTATACGGTGCCGCTGCCGCAATCGGCGCCACTGCCATAAACCACGCTGGTAAAATTACCCTGCAATGTTTCTGTTTTTCCTTCTTTATTATAATCCAGGTAGCAGGTCATCAGGCAGGTTTGCCCGCCGCTGCCACGTACTTCCAGTAATGTATCTTCTTTCATAATAACCGAGTTGGCGGCATTCTGAAAGATGCCTCTCAACCCGGCTTTACCATAAAAAGCAGTGGTATTATAAGAGTAGGTTACGCCTTTCAGGGCTTTATTCTTTAACTGGTTAAACTGCACCTCGAATTTGTATTGCTGACGAAACATACCCAGGCCGGAATAAAAATAACCACGCCATACGCCGGTTAAAGATTGTGCATGCAAAGTAAACATGAACAAGCAGCCGAGAGTTACAAAAACAACACGTTTCATACAATAGCAAATGTAATTTTTAGGAGAAGGGTTTTCGTGTAAAGAAGCGTTAAGGTTTATGTTTGAAGAAACAAGCGTAAGACACAAGATTCAACAATCAGGAAAGCAGCCTATCGATCTTCGCCTCTATTCGTATTATCTTAGTTACGAATTGAACTTTCCAACATGAATCCTTGCCCTTTGAATCTTTAATTCCTTTATCTCCCGAATTCTTGTTCCTTACCCGATACCTTCTACCTTCGCAGCAAATGACAGAAAAGATTCTGATCCTCGATTTTGGCAGTCAGTACACACAGCTCATTGCCCGTGCTGTGCGCGAGGCTAATGTGTACTGCGAAATCATTCCTTATCTCAAACCATTCAGCGTTGATCCGTCTTTAAAAGGCATCATTCTCAGCGGTTCTCCGTTTAGCGTGAATGATACCCATGCGCCGGTGGTAGATATTGCTGCCATTACTAAAGACCTGCCGGTGCTGGGCTTGTGCTATGGTGCGCAGCTTACTGCCAAGCTTTATGGTGGCGCAGTCAATAAATCGAATAAAAGAGAATACGGCCGCGCCAAACTTCACATTCGCCGGGAAGACGAGCTGATGCTTGGTGTAGATGATATGAGTCAGGTATGGATGAGCCACAGCGATTCAATCAGCCAACTCCCGGAAGGCTTTGAAATCACGGGCACAACAGATAATATTCCTGTGGCTGCCTTTCGCTACCAGACGCACGATACAAGCCCCGTATTTGGATTGCAGTTTCACCCGGAAGTGTACCATTCTACCGAAGGAAAAAAAATACTGAAAAACTTTCTGGTGAATGTTTGCCATTGCTCGCAAAATTGGACGCCGGCTTCGTTTGTGCATGAAACCATTGCGCAGTTGCAGGAACAAATTGGTGATGCTCATGTTATCATGGCGCTGAGTGGCGGGGTTGACAGCACGGTGGCGGCAACCCTCATCAGCCGTGCCATCGGCGACCGGCTGCATGGTATTTTTGTTGACAACGGTGTGCTTCGCAAAGATGAGTTTGAACAGGTGCTGGCTACTTACGAAACCATTGGTTTGAACGTAACCGGCATCAATGCAAGGCAATTGTTCTATAACGAACTGAGGGGCAAAACCGATCCTGAATTAAAACGTAAAACCATCGGCAGATTGTTCATTGATGTGTTTCAGGAAGAAGCGGCGAAAGTGCCGGAAGCGCGCTTTCTCGGTCAGGGCACTATTTATCCGGATGTGATTGAAAGCGTAAGTGTTCATGGACCTTCCGTTACCATTAAGTCGCATCATAATGTAGGCGGGTTACCTGAAAAAATGCACTTAAACTTAGTAGAACCATTGCGGTCTCTTTTTAAAGATGAAGTCAGGAAAGTGGGGCTTGAACTCGGTATTCCGAACGACATGGTTCAACGGCATCCGTTTCCCGGTCCGGGTTTAGCCATCCGTATTTTGGGTGAGATTACCGAAGACCGCGTGAAACTGTTGCAGGAGGCGGACGACATTTATATCAAAGCCTTAAAGTCGCACGATTTGTATGATAAAGTATGGCAGGCAGGCACTATTTTACTACCTATCAAAAGCGTGGGCGTAATGGGCGATGAAAGAACGTATGAGCATACTGTTGCCTTGCGGGCTGTTTCATCAGTGGATGGTATGACGGCTGACTGGGCACATCTTCCATACGAGTTCCTGGCACATGTGTCAAATGAGATTATCAATAATGTAAGAGGTATCAACCGCGTGGTGTATGACATCAGCAGTAAGCCGCCGGCGACCATTGAGTGGGAATAGTCAATTCAAATCCTGTAAACAGAACATGATAAAAAATTTTTGCAAGCCATCAGCAACATTTATTCTGGTGTTTTTTCTGCTTTACACATCCGGTTCTTTTGCGCAGCCATTGCAAATGCCTAAAAAAACAAAAATAGCGGTGCTTTGCCCGCTTTATCTTGACTCTGCGTTTACCGATTATACCTACAACCTTGGCAACAACAATATGCCGCAGTACTTACTTACGGGGCTTGATTTTTATAATGGTGTGATGCTGGCAGTTGACTCTCTCAACAAAGAAAATCTGAATGCCGAAGTATGGATTTATGACACGAAAAAAAAGAACACTGATATGGCTTCCATCCTGCAGAGTATGAAAGCGCTTAACTTCTCGCTGATCCTGGCATCGCTTACCGGAAGCCCGGAGCAGAAAGCGGTTTCCGACTTTTCTTTTTCTAATAACATTCCGGTTGTTTCGGTCACTTATCCCAACGATGCGGGGCTGAGTGCAAATCCCTATTTCGTGTTGCTGAACTCTACTTTAAAAACGCATGTAAATGGTATCTACCGTTTTGTTCAGCAAAAATATCCCGCAAATAAAGTGTTGTTCATTACAAAAAACACAACGCTTGAAAACCGGATTGCCAGCGATTTTAAAGCCAATGATTCATTAGTAAAAAATCATTTTCCCTACAAAATACTTGAGCTGAACAATGAGGTAGATTGGGACAATGTAAGCCCTTATCTCGATAGCAATAAGCAAAATGTAATTGTGTGCGGTTCGCTCAACAACGACCTTGCGCTATCTCTTGTGAAAGTGCTGGGCGATAACCCATCGTACAAAACCACACTTATCGGAATGCCTAATTGGGACGGCATGAAAAAACTGTATCGGAATAACTATAGCAATATTGATATTGTTTACTCAACAGCTTTCAACTATGCCGATACCAGCAGCACCATACAAAGAATAACTACAGCTTACCGCGCCAAATTTTTTGCCCGCCCCAGCGATATGGTCTACAAAGGTTTTGAAGCGATGTATCATTATACGCATCTTGTCAATGACTACGGGGTGGAATTTACTGGTCATGTTTCCGACACAACCTATCGTTTCAGTAATGATTTTTTTATACAGCCTTCGGTCTTAAACACGGCATCGCTTGTGCCCGATTACCTGGAGAATAAAAACCTGTATTTCATCAGAAAAAACAAAGGCATAACGGTATCGGTAACACAACTGAAAAAGCCGTAAACATTCCCTCTTTCATCGTCTGAAAGAGGCACAAGCATAAATAGGATCACGTACCCAAAAAATTTTCTAATTTACAGGGTCAAAGCCACATCGTACATCTGACATCGGATACCACATATCGAATGACATCATCCATTTCCACTACCTTTAGCTACCATACATGATTACGCCGCAAACCATACAACAAATTACCAATCGCATTGACATCATTGATGTTGTTGGCGAATTTATCAAACTGAAAAAACGCGGCGCCAACTACCTCGGCTTGTGCCCTTTTCATGGTGAGAAAACGCCCTCTTTTACGGTTTCGCCGGCGAAAGAAATTTATAAATGTTTTGGTTGCGGTAAGAGCGGCAATACCATCACATTCCTGATGGAGCATGAGAAGTACAGTTATGTAGAAGCGTTGAAGTGGCTGGCAGCGCGCTACAATATTGAGGTAGAAGAAACGGAAGTCAGCGATGAGAAGCGCCAGCAATTGCAGGTAGCCGATAGCTTATTTATCATCAATGCATTTGCGCAAAAGTTCTTTGCAGAGCAATTAGTGGAAGGCGAAGAAGGGCAGGCAGTTGCAATGAGTTATTTGCAGCAACAACGTGGCTTTACCAAAGAAGTCATTAAAAAGTTCGGATTGGGTTATAACCCTTCTACCCGAGACGCTTTTGCCAAAGCCGCGTTGGAACAGCAATACAATCCTGAGTTGTTGGTAAAAACAGGATTGGTCGTAAACCGGGATGAAAAGTTAGCCGACAACTACCGCAACCGAATCATCTTCCCAATACACAACAACTCCGGCAAAGTCATTGGCTTTGGCGCACGTGTGATTGGAAAGGCAGACAAAGTGCCGAAGTACATCAACACGCCGGAAAATGAATTGTATGTAAAGAGCCGCATTCTTTATGGTTCTTATTTCGCACGCACCGCTATAGACAAACAAAATGAATGCTTGCTGGTAGAAGGTTATACTGATGTCATCAGTCTTCACCAGGCAGGCGTGGAAAATGTGGTGGCAAGCGGTGGCACATCGCTTACTACAGAACAGCTTCGCTTAATAAAGAAATTCACCAAGAACCTTACAATCATTTATGACGGCGATGCGGCTGGTGTGAAAGCAGCTTTGCGCGGCTTAGACATGGCTTTGGAAGAAAGTCTGAATGTAAAGCTGGTGCTGATTCCTGACAATGAAGATCCTGACAGTTATGTAAGAAAATTAGGAAAAGAGGCTTTTGTTGACTTCATAGCGAACAATAAAAAAGACTTTATTCTTTTTCAGCTCGAAGTGATGTTGCGCGATGCCGGAACCGACATTAGCAAGAAGAACGATTTGGTAAACAGCATTGCTGAAACGCTGAGCAAAATTGACAAAGCGGAAGACTTTACAAAGCTGCAGGAATACGTTCGCCAATGTTCTAACCTGCTGCACATTGATGAAACAGGTTTAACCACCTTAGTAAACAAATACAAACGCGATCGGGTAAGCAAAGAAGAAAAGCGCTTGCCATTTGAAAATGTTGAGCCTTCTGCCCTGCCGGCAGCACTGGTGCAGGATAACATCGAACTGATTGTTCATGGCGATGACCCGCAGGAGCGCAGCGTGCTTCGTGTGCTGCTGGAATATGGTTTGAACGCCTGGGATGAAAACCGCACGATGGCGCAGTTTATTTTTGATGAACTGGAAGGTTATGAGTTTGAAAATCCGGAGCATAACCGGCTGTATGAATTGTACCAAACGCAATATGAACAAGGACTTGAGCCTACAGTAAAAACTTTATTGTACGACGAAGATGCCGGGATAAGAGACCTGATGGTTGCCATCACGATGTTCCCTTTTGAACTAAGCAACCGCTGGGACGAGTTTTCGGACAATAAAATTATCGTGAATGTAGATACCAGTCATGATGATGTTTTTAAAAGCCTGCACTACTTTAAGCTGCGCAAACTGAAACGCATGTTTGAGCAAAACCAGAACGATATGGAAAAGAGCAAATCGTTAGACGAACAAATACAACTCATCCGCATTCATAAAGAATTAAAAGCCGTGCAGGAACAACTTACACGAAACTTCGGCACGGTCATCTTTAAATAATTAGCCACGAACTTGCTGTCGGCAGACAGAAGCGCTAAGACATAAATTGTCTTGAAATTTTACTTCTCTCCGAGTAAATAAGGGTCAGTAATTAATAACAAACGCAAGTAATTTCTTTTCGTGCCTTTGTGGCAAAGAAAAATTAATTCAGATCTACAGTAGTAAATCTTCCTGAAAGAAAATATTCAAGGCTTTTGTGAAATTGTTCTGACGATTTACTGAATGAGGAAGAGGTGGTGCTGGCAAGACAAGTAATGATTAAGGTACGCAACCAGCCCGCTTGTGTAAGCTGCTTCATGATATTTGGATTTTATAATGCAAAACTAGCAGGTCTTCCTTTCACTACCGATTAAATATTGCTTAAAAAAAGGAGTTTATTTTAGCTTCCCCTTTACTACTGACTGTGCCTTCTTCTTTCCTTTTCCCGAAATATTTCACGAAATTTGTAAGCTTAATTTTACTATCGTACATCGTTATCTTTTTGAATGAAACTATATCCTGAATCGGCTGTTACACAATTAGAATTTGATAAGATAAAATCATTGCTGGCCGCACATTGCAGCACTGAATACGCGCATGATAAAGCAGAGGCGCTGCGCATTCACACGCAGAAATCATACATTGATCTGGAGCTGCAGCAAAGCCACGAATTCAAGCTGCTGGCGATGCAAAGCCAGTACTTCCCGATTGATTTTACACTCAATATCCAACGTGATATAAAACTCTTAGGTATTCAAGGCAGCTTGCTTGCGGGAGAACAGTTTCTACAGGTAAGGAAACTCGCCGAAAATACGGAAAGTATTTTCCGTTGGTTTGATGCCGACCGGCGTTCGGCTTACCCGGCTTTGCACAAAGTGATTGAAGACAAGCACTATGAAAAAGCGATTATCAAACAAATAGATGAAGTGCTGGATGAAGGTGGTAATGTAAAAGACAATGCTTCGGACGCTCTGCACAGAATCCGCATGAATTTGTATAAAAAACGCAACGAGCAACGACGCATGTTTGAGCGCGTAGTTGCCAAGCTTGCCAAGAGCGGATATACGGCTGATATTGATGAAAGCTTTAGCAATGGGCGTCGCGTGGTGGCTGTGTTCAGCGAATATAAGCGACAGGTAAAAGGCATTTTGCATGGCGAAAGCGACAGTCGCAAAACGGCTTTTATTGAACCGGAAGAAACAATAGAATTGAACAACGAAGTGTTCTCGCTGGAGAATGATGAACGCAAAGAAGTGGTACGTATTCTTCGCGAACTCACACAACGTTTGTCACCCTATTCAGCTCTGCTGCAAACTTATCTCGAAGTGATTGGTGAGTTTGACTTCATCCGCGCGAAAGCCCGCTTTGCCATCGAGGTGAATGGTAATTATCCCAACGTAATGGATAAAGCCATCATTGATTTAAAAGATGCGTATCATCCTTTACTATATTTATATAACCGCAAAGCCGGAAAGACTACAATTCCCGTCAATATAACACTGGATGATAAGCAGCGGATTCTTATCATAAGCGGACCCAACGCTGGTGGTAAAACAGTAACGATGAAGACTATCGGCATCAACCAAATGATGCTGCAAAGCGGGCTTTTGATTCCTGTTCATCCGGCTTCGCAGATGGGTATTTTTAAGCAACTGTTTATTCATATCGGCGATACGCAAAATCTTGAGTTTGAGCTAAGCACTTACTCCTCTCATCTTTTGCACATGAAGCATTTCATTGAAAATGCAAATGGCAAAACGCTCTTCTTTATAGATGAATTGGGCAGTGGCAGTGATCCTAACTTAGGCGGTGCATTTGCCGAAGTAATTCTGGAAGAATTGGCAAGAAGACATTCTGTTGGCATCGTTACCACGCATTATCTGAACTTAAAGGTGATGGCAAATCATACACAAGGAATTTTTAACGGCGCAATGGCATTTGATGAAGTGAATTTGAAGCCGCTATATAAACTCATCGTGGGCAAGCCCGGAAGCAGCTATACTTTCTCCATTGCGGAGCGAATCGGCTTGCCTCAGCATCTGATTAACCGCGCGCGAAAACTGGTGGATGAAGATCATTTCCGTTTGGATAAACTACTCAACCGGACTGAACAAGACCTTCAGCATATAGATAAAGAGAAGAAAGAGCTGAACCATTTATTGAAGGAAAATACACGCCTGCAGAAAGAGATGGAAACTGTGCTGGATAAAGAACGGCATCGGCAGCAGGTAGAAATTCTAAAGCAGCAAAACCGCATTACCGAAGAGCGAATTGCCAACATGAAGGAGACGGAACGAAAGTTAAAACAGATTGTTCTCGAATGGCGAAAGGCTGAAAACAAAGAAGAGATTTATAAGCAGATACAAAATCTTCTTTTTAAGACGAACGAACAAACCACTAACAATAAGCTGGCAAAGAAAGCTGACAAGAAATACAAAGAAACAGCCGACGAAATAAAAGAAGGCAGCAAAGTAAAGATGAGGAAGAACCATCAGGTAGGCGAGGTAAAGGAGATACGCGGCAAGCGCGCCATTGTGCAGATTGGATTGCTGCCAATGAATGTTGAGTTAACAGACCTTGTTGTGGTGCAGGAAAAAGAAACGGTATAAAATAAAAAATCTGCCCTCTGGAAAGAGGCGGCTTCCATTAAAATCCTACGCTTAAATAGCTCGTGCAGTAACATTACTGTTGCCACGCCAAACTACCTTCTGTATAAGCGAATAGTCAACTTATTCTTTGAATATCGCATCAACTACCTTTAATGGCTTCTTCAATTTGGGTCCCGGAAAGAGTCGTTTGGCAATAATCACTCTATAGTTACCGGTCTGCATTACATATTTGCTTTCTGAATCCTCTCCTCTGAAAGGAAGGTAGTCTGCTATCCAATTAGCACTCACATTCCATACTCTGCCATTGTAGCCGGCGGCGGCGCGGTAGCGCACGAATGGGTTTACCGCAAAATGGTTGTTTTTAGTGTCGCCTTTGTATTCGTAGGTAATGCCAACATTTGCATTTCCGGTTACCGAGCCGGTAAGAAACAAATGTTGGAACAGCACGAGCGAGTAAGCATAGCCAATGCCCGGACCAATACCGGTATAATTAATCTTATTGAATGAGCTTTGCGTATAACCATTTTTCAATGTCTGAGGCACCCAGGCGCTGTCTGCTTTCATCACGCCATAATAAATTTCAGCTCCTGCCAGGAACGTACCGGCAGATTTCTTTTGCCATTCATTTTGTATAAAAGCAGCGCGGTAAGAAAAGCGTTTGCCGTTGAACACATGGTACAAAGACAAACCGTAAAAATTCACCTTCGCATCATGGCGATAGTAGTATTCATTTCCGGGCGGTGCAGCAAAACCATCGGCAAGATGGTATCCTTTATAGTTCTGACCATAAAAATCAATCACTAATTTTGGTGTGTAGAAATGTCCCTGCAGGTCTAAATATTTTGTATCGCCTTTACTATCGTCTTTGTTTAAAAATCCAAAACCATAAGCTAAGTTCAAAGAGAAATTGTGATAGGTAGCGCCAATCCCAAGATTGAACGTTGTATTCGGCTGGTACCGTAAATCCTTTGCATCTTTACTTTTTAAGGTAAAGTCGGTATATTTCTGCGACACGTATAAGCGGGTGGTAACACTTCCGGGAAAGTATTCATAATACGTCGTATCGTTGCCTCGATTCAATTGCGCAAAACCGGGGAAAGAGGAAAGACTTACAACAGCGCAAAGCGGGATCAGCTTTGAAAGAGGGTGTTTCATATTTATCATAACAAACTGTCTGTTGCGAAAAGTCGGCCAAAAAATTTTTATACATAATTGCAGAAGCACCAAGAACAATAAGATTAATCTATGAAAACAAAACTCTGGCTCTTTATCCTTCTTTATTTATTACAAACAACTATCTCATCCGCCCAGAAACCGTTGCCTGCATTTACAATTATTCCGCTTGGCACCGAAGGCGGCTTAAATGAGAGCAACCTTTCGGCCTATTTAGCCGCACCAACCGGTTCGAGCGATTATGTGTGCTTAGATGCAGGCACGTTGTACGCTGGCATTAACAAAGCCATCAGCTATCACACCTTCAACAAAACAGCAACAGAGGTGATACGGCATAACATCAAAGCCTACTGCATTTCGCATCCGCACCTTGATCATGTGGCAGGTCTTATCATCAACTCACCTTCCGATACAACAAAAAACATTTATGGAACCCCGTTTTGTTTAGACAGAATTGCGCAGCATTATTTCTCATGGCAAACCTGGGCAACCTTTGGCGATGAAGGTGAAAAGCCAGTATTGAATAAATATCATTATAAACGTTTGACGGATGAAAAGGAAGTGGCAATTGAAGACACAAAAATGTTTGTGAACGCCTTCTTGCTTAGTCACGGTAAAGATTATGAAAGCACCGCTTTTCTGGTAAGAAAAGACAGCAGCTACCTATTGTATTTGGGTGATACCGGTGCAGATTCTATCGAGCATTCTCATCGTTTGCAATATATATGGCATCGCATTGCACCACTGATTTTACAGGGGCAACTAAAAGGAATTTTTATTGAATGCTCTTATCCCGACGAACAGCCGGATAACCAACTCTTCGGTCATCTTACACCCAAATGGCTAATGACGGAAATGAATGATTTGTCTTTGCTATGTAACAAAGCGTCTCTACAAAAGATTTCAATTATTATTACGCACATGAAGCCGGAGAGCAATAACGAAACGGAAATCATGCATCAGTTAAAAGCAGAAAATAAGTTAGGCTTGCAGTTGCTATTTCCTCAGCAGGGAAGGAAAATTTTATTGTAAACCAATCTTGCATCTATGCTTTTGCCAACTGATTTATGCATAAAAAAAGCCGGTGATTTTTACCGGCCTATTTTGCTGTTTGTAAAAGCTTTTTTCATAGGTTATCAAAGAAACAGCTAAGAATAAATATTGTTATTAAAATTATGCCATTAAATCACATAACGCAATGCATAATTCGTAAAGTTGTTGAAGAATAAATAGGATGACTAAAAAAATAATATTCTGTAAAAGAATTTTTTTTTGCTTTACTCAGGCAATAATAAAAACGCCTCACCAAATTGGTGAGGCGTTTTTATTATTAATTATTTGCTACGATATTATGCATCCTTACCGTGGCAATTTTTAAACTTCTTGCCGCTTCCACATGGACAGGGATCATTGCGACCTATTTTAGGTCCTACTTTCACCGGCTCTTGTTTTACCGACGCAGAAGGATCGAAGTAATCATTCTCGTTTGCCGCATAATCAGTTCCTGCCGTTTCTACCTGTGCTTTGTTCGAGCGCAGCTTGCTCATGTCTGTTTTTTGTGGTGCAAGAGGCTTCGTGCCGGATGGCACTGGCTGCGGCGTGCTTGGTTGTGTCGGTTGCTCACCAGGAATTTCGGAATGGCAAAGAAAATTGACAATGCTTTTGTTCACTGAATTATCCATCTGCCGGAAGAGCAGATAAGCTTCCTGCTTGTAAATTACCAACGGATCTTTCTGCTCGTAATAAGCTGTTTGTACGCTCTGTTTCAGATCGTCCATTGCGCGCAGATGCTCTTTCCAGGCATCATCAATAAAGCCCAGTGTTACTGTTTTCTCTAATGATTGCACCAGTTCAAGCCCCTGTGTAGCAATGGCTTTATCAAGATTTGTGAGGGCTTGAATAGCGCGTCTGCCGTCGGTAAAAGGAACAATAATATTTTCAATATGCGCTCCTTGTGTTTTGCGGATGTTTTGAAAAACAGGAAGCGATTGCTGCATGATTTCGTTGCGATGCGCCTGATAGTTACTCGACGCTTCGTTGTATAACTTATCCGTCAAGCTCTGCTCATTCTCACTGCTGAATTCGTCCTGAGTGATAGCAGTATCCAGACCAAAATTTACAATCACTTCGAGTCTGAAACCTTCCCAGTCGTTGCTTTCCTTAAAACCATTTACCAAGCCTTCGGCAACATCATAAAAAGCATTGTCGAGGTCAAGGGCAAGACGGTCGCCAAACAAGGCATGGTTGCGTTTTGCATAGATCACCGTGCGCTGTTTGTTCATCACATCATCATACTCCAGCAGGCGTTTGCGAATACCGAAGTTGTTTTCTTCCACCTTTTTCTGCGCACGCTCGATGCTTTTGGTAACCATGCTATGTTGAATCACTTCGCCTTCTTTATAACCGGCAAAGTCCATCACTTTAGCAATCCGTTCGCTGCCAAACATGCGCATCAAATCATCTTCCAGCGATACGAAGAATTGTGTAGAACCCGGGTCACCCTGGCGACCGGAACGACCACGTAACTGCCTGTCAACACGGCGGCTTTCGTGGCGTTCTGTACCTACAATGGCCAAACCGCCCACTTCTTTCACACCGGGTCCAAGCTTAATATCGGTACCACGACCTGCCATGTTGGTGGCAATCGTGATGGCACCACTTAAACCGGCTTCGGCAACCACCTGCGCTTCGCGGGCATGTTGCTTTGCGTTCAGTACGTTGTGCGGAATTTGTTTTTGTCTGAGCATACGCGACAGCAGCTCGCTTACTTCTACTGAGGTTGTACCTACCAGTACCGGCCGTCCTTCGTTGCGTAGCTCTTCTATCTTTTCTATGACTGCGCTGTATTTTTCGCGTCGCGTTTTGTAAACTAAATCCTGCTCGTCGGTACGGATGGCTTTCACATTGGTTGGAATATTTACCACATCCAGCTTATAGATGTCCCACAATTCAGCGGCTTCTGTTTCAGCAGTACCCGTCATGCCTGCGAGTTTGTGATACATGCGGAAGTAGTTCTGCAACGTAACGGTAGCGTATGTTTGGGTTGCTGCTTCAATCTTCACATTCTCCTTCGCTTCTATCGCCTGGTGCAAACCATCACTATAGCGGCGACCATCAAGGATACGACCCGTTTGCTCATCCACAATTTTTACCGCGCCATCCATAACTACATACTCTACATCTTTGTCAAACAAAGTGTAGGCTTTTAGTAATTGTTGTACCGTATGAATGCGGTCGGCTTTGGTAGCATAGTCTGATAAAATTGCTTCCTTTTTATGACGCTTTCCGTCAGCGTCTTCTGTGGCATCATTGTCTATAAGAGAGAGGTCAACACCAATGTCGGGTAGCACGAAGAAGTTCGGGTCCTCACCGGCGCGGGTAATCATCTGTATGCCTTTGTCGGTTAGCTCTACCGAATTGTTTTTCTCATCAATATAGAAATACAATTCTTCGTCTGCCTTTGGCATTTCCTTCTGCTGGTCGGCGAGGTAGTAGTTCTCTGCCTTCTGCAGTTTTACACGAACGCCGGGTTCGCTTAGGTATTTAATTAATGCACTGTTCTTTGGTAAACCGCGGTGCACGCGGAACAGAGCCAGCGTGCCGTCTTTCGGGTCATCATTGCCTTCGGCAATTTTCTTTTTGGCTTCGTTTAAGAATGTATTGGCGGCTCTTCTTTGTGCTTCTACCAAGCGTTCGATACGTGGCTTTAAGTCGAAGAATTGCTGCGTGGTATCATCACGGCCCACCGGTCCGGAAATAATCAACGGGGTGCGCGCATCGTCAATCAATACGCTATCCACTTCATCCACCATGGCGTAATGGTGCTTGCGCTGCACCATTTCAGCCGGACTGTGCACCATATTATCGCGCAGATAATCGAAACCAAACTCGTTGTTGGTTCCATAAGTGATGTCAGCGAGATAAGCATTACGGCGTGCTGTAGTGTTGGGTTGATGTTTGTCAATACAATCTACGCGCAAACCCAGCCATTCGAAAATGGTTCCGTTCCATTCGCTGTCGCGACGGGATAAATAATCATTCACTGTAACAATATGAACGCCTTCACCCGCCAGCGCATTGAGATAAGCGGGTAAAGTTGAAACGAGTGTTTTACCTTCACCCGTTGCCATTTCTGCGATTTTGCCTTGGTGCAACACAACACCACCAATCAACTGCACATCGTAATGCACCATGTTCCAGGTGATGACACTACCAGCAGCATTCCATGAGTTTTTATAAATAGCAGTATCACCTTCAATACGGATGTAATCTTTGCTTACGCTTAACTCTCTGTCGAGCTCAGTAGCGGCAGAAGATAGCTCTGTATTGTCTTTAAAACGGTGTGCTGTTTCTTTCACCACGGCAAAGGCTTCGGGCAAAATATCGGTAAGAATTTCTTCAATCTTCTTATCGCGCTCCTTCTTGATGGTATCAATGTCTTTATAAATGGCATCCCTGCTTTGGATGTCACTTTCTTCAAGCTTTTCAGCCTGCTCCTGCAAATCTTTTATTTCGTCATCCGATGGCTTCAGGTAATCAGCAACCCGCGCACGGAATTCAGTTGTTTTACTGCGCAATTCATCATTCGAAAGGCTTTGGTATTGCGCGTAGTATTCGTTGATGTGGGTGACCAGCGGCTGTAATTTGCTTACATCCTTTTCCGATTTGTTGCCACCCAATAATTTACTTAAAAAAGCTATCATAAAAATAGAGTTCGTTATTATAACATGGTTGCGCCCGTTTCAGTCAAAAACAGTGCAACAGAGCGGCGAAAGCCAGATTGTCATTTTATTGTTTGCAATAGTGGACGAAGTTAGCCCATTCGGCACAGAGAAGAAAAGAGGGGTTTTTAAAGAGAGGTTAAAGATGGAGATAGAAGCTGCAAGCTATAAGCTACAAGTCGCAATAGAAATAGCTATAGTAACGAATTGCGAGCAATAAGTTATCAATATAAAACCACTTTCAGCTTATAGCTCGCAGCTTACTCACCAGCTACCACTGGCGCCGCCGCCTCCACTGCTGCCGCCACCAAAACCGCCGAAGCCACCACCTCCGCCACCACTCCATCCTCCGCCGCTACCGCCACCCCAGCCGCCACCACGACCGCCGCCGAAAGAATTTCCTATCATATTACCCAAAATGAAAGGACCTAAGCCGCCGTAACCTCTGCGACTCACCATGCCGCCGCCCCGGCCTCCGCCACCGCGACGCATAACAATAAGGATGATGATAACAATGATAATAATACCTAATAAAGAACCACCGCCTTTGCCGCTATTATCATCGTTTCTTTGCCGCTGCACATGATATTCGCCAGCAGCCGCTTTACCCAAATCGTCGGTAGCTGCATTTAGTCCCTGATAATAATTTTCAGTTTTAAAGGAAGGAACAATATCATCTTCTATAATGCTGTTGGCTGTTATATCTGGTATAGCTCCTTCTAACCCATATCCTACTTCGATGCGAACTTTATGGTCGTCAATAGCGGCAATAACCAGCACGCCATTGTTGGTGCCTTTGTTGCCAATGCCCCAGCTTCTGTATAATTTATTGGCGTAATCTTCAATGGGATAATCGTTCAGCGTTTTAATTAATACAATGGCTATCTGATTGCTGGTGCTATCATCTAACGCCACCAGTTTATGTTCAAGAATTTCTTCCTGTTCGGTTGATAAAACGCCGGCAAAATCATTCACCAAGCGAGGCGGGTTGGGACGGGCAGGAATGTTTTGCGCATAAAGAGAAATGCTGATAAAAGGTATCAGCATCAGCGCAACGCTTCGTTGTAAGAAAGAAAATTTTGTCAATGTAAATGAGTTTTATCGCAAGGGATAAAATGAATTATTTACCAAACACAATATCGTCGGGAAGTTCGTTTTTGTCTGTGCTTTTATCGTAGGGGAAATGTTGCTGCAATGCAGTGCCAATATGCAATACAGATCGAATTAGACCCTCTACCAACTGATGTTCTCTGAAATAAGCCAGCATTACCTCCACTGCATTTTGCCAATAGGCATCGCCTGTTTTTTGATGAATGCCTTCGTCGGCAAAAACGGCAGTCTGTTTATCTTCTACTGCAACATAAAACAGCACTGCATTGCGCAGTGCTGTTTTATCCATTTGCAGGTTAAAAAATATTTCCTTCGCCCTGTCAAGTGCATCTACATAGCTGCATTTGCTTTCGACAAAGATTCGCACTTCGCCGCTGGTTTGCTGCTCGGCTTTTTGCACGGCATCAACAATGCGGCTTTGCTGCTCGCTTGTAAAAAATGATTTGTGTTTTTGTTTAAATAACGGCAATGCAGAAAGGATTACTTGTTATCAAAATTTACACTTGGCGCTTTGGAAGCTCCGGGATCGGCGGCAAAAGGTTCTTTTGGTGTAAAGTGAAACCAACCTGCATAGAAATTATTTGGAAACGTGCGGATGGTAGTGTTGAATTCCTGCACCGATCCGTTGTAATCGTTGCGGGCAACGGCAATACGGTTTTCAGTTCCTTCCAACTGGGCTTGTAAACCACGGAA
Organism: uncultured Ilyomonas sp.; assembly: GCA_964249755.1. GTDB lineage: Bacteria > Bacteroidota > Bacteroidia > Chitinophagales > Chitinophagaceae > Ilyomonas. Next base: position 1,896,806 of record CAXUDB010000001.1, on the reverse strand, counting down.
CGCATCGTTGGCACGCAGGTTCGGATAGTTTTCTGTTACAACCAAAAGTCTTCCTAACGCTTGCGAAAGCTCGCCCTGCGCTGCCTGGAACTGCTGCACTTTTTCGGGTGTAAGATTATCGGGATCTACTTTTATTTGCGTGGCAGAAGCTCTTGCCTTGATCACATTTTCCAGTGTGGACGATTCAAAATTGGCTTCGCCTTTTACGGTGCTGACTAAATTGGGAATCAAATCGGAACGGCGCTGGTACTGTGTTTCAACAGCGGACCATTTAGCTTTTACATTTTCATCTAACGCAACGCCTTTCTTTTGAAAGGATATAGACCCGCAACCTACACAACCGCCAATCAAAACTATTACAGCCAGAATAACAATTAAAGCGAGGTTTTTTGATTTCATGTTTTAAATTATTTGTGGTAATGATTAGCAAAGTATAATCCAAATGTGAAGGTATGACAATATTGCGGGGGAATTGCTTTGGCGGGGTAATGAGAGGTGAGTAGTGATATCATAGGTGTTTGAAATTTCTATCATCAACCTTTATAATTCTATTACTTGCTTCCTTTTTCTCTTGATGGAAAAAAGAAGCCCTGATCAAGCACGAATGATCTTGCGACACATCCGTACACACATCCTGATTGGGCTTTGGTAGTAGTGTGCTTAAGAGCTTGTGAACCTTGATGACTTAGGCATAAGTGGTTATAGTTTTTGGTAAGTTTTTTCTTTGGGAATTGTGTTGCAGTGATGAACTGTTTATTTTAAACAAGTATAATATTTCTCAGGGTGTGAAGACGGCAGAGGCGGATAAATTGTGTAAATTCATCATCGTGCAGGCGGCTGTATTGTACGGAGGCTAACTGTTTCGGAGAAATAAGAGATGATGCCTGATAGGAAGGATAGCCCCATTTTCGTATGATGTGTTTACTGTTTGTTACTTCGGTCAGATGCTATAACTTTATTTGAAACATTATTATGAAAAAAGTGATCCTTGTTTTCGTTACCATTCTAATGGTATATGCCGGTTTTAGCCAAACTGCAAACAGCTATCAAAACACGCTGGACTCTGTATCGAAAGTTGTGATTCATTATTTGCAGGCAAAGCAGGCAGATAGTATTTATGCCCTTGCCGGTGAGAATTTTAAAAGCCATTTATCGGCAGAAAACTTTAAATCGGTTGCAGAGAATCAGGTGTTTAAAATTAATGATTTTGCCAACACTTCGTATATCAATACCACTAATGGTATTAATAAGTATAAAGTTTCAGGTACGCCTGAGCTTCAGTTACTGATTGGCCTGGATAAACAAAACAAGCTGGAGACATTCCTGATTCAGCCATTTACTAATAACTAAAAAAAGCCGGTTACCAACCGGCTTTTTTTAGTATAGCTGATGCTTTAGTTATTGATTGATAGCAGCAATGCCCGGGAGTTCTTTGCCTTCAAAATATTCGAGCATGGCGCCGCCGCCGGTGGATACATAGCTGACTTTATCGGCGAACCCAAACTGATTAACGGCAGCTACACTATCGCCACCGCCTACAAGAGAGAAGGCGCCATTTTGGGTAGCATCGGCAACCGCCGTAGCGATAGTTTTGGTGCCATGCTGAAAACATTCCATTTCGAACACGCCCATGGGACCATTCCAGAGAATGGTTTTGGAATTGTGGATGACTTTGACAAACGTATCGCAAGCCATAGTGCCGATATCCAAACCCATCCAGCCATCGGGAATATTGGTACTTAACGAACTGGAAATATTGGCATCGTTGGCAAACTTATCTGCAATTACAGAATCGGCGGGAAGATGAATGCAAACACCCCGCTCATTAGCTTTTTTCAATAAATCAAGCGCTGTATCGAGCCTCTCTTCCTCGCAAAGAGAAGTGCCGATTTTGCCGCCTTTGGCCTTCATGAAAGTATAAGCCATGCCACCGCCGATGATGATGTCGGTAGCCCGCTCCAGCAGGTTTTCAATGATAAGAATTTTATCGGACACTTTTGCACCGCCGAGAATGGCGAGGAAGGGTTTCTGGGTATCGTGCAATACTTTTTCTGCACTTGCTACTTCACCTTCCATCAGCAACCCAAACATGCGTTTATCAGGCGAAAAGAACTGTGCAATAACTGCTGTGGAAGCGTGCGCACGGTGAGCGGTTCCGAAGGCATCATTAACATATACATCGCCGAGCTTGCTGAGTTTTTCGGCAAAGGCTTTATCGCCCTTTTCTTCTTCTTTATAAAAGCGAAGATTTTCGAGCAGCAATACTTCGCCAGGCTGCAGGCTATGCGCCATCTGAACCGCTTGCTCGCTGATACAATCATCAACAAATTTGACGGGTGCATTGCTTAATAACTCGGTAAGATGCGGCACCAGATGCTTGAGTGAATATTTATCTGTCGGTCCTTCTTTCGGGCGACCGAGATGGCTCATTAAGACTACGCTGCCACCATCGCTTAGTATCTTTTTGATGGTGGGAATCGAAGCGCGCATGCGGTTGTCGTCCGTGATTTCGAATTTATCGTTGAGCGGCACGTTGAAGTCAACGCGGATTAATGCTGTTTTGCCGGAAAAGTTGTAGTCGGAGAATTTGCTCATGGTGTTATGTTTTTTAGTCGGTGATTTCTATTAACGGATCATTGTTTATTATCGACGATTCAATAATCAGGTTAAAGTTTCTGTGCAAAATTCGTTTCAGCACCTTGTTAGAAGTATTGCCACAAGTAAGCCAAATTACTTTTGGAGGTTGCCCAAGACGCGACAGCAACTTTAATATATCAATGTCTTTTGAAAGTAGAATTGCATTTGCCTAACGTGCGCTGATGAATATATCTACATCATCGGCCTCACATAAATTCTGCGACCTCACACTGGCTGCCTGCACTAAGAAGGTTTCAATTAGCCATTTGGCAACAGACGGAGAAATATGCGCATCCGTCCAAAACAAGTGTGTTGAATAATCAATATCAAACTGCGGCATGGATGACTGCATATTCTACTTTCAAAGAAGTATACCTGAGACATGCTTTAATATCATCCGCTTCCAAATCAGGTAATTCTTCTTCAAGGATTTACTGTGGCGTTAATCCGTTTACAAGCAAATCAAGAACATCAGACACTCTGATGCGCATTCCTCTGACAGTAGGCCTACCACCGCAAAGCCCCGGTTTTGTTGTGATTCGTTGCAATAAATCGTCCATGATAATATTTATTCTTCAAAAATAAAAAAACCGCAGTGTAAAATAACTGCGGTTTCTATTTACGAATTCATCTTATTTGTTTATCAAATCTGCCATGTATTTTACGGTGCGAACAAGTTGGCTTACATAGCTCATTTCGTTGTCGTACCAGCTGGTTACTTTTACCAGTTGCTTATCGCCTGCGGTAATCACTTTTGTTTGGGTGGCATCGAACAAAGAACCGAAGTTCATACCAATCACATCGGTGCTGGTGATTTCATCTTCAGTGTAACCATAGCTTTCGTTGCTGGCGGCTTTCATGGTGGCATTCACTTCTTCTACAGATGTTTTCTTGCTGCACAATGCAACCAATTCTGTAGCCGAGCCGGTGATTACAGGAACACGCTGCGCACCGCCATCTAATTTCCCTTTTAGTTCTGGCAATACCAAACCAATGGCTTTGGCAGCACCGGTGCTGTTGGGAACAATATTGGCAGCCGCTGCACGCGCTCTACGCAAGTCGCCTTTCGCATGGGGCGCGTCCAACGTGTTCTGGTCGTTAGTGTAAGCGTGAATGGTAGTCATGCTGCCTACTTCAATAGTAAATGCATCGTTCAATGCTTTTGCCATCGGTGCAAGACAGTTAGTGGTACAGGATGCGCAGCTGATAATGGTTTCGCTGCCATCGAGTACATTGTGGTTTACATTAAATACAACGGTTTTCATTTCGCCGGTGGCGGGAGCAGAGATTACCACGCGTTTTGCGCCGGCTTTCAGGTGCGCTTCGGCTTTGGCTTTATCGGTAAAGAAGCCGGTGCTTTCAATTACTACGTCCACGCCATGTTCTCCCCAAGGGATTTGTGCAGGATCCTTCTGAGCATATATTTTTACTTCATCGCCATTTACAGCAATGGAATTATCGGTGAAGGTAACATCGCCGCCCTGGAAGCGACCATGTGCGCTATCGTATTTGAGAAGGTGAGCTAATACTTTAGGAGTGGTTAAATCGTTGATGGCTACGACATCTATGCCTTCCATGTTGTAAATCTGCCGGAATACAAGACGACCAATGCGACCAAAGCCATTAATAGCAACTTTTACTGTACTCATGTGTTATGATTGTTTATTTTCAAAAAAGCACCGCAAAGTTAAAATGTTTGAAAACAATACCGAAACTATTTTCTCTTTGTTTTGGCAGGTTGTTAAGGCTATCTTTTAAAAGCAGTATCGAACAAACTTATCTTTGGCCGCGGCTATCAACAAACCGTTAAGTTCATGCATATTATTCCACTTTCTGAGGGCGCCTTTACCATAGACAAAACAAAAATTTTTGTTCCTTTTGACCTGGAAGATGATAACCTGCAAAGCCGGGCCGCAGGTAGTTTGCTGGTAGAAGTGCAACCATTTGTCGTTATTACTCAGAAAGATATTTTACTGCTCGACACCGGGCTTGGTTTTTATAAGAACAGAGAACTGCAATTACATCAGAACTTGAAAGCTAATGGCATTGAACCCGAACGCATCACAAAGGTATTAATGAGCCACCTGCATAAAGACCATGCAGGTGGTGTGAGCCGGAAGGATTCATTAGGCAATTACTCGCTCTCTTTTCCACAAGCACAATATTTTATACAGCATAAAGAGCTGGAATACGCACTGGACGCCGGTTTCCCGTCTTACATGGCAGAAGAACTGTCGGTACTTTACAATCATCCGCAGGTAACACAACTGAATGGCAATGGAGTGATTGATGAGTACATTAATTATGAAATCACAGCCGGGCATTCGCCCTATCACCAGGTGTTTTGGATAAAGGAAGGAAACGAAATTATTTTCTTTGGTGGCGATGATGCGCCGCAGCTGCAGCAGATGAAAAGCCGCTTTGTAGCAAAGTATGATTTTGATGGAAAAAAATGTATGCAGCTACGACAGCAATGGTGGAATGAAGGAAGAGAAAACGGCTGGACGTTTTTGTTTTACCACGATATTCAATCGCCGGTGGTAAAAGCTTTTGCTGACTAATGCATGTCTTTTTGCACGGAGACAGCAAAGTAACAGAGAATATATTCTTTCTAATTACTCTTCCTTACCCGGTGCGAAAATTAAAGAGTAATTTTATACTATCTGTGGGGCTAACTCAAACGAATAATTAACGTGCTTCAATTTAACATTTGTAAAAAATAAACTTAGATTTGCCCCTTCTCAATTATTTATGGAATATAACACAGCAAGAAATTACCTGAGTATGCGCGAGTATGGTCGCCACATTCAGAAAATGGTAGAATATTTATTGGCTATCCCAGACCGCGAAAAACGCCAGCAACAAACAAAGGCTGTGATCGAACTGATGGGTACGTTAAATCCGCATCTGAAGAATGTGGAAGACTTCCGCCACATGTTATGGGATCATCTGTTTTTCATCTCTGATTTTAAACTGGATGTGGACAGCCCGTATCCCATTCCGCAGAAAGAAACTTACAAGGCAAAACCAGATCCGATTCCTTACCCTAAGCGTTATCCGAAGTATTCTCATCTCGGCAAAAACTTAGAGATGATTGTTGATAAAGCGTTAGCAGAAGAAAACGCTGAAAAGAAAGCAGGCTTTGCCAATGCCATTGCCTATTACATGAAGCTTTCCTACAGCAACTGGCATAAGGAACTGGTGCATGATGATGCTATCCGCAGCGAGTTGACCACGATGACAAAAGGTCAACTGGATTTTAATAACACACCTTACATCAAACATCGCGCACCGGCTTTTGAAAGCGATGACTATCGCCCGACAGCGAAAAAAGTTTATTCTGGCAGGAACAATAGCGGCAATAATGGCAACCGTTCGAGTTCAAATGGCAACCGGGCTGATGGTAACCGGAATAACAGTTACAATACTTCTGCGCCACGCAACAACAATAATGGTAACAGAAGCAACAATAATAATGGCAATAGAAACAACAATAACAGCAATAACAACCGCAATGGCAACAATTTTAAAAAGCGGTTTTTATAGTTGCTTTTAATATCTTATTTGAAAAGCCAGCCAAATGCTGGCTTTTTTTATTTTCGTTTTAAACAAAACCATCTATGGCTTCTTTCAGGGTAAAAGGCGGAGTAAAACTGCAGGGCGATATTACGCCGCAGGGCGCAAAAAACGAAGCGCTGCAAATTATCTCGGCAGTATTGTTAACCAAAGAAAAAATAACGCTTTACAATATCCCTGACATCACCGATGTAAACCTGCAGATAGAACTGATGGAGGAAATTGGTGTGAAGGTAAACAGGGAATCGCGCGAGGTCTGTACTTTCGAAGCGGCCGATATTGACCCGGATTATCTTGGCTCGGATGCATTCCGCAAAAAAAGCTCCCGGCTGCGCGGCTCGGTAATGATAGCCGGTCCCATGTTAGCCCGTTTTGGCAAAGCTTATATACCCAAACCCGGCGGCGATAAAATCGGGCGACGAAGATTAGACACGCACATCATTGGCTTTCAACATTTGGGTGCTTCCTTCGATCACGATGATTCGAACAACACCATGCAACTAACAGCACCCGATTTGCGCGGCGCTTATATGTTGCTGGATGAACCTTCCGTTACCGGCACTGCAAATATTGTGATGGCAGCCGTAATGGCAAAGGGCACTACTACTATTTACAATGCTGCCTGCGAGCCTTACCTGCAGCAGCTTTGCGCCATGTTAAACCGCATGGGTGCAAAGATCAGCGGCATCAGCAGCAACCTGCTGACCATTGAAGGCGTAAGTGAGCTGCATGGCACGGAACATACCATGCTGCCCGATATGATTGAGGTGGGTAGTTTCATTGGTTTAGCAGCCATGACACAAAGCGAACTGACGATAAAAAATGCAGGCATCCGGCATCTTGGAATTATCCCTGATAAGTTTAAGCAGTTGGGTATTGAGCTACAATTTACTGGCGATGACATCTTTATTCCTGCGCAGGAAGTTTACGAAATTCAACCCTTTTTAGATGGCAGCATTCTTACCATTTCCGATCATCCGTGGCCGGGCCTGACGCCTGATCTGTTAAGTATTATTCTTGTTACGGCCACACAGGCAATCGGCTCCGTGCTCATCCATCAGAAAATGTTTGAAAGCCGGCTGTTTTTTGTAGATAAACTGGCAGAGATGGGTGCGCAAATTATCCTCTGCGATCCCCACCGCGCCACAGTAGTTGGGTTAGGGAGAAAGCATTTATTGCATGGCATTACTATGAGCAGTCCTGACATACGAGCCGGAGTTGCCCTGCTTATTGCAGCTATGAGTGCAGAAGGCGACAGCATCATTCAGAACATTGAACAGATAGACAGAGGTTATCAAAACATTGATACTCGTTTAAATAAACTCGGTGCGGAAATCACAAGGTTATCTTAAGAGATAAACCTTTTGCTGCTTCCGAAGTTTGGTAACGGCAGCCTATCAATTATGTTATCATGCAAAAAGAAACCGCAAACAACCGTCGCATCGCTTCTTATATCTTCTCCGGCGCAAACACCATGGTGGGTGTTTGCCTTACTGTTATTTCCATTTTTCGCATTATGAAAACCGGCGTACAAACGTATGCCGATGAAATACTTGCTTTGGATACTTCGGTGTTCATCGTTGCCTCGCTTCTCTCTTACTCGGCGCTCCGCAGAGAGGATAATGAAAAGCTTGAAAAATGGGCGGATATTTTCTTTTTTACGGGCATGATCATTATTTTCTTCGTTGGTCTTATCATCATTTATACCACTTATTAGTTATGGAAAAAAAAAGCGCAGGCCTGGTTGTCTATCACTATGATGACAATAAAGTTGTAAAAGTGTTACTCGTTCATCCCGGCGGTCCGCTTTTTACCAAGAAAGACGATGGCGTATGGTCAATACCCAAGGGCGAATATGAAGAAGGGGAAGACCCTCTAACCGTTGCCCGGCGCGAGTTTGAAGAAGAGACAGGGAATAGAATTTCGGCAGAGAATTATATCGGGTTAACCTCAGTGAAACTCAAAAGCGGAAAGCTGGTAACCGCTTGGGCAGTGAAAGCTTTTTTTGAGAGCCCATTTATAAGCTCGAACCTGTTTCAGATGGAGTGGCCGCCCCGTTCCGGCAAGTTTCAGTCGTTTCCAGAGACAGACAGAGCAGATTATTTTACGCTGGAAGAAGCGAAAATTAAATTGTACGAAAGCCAGCATCCATTCATCGATAAGCTGGCAGAAATACTTAACAGAAGTTAGTCTTTCTTTCCCCCACCTTCCTTTTCTGCCTCTTCTATCATTTTTTCTTTTGCTTCCTGGAAAAATTCTGAGGCGAAAATAAATTCGTTCAGTCGTTTGTTTTTACTATAGATAATATCATCCTTTGTTCCCTCCCACTGCTTGTTGCCTTCCGTCATGTAAACAATGTGGTCACCTATTTCCATCACGCTGTTCATATCGTGCGTGTTAATTATGGTTGTCATGTTATATTCCTGCGTAATGTCGTGAATCAGCTCATCAATCAAGCCGGATGTCTGCGGATCAAGCCCCGAATTCGGCTCATCGCAAAACAAATATTTCGGGTTCATTACAATAGCCCTAGCAATGCCAACGCGCTTCATCATACCTCCGCTTATCTCTGCCGGGTATTTTTTATTTGCATCTTTCAGGTTTACTTTTTCCAGCACTTCATTCACTCTTTTTTTCCGGTCGCGCAAGGTCATGTTCGTAAACATTTGCAGCGGAAACATAATATTATCTTCCACATTCTTGGAATCGAACAAAGCCGATCCCTGAAACAGCATCCCGATTTGCTGACGCAATTGTTTACGGTCATTAAAATCCATTTTCACCATGTCATGTTCGTCGTAGCAAATCTCACCTGAATCCGGCTCAAACAAACCAATCATCACCTTCATCAACACCGTTTTTCCACTCCCGCTCGAACCGATGATAAGGTTGCATTTTCCGGTCTGCATATTCAGGTTCACGTCCTTTAGAATCTGCTTGTCGCCAAAACTTTTATTTACATTCTTTACCGTCAGCATACGTATCTCTTCTTTATAAATATAAACCTGTAAATTTTCTCTCTTTGCGGGCTGTCACCGTCCCCTGTCTATTGGACGACAGTCCGGGCTGTCTGCCCTATCCTGTGGCGTCTTTAGCGCCATCTGCGGCGCAGATGTTTATTTTTGGTCTTCTTGATTTCTTTACTTTCCGTCTTCTCCGCTGCGCCCTGCGGGGTAGAGACTGCCCATCATCGGTAGCTTTCCAATAGGGCATTCCACAATTTAGCAACCGTGCCCAACATCCAGCCGCTCAACTTTTCATCCTCAACATTTGTAGAAATGCCCGTCTAAACCCATTCTTTGCCTTCCAAAACCTCTTCTGCGCCTTTTCAAACTCATTCTTTCCTTTCCTAAAGGGGTATCATCTCCTTTATAACATCAAATCACTTCCACCTGGTTCTTCAGCAAATCCTCAAACACGTCCCGTCGCCTGATCAGCTTTTCCTCCCCATTTATCACCAGCACTTCTGCCGGTTTCAGCCGCGAGTTAAAATGGCTGCTCATCTCAAATCCATAAGCACCCGCATTATAAAAAACGAGATAATCGCCTTCTCTCACTTCATTCAATTTTCTGTCCCAGGCAAATGTGTCAGTCTCACAAATGTTTCCTACCACGGTATAAATCCGCTCGGCGCCATTCGGGTTACTGATGTTTTCAATCCGGTGAAACGCATCATAAAACATAGGCCGTATCAAGTGATTAAAACCGGAGTTGACGCCTACAAAAACCGTTGCCGTAGTTTGCTTCACCACATTCGCCTTCACAACGAAATAACCGGCTTCACTCACCAAGTATTTTCCCGGCTCAAACCATACTTCCAAATTCCTGCCGGTTTCCGCTTCGTACTGCGCAAAAGCTTCGGCTACTTTAGTGCCCAGTTCCCGCACATCCGTAGCCACATCGCTCTCCTGGTAAGGCACCTTGAAACCGCTGCCCAGATCAATAAATTCAATATCCGGAAAATGTTCCGCCATACTAAACATCACTTCCAGCCCCTGCAGAAAAACAGAGATGTCTTTTATCTCGCTGCCCGTGTGCATGTGCAAGCCATTTATATGCAGGTTGGCCGTCTTCACCACGCGCTCTATATGCCGCATCTGGTGAATGGAAATACCGAACTTGCTATCAATATGACCCGTAGATATTTTATAATTGCCGCCCGCCATAATATGCGGGTTCAGGCGAATACAAACAGGATAGCTGTTGCCATACCTGTTGCCAAACTGCTCTAAAATGGAGATATTATCTATATTCAAATTCACACCCAGGTTTTTACCTTCTTCTACCTCGGCAAAGTCAACACAATTAGGAGTGAATAAAATGCGCTTCGGCTCAAAACCCGCATGTAGCGCCAGCTTCACTTCGTTGATACTCACGCAGTCTATATTGGCGCCATACTGCTTGATTAACTTAAGGATGTTGATGTTTGTAAGCGCTTTGCAAGCATAAAAAAACTTTGCTTTGCACTGGCTGAACGCCTGCTTTAATTCTTCTAATTGCTGCTCTATTTTTTCGGCGTGATACACATATACCGGCGTGCCATTGTCATCTGCAATCCGGGTTAATTGTTCCTTTGTTAAAACTTCCAACATGCAACGAAGATAAGCATGAAAAATGGCTTGCTAAGACCGTTACTGCACATACCCAAAGCCGTTGTTAATTTTATTAATCTGCCGCTTTGTTTGCCGATATTTGTAACCAAATATTTTAGCAATCACAGCCGTCGCTTCCATACTCAATTCGCCCATCGAATACCTGAAAGGTGTTGGTCCGCTTCGTGGAGACATGCTCCGGAAAGACCTTAATATTTTCACCTTCCGCGACCTGTTGGAATATTACCCAATACGGCACATAGACAAAACAAAAGTGAGCCTGATTTCTTTCATTACGGAAGAGACGGAATTTATACAGGTAAGCGGCAGGTTAGTGTACCAGGAAGTGTTGGGTGAAAAAAGAGCAAGGCGGCTTATAGCTCATTTAAAAGATAGCAGCGGAACGTTGGAACTAACGTGGTTTCAGGGCATTAACTGGGTAGAAAAAATACTGCGCGAAGGTGAATATTATCTGGTGTATGGCAGACCTTCTTTCTTCAACAGTAAGCCGCAAATGTCGCATCCCGAAATAGAATTGGTCAGCGATGCAAAGGCAGACGGCAAAGCCTTTTTAGAACCCATTTATTCCACTACTGAAAAACTGAAAGTGCGCGGATTAAATGGTCGCCAAATTGGTAAGCTCACTTATTCGCTTATCTCGCAGCTAACAGAGAAAGATGTGCCGGAGATACTGCCTGATTTTATCGTCAATCACCTTCGGCTTTCTTCCCGGCTTACTGCGTTTCAGCAAATCCATTTCCCAAAGTCGGTACAGGAATATGCCGAAGCGCTGAAGCGGTTAAAATTTGAAGAGTTATTTATTGCTCAGGTTCGCCTGAATATTGTTCGCATCAACCGCAACCGTAGCAGTAAAGGAATCGTATTTGAAAAGGTAGGCAATTTATTTAACACATTTTACAGCCACCATCTTCCCTTCGAACTCACTGGCGCTCAGAAGCGGGTGCTGCGCGAGATCAGAAACGATACCGCGCACGGGCATCAGATGAACCGGCTGCTGCAGGGTGATGTTGGTAGCGGCAAAACCATAGTAGCCTTGCTTTGTATGCTGCTGGCGGCCGACAATAGTTACCAGAGTTGCCTGATGGCACCGACTGAAATTTTAGCCAAGCAACATTTTGACGGGCTCTCGTATCTTTTGCAGGACATGCCGGTAAGAATCGGATTGCTTACCGGCAGCACAAAGGCGAAGCAGCGCAGAGAATTGCTGCAAAACTTAGCTGACGGCTCTTTGAATATGATAATCGGAACCCATGCCATTATTGAAGATACCGTTGTGTTTCAAAATTTTGGTCTGGCAATTATTGACGAGCAGCACCGGTTTGGCGTAGCGCAACGGGCAAAGCTTTGGAATAAAGCCCCTATTCATCCGCATGTGCTGGTGATGACGGCAACGCCCATTCCGCGCACGCTGGCAATGACCGCTTATGGCGATTTAGATTATAGTGTGATTGACGAGTTGCCGCCCGGGCGCAAACCCGTTACCACTGTGCATCGCAATGAAATGCACCGGGCCAACATTATGAGTTTTATCAGGAGCGAGATTGATAAGGGCAGGCAGGCTTATGTCATTTATCCATTGATAGAAGAAAGTGAAAAACTGAGCTATGAAGATTTAATGCAGGGTTATGAGCAGGTAAAAAGCTTTTTCCCTGAACCGAAATGGTACATCAGCATGGTGCATGGCAGACAGCCTTCTGAACAGAAAGAGCAGAACATGCAACGGTTTATCAGTGGCGATACAAATATCATGGTAAGCACAACGGTGATAGAGGTGGGCGTAAATGTGCCTAACGCCAGCGTAATGGTGATAGAAAGCGCAGAAAAGTTTGGCTTGTCTCAATTACACCAGTTAAGAGGCCGCGTTGGTCGCGGCAGCGAGCAGAGTTTTTGCATACTTTTAACCGGCTCCAAAGCAGGTAACGATGCAAAACAACGTATAGATATAATGTGCAGCACCAACGACGGTTTTAAGATAGCAGAAAAAGACCTGGAGCTGCGCGGACCCGGCGAAATAGAAGGCACAAGGCAAAGCGGAGCGCTCAACTTTAAACTGGCAAGTTTGGTAGACGATAAAGATCTGGTAGCCACTGCCCGCCAATATGCCGAAGAGATAATTGAAAACGACCCGAATCTGTCGAAAGAAGAACACAGAGCTTTGCAAAACTTTTTACAGATACAGCAGGGAAAAACAGCCTGGAGTAAAATCTCCTGACGCCTTTGCAACAGGGCTCTTCCATTTATCTCTAATTAAATTGCGGTTGGGTTAAACGAAAGCAGAAATAAAAAGTCCGCTGCTTTTGAAAGTGATAAACAAACCGCATTGATTTCGACAGATTGCCTCCAAAGACCTCTCTTGACTTTTTGTACAAACGGGTTATGTAATAGAGTTGCCACGCGCATCACTAACAAACCCAAGAGTTATTTTGATATTTCGCTTCCGGCATTTGGATCAAGTATAGAATTTGCTTATAAAATAGTATCTGCACGGTGATTTTTGAGCGAACCGGAATAGTAAGAACGAAAGAATATAAAAACACTCACTTTGAAACGTAACCCGCTTTTTCTAATTCTTTTTCTGCTGTTGTTAACTTCAGCAGCTTCCGCCCAATACATTCAGTTCACCGAAAACAAAGGTCAATGGGATAGCCGTGTAAATTATGCCGGCGAGATGAACGGCGGCGGATTTTTCTTGGAGAAGAATGGCTATCGTGTGCTAATTACCAGCGGTGAGGACTGGCAGAAAATTTCTGATTATTATGGCACGCATCACGACTCAGCTTCTGCTCCTGTATTAACTCATCATGACGGATCATGGCAGGCAGAAAACAATAAAGATGGTAAAAACAACGGGGCTGATCCAGCTTTTCAGATTCATTCTCATGCCTATGAAGTCAGCTTTGTAAATGCATCTGCCGCACCGCAAACTGAACCGGATAAAGCGACAGACAGTTACAACAATTACTTTATTGGCAACGATAAAAGCAAATGGGCTAGTGGCTGCAAAATCTATGAAGCAGTAGTGTATAAAAACATGTATCCGAATATTGACGTTCGCTACTATACTTACAACAACCAGTTGAAATATGATATCATCGTCCGTCCTGGCGGTGATGTGAGCAAAATCGCGCTTCGCTTCGATGGTACGAACGGATTAAAACTGAAGAAAAATAACCTTATTATCTCTACTTCGCTCGGCGATATTACTGAGCTATCGCCCCTGTCATACCAGGCTGGCACTACTTCAAAAACCAATGTTAGTTCCAGCTTTATGCTGAGCGGCAATATAGTCCGCTTCAACATAGGCGAATATGATAAAAACAGCACGTTAATTATTGATCCGCAAATTGTGTTCTGTACCTTCTCCGGCAGTACATCTGACAACTGGGGTTATACAGCAACCTACGATGGTCAGGGTAATCTGTATGCAGGCGGAATTTCGTTTGGAAATGGCTTTCCTACAACGCTCGGGGCATACAGCCGCACTTTCTCGGGCGGTAATGGCTCTGAGGGTAATGAAGGAATTGACATCGGCATTGTAAAATTCAACAAAACAGGTAATAAGCTTTTATTCGGCACCTACATTGGCGGCAGCGGCGACGAACAGCCTCACAGCTTGGTTACCGATGCCGACGGGAACCTGGTGATTGCAGGAAGAACAACTTCAAAAAACTTTCCGGCTACAATAAATAAATTCGGACCTTCTCTCTCTTCCGGAGGCGCAGAGACAGGCAGTGACATTGATATTTTCATCACCAAGCTCAATGGCACCGGCGGTTTGCTGGCTTCGCGGCGTTTTGGCGGAACAAAAGACGACGGCGTGAATATAAGACCGAAGTATCGCTCTCCTTACGGTATAGAAGACGGTGAAACGAGAAGAAACTACGGCGACGATGCCCGGTCGGAAGTGATTACTGATGGAAGCAAAAATATTTACTTAGCATCCAGCACACAATCTGATGATTACCCGTTGCAAAATGCGTTTCAAAAGACACTGGGTAAGGGCGCCAAGGGAGGTTTTCAGGATGGTGTCGTTATTAAAACATCTCCCGATTTAACAACCGTTTATCTCTCCTCTTTTCTGGGCGGTACCGGCAACGATGCGGCTTTTGTGTTAAGCCTGAATCCGCTTGACAACAACCTTTATGTAGCCGGTATAACGGAAAGCAACGACATGCCTGGCACTGCCGCCAGCAGCGCTGCTTTCAGAAATTATAAAGAAGGGCCTACGGATGGCTTTGTGTCTCTTATCAACAACACCAGTTACCAGTTGGTCAATACCGCTTATTTTGGAACCGGTGGTGCCGATGGAGTGTATGGTATCCAGTTCGATAAGTTTGGTTTTCCTTACATCATGGGCACAACCACAGGTGCTTGGCCGTTTGTTAATGCAGCCTGGAGACAAGAGGGCGGCAAGCAATTTATCAGTAAGCTAAAACCTGATTTAAGCGACTGGGTGTATTCTACCACCTTTGGTAAAGGAAGCACAATTCCGGACATATCTCCCACTGCTTTCTTGGTAGACCGTTGCGAAAATGTGTATGTTTCAGGCTGGTCGGGCAGTGGCAATTCAGAATATGTACAGGGGCAGAGTTCGGCCGGACTTTTTACAACTTCCAATGCTTTAAGCAAAATTACAGACGGCTCTGATTTTTATTTCTTTGTATTAACCCGCAACGCATCTGCGCCTTTATATGCCTCATTTTTCGGGCAGAACGGTGGCTTTCCCGACCATGTGGATGGAGGTACCAGCCGGTTTGATAAACAGGGTGTCATCTATCAGGCAGTATGTGCCAATTGTGAATACCCTAATTATCCAAGTGTGAGATTTCCTACCACGTTAGGCTCATATGCACCCAAAAACTTTTCAAAAACGGGCGCAAACTGCAGCCTCGCATCTGTGAAGCTGGCTTTTGAATTGGCTGGCATCGGTAACGGTGTTCGCGCCAGCATAGACGGCAGGGCTTACGATACGATTGGCTGCGTACCGCTCACCGTTTCTTTCATTGATACTTTAAATCTGGGCAAACAATTTAAATGGGATTTTGGTGATGGATCGCCCGAACAGACAACAACCGTAGATTCTATTTCTCACATCTATACTCAAATCGGCAATTATACGGTTCGCCTCATCTCGATAGACTCTTCTTCCTGCAATATTGCAGATACGGCTTATACCACCATTCATGCAAGAAGAGACAAAGCAATCTTGGGATTAGATGCTGTTAAACTGCCACCCTGCACCTCATTGATTTACCAGTTTACCAATACTTCTACAGCGCCGCCCAATAAGCCCTTTGGCAACCGTTCTTTTGCCTGGGATTTTGGCGACGGATCGGCAGATACGACTATACAGCCTGCTCCGCACTCTTATGCAGCGGAAGGAACTTATATTGTAAAGCTTTACCTGATTGATACTAACTATTGCAATGCCCCGGATCTGATAGTGGACACCATTCGCATTGCAGCTAATGTAAAAGCACAGTTCACCACACCGCCATCAGGTTGCGCACCTTACACAGCAGAGTTTAACAACACCTCGCTGGCGGGGCAAACCTTCCTGTGGAACTTCGGCGATGGCACCACCTCTACAGATGCTTATCCAAGCCATATTTATGAAACACCGGGACGCTATACTGTTACACTTACAGCATACGATGAAGGCACCTGCAACAAGCAGGATGTATCGCAGCCGTTTACCATTACTGTAAGTGGCAAGCCAACGGCAAGCTTCACGTCTAGCCCGGTGCCGTCGCAAAACAATACGCCGACGACCTTCTTTAATACTTCGTTCGACGCTACTTCTTACCAATGGATATGGGATGATGGCGACGAACTGACCACTACCAAGCGCGATACACTGATTAAGCATATTTACAACCGCAGCGACACCTTCAATGTTAGGCTCGTTGCCTTCAATCAATATGGTTGTACCGACACGGCAATACATGCAGTAGCTTCCATCATCACGCCGCTGGTAGATGTGCCGAACGCCCTTGCGCCTACCGGATTAAACAGAAGAATTACCGTGAAAGGCTTTGGCATTGCCAAAATGGACTGGCGCATTTATAACCGCTGGGGAACAATGGTGTTTACCAGCAACAGCCAGAAATCGGGCTGGGATGGCACTTATAAAGGAGTGTTGCAGCCGATGGAAGTTTATACATACGTATTGAATGTAGAATTTTCTGACGGCACCAAATATCAGAAAACCGGGGACATTACCTTGATCCGATAAAGGAGAGAATTAGATAAAGAAGAGAACTATGAGACACGTGAGTTGCTATTACCGATTGTTTTTCATCATTGCTTTCGCGGCCTCGCTACAGCCGTTGCAGGCGCAGGACCTTCATTTTTCGCAATACTTCAATACGCCACTGCTGGTAAACCCGGCTAACACGGGCTTTGCGCCCGATGTGGACTGGCGCGCCGGAGTCAATTATCGTAACCAATATTCAAGTCTTACTTCTAACCCATATAAAACGATGAGTGCCTGGGGTGATGCACAGCTTTTCAACAACCGTTTCGACAATGGCTGGGTGGGTATTGGCGGCGCCATTATGAAGGATGTTGCCGGCGCCGGTGGACTTTCTGCCACGAGGGCCTACGGGTCGGTTGCCTATCACCAGTTGGTGGGTTTATCCAGCTTGCTGAGCATCGGTTTCAGTGGTGGCTATGTGGCGAAGAAAGTAGATTTTACCAAGCTTACTTTCGATAATCAGTGGAATGATGAGGGACAATTTTTTGATGTAAATATTCCTTCCGGCGAATACTTCGCCTATAGCCAGGTAGGATATTTCGATTTAGGAACAGGTGTGAACTATGCCTGGTTTCCCAACTCAAGCACGTATGCCAATATTGGTTTTAGCGCATCGCATATCAACCGGCCGAGGGAAAGCTTTTTCTCCGACAAAAGCAATTTTGATGCGCGCGTGCCGGTGCGCTTTACCGGCTTTGTAAACGCCGCTTACAAAATAAACAACCAATGGATTGTAAACCCGAATGCGTATGTAAGTAAAATGGGCAATGCATATGAAGTTGTTGGTGGTTTGAATGCGGCTTACAACCTTAGCGGCGATGGATCCATGCAACTGATTGGCGGCGCTTACTATCGCTACCAGGATGCGGTGATACCCATGGTTGGCTTTCAGTTGAACGACTTTAAACTCACTGCCAGCTATGATGCTACCACTTCTTCGCTGGGCGCATACAACAACCGCTATGGAGCCTACGAAATTTCGCTGGTAAAGACCGGCACTTATGGCAACAATGGCAAGGAATTAAAGTGCCCGGCACTGCGTTTTTAATTATTCCTGTTCTCTGCCTTCCGGTCCGAAGAAGAAAACCCAGGTAGAAAACTCATCTGAAAAGTTGACGAACCTATGTTCGTCGTAAGCCGGAACAAACAGGCAATCGCCTGCTTTGACCTTTGTTGTATTTCCTTCATGGTAAAACAGAGAGGTGCCGTTCAGAATAACGTAAAGCTCATCTCTGGTGTGTGGTTGCTGTTTGTCTTCACCAATAGGTTTATAAATTTCAATCTCCAGTGTGTCACGCCTAAGCAAGGTAGCAAATGGTTGCGGGCTTTCGCGTAGCTTTTCCAGCGCCGCTTTCTGTGTAATTATATATTGGCTGTTCATTCTCTAAAAATAATGTGGCATCCGTTTTATCATAAATAAAAGTAGAAAGAAATCTCTTTTGTTTACCCCTGCGGATGCTTCTTATTCTACCTACACCATCTAACAGCATTTCTCAAAAGATGTCAATTAAGACTGGTTTATGTAAACCAAACGCTTTCTTTATAATTCCTAAGTTTGCTTATGTTTTCTTTCTTCTCTAAAAAAGTAGTGCCCGATTTTTCTTTCCTCGGTGCGGACATGCATTCGCACCTGCTGCCTGCACTGGACGATGGCTTAAAAACAATGGAAGAAACTGTAGAATATGTGCGGCAGCTTCACGAGGCGGGTTATAAAAAACTCATTTGCACACCGCATATTATATCTGACATACATCCAAATTCGCCCCAAACCATTTTACCCCGTCTAGAGGAAGTAAGGCAGGCGTTACAGGAAAACAACATTCCGATGGAGATAGAAGCGGCGGCTGAATACATGGTGGATATGGATTTTGAAGAAACCATCCGCAATGAGCAACCGCTGCTCACCTTTGGTGAGAATTATATTCTGATTGAAATGAGCTTTGTGGCGCCTTCGCCCAATATCGAAACGGTGATATTTGAGCTTTGTATTAAAGGGCTGCAACCTATAATGGCGCATCCCGAACGATACATTTATTACCACGATTCTTTTGACAAATACCAGCGCCTGATAGATTTGGGTTGCCTGCTACAGGTGAACTTGTTGTCACTGGCAGGCTACTATGGAAACTATCCGAAAAAAGCAGCCGAGAGGATGATTAAAAACAACATGATTCAGTTTGCAGGAACTGATATGCACCACGAAAGACATAAAGAGGCGCTGATGCAACTGGCTTCGCGGAAAGATTTTTATGATCAGTTCTCGGGGCTGGAATTGAGAAACAAATCGCTGCTGTAACAACAACTCAAATTGGCTTCATTACTGCTTTAGAGAGATAAAGCACTGCCATGCCATCTTCCGCATTCGATTATTCATTAGACTATAAAAACCTTAACCTCAGGCAGCAGCCCCACTTGTATCGCATAGGCAAAGGCGAGCAGGGTGTGCTGCTGGTAGAACCTTATAAAAGCGAGATCCTTCCTCACTGGAAATTCAAAACACCGGAGGATGCAAAGGCTTCCTCCAAAGCGATCTGCCAGCTATTCAGGCGATACAAAAAAGATAAGGACTTTATCGGGATGGACATGGCAAGAAAGTTCCTGCAAATGGGTTATACGCGCTCAAGAAGATATGCCAACCACAAAACAGGAAAGAAGTATGACGGACCTGTGCCCGATGATAAAAAAGGGCAAAGCGGAGCGCATGGAAGAGAAATTTTACCTAAACAAACAGATGAAATAAAAGCAGCCAGCGCAGCCATTTTTTATGAAGCGTGGCAAAAAGTGAAAGACGACACTATCTATCAAAAGATGATGAAGCAGCACAAAGAGAAGTATAGTTGAAGCAAGACAAACCCAACAGGTTATTTCATCCTTTTTCGCAAACCCATTTGGGTTAGCTTTGCCCGCACTAAAAACACAGAACGATGCGCCCGATACAGATGGTAGATTTGAAAACCCAGTATCAGAAACTAAAGCCCGAAATAGACAAAGCCGTGATAGAAGTGCTGGAAAGCTCGGCCTTTATCAATGGCAAGCCGGTGCAGCAGTTTGCCGAAGCGCTCGCAGCTTACCTTAGCGTAAAACATGTTATTCCCTGCGCCAATGGAACCGATGCTTTGCAAATTGCCATGATGGCATTGGGCTTGCAGCCGGGCGATGAAGTCATCACGCCATCTTTTACCTATATCGCCACCACCGAAGTTGTAGCGTTACTTCATTTAAAGCCTGTGTTCGTAGAAGTGGATAAACAAACATTCTGTATGGATGTAGAGTCACTGCGCAAGGCGATCACTTCAAAAACCAAAGCCATTGTGCCGGTTCATCTATATGGTCAGGCAGCCAACCTGGAAGCCATTATGCAAATTGCCAATGAGCATGGCATACCTGTAATTGAAGACAATGCGCAAGCCATCGGCAGCGATTTTACCTTTGGTAACGGAACAACTAAAAAGACGGGCGCCATCGGAACCATTGGCTGTACTTCTTTCTTTCCATCGAAAAACTTAGGCGCTTATGGGGATGGCGGCGCCATATTTACTAACGATGACGAGCTTGCGCCGAAACTGAAAATGATTGCTAACCACGGGCAGCAAAAAAGGTATTACCACGAAGTGGTGGGGTGCAATTCAAGGCTCGATACGGTGCAGGCTGCTGTGCTGAACATCAAGCTGCGCGAACTGGACAATTATGTTGCTGCGCGAAGAAAAGTGGCCGATGCTTATGATGCCGCTTTTGCAGATCATCCAAAGATAACAACGCCTTATTGCGCACCTTATTCCAACCACGTTTTTCACCAGTATACGTTGCTGCTGGAGGGCGTGGACAGGGATGGATTGGTTGAGCATCTGGCTGCTAAAAATATTCCGGCTATGATTTATTATCCCGTGCCTGGGCATCGCCAAAAAATGTTTGAACAGTTCAACAGCGCGGATGTAAACCTGCCGGTAACAGACTGGCTGACGGAGCGCGTAATATCTTTACCGATTCACACCGAGTTAGACAATGAGCAACTGGCTTATATTACTTCTTCGGTACTCGAATTTATAAACCAATAATTGTTATTATCATTATGGCAAACCCCACTATTGCTGTCACCGGAAAGAATGGACAGTTAGGAAGCGAGTTGCAAGACCTGGCGCCTCTGTTTACGGCTTTCGATTTTCAGTTCACCGACAAGGAAGAATTAGACCTGACTTCTCAATCTGCATTGGCTTCTTACTTCGAAAAACATCAGCCTTCGTTCTTCATTAACTGTGCAGCCTATACAGCGGTTGACAAAGCAGAAACTGATAAAGACACTTCTTATTTAGTGAATGCGACTTCAGTTGGCTATATCGCAGATTTATGCCGGCAATACAATACCACACTGATACAGGTTTCCACCGATTATGTATTCAATGGTATAGGCAAAATTCCATATGCAGAAGATGATGCTACCGACCCCGTAAACCATTATGGCTACACCAAATGGAAAGGCGAGCAACTGGCTTTGCAAAACAATCTTCACACCATCGTCATCCGCACCTCCTGGGTGTACAGCGCTTATGGTCACAACTTCGTTAAGACCATGCTGCGGCTGATGAAAGAGCGCGATGAAATCAATGTGGTAAACGACCAGTATGGTTCGCCCACTTACGCACTGGATTTGGCAGAAGCGATCCTGACGATTATCCGGTATTGTGTAAACAACCCCGTGCCTTCCGGTGTCTTTCATTACAGTAACGAAGGCAATATCTCATGGCATGAGTTCGCGATGGCAATTAAGGAAGACTCGGGTTCGTCTTGTACCGTTCATCCGATACTTTCGGAACAATACCCGATGCCTGCCAAACGACCTACTTATTCCGTGTTAGACAAACAAAAAATACAATCGGTTTTCTTCATCAAAACCAAAGATTGGCGTGACAGCCTGAAAAAGTGCTTAGAGAAAATGAATGTTATAGCTCATTAATCTTTCTTTTTCGCTCAACATCTATTGTAATCAATTATCCATTCATGAAATACATTCTTACACTGCTTATGTTCTCCTTTCTTTTTTCTGCCTGCAGCCGCATGGTTAATCCGCAAACCGGTAACCGGCCCAAAAGAAGTGGTACCGGCACTACACCGCGCGTACCTACAGGCGGCAATTCCAATTCAATACCTACCGGCAAAGAAGCGCCGCTGGTGAAAGAAGCTGGCATCAAACGCTATTATTTAGATGTAGATGGCACCAACCGCACCTTTCTTGTGCAGTTGCCCAAAGGCTATACAGCAACTAAGAGTTACCCGGTTATTTTCTTCTTCCATTCCATCCGCGGCAGAGATACAAGCTGGATAAAAAATCGTGGCGCCAATGCATACATCGACCAGCATAATTACATTGCAATCTATGCGCAAGGTGCCAACGGTGGCGTTTGGAATGTAGGAACCACCTATCCGTTAAAGCCGGTGAATGAGCCACATTTTGTGCAGGCGATGTATGACTGGCTGAAAAACAATGCCAGCATAGATACCAAAAGAGTGTATGCGGTCGGTACATCCAATGGCGCGATTCTCATTCATTACCTCGCGGTGCAAATGGATATTTTCGATGCAGTAGCCACTATTTCCGGTTCGCTTTATACCGATGAAATGAAGCCTTCGGCAAAACCGGTTGCGGTAATGCAGTTTCATGGCACGATTGATAAAGTAGTTCCTTATGATGGCGGCTATAACGCTTATGGCATTACTTTTTTAAGCGCGCAGAACACAGCAAAAGACTGGGCAAAAGTGAATGGCTGCGATGGGGAACCAACGATATCTAACCTGCTGAACAATAAAGTAAAAGCCTATACCTATAATAGTTGCAAAACCGGCAAGCCGGTAGTGTTGTACGAACTGCCGAATGTGCCGCACAAGGTGATGCAAAACTTTGACACGAACTGGATATATAACCAGATTTTCGACTTCTTTGCAAAGAACGGGTAGAGCTTATTAAAGTGAAATGCTTGGTATAGTTTTGATGATGCAAAGCAATATCGCTCTTATAAACTCAAATAAAAAGGCGATGCCACTGTTGTAGTGGCATCGCCTTTTTATTTGTAAGAACAACTTTTGCTTATCTCTACGCACCTGTAGAATCTTTCGACGGCGCTTTATCAATCAATTCCATAAACTGGTCAAGCTTCGGTGTGATGATAATCTGCGTACGGCGGTTCTTGATTTTTCCGGCTTCAGTATCGTTGCTGGCAATAGGGTTGTATTCGCCTCTGCCACCGGCAGTTAAACGTTTGGGATCAACACCATAATTATTCTGCAATGCCTGCACTACTGAGGAAGCGCGCAGCGCACTTAAATCCCAGTTGTTGCGGATGTTGGTTTTGGTGATGGGCACATTGTCGGTGTTGCCTTCTATCAGCACTTCAAAATCTTTATAATCCGTAATGATTTTAGCAATTTTAGAGAGCGTCGCGCTGGCTTTGTCTGCTATCTCGTAGCTGCCCGATTTGTACAGCATATTATCCGACAGAGAAATATACACCACGCCTTTCAGCACCTGCACATCTACGTCTTTCATCTCATCATTACTTAGCGAGCGCGTGAGATTGTTGGTTAAAATCATGTTCAGCGAATCGCTCTTATTTTTAGAAGCGATCAACTGCTGAATGTATTTGTTGGAAGAATTGATTTCGTCTACCAGTTTCGAGATGTTCACATTTCCCTGGCTGGCCGAAGTAAGGCTTTTGTCTAAAGCCGACTGCAGCGAAGCCACATGGTTGCGTTCTGCCTGCAACTGATCCTGCAGGCTGGCAATTTTCACATTGGCTGCA
This sequence comes from uncultured Ilyomonas sp., assembly GCA_964249755.1. Taxonomy (GTDB): domain Bacteria; phylum Bacteroidota; class Bacteroidia; order Chitinophagales; family Chitinophagaceae; genus Ilyomonas. Next base: position 1,872,933 of record CAXUDB010000001.1, on the reverse strand, counting down.
CCAAGACTGTTCTGGCAATCGTCGTTGGCTTTAGCAAGCGCGTTGGCTTTACCCTGCAGTGTATTGTAATCCGACTGCAGTGAAGTAAATTTTTTATTGCTGACGCAGGCAGGCATCATCGCAATAGTAAAGACACTGGCCAGCAAGCAAAAACTGTTTTTGAGCATATTATTTTGTTTTAATTAAAAAAGATATTGAGGATGACAAATATATGGCTAAGATTGAGAGAGCAAAATATTTTGAGATTGGCATCCTTAACTTCAATTCCCACCTTTTCAAGTAACGTTCGGCTATCCCGCTTTTTTCCCCTCACCTCATCCGCATTATTTTAAAGTTTGCTAACGCTTCATCCAACTATCAAAAGCATTCAATTAATCATCATCCCGGTGCATCCAATCATCCTCGTTCATCTAATCGCCATTCCGAAGCATCTCGTTGTCATCCACCTTATTCCAATCGTTGTCCATATGCATCCAGTCTCCATCTACCTACATCCAAACATCATCCTTATGCATCCAATTGTCAAAAGTCCCTATCAAATCTTTAGAAGTATCAATTTACTTTAGATAAGTTTTCTTTCCGTGTCAATATAAAAGGAAATACTTTATTGTAAAGACTTCTGTCTCCTCCGCAAATGACATGTTTAATAATATTCACCTTGTGTCTCAGCTTCAGTTCATTACCCTTTACTCTTTTTGGCACAATTTTGAAAAGAGTACCCTGTGTAAATCGTTTTAATATGAAAAAACTATTCTTAGTAATTTCTGCCAGTGCCTTATTAAGTGCCTGCGGAAACCAGGCGCAGCAGCAGCAAGCTACACAGGCGGCTGCCCAACAGGCAAAGCAGGAAACTGTAGACTCGCTGGCAGTTGCCCAGCAACAGCAAAAGACAATAGATTCGCTTAGAGTAGTAGTAAGCAAAGATTCAGCTGCCAAAGAGCAAAAAGCCGCAGTAGAATCGCACGAAGTGGCCACTTCTCACACATCTAACTCGTCTGCACAAACACAGACCACGCAAAAAAAGAAAGGCTGGAGCAATACAGCTAAAGGCGCTGCTATTGGCACCGGCGTTGGCGCAGTAACGGGCGCAATTGTAAGCAAACACAAAGGATCTGGTGCAGTAGTAGGTGGTTTGTTAGGCGCCGGTGCAGGGGCAGGAACAGGCGCTATCATAGATAGCAAAAAGAAAAAGGACAAACAATAAAGTAGAGGTTTCTGAAACATTAGTGTTAAGGGTGTTGTATCCTTTGCAGCCCTTATATCTTCAGTTATCAAGTATTTTAGTAAGTGAAAAGCAGGAAGGCAAAAGTCGCTGACTTTTGCCTTCCTGCTTTTGTTTATTTATGCAAGTAAATCTTTTACAAAAATCGGGGCTTTGCGATGCAATGTTGACTGCTCATAAGCATAAGCGATAGTCAGTAACTGTGGCTCGGTATAAGCAGTCGAAAAGAAAGAAATACCAATAGGTAAGCCGTGTACAAAACCCATCGGCACCGTAATATGCGGAAAGCCTGAAATGGCCGCCGGTGTAGAAAAAGAAAACCCCGTATCATAATCTCCATTCACCAAGTCTATACAGCCGGCCAGCCCGTTAGTGACGCCGCAAAGCGCATCGAGATTATTGTCTTTTATCATTTCACTGATAACCGTTCGCGATGACAAAGTAACCGCCAAAGCATCTTTATACTCCTTGCTGTTCAGGTCGCCTTTTTCATTGCTCATTGTCAAAATTTCCTGCTTAAAATATGGCATTGCTGTAACTTCATTCTTTTTATTAAAATCAATAACATCCTGCACCGTTTTTATACTGCCACCGGCAGAAGAAAGGTAGCGGTTCACGCCATCTTTAAATTCAAAAAGCAATACAGTAAACTCGGCATCGCCGACATTTTGAATGTTGCGGATGGTTTTTAAAATATCTAGCTCTACAACAACAGCACCTTTATTACGCAGCATTTGTAAAGCATCCTTATATAAAGCTACTATGCTTTCACTACCGCTTAGGTGCGCTTTTTCTATACCAATGCGCTTACCCTGCAAGCCATCTTGTGAAAGGAATTTGGTATAATCAGTAAAGGCTTTTCCACTGCTTTCTTTAGTAATCGCATCCTTGTCGTCCACACCCGCCAGCGCACCCAGAAGGATGGCAGCATCGCGCACCGTGCGCGCCATTGGACCTGCCGTGTCTTGCGTGGCAGAAATAGGAATAATACCATAGCGACTCCATAGCCCAACCGTCGGCTTGATGCCTACCAGGCCATTCACAGAGGAAGGAGATACGACAGAGCCATCCGTTTCAGTGCCAATGCCAATGGCGCACAGATTAGCAGCTATTGCCGAGCCGGTGCCCGCGCTGGAGCCGGACGGATTACGGTCGAGGATATAAGGGCATTTTGTTTGCCTGCCGCGGCTGCTCCAGCCACTGGTGGAACGCGTAGAACGAAAATTAGCCCATTCACTCAGGTTGGTTTTGCCCAGCAACACAGCACCTGCTTCTCTCAGTTTTGTAATGATGAAAGCATCCTCTTTTGCCCGGTTGCCGGTAAGCGCAGAAGCGCCTGCCGTGGTCATCATTTTATCGCCGGTATTAATGTTGTCTTTTACCAATACCGGTATGCCATGCATCGGACCGCGAAGTTTGCCTTTTTTGCGTTCTCTGTCACGCTCATTCGCAATGTTTATCGCATCGGGGTTGAGTTCGATAACAGCGTTTAGCTTCGGGCCGCTTTTATCTATTGCCGCAATGCGTTTAAGGTAAGCCGCGGTGATGGTGGCGGAAGAAGTAGCGCCGCTTTGCATAGACTTTTGCAGATCAGCTATTGTAGTTTCATTCAGGTCAAAACCGTCCTTAAAATTATAACTTGACTGAACATCATCCTGGGCAAATGAAGCAGCAGGTGCGGCTGACAGAGCAGCGCCGGCAAATGTAGTATTACGAAGAAAATGTCTTCTGTTCATTCGGTTGGTTTTGATGATGCATATTAGGTAATTATTCATGATAAGACTGATCTGGCTTTACTCTTTCTTACAAATAAAAAGCTTCGCTGGTGCGAAGCTTTTTATTTGTTGATGCAGTATAAGGAATTACGCAATCTGCTTCGTGTCCTTTATCACCGCGTGTATAAACTCTCTTCCCTTTTCCGTCCAGTAAGTATGAATGTTCGATTGATACTTGCCTTGCGAATCAATATACAAAGCGGTTTTGGTACCAGTATAGCCCTTACCTTGATACTCAGCATAAAGCACCCAGTGGTTATCACTTTTGTAAATGATTTTTTTCTCGCATAGCTGTTTGTTCAAAGCTATCGCGCTCATGCCCAATTCTTTGGCAATCACGTTCGCTGGTATCAGCGTGCGGCTTTGTAATACGGCATCGTGATACACCGCTTTGCGCGCCTGTTCTCTCATTATGTCTTCCAGTTTGCCAACTTTGCTAACCAAAAGATCGGAAGCCACAACAGGCAATTGCTCTTCATTAACGGTTTCTGTTTTGCCGGTCAGCAACAATTCTTTGGTGCGCTGGTTGTTCCAGATGGCAAAAGAAGGGCTGAGCCAGCGGGCAAATTCAAGCGCTGCATCTTCGTGTATCCAGACGCCTTTTTCTCTACCTTCTCCCCTTTTGTTTATTTTGTTTATCAGATCACCAACCGGAATACTTTTTAATTCAGCAAGCTCGGCCAAAAAGCGCTGCGTGGAACGCAACCGCAGCCATTCTGCTGTTTTTTTGCCAAAGGGTTTTGCCATGGCAGAAGCATTAATCATAATGCCTTTTGTGTTGTTATCAGCCAAGGTTTCCGTACCAAAAGTTACGAGTCCCGGCTTTATTATATTGTCCATTATTCGTGTTGTTTTTATGTTGTTATTCTTCTTTTTCAAGATCCTCTTTAAAGTTACAAAAAAGGGAACTTATAAGGAAAGAAAGCGTGTTAAAATGGTGTAACTTATGAGCCAGATTTATGGACAAAACACAAATAAAAGAAGACTGAGGAAAAGAGAAATTTCGCAAAAAACTGATTCTTCTTTTTAAATAATAAATAAGGATAAGCTCTACTTTTATCGCTGCTCTCAATACGGTTCATTTCGTCATGTAAACAACTTTCTTATGAAATATACAAGGATGCTCTTTGTGTTATTATTCTGCTTTTTCATTGTTTCAAAATTAGCTGCCCAAAAAGATTCATCTGACTATTTTACTTCTTTCGATGGCACCAAAATTTATTATGAGACGGCGGGAAGCGGATATCCTGTAATTCTCATTCACGGCTTTCTTAACACAAGCCGGAACTGGAAGCGGACAGAAGCGTACAAAGCCTTGTTGGATGCAGGTTTCCGGGTTATAGTTTTAGACTTGCGTGGCAACGGGAAATCTGACAAACCACATACTGACGAAGCCTATGCCAACGATGCAGAAGCTAAAGATATTATCGGTTTAGCCACGTGGTTACAACTGCCGCAATACGATGTGGCAGGCTACTCACGAGGCTCCATTATTACAGCCAGATTGTTGGTACTGGATAAGAGAATTCATAAAGCCGTTATGGGCGGCATGGGTACTGATTTTACCAACCCTGAATGGCCTCGCCGAAAGATGTTTTACCGCGCTTTAAGCGGAGATACGGTAGCGGAGTTGGCACCGTTGATTCAACGGATTCATAATGATACAGCCTTAGACCAGCAAGCATTGGCCATGCAGCAAAAAGAGCAACCTTCTACACCTATAGAGAGACTTCAAAAAGTGAAGCAGCCGGTGCTGGTGATTTGCGGAGACAAAGACATCGACAATGGCAATGCAGAAGCGTTGGCGCAGGTATTTCCGCATGCTTCTTTTGTGCAGGTGCCGGGTGACCATGGTGCTGCAATGGCAACAAAAGAATTTGGCGATGCAGTGGTAAAGTTTCTTAAAGAGAAGGACACTGATACCAAAAAATGAAAGCTTTAATTTTCAACTAACTCATTAGAAAATATAGGTTGAACTATAACGAGACAAAGATTAGAAAGGCATTCCGATACCAAGTTGAATCGCATAGTTGTTCCGGTTGGGCGATACTACTTTCCCATTATCTATTCTTTCATATTCATGGTTGCGCCAGGTGAAATCTTTCAGGCTAAGCCAGCCGTTATTTGCCCTGCGCGCCGGGTCTTTTAATTTAATGCCGCCATCAATCCGGATGAGGAAGTAATTAAAATCCAACCTGAGTCCGGTACCTACACCAATAGCAATATCTCTTCCCAGGTTTTTAAATTTAAACTGTGCCTCGGGGTTGTTTACATCAGCCTTGAGGTTCCATACATTGCCGATATCGGTGAATAAAGCACCTCCCAGTTTTAAAGAACTGAACTGTGCAATAGAATAACGATATTCCAGGTTGGCCTCAAGCTGCATATCGCCAAACCGGTCTCGGTAAGCCACTTGCTGGGTGCCGGCGGTATCACTTTGCAACGACGAACCTAACCCCAATTGTCGCAGGCTCCAGGCTCGCATACTATTCGGTCCGCCGCCAAAAAACTGCTTGTAAAACGGCATCGAGTTGCCGACTTTGCCATAGTTTACTCCAATGCCCACAAACGCCCTGCCCACCAACGCAGAAGAATGCATAGTAAAGAGTTTGCGCACCTCTGCCTCTCCTTTTATGTAGCGATAGATATTTTCATTCCAGGGGTGTATAGTGCCAGCCAGCAGTCCCGCTTCTTCTGCCGCCACACGTATAAAATGACTTTGCGCCGGGTGCTTTTTTGAAGTGCGTGAAGTATTGTAAGATGCAAGAATGCTAACAATAGAACCTGTAGTGAAAGCGGTGCGCAGAAACGGGTTATTTGCCAGTTGCAGTTTAAGGTTATCTAATGTATCCAGCGAATACAGTTCAACATTCGGTATGCGGATAGACCAGACATTATTCCGCTTTTTCCACTGATAACCCCAGTTGCCCACTAACTGCCGGATGCGGAAATAAGTCGTTCGCTCCGAATAAGTAGCGCCCACCGTGAAGATTGATTTCATCCCATCCAGCTCGCGGGGATGAGGAACAAAAAAATGATACACCGGTTTGGGCAGCAGGATGTTTGGAAAGATATACGAATGACTTAAAGAAGATTGAAAAGTTGTCAGCAGCGGGCTGTTTTTGTCGAGTCCTAACTCTATGCCATTGCGAAAAGAAGTGGAGGATTGAATAGCGCGATGCCAGATGTTACGATTGAGATACGTAACGTTCAGCGCAAGCCCAAACAGGTTACCGGTGGTGAGGATATCACCGGTGTTGCGACTTGCCTCCAGCCCTACTGTTACGTTTTGTTTCACCGCGGGAATGAGGAAATAATGGAAATCAACAGTGTCTACCTTCACAGTGAAAGAATCCTTATAAAGCGAATCGGGTTGCACCGAATTGGTAACGCGGATGCGGTAGCGCGAGTCTACGTTTTGCCATGCCCCGATGGAGGAGAGATTATTCAGTGTTTTGCGATAATAATCATCGTTGTATAAATTCCCTTTCCGCATAAACGTGTGTTGCCGCAATGGCTGAAAACGAAACTGGTGGCGGGTTCCATACATTGTAAATTCATTGCGCTGATAAAGAACCGGAAGATTCTTTTGTTCCATCAGGCTATCGGGCAGTTGGGTATAATCAGTTTCAGGATAAAAATAAAGATTGCCGATGCGGTATTGTTTCAGTTGCGATGAATCTACCAGGTCGGTAGAATCGCGGCTGATGGCACGCGTTGTAATAGTGATTTTTGCCGTCGGGTGTTCCTGAGACCGTTCCCTCGATTCTTCAATCGTTCTGATTTGCTCGAACGGATCGGTTGACACCTGAAGTACGGCCGGGTCTGTGGTATCGGCAATAGCAATCAGGTTATCGCGCGAAATGAGCATATAACCAAAGCTTTTATAAACAGTTACCAGCCGGTCAAGTTCACTGCCCAGTAAAGGTTTTGAAAAAGGTGATTTGCCGGGTGTGATGAACGTTTTTTCGAGGCTTTCCCTGCGGGTTGACAGGTGCTGCAGGATACTATCGTGCAGCTCATAACGTACCGAGTCTATAATGGTAACCTTGCCGGGATCTACGGTAAATACCACATGCACTCTCTTTTGCATATCCGGGCTACGCTTACGCTTTTTTAGCACCGTATCTATGTAAAAACTGTCGCTGAATGAAGTATGATAATAGCCGATGGAATTCAGGTAGCCATTCATGAAATTAATAGTATGGCTTAGGTGCGAACTATCAAAAAGGGGCGGATTTTTAACACGATAAAAAAAGCCAAAACGCTGTTCCTTACGCACTCTTACGCTGTCATCAAAATAGTTGGGAAGCGAGCGAAGCAAATTCGTCTTCTCGGCTTTTGAAACGTTGTTGGAAGGAATAATTACTTCAGTGCTATAAACAAAAGGCGTATCTTTTGGATGATCTATTACATGATTGCGGTCAAAGAATAAAAATTTTTCTTCAGTGCAGGAAGACGCTGCCAGCAGTAAAAAGAAAGCCATTAAACAGGTAACGAACCGACACGAGGCAAAAGCCATTTATTTTTGTTTTGTGAATGCGCCGCGCACTGGTTTCCGCGGTGCCGTTTTACAGGTAATCAAAATATCGCCTTACCTATGATTAGTAAGAACGAGGTCAAATATATCATTAGTTTAAGCGACAAAAAAAATCGCGACCGGGAAGGCTTGTTTGTTGCCGAAGGGCCAAAGCTGGTGAATGAGCTAATGGCGAACGGGATTGAGCCAAAAGCCATTTACGCTACCCAAAGCGGCGGGATTGCATTTAACACCAAACCAGAAATAATTAGAACCGTTAGCCCCGACGAATTGCAACGCATCAGCGGTTTTGAAACGCCAAATGAAACACTTGGAATATTTTACCAGAGAAAGCTGCCCCGCTATGAGCTAACCCACAGGCTTTCGCTTGCACTTGATGGCATACAAGATCCAGGCAATCTGGGCACCATCCTTCGCACGGCAGATTGGTTTGGCATTACCCAGATTTTTGCTTCAGCAGACACAGCCGATTGTTACAATCCCAAAGTGGTGCAAAGCACTATGGGAAGCATTGCGAGGGTTGCTGTTTATTATACTCAGCTTGCGGAGCTTTTGTCTGGCACGGAAATACCCGTGTTTGGTGCATTATTAAAGGGAGAAAATTTATATAGGATTCAAGCAGGTAAAGAAGGCATCATCATTATCGGCAACGAATCGAAAGGGATAAGGAAAAACGTTTTGCCGTTTATAAACCGCGCCATCACGATCCCGCGGGTTGGCAATGCCGAATCTTTGAATGCTGCGGTGGCTACCGGTATCATCCTTTCGCACTTGGTTGTCCAGAAATAAAACCGCCGGGCTTAAATCATCATTGGATTTTCTTTCCTAATTTTATGCGCTCAAACTTATAGAACTGAACCACTTTACCTTTTCAACTTTCGTAATAGAAATTTATAACATAAAAAACCTTAAGGTTGCAGAAACCGTATTTATAAAAGAAATTACCTGCTGTAATCGGGCACAGCCAAAAAACAAATGAAATTCAGGATAGGCAATGAATCACATAAAAAAGGCCTTATTGTTTAACTGCCAAAGGATTAAACAAAAATTATTTTTGTAGCGCATGGCGCAATAGAAATTCACATACTGTTACCAAAGATGAGCGTATTGCGACTATACGGATCATAAGGATCTAAAATACCAGGTTAGCAAACATCAGTCTACAATTCTGTTACGGAAATGTAGTAAGAATACAGCCGGACAAGCATTTATCACAACAGGATCTATCACTCCTTTAATTTATTGATTTAACTATAAAACCGCCAACAATGTACCGCTCCACAAAAAAACGCTACCCTTTCCCAGTCATCAGTTGTCTCGCTTTGACAGTTGTTGTCGCTTTTTCTTCCTGTCAGAAAAGCTATACACCTGCACCTGATGCCTCCTCAGCGGATGCTTCCGCTCTTGCCGGCGCTCGTCTCGCTAACAAAACATCTGCCGCTGTGCAAACGCCTCATACTGGCGTATTAGTAAGCGAGCATATCCATGGCTTTTATGAATACTTGCCCAAAGGGTATAGTAATGATCTTAACACTCATCCGCTCCTGATTTGCTTACATGGTATTGGTCAGGTGGGCAACGGCACATCCGATCTGCCTTCGCTTTTAAACTATGGCCCGGCTATGCTTATCAACAACGGTACGTTTCCAGTTTCTTTTACTGTTGATGGACATACTTACAGCATGATTGTCATTACACCCCAGTTCACGCAGAGTGGAATGCTACCTCTTGACATAGATTCACTGATAGAATATTGCAAATCGCATTATCGGATAGATACCAGCCGGGTTTACTTGGCAGGGGTTAGCATTGGAGGCGCTAATTTATGGCACTACGCCGGTTACAGTCCTGCGTTCGCTGCCAAAGTAACGGCTATGGTTCCTATCTCCGCATGGACTACACCTGACCTCAATTACCAAGTAACTTCGCAGGAAGCACAAACTATTGCTGCAGGCGGCGTTAAAATATGGCAGACACACTGCTACAACGACCCGACAGCCATGTTCTCGTGGAGCGTGTCGCAGGCAGATATGGTGGATAACTTCCTATCCTCTTCCGACCTGCTGCCTAAGCTAACAAGCTTTAACAGCAACTCACACGATGCTTGGACAACTACGTATGATCCGAAGTATAAAGAAAGCGGGATGAACATCTACCAGTGGATGCTCCATTATGCAAAAGGTGTTACTTCAACTCCTATCCCCCAGAAAGTGCCATTTACACAAGTGGTTACGCTGAAAGCTTTGAGTAACAACTTGTATGTACATAACAATGGCGATGGCTCGCCTTTATATGCTAACAGTTCTACGTTTAGCCTTTGGGAAGGCTTTACGGTAATCAGTACTACTGGCGGTGGCGTTAAAGTGGCTTTGCAAAATCAGAACCACTATATTACCTGTGCAAATGCCAGTGCCGTAGCCTGCACGGCTTCTGCTATCACGCCGAAGGAAACATTTTCGTGGGTTTTCAATACGGATGGAACCGTAAGCTTTACTTCCAACACAGGTAAATATCTTTCCATCAGTAGCGGAGGCGGTATTACCTGCCTTGCTACGACGATAGGTCCAAACGAAAAATTTCTGGTTAACCGTTGAGAATAATTAATATAAAATAAAAAAAAAGAAGCAGGCGCCATCAGCGCCTGTTTTGCCATATTCAGCAATATCTGTTATTTGATTTTTCTTTGTTGAAAAATCAAAATTGATATATGGGATTGAAAGCACCTGAAAGGGGAACTGTATTTGCTCAAACGATTCGGCTCAAATGATAATTTGATATGATTGACTTGCAAGGAAAAAATTCAATATCGGTAATAAGGCTAAACGACGAATTAACAAAAGAGGCGGCAACACCGCCGGTTATTGCCACGCGGAAGAAGCTGATAAAGCTGGAAGCGTTGCGGGGGTTCGCAGCCTTATATGTGGTATGCCATCATACACTGCCTAAATCTACTTTCATTTTTGGCAAAGAGTTCTATCTGTTTCGCTACGGGCAGGAAGCCGTGATTTTATTTTTTGTCCTTTCCGGGTTTGTTATTCAATACGCATACAGCACTTCTTCAGACAAATCGTTCAAGTCTTTTTTCCTAAAGCGTTTCCTCCGCATCTTTATTCCGCTGCTGCTTGTGTTTGTGGTTCATTGTGCCTTTGTGGCCTTCAATTTCTATAATTACCAGTTTTCTCAGGTAGACTGGAAAAACCTGTTTGGCAACCTGCTGATGATACAGCAGGCAAGCGAAATGTGGCGATACCCGGTACCTTTTTCTCCTTTTTTGGGCAACCTGCCACTTTGGTCTTTATCTTTTGAGTGGTGGTTCTATATGATCTTTTTTGTAGCTTCTGTCAAACTTAAAACCAGAGCTTCCTACTATGTTTATGCAGCCGGAATGATTGCTTCGTTAGCGTATCTTTTCTATCCTTCTTTTGCTGTGCGGGAACTCATGTACCTGGCAATCTGGTGGGCTGGCGCCGATGTTGCAAAATTGTATATCAGCCAACAGGGTATCTCGATTAAAAATATGGCAGCACCTTTTGTGGCCTTATCCTTTATCACGCTGATACTGGCTATTAATATCCTTTTGTATCATCAAAATCATCCCGGTGCAGAGCTGACACTTGTTACAACACCTCTGGTAGAGGTAAGGCATTTTGGTTTCAGCGCAGTTGCCTTAGCAGTAGCCATTGTTTGGAGAAAGCTGAACTGGATAGGTTTCCGCTATACATTCGGTCCTTTTGAAGTATTGGCGCCTATCTCCTTTTGCCTGTATATTTCGCATTGGTTCCTCGTGTCCTATGCAACATATTTAAATAATTTTATCAGCAATATTTACCTCCGGAGCGCAGTCTATTTTGCCGTCTGTTGCGTGTTTTGTTATCTGGTAGAACGCATTATTTATCCGTATGTAAATAAAAAAGTCCTTCGCTTTTTTTCAGTGCAAAAGAAGCCTTTTGCCGGTGTGGCGTAATCAAATATTGTTTCTTGTCTTTTCCCTTACCATTTCTCTATTTGGCTTCGATGGCTTAGGGGCGTAGCTTCGTAGGCATATGAATATCACTTGGTTCATAGCCAAACGCATTGCCTTTAACCGGCAGAAATCGTTTTCGCGTTTTATCATCCGGCTCGCTATTGCGGCTACTGCACTTAGCGTAGCTGCGATGATTATTACCATCGCTTTTGTAACCGGGTTCCAGCAAACCGTTGCCAACAAAGTCTTCAGCTTCTGGGGCCATATTCATGTGCAGGAGTATGAAGCATCTAAAGCATTAGTGGCCGAAGAAACGCCGCTTGATAAGAATGATACCGTTCTGCAGATTTTAAAGTCGTTGCCACAAATAAAAACAGTACAAACCTATGCCACCAAAAGTGCTGTTATCAAAAACCGGCAAGACATAGAAGGCATCCTTATAAAAGGTGTTGAAGGCGATTACAGCTTCAGCAACCTGCAGCCGTTTTTAAAGGAAGGCAGATGGATGAATTTTGATGACAGTTTGTATAGCAAAGAAATAGTTGTTTCGCAGCCTTTGGCAAATGAGCTTCAGATCGGGTTGAATGATACGGTCTCGGTTTATTTTATTGAGCCTTCAGACGGCAAATCTATATTGCGCAAACTGAAAGTATGCGGTATTTATAAAACAGGGATTGAAGAGTACGATAAACTTTTCGCTATTGCCGACATCCGCCTTCTGCGCCGCGTGAACCACTGGAGTGTAAACAGTATTGGCGGCTATGAAATTTTTTTAAATAACTATGATAATATAGATACTGTAAACAGCTTGCTCTACAATCAATATCAACTGCCTGGCGCATGGGTAAGCCGCAGCGTAAAAGACATTTATCCAAACATCTTCGACTGGCTGAATATTCTGAACACCAACCGCAATGTTATCTTCATTATCATGGCAGTGGTCGCCATCATCAACCTCATTACCTGCCTGCTTATACTGGTGCTGGAAAGAACCCGGATGGTGGGTATTTTGAAAGCAATAGGCGCAACTGATTTTTACATCCAGCAAATTTTTTTATACTATGCCACTTTGATCGCCTGCATAGGCGTGGCAACCGGCTTTGCAGCAGGCGTCGGGCTCTGCTTGCTGCAACAATACACCGGCTTTATTCATTTAGACGAAAGCGCTTATTATGTATCAACAGCGCCGGTGCACATTGTGTGGTGGCAAACGATTCTTGTGTGTTTGTTTACACTATTTGTCTGTTTTCTCTCGCTTATTCTTCCTGCCCTGTTTGTAAAAAGAATTCAGCCGGTGAAAGCCATTCAGTTTAAATGACACCATCACTCATCTGAACCCCGACTTTTGCCGTGGCAATTGCCTGTGCTGCCTGCCGTATATGCCTCTGCTGATGCGCTACATAAAAACGGAATGTATCACCCAATGGCAACCGGATGTAGCGGCTGATGGAAATAGGTGTTTTTGCTTTGCGTAAATCAACAGATTCTGCACACTTCAGCAAGGTTAATAGTTCATTGCCTTGCTGTATAAAAGTTTTTAGAGCTTCTTCGCTGTTATCATTCAATAAAGGTGTATGATTTTGGGGCGCTTTCATTTTTGTAAGCGGTTTGCCTTCTTTCGGCAACATCAGTTGCGTAAACCAATTGCCGATGAAGCTACTTTTAAACACTTTGGAATGCCAACCTTTGCTCTCTGCTCGTTCTATCGAAATCTTCATGGCAGGCAGATAATAGTTTCCATAACTGTTCAAATGCATCAGGCATTGCGCGGCGCTCCATTTTCCCGGAGCTTCTTTATTCAACATTAATTCTTTGGGCAAAGGCTGCCAAAGTTCGCTGACGGTGGTGAGCATATCTGCAACGACGCTTTGCAAATCTGTTATCAATTGTTGATTTGTAAATGAGGGCATACGATTTTGTTTTTACAAAACTCTTTTCATTCCATCACATAAATCTTGGTCTGCGCCAATATTTTACAACCTCACACTGCCCAATAACTTGCTGAAAGTGGTTGCATCCAAACCTAAATAAGAAGCCAAGTATTTATGGGGAATCAGGTTTAAAATGTGAGGGCTGCGCGTGAGCAATGCGATAAATTTCTGCTCGGCAGAAAAACATTGCAGTTCTAGTTGTCTTTCCAGCAAACCGGCTATTACACCGCTCAGCGATTTACGGATCATCGTTTCAAAAGAGTGATGTTTTTTCATCAGCTCATCTACTTGTTGAAAAGTTGTTTTTAAAAGTATGCTTTGTGTAAGCGTTTCTAAATAATACTTTGAAGGTGTTTGCAAAAGAAAGGAATCCAATATGCCGGAAAAGGAATAAGGATACGTAAAAACCAAAGTTGCTTCCTTATAGTCGTTAGCTATGGTAAAAACTCTTTGAACGCCACTCAACACAAAATACAAATGTGTTTCCGTTTTCCCGGTAGCAGTTAATACTTGTTTTCGGGCAACACTACAAGGCTGCCAGATACCGGCAAACTCATTCCATACCTCTTCGGTAAGAGGATGAAGACCATCTGTGGTTTTTCTTACCTGCACCATAGCGGAATCCCAATCTATATCCATCGCGTTTTGATTTTAACAAGTAAATATATCCTGATGCGCAGCCATTGCCAACATTATATTATGTGTTTGAAGCAGAAGACCCATAACAACACAAACACAAGATTGGTATAGTTTTTTAGAAACCTTTGTCCAAAAAACTCATACTGTTATGAAAATGAAAAAGACAGCTTTTGTTACTGCGATGTTTTTAGTTTCTACTTTGTTGATGCAGCAGGCAAATGCGCAAAAATCAACCCCTTTACGATTAGGTTTTGGCATTGATGCAGGAAGCACATTAAAAGATCCGACCCGTTTTGTTTTAGGCGCCGATGGAAGACTGCAGATTCCGTTTGGCAACAGCTTTTCAGGCATCGTAACGGCAGGTTATTATCATTATTTCAAAAGCGACAAGGCGGGTGAAGGATTTGGCATTGCTCCGTTAAAAGCTGGTGTAAAGTATTTCCCTGCGAAGAACGTCTACATTGCTGGTGAAGCAGGCGTTGGCTTTGGAACAGAAAATGGTCAGCCGACTTCTTTTGTCTATTCTCCGTCCGTAGGTCTTGCTTTCGGCAACGGGTTGGATTTAAGCCTCAAGTATGAAGATTATACACACAAAGATTATGGTGGGTATGCTTCGCAACTGGCTCTGCGTATAGCTTATGGATTTAAATTATAATCACGTTCCTTATAGGTGTGGCAGAAGATATGCAGATATGCCCTTTGTGCGAAAGACCACTCGCCAAACCCTGTAACAAACACCATTTGTTACCGCTGAGCAAAGGAGGAAAGGGAACAGAAACGCTACTCATGCACAAAATTTGTCATGATAAAATACATGCCGTATTTACCGAAATGGAACTAAAACGCTTTTTTAATACCATTGAAAGTCTTCAGGCAAACGGTGAGATAAAAAAGTTTATTGACTGGGTAAGAAAAAAAGAACCGGAGTATTATGACAAGTCGGTAAAAAAGAATAGATAGCAAATCGGGCTGATAAGGTTTTATCAGCCCGATTTGCTAATGAGGATTGATTATTGAAGAACAGGAATAATATTATAGAAAAAATAAAAAAATTAAACAGTTGTTTAATTAATTCAAACAAATGTTTAATTTTGCACCCGCAGGCAACGGATACAAAAGTTACTATAAAAACTGCTATCCTTTTACGACAATCATTTTTCATTCATACAAAGAATTTTACCGAATGAAGTATTTCTTAACCATGTTATCATTTTTATTGTTCTCCGGATGCCTTCAGGCACAGGATGGCAAGACGCTTACGCTTAGTGAAGCCATAGATATGGGTGTGAAGCATAGCAAAGTATTGCAACTGAGCCGCGCCCGTTTGGAAGAAGCCACCGCAGCCGTGAGGGAAGCCGAGCAGAGAAAGCTGCCCGATGTAAAAGCTTCTGCTTCTTATCTGCGTGTTGCTAACCCTAACATTGATTTGAAATCGCAAAAAGAAGGTAATGGTAATCAGCCGGATACCACCACTACAACTACGCCTAAAGTATCTCAGGCGGCTTATGGCATTGTCAACGTATCCTTGCCACTCTATTCCGGGCTTCGTCTGAAATATGGCATTGAAGCTTCGAAGTTTTTAGAAGAAGCTTCTAAACTGGATGTTGATCATGATAAAGAAGGTGTCATCATCAACATAGTAGATGCGTATAATAATTTATACAAAGCCGGGCTGCAGATAGATGTTATCAACAGCAGCCTGCAGCAGGCGCAACAGCGCGTAACCGATTTCAGCAATCTTGAAAAAAATGGCTTGCTGGCACGCAACGACCTGCTGAAAGCGCAATTACAGGTCTCTAATATTCAACTCAATTTACTGGATGCGCAGAACAATCAACAGTTAAATACAATTGTTCTCAACTTATTATTAGGAATGCCCGACAGCACAAAGCTGGCACTCGACAGCAGTAGCTTTGCCACGCTGCCAGCATTGGGCAGTTCCGATGATTATCGTCAACAGGCGCTTCAAAATCGCAAAGATCTGCAGGCAGTAGATTACCGCGTTAAAGCACAGGGCTCATCAGTAAAGTCAGCACAGGGCGAGAAATATCCGAGCATTGCATTAACGGGAGGCTATGTGGCGGCTGATATACCGAACGTTCTCACAATTTACAACGCTGTGAATGTAGGCGTCGGTCTCAGTTACGATCTTGGCTCACTTTGGAAAACCGATGCTAAAGTAGCTCAGGCAAAAGCCAGGCAGAAACAAGCAGAAGCCAATCGCAGCGAGCTTTCTGACCAGATTGAGCTACAAGTGGGCAGAGCTTATTTAGCTTACTCTTCCAGTCTTGAAAAAATAAAAGTTTATCGTTTGGCAATAGACCAGTCTGAGGAAAATTACCGCATTACAAAGAACAAATTTGATAACAGCTTAGCCACTACCACTGATCTGCTGGAGGCGGAAGCCGCACAGTTGCAGGCAAGATTGAATTATACATCCGCCAAATCCGATGCAGCAGTGGCGTATAAAAGATTACAGCAGGCAATCGGTATTTTATAATTTTTTACTTACAAACACACAACGCAATCGTATATGGCAACAAGCATCAGCGAACCGCAAACTCAGCCGGCATCTGTCGAAGCTGCAGAACCAAACAAAAGAAACAAAACATTTTTAATTGTCTTAATCCTGCTTGTAGTGGGTGGTGGCATATTCGGCTTTACTAAATACCAGCATGCCCTGCACCACGAAGGTACCGACGATGCGCAGGTAACAGCGAATATCAGCCCGGTCATTCCGCGCGTGTCGGGCTATGTAGCCGAAGTAAGGGTAAGTGATAACCAGCCTGTGAAGAAGGGCGATACACTTATCATTATGGACAACCGCGACCTTCAGATTAAATTAGAACAGGCGGAAGCGGCTTTGGCTACGGCGCAAAGCAATCGTACTGCCGCACAGGCTTCTACGTCTGCATCCAGCGCCAACATCGGTACATCAAGAGCCGCAGTTGCTACCATAGATGCCCAGATAGACCAGGCAAGAATTAATATCAGGAGAACTACGCAGGACTATGACCGTTATGCGAACCTCATAAAAGATCACACCATCACACAGCAGCAGTTTGAACAAGCGGAAGCCGCAAAAGAAACAGCTGAAAAACAATTGGTGATCTTGCAGCAGCAACGTGCACAGGCAGCTTCGCAAATCAATGTAACATCATCGCAAAGCGGCGCTACCTCTAAGCAGATTGGCGTAGCAGATGCCGTTATCAAACAACGCCAGGCAGATGTAGACGACGCGAAGTTGAACTTATCTTATGCAGTGGTGTTAGCGCCCGTTGATGGGCTGATCTCTAAAGTGAATGTGCAGCCGGGACAATATCTTACCGCGGGTCAATCCTTGTTTAGCATCGTGCTGAAACAAAACCTATGGGTGGTAGCCAACTTTAAAGAAACTCAGTTGGAGAAAATGAAAGTAGGACAAATAGTAGATGTGGATGTGGATGCGTTTCCGGGTCATAATTTTAAAGCAAAAATCTCATCGCTTTCTGCTGCCACCGGAGCCAGCTATGCGCTTCTGCCTCCCGATAATGCGTCCGGCAATTTTGTAAAAGTAGTGCAGCGCGTTCCTGTAAAAATAGAGTTTGTTGACCCGAACGACCCGATGCTTCAGAAGCTTAGAGCAGGTATGAATGCAGATGTGGAAGTAAACTTGGATTAGCCTTTTCATACACAAGCCAAGCCTGGGTAAGAAAAAGAAAACGGGATTTTTGTTTAGAAATATTGATAAATTATTCTTCTTATGCAGCCATCGGCGTCATCATTAGTTGAATATGGAAGCCGGCGCGTGATAATTACGATTACGGCTATTATCTGCGCCCTGCTTGAGATAGTGGACACCACCATTGTGAATGTTGCGCTGAATGACATGCGGGGCAACCTCGGAGCTACCGCAACGGAGATTGGGTGGGTGGTTACAGCTTATGCTATCGGCAACGTTATTATTGTACCGATGACAAGCTGGTTATCGCAACAGTTTGGAAGGCGTAATTATTTTGCGGTATCTATTGTTATTTTCACGGTTTGCTCTTTCCTGTGCGGCAACGCCGACGGTATTTGGGAACTTGTTATTTTCCGCTTTCTGCAAGGTTGTGGCGGTGGTGCCTTGCTGGTAACATCGCAAACTATTATTACAGAAAGTTATCCTGTAGAGAAGCGCGGTACAGCGCAGGCGATTTATGGGTTAGGTGTAATTGTCGGTCCTACTTTGGGACCACCGTTGGGCGGTTTTATTACAGACCATTTTTCCTGGCGTTATATTTTTTACATCAATATTCCTTTAGGTATAATAGCAACTTTGCTGACGCTTCAGTTCGTCCGCAGCCCGAAATATGGAGAGAAGAGCAAAGCGCGCGATGTGGACTGGATTGGCATTGCCTTGCTTGCCATGTTTGTAGGCTCATTGCAATATGTGTTGGAACGAGGGCAGGATGAAGATTGGTTTAATGATATCTGGATTACAACTTTTGCGGTAACTGCTTTCTTTGGGTTGTTCTTTTTTATCTGGCGGGAGCTTTATTTCCGCAACCCGATTGTGGATTTGCGGGTGCTTAGCAACGGCAATCTGCGGGTTGGTACTATCATGTCATTCATTCTGGGCTTTGGCTTATACGGCTCTACTTATATTCTACCACTTTACACACAAGCCACCTTAGGCTGGACGGCAACACAGGCAGGACTTTTAATGGTGCCGGCTGCTCTCACAACAGCGTTTATGATGCCTGTTATTGGGCAACTATTGCAGCGCGGGGTGAAGCAGCAATATTTGGTAGCGCTTGGGTTGTTGTTGTTTTTTGTCTATAGTTTCTGGGGCTTTAAAATCATTACCCCTGACACGGGCAAAGACAATTTCTTCTGGATGCTGATCATGCGCGGTATGGGGCTGGGATTGCTGTTTATCCCGATCACGACGTTATCTCTTTCTACATTGAAAGGAAAACAGATCGGGCAGGGCGCGGCTTTCACCGGCATGATGCGACAACTGGGCGGCTCATTCGGAATTGCCTTAATCACCACTTACATGTCGAGACGAAACGAAATGTACCGTAACGATATGGTGAGCAAGCTAAACACCGACAATTTAAATGTGCAGAACCGCGTAAGCGCTATGCAACACAATTTCATGTCGAAAGGTGCACCGCCGGATGTTGCCCTGAAACAGGCATACATGGCGCTGGAAGGCATGATCTATAAGCAGGCGTCTGTGCTATCTTATATGGATGTATTTCTGTATTTAGGTGTATTGTTCCTGATTTGCATACCATTTATTTTACTTGTAAAAAGTAAAAAAACTGCAGAAAAAATAGACATGTCAGAAGCAATGCATTAGAACACAAATGAAATACTTTACAAAAAAGCAGCGTTGTACAACGCTGCTTTTTCTTTCTGTAATAGGCTCCGGTTACTTTATCAGCAGAGCCTGCATTACTTGTTTCAAATGTTCAATAATGCGCTTTTGAAACGCCTCATCTTTATAAGGAATGTCTTCGGCATTGCCGGATTTAAACAGGAAGTAGCGACATATTTTTTTTGACAACAGCACTGTATTCAAAGTTCCGGTAAGCGTTGCCACTGTAAGCGGTACGTCTACTTTTTTAAATTCTTTTTTGCGGATGCCTGCTTCAATAATTTTAATAATTGAATCAGAGTTGCGGCTTAGCACATTTAAAATTGCTTCACCAAGTTCGGGGCGCTGGTTCAGCATCAGTTCCTGGTGCAACACTTTGTGAAACTCGCGGTTGTTAAAAAGCCGCTTCACATATATCTCTATTATCTTTTCAATCTTCTGTATCGAAGGAAGCGATGTGTTGCTCACCAGTTCATCCAGCATATTGCGTGTGTAGGTCACATTGAATTCAACAATACTTTCAAACAGCTTTTCCTTCGACCCGAAATAATAATTAATCATAGCGAGGTTTACATCCGCTGCGGCGGCAATGTCGCGTACCGACGTTCCTTCAAAGCCATTGGTAGCAAATAAGGAGACGGCTGTATTCATGATATGCTCACGTTTATCTACGCCCATTTTACCTTGATTAATTTGCCCAAAATTAAACAAACGTTTGAATTTAAACAAGCGTTTAACTTCGCTTTAAAGTACTACTCGTTCAGCATCTTTGCGTTGCATTTAGAAAAAGCAGGATGGCATATTTTTTACAAGCAACAAGCCTATGATTACCGTTAGAAACTTTAGTATCGAGCAATTCTATGATAAAATATATAACTGGCTGCTCACGTTCGGGCCGAATATCGTTATTGCTATCCTTATCGCTGTAGCAGGCTCATGGCTGATCAAAGTCTTCATCCGCAGACTCCATAAAATCTTTGACAAGCGAAGTGTAGATGCTTCCCTGAAACCTTTTCTTATCAGCCTTATTGAAGTGGCACTGCAAATCATACTGATATTGGCTGTGTTGCAGGAACTGAACATCAAACTCACGCTTTTTGCCAGCCTTCTTGCCGCAGTTGGCGTGGCTACAGGTCTGGCTTTATCGGGTACGCTACAAAATTTTACCAGCGGTGTTTTAATCTTGCTGATGAAGCCTTACCGCGTAGGCGACATTATTGTGGCGCAGGGGCAGGAAGGCATTGTAGAATCTATTGAAATCTTTTATACTGTTGTAACTACTTATGATAACCGCACTGTTATTATACCCAACAGCAAATTATCTAACGAAGTTATCATCAACATTAGCCGCGAGGGAAACCGGAGACTGGATATTGATTTTAAGTTTCCGTTTGGCGCCGATTATACTGCGATAGAAAATATATTGAAAGGATCTATTGCCAAGATGACTTCAATATTAAAAACACCCGAAAGTCGCATTGGCATTGGCTCTATTGAAGGGGATGGTTTTAAAATAACTGTAAATGTGTGGGTCAGCGCACATGAATTCCAAGACAGTAAGCTAAAGATACAGCAACAACTACTCGATGATATGAAAAGCAATGGCGTTAAGCTTCCCGGCATGTAAGCATTACCAAAGAACAGAGCATCGCATAATAAGCGGCAGACAAAGCATTCGTTTATAAAATAATAAGCGACTTACAGAGCGATTCTATAATTTTCTGTTTCAAATCGCCTCATTTGAAACATCATAAACAACTTACCCTTTGCCTGGCTATCAGCCTGCTGTCACTACGCATTTGCGCACAGTCAGTAGATAGCCTACCGAAAGAAAACCTGTTTGCCGACACTACCGTGCTGCATTGTAAGCTGTATGCCGATTTTAAAAGTGTATTGAAAGACAGGGATACTAAACCCGTATATCATGCCGCGAAATTATACTACAGCAGTTCAGCCGGTAAAGACGTTTACCTACTCTTAAAAATTAAATCGCGCGGCAATTTTAGAAAAGACCGGAATGTTTGCGATTTTCCTCCTTTGTTGTTGCATTTCACAAAATGGTCGGATGCGAAAGGTTTATTCAAAGGTCAGAAAGACCTGAAACTGGTTACCCATTGCCAGGGAGATGCGTATGTGATTCAGGAGTGGATGGTATATAAAATATACAATCTGCTAACGCCACTTAGCTTTCAGGCAAGACTGGTAAAAATGGATTATGTGGATTCCGCTTCGCACCTGAAGGGAGAATCACACTACGGCATCCTGATAGAAGATGAAGAGAAGATGGCGGAACGTAATGCCACCATCTTAGTAAAAAGAAAAATGATAACACCGCAAGCCACAAATCGCGATATGTATCTGTTGATGACTTTATTCCAATACATGATCGGCAATACTGACTGGTCGGTTCCTTACCTGCACAACATCCGTCTGTTAGCCGCCGACTCAACCGAGATACCTTCGCCTGTGGCTTACGATTTTGACCATGCAGGCATTGTACAAGCGCCATATGCAAAACCTGCAGAAGAATTAGGTTTAACATCTGTTCAGGAAAGAATATATCGCGGCGTTTGCCTGCCGCTTGCTGATTTTGATGAAACCATCACACTGTTCAATGATAAAAGAACAGCAATTTACAAAGCCTATACCGACTGCATTCTGCTACAGCCGAAATACATTAAACAAACGCTGGCTTATTTAGACAGCTTTTACAAAATCATCAACAATAAAAAACTACGGAAATTTGAACTGGAACAACCCTGCATCGGCGCAAACCGCCAAAACGTGGAGATTAAAGGACTGACAAGTACAGATTGAAGCGGTGGGTTGTTATAATTGTAAAAACATCATGAATCGGTGCGCGGCTCATACACTATGCCGCCGCCCTTACCAAAAAACCGCAGGGCAAGCTCTGCGCCCACGCCATCTGCATTTTTAAAGATGAGCCGTTCGTTGGTCACCAGTGGTTTTCCGTTTTCATCTTTTACATTAATCAACGCCTCGTATTTCTCACCTTTCTTAACAAACGAAACAGAAGCAGCAGGCGCAGATGCTGTGTTGCCGGTGAAGTGAACATTACAACGTCTTATATCTTTTATCACCTGGCTGGTCACGTTGTCATCTTCCCCCGAAACAGAAAGCTGCATAGAAAGAGACAATCCCGAATAAGGCAGCAACTGTGGGTAAACGCTTAATACCGAGTTGCAATAGGCATTGTAGCTATCGTCGTTTTCGCCTTTGTAAGCCTTGCCTAAGCCTTCGTATAAGCGACCTAAAAACAGTTTCTCATTTGCAGTATCCAGCAATGTCGTTTTCAGTATCCAATCAAAACTTGTACGGGCATCACGTTCATCGCCGTCTTCCCATTCAAACTTTGCTTCAAATAGTTTAAAATAACGCTGGATATTCTCACGGTTATCTGTGCGCTGATAAGTTGTGTATTTTTCTTTAAAATACTTAGGACTGAAATCTTTCAGCAGGTACCACGCTTCATCCCAGGTGGTGGTAGATTCAGCACAGAACAAATCGTACACCAGCCGGGTGCGGTCGGGGTCGTAAGCCAGTTGATTCACCACCACATATTCCTGCATGATTTTTTGCAGCTTCAGCGAAGCAATTTTATACAACCCTGTTAAGGAATACCACCATCCTTTGTTCAGGAATTTTACTTCGGCAATGCTTTTATCTATCCATTGCACCTTAAGCAGGTTGATGGTGAAATCGTACTGCGATTGCGTAAGCGTAGTGCCGATGTGCAATTCTTTAAAGCTGGCAGCTTTGTCTAAAGCCGCGGCTGCACTATCTAACTGTCCATCGTATAAATAACCTCTTGCCAGCGCAATATTATACCAGCCAAACCCAGGCGTAGAACCGCTTTGCGTAATCCGGTCGCGGCACATATCTATCGCTTCTTTTGGTTTGCCGGCATATACATTCAGCTCTGGAATGTAATAAAAAGGCTCATCCAGGTTTGTGCCTGAAGCAAACTCATCTTTACTGAAGTATTCTTTAGCAATGGCAAACTTTCCAATCTCGCTTTGCATGCCACCATAGTTGTTCCACGATACGGGGCCATATTGGGCAAGCTGCTGGTAATAATACTCACTGCTGTCGTAGTTCTTATTATAGCAATGCAGTAAAGCTAAATAATGATAGATGTAAAGCCGGTCGGTAAGCGCTTGCGAAGGTCCGAAGAAATTATAGTTTAAAGCTTTATTGCCTTCGATAAAAGCAAAGCCGTGATAGCAGCTTTCGAACGCGGCCTTTTCATTTTCGGCCACAGAGTTTTTTAGAAACGGATATTTGTCAGAAGTAAAAAAACGGTTGCGGTGATATTCCCACGCACGCTGAAAATCAATCCCGAAAAAGTCGCGCTGAAAATGATATTGCTCCACCTGGTTCAGCAACGACATTACCGAATCGGGCAATTCGATATTATCGTAGCAATCTTTTAACTGGTTTGCAATTAGTATATAATCCTGATAACGCACAAGATTTTCCGAAAAAAAAGCGATAGACGAATACATGTTGCGCAGGGTAGCACCATAGTCTTTGTTAAGTAGCACCAAAGCTTTGTGAAGCGGAAGAATGGCATTTTTATAACCTAAATAGTCGGCGCTGCGCGAATATTTGTAAGCGCCTTCATACATCCATCCTACATAATATGTACTGTCAAGGCGAAGAAACTCGCGGCTTCTGGGCAAAGCATCTTTATCGGTAGGATTAACACCAATACGCTTTGCATTGATCTCGTAACGGGCGGACGAATTGTCTTGCGCCGAACCAAAAAAGGAAAGGCCTATAAACAACAAAAGGCAACCGTACTTCATTATACGTTGTCCTTTACTTTTTTCAGGATGTTTTCGTAAGTGTAATCTTCTAATTCTTTCCATATCTGGTTACGCTTCTCGTTCATGCGCTGCACTTCTTCCTCGTTCAAAATTTTAATTTTCTCTTCCCGCTCCATCACGCGCAGCTCATCCAATGCCGACTCGCTCAACACATCGACTAATAATTTTTTCATAGTTTCTGGTTCTTTATTTATCAGAAGCCAACATTTTCTTTTGCAAAATTCGGATGGCTGATGATGGTTTTGATGTTTATGAATTGGCAAGTCACTATAATAACCATTTGTTCTACTTCTGTTCGACGTACAATCTTACTGATGCTTTTCTTCCGAACTAACCAAATTAATAAAACCTGCAGATTGAATCATAAAAATCTTGCCGTTCTGTTTGTCAAGTTTTGATCGTAGAGGTCAAAACAAGTTTCTATTTTTTATTTTATCTCAACTAAAGCTTCAAATCTGCATTCGTTTTCAACGGATATTCAGCTTGCCAAGTCTGTCTATTTCCTTACTTAAAATGGACGGCAGAGTTTTTTGTTTTGCTTCTTTATTTCGGTAAATCAGGCGATGATCTAATACAGCAGGCGTAATGGTTTGTAAATCATCTTCGGTTACAAAAGTGCGCCCGTTTACCAATGCAAAAGCCTTCAGACATTTTAAGAATGTAATGCCGCTGCGTGTAGAAGCGCCAAGTGTAATATCGGGATGGCGGCGCGTGCTCCAAACAATATTGCGCACGGCAGCTATTATCTCATCATGAATAAATACATCCTGTGCTTCATTTTGTAATAACAAAATATCCTGCAGGCTCAGCACCTGTTGGATATGCTCCAGGTTGTTTTGTATGCCGAGATAATTTTTGTAGATATCAAGTTCGGTGTTTTCATCTACGTAGCCAAAATAAATCTTGATGAAAAAACGATCCAATTGCGCAGCCGGCAAAGGGTATGTGCCTTCCATTTCTACCGGGTTCTGCGTAGCAATAGTGAAAAACAGATCGCGCAAAGGATAGGTTATATCACCAATGGTGATTTGGTTTTCCGCCATACACTCCAGCAGCGCGCTTTGTACTTTCGGCGAGGCACGGTTGATTTCATCTGCCAGCAGCACGTTGCAGAACAGCGGACCTTTCTTAAAGATGAACTCTTTTTTCACATCGTCGAAAATATGAGAGCCGATTAAGTCCATCGGAAGCAGATCAGGCGTAAACTGAATGCGCTTGAAATCGGCGCCGCCTTCATTCTGTAAGCCAGCAATGCTTTGCGCCAGCGTTTTCGCCATTACGGTTTTACCGGTGCCGGGATTGTCTTCTATCAGGATGTGCCCCTTGGCAAGCAATGCCGTAACAATAAGTTGTATCTGCGTACGCTTGCCGCGGATAACGGTCTCAATGTTATCTACTAATTTTCCAATGTTCGCTATTGCTTCGTCTGTGGTAGTTTGTGCTGCTATTGTCTCCATGTTTTACTTCGGCTTTGAAAAATACCGAACCGTATTATAGATGTTTAAAAACTTGCTAAACCTTGTCTTAAAAGGCACTTGTTGCTTAACCTTTTGAATAAAGGCCGGGTAAAAGCGGGCAACCGTTTGCTGCTCGCCTTCCGATAATGCCATGCTGCTGTATTTTACCTTCTGATAAACATTGTTGAACACCGAAAAGTTTGTACCAAACTGCTGGTCTATCTGCTGCGAAAACTGTTGGGGTCCTAGCGTTGCACGTTCATAGCCAAGCTGGTTCAAATAGAACATCGCCGCATTAAATTTATCAAAAGAAGCGGTGCGAAGATGGCTGTTTCTTTTCGCTTTGCCATTCAGATATACCCAAATAAAGAATGGCGCTGCAAACACTGCCAGCAAAAAGATGCCTATGCCCGAAAGTGTGAACCACAACACACGCAGCCAAGCTACCGGCTCTCCATTGCCAGTATCTTTTTTCTTTTCCTTCTTCTTTACTACATCTGTTTCAATGATTTTTATCTCATCTACCGGCACTGGATTCGGAACTTTTTTAATAAGGCTCTGCAAGTTGTCGTTGTCTTTCGCTTCAATGTCCTTCAGCACTTCAGCATAAGAAGCAGCCGTAATGTGCATACCCGGTTTCACCGCGCTCAGCGGCACCTGTGCAGTATCTGCCGAAACAGTGGCCCGCGAAGCATCTACCGTTACATCCACCAAATCGGCGGTGGCCACGCTATATGTTTTATCGTGATAGAGTAAATCTTTTACTTTCATTCTGATTCGCTTGGCGATGGTGTCTGTGCTCACCACTGTTCCATCGGCCACAAGATATACTTGTTGCATATCTAAAGGTGGCGTCTGGTCGGGCTGCGATGCCTGCTGCGTATTTACGTCAGGTATGGTAGTATCAAAGTCCATCCAGCCATAACCCGGAAAATACACCTGCACCCAGGCGTGTGCCTGGTCTTCGTAAAACCAATACCAGCCGGGGTTTTTGCTGCTTCTGTCTATGGTTAAAAAGCCGGCTGCAATACGCGATGGAATACCCAGCGAGCGCAGCATGAACAAGGTAGCACCGGCATAATAGGCGCAATAGCCTTTGCGGTTTTCGAACAGGAAATAGTTAAGCTTGTTGGCTGACGGAATACCAGGAATACCTGGATTATCCGAGTATTTAAATAAGGGTTGACCAAACTCGTCCTTGCTTAAGAAATAAGAACGTATGGCGAGCATTTTATCAATCGGCGTTTTGGCATTTGCCGTAATTTGACGGGCTAACGTAGTGATGCGACTATAATCTGTATCACGCGGCATAAAAGTATAATAGCTCATAAAGCGCGACTCTAGGCCGCGGAAATCACTCACTTCTCTCAGCTTATTAAACCGCAATTCCTGAAAAGCACTTAGTGACGGATCCCCTGCCGGGTTATAAATGAAGTAAGCGCTGTTCAGATCGCTCACCCACATTTTTGCGCGATAAGCGCTCCGATATTGCTCTTTAAACTCGGGCGGCACACCGATAGGCTGGCAGGAAAAAGCGGTGCTGGGTGCAAGATATTCATTGGCAGACAGTGCCACTTTATAAATATCGGTCGTGATGACTTTGCGGTTGAGCGTCGCTTTTGTATTCTTGATTACACCTGAATCTGTTTTTGTAAAATAAAGCGGGATGCGCGACGGGTCGGGCTTAAACAAATCGTTGGACGGCATATTGAGCGTGTCCATTTCAAACGTTTGCGTAAGCGTGTCAAACTTAGTATAATAATAAGCCGTGTAGTACAGAGGATTCGGCGTGTTGGTACCCGGGAAAAAATTATCCAGCTTCGCTACAAACACCAATCGCTTGCCTTTGCTTAAGCCGCCGGTTAGCTTTGTTTGGTCTTTATTGCTGATGGAACCATCTTTGTTCTCCTTCGTCATGCTTTCCTTGTTGCCCTTCTTGTTGTAGTCGGGCTGCATGCCGCCCCACTCCTTTTCAATGGCTTTAAAATCCTTTTGAAAAAGGGTAAACACACCAGCTAATATCAGCAGTAAGATGATGGCAAAACCGAACATGCGTTTAGCAATGAAGGAACCAAAACCGGATTCATCCTCATTCATATTACGGATAAGCTCTGCGGTATAAATCACATACACTGCATAACCCAACACCGGCGCAAAAGCAGCAATGAGTGCATTGGCTCTGATGTCTGCCGTTCGGCTAACTACCACCAATTGCACAATGAGCAGGAACGCGCTCCACATAATCGTAAACCAGCGCGCCCGGCTGAAGCCGTATCCCGCCAGCCAGCCCATGGAGAACAGGATGGAGAAAATGAGGAACTTAATGGAAACCAGAAATGTGTCAAATTCACCCACCACCACATTTTCTAAAACGCTATAGGCAATGGCATAAAACAGCCCGAGCACAGCTAATGTGGATACAAACCGGAAGCGGTAGGCATAAAAAATGGTAGACAAAGCCAAGCCTGCCGTAAAATAAAGTCCTTGCAAAATCCAGTCGTTTTGCAGTACTGCATAAAACCGGTTTACATCCCACAACACATAAAGCGACAGCACTGCTGTGGGCAATACCAGCAACAGCAACTGCGCAATAACTTTCTTATAACTATGTATCCTTCCTATCTTCACCTTTCGTATATAATAAGTACTATTGAATATTCACTATTAAACTTCTGCCGCTTCGTTTTTAGCGAAGTGCTGCAACACGGCTTTCAGCTTCCTTTCATTCTCAATAATCTTCGGGCGCAGCACCGTAAAATTCCATCTCTGTTTATATTCACTCACCGCATCCTGTTCGTTCTTTACAAACAGCCATTGCAGCCAATCGCCGATGTGCTGGCTGCCCAAACTATCGGTGAGTTTTACAAATACAAACCTTACCTCGTTGCCCCATTGCGTCGCCAGTTGTCTTACCTCTTCTGCATCGCTTAAAGAAGAGACTATCACGATGGCAGCATCTTTACTGTTCACGTAACTTTTTAAATCCTTGCCAGTTTGCCAATGGCTGATGCTGATGCTCTGCTTCACGCTTTGCTGTGGGTCGGCAGAATGAATGCCAGCCATAATCTGATCCGGCACATATCTCACCTCAAAGCCCTGCTGCACCAGTTGACGGTAAATGCTCCAGACAAAAGTTTTGTAATAATTGAGAAATGGTAAGTCAATCACTTCGCCTAAATCATTTCCAAAAGATGAATAGAACGAAGCATAGAGATAAACATGCGAGGCGTAAGGATCAAGCACCTCGGGAATGCGAACCACGAGTTCTTTATTCTTAGCATAAATCTTCCACACAATACGGCGCACATCGTCGTTACCTTCAAAATTTTTGTAATTGATATGTTCGCCCTCCACCCGCTTGATTTCTTCAATCCTTGTATTGGTATCCTCTGTTTTGCGCGGAAAAGTTTTAATAGCTTGCCGGATAGTATCGTTTGGCGAAGTATAAAAACGGTTGCTGGCGGCTATCGGCAATGCGAAAGAAAAGAACTGGAAGAAATCCTCAAAATAAATAACCGCCTTTTCGATGCGGTATTCTTTGATGGCGGGTAACTGCCAGTTATAAGTGCCTTCAACAGCCGTGCGGATGAGCTTTCCGGCACTTTGCTCCACTACAGAAAATTTTTTCGACACATGTTGCTCATCATATTGCAAACGAATTTTAATAAAGCCCAGCAGAGGTTTGATAACAGGATTTAGTTTCAAATAAATCTCCTGTCTTCCTTTTCCGTTTTCACTGCTGTCTCCCTTTGTTTCCACCTGAAACTGAACGAGGCCTTTTCTTTTTTTATTGAGAAAGTAAACAAAGGCAAAAACTACCGATAAAAAAGAGACAGAAAGAAATACAATCAGGAACCAGAAGGCAATGTTAAGCAACAGGGGGAAGATATCGGCATATGCCGTATCCGGCAGCTTCTCAAAGCTGTCAATCCAGAAGTAGCCCGCCACGCAGCAGGCAGCAAATACAACAAAGTACCAGGTGAATGGAACATAAAATGAGAACCGGCGAATAGGAATCGAGTTGCGACTGATGCCCGTCTGAACATTCATGGATGGAAAGATAACTCAAAGTTGAGAAATGAAGATTTGCGCTTCGCGAAGGAACTTCTTTTTAACTGAAACTTTACTTTCTTTGCCGTCATGCCGCATACGATTACCTATGAAGAATGCCCTGCCTGCAAAAGTAAATCAATCGCCCTTGCGCTGCAAGCAAAAGACTACACTGTAAGCGGGAAAGGGTTTTCTATCTGGCAATGCGATGTGTGTTCGTTGCGCTTTACGCAGAACGCGCCAGCGGCAGATGCCATCGGCGCTTTTTATCAATCGGGTGAGTATATTTCGCATAGCGATACAAAAAAAGGTATCATCAACAAGCTGTATCATGCAGTAAGAAATATCACACTAAAACAAAAAAGAAAACTGGTCGAATCGGTAACAGGCTTGGAGAAAGGTAGCCTGCTGGATATTGGTGCCGGAACGGGCGCTTTTGCCAATGAAATGCAAACCACAGGCTGGCAGGTAACGGCACTCGAACCCGATGAGACGGCAAGAGAGAATGCAAAGAAAAATTATGGGTTAATTCTTCAATCATCCGATCATCTATTTAGTTTATCAACCGAAACCTTTGATGCCATTACCTTGTGGCATGTATTGGAGCATGTGCACGAACTTCACCGTTACCTGCAAACATTTGGACGCATCTTGAAAAAAAATGGCAGGTTGATTATCGCCGTACCCAACTATACCAGTTACGATGCTAAGCATTATAAAGAATATTGGGCGGCTTATGATGTGCCACGCCATCTCTACCATTTCTCTCCGCAAAGCATGAAGGCACTGCTATCCCCATATTCTTTTGAGGTAGAACAATTAAAGCCCATGCCATTTGATGCCTTTTATGTGAGCCTTTTAAGTGAAAAATATAAAGCGGGTAAAAGCGGTTATATCAAAGCTTTTATAAACGGGCTTCGCTCTAACCGCAACGCATCCGGCAAGCCTGAACGAAGCAGTTCTGTTATTTACATAGCAAAGAAAGCCTGAGCTTGTATTGCTTACGGACGCTTTCTGTAACGTAAGCGGACACCCGTAAGTTCGCGCTGCTACTGCATCCTAAGTTTTCATTACAGAGAATCGCCATTCGTCCGTTTCCTAACACCGCTTATCCTTCAAAAAGAGCATTTCACTCAAAAAACGGGTTTCGTTGTCTTTCACTGGTATGCCTTTGTTCTATTATTACGACAAATAGCACAACAAAAAAAACAGCCATGAAAAAGATACTCATCATAACCACAGCCATCTTAATCGCAACGATAGTTGCGTTTACGCCCGTTAAGTATTTCCAGACAGAAAAGCCCGTAAGCAAGGAAATCAATGTTGCCATCAGCAGTCGCGGCGATTATTCTTCTACTGCCTACAGCGATGCAAAGGCATCGGTACATGTTGTGATTGTAAAGCTTGAAGGCAATAAGCAAACAGTTGTATCAGACAAAGTGTATAATGACATGCAGCTTAGCCAGGTGCCTGCCAACGGTAATAGCATCAACAGCCGCTTTATTGTACCGAATGTGTTTAACAAAAAAGAAAAGCTGCTGATTACTTATACTATCTCTTACAACAGCCAGGGCAGCATCGTGCAGTTGTATAACGGCACTTATCTATCAGACAAAAGCAACAGCGAAAAAATAGAGATTCATATTTAAAAGGAAAAACAGTAAACCCTAACCCTTCTTAAAAAGAATTGTATGAAAAAGATAACGGCACTTTGCACTCTCATCCTGTTTGTTTCCTGCAGCGCCGGTCATTATATAGAAAGCAGTGAGACGACAAAAAACAGCAACAACATTTTTGCCGACACCAAAACAGTTAGTTATAAAACAAATTTTGAAAAAAAGAAAGACTCCTAACCATACAGTAAACAAGCAATCGAAGATTTCAACCCTTCTTCCCTAACCTTTTTTCTCAGTGTGTATAGGTTTTAACCGGAACTCTTTTGTTGGGTTCCGGTTTTTAATTTTTTGCAAAGCAAACAAAAGGCAGCCTTTAACAACAATCAATGCCGCTTTTCCTGAAATTTACGGGATGATAAAGGGGTTATTGATTATTGCAGGACTATCTATTTCCCTGCTTTGTTTTGCCCAAAAAAACAAAGAGAAACAACAACAGAAAGCGCAGGAAGCTTATGATGCAGGTATGCTGCAGCTCCGCGACGGACTTACGCGCGATGCCGTGCCGCTGCTGGGCAAAGCCATCGAATATAACCCGCAATTTGTGGATGCCTATCTGTCGCTTGCCGGTGTATATGGCGAGTTGAAACAATACGATAAGGCAGTATTGTATTATGAGAAAGCAAGAAACATAGACACTGCCGAATTTGCCTACCTGCAACTTCCCTACTCTATTGATCTGGCAGCCCTTGGCAGATGGCAAGATGCATTATCAGCCGTGAACCGGTTTTTAGCTTTGCCGAAACTGAGCGATAAGAGCATCAAGAGTGGGCAATACCGTAAAAGCTGTTACCAGTTTGCAATTGATTATGCACAAAGCCATCCGGCAGATGATTATGTTTTCGCTCCTAAAAATTTAGGCGACAGCATTAATTCTAAAGAAGCAGAGTACTATCCTTCCTTTACCATTGATGACAGCCTGTTTGTATTTACACGGCGCGAAGGCGGCAACCGCGAAGATTTTATAGAAAGTAGCAAAACAAACAATGGCTACAGCCAGTCAAAGCTTATACCCGGTGATATTAATATCGAGCCGTACAAAGGCGCTATTAATATTTCGGGTGATGGCGAATGGCTCTTATTTGCAGGGGATTTTGGCAGAAAAGGATTCGGCAACTATGATTTATACCTTTCTTACAATACGCCAAAAGGATGGAGTGAGCCGTTCAATTTAGGCAACAACATCAACACAGAATTTTGGGAGAGCTCGCCCAGCATTAGTCCTGATAAAAACGCTTTGTATTTTAGCAGCAACCGCCCCGGCGGCTATGGCGGCAAAGACTTGTATGTAAGTTACCGGCAGAAAAACGGCAAGTGGGGACCTGCACAAAATATGGGCGCAGAGGTGAACACCGCAGGCGACGAACTGGCGCCATTTATTCATGCCGATAACCAAACCTTGTATTATACTTCGGACGGATTGCCAGGCTATGGCGGCAGCGATATGTATATGCTGCGCAAAAAAGGCAACAATTGGGGCAAGCCGGAGAATTTAGGATACCCCGTAAACACGATTGACAATGAAGGCAGCCTTTTTATAGCCAGCGATGGACTCACGGCTTATTATGCCAGCGACCGCGCCGACACGCATGGCGACCTGGATCTTTACCAGTTCTCTTTACAACCTGCTGTAAGACCATTGCGAACCCTGTACATCAAAGGTTATGTAACGGATGCTAAAACCGGCAAAGGTTTGCCCTGTTCGGTTGAGTTGGCCAGCGACAGCAGTCATCAAATTATTACTAAAATTCAGACCGACGAAACGGGATTTTATTTTATTACATTACCGGTGGGCAGTAATTATACATTTACGGTAAATCGGAAAGACTATCTCTTATATAGCGATGTATTTGCACTAAACAAAAAGCTGCCGGACAGTACCTATCAAAAAGACATTGCTCTGCAACCTATAAAATTGAATGCTTTGGTAACGCTAAAGAACATTCAGTTTGCCACCAACTCATTTCAGTTAGAGCCAGTGAGTTTTATAGAATTGGACAAGGTGATTCAGTTGTTGAATGATAATCCTACAATTCATTTACAAATCAACGGGCACACGGATGATACCGGAACACCGGCGGCGAATCTTGCACTTTCCGCCAATCGTGCAAAAGCCGTTGCGGAATATATAATAAGTAAAGGTATTGCCGCTCAGCGCTTAACCAGCAAAGGATTTGGACAAACCCAACCGGTTGCAGACAATTCTACTGAAGACGGAAAAGCTAAAAATAGAAGGACAGAGTTTGTGATAACAGGCATTTAATTTTTAAGTGTCAAGATCAAAAAGAAGATAAAAACTTAAAAGTTTTTATCTTCTTTTTGTAATTACATAGTTAATACAACATCCTCACCTTAATCGTCTCCTTCACTTGCCGTAACAAATCTACCGCCTGGCTGGAAAGCTCTTTGTCCACATCCAGAACCACATAGCCGATCTCTTCATTTGTTTTCAGGTATTGCCCTACTATGTTGATATGATTATCTGCCAGCGATTTATTGATAGCGCTTAACACGCCCGGAACGTTATTATGAATATGCAGAATGCGGTGCGCGCCCTGCATCAATGGCAGGCTGATGGCAGGCACCGTATGCGAGCCATTGGTAATGCCGCTTTCAAGATAATTGAATAATTTGATGCTTACATCATCACCAATGTTTTGCTGCGCTTCTTCCGTTGAGCCACCAATATGCGGCGTAAGAATCACATTCGACAAACCTTGCAAGGGCGTTGAAAACTGTTGCCCGTTTTTTTCCGGTTCTACCGGGAATACATCTATCGCAGCACCACCCATATTACCTTCTTTCAACGCATTTGCCAGTGCATCCAAATCAACAACTTCACCACGAGCATAGTTAATCAGCAAAGCATTCTTCTTACAATATTTTAAGTTGTCTTTATTAATCAGATTCTTGGTTTGCTCTGTTTCTGGTACATGTAGTGTGATGAGGTCAGCTCCTGTTAATAGTTCTTCAAGAGTCTTGCAACTATCCGCATTACCAAGTGGCAGTTTGGTTTCAACATCATAGAAACGCACTTTCATTCCAAAAGCTTCTGCCAGCACACTTACCTGAGCACCGATATTGCCATAGCCAATAATACCAATCGTTTTACCGCGTAACTCAAAACTTCCTTTGGCATCCTTCATCCAGATGCCTTCGTGAGCGGCTTTGTTTTTATCGGGTATGCGGCGGATAAGCATGATGGCTAAGCCAATTACTAATTCGGCTACGCTTCTGGTATTACTGTAAGGCGCATTAAATACAACGATGCCTTTGCGGGTAGCTTCTTTTAAATCTACTTGGTTTACACCAATGCAGAAACAACCAATCGCCATCAGCTTTTCAGCAGCGGCCAACACGGTTGGTGTAATCTGTGTTTTAGAACGGATGCCAAGAAGATGAACATCTTTAATTGCTTCTGCTAATTCTTCTTCAGGTAATGCTTTGGCAAGTTTGGTCACATTTGTATAACCGTTGCTCCTGAATTTTTCAACCGCTTTATCGCTGATGTTTTCTAAGAAAAGAATATTTATTTTTTCTTTGGGATAACTTGTTGGCTTGCTCATGTATCAGAATGAAAAAAGGAGTAAAACAAAAATCCCCCCGATGGTAACCGGAGGGATGAAATAAGAAGTGAAATTATTTTTTTGCGTAACGCTTCTTGAATTTGTCAATACGTCCGGCGGTATCAACCATCACGTTTTTGCCTGTGTAGAAGGGATGCGAGGTGTTGGAGATATCCAGTTTTACCACGGGATATTCATTACCATCTTCCCATTTCACTTTTTCGCTGTTGCCGGAGGCGGTTGACTTGCCAAGAAATTCAGTTCCGTTGGTCATATCTTTAAACACAACGAACTTATATTTTTCCGGGTGAATACCTTGTTTCATTTTGTTTGCTTTAGTTCACGGGTTTTGCCGTGAAGATGATTAAATTTTTTTGGGAAGCGCAAAGATAATGGCAATAGAGGTGTAAGCAAAGAAATTTTATGTTATAAAAAAGCATCAATATACCGGATCCACATCCGGCGTAATCTTCACACTGCGGTAAACAGGATTGCTTTGGATAATGACGATCTGTTGCAGAATCTGCAGTTTGCAATTGGTGATCACCGCTGCTTCGCGTGGCAGTTTTAATAAAATTTCCCACAGAAAAACATTACGGATTCGATTCACTACCGGCTCTGCCGGACCTGTAATAAAATTGGTATAGTTTGCTTTCAACCCCTCAGCCATCAGTTGTGCGGCTTCTTCGGCAGTTGCGCTTTCTTTATGCTTAAAAACAATCTTGATAATGCGTGAAAAAGGCGGGTAGAAAAAAGTACGCCGGTTTTCAATTTCCAGCTTGTACAAGCTTTCATAATCGTGGTCTTTTACCAGTTGCAAAACAGGATGATGCACATTGGCAAGTTGAATCAAGACCTTGCCTTTTGTCTCTCTCCGTCCGGCTCTGCCGCTCACCTGTTCCATCAACTGAAACGCACGTTCATTCACGCGAAAATCTGCGAAGTTTAAAATGCCATCCGCATCTAAAATACCAACGAGATTTACATGCTCAAAATCCAAACCTTTCACAACCATTTGTGTTCCCACCAGAATATCTATGCGGCTTTGCTCAAAGAGTTTAATCAGCGTATCATGATCATGCTTACCGCGGACACTGTCATAGTCCATGCGCGCTGTTCGCGCCTCGCTGAACTCCGACACAATAGCTTCTTCTATCTTTTCGGTACCAAAGTTCTTTTGATTGAACTGATGGCTGCCGCAGGCAACGCAAGTATACATGACGGGATAATCGGTGCCGCAATAATGACATACCAGTTTGTTCTTCGCTTTGTGAAACGTGAGCGTTACATCGCAGTTGCGGCAATGCGGTATCCAGCCACATACAGAGCAGATCATGTAAGGCGAATAGCCGCGACGGTTTTTAAACAAGATCACTTGTTTCTTTGCCTTGATTGACTTCTCAATTTCATTCTTTAGTTCAGGTGTCAGGATAACTTTTTCGTTGGGCTTGGTGACCACATTCTTTGTGTCGATGATTTCTATTTCGGGCATTTCTGCGTTGCCGAACCGCTCGCCCAATTTCACCAATCCATACCGATTCAAAGTGCAATTGTAATAACTCTCAATAGAAGGTGTAGCGCTTCCCAAAAGAACCTTTGCATTGAACAGCGAAGCATAGTAAATCGCTGTGTCGCGGGCATGATAACGCGGCGCCGGATCCTGTTGCTTATAAGATGAATCATGCTCTTCATCAACGATGATTAAACCGAGATTTTTAAAGGGAAGCAATAAGGCAGAACGCGCACCCAGCACAGCTTTGGTTTCACCGCTTTTTATTTTGTTCCAGATTTCAACACGCTCATTCGCGTTAAACTTGGAATGATAAATACTGATATGACCTCCAAAATGAATTTGCAACCTTCGTATCACTTGTGCCGTCAAGGCAATCTCGGGTAACATATACAATACCTGCTTGCCTTGCTGAATGTATTGCTCAATCAGCTTGATATAAATCTGCGTCTTCCCGCTGGATGTTACGCCATGTAACAAGCAAACAGCTTTATCAGCCAAGGTTTGTTGCGCCTGATGAAGTGCCGTTTGTTGTGCAGGCGATAACACAAAGTTTACCGCAATGTCTTTTGGCAAGCTGGGCAAACGACTGGTGCTTCGTTTCTCCGCACGCAAAATACTTTTCTCAATTAAGCTGTTTAATTGCGCTGATGAAGCGCCGGATTTTTTTAGCAGTGCAGCTTGTATCACTTCGCCTTCTATTTTTTGAAGATGCAAGAAAGCCATCAGCAATTCCATCTGCTTTGGCGCAGCTTTACCCCAGTTATTTAATAACTGCTGCATCTTTTCTTCAACAAAATAGTCAGGATGCAAATGGATATAAGTCTCCTTTTTTTCTTTGTACTTTTCTTGTAACTCTTCCCATACATAGCATACATTCTTTTCAATCAGGCGCTTAATAACGGGATAGACATGATTAATATCAAGCAGTTGCTGCACTTCGGTCAGCTTCAGTTCTTTCTTGATTTGCAGTGCTTCCGCAACAAGATATTCTTCATCATTCAGGCTCTCCCAATCTGCCTCCCAGTCTTCATTCCAAAGCAATGTAGTTTCGCTCGACAGCTTTAAATTGGATGGCACTGCAGCATGCATCACTTCACCTTCGGTGCACATGTAGTAATCGCTGATCCATTGCCAGAGTAGTAATTGTGTTTCGTGAACGAGCGGCTCGTTATCCAACACATTTGACAACGGCTTTGG
The DNA here is from genome assembly GCA_964249755.1 of uncultured Ilyomonas sp. Taxonomy (GTDB): domain Bacteria; phylum Bacteroidota; class Bacteroidia; order Chitinophagales; family Chitinophagaceae; genus Ilyomonas. The sequence continues at coordinate 1,835,209 of CAXUDB010000001.1, read as the reverse complement.
CTCAAAACCTTCAGGCTTTTGGGTAATGATTGTTTTTACAAGACCAGTGTATTTCTTATTGCGCAGCGATACTTCAACACGCTTACCAACGGCCACTGTATCTCTTAGTTGCGAAGGGATTTCCCAGGTGTAATTTTTTGGCAGAAAAAGAGGCACAATCACTTCTGCATACAAAGTATCCTCATGCTCAGAAAAATCAATCTTGTTAGCGTTGTGAATCATCCGTTGGTTTATATTTCAAATGCAACCGGGTAAAGATAAAGTGTACGCAACAACTATAATTTAAGGGCTTTACTCTTCGCCCTTATTCAGCCAAACCACTTTCTGATCGGGCACATGCGGCTGCCCAATGATGTCTCTGTATAAATCAGGTCTCCGCGCTTTCAGGTAGCGATAGCCGCCGGCCTGCGTAAGTTTATCCCGTGTAAGCACTGCTGTTTGCACATCGTTATCCAGTTTGTGACACTCCGCTATCACATCGCCAAACGGATCAATAATCATTGAGCAACCGTTTTTCAACTGGTCATCATCCATGCCGATGGCATTGGCGAATACAGCATATACTGCATTGTCATACGCCCTTGCCGGCAACCATTTCATCAGCCATTCGCGTCCTTTCATGCCATCAAATTCTAACCGCAAAGAAGTGGGATCGGCTTCACGATTTATCCATAATTGCGGATCAACAAAGCCTGCACCGGGCCGTGTGGAGGGCGTGCACATGGTAACATGCGGCATAAAAATAATATCGGCGCCAAGCAGTTTCGTAGCTCTTACATTTTCAATGATGTTATTGTCGTAGCAAATTAAAATGCCACATTTCCAGCCGAACAAATCGAACACACAATAGGCATTGCCGGGTATGATATTGGGATTGATGAACGGATGCAGCTTGCGATATTTTGCCACCAAACCATTCCCGTCAACGCATACATAAGCTTTGTAAATTAGCTCGCCCCTGTCTTTTTCAAACAGACCTGCCAGCACAACTATATCCTGCTGCTTTGCAATGCGGGTAAGGGTTTGAATGCTTTCGCCGCCCGGAATAAACTCTGCTATGCCCAGTATTTGCTCTTTCGACAAATGCCTTGCAAACGTATAGCCGGTAATAGAACATTCATGAAAAGCAACCGCCTGTGCGCCGTCGTCTTTGGCTTTGCGGCATAGACTTTCGATAGTTTGTAAATTGTACGCTTTATCACCGCTTTTGTGTTCAAATTGCGCCGTGGCTATTTTTATTATCTCCATAAAAAAAACATATTGAAACAAAACAGCAAAATTGCGGTATTGTAACAAAATAAAAGCGTTGCAGCAATGGTTATTATAGGAACACAAGACATGCGTTGAGTACAAAAAAGCTGATGTTTTTTAAACTATCAGCTTTTTTGCAAACGCTATTCTTTTCTTAAGCCGCAACTTTCTTCCCTCTTCCTCGCTGTATATAAACATATAATAAACCGCCTGCCAGCAGCAACGGCCATATCGAAACAAAGAAAATAAGGATATTAATAAATACACTGCCGCCAGCCGCAAATGCCTCTTTAATATTGGTGAAAAAAGTAGGCTGCGTATTGTCTGCCGTACTGCCATTTAGAAATTGAAAGTAATGAATGGTAACTGTGCTATAAGCCGCCGAATGCGTAAGGTAAGCTACACGACCTGCAGCCGCTTCCAACTCTTCCTGCAAGCCATTAATCTCGCTTTGCACCTGCAAGATGTCTTTCATGGTTTTAGCTCCTTTCAACAGCTCTTCATATTTATCACGCAGTTGCTTCTTTGCTTCTGTGCGGGCTTTGGTGTCTATCACTTCGCTGCTTACATCATCGGTTGATACTTCTTTTGACAGCACCGTAACACCATCGCCGCCTATGCTGTTGACAAGGTTATCAAACTGGTCAACCGGCACTTTCACGGTCAGGCTGTTTTCAATGCGGCTATCGCTGCTGTTTTGTTGCTCGGCAGCCGTATAAGCACCAAAGCTTTTGATGCTGTTGTGTATAGCATTGTTAAACAAATTGAAGTCTTTTACTTCGAGCGATACATTAGCTGTCTTTACAATTTTTTTGTCCCAATCTGTAAATGTAGGCGAGCCGGATTGCAAGGCAACATCATCTGTTGCAGCAGAGGATACTAATGTTGTATCTGCCGTCTCAGCAGAAAGCTTTTGCTCTTCAGGTTTGACGTTGGTAAGCGTCGCGTCTTGCGTTGCAACTTCACCGGTAGTTTTGAATTTAGAAGTACCCGAAGAACAGGATAATAAAAGGAATATAGCTATCGCAGCTACGCCGATGAAATGGAGTTTCATTTGAATAAGATTTGCTGTGTTTGTAATAAGATGATAAAAAGAAGAATTTGCATAAAAGCAAATAAATAAACCCGGAAAGTAACAATCGAATACAATGGAAAGATTAGCTGTATGGCAATGCCAGCAACACTTTCGTGCTTTACTATAGTAATTTAAAATTGAATAAAATGGTTGCAGACGCCTGTAAGTATTGATTACAATTGCCGTTAAAATGTAACCCTTTGTTGTTTGTAAATTCGAAAAAAGTTTTGGGCTGTGATCGTTCTTCATTGCTCGTTGGCTCAACGGCACAATCAAACCTTAGGCTTCCTTTTTATTTTATTGTTTCTTTGTCATCCTGTTTATCATTTATAAACAGCATAGTATAGATTCTATCAACTATGATGAAAGCCGGTTACACTTTATTCATTTTGCTATATCCGTTAGGCGCAAAAATCCTTTCGTTATTCAATAACCAGAAAGCCATACGATGGATAGAAGGAAGAAAAAATATATTTTCTTTTTTGCATGCTCAATTAGATGGCAACACTTTGCCCGTCATCTGGTTTCATTGTGCTTCGCTGGGCGAATTTGAACAGGGAAAACCTGTTATGGAAGCTTTGAAAAATTATTATCCCGAACACAAATTATTAATCACTTTTTTTTCGCCTTCGGGATACGAAATCAGGAAGAACTATTCCGGAGCAGATGCCATCTGTTATTTGCCAATGGACAGCGCCAGGCACGCAAAAGCGTTTCTCGAAATTGTAAAACCTTCGCTGGTCGTTTTTATCAAGTATGAGTTCTGGTATTATTATTTAACTGAAATCAAAAAGCGAAACATTCCACTTTTGCTGGTGTCTGCTTTGTTCAGAAAAAGTCAGCCTTTCTTTAAAAATCATGGCGGTTTTCACAGGCAAATGCTGCAATGCTTCACGCATATTCTTGTTCAGAATGCAGCATCGTTACAACTACTTCAATCCATACAATACAATAAAGCAGCCATCAGCGGCGATACGCGTTTCGACCGCGTCTTGCAAACGGCTGACAACTTTGAGCCACTGCCACTGATAGAACAATTTTGCGGAGATAAAACAGTACTGGTTGCCGGCAGTACGTGGACAGAAGACGATGAAGAGCTGGATCATTTTGTCATCCATCATCCACAATTGCGCTTTATTGTTGCGCCGCACGACATTAGTGAAGAACGGCTGAAGGAATGCGAGCGATTGTATAAGCACACCATCCGTTATTCGCAGTTGGCAAATACAACGCTCACCGATAATACCAATACCCTAATTATAGATAATATTGGAATGCTCAGCCGCATCTATCAGTATGCTCACATTACTTATGTGGGCGGCGCGTTCGGCGGCGATGGCATTCATAATATTTTAGAAGCTGCTGTGTTTGCCAAACCGGTTGTGTTTGGGCCGGAACATGATAACTTTCCCGAGACAAACGACCTGATAGAAGCAGGCGGCGCGTTCAGTGTAGAGAATGCTTTAGAGCTTGAAAATATCTTGAACCAACTGTTAAACAACGAATCTTTCTATCTCAATGCCGGCATGGCTTCCGGCGCGTTTGTGAAAAACAATGCCGGAGCAACACAACAAGTAATGAACTATATTCAGGAGAACCGCCTTCTTACCAACTGATAGAATTTTTTTACCGTTTCGTTGTTATCGTCCCAGCCCAATTTGTACTTGAGTTCACGCTGCATCCAGTATTCAGCTTCGGGCAAAATGGCAAAGCCATTAATGGTTTTTAAAGATCGCTCGTAAGCAACTTCGTCATTGCGGAACAATTCTTTTATGAACCCATATTTATCATTGACGCCGATAGCCCGGCGCAGATCTTTAATCGGCTCATTCTGCAGCTTACTTCCGGTTTCTATCGCGGGTTGTTTCAGTTTATCGTTGATACTCACTTCGTCCGATTGAACGGTATCATTTAACTCGTAAACCACTTTCGGCTGCTGCTGTGCCAGTGTAGGTACTTCATCCAGTACATGGTTGTATTTTTCTTCTGCCAGTGTGTTAATGTTAATGGATTGACTGGCCTCCAGCGGAGCTGCAATTGGTTCTTCTTTTTTTTCTGGTATAGCTTCAGGTTGCGGTTCAAGCACAACATCTGTTTCAGGTAAAATATTATTTGCCACTACTTCATTCAGTGTCTCATCTTCCTTTGCCATTTCGCTGGTGACGGCTCTAAAGGGCTTGTAAGGCAAGATGACACTTACTTTATTATAACCTGTTTCAACCGGCTCGGTGATTTGCAGTTCGGTAACCAAAAGCAATGCTGTATTGAGTAAAGAAGCATTGTCGGCACCCTCATTGTATTGTTGCTGCAACCGGCTGATAAGTGTACCTGTTTTTTCCATGCGACGCAATAATTTTTATATGGAACAAAGGAGGCTAAGGTAATAAGGATTTTATTTGCAGCTGTTCAATTATTAAAATGTTTATAGAACCGGTTGTACAAGGTCGGGGTTGGATAGAAGTGATTTGCGGCAGTATGTTCAGCGGTAAAACCGAGGAACTTATACGCCGCCTGAACCGTGTGAAGATTGCTAACCGCAAAGCTGAAATCTTTAAGCCGGCTTTGGATACGCGTTATCACGAAGTGAACGTGGTGAGCCATAACACAAATGTGATTGCCAGCACACCGGTTGAGAATTCGCAGACCATTCTTTTGTATGTGGGCGATGCGGAAGTGGTAGGTATAGACGAAGCACAGTTTTTTGATACCGAGATTGTGTCGGTTTGCGAAACGCTGGCTGCAAAAGGATTGCGGGTAATTGTCGCCGGATTGGATAAAGATTTTGCAGGCAAGCCATTCGGACCGATGCCGCAGTTGTTAGCCATTGCAGATTATGTTACCAAGCTTCATGCAATCTGTGTGAAGTGTGGCAACATTGCAGCTTATTCTTACCGGACAACGGCCCAGCAAAAACAGTTTTTGCTGGGTGAGAAAGATGTGTATGAGCCACGATGCCGCAAATGCTATTACGAGTTGTAAATTATATAAATAATACTACGTTCTGACCAGCCCATCCTCTCATATCATTACGCTTATCAAAAAAGACATCCTGCTCGAAGTCCGTCAGCAGTATACCTTCTATGGCATTGCGCTTTATGTAATGTCAACCATCTTTGTTGTCTATCTTACCATTGATGCGCCGGAAGATAAAGTATGGAATAGCTTGTTTTGGGTCATCCAGTTGTTTGTTTGTGTTAATGCTGTTGCCAAGAGTTTTTTACAGGAAAACAGGAACCGGCTGTTCTATTTTTATTCTATTGCAGGCGCTTCGCAATTTATCCTGGCAAAGCTCATTTTCAATGCCATTCTGATGGTAGTAATGACACTGCTAAGCCTCCTCATTTTTACTCTTTTTCTTGGCAATCCGATCATTCATTTCTGGCCGTTTCTGGGCATCAGTTGCCTCGGCGGAATTGGCACGGGACTGACCTTTACTTTTCTTGCCGCCATCGCTGCCAAAGCGCAACAGCAGGCTGCTTTAATGGCTATCATGGGCTTCCCTATCATTACGCCACAATTGCTTTTATTAAACAAAGTTGCGGGCGTTGCTTTCTCTTCTATTGTTCAATCCGGCTTTTGGCAAATGACGTTATTGCTGATTGCATTTGATGTACTAATTATTATTCTTGCCGTCATTCTATTTCCTTTTTTATGGAAAGATTGAGGCTAAGGTTAAATTATTGTTGAGGATAAAGCGTACAGAAAGCTAACACCTGTTTGTATAACGGGTTTGCTATACATTTGCAGCCGCAAAACGAGAGGAAAGTTCAAAAACTTTGTCTCAGTAAACAGATTCTATGCTTCGTAAAAATTGGTGGAAGATTGCATCCTTTGTATTGTTGCTCTATACCTGCACCGCCGGTTTTTTTGTCAGAATTCCTTATTTAGACGACAGGATGCAGCAAAGCATCCGCAACCTGTTTTTCCACGTTCCCATGTGGATGGCGATGATGGTATTTTTTATTATTTCTGTTGTATATGCCATTCTTCATCTTCGCACACAAAACCCGGTCTACGACTTTTATTCTGTTGAGTATGCACGCACCGGCGCCGTATTCAGCACGCTCGGTTTTATTACGGGCATGATATGGGCCAATTATCAATGGGGCGCACCATTGAATGGCGACCCAAAGCAGATTTATACCATTATTGGCATCCTGATTTATTATGCCTATTTTATACTTCGCGGTTCTATGGCGGACATAGACAAACGCGGCAAGGTGAGCGCTGTTTATAACATCTTCGCTTTTGCCATGACGATACCGCTTTTCTTTATTTTACCACGACTGAAAGAATCGTTGCATCCCGGCGGGCAAGGCGTGGAAGGCAATCCGGGTCTGAATCCTAAGGATCTGGATGCGAACATGAGGCTGGTGTTTTATCCTGCCATTTTTGGCTGGACACTATTAGGCACCTGGATTACTACCCTGCGCATCCGCTACCGTATTTACGAAGAAAACAAACTCAACTATGAACAGGCTTAAACAGGCTACTCTATCTCTTTTTTTAATACTGATGAGCGGAATGGCTGTGGCTCAGACCGGAGGTATAAAAAAGGCGCAGGAATCATCAACAGATGTAATGCGAAGCGATGGTAAGATATATGTGGTGGTGGCTGTGATTGTTGTTATTCTCACCGGGCTTTTCCTATACCTGTTTAACCTGGATAAAAAAATGACCGCCCTTGAAAAAAATAAATCCTAGATAAATTATGCCTGCTACGTTTTTAGCTTGCTATATTCTTCATTGCCATTAATCTTTTTATTTCCTAACGATTTTCTTAAAACAATTTTCAATGTCTCAACAGTATAGTTTTTTCGACAACGTCAACAAAAGTTTTTCAAAAGCCGCTTCTTTCACAAAATGGGAAGAAGGCTTGTTAGAACAAATCAAACAATGCAATGCCGTCTACCAGATGCGCTTCCCTGTTCGCAGGGACAATGGTAAGATTGAAGTGATTGAAGCCTATCGTGTGCAGCACTCGCACCATAAAACGCCATGCAAAGGCGGCATCCGTTTTAGCAGCGAAGTGAACCAGGATGAAGTGATGGCGCTGGCTGCCTTGATGACTTATAAATGCGCTATCGTAAATGTTCCGTTCGGCGGCGGTAAAGGCGGTATCAAGATAGATCCAAAAAAGTATAGTGAGTTCGAACTGCAAAAAATTACGCGGCGTTATACAACTGAATTGGTAAAGAAAAATTTTATCGGTCCTGGCACCGATGTTCCCGCGCCGGACTATGGAACGGGCGAAAGAGAAATGGCGTGGATATTAGATACCTATATCACGCTGCATCCCGGCGAGGTTGAAGCAATGGGTTGTGTAACGGGCAAACCGGTTACACAAGGTGGTGTGCGGGGTCGTAAAGAAGCTACCGGTTTAGGCGTTTATTTCGGTATAAGAGAAGTGTGCAATATGCCCGACATCATGCAAAAGTTAGGGATGCCAACCGGCATTGAAGGCAAGCGTGTAATTGTGCAGGGCTTGGGAAATGTGGGTTATCATACCGCTAAATTTTTCCGTGAGAACGGTGCAAAAGTGATTGCGATTGCAGAGTATGAAGGCGCTATTTGCAATGACAATGGGTTGAACGAAGAAGAGGTTTTTCAATACCGTAAAAAAAATGGTTCCATCTTTAATTTTCCGGGCGCAACGAACATCGTAAAAAGCGGTGATGCTTTGGAGATGGAATGCGATATCCTTATTCCCGCAGCGTTGGAAAATGTGATTACAGCCGAAAATGCGCCACGCATCAAAGCAAAACTGATTGGCGAAGCCGCAAACGGACCTACCTCGCCGGAAGCCGATGAAATCCTTTCTGCCAAAGGCGTTATCATCATACCTGATATGTACTTAAATGCAGGCGGTGTAACGGTTTCTTATTTTGAGTGGCTGAAAAATTTAAGTCACGTGCGTTATGGTCGCATGGAAAAGCGCTTTACCGAAAACATGAACAAACACATCTTGAGTCAGATTGAAAATCTCACCGGGAAAGAAGTGGTTGAATCAGAAAAACGTTTTATTGAACATGGCGCTTCCGAAGAAGACCTGGTACATAGCGGGCTGGAAGAAACAATGGCAGAAGCTACGCATGAAATTATGAACTGCTGGCGTGGCAACCCGAATATTCCGGATATGCGCACCGCGGCTTTTGTGGTTGCTATCAACAAGGTGGGAACTTCGTATGCTGAACTGGGCATTTTTCCATAAGAGATTGAGCTTAGTAAAAAGAAAATGCCCCCGAACTATTCGGGGGCGTTTTTTATTCTGGTGTGTTAGAACATTACCATTTATCTACCTCTTCTCCATCAGAAGATACAGGTGCAGCAGAAGAAGAGACAACCGGTGCACTCTCAGTGCTGTCAATCACCTTCACACTTACATGATCAGAGCTAGCGGCTTCTTCAGCTCCGTTTTCTGTGTATTCGTGGTTGAATGCATCGAAGTCAAAATCGGGCATCAACTCTGTTTTCACATAATCTATGGCTTCATTCATTGCCTTTGAAAACTTATTGAAATCTTCTTTGTAAAGAAATATTTTATGCCGGTCGTAACCATCGTCGTTAAAACGTTTACGGCTTTCGGTGATAGTCAGGTAATAATCGTTGCCCCGGGTGGCTTTTACATCAAAAAAATAAGTTCTTCTCTTCCCTGCTCTGATACGTTTGCTATAAACGCTTTCCATTTTTTTGTCGTGATTCTCGTACGCCACAGATAATTGTTTTTGGTTTTGATAAGTTTTGTGTTACAAATATAGGATTGTTTTCATACTGCCAAAATTTTGCAGATGTTATTTCAATTCTATTTCGGCAGATGCGTTTTCGCTGTTCATCTGAACCTGGTATAGCTCTGCGTATTCGCCATTTAAAGCCATTAATTGTTCGTGTGTTCCTCTCTCTTTTATTTCGCCTTCGTCAAGAAAAATAATCTGGTCAAACTGAAAGGCAGTAAGAATACGATGCGAGATGATGATGGCTGTTTTATTGGAAAGATACTGATGCAGGTTATGCGTAATATCATGTTCTGTTTTTGCATCTACTGCGCTTAAGCAATCATCAAATACCATGATGTTTGCACCCTTCATTAGCGCCCGTGCGATTGAGATGCGTTGTTTCTGACCGCCGCTTAGCGTAACGCCTCTTTCTCCCACTATTGTTTCGTAGCCTTGCGGAAGGCTGATGATTTCATTGTGAATGCTTGCATATTTAGCCACCTTTTCAATCTGCTCCTTATTATGGCTATCGTTGCCTGGCAAACCGAAACTAATGTTATGGCTGATGTTGTCGCTGAATAGAAAAACATCCTGCGGAACATAAGAAATGCTCTCGCGCAGATGCTTCAGCGAAATATTTTTGATATTATCGCCATTGAGCAAAATCTGTCCTTCACTGGCATCATAAGCACGAAGCAGAAGCTGCGCCAGCGTTGATTTTCCACTACCGGTTTTGCCCATAACCATTACCTTCTCGCCTTGTTTAATGGTTAAGTTAAAACGAGATAATGCTTTGATGCCGGTGTGCGGATAGGTGAAGGAAACATTTTCAAACCGAACATCGCCGGTAATCACGGTGGCTTTCGGCAATTCGGGCGAAACAATACCTGGTTGTGATTTTAGAAATTCGTTGATTCGCTTTTGTGAGGCTGAAGCACGTTGTATCATGCTGGCCGTCCAACCAATAGCGCTTACGGGAAAAGTAAGCTTGTTGATGTATAACACAAATTCAACAATGGTTCCCGGTGCAGCGCCATGCAATACCTGCAAGGCACCGATTAATATTGTTATTAATGTACTTAATCCTATCATCAGCGTCATGCTTGGGAAATAGATAGCTTCCAGCTTGGATAAGCTCACCGCATTCTTCCGGTATTCTTCGCTGTTCTTTTTAAAAAAATGAAGCATGTTTTTTTCCTGAACAAATGATTTGATAACACGGATGCCGGAGTAAGATTCCTGTGCATTGGTGGTTAAGTCGGATAAAGATGCCTGAACCTTTTCGCTCTTTTTATGGATGATTGTATTGACGATATAAATGGTAATGGCAAGCAAAGGCAATGGCGATAACGCCAGCCAGGTAAGGTGCGCATCCTGTTTGAACATATAGAACACACAGAAGATAATGGTAGTGGCAAGGTTGATGAAATACATGATAGCCGGACCGGCATACATGCGCACACGGCTTACATCTTCGGCAATGCGGTTCATTAAATCGCCGGTACTATGCGTTTTAAAAAAATCGGTGTTGAGTTTTTGATAATGCTGGTAGATTTCATTCTTCTGATCGTATTCTATGTGGCGGCTCATTACGATGATGGTTTGCCGCATGAGGAACATGAAGAAGCCGCGCAGCAGGGCTACGATTAACAGAACAACACCTGCGAGAATAATAACGTTGGCATACGTAAAGTTGGCGCGGTTCACCCAATTAATGAACCATTGTACGATAAAATTGTAGTTTGAACTATTGTCGTATTGAACCGATGAATGCGCGCTTTGAGCCGTTTTAATGGATTGCTGCACCATATTGATAACATAGCCAGATATCTGCGGGCTTAAGATATCGAAGAAGTTAGATAAGACCACGAAGGCAATTCCCCATAACAACCGCGACCTGTATTTCCAGAAATATTTATTGAGTGCCGAAAGATGCTTCAAACGAAAAATGATTTGAACAAAGGTAAACCGTGATTGGAGATTGGGAAGTTATGATTTATGGATGTTATTCGTCATTGCGAAGAACAAAGCAATTTGTGGTATGTAAGGGATGATATCTCTAAGTAGTAAACTTTTTGGCTCTACTCTTTTGGAAAGAAATTGTTTATAAGTTACAAAAAACAGGTTTCCCTGCTATCTAATAGATTGCTTCGTTCCTCGCAATGACGGGTGTGGATTGCTTTACAAAATGTAAACTTTACCCGGCGCAGACTCTTTGCACCTCTGCATGTCTGTGGTTGAAAAAATATTCGCCACGATAAAAGCTCAATTATTGATAAGGCCTTGAACGGAGCGTCGCAACGATGCTCAATCGGAGTTGCCGGCGATGGTCACCAAAAGAAAAAACACTTACTACATCAGCGTGTGATAATGAAAAAAAGCTTCGACATAAAAAAATTCCGAACCATACAGGTTCGGAATTTAAAATCTTCATGCAAAAGTCGTTAGGCTTCTACATTTCCGCTTGGGGCAGAAGTGTTTGGCTCTACTCTTTTTACAGCAGGCGATTGCTTACGGGCACGCTGGTTTTTGCGGTGCTCATCAGCACGTTTGCGCACAAGGTTTTCGTGCTCATCGTGCCATGCCTGAAATTTTACCATCGCCTGGGTTTCATCGAACAAACCGAGCTTTACGCCGCGCAACAGATGCTTCAGATAGAGCACGCCTTTGAACGACAGGATACGGCGAACCGTATCGGTAGGCTGGGCACCTTTGTGGAGCCACTCCAACGCTTTCTGACGGTCTAACTGAATGGTTGCAGGAACGGTGAGCGGGTTGTAAGTCCCGATCTTCTGAATGAACTTCCCATCGCGGGGTGCACGGGCGTCGGCCACTACTATGAAGTAGAATGGGCGTTTTTTGCTGCCGTGCCTCTGTAGTCTTAATTTGACTGCCATAATTAAATAGACATTTAAAGGCTAAAAGAATAAGGTTTTGTACCCAAACCGCAAATGTAGAAGGTTTGAAGTAAAATGCAAATGCTGTGAAATAAAATTTTTCTAATCTTCTTTCTTCCTTCCCCCTAAAAAACGGGCGCGGCGTATTTCCTGAACGGGAACGCCTTTTATTTTGCTGTCGAGCCAGGCAATTACATCGAGGTACATAAAGGAACGCGTTTCTAATGGTTTGCCTTTGTGAGATTCTAATCGGTGCTTTAATTCTTTGAATGCAGGCGTAATCTGCTTCGCAGATAAGGAAAACGATTGTTTAAGAAAAGCAAAAATATCTTCCTCAACCACACTTAGGTTTTTCATTTTGCCCATGAAGCGATAAACTGATTTAATTAAATATTCGAGCAGATTGGCGTTGCCCAACTCATAATGCGCAATCAGGTGGAGCAGCCGGGCATAGCATTGCAGGTCGGTGCGCAGGTCCACTTTCCAGTTAATGATTTTGTTGAGATAATCAATGGCTTTATCGTTGTCGCCGCTTCCGAAATATAGCGATGCAATTTTGTAATAAAAGACAAGGATGCGGTGCCGGTCGAGGTGAAATTTGTATTCCTCCAATTTTTTTTCAATAGGTGGCACCAGTGCCAAACCTGCGCTGAATGTGCCTTCCAGAAAATGCAGGTTGATTTTAGCAATGTTCAGGTAAATAAAGGTCTGAATAATATTGCTGGTTGTAAAATGGGCTGCGTCTGAGCGTGTAAAACTTTCAAATTGTTGCAGTGTTTCATTAAACTTATCATAGTTGTTCAGTGCAAGATGAGCGCTAAGCAAGTTGTGCAGCCCCTTAATGTATTGTCCCGTTTCAACAATTATCATTTCGGGATGCTGGGTAAACAACTGAACCCATCTTTGAGTGTAGCGATAGTACATGAGCAAATCCTGTAAAATAAAATGATACCACGAATAAGACTGAAAGAGGTACAGTTTCTCGTAAAAGGTAAGCGTCTCTTCCTGAACAGCCGGCAATTGGTGCGTAAAAAACGTTTGAATGGCTTGAACATCTTTTTCATCCCTTGCATGACCATTCTGAATGTACCAGCTATACAATTGCAACGACAGGCTGGACAATGTATCAACGAGAGCCAGATGCCTAATGACATCAGTTGATTCTTGTGACAAAAGCTCCGCCCGGTTTTCCATACTGCGTGTAATGTGGAGTGCCTCAATCTTCTTTTCAAAAAAAACGGCTTGCAGTACAAAGGTTAACTGGTTGTGTTGCTTTGCCAGGTCTTTACATTTATCTAACACTTTCAGGCTTTGATGATACAACCCTTTATTATATAAGATGCGGGCGTATGCCATTTGCTCATTCAGCAGCATATCTATGTTCGCATCATCTTTATATTCGTAAAGACTGGCTAAGATTTGTTTATATAAAGCCGCTTTTACATTGGACAATTGCTGCTTGCTGATGCTGCTGTTTTTTTTCAGCAGAACCATTTCATCATATTCACTCATCTTGTCGAGTGCATCGAACAGAATAATGGTTTTGAGATCGGCATTACCATCTGCCCGCTTCAGGCTTAATTTAAAATTTCGCTTATCACTTTTATCGAGCGATTTAATCAATTGAAATAATTCATCCGTACTCCGGTTTGGCATTGTAAAACAGTTGATGTAGAAGCCAATGTCTGCAAGGGTTTTATTAATTTTACCATTGCTTACACGGCGTAAAAGTGAGTATATTTTAATTTTGTTGCCTTGCCATACCAATTTATTTTTATCCATGCAGACCGAGATAAGCTTAGTTTGGCAGGCAATCCATTAACTTATTAAGGTCTGCACTTATTTTCTTTTTTATGTCTAACGAAAGAATTTACATTTTCGACACCACGCTCCGCGACGGCGAGCAGGTGCCCGGCTGCAAACTGAATACAGATGAAAAAGTGAAGCTGGCGCTGGCTTTGGAAGACCTCGGCGTTGACATTATCGAAGCTGGTTTTCCTATTTCCTCTCCCGGTGATTTTGCCTCGGTGGAAGCCATTGCCAAAGTGATTAAGAACGCAACTGTGTGTGGTCTTACACGTTCAGTACAAAAAGATATTGAGTGTGCCGCCGAGGCTTTGAAATATGCGGCTCGTCCTCGAATTCATACCGGCATTGGTTCCTCGGATATTCACATCCGCCATAAGTTCAACGCCTCGCGCGAAGAGATTCTGGAGCGTGCTAAAAATGCAACGAAACTTGCACGCAACCTCGTAGATGATGTTGAATTTTTCTGCGAAGATGCCGGTCGTGCGGATGATGAATTTTTAGCGCGTTTGGTGGAAACGGTGATTGCTGCCGGGGCAACCGTTGTCAACATTCCTGATACCACAGGTTACTGTTTACCGCAGCAGTATGGCGATAAAATCAAGTATCTCATGAACAACGTTCCGAATGTTGACAAAGCCGTTTTAAGTTGTCATTGTCATAACGATTTAGGATTGGCAACCGCCAATTCTATTGCCGGCGCAGCAGCGGGTGCAAGACAGATTGAATGCACCATTAACGGTATTGGTGAACGTGCCGGCAATACTTCCCTGGAAGAAGTTGTTATGATCATCCAGCAACATGCTTCTTTAGGTATGTACACCAACATCAATGCAAAAAAACTCAACCCGATGAGCCGCTTGGTTTCTGAAACCATGCGCATGCCCGTGCAAAGCAACAAAGCTATTGTTGGTGCTAACGCCTTCTCGCATTCATCAGGCATTCACCAGGATGGATTTTTAAAACAATCTTTTACTTACGAAATCATTAATCCGGAAGATGTAGGCGCCGACAGCAGTAAAATTGTTCTCACTGCACGCAGCGGCAGAAGCGCGCTGGCACATCGTTTTCATAAACTGGGGTACAATTTCAACCGAAATGATATTGATGCTTTGTACCAGCAGTTTTTAGAGGTTGCCGATAGCAAGAAAGAAGTAGAAGATGAAGATTTGAAAGAGTTGGCCGATGAATATGACGGGCAGCATGCATGAAACTTTTAACCGGAAAACGATTAGAAACAATGAGTCAAACACTTTTCGAAAAAATATGGAATAAACACGTCGTTAAAAACATTGACGGCGGCCCTTCCGTGTTATACATAGATAAACATTTTATTCACGAAGTAACCAGCCCGCAAGCGTTTAAAGGATTGGAAAATCGTGGCTTACCTGTGTTTCGACCGAAGCAGGTGGTAGCAACAGCAGATCATAATGTTCCGACTTTAAATCAACACCTGCCGATACAGGAAGAATTGTCTCGCGTGCAGGTGCAAACACTCAAAGACAACTGTGAAAAGTTCGGAATTGAATTATACGGTTTGGGGCATCCGTTTCAGGGCATTGTACATATCATTGGTCCGGAGTTAGGTGTTACACAACCCGGCATGACCATCGTGTGCGGCGACAGCCATACGTCTACGCACGGAGCATTTGGCGCTATTGCCTTCGGTATTGGAACAAGCGAAGTAGAAATGGTATTGGGCACACAATGCCTGATGCAAAGCAAACCCAAACTGATGCGCATCAATGTAGATGGTGAATTAAATAAAGGCGTGGTTTCGAAAGACATTATTCTTTACATCATCTCTCAAATTTCTGCCAGCGGTGCCACGGGTTATTTTGTCGAATATGCCGGATCTGCCATTCGCAATTTGTCTATGGAAGCCCGCATGACCATCTGCAACATGAGTATTGAAATGGGCGCACGCGGCGGCATGATAGCACCTGATGAAATCACTTTCGATTACATGAAAGGAAGGCTCTTTGCACCTGCTGATAGCGATTGGGACAAAGCATTGGAATACTGGAAAACATTATATTCAGATGAAGATGCAGTGTGGGACAAAGAACTTCACATCAAAGCCGAAGACATCGAGCCAATGATCACATACGGCACTAACCCGGGCATGGGAATCGGCATTAGCGGGCATGTTCCTGAATTGAATGATGTTACTGAGAAAGCATCATTTGAAAAGTCCCTTCTCTACATGGGTTTGCAGCCTGGTGAAGTCATTAAGGGTCACAAAGTAGATTATGTTTTCATTGGCAGCTGCACCAATGCCCGCATCGAAGATTTGCGCATGGTAGCTTCTTTCATGAAGGGAAAAAAGAAAGCCGACAACGTAGAAGTTTGGGTAGTTCCCGGTAGCAAGCAAGTAGAAAAACAGGCGATGGAAGAAGGCATTCACACCATTTTTGAAGAAGCCGGTTTTGTGCTTCGCCAACCGGGTTGTTCGGCATGCTTAGGTATGAATGAAGATAAAATTCCGGCCGGCAAATACTGTATCAGCACCAGTAACCGCAACTTCGAAGGCAGACAAGGACCCAATGCACGCACGATGCTTGCAAGCCCGCTTACAGCTGCGGCGGCTGCAGTTACCGGTGTGGTGACGGATGTGCGGGAGATGTTATAATACTATGAAGTGGAATACGGATATATATGATGAGAAGCATGACTTCGTAGCCAGGTACGGCGAAGAGGTATTAAGATGGTTGCAACCACAAAAAGGAGAACATATTTTAGACGTAGGCTGCGGCACCGGAACCTTAACCAATAAATTGAGCGAAGGCGGTGCAATTGTGACCGGTATAGATGCTTCGGAAGAAATGATTGCAAAAGCAAAACTCTCTTATCCAGACATAATGTTCTTTGTAAAAGATGCAACTGATTTTTCTTTTGATACACCATTTGATGCAGTCTTTTCAAACGCAACATTGCATTGGATTTTAGAACAGGAAAAAGTATTGCAAAGTATTTATAAAAACCTAAAAGAGGGCGGAAGATTCGTCTTCGAAATGGGTGGAAAGCACAATATTGAAAGTATACATGAGGCAATAAAAAAGTCAGTGACGGAAGCTGGTTATGAAACTGAAACTTCTTCCGTTATCAATTATTTTCCTTCTGTTGCTAACCAATGTTTATTACTTGAAAAAGTTGGCTTCACTGTTTCAGACGTGTCTTATTTTAAACGACTGACGGAGCTGAAAGGCGAGGATGGAATGAAGAACTGGATACTGCAATTCGGCAGTTTGTTCTTTAAAAATATTCCTACTGAACAAGTTGAAGAAATTGTAAACCGTGCAGTTGATATGTTGAAACCAATCAACTTTCGAAATGGTATTTGGTATGCAGATTATGTAAGACTCAGGATAAAAGCGATAAAGGAATGAATAGGGAAATAGCCATTATATTATTACGAAAAACAAATGCAGTGTTTGCAGGCATAATGCAGAATTTACCGGTTGAAGTATTCAGACAATTCAAATTGGCATTAATAACAACATGATTTAGAATTTTAAAACTTACAAAATAACTCCGTGCAGTAACTCGGTTTATGCTTTGGTTAAAAATAAAAACATGAGTAAAAGCATTAACATTATAACATCTACTATTGTCCCGATTGATATTGAAAACATAGATACCGATCAGATAATCCCGGCACGGTTTCTAAAAGCCACGAGCCGCGAAGGGTTTGGAAAAAATTTATTTCGCGACTGGCGCTATAACAATAATGATGAGAACAATCTGAAAGAAGACTTCCCGTTGAACAACCCATTATACAGCGGGAAAATTTTGGTCGCTGCTAAAAACTTCGGTTGTGGTAGTAGTCGCGAGCATGCAGCATGGGCAATCAAAGATTATGGCTTTGATGTGGTAGTTAGTTCTTTTTTCGCTGATATTTTTAAAAGCAATGCGCTCAATAATTTTTTGCTTCCGGTAACCATCACCGATGCTTTTTTGCAAAAAATATTTACCGCCGTTAATGCCGATCCGGCAACAGAAATAGATGTGAATTTGTCAGAGCAGCGCATCAAAATTTTATCCACCGGCGAGGAAGAACAGTTCGACATCAACGGTTATAAAAAAACATGTTTGCTGAATGGCTATGATGATATTGACTACCTGCTAAGCATGAAAGGGGAAATCGAAGAATTTGAATTGAATTAAAAACATTTTGCCTAAGGCAGATAAGCACATGAGCAACACTTCTATCATAGCAAATCATCTTTCAGTAATGCTGCAAAGCAACCATTTGCTAACGGATGTTTCATTTTCGCTTAGCGAGAATGAGAATCTTGCTGTTATTGGTGTCTCAGGTAGCGGAAAAACAACACTGGCAAGGGCTTTAGCCGGTCGTCTGTTTGCAAAAGGAAGTCTTGTTATTCATTGGGGCGAAGTTTCTTTCTTACAAAAAAAAGTATGGCTGACCGAGCAACGTTATGGCTTCAAAACCTTATCACACACATCAGACTTTTATTACCAGCAACGCTACAACAGTTTCGATAACAGCGATGCCCAAACCGTGATGCAGGAACTGAAAGAAGCCTATCCAAACGACGATTCCTCTATCGAAACTTTGTTAGTTCGGTTTGGCTTATCTTATCGCAGAGATGCGCCGCTTATTCAACTATCAAGTGGCGAACACAAGCGGTTTCAACTTGTGAAAGCGTTTCTCTGCCGTCCACAAATTTTACTGTTAGATTCTCCTTTTGTTGGTTTAGATAAAGAAGCGAGAAAGCACCTGCACAGCGCCATTAATGAAGCTGCAATAGCAGGAACAAAAATTATTTTAATTACTGACGCGCATCAGATACCGAATTGTATTACGCATGTAGCGGAGATGTATGAAGGCAAGCTGCAAAGTTTTTTACCGAAAGATGAGTTTGCTCCCGATGATGTTTCCACAAACGTATTTCATCAGTTCCAAAGCTTTCATTCATTGCCGTTATCAGAAAGCGAAGAACAATATGAATATGTTGTAAACATGCGCAATGTCTCTGTGCAGTACAACAACAAAACCATTTTTCACAACATTAACTGGCAAATAAAGCCTGGCAATAAATGGTTGTTGAAAGGTGACAACGGTGCCGGGAAATCAATGCTACTTAGTCTCATCAACGGAGACAATCCGCAGGCTTACAATAACGAAATTTATTTGTTCGATAAGAAAAGAGGCAGCGGCGAAAGTATTTGGGACATCAAGCAGAAAACAGGTTTTATTTCACCCGAGCTTCATGCATTTTACGATAAAACCACAAGCTGTTACAACACCATCGCATCCGGCTTTTTTGATACGGTTGGCTTATTCAAAAAGCTGTCTGAGCAACAGAAGAAAAACGTGGAATCTTGGATTGACTTTTTGCATTTGACAGAAGTAAAAAACAAATCATTAGCAAACTTATCATTTAGCTTACAACGCCTGGTTTTATTAGCCAGAGCTTTGGTAAAAAATCCACCGCTTCTCATCCTCGACGAACCTTGCCAAGGTTTGGATGACGAGCAGAAAGATGCGTTTGTAAACTTAGTAAACAATATCTGCGAACAGTTTAATAAAACGCTTATTTATGTCAGTCATTATGACAATGAGATTCCGGATTGCATAGATCAGGCGATGGAGTTAAATAAAGGAACTCAGAAAATATATTCAGTAAAGAAAGAAATAGAAGTTTTATAAATCACTCATAAAAATTCCCTTTTTGGGGTTAGGGGCATGACAAAAAATATAACTGTAATATTAGGTGATGGCATCGGGCCGGAAGTAACGCAGCAATCCATCAAAGTGCTCAATGCCATTGCTGCGCAGCACGGGCACCAGTTTCACTACGAGTACCATCTTATGGGTGCAGATGCCATTGACAAAACCGGCAACCCGTTGCCCGATGAAACCATCGAATCATGTCTGCGTACAGATGCTGTACTCTTTGGTGCTATTGGTCATCCGAAGTACGACAACGATCCAACGGCAAAAGTGCGTCCCGAGCAAGGCTTGCTTAAACTGCGCAAATCTTTGCAATTGTTCGCCAACATTCGCCCGGTCACTATATATCCTTCGCTGCACTATTTATCACCGCTTAAAAGCAAAAGTCTCGAAGGCGTTGACCTGGTAATTTATCGCGAACTCACCGGTGGAATTTATTTCGGAAAAAAGTTCCTCAACGAAGAAGGCACACAGGCTTCCGACGATTGTATTTATTCTAAAGAAGAGATCGAACGCATTGCACATCTTGCCTTTCAAAGTGCGCAACAACGAAGAAAAAAACTCACGCTTATAGACAAAGCCAATGTGCTTGAAACCTCTCGTCTCTGGCGCAAAGTGGTGCAACAAATGACAAGCGAATATAGCGATGTGAGTGTAGATTATATGTTCGTCGACAACGCCGCAATGCAAATCATTTTAAACCCCAAACAGTTCGATGTTATCCTCACCGAAAACATGTTTGGCGACATCATCAGCGACGAAGCCAGCGTGCTTAGCGGCTCTTTAGGTCTCGCTCCTTCGGCTTCTGTTGGCAACGGCACCGCTTTATTTGAGCCCATTCACGGCAGCTATCCGCAAGCCGCCGGCAAAGACATTGCGAATCCTATCGGCTCCATTTTATCCGCAGCCATGATGCTTGATCATTTCAAATTATACAAAGAAGCCGAACAGGTTCGTACCGCCGTTTCCTGGACGTTGAAAAGTGGTTTTGTTACCAAAGACATTGATGCCGTCAACAACTACTCAACAACAACCATTGGCGATCTGATCAAAGATTTTATTGAAAACAAATTGCCCGATGATATCAACAAACAAAACATTGCAGTCAGCAAAAGCACTATCATATAGATAGGGATTTGTGAAGATGAAAAAGATAATAATGGAGAATACGAAATACAAGCAACAGAACAGCCATTATGGAACAAGCTGTAGCTTTTCATGGCATCACCTGTTGTGTCACTCACTTGTACGTTCAGAATTAATTGAGCTTTTATCAAAGCAAATATTTAAACTAAAAACACGGTTGGAAGCGTAGGACAAAAGGATAAACAAAAACTCCGTAAGCTAACTCCGTGCACTTGTGGTTAAACTAACAAAACATGAACAACGATCAGATAACAGAAACGGAAATAAACAACGCGCCATCCGTCGACGAACATGCTTCCATCGAACACGCACACGGCTTAAACAAGTATTCGCAGATACTCACCCAGGACGTTACACAACCTGCCGCACAAGCTATGTATTATGCCATCGGCTTTACTGAAAAAGACTTTGGCAAAGCTCAGGTGGGCATTGCCAGCATGGGCTGGGATGGTAATCCCTGCAACATGCACCTGAACGATCTGGCAACCCAGGTTCGCGACAGTGTAAACGAAGTGGAAGGCTTGCTGGGTTTGCGTTTCTATACCATTGGCGTCAGCGACGGCATTAGTATGGGAACCGATGGCATGCGTTATAGTTTAGTGAGCCGAGATATAATTGCCGACAGTATTGAAACCAATGCTGGTGCGCAGTATTATGATGCACTCATTGCTATTCCGGGTTGCGACAAAAATATGCCCGGTTGCCTCATGGCAATGGGCCGGTTAAATCGTCCTTCTATCATGCTGTATGGCGGCACCATTGCGCCAGGTCATTATAAAGGACAAGACCTTAACATCGTCTCTACCTTTGAAGCTTTGGGACAAAAAATAATGGGCAACATCAGCGATGATGATTTTAAAGGCATCATACGCAATGCATGTCCTGGCGCAGGCGCCTGCGGTGGCATGTACACTGCCAACACTATGGCAAGTGCTATCGAAGCGCTCGGCATGAGTTTGCCTAACTCATCATCCAACCCGGCACTAAGCAAAGAGAAACAAAAGGAATGCGAAGACATTGGCAAAGCCATTAAAATATTACTTGAAAAGGACATCAAGCCAAAAGACATTATGACGCGTGAAGCATTTGAAAATGCTATTATAGTCATCATGGTCTTAGGTGGCAGCACGAATGCAGTGTTGCATCTCATCGCAATAGCAAAAAGTGTGGATGTTCCTTTAACGCAGGATGATTTTCAAACGATAAGCAATAAGGTTCCGATGCTTGCAGATTTCAAGCCCAGCGGTAAATATTTAATGGAAGACTTGCACAAATGGGGCGGTGTACCTGCCGTGATGAAATACTTACTGGGAAAGGGTTTGCTGCATGGAGATTGCCTCACTGTTACTGGAAAAACCATCGCCGAAAACTTAATTGACGCACCCGATTTGGATTTCGAAAAGCAAGACATTATTCTTCCCTTGGAAAATCCACTAAAGGCTACAGGTCATCTCCAGATTTTATATGGCAACCTCGCCGAAGGCGGCAGCGTTGCCAAAATCACTGGCAAAGAAGGTGAACGCTTTGAAGGCACAGCAAGAGTGTTCGATGGCGAACATCACCTGTTGCAGGGCTTGCAAAGCGGAAAGGTTCACGCCGGCGATGTAGTGGTCATTCGTAACATTGGTCCAAAAGGTGCGCCCGGCATGCCCGAAATGTTGAAACCTACAGGAGCTATTATCGGTGCAGGTTTAGGCAAAAGTGTAGCCTTAATAACGGATGGCCGTTTCAGCGGTGGCACACACGGTTTTGTAGTCGGTCATATCACTCCTGAAGCGTTTGATGGTGGTTTGATTGGTTTGGTAGAAGATGATGACATCATTGAAATAGATGCGAGAAAAAACACGTTGACTTTAAAGGTAAGTGAAGATATTATTGCACAACGCAAAGCCGCCTGGAAGCAGCCGCCATTAAAAGCCACAAAAGGTATTTTGTACAAGTATGCGAAGTATGTAAAGACAGCGGCAGAAGGTTGTGTTACTGATGAGGATTGATACAGGAGTTATACATCGTCACTAAGTTCGAAGACAAAAACAATAACAAAAATTGAGTTTATGGAAACTCTTACTATACCGAAAGAAAAAACAGCACAAAACGCTATAGCAAATGCGACCATCTCCGGTTCGCAAGCCGTACTAAATGCGCTCGTTGCCGAAGGCACCGATATTATTTTTGGTTATCCCGGCGGCGCTATCATGCCCATTTATGATGCCTTGTATGATTACCACGATAGGTTGACGCACATACTCGTACGGCATGAGCAGGGCGGTATTCATGCGGCACAAGGCTATGCGCGAACATCAGGTAAAGTGGGCGTTGTATTTGCCACCAGCGGACCCGGCGCCACGAATTTAATAACGGGTCTCGCGGATGCGCAGATAGACAGCACACCGCTTGTTTGCGTTACGGGCCAAGTGTTTGCACACCTGCTGGGTACCGATGCATTCCAGGAAACGGATGTTATTAACATCACTACACCGGTAACCAAATGGAATTACCAGGTAACAGATGCTACTGAGATTCCGGCAGTGATGGCAAAGGCGTTTCACATTGCAAAAACGGGCAGACCTGGACCGGTGTTGATTGACATTACGAAGAATGCACAATTGCAAAAATTTGAGTGCGCAGGATACACTAAAATGAATCATTTGCGCAGCTATCGCCCCAACCCGATTGTGCGAAAAGAATACATAGAAGAAGCAGCAAAACTCATCAACGAAGCTAAAAAGCCTTTTGTCATCTGGGGGCAAGGTGTGATACTTGGCAATGCCGAGAAAGAGTTTGCCGATTTTATTGAAAAGGCAGGCATCCCGGCAGCATGGACTATCCTTGGTGTTGGTGCAATTCCAACTGACCACCCATTAAATGTAGGTATGTTAGGCATGCATGGCAATTACGGACCTAATGTCTTGACCAATGATTGTGATGTATTAATCGCTATTGGGATGCGCTTCGATGACCGCGTAACGGGGCGTTTGGATAAATATGCGAAACAAGCCAAAGTAATCCATCTTGACATTGACCCGGCAGAGATTGACAAGAATGTGAAAGCAGCCGTTCCTGTGTGGGGTGACTGCAAAGAAACTTTGCCGTTGCTGACCGAACTGGTAGAAGAAAAAGAACATTCGCAGTGGTTGCAACGCTTTAACGAGCTGAAAGAAAAGGAAATAGAAGCTGTCATTTTCGAAGAGCAAAATCCTTCTACCGAAATCCTTACAATGGGTGAAGTGATTAAGATTTTGAATGAATTAACTGGTGGTGATGCGATCATCGTTACCGACGTGGGTCAGCACCAGATGGTGGCTTGTCGTTATGCGAAGTTTAATAATACACGCAGCAACGTTACTTCAGGTGGTTTGGGTACCATGGGCTTTGCTTTGCCCGCCGCTATTGGCGCTAAATTCGGCGCGCCGGATAAAACGGTGGTTGCCATTGCGGGTGACGGCGGCATCCAAATGACAATACAGGAATTGGGCACCATTATGCAAAGCAAAGTGGACGTGAAAATTTTGATCTTAAACAACCAGTTTCTGGGCATGGTGCGCCAGTGGCAGCAACTCTTTCACGACAAGCGATATTCGTTTGTTGACATTGCCAGCCCCGATTATGTAACTGTTGCCAAAGGATATAGTATAGAAGGACAAAAAGTAGAGCATCGAGAAAATTTGAAACCCGCATTGCAAACGATGTTGAACCACAAAGGCGCTTATTTGTTAGAAGTGATGGTAGGAAAGGAAAACAATGTATTTCCGATGGTGCCGCAGGGTTGTAGTGTGAGCGAGATTCGGTTGAAGTAAAGCCCTCAACTCCTAAAGGGGAGGTTGAAAGAGTGATTACTGTAATGGAATTAATTACAATTTTAGGCAATGATTGATACTGTTTTTACAGATGTTCCTGAGCAATATGAACACATTTTGGAAGAAACCAAAAAGCTTTTGTTCTCGATGGCATCCGACCTACAAACAGGCAGCTTGTTGAAGACATTAGTAGCATCGAAACCATCGGCGAAAATATTAGAGTTAGGAACCGGCAGCGGACTGGCAACATCGTGGATATTGGGCGGAATGGATAAAACGTCAACACTAACAACAATAGATAATAATGAACAATTACTTACCATTGCGAAGCAGAATGTAAGCGATGAAAGAATAACATTTGTTTGTGCCGATGGATATGAATGGTTAACATCATACAAGGAGCAAAAATTTGATTTCATTTTTGCGGACGCGATGCCGGGAAAATATGATTTGTTTGAAGAGACTTGGGCTTTGTTAAACAAATGCGGCTTTTACATAATAGATGACATGCTTCCGCAATCCAATTGGCCGGAAGGTCATGCAGTAAAAGTTAAGGCGCTTATTGAAAAACTAGAAAGTAGAAAAGATATGTGCCTAACCAAATTAAATTGGTCAACCGGAATAATCATCGTTACCAGACTAAATTGAATTAATACGAAACAAATCCCATGAAACAGGAATTCACCATCACCATTTATACAGAAAACCAGATTGGTTTGCTGAACCGGATTGCTATTATTTTCTCAAGGAGAAAAATCAGCATTGACAGTATCAACTCCTCACCTTCTGAAGTGGACAGCGTGTATCGTTTTACTATCGTGGTGAACGAAACAGAAGAAGTGGTTTCCAAGCTCTGCCGGCAGATAGAGAAGCAGGTAGAAGTGCTGAAAGCCTATTATAACACAGGTGATGAAATCATCTGGCAGGAACTGGCTTTGTATAAAGTACCTACTGACATCATTGCAGAGAAAGTGCCGGTGGAAAGATTATTGCGAAAATATGGCGCCCGTGCGGTTGTCATCCGCAAAGATTATACGGTATTTGAAACTTCAGGGCATCGCGAAGAAACAGAGGGGCTAATCAAAGCGTTAGAGCCGTATGGACTAATTGAATTTGTGCGCAGCGCGCGCGTTGCCATTATCAAAAACAGCAATGGTTTTCACGAGAAGCTAAAAGAATTTGAGGAACGGCAGCCCGGCGAAGAAGTAAGCGAAAACGAATATCTAAACGAGCGGGGAAATGTGTTTACAATGTAATTCTTTTATTATGAAACCAAATTGCACACTGCACACATGAAGAATGATTTTACAAACCATTTCCTTTACTCTCCCTCAGAAGCGGGCGGCTTTACTGTCTTTAAAACCATTCCTGTTCTTCGCATTTTCGATTACGCTAAAGCCATTGAATTTTATGTTGGCTGGCTTGGCTTTACCATTGTTTGGGAGCATCATTTTGAAGAGAACACGCCGGCATATATAGAAGTAAAAAAAGGTGAGCTGACACTGCATTTGAGCGAACATCATGGCGATGGAACACCCGGCACGCACGTCTTTATCTGGTGCGATGGTGTAAAAGCATTTCATGAAGAACTTATCAGTAAGAAGTATAAATATAACCGCCCGGGATTGGAGAAAACATTTTACGGAGCATTATCCTTTGTGGTAAACGATCCGTTTAATAACAGGATTTCATTCAACGAAAAGATAGACGAAGCTCCAACCCCTGAAGAGGAATAGGGGAAGATATATTCAATTAATCATAGTTTATATACACTGCAACGCATCTCCTTATGTGAAGCAGGATTTACATTCATCAACTAAAAATACTCCGCCGCGGCGGAGACGGAGGACACAAACATTATGGCAACATTAAACTTCGGCGGCGTGGAAGAAAACGTAGTAACACGCGACGAATTTCCATTGAGCAAAGCACAGGAAATACTAAGTGGTGAAACGGTAGCTGTTATTGGTTATGGCGTGCAGGGACCGGGACAGGCCTTGAACCAAAGAGATAATGGTATTAAAGTGATAGTAGGTCAACGAAAGGAAAGTAAGACCTGGGATAAAGCAGTCAGTGATGGCTTTGTTCCCGGTGAAACCCTATTTGAAATAGAAGAAGCCTTAGAAAAAGGAACCATCATTTGTTATCTGCTAAGTGATGCTGCACAGATAGAATTGTGGCCTACTGTAAAGAAACATTTAACACCCGGAAAAGCGCTATATTTCTCTCATGGTTTCGGTATTACATTCAATGAGCAAACAGGCATCATTCCGCCAAAAGATGTAGATGTGTTTTTGGTTGCGCCTAAAGGTTCCGGCACTTCGCTACGCAGAATGTTTTTGCAAGGCAGAGGATTAAATAGCTCATATGCTATTTACCAGGATGCAACTGGTAAAGCAAAAGACAGAGTGATTGCACTTGGCATTGCAGTAGGCAGTGGTTATTTATTTGAGACCGATTTTAAGAAGGAAGTATTTTCCGATTTAACCGGCGAGCGCGGCACGCTAATGGGCGCCATACAAGGCATTTTTGCTGCGCAATATGAAGTGCTTCGCAGCAAAGGCCACACACCATCTGAAGCCTTTAATGAAACCGTAGAAGAACTCACGCAAAGCCTGATGCCGCTGGTGGCTGAGAATGGAATGGACTGGATGTATGCCAACTGCTCTACCACTGCACAACGAGGTGCACTGGATTGGTGGAAGAAGTTTAAAGAGGTTACGCAGCCTGTGTTTAATGAGTTGTATGAAAGCGTTGCCGCCGGCAAAGAAAGCCAGCGCAGCATTGACTCAAATTCACAAAAAGATTATCGTGAGAAGCTCAATGAAGAACTGAGAGAATTGCGTGAAAGCGAGATGTGGCGGGCGGGCAAAACGGTGAGGAGCCTGCGACCGGAGAATCAGCAATAAATGTTTGCTTCTTCCATAAATTGCAAATACGCATAAAATAATTTTATGCGTATTCTTGTTTTATGAAAGCAAGATTAAACATTACCATTGAAGAAGACTTGTTGAAAAAAGCGAAGTTATATGCTGAAAAGAAGGGAAGCAGCGTTTCTCAGCTTGTAGAAGATTATCTTGAATCGCTAACCATAAAATCGAAGAAGAAATCATCGCTGGGTATTCTTGATAAAATACCGAAATCAAAAATTAATTTTCCAAAAGATTTTGATTTCAAAAAAGAATACTACGAACAAAAAGGAAAAAAACATGGCTTCTAAAATTATACTGGATGCAAACCTTCTTCTTGACTTGACTTTAAGACGCTCGGATGATTTTAAAGATCTGAACAAAATTTACCAAGAAATTGCTGATAACACTTTTAAAGGCTTCATCACCACATCAATCATTCATCCATTTGGCTATTGGCTTACTAAGGCAATAAAGGCTCGGAGTTTTTGTTTCAAGAGATAAAGACTTATCAAATCGTCGAGACCTATACTACCGGTTATCCATCCTAAAGATTTTATCAAACACTACATCACATAAGCTTATCTCATTTCATTCATGAAAACGCTTTCTTCTCTTCCAACTTTAGATTTCATTGCTGCAGTTGAGCGATTGAAAAATATCATTGTCAGAACGCCCTTAACGCTCAATCACAACCTCTCCCGTAAATACGATGCAAACATCTACCTTAAACGCGAAGACCTGCAGATTGTAAGAAGTTACAAGCTGCGTGGCGCTTATAATATGATCAGCTCATTGCCGCAGGAACAGTTAGCTAACGGTGTTGTTTGCGCGAGTGCGGGCAACCATGCGCAGGGCTTTGCGTATAGCTGTAAAAAGATGAAAATCAAAGGTGTTGTCTTCATGCCTGGCATTACCCCAAAACAGAAGGTTAGTCAAACCAAAATGTGGGGCGAAAACAATATCGAAATCAAGCTTATCGGCGATACGTATGATGACTGCGCCATGGCAGCAATCCAATACACCAAAGAGCACAACATGACTTTTATCCCGCCCTTTGAAGATTATAAAATCATGGAAGGACAAGGCACAGTAGGCGTGGAAATTTTAGAGGATTTACCGCAGGTAGATTACCTCTTTCTTCCCATCGGCGGCGGTGGTTTGGCAAGCGGTGTTGGCACCTATTTCAAGACCTGTTCACCGCAAACCAAAATTATTGGTAACGAGCCGGAAGGTGCGCCCAGCATGAAACGGGCGCTGGAAGCCGGGCATCCGGTCACACTTACTTCTATTGATAAATTCGTGGATGGCGCAGCCGTAAAACGTGTAGGTGATTTAACTTTCGGTATTTGCAAGGAAGTGCTGGACGATATGCTTGCTATACCTGAAGGAAAGATATGTTCTGTTATTCTCCGGATGTATAACACGGATGCGATTGTAGTAGAGCCGGCAGGTGCCTTGTCTGTTGCCGCACTGGATTTTTATAAAGAAGAAATAAAGGGTAAAAATGTAGTCTGCATCATCAGCGGCAGCAACAACGATATTGACCGCATGCCCGAAATAAAAGAACGCTCATTACAATACGAAGGGCTTAAGCATTATTTCTTAATCCAGTTTGCGCAACGCCCTGGTGCATTGCGCGATTTTCTAAATTTTGTACTCGGTCCAACGGACGACATTACGCGTTTTGAATACATGCAAAAAACTAACAAAGAAAGCGGTCCTGCCCTTGTTGGCATTGAACTACAGCAGCGAGATGATTATACGCATTTGTTAGAAAAGATGAAGCAGTACAATGTTGAATTTACAGAGTTAAACAAAGACAACACGCTGTTTGCGTACCTTGTATAACGCTTTATACCGATTATTTTAAATCTTACTTTACTCTGTTAATCCGGGAGGCGGCGCCTCTCT
The DNA here is from genome assembly GCA_964249755.1 of uncultured Ilyomonas sp. Taxonomy (GTDB): domain Bacteria; phylum Bacteroidota; class Bacteroidia; order Chitinophagales; family Chitinophagaceae; genus Ilyomonas. Next base: position 1,806,003 of record CAXUDB010000001.1, on the reverse strand, counting down.
CCCACCCGGCGGCGGTCCCGGAGGCGGCTCATTGCCGGGCGGAGGTTGCTTGTTGTCTCTTTCATTGCGTTCTCTCATGGGTGCTTCAGGTGTTGCTTTGCTGCTTTTATTGCTGCGCACGTTATTAATTTTATAGGTAAACATCAACATAAAGTAGCGCTGCAATACATTGGTACGCACATCTTCTATATAAGTGGCATCTATATTTCTTGTGATGCTCTGGTTTTGTTTCAGAATATCAAATACGCTCAGCCGCAAATCGCCGCGCTGATTTTTCAAAAACTTTTTTCCTGCGCTGGCATTCCATAAGGTATAACTCTGGTTAAAGCCATCCGACAATCCTGAATACACTTGGTTGCTCAAATCGGTATGAAATACCCAACCGTTTTTACTCAAAAGGTTTAGGCTGCCTGAGACCGAACCGGAATAATAGTTTTCGTTGCGGCTTGCCTGTAATGTATTTTTTACCACATTATAGGTAGGAGTATAACTTACTGTAAAGTCTACATATTCGCTGATATTGCTGGCAAGTACCAACCCTGCGCTGTATTGATAATTTGACGACTTATTCTCAAGGTAATTCGTCAAACCCGGTTGTTGCGTGTAGTTAAATCCACCGTTGATACTGATGTTTGTTTTTAAAGATTTTACAGGGAAGCTATACGTTGCCAATGTGCGATAACTCCAGTATCCGTCAAGGTTCACCGGTCTGCTTAGTTGCGAGCCTTGCTTTAATGTTATCGTTGGTGTAAGCGCAGAATCCTGGAAGGCGGTATAGACAGCATTCGTAATATAATTATTGTTTTGCTGAACAAATGCATTTACGAAAAACGAAGTTGCCTTTGCTGTATTGGTATAAGTAAAACGAGCTGACAGCGTATTGTTATAGGATTGCTTTAGGTCAGGGTTTCCGGTAGTTACATACAGCACATTGTTGGTGTTATACACATTCTGCAGTTGCGTAACCGAAGGTGTTTGCGTAGCCGCACGGTACATCAGCCGGATATTGGTTTTGTCGCCCAGTTTTTTATTGAACATAAGATTAGGCAGCAGGTTGTTGAACTTTTTATGAATGGTCAGCGCTTCCGGATAAGTCTGGTTACTTTTCATGTCGGTATATTGATAGTTCAATCCCACCATGAAATTATTAAAGCGGTCACCAATGCGATAGCTTGCACCAGCATTGTGTTTCACTATATCGTTATTAAATAAGTTGCTCTGGCTCGTATCTAAATAGCTGTATTTACCTTCGCTCACATCATAATTGCTAACCAACTGTTTGGCAGTGCTGTTCTGATAGGAAGGGTTATAATTAAACTGTAGCATCGCTTTTTTGCCGACCGGCTCGGTGTAAGCAACACTGCCGCTAATGGATTTTGTATGCGAATTCCGGTCTCTGAAAAGCAGCGAGTCAGCACCATTGTTAAGTGTATCATTAATAATATCCTGATAAGTTTCACCAGTATTGTCAGACAGCCCGGGCGTAACACCAAACGAAAGGCTTCTTCCCCTTTTGCGAAACGCATGACGATATAAAAGGTTCGCACTAAAATTATAACCCGAAGAGGTGGTGTTGACACGGTTTAATACATGGCTTAGCACTTTGTCGTCTTCTGTTGTAATATCAGCATCCGTAAGGCTCTCCGATTTGTTGTTTTGAAAGCTAAGTGCCGGCGTAAAAATCAACTGGTTGGCGCTATCCATTTTATACTCCATCCGCAGGTTAAAGCGATTGTTGTAATTATTGTTGTTGCTGTTTAATTTTTCGTTATAGAAAGTGCTGCTGTCGGCATTTAATAGGTTCTGACGGTTAGTCGTTTGCGCAGTAGTGTTTTTGCTGTTATTAAAGAAATAACTGCCGGTAACAGAAAGTTTTTTACCCCACATGTCGCTATAGTTAATACCCATCGAGTTTGTGGTATTAGTACCGTTTGATGTACCGGTTAAAAAGTTGCCTGCGCCGCCACCAGGTCCGCCGGATCCACCTCTTGCATTGCCACCGCGCTGTCCGCCGTTGCCACCACGCCCGTTATTGCCACTGCTGAGCACGCCAAGTATGTCCTGCTGCGAAAAATTTTGCTGGTTAATGTTATTGGTCAATCCAATCAAAGCAATCCTTCGGTTGCCATTAAAGAAGTTCACATTGCCGCCGGCTGAGTAGCGGTCGTCAGTTCCATAGCCGGCATAGATTTTTCCAAACTGGCTGTTCTTCAAACCACCTTTTGTAGTAATGTTAATGGTACGCTGTGAGTTGCCATCATCAAAGCCAGTAAACTGTGCCTGGTCGCTGAGTTTATCAAACACCTGTATTTTATCTATCACTTCTGCAGGCAGGTTGCGAAGCGTAGCGGTAGCATCATCACCGAAATATTCTTTACCATCTACCAACACTTTTTTTACCTGGTCGCCATGCGCTGTTACGGTTCCATCCGTTCCTACAGTGATGCCCGGCAATTTTTTTACTAAATCTTCGCTGGTAGCATCCGGGTTTACTTTGTATTGGCTGGCACTATATTGAATGGTATCTGCCTTTTGCACAACAGCAGGAACAGATGCTGTAACCACTACGCCAGCGAGCGTTCCGGTGGCTTTTTGAAGCAGAATATTGTCAACGGTTATGACACGTACATTTGCTGCAGGGTTTGCCGTGTCCTTATTTGTACTGCCATTCACTGTTGTATCTGCCGCAACGTTTAGGACTGATGAAGAAGTGCCAAACCCAACAAACGAAACCGTGATCACATACCTTCCAGTATCAACATTAGAGAATATAAAATTACCCAGACTATCGGTTACGGTTGTGGCGAGGGTTATATTACCGGCATCACGGTTTAGTTGCACGGTAGCGGAAGCTAACGGATGCTGGCTGCTGTCCGTTACTTTTCCGCGCACCGTATTTTGAGCCAGCAAGGTTGCCGCAATAAGTGTAAAAGCAACAAGTAAAATAAGTTTCATAATGAATGTTTACAAGGCTAACAAAAATTCCGTTCGCCGCAGTAGCTTCTCTGCCAATCTTTGTTTTTTATAGATGAACCCTCTCCGACCACTCCTCAAAAATGGCAGAATCAACTTCTCTATCTACACTTTACACCGATAACTACTACCCAACAATGTTTAAGCAATAAAGGCAAACAATATTTTTTCTTCGGTAAACCGCCAGTTGACAGGCAGTCTGGTTTTGAAAATTATAAAGACTAACAGTTGTTCTGCCATTGCAGACTATTATCTTCGCCACCAACATACCATGAAGCGCAATTTCTTATCCATCATTTTCCCGGTCATTTATAAATCCGCTTTGCCGGCCATCTCATCCATTATTACAACCCTGTAAAGGGTTATACAACAATCATATCATCCACGGGCGCTTTGCTGTTAACGCTAAGGTTTACTTATATTATAATCGCCTAAAGCTACCATACCAATAAGAGCAATTATTTTTCAAATACATTTGAGCAAAATCACACTTCCGCTTATGAAAGTTGTCAAATTTGGCGGCACCTCCGTTGCCAATGCAGTCAATATACAACAGGCAGTCAGCATAGTAAAAAACAGCAGCGAACCACAGGTTGTAGTTGTTTCAGCCTTTAGCAAAGTCACCGATTTATTAATCACTGCCGGGATGCTGGCAGAAGGCAATGATGAAAACTACCTAACACTTTTAAAAGAGTTGGAAACAATGCATCTCGATGCAGTGCGCGAACTGCTTCCCATTACCACACAGAGCAGTTGTTTAAGTAAGGTAAAACAACACTTCAACGAGTTGGAAGATATTTGCGAAGGTGTGTTTCGCCTGCGCGAGTTATCGTTGCGCACAAAAGACCGGATTGTATCGTCTGGCGAATTACTGTCTTCTAAAATCATCGCCGATTATATGCAATCTTTGAATCTGGATCCGGTGTGGATAGATTCAAGGGAAGTGATCAAAACCAACAGTCATTTTGGTAATGCTATAGTGAATTTCAGTGAGACGAACCAATTGATCAGTGAAGCTATTTCTTCACAACAACTATATATCGCACCAGGCTTTATTGCCAGCGATAGCAACCAGTATACAACCACATTAGGGCGCGGAGGATCGGATTATACGGCGGCTATTTTTGCGGCTGCCATCAATGCTTCCTCACTCGAAATCTGGACTGATGTTACTGGTATGATGACAGCCGATCCGCGTTGGGTCCCTAATGCAAAAACCATTACCAGCACCAGCTACCAGGCAGCAATGGAATTATCGCATTTCGGCGCGAAAGTGATTTACCCACCTACCATACAACCCGTGATGCAGAAGAACATTCCAACCTGGGTAAAGAATACGTTTGCGCCCGGTGAAATGGGCACAATGATACATGGTTCTCAGGAGACTTCATCTGCGGATGGTGGCATTATCACCGGCATTTCAAGTATCAACAACATTGCCTTGCTAAGTCTGGAAGGCAGTGGCATGGTGGGAATCCCCGGTTTTTCCAAACGGTTGTTCGAAGCGCTGGCAAGTGAGCGTATTAATGTAATCCTGATTACACAAAGCTCATCGGAACATTCTATTTGCGTAGCAGTCAACAGAAGCGATAGCGGCAAAGCCAAAACCGCTGTGGATGCGGCATTCGAAACAGAAATCGGCAATGGCAGCTTAGATGAATTACAGGTAGAAATCAACTTGTCAGTCATTGCACTGGTGGGCGATAAAATGAAAAGCCATCCCGGCATCAGTGGCGGCATGTTCGGTGCGTTGGGAAGGAATGGTATTAATGTAAGAGCCATTGCACAAGGTTCTTCCGAGCGGAATATTTCCGCGGTTATTTCATCGGACGACGTAAAGAAAGCAGTAAATGTTTTGCATGAAGCTTTCTTTGAAACCTCCACTTACAAACAGCTCAATGTGTTTATTGTAGGCACAGGCAATGTGGGCAAAAAACTCATTGCTCAAATAGAAGGACAGCAACGTTTTTTATTAGAGCATTTTAATATCCAGGTAAGAATTACAGGCATTGCCAACAGCAAAAAAATGTTGTTTGCCGAGAATGGCAACGCGCTGGATTTAACTTGTTGGAAAGAAGAACTCGCTTCTGCCGAAGACATGAATTTAGACGAATTTGTAAACACTGTTATCCATAAAAATCTGCGCAATTCTGTATTTGTAGACGTCACGGCAAACAATATCGTGGCTGATGTTTACCTGCAGCTGTTAGAGAAAAGTATTTCTGTAGTGGCTTGTAATAAAGTGGCAGCTTCTTCGGCTTACAACAATTATATCAAACTGAAATATACTGCCAAAGAGTTTAATACTTTGTATCTATTCGAAACCAATGTGGGCGCGGGTTTGCCGGTGATTGGCACATTGAATGATCTTCGCAAAAGCGGCGATATAGTAAACAAAATTGCAGCTGTGTTAAGCGGCACGCTCAACTTTGTATTTAACCATTATGATGGCACAATACCTTTTTCTCAAATCGTAAAAAGAGCACAGGAGGAAGGCTATACTGAGCCCGATCCAAGGCTTGATTTAGGCGGCACAGATGTGATGCGTAAGATTCTCATTCTTGCCCGCGAAGCCGGCGAAACATTAGAGATGAATGATATTACCAACAGTGGCTTTTTACCTGCTTCCTGTTTAGAAGGAAGTGTGAATGATTTTTATGAAGAAATGGAGAAACACGAAGCACATTTTAAAGCTTTGTACGACGACGCAAAGAGCAAAAATTGCAAGCTGAAATTTGTTGCGCAATACGAGAACGGCAAAGCTTCTGTGGGCTTGCAGCATATTACACCGGATTCCGATTTTTATCATCTCTACGGCAAAGACAACGTAGTATTGTTTTACACACAGCGATACCCCGAACAACCGCTGGTTGTAAAAGGCGCGGGTGCCGGTGCCGATGTCACAGCAAGTGGTGTGTTTGCCGATATTATTCGGGTTGCCCGTTAAGGAGAAGCCTCCAACCCCTAAAGGGGAGTTTAGAGCAGCTCAAGTAAATACGACTCCGATTATAATTTGAAATGAAAGAAGTTACCAATAACGAACAAGTTCAAAACTCCCCTTTAGGGGTTGGGGGAATTCGTATTCACAGCCCCGCAACGGTTGCCAACCTCGTTTGTGGTTTCGATGTATTGGGCTTGTGCCTGCACGAGCCTTATGACATCATGGATGTTACTCTGTTGAACGAAAGAAAAGTGATTGTTCGCAGTGCCGATGGCTATCCTTTGCCCGAAGATCCAACCCAAAATACAGCCGGTGCACCGCTGATAGAAATGCTGAATGAGCTGGACGAAAACATTGGCTTCGAAGTGCTCATTCACAAGCGCATCAAGCCGGGCAGCGGCGTGGGAAGCAGTGCAGCAAGCGCCGCCGGTGCTGTGGTGGCAGCAAATTATTTGCTCAATAATTATTTCAGCAAAGAGCAACTCATTCAGTTTGCCATGTGGGGCGAGAAAGTAGCCAGTGGTGTAAAGCACGCCGACAACATTGCACCCTGCATTTATGGTGGCGTTACACTCATCCGCTCTATCTTTCCGTTAGACATCATTCCACTCTCCTCTCCGCCGCTGCACATTACGGTAGTGCATCCACAGATAGAAGTGCGAACCGCCGATGCGCGGGCTATTTTAAAACAGAATGTGTTGCTGAAAGATGCCATCCGGCAATGGGGCAATGTGGGTGGATTGGTGGCTGGCTTCTTAAAAAACGATTACGATTTGATTGGTCGCTCGCTCGAAGATTTTATTATAGAACCGGTGCGCAGCTTGCTCATTCCGGGGTTTGATGAAATTAAGAAACAATGCAAAGGGGCGGGCGCTTTAGGTGGCGGCATTTCGGGCAGCGGACCTTCTATTTTTATGCTGAGCAGAGAACAAACAACAGCAATTAAAGTAGAAGAGATTATGAAGAATGTCTTCGGTAATTTAAAAATTGATTACCATACTTACGTAACGAAAATTAATGATGAAGGGGTGACCATCGCGCGGCAATAACTTTCTACTTGTTCAACGAATCACACAACCTTAATATCTCAAATTTTTCTCTCTGCTATTTCCTCCTTAGCTTACGCCAATGAGCAGCGAAGCAACCGCAACACTTAAAAAAGTGTTGAAGCCAATCCATCTCTGGGCATTGGCAGTCGGACTGGTAATTTCTGGCGAATACTTCGGCTGGAACTATGGCTGGGCAGCCGCCGGCACCATCGGCTTTCTCATCGCTACATTACTTGTTACCGTACTGTACATCACTTTTATTTTTAGCTTCACCGAGCTCACCATCAGTCTTCCCGATGCGGGCGGTCCTTTTGCGTTTGCCTCTAAAGCCTTCGGCCCAACCGGCGGTTTTATAGCCGGTTATGCCACGCTGATTGAATTTGTTTTTGCGCCGCCTGCCATTGCGTTCGCGCTCGGCAGTTATGTTCATTTTCTATACGCTGGTGTTCCTGTCTTATTCACCGCCGTCGGGTGCTACGTTATCTTCACACTCATCAATCTCTTAGGTATAAAAGAATCCGCCGTTTTCAATCTCATTGTTACAGTGTTGGCTGTTGTCGAATTGCTCATTTTCATGGGTATTGTATCGCCACATTTTAAAACCGAAAACTTTCTGCAAAACAATACGCATTTTGGTGTGTCCGGTATTTTTGCTGCACTGCCCTTTGCCATATGGTTCTATCTCGGTATCGAAGGCGTAGCAATGGCTGCCGAAGAAGTTACCGACCCGCAACGCAACATTCCAAAAGGTTATTTATGGGGCATTGCCACGCTGGTGTTGCTGGCATTGGGCGTTATGATTTTTACAGGTGGCATCGGCGACTGGAGGAAGCTGAGTTCAATAGACTACCCCCTGCCTGAATCTATCAGTATGGTATTGGGAAAGGGCAGTGGATTAACGAAATTATTTGCGGGCATTGGCTTGTTTGGTCTGGTTGCTTCCTTCCATAGTTTAATCATCGGTTACTCAAGACAAATTTTCGCCCTATCCAGAAGCGGCTTTTTGCCTAAGGTATTAAGCCAGGTCAACACAAAGTATCAAACACCGCACTGGGCATTAATAGCTGGTGGCGCGGTAGGTATTATTTCTTTATATACCGGCACAACCGATAAAGTGATTATCATCTCGGCATTGGGCGCTGTAGTCATGTATATCGTCAGCCTGATAAGCCTGCTGCAACTCAGGAGAAACCCGAGTCATCAGCCTTCTTTTAAAACACCTTTCTACCCCCTGTTTCCCATCATCGCTTTGGTGTTATCTTTTATTTGCCTTGTGGCTATTGTGTGGTACAATGCAGCGCTAAGTCTCGTCTTTTTTATTGTATTAATTGTTCTTTTTGGCTTGTTTGTTTTATCTGGAAAATATAGAGATTCAACGGTTACTAAAAGAAACAAAATTGAGAAGAGGTAAAGATTGTCTTCGTTTGAGTTGATGAGATGAAAAGAATACATGAAGCAACAGATTCTATAAAAATATCAGGTTCACGAACAATAAGATCCGGCTCTGTGAATCGCTTTGCAAAACAGTAAACAGGCGTCCAAACTCCCCTTTAGGAGTTAGGGCATTCACACTATGTACAAACACACGGTACGACATCATACTTATCTTTTCTACGACTTAAAAACGTTGCTTGCAAAAGCCACGCCCTACCGCAGCGGCGATGCGTTGGCAGGCGTGTGCGCCAATAGTTATGAAGAAAGAATCGCTGCACAACTTTGCCTTGCTGATGTACCGCTAACAACATTTATAAACGAAGCCATCATTCCTTATGAAAGCGATGAGATAACAAGGCTCATTATAGACACACATGATAGAACTGCCTTTCAAACCATTGCTTCCTTCACCGTTGGCGATTTAAGAGACTGGCTCCTAAGCGATGCCGTTGATAACAGAACATTACAACCATTGCAGTATGCCTTCACGCCGGAAATGATAGCCGCCGTCAGCAAGATTATGCGCAACCAGGATTTAATTCTGGCGGCGAAAAAATGCGAAGTCGTCACCAAGTTCAGGAACACCATTGGCGTGCGTGGCAGGTTCTCCACCCGTCTGCAACCCAACCACCCGACAGACGACCCGAAAGGCATTGCGGCATCGCTCATAGACGGTTTGCTCTATGGCAGCGGCGATGCTGTTATTGGCATAAACCCGGCGACGGACAACCCGTCTCATGTGAACACACTATTGCAGATGCTGGATGAAGTGATCCATCGCTTTTCTATACCTACACAGTCCTGCGTGTTGTGCCATATTACCACTACGCTTCAGTTAATAGAGCAAGGTGCGCCGGTTGACCTTGTATTTCAATCTATCGGCGGCACAGAGAAAACAAATCAAAGCTTTGGCATCTCTTTATCCCTGTTGAAAGAAGCCCGCGAAGCCACACTGGCACTGCAACGTAGCACTATTGGCAACAATATAATGTATTTTGAAACAGGACAAGGCTCGTCCTTATCTGCTAACGCAAATGAAGGTGTTGACCAGCAAACCTGCGAAGCCAGAGCGTATGCCGTGGCAAGACATTTCCAACCCCATCTCGTAAATTCGGTGGTGGGTTTTATTGGTCCTGAATACTTGTATGATGGCAAGCAAATTATTCGTGCGGCACTGGAAGATCATTTCTGCGGAAAGATGCTGGGCTTGCCCATGGGCGCCGATGTTTGCTATACCAATCATGCCGAAGCGGATGGGGATGATATGGACAACTTGTTGCTTCTTCTTGGTGCGGCAGGCTGCAACTTCATCATGGGTGTGCCGGGGGCTGATGACATTATGCTGAACTATCAATCTTCTTCTTTTCACGATGCACTGTATGTGAGGCGGGCGCTGGGTTTGAAGCCTGCGCCGGAGTTTGAGGACTGGCTGATGCAGAGAGGTATTGTAGATGAAAAGGGCGCTTTTCTTCAGCCTCATTCGCTGCACCAGGCTTTGGTCCAAAACTTTATTCAATAGCCTTGTTATGGATGAGGATAAGAACATCGTTATAAAGAACAACTGGTTTTCTTTACAGCACTATACGAATGCACGCATTGCCTTAGGCAGAACCGGGGTATCTCTCCCTACGCAGGAACTGCTCCGCTTCAAAATGGCGCATGCACATGCAAGGGATGCCGTGTTTTCGTTGTTGGATAAAGAAGCTCTGCTAAATGGATTGAACCGGCTGCAAGTGCCGTTTGTGCTCTTGCAAAGCAAAGCAACAGACCGGCAGGTTTATCTGCAACGTCCCGATTGGGGCAGACGGTTAAATGAAGCTTCTGCAAAGCAATTATCTCTTTTGGCAAATGAACAATGTGATGTTTGCATCAGCCTCGCCGATGGCTTATCGGCGGAAGCCATTAACCGCCATGCCATACCCGTGATGGACTTACTAATAACAAGGTTGCATGAACACAACTTTCGCATTGCGCCGGTGTGTTTAGTAGAAGGCGGTCGTGTTGCCATCAGCGATGAAATAGGCTCGTTACTAAAAGCGAATCTGTCTCTTGTTCTCATTGGCGAACGACCCGGTTTAAGCTCGCCCGACAGCATGAGCGCTTACCTTACCTATGCGCCGCAAATTGGTTTGACAGACGAACGCAGAAACTGCGTATCCAACATTCGCCCCGAAGGATTGGTGTATGAAGAAGCAGTTGATAAAATCGTTTACCTGATACGGGAAGCGATGCGGTTGCAGTTGTCAGGTATCGGGCTGAAAGACAATGAAAGTAAGGGTTTGATAAGTACCGGATAAACAGCAGCCTCTTTTATTTATCTCAATGGCTGATATACATGAATAGATTGCGCCACCAGCTTCCACTCGCCGTTTATTTTCTCCAGTATTCTTAGTTCGTGCGAGTAAGATTTGGTGCTGTCTACTGCGGTTGAAATTTCATCATGGCTTACCCAAGCATCGTTGCCATGAATACTAAAGTTGAAATTAGAAGCGGTTGCATAGCCGCCTTTGCCGCCCACATTTTTTGCAGGGTCTGCCATAGCCGAAGCCGGCACCAAAAACGCTTTTCCATCGGGTGTAGATACCAGGGTTTGGCTGTAAGGCTGAATGTGCCAGCACGCCGCATGTGCCTGCACATCGCCGCTGCGCCAGGTGGCTGCTTCTTTGGCCAGCAGTTGTTTAATAGCGATGGTATCGTTTGTTGTTTGGGCTTGCGTGGTAGCGGCAAAAGTGGCAAAACAAAACAGCAGGCAAAAGCATTTCATGGCAATGATTTTTTACTTGAAAAGAGGTACAAAATAAAGAATGAGGCTCATCACCCCATAAAATAAAAAAGGCTGTCTTCAGGGCAAGACAGCCTTTTCTTTTCGTCTCTTCCTTTTTAATAATTTTCTTTTTGAAAGCCCCACTCCCGCCTCACCTGGTCAAACGTATCGGGATAATTGGCTTCCAGCAATAATAAAATACTGTGCAGCACACGGCGAAGCGAGGTGCGTAGTGTATTTAAATCACCCACATAGCCCGATACATCGCCGCTCGTTGTAGCCGCTTCGGCTATCGCTTTGTCATAATCACTCTGCAACTGTTTCCAAAAATCTACGCCATACGGCTCTTCAGTAAAGCCGTTGGTGGTGCAGGCGGCAACCATCAGTTGCAGCGATGATTTGCGGCCCTGGCGGTCGGTAGGAAACTCATACCCGCCGTTAGATCTGTGAATCATTCCGAAGGAAGCATAACGTGATTTGGCATCGTGCGGACCAAATTTGAAATTGATTTTGCTTTTCATAAATGGCATTGCATCATCAATTTTATGATCCAGATTTTCCAGATCGTGGGTCATATACTGCCGGTTGCCGCCGCTTTGCGTCCGGTCGTTTAAAACAGAAGCAAAACGCAAAACGTCTTTATCGAAATCGGCTGCTGTTTTCCAAACCAGCATTATAAACGGACTGTCTTTCCATTTGGCAGATACGTGCTGGCTGACGTTTAGTAAATCTACCGACTTGTTAGGCACATTGGGCTGGTGACGAATGTGGGTGTCGGTAACAATGGTAGCTGTACCGCCCGGGGAAGTAGCGGCATCGGGTGAGAGAAAGGTTTTCATATGCATTAATTGAATGACGAAAAAAAACAATTCCAGCTTTTTTTCAAATTAAAAGCTGCTTAAAATCGCCGGAAAGCATTTATACCGGAAAACTGTGCAAAATGGAACCGCCGGAGGGCATTTGTATTGGAAAAGTGAGCAGAATGGAACCGCCGGAGGGTATTTTGCGTGAACAAGTGTGCTCCGGCGATTCGCCGGAAGGCATTTTACATGGCAAAGTGGGCTCCGCCGGTTCGCCGGTAGTCAGTTGCCAAAGAAAAATGTGTGAGGGTAATTTTCAGAAGAAAAAAGGAAACCTGAGCTTATCAAAAAAGTGTTCGATACACTAATTTCTCAACTTCTTCTCATTAAAATCTTTTAATCCAGAGGGTTTTATTTTCATCTTCTTTTAATCGCTTCTTCTGCGCCTTCTTTGCCTTCCATCATTTCTTTGCATTATAAACAAAGAATCACTTATGAAATTTATTTTTACATGCCTTGTTGCCGCCTTAGCCTTGTCGGCAACCGCACAATCTACCTTTGTTACACAAGTTCAATCAGCTACAGGCTCAATTTATTTTACCAGGTGTTTACAGCTCGCCGATGGCAGTTTCGTTGGCACCGGCCCCTCTTCCGTTTTTGGCGCAGGAATTCTGCTGGTAAAAATGGATAGCGTAGGCCGGGTGGTGGCTTCGAAATCGCTTTCCGTTTCTCTTGCTAACTTTAGCGTGACAGATATGAAAAACACTGCCGACAATGGTTTTGTTCTTACCGGTTATGTTTACAACCATTCATTTGTTATAAAGTACAATGCCGACCTTAGCATTGCCTGGGAAAAACAAATATTGGCCAACCAGGCGAACGACAACCTTACGGTATCCAGTATCTGCCCAACTGCTGATGGCGGCTACGTGCTTTCTGGTTATTCATCAATCTTCTCAACTTCCACCAATTCAGCCTTACTGATAAAATTAAATGCCGGGGGAGACATCACACTAACAAAAACATTCGCCACCCGCGACCTCTACTCTGAAAATTTTGATCCCCTCCAAGGTTATAACGGCATTGCGGTAACGCAAACGAGCGAGGGTAACTACGCCATGCTAATGAGGAGAACCAATTATTTTTCGGGGATGCCCGATTCTACTTTGCTTTGTAAAGTGCAAACCGATGGCAAACTACTTTGGACTAAAAATATTCTTGCCTCTGCATTTGGAACTTCAGGCACTTGTATGATGAGCACACCTGATAAAGGATTGGTAATAGGAGGCAGTGCGCAAATACCATCGTTATCGGGCATAAATCTTACACAAATGATAATGGCAAAATTTAGCGAGGATGGAACGCAACAATGGCTGAAGACGATGAGCGATTCTACCATCAATAGCAGCAATGCTTCTTTTGTAACCATTGATACAAAAGGCAATTATATGTTTGGCGGCCCCAGCTACGATAACGGATTGACTACCCTTTCGCCGGCAGCTTATAATTACTTCGTCAGCCTGAAGGCTGACGGCAGTTTGAATTGGACCCGAAAAACCAATATTACACCGTTTTCACTTTCTAATTTTAATGTTTTTTCTTTCTACGCTCAACAACTTACTCCTACCACAGATGGTGGTTATATTGTCGGCGGCGGCGAATTCCTCGACCCGCAAAGTCCTGTATCGGTAGCCGCTTTTTATAAATATGATGGTCGCCTTCAAAGCTGCACCGGCGAAAAGCTTGATAGTGTTGGTTCGGCAATAGACATTGGCACTTCGGCGTCTATTCAAACCAACAGTGACACGGCGTCTTTCACGTCAACTGTTTTCTCGCATACCGAAGCCGATTTCGGCACGTTCTTATATCCTTGCAGCAGTCTTTTACCGGTAACATTGCTTTCGTTTACGGCGAATCTTTCCGGCAGCCTGGTGAATGTAAACTGGAGCACAGCCAACGAATTAAATGCAGATTCTTATACCGTAGAGCGGAGCAGTGATGGAAGAGCTTTTAGCTATGTACAGAAGGTATCTGCGAAAGGCAGCAGCACCGGAACTTTTTTGTACTCTACCGTCGATGCCAACCCATTGCCCGGCACTTCTTATTACCGCCTGAAGCAGACAGATAAAGATGGTCATGCCACGTATTCATCCATTGTAAAGGTGGTACGTTCCGGTAATGGTAGTGCAGCTATCTATCCAAACCCGGTTGGGAATATCATTCATCTCCTTTTGCAAAGCACAACAGCCGGCAAAATGATGCTGCAGGTGACTGATATGACAGGCAAAACCGTCATCACGCAAAGCGGCAGCGTAACAGTGGGTACAAACACTATTGATGTTCCTGCCGCCGGCTTGGGCAGAGGAATGTATCTTGTAAGAATTGTGCAGGATAATAATGTACAAACTATTCGGGTGGTGAAACAATAAGTATTATTGTTTTATACTCTGGTTTACGCAGAGATAAATCATACAAAAGCAGGTATTTATTTTTCAGAATAAATACCTGCTTTTTACTTTCCAGCTCACCGGTGCAAATCTTTGCTCACAAAACAGACAATGCGATTCATAATAAAGTATTGTTCTTTTCTGCTCTTTCTGTTTAAAAAAATATGCATACAGATTAACGATATTGCACCCGGATTTATAAAAGAAGAATGACTGTCAAATCGCAACTATCAGAGAAAGAATTTATACAGGTTAGCCTGCTGATGATGTATAGCAAACCGGCAACGCGAAGCATTGCTATCATTGCCTTTGTGTTCTTATGCATCGCCGTATCAGGGTTTATAGCAGCGCCGCAAAACGCCAATCCTTTGTCTATATTGGTTCCGCTGGCAATGCTTACGGCGTTGCCGTTATCTATTCTTTTCTCTGCCAAGAAAGCTTATAAAAACATCAAGCAGTTGCAGGAAACAGTGATTTACTCTATGGATAAAAATGAGCTGATTGTAAAAGGAGAAACCTATTCAGTAACATATGAGTGGAGCGGGATTTATAAAGTATCGCAAACCAAAAACTGGATTCTTATCTGGCAGGATAAACAGCGTGCCCTGCCCATCTCAACTAAAGATTTGTGGGGCGGGCAAGTGGCTGAGCTGAAAGAGATCCTGGATAGCCATGGTGTAAAGAATAATCTTGTTTATTTACCGAAATAGCAATATTAATCTATGAAAAAACATATTGTCGTTCTTACCGGCGCGGGCATCAGCGCTGAAAGCGGGTTGCGGACTTTCAGAGATACGGATGGGCTTTGGGAAGGCTTTAATGTTGAAGATGTAGCCACGCCGCGCGCGTGGAAGAAAGACCCGCAATTGGTTCTCGACTTCTATAATCAGCGCCGCGCCGATGTAGCGAAAGCCAAGCCCAATGCAGCTCATACAGGTTTGGCAGAATTAGAGAAAGATTACAACGTTACTATCATCACCCAGAATATTGATGACCTGCACGAGCGTGGCGGCAGCACCAACGTGGTGCATCTGCACGGCGAGATTTTTAAAATGCGCAGTGAGAAAAGCGAGCGTTTTGTTTATGATATCCGGCAGGATATTGAGCTCGGTCATGTAGCGGAAGATAAGGCGCAACTGCGCCCGCACATTGTGTGGTTTGAAGAGCCGGTACCTATGATTGAAAAGGCTGCCGCGATAGCAAGTGAAGCAGATATTTTCGTGGTTATCGGCACATCGCTTGCCGTGTACCCGGCAGCAGGTTTGGTAAACTATGCACCACGCTTTGCACCAAAATTTATTATTGATAAAAACATTCCTGAAGTCTCCTACATACCTAACTTAACCATTATTGAAAAGCCTGCAACAGAAGGAGTGAAAGAGTTGCAGAGATTGTTGAAGGTGAGCGGTGAATAGTAAATGATGAGCTGCGAGTGAAAAGTTGTTATAATTAGGGTGTTGCATTTTATGCAAGAGATTTGATTATTCACCTATCCTTCATGAAACACAATTCCATATTGTTCCAGTTCTTTCAGCACCGGTTCATAAAGCGATGGAAGGATAGGAATATGCAAACCTCTTTCCGCAAGCTTTCCTTCCAGCAAAAGCCGGGCTGCAATGCCCAAGGGCAAGCCAACGGTTTTTGCCATGGCAGTATGCACGTTGTCATCTCCTTTTACTACCAAGTAGCTGCTTTGTTTGCGGGCTTCATCTCCCTGTATAAATTCGATTTCGTGCAGCATCACCACCATGTCTTTATCGGCAGGCAGCAACTTCAGCTTTTTTTCTAAGATAAACTGAAGCACATCAGCCACACTACATTTGCCCTTGTTGATAAGCGAATCATCTTCCAGTCCGAGGTAGAACAATTGCATCAGCGAAAGGCTGGCTTTGCGGCTCAGGAACTCTGCCAGTTGTGCTATCTTTTCTTTCTCCGAATGGATGTTTATATCTATCAGGTTTCCCTCGCCTGTTACCATTAAGAAATCGGTTTCTAATGGTCGGTTTTTTAGTTTTGCTTCCCGTTCTTCTTCCTGTATTTTAATAATCTGGTCTTTTACTTTTTTAGCAAAGGCAACATCCTTTTCCAGCGATTCGTGCATCCATTGCTCAAAATTCACGCGGTGGTAATGCTCATGAAAAAACTGTGCAATAGTGAGACCCTCTGTATCGTAAAAAATATCTTCGGCAGTAAACTTCAGGTCAATCATATTTTTCCACCCGATCATAAAATCGGGATGGCGCAGCGTGGTGCGAATAAAGGTATGTGTGTTTTCGAGATGATAGAGTTTGGCATAGCTTAAAGAGTCGCGGTTAGGATACCAGGCATACATTCCCAGCCCGGGGATAGGCACCACATTGCCAAGCGCAAACAATTCTTCGTATTGACGGGTTATCTCTCTGCCGTTCTCTTTATATACCGCACCTGCTTTGCCCGCCATTATTACATTGCGCGGGTTCCAGCTTATCTTGTAGTGCCAGGGATTATCGTCGCTTTCGGGCGCTACCAATCCTCCGCAATGCGATTTGAAGGAAGTAATCTTGCCACCTTCCGCTTGTATGCTGTGGATTATTTGCATGGCGCTCATGTGGTCAATGCCGGGGTCGAGCCCCATTTCGCAGAGAAACAGTAAGCCTTTCTTTTGAATCTCGCCTTCCAGCGCGCGGATGGCATCATCTACATAAGAAGCCGTCAATAAATGTTTGCTATAGTGCAGGCAGTCTTTGGCAACGAGGATATGAAGCGCCGGTGGCAGCAAAGAAATAATTACATCTGCCTGCTGAACCAGAGCTCCGCGCTGTTCAGCATTATATACGTCTGCCTGCACAGGCTTTACCAGCGGATGAACGCCCGTTTTTTGTGCTGCCGCTTCGAGGCTGTTGTCAGCCACCAAAACCTGCCATTGCTGCGCGGAAGAAAGTAGTGTTAGATAGTCAATGAGTACAGAGGATGATTTGCCTGCTCCAAACAGAACAATACACTTCATGCAGTTAATTTAGCGAATTCGGACAAAGGACAAATGAGACGATCAATCAGCCACGAGATACAATGTTTTTTTCTCAGCGCTTACCAGCGATACTTTGTATTTGATAGAGCTTGATTTATCGCTATCCGGCACATGCAGCTCCACATTGTTGCCGCCGTTAATATCTTTTACATACATGGTTTCGCCTTTTTGATATTTGCCTTTGCTGTCGAAATACTGTATATCAATCACAGCGAGGTCAATTGGAAAATCGGTAACGTTGTTTACCAGCAAACGAACGTTCTGCACGCCGCCAGTGCCGCCGCCCAACTTCTTTACGGAGAGATAATCATCTATCTTTTTAGGCGCGTTTTGCTTCACAACTACAGGCTTCGTTTCCACAGGTGCAGGGACGCTGCCTGCGGCTGTTGTTTTGGGTATCGTTGCGGTTGGTGATGAGGCTGTATTTGTCTTTGCGCCAATATTGTTTGCAAGACTGTTATTTGTTTTCACAGACTCCTTCTTTTTATCAGTCAGCACCGTTGTTTTTTCCGCTGTTTTAATTGTTGGACTGATGGCTTTGGCTGACATAGCACCAGCTACTTTTTGCGCCGCTGTTAATCCTAGTTTAGTATCATTATTCACTACCGTTTGCACAGCCGGTTTGGAAACCGGTTTTTGGGAGGCAGCTTTTGTTGTACTCCCTTCAGTGCTCCTTTCATTGACAGGTTGCGAGGCTACATTATTGGCGTGTTCATCGGCTGTATTGCCTGCCGTCTCATTATCATCTGACGATGAAGACAAAACACTTCCGCCGGCAATATCTGCACGCTCTATGGCAGGCTTGCCATCTGCTTTCGCGTCACCTTTTTGTTTTAATGTGTAGCCGATGTAGCCACCTACTGCTAATACCACTAGGGCAACAGCCGCCATAATGTTCTGCCTTACCGATGCGGAAGAAAGCGAAGACGATGGAACGGTTGCCTTTTCGTTCAGCACTTTTTCGGCGTAGCGTTTTTTTAAGTCATCAAGCGATTCAGAATATTTTGTTTCCACTTCTACCGGCTCTTCTTTAGCTATCGTTTTTTTCTGCGGTTGCGGCTGCCATTGTGTATAGCCATCCTGCCAATCGGAGGCAGCATTGCTTTGCTTTACTGCAACTGGCTCTTTAGGCGCCTTAATCTGTGCCGTTTCTTTGATGATACCTGTGTTGGCTACTTCCATATTTCCTGGCTCAACCATAATAAGCTGACCGTTGGAAATGCGGAAACGAGGTTTTACCTTCTTACCGGTAACAGCAGGCTGTTGCGCCGTTTGCAAGGCTTCTTTACGCTTGTAAAAGCGGTCAAATGGTTGTTCTTCTACAAGCGGCGCAAAGTTCTTTAGCTCAGGTATTTCCGAAGCGTATTGCCAGGCAGCGCCTTTGCCTTCTGTCCATAATAAATCGTAGGGTTTTAAGCCCATTTGCTCAAGTTGTAAAGCGGTGAAAGGACCACTTTCTTTATTATTTCGAAGTAGGCGGTAAAGCATATAAGTAGTTTTTAGTCAGCAGTGAAAGAATGCACAACTTGATACATTTCTTTCGATTTTAAATTGATAAACTGCCAAAGTGAGAAATTATTTTATGAGATGTATTTTTTCAACAGAGGTTTGAAGGAAAAAATTATTTTTATGAGTTTCTTTTAAGAAGATGTAAAGAGGCCATCCGGAAAATTACCTGAGGCGATATAATAGTGATGCGAAGCGAGAATGCTTCGCATAGCCTTTCTTATTTTGGATAAGCTCCAAATTAAAAGATTTTTTAAAACAAAAGCTTACGGCTCATTAATATCAGGATGAGACTTTTTACAAAATATTCAATATTTAAGCAATAATATTCCATTAACAATAGTACCTTTGCGCTCCCAAAAAGTTCTTTGTTGAAAATTGGGAGCCCGCCGATGGCGCGGCGTTATCACCAAAAAAATTATAAAATGGCTAAAGAAATTGCAACCTACGTAAAGTTGCAGGTAAAGGGTGGCGCTGCCAACCCTGCACCGCCCGTAGGTCCCGCTCTTGGCTCCAAGGGCGTGAACATTATGGAGTTCTGTAAACAGTTTAATGCAAGAACGCAGGACAAAGCAGGAAAAGTGGTTCCTGTAATTATCACGGTTTATACGGACAAGTCTTTTGACTTTGCCATTAAAACCGCTCCCGCTCCGATACAGCTGCTGGAAGCTGCCAAAATTCAAAAAGGTTCTAAAGAGAGCAACCGAAACAAGGTAGGTAAAGTAACCTGGGCACAAGTTGAAGCAATTGCCAAAGACAAGATGCCTGACTTAAACTGCTTCACGGTGGAAAGCGCCATGAAAATGGTGGCTGGTACGGCTCGCAGCATGGGCTTGACTGTTGAAGGACAAGCACCGTGGGAAAAGAATTAATTTATTAACGATTACAACTTTTTGAACAATGGCAATTACTAAAAAAAGAAAGCTGGCGGACGCGAAAGTGGACAAAACCAAAGATTACTCTTTGCAGGCTGCTTCGACGCTGGTAAAAGAAATAAACACAACAAAATTTGATGCTTCGGTAGATATCCACGTTCGTTTGGGCGTTGACCCAAAGAAGGCTGACCAACAGGTTCGCGGTACGGTTACTCTGCCACATGGGACAGGTAAAACCAAGCGCGTACTCGTGCTTTGCACACCTGATAAAGAAGCCGACGCAAAAGCTGCGGGTGCTGATTATGTTGGACTGGATGAATTTATCTCGAAGATTGAAGGTGGCTGGACTGACGTTGATGTTATCGTAGCAACACCTTCTGTGATGCCTAAGATTGGTCGTCTGGGTAAAATATTAGGTCCTCGTAACCTGATGCCGAACCCGAAAACGGGTACCGTTACGAATAACGTAGCAGAAGCGGTGAATGAAGTGAAGGGTGGTAAAATCGCTTTCAAGGTTGATAAGACCGGCATTGTACATGCTTCTATTGGCCGCGTATCGTTTACCCCGGAAAAAATAGCTGCCAACAGCCAGGAACTGATCAATGCCTTAATGAGGTTGAAACCTTCTACAGCAAAAGGTATTTACCTGAGAGGTGTAAGTATGGCAAGCAGCATGAGCCCGGGCATTTCGATTGACACCAAATCTGTTCAAAGCTAAATTCATCAATCGTTTCGGGGTGAGGAATCAGTCGGGAACAAAAACAAATCGTTATGACGAAAGAACAAAAAAACGAAGCGATTGAAGTTCTGAAAGAGAAGTTCAATCAATACAATAACTTTTACGTAACCAATACGGAAGCGTTGACCGTTGCGCAGGCAAACAAACTGCGTCGTGTTTGTTTCGATAAGAATATCGAAATAACTGTTGCAAAAAACACATTAATCCGCAAAGCTCTTGAGCAGATTGATGCTGAGCGTTTCGCTGGTGTATATGATAGCCTGAACGGCGTAACTGCCCTGATGTTCAGTGAAAATGGCAAAGAGCCGGCGATGATTATCTCTGACTTTCGCAAAAGCACGAACACAGAAAAACCAGTGCTGAAAGCGGCTTATATTGATAGCGCTGTTTTTGTTGGCAACGACCAGCTTGATACGCTGAAAACGCTGAAGAGTAAGAATGACCTTATCGGCGAAATTATTGGCTTGTTGCAATCACCTGCCAAAAACGTTATTAGCGGCTTGAACGCTGGTGCCAAGCTGGCTGGCATCATTAAAGCTCTGGAAGACAGAGAAGCAGTAGCTCAGTAGTTATTAGTTAATTGAATATTGTTAATGGCTAATTGACGTGAAAGGCTTCGGTTGTTTCAATTAATAATTATCCATTACCAATTAAAAATAATTGCCTCAAGCCTGAGAGGTAATACACACAAATTTTTTTAATGATACCGCCGGAGCACAGGCAATGAAGGCGGCAAAAATTTGAAACAAAATGGCTGATTTAAAAGCATTTGCAGATCAACTGGTTAACCTGACCGTAAAAGAGGTTAACGAATTAGCAAAAATTCTGAAAGACGAGTATGGTATTGAACCGGCTGCTGCTGCAGTTGCAGTTGCAGGTCCTGCTGCCGGTGGCGCTGCTCCAGCTGCTGCTGAAGAAAAGACTGCTTTCGATGTAATTCTGAAAAGCGGTGGTGCTAACAAACTTCAGGTAGTTAAGATTGTAAAAGACTTGACTGGCTTAGGTTTGAAGGAAGCAAAAGAATTGGTTGACGGCGCTCCGAAACCTATCAAAGAAGGTGTAGCGAAAGCCGAAGCTGAAGATTTAGCTGCGAAACTAAAAGAAGCAGGCGCTGATGTTGAAGTGAAATAATTTCAATAGAATGCATGTTATTAAAAAGTCCCGATTGCATCGGGACTTTTTGCTTTATGAAACACGGATAACACGAACTTCGTGCATGAATATTCGGGGTTATTTCAACCCTTCCATATCACTTCCTCCACATTTAATTGTTTGCCAACAAACCTTGCCAGTACAAACAAATAATCGCTTAGACGATTAGTGTATTTCAGTATCAAAGGTTCTACAAATAAACCTTCCTCTTTTAGATGAACACAGCCTCTTTCGGCACGGCGGCAGATGCTGCGGGAGATATGAATGCAGGAAACAAGAAGGTTGCCTCCCGGCAGAATAAAATGCTTTAGTTCTGGCAGGCTTTCATTCATATTATCTATCTCCTGCTCTAACTGCAAAACATCTTCCTCGTACAATTGAGGCAGGCTCATTTTAATGTCTTTACTATCATCCTGCGCAAGCAAAGAGCCAATAATAAAGAGTTTATTTTGTATAGAAAGAAGAGAAGTTTTAATGTCGCGGTCGGTGATATAATCGCCTATCAAACCAACGTAAGAGTTCAGTTCATCAATGTTTCCATAGCTGTCAATGCGCAGATCGCTTTTAAGAATTTTGGTGCCGCCAATTAAGCCGGTATAGCCTTCATCGCCGGTTTTAGTGTATATCTTTTGTGACAAGAAGATTGATTAAATTATAAATCGAAAGCCTTAAAAGAAATATTTAGTGACTGAGCGCTTTTGGCGTTCGGCTTTCAGCCTGGTTTATGGTATCGCTTTCAATATGACCATCGCGCAGACGAATCACACGCTTGGCATATGTTGCAATGTCCTCTTCGTGCGTTACTAAAACAACGGTGTTCCCGGCAGCTTGAATGGCACCAAAAATCTCCATCACTTCCACTGATGTTTTACTGTCGAGGTTACCCGTAGGTTCATCTGCCAGTAACAAAGACGGATTGTTTACAATAGCACGGGCGATGGCAACACGTTGTATCTGACCACCGCTCATTTCATTACTTTTATGATGACTGCGAGAGCCTAAGCCCACTTTTTCAAGTGCTGCCACCGCCCTGTCTATCCGTTCCTTTTTACTCACACCGGCATATACAAGCGGCAAAGCAACATTCTCTGCCGCTGTTAGGCGCGGAAGCAAATTGAACTGCTGAAATACGAAGCCAATTTCTACGTTGCGGACATCTGCAAGTTCATCATCAGTCATTTTGCTGACGTCTTTCCCATTTAAGACATAGCTGCCGCCGGTGGGTGTATCGAGGCAACCCAAAATATTCATGAGGGTGCTTTTGCCGCTACCCGAAGGCCCCATTAAAGCGACGTATTCGTTCTTGAAAATATCGAGGGAGATGCCTTTTAGTACTGGGATTGCCTGCGTTCCCATGAAGTAGCTTTTCTGGATATGATCGAGGTGGATGATGCCTTGCATAGCAGTAGGTTTTTATTTTTTGATGACTTTAGGAACGAGGAAGAACTGTTCGTTTTTTTCGGGGGCATTGAGCAGGGCTTCTTCGCGGGAAATGGAACCTTCTACCACATCTTCACGAAAGACATTGGAACGAGGACTCATGTGGAGCAAAGGCTCTATGCCTTCGGTATCGAGTTCATTGAGTTTATCAATGAAGCCAATCATTTGGGCGAGATCTTTTTTGAGTTCTTCTTTCTCTTCGCCGGTAAACTGAAGCCGGGCGAGTTTTGCGAGATTATCAATCATTTCGGTGGTAACAGTCATGCAAACAAAAATAGAGGAATCCGCAGGAGGGATTTGTGAATTTTTGTATTAGCGGTAAGGATTTTTAGTTTCCGGTAACCGGATGGTGTATTTTCCAGCGGAGGGTGTGCTTCCAGCGGACGCGGTGGCTCCAGCAGACGGTCTTGTCGGTGTTTCGGAGGGCATAGTGAGGGTTTCGGATGGGCTTGTTGGGTTTTCGGAAGGTCTGATTGGAATTTCGGTGCGTCTGATGGCGATTTCTGTTGGTATGATGGATGTTTCGGAGGAACTAATGGGAATTTCTATGGTGCTGATGGGTGTTGCGTAGGGTGTGATGGGGGCTGCGGATGGTCTTGTTGGAATTTCGGGAGATTTGATCCGGATTGTGGAGGGTGAAAGGGGAATTTTGGTGGCGTGTGTTAATTTGATAAATTGAATTTTGTATAAAGACATTAGATGTGTGATGGGTATTTACTAACGAGAGGCAAGGTTTGCCACATGCTGAAAAGATTTTTTGAACTGCTTCATTATTATCTTCTGGATTAAATAAGTGTAATTGATTGCTA
Organism: uncultured Ilyomonas sp.; assembly: GCA_964249755.1. GTDB lineage: Bacteria > Bacteroidota > Bacteroidia > Chitinophagales > Chitinophagaceae > Ilyomonas. Next base: position 1,782,067 of record CAXUDB010000001.1, on the reverse strand, counting down.
TTTTAACCGCTTCTTCTTTCTTGTCTTGAAACAAGAAAGAAGCAAAGAAATTCAAGCATGGATGATCTTGCGACACATCCGTGCACAAGCCTTGATGGGGCTTTTGTAGTACTGCGGTGAAGGGCTGTTTGGCCTTGATAACTTAGCTGTAAGTGGTTGGTGAAGAGTGGATTTTAAAAAGGGAATCGTTAGTTGGGGTGACTTAAGAAGATTAAGAATTGATATGTGTTGTTTTTGAAGAATGACTGTGGCTGCGGAACGTGTGAGGGATAGCAGCGGAAAGCCCGTAAAGCGCCGAAGCGGAGGAAGTGACAAGAATGCAAGGAACAAGATACCCAGGGGAACAGCCGGCGCTGCGGACTTGGAGCGGATGGCCCGACCCCTTGCGCAGCCATGCGTAGCTTGGCAAGCTTGGCGGCACGCCATAATTATCTGGGATGTGGGATTGAATAGTGAATGGTGAGTAGCGGGATTGGAGAAATGGAAATTTGAGAGATGTGGTTGGGGAGGAAATGTGGAGGATATTTGCCGAAGTAACTGAATTATGAATAAAGCTTTGATTACGGCGAAGGTGCATGCGTACCTGACGGAAACATTGGGGAAGAATGGGTATGAAGTGATGTATGAACCGGCGATTGGCTACAAGGATCTGTTGCGAAGGGTTAGGGAAGTGACGGGGCTAATTGTCACGACTCGGCTTAAGATAGACAGGGCAGTGATAGATGCGGCGGCGAACCTGAAATGGATAGGCAGGCTGGGCAGCGGGATGGAACTGATAGATGTGCCATATGCGGAAAGCAAAGGGATTACCTGTGTGAGCAGCCCGGAAGGGAACCGGAATGCGGTGGCGGAACACAACTTAGGGTTTCTGTTGAACCTGATGAATAAGATAACAAGTAGTTACCTGGAGGTGCGGGAGGGGCAATGGATACGGGATGCGAACCGGGGGACAGAACTGACGGGCAGAACTGTTGGTATTATTGGCTTTGGCAATACAGGCGAGGCGTTTGCGAAGCTGCTGGCGCCGTTTGGGGTAACTGTTTTAGCACACGATAAATACAGACATGGCTTTGCGAAAGATTATGTGCGGGAGGCGAGCGCGGAGCATATTCAAAAGTATGCAGACGTGGTGAGTTTGCATTTGCCTCTTACGGATGAAACCTATCATTATGCTGATGATGCGTTCTTTGAAGCGTTGACACAAAAGCCTTATTTTCTGACGGCATGCCGCGGCAAGGTGACGAATGTGGCGGCACTGATTCAGGCGGTGCAAAATAATAAAGTGGCGGGAGCAGCATTGGATGTGTTGGAGAATGAGAAACTGGATACGTTTACAGAAGAACAAAAAGAACAATTGCATTGGCTGACGACACAGCCGAATGTGCTGGTGACGCCGCACACTGCAGGCTATAGCCATGAGGCGTTTTATAAGATGGCAAAGGTGGTGCTGGATAAGTTGGGGATTGGATAAGAGATATGATGTGTACTGGTTTTGCCTGTCGCATTATTTGCCGTTTTCGGGCAATGCACCCAATTGTGTCATCAGGTCGAGATTGTCCAGAAAATCCCTTTCTTCAGCAATTTTTCCGTTCTGCATTCTTACCAGGGTGACGCCTTCGATACTCACCTTTTTACCGGTGGCAGGCATTCCGAAAAAGGTGCCCGTATTGACGCCTGAAAAGTTCCAGTACTTCACGATTTTATTGCCTTGTCCAAAGACATCTTTGATGGTAAATTTTATATCGGAAAACCCGGTGAGATAGTTGGCATAATAAGCCCGTGCACTGTCGATACCTACGCGGTCGGGGTTTGCGTGCATGACTACATCAGGCGTGAAGTTGGAATCGTTGAACATACCGAGCTTGCCGTGGTTAATGATCTGATCCCAAACATGTGTGTACATCTGTATGTTGGCAGCTACAGAATCGGTTGCCGTTGTTTCCTCTTTTCCGTTTGACGTGCAGGCAGCGAAAACCAGAGACAGAATGAAAATTGCGACTGCAGAAAAAGCGGTTAATTGTTTCATACTAAATGAGTGGATTGTTTACTGAAGTGCCTGCAAAGTAGGCAAACCAAACTGATATATAGTCAATATATTATCCTATGAAGCCTGCAAAGGCAACCTGCATAATGTATAACCCACTAAACTAACATCATAACGGCACTACTTCTACTTTCTTTTTCTGCACCAGTTGTGACGACAAGTTGTCCAGAATAGTTTGTTTCAAGATGTTGATTAACCTCGTTTTCGAAAATGTTTTTATCGTAACAAGGCTGATCTCTCTAACAGGCGCGGGACTTTTAAAGTAGCGCAGCATGTTCTTTTGAGTTTTGCTCATATCATAGGTAGCCAATTCGGGCAAAAGGGTGATGCCACCATTTTTATCAACAAAACGCTTGAGTGTTTCGATGCTTCCGGCAGCATAATCGAAGTGCTTTTCGATGGATGAATCTTTTTGCAACGCGCATAAATTCATCACCTGGCTACGCAGGCAGTGACCTTCTTCCAACAACCACATGCGGTGTACATCTATGTCGCCCGGCAGGAGATATTTTTTAATAAACAGCTTGTCTTTGCGCGATATATAAGCCACAAATTCTTCATTAAACAAAAATGTTTCTTTTAGTTCTGCGGTATTCAATGGCGTGGCGAGAATGCCGGCATCGAGCGTTCCATTTTTCAACTGTCGTATGATGTGCTCGGTTGTGAATTCATGAATGCTGATGTGTACTTGCGGGTATTGTTTGATGAAAGCTTGTATAAACTGCGGCAACAGGTAAGGTGCCAGCGTGGGTATGATGCCAATTTTTAATGTGCCGGCTACAATGTTCTTCTCCTGGTGAACGAGCTGCTGCATATTGCGCGCTTCAGACAGGATTTTCTTTGCCTGCTCTATTACAATTTGCCCTGTCTCTGTAGTTGTAACCGGATTGCTGCGGATGAATATCTGCACGCCAAGTTCTTCTTCCAGTTTCTGCACCTGCATACTCAAGGAAGGCTGTGTGATATGGCATTGCGCAGCCGCTTTTGCAAAATGTTTCAGGGCATCCAATGCCACGATATATTCCAACTGTACTAACGTCATGATAGGTTTAAACTATGAAAGTATAAAATTAATTGATTGGGATAATTTGCCTGATGTTATAAGTTTGCTCAACTGTATCGCATCTTTGCCATACTTGTTTTTATTCGCTATTAAATTTTGAAATCATGGAAAATGAATCTAATGACATCAGTAAGTGTCCGTTTCATAACGGCACGCTGCATCACAATGTAGCCGGTAGCGGCACACGTAACCGCGACTGGTGGCCCAACCAGTTAAGGCTGAATATCCTTCGTCAGCATTCTTCTTTATCTAACCCGATGGACACCGATTTTAGTTATGCAGAAGCTTTTAAAAGCCTTGATTTAGAAGCGGTGAAAAGCGACTTACATGCGCTCATGACCGACTCTCAGGACTGGTGGCCGGCTGACTTTGGCCATTACGGTGGTTTATTTATCCGCATGGCATGGCACAGTGCAGGCACCTATCGTACAACCGATGGACGCGGTGGTGCAGGCGCCGGTATGCAACGCTTTGCGCCGCTGAATAGCTGGCCGGACAATGTGAGCCTTGACAAAGCCCGCCGCTTGCTTTGGCCGATCAAACAAAAATATGGCAGCAAATTATCCTGGGCTGACCTTATCATTCTTACAGGTAATGTAGCGCTGGAATCAATGGGCTTCAAAACCTTTGGTTTTGCCGGCGGTCGCGAAGATTTATGGGAAGCACAGGAAGACGTTTATTGGGGTGCCGAAACCACCTGGCTTGGCAATGAGAAGCGATATGCAAAAGGCGAAGTAGGTGTGGCCGCGCATGGTGTAGTGTCTTCTGATGAAGATGCGGGACGACCTATTCACTCACGCGGTTTGGAAGAGCCTTTGGCTGCAGCACACATGGGTTTGATTTATGTGAACCCGGAAGGACCGGATGGCAATCCTGATCCTTTGGCTTCTGCAAAAGACATCCGCGAAACGTTTGGCCGTATGGCAATGAACGATGAAGAAACAGTTGCTTTGATAGCTGGTGGCCATAGCTTTGGTAAAACACATGGCGCTGCCCCTTCTGACAATGTAGGCAAAGAACCGGAAGCTGCATCCATAGAAGAGCAAGGTTTTGGCTGGCGCAATCAATACGGTTCAGGTAAAGGTCCAGATACCATTACCAGCGGGCTTGAAGTGATCTGGACAAAGACACCCACACAATGGAGCAATAACTATTTTGAAAACCTTTTTGGTTTTGAATGGGAACTTACCAAAAGCCCCGGCGGCGCACACCAATGGGTAGCCAAAGATGCCGAGGAAATTATACCGGATGCCTATGATGCGGAAAAGCGTCACAAGCCTACAATGCTAACTACTGACTTAGCCCTGCGGGTAGATCCGGCTTATGAGAAAATATCAAGACGTTTTTTAGAAAATGCGGATGATTTTGCCGATGCGTTTGCGCGTGCCTGGTTTAAACTGACGCACCGCGATATGGGACCCCGCGCCCGTTATTTGGGTCCTGATGTTCCGGCAGAAGAACTAATCTGGCAAGACGTTATTCCGACAGTGGACCATACGTTGATAAATGAAAATGAGGCTAACACTTTAAGAGAAAAAATATTAGCTGCCGGTCTTAGTGTATCAGAACTGGTGTCGACGGCCTGGGCATCGGCTTCTACGTTCCGCGGATCGGACAAACGGGGTGGTGCGAATGGCGCACGCATCCGGCTGGCTCCGCAAAAAGACTGGATGGTGAACAACCCGGTACAGTTAGCAAAAGCGCTAAGCATATTGGAAAACATTCAGAAAGACTTTAATGCTGCGCAAACTACTACCGGCAAGAAAGTGTCGCTGGCAGATTTGATTGTGCTGGCAGGTTGTGCCGCCATTAAAAAAGCTGCAGAAGAGGCGGGTCATGATATTACGATTCCGTTTGCACCCGGCCGCATGGATGCTTCGCAGGAACAAACGGATGTTCTTTCGTTCAAAGATTTAGAGCCGGTTGCAGATGGCTTCCGCAATTATAGAAGATCAAAGTCGCCCGCATCTACCGAAGAGCTGCTGATAGACAAAGCGCAGTTGCTTACACTGACAGCACCGGAATTAACCGTATTGGTAGGTGGTTTGCGTGTTCTGAACGCCAATTTTGATGGATCTAAACATGGTGTGTTTACGCAGCGTCCTGGTCAGTTAACCAATGATTTCTTTGTGAACCTGCTTGATATGAACACGGCGTGGAAAGCGATGGACGAAAACAAAGAAGTGTATTTGGGAACTGATCGAAAAACAGGTCAGCCGAAATGGACTGCAACACGCGCCGATTTAGTATTTGGTTCTAATGCAGAATTGAGAGCCATTGCAGAAGTGTATGCCAGCAACGGTGGAGAGGAAAAATTTGTAAAAGACTTTGTAGCCACCTGGAATAAGGTGATGAATTTGGATAGATTCGATTTGGCCTAATTGTATGGACTGGAAGTATGAAAGGCAGCCGGAGTAAGTAATTACTTCGGCTGTTTTGTTTTGTTGGATAATGCTGCGTGGGTGAAAATTACTATTCGCACAATTCGTTTTCCATGTAACTCCTTTGTGTCTTTGCGTCTCCGGGGTTAAATATATTCGCTTTGATAAAAGCTCAATTATTTTCAAAGCGTTGAAGAGTGCGACGCAAGTAAAGTTTAACCGGAGTTACTGGCTTCTGGCCCAAAATGGCTATTCTGTTGTTTTGTATTCGGTATTGATTATAATGAATTCTTGCTTTCTTATTCATCATGCTTAGCCAATTTCGTATGCCGCATTGAATGTTTGCAAAGCAATTAGTTTCTTTACAAGAACGATTTATAAAACCATACGACAATGAAAAATTGGATTGTGCCTTTTGCTATTATTTGTTCGCTCAGCGCGTATTCGCAAAAATGGGAGAACCTCGCTCCCACGCCGCCGATGGGCTGGAATAGCTGGAACACATTTCAGACCCACATCACTGAAGACCTTATCAAACACACCGCCGATGTGATGGTAGAAAGCGGGATGAAAGATGCGGGTTATACATACCTTGTGCTGGATGATGGATGGATGACAATGGAACGCGATAGTGTAACGGGCGACCTGATACCCGACCCGGAAAAGTTTCCGCATGGAATGAAAGCGGTATCGGATTATGTGCACTCAAAAGGCTTAAAGTTCGGCTTGTATAACTGCGCGGGAACGAAGACTTGCGCCGGCTATCCGGGCACAAGAGGTTATGAATATCAGGATGCCCGCTTTTATGCATCGGTGGGTATTGATTACTTGAAGTTCGACTGGTGTTACAGCGATGGCGAAACACAGAAAGAAGCGTATACAACAATGAGCAAAGCCATAAAAGCAGCCAGGCGACCCATTATATTCAGCTTATGCGAATGGGGAAGCAGCCAGCCCTGGACATGGGCAGAACCGGTAGGTCAGTTGTGGCGCACTACCGGAGATATTTATGCGCAGTTTGATGGCACACACAGCCAGGGATCGTGGACGGCAAATGGTATAATGCGCTGTGTTGATTTGAATGAACCTTTACACCCATATGCGGGTAAAAACCATTGGAACGATCCGGATATGCTGGAAGTAGGAAACGGATTAACGGATGGCGAAAACCGCGCGCATTTTTCGATCTGGTGCATGATGGCGTCGCCCTTAATTGCGGGTAATGATATTACAAAAATGTCAGCTCAAACGAAAGCGGTTCTTACCGATAAAGATGCCATTGCCATAGACCAGGATACGATGGGCATACAAGGGTTTCGCTATGCAAAAAAAGATAGCTTAGAAACCTGGGTGAAACCATTAAGTAATGGCGAGTGGGCAGTATGTTTTTTAAATAGAAATGATAAGCCAATGCCGGTAAACTTTGACTGGAAGAAAGAGATGATTGAAGACACGGTTTCGCATAGCAAAATGAGCAATGGTGTTTATAAAATAAAAGATGTGTGGATGAAGAAAACAGCGGGCAATACAGCTAAACCTTTTGTGGCAACGGTTGCACCGCATGATGTGGTGCTGTTGAGATTGAGCAGGTAAAACGCAAAATCATTGTGTAGAAAAGGTAAGCGGAAGTTTACCTTTTTTGTTTCTACCTATTAAAGAAAACTTACAGGACACAGATTTGCAGGATAATTATTCATTATGGCAGTAGCATTAATCACAGGAAGCTCGGGTGGTATTGGAAAAGCATTCGCAGAACGATTTGCAAAGCATAAATACGACCTGATTTTAGTAGCCAGAAACAAAGAAGCGTTGCAACAGGTAGCCAACGATCTGGAGAATCGTTACAAAGTGAAAGTGAATTATCTCAGTGTTGACCTTTCCGTTCAGAACAGCGCTATCCAGGTTTATGATTTGGTGAAAGACCTGAACATCAATATTGATGTTCTGATTAACAACGCAGGCGTAGGCGCATCGGGCGAATTTTGCGATATGGAAGCAGAGAAAACAATTGCGATGCTGAACCTGAACATGATTACTTTAACCCAACTTACATTACTGTTTGCGCAGGACATGAAACGAAACAGAACGGGTAAAATTTTAAACGTGAGTTCAACAGCGGCTTTTCAGCCTGCGCCTTACTTAGCGGCTTATGCGGCAAGTAAAGCTTATGTACTTTCCCTGACGGAAGCGCTGCACATTGAACTGAAAAGATACGGCATTTCTGTAAGTGCTTTATGTCCCGGCCCCACCGGCACGAATTGGGCAGAAGAAGCCGGTATGCAGTCGTCGAAAATGTTTGCCACCGGCGTGATGACAGCCGAACAGGTTGCGCTGAAAGGATATAAAGGACTGATGAGAAATAAAATGACAATCGTAACAGGTTTGCGCAATAAAATCTTATCTGAATTTGTACGGTTTTTTCCCAGAAAATGGATAGTGACAATAAGTGGGATGATGGTGAAGTGAGTTATGGGTTGTAGTAAGTAATAGGTAGTAAGTATGATGACAAACAGCCGGCATTGTGTTGTGGTAAAATGAGAAGACTTTATTGCCTGTTTGATTGGTATAAGCGAGACTTATAGAAATATAAAAAACAAAAGCCGTCCCGATACAGTATCGGGACGGCTTTTTTGTAATGAAAAGAACTTATTACTGATGCTGTACAACCAGCTTCACAGAAGATGGCGCACCTGTTACAGGAATTATCTTTATCAGGTAAGTACCCGCTGCAAAATCTGAAGTGTTGAGTGTGTAAGAACCAAACACGTTTTTAGCAGATATCTGTTTGATGATTTTTCCCTGCATATCCGTCACCAAAATATAAGACACCGCTATTTCTTTATCGAAGTAAATAGTTGTGCTGTTGATGGCAGGATTGGGCTTTACTACAATCAAACTCTTACCCGTGAACAACACCGTGCGCACCGGTGAGTACGTAAAGGAACCATTTTGATCTACCATTTTTATACGATAATAATTTAAGCCTTTATAAGGGTTCAAATCAGTAAGCGTATAAGTGTTGGCAGCTTTTCCTTTTGCCGGAACACTTCCAATGGCAGTAAATAAATTGCCGTCTTTGCTGGCTTCTATGATGAACGCTTTGGTGTTAACTTCAGAAGCCGTTTGCCATGACAACAATGAAGAATTTCCCTGGCTAACTGCCGTAAAGCTTATCAATGAAACCGGCAATACAGAAGAAGGAATATAAGTCGGAATGCCGAAAGCATCCACCATTGTGCCATTATTATACAAACCAATTTTTTGCATTCCACCGCAGCCATTGGCTACCGTAATATTATCCAGATACCATCCGTCACCGCTGGCAAAAGAATCAGAGCGCATACGGAACCTGATCTTCATATTTTTATCTGTAAAAGAAGACATGTCAATCAGCGACTGGCTGAATGTCGGGAACGGTGTGCCGCTGAAAGCCGGCTCCTGTGGCTGATATATATTCGTTTGGTTAAGAATTGCATTGTAGCCATTCTTTGTGATGTAAGGACTTGCGTTGATCCAGTTGCCGCCGTCTACCTGCAGCTCTACAATGCCGCCATCATAGCTATACTCTGTATTTACATAGTGCCAGAAGGAAAGGGTTGATAAGCCAGATGGCTTAAAAGTACCCGATTGCAGTTCGTATTGTGTTGCCGAACCCGAATCCTTTGCATACCAGGAATGTGTAGGGCTATAAGATTTGGTTGTGCTGACGGACCAGTTAAGATTACCCTGAAGTGTTGAAGAAGCAAAGCCACCTGTGGTATGCGCATCACGACCATCATACACAACGGTATCAATATTACAGCCTGCAGCATTGGGTGTGAAAGATATGCTGAGTGTCTTTATTTCCAGCGGCGCACTGAATGCGAGCGGGAAGGTTACGATGCTATCTTTTAAGGTGCCGCCGGTGCTGCTTACATAAGTAAATTGAGAAGGAATGGTATCGGTTAACGTATAACTGCCGGAAGGTAAATTACAGCCACAGGTAACAGTAAGATTTTCAGTAACCTGCCCTTGTGCAATTAGGGGTTCAGTGGTTTTAGCCAAAGTTACGCCGGGGACATCGAAAGCGGCTGTCTGGTCTGTTGCACTATTTACCGAGCCTTGCGATGCACTTACGCCCATACCTCTGCCAGCGAATGCGTTCCAGATGGCGCACTTGTGTTTGTAGCCATACAAAATAGAATCTGCTGCGAGAATTGCGTTACGGGCATCCAAGAAACCAGGTGTGCAGGGTTGCAGTTTCATGCCTTCCAGCACCAGTTGCAAAGCAATGGCGTTACCACCTGTGCTGGCAGAATTATATAAATCAGGCTCAATTTTACCCTGTTGCTGAATGATATTCCAGGTCATATCCCACAGCGCAGCGCACCAGATTTCCCCGGTGGCATGTACTTCTGTATTGGAAGCCATATCATCATAAGTGAGCGGGTCAATTCCAAAATCAGTACTGTAAGGGTAGCGGCGTATGCCCGCACCGGTTTGCGATTCTCCAAAAACATAATTGCCAATGGGTCTGGCTTTGCTTCCATCTGTAAGCTGTGCGGTTGCCCAGTTAGTTGTCATCATTAGTGACTGGTAATCGCTCCAGCCTTCGCCGCCTTCTTCAGCATGTCCTAAACAACTTGAATTGGCAGGTCCGCCCGTTAAACGGTTTGATACACCATGACCATATTCATGACAGATGATTCCGTTATCCATATCTCCATCCAATGCAATGCCCGGAGACAAGGTAGCTGTTACAATACTGTCAGTATTTAAAACGCCATTAAATAAATTTCCGTCATCAGAGGAAACCATTACGGCAGGAATGGTAATGGTATTATCCGTACCGCCCATAGCAAATGGATCGCCTGTCTGATTGTTAGCGACAATAACACCAATTGCGCCAGCATTCTGCGCATTTTTTACTTTCACCGTAAAGTTGCACGAGCCTCTGTACAAGAAAGCAATTTTGCCCTTGACCGACGTGTCGCCGGCAGGCAGTGCTATACAGCCAAGCTTCTCGTTTACGTTATAATAAACAACAGTATCAGTTATCGTCCCAATTTTAAACAATTGGTTATTTGTGCTGAACACGCTTTCTACACTATTATAATTTCCAGCAATGGAAGCCGGTTTATTAATGGAAAAAACGGGTGCCGTCGGCCACAAATACATTTGCATCCTTCCGCTCGAACCATCGTTTGGTGTGCTGAAGTTCGCGTTGTTGGTGCCCGAACCATCCTGCGCTTCTGCCAGCACATAATCGTTCGCTTCGCCGCCACGACTTAGATTGTTCGCCTGAAAATTACCCGACACTTCATCGAAGCCATATTGGTACATCACATCGTGCATCAAATTGTTCCAGTAAAACAGGTTGATAACATTAGCTGTCCGGTTAACGCTATCGAAAGGTTGTTTTGCAAAATCAGGTGTCGCTTTAAACTGCAAGTTTGGTAATGGCGTAATGGAGTTCGCAGGTCTGCCCGGTGTATTTTTATTCGCGCTGTCATCGTATGCATAGACATTGTTTCCGCGTGTGATGGTATAATCAGTCGCGCCATCATACTGCCAGCCATAAGTAGTTGCATTGTTTCCGGCGCCGGCGTTTAACCAAGGGTTGGTAACATCGGTAAGACCCGTAACATTTTTGTTTTCGGCCGGAAAAGGAATGACATAATAGGAAGCGCTGCTAACATCAGTTGGCGGCGGCGCAAAAAAGTGGTTTGCCTTGCCCGAAGTGGTGTTGTTGCTTCCTGCCTTTTCGTTATAATCGTTTTCATAAACCGTCCAGTTATCTTTCTGCACAATTGTGCCCGAAGCCGCATCAACGCGCACATTCCACCAGTCCGGTTTATTGATGACATCAATGTTTACGTTCCAGGTTAGATGCAAACTTCCTAAGCTGTCCTGCGTCCAGTATAGTTTGGTTTGAATATCCTTTTTCGAGATACCAGCGTTTGAAAAGACAATCTTTTTATCTACTGCAAATGTGTTAGTCTTGGTTATAAGATTTGTAAGCAAGGCTGTAAGATTCAAATGCGAAGCTGCTTTCAAAACTGCATCCTGTGCACTAATGGCTGGTGCTTCGTTGCCGGCTCTCGCTTCAATGCCTTTAATAAATTTCCCCGATACATACAACAGCTTGTCATCTTTAAAGGCAAGCGATACAATCTGATTGTACACTTCAACATCCTTATATGCCTGTTGAAGATAAATGTGTTCAATGCCGGTTTTACTGTCTTTGTATGCGCTTGAAATGTGCGCATCTTTCAAGTAGGCAGCCGGAATGCCTGTTTGAAAGATGTTTTTTGCGATCTTGGCTTTTATCGCTGCTTCATCGGTCAAGTTTTGCGAATATGCTGCTGTAAAAGAAAGAAACAATAAAAAACAAGAAACAAAATTGTGGAGAGTAAAAAATTTTTTCATAAAATGGGTGAGATTGTGATTCGCTTACAATGTAGAAAGAAATCTGATTTAACGTTTTATCAAGTATAAGATTTAGGTAAAACCCAAAAACTGGCGGTAAAATGTGCTAATAATTTAAATACGAAGGAATAAATTGGCCTAAACTAAAAAAGAGACTTCCCATTTTGTACTACAAAAACAAGTTTTACCCGTTCCTCATAAACAACTGGAGCCTTTTACCTAAATTATAATCGTTCCATCAGCCGCAGCCATCGCTCCGGCAGTTCATTGTTTCTTGCTGTAACATAATCATGATAAGTGCAGGCCACATAATTCCCCTCAGGCATTTTCATCCACCAGCGATGCGTTTTTTTGCTTTGTACAAACGTGGTGTCGGTTTCCGCAAATGCCATGTGAAATTCATTGAAGTTATGCGTCTCGCTGAAGTGAGCTTCTTCCTTGCTTTTGTACACACCATCCATATAATACCAGAGCATGTGGCTCATTTGCTTGGCGGTTAAATCGTGCACATCAAGCGATGGCTGATACCCGTAAATACTCACTGATTTTACATTGCTGCTCAGCCCGGCATACTGCATCAGCGTACAGGCTTCTTCACCATTAAAACCGTTGGGTGTAAGTGTGTTTGCCGGCGCCGCCGAATGTTGCAAAGCCGCCATATCAAATGAAAACAAATGACTATTGCGGATGGATGGCTCCATCTCATCAATGCTTTCTTTTACACGACCCACACGGTAACAATCAAAGCGTAGTTTATCTATTGTTTCCAGCATATTCGGATGCACTAAGTAGCTCTGAAACCCAATGTGGTTATAGTGTTTAATGAAGTTGGGCGAAGAAGTCAGCATCTTCATCAGGAAGTTATCGGCAGGCAATACACTGTCCATGTTCAGGTCAATGCGGGCATCCACGCAGGTCGCTTCAATAATGGTTTCCAAACCTGCAAAAGCAGAATACTGACCTATCATTATATCGTGCGAGCCTCCGATTATTACCACGCGCTTTCCCTGCTGTATCAGTTCAGCACTCACAGCTTGCACGGCAGCGTAGGTGTCTTGCAGTGTTGCGCCCGATTTAATATTTCCTACATCTGCCAGCTTCACTTCCTTATGCCAATGATACAAGGCATAAAATGCTTTGCGCACCGCATCCGGTGCCTCATAATTGTTAGAACCTTGTCCTGCACCTCTCATTTCACCACAGCCGATTAACACAACGTCTGCTGCTTCAATGTCGGGAAAATGCTCATCATACAAATCAATGTGCTGACCCAATTGTGTTTGATGGTACGACTCATCTTCCGAGATTTCATATTTATTAACCGGCTCTAAAAAATCTGCAATGTTGTACAGCGTAGAATGCGACATGAATCGTTTTTATTAACGACAAACATACACTTCCCGCTCCTACATTCTGTAAAATGTGGATTAGCTTTGTAGCTTCAATTAATTATTCTATTAATGGAAACGATTATACAGAATAAAGTGGCCGAAAGCGGCATTACAACCATTGACCTTGAAACGTTTTATCCCAAGGGAGATATTGCCGTGTTCGATATCAAAGAGTATTTATTCATGGGTTTGATCTTAAAGGAAAAAGATTTTCGTCTTGCCCTTCAAAACCTCGATGTAGAAATCTATCGAGATAAATATGTCGCCGTTACTTGCACTGCCGATGCCATCATTCCAATGTGGGCTTACATGCTTATTGCTTCAACATTGCAACCCATTGCTAAAGACATCGTTTTTGGTAACGAAGCCACTACTATCAATAGCATCATTATCAAAAATCTATCTCATCTAAATGCTGAAGAATATACCGACAAACGCGTGGTGGTAAAGGGTTGCGGCGACATTCAAATTCCTGAAACAGCATACCTTGAAATTACCAACAAGCTACGCCCGTTTGCCAAAAGCATCATGTATGGCGAGCCTTGCAGCACGGTTCCCATTTATAAGAAACGATAGTCTAAACTGGGATGTTTGAGATAAATGGGATGATAGGGATAAGGACAAATACAGAACTGCAGAACAGCCATTATGTACCAGAAGTCCTTAACTCCAATTAAGCATCGTTGCAATAATGTATTTGTTCATCTATTTCTTTTAAGTAAAGAAATAAATGAATCACTCTTGTACGCTTTGTCAATAATTAAGCAAAAAAGCGAGTATTAAATTTCAACCGCAAAGACGCTAAGAGAAAAAAGATTAATAAACTTTTGCGTCTTCGCGTCTTTGTGGTTGAAAACATCCTTATCCCACAAATCCCAAACATCCCATCTATCCCAGTTCAGACATCTTTCCAAATCTCCGTCCTTGGCGTTTCTTTTGTTACTACCAATTGCACCTATAAAACGCAGTGCGCCAAACAAAAAAATAATCATGAAGAACTACCCGCAATCAAGCGATATACAAGGACAAAAGCAGCCTTACCCAGCTAAGCAATCCGGCATGAAACCCTTGCCAGACGATAGCTTCAGCAACTACAAACCAGCGGGAAAGTTAAGAGGCAAAACAGCTATTATTACCGGCGCCGACTCCGGCATTGGTCGCGCTGTTGCTATTGCATTTACTTTAGAAGGCGCTGATGTGGCTATCATTTATAACGAAAATGAAGGCGATGCCAACAATACAAAGCAACGATGCGAAGAAAACGGTCAGCAATGTTTATTGATTAAGGCGGATGTAAGAAGCAGCCAGCAATGTAAAAACGCTGTTGAACAAGCGATTAACCATTTTGGCAGGCTCAACATTCTAATCAACAATGCCGCTTTTCAGCAAGCGCAGCAGAAGTTTGAAGACATCACTGAAGAGCAATTACGCCGCACGTTCGAGACAAATATTTTTGGATATTTTTTTATGGCGCAGGCAGCTTTGCCACATCTGGGTAAAGGCGATGCAATTGTAAATACCGGAAGTATCGTGGGCAAAACCGGCTTGCCCATTTTAATAGATTACACGGCTACCAAAGGCGCTATTCATACGTTTACCAAATCATTAGCATTGAGTCTGGGCAACAGAGGCATCCGCGTGAACTGCGTGATTCCCGGACCGGTTTGGACGCCCAATATTCCCGGCACAATGCCGAAAGAAGAAGTTGAAAATTTTGGTCACGAAGTGATCTTACAACGGCCCGGACAACCGGAAGAGTTTGCGCCTGCGTATGTGTTACTGGCATCGGACGATGGCTCTTTTATGACGGGTAGTTTAATTGAAGTAACCGGCGGAAGATTATCCGCAGAATAATACAATGAGAAACGATCATTATCCTTCGGGAACTGTACAAACTTTATTGCAAACCGACTTTGTATTACCGCAAACCAAAGAAGTATTACAGAAGAGATTAGACACGCCTATTGTAATCGAGCCGTCATTTTTTTCAAACGAAGAATTTTCAACGTTACAAGCCGTTTGCAAACGCTTATTGCCACAGCCACACAATCGTAAAAATCAAATAGACCTGGCTGGAATATTAGACACTAATTGTAAAGAAAATAAGACGGGTAACGGATGGCGATATGATGTTATGCCGACTGATGAAGAAGCTTATCATCAGGGTTTGCAGGCAATAGAACAATCATCGCGAAGCCTTTACGGCAAAGCGTTTCAGGAGCTAAGCAATAATGAACAGGATGAGTTGCTGCAAGCCGTTCAGCAAAAAACAATAGAAGGAAAATGGTGGAATAATCTGCCATCCAATTTGTTTTTTGAAAAACTAATGGCGTCGCTTGTTGAAATCTATTACAGTCACCCAATTGGCAAGGATGAAATTGGAGATGCATCGTTTGCCGATGCCAAAGGATGGCACCTTGTTCAGCTAAACGAAAGAGAAGAAAGAGAACCGGAAATGACAAACAGAAACGACGAACAACATGGCTGAACAAAATACAAATGGGCAGCCCGTAATGAAGACATACAACATCATTGAAACAGTTGATGCAGTTGTCATAGGTACAGGTGCTGGTGGCGCTCCTCTCCTTTCCCGTTTAGCCAAAGCCGGATTAAAAGTAGTTGCTCTGGAAGCTGGTTCTTTCTGGAATCCCGCTACAGATTTTGCAACCGATGAAGTAGCACAGTCTAAGCTATTTTGGAATGATGAAAGATTAAGTGCAGGCAACAATCCATTGGCTTTTGGCAATAACAATTCGGGTATTGGTGTGGGCGGCTCTACGCTACACTTTACTGCTTATACACCTCGCCCGCAAGCCGATGATTTTAATTTATATTCTGAATTTGGTGTCGGGAAAAACTGGCCGATTGGCTATGATGATTTAGAAAGATATTTAGATGAAATTGAACAATTTATTGGCGTGTCAGGTCCATCTTTTTATCCCTGGGGAAAGGAAAGAAATTCATCGTATCCATTAGCACCATTGCCATTGAATGGCGCCGCGCAACTGATGGAGAAAGGCTGTAAAAGTTTGGGCATTACAACATCACCCGCACCCAATGCTGCTTTGTCAGCCAAATATTACCAGGAAGGCATTGGCTGGCGCAATGCCTGCACCAACCGCGGCTTCTGCCAGGCGGGTTGTACAACGGGCGGTAAGAGCAGTATGGATGTTACTTATATCCCTTTTGCCATGCATTTTGGCGCAGAGATAAGAGACAATTGTTTTGTCACACAACTTGACGCAAAAGACAACAAAATCACCGCTGTTGCTTATACTAAAAACGGTGTTGAATACAGACAAAGGTGTAAGCATCTGTTTCTCTGTGCAGGCGCCATCGAAACACCGCGATTGTTGTTGATGAATGAAATAGCCAACAGCAGCGGGCAGGTTGGAAAAAACTTTATGGCGCATACCGGCTTGCAAATCTGGGGACAATTTGAAGAGGATATTCGTCCCTTCAAAAGTATTCCCGGCTCCTTAATTTCAGAAGATTATCATCGCCCGAAAGAGGTTGATTTTGCCGGTGGCTATTTGTTGCAATCCATCGGCGTGATGCCGGTAACGTATGCCTCTCAAATGGCGCGTGGGCGTGGCTTGTGGGGTGATGCGTTTATGCAGGCGATGCGTGGATACAATCATACAGCAGGCATCAATATACTCGGTGATTGCCTGCCTTACAAAGAAAACTTTGTAGAGCTGTCGGATGAAAAAGACGAGCGTGGTTTACCCAAACCACGCATTCATTTTACCAGTATGGAAAATGAAAAACGTTTGACATTTCATGCTAACACTATCATGCGCGAAATATGGAAGGAAGCCGGCGCTACCGATGTGTGGGCATTCGACAGAAACGCACATATTATAGGCACCTGCCGAATGGGTAATGAAGCAGATAAGTCAGTAGTGAACCAAGAATGCAGAAGCCATGATGTGCCGAACTTGTACATTGTAGATAATTCTGTTTTTCCGAGTGCATTAAGTGTAAACCCGGCGTTGACGATTATGGCAGTTTCGTTGTATGCAGCAGATTGTTTTTTAGACAAAATATGAGCCGCTGAAGCATCAGGACCTGCAAAAACAGGAGTTGTTTTATTACTTAATTTCTGAACAGCTTTATAGCTGATAAGAAGACATCATTAAACAACATAGCAATGGCAAAAGGATTTTTAGACATCATAAAAAAAGACGTTGGCGATGGCAATTACGCCGGCGATCAGTATGGCGGCGCTTCCGGCTCAACAGGTAGTGGTTTACCCACGAAACATGCAGGCAACTTTCTGTTTGCAACCGGCATTGAATGTTCATATCCAACTATTGACCATGGCAAAACAAGACGCGACCAGTTAGAAGAATGCGGTCATTATACCTATTGGAAAAAAGACCTGCAATTAGTAAAAGACTTAGGTTTAAAAGTATTGCGTTATGGTTTTCCTTACTATAAAGTTCATTTAGGTCCGAACAAGTTTGACTGGAGCTTTGCAGATGAAGTAATGAACGAAATCAAACGGCTGGGAATCACGCCCATACTGGATTTGCTGCATTTTGGATTGCCCGATTGGATGGGCAATTTTCAAAACCCTGAGTTTCCTGTTCTGTTTGCAGCTTATGCAAAAGCGGTAACCGAACGATACCCTTGGGTGCGATATTACACACCTGTGAACGAGATTTTTGTAACCGCAAGAAAGAGTGCTAAAGAAGGTCTCTGGAATGAGCAACTGAAAGACGACAAAGCCTTTGTAACTGCCATTAAACATTGTGTTGCCGCAAGCATTTTAGCGACACATGAAATTGCACATTTACGACCCGATGCCATCATTGTGCAAAGCGAATCAGCCGAGTACATACACGAAGCGAAAGCCGATCAGTCGCAGGAAGTAAAACTCAAAAACAAACAGCGTTTAATATCTCTTGATTTGCTGTATGCCATCCCACCAGATTCCGATATCTGTCTTTACCTGATGGACAACGGACTAACGCGGGAAGAATACAAATGGTTTATGGCGGGTGAGCCGCCGGGCTACCAGATTATGGGCAACGATTATTATGGCAGAAATGAAACCATCATTATGCCCGACGGAAAAATTTCTACTGCGGAAGACGTAATGGGTTGGTATCAAATCACCAAAGATTATTACAACCGTTACCGCAAACCGGTGATGCATACAGAGACCAATACATTCGATGCGGCGCAGGCGCCTACCTGGCTGTGGAAGCAATGGATTAATATTTTACGGATGCGCTCGGATGGCGTGCCTGTATTGGGTTTTACATGGTATAGCCTTACCGACCAGATAGATTGGGATTGTGGTTTAACACAAAAAAACAACACCGTAAACGAGTGCGGATTATATGACTTAAACCGGAATCCAAGACCGGTTTGCGAAGCTTACCAAATGTTGCTAAAAGAGTTTGGACGCATCACCATTGTGCCTCATGGCGAGGTGTTTGAGATTACAAAACGTGATGCGCGCTTGAAAATTGAAATATAAAGCAAAGCGACAAGATTCAAGGGACAAGAATTAAGAGTAACTACGGAATTATCATTCTATAAATGTTAGGTTGACACTGATGTATCCGTGAAACAAAAAAGATGAAACTGCATTATATTGAAAAAGGAAGCGGCGATGTTACGTTAGTTTTTCTCCATTATTTCGGTGGTGCTGCAAGCACGTGGGATGAGGTGATATCGCACTTACAAAACGACTTTCGCTGCAATGCAATAGATTTATTGGGATTTGGAAAATCTGCTTCTACAGATACGCTGATTTCTGTTGATGACAGTGCCAATGTAGTGCTCAAATTGATTGATGAATTACAATTACAGAACTATGTATTAATCGGTCATTCTATGGGTGGGAAGATTGCTTTACGAGTTGCTTCATTACAGCCGAAAGGCTTACTGTCATTGGTTTTGCTGGCACCATCACCCCCCACCGCAGAACCAATGAGCGATAAAGAAAGAATAAATATGGATGATGCATTTGGCGACAAAGCAAAGGTTGAGAAGATGATTGAAAATGTGGTGACTCATCCGCTCGATAAAACAACTTTTGATAAAGAAGTAACGAACAATCTACAGGCATCATCTGCCGGCTGGCATTCGTGGCCACAGTTGGGAAGTAAAGAAGTTATTGCCGGTAATATGAAAGACATTCATGTACCGATAACGATCCTGTACGGAGAAAAAGACAAAAAGTTCACAAAGGCATTTTTGAAGAAAGAATTTGATAATTACTTCAAAACATTCCGTCTTATTGAAATAAAAGACAGCGGGCATTTACTGCCGGTGGAAGCACCCGAACAAACAGCAAAAGAGATTAAAAGAGCACTGACTTAACCGCACTGATAAAAAACCTGACATCAATTTTTTGTAAAAAGAAAGATTATTGTAACAAGCTCACAAACGTTGGCTGCAAATAAGTTTGCAGGTCTTTATAATCAATCATAATTTCTATTTCGCCATCAGCATAAGAAGCAATTTCATACGGCTGATAAGAGAAAATAATTCCTTTGCCGGTTATGTAGAAATTCTCATTCGGTTCTATCTTATTGTCAAACAAACCACCTTCTGTAAGACCTTCTGATGGCTTTAAATTTCTGCTTTTCCGGTAACTCTTTTCAAGCAGCGGACGAAGTTGCCGCACACCTCCTGCCTTAATAACATCAGTCAGTTTTAATGATTTACGATTCACTAAATCTATAGGAAGATAAGAAGTACCATAGTTGCCATGCGCGCCACCTGTAAAAGAAAAATTATCGAAAGACAACGACAGCAACTTTTCTGATTGATACACCACGCGGCAATCATTCGTCAGATCATAATTGAACGATTCAGGACTTTCCTTTATATCTTTTGCATTGATTGTGGTATCGCTGCTATAATCGTCCAGGAAGTCTTTTGCGCTGTTTCGCAAAACAGCAGTAATGTCCCTGCTCTTTTCTTTTTCGTCAAACAATTTACCAATCTGTGTTTTTACAAATTCATCTGTTTCAGAGTTTCCGGTTGGCCAAACCGACGCCATTTCAGCCGTTGCCTGTGGAGGATCAGGCATTTCAACTTTTGCCTTTATTGAATCCTGCAAACTGTAATAATCAAACTTCAGTGGAAAGTCTGCTTCAGATAGCGAGACAGGCAATTGCTTACTTCCCATTTGCCAGCTGCCGGTGGCTGTTTTGCCATGGAACGATAAGGTGAAAGTCTCAGTGCTGTCTTCATCTGAATCAGCCGACAAAACAATTTTATTGGTTAGAACAGAACCGGTACTGCCCAAACCTATTGCCTGTTGCTTCGAGTCGTAGTAATAATAACCACTGTAGGTTCCGTTTGATTTGTATAAATACATGGTAACAGGATATACATCAATCTTCCCTTTCAACAGAACAAAATACTGACTCTTACCCTGGGAAAACGTTTCAGTGTTTTGTGTAGTTGTATCTGATGATGCGCCTATTGTTTGTTCCGGGTTAGAATGGCAGCTACAGAGCAGACTTATGCAAATGAACCGTATTATATTCTTCATAAAAGAGAGCGAAAATACTCATCCTAACCCACTTTACAGTCTGCCTAAACACTTTGTATTCTTGTGTCTCTCACCCATTTGTTGCCTTCCGCTTAACTCACCTTAGCTCTGCTTTTATTAAACAATATCTTCGCAAACAAATTATTCGCATGAGCTTTTTTGGAAAACTGTTTGGCAAGAAAGAAAAAGAATCGTTAGACGAAGGCTTACAAAAAACAAAAACCAATTTCCTTGAGAAAATAACCAAAGCCGTTGCGGGTAAAAGCACGGTTGACGAAGAGGTGCTCGACAACCTGGAAGAAGCTTTAATGACCGCTGATGTGGGTGTAGAAACTTCCATTGAAATTATCGAACGCATAGAGAAGCGCGTGGCGCGGGATAAGTATGTGGGCACCGGCGAACTCAACCGTTTGCTGCAGGATGAAATACAAGCAATGCTGGTGGATTCGCCCGACCAAACGCATAAAGATTTTACAGTGCCTCACAAGCCTTACATCATGTTGGTGGTGGGCGTAAACGGCGTTGGCAAAACAACAACCATTGGCAAGCTTGCCTACAACTACAAGAAGGCGGGCAACCATGTAATTCTTGGCGCTGCCGATACGTTTCGTGCTGCTGCTGTTGATCAGCTTACCATTTGGAGTGAACGTGTTGACGTGCCAATTGTAAAGCAGGCAATGGGCAGCGATCCGGCCAGTGTAGCCTTCGATACGGCACAGAGTGCCGTAGCCCGTAATGTTGATATCGCCATCATAGATACCGCAGGACGCCTGCACAACAAGCTGCACCTGATGGAAGAGTTGAGCAAGATCAAACGTGTTATCAGCAAAGTGATTCCCGGCGCACCGCATGAAGTATTGTTGGTTTTGGACGGCTCAACCGGACAGAACGCGGTAGAGCAGGCAAAGCAATTTATGCAGGCAACGGAAGTGTCTTCGATTGCTATTACCAAGCTGGATGGCACTGCCAAAGGTGGCGTTGTGTTAGCTATCGCCAATCAGTTAAAAATACCGGTAAAGTTTATTGGCGTGGGTGAGAAAATGACCGACCTGCTCATCTTTGACAAGCATGAGTTTGTAGACAGTTTGTTTTCGCTAGAGAAGTGAATATAGAACACCGCTCACACACTATACACCACCACGCTAAACGGCTTTATAGCCAATGCTTCATCTTCAATCGTATCTGGATGCGGCGCCGCTTCTTCATCCCACATCCATTGCTTTTCTTTTGAGTCCAGTAATTTATTCCAGGTGTCAATGTAAGGAGGTAAAGAGTAAACAATTTCAGTATCACTCAGGTTTAAACAGCAGAACAAGTGCTTTCTGCCATCATCGCTTTGCCGGTGTATTACTAATCCTTCTTCACCCAGTGGAAATGCCTTGATGTTGTTCTTATTAAAGTTGTGCAGGATGCTGTTGGCGCGCCGCAGTTGTATCAGCAGCTTATTCCATTCCAGCATGATTTTATACTTGCCTTCTTTGCGCTTGCTCCATTGCAGTTTGCAGGCATTGAAAGTTTCGTCCGATCCAGGGTCTGGAAAATTCTCACCTTCTTTCAACCCAAATTTTTCAAACTCTTTTCTCCTTCCTTCCTGCACGCCTTTTACAGCGTCTTTGTTATGATGACTAACAAAGAAATAGAATGGCGTGTCTTCGCCATATTCTTCGCCCATAAACAGCAATGGAATATAAGGCGATAACATCAGTGCAGCAGCCGCCAGTTTCTGCTTTTCAAAGCTTACCAGCATGCTTAGCCGCTCGCCGCCGATGCGGTTGCCCACTTGGTCGTGGTTCATATTAAACACCACAAAATTGTAAGCTGGCATTCCTGCCGAGGAAGCGCCATGCACACGCTTTCTAAACTCTACATATTCACCGCTGTGCACAAAACCATCGGTGTAGGCTTTCACTAATTGTTCCATCGTTTTATAGTCACCATAACGATCCTGCCCTGCGGGATCAAGCAGCACATAGAGAATATGATGAAAGTCGTCCAGCCATTGTGCATCGAAGCCCAATCCACCGCCATCGGGATGTTTGGTTACGCGCGGGCTGTTGTAATCGCTTTCTGCTGTGGTGTACAAACGTCTGCCGGCTTTCTGCTCATACAAACGTATCTTTTCATACATCACCTGCCAGATGTTGACGGCGTTGCGGTCGTATATTTCATGCACAGCATCTAAGCGCAAACCATCTATGTGATACTGCTCAAACCAAAAGACCGGATTTTCTGTAAAATATTCTTTTACGCCATCGCTATACTCGCCATCGAAGTTGATGGCCGTGCCCCAGGGCGCTTTGTATTTATCAGTAAAATAAGGACCAAATGCTTCGAAATTATTTCCTTCCGGACCGATGTGATTATACACGACATCTAAGAACACTGCAATACCACGCCGGTGACATTCATTTACCAATTTTTTCAGGCCTTCAGGACCGCCGTACGAAAGATGAACCGCATACGGATACGTGCCATCATAACCCCAGTTTTTATGCCCGGAGAACTGGCAAACCGGCATCAGTTCAATCGCGTTAATGCCTGTATCAATAATATCATCCAGATAAGGAATGATGGCCTCAAATGTGCCTTCTTCCGTAAATGTTCCCACATGAATTTCGTAGAACACCATATCCTGCAAGGGCACGCCTTTCCAGCCATCGTCATTCCATTCAAAAGCAGCATGGTCAACAATTTCAGAAGGACCGAGCGTATCTTCCGGCTGGTAATGAGATGCCACATCAGCTACATCCCGCTCATCATTAGGACGATAATAATATCGCCAGCCCGGGTTAGCGTCCGGCACTTCTACCGTGAAGTAACCTTTGCTGTCTTTAATCATTTTTACCTTCCGGTCTTCGGGAGAAATGATGTGTAAAAACATCGTGTCTATTAACGGCGCCCAAACAGTAAAGTGTGTAGTGTTATTAGCATAGAAAGCTCCAAGCATATCTGTAACTATATGGGTAAGTTAACGAGTGGAAGGATACATAAAAACAATACCAGAATGTAGTGAACCCTTTATTTGAGGGCTTTGATGATATCGCTACTCAATTCATCTATCGCACCTTGTATAGAAAGAAATGAAAAACCATAAACTATGAAAATAAAGAACAGTAGAAAAAAGATAGAAGCATGGAACGTTCGCTCTTTTATAGAAGTATACACAAATAGTATCAGAATGGCCGAAATGATTGAACTCAAGAAAACGAAAAAGAAAATAAGAATCTTGTCTGTAACGGTCAATTCAACTTGAATCAGATTTTTATTCGATTCTTTATCTACGGAAACGGAACCAGCTGCAATAAGATGCGTGCGGCTACTTGTTTGCAGAAACCGGTGTATGGTAAAACGACCGGTTCCATTCAGCACTTCTGTCTTTGCTCCATAATAGTTGCCACTCAGCTTGTGAAGGCAGTGTATTATTTCTTCTTCCGTTTTTCGGGTACTTATTTTTATTGATTCTTGAGGAAGGAGGTGCATTTGATATGCTATTTATCAGTCTGTTTTATTTACCGTCAACCATCTTCTCCATCAGCAAATACGGCTCTCTATGCTTTTCGCTTATCAGCTTTGTATCTACATCTATCACCATGACAGAAGCCGGCTTTCCTTTCACTACCGGCTGCCATGCGGGAACACCCAAACCATTCGGGTTTCCGGTGGTAATAAAGTTGGCAAACATTGCCTGCATAATGTTGGATACTTCCCCATCCTCTGCCTGCCAGTCATACACACGGTTGGTAGCTAAATTACCCAAGGCATACTCAATCTCTGCCGAATGCACAGCGCCTTTTGCCGGCGGTGGTGGCGGGGTTTTAGCAGCCGAAGAATCTCTGATAACGCCACCTGCCAGGCCAGCCCTTGCATTGCCCATTTCAGTGCGCATCTGCGGGCGCGGATGCGCATAGAGATAACGGTAAACAGGCTTACTGCCTGTTTGTGCCTGCACATCGCTCCAGCGCCAGGTGCTAAAACCAATAAACATATCGCTGGCAAGCCGGGTAGCCACTTCTTCCACATCGGCATCACCCGTTACAGGGTAAGCTGCCAGCACAGTGGCTGCTTTATCGCCATAGCGTTTTTGAACAGCTTTTCTAAAGTTCTCTGCTGTTGGCGCATCATTGCCCAAGATACCCTGGTAGCCCGATTCCTGCGAGTTCCAGCCGACGAGAAGAGGCACCTGCGCCTGCTCGCCGTTTTTATAAATAGCCACTGGTTGTTTCGGGAAAAAATAACCATCTACAGTTACGGGAAAACGACCAAAACCGCCTTTGGAAGTAGCTTGTAATATTTGATCGGCAGGCATGGCGCGCAGTTCTGCCAATGATTTGACATGAAGGCTGTCTGCAAATGCACTTCCTAATTTTTCTCCCTCGGCTAAAGAGGCAGTTGGGTTTGCTCCTAACAAAGAGCCGCTTTCGCCAATGGCGCCATTGATTAAATTCTTAGAAAGCGGCGAAGCCATCTGCGCGCTTACATCAAACGAACCAGCAGACTCACCGGCAATGGTTACTCTTTTCGGATCGCCACCAAAAGCAGCAATGTTTTGCTGTACCCATTTCAATGCAGCATAGCCATCGAGCAAGCCTTGGTTGCCGGAGGCATGATGTGGCGATTCTTTGGTTAATTCGGGGTGAGAAAAGAAACCAAATACAGACAGGCGATAGTTAACCGTAACGGTTACAATGCCTCTGCGCGCCATGCTTTCGCCATCGTAGCGCGGCTCGCTGCCATCGCCGGCCATAAAGCCGCCGCCATAGAAATACACCAATACAGGCAGTTTTTCATTGCCCGTTTTAGAAGGCGTCCATACATTCAGGTATAAACAATCCTCACTCATACCATCGGACCTG
Organism: uncultured Ilyomonas sp.; assembly: GCA_964249755.1. GTDB lineage: Bacteria > Bacteroidota > Bacteroidia > Chitinophagales > Chitinophagaceae > Ilyomonas. The sequence goes on along the minus strand of CAXUDB010000001.1, from coordinate 1,756,405 downwards.
AAATTCATGTCGCCAAACAAAGGCAATTGCATAGCGCGCGGACCAAAATGATCTGCCTTGCGAACGCCCGTCCAGTCCTTCGCAGGCTGTGGTTCGCGCCAGCGCAGATTGCCAACCGGCGGCGCGGCATAAGGGATGCCTTTGAAGGTGCGGATACCGCTTACATTCACGCCTTCCAGCACACCATTGGCAACAGTGGCGCGGGGCGGTGTGGTATCGCTATTGAGTTGAGAGAAAGCAGTAGTAATGTGAGTAACAAAAAGAATAAAGAGCAGGAAAGCAGATGGCTTCTTCATAGAGCAATATTTGAAGGGGCAAAATAACGTTATCCTGCTATTTATTCATCCCTTGTTCATTATTGCTGTTTGTTAGCAGAATTCAGTCACACAACTCTTTGCATTCCTGCTCCAATATGTTATCAATAATTACGGGTGGTGTACTCCAGCTTGAAATTGTACTGTCTGTAAGCACCGGTAGGGTAGAACTATAACCGCCAATCTCGCCTGTCCTCACACCAACGACTACTAACCCTATTTTATGATGCCTGATTACATACGAACACATAATACAAGGCTCATGGGTTGTCACCAGGAAGCAGTCAGATAAATCTGTTTTGCCCAAACTTGCAGTTGCATTTCTTACTGCTTCTATTTCTGCGTGAAAAGTGATGTCTTTGTGTGTTTTACCACCCTCAATACCTTCTGCAACCACTTGCCCGTCTTTTACAATCAGGGAACCTACGGGACTGTCACCCCGCTTCTTTGCAATGTTTGCGAGTTCAATACATCTGCGCATTAAACTTTCATATTTTCCAGTGCTTGTCATAATGAAGAGTGCCGCCTTCTAATGCAATTTGGCAATGTTTGAATTGAGATGAATATAGAACAGCTTTTGTATTGACTTATTAGTCTTTCAAAAACAATCTGTCGCTTTACGATGATGTGCCAACGGTTTGCTGCTTGCTGTCTGTAGCAGAGGTAACGAACCGTCAGCTCAAATGTAGAAATAAAGATAAAAGAGAGGTGATTTTGAATAGCTGGGGTCAGCCGCTATGGCAGTAAACATTTGTTAGTGGCTGTTTACTGGTTTTCCGTCTCAAGAATAAAGTAATCAAAATTGTCTTTTATATTATTGGAAAATCCTCTTGCCATTATATAGTCAAGTATAATTGCAAAGGCGAACGCAATAATTTTCAAAAAAGTAGCCGCGACATTAGTTTTATAAAGTATTAATAAGAAAATGTTGTAGAGTATCAAACACAATAAAAATAACAGCGTAACAAACCAAGTTACGTTTGGCCTTACTTGAATAATAACTATCCCATAGTCATTTTGGTTAGTGAAAGTGCCTTTTATATGTCCGCTGCCTCTTTCTAAACATCTTCTTATTGGTAAATACTTGCTGATTGCAAAGTCAAATGACTTATCCGTTTCGTTTTTAAATTTTAAAGAAAGGAACACGTCATCCCCAAAAGCTTTTTTAAGCTTATTTTTAAAATTAACTAAACTCCCGTTCACAGTGTATGTGAATGTCCGAAAAAGAAAGATTTGAAAAAAGTCTCTAAAGTCCAACGGTAAGCATTTACAATTGCCACTAACGAAAAAATACTGTAGATGGTGAGGAAGTTAAAAAAACTCTGTCTGATAACTGAAGTTCATTATTTATTCAAAGATGAAAAAGATATTCTGATGTTCAAAAGAGTTCCTTCTGCCTGAACCAAAGGCTGACAAGCGATTTGCTGCCGATTGCTCCAACGTCCAGCCCCACTATTGGCAATACTCCTGTTGGCTGTAGCCGTATCCTGTCAGCGTGATTTGTCCTTCAGCATTTGCATTAATTGCTTTGCATTTTCGTTGTCTTTGTTAAGCTGCAAAACCTTCTTACAATTTTCCAAGGATCTGTCATACTGTTGGACTGCAAATTGTGAAGCTGCTATCCCATACAATATTTTGTCATCGTTTGGCTTTAACTTGTCAGCTTGTTGATAACACTGAATTGAATTTTGAAATTGTCGATTGTCATAACAAGTTGCTCCAAGATTAAAAAATGCGCTTAAATAGTTGGGGTTGAACTTTGTTGCTTGTACCAAAAAGTTTATTCCATCTTCAATTTTATTTTCTGCAATCAATGAATTTCCCAACTTATAAGCAGACGTGTCAGGCTTTATGTTTTGCTTTACACATTCCTTAAATACAATTTCGGCTTTGTCATTAATTTCAAGGTTGTAAAGTTTTATTCCTAAATCAAAAAGGTAATTGCCTTTTTTTGTCGCCATGAACTTTGAGAAGTTCTCGTTGGAAACTAAGGGTTTTGTCGGGTCAGCATTTCCAACATCAAAGCCGTCGAAAGATGAAACGTTATATTTTTCTGCTAATAATCTTAACTTTTGCTCCTGGTCATAAAGGCTTTGCCTTGTGTGTTGTTCTACCTTTTCAACGTGCAACATGAACTCTCCATTATCTTTTTTGTTAATTTCTACAAACCTATAGGATTGTGAAACCAAATCGTTTTTCAGTTTTTCCAGTTTTGATTTTTCTTTATCAAAAAAGAAATATCCGTAAAGAAGATTTTGCTTTGTGTCAACACCTTCCACTTCAACCTTATCAAAAATTGAGTTGATTAGTTCCAAGTCATTTGTGTTCGGTGTCACTTGAGGTTGAGACTTACAACTTGAAAAAAGTGTCAAAACTGAAATAAGCGTTAGTGTAATGATTTTCATTTGTCTATTTGTAAACGCTGTGTCCAAATATGGTTACAGCCAACTCAAAAATAGGCGACATTATTTATTCCTACAAATGATTGCCTTTGCCTTTAAACTCCTCACAATCAACAACAATGAAAATGCGCCATTTCCAAAAAATGTCGCCAATACAGTTTTTATCGCTTTTTCATTTTTAGTGCATCAGCTTATCTATTGGCTTTCAATTTTCCCATTTTCCTACGCTCTTATTAGCAATCTCTCTGCCCCAGAACACTGCGAGAGGAAAACAACAAAACCAAACTGCAAACCACCCTTTCACTCCCCGAAACACCAACACCACGCTTCCAAACCGTTCAGAAGTCTTCTGTAAAAGTTACACTATGTTGTTGGAAAGGCAAAAAGCCTTCTGTAAAACTTACACCAGGCTGATGGACAGGTAAACAGCCTCCTGTAAAACTTACACTGCCTTCCAAAACAGTTCCGAAGCCTTCTGTACTTACATTGCTCTGCCGGACAGGCAAGAGGCCATCTGTAAATAATTTTTACCCGAAGCCAGCAGCACCGATGGCGTCGTAAGTGGCAAAGTATCGGGCAAAAATGTAGCCTGCAAAAAGCTGGATAAAATTATGACGGCGCTGCGTAAAGTCTGATGGGCAATCACCCAAACACTATCAGTCTGTACTGCGCGCGTGAGGCTGGCAAAATAAAAGAACAACAAAAGTTCTATAGAAGGGCTATGCGAATATTAATCGTTGTTTGAGCCTTGGATTTGATTTTTAGATGGTAAAAAAAAGAGATAGGCGCTTGTATAAGTGCTACCTTTTTATTAGCCAGAATGTCTGCTGTGATAAAAACAAACCCGAGTGTGAAGCGAACCATCATTGTGTGCCTATACTGTATAGGAACGCAATAGCGCGATCATCACATCGCAAATTAAACTTCTTCTATAGCGGTTTCTCTCCCATTCCTTTCCATCCAACCCTTCCCTTCCAGCCACCGCGTCGTCAGCATACCCGCAGCCGTATCGCAACACACATTCAGCACCGTCGCTGCCGGGTCCACCAGGGTCCCAATAATGATGACCACCGGGAAGGCTTCTGCAGGGAAACCGTATACCGACATCACCAGCAACTCGCCGAGGTAGCCGCCCGCCGGTATGCCGCCTTCTACCAGGCTCACAAACACAGTAATGAACAGAGCAATACCCAGCACATCCACACCCGTAAACGGCTTATGAAAAAGCGCAAACACGGCGGCAATTTTTATAATGGAAGAAATAGCGCTGCCATCTTTATGCAGCGTAGCACCCAGGGGGATGGCGATGTCGCCAATATAGGATGGAATGCCCATGTGCCCAGATGCCTGTAGGTTTACCGGTATGGTAGCAATGCTGCTGCAGGTGCCAAGCGCCGTGGCCGTTGGGGCAATGTTGTGTTGCCAGTAGCGCTTCACGCCTTTCCACCCAGCCGCCATAAATGCATATAAACTAAAACCGGCAATGTAGTAGAAGATGCTCACGCCGTGAAACACCAGCATCGCGCGCACATAGCTTTGTAGCAACTCTGCGCCCAGCGTGCCTACCTGCACGGCAAAATAGGCGCCCAGTCCAATGGGCGCGGCTTTCATAATCAGCAGAAGTATTTTGGTAAACACATCTCTGCCGCAATGCAGAAACCGCGTGAAGAGAAGACCACTTTCGCCGCTGCGCAATACCGCAAAGCCGGTAAGCCCGGAAAAGAGTATTAAGGCTAACATGTTGCGGCGTGAGAAGAGTTTATACACGTCATCGGCCGTAAGCATAGAAGTAATCTGGTCGCCCAGCGGAAGGTTTTGGGTTTGGGGCAAGGTAAACAGCGTATTGCTTTTAATATCCCCTACAGGGAAGAGAGAAACCGCAGCTATACAGGTAAGCGCCGCCACCAGTATAGTAAACAGGAAACAAGCCAGCATCACACCCATGAGCCTGCCAAATTGTTGCGAACGGTCTATGCCTGCAATGGCAGAAGCAATGGTAAAAAACACCAGTGGCACCACGGCAGTAAACAGGAGGTTGAGGAAGATATCACCAATGGGTTTTAAAAAAGAAATGCGCGTGCCGAAAAGGATACCGAGGATACTGCCCACAACAACGCCGCCAAGCAGAAGCAGAATGCTGCCATAGTGTTTAAAGAAGTTATTCAACACAGAATGTGGTTAGGTAAAAGAAAAAAAACCGCTTTCAAATATCCAACTATCCGGTTAGAATTGTGTTTTAGTTTGCGGAATGACGAGTGCAACTCTTTTTTCAAACAAAAGAACCTGCCGGGATTTATCCGCGGCAGGTTGTTGAATTTATTTGGGCTTATTAATCCTATATCTTAAACCTTATTCCTTATACTTTATAACCTATACCTTCTTAATTCAGCACTTCTGAACTCTTTTCTGTTTCAATCTTCTTTTCTTCCTTCAATGCAGCAAAGCCACCGCTGATGTTGCGAATATTATGAATGCCCTGCCGCTTCAGCAGCGAAGCCGCAATCACGCTGCGATAACCGCCGGCGCAATGAACATACAGGTTGTCTGTGTCGTCAATGCCAGACATGCTGGCGGGATCCGCCATGTTAGCCAAGGGAATATTTACTGCATCCACTACATGGCCGTCAGCAAACTCTACTTCCTTGCGCACATCTACTATTACCATGTTTTCATCAAATGGAATATCCATTGCTACTTCGTCCGCCTCTACATTGATGATAAGGTCTATGGGTTCGCCGGCCGCTTTCCAGGCGGCAAAGCCACCTTGCAAATAGCCTTCAAACTTTTCAAAACCTACCCGTGCCAGCCGGATGATGGTTTCCTTTTCCATGCCTTCATCAGTCACCAGCATCAGGGAATGATCGAAGGATAATAAACTGCCTGCCCATTCAGCAAACCTGCCCTCCAGCCCGATGCTGATGGAACCAGGCACAAAACCTTGGGTGAACACATCTGCATGACGTGTGTCCAGTATGGTAACGTTGGGCTCTTTCATTTTTTTTGTAAAAGCATCTACCGGCAATGCGGTTAGGCCTTTTTCTAACACCGTATCCATTCCTTCGTATCCTGTCTTATTGATTTCTGCATTGATAGAAAAATATTGTGGCGGCGCAGTGAGACCTTCTGTTACTGCCTTTATAAACTCATCTTCGGTTTGCGGCTGCAATGCGTAGTTGGTCTTTTTTTCTTCGCCCATGGTGCTGTGCGTTTGCGGACCTAAGTTTTTACCACAACTGCTGCCTGGCCCATGCGCAGGATAAACCAGTACCTCATTCGGTAGGGGCATCAGTTTTTGCTGAAGACTGTTGTATAGTTGCGCAGCCAGGTCTTCGGTTGTTACGCTGCCGTCAGTCTGGGCTAAGTCGGGGCGGCCTACATCGCCACAGAAAAGCGTATCGCCGGTAAATACTGCGTAAGCTTTGCCTTCTTCATTCTTTAATAAATAACAAGTGCTTTCGGGCGTATGACCCGGTGTATGTAATACCTCGAAACTGATTTTGCCCAACGGAAACACATCGCCATCTTTAGCAATCACCACGTCAAAGCCAGCCTTCGTTTTTGGACCATAAATGATGGGAGCGCCGGTAGCTTTGCTCATCTCTAAGTGACCGCTTACAAAGTCGGCGTGAAAATGCGTTTCGAAGATATATTTGATGGTTGTTTTCCTTTCTGCTGCCAGTTGCAGATATATATCAATATCGCGCAACGGATCTATAACGGCGGCTTCGCCATCGCTTTCAATGTAATAAGCGGCTTCGCTGAGGCAGCCGGTATATAATTGTTTTATGTACATATAACCCAATTTAAAAAAAGAAGGCTGATGATCAGCCTTCTTTGTAACAATTTTTTACGCTACCAGGTCTTCAACAAATTTGTTGATTTCGGTAACGCGTGGATAGTTAATCGCATAATGAATAAACTTGCCATCGCGCCTGGTGACTACGATTCCGGCGCGTCTGAGAATGGCGAGATGCTGCGAAGCCACCGACTGTTCGAGGCGAAGCTTAACATACAATTCGGTAACGGTAAGCTTGCCGTGTTCGTCCAGCAACTTTATCATTTGCTGACGCAACTTGTGGTTCATCGCACGGAGTATTAAAGCCGATTTCTTGATGTGCAGGAAATCTACTTTTACCTGTTCCTGGTTCTCCGGATTTGTCAAGGTTACGTTCGACGTGTGTGTGGAAGTGAGCATTTCTTATTGTGTGATTTTAATACGGATGATGAAAATTAAGATTTTTAAAATACAAATTAATAGGATAATTCCTAAAAAAATATCTATTATTTAACGGGAAAATAAAATTCTTTGGTATAGTACGGCTCTGCATAGGCGACATCTGCAAAAAGCTGCTGAGCGAATAAACGTTGAGCAATTTCATTTGTGTGATCCGGGCTGTAGCTGATGTTGGTAAAAACAGCATTCGGATGCGTTATGATATTTTCACATTTATTATGCCCACTTCCTAAAAAGAAAAGCTTTTTTTTATCCAGCCAGGGCTGGAATGAGTTTTTCTCAACAATTATTGGTTGAGGATAAATCAACGGACGCAGGTAATAGTCGTAGATGGCTGCGAATACTTCGTTGCGGCGCGCATCTATTACGGGGCAATATAGGGCTGCTTCCTCTCCGAAATGCTTAACCGCTGCTCTTGCCATCACTTCAAGCGTACCTACCAGCAACAAGGGCTTGCCAGCCGCATAGCATATCCCTTTTGCCGATGCCAGCCCCACACGCAAACCGGTATAACTACCCGGCCCGTTTGCCACCGCCACAGCATCTATCTGCCCAAAAGAAACAGCAGCAGATCGCATGACGGTTTGAACCGCTTTCTGCACAAAAGCCGCATGATTCTTCGTGTCGTCGTTCACAGCCGAAGCCAGTTCCTTGTTTCCGTCGAACAAACCAATGAAAGCCTTTTCCAATGCCGTATCAATACTTAACAACAATGCCATGAGCGCCGGTAAAAGGTTGCAAGATTACACTATTTTAAAAGCACCATATAACACTTTACAATTCGCTTCGACCAAAAAAATACTGCATCTTGCCGAATAAAAGACAATATGGCAAAAGCAATTATCCATACAGAAGCAGCTCCAAAACCCATTGGTCCCTACAATCAGGCAATCGCTGCCAATGGCATGCTGTTTATTAGCGGGCAGGTTGCTATCAATCCCGAAACAAACGAATTGGCAGAAGGCGATGTTTGGGATGAAGCGAGGCAGGTAATGGAAAATTTGAAAGCAATATTAACCGAAGCGAAACTCACGTTTGAACACGTGGTGAAAACAACCATCTTTCTTACCGATATGAATCTTTTCAGCACTGTGAACGAAGTGTATGGAAGTTATTTTCTGGGCGATTATCCGGCGCGGGAAACGGTGGCGGTGAAAGGATTGCCAAAAAATGTGAATGTGGAGATCAGTATGATTGCAGTGTTGAAATTATAAAGTCCCTCTTTATGTTGTTTCAATTTCGAATGTTGTAATGAATTCACTGCTTTGCGATGGCTCAAGGATAATTAAGCCAATTGCATTATTGAACGAGTCGGGCACGCTGCTGAGGTTTTCGATAGCGATGGCATTGCGGTTATCGGGTATAAACACCTGGAGGAAAGGATAATTCTTTTCAGCATAAATCTTCACGCCGATCCTGTTTTCTTCATCCCTGATAGAGCAGGCAGGCGAAGGATGGTTTTCATTCAGCACAAAACAATGATCGAACTTTGTAGCTTCTATTAACAGTGGCAAGGCAAAGTTGTTATAAGGGGTAAAACGACCTGTCGGCAGCAAGCGACTATCAAATTCAACAATCTCCAGGGTATTCATAGAAAGATAGAGTTCATCTACCTTTTTCCCAAAGCTGAAATAAGGATGCCAGCCATCTGCCACAGGTATAGGCGAGTTGCTTAGATTGGTTATGTTCGTTGTAATGCTGAGACGGTTGTTTTTTTGCAGCCGGTAGGTAACTGATAAGCGATAAAAAAAAGGAAAACCTGCATCTGTTTTATTGTAATCAAAAGTGAGTGTTACATAAGCCGAATTCTCACTTGCACCCGAATCAGCCATTGTAAACACGGCATCGTAAACCAAACCATGTATGGCTTCGCGCCCGTTATAGTATTTTTCAATCTTATACTTTTGGTTGCCAAACGTATAGCTGCCTTCCTTTAACCGGCACACAAAAGGGCTAAGCTTGGCGCCTTGAAACAAGGGTGTGATGTGCTGTTGCGCATCGGTGGTGTTTTGAAAACCATAGATCACATTTTTGTCTTCGCCGTTTTGCTTTACTAAAAAACGGTTTAATAAAGCGCCAAATACATAAATTTCTGCTTTGGTTCCGGCTTCTTTATCCTCTAACAGAATCACGCTATCCTTGTTGATGCCGTTTTGAGAAACATAAAAAGACATAGAAGAGGACGTTTGTTTTGGTAGAAAAATAAGACTTGTAACCGACAACGTAACCCACCTTATTTCAACAGTTCTTTCAGCTTCTCTACCAGTTGCTCACCCCGCAGATTTTTACCGATGATAACACCGTTCGGGTCAATCAAAAAATTTTGAGGAATAGACTGAACATGATATTGCATTGCCACTTCGTTGCTCCAATATTTCAGGTCGCTGAGGTGCGTCCAGTTCAGTTTATCGGCTTTGATAGCGCGCAGCCAGGAGTCTTTGCCTTCATCCAGCGAAACACTCAATACTGTGAAGTTTTTACTTTTAAACGTATTGTAAGCAGCCACCACATTTGGGTTTTCCATGCGGCAGGGGCGGCACCAGCTTGCCCAGAAATCGAGCAACACATACTTGCCTTTGAACTGAGAGAGAGACACTGCTTTTCCGGAAGTATCCGTTTGTGTAAAATCAATTGCCTTAGTTCCCACCGCACCAATCTTATCGTTCTGAATTACCTGGGATATGTTTTTGGCAAACTGGCTTTGCAAAGCCGGGCCATTCAGCGCATTGAACCTTTTCTCCAGCAATACCACGTCTTTATTGGGGTCGGTATCGTAGCTGTAGGCTAAGATTAAAGAAGAAACAGGAGAATTTTTCTTACGGGCAATGAACCGATCTATGCTTTCCTGGTAGATATTATAAGCTGTGTTTAAAGAAATAGCCAAACTATCCCGGGCAGCTTGCGTAGGCGCCGTTTGCATACCGTTCCGGTAAAAAGCCACATAGTCATTCAGCGGTTTGATGCCGTATAAAAACTCTTCGTAATCATAGTTGGATGGTGAACCTGTGATGGTCACATCGCTGAAGTTGGCGCTATCGCCTTTTATCAGCACATTATCATTGCCCATAAACACCACAATGCGCTGTTGCAAACCCGAGAACATAATAAGCCGCGCATCTACATTATCCACCTTGCCGGTAAGCAAAAAGCCGCCGTTCTGCACTTTGGTTTTTGCCAGCGTATCAGTTCCGTTGAAGCCAAACAAAATAACATCGGCGCCGTTCGGCAGCCATCGCATTTGCCCCTCTATAGAATAGCCGCCGGGAACTTTTTTAGCCTGGGCAAATGATAACAACGGGAACAGGAAGAGTGAAAATAAAATCCGTTTCATAGTCTTATTTTGAATGACGCATCTTTAAAACGTCCGTGATATCGTTTAATGTATATCCTTTGGCATGAAGCAAGATAAGATAATGAAACAATAAATCTGCCGCTTCGTTCAGAAACAGTTGTTCATTATCATCCTTGGCTTCTATTACTAATTCTACTGCCTCCTCGCCTACTTTCTGCGCAATTTTATTGATGCCTTTGGCAAACAGGCGCGACACATAAGAATCTTCGGGTGCCGCGCCGCGCCGCAGCTCTATCACCTCTTCGAGGTAAGTCAGAAAATCTTCAGTGTGGTTCTTCTCCATCCAGCAGGTATCGGCGCCGGTATGGCAAACCGGCCCCATGGGCTGGGCTTTTATCAGCAAGGTATCGTTATCGCAATCGGGCATCAATTGCTTTACAATTAAATGATTCCCGCTTTCCTCGCCCTTCGTCCACAACCGTTTTTTACTGCGGCTGTAGAAGGTCACTTTGCCGGTTTGCTCGGTTTGCTTCACGGCTTCTTCGTTCATAAAACCCAGCATCAGCACTTTGTGCGTGGTATAATCCTGAACGATGGCAGGAACCAAACCGTCTTTGTATTTTTTAAAATCAAGATTCATAAAAAATAAAGTAAACTTTCTTTGTTCTTTTTGCCAAAACCATCCCAATCGCTGCATTGCCGATAAGCCCAAAAACCGGCAGCGGGACAAAACTTCTCACTCCCAGCGGCAATAACCTCAATTTGAGTTCCGTTTTCAAATCGTGCACGCCCATTTTCGGCGGTAGTGGGCCGTTTTTGGTTGCCCGACAGCCGTTTTTCGTTGCCTTATGTCCTTTTTTAGGCGGTCAACCGCCGTTTTTGGCCGGTTAGGAGCCATTTTTCGTTGGTCAACCGCCACTTTTCGTTGGTCAACCGCCGTTTTTCGTTGGCTAACCGCCCAAAAACGGCGGTTTTCGAACAGTGAGTTATTTTAATTTACCCATCGCCATGATTTTTAAGGAAATAACCTGCGAAATCCGGCATTCTTCCCTTCACAACCTCACCTCTATCTCCCGTTCTTTCAGCTTTTCCTTCAATATCTTAATCTCAACTTCTTTAAAATGAAAAATGGAAGCTGCCAATGCTGCATCAGCTTTTCCTTCTTCAAAAATATCTATAAAATGCTGAACAGTGCCGCCGCCGCCCGAAGCAATTACGGGCACTGGCAGTTCAGTCGCCAGCTTCTTTGTAATGTCTATAGCAAAACCGCTTTTGGTGCCATCATGGTTCATGGAAGTAAGCAAAATTTCGCCGGCGCCTAAGTCCACTCCTTCCTTTGCCCAGTCGAAGCAATTTCTGTCTGTCCTCACCCTTCCGCCATTCAGGTAAACATACCAGTTGCCGTCTTCTTCCTTTCTTGCATCAATGGCAAGCACCACGCACTGGCTGCCAAACTGGTCTGCCAGTTCTTTTATCAGAAAAGGACGTTTAAAAGCCGAAGTGTTGACAGAAATTTTATCGGCGCCATTTTGCAGCAGCACGCTCACATCTGCTACACTGCTGATGCCGCCGCCCACTGTAAAAGGAATATTGATGTGATGCGAAATACGATTCACCAGCTCGCTCAGCGTTTTGCGCTTTTCATGGGTGGCGGTAATGTCGAGGAATACCAGCTCGTCGGCTCCGCTTTTTGCATACAAAGCGCCGAGTTCTACAGGGTCGCCGGCATCGCGAAGGCTTTCGAAGTTGATGCCTTTCACCGTTCTGCCATCTTTAATATCAAGACAAGGAATGATGCGCCGCGTAAGCATAGCTGCAAAATAAAGAAGATGGTTGTGTAATGATTGTTAAGCCGGCAAATCAATCACAGCCCATCTCGCAAAACCGGCTGTATAATTTTTCGTATTGGGGAACGATATTGTGAATATCAAAACGGCTTGCCTGGTCGTAAGCCTGTTGTTTGAATAAGGTCAGCTTTTCTTCGTCCTGTAATAGCTCAATCGCACATCGGCTCATCGTAGCAATGTCGCCTACTTTCGCCATATAACCCGTAACGCCATCAATATTAACTTCGGGCAAACCACCGGCATCGGAAGAGATTACCGGCACGTGGGCCGCCATCGCTTCGAGGGCAGACAAGCCAAAGCTTTCATATTCCGATGGCAACAAGAACAAATCGGCAATCGCCATGATTTCCTCCATCTGCTCCTGCTTGCCGAGGAAGCGAACTTCATCCTGCACCTGCAGTCTGCGTGCTATTTCTTCGCAGCCCGAACGCTCCGGTCCATCACCTATCATCAACAATTTGGATGGCACTTCTTTTCTTATTTCGGCAAATATTTTTATCACATCAAACACGCGTTTTATCTTCCTGAAGTTCGATGCATGAACAATGATTTTTTCGCCGCTTGGCGAGATGACTTTGCGAAACGCATCTATCGGCTTTTTGCTGAAGCGGCTTACATCGACAAAGTTGTAAATCACATCAATCTCTTTGTTGATGGCAAAAGAACGATACGTTTCTTCCCGCAGGTTTTGCGATACAGCCGTGATGGCATCGCTTTCATTAATAGAAAACGTAACCACCGGCTCGTACATTTTATCTCTTCCCACCAGCGTAATATCGGTACCATGCAATGTGGTGATGAAAGGAATTTTGCGACCGGTTTTTTGCACAATTTGTTTTGCCATAAATGCAGCTGAAGCATGAGGAATAGCATAATGCACATGCAGCAGATCGAGGTTGTGGTTCATAATTACATCTACCATCGTGCTTGCCAGGGCGATTTCATAGGGTGGATAATCGAACAAAGGATAGGTTGGCACGCGCACCTCGTGATAATAAATATTTGCGTTGAAAATATTAAGCCTTACGGGTTGCTGATAGGTAATGAAGTGTACTGAATGTCCTTTATCGGCAAGCGCTTTTCCCAGTTCCGTAGCTAATACACCACTTCCTCCAAACGTAGGATAGCAAACAATTCCAATTCGCATTTGAGGCAAAGATTTTTGCAAAGAAACAATGTATAGAATGGATGGGGCAATTAATTACACAGGTATGACAACAGGAAACGTTACTCTTACAAAGTCTCCATCCGGCGATTGCTGTTATCCTGCATACAGCAAAAAAATAGATATTATTTTATGAAGTTGGGGCAAAGGCAGCCGCTTCCAGTCAGCAATAGGTTTTGTAATGATTTTTTCATTTCTGCCCGTGATTTCAGATGCGATGCAAAGCTGCGTGGCGGGCTTGCAGGATTGAAGGATATCGGCCAGCAACGCATTGTTGCGATACGGTGTTTCAATAAAGATTTGCGTGCATTTTCTTTTGCCCGATTCTTCTTCCAGTTCTTTTATTTTTTTCTTTCTTTCCAACGAATCAATCGGCAGATAACCGTGAAAGGAAAAGCTTTGCCCGTTCATGCCACTTCCCATTAAAGCCAGCAGGATGGAGCTCGGTCCAACCAGAGGCTTTACAATGGCGCTAAACTGCTGAGCTACATTTATGAGGATTTGCCCGGGGTCAGCAATACCCGGGCATCCGGCTTCACTTATAATACCAATGGTTTTATTGGTTTGTAAATAACGGATGAATACCTGCTTTACCTCTTCTTCTGCTTTGTGTATCGTATGCCACTGGTAATTGTCAATGACCATTTCGGGCCAAAGTTTTTTAAAATAGCGTCTTGCTGTTTTCTCATTTTCTGCAAAGAATACCTCGCATTGCCGGACTGCTTCTTTTATATAAGCCGGAATGGCTTGCAAGGCTTCTTCATCATCGTGCAATACGCATGGCAATAAGTAAACAACAGCATTCATTGGCATAAATAAATAAAGGGCAAGGTAGCCATCGGGTAGCGATAAATAAAAGTAACTGCTTTCAATCTTTACTTCCAAAGCCGCAAACTCAAAGGATTTTACAAAATATTCAATTTCACTTATTCAATATTTAATCTCTACTCCTTACCTTCGCGCCCTAAAATTACCTGAAGGAGGTATTATACACTATGCTGATAATAGATTCGAAAGACTGCGAAAACATAGACAAAGCGCTGAAGAAGTACAAAAAGAAATTTGAAAAAAGCAAAGCGCTGTTGCAGTTAAGAGAGCGTCAGAGCTTTACGAAGCCATCGGTAAAACGCCGCATGGAAGTGCTGAAGGCAGTTTACAAGCAGAAGATAGCGAGTGGAAAAATAGAAGCTTAATTTTTTTCTGATAACAGAATTGGATAGCCATGAGGCAGTAGCTTTATGGCTATTTTTTTATGCCATCAAATCATCGCCCGGAAGTTGAAGCGTTTCTGCAATCGCTGCAGTTTGAGAAGAAATATTCGCAGCATACACTTGCTGCTTACCGAACTGACTTGAGCCAGTTTTTTGACTATCTCCACACCGGATACGAATCCCCTCCTCTTGCCAGTATTCAAACTTCTTTTGTACGTTCATGGCTGGCAGACCTGAAAGGTGAGAACGACCTGACTAACAAAAGCCTGAACCGGAAAATTTCGACGCTAAAATCTTTTTTCAAATACCTGCTGAAGCATGGTGTGATTGAGAAGTCGCCTATGTATGGAATTGTTTCTCCTAAAATCGCAAGACGGTTGCCCCAGTTTGTGGATGAAAAAGACATTGAAAAACTCCGAAACCTGTCTTTTCCCGACACGCATGAAGGCAGAACCGATAAGCTGATTCTGACAATGCTTTACACAACCGGTATGCGGCTAAGCGAATTAATTAACCTGAAAGAAAGCGGCGTTGATTATAGTTATGGGCATATTAAAGTATTGGGCAAAGGCAATAAAGAACGCATTATACCGGCAGCCAGCGATTTACTGAAGTCGGTAAGGGATTATGTTGCTCAAAAGCCAGTCGCAAAAGAGAAGATAGAGAACGTATTCACCAACGAAAAAGGTAAGCCCTTTAACCCGAAGACCATTTACAACAGTGTGCACAAATATTTGAGTTATATCACCGACATTGAAAAAAAGAGTCCGCATGTGCTACGGCATACCTTCGCCACCCACCTGATGAATAATGGTGCCGAGATGAACGCAGTGAAAGAATTGCTCGGTCATGCCAGCCTGGCCTCAACACAAGTGTACACTCACCTTACCATTGAGAAACTAAAGGAGATTTATAAGCAGGCGCACCCGAAAGGCTAATGTTTTATTTAGTAATGTGCAATGCCGGCTAAAAATTATATTTTTATCAACACCCAAGGCAAGTGAAACATTAAAATTTTTTAAGCTGCCTTTTTTTCGAAAATGATTCTCTAACTTGTCTTTTGATATATCAAACCATCGTTGAAGAAAACGATGTTATTTTCTCACAATTAAACCGCAAGAATCATGAATGTAAATCTGCAGGCGATCCACTTCAACGCCGACGCGAAGCTGGTGAATTATGTTACCACTAAATCTCAGAAATTAGAGAATTTCCACGACCGGATTATTTCTGTGGATGTGTTTCTGAAATTAGACAACTTGGTGCACACCATTAAGGATAAAGTAGTAGAGATACGGGTGCAGGTGCCGCGCCGTAAATTTTTTGTAAAAGCTTCCTCCAAGTCGTTTGAAGAATCGTTTGACAGCGCTTTATATTCCGCCATCAACCAGATAAAGCGAAAGAAAGAAAAGCTTGCCATTGCCTAATTAGTTAACCCGCACATCGCGGGTTTTTTTAACCTCTTTTGGTACTGAACTGTAAGCCAATATCTTTGAGGCGATATGAGCAAATCGCATTTTTTACTTTTATTGAGTGGCTGTGTTTTATTTGCTCTTATCTACTCTCCTGCTCCCTTGTATTTTTTAAGCGACGACTGGGACAGTCTCTTGTTTTCATTGCAACCGGCTAACATCTTTCACTCTTTTCGCCCTCTATCTGATGCCAGCCTGTATGCAGATTATTCGGTGTGGAAACTAAACGCGGTGGGTTTTCATTGTACTAACTTACTGCTTCATTTTGCCTGCGTGTTTTGTTTTTATTTTTTTAGTAAGACAATGCTTGCACTTTTCAATAATGACGGTGTGGAATCAAGATCTGCATTGCTTTCCAGCCTTCTGTTCCTGTTTTATCCTTTTCACAGCGAGGCTTTGTTTTGGATCGTAGGACGTGGAGCCATCCTATGTACTTTATTTGGATTATTAAGTCTCATTTTTTTTATTAAGAAGGATGAAAACAGGTTTTATTATTGGTTGTCCTTGCTCTTTTTTATTGCTTCATTGTTGAGTTATGAAGAAGCGTGGGTGATACCAGTACTCATTTCAGTACTAAGCTTTTTTTTGAAAACAAAAAGCAGACAGAAATTTATCCTTCAGGCTTTAGGTTTCTGGCTCGTTTTTATTGCTTATTTAGGTGGCAGATTTTACTTTACACAAGATGTGATTGGTACCCCTTACGGCTCTGAGCGGATGATGCATTTTGATGTATTGTTTCTCTGTAAAAACTTTGCTGCATTGGTGTTTCGCTCGGTGGTTCCGCCTATGTCATCTTCACTTCTCTTCTCCCTAACCTGCAGCATAGTTGCTCTGTTGTTAGGCGGACTATTATTTATCAACCGAAAAAAAACTACGCTAGCAACTTACATTATTGCAGTTTTTTTTCTGTTATCGCTCATCCCGGTTTTGCCTTTGGGTATTGATACGCACGACACCGAATCGGAGCGCTTTCTGTATTTCCCATCCGCCTTTTTTCTGCTTTTTTTCACTCATCTCAAAAACCTCATTTCTCCAAAACAATTCTGGCTTCCAATCATTCTGATCATTGTTGAGGGAATATTTCTTTGGGTCAGCTATGAGAGTTTTGTAAAGAGCAGTCTTGTTTGCCGCACTACTCTTTCTGCATTGTCACAAATAAAAAAAACAGACACTCTTTTTTGCAGCCAGCTTCCCGAGCAATACAAAGGCGCTTTTATTTTCCGCAATGGCTTTGGCAGCGCCGTAAAGCTGCTCAAAAAAGATTCGATACAACAGGTGGTGATTTTATCACGCTCCGAATTGTTTCATCCTGACAAAAATTACGGCTTTGTGATAAAAGTTTCTCTTATGCAGTCCAAAAAGAATGTATACTTTGAATGGACAGAGAACAAGGTTTTTATTACCCGGTAAGAACTTTTCGCTATCTTATTGATGGAGATAATTCTTTTGAAAAAGGCACAGAAAAAATCTATCAATATTTTGCCAAGTAAAGTTTTCTTCTACCTTTGCAATCCCTAAAAAAAGGGTAGTTCTTTATTTGTCACTTTCGTTTAACCAACAATTGATTTCCGGTGGTATCAGGAAGGTTGTAGTTGCAGGTGGCAATGTTCTTTGAATAAAACGCCACTTTAGCTCAGCTGGTAGAGCAACTGATTTGTAATCAGTAGGTCGTTGGTTCGATTCCGACAAGTGGCTCAGGATAATGTAAGAATTAAATAACTAATAGTAAATCTTACATACTCAGTTCTTTTGGGCAGGTGGCCGAGTGGTTAAAGGCGACAGACTGTAAATCTGTTCTCTTCGGAGTACATAGGTTCGAACCCTATCCTGCCCACTGTTATTGTTTATTGATTAATTTGTTGTTGTAATATCTATTGTTGCAATTAACACTTAACGATAACCAATTAACAATACAAATGCGGAAGTAGCTCAACTGGTAGAGCGATAGCCTTCCAAGCTATAGGTTGCGGGTTCGACCCTCGTCTTCCGCTCTGATGAATGACTGCTGACAGACGACCTGACAACGGTCAATTCAAAGCAGCCGTTGTAGCTCAGGGGTAGAGCACTTCCTTGGTAGGGAAGAGGTCGTGAGTTCGATTCTCACTAACGGCTCTCATAATTGTTCGTGGTAAATTTTTTAATTGTGACATTCTGTTTCTTCAATTGACAGTTAGCCATATTCAATTACCAATAATTTAAAGTATTGTTTGCAAGCAATTGATTTACTTGCAGACCATTTTAATTAGTAAACACACAACATAAAAAACCGATACAATGTCTAAAGAGACCTTCAAGAGGGAGAAACCTCACGTAAATGTTGGCACCATCGGTCACGTCGACCATGGTAAGACCACATTGACCGCTGCCATCACTACGATTCTTTCGCAGAAGGGTATGGCACAAGCCAGAAAGTATGATGAAATTGATGCCGCTCCCGAAGAAAAAGAGCGTGGTATCACCATCAATACAGCGCACGTAGAATACGAAACAGTAGCCCGCCACTATGCGCACGTAGATTGCCCGGGTCACGCTGACTATGTAAAGAACATGATTACCGGCGCAGCGCAGATGGACGGTGCTATCCTCGTGGTAGCTGCTACCGATGGTCCGATGCCGCAAACCAGAGAGCACATTCTACTGGCCCGCCAAGTGGGTGTACCCCGCATGGTGGTATTTATGAATAAAGTGGATTTGGTGGATGATCCTGAACTGCTGGAACTGGTAGAAATGGAAATCCGCGAAATCCTTTCCAAAAACGGCTTTGATGGCGACAATACTCCAATCATTCAAGGTTCTGCTACCGGCGCTTTGGCGGGTGAAGCACAGTGGGTGAAGAAAGTGGAAGAGCTGATGGATGCTGTTGATTCTTATATTCCTTTACCTCCCCGTCCGATTGACCAACCGTTCCTGATGTCTGTAGAAGACGTGTTTTCTATTACAGGTCGTGGCACGGTAGCTACCGGTCGAATTGAGCGCGGTATTGTGAAAGTAGGTGAAGCTGTTGAAATCGTTGGTTTAATTCCGCACCCATTGTCTTCTGTCGTTACCGGCGTAGAGATGTTTAAGAAATTATTGGACGAAGGTCAGGCTGGTGATAACGCTGGCTTGCTGTTACGTGGTATTGAAAAGAAAGATATTCGCCGCGGTATGGTTATCGTGAAGCCGAAGTCTATCACGCCGCACACCGAATTCAAATGCGAAGTTTATGTACTGAGCAAAGAAGAAGGCGGCCGTCACACTCCTTTCTTTAATAACTACCGTCCTCAGTTTTACTTCCGTACTACCGACGTAACCGGTGAAGTGCAGTTACCTGAAGGAACAGAAATGGTAATGCCGGGTGACAACATCGGTCTGACTGTAAAACTGATTCAGCCCATCGCCATGGAGAAAGGCTTGAAGTTCGCCATCCGCGAAGGTGGTCGTACCGTAGGTGCTGGTCAGGTTACTGAGATTATCAAATAAGAAAGAAGTTCTTATATTTACAAAATCAGCTAATCAGCAGAGGTTGATTAGCTGATTTTCTTACACGGGTATCGTACAACGGTTAGTATAGAGGTCTCCAAAACCTTCGATCTGGGTTCGAATCCTAGTACCCGTGCAATTTGAGAATGAGGTAATGAGATATTTTGATAAATAAGTCTTTCGTTACTACATTCAAGTTTTGAAATTTTCAAATTATTTCAGTGAATAAAATCTCTCTTTATTTTAAAGAATCTTATCACGAACTGGTTGATAAAGTAAGTTGGCCTACCTGGAGTCAGTTGCAGCAATCTACTGTAATTGTACTAGTGGCAACAGCTGTGATTACGGCTATTGTTGGCTTGATGGACTTGGCAAGCAGTTGGCTGCTGAAGTTGATTTACTCTTTGTTCCAATAACCTAAAGAATATGGAAAATCCGGTACAGGAAACAGAAGTGCAACAGCAGGAATCCGACTCTAAATGGTATGCGTTGCGTGTTGTGAGCGGCAAGGAGAGAAAAGTAAAAGAATACCTTGATAAAGATATCTCCCGCAACAACTGGAATAATATTGTAAAACAGGTTTTTTTACCGACAGAAAAAGTTTACAAGGTTCAAAACGGCAAGAAAGTGATGCGGGAAAGAAATAACTACCCTGGTTATTTGTTTCTTGAAGTGGCCAGTGGCAAGCTGAACGATGACATGATTCTCTACATCAGCAACCTTAGCAATGTAATGCACTTTTTGACGGATGGAAAAGGCAGCAAGGGAAATATTATATCGCTGCGCAAAGCCGAAGTGATCAGGATGCTGGGTAAAGTAGATGAAATGAACGACCAAGGTGCAACTTTGAGTGAACCCTTCATCATTGGTGAAACCATCAAGATCATTGAAGGTCCGTTTAATGACTTTAACGGTGTGATTGAAGAGATTACGGATGAAAAGAAAAAACTGAAAGTATCGGTGAAAATTTTCGGACGTTCTACGCCGGTTGAGTTGAATTACATGCAGGTTGAAAAGATTAATTAGTTCAACTATATCATACGTTATAATAAAAAGGCTCACTTTAGAAAAGTGAGCCTTTTTATTATAATGTCAATCATCTGACGTCGATTTATTCTTTTGCTATTCTAAAGCCTGCAGCCGCTTTTTTCCTTCTGCCTTTAAAGCCGCATCATCTGCCGTCCGGTTGGGCAGCTTCACCATTTTTGATAACACTTCCATTTCCATCGTTGGCTTTTTATTAAGCTGGTAAGCTTTGGCAAGATCCCAATAGTTCTGCACAAAATACGGCTCTAATGAACGACACTTTTCCATGTAAAAAACTGCCGAATCAATGTCGGGTTTAGGAAAGCCTTTGCCGTAAAATGTTTTTAGAGCCGCTTTTTTCAGCCAGTTTAAATCCAGCATTTCATAATGCCATTTACCTTCCATGTAATTCAACAAAGCATGACCCGAATTAATAGCTAACCCCTTATCAGCATTGAGTTTGATCTGCTTTACATCTTCTATCACTTGTTTGTTTTCTTCTTCTGTTTGAGAAAGATTTGCATAAGCCAATGCCTGCGCATAATAAGCATCTGCGTTCTTTGCATTCGATGCCAGTGCTAAATGTGCATATTCTTTCGCTGCAAAAAAATAAGCTTCACGGGCGCTTTTGTCTGCCTGTTTATTGCCCAAAGATGAACTGAGTTCTACACATTTTACTAAAGCGGTCATGTTATTTGCATCTATCTTCACTACCTCTTTATAAGCCGCTAATGCATCTGCCTCTCTGAATTGTTTGTACAAAGCATTTGCTTTTTGCAAGCCTTCCTCTGCTGTTTGCGCTGTAGCATTTGCGAGTAAAAAACCTGTCATCATGCAAGCCAATACTATTCTTTCAATCATCTTCATACGCTCAATTGTCTTCATCTTCTTAGAAACTGTATTTCTCCTTATCGTTCTTGTCTTTTCAAAAATTATGCTTCTCCTTCTCGTGTCCTTACTTTCCTCAGTTATCTTCCTGTGTTTTCTGAAGTGATCTTTTTGTTGAATAATGAACCGCCACACTTCCCTGAAACGAAGGCAATGGCGGATGCTTCTTGATAATAATAATACTCACTTCCTCTGCATCCGCAAATTGTGCCAACACATCTTCTGCAAACGTGGTAGCAATGGTTTCTAACAACTGCCTCCGCTTTTGCATGTGCTGTTTGAGCAGCTCATACACAGACACATAATCTATCGTTTCGTTTATATGCAAAACGGGACTTGTTTTTTCGTGATGACTTACCGAAACCGTTACTTCATATTCGCCGCCCACACTTTTTTCTGCTTCATAGATACCATGATACGAATAAAACGAAAGGTTCAGCAGTTGTATCGTAATCATTTAAAATGAGGTAGAATGATGAAAAATGTTTTTACTGCACAAACAGAAGCTTATTTTTTATAAACCAGCAACTTAAAATCGTTGGCAACACCGCCATGTGGCAAACCGGCGCCCTGTATCAAAAATTCGCCAATCAGGTTGCGTTTCGGGTCAACCCAATACGTAGTGCCAAAATAACCACCCCAGGAAAAAGCGCCTTCAGAAATGCCGGTTTGTTTTTCGTTTTCAGCCGTACTGATTTCGAAGCCTAATCCAAATTTGTCGTTGCCCAAGTGCAGAGTATCAATCTGGTTGGTAGTCATCAGTTCAACGGTGCTTCTTTTCAATAATTGTTGCCCCTTAAATTCACCCTCCTGCAACATCATAGTTAGAAACTTAGCGTAGTCGGCAGCCGTAGAACTCAATCCAGCGCCACCTGCGAAATAAATACCATGCGCCAGCAAAGGATAATCGGAAAACTGTTTGAATTGGCCCGATACTTCCAACAGGTTGCCGGTACTATCAGCTGTATAAACTTTTGAGAGCCGGCCTTGTTTTTCTTTTGGCAAATAAAAATAAGTGTCACTCATGCCTAAGGGCTGAAAGATGCGGGTACTGAAAAATTTATCTAATGGCATACCGGATACAATTTCAACCACGCGCCCTAATACATCCACATTTAAACCGTAAGTAAACGCTGCGCCGGGCTGATGCACTAAGGGCTGTGTTGCTAATAAATTCGCCATGTTTGCCAGTATCATTGTATCGCTGCCAAAGCCCGGTGTCAGCTTTGCTTTAGCATAAATAGCTTTCATTTTATCCGACCCAATTCCGGCGTAGTCTATACCAGACGTGTGCGTGAGCAAGTCCTTGATGGTAACTTCCCGGCTGGCTGCAACGGTTGTATAGGTAGTGTCCTGCGCGCTATAAGTATCCACCACTTTTGCGTTGGCAAAGCCGGGAATATATTTCGAAACAGGATCGTTCAGCCCGATTTTGCCTTCATCATACAGCATCATAACAGCAACGCTGGTAATGGCTTTTGTTTGTGAAGCGATGCGAAAGATAGCATCGGTTTGCATTTTTTTACCGGCAGCGTTATCGGCATAGCCAACGGCTTTGTTGTATACTACTTTTCCATTTTGAACAATATAGCCAACCGCACCGCCTACCCAGTTACTATCCACCGCTTTGTTCATCAAACTATCCAGTCGCTGCACTGTTTTAGAAGAAAGCCGGGTGGCAGAATAAGTTGTTTGCGAACGACATTGCAAAGAGGTGATGGCGGCGATAGAAATGAGAAAAACATATTTCATATTCAAAATTATCAATTAGGTATTATAAAATGGTTAAGAGCCTTTTTACAATCTTTTCTAACATTGCGCAGTTTATTCCACAATAACAACAGGAAGCATTTTTGAAAGTAAGTTTCTCTGTTCAGAAATATGATCTCTTTATAGAAAAGCCTTCTACATTGGTAAGCCGGTATGTTCATTATTTAAACCGCTTTTTTGCAAAACAGTTTTGCTTTTATCTAAAACAACCTTGTTTGAGTGATAAACAACGTTGTTTTAAGTAAAAACAAGGTTGTTTTGATCGAAAACAAGGTTGTTTTACAGCTAACAAACCTTGTTTACACTTTTTTGGAACAGGCAGGTTAAAAATAAACCCGCGAGGATTTGTTCCAGGCAGGCTTACATATTTATAAATCCTTTATTTAGATCAGTCCCTTCTCACCCAGGTAGCGCTCCGCATCCAACGCTGCCATGCAGCCGCTTCCTGCTGCTGTGATGGCCTGGCGATAAATCTTATCCTGCACATCGCCAGCGGCAAATACGCCCTCTACGTTGGTTCTTGAACTGCCTGCAATGGTTTGAATATAACCCGCTTCATCGGTATTAATGATGCCCTTAAAAATATCGCTGTTGGGATGATGACCGATGGCAACAAAGAAAGCGCTGACAGGAACGGTCTGCAACTCGCCGGTCTGGATATTTTTGATGCGAACACCATCCACTTTCTTCTCACCCAACACTTCGTCTGTTTCGCTGTTCCAGTAGATTTTAATGTTCGCCGTGCTTTTCACGCGATCCTGCATCACCTTACTGGCGCGCATTCCGTTCTCACCTTTGCGCACAATCATATGAACGGTTGAACAGAGTTTAGACAAGTAAAGCGCTTCTTCGCAGGCTGTGTCGCCGGCGCCAACAATAGCCACTTCCTTGCCGCGAAAGAAGAAGCCGTCACACACTGCGCAGGCGCTTACGCCATAGCCATTCAGCCGCTGCTCGCTTTCAATATTCAACCATTTTGCAGAGGCACCGGTAGAGATGATAACTGCATCGGCTTCTATCCATTTATGGTCATCAATTTCTACTTTATGTACTCCATTACTAAAATCAACTTTGGTAGCCAATCCATAGCGGATGTCGGCACCCATGCGCTTTGCCTGCGCTTCAAAATGAATCATCATTTCGGGCCCTTGTATGCCTTCGGGATAGCCGGGATAGTTTTCTACTTCCGTAGTAATGGTTAATTGACCACCAGGTTGTATGCCCTGGTATAATACCGGCCGCATGTTAGCACGAGCTGCATAAATAGCTGCCGTGTAACCCGCAGGTCCTGAACCTATAATTAAACAATGTACTTTTTCTGTTGCTTCGTTTTCCATAATAAAATGCTATGAGGTATAATGTCTGGGATATAAGGTAGAACAATTTCAAAAATAACTTATACCTCGTACCCCGAACCCTGTTAATACAAGCCTTCTATGCTAAGGTATCTTTCGCCGGTATCGTAATTGAACAACAGCACGCGGCTACCTTCTTTAATGTCGGGCAGCTTCTTTGCCAGTGCTGCCAGCGTTGCACCGCTGGAGATGCCTCCAAAAACACCTTCTTCCATAGCTGAACGTTTGGTGTAATTAAACGATTCGTCTTTATTAACCTGAATCACGCCATCTAACACCGAAGTATCTAAGTTAGAAGGAATAAAGCCCGCGCCGATGCCTTGAATAGGATGTGGTCCCGGTGCGCCGCCACTGATAACAGGTGACAACTCCGGCTCTACCGCAAAAATCTTGAGATTGGGAAAGTGCTGTTTCAATACCTTGCCAACACCTGTAATATGACCACCGGTACCCACGCCGGTGATGAGATAATCAAAACCTTCCGGAAAATCTTTCAGTATTTCTTCGGCTGTTGTTTTAATATGAACGTCAACGTTAGCAGGATTATCAAACTGCTGCGGCATCCAGGCGCCGGGCGTGGAGGCAACCATTTCTTTTGCCCTCTCGATAGCGCCTTTCATACCTTTCTCGCGTGGTGTTAACTCGAAAGTGGCACCGTAAGCACTCATCAGTTTTCTTCTCTCCACGCTCATGCTTTCGGGCATGACAAGAATCAGCTTATAACCTTTTACGGCTGCTACGAGGGCAAGACCAATACCTGTGTTGCCGGACGTCGGCTCAATGATAGTGCTGTCTTTGGAAAGCAAGCCTTTCCGCTCGGCATCTTCCACCATCGCCAGAGCGATGCGGTCTTTGATGCTGCCGCCGGGGTTGGCGCGTTCCAGCTTCGTCCACACTTCTATTGTGCCGGGAAATAATTTGGTAACCTGAACATGCGGCGTATTGCCAATGAGTTCTAATATACTTTTTGCTTTCATGATATAGTGTAAAAAACGGTGCTAAAGGTAAGCTATAAGGGATTGAATAGCGAATAAGTACATTGAATATTACACAAAGCTTACTTAGTTCGTTTATTCGCCTTTACACCTTGCCAGGCCTGCTTTTGCCTTTTGATCAATAGAATCTTTATAATCGTGGTCGTCCATGTCGAGACACATTTGATAGTAATGAATCGCCTGCTGTTTATCGCCCCTTTTTTCATAAATAGCGCCTGCCTGTAATGCCGCCCGCGATGCAAAATATTCCGTACTGTTTTGGCCCAGCACAATCGTTACTTTATAGGCTTCAATGGCTTGACTATCCTTGCCCAGGTCATCATAAATGCGAGCTGCGCGATAATTGAATTCCAGCTTCTCTTCGGGTGTTGCAAAATCTGCTGATGTTTTGCC
This sequence comes from uncultured Ilyomonas sp., assembly GCA_964249755.1. Classification (GTDB taxonomy): domain Bacteria; phylum Bacteroidota; class Bacteroidia; order Chitinophagales; family Chitinophagaceae; genus Ilyomonas. The sequence goes on along the minus strand of CAXUDB010000001.1, from coordinate 1,730,579 downwards.
AAACAACAAAGACATGGCTTCTTTATGATAGCCGCCGTCATTCAGTAAACGAGCCTTTAATAACAGGGGATTGGGATAATGACCCTTTTTCACTTCGCGCTGCGCCTGTTTATCGGCATCGGAAATGGTGTTTCCCTTCTTCAGCAATAATTGTCTTGCTCCGTCCGCCGCCATTTTATTGCCTTGCAAATAATAGCACCAGCTTAGCTTCTGATACGCATCTTTTACATAAAAGCCACCTTTGAAAGTGCGCAAGAAGGTTTCAAAACCAGCGGCAGCTTCTGCCAGTTCCAAGTGGTCGAGCTGAATAAAAGCCATCTCATAATTCCACATGGGAATAGAAAGATATTCGGAAGAAGGGTTACGCCCGAGAATGATTTTTCTGGCATATTCTGCCTGCTTGTTGTTAAGTGCAAGATTTGCCGTCATATAAGCAAACAAATGATTGTTTACCACATCAAGATTTCTTTGTTTGATGAAAGCAAAAGCTTCGGCGGGTTGGTTCTGGACGTAGAACAAAAGATAGCAATAATAAAAAGCGGCTTCATTAAAAAAGAACTGCGCATCGGGTTGAGGACTGCTTACAAAACTGCGCATCAGCTGCATTCCATTGTTCACCGAACCTTTGATACCAAGCACACCGGCGATGCCTTTGTAGCCGTCCGGTATTACGCCTGCCACTACTTGCATTGGAGCATAAATCATATTGTTCGGAAGAAAATTCGGATAAGCTTTCTTATTGTCTTTAATCGTAGCAAAAGCTTTTTTAAATGCCAGGAAAGCGGCGAAGCGCTCGTTAAATTTAATAGCAATCATCGCTTTCTGCAGGTAGGCAACCGAGAGACAATAATTGTAATAGGGCGATGATGAATTTCCATCTTTTAAGCGGTCTATCCGGTCTTCAATATTTTCTTTCTTTATCTTGTATTCCGCAGGGTCTTCATTAAAGAAAAGAACGAAAAAATCTATGTAGCCCTGAAGTAAGTCCGGTATCAGATTGTTTGGGTTTTGCTGTCGTGCGGTATTCACCAAACGCTGACCGGCAGCTATTTTCAGGCTGGTAATGTTTTGATAGGCTTCTCTGCACACCGGGTTGAAATCGTAGGTCGTTTCTGCAAAAGCGCAGAAGCACAACAGCAACAACAGTAAACAAAAAACACTTCTCATTGGCTTCCTTCTTACTAACAACAAAGGGTGCAATAACGCACCCTTTGTTGTTTATATTTTTTTCTTTTTAAGCAATTTCAACGGCGTTGCTTAGATCATCGTCCACGAGGATACGACCACAATTTTCGCAGACCATTACTTTTTTGCGCTGCTTGATCTCACTTTGTTTTTGCGGAGGAATCGCGTTGTAGCAACCACCGCAGGCATCGCGGTCCACCGGCACCACCGCCAGTCCATTGCGATAGCTTTTGCGAATGCGGTCGTAGGAATACAGCAGTCTTTCATCCATGCCTTTGCGGGCTTCTTCAGCTAAGTCGTTATAGTGTGTTTCTTCTTTTTCTGTTTCAGTGATAATCTTCTGCAGATCACTTTTTTTGTTGTTCAGTAAAACATCTTTGTTTTCAATCTGCTTGTTTGCATTCTCTAGGTTACGGGCTTTCTCAGCCAGTTCTTCATTCGCGTCGCGGATGTGTTTTTCTGCCAGCTTGCCTTCGAGCTGCTGCATTTCAATTTCTTTATTGATGGCTTCAAACTCACGGTTGTTCTTTACCGCCTCGCTTTGCTTTTCGTATTTCTTTACCAGTTCGCCGGCTTCTTTTATTGCATTGCGTTTTTGCTCTACAAAATCATTGATGCCATTGATTTCTTCTTCAATGCGATTTTTACGGCTGGTAAGACCTTGTATCTCATCTTCCAGGTCGCTCACTTCCATCGGAAGCTCGCCTTTCAAAATCTGGATCTGATCGAGTTTGGAATCTATTTTCTGTAATCTAATCAGCGAAGACAATTTTTCTTCGACAGAATAATCCTTAACTGCGGGCATATTTCAATTTAATATTTAAGATATAATCTTTGTTTACAAAAAGTAGTAAACGGGATTGGTCCTCACCTGTATTTTGAGGATGGCAAAGCTATGAAATTTAGCGCTTAAAATATCATGTAACAAGTCAATAGTAAACTGCTCGCTCTCCCAATGCCCGATGTCTGCCAACAAAATTTTATTGTCTGCATCGAAAAATTCATGGTATTTTATATCAGAAGTAATATAAACATCCGCTTTTTCAGCCATTGCTTTCTTCAGCAGGAAGAAACCGGAGCCACCGCAGAGCGCAACTTTTTTAACGTTTCGCTGCAACAGTTTTGTGTGTTTAATAAGGGGTAAATGAAAAGCAGCCGACAACATTCGCAAAAAATCTTCCTCGCTCATTTCCTCTCCCAATTCACCGACTATCCCACTGCCCACATTTTGATACCGGTTATCTAACGACACAATATCATAAGCTACCTCTTCATACGGATGAGCTTGTAATAAAGCCGCTATTATTCCAGGCTGGTGATGCGCTTCGAAAATGATTTCCAGCTTCAGCTCATGGGTCTCAGCGCGTTTTCCCCTTTCACCGATATAAGGATATGTGTTCTCATCCCCTTTATAAGTTCCGATGCCTTCCGCATTGAAGCTGCACTCGCTATAGTTACCAATGTTGCCTGCACCTGCGGCGAACAGAGCCGCGCGAACGCTTTCAGCGTCATCAACCGGAACATACGTGTAAAGCTTTTTCAGCAACCCAGTTTTAGGTTCTAACACTTTGGTATTTATCAACCCTAAAACATCTGCCATCCGGCGGCTTACACCATTAAAAACATTATCAAGATTGGTGTGAATAGCATAAATGGCAACATCATTTTTGATAGTCGCAATTACGGTTCTTTCTACATAATTCTTACCTGTAATTTTTTTCAGTCCTCCGAAGATTATAGGATGATGTGCTACGATGAGATTGCACCCGTTTTGCAACGCTTCTTTCACCACTTCCTCTGTAACATCCAGTGAACAAAGGACGCCGGTGCAATGCCAGCCTGCATCGCCGGTAAGCAAGCCGGCGTTATCGTAATTTTCCTGGTAAGAAGGAGATGCATAAGCTTCGAGTGTTTGAATAATATCACTAATCGTCATAGAAATTAAAGATAGGAGTAATCAGAAAAATATTATTTTCAACATTACGAATGAAGCAAACTGATTATCTTATTTGTAACGGCAATTTTTGTACACAGGATGAACCTCTCATTTCTGCTAATAACCGCTCCTTTCGTTACGGAGACGGATTCTTTGAAACCATGAAAATGATTAATGGTAAAATCATTTTTGAAAGTCTGCATTTTGAGCGGCTGTTTTCTTCTTTACAAATAATGCAGTTTAATAAACCGGATTCTTTTACAAAAGAATACTTGCTACAACAAATACAACAACTGGCTATAAAAAACAATCATCAATCGCTGTCGCGCATCAGAATTAATATTTTTCGCGGTGATGGCAGTCTGTATGAGGACAATAATAATAACCCTAATTACATTATTCAAAGTTCTTCATTGCCATCGTTTCCTCTCTACAATGAACAAGGCTTATCAATAGGAATTTACAAAGAAGCACGCAAAACATCGGATGCGTTTTCTCACCTTAAAAGCAACAATTACCTGCCGTATGCCATGGCTGCCTTGTGGAGTAAACAGAAAGGTTACGATGATGCTTTGATTTTAAATTGCTTTGACAAAGTTGCAGAAGCTGCAACATCAAATCTCTTTATAATAAATGAAAACAAGTTAAAAACACCGGCGTTATCAGAGGGTTGCATAGCCGGCGTTACCAGGCGATACCTGTTAACCTCTTTTGCAAAAGAAAACATAAGCTGCGAGGAAGGAAGTATAACCATAGACGAACTATTGACAGCAGACGAAATCTTCCTAACCAATACCGGCTGGCATATTCAATGGGTAAAACAATGCGGTAATAAAACTTATAATCATTCAACATCAAGAAAAGTTTACCAGCAATTCTTTACACCATTGTTAAACAGTAGAACATGAATTTGCCCGTAAGCGGACTATAAAAGCTTACTGTACGGCGACAAAGAAGTGAGTTGCTTTGAATGTGTAATCCTAAAGAACAATTACCTTATTCAATCTGCAAACAGCTCCATGTACGAAGCCTCAACCGGGTTGATGGCATCATATACTTCCAGCAGCTTTGCAACAGCAGCCTTGCCTTTGCTGCCCAGTGCAATCGTATATTCGTTCACGTATAAATCGATGTGCTGTCGCATTACTTCTTCACTCATTTCCTGCGAGTGTTCTTTCACATATGGAGCCAGTTGTTCATGATGATGAGTAAACGCGTAGTCAACACTTTGCCTTATCAAAACATTTACCTGCTGAATTAACTCTCTGTCGAAAGAACGCCGCATTACAATGCCGCCGAGCGGGATGGCAACACCAGTGTTTTCTTCCCAATACTCACCCAAGTCCAACAGCTTCACTAACCCGCGCTGCATGTAGGTAAACCGGTTTTCATGTATAATAACACCCGCATCAACTATTCCGTCCAGCACCGCATTTTCTATTTGATTAAACACCAAAAAATTCTTGCGGTAAATATGTGGAAACGCCAGCGAAAACAGCATGTGCGCCGTAGTATGATTGCCCGGAATCGCAACGCGAAAATCTTTCTCCTGTATATCCGGTATCTCTTTTTTCGCGATTAGCAACGGCCCGACTCCCTTGCCCAATGCACCGCCGCTGTTCAGCACCATGTATTCGTTCAACACCAGCGGCAGCACGCCATAGCTAATCTTCGACACATCCAGTTGACTGCCTCGCGCCATATTGTTCAGCGTCTGCACATCTTCCAACTGCACCGTAAAATCAATACCTCCGGTATCAATTTTTTTATTCACCAGTGCATCAAAAATGAATGTATCATTCGGACAAGGGCTAAAACCCAAACTCAATTCCATTGCTTTCTTTTTTATTTTTTCTTTTGGCAACCAGCGTCTACAACTCCCATAGATCGCCTGTTGCAATTGAAGATTTGTTCTTCTCTTTTTTTAGTAAAGACAAACGAATCTCCGTTCAACGTTCGGAAATTATTTTAGCTTTTATCAAAGCGAGTATTTAAAACACGAAGACACAGAAAACATTAAGTAACACAGAGAAAGAATTGTATGTGATCAAGTTGCCGCACCCCTCATTGCGAGGGACGAAGCTATCTGTGGACAATGGAGAAGCATGCTTGTGAGTAGTGGATGAATAAGGCTAACATACATACTGCTCATTGGCAGCATTAACTGCATAACATACAATGCTTCGCAACGCTAATGATGGTAACATTCCACCTGTAACATCACATTAAAACATCGCTATCATCTTCCCCACCGCCTCATTCAGATTCTCAATTGCTTCCTTCATCTTCCATTGTTTTTTATCCCTTTCACCCACGTAATTCGAAATCCCTCTGACTTGTATAAACGGAACCCCGAACAAGCGACAAACATAATGCAGCGAAGCACCTTCCATGCTTTCTACTTCAGCATTGTATTTTATTTTCATCCTTTCTATCCCTTCTTCCGAAGTGCTGATTTCATTAACCGTAACACTGGTTACTTTAGGTAAAGACAGAACATTCCATCGGTCAATACTTTCATTCATCAATGCCGCATTCTCAAACGGTGCAGCATCGCGTTGCTGCAAATTCATATCGAATACATCTTTCCATTTCCCACTTTCCCAAACACCTGTATCACCCATATATTCTTTGTTTACCGCCACCACTTCACCCAAGCGAATGGAACGATCAAAACAACCGCCCACTCCCGCTTGAATAATCAAATCGGGTTGCTGCTGAAACACACACTGCGTAAGGCTTACCGCCGATAACAAGATACCAACGCCAGTATATAAAAATTGAATGTTTTGCTTTTCAGAAAGAAGCTTCTCTCCCACTATTTCAAACGGTGTAGCCGCTGCAATTGCTATCTTCATATTACCGATTCTTATCCCTGGTTAACGGTAACCGCTTTATCAATTTTGGCAATCAATCCCTGCAATACTTTACCCGGACCGACTTCTGTAAATACGGTTACACCATCACGAATCATCGCCTGCACACTCTGCGTCCAACGCACCGCGCCGGTCAATTGATTAATCAGATTTCCTTTGATTTCATCTGCACTAACGGAAGGCGCAGCCGTTACATTTTGATAGACCGGACAAACCGGTGTTGCAAAAGCAGCCGCTTCAATGGCAGCCGCCAGTTCTTCTTTAGCAGGCTCCATAAACGGGCTATGGAAAGCGCCGCCTACGGGTAATATCAGCGCACGCTTGGCACCAGCCGCCTTCAGTTTTTCGCAGGCTTCATTCACACCTTTGATAGAACCACTGATGACTAACTGACCGGGGCAGTTGTAATTCGCCGCTACTACAATTTCACCGGTTTCACTTTCAATACCATTACAAATCGCTTCCACTTTTCCATCTTCCATAGCCAGCACGGCTGCCATGGTAGAAGGTCGAAGTTCGCAGGCTTTCTGCATGGCTTTCGCGCGGATGCTCACAAGTCGTAAGCCATCTTCAAAAGATAGTGTCTGGTTGGCTACCAAAGCCGAAAATTCACCCAAAGAATGACCGGCTACCATATCAGGTTTTGTATCCGGCAGCATGGCATAAGCAATCACCGAATGCACGAACACGGCGGGCTGCGTAACATTGGTTTGTTTTAAATCTTCATCGCTGCCCGTAAACATAATATCGGAAAGGCGGAAACCTAAAATCTCGTTCGCCTGTTCAAATAGTTCTTTTGCTTTCTCGCTGCTGTCGTAAAGCAGTTTGCCCATCCCTGAAAACTGGCTGCCCTGACCTGGAAATACGTATGCATGTTGGCTCATAAAAACTTTTTTGGGATGCCAAAAGTAGGCGATTCAAAAAAGAATGGATTGGATTAGTAAGTGAGGCTTTTGATAAATTTCCTCCCCTGCAAGTCAAATAGATAAGATAATCTATTAGTTAGAATTGTGTTTAATCGGCGGTTGTACGTGTATTTTCTATCAGCGGGCATTTTTCTAAATTGAGCAATTGTTATTAATGATTAATGCAGGGTTAGTAAAACGATATGAACAATAACAAGAATAAGCTTGTAAGTAATAATGCGTGCCTGATAGTATTTCCGGTTTCTACTGATGCGGCTGAAATGAAAATGAAGAAAATGTGAATCGTCGTCACTGCCATGACCATGTGCGCCATGATAAGGTTCAGTAAGTACGAAGTCAATTTGATGAGGCGCTTCGGTTGTATTATTGGTAGCGATTGCAGTGATACTCTGTATGCTTTGAAATGCTGCCTGGGCAGGTTCGGTGACGTTGCCATGGCTATTAATACGGGTAGAAAACAACAGGATAAAGAAGGTGAAAAGAAGGCTTGCCAGTGTTTGAGTTTTCATGACTTTTTGTTTGAATGATGACTCAAAATTGGCTATGCGCAGACCCCGATGTCAAGGTAGGAAACACGCAAAAAAGAGGTTGCGTAGGAGTGCGGTTAAAGCGTATTTAGAATTGCGTAGAAGTACGCAGGGAAAGGATTTGCGTAGAAATACGCAGGAAAATTTGGAGGATTCGGAAAAGGTTTTACTTTAGGGGTATTATTTACCTTTTATAAACTTACCCGCTATGAAACTGAAAGCGAATATCCTATTCGTCGTTTTAATTTTATTTGCAAGTTTATTTAGTGCGAACAAAACGATAGCTCAAAATAGAGTTTTACAAATACAAGTTAGTGGCGCCAGTTTAAAAGCACTATTGGATGGCGCTGATAACGGTACATACTTTAAACCATTGACCTTGTTTTTGAAGTTTAAAACAGTTAACGGAAAAGATTTTTCTGGTGATTTTTATTTGTGGGACAACCATAGAAATATAATACCTGCACCCAATAACTTTTTTAGCGTATATCATGCTAATCAACCTATTCCCATTCCGACAAATAATTATGCTTTGAGTAGTCTTTGGTTCCATAACAGCGGGAATTTCGGCACTTCTATTAATCCAACGTTACCTTACTATCTTTTACCTGACTTTAACAGCACCACAAAAGATATACTGTATGAATTCAACACGCAGCCTCTGAACAAAATTTTAGAGGAATCCAAAATAAAATTCAGCCAGCTATGGAAGATATCAAGTGCAAAACTTAAGGATCTCAATGAGACAATAGATAAGACCAGAGTTCCTGACGGGTCATTTAATAACCCCATTCCTCCTAAATCTGCGCAATAAGGTTTACCTACATTATCGACAAAATATATTGAAAGTTCAGAATGGCATTCCGCTATGCGGAACTTTCAAAAGGTTTTACTTAAGGAGTGTTATTTACCTTTTATAAACTTACACACTATGAAGCTGAAAATTGTTTTTTTCTATCTTCTCATTTTAACATCATTATTATGTAAAAGCACTGTTGGCTTTTCACAAAAAGTAAACACCCCTATCACCATTGAAGGCGTGATGGTAAAAGGAAAAGACTTAAAAGACATTCTTGATAAATATGAATTGATAACGGTTACATTAGATGTGAGTAGCAGCCCGGCACGTCTTAAGTTTTTTGGAAAATTAAGTCAAAGCGACAGTGAAGAAATTACTACTGTTGTTCCGCAAATTCCTGCAAATACTTACACTATAGCGGGGCCAGAATCTTTTAATCTAACCATTTATCAATCGGTGGGCAGGGCGCGGCATTTCACGTTGCCTTCTACCGAAATGAGTAAGCAATTTTATGTAACAGCACACAAACAGATGTTTACTAATACCGGCGACGGGATAAGAGATTGGTATTTACAGCTTGCGGTAAGAAAGCAACCGTACTTATCCTCTGAACGCGTAGTGAAAGCGAACCCGATACCTCCAGCGCAGCCGGGTTTTCTGAAGTCAGCCGAATTATTGTAACCGTTAATGGCACTGTTTTTTTAAGCTTTTAAAATTGCACGATGAAAATGAAATTCGCATTAGCCGTTTTGGTATTGTTTCTTACACTGAAATGCTTTTCACAGGTTCCTGCCAAAATTTACCGCATCCAAGGAGCTGCATTAAAAACAGTATTGCAGACTTACGATTCAATAGATATTAATATTAGTTATTCTTCGGGCACGCTCATGGCCAACATAATCGGATACAGCGCCAGCATACCAATAACAGGCTACGAAAACATAGGAACTTTTACCGATAACAATTCGACTTTGCCCCTGAACACCAACATTACCGTTACAAGGCAACTCAGGTGTTATGGTTTCAAATCGGTGCCTAATTCATCTGATTGGGATTTTAATCCTACTACAGGCACGCCGTATTATTTGGTTCCGGATCGTGGTTATGATGCAAGAGAACAGAAATTTTATCTTTATTACCACATCACCACTTCTGCAACAGCAGCAACCCCCTACTACATGTCATTAAATCCTATACCACCAGCCAGCCCGGGACATGCTCTTCTAAACCATTAATTTCTTTCTGCAATGAAACACTCACTGTTCATCAAACATTGTTTAATCACTTTCAAAAATTATTTCACATGAAACCCAAATGGATGTTCTTCTGTTTCGCTGTAAGTTTTGGCTTTATTTCCTGTCAATTCTGTAGCTGCAACACGTCAACGGATGCAAGAGGTGTTAGTGATACTTCAACAGCGACCAACGCAGGAAAGGATAAAAAAGATGATTGTCAGCATACGGTTGCTGCGGCTTTTATGACACCAGCCGATTTGCAAACCGTTCTGGATTTAGCTCCGGCTAATCAGGCGGGCAAGAAGAAAGCATTTATACAATTTAAAACCGATGATGATAAAGTTTTCTATCCAATCATGTATGTAGGCTTTACCAAGCCATACACCAATGTAAGCAGATATCTGAAGACTGTGCCGAATTGGCCCTTTGTTCCGACAACTCCTTATATTTTGGGAAATCTGGAATGGAAATTTCCACCTGGCTTTACTCCAGACCCAAAAGTTCAGGCTTACTACATTTATCCGAAAATGAACGAAGACGAAGAGGCCGATGAAGAAAAAACATACGTCATCTACGATCCCATTCCCATACCTTTTACTTTTCAATTTAAAGACTCAACCTACACTTTAGATACAACCTTCTTTAAGAAGTTACCGGACGATAAGCGAAAAGAATTAATTCATCATGTGATAACATTGGCAGGCATCGGTTCCGTTAATCCCATACCACCCAAGCAATAAACTTAAATGCAAACCATTCTCGATTTTTCGGAAGTGTGGGCAACCCTGATCCCGATGCTGATTCTGATTTTAAAAAAAAGCGAACGCGGCGCATTGTTCCCTGTTGTTATTTACTTCCATATTGCCTTGATTGTAAATATTGTTATTGACCTGGCAGGTTTCAAATTATACAACAACAATAATTTCGTTTACAACATTCTTTCTATCGTGAGGTTATACTATTTCATCTGGTTTTTCAAAATGCTCAAAATTCCTTTTAATCGTGTATGGCATTACCTGATTATCGTTGGCACAGCTATTTTCTTCATCTTTAATTTTATTTACTTAGAGCCGTTCAAAGATTTCAGTTCCCGAACTTTTACGGTCGAGGGAATTGTGTTGATTGCGCTTTGCTTATTATATTTTTTAAGGAAAATGAGGTCGGATGAAATAACCTACGAGTTTGATGCCTGCCTCTTTATAGTCACCGGTCTTGCTATTTACGAGGTAGTTTCTTTTCCTATATTTCTTTTTTATAAAACCTTAATGGACACAACGAAAGATTATGCCGTCAACATTTGGGATATTCACAACCTCGTTTACATTGTATTTTGTTTTTTCATAGCAAAAGCATTCTATGGTACTGCTAAGCACGCAAAGCAATAACATCTCCTTCTTTGTATCCATAGCCATCGCAGTTATGCTGTTGCTCATCATTTCATTCCTGTTAGCTTTCAACACTGCCCAGCGCAAAAAATTTCTCTATCACCAAAACCTCCTTCATCTCAAAGAATCACAGCAAAACGAGCTCATCAAAGCCGCCGTGCGCAGCGAAGAAACCGAACGTCACCGCATTGCAGAAGAGTTACACGATGAAGTAGGCGCATTGCTTTCTGCTACTAAATTATATCTCAGCAACCTGCATCCCGAACAGCTTCCCAAAAACGAAGAAGCCGTGTATCATAAATCATTAGAGTTACTGGACGAGTCCATCCAGAAAGTACGCTCCATCTCACACAACCTGCATTCGGCCATTTTAAAAGAATTAGGCTTGAATGAAGCGCTGCAAAGCTTTACGCATAAACTGCAATCGGCAACCCTCAACATCAACACCGACTTAGACGAGCAATACAGTTCTAAAAACCCGGAAAACGACATCACTGTTTATCGCATTCTGCAGGAGCTCTGTGGTAATATTATGAAGCATAGCAAAAGCACTTACCTGCACATCACTTCAAAAATAGAAGACGGCATTTTACATTTTACAATCACTTACAATGGCAACGGATTATCGCAGGAAGAATTTGAGAAGCTGCGTTACGAAAGCAAAGGCTTGGGTTTGAAAAACATTCAGAACCGCATCATCCTGTTAAAAGGAAAAATAAGCTTTGAAAAAAGCAATGATGGCAACTCCATTCAATTAAACATACCCATAAATGCACTCACATGAAACCGATCACCATTGGCATTGCCGACGATTTCAAAATATTCAGAGATGGACTGAAGCTATGCTTTCAGTCTGATGAAAACCTGGATGTAATTGTAGAAGCCGACAACGGCGAAGAACTGTTAGAGAAACTTCAGCAACAACAGCCCGATATTATCATCATGGATTTGAACATGCCGCTGCTCGATGGCATGGAAGCTACCAAGCAAATCCGCAAAAAATGGGATCATGTCAAAATCCTTGTCATCACTATGTATGAAAATGACAAGTTCATCATTCACCTGATGGAAAACGGTGCGCATGGCTATCTTTTAAAGAATGCGGAGCCGAAGGAAATTATCAAAGCTATCTACGCGATTTCTGAGAACGGCTATTACTTCAACGACCTGGTAAACAAAGCCCTCCTAAAGAAGCTCGTAATGAAAAACAATCTCAAGCCCTCCTTTAATCAAAATGTAGAACTGACTGAACGCGAGATGGAAGTATTAAAGATGATTTGCGAAGAAAAAACCGCCGCTGAAATTGGCAAGGAAATTTTCTTAAGCCCCCGCTCAGTGGAAGGCATTCGCACAAGGTTGATTGAAAAAGTGGGCGTTCGAAATACGGCTGGTCTGGTTATGTTTGCGGTAAAAAATGGATTGGCAGAATAAAATAATTTTCTCTTGTATCGCACAACACTTATCTCCACTTGTCTTCATCAACCAAAAGAAAATAACCTTACCTTTTCTTTCTATCATTTTTTTAGGCGCATCGGCTAAAATCATCTCCATTTTATTTTTATAAAATGATTCTTCATTCCTAAAAAATCATTCTTTTTGTAACAGCATCATTGCTATCATTTATTATCTAACGAACATATATGGAAGACAATCAAAAACAGGACAACGGAGTCAGTAAATCACGCCGCCACTTTTTAAGAAACGGGGCTACCGCTTTAGCAGGTCTTTACATTGTACCTCGCCATGTGCTGGGCGGCTCCGGCTTCAGGGCGCCAAGTGATATGCTGAATATTGCTGGCATTGGTGTTGGCGGTAAAGGCGCCGACGACATTAATCATTTTGCAGCCAGTGGCAAAGCCAACATCGCGTATCTCTGCGATGTAGACGACCGGCAGGCTGCCGGCAGCATTGCCAAATTTCCAAAAGCAAAATATTATAAGGACTTCCGCGAGCTGCTCGACAAGGAAGCGAAGAACATTGACGCGGTATCAGTATCAACGCCCGACCATACCCATGCAGTTGCAGCAATAGCTGCCATGCAGTTGGGCAAGCATGTGTATGTGCAAAAACCAATGACGCACGACATTTACGAGACCCGGATGCTTACACAGTCTGCCAAACGTTATAAAGTGGTTTCGCAAATGGGCAACCAGGGCGCTTCGGGCGATGGAGTAAGACAACTATTAGACTGGTATAGAGCAGGCGTTATTGGCGATGTAACAGAAGTTTGGTGCTTTACCAACCGCCCTGTTTGGCCGCAAGGTATTCCCTGGTCGGATAAAAAAGCAGAAGTGCCAAAGGGCTTAGACTGGAACTTATGGCAAGGCACAGCCCCTAAAAAAGATTATGTAGAAAATCTCATCCCGTTCAACTGGCGTGGCTGGTGGGACTATGGCACCGGCGCCTTGGGCGATATGGGTTGCCATATCATTGCGCCACCGTTTCAGGTACTGGAATTAGGCTATCCTGAATCAGCCGAATGCAGTGTTGCCAATAGGTATGTTACTAACTGGACACCGGGTTACTATCCCGATTCGGGTCCAACAGCTTCGCATATTGTTCTCAACTTTAAAGGCAAAGACAAAAAGAAAGATGTAGTGCTGCATTGGATGGATGGCGGCATTCTGCCGGAACGTCCGCATGAGTTGGGCGCTAACGAATTGCTCGGTGAAGGCGATAATGGTGTTTTATTTGTTGGTACCAAAGGCAAGATGATGTGTGGTGTTTATGGTGTAAATCCGCAGTTGATACCGACTGCAAAAACAGCGGAAACCAAAGTGCCGCAAACGATAGCAAGAGTTCCCAATAGTGCTGAAGGGCATTATGCTGCGTGGGTGGAAGCCTGCCTGAAGGGTTATGGCAGCAAAGAGGCAAATAACTTAAGCTCGCGCTTCGATGTGGCAGGACCTTTGACTGAATCTGTATTGATGGGTAATTTGGCTATCCGCAGTTATAACATCCGCAAGCTGCAGTCGGGCAAAACAGATGAGTTTGATTATCCCGGTCGCTACATTAAGCTGTTGTGGGACGGTGATAACATGAGGATCACCAATTTTGATGATGCTAACCAGTTTGTGAAACGCGAATATGCCAATGGCTGGAGCTTAGGTGTATAAACCGACAAAAAATTGTTTAGAAACAAACCAACAGAATATGAAAAAATACATGGTTATTGTAGCTGCTGCCTGCGTATTTGCAGCCTGTGGCGGCGGAAATTCTAACGGTGGCGGTTCCGATACCACTACCAACTCTACGGACAACAGTTCTACATCATCCGGCGGAGACATCAGTTCCAATCCGGATTATCAGAAAGGGCTGGCGCTGGTAGGCGGTTCCGATTGTTTAACTTGTCATAAAGTAAGCGAGAAATTAGTGGGTCCTGCGTATCAGGATGTGGCCAACAAGTATGCAGGCGTTGATACTGCTGTTACTTACCTGGCGCACCGCATCATTACAGGTGTTGGAACAAATGAACCACACAACTGGGGCTCGGAAACCAACAATGCTGTAATGACACCGCATCCACAAGTTTCGGAAGCAGACGCCGAACAAATGGTGAAATATGTTTTACTATTAAAAACCAAATAATCATTCATGAAAATCATACACAAAGCAGCTTTGGCTGCTTTTCTTTTTGCCATCGCCTCCTGCGAAGGTGGAAGTAATGCGGTAGCAGACAAAACCACGCGCGATACAACAAGCGGTAACACCGACACAATGGCTACACCGCAGGATACAAAAGCGGCTGTTTTGTTCGACGGCAAAACCTTAGCCGGATGGCATACCTACGGCAAAGACAAGCCGGGCAGTGCATGGAGCGTTGACAGCAATGCCATCCATTTAAAGCCGGTTGAAAATAAAGGTTATCAAACTGAAGGCGGTGGCGACCTCATTACCAATGATGAATATGGAAATTTCGATTTGAAACTGGAATGGAAGATTGCAAAGAATGGCAACAGTGGCATTATTTTGTTTGCGCATGAGGACACTACAAAATATAAAGAGACCTGGAACACCGGGCTTGAAATGCAGGTGCTGGACAACAATGGTCATCCCGATGCAAAGATCATTAAGCACCGGGCAGGTGATTTGTATGATTTAATTACCAGCACGCCGGAAACTGTAAAGCCTGCCGGCGAATGGAATGCAGTAGAAGTAAGGAGCGACAATGGAAAACTGGACTTTTACCTGAATGGCACACATACGCTTTCTACCACGCTGTGGGATGACAACTGGAAGAAGCTGGTAGCCGGAAGTAAGTTCAAAAACATGCCTGATTTCGGCACCTTCAAGTCAGGGCATATTGCTTTGCAGGATCATGGCAATGAAGTGTGGTACCGGAATATTTCAATCCAGAAATTATAAAGAGTATCTCTGTAAAAAAGGCGGTTGATATTGTCATCAGCCGCCTTTTTTTATTAATGAAACAATGCAGGGTCTGCAAATGTGCCTCGGGTCTTTGCGGAAACGCGTTGGGGTTTTGCGAGTCCGCATCGCGCCTTCTCCGCAACGTGTCACATTTACATCGCAACGCGTCGCGGCGCCATCTGCCTGCCGCCCATCTTCATTGTAACAGCTTGGGGTTTCATCGCACTATTTCCTACGCGCATCTGTTTGCCTCCTACAAAATAAAATAAGTACTCATCTGTGGAATCTGTCTTCTCTTTCATCTTAGGCTAAAACGCTTGTGAAAATCCCGGTTCTGTTTCTCTGTCTGTTCATTGCCTGTAACGATAGCCATCCCGGAGAAAATAAAACTGCAAGTCTTCTTGAAACAGTTTCACCTGACGCGCACCACGTTACCGGATGGAAGCGCGTGCAGCCGTATGCCGAAACTGCCAAACAATGGTGCAGCGCTCATCATTACAACAACCGTTTTTTCTTCCTGGCAGACCTCTCATTGCCCAGCGGCACGAAACGGTTTTTCATCATTGATATAAAAGCAGATTCTATTGTTCAATCTGCTCTCGTAGCGCATGGCTGCTGCAACCGTTCTTTTCTGCAAACAGCCCGGTTTTCTAACGAAAAAGGCTGTGGCTGTTCCTCTTTTGGCAAGTACAAAATTGGCAGTAAGTATAAGGGTAATTACGGAACGGCTTATAAACTGCAGGGATTAGACAGCAGCAATTCAAACGCAGGTGAAAGAAACATTGTTCTGCATAGCTATTACACTGTTCCCAACGAAGAAACTTATCCCGATCCGATTGTAAATAGTTATGGTTGCCCAATGGTGTCGGAACGGTTTTTTGGATTTTTGGAAAAGAAGATTGATTCCTCCGAAAAGCCAATCCTGCTTTGGATTGTACGCTAAAGAAATATCTTAATAAAAGCAATACACCCAACATACCTCTCGAGCCGACGAAACACAGGCAAAACAAAAACGAGATTATTGCAATATCGTCTTGCTACCGTTTACTGTAGTCTTCTTCTCATTATCACATTTCGTTTGTCGTACTTAAAACACATACCTACAACGGCATTATAATTGGTCGCTACATTCGCAATTCATTTCTTTTATCAAACACAATCTATGGGCAAGCACATTGTCATCGTCGGCGGCGGATTTGCCGGCACCAATTTAATTAAGAAATTAGGCAAGAATACAAACTTCGACATTACACTGATAGATAGAAACAACTACAACTTTTTTCCGCCGCTTCTTTACCAGGTGGCAACCGGCTTTTTAGAACCTTCCGCCATCAGCTATCCATTTCGCAGGTTGCTGCGCCGCTATCCAAACGTAAGGCTTCGCATGGCAACTTTATTAAAAGTTGTGCCCGAAGAGAACAAGGTGATGCTGGATAATGGCGAGCTGACGTATGATGTTCTTGTATTTGCCACCGGCACCGAAACCAATTATTTCGGGATGGCTAATATTGAAAAGAATGCTATCCCCATGAAGACATTGAGCGATGCCATCACTATGCGCAACAAGCTGCTACAACTGCTGGAACAGGCTACGTTAATGCCGGACGAAGAAGACAAAGTGAAATATCGCAACATCGTTATTGCGGGTGGTGGACCGACAGGCGTTGAAATTTCAGGGATGTTTGCCGAAATGCGCAGGTTTATTATCAATAAAGACTATCCGGAACTGAAAGAGAACGTTGACAAATCTAAAATCTTTATTGTGGATGGTGGTGATGCGTTATTAGGTCCAATGAGCAAAGCTTCTCAGGAAGACACTTACAAAGCACTTACCGACATGGGTGTTATTGTGAAGCTAAACCTGCATGTAAATGATTTTGTAAACGATGCAGTGATACTTTCGAACGGCGAATCTATACCCACCAAAACATTGATATGGGCAGCCGGCGTTACGGCACATGTGTTTGAAG
Organism: uncultured Ilyomonas sp.; assembly: GCA_964249755.1. Lineage (GTDB taxonomy): Bacteria > Bacteroidota > Bacteroidia > Chitinophagales > Chitinophagaceae > Ilyomonas. Next base: position 1,713,372 of record CAXUDB010000001.1, on the reverse strand, counting down.
GCTTGCCCAAAGAATACTACGGCCGCGGCAAGCGCCTGCTGGTAGACGCGTATAACAAAATAGTAAACACAACAAACATTTATGCCATCGGCGATACCTGTTTGCAAACGACAGATCCTGGTTTTCCAGGCGGTCATCCGCAGGTGGCACAGGTAGCTTTGCAACAAGGCAAGCACCTGGCAGAGAATTTTATCGCAGAGATAAAAGGCAAGCCGGTTAAGCCTTTCAAGTATTTTGACAAAGGTTCAATGGCCATTATTGGCCGCAACAAAGCTGTGGCTGATTTGCCAAAACCCAAGCTTCATTTTAAAGGCTTTATTGCCTGGCTGGCGTGGCTGTTCATCCATGTTCTTTACCTTATTAATGTGCGTAACCGCATTAAAACACTAACCAACTGGATGGTAACTTACTTCAGCAAAGACCAATCTTTGCGTATGATTATTCGCCCAACGAAAGAAGAACCTGCGGGATAACGGAACTACCTTTTATAAAAGCCGAAGCAGGCATTGTTATAAGACGATTTATAGGTTAGAAGACGAACTTAGTTATTAAAGCAACAGTTTAGCTCTTGCTTTGATGGTGAGCGAAATTGAATTGATGCTAAGTAAGCTCCTTCTAAAAAAGCCGTTTGCTTACTTTAGTGCATTGCCATATCCTACCAAAATTACGGATGCAATAATGGTTGCTATGCCAATGGCAATGGTTGTTTGCGTCTTGCCACTCACCCCTTTCCATTCATGTAAAGCAATGCCCCATGCGTTAGCAACAAGTATAATGAAAGCCATGTGTAGTATCCAGCTACTGGCACCATTGCCTAATTTACTTTCGCCCATGCCATAAAAGAAAAATTGCAGGAACCAGATGGTGCCGGCCAGCGCCGCGAAAAAATAATTTCTTGTGAGCGGTGTTGTTTTATCAGTGTAATCGCCGAACGTTTTATTGCGTGCATTCAAATACAAACACCAGATAAAATTGGTGGTTAATCCGCCCCATAAAATCAGGATATAAATGACATTGTTCTGGTATAAAAATTCGGTTGTCGCCTGCGGATGCGTTGCCTTCCACAACTGATTTGCCGCCTCAGACATGGGCGCCCCGGCTTCTATGCCATAGTTAAAACAGGCGCTTAAAATGCCCGAGATAGTACATACAATCAATCCTTTTAGGAGGTTGAATTCCTTGATGCTTTCTTTCTTTTTTTCGTCAGATAATTCTTTCTCTTTCAGTACACCGGCGCGTCCGCAAATAACAATGCCAAGCAGGCAAATGATGATTCCGGCTAACACAATTCTTCCCCACGTTGTAGTAATCAAATCATAGAATGTTGTCTTGCCCGCTTCAGGATGAAAGTTGTAATAAAGCGCAGGAACGAGTGCGCCAAACACCGAGGTAAAACCAAGCAATACAGAGTTGCCTAAACTCATTCCAAGATAGCGCATACCCAGCCCATAAGTCAAGCCGCCAATACCCCAGAGCAAACCCCAAAAGTAAGTCCAGCCAAGCGTTGCAGCCGATGTTTGCGCAATGATCCCGGTGAAATCGGGAATGGTTAACCAGGCAGCGATGGGTGGAATAATAAGCCATGAAAACAAGCCGCCGATGAGCCAGTAATTCTCCCAATGCCAGCCTTTTACTTTTTTAAAAGGCACATAAAAACTTCCTGAAGCAAAGCCGCCAATAAAGTGAAAAATGATTCCGAGAATAATCTGCATAGCAATCGTGTTATCGAATATGGCAAAATCTGATTGTAGAAATCAACTGCATCAAACATGCATTTCCTATTGTTTGTCCGGATGATAATTTATCAGCACACTTTTATGACATCCATACCGAGCAGCTTACCCAGCTTTTCTATCTTCGAACTGATATGCCCGATGCCAACTGCGCAATGATGTGCAGGACCATGACTGTTCCAGTCGTTCACGAACTTTCGGGCGTCAATGGAAAAGCGATAACGGCTGTTGGTATTTCCCATCTGTAAAACAGGACCAGCAACCGATTCGCCCTGCGCCACCTGTAACTGTAATCCTTTTCCCTTCTTTTCAACCACGCTCAGCAAGGTAACCGCACCATTCTTCACACTCATTTCAACCGATACACCTTTGCCTACTTTTCCGTGGTACAGCTTAAGCGGGCGAATTTTTATTTTTCCTTCCGCAATACCAATATGTCCGGGACCATCATGTCCCATAAGTACCACATCGTCTTTAAAATCCATCGCATAATATTCCGTGAAAGAGCCGCCTGCGCCAAAGCTGTCCATAATTTTCATCGCCTGCGCATTTTTTATTTCATATTCGCCGGCAACAGGAATACCCCTTGCCGTCAGCAATGAATTGCCGGGTATGATGGAGGCAATCGCTTCTTCATTGTCTTTATTTCCTGTTCCTTTATAGTAGTAGGCAAGCGAACCCAATTTGTATTTCTCAACCAGCTTGTCTAAGGCAACAGATGTTACGGCTGCTTTCTCTAATTCTTCTGCAGCGCAGTCTTCCTGTATATCAAAAACGTTGTAGAATAGCTGTAACCTTTCCCGCATTGCCTCTTCGCAGACTCCTTTGCGTAATGATGCCAGTTCTTCCACTTCAAGCATCTCGATGTGACCGCCGAAAGAAGCATATTGCTGGGTAAGGTCTGTGTAAATATCCAACATGCCACTGTAATAATGACCCATACAACCCAAGCGGTTGTATTGCATGATGTGCTTTACTTTGGCGGCTTCTATCCATTCTGAAATTTCGTTCCAGCATTCCTCATCGTTCTGCAACATACCCGTAACCTGGTGAAACAAAATGCCGGTTCTGCTAAACACATTGGCAATCTCGGGAATCGGGCAGGCAGAGCAAAATGCCAGCCATTCGCCTGTCATTGCCGTGCGGTCGGTCATTGCGTTAAAAGTTTCGTAATCAATGGCTGCTTCGGGAGATAGGTTCAACACAATAACAGGCACTTTTGCATGTTGCACTACCGGCAATACCGTTGACGACAACGCATACGTAGTTGCGTAAAGAAAAATAATGTCAACCTCTTTCTGTTTAAACAAATGACCGGTTGCAAAAGCCTTGTCAACTGTATCAACCAGACCAGCATTGATTATTGAAGGATAAAAAGCAGATAATTTCTGTTCAACAATTTTCAAATAACCTTCAAGCCTTGTTTTCAAACCATCAAACTGCTGCCAGTAAGCATCTAAGCCAACGCCAAACAAACCAATCGTTAAAGATGTATCCATACTATTTTTTATGGCGTTAACCGGTGCTATCAGGCTTTATTTTTTTACAGGAAAAAGCTTTTGCAGACGTAACGTTTTTAATCAACAAAAAAACAAGATAGGGCTTCGCGCCAACACTCCTGTCAGGACGAGAACTATTCGGCTTGCAGAATGCTTACCGGCCCTAACAAACCTGAACCGACAAGCGGCGAATCTTTCGTAAATTTTTGAATCACAAAGACATGGAGTTCACAGAGCATCACAGCGTTTTTTTCTTTGTGATCCTCTATATCTTCGTGTCTCTGTGGTTCAATTGCTATTTATTCTTTACTTCAAATTTATACTCACCTGAACCAATTTGTATAACAGCCGTATTATCTTTTATAACAAAATTTGTATTCGGTATCTCAACACCATTGTTATATATTTTTGATGAAGATGTTGCAGGCAAATACACATTGGCTGTCGTGTTTACCGGGATCGTTACGTGAAGTAAAAAGCTTTTGTTCTCTTTCTTCCAATCTGTTGTTATCCATCCATACGGACAATGAAAACTGCCTTTGGCAGAGATAATATCACCTACCGGTTGCGGGCGGATTTTTATATGCTGATACCCAATAGAATTTTCTTCCTGCGCAATGCCGGCAAGCCCGCTGTAAAACCATTCCATGATATGCCCAAGCATGAGATGATTGTTGCTGACTTCTGCCAATGCCTGCCAGCTCTCAGTGAGTGCGGTTGCACCTTTCTTTAACTGGTAACCATAACCGGCCACATCATTGCGGTTGTTCATATCGTAGAGCAGTTGTGAAGCACCGCCTTCATCCAATGCCTGCACTAAAAAATGAAAGCCGACATCGCCTGCAGTCAGCGCTTTGTTATTCGCATAAATGCTGTCCACTAAATTTTTTATAACGGCTTTTTTATTTCCTTCCTCCACCAATCCAACACAATAAGGCATTGACATTGCTGTCTGGCTGCCGGTTGAGTACACGTTGTTTTTTGCATTAAAAAATTTATCGTTGAAAGCTATTTTTATAGCCGCCGCCTGCTGCTCAAAACCAGCGGCATCTTTTGTAAAGCCCAATAGGTTTGCCATGTTGCTTAACAGCCTTGCATCGTAATAATAAATGCTGGTTGCGGTAACCGCTTTTGGTGTCAGTTGCGCTTCGCCGGGAAAGCCGGGACCATAGTCATACCAGTCTCCCAGACCATGCGATAAAATATGATGGTCAGATTTGCTTTCTAAGTAAGCCAGGTACTTTTTCATCATCGGGTACGCATCACGCACGATGGCATCATCGCCGTACCATTTGTATAACATCCACGGCAGTAAAATAGCAGCACTGCCCCATTCCGGCGAATCGCGAAAGCCGCCGCCAAATACAACGAGTTCGGGCGCAATATCAGGCACCAGACCATCTTTTGTTTGCGCGTCCATCATGTCGTGCACCAGTTGCTCGTACAGCAATTGTATGTCGAAATTATACTGAATGGAATTGCCCATGAGATACGTTTGCTCAAGCCAGCCCAGCTTTTCACGATGCGGGCAATCGGTTACCACGCTTTGCAAATTGCTTTTAATCGCCCAATTAATGAGCGTATCAATCCGGTTGAACAATGGATTGCTGCATTGAAAACTGCCTGTTGTAAATGTGCTGTTCCGGGTATGTAAAAAAAGGATTTGCAGCACTTGTGTTTGATGGTTTATTGCTTTATCAACAGGTGCAGCACCTTGCACCCACACATAGCGGAAGCCATAATAACTAAAGCGCGGCTGCCAGGTTTCAACACCATCGCCTTTTAAAATGTAAGTAAAATAATAAGGCTTGCCCGATGCGTTCTGGTTGGGCATGTTTGCCGAATCAATTAATTCACCCGGCGTTAAGCGAATGGTATCACCTTTTTTACCTTTTACTTTTATGGATACAATGCCCGATGCATTCTGCCCGAAATCATACAAATAACCTTCGCCAACTTGCTGTATTTTTTTGGGGTTAATGGTATCCATCGCCTGCACCGGGTAATCTGTTTGCGGCAATAATTTTCCTGTTGAAGAGGTAATCAATAAAGCATTGTTCCATGATGAAGCATCAAAGTTTGTCATGCTCCAGCCGCGCTGTTCTTTGTTCGCATCATAATCTTCGCCGCCATAAATGCTGCTGTAATAAATGGGTGATTGCGTTGTTTTCCAGCTCTCGTCCGATTCAATACTTGTCGTAGATCCGTCGGTATAGCGAATCACAATTCTGCAGATAACTTTAGGAGCGCCAAAGGCAACCAGAAACTTAACATAGCGCTCTTTATTGATGTTATAAAACCCGTTGCCTGCAATGATACCAACTGCGTTACTGCCTTTTTTCAATAAGCTGGTTATATCATAGGTGTTGTATAAAATCGTCTTATCGTAATAGGTCCAGCCCGGAGACAAGAAATCGCTACCCACTTTTTTGCCGTTTACTTCCATCTCGTATTGACCCACGCCAGTAACAAACGCCAAAGCTTTTGCTACCTGCTTTTTTTCTACAAACTCTTTCCTGAAATAAGGTACTGTGGTGCGTTGTAAACATTTGTTGCCGGTTCCATTAACATCCTCTACTTCCGGCTTTACGAGCATTGAATCTGGCAATATTTCGTAGGCAATCCATTTTGCATTTCCCCATTCGTTTGCATTCAATGCGGTAGTAAATTGCTGTGCTTCACTCCATACAGAAAGCTTGTTGTTCTTATCCCGCACACGCACTTTCCAATAATAAGTTTGCGCCGTTTGCAAGGCTTTACCTTTATAGGCAACCATAATACTGGCGTCGCTTTTTACCGTTTCGCTATTGTAAACATCATATATGTCTTTATTTAATTTTTCACTGCTTGATGCCATTACCAACTGGTAAGCCATTTGCATTTGGTTGTTTTGTTTTGATACCAACTCCCAACTGAAACGGATGGCAGAGATGTCTATCCCCAACGGGTTGAGTTTGTTGTTGCACATTGCTGTTGCGATCTGCAACTGCGCGTTCGTGGTAACCGCAAACAGCAAAAACAAATCAATCGCAAGCACTCTTTTCATGGGAATTATTTAATTGGTCAAAGCAGAAGCAATGATACGGCACGATCCGTTATACAACACGACTAAGCCTTTGTTCCATTAACCATTCGATTCGTTTTTCAAAATGTTTCATAGTTATATATCACAGACCGCTTCAGTCATATTTTGTTGATAACTGACAGGCAGTATATTCCGTTAGTTACCTGCTATGGAAGAAAACGTATAATTGCCTGAGCCAACTTTATAAACTACATAACCATCCTGTTGCTGCACAAACTCAAACTGCTTATTACCTGATACAGCTTTTCCGCTTTCCTTTATCTCCTTCACTGAGTTTGCCGGGATATAAATGATAGCCGTTGTATTTGGCGGAACCGTAATCTTCATCGTTACCTGATTTGCTTCCTTTTTCCAGTTGCAAACAATATCGCCGCTTATGGAATGATAAGAGCCTTTCACCCAACTCATCCCTTTTAGAATGGCAGGTTTGATAATGAATTGCCTGAACCCAGGACCAGCTTCATCAGGATCAATGCCCACCAGATCGTGAAAAAACCATTCATTAATTTGCCCTGACATGAAATGATTTTGCGAGCCAAAGTTGCCGACACCGGCATCCCATTTTTCGGTCAGACTTGTAGCTCCCATTCTAATCTGGTAGCCATAACCGGGCTTCTCACTTTGATTATTCATATCAAACACCACATCAGAATGACCGCCTTCTGCCAGCGCACGCAGGAGAAAACGGTATCCTACTTCGCCGGAAGTAAAACCATTGTCGCGCGCACGGATACTATCCACCAATGCCTTCGTTAACTTATCGCGATTCTGTGGTTCCACCAGGTTGAAGAACAAAGGCATAGCACAGGTCGTTTGCGAAGCGGTAGCATACAAACCGGTTTCTGGATGATAAAACTTTTCATTGAATGCTTTTCTGATTCGCTCCGCAGCCGTTTTAAAAAAAGCAGCGTCTTCATTTTTGTGCAACAGCTTGGCTACCTTATACATAATTTCATTATCGTAGAAATAAATGGCAGTGGCTGTAAAGGCTTCCGGGGTAAGCTGCGAGCCCCAGGGTTCACGCGGACCGATATCATACCAGTCGCCAAGACCGGTATATACAATATCATTTTTAGCTTCCGCTGTTAAGAAGCCGACGTACCGTTTCATCCTGTCGTAATATCTTTCAAGGAGAGAAATATCGCCTGCAAACAGGTATTGCTGCCAGGGAACGATAATGAATGAGCTGCCCCATTCGGGCGAGTTGCGCATACCATTGGAAAGGTCGGGTGAACCCGCTATAAAATATTCAGGTGCAATATTGGGAACAAAGCCATTGTCAAGCTGTGTATCCGCTATATCGCTCATGAGTTTGCGGCACAGAAGCGACATGTCGAAATTGTAGCGAAGTGCAGGACCGTTCAACTGGTTTTCTTCCAGCCAGCCCATTTTTTCACGATGCGGGCAATCGGTCATCAGGCTCATCATATTACTTCGCTGCGCCCACCGCACCAGGCTGTATATTTTATTGAACAGTGTATTCGATGTTTCGAAGGTACCGACCGGCTGCGATGAAGAATGCACGATAACATCTTTGAGCTGGCTGATTACCGGCAGCCTGCCATCAGCACCCGCACGCAATTCTACCTGCAGGTAACGCGCTCCCTGGTAAAAGAATTTCGGGAACCATTGCTCTGTACCGCTGCCACTTAGCGTGTATTGCCACCAGGCAGGTCTCACACCACTTTGCGTGGCGGAAGTGCGGTCAGCCAAACCATCTGTTCCTAACAACTCGGAAGGAATCATACGCACGGAAGCGCCTTTTGTTCCGCTTGCTGCAATATCAGGCATCATGGAAGCATTCTGACCAAAATCATAAATCCATAAACTGTCGGAAATTTTCTTTACCGATACTGGTTTGATGGTATCAATCATTGTAATGGAGGGCGCGGCATAAGACAAGCCTTTTAGCTCGCCACCCGGGCCATCCGTCTCAATGGCAGCAGTCCATTGGCTGCCGGAAAAGCCTGCTTTATTCCACCCGTTTGGCTCCAGATTGGCATCATAGTCTTCGCCACCATAAAGATTAGAATAAGTGATGGGGCCCGGTGCGGCCTGCCATGTTTTATCAGTCATGATTTGCTGTACGGAACCATCGGAATACTCTAACCGCAGTTGCGCTTTCGCTTTTACAGGACCAAACGTCGTAATGAATTTTACATACCGCTCTGTATCGGGTTGTATGTTGTACATGCCGTTGCCCAGCAATATCCCGATAGCGTTATTGCCGCTTGCGAGTTGTTGGGTCACATCGTACGTATCATACAACACTGTTTTCCTGTAATCTGTCCAGCCCGGCGTGAACAGGTAGTTGCCTATCTTTTTTCCATTGATGGTAAGCTCATATTCCGACAAGCCGGTGATATTTATGACGGCGCGAACCAGTTTTGGCTTTACGGCAAATTCTTTTCGCAGCATCAGCGATGAAAAGTTAGGAAACGTGCTGTAATCAGGTACGCGGTCTGTCAGATTACTTGTTTTGAATCCATCAGTTTCGTCGCCGTCCGAAGCGGTTACTGGTTTGCCGGCAGCAATATTTTTTCCCGCTGACCATATCTCTACCTGGCGCAATGAATAGGCAAAGCGATCGTTTACTTTTGGTAATTGGGTAACCGTTATGCGCACATATCTACCCTTTGCATTAGCAGCAGCAATGGTAAACGGTTTGTAGCCCGGCTGCTGAATGGGATGGCTGCTTAGATCAGCAATAGTATCCGATGTTTTGAATGCCTGATCATCAGATGTGGTAACAATCATTTTTAGGGGAAAAGCATAACTGGCCCTGTCTTTATAGAAAGTCGGATACAACTCAATTTTTGAAAAAGGCTGCGAAGTACCTAAATCAACCTGGAGCCATTTTACATCGTTTTTGTTGTCCGTGCTTTGCGATAAGTAACCAACAGAAGGCAAGGCATATTTATCGGCACCAGCGGCGCTGATCCATTTGGCTTGCCAGTCCTTTTTATCTATAATTCCCATCGTCCAGGAAGCCATATTGCTGTAGGCGCATACATTATTATCCTGATCCCATACGCGTATTTTCCAATAACATTTCTGGTTGGAAAGCAACGGCTTTCCTTCGTACCTGATGAAGGCCATTCGATCTGATTTTACCTGGTCGGAATTCCACAGGTCGCCATTATTTTTCTGCAATAATTCCGGCGACGACGCAACCAGAATTTGATACGCTGTCTGTCGCAATCCCCTGCTTTTATCGTCAGCGGCCAACAAGGTGTAACTGAAGGTTGGGTTCATCACATCAATCCCCAACGGCTCTTTGCGCAACTCGCATTGCAGGTTCACGGGCTGCATTGTTGCCGGTGCGGCAAACGCGAAAGCGGCAACAATGAGCATTGACAAAAGAATAAAAAAGCGATTCGATTTTACAATATCCATGAAGCTGAATTTATAAACTATCTCAATTCCGGATATGTTATCTGCATGACCAGACATAGGCTTCCTGTATCGAAGCCTATGTCTGGTCATGTTGCTAAATGGATGATGTTGAAAAGTAAAAAGTAAAATTTGTCCCGGTTGTAAAAAGAAGTTGCTGCTCTTTCACTTTTTTGCTTTTGAATTTTTACTTCAAAAAACACTCATCATACATTTGATAACACGACTCTATGCTTTGCTACTTTCATTTACACAATGCCCTTAAAAATAAGGATTCAGAGACGCATCGCTTTGCGGAATGGGGAACAACAAATTAATAGTGTTGAATGAAGAAGGCTGTGGCGCAATACCCGGTGGAAAATAATAAGCCTGCGGGTTTGCTTTTACCTTTGCGCCATAAGCTGTCATTACCGCTACGGCTGTACCTGAGCGCACCAAGTCGAGCCAGCGCTTGTTTTCAAAAGCCAGCTCAATTCTGCGTTCCTGCAGAATAGCATCCCGCAAATCTGCCTGCGAAGAAACGATTACCGGGCTCAGGCCGGTTCTCGGGCTGGCATGTACCTGGTTCAGATAAGTCAGTGCATCAGCGGTTTTATTTTGCTCATTCAATGCTTCCGCTAAAAACAGCAATACTTCGGAATAACGATACACCGGCCAATTGTCATTGGTGTTGCCGGTAGTGGCATGCGGATGACTATACTTTTTTATGTACGGATAGCTGACACCACCGGCAGTAATATAACCGATGGAAGCATCTTTTCTCAGGTCGCCATCTTCGTAAGCAGCAATCATATCGGGCGTGGGAATATTAAAGCCTTCTATTGTACGGTCATTTTCCGGGATGCCTGTTACGGCTGATACTTCTGCGGCTGATATAGGCTGCACTAAGAAGGTGTAAAAGAAATAGCTGTTCAATCCTTCAGTACCTTCCTTATACTGCACTTCAAAGACGGATTCCGCGTTGTTTTTATTCGTTGGGTCAAACACGCCCGCATAATCTGAAAGAAGAGAATAACCGGTTACCTGTTTCAAAGTACTTTCTGCCAGCGCCCAGTTCTTTTGCGTGATGTACACATTGCCAAGCAGGGTAAGCGCGGCACCGGAGGTAGCACGTCCGGCTTCCTGTGTTGCCTTGTCGGGCAACAGGGAGGCAGCCTCGGTAGCATCTGCAATCACCTGCAAATAAATACTATCAACACCGGTAAGCGGCAATGCGGTTTCTGACAGCGTTCCTGCAGGCTTTACATGCAACGGAACCGCACCGAAATATTGCGCAAGATCAAAATAAGCAAACGCTCTCAGGAAGAATGCCTGCCCTTTGATATTGTTTTTAACGGTATTGTCAAAATCAACATCATCAATGGGAGCTAGAACCTGGTTGGCTCTTGCTATGATCGTATAATCATTGTTCCACTTTTGCGAAAGCACACTGTTGTTAGCGTCTTCATTAAAGTTTTTTACGTATTCGGGGGCAACGGTTCCGCGGTCGTTGGAATTGTATTTATACGTGGTATTGTCCGACCTCATTTCACCCATCACATACGCGCCGCCCGAACCTGCGTAGATACTGCGGAGCGGTGTATAGGCTGCATTTATTGCCTGCTGAAAATCGCTTTGTGTTTTAAAATAAACACCACTTGTGAGGGCTGTTTGTGATGGCAGGTCAAGAAAGCTTTTTTTGCAGGACGTCATCACAAGGATGAGTATGGCTATTGTTGCAAATCGTAGTTTCATATCAGATCAATTAAATAATTAAAAAAATTTGTTTAACGGAAATTAACATTCAAACCGAGCGTAAATGTTCTTGGAACCGGATAGGATGAAAAGTCAAGCCCCTGTAGCAAAGAGCTCGTACTGTTCCCGTTGTAATCGTTGCTTACCTCGGGGTTTACGCCGTCGTATTTTGTAAACACAAAAGCCTGTTGCACGCTGGCATAAGGCCGCAGGCTTCTGAACGTTTTATTATTGGCGAATGGCACGGTATAACCGAGCGTGATGTTTTTGATGGTCAGGTAACTTCCGTCCTGAACAAATCTTGTATGAAACTGGGCTCTGTCATCAGCAGTGGAAGACGTTGTTTTTCCATACTTTCCGGCACCGGGATTCTCCGGTGAACGCCACCGGTCTTTCACTTCTTTCAGCACGTTAAAAACACCATCCAGGTTCGTGGTTCCTTCATCCATCATGCGGGCAATCTTATTGCCATACGAGCCGGAGGCGGTAACCGACAGGTCGAAATGCTGGTAAGAGAAGTTATTGGTAATGCCGAAAATGAATTTTGGAAAGGGATTACCGATGACGGTTCTGTCTCCTTCGCTGCTGCCGAATTTGATTACACCATCGCCGTTGATATCTTTAAACTTAATGGTACCCACCTCTGAATTGACACTTTTGGGAGACTTATCAAAATCGGCCTGATCTACATAGACACCTTCCTGTATCAAACCCCAGAACTGCCCGATTCTGCCACCCACTGCAGTTATGGTTTGCGCAGGACCGAGATAGGAAAACAGCGTATCTGTTAAACCGGACAAAGCCAGCACCTTATTGTCGCTGAAAGCAATATTGAAGTTGGTGCTCCATTTGAACGCGCCGACAAAATTGTCTGTCGTAACCGCGAATTCATGCCCCCAGAATTTAATTTCTCCTACATTGCCGGTAAAGGAAGAAAAGCCAGATTCGGCAGGCACCGAAAGAGAGTACAACAGGTTGGACGTTCTCTTGTTATAATAATCATAGGTAATATTTACCCTGCCTTTGAACAGGCTGATATCAACGCCAAGGTCCAGCTCTTTTGTTTTTTCCCAGCCTAAATCTGCATTGCCCAAACTTGTAATAGCAGTACCGCTTTGCGTAGTGGAACCAAACGCCGTATTGATACCTGTAGATACAATTGCGCTCTGTGTATAGTTACCAATATTATTATTGCCGATTATTCCATAGCTGCCCCTTACCTTCAACAGAGATAACCATTTTACTGAACGAAGAAAAGATTCATCGCTGGCAACCCAGCCGAGGGAAACGGAAGGAAAGTTACCAAAGCGGTTGTTGACGCCAAACCTTGATGAACCATCACGGCGGATGGAGGCACCAAACAGGTACTTGCTTTTATAGTTGTAGCTGGCTCTCGCAATGTACGAGATCAGGCTCCATTGCTGAATGTCTGAGGTAGATGGATTTTTAACTAAGGCGGCATCAATGGTCTGTACCCTGTCGTCGGTATAGTTGTAACCGCTGATCGCAGTAAAATCACCTCTGAACTTCTGAGTTGTATAACCAGCAAGCACATCGAAACTGTGGTTGCCGAATTGCTTTGCATAAGAGGCCGTTGTTTCAGACAGCCAGGAACCGAACTTGTTGGTATTCTGATACAGTCCGGCATTCAACTGGCTGGGCGTGGAAGCAAATCCCCGCGATGCCGTAGAGGGCTGAAAATTCTTATAGTCTGATTGCCCGTAATCAATTCCGACACTTGACCTGATAATTAATTTCTTTACCGGTTCGTATTCAAGATAAGCATTGGTCAACAGCCGGAACGCATTGGTATGGCTGGTAATATCCTGTATCGACCGTACCCAGTTTGGCGTCGGAAATGTTGTAACACCATCTTTGGTTACGGATACCGGGTAAGAGCCATCCTCATTTCTATAATTCAGGACAGGTGGCGTTAACAAGGCATTGTTCAGCAGACCGCCGCCGCCATAAAAAAGCCCGTTGGTGGCGGGTGCATTGTTCGTAATGTAAGTGGGGGCAACATCGAAGCCAGCCCTGATATTGTCTTTAATCCGGAGGATGGAATTGTTGCGTATGGTATAGCGGTTGTAATCTGAATTTAACAACACGCCTTCCTGTTTAAAATAACCAGCAACTACCGTATTGCTGAATTTATCTTTATTGGTACTTAACGAAACACTGTAATTGCTTAGCGGCGCCGTGCGCAGCATAGCATCGTACCAATTATAACCTTCGCCATATTGAGCAGGGTTCTGCAAGGGTTCTGGTACCGGCTGGCCAAGATCTTCATAATATTCTTTTTTAAACTGCGCCCATTCCGTTCCGTTCATCATATCAGGTCTGCCTCTCTGCGGCACTTTCTGAAAGCCTGTGTATGTATTCACACCCACATTGGTTGCACCTGACTTTGCTGTTTTCGTGGTTACGATCACGACGCCGAAAGCCGCTCTTGAACCATACAAAGAAGTGGAAGCGGCATCTTTCAGAACCGTAATGGTTTCGATCTCGTCAGGATTGAGGTTACTAATGTCGCCCACGATAGGAATTCCGTCAACCACATACAAAGGGCCTGAGCCGGTTGAGATGGAAGCCGAGCCTCTCACACGAATCTGCATACCTGCGCCCGGATCGCCGGATACCTGGTTGATCTGCACACCCGCAAGCTTGCCCTGCAGTTTCTGTGTAATCTGCGCTACCGGCAAGTCTTCGGTTTCTTTCAGATTTAAAGTTTGTATAGAGCCTGTATTGGTTTTGCGGGTGGTGTTGCCATAAGCCACCACTATCACTTCGCCAAGCGCGCCCTCCTGACGAACCATTTGTACCACGAGCGAAGACTGATTGTTGACGGCTATTTCCTGGTTGGCAAAGCCGGTGTAGCTGAACACCAGCACTCCGCTGGATGGCGCTTTAATGGTGAATGAACCTGTTGCATCTGTAACAGTGCCCACATTTGAACCTTTTACAATAACTGATACATTCGGGAGTGCGGTATCTCCGCCTGCATACACTTTACCCGTTACTGAGTTCTGAGCAAAAACGGAAAATGATGATAAAAGAAAAAACAAGACAAAAAGGAATCTCGCTTGCTTCAATGAAGCAGAGAATTGCATTTCCATGGCAGGCAATTTTTTATTAGTATTTAATGAAAATTTTTGGCAGCAGCTACTATTGTAATCAGTTCACTTATAATATTTTCGGGAGTTCTATAGTAAAAAACGAATCAATCAATGTACCTTTCTTGGTTATCTAACCTGAATACCGGCGCTTAGCAAAGGCTTACCTGCGCTGTCGTTGTTTCTCACCGTGACAGTGATGATTTTTGCTTGAGCGGCTGCCTGTTGCGATACTATAAATACGCATACAAGCAGCAGGATGACGCATTTAACCGTCTTAAAAAATAATTGGGTAAGATGATACATAATCAAAAGCAGTTTGAGTTTTCATACAGCATCGTTAAATGAAATACAAATCTCTTTTACTTTCGCGCCTTTGTAAATAGATAAACTGATATTTCAATTATACTTTTTGATATTATTGCTTCCTGCCATGATGAACTATTATAAATACCTGCCTACCAGTTTTGAAGATGAAAGCTGGGGATTGTATGTACTAAATGCAGGCTGCAACAGAATATGTAAGGCACAGGTATATCCATCGAAAGAACATCCTGCCCATCATTATTTCAACTGGCACCGGGGCAGGATGCTGGATGAGTTTCAGATCATTTATATATCAAAAGGTGATGGCATTTTTGAGTCTGCCAGTTGCGAAAAAACGGTTGTGAAAGAAGGCACCGTACTTTTATTGTTTCCGGGCGAGTGGCACCGCTTTAAACCAAACGAGCAAACCGGCTGGGATGAATATTGGGTAGGCTGTAAAGGAACGATCATTGAGAACCTGGTTCATCAGCATTTTATAGCCCGGCAAAATGCACTTCTGACTATCGGCATCCATGACAACGTGATTCATCTGTTTACCCAGATCATAGAAAAAACAATAGAGGAAAAAACGGGCTATCAGCCATTTGTGTCGGGTATGGTATTGCACCTGCTGGGGCAAATTTACTCGCTTACCAAACAGCGCAGTTTTCAGCCGGAAGACAATACCGAATGCATTATTAATAAAGCCAGGGTCATTTTCAGAACCAGTATTGACGAACATATTTCTATGGAACGCGTGGCCGAACAACTGAATGTAAGCTATGCCTGGTTTCGCAAAGCGTTTAAGAGCTACACCGGCATTGCACCCAACCAGTATTTGCTACAACTGAAAATAGAAAAAGCGAAGCTGTTGCTGACAGACAAAACGAAAACCATCAAAGAAATTGCCTTCATCCTTAGCTTTGAATCTGCTTTTTACTTCTCCAAATTATTCAAAGAAAAAACAGGAGTATCGCCTGAACAATACCGAAAAAACTTAGAGCGATAATGTTGTATGCCTTACACCTATTCGTGCAATAGAAACGGGTACAACAAAGTAAAGTGCCTATTATCCATTTCTTTTTTTGTTGCCTTTTCAGTTCCTGCTTAAGTACCTTTTACCACGAAGCCGTCTATAGCACCCATTGTAAGCTGAAATATTGTGTGATAAATATTTGCTTACGGTCATGATATTTCCAGTATTGAATATTGGCATGCGTGATTATCAGAATTTCTATCATGCTATATGAGCGCACGGGCAGATAGAGCCTGCTAATTTCAACCAGGTAAAAAGCATGAAAGAAGTGTTGCAGTTTGCTTGTGCAAGCCGGTTATGAGTGATTAATTTACCATTAAAATTGTATTGAAAAAAGATGCCATTACCTCGCTTTGCAATAGCCATTCCGGTTTAAAAAATTTTAATTTCTCCGGATGGCTTTTAACAGCTGCGTAAAACTTGTAGATTGCTGATAAAATGCACTACGTTTGACTTTGAATTGAAAAAAATCGTCCAACGTCATTCGCAAGAAGAGAAAAATTCAGCTTCTGGTTTTCTGATTTTCTTGTTCGGTTCATGGTTGTTTGCAAAAGCAGTGTCTATATCATGAACACACCACCTACAAGTAAGTTTAATATTTTATCAAGGCTGATCTGCCTACCAGCAGTTATTCTAATACGCATGGCGATTCAAATAAACATAAAATGAGACTGATCCTATAAGCCGCACGCAAAGTAAAGGTTATAAAAACAATCCAATAATCGTATGAATATCCATCGTTTGCTTTTCCTCCTGCTGGTGTTTCCGGCAATGGTATCTGCACAAAAAAAACAACTTCAGTTTAGCCACTTTCAAACAAATGAAGGCTTATCGCAAAGCAATGTATTATGCATTTTGCAGGATAGCAGAGGCTTTATGTGGTTTGGTACCCGCGAAGGTTTAAACAGGTACGATGGCTATAATTTCACCGTGTATAAAAATGATCCGAAAGATAAAAATTCGATCAGCGGAAATTTTATTTCAAACATCATAGAAAGCCGTGATGGCAATATCTGGATAGCAACCTGGGGCGATGGTTTGTGCCGGTATAACATTCTTACAAACAGGTTTACTTCTTATAAAAATGATCTCTCGAACAAGGGAAGCCTGTCCAGCAATTTCGTTAATGCAGTAGCGGAAGATAAAGAGGGAAATATTTGGGCAGGCACAGAAGATGCGGGTTTGAACATGCTGAATATAAAGACAGGCCAGTTTGTTCATTACCGGAATCAGAAGAATAATGTCGCCAGTGTAAGCGATGATTTTATAAAGACAATTGTACAGGATAGCGAGCACAACTTATGGATTGGTACGGTAAACGGCGGGCTGAATCTATTTAACCCTTCTGCCAAAACGTTTACCCGTTTTCTGCACAACGAAAAAGACAGCACTTCGCTTAGCGATAATTTTGTGTACACCATTTTCGAAGATAGCAAACATCGTTTGTGGATAGGGACAAGTAGCGGCGGCTGTAACCTGTTTATTAGAAACACAGGCAAATTTATCCGCTATCAACATGATACCCGCAACAACAACAGCTTAGTAAATAATCGCGTACACGCGTTAGGCGAAGACAAGGATCACAACATTTGGATAGGCACCGAAAACGGTGGCTTATCTGTCTACAATGCCGAAACAAAAACTTTTACCAATTATATACATGATGAGCCTAACGAGACAAGTATCAGCAGCAATTCAATTTATTCTATTTGCCGCGATACGAAAGGAAATATGTGGGTGGGCACGTTTAACGGAGGCGTAGATTTTTCCAATGCTGATACTAAGTTTACACATTACAAACACACATCGCTGCCCAATAGCCTGAGCAACAACTTTGTGCTTTACATTTACGAAGACCGGAGACATAAAATGTGGATTGGCACAGATGGCGGCGGCTTAAATTTGTTTGACCCCCAAACAGGCAGCTTTACCCATTATCTGCACCAGGAAGGAAACGCAAACAGCATTGCCGGCAACTATATATTAAGCTTATGCGAGGATAGTGATGACAATTTGTGGATTGGTACGGTGGGACAGGGAATTAGTGTATATAATGAAAGCAAAAACAGCTTCAGGCAATTTAAACATGATGATAAAGACAGCAACAGTGTAAGCAGTAACGACCCAACGTTTATATTGGAAGACAAGGAAAAAAATATTTGGATTGGAACTTATGGCGGCGGCTTGAATTTATATAACCCGGCAAATAATTCCTTTACTTCTTATCATTATAATTCAAAAGATGCAAACAGCATCAGCAGCAACAAAATCAACTCCATTACCGAAGACAGCCAAGGCAATTTGTGGATTGGCACAGATGGTAAGGGATTAAATTGTTTCAATAAAAGAACAAAAATCTTCAGTCATTATTTGCACAGCAATACAAAGAACAGCATTGCCAGCAATAATGTTGACGTTGTTTATGAAGACGGAAACAAAAACCTGTGGTTCAGCACAATGAATGGCTTATCGTTTTTAAACATAAAAACGGGCAGATTTACAAACTATACAACGGCAGACGGGTTGCCGTCAAATAATGTATTTGGAATTTTGCCTGATAAAAACAACCTGTGGATAAGCAGCAGCCGTGGCATTTCAAAACTTGATCTTACTACAAAAAAGTTTACCAGTTTCGATGTTGTAGATGGTTTGCAGGGCGATGAATTTAAAGAGAAGGCTTACTACAAAGATCATTTGGGAAACATGTATTTTGGTGGCAACAATGGTTTTAATGTATTCCACCCAGCAGACATAAAACCATCCCCTTTCAACCCGCCATTGCTGCTTACCGGCTTCGAAATTTTTAATAAAGCAGTTCCCGTTGCGGCAGACGACAAAGACCCGTCGCCGTTAAAACAAGACATCACGAAAACAAAATCCATTACCATCCCGTATAGCAGCTCTGTTATTAATTTCAGCTTTGCCTCGCTCAACTATACAAGCCCGCAAAAAAAGCAATATGCTTACATGCTTACCCCTTTTGATAAAAGCTGGAACGATGCAGGAACCCGGCATACCGCCACTTATACCAACCTTGATCCCGGCGAGTATGTGTTTATGGTAAAAGGACTGGACAACGAAGGAAAATGGTCGTCAACTATGGCAAGCATTAACCTGATTGTTACGCCGCCTTTCTGGCTTACGTGGTGGTTTAAATTATTAATTGCATTGGCTATTGCAAGCAGTTGCATCGGGTTTTACCTGTATCGCATCAACGCGGTAAAGGCACAGAAAAAGGTGCTGGAAAAACAAGTGCAGGAACGTACCCAGCAATTGGTTTTGTCAACAGAAGAAGAACGCAGGGCAAGACTGGATGCCGAAAAAGCCCGCGCCGAAGCCGAGCAGGCAAACAAAGCCAAAAGTATTTTTCTTGCCACCATGAGCCACGAAATTCGCACACCGATGAATGGGGTAATTGGAATAACCGACCTGCTTGAACTTACTGAATTAGATACAGAACAACGCGGCTTTACAGATATCATCCGCAATTGCGGTGAAAACCTGCTGAGAACCATTAACGACATTCTCGATTTTTCAAAAATAGAATCAGAAAATTTAGAGCTGGAGGAAGCAGATTTTGATTTGCGCACCTGCATTGAAGAAGTGCTGGATGTATTTTCGGCAAAAGCTGCAAAAACAGGTTTGGATTTGGTTTACCAGTTAGATACAAAAGTGCCATCGCAGATTATAGGCGACAGTTTGCGTTTGAGACAAGTATTAATGAACCTGGTGGGCAATGCCGTTAAGTTTACACAACGGGGTGAAATATTTGTAAATGTGCGGTTGGTGAACCTGTATGATAACGGAAACGTTGAGCTGGCGTTTGATGTAAAAGATACCGGCATTGGCATTCCGGCAAATAAACTGGAAAGGTTGTTCAAAGCTTTTTCACAGGTAGATTCTTCTACCACACGTAAGTATGGCGGCACCGGTTTAGGTCTTGTTATCTCAGAAAAACTGGCGAAACTAATGGGCGGCGAAATTAGCGTTCAAAGCAAAGCTGGTGAAGGAACCACGTTTACGTTCACAATCATCACGCGGGCAAGCGGGCAAATCACGCCCACTTATCTGCATAACCAATCGCCGAGTATTACCAAAAAGAAAATTCTTGTGGTAGAGGACAATACCACCAATCTCAATATTTTAAAGAACCAGTTGGAGCAATGGCAGCAAGTGCCTTATCTGGCAAACTCGGCCAAAGCTGCGTTTGCACTGCTGACAGAACATTCAGATTTTGATCTCATTATTACAGACATGCACATGCCCGAAATGAATGGCATCCAGATGTCAACAAAAATACGCAGCCAATATCCGCACATTCCGATTGTGCTGTTAGCTTCTTTGAACGACGAATCGCATAAAAAGTTTCCTGATTTATTTGCCTCTGTTCTTACAAAGCCTGTGCGCTGCCAGGCGTTGCAATCTCATATTTTTAATCAGTTAAAAAAACAAAACAACCCTGTTACTACAGAAACAAAACAAGGGCATCAACAGTTTGCAATTGAAACGGCAGAGCATTACCCGCTCTCCGTTTTGCTGGCCGAAGATGATGTTACCAACCAGTTTGTGCAAACACACATCCTGAACAAAATCGGTTATCACCCCGATATTGCGCAAACAGGACTTGAAGTACTGCAAATGACGGAAACAAAAAACTATGATGTTATTCTGATGGACGTGCAGATGCCCGAAATGGACGGAAGAGAAGTTACCCAGATTATCCGCCAGCGAAAAGGCCCGCAGCCACTGATTGTAGCGCTTACAGCAAACGCCTTGCAGGGCGACAAGGAAGATTGTTTGAATGCCGGCATGGACGAATATCTCTCCAAACCCATCAGCTTTGCAAAGCTGGTTTCGCTACTGCAGAAATGTGTTTCTATAATAAAAGAAGCGCAGGTTACATCCTGATTTTTTAATTGATAATTAGCTTTCATCTTCTTCTTTTAGCTAAAAAAGAAGAAGATGAAAGCTTTTGTAGTGTAAGTGAATGATGGTATTTTATCTGTTCTTATAAAAAAATTTACAAAGAAAGATTGGCATTTCTTCTATCTTACTTTTATAACCGTATTCATTTCTATTATACTTGCATTATGAACAATTTCAACAAAAAAGCCAACCGGCTGTTATGCCTGCTTTCTCCTTTTTTTCTGTTGCCTTTTTTTACAACTGCACAAGTTCTTTCATTTCATAAAACCGAGTATGGCGCCTCCTTTAAACTACAGCAAGGCGCGATGAATATTTATTTGCCGGCAGATGATATTGCGGAGATAAAATACACCAGCTTACCTTCTATTGAAGGCAAAAAATCGTTGGTAGTACTACCCATCAATGCGTATGCAAAACGCTTTATGGTAGCAGAGAAGAATAACAATGTTATTATCACAACTGCGAAAATGAAAGTACTGGTAAATAAAACAACAGGAAGTATTACTTACACTGATTTGAATGACAATGTTATTCTTGCTGAAGGCGATGAAAACAATAAAGTAATGCGCGACACCACGATAGCCGGTATTAAAACCTATAGCTGTGCTACTACATTTCAATCGCCGGATGCGGAAGGTTTATACGGATTAGGTTGCCACCCCGAAGATTCATTATCTATTAACTACAAAGGTCGCAACCAGGATATGGCCATTAAATACCTCACAGGTGCTATTCCTGTATTGCTGTCCACCAGGGGCTATGGTTTGCTGTGGGATAATTATGCCGAATCAAAATGGTATGGCGCAGAGAAGAATAACACGCAGTTTACTTATGTTTCCGAGAGCGGCAAAATGGTAGATTACTATTTCTTTTACGGTCCTTCTTTCGACCAGATTATTAACTCATACCGAAATATAACGGGCAAAGCGCCGATGTATCCGAAGTGGGCGTTTGGTTTGTTTCAATCTCAGGACAGGTATAAAACACAGGAAGAAGTTTTAGCGCCGGCAGCGGCTTATCGTGCAGCGCATATACCTGTAGATGCCATTGTGCAGGATTGGTATTACTGGTATCCTCTGCCTATCGGTTCGCATGTAATGTATCCTACTGCTTATCCAAATCCGAAGGCGATGGTTGACCAGTTGCACAAAGAAAACTTTCATGCAATGATCTCTATTTGGCCCTGCTTTGGCAGCGGCACCAACAACTTTACTGCGCTGAAAGCTGCGGGTAATATGACGCCGTTGGTCTGGAATAATATTATCACCCATACCCCCGATACTTATTACGATGCACACAACCCGGCAGCCCGCGAAATGTATTGGGATCAGGCAAGAGATAGTTTAATTAAAAGATATGGCTGGGATGCCTGGTGGGTAGACCAATGCGAGCCGGATGTATCAGATCCGAATGATAGAAAGACGGCTGATATTCATACTGGGAAAGGTATTGACTATTTCAACAGTTATTCATTAATGCACACAGAAGGCTTGTATGCCAAGTGGCGCAGAGACATTAATGGCAAGCGAATTTTCCTGTTGGTGCGACAGGCATTTGCGGGCCAGCAACGCAATGCAGCAACCTTATGGTCATCCGACATTACTACCACTTGGTCATCTTTCCGAAATCAGATCCCGCAAGGTTTAAATGCCTGCTCGTCCGGCACGCCTTACTGGACCTCTGATATCGGCGGTTATTTATCCAGAACTTCACCCGAAGGCATTCCTGATTGGAAGCAACCTGTGATGCGCGAGTTATTTACGCGTTGGTTTCAATTCGGCGCCTTCTGCCCTATCTTCCGTATTCACGGAAAAGGCGAGCGGGCTTTGTTTTCAAAGAATTGGGATGATACGACAAGAAGTATTTTGATGAAGTATGATAATCTCCGGTATCGCTTGTTGCCCTATAATTATTCGCTTGCTGCCAAAGTAACAATGGACAATTATACCCTCATGCGCTCGTTGCCTTTTGACTTCAGAGAAGATACAGCGGTGTATTCGATTCCGGATGAATATATGTTCGGTTCTGCATTTCTGGTAAGCCCGGTTACACAACAGTTGTATTCTGTTGCAGGTGCAAATAATTCTACCAAAACAAGGAAAGTGTATTTACCGCAAAACGTTACCTGGTTTGATTTCTGGACGGGTAAGCAACTGCAGGGCGGGCAAACCATAGATGCGGCTGCACCAATGGATATTATGCCGTTGTATGTGAAAGCCGGCTCAATAGTACCCATGGGAAAAGAAATGGAATGGGCAACGCAACGACCGGCAGACACCATCGAGTTGCGCATCTTTCCGGGTGCAGATGCAAGCTTTGCTTTGTATGAAGATGCGAATGATACCTATAACTATGAAAAGGGTGAGTATGCAACATTTACTTTTAGCTGGAACGATCAAAACAAGACATTAACCGTTTCACCACGCAAAGGTTCGTTTCCGGGTATGTTGGAGAAAAGAATTTTTAATGTAGTTGTGGTAAATGAAGGCAAAGGGATTGGTGAAGAGGAAAGCGCACAAGCTGATAAAGTGGTGAGGTATGAGGGCAAAGCGGTGAGTGTGAAGTTGTAGTTTGCAAATGAACAAGGAATCTTTATAAAAAAGAGACAGCCATTCGCTGTCTCTTTTTTATAAATCAACTTTAATATCAGGATTTATACACCCATTCCCACGCATCGCCAATCTCATGGTCTTGTACAACGCGGGTATAAACAAATCCGTTGCGTTGTAAAACACTAACGGAAGCGTTATTGCGAGGTTCTGTTTTGGCAGTAATCATTAATGTTGAATCAGTGCGCAAAGCCAATGCCGTTAAGGCTTTGCAGGAAAACGAAGCAATGCCCTGACCTTCGTATTCCTTCTTCGTTCCGTAAGCGATTTCTACTCTGCCATCAACAGGTTTTTCCACAAAACCACAGCAGCCCACCACTTCGTTATCGCGCACAACAAAGTATCCAATCCATGGCGGATTATAGCCGACCTTGTTGTAATAATCCGGATAGATCGTGAACAAATCACGGCAGTAATCATTGGCATAAATATCTTTCGATATATCTATGTCAATGGTTATCGGATCAAGTGTTAGCATTGCTTTTCTTGATTAAGAATAATTATTTCAACGTCTCGTCTAACCACTTAAAAAACTCGTGTTGCCACACCATTGCATCCTGCGCTTTCAACACCCAATGGTTCTCATCAGGCAGATACAGGAAGCGGCTTTTGATGCCTCTCAATTGTGCAGCCTGAAACGCGCCTTGCCCTTGTTCAATCGGTACGCGATAATCTTTGCCACCCTGCACAATCATAATCGGCGTATCCCATTTGTCAACATAATTGCTTGGGCTTTGACTGAACGAGCGTTGTGCAACGGCATTGTTTTTATCCCAGTAAGCGCCGCCTTTTTCCCAGTTTTCAAACCACATTTCGTCAGTAGTGCCATACATACTTCTGAAATCAAACACACCATCATGCGCAATAAATGTTTTGAAGCGATGATTATGAACGGCTTCCAAGGCAAATACACTGAAGCCGCCAAAGCTTGCGCCTACACAACCTCTGCGCGACGTATCTACATAAGGCGATTTCGACACAGCATCAATGGCGCTGAGATAATCGTTAATGACTTGCCCGCCCCAGTCTTTACTTACCTGTTCATTCCATTGCGTGCCGAAGCCGGGCATACCTCTTCTGTCTGGCGCAACAATCACATATCCTTGCGAAGCCATCAATTGAAAATTCCAGCGAAACGAATAGAACTGTGTTAAGGCAGATTGCGGCCCGCCCTGGCAATATAATAGTGTCGGATATTTTTTTGTAGAATCAAAATGGGGCGGAAACACAACCCACACCAGCATTTGTTTATTGTCTGTAGTGGTTACATATTTCTTTTGCCATGAGCACATTGCAAGACTGCTATAAACGCCATCATTTACATGTGTAAGCTGTTTGGCAATTCCGTTGCTTACATCAACGGAATAAATTTCAGCCGCGTGGTTAAAATCAGTGCGTGTAACGAATAATGTATTGCCTTTTTGCCCTACAATATTGGTGATATCAAATTCGCCTTTAGTGATTTGTTTTATCGTTACCGCAATCTTTGTCAGTCCCGGATCATTCACCGAAAATAATTGCAATGTGCCATCCTTGGGTGCAATAAAAAACAGTGTTTTATCATCATCACTCCACTTAAAACTTTCTACATGAATGTCGTCCCGGCTGGCGGTCAGGTTCATTGTTATCTTTCCGTTCAATACGACCAAATCCTGCTTGTCGGCTTCATAACCATCGCGCTTCATACTAAGCCAGGCAAGGCTTCCGCGCTTGTTATACGACGGATTTATATCATAACCCATCATCCCTTCAGTGAGGTTTTTTGTAGTGCCATCTTCTACATTGTATTCGTATAGATCAGTGTTGGTACTGATGGCATACGCAGTGCCTTGTTTCTTTTTGGTTACATACACAATACGCTTTCCATCCGGGTTCCATATATAGTCTTCATCGGCGCCAAATGGCTTTTGCGGGCAATCGAAAGGCTCATCTTTCATGATGTCTTTCTTTGCTGTATCATTCATTTGGCTTATAAAGACATGGCTGAACTTGCCGTCTTCCCAGGTATCCCAATGCCGGTACATCAGCGAGTTATAAACCTGCGCATTGCTCTTGGTTAAGTCAGGATAAAAATCACTGCCAAATACATTCATCACTTTCACTTCGCTGTCACTAATCTTCCATTTGCCATCTGGCGAAATGTGATTGTTGTACACCAGTGTATCCGCATTGCTAATGGCTTCAGCTATTCCGCCAATTACAGGTATTCGGTAGCTTTTTGTTGTGCTTTTATTGGCAGCCGCATCAGGCGTTGACACAGAATATATAATATATTGCTTGTCTTTCGAAATGCCCACCGGGTTTACTCTGCCCAGCTTCCAAAGGAGTTCGGGTGATAATGTTGTTTGAGCGTGAGAGAAGAAAGATAAGCTCATCAGGCAAAGAATAACGGTAATAATTTTTTTCATAAACAAAGACAATTGCTTAAGCAGCGAACTTAATTATTTAAACAATTCCAGTATAGGAAAATATAATGTTTTGACACAACGGATAAACAAGAACTTCAGATTTATTCACTCAATCTATACAACACATAAAAAAGCGCAAAGCTTTATTGCTTTGCGCTTTTTTATAGTAAAAATGACTTTTTATTTCACGACAATATTTTGCCGGATAACGTCGCCGGACAAAGAAGAAACCATTACGTAGCAATTGCCTTTTACATAAGAGGGTAACGCCACTTTCCACACATTATCGCCGGCCACAGAAGTCTGACTATTGCTATACACTTGTTTTCCGTTTGAGCTATACACGGATACAACACAGCTTTCAGCTTTGCTGGTTGTATACTTTACAGAGAAGGCTTGCGGCGCCGGGTTGGGATATACCATCATTGATACAGGAGCTTCCTGCTTGGTAACGTTCACAGCAGATGCCGAAGCAATGCGATAGATAATTCCACCCGCTGAATTTGCCACATACAACTCGTGTTTAGAATCTTCACCAAATGATGTGAGTTCATAATAAATTCCGCTGTTGAGTGCTACTTCAGCTTTTTTTACAGTTGTGCCTTTAAAGGTCAGTGTTCTGATAACACCACTGCAGAAATCGGTAAAAAAATACTTCCCTACCAAATCGGCATACTTCTTCCCGCGATACACAAAGCCACCTGTGATAGCACAATCGGCAACAGGACTACCCGAGTGCGTGTATTCATACACCGGAGCTACATAAGCCGACATCGGTTTGCAACCTGCAGTGTTATAATCATGGTTGCCTTCATAGCAGCGCCATCCAAAATTTTGTCCTCCCTTCGCAATTTTTGTTTGTAAATCCACTTCTTCATAAACTGCCTCGCCCACATCACCAATGAAAAGCGCACCGGTTTGTGAGTCGAAACTAAAGCGCCATGGGTTGCGCAAGCCGATAGCCCATATTTCTTTACGATAATTGGCAGAATCTACAAATGGGTTGTTGGCAGGTATTGCATAAGTGCCATTGGGCTTTGGCTTAATGCGAAGCATTTTTCCTAACAAGAGCGATGGGTTTTGTGCATAGTTGTTTGGGTCGCCGACGGCAGCCCCATCACCATCACCCATTCCTATGTACAAGAGTCCATCCGGACCGAAGCGGATACAGCCTCCCACATGGTTGCCATAGGGCTGTGGTATCTGCAATACTTTCTTTTCGCTGTTGCTATCTGCCAGGTTTGGATTAGCCGTTGCTTTAAACTGCGAGATCTGCGTATTGCCCGACTTATCAATATAGTTTACATAAAACAGATTGTTGGTTTTGTAGTTCGGGTCGAAAGCCAGACCTAAAAGCCCGGTCTCATCACCTGCAGAATTTACGCGGCCTTTAATATCTAAAAACGGCGTAGTAAGACGGGTTCCATTAGAATCGGCTATCATTATCTGTCCGCCTTTTTGTACAATAAACAGCCGGTTGTCACCGCAGTTTTCTATTCCCAGTGGAAAACTATAGCCACCGGAAAACAGAACCAGTTTCACAGTGTTAGTCTGCGCAGATAAAGATCCTGCAAAGACAAAAAGAAGAAGGATAAAAGAAGAGAGTTGCTTCATAATATTTAGATTTTGTTAGATTGACGCAGTTATGATTTCCACAAGTTAGCAGAAATTATTGAGCCGGCGGAATATTCATCACCTTTATTTCTGTCAGATTAATTGGGTTCGTTTTGTTATTTGCTTTTCGAAAACCGGAAAGCTTGTTTTGTGCCTAATGGCTATGATTCAGCTACGAAACTACTGTACTGACCAGATTGCACACTTACAAATTACTTTTCTCCATTACTAAATAAATAGTCTATCCTATAGGTTTTTGCCTCGTAGCTATTGTTGACCAATCAAACCAAATTCTAGCTTGCTCTTTTTATAAAGGGTTTGGAAAAAGCCATTATCTGCATAAATATCTTTCATTTCGTAACTATATTTCGAAAAGAAAGAGTTATTGCCCTACTTTGATTTCGCATAAAATATTGGTTTAAAAGAAATCGCCTTTTATTTGTAATCCGGATAGAAATGCCTGATAATTCAGCACTATTTTTGCTTATTAGGGAGCACCAAACTATATTTGGCTAAGCATACCATTACTTTTACAACGTAAAATTCAATTCACTAACATGAGACACAGCTTTTACACTCTATCTATTGCTTTCTTATTTTTATTCTTGCTCTTTTTGCCGGCAGCCCATGTTGTTGCGCAAACGAATGTATTGATGCAGCACAACGATCTGCTCAGAACTGGTTTTAACTACAACGAAACCATCCTTAACCAATCGAATGTAAACAAGAATACATTTGGAAAGCTTTTCTTTAAACCAGTAGATGACCAGATTTATGCACAACCGCTTGTCATTAGTAATTTAAATATTGCCGGTGGCAAACACAATGTTGTGTATGTAGCTACCGTGAACAACAGTGTGTATGCATTTGACGCCGACGATTACAGAGTGCCTACTTTTTGGGAAAAAAGTCTTACACCTTCAGGTCAGCGGGTTGTTAAGGCATCTGACATGACTGGCGCTTGTCTTGGGTTTTATGCCGATTTCAGCGGTAATATTGGTATTGTGAGTACGCCGGCGATAGACAGCGCTGCAGGCACTATTTATGTCGTTTCGCGAAGCGTAAGCACAACATCTCCCGCCACATTTGTGCAATATCTTCATGCGCTTGATATGAGAACCGGTGCTGAAAGACCTAACAGTCCTGTAGCTATTACGGCATCTGTAAAAGGCAATGGAGATGGTAACGTAAACGGCAATATTATTTTCGATCCGCAGAAGCAAAATCAGCGTGCAGGCCTGCTGTTATACAAAGGCGTTGTTTATATCGAATGGGCTTCTCATTGCGATTGGGGTCCTTATCATGGCTGGGTAATGGGCTACGATGCAACCACTTTACAACAGAAATATGTGTACAACTCCACCCCTAACGGCACCTTCGGTGGTATCTGGATGAGCGGGCAGGCGCCGGCAGTAGATAATCAGGGTAATATTTATCTAACTACCGGCAATGGTTCGGTGGGAGTGAATGGCAATCCCAACGACACCATCAATAGAGGTGAAAGTCTGTTAAAGCTTACTACCAAACCCGGTTACCTGAAGTTGGCTGATTATTTTACACCGAACAACTATCAATATCTCGAAGAAAATGACTTGGATTATGGCTCAGACGGTGTCATGTTGATACCCAATACTTCTCTATCGCTTTCGGGAAGCAAGAACAGCTACCTGTACCTTGTGAACACGACTAATTTAGGTAAAGAAACATCCAATAACGCAGGTGCTTTGCAAACACTTGATATTAACGCTGAATTTGTGGGCGATAATCACCTGCATGGTTCACCCGTTTATTTTCAAAATACAAACCGGAAAGAGTACATCTATGTTTGGGCCGAGGGCGGATTATTAAAGCAGATACCTTTTATCCGAAAAAAGAAACGTCTCGATACGGCGAATACTATTTTTGGAACTACCATTTTGCCACAAGGTATGCCGGGCGGAATGTTATCCGTTTCTTCTAATAAATTAAAAGCCAATACGGGTATTGTATGGGCAGTGCATCCTTTGTCGGGCAATGCTAATGGCAGAACGGTTCCAGGCGAGTTACATGCGTTTGCTGCAAATGATGTATCGCATGAATTATGGAACAGTCAGCAAAATGCTCAACGCGACAGTTCAGAGTATTTTGGCAAGTTTGTATGCCCGACTGTTGCCAATGGCAAAGTGTATCTGGCAACTTTCTCCAACAAGCTGATGGTGTATGGATTGCTGCCTGTCAACAAAACGACAACAGCAGACAAGACAGTTGCAGAAAAAGCAGAGCCAATACTGCCAACAACCAATGCCACTATAGAAGTGTATCCCAACCCGGCTAACAGCCAGACGACGGTAACATTTGAAAGTAGCAGCAAAGAGGCGCAAAAGAGTTTGCTGCTGCTGTTGACCAGTGCAGGCAAAGCGGTCTACAAACAATCTATCAGCGTAATACCCGGCAACAACACCTTCACGCTTTCAATACCTGCTAATGTAAAAAGCGGTATTTATTTAGTGCAGTTAATTACAGCAGATGGCAACACCGCTTTGAAAAAACTGGTAGTTGAAAAAACAAAATAGACTCTATAAGTTTATAATACCTTCTAGTAAAAATAAAGAGGCGAAACAAATCTATGTTTCGCCTCTTTATTTTGTATGCAGGAAGTCACTCTTTACAGGATTGACTCGTTTTATTGCAATAGCTGTTACGTTGTTACACTT
Source organism: uncultured Ilyomonas sp. (assembly GCA_964249755.1). Classification (GTDB taxonomy): domain Bacteria; phylum Bacteroidota; class Bacteroidia; order Chitinophagales; family Chitinophagaceae; genus Ilyomonas. The sequence goes on along the minus strand of CAXUDB010000001.1, from coordinate 1,683,223 downwards.
TCATTGAGAAGAACAAATGAGTCTCACCAAAACTGAAAGCTAAGAACTGAACATGCTTATCAATTTATTTCCGCATATTTCATTTCCTTTACAGCTCACAAAATAGCTGTATGAAGACAGGATTGTTTTTATTCTTTCTATTATTTTCCTTCCTCTTTTCTGTTGCACAAACCGAGTTAACACCCGATAAAATTTACGGCCAGTTATTCATTGATGTGCAGATGAGCCGGATTTTTCCCGACAACAAAACTTTTGCTGACTGTGTGCCAAAGCGAGACCCGAAGGCAATTGTAACCGATTATCTGAAGATAAAAGAGGACTCATCTGTTCGCTTCTCGCTGCTCCGTTTTGTGGAAGAAAATTTTAGTGTGCCCGTAAGTGTTACCAGCAGTTACCAATCAGATAAAAGCGGAAGCGTGGTTACGCACATCAAACAATTGTGGAGTGTGTTGAAACGCAATCCCGATAGCGTGGTGGAAGGCAGTTCGCTTCTTCCGCTTCCTTACTCCTACATTGTTCCAGGAGGTCGCTTTCGCGAAATTTATTATTGGGATTCTTACTTTACTATGCTCGGCTTGCAGGAAAGTGGCGAGTATGAGATCATGGAAAACATGATTAAGAATTTTGCCTTTATGCTTGACAAGTATGGTCATATTCCAAACGGCAATCGCACCTACTATCTGAGCCGCTCACAGCCGCCTTACTTTTCTATGATGTTGGATCTGCTGGCAGAGCAGCAGGGAAATAAAGTATATGCTGTTTACCAGAATGCGATGCTGAAAGAATATGATTATTATATGGATAAAACCGCTGCCACAAAGCACGTAGTGAAGATGCCGGATGGCAGTGTTCTCAACCGGTATTGGGATGCCGATGTACGTCCGCGGCAGGAATCGTTTGTGCAGGATTCCACTCTGGCAATTGGCTATAAAGGCAACCGCGCAATGTTATATAAGAACCTCCGCTCCGGCGCAGAAAGCGGCATAGACTTCAGCAGCCGCTGGTTTGCCGATGGCAAAAATCTTTCTACCATTCATGTTACCGATTTCATCGCGGTTGACTTAAATGGCTTGCTCTACCACCTTGAATTGGCACTTTCCAAATCATTTAAGGAGACGGGTGATTTGGTTAAATCGAAATATTACGCAGGGCTGGCAATACGCCGCAAAAATGCCATCAATAAATATTGCTGGGATGCCAAGAGCCATTGGTATTATGATTACGACATTAAAGCGAAGAAGCTTAGTCCGGAAATAACTATACTCGGTATTTCACCTCTCTTTTTTGGTGTTGCTTCCCCATCACAGGCAACCGGAGCCGCCGTTTTTGCGAAAGAGAAATTACTAAAAGCCGGAGGTTTTGTTACGACGCTAAAAAATACGGGCGAGCAATGGGATGCGCCAAACGGCTGGGCACCTTTGGAATGGATAAGTATTAAAGGGCTGGAAAATTACAAGGCGCATGACCTGGCAAAAACAGCAGCGGAGCGTTGGGCGGCGCTCAACATCAGGGTTTTTCATAGCACTGGTAAGATGATGGAGAAGTATAATGTGGTAGATGCCAACCTGGAAGGCGGCGGTGGCGAGTATGCCTCGCAGGATGGCTTTGGCTGGAGCAACGGCGTGTTGTTGAAACTGATGAAAATGTATCAAATAAAAGAATAAAGAAAGGAATAACAATTGGGTACAGCCTTAAAAGACAAAGACTCCATCAGCACTGATGGAGTCTTTGTTATGTTCATAGCAATCGAAGAGGCCTGTTCGTATCGGTTTACAAAACCTGTTTGTAAACCAGTGGTTAAAAGTAAAACTTATTCGCAACCTGCCAAACCAATGTGCTGATGCTTATATAATTATAGTTATCGCCATTAGCAAATTTCTTTCTTTCTCCCCTATATTTTTAAAACTCTCAATTGGTTAAACGATTGTGTTTGATAATTTTTAAAGTGAATGTTTAATAATTTTTAATTCGGCGATTAACAAGCATCTAACCTGCTAAAAATCAATTCACATTATATAATTATCCAACAAAAATAGGCAGCGAAACGGCTAATAAACCACTACAGCCCTGGCACGAGGCGGTGGTACCGGACGACGGCGTTCCTTTACGCGTACCACACAACTCATTTCGGTGGCTACGAAAGCAATCAGCAGAAAAGCAACAATCCATTTTTTCATATCGGAAATTTTGTTTTTTAATTAAGTGTAAAACCGTGCCAAGCAGTTATCGTTTCAGTAAGCATCTGCTGGTCTTCTTATAATGATAAAGCCATTCCAAAAGGTTAGACATTTTTTCAACCGGAAAAGACATCTGCTAATGGCACGGATAAAAGAAGTGCCGATGAGCGCAGAAAGAATACAGTTAAAACAATATCTCTGTTTGTGTCCTTTCTAAACATACTACACTGCCAAAAACTGGCTGTGCACATAATCCACCACGTCCTTCATATCCTGCCTTTGATTGAATACCGCTACCTGCCTGTCGGCGCCGGTTCCATTCTCGATCATTTTATGAATGTAGTTAACAGCGCTCCGGCTACCAAGCTGGTCAACCACATCATCCACAAAATCGAGCAGTTCATAAATCAGAACGCGGGTATTTACTTCCTGTTCTTTTCCAAAATCTATCAGCGTTCCATCAATTCCATATCGGCCCGCGCGCCATTTGTTTTCATTAATCAGGGTGCGGTGATACATAATGAAATTCATGTTCTCGCTGCGCAGTTTGTAAAGCTTGGCGCAAATCGCCTGGAACAGGGCGGCAATAGCAATGGTTTCGTCTATCGTCATCGGCACATCGCAAATGCGGAACTCAACCGTATTGAAAAAAGGATGCACGCGCAAATCCCACCATATCTTTTTGGCGTTGTCAATACAGTTGGTTTTAATCAGTAGGTTCACATAGCTGTCATAAGCCTCAATACTTTCAAAATAATCAGGAATACCGGTACGTGGGAACTTATCGAACACTTTGGTGCGAAAAGACTTGTATCCGGTTTGCCTGCCTTCCCAAAAGGGAGAATTGGTGCTGAGCGCATACACATGCGGCAGAAAATAGCGGGCAGAGTTGGCAATGTGCACTGCCATCTTTCTGTCTTCCATGCCGACATGCACATGCAAACCGAAAATAAGATTGCTGCGCGCCGCTTCCTGCAGTTCGTTCACAATCTGGTTGTAGCGCGCATGGTCGGTAATGAGCTGGCTTTGCCAGTTGCTGAACGGATGCGTGCCCGAAGCACCCATCCAGAAACCTAAATCGCCGGCTATCTGCGAAATGGTCTTACGCAGCGTGGAAACATCCCGGTAGGCTTCTTCGATGTTCTGGCATATATCAGTTCCTACTTCCACCACGGCCTGGTGCATTTCGGCTTTCACCTTATCCTTCAGAACCTTGTGACCTTCAGTGACTATCTTTTGCTCGTGACTGGTCAGCTCACGCGTTTCCGGATCAAGTACCATGTATTCTTCCTCTACGCCCAGCGTAAAATGCTTAAAGTTCAGATGCGCCATACTATTATTGTTTGAAAATGTTGGTTGTATTGCTTATAAAACAAGAAAGGTAATCTGCCAACAGTTCTTCTATTAACTGCAGATTACCTTCCTCATCGTATTGCGTGTACATGAAATAAAGAATAGGATTTAAAAATAATCACTTCTTCTTACAACTTCAGTATCAATTTCACTAAGGATACAATTTCTTTTTAGCGGTGCTGCGCTTCACAAACTCACCCCAGGTAAGGTTGTCTTTTCCCGCCTTCCAGTCTTTTGCTTTTTCAATGGCATAAGTAGCAGCCGTTTCTACTACCCATTCAAAATTTTCTTCGCCCACACTTGCCCGTTCCGCATCGGGGGCAGGATTACAAAAATCTATTGCATAAGCGGTATCGCCACGCAGGGCAAGTTCAACGGTATTAAAATCGTAACCTAAAAATTTATTAATGCGAAGCACGATGTCTTCGAGGTATTTTAAACGCTCTGCCGATGGCGCAAACGAAGCCTGGTAGCGAAGATGATGCGGGTTGCGCGGCTCGTAAGGCATTACCCTTACATACTTTCCGCCAATACAATAACAACGGTAATATTCTTCAAACACAATCTCTTCCTGCAGCAGCATCACCAGCTGACCGGTTTCTTTGTGTTTTTCGTAAAACTCTTCTATGCTATTCAGTTTATACACATTCTTCCAGCCGCCGCCCGCAAAGGGTTTCATATAAGCTGGGAAGCCTACATAATTAAACATGCCTTCCCAATCCATGGGGTAAGCAAGGTTGCTGAAGCTTTCGGCGCTTGTATCATCAGGCACCTGGTAAGATGGCAGGATCACTGTTTTGGGAACCGGAACATCAATATTCACAGCAAGTGCATTATTGAAAAACTTTTCATCGGCGCTCCACCAGAAGGGATTGTTGATAACAGCCGCACCGCCGATGGCAGCATTCTTCAGGTAAGCGCGATAAAAGGGAACATCCTGGCTGATACGATCAATAATAACAGCATAGTCGGTAGACTCACCTTGCACGACCTTATCAATATTAACGAACTCGGCAGTGATGTCTTTTACGTTTTTGCTGTTGACGCGTTCAATAAAGGCTTCCGGAAAGCTTCTTTCTTTTCCAAACAGAATCCCGATCTTTTTCATGTGTTATGTTTTGAAAATTGATAAATGATAAAACGGTACGCGTCAAAGTAATAAAACAAAATGCAGATGGCGTAATCTTTTCAGCGAAACGAATAAGGTTGGTTTCGCTATTTTTGAATTTTGTATGACGAATGACGCAACAGCAGATTGGCTGATTTCAGTAAAGGGGGAAGTACTTTATTCCGCTTATTTAGAACGTGACGTACTGGTTGATGTTTATCTTCCTTTCCGCGCCGAAACTAACCTGGACAACCTGAGCCTGTTGCTCATCAACGACGGGCAGGACCTGCCGGTTATGCCTTTTGCAGATATCCTGTCTAACTTATACGCGGGCAACGCTATTGCACCTCTTATTTGTGCAGGCATCCATTGCGGAACAGACCGTAAGAACGAATATGGCACAATAAAACAACTGAACTATAGAGGACAAGGCGCGAAGGCGGACTTATATACCCGGTTTGTTTTAGGAGAACTGATTCCTTATCTCAAAAAAACATACGGCATTATATCTTTTAAAGACAAGTCTTTTGCAGGCTTTTCATTAGGCGCATTAAGTGCGCTGGACATTGTTCTGAATCATCCGCAGGAGTTTGTAAGCGCAGCCGCTTTCAGTGGTTCTTTCTGGTGGCGCAGCAGGGGTTATGGGAGAAACTATAACGATGATACTGACCGCATCATGCATCATCAGATAAGAAACCTGCCGCGATATGAATGGCTGAATTTCTTCTTTGAATGTGGCGCATTGGATGAGCTGGCAGACCGCAACAACAACGGCGTTATAGATTCGATTGATGATACGCTGGATGTAATTAAAGAACTAAAAACAAAAGGTTATCCGGATGCTTCAATCAAATACCTTGAACTTCCCGATGGCATGCACAATGTTGCCACTTGGGCGAGAGCTTTCCCCGATTATTTGTTGTGGAGATGGGGAAAATCATTTTGATATTTTTGATTGTTAATTAATAAAGGAAATTGACAATTAACAATCACCTATTACCAATAAGATGGATTATATTCGGATAGGAAAAATTGTTGCCACTTTCGGTGTGAAAGGCGAGGTAATTGTTCAGCATGGGCTGGAAAAAACGACGGATTTCAAAACAATAGAAGCGCTTTTTATTGAAGAAACAAAAGGCAACTTCCTCCCTTACTTTATACAAAGCGCGAAAGCGAAAGATGCTGCAGAGAGCTATGTGTTGTTAGACGGGATTACTTCTAAAGAGACGGCGCATCGCTTCATTAAAAAAAATGTATGGCTTACGCAAACAGACTTTGAAAAAGTAGCCGGAAAATCATCTGCTATCGGGCTGATTGGCTTCTCTATTTTTGACGGGGACACAATGATTGGCGTAGTGAATGAAGTGATAGAGCAGCCTCACCAGATTTTATTGAAGACACAATACCAAAACAAAGAAGCTTTCATTCCCGTGCACGAAGAAACTCTTGAAAAGATAGACCGTAAGAAGAAAGAAATTTATGTGGTATTGCCGGATGGCTTGCTGGAAATTTACCAGTGATTCTTTTTTGCTCCTTGCATCAAATAGATCCAAAAGTCTTAAGCTGCCGGCGCAGGTTTTCTACTTCGTTTTGCATTATCTCCAAGCGCTGCAGCAAGTGACTGATGGCCTCTATACCTTCCAGATTTATATCAAGGTCATAATGCAGCCGCGTATATTTTTCCAATAGCGGCAACTGGCGGGAAGGAACACATGGCGCTTGCTGATGAATCACAATTTGAATCAAACCGTTCTGGCTTAACTGGTGGATGAATTGGACGTCGGTGTGCGACTGTCTGGCATATTCTTCTATCATGACAATATCTTCTTCCATAACCTACAGTTTTGATAGTTGGGTGAATAATTCTTTCTGCTCCTCGGTAAGCCCCGTTGGAATTTGTATGTTGTAAGTAATAATCAAATCGCCCCACTCACCTTCTTTCTTATACACGGGAAAGCCCTTGCCTTTCAGTCTTGCTTTTGTTCCGTTTTGTGTCTCTGGTTTCACTTTCAGCTTCAGCCTTCCACCCAGCGTGTCTATGGTAATATCTCCGCCAAGAACCGCTGTATATAAAGGTAGCGGCACCGTTGTGTAAAGGTCATTGTCCAAGCGTTTGAAGTTGTTGTTTGGTTCAATGATAAAAGTAATGTACAAATCTCCGGCAGGACCGCCATTGACACCCGGTGCGCCATAGCCTTTGAGTTTAATCACCTGACCATCAGCAACGCCGGCAGGCACAGTAATGCGAACCGGTTTGCCGTTTACATTTAATGTTTGCTGGTGCGTGGCATAAGCTTGTTGCAGCGAGAGATGAAGCTCTGCATTATAATCCTGCCCGCGATATTGAGTCTGCCTCTTTCCGCCACTGCCGCGATTGCCGAACAGGGAAGAAAAAAAATCGGAGAAGCCGCCTTCTTCGCCTTCTGAAAAATTATATTCAAAGCCTTCCCCGAAAGGTGAATTGCTACCCTCAAACGGTTGCCGGTTGCTGCGTGCTTGCTGTTGTTTTCTTGCCTGTTCAAACTGATCTGCATGTTGCCAGTTTTCGCCGTAGGCATCGTACTTTTTCCGTTTGTCGGGATCGCTTAATACCTCGTTGGCTTCGTTAATTTCCTGGAATTTTTTGTGCGCTTCCTTGTCATTCGGGTTAAGGTCGGGATGCAGTTTGCGGGCAAGTTTGCGATAAGCTTTTTTGATGTCTTCTTCCGAAGCCTTTTTATCAATGCCCAATACTTTGTAGTAATCTATATAAGCCATAACATTTTATGCCTTGCTGATTGTATGCCAAAAAGAGATTGAATAAGTAAGATTAAATATTGAATACTATTAAGCTATTCATTGTGTAAAACGTACTCTTACTATTAAATCTTACTTATTAAATATTCAATTCTAAAACACATCGCCGCCACCAAAGCCATCGTCGAACTCGCCATCATTCATGCGGCTGCCTTTTTGAATAAACAATTTGCCGCCACCTGCTGCGTCATCACTGTTGCCACCGGAAGGTGATGGCGGTAAAGGCTTCCAGTTGCCACCACCCTGCGGAAAACCGCCGCCGCCATCGCCTTCCCATTCTTCAAACTTTTGTATGTGCAATAACGCACGCAGCTTGATGGTTTCCAAAGAGCCGTTTCTATGCTTTGCAATACGGATGTGGGTTTCGCCACGCGTGCTTTCACCCATTTCATTCGCCATCTGCTCGTAGTATTCGGGACGATAAATAAACATAACCATATCAGCATCCTGCTCGATGGCGCCCGATTCGCGCAAATCACTCAACTGCGGCATCTTGCTTTCTTTACGTGTTTCCACCGCACGGCTTAACTGACTTAACGCGATAATAGGCACTTGCAGCTCTTTTGCCAGAGCTTTTAAATTTCGCGAAATGGTACTGATTTCCTGCTCACGGTTACCGCCTTTATCGCTGTTGCCGCTCATCAGTTGTAAGTAGTCAATAATGATCAAACCTACTTTATGTTTGTTCACCAAACGCCTTGCTTTGGCGCGGAATTCAAATATGTTTAAAGCCGCGGTATCGTCAATGTAGATAGGCGCAGTTTCTAAACGTTTGATACCTTTTGAATGCAGTTGCTGGTATTCGTAATCTTCCATTTTACCCCGCGAAATTTTCTCTAACGGAATCTCGCTTTCCGCCGAAAGAATACGCTGCACCAACTGACCCGCACTCATTTCCAAAGAAAACACCGCTACCGGCGTAGGGCGAATTTTATTCAAAGCCGCCGTACGGGCAAGGTTCAGGGCAAAAGCCGTTTTACCCACCGCAGGACGCGCGGCAAGGATGATCAAATCAGTTTTTTGCCAGCCATATGTTACGCGATCCATGGAAGGAAATCCGCTGGGAATGCCCGAGATATCCTCCTGTCTTGTTCTCAATTCATCTATGCGGTTGATGGCTTCGGCAAGCGCGCTGCTCATCTCGCGGTAATCAGTTTTGAGAAAATTATTAGTGATCTGGAAAATCTTTTCTTCGGCATCGTCCATCAGGTCAAACACATCAGTGCTGTCTTCATATGCATCACCAATAATTTCACCACTGATGCGAATCAGTTCCCGCTGGATGAACTTTTGCAACACAATGCGGGCGTGGGTTTCGATGTTGGCGCTCGATACAACCGAGTTGGTAAGCTTGGTGATGTAGTAAGGACCGCCCACCATGTCAAGCTCTTCCTTCATCTTTAATTCTTCCACTACTGTCAGTAAATCTATCGGCATAGATTTATCCGCCAAACTTTTAAAGGCATTGTAAATACGCTGGTGCGCATCCACATAAAAGCATTCGGGTTTAAGAATTTCTATAACAGTATCAAAAGCTGTCTTCTCCAGCATGACGGCGCCCAGCACGGCTTCTTCCAGTTCTTTGGCTTGCGGCGGCACCTTGCCATACATCATGGTGCTTACATCAATGGCAGGTTTCCTCCTGTTCTTGCGGTCTTTGTTTACGTTCAGGTCCACGGCACATCATTTAGTTGGTGTAGTAAAAAAATTTTTAGTTCTGTTAGTTGTATAAAAGTAAAGAAAACTAATTCTTTTAGCAAAAACCGAGTAACAGACAGAACGAATGTGAGAAAAGAAAGGGGGAGTAAGCGATTTTTGAAGCAGCTTATTTATCACCAGAAAACGGAGTTGCAAACGCACACAAAAAGAAAGTTATACACAAAGAAGAAGGCTATTTGCACACTGTTCCGGCATAAAAAAAGGAACACACCAATTATGATGTGTTCCTTTTTCCTGAAGTAATTATTTTTTACTGTGCCGGATGCTCGGCATCGTATTTCTTCTCAGCTTCTTTTGCTTTCTCAAAATCAAGCACCACGCCGTTGATGCAATAGCGTAAACCAGTTGGTTTCGGGCCATCATCAAACACATGACCGAGATGCGAATGGCAGCGACCACACATCACTTCGGTGCGACGCATTCCGTAGGTGTTATCGGCTTCATAAATCACTGAGCCTTTGCTGATAGGTTCATAGAAAGAAGGCCAGCCGCAGCCGCTTTCAAACTTGGTATCGCTGCGGAATAAGGCATTGCCACAAACCGCGCAATAATAAGTGCCGATTTCATCAAAGTCTTCGTACTGGCTGGTGTAAGGTCGCTCAGTTCCTTTCTGACGTGCAACGTGATAGACATCGCCCGGCAAAATCTTCTTCCATTCTTCGTTGGTCACATTCACCTTATCTGTGTCTGTTTTTGAGAAGTATTGATTCTTTGTATTGTCCATAATCATTGTTTTATTGTGATTTTTAAGTAAAACGAAAGCTTGTTATTTGCCTTGCAGGTTCTTTTTGTTTCATTGTAGTATCTCACTTTGAAATTATCCCGCAGATTACGCGGATATACGCAGAAAGTTTGTATTGATCTGCGACTATTTGCGCTATCAGCGGCCATTTTTTCAAACTATGATATTACTTATTTCAACAATCATACAAATTTACAGAAGCGAAATCCGGCTTTTGCAAAAGGATTTATAATTATCTGCCTTACCATTTGTCATACTGCTATTTCCACCCGCCACCCAAACTTCTGTATAATGATACGATTGCTGTTAATGATTGCAGTTTATCGCTGACGCCGTTCAACTGTGCCGATAAGTAGCCTTGCTCCGAAGTCAGCACATCGGTGTACGTGGCATAACCATTCTTTAATAATTCCCGGTTGTAATCTACTGCTCTTTTCCAGGCGGCTAACTGTTCGGCGCGGGTAACCGTTTTGTTGGATGCCGATTCATAACTATACAAAGCATCCGATACTTCACGCCCTGCATCTAACACGGTTTGCTGAAAGGTGGCAACATTTTCTTCGTATTGCGCTTTGGATACGTCAAGCCTTTGCCGGTTCAATCCTTTATTAAAAATGGGTTGTGTTAAGCCGCCAACTAAACTTCCAAAAAGACCAGTGCTGTTAAACAACGTTTTAAGCGTACTGCTTTGCCAGCCGCCTTGTGCAGTGATGGTAAGCGATGGATAGAAATAAGCTCTTGCCACATTGGTCTGGTCAAAATAATAGCGCACATTGTATTCGGCTTCCTGCACATCGGGGCGGTTGGCTAATAGCTGAGCCGGTACGCCGGTGTTGAGGCTGGTATCCATTTGCACGGTATTGATAGAATCTCTCATGATACTTTCCGGCGCATGACCGATTAAAGCACTAATTGCATTTTCTGTCTGGCGAATACTGTTTTGCAGATCGGGAATGGTAACTTCTGCAGCATACCGGTTGGCTTCGCTTTGCGCAACGGCGGCTTCATTCGCCTTGTTGGCTTCTTTCAATGCCTTGTTGGTTTCCACATCTTCTTTGCGGTTATTTACCGTTTCAATGGTGATGGCTAACTGCTTATCGTAAGCCAGTAAATTATAATAATTGGTAGCGATGTCCGAAACCATTTGCGTTTGCACGGCACGACGATAAGCCTGGCTTTGCAACAACTGGTCTAATGCAGCACGGCTTGAATTTTTTAGTTTGCCCCACAAGTCTATTTCCCAGCTTGCATCAGCAGATACTTCATAGATGCGGTCGAAATTAAAAAACGCCCCACCCTGTGTAGCAGCCAGTTTTTGCTGCGTTACCTGCGGACCGCCGCTTATCGTTGGCAGAAACGCAGCCGTCGTCTGGCGAAGATTTGCATTTGCCTGCTTGATTCTTGCCACCGCAACTTTTAGATCATTATTGTTGGCGATGCCCTGCGCAATCAATGCTTGCAGCTTAGCATCTGTAAACATTTCCGTCCATCGAATATTGGCGATGGTTGTTGTATCTTTTGTTGAAACATCACGGTACAAGCTATCGGTTTGCATTGCCGGTCGTGTGTATGGTTTTGCAACCTTACAGGCCGGCAGCAGCAACACAAATGCTGCTACCGTTATTGTTGAAATGATATGAATTGTTTTCATTGCTGTATGTTTTATTTGTTGATTGTATTAGCTGTCAGCTTTTAACTTCAGCTATCAGTGATGAGGTTTGAGGCGTGAGGTATGAGCTATCATTCGTCTGCTTTCAGCTATCAGCATTCATAACTCATAATTCATAACTCATAATTTTATTCTCATGCCAACACTGGCGTTGTATTTTCTTTTTCTTTTTTAGATTCATCAAATACCTTCCCTTCTTCATCTTCTTTTTTTATTTTCTCTTCAACTTGTTGCGGAGAACCGCTGATTTTTTCCTGCAAGGTTTGGAAGATGATATACAAACCCGGTATCACAAACACACCAATTAAAGTTCCTACCAACATGCCACCAACAGCGCCGGTACCGATAGAACGGTTGCCTGCTGCACCAACACCACTACCAAACATCAATGGTAATAAGCCAACAATAAAGGCGAGTGAAGTCATCAATATAGGGCGCAGCCTTGCCGTAGCGCCATCAATGGCAGCATCAACAATGCTCATTCCATTGCGCCTTCTTTCTACTGCATATTCAACGATCAGGATGGCATTCTTTGCCAGCAAACCGATCAGCATTACGACTGCTATCTGCATGTAAATATTATTATCAATATGCCTGATGAAAGCAAAGAGATAAACACCCATCAACCCAACCGGCAAAGTAAATAACACGGCAAACGGAATGATATAACTTTCATACAAAGCCGCCAGCAAAAAGTAAACAAACACGATGCAGAGCACATAGATCAAAACCGTTTGGCTGCCGCTGTTTTTTTCTTCACGGGTGATGCCGGCATAGTCAATTGTATAACCTGCGGGCAGTGTTTGCTTGGCTACTTCTTCAATCGCTTTTATGGCATCGCCACTGCTTGAGCCAGGCTTAGGACGACCGTTTATTTCAATGCTTGAAAACAGGTTAAACCTGGAAAGCGTTTGCGGGCCGGTTGTCTTTGTCATGGTAACAAATGCAGAGATGGGCGCCATCGTTCCCCTCGCGGTTTTTATGTAGATGCCGTTAAGGCTTGCCGGGTTATTTCTATATGCTGCATCTGCCTGTACCATTACCCGGTATTGCTTGCCAAACTCATTAAAATTGGATGAATAAATACCACCATAAAAGCCCTGCATCGTAGTTAATACATCGCTTACAGAAGCGCCGGCTTCTTTTATTTTCGGCACATTTACTTCCATTAAATATTGTGGATAGTTGGGGTCGAAACCGGTAGCCGCATACATAATTTCAGGTCGCTGGTTTAAGGCGCCAATAAATTTGCCCGATACTTTATTAAAAGCATCAATACTGCCGGCAGTTTTATCCTGCAACTCAACGGTGAAGCCACCCGCAATGCCAAAACCTGTTACGGTAGGTGGTGAAAAAAACAAGATCCTGGCACCTTGTATGTTGCCTGTTTTCTGGAACAATTGCCCTATCACATCTTCCACCTTTACACCCTTTCTTTCCTTCCAAGGTTTTAGTTTAATGATCATTAAAGCGAAGTTGCTGCCGATGCCGTTGATGATGCTTTGCCCGGTAATAACACCTCTGTGATTAACTACCTCAATGCTGCCTGCCGCATTGCTTACCTGGTTGGCTATCGCCGTTGTTCTTTCTAATGAACTGCCCGGTGGCAGGGTAACATCAGCAAAGATGACTCCCTGGTCTTCATCAGGTATAAAACCACTTGGTGTGCTCTTCATAAAGAACACCAATAAAGATGCTGTAACAACAACAATCATGGGTACAATCCATCTCTTTTTAGAAAAGAACCCAATGGATTTCTGATACTTGTTTTTTATATTATCAAAGCCTGTATTGAAGCCTGTTTTAAAACGATCTACAAAATTTTTCTTCTTGCCATGTTCATCTTCACGCGGCTTTAAAAACATCGCACATAAGGCAGGGCTTAACGTAAGCGCATTAATGGCAGAGATAATAATAGCAGCCGCCAGCGTTAAACCAAATTGTTTAAAGAACACGCCTGATGAACCGCTGATAAATGATACCGGTATAAACACAGCAGCCATTACCAGTGTGATGGCAATGATGGTTCCGCTTAATGTGCTCATCGTATCAAGCGCTGCTTTTCTTGATGATTTATAACCTTCATCTAATTTGGCGTGAACCGCTTCTACAACCACGATGGCATCATCCACCACAATACCAATGGCAAGCACCAAAGCAAATAAGGTAAGCAGGTTGATGGTGAACCCAAATAAAGTTAAACAGGCAAATGTGCCGATGATGGATACCAGCACAGAAGCTGCCGGTATAATGGTGGAACGAAAATCCTGCAAAAACATAAGCACTACCAAAAACACCAGCAGGTAAGCAATCACTAATGTTTCTACCACTTTATCTATGGAAGCGGTTAAGAAATCGTTTACGTTATACAACGATGTATAAGTAACACCTTTGGGAAATGCTTTGGAGCCGTCATCTAATATCTTGATAGTTTGTTCAATAATTTCCTGTGCGTTGGAGCCGGCGGTTTGCGCTACGCTTACAACGGCAGACGCTTTGTTATCTGTAGTTTGCGCAGATGAATAGGTTAGTGTACCCAACTCAATGCGGGCAATATCTTTTAAGCGTAAAATCTGACCCGTCGTATCGCTGCGCATCACGATGTTTCCAAACTGCGAGGTATCTATTAAACGACCACTATACCTAATGCTGTATTGAAAAACCTGGTCACTGTTCTCGCCGAATTTACCCGGCGCCGCATCCAAGTTTTGCTCGGCAAGAGCAGCATTTACATCAGCAGGCGTAAGCCCGTATGTTGCCATCACATCAGGTTTTAGCCAGATGCGCATGGAGTAATCTTTCGTTCCAAAAACAGTAACACCGCCAACGCCGCTGATACGTTTTATTTCGGGCACAATATTAATGTTGGCATAGTTGCTTAAAAACTTCTGGTCATAATCCGGGTTGCTGCTTTCCAGCGAAAAGAAGATCAGGTTACCACTTTGCTGCTTATCAACCGTAACGCCGGCTTTCACTACTTCTGCGGGCAAAATATTGGATGCTCTCTGCACACGGTTCTGCACATTCACCGCGTTAATATCAGAGTTGGTGCCGAGCTTGAAATAAACGGTAATGGTAGCGCCACCATCGTTGGTTGAAGTGGAGGTCATGTACGTCATGCCTTCCACGCCATTGATTTGTTCTTCCAGCGGAACTACCACATTTTTCAACACCACATCTGCATTGGCGCCGGTGTAGGTTGCATTCACAACAACCGTAGGTGGCGCAATTTCAGGATACTGTGTTACCGGCAAACCTAAGTAAGCCAGTACGCCGAGTATAACAATGATGACGGAGATCACCGTTGATAATACCGGTCTTTTTATAAATATCTGGAACATGATTTTTTCTTTTTATTGATGAATGATTTGTGAGGTATTAGCTATGAGCTATCGGCCGTGAGCTGCGGGCAAAAAATTAGCAGGCTTGTAGCTTGTCGCTCACAGCTCAAACAAGTGACACAAAAAACCTCTCTTTATTTTGATTGAATTATTGAAGCATACAAGCTATCTTTTGGTGAAGGCACCGGTTTTATTTTAGAAGGACCATGCAGGTTGCCTGTGCCATCAATTATAATTTGATCCCCTTTTGCCAAGCCGCTTTTTACGATGTATAAATTGCCGATGGTGATCTCATCCACCTCTACCGCCACATTGGTAACACTATCCTGCGTTACTAATTTGTACACGAATTTTTTGCCCTGCTGATCAAACGTTGCCGCCTGCGGAATCAAAATGGCGCTATCTAACAGCACCGGAATTTTTATGTTTGCGCTGCTGCCGCTTCTTAGCAAACCATTCGGGTTGGGAAAGGTTGCCCTGAAATTCGCAGAACCTGTTTCTGTATTAATTAAACCCGTGGCAGTCGTTATTCTTCCCTGCTCATTATATTTTGTTCCATCGGCGAGTAGAAGATTTACATCTTCTGTGGTGGCTAATTTATTTTGCAGTGTTGTGCCTTTCACCTGCCTTGAAAAGCCAAGCAATTGTTTTTCATTCAAAGCAAAATAAGCATACACCTTACTGGTATTATATACCGTTGTAAGCGGGTTGGCTGAGGAACTGTTTACCAGGCTCCCCTGTTTGTAAGGAATGGTACCGATGATGCCGTTGGCGGGGCTTGTGATATATAGATAGCCAACATTCACCTGCGCATTTACCAGGTCTGCTTTTGCAGAAGATAGCGATGCCTGTTTTGATTGCAATGTGAAATCATTAGACTGCAGCTCATACTTGCTGATGATATTTTTTTCTACCAGCGGGCGCACTTTGTCAACATCCATTTGTGCTGCATTTACATCGGCTTCTGCAATGTTAACGGCTGCTCTTGCGCTGCGTACCGCTTCATCATATTGCGGGTTGCTGAGTTTAAACAAGGGCTGACCTTTATGTACCACAGCGCCTTCATCCACATATATTTTCTCTATAAAGCCATCCATTTTGGGCCGTATCTCTACATTCTGTTGGCCTTGTATGGTAGCAGGAAATGTATATTCAATCGTTGCTGCGCCATCATACACCGGCGCTATTTTATATGGCATCGGACCTTGCGGCGGACCACCGGGACCTGCGGCACCACCAGGACCGCCGGGTGCGCCTTTACCGCCGCTTTTGCACGATGTAATGGCGATGAGCATTACAAATAACAGCCCTGGAAAGGCAGTTGCTCTTTTAAAAAATGTGCTTGTTGTCATAACTGTTGTTTTAAATTTTGTCAATGAAATTGCTTGTACCGTTGTTCGCTTTTTTTCATTTATACGGGCTGCTGTAAGCGAGATAATCATCCTTGTATTTCGTAATCATCCTGCCGCCTTCTTCGGTGGCAATGCCGTGTAAATGATAGTTCAGTATCTGTCCTTCGGTTTCGGTATTACTGAACCGGCGTGTGTGTAAAACAGGGAGACTGCTGTGCATCAACAGGATTTCCAACGTGTAGCGTGAAATGATTTCTGCGTTAATATTATTTCTGTACAACTCTGCCGTAATACCGTTTTCAATATTCGATTTGAGTAAATAATATAAAAACCCGTGTTCAAAATCAGACACTTCGTTATAAGCCTGCACATAATTTTTGTTTAGCTGCTGCCTTACTTCATTCGTCATCCCGGCTACAAAATTTTCAATGATATTCCACGACAGGAAGGCTTCTTCTATCGCATTGTCAGCGTTTACTCTTGCCAGTAAAAGCGATTCTTTTTTAGCGGCGATCTGTTTAGAAAAAACACGGTCTACGAGATCTGTTTTGCTATCAAAAAAATGATAGATAGTTTTCTTTGAAATGCCCATTTCAACCGCAATACTTTCCATCGTCACGCCTTTGATACCACTGCTTTTTATCAGTTGCTGCGCAATGGAAAGAATGCGTGTTTCCATCTCTTTTTTATGCTCTGTAATTGTGTCCGTCATGCTCATAAATTGAAGACACAAAGGTTGCCCGGGAAACTGCGGAAAAGAATGTTGGGAAGGCGGGTGTTTATGTCTGTAAGGCGCATTGGGTGCAACTAATTTTATGTGACGAGGAATTATATTTAATAATTTCTGTTGAACTCAGTAATAACTCTGCATTGTTTTTCATTTTATTTTAGTTAGCCAGAAAACGATTTTCCACAATACGTGAAGGTCTAACCAAGCGTTCAGGAAAGCATTACACAATTTTGTAAATAAGTTACATCATTTACTTATTTCGCTATCGGTTTATATCCCCTGCAAACCGAAAAAGTTGGATTGGTGAAGAACACCGATCATTAAAGAAAAATGGTGGCTTATTACCCGCATTGTCTAACTTTATTAAAAAGCAGACTGAAAGAATTGAACCCAATTTTATTATTACTGTGGCAGAAAGTAAAAAATTTGGTTGTATAACTAATAGCCACCTTACTAATGTCAGACTACTAAGTCTTCATAAGGAAGATTAGTTCTTCCAGACATATTCATCCGCCTTATCAGCATGGTTTACCCTGGCAGCTTACATCAACTTTGCAATTGTATTTTTTTATTGTAAGAAAAAAAAGCGGGTATGAAAACGAAAGCAAAACATCTTATCAGCCAGACCGTATCCTTTATCTCCGATATAGCTATTATAGCTACAGGGCTAGACGAAACCACAGAGGTTAAAAAGCTGGTTACAGATTTTTTTATGTACAGTTCGCTGTTGTTGCAGCATTTGCGAAACCGCCTGGCAGATGCGTCTCGTTACATTGGTTTGCGGATGGCGAAATACAAAGCCTTCGTGGCTTGTCTCTTACTCGTTCCGGCAGGTACGGCTGTTATGTTGCATTGCAATCAGGCAACAATTCTCATTCTGTTTGTGCTAATGATAATGGCAATTCTGCTAATGAAAAAAGAGGCGGATAAAGATGGTTTTGTAAAAAATTCGCTCCCTAAGTTTATAACGTTGCCTTATAATCAGACGGGCTGATACCAGTATGATTTTTAAAAAATTTACTGAAGAAAAACTGGTCGCTGAAGTGAAGCTCATCAGCTACATTCCCAATGGATAAAGAATGGTTATCCAACAAAATTTTAGCTTCGATAATTACCATTTCATCAATCATTTCGCCGCAGGTTTTGTTGGTTATTTCTTTTATGGTTTTGGTTAAATGCTTTGGTGTTACAAACAGCCGGCCTGCATAATATTGCACGCTCCGTTCTTCTTTAAAATGCGTATTTAGCAGTTTGATAAACCGCAGTAACAAATCTTCCCGACCGGTAAGTCTTACCTCGCCAGGGCGTGCGGTTTTTTTAAACAATGCCGCAATCTCAAACATAAATGCGCTGAAGTTGTGTCGCAACACTTCTTCTTTAAAAAGATGATCTGTATTGATATTCAGCTTTTGTAAAGAAAGCATCAGCCCGTAAATATGGTCAGCCTCTTCATCGGTAAGCGAGACTATCGGATGACTTTGCAAAGCAAAAAAACCAAAGGCTTCAATATGGTTTTTGTGCAGCGAGGTGCGGCTTAAAAAACCGGTTGTGAAGCCCATCGAAACGGAATCGCAGTCATCCGTTTCTTTCACTTTTTCACGCACGGCATCAGGTGCAATTACAAACAGGCATTTGTTTGAGGTGGTGTAAGGAATGAGATTGATTTTCGATTCCAATGTGCCTTGCAAATGCAGGTAAACGGTAAAATGCGCCGAGCGAGCAGGGCGAAACATTTTTTGGTGATTGGGCATTTCCTTCTTGCGATACACATAGAAATCATTGGTTGCCGCTTTTATATCCGCATTTACACTGATATCACTGATATCATAAGTATGAATAGATGGAGCCGGAGATTTCATCCTGTAAAAATAAGTGCTTCCATTATGCAGGAAAAGGGATAATTTATCTGTGCTTTATTTCTCTGTGCGTTACAAAATCTCCGTTGATTAGCAGCGTAAAAGAACGGGATAAAAATTCCCTCTCATAGCTGCGTCTAAGTTCATTTATAAAGCAAGGGAACTTATTTATTTCAGAATGATTATTATTATTTTGAATTTATATGCAAAACCTGCTTGCACATTCATGCCATTTCTGCTACTTTTGCTGCCCGTTTATAAAACAACAACCGACTAGGTAGCTCAGTTGGTAGAGCAGCTGACTCTTAATCAGCGGGTCAAGAGTTCGAGCCTCTTCCTGGTCACTAAATAAAAAGCAGTTACGATTTCTCGTAACTGCTTTTTTCTTTCCCTTCTCTAATAAACCAATATCCTTACTAAAGCAAACCCATCCACGCCTCACGCATTAGCAAAATCCACACACCACAAACTTTTCAACCAATCATTTTCTATCAATCCCTATATTGGCACAATGAAAAATGGACTTGCTTCGCCAAAAACAATCTTCCTCTTCATTCTTATCTTCTGCTCCTGCCATCAACAGGAAGATGTCAGCACCTCTATCAAACAATTTGATACGGCCCGCGCCGCGCAAATGGCGGCAAAAGTAGACTCACTTGTTAAGCCCGAGCTTTCCGACAGCAACCTTAGCATTCATCTTTGGGGCATCGACTCCCTCGTCATTTCCCCTATCGCAATTGACATTGATGATAAGGGCAGATTATATTACACCACCACCGACCGTCAGAAGCATTCTGAGTTCGACATTCGCGCGCATCCTGATTGGGAAATTCCTTCTATTCAGCTACAAACAACAGAAGAGCGCCGCGCTTTCCTGCACAAAGAATTATCACCCGAAAACAGTAAAAAAAATACCTGGCTGGCCGATCTTAATGGCGATAGTTCGCACGATTGGAAAGACCTCACTGTAGAGCGTGAACATGTTTACCGACTCGAGGATATTAACGGCGATGGCGTAGCTGATAAGTCGCAGGGCGTGGTCAACGATTTTCACGATGAAGTCACTGATGTAGCCGGTGGCTTGCTGGCAGAAGGAGATGACCTCTTTTATGCTGTAGGTCCTGATCTCTGGCGAATGAAAGACAAGAACGGCGACGGTATAGAAGACGACAAAACCTCTATCTCGCATGGCTATGCAGTTCACATCGGCTTTTCAGGGCATGGCATGTCGGGCGTCGAAATGGGACCCGATGGCAGGATCTATTGGCAGATCGGCGACATTGGTTTCAACGGCACCGATAAGACCGGCAAGAAATGGGAATATCCCAACAGTGGCGTTATCGCCCGTTCCAACCCCGATGGCAGCGATTTTGAAATCTTTGCCGCCGGGCTTCGCAATACACACGAGTTTGCATTTGATGAATACGGCAACCTCATCAGTGAAGACAACGATGGCGACCATCCCGGCGAAAAGGAAAGGCTGGTGTATGTGGTCAACGGTTCCGATGCCGGCTGGCGTAGCAACTGGCAGTACGGCAAATACCGGGATCCCGACAATAACCGGTACAAAGTATGGATGGACGAAAAAATGTATGTGCCGCATTATGAAGGGCAGGCAGCTTACATCACGCCGCCTATTGCCAATTATGTCAGCGGACCCGCCGGTTTCGTCTACAACCCCGGCACGGCGTTAAGTCCTCAGTATAAAAACACCTTCTTCGTTGCCGAGTTTGTCGGCAATCCTGCGCAGTCGGGTGTGTATGGTTTTAAACTTAATTCCAAAGGCGCTACGTTTGAGTTGGGCGACAGCAAAAAGGTATTGGGCGGCGTATTGCCTACGGGTCTTGATTGGGGTCCTGATGGTGCCCTCTACGTTGCCGACTGGATTGATGGCTGGGGCACACATTCCTACGGTCGCATCTGGAAAATGGATGACAACAACGCGGCAGCATCTGCTTTACGCAAGCAAACCCAAACCATACTCGCATCTGATTTTACCAAAAAGAATGAAACAGACCTTGGTGCTTTATTAATGAACGAAGACATGCGCATACGCCTCAAAGCCCAGTTCGAACTGGTAAAGCGTGGCGATAAGGGCATTGCTGAGTTTCAAAAAGCATTGAAACAAACCACCAATCAACTCGCGCGTGTACAGTCCATCTGGGGCATTGCACAAGCGGCAAGAACTGAGGTAAAAAGAGGTGACTTATTAACGCCTTTACTCAAAGACAGCGATCCCGAAATCCGCGCGCAGGCTGCTAAATGGCTGGGTGATATCCGCTATGCGAAAGCAGGTGCCGACTTGCTTCCTTTACTGAAAGACACCTTCTCCCGCGCCCGCTTCTTTGCAGCGGAAGCCTTGGGCAGGATTGCCTACGAACCCGCCATCAATCCCATCATTGACATGCTGAGGGAAAACAACGATGAAGATACTTACCTGCGACATGCCGGTAGCCTCGCGCTTACGCGCATCGGCAAAGCCGAACCCGTTGTAGCGTTAGCCAACCATCCTTCCAAAGCGGTACGCATGGCAGCCGTAGTGGCATTACGGAGAATGAGCAATGCGGGTGTTGCTAATTTTCTCAACGATAAAGATGAGTATATTGTTACCGAAGCTGCCCGCGCCATCAACGACGATCTCTCCATTCCTGCTGCCTTGCCGGCATTAGGTAATATTCTTACCACCACACCATTCAGCAACGAGCCGCTGGTCCGGCGCGCCATCAATGCAAACCTGCGTGTTGGTACCAGTGCAGCATTGCAAAGCTTACTCACTTATGCCAATGCTACCAACAAGCCTTCCGCCATGCGGGCAGAGGCGATAGATGCACTTAGCACCTGGGCAAAGCCTTCGGTGGTTGACAGGGTAGATGGGCGGTACCGGGGCGTTATCACAAGAGACGCTTCTTCACTAAAGAACGTCGCCGGCAGCACGCTAACTGCACTGATAAATGACAAAGACTCCGCCGTTCGCATCAGCGCCGTAACAGCTGTTGCCAGGCTCGGTGTAAAGGAAGCCTCTCCCTTCCTGCTCTCGCATTTGAAGAGCGATCCGAAGCCAACCGTTCGGGTGGAAGCCCTGAAAGCCCTCGCTGCGCTTCAGGATGATCACATGAGCGAAGCCATTACCGGCGCGTTGAGCGACAAAGACAAAAGCGTTCGCATTGCGGGCATCCATCTCATTGAACATCTCAACATATCAAAAGACTTAATGGTCTCTCTTCTCTCCGGCGTCATCAACACCAAAACGGTCGAAGAAAAGGGGGCAGCGCTGGAAACGCTGGGTCGCCTGCCAGCCGCCAATACGGGCAAAGTCTTCGAAGGGTTACTGTCTCAAATGGAAGGGGGCAAGCTGTCTTCCGACGTATACCTTGAACTCGGTGATGCCATAGATAGTTCCGGCTTAACAACATTGGCAAATCGCTATAAAGCAGTCAGCACAAAGCTATCCGGCGACGACCTGATGGCAGCATATGCAGGTTGCCTAACAGGCGGGAACCCGGAAACGGGCAGATGGATATTCTTCAACCACGAAAACGCCCAGTGCATGCGCTGCCATTCCTACGACGATATGGGTGGCAATGCCGGTCCTCGCCTCAATGGGGTGGCGTCCCGCATCACCCGTCCACAGATATTGGAAGCCCTCATTAAGCCCAGCGCCCGCCTTGCCCCCGGCTTTGGGGTGGTGACGCTGCAACTGAAAAGCGGCAAAACAATTTCGGGCGTGCTGCAGAGCGAAACGAAAGATAGCTTGATTCTGAAATCGGGCGACCGGCAGAATACCGGCGTATTGAAAAGTGAGGTAGAAAAGCGCACCAATGCCGCCTCCAGCATGCCGGAGATGCGGTTTATTCTTACGAAGAAAGAGATCCGCGATGTGGTGAGCTTTCTGGCAACGCAGAAGGAGTAAGGTTAATAACTAAGGTTGCCACCTTAAAAGATTCGTTGTGAAGAATATTGAATATAGGGTGAATGAATACGTTTACACGTTCATTCACCCCTTTTTTATTACGATATAATCCATCAAAGACAAAAAGCACCTCACATTCGTCACCTCGATGACAGGAGGGGTCTCCAAACATTCAAACCGTATCATAGTAAAGAAACCTCTCACTATATTGCATAGCACCAATACTTACTGTCACTCCCTTCACCCAAACAAACTCCCTTTCAAAATCACACGTTCCGTTATCTCAGATTACCCGCATTATCGTTCATCTTTGTAACATCAGCACAAGACAGGCTGCAAAGCCAATATGTGCCATGGTTCCGCTTCCTTCATTTGTGTATCGACACCCGATAAAGGCGCTGCCCTTCAACTCTGTGCATTTCGCTACTTCATCACCCCATAGCAGTAGCATAATAAGTAATAAAGTATAGGCCGCTTCTTTATTACTTCATCATTACCGCACTGTTACGTTTTTCTTATTAAATAGTGATGATATCATCAACTCTCCTTCCCTACTTCAATGGTAACATTCAGGTAACACAAGCCCTATTTCTTGCAGCGCAAATAACACCGACACCGGGTTCATGACCAGGTGTACCAATTAAAATAATCACCATGAAAACATTTACCAGACAACTCACCTGGCTGCTGCTTTTACTGTGCCTTGGCAGTGGCACAAAACTGGTAGCACAAGCTACCAATGCAGGCTTTACCGGAAGCGTAAAAAATGAAAAAGGCACTGCCGTGCCGGACGCTACTGTAAAAGTAAAAAACGAGTCAACCGGCTTTAGCAATACAACCCGCACCAACGAAAAAGGCGAGTATTTATTTAAAGAATTGCCTTTGGGTACTCCTTACACTGTTACTGTTACCAGTATCGGCTACCAGGAGCAGTTAAAAGAAAATTATTCATTAAACCAGGGCGACCAGATACGCGTAGATTTTATGCTGAAGGACACCTCTGCCCAATTGGAAGCCGTGGTGGTAAAAAGCAGTACCCTCAAAAGCCGCATTAAGGAAATTGGTGCCGCAACCACCATTACTGCACGCTCGCTTACAAAGCTGCCGGTGAATGGTCGCAACTTTACTTCCCTGATAGATTTATCACCGCTAAGCCGTGGCGGCAGTCTGTCGGGGCAACTGGCTTCTGCCACCAACTATACCGTTGATGGCATGGCAGCACGCGGCACCATCTCGGGCGGTTTGCCCACTGGTGCTTATTCTATTTCGATGGAAGCCATCCGCGAGTTCCAGATTATCACTAACCAGTACGATGTGCTGTATGGAACGGGAGGCGGTGGTACGGTAAGTACCGTTACCAAATCGGGCACCAACACGCTTACAGGCAGTGCGTTTACCTTTGCCCGCACCAACTGGCTGTCAAGCCCGTATTCAATAACCAGCAACCGTCGCAACCAGAAATTTTCTACCTACCAGTATGGCTTCTCGCTGGGCGGTCCCATCATTAAAGACAAAGCGCACTTCTTTGTCGCATGGGATCACCAGGCAGATTCGCGCCCGCTGTATATCGCCGATATCCATTCGCCCACCGATGAAAAAATCAACAACGTAACAACGGCAACACTCGACCAGTATCTCGCTATTGCGAGGGATAAATATGGCGTGGCTAGCACGCCGCAGTTTGGTCAGTTTGCCAAGCCTAAAAGCACAGACGCGGTGTTTGCCCGCATCGACTGGCAGCTGAACAGCAAGAACCTGCTTACCATTCGTGATAACTACATCTACGATATGGATCATGAGTCGGATAACGACAACACCAAGATTAACCTGTATGAAGTGTACAGCAGTCGCCGCGCGATAAACAACAGCATTATGGCATCGCTGCGCACAGTAATGGGCAGGGCTACCAACGAACTGAAGATTCAGCATTATTATGAAATGAATAAACTGCTGGCCAACCCGCAGTTGCCGGTAGATAATATTCCGCGCGCTATTGTGCAGAACATTCCTTCGGTAACGTCTGACAGCAGCACGGTGTATACCGATATCCAGCTGGGCGGGCAGCGCTATGGTGGCGACTTCTTCCGCAACAACGTGGTGCAGTTGATTGATAACGTGTACTATAACCTTAACCGCGTGCACTTTACGTTTGGTGGCGGCATCACGTATACCAACATGTATTCAATCTATGGCAGCGAAACCAACGGGCGCTTTTACTTTACCGGCCTAAACAATTTTGACAGCCTGATGCCATACCGTTATGCCAAGGATATTTATATCAATGACGACCATCATGTAGGCATGAACATCCTGCTGCCGAATGCCTATGCTCAAGTGCAGACATCGCTTGCACCGGGGCTTGATATGACAGCCGGTGTTCGCGTTGACTATGCAGATTACCTCACCCGCGCTGCCTTTAACCAGACAGTGTTTGATAAGCTGGCTTTAAAAACAGATAACCGTTTGGCTACCTTCCAGGTGCAGCCACGCGTACAGTTTACCTGGGATGTGAACAAGAACGGGAAAGATGTGGTTCGCCTTGGCGGTGGCATCTTAGGCTCGGCAATCAACCCTTATTCGATGATTAACAATATGCTGTTTGATGGTACGCATATCATAAGTGTTGACATTTCCGGCGCAAACGTGCCAACGCCCAACTTCCCGGCCTACCGTAACGATCCGTCAACAGCGCCGGGTGTGGATTTGTTTTCAAATCCCAACATTCCAAAGCTGGTTACCATCAACATGAACGGGGCAGATGCCAAAGTGCCCGTGGTGTATAAAGCCAATCTATCGTACACCCATTTCTTCAGCGACCGCATACGCATAACGGCTACCGGCTTCCTGTCGCTGGCGCGCAACAACTATATGTATGTGGACCGCAACATGGTAGATGAGCCTTATTTCCGCATTGCGGCAGAAGACAACCGCGGTGTGTATGTACCGGCTTATACCATTAATGCCTCCAATGGCGCTGCCGACTGGACACAGAGCCGCAAAACTACCGATGTAGGTCGTGTATTGGAGTTGATTAGTGATGGCAAAGTGAACCAGTTTGCTTTTGTGGTAGATGGTGATATCCGCTACTTCAAAGACGGTCAGATTGCCTTCTCATATACCTGGAACAGCACGCGCGACAATACCTCTTACAATGGCAACGTAGCCAATACCGCCACCCTGAATCTGATGGTAAAAGATGATCCGCGCGATTTGAGCCAGATTGGGTATTCTGACAACCAGTTCAGGCATAAGGTAGTTGTGTACGGCACAGCCCCCAGTTTCTGGGGCATCAGTGCCGGTCTTCGCTTTTCGGGCATCAGCGGCACACGGTATTCCATGATTGTGAACGGCAACGTAAATGGCGACTTTGTAGCCTCAAACGACCTCGCATATATTTACGACCCGAACGACGCAAACACACCGCAATACCTGAAAGATGGCATCAATGCCGTGCTGAACAATGATAAGGTGGAAGAAAGCGCCAAGAAGTTCATCCGCAACAGCTTTGGTAAAATAGCCGAGCGCAATGGTGGCGTCAATCCGTTTTACGGTACGTTCGATCTGCGTTTGTCCAAGCGCATCAAGCTGTATCGCAACACCTACATTGAGCCATCGGCAGAGGTATTCAACATTGCCAATTTGCTGAACAAAGACTGGGGTGCCAACCATAGCCTGGGCAATGTCAATCTCTACACCATCAAAGGGTTCGATGCCAGCACCAATACTTATAAGTATAGTGTGAATACCAATGCAGGTGTATCATCTTTGTCGGGCAATCCTTACCAGTTCCAGCTGGGCATGAGGCTTGGGTTTTAATACATTATCCGTTTAAAACAAATGAATCAATGTTCCTGTCATTCTGCAAATCTTGTGGCGTCTTTAGCGCCATGCCGCCAACAAGGGATTATAAAAGAATCAACTTTGCCGGCGACAATTGCAGTATGACGGGAACAGGTTTATTCAACACAGCAACTTATCATTACACAACTCAAACACAAGCACATGAAACAAACACATCAATTTCTTCTTGGCTTTTTAATATTACTAAATAGTATACATAGTCACGCACAAACCAGCACTCCTAAAGCAACCCACGTCATCATCGTAACTGTTGACGGCTTTCGTCCTGAGTTTTATTTAGACAGCACCTACGGCATGATGACCGTGCGCCACATGATGCAGAACGGCGTAGCCGCACAAGCCGTAGAGCCGGTATTCCCCTCGGTTACGTATCCTGATCATACCACCATCGTAACAGGAGTAACACCTGCCAGGCATGGCATCTATTACAATACGCTATTTGAACCCGAGGGGCAAACCGGCAAATGGTACTGGAACTACGATTCCATAAAAAGAGAAACCCTGTGGAGTGCTATGCAGAAGGCGGGCAAAACCACTGCCTGCGTGCGCTGGCCGGTAACGGTAGGTGCGCCCATTACCTACCGCATCCCCGAATACTGGGATTATAAGAACATGGGCGATGCAAGAGCTTTTACCGCAGCGGAAACACAGCCTGCATCCTTATGGAAAGAAGTGCAGGACAGCGCCACCGGCTACCTGCAGGCAGCCGATCTCAACGCCGAAGACAACGAACTGGTACAGGATGAAAATGCAGCCCGCATGGCAGCCTATATCATCCGCCGCTACAAGCCCAACTTCTTAGCCCTGCACCTTGCCTGCACCGACCATTATGAACACCAGGAAGGAAGAGAAGGATACATGGTAAGAGCCGCTGTGGCAGGTGCCGACCGCGATATCAAATCGTTGTGGGAAGCCGTGCATCGTGCAAGTATTGATGACAGCACGGTCATCATTGTAACCGGCGACCACGGTTTTGAGAACATTTACCGTTCCTTTTGTCCCAATTACATTCTGAAACAAAACGGGTTGCTGACCGACGCTAAAAGCGGCAACTGGAAAGCCCAGTTTCATACCTCGGGTGGCTCTGCGTTTTTGCAGCTAAAAGATAAAAATGATAAGAAGACGGTGCAACAGGTAAAAGACCTGCTTGCCAAACTGCCCGATTCTGTGAAAGCTGATTTTGCCCTGGTAGAGAAAGACAAACTGGACGAGATTGGGGCAGACCCTTCAGTGGCGCTGGCCATTACCGGTATAAAGGGAACCACCATTGGCGGCGGCACGGATAAGCTGATGGAAACGTTTGCAAAGGTAAAAGGCACACATGGCTTTTACCCCGACCACAAAGAGATCATGACCGGCTTTGTAGCAATGGGTCCGGGATTGAAGAAAGGCACGATGATACCTTCCATGAAGTTACTGGACATCACACCACTGGTGGTATCATTAACAGGCATTTCTTTTCCCGCTGTGGATGGAAAGCTGCATACAGAGTTATTACGATTGAGACAAAACATAAACAATAATTGAGAAGCAAAACAGCCATCCCACACCGGGATGGCTGTTGCTGTATGGGGAAGCGGTTTGTGGCATCAACTGGTTTCAAGAAAAATAGATGGGAGGCGGTATTATATCTTTGGTAGCCAGAAAATAAGGATTGGAGAGGTATGCGATTCGCAACTACGTAGTGGGTTCAAACGATGAGGTGAAACGGGTATATAAAGTTGAAGAAAAGCTTATTATTCAATTATAACAATGCAGTGTGTCTTACTACCCGCCACACAATAGCTGGTTAAGACACACCGCGAAAAAGAAAAACATATACCTGTCGGCTTTATTTGGCAGCCGTTTCTTTGTAAAGCCCATCTTTCTTAGCCATGCCTTCAATGGTAGTTGCTCTTTGCTCGCTATCGGGGTGGCTGCTGGTCATTTTTTGCATTTTGCTTTGCTCCGCACCTTCACTTAGCTTAGCCAGTTTGCGAAAGGCAGATACTTCACCCATTACATTGTAGTTATTGCGTTTGAGGAAAGCATAACTATACAGGTCGGCTTCCGATTCCTGGGTACGGCTAAACTTGGCACCCAGTATCGCATTCGCCATTTCTCCCAGCTGGCTGTCGGTAAGCGTAGCTACTGTCCCGCTTTGAGAGGCTGCCGCATCTGTAACTGCAGCACGCTTGTAAGCGGCCCGCATGGCATCGCGGGTATCATGGTTTTTCACATGCCCAATTTCATGACCAATCACAGCCAGCAGTTCATCATCACTCATCATGTCCATCAGGGCGCTGAATACGCGCACGCTGCCATCAGCACAGGCAAAGGCGTTAATGTCGGTTACTTTATACACTTTGTAATTCAGGCTTAGCCCGTCTTCATTTTTGTGCTTGCCAAAGATTTTATTCAGCCGCTTTGTATACGGGTCATCCTCATCGGCTACCGGGTTGTTGGCATCCATCCAGTCTACCGACTGCTTTGCCAGCGCGGCGGCATCTTCATCGCTGATGGTGGCTGCTTTTACAGCACTGCCACCGGCTTTCAAGGCACGCGGATTTAATTTCAGTTGGGCATGGGCACCTAAGGCAATCAGGCTACCTGATAAGATAACAGCAGCTGCAAAAAACTTAGTTTTCATTCTATTCGTATAAGTTGATTAATGAGTTCCGCTATGGATTCAACAATCATTCCTTTTTGTGGCGGCCTGACGCTTTTGTATAAATGAGACTGCTTTTGCCTCATTGGTGCAGTAACTATATCACTACACCATAATAACTCCCTAGAGTGAATCCCACAAAAGACCCAACCACTCCCCGGCAGGGAAACATAATTACTACGCCAGGCTGGCTCAGTACTTGCTTCACTCAGTCCGATAAAACACATTCACTCCTTTTCTCACCAAACACAACAATCAACAGAATGAAAACTTTTGCGAGCGCTTTGTTATGTCTTCCTTTAACTCTTCTCTTTTCCGGCGCCGTTCATGCCCAGGAGGAAGCCCGCAACAAACTGGAATTAAGCATCAGCTATGGTGGCAAAACCATCACGGCTTCTCTTGTTTCCGCCAGCACCAGCCTCACCCGCTATTCCGATGATTACTATCCGCCTGCCGCCAAAGATTCAGCTATGGGCAAAAGCAAACCTGCCGATGATAAGCGGAGCACTTTTTATCTGACTATGGTGGTTAAGAAAGTAAGTCCTGATTTACTGCGAGCTTTTGCAAAGCGCGACAACCGCTTCGATGGCATCATCACCATCAGCGACACCTATGGCAAGAATCCCGACCGAACCATCTCCTTTAAAAGCGGCGCCATGGAGGGCTATTCCGACCAGTTCAGTAGTGCCGATTACAGCGACGCCTACTATGGCACCAACGTTTCCATCACCTGCAAATCAATGACCATAAACGGCGTAGAAATAGAGCCGTAAAGGTGCGCTTACCCGGCATGGAGAAAGCAGGGTAGTTTTATTTCTCTTATCAGTAAAAGGTTCTGAAAAACCAAAAGGCAGAATTCGGTCATGAAAAGATATTTTCCCCGTGCAGCCCGGCATCTATGTGGGCTGGCGGCACTATGGCTGGCAGCTTGCACCGGACAAAAAGACCCGGCAACCAGCCGCCTGCAACACGATAGCGCACAACGGGCAAACCCACAACCCGTTGACGCGAATGGAGACAGCCCGGATAGCACCGGCAGTGACAGTGCAATAGAAGCCGCCATCCTCGATACCATCTTTAACCTGCCGGAGATAAAGCAAAGTGCCGGCGAAATAGAAAGGGCAACCGGTGGTAAGCGCCGCCTGCAGGTTTGGGTAAACGATACGCCACATCTGCCCGATCAGCCTTATTACATTGTCAGCACGGGTGAAGATAACGGTAGCAGCCTCGTAACAGAAAACACCTTCTATGTGTACACCCATCCCGCCCGGGTATTGTATTATGATGTGGTGAATGATACTGCCATTTCCTTAGCAGACTGGAGAAAAGAATAAGCCCTATGAACTATAAAAGCTTTCTTCCGTTTGATGAATACGAGCTTCACACCTCGCTTA
This sequence comes from uncultured Ilyomonas sp., assembly GCA_964249755.1. Taxonomy (GTDB): domain Bacteria; phylum Bacteroidota; class Bacteroidia; order Chitinophagales; family Chitinophagaceae; genus Ilyomonas. Next base: position 1,652,568 of record CAXUDB010000001.1, on the reverse strand, counting down.
CCTGCACCGAAGTGAGGGATACAATAGCGGGCATCCTGGAGCCGGCAAGGAAGGCTCCCTTGTTTTCATTGAAAACCAGAAACACGAAGCCTTACAGCGGCAGGCTCACCTATGAGGGTTTTGAAATAAGCCGCAATATTGATTACCGCAATTCGTTTCTGCCGCAAATCAGGGGGCGCATCCTGCCTGCTACAAAGGGCACTATACTGCATATCCGTATGAGACCTCACCTGTTCGTGCTCATCTTCATGTCTTTCTGGCTGGGTGTGGTGGGGCTGGTGTGCTTAGGCATTCTCTTTTCGCTACTTACAGAATGGGGGCAGATAGGTAGGGAAGGTCTTTCGCTTCCAACACTTATTCCGTTTGGCATGTTTGCAGCCGGGTATGGACTGCTTATAGGGGCATACCGCGCGGAAAGTAAAAAGTCTAAAGCCTTCCTGGCAGCGCTGTTGACCCCTGATCGCTTCCGTATAACAGATTAATTGTTTCTCCTCCGATGGTGGATCCGTTTCTCCGGGCCACCCTCTTGCGGCGGGGTTATTCAAAAGCTTTTGCAGGCGGGCTGGCGGCATGAATTATGTAATACGAATTTTCAATTATTCTATCATCTAAATTCATTGTCATGCCAGCAAAATCCGCGAAGAAAGCTGCCCCAAAATCTACGAAGAAGGCGGCTCCGAAATCCGCCAAAAAAGTTGCCGCCAAGTCTGCCAAGAAAGCTGCCATGGGGGCGGGCAAACTCTCTACTGCCGACAAGGATAAACTGCCGGAAAAAACATTTGCGTTCCTTGGAAAACGGAAAGAGCCACTGGAAGATGCATCGCATGTGCGCAATGCGCTGGCGCGCTTTAATCAGGTAGAAGGCGTTACGGATGAAGAGCGAAAAGAGGCGTTTGCCAATATTAAAAAAGCGGCTAAGAAGTTTGGCGTTGAAGTAAAGGAAAAGGATTGGAAAGAGTTAGCCGATAAGAAATAACAGGCGTTTCCGCTTTCTCTGCCTTGTCCTCTTTTCTTCACCCACTAATTTCTGCGGCTTGGTAGGTTGGTGAAGAACACCAACATGGGCAGAGTCAGACATCTGATTTTAGTTGCTCCTCCTTGTAAACATCAGGCTGGTAATTTACAGATAGGCGTCCGTTTTGTCTCCTTGCATTCCTATCCCCAGATTAATAAAACGCATAGCTTTACACTGCTATCGGCGGTGCTATAATACATAAATAAATATCTTCACCAAAGCAACCGCCTGTTCCCGCCGTTATCATTTATTCGATTCATCCTCATAAAAATGTTCCTGTATGAAATTCGGCACTACACTATCCTTTCTCCTGCTCTTCTCGCTCCTTGGCCGCGCCCAGTGGAGCAACACCACCAACCAGTTTTACGATTCCCTGCACACGAATGTGTCTGCAACGACCGGCGACCAGAAGCAGCCTATTGTTGTGAAAAGCTATCCCGACAGCGGCTACTTTGTGATCTGGGTTGATTACCGCGACCAGGCCACCGGTAATGGCAGCGACATCTATGCGCAGAAGTTCGACAAGGCAGGCAAAGCTCTCTGGACAGCCAACGGCGTTGCTGTTGTTGCCGGTAAGGGCTATCAAACCTTTGCACCGCCTTCCAATGCCGATTACCGCTATTACAGCTATGCCTGCACCGATAGCGCAGGCGGTTTCTACATTGCGTGGGACGATGACAACCCTGATGCCGGCAGCACCGTTGCCCACCGCGTAGCTGTGCAGCATATGAAAAGCGATGGCAGTGCGGTGTTTCTTTTTCCCGGCTACATAGTAGCCTCGCCCGCTGCCGATTTGAGCTATCAGTATGCCGACCCGCAATTAATAGCCGATGGTAACAAGGGCTTCTTTATCGGTTATATCAAATTTGGCAGCTACAATGATATGTATGTGCAATGCCTGCGCGACGAAGGGGGCACGATGGTCAATTACGGCGGCGGGCAGATGGATGTGAATGGCATTAACGTTCCGACCCCTAAAACCTGCGGTTTAGGCAACAACATTAACGACCTGGATGCCCGCGTTACCGGCTTCAGCATCTACCCCGACCTGCAGGGAGGCTGCGGGGTTGTTATGACGATGGACTGGAACACCGGCGGCAATGAGCGCGTTTTCACGGGTTACAATAAGCTCTGCCGTGTTAAAAAAGAATCGCATGTGACGGTGCTGAAGCGCACCAGCAATATTGCCGTTGGCGATACCTTATCCTATACCTACAAGAAAGACAGCGTGGTGCGATTGTACAATTACAAGACGTTCTTCAATACAGTGAGTTGTAAAGACATCAATGGCAACCTTTACGTTCAAACCGATTATTATGTGGAAAACGGGGGTAATGGCTATGCCAATATCTCCGGTCTGGTTTATAATACCGAATACGCCAAAGGTGTGATGATACCCACCGATGGCAACATTAACCTCAACCTTGTTGCCACCAGCCAGCGCAACCTTAATGCCGGCAATAGCACCGTTGGTTACTGGTATAAGCTGCTGTACAGTTTTGCCGACGAAGTGTATGACAGCATTCCCTACCAGCTTGCGTCTGATCTCACCGATCCTTATTATGCTTACCGCCCCACGCCGGAAGGCAAAGTGCTTGACAAGCTGGATTTTGGTGGGGATACCATCCTTGCCGAGAGCACTTACGACTACGACTTTGCTCTTGCCGGGACAGGCAACCGCATTTTTGCGTCGGGCATGATGTACGATTTTCCGACATTCAGCAACCGCTACTGCAAGCTGCAGCAACTGCAGGTTGACCGGATATCGCCCACTTCCTTTGCTATCCACTATCAAACCCCGGGCAAAACTGGTCTTACCATCGGGAGCGAACTGGCCACTGGCTTTTCCGGCTCCGAAATTCATTACGACAATCCCCTCATCACCACCGACCTCCACGGCAATGCGTTATTTTCCATTAATGAAGTTGGCTACAGCGCCCGCGTCAGCCCCATCGGCGACAGTGCCAAACTGCTTTGGGGTCCTATGGGCAAGCGTATCGGTACCGGTGTATATGGCGGTCATTATTACTCCCCGGTTAATCCCTTTGTTGCAATGAGCCCTGATGACGGCACAGCTGTAATAGCCTGGGATGACAGCCGCAACAACAATTCAACTGTTACCGACTACGAAGATATCCTCATGCGCCACCTGGATAGCCTGAAGATATACGACTACGCGCCGCCGGTACGCGCCCTCAAAACGCTTAGTTATGCCGGTTCCGCCCTGTCGCCCGGTATCCTCTACGGCACTACCGGCAAGTGGACAGAGTTTGATGGCTTTAACAGCACCACGTTTGAATCTACGCCCGTTCTCTCGCTCAGCGATAATTATAACTTAGGCACTATAACGGGCGGCGCCTACGATTATCTGCAGTCGCCGGCACGCACCAGCACCGATGGCAAACCTTACCTGAGCCGCGACTGGCTCATTACACCGCAGAACAATCCTGCCGGTGCTGCTGCCATCGGCGTGCGTTTGTATTTTACTACTGCTCAATTTGTGCAGTTGCAGACTGCCGATCCGTCCATCGCCTCGCCCGGCGATCTGATTGTGGTGAAACAGCCGGCTGCCGGCACCAACGCACCTACCGAATATACGCCTGCGACCGGCGACGAGTTCATTGTTCCCACCGCATGGGCAGCTGTTGACGGTGGCTATTATGCAGAACTGCCCGTGAGCAGCTTCAGCCAGTTCTTCATCAAAAAGAACGATGGCGTCCTGCCCGTTACCTGGCTATCGGTTCGTGCCGCCCGCGGCGCCAACAGTACCGCAACTGTAACTTGGTCGGTAACGAACGAAGTCAACATAAAGAACTATACCGTGCAGTACAGCGAGGACGGCACCACCTACAAGGACGGCTGCACCGTTACTCCTTCCAACAGGGGTGCGTATAGCTGTGCCCTGCCCGCCGATGCGGCGAAGGTGTACTATTTCCGCGTGAGGGATACCGACCTGACCGGCCGGTGGAGCAACAGTATCATCGTCCGGTTAGATAAGGAAGTAGGGGGTGTTCATTTTACATTATCACCCAATCCTGCGCATCACGAGGCAACGTTATCTTACACGCTGCCTGCTGCGGGGGCTGCCACGCTCACGCTCACCAATGGTGCGGGTGCTACTCTGTGGCAGCAACGGCAAACTTTGGGCACATCGGGTACAGTGAAGATTCCTGTGCGTAACCTGCCCGCCGGTATCTATTACCTGCGGATAACTACCGATCGGGTAAGTGAAACCATCCGGTTGGAGAAGGGTGCGTAAACTGATTCTATAATACAATAATGCCCGTGTTAGGAAAACTAATGCGGGCATTGTTGTGTATAAGACCTGACCTCAGAACAGGTTGTTTTGATGTCGGCTGAATGGATTTGGGGACACCGCAACAGAACAGCCAGGATAATCAGCATTGTAAAGCGGGGCGCTTAGGGTGAACAAATGGTAAATGGAAGCTACCAACGAAGTCCGGAGCAGGCGCGCCCCACTCCTTCGTGCTTAGCTAAGCAATTGCCCCGGCGTGCGCTTTGTTGATGAGCCAGGCAGAAACGAGGATGATAACCATACCGATGATCTGCGTAAAAATAATGGATTCGCCGGCTACGAGGCAGCCAACGAGAACGGCAATCATGGGATTAATATAGGCATAGGTGCCAACAACAGAAGAAGGCTTTTGCGTAAGCAGCCAGTTGTAGCAGGAAAAGGCAATGATAGATCCGGCGATTGCCAGGTAAAAAACGGAGAGCCAGGACTGGAGGGATACGCTCTGGAAGGAAAAGCCGGTGAGTTCGCCGGTGCAACCACTTACAATGAGACAGGAAAGAACACCACCCACTAATTGCCAGCCCAGATTGAGATACAGGGAACCGCCGGTGTTGCTGTATTTAAAGTAAAGCGAACCGCCCGCCCAAATGGCAGCGCTGAGCAAAGCCACGCCAGAGGCAATCAACTGAAGGGAATGCGTGGCAGGCATTGAAGAAGACTGCGTAAACAGGTTTTGAAACAACACCACGATGCCAATAAAGCCGGTAGCCACGCCCAGCAGAACCAGCTTGTTTTTGAAACAGAATTTCCATTGTGGCTTGTCTAACAAGATGAACCAGATGGGCTCGGTGCCCACGAGAATAGCAGTGAAACCAGACGAAATGTATTTTTCCGACCAGAAGAGGATTGCCTGACCGCCGGTTTGCATGAGCGCACCCAACAGGAGATTGCGGCCGACAGGAGTGTTGAAAAGTGTTTCTTTCTTCGTCGCTGCCCAGGTGAGAAAGGCAGCGGCGGCTACCGAGTACCGCATCGCACCCATCAGGAAAGGCGGAAGGGTGGTAATGCCGATACGGACAGCGAGATAAGTGGTGCCCCAGATGAGGTAGATGGCTGCGAAAGCCAGTATAATGCGGGTATTTGTGTTCCCCTTTGCCAGCATGTTCTTATTTTTGATAGCGTTGAAGGATTCAAATGTTATACCAGTTAAATGATTTTTAGTGGTAAAATATTTTTATGGAGAAAGAAAGAAATATAGGTACGCTGGCTTTCGTTGGCGGCAACCTATGTTGCGATTTTATCAATACGGTATATGCCTGGCGGGGCGAGAACCTGCATGAATATTTGGGCAGCTATGCGGATTTTATTGCCTGGTGCCACAAAGCGAATATGGGCGACCCGGCTACTCTGACAGGGCTACAGCACAGGGCTGAACAGCAACCGGAAGCGGCAGAAGCAGCGTTGCGTCAGATTAAAAAGGTCCGGTTGCTGCTATATTCGTTTATCTCCGCTGTTGCAGCACAGGAAACTGCCGAAATAAAAAGGCTACTGCCTTCACTTACGGCTTTGCTGCACAAGGCAGGTGCGCATCTGGTGCTGCGTTTGGAAAGAGAGGCGTTTTCGCTTTCGCTGCCCGAAGCGCCGGACGACCTGTTGAGCCCCGTATGGATGGTGGTGCAGTCGCTACAGGACCTGCTGCTGACAACCGACCTAAAGCGCATAAAGGAATGCCCGCGCTGCGGGTGGGTGTTTGTAGATACGACCAAAAATGGCAGGCGGCGCTGGTGTGAACCCGAGGAATGCGGCACGGCAGATAAGATGCAGCGCTACCATGCGAAAAGGAAGAAGGCGGAAGGGGAGAAAAACGCAAAGGCGGGTGATTAGCGTGTGTGAGTGTACGGTGAAACGATGCGGGACTGGAAATACTAAGAAATACAGCAATCCTTATTCTGCTATACTTCATCGTCCTGTTTAAGAGACTGAGGGGAAGTGAAAAAAACGAAAGCAGAAGCGGGAGGCTTGCGCAAGAAAAGAGGAAGGTAACAAACTGATTTTTGGTCTTAGCAGGTGGAGTAGAAAAAAGCTTCGTAAGATGAATTAATCCCTTCCGCCGCGCGGCTCTGACACTTACAACAACATGATAAAATGAAGAATGCCCGGTATATAACCGGGCATTCTTTCAAAAAACTATTATTTATTTTTTGTTCGCTTTTTTGCCGCTAGTCTTCTCTTTAACGCCCGTCATATTCTCTTTGAATTCGGTAAGCGCATCGGCTAACTTCTGCAAATCCGGGTCAAGCCCAGGCGCAAATTCTTCCGGTCTTTCGGGAGCAAACGGAATGGGATAACTTTCGCGTGGTTCTTTCAGGGTGGTTAGTTCAGTTCCATCGTTAAAGGGTGAAGAGCCACTGTAAATTTTATCCATTTCAGAACTGTCTAACCTGAAATGGTATTGCTCTCTGTGAATGCCTGCATCCAGTAACACTTTTACTTCGGGGAACTGCGATGAGTCGAACTTAGGGATGGGTAAAGCTTTACTCCAGTCTACCCCTAATGTTTCGAGTGCTTTGGCAAATGCAGCCTGGTGGGCCTCATCTCTTACAATCAGAAAAGCGACTGTAGCCCGAAGGGTTTTATTGTCTGACATCTGGTAGATGCGGCATTTTTGCAAACGCCCTGTTGCTTCCAGCACCAGGTTATCCATCAGATTTAAAACCAGGTTGCCATGATCGTGAACGTAGGAACCACTCCAGGGATTTCCGGCTGCATCTACAGGCATTGACCCTTGTGCACCAACAATAAAATGATGGGGATTTTTTTGCTCCTTTGCCATATCCATCGTGGCTTTGCCACCTTTGCCGGGTGTATCAAACTTCTTTCCATGATACTCCGGAGCCCCATCCAATAGGCGGGAAATCGTCTTGGAAATTAACTCAACGTGGCTGATCTCCTCAATACCTACGCCCTGTATTAAATCAAGATAAGGAACGGCATCTCCTCTGAAATTGAAGCTTTGGAAAAGATACTGCATCATGGTTCTCATTTCTCCGAATTGTCCGCCGAGCCCTTCCTGTAAAGCGTTGGCTGCTGAAGGATCCGGCTGGTCGTCTACAATAGGATTGATGAGTGATTGAACATGGTAAAACATAATGATTGATTTTTTTGATTGAAGACATAAGGTTGTAATACCATGCCAACTTAAGGGGTGTGATCGATTTAAAACAATTGCAAGGGAAGGGAATAAAAGCGAAGTCGCAAATATCCGGACAGGGGCATCTGTGCAGCCAGCTTCGCTGTGTTTGAATTACAGATTATTCAGCAGGTGCCATGCCGCCAAGAGATAAATACGTATCCCGATTCAGGGGCTGAAGAGAAAAAATAGTTACCAGGGCAGTGGGATCTTTCAAAACATTGTTTGTAAGAAACAACTTCAACGTGTCGACGGTAGAGGGGTAAGGTGTGTGATGGAATGCACTATAGGCTTTTTCATTCTTACCGTTTTTGGTTTCGAAAAACCGGATATGAAAATAGTGGTAAACCATAGTGATGTTTGACTTTCAAATGTAGTGTTTCTGCTACGGGAAGCCGTCTTTTAATTATCAACAATGGTTCTGCCCTTGCGTGAAAGCAACTGTATTTAACCTGTTTACCATTGCCTTTCGCACCTGTTTTATGCGAGGCACCCTGATTTGGATAGCCTAACTCTCACAGAGGTTATTTCTATAAGATCTATTAAACTGCCATAAAAATAACGCCTGCAAACAGAAATCAATTTTGTGGGTGCCTGGTGGTTACATTTTATCATTGCGTCTTTCGTAATAGTTGGTGAGAATGGTAATGACTACCGAACTAAAGGACCTGTTTTCTTTTTGTGCCTGCTGCAGAATTTTTTCTTTCAAACCTTTTGGTAACCGCATGGTATCGGGCGAATCTTTTTTCGGTTCGGTTCGAACGATTTGTTTTGTGTCAGCCTGTTTTATTTTCTTCATGGTGACTAAGGTAAGGAGATGAAGTTGAAGTAATGAAATTACTGCGGAAGAATAACTGGCAGGGGGTGATACGGTGCAATGTGTACTCTGCTTTGTCAAGAGGGAGTATTGGTAACACTGCTTCCGACAGCAGGGACGAGTAGGCCAACCGGGACTGGCTATTATTGAACCGCCGGCGAGCCCTACAGAACTCGTTGGCGTGCGGGTTGGGTGGTGGAGGTAGTTGGATTGAGGAATATAAAAGCCCCGCGGACTGTGGCGGGGCTGTGAGCCTGGTGATTGGCGTATCTGTGCGATGCTTTGTTGGCGCCCATCAGGCGGTGGCGGCTTCTTTCTGAAGGACCAGCTCGATGCGGTGCATTACTTTCTTATCTACTTTCAGCGTGCCTTCCCTTGACTGATAGCCGGGCGTGGTGAGCGTGTATGTATAGGTGCCTTCTTTAAGACGGGCTTCGATAATGCCCTTTTCATCGGCATAGAAAGATTTGTTGCCCGGCTGGAACGTGATGGTGGATGTGGTAACGGGAAGCCCATCGCCCTCGCTTTTGAGTGTGATGTGATAGCCGCCGCTTTTGCTGCCGGCTACTTTTTCGTAGAGCTTTGTATAGGCAAAGAGTTTTATCTTGTCTTTATCCTTGCGGAAATACTTTTTGGCATCATCGGACATGAACATGAACTTGCTGTAGACAGCATTCAGCTTTTCAACCTTAGCGTTGGTTTGAATGTTGACGCCCTGTTTTGCCTGCAGATACTGATTAAAGAGGCTGCTGTAGGCTGCCTGCGTTTCTGTGTATTGATTTGGAAAACCGGGCAACATGCCTTTACCGTCATTGAGCAGTTTCTCTGTATTGTCGCTGATAAACTGCGCGCCGCTTTCAAGCATAGAATCCAGATCAGCCCAGTTGTAGCCTGCCGCAGACGTGTACTTTGCATAGCCGGCGAGGTTCTTTACTGCTTCCCATTGATCGGCCGTCCAGATTTTTTGAATGAGACCGATGAGGACAAGATAGTTGCTGATGGCAGTATCAGCGCTCCCTTTCATTACCTCTTTCTGACTGACCGGAACAGAACGGCGCACCGAAATGTCGGGCATCTTTTTAACATCATTCGCTTCCTTAATGGCGTCGTCTGCATACTCTTTTGTGTACTTTAAATCTTTGTCGCTAAAGTTTTTGAGATACAGCTTGTTGTTTTCCCAACCGAGGATAACGGCATTGCACATATTGTCTTGCTTGCCGTTAAAAATGGGTCTGATTTGCTTGACCATGTTTTATTGTTTTAAAAATTAAAAAACAGTTTTGCTGAGCTTCCGGCGGCGCATTTTTCCTGCCATCCGGCGACTTCTATGTTGCCCGGGGGCTCATCTATGTCGTTCCGGTGCTCATCTACGTCGCACTTGCCTGTATGTACGTCGCTCCGGTGCTCATCTACATTGCACTTGTTCATTTCTACGTTGCACTTGCCCGTTTCTATGTCGTGCCTGCCCATCTCTACGCCGCACTTGTGCGTTTCTACGTTGTACCTGCCTGTCTATACATCGTACTTGTTCATCTCTACGTCGCTCCGGGACTCTTCTACGTTGCCCCGGCGCTGTTCGATGAAGCGACTTCTTTGTTTGTGGTGGTGTTTCTTTTTGCAGGCTGGCGGAACGCTGTTTTGTTCTTTTTCTTCTTTTCCTTCCGGAAGTGATACCGGTTGTTGCGTCTTCTCTCCTTCGCTCTCTTCTTTGCTATTGGTTATTCCTATCTTTCTCTTTACTGAACCTTAGCAGTTGTTTCCGTTTGGTTTCTTTTTCTTCGTATAAAGGATGGTGTAAAACTAAAACAGGGAAAAGCTGGTTTCCAAATTTTTGGACAAGCTTAAGCACATTTTAATGGGATAGCGGTTGCTTAAACGTTTGAGTTTAAAGATTGATTAAAAGAAAGGGATAATCTGGCGCGGTAGCAGCGGACAGCAGAAGCCCCTTCTGACGCTGAGAAGCCTGTTGGCGACCCGGTTTTACCAGGCGTTACAGCAGATAAACTCTACCCCGGAAGTTGTAGGTAGAAGACTTTCAGGGAGCGTATGACTGCTTTACTGTTTGTGACAGATTATTGTTTCGCCGCTGTTGGTGTTCTTTTCCAACAACAAAGCCACGCTGTTATCCCTTATACTGGGATAGAAACATCCACTCACGTTCTCCATTTCTATAAAAAGCAGCCGATGAATACCGGTAGTCTTCAGATACCGAAACTATATTGGCGCGTACCGGATTTAGGTGGATGCAATTGAGCCTTTTTCCGAACACGATCCGATTTCACAAAGAAACAGAAAGCGGATTGCGCTCCCGGATTGGGCAGTTTCTATCTGCCGCCTTTAATTTAGCCATTACTAACGCATCCGGATGATGGTTTTTTAGTTCTTTCAACATTACCTGAGCTGTAGATTTCATAAATGAATGTTGTACATCACTCACCTCATAACCGTCTTCTCCCTGCCATATGATATGAATATGGTTACGCATGATCACAAAGCCATAAACAATAATCTGTTTGTTAATTACTAAAAATTGTAACCTACCCATGATACTATCCTTACACTTATCAGGCTTTATCAGGTGTTTCTTTTCTAAAATAGTAGCCGTATAGAAGAAAGGAAGGCTTAACAAGCGCATGGGCTAAAATACAAAGATTTGTTGTTGGTGAAGAACACCCACAACGGCGGAGTAAGCCAGTCGGAGACTGACTTTTATTGAATCTCCAGAGAGCCCTGCGGAACTCTCTGGAGAGCGGGGGGCTACTCATTCTCCGGAAAATACTCATCGGAATTTATCCGTTCATATTTTTTTGAGCCATAATCATAACCGAAACATTTATTTTCAGCCCAATTAAATTCTCTAGAATATAATTTTGATTCACTAATGTTATCGTATTCGTACTTTATACAAATATCATAAAATTCAGATTGAGGGTTTTTGTGCATCATCATTTTTCCTTTAATGAGATAACCTTCTGGACTTAACTTTTTACCTTTTTTTTCTTTTTCACTGCCCTCATAATCGTAACTCTTTATTAACTGGTCAGAGAGTAGAATCTTAAAATCATAAAGATCAATAAGATCAAAATGTTTATTATACTCACCCATGAATACCGATTCAGTGAAGAAACAAACACCGTACTTATTAGTTCCTATTTTTAGTTCTTTGCAATTCTGCATGTAACCGAACGAACCATTGCGCAACAAATGTTTGGAAAACTTAACCAGTTTCCAAGTATCATCTGGATTTTGCATTACGGTTGCCAGACTGAGCATTACACTTGCTGCATGGCTGTCGTTTAAATGTCCGTCCACTATTTCGTGTGTACCAAATATGATAAGGGATCTTTTTTTGTCGTTGAAGGGAGTTAACGGAATAATGGTTTCGACTTTTGTATAAAAAGAACTGTCAGAACTAATATTACAATCATCAACATAAGTGAAAGCAACTTCTTTTTGTGCTTCTTCGTCAAATTCTGTTTCTGAAAAAGTTCTGGAGAACTCATTTAAAGAATCAGGCGTCCACTTGCCCATTCGCAAGCTGTCAATGTATTGAGCTTTGAATAAGGATTCTAACAGTAACTTATCATCCTGAAGGTTAGCAAAGGTCGTTTCCTGATTGAAAATGTATTTTTTCACCCATTTGGTATCAGTGATTTGTTCAATGTTGACGATTACCGTTGTTATAGTTGCAATAGCACTAATAATAATTACTGCTTTTGCCAGTAAGTTTTTTGTGTTTGCAGATAGTTTGTTCATAGCAGTATTGATACATTTTATACACTTCGGCCAATTAAAAACTGTGGAAATTCAATCCATAGTCAGGCATCACAAAGTTGCAGGATTGTAGAAAATTATTGATGTAATTGTGAAGGATGAGCATCTCGTTGCTGTTTTTTATGGTTGATTTTCTATGATATTAATTTCTTCTTCGGTGAGGTTGTAGAGTTAATAAACAAATTTGTTGATTTTATCGTCGGTGTAGGGGGTATTTCATTGACAGGTCGGAGACCTGCTTCATCCTAATTTCGAGATGCCCGGCGGAACATCTCGAAATTAGGATGAAGGGATATGTGGGGAAGAAAAGTTGAAATTTAAAAAGAAGTCGCAGACTTCAGGATAAATGCGGCGAAGTTGCAAACATTCGCCGAGTCTTCTGTGCGACATACTTCGCTGAGTTGGGAGCCCTGCGGAACTCTCTGGAGAGCGGGGACTATCATTCAGAATCGCAGACGATTATTTCGATAAGCTTTCATGTCATGTACTGCGACATTATTAGCTATTGCATAATCGGAGAGTCTTGAATCAGATGTAATGAGAAACCGATATTGCGCTGAACAGATCAATAGTAAAGTATCCGTTATTCCTAATTCGATAAAGGCATACTCCGTGATTGTATCTAGTGTTGGCAGATATTTTTCTGGAATCACTTTTATAGCATCTTTTATAGTATCTAAATAAAGGAGTTTTCTCTCTCCCGAAAACTTATTTAGTAAATTATCAACCTCTGTCCAAACGTTGGGCAAAACAACTAGGTTCTCAATTTTTTCAATTATCGACAGCAACATGAAGTAATCCTCTTTTTCGTAAATTGATGTTCGTTCATGCGAATTTATTAATTGAGGGTTCATTATCCCAAGTATCAAAACCAATAAAGAATTAGTATCTATAAGTATTGAATCATCTTTCATAGATATAAAGACCAACCAACTCTCTATGGTCGTTGATTTTGAGTTTTTTATAGATTCTATGATACTGATATTCAGACAATAGTGTTCCGGCAGGCATAAGTCTTTTATTGGTGTTTTCTGCGAGGAAGGAAACTATTACATTCCAAACTTTTTTGTCATTATCATATTCAGCTTCTTCGAGTCTAAAATCGGGTTTTGCAACCGTTGTGAAATCTTTTAATTCTTCCTGTGCAACACTTAATAGCTCACTTAACTTCATAGCTAATTTATTTACCAATGCTTACAAAAAGTCTAAAGTACACTAAAAATGAAATATTTTAATTGTATTCTAAATCATTTTACGAAATGGTAATGGGTTAGTATTTATAAAATTGAAATGCACGGTTTCTCTGATGAAGAACATTAGCAGAGGCGGGTTGTTTTCATTTGTTCACTTAGTTTTCGTTGACGCCGAGGAAGTAGATGGGCTGTAAGGGTAACATGTTCTTATCATCGTCGGTGAGCTTTAGGTAAAACTGCTGCCAGAGGGAAATGAGCTCTTCGCCGTTAATGAGCTTGATGTGTACGTTGGCTTCGCGGGCAAAGCGTTCGGCTTCGGTGGTGAAGCGACCGCTGGTGATGAATAAGCCGACTTCTTCGGTGTGGTTGATGAGACCTTTGAGAGAGCGAACGGCATCTACAGTGATGGGATTTTGGGGGTAGTGTTTTACCTGTACTTTGATGCGTGGTTTGTTGATGCCAAGCGCATCCTGGTAGGCTATGATGTCTATACCACCATCTTTGCCTTTGGGAGAAATGAACGGTGTATGATAGCCCATAGCGCGAAGTAAGGCTGCAACGAAATCCTGAAAGGCATAAGGTTCTTTATCGTTGAGAAATTGTTTAATACCTGCGATGGCTTGCTCTTTTAGCTGATCTAATGTTGCTATCTGTGATTGGGGTGTATTTTCTTCTATTTCAATTATATCATCTGAAGGCTGGTTTGTTATTCCTCTACTTGCGGCCCATTTTCGGTATGCAATGGAAACTGAATCGAGTAATTCGACCGGTCCTTTTTTCATGGCGGCTTCGCCTTCAGGTGTTAAGTACCATATGCCGCTTTGCTTGCGCATAAAGCCTGCTTTAATGCAGTTTACTGTGTAGAAGTGCAGGATCGATTCCCAGCGAACATAGCCGGTTGTTTGGTATATTTCTTTTTCGTAGTTGCTAAATGTTAGGTTTTGCCGAATACGGTCTATTACTTCTCTGCCGGGGAGTTGACCACCTTCGGCTTTTAGAACTTTGAAGGCTTCGTAGATGGTTTTGGAGGCGATTTGTTTGGATGGGGAAAGTTGTTTCATGACTACTTTACTGCTTTTGTAATTATTAAAAGGTCTGTAATTATTTTATAAACCTTCTGCTTGCACGAATGAGATTATAAATGCTATATGATGATACAATCCTAATAACTATATCCAATATTAAAGGAAGTCCTTTGAGTTCGGGATCATTCTTATGAATTGGATTCATAAACCATAAGAAATTTGCAATAGGCTCAAAAGAGTCTTGCCAAGTGATTTTGTTTATACTAATTATTCGAAAGCCAAGTTGATACTCTAAAAGTATCAATAGAGGTATATTGATTAAGGCTATAGTTAATAAGGGTCGTAGGAAACTTTGTCCATAATTACTTGTCCAATGGCTTAATTTCAAAATTGATTTAGTCCAAAAGCTATTTTTAAAGGAAAGAGAAATATCGTAAGCATTCATCTCTAAACCGTGAAAATATTGCTCTTCAATAAAGTTGCCCTGCTTAGACATAGCGAACTTTATTTGCTTGTACACTTCGCGAATTACCGAAGCATAAATTCTTTTGGGTAAATCTGATTTTGTTGATACTGGTGGTTGTGTATAGGGATCTATACTAACAATATTACTTGTCCAATTGGAACTGATGTATAGACTTTCTAACAAGACACTATTTACGATGTTTACCCTCTGAAAACTTGCAAAGTCAAAGTTGTAAAATTCTGCCTTTCCCAAATTGCTTCTACTAATAAGAAATTGAGAAGGCATAGAGTCAAAGTTTTGAGCTTGACAATTCAGAAACCTCAATGAACCATTGTTTCTAAAATTATCAAGTTCTAAAAAGTTGATGTTGCAATTGAAGATATTTAGTTGATTTTCTAAGGTTGAATATGAAGATCTAAACTTTAAAATGTTTGCTTGATTTATTGTGCATTTGTCTTCTATAATTTTTGCAGGTAGAGTAATGTTATCTATTTTGTTATGCTGCTTTCCACCTATTTCTATTATTTTAAAAGAAGAGTTTTCATCAAACAAAATTGTGTCGCAGAAATGATTGTTAAGTTGGAAAGTGTCAATTTTTGAAGTGCTAAAAATTAATTTTCGTCTAATTGTACAATTCAAAAAAGAAAACTTTTTCTCAGTATTTACTTTCCATAAGAAAATATCATCTAAGAATTCACAATCTGTGAAATAAGAATCTGCATTAGGTTGATAATTTACAAGACTGAACTTTTCTTGAAAAGTACAGTTTTTAAAACTTAATGTAATTGAACTATTATCATAAAAAAATCTTTCATTGAAGATTTTATTTTCAATCGTTTTACCAAGTGTTGAAATAGCTTCATTGTTAGGCGGAAGCAATCTAAGTAATTGATTAAATTCTTCTTCGGACGTAATTTGTTTATCCATAGCTTTAGTTATTTCTTTTTCTTCTCCTTTACAAACATGCCGCTGGTGTATTTATCGTAGAGTTCGAAGAGTAACTCGATGCGTTTGGTTTCGTTGGGGAATGGCTGGGGACGGTAGCAGAGGTCGACGGCTTTGTCTAAAGACTGATGGGCTTTGATGAGGGCAGGCGGCATTGTGTTTGGGTCGTAGAGGTCGGCGAGGCTGGCATTAGGGAAGAGAGCGCGGGCGTCGAGGACAGATTGGGCGGCGCTTTCGACGTTTTGGATTTGCTTGTCGGTGGGAGATTCAGGAAAGGGAAAATTGTTGTAGACGATACCAGTTGAATAGGAGTAATCGCTTTTTAATCTTCCAGCTATACTTCTTACCCACGCCATATGCATAGTTGAACATAAAATACCAAACACAAAAAGTGAGTGTGTTGGAACGGTATAATTCTTATTGCTTGTAATGATTTCCTTTGAAAGTAAGCCAACAGGAATAAACTTTCTTCTTTCACTTGATACTTCAGGGAAAGCAATGTAGTCGGTATTAGGTTGTCGCATTTCGCCAAATAATGTTGGAGTTTTTGCTAATGCTTTTGTTGTAGGTCTGTTACTATTTAATCTTGCTTCTTTTACAAGTTCTATTCTTTTTGTTACTTCAGGTAATGTTCTCAAATCACTTGGGTCTGCATTAGTAAGCCATAAGCACCATCGATAATTGCCATTGATAAGTTCATATGAACCAATAAAAGGACGAAAGTATTTAGAGGCTAATGGTTCTTTTGACAAGAACTCTTCTTTTTCTTCTTTAGTGAAAATGAAATGTCCTCCATCATTCGGCATACTCCCGAAAGCCATTGCAGGAATGTTAGAAATAGGTGTTCTTCTTTTTTGCAGGAAGTTGTCCTTTCCTTCAACCAAGTAAGGGTTGATATTCTTCGCTTTTACTTCGTGAGGCTCGCCTTTGATATGTTCGTATTCATAAATGACTTTGTTGGTTGTATCGTAGTTGGCGAAGCCAATAATGACTACATGCACGGCAGCATTGCCGCGAGCTTCATTGCGCCAGCTAAATGTGCGGTGTGCGAAGTGTATTTTGATTTTATATTTATTGAATAGCTCATTCCATAAGATACCTACCTGCTCGCCCTGAGAGATGGAGTTGGTGCTAACGAATGCGGTCTTCGTACCTGTTGTTGCTGTATTATTATCATCGTTACTTATGGTGTGTTGCTGCATGTAGGCTGCTGCTTTTAGATACCAGGCTGCCACATAGTCGAGCACGCCCGCTCCGTTTACACCGATAAAGGTTTTATCCATATCCACCTTTTGTGAAGCATTCATTAGTGACTTGCCTATAAATGGTGGATTGCCTAAGATGTAGTTGTACTTTATTTCGTCGGTTGATGCAGTGTTGGTAAGGAGGCTTTGCCATTCAATCTGCAAAGCATTGGCGTGTTTGATGGTGGCACTCTTTTTCAGCGGCAGGCGTACATAGTATTCACCGAATACGGTGCTGGCTTGCATGTTCATCTGGTGGTCCATTAACCACATGGCGACCTGGGCTATCTGGGCGGGAAATTCTTCGTACTCGATGCCATAGAATTTATCTACATCGCAAAGGAAGTAGATACCGATGTCGGTGATGGTGAGGCGGCGGCGTATGGTGTCCTCAAGGAGCACTTTTATAATTTCTATTTCGAGGAGGCGCAGCTCGCGATAGGCAACGATGAGAAAGTTGCCGCAACCGCAAGCAGGATCGAGAAAACGTAGATTGGCGATGCGATGATGGAAGGCGTTGAGATTCCTCTTGTTGGTTTTGAGGCTTTCAAACTCCTTCCACAAATCATCTAAGAATAATGGCTTGATGACTTTGAGAATGTTCTTTTCGCTGGTGTAGTGGGCGCCGAGGTTGCGACGCTCCTGCGGATTCATGACACTTTGGAACAGAGAACCAAAGATGGCGGGTGATATTTTGCCCCAGTCGAGACCGCAACACTCTAAGAGAAGTTTGCGCATATCGCTATCGAAAGAGGCGGTGGGAAGGCGTTCTTCGAACAGTTTGCCATTGACGTAAGGGAAGGCGCGGAGGCTTTCGTCCATGTTTTTATAGCGCTTGTCGTCGGGTGTGTTTAAGACCTCAAAGAGTTGCGCTAAGTGCGGAGCGAGGTCGGAGCCATCTTCGCGGGTGCGGTTTTCTATATAGTCCTGCAATAGTCCGCGCTCGTTGTAGATGTTGGTGTCATCGGCAAAAAGACAGAAGAGGAGGCGGACGAGATAAAGCTCGAGCGGATGACCGGAATAGCCGATGGAGTCCAGCTTATCGTGCAGCCTGCCCATGAGGGCGGCGGCTTCTATGTTGACGGGATCTTGTTCTTTGTAAGTGCGCTTTTGATAACCGGCGATGAAGCCGAAGAGCTGCACGTTGTTGACGAAGTCTTTAAGGAGGAAGGCGTTTTCAGTGCCGTCTTCGAGGTCGTAGAGATTAAAGCGTTCGAAGTCGCTGACGAGAATGTAGCGTGGTAGTTCGGCATCTTTGAGACCGGGAAAATAATCTTTTGCCTGGGCGTAGGCTTTGGTTAAATCCTTTCCTCGGGATTTGTGCTCGATGAGGATGACGCCTTTCCAGAGGAGATCAATAAAGCCGGCTTTGTTGTTACTCTTTTTTACCTGCTGCTCGAAGGTGGCGACGCGGCGGCGGGAGATGCCGAAGACGTTGAAGAAATCGTCCCAGAAGGACTTGGCTTCGGCGTCTTCGCTCGTATCGTTTTTCCATTCGTTTGAAAAGGTGACTGCGCGGGTTTTAATCTCGTTCCAGCTAAGCGGCATAGGTGCAATTAGTTAGAAAGCGAATATAAGGAATGGTTGGTTTTTTCAGTGGTTTGTGTTATCGATTATACTATGATGGATTTAGAATCTATTTCCTGTTTTCCCCTCAACTCACCCGTAGCCTATCTCAAAACAATGAAGTGGCTACCGTAAACAATACTGTATCGTATATAAACGACAATACTTCACTACAATTTTTCCTGTTCGCTACCTCTCTCCCGCTTCTATAAAGCATTCAACTTGATATCATTTGCAAACCCAGAGTCATCCTACAACAGTACACCTCTCGCCCTTCATTCATCCCACCTGCCTAACCACACGGAATCACAATTCGGAAAGAAGTGTATTCTCCCTCCTTCGTTTCTACGTTGATGGTTCCGTTGTGTTCCTTGGTAATGATATCGTAGGCTAAACTCAAGCCCAGCCCCGTTCCTTCCCCGGTTGGTTTTGTAGTAAAAAATGGTTGAAATATTTTGTTTTGTATCGTCTCAGGAATACCGTTGCCATTATCGGTTACCCGGATCTCGATGTTATTCGCATCCCCTTTTTTTGTGAGAATGGAGACCATTGGCTTGTACGCTTCCTCTCCCCCTTTCTTCTTTTCATTCACGGCATAAAAAGCATTGGTAATTAGATTCAGCAATACCCGCCCCATATCCTGCGGAACCATGTTTACTTTCCCAATACTCTCATCAAACGAGGTACTGAAATCTGCATTGAAGGCTTTGTCTTTCGCGCGCAATCCATGATACGCAAGCCGTAAGTATTCGTCGCACAGGGCATTGATATCAGTGGGTTCTTTTACGCCTTTTGTTTGCCGTGAATGTTGGAGCATGCCTTTTACAATGGCGTCGGCACGCTTACCGTGGTGGGCTATCTTTTCCAGGTTTTGGCTGATGTCGTTACCGATGGCCCTGGCTTCGTCAATATCTCCTTTGGTTAATTCCTCGTTCAATTCTTCCATCAGCTCGCTGCTCACTTCGCTAAAGTTGTTCACGAAATTCAGGGGGTTCTGTATCTCGTGGGCAATGCCCGCGGTGAGTTCTCCCAGGCTTGCCATCTTCTCACTTTGGATCAATTGCTGTTGCGTATTCTTCAGTTCGGTTAGTGTGGTTTCAATTTGTTTCTTTTGCCCTACCAGAATGCGATTGGCTTTTTGCTTGTTGCGGTAGCCGACCAAAGCAATCACGCCCAGCAGCAGCATCAGCAGCAGCCCCGCCAGTAACGATACCTGTTTTGTTCTCGTAATCTCATCTTCCTTTTTCTTTTCGGCAGCCTGCAGTTCCTGTTTCTTTTCGAAGTCGTAGTTCATACTCAGCTCAGTTGCCTTTTTGATGTTTTCTTTCCGCCGTATTGAGTCGGTAATCTGCGCTGCCATCTTATAAGTGCTAAGCGCTTTTGCATAGTTGCCCGTCTGTTCGTAACAGGTTGACAATTCGGTATACGTCCCCGTTGTATTCACGTTATAGGTGTCAGTACCCGGTACGGCGAATCTTTTTTCATAAAACGGAATGGCTTCTGCATATTTCTTCTGTACAAAATACACATGCGCCATGGCTTCCTGTGCCTGTGTGATACTAACGGGGTCGTTGGCTGAGTCGCTTATCCGGATGGCTTCTCTGGCGAGATTGTAAGCTTGTTTATAATCGCCAAGTTCACTGATGCTGACGGCTGCCTTTCCTAAATTGGTGGCCTGCATGGCCGCATCACCTATTTGTTTCGCCTGGGCAGCCGATTTTATGGCATAGTCGTACCCCCTCTTCCATTCGTGCCGGCTATTCACGTAGAGCCCAGCCAGGTTGGAGTTGGCATACATCTCTACCAGCTGCAGGTGAAGCTTCGATGCAATGCCAATGGATTTGAGGTAAGCGGCTTTGGCTTTCACGGTATCTTCAATACTCTCGTACGTAATGCCTATGTTCAGCAAGGCATACGCCTCGCTGGTTTCGTTGTTTCGCAGTTCGGCCAGCCGCAGGGCTTTTTGCTGGTATTGCAGCGCTGTAACAAAATCGCCCTGTTGCTGGTAGCCGATAGAGATATTGCTATAGGTGCTGCCAAGATCAGCAGAATCCAGGTTTCTTTCTTTTATGCGCAGCGCCTTTTTGTAAAACACAATAGATGTGTCGTACTTACTTTGCATGCCGTACATCATCCCGAAATTGGCATATACATTTGCTAAATCAAGTGAATCTTTGGAAGGCTTTATAAACGTTAGCAGGTGGTTCAGCTCGCTCGTTGCGGCGGGGTAGTTGCCTTTATAGCAATAATTGGTTGCCAGTTTATTGCGGGCATCCAATTCTCCTTCATAAAAGCCGATGCGATGCGCTTCCGCAATGTTGCGCAAGCCATACCATATGCCGCTGTCAAGATTCTGGTTGCTAAGGAGGAATATTTTTGCGTTCATCAGACTCACGCGACCGGTATCTGTTTTTTCAGCCGCAATCAACCCATTCAAACTATCTATCTTTTCCCTTTGCGCCTGCAGCGCAGGGGGGAGAAAGCATAGGATCAGCCCTACTAAATAGGGCAACAGACAAGCCTGGTTTGGTAAACGAAAGTTGTGCTTCATGGTAAAAAAATGCGAGGTTACCGATGGCGGTAACCAGCGAAAAAAATTGTAATTTAGGAATCGTATGTTATCTGCCAAACAAAAGACCTCTGGTTCTTCTTTTTTCTGCTTTTTGTGTCGGCAAAGAGGGGAATACGATATTCGTCACGTTAAGCCAGCTGATGTGGCAGGCAACCATTTTTTAAACAAAAGTCCAATATCAATGGCAACTTTCGACAAAGGGATCCCCGGGGATTCTCCGGGAGATCATTGCACCCGGCCATCCTTTAACTTCCTTAAGACATTATGAGTGTTTTACTAAAGTAGAGACTGTGCCGGGCACCCCTCCCCGAACTGGCATACCAATTGTCTTTTTTTTACGGGTAACTATATTGTAAATCATAAAAAAAGAAAATTATGTCTAACGAAAAAGAAAGCCTGGGCAACAAGATCAGCGATGCCATTGACGATGCCGGCACCTCGATAAAGAACACGGCAAAAGATGCTAAAACAGGTTCGGAAAACACGGCCAGAAGCGCCGACAACGAAGCGAACAAAGCCGCCAACAATGTGAAAGCTGAGAGCGGAAATATTTTTGACAAAGCCGGGGCTGCCATTAAGAATGCCGTGGGTGACGCTAAGACCTCCTCGCAGAATGCGGCTAACTCTGCCAAAAACGAATCGGAAAAAGCGGCGAACAACCTGGATAACGAAGCCACGAAAGCCGAAAGAGACAGACGGGACCGGAACGATTATTAGCACCCAAAAGATAGAAATCAACCGGGCATACCTGCCCGGTTTTTTGTTTTTAGGCAGTGTCTCCGTTTGAAAAGAATAAAGTTTTCTTTGCCCCACGCTACCCGACGGCAGGAGCGGTCGGGTGTTAAAGCTGAATGACCTTGCCACCTGCCGTTATCCATCCCTGTACAACAGTGAACACCACTTGATGGTTTGTGCTGATGTCTCTTTTCAGACCATTATCCTGAAACACCGCTGCAAAAAAATCAACGGTAAACTTAGCCTCCTCTGCTAAAACAATACGGAAAGCGGTTTACATTTACGCACGCAATAACCTATCATGCACCTGCGCGGCAATCTGTCTATCAAAGAACTCTACCAGAAAGGTTTTATCTCGAGAGCGGCTTACACAGTGTGTGTTCGCGAAAAGCTGCCCGACGTTGTTTCCATTGCTGAATACGGAACCCGGTATAAACAGTTTTTGAAATTGAGGCAGTGCGGCGAAAAATTAAACGCCGAACTGATGGCTCTGTGCGCGCAATGGAAAGCGAGGGAAACGGAAGAAGGAGCGAAAGCAGCTCCCCTGTTGCAGAAAGACCCGGCTTCCCTGACCCTGCCCGAACTGTGGAAGCTAAAAACCGGGGAGCAGCAGAGAGAGATAGAAAACCAGTACGGGATTTTAAAAAGTTGTTTACCAAGGCGCTCAAGGAACCTGTTGCTGGCGCTTTGCAGGGGCGAGGAAAGCGTGGTGGTGCTGTTAGAAATACTGGGCGGCCCTTATTCGCCCCAGTTGCAGAAACTGCTGCGACCGGGTACTGCCACCGGTGCTGAACTCTCCTATGTAACGGCGCAGGTTACCGACCTGCTGCTGCAAACCTCTGCCAACAACGACGCCCGCACCTTGCCCCAACTACGCCAGCGTTTGCAGAAGCTGGTGCCCTGCGAGCCGGGAAGTGAAATGGGTGAATTTCTGCAACTGCACTGGGATTCGCTGTTTGCCGGCAACTTTCCTTTAGCCCCCTTTGCGCATTTGTTTCTCCGGCACTGCAGCGGCCTTAACCCCCGCCATAAGCTGGCGTTTCTCCTGATGACGGATTGGTACACTGCCAACCGCGGGCAGGCAGCAGAAGCGGTAGCCGCCCGGTTGGGGTATAGCGTAGAGGGTTTGGGAAATATGTTCCGGAAACAGAAGGTAGATGTGAAACTGCTGAGCCTGCTGGAGAGTGCCGTGATGACGCTGCGGTTTTTCGGGCTTTGTATTCCTGCTTCCTTTGCCGCGGCGCCGGGGAATGCCTATTGTTTTTTAGACCCGGGGGAAACACTTAGCACAACGCCCCTATCGGAAGCTTTTTTATACCGTTTTGCCGCGATGCTGAACCCTTTTTTCAGGGCGGTAGAGATACAAACGGCTTATAACAAACGATGGATGCTATTTGCAGAGCCGCTTGCCGCGAAGTATGATATCGCTGCTTTTTGCCAGTACCTTCATAAATCAGTCGCCCTGAACATAAGTACCGGGCAAAAGCTGAATCCGGTTCTTTTGTGTGCCTCTTTCTGCAGCCATACGCCATCGGCAAGCGAGCAGGCGGAGCTTCTGCCCATTGCGGGTTCGCTGCTACAGGATCTGTATGGCTTGCCGCTCCTGCCGGATGGAAGTCTGCCTCTGCAAAAAGGCAGGGATGTAAGTGCTGGCAGCGATTCGCTGCCTGAGGTAGAAGAAGGAAAGACCGGGCTTGCCCGGTAGCCCTTTTTTACCCGGTATCGTTTGTATTTATGATGCCGTTTGTTATTACTCCTATTTTTTTACGCCCGATGGCAGCAACTGCGCTTTCGTGGTAGGTCCATACACCGTTATCTTCCCATCTTTCACCCGCATCCGGTCAATAAACACCACGCGTTCCTCTCCTGTTTTTGTGGTTCTTGCATGGTATACACAAAACATCTCTTTGCCATCCGGCGAGTAGGTAATGCTGTTGTGCCCCGTGCCGGAAACAGTGCCGCCTTTATCGCTGTTTTTTTGCAGCACCGGGTTGTCTGCCGACTTGGTAAACGGACCCAGCGGCGAAGAAGACGTGGCATACCCCACGGCATAATACTGACCTCCGAAATAATTGGCTGAGTACATGATGTAGTACGTGTTTCCCTTCCGAAATGTTACCGAACCTTCCGTCCAGCGGCGGTTTACCTCGTGTGACGTTACCGAGCGGCTTTCCCACTCGGATTGCTTATCGCCCATGCTCTGGGGTGGCTGAAGCAGCAGTACCGGTTCGCCTGCCACACCCGAAAAATCAGGCTTCAGCTCTACGCCATACACCCAGCTTTCTTCGATTTCCTTATACCAGCCTTTGTTCCGCGCCCAGTCGGCGACTTCACTTTCCACCGGGTGCTTGTAAGCCACGCGGGAATAGTAGAGGTAGGCTTTGCCATTGTTGTCGAAAAACACATCTGCATCAATGGTGGGGTAGCCGGGGTCGAACAAGGGCTTATTGGCCAGGTCGGTAAAAGGCCCGGTGGGCTTATCAGCTACTGCCACGCCAATGCGAAAGTTTTCTTCCTCGCCAGCCGGGTTCTCTTTCCATTGCGCACTGTAGAACAGGTAAAACTTTCCCTTTACTTCATACACTTCCGGTGCCCAGTAAGCGCCTTCCCACTTGGCGGTCGGGTCGCTCCACCCGTTGGTATTGTCGTGAAAATATACCTGCCCTTCCTTTTTCCAGTGCACCAGGTCGGGCGATGAATACGTGGCAAACCCTTTATCGGCACCGCCGGTGCCATACAGGTAATAGGTTTTTCCCGTATGCAGCACATAAGGATCGCCCAGGGGTACGGGCAGCGGATTGGTAAACGTATTGCTTTTTGTAGAGACCGCCTGCTTTGTTTGAGCGGTAGCGCTGATGCTTGACAGCAATACGGTAATGGACAATAAATGCAGGATCCTTTTCATACAGCCCTTCTTTTTTGATACCTAAACAAAGGTAGGTTAAACGACTTCATACAGTAATCCTTTCTGCGGTTGTCTGAATCCTTTGGACAATATGGGCTGTACCGCATTTATCCCTGCGTGATGAACTGAGATTCTGTTTAATGGGCTGGTTTTAGGTTCGTTGAAGAAATATAAGATAGGTTAGTGCCTACCGCAGAAGTAAAACTGTTCCGGTATAGATAGCAACCTCTTGCCCGTGAAACTGGTAAACGGCTTGAGCAACAAATACACCGCTCGCTTGCTGGATGTTGTTTAGAGTTCCATCCCAGCCCCCGTGCGCATCGGTAGTCTGGAATACCCGCTCGCCAAACCGGTTGAATATCTGGAGCCGATACATCTGGGGATAACCATGAACCGCTGCCCGGTACACGTCATTGTTACCGTTGCCATCAGGCGTAAAAGCGCCGGGAAAGAAGATGCCCTCCTGGCAGGCTTTGTAACTGACCTGTATAGTATCCTCCCCTGTACAGCTAAACTCGTCTGTAACCTTCAGTTGGTAAGTCCCCTCCCGGCGAACAGGAAGCGAAGAACTGCGGCTACCGGTGCTCCATTCGTAAGCGGCAAATGTTTGCGTGGGTTTTAGAGTCAGTACATCTCCATAACAAAACGAGGCGGTGTCTGGCATAAACGCCCGTGGCAAGGGGCGCACCCCTGTTACAACCAGGGTATCCGAATTCCGGCAACCATTCATATCTGTAACTTCTACCCATAGGGTGCCACTGCTTTGTACCTGATAAGCAGGGCTGGTTGACTCGTCTGCCCAGCGGTAGGCTGTAAATACACCGGGCTGCAATAAGTATGAGGTCTGCGCACAAATTGATGTGTCTGCCCCAAGGTATACGGCAGGCAGCGCATCTACCTGTAACCGGAATGTATCTTTCGAAACACATCCATTGGCATAAGTAGCAGCCACAGAATATACACCGCCGGTGGTTGCCGTAAGCGACTGTGTCGTTTCTCCTGACGACCACTGATATTTGGTGAACCCGGTACCGGCATCTAACAAAACGGGTGATGCGCCCGCACAGACAACCGTATCATCCGGCAGCCGTACCGGCGGTGATGATTGTATGGTAATGAGCACGGAATCTGCCGTCGGGCAGCCGTTGCCTTTGACAGCGCTCACAGAATACCGGGTTGCCTCCGCAGGGTATACCATTGCTGAAGAAGAGTCGCTGCGAAGCGACAGGTGGTCGGCCGGCAGCCACAAGTACTGTTTAAACCCGCTGCCTGTTTGCAGCCATACTGTATCATTATTGCATTTGCTTCTATCCTGCCCCAGATCAATCGGAGGTAAGGCATCGGCTGATATTTGTATAGTGTCAGACAAAGTTTCCCCGCAGGCATTGCTAACGGTTACATGGTAAGTTCCGGCTTTGGCAGCGAGGTAATCCGGCGCCTCCGAGCCATCTTGCCATTGGTATGAGCTGAAGCCGGTACCGGCTGTCAACTGTACGGAATTATTGCCACAGAGAAGAGTGTCCCTTCCCAGTTTCAAAGAACGGGGCGAAGGAGAAACAAAGGTGGTAATTTCATCTGAAAGCAATCCGCAACCAGTGCTCAGATTTGCTTGTAAAGAAGCAGTGCCCGGTTGTAAAAACAGAACCCGGATGCTGTCATCTGTTATTCCCAGGATAGTCAGCCGGGAAGGATCATATACCAATTGAGGCGTTTGATGGCAGCCGCTGCTTTTGTGAAGAGCAAAAGCGTAAGGCTCGGTAACCGAACATATTTTTTCTTTACCGGTAAGGGAGAGCTCGGTACAGGAAGCCGCTGAGCAGGTAACGGAGGCAACAACGAGGAAGGTGGTCTTTTGCTGAAGCAGGATCGGCATAGAGGTGACCCCGGTAAAATCTCCGTACGGCAATTGAATATCTGTGGTTGTGATGGGAACATCCTCTGTTGTTATTGGGAACGGCTGACCGGAACATTCACCCAATGAAAAATCAGGCAGGTACTTTTTCAGGGCAAACGTGCTCTTATGCCAATCGCTCCAATAAATAAAACCCAGTTCATACAGGTTACCGACGGGGTCTCTTTCGAGATAGGTGGTGCCGAGATTATTGACAAACGAGAGCGATGAAGTTACCTGCAACTGGCTGTTCACCCGGTATAACAACCGGTAACTGGTATCTTTCCCATACCAGGGTGCAGAGACGGTTATGCTGGTATCGGCATCTATATGAATTCGGGTTTCGAAGTCAGAGTTATCAGAGTTGTTAATGTACATTTTACTCTGCACAATGGTTCCCTTTTTATCTGCCAGCAGCAGAGAACGCCGGTAAGCCATCCTGCCTTCCAGCAATAGTTGGTGGTTCATTACCGACAGGCTGGTGGCAAGGCTGATCACATCGTTGTTGTGAGAAAACTCTTTTGCCCATACCGGCTCACCGTTTCCGGGGTTCAGGCAACTGAGGTAGGTGTGCCTTCCTGTTGCAAAATAACCGCCTGTGAGGTAAAGTGCACCATCCACAAAAGCTATGCTCGCCTCCTGTTCAAAAGTATTTACAAACCCATCCGTGTATCGCTTCATCCAGAGAAAGTCGCCTGTTGAGTTGAATTTAAGCACCCCAATATAATTGGGATCGCTGCTGCCCGTCGTATATACAAGGCAGATAAAGATATTGCCCCTGTCATCTGTAATAAGATTTCTGAATGTGTAGGTAAAAAAAGGCAGATCATATGTTTTTTGCCAGTTTTCTTTGAGTTGTGCATCGTGCTGGTAAAGCGTCAGGTTGTTGCCGTTGTTGTTCGTACCCCACCGCTCGCTCGCAATAAGAGTAAGGTATTGATTGGTGCCGGTGCGGAGGATGGTATGGATCCGTGTAGTCCGGTCTGTAAATCCGGTGGTCGCCAGGACATCACCTTCGAAATTTGTTTTTGCCAACACAGCAGAACCACCCTGCCCACCATTGGTACCCGATGAGGCTGATATAATCAATCCATCATCTGTTATAGCAAGGCGGTTGGGAAAAATGGTGGTATCCTCATTGTTGTATTCTTTTACAAAAGGAGACGTGCAGGGAGCGGGACCAGACTGTAACTGGAATGCTTTAGACACCCGCCGCTGACAGAAGCTGTATTGAGGAGCCATAAGCTCTGAAAAAGAAAGGATAAAAAACAGGATAAGAAGTCTGCAAAGCTTCATAGCAGTTATTCGATCTCGCGGGTTTACTGTATTTGGCGGCGAAAGATAATCATTTGCTATAAGCCGTCAAAACCCCTGTAAAGAAACAAGAGCCGGTATTCCTTACAACTGCCGGGAGGGGAAATAAAAAGCTGATATAATAAAAACTAACTGCTTCTTCTGCCTGCTAAATACTCTTTCAGCACATAATGACAGGTGCTCACTACTTCCGGTATTTTCTTTTGAAATCCGTTTTTTATAAGTCGCAGTTGATGGCTTGTGCATAGGCAACAGCTGCTTTGAAAAGGCTTCATTTCTCCTTTGCCTTCCGTTCGGCTTTATCTTGCTCATCTCCGGCTAATAGGCGCACTGCCGTCCGTAGCTATATTTCCTGAACGCGAACGGCTTGCATAAGGTGCGTTTTTAAACTGTGTAATTAAGATAGCTAAATTCTGCCATTAATTTACAATTAGAGTCAGGGTTATCTTAGAGTCCCGGTTCTTTCCTTCCTGGTTCCTTCTTTCGACCACTTTACTCCCATCTAAAGCCCACATACCTTCGTTCATCCTTCGTCTTTCTTTCGTAAAGACTTACTTAAATTGAGAAATTGCGGCAAATAAAGAGAGCAGACTTAAGAGGATTACAGGAGAGCATAAAAATAGTCCGCTACCGCAAAATAGAAATTAAAATTTACCGGAAAACGAAGCAAAATAAAATATAACAATTACTGCTTTTAGGGATAGCATTATTACACATCCGAGGATAGTTGACATCTATAGCAACACTTTAAACGGCAAGTCCATTTACCAGCGGCTTCACCCTTTTGCCAATCAACCCAATTGCGTTCATCAGTTGCGCATGTGTCAGCAAAGCATTGTCCATCTGGAAAGTTACCCGCTCAATGCCGCCCAGGGCCTCGCTATGGCGCAGTATCTTCTCCGCCACTTCTTCGGGTCCGCCCACCAGCAAAGCACCCAGCGGTCCCTGCTGTGCATCAAAAGAGGCACGGGTCGTAGGCGGCCATCCTCTCTCCCTTCCAATCTTTGTGAAGGTTTGTGCATAGCCGGGAAAAAACTGTTCTATTGCTTTGTCTGTGGTTTCTGCCACATAGCCAATCGAATGCAGCGAGACCTTTAGTTTTTCAATCGAATGTCCTGCTTTAATGCCTGCCTCTTTATACAAATCAACCAGGGGACGAAAGCGATGTGTTTCGCCACCAATAATCGCCACCATCAGGGGCAATCCCAACATGCCAGCCCGCACAAACGACTGCCGTGTACCACCTACACCCAGCGATATCGGGAAAGGATTTTGCAAGGGTCTTGGGTAAATAGATTGATTCACCAATGCAGGACGAAACCTGCCCGACCAGTTCACTACTTCGTTGTCGCGGATGGTAAGCAACAGGTCTAATTTCTCTGCAAATAACTCATCATAATCCTGCAGGCTAAAGCCGAATAACGGATAGGCTTCTATAAAAGAACCGCGACCTACAATCATCTCTGCCCGGCCGCCTGAAATTAAATCCAGCGTGGCAAAGTTTTGAAACACACGCACCGGGTCGGCAGTGCTCAGTACCGTTACGGCACTGGTGAGTTTAATGGTTTTGGTTTGTGCGGCAGCCGCCGCCAGTATCATGGTGGGCGCCGAATCTAAAAACTCTTTGCGGTAATGCTCGCCAATGCCAAACACATCCAGACCTGATGCGTCTGCCTGTTTCATACGCGCCAAGAGTTCAGTAAGCGATTGCGAAGCAGGAATGAGCGTACCTTCTTCGCTGCTGCCTACGGATGCGAAACTGTCAATACCGATTTCCATTTGTTTGTTTGTTTTTAAACTCAGAACTGATAGGATACATTCATCATGCCATGTACCGGTTCGCCCGGCCATTTATACGCATTGTTATATGCACCCGTCCAGTAGGTTTTGTTGGTGATATTATTCAGCAGAAAAGCTACTTTATAACGATGATAGGTGTATTGCAACCCGGCGTTGAAAACAACATAACCCGG
Organism: uncultured Ilyomonas sp.; assembly: GCA_964249755.1. Lineage (GTDB taxonomy): Bacteria > Bacteroidota > Bacteroidia > Chitinophagales > Chitinophagaceae > Ilyomonas. Next base: position 1,622,687 of record CAXUDB010000001.1, on the reverse strand, counting down.
CAATGTAAAATCTGGCTCCAGCGTATTGCGCCTGCTTACCGATGAATGCCCTGCCGAAATGCCCAGCCCTTTCAATGCACCTTTTGCAAAAGTGTATTTTATGTAACTGCCGCTGGTGCTGCGCGGTGCATTCTCTGCCAGCAAACCTACCTGCGAAGCAATCTTACTTTTAATGACTTTACACTCCGAATACGCATACGTAAGATAAACACTGAGGTTAGGAAGGATGTTACCGCTTGCTTCCCCTTCAATGCCCCTGGATCGGTTCTCCCCCTGTTGAATGAACAGGTTGGGGTTGCTGATGTCGTTGGCATTCACGGCAACATTGCGCAACAGAAGCTGGTAAAGAGAAACGGTGGCGGAAAGATTGTTGTGAAACAGGTTTGCCTTTACTCCCGCCTCTGCCAGGTGGCTCGTGATAGGTTTGAATGGCTCTTCGAAAACCTGCGTTGCAACAGAGGCTTCAAACGGATCAAAACCCTGGTTATAAGTTGCATACAAGCTAAGGTTTGGCTTTAGGGAATAAACAACGCCAACTCTCGGTAAAAAAACATTTTCCCTCTTATCGTCATCCTCTCCTTCTTCATTATCATCGTCCGCTCCTTCACCCCTATACAACTCTTCCCGGATGCTGACTAAGAATTTCCACTTACCGATGCTCGCCCCATCCTGCAGGTAAATGCCGTGCGTATGGTAAGACTCTGCATCTATATTGGAGACTTCTTCGTCAGAGCCCGAGAGTTGATATGCCTGAACGTTAAGCGGTGCATAAACCGGGTTCTTCAGGCTGAAGGTGCCAACAATACCGCTGCCATCTCCAAACACTTCCGGAAGCTCGTAATATCGCTGTTGAAGTTTTGTACGTGTGCCCACATAATCGTAACCCAGCAGCCATTCGTGGCTGACCTTCCTGCCATTGATTTTATACGTGAGATAATTGGTAAACGTGTTGGTGTGAGAAGGATATTGCCAGCGGCTGTAATACAAAGCCACCGAATCGGGCGTAATGTAATTGTGAAAGCCATGCTCGGCTACCTTCTGGCTGGCATAATAGTGCAGGTAACCGCTGTTGAAAGTAAGCCGGTTATTGAATTGATAAGACAAGGTTATATTGGAAGCGATGTCGGTCTCGCGCAGGTAATCTCCTTTTTGAACCAGCGACAAATTAGTGGGCGTTGTATGCAGCGATTCATCGCCTTCATAGCCGGGCTGTCCCCTGTCTAACACGGTGTTGATATGCGACAGTGACAGATCGGCATTCATCTTCAGCTTTTCATTAGGGATGAAGCTTACCGAAGGCGCTATTTGATAAGAGGCTGCGCTCACATTGTTGCGAAACGACTTCCTGTTATCATAGCCCGCATTGAAGCGGTACAACCAGGTTTTCTTTTTGTTCAATGGACCTGTTACATCACCTTCTGCACGGTAATGATTCCACTTGCCTGCATAAACAGTAAGGCTTGCCTGCCTCGCAGTTAAGGGCTTCTTTGTAACAAGGTTAATGGTTCCACCGGGATCGCAGTTGCCATACAAGGTTGCCGTAGGTCCTTTTATCACTTCTATACGTTCGATATTTACCAGCATCGAACTGGTATACGTAGTGTTGTAACCCCGCAAACCATTGATGTCTCTTGCATTCTCGGCACGAAAGCCACGGATAGTATATTCATCATACCCTGAATACTGGTTCACACCTGCCACTTCATCTACTGCATCTTTCAGCGTCAGTTCCATTTTATCCCCAATCAGTTCTTTGGTAATGGTAGAAACCGCCTGTGGAATGTTCTGCGAAGGCGCTTCTGTTTTATTGCCAAAAAAAGAATAATCGCTTTTATAGGAACGTCTTGTTCTGCCCCTGATTTCCACATCTTCCAACTGCCGGATATTGTATTCAAGACGGATTGTTCCTATATCAACTGTTTCATCATTGGCAAGTGCTATAACGCGCTGCACCCATCTGAATTCAACAGAGGAAATGATTAATGTATCGCCGCCATTCGGCAGATGCTGAAGCAGAAAATAACCGGCTGCATTGGTTGCACCCGCTTTATGCCCGAACAACACCGTTACACCGGCTACCGGGTTATTGTTCGCGTCCACTATCCTGCCCCTGATACCTGCCATGCCTTTTTGCGCTGTCGCAGAAAAATAAGGCAGCAGTAATAACAGACCCGCAATAAGGAGAAATGCTTTTTTTACACGTATATAAGATCGGCTCATTTACGGATATTGCTGTGATGAATAGTTAGTAGGTTCTGCAAAGAAAAGGATGTTTTGTATCGCTTGCTGTTGTGCCCGTTGCTTTACTCAGCGCCGGCTATTCTTTCTTCCGGCGTTGCCTTACGGTTTCGCAGCCATGCAGTGTAAATGGTATAAAAAACGGCAAGGATAATGGCACCTTTGAACATGCCCGTAAAACCCCATTCCGCCAAACCGCCAATTACTCCTAAAAACAGCACCAGAAAAGGAAGTTTGCCACCGCTTTTGCCAATGAGAACAGGCTTTACAATGTAATCTACCACCACAAGCGCAATGCCCCAGATGATGAGGAACACAACTGCGCCGGGACGATTCTGCGTGCTCATCCAGAAGACCAGTGGAATCCACAACGGGATTGGCCCAACCTGTATCACCACAAGAAAAAATACAATGGCAGACAGCCCGAGCGCAAAATGAACACCCGCTATCGTAAGACCCAGAAAAGAGAAAGCTGCCGCGATCAACGCGGTTCCCATCACACCGATGGAAACACCACGGATAGACATAGCAATGGCTGACAATAAGGAATCGCCGGATTCCTTTCCCAATAAGCGTTCTAACGGTAATTGAATAGAAGTAATAACGCTTTTTTTATTCACTAACAGCAGGGCGGATATGATAATGCCGATGATGACATTCAGCAACGTGGCAAGAATGCTTGCGCCGCTGGTCAGAGCCTGGTGAGACAGCTTTTGCACGTCCTCCCGGTGATCGTCAATGATCTGTTTCGGATCATCATGATACTGACTCCAAAGCTTAGTAATGCCGTTGCCCACCAGCGGAAGATTGGCAACGGAGGGTGGCAAAGCCGGCAGACCATTTTCCTTTATGTCATTTACCCAATCTACGGCTGGTTTCGCGTTTTTGGCCAAGGAAGAAGAAAGCAGCCCCAGCGGCAAAGCAATGACCGCAATCAGTAACACCGAATAAACAAATGCGGTAAGCTTCCGGTTGCCGTTTACTCTTCTGACCAGCCATTCAAAAATGCTTTCGAACGAAATGGCGAACACCAGCGCAAACGTAAGCACACCAAAGAACAGGTGAAGCACATCATACAAAGCTACCAGCAAAGCCAGCAACAGGAATAACACCAATATGGTTTCAATAAGATTTCTTGAGCGTGTGTTTGTATTCCTATTCATTTTTTAAGCTTGATGGAAAGGCAAAAGTAAACCGCAGCTTCCTTGTCAAAACAAAAAGCCTTCAACGCTGAAGGCTTTTTGGAAAGGCAATTTTAGAAGGGACAAAGGGAAATTACTTTAGATAAAAACGAAAGCCAAGGGCAAGACCAGACAAAGTATTGCTTTGCAGACTCGTGTTTATAGAATACAATTCTGTCCGGTTTGTTTTGGTATAGTTTGCATCGAGCAGGTTGTTCAGCACGAGTTCTAACTGCATTCTTTTAGTAATATCATAAGCCATTCCTGTAGTAAAAGCGAGGTTTACACTTTGCCCATGCACCCGGCCAAATACATCTTTACCATTCTGGTAGAAGTAACCTGCCTGTTCATGAAACAAAACGTAAAGCTTATTGACAACCGGCAGATATTGTCTGAAAAAAACACCACCGCCGAACTGTCGTTGTAAAAAAGAGTTGTTTACCTGATCAGCATAACTGTAATTCAGAAAGATGCCGGCCAACTTATTTTTATGGTAGAATTTCCCGATGGAAGGCGCCACACCGAAGGCAGTGCTTTTGTATCCGGGATTGAAATCAGTAGGTCCATTTTTGGCATGGGAAAAATTAATGTTGCCGCCAATCTGCACCCTGCCTTTTTCAATTTGTGCATGTAAAACAGAAACCGAAAGAAGAATGAAAGAAGTAAGTAAAATTGTTGTTTTCATATAACATCTGTTTTTTGATGAAGTAGCGAAACAATCGGTTTTATAACCACAACAGCTTATGTATTTGTTAGTTAACCAAACATTATCTTAAGCCTTTTATAATTAAGAAAAGAAGAGGCAGCGCATAGAGAAAAGGACAATGTCTGTGTTCAGCTTTTATAAAATTTTTCCAACCCTTTCTTTCCCCCCTTTCAAACACCTTTCTCACGCCTTACCTTTGCCTTCTTATGCAGAACACCGAAGATTTACTGAAGGGGTTGAATGAGCCGCAGAAGGAAGCGGTAACACATGTGAATGGACCGCTGATGATTGTGGCCGGTGCCGGCAGCGGCAAAACTAAAGTGCTTACCACACGCATTGCCTGGCTGATGGGAAAGCACAACGTAGATGCGTTTAATATACTTGCCTTAACCTTTACCAACAAAGCCGCTGCGGAGATGAAAGAACGCATTGGCAAAATGCTGGGCAGCAACGAAGCGCGCAACTTATACATCGGCACTTTCCATAGCGTCTTTGCCCGCATTTTGCGCAGCGAAGCCGACAAAATTGGCTATCCCAGAAGTTTTACCATATACGATACAGACGACAGCCGGTCCGTTTTAAAAACGGTAATTAACGAACTGAATTTAGACGATAAACACTACAAGCCAAACGTGGTGCACAACCGCATTTCAGCGGCTAAAAATGCATTGGTGGGACCGGCAGAATATGCAACCGATTATTACTTGCAGCAGGAAGATGCGCGCACCAATCGTCCTGCTATCGGGCAGATTTATAAAGCCTATGCCGCGCGTTGTTTTAAAAACGGCGCTATGGATTTTGACGATCTGCTGCTAAAGATGTTTGAGCTGCTCAACACCATTCCTGAAGTGTTGTATAAATACCAGAATAAGTTTAAGTACATTTTGATTGATGAGTACCAAGATACCAACCCGGTGCAGTACCAGATCAGCAAACTGCTGGCTGCGATACACGAAAACATTTGCGTGGTGGGCGATGATGCGCAAAGCATTTATAGCTTTCGCGGCGCAACGATTGAAAATATCCTGCAGTTTCAGAAAGACTATGACGATGTAAAAGTGGTGAAGCTGGAGCAGAATTATCGCAGCAGTCAAAGCATTCTGAATGTTGCCAATGAAGTGATTAAAAACAACAAAGGACAGATACCAAAAGTATTGTGGACAGATAATCATACGGGCGAAAAAATAAAGCTCGTACGTACGATGACCGACAACGACGAAGGTAAGTTTGTCGCCGATAGCATCCAGGAGCAAAAACTTCGCAATCATTACCGCAACAACGATTTTGCTATTCTCTATCGCACCAATGCACAAAGCCGTGCGTTTGAAGAAAGCCTGCGCCGCATGGGCATTCCTTACCGCATTTACGGCGGTGTTTCTTTCTATCAACGAAAAGAAATCAAAGACTTCCTGGCTTACCTGCGCGTGATTGTAAACACTCAGGACGAAGAAGCGCTGAAGCGCATTATTAATTATCCCGTTCGCGGTATTGGTAAGACAACCATAGAGAAGACCGTCATTATTGCCAATGACAATAACATCAGCATGTGGAATGTGCTGGAGCGCGCCGGTGAGTTTGGCTTTAAAGCAGGCACACTGGAAGTGTTGCAGAACTTCGTTACGATGATCAAGTATTTCCAAAGTTTGCTGGAGAAAAACAATGCGTATGATGTAGCTCAGCAAATTGGCAAGCATACCAACCTGATCAAGGAACTATTCAACGATAAAACCACCGAAGGGTTAGCCCGCTATGAGAACATTCAGGAGTTGCTGAACTCTATTAAAGAATGGATTGAAAGCCCGGCAAATGAAGAAGGTGAAGTAGGCGATAAAAGCTTAGGCGCATACTTACAACAAATTACTTTGTTAACAGATGCAGATGACAATAAAGATCCGAATGCTGATGTAGTGAAATTAATGACAATACACGCTGCCAAAGGTTTGGAATTTGGTTGCGTGTTTGTCGGCGGTATCGAAGAGACCTTGTTCCCTAATGCAATGAGCATAAACACCCGCGAAGAACTGGAAGAAGAACGACGGTTGTTTTATGTTGCCGTAACGCGTGCCAAAGACCGTCTATGGCTCACGTATGCTAATGCACGTTATCGCTTTGGCAACTTAGTTCAGAACGAACCGAGCCGTTTTTTAGATGAAATGCCGGAACCTTTTTTAGACAGAACGTATGCCGGTGGTGGTGCACGCAACAGCAATAATGTAAGCAGCATGGGCAGCGCGTTTCAGCGGATGCACCGTGGCATGGGGCCGGCACCGGAACGCCGCGCAGAAAGCAGCAAGCCATCTTATTTATCGGCTGCGCCGAAGCCGCAGGCAACCAATCATACACCATCGCCCGACTTCACTGCCAGCGATACAACCGGCTTGCAGGCAGGACAAAAAGTAGAGCACCAGAAGTTTGGTTTTGGAGAAGTGGTGAAGATGGAAGGCAGCGCACACAACCCCGTGGCAACGGTGAAATTTGAACACAACGGAGAGAAGAAAATCATGCTGAATTATGCAAAGTTGCGGATTGTGGAGTGAAAAAATTAAACATTTCTAAAGTCATGCTTCCTTTTCTTAAGGCGGCATGACTTTTTCTTTTCCTATCCAATCAATAAAATAAATCACCAACGGCAAGGATAAAAAGAATCATATTTTCAGCAATCGCTATCAATGTCTTTCCTTCTATATTTGCCTATCTAAAAAATTTCGCCAACTATGGAAAACAATGTTCAGTACGATTTCGGTATGATTGGTTTGGGTGTAATGGGCAGTAACCTGCTCCTGAATATAGCGGGTCATCAGTTTGCGGTTATTGGCTTTGACAGAGATATCGCCAAAGCCCAGGCACTGGAAGCCGGAGCTTCCGAGGCAAAGGAAATAGTTAAAGGCGTGAACACATTGGAAGAGATGGTGAAGAGCATGAAGAAGCCGCGCAAAATTATGATGCTGGTGCCGGCAGGCGCACCGGTTGACAATGTAATTGAAAGCCTGCTCCCTTTTGTAGAGCCGGGCGATGTGGTGATTGACGGCGGCAACTCGCATTATGTAGATACTATTAAACGTGTAAAATACTTAGAGCCGAAAGGCATCAACTTTATGGGCATGGGCGTTTCGGGCGGCGAGCATGGCGCGCGTACCGGGCCCAGCATGATGCCGGGCGGCAACCTGGAAGCTTATAAAAATGTGCAGCCGATATTAGAAGCCTGTGCTGCCAAAGTAGATGGCGAGCCTTGCACGGCTTATATGGGGAAAGATGCAGCGGGTCATTATGTGAAGATGGTGCACAACGGCATCGAGTATGCCTTTATGCAACTCATCAGCGAAGTGTACGATCTGCTGAAACGCGGACTGGGTTTAAACAATGATGAGCTGCATGATGTATTTGAAAAATGGAACGATGGCGAATTGCAATCCTACTTAATAGATATTACGAGAGATATTTTTCTGCAGAAAGACGACCAGGATGAACATTCTGATAAACGATTGGTGGATTTGATTCTCGATAAAGCCGGTAGCAAAGGAACTGGCAAATGGACATCTCAGGATGCGATGGATTTGCCGGTGGCTGTTCCAACCATTGATACGGCAGTTGCCTTCAGAACCATATCGGGTTATAAAGAGGAACGCGTGGAAGCGGCGAAACTCTATAAGAATGATGTACACAAAGTGGACATCAACAAAGATGAATTTATTAACCAGCTCGGCGATGCATTGTATTTTGGAATGATCATTTGTTATGCGCAAGGCTTATCTATGTTATATCAGGCTTCCAACGAACTGAAGATGGAAATTCCATTGCATGACGTGGTAAAGATCTGGCGCGGTGGCTGTATCATCCGTTCTAAATTGCTGAATGATTTTTACACTGCCTTCAAAAACAGCAATAACCAATTATCAAATATTTTGTTGGATAAAGGCATTGCCGAGATTGTCAAAAGCAAAGAGCAAAGCATCCGTGAGGTGGTAAAGAAAGCGGTTGACATCAACATCGGCACCGGCGGATTGATGAGCGCCTTAGCTTATTTTGATGCTTACACCACGGAGAATATGCCCACCAATTTAATACAGGCGCAGCGAGATTTCTTTGGAGCACATACGTATCAACGAATAGACAAGCCGGGCATCTTTCACACCGGTTGGATGAGTGAAGAGAATAAGGCGGTGTAAGGAAGAAGAGAGCAAGCAGCAAGCCTTAAGCTTCAAGGTCGAAAATAGAATTTTCTGGTTTTTTACAATGATTACATCATACACATCAGTGAGCTCAAAGCTGATCGCTGATCGCTTTAAATATTCATCATGGCAAACAACAATAAACGTCCGCAGCCTACTATTTTATTCATCTTTGGTGGAAGCGGCGACCTCAATAACCGCAAGCTTACGCCTGCCCTTTACAATTTGTATCTCGATGGGCTGATGCCGGACAAATTTGCCATCGCAGGTTTGGGCAGAACAGCTTACAGCGATGACAAATACAATGAACATTTATTGGGCGGTATCAACGATTTTTCGCGGCGCAAAGACGACGGCAAGGGCAAGTGGCAGGAGTTTTCCAAGAATAATCATTACGTTCAAATGGATGCCGAAAAAGATGAGCGTTTCGATAAGATAGATCAGCTCATCAAACAGAAGCAGCAGGAATGGGGCACTGATAAAATAAACATCCTGTTTTATATGGCGGTGGCACCGCAATTGGTGCCCGACATCGCGAAAAAAATAGCCGATTTAAAACTGCCTTCCGATGCGACACGCATCATCGTAGAAAAGCCTTTTGGCCACGATTTGGACAGTGCAAAAGAATTGAACCGCTTGCTCAACAGCATGTTCACCGAAGACCAGATTTACCGCATAGATCATTACCTCGGCAAAGAGACGGTACAGAACATTCTTGCGCTTCGTTTTGCCAATGCGTTGCTGGAACCTTTATGGAACAACCGGTACATAGACCATGTGCAAATTACCGCTGCCGAAACCGTTGGCGTGGAAGACCGGGGTGGCTATTATGAGCAAAGCGGCGCATTGCGCGACATGGTGCAAAACCACATCCTGCAACTGATGTGCATGGTAGCGATGGAACCTCCCATTTCGTTTGACGCCAATGAGATTCGCAATAAGAAAGTAGATGTACTGAATGCCATTCGCCAGATGAACAAGAACGAAGTAAACGAGATGGCAGTGCGCGGTCAATACACCGATGGCTGGATGAAAGGCGAACAGGTAAAAGGTTATCGCGAAGAAAAAAATGTAGATCCGAATTCAAGTGTTGAAACTTTTGCTGCCGTTAAGTTTTACATTGATAACTGGCGCTGGCAGAACGTACCGTTCTATGTTCGCACCGGGAAATATCTGCACGATAAAACAACCGTCATCAATATCATTTTTAAGCCTGCGCCGCACTACGCGTTTCCTGAAGAAGCTGCTGAAACCTGGCGCAGAAACAGGCTGACCATCAGCATTCAACCTGATATGGATATTAAGATTCGCTTTCAGAGCAAACGCCCCGGACAGAGTATGTTACTCACACCGGTCGACATGGTTTTCAACTACAGCGAAGACAGCAAGCAACAGCCGGAAGCTTACGAAACTTTGTTGCTCGATGCGATGGAAGGCAATGCCACGCAGTTCCTTCGTGCCGACCAGGTAGAAGCAAGCTGGAAAGCGGTCATGCCCATCATCGAAGCCTGGGGAACTCGCGCTCCAAGTTCCTTCCCGAACTATGCGCCCGATAGCTGGGGACCCGAAGATGCCGAAGCGTTGATAGCGAGGGACGGCAATAACTGGATAACGCCATCAGTAAAGAAAAAATAAAAAAAGTCCCGCGCGTTGCGGGATTTTTTATGAGTCGTCTGAACTGTGATGCGTAGGATAAATGGGATTTGTAGGATAAAGATGAGAAATACAGAAACAGCCATTATGAGCCAGAAGTTTGTAACTCTGATGAATCGTCTGTTGCAATCCCGGATTTGTTCTTTCTTCACTTTTAAGTAAAGAATAGAAAGAATCACTCTTGTACGCTTTGAAAATAATTGAGCTTTTATCAAAGCGGATAAAAGAAACAACAAAACACATCCATACAACAAAACACAAATCAGCTCAATTAGAAAAGCCGTATAATATTCGGGGCAAAAAACAAAAACAGCATGAACGAAAATCCGTTACAACTACGAACCGTTGATGTAACAAGATACATAACACCGCTGCGCGAGGGCGGTTCTTTACCTGCAATAATAGAAGCCGATGATGAGTTTATGTATGTTCTCAAATTTCGCGGCGCCGGGCAAGGCATCAAAGTGTTGATTGCGGAATTAATCGTTGGTGAAATTGCGCGCGCAGTAGGTTTGAAAGTGCCCGAACTTGTCTTTGCCAATCTTGCTTCCGACTTTGGCAGAACTGAACCGGACGAAGAGATACAGGATTTGCTGAAAGCCAGCACCGGCCTGAACCTGGCGCTACATTACCTGCAAAGCTCCATTACGTTTGATCCGGTTGTAAACAGTGTTGATGCAAGACTCGCTTCACAAATTGTGTGGCTCGATGCATTAGTGATGAACGTAGACAGAACGGCCCGCAATACCAATATGCTGATGTGGCACAACGAGCTTTGGCTGATAGACCATGGCGCAGCTCTTTACTTCCATCATTCGTGGGAGAATATGGAAGAGCAGAGCAAGCGACCGTTTGTACAAATTAAAGATCATGTACTGCTTCCGTATGCAACCGAATTGGATGAAGCGGGTAAAACATTTCAAACAATTCTTACGGGCGAACTGATTCAAAACATTGTCAATCTCGTGCCTGACGAATGGCTGGAAATCGCGGAGCCAACGGATGTTCCGGCAAACAATAAACGACAGGTTTATATTGATTTTCTAACGACAAGGCTTTCCCATTCTTCCATCTTTATAAACGAAGCGAACCATGCGAGAGAAGCACTTGTATGAATATGCGGTCATCCGCGTGGTGCCACGTGTGGAGCGTGAAGAATTTATAAATGTCGGGGTGATTTTGTACTGCGCTTCCCAAAAGTTTTTAGGGATGCATTACAATATTGACGAAGAAAAACTAAAGGCAGTTTGCGCACAGATGGATGTATGGGAAGTAGCAGACCGCATCCGTGCGTTTGAAAAAATAAGCAAGGGGAATACGGATGGCGGCCCTATTGCAAAATTACCGTTAGCCTCACGCTTCCGCTGGCTTACGGCTTCGCGTAGCACAATCATTCAAACTTCAAAAATTCATCCGGGCTTGTGTGCAGATGCTGCTGAAACGCTGAGAAAACTGATGTCGCAACTGGTATTATAATTCAATAACGAATGGATAATTTGACAGAGACTTACAGAACACTTATCAACGAAACGCTTCCTGCCACTTATCAATCTCCGGTTCGTTTTAATCATTGCTTTAACAGAATTATTTTAGACTGGTTGTTTGCTGATTGTTGGTATCCATATTTAGACAGAAATAAAACAGCCATCAGTCAGTTAAGTGATATGCAGTTGCAGCAAGCCATTGCGCGAATGAACGAATGGTTATTGAATCATGATGTATTAATAGCAGACAATTTGAATTCATTGCAATACAGAAAAAAAACAATCCAGACTAAATAAAATGAAACTGACCAGGCAACAACGAAACTCTGATGGTATCTCCTTTATGTAAATTCATCAATCCGGTTTTCGCTGTAATCAACTCATCATTATCAAACAAAATATCCACTTCACAACCACTGCCTAAAAACCGTACTTCGGCAGCCTTGCCTTTTATAAATTTAGATTGAAGTGCATTGATGGAGAATTGTTCGGGACGAATAATGATTCGCTTGTTGCTTTCTTCGCTATCTGTATTTATAAAAATTTGGTAGAACGATTGACTGAGCAAATTATAACTGCCAAACAATGCCGCTACATATTCGCTTCCCGGTTCATTGTAAATTTCCTTTGGTGTTCCCTGCTGAACAATAATGCCTTCTTTCATAATTATGATCTCGTCAGCCCAGGACAATAAATCATTCGGGTCGTGGGAAATTAATAAGCAGCTTATGTTCAGCTTATTGCTGATATCCTGCACTACTTTTTTTAAAATGTTTTTATGAATGATATCGAGGTTGGAATATGGCTCATCCAGCAGCAACAATTTAGGTGACGACAATAACAAACGCGCTAAAGAAATGCGTTGCTTCTCTCCACCCGATACTTCTGTAGTTTTCCGTTTCAACAGGTGCGTGATACGACACACATCAAACAGCGCTTCGGCTTCTTCTTTTGATAACTGGTTGAGATAATCCAGTTCTTCTTCTATCCTGTAGTTATTCCTTAATTCAAAATGCTGCGACAGATAAGCAATCTTTGGATGACCCGGAAGCAATTTTTCTAGCGGTCCTTCTACCCTTTTACCTTCAAATATAATTTCTCCGGTATCGGGCTGTACCAATCCGGCAATTATCTTTAAAAGCGTGCTTTTGCCAGAGCCTGTTTCGCCTGCGATGGCTATCTTTTGAAACTGGTTCTGTATAAAGCTTACATCATTTACCGTTAGCAAACCTTGTTGCTGTTTTCTAACATTATTTACTTCTAAAAAACTCATTACACAATTGCCTTTTTATCAGCTGCCAAATGTACACAGCTAAACTTCAGTTGAGGACAAAGGAAAAAATAGGTAAAAAAATCCGTCAAGATATTTATCCTTATTTGAAAAAAGCGTTCATGCTCTTCTACTGAATCAACAAATCCTTTTTATGTCATTGCTTATTGTGTTTCAGATGCAGAGCAGTACGAAATACTTGTTTAATTATATTTACTGAAACAATTCCTTTAGGTTTCCTGACTGATGAATGTCATTATTGCTTTTGATTCAATGTTTCTATGAATAAACACAGTTATTTTTTCTTCTTGTTTCTGCTTGGTTCGTTTTACTCATCAGCCCAGACAAAATATAGTTTCGAGCAACCAAAGATGGGTTCGCCTTTTACTATTACCATTTATACAAGCGATTCGGCAAAGGCTGCAAGTATTGCTGCGCAAGGGTTTTTGCTTGTCGATAGTCTTACTGCCATTCTAAGCGATTACATTGATAGCAGCGAGATTAACAGGCTCAGCAGGAACAGTGGTAAACATTGCTATGTGCCTGTATCGCTTCCCTTGTTCTCTATTTTGAAACAGGCACAAACAGCAGCAGTGTTAAGCAATGGCGCGTATGATGTTACCATTGGTCCGGTAGTGAAATTGTGGCGCAAGGCAAGAAAAACAAAAATATTTCTCGATAAAGATTCATTGCAAAATGCTTTACAAAAAACAGGTTATCAGTACATGCATATAGATACCATTCATCGTAGCGTTTGGCTGGAAAAAAGCGGGATGCAGTTAGACGTTGGCGGCTTGGGAAAAGGCTTTGTGGCAGGAGCAGTATTTGATTTTTTAAAACAAAACGGATACAACAGTGCAATGGTAAATGCAGGCGGTAAAATTGTTGCCGGAGACAGGCCCGGCAATGGACATGGATGGCTCATTGGAATCAATCAACCCGAAGATGAAAACAATATTTTGCCACGTATGCTTTCCCTGCAAAATATGGCTGTGGCAACATCGGGCGATGTGTATCAGTATGTAGAAATTGAGGGTAAGAAATATTCCCACATTGTCAATCCAAAAACAGGGATTGGATTAGTCAATAGCCGGAATGTAACTGCCATTGCGCCAGATGGCACAACAGCAGACTGGCTCTCTACAGCGTGCAGTGTTCTATCACCAAAAGCAGCGATGCGGTTGATTAAAAAAGTAAAAGGCGCTGCAGCGCTGATTACCGAAAACAAGAGGGGAGAAATCAAAAAGAAAAGTTCTGCTCTTTTTAAAAACTATTATTTTTAAATAATTTTTCTTCTATAGCTTGCTATATATAGGTTAATACACGTTGAACTCACACAACTGTAAACACGATTCTCGATGATTGCGTATTGCCTGTTTTCATGGTTGCATTTATTGTCGCCTGATGGTTCTGATACTTCATTTACGCCTTACGAACAGGTGATAGAAGGCACTTCAGTTTCTTTTAAAATGGTGCCAATAAAAGGTGGAATCTTCCTGATGGGGAGCAACGATAAAGAAGTGCAGCACCAGGCAGATGAAGGTCCGGCTACAAATGTTACGCTGCCTTCTTTCTGGATGGAAGAACACGAAGTAACGTATGATGAATACGTTTTGTTTGCCGATGAGCAGATGGATAAAGAGCCGAAGCCCGATGGCATTACGCGCCCCAGTCCGCCTTATATTGACTTTACCTTAGGCATGGGGAAAAGTGGCGGCTTTCCTGCCAACAGCATGAGCCAATATGGTGCTTTAATGTATTGCAAATGGCTGTATAAAAAGACCGGTATTTTCTACCGTCTGCCTACCGAAGCTGAATGGGAATATGCAGCCAGAGCCGGTGCGAACACAACATATCCATTTGGAAGCGATGACAGCAAATTAGTTGACTATGTCTGGTATGCAAAAAACAGTGACGGCAAATATCATAAAGTAAAAAGCCGGCAACCGAATGCATGGGGCTTGTATGATATGCTGGGCAATGTAGCCGAATGGACATTGGATCAATATTCAGATACATATTTTGATCAGGTAAAAGCCAATCCTAACGAGCCGTGGATAAAGCCGGTGACCAAACAGGCGATTACACTGAAAGGTGGCACGTTCAAAGATGAGAGTGACAAACTGCGTTGTGCGGCGCGTATCAAATCAGATCCAAAATGGAATGCACGCGACCCACAGATACCACGCAGCAAGTGGTGGAATGCCGATGCGCCATTTATTGGTTTTCGTGTTGTTCGCCCGGTGAAACAACCTTCACCTGAAGAGATTGACCAGTTCTTTACACAACTTCTTTCTGTAAAATAAAATACACTTACTATGACAACTGAACAAGTAAACGAACCACTTTCCGGCAGAAGAAACTTTATAAAAAACACCACGCTGGTGGCGGGTGGCATAATCGCTGCTCCGCTCCTTTCGCAAGCGAATTATTTTTCCGGCGCTGCAGGTGTTATTAAGGTGGCACTGATTGGTTGTGGCGGCAGAGGAACAGGCGCTGCCACACAGGCATTAAGCACCAAACAAAACGTGCAATTGGTGGCTATGGCCGATGCTTTTAAAGACCGGCTAGATGATAGTTACAACAACATACTGGAAGCCTTAGGCGATCAGAAAGCGCGGGTGCAGGTAAAAGAAGAAAATAAGTTTGTTGGGTTCGATGCCTATAAAAAAGCTATTCCGTTGGCAGATGTGGTGATACTCGCTACACCACCCGGTTTTCGTCCCATTCATTTTGAAGAAGCGGTCAACCAGAACAAGCATGTGTTTATGGAGAAGCCAGTAGCTACAGACCCGGCAGGCATTCAGAAAGTATTGGCAGCCGCAGAAAAAGCAAAAGCAAAAAAGCTAAACGTTGTAGTGGGTTTGCAACGCCGTTACCAGGCTTCTTATCGTGAGCTGTTGAAGCGGGTACAGGACGGCGCTATTGGCGATATTACATCAGCGCAAGCCTGGTGGAATAACGATGGCGTTTGGGTTCGCCAGCGCCAGCCGCAACAGACCGAAATGGAATACCAGATGCGCAATTGGTATTACTTTGTATGGCTTTGCGGCGATCACATTACAGAGCAGCATATCCATAATTTAGATGTGATCAATTGGGCAAAAAATGCATATCCCGTTCGTGCGCAGGGCATGGGTGGAAGAGAAGTGAGAAAAGGAAAAGAGTATGGTGAGATTTTCGATCATCATTATGTAGAGTTTCAGTATGCCGATGGCACCACTTTAAACAGCCAGTGCCGCCATCAAAAAGGTACTATGAGTAAGGTGGATGAACTGCTGATTGGCACAAAAGGAAAAGTGTTTTGCGATGCCGCCAACATTACGGATAACAAAGGCAATGTGGTCTATCAGTTTGATAAGTCGAAAGAAAATCAACCGTATAAAAACGAGCATGATGAACTGTTTGATGCCATTGCCAAAGGCGATTATAAATTCTGGGATGCCGAGCGCGGCGCGAAAAGCACGATGACTTCTATCCTAGGCAGGATGGCGACATATTCGGGGCAAATGGTGGAATGGGACAAAGCCATCAACTCAGGCATCAGCATCATGCCTACTACATTTTCTTTTGATGCCGCGCCACCCGTAAAGCCGGATGAGAACGGCTTGTATGCAGCTGCTGTTCCGGGCGTTACCAAATACTTTGCATAAGCTACAAAATACCATTCTTCATTTTACAAAACACGATATGCAACGCAGACAATTCATGCAGCAATCTACTTTGGCAGGCGCTTCTTTATTAACAGCAGCTATGTCGAAAGCCGCAGCCACAACAAGCAAGGCAGACAATACGCCTTTCCATCTTAACTATGGCATTCACGATGGCATGTTTAAGAACAGCGCGGGTGCCAGTTTTCTTGACCAGATACAATACGCATATGACCTTGGGTTCAGAGCCATCGAAGACAATGGTATGACGGGGCGAACAGCGGACATGCAGGAAAAAATAGGTAACAAGCTGGCGAAACTGGGTATGAAGATGGGGGTATTTGTTGTAGATAAAGGTGGCAACGGAGCCAACTCTTTAGCCACCGGCAAAGCGGATTACACTGATATTTTTTTGAAAGGTTGCCGACAGGCGGTGGAAGTAGCCAAGCGCGTAAATGCAACCTGGATAACTGTTGTGCCGGGCGATTTCGACAACAGCCGGTCCATTGACATGCAAACATCGAATGTAATTGCCGCGCTTCGCAAAGGTGCCGAGATATTGGAACCTCACAACCTTATCATGGTACTGGAACCGCTAAGCGACACGCCTGAATTGTTTTTGCGGAGCTCTGATCAAACCTATTTGATTTGCAAAGCAGTGAACAGTCCATCGTGTAAAATTCTGTATGACATGTATCACATGCAGCGCAACCAAGGCGATTTAATCCGGCACATGGATGATGCTTGGGATGAGATTGCTTACCTGCAAATTGGCGACAATCCTGGCCGCAATGAACCAACTACCGGCGAGATGAATTATAAGAACATTTTTAAACACATTTACAACAAAGGGTATAAAGGCGTATTGGGTATGGAACATGGCAATTCGATGCCGGGAAAAGATGGTGAAGCCGCGCTGGTAAAGGCTTACAGGTGGAGTGATGATTTTGCGTAGCAGAATTACGAACCGGTTGCTTTGTCATGTAGCCGGTTCATTTTCATCTAATACAATGATTGACAATCAGGCATAAAAATTCCGATAAAATGCTTCTTTTTTAATGTTGTTTATACCATGGCTTTCATTGCTGAAAGCCATGGTATAAACAATGTTTTGTTGCCTATTTAATTTACCTGTTTTGGGCTGCTTCTTATCCTTATCGCGACGAACAAGACAACAATATCTACACATAAATAAGTTCTATATCAAAAGAAATTTGCAGTACATCTTCCTTTAAAATTCTTTCGGATTTAGATATCCTTTTGATATATTATTAACCATTTGTGTTTATAAATTAACTAAGAAATAGAATTTAATTTATAAAAGTGTTAATTCTAAATTTATTATTACTTTTGGTTATCCTTCGAGATTGCACTCCCATATAAAACTGATTTGCCGTACTATTATTTTCAAATTGCTTGTTCTTAATTATCTAACATAAAAAGTAACCTGCCATGAAAAGAATCAACAACAAACTTCACCAGACTTAGTATTACTCCAAAGATTTTGTTCACTCTTATTGTCTGTCCAATTCAACAGCCCGCACTACCTGTCCGGTTAGCGAAGCTGACTTACTAAAACAAAAAATCACCGTGATTATGAAGAATTTTATTCTGAAAAGGATGAAGGCGCTTCCTATTTTGCTATTGTTATTCATTACAACTGCTTCCACAACTTATGCGCAATCAACTTCTGTAAAGGGAAAAGTTACCAACGAAAAATCTGAGGCTGTACCTAACATTTCTATATTAGTAAAAGGCACTTCTAAAGGTACTACGACAGATGAAAACGGAAATTTTCTGCTCACCGTTCCCAACAGCAACTCGGTGCTGGTTTTTTCATCCATCGGTTTCGAAACGCAGGAGATAACCGTAGGCACTCAATCTACCATCAATGTCATTTTAAAAGCCGGCGAAGCCAGTAAGCTGAATGAAGTGGTAGTAGTAGGTTATGGAACACAAAAGAAAGTAACCGTAACGGGTGCTGTAGTACAAGTAAAAGGTGCCGAACTTGAAAAGTCGCCTGCTGTAAATTTATCCAACTCTTTAGCCGGTCGGTTGCCTGGCGTAACGGCAATACAAGCCAGCGGAGAACCGGGTTATGATGGTTCCACCATTCGCATACGCGGCAATAATACCTTAGGCAATAGCTCTGCTTTGATTGTTATTGATGGTATTCCAGATCGCGTTGGCGGTTTAGACCGTATCAATCCGGCAGAAATCGAAAGCTTCTCTGTTCTGAAAGATGCTTCGGCCGCTATCTATGGAGCAAGAGCTGCAAATGGCGTCATCCTTATCACTACCAAGCGTGGCAAATCGGGCAAGCCGATTCTGTCGTATGACTTTAACCAAGGCTGGGCACAACCAACTGTAATTCCTAAATTAATGGATGCTCCGCAATATGCAACTGCGAATAATGAACTTGTGCTGTTCAATTCAGTACCCGCAGACCAGTGGACAGCTGCCTGGCAAGCACTTACAACAGCCGGTACCTACACCCGCACAGACAATGGCGCAACTGTTGATGCACCTTATAAACCAGACGATATAACTAAATATAAAGATGGTTCAGACCCTTGGGGACATCCGAATACAGATTGGTTTAAAGATGCTTTAAAAACCTGGTCGCCTCAATCAAAGCATGATCTTCAGGTCAGCGGCGGGTCTGAGAATATCAGATATCTGGCATCTTTGGGATATTTGAATCAGGATGGCTATTATAAGAACTCAGCCACGGGTTATAAGCAGTATGATTTGCGACTGAATCTGGATGTAAAAGTCAATAAGTTTATAAACATAAGCTTAGGGGTAGCGGGCCGTGAAGAGTACCGTTTTTACCCGACAGAAAGTGCTGGTTCTATTTTCAGAATGCTGATGCGTGGCAAGCCAACCGAGCCGGAAATATGGCCGAATGGACTACCCGGACCAGATATAGAAAATGGTCAGAACCCGATTGTTATTACAACCAATCAAACCGGTTATAACAAAGACAAACAAGATTATGTACAAACAAATGGAAAACTCGAGATCAATATACCGGGTGTTGAAGGACTAAAAATTTCGGGAACTGCGTCTTTAGATAAGTATTACCGCAATTATAAAATATGGCAAACGCCCTGGTACCTGTACTTCTGGAACAAAGTTGATTATGAGCCCGATGGTGTAACACCTCTGCTCACGAAGTCCATTCGTTCTACCTACAGCGATCCCCGCATGACGTTGTATAATGAAACCAGATTAAATACATTGGTGGGCGCCAATATTAATTACGATAAAAAAATAGGAGATCATACAATCAACTTATTGGCAGCCGTAACCCGCGAGACTATACACGACGACAACTTTAGCGCGTTCCGTCGCTATTTTATTTCACCGCTTGTTGATCAGTTATTTGCCGGTGGCGATCAGCAGAAAGACAATACTGGTGTTGGTTACGACCGTGCGCGACTAAGCTATTTTGGCCGCGTAGCATACAATTATAAAGAAAAATATCTTGCCGAATTCTTGTGGCGTAGTGATGGTTCTTATATTTTCCCCAAAGAAGACCGGTTCGGATTTTTCCCGGGACTTTTGGTTGGATGGAATATTTCGCAAGAAAATTTCTTTAGGAATAACGTGAACTTTATTAATTACCTGAAACTAAGGGCTTCTTATGGCGAGATGGGTAATGACCAGGTTTATTATAACAATGTACTTCAAGAGTATCAGTATTTGAATACAAACAGTTTTTCCACTTATGTGCTTGACGATCAGGTTGAAAAGCTGTTATACGAAACTCAATTGCCAAATCCGAATTTTACCTGGGAACGGGCTAAAAACTCTAACATTGGCATAGAAGGTACTATGCTGAAAAATAAAATTAATTTTGACTTTGACTATTTTTATAATAAAAGAGATCAGATTTTATGGCAGCGAAACGGATCAACGCCAAGCAGCGTTGGCGTTACTTTACCTCCCGAAAATTTTGGCAAAGTCGCGAATCAAGGTTGGGAGTTTTCACTTGGTTATGCCGACAAAGCCGGAGATTTCTCGTATTCAATTAGCGTGAACGGAGGATATGCTAAAAACAAAATTCTTTTTTACGACGAAGCTCCCGGCGCACCGGACTGGCAAAGAGCAACCGGCAAAGGCTTTGGCAGTTTTGGCGCTAACTTTCTTTCTTATGAGTACGCTGGTGTATTTAAAGACCAGGCTGACATAGATAAAAACACAATTGATTATAGTGGTGTTACCAATCAACTACGTCCTGGCGATATGAAGTTTACAGATATTAATGGCGATGGAAAAATAAATGGTGACGACCAGACAAGGCTTGATAAAAATACCGACCCTAAATTCACAGGTGGTCTTAATATTAATCTTCGTTATAAGGATTTTGATTTATCTGTGTTGTTTCAGGGTGCTACTGGTGGCCTGCTCTTCATCGGCACTGAATCAGGCGATATCGGTAATTACTTGGAATATAGTTGGGACCACCGCTGGAGTGTTGATAATCCAAGCAGCGTAGATCCTCGTCTTGCCAACCGTGGCGATACATATTATACAGGAGGTAGTTATGGCCGAAATAGTTATTGGCTAAAAAACAGCGATTACCTGAGATTAAAGAATATAGAACTTGGCTATAACCTTCCGGCTACATTGGGTAAGAGAGTCGGCATCAGCAACTTAAGACTGTATGTGAATGCCTACAACCTTATTACGTGGGATAAGTTAAAAATATATGATCCCGAATCTACAAGCAGCAACGGTCAGTATTATCCGCAATCGAGAGTTATTAATACAGGTGTAAGAGTTACCTTTTAAAAAAATGTGCCATGAAAAATATAATAAAGAATTTTTCTGTCATTGCTGTTTTACTATGCTTTTTGAATGCATGTAAAAAAGACTTTCTTGATACTGAGCCTTTAGACCGTGTTCCTTCTACAACTGTATGGACGGATGGAGCATTGGCAACCGCCTTTGTCAATGGAATTTACAACGATAATAATACGCAGGGTTTAGGCATGGGCGGCTTTGAGGAGCAAATGCTGGCCTCTTTAAGTGACGAAGCTATTTTTACACACGCCGGCAGAGGCATCAACACTATAAACGAAGGTTTGCTAAGTCCGTCAAATCCGGGATGGGTAAGCAGCACATACGATTATGGTGTGATGTACAAAAAAATAAGAGCTGCCAATAGTGCCTTTGAAAACTTGGCTGTTGCCACGTTTGACGACCAGGTACTGAATGATCGCCTGCGCGGAGAAGCACATTTTTTAAGAGGGTATTATTACCAGCAATTACTTCGCTATTATGGAGGCGTTCCTATCATATCCAAAACCTATGGATTAGGCGAAGATTATTCAATAGCAAGAAACACGTATGAAGATTGTGTAAACTTTATACTGAGCGATTGTGACAGTGCTGCCCTATTGCTTGACGGAAAATCAGGGCTGGGTACCGGCAGAGCAACGAAAATAGCCGCTTTAGCACTCAAATCACGCGTATTACTGTATGCAGCAAGTGATCTTCATGATATACCTACGGCAAAGGCAAAATCTGCCACAATAGCTGCCTATAGCAATCCCGAACTATTAGGTTATGTAAGCGGCGACCGCACTGCCCGGTGGCAGGCGGCAAAAGATGCAGCAAAAGCAGTGTTAGACTTAGGTGGTGGCGGTTATAAATTAGATTTAACGGCACCTGCTACCAAAGATGAAGCGGTTCAGAACTACCTTTCTATTGCTATGGGAGGCGGAAGTAAAGCTCCTGGAATAGATGCATCTGCAGCTAAAGAATTACTTTTTGAAAGAGAATTTTCGCCGCAGAAAGATGAATACGCCGGAATTTATGTGGGACTGGCTAACGGTCCGAATGGTTATCATAACTGGGCAGGCAATTCACCCATCCAAGAGTTGGTTGATGATTATGAGATGATGGATGGAACCAAATTTAGCTGGAATAGCGAAACTGATAAAGTAAATCCTTATGTTAACAGAGACCCGCGTTTTTATGCAACCATTATGTATGACGGCTCGGGATGGAAACCACGTGAGAAAATATCCGGCAATGTGGATCCTGCCAACCAGATACAGGTAGGGCAATACGATTTGATGATCAAAAACAAAGATGGGAACTATGAATTGAAGGTCATTCCCGGATTAGATACACGACAGAGTTCTATTGAAAACTGGAATGGTAGCTGGACGGGTTATTACATGAAGAAATTTATTGATCCGGATCCTAATATCGTGGATAACACTACACGTCAATATATTCCTTGGCCGTTCTTTCGATACACAGAAGCCGTGTTTAACTATGTGGAAGCTTGCATTGAATTGGGTGAGGAAACAGAAGCAAAGCTTTGGCTGAACAAAATCCGTTTCAGAGCTGGTATGCCCGCCATCATCGTATCCGGCGAGGCATTAAAACAGGAATATCGCAACGAACGCCGCATCGAAATGGTATATGAAGAACAACGCTATCACGATGCCCGTCGCTGGATGATTGCACCTGAAACGTTAGGCAGAAAAACCGTTTATATTAATGTTGTCGGTAAATTCAAAACTGGTAAAGAAGCAAAAGATTTGTATCAAAGAAATGAATCGGTTTACGATTATACGTATACGCCTACCGAGGTTAATTCGCTTGAAAACAGGCAATGGAATGATAAAATGTATTTCCGCCCTATTATCAGGGATGAAATAAACAGGAACAGCAAACTGGTTCAAAATCCCGGATACGAATAAGTATCTACTTTCATTCTCATTTTTATAAAAACAATGCCGGTACACCAACCGGCATTGTTTTTAAGTTTTTCTATCTTCATTCAAAATTTTTTTGCTTGCAACGCTGTGTTCAATCATCCTCAGGTTTTCTACTGTCAACACTTTTATTATTCACTCTTTTTTCCGGTTGTTCATCGAACAACACACCTGCTGAGAAGAGTGCTGTATTTGAGTTGTTACGCCCCGAACAAACCGGCATTGACTTCAACAATGAAATAAAAGAAAGCCTCAACATGAACGTGCTGATGTATGAATATTTCTATAACGGCGGCGGCGTGGCGGCGGGTGATGTAAACGGTGATGGCTTGACTGATATTTATTTTTCGGGCAATGCGGTTGACAACAAATTATACCTGAATAAAGGCAACCTGCAGTTTGAAGACATCACCGATCACGCTGATGTTACCGGCAGACCCGGACCTTGGAAAACAGGCGTAACCATGGCAGATGTGAACGGCGATGGCTTACTTGATATTTATGTTTGCTATTCGGGTAAAGTGCGGGCTGAGAACCGAGTCAATCAGTTGTTTATCAACCAGGGCAATGACAAAAAAGGCATTCCTTCATTCAGGGAAGAAGCGGGTGAATATGGCCTTGCCGATTCTTCGTTCAGCACGCAGGCTTATTTTTTTGATTATGACAGAGATGGCGATCTGGATATGCTGCTTCTGAACCACAATCCCAATTCGTTGCCGGTGCTGGATTCAGCCAGTACGGCTGATGAATTAAAACAAACAGATCCTTACGTGGGCATCAAGCTGTACCAAAACAACAACGATTCTTTTATCAATGTGACCACAACATCTGGCATCAGTAGTTCTTCCTTAACATATGGACTGAGTGCTGGCATTGCTGATCTGAACAATGACGGGTGGTCTGACGTGTATATATGCGATGATTATACGGTGCCGGATTACTTATACATCAACAATAAAAACGGAACATTTACCGATGTAAAAAAAACCGCCTTGGGTCATACGACGCATTTTGGAATGGGCAACGATGTAGCGGATATCAACAATGATGGCTTGCCTGATATTCTTTCGCTGGACATGTTGCCCGAAGACAATCACCGCCAGAAAATGCTGATGGCGCCTGACAACTACGAGAAATACGATCTGATGTTAAGCAGTGGCTTTTATTATCAATACATGCGCAACATGCTGCAGGTAAATAACGGAGATGGCACGTTCAGCGAAATGGGGCAATTGGCGGGCATCTCGAACACAGATTGGAGCTGGGCGGCTCTGTTAGCCGATTATGACAACGATGGCTGGAAAGATTTGTTTGTTACCAATGGCTACATGCGTGATTATACCAACATGGATTTTTTAAAATACATGAACGATTACATTCAGAATAATAACGGCAATATAAAACGGCAAAATGTGCTTGACTTAGTAGAGAAAATGCCATCGAGCAATGTAAAAAGTTACCTGTTCAAGAACAATGGCAACCTCTCATTCAGCAATGAAACTGAAGCATGGGGAATTAGTGAAACTTCCAATAGTAATGGCGCTGCGTATGCCGATTTAGACAATGATGGAAAACTGGATTTGATTGTCAATAACATCAACAAACCAGCGTTCATTTATCACAATATTGCGAACGAAAAGGAGAAAAAGAACTATTTGCAAATCAAGTTGCAGGGTGCGGCTAAAAACACACAAGGCTTAGGCGCAAAAGTGTTCGTGTATGCAAATAGCAAAGTGCAGTACGAAGAACAAATGGCTGCGCGTGGCTTTCAGTCTTCTGTATCAGCAGTGTTGCATTTTGGCTTAGGCGCCAATGCAATGATAGATTCTTTGCGCATTGTGTGGCTGAGCGGCAAACAACAGCTTTTGCAACACGTGAAGACAAATCAATTGCTGACATTACAGGAAAAAAATGCAACGCTGCCCTATCAGTATAGTAAACCTGCAAATACGCTATTTGCGGAAACACTTTCTCCGATTAAGTTTCAGCAAGTTCCCAACACCATCAATGATTATAAACGACAGCCACTCTTGGTGAATCCGTTATCCTTTTCTGGCCCGTGTATGGTAAAGGGCGATGTGAATGGCGATGGACTCGAAGATGTATTTGTCGGCGGCGAACCGGGAACGCCAGGCGCGTTATACATACAACAGAAAGGCGGGACATTTACAACTACAAAACAGCCTGCTTTTGAAGCCGACAAACTAAGCGATGATGCCGATGCTGCATTCTTTGATGCAAACGGCGACGGCTATGTTGACCTATATGTTGCCAGCGGCGGCTATCACAATTTCAAGCCCGGTGATGCATTGCTGCAAGACCGTTTGTATATCAACAATGGTAAAGGAAATTTTACAAAATCAAATGATGCGTTACCGCAGATGCTTACCAGCAAAAGTTGTGTCCGCATTGCCGATGTAAATGGCGATGGGCATCCTGATATATTTGTAGGCAGTCGCGTGATTCCAGGTCGCTATCCCGAAACCCCACAAAGTTTTTTACTCATCAATGATGGCAATGGACATTTTACCAACGAGATAAAAACAATAGCACCTGCTTTACAAAATATGGGCATGATAACAGACGCAGCCTCGATGGATATGAACGGCGATAAGAAACAGGATCTGATCGTTGTAGGGGAATGGATGCCTGTATCTGTTTTTATAAATGCCAATGGCAGATTTGAAAATAAAACAGGCAATTATTTCAGCCAACCTTGCAATGGATGGTGGAATAAATTGCTGGTACAAGACATGAATGGCGACGGCAAACCCGATCTTATCGTTGGCAACTTAGGACTGAACACACAATGCAAGGTGAGTGAACAACAACCTGCCGAACTCTATTATAAAGACTTTGATGATAACGGTTCTATTGACCCGATACTTTGCTTCTACATTCAGGGCAAAAGTTATCCGTATGTAACGCGCGATGAACTGCTGGATCAGATGAGCAGTATGCGCACGCGTTACACCAACTATGCAGCTTATGCCGATCAAAGCCTCACCGATATTTTTAGCAAGGATGATTTAAAAGATGCTGGTCACTTAACTGCTACTTGTCTCAGCACCTCTTATTTTGAAATGAATGCCGCTGGAAAATTCGTTAGTAAACCATTGCCGACAGAAGCGCAGGAATCGCCGGTGTTTGCAATTACGCCACTTGATTATAATGAGGATGGCATTGAAGATTTATTGCTCTGTGGCAACATCAATAAAGCAAGGCTCCGGTTTGGAAAGTATGATGCAAACTATGGCGTGCTGCTGAAAGGAACCGGAAAAGGAAGCTTTACTTATGTTCCGCAATGGCAGTCAGGCCTTCATTTGCGCGGCGATGTGAGAAGTGTATTGAGCATAAATAATACGTTGCTGTTTGGTATGAATCAGGCACCTTCGGTGGCGTATCGTTTTACTGAGGAAAAGAAAAAAGATAAGATGGCGCAGGTATTGAAAAAGTAATCAATGTTGCGCATCATTAATTCAAACAAAGCTTCAACAAGGTTTTCTTTCATCAGACTACATTCATGAAAAAAACATTCACATTCATTCTTCTTTTACTGCTATTCAACCTTAGTTGTCATAAGCAAAATCCAGCTTCATTCAAGAGCAATGAAATTGGCAAAGTCATCAACCGGATGATGGACTTAATGATTCATGATGTAACCAATCCTCCACTTGCTTCGCGCTTCTTTAGTTACGCTTGTCTTGCGGGTTATGAAGTGGTATCGGAGAATAACAAGTCGTTCCCATCCATGCACGGCATTGTGAATGAATACCCGCTTATTCATAAACCCGATTCAATACACGGATATTCATCGCAGGTAGCTACGGTATTAGCCATGATAGAAACCGCGAAGAAAATGCAGCCGTCCGGTTCTTTGCTGAAAGACTACGAAGCTTCTTTCTTAGACTCCTGCCGGGATATGGGGTTCAGCGATGAAATCATAGACAAATCAATCTCGTATGCACTCGTTATCAGCAAAGCGATACTGGCTTACGCGAAAAGCGACAACTACAACAAAATAAGCAACCTACCACGCTACACACCGTTGAAAAAAGAAGGCTGCTGGTACCCAACGCCACCGGCATATATTGCTGCAATTGAGCCTTATTTTAATACCGTGCGTCCATTTCTGTTAGATTCTGCCAGCCAGTTCAAAATGCCACCGCCCACGCCGTTTTCAAAAGATACAAATAGCGCTTTTTACAAGCTGATGTACGCCAATTATCAGCAGGATAAAGACAGCTTAACTAGAGCCCATCGTGAGCTGGCTTTGTATTGGGATTGCAACCCGTTTGCCGTGCAGGACGAAGGACATTTACTCGTCGGGCTAAAAAAAATATCGCCGGGCGCACACTGGATGAGCATCACCAATATTGCCTGCTCGCAAACCAATAAAACGTTTGAAGAAGCGATGCTCATTCATACGCTGATAGCGATGGGGTTAATGGACAGCTTTGAAGCTTGTTGGGATGAAAAATACCGCAGTAACCGCATCCGTCCTGAAACAGCCATCCGCCAAATTATTGATGTGCATTGGAAGCCGCTATTGCAAACGCCACCCTTTCCCGAATACCTCAGCGGGCATTCCTGCATCTCGGCCGCGTCGGCTACTATTTTGTCTCATTATATTGGAGACAACATTGCTTTTACCGATACAACGGAAGTGAGATTTGGTTTGCCGACAAGACGTTTTACCTCGTTTAACGCGGCAGCGAATGAAGCTGCCATGTCGCGCTTTTACGGTGGCATTCATTTTATGGATGCTATTACCGAAGGCACGGCGCAGGGAAAGAAAGTGGGTGAATGGGTGATTCAAAAAATGGAAAGAAAGTAAGATTTCGTATGCAGGTAAACCTTGCTTTGCCTGCATTATTTGCGCATCTTTTGTCCGCACCTTCAGTAAGCGTTTTTATTTTACAGAGGTATCCTGTCCACTCATACCGCAAGCCTTTTAGCTTCTGCCTTTATTCCTTTTATTTCACCTCTCTTCCAATTACCAATAGCTATACGAAGCTAATTTGTAACGTTTTCATAAGTTTGTACGTTATATACCGGACAGGTTATTTTAGTTCCTGTATAATACCATCACTATGAGTTTAAAGAAGTGTTCCATTCTGGCTGTTGATGATGACCCTGATGTGCTGATTGCCGTGCGCATGTTGCTGAAGAACGAAGTGCAGAAAATAGTGGTCGAAAAAAATCCCGAAAACATTCCTTCCCTGCTAAAGGAAAACGATTTTGATTTGATGCTGCTTGATATGAATTTCAAATCAAGCATCAACACCGGCAACGAAGGTTTGTACTGGTTGAAGCGTGTGAAGACAATCAAGCCCAATCTGCAGGTAATTATGATTACAGCGTATGCCGACATTGACCTTGCCGTGCGTTCGCTGAAGGAAGGCGCTTTCGATTTTATGGTGAAGCCCTGGCACAATGATAAGCTCCTCAACAATATTGAAGACGCCATTGAAAAGAATAACAAGCAACAGAAAGCCGAAGCCCGTCACAATAAAGACAGCATCATCGGCACTGAACTCTTGGGTGAAAGCGAAGTGATGCAGGACATCTTCTATAAGATTGCCAAGATTGCCCCGACCGATGCCAATATTTTAATACTGGGTGAGAATGGAACTGGTAAAGATTTAATCGCGAAAGCCATTCATCAGAAATCGCTGCGCGCTAAAAATCCTTATGTAAAGGTAGACGTAGGCGCGCTTACCGATAGTTTGTTTGAAAGCGAATTATTTGGTCATAAAAAAGGCGCTTTTACCGACGCACGTGAAGACCGCGAAGGAAGGTTTGAATCGGCAAATGGTGGCACTTTGTTTTTAGACGAAATCGGCAATATCTCATTAACCCAGCAAGCCAAATTACTCACTGTTTTACAAAACCGGATGGTGACACGCCTTGGTTCAAACCAGTCCGCGCCGATAGACATCCGGCTGGTTTGCGCTACCAACGTAACGCTGGCTGAGTTAGCCAATGAAAACCGCTTTCGCAAAGATTTAATCTACCGCATCAACACGGTAGAAATTACAGTGCCGCCATTGCGCAAGCGCAAAGAAGACATCATGATGCTGGCAAAACATTTTACGAATGTGTATACTACCAAGTACATGAAGCCAAGTATAGAGTTCGATAGAACCGCAGCCGACAAATTAGAATCGTATCATTATCCCGGCAATGTGCGCGAACTGCAATACACCATCGAGCGTGCCGTGATTATGAGTGATGGTGAACTGCTACAGGGTAGAGACATCATCTTCTCTCCCATCGAGTCTCAGCCTCCTGCTACACAAGCCGGCGATGGAGAAAGCAACCTGAGCCATTTGGAAAAAAGCACCATCTTAAGAGTAATAGAAAAGCACGGTGGCAACATTACCAAAGCTGCGAAGGAACTGGGTTTGACGCGCACTGCGCTTTATAGAAGACTGGAAAAATATGACATTTAAAAAGTACGAGCTCAGCATTCTTCTCCGTGTGATTATCCTGTTTGCGGTGTTGTGTGCCGAGTCGTATTTTATCGTGAGCAAGGAGTATGTGTACGCCCTCATCCTGCTGCCTGTTGTCATTATCCAGGTTATCAACTTTTATCTCTATCACAAGCGTGCGCAGCGCGAAGTAGAAGAGTTTGTAGAAGCCATCCATTACCGCGATTTCTCCCGCCATTTTAATGTGAAGCTGGCGCCGGCAGGCTTGCAGCCTTTGCGCAACGGTTTTAACGAAATCAACTTTGCCTTCAAGCAAATCTCGCGCGAAAAAGAAACGCAATATCAATACCTGCAGAAGCTGTTAGAGTTGGTGAATACTGGCATTCTTTCATATGATATTGAAGATGGCAAAGTGATCTGGATGAACGAAGCGCTGAAGAATCTGCTACAGATTCCTTATTTGCGCACCATAGAATCACTGAACAAAAAAGAGGCAGCGCTTACCTCTCAAATCATGGATTTGAACCCCGGCGAAACCCTCATCACCGAAGCGCATCCCGAAAGAACAACCCTTAAAATACTATTGTCGGCCACCGCTTTTGAAACAGAAGGCAGAAGGTATAAACTGATTGCCTTTCAAAACATCAATGAAGCTTTGGACGAAACAGAGAACAATGCATGGCAGAAATTATTACGTGTGCTTACGCATGAGATTATGAACTCCGTTGCGCCGATTTCTTCTTTAGCCGGAACGCTGAAAGACAGGCTGCAACAGGCTTTGCCACAATTTAGCTACAATGAAGAATCGGTGGAAGATTTGCAAACGGGCATTGACACGATCCGCCGGCGAAGCGAAAACCTATTGAAGTTTGTAGATACTTACCGCAATCTCAACCGCATTCAAACACTAACACTTACCACGGCTTATATAAGAGATGTGTTTGAAAATCTTTACCAGTTAATGGAACCTACGCTGGATGCAAAAGGTATAGAGCTCGATATTATTTTAAAAGATACAGCACTGCAACTGGAAGCCGATATCAACCTGGTGGAACAGATGTTAATCAACTTAGTAACAAATGCCATTGACGCCGTGAAAGGAAAAGCGCATCCGGTTATTTCTTTGATTGGAACGCTCAACAACAATAACAAAGTGATTATTAAAGTAGCCGACAATGGAAACGGCATGGATAAGGAAGTACTGGACAAGATTTTTGTTCCTTTCTTCACTACTAAAAAAACAGGCAGTGGCATTGGTTTAAGCCTTTGCAAACAAATCATGCAGTTGCACAAAGGCTCTGTTGCCGTGCAAAGCGCTGTGGGCGAAGGCACCACATTCACACTTCAGTTTTAGTATCTCTGCTCCATTCATAACGAGATTAATTTTCGCTTAAGATATTCTCTACCCATTCTTATATTGATACGGCGGTTTTACTTTTAGGTTGTCTTTTAATAATCAGGCTATGCTTAAGAGAATCCATAAATTTATCGCCTTATTTTCTATTATCTTTTTGTCTTGTAATAGCAATACGTCTTCCCATTCTAAAGGCGGAGCGTTAAAAGATAGTCTTGAAGTTATCTACGGCCGGTACGGTTACTCGCCGAAAGGGTTGGATACCATCGCCCTGCTATATCGCTGTGCAGCCAATAAAGATGCAGAGTCGGCGATTTTTTATTATGATTATGTATCGCATTACCACCAATTGCAAAACGATTACAATAAAGCCAGTTTGTATGCCGATAGCTTGCTCCAGATATTGAACCAGCCGGCGTTTGAAAACAAGCTGTATAAAGAACGTGTGAAAGCCAACATTTATAAAGCAGACATACTCTATGCCCAGAAGCGCTATAGAGAATGCTATTACTATTATTGCAATGGCATGGCAGAAGCCGGGCAGGCGCAGGATGCTGAACTAACAGATAATTTATACAGCCATCTCTCTATGTTTTTATATGAAGAAGGCGACCATGATAAAGCCATCTTCTATAACCGTCAGTTACTGAAAGATGTAAGCGGCGGTAACCATACTTATGAACGACTGATGAACAATCAGGGTGTGTTGGATAACATGGGCATCTCGTTTCTGAAGCTGAAAAAAGGAGACAGCGCCATTGCCTGTTTCAACAAAGCTATAATAAGCATTCAGGATGCTTTGGTGCTGCAACCCGATCAGCAGCATCTTTGTCGCCTTGCCTTGGGTGTGGTGTATGGGAACCTGGGACAGGCTTATGCTTTAACCGGGCGCAATAAAGATGCAGAAAGAATATACGGACAAAGCATCGCCATCAACAAACAGCCGGGTTATGCCAATGAAAATGCGTTACTCACGCAGGCTCATTTAGCTCAATTGTATTATGATGAAAATGATACGGCTGCCTTGCATCAAACACTCAGATACATAAAAGCAGGGCTTGACAGTGTGCCCAACGAACACGTGGCTATGCAGTGGAATTATCTGATGAGCCATTATCATACTCTGGCAAAACAGCCTGGCGAAGCATTGACCTATTTAGAACAATACCTGCAGCAAAAAGAAGAGAATGCGAAGAAAGCAAAAGTTGGCGGCGAGTCGAACATCTTCGAGCAGATGAAGCTGATGCAATCGCAATACAATATGCGGCTGCTGACGAAAGACAACGAAATAAAAAACACTTATCTGTGTATTGCAGGTGTTCTCTTCGCGCTTACGCTTACCATAGCCATCCTGCTTTTTGTTAATGCCAAAAAAAGCAAAAGAAATGTGCAGAATCTCACAGTCCTGAACAACGAAATACAAGAGAAACAAACATTGCTGCAAAGCACATTGGCTGTATTGGAAAAACAAAACATCGAAAAGCAACACATCCTTCATGTGGTAGCGCACGACCTGCGCAACCCTTTGTCTGCCATTTACACTTTAGCAGACATATTAGTCAGTGAGTCTGAACCTGAAGAAGAAAACCGCGAATATCTTGAGCTTATCCGCAGTGCGTGCATGGAAAGCAGCCAGTTGATCAACAGCATTCTTGAAATTGCTGAAAACGCCGATGTAAAATATAATTATGATCCGGTAGATGTGAATGTGCTGCTATCGAACAGTATGCATCTGTTGCGAATGAAGGCCAAAGAGAAAAGCCAGCATATCAGGCTAACAACGTCATCAGAAAAAGGAATGATGTATGTGGATGCTGAAAAAATGAACCGCGTTATCAGCAACCTGGTTACAAACGCTATCAAATTCAGCCCCAGTGGAAGTGACATAGAAATCGCAGCTTCAGTGTCGGAGCAACACGTAACAATACAAGTGAAAGACAGCGGCATTGGCATTCCGGAAAAATATCACGACTGCATTTTTAATATGTTTACCGAAGCTAAGCGCAGCGGCACCAATGGCGAAAAAACGTTTGGACTAGGTTTGTCCATCAGCAAGCAGATTGTAGAGAAGCATCACGGGCACATCTGGTTCGAAACGATGGTTAATAAAGGCACTACTTTCTTCATACAACTTTCCCGCTTCGAAGATCCCGCTGAGCTCGCTGACAGCACCTCGATGAGAAAAACCATTAGTGTGTAGTCGTTAAGTTATCGTTATTGTTCGGCAAGTCCCATCAGACGGTAAATCTTTTTTCGTTTACTGCGTAAATGAAAGATTTTTGCCGCATGAAGCGTAGCCGGTTTTCTTTTCTTCTGTTTTTCTGTAGCCTTGGTTTTGCAGCGCACAGCCAGTATTATTACAGCGATATTGTTGCCTTTCAGCAGGCAGCAAAGCAATACAATTTGCTGGTGGCTGCACGTATTAAGCATGTATCAGCTACCAGTTTTGAAGGCAACCAGCCGGTTGATAACTTTAAATTGGAACAGGTTATTTCGGCTGATGCACGAACGATTACCATTACGTCAAGCGATCCTTCTTCGGGCGAGCTATTCTCCCAGAATATGTATAATAATAACAGGCTTATCCAAACGAAAGACACCAGCACAAACCTGATGAGCACCGCCACTTATTCTTATGATGCCGCCGGCAACGTCAGCACCATCACGACAACTTCGGAAGATGTTTTTATGAACAGCCATTCCACCGAAATACATCAATGGACTTACAATGGAAATGTGCCGCAAAAGATGTTACGGATAAAAGATAAAACTGATACTACATTCATCACTTTTACTTATGAGGCCGGCAACGTGGCAAGTGAAATATGGAAGCGCAAAGGACATGTCGTAGAAACTTATTATTATTATTACAACACCAAAAACCAGTTAACTGACATTGTGCGGTTCAATATCCGCGTGCGCAAGATGCTGCCTGATTTTTTATATGAATATGACGAGGAGGGACGCGTATCGCAAATGATGCAGGTGCCCGTTGGCAGCACCGATTACATGGTATGGAAATATACCTACAACAGCAATGGCTTAAAAGAAAGAGAACTGCTTTACAATAAACAACAGCAGCTTGTGGGAAGAGTGGAATATCAATATCAGTAAGGATTATATACGATATTTGATGTACGATGTAGCTCAGTTATATCATAGCTTTTGCTATTTCAGGGCTTTCTTTTTTTATGAGACGAACGAAATCGCTCCGATGTGTCGTCCCTTGCGACGCTCCGTTCAACAGCAGAATATCAATTAAGCTTTTATTAAAGCGGATATTTTTCAATTGCGAAGATTACACAAACACGTTTCATATTCCACCTCACACAACAGATATCTAACATCATTGTACCGGCGTTTGCGACAGAAACAACGCTTTTAGTTCAACCGCTTCATCGGGTTTCATTTTACCGCCCAATATTAATCGCACTTGTCTTCTTCTTAATGCGCTTTCATACAACACTTGCTCTTCTTTGGTTTCAGGAATGACGGGTGGCACAGAGCGCGGCTTGCCATTGGCATCCAACGCTACAAAAGTGAAATAAGCTTCGTTGCTTTCATACTGCTGTTCGTAATCCTGCCCCCACACACGGAGATGAATTTCCATAGATGTATTGAAGGCTCTTGTGAGCTTGGCTTCTATGTGCACGAGGTTGCCCAGTTTGATAGGTGTTTTAAAAGAAATATTATCAACACTTGCTGTCATGCTCGGTCCTTTGCAGTGCTTGCCGGCAGCCATGGCCGCCGCAATATCCATCCAGTACATCAAACGTCCGCCCATCAGGTTGCCATAAGTATTCGTATCGTTAGGCAGTACAATTTCATTCATCACCGTAAAGCTTTCTGCTGCCCGCAAGCCTTCCATAATTGTTTGTTTTAGCGGACAAAGATAAGCGGCAGCCGGTTCAACGTTTGTGTAGGGCATCATTACAGATTATCACTGTTACTTTGCAGATGAAAAATTGCACCAGACTTATCTTATTCAAACCATAAAATATTGGCTACTATCAGGAGTTTTAAAAACATAAAAAAGCAAAAGCTTGCTGTCATCACCATTACCTATTGGTTCCTGCTGGTCTACATTGTTATTGCGCTCGTATTCTGGTATCTTGAGCTGCAGCAGCAGAACCGCCAGATGTATCATTACCGTGTTGAGCAACTCAAGAAAGACCAACCTGATTTCTCAATACAGTTATCATTGCTGGAAGATGCACGCCGCCGCAAAACCGCCCAATACATCGGCGAGGGAAGCACCTTTTTATTGTTAATTCTCGTAGGCGCCGTGTTTGTGTATCGCGCTACGCGAAGACAGTTGCGCCTCTCGCAGCAGCAACAGAACTTTATGATGGCAGTGACGCACGAGCTAAAAACGCCGATTGCGGTAACACAACTGAATTTAGAGACATTGCAAAAGCGGAAGCTGGAAGAAGCGCAACAACAAAGACTGATCAATAATAGTTTGCAAGAAACCAACCGCCTTAATTCACTAACCAATAACATCCTGGTGGCTTCGCAATTGGAAGCCGGAATGAATAGTGTTAACCAGCAATGGGTAGACATCAGCGAACTGGCGGAGCGTACGGTTCATGATTATTCAACGCGCCTTCCGCAACGCATCATTCAAGCTCATATACAACCTGGCATTGAAGTACAAAGTGAAATGGCATTACTGCAAATGCTCATCAGTAATTTGCTGGATAATGCTATCAAATATTCAGGCAAAGAAGACAAGGTGGAAATGAAACTGGAGAAGAGCAATGCTCACGTTGTTCTATCTGTTCTGGACGAAGGCATTGGCATTCCGGCCACTGAAAAAAAGAAAGTATTTGATAAGTTTTACCGCGTAGGCAGCGAAGAAACGCGCACCACAAAAGGCACAGGTTTAGGCTTGTATATCTGCCGCCAGATTGTGCGCGCCTTAGGCGGAACGATAACCATTACGGACAATACCCCAAAGGGAAGTATTTTTACAGTGCGGCTAAAATAATACCTCGCTTTTTGAAGCATAAAAGGCGTGTAAAATGCCTGCATTTTTAAGAATAATAAAACAGATTTGAAGATGATACCTAAAGATACCAAAGGCAATATTTTACTGGTAGAAGACGAAGAAAACCTGCACGAAGCCCTGAAGCTAAACCTCGAACTGGAAGGCTATGGCATCACATCGGCTTACACCGGATCGCAAGCTCTGAAAGCCGTACAGAACGAGTATTTCGATTTGGTGATTATGGACATTATGCTGCCCGAAGTAGATGGCATTTCGGTTACCGAAAACATTCGCATACAGCATTTGGATGTGCCGGTGCTGATACTTAGTGCGAAGAGCAGCGGAGCCGACCGTGTATTGGGCCTGAAGAAAGGCGCCGATGATTATATGACCAAGCCTTTTAATTTAGAAGAACTCATACTTCGTGTCAATAAACTCATCCAGAAAAATAAGAAGCTGCAAACCAAAGAGCTGATTGGCGATACTTATGAATTCGACAACAACAAGATTGATTTTAAAGCGCAGGAAGCCATTACCTGGAACGGAGAGAAAATAGAATTAAGCAAGAAAGAAGCAATGCTGCTGAAACTGTTAATTGAAAACAAAGGTGAAGTAGTAACGCGCGAAAAAATATTACAGGTAGTTTGGGGTTATAACGTCTATCCTACCACGCGCACTATTGATAATTTCATACTTAGCTTCCGCAAATATTTTGAGCCTGACAGCCGCAACCCGGTTCATTTTCATTCTGTGCGCGGCATGGGTTATAAGTACACGGATTAAGCTATATCGTTTCCAATTCGTTAATCAGTTCGCTTAACTGTTCTATCATCTTGGTTCTTGTTGCTTCGTCCTCTACAGGCGAGTACAGGCTTCGGTTGCATAGGGATACAATTGCTTCTGCCCTCTCGGCAAGTGGTCCGCTTTTGCTTCGCAACAGGTTCATCAATATCACTTCATCGTCCTGCTTGGGCGATAGTTTATACTGCAAAGCGCCGAGGAGTAAAATCTTTGCATTAGTAAAAAAAGTCCGGTTGTCTTCCGCTTCGTTTAGCGCCGTTAAGAGCAGGTTGTAGTCAGGATGTACAGTTTCAGGTTCTGCAATGACTGCGGGTGCTTCCCTTTCTTTTTTTACGGCAGATATTTCAATATGGTTTGTCTTTTTTGAAGTGCGGTTCATGAGCAACCAAACCAATATCACCACCGCAGCAATAGCCGGCACAAACCAAAGATATTTAGCATTCGAGAGATCGTTGGCTACCAGCGCTGCCGGGTTGGTTCTTTTGATCGCCGCCCTTATCAGCAGAGGAATTTCGTGCGTGCTTACCGTTTCATACTTTTTAAGTTCTGTATTAAAGTAAGTGAATGAAACGCGGGGAAGCGTTGCCCTTCCTTTTTTAGTAATGAGGAAAGGAAAGATAAAGGTTTTGTCGCCGCTCTCCGGAAAGTTCATCCGGTTTATGTGCTGGCTGTCGGCAGGATCGAAATGTTCGCTGTGTTTGGGCCAATTGATCTGCGGCTCTGTTATGGCTTCTATATTTCCTGCACCATTAATGGTTACGAGCAGGCGGTTGTTTTCGCCGGCCGCAATCGCTGTGCTGTCTACTCTGGCAGAGATATTAAAGCTGCCTGTAATACCGCTGAAATCATCCGGCTGGGGCTCTGGCAAAGCGGTTATCTGAACGTTATAAGGCTCACTGCTTATATCGACAGAGTATCTTTTTTGCGCATACGGATTTTCAACAGTAGAAAATGAAACATCGTTGTTTACAGTTGCCGGCGGTATTACCAAGTTGCCCGATTGCAGCGGTATCAGTTGTACCTTCCGTATCAGTTGCACCCGGTAGATAACGCCTTTCTCACGCACGGTCTGTTCGGGTTCATCCGATGTCATTTCAATCACGCTGCAACCGCTAAACGCCACCTGTTTGGTAACTCTTGAATGACAGGAAACAGCAGTGTATAGTTGATAAGTAATGAGCAAAGGCTCACCCACATAACAGCTCTGCTTACTGACTGACGTTTTAATAAAAATGAGGCTGTGGATTTTAGCCTCTGCATCTTCGCCGGGTCGTAACACCGCATTTCGCTGGTACTCGTTCTGCGCTTCCGGCTCATCAAACAGGGAAGGCAACTGCATGGGCTGTGCCACCAGCTTAGCGCAGTAAAAACATAACAGACCCGCCAACCCAACGACTATTTTTCTTGCGCCCTGCATTGCAGCAAATTAAAAGATAATGCTGAATGATAGCTGTTATAAATATGATAAGGAAAAGGAAAGACTACCTGCGGAAATAAGTCTTATTCGGGAAGTGATCTACCATCTTTTGCCTCGTTTGTGTTGTTATACCATACAAATTAAAGCGCCCGCACATAAATGTGCGGGCGCTTTAATTTGTATGGTAATTTACTTTCTAATTATGCTCGGACTGCAGAACCTTTACAAACTGCCTTTTAGTGGCTCTCTCCTGAGGCGTAAGCTTGCTATCAGGAATGGGCGATTGCTCAAACGTATCTTTTAAAATATTGTAGAACTGAGAATAGTTAAGCGTGTCGTATAATTTGTAATTAATATTATTTACAAAGCGAACACGCGGGGTGGTGTCTGCAATTGTACCATCCCAGTGGCAGAATACCCAGCTCCGATCTTTGCCTGTTTTGTTCATCAGATTGTCATAGAAACTAATGCCATCCAGCTTACCATAAGTAGTAGGTTTGGGAATGCCAGCAATATCAGCCATAGTAGGCAGAAAATCAGTATAATCAATCAAGGTCTGGTCATCTACTTTGGGTGATATTAAACCGGGACAATAAGCGATGAGCGGATCAAGCGTTCCCCAAATATTGGTTTCGGTTTTCTGACCTGATATAGCAATGTTGTTAGGTCCCCAGATCGAGGTAATGCGTTGTTGTGTAGCATTGTCTGCTATCCACATAATCACCGTGTTTTTATCCAGTCCGTCTGCCTTAAGCTTTGCCATAATCTTACCTACCATCTTATCCATATAGGCAATCATACCGGGATAATATTTTGGATCGTCGTGACGGTTTTCATTCTTTGTATTCCAAGTGGCAAAATCAGGATCGTCAGGAGAAGGAACATAAGGCGCTGCTGCTTCATTGAAAGCATAAGTGGCGTAGAAAGTATTGTTCTTGTTAGAATCTATGAAGTTGCACAGGTAGTCTGAAAAAATATCTTCCGAGTATTTTCCCTTTGTTTCAGAATCCGGTAGGTAAGCACCATTTTCATAAATGCTGGGGTCTTTGTAGCGACCTTCCGATTTATCATCGCCGTTGTCTGCCTGAAAACAACTATAAGCATCATAGCCCTGGCGTTTAATGCCGGCATCACCATCGCCCATTACCCATCTGCCTACATAGCAAGTTTTATATCCGGCATCGTGCAGCATGTTGCTGTACGATTTTTCTCCTCTTGGAAAATGTCCCCAATAGGTATAGTTCCTGAAGTTGTATTTGCCGGTAAATAAAGCCAGGCGGGACGGATAGCCATCCGGGTGCGAATACGCATGTTTAAAGAAGACGCCATTGGCGGCTAAAAAATCCAGGTTAGGTGTGCTATACGATTTGCCGCCGGCGTAAGTAGGCACTTCGTAACCAATGTCATCACCCAAAAAGAGAATGATGTTCAGTTTTGATTTTTTTAATGAAAGCAGGCCCGATTTATCACCTGCTGTTTCAGGTTCTGATATTTCTTTCAGGTCTTTGTTACAGGCACCGGTCATTAATAAACTAAAAAGCAAGACAAAGCAAAACGTTTTCTTTTCAGAAAGAGCGGAGACTAGTTTCATACACTGTTTGTAATTGTTTTGGAATTAAAAAGATTTGGTTATTGAATTTGAAACGAAAATAATAATTTTTTTCTCACTTAAAAATAAATTAAAAAATTGTGATGTCCATAGAGAGAAATTGCAAACAAGTTCTTCCTATTCCAAATCCCCTTTGCAGTTTGCTGTGCCTTTATAATAATACACCCATCTTATCCCCTATCTCCTTCAGCTCTTTCACCACACTGTCAAAAAGGGGTATACCTTCTTTCAGCCGCACCGCTTCGGTTTCGCGTTCCGGGTCGCCAGGTATCAACACTCTGTCATACCCTGCGGCAGGCTTCGCATTGCGAAAGCGTTCAATCCAGTTATCCATTTGTTGTTTAAACTCGGCTGCCGGGCGAAAGGCATCTATCCGCATGGCGCCGAAGAAATGCCCCAGCCCCTTGCCGGGCGCCCCTTGCGGCATCGGTATGTAAGCAGGAAAAGGAGGCGCCCACGGACCATAACTCGCGCCGCTGAGCACGCCGGTTAAAATATCAACCATGCTGCCCAATGCATAGCCTTTGTGGCTGCTATGCTCGCGGTCGCTGCCTAAGGGTAATAACGCACCTCCCGTCTTCAAGGCATTCGCATCGGTAGAAGCGTTTCCATCTTCATCCTGCACCCAACCCAAAGGCGTGTTTTCTCCTTTGCGCTGCAAGATTTCAAGCTTCCCATTAGAAGCCGTAGTAGTGGCAAAGTCAGCAATAAAAGGAGGTTGTTTATCCGCAGGAACCGCCATGGCAATGGGGTTGGTACCCAGCATTTTTTCAATGCTGAACGTAGGCGCAACAATGGCGCTCGCGTTGGTCATGGCAATGCCAATCATATTATGCTTCAAAGCCATCTCTGCATGATAACCGGCAATGCCAAAGTGGTTGCTGTTGCGAACGCAAACCCAGCCTGTGCCAACTTCCTTGGCTTTGCTGATGGCGGTTTGCATGGCAAAAGGAGCCACCACCAAACCTAATCCTGCATCGCCATCTATGGTAGCCGTAGAAGGCGTTTCATGGATGATTTTAATATCGGGCGTTGGGTTGATACGCCCCGCTTCCCAAAGCCGCACATAACCCGATAAACGCGAAATACCATGACTGTCTATGCCCCGCGCATCGGCCGACAACAACACTGCAGCGGCAATCAGCGATGCAGTCCGCGGGCAGCCCATCTTATTAAATACTTCAACAGTGAAAGTGAAGAGTTGGTTGTAAGTAAAAATCTGCGTCATGAGCGCAAGATAAGGCAGGTAAATATCGGTCGCAATAAAATCATATGGGTTGAAGAGAAGCAGCCTGCGCTGCTGTTTTTATTTTTAAACAAGCTCTTAATACCAGCAGAAAAGATAAGCACCTATGTTTGTGAACGCTATTCTTTTTCAACAATGAAACTTGTAATTACGCTGATTTATCTGGCTTTGAGCTCTTGTGCAATGGCGCAGTACAATCAAGAACTGATACAAACGAAAGTGGTGCTGAACGAAAAGCGGAAAGCGTTTGACAACTATTTGAGAAATGTGGAGATTGGACAAACTTTCACACAACCACTTGACAGTAATACAGAGAGCCAGTATGAGTCAGCCTGCTTAGGAGCTTCGCAATTCATGATAAAAAGCGAAGTGGTAAAGTCGGGTTTCGACACCTTGTTCCTTCACTACGATAGTCTTCAATATGATACCAAACGGGCTTTGCTGGAAGCCGTGTATGGCTTGTATCCTTATAACTATACTTCTTCCATACAGGCATTGCTGGCAAGAGAAAAGGAGCCGAAACTATTTGCTATGCAGGCAGTGTATTTGTTCAGAGTCGATTCTTCCACACAACAAATAAAGCGTCTGCTAAAGCAGATGAAAGCTTCCTTTGCCTTCTATGACAGTGAGCCTGTGTTAGCTTCACTTCAATTATTTCTTACGAACGGGATAAAAGAAAAACAATCACCCACGCCGCCCTTGTCCTCCCTTTTTGTTTATCAAAAAAACATCGGGCGGCAAATGATTTATTCCTTGCAACGATGGAACAGAGATTATCCCGGATTAGCTATTATTCAAAATGGTGATGGCTCTTTTGCAAGGGACAGTACAGGAAAGTTATTGGTGTTTCAGCAACTTGCGCGGTCGGCTTCCAACCTGCCTTATTTCATCACCAGTGGCAGTACACCACAGGGTATTTACAGCGTTCAGGGAACCGGCATTTCGCACAATAATTTAATTGGTCCCACTCCGAATCTTCAACTCTTGCTGCCGCACGAAAATGACGCGGCATACTGGCACCAAATGCCCGACTCTTCCGCTTCTTTTTATCAGAATTATTTGTTGCTATTGCCGCCCGACTGGCGCAATTACCTTCCGGTGCAGGAAGCGATAGGAGCCGGAGCCGCAGGCAGAACTGCCATCATTGCGCATGGCTCTACCATCGATCCGGATTATTTTAAAGACCAGCCTTTTTACCCGCTTGCGCCTACGCTGGGTTGCCTTTGCGCAAAAGAGAACTGGAATATCTTCACGGGAAAATTAAATGAGAGCGACCAGTTTTCTTTCATCAACACATACCTCGCGCGACCCGAAGATGAAGCTGGTTATTTACTGGTGATTAATGTAGATAATAAGCAGGCGCCCGTAACAAAAGAGGAAGTGGAAAAATGGGTGGATGATTATGAAAAGAAGAAATAAGAATTAGACGAAAGGTTTATTATTTTCTTTTTGACGAGATGATGGAAATAATAATTGGAAGAAAAATAAGCACCAGCGTAGCCGGCAGAAACCAGACTCCAAGATTATTGACAAAACCCGTCGTTATCAGATAGATCATCACAGTCAGCCATGTAAAAATAACCAACACAGTCAGCTTTAAAAACCTGAGCATCCGCGTTGCAATCGTGTATTGCTTCGCGGCGTTTTCTTCCGTAATCTCAGGTATATAATTAAACAGGTAAGGATGTTATTGAGCCAGGTCAAGCCGATATAAACAAGAGTTACTAACAAAGGCAAATTGAGGAGCGTGAACTTACTTCCATAGCTATCGGGCTTGCCCGAAAAACCAAAGTGTATGGGAATGACAGAGGGCAATGAGATCAATGCATAAATAGTAAAAGCACACAATACAATAAGTAATAGTAAGCTTATCTGTTCTATCATTTTATCAAGCGAAGATAAATGAAGCTGGATGCGGGGTCTGTTTTCCATACTGCATTAATGAACTAACAAAACAGCACATAGAGAAGTTTGCTGCAACACTACTTATTCAATTGCATAGCGACTAAAATCCTTTTTGATTGTATATCCTGAACGAAAATAACTACTGAAGCGTTGTCGTTTTGTAAGTCGGCTGGCAGAGAAAGTTGCGTAGTGTTATTGCTTTTTGTCAATGGCATTGCAGATAAATTTCTAACTACATTATAACCTGCCAGCGTAATGCCTGAATTCTCTCCCCGAGCGATGTGTGTTGAAGCCTGCCTCTGTATCAACGCAACTACGACTTGCTCATTAGCAACAATTTTATTCACTTCGTAATGAACCGTTATGATATTGCCGTTTACGCTGACGTTACCGCTTAACTCCACTTCATCGTTATCTTCCCTTGCTTTTTGTATAGCATTGGTGATAGCCGGTTTGTTGCTGCCAACCATTTCAAACTGACCCTGAACCACAGCCTGCGGCGTGTAAACCGATTGAGCGTGTAATGCCTGCACATACTGCTGCTGGCGTAAAGTATAATCGTGGTTGCTGAAAACATCTTTCCAGCCTAAACGGTCCCAGTAATCTACATGAAAGGAAAGTACAATCAAGTTCGTATCACTTTGTGCCAGACTGCTTAGCAGTTTATCGGCAGACGGACAGCTTGAACAGCCTTGAGAAGTGAATAGTTCTACCAATACTTTTTTAGAATAACTTTTATCATTATCCGTAACTTCTTTTTCTTTTACCTCGCCTGCTGTTGATGTTGTACAGGCATACAGCAAAATTGCGCCTGTCAAAATCGAAAAAAATCGCATACTTTTTATTTGCAAAATTAAAAATGCCCTGCGTAGTCAGGGCATTTTTAATTATTACGTTTGTATAATAGCTTTCCTTTTAGTTCATCTTTTTCTTCATGCTGGTCACCTGTTCCTGTAGATTGTTTACTAGTCCAGCCAATTGGCCTACATCCCAACGCTGTTGCGAAGTGGCTTTGGTGATGATCATCTGCGCTTTCCATA
Organism: uncultured Ilyomonas sp.; assembly: GCA_964249755.1. Lineage (GTDB taxonomy): Bacteria > Bacteroidota > Bacteroidia > Chitinophagales > Chitinophagaceae > Ilyomonas. The sequence goes on along the minus strand of CAXUDB010000001.1, from coordinate 1,578,800 downwards.
CTTCCACGATATCTTCGGTATTAATCGGGTAAGGATCGTATTGCGGGTTATCGCTCACCAGCATCACCTTGTTCTTTACACGTCCGTTGCGGTTAATGCGTTTGTAAACAATCCCATTGCTTTTAGATACCACGATATAAGCCTGGTTGCTTTTTACTTCTTCCAGGTCTTCAACTTTTTCGCCCACAATTACGCTGCCGCTTGGAGTTGGCAGCATACTATCGCCCACAATCTCAAACGCACGATACTGACCCGGGGCCAGCATAGGCAGCGTAAAAGTATTTAGCTCATCAATAAACTCAGGATCGGCATAACCGGCTAAATAACCAGCCGCCGCTTTTATCGGAACCAGGTGAATCAATCTTTCCTCTGCATCGGCCGACGTTTTTAAAGCACGGCGCTTATCTAAGTAAGTATTTGCTTTTGTTTCAGTCAGGTCTTTTAAAAACAAATCGTCTAAGCTCAGCTTGAAAATATGGCAAATAGCTCTCAACACTTCCAGCCGCGGCTCGGCGCGTTCTTCTTCATAAGCGCCCACCAGCGAGCGTTTTATTTTCAGTTTGTTGGCAAATTCTTCCTGTGTCCATCCGCGGAGACGGCGGAGATAACGAAGGTTTTTTCCGGCGTATGACATAACCAATAAATTTAGCTGCAAAATACTAATTAATTTAGTTGATGAACAAATTTATTTTTTGAAATTGTCTTAACTGGAATAGACCGGATATTTTGGATGAGAATAATCAATAAAGAGCCCGCAGATATATGAATCTGCAGGCTCTTTATTGATGCAAAATATAAATTCTATCTCGCCACGTTCACGGCTCTCTTCTCGCGAATGACCGTTACTTTAATTTGACCTGGATAGGTCATTTCGGTTTGAATCTTTTGGGCAATTTCAAAACTGAGCTTATCGCTGTCGCCATCGGTTACTTTATCGGCTTCCACAATTACGCGCAGTTCGCGACCGGCCTGAATGGCATACGCTTTTTCAACGCCAGGATAAGAGGCAGCCAACGCTTCGAGGTCTTTGATGCGTTGCAGGTATTGCTGCATGATTTCGCGCCTTGCGCCGGGGCGTGCACCACTAATAGCATCACATGCCTGCACAACAGGTGAGATCACATACTGCATTTCCATCTCATCGTGGTGCGCACCGATAGCATTGATGACCGCCGGATTTTCGCCATATTTTTCGGCCAGTTTCGCGCCGAGCAAAGCGTGGCTCAATTCGGTTTCTTCATCGGGTACTTTGCCAATGTCGTGCAGCAAACCGGCGCGTTTGGCAAGTTTGGGATTCAAGCCTAATTCTGCCGCCATAATGCCACACAAATTAGCTACTTCGCGGCTGTGCATCAATAAATTTTGTCCGTAAGACGAACGGAAACGCATCTTGCCAACTATACGAACCAACTCTTTATGCAAGCCATGAATACCCAGCTCAATCACGGTTCGCTCGCCAATTTCTATTACCTGGTCTTCTAATTGTTTGCGTGTTTTTTCAACCACTTCTTCAATACGCGCCGGATGGATACGACCATCGGCGATCAGGCGTTGTAGGGACAAACGAGCAACTTCCCGGCGAAGGGGATCAAAAGAAGAAAGCACGATGGCTTCCGGTGTATCATCTACAATCAAATCGACGCCGGTCGCGGCTTCTAAGGCTCTGATGTTTCTGCCTTCGCGGCCGATGATTTGCCCTTTCATTTCATCACTTTCAAGGTTGAAAACGCTAACGGTGTTTTCAATGGTTTGCTCGGCGCCGGTGCGCTGGATGGATTGGATAATAATTTTGCGTGCTTCTTTGTTCGCTTTCAGCTTTGCATCCTCAATAATCTCTTGCTGAAGCGACAAGGCCTGCGTATGAGCTTCATTTTTTAAGCCTTCTATTATCTGTGCCTTGGCTTCTTCAGCCGTAAGCCCGGCTACTTTTTCGAGGCGGCGGATATGTTCTTCCTGGTGCTTTTCCAGTTCGGTGCGCTTGCTGTTTACAATCTCGATTTGTTTGTTCAGGTTGTCTTTGATGGCTTCGTTCTCTTTGATTTGTTTGTCGAGACTGCTTTCTTTTTGAACGATGCTGTTTTCTTTTTGCGTAATACTGTTTTCTTTTTGTTTGATGCGGGTTTCGGCTTCGTTCATTTTCCGGTTCCGTTCCAGCACCAGTTTGTCGTGCTCTGCCTGAAGCTGAACAAACCGCTCTTTGGCTTCGATACCTTTTTCTTTCTTAATCGTTTCTTCGCGCAGCTCGGCTTCCCTAATAATATTCTGGGCCCGGGCTTCAGCTTCCTCCACCTGCTTACGGGTATCTTTTGCGAAAATGAACTTACCCGCAACAACGCCCGCTATTAATGATATAACAACCGCTATAATTATCAACACTGTTTGATCCATTGTTCTCTTTACGTTTTAATGTATTTTTTATTCATATTGTTTTGGCAAAGGTTGCGAAGATAAAAAAAAGCGGCTTCCGGTAAGATTCCCATTTCCTTTCCCATTACAAGAAAAATAACATGTAACATTCTTTTACCAAAACATAGCTTCTTATTGAAAATCAATGATTTAAAATTTTAATTGGATTTGGTACGGTTATCGGGTAATTTTAATCAGTTTTTAATTAGTTCTTAATTCAATATTAATCTTACTTCCGTGAAGCATTCTTTATTCGCCCTGTTGATTACCATTTCTGTTGTATCCTGCACGAAGCAGGATTTAACCCAACCATCAGTCACCGTTGCTGCTTCGTCATCCGCCATTTCGTTCAGCAGCGGAAACATCGCCATTAATAATTTTAAGGCGCAATCTGTTAATAGCGAGGTTACAGTTGGTTTTTCCACTTCCTATCAGAAAGACGTGAAAACGCTCGAGATTTTACGGGGCACAACTCCTAACAGTCTTTGCAGTATTTACAAAACAGACGGCTCCGGTAATTCAACTTCTTCCATTCAATATTCTACTGAAGATGAACCCGCTGCCGCTACGCTTTATTATATTGTGAAGTACACATTACAGGACGGTGACTGGGGTTACACACCGGTATTTACACTCCAAACCGCGCATTCATTTTAAGCTATTTTTAATCGAAGCTTTGGTTGCTGGCAGCGGCCAGCTTCAGCAGACGGTCGTACTGTTCCGGTGTTAAATCGTTATAGAAAAAGTAAACCGGATCTACCGGAACCCCGTTCTTATGCACTTCATAATGACAATGCGGTCCGGTGCTTTTCCCGGTGCTGCCAACATACCCGATCACTTCGCCTCGCTTCACTTTCTGCCCTACTCTTGCTTTCATCCGCACCATGTGTCCATATAGTGTTTCATAGCCGTAGCCATGATTGACAACAACGTGGTTGCCATATCCGCCTTCATTGAAATCTGCCTCTCTTACCGTTCCGTTAGCCGTGGCATAAATAGGTGTACCAATGGGCGCTGCAAAATCCAGCCCGGCGTGCAACTTTGTCACTTTATAAACCGGGTCTATGCGATAGCCAAAACCAGAAGCGATGCGTGTTAAATCTTTATTGCTCACTGGCTGTATAGCAGGAATAGCAGCCAGCAATTGTTCTTTATTTTTTACCATGCCTTCAATATCGCTATAGCTTTTTTGCTGGTAAGCAACTAACATAGAAAGCCGGTTCACCTGCGCCGTGATGCTCTTTACCAGTTCGTCTTCGCCCATGCTCTGCACCAGTTTCAGTTCTTTACTCTTCTCCATCGCTTTTAGCCTTGCGCTATCATGTACCGGCTGTGATTCAAAGATGGAACGATACACATTATTATCCCTATTTTCCAGTTCACTCATTTGCTCCTGAAGCTGCTGTATCTGTTTGTTCAACACGGCATAACCATCACGCAAATCATCATTCTGCTCCTGCAATAGTTTTTCTTTGGGCGATTCAATATAACGGAACGCAATAGCAACTATAATGGCGGCCGATACTGCCACCGTAGCGAGAAAACCAAAAAAGCGAAGCAATTTTACCCGGAGGGGTGTAATGAGCTTTTCGTAGCGAAGTGTATGGGTATTATAGAAGTACTTGATTTTTTTCATAATAATAAAAGACCGAAGGCTTCAATCCGCCGCGGCGGAGACAAAAAGTAAGCTTAACCCATAAATTAAAAGCAGACTTTCTTAGAATAGCTCACCACTTGAAGCTTGCGGCTTATCGCTTGCCGCTTACTGCCTGCTTCTTCCTACTTTTGCCGCCCGTTTTCAAAGCGTTCAAAGATAACGGCATTTCAAACGATATATTTTTTATGACATCTTCCGAAATAAGACAACACTTCTTCGATTTCTTCAGGAACAAAGGGCATATCATTGTTCCTTCTGCATCCATTGTAATAAAAAACGATCCCACGCTTCTTTTTACCAATGCCGGAATGAACCAGTTTAAAGATTATTTCCTCGGCAACCGAACAGCAGAATATAAGCGCGTGGCGGATACACAGAAATGCCTTCGCGTAAGCGGCAAACACAATGACCTGGAAGAAGTAGGTGTGGATACATATCATCATACGATGTTTGAAATGCTGGGCAACTGGAGCTTCGGCGATTATTTCAAACAGGAAGCGATTGCATGGAGCTGGGAGCTACTAACAGAAGTGTATGGACTAGATAAGGAACGATTGTATGTAACCATTTTTCAGGGCGATGAAAAGGAAGGCTTGGCAAAAGACGAAGAGGCATTTAATGAATGGAAAAAATATGTGCCGGAAGAGCGGATTTTGTTGGGTAACAAGAAAGACAATTTTTGGGAAATGGGCGATACCGGTCCGTGTGGACCCTGCACTGAAATTCATTACGATAGTCGCAGTGAAGATGAGCGTAAAGCTACACCCGGTGCGGCTTTGGTGAATGCCGACAACCCACAGGTGATTGAGATCTGGAATAATGTGTTCATGCAATTTAACAGGTTGAAAGATGGAAGCCTTGAACCTTTGCCCGCCAGACATGTTGACACCGGTATGGGTTTCGAACGTTTGGTGCGCGTGATACAAGGCAAGCAAAGCAATTACGATACAGATGTTTTTAGCGGCACAATTGAAGCAATAGAAAAAATCACCAATAAAAAATATACTTACAGCGATAGCAAGCAGGACATTGCTTTTCGCGTATTGGCCGATCATATTCGCGCCATTGCTTTTACCATAGCGGATGGACAACTACCATCGAACACCGGAGCCGGTTATGTGATTCGCAGAATCCTTCGCCGTGCTGTCCGCTATTATTATTCTTATTTGGATTATAAACAACCTTTGTTGTTTCAGTTGATGCCATTGTTAGCTCATCAATTTGAACATGTATTTCCTGAATTGTATAAACAGGCTGATTTCGTAAGTCGGGTTGTAAAGGAAGAAGAAGAAGCTTTTTTGAGGACTTTGGAGAAGGGATTGAAAAGAATAGGCGACATCATTTCTTTGAAAACCGAAAACACCATTTCAGGTAAAGATGCTTTTGAGTTATATGACACCTACGGCTTCCCGATTGACTTAACAAGACTCATAGCCGTAGAGAATAAATTAACCATTGACGAAGCCGGTTTTCAAACTGAACTTCAACAACAAAAAAATCGTTCCCGCGCCGCCACGGCTTTAGACACAGAAGATTGGATCATCCTCAACGAAGGCAACAAAACAGAGTTAGTTGGCTACGATTCTTTAGAAGCCAAAGCTGATATCTTAAAATATAGAAAAGTAAAGGGTAAAGGCAAAGAACAATACCAGATTGTATTAAACAAAACACCTTTTTATGCAGAAAGCGGCGGACAAGTGGGCGATAAGGGTTTATTGAAACTAAGCAATACAACTATCCACATCATTGATACCAAAAAAGAAAATGATCTTATTATTCATGTCGCGGAAGCGATACCCGATGAGTTAATCGGCGAAGTCATTGCCATTGTTCCGAAAGAAAGAAGACTTCACATTGCTTCGCACCATAGCGCTACGCATTTAGTACATGCGGCTTTGCGGCAAGTGCTGGGAACGCACGTGGCGCAAAAAGGCTCTTTGGTAAATGATGAACAACTGCGCTTCGACTTCTCTCATTTTTCTAAAGTAACGGATGAAGAAATCGCGCAGGTAGAAGCCATCGTCAATGAAAAAATAAGAGATAATATCCCGGTCGTGGTTCGTTACATGAGTAAGGAGGATGCTATGGAAACCGGCGCAATGGCTTTGTTTGGTGAGAAGTATGGTGACATCGTTCGCGTGGTTACCATTGACCCGACTTATTCAGTAGAGTTATGCGGTGGAACACATATAGGTTCAACGGGCGAATTAGGTTTCTTCAAAATCGTACATGAAACGGCAGTAGCTGCCGGTGTGCGTCGCATAGAAGCTGTTGCTGGTAAAGCGGCAGAGAATTATGTGAATAATGAGATTAGCGAATTGAACACAGTGAAATCGCTTTTAAAGAATCCAAAAGATTTAAGCAAAAGCATCGAAAATTTATTGGCAGAGCAAAGCGACTTGAAAAAGAAACTCGAATCGTTTGAAGCGAAATGGTTGAATAACTTAAAAAACGAGTTGCTTAACAAAAAGGTTGATGTAAACAATACTTCTTTTATTGGTGAAATAGTTGAAGTGGGCAGCGCCGATTCTTTAAAGAAATTATCCCTTGATTTATCTAAAAAAGCAAATGGTGCTGTGGTTCTCTGCAGCTCTATCAGTGGCAAAGCTTCCGTTGCAGTAGCGTTATCTGAAAGCCTTATCAGTAAAGGATTTGACGCAAGTAAGATTATTAAAGAACAAGTGGCGCCGTTAATAAAAGGTGGCGGTGGCGGGAATAAAACATCAGCCATTGCAGGCGGACAAGACAGCCATTCTTTTCAGCAGGTGATTGAAACAGTTAGAAGTTTGTTGTAGGTACAGTGAATGGCTACAGCCACTCCGAGCGCTTAAAGAAAATATACAGCACTACGCAAAGACACAACGTAGCCGTCAGCACCACAGGATAGCCCCAAGCCCAGTGCAGTTCGGGCATCTCCTGAAAGTTCATGCCATAGATGCCTGCCACCATAGTAGGCACGCCGATGATAGCAGCCCAGCCGGCAAACTTTTTCGACACTTCACTTTGCGAAATGGAAGTGAGTGAAAAGTTGGCTTCCAATGCGGCAGTCACCATTTCACGCGTGCTGTCGAGCATTTCATTAATGCGCACCGCATGGTCGTAAATATCACGGAAATAAGGCTTGGTATCGTCGGGTATCAGCATCACATTAAAGCGCATCAGCCGGTTGCAGATTTCAATGAGCGGCCATACGGCCCGCTTCACACCAAGCAGTTCCTTCTTCAATTCATAAATCCGTTGTGTGGTGTTGCGTGTGGGCTTTTCGCCAAATATCTGTTCTTCCAGTTCCAGCAGTTCGCCTTCCAAAGTTTCAATTACGGGGAAGTACTGATCCACGATAGCATCCATAACGGCATATAAAGCAAAGCCAGGACCTTTGCTCAACAGTTGCGGTGTGCTTTCGCAATGCCGGCGCACTTCGGTGTAAGCCAGTGAAGAGCCATGACGCACCGTTACAATAAAATTATGATGCAGAAAAAAATGGGTTTCGCCCCATTCGATATGCCGGTCTGTCGGGTTAATCTGTGCAGTGCGCAAAGCAATGAATAAAGTATCACCGTAGGTTTCCAGCTTCGCCCGCTGGTGCGCCGAATGAGCATCTTCGATGGCTAAATCGTGCAGGTGAAATGCCTGTTGCACCTGGCGCAGCAAATCTTCTTCCGGCTCGTGCAAACCAACCCAGACAAATGTTTTTTCTTTCTGCAAAGTATGTTCGATTCCGGCAAGGTCAACGTTGGCAATACGTTTGCCATCGCTGTAAGCGGCTGCATTTACTATGGTATTCATGAGAGGAAATGTTAAGGCAAGCTTGTGCTAAGTTAAAGCATTCCGGGAGTTGGTTTTGGCAAATCATTTATAATTGCCTTATGCTATCTGCTTTTCTAAATTATCATTGATCAAATTAATTATCATCTTCAAGCAGAAACAAATTGACTCTTAGCTGCAGACATATCTGTCAATCTTATTGCTATTAATAAAAATAGTTTTCTTTTCATCCGCCAACATTTTCTACATTTCCGGTTACAAATTCACACGCAGCGAATACAAATAATCATAGCCGATGCAGATTGCCAAAAGCTACCCGGATGCAGAATTGATTCAGGCGTTGAAGCAGCCGGAAGAAAGAGATGCCGCCATCCGGTTTCTTTACAGAGAATATTATCGTTTGCTCGAACATTATATTACTAACAACAAAGGAAATAATGACGATGCAGCAGATATTATCCAGGAAACCATTATCGCCTTTATAGAAATTGTGGAGGAGAATAAATTCAGGGGCGATGCCAGCATCAAATCTTTTCTGTACGCCATCACGCGCAATCTCTGGCTGGCAGAGTTGAGGAAAAGAAGCAGCAGCAACAACCGCAACCGTGTGTATGAAGGAACAAAAGAAACTATGGAAGGGACGATTGTAGAGCACCTGATACAGCATGAGCATTTTACTTTGATACAGCAACTGTTTGAGAGGCTCGGCGCAAAATGCAAGCAATTGTTGATGCTGGTTTATTACGAGGATTTTTCTATGACCGACATCTTGCAAAAGATGCCGGACTATCAGAATGAACAAGTGCTTCGTAATAAAAAATACAAGTGCATGAAAGGATTGGAAACTATGATACAGGAAGATGAAGAATTACGTACACAATTAAAAAAAGCGTTGAGAAATGCAGGATAATTCTACAAATGATATAATGGAAACGCTCATCCGTTACATGGATGGTGAACTGAACGCAATTGAGCAAACTGCCACCGAAAATCGCTTACAACAAGATGGGGCTTTGCAGGAACGTTACCAGCATTTGTTAGCTGCTAAGCGAGCCATCCGTTCGCAGGGTTTGCGGCAGCAGGTTCAAAGCATTCAGCAGGAATATCTAAAGGAAAGCAAGGCTGAAGAAAAGCCTGCAGCGAGACAAATAAAACAGTCATCTTTTCTTAAGATGGCGATGAGCGTTGCGGCTGTATTGCTTCTTGTTGTAGCAGGCATTGGCTTGTTTGAATACACCACAACTAACCGCCAGTCTCTTTACAACGATGCTTATATCGCCTATCAATTGCCTGTAAGCCGAGGCAGCGAAAAACCAGGAAATTTAGATGCATTATATGCTTCGCAAAACTATAGCGGCGTAATTGAATCTTTTAACAGGAAAGCAGAAAAAGATCAGAAAAATTATTTTTTAGCGGGTCAATCTTATCTGCACTTAAATGATGCAACTCACGCTATTACAGCCTTTCAAAACGTGGAAGCTATAAACAGCAAAAGCACTGAAAAATATTTTGCTCAGGAAACAGATTATTACTTAGCCTTAGCTTACTTAAATGCAAACCAAATTGAAGCAGCAGAAAAGCAGTTGGATAAAATTGTTTCTGATAAAAATCATTTATTTTATAATAGGGCAAAAGGCATCAGCCGCACCCGGTTACAAATCTTAAAATGGAAGGAGAAGTAGTACGTTAACGTTATTTCAAAAGAGATTAGGATATTCTCATCTTACTTTTCTTTTCTTATTCAAGGATAAAATAAAAACAGAAAGCCTAATAAATAATGCAAGAACTATAACTGCTGCTACATAATAACTTGATTGTCCTTTTTCGCTTTGCACATCACCTATAAAAATCAGATGACTCCAATAAGGCGGCGAATGAAACTGCGTCATCGTTTCGTCTTTCAATAAATCTATCTTGGCTTTTTGTAAGGCCTCCGCGTAAGTAACTCCATCATCCAGATAATCATAAAATTTCCGGCTGATGTAAGCAGTGGATTGGTCTTCTGCTTTCCATAACGACGTAACAACATTAGGACAGCCGGCAAATGCAAATGCACGCGATAAACTCAGCGCGCCTTCGCTTTGCGACACTTTGCCGCTGCCGGTTTCGCAGGCGCTTAAAAAAATAAATTGTGTATGCGGCAGTTGCAGATTATATAACTCATGCGCAAACATTTTGTATGATGAATCGCTCCGGCTGTTCTCATAAAAAGCGATGTATGAATTCTCAGGCTCGCTGAAGTTAACGACAGCGTGAGTTGCCAGGTGAATAAGCGATGCGCCGGAAGCCGACGTAATAAATTTATCTTTTGTTGCAGCCGTACCTACCAGTTGTTCTGTTTTGCGGAAGCCCGCAATTTCAGATAGCGAAGAAGGAAGAGCGCTAAATGATGAATGCTGATTAGAATAGGCAAATGGTGCAAAGGCAAGCGCTTTATTTTTTTTAAACCCTAACGTGTTTTTTTGCAAAAAAGGCAAAGCATATTGATAGGTGATGGCAAAGTTTTCAACCAGGTAATGATCATTTGAATCCTGTAGTGCTTCAAACGGAATATTGGTAAGCGCTCTGTCAGGAATGATGAGCAAAGAGTGAATGCCACGCAAGTCAGCCGCCAAAGGATAAACCAGTTTGTTGTAAAGATATTTGGCAATGCTGTTGTTGTAGGTAGTGCCCCATTTTTGTTCTGTTAACTGGCGGTTGTAAACCGAAATAGATGAGAGCAAGGACGTGTCATTATTGGTTTCATATTGACTGATGCCATCCTGCCGGATCACGAATATGTATAATTTGGAAGCGCCTTCGAAATAACAGATGGCGGCTGTTTCATCGTCTAAAATATTTTTCCGGATACCTTGTATATTGATACTATCAGAAGCAAATTTCTGATGATAATACGATGGATAATCTTTGAATAAATTGTAGAGCGATTGCAATTCCAAGGTTTCAGAATTAATATGTGACAATACATCTTTTTGTTCCGCAGAATTTGCTGTAGCAGCCAGTTGCAGCTTTAAGCGCGAGATGCCGATTTTGATACTCTTTTCTTTTTGCAGCAACGAATCGGGCAAGCCTGCATATCGGCGAACTGTATTTTCTTTCAGGCTGATAGCGAGCGAGGTTGCCCGGCTTTTACTAATCCAGGTTAAAGCATGGATGACATTAACTTCGTTCTGTTTATCTTTTGCCGTCATCAAAAAATCCACTGCTTTCTGATAAGCATCGAATACTTTATCGGCAATAAATAGCCGCGCTTCATCATTGTCAATCGACTTCTTGATATAGTCCGACAACACAAAAGCCGAATCATAAGTTTGAGTAGCGGCTAGGAATAGATCTTCCTTCTTTTCCACTTTATAGAGCGCAGTCAAACAAGCTGCTTTAGCAGTCAGTGCATCAAAGAGGTTATAACTGGCAAAATCGCCGACAAAGTTTCCCGGATTATGAAAAACATTTGTATCGCTGAACTTCACGTTATACTGAATCAGCGCCTGCTGATAATGCAGTAAAGCAAGATTGGGATTCTTTTCCAGCATTTTTAAATCGCCGAGATATTTTTGCGTAGCGCCATAGGCATTGCTTTTTGTGGAAGGATAATTTAAGTACAATCTGGTTGCCGCTTCCAGTTGTTTAGTTGCCCCTAAAGTTTCGTTTTTTTGCATGTAAGCCAGCGCTTTGGCATTATAAAAAAGGATGCCATAGTGACCGCTAGTATCGTTGCTCATTTGCAGATAATGCAGGGCGCTGTCAGGTTGATGTTTAGCAAGATAAATGGCACTGATGTTATTAATAATTGCCGGCGAAGATTGCTTTGCAGGCAACAGCTTTTTGTAAAGGAGAAGTGCAGAATCGGGATAACCCGATAGCCGCACTGCTGAAGCTACATTTGCCGACATGGCGAAAATGGCCTCACCCAGCTCAGGATGAAGTTGCCTCGTAAGTTCTAACGCTTTACTAAAATAAACACCGCTCTGCGCATAGTTGCCGGCTTCGCTGTATAAGGCACCCAGCGAGTTGTATAAATCACCCGCAAGACCAGCACCCGGATGTGAAGCAATGATTTTTTCTGCTTTGGAAAAATAATAAACCGCTGAATCAAACATTGCATTGGCATAGTGAAGGTTGCCGGCGGATAAGAGCAACCGGAACGTAATAGAATCCGGCAAGTGATAGCTTTGCTGAAGATTCAGCGCAGCATAATAATCCTCTAAAATCTCTTTAGAAGCGTATCCTAAGCCTTGTTTTAAAATACCTCTCCGTTCGTGGCAGTTGTATAACATTTCTGCATGTGCCAGCTCGGGCTTTACTGAAAAAATGATTTTTGAATAATTGTCCAGCGCAACCGAATCGGTGCTGTCAGTAGCTTCTCCATTGAACAAACGATTGGCTTGTTCATACAATGGCAACCATCGTTTTCCAGTATTGTTTTTCTGGCTTTGCAACTGCAAAAAGCACAAAGTACCCATGAGCAGTAAAGCGGATAATAACTTGTATTTCATGGCGCGCTTGCCAAAGTAATAGAAATTACCGGAGTGAACCTCCTAAAAGCAACAATGGCACAGGAAGTATTTTCCTGTGCCATTGTTGCTTTTATTTATGTTTTATAACTTACCTCTTTATTGCTGTGTAACGATGATGTAAGGCGGTCTGCATTTTACTTCTCCTTTACCGTTTTTTGCTGTCAGGTCGCTGGCAGCAAGCGAAGATTTGTTTCCTCCGCCATGTCCGCCGTGGTGTCCGCCATCTTCGTCCTCATCCTCTTCTTCGCCTTCCAGCAATACCTGGCTTTGCTTTTCCTGTACGTCTTCTTTAAGCTTAAGTGGTATTTGTGCCTGAGTTTTATAATAAAACAGTTCGAATGAGATACGGTTGAGCGCCTTAGCGCTTTTATCGCCAAGGCGATAATTCAGCGTAAAAATCTTAGAAGTGCCGTTTTTTGGATTTTTTCCCAGCACACCGTTTTGAATGCTTTTTTTGAAATCAATAATGCCGGTAGTTTTGTCAATCGCAAAGCCTTTTGGAATGAGTTCCTGGCCTGCCAACGGCTCATCAGCGGTACCGTTTCCGTTATCATCATCCGGACCATCATCAAACTCGCAGCCTCCACTGCAATCTACCGGCAGATTGGCTTTCGCGTTATAAATCGGCGAAGCCAAAGCGCCATTCGCCATCACATAAATGCTATCTTCATAATTCACACCGGATACGGTAATGTATTTGAAACAAGTATCCGTAGTGCCTTTTGGAATAAACCAAACGAGATATTCTAAACCCGTTTCGCTTTTAGTGATATTTATATTACCGTTTAATGAATTAATAGCAAGCCCGGTAGGGAAAGCACCATACGTGCCTGCCTGTGCCGTGAGCGGTTTTATAACATAGTTCTGCTGCAATGAAGAGGGAAAGAAAATTGTATCGGAATAAGCAAACTGATCGCAGGGACTGGCAACCAAAGCCACATTTCCCAACTTTTCTACGTCATTAGTCAAATCTTTGGCAGTGCTTGTCTCACTCGCAATTTCCTTCCGGCAGGCAATCACACCAACGGTTGCCAAAAGGAGAAAAGAAAAAATTAGCCTGGGTGTTTTCATACGTTACAATTGAATGGTTTCAAAAATAAATGACTGGCAGCGTTTTGCCCATTTACTGTTACTAATTCCAATGGTTTTAACAAGCGAAGTGAGTAATATTCTTATGCATCAAAAACCCTTTTACTATTATCTTTCTAAATGGTTGCAGCCATGCAGTAGAATGTAACCTTGTCAATAACTTTTTTAGCAACCTGTTAGAAAACGAAAGAGTTCATTGAAGGGTTGCCTCAGAGGTTATTTTTTGTTGTTAAGAAAATGAAGTTATGAAATAAAACCGTTTTTGATTGGGCGCTGCTACCGATGCATATTCAGAGTGTTTCTTATTTCCTGAACTTACTATGAGCCAATTAATTTTTGGGATTTACGCATCTTATTTTAACTCACCATCATCCATCAATACAAATGGATAAAGTGCAAATGCGCTTGTCTTCTTAATTATTGTTATTAAATCCCGGCGTCTTTTTTCGCTTAAGACTTCTTTTTGAAAAAAACTTTCTGTCTCCGGTTACATTCTTTTTCCCGGCTGCAACCAATTCCTGTATCCCGTTTATCAAACACGTTCCGGGTGAGCCATCTTCAAAATCATACAAAACAAAAGAACCTTATGACAAGCCGTTTTTTCTTTCTTTTCCTGGTTGGTGCAATCACTCTGCAGCTTGCCGCCTGCACCAAGAACAACACAACTCCCTCCTCAGGTTTGCCGGTTTCTGCCGCTACCGTTGCCGGTAATTTTACTGTGACCTCATTCGTGAGTTCCGGTGAAACCACTTCCTTATTCGATGGCTATTTTTTTACATTCAATGAAAATGGAACGCTCATCGCCAAACAGGGAAACGATACGGTTAGCGGCACGTGGCGGTTCGATGATAGCGATAGCACAGAACTTAAAATCAGCTTTCCTTCGGCACCGCTGAACGAGATGAATAAAGGCTGGCACATTGCTGAACTAACCGAAGATCATCTGTGGCTTACGGATGACGACGACAATAGTGATGACAGCTCTGACGATAATCCGAAAAGCCGCAACAAGATTGAGTTTGAAAGGCATTAATCCATTTCAGCAAAATTCATTTTAGATTATATCAACAACTATTTTTCTTTTAATCATTTAAACAAAACAACAGTTATGAAACGAGTAATTCTTGCAGCTTGCCTGCTGGCTTCGATTGGCACATTTGCTATTTCTAATTCAAACGCTTCTGCTTATGCAATGAAAAAAGGCGACGGACAACACATTCCAGCCTCGCAAGTTCCCGCTCCGGTAATGGCAGACTTTCAAATGCGTTATCCCGATGCGAAAGGCACGCAGTGGGAACTTGAGAATGAGCATGGAAAAAAGGTTTACAAAGCCGATTTTAGAAGAGCCAACAACCGTCGCGTAAGAGCAGAATGGCTGGCAGACGGTACTTTCTTAGGTGAAAAATAAAAGTGCATTCTCCCTGAACCCAAAAGCCGTTCCTACACAGTACAGGAACGGCTTTTGGGGTTTCGCATTTTCAGAAAATTTATCCCTTATAGCAGATCTTTCTTTGTATAATTTATTCTGCTAAAATCAGAATCTTTCTCTTTAGTCCATTCACTCAAATTAAACTGAACACGACTTTTACTGTACCAACTGTATTTATAAATCTCTCCGCCGTTTTCTTTTTGCATAAATAAAATCAATCAGCAGTACCACAATCAAAATCAGTAAACCAAAAAACTCTCTTGTCTCTTCAATCCAGGGCTTTTCGGCCTTCATAGTCTCTGCGTTATTTTCTTCGTGATGCACAGTTATCCAGTCTATTAATCCATTCGTATCAAATACCTTGTAAATAGCATAAACCGCATACACTACAATACCCACTATATATGCTTTAGGGTAAAACCTGCCGCGAAAGGCGAGCCAGCACTGTGCCGCTGTGTACAGGTAAATGGGCATCCACAGGTAAGGATCGGGATCATTGTATTGAAGCGCGGCAAACAGGATGAAAATAAAAGTAAAAACAAAGTTGAAGGCTTTCATAAAAGTATATAAAGAAGACATTGCATTAATAGGTTCGCAATATAAAACAGGAAAGCCATCTTACTGTTTGCTGTAAAGTAAGATGGCTTTGTAGGTTACAAATGATATCGATAAACGCTATACCAGTTTCATATTCACCGGATCCCAGTTTATAATTTTCTTTTCGAAATAACTGTCATTGCAAGATAAAGCAGGCGCAGCGGCGCGATAGCCAAACACGGCATCTTCCACCACCGGCTTGCCCGTTCTTACAGAATCGAAAAAGTTAGTGAAATGATCTAAATGATCACTGTATCCATCAGGCGCTTTAAAGTTGACATCTTCTTTTTTGGGTCGTTTCTGTTGCTCTTTCGTCCATTTGGCGTCATAAGCTTTCTGCATGTCTTCCTGCATTTGTTTGGGGAAGGTAAACACCGAATCGTAGCCGCCAAATCCCGGCGCTTCAGGCAACAGGCTGTGCGTGATGTGCAGGTTATTTCCATTCACTTCTATCACGCCTTCAGAGCCGATGAAGCGGATACTTTCTTCGCCACCGGTGCCGCTGATGAAGTTCACTTGCAAAGTGAGTTGAAACGCAGGATGCTCCGGCGAATCGGGATATTGCATAATGCCCGTCATTACATCAGGCATGTTGCGCCCATCTTTCCAATAGCTCATTTGCCCGCTGCTGAATATTTTCTCAGGTCCTTTAGACCCTGTAATCACATGTGTGCCGCTCAGCAAGTGAATAAAAAGATCGCCAGCCACGCCGGTGCCCACTTCCCGGAAAGCCCGCCACCAGAAGAATTTTTTTGGATCATAAGGCATCTTCGGCAAGCCTTCAATGTATTTGTTCCAATCGGTCGTTTCCGGCGAAGCATCTACCGGTATAGTGTATTCCCATGCACCAATAGAGCCCTGCCGGTCATACACCGCATTCACCATGTTCAGCTTTCCAATTTCGCCTGCAGCAAGCAGTTCTTTCGCTTTCAGCACCGCAATACTGCTCACACGCTGGCTGCCTACCTGCAGCACTTTGCCCGTTTTCTTTTGCGTATCTACCACACTTTGTCCTTCGCTGATTTTATACACCATCGGCTTTTCGCAATACACCGCTTTTCCTTTCAGCATAGCTTCTTTGGCAATGCGCGCATGCCAGCAGTCAGCAGTAGCGATAATCACAGCATCCACATCTTTCCGGTCCAATATTTCCTGGTAGTTGCGCGTTGTGAATACATCTTTACCATACGTTTCTTTCGCATTCTGGAGCCGACCGGTATAGAGGTCGCAAATGCCCGCCAGTTCTACGCCCGGCACCTGCAAAGCTGTTGCCAGATCAAAATGTCCCTGGATACCGAAACCGATAACGGCAACGCGCACTTTATCGTTGGCCGAAATCTTTTTTTCATAAAATAAGGTTC
This sequence comes from uncultured Ilyomonas sp., assembly GCA_964249755.1. GTDB lineage: Bacteria > Bacteroidota > Bacteroidia > Chitinophagales > Chitinophagaceae > Ilyomonas. The sequence goes on along the minus strand of CAXUDB010000001.1, from coordinate 1,561,979 downwards.
GTTCTTCCGCCTTCTGTTTGGCAGCCATGCTGCTAAGCGGCGACACGGCCGCCAGCAAGCCCGTTGCACCGATTTGCTGCAGAAATTTTCTTCGCGAAGCTGCGTTGTGTTGTGTTGACATACGACAAGTTTTACAGTTAAAAATTAGTGGCGGTAAAGTAGGGTATTTAGCGCAAATGAAAGAGGATAAATTGATAAAGAATAATTGGGAATTGGGAAGCAAAACTTTTTGAAGTTGTGTTCTTAATCAGTTAGAGGAAGAACAATGATTTTGCATGGGTGTAATTGCTGTTTATACAGCGGTTACACGGGCAAGGAAGTAGTACTAACAGAACCGCAAAAACTTATGTGGTTTAACTTCCGGCAATTTGTAGTACACTAATACTGGGAACAAATACGCAAGCAATAAATTACTGCTATAACTAATGAAGTAATAATTAAATAAGCCAACATTAGATGATTAGTTATTCTTGGAATGATGCCGAACTGCAAGAAAAACATCAATAACCACGGTGCTTTTTTCAATGTCTATCATTGGCGCGAACTACAATTATTCATTAGAAGAATGATATTGCTTTCTGAATTGCAAAGGACTGGTTTGGTACTTATTTCTAAACTGCCGGTTGAAGTTGGAAAGGTTACTGAAACCGCAGTCGAGGCTTATATTAGTTACACTTTGCCCTGTTTCTATCAACAGCTTTGAAGCCTGGTTTAACCTAACTTCATTCACATAATAGGTAAACGATTTCCGGGTGCGCTGGCTAAAATAGCGCGAGAACGAATTGGGCGCCATGTTCAACATTGCAGCCATATTATCAACAGTGATCTCCTGATGAAAATGCCTCACTACATAATCTAACACTTTGTTCATGCGAAGTGATTCTGTTCCGTTGTTGCCTATAATCAATTGGTTAGAAATATATCGGATTTCTTTGCTGCGGGAAAGAGTATCTAAAATTTCAATAAGCTTTACCCATCTTGGCAAGCCCTTGAGCGATAGCAAGTCTGCCAACTTCTTGCTAACGAGTGTGTTGGTTTTTCCAGTTACCTCCAACCCTTTTAGCGACCTGGCAAGAAGTGACTGAATAGCTTTCATTTCGGGCAAATCGAACGCTTTTGTGCCGAACGAATCTTCTTTAAAATGAACCACAATAGATTTCGCTTTCAGCTTCGATCCTCTTCTGTAATAAACGTCATCATTGCGATACAGGTGTGGGAGATAAGGTCCTAACAACGCTAAGTTGCCGGGCGCAAACCGGCTGATGTGATCGCCGACAAACCGTTTGCCTTTGCTTTCGGTTACCAGCACCAGCTCGTATTCCGGGTGAAAATGCCAGGGCGTTGGATAATAGGGATAATCGAATAACCGCGTTACAAACGATTCTTCTTTATCTTTCGGTAAATATTCCAGCACAGGTTTCATCTTTCAAGGTTACAACAAAAAAGTATTAGAAGTAATTGGAAGTTAGAAAAGTATCGGTTTTACACACAACAGATGTAGTTTCCGGCAAGCAACGCTTCTACCTTGCATCTTATAAAAAACATTGTTATGCCTGCACACAAATTATCGCCCGAACAGATTTCTTTATACCACGAACAAGGCTATGTAGTGGTTAAAAACTTTTGCAGCCAGCCAGAGATTGAAAAGCTTTATAGTACTGCTTTGCAGGATGATGCCATGAAGAAAAACGCGCTTGATCTGAATGACCAGAACGGCAAGAAAACAAAGCTATCATTGTGGTTTACACCGGGCAATGATGTGTTTGGATACTTAACCCGCAGCGCAAAAATGGTAAGCGCCGTGCAACAGTTGTTGGGCGACAAAGCCCCTGTTTGCCATTTTCATTCTAAGCTGATGCAGAAAGAGCCGCGCGTTGGCGGAGCCTGGGAATGGCACCAAGATTATGGATATTGGTATAAGAACCAGTTTATGTTTCCTGATGAACTGATCAGTGTAATGATTGCCTTAACGCCTGCCAATAAAGAAAATGGTTGCCTGCAGGTAATCGAAGGCTCGCACAAGATAGGAAGAGTAAATCATGGCTTTGCCGGCGAGCAGGTAGGCGCAGATTTGACAATGGTAAATAATGCACTGAAAACAATGGAACTGGTATATGCAGAACTACAGCCAGGCGATGCCTTGTTTTTTCATCCGAACACATTGCATCGTTCTGAAGCCAATTTATCTGCAAACCCACGCTGGTCGCTGATTTCCTGCTACAGCCTGCAATCGAATTTAGCCTATAACGAAACCTCAACCTCATGGCATACACCGGTAAGTGTAGTGCCCGATGAAGCGATACTGGAATGGAATGCTGCCTCATTATCGGAAGCCGATTTTTTAAAAAAAGAAAATGATCCAGCACTGAAAGAAACCGGATGGGAAGAGGGCGTGAACAACAGCCGGATGCCTGTTAAGTGAATGGAGAGATAGCCATCATTTTGTTCTTACACTTACCTTCGTCAGCTCATCAGAAGCTGACGATTTTATTTTATGAAAGAAGAGCTGAATGCCGACGAAAGATTTGCTTCGCTGGGCTTATCATTACCACCAGCACCAAAGCCATTGGGTGTTTATAAGCCCTGCCTGCAGGATGGCAAACATTTGTATTTATCCGGTCATGGGCCGGTGCAGAGCGATGGAAAACTAATCATTGGGCGCATTGACGAAAACATGGATATGGAAGGGGGCAAAAAGGCGGCAAAGCAAGTGGGTTTAACCATGCTGGCCACTATTCAGACTAACATCGGTTCGTTCAACCGCATCAAACGCGTGATTAAAGTGTTGGGCATGGTAAACTGCACACCTGATTTTTTAAAACATCCATATATCATTAATGGCTGTAGCGAATTGTTTGCGGCAATATGGGGCGAAGAGAACGGCATCGGCGTGCGCAGTGCAGTCGGCATGGGTTCTTTGCCAGACAACATCCCGGTTGAAATCGAAGCCTTGTTTGAATTAGTATAATGTATCTCCCATAACCGAAATTTATCCAGCATGAAGGATTGGTTCTACATTGATAATGTTGAAAGCTTCGACTCGCCTGCCTTAGTGGTTTATCCCGACAGGATCCGCAACAACATCGCTTTAGCAAAAGAAATGATCGGTGATGTGCAGCGCTTGCGACCGCACGTAAAAACCAACAAGATGAGCGAAGTCTGCACCATGATGATGGAAGTCGGCATCATTAAATTCAAGTGCGCCACCATAGCAGAAGCGGAAATGCTGGGTATGATACACACACCTGATGTATTGCTCGCTTATCAACCAATCGGACCCAAACAGCAACGTTTGATTTCATTGATTAAAACTTATCCTCAAACACTGTTTTCCTGCTTGTTGGATAATGAAGAAACAGCGCAACAGCTTTCCGATGTATGCTCTCAGAATAGCACTACACTAAAGATTTATATTGATGTAAATATCGGGATGAACCGAACCGGCATCAGAGCAGAAAATGCATTGACTTTAGCTGAAAAAATAAAAGGTTTGCCATCGCTTCATCTTACCGGTTTCCATGCGTATGATGGGCATATTCATGATAATGATTTTAAAAAGCGAAAAGAAAAAAGTGATACTGCCTTTCAGCAGGTTGAAACTTTGTGGCAACACGCTTCTCAGCTCTTCTCCTCCCCGCTTACCATTGTAGCCGGCGGCACACCCACTTTCCCGGTGCATGTATTAAGAAAAAGCTATGTTGAGTGTAGTCCCGGCACTTTTGTATTTTGGGATTGGGGCTACAAGCATTCCCTTCCGGATGAGCCTTTTGAATACGCAGCTTTAATTGTAACAAGAATAATCTCAATACCGGATGAACAAACGGTTTGTGTTGATGTAGGCCATAAATCAATCGCTGCTGAAAATCCATTACCCAGGGTTCATTTTTTAAATGTGCCGGATGCAACTCATGTATCGCAGAGCGAAGAACACCTCGTGCTTAAAGTGCCGGACAGTAAGGTTTTCAGTATAGGCGATGTGTGGTATGGCGTACCAGTTCATATCTGCCCTACGGTTGCTTTATATGACATGGCTTATGCTGTTAAAGACAATGCGATCATCGACAGTTGGAATGTGATTGCCCGCAACAGAACGATTACAATATAGTGATGAAACATCTTCCGAAGACAGCGCAAATCAACACAGCTATTTTATTGCTTAACTGCGCACATCTTCGTTAACTCCAGTAAAAAAATAAGTAAAATAAAGGCAGTGAAACCATTTCCTTTTATAATAGATACGCACCTCGATTTAGCTATGAACGCTATGGAATGGAACCGCGATCTACGGCTACCTATTACGGCTATCAAGGAACGCGAGTGGGGTATGACTGATAAGCCCGACCGGGGCAAGGCAACCGTATCTCTGCCCGAGCTGCGGCGGGGCAACATCGGGCTGGTGGTAGCTACACAGATAGCGCGTTATGTATCGGCACAGAATCCTTTGCCGGGCTGGTTTTCAGCAGAACAGGCCTGGGCGCAGACACAGGGGCAGCTGGCTTGGTACAAAGCAATGGAAGAAGAAGGCGAAATGGTGATGATACGGGATAGAACTTCGCTGGATAAACACATTAATGTGTGGATGAATGATGAGGCCAATGATAAAAAGCCGGTGGGTTTTATCTTAAGCCTGGAAGGGGCGGATTCATTGATTACACCACAGTATGTGGAACGTGCTTATGAGTATGGTTTGCGTGCTATTGGACCAGCACATTATGGTGAAGGACGATATGCAAATGGTACCGATGCAAGCGGCAAACTAAACGCGCAAGGCAAGGAGTTGCTAAAGGAAATGGAACGGTTCAACATTATACTCGATGCTACCCATTTGTGTGATGATGCATTTTGGGATGCGCTGCGCTTTTTTAAAGGTCCTGTATGGGCAAGTCATCACAACTGCCGCGCGCTGGTGAACCATAACCGGCAACTCAGCGATGAAATGATAAAAGCTTTGGTAGAAAGAGAAGCTGTCATCGGGATGGCGCTGGATGCATGGATGATAGTACCAGGCTGGGTTCGCGGCGTTTCTACACCACAAAAAATGAATTGCAACCTTGAAAAGATGATTGACCACATAGACCACATCTGCCACATTGTTGGCAATGCTAATCATGTTGCCATCGGGAGCGATTTAGATGGAGCTTTTGGCAGGGAGCAATGCCCCTATGATTTGGAAACCGTCGCAGATTTACAGAAAATACCAGCTTTATTGAAAGCAAGAGGTTATAAGGATGAAGCTATCGAAAATATAATGTATGGCAACTGGCTTCGCTTTATGCGCAATGTGTTATCATAAGAACAGGAAACGTTACAAACGTATCCCTACTGCAATCATGGCAGATGATTTGTACTTTATTCTTTCTAAATAAAAGATTATGGCAAAGGAAAAACAAGAAACGAACAACCAGAAGGGCAATGAAGACACGAGCATAAAACCCGATCCTGAAACGCTGAATACGTCTGATCCGCAAGACCATATGGAAGGTCCGTTTTCTTCATTAATGAATAGCACCAAAGAAACGTTCGAGGAAGAAGGCGGGAAGAAAGATGATGATAAATAACCGGTTTAATGTGAATTCTCAATCAGCTTTTTGAAAATTTGATTTTAAGCTTCTTTCTTCTTGTATTTGATGCTAAAGAAAAGCAGCAGAATATTAATCAGTTCCGAGAAGCAATTGGTGATAACAATCGGTGTGTCTTTGCGTAAAATGCCATAATATATCCACAAACCCAATCCTGCCATCAGGCTCAGCATCATGCCAAGCGCCAGGCTTTTGGCTTCTTTTTCTTTGATGGTTTTGATGAGTTGTGGCAATTGAGAGAAGGAAGTAAATAAGCCGGCAACAAGACCTATAATTTCAACATAACCCATAACTACCAGAGGACGAAAATCATGCCCTGTAAGAAAAGATAAAGGCATAGTTTTTACTTTTATTCATTACAATCTTTCAACAATAAGATATGGACGACGTAAATAATAAAATAGAATTCACAGGCAAAAGCGGCAAGCTGCATACGTTTATGCATTTATACAACCTCTCTGAGGAGGTTGTGCCCGGGAGCGAGGGCATTTACGTATTTGTACAAGGCACTGATGCTAAAACTCTTACCGTACTTGATGTTCAACTTCTTTTGAATAAAGCTGAAGTGGAAAGCACGGTCGAAAGAATGAAAGAAGACGGCGCCACGCATGCCTTTTCTAAACATTGTAGTGATGAGTTAGGTTGTGATGCGGATATAGACGACATCAAAAGCAGCGATGATTACCGCAGAATGGTGAGATAACGTTTCAATAAACATTTATTTATAAAGGAAGGCTTTCTCATCATGCCTTCCTTTTTTCTTTTTATTATAGGCAAGACTTTCGTTGTTTGCACAAGCCCAGTTGAGCACGACCACTAGGTGCTGTAAAAAATTCCTTACCTAAAAGCGTGATGCTATACTTTTGTTTGGATGGTACTTGTGGATACATTCAACGGGTAATCTATCTATGCGATTCCGATGTATTCAATACAATGTCAGCATCTTCTGCGAAATGCCAGTAACATTTTTCTTCACTTTTATTAAAACGAAGTGTTTTGTGATGACCCAATATCATCACAAAACCGACTTGTTTGCGCAACTTACATTTGCTACTTATTCAATCAACAACAAAATTAATTGGATGGAAACCACAGTAACAGACGCCCGCGCACTTGCAGCCACGATTGTTTTGAATAATTGGGAAGCAATGGTAAACCGCTCTACTTCTGTATTTAATGCTTTATCTGACGAACAGTTATGGGAACCTGTATCACCCGGCAAGAACAGAGGCATCTACCTGTTGGGTCACCTAATTGCAATACATGACAAGGCAGTTGAACTCTTGGGAATCGGTGAGCGCAGGTATGAGAAATATGATGTAACATTTATAGAATCGCCTGATGGTGCGGCAACTTCTTTACCGGATATTAACCAGCTACGCAACGCATGGAAAGAGTTGCATCAACGCATCAACGAACGCTTAACCCAAATGCCTGTCGGTGCCTGGTTTGAAAAGCACAATGCGGTATCGGAGGAAGATTTTGCAAAGCAACCAGACCGCAATAAAATGGCATTGTTGTTAACGCGAACGACACACTTAGCTTATCACTACGGACAGGTGTTGCTATTGAAGTAAACAGTAAAGAGTCATGAATGTGATATTCGTAAAAGCTTTGCTATACAAGGCTTTTTGGTTGTTGATATGATTAGTAAGAGCATCTACTTTCTTTTATATCTCTAGTTACTGAATAGAATAAAGAATAAACAAGAATTATATTATTCAGCCTATACTTAAGAAACAGACTTCTTACGCTGATTTACATAATGATAAAAGTAAAGCAAAGCCGCAATAATTAAAAGAAGCAAGCTATTATTTCTTTTCTCTTTCGCCACTCTTTCGGCTGCGTTGTTACGAGTAGCAATATTCAGTAACCGTTTTCCTCTTATTTCAATATCCCATACTTTATTGCGTGATGAGCTTAGCATATCAGGTATTTCATTTCTTTCTACCCAAAGCGTAATTGTGTCACCCTTTTTAAGGATACGATTAGGATAATTACCATTAAATTGATAGTAATGCTCTTGCTGATCATACTGAAAAGGATCAAGATAATTTTCGATTGATATAGCATAATAGTAATCAGGATACTTACCACCTGTGCTAATCTCATTGCAATTCTTACTGATTATCGCATTTTTAAGTCTTACCCATTTATCCGGGTGTGCTATATAAGTCTGGCCAGTTACTTGGTACTGATTATAACCGAAATAGACAATAGCTATTGGAAGCAAAAACAAACCTCGGTTTTGCAACCACTTAAAACGGTTAGTAAATCGATATTTTTCATTTGCTAATTTTAAACTATAAACAAAAGAGCCCAATGCCCCTAATACAAATACAATAAAATAGATAAAGAAGCCTTCAAAGCCAGTCTTGCTAAACGAAGCAAATGCAAAACATCCGGCTATCGTAGCAAATAGTAAAAAGAGAGTAATGCTTCTCTTTAAATTCAGCATAAGGCTATTAGAATATTCTGGCATTTCTTTAAAAGTATATAGCAACTCATCAACTTCTTCATCGCTTAGCTTATACATATTTTTCAACTCGGGCAACGCAGATTCGTCCAGTTTCCCTTCCATTTTTAATATCATTAAGTAGCCAAGAGCTTTCTCTTTGTCAGTCATGAAATGAATTTGATAATAATGGTAAAAATAGCAGGCTGTTTAAAATCATTGATCAATACTAACAACAATTACTTTAACAACATCTACCCTAGCCGTGACAATAACGGTTGTTCATTGAACTGAAAACTTTTTCCTTAGCTTTAACCCCCAACACATTCTAACTAAAAACCGCTTGCACCAACATGAAAAAGATTAGCTTATTTTTTTTTCTTCTATTGACTGCAACTACCGTTATGGCACAGAAATACAAAGCGGACTGGGCATCGCTTAATAAGCGTGGCATTCCCGCCTGGTTCAATGGAGATAAGTTTGGTATCTTCATTCACTGGGGTGTTTATTCAGTGCCGTCTTATGCGCCGGTGATAGAGAACAGCGGCGACAGCTATGCCGAATGGTACTGGCATCACATCAATAAAGGCGATACCAATTTTACTTCGTTTCACAACCGTGTATATGGTAAAGATTTTCAGTATCCCGAATTCGAGCACCAGTTCAAAGCCGAATTATTTAACCCGCAGCAATGGGCTGACGTGTTTAAAAAATCAGGTGCTAAATATGTGGTGTTAACGTCAAAACATCATGAAGGATATTGTCTTTGGAACAGCGCCGAAGCTGACCGTGACTGGGGACGCTCCTGGAATGCAGTAACCGGTACACCGCACCGCGATTTGCTGGGGGATTTAACGGATGCCGTTCGCGCAGAAGGTTTGAAGATGGGCTATTATTATTCTCTTTATGAATGGTTCAACCCGCTTTGGCTGAGCGATAAAAAACGTTTTGTGTCCGAACACCTGTTCCCTCAGTTTAAAGACCTTGTAACAAAATATAAACCCTCTGTTATCTTCTCTGATGGCGAGTGGGAAATGAGCGATACCGCGTGGCGCAGCCCCGAATTATTAGCCTGGTTATTCAATGAGTCACCCGTGAAAGATGAAGTGGTAATTGATGACCGCTGGGGCAGCAATACACGTGGCAAATACAATGGCTGCCTGTACGCCACATCAGAGTATGGTAGCGGCATGAACGCTGATGTAGTGTGGGAAGAAAGCCAGGGCATCGGTCACTCATATGGCTACAACCGCAACGAGCAGTTAACCGATTATAAAACGAGCCACGATCTTATTCTGATGCTGATAGACATTGTTTCAAGAGGTGGCAATTTATTACTTGATATCGGACCTACGGCAGATGGTCGCATCCCAGTTATTATGCAGCAGCGACTCACCGATATGGGCAAATGGCTGAGCCAAAACGGAGAAGCAATCTACGGCACTAAAGCCTGGAAACATTCTTCTCAGTGGAGCAGCGGCAAGATGCCAGAAAAGAATGGCGCCAGCTTCATGGCGGGCTATAGCGCCGCAAAGCTGGTGCAGCCAAAAGGAGACACAGCGCATGTTGAATATTTCTTCACCCAAAAAGGGAGTATGCTATATTGTTTCTCTCCGGCTTATGCGCCGCAGATGCGCATACATGACGTATCTATTTCCTCTTCTGCAAAAGCAAGCCTGCTGGGCAGCAATAAGACTTTGCCCTGCAAGCAAACAGGCAACGATTGCGTGATAGATTTATCTTCCCTGCGCCCCGGCGATGTAAATGCGGATATGTTCGTGGTGAAGATAGAAGGGGTTTTAAAATGAAGGCTCGGTATAAAAGCGCTTCATGGTTCTATCTTTTGTATTCACATTTTTCTTTTGAAGAAAACAGCCATTGAAGTACTCCTTTCGTAAGCTTTCCGTTTGTATGAAAGCAAATGAAAAAGGAAATATTTTCCTTCGGATATCTTTTTGAAAATAAATAACTCTACTGTTTATTGTAGCGTTGTTTGCCTTAAATTTGACACATAAACCATTACCAAAACACAAACCAAACAGTAAACCATGCAAACTGAATCAACCACCAGTGATTTGCTTTTTACCGAAGATTATTATGTGCGCGCAGAAACCGGCAAGCGATTGGCCAACTACATCATTGACCTGATTGTTTTTTATGCTCTTTTCTTTATCGTTGGAATCGTCCTTGCTATCTTTTCTCCGGCGGCGATAGATAATCTCTCTTATGGCAGCGACAGCGGCTTTGCCCTAGTAGACCGGCTGTTTACCCTTATTCTTTACGCAGTCTACATGTCGGTTCTTGAAGGGTTGTTTAAAGGTAAATCTTTAGGCAAACTCATTACAGGCACGAGAGCCGTAAACCTCGATGGCAGCCGCATTTCGTGGGGCAAAGCTTTTGAAAGAGGCTTTAGTCGCGCTGTTCCGTTTTGTGTCTTCAGTGCATTTGGAACGCCCTGCAATCCCTGGCAGGACAAGTGGACGAATACCATGGTGATTGATGAGCGAAAGTCTGCTATACGGCAAGATTATACGACAGAGAATCAACAGGCAATATGAATTTCGACAGACACTTATAGCAGCTTGTGATGAAAAAATTAGTGCATGATATAATGGCTGCAACAACCATCAAGTGAGACAAAAAAGGAAAAGAAAGCAACCTGACTGGTGTGTTGCTTTCTTTTCCTTTTTTTGATGAAATGACTTCACATCTTCTGCATCTATGTTCCCTTTCTGTCTCTTTGCCTGTAACTGAAAAAGAGCAATTAAACTTCCTGCTTTTATCTATTCATCAACCGGAATGAGTAAAGAGCCACAAGCGTTTGCTTCATGATAATGCAAGACAAGTAACTGCTAATAACATCAGCCAAAAACTCTATTTTCGATCTCTCATTGCTTACCATCATGCCACAATATATTCTCGCTTTCGACCAGGGCACTACCAGTTCGCGCGCCATTGTATTTAATAAAGAAGGCGCTATGGTTGCCACAGCGCAGAAAGAGTTTACACAACTGTTTCCAAAGCCCGGGTGGGTTGAACATGATCCTAACGAAATCTGGAGCACACAATTGGGCGTAGCCGCAGAAGCCGTTACCAAAGCAGGCTTAACGGTGAAGGACATGGCCGCCATCGGCATCACCAACCAGCGCGAAACCGTAGTGGTGTGGGACAGGAAAACAGGGCAGCCGGTTTCCAATGCCATTGTATGGCAAGACAGGCGCACCGCTTCCTTTTGCGACGAACTGAAAGCAGCCGGTCATCACACAATGATTCAAAACAAAACCGGTTTGGTAGTAGATGCTTATTTCTCGGCCACAAAGCTAAAATGGATATTAGACAACGTGGAAGGTGCGAGGGAAAAAGCGCAGCGTGGCGAGCTATGTTTTGGAACAGTGGACAGCTGGCTTTTATGGAAACTAACCGATGGCGAAGTTCATGCTACTGATGTTACCAATGCAAGCCGCACTATGTTGTTCAACATTCACACATTAAGTTGGGATGAAGATTTGTTACAGTTAATGACAGTGCCAGAAAGCATGCTGCCGCAGGTACGCAGCAGCAGTGAAATATATGGCAACACCAAGCATATTTTAACCTCACATAATCTGCCGGTAGCGGGCATTGCGGGCGATCAGCAGGCAGCCCTGTTTGGGCAGATGTGCAGAGAGCCGGGTATGGTAAAGAATACGTACGGTACGGGTTGTTTTATGCTGATGAATACCGGCGAAAAACCCGTTGTCTCAAAAAATAATTTGCTAACCACCATAGCCTGGCAGATAAATGGAAAAACAAATTATGCACTGGAAGGCAGCGTGTTTATTGCAGGCGCCGTAGTGCAGTGGCTGCGCGATGGACTGCAGGTGATCCGATCTTCTTCGGAAGTTGAAACGCTGGCAGCGCAGGCATCTTCAAACGAGGGTGTTTATATGGTTCCCGCTTTTGCAGGCTTGGGCGCACCATATTGGAACGGTCATGCCCGTGGCACGCTGGTAGGCATTACGCGTGGCACCACAGTGGCACATATCGCAAGAGCTTGCGTGGAAAGCATTGCATTTCAAACAATGGATCTGCTGAATGCCATGCAGGCGGATGCCGGTATCACTATACCTGAACTTCGGGCGGACGGTGGCGCTACAGTGAACAGAGCACTGATGCAGTTTCAAAGCGATTTATTAAACCTGCCAGTCATTCAACCGAAGGTGACAGAAACTACGGCGCTGGGTGCGGCTTACTTAGCAGGGCTTGCAGTTGGCTATTGGAGCGATGTGGATGAAATACATGAGCAATGGCAGAAAGATACCATTTACCAGCCTTCTATTGAGGAAGCGCAACGGAAGCAGCTATCGAAAGAATGGCACCGCGCGATACGCGCAGCACAAGCCTGGGCAAATGATAAAGATTGATTTGATATAAGATGTACGATATGATCGTTAATGTTAGGCGCGAAGCAATCGGTGGATTACACTATGGTTAGTTATGAGAAGTGAATAGTGAATGGTGGATAAATAGCGCTAACAGCTTTACTGTTTACCGGCAGCATTATTATGTACCACCGATTGCTTCGCGCCTGCAATGCACGCGTGTGACAGCTTTCTTAAACATCATTTTGTTTATACGTTGCTTCGTTTCTTTTGTGTCTTTGTCTGTAAACTATTCGCTTTGCTAAAAGCTCAATTATTTTCAAAGCGTTGAAGAGTGCGACGCAACAGACCTTTAATCGGAGTTACGGACGTCTGGTTCATAATGGCTGCTTTGTAGCTAGCATTTTTACACACCAACGATTGCTGATAACTGCCATTGCATTTTAGTATGAAGAGAGACAATATGCTGGCTCAAACAGAACAGACGGAGGAATGGGACATCGTCATCATCGGCGGTGGTGCAACAGGACTGGGAAGCGCTGTGGATGCGGCTTCCAGAGGTTATAAGATTTTGCTGATAGAGCAATACGACTTTGGAAAAGGCACATCGGGCAAGTCAACCAAACTGGTGCATGGCGGCGTGAGATATCTGGCGCAGGGCAACATTAAGTTAGTGATGGAAGCGCTGCGCGAAAGGACTTATCTGCTGCGTAATGCGCCGGGCGTAACGGCAATATCGTCGTTTGTGGTTCCCGTGTTTGGCTGGTGGGATAAAATGTTTTACGGCATTGGTTTGAAGATGTATGATTTGCTGGCCGGAAAACTATCCGTTGGCAAAACAAGATGGCTGAACAAGAAGCAGGCGGCGCAATACTTACAAGGAATCAACGAAGAAAAACTGTATGGCGGCATCCTGTATTTTGATGGTCAGTTTGATGATGCAAGACTGGCGGTGGAACTGGCTGCTACAGCAGTTTCGCAGGGTGCAACAGTGCTCAATTATGCAAAGGCAGAAGGGCTGATAAAAGAGAAGGGGAAGATAACAGGTATTGTCTTTCGAGATACCATTGAGAATAAAATTTACACAGCGAAAGCAAAGGTGGTGGTGAATGCAACCGGTGTGTATGTGGATGATGTGATAAGGATGGACGAGCCGTTGCAAGACAAGCTGGTTGCGCCTTCGCAGGGTGTTCATATTGTGATAGAGAAATCGTTCTTTCCTGGCAGTTCAGCGATGATGATTCCGAAGACAGAGGATGGTCGTGTATTGTTTGCCGTGCCGTGGCACAACAAAATAATCTTGGGTACAACGGATACACCGGTAAAAGACATCCTGATTGAGCCAAAGCCTTTACAAGAGGAGATTGAATTCATCATTCATCATGCGAACAAATACTTATCGAAAACGATAACAGAAAAAGATGTTTTAAGCACATTTGCAGGGCTGCGTCCACTAATTAAGAAGGGCAACGCATCATCTACTAAAGTATTAAGTCGCGATCATACGATTCTCATTTCCCAATCAGGTTTACTAACAGTGAGCGGTGGCAAATGGACGACCTATCGCAAGATTGCCGAAGATGTGTTGGAACGCGCGATTACTACAGGCGGTTTAACTAAAAAAGAATGCGTTACAAAAACATTGCGCATTGGCAAAGGCGATAGACTGATTCAAAATAACGGAGATAGCTTTTTGCTAACGGACGCGCAATATTCAGAGGGCGACATTAAATATTTTGTGGAAGAAGAAATGGCAATGACGGTGGAAGATGTATTGGCAAGACGAACCAGGCTAATATTCCTAAACGCAAAGGCAGCCAGCGATGCAGCGCCAGTAGTGGCAAAGACAATGGCAATGCTGATGAATAAAAATGAGGATTGGATAGCGGCGCAAATAAGCGATTTTAAAAAGCTGGCGAGGCAATATTTGTTACCGCTGGAGGATTAGTTTTTCCTTTCATGAAAACACAGAGAAAGTAGTGATACAAACTTTGTTTACTTCTGTTATTTGCGACATCAACATGCATAACGAAACATCTTATATAAACGGAACAATATGACTCCTCTGTTAAGCGAATTTATAGGTACGGCAGTGCTGATCACATTAGGTAACGGCGTGGTGGCGAATGTGGTACTTCACAAAACGAAAGGCAACAGCGGCGGCTTAATTGCCATTACTATTGGTTGGGCAATGGCAGTGTTTACCGGTGTGTTCATTGCAAAAGACAGCGGCGCACACCTGAACCCGGCTGTTACCATTGCGCTGGCTTGTGCGCATAAATTTTCATGGAACCTGGTGTTGCCTTATATCGGCGCGCAACTGCTGGGCGCAATGGCTGGCGCGTGGCTGGTGTGGCTGGCCTACCATCAGCATTTTGAAGAAACGACTGATGCAGATGCAAAGCTGGCAGTGTTTTGCACGGCGCCTTCCATCCGCAGTGCAATGCACAACTTTATTACAGAGTTTATCGGCACGTTCATCTTTATGCTGGCAGTGTTATACATCGTTGCGCCTGCCAATAGTTTAGGCGCGCTGGATGCATTGCCTGTTGCATTCGTGGTGCTGGCGATTGGGCTGAGTTTAGGCGGTGGAACAGGCTACGCTATCAACCCGGCAAGAGATCTTGGCCCCCGCATTGTTCATGCTTTGCTGCCTATTACAGGCAAGCGCAACAGCGACTGGAAGTATAGCTGGATACCAGTGCTGGCACCCATTGCAGGAGCAGTGGCGGCGGCTTATTTGTGGCTGAGAATTCATTAAAGCGAAGTAGATTTCTATAATCATAGCATCCCTTCTATATTTTTGTATTGCTAATTCTCGTTGTTCAATCATACTGTACTTACATAAGCTTTCACTAAAACTTATTTCTATTACGAATAGCCTTTCCGCATAGCAACAAAAAGTTTAGGAATTATACTTTTAAGGTGAGATGTATTTATGCGGACAGAATTCGTTCATCCCATTCATATCTCACATTCATATCTCACATTCATAGCTACCTTTAACCCATGAAATGTGTCTTTTCATTTGCCTTCATCATTAGTGCTATTACTACTTTCTCCCAACCATCACAAAGCGATTCAGCTTACATCAGGGATAATTACAACAAGAAAGAATATCGAATAAGTATGCGCGATGGCGTAAAATTATTTACCAGCATTTACACACCAAAAGATACAACAGAAACTTATCCATTCCTGCTTCAAAGAACGCCCTATTCAGTTGCGCCTTATGGAGAAGGCAAGTATGCCAGAAGATTAGGGCCGAACAAGCTTTTCATAAAAGAAAAATACATTTTCGTGTACCAGGATGTGAGAGGGAGACACCTGAGCGAAGGGCAATTTCATGAGATGACGCCGGTAGTTGATCATAAGAAAAACAACAAGCAAACAGACGAAAGCAGCGATACATATGATACCGTTGATTGGCTGCTGAAAAACATCACTCACAACAATGGCAAGGTTGGTATTTATGGCATCTCTTATCCCGGTTTTTATGCCACGGCATCTTTACCTGATGCACATCCAGCCATCAAAGCGGTATCGCCGCAGGCGCCCGTAACAGACGAGTTTGAAGGTGACGATGCGTACCATCGCGGTGCTTTCTTTTTGATGGATAATTTTTCTTTTGAAAACTTTTTTGATGCGCCCAGAACGGCACCGAGGCAGCAAGATCCGGAGGTAGATACAAGTCTGGAAATTAAAGATGTGTATGACTTTTATTTAGGAATGGGTGCGTTGCACCATTTTAATGATTCCTTCTTTCACAACAAAGCCGCGATCTGGAATCAATACCTGCAGCACAACACAAAAGACAGCTTCTGGCAGGCGAGAAACATACGTCCGCATTTAACCAATATCAAGCCTGCCACCTTAGTGGTTGGCGGCTGGTTTGATGCAGAAGATATGTGGGGCGCGTTGCACACCTATGAAGCCATTGAACAGCAGAATAAAACGAACGACAACCGTTTGGTGATGGCACCATGGACGCATGGTGCGTGGGAAGCAAAGATCTGGAACCATTTTGCAGGCTATAATTTCGGGCAGGATTTGAATGCACATTTTCAGCAACTGGAGTTTAATTTTTTTAATCACTACCTGAAAAACAAAAATGAGTTTACGGCAGGCGAAGCCACTGTATTTATTACAGGCTGTAATGAATGGAAAACGTTTGCTTCGTGGCCATCCAAAGAAGTAAAATCAAAAAAATGGTGGCTGAACAAAGAACATCAATTGCTATTGCAAAATGGAAAAACGGAAGGTAAAGATGAGTATGTGTCTGATCCCGCAAACCCGGTTCCTTATATTGATAAACGAAGCGGCGACCGGTTGAATGAATACATGGCAGCCGACCAGCGTTTTGCATCCCAACGAAGCGATGTGTTGTATTATCAAAGCGATGTCCTGCAGAACGATATAACGTTGTTAGGACCGATAACGGCACATTTATCTGTTAGTCTTAGTGGCACAGACGCAGACTTTATTGTGAAAGTGATTGATGTTTTGCCCGATAGTAATGTTCAGCAACTGGTTCGTGCCGAGGTAGTGCGTGGCAAGTTTCGCAATGGCTGGGAAAAGCCGGAAGCATTTATACCTAACCATCCAACGGATGTGGTACTGCAACTGAATGATGTGGCACATACCTTTCTAAAAGGTCATCATATCATGATCCAGATTCAAAGCAGCTGGTTTCCTTTGGTAGACAGGAATCCGCAGCAATTCATGAATATACCTTCTGCGGAGGACAGCGATTTTAAAAAAGAAACCATCAGCATTCTGCATGATGCGCAACACTTTTCTTTCATCGAGGTGAACGAAATGGCGTCAGGAAAAGAACAATAACAAGTACAGTATAAAAGATTTATAATGATTCATGATGAACCACTGCAACGCTTTATTAAGGCACAGCAAAGAGATTACACAATCGCACTTACAGAAATAAAGAACGGGAGAAAAAGAAGCCATTGGATGTGGTACATTTTTCCGCAGATACAAGGGCTTGGCTTCAGCGAAACATCACAGTTTTATGCGATCAAAAACAAAAGAGAAGCAGAAGCTTATCTTTCTCATCCTACACTTGGTAAGCGACTGATTGAAATCAGCGAAGCACTGCTCCAGTTACCAAATAGTAATGCAAGAAATATTTTCGGAAGTCCTGATGATATGAAGTTGAAATCGTGCGCCACTTTGTTTGCTTCGCTGCCTGAAACGAATGCTGTTTTTGATGCCGTTCTGCAAAAATATTTTAAGGGTGAAAGAGATGAAAAAACGCTTAGTATTCTCGAGCAGCAAGATTAATGTTCAAGTAAGCAAGTGTATTGAAAAAGAAGTTTGACTTATCTATTTCATTCATAAAATGATAGCTTATGTCGTTTGCTAATTGTACTGTTTTAATTACCGGCTCCAGCCGCGGTATCGGTAGAGCGATGGCTTTGCGCCTGGCAAAAGAAGGTGCCAATACCGTTATCGTTGCCAAAAGTGTAGATGAAAATGAAAAGCTGGGTGGCACTATTTATTCAGTTGCGCAGGAAGTAGAAGCTGCCGGAGGCAAAGCCTTGCCGGTGCAGGCAGACATTCGCTTTGAAGATGCGGTAAATAATGCTGTAATGCAGGCTATGCAAGCTTTTGGTGGCATTGATATTCTCATCAACAATGCATCTGCAGTTCAATTAAGTAATACGGAAGCAACAGAAATAAAACGCTTCGACCTGATACACGACATTAATGTTCGCGGCACCTTTATGATGACGAAAGCGTGTTTGCCTTATTTAAAAAACAGCAATCATGCGCACATTCTCACCGTGTCACCACCGGTTGATTTTCAACCCAAATGGATCCATCCGCAAATGGCATATACGCTTAGTAAATACAGCATGACGATGATGATGCTGGGCTGGTCGGCAGAATATAAAAAACACAACATTGCGTCTAATTCTTTGTGGCCGAAAACCACTATTGCCACAGCGCCGGTGCGCAATTTATTGGGCGGGGAAAAACTCATTGCCATGAGCCGCAAACCTGAGATTATGGCAGATGCTGCATATGCCATTCTGCAAAAAAAACCGGCTGATTGCACCGGCAATGCATTTCTGGATGAAGATGTTTTGCGAAGCGAAGGTATTACGGATTTCGAGCCGTATGCTATTACGCCGGGCGGAAAGTTGTATCCGGATTTGTATGTGTGAATCATCCCTTTTTTATTAAAACAAATTTTTTTAAAGAAACGTTTATGTTTTAATAACACGAAACAGTTTTACAAATCATCTTTGTATTTATCTCTTCTTTTATAACCATACTTTGTAAATCTTCTTTATGTCGCTACTACTTAACCGAAGCCATTTTGGTAATGCCATCAACAAGGGAAGAACACTATCGTGCGACGAAGCCAACACCCTTTTTTATGATTGGGTAATCAATCCTAAACTGCAACTGCATATGAAGCAGGTAGCCGCCCTGATGAAAGCCTGGGCAAAGGAAAAAGAAGGTATGGATGAAGCCGGGCAGTGGCGTTGGGAAATGGCAGGTTTACTGCACGATGCCGACTGGGATCAATGGCCGGACCAGCATTGCAGAAAGATAATTGAAGAACTGGAAAGAAAGAATGTTGATCCCGAAATTTTACATGCTATTGCCTCACATGGTCCGTTGCATTTTGGCGTAGAGCCGGAAACTAGGATGGATAAGATGCTCTACGCATTTGATGAATTGAGTGGGTTGATTCATGCGTATTCTTTAATGCGACCAAACGGATATGAGGGCATGGATGTGAAAGGCGTAAAGAAGCGGCTGAAAGAAAAATTGTTTGCCGCCAATGTATCACGAGATGATATTAATGATGCCTGCCAACGAGCGGACATTGTATTGGATGATCTCATCCTGTTTATAATACCTATACAATCTGAAGTAGCATAAGCGCGATATAAATTTTCCGGTTTATCCTTTTCTCCAACAATCCCTTCCCAAAAGCTATTGCATTGCCACCGAACAACAAGTGTACGATTGCGAACACCTTGTTGTAATCAATCTTCTTAAACGCTTGCTATAGCTGCGTTTCAACACTTGGCACGACCGTTGAAAAATGGGACAAGCAAAAAAGAAATCAAAACACAAACTAAAATTCCGTTATGAAGCAGACAAGGGTTCAACCCCTCAACCAGACGTATCATCAACTCACTCAACTCCTTCACGAATCATTGCTTTGCCTGTATGCTGCCGGTTCTTTACAGGACCAGATCGAACCTCTGCAGAAGGTAGAATTGACTATGTCATTGTATGAACGGCATATTGCAAAAGAAGAAGCCATCCTGTTCAGTATTCTGTATGAGTACGAGCCGTACGTGACGGCAATTCTTCTTCATAACTATAAACTAATTGAAAAACAGGTTGCCTGCCTGCGCACGATGATAGCGTCGGACAATAACGAGGTTGATGTTGCCGAAGAGCAAAATGATCACCGGCTTTTGTACCGGTTCAATGATTTCTTGAACACTTGCATGGCACAGATGAAAGAGCATCAAAGCCTTATTTACCCGGTATTGTGGCGCTATTATTCGGATGCTGAACTGGAACAAATGGCAACTTCATTTGCCATCAGCAAACCCCTGTTTACTTATTCAAAAACAACTAAGACACCTTCCCGAACATACAGCTTAGCGATATAATAATTCTTCCTTATCATAACGATTTTAAGCTAATTAATTACATTCGTTTACAAACCACACTTTCATGAAATACAAGATCCTTCTTACCACAGCGGTTGCTGTTACTTCATTGTTATTTTACAACTGCAATCCATCTTCAGGCAATGCAACAACAGACCATGACTCAACAACGACCTCGTCTTCTGCAACTCAATATGGCGGCTACGCCAGTCAGAAAGAATGGGGTGCTCATCTCGTTACGATTGCAGGTTGCGGAGATTGTCATACCCCTAAAAAGATGACAGAAAAAGGCCCCGTAAATGACGCTGATCGCAACCTCGCCGGCTCTCTTTCGCCTGCACTTCTGCCTTCTGTTATGCCGGAGCAAGTGACAAAAGGCATGGCAGCAACTATTGACCAGACTGCCTGGATTGGACCCTGGGGAAAATCGTATGCAGCCAACATTACTTCCGATTCAACCGGCATTGGCAATTGGACCGAGCAGCAATTTATTAATTGCCTTCGCAAGGGTAATTATAAAGGTTTAGAGAATACGCGTCCTTTAATGCCACCCATGCCCTGGCAAGACTATAGTCAGATGACAGATGATGAAATCAAAGCCATCTTCGCTTACCTGAAATCAACCAAGCCGGTTCATAATGTTGTTCCTCAGTATGAGCCGCCGGTAATGGCCAAGCGATAACATTCTTTATAAATAAGGTTACGGCAGATTGCCGAATTCATTATAAAGCCTGGTCAACTTTGTTTGCCGGGCTTTGTTCTTTTCGGCTTATAAAAATACTAATTAAGAAGCGACTGTTGTGCTGCATCGCCACCGCACAAACATTGTCCGATACCGTACACCTCTCTTCACCGACAGGGCTAAAACCCTTACTACACCTCACTTTCAGCCGTTGGCACAACCGTTGGGATTTTACCATTACATCGGGCATCAGAAACAAACGAAAAATTAAAAACTATGTGGTCAGGCTATTTTAAAACCGCTTTTCGCAGCTTATGGCGCAGCCGGCAGTTTACCCTCATTAATATCGCCGGGCTGGCCTTAGGCATAGCGGTATTTCTCTTTATCATGCAGTATGTGGCGTTTGAATGGAGCGCAAATCGTTTCAATAAAAACTACAATTCTGTTTATCGCACTAATGTGCAAAATAAAGAAGGCAATACAGATTATGTATTGCCGCCGGGCTTTGCGCCCATCATCAAACAGCGATTTCCGGCCATTGAAAATGTCACGCGCATCGCCGACCGGATTGCCGGTGGCGTGCTCACATACAATGCAAACAATACGAACGACAGCAAAGTATTTCGGGAAGAAAACATTATCTACGTGGATAACAATTTTTTATCCGTTTTTTCCTTTCCGTTGCTGGCAGGAACACCGGTGCTGACACGGCCTAAAACACTGGCGCTTTCAGAAGCAATGAGCCGGAAGCTTTTCGGCACTACTGATGCCGTTGGCAAAACCGTTACCGTCAGCAACCAGTTTGGCAATACGCTATACACTGTGAAAGCCGTGTATCAGCAACCCGCAACATCCGACATCAAAGCGGAAGCTTTACTTTCATTGGAAACGCTTGCCTCGCCGGCCAACCGCGATGAGAATGACTGGGCAGACCCGGCAGGAACTACCAACGGATTCACCAGTATTTATGTTCAGCTTCGCAAAGACGCGGATGCACCCCTGCTTGCGGGCAACATCACGCAGTTTGTACGGTCTATCAATCCCGATTCTAAAGATGATGTAATATATCTGCAGCCCCTGAGTGAGCTGCATCTGGCTCCTTCTTTCAACTATCCTTATCAAACGTATGGCAACCTGTTACTGGTAGTGGTGTTTGCGTGCATTGCCGTGCTGATTGTTTTGATCGCATGGCTTAACTATATCAATCTTTCTACTGCGCAGGCCATTAACCGCTCCAGAGAAGTGAGTGTGCGGAAAATATTGGGTGCAAGCCGCAGCCGTCTTATGTTTCAGCATTTAACGGAGACACTTATTATTGCCCTTGCCAGCACCGGTATTGCTGTGCTGATTGTTTTGTTGTTTCAATCAACTTTCAATTCATTTACCGGCAAAGAACTATCGTTTGCGGTGCTGAACAACGGCTGGTTCTGGCTTGCAGGCATCGCCACTATTCTTATCGGCTCTTTTCTTTCAGGCAGCTACGTGGCTTTTGTTATCACCTCATTTCAACCACTCGATACTCTCCGCAGCAAAGGCGAAATTCGCGTGAAAGGCTTATCAGTTCGCAAGGCTTTGGTGGTGTTCCAGTTTGCAGCTTCTATTGTGTTTATCATTGCAACGGTTATTTTATACCAGCAGCTACGGTTTATGCAGACCGGCGATTTAGGTATGACCTTAAATCAATTACTGGTGATACAGGGTCCTACTGTTTCGAGCGAAGGGCAGGCAGTAAAAAATATATCTTTCAAGAATAGTCTCGCGCAACTGCCTTTTATAAAAAAAGTAACAGCGAGTAATAATGTGCCAGGTGTTGGCTACAACTTTGGGGCTAACGGAATTACGGGTCGTAATGCAACGGAAAAAGACAAGCAGAAGTCCTACCAGATGTTTATTTGCGATCAGAATTTTTTTGATACTTATGGCATATCGTTTATGCAGGGCAAGACCTTTAGCAACGAAGCTGCCGAGCGAAGCTGGAACAACATAAAGAATATCATCGTCAACGAAAAGGCGGCGAAAGAATTGGGCTTTGATACAAAACAAAACATCATCGGGCAAAAAGTGAACTGGGGAGAACCCTACGAGATTGTTGGCGTGGTAAAAGACTATCATCACATGGGGTTGCGCGAAGAGGTACAACCCACCATCTATTTAGGCTCTGTTTCGTTCGGCTTCTTCACTGTGCAAACCACTACTAAGGATATGCCTGCTAAAATTGCTACCATACGCAATCTATACAATCAAACCTTCGCAGGCAATCCCTTCGATTACTTCTTTGCCGATGACCGTTACGACCAGCAATACACCGACGAACAGCAGTTGGGCAAAGTGTTCATCGCGGCTGCCTTTGTTGCCATTTTCATTGCCTGTTTAGGCTTATTCGGGCTGGCTGCTTTTTCTGCGCGGCAGCGCGTAAAAGAAATCGGTATCCGCAAGGTGCTGGGCGCTTCCGTTGCCAACATAACTGCATTGTTATCGAAAGATTTTTTGTGGCTGGTGGTGATTGCGTTCCTGATTGCTTCGCCCATCGCTTATCTCAGCATGAATGGATGGCTGCAGAATTTTGCGTATCGCATAAACATTAGCTGGTGGATGTTTGCTGTGGCAGGTATAGCTTCAGTTGTTATTGCTTTGTTTACGATCTCATTTCAAGCCATTAAAGCCGCCTTGGCAAACCCCGTAAAAAGTTTGCGCACAGAGTAGTCAGTCCCACTTTAACGGCGGGCAAATCAACAATTGTTCAATAAAAAATGATAGAGACAAGTATGTTCAAAAACAATTTTTTAATCGCATGGCGCAACATGAAGCGCAACAAGATTTATTCTTTTATCAATATCGGGGGTTTGTCTATCGGGCTGGCTTGTGCTATGCTGATTATGCTATATGTAAAAGACGAGGTGAGCTTCGACAGGTTTCATAACAATGTAAATAACATTTACCGCATTGTAACGGAATCAACCTATAGAGGCAAAACGCATAAGGATGGCATCACCGGCAACCTGCAGGGTCCGCGCTTTGCACACAGTGTGGCAGGTATACAGAACTATGTGCGTGTACAAAGCGGTAACCAGGACATAAAAACAGGCACCGAAGTTCAGAACCAGGATCTGCTATATGTTGATTCAAGTTTCTTTTCCATATTCACTTTTCCGCTGATACAAGGCGATGCCAATTCCTGTTTAAAAGAACCCCATTCGATTGTATTGAGTGAAGATGCCGCGAAGAAGCAATTCGGCACTACAGATGCCATTGGCAAAATAGTGATGCTGAAAGACGACAGCACTTTTGCGCCTTATAAAGTAACGGCTGTTACAAAGAGATGCCCACAAAATTCATCCATCCGGTTTGAGGTGTTACTGCCTTTTAAAGAATCGGAAGCCGATGCAAAAAACGGTGAGAACTGGTTCAACTTTTTTTTGAACACATTTGTAGTGATCAATCCCAACACAGATGTGCACACGGTGGAAAATGGGATGCAACGATTTTATATAGCAGATTCAAAAGGCGCTTTTAAAACACTGACAGAAAAATACGGGGATATAGGCGGCTTTAGCAAATACTTTCTTCAGCCCTACACCAATATGCATCTGAGTACAGAATTGCCGGCGCAAAATGGTTTATCAGGCGCAAGCAATCCTATGTATTCATACATACTTTCGGGCATTGCATTGTTTGTGCTGCTGATTGCCTGTATCAATTTTATAAATCTTACAGTAGCCCGCTCCATAAAACGTGCAAAAGAAATTGGTATCCGCAAAGTAGTTGGCAGCGACAGAAGGCAACTCATTATGCAATTTCTGGGTGAATCTTTCTTATTATGCTTTATTGCTTTTGCGTTCGCTATTTTATTAGTGTCTTTACTATTGCCTTTATTTAATGATTTATCAAACAAAGCACTGGCGCTTTCCTATTTGTTTGATGCAAAACTGATAGCCGGCTATATCATTCTTTTTTTGATTACAGGCTTGCTGGCAGGCTTTTACCCGGCGCTTGTTTTATCCGGTTATAACCCTGTTGATACATTATACAGCCGCTTTAACCTGGCAGGAAAAAACTACCTGCAGAAGTCTCTTGTGGTATTGCAGTTTGCGTTAGCTTCTTTCCTGATTATTGCCACGTTTACGATTTACGCGCAGTTTAACTTTCTTACCCATACCGATTTGGGGTATGATGACAGCAACATTGTGGTGGTTAATAAAGACAGGCTGCAGCACAGCGAAGCGGCCTTATTTAAATCTGAGCTGATGAAAGACCCGAACATCATGGGCGTTGCGCCGAAAAATGGCGGCGGCTGGCAAACCACTGCAAAGCTAAGCACCGATTCTACTATTAATTTTTCTTATGAAACAGTTGATGAATCTTACCTGCCTTTATATAAAATTCCGTTCCTGCAAGGCAGAAATTTCTCTTCTGCTTTTCCTGCCGACTCTACAAATTCAGTTCTCGTAAATGAAACATTTGTAAAAAAGGCGGGCTGGAAAAAACCGCTTGGCGAAACCGTAAATTTCTGGTATAACAATACCATCTATCATGTAATAGGCGTCGTAAAAGATTACCATTTTGCATCGCTGAACCAGGAAATCATTCCGCAGTTATTTACCATGAAGAACGACAACCTGTTTGGCACTTTCTCTATAAAAATAAAACCGGGAACAGAAGCCGAAAGCCTCAAAAACATACAGAAAACATTTAAGTCGCTCTACCCTCTGAGCCCCTACTCCTACACGTTTTTAGACCAGCAGAACCGCAACAGCTACGAGTCGGAAGCTAAGTGGAAACAGATCCTGTTGTTTGGTGCTTTGCTTACCATTTTTATCTCTTGCATAGGTCTGTTTGGCTTGTCGGTAATGGCAGCAGAAAAGCGCACCAAAGAGATTGGCATCCGCAAGGTGCTCGGTGCTTCGGTGAACGGCATTGTCACACTGTTGTCGAAAGACTTTGTTGGACTGGTGGCTATTGCACTCCTGCTTTCCATCCCTTCGGCATGGCTGGCGGGCAATCATTGGCTGCAAAGCTATCCCTACCGCATTGCGCTGGGCTGGTCGGTATTTGCATGGGCAAGCGGGCTGGTTATTGCCATAGCAATTCTTACTGTAAGCTTCCAGGCAGTGCGCGCAGCAATGGCAAACCCGGTGAAAAGTTTGCGAAGTGAGTAATTTTTAAGTGCGCGAAAGGCAGGTGTGCAAATAATGAGAGAGGTTTTTGTATTTGCCACTATATAAAACAAATAACAAAAAAGCTATAAACATGATCAGAAACTATATAAAGATTGCTTTTAGAAATCTTGCACGTAACAAAGCCTTTTCGCTGATAAATATCATTGGTTTGGCGATTGGTATTGCCACCTGCCTCATCATTATGCTGTTTGTAAACAATGAGCTGAGCTATGATAAGTATAACGATAAAGCAAGCCGGATGTACACGGTTTATTTCAGGGGAAATGTGCAGGGTGAAAAAATGAACGAGGCTTCGGTGATGCCGCCGGTTGCACAGACATTAAAAAAGGATTTCCCCGAAGTAGAAGCGGCCACCCGTTTGCGGAATTACGGTACCCCAAAACTCATCTATGACAATAAGACGTTTACAGGTGATGCTTTTGCTTTTGTTGACTCAAATTTCTTCCAGGTATTTACACTGCCGTTGATTGAAGGAGATGCAAAGACGGCTTTACTGCAACCTAACACGGTTATAATTACAAAAGCAGTGTCGAAAAAATACTTTGGCAACGAAAACCCGGTAGGCAAAATCATAAGCTTTAAAGACACTAAAAACGGAACCTATAAAGTAACAGGTCTGATTGATAAAGTGCCTGTGAACGCAAATTTTCATTTTGATCTTTTTGCTTCAATGGCAAGCTTACCGGAGGCGAGTGAACCCACCTGGATGAGTTCTAATTTCTTTACTTATATCGTGCTTGCCGAACATTATGATTATAAAAAGCTGGAAGCCAAATTGCCCCAGGTAGTTGAGAGATACATAGGTCCGCAGATGTTGCAGGCAATGGGTCAGTCCTTAGCCGACTTCAGGAAAAGTGGAAATGATTTAAGCCTGCATTTAGAGCCAATAACTGCTATTCACCTCGATGCAGAATATCCAAATTTGCTTAGTGAGTCGGGCGACATAAAAAACGTCTACATTTTTTCAGCCATTGCTGTGTTTATGCTGCTGATAGCCTGTATCAATTTTATGAATCTTTCTACCGCCGGTGCCACCAAACGGTCGAGAGAAGTCGGCATACGAAAAGTGTTGGGTTCATTAAAAATAGAATTGATAAAACAGTTTTTGCTCGAGTCTCTCATTATTGCAACTTTTGCTTTGCTGCTTGCCATTGTTTTCATCTTTCTTGCTTTGCCCGCTTTCAATCAGCTTGCGAATCAGAGTCTCAGTTTTAGTTTTTCAGAACATCCATTATTGATTCCAGGTTTGGTGTTATTTGTTTTGTTCACAGGACTGCTGGCAGGTGCTTATCCCGCATTCTATCTTTCTTCATACAAACCCGCTGCTGTACTAAAAGGAAAATTGGTATCAGGCAAAAAAAGTGTGGGGTTAAGAAGCAGTTTGGTTGTGTTTCAGTTTTTTATTTCTCTTATTCTTATCGTAAGCACAACCGTGGTATTTAAACAGCTTGCTTACATGCAGCACAAAGATGTAGGCTATAATAAAGACCAAGTATTGATTATTCCAGACACATGGGCGCTTGGCAACAACCAGCAGGCATTTTATAACGAACTTGCAACTGATCCGCGAATAGAAAGCGTTAGCCGCTCAGGTTATCTGCCCGCTGGCCCAAGCGACAATAATAATTTCTTTGTATCATCCGAACAAAACCCTGACCATCTGGTAAAAACACTGCGCTACGATGTGGATGAAAATTATATCAACACTCTGGGTATTAAAATGATTGCAGGCAGAAGTTTTTCTAAAGATTTCAATTCAGATTCGTCGGCAGTTATCTTAAATGAAGCGGCTGCAAAAGCATTTGGATGGAATAACAAAGTAGTTGGAAATACAATTCTTCATACAGATAACCAAGGAAACAAAATTTCGTATCATGTAGTGGGTGTTGTACATGATTTTAATTTCCGGTCCCTCCACGAAAGTATCTCACCATTGGTAATGTCACTTGCAAAAAACTCTTCTACTTTCATTGCAAAATTTAAGACGAAAGATGCAGCCTTATTAACCTCATCGCTTTCAAAAAAATGGAAATTACTCGGCGCTGAAGATGCCATGTCTTATTCTTTTTTAGATGAACGCTTTATTAACACTTATAAAACAGAGCAAAAAACAGGAACCATACTGGGCTTGTTTGCAGGGCTTACCATATTCGTTGCCTGTCTTGGTTTATTTGGTCTTGCTATGTTCACGGCGCAACAACGCACCAAAGAAATAGGTATCCGAAAAGTACTTGGAGCCAGTGTAATGCAGGTAACCAATATGCTTTCGAAAGAGTTTTTAAAACTGGTGCTCATTGCATGTCTTATTGCATTTCCCTTATCTAATTGGGCAATGAATAAATGGTTGCAAGGTTTTGCTTATCGCACCGATATAAGCTGGTGGGTATATCTGATCGCAGCCATTGTTGCAATGGTTATTGCACTATTAACAGTGAGTTTTCAATCTATCAAAGCGGCCATTGCGAACCCGGTGAAAAGTTTGCGAAGTGAGTAAAAAACAGCTTCAGATCATCGTAAACAAAGTTATAAGCAGCTTGAAAAATATTGCTTAATTTGTTGTACAAGGTTCCTTTGCAAAAAAGGATTGAGGCTGAATAAAGACAGATGATGAACACTCATTAACAGAGAAAAGATTGACTTGTTGTTTAAGTTGTAAATTAGCCGTTGAATTACAACGTGTTTAAGAATTTATAGGGCTTGTTTACAACTGCATTTATATACCAAAACACTTCTCCGTTTTCTGCCCTTGCCATCAGGGTAAGAAGGAATATATCCGTCTTCGCCATTGTCTTGTTTCTTCTGTTCGTTCAGTCGGCAGCCAGCCAGCCGCTTCTGTTTCCTTCCAACCACAAACGCTATGTAATCAAGACGCTCAATATTGAAGACGGGCTACAAAACAATACCGTGGGCGATATCATTACAGACACGTTCGGCTTTACGTGGGTGGCTGCCAAAACAGCTTTGCAGCGCTACAACGGCTACCGGCTGGAAACAGTGCAACCGGTGGTGGACGGGCGGCAGTTTAACATTGATTACCAGCTTTATTTTTTTCAGACCCGGCAGCATTTTATCTGGATGACATGCAAGGATGGCATTCTGCAATACAACCCGTTTATAGACAGCTTTACGCTCATCATCCGTTTGCCTTCTTCCACTACAGAGCCGGTTCTGCGCCCGTTTAACGAGACAAAGGAAGGCATTTGGTGTGCCCGGGAAAAAGGGCTTTCGCTTTACTCGCCGGAAGGCAGGTTGATAAAAGAATTTTCTTACCCGAACGCTACTTCCTGCCCGATGGCAGGCACCTTCTGCGGTGATGGCAACAGCCATTCCCTTTTCCTGCTAACAAAGCAGAATACCGTGCTTTTATTCAATAAAGAAAGTTACCACTTTTCGCCGCTGCCGGTGAAGGCAGATGGGCTGTCTAAGTTTTCGGCTACCGAAACAAGATTGTACCTGCTTCACCAAAACGGCATTGTTGTGTGTGCAGAGAAAAACGGTGTTTATACCGAGGTAAACCATTTTGCGTCCACATCCCGGTTCCTGTCCTCTATACATACATTCCGGGATGGTGTGCTGGCAAGCTTTGACCAGCACCTGCTTTTTATCGATTCTACCTGCAGCAGGGTAAGTGAAATTACTACCCTCAACAGCCAGCCGCTGCTGCCGGTCGGCGGCATGAAGGCTTTTTATGAAGACAGGTTCGGCAGGCTGTGGGTATTGGCTACCAATGAAATCAAGCTTATCCTCAACTACACCATCCCTTTCCGGTATTTTGCCTATCCCAACACCACCAACTATACCAAGAGCGTGTTTGAAGATGAGGAAGCACACCTTGTGCTGGTGGGTCAGTATTCCGGCGGTCTGCAGTTGTACGACACGCTTGGCAACCCATTATGGAAAGAGCCGCTGATGACCAGCAGGGTGAAAGACATTGCCGGCATAGAGAAGCTGGGTCCTGATGAATATTTTATTACCACCATTGAACAGGGCTTATATATTCTTCGCCTGTCGCAAAAAAAATTTACGCAGGTCAGTTTATCGGCCGAAGAGGAACGGAGGCTGAACACACATAGCATTAGCTGGACCAACAATGTACAGCAGGCAGATGACCGCACCGTTCTGTTTATGACGCGCGGCGATGTAATACAGGCGCACTTTGACCACAATGGAACGATGCATTCCCACATCCTGCTGCAAGATCCCGGCAAGCAGCTATACTGTTTTCATCTGAATACAAATGACAACTGCCTGTGGGTGGGCAACTCGATGGGAACAGTGTATGGCAAACATGCTAATGGCAGAATGGATACGATCCTCACGCCGGGCAAATACCAGGTTCGGTGCCTCACGTCAGATGCAGCGAACAATGTTTGGGTAGGCACCGATAAAGGCTTGTTTGTTTACAATAGAAACAACCGGCTCGTCAACACATTTACGGTAGCCAATGGGCTGCTGAACGATTGTATTTACTCGATGCTGACCGATAAGGATAACAAAACAGTGTATGCCGCCACCAATCTTGGTTTGAGTGCCATTCGCGTGAGCGGCGTCTTAAAGAACTATACAAAAGAAAGAGGTTTGCAGGAGAATGAATTTAACTCCGCAGCCACAGCAAAAACAGCTAAGGGAAAGCTCTACTTCGGCGGTGTAAATGGGGTTACGGCATTTTATCCATCCGACATTACGGTGGAGAATGATCATCCCTCGCTCATCATCTACCAAACCGATGTTAACGATAAGCCTTTGCGCTCCGACTCTGCGGCATGGAACCAGTATGATTACCACCTGAGACACAACCAAAGCAAACTGAGCTTTTCGCTGGCAGCTTTTGGCATCTACCCTGCATCTGATTATACGTATGAATATAAAATGGAAGGGTTTGATAAGACATGGACAACAACCAACAACCCGGTAAATATCTCTTATCACCTGGCGCCGGGCACCTATACCTTCCGCGCAAGGTTGGTTAACTTCCCTTCACTGCTCATCAGCCGCACCATTGCCATTGCCCCGCCGTTCTGGGAAACCTGGTGGTTCTACCTCTTTGCCTTTCTTCTTGTTGTATCGCTGATCCTGCTCTTTGTGCGCGCTTTGTATCAGCGCAAATACAAAACCCAGTTGCAGATGCTGCTCATCCGCCAGCAAGTGCTGGCAGAGCGCGAGCGCATCAGTCGCGACCTGCACGATAACATCGGCGCCTATGCCTCTGCTATCAGCGCCAATGTAGACGAGATTTTATACGGAGCCAAAACCTCTGATCCCGGCACACTTCAACGGCTGAAAGAATCGGCGCGCGAGATCATCATCCAGTTGCGCGATTCGATATGGGCGCTGAACAAAGAAAACCAGACGGTGATTATGCTAAGCGATCGAATCAAGAACTACGTTCAAAAGCTACAGCCGGCTTACCCCGACATTACCTTTGATGTAGATGAAACCATTGAAGACAACACCACGCTGCCTTCCATTACCGCACTGCATGTGTTGCGCATTGTGCAGGAGGCGGTTCACAATGCCATCCGGCACAGCGGCTGCTCGTCGGTGCAAATTAACATCAGCAGTTGCTCGCCGGTTACCATTACAGTAGAAGACAATGGGAGCGGTCTTCCCGCGCAGCTTCAGTATGGCGATGGCATCAGGAACATGAAAGCAAGGGCTGCCGATATTGGCTGGGAGATTGCCATCGCTAACAGCAACCCGGTCGGCTGCCGCGTGCAGCTTCGTAATACAAACTAATTATTGACCATTTGCGCCCCCGCCATCATATTTGAACAATGACAACCAAAGTCGCTTTTGCCGATGACAAGGCCATTAACCGGCAATCATTTGCCGACAAAATCAGGCTGCTGCGCGAGACCGAACTGGTATTGCTGGCAACTGATGGAAGCGATTACTTAGAACAGCTGAAAGGCTTGCCGCATCATCGCTTTCCCGACATTGCTTTTATAGACCTTGAAATGCCTCTCATGGATGGCATCACTACCATCTCGCTTTCCAAAGCGTTATATCCACAGATTGTATGCATTGTGCTTACGGTATTTGATGACGATGACAAATTATTTGAAGCTATTAAAGCCGGCGCCAACGGTTACTTATTAAAAGATGAAGGTGCACTGTCTATTGCCGATGCCATTACCAGTGTGATGCAGTTTGGCGGTGCACCCATGAGCCCCGGCATTGCGCGCAAAGCCATTCACCTGCTGGCACACGCGCAGGTAACTACCACTAAGAGTGATACTGTCAAAGGCGAGACGGCGCACGAGTTGTTGTCGGCACGCGAGCGTGAAATTCTCAACTTCACCACGCATGGCTGGGATGCCAAGCGAGTGGCTTCGGAGCTTGATTTGAGCGTGCATACGGTGCGCAAGCACGTGGCAAATATTTACGCGAAGCTGCATATTACCTCCAAAGCGCAGATGATGCAGTTGGCGTATAAGAATAAGTGGATGCGGGAATGAGAGCGTTTCTGTTTGGTTGGAAGGGTTGTTATCGTGTCGCCTTATCCTCTGTAAAAAGAATGCTCCAATTAAATTATATCAAAGTGCTAATTGCTTTTTTATACTCCTCCTATTATTTTGCTTATCCACGCTGTTATCGCTCGCGCAAATAAGGACACTATAATTATCCGCTAACAAAACACTTCATAGCAAATACCGCAGGTGAGAAATACTTTTGTCTGAAAGAAAGTGGGCGGATGAAAAGCATAAACTGGAAAAACAAGGTAGCAGCCAACCTTTTCAATCGTATCAAAAAAGAGAAGCTAAGATCGAATGTTCTGCAGGCCCTTCCCTTCTGGCTTGCCTCATTGGTCACGGGACTTATAGCCGTCTTGTATGCTAAATTGTTTGCCCAAACCGAGGTCCTGTATAATTATGTTGTGCATTTGGGTATAGCGTGGATACTTGTCTTAGCGCCCCTCACTTTTATACTCGCTTACTTCCTGGTCGACAAATATGCGCAGTATGCAAGGGGCAGTGGCATACCACAGGTAATGGCAGCGCTTGAACTGCCGTCTACCGCTTCAGAGAAAAAGCTCACCCGGCTGGTTGGCATCCGGGTAATGCTGGTAAAAATAGGCTCGAGCCTATTAATGATATTAGGCGGAGCCGTCATCGGGCGTGAAGGACCTACGATACAAATTGCAGGCTCCGTGTTCAAAAAAATCAATCAGTGGATTCCCGAAAGCTGGCCAAAAATTTCAAAGCGAACGATGATTATGACAGGCGCCGCAGCGGGCTTGGCGGCAGCTTTCAACACGCCGCTGGGCGGTATCGTGTTTGCTGTCGAAGAACTCACCAATACCCACATCCGCTACTATCGCACCGCCATCTTCTCGGCAGTTATCATTGCAGGTCTCACTGCCCAGGGCTTCCTCGGGCCGTATCTTTATCTGGGCTATCCAAATGTAAGCAACCTCAGTATTTATATTTTCAGCGGCGTGTTGCTGGTGGCGGTTATTACCGGCTTACTGGGTAGCACCATGTGCGCAGTTATGTTGCGCATTTTACAATGGAAGAGGGGCTTTACCCGAAGTCAGAACTACCTGTATGTGGCAGCCGCCGCACTGGTAATTGTATTGTTCGCATTCATCAATCAGAAAGCAGCAGGCTCGGGCAAAGACCTCATGAACGATTTGTTGTTTGACAGCAACAAATATCAGCATTGGTACATGCCGCTTCTGCGCATCGCCGGTTCCATTACCTCCTTCACCACGGGCGCAGCAGGTGGTGTGTTTGCACCCGCACTGGCATCCGGTGCCAGCATCGGCGCTTTGTTATCGCAGTGGCTGCATCTAACCGATACAGACACCAATCTGCTCATCCTTGCAGGCATGGTAGGCTTTCTCACCGGCGTCACACGCACCCCCTTCACATCGGCTATCCTGGTGCTCGAGATGACCGACCGACACAGTGTTATCTTCTATCTTATGCTGGCAGGCATGATAGCCAGCATGTCCGCTATCATTATTGATAAACATTCTTTCTATGACCATCTCAAACATAGCTACCTCAAATCGCTCAACGAGGAAGATAAAGAGGAAGAATCACCAGTCAAAGATGCGCCTTTCACAGCCACTGAAACAGAGCCTAAATAATATTCTTTACCACGTAAGGGTCGCGTGTCGTTCTTGCTTTCGTTGGTGAAGAACACCAACAGGGGCAAGAATTATTACTCGCCGTCAAGCCTGGCATAACCATGTGTCTCTAGATCTCGCAAGCTTGTCGTTAAGTATGTCTTTCCATTTGTCAGCACATAAAAATCGTCACAAATGTCAATAATGTGCCTATACATATGGTCAGTAATGAGTAACCCTTTATTTATTTTCTCTTCAGCAAGTAGTGCTTTTACCTTTTCAATCTGCAAAGGGTTTAAGTGAGTAAAAGGCTCGTCTAACATAGCAAACTGAGATGCAGACTTTACAATTACATATAGTTCAATTAATCTGCGTTCGCCGCCTGAAAGATGATTAATAGAAGAGTGATACCTCGATGCAAACTCAGGAAACCGATTCTGAAAACCACTATAGTCTATACCGAAATCCTTAAATATCCGGCGAAGCGAAAGCGAGGTTGGAATAAAAGCAAATTGTGGCAAATACAGCAATAGATCAGATTGTTTAAAAGCTTCAGAAACAGAGATACCGTTAAACCGAACAGACTTTTCGCACCGCAGATTGCCATAAATAATTTTCATTAGGCAAGACTTTCCTTGCCCATTTTTCCCCAACAGTCCAGTTATCTTTCCGGTTTCGCATTTCAGATAAATGCTTGACAATATTTTTCTTTTGTCAAATTGGAGCTGAACGCTATCTACCTCTAATACATGCTTCATTGTAAATGATAAGTCAAAACAAGAAGAAACAGAAACAAAGCAAAGTCAAAAGTGAAGGTAACAGTCCAAAGCAAAGTTTTGGAAACACCTAAATTTTGATAGTAAAAATACTCGTTCTTCTTATAGCTGTTTATAAAATAGTAAGTCAGTCCAAGTGTTGCAGCTTTAAACCAAAACAGTTCAAAAAAACTGCTGACACCATAGGTCCAGAATATTTTAAGACAGCAAGCTGTGATAACAACAGACGCCAACAGAAAGTTGCTATAAAAAGTCCGGAGGAGTCGTATGATTTTAAGTACTCGCATAATGGCCATCAACAGCATCCAGCCGGCTAAGAGCAAAGTTCGTTGTTTCGTCAGCCGCTATAACAGCAAGCATCCTGTTAGCGGTAGTTAGAAATGAATATAATACCAGTTTACTTCTTTTTTAGATTTCTTGCCTTCGTTGTTGTTCTTTACAAACGAACATATTTAATACAATTCCTGTTGGTGAAAAATACAAACAGGGGCGAAAAATTTTATAGACACAAGCGTAAGCGTTCGTTGTTCCTACTTATACTTTTCCATTATATGTTGGGTCAAAGTCAACCATCCATTCAATACCATATTTGTCTCGAAACATTCCAAAGTAAGAACCCCAAGGACTGTCTGCTACAGGCATTTCAATTTGTCCGCCTGCTGAAAGTCCATTAAATAACCTTTCGGCTTCTTCTTTGCTTTCTGCACTAATTGAAATTTTACTTCTGTTCTCATTTTCGTTTGTTCGCCCCATGCTTTCCGGAACATCATTTCCCATCAACATATTACTTTTCCCGATAGGCAAAGCAATATGCATAATTTTATTTTCTTCTTTTTCTGCTACCGGGAATTCAGAACTTGCAAGGTCTTTGAAACGCATAACTTTTGTAAACTCTCCGCCAAATACTGATTTGTAAAACGTAAACGCTTCTTCGGCATTTCCGTTGAAGTTAATGTGAGGATTGATTAGTGCCATAGTTATTAAATTGATTTTTAGAATTCAAACCTACAGCTCAACTACAAAATAAACAAGGTATAATAGCGTCAAAAAAGAGGTTGATTACGCCAAGGGTTACAGGAAGTGTCAGGCTGAATTCACAAAAATTGTCAACGACAATGATGCCTAACGACTCATTGCTTGATCATCCGCTCAATGCCACGCAGCTCAGGTTTCCCCTTTAGGAGGCGGAGGGGCTGGGTGCCTTTATAACCGTACAACAGGTGTTCATTATCGAACACCTTTTTTATTTCGCTACGCTGAAAAGCAGTGTAGATAAAGCTTCCAGCCCTTGGCACATCCATTGAAAAACAAGAGTGAAAGGCAGAAAACAAGTGGTGAGATGTGAGTTAGAAGGAGCAAAAGGTTTTAAAAAACGACAAGTTGAATAACCCCGTTCACTACTCACGTCTCATCGCTCACCTTTCACCACTCATCATTTCATCTATGCTAAAGAACTATCTCATCATTGCGTGGCGCAACCTCAAACGGAACAAAGTATTTACAGTCATCAACGTAGCTGGCTTGTCCATCGGTATCGCCGCCAGTTTGTTGCTGTTCATCATCGTTCGCTACGAAACCAGTTACGACAAGTTTCAAAAGAACTACAACAACATTTACCATATCGTTACCGCCATTGATTTCTCAGATGGCACCAGTTACAACCCCGGCATTCCCTATGCCGCCCTGCCCGCCTTGCGTGCCGATATGCCCGATATAAAGTTTGCCGCCATCAACGCCACTTATGGCAGCCAGGTCACCGTGCCCGGCGCCTCAGCAGAGAGCAGCCAAAAGTATATTGAAGACAAAGGCGTTTTCTTTTGCGAGCCCCAGTTTTTCGATGTCTTCAGCAGCTACACTTGGCTCGCAGGGGATAAGAAGAATTTGGGCGAGCCCAACAGCCTGGTATTAAGTAAAGAGGAAGCCACCAAATACTTTGGCGATTGGAAGAAGGCAGTAGGCAAAACTTTAGTGATAGACAACACCATCACCGCCAAAGTAAACGGCATTCTGGACGATGCACCAGCGAACACAGACCTGCCTCTTAAAGTGCTCATTTCGTTCCCTTCTTTAAAAGCCAATGGCAGCCTTTACAACTACAACGAAGACTGGGGCAGCACCAGCAGCAATCACCAGATCTATGCCCTGCTGCCGCAAAATGTTTCAGCCCAAACAATAGACAAACGGTTACTCACTTTTAGCAAAGAACACTACACCAGTAAAACCAACAAGAAAACAAACTTCCTGCAACCCCTCTCCGACCTTCATTACGATACAAGGTTCGAGCTCTTTGGCACGCCTGGCATAAGTTGGTCAACGCTGTGGACGCTCACGTTGATAGGCGTTGTCATCATGGTGATGGCGTGTATCAACTTCATCAATCTGTCCACCGCACAGGCGGTCAACCGCAGCCGCGAAGTAGGCATCCGCAAAGTGCTGGGCGGCAACCGCAGCAGCCTCTTTCAGCAGATGATGGGCGAAACAGCATTGCTCACCGGCATTGCTGTTCTCATTGCTGTTGCAGTCGTGTACCTGGCTTTGCCCTACGTAAAGCACATTGCTTCCATCGAGGAAAATCTCAGCCTCTTCACGACTTCCTCTTTGTTGATGCTCGCGGGCATTGCGGTGGCGGTAACATTACTGGCAGGTTTATATCCTGCGTTCGTGTTGTCGGGCTTCAATCCCATTACGGCGCTGCGCAATAAAATGAGCACGGCAAAGAGTGGCAGCATCACACTTCGCAGAGGCTTGGTGGTCGCGCAGTTTGCCATCTCTCAGGTGTTGATTATCGCTACCATTGTTGCCATCAGCCAGATGAATTTTATCAACAAAGCCGATTTGGGTTTTAATAAAGACGCCGTGCTGGTGCTCACTGATAATGCCGACAGCGCCAGCATTGCTCGGCTGTCGTCCTTCAAGCAGGCGCTGCTTTCGGTGCCGGGCGTGCAAAGTGTTTCGCTCAACAGCGATATGCCCTCTTCCGACAATGGCTGGTCCACCAATTTTGCTTACAACCACAAGGAAGATGAAAACTACCAGTTATACCTAAAGTTTGGCGATGCCGATTATTTAAAAACCTATGGCATGCAGTTGCTGGCAGGCCGCAATTATATGCCCGGCGACACAATGAATGAAGTGCTCCTGAATGAAGAACTCGCGAAGCGGCTTAGCCCTCAAAAACCAACAGCTGTGGTGGGCAATGTAATACGCCTTGGTGGCGGCAGATGGAACACGATAGTAGGTGTGGTAAAAGATTTTAAAACCACTTCCCTGCGCGAGCAAACCCGGCCATTGCTCATCGCATCTACAAAGAATTATTCTTAC
Source organism: uncultured Ilyomonas sp. (assembly GCA_964249755.1). GTDB lineage: Bacteria > Bacteroidota > Bacteroidia > Chitinophagales > Chitinophagaceae > Ilyomonas. The sequence goes on along the minus strand of CAXUDB010000001.1, from coordinate 1,523,893 downwards.
AATGTTGCCGTGAAGTTGCGCACGAAAAACTTAACGGCTGCCCAAACGGACATCGAGCATCTCTGGAACCAAACCTTCCCCGAATATGCCTACAATGCAAAGTTTTTCGAAGACAGCATCAACAACTTCTACCAGCAGGAAAACCAGTTGTCACTGCTCTATAAAATCTTTGCGGGCTTAGCCATTTTTATTTCCTGCCTTGGCTTGTATGGTCTGGTTTCTTTTATGGCGGTGCAAAAGACAAAAGAAGTAGGCATCCGCAAAGTGTTGGGCGCCGGCATTGCCAACATTGTGTATATTTTTTCAAAAGAATTTACGGTTCTTATCCTTGTGGCTTTCCTCATTGCAGCACCGGTAGCTTGGTACATCAGTCATCAATGGCTGCAAAACTTTGCTTATAAAATCAGCTTGGGTATTTCTGTGTTCTTCATTGCGGTCCTGGCTTCTGTGCTCATTGCATGGATAACGGTAGGCTACAAAGCCGTGCAGGCAGCCATCGTGAATCCCGTAAAGAGCTTGCGGAGCGAATAAAGCCCTCAGCCCCCGAAGGGGAGCATGGAACAGGCTTGTGTTATAGATTACCTTTTTTCAAACCATTATGCAGTCAAATTTATTTACGCTGCTACAAACTCCCTTTTAGGGGCTGGGGCAATATATGTTTAAGAATTATTTCATTACTACCATTCGCAATCTGCTGCGCAATAAAGTAAACTCAATCATCAACATCATTGGTTTATCGGTAAGCATTGCTTGTTGCATTGCCATTTATGTGTTCATCAAACATGAAGAAACATTTGATGCTTTTCATGCGAAAGCTGACCGCATTTATCGCGTGGTGCACGATACAAAAACCTCGCAGGGAATGGAGTATGGAGGCTCAGCGTCTTTTCCATTAGCCACGGCGTTGCGCGCTGATTTTCCGCAGTTAGAAACGATAACACAACTCTATACCGGCAACCATGTAGTGGTGCAGGTTAAGGATGCAGCGGGCAATGCAAAGAAGTTTGAGGACAAACAGATGACCTATGCAGATGGCGATTTCTTTAAAACATTCGACTTTCCATTGCTGGCAGGCAGTAAAAACAAACTATTGTCCTCGCCAGATGAAGTAGTGCTGTCGCGAACCTTAGCTGATAATTTCTTTGGTAAAAAATACAGCGATCAATATGACCAGCTGATTGGCAAAACCATTATAGTTAATAAAAGCCCTTATCGCATTTCAGCCATCATGGAAGACATGCCACGCAACAGCAATATCGCCTGCCACCTCCTGATTTCATATGCCAATTTTGCGAAAAGTAATGAAAGAGTAATGCAGGATTGGAAGAACTTCTGGAGCGAGAGCTATGCCTTTGTTACGTTGCCCGAAAACTACAGCCGGGCACAGTTTGAAAAAGCATTGATTCCATTTAAAAATAAATACTTAGATAAGGATGACGCCAGGGCAACCACCTTTCATGCACAGCCCTTGCTGCAGGTGCATACAGATGAATTGTATGGCGGAACGTACTATGTGATGCCTTCCGTGTTGCTGATTGCTTTTATTACCATGGGCATTGTGGTGTTGCTCACTGCGTGTATCAATTTTATTAATCTCGCTACTGCACAATCATTGCAGCGCGCGAAAGAAGTAGGCATCCGCAAAACACTCGGAAGCCGCAACTGGCAACTGATTATGCGGTTTATGGCAGAGACATTTGTGCTGATAGTAATGGCATCAGGCATTGGTGTGTTGCTGGCAAACTGGTTCCTCATTCAGTTCAATAATTATCTTCTTTTTATTGTAGAACTGAACCTACACATAGACGCTTCTATCATTCTTTTTCTCTTGTTACTAGCGGTTGTGATTACCTTTTTTGCGGGCTTTTACCCGGCTAAAATCATGGCGGCTTTTCGTCCTATCCAGGCATTAAAAAGCACGATACAAGCGTATCACACCGGCTTTGCCAACCGCTTTTCCCTTCGCAAAGGCTTGATGGTAACACAGTTTATGGTAACGCAGTTGCTGATTATCGGAACCATCGTTGTGGCAACGCAAACCAAATATTTTTATAGTCAGAAAACCGGTTATCAGAAAGAGGGTGTGATAACGGTAGAAATGACCAGCGGAGATGAACAAAAGCTTGCCTTGTTTCGCAACGAACTGATGAGCCACCCGGAGGTAAGTGAGGTTACGTTCAGCTCGGGTCCGCCCATGGCTGCCAGTAATGGTTTTAGTAATATCCGTTTGCCACAATGGCCTTCTTCAGACAACATTAACAGCGAAAGAAAATGGGTAGATGCGAATTATCTTTCTACATTTAAAATACCCATTGTTGCAGGAAGAGACCTGCGTGAATCGGACCGCGTATTTGTTACCGACAGCATGAGGCACTATAACGCGTTGCTGAATAAAAAAGCGGCGGCTTCCCTCGGTTTCAAAACGCCGGCCGCCGCTCTCGGACAAACTATACAAGTAGATGATAAAGAACAGGCAACAATTGTTGGCGTAACCGATGACTTTCATAATGTATCACTGCAAAGAGAAGTGGCACCCTGCCTGTTGTTCAACAGCAGCAACTGGATTGGCATGGCAAGCATCCGCATGAATACAACGCGCACACCCGAGACGCTTGATTTTATCAGGCAGAGCTGGGAAAAACTGTATCCCGATGACATCTATAAATCCATGACTCTGGACGATTACATCCAACGCAATTCGTTTTACATAATGGAAGACATCATGTATCAGGGCTTCAAGGTTTTTGTGGTGTTGTCTATTGTTATCGGCTGCATGGGATTGTATGGATTGGTTTCTTTCTTAGCCCTACAACGGCAAAAAGAAATCGGTATCCGCAAAGTACTCGGCGCTTCTGTAAACACGATTGTCTACCTCTTTTCAAAAGAGTTTACCTGGCTGGTATTGATTGCTTTTGCCGTGGCAGCGCCGGTGGGTTATTGGGCGATGAATACCTGGCTGCAAACCTTTGCCAACCGCATTGATTTGAATGTTGGATATTTTGTTATAGCTCTTTTTATATCCTTGTTTATTGCAGCTACTACCATCAGTTTTCAGGCCATCAAAGCAGCGGTAGCGAACCCGGTAAAAAGCTTGCGGAGTGAATAAAGCTCTTCGCCCTTAAAGGTGAATTTGTAGCAGTGTAAGTAAATGCTTTTTAATTTTACTTCTCAAACAAAGTGCGCCACAAATACAATGGATAAGCGTGTCGCTGCTTTTAAAGAATTAAGGATTTTCATTGTTTCATTTTATTGAGTAAATATGCACGATGCAATATTTACTAAGACACATTACTACCTATTATCCACTTTCAACAGATGCGCAGCAAGCCATCAGCGACAGCTTTCAGGAAGTGGTGCTGTCGAAGGATAAACACTTAGTGAAGCGAGGCCAGGTGTGCACGCAGCTATACTTCTTAGAGCGGGGTGCGTTGCGAGGGTATTATAACGCCGAAGACAAAGAGATTACGCACTGGTTTGGCTTTGAAAATCACTTCGTCACTTCTTTCTACAGCTTCACCACCGGTCAGCCTGCAGTAGAGAACATACAACTGCTGGAAGGCTGTGTGCTCTGGAGTCTTTCAAAAGAAAAGATGAACCACTTGTGCAACCAGCATCATGAAATTGAAAGAGTCGTGCGCATGGCTTATGAAAGCTATTACATAAAACTGGAAGAGCGCTTTGTGAACGCACAGTTTAAATCGGCTAAAGAACGCTATGAAAACCTCCTGCATCAATCGCCGCACATCATAGAGCGGGTGCCGCTGGGCTATATCGCCTCTTATCTTGGCATCTCACCCGAAACCCTGAGCCGCGTGCGCAGCCGCCTTTAACATCTTCATTCTCCCTTTTTGACATCTATCAAACAGCTGGCTGGCGGCGGCTGATAGTTTTGCTTCATAAAATAAATTGTATGAAACAGAAACCATTGCTTCAGCCGTCTAATGCTTTCATTGCCGCATCGTGGGCAGCATTATTAATTGGCACCACTGCATTCCTCATCGGTTTATGGAATGCCAATATGCAACTGAATGAAAAGGGTTATTATTTCACCGTGTTAATGTTCGGGTTGTTTGCTGTTATCTCCGTGCAGAAAGCAGTACGCGACCAGTTAGAAGGCGTGCCGGTTACGGCTTTGTATTATGGCATTGCTTGGTTTGCCACTATCTTATCCATTCTTTTAATCACAGTGGGCTTGTGGAATGCGGAACTGGCGCGAGCAGAGAAAGGCTTCTATGCCATGGCATTTACATTGAGTTTGTTTGCTGCTATCGCCGTTCAGAAAAACACAAGAGACATGAAGATGGCGAAGCCTGAATTGAGAGACACTAATGAGGATTGATTTATCAGAACATTATTGGATTGGGCTAGGATACATATTGTATGATGTGTTGTATGTCATTCCGCAAGTCTTGTCCCGATTCACCGGGATGCCCCCAATATTTGTTTATAAATGAGTGTTCTTACGAGGACTTTATGCGGAATGCGATGATTGTATTGTAATGATATTATTGTAATAAGAGATGTTTGCAAACAGTAACATGCTTAAACCATAATCATCAGGTTCCGCATAAAGCAGCCTTTAAATTTGAGTAAGGCACAGTTCCCGATGTTGGCTGCAACTGCGATGACGAACACCACTCAGCTATCTTTCCTACAGCACTTCCGGCTTTCCCGATTTCAACCGGGCAAACTTTCTCGCTGCATTGCGGATGCGTTGCTTGTTGAAGACCAGCGCCGCCTGCCCGCTCTTCGATACACCGTTGATGCCGGCAAGCCCCTGGATTGTCCACTTAAGGTTCTGTTTGTTTTGCCGGTACCAGTTATCGCGAAACAGTTTATAAGGCGGAAAGATATAATAGCTGCTGTCTTTGATTACATAATAGCTACAGGCAACATGCGTTACTTTTTCGGCCCAAGTAGCAATGTGTTCCAACTGTTGCGAAGTAGCCGGGTCTATGATGTAAAAAGCAACTTCACCATTTTCCATTACCGGCACAGCAGCCGCTACATGGTAGTTCCAAAGATTTACAAGGCTACCTTCCTGCCGCTTTAAATAAGCGCCGCCAAACACCCAGCCCTTGTAGTTGGGAATCTTCCATTCGGTAAGCAAAAGACAGATAGCGTTTGCGCGGTCTTCGCAGTCGTTGTTGGCATCACTCCATTTAAAAAGAGAGTTATTTGTAAAGTAGTCGAATATCTTTTGCGCATACTCTTTTGAAATGGTATGTGCATTGAGAACGATGTCGGATAACATCGGTTCGTAGATGGTTTTTTGCCCGTTCATAGTGCTGCTTGCTGTGCTGCTGCCGGTGCAAGAATATAGCCAATGTTGCCTGCATTTGCAACAGTAGGGTTGAGGGATCGTTCCATTCCTGTTAAACTTCTTTACAGTTATGCCGCCAGCCGGAACGAAACCCTTACCTTCCGCAAAATCATTGGCATGACAAATGAACAGATAGAGAACTTTCTTACGCCTGAAACTTTTACCAAAGTCGTCAACATCAACTTCAGAACCCGCAATTCCATTCAAGGCATGTTTCTCAATGCCAATGATTTTGAAGATTTAAAATCAAAGAATCTTTGGCGCGTCATTACCCAATCACGTATGGAAGAATGGAACCGGACTAAGAATAACGCTTTATCGCGCATTTACAGCGGTTCTGATTTTACGAAGCTGAAAGTGTAATTCGTCTTTCCCGCAAAAACTTAGTACCGTAAAACAGAACGCTTTACAGGACGGCTTTTTGCGTAAGCACTTGCCATTTTTCGCAAGGTGCGGTGCAGCCGTTTTCCTATTCAAGCTTACACATAACCGATGACAATGAGCAGCCTTTTCGGAGCTTCCAGGATCAATTTTGACCATGCGCAGAAGCTAAGTGATGATGCTCCCGAAATTATTGCCTGGGCTGCGCCGTTTATGTTTTTCTTCGTGCTGCTGGAATGGTATGTTTCGCGCCGGCAAAACAAATCTATTTACACTAAATCAGAAACCATCGCTTCAACCTGCGTTGGCATTGGCAATCTCTTGATTTCTTTTTTGGTTAAGTTCGCTTTGTTTTGCGGTGGCATTCTGCTCTACAACTTATTGCCCTGGCGAATGGAGCTAAACTGGTGGACGCTTATCCCCTGCTATATCATCTTCGATTTTTTTAGCTACTGGTCGCACCGCGTGTCGCACCAACAGCGCTTCTGGTGGGCTACACATGTAGTGCATCACAGTGGTGAAGATTACAACCTCACTGTTTCATTCCGACTTAGCTGGGTGCAGCATCTAAAGGTGATTTTTTTTCTGCCAGTAGCATTGGTCGGATTTCATCCCATTGTGTTTTTTGTTACGAACCAGATTGCCGTTTTGTTTCAGTTCTGGGTGCATACAGAATACATCCGGAAGATGCCACGATGGATAGAGTATGTATTTGCCACGCCTTCCAACCATCGAGTGCATCATGGATCGCAGGAGAAATACATCAATAAGAATTATGGCGCAACATTCATTTTCTGGGATCGTTTGTTCCGTACTTACCAGTTGGAAGAAGAACAGGTAGCGTATGGTTTAAATCATAAAATAGACAACAAAGGCAATCCTATTTATATCAACTTTCACGAATTTATAGACATCTGGAAAGACATGCGCGGAGCCGCTGGTATAAAGAAAAAATTCTTCTACCTGTTTGGCAACCCGATACATGTGGCAAAAGAAAAAGAAACGACATCGAAGAGCGCCTGATGAGAAAAAGGAAGCTATTACTTAATGTTTCCTTCTGTGTAAACAGCGCTGAAGATTCATTTTTGAAAATGCAAAGCAGCCTTTTAGATCAACCGGAAAACAGTTTGTAAAACCTATTTGCTGATGATGGCATGAACATATGATAATGATTTAAGAATGCAATATCATCCTTGATTTTTGATTTACACAAACCCGTCTTTTAATACTCGAACACTTACTGCAACTTTGCCCGATGACACGCATTGGTTTGCTTTCCGACACGCATAATTACTTAGATGAAGCTGTCTTTAAACACTTCGCCAACTGCGATGAAATCTGGCATGCCGGCGATTTTGGAACCATTGCTATTGCGGAAGAGCTTCGCGCTTTTAAACCGCTGAAAGGCGTGTGGGGAAACATTGATGGCTATGATGTAAGAAGCGAATTTCCGGAACAGCTTGTTATCTATTGTGAAGAAGTAAAAATATTTATGAAGCACATCGGCGGTTACCCGGGGCGCTATGCACCCGGCGTAAAAGATGCTATCCTTGCTCATCAGCCAAAGCTGTTTATTTCCGGTCATTCACACATTTTAAAAGTGATGTACGATGATAAACTTTCCTGTCTGCACATGAACCCCGGTGCAGCCGGAATGCATGGTTGGCACCAGGTGAGGACTCTGATTCGTTTTGTTATTGATGGCAAAGACATTAAGAATTGCGAAGTGATTGAATTGGGGAGCAAGAAATCAAAGATTAACTAAGGTGAACAGCAGCGATTACCGTTGCTACCCTCTCGCCATCTATCGCAGCACTTACAATGCCGCCCGCATAGCCTGCGCCTTCGCCACAGGGATATAAATTTTTAACCTGGACATGCTGCAAGGTTTCATTATCGCGCGGTATGCGCACCGGTGAGGATGTGCGGCTTTCGGTAGCTACCACAATGGCTTCGTTGGTATAATAGCCACGCATTTTTTTGCCAAAAGAAACAAAAGCCTGTTGCAGCCGCGTATGAATAAAACGGGGCAGAACTGTTTGCAACGGCGTGCTTTGCACACCAGGCACATAGCTGCAAACCGGCAGCGAAGAAGAGACCTTGTTGTTGCAAAAATCCATCATACGCTGGGCAGGCGCTACATACTTGCCACCGCCTTGTTCATAAGCATCTTCTTCTACCATTTGCTGAAAGCGCATGAGCAATAATGGATCGTTTGCCGACCAGCCATTTTCTTTCATCTTCTTTTCAAACCTGGTATGAGTAACGGCATCAGACACTTCGGTAGTTACAACCATGCCGCTGTTGGCAAACGGGTTGTTGCGTTTGCTGGGACTCCAGCCGTTCACCACCAGCTCTTTTGCACTTGTTGCAGCAGGCGCAATGATGCCACCGGGACACATGCAGAATGAGAACACACCTTTGTCCTCCACTTGCTGAACTAAACTGTAAGCGGCAGGCGGCAAGAATTCATTGCGCACCGGTTGATGATATTGCGCAGCATCTATCACCGTTTGCGGATGCTCGATTCGAACACCAAGCGCAAAGGGTTTGGCTTCGATGGCAATGCTTTTTTTGTGTAATAATTCAAATATATCTCGTGCGGAATGACCGGTAGCGAGGATAAAAGCATCAGCGTTGTAAACACTGCCATCTGCTGTAACGACGCTTTTTATAACGTCGTCGTGTATAATAAAATCAACTACTTTTTTTTCGAACAAAAACTGAGCGCCGCTGTCTTCAATTCCTTTCCGCATCGCGGTAATGATTTGCGGTAACTTATTAGTGCCAATGTGCGGATGCGATTCATACAATATCTTTTCTTCTGCGCCGAACTGCACAAAGGTTTGCAGAATGCTATCTACATTGCCGCGCTTGGTGCTGCGCGTGTAAAGCTTGCCATCGCTGTATGTGCCGGCACCCCCTTCGCCAAAACAATAATTGCTTTCTGTATTAATGATGCCTTCTTTGTTTAGGGAAGCTAAATCGCGGCGGCGGGAACGCACATCTTTGCCCCGCTCTAAAAGAATTGGCTGAATGCCTTGTTGTATTAACTGCAAGGCAGCAAACAAACCTGCCGGACCCGCGCCAACCACAACCACTTTGCGCTTCGCATTCGATACATCAGGATAAGAAACAGGCGTGAATGAGTGCTCGCGAAACGGCTCGTTAAAAAAAGCCTGTACCGTAAGGTTTACAAAAGCTTGTCTGCCCCGCGCATCAATGGATTTCTTTTGAATGCGATAGCCTGTAATATCCTGCGCAGTTTTGCCCGTGGCGAGCGAAAGATAATCTTTTACAATATCGCTGTTTTCTGCTTCGTGCGGAAGCAGTTTCAATGTAAGGATCTGTTGCATGAGGTTAGGTATTTATCCTAAAAAATCATTACAATAAATTGCCCGCGGGATGCACGAAAAAGAACAGGATAGGATCTGCTTATCCATGCAATTTGATGCAGGCAAGTGCAAGCCTGTTAACTTAAAACGAGTGGCCGGATACCAACCGGTAGCCAAACCTCAGCCCCACAAAACGAACCGACTCCGAATTAGTAGTTGCTTCGTAGCGCACGCTGAAATCAAATGTTTTAGCAGCATTGGCATAATAGCCAATCGTGCCGGCATACGTAAATCCATCACCGCCGGCATCTCTTGAACGCCCGCTGCTGAACTTGGAAAAACCCACTGCCGGCTCGAAGTACAAACGTTCCTGGGTTGTATAACGACCATACACTTTAAAGAAACCATCGCTTAAAGTGCCGATGTTTTGGTCGTCTAATTTATTGGTTGTAAAAAAAGCCATGTAGCCTGCCTGAACGCCTGCTGCCCAGTTTGGCGTAAAGTTGTAACCAATTTTGACATCGCCACCAACGCCGGGATTGCTTTTAATTCCAAAATCGCCCACCGGCACGCCGAAATCAAACCCAAACCCTAACTCGGTGCCTACTCCTTTTTGAGAAAAAGCAGCGGCGGAAAAAAACAGAACGATAGCAGATAATAAAACTCGCTTCATAGCAGTGTATAGTTTTTGGTAATGATTAAAAGGGAAGATCATCTTCGCCTTCAGAGTCGGTATTGGCATCACTTCCGGCCGGCTGGCTGGCGTAAGCATTGCCGGTGGCAGACTGCGAAGGCTCTATGCGCCAGGCATCGAGATTGGTGATGTAATTGTCTTTGCCGTCTTTGCTCCACTTAGTACCACGGATGTTGAACGACACTTTCACGCTGTCGCCGATTTTAAACTTATCGGGCAGCGAAGTGCGATCCTGCGTGCATTGAAATTTGACATAGCTGGTGAACACGCGGCCATTACTTTCTTCGGCATTTTCAACCACAAACTCGCGGGTCTTAAACGTTTCGGAGCGTTGAACCGTATTGTAAACAGCAATCAGTTTTCCGGCTATCTCAAATGCCATGGTTGTGGTTTTGGGGCAAATGTAATTCTTACCGCATGAAGGAAAGAAAGGAAAGAAATAAAAAGGCCTTAAAATAAAGAGCGCAATGTCCGTTGGAATGAATAAAATAATCTCACCGCTTCATTAAACTGCCCGCCTGTTTTTGCATCAGTCGTCCGCTGTATGAAATAACGGAAATATTTAGTTTACCTGTCATGATGAGAAAAGAAGCGACTTGCTGCACCAACATCTATTCGGCAATGATCCTGCACCTGATTCTTGTACTTTTATTTTATTCGGTGTGCCGTCTCGAATTTTATTTCTTCAATGCCTCTTATTTTCCACATATATCCTTCACTGAGTTTATGACACTGCTGGCGGGCGGCATCCAGTTCGATTTGACAGCTGTTTTGTACACCAACCTGTTATTCATTATCATGATGATCATTCCGCATCCGCTGCGGTATCATCAGGTGTATAAAAAAATAGCTGCCTGGGTTTTCATCATTAGCAATGCCATTGCTATGGCTGCCAACGCCATTGATTTCATTTATTATAAATTCACGCTTCAACGAACTACACTTACTGTTTTTTCGCAGTTCCGGAACGAGCGCAACCTGGGCAGTTTATTCATCCATTTTTTCTTTACATATTGGTATGCAGTAGTGCTTTGGATAGCTATGGTTATTGCATTAAAGAAATTGTACGACAGGATAGATTATAAACGCAATCTGTCAAACTCCTGGAAGCATTATGGAATCAGCCTGGCGCTGCTGCCCGTGTTGGTGACGTTATTCGTGGGTGGCGTTCGCGGCGGATTTGCCCACAGCATCCGCCCAATCACGCTGAGCAATGCAGCTCAATGGTGCGACGATCCGCGCGATGTAAATGTTGTGCTGAATACGCCTTTCGCCATGATAAGAACCGCCAATATTGAAAACGTGGATAAAGTAAATTACTTCAAGGATGAAGCTAAGTTGAATGCCGTATTCACTCCTTTGCACTCCCCACACGATACCGCATCGTTCAGATACAATAACGTAGTCGTCCTCATTCTGGAGAGTTTCTCCAAAGAGTTTGTTTCGGTTTATAATAAAAACAAGGGGAACAAATACAAAGGCTATGCTCCATTTTTAGATTCCCTGGTTGGCAAAAGCTACGCTTACCAATACTCATTTGCCAATGGCAGAAAATCTATCGAAGCGATGCCTTCTGTCCTTTGCAGCCTACCTTCCGGCAAAGTGCCGTTTGTGCTGTCGCAATACTCCAACGATAAACTGAACAGCCTGCCTTCGCTTTTGAAAGAGAAAGGGTATTACAGCGCTTTTTTCCATGGAGCGCCTAATGGTTCCATGGGCTTTCTGGCTTTCTCTAAAAGCATCGGCTTCGACGCTTATTTTGGCAAGGATGAATACAACAACGACAAAGACTTTGATGGCATCTGGGGCATCTGGGATGAACCCTTTCTTCAGTTCTTTGCCCATAAGATGAACACGTTCCGGCAACCTTTCTTCACAACCGTTTTTACGCTTTCCTCGCACGATCCTTTTGCCATACCCGATCAGGACAAAAAAGTGTTTACCGGTGGCCCTTTAACGGAAGACAAATGCATTCAATACACCGACCATGCATTGAAGCGTTTTTTCGATACAGCGCAAACCATGCCCTGGTTTAAGCATACCTTGTTTGTAATAACGGCAGATCATGCTTCGTCGCAAACTTATTATCCCGAGTACAGCTCGGTGCCCGGCTATTTTTCCATTCCGGTTTTCTTTTATAAACCCGGCGATGACAGCTCTTTTTTCAAACCGGAAACCATCAACCAGATAGACATTATGCCCACGGTGCTGGGCTATCTGCATTACAATAAACCTTACATTGCTTTTGGCCGCGACGTATTGAAAGACGATACCACACCTTATGCTTTTAATCATCTTAACGATGCCTACAACCTCTTCTATGGCGATTATTTATTGCTCTATCAGAACGACAAGCCGGTTGCTTTATATAACTACAAAAAAGACTTTACGCAGCAGCACAATCTGCTTTCCCAATTACCCGATACAACGCAGGCTTTAACCACTAAAATAAGGGCAATTATACAGCAATACAACAACCGGATTGTAGATAACAACCTGACAACCGAAGGCAGCCAGATACAGTTGCATGCCGCCAAATAATTGTTCAATCCCTCATCCCAAACCTTACAGCTTAACGGCAAATGAAACATACCCCGTTCTGCCATCGGCAGGTAAAATGCCGGGACCGGGATACATGGTAATGCGGCGGTTGAAGTAATGCTCGTTCGTAAAATTATTAATACCGGCACTGATGCGGTAGCTGCGCAAAAACTGCCAGCTAAACGTAGCATCCCATACATGATAAGATGGTATCAAACCCGTTACACCATTGGCGCTGGAAACGGTATTCAAGGCATCATTATATTGTTTACTTGAATAGCTGTACTGCACACGCAGGCTGGCATTTTTATGCTTGAGGGTAATACCGGCTTTCTCTATCCATTCGGGCGTGTTTTCTATGTAGTTGCCATCAATATTGGTGTTGACACCGCTCTTAGTAATAACTGTATTCTGATAGCGGGCATGCGTATAAGACAGTGAATTGAAAACGCGGATGTCATTTTCGTTCGTTAATACATCACTCAACCGGAGCAGCGAAACTTCTACATAGCTTTCCACGCCTTTAGCTACTGCATCGCCTACATTGGCAGTATATAAATGTTTGCTGCTGTCCGGGCTGGTAAACGTAGTTAAGCCAATACGGTTGCCATAAAAAACATAGAAGCCATTTACGTCCCAGCTTAATATGTTTTTATAATTGCCGCGATACCCCAGGTCAATGTTGTAGCCTTTTACATCTTTCAAATTTGGGTCTATGAGGTCTAACCGGTCGGCTTGCGTAACATTCGCATACAAATAAGGACGGTATTCCTGCGAGATGTTTCCATACAACTGTCCCTTTTTATTCATGTCGTATTGCAAGCCCGCACCAAATAAAGGAAACGTCCGGTTACCATCATAACGCACTTTATCTGCAGCATGATTGATTACGCCGGTCAGCTTTGTATCTATAATTTCATAACGAACGCCCGGCGTAAAAGAAAACGCTTTTGTAATCTGAAAAATGTTTTCGGCAAACGCCGCATAGTTGTGTGTATTGAAACGCAGATCTATGCCATACGGCTGTGTAAGCGACAAATCGAAATCGCTGCCCGATGTACCCACACCTTTTTGCCTGCGCTTGGTAATTTCAGTAAAATAGCGAACGCCGCCAGACAGCGTGCTTCTGCCCCTGCCCAGCGCATAGCTGTGCCGGATGCGGGCTTCGGTAGTAAAGCCATTGTAATAATCTCTATCCACCTGCCGCGGGTTATAGTTGTTGATGGAAAGATTAACCGTATCGGCAATATCTCCGGCATTTAGAAACTGCACGCTGTTGCGCTCGCCAAACAGGAAGTGTGATGTAATATTCAGTTCTGTATTCGCACCCAAGGAAGACTTAACCACCAGCGCTGCCAAATTAATTTCCGGCTCAAAAAAGTTTCTTGCCCGAAGAGATTGCTTCGGGTTAGCAGCAAACTGCGCGTCGGTTAAGCCGCCGGCAATTTGCTGCACATAATCCATGCGCGAATATTGCAAAGAAGCACTCGTTTTTTTACTAAAATGATACGTGAGATTGCCATAATAAGCATGATAAGTAAAGTGCGAATTATCGCGCCAGCCATTGCCGCTGCGGTTGTCGTAATAAGCATAATACTGCAGCTTGCCGGCGGTTCCGCCCACGGCATTGTACGAGTTAAAAAAACGGTTTGAGCCACCCGTTTGTTCGCTCTCTATGGACAGCAATTTACTGGTGTCGCCTTCCTTCAGCACATAGTTCATCATACCGCCAAACTGCGGACCAAACTGCAGTGCCGCCGCACCGCGCACATACTGCACCTGCTGCACTGCCTGCAAGGGAAGCGTATAGTGGTTCTCGGGATAGCCAAAAGCGTCGCTGTTGGTCATGTATCCATTTTGCCTCGCGTTCAGCTCGATGCTGCGATGGGCATCGGTGCCGCGCGTAGCAATGTTCAGTTGCGTACCGGCGCCATCCATCTGCCACATATTCAGGCCCGGTATCTGCGCAAACTGAAGCCGCCCCATGTTCTGCGCCAGGTTGCCCTTGGCAGCATCCAGGTTCAGCAGGTCGGTCTTTTTGCCGGCATAAATAAACGTTCCGTACACATCCGGCAGGCTTTGCTTTATTGTGTTTCGCAGGTAGGTGCTCACCGTCACGCTATCCAGCACCCCAACGGCGGTATCCCGTTGCGCCAGCACAGCTTTACTGCCCAGCATTGCGAGCAGGCAAAATCCGAAGTATCTTTTTTTCATTGCCATTTCATTACATACTAAAATCATTCACATCGTACATCCGACATTGTACATCTAACATTCCCTTTGGGGCAGTCATCTTTCTCTACTTTTCTCAACTCCGGTTCCGGCTGTCGGGCAGTACTGCGCCACAAAAGCCCGCGCCCAAAGCCTTCAGCGCGGTACTCGCCCACATCCGGCAGCCCCTCAGCAGCAGAATATCTATCCGGCTTTTTCCTGCCGTTTGTTCAAACCACAATACCTCTGTCAGCACTTGAAAACCGGCTTCTCAACCCTTCCCAACCGGCTTCAGCCTCTTCTTTATACCGCGTGTATCAGGTAGTTGCCGGCATTGCGCCCTTCACTCCCTGTCCGCCAGAATAAAAATTTTCTTATTCCCGTTTCAGCTTCTAACGTCTTCACCGGATTCTCAACTACATACATTGCCACTCCCGCTGTCTTCCTGAGAATCTCAACTGCTCACATTGCAGCTCCCGATGAACAGTTGAGATTCTCAACTATATATATTTCGACTCCCGATGTCTTGTTGAGAATCTCAACTGCTCATCTTGCCTCTCCCGATGCCCTGTTGAGAATCTCAACAGGGCATATGTTGGCTCCGTGTGTTTTGTTGAGACTCTCAACTGCACCTTTTTCGTTACAGATGGCTTCGGGAGGGTTTTATCATTCCTGTCTTGCCTCCAAGCTCCGGTAGGACCTTTTTACCTTATTGCGCATGGTAATTTGCTTTGGAGCGCGGCGCGACAGGTTTCCTTTTCATTTGCAAAACGAGCCGTTGAGATTCTCAACGGCTCGTTTTACTTCTATAAAGATCTTCTCTAAGATTATTTATACCCGAACCTTTATGATTCTCTCTCCTATTCAGCCCCGTCGGCCTGCGCTTTTGCAATGGCATAACCACCCACTTTCCTGCCTACGTCCAAACCCACCTGGCAATCGCTGCGGAAATGGATGCCACCATACATGCGCGACATAGAAGCTTCCTGCGCCATAGCTGCATAAGCATCGGCGCGCTGGGGCAGAATGTGACCTAAGATAGCAGAAGCCGCACCGCTGAAGGTGGAATGCCCGGATATGTAAGACGGGAAATTGGGCACCCCAGTTAAGGTTTTAATGGCCGGGTTCATCTGCGATGGACGCGGGTTGAAGTAGTAGTTTTTGGTGTTCCAGCATACAACGCCTGCATCCATTAAACTCATGTTCAGCAAAGCCATATTACGCGCCCAGCGCACTTCGCTCCAGTTTTGTTTAATAAAATCTTCGGCAGCAATCGCATCCCAGTGGCCGGCCGGTGTGTAAGTGCCGGCACCATCTGCCCAGAAGTTTACAATGCGGATATGATCGCGTGAGGGATTTTGAACATAGTCATATATTTCCTGTGTTTCATCTTTCATCTGCTGGCTACCGGTAGAGGGCGGCGGACCCGGACGCAGCGAAACGCAGGTAAGCGAATCGAACAGGAAGGCTTTTACATTACCATATAGGGGCAGCATTGGAGGGCGCTTTGGCGTTTCCAGGCTCACCCAGGCTTCTTCGCCACGCGCTTCACAGTCGGTTACCAGTTTGTCCCAATCGGCTTGTGTGCCTACAGCTTTACCGGCATTGTCTCCTTTGGCACGTGCCGTAAAGGTTTGCGCTACGGCTCTGCCCAAAACTTCACCGGCTACAAGATCGCTGCGCACATTGGCGCCAGCCATTAGCCTTGCCTGCTCGCATTCTGCAGCTTTTTGTTCGATGTAGGCAATCTCGGTTGGGAACAATAGTTTCATCATTTCTGCTGTAACACCGGCTACCACTGCATCCTCCGAAGGATAAGAAGGCAGGTCACTGCCAGGTACCATTTTATGCGCATTGATGGTTGAATCTATCTTGTAAGGCGCCATCCGCTTGTACTGCATTTTATAATGCCAGGCGCTTACTAATGCGTCGTATTGCGCAGCACTTACATAAGCGTAAGCACGGGCAGCGTATGGCGGGTTGGAAAACGGAAACTGCGGATAGTTGAATGGATTGGTAGAATTAGGTATAGGATAAGTGCCGTCTTCGTTCTGGTA
Organism: uncultured Ilyomonas sp.; assembly: GCA_964249755.1. GTDB lineage: Bacteria > Bacteroidota > Bacteroidia > Chitinophagales > Chitinophagaceae > Ilyomonas. The sequence goes on along the minus strand of CAXUDB010000001.1, from coordinate 1,507,351 downwards.
AGGCGGAAGATTGTGCTTGGCTACCAGTCCTCTCAAAATTTCGTTCCAGCGAAGCACCGCGCCGGCGCTCCAGTATTTTACAATGTCTTTTTGTGCGGGTGTCAGGTTGGCTTGCAAGCCTTTTACTTCATTCAGTTCGCCCACGTAGCCGCCGGATGTAGTAGCCGCCGGAGCAGCCACTGCAAAGGTGTCGGGTCGTTTCAGCAAAACGGTTTTCCAGTTGCCGGCATTTGTGTCGTTATCGGCAGGCGTAAGCGCAGCCACTTCATCGGTTCTGCCGGTTACATCTTTTCCGCAGGAAATAACAATGATAGTCGTAGTAAGCGTGATGGCTATCATTAATAAGCTAAGTGCAATGTATTTTTTCATAAACAAAAAAGTGAATGGTGTTTTAAATAATGATAACTAAGAATGGGTGGCAGGCTGAGACCCTTTCTTTTTAAAGTTGAAAAGATAGTAAGCGCCGAAACCGAAGTTGGTGGCCTGCCCTACGTTTCTGGCTTTAAAGATGCCCTTTCCATCTATGGTGTGGCTTACGTCAGCCGTAAGTTCTATATGCGTGTAGAAGGGCAGTGTATATTTTGCGTGTGCACCAATGTTGGTCATGTTCATGCGGTTCCAGGGATGCGGCATATCGTTGCGGCGAATATCGGTGCCGCCAAGTGTGGTGCTGGTGCTTATCATCGCTTCAGCAATCAGGTAGCGGCTGCGCAAACCCGCACTGAGCATTACATTGTTCATGTTCGGCAGGTTCACCTCGTTGGAGTAAATCATGTGATCGGTATAATACGCATTCTGGTCAATTTTAGTATTGCTGCGAATGGTATAAGCTGCCGATGCGGTGGCGAAGAATTTTCCTTTTTGATAATCGGCCAAAGCCCTGCCGGTAACATTGGTGGAGTGAGAGCCGATGGCTAACGGCATAAAATCAACATCGTAGTTGCTGAACGGCGTGCCTATACTGCCCACGCCGTAGACCGACAGTTTTGAATTGCCCCATTGGGTGGTGAAGGGTCGCCACTTAACAGCAAGGCTGGCATCCTGCAAGCCATTCATTTTATGCAATGTACCACCGGAGACATGGTTCCAAACGTAGGGCACGCTTACCATTACGTTCAGGCTGTTGGTAATGCCATAGTTAGACATAAACATCGCCATCTGCGAGGTAAAGGTGCCGATATTCAGGTTGTCTCTTTTCAAAGTTCCTTCCCAATAGTCTTTCCATTGGCTATGCTCGTAAGAGATGCCGTTGCACCATTGGTTTTTGTTCATCATAATGGCATCGTGGTCGGTTTGCGCCTGTATTTTACTGCCGAGGAGCAAAGCGGCAAAAGCGAAAGTCAGAATCCTCCGTTTCATAAATGACAGTTGTTTTGTAGTATAAAAAGTGGTTATTTTCAGTTTTAATAATAATGCGTGGTGTCGGATGCCGGTGCTACCGTATCCTCGCCCTTCTTCATGTGCAAGGTGTTGGCAACAAAATCGCCCACCTTACGGCCATATTGTGTAGCCGTAATGCAGGAGCTGTGAAAATGAATGCCGCCATAAAAACGCGCCCAGTTGTTTTCAATCGCCGCTGCGCGGAAAGAAGGAAACGAGCGGCTCTCAATACCAAACTCCAGTTCGGTGGTATCGGTATAATGAAATTTATCTCCATACACACTTGTCAACGCTTCTGCTGCGGCAGAAGAAATGGTGGAGTGTCCGCAGGTATATTCAGGAAAAGCAGGTGTTTGTAAAAGCGGTCGCCAGTTCGGGTCAATGTACTTGTTGATGACCGTTTCGGGGCGCGCGGTGTTGTAGGTATATTTCGCATCCCAGCACTCAATAAACGCTTCGAACATGGCAATGGAAGTCTTGGTGTACGCATATACCGTTTCATTAAAATCGGCTTTCGCCTTTTGCGAAGCAATGCCTACAATGCTCATCCAATGGCCGGTGGGCGAGAATTTTTTGGTTCCGAACATTACATGCCCGTTTACATTCAATTTGAAAGGATTGTCGTCCCAAAAGTTAGCGATGTGCTCCTGTTCGGGTGTGAGGCTGTCCACCGCGTTTTTTATTAGTAGCACCTGTTTATAATAGTCGCTGTTTTTATTAGTAACATCAAATTTTATGGGTGGCGGAACCAGGAATTGTCCTGCGCTATCCATCACCATCGGGCGAATTTCTTTCCAATGCGGCTCCACGGCCTGCGCATACATAGGTGGCGTGGGCACCCAGCGGCCCTCTTCTTCGGTAACGGTGAATTTGCTGGCACTTCTTGTTTGTAAGTAATTGTCTTTTTTCGCCCATTTTAAGACGGCACTGGCAACGGTATCGCCAAAAGCAACGGAGGCGTCAAACACATCCGAAGGCATGTTGGCATCTTCGGCTTTCTTCTTCAGTCCGGCCACATAATCATCCATGCTGCCTTCGGGGAAAGTGACGGCATTGCCCACTTTACAATAAGCTAACAGGGCGGCAAAGGGAAAGTCAATATTGTTTTTTGCATCGGGTTTGGGAACATTGGTGAAGCCATGCAATTGCCCGCTTAAAGAGGAGTAGTGTTTACTATCGCCCGCAGCCACTACTTCATATGCCGCAATGCTGGCATAGGTATAATTGCGCGAAGCGACAACAGGCGTAAAATTGTTTCCCATTACAATATTGTTCAGTTCGTGAACGGTTTGCGAATACAGCAGCGGATCGTGCATTACCTTTTTGTATTCACCGCTGTTTTTACAAGCCCCGAATAAAGCAATAACCGAAAAAAGAAAAAGAATTTGTTTCATAGATTAATTACAGTAAACCCTGGTTGCCGGTTGCGGATGCGTATTAAAAAAACTGCATTATTACTATCCCAGTTTCATTGTGGCGCAAGGTGCGAAATACGAATTTTTACAGAAATGATGCGCCGCAAGTATCATATTTTAAATGCCTTTAACTTATAGCATCAACGTGCACGGAGAATAAAATCTGCTTGACAAAACTCCAGGCTTTCAAAAGCCCTTATGCTACGTGGTTGCTAATCAGTAATGACTGTTAATTGTAAAAGGAGAAGTTCATGCGAAACAAAAAAACAAGATGAGGCACGAAGGGAAATCTGCTTGTAAAACTCCAGACTTAAAAAAGTCCTGATGCCACCTTTTGTTCCTTTGTTTTAATGAATCGTCCGCCTTTGTGATGATGAAATAAAGCGAATAGTAATAATGCAGTTACATGAGCTTATGCGCTGCAATAACAACCTTTCAGGTGTATTTACTTATATCGCATCGGGCGGCTGAACAGGCGGGGTATGTGGAGAGGAAAGAAGAGCCTCGCTTTGAGACGAAGCGTTATCCGCTGCCAATGCGGCTACGGAGGTAATGGAATAAAAAGTTGTTTGCGGATCGCAATCGCTTAGGCCGCTTTTAAAAACCGGCGTTTTTGCATTATCCGACTTTTTGGAAGTATTATTCTGAGCAATGTCGTTTGTATTTTTAAAGAAGTCGTCTTTGCCTTCCTGAATGCGCATTTTATTGTTATCAGGCAAACACATCAGCACCATTTCGCCATCGGCAATCCTGCGCTTTACATACTTGTACACTTTACCGTTCACCGTTACTTCGCCATCTACCCGCTCAAAGTCGGATTGCACCGTTTGATACGGCATTGACAGCGGCACTTTGATGGTGATTAAATCGGCATCGTTGTATTCGTTCTTATCGAGGGAAGCCGTGAGCTGAACATCAGATTGCTGCTGCGCATAATTGAACACCAACCTATAGCCAACCAGGTTGAACAGGAAGATGATAAGAAGCGATATGGCAGCGAATTTTTTCACAAATGGTGATGCAATATTAGGAAAAGATTTGATTTACCTCTTTATTTTTGACAGGATTCTTTTTGACAGGAAGAAAAAGGTTTGCCCCGGAGGGCAAACCTTTTTGTATGCTGATTGCAGGATGAAAGCAACTTACGCTGTAGCCATGGTAAGAGCGCGTGCCTGAAGGCTGACAAGATTAATATTTAGTTCGATGATTTTGCCGCGGAGGATTTTGACATCTATTACCTGGTTTTCGTAGCCGGGGGCTGAGACGGTAATTTTCATATCGGTGACTTTGAGCCTGACCAGTTTGTAAGCGCCATTTTTATCGGTTACTGCAATTTTGTTTTTTCCCTCACCGGTGATTTTAGCACCTTGTACCGGTGAGCCAGTGTGCGGATTGATAACGACACCTTCGATGCCACTGTGGCGAACGTTGGAATAATCTAAAGCGGCGCTTTTTTTAAATCCTATTACAAAGGATGGATTCGTTTTATTAAAATGATTGAGAAGGAGATGAAGCCGGCTGATGCTGGCGCGGATGTTTGTAAAAATGTTATTTAAATCTCTATTGGCGATGCTGCTGTCTGTATCTACAACGGCTGCTTTGCCGCGGGTATCGCTGAAGGCCTGGGCATTAGCGGTAAGCGCCGTGAGCGTATCGGCAGTGATTTTATATTTTTGAAATGCTTCTACGGAAAGAAGGGGTGTGACGGCATCGGTGATGGTGGTAATGATGCTGACGACATTGCCGTCTTTTGCGCCAGTAATATCCCTGGTACGAAAAGAAACAGCCTGAAGTAAATCCTTATCGCCGGTGCCAAGGGCATAGACGGTTACTGCAGTGCAGACTTCGTTTACATCTTCTGCCAATGTTGTTTTGAGATCTTTTTTTTCTTCGGTGATAACGGTGCCTTTTTTTCCTTTTACCGGAATGATGGCTACTATCTGCCCGAGATAGCCATAAAATACACTTACTTCTTCTTTAAACGGAATGTAATCTGCGTACTCTTTGTTCTTTTGATCTAAGTACTCCTGTAAATTGAAATCGCGGTTGTATTCGCGTTCCTGCTCTTTGTTGAGCATCTCAACTGTCATAGATACTGAATTTTAAATGAATGAATTTGGTTATTGGGTGCAAGATAAAAAGTGTTTTTATGTATGATGAAATTCTGTCATTAAAAATAATTAAAAGATTGGTGGCTGGAGGGATGGGATGATGTTTATTGGACCGGGATAGAGTTTCCTCCGGTTAACCTGTGTGCAAATGCGAATCAGATGCGTGCTTTTGGAGGTTGGATGTGTGTAAATGCAAGTTGGATGCGTGTAAATGGGATTTGGGTGTATGTAAATTCGATTGCCTTATCTGCAAATGCAAATTGGGTGCGTGTTTTTGGCATTGCGATGTGTGTAAATGTGATTTGGATGTCTGTAAATGATGATGCGATGATGGATTTGGGTTGCGGTTGTGTATGGTTGGGGGTTTGGGATTGTGGTTGTGCTGCGCTGGGGTAAGATTTGGAAGATGAAGCGGACGCTTCATAGTGATAGGCACAAGCGGGACGCTTGCGCTGGAGTGGGGGAGAAATTTTTCTCGCTGATATTGGTGTATAACAAGCAGACGCTTATGCCAGAAGGGGCATGGTTTACAGTTTAAAACCCCTGGCTGCAGGAAATGCCGCTTAATAACAATAACACACCAAAACTTAACAGCATACCACTGCCCCATTCTTTATTTTGTGTGATTAATAAAATGATTCCAACCAACAGATTCAAAAAACTCATGCCGAGGCAGACCAAACCGAACGCCAACGCTACCTCTTTTCCTCCCTGAGTGCCGCCGCTGACTACTACACTAATGGCTGTCAGAACAACAGCGATAATAAGATTGATCATTACTGCCTTGTAAGTTGTTTTCACTTTGTAAACGATTATAAAATGGAGGTAACGGTTCTTTCTTTTTGCAGGTTTTTGAGTCTCTCTTCTTTGTCATCCCGGTAAAACAAATTCATCGTTTCAAACGGAATGATGCGACCATCTTTATGAACAATGTGCACACAGCTTTTTTTGATAGAACGAACATCAAAATCCCACGCATCTATAAAACGCATGATGATGATGCGAAAGAGGTTGTTGTAACCTAAGCCCGGCGCATGAATCTGCGGCAGGCAGCACATCAGTTCTTTAAAATTTTCTTCTACCCTGTCTACCGAAATGCCGGTGCTGAATATTTTCAGCATCTGCGCATGAAGTGCTTCGTCGGCTTCATACACAATCGTGTTTTTGCTGTTGTTCAGTAAATCGGCAGGGTCAACATAACGCGTCATTGGAAATACTTGTCCGCCTAATTTTAGTGCATAACCCATCACCAAAGCATCGGGATTGCAAGGCACAGGTATTAAATCGTTTGGTTGAAAAACGGTGGTTTGCTCTAATATTTTTTGGCGAACATCGGTTAAAGTTATCCGGTCTGTAGCAGGATCGAAATCCATCAATCTTCCGGCTATCTGGGTTGGCTGAAGCGTAACGCCGCGCACGCAGGGTTGCTGCAACGCAAAATCTATGATAGCGCCGATTTCATCTTCATTCACGCCTTTTTGAATGGTTACTACCAGCGTTGTGGAAACATTGTACTCATTCAAATGTTCCAATGCTTTTTTTCGTACTTCGGTAAGATCTTGTCCGCGCAAAATCTGTAACGCTTCCGGCTTAAAGGAATCGAATTGCAAGTAGATTTCAAAATCGGGCTGATACGTGGCTAAGCGTTCTACAAAGGCTTTATCTTTTGCAATGCGGATGCCGTTGGTGTTTACCATCAAATGCTTGATGGGCTTGCGCTTCGCGATGTCCAATATCTCAAAAAACTGCGGATGCACGGTTGGCTCGCCGCCACTGATCTGCACTACATCGGGCGCACCTTCATTGGCTACCACAATGTCAAACATCCGCTCTACTTCTTCTACAGTTCTGTGCCGTCCGTAATGCGGCGAACTCATGGCATAGCAGGTAGGACAAGTGAGGTTGCAACGGTCGGTGATTTCTACTACCGTCAGGCAACTGTGCTGTTCGTGGTCGGCACACAAACCGCAATCGTAGGGGCATCCGTAATGCGTGCTGGTATTGAATTTCAGTGGGATCTCGCTCGGCTTATTATAGTTACGGATGTTCTTATAATATTCCACATCGGTTGCAATCAGCACTTTCTGAAAGCCATGCTCCGGGCAGCTTTTCAGCATGAATACATTGTTGTTTTCGAACACAATTTTGGCATCTATCCGCCTTAGGCAAACATGGCATAAACTGAGTGTGAAATCGTAGTAGGTATAAGGACGTTCCGGCATAATGATGAAGCTCCATACCGCCCAAGGCGGAGCGTTTTAAATGATGATGAAAGATGAGTGAATACTTGCTATACAACTCATGTATTTATAATTTTTTTCCTGCCCGCAGTCTGCCTCACTTCCCGACTTTCAGACTTACAGTCTTCCCTACTTTCTATCTTTTCTACAATCAACCGTTTTGGTTGAAGAATGTAGTGATAATAATAAATAAGACCGAACAAAGCCGTTAGCTGTATGGTGGATAAGCCAATGCTAAAGGTATAATGTGGTTTGATAAAATCGAGCCCGAAACGGAAGCCACAATAAGCAATCATAAACAGTTTGAAGAGCGCACCGTTTTGCAAGACCAGTCTTCTTTTTAAATGAGCCAAACTTATCCAAAGCAAAATGAGAAACAGGATTTCATATAAGCATACCGGATGGCGAAGCTGACTATCGCCGAGATGCATTGCCCATGGCAATGTGGTTGGCAAGCCATAGGTTTCTTCGTACACGCCCATGCTAAAGCAGCCGATGCGGCCGATGATGAGCGCAAGAATCATGGGATAGACAAACAAATCGCCTGACGCTTGTTTTTCACCAATGATTTTCTTTATCGCTTCTACACCCAGCAAGCCGCCGAGAAAGCCGCCGAGTACCGTTTTGTTCTGATAAAAATACCACCATACGTTATTGGCAATCCTGATTTGCGGCGGGTCTTCCAGTCCGCCAATAAGACGGCTGCAGATAAATGCACCGAAGATGGCACCGGTAAAAATCCATACCCGGTTGGGTGAGGCTATTACATCGCCTTCCCGTTTTCTCAACCACATAAAATAACGGAAACCGATAAAGAAAGCCAGCGGCTCTAAGATGCTGTGCAACAAAATTTGGGTGCCGCCGATGGTTATATGAGCCGGAAAATGCAAGCCGTTAATTTGAAGGAAAGATAAGCGTTTATTTCAGTACGAATAATGTGTTTGCGTATTGAGACCGCCAGGCTATTAAACCCGTACCTTTTTTTAAATAAACCTGATACACATCATATCCTGCGCCAGCTGTATCAGTTCTATATATGGTTTGTACACTCTCATAAATTTTCCCGTTGAGGGTGAGGTTATTGTAATAAACGGAAGGAAAAGAAGTATTGATAAAGCCGGTGCCGCCAATGCCTTTTGCGGTTACAGAGAAATCGTGTAGGGATAAAGTATAATTACTGTCGGTTGTGGTGCCGCTCCAATCGGAAGAACTGTTATAACTTGCCGATAACTCCGGCGAATAAATATATTTATCAGATGAGCAACCGGCATCTCCGTCAATGCATCCTTTATTGGCTTCATAAGCCTGTCTTGCTGATACATCATTGATATCAATCGTATCCTCAATCAAACGGTGAGCAGTGTCGGTAAAAACAATTTTCTGAGAAGACTGGTAAGGCAACCACAGATCGAAACTAGTGTTGTTATATGCCGGGCAGGAAACTTTCTTGCAGGAGCAAACATCGTTGCACGAGAAGAGAAACGAGGTACTGATGACAATAACAGCCATGAAATAATAACGCTTCAAGCGAGAGAGAGATTCACTTCTGTTTTGAAATGTTGCTTCCATTTACCTAAATCTTTTTTCAATTCGCAACGATGCTCTGCCGCTCTACTTCACCACATACGTTTTCTTTTCAACACCAATGCCGGTCAGTGTTAGTGACTTCCATTGGGAAGGAAGTTTTGTTTTTAACTGCGTGATGCCAGCCGGTGTAATTTCCAATCCTCCAAAGCCGTTGAGCATCGCTTGTATCATGCCGCCGGCGCCGGTAGAAAAGTAAGGATTGTTGCCCGTTGCGGTTTCTGCAATCACGCCAAACGGCGGACGCTGGTTTGGCTCAAAGCCAATTTTGAAAGCCTTGTAAGCACTGTCGGGCATTCCCAAACGCGAGTATAAAATAGAGAAGATCGCATGTGTCATTGCCGGACCTTCGCCTACTCTTGGCTCATAATAATCAAGATCTTTTTTGATGTTTGCGCCGGTTACTTCATGCAACGGATAAGCTAATAAATTCACATCTGCTTGTTTTATTTTTTCACCATTATAACTGGCGTGTTCCTTTGTTACGCCATCGGGAAACTTAAGAATGGGAATGTTGTTGTACACATTCATCCAGTCGGCATTGGGTGCCATACCCAGCAGCTTTGCGGCATCTGTTGCCATCTTTAAATTGGCTCTGGCAGCGGCGTTGGTAAAGGCATTATTGTCTATGTTCTCTGCCCATTCGTCGGCGGCTACTACGTTCTTAATATCGTAATGACCAGCTCCGTTTCTTTCCACGCGGCTTGCCCAGAAATCTGCCGTTTCTTTTAGTAAAGGATAGCCCTGATCGCGCAACCAGTTCTTATCCTGCGTAACACAATAGTAATTCCAGGCAGCGATGGCAATGTCGGCGGTAATGTGGTGTTCAAACGGTCCGCTCAAAGCCCAAACCGGTGTTTCTTCGTTGCCGCTGGCAGCGCTTTCCCAAGGAAACATCGCACCTTTATAGCCATGCGAGAAAGCGTTGTTCTTTGCGTTTTGTAACCGCTGATAGCGATATTCTAATAATGATTTTGCAATATCCGGTTGAAGTAATAATAACGATGGATACATCCACAATTCGGTATCCCAAAACGCGTGTCCGTTGTAGCCCAAACCACTCAATCCCATTGGCGATAAACTATAGGCTGTGCCGCTTCGCGCAAAAGAATACAGGTGATAAATCATGCTGTGCACTTCGCGTTGCGTTTCGTCATCGCCCTCAATTTTGATATCGCTTTTCCATAGGCTGTCCCACGCATGGTTATGAAACTGAAGCAGGCGTTGGGTGCCTTCGAGCGTGGCAAAAATGGTGAGGCGTTCAGCTTCGTTCAGCGGGTCGTCGTCGTGCGCGGAAGTAATGGCAGAGCCAACGACCGCGAAGTGATACGTTTGACCCGCAGCCAGATGTTTTTTGAATTTGAGCAGGTGCATGTTATTGTCCCACATCTCATGTATCACAGCGGGTTCGCTGCCATGTACTTCATCAAACAAAAAGCTGTTGCTGGCTGCCATCAAAAGTTTGCCGGTGGGGCTTTTGGCGGTTGACGTCAACAATGAAATGGTTACATGCGGGCGGTCAATCTGGTTATAATAATTCTCTACATCCTTTAGCATATCGGGCGCTTCCATCACCGAAGCGGGTATAATATCAATGTCTTTTTTTGCCGTGATGGTAACATCCACCAAAGCTGTATAAGGCAGATGACGAAGCGAATAATAGGTGTAGGAAACAGAAGCTTTATCGGTATAGTCGAAGGTAGTAGTGAAGTTCGCATGCTTCATGTCGAGTGTTTGCTGCACGTTCTGCACTTGCTTAAAACTTTCGATGCGCTGCCCGTCAATATCGAGGTACATATTGAGGAAGTTGAAAGTCTTAAGGATATTACTTACCCTGCCTCTGCCATACAAATCGAACGCACCATTAAGCACCACATCTTTTACCTTAAATGGATCGGGCGAAGACACAATGCCAATCATGCCGTTGGCAACGGTTTCGCCGAAGTAGTTGGAAGGATTGACGGTAGTGGCTTTGATGGTCCAGGCATCCTGAGGAAAAGCCAGGGTGAGAAGTGAGAAGTGAAAGGTGAGTAGTAGAAGAATGTGCTTGTTCATATTGCAAAGCTGTTAGGGTGTAAATGTAGAGGGAGATTTTGGGAGAATGAAAAAATGACGGAAAGGAGTATTGATTGACTGTAAAACAACCACAACCAATCATCAGGTTATAGTAGTTGGTATCATATCGGCTTCATCCTGCAGCATTCATTTAACCCGGCGCTTAGCACGCGGTTTTTTGGAAGTAAAAGTGCTGTTCCCTATGCCTGGAGCAGGATTAAACCCGTTAAAAGCGGGTTTAAATGCGGTTTGATCGGGTTTTTTGCCGCTAAAAGCGCCTTTAATTGCGTTTCAAGCGGGTTTAAAGGCGCTCTAAGCAGGTTTTTTGTGGTTGTGAACGGGTAAAAAGAGGGTTACAGCGGGTTTTTAGTGGCTGATTACGGCTTTTTAGCAGGCTTGTGCCCTGGAATGCCCGATGGATATTCTCCTGCCGATGGGCTGCCGGATGTGCGTGAGTACCGCGGTGAAGGTTTGGGCGCGAGCCTTGTGCCGCAGTACTGCGCAACAGCCGGAACCGAAGCTGAGAAGGAAAAGGAACGGCGACTGCCCCATTCGATGTTGGATGTGTGATGTACGAGGTAAGTAGTAAGTAGTAAGTAGTAGTATTAAGTAGTGAGATTAACAATTGACGATTAACCATTACCAATAACCCCGGTTTATTTGTTTGTTAAAAGGATTGCCTTAACCATAGGGCTGCATGGGAGCACTTATTTTTGAGGCTACTTATGTTTTGTATGAAGAAAGTTTTGTTTTTCTCGCTGGTGTTGTGCAGTGCGGGTGCGATGGCGCAGCAACAGCAAAAGGTGATTGCAGATAAAATTATTGCACAGGTAGGCGATAAAATTATTCTGCAAAGTGATATTGTAAATGCGATTGCAGATTATAAACGCCAAGGTCAGGATTCGAGCCTGCCGCCGAACCCGGAATGTGCTTTCCTAGAAGGGCAACTGATACAAAAAGCGCTGGTGCTGCAGGCAGAGAAAGACTCGCTGCCGATATCGGAAGAAGACCTGGATGCATTGCTGGATAATCAGGTTCGTTACTTCATCCAACAATCAGGTGGCAAGGACGCGCTGGAGCAGATTGCCGGCAAAACCATCTACCAGATAAAGGAAGACAACCGCGGACCGTTTAAAGAGCGGCAGTTGGCTAACCAGATGCGCAGCAAGATCTTGGACAATGTGAAGATGACGCCGACGGAAGTAAAAGACTTCTTTAATAAAATACCAAAAGACAGCCTGCCTTATTTTGAAAGCAACCTGCAGGTGAGCCAGATAGTTCTGATGCCGAAAGCCAACAAGGATGTGGAAGAATATGTGGCTACGCAGCTTCTCGACTTGAAGCACCAGGTGGAAAGCGGCGCTAAGAAGTTTGGAGACCTTGCACGCATCTACTCGCAGGACCCGGCCGTGAAAGAGAACGGCGGGCAATACAATGTGAACCGCAACGATAAACAATGGGACCCTGCTTTTATGCAAGCCATCTGGCGGTTGAAAGAAGGGCAAATTTCACCGGTGGTGAAGAGTAAGTTTGGTTTGCACATCATCCAAATGGTGAGCCGTGCGGGCGATGATGCCATTGTGCGCCACATATTGATTATCCCGCCTGTAACCGCAGCGGAAGTGGACATGGCGAAAGCACGGCTGGATAGCGTGCGCAGCGATATTGTGAGTAATAAAATGTCGTTCAGCACGGCGGTGAATAAATACAGTGATGATGATAACAGCAAATTTACCGGCGGTGCAGTAACGGCACCGGATGGATCGCCCGATGTAACCATTGACCAACTGGATAAAGACCTGGTGGTGCAACTGAAGAATCTGAAACCGGGCGACGTTTCGAAAGCTTTTGCTTATACCGACGAACGCGGTATGCAGGCGGTGCGGATTATTAATTTTAAGAGCCGTACCGAACCCCACGTGATGAACATGAAGGATGATTACGACCGGATTCAGAAGATGGCGTTAGAGCAAAAGAAAATGCTGGTGTTGGAGAAGTGGTTTAAAGATCATATTCCTACCTATTACATCAACATAGACAAAGGATATGCAGGCTGCAGCAGCATTAAAGACTGGTGGGATGCGGCTAATTTGGCAAGTAATAAATAAGCGAGAAGCAAATAGTGAAAAGGTGAGAAGTTAGAACAGCTTCTCACCTTTTTTGTTGCCTGGCGGAAGCGAAGCTTTCTGCTTTTACGATGTCAACACTTCAACCTTTATAAAAGGCGTCCTGTTTGGATAAATCAGGTGATAGATCTTTTCAACGATGTCTTCCACAGCAATGTCGGAGCGGTTTGAAAAAATAACAATGGCGAAGTCCTGATCTGGAAGGGTGAAACTATAGGTGCGGAAGCCGCCGTTATCGCCGCTATGATATACTTTTTTGTCGCTTTTACTTTCATCTGCAAACCATCCGAAACCATAGCCCAGCTTCTGCTTGGCGTCAATGACATATTCGATTGATCTGGCTTTATCAACCATCGCTTTAGTGAAAACTTTTCCTTCATTTAACGCCTTTATCCAAAGCAAATAATCGTGAATAGAAGTATACACCCCGCCATCACCTTCGGTAGAAAAAAAGATATGTTCCTCAGCGCCGGACGGGATGAATGTTCCGGTTGTGCTGTCTTTATCATAGCCGGTTGCGGAATGCTTACTGTTTATCTGCTCATTCCAGATGAGTGTATGAGACATGCCTGCTTTAGCAAAAATATTTTTCTGCATGTACTCATTGTAAGATAGGCCGCTTGCTTTCTCAATCACCAAAGCCAGCAGGCAATAACCGGTGTTGCTGTAGCGAAATTGAGTGCCGGGTGGGAAGTAAAGTGAGTCAACGTTTTTAATGGCTTCATATACGTCCTTATTGTGCGCATGTTTCATTCCTTTGGTGTCAATAAAACCGTAATGATCAGGGATGCCGGATGTATGCGTCAGCAGTTGCTGAAGATTAATGTTATCAGCCACCTTAGGGTTCATGTGGGGAAAGAATCGGTTGAGCTTATCAGACAAGGAAAGTCTGCCTTGTTCTTCCAGTTGCAGCACCGCCATTGCAGTGAACTGCTTGGTGAGCGAAGCGATATTAAAATTGGTGAGAGAAGTTATTTTTTCTTTACTTTCAGTACTGCTTATGCCATAGCTTTTTTCGAAAGGAGGCGACCCTTTTTGTAAAATACCGACAGCAATGCCAGGCAGCGAATCAGCATAAACAGTTCGTAACAAAGAGTCAGTCTGTACCCAACTTCTTTTGTTGATGCGTTGCGCGGGAACAGCTTGAATGATGAGCAAAAAAGAAAACGCCGTGATATATTTTTTCATACAAAATGATAATAAATATATCACGGCGTTTTTACTAACTGAGCGTTTATTTCAATACCGTTTATTTAAAGATATACCGCCACATATCCAGTCCCAGCGCATATGCCATTAGCGTAAGCAGCAGCACCATACCCACCATTTGGGCGTACTCCATAAACTTGTCGCTGGGTTTGCGGCCGGTGATCATTTCCACCAAAGTAAACAAGGCATGCCCGCCATCCAATGCAGGAATGGGCAAGATGTTCATGAACGCAAGGATGATGGAAAAAATGGCAGTCAATGTCCAGAAACCCTGCCAGTCGGCAAGGTCGCCGGAGAAGGCGTTGCCAATGCTCATTACACTTCCTAAGCTATCGCTGGCTTTTACTTTCCCGGCAAAAATCTGGCGGATGCCGGCGATGTAGTTACCGAGCGTTTCCCAGCATTTATTAAAGCCTACAGGAATGGCTTCGGCAAAGGTATAATCATGTTTTACGGTCTTGAATAATCTGACATTCGGCGCAAAGCCAACCGAGGCATTATCGTTAAGCTTTGCACGCACCTGAACGGTGTCGCTTCCGCGCAAGGCTGTAAGAACAACAGGTTTGTTTTTGTAAGGCTTTTTCAGGCTATCGAATTCATTGAAATAAGAAAACGAGCGGCCATTGATGGCAAGAAGTTTATCACCTTTTTGCAACTTATTTTGTAGAAAATTCGCTTTGGTTTTATCTACCGAATCTACAATTACGGGAAAGCGGATATCTACAAAACCCAATGCTTTGTTTGCATTCAGTTCGCTGCCAAAATGTTCGGGAATAGTGAGATTAATTCGTTGTCCGTTTCTTTCTACCTGCAATGTTTTGGCATTGTTTAATATGATACTTTTTGGGATCGCATTGAAATTTTCAATCGTTTTATTGTCTATCGAAACAATTTTATCTCCATCCTGCAATCCTATCCTTCTGCCGAGCGAATCAGCATGAATACCCCAGGTCATGTTTTGCGGTGGCAAGTATTCTTCGCCCCATTTATTGGTAATGAAAATGAACAAAACAATGGCAAGAATTACATTCACAATCACGCCGCCCGTCATAATGATCAATCGTTGCCAGGCTGGCTTGGCGCGAAACTCATATGGCTGAGGTGGCAGTTTCATCTGCTCTTTATCCATGCTTTCGTCTATCATGCCGGAAATTTTCACATAGCCCCCAAACGGCACCCAGCCAATGCCGTATTCAGTTTCGCCAATCTTCTTTTTCCATAGCGAAAACCAGGGATTGAAGAACAGGTAGAACTTTTCTACGCGGCATTTGAAGAGACGTGCTGTCAGGAAATGCCCTAATTCGTGAAGCGTAACTAAAATGGAAAAGGCGAGGATGAACTGAAGCGCTTTAGTTCCCACTACACTCCAGTCTATGGCTAATAATGTCGTCATTTGTTCTGGGTAAATTCAATGCGGTCTGTACAAATACAAACCACGAAAACTTTGTTTGTAATTTGAAAATGAAAAATGATGCAACTGCAATAATACTGCATTCCCGTTTGCGGCAGAAGATGTTCATCAGTTTTAGGAAATACTTACATCTGTATCATCGAAGCCGCATAGCTCCGCGTTTCGCCATCAGTGTAGAAGTATTCTTCCAGCGTAGGATGCTCTATAAAATCCACTTTGTTCATGGCTCTTTCCACCACTTCCTGTATGTCGAGAAAACCAATGCGGTTGCGTAGAAAAGCGTATACTGCAATCTCATTGGCAGCATTCAAAATACAAGGCATATTGCCACCTTTGTTCAATGCTTCAATTGCTAACAACAAGTTGCGGAAAGTCTTTGTATCCGGCTCTTCAAACGTAAGCTCGGCGGGCTTCTTAAAGTCGTAGCGGGGAAACTTGCTTTCAATTCTGCGCGGAAAACTCAATGCGTATTGAATAGGTAATTTCATATCGGGCAATCCCATCTGCGCTTTGATGCTGCCGTCCTCAAATTGCACCATACTGTGGATGATGCTTTGCGGATGCACCACCACTTCCACCTGCTTCGGGTCGAGGTTAAACAGCCATTTGGCTTCTATCATTTCCAGCCCTTTGTTCATCAGCGTAGCCGAATCAATAGATATTTTGGCGCCCATGCTCCAGTTGGGATGCTGTAGCGCATGATCGCGTTTTACGTTCACCAGATAGTTAGGCTTTTTACCCCGGAAAGGTCCGCCACTGGCAGTTAAAACAATCTTTTCAATTTTATTTCTTCCTTCTCCAATTAAGCATTGAAAAATGGCGGAGTGCTCGCTGTCAACCGGTATCACCGGCACCTTCTTCTCAAAAGCTTTGTGCATCACAATATCGCCGGCCACTACTAAAGTTTCTTTGTTTGCCAAGGCAATAATTTTACCGGCATCTATAGCATTTAAGGTAGATTGCAAACCCGCATAACCCACAATGGCAGCCAGCATCAAATCGTAAGTATCCATCGAAGCCACATCGTTCAACGCTTCTTCACCGGCAAACACTTTAATGGGCTCTTTCGCGAGGGCTTCTTTTACGAGAGTGTATTTTTTATCATCGGCAATCACAACAATATTCGGTTGATATTTTTTTGCCTGTTGTATTAATAAATCATGGTTGGTATGTGCGGTTAAAATTTCTACGCTGAACAAATCGGAGTGTGTTTCTATCACTTCCAAAGCCTGCTTCCCGATGGAGCCTGTAGAGCCGAATATGGCGATTCTTTTTTTATTCATTCCCTAAAAAATGGCGGTAAAGATATAAGATTAAGCAAGAGTAAACCCTTTGTGCAAATCGGTCTGCTACGCCGGCAGCAATAAAAGATTACATTAAAAACGGTAACAGTCCTGCAATTGTTTTGCACCCTTTCATTCCCGGCATCAAATGTCTGTTTTTTAAACGACATCAAAATATCGCTTGCAGAAAGCGGAGTTAAATGAAAAATTTTTAAAAAAAGAGCCGCTCATTGGTATTTGTCAAACCTAAAGGAACATGCTATTAAGGCTTGAAATTTCTCTTTTGTTTTTAACTACCAGTTGTTAGTGAAAACGTTTAAATTTTTTATCTATTTTTAGCCCATTGCCTGCCTTTTTGTTTACGTCTTAAATTGCTTAGTTATGAATGTTGCTGACCACCAGAAGAGCGAGGGTTTGTATGATCCTGCGTATGAGCATGACGCCTGCGGCATTGGGTTTGTTGCCAATATTAAAGGCAATAAATCGCACCGCATCATTTCAGATGCACTTACCGTTTTGGAGAACATGGGCCACAGAGGCGCTTGCGGCTGCGAGAGTAATACCGGCGATGGTGCGGGTTTGATGCTGCAAATGCCACATGAGTTTTTCTTTGATGAATGCATCAAAGGAGGTGTTCATCTACCTTCTTATGGACGCTATGGTGTGGGTGTTATTTTCTTTCCGAAAGACATTCGCCAGCGAGAAGAATGCCGTGATATTCTTAATCGCTCTGCGGAAAAATTAGGGCTTGAAATTCTCACTTACCGCAGTGTGCCCGTGAACACAGAAGGCATCGGCTTTACCGCCTTAAGTGCAGAGCCTGAAATGGAACAGGTGTTCATAGCCTGCCCCGATCACATCTCCGATCCTGACGCCTTTGAGCGCAAATTATTTGTGCTGCGCAACTATGCTTCGCACACCATTTACAACACGGTTCGCATTGGCACAACTGCTTTTTATATCGCTTCGTTGTCCTACAAAACAGTGGTGTATAAAGGCCAGCTTACAAGCGATCAGGTGCGGGGTTATTTTCCCGATCTAAGTAATAAGAGAGTTGTGTCTGCTTTCGGGTTGATACACTCGCGGTTTGCCACTAACACATTCCCATCCTGGAACCTCGCGCAGCCATTTCGTTTCATTGCACATAATGGTGAAATCAATACACTGCAAGGCAACCTGAACTGGCTTCGCAGTAGCGAGAGCGGCTTTATGTCGCCTTATTTTTCCAAGGAAGAAATGGATATGCTGTTGCCGGTTGTTTTCAACAATCAGTCCGACTCAGCTTGTTTAGATAATGTAATTGAACTGCTCACACTTTGTGGTCGCTCGCTGCCACATGTGATGATGATGCTGATACCTGAAGCCTGGGATGGCAACGATAAAATGGATCCGGTTAAGCAGGCGTTTTATGAGTACCATGCCTGCCTTACTGAACCCTGGGATGGTCCGGCATCCATTTCATTTACCAATGGTAAAATCATCGGTGCTACATTAGACAGAAATGGTCTCCGTCCGTCCCGCTATTGTGTTACAACAGACGACCGCGTTATCATGGCATCAGAAAGCGGCGTACTACCCGTAAAGCCTGAGATGGTAAAAGAATTTGGCAGGCTACAGCCCGGCAAGATGTTCGTGGTAGATATGGAAGCGGGAAGAATTATTTCCGATGAAGAATTAAAAGGAAGCATCTGCTCGCAAAAGCCTTACAGCGAGTGGCTGAATAAATACAAAATTCAACTGGAAGAACTGCCCGAGCCAAGAGTGCAGTTCACGCACTTAGAAAGCGATCAAATCTTCAAATATCAAAAGGCATTTGGTTACACCACCGAAGACTTAGAGACTATTATCTCACCCATGGCTATTGAAGGCAAAGAACCCATCGGCTCAATGGGAACAGATACGCCGCTGGCCGTGTTGAGCGATCAGCCGCAGCATCTTTCCAGCTACTTCAAGCAGTTGTTTGCGCAGGTAACCAATCCACCAATTGATCCCATCCGCGAGCGCATGATTATGTCGCTGGCAACCTTCGTAGGCAACAATGGAAACCTGCTGGTGGAAGATCCGCTTACCTGTCACTGCGTAGCTTTAAAACATCCCATATTAAACAACCACGAGCTTGAAAAACTACGCAGCATAGACACCGGTATTTTTCAGGCAAAAACACTACAAACTTATTTCCGTGCGAATGGAAAACCCGGCGCACTGCAGGCGGGGTTAGACAGGCTTTGCCGCTATGCCGTAGATGCCGTGGAAGATGGTTTTGAAGTGCTGATATTAACCGACCGTGCTATTGACAGCGACCACGCTCCCATTCCTTCGCTGCTTGCAGTGTCAGCCGTGCATCATCATCTTATCCGGAAGGGAATGCGCGGACAAGTGGGACTTGTGGTGGAAGCCGGCGACGTATGGGAAGTCCATCATTTTGCCTGCCTCATTGGGTTTGGGGCAACTGCCATCAATCCTTACCTGGCATTATCTACCATCCGCGATATGAAGCTGAGCGGCAAACTAAGGACAAACCTCGATGTAGAAGCCCTAAAGAAGAACTATGTAAAATCGGTATGCGATGGCTTGCTGAAAGTGTTTTCGAAGATGGGCATTTCAACTTTCCAATCCTACCAGGGCGCCCAGATTTTTGAAATCATTGGTATCAATAAAGAAGTCGTAAGCCGGCATTTTTCCGGTGCTACTTCGCGCATTGAAGGACTGGGTTTAGATGAAATTGCGAGGGAAGCCTTAGCCAAACATTTCTTTGCGTTTAGCAAAACAGAAGATCATTCGCACCTTCTTACCGAAGGTGGCGTTTACCAGTGGAAACGCAAGGGCGAATTTCATTTGTTTAACCCGCAAACCATTCACCTGTTACAGTATTCAACAAGGATGAATGACTATGGCATCTTTAAGAAATATTCAAAGCTGGTAAACGACCAGAGCGAGAAAGCCGTAACGCTGAGAAGTCTGCTGGAAATCATTCCCTGCCGCGAATCTATTTCTATTGATGAAGTGGAGCCGGCAGAGGCCATTTATAAACGCTTTGCAACAGGAGCCATGAGCTTTGGCTCTATTTCGTGGGAAGCCCACACCACATTGGCGATTGCAATGAACCGCCTCGGCGGCAAGAGCAACACAGGCGAAGGTGGCGAAGACGAAGCGCGTTATCAGCGAATGGACAATGGCGATTATCGTCGGTCCTCCATCAAACAAGTGGCATCGGCACGCTTTGGTGTTACAAGTTATTATCTTACCGAAGCCGACGAACTGCAAATAAAAATGGCGCAGGGCGCGAAGCCAGGTGAAGGTGGACAATTGCCGGGACATAAAGTGGATGACTGGATTGGTAAAACACGACATTCAACGCCTGGCGTGGGCTTGATATCGCCACCGCCGCACCATGATATTTATTCGATAGAAGACTTAGCTCAATTAATATTTGATTTAAAAAATGCCAACCGGGCAGCACGAATCAATGTGAAGCTGGTATCTAAGGCTGGTGTAGGAACCATAGCGGCAGGTGTTGCCAAAGCAAAAGCAGATGTGGTGCTGATTTCCGGGTTTGATGGCGGCACGGGCGCATCGCCTATTTCGTCCATCAAACATGCGGGCTTGCCCTGGGAATTGGGACTGGCAGAAACACATCAAACGCTTGTAAAAAACAAACTGCGCAGCCGCATCACCGTACAAGCTGACGGGCAAATGAAAACCGGGCGCGACATTGCGATAGCGACCCTATTAGGTGCCGAAGAATGGGGCGTGGCAACAGCAGCGCTAATTGTAGAAGGCTGCATTATGATGCGTAAATGTCATCTCAATACTTGTCCCGTAGGTGTAGCCACACAAGACCCGGAACTGCGCAAACGCTTTACCGGCGATGCCGATCATGTGGTGAACCTGTTTAAGTTTATTACACAGGAACTGCGCGAGATTATGGCAGAACTTGGCTTTCGCACGATAGAGGAAATGGTGGGACAAGTATCATGCTTGCGCGTAAAAGAAAACATCATGCACTGGAAGTTCGACAAGCTGAACTTATCAGCGCTATTGTATAAAGATCCTCTCTCGGATGAAATGACATTGTACAAATCAGAACCACAGGATCACGGCTTGGAGAATGTGCTGGACTGGAAGTTTTTGGAAGCAGCAACGCCGGCTTTGGAGCGGGGCGAAAAGGTGTTTGCAGAGTTTACTATTAAGAATACAGACCGCACCGCAGGCACTATCTTGTCTAACGAAATAACAAAGCGGTACAAAGCAGATGGCTTGCCGGAGGATACAATTCATCTAAAACTAAATGGGACTGCGGGGCAAAGTTTTGGTGCTTTTAATACCAAAGGCGTAACGCTGGAGCTGGAAGGCGGCGCGAACGATTATTTTGGCAAAGGATTGAGCGGCGCGAGGCTGATTGTTTATCCATCCAAGAAAGCAAAGTTTACACCGGAAGAAAACATCATCATCGGCAATGTGGCTTTTTATGGCGCCACAGCGGGCGAGGCGTTTATTCGCGGTAAAGCGGGCGAACGTTTCTGCGTGCGCAACTCGGGTGCCAGCGTGGTAGTGGAAGGCGTAGGCGACCATGGCTGCGAATACATGACGGGTGGACGGGTAATTGTGCTGGGAGCCACCGGGCGCAACTTTGCAGCAGGTATGAGCGGCGGACTCGCTTACATCTATGATGCAGCGGGGCAGTTTGAAAGCATGTGCAACAAAGAAATGGTGCAACTTGAAGCAGTAGCAGAAGAAGACGTCCTTTTCCTTCGCTCGATGATAGAACGGCATTATCATTACACCGGCAGCACTGTGGCAAAGTTTGTATTGAGTGATTTTGACAACCAATTGTCACAGTTTGTAAAGGTATATCCAACGGATTATAAAAGGGTGATGGAAGGAAAGAAGATATCTGCGGTGCAGGGAAAATAGTGCGGGATGTTGAATGTACAATGTTATATCCATCATTGTGAGCTTGCCTTTTGCTAATTTAAAAAACGATTTTAGTAAACCATTATAACACACCAGTTTTATGGGAAAACCAACCGGGTTTTTAGAGTTTGACAGAGAGCTGCCTTCTAAACGACCAGTAGGGGAACGGCTGCACGACTACCGGGAATTTGTGAACCTGTATCCCGCGGAGAAGCTGAATCAACAATCGGCGCGATGCATGGATTGCGGTGTTCCGTTTTGCCACAACGGCTGCCCGCTGGGCAACATCATTCCTGAGTTTAATGATGCGGTGTACAGGGAAAGTTGGGAAGAGGCATATGAAATATTAATCTCGACTAATAACTTCCCAGAATTTACGGGGAGGATTTGTCCCGCACCTTGCGAGAGCGCCTGTGTGCTGGGCATTAACCAGCCACCGATAACGATAGAAGAAATTGAAAAGCACATTATTGAGATTGCCTTTGTGAAAGGCCTGGTGAAAGCACGGAAACCAAATGTAAGAACGGGCAAAAAAGTGGCAGTTATTGGCTCGGGACCTTCGGGAATGGCAGCGGCGGCTCAACTGAATTATGCCGGACATTCGGTGACGGTGTTTGAGCGGGATGATGCGCCGGGTGGGTTGCTGCGTTATGGAATACCGGATTTTAAACTGGAGAAGAAAATCATTGACCGCCGGATAGAAATTATGAAGGAAGAAGGCGTTGTGTTTCGCTGCAACGCCAATGTGGGGGTGAATGTGAAGCTGAACGATTTGCTGCGCGAATATCAGGTGATTGTGCTGGCGGGCGGAAGCACAGTGCCGCGCAATCTGGATATACCGGGGCGGAACTTAAAGGGCGTTTATTACGCGATGGAATTCCTCAAACAACAAAACAAAAGGGTAGCAAACCGAAACCCGCTTGCGGGCAGGGAGGTTGAAAGCAACATTATGGATTATGAGGTGACTGCACAGGGCAAGAACGTGGTAGTGATTGGCGGTGGCGACACGGGCAGCGACTGCGTGGGTACATCGAACCGGCATGGGGCCATTTCGGTGACGCAGTTTGAACTGATGCCGCAACCGCCGAGCGACCGCACGCAGTTTATGCCTTGGCCTTCGTACCCGATGATAATGAAACATACTTCCTCGCACGAGGAAGGGGCAAGGCGGCACTGGGCCATTGCCACAAAAGAATTTATGGGTGATGAGAACGGCAACCTGACCGCGCTGAAGATAGTGGACCTGGAATGGAAACTGTCGGCGGACGGCAGACCGACAGTGCAACAGGAAGTGCCGGGCAGCGAGCGTATTATACCTTGCGAGCTGGCTTTGCTGGCGATGGGCTTTCTATATCCACAGAAAAAGGGGTTGCTGGAACAGCTGGAAGTGGCGCTGGACGAACGGGGCAATGTGAAGGCAACGGAAGGGGCTTATCAAACCAATATACCTAAGATATTTGCCTGCGGCGATACCCGGCGGGGACAGAGCCTAGTAGTGTGGGCGATTAGTGAGGGAAGGGAATGTGCGAGGAAGGTGGACCAGTTTTTAATGGGAGCATCGAAGTTGGAGAGCAAAGATGTGAATGTGATGGCGGTGTAGGAGAAGACGCCCCGCCCGATAAAGGGAAGGATACAATAGCCACTTCATTAACGTGAGGTGGCTATTGTGTTTGGGAGATAGCTGTGGCCTCTCAGAAGAAGCGAATTTGTTTTTCGGAAGCCTATAAATGTATTTCGGAACGCTATAAATGGATTTCGGAAAGCTCCGGACGAGTTTCGGAAAGGTAGAAATGAATAAAGGAAGGTTGAGAACGGGTTTCGAAAGCGTGAAAATGAATTTCGGCAGCTTAAAAACGAGTTTCGGAAACCTCCGGATGAATTTCGGAAACCTTTTCTACAAATGCAGGCTCTCTTTTACCTCTTTACGACGGCGATTTTAGTGTTTCTTCTTCTTTTTTCTTGTTGTTGAGGGCTTTGAGCAGGGAGTTGTAACTAAAAAGCTGCTGTTGCGCCCTATTTCCGGGAAAGAATGCGGGCGGGCTTGCTGATTTTATCTATTACTTCTTTATAAATGTCGTTATATGCCTGCACAGTGGTGGCTGTAGTTACTTTCTTAGTGCTTTTGAAGGACTCCTGCGATACATTGGCTGTTTGGAGAGATTCGGCATAGGATGAGGGAGCGGTAACAGATTCTGCCGGTGTACCGACAGTGGTGAGTTCATCCTGCAGGTCGGGCGTCATATTTTTCTGATATTGATACAGCAAATTGATGAGGGCTTCTGTATCGTCATTATGAGCGTCTTTAAAATAATCGGTATACCCTAACTCTTTCAGTACTTCTGATTTGCGGGTTTTATTGTCGCTGAAATCGGATTCAACCTGCACTTTCATTTCGGAAAGGGCGGCATAAGCCGGATCCTGAATGCCGTAAACTGTAGCTGTTTGCTGGCGTAGTTGTTTTGCATTGTCTACACCTAAATTTTTTTTGATGGTATCGTTGAGGCGGGTTTCGAGGTCTTTAAGATAGGTGGCTGTGAGGTTGGTTCGTTTCTTTTGCAGGATTGGCTAATTGGCTTCTGCATTGGTAATGATGGTGGAAAGAACGGTAAGCATATCGACGTCTTTTCCTTTGTAAAGACGAATGATTTCCTGGGACATAAATGTGTGTTTTGAATTAAAGGATGAAAGTAGAAATTTTGGAAAAAGGACGGAATTAAATTGAGATTAAATTTAACCTGAACCTGCTATTGAAAATATGTTTACCGATTGCCTTCACTTACTGTAAAACACCGATGTTCTTAATGATAAACACCCTGGCTCATTTTGCTATCTTGTGTGGGAGTAGAATATTCTCTGGGCAACCTGGATTTGTTTATGTTTAAATCGGTGCTGTACATAAGCGTACTATTGACGGCTTTGCCATCTACCTGCGCAGGTAAAAAGCTATAAACATCTTCCGGCAAGTTTTTCACCGGGATGTCTTCTGTTAAGTCGATACCGGCACCTGAGTAATGAACTGTACCCGTTTTTACCTTGCCGGTTGCCTCTATTGAAAAGCTATACGTCATTTTAACAACGGCAGTTTGATTTTCTACCTGTGGCGGAATGTCTTTTGGATTGTAAAACAAATAGAAGCCATAGCTGGCGCCTCCGATTACATAAGGAGCCGATATTTTTCCGCCGTTTGAGGTGAGATCATCGAGTTTATAATCGGCATGGACAAACGTAGCTTCATCAGGTTCATCTATGAGTAAGGTTGAATCGGAATAATTGTATTTCTGAATCACGTTGCCGGCTTCGTTCATGTAATTCCAGATACTGTCTTTTTTATTGTTTTTGTATTGCCCGAGAACGAGGATATGATTGTTCAGGTCGGTGACTGTATAATTGCCTTCTTTTATGTGCTTATCGCTTTTTAAAACGCTGTATTTTTCGATTAGTGTAGGAGAGATGAATTTCTTTACTTGTTTGGTTTCCTGCGAGATTCCATTTAAAAAAGAAAAGAGAATAATGCATAATAGAATTGTATTCTTTTTTAAGCGCATAAGTGATCTATTTGATATTAAAAGTACTTTTTCTTCTCAGGATTATCAAATGTTCATTTATTAAAAAGGCTACCAGTTTGGTAGCCTTTTTAATAAGAGACATATAATTTCCACTCTACTTGACGTACTCGTCTATTAATGTTCTTGCAGCTCCCGCACTATTAGCAACCTGATAGGTAAATCTAAAGTGCATATGCTCGAAATCAGCAAGCAAGATGGTTGCATTTTTAAGTACTGCAATTGATGAAGGAGTTAGGTTGCTTTTTATGTCATTCGCATCTAAAGCGACTGTAGGATCACTTAAAACACCATTGGTATTTTTGAAAGACAATACATAGCGAACATTAAAACCATTTTGGTCTCCATATCCACTTTGTACTTCAATTTGTGTAGGCGAATTCGGGCTAAAGATAGTTGTAACACCGTCTTCAAGTGTAAAAGAGGCAGAGTTTGGATCACCTAAGGTATCAGCGGCATTGTATCTTGTCCAAGCCCAATTATAAGCACCGGCAATAGGATTGCCTATTGTATGAAAGTAGATATGCCCGAAATTGCTACTCACAGTATAATTAGCGGTATTGCTCGTAACTGTAAGCGGCAACATAAAATTCTGAGAAGGATCTATTTTCGACGGATAAAATACAATTTGGAAAACAGCAGAATTTGTTCCCGCTTTTATAGTTGCAGTGTTACTAACCAAGTGATACAGAGAATCAGGCATTGCCGTATAAGTAATAGAGTCTGAACTGAAGTTGTCTAGTATTGCGTTGTTATCAGCTCCTAAGGTCACCGTTACATCGCTTGCAACAGATTTACCACCACCTATAATAACGCTAAAGGTAGCCGTATCAGCTTCATCGGATGGAGGATATGTTAGAGCAGCATTTCCAAAATAAGCGAGGCCTGAATTTAACGTGGTAGCGCCGGTAACATACTCCATCGTAATGGTGTTGGTGGTGGCATCAGGGTCGGCATTAATTGTATAGCTTTTTAAACACCCGGTTAAACTCACCACTACTGCTACAAAAAATAATATATTAATGATGTGTTTTTTCATGTCTCTTGTTTTATTGTATTGCCCAGAAAATATATGACGAAAATGGTGTTACACCCTTCGGTACATTGGTTGAATTATTCGCACCTTCCGAAAGTGGATATAAGATACGTGTAGGCAGCTTATCTGACGTAGTGCTTTCTGATACGGAAGAGGCAAACGTGAAATAGCCTGTGTTATCTAATGGATCAACTTTGGGATAGTGAGTACGCCGATATTCATTCCAGGCTTCTTCACCGGAAATAAAGTTTAGGGCAATGTACTTCTGTGTAATGATTGCTTCTATCTTCTGATCGGTAGTAGCAGCTAAAGCAAAATTTACCAAGTAACTTCCCTGGTTGTCGGTTACATATTTCTCTTCATCTGCTACAGGGTCTCCCTGAAGGGTGCCATCTGCCAGTTCATACAGATAGTGAAAAGAAGCTTTGATACCATCATTGAAGAGAACGCCTGCATCGCCTGTGACTATGTTACGAACCGCCGCTTCAGATTGCAAGAAATAGCTTTCCGCAGCTGTCATCAACGGGTAACCAGCATCCGGTCCTTTTAAGATGCCCGGAACATTGCCTGCTGTGGCCGGATCTCTGTTTGTACCAGCGTACCAAAAGCTCCCGGTAGGGCTCGATTGCAAGTCATTGTTTTCAACGCCTAACCTGTTTGTGCCTGTATTCGGAAACTTAAAGTAGATGGCTTTTCCTCTGCCAGAATCGGATAGCTTAGTACCATCATAATAGCCAAACACGTACTTGTTCGGCATCCAGGCTTTGTTGCCTGCACCACCTGTTGACGTAAATGCCCAACTTTCCCATTGCGGGTTTTGTCTGCCCACATCATGTGTATAGCCTGGATTAATAAGCGCATCATCCGTAAGAAAACCTGCTTCATCGAATGATGTATTCGGGAAAGTGACTTTACCATTGGCTCTTACCATCAATCTTAGTTTGATGGTGTTTGCCAGTTGTTTCCATTTGTCCATATCACCGCCAAATATTACATCATAGGCACTTATATCACTAATGGTTGTTCCTCCTGCATTTGCTTCAGTTGTTGCATTAATAGTGGCAACCGCTTTATCTAATTCAACAGCCAGGCTGTCGTAGATGTCTTGAGCTTTATCGTAAGTAGGAGTAAGATTCGCACTGCCTGTTAAAGCGTTGGTGTAGGGAACATCATTGTAAGCATCTACCAATAATTGAAAATCGTAGGCCTTCATGATTCTTGCTGCTGCATTGAAGTAACCATGTGCCGGCAGATCTTCACTTGTTTGATTGATGATATACTGGTAATCTTCAAGATTATCATACGTAGCACTCCAAAGCCCTCCAAAGTCGCTGCTGGAAAAATTGTAGGTAATTGATGTCCCGAATCCACCATAACCGCCGGCATTTGCCATATAGCCAACCAACTGCGATCCATAAGAGTTGTAACTGTTTGAAATGCTGGCGGTAGCTGTAGTTGCTTGCGGAAGAACTAATTCGGGCGTAGCTGCGGTGGCCGAATTGGGATTGGTATTAATGCCTAAATACTTTTTACAGGATGTACTTAAAATCATTAATCCTGCAAAAAACAAACCTGCTGTTTTTCTCATGTGAAATTATTTTTCTGCCAGACAGATTAGCAATGTTTCGCCATTTACCTGTCAAACATTTACCTTGTTATTTGTTTAAAACCGTACAGAAATAGTTGCCCCATAATAGCGTGATGGTGGAGTATCGCCTAAACCGTTTATCCCAACACCATTGCCACCATTTGAACTACCGGCGACGCTGTATTCCGGATCTGTATACAGATTATCCTTAGGGAGCCATACAAATAAGTTACGTCCTTGTAAACTGATGGTTGCGCCTTTGATGAACTTTGTTCGGCTTAACAAAGACACAGGCAAATCATAAGAAAGAACCAGTTCTCTTAATTTCCAGAAATCACCGGAAGTAACATAGTTTGAAGTCACGTCTCTGTTAATATTATCAGACCAGAATCCATTGTTACCATTCCCATTGGCTATCACTGCACTGGTATTTGTGATGTATGTACCTGGCTTACCTGGGTCTTCTATCACAGAATTAGGGAATACAAACGGTTGACGGTCATAAGCTACTGTTCTAAGACCGGTGCCCGACCAGTCAAGTTCAGTACCGATGCCATTGTATACCTTATAACCACCGCGGTACTCAAACAAACCAGACAAGTGAAAATTCTTATAACTAACAGAAAAATCGAAGCTGACACGGTTCTTTGGCGTTGCATTACCTAAGATTGAGATGGTATCAGACATAGATGGCAAACCTGTTTTGCTGTTTACAATAACATGCCCTTGTGCGTCTCTGTCATAATCATATCCCATAATTACAGGAAAGGCGTGTCCCGGTACGGCATAAGAGTAAGCGGTTCCTGAAGATGATAGTTGCAACTTAGGAAGTGCGGCACTAAGGAAATTAACGCCATTGTCTAAGTAGCTGTAGTTTCCGCCTACTGTTAGAGACCAGTTACGGGAATTCAATGGAGTTACATGTGCATTCACTTCAAGCCCCCGGCTATAGGTTTCACCTGCATTCGTTAACAAATTAAAGAAGCCTGTAGTAGTTGACACACTGGTATTTACAGTTTGGTCATCTGTTTTTCCATCAAACCAAGTAACAGAAGAGGTAAACTTGTTTCGGAACAAATTCAAATCGAAACCGATTTCATATTGTTTTGTAATTTCTGGTTTCAAGCCGCTCTGTACCAGGTTGTTACCAACACTATATCCGGCCAAACCACCATATGGGAAACCAGATGAATTGCTTGAAAAAGTAGGCAATAATAAATAGGCACCATAGTCAGCAATACTACCAACCGCATTACCAAGGTTTACCTGTCCCACTTTAGATACACCACCTCTTAATTTCAGGTAGCTGATCGTTTTGCTTTCTTTAATGGCTTCAATTGCATCACTTGCTACAAATGAAAGATCTGCCTCCGGGTAGAAAAACGACCTGTTAGATTCATCTAAACGCGAATCCCAGTCGTTTCTGGCTGTTGCATGTAAGAAGAGAAAGTTTTTGAAGCCTACTTGCAGGAGACCATAGGCACCCAGTAAACGTGTTTTATAGTCAGCTTCACGCACAGTTGGAGTACCAACACCATTGCTTACATTATATAGATCGGGTACCACCAAACCGCTGGCACTCATGTATTCATATTTAGCCTGGTCTTGACGCGATTGGCCACCGGCAACTAAACTAACATTAAAATCACCTACTTTTTTGGTGTATTGAATAAACACATCACTCAGCAATTCAGTTGAATAATCAGATTCATCACTTACAGAACCGGTGATGTCAGATTTTCCACTGGCTTCTGTGTTTTCGGCGTAGGTTGTATAGTTAAAAGCTCCCTGGGTAGCTTTATTGCTAAAATTTCGGGTCGAAATTCCTTGGCGAGCTACAATATCAAGCCCTTTAAAGGGTGTAAATCTTAATTCAATATTACCAATGAGGTAATCATTTCTGTCTCTCTCCCTATAGTTATCTTTTGAAAAATAAGGATTCAGATACCAAGGATTATAATAACCATTCGGATTGGCGAACTTATCTGTACGCCAGTTTGCATATTTGGTAACA
Organism: uncultured Ilyomonas sp.; assembly: GCA_964249755.1. Lineage (GTDB taxonomy): Bacteria > Bacteroidota > Bacteroidia > Chitinophagales > Chitinophagaceae > Ilyomonas. Next base: position 1,477,422 of record CAXUDB010000001.1, on the reverse strand, counting down.
TTAATATCAGTCGGCATATTAAGCAGGTTCTGATACATCGCTGCCGTTTGGGTAGTTACATTATACCTGTTTTGCGTATAATTAGTGCTGTACGTCAAAAGCAACTTATTACCAGCAATTCTGCGGGTTCCATTGATACGGAAAACAGTACGATTGAACTTATCATCGGGTGTAGTTCCTGTCACGCTTGCATACTGACCGGATATATACATCGTAGATTTATCATCGCCGTTTTGAACTGAAAAATCAGTTTGGTTCGTAAGACCGTTTACCCAAAAATCATCATGCCCGGTATTATAACTATAAGTTGTCGAATCCTGCGAGCCATCTTCTAACGGAGAACCGATTGGCACCCGGCTGCCATCATATCTGGGACCATAAGATTGATTCTCCAAAGGAGAGTAAAGAGGAGAGTGATTGGCATCTATACCATAAGCAGTACCCCCCTGCCCGAATTCATGTTGCAGTTTTGGAAAAAAGGCCACAGATTCAATAGTACTGGTTTGTGCTACACGAACCTGTGTTAGTCCGGACGAACCTTTTTTAGTAGTAATAATTAAGGCTCCATTGGATGCCTGAGAACCATACAGAGCAGCTGCACCCGGACCGTTCAGAATATTGATCTCGTCAATGTCTTCAGGATTAAGATTTCCTAAGACTTCTGTTGGCACAATTACATTATCCAGCACTATCAAGGCTTGGTTGTTACCAGTCAGCGAACGCTGTCCTCTTAGTATCAGCCGGTAACTCGGGTTTACACCACCACCGGTTGCATTGATTTGCAAACCGGCTACTTTACCTTGCAACCCACCGGCTACTGTCACCGCTTTGCCCGCCGTAAGTGTAGTTGCTTTAATAAGGGTACTTGCAGTGCCTTGTTGCTTACGCGAAGCCCTGATACCTCCGGCTGTTACCACTACTTCATCTAGCGAGCCAATCGTTCCGGCGAGGTGAATGATGAGGTTTGAAGAGTTTCCTACAGCCACTTCTTGTGCTCTGAAATTTAAAGCACTAATTTGAAGAACAGAGCCTTGGTTAGCATTAACTCTGTAATAACCGCTATCATCGGAGGTGGTACCGATAGTTGTACCTTTTACAACGATACTTGCATTTGCAACAGGAGTTCCCTGTTCACTTACTACTCTCCCCGTAATTGTTCGTGACTGCGCACGGGCTGTTAAAATGCCTAGCATTAACACCATTAACAGTGTTAGAAGTCTTCTCATGTGTATTATTATTTTGATTATCGAAGTAAAATTAGGGCAAAAAACAATTAATCGTTAAATAATTACTAATTACATATGAGCGGTCACCGTTCATCCCATAAACAGCCGATGATATTAATCTAAAAAACACAGAATAAATAATTCCATTACAAAGGATTATTAGAAGGAAGGGATATCTTAAACAAATTTTAGAACTAGCATTAAATATTGAGGCTTATTATTCATAATTAGAGGTTACAACATCCGAAATACCGTGTATTATGCGTATTATTTCCAGCCACAGGCAGTGCTGACAAAGGAGTTTTTTCATATGCAGCAGAGAAGGTGTTAGGTAGGTAGAAGTCGTGCCGGATACGTGGGTAGCGGATAAATAGTGGAAAGGAATTATTAGACTCTATATATTCCAATAAATCACCTGCGACGATGCTGCTGTAGGCAAATCGCTTAATAGTGCAACATCATAGGTTATTATAAGCTTGCATTAAGTACTCTGTTATACTGCAATGGTATTACTTGTTTTATCTCCTCGCCTGTCCAATTGCGATTATTCTCCTTCCATTTGCTTTTCTTTCTTTCCTATTGCAGTCGTAGCTTGTCTAATTGCACTTTTAGTCTGTCTAATGAGAACCCGGTTTCATTTTTACCCTTTGGCTTTTTCTTTATCTCCCAGTTGTTGAAGTAATGGCTTTTATTTGCACTAAAAATATCAGGGCTCTTAAATAAGAGGCTTAAAGGGTGATTAATAAAGAAGAGGGGGTGATTAAATCTTTTAAGGTGGAGTGCTGGAAAATTGTTGCGAAGAGGAGGAATATTTAATTAGGATATTATGTATTTGCAATACTATTTAAGATATATGAACCGTTCAACATGGTTCTGAATGTTTTGCAAGAACAGTTTCTTACTGATTCTCTTTTATGTAAACTAAGGAAAAGACATTTTAATGGTTAGTGCTTGTAGTCATTAATATTTATAGAAGTATTAATTTTCCAATTAATGAATTAATTGGATTAAGGAGAATAAAAACAAATGATTTCTTCGGAAAAATCTAGTAGAGATTAATTTTATCTTGATCAATATGCGTTCATTTTCTATAAAAGCGAAAACCGTTTTCTTCTTTAGAAAAAAACGGTTTTCGCATTATAACTAAAAACATTAACCTAATGACCGGCGCTGGTAAATTCCAATTTATCAACAGCAATTTCATCTCCATTCACTCCACCATGTAACTCAACAAAATATCTCAATGCAAAACGACCAGAATCTGGTTGATTCAAACCTGATATGGTAGCTTCGTATTTTGTCCAGGTAGTTGGATAATCACCCGGAGAAACCACTTTGTAAAGTGGATTGATATCTATAAGCGGTTTTGTGAAATTTCCAACATCTAAAGACGTTGTTCCGATGCTGTCGGAAGTATTGAAAACATTCAACCGTAATTGTAATCTATCACCATAGGAGCCATTTGCGCCATAACCAACCGAACCATGAGACAAAGTGTAAAAACTAATTTTATCACCATTTTGTAAAAGCAATTTAGGCGATATTATCCAGTCACTGATATTACCATCAAAATTCGTTGCGGCTAAGTAGCTATCATAAAATAATCCGGTACCTTCAAATGGCGTTTCACCATTTGAAGTTTCACTCTGCACAGACCAACCAAAACCTGGGCCGCCAGAATTATCAGATGGATCAAAAGGAATAGTATCGCTTAAGTTTCTCAATACCCATCCCTGGCTAGTTAGGTCAGCATCACTCTCAAACCCTTGAGAAAAAGACTGGTTTGGAACTACAACTATAGGCGGCGTAACAGGGTCATCATCTTTTTTACACGATGTTTGAACTAAAATCAGTGCTGAAGCAGCTAGTACTATCGCTTTATTTAGCTTAGGTAATTTGAAATTTTTCATTAAAATAGTCTTATTTATAAAAGTTGTGTTAACGTGAACCAACATAAGTAAGTGTATCATATATAAACTGATTTGGTCGACCAGTTTGTTTCATTATGTAAGCTGCATAAATTGTTTTGGTTGCCGGATCGTAGCGACTGTCTGTAATAGCAGGATTTAAAGAAAGTGTGCGACCTCTTCCATCATCAGGCAAAGTATTTTCAACACTTACTAATTGATTAGTAGCTGGATCAAAAGTAAATCTTGGTGCAGTAGCTCCAAAAACTGTTGTACCACCACTGGTTGTAAATGCCGGTTGAAGGGCACCTCCTTCGGCTGTGTTGATATCATCCGCTACTGCACTTGCAGTTACAATTGATACATCCGTTGGCCATGTAAAAGATACTCCGTCAGCAATTCCATAAGCTGCCCAGCCTGTTGTTTCTTGAGTAAGAGTGTATTTACCATCCCATAAATTTTTCACTGCTATAGCTAAAATACCTGTAGATAGATTACTAGCGATAAGATATCCTGATGGAACACTAACTATTTGCACACCAATAGCATAATCAAAGCCTAAAAAATTAGATGGTGTCAATTTTACCTGTAGATAACCTGTGTTGGATCCTTTTTGAATATTTACCAAGTATCCGCTTGCGGAATCACCGGAATTTATTATAGTAAAGGTGCTTGAAGGAGCTTCTTCATGCGTGGTGCCATTATCTGCATTGTAACTTCCAAGTAGAGCAGGATCTAATTGTACACGAACCTGAATATCTTCTGTAGCAGGTTGCCCACCTAATGTAATAGGAATTGCATTTAATGTAGTATCCGAACTTGAATTGTCTAAAGCTAACAAAAGATGATTTACTGTAGTGGTTGCAGTTAAAGCAACCGATATTACATTCTGCTTCCCATCATTGTGGGTTTCGCCCGCCTGATAATTGCGGTCATCATAACCATCATCTTTTAGACAACCTGATAGTACTATTGAAAAAAGTACAAACGTAACAAGACTATATTTTATCGATTTCATTTTATAAAATTTATATGCTCTAAGTGCTGTTTACGGTTGCCAGAAAATTTTAGAAGTGAATTGATTAATGTCACCTTGCGCACGCGCATTTGCTCCATTTGTTGTGTATTCACTTTGCGGATAAAGAAGACGCGAAGGAAGTGTATTAGAAAGTCTTGCACTATTCTTTGTTATATAATCATTATCAGGTAAAAAATTCAATCTTCGCTGGTCGGAGTAAGATTCAAGCGGATCAATACCTGTAAGAGCAATATATTTTTGGAAAGCAATAAATCTAACTTGACTTTCCACTGTAGTACCTGCACCCGCATCCCAATTTGCTATGGTATTATCTTCGCTGTTGTAATAATTCGCCGCTTCTGTCTCTGCATCTTCAACCCCTAACCAAACAAAAGATTCTGTAACAGCATTTTGATAAGCTGTTTTAGCATCACCTTCTATCCAGCCACGTGCTACGGCTTCTGCTTTAAAAAACAAATTTTCGAAAGATGGTATAATCCATTGATCGTTTGTTGCTCCCGTACCATCAGACAGTCCCTCACCAATCAAGCCAGGTCCGAAATACGAACTGTTGGCACTGCTTGGAATATCTTCTTGCTTATCGCCATATACATCGCCCACATAAGCATTCCCTACAGATTGAAAGAACCGACCTAAACGCGGGTCGCTGCTAGAGCTAAGGATACTTACAATATAAGCATTTGCATTGTCGGAAGTTGTTGCTTTGTTTGCTACAGGTGTATATCCGTAGTTTGAATAAAAAGGCTGCTGCTTATTAACATCATTTACATATCCCGGATTTACACTGATAGATTCACCATCTTCCAGAATGCCACCCGTACTCTCAATTTTGGCAAGTTCAGCCGTTGGAGTTGGAATAACTTCTGATTGTCTCAGCAACAATCTAAGCTTGAGTGTATTTGCAAACCGTATCCATTTACTTTGGTCACCGCTGTTAATAACATCTACCGATGCAAAAGACTTCTGAGGTGTCAGTTGCATATAGCTAATAGCTGTATCTAAGCTTGCCAGTAAAGAATTGTAAACGCTTTGTGCATCATCATACGCAGGCGTAGGATTGGCTGCCTGAAACGCTTGACTGTAAGGGATGTTACCGTAAAGATCTACTAACTCTTGAAACAACTTTGCAGACAAAATCATAGCAGCCCCAGCAAGAACTGAGTCTCCGCCAGCAACCAGACTTTTTACTTTAACCTGATGAAGGTCGAAAAGTACATTGTAATGATTTTGCCACAATGCATCACCAAAAGTAAAATCCAGATCGTATGTCTGTTCTTTGAAATTAGGTGCAAAATCTCCGTTTGGTGCAAAATACCCCATCCAATGATTAAGAAATTGGAAATCACCACTTGCTTGCCGGCCTCCTGTCTGTACTTCAGCACCAGTAAAAATTAATTGTGGTGTTATTGTATTTTCAGTAGCACGGTTGGGGTCATCATTAACATCTAAGTAATCTTTACTACAACTGTTAAGTAATAAACTTCCCGTAGCAATAATAAGTAACAGAAGATATTTATTCAGATACTTCATTTATAATTTTTTTATTTTATTAGAATTGTACATTAATAGAACCACCTAATAATCTCGAAGCAGGAGCTTGGAAAGAGCTGGCTACACCAAATGTATTACCGGTTGCAGAGTAATTAAATTCAGGATCACCCCATTGATTTGATTTAGGAACAAAAAGAAACAAATTTTTACCTACTGCACTAACAGTTACACTTTTAAATACTTTACCTAATACAGAACTTGGTAATGTGTAAGAAATGTTCAATTCTCTCAATCTCCAAGCAGCTGCACTTGAAAAGTAATTGGTAGCTATAGAAGTATTTGTGGCGGTTGACCAGAAAGAATAGTTACCATCTTGAACCATAACGTCATTATTATCAACATATTTGCTGCCGTTCCAATAAACAGAATTAGGAAATACAAAACGTTGACGATTGTATTGGGCGCTACGTGCTGAAATGCCTGCAAAATCTTCATCAGAACCTAAGCCTGAAAAGAAATCATGGCCGCCTTTGAAGTCCCACGTCATGCTAATTGAAAAATTGCCTAATGAGAAAGAAGGTGTCAAACCAACTACCCACAAAGGCAGCGACCTTCCTTTTACTACCAAAGAAGAAGACTGGCTGGGAAGACCTGTTTTAGCATCAACGATAACTTTGCCGGTAGCCGGATCTCTTTCGTAATCCGTCAGTTGAAAAGCAAAAGCAGGCAAGCCTACAGCTGCAATATTATTAACTGTGGGAGAACTTACTGAGTTTTGGATAAAGCCGTTGCTTCCACCAACTATTACAGGTAAGTTACCTTGGGTATTTAATACCTCATTGTTATTATAAGTTCCATTTACCCGAAAATCAATTCTGCCTTTACCCAGTTTGATCAAGGGATTTAAGTTTAATTCCATTTCCACTCCATAATTTTTGAAATCAGCAGCGTTAGCAATGGCTGTTGGATAACCAGTGGCTGAAGATTGCGATACATTTAGGATCTGGTCAGTATTTTTCTGATAAAAATAGGTAGCATTCAAACCAATTCTGTTTCTCAAAAATCCCAATTCCACACCACCTTCTAAAGTTTTTACAAACTCAGGTTGCAGGTTTGTGGCGGGAATTGTGTTATTAGCTGTAAAGCCTACTGTGTTGCCATAGGGAAAGCCGGCTGGCTGAGAATAAGTAGCTACTAATTGGTATGGGCTCAAATTTACATTACCCGATTTAGAAATAGCGCCTCTCAATTTTACATAAGAAACGGTATTGCTATTTTTCAAAGCACTAATTGCATCAGATAAAACAATTGAAACGTTGGCAGCGGGGTAAAAGAATGACCTATTTTCTTTTAGCAAACGGCTGTCCCAATCATTGCGACCAGTAAACTCAACATTTGCCCATTCTTTATAGCTGAATCCAACTGTTCCGTATGCTGACAGCAATCGTGAAGTAACATTATAATTATTGTTTGGGTATGTGGGAACAAACGCGTCACCGCTTCGTACTGCAACATTGAAAAGATATGGAACTACAAGATTGTTTCCACCTACTGCAACATCTTTCGAGCGATTTTGACGGACTGCTCCACCTACAATATAACGTACATTAAAGCTCTTAGTAATGTCCTTTTCTCCACTTAAAAAATAATCAAGGTTGATGCGGGAATTAAAATTTTCGTCATCTGTTACGTAGCCAGGTTTATTCGAGTAGGTTGTATTCGATCTGGTGGCAACAGCATAATCCGAAACTATTACTGGAGCATTAGTATTTTTTGAGCTTTGGAAAGAAAGATTCGAACTTAATCTTGCCGTGCCTTTAAGCCAAGGCAGAAATTGATAATTGACATCTACACTTCCAATGATATCATCTTCACGACCTTTTTGCCTGATATTACCTAACAACCAATATGGGTTTACTGCGAATTCGTTGAAGTAATTCGAGAACTGTCCAAATTTACTGTTTCTCCAGTCTTTATAATCTAAAAGAGGTGCATTATTGGGAGTCTGCATTACTAAAAAAAACAAGCCACCATTGTAAGCATCTGGAAATGTTGTCTGAAATCCGTTCTCATTTACAATGTCCCAGTTTTGAAGAATATAATTAAGTCCATAATTAACAGAAAACTGGCCTATCTTTTTGCCACCATTAAATCTAAGACTTGTACGGTGATTTTCATCGTCGGGTATCAAGCCTTTTATTTTAGCATCCTCAATACTTAAGTAAAAATCTTCGCCGGAAATAGAAGCTGAATTTTGAAAAGTAAGGCCTGTATTGAAAAATTTAATTTTATCTCTGTAATGTTGGTTTGTGTATGGAGCCATTTGTATAGTACCATCTTCTAAAACCTTGCCCAGCGGTTGCATAGAACCATCGAACGCAGGACCATATTGCTGGTTTTCATAAGGTATATAATCAAAGTTTCCATATAAGTCGGTTGTTTCACCGGCACCAGGTCCAAATTTCTTTTGCAATTTCGGAAAGAACGAAACCTCTGTAGCTTGAACGGTAGAATTTAATGAAATTGTCGGGCGTTTACCACCTCTTTTAGTTGTAATAACAATTACACCATTTACAGCGTCAGGTCCATATATAGCAGCAGAGGCCGCACTTTTCAAAACAGTTAGGCTGGCTACGTCATTCGGTGGTATTGAAGAAAGATATCCTAAAGGTGTTGGTGCACCATCTACCACAAGCATTGGCTGGTTATTACCAGTTAATGAACGGATACCTCTAATATTAATTTTAGCATTTTCAAATACTCCACTGTTTACGGTAGAAATATTAACGCCAGAAATCTTTCCGTTCAATGCTTGCTGAATGTTAACAGATTTGCCTTGAACGATATCCTTATTCGTGATTGTTGTAGCAGCATATCCAAGACTCTTGGCTTGCCTTTGTACACCCAATGCTGTTGTTACTACCACTTCAGATAGATTGTTAGTAGTTGAGTTAAGTGTAACAGTAACAGAATTATCAGCCCCAACTGATACTTGTGCGCTACCGGCGTTAACTGTAGAAACAACGAGAACATCGCCGGTTCTGGCTAAGATTGAAAATGTACCATCAGTACTTGTTGAGGTACCTGTAGTTGTTCCTCTAACAAGCACTGAAGCACCCTCAACTGGTTTTCCTGCATTGTCCACTACTCTCCCCGTAATTGTTCGTGATTGCGCATGGGCTGTAAAAATGCCCAGCAGTAACACTGTTAGCAGTGCTAGAATTTTTCTCATGTGCATAAAATATTTTGATAATCGCGGTAAAAATAGGGGTAAAAACAATTAAACGTTAAATACCCCATAACATTATTATTTTGACACATCGTTAAAGAATTTTGCTGCACCGACAGATAATATTATCACCCGGTTTTTCATAGCACATTCAAAATCAACAGACAGAATAAAAAAATTAATCTTAGCTTATGCAGTTGTTAGACGGCAAGCTGGCTTCGGCTGCTATTAAAGAAAATCTGAGAAAAGAAGTAGATAACCTGAAAATGTCGGTAAACCGGTTGCCGCATCTGGCTGCCGTTTTAGTGGGCAATAATGGCGCAAGCGAAACCTATGTGGCCAGTAAAGTGAAGAACTGCGCCGAAATTGGTTTTGGTTCTACGTTAATCCGGTTGGAAGATACCGTTTCTGAAGAAAACCTGCTGGCAGAAATTGAAAAGCTGAACCTCGATGACGCTATTGACGGTATTCTGGTGCAGCTTCCTTTGCCTAAACACATCAGTGAACAAAAGGTGATTGGCTTCATCAACCCACAGAAAGATGTGGACGGTTTTCACCCCGAAAGTGTCGGCCGGCTGGTATTGGGTCTTCCCACCTTCATATCGGCAACGCCCTACGGAATTATGCTGCTGTTGGAACACTATAATATCTCTACTAAAGGCAAGCATGCAGTGGTAGTAGGCAGAAGCCATATTGTGGGCCGCCCGATGAGTATTTTATTGAGCAGTAATTTGCCTTATGGCAATTGCACCGTTACACTTTGCCACTCACACACTACGAACCTGAAAGAGATTTGCAGAACAGCGGATATTTTGGTGGCAGCGCTGGGCAAGCCCGAGTTTGTAACCGCCGATATGGTAAAGGAAGGAGCGGTGGTGATAGATGTTGGTATTACGCGGGTAGAAGACACAAGCACCAAGAGCGGCTTCCGGTTAAAGGGCGACGTAGCGTTTGCCGAAGTAGCACCCAAAACGTCCTATATTACACCTGTGCCGGGCGGTGTGGGTCTGATGACGATTGCTGGGCTTTTAAAAAATACCATGCAAGCTTATCAATTGAGGAATCGGAATGCTGTTTAGTAATGTTAACTCCGTGCTTCCTCCACCCAGAGCCCACCTACAGCCCACCATAGTTCATGAAAAGTTCGTAAATAGCTTATGTTAAGTAAGCTATTGCAGCCGGCAGAATTGTGCGGTTTCCGGAAAACAGTCTTTTGCATCTTAACACCAATCTAAAAAGTCGCACTTTACTTTTGCGCCATGGTTCTTACCCAACAAACGCTCCCGGTGATGGAGGCATTCTACACGTTGCAGGGCGAAGGCTTTCACCAGGGCAAGGCGGCATATTTTGTTCGACTAGGCGGCTGCGATGTAGGCTGTTTCTGGTGCGATGTGAAAGATAGCTGGGATGCAAATATTCATCCGCAGTTGCCCGTTTCAGACATTGTGGAAGCAGCGGCCGCAAATGAGGGACGCATCTGTGTAGTTACCGGCGGCGAACCTTTGCTTCATAACCTGTACGACTTAACTGCTCAACTTCAACTGGCTGGCTTTCGTACCCATATTGAAACGTCTGGTTCCAGCCCTTTAAGTGGCGATTGGGATTGGATTTGCTTATCGCCCAAAAAATTTAAAGCGCCCTTGCCGGAGGTGTTGGCAGAAACTGATGAACTGAAGGTGGTGATTTATAACAAACATGATTTTGCCTGGGCGGAACAACATGCTGCGCAAACCTCAGCCACTTGTAAATTATATCTGCAACCCGAATGGTCGAAGGCTAATGGAATAATGCCGTTGATTGTAGATTATATAAAAGCAAACCCTAAGTGGCAGCTAAGCCTGCAGATTCATAAGTACATCAACGTTCCATAAAGCAAACAGAACACGGATGACCTTTGCGTGGACGGATGTTGTAGATTATCAGAATCAGGATTTTATAAACCGCGGAGATGCAAAGAGAAAAGATAAATAAACTTTGCGTCTTAGCGTCTTTGCGGTTGAAATTCAGCACCCACTCTTTCGCTTCATTATTGACAAAGCGTATAAGATTACGATTGCGCTATAGTTACCACAGGCAGCAGGTAAAGTCCAACCGGCGTTAAGGATTTCCGGTCAATAATAGCTATCTTGTTGTTCTGTATTTATCATCTTCCCAGAAATCTTATACATCCCCTCTATCCCGGTTCAAACAATCTGTTTTATCCGTGCACAAAAGTTCGTGTCATCTGTGTTATATTTTCCTCTCCTTGCAAAGGCAGCCGTCGTCACCTCGTTTAACTGATATACGGGGCAAGCTCCTTTCTGCGTGGTAATAAATGCACCGAGTTTGTTGGCAAAGTCAAGGATGTGTTCGTGCGGAATATGATCAAGCAATTGAAAAATAATGCCCGCCAGGAATGAATCTCCGCTGCCTACTGTATCTGCCACCCGTACCTGGTAGCCTTCATGGCTGTATAAAGTATGCCCCACCTTGAGCAAAGCGCCGTCAGCACCTTTGGTAATGATCATCATGCGGATGCTGAATTTATCCTGCAGGAAAGCAATGGCATTTTCGTCGGTTGTATAAGATTGAAACCACTCGGAGATAAGTTTTAGCTCCGCTTCGTTTACTTTCACAATATCCGCCTTGGCAAGCAGGGCTTCTATCAGTTCGCGGCTGTAGTGCGGGGCGCGGAGGTTGATGTCGAGCACCTTTGTTTTTGCCATCTCGAGCAACTGGAATAAAGTAGCGCGCGTTCTGGCGTTGCGGGCTGCCAGACTTCCGAATACAAAGTAATCTGCGCTCTTCACAAGTTCACTGAGTCCATCTTCATACATGATGTTATCCCACGCTACATTCTGCACAATGTCGTACACCATCTCGTGCCCGTCTTTCAACTGCGCCACTACTGTGCTGGTGGGTAGGGTATCATCCATTTGCACATAAGTTGAATCAATACCTTTTTCTTTCATTACATCTAATAGTTCTCTGCCCAAGTCATCATTTCCAACACGTGATATGATTGCCGGATTTTTACCTAACTTTCCTAAATGGTAAGCCACATTCATAGGCGCGCCGCCGGGTTGTTTTCCGCCGGGCAAAAAATCCCACAAGGTTTCACCAAAGCATACAACAGGATGAGAAGAAGATGGCATCATGAGGAATAATGATTACGGAAGCAATGATAATAATTATTTAAATGGAGACCGCAAATTTTTGTCATGACGTTCTCTCATTTTTAATCTTTTCTTCATTTGTTGCTGTCTTTTTTAGATGAAATTTGCTAAGATGACAGCCACTACGAGAGCCTTCGTCAAACTTGTGTTAATTAGAAAACCGCTATCAGTATCGCTTTAAACAGAATTGTTTATTTGTCATCAGAAGGGAACAAATTTTGCTTCATTAAATTAAAAAAATAAAAGAACAGATGAAACTCAAAAGTGTATTTCTCGTGGTTTTGATTAGTGCAGCCACAGCCGTTTTGAGTGTGTGGGGTTATAGCAAATATGTGCAGAGCGAATACTCCGACGCCTCCACCTCTAACGGCAAATTACCTGTAAACTATGCAGGCTTTTTTGGAACCAACGCGCCCGGTAGCACAGTTGATTTTACCGCCGCGGCTTCTTCGGCAACGCCTGCCGTAGTGCATATAAAAACAAGAACCAAAGCCCGTCAGGTTACCAACAATCTTCCCAAGAGCAGCAATCCTTTTTCCGATTTTTTTGGCGATGACGATCCGTTTGGCGGCTTCTTTAGCGGTCCGCGTGTGCAGAACATCCCGGAACAACGCGCCAGCGGCAGTGGTGCCCTGATAAGCGATGATGGATACATCGTTACCAATAACCATGTGGTGGAAGGTGCAGACGAAGTGAACGTTACTTTATCCAACAAAAAATCATACAAAGGCACTGTGGTTGGCACCGACCCAAGCACAGACCTTGCGGTAATTAAGATTGACGCCGGCAAGAACCTGCCTTACATGGTATATGGCAATAGCGACGATGTAAAACTGGGTCAATGGGTATTGGCAATCGGTTATCCGCTTACACTGGATGTAACTGTTACAGCAGGCATTGTTAGTGCTAAAGCACGCTCTATCGGCATCAACAAAAGCAAGGCGCCGGTTGAATCTTTTATTCAAACCGATGCTGCGGTGAACCCAGGTAACAGTGGCGGTCCTTTGGTGAACACCAATGGCGAGCTGATTGGTATCAATAGTGCCATCGCCTCTCCTACCGGTTCTTATGCAGGTTACTCGTATGCAATACCGGTGAACATTGTTCGCAAAACGGTGAATGATTTAATTAAGTATGGTGCGGTGCAGAGAGGCTATCTGGGTCTGTCATATGCACCTGATGGGTTAAGCGAACAGCAGAAGAAAGCTAATGGTATAAAAGACGGCGATGGTATTTATGTTACCGGCGTTGCCGATGATGGTGCAGCCAAACAGGCAGGTATCACTAAAGGCGATTTTGTTACCAAAGTGGGTGGTGTAAGTATTGGCAGCAGCGCTGAACTGCAGGAGCAGCTTTCTCGCTATAAACCCGGCGATAGGGTAGATGTAACGTATGTACGAAACGGTAGTGAAAAAACAGTGAGTGTTACCTTGAAAAATAAATCAGGTACGTATGCACAGGTACAGGCTGAAACGCTGGGTGATAAACTTGGCGGAGAACTGGTTACCGTTGATGCAGCCACTGCAAAAAAGAACAACATCAGTGGTGGTGTTCAGGTAAAAAAATTAGGCGCTGGCGCATTGAAGAACAGTCGCATCCAGGAAGGCTTCATCATAATGAGTATAAATGGACAGGAAGTTAAATCGGTAGAGCAGTTAAATTCTTTATTGGCTAATGCTACCGGAACCATCAAACTGGAAGGTATTTATCCGGGCTATGATGAAACGTACGGCTACCCACTCAACTTAGGTGGAGATGATAATGGAAATGATAACGACGATGACGGTCAGTGAGATAAATCATTGATCGGGATATAATAAAAGGGCTGCATAAAGCAGCCCTTTTTAATTAATGTAGTGATTGCACAGCGTAAACGGAGCTAACAGATGTTTTTATGTTGAATTGAATTCAATACAAAACATTACTGTCCGGTTCAGAATTAAGATCTCAATCAACCCATGTTTAAACCTCTATGCCCTCTTTATTTCTGAACGAACAGTCATGCTAATTTTCACAAAACGATTAGTCCACTTATTTAGTAGGGAATGTTTATCTTTACACCTCATTTTTATTTATTCAGACTAAATAATCTACCAACTATGAGTTTACGTCTCGGCGATACAGCGCCCAATTTCACAGCAAAAACATCCATTGGTGAAATTAATTTTTACGATTATCTCGGCGATAGCTGGGGTGTATTGTTCTCGCATCCTGCCGACTATACGCCTGTTTGCACCACTGAATTGGGAAGAACTGCTGCCTTGAAAGATGAGTTTGCAAAGCGCAATGTAAAAGTACTTGCCGTGAGCGTGGACACATTAGATAAGCACGCCGGATGGATTAATGATATCAACGAAACGCAGAACGTGAGTGTAGATTTCCCCTTGATTGCTGATGAAGATAGAACCGTTGCCAACCTGTATGGCATGCTTCATCCGAACGCATCAGAAAACTTCACCGTTCGGTCCCTATTTGTAATTGGTCCTGATAAAAAAGTAAAACTGACCATTACTTACCCGGCTTCTACAGGAAGAAACTTTGTGGAAGTACTACGCGTGATAGATTCTCTGCAGCTTACTGCGAACTATAGTGTGGCAACCCCTGCCGACTGGAAAGCCGGTGACGATGTCATCATCACGCCTGCCGTAAAGACAGAAGATGCATACGCAAAATTTCCAAAGGGCGTAAAGATTGTAAAACCTTATCTGCGCTATACGCCGCAGCCGAATGTGGACTAAGGTTTGATTTCATTAAATTTGAATGACCTTGCTGTAAGGCAAGGTTTTTTCAAACTTTATTAGTCCACCAAAAAGGTCGGTTATAAAATGGGCAACATGGAGCATTTAAATATTTTAGAGGAGTTTGCCACTGAGCATTCCATCGAAGAAACCATACGATATTTTACCAACCTATTTCCTGATGCTGTGAAGTTCTCTTCATCATTAGGACAGGAAGATCAGGTGCTGACAGACATCATTGCGCGCAACAAACTAAACGTTGATATTTTCACGATAGATACCGGTCGTTTATTTCCTGAAACGTATGAGTTGCTGGAGCGCACAGGGTATCGTTACAACATAAACATCACTACTTATTTTCCACAGGCGGAAGCTGTGCAGGAATTTGTAAACACGCAGGGCATCAACGGCTTTTATCATGCTATCGAGAACCGCATTTCCTGCTGCGGTATCCGCAAAGTAGAGCCGCTGAATCGTGCGTTGCAAGGCACTAAGGTTTGGATTACCGGCATCCGTGGCGATCAAAGCGAAAACCGCAGCCACATGCCATTGGTAGAATGGAACGAGGCGAAGCAATTGTATAAATTCAATCCCTTATTGCATTGGAGTTACGATGAAGTACTGGCTTATATCCAGCAAAATCATGTGCCTTATAATAAGCTGCACGACCAGGGCTTTATCTCTATCGGCTGCGCGCCCTGTACCCGTGCTATAGAGCCCGGCGAAGACCCGCGTGCAGGCCGCTGGTGGTGGGAAGCCTCAAAGAAAGAGTGCGGTTTACATGTCGAATAAACGGCAAAAGTATTTTTATAAAAAAGGCTGAGTGAACGTTCTGTTCATTCAGCCTTTTTTATTGGATCAGGATGATTATGCCGTTTTCAGATAAAACTTCTTTCTTAGTTTATTGATCGCAATATTCAGTATTAATCTTTTCCCTTCCACTTCCGTAATTGCTGCAGCACAGCCCGCAAATCCTTTGGCAGCGCAGCTTCCAGCAAAAACGTTTCTTCATTAAGTGTGAATTCCAGCAGGGCTGAATGCAAAGCCAGGCGGTTTACAATAGGTCGTTCTTCCTCTTCTTTTTTAGACAAATGATAATGGCGTTTCAGCTTGGAAATATATATCGGCTCGCCGTCGCCATACAGTTCATCACAGGCAATAGAATTACCTAAATGTTGCATGTGTACGCGTATCTGGTGCGTGCGGCCGGTATGAATGCGAAACTTCATCCACGAATAGATACCAAAGCTTTCCAGTGTTTCATAATCAGTAATAGATGGCTTGCCCTTGGCAGCAATCATCATCTTGCCATTCTTTGCATAATGCTCGGCGATGGGTTCATTAATTATTCCTTCGGCGGGATAGGGAACACCGTGTACCAAACCGTTGTATTCTTTCCTCGCCTCCCGTCCTTCAAACAATTGAGATAACTGCTTATGCGCTTCTTCATGTTTTGCAAACACAATCACACCGCTGGTTCCCTTATCTAACCGGTGAACAGTATAAATACTTCCCAACTCTTTTATCAATATATCTTTTAGGGAAACTTCCGTCTGTTTCCGGTCGGGAATACTCAGCATGCCTGCAGGTTTATTAATAGCAATCAGGTCATCGTTCTGGTAAATGATTAGCTCAGGAGATAAAGTAGTAATGGTCATTCTCAACAATCATTAAAATAGAAAAAAAGGGTTATTCTTCTTTCCCTTTTCTTACAAAACTCTGGTTCAGGTATTTCAGTAAACGCACTTCTTTCTCGTTCAAAAACCGCCATTTGCCACGGTCAACATTCTTCTTGGTAAGGTTAGCAAACATCACCCGGTCCAGGTTGCGTACGTCATAACCTAAATGCTCAAATAGGCGTCGCACAATCCGGTTCCTGCCGCTGTGAATCTCTATGCCAATGATACTTTTATCCTTGGTATCGGCATAAGCCAGGGAGTCGGCCTGCACAAAGCCATCTTCCAGCGTAACGCCGGCAAGAATCGCATCAAAGTCGCGTTTCACCAATGGTTTATCCAGCTTCACCTCATACACTTTCTTTATTTCAAACGAAGGATGCGTAAGCTTTTGCGCCAGCTCGCCATCATTGGTCATCAGCAATACGCCGGTAGTGTTTCTGTCTAATCTTCCAACCGGATAAATTCGTTCTTGGGTTACATTAGCCACCAGTTCAAACACGGTTTTTCTACCTTCGGGATCTTTTGCAGTGGTGATGTAATCTTTGGGTTTATTGATGAGGATGTACACCAGGTTCTTCTGCAGATGAACCGGCTTGCCTTTCACGGTTATCTTGTCTTTATCCGTCACTTTATAGCCGGGTTCATACACAATATCACCGTTTACGGTTACATGACCGGCTTTCACTAAATCAGCCGCCTCACGGCGACCCGAAATACCGGCGTGCGCCACATATTTATTCAGAGGCATTTGTTCTTTGGCAGAAGCTAATTGCAAAGATTTAGGTTCGGTGACAGCTTGTTTTGAAGGAGAGATATCAGTTCTTTCTGTTTTATTATAACGTGTTTGCGGCACTTCTTCTTTAAAAGAAGAACGCTTCGCAAAAGCTTCTTCATTACTCTTCTTTCCAAACGTTTTTTCTTTCCTGAAGCCGCCTTCTTGCTTTGGTTTGGGGTTTATGGTTCGCGCCGTTTTGCTTGTCGAGTGTAGCTTGTGGCTTGCAGCTCGTGGCTCATCACTCGCAGCTTGTGTCCTGTTACTTTTAACTTGTAGCTTGAGGCTTGTAGCTTCTCTCTTGTTTTCCTTTGTTACCAAACCATACTTGTCTGCATTTCTTTTTCGCTCGTCGGCATCTTTCTCGCGCAGCTCGGCTTTCACTTTTTTCTTTTCCTGGCGAATGGCTTCTTTCTTTTTTGCCCCGGTAACTTTTGGGTTGATAAATTTCTCAAATGATTGCTTGCCCATGTTGATATATTTGCTGTTTTGCAACAGTAAGTGGTTAATAAATTAAGTGTTATATGTGCTAAACAAACAAATCAGCTTAGCTTGTTGTTACAGGCTGAAGTGGCATAGCTTTATTTGCCAGTTGCCCGCAGGCAGCATCAATGTCTTTGCCCCGGCTTCTGCGCAGCCTTACATTCACGCGGTTCTTTTCCAGGTACTGCATAAAAGCATCCACAGCATCTTCATCCGGCTTGGCAAAGCGGGCGTTGTCTATCGGGTTATACTCAATCAGGTTTACCAAATCGGCAGGCACCTGCCGGTAAAACTTAATCAGTTCATCCGCATCTTTCAACGAATCGTTGAAGTTTTTAAACAGGATATATTCCAGCGTGATTTCGTTCTTGGTTTGCGCATAAAAATAGTTCAGCGCTTCTGCCAATGCCTTGATATTGTTTGTTTCGTTGATGGGCATAATTTCGTTGCGCTTTGCATCATTTGCGGCATGAAGTGATAATGCCAGCTTAAAACGAACCTTGTCATCACCCAGTTTCTTAATCATCTTCGCCACGCCCGCCGTTGACACCGTGATGCGTCGCGGGCTCATACCCAGCCCGTCTCCTGCACTGATTTTATCAATCGCTTTTAAAACGTTCGCATAGTTAAGCAATGGCTCGCCCATGCCCATAAATACAATATTGCTTAGCTTTTTACCATATACTTTTTCCGACTGCTGATTGAGTAGCACTACCTCGTCATAAATCTCATCAAACGACAGATTCCGCTTGCGCTCCATGTAACCCGTAGCACAGAATTTACAGTTTAAACTGCACCCGATCTGCGAAGACACGCACGCCGTCTTCCGTTCTTCCGAAGGTATCAATACGCCTTCTACAGCATGGTTGTCTGCCGTTTTAAAACGACTCTTCACGGTTCCATCTGCACTGTATTGTGTGGTCTCCACCGTTAAAGCCGGCAGGCTGAAGTCCGCCGCCAGCTTCGTTCTCAGGTCTTTACTTAGGTTGGTCATGGCATCAAAGCTCTGTGCGCCTCTTTGCCAGAGCCACTCATACACCTGCTTTGCCCTGAACTTTTTATCGCCGGTGGAAAGGAAATAGTTTTCAAGGTCGGTTAGACTGAGATCTCTGATATTTTGATTGGCTGACATGATCGCACGAAGATACGCAACCGGCAAAGTCTTGTTTTCATTTTAACGGCTTCTTACTTTTATACCTCATAAACTATTGCTATGACTAAAGATGCGCGCATAGATGCTTTCATCGCCAATGCACAACCGTTTG
Source organism: uncultured Ilyomonas sp. (assembly GCA_964249755.1). Lineage (GTDB taxonomy): Bacteria > Bacteroidota > Bacteroidia > Chitinophagales > Chitinophagaceae > Ilyomonas. Next base: position 1,458,438 of record CAXUDB010000001.1, on the reverse strand, counting down.
CTCAACCCATCCTCACGCACCTGAGAAAATTGATTCATTCTGCTTGCCCTGAAGTAGAAGAAAGTATTAAATGGGGCATGCCACACTTTGGTTATAAAGGCATGCTATGCGGGCTCGGATCTTTTAAGCAGCATTGCGCGTTCAATATTTTTAAAGCGAAGCAAATGCAGGATGCTACTTTGTTTGAACAGAACAATTCAGCAGGCATGGGTGCGCTCGGGCGCATCAGTTCGTTGCACGACTTACCACCGGATGACGCCATTATCGCTTACCTGCACGAAGCCATGAAACTGAATGAGAACCCTTCCAAAAAAACTAAACTCAAAGCTTCATCTGCCAGTAAAACTCTATCTTATTCCGATGGCATGGAGGCGGCACTGAAAGCTCACTCCAAAGCCGCTGAAGTGTTTGAAGCCATGAGCTACAGCCATAAAAAAGAATACACTGAATGGATAGCCGAAGCCAAAACAGAAGCTACCCGCAACAAGCGCATTGCCACCATGCTCGAATGGCTGGCAGAAGGCAAGCACCGCAACTGGAAGTACGATAGAAGATAAGCTGCAAGATTTAAAGGAAACAAGCTATAAGAACTGAGTTTGAAAATAGATAAACCTGACTGTCGTTTGTGCAAACGCATAGAACTTTTACATTTTATAAAGCAAGCTTGCCCTGTCATTGCGAGGCATTAGAGCAAATCTGTCAACTCATTCTCAGCTTCCTCAAAGCGTTTCAGCAGGGTTAATTGATTTCCGGCCCGAATTAAATTGTGCGTCGGATATTGAATTGGATAGTACACATCGCCTTTCAGGAAGTCGGTTAAAAAACGCAACGCCTGCATATACATCATAAATTTACCTGCGTAGATGAGTAAGCTTTTTTCTGTTGCGGTTAACGCTGACATTTCACTTTTGTAACCTTGAATGATGGCTTTAAAATAATCCATACGCACAACAATCTTATCGAAGTCTTTTTCTTCTTCATCTACCGGCGATAAGTATGTGCGAAGCATGTCGCCTACATCACTGATGATATAGCCCGGCATTACAGTATCCAAATCAATTACACAAATGCCCCGGTCCCTATCATCAAACAAAACATTGCTGATTTTAGTATCGTGGTGACAAACGCGAAGCGGAATTGTTCCATCTCTTTTTATCGCTTCGTAATCGTCAACAATATCCTTGTGCTGTTCAATATCATCTATCCATTTCTCTGCCTCCGCAAGTCTTATTGCATTTGCTTCTTGCACGGCTTCTACAAACTGCTGATAACGGAGTGACAAATCGTGAAAATGCGGCAATGTGATATATAGTTGGGAAGCATCAAATCGGGACAACAAATTAGTAAACCTGCCGAACTGCTTAGCCGCCTCAAATGCTTGCTGCGGGCTGTTTACGGTATTGATAGTATGCGAGTTTATTACATACGAAAAAAGCCGGAAGTAATGATTTTGCCCGTCTTTAACATAAGGACTTCCATCGCTTGCCGGCAAGGGTGCGACAAACAAATAGTGAGGATGATGTTGTTGTAAAAAAGCATTGATACGGCTGATGTTTTCTGCAATCCATTCCGGCTTAGTAAAGATGCGCGTATTGATTTGCTGTAAAATAAATTCACTTTCTTCAGCCATTACTTTCCAGGTATGATTAATTAAGCCATGGTTGATGACAGCAACAGAACAATAATCTGCATCCAACCCGAAAAGTGCAAGAACATCTGTAACCTGATGAGCGCGTATCATAGTTCAAACATAAGCGATTCGTCGTTGTTTTTTAGTCTGTTTATTGGCTCGTAACCAGAATCAGTTATCTTCCCTTTTCAATAAACAAAACCAACATGAGACGAAGAACTTTTATTATGAACACCGCTATGGCAACGGCTGCATTAGCCATAGGAAAGGGAGCCAGTGCTTCTTTCAACGATGCCAAAGTGCGCTTAGGTTATATCGGCGTTGGCGAGCGGGGAATGAGCCATATTGGTGAAGGTGTGCTGCGCGATGATGTGGAGATAAAAGCGGTCTGTGATATACAGGAACGCTCGCTAAAAATCTGCCGCGAATTCTTAGCTAAAAACAATATTAAAGGCGTAACGGAATACACCGGCGGATTAGATGCTTATAAAAAATTATTAGACCGGAAAGACATAGATGCAGTCATCATTGCCACACCCTGGCAGTTCCACCATCCGCAAAGTATAGATGCCATGAAAAGCGGAAAATATGTGGGTTGCGAAGTGATAGCCGGACTTACAGTGGAAGAACATTGGGACATTGTAAAGACCTCGGAAAAAACAGGCATCCCTTACATGACGCTCGAAAATGTTTGCTACCGAAGAGATGTAATGGCAGTGTTAAACATGGTGCAGCAAGGGTTGTTTGGCGAGATGATTCACCTCGAAGGCGGCTACCAGCACAACCTGCGCGATGTGCTTTTCAACAACGGCAAACAAGTTTATGGCGGCGGTGTTGAATACGGACCCAATGCATTAAGCGAAGCCCAGTGGAGAACACAGTTTAATATAGATCGGGATGGCGACCTTTATCCCACGCATGGTGCCGGCCCGGTGATGCATTATGCCAATATTACGCGCGGCAATCGCTTTACCAATTTAGTTTCGTTCAGCTCTAAAGCGAGGGGGTTGGCGGCTTATGTGGAAGAACAATTACCTGGACATCCCAATGCAAAAGTTAAATACAGGAACGGCGATGTAACCACTACGATGATGAACTGTGCTAATGGTGAAACAGTGCTGCTTTCGCACGATACACATCTGCCTCGTCCCTACTCGCTTGGTTTCCGCGTACAAGGCACCAATGGGTTATGGATGGACGTAAATAAATCCATCTACATTAACCATAAATCGAAGGAAGACGATGTATGGGACAGCGCAAAAGAATGGCTGGATAAATACGATCATCCGCTTTGGAAGAAGTATGAAAAAGAAGCCGAAGGCGCCGGGCACGGTGGTATGGATTTCTTTGTGTTCAATGCTTTTATTGGAGCGGTGAAAGCAAAGCGGCAAACACCCATTGATGTGTATGATTCGATGACGATGAGTGTGATTGCGCCGCTCTCGACACAGTCGTTAAAAGAAGACAATAAGACGCTGGAATTTCCCGACTTTACAAAAGGAAAATGGGAAACGAGGAAGAATGATTTTGCATTGGACGACAGCGGATTTTAGTGCAATCATTACTTTCTTTACCGGATTGATTTTTCCAACGATTACTGTTATAATTAACGGTAAATGCTTGCCGTCATTCCACCGGCTTCACTTCATAGATCGGGCTAAATAAATATAGTGCGCCGGTAGAGACTTCCTTGCAGCGATAGCGTTTGCGAAGCTTATTGCCTTTTACAAACTGGCGGCCATCTTTCGTACTAAACATTGTGTTTTCAGGCAATTGCTCCAGCAAATAAATTCCCTCTTTTGTAGCATCATAACGTCGCAATACACGCATCAATCCTTCCTCCGCGCAACTGCTGGCAGCAGGGTTTTGCAGCGATTGAGACAAGGCTTGCCTGATGTCTTCCGGAAACAGATTCTTCTGAAGAAAAACAGATAGCAAACCACTATAAACACTCTTCCACTCCCTGCCATGCGCTGCCACGGCATGACCCCATTTTTCAAACGTAAGCAAATGCGCCAGCTCGTGCAGCAGCGTGATAAGAAATGAATACCGGTTGAGGTTTCCATTCACCGAAATGCGATGATTTTTATCGCGATAGGCATTGCGGTAATCGCCCAATACACTACTGCGCGCCTTGGTGATGGTAAGATGCACTTTGTAGCGGTGCAGATAATCGGCTACCGGCTCGTAGCTGTTCTCCGGCAGGAAGGCTGCCAGCGTTTGCAGGGGTTGCTCACGCTGCGCCATTGCCGGTTTGCTTGTTCATTTTCATAATGCCTCTCATCTCTACAATGGTGTATACTATATACAGCACCAACCCGACAGCCACTGCGTAAATATTTTGTTTTTCGCCGGCAACAAAAAGATAGATAAACACAGCGCCTGCAATTACAAACAGCTTTAGTACCGTTGCACCAAGAACGCTGCGAAGAAACGCGTGCGGATTGGGTTTGTAAAATGCCTTGATATGAATGTAGGCGCTGCCGGTCATTAGCAGGAACAGCAACAGGTTAGCACCCTGCACCACCAGGTGATCTATGCCCCATCCATCCAGTTTGTTATTGAAGATGACGCATAAAGCGTTTACCGCTACGAAAATAAAAACCAGAGGAAGATAGGTATGGCTGAGTTTAAGCTTTGTCATGCATTACTTCTTTGTCGTGTCCTGTATTACTTTTATCATCATGCCGGTAAGCACCAGCAGGGGCAGTATCCAGACGAGCATCGGTGTGCTGAAGTGCAGCCATTTATCCCCTGCAATGCCTACATAAACAGCCAGCCCCAGACCGGCTATCAACTGCCAGGCAAAAGTAAAATACTGCATCAACAGATTGCGTTCTTTCGGTTCTTTTTCCATATCGCATCAATCGTTTGAGAGATCGGCTTTGGGCACTTTAAGGGAAACCGTATCACGCACTGCGTCCCCGTTTCCGTTCAGCACCTTGCGGATGTTATCGAGATACTGGTCTTTATATTGAATCGCCTGCTGCAGCGAGTCGGTTTTCATCTTCAGCACCTGCAGTTCACCTTTGCTTTGCCGGCTGCTGCCATAGCCCGGTATATAATATTTAAGCGGCGTAAGCATAAAGAGGGAAATAGTAAGACCCAGCAACAGCACAAACACAGTACACAATCCTGCATACACGCTGAGTCTTGTGAGCTTAAACGCGGTGATTTCCTCAAAGGTATCGTCGTTCATAATCACCAGGCGATAACGATTCTGAAGACGCGTAAAGGTGGAAGTGGTATCTTTCTTTTCTGTCATGCGCAACGGGTGCAACGAAGTTTTTATATCGCCGGAAACACTCCCCGGCACCGCGGCAAATGTATAACAAACAGGCGTTAGCAGAACGCACGGATAAGAAGGGATTGTGAAAGAGGCGTTAGCAATAATGAAAGAGTTTATGGATTGTGCACCAGAGTTCTGCCAAACAGAAAGAAAGCGGTTTTACAGCGAAATGCCAATGGCCAGACTCCAGCGGTTGAAGCGGTAAATGTCCTTACTGACTCCCTGGTTGTTTGGCATATCGGGATTATAGATATAGGATAAATAAGTAACACGGGTGGTTTTGTAGCTATAGCCGCCACTTAGGAAAAAGCGGCAGCGTTTGTAGATAGGTAACGAAGCACCTGCGGTGATGCGTCCGTAAAAGCCATTTTTATAATCTGCATTATACAAATTATAGTAATAAAGCTTCTGGCTCTCCTTTTCTTTGCTGAAATTGATACCGGCAGAAGCATTCACAAACGGACGGATGCGATGATGCCCAAACTGTTTCTTTATGTCCGCAAACACCGGAACCGAACGAAAAACGTAGGAATCTATACCCACGCCTGCGTCTGCCGTCCATTTCCGATAAGCTATGCCATTCGAGAATAAAAAGGAGTGGCTGTCTTTGTTATCGCCCATTAGTAAATCTGCCTCTATGCTCGCGGTATAAACGGGCTTCTTCTGTGCATAGGCAGAGACAGTGCTTACTACCAATAACAAGAATAAAAGACGTCGCATGAAAAACTTTTTATTGAGCAATATTAATTTTACCCAAGACTTTAGCATCTGCAATATTGCTATAATCTATCAAGTACAAACCATTGGTGGCAGTAACGACGGCAATGCCATTATTGAGGATAACATCGTTGGCTTCAAAACCCGTTACCTGAGACAGTGGTTGGATATTGTTGGCATCGCTTGCATCCATAATTTTTAGCCCGTCCGTTCCATCGCACACAAACAAATAGTTGCCGTCTTTAGCAAGCCCGCGCGGATTGGTAAAGGCATATGATTTAACCAGAACCGGGTTGGTAATATCTGTTGTATTCAGCACATCCAGTTCATTGGTAAAACCTTGGCATACCGTGCCGCTGCGCAAGGTTACATAAGCTGTATTCGTTTCAGCAATTACAGGATCGCAGGTTCTTACATGTCCAAACATACCAGAAGCAACGGGATCGTCAGGCGCAGTAGCATCATAGATATACATGCCGCTGTTGCCACCTAAGAAAAGGTTGTTCTGATAAGGATAAATGGTTTCAATCGTTCCATTCGTTGTATTTACTGTTTTTACAAACGAAGGCTTGCTTTCCGTTTCAATATTAAATATGTTCAGCGATAAGAAAGAGACAGTATATAACCGGCTGTTTAGAACAGCAAATTGTGCCATAGAGCCACCGCTGCCATTGCCGGAAGAAGCTTTTGGTGCACTCGAAAAATTAGCTGCGTCATAAGCCATGTAGTAATAAATAGGTCCCGGGTTAATAACAATCTGGTCGTTGCTTTTCACCATGGTATCTATCCTGCGCCAGCTTTGTATCATATAGTTCGTGTCGCTGAAGCCGTTATATCCATAATAGTCTGGAAAAGCATGAGGAGATACATCAACCAGCTTCGATTCTAAAGGGTTGGTAATATCAATCGTTACCAGATCGGAATACTCATCGGCATACAGATAGTTTCCCGAAATGGTGAGATTTTCATTACCCGGTATTGGTATGAAAGCTACATTCTGTGGCGATGAAGGCTGACTGTAATCTATTATGTGGATGCCTTTGCGATATTCATTGATATAAATATAATTTCCCTTTACATAAATTCTTCCAGGCTGCTCGAGACTTTGCGCAGCGTCACTTTTTATATTCGCTCTTACATCCGATTTTAATTTATACTCAGGAACATAGTACGTGTATTTCTGCAGCTTCACATCTTTCAAACAACTGCTGAAACTAAAGCAGGCAACCACCACGATAAGAATAAAGAAAAGCGTTTTCATAAGACAATGTTTTATATGAATACTGATGAATAAAAAACTAAAACTGTTGCAGCCTTATTTAAAAAAATAAATTGCCTGAATGCCGGCCGAAGAAAGCCGGTTGCCTTCATAAGAAGCATTGCTCTTTTGAAACCGCCTTACCCCAAAACGCACAAACGGAGATAGTTCAAGGCGTGTTTTTTTAGCCAGGTAAATATCAATGGGCAATGCAAACTGAAGGGAAGGTTGCCAACGGTAAAAGCTCTTTGTTTGCAAGCTTTTTACAGAATCTGCACTACCATTTTGCTTTTGCGTAATGGACAACAGGAAGCTATTATCAATACCCGCTCCCACTGATGCACCCCAGTGCTTACGGCTAAAAAACTGCCAGCCTACACCGGTATAAAAAGTTGCAAGGTGCAGGCGCTGCACTGCGCTGACGGGATAATAAATGCCACGCCCGGAACCAGACGAACCGTTGCTCGGACTACCATTACCGCCGGTGGTCGTATCTATAAATACGGTTTGTGCTACGCCAAATTGCTGGTAGCGATACGTGAGTTGTGCGGTGAATGAAAATGCATTCGACAATTGCTTTTGCGCCGATATACCTATCGCCGCATCAACCCCATTGCTGAGTTTATATTTTGTAACAGTTCCGCTGGTGAGACCAAAATAATCGCTTGACAAGGCAGCAGGAAATACCTGGCTGCTTTTTTCATCGCTCTCTGAAAGCGGGCTGTTTAACGATGCCTTACCAACTTCCGCCAATACACCTATCGAAAACGATTTCTTATTGGCTTTCTTTTTAGCAACAGGCGGTGTCTTATCAATTGTCTTTGCCGAATCGGCTGAAGCACTTGTTGTTTCTACATTTTCCGTTGCTGTATCTTTCCTTTGTTCGCCATCCTCTTCCTCTGGCTGGGGGATGCGTAAAGAATCAACAGACTGGCTATCTCTTTCTTTTTTTGTATTGGCAGCCAAAGGCGAGGCTTCAACGAAATCTTTGTTCTCTTTTATACCAGGCTTTGCTACATGAGCATCACTTTCAATCCTGTTTCTTTTTTCTTCCTGTTTAGTGTTAGAGAAAGACTGGTATTGTCTTGTTTGCGATAAACTTATTTTCTGCTTTTCTTCAGTAGTATTCTCACTCAATCTTTCTTTAGTCAAATGAGTATGTTTATCTATTTTACTTGTTATTTCTTCATTTTGTAAATTGTTATCTTCCCTCTTGTGTATCTGGCTTTCAGAAGAGAAAGTGTCTTTTAAAATTGGCGTTATAACAACCGTTGATGCATTACTATTCTTTTTGCTGCTACTATCTTTTAATACATAAACAGCTACGCCGCCCACCACGCAAAGCGGCAGCAGCCACCACCAGAGCAAGGTTCTGCGCCTGCGCTTGGGCGCAATGGCAGCCTTTATATTTTGCCACACAGCAGGCTTCGGCTCCATCGAAAAAGGCTCTGCTAACTTGCGTGCCTGCTGTTCAAAATTTTCTTCAGGCATAAGAAGATGTTTTATGTTCACCCGGCTGTTTCTTCAGCCAGTTTATTAATATCGTACGGGCACGCATATATTGCGACCGGCTTGTGCCTTCGCTGATGCCAAGCATAGCGCCAATCTCTGCGTGTGAGAAGCCGTCTATAGCATACAGGTTAAACACCGTTTGGTAGCCCGGCGGCAGCTGCCGTATCAGTTCTATCAGCTCTTTTGTCTGCACATGTATGTCAGGGTTCTCATCGCTCACTAAGTGCATGTGCTCTTCGGGCATCAGCATGTCGCTGCTGTAAGCTACATTCTTCTTTAGTGCCGCCAGCGCAGTGTTCACCATAATGCGACGTATCCACGCGCCCAGCTCGCCGCTGCCGCTGTATTGCTTCAGGTGCAGAAACACTTTAATAAAGCCTTCCTGCAACACATCTTCTGCATCTTCCACCGATTTGGTATAGCGATAGCAAACGCCCAGCATCTGCGCTGCATAAGCCTCATACAGATGCTTTTGCGCTTGCGCATTCCCTTTCAGGCAGCTTGTTACCAGGGCTTGTTTATCCATGCAGAATAAAGGTGTTGATGGCAGAATAGCGCCATCCGTTGCACGAAGAAAAAATTTATTCGGAAGCAGCGGGTTAAAAATACAAAACAGCCATTATGAACCAGAAGCTATGAACTCCGGTTATGCATCGTTGCGTCGCACTCTTGTACGCCTTGTTATCAATTGAGCTTTCCTCAAAGCGAATATTTTACGAACTAGATATAAAGAGAAGATTGTTTTAATAAACCAAACGCACCTGCCATTCCGCAATTACCCTCGGCAATGTTCATCATAAGCCAGTTTTGCGAGGGTTTTGTGCGGAATCTGATGACTGTGATTTAATCCAATTGCAGTTCGTGAAAGCTGCTGATAAAACTATCAGCCTGATAGAGGCAGAAGAGCAGATTCCGCACAAAGCCACTTGATAGTTTGACTTAACTATAATCCGTTGTCGGCGGCAATTGCGGAATGACGACGCGTTCTGTTTATTACTTACAAAACAATTCACCTAAACCCTTCTCCAAACAAAACAGCGACATCAATCCTGATGTCGCTGTTCAACAAAGATGATCAACACTTAGTTCTCTTTTATCTGGATCGTTACGCGGTGAGGTGCAACCGCATCGCCGCCAAAATAAGGCAACAGTTTATAACGTCCGGCTTTGGCTGTTTTGCTCTTTCTTGGCAGAGGAACAAAACCCGTATCGTTCAATCTAAAATCGTAGTGATCGCCGTTAATGGCGATAGAATATGAAATGGGTTGACCTAAGGGCACACTGCCCATTTGAACAATGGTAGAATCGCCATTGTTGAATGCATAGGCGGCTATCTGCAAACTGCCATCAAACCAGCGCCAGCCAAAGCGTGCGCTGAACAGGCGATGGTTTTTGTTGTTATCGGCAAAGCCATACAAGGTGTTCTGGTCATACCTTGTTTTCGGGTCGGTGAAATTGTAAATCGCAGAGCTGTCAAATATCGCAGAGAATGAAATACCGCTGCCGGAAAACAAAGGAAAATGCTTGCCGTTCGCATAATGGTTCCCGCTATCAATCACATATGTTTTATAACCTGCAAGTGCAGCAACATCTGGCACCGGGCTTAGTCTTTCATCGCCAGGCAATGAACTATTTGAGGAGGTGGTTACGGCATCTTTAGAACACCCGCAGAAAACAACAAACAGAATGCAAAGTGCAGTTGCAAAGGGGAATACAATCGTTTTCATAGATTAAATAAATTTAAAACGAAAGTAAAACTTTATTCAGGATAAAACGGATGCTTTCAGCCTACTGAAACAATTCTTACAGCGGCTCTTATTTCGATAAAAGAAGTTTGGCAAACCGTTCCAGCTCGGCTATATCGGCTGCGCTGAGCACTTCATTGCGGTTGTATTTGGATTGCAGAAACAACACGCGTTTGTGCTGTGGATATTTAACTAAGATATTTTTTATTAGGTTGCCTGCGTGCTCATCTTTTTCGTACAATGGCTTAGCTTCCGTTGGCGCTTCCGACTTAAAACGGTTGGGCATTTTGGCAATCTTTGCCTGCAGGGTAGCCAGCCAGTTAGCGGGTATGCCGGGCACTTTCTCTGCTTTGTAATATAAGCCCTGCAACTGTTTTTTGCTCAAGCTACCGCGCTCTTCATACTGGTGCATCAGGCTCATGACAAATAGAGGAAACTGCGCGCTTTGGTAGCAGGCATCCAGTATTTTATCTACAATGTCTATGTCGTTTTTCTTTTGCAAAGCGTGGTACAATAAAGGTATTATCTTATTTATTTTCTTAGTGATAAAACACTGGCAATCGTTATTCTCTTTTCCGCGTAATCAAAAGCTAAACCGGGCATCTTTTTCCGGGTAATCCAGTTTAGTTTCCTTCTCACTACCATTGGCTTTAACATGAATGATATTAATCTGTCCTTCGTTATAATCGTGCAGCAATGTATTGCTAACACTCAGTTTTTGCAGGAGAGAAATGTCTTTCACTGTGAAGTACGTCCAGATGCTTTCATTCTCTTTTTCATAACCGGCAAAGCCCATCACTACCGGCTTTCCATTTACCATAAAGGATAAATGCTTTTGAATATAATCGTTCACAAAGGCGTTCATCTCGGTTTGCTTAGCTGGATGTTCGATGTCAATCACTACGTTGCTATGTTGCTTGCGCAACGTGTTTTCAAAATCATCCGTAAAGATGCGCACACTGATTTCTAATTCATCACTCTTATCGTTGTAATTCACATCTGTCATAGAGATGTAGAAGGGATGAAAGAGAGAAAGAATTGTAGCAAGAAATAGGGAGAGTAAATTCATTTTATAAACTTTTATTGCAACAATTTCCTCAGTTCATTTCTGTAAATTTCGTTTTCGGTAATGCCGTTATGACTTTGACCTTTTAAAGTGAAAAACCTATCGGTTGGTTTCAAAAAAGCTTTTAATCTTACCGATGATGTATAAGGAAATATTTCATCCTGGTCACCATGGAAAATAACGATTGGCATCTTACAACTTTTTAAGTACTCATTTGTTGCAAACTTATACTTCAATAAAAAAGTTGGAATAAAAGGTAAATTATCCTTCATCGCTTCGGTAAGACTATAATAAGGAGCTTGTAGTATCAACAGTTTAGGATTATCTTCAGAAGCAAGCTTTGTTGCCGGTCCTGTTCCAAGAGAATAACCTAAAACAACGATTTTATTTTCCGAATATCGCATCTTTATTAAATGATAAGCGGTTCGTACATCTTCAAAGATTTGATTTTGGCTGCTTATGCTACCTTCGCTTTTTCCGTAACCCCGATAGTCCAACATAAAAACATCGTACTTCAAATCTGTGTATGTTTTTGCAACTTCTCCCCAAGATTTTAAAGAACCAGCATTGCCATGCAAATAAAAGATCAATCCCTTTGATGTATCTGCTTTAAATAGTAAGCCATTTAATAACACACCATCTTTGGCTTTTATAGTTATTTCTTCAAAAGGCTCTCTAAATATAAACTGGTGATACTTATCTAATTTTTCAGGTTGAAATATTATTTTTTCTTGCAAGAAGTAAAGTATCAGGCACAATAAAATATAAACAACCAAAATGGTTTTTAAAGTATGAACCAATATCTTTTTTAGCAAGATTAGAAACTGCACTATAAAGATTTTGTAACGCCTGTAAATATAGGAAGCCTCTTACTCTATCCCTTTACATTTGCTTCGCATTCTTTTTTCATGAACAACTTCTCACTCTATTTTCCGCTTGGCGTTGAACATATCGTTTCTTTTTCTGCACTCGATCATATTCTTTTCATCGCTGCGCTTTGCATTCGCTACCAGGGCAGCGACTGGCGAAAATTACTCGTCCTTATTACAGCCTTCACCATTGGTCATTCGCTTACACTGGCGCTTAGCGCACTCAACATCATCAACCTGCCAACGAAGTGGACGGAATTCTTCATCGCTATTACCATACTCATTACGGCAGTAAACAATCTATCAGTAAAAAACTTTCAGTTTCATCAAAAATACCCGTTTATTTATTTCTATGCTTTGTTGTTCGGGCTCATTCACGGGCTTGGCTTTAGCACCTTACTGAAGAACCTGCTGGGCAAGAACGAAAACATAATCGGTGAACTGCTGCCTTTTAATCTGGGAATAGAGGTTGGACAATTGTTTGTTGTGGCAATACTCTTGCTGCTGACCTTTATTTTTGTTTCGGTACTAAAGGTCAACCGCAGGGAATACATTTTATTTGCCAGCGGCGGCATAGCAGCACTTGCGGTTGAAATGATGATAAACAGGTTTCCGGTATAAACAAAGAACACATGAAAAAACTTTTCTCAGCCATCCTTGGCTGTTGTATGGCAATGTCCCTCTTTGCTCAAGACATCCAGAACAATCCCGGCGCTAACCACGGCAATAAATTTGAACAGTTGGGAACGCTTCTGCCAACGCCCAACGAATACCGCACGGCAAGCGGTGCGCCGGGTCCGAAATACTGGCAGCAGCGCGCCGATTATAACATCACCTGCAAGTTGGATGAAGACCGCCAGATTCTCACCGGCAGCGAGACCATTACCTATTATAATAACTCGCCCGACCCGCTTACCTATCTCTGGCTTCAGCTGGATGAAAACCAGCATAGCAGTGTGAACAACTCAGGTTATCAAACCGGTTCTTCCGTCGCAGGCAATGCAGTAAGTGCAAGAACAATGGATGCCTTGTTGCTGAATAAAGGAGACAATGGATATGGCGACAAAATCAATAAAATCACCAATGCGGGCGGCAAACCTTTGCAATACACCATCAACAAAACAATGATGCGCATCGAGTTTCCCGATACCGTAAAGCCAGGCAAAAAAGTGGTATTCAACATCGACTGGCAGTACCAGATTACCGACCGTTTTATTGAAGGCGGCAGAGGTGGATATGAATACTTTCCCGGCGATGGCAATTACCTGTTTACCATGACGCAATGGTATCCGCGGATGTGCGTGTACAGCGATTTCCAGGGCTGGCAGAACCACCAGTTTGCCGGCAGCGGCGAGTTTGCCTTAACCTTCGGAAACTTCAATGTAAAGATGACCGTTCCTGCCGACCACGTGGTAGGCGCAACAGGGCAATGCAGCAATTATGGGCAGGTGCTCGATGCTACGCATTACGCCCGCTGGCAAAAGGCGCAAACCGCAACTTCGCCGCTACAAATCTTTACGTTGGACGAAGCCAAAAAAGCCGAAGCAACAAAAAGCAAAGCCACGAAGACATGGATATTCACTGCGAATAATGTGCGCGACTTTGCCTGGACCTCTTCGCGCAAATTTGTATGGGATGCCATGCCAACCTATGTGGAAGGAAAAAAGATTATGTGCATGAGTTTTTATGGCAAAGAAGCGTATGGCTTGTATAGCAAATACAGTACAAAGCTCGTGGCGCACACGGTTCGCACGTATTCTCATTTCACCATTCCTTATCCTTATCCGGTGGCGCAAAGCGTGGAAGCGAGCAACGGCATGGAATACCCAATGATCTGTTTTAACTATGGCAGAACCAATGCCGACGGCTCGTACAGCGAAGCGGTGAAGAACGGCATGGTCGGCGTTATCATTCACGAAGTGGGACACAACTTCTTCCCTATGATTGTGAACAGCGATGAGCGCCAATGGACATGGATGGATGAAGGATTAAACTCTTTCTGCCAATACTTAACCGAAGAACTATACGACAATAAATATCCTTCCAAGCGCGGACCGGCTTACCTGATAGCTGATTATATGAAGCTGCCGAAAGATCAGCTGGAACCCATCATGACCAACAGCGAAAACATCAACCAGTTTGGCAACAACGCGTATGGCAAGCCTGCCGCAGGCCTTAATATTTTGCGCGAAACCATCATGGGCAGAAAGCTGTTTGATTATGCCTTAAAAACCTATGCACAACGCTGGGCGTTCCGGCATCCCGAGCCAGCGGATTTCTTTAGAACCATGGAAGATGCAAGTGCAGAAGACCTCGACTGGTTCTGGCGCGGATGGTTCTATGGCACGCAGCCCTGCGATATTGCCATTGATAGTGTAAAGGCGTTTACGTATGATGCTTCTTTAGGCGTAACTGCCGTTGACACGGCAAAACCAGTGCACATAGACAAGCCTGCATTGAATGATTTTGAAGACATCAACAAGATCAGGAACCGGCAGGATACCAGCGTTCATTTCTTAACCGATGTAGATACTTCGCTGCGCGATTTTTACTGGAAATACGACAGAGGCATCAATACCTACGATTCTGTTTATACCTACAAAAACGCACCGCCTTCTTATGATGTTATTACCGATGAAATGAAAGCGAAGTACAACAATAAGTACCTGTACGAAGTTTCCTTCTCCAACAAAGGCGGCTTGGTAATGCCCGTGATTGTTGAGTTTGTTTACACCGATGGCACGCGCGATACTGCCCGCATTGCTGCGCAAATCTGGCGCAAGAACGAGCAGCATTTCAGCAAGGTATTTCTGTTAGATAAACCCGCTTCTGCCATCCATCTCGATCCGCTTCGCGAAACAGCGGATATTAATCTGGGCAATAATAACTGGCCGTCTGTGCAAACCCCCAGCAAGTTTGCAGTGTATAAAGAAAGGCAGGCCGCCCGCGGTCAGGCGACGGGCGTAAACCTGATGCAAAGAGCGGAAGGGAAGCAGTAGGAAGTGTTGACTTACTTATTCTTGTTTTGAAATAAAAAATGAATTAAAATGAAGCGGTTGCACCCACGTCATTCCGCAAGTCTTGTCCCGACATGTCGGGGTGTCCTCGACATTATTGCTCATAAATCAAATCTATAAGGGCTTTAGCTTGTGGTGGCTTTAGCGCCATGCAGTATCTGATGATTATGGTTTTAAAACCTTTGAGTGTGCAGAGCATCTTACACACAATAACAAGATTAAATTTATAGATCAGATTCCGCACAAAGCCCTCGCAGTCACGATGAAGATGCAAACACTGTCGAGGGCAATTGCGGAATGACGCGGGTGCAACCTGTTGTGTTTTTTCAAACACGCTTCCTCTCCTATGCCACTTCTATCTTCAGTTCTTCAGCACGCTCCTCCGCCGGCGCCACATTAGCTTCAGCTTCAGCCACTTTAGACTTGCGCTTCTTCTCCTTCTTCAGTCCCGATATTTCTATTTCATAAAACGCTTTGTTCGAGTTGTTCAGGTTGGCAATCATCAGTCTCCCACCCTTCATATCTTTTAGCATCACAGCCTTTATTTTCCGGCTGCTAAGCGCTTTAATAATAATGGCACCTACCGGCACCGTATCACTCATTTCATCCGTTACCCACACCGCTACATCTGCATTCACACCCGTGTTGCGAACCGTAATAACAGCAGATTTTCCCCGCTCCCGGTTCAGCAGTTCCTTCATTTCACCCGCTTCCAAACTGCCCTCAGTGCCCCATATCCGGCTGCGGGTTTGCGGGTACAGCTTTTCAAACGGAAAAATGGCTTCGCTGGCTACTGTGTTGCTGCGGTTGATGAAAGCCACCTGGTGCACCGTTGCCGTCAGCACCCATTGCGCTTGTACAAAATAGCTGTTGCGGCTGGCGCGGTTAAGGCCAACCTGCGACTTTTTTTCCTGCTGTTGGCTGCGCGTGTTTTTATAATCGTCTTTAAATGCCTGCAAGCTGCTGGTTAATGCAGCACCTAATGGCTCGCTATACTTCTCTGCCAAACCGTAAACAATACCGGTAATCCCTTCCATGCTGGTCTTGTTTGCCTTCTCATATTTTGCGGCGCCACGCGGGTAAAAGGCTTTATATCCCGCCGCTTTTCTGCCACCTAATGCACTGGCAATAAATGGCTCGCTGTCTTTCATAAACTCCACAAACCGTTCAATGAGTGCATCTAACGTTTCGGTTTCCCATTTTTGTTCCTGCAGGTTGAGGCCGACATTACAAATTTCTTTTTCTAAGTTTTCCAGCACTTCGTGCAGTTCAGATAATATAGCGGTATACACGCCGTTTTTGTTGGCGGTGTTTAGCGCTATGTATACGCAGCCGCCAAAGTGAGCCAACCGCTTTGCCGTAATGGTGTGGTTGGAGAACAGGTTTTTGAAGATGGATTTCTTTTTTATCATATTGATTCTGTTTTGTGCCGCTGTAAAAAAATCTGCCACCCTATCTCTCACGCATGTGACATATGGTTTTCCGGTTCCAAACCCTCTATCTCATCTTGATGAGATAGGTATATTGAAATCTGCCGATACTATCTCACCAAAATGAGATACCTATTTCCATTTCTATTTACTTTATCTCATCTTAACGAGATATACTCTTCCACTTTTCGGGATGCTATCTCATCTTGATGAGAAGCCTATTGTTGTTCCCTTTATTATATCTCATCCTGATGAGATATAGGGGTTACTTCTTTCTATGCCTATCCTGTGTTGCACGGTAGCACATGCACAACTTTCAGAGGGTCTTCCTTCGCTGTGATAAAGTTAACAGGAAGGATGATTAAGCCTATCGTTGCAAACCGGATTTAATGTGATTTTAAGCTAACCCTTAATGCCTTGTTTGTAAGGATAAGGGAAGAAACATTTTTTAGGTAGAAACGATCTTGTGAGGATATAGGTGATTTGTTTTTTGAAGTGGCAGTTTATGTTGTAGTGATGATAAAAGTGGGTTGGAAACAGGGTACATAATGTGTAGGAAAACAAGATTGATTCTATTACATTACCTTCTATGTAAGAAAGAAGATCAGCAACTGTAAAAACAGAGAGGCTAATGGATTGCTTGCAGCTTGAACGCAGTTTGATAACGGGAGGCGTGTATATTTGGGAGATGTGCGTCATGTTGACTGACGCATCCAAAGATTACATCTATGGCATTTTGGAAAATTATAAACAATAGACATTATGAAAGTATCGGAAAGTTTGTTGGTATAACAGCATTAGTTTGTTTGATACTTCCTGCTTTCTATATCGTTGACAAATCGCTTGACTCACTAGTAGATGTTAAGCATCTGTTTAGTGACAATTCAAATTGTTTCATAACCTTTTTGATTGCATATTTTTTTATCTTGATTACAACTTTACATATTTATAGTAAAACGCTTGGCACTTATGAAGCAGAAACAAGTGATACACCAAAAGCTGCTATGAAAAATATAAGTATCTGGATATTCTTTTGGATTGCATGGTCAGTCTTCTGTTCTTACTTAACCATCACTCAGAGACCATGGACGACGCTTGTATTTATAACAATATTGGTTTTGACAATTCTTCCCGGATTTATATCATTTCTTCTTTCTACTTACATACGCACAAAGAATATTAAAAGTGAGAATTTAGACAGACAAAGAATGGGAGATGAATATGAACCATATACTATTTGTTTAGACAAAAAATATTACAGTGGTTATTATGGACTTATTTGTTTACCTGTATATTTAATCTCTCTATTAGTTGGACAAATATTTTAATTCTGTCAGACAAAACACTGTCCTAACAAAGCCTGCTACCATAGCGGCTGCCCCAACTCATTCGACAGCGGTTCTCTTTTCATCTTTTACATCTACATTTGAACCGACGTAACTTTGAAGTCCGCTACGGACAGCAAGCTGTGAGCCGTTTGCCTACAATAACCAACATGCGTAACCTACTATTACTAATCTCTCTCTTCCTGCTCACACAAAGCTGCAAAACTTATTCTTATTTTAAGAGCCCGAATGATTTTTTAGATAAAGATTGCGACGTGTTTTTAAATGACGGAACGGAGATGAAGGGAAAGCTGACTGTTCAGTTTGAAACGGGATACACTACGGATAAGCAGTTAAAGATAATTGCAGGTGCAAACGGGGAAAAGAAAATACCCATCACAGCCGTACAATATTACAAGTACAACAACGAGCTTTACTTTCCGAAAGAGATTAATCTGGAGGCGTATGAAACGCCTGGCAGGGATCGACTCTATACGCCTAAGGTGAGCAATATTTTGTTCTTAAAAAGGATAACGAAAGAAGGGGCAAAACTTCAGCTGTTCGAATTGTTTAGATCGGCAACTACTTCACCGGATGGATATGACCATTTCGATTATTATATCTCGTTCAATGAAGTGAACCGGTTTGAAGCCTGGAGTGTTCGGGGCAACAAGTTCTTTCCAAACTTTGCGGAGAAGATGAGCCAGCTTGTATCTGATTGTCCCTTACTGGCTGCAAAAGTGAAACAAGGGGAAGGCGGCTATACCGTGAAACAAATTTCGTTAGATGCGAAAAAGAACGAAGTAATCAAAAGAATAGTGGATGAGTATAACAATTGTAAATAAACACTCATACTGCTTAACCACTTTACACTCTGTGGTTTGATACTAAATACTATTAACATCAACCAGCAAACATTTTTCTCACCTAAAAAAACATTCACAAAAACAAAATCAACGCTGCATACGAATCAAACAAACCCCTAACATTGCGCCCCTTAAAGGTGTGAAGTTATGATTGAATTTTCGGCATCCATAGCAGTTAAGTTGAACATCAGGCAGCAGCAGGCAAACGCCGTGTTAGAGCTGCTGGCAGAAGGCGCTACCATCCCATTTATTGCGCGCTATCGCAAAGACAAAACCGGCAACTTAGATGAGGTGCAGATTGCAGCGATACAGGAGGAAGCAAAAGCGCTGAAAGAGTTTACCGAGCGCAAAGCCGTTATCGAAAAAACCATAACCGAGAGTGGGAAGATGACGGAAGCATTGCAGGGGCAACTGGATGCAGCCACCACCTTAGCCGAATTGGAAGACATCTATCTCCCCTATAAGCCCAAGCGCAAAACCAAGGCACAAACCGCAAGGGAAAACGGGCTGGAACCATTGGCAGAATTGCTTCTCCAACAAACCGAAACTGATCTGCCCGCAGAGGCTGCCAAATACATCAACGACAAAGTAGAAACAGCGGAAGAAGCTTTGCAGGGCGCGCGGGATATCATCGCCGAAGGCATCAATGAAAATGCCGACGTAAGAGCGAAGTTGCGCAAACTGTTTGAAGACAATGCCGTTTGGGAAAGCAAAGTGCTCGCAGATAAAGAAGGGGATGGCGTTAAATACAAAGATTATTTCGATTACAAAGAAGCGGTCCGGACCATGCCTTCGCATCGCATTCTTGCCATTCTGCGCGGCTTTCTGGAAGGGTATTTAAAAATGAACATTGCGCCTTTGGAAGAGGATGCATTATACAGCATAGAAAGTCTCTACATTACGGGCAGCCTCAATAGCAGCGTTGAACAAGTGAAGAAGGCAATCCGCGAAAGTTATCGTCGCCTGTTGCAACCCAGTTTGGAAACCGAATTCCGTTCTGCATTAAAAGCCAAGGCAGATGAAGATGCGATTAATGTATTCGCTGAAAATCTTCGGCAATTGCTGCTAAGCTCGCCATTAGGCAGCAAAAAATTGATAGCCATTGACCCCGGCTATCGCACCGGTTGCAAAGTGGTTTGCCTGGATGAAAAAGGTGAGTTGCTGGCAACGGATGTCATCTTTCCGCATGAAACCAATCGCCGCGAAGAAGCCAAGCAAAAGATAGAAAAGATGGTGGCAAAATGGGGCACCGAAGCCTTTGCCATTGGCGATGGAACCGCAGGACGCGAAACGGAAGGTTTCATTAAGGGTCTTAACCTTGGTTTGCCCTTGTTCATGGTGAATGAAGATGGCGCTTCGGTGTATTCGGCTTCCGAAACCGCAAGAGAAGAATTTCCTACCGAAGACGTAACCGTGCGTGGCGCAGTAAGTATTGGCAGGCGGTTGATTGACCCACTTGCAGAGTTGGTGAAGATTGACCCTAAAAGCATTGGCGTGGGGCAATACCAGCATGATGTAAACCAGTTCCGTTTGAAAGAGCGCTTAGACCAAACAGTAATCAGTTGTGTGAATGCCGTTGGCGTAAACCTGAATACCGCCAGCAAACACCTGCTGGGTTATGTAAGCGGCATCACGGCTTCTACGGCGGAGAACATTGTTAGGTATCGTAATGAAACGGGCGGGTTTGCCAGCCGCACGCAGTTGCTGAAAGTGCCGCGACTGGGTTCGAAGGCGTTCGAGCAATGTGCCGGTTTCCTGCGCATTCCCAATGGCGATAACCCATTAGACAGCAGCGCGGTTCACCCCGAAGCCTATGCGATTGTAGAGCGCATGGCAAAGGATCTTTCAACAGATGTAAAACATCTGGTGGGTAATGAAGCTTTGCTGAAAAACATTGAGCCAAAGAAGTATGCGACGGAAGAGATTGGTGAGCTCACCATCCGCGATGTATTGAATGAATTAAAGAAGCCGGGGCTCGACCCGCGCAGCGAGATACAATCGTTCCAATTTGCCGATATTTTTAAGATCGAAGATGTAACGGCAGGCATGATTGTACCAGGCATTGTAACGAACCTTACGCGCTTTGGCGCTTTTATAGATATTGGCGTGAAGCAGGATGCGCTGGTGCACATCAGCGAGATGGCGCACCGCTTTATCTCCGACCCGGGCGAAGCGGTGAAACTGAGCGATAAAGTGCAGGTGAAAGTGCTGGAGGTAGATGTTGCCAGGAAGCGGATTTCGGTGTCTATTAAACAAGCTAACGAAGCGCCGGCAAAAGCAGGAAGAAAAGAAGCAAATAAAACTTCACCCACTCTTTCTAAAAAGCCTGCAAAACCGGATACACAGAAAGAAGCTGACAACCTTTCGATGAACGATGCATTGAGTATGCTGAAGAAGAAGTTTGGTAAATAAGCAGAACGCTTGGTTCTTTTTACTTACCTTTTACTTACAGTTAGTTGGTCTATACATGCTTGCCCATCCAGGAGCTGACTTCGCTTTTAACGCAGTAGGTATCCCATTTACCGCCCACTTCAAACACCAGCACCTGGTAGCCTTCGGGGAGCGAAAGAGCAAGAATATCCTCTTTCACTTCATCTGGTTTTTTACCGGTTTTCACAAACCACAGCCGCTCGCCGGCGCGCACACCCGCATTGAAACTGTTGAGATAGTTAAAGATGGGATCAAACTGGTGCTGCGGTTCATTCAGGTCAATATAAACAGATAAGATTCTCATAGTGTCGGTATTTGCCGCGATAAAGAAAAGTATTTTCCCGCAGGATAAGGAAAGGAAGTTTATTCTGCAATACGGACAAATGGAAAGACTAAAAGCGATGGGGCAAAAGCCCGCTTTCGCCTGAATACAAAAAAGGCATACAACTGATGCTGTATGCCTTGTAAAGAGCCGCTGCGTTTCTCCTATTCTATCGTGTCATCTCCCCTCTCGTTGTAATACTTCTGCTTGGCATCCAAAATGCTGCTTTGCTTATCGTGCTGCAGGTCTCTTATTTTCTGTTTTCTTTCAGAAGAGGAAAGGGTATTATCGTGTCTTATATCGGCAACATCGTGGCGGTAATCTGTATTGATCTGCTCAATCTCGAGATCAAGCTTAGAAGGCTGCGATGGCTGAACATTGTAAGGATAATAGAACGAATTGTAGGCAAAAGGCGAAAAGAATGGATTGTAAGCATATCCATATCCAAAACCAGCGTAAGAACCGTAAAAACGCGGACTTACTATAACCACTTTGGAATGAGGCACGCCTCCTTTAACTCCGCTGCCTGTAACCCTTGGTCCGCCTGCCAAAGCGCTAAGCGAAATGCCAACGCAGAGCAGTATCATCATTATATTTTTCATAGCTGTTGTATTATGCTGATATAAGTCAAATTACATGCAATAATCACTACCCTTATTCCTTATAACGTGCTTATAACAAATGCGTTATAGCCACGTTAAGGAAGATGAAACAAGCGTGATAGAATGGCATTTACACCTACGAAACAGCCATAAAATGGCAGGCGAAAACTGACAATCTGGAGTATGCTTTTTGGTTCTTTCGAAAGAGAAAAAAGCGAAGCTGATGACACGCGTTGCAACCATTCATTTTGATTTTTGCTCACCATTAATAGTGAGCCCCATAAAAAAGCTAAAGCCCCATAAAAAAATACAACTTTGTTGTAAAAAGCTTCAACTTTATGGCTTCATTTTATCTATGATGAATGCAGCGAATCATTCATCATCCGTTTCTAAAAACAATTGCATGTCATCTATTCATCGCCGCCGTTTTTTACAACAGTCTTCTCTCCTGCTGGCTGCCGGTGCTGCCGGCTTTTCGTTTAGCAAAAAAGATGTTTCGCCAAGGTTGTCATTTTCAACCTTAGGCTGTCCCGACTGGTCGTTTGAACAGATCGTTTCATTTGCCAAACAGAACAATTATCAGGGTATTGAAGTGCGTGGCATAAAAAGAGAAATGGACCTCACGAAAAGCCCGGTGTTCGATACGGATGCGCACCGGAAAGCAACGCTACAAAAGATGAAGGAAAACGACCTGAAATTTGTTGATCTTGGCTCTTCCTGCACGCTCCATTTTACTGAAGGCGAAGAACGCAGAAAGAACATTGACGAAGGCAAGCGATTTATTGATTTGGCGCAGCAAATTGAGTGTCCTTACGTCCGTGTATTTCCCAACTTATTTCCAAAAGAACAGAGCAAAGAAACCTCGATGGAATGGATGAGCAAAGGACTACTGGAGCTGGGTGACCATGCTAAGGGAAGCAGCGTAAAAGTGCTGATAGAATCGCATGGCGATCTTGTACACAGCGATGATTTATTAGCGGTGATGCAGACAGCGAAGCATCCGAATACAGGGATGATTTGGGATGTAACGAACATGTGGATTATGACCGGCGAAGCGCCGAAGGAAGTGTATAATAAACTCAAGCCTTACATTCATCATACCCACATTAAAGATGCGAAGAAGGTAAATGACGCCATTACCTATCAACTGATGGGCGAAGGTGAAGTTCCCATTTTTACAGCGATAGATATTTTGCAAAAAGACGGCTACAAAGGCTACTATAGTTTTGAGTGGGAAAAACTCTGGCATCCTGAAATAGCTGAGCCCGAAATAGCGCTGGCAGATTATCCGAAAAAGATGACTGCGCATTTTGCAGAACATAAATAAAGCATAAAGACAACACAAGATAAACATGGCTGGAGATACGCTGTTAATAAATGGGAGAGCAAAAGCGCAGCAAACCTATGATGCCATTGTAGTAGGCAGCGGCATCAGTGGTGGCTGGGCAGCGAAAGAATTGTGTGAACGCGGACTAAAAGTATTGATGCTGGAGCGTGGCAATATGGTCCATCATCCGCAATACCCGACAGCCACAAAAGCACCGTGGGAATTTCCTTATCACCTGCATCTCTCTAACCAGGACATGGAAACGCATGCCGTGCAAAGCCGGCACTGGTCGTTTAAAGAAGACAACAAACATTTTTATATCAACGATAAAAACAATCCATACGAAGAAACCAAACGTTTCGATTGGATACGTGGCGATGTGGTAGGCGGTCGCTCTTTACTTTGGTCGAGAGCCTGTTATCGCTGGAGCGATTTGGACTTTGAAGCCAATGTCAAAGATGGTCATGGCGTGGACTGGACGATCCGCTATAAAGACATTGAGCCGTGGTACAGCTATGTAGAAAAGTTCATTGGCGTAAGCGGCAACCGGGATGGCATACCGCAACTGCCCGATGGTGAATATCTGCCGCCGTTTGATATGAATGCGGCTGAGAAATACCTTCAGAAGGGAGTAGCCGGTAAGTATAATGACCGGCAGGTAATTATGGGCAGAACCGCCAACCTCACGGAAGCAGTGCCCGGAAGAACCCCGTGCCAGGCAAGAAACCTCTGCCACCGCGGATGCCCGTTCGGCGCTTACTTCAGTACCAATGCGAGCACCATGCCCGCAGCATTTGCCACAGGCAATCTTATCCTGCAACCGCATCGTTTGGTGAACCGCGTGTTGTATGATGAGAATAAACAAAGAGCTTCTGGCGTGGAAGTGATTGATATGGACACGAATGAAACAACAGAATACTTTGCGCCTCTGCTTTTTCTGAACGCTTCTACGGTAGCAACAGCAGCCATCTTGCTTAATTCCACTTCGCATCGCTTTCCAAATGGCTTAGGTAATGGCAGCGAACAAATCGGGCGCAACCTGATGGACCATCACAAAGGTTTATCAGCCATTGCTACGATAGAGGGTTTGGAAGACAGTTATTACTATGGACGACGACCGACACCGGCTTATATCCCTCGCTTCCGCAACGTAACAACAAAGGAAGATGGCTTTCTGCGTGGCTATCATTTTGGAGTTAGTGGTTATCGCATCCGACAGGAAGCAAATGGCATTGGGGCTGCGGCTAAAGATGCCATGGGTGAACCCGGCAGTTGGCAAATAAGTATGTATGCCTTCGGCGAATGCCTGCCGTATCAAGAGAATGGCATTACCCTAAGCAGCGATAAAAAAGACAAATGGGGAAGACCACTGATTGTAACGGATTGCGAGTTTAAAGCAAATGAAAAAGCGATGAATAAAGACATGGTGGCAACGGCACAGGAGATGCTGGAAGAAACCGGATGCAAGGATATTGCTGTAAGCAACTCCATGTCGTTTCCCGGCAATGCCAACCATGAAATGGGAACAGCCAGAATGGGCAAAGACCCAAAGACATCTGTGCTGAACGCCTTCAACCAAATGCACGAAGTGACGAATGTGTTTATTACAGATGGTTCCTGTATGAC
The DNA here is from genome assembly GCA_964249755.1 of uncultured Ilyomonas sp. Classification (GTDB taxonomy): domain Bacteria; phylum Bacteroidota; class Bacteroidia; order Chitinophagales; family Chitinophagaceae; genus Ilyomonas. Next base: position 1,433,407 of record CAXUDB010000001.1, on the reverse strand, counting down.
CTCGAGTTCCTGTGTGAATCCATCGCTGACTTATATGGCGCTTACAGCAAGGGCTTGCGACTATGCGGTGAAAGAAATGAAGAAGGGTAATCTATGATACAAAAACAACTAACCCTGGTGTGGATTTAATGAGCTTATAGTTTCTTTTTCTTTTCACATAAAAAATGCAAATTTGTAAAGCCAAAACCTCTTCTCATGATTGCTAATGAAACCATCACTGTTCTTAAAGACAACACTTCCAATCCGGCGCCTTTGGGTCTGCTGGGCTTTGGCATGACCACTACCCTTCTCAATCTTCACAATGCCGGACTCTTTGAACTGGACTCGATGATAATGGGCATGGGAATCTTCATGGGTGGTATTGCACAGATCTTTGCGGGGCTGCAGGAGTGGAAAAAGAACAACACATTCGGCGCCACTGCTTTCACTGCGTATGGCTCGTTCTGGTTGTCGCTGGTGGCGATATGGCTAATACCAAAAACAAGTTTTGGCGCCTCCTATGCATCCAGCGAAACAGCGGTGGCGTGGTATCTTTTGCTGTGGGGAGTTTTTACGCTGTTTATGTTCATCGGCACATTGAAATTAAGCCGTATCCTGCAGCTTATTTTTTCTACACTTACTATCCTCTTTTTCCTGCTCGCCATCAGCGATTTTACAGGTAGCGAAAGCCTTCATCACATTGCCGGTTATGAAGGCATCGTGTGTGGCTTACTGGCTTTCTATGGCTGCGTAGCCCAGATATTGAACGAGGTGTATGGTAAAACTGTACTCCCGCTGGGAGCACAGTAAGATACGCTTTGGTTTGGCTTCACTTGTATAATTGCATTATCACATTCACGTTATTATCTTTCTTAACCTCATTACTAAAGCACATAAACCTTTGTTCCCTTCCGGACAAAGGTTTATGTGCTTTAAGTTCTTTCAACCCGCAAAGCGGTTTGCAGCATGGTTTTCGCGTAAAGAGGGAGCGTTATTAAAAACGCTTATCTCAGATGCTTCTTATTAAAAGCACAGAAACAGCACCTGCTACCGGTAGAATAGAAGTGATTGATGTATTGCGGGGTTTTGCACTCTTAGGTATCGTGCTGGTTCATTATTCAGGCGAATTTGCGGGTTGGAGTTCGGTTTATAACAGTCCGGTAGCTGCGCAGTCGCTGCCTACCGCTGCAGCCGATAGTGTAGTTACCTTCCTGCTCAATTTATTGTTGGTCAACAAAACCCGGGCTCTGTTTGCCTTTCTGTTTGGCGTTGGGTTTTATTATCAGCTTGCCAAATCGAAGCGAAGTGGTCAGGCTATAGAAAGCCGTTTTCTTAGGCGCATGATAGCACTGCTTGGAGTGGGTGTTGTTCATGCTTACTTGTTGTGGTCGGGCGATATTCTCCGTATCTATGCCATATGCGGATTGGTTTTGCTGCTGATATACCGGTGGTCGCCCCGTCGGTTGTTTGTCATCGCTGTCCTCTTTTCGGTTGTTGCGCCTGCGGCAGCTACGGTGCTGCATTATTATTTTCATTTTAGCCCGTTAACAGAAGCCATGAAAACCGGGATGTATAAAGGCTATGTCAGTACCCGCTATACTGATTTGTGGAAAGCCAATTGGCTGCGCGATTTGTCTGTGACCTGGGATCCGCTTGCGGCGGCGGGCTTATGGCTTCCGGTGCTGGGCAATTTTTTATTTGGCTATTGGGCAGCCCAAACGCAGTTGTTTACAAAGCTTACGCATCAGCCCATTCTTCTGAAGCGTTGTTTATTTATTAGTGGTATATTAGGATTTCTGTGCAGTAATTCGTTTGTGCGAATAATGGCAAAAGCTTTACACACCACAGAAGATAAGATACCTTCTGCCTGGCACAATCTGTTGGCATTACCGGCTGCTTTTAGCGTAGAGACAATGGCTTTTTTCCTGATGTGCAGCCTTATTTTTTTATACCAGCAACCGTCTTTCACGCGTCCGCTTTCGTTCTTCCGCTTTGCCGGCCGCATGACGCTTACCAGCTATATTTTCCAGTCTCTGTTTGGCGTTTTATTTTTTTATGGTATCGGGCTTCACCGCATCAGCCATTACGGTTCATCCGTTGCCTTTCTTATTGCTTTGTCTTTTTTTGGTTGTCAGCTCTTTTTCAGCTATTGGTGGTTGCAGCATTTCTCTATAGGACCTATTGAACGTATCTGGCGTTCATTAGCCGAAGGCAAATGGCAGCGCACAAAGCAGATAGCTGTCAGTAAGGTTTTACCTGATTGAGGTGAAGAAAGCGAAAACGAAAGAGTTGTTTTACCATCCTTTAATTGTAATAAAAAGCAAAGCCAAAAAGAGGCGAGTGGATTTGTAAAGATGTAGAATAGGAAGCTGATGTGCAATAGGGCGATAAATAACTTTCATTCTTTACAATACATACTCATTGCTTACTGGCTTTATCGGTTCGGGTAAATTGGTTTCGCCCAGCATTTGCAACAAGTTAATTTCAATTGTGCGTGCAATCTGGTTCAGCGGTATGCCTTCCGCCTTATTTTCAAAAGGGTTCACGAGACTCATGCCATTGATTTGCGTGGATACAAATACAAAGCCGATGAGCCAGCTCATAAAGATGCTCCACACACCCATGCTCTGCACGGTTACAAGTTCTATGGCAATCACAAACAGCCAGATAAAAAGCTGCGTGAGATAGTTATAGGTAGTGGGAAATACGGTGTTCTTAATGCGTTCGCTCATGCCCATCTCATCGGTAAATTTTATGAGCAGGTTATCCAGTTGCAAAAACTGGTAGCCATCCAGCCAGCCCTCTTCATACATCTTCTTCAGGTGTTTCGATTGCAGTTGCAACACGGCATTGGGCTTGTTACTTTGCCGGCTTATTTCGTTTCGCTCCTCTTCAGTTAAGTAGTTCAGGTAGGTATTATCCTCCATCGCTCGAAGATTATTTTTAAGCAGGTAAACAAAGGCGAGGTGGCGATAAACCATCCTCTTTTGAGAGTTGCCGGTTTTCGGTTCCGGAGAAGAATCCGATATATAAATCAAAATGCTTCTCGTCCACGATCGCGAGTCGTTTACCAAAGCCCCCCACACTCTCCTTGCCTCCCACCAGCGGTCGTAAGCCTGGTTGTTGTTAAAACCGATGAAGAAAGCAATAGCTGAGCCCAGTACAGTAGGCACTAGCGGAGATATATCAAAGTGGTGGCGGAGAAGAAAGGTATGTAAGAAATAAGCAGCCGTACAGGTAGCGATCATAATGAGATCCACCTTCCAGGTAGTCTTGACGATACGGGTGAAGCGGATTCGTCGGTTCAGAAGCATAGTATATAATGTGGTTGATAACTGTAAAGGTGTAAAAATATACAAGCGATAAATAAACAAGCCTTAGACAGGCAAATTTTTCGAAAAAGCAGATAATATGCATTGACAATGAACAGGTTAATTTCAAAAAAGAAAAAATAATTTTCACTTTCTCCTTCTTTCTTTAATTTAGTCGCAGAATTTAATGGGTTAGTAAGTAAGGAGCCGGCATTACTGCCGGCTCTGCTTTTTTATAACACTTAGGTTACTTATCCCACCCTCAACGCTTGCTTTCTTACTTATAGTTAACCGCTTGCAGCTTTTCTATCATCTATAACATCACACTGCCTCTTCAAACCTTATCTTTATAGCATGAGTAAAGTAAAGACGGCTTTCTTCTGCAGCAACTGCGGATACGAAAGCCCGAAATGGCTGGGCAAGTGCCCGGTATGCAACCAATGGAACACAATGGCAGAAGAGATGATTGCCAAGCCTGCTAAAAGCGATAATGGCTGGAAGGATTATAACAACGAAGCAACTTTCACCAAAGCGGTTGCACTATCTGATATCAGTTCCGAAGAACAAAAGCGTTTACTGTCAACCGACGCAGAGTTGAACCGGGTGCTCGGTGGCGGTATTGTGAAAGGCAGCATCGTGTTGGTGGCAGGCGAGCCGGGTATTGGCAAAAGCACTTTGTTTTTGCAGAATGCGCTGCAGATGAGCGACACAACTACACTCTATGTAAGCGGCGAAGAAAGCGAGCAGCAGATTAAAATGCGGGCAGACAGATTAAAAGTAAAGAACGACCGCTTTTACTTACTTACCGAAACAGTAACGCAGACCATCTTCCAGGAGATAAAAAAAATAAAGCCGCAGTTAGTAGTGGTTGATTCGATACAAACCCTGCAAACGAATTTAATAGAATCTTCACCCGGAAGTGTGTCGCAGATACGGGAAAGTGCTGCCGAGTTTCAGCGCTTTGCAAAAGAGACCAATACGCCGGTATTTTTAATCGGTCACATTACCAAAGACGGCAGCATTGCAGGACCCAAAATATTAGAGCATATGGTAGATACGGTGCTTCAGTTTGAAGGCGACCGTCATTATACCTACCGCATTTTGCGTACCTTGAAAAACCGCTTTGGCAGCACGGCCGAATTGGGCATTTACGAAATGACCGGTGAAGGAATGCGCGGCGTTATTAATCCATCAGAGATATTAATTACTCAGAAAGAAGACGGATTGAGCGGTAGCGCCATTGCCGCCAGTATGGAAGGCGCGCGTCCCTTGCTAATAGAAGTGCAGGCATTGGTAACGCAAAGCGTGTATGGTACGCCGCAGCGTACGGTAAGCGGCTTCGATTTAAGAAGGTTGCAACTGCTGCTGGCGGTGCTGGAAAAGCGCGGCGGCTTTCATTTTGGAATGAAGGATGTGTTTGTGAACATTGCCGGCGGACTGAAGGTAGAAGATCCTTCCATTGACTTATCGCTCATTTGCGCTTTGTTGTCTTCGTACGAAGATGTGCCGCTCTCCCAACACATTTGCTTCGCCGGCGAAGTAGGGTTAAATGGCGAGATAAGAGCGGTAAACCGCATTGAGCAGCGCATTGCTGAGGCGGAAAAATTAGGCTTTGAGAAAATAGTGGTTTCCAAATACAACAAGAAGAACATAAGTGCCAAAAGCAGTGACATAGAAGTGGTATCGCTCGGCAAGGTGGAAGAAGTGTATCAGTATTTGTTTTAGTTGTTGTATGCCGCGAAGACACAAAAGCACAAAACTTTTTCGGTGCTGCTTATCTATCATCTCGCAAAAAAAATTTGGTCTTTTGCAGATTCTTTTTGTATATCAGAATCAAAATTTTCCTTTGTTCCTTTATACCTACGCGGCAAAACTCTTCTATGAATTTACTCACTCATGTTAAACAATATGCCGAAGATGTTATTCATCTTTTCTACCCGCAGGTTTGCATCGGTTGCGGAGAGGATGTGATAGAGAAAAACGAAGTTCTCTGCGCGCAGTGTTTTGCCGGCTTGCCGGCAACCGATTATTTCCTATATGCAGGCAACCCCGTAGAGCAGTTATTTGCTGGACGGATATTGATACAGCAGGCGGGCAGCGCATTTTATTTTACCAAAGAATCGAAGCTGCAAAACCTGTTGCACGAAATAAAATATAGGAACAACACGGAAGCCGCCTTATTTATTGGAAAACAAACTGCGCTTGCCATTCAGCAAAGCGGCCGCTTTAAGGATGTTGATATAATTGTTCCCATGCCGCTAAACGACCGCAGGATGCGGCAACGGGGATACAACCAGGCGGCACTGATTGCCAATGGCATGGCAGAGATACTGATGAAGCCGGTAGAAGATCAGGTTGCCATTCGCACCTTCAATACAGCTACGCAAACCGGCAAAGACCGCACTTCGCGCTGGCAAACAATGCAGCATGCTTTTGCGGTGAACAATAGGGAATCCCTTCGGGGAAAACATGTTTTGCTGGTAGATGATATTGTTACCACCGGCGCCACACTGGAAGCCTGCGGTGCAGCAATCTTATCCGGGGGAGACGTCAGGCTTAGTATTGCCACGGTAGCCCACACCTTCTAAAAACGAACTGCTCACAAACGCTTATTTTTATCGCATGATGCAACGGCTCTTTTTTCTTTTTACGGTCTTCGTTCTTCTCATTGCTTCCTGCACAAAGGATAAATTCATTACGGGTAAAGAAGCCTTCCTGCTCACATCCGATACGGCAGTTCATTTCGATACGGTATTCACGTCGGTAGGTTCAGTAACGAAAGAAATAAAATTGTTCAATATTAATAACCAAAAGCTTCGTATCAGCAACCTGCAACTGGCAGGCGGCAATGCCTCTTTTTTCAAAATAAATGTCAGCGGTACGCCGGGCACGCAATTCAGCAATGTAGATATAGAAGACGGCGATAGCTTACACATCTTTGTTTCCGTTACGGTCAATCCAACTGTGCAATCGCTTCCCTTTCTCCTCGAAGACAGCATCCGCATAGATTACAATGGCAACACGCAATACATCAGGCTCGATGCCTATGGGCAGAACGCGCATTTTTTGCGCAGCGCCATCATCACCCAAAATACTACGTGGACGAACGACCTGCCTTATGTATTGCTGGACACATTTGCCGTAAGCCAGGGCGCAACACTTACCATTGCCAAAGGCGCCAAAGTTTTTGTGAGAGCCAATACGCCCTTTACAGTAGAGGGCTCTTTGCAGGTAAACGGAACGGACGATAGCACCGGCGCGGTTACCTTCCTGAACAACAGGCTGGATGCGCCTTACAGCGAACAGCCCGGCACTTGGGAAGGCATTTATTTCGCTCCGCAAAGCCGCAGCAACAGCCTGCATTTTACCAAAATAAAAAACGCCTTGCAGGGTATCGCTGCCGATGAAGGAAGCCTTGTAACGCTGGAGCAATGCACGATAGACAACTGTGCAGAAACAGGCATCATTGCCTACAACAGTAATGTAACTGCCGTCAACTGCCTGATAAGCCGCTGCAGTTATAATGTGTACCTCACCGCCGGCGGTCATTACACTTTTACGCATTGCACGCTGGCAGGGTACTCCACGCCCTACCTGTTTCACCAGTTTCATTCGCTTACATTGAGCAACAGCAGCGATGACAACAGCGAAGCCAACCTGTTGCAGGCTTCGTTTCAAAACTGTATCATTTGGGGCGAGGAAGGATCGCTGGAGACTGAGGTGATGGTGCGAAATGACAGCCGCGCTCCTTTTATTGCAGGCTTAGATCATACGCTGTATAAAAGCAGCGCTGAGGACGTTGCGGTTACTTATACGGGTTGCCTGCAGAATATAGATCCGGTGTTTGAAGAGATAGATACAGAGCACGATTTTCTCAATTTCCATCTTTCGGCTTCCTCGCCTTGCATTGATGCCGCAAAAAAAACAAGCGTGTCAATTGATTTAGACGGTAATTTGCGGTCTGGAACACCGGACATCGGTTGTTATGAATTTCACGAATAATAAAAACAAATCTGTATGAAATACGCGTTTTATCTCCCGCTGATTTTCGCCGCAGGCACTTTTGTATTTGCAAAAAAAGATACTCCTATGGTAGGTAACAGCGAAGCGGCAACAAAAACCATCTACGATTTCAGCATCAAATCTATAGATGGCAGCACCATTAATTTCGCTGATTTTAAAGGCAAGACAATTATGATTGTAAACACCGCCAGTAAATGCGGCTTCACGCCCCAATATGAAGGGCTGGAAAAGCTGTACCAGGAACACAAAGACAATCTGGTGATTATTGGGTTTCCCTCTGCCGATTTTGCCGACCAGGAATATCATTCCGACAACGATATTTTCTCTTTCTGCAAAAAGAATTACGGCGTTACATTCCCGCTTACTACGCGTGTTGATGTGAAGGGCGATAACATCACACCCATTTACAAATATCTCTGCAACAAAAGCGAAAACTGTGTGCTGGATGCCAGCATCAGTTGGAACTTCAACAAATTTATCATTGACGAAAACGGCAAACTCCTCGCACACTTCGATAGCAAGGTAACGCCCGAAAGCGGCGAGATTGCAAAGTATCTGAAGTAAAGAGACAAGCAACAAGGCTACAAGACATAAGACATAAAAGCAAAAGTTAGCAGAACTATTTCTCGCTGTCTGCTTAATAATAAAGACGCTGCCCCTGTTTAGTTCAGGACAGCGTCTTTATTATTTCAGAATCCTTATTGGTGCAATTAATCAACTCCACAAAACGCAGTAACTTACGAGCCCAATATTCCTCTCACCTCTCACCTCTCACCTCTCACCTCTCACCTCTCACCTCTCACCTCTCACAACCCCTCCACATACCGGTGCATTACGCTGTCTATCGAAAGATATTCTTCCGCATAGCGCCTTGCATTATTGCGGATGCAGGTATTGTCGTTAAGTATAGAAACGGAAATGGCTTTTAGCAGTGCCTCTTCGGTTTCTGCTTCTGCCAGTATACCCATGTTGTGTTCTGATATCATGATGTGCAGCGACGATTCGGGATTGGCGGTAACAATAGCCAGCCCGCCAACGGCAAGAATAGTAGTTAGCTTGCTGGGCATTACAAGGTCGCTGGCATTGGCTTTCTGAATGATAAGATGTGCATCCGCCATATTCAAAAAACGGTTGAACTTGTGCACGGGCTGCAAAGGAAAGAACACCACATTTGGCAGATTCATCGTTTCTGCCAGCTCCTGTAGTTTTTCTTTATAGGGACCCGAGCCGCAGATGAGAAATTTTACATGCCCGTCACCATATTGCCGCGCAGCTGTCAGGATGGCTTCCAGCCCCTGCTTCTCGCCAATAGAGCCGGAATACAGTATAATCACATCGTTGGAAGCAAAGCCGAATTCTTTCTTCAGCTCGGCTTTATTATTCATCGGGTAAAAGAAATTCAGGTCTGCCCAGTTGGGAAAGAATACAATCTCCCGCCCTTTCGATTTTTCCTGTATCCTGTCTATCATCCCTTTCGAAATACTGCTGATGCTATCTGCATTATTTAAAATGAATCGCTCAATGCTAAACAGCGCACGGATAACACTTTCTGATTTAATCATCTGCAGATCACGCGCGGCTTCTATCTGGAGGTCCTGGATATGATAAAGGAATTTCGCTTTCTTCATCTTCTTATACAGCACCGAAAGCAACCCAAGGGGCATCGGCGGCACCACCGTAATGACGATGTCGAATTTCTTGGAAACGATCAGCCGGAGTATCTGGAAAAATACGGATAGGCTGAACGAAAAATCAAGCGCAATTCTTCTTCGTCCCGTCGGCTTCTTAGGCACATAGTGCGGGCAGCGATAGACCGTGATGGTATTGCCTTTCGCAGTGGCCAGCAACTCTTTGCTATACCAGTGTTGTTTACTGGTGTAGGGCTCTTGCACCTTCCAGTACGGATAGTAAGGATAAGTGGAGATCACGGTGCAGTCAAACCCGTTATCGGCCATCCAGTCGGTCATTTCCTTATTGTACTTGCCAATGCCGGTAGGCTCGGGAAAGTAGTTTCCGCTGATAAACAGAACCCTCTTCTTGCCTGGCTGTCTGGCAGCCTCGGTTTTAACAAGTAACTGGTTTGATACTGTATTGTGCACGCATTCAATTTTACAAACAGAAAGGGAAATGGAGTGGTGTCCGGCTAATGCGGAACACTTTATTCACTGCGGTCTGTTTGAGCCTGATGTAATATAAGTCAGCGATATTTGATAATTCTTCCCGCCTGCAACATAGCGAATTTATCAATAAAAAAGGATAACAAAGCTGGCGGGTTATCAATCATCCTACTGTTTTGGCAAGGCAAAATAGTGAAATGAAAAACAAAAAACAAGGAAAAGGAAATGGGTTAGCACTTACGTGAAGCTACAAAAGAGAAGCAGCAAAGAATTCAACCTGTCTTATTGCTTATATAGCTTGTTAGAAACAGCGACAAAACATTCAGCTTGCCTTTCCATTATTAATCTTTTTCAGTAAAATAGTAAGGTTCTCCTTCCGATTGATAGTTGATTTTAGTAACAGCAACAATACTTCCAAAAAGCAACTGTTTCCTGCTACTTTGTAGCGTTGTAAAGGGAAAAACATTGGGAGGTTAACTCTGCTGCGTCTTACATAATTCTCTATTTAAAAAAATAGTAGAAGTTGAAAATAGCAACTCTGCTTTCTTCTCTTCTGTATATCATTGCGGTTTGGAATACAGCTTTACACGAGAGAAGCGTAGCAAAACTTGCAACAGGTTGCACAGAAAGTGCGCCGGCCCGGACAACGGCGCACCCCTCAGGAACACCAATAAAAAGTCATTAGCCTGTTCATAAATGCGCGGAGCGATGGTGCCGTCCTTGAACTAAGCGAAGCGACTCAATGAGACCATTAAAATCATTATTATCGAAATAATTTCTTTGCTACTTTCTTGGGAGCAAAGAAAGTAGAAGAGTATTGTGCCTTAAGCAAAGTAGAGAACAGGTTTCCTAACAGTTATGTTTTTTACATGAATACAAAGATGAGTACAGGTTCATATCAACAACACTCACTACCGCAACAACGTAACTGTACCCGTCAGCGGAACAACCGCATTGTTGCATAGTACTTCTATGCGATACACATATACCCCGGCAGAAGCCGGCACGCCGTTATACATTCCATCCCAGCCTTGCGCCGCTACATTCGTAAGACTGTTCGATTTTGAGAACACCTGTTGTCCGTTGCGACCATAAATAATAAGAGATCGGATGGGGTTATCAATACTGCTCAGTACATACCAGCGGTCATTCTTCCCGTCGCCATTGGGCGTAAAGCCCGTGGGGATATAGATTTTGCTTTCGTTGCACAGTACATGAATGGAGATTTGGTCTTCTGCCGTGCAGCCATGTTCCGTGGTAGCCACTGCACGATAGGTAACGGTTTTTACAGCGGTGGAAACGGGCTGCGCACAGTTGTAACAGCTTAGCCCGAAAGAGGGCGACCATCGCCAGCTTTCTATATTAGGGGTGCCGGTGGTAACAATAGGGTTCACATCGCCCTTCTGCGCCACAATCAGGCTGTCGTGGATGCTGAAAAGCGGCTTTGGGTAAACAATGATGGTTACGCTTCCATCCTGGCTAAAGCAGTGATGTTTATCGCTGCCGGTAACGGAATAGGTAGTAGTCTCTACTGGGGAGGCAAAAGGTGTGGCTACAGTCGCATCATCTAAATCAGCAGCAGGTTGCCAGCTATACACATCGGCGCCCGAAGCGGTTAGCTGCAGCGAATTTCCCTCGCATAATTCAGAGCCCTCGCTGCTTACCGATAGGTTGAAAGGTCGAGTTACTTCTACCTCCACCGTATCGGTGGCAGCGCAGCCATTGGCATCGGTTCCCGTCACGGCGTAGCTGCGCGATTGGATCTGGGGGAATGCTACCGGCGACGCACAATTTCTGCAGTTAAGCGAGGCATCTGCATTCCAGGCATAGCTCACGGCGCCGGTGGCAGAAAGTCTCACACTCTTGCCTTCGCATACAAACGTGTCGCGTCCGGCCGACACTGGCGGAAGGGCATTAATCCGTACGGTGTAATAAGCCGTATCAGTGCAGTTATGGTTGTCCTTCACCAGCAGGCTGGCTCTGTAGGTACCGCCTTTTGCATAAGTATGAGCAAAGTCCGGGGTCGTGTTTGTTAAACTATAACCATCACCGCAGTTCCACCACCAGCTTACGATTGGGTGCGTGCCATCGGTTGTGCTCTTATCAGCAAACAGCGTCTCTTTATGCACACAGTTGCTCCCGGCAGGGATAGTAAACAAAGCCGTGGGTCCGTTTACAATAATAGGGTCCGGGCTGTAAATGGTATCTCGGCAGCCATTCTTATATTTCGCCACCAACGACGGATGATAAGTTCCCGGCTTACTGTAAAAATTATAAATAGCTGTATCACTGAAAGCGCTTCTGCCATCATCAAAATTCCAGTAATAGTCGCTGATGTATTCCGGCTGGGTAGCCGACAACCACACGCCTTGCTTGCGGCACAAAAATCCTTCTGGTATCACAAAGCTGAAAAGGGGCTTCGTATTCAATATTGGTATCAACAAGGTATCGGTGCTGGCACATTCGCCATTAGTGGTCGAAAGCTTCGCGGTATAAATACCCGATGCTGGATATACATGCGTAGGTGGGTGCTGTACTGTCATTGTAGCCGAGCCATCACCAAAATCCCACTGCCATGTCTGTGCACCCTGCGATGTATCCCGGAAGGTTACGCGAAGTTGGTCCGTACAATCGTATTTCACAGCAATCTTCGCCACCGGCGGCTTCACAAAAAGAACATCTTTTTTGGTGGTTCTGATGTAACAACCATTGTTATTCAACTGTAGAAACACAGTCTGAGATCCGGTGCTGTTATAGCGGTGAATCGGATTAGGAGTATTATCTCCAAAGCTCCACCCCCACTGGTAATTTCCGGGGCGGGAAGCAATACCGGTAAAATGAAACGAATCTGAAGCGCAGGCAATAGCTTTATCCACCGTAAAATCCGGCACCACCGAATCACCAACTACCACAGCTCGTTTTACAACAAAACTACTCGTGCAGCCACTTACGGTTGTCAGCGTCAGCGATACATCATAGCTTCCTTGCTTCGTATAAATATAAGTTGGAAGGGAATCGGAAGAATGGTTACCATCACCCCAGTTCCAGTCATACGTGGCAATCGCTTCCGGCGAGGCAGCAATAGCTCGGGATTTTAGGGTATCGGGCAAACAATGCGAATGAGGCAACCCCTGTAATCGGCTCACAATAGGTGGACCTAACAGGATGAGGTTTGGCTTCGTCAAGGTATCAGCGCAGCCGTTGGCGCTGGCTGCAATTAGTGCCGGCGAAAACTGCCCGGCTATAGTATAAGTATGCTCAGGGTTAAGGTCAGAAGAAAGAACACTGTCCCCAAAATTCCAGCGATAGCTATCCGCGTATTGCGAGGTATTGGTGTATTGCACAAGCGAGGGATAAAAGCAGCTTTGCAAAGTGCCCGACTGCGTAAAAGAGGCCACCGGCTTTTGCAAAACTTCTACCGTTTTTTCCTGGCTGAAGGAACATCCCCCAAAATCCTGCACCAGCTTGATGGTATAGGATCCCGGGCTGCTAAACCGGTAAGTAAAACTGGAGAGTGAGCGGCTTTCTACATTACCATTCACCAGCCAGGTAGAAGATTTGGACAGGGAAGAAGAAGTGCTGATAAACAGAACTGAGCTGTTGCTGCACACGGCAGCGGGTGCGCTGAAATCTACCGCTACTATCCCGGTCTGCAGGGGCTTCGTCAAACTATCTATACATCCTTCGGGGCTATAGGTAATCAGTTGTACTTGATAGGTTCCCGGCTGGGTATAAGTGTGTGCAGGGTTCGCTTCAATAGATACACTGCTGTCACCGAAATCCCAGTGATAATTACCCGATACCGCCGTGTCATACGCATCAAACCGCACCGGCACCGGCGAGGTGCAGATGGTGTTATATTGATAAGTAAATGAAGTAGGAACACCATTGGCAACCACATCGCGATAAGCAGAATCAGCCGTGGTATAATTACTTACTTTCAGCTGGATTCTAAATCTGCCTGGGCGACTGAAAACAAAATGGGGATTCTCTTCGGTAGAGGTCTGTCCATCGCTTGTCACCCACAGCCAGTTCACCACATCACCTGTTGCCGTGCTGGTACAATACACCGGCAGGGGGGCACATCCCTTCATTGTATCTACAGTAAAAGAAGCTTTTAATTGAGCCTGCAATGGAGCCGAAAAAAACAGGGTAATAAAGAGCAAAACGGGTAAATAAAGAAGACATCGTAAATCTCTTCGGGGCTCATCTGATATTGGATAACGGTAATACATGATGCAGTAACAATGCTTTGATAATGGATAGATAAAGAACCAATTTACAATCCTTCTTTTTTATAGGAAAGGACAACCTTCGCTTTCCTATACAAAGAAACAATACTTATCAACACGCTGAAAAATACACCCGATTCTTAATCACATTTTAATTATCTTACTTGCCTTTTCACTACTTACTACTTACTACTTACTACTTACTACTTACTACTTACTACTTACTACTTACTCTCTCCCTCACCACTTTCGCCGGGCTGCCCATACAAATCTTTCCTGCCGGTAACGATTTAAACACCGATGACCTCGCGCCTACTACAGTTCCTTTGCCAATAGTCACGCCGGGCGCCACATACACTTCGGTTGCCAGCCAGCACTCGTCTTCTATTACAATCGGCACAGCATAAATATCAAAAGCCGGGCGGTCGTAGCGGTGCGAGCCGGTACACAAATAACTGCGTTGCGATACCACTACGTTATTGCCGATAATAATTTCACCTAAGCTATACAGCACCACTTCATCGCCTATCCAGCTATGGTGGCCAATCGTCACCTTCCACGGAAATTGCGTATGCACACTGGGGCGAAGGATAACCCCCTTACCCACCTTTGCGCCAAAGCTGCGCAGCAGAAACCGGCGCCAGCCATATAGAAACTGCGGCGAGGTTTTAAACAGCAGCGCCTGCACCAGCCACCAAAGCTGTGCATACCACCCCGGCTTTCCCCTGAAATGGTCCGGCATTGTAAATCGCTCTAATTCCTGCACGCTCATAGTCTGTTCCATATAAATCACCCCAAAATAAAATCAATTTCACGTCATTGCGAGGAACGAAGCAATCTCCTGCCACTGCGAGATACAAAACCACCTTCCGTCATTGCGAGGTACGAAGCAATCTTATTATCCACTTCTCCGACTGACAACTTTTTTCTACTCACTACTCACCTCTCACTACATACTACTTACTCAATCCCTCACCTCTCACTTCCTCACTACTCACTTAATCCCTCACCTCTCACCTTTCTCTCCTCACCACTTATTTCCTATCTTGCTTCCGTGTTCCGCAACAAAACATTCAATATACTTTCTTTCTTGCTCATCTTCGCGGCGCTCTACTATTCGTTTGTTGCCTACATCGGCGTTATTTCACCCGGTGGTAAAAGCTACAGTCCCTTCTTAGACAAGTATGCCAATTTCCCTGCCTGGCTCACTTACTTCATCTGCCAGTGTGCTAAAGGGGCGTTGCAGTTAATGGGCTACGATGTGTATCAAAAAGCGGCAAATAATGTAACCATCAGGGGAACTCACGGCGTCAATATCATCTGGGCTTGTCTCGGTTTTGGCGTGATGAGTTTCTGGATGGCTTTTGTGGTTGCACATAAAGCAGCCTGGAAGTACAAGTTGAAATGGGTAACCATAGGTATTGGACTAATCACCGGAATTAATATTCTGCGCATCGCTTCCATAGCATTAGGCAATCATAACGGCTGGAAAAGGTATACCTCCATAGAGCCACACTTTGCTTTTAATGTCGCCAGCTATGCTGCTATCATAGGGTTAGCGATATGGTTTGTCAGGGTTTATAACCGAAACAATAACCGAAAAAGTAATGCCTCCAACCCGCTTGCAAAAGGAATATTCACAAAAGAATAAGTATCTGAAATAGACTTGGATTGTAATGATGTGCGTTTACTTACAATCAACGGTTACTATTTTCGGATAGTCAGTAATGATAATCTTACAATGAGAAACCTGTTATACTTTTTAATCCTGCTTTTCCCTTTAAATGTTTTCTCTCAGGGAGTAAAGGTGAACACGGGGATAAACAAAGGCAACTTAGGGAAAAGCCCTGTTTCGGCAGGGGGTAATTATTCCTGGAATCAGGCAAGAAACGGAGCTGCCAGCGCAGGTGTATATAACACTTCAAATCAGCTTGTAAGAACACTATTCAGCAATGTATGGTATTCATCCGGACAACACACACAGAGTTGGGATGGAATGCTGGATGACAGCACCCCGGCACCGGTAGCCCGCTACACCATTAAAGTTCTTACCTCTCAGGTAAGTGCATCCTGGGAGGGTACGTACATTGAAAACACCTGCGATTCTGCAACAGGCACTCACCATGCCCGGGCTTATAATAGCCCTACCTCCGTTTGTGTGGTGGGAGATACTTCTTACTGGAGCTTACTGTATGGAGAAGCGTTTGCACCTCAGTTTTACCGGAGTATAGCCAACCCGCAAAGCGAGGTAAACTTTTACGGTTTTGGCGGAGGTACTTATGTAAACAACTACAATTGCACAGATGGCAATACGGTTTATAACTGTATCAATACCGATAACAACCAGAAATGTTTTGTTTGGGCTATTGATGTTGCTACACATACCCGGCATTCTTTTTCTTCGGGTAGAACAGTAGCAGCTAGTTTTTCTGGTAATTGGGTGGGTGTAATAGATACGTCTGTGAGTCAGGTGAATGCTATTTCAGGTATCGCAGTACAGAAAAGGGGTAACTACCTTTTTGTAAGCAGGCATGGAATAAATAGGCTTCATGTGCTGAACAAGACCACGGGTGCCTTGGTGCAGAGCATAACTATAACCACACCTTCTAAAGTAACAATAACGGCTGATGATAGGCTATGGGTGCAGCACGATGGCAGAACACTCGAAAAATATACTGTCAACGCAGATGGTACACTCACGTCAACAGGGCTAACCATTGTACCCACTTATAACATTGGAGCAATAGCGGTCTCCACGTCCAATACAACGCTTTCTGTGGCAGACATGGACAACTGTCTGCTGAAACAATACTCTAATACCACGGGTTCTTTACTCGCAACGTTGGGAACACAGGATGGCTATAAAACGGATGCTACGGTAACTTATAATAAATGGTATTGGCACGATAGTGCCGGAGCAAAAAGCACGTTTATTACTTATTTGCCTGACAACTCCTTCTACCTCGAAGATGGCGAGAACCGGAGAACGCTTCGGCTGGACTCAGCAGGCAATTTTATAAGCCAGATATTTCTCTTTCAAGCAACTTATTCTGTAAGTGTTGACCCCAACAATCCGGCAAGAATATGGGATGGCTATAAAGAGTTCTCAATAGACTATACGAAGCCATTAGCTGCCAATAATGGTTCATGGACTTTGATTAAGAACTGGGGTTATGACCCAAGCACTACTGTCTATGGTGGGCACAGCGGAGCGAGCCTGAATATGAATGCAGTTAGTTTAAGTAATGGTAGAACATACGGCTTATTACAATCAGGTTCCACCAATCCATTTTATAATTATGTAGTTGAGCTTGTGATGGGTGCAACCATGCGTAACACAGGTATCCATGTAAGTGTATCTGCTTATATTGACAAAGATGGCTCTTTGGTTAGCCCCACGTATATACAGGCCGGTTCTTCCTCTCCTTATGTAGTGCAAAGAAGAACGCTTACCGGATTCGATGGTAACAATAACCCTATATGGGGAACGGCTGTAACACTCTGTTCTGTATCTGATACAAGTATAGCAGCTTTTAAAACAAATATCTCCGCTAATACTACCATAGGCTACGATATATCAGCCGGGAATTATAAGGACAACAAAGATTATCACTTGGAGTTTATAGACAACACAACCAACACGCTTAAAGCAAAAGGATTAAGGGGTACAGTGAGAGCTTACAGCGGGCCATTCCCCGATGGGGGTTATTTCGATAATGGAAACACGGTAAATATAGGTTCAAATGGGGCAGGCGGCTTTGTCTCTTCCTATAACAATATCACCGTAGCCAATTACCACGGAGAATTTTACAAACAAGGGCAAACCAACAAATTTTTTGTGTATGACAACAATACAGGCTTAGAGATATACCAGTTCGGTACGGTTGGGGCAGATTATCGCGGTCAGGCTGCTCCTGCCGGTGTGGAAGGAAATGTTATATCGGGAGACTTAGCATACAACAATGGTACATTGTATCTATACACGAACGGAGAATCGTTTGGCATTCATAGGTGGAAGATGAACAACCCCAATAGTGTAACGGTACAAACAGCTTTGTATCCTTCTTTCAGCAAACTCCCTGCAGAGGAAGGCATTGACCTGATGCCATCGACCAGGAGATACAGCAACCTAACCGATGGTACAGATGGTGTCTGGCACATGAGTGCCAACTACTTTACCGATAAGCTTAATTATTTTCAGGCGGCTACAGGTAATCGTAGTTACGACCAGTTTAAGAAGCCGGATTTAACAATCAGGTTTAATAGCAGTTCACGTACTGATTATGTAACCCGGGACCTCGGCAACAACAGGAACACAACGAAATGGAAGATAGGGGGAGACTTACTGCTGAACCCCTATAACTACAACGAAGGACATGGTTATGAAGGGCAAAACATACAGGTTCTCGACAATACTGGTAAAGTTATCGCTGATGTATACATTACACAGGTGCCGCAACAAAATTTGATGGGCAATAATGCTGTTATCGTACCCAACCTGGCTAGCAATGCAGGCTTTCCCACAGGCAATTACTTTCAGCCTTTCGAGATCAGCTATGCAGGCGGTGTGCTAACCTTCAGGTATGCTGATAATACCGCAAAAGCAACCGTAACACGCGAGGTGGGAGCAATGATGAACAACCCGGCGACACTCAGGTTTAAATTCTTCTGCAACAATCCGGCTGCACGGGTTGGGATGACCAGAACCATACGAGACTTACGTTTTACAGCACAATAATGGGTGTGCAGCTTGCTGCGCTTCTCGTAAGTAACAACCCTTGTTTATTTCATTTGCCGGTTCATGGGCATGAAAACAAAAGACTGCGGTAGTATGTGACTATAAGTGTACAAAACAATTAAAAGTGTACAAAACAGTATTTTACATAGGGTAAGTATAGCAAAAAGCATGGAAAGGCTACACAGACGGTGCGCTGGCCCGGACGGATGCGCGGAGCGATCATGCCGTCCTTGATCTTTTTTGCTTCTTTTTTCCATCAAGGGAAAAAAGAAGAAGTAGATTAAATATTGAAACGTTAGCTCAAAACGTATTTCGTACACTTGTAGTATGTGACTTGCAGGTTGCGACAAGAAGAAGTATAGGTAACCCATTCCGGGATTGCCCAAGCGCTTAAAAAAATAAGCAAACCAAAACGATCTCTTATTATAGGATTATTAAAAAATCAAAACAAGTGCAGGCTTATGTTGCTAAAGCTCTTAAAAAAGTATCCATTTCAATAATTGATAGACACCTTTTCTTACACTTCTTCCTGCATGGTAAAATACAGTCATTGCCGGAAACAGAACCATTCAATACAAAACAAAAAGCAAATGCACACAACCGCAGTCTGGGTTTTAGTTTCATCAGTTAACAACATTCATTTTGTTGTAAATAAAGATTCCGGCTCCGGCTCCGGCTACATTCAATATCACATCGTCTATATCGCACACACCAATCTGTAGCAGAAGTTGCAGCACTTCAATACCCGTACTTACCAGGAAACCATACAGTACAAGTGTTAGCGAACGCTTTTGCGGGTTCCGAGTCTTTATTAGAAATCCAAAGGGAAGAAACAAAATAACGTTGCCAAAAATATTACCCCAGTACCCAATATAGTAAGCCCAGAAATGCTGGTTGCCTTGTTCATAAAACCGGCGAACCGTATAAACAAACGGAATTACATTAGCATCATAAGCATAATTCCTGTAGCGGTTGGGAGTAAAAAAAACAATGTAAAATAAAGTACAACAGTATGATACAAAAAGCTGTAGGGCAATTTTTTTATTAATTCTCATAGCAACGGAAGAGAATAGCTTTTTCACACTAAATACCGGCTACTTTATCATAAGCATCTGTATATTGGCGAATCAGTTCGGCTTCAGAAAATTGTTCTTGTATCACCCTGCGGCTATGTTGCCGTATCCATTGCAGTTGTTCTTGTTCATCCACAATTGCATCAAGTTTGGCGGCAATGTCATCCGGCTGCAGAGAAGTAACCCATCCCAGTTTTTCTCTCTCCACAAAAGTTGCAAGCCCCACCTGCTGCGATACCAAAACAGGTGTGCCTGCATGCAGCGATTCAATAACCACGTTAGCAAAATTTTCGTTGCGTGAGGTTAGGACAAATAGATCTGCCCGCATCAGTTCTGTAAATTTTTCCGCTTTATCCTTCCAGCCAATCCATTCAATTTTATCTGCAATGTCCAAATCCTTTACCTTTTGCTTTAGTTCGTCTATGTACATCGCTTCGCCATCCCCGGCTATTTTCAACACTAGGTTCTGGGAAGCTTTTGCAACGGCTTCCAGCAAAAACTCAAGCCCTTTTTTGGGATGAATACGGGAAAGAAAAAGCAGCGTAAACCTGTCATTCGGTGTTTTAATAAGCGGCAGGTCTGGCAACGATAAAATATTTGGTATCATAAAACCACGCCACAAGGGAAGCAGCGTTTTACACTCATCAAACTCGGCTTGCGAGGTGGCATGAAAAGAAGAGTCGCGGAGCGCTTTTTTCCCGCCAAACCAGTGAATCAGTTGCTTCGCCTTTTTGTTGGTAGCGGTAAATATATAATCGCTTAGCATCCCCCTTGGCGATACCATTACTTTTACATGCCGCGCTTGGCAGATAAAAGCAGCTACAATCACCAGCGGGCTCCACCACGATTGTATGTGCACAATATCATAGTGGCGGCAATTCCGGTACAACTGCCTCCAAAGCGCCGGCGATAGGTGCGTATGATCTTTGGTAATGCGGGTAAAGTAGGTAATGGGTACACCATCCACCAGTACTGGCTTGCCCGGTGCTACCTCCAGTTCCGTAGTGCCGTTAGCAGTCGTAGTGTACACATCCACCTGGTGACCTGCAGCCATAAGTCCCTCGCAAAGTTTCGCTACCGATTCTATCGGTCCACCATAAACATAGGCAGGTTTATAAGAAGGAACAATTTGCAGGATTTTCATCAGATAGAAGCTAAATTTTTAATGCACGAGAAGAATAAAGCTTACTATAGATGAAGTTTCTTATTCTAAGATATAAAAACGTTTCTATAAAATAAGAAAACCCTATAGTTAGAAAAATAGCTACTAAAATTTCACTAAACGTATTAGGCAAAAAAGATAAATAACTTCTGTCAATTAACAAGGGCCAATGTGATATATAGAGTGTATAGCTAATAGGAGTTATTTTAATAAAGGATCCAAAAATAGCATCGAATCCAACCCATTTAAATTGGCACCACAACACTGCAAAAAAAAGAACAATTAAAGAAAAGCTGAAATGTCGTAACTCTAACACCGGGCTTATTCCAAATGATAAATGATGTCCTTTTAAGTTTAAAACACAATTTAATGTACAAAGAACTATACACCCACTCAGTAAAAAAAAGGAATACACTAAATTCCTAAACGTAATTTCTCTATTAAAAATATACAACTTAGCCAGTTCAACACCTATCCACCAAATACCAAAATAAAATAATACACGATTAAGAAAAAAAGGATAAAAGATATAAGAAAGTCCACTAAGTAAAACAAGCAATGATACTACCAAATGATGATACCTTTCGTTTACTGTTTTGTATATAAAAAAGAACAACATGTAGAACCACCATTCATAGGCAAGAGACCACAGTGGAGTGTTTCCCATATAAGTGCCAACTAAAACATTAGGTTTAATATTTACGTCCTGTAACATAAATATATTTCCGAACAGAGTACGTAAATCAGCACTTATTACATCCCTTGTTGCTATACATTTAAGTATATAACTTAAAAGAAAAACAAATAATAAAGGAATATAGATACGAGTAAATCTTTTAAAAAAATAACTTTTAAATGATTTGTCTTTTGTTGCCTCAAAAGAGTATTGAATCACAAAACCAGAAAGTAGAAAAAACAAGATAACAGCTTCTTGCCCAAAACGAAAAGGAAATAATAAGTCTATACCATAAGCCGCTAATTTAACTTTTATCAGAAGATGGTAAACTACCACATAGAAAGCGGCAAAACCCCTGATAGCCTCTAGCTTTTGAAATTTCATTTGCGTTAAGTTGAGCTTTTATCAATGACAATGCAAATAGTATTTCAAAAAGCGTTATATGGATAATCTTTTAAAACAAATTTCTGTAATCGCATTTTTAAATACAAGCAACCTCTGAATACAGAGAATAACTTCACAAAACCAACTAAACAGAAAATATGGATTATTGACTAATTGCGAGGTTGTCAGCCTTTCCAGATTTTATACCATCTTTTAATTTTAAAAACCATTTTTCAAACAAATTCCAGCTTAGCAAAGCAAGAATAATTGACAAACCTGTGCTCAAAATAATAAAAAAAATGGTCCATAATATTTGGCTTCCCAGAATTACAAACGGATTACCTAATATACGTAGCACTACATTACGTACCAATGGATGAAATAAATAAAGCCCGTAACTGTACTTACCCATAAAAGTGAGATACTTTGTATTAAAAAATGACCGGAACTTAAAATCGTACGTAGATTGTAATAGCAAAATAAGGCAGCCAAAAGTTAATGCTAAAAGAGAATATCCAATAGAACATATAACAGGGCTTGACTCAGGTATAATTCCAAAATAATAAATAATTACTATTGAAACTATTGATAGAAATACTATAAATCTTATAAGCTTTAGAAAATCAATTTTTACATTTTGAATTGATAAGATTGCTACCAATGCTCCCATAGAAAGAGCATCCAACCTTGTGAACGTAAAAAAATAAATAGACAACAACGGCATTCCCAGTTGCAAGCAGATTATTCTTAAGAGTGGGCTAAGTATTATTATGCCAATCGTTATTCTTTTAATGTTTGCAAGTTTAAAATAATAGACAATTAATGGCCAAAATAAATAAAACTGTTCTTCTATGGAAAGCGACCATAAATGGCTTACACCGGCTCCAAAAAATTTTCCGTTTACTACTTGTTTAATGTTGGAAACGTACAGCCAAAACCAGAGTTGCGCATTTTTAGCTTCTACTAATTTTAGTTGCTCATTGTGATCTAATTTTTGGAGAAATAGGGGTAGAAATATTAAAAATATAAAAATCAGATAAGCATAATAAAGTGGAAAAATTCTTAATGATCTTTTTGCATAAAATCTACTTAGATATTTAGAAAATTTTTGCTCTCGTTTTTCATGAATGAGTATGCGGGTAATAAGAAACCCGGACAATACAAAGAACAAGTCAACACCAATCCAGCCTAAATGAAGAAAGTTGATAACAAAAAGATCAAACCTGTTTTCTGATACAAAAGGAATATGCACAAAATGAAAAAGCATAACAACAATAACGGCAATTCCTCTAGCCCCATCCAGTTCTTTTATGTGATTTAATTTGGCTGCCATAATCTGTCAATTTGGTTTGTTATTAAAACATGACAACCGGATTTTTTTTGGTTATCTATGCGAGAAAGTACCGGTGCACGAATACATTTTCCTTCTCTTTCTTAAATCTCTTTTTCAAGAGTCTTCTCTATCAGCCGCAGCGCAAACAATATTTCCACTAGGGTCCTTTGCAAAGTATAATGCCATCCGCGCCACCCGTTAAAGACAAGTCCCTGCACAAACAGGCAATAAAAGAAAACGAAAAATGGAGCCAGCACTTTCGTCTTGCGGATTTTTGAGATAAAATTCAAGTCCGCGTCTGGTGTTTCGATCAGTTTGTCTGTTTCCTGTATGGAATACTTCGACTGGCTGTTAAACCAGCGTGATAAAGGCTTTCGATCATCATGCAAAATCCGGTGTATAAAGTGCCCGGTCGGCCCATTTATCTTCAGCCGGTGGGCGTGCCCATCATCATAATAAGTGCAATAAGTGGGGCGAAACAGTACAGCTCTTGGTGTGGTATTGTCATTACGTAAGCGCTTGCCGAAAACCAAAAAGTAAAACCGGGAAAAGTAGGCAACTTTATCAGAGTCTGTTTTATTGACAAAGGCTCTCACCTCGTTTGAGAATTCTTCCGGCAATACATAATCAGCGTCTAAGCTGAGCACCCACTCGCTTTTCAATAACGACAAAGCGTAATTACATTGTCCGGCAAAAGAATCAAAAGTCCGGTACCGAATCGTTACATTTGAGTAACATTCTAATATCCGTTTTGTATCGTCCGTACTAAAGCTGTCAATCACTAAAATTCTCTCTAACCATTGCAGTTTGTCCAGAACACGGCTGATATTGTTCTCTTCATTATAAGTTAAAATAACAGCCGTAATACACTTAGAATCTAACAGAGTCATGACGAAGTACAATAATTAAAGGTTAGATGTTACTGATGATACGCCTTATCCTGAATATTAACGGTTACTACTTCTTTTGCTTCCCGCTTTTTACTATAAAAATCAAATATCCAATACACTAATGAAGCTCCGGTTAAGCAAATAAACGTTGTGAGTATCCAGTTACCAATTTGCAGCCGTTCACATAACTTCAGCAAAGTAAGATGAGTGAGATAAAGTGGGTAAGAAATATTTCCCAAAAAATTAAATAGCTTTTTTATATTGGTTGATGTTTTGGGAATCGAGGCATTAAAAATAATAACGTAATAAACCAGAAACAAGCAAGCAGCATGACCAATGAGTTCAGGCAGGTCTGTTGATAGTAATAAACCGACAGCATGATTCTTAATTCTGAAGAGAATCTGTATTAAAGTAGTGAGACAAAAATGAGTCGTAAAAAGAAAAGCAATGTGCCTATGCAAATCTTCTTTTTTATCCTCCGCCTTTGCCAGAAGAAAGCCGGCTATCCATATAAACGACAAAAACAATAAATTCACACCATACGCGGTTCCAGAATAATAAGGCCAATGATATAAAGACCTTCCTGCCGTGTAAAAACAGTAACTGCCAAAAGAGATATAAATAATAATCAGCAAAATTTTGTAAGGCAGGCGCATGAAAAAAGGGGCAAGAATATAAAGCCAGGCTTCTAGTGATAAACTCCATGCGGGGCCTACAAGTGAAGTGTTCGTAATCATCTGGTTTAAGAACAAGATGTTAATAAGTACAGCTAAAACATAAGATCCCGTGATGGCTGATGGTGATACAATAAACGCAAGAACCATGCTCGCTAAATAAACAGGATAAATTCTTTGAACTCTTCTTTTAAAATAATGTTCCGGACTCTTTAAGAGAGAATTGCCTATTGACAAACCGCTGATAAGAAGGAATCCGAGAATAGCTTGAAAGGAGCCAAATAAGCTTATCCACTTTAAGAGCCCAGGATTGGAAATCAAAGAAACCGAATGTCCCGACATTACTATAAAAGCCAGGAAAAAGCGGGTTAAGGACAGGATTTCCCAACTGAATCTTTTTTTTACGATCATAATTTCGGTTGTGAAAATTATCTGTTATTCTCTATATTGAAGATAAGAATGATGGCGGTAAGTGTTAGCAGCTATTGCCATGATGTAATAACGCCTTCTCTTACATGATTAAAGACTGAATCAAACGGATCCGCCTTTAAAGAGAATCATTGATTCTTTTGTACAACTCGAGGTAAGAACCGGCGATACTGTTTCCTTTAAACCTCTCTTTATTTCGTCTGCCGTTCTGTATGAGTGTATTCCGGTAAGCGGCATCACTAATCAGTTTCTTTATTCCCTTCCTGATATCTTCGACGTCTAATGGGTTTACTAAGCAGGCAGCATCATTGGCTACTTCCGGCATAGAGGAGATATGGCTCGTAATTACAACTCGTTCAACCGAATTCGCTTCCACTATCGGCATTCCGAAGCCCTCAAATGTTGATACGAAAGATAAAATATCGCATTCTTGGTACTTCTCCAACATTCGCTTGTTCGAAATATTGTATTCGTTACTGTAGTCAACGCCATTCTCTTGTAGCGCCTCAATATGCTCGGGCTTTAATCCTCCTACAATCGTAAGATGGCAATGGATACCCTTCAGGGCAGCAATCAATCGCAAAACATTTTTATTATATCCGGTCCCAATCTGTAGAATCACTGGCTTTTCACTATTGAATACCTTGGGAAAAGGGGCATATATATCATTGATGGCGACCGGCACCACTACAATCTTGTCTGGGTTGCAACCGGTATTTGCAACAATTTCCTGCTTGGTCACCTCCGAAATAGAGGTTACATATTTCGATTTTGCGACCGGCCAGGTAAGATACAGATGGGTAATGATCCATTTTGCAAATCCTTTTTTTCGATGTACCATACCGCAGTCCAATACGGTAAGTATTACACGCTTTTTCTTCATCAACAGGTTTAGAAAATGTACTTCGCCGGTAATGTGGTTTATGCCTTTTCCCTGCCGGAAAGCGGCTTCTGCAATATTGTACAGTTTGGTAAAATACCCGTTATTATAGAACTTACATATTTTTATGGTCGGATTTATCCTGTCGGTAAGGCGTTCTCTTACGTCAGTAAAGATAGCCTCCATACTGAAATTAAAACCCTTTCGGGGGCGCCTTTGAAAAAAAGTAACCTCAATTTTGTTTTCGCTGGTGATATTTAATTTCCTCATCAATCAAAATTTTCAGAACGTCATAAAACGACATATCGTATTGCCAGCCCAACTGGGTTTTGGCTTTGGTATTATCGCCGTAAATGTTCGGGATATCGGTAGGGCGGTATAATGCCTCATTGATCTTGAGCCTGTCGGGTGAAATAGTGAGGTAGTCAAATACAAATTCAATGATAGACCGTAAGGACACCGATGTATTTGAGCAGATTAAGTAGTCATCGGCTGTCTCCTGCTGAAGCATCAGGTACATGGCTTCTACATACTTAGGTGCCCATCCGAAATCTCTCTTTACATCTATATTTCCCACCTCTAAAAATTCTGCCCTTCCGTTTTTGATGCGCAGGCTTTCGCGGATTACCTTTTTCACAAAGAAGTTGTTACCCCGCAAAAAAGATTCATGGTTAAAAAGGAAACCGCTGCAACTGAAAAGACCATAGGCCTCTCTATAATTTTTCGTAATCCAGTGTCCCGTGGCTTTCGAAATACTATAGGGACTAATGGGATTGATAACATGATTTTCAAGTAGCGGCAGGCTATCGGACAAACCAAAAATTTCACTGCTTGACGCTTGGTAAAACTTGGTATCCGGCTTCATGATTTTTATCGCTTCCAATAAATTCAGTACCGAGAATACATTGAAATTAATGGTGCCCATTGGCTGTTGAAACGACATAGATACAGAGCTTTGCGCAGCCAGGTTATAAATTTCATCCGGATTTATTTCTTTTAGCAAGGTAATGATTTGAGATATATCTGTTAGGTCGCATTCGCGCAATATCACTTTATCGGCTATCCCTAAGTAAGATAGTCCATATTGGTTGGTATGATTGTAACTCCTGACCAGCCCAACCACGTCATATCCTTTTTCAATTAGAAGAGCACTCAGGTAAGCGCCATCCTGCCCGGTAATGCCTGTTATTAATGCTTTTTTACCCATTCTGAGTTTATGATTCTTTGTTTTTTGAAGCAAATATAAAATTGTCTTTTGTCTGTTTCAATGAAGCAAGAACGAGACCGCCTGCCAGGACACTGAAGCCTAAAGACGTAGGTTGCGCCCACTGTCCCTGAGGAACAGACAACAGGGCAAAGCTTAACATCATCCAGGGCAAAGCATTGTTTTTTGATAACTGTTGGTAAGCTCTCACGCTTATATCAAAACAAAAAAAGATACGGAGAAAGATGACTAGGAGCCCGATCAGCAATCCCATTTCTCCGATGAGTCGTCCCCATTCTCCTTCAGAGATAAGAAAAGTTGCTTTACTACTTAGGAGTTGTGCGCCAACATTGGTTCCCATACCCAAGCCATAACCAAAAAAAGGAGTTCTGTAGGAGTTGGTAATTGCCCCGATCATCCCTCCAAAATAACGATCCGCAATTACTCCTTCCACCAATCCTCCTTCGCTTTCGTTAGCCGAAGTAAATCGAGATATGAAAGCTTCTGATGCGGTTTGAAAAAAAGCAAGTCGACTGACAATAATGAATAAAATAAGGACACCTATTAAGCCTATGATAACTCTGCCGGCGTATTGCGGCTTACGTGAAAGAGTCATTAGCATAAAGAAACCGCAAATAGCAACCGTAAAACTTAGCGAGCGACTGATGGATAGGGGGATGGAAGCAATTAAGGCAATACTGGCTCCTGTGAGGAGGAGTCGGTTTATCCGGTTAGAATGTAATAAAAAATAAAACACGAAGGAGGCAACAAAACCAAAAAAAAGGGCATTACCATTGGTAAATGAGAAGGTGCCCGGCGGCCGGAAATATCCGAGTGCCCCTCTAAATCCCGCTCCTTCATCATCCCCTACGCCTTTGTTTACCCAATCTGTCTGTGGACTGTAAAATTGCAATCCATTGAGTATCACCATGGGTATTGCTATCCAGAGGGTGGCTTTGCCAATTTTAATGACATCCTCTGCTGTAAAGATGGCCCCTATAGCAAACATGAACGGAAAGTGAACAAGTAAAATGCGCAACCCGAAAAGGGCAACTGCAACATTGCCGTGTCCTACGGTGACGGCTGTAACAAAGCTTATAAGGGATAAGACAAAAATGGCCGTGATATAATTATTGGGTTGGAGGATCTTTTTGTTTAGTGCGGTTATGATTACCCAGATAGCAATTGGATCGCGTATAATTAATAAAGGAGTAGACAGAAAAGGTAAAAACCATTTTCGCAAGGCACCTTCGAATATAATTAGTAGAAAATAGAGCCAGACGCCCGTTTTCAAATGGCGTAAAGCTGTGCTATTTCCTTGAACACGTGCAGTCAAAAACTGCTCATAACTGGCTGTATTGCTCAATGAATTTTGTTTGCTAAGTTAATGCCTTGTTCAGCTCTTCTGTAATTGTTTTTCCATACTGCTGCCAGGTATAATGTCCGGCGTGTTCCCTCGCTGCTTTTCCCATTTCCTCGGTTTTGCTTCTGTTTGCGGCAAACCAGTCAATTTTCTCTGCAATGGCCTCTGGGCTGCGGATAGGAATCAGATAACCGGTACTTCCTTCTATAACCAAATCACTGCCTCCGGTGTTGGGTGTAACGATAAGAGGTAGTCCTTGGCTCATGGCTTCCTGCATCACTAAAGCTCTCCCTTCGGCAATCGAAGGAAGACAGAAAACATCGCAGGAACGCATCAGGCGAAGCACTTCTTGATGAGGTCTTCCATGTTCGTATGTAAAGTGGAAGAAATTCTGCTTGTAAAAATCCATAGAAGCAACCGGTGAGCCCATAACAATTAATTCTACGTGCCTACTCTTAATCAATTTCATAGCATCAAATAGGTCTCCCAATCCTTTTCTTTGCGTCATAGAGCCGGCAAATAACACCCGTAAAGGCCGGGCTGTTTTCATTTTATCATTCGCTAAATCACTTTCGACAAAGGCGGTTCCTTCTGGGGAACCAAAGTGAGATATGATTCTCCTTTTAAGGCCCATACGGTCAGGAATTGAATTGTTTACAAAATCGCTTGGAGAAACAATCACATCTGCCAAACGCAGTTCTTCTGTTTTTCTGTCTAATTTTTCCTGTGAATCTTTCATACCAGTAAGGGTTCGGCTCCAGTAAGGTAGACGCTCGGCTTCTTCGGTAAGCAATTGTCTTACTGTTTGCCAGTAGGCAATGGGCAAATCGTAAATGCATGATAAACCTATTTGCTTGGCCTTTGCAAAAGTAGCCAAAGCACCGTCCTCGTATGCATACACAGCCGAAACGCCATTCTTCTTTTGTTGTAGAAGAGTGTTGGCTACATCCTGATCGAGTTGTCGGTATATCTGATCAATACTTGTCCAGCCGGTTTCATGTTTGTTCAGCCTGCGATAACCAAGCTTCGGCAACAGGATTCGTATAATCTCACGTAAAGGGTATGTGTTGATTAGATGTGCAGGCAGGTTGTATTCTCTCCTTTGTAATTCTTTTTGTAAAGAATGCGGCAGAAAAGCAAACCAGGATCGCTTTGGACGAACAGCAATGGTAGTAACAAACTCTGCCAAGGCGCCTTCCTTCTCAAAGGCATTCAATATAGCTCTTACATTTCGGTTGCCGGTCGGATGAGACACAATAATTTTCATAATGGTTACTCTTTCACGGCGTTTTTAATTACTTCCAGATATTTGGCAGCAATTCTTTCAGGCTGGTGCTCGGTAAGGTGACCGAAAGAAAGATCGCGTAAAGTGTCTTCTATTTCTGGATTGCTATCAAGACTGTGCATTTGAGTTGCCAGGTGAATATAATCACCTGTCCTGAATAACAATCCTGCGTTGCCGACAGCATCGGGCAAGCCGCCGCTATCAGAAACAATAGGAATGCATCCGCAGGCCATGCCTTCCAAAACTACATTCCCAAAAGGTTCTTCCCATTTGGAAGGAACCAGTAACATGCGGTGCTGATTAAGGCATGCCACCAGATCATTACCTTGCAAGGTTCCGGTAAATAATACATTCTTCTCTAAGCTCAGTTTTTTCACCGAGTGCTCCAGTTCTTTTCTGTCGGGCCCCTCCCCGATTATGGTCAGGAAAAGAAGGTTATTGTCCTTTCTTTCTTGTTGAGCCAATACCAGTACGTGAAGCGCTTTAATGGCAAGATCAGCACCTTTATCCGACACCAGCCTTCCCAGAAATACAAAATGCTTCTCCCGCTTGCTGTTCGGGAGAATTCTGAATAGGTGATTTCTATATGGATTTCCGATTACAATAGCATTTGGCCAGATCTTAACCCGGATAGCTTGGCTAATGGCAATAACAGCCTGCGCACGGCGCAACCAAAGAAACTTAAGTATATCCTGCCAGCTTTTTGTTCCGTTAGAGCGTACAATCCAGGTACGCAAGGCAATAACCGATGTTCTTTTGAAAAAAAGAGCTGGCCAAGATAATCGCAGTGATGGGTTGTTTTCGTAAACGATGTCTGCCCGTTTATGCTCTTTGAAGAGTGTAACGACACTTGGATTACGGATAACATGAAATGGAAAACTCTTCTTACCTTTATCTTGTGTCCACGTCAGTAGCCTTACTCTGTACCCCGCATTGTGAAAATGAAGTGCCAGTATTTCAGAATTCACTTCGATTCCTCCAACATCCGGGAAAAATCTATCAGAAAGAAAAAGTATAGTTTCTTGTTCCGCCATTATCAATTAACTAGGTATGTATCTGTAAGAGAAATGTCATCAATCATCTGCTTTGCCGTTGCAGAAATCCTGCTTTTGATTTTTCCTTCAGTTTTAAAGGAAAGTATATCTGCTAAGTTTTCATAGTATGGTTCATTTTTATAACCCGATGATATATTCGCCGATTTGTCTCCCGCTACGGGTACCCACACAGGCAAACCATGTTCGAGCATAGAGATAACAGAACCGCTTTTACCTATCAGGTCGAATGGAACTCTTGAAATACCAAAATCTGACGAGCAGAATTGCTGACTGATGTCTTCTCCGCTCAATTCACCACGCTGGACGATGGTGCATCGGCTACCGGAATTTTTCATCAGGGTATCAATAAATTTTTGCAAGAGACGACCATTTCTTCCACAAAAGGTAAGGTGTACGTTTGCATTTGTGGTATTATAAAACCGCTGTAAAGAATCTGCAATTTTTTGATGGTTTTCATATTTGGGTACAGTGCCAAAGTAAACACCTTTGATTGTGTTTTTTGTTAAGAAGCTTGCTCGCGTTATGTTTCTCAATTCCTGACAATCGGAAGCAATTGGTATATTTCCAAATAATTCTAATACTTTGCTCTTAATGCCAATTTTAGTCAGGCGTTTTTGATAACTGATGATAGAAGTATGAAAAAGGACGGGTTTGAGGATTTGCTTGATAAACAGTAAAGATAATTTTTGTAAAGCAAGAACAACGCACTCTTTCATTCCTTTCACTGATTCTATGTATGGTTCGTGAACCATTACATGCCAACGATTTCTTCCTAATTTATTGAGATTGGCAGCCAAACGAATCGGAGTTCCCCATTTGTTGTATGAATAGGGAACATATTGCAGGCTCAACAAGTCAGGATCGAAATTCTCCGTTTCAGCATATACAGTTTGCATTCGCTCTTTCCAGGAAAGATTAGCTGGCACCCTAACAATAGGCAACCGGACTCCATCAGTAATCTCTTCATCCACTGTCTGAGCGGATAAAAAAGTATCATATAATGAGATAATTTTTGCACTATTACCTTGCTTGATAAGTTCTGCGCTCAACTGACGGGTATAATCTCCCACACCATCTTTCCCCGGTTCCAAGGAGCCGCAGAGAAAAATAACTTTCATCATTGGTAAATACTTTTGACGTGTGGTTTATTGCTTTTTTCTTAGGAGTATGGCAAAACCATTGTGCATCTTTCTACCAATGAAGGAGGGTAATTTTTGTGTTATTTTCTCAATAGCCATAACCATTCCTTTCGGTATTATTTTTAAAAGATTATTCAATCCAACATGACCATTAGTGAGCGGATTGGTATAATACTTCATACTTACAACTTCCAATCCTGCATCATTAGCTATTTTATTCATCTCATCAGTATGTAATAAAAAAATATGGTCGTTTGAATTGGGACCAAACTGCTTTTGCTCGAAAACTTCGGGATTTGCAAATTCGGTGAATTTGGGTAGTTTGTTTGTAAAGTAAGAGCCAAGAGGTGTTGTGATAACGATGTGCCCTTTAGGCTTAATGAGTTTCGAAAGTTTAAAGAGAAATTCATCAGGGTGAGCGACATGTTCTATTATTTCTGTTGCCAAAACAACATCAAATAAATTATCAAATTTAACTTCAAAAGCATTTCCGGGTTTATAGGTTATCATTCCCTTCTCCCGCTTCATCTCTGTATATTCAGCTAAGTCTGTACGTATATCATTCCATGTCACATCGTATCCCATTTCAGCAAACAGTAGCGAAAAATTGCCTTGTGCTGCGGCCACATCTAAAATTTTATCTCCTTGATTGGCTACTTTCTTTATTAAGGCAAGGGTTTGACTTTTTCTTTGTTCATATGCGTAAGCATATCCTATGTTCGCTCCTATCTCCCCGTATATCTCTAATTGATCATAGGGATAGCTTTTTTTCCAGTCTTCCTTCCAGTCTGGCATCGGAAATAGCTTTTTCATAAAATTTATTGTACTTATATGAAGAATTACCTCTGTCCTATTTTTTTAGCCGGAATACCTGCCCAAATTTCGTTGGCAGGTATGGATTTAGTGACAACCGAACCCGCAGCTACGACAACTCCTTCAGCAATGGTAACCCCTTTAAGAACAATTACATTGCATCCTAGCCAAACATTATTTGCAATGTGTATGGCTTGCTCTGCTCCTTTTTGTAAACGCATAAGATCATTTGTAGCAATACCATGATCGTGATCTATAAACTTACAACCGGAGGCTATTAAAGAATCATTGCCAATAACAATACCTTGTCTGATGTTAAATTCACATCCCTTACCTAAAAAAACATTATGCATTATGCAGATGGAAGGACCTTTCCGCCAAATTCCGTCAAACTTAAAATAAATATCAGGTTCTAAGCTGCATTTTTTTCCTAAACTTACTTGATGTGGCCAAGTACAAAATACTTTAGGTAAAATAGTATCTTTTCCGATTGTCATTCCCAAAAGAGAATACCAAATCCGTCTCATAGATCCTGTAGCTTTTCTTATTACACGGAATCTTAGATAGAAACCTGCTTTATGTATATATCTCATCACATGAATCTAAACTAATTTTTTCTGTAAAAGCGACCAAGAAAAGAAACGATTATAATTAATACCTTTTTATATCGAACATAGTTCTTGTTATATAATCGGATTGGTACTAAGCAATTCTGCCAGTATAACTTATCTGTTCGGGAAGGAAGCTTACCTTTCATAATAGAACCTATAAAGCTTTTTTTCCAGGGCTTAGGAGTGCCGGTTGCGTGAGACATTGTCCAACCCGAGCTAATAAAATCCATAGCTTCGGGTCCCATCTCACTAATTGGACAGTTTGAACACATGGCCGACATATTGATTGCATCCTGATCTGTACTGTAAAAGGGATGTGTTTTATCGTAAGAGGAAAATTTTGTCGGATCGCATCCATATTCCGAAATACCTATTTCAATCAGTTCATTCCAATGGTTCAGAAACTCGATATCTTTTCTTGCAACACCACAGAATCCACCATTGATGTAAGAATGGAGTTGACGGGTTACTTGTCTTCCCGAATCTGTAATCACCTTCGCCCATTTCAATCTGATAGGATGAGTCGCCGGCATATCGTTACTCACAATCTCATGCACTAAGGCAACACCATACTCGCACCATTCCTCAAAAAAGCTCCATCTGCATTTGACTAATATATCGGGGTCGAGATAAATAAGCCCTTTTGCATCTTTTGCAACATCATTTAGTAAATGAAGCAGAAAAATAGGTTTATAATTAGTCAAATGGTAGTCTGTATGTAATGGCAAAAAATGCAATTGCAAACCATCTTTCAGAAATAAAGTACAGCATCCATCATAGTTTACCGAAGCACTTTTCTTCGCTCCCTGTGCCCAGTTTGGCAAATTACCACGATACCCTGCATAAATCTCACCTTTAAATCCAGCTCTATAAAGAGAATTTGTTAGAGCGGCTAACCCATAATGATAATGATTTTCAAAAAGAGTACAGATGATAAATGTGTTCATTGGCAATTATACTGTTAAGCGTTCATAGATTAAAGTGTGTTGCTCGGCTATTTTAGCCCAATCAAGTTCGGCTTCCGCAAATGCCCGCTGCCTCACAGAAATCTCTTCTCTGAGGTCCTCATTCTCGTAATATTTGAAAAATAGGTCTGCAAGGGAAGCTGCTTCAGACTTGGCAATGGGGAAAACGGAATTACCGCCATAGGTTTTTATTCCGCCGGCATCGTTGGTAATAATAGGTAAGCCAATCGCCAAAGCCTGCATAATAGCAGTATTCACACCACTGTCCTTCATCGGCATCAGCATTGCATAGCTTGTTTGGTAATGCTTTAGTAGCTCTTCGTCGCTTAGGTTTTCGTGGAAAAAAACATTGGACTCGGCAGATAAGACAGCCAACACCTTCTCCTGCCGGTGGCGGGATGGAATCACAAAATGAAATTCAAAATCATTCCCAATCTCCTTCTTAATCAGGTAAAATGTTTCGTGCAACAGGTCAAAATCCCTTAGGTAATGACCCACGAACAGGATTTTTCTTTTATTCAAAACAGTATTTTTATCCCTGCAGAAAAAGCGCGTATCAATACCATATTTGGTTACATGCAGTTGGTTAGGTTCTATATACTGTGCAAACTCGCTTGCTTCTTCGTTATAAAGGATAACAGCTGCTTTCAGGTTCCCAAGAGTCTGAAGCTTTTCCTTCGTCCATCTCGATAAGGGCAGATGTA
The DNA here is from genome assembly GCA_964249755.1 of uncultured Ilyomonas sp. GTDB lineage: Bacteria > Bacteroidota > Bacteroidia > Chitinophagales > Chitinophagaceae > Ilyomonas. Next base: position 1,398,367 of record CAXUDB010000001.1, on the reverse strand, counting down.
TGGTACCAATAATCCGTTCCTTTTTCAGAGATTGTTTCAACAAGAACAGATAGGTTTCTAAATACAGAACATGCGAGAGGTCATAATCGTGTGCAGTACGCCTATAGTTCCAGCCTGTGACCGCTTCATCAGATCTGGCGTTCCCCCAGCCGTAAAAGCTCTTGATTACCTTGCCTATGGCACGGTTCATTTTTGTATCCTTGTTAAGCGTGGTAATCGGGTTGATATCCTTGAAATGAGGTATCATGTTCTCATAGCCAATATGTTTTCCGAACCAGGGATAGTAATAACCCAGAAAATGAATATTCATGTTTTGATTGCTTTTATAATTTTTTGCTTGGCTCGTTTCCATAAGCTCGCAACCATTTGCTTGCATAGAAAAGAAAGAATAAAGTACTTGCTGAAGAGTCCGTTTGTCTGCAGGTATTTATAAAATTCTTTTTTTTTCTGAACGGGTGTGGCTAGCAGGCGCAACTGCAGTTGCAACCAGGTGAATTTTTCAGTATTGGTAACATTAAATCTTTCACCGATAAGCTTTACAAACAAAACAGAAGCTTCCATCTTTTTCTGGTAAGAAGAACCCATTTCAGATGAAATATTTTGTCCGCTCATCCGCCATGAAACGGGAGTGCCAGGTATGGTCTGGATACCAGTTTCTTCTGCAAAGAAAGCCCACGTAGCATCGTCAGCAGCCCAAGCTAAAGGCAGATCAACAAACCCTTTTTTTTCCTCATAGACTTTTCTCGAAAAAATGTATTCACAGGCAGTACTAATACATGTACCGGCAAGGCGGCGCTTTATAAATTGCTCTGCGGTTTCGAATGTAGGATGAGGGGTGGCTTCTCTCATCACACTTCCTTCTTCGTCTATGATCTTAATGTTGAACCTGCATAAACGGACATCAGCCTTCGCAGCAATAAAAGAATAAAACCGCTCTACAGCATCTGGCGGAATTATGTCATCATCGCTGAATAGCCAGATATAAGGTTCACTTTTCGTAAGTGCAATACATCTTTCCCATTGCTTGGTTAATGACTGTGAACCCAAGTTGTCAGTAAATCGGGTATGATAAATTCTGTTTTTGAATTCGTTCTGAAAAGTAGCTGAGTACAGATTCAACGGATGAGGGCTATGATCATCTCCTATATATAATGTAAATCGTTTATCAGTTTGCTTACTGATAGAATCAAGTGTTTGATTGATATAATCATTCTTGTAATAGGGTATCACAATACATAGTGCTGGATGAAAAGAAATATTTTCTACTTTACTAAGTGACATTTTAGTTTCTATGGCGGCACGTCATGCAAATGATATTTCGTACCTGTTTATTAGAGCAAATTATATCTTCGCATAGGTGCACACCATTTGTATCAAATTATAACTTTCTGAACTTTCGGTACTGGTTATAAGTATATTTCAGGAAAGAACGAAATGGTCTTTTTCTATCTTCATTGTATATTATCTGCGTTGTATACAGTTGCCTCATTTGTTTAACCACTAATTCTATGTGCTTTATATATATATATTGTGTCTTTACATCGTAAGAGTTCTTGGTTTCCTGTGTTATCAGTGAGTGATCCCTGATTCTGTAATCAAATAAAACTTCGCTTGCATAATAGAATTGCCACCCTTTTTCGTAAACTGAAAGCCAGAAATCCCAATCTTCGTGCCCTATCAGAATTCTTTTTTCATCCAGCCCACCCACATCATCCCATACAGTCTTTCTGATTACTGAACACATATCTATATAATTTTCTGCAAGTAAATGCTCAATGTCGAACGCTTGGGCGGTAATTTTCAATCGGTTCTCTTTGCCAAAGAAGGATGCATTTCCATATACAACCCCAACTTCGGGTTTGGTCTTTAAAATTTCAATTCCTGTATCAATATAACGAGGTCTGATTTTATTATCACTATCTAAGAAAAGAATATAGGACGCATGAGAGTTACGGATACCTGTATTTCTGGCGGCGGCAGGGCCTTTATTGCTTTGATAGATAACTTTATAATTTTTTCTTTCCAGTTTACTTAAAACTTCCATGGTATTTTCGTCCGTTGACCCGTCATCAACAATAACAATTTCGTATTGATAGATGCCCTTATACTGTTCGACGCTTTCAACGGCTGACATTAAAAATTCGCCGGAATTGTAACAGGGTATTACAACAGAGATATCAGCTTCCATTTGCTTTTCAATATTTAATCAGTTGTTTGAACCTTATATAAAATTTGACTACCCTCGAGTGTGTTAAAGGAGTCGTTTTATTTTTAAAAGAAACAAGATTTATATATTCTTCATAGAACCGTGGAAATTCAGTTTTTAACACCTGATGTTTCTCTTTAATGATGGCTTGTATATTCTCTGCCGAAGCACTGATTCCATTTAAATCGTATGCACAAACCACCTTGTTTAAATAATGCAGTGTAGCGTTGTATCTGCATGTTGCTTCTAAAAAAAATTTCCAGTCTGCAATTATTTTTAACTCTTCATCAAATGCAAAGCCCGTCTTCATTAGAATCGACCTTTTTATGAACGATCCTTGGTGCGGAAGTGTGTCATTAAAGAAATAACCGAATGTAACTGGCTCATTGTATTTTTTTATCCATTTTTTGTTTTCCTCTTCTATCTGCAGATCGCCATAGATAATATCTGTTCCGTTTAGGCTGGGTGCTATTTCTTGGAGGATAGTTTCATTTATCAGGCAGTCACCAGAGTTTAGAAACAGCATGTATTCGCCCTTTGCTGCATGCATACCTTTATTTTGTGCATTGTATATCCCACTATCCTTTTCACTGATCCAGTAATGTATGTTATCAGAGTAGGATTCGATAATTTCTTTACTTCCGTCAGTAGAACCTCCATCAATAACAATATATTCAAAATCCTTACGGGTCTGACTGGTAACACTTGCAATCGTTTTTTGCAACCCCTGCGCATTATTATAGTTAATCGTGACAATCGTAAGTATTTCCGACATCAATTTTTAATCTTTATCTGTAATAATTTGATGCCTGTTTTTTACAGGCGCAGCCTAAACACTTATAATGATGGCATAGGTAGAAACTTTTTTGTAATAACAGATTTGGCATATAAAACAGACTTTCTACCGATTATATATCGTTGAGATAACAAAATAAATACTGATCAATCAATTTCAGACAAATACATATATAAGTATAAAAAAAATCATTACATTATAAAGATAATTGATTCTGTCTGTTTGGATTCCTAAGAAATCTACATTATTAAAAGTTGGCTTTGGCTAATACAAAATAGCTGTTTATCGATATCAAGCTTGTTTTATACAGTTTGATATTGCACAACTGTTATAAAGTCTATTGTTTATAAACTTTAATTATAAGAGTAACAACAACGCTACAATCAAGAAAAATATAATTTTATAAAATAACAAGTTTGTTATTTATTAATTTTATACACTTCAACTCCTTACATTATTTCCTTTTTGCTAACGATAAAGCATTTTCGTAACTGAGTTTAGAAAACAATTGTAATTTTCCATTTATTGTAGCATCATAAATATGTCTTCCATAAGCATGAAATTGATGTCGAGCCAATGCATATGAAGCTTCATTTCCTTCTAAATCTGCTAAATGCCACTGCATACCTTTAAAATAATCCGGATGAAAATGGTTTATATCGTCTCCTTTATATTGCTGCTTTTCATTGGGATTTCCGGTTTGTTGAAAATTATGATCAACCCCCACTAAAAAAATATTTTTAAAGCCCATGTAAAATGCAATCTGCATTGCTACATAAGTGACAGTATAACCCTCACAAATTGGCTCTATGATATTTTCATAAAACGACCATCTGCCATTCGTAAACAGTTTGTGAACACGCTTATTTCTAAAATGTAGATCTCTTGAAGAATGATACGAAAGAAAGGAGGGGCAATTAAAAATATCATCATTAAGTTGCGGCTGTATTTGCTCAATAACCAGCGGATTAACGGCAGCATGATAACTCAATTGAAGCTTGTATTTTTCAAAAATTAGATGAATTTTATTTAAACCAAACGTGTAATAATTGTTTAACAAACTTAAATCAGTTTGATTAAGTGAAGGTCCGTTACCAATAATAAAACAATCCTCTCCGGCATGCACATCTTTGTATTGAAACAATTGAGGACGATAATTGTAAAACCAATTAATATAATCTTTATTTGATTTATATTTATAGGGAACTCCGGCTTTCCGGTGTTTAATTCCCCATTGGATGTTATTTATAAGGTTATTCATGTTATTCTTTTAAATTATCAATGCATCAGTCTAGATCTTTCAGTACGTTACTGATGCCTCCATCCATTTGTAAATTAGCTCCATTTATAAATCCAAGTTCAGATTCAGCTAACAGTAAAGCCAGTCTAGCTACTTCCTGCGGTTTACCTATCCTTTGTGATGGATGTATGTCATTTAATCTTTGAACCATAGCTTCATCATTATTAAAGCCATCTCTCAGCATTTGTGTATCTATAGCTGCAGGGCTTATAGCATTGACTCTAATTTTACCTTGTAAATCTACCGACATGGCTTTGGTTAAACCAACCAATGCGCTTTTTGAAGAAGCGTAACTGATAAATCTTTTTTTTGTAAGCTGTTGGTGTATACTTGCTATATTTATGATAGACCCCTTTGAAGCGATAAGTTTCGATAGAAAATATTGACTTAAAAACAGCGGTCCTGTCACATTAACATCAAGCGTATGATTCCAATCTTCTATTGTAATTTCTTCTAAGCTACCCAAAATCTGTACGGCAGCATTATTTATTAGAACAAAAAGCTCGGGAATCTCTTTATCAAACAGGCTCTGCATTTGCATTCTGTAATCAGAATTTTTGCAATATTGATTTAAATCAAATTGAATTAATTGATGACAGTTTGCAAATTTTCCGCCTCGGATATCTAAACCCACTACGCGGTAATCATTTTCATAGAAAGTTTTGGCTAGCCCACTTCCGATTCCGCCTAAAATACCCGTAATAACAACAGTTTTCATCCAAGTAAATTAATAGTTACGAAATGTTTAAAAAACCGAATAACAATTCAATTGCTTTATAACTCGCTCGTCTCACAGCCTCCTTAGTGTTCGATCCATTGTGTGATCCAACAATAACATTTTCTAGCTTAAGCAAAGGATTATTGATATCTGCCGGCTCCACCTCTAAAACATCAAGCCCGGCGCCTGCAATCTTTCCCAAATTCAAATATTTAATAAGTGCTGCTTCATCAAGAAGCGGCCCCCTGGAAACGTTTATTACATAGGCACCTTCTGCCAGTTTTTCCAATACACCACCGTTTATCATGTGCTTATTAGTTGCAGTTAAAGCGCAGGTCACAATAAGAAAATGTGCATCACTCACTGCATCATAAAGTTGCTCTGCCAGCGTATAATTTTTTAGATCCTCATCTGCTCTTATGAATGGATCATATATAGAAAGTTCTAGGTTAAAGGCGTTCAGTTTACGGGCTGTCGCTTTTCCTATGTCTCCATATCCAATTACAGCCGCTTTTTTACCAGACAATGACATACCTGGTGGCTTGTACCAAATACCCCCATGAACTTTTTTATCTATTAAATGCGTTTGTCTGGCTAACGCGAGTACATAAGCCAAGGCTATATCCGAAACTTCTTCCCCAAACATAGCAGGTGTATTAGATATAGGAATACCCAACTTTTTTGCTGCTGCAAAATCTACATTATCAGTACCAACTCCCCACTTTACAGCGGCCTTTAACTTGCCTGCTTTGCCTGCACTAAAAACTTCCGCTGTTGCCGGATCATCTCCAATAATCCAGGCATCTACAGTAGGTACGATTTGTAATAATTCGGAAACCGGCAGAATTTGAACCATTGATGGCAGAACCAGCGAAATCCCTTTTGCATCAAAAACTGGAACAAATTCCTTTATCGCACTCCTCATGGGTGGACATGTCACTAATACCTTCATACTATATATGAATACCTCTCGTTTGTTTAAATAAAAATTCAGCCATTAGAAAATTGAGTTCTACATCAATATCCTGAGCTTCTATTTCAGGCATCTCGAACAGATAAGGCCTGTCTCCTATGCGGTTGTGTTTTCGTTGAATAATATCTTTTGAAAAAAGATAAAGACAGGAGTTCTCTTCATATACCGGTGGTAGGTCTTGTGTACGAAGAAGGATGTTCTGGTTATGATTAATAGGTCGTGCGAGAGAGTCCCAGAATCTAACCTGCTTTCTTGTTACGGTAAATAGAGAATCATACATTGGGTATATTTTATAAAATGTCTCAATTCCCTTTTGGATGGTTTCTGGTGTTAGAATAGGATTAGTACTGTGTGTCTGTAAATAGAAATCGGCAGGCACTTGGTCAATTGCATTCAATAATACATCGTTCATAGGAATATTTCCGTCACGTAAATGTTCTGGTCTTTCGAGAATGCGTACCTGCGGAAAGTTCTTCTTGCAAAGCTCAATTACCGTAGGGCTGTCTGTATCGATTACCACCTGCGATACAAGACTACATTGCAAAAGACTCTCAGTTACATGAAAAAATAGTGGCTTACCAGCAAAATTTCGGTAATTTTTTCCAGGTACCCGCTCACTCGAATGCCGCATGGGAAGTAAAGCAGCGATGGTAAAATTTGACTTCATTGATATATTTTTAGCACAGCTCTTACGGGCGCACCTTCAAGTTCTTCTAAATTTATAGGAAGGCAAGTTAATTCGTATTTGCCCACAGCTACGTTTTGTAAATTCAGTGTTTCAACAATAACAACTTCTGCATTTAGTAATATTTGATGAACTTCTGGACCATCATCAAACCTCTGGATAGATAAGTAATCAATTCCAATCAGCTTTATTCCTTTTTGTACTAGCCATTCTGCGCCGCTTACATCCATACCACAAAAATCTTTTTGAAATTGCGTCTCTCCCCTTTTCCAGAAATCTTGATTATCTGTTTTGAGAAGAAGCCTTTTGCAGTCATCAGGCAGCGCCAGTTGTTCCAGATCAACATTCGTAATAGTTTCTCTGTTTCTAACTTCCATTACATAAGCATCACCTATTAATGTATTCAAGTCCAGGCCTGATATAGTTTTACCCTTGTCTACAAAATGTAAAGGCGCATCTAAATGAGTTCCTATGTGAGAATCAATTGTAAAGGAAGAGAGATTATGCGTTTCTCCTTCGAGCATTTTCTTGTGCCATTGGGGCAAAAAACCAATACTGCCCGGCCAAGTAGGTAAATTGAAAGAAATAGGAAAACTAATGTCAATATATTGAAACATATCATAAAATCTAACTGCGGAATTCATATAAAAAGTAATTCAATGTTGAATTTTAGACCGCTTTATAAACTCCTTATTTAGTCAAAAGAATAATTTTTTTAGTTTTCTTTTTATTCGCTTCACAAAAGCATCTTTTGAATTATTAGATTTCTGATTTGTTGGAGCAAAATAAATTGGTATGTTTCGCTCTTTATAAAAATCATTCAATTTGGGCTTAAGGATGTTCTCTATGTAACTTGATGAATCAAAATTTGGATTTCCGAACACAATGTTGGAGTCATGCCTACGATACGCACCTAATTCTTCATACGTTACGCCTACATTTCCAAAACATATAACAGTGCGTGTCAAAAAAGCTTCACCATTTTTACTAAATTCTAGCGGAATTGGTAAAACGTCTTTTAAAACTTTAGCGATGAATGATAATCCAGTTGTCACTACAAACAAAGGAATTAATTTAGTTTCATTTATATAGGCAACTAAATCACCACAAATAAAATATGGCCGACTTAGTTCAGAGGTTTTGTTTGTAAAATTATAAATATTAAGTAAGTGTTGATGCATTACACAGTTAGAATTGCTTCTAAAATAGGAATCAACTTTCGATAGTTTGTTTGGATACCAAAAATCATCGCTATCGATTAAAGAAACAATTTCTCCTTTTGATAAGGTAAAGGCTTTATTATAACCTCCAGCCATACCAATATTGTAATTATTCTTAATAAGTTTTATTTTATTTGTCTTAGTTAAATAAGAATTAATTATATCCAAAGACTTATCCGTCGAGCAGTCATCAACAATTATGAATTCAAAATCTTGAAAATCTTGATTTAGTACGCTTACAATGCATTCTTCAAGATACTCTTGTTTGTTAAAATTAGTACATATGACCGAAAAACGCATAATTTACATATATATATGTCTTCTAGAATATTTCGAAAAATCTCTGATTTTCGTAAAACATTTTAGAATTAAATTGTTATTCAACAGGTCTTATCATATTAAAAAGATGGTTTAGTGTAGACCTAGCCACTAATTAAAGACTTCTCTAATGCTCTTTAATAAATTTTTAAAAGCTTTTCTTATTGTTACTTTTTGAACGGAATTAGCGAGCTCTTTTGTTTTTAATATTTCGTTCTGTTTTACAAAATATTTGTAACGTTCGGGATGATAAAAATCTAATATTGGCTGTTGTACTTCTTGTGATCTTTTTACAAAAAATATATTTTGCCTATACCACCAATTAATATTTTCATCATTCCAAATCTCGTTTCGAAAAATATCCAAAACAATAAAACCCTTATTATTAAATTTGTTTACCCAATAAGAAAAACTTTTTTCATTTAAATGATTCTGTCCACCTTGGAATGGTAGTGCTGAAGAAAAAAGAATTTGATTAGAAGAAGAGGTTAGTGTTTCTATCAGTATATCTGCCTTATTTTCTGGCAGGTGTTCTGCCACTTCTAAGCATATTGATAAGTCAAATTTTTTATTAAGCTGTATTGGCAAAGTAAGGTCATGAACTAAAAATTCGTTTTTATCAATCGCTAGTTTTGATTGATCAACATTTGAACCGTCTATTCCTAGTATTTCTGAAGTGCCATTCATTTTGAACACTTTTAGCCATGTACCTAAACCACAACCAACATCAACAACGGTTTTTGGGTGTATTACTTTGAATAAGTAAGGCAAAAAATGCTCAGCAGCTTTAGTATTGTGCACTAACTCTGAATGGAAATAATTAATTTTATTCATAAATATCAAACTTCCAATTTGTTTGTGGTACAACATTCCCTGTTGTAGTTTGTGTATATTGTTTTTTGTTTGTCATGCCATTTATTTCAAGAGCAAGACAATCTAGATCGTTTATGAAATTTTCATAAGAATTTCCAAACCAAATCGATACGTAATAATATCCATCTATCAACTTTGGGTTCTTAATCTGAACATTTATTCGTCCTTTTTTTGTTGGGCGTATATCAGTTAAATCTAAAAGTTCAAGTGTTGGATTAGATGCGAAAATTGGTTGGTTTAATGAGTTGTATACAACAAATCCTAGATGTGGTATATTTATATAAAAATCACAATCATACTCAGCTTCAACTAATAAAAGCTCACCTGCTTGTTTTATTTGAACATATTTCAAATATTTATCAAAATACTTAATGTTTTTCTTCTCGGAATTTCCTGCATTTATATATTCATCTATGATTACTTCAGTTGATCCTACACTTTTTATGTTTCCATTGTTCATTAATATACATGAATCGCATAGACTTCTTATTGAAGCCATCTGATGACTCACAAATAAAACTGTTCGTCCTTCGCCTCTGCTTACATCCTGCATTTTACCCAAACATTTCTTTTGAAATTCGGAATCTCCTACTGCTAATACCTCATCCACAATGAGAATTTCAGATTCTAAATGCGCTGCTACCCCAAAAGCTAGCCGTACATACATACCGGATGAGTATCTTTTAACTGGTGTATCAATATATCGTTCTACTCCAGCAAAATCTACAATTTCATCAAATTTTCGTTTTACCTCCTGTTTGCGCATTCCAAGTATAGCGCCATTTAAGAAGATATTTTCCCGCCCCGATAATTCAGGATGGAAACCAGTTCCAACCTCTAATAAACTGGCTACGCGCCCCTTTATTTTTACCGAACCGGTAGTAGGAGAAGTGACACGGCTTAATATTTTCAGCACAGTGCTTTTTCCGGCTCCATTCCTGCCGATGATTCCAACAGCATCCCCCTGCTCAATATCAAAATTAATATCCCGTAAAGACCATACATATTGGCTGTCTCCGCTTTTTGTGCGATCGTTTACATCCCCGATTTTCAAATAGGGGTCTTCTTTTCCCCGTACTTTATGCCACCATCGGTTAATATCGTGAGAGAGCGCTCCAGTGCCAATTTTCCCCAACCGATATTGCTTTGATAAGTTTTCTACTTGAATGGCTTTAGCCATAATGATTAAATTTTGTTCTCGTTTCTTTACAGTTAGCAGCTCTTTAAATACCTATCATATCGCTTTTCCATCCTTATTCTATACAGTATCCATGAAGGTTTTTTCAACTTTAGTAAAAATAATTGTACCCGCAAGCAGCAAAACGATCATAAAGACAATGCTATATAAAATTCCATTGGTTGTTACTGTACCCTGTCCTATTACACAATATTTGAATGCTTCTACTATATAAGTAAGAGGATTGTATTCTACAATACTCCCGTACGATTTAGCTTCCAAATACGACAGAGGATATATAATTGGTGTAATGTACATGAGCAATTGTACAGAGAATGTAATGAGCACAGCAAAGTCGCGGTATTTGGTAGTGAGCGACGAGATAATGATACCTGCCCCTAAACCAATTCCTGCCATTATAGCTACTAAAAAAGGAATAAAAATCCAGGTCCAGCTAATATGAAAAAAATAATGATGAGCTATATATGAATATAGCATAGTAACGAGAAGTAATAAAAACTGAATACCGAATCTCACTACATTAGACAAAACAATGGAAATAGGAATTACAAGTCTGGGAAAATAAACTTTGCCAAAAATAGAAGCATTGGCTGTAAATGTATTTGCCGTATTCGTTAGGCAGTTTGAAAAGTAAGTCCAGAGAATATTACCCGACATATAGAAGACAATCGGGTCGATGCCATCAGTTGGTAGCCGGGCAATCTTGCTAAAGACTAGCAAGAACATAATAGAAGTAAGAATTGGCTGTATAAAGTTCCATACTGGACCTAAAACGGTCTGTCTGTATTGTGCCACGAAATCCCGTTTCACGAATAACCAGATTAAGTCCCGATAGTGCCAGAGTTCTTTCAGGTGAAGATTAAAAATACCTTCTTTGGGTTTTATTTCGAAATCCCAGTTTTGGTCTGTCGATATTGTTTGTGAATCCATGTTAAAAATAAATGTTTCTAAATATAAAAGGCACTAATAGAGTCTCAGTTAACAGAAAGGCTACCAATCTTTTTTTTACTTACGCCATTGCCACCATTTCCTTTTTGACTTCTCATCTTCATGATAGCCATACCCTCCATATCCGTAACCGTAGCCATATCGGTAAGAAGTTCCTTCTTTAATATCATTAATAACCAAATACAGAGATTGCATTTTATTGTTTAATACAAGATCATTTACAAGCAACAAACTGTTTTTGGTTGTATAGTTTTGCCTGACAATATAAAGAGATACAGTGCCGAACGTAGATAAGATTTGTGCGTCTGTAACAGCACCTATTGGCGCTGTGTCTATTATGATTACATCATAAAGTTGCCGCAATTCAGTTATCATATCAGTTGTTTTTTGAGACAACAGCAACTCGGCAGGGTTGGGAGGAATTGCGCCAGCAGATAACAAAAAAAGATTGTTGGAAATCTCGGGAATAGGTTTGATAAAATTTTGAACAGGTTGGTTTGACAATATATAGTTACTAAAGCCATTGTCACTATTCATATTAAGAACTTGGGCAAGCTTCGGTTTCCGGAGGTCTAACTCCATAAGCAAAACTCTTTTTCCGCTGATGGCATATATCTGTCCTAAATTTGCTGCAATAAAAGATTTTCCTTCTCCACTCATGGTAGAGGTAATAAGAATGACAGGATTTTTGGCTCCCGACAAAGCAAAATCCATATTGGTTCTGAAAATCCTGAACTGCTCAGCCAGCATAGACCTTCCTTGGTTGGTTAAATCAATAAGTCCTTCTTTTTTAGCATGTCCTATTTCACACAAAACGGTGACGGGCGTAGCAGAAGTCACATCATCTTTGCTTTCAATTTTGTTGTTTAGAAGCAATAAAAGCACAACGAAGCTGGTAGGCAGCAGCAAACCAATTAATATAGCTATTGTATAAGCCGTTGTGCTTACAGGTTCATAAGGGGTATAACTTGCTTTAGCAGATGAAACAATAGCTGCATTAGACGAGTTAGAAGCTTTGGCAATAGATATCTCTTCTTTTCGTTGCAGAAGGAATAAAAAAAGTGATTGCCTTACATCTTGCTGGCGCTGGAAATCTAAAAACTGTCTTTCTTGGGATGGTATTTTTTGAATTAGACCGTTAATGCGTTCGTTTTGCGTAATCAGATCATTTTTACTGATAGTGAGCGCTCTCTGCTGACTTTGTAAGCTCTTTATCATATCACTTCTAAGCCCAGAAATCTGCGTATTTAAATTTGCAACAATAGGATTATCATTTTTTAGCGTTAGTAATATCTTATCTCGCTGAACTTGTGCCGTATTGTAATTTCCAACTAAACTGCCGAAAGTGGCGTCACCACTTAGTAAGGATGGTATGGGCCGCTGATTATTCTCTTCATTTTGAATATAGGACAGCATAGTCGCAATAACTTGCAACTGCACTTCTAAATCATTTAGTCTTTGAAAATAAGAATTCCCATTGGAGATCAGTTGGGCAGATTGAACACTTAAATTGGCAATATTGTTCTGTTCTCTGAAACCTTGAATTGTATTTTCAATATTACTTAGATCATTCCCTACCAAACCAATCCGTTGGTTAATAAATTGAATAGTACTATCCGAAATAATATTCTTCTTTTCTACGCTTCTATTCACGTAAGATTGCATAATTCCCTGTAATACTTTTTCCCCCTTACGCGGCATATTGGTGTTATAAGTAAGGGTTAAAATTGTACTTTTAAGCCCTAAAAGAGCAACACTTAAATTACCAACTAAATTATCTGCTACGGCATCAGGATTTTGTATGGAAACTAAATACCTCGCTTTTGAATCAAACTCATTTTTCTTTTTGATAAAGAAATAGCTGCTGTTATTGTAGCGCAAAGTGTCGTAAAAATGCCAGGGAAATACTTTAGCTCCAATGGTCACCTCAAAACTATTGGCATCTCTGCTGGGAAAAGAAAGGTGAATATTAAGGGGAAGAATAGTATCATTATCTGCTGAAAATAGTACTTGGAAAGGGCAGCCATCATACAACTCAACGGCGCGGATACTTCCTTCGTGAAAATAGCTGATATAAAGTTGTTGAGCGTCCACTACTCTCCGGCAAAGATCACGGTTCTGTAATAAGGCGATTTCGTTTTGAACATTCACAGTACTTCCAAATAAGGTGCTGATGTTTACGCCATTTCCATTGAGTGCTTGCGCACTGCTGTTATTACTTTTATCATCTAATATAATAACTTGCCCGTACACCTTATACATGGGTGTAGCATAATGCACCCGAAACCAGGCATAACCAATACAAAAAAGCAAAATCAAAAGGTACAGGTACCAGTATTGAATGATTTTACCTAATATCTTTTTGCTGTTAAACAAACCTTGGGTTGGCACCGTTGTTATTGTATTTGCGGGGATATTAGTTTCCATAAAGTTACAATCGCGTCACGAGAACAATAATTGAGGTAATAACAGCAAGAGAAGAAGTGATCAGGGAAATACGCTGGCGGGCAGCATTAGCTTCAGCCGTATTAACTAGTTTATCCTTTGTGGGTTCTACATACAACATATCATTGGGGCGTAAAAAATAATAAGGCGATTTAATTATATTTTTAGAATTTATATCTAATCGCACCAATTGCTTGTTTCCTTCAGTACTGTCTCTCACCAGCAAAATAGAATTGCTCTTGGCATTGTCGGTTAAATCACCTGCAGTACCTAAAGCATCAAAAAGCGTTACTTTCTCATTAGGCATCACATAACTTCCGGGTCTGCCAACTTCCCCCAATACAGTAATTTTAAAATTAGCGTACCGTACACTAACAACAGGGCTGTTAAAAAGCTTATTGGCGGCTGCTTTAATAGTATCCTGCGCTTCAGTTGTGGTTAACCCACTCACCTTAATAGTCCCTACAAATGGCAGCTCTATTGTACCTTTCGCGTTTACAATATAGCCATTAGCACTCTGCGCACTGGAGTTAATATTATTAGTCGTATTTAAGGGCGACACAAGACTATTATCTAACGTAGATACCGTAATCAGCAATATATCATCCGGCTGTACAATAGGACTCTTATATAAAACGGTCTGAATTACGGTTGCTTTCGCCGTATCCGAAAAATCAGCAAAATAAGGAACCGCTTTATGCGTAACACAGGAACACAAGAGCAATAAAATGGAAAAACTGAAGAGGAAGAGCAAATGCCTTGTTGGGTTTCTATGCATCAGATGATTTTCAATTAGGTAAGGCAAAAATAGGGGATTAGCTGTATGCGTATCCTTATACAACATTAAGACCTCCTTAAAATCGGTCTATGCATTATAAACAAACGATGTTAATTATTTATTGACTATCTGTTGTAATAATTCATTCTTTTCTCGTTCTGCTTTAAGTAGTTGTTCATACAAATTCTCTATTTTCTCAACTGCTTCCATATATTTATCCATTGGATTCAAAGCCGGATTATAGTTTACGGAGTTACAGAATGCAGAATTGTCATTGTTATTAAAAGTATTCGCAATAATGTGAATAGCCCCCTCATCTGTCATTTTCTTTATGGCTTCAGCTGGCACTTTCAATACATTCGCCACTTGATTGAGCAAATTCTCATCTATCACTTCCTTTGCTTCAAGTAGTGATACCTTCTTTTGATTCCAATCTTCCCCCAACTCCAAAGCCAGCGCTTCCTGCTTTAACCCAAACATTTCCCGAAAACGTTTAATATTTTTTCCTTGGTGTATAGACTGCGACATAGTTGTTAGGTATGGATGACAGACAAATATAGGAAAAGACAGCGGAGCTGTATCTTCTTCTAATTTATACCTCTGTCCTTCTTTTTTATCCCCTTCCAGTTTAGATTATCCGGTAGCCCTTTTCTTGCTTTACACCCATCATAAAATAGTAACCATGAAAGACCCGGTTTCAACAACAGCTCAGCAGTCCCCATATCCCGACTGGCACTACCAACCTCTTCGCCTGCTCAAAGACGAAATAGCAAACCCGATAGAGGTAGTCAAAGAATTCTTCAGTGGCTACACCCTTCCACAATGGAGAAAGCACTTTAAAGAGATGCTGGAAGATGCAATGTGCGCCGTAGAAGTCTACTCTGTCAACTATCTCACCCTGTACGACGCCATTGAAAAGCTTGTTGAAGCTGCTTGGTTGTTGCTGCAAAGTCAAAGGAAAGAAGGAATCAATTCGGCAGTGAAGAGCGGCGGCGAATCCTTATCATCCATTCTGCAACTGATTACCGCCGCCATGCAGCCGGAACGAATCTTTCTTCTCTCCCACAAAGAAGGGCAGCTTATCGATTTGCTCATCGTTATGCCGGATACCTCTGCCAAACCCTTCAATTACTACGAAGCCATAATCACCACTGTTTGTTGCGGCATTGCCGAAGTTTCTTTCTCCCTTCACCTTTCTTCCCGGCTCGAAAAGCAGGTGAGTGAAGGACATCCGTTCTACCGCCTCGTCTGTACTGAAGACAAACTTGTATACAGCGCAGAAGGTACGGCTGTCCCGTTGCCCTCATCCGGCAGTCAGGAAGAGTTTAAAGCAAAGGCACAACAGCAATTCAACTTAGGCTTTGCGAGGAGCGAAACATTTTTTGAAAGCGCAAAAGGGAGCCTTGAAAGTGGTGATGTCGCAACTGCCATGTTCTTCCTGCATCAAAGCGCCGAGCTGTCCCTGCGTGCGCTTATCCGTTCCCTTTCCGGCAATGAGGTAAAGGAGCATTCGCTCGGTATCCTGGCGAAGCATATCCGCCGATTCTCACCCGCATTAGCTGCTTTGTTTGCGCCCTCCCAAGGAGAAGAAAGGGAAAGGATACTACTCTTGGAATCAGCTTATCTGAAGGGTCGCTATAGTGATAGTTTCTCCCCTTCTGGAGAAGACCTGCTGCAATTATTTGGCTGGGTGCAGGACCTGAGGGAGAGCTGTGAAAAAACATTCCTGGAAGCTTGGGAGAGGTCTGCATCGTAGCGGTTCCTTCATCTCTTAAAAGAAGGGCTGATTCAAACGGGTTTGACGTAACGACTACTGAATCTTATCCACCTCTTTGTAAGGTGCCATCCCTATGTTTCTCACCGCAATAAGGAGTTTGCGGCAGACGAGCATGCGTAGAATTACCTGATCTTGTAAAGTAATCTTACCGAATCTTCCGCGTAGGACTACGCAATCTTGTTTGGGCTGTTCTTCAATAAGAGAATAATTCTCACCTTAGTGCCGCTGGGTTATCATCCTTCATCATTTTTTGGCATCTACCGGGATAACTATGCAATCCAATACGATCAAACTGGCTTTGCCGGATCTGTCTCAGGAGAGTCAACCGAACAGGAGCAATAGTCGTTGAACCTCCCTTCGCGGCTTGGAAACTGCCAATACAGACCTGAACATAAAATCTCAATATCACATGTCCTACCCGCTAAAGGCATTACATCAATTACTTTGCGTAGAGTTAAATTCGCAAAGCTTAGCCATTCAAAAACCCGTTTCCCTGGGAATCAGGAAAAAATTCAACCAGGCAGCGAGTGAAGTTGAGTCTTTACAGGTAACCATCCTGGAGGCAATAATCTCAGCTGGTAGTGTGTCATCTCAGCAAGCCACAGTACAGGCTTGCCAGATTGGTTGCACGGCTTCTCTGAATAGTATATATTATCAGCGGAATAAGTTGCAGGCAACAGAAGGGACTTTGGCTGCTGAATGGGATGCCCTCTACAGTGAGGTGGAGAACGATTTGCTTCTTTTCCTTAAATATCTGCAACAACATTTCCCCTCGCTCTTCGACAAAGAACAGCCGGTGCCCCGTAAACGGGAAGAAGAATACCGGAAGGGAGTAGAAGAGAGAATTAAAACCCTTAAGGAGAGTATAGTGGCATCGGGTATCCCCGTGGCGTTGCAACAGCTGGCGGTTAAACCACTGGTCCGGTCGTTCTCTCTGGCTGAGGCATCTCTCACTTATAAAGGGATGGATTATCTCGCAGCCTACCTCGAAAGAATGGAGGGATTAGCCGGTATAAGTGGCTCAACAGAAGAGGCCTGGATAGAGGCAATGGTAGAAGCAGAGAATAACGACCCGGCATTCATTAAGTATGTTTCTGGGCAGCTACAGGAAGAGAGCGAAGCAGATAAGCCAGCACAATGCCAGTTAGCCTATTGGTGGCAAGTCAGAAATCGCTTTATCCATTTATATTCTTACTCGGCTACTTCGCTCTATCCTCATTTGCCTCCGTGTAAAGAAACGATTCTGGGCTTTATTCAGAAAGAAATAGACAGCCTTCTCAAAAAATTGCCGGTCGCAACCTCTGTAACTTCTTCTTCTGCACTTACGGAACCTCTTTTTACTACTTCGCTTTCCATGTCGCAGATTGCCGTCATGCTGCGCCTGTTCAAGGATTGTTCGCTCATTAAGAGCGAAAGCCAGATGGCTCTTTTTAAAAGTCTTTCGGCTGCCCTCCGCACCGAGAAAACAGCGAAGCTTTCTGCCGGAAGCCTGCGCGCAAAGTTTTACGCGCCCGAGCGGGGCGCGATCTCTACGGTTAAGGACCGTATGTTCCAGATGCTCAACCATCTCAAAGACATTTAAAGCTTGCTTTACTTAGATCGAATCCTTCAGCCATCCGCCCCTCTCCTTACCCCTTACTCCCACCTACTTCCCACCCAGCGTCCACCTACCGCCCACCTTACTCCCACTTCGGGCCCACCTGTGCCTGAAAAGGTTCAACTTCATTCAGCAACTTTTCTTTTTTTCCTCGCCCGGAAAACGGACCAGGAAGAAAAATCATAAAAAACTTTTTTTCGCTAACCCCTTCATCATCAGCAGGGTTACAGGGGGTACCGGTACCCCTGTCACTGTTCCTGCCCTTCTCCTCTTTCTATGTTTGTCCCGTCATCAGCAATCAACGCGTGGATTGCAGGCGACAATGAACAATCATTTTTTAAAAATTTAAAACAACAAACAAAATGGCAAAACAATCTGGCATTATGCCACTGCAGGGTTCTCTCGACAATTACACCTTCTTTAAATCTAAAGACGGTTTTAAAGTAAGAAAGCGTGTCATCCTTTCCGCAGAGCGCATCGCCACCGATCCCGACTTCCAGCGCACCAGGGAAAACAATGCGGAGTTCGGCAGGGCAACCAAAGCCGCCAAGCTACTCCGGGTAGCCGTGCGCAACTCTATTGTGAAGGTAAAAGACGGGCGCATGGTAAGCCGCCTGTCCACCGCCATGCTCAAAGTGGTAAAGGCAGATGCAACGAGTGACCGCGGCCAACGCAACGTCATAGACGGCGAAGCAGGTCTCTTGCAGGGCTTTGAATTCAACATCGGGGCAACGCTTTCAGCAACGATGTGCGCCCCTTACTCGGTTGTCTTCGACCGGGAAAAAGGAGAAGCAACAGTGAGTGTAGCAGGCTTTATCCCGCTCAACATGATCGTTGCGCCCTTCGGTGCCACCCACTTCGGGTTATTCGCTTCTTTGTCCTCTGTCGATTTTGAAGGAGAGACCAACGACACGGTAATGGCTTCCACGAAGGAACTTCCTTACAACAATGCGGCTACGGAGGAAATAAAACTCACCTTAACAATTAAGGGAGGCAGCACGCACCCGGTCTTCATCCTGCTGGGCGTGGAGTACATGCAGGAAGTCAACGGCAAGATGTATCCGTTGAAAAACGGCGCCTTCAATGCCTGCTCCATCACCAAGGTAGACAGCCCGGTATAGTATCAGTTTCATTCACACAAAAACAAAGAGTATGAATTGGGATACTAGGGGAGAACCGGCTACTATCACCGGCATCCTCACCGGGTTTGTGGTAGGTCTTTACAAGTCGTGGCAGGGGAGCTCGCTGCTGCACACGGTAATTACCACCGCCATCACCGCTGCCGTTAGCTGTATCGTCTCATTTATAATTCAACTGGTTTTAAAGAAAATCAGGAACGAATAAAGGCGACAGGCACTAACAAAAAAAGCTCCGCAGTAAGCGGAGCTTTTTCTATAAATCCTGTAACTTACATGCCCAATATTCCTCTCACCTCTCACCTCTCACCTCTCACCTCTCACCTCTCACCTCTCACCTCTCACCTACGGCATAATGATCCGGCTCTTTCCCTGCCCGTTAATCTCCATCAGTTCCAGGTCAAAGATTAAATCATGCCCCGCCAGTTGGTGGTTGGCATCCAGCAGCACACTGTCTTCTCTCACCTCCGTAATCACTACCGGTATCACCTGTCCCGTGTTACTGCTCATACTAAGCTGCATACCGACTTCAGGCTTCAGGTCCGGCGGAAACTGGTCTTTCGGAAACTCCATCACCAAATGTTCCTGCTTGTCGCCATAAGCTTCTGCGGCGGGGATATGGATGGTTTTCTTTTCGCCGATAGTCATATCTTTTACCCCTTCGTCGAAACCGGGTATCACCCTGCCTGCACCTACTTCAAACTCGAGCGGCTCGCGTCCTTCACTGCTGTCAAATACTGTCCCATCGGCTAAGCGACCCTTATAGTGTATCTGGATAGTATCTCCGTTTTTTACCTGCATACAATATCGTTTTGTAATTTAAAAAGTTGCGAAACTAACCCTAATTTACAATCCCACACAAAATATCCGCCACCTTATAAAGCCGGTACGGTTAGCTTCTCTTTCTTAGATCCCTCTCCCTTTCTGCTGAGGATAAATCAAAGCACAATAGATAGCAACGTTAACCATAATGTGCACTCCCAACAATAATATGTATCCTACCCAATCCATCAAGGTCAACAAGCCCTTCATTACAGTATTTTCCCAAGCCCTATCAAGGCATGTGCACGGATGTGTTGTATCATCATCCGTGCTTGAATTTCTTTGCTCCTTTCTTTTTTCAAGAAAAGAAAGGAGAAATGGGTAAATAATGAGATGCTCCAAACACTTGTAGTTTATAATTAACTTGTTTTAAAATAAAGATGGTCGCAAATTCTCTTATCCTACATTTGAAAACACCAACGCATAATACGCTCCTATGAAGTGTCTCATACTTACGATAGCAATAGCGCTTGCATTTATTTCCGGCAAAGCACAGCAGCAAATAACTACCAATAAAGAATACATACTCCCCGGTGCCTATCGTATGCAAGTTTACCTACCTCTACTGCAAGGTAAAAGAGTAGCCGTTTTTGCCAATCATACTTCCCGCATAGGCAACACGCACCTCGTGGATACGCTGCGTAAAAGAGGCGTGAACATTGTAAAAATTTTTGCACCCGAGCATGGCTTCCGCGGCAGTGCCGATGCCGGCGCGGGCATAGGCAATGACACGGATAAAACTACAGGCATCCCGATTATTTCTTTGTATGGAAAAAAGCTTAAGCCAACAGGAGATGATTTAAAAGATATAGATGTTCTTCTCTTCGATATCCAGGATGTGGGAGTGCGTTTCTACACCTATATCGCATCGCTGCAATACTGCATGGAAGCGGCGGCTGAGAATAACAAACCAATGATGATTCTAGATCGTCCGAACCCCAATGGTTGGTATGTAGATGGTCCCGTGTTAGACACCGCTTACAGGGGCTTTATCGGCATGCAGCCGGTGCCCGTTGTCTATGGCATGACGATAGGCGAATATGCGGCGATGATCTCCGGCGAGCACTGGCTCTCTACCGCTGCGGCGAACAATAAGTTTGAATGGTATCAAAAAGCGGCGCAAAATTCAGTGGATACTCCGTTTCATTTCCTCGTTATTAAATGCGAAGGCTATGCACATAAAAAGAGGTACAGCCTTCCTGTGGCGCCATCACCCAACCTGCCGGATAAAAACGCGGTTGATTGGTATCCTTCTACCTGTTTTTTTGAAGGCACTACACTGAGCGAAGGACGCGGCACACCACATCCGTTCACAATTTTTGGTCATCCCTCTTTACCTCATACCTTATATGCCTTCACACCACACAGCAATGAGGGCGCTTCCTCACCCAAATGGAAAGACATTCAATGCTATGGTTGGGATATTACGACCGAAAAGAAAGAGCCTGGAATAGAGCTCGGATGGTTGTTGAAAGCATACGGACTCTTTCCTCAGAAAGACAGTTTCTTCCTGCAACCCAAAAGCGGTCTACCGAAAGATGTCTTCTTCAGCAAACTCTGGGGAAACGCACAGGGCATGCAACAAATCAGGAACGGCGACAGCGAAAAGAGCATCCGCCAAAGCTGGCAACCTGCCTTAAACGCCTTTAAAACAATCCGTAAAAAATACCTGCTCTATAAAGACTTCGAATAAATAAGCTGCCGCACAAATAGAGAGTTGCCACAAAGCCCTTCTCCACGCGTGGAGAAGGGTTGGGATGAGGTAGCTTTGCCGCATGAATGATAAAGATCTCCGCATCGTCTTCATGGGCACACCCGAATTTGCCGTCGCTTCACTGGCTATATTGGTACAGAACGGATACAACATTGTCGGTGTGATTACTGCACCCGACAAGCCGTCCGGCAGAGGTATGAAAAGCAACGAAAGCGCAGTAAAGAAGTATGCGGTAGAACATAACCTGCTTGTTCTTCAACCCGAAAAACTAAAGGATCCTTTATTCCTGGAAGAACTGGGGAGCCTAAAGGCTGACCTCCAGGTTGTGGTTGCCTTCCGTATGTTGCCCGAAATAGTCTGGAATGCGCCGCCCATGGGCACCATTAATGTACATGGATCTCTCCTGCCCCGTTACCGCGGCGCGGCGCCCATCAACTGGGCCATCATTAATGGGGAAAAGGAAACCGGTGTTACTACTTTCAAACTGCAGCACGAAATAGATACCGGCAATATCTTATTGCAACAAACCATCCCGATAAGAGAGGATGAAACAGCCGGTGAACTGCACGATGAAATGAAAGAAGTGGGTGCCCAATTATTACTCAAAACGGTTCAGGGCTTAGCGGATGGTTCTCTTCACGAAGTTCCACAACCAACCATCAACCATCAACCATCAACTATTCCTCACGCACCCAAAATTTTTACCGACACCTGCCGCATAGACTGGAGCAAACCTGCAGATGAGATCTACAATCTGGTTCGCGGCTTAGCGCCTTACCCAACTGCTTTTACCTACCTGCAAAACAAGATGCTGAAAATATTCAGTAGCCGCAAAGAATACAGTGAACACACCATAGAAAACGGAGCCGTTCAAACCGATGGCAAAACCTTCCTGAAGTTTGCCTGCCGCAATGGTTTCATCCAGGTATTGGACCTGCAACTGGAGGGAAAAAAACGCATGAAGATCGAGGAATTTTTAAGAGGGTACAGGATATAAAACAAACTGCTAAGACACAAAGACACGCAGGAAAATTATGTGATATTTCTTCGCGTCTTCGTGTCTTCGCGGTTGAAACATTCACTCATAATAACTCACTTTCAAATCAAATTTCTGATCGGCAATACCTAATGCCGCAGCCGCTGCGGTACTGATGCGGAAATGCAGTCCATCATTCTCTTTCATCTCTCCTAAACTCCACAGCACCTTCGCATACAACTCATTTTTTCCGCTCTTCACTTTCACAATAGAACCGGTGGGTGCATTGTTCATCAGGATATAATATTTCTTATCTGCCCATCCGCTTGCCGATTTAAAAGTCATCGCGCTGCCCGTTTCCGTCTGCTCGTTTCCCGTGCTTTTGTTTTGCCCATACAGCGTGGTAAAAAAGCCTTCCTTGGGTGCATTGGTAACAGCTACATCAGTAGGCGACTGTCCGGTATTGTCATCGCTGGAAGAAGTACTGCTTTGTGATGGAGAAGCAACCGTAGGAGGAGCACTTTCCTTCTTTGGCTGGGGCTTGGTCTCTTCAATACTTGTTTCTTTATTGGTTGTTGCCGGCTGCTTTACCGGTTCAGTCTGCTGAGTGCTTTTTACTGCCGGTGGAGTAGCGGCTTGTGCAGTATTATCAACCGTTTCCGTCCTCGCTTTTTGCGGAGTTGCTGTTGCACTCGGAGAAGAAATTGCATTATCCGTCAGCATTAGGGTCTGCCCTACTTTCACACTGCCATCCTGCAGGTTATTTAGCGCAATCAGTTTATCAACCGGCACTTTATACACCTGGCTGATATGGTACAAGGTTTCGCCTGCCGCCACTACGTGCGTCTTTGGCGTAGCAGCCGGTTGCGCTACAGTTGATGGCGCAGCAGAAGCGTCGCGGGCAACTGTTGTGCCGCTGGCGGGTATTTTTATTTTATCGCCTGCATGAAGCTGGCTTTGTGCATTCATGCCATTCATGCGCATGATGTCGCCCACTGTAGTGTGATAGGTTTTTGCCAATGCACTCAGTGTTTCGCCTTGCTCCAGCGTGTGCATGCTGTAAGCCAATTGCGCACTGGTTTTCACAAACAAGAAAAGAGAAAAAAGCAGCACCATGCTGCAATGAACCGTCCGTTTCATAGTTCAAACAATTATAGGTAGTCGGGCGTAAAATTAATTTTTTAGAATTCTCCACTCCATAGGATAGTAGTTATTTATCCGGTTGGGTAAAACTTTCACCCAGCCCAATCCTATTTCACAGTAGCGGGCGAGCTGCCAGCCCTTATGCAGCGTGGCAGTTTCGATATCAATTTCTTTTTTTTGTAAAAACCGGATGGCTTGTTCTTGTGTGAATTGGACGAAGTTTACCGATTCATTAACGAGGTTGCTTACCGCCAGTGCATGATGCGGGATCACATCTTTGCCTTTTATTTCACCCAATGTAATACCTGCTTGTTTAATATACAAAGCCTTTTTCAGCGTCGCAAGGTGGGAATACATGAGCGGAGGAATAGTTATTGTAAAATGACTCTGCTTTATCAGTAATAGTTCACGTTCATCCTTTATCCACGGCATCCAAAGTTCCTTTTCTTTGTTATTGATAGAGGGTAACGGATCTGCAGAAAAAGAGGAAGATAAAACACCATCTTTTTTGCAAAATACAGCAATGAAAAAACCCTCACCCTGCACTTTATCAGGATAAAAACGATAACCATAAGCCTTATGTTTGGCTGATACCGTTTCTACAATGCCCCATTCTTCTTTTGCCTCAATTTTAATAGTTGATAAAAAGAAGTGATCCATCATCCAATCTAATATCGCTTCATCTTCCTCCATTGAATAAGAACAGGTGGAATAAATGAGAATTCCATTCTGTTGCAGGCTGGCATACGCATCGCCTACAATCCGCTGCTGGCGCAGGCTGCAAAGATTTACGGCTTCTTCGCTCCACTCTTCTATTGCATCTTTGTCTTTCCGAAATAAACCACTCCCGCTGCATGGCGCATCTATCATCAGCACGTCAAAAAAACCTTCTAATTTCTGAAAATGTGCGGGGTCATTGTTGGTGACAACCACATTGTCATTTCCCCACTTCGTAATGTTTTCCGACAAGATGTTTACGCGGCTTTTAATCACTTCATTCGCCACTATCAAACCGTCTATAAAATAAGAAGAAAGCAATGTGCTTTTTCCACCCGGCGCCGCGCACAAGTCCAGCACTTTTTTATTTGTTGTATCCTCTCCTATTGTTTGCTTCAGCATCTCCCATAAAAACATACTACTCGCTTCCTGCACATAATACAATCCTGCATGAAACAACGGATCAAAAGTGAAAGAAGGACGCTCGCTTAAATAGTAAGCCCCCTCACACCACGGAACTTTACTATGAATGGGTAATTGTAAATGGTTAATTGAATATTGCTGGGCGACGATTGAATATTTAATGGGTTGAAAGCGGATGGATATAACCGGTTTCTCTTCATGCGCTTTGGTGAAAGCACCTTCCTCAAAGCCGGGTGCGAGTTGTAAAGATGCAATGAGTTGTTGGGGAAGCAAGGTTGACAATTCAAAACAGATTTATGCTACAAAAACCAATATTGCTCATACTTCTCTGCTTCACTCAATGGCTTCTCCACCAGCGATTGTGTAATCTTATTCAGCTCTTTAATTCTATCCTGAAAATTACCTTCCAGGCTGTTGCGGATGATGTGCAGGTTGTTCATCAGTTCATCTATTTCTTCCGGCAGCATTTCGGCGAACATCTCTTTCAATCGCTTTGCCAGCGTGGGCGATTTTCCATTGGTGGAAATGCCCAGTTTCAGGTTGCCTTTTGTTACCACGGAACCTAAATAAAAATCACACAGGTACGGCTTGTCAGCCACATTAATCAGCTTGCCTTTTGCTTTCGCATCATTGCGGATAACGGTGCTCAGCGCTATATCATTCACCGCCGCAATCACGATGTGGCAATCATCCAAACACGAAGGCTCATACGCACTCTGAATTATATGCACGTTGCTGTGCTGCGAAGCCAGTTGTTTGAACTCTTCATTAATTTCTTTTGCAATCACGCGCACCGTAGTAGCCGGTGAATTGGTCAGAATCGCATTCAGCTTTTCAACGCCGACATTACCTGCACCAATCAGCAACACGCGCATCTCTTCCAGCTTTAAAAAAACAGGAAATAAATGATTTGTTTCTTTCTGTTCCAACATAGTTAATTTAATAAAAAATCCAAAACATCCGTGTCCCGGTTATTCGGGATCATCTGTGTTCTATACAATCGCCTCGCGCATCACGAAATCACCAAACGGTTCATGCTCCAACCGGTTGTTTGCATACCTGCCAAACAACACATCCAGCTCGCTCAATATCTCTTCTTCGTTCAGGTTTTCTTTGTATAGTTTGTTCAGGCGATAACCTGCCACATCACTGCCCAGCATCACGTTATAACGTCCGTAAGCCGTTCCCACAAAACCAATCTCCGAAATATAAGGACGCGCACAACCATTCGGGCAGCCCGTCATGCGGATGATAATCGGCTCTTCAGCAATATCGTGTTCGCGTTGCAGATCATCAATTTTATCTAACAATTGCGGCAGATAACGCTGTGCTTCCGCCAGTGCCAGCGGGCAGGTATTAAACGCCACGCAAGCCATAGATTGTTTGCGTGTTTGCGAAGCCGCATTTGTATTGAACACAACATTATATTTCTCCAAAACCGCATTCACAAAATCTTTGTCTTCCTCCATCACATCGCTGATGATCAGGTTCTGATTGCATGTAAACCGGAAGTTCGCTTTCCGGCTTTGCGCGATTTCCAGACAAGCCGTTTTGATCAGCAGTTCGTTCTCGTCGGCAATGCGACCATTTTCAATAAACGCCGTGTAATACCATTTGCCTTCGTGGTTCTGTTTCCAGCCATAATCATCACTTCTATCCTTAAAGCTGAAAACCTTTGCCGGCGCAAGTTGGAAGCCAATCCTACTTTCTACTTCCGCCTTAAAAACATCCAGCCCCATGCGGTCAATGGTATATTTCAACCGCGATAATTTCCTGTCACTGCGGTTACCAAAATCACGCTGCGTGGTTACAATTTCATACACCACTTTTTCCACGTCTTTCTTCTCCACATAGCCCAGCACATTGCCTAATCGCGGATATGTTTCTGTATTGCCATGCGTTGTACCCAAACCGCCACCGGCGCTGATGTTAAAGCCAACCAGTTCCTCATTCTCAATGATCGCAATCAAGCCAACATCATTGGTGAAAATGTCCACATCGTTATATGGTGGAATGGCTATTGCAATCTTGAATTTGCGTGGTAAATATCTATCCTGGTACAGCGGATCGTCTTCTGTTTTCTCAACCAGCTTTTCATCATCCAGCCAGATCTCGTAGTATGCTCTTGTCTTGGGTAACAACAACAAACTCAGCTTGTCCGCATAGTTAAACACCTCTTCATGTATCGGCGATGCATTCGGATGCGCCGTTGCGGTTACATTCCGGTTCACATCACCGCAGGCGGCAATACTATCCAAATGAAACGCATTAAATTCTTTCAGCGTTGGCTTAATATGGTTCTTCAGAATGCCATGCAACTGTACCGTTTGCCGCGACGTAATTTTTATCACGCCCGTCGTGTGTTCGCCCGTTACATGATGCAGCGCTTCCCATTGTTCTGCCGTTAAAAAACCGCCCGGCAGCCGCAGCCTGATCATAAACGAATACAGGCGCTCCAATTTCTTTTCTGCCCGTTCTTCGCGCCGGTCGCGGTCGTCCTGCATATACATGCCGTGATGCTTCATCAGCAACTGGTCGTCTTCACGTATCGCGCCGGTATGCTCGTCCAGCAGGCTTTCTTTCAGCGTGCCGCGCAAGCCCTCACTTTCTTTCTTTATCCGTTCCGAAGGAGAATCACTCATGTTATTAGGTATAAGCTGTGAGCTATGAGGCGTGAGCTTTTGAAAGCCATCAGCCGTCAGCATTCAGCTATCAGTTTAAAAATACAAATACAAAATACAAATAACAGCCATTTTGAACCAGAGGCCAGCAACTCCGCTTAAGTATCGTTGCAATCTTGATTTGTTGTTTTTTCTTTTTAAGTAAAAGGAAAAAAGAATCACTCTTGTACGCTTTGTCAGAAATTTAGCTGACCAATCACAAAGTCATAAAACCACAGACTAACACAAAAAATCTTATTACTTACTACCTGATACAATTTCTTATAACTCAAACTTCATAGCTGACAGCTTCTTAATACACATCCTTATGATACTTCCCGCTATCGCCCAGCGCCGTTAAATAGTCAGAGGCTTCTTCCTCGTTCATGCTACCTTTTTCCTGGAAAATCTGCAGCAGCATATTTTCAACATCGGTGCTCATCGGGTGCTTGGCGCCGCAAATGTAAACGATGGCGCCGTTGCTGATCCAGTCATACAATTCCGTTCTTTGCTGCCACATGCGGTGCTGCACATAAATCTTCTCTTTCTGGTCTCTCGAAAACGCTGTGTTCAACCGCGTCAGCGTTCCGGTTTCGAAGAAGCTTAATAGTTCCGTTTGGTACAAAAAGTCAGATACAAAATGCTGGTCGCCAAAGAAAAGCCAGTTCCTGCCCTGTGCGCCTTGTGCATCTCTTTCAAACAGGAACGAGCGGAATGGCGCAATGCCGGTTCCCGGTCCAATCATAATCACATCTTCATCACCGGAAGGCAGCTTGAACGAACTGTTTTTCTGCACATAAAACTCCAGTTCGTCATTTATAGCTTTGCACGATAAATAATCGGAGCACAACCCAAAGCGTTTCTGGCTGTCCAGCTCGAACAGGCTGCGGCTCACGGTAATGTGAACCTCGTTGTTTCCATGCGATGCCGGAGACGATGAAACCGAATACAGCCGCGGCGATACCGGGTCTAAAATATCGATCAGTTGCTGCACATTCACCGACTGATCGAACGGGTAAATGCGAAGCAGGTCAGCCAGGTCCATGCGCATGGAAGGAATGTCTTTGTTCAGCAGCTTTGCATATTGCTGGATAATCCGTTCCGGCAAATACTGAATGTTTATCTTGTGTTTAAACAACTCCGCTGCTGTGTACGTGCTGTTCTTAAACGTGAATGGCTGCATGGCATTTACTTCCAGCAGCTCTAATATTTTACCAACCGAAGCATCGGTATTCTTTGCAATGATGCCGATTGAATCGCCCGGCTCATACACAACCTCATCTTCAGTGGCGATTTCAATATGATAAGTTTCCTTCGCACTTTCGCGGTCGTTCAGGTTGATGCTAGTTGCAATATTTCCTTTATGAATTTTCTTGCCGGATGTTGCCGGTTTTGCTTTGACAACAACAGGTTCTGCCGCCGACGCCGACTGCACCGCTGAGTTGAGCAATTCATCAATCCATTCTTTCGCTTCGGGCTCAAAATCTGTATCGCATTTCTTCATGGGAACAATGCGCTGTGCGCCTAAGAGAGCGAGGCGTTCGTCCACATCTTCGCCGGCTTTGCAAAACAAGGGATACGAAGTATCGCCCAGCGCAAGCACGCTGTATTTCAGCTTATCAAGCTTTATTTCATTGCCCAATAAATAATCGTAAAACTTCTTAGCCGTTGCGGGCGGTTCGCCATCGCCTTGTGTGCTCATCACAACTAATAAGCAACTTTCTTTTGACAGATCGGCTGTTTTATATTGGTCAAGGCTTTTTGTTTTTACCGGCAAGCCCTGCTTTTTTATTTTTGACGACAGGTCATTTGCAACTTTTTTCGAGTTGCCGCTTTCGGTTCCGTACACAACGGTGCAGCCGGCTAAAACGCTTGTGCCGGCTGCGTTTGCCGCAGGCGCGGCGGCAGTTGCCGTTTCGTTTTCTCCAATCAACGCGCTTACATAGCCACTGATCCAGATGAGTTCTTCCCTGGAAGCATGCGCTATTAATTCGCGGAACGCTTTCAATTTAGCACCGGCTAACATTATCTCCATTTTTTACTTCATTAAAAAGTTCGGTCACCGCATCCAGCGGCGTAAAATAAGCGGTGCGCTCGTTATTATTTGGCAGCCAGGCAAAGGCTTTATACAAGCCTGTCACTTTACCAATAATAACCAACGCAGGACTTATAAAAATCTCACCCTGACAGTTGTCAGCAAACAGGCGCAACGTATAGGAATGTACATATTGATGCGGCGTTGTTGCCTGCTCAATTACAACAAAAGGCGTAGATTCATCCGCACCTTGTTTCAATAAATGTTTCACTACTTCGGACAGCGAATGACCCGACATATAAAACACCAGTGTGTCTTTCATACCCGCCATTTCTTTCCATGACGGCTCGTCAATGATGGTGCTGCTGTAATAGGTGAGAATGCGTAGGCCGGTTGCATAATTTCTTGCTGTAAGCGGAATGCCCGTATATGCCGCGGCACCCGACAAAGCCGTAATGCCCGGAATGATTTCGTAATCAATGCCGGCAGCTTTCAGCGCCAGCAATTCATCCAGAATATTGGAGAAGACAGATACATCACCGCCTTTTAACCGCACTACATTATTGCATTCCTTTGCCTTTGCAACCAGTAATTCGTTGATCTCTTTTTGCGACGTGGAAAGACCGCTTCTTCCTTCTTTTCCAACCGGTATTATCTGCGCTGTATAAGGCACATATTGCGTAATGATGTCTTCGCTCACCAGCCTGTCTGCTATCACCACATCTGCCGTTTGCAAAGCCTTCATCGCCTTAACGGTAAGCAGTTCGGGATCGCCGGGACCGGCGCCTATAAATATCACAGTTCTTTTTTGCGGCATCTTGCTAAAAACGATTAGTCCACCGGTTTGGTAGATTAGTGTGTAAAAATAAGCCACAATGCTGTCTGCACCAAGAAAGAGGTACAGAATGGCAGTGAGATAACAATGATTTTAATTATAGTTTAATGATTGATTGCACACATGAAGCAAGCTGCGCCCGTCATTGCGAAGCAGGAAGCGATCTGTGGACTGCATAGAAACAGGTTTATGAGTAGGAAACAGAACTAAATACAAACGAAGGAAGCCAGCATCCTTACAGCTTACAAGCTGCTTTTACTGTATAACAAAGATTGCTTCCTGCTTCGCAATGACTGGCAATACGGATATGTATATGATAAATGTAAGCAAATAAGCTGTTACATAAGACTTAATTTGCTCACCCGATTTGTAAACTTTCTTCTTTAAATTGGATAACCACCGTTTTATAACCCGCCGCGGTAAAAAAACGGGTCAGGATTTCTTTTGCTTTTTTTTCTGATTGAAGCAGCAAGCCGCGGCTCTTCGCATCGGCAATTGCAATAGTTTGCATCTTCCTTTTCAGGTTGGTTACGGCTTCGTTGTTCCAGTCACCTTTCTCTATAAATATAGATACATCGGAAGGATTGATGATGACATCCAGCACTTCTGCTGCCGGCAGCACGATATAAATAGAATCCTTACTCCCACTGATATCTAAATTGCTCAACTGTTGCATATCAATACCAACATGTGCGGTTAGTTTTCCAACGATGACCAATGTGTTTTCATCATTATACAGCATGACATTTGGCAGCAAAGGAACGGGCAGTATTTTAGAATGATTGATACTGCTGTCCACCACCAGTTCTTCATACATAGAAACAGTTACTAACTGCGCAAGCGCCTGTATCTGTTTGACGGCAACCGGCGAGTTGGCAATGGTTACTTTTTTGGGTTTGAATAAATCGCTGAATGCAGGCAGGCTTTTTATTTTACTAAATAACCAAAGCGACAAGGCAATAACAACAACGATGACCAGTATGTTTCTTATTCTCTTCATCTCCCGCTTTATTGATACGTTATTATTACTTCTTTGAAGCCCGCTGTTTGAGACAAACGTTGTATAAAAACAGTAGCGTTTGCTTCTGCCGTTTGCAGAATGCCAAGCGAAGCTACCAGCGATTTAATTTGTGGTTCAGCCTGTGCAATTAATTGCTCTCTTTCGCTTGCGGTAAATGGATCTCTGAGCGCACCAATTTCCTGATAAGCGACCTGTATCTTATCGGGCGGAATGCTGAGGCTAAACAACTGTGCATGTGGCAGCCGGATAAGGAGCGTGCTGTCATTCTCCTTTGTCAAATCTTCTTTTGTAAGTCCTTGCAGGTTGATGCCCGCTTTCAGGTTCGCTTCACAGTTGATAAGAATTTTTCTATCGCCGACTTTATACCAGGTCTGATCATCGCTGGCGCGGATAACTTTGGTTAATGTATAGTCTGTGGTTATAAGGATACCGGTTTCTTTCAGAGATAAAATCAGGTCAGATATATCGGGTGGCTGCGGTTTATGGCTACAGGAAAAAAATGCAAACAGGCAACAGAAGAATATTATCCCATGTTTTATGTTTTGAATGAAAACCATATTCCTTCAAACATGAATAAACATGCCAAAGCGATTTATGCTTAGTCATCTGTTCCTCTACGGCGCATGAGTGGAACAAAAGAAAGAATGGCAATTTATGGCTCTGTTCTTCCACCTATTTTTGCTGTAACATAAACACATGACACGGATTGCTATTTTTGCTTCAGGTGCCGGCAGCAATGCTGAAAAAATCATCCAGCATTTCAAACATCACTCTTCCATTGAGGTAGCTTTAGTGGTATGCAATAAACCGGGTGCAGGTGTGATCAACATTGCGAAGCAAAATGAGATACCCGTTCTGATGATAGAAAAGGGAACCTTCTTTAAAAGCAATTATTATATAGATGAACTGAAGGCGAAAGTCATAGACTTCATTGTTCTTGCCGGATTTCTATGGAAGATACCCGATGCTTTAGTGGAAGCATTTTCCGAAAGAATTTTAAACATTCATCCGGCACTGTTGCCAAAGTATGGTGGCAAAGGCATGTATGGAAATTTTGTGCACCAGGCAGTGATTGACGCTGGCGAAACGGAAAGCGGCATCACCATTCATGTAGTAGATGAAGTATATGACAATGGTGAAATCATTTTCTCAGCTGCTTGTCCTGTACGAACGGGTGATACAGCAGAAACGCTGGCTACACGAATTCACTCATTAGAACATAAATATTACCCGGAGGTGATTGAAAGATATATTGCAGGCTTTGCAAACCAAGTCGCTACTTCGTTCCCGAATCATCTTTAAACTGCTCTTCAAACTTATCGCCGCGCAATTTTTTAAACAGGTCGAGACCAAATTTTACACCGCCTTTTCCATCAGATTTTGCCCTGAGATATACGCTGGCACCGGCTTTCCGGTTGGCGCCCTTATTCTTCACTTCGTAGTCATCATCCCGCTTTTTAAAGTTGCTCAGGGGCACTTGTATGCTGATATTAGTATTGTTTCCAAAGCTGTAAATACCCTCTACGAAAGCTGTTATTGCAGACGATTCAATCTCCATACGATGAATATAGATTTCGTCTTTTTTCAGCTCAAGACTGTCTTTTAATTCGGCAAATTCTACATTGCTCAGGTCGCGGTCTTTAAGTGCGAACTTTTGTATGTTTTTCAGCGCTTCAAAATGTTTTAAGGCGCCTTTTTTAATCGAAAAATAAAGATTCCCCTGCATGGTTTTCGGAATGACGTTTCCTTTATTGTCGAGCCCGAGCCGCAGGTTCGAATTCATATTGAGAATGCCGGTGAGATTATTAGAAGTCAGCCCTGTTAAGCCAAAATTATTAAACGCATAAAACAGCTTTTGCACATTAATGTTACTCAAAGAAACTTTAGTAGAAGCCTCATGATATGAAGAATTCACCTGGTGCACATTCGCCTGCATTTTCAAGGTTCCGTCGGCGTGCTGCAACGATAAGTTATTTACATTGATATCATCATTGGTAAAACTCATTTCACCTTCCACATTGCGTGCGGTAAACCGGTTCAGATGCACAGCATTTGCTTTCAGGCTCATGTCCATCGTACCATTCTCCAAAGCATCATCCAGCCGAACAAGACCTTGCGCCGAGCCTTTATCAGCGGCTTTCTTTCTTACAACGGCTTTGCTGCGCGCTGTAAACAATGACCTGAAATCATTCAAATTCAGGTCGGGCGTAAATACAGAGCATAGAAGGGTTGCCTCGCCAGGCAGTTGTGTTTGCGCCAGCAGGTTCAGGTTATTACCGGCCACTTCCACCTTAAAGTGGTTGGTGTTCAGGTCACACTGCAGGCCTCTTGCCAGCAGGTTAGTCTGCGAAAAAAGAATTTCCCCGTTACAGTTGTCGAACGTCAGGTTGCGTGGAGTATAGTTCACTTCGGCGTCCTTAATTACGAGGTTGCCGCTCAGGTATTGCATCATAGAAGGGTCTATGCCTAATGGACCATTGTACTGCACATTCAACAATGCATTGCCGCTTTTGAAATGAAGAGTTGCTAGTTTCAGTTTTTCATCTAGGGCAGGCAATGTAGTCTTAGAGCTGAAATCGAACTGCAGCACAGGATGTACGAGGTTAGTAACAATGGTATTTGTGTTGGCAATAAGTGAAATGCCGCCCCAGGTTGCAGAGAGTTTGCTCAACTGTATTTCAGAATTGTCATCGGTGCGGGGGTAGGCTTTGTTGCGTTCGTTGGTAAACCTTCCTGTGAAGCTGCAGCTATCCAGTGTAATTGCGGGCGTAACCAATTCATTATTTTTTACTACCCACTGAACATCTACCACCGGTATGGTACGAAATGCCATTGGACCTTCGAGGTTCATAGTAATAGCTAACGGACGCGTAAGAGAAACCAGGTTGATTTTGCTTTGTACATTTGGTGTTACCAGAGATGCAGCTTCCTTATAATTGATCGCATCTGATTTAGCAATCAGCTTAAAATGCGCACTGAGGGTATCGGTAAGAAAAAAATCTCCTTTTAGTTTAAAATGAGAAGCGCCGATATCTACTGGTGTTTCGTCGAAAGAAAGCTGCTTGCTATTGTTGTTAAAGGTTATTTTCCAATCACCTTTCACCGTTTTATCTTTTAAAAAGTATCCCTTTTCAAGGTTAAAGCCTAAGCCTTTTACCAACACATTTTCTTCCAACTGAATGACGGTAATAGAATCGTTGTAATCGAGCGAAGCATGAAGGTAATTCGCCTTAATGCCAAACCATTTATTCTTTATTGCGTGCTGCGAAACAAAGGTGATGTTCTTTAACTCCACTTCATCAATAATGGCAGGATGCGCGCCGGGCTGCTTCGTTTTATTCTTTTTAAAAATGTAGTTGTTGCTGTAGCCGTTTTTATCGCTGAACAAAAAAATGACGCCCTCTTCCAGGTAAATATTGTGTATATCTACTTCGCCGCCGAGGAGCTTGAAAGCGTTGATTTTGGTGGAAGCATATTTTATTTTCAACAACGATTTTCCGTAAACAGAATCTTTTAAATCAATGTTCTGAACCCGGATGTCAACATTGGGAAAATGCCGCCACACATTTACGTCAATATCTTTCACCGATATATCTCCTGCAATCGCTTCGCTTAATTTGGTATTCACCAGTTTCAACAACGATGCCTTATGCGTGTTCACATAAATTTGTATAACCGCAAACAGGATGAGTACAAGTGCTATCAGACCTGCAAAAACCTTTACTGCTATCCGAAGAATTTTTTTTCTTGATTGTAATAACATCAACCCGCTTTTTTAAAATCTTTATTATGCTGTGTAAACAGAAAAGTACAACCGGAACCGCAATGGAAGCGAAGAACTGCTGTTTCTTACTATCAACTTTGTCCTTATTTAACCCCGATGCCTGCCTTTACAGACACTGTAGTGTTTCTTCGCCTTTTATCACGGCAGAATGAGGAGATGAAAAAATCCCGCCAAAAAAAGGCGGGATGCACAGACATGATGTTAAAAGCAAAACTGTTTCCTTTTGGATGGCAGCGATTTTCGGTATCTTATCAGAATTTACTTCCCAGAATGTAAGGCAGCATACGCAGCCAGGTGGGCCATTCGTGCTTCACATCCTGCCCCCAAATAGAGAGGTCGTGCCAGATGCCTTTGCTCCATAGCACATCTGAAAACCGGCGGTTGGATTGCGGGTCTTCGTAATCGCCGCTGCCGGTGTAAATGTGAATGTGATGGCTGGCTTTTATTTTATTTAAGTAATAGCTGTCGTTCAGGTTGGGAACGTAGTGCATCGGGCTATTAAAATACACCTGTTCGTCCCAATAACCGTTTGAGTATTCGGTAAGGTCATACACACCGCTCATGCTGATCGCGCCATTGATGTAATCGGGGCGCTTTAAAAACAGGTTCATAGCATGAAGCGCACCAAATGAAGCGCCACATGTATAGATGAATGTATCATTGCCTACGTTGTTACGGATGAATGGTAAGACTTCATTGAATACATAATTATTGAACTTGTTGTGATTGATTGCTCTGTGTTCGCCTAACATGGCTTTGTTCATCCAGCTTTCATTGTTCATGC
The DNA here is from genome assembly GCA_964249755.1 of uncultured Ilyomonas sp. Taxonomy (GTDB): domain Bacteria; phylum Bacteroidota; class Bacteroidia; order Chitinophagales; family Chitinophagaceae; genus Ilyomonas. The sequence goes on along the minus strand of CAXUDB010000001.1, from coordinate 1,362,485 downwards.
TGTTGATGCTGAACACTTTTATTTTCCCCGCGTTGATGAACGGCGCAATCGCATTGATTAAATTGAACCGCTCGTATTCTAGGAAATCTGCACCTGCAGTGGGTATCATTAACAAAGCAAATCCATAATGACCATAGGTTACAATGGGCATTTCTCTGTCAGTAGCCGGGCTATACCAGGATGTAATTTCTCTGCGCATGTGTTATGTGTGTTGGTGGTTGTTTTTTGTAAAAAATTCCTGTAAATATCCGTGCTGGAATATCACGACACCCGGCTGCCACTATCCGCTCCTTCATCCGCATTAATAAAATGTAGTTTGCCCGCATTGTCTTCCGCCATCAATATCATCCCATTACTTTCGATGCCGCGCATGGTACGGGGGGCAAGATTAACAACCACGGTTACTTGTTTGCCAACAATATCCTGCGGAGAAAAATGTTGGGCAATGCCCGAAACAATGGTTCTTGTTTCGTAACCCAAATCTATTTGCAGCTTTAATAGTTTATCCGCCTTTTCCACTTTCTCTGCGGATAAGATGGTGCCGATGCGAAGATCAATTTTTGCAAAATCATCAAACTGAATCTGTCCTTTGCTTTCTTCTTTCTTAGCAGTCTCCTGTGGCGGCTTACTTGTCTCTTGTTGCTTGCTGCTGGCTGCAATCTCCTTACTGTCCTTTGCTTCTGCCTGTGCTCTTGCGGTGGCTTCTCTTAGTTTTTCAACCTGCTCTTTTACTTCGCTGTCTTCTATTTTTCTAAACAATAATTCCGGCGCCAGCAGGGAATATCCCACACTCAACAGTTTTAAACGCCCGGCATTTTTCCAGTCGAGCATCTTATCTACGACCTTCATCATGCGGCACATTTTTTTGGCCGTGAAAGGAAGAAACGGATTGATAAGGATCGCAAGATTAGCCGTTAGCTGCAGACAAATGTGAAGCGTATTGTCAATTTGTTTCTGAACCGTTTCGGTGCCGGCGGCCGACAATCCGTTTTTATTAATCTCTTCTAAATTTTTAGCCAGCACCCAAGGCTCTTTCTTCTGCATATATTTATTGCCTTTTCGTGCCAGGTCTATCACATCAAACAAAGCTTCGCGAAATTTATACTCATCCAGCATGGCTTCTACGCGCAGCTTTGACACTTCAATATCGCTGATCATCGCTTTGTCCGTATCGTCCAGCAGCATCGCGTGCAGCGGCGGAACCTTACCGCCGCAGAGTTTGTGCATCAGCACAAATGTTCGGTTTACAAAGTTGCCAAAGATGCTGACCAGTTCGCTGTTATTGGCTTCCTGGAAACCTTTCCAGGTAAATTCGCTGTCTTTCGTTTCGGGCGAAATGGTGGTGAGATAATAGCGCAGCACATCCGCCATTTGTGTACCGCCATTTTCTTTTTTAATGAAATCATTAATGTAGTCCTGCATATCCAGCTTCCAGTTGCGGCTGGTGCTCATCTTATCGCCTTCGAGGTTCATAAACTCGTTGGCAGGAATATTATCGGGCAGGATATTGCCGTGCAGCTTTAGCATCACCGGGAAAATGATGCAATGAAATACGATATTGTCTTTACCGATGAAGTGCACCAGTTTAGTATCCTCTCCATACCAATACGGCTGCCATTGTTTGCCGGTATTTAATGCCCATTGCTTTGTGGCGCTGATGTAACCGATGGGTGCATCAAACCATACATATAATACCTTGCCTTCTGCATCGGGCAGCGGCACCCTAATGCCCCAGTCCAAATCGCGCGTTACCGCACGGGGCTGCAGCCCCTTATCTAACCAGCTTTTGCATTGCCCTACCACATTATTACGCCAATCATTTTTATGCTCGCCTTCTATCCAATCGCGCAGCCAGTTTTCGTGTCTGTCTAAGGGAAGATACCAATGCGTGGTCTTTCGCTTTACCGGCGCTTTTCCGCTGAGTGTGCTCACCGGATTGATAAGCAACTCCGGCGTAAGCGAAGTGCCGCAACGCTCACATTGATCGCCAAACGCATTTTCAAAACCGCAGTTGGGGCAGGTACCTTTAATAAAGCGGTCGGCCAAAAAGGTATCCGCTTCTTCATCAAAGTATTGCTCGGTTTCTTTTTGTTCCAGTTCACCCCTGTCGTTCAGGTAAGTAAAAAACTCCTGCGCGGTTTCATGGTGTATGGGTTCGGAAGTGCGGTGATAGATGTCGAAAGAGATGCCCAGTTCTTCGAAATTTTCTTTAATGGCGGGATGATATTTATCAATAATGGCCTGCGCGGTGGTGCCTTCCTTCATTGCCTGTATGGGTATGGCAGTGCCATGCTCATCGCTGCCACAGATGAATACCACATCCTTTTTTTGCGCACGGAGAAAACGCACGTAAGTATCGGCAGGCAGGTAAGCACCCGCTAAGTGACCGATGTGTTTTAGCCCGTTGGCATAAGGCAAAGCAGCCGTTACTAAGTATCGCGATGGTTTTTTCATGCTTGTTTTATTTTAACCTGCTGCGTCTTTACTACTGATTGAGGCATAGGATTTATATAAAGGCAACAGCGTTTTTTGGAACCTGAATTTCATAATCTGGCTTTGATAATGACGCTGTATATTGTAAATAAAAAGACATTCAGACAATGAAGGCAAAAATAAGTAAACACCTTTATCCGGCTGTATTATTTAAGACCTGCAAACATTTGGCAGTCGTTTTTCTGTACCATTATAAGATGAAATGGATTGTATTTTGTTATGTCATTTTTAGCCTGATAGAAAAAGAGCGAACATAAACCACAGGAGAGCTTTGCTTAGTGAGACAGAAGCGTTTGGTATCTTTTTGGCTAAATAAAAAACATCAGTAGTTTTTTTGTTTGCTATCTATTTAAGTTTCTATCTTGCAATCAGAAAAAAATAATACTGACGAACGCTTTTATTCAGAACGATTTCATAGAATTGCCGAATAATTTTTTACTTATCGTTTTTTAAAAACCTACAAAATCAATTGTAACATGGCTGAGATTAAACCTACTACAACAGTAGCACCAAGAACAACTACAGTGACCTCTGTACAACCGAAGAAAAGTTCCAACGCAATTTCATGGATTGCTCCCTTGGTTTGTATCATTTTAGGATACATCATCTGGCGGTTTGTAATCGGTGCCGACAGCAACTTCGACAAACCTGATCCAGCGGGTGGTTTTTGGCCTACTCAGGAAGGACCTAAGGGAACACTGCCGCGTATGTATCAGGGTGGTATCATTGTACCATTGCTTATTGGCTTGCTCTTAACGGTAATTACCTTTGTGGTAGAGCGTTTGCTTACCGTAAACAAGGCTGCCGGAACAGGAAATATTGCCGAGTTTGTACGCAAGGTTCAGTTTCACTTAGCCAACAAAGATGTTGACAAAGCAATTGCAGAATGCGACAAGCAGAAAGGCTCTGTAGGCAATGTAATGAAAGCCGGTCTTCGCAAATACAAAGAAATGATTGGCAATACCGAACTGGAAACCGAGCAGAAAGTGCTGAACATTCAGAAAGAAGTAGAAGAAGCCACGGCGTTAGAGTTACCTATGCTCGAAAAGAACCTTGTGTTCTTATCCACCATCGCTTCAGTAGCCACTTTATTGGGCTTGTTGGGTACGGTAATGGGCATGATTCGTTCGTTCTCTGCCTTAGGCGCCAGCGGTGGTTCTGAAGCTTCTTCCAAACTATCTGAAGGTATTTCTGAAGCCTTGTACAATACCGCTTTAGGTATCGGCACCTCTGCCATCTCCATCATTATGTATAACGTGTTTACTACCAAAATTGATGGTATCACTTATGGCATTGATGAAAGCGGCTTTACGCTGACACAGAGTTTTGCAGCGAATTATAAATAAATTTATACAGCGCCGGTTTGTGGAAACCGGCGCTGTTGTGCATCTTAGTACAGTATTAAAAAAGCTAAACAATGGCAAGACCTAAAATTGCGAGGAAGAGCACAGCCATAGATATGACTGCCATGTGTGATGTGGCTTTTCTTCTGCTTTCATTTTTCATTTTAACAGCAAAGCCGAAAGAATCATCGGCGGTGAACGTAGCTACGCCCAGTTCCGTATCTTCTAAAAAAGCACCTGAAAAAGACGTGGTGGAAATTTCCATCACTAAAGATGGCAAAGTATTCCTCGCCAGTGGCGACAATTCTGGAGACCGTGAAAAAAAGCAGGCTATCATCACTGAACTAAATCAAACCGAAGGGTTAGGGCTTACACCGGGGGAGATAGCTAACTTAGTAAGACAACCTGTATTAGGCGTTGCTCTGAACCAATTGAAACAGCAGGCTAACCTACCTGACGGACAGGTAAACGATCAAACATTACCAGGTATACCAGTGAAAGATACAGCTAACAACCAGCTTATCAAATGGATGCGTGGTGTGAATGACGCTTACCAGGGCGGCCATGTAAACTTATTATTAAAGGGAGACAATCTGGTTAAGTATCCGTTCTTTAAAAACGTTCTTACGGCTTTTAAAAAGAATGACCTACTGAAATTCCAGATGGTTACCAATGCCACTACTGTTCCTGAAGGAACTGAACTGTACAAGCAGGGTGGCAGTAAAGCATCAGACGAATAAATTTTATAATTATTAAATCGTATTGTTATGGCAGAAATGGATACCTCAGGCGGGGGTGGTCATAAAAAAGGACCTGGCGTAAAAAAAGCAAAGAAACTTTCTACCAGGGTAGATATGACGCCTATGGTGGATCTGGGTTTTCTTCTTATCACCTTCTTTGTGTTCACCACTACCATCAGCCAGCCTACTGCGTTGAAGCTGAACTTGCCCAAAGACACCGACAAACCGGAAGAACAAACAAAAACAAAAGCTTCCGGTGCGCTTACTGTGTTACTGGGAAAAGATAATAATGTATTTTATTATGAAGGGGAGTTAGACCCGGCTGGTAAAAACTTTAAAAATTCCAACTTTAAAGACATCAGGAGCGAGATCATCTCTAAAAAGCGGAGCACGAATCCTGATGACTTTATGGTGGTGATAAAGCCAACTGACGAAAGCACATACAAAAATGTAGTAGATATACTGGACGAAATGACTATTAACGTAGTAAAACGTTATGCATTGGTTGATATTTCGGATGGCGAAAACCAGCTTGTAAAAGTGACTGAAGGCGGAGGAACGCCTCCCGCTGCAGCTGCACCGGCTCCGTAATCTATTATCCTGTTTTAAAAAATTAAGTTATGGAAGTAAATAAAATTTTAAGTGCCGATATCCTCGACATCATCTTTGAGGGGAAAAACAAAGAGTATGGTGCTTACGATCTGCGTAAAACGTACAATAAGCGAATTACGTCTGCCGTGCTTGTAACACTGCTGGTTTGTCTCGGTATTGGAGTTGCCTTTGCTGTGTCTAAACTGAAGAGCAATGATAAACAAGCGCAGATAGTGGTTCAGGATGTGGACCTGCAAAATGTGGAAGAAAAGCAAAAGCCGGAACCTCCTCCTCCTCCGCCACCGCCAAAGATTGAACCTCCAAAAATTGAGATTAAGCAATTTACGCCTCCACAGATTGTGAAGGACGAAGAAGTAAAAGAACCGCCTCCACAACAGGAAGAACTGGAAGATACTAAGATTGGTACCATTAACCAGGAAGGTATTAAATCTGACGTAGTAGCGCCACCTGTAGAAGCGCAGGGAACCGGCGTAGTGGAAGCTCCTAAAGTAACCGAGGATTATGACAAGGAATTTAAAACAGTACAAATTCAGGCTCAGTTTCCCGGTGGTTTAAGTGCTTGGCAACAGTATTTGCAGCGCAATCTGCGCCAGGATACACCAAGTGAAAATGGTGCACCAACTGGTAATTATACGGTTGTCGTTTCTTTTCTGGTTGATAAAACTGGTGCTATTTCCGAAGTGAAAGCAGATAATGATCCTGGCTATGGAACAGCAGCTGAAGCAGTTCGCGTAATCCAGCGTGGACCCGCTTGGAAGCCTGCTGTGCAAAACGGCAGAAACGTTATTTACCGCCAAAAGCAATCTATTACCTTCCAGGTAGTAGAACAATAAACTAAGTATTATTTTCAGGGTAAAGCCTCCGATCTATGAGTCGGAGGCTTTTTATTTTGTCTTTATAATAAATTTATTTTCAGATTGTTATGGAAAGTAGTAGATGGTTTTATCTCATTATAAACATCTAGTATGAACATCAACAACACAATGCAAGCCGATGTATTAGACATTCTGTTTGCCAACAGGAACAAGAGTTATGGTGCGTATCAATTGCGCAAATTTTACAACAAGAGATTATCAACTGCCATAGCAGTAACGCTTGGGATGTGTCTGGTTTTTTGTTTGCTGTATAAGTTGCAGGCAGCTAACCGACATGTAACCTCTTTAACTGATTTAGATCCTGACATGCATCTTGTAGAAATTGCTAAAGACCCACAACCTATTCTTCCACCGCCTGTAAAGATCAAACCTGTTGAGCCTATACAAGTAGCTACTGTTAAAGTGACTACGCCGAAAATTGTGGATGATAAATTGGTAACCGAACCTCCTCCTGTGCAGAGCGATATTGAGAATGTGAAAATAGATGTGGCTAACAGAGCAGGAACAATATATGACAGGATAGCACCTCCATTAGAGCAGAGTGTAGGCACCAGTGAGAGCCTGGTTAAAACAGAAGATTATACCAAAGAGTTTCATACGGTGCAGCGGATGGCACAATTTCCGGGTGGCACTGAGGCCTGGGCGAATTTCCTTCGCCACAACCTCCGCTCAGAAATTCCTGCAGAGAGTGGTGCTCCTGCTGGTAGCTATACCGTGAACGTTTCATTTTTGGTAGATAGAAATGGAAATATTTCAGAGGTGAAAGCGATAAGCGATCCGGGTTATGGAGCGGCGGCAGAAGCAGTACGCGTGATTCAGCGTGGCCCCAAATGGCAACCTGCTGAACAAAACGGACGACCTGTAATATACCGGCAGCTTCAACAAATAACTTTTGTTGTGGCGACTGAATAAAAACTGTAAAGCAAGTCTCCGGCTAGACAACCGGAGACTGTTTACAATTCAAGGTTTATGGATAGATGCTAACTAAACGGATGAATGACGTAGGTAACTACACCCCACAGTATATAATCACTTCCCTCCTTTATAACTATCGAGGTGTGCAAGTTGCTTCCTGAATGCAAGGTGATACCCGCTGCCGTTTGCTTCAGCCTGCGCACTAATAATTGTCCATCAACTGATGCCACAATTATCTTTCCATCCACCGCTTTCAGGCTCCGGTCTACAATCAGAACATCTCCGTTGGTGATTCCCATACCTACCATGGCATCGCCCCTCATACGAAAGAAAAAAGTAGCCGGCTTGTTGCCGATTAACTGCTCATTCAGGTCGATGCCACGTTCCATGTAATCATCGGCCGCAGCGCCAAAGCCTGTAGCTTTTGCAACCGGTATATCCTGCAGCTTCATGTCTTTACTACCCTTTAAAGTAGCCGGCTGCATACGGTAGTCGTTCATAAAAATTGTTTTTGATTTACTAAATTATTTAGCAAAAATAAGAGCTTTTCTTTCAATTTACCAAAAGGAAATACTGAGTGCTGTTTTTTCGACCTCCCTTTTTAGTATTGGTGTGAATAAAAAGAGCTTTGCCTTATTTGTTCACGCTGGTTTTGATAAGTTTTTGATTTTGAATGCTGCCGTGCCGGTGTGGGCTTATACCGTCAACAGAGCCTTACAGTTTGTGTGAGAAAAACTGTTTCTTTGTTTAGCTATGTCTCTTTATATCGCGTCACTTAACTCGGGTAGTAACGGCAATTGCTATTATATTGGAAATAATGATTCAGCGATTCTGGTGGATGCCGGTATCTCCTGCCGCAAAACCGAAACGCGGATGCGCCGATTGCAGCTTTCGATGGAGAAAGTGAAAGCCATTTTTATCTCGCACGAACACACTGACCACATACAGGGACTGACTGCGCTGGCAAAGAAATATGACCTGCCTGTTTACATAACGCAGGCAACCTTACAGGGCTGCGGCAGTCAAATTAGGTTGCCATTTCGGGTGCAGCCGTTTACGGCGCACGAGCCTGTGGCTGTGAACCACCTGCGCGTGACTGCGTTTCCAAAATTTCATGATGCGGCAGAGCCACACAGCTTTATTGTGAGCGATGATGAGGTGACAGTAGGCATTTTTACGGATATCGGGTTGCCATGCAACCATGTGATCCAGCATTTTAAACAATGCCATGCGGCGTTTTTAGAAGCTAACTACGATGAGGTGATGCTGGAGCAGGGAAGATACCCGGTTCACCTGAAAAGAAGGATCTCGGGCAAGCATGGGCATCTATCGAACCGGCAGGCGCTGGAACTGTTCCTGAAGCATAAGTCGCCGTTTATGACGCACATGCTCCTGGCACATCTATCCAAAGAAAACAACCACCCAAAGCTGGTGGAAGAGTTATTTATGGCACATGCCGGCAGCACACATATTGCGGTTGCCTCGCGATATGAGGAATCGGCGGTTTATGAGGTGAAGAAGACAAACTTTACAGGCAGAAACAACCGCACCCAAATTGCAGGTAAATCCAATTCTACCTCTCAACTTTCGCTGTTTTAAGCCAATTGCCCATTTAAGAACCAGCCAACCTGATGAGAATGCCTTGCAAACCGGCACCGGGCATCCCGATTCATTCCGAGAGAATTTGCATCCTGTTTTGATGGGTTTCCTATTTATTCTGACAGGCTGCAAATGAGTTTCGGAAACCTATAATTGAATTTCGGAAGACTACAAACGTATTTCGGAAACCTAATAAAAAATTTAAGAAGCCTCCAAATGAATTTAGGAAGGCTAAAAACGGGTTTGGGAAACATACAAATGAGTTTCGGACACCTGAAAATGGATTTCGGAAGGCTACAAATGAATTTCGGAAACCTTTTCTACAAATGCAGAGGGATTCAGGACCTTTTAGATAGAATGAAACAGACTTCGGACGGTGTGAAACTAATTTTCGGGGGCGTGAAACGAGTTTCGGAAGGTCACAAATGAATTTAGGGCGACATAGGATTTCGGACACCATTTCCAGAACTGCAGACCGCCATTTTGAGTGAGTTGAGACTTAAAATGATAGCTATGAAGGCAGCAGCAAGCAGAATGGATGACTTTTGTTTGCTGCTGCCTTTAGCGTTTGGATGAGGTATTTGCCCCCCTTTGCTAAATTATTAACCGAACGTACAAGAGTGCGACGCAACGATGCTTAACCGGAGTTAACCCACTTCTGGCCCATAACGGCTGTTATTTGTATTGGCTGTTTTGCATTGGCTACGCTTGCATTAGCTGCTCTTGTATTTTATAATATCAACCTTTACTCCGTTCGCAAACTTTTTACCGGGTTGGCAAGTGCAGCTTTGATTGCCTGAAAGCTAACGGTGATAAGCGTGACCGCGAGGGCGCCAAAACAGGAGAGCAGGAACACCCACCAGGAAATATCGGTTTTGTATTGATAATTCTGAAGCCAGTTGGTGAGATAGTACCAGGCGAGCGGGATGGCGATGACGCAGGAAATGATGACGAGGAAGGCAAACTCTTTACTGAGCATCTGCCAGAGATTGAAGGTGGATGCGCCCAGCACTTTGCGCACGCCGATTTCTTTCTTGCGCTGCTCGGCTACAAAGGAAGCCAGCCCAAACAAACCCAGACAGGAAATGAAAATGGCGAGGATGGTGAAGAAGGAAGCTAGATTGCCGATGCGCTGCTCGTCGGCAAACTTTTGTGCGTAGTCGTCGTCGTTGAACTTATAATCGAAAGGAGAACCGGGGTTGTAGCGCTTGAAGACGCCTTCCACTTTTGCCAGTGCGTCCTGCGCCGGAACGCCGGGCTTGAGGCGCACGGTGATGACGTTTGCCCAATTGGGATCGCAAAGGAAAACGGTGGGCTTGATGGGCTGATAGGGCGATTCCATAATCATGTCTTTTATGACGCCGACTACAGTGTAGTTTCTATCGTTGAAGTTAATGGTTTTGCCTACAATGTCTTCCTTCATGCCCACGAGCTTAACGGCGGCTTCGTTCAATATCATACTCAGGCTATCGGTAGCAAAGTCTTTCGAGAAATCGCGTCCTTCTTTTACCTGCCAGCCAATGGTTTTGCCGAATTCGTGCGTTACGCCAATGGTGCCGAAAGAGGGCAACGAATTAGGATCTTTTCCTTGCCAGTTGAAGCCAATCTGGTTGGAATAAACGGCAGTTGTGGGGCTGGATGACTCTGCCATATTCTCTACTGCACCGGTAGCAAGGAGATCGCCGCGGATGGCATCGTAATGTCCAAAGAGATCTGGTGTTGACATGGGTATGGTGAGAAGCCCGTCGCGACTGTAATTGACCGGACGATTTTTGGCAAACTGAATTTGCTTGAACACGATGATGGTGCCGATGATTAAGGCAATGGAGAATGTGAACTGAACCACCACGAGCACCTTGCGTGGCAGGGAGGCAAACCTGCCTACGCGGAAGGTTCCTTTTAAGACTTTGATAGGCTCGAACTTAGACAGGTAAAACGCGGGGTAGCTGCCTGAGATGAAGCCAGTGACAAAGGTGAAAGCAATGGCTAAGAGCCAGAAGACGGGACTGCTCCAAGGCAGGGAAACATCTTTATCGGCGAGCTTATTGAACAGGGGCAACATGAGCTCAACCAACAGAATAGAAAATAAGAATGAAATGAGCGCCACGAGAATGGACTCGCTAAGGAACTGGCGGATGAGCTGGCTGCGCAATGAGCCAACTGTTTTGCGGATGCCGACTTCCTTGGCGCGCTTCTCGCTGCGTGCGGTGCTTAAGTTCATGAAATTGATGCACGCGAGCAACAGCACAAACACGCCAATAATGGCAAACAGCCACACGAACTGGATGCGCCCGCCGATGGCTTTGCCCTCTTTGAAATCGCTGTACAAACGCCACTTATCCATAGGATGCAACACCAGCTCTTCCTTGCCTTCGGTGGCAGCATTTTTATGCGCCATCGAGGCCATCTTTATTTTGTCGGATACTCTGGCGATGTCTCTGCCATCGGCAACCTGAACATAAGCCTGAAAGGAATGATTGTTCCATTGCGTTTGCGACTCTTTTACCCAGTCTTCAGTGGTTAAATATTTCTTCCAGGGCAGGAACAACTTGGCATCGTGCAGAGTGGTGTTGGCGGGAAGATCTTCAAACACGCCTGCTACTTTATAGACTTCTTTGTTATCGAGCTTTACTGTTTTGTTTATCGGGTCGGCACCGGCAAATAATGCTTTGGCCATAGAAGCGCAAAGCAGAATGGAAGACGGATCGTTGAGGGCATTGAGACTTCCCTTTTTCATGCGCAAAGAAAACATGGATGGAAAGTTTGCTTCGACCCACATGCCCTGCCCGGTGATTTTGGTATCGCCTACGGCGAGTATATGCCCGAAGTTCCAGGAAGCGAGTGAAATATTTTTAAAGTCGGAGCCATACTTGGTGCGCAGTTCCTGCCCTATCGGGATGGCAATAGCATCGCCGGTTTCTTTGTCGCCATCATTGCCAATGAAGGTTGTTTTTAGCTGCGCCAGCTCTTTGTGGTTCGTATGATAATCGTCGTAAGTAACTTCGTCCCATATCCAAAATGCGATGAGCATAGCCACTGCCATGCCTGCTGCCAGCCCCAGGATATTAATAACAGAATATACCTTGTTCTTGATGAGGTTACGCCAGGCAATAGTGAAATAGTTCTTTAACATCGGAGACAGATTATGAAGTTATAAATGATGAGTCGTAATTACAATGCTTTAAAATCATCCGGGCTGCTTTCGACTAATGTGCAGACGACTACTCCGTGCGTAAACTCTTTACCGGATTGGCAACCGCAGCTTTGATGGATTGATAACTTACCGTTATCAACGCAATTAAAACAGACAACAAACCGGCAATTGCGAACACCCACCACTCGATAGAAATGCGATAGGTATAAGAAGACAGCCACTTCGTCATTGCCCACCAGGCGATGCCAGATGCAATAACAAATGAAATGATAACCAGTGTTAAAAAATCTTTCGACAACAACGTAGTGATGCTGGTAACACTTGCGCCCAGCACCTTGCGAACACCGATTTCTTTAATGCGATTTTCAGCCATGTAAGTCGCCAGCCCAAACAAGCCCAAACAAGAAATGAATATGGTGAGACCAGCAAACAAAGCGGCTAAGGTGCCGATGCGTTTTTCGTCGGCAAATTTTTGTGCATATTCCTCGTCAGCAAACTGGTACACAAAGGGATACTGCGGATTGTATTTCCTGAAAATAGTTTCAATTGTTTTCAAGTTGGCTGCAGTTGAATGAGCCGCATTTAGTTTGTAATGCATGGTTGTAAACCATGAGGCTGGCCCATGTACCACGAGCTGCTGCACCTTGTCGTATGGCGATTCGTAAATAAAATCTTTCAGTACACCTACTACCGTCCAGTTCTTATCGTCCGATCTTACAATCTGACCAATTGGGTTTTTAAAACCCATCATTTTTACTGCGGTTTCGTTCAGCATCATGGCAGTGGAATCGGCGGGATATTTTTTAATGTCAATGTCTCTGCCCTGCAACAAAACCGTTCCCATGGTTTTTACGAAATCAACATCCGAAGCCATTCTTACAAAGTCTATTTTTTCATCGCCTGGCTTCATGCCTTGCCAGCCATAGCCCCAGCCATCACTGTATCGTTGTGTAATGGGGCATTGCGATTTGGTAACCGCTGTTACCGCATCGCTGCTCAATAACTCGCTCCGGATGGCATCGTAGTGCTTATCAATATCACCTTGTATAAAAGTATAGGCCAACTGGTCCCTTTTGTAGCCTGCATCGCGGTTTTGCGCGTATTGAATCTGGTGCTCTACAATGATGGTGCAAATGATTAACGCGATAGCGAATGTGAACTGCAATACCACCAAAACTTTGCGTGGTGTAACCAATGCGTTTGAAGCTTTAAATGTCCCTTTCAACACCTTAACAGGCTGATAGGATGACAAGAAAAAAGCTGGATAACTGCCGGCGATAAAACCGGTGAGAATGATGAAACCAATAAAGAAGAGCCAGTAAACCGGGTTGCTATAATCAATAAACAACTCCTTTCCTACCAGATGATTGAAGCCGGACAAAGAAAGCTGAACCACAAGCAGGGCAATGATTCCACCAAATACAGCAAGCAGGATGCTTTCGCCGATAAACTGTGCGACCAGTCCGCCTTTTTGTGCACCGACCACTTTACGGATGCCGACTTCTTTTGCGCGCTTCTCGCTGCGGGCAGTGCTTAAATTCATGAAGTTGATACAGGCAATCAATAAAATGAAAGCAGCAATCACAGCAAACAGCTTCACTGTTTCCATGCGCCCGCTTACATATTTTCCGTTCTCCGATTTGCCATACAAGTAACGGTCTCGCAACGGATAAGTGAACACCTGTGTAGTGCCTTTATCTTTACCATCCGAGGTATGTTTAATGGTGATGTCTCTTATTTTAGCATCGAATGCAGACTGGCTGACGCCCGGCTTGAGCAGTATGAAAGATTTGATAGAATTATTGCCCCAGTAAGAATCGTCCTGGTTCAGCTTCTTCATGTATGACCAGGGCAACAGGTAGTCAAAGTTAAAAAAGGTGTTATTGGGAAGGTCTTTCAGCACCCCGGTTACAGTAAACTGATCGGTGCTGTCTATCCGAACAACTTTGCCCATCGCATCATCCGTACCGAACAGTTTCTTCGCAAACTTTTGTGTAACAAGGATGCCGCTTGCGCTGTTTAATGCGTTGCGTTTATCGCCGTACAACAAAGGAAAGCTGAAGATGTTGAGAAAGCCCGAATCGGTAAATCCGCCTTCTGCGTTAAGATGCTTTTCGCCAACTGTAAACAGGAAAGAAGTATTGTTTACACGAGCAATATCTTCTATATCGTTTGCGTATTCAAGCTTGAGTGTAGGCGCCAATATCTTCGGCGTTGTATTCCAGGCCCACAGTTCGCCATTGAATTTATCTCGATTATTAAGTGTATAAATGCGGTCTTCTTTTTCGTGAAACCGGTCGTAGCTCACTTCGTTTTGAATCCATAACAAAATGAGCATGGCGCTGGCCATGCCGATGGCAAGACCCAGTATATTGATAGCCGAAAAGCCTTTGTTACGACCCAGATTGCGAAATGCGATTTTAAAAAAATTCTTCAGCATGAGAGCAGTTTTATTGTCAACAATAACAGTTAGCGAACAATGAATTAAACTCTTTAAATAACAATTTATAACAGCGTCTGTTCAATGCCAACGGTTATGCCAATGCTACAACTCAATGCAGGTAAGGCTTCCAGAAGAAAACAAATGCGCAGAGTGTTCATTATCGAACACCGTTTGTTCGCTTTTAACAAGTAAATGATGTTCTGAACCTGGATGCCTGAGAGATATACAAATTACAGGATAAGGATGGATACAAAATAAAAAACATCAGTGTATAGGTTCAAGAAATTTGTCTTCTATTATCCCGGTTCAAACAATCTCTAAAATCTTTTTCATCTCCCCAAATCCCCGTTTACATTTGTCCTCATAAATACATATCGATTATGCAAGCCTGGCAATCATATATTTCAGAGAATAAAGACCGGTTTTTAAATGAATTATTAGACATTCTGCGCATTCCTAGCGTAAGCGCCAGAAGCGAGCACAAAGAGGACATGAACACTTGTGCAGAAGCGGTTAAGCAACGCCTGGCAGAAGCCGGTGCCGATAATGTAATGGTATTGCAAACACAGGGGCATCCTGCCGTGTATGGCGAAAAGATAATTGACCCATCAAAGCCAACCGTGCTGGTGTATGGACATTACGATGTGCAGCCACCCGATCCCTTAGAATTATGGCACAGCGGTCCGTTTGAACCGGTGATTAAAGAAGGTAAAATTTATGCGCGTGGCTCGGCAGATGACAAGGGGCAGTTTTATATGCACGTAAAGGCGTTTGAAGCGTTGATGAAAACAAACAGTCTTCCGCTTAATATTAAATTTATCATAGAAGGAGAAGAAGAAGTAGGATCGCCCAATTTGGCCGCGTTACTGGAAGAAAAAAAAGACCTGCTGAAAGCCGATGTAATTCTTATCAGTGATACTTCGATGATAAGCCTTGACACGCCAAGTATTGATACCGGTGTGCGCGGCTTAAGCTACATACAGGTAGAAGTAACGGGTGCAGACCGCGACCTGCATAGCGGTGTGTATGGTGGCGCTGTAGCTAACCCGATAACGATTCTTGCGCAGATGATTGCTTCGTTGCACGACGAAAACAACCATGTTACAATTCCTCATTTTTATGATGATGTAATTGAGGCTTCGGCGGAGGAAAGAAAGGAAATGGCGAAAGCCCCGTTTGATGAAGAAGCTTACAAGCAAGACCTTGGTGTAAAAGACTTGTGGGGTGAGCGGGGATATACAACCAACGAGCGAACCGGCATCCGGCCCACATTAGAGCTAAATGGCATTTGGGGCGGCTATACAGGTGAAGGCTCGAAAACAGTATTGCCATCAAAAGCGTTTGCGAAGATCAGCTGCCGTTTGGTGCCCAATCAGAAACACAAAGAGATGACGAAACTGCTCATTGATCATTTGTATGCCATCGCGCCGGATTGTGTTACGATCAAAGCTGAAGAACATCATGGTGGAGATCCGTACCTGACACCGATAGACAGCATCGAATACAAGGCGGCTGCAAAGGCAATTGAGACAAGTTTTGGCAAAGCCCCGGTTCCGGTTCGGGGCGGCGGCAGCATTCCGATCACGTCTTTGTTTGAAAGCATTCTGCATTGCAAAGTCGTGTTCCTCGGCTTTGGTTTAGATAGCGATAATCTGCATAGTCCGAATGAAAAATTCGACCTTGCTAATTTTTATAAAGGCATCGAAACCATACCGTATTTTCATCAGTATTATGCGGAGATGAAGGAGTAAGAAAAGAAGAAATAAAGAGTCATACTCAGGAAGTCAGGATATCATACAAAGAGACGGAAACAGTATACAAAGAACCGGTTGCTGGGTACATGACAACCATCAATATTAAATGCAACACACTTACAAATCTTATCTTTCAAAATAAAACGATCATGAAACAACTATTACTGATTATTGCTACGTCTCTTCTTTTCTTTTCCTGTGATATTATTGGTGGAGAGCGCGTGGAGGGCAATGGCAATATTACCACAGAAAACAGAAGCGCAAATGATTTTAAAGATGTCTCTTCCTCAGGACCGATGGACATTGTATTGACCCAAGGTCCCGGTTATTCCGTACAGGTAAAAGGCGATGAGAACCTATTGCCTTACATTACCACCGATGTGGAAGGAAACACACTCAAAATTAAAATTAAACAAGGTTATAACCTACAACCCAAGAAGAACTTGGAAGTTCACATTACCGCACCGGAGTTCCACGATATTTCACTTGGTGGTAGCGGCAACATTACTTCTGATAATACATTGACCGGTAAAGACAAGATGAATTTTGATGTAAGCGGCTCAGGCAACATTGATGTAAAAATTGATGCGCCTGCCGTGGAAAGCCATAGCAGCGGCAGCGGCGATCTATCTTTCAGCGGAAAAGCAACCGAAGCCGAAATGTCAATAGCCGGTTCAGGCGATATCCATTGTTTTGGATTAACCACCGAACATACGATCATTAACATCAATGGAAGTGGCAATGCCGATGTGTACGCTACGAAGCAACTGGATATTAAAGTAAACGGCTCCGGCGATGTACGCTACAAAGGCGGCGCTTCGGTAGACAGCCACATCAATGGCTCGGGCGGTGCCTCAAAAGCCGATTAGCTGTCTGCTGTTAACTATCAGGTTTAAAGCTTGCAGTTGTTATATTCTGTCAACTTTCATTTACCGTCTTTCCATCAACTCTCAACCCATAACCATCAACTACAATTATGCTCACACAAAACCGCTACGACATTGCTAAATACAAAACACCGACTGGCACACAACTGAACTGCAAGGGCTGGTTGCAGGAAGCTGCTTTGCGAATGTTGTTGAACAATCTTGATCCAGCGGTTGCCGAGCGCCCCGAGGACCTGATTGTGTATGGCGGAAGAGGCAAAGCAGCGCGCAATTTTGAAGCGCTGGACAACATCATTGCATCGCTGAAAATATTAGAGAACGACGAAAGCTTACTGATACAAAGCGGTAAGCCGGTTGGCATTTTAAAAACACATAAAGACGCGCCCCGCGTTTTGATTTCCAACTCGCAACTGGTGCCCCGTTGGGCAACGTGGCAGCACTTTGAAGAGCTGGATAAAAAGGGCTTGATGATGTATGGGCAAATGACCGCCGGAAGCTGGATTTATATCGGCTCGCAGGGCATTGTGCAAGGCACGTATGAAACGTATTCGGCAGTAGCCGATAAACACTTTGGCGGCACACTAAAAGGCACTTTAAATGTAACCGCCGGGCTGGGTGGAATGGGCGGTGCGCAGCCACTTGCCATCACCATGAATGAAGGCGTTGCACTGGTTGCTGAAGTGGAAGAATGGCGCATTAACAAACGATTGGAAACAAAATACCTTGATGAAAAGTATGAAGAGATAGATGAAGCTATTGATGCTGCCATGCAGTACAAACAACAAGGTATTAGCAAGAGTATTGGTGTGAAAGCCAATGCCATCAATCTTTTGGAGCGATTAATAGAACGAAACATTATTCCTGATACACTTACAGATCAGACTTCAGCACACGACCCGTTGATTGGTTACTGGCCACATGAGCTGACATATGAACAAGCGAAGATATTGCGTGAGCAAAACCCGGAAGCTTACATCGAATACAGTTATCGCTCGATGAAAAAACATGTGGAGTTGATGATTGGGTTGCAACAACGCGGCGCCATCACGTTTGACTATGGCAATAATATCCGCGCCCGTGCGCAGGAAGCCGGATTATCCAATGCCTTCTCTTTTCCCGGGTTTGTGCCGGCTTATATCCGACCCCTGTTTTGCGAAGGCAAAGGCCCGTTTCGCTGGGCGGCGTTAAGTGGTGATGCGGCTGATATTGCCGTAACGGATGAAGTAATCCAAAACCTGTTTCCCCATAATAAAAGCCTGCAACGCTGGTTGAAGTTAGCCAAAGAAAAAATAGCTTTCCAAGGTTTGCCGGCGCGCATTTGCTGGCTTGGTCAGGGCGAACGCGAGAAGGCAGGACTGGCATTTAATGAACTGGTGAAAACGGGAAAAGTAAAAGCCCCGATTGTGATTGGCAGAGACCATTTAGATACCGGTTCTGTTGCCTCGCCCAACCGAGAAACAGAAGCCATGCTTGATGGCAGTGATGCAGTAGCCGATTGGGCCATTTTAAACGTGTTACTCAGCACGGCAGGCGGTGCAAGCTGGGTGAGTCTGCACCATGGCGGTGGGGTGGGTTTGGGCTACAGTATTCATGCAGGAATGGTGATTGTGGCGGATGGCACAGAAGAAGCAGCAATACGTTTAAGTCGCGTGTTGCGCAATGATCCGGGCATTGGCGTGATTCGACATGCAGATGCGGGCTATGAAAGTGCAAAGGAGACAGCTAAGGAGTTCCATTTGGATTTGGAAGGAAGGTTGAAGAATGAATAAGGCAAAAAACAATCAAGGACAACTTTCATGTGATATTGCAGTATCATGTAGAGAATTAACTGCACCGGACTGAATTTTATAATGACTCACTTAAAATATTGTAAGCAACAACCGCTGTGTTGTGTTCATACCATTCAACATTACATGACGCTCGCCCAACATTTAAAACTATTGATTCTTCAACTGCAACATCACCTCACTGAGTTACAGGATGAATTAATCATCGATTTAAAAAACTTACAAACCAACAAGGCTTTACAGTACGTTGATGATTATACTTTCGACGATATTGCCTGCTTCTGTTTCGAATATGAGTATGATTATTTAGACATTGTTGGCTGGGCAATGAATGCACATCAAGAGGTAATAACCGGTACGGTTGTTCTGCCATCGAAAAACCAATTGCAAGAAAAGAAGAACAGGTGGGCTTACCTATTACCAGAGTCAGTTTATGATGCGCAAATTGAACTGCAGGATCAGTATAGCGATGAGGAAGATGAATGGGATAAATACCACAATCAGAAAGACCAAACGCTTACTGTATGGTTCCGAGATAGTTGGTTAAAAGTGTCTAAAGAAACAGGCACCAAAAGCGATGCTTACTTCTCCATTCATGATACGTATTGGCGAACAGATTTGAAAACCGGAAGGAAGTTAAACGACGATGAAATAGCAAAGCGCTATCTGTAAATAACAGGATAGAAGCAGCAATAGCTTACTCCAAATTTGACTTATACATTACTCGTTACACTCGCGGGCTGTGCAGCATCCACCATCTTTGTACGCACTTTTTTGTGATAGTCTTTGAACATGCTCTGCCATTGAATTTTTAATACACCAATGATACCTTCTTTTAAAATCCCTTTCGACATTTTGCTTACGCCCCACTTTCTGTCGCGGAAGGTAATGGGCACTTCTGCAATTTTAAAACCCAGCTTCCAGGAAGCAAATTTCATTTCTACCTGGAAGGCATAGCCTACAAACTGAATTTCATCGAAATTGATTGTGTCGAGCACTTTGCGGGTATAGCAAACAAAGCCGGCCGTTGGGTCGTTCACCGGCATCCAGGTAATGAGTTTGGTATATAAAGCACCGCCTCTTGAATAGATGTGACGCGATACCGGCCAGTTTTCGATTTTACCGCCGTTGACATACCGGCTGCCTACGGCAACATCAGCACCATTGCAACAAGCGCTGTACAAACGATCCAGATCTTTCACATCATGCGAAAAATCGGCATCCATCTCGAAGATAAAATCGTAACCTTTCGCCAGCGCCCATCTAAAGCCGTGAATATAAGCTGTACCTAAGCCCAGCTTGCCTTTGCGCTCTTCCAGAAAGAGACAGTTCTCGTATTGCAGCATTAGGCTTTTTACAATAGCTGCCGTACCATCGGGCGAACCATCGTCTATTACCAATACATGAAAATGTTGCTGTAAAGAAAATACGGCAGCAAGGATAGCGGTAATGTTATCCTTCTCATTGTAAGTGGGGATGATGACCAATTTCTTTACCGACAAAGCAACAGGAGTTTGAAAAGCAAAATACAATGAAAAGAATGGAGAAAGAAAATTGTTGTGTAAAAAAATCTTCTTTATCGTTTTTTTAGCAAAGCACGGTTCACAATCTCCGATAGTTTTTGCTTGGTGTGCAATGTAAATTCTCCGCGCATGACCCAATCATAATACTGTGGTTCTATCTTCATTACTTCCACCACGGTTCTGCCTTTGTGCTTGCCAAAATTGTAGGTTTCTATACCATTCACTTTTATCAGCCGGCGCGAAAAATCAACCAAGTCGTTTTCACCGCAAACTTTGCAAATACTTTCTGCCGTGTTGCCAAGATGAGGATAGCGTTCTATCTGCGCTTCTAAAATTTCATAGGTAGCAGTTGCATCCGTTTCAGCACCGTGTGCACCGATGAGTTCTTTTTCACAATAAAATTTATAGGCTGCGCTTAATGTTCGCTGTTCCATCTGGTGAAATATACGCTGTACATCTATCAGTTTCCTACCTTCCATGTTCAGCGTTAAATCGCAGCGCAGAAATTCCTCTATCAGCATCGGAATATCAAAGCGGTTGCTGTTGTAGCCGCCAATATCGCAGTTATCCAGAAACTGTTTAATCTCGTTCGCTATTTGTTTGAAGGTGGGCGCATCTTTCACCATCTCATCCGTAATGCCATGAATGTCTATCACCACCTGCGGAATGGGCATTTGCGGGTTCACTAATTTTCGCTTTACCTGCCGCGTACCATTCGGGAGAATTTTAATGATAGCCACTTCCACAATGCGGTCGGTGACAAGGTTGATGCCGGTGGTTTCAAGGTCGATAAACGCCACGGGACGTTGCAGCAATAAGTTCATGTGTATTATATATCAGGGCTGCGAAAGTAGGAGGTTTTATAAAGTTGTCAGCAATTACATTCAGCGATTGGCCGGAATCGCAATGCTGCCACTGCTGTCAGCTGATAGTTATTTTAAATACGGGCTTTGAAAGCCTAAGCTTGTCATCCCTGTTTTCACTTCCGGGCAGCTCATAAACAAAGTCCACAGCAAGCCGCTGCGCTCGTTTTCTATCATTACGATTTCCGGACCCTGGTCTATGGCAAGATACGAATCGGCAAACCAGTTATTGGTGAGATTAAACGCATCTTTAAAACCATAATCGCCCCATAGCTTATCACCCAGTTTGTAATAAAAGAAACAAAGCGCTGCCATGCTTTTCGCAGTATCGTAAGGCAGAGAAGAAATCGCCGCAGAAGGCGTGAGAGTGCCATTATCATTCGCCGGTGAATGCGCACTGTAACCGTTCTGCTCATCACTGGCAGTCAATCCCCAGCACGCATTGCTATACCCGAGATACGCTTTTGGATTGGCTACGCAATAACTATAATTAATATCAGTATGCGCCACATTTTGTTGCCAGTAATCGGAAGCATAAGCATCGGATAAATTGTGCGGATTGATGCCCAGAAAAGAGTAATGCGCAAAGAACAACGGACCGCCATAATCTTTGCCCAACGGCAGCGTAATGCCATAAAACGGTTTGCCGTTTTTAATAGCACCGCTTCTTGCCCAGCCGGCATCATACACCGTTTTCGCTATCGGGTGCGTGCGTGAAGAACCTGCCAGCGCATATACAATCAGGGCTTCATTCCAACCCGAAATCTGCTGGTTAATTGCCCAGCCAACGTTTGGACTCCAGTGCCAGTACAGTACATTTTGGTTTCCTTGCTGAAACCAGTTCCAATCCACTGCATCCCACAATTGGTTGATGGTATTTTGCAATGCCGTTTCATTCGCATCGGTTGTATTGAAATATTGTCTCGCACACAACAGTCCCTGCATCAGGTAAGCCGTTTCTACCAGATCAGCACCATCATCCTGCGGACTGAAAGGAACCGTTGCACCGGTGGCGCCATTGATCCAATGCGCATAAGCACCATGATAAGCCGTGCAATTGTTCTTATAAAAATTGGTGATGGTTGTGATGCGTGATAAAGCATCGGCACGTGAGATGAAACCACGGTTTGCAGCCGCTATCATTGCCATAATGCCAAAGCCGGTGCCGCCGGTGGTTACCACATCGCCAGATGTATTCCGTTCTCTGGCTAAACCACTTGCCGGGTGACCAAACTCCCAGAAGTATCTGAAGGTTTGCTTTTGCACAAGGGCTAATAAAGAATCATCCGAGATGCGGGGAAACTTATCGGTAGAATCAATACCTGTGGTAAAATTGATAACAACTGCAGTTTGTAGATGTCCGCCATCTTTTGATTGCAGCGATGTTGACAGAGCAAGAATATATTTCGTAAGTGGCTGCAAGGGCGACGCAGCTTGTATCTTAATAACACTGTCATTATCCTGGAAAGTGGTGTTGTAAGGCACAGCAACACCCGAAGAGCTGGTAAAGCGGATGGCGGAAATTGCCGCTGCCACATCCAGCGAGTTGGTGAAACGAATGCTTATTCCGGGGGATAAATTCAGATTGTTATATACCGATCCGGTTGTTGCATTGCCATTTACCAGGATATCCGTCGCTGTGAAATTGCGAGGTGTATTCTCTAATGGCGGAGTAGCTTCTTTCTTTTTGCAAGTGCAAAAGAGAAGACTAAGAAGAACAGCGATGTGATAATATTTCATTTGAATAAAAACCGAAGGTAGTTTACCTGCCAGTTGCAAGTATAAAAAAACGGGAAACAAGATGACTAAAAAAATAAGCGACGAGCTTATACTATTTTAATCAAAAAAAATATTTTTTCTATCGTTTTTAACACTGTTATTTTGTTATCGTGTTTTGCAGACACATAGAGAACTGCTCGAAGCTTGGTTGTTTTTTGCTTGCCAGCTTAGCCGGATGAAAATTCAGTTTATTAGTTATTTCCTTATACTTAAATGTGTATTCTTATGAAGAAAGGTGTACGTGAAAGCATGTACATGCGGAGGATGCTCGCTCTTTCGCTGTTTGCTGTTTTTTTATGTTTTAGTAATGTAACTAAAGCCCAGTCGAATGTATTGGTAACCGGGCGGGTGGCAGATGAGAATAACCAGCCGCTGAGTGGAGTTTCCATACAGGTACAAAAAACAAAATCGGGAACTACCACCGATGCATCAGGATCATTCAGCGTGTCAGCACCTTCCAATGCGACCTTGTTGTTTACGTATGTTGGCTTTACCGACACAACAATCGCAATCGAAGGCAGGACTTCATTAGATATCCGGCTGTCTGTTGCCAGGTCAACTCTGTCTGATGTGGTTGTTATCGGGTATGGCGTTGCCAGCAAAAGAGATCTTACTGGTTCTATTGTAAAAGTGGATGGAAAAGTAGTAGCTGATAAACCAAACACCAACCCGATTGCTTCTTTGCAGGGACGGGTAGCCGGCTTGTCTGTTGTCAATTCAGGCACTCCCGGACAAGCGCCGGATATCCGCATCCGGGGTACAGCAAGTATTGGTAACGTGCACCCGCTATATGTTGTGGATGGTATATTTAATGACAACATTGATTATATCAATCCAAACGATATCGAATCCATTGAAATATTAAAAGATCCATCATCCTTGGCTATCTTCGGTGTAAGAGGCGCTACGGGCGTTATTGCTATCACCACTAAAAAGGCAAGAGCCGGACAAACCATTATCAACTTCAACAGCAGTTATGGTTTTAAAGACCTGGTTGATAAGATTAAGTTTGTAGATGCCGATGGTTTTAAACTTCTGTATGCAGAAGAGCGTGCCAACGATGCCGTTGTAAACGGAACTGGAACACCTGGGCCCTATGACTATACAGGACTTACTGCTAATACGGACTGGATTGATGCCGTTACCAGAACAGGTCAGTTTAATACAAATAACTTAAGCGTATCATCCAGTACCGATAAGAATCGCTTTACTTTTGGATTGGGTTATCAGTTGGATCAGGGTCTCATCAAGCACGAAGAATTACAGAAACTGTTATTTTCACTATCCGATGAAGTAAAACTGAGTAAAGGAATTAAACTGGGTGTTATCCTGAATGCTTCTCGCCAGAAAAATCCATATGATGCAACAACCGTGTTGGATGATGCACGGAAGGTAGTTCCTATGGTGTCGGCGGGAACTAAACCATTCCTTGTAAGAGACGCTTACGGCACAGATAGCATCACCCAAAACATATATTCTGCTTTAAGCACGAGTTTGCAAACTGCTGGTGTTGTAAATCCTTTACTTCGGGTAGAGAACGAATACAACACACGCAAGAGTTATGAATATCGTACTGTAGGAAGCGTATATGCAGACATTACATTCCTGAAGGCATTTAATTTCCGTTCTACTCTATATGCCGATATCAGCAACGTAAATACCCGTCAATATACGCCACTGTATTATGCTTATAATCCTGTAAATGATGTGCCATACCTTTACAACACAACCACGGCGCTCCGTGAGGATGATCAAACCTATCGTAAGTTTCAGCAGGATCACGTGTTATCATACAAGCAAAGTTTCGGCCCTCACAACCTGACATTAACAGCCGGCTTTACCACCTATTATTTTGGCAATTTCAACCGTACAGGAAGAGCCGCTCCCGGAAATAAACCAATTCCAAACGATCCGAGATTCTGGTATATCACCAGCGGATTTGAGTCTTCGGATCCAGGAGGCGTAACTGCTTCTTCTGCTCAAAGTGAATATACTACGGCTTCATATTTAGGAAGAGCTTTGTATAATTTCAACAACAAATATTTCCTGAATGCCTCTTTCCGTGATGATGCTTCCTCAAGAATCCCGAGCAAAAACCGCCACCAGCAGTTCTGGTCTGTGGGTGCAGCATGGGATGTGAGCAAAGAAAACTTTATGCTCAGCCAGAAAATTTTCAATTATCTGAAAATTAAAGGTTCTATAGGTGTGCTGGGCAACCAAACTGCTTCTTATCTTGATGGCACACCAATTAATTATCCTTTTTATCCAAATCTGGTTACCGGAAATAATGCAGTGTTCGGTTACAATGGTGTCTTTTTTTCTGCCAATACTGCCTACATACCCAATCCTGATTTGAAATGGGAAACCATATTTGCTCAGGAAGCCGGCTTCGAGTTAAATGCATTTGATAACCGCCTTCATTTTGAAGCAAACTATTATA
The DNA here is from genome assembly GCA_964249755.1 of uncultured Ilyomonas sp. Taxonomy (GTDB): domain Bacteria; phylum Bacteroidota; class Bacteroidia; order Chitinophagales; family Chitinophagaceae; genus Ilyomonas. The sequence goes on along the minus strand of CAXUDB010000001.1, from coordinate 1,337,278 downwards.
ACAGAACAACAAGAGATTTGTTAACCTACATTTCAAGGCCAACCACAGGTTTGAAGGACGAACTGATTAACGGTGGTAAACTTAGAAACTGGGGTGAAGAATTTACGGCAAGCTGGAATCAGAACCTGACGAAGGACTTAATATTGAATGTAAGTGGCAATATCACCTTCCAGAAAAATAAGGTTATCAGTCTCAGTGCTGATTTGCCAAATGGTTTCTTATCCCGCTCAACCCAGAACAATGGTAGCGCAGAAAGCCGCACTTTACCTGGTGCACCAATCGGTTCATTCTATGGATATGTGGTGGAAGGTTTGTATCAAAGCTATAACGACATCAGTAAGTCACCACCAGCTACAGGTATCGGCGGTGGTTTAGGGGCGGGCGGCACACCTATACCCGGTGATTTCAAATTTAAAGATGTAAACGGCGATGGTAAAATAACGGCTGATGATAGAACCATTATTGGCAATCCTACACCCGATTTCATCTACGGTGGAAGCATTAGTTTAACTTACAAAGGTTTTAGCCTGAGTGCTGATGTGGTGGGTAGCTACGGCAATGAAATATTCAGAGTATGGGGTTCATTGGAATCACCTTTCCAAAGGGTAAATTATTCAGCCGAAAAGTTAGAAAGATGGAACGGACCCGGCACTTCTAATTGGGTTCCACGTATTAGCCAGGGAGACCGCTATAACTACAATGGTTCGACATATAATATTGAAGATGGCAGCTACTTCAGAATCCGCAATCTGCAACTTGCCTATAGTTTCGACCAAAGTCTTATCGGAGGTTTGAATTTAAAAGCATTGCGTGTATTCGCCAATGTACAGAATCTGAAAACGTTCAAGAACAACCTTGGCTACACGGCTGATTATGGCGGCGATGCTACTTACTTTGGCTATGACTACGGTGGTGGAGCCATCCCCATGATTACTACATTTGGCTTAAATGTTACCTTTTAAAACTCAATTCTTTGTTGAATATGAAAAAGTATAAAAGTTTATTTTGTTTTCTGTTAGCAGGCACTCTTCTGCTAACGGTTGTATCAGGCTGCTCTAAGTTCCTTGATCGCAAGCCTCTTACCACAACGCTTGAAGATTTAAATCAAGGCGCACTGGAAAGCCAGGTTCTGAATATGTACACGATATTGAGAACATCGGCCGGCTTTTCTACCCTTCCCTGGCTTGATTTCCAAAGCATCCGCGACGACGATGCCCAGAAAGGAAGTGATGCTGGTGATGGTAAAGAAGTGGTAACTGAGTTCGATAATTTTGCTTACAGCAAAGATGACTGGGCGCCAAACGAATACTGGAATAACCACTACACGATGATCAGCACATGTAATATTGCGCTGGCTTTAGCCGATTCGCTGAAGGTGACTGATGCTGCCTCTCTTCGCAATATAGGTGAGGCTTGCTTTTTCCGGGCTTATGCCTATTTCGAGTTGGTAAAAACTTATGGCGAAGTTCCCGTATTCAAAAAGCCGATTGTGTTACCTTCTGATGGTCTTCTGGAAAAATCACCGATTGCGACAGTCTATGAGTTCATAGATTCTAACCTGCAGATAGCTTCACAATTATTACCAGTAACAAGTGCTGAATATGGAGCCACCAGTGATAATTCTGCTCTCTACGCTGGTCGCCTCACCAAAGGCGCTGCCAATACACTTTGGGCGCAAACCTATCTTTTCAGGCAAAATTGGCCACAGGTAATCACATTATGCAATCAAGTAATTGCTTCTGGTCAATATGAACTGCTGGGAAACTTTTCCGATATCTGGCGCGATGGTAATCTAAACACCGGATCAAATAATGGGGGTCTTACTAGAGAATCCATCTTCGACATGCAGGCATCCGTTGGTGCTGCCAATGGCGATGAAGGAAGCAAAGCTTATAATGGCACGGCTTGGGGCACTTGCCAGCAAATACGCCAGAATGGAACAGGGCCAGAGTGGAATTTAGGCTGGGGCTGGAATACGCCAACGCAAAAATTGGTGGATGCATGGGATAATAAAGATCCCAGAAAGTCACAAACAATTTTATATTCCGGTCAGTCTGATGGAGGAGCTGATCTGGGGGGCTTTGGAGCAATCATCCCGGACTATACTAATCCGGATGGTGCTGGCGGCTTGGCTCAGAAATACTGGAATAAAAAAGTATATACTGGCAACGATCCTGCTATGCGCACTTTCACTGGTTTTGCCACAAAAGGCAATGCCGGTTGGATCAACCATCATATTCTCCGCTATGCTGATGTAATTCTGATGCTGGCAGAAGCTTCCAATGAAACAAGCGATGGAACCACCGCTGCTGCTAACCTTGAATTGATAAGAAAAAGAGCCAGCGGAAAATCCGGTGCTGACAGCGGAGTTAATCGTACGATTGTCCCTTATATTCCATTTGTCTCACAGGAACAAATGCGCACTGCAATTAAAAATGAACGACGATTTGAATTTGCCATGGAAGGGTATCGTTTCTATGACCTTGTGCGCTGGGGTGATGCCATTAAGGAATTGGGACCAAATTATACCAATCGCGCCCGCTTCTATCCCATACCACAGAAAGCCATTGATCAAAACACTAAGCTTGTACAAAACCCGGAATGGTAATTCATTCGTTTATTTATAAACTATCATTATGACTATCAAAATAATAAAACTTTCATTGCTTGTCTTTATTGGTGTCAGCATGGCAACTATCTCCTGCCAGAAAATGGATCGTCCTGAAATCGGGAAACTTATATTGGACACTATACCAGAAGCACCGCCATATAATCCGGTTAAAACCTTGTTTTCGTTTGAAGGCAATTCCGGTGATAGCGGCGAAGCTAAATCTGCAACCATTGATAGTAACGTGACGTACGGAACCGGTGTTAATGGCAAGGCGGTTATCATCGGCTCGAAAGGTTATATAGTGGAAAAAGTAGTTAGTGACAGTCTCAAAAATTTAGGAAGTTTTACACTGGCTTTTTGGATGAATACAACGGGACCGGTAAAAGATGGTGCAAGGGGAATTTTCGCCATTTCTAATAAAACTCAATTCTGGGGTAATCTGGAATTATTTCTTGAAAACCTTGATGCAGGCGACACAGCCTTTTTAAAGGTTCATATGTTCAACGCTTCTGCTTCGGATGGGGTTGGTGAGCAATGGAACGAGATTAAACTCCCCGGAGCTCTGAACAAATGGACACATATAGCCTTGACTTATGATTCAGCTTCCTCAAAGTTGAATCTGTATATGGATGGCGCTTTAACCAGTCTGAGTAAAGTCTTGTCTGATGGTAAATATGGCGGTATTCGGTTTAACGATGTAAATGGAATGGTGATAGGTAATTATGCCTTTCAGCCAACGCCAAGCCTAACCAATCATGGTCCTGAAGACTGGGCAAGATCATTTAGTGGTTCTTTAGATCAGCTCAGACTTGAAAAGGGAGCTATGACGGCTGATGAAGTAAATCATCTTTACACAAGTAAAGAATAGCTACATTATTTCCGAATAAAAAGGGTCGCATAGTTTATGCGACCCTTTTTATTTTTCTTCACCATATTTGGAACACATCATTCGCGACAATCTTTCGTAAAAGCGAAACCTACTCTACTTCCTTTAGCCAACCTTTACAATTTTCATTTCCGTTTCTTTTATCTCTTTGCCATTATCGGTTTCGTCTTCTGTGGTTTGTTTCGGCAGCCCTTTTACCACGATAGAATACGCCGCTTCATTGATGCCACTGATATTCCTTATCATTAAAAAGTATCTTTTACATGGATTTGCATTAATTTGAAATTTCCGATGCCCCTCCTTGAAAAATCTATCCGTTTATTCATTTTACAATGGCATCTCCTGAAACCTGTTGCCTTATTTTATGTTTTACAATGGCATACCCTGAAATCTTTTGCCCTTCTGCAGAATACAAAAAAGCTATCGCGGAATGAAAAATGACAATGCAGAAACAGAAAATGGACTCGCATTAGAGAAACGATACGCTTCTACCGGTTATGAAATACTGTGGTTTTCTTTTGTACCTTAGAATAATTTTTTGCTGCAATGCAGAAGAACATCAAGCGTAGTTTTGGATAGGTTTAAATTTTTTAAGTCGTTTGCTCTACTTATCCTTTCTGCATACCATTCGTAAGAAGTAAAGGACTACTTTTATAACCGCAACCCGCTTGCTGCATGGGGATAGCCAAACATGAAGTTTGTAAAGAATTATAGATATACTCTGCTCATCTACCTTACCATTCTCTTGTGCGTTCTTATCTTCTCTCAATGTGTCAATTCGGAACAAGATGAACAGCCCGCAGCCGAAGCTGCACCGGCTGCTATACCATTTATAAGAACCGTTTCTTACACCGACTATGCCGGCAGCGAAACCTGCAGTAGCTGCCATAAAAATATTGGCAACAATTTACTTCATTCGGCTCACTCGCTTACCTCGCAGTCCGCTACAGAATTGTCGGTAAAAGGCAGCTTTCAAAAAGGTAAAAACTCATTTATTTACGGACCCGACCGGGTTGTTTTTTTAGAGAAAAAAGAAGATAGTTTATACCAGGTTTATTATTACAAAGGCGATGAACACGTGCGGCGTCGGTTTGATGTCGTGGTGGGCTCGGGCACCAAGGGACAAACCTATCTCTCGTGGGTAAAACATCAGCTGATTGAACTGCCGGTATCGTATTTTACGCAGGTAAAGCAATGGGCAAACAGTCCCGGTTACCCACTCTATCCTACCCTCTTTAACCGCCCTGCCACAACGCGGTGTTTAGAATGCCACAGCACGTTTGCCGCAACGCTTACGCCGCCCATGCAGGAGCCGGAACGGTTTGATAGCACAAAGATGATCTTAGGCATTACCTGCGAGCGCTGCCACGGCCCGGCAGCAGCGCATGTAGCCTATCAAAAAGTGCATCCCGAAGACACGGTGGGTAAATTCATCATCAATTTAGCAAAGCTTTCGCGCCAGCAGAACATAGATTTTTGCTCGCTTTGCCATGCGGGCAGATTAGCGAAAACCCAGCCTTCTTTTACGTTCCAGGCTGGCGATACACTATCGCATTTTTTCAGGATTGATTCGCTGCAATCGGCCGCTGCCAACATAGATGTGCATGGCAACCAATATGGATTGCTGGCAGCCAGTAAATGTTTTAAAATGAGCGGCACCATGACGTGCGTTACCTGTCACGATGTGCACAACAATGAGCGGGGAAAAATGGTTTTGTTTTCGCAACGATGCCTCACCTGTCATACGGCGCCACACAAAGCCGTGGCAGGTATAACGAATGCTCAACTGGTGAAAAACTGCATTGATTGCCACATGCCGCTTCAGCCTTCTCAGGCCATAGGCTTTTTATTGCAGGGCGAAACAATGCCAACACACGCCAATATGCGCACGCATTTTATTACGGTGTACGATAAAGAAACCAAACAATTTGTTGAATCTTTGAAGGGTGCACACCGTTAACTACGATTGAGCGTTTGTAATTATAGATTGATGAAGGAAATCACATCATTCCGCAATTGCTGCCAACAACGGTTTGAAGAATAACTAAATTCACAGGCAGCTTTGTGGGGAATCTTATAATCCTAATCAGATACCGCTTAAATAAAGTAAACAGTTTTAGAACCTGCAACCGGATGATAATGTATAGAGCAGATTCCGCACAAATCCCTCGCAAAAGTCTTATAATTTATTTCATTGCAGAGGGCAATTGCGGAAAGACGGACAGCCGGTTTACGACAGAAAAAATAAAAGAATGATTCGCTTGTTACTAAAATATTATAGCTACTTCATCATCGCAGCCTTCCTGCTCACCTTGCTTTCGTGCCATCATACCAACCCATTGTTTATTTCACTCTCGCCCGATAAAACCGGCATTCATTTTCAAAACAACTTAGTACCGCGCAAAGCTTTCGGCATTTTGTATTATCTCTACTACTACAACGGTGGTGGTGTGGCAACCGGCGATATTAATAACGATGGCTTGCCCGACATCTACTTCACGGCGAACAGCAAAGGAGGCAATAAATTATACCTCAACAAAGGCAACATGCAGTTTGAAGACATTACCGCAAACGCAGGCGTGGCGGGCACTTCAGATTGGTGCAGTGGTGTAACGATGGCAGATGTAAACGGCGATGGGTACTTAGATATTTATGTATCGGCTGTGAGCGGAGAATACAGATTAAAAGGCAGTAACGAGCTTTTCATCAACAACAAAAACGGAACATTCACTGAAAGCGCCAAGCAATACGGGCTCAACTTTGCGGGCTACACTTCTCAAACCGCCTTCTTCGATTATGACCATGATGGTGACCTCGATTGCTTTATCGTCAACCAGTCTCACAATCCTAACGGCAATATCATGGATACTTCCAACCGGCGAAAATTTTCGGCACCAACGGGCAACTATTTGTTCCGGAATGATATGGCTACTGCAGGTAAGTTCACTGATGTTTCAGCAACTACCGGGCTGTATCAAAGTATACTCGGTTATGGATTGGGTTTGGCAGTAGCCGACCTGAACAACGATGGCTGGGATGATGTGTATGTAGGCAACGATTTTCATGAGAACGATTATTATTACATCAATAACGGAAACGGCACTTTTACGGAAAGCGGCGCTCAGCATTTCAACCATTACAGCCGCTTTAGCATGGGCAATGATATCGCCGATTATAACAACGATGGTCAGCCCGATGTGGTAACCGTAGACATGCTGCCCAACAACGAAAAAATAGTAAAGACTTATGGCAGCGATGAAAGCCCTGATAGTTATCGTTATAAGATTATTGGCAACGGGTTTCAATATCAATACTCACGCAATTGTTTGCAACGCAATAACGGCAGCGGCAGCAGCTTTAGCGAAGTAGGTTTGGAAACTAACATAGCCGCTACCGACTGGAGCTGGAGCCCCTTGCTGGCGGACTGGGACAATGATGGCAATAAAGATTTATTTATTTCGAGCGGTATTGTGAAACGCCCGGTGGATTTGGATTATATCAAATTTATTTCTGCCGCTTACATACAGAAGAACCGCAACTTATCTGATGCGCTGGATAGCCTTAGTTTATCTAAAATGCCGGATGGGGCTTCGCATCCATTTTTATTTAAGGGCAATGGAGAATCTTTTACTGATGTAAGCGACGACTGGGGAACCGGCGACATGAATGGTTATTACAATGGTGCCGCGTATGCCGATTTGGATAACGACGGCAACCTCGATATCATCATCAACAGCCTGAACGCGCCGGCTGTTATTCTGCAAAACAAAGCACCCAAAAAGAATGGGCTAAGCCTATCATTCAAAGGCGAGGGGATGAATACCATGGGCATTGGTTGCAAGGCATACCTTTTTGCAGGCGGCAAAATGCAATATGGGCAATTGATGCTCACGCATGGCTTCCAGTCTTCTTGCGAAGCCCGCCTGCATTTTGGGTTAGATTCCTTGCAGAAAGCAGACAGCTTACTCATTGTTTGGCCGGATCAGCATTACCAGCTATTGAAGAATGTTCCTGCCAACCAGCCATTGGTGGTTAGTCAACTTAATGCAAAAGATACATTTGTATATAACCGCTTTTTTAAGCCCCAAAAAGAAGTGTTGAAAAGAGATAACAAGGTGAAGATTTCGTGGCAGCACAAGGAAGATAACTATGATGATTTTAATGTGCAATACCTGATCCCTCATGCCGAAAGCACACGTGGCCCCAAGGTGGCAGTTGGCGATGTAAATGGCGATGGCTTGGATGATTTATATGCCTGTGGTGCTGCGGGGCAAGCGGGTGCTTTGCTGCTGCAAAAAGCGGATGGTTCGTTTACATTAACTGATACAGCGCTGTTTAATAAAGATGCTGCCTGCGAAGATGTGGATGCCCTTTTTTTTGATGCCAATGGCGATGGCAAACCCGACCTGTATGTAGCAAGCGGCGGCAATGAATATACCGGCGAAAATCCATTGCTGGAAGACAGGTTGTATATCAATAATGGCGATGGTCATTTTACAAAATCAATGGATGGATTGCCCCGGTTATTTGCCAATAAATCCTGCGTAGCAGCCGCTGATGTAGATGGCGATGGTGACACTGATTTATTTGTGGGAACGCTTGCCGATGCGGCTGCTTATGGCATTCCGCAAACCTCGCATTTGCTCTTGAATGACGGGCATGGGCATTTCTCTTTTGCGCCTTCCTCTCTCATTAATTTGAATAATATCGGGATGGTTACATCGGCAGCATTTACCGATGTGAATAAAGACGGCAGGCAGGATTTATTAATCGCTGGCGAGTTTATGCCGCTAACCTTTTTTATCAATGAAAAGGGCGGCTTTAAGAATAGGGAAATACCCAATTCTACAGGGTGGTGGCAAACTATCTATGCCGGCGATATAAATGGTGATGGCAATACCGATTTGCTGGCCGGCAACTGGGGCTGGAACAATAAGTTTTGCTGCGGCAAAGATGGTAAGGTAGAAATGTATGTGCACGATTTCAGCGGCAGCGGTAAAGTGAGCCAGTTGCTGGGTTATTCTTTACACAAAGAATGGTATCCTTTCCTCGCAAAGGATGAAGTGGAAAAACCTTTGCCATTATTAAAAAAGCATTATCTGCTCTACGCTGAGTATGCAGGCTTGCCTATGAAAGATGTATTTTATGGCTGGATAGATACGCTACAACCTTTACTGGCCGAACGGTTAGGATCCGTAGTCTGTTTTGGTGATGGCAAAGGCGGATTTAGGGTAAAGGATTTGCCACCTTCGCTTCAGGCAGCACCTGTATTTTCATTTCAGAGAATAGAAGAGAACCAGTTTTTGCTGGGTGGTAATTTTTATGATGTTATCCCTTATGAGGGAAGATATGATGCTCAGCCATTAAGCTTATTTTCAGTAAATAAAAACGACTTGGTTAGTCCTGTTCATCAATCCAATCTTATGGATGTGAAAGGGCAAATCAGGGATATAAAATGGCTGCGGACAGCAAAAGGCAAAAGGCTTGTGGTTGCAGTGAACAATCAGCCTCTGCAGTTTTATGACTACAATAAATAATTATTGAATGGCAAATGAAAGATTATAAATAATGATAAAAAATAGTTTCCTACACATGCTGCTGCCAGCGCTGTTATTCGCCTGCAGCACTCATAAAAACCTGGCGCAAACAACACCGATGAAACCGAACGATACATTGATACAAAATATCAATAGCAGCAGTAGTGATACGGATGTCATTAACCCGCATTTAAAGAAGCTGCAATCGCAATATGATCTGGTGATAGCTTTTGGAACCCTGAATTTTGCATGGGCCAGAAAGGGCACTTACTATGTGCTGGCGAGCAAAAACAATGAGTGGGTATTCTATGCGTATGAAGCCAGATTGCCGCCTACGCCGGGAGATGAAGCCGCCACCATTACACCGCAAAAGGTGGCAACAGGAACAGCCGAAAAAATAAAGGAACTCCTTTCTTCTTCAGAGCTTTGGAAAACCGATGGTGATAAGGACGGTAATTTTTGTGCCGGCAAAAAGAGTTGTAATATTAATGATGCAGAGACGTGGACGTTAAGCATTGCTACTCCGCAAAGCATCCATACGACCACGTATTATGCACCCACTTTTTTTGAGGAGTGCTGCCCGGGAAACCCTTACCGTAAGCAATTTGTAGAAATAGGTAAAGCGATGATGCAATTAGGCAATCCTAAAAGCACGGCACCCGAAATGTAATACAGAACAACCATTAAATAAAGCTTCGCACGCCAGAATCGGCATACGTTTCCCTGAACTCTTTGGGCGTGCAGTTCTTCCGCTTTTTAAAGATGCGGTTGAAGTTGGAGATATTATTAAAGCCGCATTTAAAAGCAATCTCTGTAATGCTGTTGGTAGTTTCAATCAACGTGCGAGAAGCATGACCGAGACGGATATCATTTAATGTATCAATAAACGTATTGCCGGTGCGGGTTTTAAAAAACCGGCTGAAGGCTACTTCGCTCATTGCCGCAATTTTTGCCACTTCCGTAAGCGTAATTGTCTTATCAAAATGACGGTTCATATACTCCATCACTTTCTCTACACGGCGGCTGTTGTAAGAAAGTGTATCTATATTGGTAAAAGAAGAATCCGACAAAATTTTGATGTTGCGCGAGATAGATAAATCGTGAAGAATAGACATCAGTTCCAGCACCGAATCGAAGCCATGCTTTTTGGTTAAATCAATAATGCGGGGCATGATGTTTTGTGCCGTTTCTTTAGAAAATAAAATGCCGCGCAACGATTTTTCAAACATGCTTTTAATGAAGCTAAGCTGGTTGCGGCGCAGGAACTTTTCGTCAAATAAATCTTTATGAAACTGAATGGTGATTTCGCGGATTTCACTGCACTCGCATCGGTGCGTAAACCAGCCGTGTTGCAGGTTCGGCCCCACCAGCACCATCTCAAGGTTATCTATCTCGGCAATATGATCGCCGATGATGCGCTTGGCATTCACAGCATTCATAATAAAGTTCAGTTCGAACTCCTCGTGCGTGTGGAGTGGAAAATCAAAATGATCTTTTACCCGTGAAAAAATAGTAAAGCAATCGTTTTGCGTAAGCGGTATGATTTCGCGTAACAGAGTGGCAGGCATCGTCTATTTAATTATTGCTTGCTAAAATAGTACAATCATTGTTATCATTATTTATTAAGCCGTAATTTTATTTATCGCGCCAAAACAGCGTATAGTCAGGGATTCTGCGGGTATATATATCTTCGGGATTAGATTAATAACAAAAACAAGTTCATAATTAGATAAAATAATACTACTATCGGCGTAGAACAATCTTCTACTTTTGAATCGGTATTTAGACTGCATGAAAGGAAATGACACCCACCTTTTTATCGGTGATATAAATTGGCTAATTTGATCGCAATGCAAATGAATAAGATTGACATCAGTTTCATTTCCTTAACAGCCATCACACTTGTTCCATGAAATATAACCTTGCTATTGTTATTTACTTTTTACTCATTTGTATAAACGGTTTTTCGCAACGCGATTTGCCAACCGATAAAAAAGCCACCCGTGAAACGGCATACCTGTATCGCAATCTGAAAAAGACAATGCAGAAGGGTATTCTCATGGGCCACCAGGACGATTATGCATATGGCGTAAACTGGAAGTATGAAGCCGGCAGAAGCGATATAAAGGAGGTAACCGGCGACTATCCTGCCGTGTTAGGTTGCGAGATCGGGAGGATAGAATTAGACTGGGAGAAAGACCTCGATGGTGTTCCGTTTGATAAAACAAAACAGTATATTCAACAAGCTTATAGCCGTGGAAGTGTCATCACTATTAGCTGGCATCTCAACAATCCATACACCGGCAAAACCGCGTGGGAACCGGCTGCGGGCACAGTGGCAGCTTCATTGCCTAATGGCGAGAAGAATGCGGTTTATACCTCGTGGCTTGATAAGGTAGCCGCTTTTATGAAGAGTCTGAAAGGAACAAACGGCGAAGCGATACCGGTTATCTTTCGCCCTTTTCATGAACTGAACGGTAGTTGGTTTTGGTGGGGCAGAAACCATTGCACACCCGATGAATTAAAGCAATTGTATCAATACACAGAACATTACCTGCGCGATACCAAAGGTGTACATAACCTGTTGTATGCTTATAACACCGACCGCTTTGCTACCAAAGATGAATTTATGGAACGCTATCCGGGAGATGAATATGTAGATGTGGTTGGCTTTGATATTTACCAGAAAGGAAATGTGGCTGCCAACGATGTCTTTATCAAAGATTTGGATACCAGCCTCACCATTATAGAAGACATTGCCAGGGCGCACAACAAAATACCCGCGCTTACCGAGTTTGGCTATAATGAAGTGCCCGACAGCACCTGGTGGACGAATGTGTTGTGGAAAGGTCTGCAGAACCATCATATCGCATATGCGCTTGCCTGGCGCAATGCAGGCAATAAAGGCAATGGTGAAACAGAATACTGGGTGCCTTATACAGGTCAGAAATCGGCAGATGATTTTGTGAAGTTTTATAACCTGCCAAAGACCTTGTTTGCGCAGGATGTGGCAAAAGAGAAATTGTATCAGTAAGTATTAACAAACAAAACAAGTAGGATTCATAATACACAAGCATAGCCTGTTGTTTCTACTCCAGGCTAAATTTTTAAACAGGATGCGAGGGTTGTAATAGGCAAAGAAACGACGAGAAAACAAATTACTTCCCTATAGTCAGCCCCGCTTAATATTCACTGCATGAAGCTTCAATGGATTGATATTGCCATTATTGTCACTTACCTTATTAGTATGCTGGTGGTGGGCTGGACGCTGCGCAAAAAAGCCCGCACCAATAAAGAGAATTATTTGCTCGGCGGCAAGTCGTTGCCCTGGTATTTATTGGGGCTGAGCGATGCTTCGGATATGTTCGATATCAGCGGCACCATGTGGATGGTGGCGCTTTGTTTTGTATATGGGATGAAAAGTCTTTGGATACCTTGGTTATGGCCGGTGTTCAACCAGATTTTTATGATGATGTTCCTGAGCAAATGGCTGCGCCGCAGCAATGCCACCACGGGTGCTGAATGGCTGGTTACTCGTTTTGGAACGTCTGGTGCAGGCGTAAAAGGTTCGCATAATGTAGTTGTGGCTTTCGCCTTGCTAAGCTGCTTTGGCTTCCTGGCGTATGGCTTTATTGGCTTGGGAAAATTTGTAGAAATATTCATTCCCTGGCAGCTCATTCAGCCTTATATCCCGTTCACGGTTTCGCCCGAATTTGTGCCGCATTTCTATGGCATCATCTTCACCTTATTTGCTACATTTTATTCTGTGCTGGGCGGCATGCATAGTATTGTTATCGGCGACTTTATTAAGTATGCGGTGATGACGGTGGCTTGTATTTCCATCGCCATCATTGCTGTTATTCATTTGCAGGGGCAAACCCTGCCTGTGCCCGATGGCTGGCTCACGCCTTTCTTTGGCAAAACGGTTGGATTAGACTGGTCGCAAATTATACCCGATACGGCTAAAAAGATACAGGATGATGGTTTCTCCTTGTTCAGTATATTTTTTATGATGATGGTGTTTAAAGGCGTGTTTGCATCTCTCGCTGGACCTGCGCCCAATTACGATATGCAGAAGGTGTTATCTACCCGCTCGCCTAAAGAAGCCAGCAAGATGACGGGCTTCGTGTCTGTTATTTTGTTACCCATCCGTTACTCCATGATCATTGGTTTAACGGTGCTGGCATTGTTGTATTACAACCAGCTCGATCTCTCCTCTCCCACCGGTACCGACTTTGAAAAGATACTGCCCGGCGCTATCAATAACTTTCTTCCGGTGGGTGTTATGGGCTTGGTGTTAACCGGCTTGCTGGGTGCATTCATGGGCACATTTTCAGGTACGCTGAATGCAGCGCAGGCTTACATTGTAAACGATATTTATCTCAAATACATTAACCCGGAAGCCAGTAATAAAAAAGTGATTTCAATGAACTATATCGTGGGTTCATTGGTAGTGGTGATAGGCGTTATTTTAGGCTTTTTTGCCAAGAATGTAAACAGCGTGTTGCAATGGATTGTGGGCGCTTTATATGGCGGCTATATCGCAGCCAATGTATTGAAATGGTATTGGTGGCGCTTCAATGCCAGCGGTTTCTTTTGGGGTATGGCAAGCGGCATTGCCGCAGCGCTTATTTTTCCGTATTGCAAAGAATGGTTCCCCGGTGTTTTCTTCCAGTTAGACTTGTATAATTGGCCACTGTTGTTTATTATTTCTGTAGTTGGTTGTATCATCGGCACATATGCTGCTCCACCTACCGATATTGAAACGCTGAAAACATTTTACAGAACCGTTCGACCCTGGGGTTTTTGGCGACCGATACATCAGTTGGTGGTCGACGAAGAACCTTCTTTTCAACCGAATAAAAGATTTAAACTGGATATGTTTAATGTAGCGCTGGGCATCATTGCGCAATGCTGTCTTACGCTGCTGCCCATGTATTTGGTACTGTGGTTGAAACTGCCCTTACTCATTATCATCATTATCCTGGCAGTCATCATTTTTATTTTAAAAAGAACCTGGTGGAACAAGCTGGAAGACTAAACGCTTCATAACAATAAACCAAAATGATATGAAAGAATATTTTTTTAAACGGCTGGAACAGTTGGAGAAAGGATACAACGAAGTGCTGTATCGCGGCAACGAAGAAGTGGAAGAAAGCAATGGTGTTTTTGTTCGTTATAAGTACCCGGTTTTGACAGCGCAGCATGCGCCGCTTACCTGGCGATACGATTTGAACTACGACAGCAATCCCTTCCTGATAGAACGGTTTGGCATCAATGCGGTGATGAACGCCGGCGCTATTAAATTCAATAACAAGTACTGCCTTATTGCCCGTGTGGAAGGCATAGACCGTAAATCGTTTTTTGCTGTGGCGGAAAGCGAAAACGGCATTGATAATTTTACGTTTTGGGATTATCCCGTGTTAATGCCGGAAGCGGATGAACCCGATACAAACATCTACGACATGCGCCTAACACAGCATGAAGATGGCTGGATCTATGGCTTGTTCTGCACCGAGCGCAGAGACCCTTCTGCCTTGCCCGGCGACCAAAGCGCCGCCGTAGCACAGTGCGGCATTGCGCGCACACACGACCTGATGCAGTGGGAACGTTTACCCGATTTGAAAACACCTTCGCCGCAACAACGTAACGTGGTATTGCATCCCGAATTTGTAGAAGGCAAGTATGCTTTTTATACACGCCCGCAGGATAATTTTATTGAGGCTGGAAAAGGTGGTGGTATTGGTTTTGGCTTGTCGGACACCATTGAAAATGCAACCATCACGGAAGAAAAAATACTGGACCGCAAAGTCTATCATACCATTTACGAAGCGAAGAACGGGCAAGGTCCGGCACCCATCAAAACAGACAAAGGCTGGCTGCATCTCGCACATGGCGTACGCAACACAGCGGCTGGGCTGCGTTACACCTTGTATATGTTTATGACCGATTTAAATGACCTTACAAAAGTCATTCATAAACCGGCCGGCTATTTTATTGCGCCGGAGGGTGAAGAGCGCATTGGCGATGTCTCTAACGTTGTGTTTAGCAATGGCTGGATTGCCGACGATGACGGCACCATATTCATCTATTATGCTTCGTCCGACACGCGTATGCACGTAGCGGTTTCTTCAATAGAAAAGCTATTGGATTACGTAATAAACAACCCGCAGGATGGTCTGCGTTCTTCCGAAACGGTAAAGACGATTTATTCCATTATTGATAACAATAAAAATGCTTCTGTGCTGCAAAAGCAGGATGCATAATTTTTTACCGCAGAGACACTAAGACACATCGCTTTATTAAAGTTGTAATAAGCCGGATAAAACTTTGCGTCTTCGTGTCTCCGCGGTTTATTTTTTATGATGAGTAGTGAGAACATACAAAGCTTGCTTTCTTCTTACCAGCGGGAAATGAAAGCAGAACTGGCTTCCATTTTACACTACTGGCAGCAACATATCATTGATGCAGGCAGCGATGGTTTTTACGGTAAAATCAGCAACGACAATGTAGCTGATGCAACGGCTGCCAAAGGCGTTGTGCTTCATGCAAGAATACTCTGGACATTCTCTGCCGTCTATTCTTTTACAGGGGACAAAGAGCACCTGAAAACGGCAGAAAGAGCCTTTCACTATTTACTCAATTACTTTCAGGATAAAGAGCATGGCGGCGTTTACTGGAGCGTAGATGATAAGGGAGCTCCGCTTGAAACCCGCAAGCAGATTTATGGTCTTGCATTCACGATATATGGCGTCAGCGAGTATTATGCAGCTACGCAAAATGATGCTGCGTTATCATTTGCCAAAGCGCTGTATTACACCATCGAACAACATAGTTTTGACGCCATCAACAATGGCTACTTTGAAGCTTTTGCCAGAGACTGGAAGCCCTTACAGGATCTTCGTTTGAGCGACAAAGACGCCAATGCCAGCAAAACGGCAAACACACATCTTCACATAGTAGAAGCCTATGCTAATTTATACAAAGTGTGGCAGGACGAAACATTAAAGGAACAAATCGAAAACCTGCTGTTTCTGTTTGATCGTTATTTCATCAGCCGGCAAAACCAACATCTCATTTTATTTTTCGATGATAAATGGAATGAGCAACCGGATGTCATCTCCTACGGGCATGATATAGAAGCGGCATGGCTGCTGTTGCAGTGCGCTGAAACGATAAAGAATCAACGTTGGATAACCACTTATCAGCAACAGGCAAAAGCGTTAGCTAATGGGGCTGCCGAAGGTTTAGATAAAGACGGTGGCTTATGGTATGAATACGAGCCAAAGCACAACAGACTCATTAAACAAAAACACTGGTGGCCACAGGCAGAAGCGATGATTGGATATTTGAATGCATACGAAATAACAGGCGAAGAAAAACAATTACAGCGCTCGCTCAGCGCATGGCGGTTCACACAACAATATATTCTGGACAAACAAAACGGAGAGTGGTTTTGGGGTGTTGATGATGCTTATCAGGTTATGCCTAATAAAGACAAAGCCGGCTTTTGGAAGTGTCCGTATCACAATGCGCGCGCTTGCCTGGAAGTAATTAAACGCGTTGATTTATTATCACAGGACAAAACTTTTTATAAAGCATAATTGTTGCCATGAAAATAATCTCATTTGTTGTTTTTTCCGTATTGTCTCTTCCATGCTTTGCCCAAACTAATGTGTATGATATTACAAAGTATAGCGCTATTGGCGATGGAAAAACCATCAACACCAAAGCCATACAACAAACGATAGATGATTGCGCAGCAAAAGGTGGAGGTAAAGTGGTTGTTCCGGCAGGTACTTTCTTAAGCGGAACGCTGCACCTAAAAAGCAATGTCAATTTGTATCTTGAAAGTGCTGCGATACTAAAAGGCAGTGCCAACCTGAAAGATTATGAGCCTTACGAAAAGATTCATTGGGGTTTGTTTTATACGCACGATGCAGAGAATATTACGATTAGCGGAGAAGGCAATATAGACGGCAGCGGCGATTCTTTTTTTGTAATGAATGAAGCGAAGAAACTGCCACCTGAAGTCACGCAATACACGCGGCAGAAAGATCATTTCCGCGATGTGAAAGCTGGCATCGGCGACGGGCCTGTTGTGCCGAAAGACCGTCCTTACCAGATGCTTATTTTCAGCAACTGCAAACGCGTTACCATTAAAGATGTATTCATCACCAACTCTCCTTTCTGGTGTATGCATATTGCCGATTGCGATGCCGTAAACGTAAGCGGCATCAGGCTTTGGACAAACTTATTAGCGCCCAACGCAGATGGCATTGACTTTACAAGCTGCACCAACGTTACTGTCGCTAATTGCGATATTCGTACGGGTGATGATGCCCTTGTGTTTGTGGGTTACAATCATCACTTCGAGATTCCCGGTTTTCAGCATCTGCGCCACATATCGGAAAACATTACTGTTACCAATTGCAACCTGCAATCGGCCTCAAGCGGTATTCGCATTGGCTTTTTAGATCAAAATACGGTTCGTAATATTCATATCAGCAATGTAAATATTACGAACTCAACACGCGGTATCGGCATCTTTTTAAGAGACGAAGGTTCGCTGGAAAATATCACGTTCGATAATCTATATATCGAAACCAAACTGCGCACCGGCGACTGGTGGGGAAACGGCGAGCCGATTCATATTTCTGTTGCGCGTGGCACCGAAGATAAAAGCGTGAAGCTCGGTACTATCAGGCATGTGTTCTTTAACAATATTATTTGCAAAGCAGAGAACGGAATCTTGTTGTGGGGCATTCCTGAAAGCGAGATAGAAGATGTCGTGTTTAAGAACATCCGCTTTGAATTGGTTGATTCGAAACTAAATGATGTTGCCGGCGGCAATATTGATCTGCGCGGTGCCTCGCCGGAGAAGAACGGTTTGTTTCAAAGTGATATTGCAGGTATCATGATGCGATATGTAAAAGGCATCCGTTTGGAAGATGTGTCGTTGCAATGGACGGGTACAAGAATGCCATACTTTACACATGGTTTGCAGTTGAATCATTTTAGCCATATTGTGATAAAAGATTTTACCGGTTCGGCTTCGCCCATTAATAAAACGGCGTACCGCATTTATGCAGAAGATGGTGACCATTTTACCGTAGATGATAAGATGGGCGTGATGATGAAAAATATAAAATAGTTCAACTGCAAAGACGCAAATTTTTTGAACTACAGAGGCAGAGCGAACTCAAAGATTCACAAGGCTTGGTACGTTTTTCTTTATGTCTTCGCGTTTCTGCGGAAAAAACAAAACCTATGAAATCATTCTATCAAAGACTCCTCATTGTTTCTCTTTCGTGCATATTATTCTTACCGGTTCATGCACAAAAGAAAACTACAGCTGCGCACTTCTTTCCTGCCGATAATCCACTCATTCAATATGTAGGCAGAATTGATTTTACTAATCCAAAATTACCGCGCTACTGGCAGCCAGGCGTGTATGTAAAAGCGAAATTTACCGGCACCTACTGTAATGTGATTCTAAACGACGAAATGCTGTGGGGAAAGAACCATAACTATCTTGAAATTGTGGTGGATGATACCGTTTTGCATCGTTTGCAAACGCGGGGAAAGCGAGATACAATTATGGTAGCAAGTGGCTTATCAAACGGCACGCATACCATACTCATTGCAAAGAATACCGAAGCCAACATTGGTTATTTAGAGTTTGTCGGTTTGCAGTGCAAAGCCTTGCTGCCACTGCCATCGAAGCTGGTAAAAAAAATGGAGTTCATCGGCAACTCTATCACCTGCGGTGCCAGTGCTGATGCCAGCGAAGTGCCCTGCCATACCGGTGTTTGGCAAGATCAGCACAATGCATATTTAGCTTACGGTCCCGTAACGGCACGCAACCTGAATGCACAATGGATTTTGTCTTCTGTATCGGGTATTGGTTTGATTCATAGTTGTTGCAATATGGAGGTAGTAATGCCGCAAGTGTATGATAACATCAACATGCGCAATCTTAACGATAGTTTGAAATGGAACTTCAATTTGTATCAGCCGGATGTAGTTACGGTTTGTCTCGGGCAGAATGATGGCATACAGGATTCCACGCAGTTTTGCAGCGCTTACGTAACGTTCCTGCAACGCCTGCGGACGAATTATCCGGATGCGCAATTGATTTGCTTAACCAGCCCGATGGCAGACAGCATTTTGGCAGCTTCGCAAAGAAATTATCTTACCGGAATTGAAAAAGAAATGCATAAACAGGGCGACAATAAAGTATCTCATTACTTCTTCCGCAAGCGGTATTATCATGGTTGCGATACGCATCCTGATGTTGCAGAGCACAAAGAAATCGGCGAAGAATTGACAGCTTATATAAAAGAGTTGATGAATTGGTAATCGTTACCTTTCTCTTTTATTTTTTCAATAATAATTTATTAATCCTTGACATGAAAAAAGGGATCTTCTTCATTTCGTTTTTGTTAGCAACTATTCTTGCTTTTGCACAGTCCCGTTCTGATAGCATTGTGCTCAATCAGCTTGGCTTTTATCCCAATGCATCGAAAATTGCTGTTCTAAAAACCCAAACATCGTCAGACAATTTTTATATCGTTAACCAACAAAATAAAGCAGTTGTTTATAAAGGACATCTAGGTAAACTAACGCCATCTCACAACTCATCAACCCAAACACAAATCGCCGATTTTAGTTCGTTAACAAAGCCCGGGAGTTATATTCTTCGCATTCCCAATGTCGGCGATTCGTATCCATTCCAAATTGGTGCGAATGCCAACAATGCAGCAGCAGTTGCAGCTTTAAAAGGTTTTTATTTTATCCGTTCCAATATACCACTTGAAGAGAAGTATGCCGGAAAATGGCATCGTCCTGCCGGTCATCCGGATACGGCGGTTGTAGTGCATTCATCAGCGGCATCTGATAAGCGACTCGAAGGCACTGTTATCTCTACGCCCGGTGGCTGGTACGATGCCGGTGATTACAACAAGTACATTGTAAACAGCGGAATTACGATGGGCACTTTGTTATCGGCTTATGAAGATTTCTCTTCCTACTTCGATACGTTACAAACGAATATTCCTGAAAGCAATGATAAGATTCCTGATATACTGAACGAAGCCATTTATAACCTTCGCTGGATGCTTACCATGCAAGACCCGAATGATGGTGGCGTGTATCACAAATGCACCAATGCAGCGTTCGATGGAATGGTGATGCCGGGCGTAACAAAGCTGCCTCGTTATGTAGTGCAGAAAGGTACGGCTGCTACGCTTGATTTTGCAGCTGTAGCGGCACAGGCAGCGCGTATCTTAAGTAAGTACAAACAGCAATTGCCGGGCTTGTCTGATAGCTGTTTAAAGGCTTCGCAAAGCGCCTGGCAATGGGCAAAACAGTTTCCGGACAGCGCATATAATCAGAATAAAAACAACTCGACATTTCAGCCAGCTATCACCACCGGCGATTATGGCGACCGAACCTTTACTGACGAATGGTTCTGGGCGGCGTGCGAGTTGTATGCCACCACAATTAATGAGAAATTCTGGCAAACAATTGACAGCCTGAACCAGTATAAAATTTCCATTCCATCATGGGGCAATGTTTATACGCTTGGTGTTTATACGTTGGTAAGAATGCATCCATCGCAACACAAGAATGATGTAGAAAAAATGAAGAACCTGATTGTAGCAGAAGCTGACAATCTTCTTCACAAAAAAGACAGCACAGCTTTCGGAACTGTGATGGGTGGCTCGGTAAATGACTTCAATTGGGGCAGTAACTCTAATGCTACCAACCAGGGCATAGCTTTACTCAACGCTTACTTCATCACACACAATAAAAAATATGTGGACGGAGCATTGAGCAACCTTGATTATATCTTAGGCAGAAACGCTACCGGGTATTGCTTTGTTACCGGCATTGGCTCGCACAGCACGATGCATCCGCACCATCGTCCTTCGGTAGCAGATGGTATTGACGAACCTGTACCCGGCTTGTTGGCAGGCGGACCCAACCCCGGCAGGCAGGATAAATGCAATGGTTATCTCTATTTCGAACCAGAAACCTGTTATTTAGATGATACCTGCTCTTATGCCACCAATGAAATTGCCATCAACTGGAATGCCCCTTTGGTGTATCTCGCCAATGCAATAGAAGCTTTGAAAACGAAAGTAAAGTATTGAGGAAGTAACGGTTCATTAGCCGGTGTGACGAGAAAGATTAGAGCCAAGGCTTCGATTCATCGAAAGAACACAAAAGAAGTAAGGTAACCCGTCATTCCGCAATTGCCCTCAACATTGCTTATCATAGATCAATTTTGCGAGGGCTTTGTGCGGAATCTGATGATTGCGGTTTGATATTTTTAAAATACTGAGAATACTTTACGAATAGTACCTGTTCAAATTATCGGGATCAGATTCCGCATAAAGCCCTCGCGATTACAATAAAGGTGTAAGCAATGTTGAGGGCAATTGCGGAATGACGAGTGCAGTTCCATTGTTATAAACTAAAGCTTAATAATTCCTTACAAACTAAAGTGGTCAGCGTTTTGAACGCTGACCACTTTAGTTTGTAAGTTTTAGTGAAGTTATCTTCTTATTACTTCTTTCCCGTATCCAAAGCCTTATCTACAAGGAACACGATATTACTGCGATGTGCCTTGGTAGATTCACTCGTGCCACCCGCAGTTGCCATCATGGCTTTTATCTTCTTTAAAGAAGAGAGTGCAGCTGCTTTGGAAATATCATCGTAATAACGCTCATCTTTTATAATATCAGCCAGGTCGCTTACATACATCGTTTGCAAACTCTGGCGATAAAGGTTCACGTTTGTCGCAATGTCCGCCGCAAAAATGTCTTTTGTTACATCATTCATCACTTCGGCCAAGCTATAGTTATTGCCATAGAGCGCGCTGTTGCTGATGCGTCGCAGCGTTACAGGATGCAGCAGGAAATCCAGCGTAGCACTCTGCAACCGCATGGCTGTACTGAGCGGCTTATAGTCTTCAGTTGCCCCAAAGAAATCGTAGCTGCGGCGCTGCAGTTGCAGGTAAGGAAATAGAGCTGAATCAGCCGCGAATGCATCCGGCGCATAGATGTATTTGTTAATCATCGCCAGCGCTTTTTTCTGGTAATCTTCCGTTACCGGCGTAAAAGGTTTTATGCTGCCGGCTTGTCCCGGGTAATCGCGGTTCACATATACCCCACCTATGTAACGGCTGAGCGAAGTAGCCATCGAATAGCGCTGGTATTGCAGGTAGTTGTAGCGGCCACGCAGCTCTTGGTAGCTTTCATCCGGCTTGATGAATTTTTGCTTCAGCTTGGGTATAATGCTGTTCACCAGCTTGAATGTGTTATCGGCAAACGTTACCATATCGCTGCTCATATCATTAATCATTACGCGCGGGTCTACACCGTTGCCGGGCGTACGCATATCATCGGCATCATTGCCAAACAGCAAACCCGGCTCGTTGCTACGGCTTAATATTTTCTTCAAACCGGCTTCTTCTGTTTGCGGTGCAAACGGAGTATAGCCATATTCAATCGCCCACCAATCGTAAGGTCCGGTCTTGGTAGTGTAGTAGTCACCTTGTTTGCTTCGGTCAACGCTTACATTCACGGCAGGATAATCCATTACCGAACCCTGCAAGCCCAGCTTATGCGTAACAGCCGTGTCGTTCAATTGTGAAGGCGACAGCATTTGCGAAGCCTTCATGTTGTGGTTTAAGCCCAATGTATGACCCATCTCGTGCAGTACGAGGTAATAAATAAACTGCTCGTGCAGCTTGTTCACTGCCATTGCTTTTTCTTCCGTTGTGGCATCTTCGTTCATAGATTCGATAGCAGTAATACCCGACTGGTATTGCGCAGCTAGTTCTTTTGCCAGCGTGCAGGTAGCCACGTGGTTCTTGCCTAAAGCATGCTCAATACTTCCCTTTTCTTCTTCCTTCTGCAAACTTTCTAATACAGATTGGTATCCACTGGAAACTGTATTATCATACAACTCCTGCGATCTTTCTATGCCTGCACCGGTCTGCCATTCAATAGTAATGTCGGCACCCAGAATTTGCCCTGTGCGCGGGTTGAAGAAAGAAGGCCCAATGGCGCCGTAAGAAGGATACGGCGACGATACCCAACGGATCACATTATAGCGAACATCAGCCGGATCCCAGGTAGCGGTATCAGGCATTTGTTTCATCACCACGGCGTTCTTAAAGCCGGCTTTCTCAAAGGCTTCGTTCCATTTTTCACCGGCTGCTTTTACGTAAGGACGAAGCTCCACCGGCGTTGTGTTTTCTATCCAGAACACAATGGGTTCTACCGGTTCGCTCATTGCGGCGGTGCTGTCTTTTTTCTTTAAATACCAGCGGCTGATAAAATCTTTATAGGGCGTATAAGAAGAGGAAGTAAGGTCATCTACTTCATTGCCAAAATAGCCAATGCGTGGGTCATCGCGGCGCGCGCGGAAATCGTTCTGTGGCATCGCGAGGAAGGAATGCTGCATCTTTACACTTACGTATCGCGCATCGGTAATATCACGGTCGCCATAATTATAAGGCGCAGGATTATCATAGGCAAGGCTTACAACAATGTCTGTGTTTTCCGGAAAAGAACGGATGTTTTCATACTTCGATTTAGAAGGATTAAAGCCACCCAGATTAAACACCGCACCGGGCGGAATGGTTGGTGGAAGCACAGGCTTTACAGGGTCAAGCTTTTCACCCATCAGCATACCATCTACGGTGACAAGATAGCCGATGCTGTCCTGTGCCGAAATTTTATCGGCAAAAAACACGGCAGGCGGAACATCTACATTCGCAGCCTTGCTTACCGCATTCGCCGGGTCGTAATAGAAGTTGGTATTCTGTTCAGAGAACTCAAGTTTGTCAAAGCTTTTTTTGATTTTAAATACAAACGTGGTGCGGATCATGTTCTGGTTTAAGAACAAACCCGTAGGTCCGCCCAGCGAGAAGCTTTGATAAATAAAATCCGGACCCAACTGGTCTTTTTTTACATACATCTGCAGGCTGCCCGTGGCGGTATCCTGGTAGAGCGTAAAGAGTCCATCATACTTGCGGCTGCCTTTTATTTTTTCGGCAATGGAAGTCTTTTTCACCGGCTCCATAGAAGCGGCTACAGAGTCTTTTTTGGGTGGCTCGGCGTTCTTTTTTTTCTGGGCAAACAGCGGGCAGCAAAACAGCAGTACTGCCGGCAGAATCAGCATTGTTTTCTTCATGGTAGATAATTATGATCTGTTACATAAGTCGGTAAGCGGGGTAATGAGGAAACGAATGAATACAGTTAGTATAAAGCTTCAATCACAAGCTGGTTGGCAATGTAGGTTGCGGTACGTCATTGCGTTATAAACGACAACCACAAACACGTCAAATCAACCCGCTACAAAAACTGCATGAAAGATAATCATCTTTTGTTTGCGCAGCTCAAAATGCTTTGCATTATCGACAGACGGCAGAAGAAAAGGCATCAACGGAAAGAGCATAGCAAAAAAGACCGGCTGCGCAATGAATGCCACTGATAAAAAAGCCTTTGCGGGAAGGAAACCGGCAAAGGCTGTGTAAGTGCAATTACTGCATAGGAAAAGTAGTTTTTAATTTGTAGGACCCGGCGGCTGCTCGTTGGTGTCTCTTTGTTTTTTGCTTCTTCGCGAAAACCAGACGGCGCCTGCAATAATGCCGGCAATAATAAATACGGCGATAAACATAGGTTGTAATTTTATTGCGTGATAAAGACAATAACAAAGACAAACTCTGTACCGCAGCCCAATTTTGCGAAAGAAGCTTTTATGCAGTATGGTACACGTAACAGACTGGCGTTCGGTTGTAGGATCTTAAAGTATCGGGACAAGTTGGTAAATCTGTCGGATGTATAATGTGGGTGCGCGTCGTTGCAAAGCACAAATCAATCTACGGTACCTGATAGTAAAGATGAGCAAGGAGTAAACACTGCCACGTCATTCCGCAAGCCTGTGGCGTCTTTAGAGGCACCTGTAGCGTCTTTAGCGCCATGCGGAATCTGCTCTCGATGGTATGAACCTTAGCATTCTGTAAGCCTCTTTGTCGTTTCCTAGATGTCTCAATCACACTCAGTAGATTCCACACAAAACCCTTTTCATATTGGTTACATTATAATTTACTACAGAAAACAATTTTCGAATGATGCCCACATCGTACATCCGACATCTGACATCGTACATAAAAAGAGCCTTACAGATCTTCAAAGCGTTTTCCTTCATAGTGTGCAAACCGGTTGTGCTTTGCGGTGCCGATCATCTGCCGGCTGTAAATACTGTTGTGCCCCGAAAACAGGTAGGCTACCACGCAGGCAATGGCTACATACACACCACATTCGCTGCCGAACAGCTCCATTGCCATCACACTACAGGCGAGTGGCGTGTTGGCTGCACCGGCAAACACGGCAGCAAATCCCATCCCCGCCAGTAAGCCGGTAGGCAACGGGATGAAAAGAGACAACGCATTGCCCAATGCTGCACCGATAAAAAACAGCGGTGTTACCTCACCTCCCTTAAAGCCTGCACCGAGTGTAACAATTGTAAATGCCATCTTCACCGCAAAATCGTAAGGCGACAGCGGATGTTGAAAAGAAGCCACAATAGCAGGAATGCCCAGCCCGATATATTGCGTAGTGCCGATAGCCCAAACGGAGAGCGCAACAATAACACCTCCCACTACCGGTCGCAATGGCGGAAACGGAATGGTTGATTTAAAAAGAGAAGCCAAAGAATGAAGCGCTTTACTGAACAAGGCTGCACACCCGCCAAACAGGGTGCCCGCAACAACTGCATACAGGAGAGGAAGTATAGATAAGTCGGGCACAACACCAATATGATACTGTGTATGCTGCGTGTGCCAAAGCCTGGTAACCAGATCGGCGATGATGGCAGACAGGAAGGCAGGAAAAACTGCCTTGTAGTGCAGGCCGCCAACCAGGTACACTTCCAGCCCGAAGATAGCGCCCGCCAAGGGTGTTCCGAACACAGAGCCAAAGCCTGCGGCAATGGCTGCCACCAGCAACATCTTTCTTTCATTTTGGGTGAGCCGGAAAAGAAGGCTGAAGGGGTCGGCAATAGCGCCTGCCATCTGCAAGGCAGTGCCTTCGCGCCCTGCCGAACCGCCAAACAGGTGCGTGGCTATGGTGCCCACATATACAAAGGGCGACATGCGGAAGGGAATGATGCCTTTCGGTTCGTGCAGCGTATCTATCAGCAGGTTGTTGCCTCCTTCTACATTCTTCCCCCAATAATAGTAGAGCAGCCCGATGAGGAAGCCTGCCACCGGCAACAAAAGGACAATCCAAACGTGCGCTTCGCGGTAGCGCGTTGCCCAGTCCAGCGATTGCAGGAAACCTGCTGAAGCGGTACCGATAAAAGCGCCAATGCATATGCTGATAAGGCTCCATTTAAGAAGATAAGGCAGTGCCGGAAAGCGCCGGAAAAAGATACGAAAGCGGAGTAAGAGTGTAGCTGCGGAAGTGTTTCTTTGTTTGATGCGCATACGTTTCCTGATTCAATGGTTTACCATTCATAATCAGGCGTCATCAGCTTGTTCAAGGCGGTCCAATTAGGAAGACACCATTTCCTTTGATTCTTATACGAAGGTAGGAATAATATGGTGAGGCGATAGGATTGCCGAACAACGAGCAGGGCTTGCTTTCAGGGCTGGAATTCATTGCTTGTCCGCCCGGAACCGCTGCTGATTAAAAATATAAAAGTACAAGTTAACAAATAAAAGCCCAGCTATGTTTGTCCAGCCCAGATGAAGCACAACAGCGATAAAATGTCCATTGCTCCAATGTCCAGCCAGCCTTGCAGCAAACCTGATGTTAGCGGCTGTTTTTTATGTCCATGTAGACGACTTTGATTATCATTTGCTAAAAGCATTGAGAAGTCTTGTAAGCCAAGACGGTTTTTCTTCTTGTTCTGGCTCTTCATATCCAAATCTAACCTTAGCATTTTCGTTTTTCAGAATAGTTAATACGGCTTCTATTTTAGGATACTCAGAAGGTTTGAACGCCTCTCTGATTTCGTTATAATGGTCTATGAAAAATTGGCTTAATTCGTCAAAATATGCAGCACCATTTTCAGAATAATGCTTTTTTAAAATGAAAAAATACACGGCATTCATACTTTGCTAACCTTGCCATCCTGGAAGATTTGTAATAGACAAATCAATGAAGTGTTTTCCGTCTGGGTCACCCGCAATCCGAACATAGAAACCGTCATGTTGATAAGTTACAAAACGAAGTTGTTTGTTATCCTCTATCAACGTAAAATCTTCTGCTAATAAGAAGTCAACAAAATTTGAAATACTCTCCGTTGCTTACGATAATAAAGTGTCAACCGAAAAAATTTGCCCAACTAAAGTTGGATGTCTGTCTCTATGAATAGCCGCTAACTTAAAAATAGCCGACACTTTTTACCCTACCAAATTATCGCATTTTCTCCTAATCTTTTCGTAACCAACAACAATGAAAATGCGCCATTTTATAAAACTGTCGCCAACGCAACTTTGACGCATTGTTATTGTTGGCGCAGTATTTTATCTATTGGACTTTCTGTTTTGCCCAATTCTTTCCTTATCGCAGTCGTGTCAGCAACCAAACCATTTACAAGCGTACACAACCACATTTTATCGATTCATTGCCAGTCCCCTATCCTCTCCACTTATCACTCCGGCAACAGTTCCTGCAGCTCCCACCAGCGGCAAGCCGCCATCCATCACCTCCTTCTTCACCCCTTTTTGTTTCCCCTTCCATTCATTCAGCAAGCTACGATAGCTATACTGTTGCAGCTTCTCTGCCTCTTTCTTAAAAATTCGTTTCCCATCCTTTAATATCTCCTGCAACAGGCAATACAGCTCATTGTTTGCCGCCAGCTTTTCAGCCGTTTCTTTTTCCGCCATGATTTTATATACACAAAATGCTTTCAGCGCTTTCTCAAAAGCATCCGTATGGTTCATCACCCGCGCTGCAAATTCCTCCGGCATATCAGCCATTTCCAGCTTCTCGGTGTATGCATTCAAAAACCATTTCATCGTCCTGTTCAGCGTGTTCATCGCAAGCCAGTTCTTTTCCGTTGCCCGCTTGTAGTGCTTGCCACCCGCCGCTTTGCGCAGGGCAGCAATATTCTCTTTTGCAAAAGCATCTTCGTCCACATACCGCATGAGCGTCATAAAGTCGCTGCAGCATTTTTTCGATGTCTGTATCACGGTACGGCGCAGTGTTCTCAGTGTCGCCTGCCTTTGTACATGGCCAGGCATTGCCACGGTTGCCTCTATCCGTTTCGACAGTTCCTCAATAAACCCCTTTGTATATTTTTTATCCTGCTTCGCAAACCGGGCTAAGTCAGCCTTCAGGTTCCTGCGCACCCTGCCTGCAATGGCATACAAACTTTTTTCCGTATCCGGATATTTTGCCGTTACCTTCTTCATCCTATTATCGTTTATCAGTAACAAATAAAGCAATACCCAAAAAAGAAACAGGCCATCCCTGTTTCCATCATTAGCAGTCCGAAGCGTCAAAAACAATCACCTCGCCACAGGAGCCCGCCATTACTAAAATGCAGTTCGTTATTCACTAAGTACAATCAGGCGCTACGTTTTCGCCATTTCCCCTTTCTGTAAGCCTTCCTGCCTTCCCTAAACACCATTTTGCCCCTGTTTTATCCGCTTCCGCCCCTACTTTGTGCTACAGGTTCTTTCGTTTGTTCAATAGTTCCCCTCCAAATGGCAATAAAGAATGACCAAAATAGAATTCGTCGTCAACTTTGTCTTTGTCCCCCTCTTCTTTGCTCTTCCTCATCTCTACGCTTCAAGGGATCACCTTTGTCCTTTACCTTCCCAACTTTATTCGTCCATGCCATCACTTTATTGTTCTGCGCTGTCCTTTTCCTCTTCAGCTACACAACTTTGCTTTCTTCCACCCTCACTTTACAACTGTAGTTATCAACTTCTCTTCCTTCCAAAAATAAAAAAAGATTTCCCGCCTGTAGCCCAACAGGACCACAGGCGGGAAATCTTAATCACATCTTAATTATCTTATACGCTCAATCTACCACTCACCCTACATTATATATTCAACTCGTACATCTAACATCGTACATGTAATCACTTCTTCTTCGGCGGCGGCATATCCATAGGAATGCCCTGTTCTACTTCCAGGGTCTTCAACTGCAGCTCTTCCAGCTTGCGTTTGCTATAGGCTATTTTAGAGATAAGGATAAACAGCACCGGCACAATAAAAATTGCCAATGCCGTAGCCGCAATCATCCCGCCCAGCACCGTCCAGCCAATGGTAGAACGCGCCACACCGCCTGCGCCGGTAGCAAATGCCAGCGGCAACACACCCAATATAAACGCCAGCGAGGTCATAATAATCGGGCGCAGCCGAAGCTTCACCGCTTCCAGTGTGGCAGGCAATATTGCCATGCCATTGTCCACGCGCTCCTTTGCAAACTCCACAATCAGGATGGCATTCTTAGCCGCCAGCCCGATAAGCGTAATTAATCCAATCTGCGCATATACATTCAGGCTTAAACGAGGTATCAGCGTAAGGGTTAGTATCGCTCCAAACATACCAATCGGCACCGCCAGCAGCACCGAAAACGGCACCGACCAGCTCTCATACAACGCCGCAAGGAACAGGAACACAAACAGGATAGAAAGGGCAAAGATGGTCGTCGTTGTGTTGCCCGTTGCCACTTCCTGCCGGCTCAGTCCACTAAAATCGAAGCCATAGCCTTCGGGCAGGGTTTGCGCCGCCACTTCGCGCAGTGCTTCAATAGCTTCGCCACTACTGTAGCCCGGCTTCGTGCCACCGTTTAGCTCGGCGGTTCTAAACAGGTTGTAGTGCGATACCAGCGGGGCGCTTTCCGCCACCTGGTAGCTTACCACCGTGCTTAGTGGCAGCATTTGGCCTGCGGAATTGCGCACATAGTAGCGGTTCAGGTTGTCTATGTTAGCACGATAAGCCGTATCTGCCTGCGCTACCACGCGGAAGTTTCGGCCATACGCCGTAAAGTCGTTTACATAGCGACTTCCTAAAAGCGTTTGCATCGTATTATACACATCGCTCAGCGATACACCAAGCCGCTTGCACTGTTCGCGGTCCACATTGAGTGTATAGTTGGGCGTGCTGGCAGTGAAGAAGGTAAACACCCCTGCAAGTTCCTTGCGCTGGTTAGCGGCAGCAATAAAGTTCTGCACCACTTTGGCAAACTGCGGCAGGCTGTCTGTTGCTTCCCGTTCCTGCAATTCAAAGGTAAAGCCGCCAGTTTGCCCCAGTCCTGGGATGGCGGGTGGAGACACCACGATAATGTTTGCGCCCTTGATGGCGGCAAACTTCTTTTGCAGCGTGGCCTGTAGCCCGGTGGCAACGAGAGAATCACTTTTGCGTTCATCCCACGGCTGCAACTGGCAGAAGAGGGTGCCGCTGTTGGTTTTTGCTGCGCCGGTGATGCCATTATAGCCGCCCAGTGCTGCAAAGTGCAGGATGCCTTTGGTGCTTTTTAGTATGTCCATCATGCTGTCCAATACCTGCAAACTTCGCGTGGTAGATGAGGCTTCGGGCAGCTCATAGGTCATAATCAGTCGTCCTTCATCTTCCGAAGGCACAAAACCCGTGGGCTTGCTTTTAAACATGAAGAACGTAGCTACAAACAGGAGCAGCAGGAAGATAACCGCGTACCGCGAACCTTTAATGACTTTTCGTACCGTTATTGTGTAGCGCAGCGTTACACGGTTGAACCATACATTGAATTTATAAAACAGTTTATTTAGTCCCTTGCCTTGCTCGGTTACCTGTGTAGGCTTTAGCATAAGCGAACACAGCGCTGGTGTAAGTGACAACGCGATGAAGGCCGAAATAATCACCGAAATGGCAATGGTGATGGCGAACTGCTGGTATAGCCGCCCGATGATGCCAGGAATAAAGCCGACCGGCACAAACACCGCGGCCAATATCAGTGCAATGGCGATTACCGGACCCGATATTTCCGTCATTGCCCGGTGTGTGGCGTCTTTGGCAGATAGTCCTTCGGAATCAATATAATGCTGTACAGCTTCCACCACTACAATGGCATCATCTACCACAATACCAATGGCCAGCACAAAGCCAAACATGGTAAGCGTGTTGATGGTAAAGCCAAGCGGAATAAAGAAAGCGAAGGTGCCGATGATAGACACCGGTATAGCCAGCACAGGAATGAGTGTGGCGCGCCAGTTCTGCAAAAACAGGAACACTACGATGGTTACCAGCACCAGGGCGATGATCAGCGTATGCACCACTTCCTCGATAGACACCTGCACCACCGTTACCGCTTCAAAAGGCACTACATAGTCTATATCTTTCGGGAACGATTTGCGAAGCTGCTCCATCTGGTCGCGCACGCCATTGGCCACATCTATGGCATTGCTGCCCGGCGCCTGGAAGATAAGCAGATATGAGGCGCGCTTCTTATCTACAAAAGAGTTGCTTGCATAGCTGAACTTGCCTAATTGCACACGTGCCACATCTCTCAGGTATACCAGCGAGCCATCCTGCGGGTTGGTACGGATGATGACGTTTTTAAACTGATCCTCTGTGCTCAGGCGGCTGTTGGTCATCACTGTATATTCAAATGCTTGCGAAGACAACTGCGGCGCTGAGCCTACAGAGCCAGCCGCAATCTGCACGTTCTGCTCCTGCAGTGCAGTTACCACTTCATTGGCGGTAATTCCGAGCTGTGCCAGCTTATCAGGATTGAGCCATACGCGCATACTGAAATCGTCGGCACGCGTGAAGATGTCGCCCACGCCGTTCACTCGCTTCAGTGCATCCTGCACATAAATATTGGTGTAATTATCCACGAACGAAACGCCGTGTGTGCCATTAGGCGAATACATTGCCACCAGCATCAGGATACTGGGGTTGCGCTTGCGCGTGGTGATGCCAAGGCGCGTTACGTCGGAAGGAATCTGCGGCGAGGCGATGCTCACGCGGTTCTGTATATCAAGCGCGGCAATATCCGGGTTCGTTCCCACCTTCAGCGATACCGTAATGGCCGAACGACCATCGTTGGTGCTCGTGCTTTGGATGTAATCCATGCCGGGCGTACCGTTAACCTGTGTTTCGATCGGCGTGGTCACCGTCTGTTCCACCGTTTGCGCATCGGCGCCTGTGTAGTTTGCCTGTATCTGCACAGTAGGCGGTGTAATGTCCGGGTACTGGCTGATGGGCAGGTTGAGTATCGCTATCGTACCTACTAATATAATAACTACCGAAATTACTATCGCCGTTACTGGTCTTCTGATAAAAGTATCTGCAATCATAGCCCTGTTCTCTTTTTTGTGTTCTTTTTCTTTAAGGGTTTTCTCTCATTTTCTTCAAACCTTTTCCTTGCATTGAAGTCTTGCTTTGAGGGTAATGAGTTTGGATCGTTTGCGGCAGTTTTACGTTGACTGCGGAGGTTTTGTGCGGAATCTGCTCTCGATAATTTGAACAAGCTACTATTTGTAAAGTGTTCTCGTTATTCTAAGAACATAAAACACATTCATCAAATTCCGCATGGTGCTAAAGACGCCACAAGCTAAAGCCTTTGTAAGAGGGATCGAACTTTAAAGCATTGCCGAGTACAATTACGAAATGACGAGAATGCCCTCTTCTCCCTTCTCTTTACCAATCTTTATAGCCAAGAGACCTTCTCTTTTTTCCGCCCATTTCGCATTCTCTCTAAAGCATCCTTCTTATTCTACATCCCACATCTGACATCAAACTAAATTACTTCTTTGCCGAATCGGCACCAGCCGCACCCTGCCCTTTCTGCATCGCACCGGTACTATCAGCTCCGCCCACTTTCACCTTCGCACCTTCACGCAAGCGCTGTATTCCGTCTGTTATCACCGTTTCATTGCCTTCCAGCCCCGATCTCACAATCACATACTCATTAATTCTCCTGCCCAGTACTACCTTCTTCTGCATTGCCTTGCTGCTGTCGCCCACTATAAATACAGAAAACTCGCCCATTTGCTCTGTTACCGCCTTGTAAGGAACCAAAACCTGCGTCTGCTTTGCATCGTCGTTCTTTACGCGGGCGTTGCAGGTGAGTCCCGCTCGCAGCAGGTTATCCTTGTTAGGAAAAGTCAGCCGCACTTTTATCGTTCCGGTTTGCGGATCAATGGCGCGGTCTATGGTGTAAATGCTGCCTGTGCCGGGATACATAGAACCATCAGGCAGGCTGATGGTAAAGACAGAGTCGGCAGGCATGGTTCCTTTCTTCTGCAGGCGAAGAAAGCGCAACAGGTCTTTCTGGTCTATCGAAAAGTCCAGCGCTATCGGATCGTAGCTCGACACGGTGTTCAACACTGTGCTGCCCGGCGATACAGACGTACCAAACTTTACCTGCGAGATGCCGATGGTGCCGCTCACCGGCGCATAAATAGTACTGTACTTTAAACCGGTGGCAACGGCACTCACATTTGCCTGCTGTGCCGCTACCTGGCTTTTGGCAGTGTTCAGGTCGGCAACTGAATGCTCCAGCACCTGCCGGGCAATAGCATCCTGCTCGGCAAGTTGCTGGTAGCGTTCGGCATCCTGCTGGGCGCGCGCTTCGTTCGCTCTGGCTACATTGAGGTTAGCAACGGCTTGTTCATATTGCCCGCGGTATTGCTGCTGGTCAATGGTGTATAGTTTCTGTCCTTTGGTTACGTATTGGCCGTCTTTAAAATAAATACCAGTAACATAACCCGACACCTGTGCGCGGATTTCTATTTCACTAAGCGGTGTGATGGTAGCAGGATATTCATCGTAATACACTGCCAGGGTATCTTTTACCCGCATTACGCTTACCGATACGGCAGGCGGCGGCTGATTTTTTTGGCTGTCCTCTTTCTTTCCACCGCAGGCAGAGAGAAGGATAACTACTAATCCGGAAAAAATATATTTCATTGTTGTTTGTATGCGTTTGTTGTTTGTCCATCGTCAACAGCCGACCGTCGTCTATTGACTGTTTTTTAGTATCGTATCGCGCCAAGCGCTTTTTCTACATCCAGTTTGCTTGTCAGCAGATTGTAGAGCGAATTAGTGTAGTTTACCTGTGCATTGCGCAGATCAGACTCTGCCACCACCACTTCCAAGTAAGCCTTAATGCCTGCTTTGTATTGAAGCTGCACAGTGTTGTAAACTTCATTTGCAATACTTACGTTTTCTTTCTGCAGAATATAATCATTCAGCGATGCTTTATAATTGGCAAGCGCTGTTGTGTATTCATTGGTAATGCTGTCTTCCAGCGATATAAAGTCCCAGTCGTTGCGCTGTAACTGAAGATTTGCAGCCCGCACCAGGTGTATTCTTTTAAAACCCTGAAAGATGGGGATGCTTACTGACAGACCTGCATAAGAATTAGGAAACGAATAGTTGTACAAATCTTTAAACTTTTCATTCAGATAGGCGAGGTTGTAGTTGCCAAATGCCGATACAGTAGGCAAATAACCCTGTCTTTCATAAAGCAGATTAGAACGAAGCAAACTACGCTGCGTTTGCAGCAGGCGATACTCGATGCGGTTCTTTACCTGCAGTTGCTGCAAAGTGTCCAGTTGCGCATCTCGCTCCAGTTGCAGCGAGTCGTATTGCACCGCAAACCCACTTCCCTGCGGGTAGCCCATCAGGTATTTCAGGTAAGAGTACTTGGCTG
Organism: uncultured Ilyomonas sp.; assembly: GCA_964249755.1. Classification (GTDB taxonomy): domain Bacteria; phylum Bacteroidota; class Bacteroidia; order Chitinophagales; family Chitinophagaceae; genus Ilyomonas. Next base: position 1,302,567 of record CAXUDB010000001.1, on the reverse strand, counting down.
TCAGCTGTTCTTCGTAAGTTCTTTTTTGCGCCTTGCTATTGTTAAGGGCAATGGTGGCGCGCTTGTAATCTATCTTGTCTACGAGTCCGCCTTTATACTGGTTGTAAGCGTCCTGCAGGCTACGTGTGAGGCGGTTAATGTCGTCTTCCAACAAGCTAATTTGTTGCTCAGTAGCCAGTATGTCGTAGAAAGCTTTGCTCACTGCAACCGTCAGATCGATCTTGCTTTGGTCAGTTATTTGTTGCACCTGCTGCCTTACATCGCTGGCAGTGCGCGAAGCGAGCAACACATCCCGGTTAAAAATATTCTGCGTAGCGGAAAGACCTAATGTAGAAGTATTGGGAACACCGGTTGTTATAATCTGCCGCTTGCCGGTTGAATCGGCGCCAAGTGCTGCCGAAGGCAATTTAAAGTAATGCTGGTAGTTGCCCGAAAAACTCACCTGCGGATACCATTCAGCCAGCCGGCTGCTGATTTCTTCGTCCACAATTTTTTGATCAATGTAAGCCTGCTGCAACAAAGGCTGATGTTCCAGCGCATATTGCACACAGGTCTCCACAGTTGCCGTTTGCAGCGAAGAATCGCGGCGGATATTCGTTTGAGCAAAGGAACTGGTGAAGAACAACAAGGAAGTGAAAAAGAGAAAATGCCTGCCCGTTCTCATAGTGATTCTCCTTCTTTACAAAAAGCATACTAAGGAATTCAGGGGAAAGATTTTTCATCTGTTGCAGCATGATTATAAGGGCAGAAAAGGCTTTATCGTCGGTTAATTAAACATTTGTTTAAGAATAGCACTGCTGCCTTCAGCGAATAAAAAAACCACCTCCGCAGTTGTGCGAAGATGGTTCTACGTCTTTATAAAAATCAACCGTTGTGAAACAAACGGTTACGGCTTTGGCTTAGTAGCACCTGTTGAAGGTCTTGTGGCACCGGTAGCTGGCTTCGCAGCGCCTGCATCAGGATCGTCACCTAAGTAGATTAATTCCTGTGGAAGTTGTGTTAACTTTAATTCCTTGGCCACTGAGATAAACAAGTTGTCTATGGGAAAGCCACGCTCGTAGCTTTGCGGTTTTAAGATGATCGCATATTTTTTTGCAGTCAGCACTTTCTGATAAGCAGTAGCCACTTGTTCATACAAAGGCTGTGAAAGTTGCTGTGTTTTTTCTTGCGATTTCTGCTGCGCATATTGTTGCCAATAAACCAATTTAATACCTATCTGCTGACGCTGATCAGAAGTGTATTTCAATACAGCAGGTGATTTTCCGCCGGCAGAATCTTTTTTATAAGTACTGTCAAGACGTTGATACTCACTGTTCAAAATTTGATACTCAGCACCTAATGAGTCACGTTGGTAAATTTGTGTCATACTGTCTACATATGACCACCCTGGCATTGCCTGCATCATATATTCAATATCAAATACGCCAACTTTCATCTGTGCAGCCGCTTTGTTTGTCATACTGCCTAAGGCTGCTACAAAAAGCAGCGAGAAGAACATTTTTTTCATTTTGTTTTTTGCTTTTGTCTGCGCACTTCTTGTTATTGCGCGGTTGTTTCTGTTATGTTTTTGTTTGTAAAAAGAGATTATCCTTTAATACCTAACTCGTGTAGCACATCATCACTTTTATCTAATTTAGGATCAGCAAAAATCACCGTGATGCCTTCGCTTTTGTCTAATATAAAATCGTAGCTGCGGGCTGCCGCAATCTTTTGCACGGCATTATATACTTTATCCTGTATAGGCTTTACCAACTTCTGGCGCTCGCTGAACAAATCGCCCTGGTAGCCGAAGCGTTTCTTTTGCAGGTCGCGCACTTCTTTCTCTTTGTTGAACAATTCATCTTCGCGCTTTTTCTTCAGTTCATCGCTCAGCATGTATTGCTCGGCATCGTAGTCTTTATACATCTTATCCAATGCTGCCTGTCGTGTATCAATGTCTTTCTGCCACTGCTCGCTGATTTGTTGCAGCTTCGTATCGGCATCTTTATATTCAGGCATTTTATCCAGAATGTATTTGGTATCGATGATGGCATAGCGCTGCGCTGAAACACTAAGCGTTAGCATCATCACACCAATAAGAAGGGCAAGAATCTTTTTCATAGACGTTCGTTTTTTCCGCAAGTTAAGGGTTTGCCACTTTCAGGCATTTGCATTGTCTTACTTTACCTTTTCTTTTTCAAACCTTAATCCGGCTCGTAGCCCAGCATGAAAGTGAAGCGACCAATATCCTTCAACGTAGCGCCGGAATGATAGCGGTCAAGACCAATTCCATAATCGAAGCCGAGCAAACCAAACATCGGTAGATAAAATCTCATACCCAAACCTACTGACCGACGCAACTGGAATGGGTTGTATTCTTTAAAATTATACCAGCCGTTTGCCGCTTCAAAGAAACCCAGTCCGTAAATGGTGCTGCTCGGGTTGAGACTAAGCGGATAACGCAACTCCAAGGTGTATTTATTAAAGATGGTAAAGTATTGCGGAGCCTGCTGCTGGTCGGGATTTACTTTCGGATCCGAGTTATCATACACCGGGTAACCTCTCTGAGAGATAATGTCGTAGCCCAGCAATGCATAGCTGTTACTTAATCCTGCATCGCCCACCTGGAAGCGCTCAAAGGGAGAGATTTCAAGGTTGTTATTGTAACGACCTAAGAAACCATATTTAGCAGAAGCCTTCAGCACAAACTGCTGGTTCTTGTCTTCTCCGCGCGGTTTCCCGATTGGCACATACCACTCGCCGGTAAAGCGCCATTTGTGGTATTCAATCAGTTTGTAAGGATTGTTGTCCGTTACAATGCTTGGGTTGATGGCAGACCACGGTGGAGTGAGCTGCAAACTCAATAAAAAATTAGAACCACTGGTTGGAAATATAGGTGCGCTAACAGAAGAACGCTGCAAAGCAAAACGCAGATTGACGTTGTTGGAGAACCCTTCCTGGAAAGGTGTTCCGTTCTTTAACGTTAATGAACTGCTGATGGCATAATTATGCAGTGTATAGCGCGAATAGTTGAGCGTGGTAGTAAAAGAGAAGAAGTCATCCGGCCACTTCAACTGCTTACCCAAACCAATAGAAGCGCCCGTTGTGCGGAAGAATGACGTATCCGACGAACGGTCGTATCGTCCGGTATAATAATTATAACCGTTGGAATACTTGGTATCGTAAAAGGCAACGGTAAGTGAATTTCGCTTTTTGCCGCCCAGCCAAGGCTCAGTAAACGAAACATTATAGCTTCGGTAAGCGCGGCCGTTACTCTGGAAACGGATGCTCAGCTTTTGCCCGTCGCCCACCGGAAGCGGGTCCCAGGCTTCTTTGTGAAAAATATTTTTTATAGAGAAATTATTGAATGAAACACCCAATGTACCGGTGAGACCAATGCCACCACCGAAACCGGCGCTCAGTTCTAACTGGTCGCTTGATTTTTCTTCTACTTCCCAGGTTACATCCACCGTTCCATCATCCTGATTGGGAACAATATTCGGATTAATTTTCTCCTGATTAAAGAAACCAAGGTTGGCAATTTCACGGGTGGAACGAATGACATCCGAACGGCTGAATTTCTCGCCCGGCAAAGTTCTCAGTTCACGGCGTATTACATATTCCTTTGTTTTTTCGTTGCCCGAAATGCGAACGTTCTTCCATCTTGCCTGCGCACCTTCTATCAGCTTAATGGCAAAGTCAATGGTATCGTTATAAACGGCCGTTTCGGTTACTTCGGTTCGAAAGAAAAGGTAGCCATCATCCATGTACAAACCACTGATATCGCCACCTTCCGGAGACAAGGTTTTACCTAATTTCTTATTCAACAAATCGAGGTTATACGTATCACCTTTTTTAATACCCAGCACCACTGTCAGCAATGAATCGGGATACTTGGTATTGCCACTCCAGGCAATGTTTCCAAAATAATATTTATGCCCTTCGGCTACTTTAATGGAAATATCAATATTGCCTTTGTTGTTATAAGTAATTGCATTAGGGCTGCTTGTGAGCACAGCATCACGATAGCCGAGCGAGTTGTAATAATCAATCAGTTTATCCCGGTCTTCGTTATACTTTTTTTCGTTGAACTTAGCCGATGAAAATAGTTTGAAACGGAAATAAGGATTCAGCACTTTGCCTGTTCTGGAAGGCGAGAAATAACCTTCATCATGCACATAATCTTTAAATGTATATACCTTAGGATTCAGGATAGAAGAATCTTTTGGTGGAAACAAGGTAAGCCGCATCATTTCCTTCGTGCCTTTCATCTGCTTTTTCAGCTTGGCATCTTCTACTGTATTATCAAAAAAGAAAATATCGCTGATCTTTACTTTCTGTCCTTTATCTACATCAAACGTCAGCACCTGCGAATTAACCAGCGCCGAATCCTGTTTTGCCTTTATATCAACCGTAATGCCGCGGTAGCCTTTTTCAGAGTAGTATTTATTAATGGCATCTATGGCAGTGCGCTTCATGTTCTCTGTAATCACCCTACCTTTTACCAACCCTGTTTTTGTCTTTAAATCATCTTCTTCCGCTTTCTTTGCGCCAGCAAATTTAAAGTCGGCCAAACGCGGGCGTTCCTGCACGGCAATCTCCACATCTATCTTATCGCCTTCGAGCTTGGTAATGTAAATTTCAACATCGCTAAAATAGTTCTGCGACCATAATTTCTGTATGGCTTTGGCAAAATTATCACCGCCGGGTATCACCACTTCTTCGCCTACCGTAAGCGTTGAGATCGACACCAGCAAAGCCTGATCGAAATAGCGGTTACCGGTCACAGTGATGCTGGCAATTTTATATTTTTTGGGCGTGCGCTGATTATAAATATTCATCAGATCGGCAGCTACCGAAGTAACTGACGACGTATCGCCGTCAGAAGGAGTAATCGTTGTATCCTGAGAAGGAAACTGCTGCGCCAAAAGAGGTTTCGCCGCAAAGCCAGTCAGTAGAATAAGAAGCGTAAAAAATCTGTACACGTGGCGCATCCCTCCGGTGGTTTGTTTGTTGTTGATACCTGTTGAAAGCCAATTGATTTCTGATAAGCAGTAGCAGGTAAGGGCGGCAAATTAGAGGGATTAATGAAAAGTGTTTGTTAAATGAAAATGAGGAATTAAGCGGATGAATTATTTTATGAAAACAATGGCAGGAAAGCCTTTGATAAAAGCATCTTGATGTTTTGGAAACCATAAAAAATGCGCTGAAATAAGGTTATCACTTCAGCGCATCTGCAAGTTTTTATAAGAGGTATCAACAGCTGGCTGTTTATCATTTAGCTTATTTCACAGCCGCCATACCTTTATAAGTAACACCGGTTGACGTTAACGATTCATCATGGTATTGCAGTGGGAAAGATCTGCCATCCTGCTCGCCACTGTACCAGATGATGTAAGGGAAGTTATAGTTTTTACACATCTGCACCGTAGCTGTCAGCGTTGCCGGGTCCTTGTCATATTGACCAATTTCGGTAGTGATAACGGTTTTGCCGGTCGCTCTTTTTAGATAATCTATGGTTTCACCCAGACCCTGTGCATCTTCCGGCACTTGCGAACGCCAGTGGAAGTTTACGTAATCCAGGTTCATAGTAGCGTAATTACTGATGAGAACACTTTCGTAAGCGCCTCGTTCTTTTGTATCGGCATTGTTGATAGCTAAGTGCATACGCTTCTTATAATCGTTTGCTTGCGTGGTCATGCCCCGGTTCATATAATCCTGATAAGTAAGGTACTTTAAACCCAAAGAAGTAAGACCGCCATTGGTTACAGGTATGCCGTGCGAATGCATAACGGTGATGGCAGCTTTTAACTGTTTGATGTAATCCAGCGCCGCACTGCTGTAGTAGCCTTTGTTCGACTCTTCGTTTTCGATGATTGCCAGCGCCGGATAATTGTTCAGCGACGCCAAGGTGCCTTCAAGATCATTCTTATAGGCAACTGTATCGGTACGAAACAACATTGGCTTCGGATTGCTGGTTAAAAAATTAAGCAAAACATTGTACTGGGAAGTAAGTGTCTTTACTTTTTTTGTGCCCGGAACTGGAGTGATGTCGCGAATACAGGTTAATCCCAAACTACCGGCCACATCAGTAATAAACCCATACGATGCGGTGTCAGTACTTTCATAAGGAGAAAGGATCCAGGCGCCGTAATTCATGCTTGTTTTGGAAAGAGAAAGCTTAGTGACAGACGTTGTGGTTGCAGAAGTTAATGAACCTGAGCTTTTCTCTGACACTGACTGAAGATCATCGGTTACAAGTTCCTTAGTACAGCTTGCGAAAGTGATGGCAATAGCTGCCATAATGAAGATTTTACTTCTTTTCATGATATTGGATTTTAAAATTTTTGATCGCCCTATGGACAACCTTGTTAATAAAATTGGATACTGCAAAGTAACTACAAAGTCCATACAAGTATGTGTGTTAGCTGATGAAAATTTGATTAATAAGTGATTAAAAAAAGATAAAAGCCAGCGATTAAGAATAAGAGCAATGCCTTATCCACAGCCGTTTTGCGGAGAAAACAACAGAGGATTGCCAGAACCGGTAATAATGCCGGTGCCGGAAACAAAAAGAAAAATAAACAGCAATGACAATAGTTGCCACAGAAGAAAGACAATCCATTTTCATGATATAGATTCCACCGCAAAAAAGTGATAGATAAGACTATCGTTTTGGTTAGATTGCTTTTGTAAACAATCTGTTTTCTAAAATTACCTGCTTTGTAAAATCAATGATTGAACCCCGAAAAAATATAAGCAACAAGTTGCGCGCTCTTAGCCAAAATTGAGCCAGAAGATGTAAAAAAATGAAAAATACACTTAAAATGATAAGGTTATTTCAAACAGGAAAATGAGGTTTGAAAGATGATAGAAAAAGTAAATCAGTACCGATTTTGCTGAGCCGCACATAATAGCTTTTTAGCAACTGAAAGTATGACGACACCCAGAATGTAATGGTGTTCTAATATGAACCATCTGGAAAATTCGATTTATTCTTGATCCATTTAGGAAATAAAAAAACCGTTATCAATGTAACGGCTTTTTTGTGTGTGCCTCAGGCGGGAATCGAACCCGCACTCGCGTTGCGGCGAACAGGATTTTAAGTCCTGCGTGTCTACCAGTTCCACCACCAAGGCTTTACCAGTTTCACCACCGGAGCTGATGATGTACTTCAAAAAAAATCCCACTCAAATAGAAGCGGGATTTTATGGAGCGGAAGACCGGGCTCGAACCGGCTACCCCGACCTTGGCAAGGTCGTGCTCTACCAAATGAGCTACTTCCGCCTGTATTGCAATTGATAAGAACGTTTTGGGGCTGCAAAAATAGTCATCCGCCTTAGACTGCAAAATTTTCGGGCAGATTTTATTTATCTTTATACTCCGGTGTGTAAAGCGTATTACCAGGTATTTCCAATTCGGGCTTGCCTTTCCAGCGATGCGTATATAATTTATAGCAGCCACCGAGCGACCAAGACACGAGGCAAAACACGACCACATAGAATAAGAAACGGGACGAAGCAACCCAGTTATATTTAAAGTCCTTATCTTTTATTTCCTGTATATCGTCTATCATACGGTTTGTAATTGCGCTGCAAAAATAAGAGAGCGAAAGTATAATGACCTGATTTGCGTAAGATTTATTTGAATCTTCTTTATTACTTCTTTTTTATTATGCTTCTTTAATCGCGCTTATAAAACCCCTTTAGTACTTGGCAGTTCATTATTCATCGGGTCACGCTTTACTGCGGCACGCACTGCTTTGGCAAAAGCTTTAAAAATAGCTTCTATTTTATGATGTTCGTTGCTGCCTTTGCACTCAATATTCAGATTGCATTTGGCAGCATCGGAAAAGGATTTAAAAAAATGATAGAACATTTCGGTGGGCATTTCTCCTACTTTTTCGCGGACAAATTCAGCGTTCCAGACCAGCCAGCTTCTGCCGCCAAAATCAATCAGCACTTTAGCTTCAGCATCATCCATGGGTAGCGCAAAACCATAGCGTTCCATGCCGCGCTTGTCTTTCAATGCGATAGCAAATGCTTCGCCCAACGCAATAGCAGTATCTTCTATAGTGTGGTGCTCATCTATGTGCAGATCGCCTTGCACATGGATGGTTAAATCCATCTTACCGTGGCGCGCCAACTGATCGAGCATATGATTAAAAAAACCAATACCGGTGTTGATTTCAGCCTTGCCTGAGCCATCTATATTCAACTCAATGGCAATCTTTGTTTCGTTGGTGTTGCGTTCATGTTTTACCCGCCTTGCATCGTTTTTTAGGTAATGATAAATGTCGCTCCATTGCTGTGTTTCCAATGCAATCACGGTTTGCAGAGCAGCGCGCGAATCCTGTATCTCGGTACCGCCAAGGTTCGGATCATTATTCAGCCAAATACCTTTGCAGCCAAGGTTTTTTGCAAGTTGCATATCGGTGATTCGGTCGCCAATCACATAGCTGTTAGGTATATCATAATCGGAATTGTTCAGATATTGCGTTAACATGCCTGTGTTGGGTTTTCGGGTAGGTGCATTGTCTTTGGCAAAAGTTCTGTCGAAGTAACATTGCGTAAAATGAATCGCCTCATTCTCTAAACTCTGCATAATAAAATTCTGCACCGGCCAAAATGTATCTTCAGGAAAGGGCGGCGTGCCCAAACCATCCTGGTTGCTGACCATGACCAACTCATAATCAAACTCCGAAGCAATACGGCGCATGTAAGTGAACATATCGGGATAGAAGGTAAGTTTTTCAAAACCGTCTATCTGGTAAGTAGGTGGCGCTTCGTTGATGAGAGTACCGTCTCGGTCTATAAAAAGAATCTTTTTCATAAATGAATTTTTGCGAAACACAAAGCGGCAAAGAAAAGAAGGATCAGGAAGTCTTTATCAATAATTGTAACCCGGCAGTTGTCATTAGAGAAGATAACACAGTAAAGCGATTAATGCGCCTACTAAAGTATTCAAAAAGTTAACCGCATCATTTTGCAAAAGCGCTTTCCGCTCGAAAGCCGCGCCCAGCACCGAATCAGAAAGATTACCGACTGTTCCTGCAAGGACAACAATGAGGAACCAAGCGCCATGCCATCCGAAACCCCATATTGCTATCAAGGCAATCACAACACTGCCTGTTACACCCGCCAGCGTGCCTTCCAGAGAAACAACACCATCCCGCCCGCGCTCGTCTTTTGTAAACGAAAGAATATTATAAAAGCGTTTGCCATATACATTCCCCAGTTCAGAAGACAAAGTATCCGCCGTGGCGGATGAGAATGATGCCGCCATCATCAGTTGCAGTACCAGCTGGTGTTGCGGAAAGAAATAAATGAACAGCCCTAACAAAGCTGCAACGCCAGCATTGGCAACCACCTGGCTCCACTTTCGCTGCCCGCTGTTGTTTTCTTCAATATGTAAGACCTGTTTTATTTTTCGTTGCCACGAGGTAGCTGCTGTGCCAAGTATAAAAAAAGATGCCAGTAAAGCAATCCCGGTAAATCCGGCACCTACGTAAACACACACCCCAAGAACACCGCCGGTGAGCGCCGCAACCGGTGTCAGCTTTTTTGCAAACACACTTAGCTTCATTGCAACAATCAGAATAAAAGCCAGCAGCCAATCTTCCCATTTCACGGGTGTAAAATAAAGATATTTAAAGGTAGAAGGCATAAGGTGTAGAGAAGTAGGTTCATAAGACAGATATCGCTTCAACTCCACTGTGCCTTTTACCTTACATCTTATACCTTTTCATCGCTGATTTTTCTACCCGATAAACCTCTATTTTTGCCCGTCTTTTTTACAAACAACACACTACATATTTATGCGACAAATTGCTTACCGTGAAGCGCTTCGTGAAGCTATGAGCGAGGAAATGAGACGCGATGACCGCGTGTTCCTGATGGGTGAAGAAGTGGCGGAATACAACGGCGCTTACAAAGTGAGTCAGGGTATGCTGGCTGAGTTTGGCGACAAGCGCGTGATTGATACACCGATTACAGAATTGGGCTTTGCGGCAATAGCCGTAGGCGCTGCACAAAACGGTCTACGCCCCATTGTTGAGTTCATGACCTGGAACTTTGCAGTGCTGGCACTTGACCAGATTATTAATACCGCCTCAAAAATGCTGGCGATGAGCGGTGGGCAAATCGGTTGCCCCATTGTGTTTCGCGGACCCAACGGAAGTGCTGGTCAGCTCGGTGCGCAGCACTCCACAGCATACGAAAGCTATCTGGCCAACATACCAGGTTTAAAAGTGGTTTCGCCTTCCAATGGCTATGATGCTAAAGGGCTGATGAAGCAAGCGATTCGCTATGAAGAAGACCCCGTGATGTTTATGGAAGCCGAAGTAGCTTACGGCGATAAAAGCGAAGTGCCGGAGGAAGAGTATTACATACCATTGGGAAAAGCTGATGTAAAACGCGAAGGCAAAGACGTAACTATTGTTTCTTATAATAAAATGGTGAAGGTAGCGCTCGCTTCGGCTGCCGAGCTGGAAAAAGAAGGCATAAGTGCAGAAGTAATAGATCTTCGAAGCATCCGCCCGCTCGACTGGATGACCGTTCTGCAAAGCGTACAGAAAACCAACCGCTTGGTAATTGTAGAAGAGCAATGGCCCATGTGCTCGGTCTCTTCCGAGGTTGCGTATCGCATACAGAAAGAAGGCTTCGATTATCTGGATGCACCTATCCGTCGCATAACGGCTGCCGATGCGCCTATGCACTACGCGCCTAACCTTGCCGCGGCTTATTTGCCCGATGTGCCAAGAACCGTGAATCTGGTGAAGGAAGTGATGTATATGAAGAAATAAAAGAGACAGACAGAGAACCAATCTTTAATGATAACAATCCCGATGTTACAGCATCGGGATTTATTTTTGTAAAAGCGGATGGAACTTAAAAAAAGCATCGCCTATTTTACCAAACACACAATGGCTGGACCTAGCAGCCGTTATCGCAGTTATGCTTATTATGCTTACCTCGAAGAAAATGGTTTCACAATAACATCTTATCCATTGTTTCCTTCTGCTTATCTGCGCTGGTTCTACCGCACCGGATTAAAACCGTTGCATCTTCTAATTTATGGCTATATCAGGCGATTCTTCCAGCTGCTTTTTATTGTTAAGTACGATATCGTTTATATAGAATACGAGCTATTTCCCTACTTGCCTTTTGCGGTTGAAAAATGGTTGCTGCGGAAAAGGAAACACGGCATCATCATTGACTATGATGATGCCGTGTTTCACAACTATGATAAGAGCAAAAAAGCGTGGATAAGAAAATGGTGTGGCGATAAAATACAAAAGCTGGCTGCAATAACAGATATCGTTATTACCGGCAGCCCGTATCTTACCCGCTGGATGCTGCCCTTTGCGAAGGAAGTGATAGAAATTCCAACATCCGTTTCTGTACAGAAGTATTTAACCATTTTGCCTGCAAAACTGCCGGATATAGAACAAAAAATGTTTCGCATCGGATGGATTGGCTCTGCAACAACAAGCTCTTTTGTTTTACTGGTAAAAGATTGCCTGTTGCAGTTGCAGGAACTTTACAACATCAAGCTGGTATTAATAGGATTCGACAGAAAATTGGAAATAAAATTAGAAGGCTTGCGCTATATCAATCATCCCTGGCGGCAAGATACCGAAGTAGCTTTATTGAAAACCTGCAACGTCGGCATTATGCCATTGCCCAACGAACCGTTTGCCAAGGGCAAGTGTGGCTTTAAGTTGATTCAGTACATGGCTTGCGGATTGCCTACTATATCAACTCCTGTAGAAGCAAATATCAAAATCAACCGTGGCGGAGAGAATCTTTTTGCTACCACCTCATTTGAGTGGTATTCCTGTCTTTCAACCATGATCCAAAACCAGCTGTTCTATAAAGAAGCGGGCGGAAAAAACAAAGCGGTTGCAGCAAAATATTATTCTGTTGAACACAACCAAATGCGTTATCTTTCCTTATTACAGAATATATTGAGCCGTTGAGTATGAAGTATGTTATCGCAGCGATGTTTTTGGTATTCGGTGTTTTTATTTCGTTATATAGTACAGCTCAAAATTGGGATACAGTAAGGCTTTCAACCAAAAATGATTCTTCTAAAATCAATACACTCGAAGACGTAACTATTACCGCTTTCAGCCTGCAAAGCCGCTGGGAGGATGCGCCGGCTGCCGTTGCAGTGATCAACCGGAAGCAGTTCCAATTACTCAACAACGTATCGCTGGTTCCCGTCTTCAATACCATTGCCGGCGTGCGCATGGAAGAACGGTCGCCGGGTAGTTATCGCTTGTCTATCCGTGGCAGTTTATTGCGCTCACCGTTTGGTATTCGCAACGTAAAAATTTATTGGAATGATATTCCTTTAACGGATGGCGGCGGCAATACGTATCTTCAGTTGATTGATATCAGCCAAGTGCAATCCGCCGAAGTGATTAAAGGTCCTGCCAGCAGTTTATATGGCGCGAATACGGGTGGTGCCGTTATTCTCCATTCGGGCAATTATACCACAAAAAACGGGTTGTCTGGCTCTTTATTAGGCGGCTCGTACGGCTTGTTTAACGAAACCGCAGTTTACTCACACGCATCCAAAAATTTTCAAACCGGCATTCAGCAGGTGCATCAGCAAAGCGATGGCTACCGCGACCATTCTGCCATGCGCAAAGACGCGATAAAATGGGATGGGAACTGGCAGATCTCTGCTAAAGAAAAACTGAACTTTTTAGCCTTTTATTCCGACCTCTATTATCAAACACCCGGCGGGCTTACGCTTAAACAATTATACTCAGATACAACAGCTTATCCAAGAGCAGTGGTACAGCGCAATGCCGTTTACAACAAAACCATTTTTGGCGGCGTTAGCCTTACTTCCGATTTAAGTCAACATTTCAATAACGTTACCACAATAACGGCTAACCATACCGGCTTTAAAAATCCATTTACTACCAACTACGAGTTGAGAGACGAAAACAACCTCGGCGGCAGAACTACTTTCTCCTATCATACAGACACAAAAGCAATTTCTTTTAAATGGCTCGCCGGTGCCGAGTGGCTGCGCAATCATTCTTACATAGACGACTACAACAACGATTCGGGGCGCAAAGGAAGCGTGCAGTTTCAGGATGAATTATATGCTACGCAATACGCTTTGTTCACGCAGATAAATTTCGAATTCAACCAGCGTCTCACCTTGCAGGCAGGACTTAGCGATAACCAGCAAATCATCCGTTATCGCCGCCCGGCAGATTCAGCTTTGCACAGTTTTCAAAAAAGCAATACCCATCATCTTCTCGCGCCGCGCTTCAGCACCTTGTATAAGCTCTTTGGAAACATCAATGTGTATGCAGTAACTGCCAAAGGCTTTTCGCCGCCCACAATTGCAGAGTTGCATCCTTCCAACGGCGGCTTCAACGACAGCCTGCAAACCGAATATGGCTGGAACTACGAAGCCGGCCTCAAAGGAAGCGTTCTGAGCAACCGGCTGCTGTTCGATGCATCAGTATATTCCTTCGGGCTTCGCAGCGCTATCGTTAAACGCAGCACCGATACGGTTCCTGAGTATTATGTAAATGCCGGCAAAACAAAACAGCAGGGTATTGAGGTCTGGCTCAAAGGCTTTTTGGTTCAATCACAGCATGCATTCATTACCTCCTTGTCGGTTGCCAATAGTTTCGCTTATCAACCCTATCATTTCACTTCTTACATCATCGATAACAGCGATTACAGTGGCAACTGGCTCACTGGTGTGCCGCGCACCATCAATGTCACCACGTTCGAAGCAGACAGCAAGACCGGTGTGTATGCAAACGTTATCTTCAACACCGTTTCCAAACTGTCGCTCAACGACGCCGCCACGGCTTATGCCAAGCCTTATCATTTATTGCAAGGCAAAATTGGATTTCAAAACGACAGTCACCGGTTTCGTTACAATGTCTTCATCGGCGGCGATAATTTATTCAACGAAACCTATAGCCTCGGCAACGACATCAATGCTTTTGGCGGACGTTATTACAACCCTGCACCTAAACGCAACTATTTTGCAGGCATACAAGTGTGGATGTAAAAAAGGGCAGTTACAGTTCATCAAAGAGGCTGAGAGGGTTTGGAACCCTCTCAGCCTCTTTGATTCAGCTCTCCCTCCTAACCTCCAACTACCTTCAAAACATTTCTTGTTCAAACAACAATTCAACCGCAACTTTATTCCTCATCCATCGCATTCATGAAATACACAATCATTCTGCTTCTTCTGTTCTCAATCACTTCCTGCGCGGCTGCCCAAAACGATACGCTCTCTGGCAGATATACCACGCAAACGCCCGATTCAGAAGATATGGATGCACAGCAATTAGACAGCCTCTCAGTCATTGCCAACAATGCCATCACCGCCCACGCCTTTCCGGGTTGCCAGGTGTTGGTAGCTCGCAACGGCAAAGTGGTTTACTATAAAACATTCGGCTTCTTAAACTACGATAAGCTGGAACCCATTCAGCCTGCCACGGTCTACGACCTTGCCTCTGTTACCAAAGTATCGGCAACCACCGTAGCCATAATGCGGTTATACGAAGAAAACAAACTGAGCTTAGACAGCGCGCTCAGCACCTATCTGCCCTGGATAAAGGGCACGAATAAAGACACGTTGCGAATCAAAGATATTTTGCTGCACCAGGCAGGCTTGCTCGCCGATATTTTCTTTTACAAAGAAACCATCGATGCCAATACCGGCTTGCCTTTACCCGGCTTTTACAAAACAGTAAAAGACGATACCTTCTCCGTTCGCGTAGCCGACAACATGTACCTGCGAAACGATTGGGAAGACACGATGAAAAAAAGGATGAGGGACAGTCCGCTGCTCCCTTTTGGCAAGTACGTCTACAGCGACAACGACTTTATTTTCCTGGGTATGATAATAGAGCAAGTTACCGGCGAAAGTCTGGATGAATATGTAGATAAACAGTTCTACAAACCGCTCGAAATGTTTTCTACCACCTTTAATCCAAGAGAACATTTTGTTTCGATAACAGACATTGCACCCACCGAAAAAGAAAAGAGTTTTCGCATGCAATTACTGCGTGGCGATGTGCACGATCCGGGTGCTGCTATGTTTGGTGGCGTGGCGGGTCATGCCGGACTGTTCAGCAATGCCTACGATTTAGCCAAGTTGTATCTCATGCTGCTGAATGGCGGCGAATGGAATGGCAAGCCCTATTTCGATTCAGCCACCGTACATCTTTTCACTTCTTATCATAGCAACATCAGCCGCCGCGGGTATGGTTTTGACAAACCGGAGAAAGACAATGCAACGAACAAAGACCCGTATCCCTCCATCTATGCCTCGCCCGAAACTTTTGGACACACAGGCTATACCGGCACTTGTGTGTGGGCAGACCCGAAAGAAAATTTATTATTCATTTTTCTATCGAACCGTGTTTGTCCAGATGGCGGCGCCAATGCTCTGTTAAGCAAACTAAGTGTGCGAAGAAATATGCTGGATGTGGTATATCGTGCACTTAAGAAGTAACGTATGTGAAAGAAGTTTGCTTCTCTTTACTTATTCAATTTCACTTTGTGTTGAAATACGGCGGCAGCGAGAAATATCAGGTGCAGCATGGTTATATATCTTCTAAGAAAGAAGTCTAGGTTAAGGAATTCGATAACATTAATACACGTAAGATGGTGTTTATGTTCGACAATGCAGTTTCCTATTTTCTATATTGTCAAAAGCCCCTTCCGGGTCAGAAACCTGTGACGACTCTTATTTTTCCTTCAACTCTTTGAAAACAAAAACACAGTAGTTCACATCTTCCTCAACCCACCCGTTTCTTTTTTTTAAAATTCGCCCACACATTTTGAAACCAAAACCCTTGCTGTAAATTGCCCCCAAATGTTCTGCAGCTTATGAAGGATCAAGAAGCGTCTCCGGCTACCCTTCCCTTTCTGCATCAAAATAGCGACATGGCGGTTTGCATCACCCAACACGATTGGTGCCACACACCACTGGGCGCGCCGCAAACATGGCCACCTTCGCTGCAACATACGCTCAGCCTGATGCTGCACTCCTGCTGCCCAATGTTTTTATACTGGGGCGAAGAAGGCATCCAGTTTTATAACGATGCCTACATCCCCACGCTGGGCGATAGCGGTCGCCACCCGCTGGCCCTGGGGCAGCGAGGTCGGGAAAGTTGGCCGCCCGAAACCTGGGTCCTCATTGAGCCAACGCTTCGCCACATACTGAACACCGGCAAAGCAGTAATGAAGGAAAATGAATTCTCGCCCGTCTTTCGCGGCGGCAGATGGGAAGATGCTTACTGGACGTTTTGCTACAGTGCCATAATAGGTGAAGCAGCAAAGCCGGCAGGCGTGCTGGTGGTATGCACCGAAACCTCGAAAATAGTAGTAGCCAATGAAGAGCTGAAAAAAACAAAAGAAGAACTGGAAGGCGTGATAGAAGCTGCCGAGCTGGGTACCTTCGACATAGACATGACCACGCAGAAAGTAGTGTGTAACCGGCAGATGATGGACTGGTATGGCGTGGCGAACGAAAGTGAGGCAACGGTAGAGAACATGATAAAAGCTGTGGCAGAATGGGACCGCGAGCGCGTTACCGCCGAAGTGAAGCAATTGTTTGCCGTTCCTGCCGATGGGGTGATAACAATGACGTACTCTTTAGTTCATCCTAAAAATCCGCAGCCGCGCCATGTGCATTCTCGAGGCAAAATAAAATATAATGAGGGGGGAAGAGCAGTTCAGTTTGCTGGCACGGTGGAAGACATTACCAACGAAACCAACGCCGCCGAAGCCGTGGCTGCCGGACTTCGGCAACTGGAAGAAGCGTATGAGCAAATCCGGCTGTCGAAAGAAGCCGCTGCACTGGGCATGTTCGACATGGATTTAAAACTCGGCACGATGGAGTGGGATACCCGTTGCCGCGAGCTGTTTGGCATTTCACACGATGGCCCCGTTAGTTACGAACATGATTTCCTGCCAGGACTCCACCCCGAAGACAAAGATCGCATCGGTAGACTGATAGACAACTTGTTTATCAAAGAAATCAGCAACGGCGACTACGATGTAGAGTATCGCACTGTGGGCTTCGAGGATGGAAAAATCCGGTGGGTGCGTGCTAAAGGCAAAGTGTTTTTTAATGAAAAAAACGAGGCGGTTCGCTTTATCGGGTCGGTGCTGGACATTACCGATAGCAAGCGGGATGAAGAACGGAAAAACACGTTTGTGGGCATGGTGAGCCACGAGTTGAAAACACCGCTGACCACCATCACTGCCTATATACAAATGCTGAAAGGGAGAGAGCAGCCGGGCAGAAGCGAATGGGAAGCCCGTGCTCTGGAAAAAACCGAAGCGCAATTGGTGCGGATGCGTTCGCTGGTGGATGGTTTTTTAAATTTATCACGCTTAGAAGCGGGTAAAATTGTTTTGAATAAAGAGGTATTTGTGCTGCCGGATTTAATCCGGGAAGTAATTGACGAAACCACGCTGACAACCACCACTCACCCTATTGTTTTTCATCCGGGGTTGCCGCTAAAAGTGTATGCCGACCGAATAAAAATCGGCAATGTAGTGTCGAACCTCATCAGCAATGCCATCAAATATTCCGATCGGGGAAAACACATTCATATTTGGTGCCGGCAGATAGAAGGCAGCATTGAAACAGGCGTGCGCGACGAAGGCATTGGCTTGCACCGGCAAGACCTCCATAAATTGTTCACCCGTTTCTACCGGGTGCAAAATAATCTCACTCACAACATCAGTGGCTTTGGAATCGGGCTATACCTGTGTGCCGAAATTGTGGAGCGGCACGGTGGTAAAATATGGGTGGACAGCGAAGTAAACCGGGGCAGCACCTTTTATTTTACGCTTCCGCTGGAATGATTGCGGATAAACGATGCTTAACAGGGTTGCCAACCTTATAAATATGTTTCCTATTACAGATTACCGATGCTCTGCAGCACATAGAACCGGAGGAACAGATGAGTCCCAATATTCAAAAAGTATTCTTACCCGGGCTTATTACATTTGCCATCTAACAATTGTTTTATTATGAAAATCAAAAACCTACTGCTGCTGGCTTTCGGCTGTGTGGCAGGACAACTATTTGCGCAAACCAGAACATCTGCACCGGGCAAAGCCAACACATCGCCTAATGCGAAGATGAACGTCTTCATTACGAACCTGATGAGCAAAATGACGCTCGATGAAAAAATAGGTCAACTAAATCTGGTAACACCCGGCGGCGCAGTAACTGGTTCTGTAGTCAGCAGTGATGTGGACACCAAGATAAGAGCGGGAAATGTCGGCGGTTTGTTCGGCATCACCGGTGCCGATAAAATCAGGCAGGCACAGGATATTGCGGTGAAAAATTCGCGGCTACATATTCCCTTATTTTTCGGGCTGGATATCATTCATGGTCATCGCACCATCTTCCCTATACCACTGGGCATGTCAGCCAGTTGGGATACTACACTGATAGAACAAAGCGCAGCTATTGCCGCCAGAGAAGGAACCGCAGAAGGCTTGAACTGGGCTTACTCACCTATGGTGGATATTGCCCGCGACCCGCGCTGGGGACGCGTGGCAGAAGGCAGCGGCGAAGACCCATATCTCGGTGGCAAGATAGCCGCTGCGATGGTGCATGGCTACCAGGGAAAAAACTATGACAGTGTAACCAAACTGATGGCTTGCGTAAAGCACTTTGCGCTATATGGAGCTGCCGAAGGTGGACGTGATTACAACACCGTTGACATGAGCCGCATCCGCATGTATGAAGAATACCTGCCACCTTACAAAGCCGCCATTGATGCGGGCGTTGGCAGCGTGATGAGTTCGTTCAATGTGGTAGATGGTGTGCCGGCTACGGGCAACAAATGGCTGCTTACCGATCTGCTTCGCAAACAATGGGGTTTCAAAGGTTTTGTAGTGTCGGATTATACAGCCGTAAGCGAAATGATTAACCATGGCATGGGCGATCTGCAAACCGTATCAGCCCTGGCTTTGAACGCAGGTCTGGATCAGGACATGGTGAGCGAAGGCTTTTTAACTACACTCAAAAAATCTCTGCAGGAAGGCAAAACAACACAGCAGCAAATTGATGCAGCATGTCGCAGGATATTGGAAGCGAAGTATAAGATGGGCTTGTTTGACAACCCCTATAAATACCTGGACGAAAAGCGGGCAGCTACCGATGTGATGACACCCGAGAACCGTGTGTTTGCCAGAACGATAGCGGCTCATAGCTGCGTGTTGCTGAAGAATAGCAACAATGCATTGCCGCTAAAGCGGAGCGGTACGATTGCAGTAGTCGGACCACTTGCCCAAAGCCAGCGCAACATGTTGGGAACCTGGGCGGTATCAGGCGATTTTAATCAATCGGTGAGCATTGCCACAGGCATAAAAAACGTAGGTGGCAGCGGCGTGAATATCTTGTATGCAAAAGGTTGTAATCTCTCTGATGACACCACGTTTGCCAAACATGTAAACGCCTTTGGCAATGAGATAGATATTGACAAAAGAACACCGCAGGAAATGCTGGACGAAGCCGTGAACTTAGCCAAAAACACAGACGTAACCGTTGCCGTGCTGGGTGAAGCCGCAGACATGACCGGCGAATCGAGCAGCATGACGGACATTGCTTTGCAACCAAGTCAGCATAAATTGTTAGAAGCGCTGATTGCTGCCGGCAAACCTGTTGTTGTGGTGCTTATGAGTGGAAGACCTATGACCTTGCCTTATGAAGACCAGAATGCAACAGCCATTTTAGAAGCCTGGTTTCCCGGAACGGAAGCAGGCAACGCAGTGGCCGATGTGTTATTTGGCAACTATAATCCTTCAGGAAAACTAACCATGACTTTTCCCAGAAATGTGGGACAAATACCCATCTATTATAACCATAAGAACACCGGCAGACCGTTTCATGAAGGTGATTCGCCAAAGTTCAAATCGGATTATTTAGATGCGTCCAACGACCCGTTATATCCGTTTGGCTATGGCTTAAGCTACAGCAATTTTTCTTACAGCGATATTACACTGGATAAAACATCGGTCAGCGGCAACGGATTGTTGAATGCTACCGTAACCGTTACTAACAACAGCAGTGTGGCAGGTGAAGAAACGGTGCAGTTATACATCAGCGATCCGGCGGCTACTATATCCCGCCCGGTGCAGGAATTGAAAGGCTTTCAAAAAGTAATGCTGAACAGCGGGGAGAGCAAACAAGTATCGTTTGTCATTACTACCAAAGACTTAAGTTTTTACAACACCGACCTGAAATATAATTGGGAGCCGGGTGATTTTGTAATACATATCGGTGGCAACTCGAGAGATGTGAAAAGCGCGGGTGTGAAGTGGAGTAAATAAGATTGATGATTGATAAAAATCCTTCTCAAAAACTGCGAAGGATTTTTATTTATCGAAAGCAACGAAACCGTTTCTATCATCATCAGAAAAACAAATGCTATTGTATGCAAAGGTTACCATTCCTTTTTCTTATGGCTGTAATGTATCTGTCGGGTTGTAAAAAAGATTCCGAGAATGAGTTGCAAAACAAATTGAACGGCACGTGGGAATTAAGAACCGCAGGCGGTGGCTATTCAAGCATGTTCATCACCTACCCTGCCGGCAACGGCAATACAATTCGCTTCTCTGGCAGCCATCAATACACCCGCACCGATATTATTGACGGCGATACTACAACCAGCAGCGGAACCTATACGACTACGAAAGGAAACACGTGTTACAGCAGTGATGTAATGTTCATAAAATTTTCGGACGGAGGCTTGGATAACAGTTCAATCCTTGAGTTTTCCGGCGACGCTTTACAACTGAACACAAACAGTTGTTTGCTGGCAGATGGTGTGAATCATAGCTATGAAAAAATCAAATGAGACAAGACTCCCGCGGTGCTGTATCCTTCGCAAGCTGTAGTGAAGGATTTTTTATTTAGATGCAACGAGTCATCCCATATAACTATCATAACAAAAACAGCCTTATGAAAAGATTACTATTCCTGCTGATTTCACTAGTATACTTAGCCGGTTGTAAGAAAGACACCATTACAATTCAGGAAGGTCTGATTGGTACCTGGGAGTTAAGAGAATCCAGCGGATCGCTTTTAGGTTACCGGCACAATTATCAGCCGGGCAATGGCAACACGATTACCTTTTTAGACAGCAGTCATTTTAAGAGTGTTTATGTGAATGAAGACACCACCACTGCGGGTGGCGGTATTTACCAGATCAGCACACGGTCGGACTGCGATGGAACTCCGCACACGGTTATCTCTTACCCGCCAAACCTTTTTTATCGTGCCATTTCCTATTCCAACGACACGCTGCACATCGATGATTACTGTGTATCAGACGCTGTGTTTAATACTTATGTAAAAATCAAATAGTGTCACCGGAGGCAATAATGGTTCACCGCTTCTTTAGCCGTTTCTAAGCGCGCATCAGCATCGCCTTTCAGTTCTATCCACGGCACGTTTTGGTTTGCCAGAATGTCTTTGTAAATATGAAACAATTCCAGTCTGGTTTTCTCATCCGGATACTCGCGCAACTCATCCCGCACCCAAGGCAAATCGGTATTGCACAAGAGATATAAATCGTATTTGCGCGATACAATGTCATCAAGAATGAATTGATGACATCTGCCAAATACAAACTCACACCACACCTTCATTACATACATATCAGTGTCAATAAAAAGAAGCTTTGGTGCACGTTCAACCAAAGGGGATAAACCGGCTGTAACCGGCGAATCTTTTTTAATGTTAGTTTGCTGGCTTTGTATCTCCAACGTGTATTGATCTTCCAGCGCCAGCTGTCCCTTGCCTATCGTTTCCAGTGTTTCAAATGTGTACTGGGTGCCGTACTGCAACAAGTAATCTCTTGCATATTCGGGGCACCACATTGTGCTGAAATGCTTTGCCAGTAAGCGACACATCGTGCTCTTGCCGGTGCTTTCCGGCCCAATGGTTACTATCTTTTTAATCTCTTGCATACACCGGCAATTCGCGTTTGTGCCTCTTTGCTTTTTCTATCCACGACAACAAGCCTGCCACGGCTAAAATCAGCAGCACGATATATTGAACCGAAGTGAATGCATAGCCCTTAATATAATACAACGGGATGGAAGCTATGTTCGTAGCTATCCACCAGATCCAGCTTTCTACTTTCTTTTTTGCCATCAGCCACATACCGGTATAAGCCGTTGCCGAAGCAAAGGCATCTGCCAGTGGAATGGTGTTGGAATAGAATACATTTTTTAAATAAATCAATGCAAAATAGATAGCTACATAAAAGGCGATGAAGAACAGGAGCTGATACAGCCATTCCTTTTGACTGCTGTAAGTAATCTGTAAAACGATTTCCTTTTTCTCATTGCGGCGGCTCCACAATATCCAGCCGTAAATACTCATAAGAGTGTAGTATAAGTTCACGCTGGCTTCGCCATACAGGCTGCCTTCTATGGAGATGAACACGTAGCTGATGGTATTGATTAACCCCAACGGATAGACTAAAATATTTTCTTTCCGCGAGAACCAAACCGATGCAATACCGGCAATGGCGCCAATAAATTCAAGAAGGCTTGTGTGGCGTAAATTATAAACTAACTGATGTATAAAATCATTCATGCTGCATGAAGATAGGAATGACTACGCTTCGTTACTATCTGCTATCTTTATTTCTTACAATTAAACACAATGGAGAACAAAATAAAAGTAGGCTTAGTCGGCTGGGGCATCTCTGCCAAAGTATTTCATGCACCGTTTCTAAAAGCATCGCCGCATTATGAAGTAACCAGCGTACTGGAGCGGCATAACCAACAATCAAAGGTGCTATTTCCCGAGGCAAATATTGTGACTTCTTTTGATGAATTGTTGCAGCAGGATATTGACCTCGTTGTCATCACTACACCCAACGATACGCATTACCCTTATACGCAACAGGCACTGGAAACCGGCAGGCATGTGGTGGTAGAAAAACCCTTCACAGTACACAGCCGCGAGGCAGCGCAGCTCGGCAGGCTGGCGAAGGAAAAGAACCGGGTATTAGCCGTGTATCACAATCGCCGTTATGTGTCGGATTATTTTACCCTAAAGAAAATACTGGACGAAAAATGGCTGGGCGAGGTGCACACGTTTGAAGCCCACTACGACCGCTACCGCGCCGAAGAAAGACCCAGCGCCTGGCGCGAAAAACCCTTTCCCGGCAGCGGTATCTTGTATGATCTCGGTGCACATCTACTTGACCAGACGCTCATCCTGTTTGGCTTGCCAAAAACCATTACCGCTGATGTGAAACTGCAACGCCCGCATGCCAAAGCCGTAGATTGGTTTGAAGTAAGATTAGACTATGGCTCTCTACAGACCACGCTGAAAGCGGGTATGCTGGTGCGCGAGCCGGGACCGCGTTATCTTGTTCATGGCAGCAAAGGCTCGTTTATTAAAAGCGGGGAAGACCCGCAGGAAGCTAGGCTGCGCGCGGGCGAAATGCCATCAGCAGATATGGGACGGGAACCGGAAGAGATTTGGGGTTTGTTGCATATAGAAAAGGACGGCGTTATCATCCGGGAAAAAGTGCCTTCGGAGCGGGGCGATTATGGTTTGTTTTACGAAGATTTATACCAGACACTTGCCCATCAAAAGCCGTTCCCGGTAAAGCCCGAACAGGCTTACAATGTGATAAAACTGATTGAGCTGGCAGAAGAAAGCAGCCAGAAGAAATGTACAATTGAATGCGAGGGATTACTAGACGTTTATTAAAGCCAGAGGTTGATTAATGAGCTTTTCAGTACAAGCCAGCCCGGCACTTTACAACAGTTTTTACAGGATGTGCTGAAGCCGCAAAAAAAATTTTGTTAAGTCAGTGCGGCATATTAAAAGGCTGCCTAATTTTAAACCTGTTTCTTCCCACTGCTTGTTCAACGCCTGCACACTTGCAAAACAACCGGCTGCGCTGTAGCCACAGTGCTTTATTGTTGTTTACACAAACCAACCAAATATGAACTGGCGTCTTGTTATTTCCATTTCCCTGTTAGGGCTGTTGCTGGCAGTGGCAACCATTTATTTCGCACCTTCCGAAACAGAACTGATCCTGTGGATGTTGCTGTTCTTAGTCAGCGCGTTTTTAGTAGCGCGTTATGTAGACGAAAACATCTTCCTGCACGGGCTGTTCACGGGCATTTTCATCTTCGTTTGGATAACGCTTGCCGATTCGTTTCTCTTCGGCAAATACTACCTCAACCACCGCGGCGAAGTAGAGGCGATATCCAACCTCGGCATGACCTCATCGGTACACAGCACCCTGGTCATCTTAGGACCCGCAGCCGGGCTGGTGGTGGGCAGTATTATTGGCGTGCTGGCACTGGCGCTCTCGCCTTTTGTAAAGCCGAAAACGGTATAGAAAAAGGCCACATCCGCGCCGGGCAGGAGACGGTTATCTCCTGCAGCCAAAAGCCGTCCCTGCCGCTTGTGAAGCCTGCTCATAGTATTAAGCTAACCTTTTTACGTTTGCAAAGGCTTCATTCCGGCGGGTGTCCCCACCCGCCGGAAGAGAAAATATTGTTCTGGAAACGGAGCAGGAAGCAGGGTTACACAGTTCTTCTTCACCCGTTTAGAAAAGTTCTTTTCAAACAGCCATCCTTACGACATTCGATATAGGTAGCGGGCTTTCAAACCTGTACCGAATATCGTAGCGCTACAGGACTGAAAGCTCAGCCCTATGTCGGATGTTGTGAGGCGGGAGGTGTCAGGCTTTCAACAATTCTGTTTTATAAAAAAGGAATCCATTTTATCATTTACTAAAACCGTCTTTTATGATCCGCAAGCCTTGTCCCAACGTGCGGGGGGCTTGTCCCGCCATGTCGGGATGCCCTCAACATAGCTAATCATACATCAATTTCATGAGGGCTTTAGCCTGGGCGTCGATATCGTCACGCGAACTCTGGTTTCTTTTCTTTAGTAAATTTGATGTATGATCGAGCTGATAAGAACCGACTCAACCAATCCAGATTTTATCGAACTTGTAAAACAGCTCGATGCTTACTTAGCGGCGCTGGATGGGGAAGAGCATTCTTTCTATCACCAATACAATGGCATTGTTATGCTTAGCCATGTTATTGTTGGATATGAAGACGGCAAGCCGGTGGGCTGCGGAGCTATTAAACCCCTAACCGAAACGGCTGTGGAAGTAAAACGCATGTATACATTACCGGAATACAGAGGAAAGAAAATAGCCACGCAGTTATTAAACCAATTGGAAAACTGGGCAAAAGAGTTGGGCTATCCAATATGCAATCTGGAAACTGGCAAACGGATGCCGGATGCCATTGCTTTATACGAAAGGTGCGGCTACCAACGCATCCCGAACTACGGGCAATACATCGGTGTAGAAAACAGTGTTTGCTTTGAGAAAAGGTTGAAGTAAGCCTATAAAATCTGGTTGAACTCGAGCCGCTCACCATCGGGCCCAAGGATATTAAAATACTTGCAGCCATTCTTCCAGAAGGGAAGAAATACGGGTGCTTCTTCTATCACTTTACAACCTTCTTTCTTTAGTTCGCTGAAAGCTGCATTGATATCATCCACATCAAAAGCAATGTGGTCTATATGCCCGTCTTTCCGGTTTCTGATACTATCCAGTTCGCCTTTCGGCATTTGGTAAATTTCGATGATAATGTCTTCTTTTCGCATCATTACCACGTTACCTCTGTCGCCCTTGAAAGGGAATTGTGCCTGCATCATATTAGTAAAGCCAAGCTTCTTATAAAAGGCTTCTGATGCACTGATATTGGTAACCGGTATACCAATATGCTGAAGTCGGAAGGTGATGTTCATAGCCGCAATGTATAGAACTAACAAACGTATGAATCCATCTTTGCTGTATGCAAACACAAACTACTTTGTAATCTTCTTCAAAAACTGCAGCACGCACCAGGTGCTGATTTGCCCGCCGGGTCCGTTCAATGTATAATCAAATGCATGCGTTGCCCAGGGAAGATAAACATCGTAATGCTGAATGTGAAGACGATCTAACTTCTTACCCAGCCGAACGCCATGCAGGTGAGACACCAGCGGGTCGTTTTCCCCGTATATGGACAGCGTGGTTACCGCGGCTGCAGAAGCCGTTTCGGTAGCCGAACTATAGCTGTATTGCTGTGGCACCTGTGCGTAAGTTCCACCCAGGTAATCTTCCATAATCTTACGACTATCGAGCACCAAAGGGCTGGTAGGATTCTCGTATCCCCACACCATATCAGACGGTCCATAAAAATTAATGATGCCTTTAATAGATGGGTCGCGCAGCGTATAAGCGGCAGACAACACAATCTGCCCGCCGGCACTTCTGCCCAGCAGGATGAATTGAGTAGTATCAACAGCGAGATCGCTTGCGTGCAAACGCAGATACGTTAGCGCTGTTGTGATATCTTCTACCGGTGCAGGATACTTATAATGCGGTGCCAGCCTGTAATTGATGCTGGCTACCGAATAACCGTTGTTCGCCAATATACTATTCAACTCAGGCAGTTGTTGGCTATCGCCGCCTGCCCACGATCCACCATGAACAACGATTATACAAGGTCTTTTGCTCTTTTTTGATGAAGGATAAAAATCGAGCGTCAGCGCCTTCTTTTCATCATAAGTAAAGGTTTGATACGACACTTGCTGCGCCCCGATGCCGGACACCATTTGCAGAAGCTGGAGAGGCGATGCCACTGTATCGGTAGAGGAAGAAATTTTGCCATAGAACATAGATTTTACCCCAGGCGCAAGGCGATAGGCGCTGACAACCGGAACCGAATACAACACCAACGAAGCGCAGCCGATAATAGTAGACACTGTGTTGTATTTACCGCCAGGCAGCCACAGCAACAGGAAAACAAGAATAAAAAACACCCAGCAAAACTCTGTCATCAGGATAGATACATACCACAGCCAGTTAGTAGGCGCTCTGAATACCGTGAGCCACGAAAGCAGGAAAAACAAAGTCAATACAATTAGCTTAGTCATTTATTTCTATCAAAGAAATGGATAAAGATAGATAGCAGGGCTATCCATAAAGCGATTCATTCTCTACCTGAACCACTGCGCAAACATTCCGATCTCCTATTCTCTGCGGTAAAAATCCGCCACAACCATTAAAACACGCTTACAAAGCCGAGATGAATTTTAGATTGCCGCAGATCGAGCTTTGCATCGTCTCTTTTTCCGGCTGCATAATTAATATTAAAGATGCCGCTTTTTGTTTCGAAAGCCAGCCCGAAACCCGCACCGATATAAGTATGCGCAAAGGCAATACTCTGGCTTTGATAATGCGCATAGCCAACATCGCTGAAGCCATAGAAGTAGGAGTTCTGCGCCAGCAGGTAATGATACTCAAATGTTCCTACGCCATACCGGTTGGTATAGATACTTTCCTCATCAAACCCACGCAGCAGGCGGAAGCCGCCAATCTGGAACAATTCATTAACGTAATACGTAGGGCTTTGCAGCCAGCCCGCATTCAGCGCGGCTTTCAGCGTGGCTTGCTTGCCCAGGGGAAAGTAATGTGCGCCGCTCGCTTGCAGCCTTATCTGGTAGCTTTTCAATTGCACCGTATCATACAAACTGCTGTAGTTGAAATCGGGGTTTTTGATATTACTGATGGTGGTGTTTTTATTTACTTTTTTGTTGCCGGCGCTAAGGGTAAAAAACGCTTCATTGCCACGCCTCGGGTTCAGGGAATAATCGGTATTGACAAACCGGTAACTGATGCCCAGGCTCACCGAGTTGATATCGCTTGTTTGGGGTAATGTTTTGGTAAGAATAACTGTATTGGTATCCACACTTAAGAGGCGCGAGGAAGCAGTTTGTAAAAACAAAGTACCCCTTTCTTTTGCCGAAAAAGAATATTGCAAACCAAAGTAAGCATTGATGTTTACGAAGAAAGAATCGCGTTTATACAACTCGAAATTAAAGTCAAGACCCAAGGGTGAATGAAACAGATAAGGACGTTGAAACAGCAGGTTGAGCCTGGGTGAGCGTGCCTGTAGTTGCTGCCAGTTTACACCAATGGCTTCGCCGGTGGCAAACGCATTTTTTAGGTTTACCGTAGCCTGGCCTGTCACCAACAGTTTACCGCCGGTCTGTTCATTGGCAGGTAAAAAACCGGCTATGGCATCTATCTCGTTGCTTTGTTTGGGCGCGAGGTATAAATTCAATATCGCTTTATCGCCCAGCATGGTTACCGTCCACGGCTGCGATTGCTGCAGGTACGTAAGTTCTGCCAGCCTCGCATTTATTCCGTTTAGCTTTTCGGTGCTATAAGGCTGATGTGGAGCCATATCTAAATAGCGATGAATAAAGTCCTGCAACAATTTTGCTTTGCCCCAGATGCGGATGCTGTCAATGGAATAATACACCGATTTATCCAGTGTCAGCCGGGCATTGATTAAGGTGTCTTCCACAGTTAAACTATCCAGTTTTATTTTGGCGAAAGGATAGCCATTGTTTTCGCAGAAGTCTAAAACTTTGCTATATATTGCATCTACTTTTTCCTGATTAAACGGCTGATTGTTTAGCGCACCCACATCGTAGTGTAAAGAGGTTAGTATGAGTGATGAATTCGTATCGAGAGACAAACGGTTCCAGGTGTATCGTTTACCCATAAACAAGTTGATGGTTACGCTGCCGCTGTCTTGCCTCACCGAATCTACAGAAGCAGACAGGTAACCTTTTGTTTCTAACCGGTCGGGTAGTTGCGCCACATATTGCAGACAGCCAGTTTTAGAGGGAAAAGAGTAAATAAGGGATAAGGGTTGCAATGCTGCCATCGGCGCATCTACAGGTCGTACTATTAGTGTACAATTGGATTGTGCCGCGAGGAAATTGCTGCCTGCGCAAAGCATAACAGACAGTACCGAATAAAGAAGCCGGCGCCAGCTTATAAAGCCGCTCCGCAACAACATCTGAGTAATATCACTATGGCAGGCATTTATATTCACATTCCTTTTTGCAAGAAGGCCTGCCATTACTGCAACTTTCATTTCTCCGCCAATGTAAGAAACACTAACGACATGGTGTATGCCATTGGTATGGAAGCCAAACTGCGCAAGCGCTATATCACCGAAAAAGTGCACACTATTTACTTTGGTGGCGGCACGCCCAGTATTCTTCCCATCACCAGTTTGCGCACCTTGCTTACGAAGCTATACGAAAATTATACAATTGCACCCGATGCAGAAATTACCCTGGAAGCCAATCCGGATGATATCAATATAGATAGCCTGCTTTCCTGGAAATCGCTTGGCATCAACCGCCTCAGCATCGGCATTCAATCCTTTCACGAAGCCGATTTAAAATGGATGAACCGCGCCCACAATGCACAGCAGGCGCTTCGCTGCATTCAATTAGCCAAGAAGGTTGGCTTCACTAATTTTTCAATTGATCTGATTTACGGCACACCCACTTTAAGCAATGAGCAATGGAAACAGAACATTGCGCAGGCATTGGCTTTGGGCGTTCCGCACCTCTCCTGCTACGCACTTACGGTAGAGCCGCAAACGGCTTTGCACCACATGATAGAGAAAAAGAAAATGCCTGACGTAAGTGAGGAAAGGCAAAGCCTGCACTTCGAGATATTATCCAAAACGCTGCGCGAAGCGGGTTATGATCATTACGAAATATCCAACTTTGCCAAGCCGGGCCATTACAGCAAACACAACAGCAGCTACTGGCAGGGCAAGCCTTATATTGGTTTAGGTCCATCGGCACACTCCTTCAATGGCACCAGCCGGCAATGGAATGTGGCTAACAACGCCCTCTACATCACTTCCATTCAGCGGGGTGAAGTGCCGTTTGAAATTGAATATCTTACGCCGCAGCAGCAGTTGAATGAATATATTATGACTTCGCTGCGCACCATGCAGGGCACGTCCTTGTCGTACATCGCCAATATCTGGAGCGATGCCGAAGCCACCAACATCGTAAAAGTAGCCAAGAAGCACATCGTCAGTGGCAACGTTAACTACGTAAACAACCACCTCATTTTAACCCGCAAAGGCAAGCTCCTCGCCGATGGCATTGCCGCAGAATTGTTCCGGTAGAAAATACAAAACAGCCGAACAGCCATTTTGGGCCAGAAGTTAGGAACTCCGATCAAACATCGTTGCGTCGCACTCTTCAACGCCTTGTTATCAATTAAACTTCCCATTCAGGAAACAGGATTCTGCACCCTGCAAAGGCTTGTTTCCTGAATGGGAAGCGGGATAGCGCAGACTGCAGGATGCTTAGTCAAACATTGGAGTAGCCATCCCACAGGATGCGGAATGGCATTACACGTTTGTGTATCCCTATCCTGCACACTGCAAGATGGCACTTCCCTTTTAGGAAATAGTATCCCGCAGCCTGCGGAATAGGCTTACACATTTGTGCAATAGGGTTCTGCACTGTGCGGGATGGCATTGCATAAACGTGTAACAGGCTTTCGCAGTGTGCAAGATGGCATTACGCATTTGTGCAATAGGGTTCTGCACAATGTAAGATACTATTACACAAACGTGTGGTGAGGCTTTGCAGTGTGCAGAATGGGGATACATAAACGTGTAATAGCACTCTGCACTGTTTTCAACCTGTTTTCCTGATTTCTTATTGATCAAGCTTTGCAATTCGCCCATCTTTCCCGGCTAAAAACACTGCGGAACCTTTTTTCGCCTTTTGGCAAACATGAAAACTTTCAGGGGAAATCAGCGTCCAGTTCATTCCGCCATCAGTGGAAATATCCACGCCGGAAGTGCCGCAGGTAATAAGCTTGGTTTGATCAATAAATTCCACGCAGCTGCGGTATCCGTGCGGCGGTGTTTGTGGGTGAGAAAAAGAAACGGAACTATTTCTTATGCCGGCATTGTAAGTACCTACAATACAGTTTCCGGTTGTATCTCTGTCGTTTTTGAAATCTCCTCCAACTACTACGAATTTGTGTTCGTCGGATAATACGGCAACAGAATTTGCACCTTGGGATTCTGTTCCTTGTACCATAGGTAAACTGAACTTATTGGAAGATGCTGTGCTAAAGAATACAGAGGAAGATGCCCCGCCCGTAACATAGATATCGTACCAATAGCCGACAATGGTTGAAGCAACCAATTTCTTTATGTTTGTTCCGCTTGATGCGAACATGGCTTCACCAGTTATCACCGAGTCAGTTTCGTTATAAACTTTCTGCCAATGATTGCCACCATCATGTGTTTCTGCTTTGAACAATTTGTCATTGATTGGATCGCCAACAACAACACCAATCTTTCCACTAAAATCCATCGCAT
Source organism: uncultured Ilyomonas sp. (assembly GCA_964249755.1). GTDB lineage: Bacteria > Bacteroidota > Bacteroidia > Chitinophagales > Chitinophagaceae > Ilyomonas. The sequence continues at coordinate 1,271,290 of CAXUDB010000001.1, read as the reverse complement.
CCAGAAACATCCCTTTTGTGGTGTCTTCAAATACTTTCTTCCAGTTCTTGCCACCATCTTTTGTTTTTAGAATAACAGCAGGTTCTGCCACCGCCATGATAATGGCTGTGTTGGAATCAAAGGCTTCCACGTCTCTAAAGTCGCGTGGCTCATAGCCTTTTACGGTTAGCCATTGAAAGGTTTTGCCGCCGTCGACCGAACGCGCCACAGTACCATTGCTGCCACTTGCCCAAAGCACATCATTATTTACTACACTTAATCCACGCAAAGAAATTTTGGGTTGGCTGGTAAGAACCGTAATGGTTTGAGAAAAGGAGAGATAAGTGAAGAAAGAGAGAGCAATGGTGAGGAGTGTTTTCATAGAACGAATGTAAGTAAAAGCAAAACGCTGATAGGGTTTGAAGCCCTGTCAGCGTTTTACAGTATTCAAAATAAATCCTATCAATCCGTGCACGTAGTCCGTGTCATCCGTGTTCTATCACCTCAAGTTCTTATACGCATTAATCAATCCGTTGGTAGAAGAATCGTGACTGGTTACCTCATCTTCGTTCTTCAACTCCGGTAAAATCTTCCCGGCTAGTTGTTTACCTAATTCCACACCCCATTGGTCGAACGTGAATATGTTCCAGATAACGCCCTGAACAAATATTTTATGCTCGTACAATGCAATCAAACTACCCAATGATTGCGGCGTGATTTCTTTTAATAGGAATGAGTTGGTGGGCTTATTCCCCTGGAATTCTTTAAACGGAACTACCTTTTTCAACTGGTCTTCCGGCAGGTCTTTCAGTTCAGCTTTTACTTCTTTTTCCGTCTTGCCGTTCATTAGCGCTTCCGTTTGCGCAAAGAAGTTGCTTAACAGTTTTTCGTGATGATCGCCAATTGGGTTGTGGCTCACCGCAGGTGCAATAAAATCGCATGGAATTAATATGGTTCCCTGGTGAATCAATTGATAAAACGCATGCTGACCATTCGTTCCCGGTTCGCCCCAGACAATAGGTCCCGTAGCATAAGAAACCCGGTGACCGCCGCGTCCCACACTCTTGCCATTACTTTCCATATTTCCCTGCTGAAAATAAGCGGGGAAACGGTGCATGTATTGGTCGTAAGGCAAAATGGCTTCGGTTTGCGAACCGAAAAAGTTGGTATACCACAAGCCAACCAGCGCCATAATCACGGGTACATTTTTATCGAAACTTTCAGTTCTGAAATAATTATCTATGTTGAAAGCGCCGCGCAGTAAAGCTTCAAAATTATCGTAGCCAACGGTTAAAGCGATAGACAAGCCAATCGCACTCCACAAAGAATAACGACCGCCTACCCAATCCCAGAACACGAACATATTTGCCGGGTCAATTCCGAATTGAGTTACTGCTTTTTCATTTGTGCTTAATGCTACAAAATGTTGCGCAATAAACTTCTCATCTTTTGCCGATTGCAAAAACCAGTCTCTTGCCGTGCCGGCATTCGTCATGGTTTCCTGCGTAGTAAAGGTTTTGGAAGCAATAAGGAACAAAGTTTCGTCAGGCGTAATCAGCTTCAGTGTTTCCGCAATGTGCGTGGCATCTACATTACTTACAAAATGCGGTTGTATGTCTTCAATCCAGTATGGCTTCAGAGCTTCTGTTACCATTACCGGACCTAAATCAGAGCCACCAATACCAATGTTTACAATGTATTTTATCTTCTTACCGGTATAGCCTTTCCACTCGCCACTGTGCACTTTTTCGCAGAAAGCTTTCATTTGTTCGCGCACCTTTCTTACGTCCGGCATCACATCTTTGCCATCGCTCATAACGGGCGCATCGCTCAGGTTGCGGAGCGCTACATGCAACACCGAACGCCCTTCAGTTTCATTAATCTTATCGCCATTGAACATCGCCCCGATAGCATCTTTCAGATTGCAATCGTTGGCCAGTTGCAACAGCAACTGCAGTGTTTTGGCAGTGATGATGTTCTTTGAATAATCGAACAGGATGCCTTCGGCAGTGAGTGAGAATTTAGCGAACCGCTCGGTGTCTTTGGCAAACAAATCCTTCATGTGAACACGGCTCATTTCTTCTTCAAAATGTCGTCTCAGCAATAGCCAGGCCTGTGTTGTGGTGGGGTTCGTTTTTGGAAACATAGTGTATTTCAAAAATTAATAGATAGCTGTACGTTGTTACTGCAAGACCGCGAAGATAGGAGATTTGCCCTTCGCAGAACGGGCTTGCCGGTGATTATCAACAATCCTTTTTCCGGCGCGTATTTATCCGGCAGAATAGAGCAGGATACAAACCCGGCGGGACTTTGTTGTTAACATCTTGCGAACAGGTACGCAAATTTTTCCATAAAAACAAAAAGGCGACCCATTTTTGCAGGAAATGTTTACCAGTTGATGTCGTTTGTTCGTATCTTTGCAGGCTGAATTTACTTTCGCGGCAACCAACACAACTGTATATTTTACTAATTAAACAAGCAATGTAACCACTATGAGGCAGCTTAAAATTGCCACACAAATCACCAATCGTGATTCGCAGGCGGTAGAAAAGTATCTCCAGGAGATTTCAAAAATCCCGATGATTACTCCTGAAGAGGAAACTACACTGGCACAGCGCATCAAGATGGCTGACCAGAGAGCGTTGGACAAGCTCGTGCAGGCTAACTTACGTTTTGTGGTATCTGTGGCTAAACAGTACCAGCACCAAGGACTTTCCCTTAGCGATTTAATCAACGAGGGTAACCTCGGCTTGATAAAAGCCGCCCAGCGTTTCGATGAAACCAAGGGCTTTAAATTCATTTCTTACGCTGTTTGGTGGATTCGCCAGTCCATCCTGCAGGCGTTGGCAGAGCAGGGAAGATTGGTTCGCCTGCCGCAAAATAAAATTGGCACGTACAACAAAGCGAACAAAGCTTACATGGCTTTCGAACAGGAACATGAGCGTGAACCTTCTACCGAAGAGCTGGCTGATATTCTTGAAATGAGCGAAACTGAAATCAACAACATCTTCCAGAGCAACACACGCCATACTTCGTTAGATGCGCCGGTGCACGAAGCGGAAGATGTAGCGATGGGCGATCTGCTGGAAGGTAGCGACGACACAGATGATGATGTAATGAAAGATTCGCTGCGCGAAGAAATCCGCCGCGTATTGAAATCATTATCGCCACGTGAGGCTGAAATCGTGAATGCTTATTTTGGTTTGGATGGCGAAAGCGGAAATACCATTGAGCAGATTGGTATGAAGTATGACCTCACCAAAGAACGCATCCGCCAGATTAAGGAACGCGCCATCAAGCGCTTACAGAAAGCGAGATATAGTAGTGCGCTGAAGGCGTATTTGGGTTAATTATATTTAAGATTCCGAATAAAAGGCTGTCCCGATATAACCGGGACAGCCTTTTTGCTTATTGGCAAAGAAGGTTTTAATGAATAGGTTAACTTTATTTGTAAATAATATTCTGCCGCATTCGGCAAGCTTTGCATCACCCGGCTATAAAAAGCGGAATACTAAAACCAGTCTTATGTCACACCAACACGAAGATATATTTGAAAATAGAAAACAGTTTCAATTAGAAAGGATGATTCTATTTAGCGATGCTGTTTTTGCCATTGTAATTACGCTGCTGGTAATAGAAATCAAAGTGCCGGAAGCCGAACCGGGAGCCACCATTAGCGTACATGAATTAGCACAAAAACTGCTGCAGCAAATACCGCACTATGTTGGCTTTATTATGAGCTTTATCATTACCGGCACGTTTTGGCAAACGCACCACCGTATTTTCGGTTATGTTACCAATTACGATGGCGGTCTCATCTGGCTCAATCTTTTTTTGCTGATGGCAGTATGCGGTTTACCATTCACGACAAGTCTTATTTCAACGTATGGCGCGTTTAACCTCGCTTACATTATTTATTCCCTCAATTTAGGCTTCATTGGGTTGATGAGCTTTTTTATCTGGCAGCGCATCAGCAATCCGAAACGGAATTTATCTTCCGGCATGATAGACCAGAAATTAAGGAAATATGGTAAAGTGCGTAGCCTCACTATTGCATTTCTATTTTTTGCCGGTGCCGTATTAGCAGTTTCTGACAACTGGGTACTGGCTTTACTGGCACGCTTCGTCTTCTTTTTAATTTTTCCCGCGATTATAATTTTGAAAAAAGTTTATAAAATGCAATAGAAAACGCCTGGTCACTTATTCTTTTTTAATAAAACTGGTTATTAAAGAACCGTTTTTTTACTCTAACGTACCTACAAAAACGCGCAACGATTACCTTTATCCTTTTCATGGCGCAACAAGAGCTTATTTACAAAGATAACACCATTGCTTACCATGTTTACGGACGAGGCGAGAAAGCAGTAATCTGTTTTCATGGCTATGCGCAGGTTGCCAGTCGCTGGGCAATTTTAGAGCCTTATCTGCAAGACCAGTTTACACTCTATGCTCTTGATCTGCCTTATCATGGGAAAACCCAATGGAAGCATGTTGATACATTTACGGTGGCTGCATTGGTACAAATTATTAGACAGATATTACCGGAATCCCAAAAGAAGTTTTATCTTTTGGCTTACAGCATGGGTGGGCGTATTGCCTTACGGCTTTTGCAGGAAATACCTTACTTGATTGAGAAAGTCGTTTTATTGGCGCCGGATGGTTTCCATCGTAATCGCTGGTATCGTTTTGCCACCCATACTGTAATCGGCAGAAGGATATTTAACCAATTTAAAAAAAATCCCAAACTCATTATTGCCATCGGCAAGCGATTGCGAAAACAGGGCATATTAAGTGAGCAACTATACAATCTTACTTATTATTATATTAATGATGAAACCGCGCGGTTTCTGTTGTATGATCGCTGGATAAGCACGCGCCACTTTGAACCGGATTTGAAACTAATAAAGCAGATTATCAGCAAGTATGAAATACCTATTGAAATGGTATTTGCCAGGCACGATAAAATCATTGTTGCCGACCACGGCATTACGTTTATTAAAGGGCTTGAAAATTTCGCACGTATTCATATCATAGATACCGGTCACTCTTTTTTGTATGCACCGCAGGCGGCTTATATTGCTTCGTTTTTCAATGAGAATAAATAGGTTTTCTTTGCAGCCATGTGGTGGTGGCTGATACCGTCTTTCCTGTTGTGCTTTGCTTATTGTTTCCTCATATTATTGTATCGCAAATGGTTTATGCGGCTCTCTCATTTCCAGCCGGAAGAAACTTCTGCCTTTACCTTTTTTTCTATTATTATTCCTGCACGCAACGAGGAAGAAAATATAGCTGCCTGCCTGCAATCCATCTTTCAAAACCAGTACCCGGAAGAACATTTTGAAGTGCTGGTGATTGATGACTTTTCAACAGATGCAACAGCAGCTATTATTCAACATTTACAGGCTGCACATCAAAATCTCCGCCTCTTACCTTTGCAGGATTTACTTGGGGACCAGCGCATCAATTCGTATAAAAAAAAAGCGATTGAAACAGCCGTTGGCAAGGCGCAGGGCGAATGGATTATTACCACCGATGCCGATTGCATTGTGCCACCGCAATGGCTGATAAACTTCAATACGTACATCCATCAGAACAACCCCGTTTTCATTGCGGCGCCAGTTTCTTTTCTGCAACAGTCCACGTCTATCAGCTTGTTTCAAAGTCTTGATTTTATGAGCCTGCAAGGCATTACGGCGGCTTCGGTGGCCGCAGGCTTTCACAGCATGTGCAATGGTGCCAACCTTGCTTACGAGAAGAAAGCTTTTTATGCTGTAAACGGCTTTGCCGGCATTGACAACATTGCCAGCGGCGATGACATGTTGCTGATGCACAAAATCAATAAACGATTTCCCCAGCAAACGGGTTATTTATTTCACCCGAAATCCATTGTTCAAACGCAGCCGGCAAATAGCTGGAAGAGCTTTATCAACCAACGCATCCGCTGGGCCAGCAAAGCCAACAGTTACGACGACAAGCGGATTTTTTATGTGTTGTTGCTCGTTTATTTTTTTAATGTAATGCTGCTGTTGCTGTTCATTGCTTCGCTGTTTTCATTGCCTGTTTTTTTATACTGGCTGTTGTTGCTGTTTATGAAAACTGTTATTGAATTATACTTTCTATTTCCTGTTGCTGCGTTTTTTGGGCAAAAGAAACTGCTGCGATGGTTTCCGGTAATGCAACCCATACACATCATTTATACGGTGGTTGCGGGATGGCTGGGCAAGTTTGGAAAGTATGAATGGAAAGGAAGGAATGTAAAGTGAAGAAAACACAAGCTAACAAGAAGAAAAAACAATCTAATCACAAGAAATAAGAAAGCCGTTCCTACACTTGAAGGGACGGCTTTCTCTCTATATTATTCGATCTAAACTTAATGATGATGGTGATGGAGTTTCTCGGCAAACTCTTCTACGCTAATAGGCTCTTCGGTTGCATGCACCTGGCTTTCTAATGCCTGGAACATCTTGCCCATCTGCACCTGCGAATAAGTTTGCTCCACAAACTTTTTATCTTTCATCATGCGCTCGGCATAATCATCCAGCCAGGATACGTCTCCAAAATTTTGCCCGCCCATATAGCTCATCAACTGCGCTTTGGCAGTGTTCTTAATGTCGTCGGGCGTTACAGAAATCCCATTCTCTTCAATCAGCTTGTTGGCTACCAAACTCCACAGCAACTGCTTGCTGTAGTCGGGATATTCTGCCTCTATTTCTTCGGTTGATTTTCCTTTCTCATCATTCATTTGCAGCCAGCGTTTCAGAAAGGTATCCGGCAGATCTACTTGCACATGATCGGTGATGTAATGATAAATCTGGTCGTGCATCTGGTTGCTGCTCTGCTGTGCATAAGCATTCTCAATCTCTCCTTTTATTGCATTGCGAAACTCTTCCTCCGTCTTTATTTCCCGGCCCGGATAAACGGTACTAAAAAAGTCTTCGTTCAGTTCAGACTTTTCCGTCATCCCGATTTTCTTAATGGTAAGAATGAAATATTTATCTGCATCTACCTCGCTGTTTTTGTCAAGCGCCAGATCGTTCATTACCCACTCTTTTTCCTTGTCTTCAAAGGCCTTACTCAACTGGATAGTAAATGTGTCATCTACTTTTTTCCCCATCAGTTGGCTACGCAGTTCAGGCGTAAAATATTTTACAATCAACGAAGTATCTTTTGTAATGCCGCCTTCCACTTCATTGCCATCCGCATCAGCTTCTTTCAGTTCTGCATTCAATACATTCTCTTCATTATCCACGCTTTCCGGGTTCACCATTTTTCCATTGCGGGTTTGCAAGCGGCTTACTTCCTCATCAATCATGGCGTCGGTTACATTCACCTTATAGCGCGTTACATGAATGTCGTGCGGGTTCAGGTGCACCTCCGGTTTCAAGCCCACTTCAAAAGCAAATGCATAATTGCCCGGGTTATTGATGTCAGGCAGCGGTGTATCATTATTTACAGGCAAAGGCTGACCAAAAATGTCAAGCTTTTCTTCCGTTACATACTGGTTCAGTTCTTTTTCTACCGTGCGCAGTACCTCATCGGTAAACACCGAATTGCCATACATTTTCTTTACCAAACCCGCCGGCACCATGCCTTTACGGAAGCCTGGAATGTTGGCATTCTTTGCATATGTCTTCAGGCTCTTTTCAAACGAAGGATAATAATCTTCTTTCGCCAAATTCACGGTCAGCTTATCGGTAAGCGGTGCAATGTTTTCTCTGGTAATTGTTGCCATAGCTAATAAAGGAAAGCTCCCGCTCCCTAATGGGGGAGTATAAAAATTAAAAAAACCCCTTTAGGGAAGGGGTGTGCGGATGATAGGAATCGAACCTACATGCCTTGCGGCGCTAGATCCTAAGTCTAGTGCGTCTGCCAGTTTCGCCACATCCGCAAATGGGGCGCAAAAATAAGGCAATCCACATTACAGAAGAAGAGAATTGTTAGGGTTTACCGATTTATTAAGAGGCAATGCCAAAGGAAAACAAAAAGCACAGAGGCGGTTGCCTCTGTGCTTTTATACAAGTTGGAAGAATAGCTTATTGATAAGACATTGCCTCTTTCTTTACCCGCACAGAATCTTTTGCCGGCGCATCTTGCAGCCTGTGGTAGGTAACATAAGAAACAATCAATACCGCCAGTGCAATCAACGGGAAAAACGATAAGCCAACAAAGCCATCCACCGCAAGGAGAGAAAGGGTAGCAAAAATAAAATCGAAGGCAAAGCCGGCATATACCCATTCTTTTACTCTGCCCCGCACAAATGGCAACAGCAGCCCCAGCGAGCCTGCTACTTTAAAAATATTAAGCATTACACGGAAATAATCAGGATAACCCAAATGACTGATGCCTTGTTTCGCCATTTCTGTATTACCCGTAAGCGCCGGCATTACGCCTTCGAACAGGAAAAGAAGAATGGTAGCTGTCCAGTAGATGATTTTTGTCGCTTTCATAAATCTTGGTTTTTATTTTTTGATAATTAATTTACTGATGTAAAAATAGAAACTTGCCCATCAGAAAACAGCGTGCAACAGCGACAAAGAAGGGGCTTATTGCGACGGTTTCATTTTGAGGAATGCTATCGTTTTGGTTGCTGTATTTGTTTTGGTTTTGTAAACAGCCTGCAGCTACGCACCATATAAATTCTTACTCAGGAAATTATTTTTGAACTTCTCTTTCGGGTCGTAATCAGCCACCATTCTTTTAAAGTCCTGCAAATGCGCATAGCGCGAATCCAGCACCTGCGGCGATAGCGTAAAAACCTTACCCCAATGCGGTTTTGCATTGAAAGGCGATAAGGCTTGCTCGATAACGGGCAGCAGTCGGTTCACTTCTTCCCACTCCTGCTTCCAGGTGAAATGGATGGCAACACTGTCTTGCTGATAACACGGGCTCATCAAAAACGGATCGGCAGCAATGGTTCTGATCTCCGAAATAAACAAGTGCGGTCCCACCTGTTTACCCAATTTTTGAATGGCAAGAATCGCCTCCAACCCATGTTGATGTGGAACAAAATATTCGGTCTGCAACTCTTTACCACTACTTGGCGTAAAGCCCATTTTAAAATGCGGCATCCGCTCATACCAGGGTCCGGCAACACCCATCTGCGGCGTACAATTTTCGGCAGATAAAGCCGCTATCGGGTGCATATCTTTCGTTGCCGGCGTTGCCCCGAAAAAATCCTTTCTTGCCTCTTTATTCGTCTCGTCGTCGGCGCGGCTTTTTATCCAGGCTTCGTTGATGCTATCGCTTTGCCAGTCGGTAAATAAACTTACACTATAACCCGCCGAAAGGATGGCATCAAAGTGCTGCTCTAACTGCAAAAGCGGCAAATGCTCATACACCCATTGCCGCATTTGAAAAGTGGGTTGCACATCCAGCGTTACTTTAGTGATAATACCCAATGCACCCAGCCCCACCACGGCACCATAAAACGCATCGCCGTCCTTTTTTGAAAGATGAACGATAGAGCCATCCGCCTTCACAATTTCCAATGCACTCACGGCGGTGGAGAGGTTGCCGTTCTTTACACCCGAACCGTGGGTGGCGGTGGTGATAGCACCCGCTACAGAAATATGCGGTAGCGAAGCAAGGTTGTGCAAAGCATATCCTTTCTTATCTAACCAAGGGCACAGTTCGCCATACTTAATGCCGCCTTCTACCGTCACGGTTCGTGCAGTTTCATCTAAGCTGATGATTTTATTTAACTCTTTGGTGGAGATAAAACCATCCTTGCTATCGGCAATGGTGTTAAAGCAGTGGCGCGTGCCCAGCGCTTTTATTTTGGGATGAGAAAAGAGCAGCCCCTGCACTTCTTCCACCGTTTTTGGGTAGAAAACAACATCGCTGCTATAGGTTAAATTACCTGCCCAGTTTTTCATTTTTTCGTCCGGCATAAAACTCATTAATGGTGATACCAAAGGGGATAAACCCAAAGCTGAAGATAGCTTTACAAATGTTCGTCTTTCCATATGGCAAGTTGTTATTGGTTGGGGAATAAAGTTGTAAGATAGGAAGGATAAAAGAGAACAGCTCTACCTATATTTTATAACCCACAACGCTGCCGGATCGAGCCATCCCGTTACCGGAAACCTTTATTTTTTTACCGGGCAAAGCCGAATTTTTACCGGAATCTTCCATTCTTTTACCGGAATAACTCAGTTTTTTACCGGAATAAGCCATTTTTTTACCGGAATAATTCAATCTTTTACCCCTTTAAGACGATTTTTTACCCCGGAAAATCATTTTTTTACCCTTTTAAAGCGGGCTTTTATCCTCAATTGACTTCCTTTCACTCCTGCTCATTTAAGGTAAAGTGCAGCTTTCGCCGCATCTGCCACTTTCTTTCTATTCTCCTTCTATTTTCTCTTTCTTCATCGCTATGCGATACAACATTATCGCCATCACCACAAAACAAACCACGCCAATTAACTGGTACATATCTGCACCAAACCCTTTTTCGATGGTGCCTTCCAGGTTCAGCTTCGCTAATTGCCGCGCAATGTTTTCGCTGCCTGCCGTTAACAGCGCTACCGCAACGCCCGCCAGGGCGCCGCCTGCCACTAAGCCCGTAGCAAAGAGGTTGCCTTTGCCTAAATCGTCTTCTTCTGCCACTTCGCCCTTTCTTTTCTTAACGCCGTTTACCAAACCCCGAACCGCGCCGCCGGCAAAGATGGGCAGCGTGGTGCTTAGGGGAAGATAAGCGCCTACGGCAAAGCTTAGGGAATTGACGCCGCAGAGCTCCATCACCACTGCCAAAGCAACGCCCACAAATACAAATTGCCAGTCGAGATTGAACGACAAAATACCTTTGATTAAAGTCGCCATCAACGTTGCCTGCGGTCCCGGAAACGTATCGGTGCCGATGGCATGCGTGAAGCCTTGTTTTACCATCTCTGTGGTGGGATGATCTAAAATCTGGATGGTAAAACCAATTACAACAGAAGACACAATCGCACCGATAAAGAGAGCAATCTGCTGGCTGCGCGGCGTAGCCCCAACAATGTATCCTGTTTTTAAATCCTGCGAGGTAGCGCCTGCATTGGCAGCGGCAATGCAAATCATGCCGCCCACCACCAGCACCATTGGTTCGTACGTTTTACCACTCCAGCCAATGCCGATAAAGACGAGACAGGTTGCCATGATGGTAGCAATCGTCATCCCGCTGATGGGGTTATTACTCGAACCGATAATACCCACAATGCGCGATGAAACGGTAACGAAGAAAGCCCCAAACAGAACTACCAATACGCCTAAAAACAATTTGCTTACCACGCTGTCGCCCGGTATCATTGGGATGAATGCCATTAGTAAAATGAGGGCAACGCTGCCGATGAGAACAACACTGATGGGCAAATCTTTATCAGTACGCAGCACAGCCGTTTCGCTGTTTTTATTTTTAAAAGAAGAGATGCTTTCTTTAAATGAAGCAATGATGGTTGGGATGGTTTTTAACAACGTAATAAAACCACCGGCGGCAACAGCACCGGCGCCCACTTGCCGCACATAAGCCCGATAAATGGCATCTGCTGTATCGGCAAATTGGTGCGTGGCAGGATTCCAGTTTCCCGGACCACCGGACGATTTGAGATCGTGCAGGTAACCCAGCTTCACCAATTGCGAAGCAATGAGATTTTGGTCGGGCATCACCGTTGCTAAAAGCGGATGAAACACCAGCCACGACAATACGCCACCCGCTACCAATGTGCCTGCTATTTTAGGACCGATAATATACCCCACACCCAGGTATTCCGGCGTAATTTCACCACTCACTTTAGCAGCCGGGAAGTATTTGTTGGAAAGCTTTGTTACGTATTCCGGCGTTTCGGCAATTATGCCAAATATCTTTTGCAGAAAGGCATAAACAACCGCTACGCTTACGCCCCAGAAGGCAGTTTTGGCAATGTCTCCGCCCTTCTCTCCTGCTTTCAATACTGATGCGCAGGCAGTGCCTTCAGGGTAAGGCAGGGTATCGTGTTCCTTCACAATTAAGGAGCGACGCAGCGGTATCATCATTAAGGTTCCCAGCAAACCTCCGAAGATGGCAAGGATGAGAATAGTGATGTAATTGAAGAAGCCTGCCCCAATGCTTTGCCCGTTTTCCGCCATGGAAAGAAAGAGGAAACCAGGCAGCGTAAAGGCAACACCCGAAGCAATGCTTTCGCTGGCAGAGCCGGTGGTTTGTATGATGTTGTTTTCGAGAATGGTGGTTTTTAAAAGTTTCCTGCCAATGGTAATGGCAATCACCGAAATGGGAATGGATGCGCTTACCGTAAGCCCGGCTTTTAACGCGAGATATACATTGGCAGCGCCGAACAAACAGCCCATGATGCAGCCTGTGATGATGGCTTTTGGCGTAAACTCTTTTACGTGTGCGCTTGCCGGAACAAATGGCTGGAATGTCTTTTTCTCCTGCATGTGTTGGTTTAAGTTTTAAAAGTAAGGGATAGGGAGAGAATAGAAATAGAAGCACAGAATATTTATTGGATTGAGTGCGGTTTTTATAATGAAGCTGCCACTATACAGAAGGACTTTCTTACTATTTCTTCCTCCTTACAAAGAAGCAACTTAGAACGGATTGGCTTTTGGTTGAAAGGGCATACAGATGTATCTTCATAATTTAAATAACCAAAACAAATGCCTCACAGTCAACTCTACATTGAGAGTCGCAAAATGCCGTTTGTGCGGTTGTTGCTTGCGCTCATTATCGGCATTGTGCTGCAATGGTATCTGGATATTCAGCCGGTTGTTTCGCTCCTTCTGTTTGCCATTGCGTTGCTCACTTATTCTGTCTTCTTTTTTCTTCCTGCTTATCAACGCTTTCGCGGGCAATGGCTGCAAGGTGTAGTGATATTGACAATGATAGCAACAACAGGCAGTTTACTGTCTTTTATTAAAAATCCTTTGCACCAAAAAGATAACTACACACAAGTTTATAAAGAAGGCGATGCAATAGTGGCAACAGTAGATGAAACCCTGATAACCAAACCCAAGACATTTAAAGCGAATGTTGCGGTGAATGGCGTGTACCACAATAAGGTTTATACACCCGTAAGCGGAATTATTATCGTCTACTTCGACAAAGAAAACATAGCTGCCAACCTTGATTATGGCTCGCAAATTCTTTTTACAAAACCTATTCAGGATATAAAAAACACTGGCAATCCCGGCAGTTTCGATTACCGCCGGTTTCTCCTGTTTCAGGGTATAACGGGTCAGGCTAATTTAAAGAAGAACGAGTACACTATTTTACCGCATACAGAAACTTCCAATCTGCAATTGTTCCTCAATGGCGGGCGCCATTATGTGCTGCAAACCATTCAAACTTATATTCCCGGCAAGAATGAACAAAGCGTTGCTGAAGCTTTGCTCATCGGTTATCGCAATGACCTGGATAAGCAATTGGTGCAATCGTACAGTAAGACAGGTGTAGTGCATATTATCGCTATCAGTGGTCTGCATCTCGGCATGATCTATGGCTTCATTCTTCTGCTGTTTTCACGGTTTAAAAACAAGAAATGGTATCGCTTTGTAGTGCCAATTGTTGCATTAGCAGTGCTGTGGCTGTTTACGCTTTTGGCCGGTGCAGTGCCGTCTATTCTTCGATCTGCGGTTACATTCAGCTTTATTGCAGCGGGAATGTTCATCGGTCGAAAAACGAATATTTATAACACACTTGCGGCTTCGGCTTTTTGCCTGCTGGTATATCATCCTTATTATTTGTGGGATGTCGGCTTCCAGCTTTCTTATACGGCGGTCTTAGGCATTGTTCTGTTTTCAAAACCTATTGCAAACTGTCTGTATCTTCAAAACAGAATAGCAAATGCAGTTTGGCAAATGATGTGTATTACGCTGTCGGCACAAATCCTTACACTGCCGGTAATCCTGTATAATTTTCACCAGTTCCCGGTTCTGTTTTTATTTACCAATCTGCTGATTGTTCCGTTATCTGAGTTAATCCTGTTCGCACTTCTATTCCTTATTTTAATTGGCAAATTGACTTCGCTGGCTGTGATAGCCGGTAAAGCCACAGGAAGCATTTTGTGGCTGATGAATGAAGTTATTATCCGTACGGCTGCACTTCCGTTTTCAACGTGGTCTTATCTTAAAACAGATACAGTGCAGGTGTGGCTGTTGTACCTTATTATTATCCTGCTTGCAGTATGGCTGCTGTACCAGTTGCCACGCCTGTTGCTTTATAGTTTAATGCTGTTAATTGTTTTGCTGGTTTATACTTCTATTGATGTGATACAGGCAAGCCAGCAAAAAGAGTTGATTGTTTATAACATTGATAAGCATCATGCGATAGATATTCTTAACGGAAGACAGGCGCTTTGTTTTTATGATGACTCATTGCCTGAAGATATTACGGCGAACAGTTTTTATATTAATCCCAGTCATACAATGCACCGGGTGAGAGACGGTAGTTACCATTCTTTGTCTTCCGCTGGAAATTTAGAAATGCATGTCAACGACAAGACCTTCTTAATCATTTCAAAACCGCTTCCACGTATAGATATAAAACAAAAAATGAAAGCAGACGCTGTTATCCTTACTAATAACGCAAGATTATATATAGGCGATGTTGTGAAAAGTATAGATTGCCCATTAATTATTGCCGATAATGGCACATCGCAATGGAAGCTGGCGAAATGGAAACAGGATTGCAACAGTCTGGGCATCCGCTTTCATTCTATCTCGCAAAACGGGGCTTTCATTGCCGATATATAAGGTGGTTATTTTTGTCTTTTTAAAATAAAATCAGCATGGAAACAAAATATAGAGTGCCATCGCAAACCCGCATTGGTCATGTACATTTAAAGGTAGCCGATCTGGATCGTGCTTTATCTTTCTACAGAGATTTGTTAGGTTTTGAAGTAACAACTATGTACGGTACACAAGCGGCGTTTTTGTCAGCCGGCGGCTATCACCATCATATCGGCCTAAATACCTGGTACAGTAAAGGCATGCCGCCTGCACCGGTGCGTAGCGCGGGGCTTTTTCATACTGCCATTTTATATCCTGATAGAAAAGAGTTGGCAGCTATTCTCAAACGTTTATTAGAAAGAGAGTATCCTATCACAGGCGCAAGCGATCACGGCGTATCAGAAGCGATTTATCTCAACGACCCGGATGGCAATGGAGTAGAACTGTATTGGGATAAACCAAAAGAACAGTGGAGATATGAAACAGATGGCTCACTGGTAATGTACACCGAAGCTCTTGATCTGAATGATTTGCTGAGTGAAACAGACAGATAGTAAAATGCTTTCCGGCAGGAAAAAACCAAGCACGTTTTGTAGCTATAATACGTAAAGGAAAGAGGTTAGCAAAAAAGTCAATCAATCAACAAAAGCGAACAGAACGATGAAATGGTTGCGGCCCCTCTGGTAATTCGATGATGCTGGAAACGATTTAAAAAATTAAGGTACAGTATAGACATACTCGCCCGGAATCCAATATCGTCGATAATTTGGCAATCGGTATGCCACCCGCTACTTTGTTTCAAGGCTAACTTTTTATGAATGAAAGAAAAAATAATTTAGTTTCATTCAGGGAAAATAATTTTCAAAAAAAGAAAAGCTTCTGCGCCTTCCGTTCGCATAGTAAAATTTATACAGATGCTTGCCCGAATTTGCCATCCGCTAAAGTGATGAATGCTTTTTTCTTTTTATCTCCTAATTTGGCGCCTCTCTATACATCAAACATTCATGTGATGAAAAAAAGCATTGCCATTCTCCTTTGTCTATTTCCGTTGTTACTGCTGGCTCAGAAAAAGGATAGCGTCTCCCTCCTTCCCTTGCCGGTATCGGTTGCTTATAAAACGGGTTCTTTTCATTTACCAAAAGCAGTCAGCATCAGCGCGCCAGCACAGCCAGAGGTAAAATATGTAACAGACTATCTAAAGGAAAGACTTCATACTGCTACCGGCTATTCAGTTGCGGTGAATACATCAGCCGCAAATATTATATTATCATTGAACCCAACGCGCGATACCGTGTTGAGTAAAGAAGGCTATACTTTATCAGTAACGCCCAAGAATGTTACCATAAAAGCCAACGATGCCGCCGGTTTGTTTTATGGCGTGCAAACTTTCTTGCAGCTTTTGCCTAAAGAAATAGAAAGTAAAACGGTAGCAAAAAATATAGACTGGAAAGCGCCCTGTGCAGAGATCAAAGATTATCCCCGCTTTGGCTGGCGCGGGTTGATGCTTGATGTATCGCGCCACTTCTTTACCAAAGAACAGGTGAAAGATTTTATAGATAATATGGCAAAGTATAAGTTCAACGTGTTTCACTTTCATCTCACCGACGATGAAGGCTGGCGCGTTGAAATTAAGAGTCTGCCCAACCTTACAAAAAAAGGCGCTTTTAGTGCTAAACGTGTTGGTTATTTTGGAACTTTCAGCACGCCGCCGGCCGATGAACCGCGCACATATGGCGGCTTTTATACGCAGAATGATATCCGCGAGATTGTGGCTTTTGCAAAGTCAAGATTTGTAAACGTAATGCCCGAAATTGATGTGCCGGGTCACAGCTTGGCAGCCGTGGCTTCGTACCCCGAATTATCGTGTACGCCAGGTGCCGAAAACTACCAGGTTCGCTCCGGCGAAGAAATTATGGATTGGTCGCATGGGCAGCCACCTGTCGCTCTGGTAGATAACACGCTTTGCCCTGCCAATGAAAAGGTGTACCAGTTTTTAGATAAAGTATTAACTGAAATCACACCCTTGTTTCCGTTTGAATATGTACACATGGGTGGTGACGAGTGCCCAAAAAACTTTTGGGAAAATAGCGATTCGGTAAAGGCATTAATGCAAAGAGAAAACCTGAAGAACGAAGAAGAAGTACAAAGCTATTTTGAGAAACGGTTAGAAGCGATTGTAGAATCGAAAGGCAAGAAATTTATGGGCTGGGATGAAATACTGCAGGGTGGTTTGGCGCCTAACGCAGCCGTGATGAGCTGGCAGGGCGTGAAAGGCGGCATTGAAGCAGCCAAACAAAAACACGACGTAGTAATGAGCCCTACCACCTTTGCGTATCTCGATTATATGCAGGGCGATGTCGCCATTGAGCCGCGCATTTATGCTACGCTCCGTTTGAAGAAAGCCTATGAGTTTAACCCGGTGCCGGACGGCGTGGACGAAAAATATATTAAAGGCGGACAAGGCAATCTTTGGTCGGAACAACTCTACACCGTGCGCCACATGCAATACATGTTGTGGCCACGTGCTTTAGCTATTTCAGAAAGCGTTTGGACACCGCAGAAAAAGAAAAACTGGAGTGATTTTTCAAGCCGTGTGGAAGGACAGTTTCCGCGCTTTGATGAAGCGCAGGTAAAATATTCGCCTGCTATGTTTGATCCTTCGTTTAGTGTTGATACCACGAAGGAGGGACATCTTAAAATCACAATGACAACGGAAGCGAACGACCTTACTATTTACTACAGTTTCGACAATTCTTTTCCTGACAATTTTTATCCGAAGTATGAAAAACCCATTCTTGCACCGGACGAATCAGTTATGCTTAAAGTAATTACTTATCGCGGTGATAAGCCGATGGGAAGAATGATAGCTATACCGCTGAGTGATTTGAAAAAGAGAGCGGGGAGACAATAGATATGTAAGAATCTTTTTTCGCTACAGGTTTATTTGCATCAAACACTATTTTGGTTTGTGAAAAAGCGGCAGGTTATTATTTCTCAATACTGTATAGAGAAATAATAACCTGCCGCTTTAATTTTATTTTTACAATTTCTGATAACAGGCGTAAAAGATAATAAAAAGCAAGTCTTACTCTGTTTCACTTCAACTCAATTCCCAAGCCCACCCTTTGGCTTACACTCACTTTGCCATAATCATACATCAAACCAGTAGCAATATTTTCGCTTAACAGCAACGGTCCATCCATATCCACATAATCAATCTGTGGCAACAAATGTGCAATGGCAGCCGAGCCAACGGTGCTTTCGTTCATGCTGCCTATCATCACTTTCAGGCTCAGTTCTCTTGCCTTTTTTATCATACGCAGGGCGGGTGTTATGCCACTAGATTTGGTAAGCTTAATGTTGATGCCATGAAAATGTCCTGCACAGCGTTGCACATCATTTTCAAACACGCAGGCTTCATCCGCCATTAAAGGCAGCGGCGATTCTTCATATAAAACTTTCATATCGTCCCAGGCATCTTTCGCCAACGGCTGTTCTATAAATTCCACACCTAATTCTTGTAACAAAGGAATCTTTGTCAACGCTTCGTCCAGCGTCCACCCAGCATTGGCATCTACGCGAAATATAGCATCTGTATGTTTTCGCAACGCCGTTATAATTTCTATATCATCCGGTTGTCCTAATTTAATTTTATAAATCGGCCATGGCTTTGCTTCCATCTTTTCTACCATCCTTTCTATCGAATCCAAACCAATCGTATAATCCGTTACTGGTGTCTGACTCCATTCTGTATTCCAAAGTTTATACAGAGGTTGCTTCTTCATTTTTCCCATCAGATCCCAGCAGGCAATATCTAACGCACAAACGAGGAAAGGATTGTTTGGAATGAGATGATGCAGGTAGTGCCAGTACCGTTCCGGCTCTGTTAAGGCAAACTTTTCAATCATCTTTTTATGCTTCTCCAGGTCAGCTATCATTTGCTCAACCGTAATATTATAATACGCAATAGCAGGCGCCTCGCCATAGCCGGTTAAATTGCCAAGCGATAAAGAAACCAGCAGCGCAGGCTGATGCGTTTTTGTGCGACCGCCCGAGATGGTAAACGGGTATTGAAACGGCAGTGCAATGGCTTTATAATCAACTTTCATGGAAACAGTTTTTGTATTTTCCGAGAGGCTTACATCTCGTAGGGGACAAGCGTTTCAGCTCTTTTGTTTTCTTTTACCGTTTTTATAAGTTGTATAATAACGGCACCGATAATTAAGGCAAGCCCAATATAAAAAGGATAACCAAAATCTTTATTCTCATGATAAATAAAAAATGCCAGCGCAATGCCATATACCGGCTCCAGGGTGGTAGTGAGATTCATAGTGAAGGCACTTACTTTTTTCAGGGCATCCAGGTAAAGGCTAAAGGTAAACACAGTGCAAACCCAGCTTAAAACAAGCAGCCAAATCCAGTCTTGCCTGGAAGGGAACAATGTTGGCGCAGGAAAGATATGATTGTATAAAGGCATAAGCAGGGAAAGAAACAGGAACGCGCCGGTAAGCTGGTAGCGTGTCATTTGCTGCGGCGCATGATTGTCTACCACGCTTTTGTTTAAAATAGAAACCATCACCACCAGAAGAGCAGCCGCCAGCCCAATGTAAATGCCGGTGGAGAAGCGAAGGTTGGAAACATAAATCAAAGCAATGCCGCAGAGCGCCATTCCTCCCAGCAACACTTCGAATCTATTAATGCGGCGGCGGAAGAAAAGAGGTTCTAACAATGAAGTAAACAGGCCTGTTGTGGACATGCATGTAAGCGCTACCGATACATTTGCATACTTAATGCTGCCATAGAAACAAAGCCAGTGTAGTGCCAGCACAGCGCCAATACTTCCAACAATACAAGCCTCTTTTAAAGTGCTCCTTTTCCCTTTTTGGTGAAAGAGACTCAATACCCAAACTGTAACTACTGTTATCAGCAACCGCCACCACACCAGCAGTCCTTCATTTAAAGTAATTACTCTGCCCAGCACACCCGTAAAGCCCCAAAGAAAAATAGCCAAGTTCAACTTCAGCAGTGCACTTTTCATGCGCCAAAAGTAACCGGGAATGATGATTTGGGATAGTGTATTTGTGATGACTGAAGAGAAGAACAAACGATAAACAGAATTGCTTTGCTTTGCATCAAACAATTAAAAAATGACATACCGGGCAATCGGGGTAATGAGCGGTTCTTCTTTAGACGGACTGGATATAGCATTTGTTTCGTTTGAAGAAAACCGCGGCGCATGGAGTTATGAGGTTGGTGCTGCGCAAACGTATGAATACAGTAAGGAATGGCAGCGAAAACTACAGCAGGCAACCGGGCTTTCTGCGTATGATTATTTGCAACTGGACAGTGAATATGGCAGGTTCATTGGAGAGCAAATCAACTTGTTCATTCAATCTTTTAACCTCTATCACCAGGTGCAACTGATCGCTTCTCATGGGCACACCGTCTTTCATGCACCGGAGAATGGTTTCACTGCGCAGATTGGCTCTGGTGCCCATATTGCAGCGGTTACCGGCATTAATGTAGTTAGTGATCTTCGCGCGATGGATGTAGCGCTTGGCGGGCAGGGTGCGCCTATTGTTCCCGCAGGCGAGAAATTTCTTTTTGCCGGTTATGATGTGCTGCTTAACCTCGGCGGCATTGCCAACCTTAGCTGCAAAAGTGGCAACGATTACATGGCGTTCGATATTTGCCCTGCCAATAAAGTGCTCAATGCTCTGGCGCAAAAAGAAGGCAAACCATATGATGCCGGAGGAGCACTGGCAGCAACCGGCACTGTGCATGACGGCTTGCTCGAACACCTGAATGCGCTGGAGTATTATGCACTTCCTTTCCCTAAATCATTAGACAACAGCTTTGGCACCGGAACAGTTCTTCCTATTGTAGAAAGTTATGGACACCTTAGCACGGCTGATGCGTTACGAAGTTACATTGAACACATTGCAGCACAGGTGAAAGCATCGCTTCAGTTGGTGAATCAACAATCTGCTTTTACCAGCCAGCAAATGCTGGTTACTGGTGGAGGCGCTTTCAATACTTTTTTGGTTAACACTTTACGCGAAGTCATGCTGCCATTGGGTTTCAGCATAGAGATTCCTTCTGCAGAAGTAGTTAATTATAAAGAAGCGCTCATTATGGCACTCCTGGGTTTATTGCGCTGGCGCGAAGAAAATACAGTGCTGCAAAGCGTTACCGGCGCTTCGCGCAGCAGCATTGGCGGCGCAGTGTGGATGGGGCAGGAAGCATAGCGATTAGTGGCATTTAAGTCCTTTTGAATTTTGCTGCTTCTGTTTTGATTTTTGTCCTTATATAACTGTTTCAAAGTCAACATCGTTATAACCTCGTATTCACAGTATCTTCCTTTTTCAATCATTAGTATGCGACATTTAATGACTATTGCTGTATGTCTTTGCTTATTATCAGCTTGCGGTAATGATACCCAGACGGAAGGCGATAAAAAAAATTATCAGGAACACAAAAACGACTTAGCTAATGAAGAAAAGCAAAAGCCGCTTTCTTTCCTGACTGTTGCTATGAATCGCAAGAAAAATCTCTTGGGCAATACAGTCATTAAAGGAACGATTACCAATTCGGCAACAGTCTGCAGCTATAAAGCGATCCGCTTACAATCGCTGAGTTTTAATACAGAAGGCAAGATGCTGGAAGAGCATGAAGATGTAGTAGAAGAAATTTTGCAACCCAACAGCAGCAAAGACTTCAAGCTGCGCTATCATTTACCAAAAGGTACTGATAGTATAGCTGTACGTATTATGAGTGCAACGGTGGCAGAATAAGTTTAATAATGAAACACTGATTTAAAGACTCAAATTAGTAGAGACGCACTGTAATAAAAATTGTTTGCCACATTGCTTTTTTTACAAATCCGAATAATCAGTCGGTCGCAGAAAAATGATATCAGCCTTAGAAACATTGTGCTGATATTCCGGCATGGCTAACAGCTTTTTAAAAGCATCACTGTTGGAAAAGAGTTTCCATTTTGCATCGCGGTCGGCCATGTTTTCGAAAGTAGTCATGTACATCAGGTTGGGCATGTGGCTGCCGGCAATTACTTCGGCATAAAACACAGCGTTAAAATTAAGCTGCTTAAAAATGCCTACTTCATCGCCCGTATTAAACATCTTCACTTTACTGGCATACAACTTTTCGGTAGCGCCTTCATAGCTGCGCAGTTCATACACCCTTTCGCTATGCGGCGCTTTTAGTTGCGGCTGCATTACTGTTGGCGCAAGCGGAAACGCCCGCAGTAAAATCGTTTCCATTCTGGTATAAGGCGCTGCATTATAAGCAGCATTCAGGTAAACACTGCCGGCATCATTGTAAGCCTTGTCTGCACTGAGTTTAGGAGCAATATCTGCAGCTTCATTTAAAGAATGGATTGGCAGCAGAACATACAGTGTTTTATCTGCCGATGTATCGTTGGCAAGCGCTTTAAACACACCCACGTTTTTAATATTGGCGCGATGCAATGAAGGCAGCAAAGCCTCCTTCAGGTATTGGTTAATTGTATCTTCCTGTCCTGCACTTTTATAGTGATATACTGTAATCTGGTAGAACGAGCGGGCTGTTTCTTTTTGGGCGTTGGCAAATAAAAAAGATAACGTAAGGCTTAACAGCAACAAATGTTTCCCGATTGTGTTTTTCATTTCTTAGAACTTTTATTTTTTTGCTTCTCCAATTAACTAATAACAATATCTATGATTCTTCATCAAAATAAATTTTATAAAAATTCTTTTCTTTCCCATCATCATAGCCGCGCTCTATCAAATCCTTTCTTCCATGTATATAAATATGAAAGTTCTTGTCTAATTTCAACACACTCTTATACACACGCTCGCTCTTTTTTACGGCGGACAAATGAATGTCAAATTCATCATCAATAGTTACGCCTTTCGCCTGCTCGTACGTTTGCTTGTATTGTTTAAATGTATCTATCACTTCAGGATGATACATCACTTCTTCCGCAAACTCATCTATATTAAACTGGTCTTTGGTTTTAAAATAATCCAGGCTGCGGTTCAGCATGTCTATTTTATCGCTTTTGTTCACTACAAACTGCTCGTTCATTTCATTATCAATAAACAGCTTGCACATACCTAAAGCCGCGCTGGTATTGTGATACGCATCTGCATACGGCGTCACCTGCAAAAAATCGTTCACCCAATATTGCGCATCATTTTGCTTGTTGGTTGCATCAACAATGCAAACCACATAACCTTCTTCTTTATTCTGTTTAAATACCAGGCAGCCTTTATCCAGTTTATTAATGTTGATGCCATCTTCAGCCGTCACTTCCCAGTTTTGTCCGTGCGGAAATACTTTTAAAAAAGTCTCTTTGGTTTCGCTTTTAAAAATACCGATGGCTTCCGTGTATTCCGTCCCAAAGGGTACTTCAGAAAAGTGAGCGATATAAAGCTCACCCTCCTTCACTTTTGCATGTGTGCTTTTGCTGTAAAGGAATTGCGCAAGCAATGCACTCTGCGCTTCAAATGTTTTAGGATTACTGAAGATCGCACTCACATAAGTGTACACTTCATTTAAAGCTACGTCGTTGAGGTGTGTGAAATGATATTGTTCCTCTGCATTGAAAGGACGAAGAAAATATTGTGTCAGCAAACCTCTTACGATGTCATCATTCAAAGTGAGCGAATGGTGCGAGATTTTTAAATCTTCACCACGCGTTGGATTGCCCACTTTGTGAATGATGGCCTGCTGCAGAACGACACTGTCTATACCTGTCATAAGAAGGGCGAAGATAGCCAAGCGCAGGGGACGAAAATCATGACAACAAAGCCATTTCAAAAAAAGAATACGTCTGTTTTACTCATCCGCCACTACCTCATATTTTTTTCCTGCTACCGTGCTAAAAGAGAGCATATAGCCAATCGTTGATTTAATTGAGTGAACATGCAATGAAGGCACTGATACCGGCACCATTGTTCGCAGATGGCAGGCATTGCCATTGAGGGAAATAATGGTAGCTTTTGTTAAATCTCCTTCCTTCCATTCGAGGCTTACTTCAAAGCTGCCGCGTGCACGCAAGCCTTTCACATCGCCGCTTTGCCAGGCACTAGGCAGGGACGGCAAAAGAAAGATTTCATTGTTCTCGCTTTGCAATAACATTTCTACAACGCCAGCCGTACCGCCAAAATTTCCGTCAATCTGGAAGGGCGGATGCGCATCAAATAAATTAGGATAAGTGCCACCACCACCGCTATAATTGGTGTCGCCCTCCTGCGTAAGCCGCAGCAGGTTTTTATACATGCGGTAAGCATGGTTTCCATCAAGCAACCGCGCCCAGAAATTAGTTTTCCAGGCCAGGCTCCAGCCAGTGCTTTCATCTCCGCGCATAATGAGCGTTGTTTTGGCTGCATTGGCAAGGTCTGGTGTAGTAACAGGCGATATCTCACTGCCAGGATATAAACCATACAAATGCGAGGTGTGGCGATGGTGCGGCTCTACATCTTCGTAGTCTTTATACCACTCCTGCAGGTTGCCTTTCTTACCTATTTGCAAAGGATATAAAAGTTTTTCTTTTTGTGCCAGTGTATCGCGCAAAGCCGCATCAACATTAAGTATTTTAGAGGCATCAGAAAGGTGATGAAACAGGTCGCGGATGATGCTCATGTCCATGGTGGTAGCCACCGATATGCCAGCCTCTTTTTTATCGCCATAGTAATAGACATTTTCAGGCGAAACGGAGGGAGCCGTCACCAGATGCCCGCTGCTATCCGGCACCAGCCAGTCGAACGTGAACCGGGCGGCTTCTTTCATTAGCGGATAAGCGGTATCGCGCAGAAATCTTTTATCGCCTTTGTATAAATAATGCTCCCATAAGTCGCGGCAAAGCCAGTTAGCGCCCATGCTCCAGTTTGCCCATTTAGGGTCGCCTTTTCCCCTGTCGCCAACAGGATTGGATAACGCCCAGATATCGGAGTTGTGATGCACCACCCAGCCTCTTGCGCCATAAAATTCTTTGGCGGTTGACTGACCTGTTTTATAGAGCTCTTCAATGAGGTTGATGAGCGGCTGGTGCATCTCCGAAAGGTTGCATTCTTCAGCCGGCCAATAGTTCATCTGCACATTAATATTAGTAGTATAATTAGAGCTCCAGGGCGGGCGAACCTCTTTGTTCCAGATGCCTTGCAGGTTAGCCGGCGCTTGTGGTGTGCGCGAAGAAGAGATGAGCAGGTAACGACCGTAATTAAAGTATAGCAATTCCAGCCCGTTGTCTTTGCTTACCGGTGTATTGTAGGCTACAATGCGTTTATCAGTAGGCAATGCAGAAGAGTTGGTTGTGCTATCATTAATACGGAGTGACAAGCGATTGTAAAAATGGTGGTAGTCAGCAAGATGTTCGTTCAGCAACTGCTGGTACGTTTTCGTCATAGCTTTCGATAAATAATTTGATGCCGATGCATGTTCATCTTTGCCTTCTTTATCAGGGCATTTATCATAACCATTGAACGAGGTGGCTACGGAAAAAAACAAGGTTAGTTCAGACGCGTTTTCAACATGTATACCACTGCTGTCTGTAGTAACGGTTCCGTCGTAGTGCACCGCTTTTACCTGCAGTTCAAAACGCATCCCGTTGCAGCCGTTGCTGTCTTCATACACCACCGCTTCCTTGTTGTCATTGAAGTAAGAAGGATCGGAATGTGCAGGCGCTTTGCCATGTAACAGTATCACATCATTGCCCTCCGTTTTTGTGGTGTAACGAAGCAAGCTTTTTAAGCTGATGGTGAGCGTAATATTCTTGGGTTGATCAGCCGTGATGCGCATTACCATTACGCCTGCCGGGGAGGATATAAACGTTTGTCTTTTATAAGTAATGCCGTTTATCGTAAACTGAGTTACGGAAGTAGCATCTTGTATGTTTAAATCCCTGTAATACGCCGTAGGCTCCACTTCCGGAAGGGTTTGATGGATCATCACATCACCCAACGGCAAATAATTTTCAGAGTATAAACCCTGCATTTTTTTAACGTAATAATCAGCGCTGTCAAAATCATTTTTAAACAAAGCGGCGCGCACTTTCGGCAGGTATTCTATCGCTTCCGGGTTCACGTTATGCTTCACCGGTCCACCCGACCAGAGCGTAGATTCATTCAACTGCAACAACTCATCCCGTATACCGCCAAACACCATCGCACCCATTCGTCCATTGCCTAAGGGCAAGGCTTCCGTCCACACTTTCGCAGGCTGTTCGTACCAAAGTTTATTTTCATTTTGAGAGAAGCCGGATGTTGCCAGCATACAGAAGTATATAAGCAGGAAGGATAGCCGCATATCGTTTAATTTTTCGGCTTAAAAATAGAGCTTCTTTATAAATTGTTGTATGCACATTTATTGCTTTGCAAAAAGGTACAAATAAAAAAGGACACAGTAGAAACTGCATCCGGTTTTATAACACATGAGAACTATTCTTTGTTGAGGTCATGCGTTGTAAAAATCTTGTGTCCAACGCGATAACAGCAGCAAGATAGAATGAATGAATCAGTTGCAAAGCACTTCAGGCAAGCTTTAATCATAAGTTAAGCAGGATTAAAAGAAACGGCGTTTTTATTAAAAAATATATCTCTTAAGCTCTTAATTTTTACCTGTTTTTAATCACACGGAAGCGCTGATTGTTGAATTGAGTGAGTGATTGCCTGATAAAAATTTTGATTGTGAGGAATGAAACAGGCAGATTGCTTATACATTTTTAATTGGCAGGCGGCCTTTACATGAGCTTTTAAAATCAGTAGGCAATTAGCAGTGTATTGCTGTTCTTCTGTCAGCAAGGTCTTAATTTATAGGAGTCCTGGTGAATCAGCCTCATGCGGTAAGCCTGCTTAGCCGTGAAGCCAAGTTTCTGAATGAGTTTATAATTAGCAATTGCTCCAACGGCAGCGCCAATAACAGGAATTAACTGCGCCAGCTTCGCGATATCAATATAATCCCGGTATTCCTGCTGAAAAGTCTGCCAATCAAAATCATGAATGTCCACAGGCAGAGTTTGCAATGTAGTATCCCAATCTTCTATTGCGAGATACACTTTTTTCCGTTCGGCATCAGAAGAAAAGGCTAATTGAAAAACATAAAGAATAAACAACCGTTCGCGGTAATCTTTCACATCGAACCCATACAGCGAAGTGATATCGAACAGCAGTTTTATTTTAATGCCGAGCAACAGCGGAAAATCTGCCAGGCTGGTAAAAAAGCCGCCCGCGCCGGTGATGCCGCCTTCCACAGCGCCGGTGTTTTTATAGGTATCTATCCTTTCGTTTATTTTTTCTTCCATTGCCTGCAGCGACAATCCCGTAACAGGTTTTGGTGCAGTATAAGTCGCGCCAAACAAAACGGCTCTTACCATCCCTTTCACGGCAGCGGTAATGGCGTTGTGCACTTTCTTAGGAATAACGCCGTTGATCTTCTTTTGAACGGCAGCTGATATCCGGTTGGTCAAAGAAGGCTTTGCCAGCATTTTGTTTTGCCATTGCTTTAACTCTTCAATAATGGTTTGCTGATAATTGTCCGGCATCCTCCCTCCGGCTCAATATCTATACCACCACTACGCCTGCTGCATCTTCTCTCCTTTCCCTTCTCACCAACTATATTTGCCTTCTATGGCAAAAGCGGGTTCGGAAACACCATTGATGCAGCAGCATTTTGCAATCAAGCAAAAGTATCCTGATGCCATCCTGTTGTTTCGGGTGGGCGATTTTTATGAGACATTTGGCGAGGATGCCATCAAAGCTTCGCAGGTGTTGGGAATTACCTTAACAAAACGCAACAACAGCGCGCCTTCCTCAAGCGAGCTGGCAGGCTTTCCGCATCATGCGTTAGATACTTATTTGCATAAATTAGTGAAAGCCGGCTACCGTGTTGCCATTTGCGATCAGCTCGAAGACCCGAAACTTGCCAAAGGCATTGTAAAGCGCGGCGTAACCGAAATGGTAACGCCCGGAACGGCAACCAACGATAAATTGTTAGAGCACAACAGCAATAATTTTTTAGCAGCGGTTCATTTTGCGCAAAGCAGCATTGGTATCGCGTTTCTCGATATTTCTACAGGTGAATTTTTTGTTGCCGAAGGAGACGTGGAATATGCAGATAAACTGCTGCAAAGTTTAAAGCCGGCAGAGGTGATTTTTCAGCGAAACCTGCAAAAGCATTTTAAAGAAACGTTTGGTGTAAAGTGGTACACTTACACGCTGGAAAGCTGGATTTGGGAAGAAGCGTTTGCCACCGAAAATTTGTTGAAACATTTCGGCACGCATTCGTTGAAAGGCTTTGGTATTGAGGGTTTGCATGATGGTATCATTGCGGCTGGGGCTATACTTCATTACTTAAAAGAAACAGAGCATCCGAACCTGCAGCATATTACTACGGTGCAGCGCATCGAACGCGATGATTTTCTTTGGATGGATCGTTTTACCATTCGCAATCTGGAGATTATCAGTGCGACGGATAATGGCAATAGCTTGTTGAAAGTGTTGGACAATACCGTTAGCCCGATGGGTGCGCGGTTGCTGCGCAGATGGGTAGTGATGCCGTTGAAAGACATCAACCGGATTAACGAACGGTTAGAGGTAGTGGCTTATTTTATTAAAGAAACGGATACCCGCAAACAACTGCAATCGCTTATTAAACAATGCGGCGATGTTGAACGTTTGGCAAGTAAGATCCCGGGGCATAAAATTACGCCGCGCGAGGTGCTGCATCTTGCAAAAGGTTTTCAGCATACAGCCACGCTTAAGCAGTTGTGTTCTTCTTCTCATAACCTTTATTTAAAACGACTGGGCGATGCCTTAAATAATTGCTCTTATCTCGTTGAAAAAATCATCCACGACATCACACCCGAACCGCCTGCCACTGCCGCTAAAGGCAATGTAATTAACAAAGGCGTGAACGAAGAACTGGACCGGCTTCGCAATATCGCCACCAAAGGCAAAGATTTTTTGATTAATATACAGCAACGGGAAGCAGAGAACACGGGCATCAGCTCACTGAAAATCAGTTATAATAATGTATTCGGTTATTACCTGGAAGTTACCAATTCACACAAAAACAAAGTGCCGGCCGAATGGATACGCAAGCAAACACTGGCGAATGCTGAACGCTACATTACACCGGAACTGAAGGAATATGAAGAAAGCATAACAGGCGCGGAAGAAAAGATACTTTCCATTGAGGCTGAGCTATACAACAAGCTTCTGCTAGAAATGCAGGATTATATCGCGCCGTTGCAGGTGAATGGCAATATCCTCGCCACGCTCGATTGCCTGCTTTGCTTTGCCAATAACGCGGTTCAGTTTACCTACCGGAAACCAGAAGTACATGAAGGCTTGCAATTGCAATTGAAAGAAAGCCGTCACCCTGTAATTGAACGCAATCTCGCAATTGGTGAAGCCTATATTGCTAATGATCTGACACTCGACCCCAATGGCGAACAGATTATTATACTGACTGGTCCAAACATGAGCGGGAAGAGCGCATTGCTGCGGCAAACAGCACTCATTATTCTGATGGCGCATATCGGAAGTTTCGTACCGGCGACAGAAGCAAAAATTCCACTCACCGATAAGATTTTTACTCGTGTTGGTGCAAGTGATAATGTAAGCGGCGGCGAGAGCACGTTTATGGTGGAGATGAATGAAACGGCAAGCATCATCAATAATATTTCACAACGCAGTTTGGTACTGCTAGATGAGATTGGCAGAGGCACTTCTACCTATGATGGCATTTCCATTGCGTGGAGCATTGCAGAATATTTGCATCAATCGCCGGTAGCGCCAAAGACATTGTTTGCCACGCACTATCATGAACTGAACGAACTGGAAAACAAACTGCCACGTGTCAAAAACTATCATATCACGAACAAAGAGATTAATAACCGCATCATCTTTTTGCGCAAGCTGGCTCCGGGCGGCAGCACACATAGCTTCGGTATTCATGTGGCGAAAATGGCAGGCATGCCACCAGAGCTGATTCATCGTGCGAATGAAATTTTGCAGCAACTGGAGGAGAAAAATGAAGAGAACCGGGAAGAGGGGAAGTTCGAAAAACTTGAAGCCGAAAAGAATGGCAGTATAAAAGTAAGCAGCTTAGAAAGCAACGTAAAGAAGCTATCGTCGCCGCGGATGCAGCTTTCTATTTTTGATGCGCACAGTGAGACGTTTAAAGAGATAAGAGAATTACTGGAAACAATAGACATTAACCGCTTAACACCTGTGGAAGCGCTGATGAAATTGAATGAGGTAAAGGGTTTGCTAAAGTAATGTGTGTGTTTCTTAAAAAGAAGTGTTATAAACGTTATTGTTTTCTCTGCGAAATCTTTCCAAATTCTATTATCCACAGTAAGCAAAAGCTGATTTAATCAAAAATTAATCGCTTTTGCAAATGATAAGACAATGCTCCATCGTTATGACTTCATTATAAACCAGTAGCATTGTTTTGATAGAATAAAAGGCAGCGTTGCATCGTACATAAAATACAAACGCAACACTGTAATCAGTACGGCGAAGACAGGCACAACAAATTTTTCACTATTTTTACCACCAAACCAAACAAAAGCCAATGAGGTACGAAGAATATCTTCGCAAGCCAATTATCATCTTCGGCACAGGGCGTTCAGGCACCACTATTATTTCCGACATTGTTTTTCAGCACGAAGACTTAGCCTGGCATAACAATTTCCAGGAGCTGTTTCCACGCGTTCCGCAGGTCAATTACATCCGTCGTTTGTTTGATAACAAATGGTGGCGAAAGATTGGCATGAATACGCAAAACAATAAGAACGTATTTAACTGGCTTGCGTTTCGTCCTATTGAGCGTTATAACTTTTGGGAAAAGATAACCGGGCCGAACATCGACTTCTCGCGCGGCTTTTTATTAAACACAAAAGCAAGCGACAAAGAAGTGAAATACATGCGCAACCTGTTTGGCAAAATGGTGAAATACCAGAAGCGCAAACGGCTGGCTTTTAAAACCACAGGTCCGTCTCGCATGGAATATTTGATGAGTATTTTTCCGGATGCGGTGTTTGTGAATGTGCAGCGCGGACCCATTGCTACGGTGCGCTCCTGGCTGGAAGTAAACTTCTGGCAGGATAAAGGCAAAACGCAGCTTTGGTGGACAGGCGCTTATACACCAGAAGAAGAAGCGATGGCCGAGAAATTAGCTACGCACCCGGAACTGATTACTGCTTTTCAATACAAAAAACTGAGCGAAACAACGGCTTATGAGATTAACAAAATGAAGCCGGAGATTTACGAAGTGAATTATGAAGATTTTGTAAAAGACCCCAAAGGCTTTATTGTCGATTTGATGAACAAGCTGCAGTTGCAGCCATCCAAATTGGTGGACGATTTTATGGCAAACCGTGTTACCATCCGCAACACCAAACCTACCGAAGACCGCAAAAGTTATTTTACCGAAGAGCAAAAGAAAAACATACTCGACATCGTGGCTGACAAAGCCGTTGTATAACGCCGCTTATGAGTGATTCTACCGCATACGAAAAGCTGCTGGAAAAGCCTATTATTTTGTTCGGCAGTGGTCGTTCCGGCACCACTATTATTTCTGAAATATTGTTTCAGCACGAAGATTTAGCGTGGCACAACAACTACCAGGAAATCTTTCCAAAGCTGCCACAAATCAATTACCTGCGTCGGCTATTTGACAACAAATGGTGGCGGCTGGTAAAGTTCTGGAACTTTGTAGGTGTAAGTAAAAATACAAGACAGAACCGCGGTACTCAGTTATTGAATTTGGCCATCTTCAGCCCGATTGAGCGCTATAATTTCTGGGAGAAAATTACGGGTCACCGCATTGATTTTTCCCGTGGTTTTTTATTAGATACCAAAGCAACAGAAGAAGAAAGGAAATACATCCGTTTGATGCTTGCCAAACAGGTAAAATACCAGGGCCGGAAGCGTTTGATCATGAAGTTTACAGGACCAGCAAGGCTTGAATACTTAACCTCAATTTTTCCGGATGCGATCATTATAAACATTGTTCGCGAACCTATTGCCACCATACGTTCCTGGCTTGAAGTAGGCTTCTGGCAAACGAAAGGTATCAACCGTTTGTGGTGGGTTGGCGCTTATACACCTGAAGAAGAAAAGGAAGCCGAAACATTAAAAGATGATCCCGCTTTGATCACCGCTTTTCAGTATAAAAAGCTAATGGAAACTACAGAGTATGAAATCAAAAAGCTGGGGCTGAATGTTTATGAATCTCACTACGAAGATTTTGTAAAAGACCCACACCTGTTCATCCAAAAAATGATGGATTTTATGCAGTTGCCACCATCGAAATTTGTAGATGATTACATGAAAAACATCATCGTAGCCAACCGCAATAACCGCACCTCGAAGAAAACTTCTTTCTCCGAAGAAACCAAACAACGCATTCTGCAAATTGTATCGGCATAACTATATTTTGCCACATAGACGCGAAGGCGCAAAAGATATAAACAATGTACTTTGTGCCTTCCTGCCTTTGTGGCTAATAATAAGCAACGTCAATGAAGAAAATCAAAGTCGCTCATGTTATCCGCGTGTTTAGCTATGGCGGCGCCGAAGTACTGCTACGCGAGATATTTGCGTCCAAAAAATTTCAGCAGGAAGTAGAGAGCGACCTGTATATTCTTGACCACAAAAAATTAGGCTTGCTGCCACAGGTTGAAGGCAATGTGCGCAAAGCTTATCATTACAGAATAACCACTGTCCGCTTTCTTTTTGAATACGTTTCTTTTCTTCGTTCTATTGCAAAAGGCAATTATGATGTGGTACATATGCACCTTCCTGTTGCAGGCTGGATGGGCATTGTAGCCAAATTGTTTACGAATAGGAAAACAAAATTTATCTATTCCGAACATAACCTTGTCACTCATTATGCCAAATACAATTATAACCTTAGCGGCTTTACGTATAGCTATTTTGATGCGGTGATTTATGTATCGCACGAAGTGGGCGAAGTAATTAAAGAGGCGCAGAAAGGACGATTTTTTAAAGTCAAAAAAGGCGTTACAATATTGAACGGAATTGATACCGAAAAGTTCAACGATAAAGATAAACTGAACCGGTCAACTGATAAGTTAGTTGTGGGATTGGTCGCACGCTTTCGCCCGCAAAAGCGCGTGGACAAATGGGCGGAAGTGGCTTATGAAGTTACCAAACTCACTGATCAGATTTCATTCTTAATGGTAGGCGACGGACCGAGCGATGGCTTATTGCGTGAGAAGATTGCAGAGTATAAAATAGAAGACGCCATCTCGCTGCCGGGACAACAGACAGACACATTTGGTGCTTACAAACAGATAGATATTTTTTTGCTTACCTCCGATTTCGAAGGCTTGCCATTAGCCCTGCTGGAGGCAATGAGTTGCGGCTGCATCCCGGTAGTGAGTGATGTAGGCGGCATCCGGCAGTTGCCATTTGAAGGCTTCGGCCACAAGTATCAAACCTTCAACGCAAAAGCCATTGCTATGTATATTGTTGATTACCTGCACAACGGCAAGCTGTCGGAAGAAAGCCGAAAAGCCAGGCAGTTTGTAGAGAAAAACTTTTCGCTGCACAAGCAGGTGGATGAGATTATTGGTTTGTATAAAGAGATGACAACATAACGTTTGCATTCTGATTGACAATTTCATCACATCTTTGGCAAAAGAAAAGGGTTATGAAGACAATGGTTTTATGGCTTGTGATGATGATAAGTGCGTCCACTTTATTAGCGCAGGATGGATATGATGCCGATACGGTTCCGGCTTATAAAAAAACAACGAAGCTGCCTTACTTTTCCGTTCTTCAGTCCGACAGCACCTGGCTTACAACACAGCAATTACCGCATAACAAACCCGTTGTGATTGTTTACTTTAGCCCTGATTGCGGACACTGCCAGATGACAGCAAAAGAATGGGTGAGCGATATGGACAAACTGAAAGATGTCGAATTGCTCTGGGTAAGCTATCACACGCCGCAGCAGATAAAAGACTTTGCCGATACTTATGGACTGAGTCATTACAACAACATTATTTACGGCAGAGATGTGAATTATTTCTTTGTTCCGTTCTATAAAATTCCGTCTACGCCATTTGTAGCTGTATATGATAAAAAGGGGAAATTTTTGAAAGCTTATGAAGGCGGCACCACTCCGGAAACGATTGCCAGTTTAATTAAATCATCCAAATAAAAAGATTGCTTTACTACTAAACAACAAACATGAAAATTACAGTGATTGGCGCCGGTGCAGTGGGCGCCACCTGCGCCGACAACATTAGTCGGGCCGCGCTTTGCGAAGAACTGGTATTGTTAGATATTAAAGAAGGTCTTGCTGAAGGCAAAGCCATAGATATGCGCCAGACCGCAGCCTTGCTGGGTTTCAATACACGCATCACCGGATGCACCAATGATTATGCACAGACTGCGGGCAGTACAGTGGTGGTAATCACATCCGGTATTCCTCGCAAGCCAGGTATGACGCGCGAAGAACTCATCGGCACGAACGCGGGTATTATTAAAACTGTTATGCAGAATGTGTTGCAGCATTCGCCGGAGGCAATCATCATCCTTGTTTCTAATCCAATGGATACGATGACATACCTGGCGTTGCAAAGCAGTAGATTGCCGAAAAACCGTATTATCGGTATGGGCGGCATTTTAGATAGCGCCCGTTTTAAATTTTATATCAGCCAGGCGCTTCACTGTTCGCCACAGGATTTAAACGCAACTGTTATTGGCGGTCACGGAGATACAACGATGATCCCTCTAATTCGCATGGCAACCTGGAACAGCCTGCCGGTATCTACTCAATTGCCACCGGAACAACAACAGAAAATTGTAGCAGATACTATGGTAGGTGGTGCAACACTCACAAAACTCATTGGCACATCGGCGTGGTATGCGCCGGGTGCGGCTGTGATGGCTTTGGTAAGTTCTGTAGTGCGCGATGAAAAGAAGTTATTTCCCTGCTGCGTATTACTGGAAGGCGAGTATGGACAGAAAGATATTTGCCTCGGTGTGCCAGTGATTATTGGCAGCAACGGCTGGGAAAAAATTGTTGATTATAATTTGAATGAAGAAGAGCAGGCGACCTTTGATAAAAGCGCTGATGCAGTGCGAAGCATGAATGATGTGTTGAAGACGTTGTAAGATGGATTCTCTATAAAAGAGGCAAAAGCCTCGATTGTTCAATGCAATCGGGGCTTTGTTATAGATGATGAATTGTATTAATTATGATCGGAAAAGAAACCTGCCTTACTAAAAATTCCAACTTGAGTGTTTCAACCTTGTTACCTTACTATCTTACCATAATCGAATAGTATGTAAATAAGGAATTGGGGTTGGATTTTTATTCCTGAAATTCGTACTGACTTGAGCGATTCAACAAATGAATAAATAAGTTACTTATTTATAATGCGGCATGTGCGCATCCTGAAAACTCACTTCAGTTTTATTCCAGGTATTGATAACATTCGCACGGTTGGTATTGATGTTATTGTTTACTGCATTATAAGTATTCACAGCAGCATTCATTTCATTTACGGCTTTGTTATAAGCATCCACATCGGCTTTGGTACGGCTGCTTTGCGGCTTGGCTTCAAACGACTTTTTGATCTTTTCAAAATTGTCTTCCTTCAGGTAGTAATCGGTCACTTTTGGCAAATCGGTTTCGCCTGTTTTTTTATAGAATTGTAAAGTTTGTTTACAAGCGGTATAGAGTGAGTTATCACCATCAAAGCTTTTCAAAGTATCCAAACCTTTCAACCCTTCATCGGCATAAGACACGAGCGCATTACGCGCTTGTTCGGCATCGTTTAATTTGTGGGCATTCAGGGCTTTAGTCAGTTCGCCATCTTCCCAGTTGCATTTAAAAAAGATGAGAAATACTTTGTTGTGGTAGCGGTTTAGTTTGGCAGCCATCTCCATCTTATCTCCCAGCTCGGTATGCGATTCAATCAGCTTCACATTATATTTATCGGCAAACGATTTTTCCGCGGCTTGCATAGCATCTTCGGCCTGCTTTATCTTTTCTTCCGTTTTTTCCTGCAGTAAAATGTAAGCCTGCATCTCATC
The DNA here is from genome assembly GCA_964249755.1 of uncultured Ilyomonas sp. Classification (GTDB taxonomy): domain Bacteria; phylum Bacteroidota; class Bacteroidia; order Chitinophagales; family Chitinophagaceae; genus Ilyomonas. Next base: position 1,235,531 of record CAXUDB010000001.1, on the reverse strand, counting down.
AAAACTTTGCTCGGCAATGTCTTCCATGTTCACAATTTTCGCATAGTCGTCATTAAAAACATGATAGCAAAGCTGGATGTAATCCATGCTGCTTTGTCGCAACGATTTGTCGCCTTTATAATAAGGTAAATCAGCCGTTTTCATTTTGCTGTCCTGCACACTTTCCAGCACCTGCTGGCGCATCTTTTCAATCTTCTTCGCTCTTCTGCCATGCGCTGCCGCACTCATGTAAGCCATGTATTTGGCATCCATGTCTTGCTGTGCATTGCTGACGGAGGTCATATAAGCGCCGGGATCATCTTGTGCAAAGGTCTGGGATGTGGAAAAGAAAGACATGAGTAACAGGGAATAGAATACAATTTGTTTCATAAGCAAGGTTTGTTTGATTTGCAATATAATCGGATAATTTTATTCAGGCTGCATCGTCAATATTTTATAAGCGACTTTTAAGGCAGCATCTTTTTGCAAAAAATATTTCCATTCTTCAGCGGCTTCGCGCTGGTGTTTGTCGAGTTGCAGCCGCTCGTTTTCATAGGCAGTAGTTTGCACTGTAAACAGCGACAGCATCAGCTTATTGGCTGAAGAAACCGTATCGGAAAATGATGAAACCTCCGGTTGTTGCAAAGCTGTTCCTAATTGCAATGGAATATCCCGCTTCACTCTTTCCTTTTCTATTTCCGCATTGTATTTTTTTAGTTTGATATAATAAGGCGAGACCGCAACAAGCGAATCTGCCATTGCCTGTAAACCCGCTGTGGGTAAAGCTTTTAGCGGTTGGTAATACTTATTGGCATCAATGCTTATAGCTGGCAGCGCATGAGGATTAAAAGCTTCGCGCACCGGCTCTTCAGTTTCCATATCCGGCAATACTACATCGGGCACAACGCCGGTAAGCTGCGCCGTGCCGCCGCTTACCCGGTATATCTGTCCGGTAGTTATTTTGAGGTAATTATCGTACTCTTTTTTGCCGGCTTGTTTATTTTCGGCTATCGTGGTGTCAAGCGGTAAGATCTGCTGCATGGTGGCTTTTCCATAGCTGGGCGAGCCAAGGATAATAGCGCGATGATAATCCTGCATCGCACCGGCAAACATTTCCGAAGCGGAAGCGCTGTAACCATTAATCATCACTAGTAGAGGACCACTATAGATGGTGCCGCGGCTGGCATCTTTCAATGTATAAATTTTTGCTTCCTTGCCCTTAATTTGCTGTACTGGACCAGCGTCTATAAAGATGCCGCTCAGCTCCACCGCCTCTCCTACCGAGCCGCCGCCATTGTAACGCAAGTCAAGGATCAACCCTTGTATATTTTCTTTTTTTAGTTTGATTATTTCTTTCGCCACATCATTCGCGCAGCCTTTGGCATCTCTGTTCTCATCCCAATCGGTATAAAAGGCTGGCAGCGATATATAACCGATAGTAGAAGCGCCTTTCAGCACAAAGCTTCGTACCTTACTATCATCGTCTTCTGCCGTTTCCATTTTTTCTTTTACAAGCGTTACCTGCCGCACCGAGCCATCGGCTTTCTTCACTTTCATCGTCAGCTTTTCGTGGTTGCTGGCGTTTAATATCTGCTCTACCTCAGCAGGTGTGGCATTGCTCACATCCACCGGCTGTGAGCCGCTCCATTGCAGGGTTTCCATTTTATCGCCGGTATTGAGCTGACCACTTTTGAAAGCCGGGCTGCCGGGCGCCAACTGGTCTACCACCACACCTTCGTCTTTATCTTCTTTTATTCCAAAACCGAATACAACATGCTCTGCGCCTAACTCGCTTTCAAAATTTTCTTCTTCCGTAGCCGGAAAAAATTCGGTGTGCGGATCGTAACAAAGTGCAATGGCTTTGCAGTATTCATCGCCCACAAACTGTGGTATACCGCCGGGGTTTTGCTGCACAATGGTGATGCTACGCTGCCATGCGGTTTGCACTTTGTGCCGTAAGATGGGCTCAACACTGTCTGCATATTTTTTTTGCTGCGCAACGGAACGTTTGAGAAAAAGGGAATCATCCGTTATTTCATCCAGCACATCATACTTCAGCAGCTTGTATAACTTGGCGCGCAGAGCAGTTTCGTTTGCAGGGAAAGACGTGTCTTCTGCAACCGTTAGCGTTTCATTTGTGCTGAAGGAAAAAGGCTTTTGGCAGATAAGCCCGATTAAAGAGTCGGTTTGCTTCAAACGCGCTGTATAGCGCGATGTCACTGCCTGCAGGAAGCTTGTTTTCCGCTTCAGGATTTCATCACCTAATTGCAGGCGGTAAGGTTGCAGGGCAACGATGTCTTCTGCCGTGAAATAGATTTTTTCATCGTCCAGTTCTTTCATTATTTCATCCCACACAAAAGAAGAAAAAGCATCATCTACCGGCAGCGGGCGCACGTGAAATTTATCCGCCATCCGCGTAACAAGGAATGCGTTGGAAGCCGCTTTGATAAAAGGTTGCGTGAAACCAGTTTGATAAAATCTTATCCACAAAAAAACGAATAGTCCTATTTTTTTCACGTTCGAAAAATAGGAAATTTCTGATTGCGCTATCGGATAGTGAAAGATATTTTTTTGCGGAAAGAATCAAATGAATCCGTATTCATTGTAAACTATTATTCATAAAAAAATCCCGCGCAAAAGTTGCGGGATTTTTTGAGTTAACTTATTATACAGATTATAAGGCTTTCTGTATAGCATCAACCGAATCTTTGTGCATTTTTAGGGTGGGTAATGTTTTAGTGGCAAACGATTTTACGTCGGCATCATCAGCTTTTTGCGAAGCTTTTTCAAATTTATCAATGGTTTCTTTATGATCCTTGTCCATCATTTTGATATATGCTTTATCAAAGTTTTTAGCCGAAGTGCCCCTTAAATCATCCAGTTCCTTATGCTGTTTTTCCATTACCGAATCTGGCAGAGTTACACTTTTCTGCGAAGCAAGTGATTTCAGTTCATCACCTGCCTTGGTATGGTCTGCAATCATCATGTTGGCGTACGATTTTACGCGGTCATTGGAAGAACGTTCCAGCGCCAGCTTCGATGCTGCTACTTCTGTATTACCACCTGCGCCGGCGTCCATCATGAATTGCTTGTCCATATCGCTGGCCGGTGTAGAAGAGGCCGCCATTTTAGTGCTGGTATCTGGCGTGCTCATAGTAGCAGTACTAGTAGTGTCGCCTGTGTGTACAGAGTCTGTATCTGTGCTGGTAGTGCCCGATGTTCCGCAGGAAAAGAAGGTGGCGGAAGCAATTACAAGGGCAGATAAAAATGTTTTTTTCATAATAAAATTATTATTTGCTGGTAAGAGATAAAATTTTGTGCCATTTGTGTTTCTTGACCGTAAAAAGGCAAAGAAAAATGTGCAAAAGCTCTATGAAGTTTACAGGCTTTTGCAGTCGGTTCTAAAAACAAAAAGGCTTCTCTGTAAAAAGGAGAAGCCTTTCATAAACCTGTCTTCAGGAAACAGGATTAATTCATTTTGCTATCGCGGAGGGCTTTAATCATGTCGTGTGCCTGCTGCAACTGTGTTTCCTGACTCTGAACTACGTTACGAACATCAGCTGATAAACCAGTTTCTTTCTCCAGTGTGTCTTTATAGGTATGAAGAATCTGGTCTTCGCCCCACTCGCACGATTGAAGAATAGTATGGCGGTCTTTACCGGTGATAGCCTGCTTAATATCTATCCAGGCGCGGTGAATTTTGCTGCCTACCGATGTATCCGTAGCCTCATCCAGATCTTCGCCGGCTGCAAATGGCATCAATTCATTTTTAAAATCATTGCTTTGTTTTCCAAGGCGCGTAAACAAATCTTTTAAGGAAGCATCGTCCACATCTTCTGCTGCTTTCACAAATCCGTTATAACGGTCGTTATTAATTTTAATTAAGTCTTTTACAACTGATGTTGTTTCTGTTGTCGTTGCCATAAAAAGTTTTTTTCATTAGTAATGAAGGTTGTAATCGTAAAACCGTGCCACTCCCTTTTCAATGTAAAAAGTGAGGCCTGCAATAGCACCTTACTTATTACTAGTTACTGTTTTCCCTATTCACTGTGAAAGCTTTATACAATACAATGATGTGGCAACACTTGTCTGCTGCTTGTGAAATTTATTCTACATTAATATCATCATGTAAAACAGGTAGATTAGCGCGAGTAATATCAAATTGCCCTTAGTCAATGCAAGTCTTTACCAAGGAGGATTGTTATGTGTCATTTCTCTTGCACAGGCATTTGCAGAACCATCTGCCACGAGGTTACAGCAATATTAAAATTTGATTATAGTATCCGGCGCAGGAGTGCCCGGCGGTTCTCTTTCGGTCTTTTTTCCTAATATTGCCACAGTGTCACCAAAGCCACTGCCTGATGCTTTTTAACTCGCTGCATTTCGTAGCTTTTTTCATCATTGTTACCACTTTATATTTTGCACTTCCGCACCGGTGGCGCTGGCTGTTGCTGCTGCTCAGCAGCTTCTACTTTTACATGGCTTTTTTGCCGGTATATGTCCTGATCCTGCTCATCACGATTGTCGTGGATTATTACGCCGGCATCTACATTGCCCGTTCCGAGGGGCGAAAACGGAAGCTGTATCTGGTGTTTAGCCTTATTGCCAACATCGGCTTTCTTTCTTTTTTTAAATACTATGATTTTTTAATTGATACTTTCAATACGCTGCTGCATGTACACCTGCCGTTCATGAAGGATTTATGGCTGTCGTCGCGCATTGTGGTTTGGAATAACTGGGTAAACAGCCACCTGAACCTGCTGGGTACTGATCTGCCCATACTGAGGAACGTTATCCTTCCTATTGGTTTGTCTTTCCATACATTCCAGGCAATGAGCTATACCATCGAAGTGTATCGCGGCAACCAAAAGCCGGAAACCAAGTTTGGTATTTATGCCCTATATGTGATGTTCTATCCGCAGTTAGTAGCAGGTCCGATAGAACGCCCGCAAAATATTCTTCACCAGTTTTATGAGAAGCATGAATTTAATTACGAACGCGCTGTAAGCGGACTGCGCTTAGTGCTATGGGGTCTGGTAAAAAAAGTGGTGATTGCCGACCGGCTGGCTATTTATGTAAATGCTGTGTTTGGCAACGTGCAGCACCACAGCGCGCAAACGCTGGTGTTAGCTACTCTTTTTGCTGCAGCACAAGTATATTGCGATTTCTCAGGGTATTCTGACATTGCGCTGGGAACCGCACGGGTAATGGGCTTCGACCTGATGGTCAATTTCAAAAGACCTTATTTTGCCCGCAGCTTTTCGGAACTTTGGCAGCGCTGGCACCGTTCGCTTACCAGTTGGTTTAGAGATTATTTGTTCTTTCCATTAGGAGGCACGCGCAAAGGCAATGTGAGAGGAATGTTCAACCTGATATTCGTATTTTTTATCAGTGGCTTGTGGCATGGCGCCAGTTGGACGTTCGTTCTTTGGGGTACTGCACAAGGCGTCATTTTAGTAGTTGAACGGTTGATTAAACCGTTTACCAGCAAGATAGTAAGAAAGCTTCGCGGCGCTGCTACATTAGTTTGCACGTTAACTACTTTTACAGTGTTTGTTCTGGCAAATCCAATCTTCATTTGCAAAGACATGACAACAGCCCTTCTCTACTATAAAGAAGTTTTTACCTGGAAGTCTGGTCATTTATACAAAGGTGAACCGCCTACCGCTATTCAATATTGCTTTATTGTGTTTGCTTTATTGTTCGTGGTTGAGTTCATCCAGGAATATTATCCGAATATTAAATTCATCGGCAACAAAAATGTAGTGGTTCGATACAGCGCTTACGTAGGTTTACTCACGCTGCTTCTCACTATCGGTGTTTTCAATGGCAGCCAGTTTGTTTACTTCCAATTCTGATTAACATGAAAAATCAATACATCAAATTCGGTTATAAACTACTCATCCTGCTCCTTATCATGTTCGTGATAGACAGGGCAGGTGGTGCACTAATGGCGTATTATTTTGAAAAAGAACCGCTCGGCGATGCTGCCGCTTTTTCTCACGCGATAGAGAACCCGAAGGAAGATATTTTAATCTACGGAAGCTCGCGTGCCTTGCATACTTACGACCCGCGCGTGTTTCAGCAAAACACGGGTTATAGCTGTTTCAACTGCGGCAGAAATGCTTCTACCATCATCTATCATTCAGCTATCATTTCTTCGGCTTTAAATCAGCCGGATCACAAACCCAAGGCTATTATTCTCGATCTCACTCCTAAAGAACTATCGTGGCGCAGCGGTGAGGATGGCAACGATATTTTAGCCGGTATGATACTGCCTTACGTAGAAAAGAACAAGCAGTTTGAAGCGATGGCTAAAGACCTGTTTCCGAAAGAGCTGATGAAAGCAAAAGTGTCGAAACTGTATCCTTATAACTCCATGATTCTTTCTATCATCCGCAACTACAGCCGGAAAGGCAACGACAATATCCAGGGCTTTCAGCCGCTGCATGGCAGTAAGGTGGACAAGACGCCGCCCAACATTGCTATGAACGCCGAGATAGACAATTATGCAAAAGAGAAGCTGGAGTATTTTGTAAAGTCTGTAACCGACCAGCATGTGCCCTTGTTTGTAATCATATCACCTATCTACCTGCAGCCTTATCCCGAAACTGAATCGCTAAAAATATCAAAGCAAATTTTAGCTAAATACAATGTGCCCTTGTGGGATTACCAGTTTGATCCTGCTTATGTGCAGCCTGCTTTGTTTTACGACAATGTACATATGAACACCAAGGGTTCAGAAAAGTTCAGCGAGATGATTGCCGCCCGCGTAGAAGAAGTGTTGAAGCGGAACAACAGCACCGCACAACCGCCTTTCAGCCAGCAAAAGGGAAAGACCGATACACTTGCCAGGGTCCGTTCAGATATCGCCATAAAATGAGTCCTGTGGCATAAGCCGTAAAGGGAACAAACGATTCTTCTATTTGTGTCAATGTTTGCTTCGCTTCATCAGGCGTTACTTTGTTTTGTATGGTGATGTGCGGCCACAATCCTTGCCTGTCCTGCATCGTAAGCTTTTCGCGCCATTCCTGCTGCAATTTTTTATGAAGGCTGATTAAGACTTTACTTTCTATTTTATAAGCGACTCCCTTGCCAATGCCACGCGGTTCTGTTACGGATAATTCTATTCTTTTTTGCTGTAGACACAGGGCTTCTATTGTTTGAGTAATGGTGTTATCCTCATCGGGCAGATGATGAAACAAAGTGAGATGCGCCTCTATAAAGTTCCGCTCCGGCGGGAAGTATCTTTTTCTTTGCTGATTGAAAAAAGACTGTGCTTCTTCGCTGAGACAAGCTGTGAGGATAAGCGGTGTTTGCATATGTGCAAAAGGAATCATTTCTCTTTATCCAGAATGGTAAAATGCCGCATTGCAGATTCTCCATTTTCATCCGTTACCGTGAGTGTGTGCAAGCCCGGCGGCGGCGTTACCGCCATCTGGTGAAACTGAGCTGTATTGCCCATATATTCATCGTCAATATACCAAAGCAGCTTCGCATCATGGTTCGCATCGGCGGCAGAAAAAATTGTTCTTCCCCTTTGCCCATCGCGTTCGAGAGGCACATAAATCTTCGCGTTTTCATCGGGGTAAATGATCTCGATGGTCTTTGCATTCTCATCGCTGCAACCGGGCAAGAATGGTGGCAGAGGTTTATAATCGGCGTGCCGCTGGCGGTAATAATATTCAATTGCAGGCGGAAGTACAAACCAGGAACGATGCTGCATCTGAGACGGCGCTTCGCATTTCTCTGTTACACGAAACTGTCCTGTTTTATCCAAATGAATGATTTGATGATAAGGACAAATTCCAATGTTGGTGGCAGCTTCGCTCACCAGCACCGTATCTACATCACTGCAATCGCTGCCCGCCTTATAACCGCTCTGATGGCAAACCGGCAAATAAATAAACCCGCTTTGCGGCGGCTTGAACCAAGATGACGAAGGCAGCACACGAAAAATATCAAACAGTATTGGTGCTGCTGTTTTAATGCCTGTCAGTTCGGGTCTTCCTTCGCCGGTGGTATTGCCTACCCAAACCACAACGGTATATTTGGGTGTGATGCCTACCGCCCATCCATCCCGAAAACCGAAGGAAGTGCCGGTTTTCCAGGCAATGCGCTGCGCCGATGAAAAGTATCCCCACAAGCCTTCTTCACCAGGGCGCATTACTTCTGTCATTGCATTCAGTGTATGCCAAATGGCAGGATAATCAAAAAGTGGTTGCGAAGAGAATTGATTGTATGCGGTTGATCGTTGACGATCAACGGCCGACATACAATATTTCGGCATAAACCAATCTTTCTCGTTCCATTTACCCTTATTGATGGATTGATGCAGATACATGCGCGCAAACGAGCTGTATACACCTGCCAGTTCATATGGCGTTACTTCGCAGCCGCCGAGTATCAGGCTCATGCCATACCAGTCGGCCGGATGTGTAAGCGTGGTGAAGCCGCAACCCTTTAACTGGCTGTAAAAACGTGGCGATTTATATTGCTGCAACATCTTCACGGCAGGTATATTCAGGCTTCGCGCCAGCGCCATATTTGCCGGCACGGCGCCATCAAAATGAAGGTCGAAATTCTGTGGTGTGTAACCGCCTATCTGCGTAGGAATATCAGGTATTAATTGTTTGGGCAATAATGTGCCTTCGGTGAGTAGAGATGCATACAGTAAGGGCTTGAGTGTACTGCCAGGGCTGCGTGGTGCGGAGAGAACATCTACACTACTCTCCAGCAATGAATCCTGCGGGCGATAAATATTCCCCACATAACTCACAATGTTGCCGCTGCCGGTTTCTACCACCATTGCGCAGGCATTGCGAATCTGGTTGCCTGCCAGCAGTGCCTGGTGAAGCGCGAGTATCGAACTCACCTGCTGCTGAAGATGAATGTCGAGCGTGGTTTGCAGGTAAGTGCTTACCGTATTGTCATTTTTCAGTCCCGCACCGCGGTCTTTGCGAAAGCGGTTTAGGAGATGCGGCGCCAGTTCCGGTAATGGTTTCGGTACGCCGGGCAAAGGCTCTAATTGTGCAAGCTCGTAGGCAGATGTATCTATTATTTTTTCTTTAAGTAATGTAGCAAGTAATGCATTTCGCTTGCGCAACAATTCATTGCTGTTCCTGCCCGGATGCACTACAGAAGGCGCATTGGGCAACACGGCTAAAGCGGCACATTCGCCCCAGCTTAGCAATTGCGGACTGCGTCCATAGTAACGCCAGGCTGCAGCATCCAACCCGACGATATTACCACCAAACGGAGCATTGGAAGCATATAAGGCGAGAATGCTTTTCTTAGAATAAGAACATTCCAAACGCAACGCGAGCAACGTTTCCGATATTTTATTCCATACGGAGCGGCGCGTATTGTTGCGGCTCATACGCATTACCTGCATGGTTAAGGTGCTGCCGCCGCTTACTGTTTCTTTATTTTTTATATCCTGATAAATGGCTCTTGATAAGGCAACCGGATCAACGCCGGGATGATACCAGAAGCGTTTGTCTTCAAACGCTACAAGGCAGCGGCTAAACTTATCCGGAACGTTATCATCGTAAGGAAAACGCCACTGCCCGTCGGCAGCTATAGAAGCATTCAGCAGGTTGCCATTTCTATCCGTAATCACATACGAAGTAGGCGCATTGAACAAGGTCTTGGGTAAGGAAAAAACAAACCAGATAAGTAGCACCAATATCACCGACAACCTGATTCTATGCCGTCGCAAAAAAGGCAGCAGCGAACGGCGGATGTATGTTAAAACCGGCTGAATGGCGGTGCGATTAAGATGAGAAAATATGCTTTCAAATGTATAACGAAAGAGACTGAAAATATGATACAAAAAATTATAAAAATGGCAGGAATGTGTGGACAGTCTATACATTCCTTTACTTTGAAGAATGTTCACTTTTCGTCCTAAGTATGGTCTTGTTGCGTTGCTTCTATTAGTTATAGAAGTATATATAGCGCGGTTCATTCACATTTATTTCATTCGCGCTTATGCAGGAGATTTCTTAGTGGTAATGCTGCTCTATACGTTTGTAAGAACCTTTATCAAAGCATCTGTAAGGCCGGTTGCAATCGGCGTTCTTCTCTTTGCTTTCTTCATCGAAGGGCTGCAGTATTTTCATTTTCTTTCCCGAATGAAATGGCAACATAGTAAGCTCGCCCGCATTGTTATTGGAACAACTTTTTCCGTGTACGATTTGATGGCTTATGTATTAGGAATCGGACTCGTGATTTTGTTAGAAAGAATAATGGCAGATCGTCGCAATCAATCATTTTGATATCCGATAAGATTATCTGGTTATCGTTCCGAATTGTTTTTTAAATTAAACCATTACTCCACTTACCTTATCTGCAACTCCCATAAACCAATACGCTCATAGTCTTTGCTGCAGCGCGTTACAGTAAGTCTGACATACTTTGCCTGTACCTTTTTTTTCACTTGCACCGGCCATTCTTCACTGTTTGCGTTGCTACCTTCTCCATAAACATTCCACTCTTTTCCATCCATTGAATATTCTATGATAAAATCATAATCTCCCATGACGTGTTCAAACACAGGCGTACAACTTTTAAGACTAATGGGCGTCGCAAAGCCAGCCGTTATAGATACCGGAGCGCTATTATTTTTAACTGACCACAACGTACCCCATGAGTAATCAAACGCCTTTGCGGCTGCATAAGAAGTATCGGATGGAGAGGAAGCTTGCACAAAGGAAGGATGATAAGTATCGCGTACTGCTTTTATCCTGTCAAACGTAAGTGGAACACCGGTTTGCGTAGGGATCACTTTATGAATTGCACCTTTTTCTTCAAAGCTCAGTTTGTCTATGCATATCTGCCGGTGACCGTTATAAAAAGGATAGGTATGCCGGTGATAAATGATGTAATAATTATCGCCATCCTGAAAGGTATAATGATGCCCCGGCCCGCTGATGGTACCACCCGGAGTTGAAGTCAATACAGGACTGTTCTTTCCCTGCGTAAACGGACCTAAAGGCTTATCAGAAACGGCATAGCGCACTTTGTAAGACGAATCGTAATACAAGCCATCCGAATACATGAGATAATACAAACCCTGTCGCTTCAGCATGTGCGGACCTTCGAAATAACCTTCCGGTGTTATCAATTTTGGTGTGTCTTTAAATGAAGTCATATCCTTGTTCAATTCGCCCGCGCCGCATACACCATCTTTAAAGTCGAAGCCTGAACCCCAATATAGGTAAGCCTTTCCATCATCATCAATAAAACAATCAGCATCAATGCTATGCATCTTGGGAGATAACAGACGATTGCGAATGAAAATACTGTCATCACCCAGTGCATTGCGAAACGGTCCTGCCGGATGATCGGCAACACCCACATATAAATTATGGTTGACAGTGGTGTATAAATAGAACTTTCCGTTAGAAGCCTGTCGCACAGCAGGTGCCCAGATGTCGGGCAATTGCATAGAAGTAGGCCAATTCAGTTTCGTAAGCGTCCAGTTTACAAAATCAGCGGAGCGCCACACAGTAGCTTCGGCGCCGCTGGTAGCGTAGATATAAAAGGTATCGTTGTAGCGAAGCAAACAGGGATCGGCAAAATCACCTGGCAAAATAGGATTGCCTGAAAAAGCAACGGTTTGTTTACTGCGTGTTACCGGCTGGTGAACCGTACAGCTTTGAGAGAGAAACAAAACAGTGATGCAAATGAAGAAGGATGCTTTCATAAGTAGATGCAAGATAAGAACGCGATAGAAAGCCGTAGAGGCTTAAGTATGATATATTGTTAAACAGATCATTTAACCCTCTTTCTTATTCCACACCTTTCATCAAAGTCTGAATTACATAAACCGATTTTGATGCCGTGATGAATAACACGTTTTTATTTTTTCCGGCAAAGCAAAGATTGCCGGTCCATTTTTCAGGCACGTCTATTTGGGTTATCTTTTTGCCGGTGCTGTCATATACCATTACGCCTTTACCGGTAAGATAAATATGACCTTCCTGATCTACCGTCATGCCGTCTGAAGCTTCGTTTATAAAAAGCATTTTGTTAGATAAGCTGCCATCAGGCATTATTGTATAGCGATACGTTTTCCAGTCGCTCATATCCGCTACATACAGATAGCGTCCATCGGCAGAACCTACAATACCATTGGGTTTTCCTATCGCACTATCAAGTAACTGAAGCTGATGGCTACGTCGCGGCAAGTAATAAATCTTCTCGCCGTGTAAAGCGGTATCGGGCCCGGTACGCGTCCAGTAATCGCGTTGAAAATAAGGATCGGTAATGTAGATGCCGCCGGTATTGCGGTTGATCCATACATCGTTCGGACCATTGAGAGCATGACCTTGAAAACCTTTTGCCAGTACCGTTATTTTCTTGTCGGGAGAAATAGAAATAAGTTCATTGTTTTCATCAGCACAGCTTACTAAATTTCCTTTTGCATCGAAATACATCCCGTTCGACCGATGTGCGCCATGAAAGTATAAAGAGAGACTGCTACTTGTGTCGTATCTCCAGATGTTATCGTTCGGCTGATCGGTAAAGAACACATTGCCCCAACGGTCAGTTGCCGGTCCTTCGGCGAAAGCAAAACTGCTGTCTACCAGATGAAGCTTTTTGCCGGGCGCGATAATTTGTGCGGATACTACACTACAACTAAAATGGACGAAAATCAATATAACAAGATGGCTTCGTTTATTATGCAACATGACTAACAATGTTCATTAAAAGTAAAGCTTTAAATAAATTGAAAAACGATTCACAATTTTTTTGACATCACTACCGTGAAATAGTCACCTTAAAAAAAGTTTAGAATTTTCTACCGGGGTTGTTGTTTTCGTGTTTGCCTATAACTTTGTCGCCAATCCAATATTTGTATTTCATGTATTATTCATCTGTAAACGTCAGCGTTGATGAGCTGACAGGAAGAGGACTTATGTCGGTGAGAGCGATGAACATCTGCAAACGCTCAAGCCTGTTCGATTTTCAAACCATTTATGCGCATTACGAGACACATGGCAGCTTTGCCGCGCTTCCGCAAATGGGCAAAAAAACCAACGAAAGCCTGATAGAATTATGCAGCAATGGTGCTGTGCAACTTCACTTGCAAGAGAAGGCAGACGACACTTTAGCGACAAACAATAGTGCTGCGCTTTTAAAGCAGCCGCGGGCTCTTATTGCTGCTTACCGGCTAATATCAGATGCCGGCAAGTCGGCTGCCGAGCGCGTTTATGGCAATCTGGTGTGCACCTTACACCGCCGCGCCATCCGGGCTTTACTGAATCTGTATAAAACAAAAAGTCTCACCGGGCTCGTCAACGGGCTGGAAGTGAAGCCCAGCGCGTTTGCCGCTTTGGCTGAGGCCTTGTTACCTGCCGGCGTTCACCTGTACGGGTTCCTGGATAAGCTTACCGATGCTATCTCCGGCAATGCACTGAACGATACAATAAGAGACAACAAGCTACGAACATTATCGCAGCAAATTGCGCAAATCACCCGCAAGGCAGATAAACGGATGGAAATTTTCCTTGCCGCAAATCTGAACCTGCTTGAGACCGGCGGCTTTCCCTTGAATGATTTTATACACTTGCTGATTCAGAGCGACATTACGCTTAAAGCGGACTATAAAAATGCGGTTTTGCTGTCCGATCTATTTTACCGGGATGGTTTGCCGCCTTCCAAAGAGTTATTTCAAAAATTAAATGCGGGAGCCATTAAAGTAAAGCGTCTTTACCGGCACAACGGTTACCACCAGCCTGTTTATACACAGTTAGCGCAAGGTATCAGAGCGTTGCAGACACAGGGTTTGGTAACGCCCGAAGGCTTTCTTCTTAAAGAGGCACCTTTTTATTTTTTTCCTGATGGATTACCCAACTCGAACAGCCGCTTCACCAACCGGATACTGGCTCCTTTGTTCATTTGTTTTAACCCTGACTTCAGAATGTTCTACCAACCTGGTACGCACGGCGACTGCGTGCTGTTTGTAAACAAAAAAACAGAGGCTTGGTTTGATACAATGTCTTTCTTTAGCCTGATAGAAAAAAAGCCTTACCTGAAAGGGTATGCCGATGAAGATTATTACCTGATGAAACTGCTGTCCACCTTCTGTCGTCGCACGCTTTCGAAGAGTGAGCAAGATGAACTCCTTGCATTCGTTCGCCCTTTTTTGAAACACTTATACCAGCACCAGGCAAAGCCGGAAAGAAAACAGGTGTTTACACAGCCCCGGATCGAAAGGAAAAGACAGGTGCGGTTTGAATTGATTTATGAGCTTATCAAGAACAAAGACCGCCACTGCCATATAGATGAGATTGCAAACCACCTGACTAAGAACGGAGAAACATTATCGCAGAAAAGCCTGCTTAAATATCTTGAAAAATGCAACACACTTATCAAGCCTGTTGGGGCCTGCCTGTTTCAGTTGCGCGCATGGGACAATCAGAAACGCTGGCAGGAAGAAACAGTGCTGCAACTGGCGGTGAATTTTCTTTCGGCGCACCCGGCACCGCAACCGATCTATACAATCGGCAAGCATGTAATGCGATATAAAAAGGTAAGTCTCACCGAGGTAGCAGATGTTTTATTAGGGCATAAAGATTCTCATTTTATAATTTCTCAGCATCATTATTTCGGGCTGGCAGAGAAGCAGTATAGCCTGCCGGTTCCCCTTTGCAAAAGCTTGCCTGCTTACTGGCAGGACGTGGCTGCACCTCTCTTTATTTCTGCCAATTACAGCAGCATTAGAAAAGATGAGTTAGTGATGTATATAATGCACCGCTATAAATTTACAAGAGCCAAATCCCTGATGATGATTGACATCCGCGTGCGCCTGGGCGAATGGGAACAAATGGAGAATGGCAAGCTGCAGCTGCCGCTGAGAACAATGCAGTTTACTTTTCCGCAGCCAGCGCAAAGAATCGGATAAACACATGGTTTGAGTGAATGAAACGTTCTGGCCGGGCAAACAGATTTGCCCGGCTAAGCAACGGAATGTTTATACATTGCATCATAGGTTCCAAAACCAGATTGCTTCACCACCAAACACGCCACATGAAACGCTTTCCTGCATTTTTATTCCTTATTTTCATTTCCCTCATCTTATCAACCAATTTTGTTGCTGCGCAAAAAGCGCCTTTGTTAAAAAGTCTGAAAGATGCCTCGCTTCCGCAACTGATAAAAGAAAAACGAAACATCCGTTTTGTTACTATCAAAGCGGCACAGGGTACCGAAGTAAAATGGTACGAGGCGCCGGCCGAACCCACTACATCAAGGACTTCAATGCCCTTTGTGGCAGGTGCTGCCAACTTTCATCTTGTAAAAGACATTAACCAACAAACAGACGCCAGCCCCGCCAACAATGACTTTATCTTCAACAACCCTTATGCGGTGTTGAATGGCATTTTATATTTCTCTGCCAGCGATGGCATTCATGGTAATGAGCTGTGGCGCAGCGATGGCACGGCAGTCGGCACTTACCTTGTAAAAGATGTAATCCCCGGCTCCGCTTCTTCCAATCCGCATGAGATTGTGGTGGCGGGCAAGAAGGTTTACTTCGTTACGCAGAATAATGCACTGTTCAGCTACGAGCTTTGGGTAAGTGACGGTACAGATGCCGGCACACAGTTGCTGACTACTTTTTCGAGGCAGGGGCCTGGCGTGAACACAGCTTATTATCTTACTGCCGTTGGCAACTCGGTGTTCTTTTTTGCCTATGGAAGCTTTAGCGAGACTGTGCTTTGGAAAACAAATGGCACAACGTCAGGCACCGTTATCGTAAAAGATTTTACCGATAGCTATGAAGGCGTACTGGAACATACTGCCGCGAACGGATTAATTTATTTCACTCTTTATTCCAATACAACCGGTCGGGAATTGTACCGCTCCGATGGAACCGAAACAGGATCGTTCCTGGTAAAAGATATTTCCTCTGTAAACGACTATTTTAATGGGCCAGAGCAGCTTACGGCTTTCAATGGCAAGCTTTATTTTTCGGCTGATGACGGCAGCGGTCGCAAGCTTTGGTTTACCAACGGCACAGAGGCAGGCACACAGCCTGTTAGCAATAGCAATGGCGTAACCATCCCGGATGACGGCTCTTATATTTTTACCAACCAACCGTTTGCCGTGCAGGACGGAAGCTTGTATGTAAAAGGTTACACACCGGCTGCCGGACAGGAACTATATCGCTATCGTCCTGCCACTGGCTTCTCGTTGGTGAAAGACATCACGCCTGGTTCGGCAGGCGGTTTTCCTTACAACATTACCCCTGCATTTAGTGGGATTGCTTTTGCTTATAACGATACGCTATCAAAACAAAATGAGCTGTGGGTTACCAATAGCGCCGGCAAAACAGGATTGATTAAGGCTTATCCGCAAAACAGTGATGGCTCTTTTGATCAACTAACGCCAGGTAATGGGCTTTTATATTTTGTGTCGAGAAACAAAGCCACCGGTGCAGAGCTTTGGAAAACCAATGGTACCGCGGCAGGCACCGTATTGGTAAAAGATATTTATGTAGGTACCACCAGCTCTAACCCGCAAGACCTTACGTATGCCAATGGCTCTCTCTATTTTACAGCAGCCTCGCGCACCGCAGGGTCAGAGCTTTGGCAATCAAAAGGTGACAATGGCAGCACGGTGCAGGTGACCGAAATCAACACAACATCCACTTCCTATTCGGGACCGAATTTTTATAACGGAATAGCCTATAGCGTCTCCGGCACCGGACCTGTAAGCGCACCGGCAGGTAATATACTTTATTTTTCGGCTACACAGCCTGAAACCGGCTTTGAACCGTATAAAACAAATGGAAAAGCAGCAGGCACCGCATTAATAAGCGATATACAGCCCGGCGAGGCTGGTTCTTACCCGAGGTCTTTCCTAAGCAAAAATGGCTTTGCTTATTGTATGGCAGACAGGTCTGATTCGTCGGGTTACTCTTCTTTCAATATTTATAAAGGCGACAGTGCCGGCACTTTGAGTACAGTGGCTACTTCGTTTAACAATTACATCCTTTCTTATGATGTAGCTGATAACGGTTGGGTGTATTATATCGACTTTAATCCTACTACAGCAAAATATGAACTGCGCAGGAATGATGACAATGATGGTGCTGGCATTTTGCTGGCAGATAATGTAGCGGCTACCAACTATACCTATACGGTGCGAACCGTTGGCAATACAGCTTTCTTTACCGCTTCGGATGAAAGCGGAACAGAGTTATGGAAAACTAATGGAAGCGTAGCAGGAACCAAACGTGTTAAGGACATTAATGCTGGCAGCAACGGCTCTTTTCCTTATACGCTTATAGCAGCGGGCAACCAGATCTTTTTTGGTGCCGATGATGGCAGTGGCTTTGCGCTGTGGCGCAGCAACGGCACGGCAGCCGGCACAGTGAAGGTGAAAGCTATTCAACCTTATGGTATTTACAGCAATTCCTACGACGCAGCCAATTATTTCTGTGTAGTGAACAATACGCTTTACCTGAGTGCCTACACCACCGAAACAGGTTATGAACTATGGAAGACAGATGGAACCAGCAGCGGAACAAAGCTGGTGAAAGACCTGACAGGCGATGCCACAGACGGAAACCCGGCATTTCCTACAAATGTAAATGGCACCTTGTTCTTTGGGCAGGACTACTCTAACTTACTTTGGAAATCGGATGGAACCAGTGCTGGCACAACAGCTATCACAAGCATTCCCACGAATGATTACCGGTTATTTACTTCGCGCTGCGCCGCAGATGACAAGTTTTTCTTCAATGCTAACCAACTTTTGTGGGTAAGTGATGGAACAGCTGGCGGAACGCACACTGTAAATGACAATGGACTGAACGGAGTGAGCTTAGTAAACAACCTGGCTGCTGCCGGCAATACAGTATTCTTTAACGGATATACTGATAAATATAGCTATGAATTGTATGCAGGCGATGCTGCTAAAGTGATGCCTTCCTTTGCTGCCAATAACGGTTTGATAGCAAAGAAGCCGGCATCCTTCCGCGCCACCGTTTTGCAGAACCCTGTGGTGAGCACATTGAAAATGAGCGTGCAGTCGGATAAAGATCAAACTATCAGCCTGAGCATTACCAATGCCAATGGTAATATAACTACACAGCAAAAAACATCACTTTATAAAGGCAACAACATGTTGGCTATTGATGCAGGCAACTGGCAGCCGGGTGTGTATCTCATCAGGCTATCTAATGGTAACGGAGAGAGAGTGAGCATTAGTGTTTTTAAATAAAATTATTTAATTATTTCTAAACAAAAGCAGGCTTATGATAGCCTGCTTTTGTTTTTATGTTCAAATGAGTGTGCAGGCAATGAAGAAAACAGCGCCGTAATTGATGAGTCATAGTCCTGTCTTATCTTTAGGCGCCATTAAGCAAGCCCAGTTATTAATTTATGTTCCTCCATTACTTTATATATTTTTAGCCATGTCGCAACCGGATATTGTTGAGAAAGCAACCGAAAAAAACCAAAGCATTTTATTATCCCATCGCCTACTCATTGAACTTTTACAAAAAGCCTATTCTGCCGAGAAAGCCGCTTCCTATGCCTACCAGGGACACCGGGGAAGCGTGAAGAAAGAAGCCGAGAAAATCGCCATTAAAGAGATTGAGGAAGATGAGTGGAACCATCGCCGCGAGGTGCTTCTTATCATGAATCATTACCGCATACCGGTATCGAAATGGAATGAAATTAAGTTCGCTGTCATCGGAAAACTCATCTCAGCAAGCTGTTATGTAATCGGATGGTTCATGCCCTTCTTTTTCGCCGGCAAATTAGAGAGCGGCAATGTGTGCGAGTACTTTAAGATGAAGCAATACTTCAACTCACTCGGCATCCATGAGTGGGATGCTATTTTATATGAAATGGGCATGAAGGAAAAGGAACATGAGATTTATTTTCTGAACAAAGTGAAAGAGAGCAAAGTGCTTCCCTACTTCGAGCTTGCTTTTAATTGGGGTTTGGGTAAAAGCGCCAACAATGTAGATTTGGACAAGAAATATCCTTTGGAAGAATCGGATGTGTATTGTAAGAAATAGAAAGCTTGATAAGAGTTGTGTCTAATCATGATGTTAACAACTATGTCTTAAGAAAAACTCAGAATGTGTTTTCTGAAAACACTTTTAAGCAAAGACCACACTATGCAGTTGCACAAAAATAATACAGCAATAAAAATAAGCTTTGTCGTTTTATTGTTGCTCTGTATGCGCTCTGTTTCCTTCGCACAGTTGTCAGGCTGCCCTGATCCCGCAGCTAACAACTTTAATTCAACAGTAAGTATAAATGATGGTTCCTGCATTTATAAAAAGGCTTCCGTAAAACCAACATTAAACACAAAACTCAACACGGCGGTAAATGAAACTTCAGGACTGATTTATTGGAATAATGAAATCTGGACTCATAACGACAGTGGCGGCGAGCCGGCTTTGTATAACATAGATAGCACAACCGGAAAAGTCATCCGGAAAGTAACCATCACCAATGCTATCGATGTTGACTGGGAAGATATTGCGCAGGATGATTCTTTTCTTTATATCGGCGATTTTGGCAACAATGCAAACGGCAACCGAACCGATCTGAAAATATACAAAGTAAAAAAGAGTGATGTTCAGAATAAAGCATCTGTAACAGCGACTTTGATTAATTTTTCTTACAGCGATCAAACCAGTTTTGCAGCCGCCGGCAGCAACCATACCAACTTCGATTGTGAAGCCCTGATAGCCTACAACGATAGTTTATTTTTATTTAGCAAAGACTGGATAGACAACAAAACAAGGCTGTATATACTACCTAAAAAACCGGGCACTTACACGGCTGTCAATATTGGAGAATTGAATGTGCAAGGTTTGATAACAGGCGCTGACATCATACCGGATAAAAGGGTCATTGTACTAACCGGATATAATGCTTCGGTATCTCCGTTTGTATACCTATTGTACGACTTTACCGGCAACCACTTTTTCGATGCGAACAAAAGAAAAGTTTCCGTCAGTCAAAGCTTCCTTCAGATGGAAGGCATTTGTGCAGTAAGCGATACAAAATGGTACATTAGTAATGAACGACTGCAACAGATTATTGTTACGCCGGCAAAGCTTCAAACCCTCAACCTGTCTTCCTTTCTGCAACCTTACTATTCTACATTTTTGATGAGAGAAGGCATACCTCGATATACTTTTAAACATCATTGAGCCAAGCAATAACAGGCTCGGTGATGCGATGTATTCCTACAATGAAAGAATAGTAAAGCATTATTATATAGCAAAAGCTACTCTGCTGATACGAGGTAATAGTTTTTTTTTCCTTTCTGTACCAGCAGGTATTTATGATGCAATAAAGAGCTGCCATCAACCAACATCTGTATGCTCTCTACCTTTTTCCGGTTGAGGCTAACGCCGCCGCCCTGCACCATTTTTTTAGCTTCGCCTTTGCTGGGAAAAACGCCGGTTTCGGCTAAGAAAGACACGATATCAACACCCGTGTCAAGTCTTGATCTATCGTAAGAAAAACGGGTAACGCCTTCCATGTTTTCAAGGTCATCTACCGATAAACTTTCGGCGGGCGCCGTTGCGTTGGCGAATAATTTTTCTGTTGTATCAATCGCCTCTTTTAAAGCTTCTTCTCCATGCACAAGCAGTGTCAGTTCTTTGGCTAATGCCTTCTGTAAGCCGCGCGCAGCTTCGTTTCCGGCGTGTTCGGTTATTAACTTATCTATCTCTTCAGCAGACAGGAACGTAAAGATTTTAATCCACTTTTTTGCGTCTTCATCTGCTGCGTTCAGCCAAAATTGATAGAATTGATAAGGCGATGTTTTTTCGACATCCAGCCACACGTTGCCGCGTTCCGATTTCCCAAACTTTCCACCATCGCTTTTGGTTAGCAATGGACATGTAAAGGCAAAAGCCTCTCCACCGGCTTTGCGTCGGATCAGTTCTGTCCCGGTAGTAATATTGCCCCATTGGTCGCTGCCGCCCATCTGCAGTTTGCAGTTCTTGTTTTGATAAAGCCAGAAGAAATCATACCCCTGTATCAACTGGTAGGTAAACTCGGTAAAAGAAATGCCGCTGTCGCCTTCAATGCGCTTCTTCACGCTGTCTTTCGCCATCATATAATTCACACTAATGTGCTTGCCAACATCGCGGATGAACGACAGGAAATTTATCTCCTTAAACCAATCATAGTTGTTTACCATTACGGCCGCGTTGGGTTTGCTTTCATCGAAGTCTAAAAACTTTTCCAATTGTTTTTTCACGCCATTCTGGTTGCGCTGCAACGTCTCTGCATCCAGCAGGTTGCGTTCTTCGCTTTTACCGCTCGGGTCGCCAATCATTCCTGTGGCCCCACCTACCAGAGCATACGGTTTGTGCCCGGCTTTTTGCAGATGCATCAACAATAAAATAGGCACAAGACTGCCAATATGAAGACTATCCGATGTAGGATCGAAACCGATATAGCCACTTGTCATTTCCTTGTTCAATTGCTCTTCAGTTCCAGGCATTACATCCTGTATCAATCCACGCCAGCGCAGTTCTTCCATCAAATTCATGGCTTAAAAATTTGCGGCAAATGTAATGTGAACCACCAAGACAGGCAGAAGAGAAGATACACGAAGAGAGGAAAGCGAATAAAGTATTGTTTTACGATGACTTGTTTTTGCTCCGTACTTTTTTATAAATGCGAATCGCACTCATCAATATAATAATAAACCCGATCAATCCACCCAATCCCCAGGCAAGACTGATGGCTTCCTTCACCACAGCAAGCATGACGATAGCAATCAGAAAGATGGTAGCCACCTCATTCCATATTCTCAATTGCTGCGAGGTATACTTATAAATACCTTTGAGTTGTTGTTTGAAAATAAGGTGCAACGAAATGAAATAGAAATAAAGAAGAACCACAAACACCAATTTAATGGCAAGCCATTGCGGCAGCGCATCCAGCATATACCACATCCACGGACCGAGTATGAGCGTAAGCACAGCAGAAGGCACAGTGATGCCATACCAGAGACGCTTCATCATAAGGGTAAACTGCTTGTGTAAGATGTCTCTTTCTACATCGCTTTTGTCATTGGCTTCGGTATTATAAATAAACAGTCTTGGCATGTAAAACATACCCGCAAACCATGTCACAACGAAGATCATATGCAAGGCTTTAATGTAGTTGTACATGAAGTGAAAAGTGAAAGGTGAGAAGTGAAAGGCTCATTTTTTACTATTATACAACATCTTGTTGCTTTATTAAATTAGTAAGCATTGCGAAGCATTTATTTACTACTTCTCCAAGTTTCTCTGTCTGCATGAGAGTAATATAGTTGAGGTCAATAGCTGCTTCAAACGCTGCATCGACTTCTATTAAAGAACCTCTTGATATTTCAAAAAAGCGTTTTCTTTCCACAATTGATTTTCGGCTGCATCCTTCTGCCAGGTTCAGTTTTACTAATAAGGCAGCCCGCCGGGTTTGTGATACCATATTAAACTTCTCTTCTGCAGGCAATAACAGCGAAACATGATAAGCCTCTTTTACAAAAGCACAAGCAGCTTTATAGACATCAAGCTGCTTGTGTTTCAAATCAAGTAGCATAGAAGAAGGAAGTTTATTTATAAAAAAGAAATTTGTATTTTAACCTCTCATTACTGATATCTCACCTTTCACTTCTGACTTCTCACCTTTCACTACCAAACTCACCAGCGCATTTACCCATAGCGGATTCACATTCAGGCAAGGGATTGCGGTGAAGCTTTCGCCACCGGCAGCGAGAAAAATATCCCGGCCTTCAATCGCCATTTCCTCCAGTGTTTCGAGGCAATCAGAGATGAAGGCAGGGCAAACCACTAACAGTTTCTTTATGCCTTCGTTCGGTAGTTCCGTCAATCGTACTGCTGTATAGGGCAGCAGCCATTGGTCTCTTCCCAGCCGCGATTGAAAAGTTTGCTCCCATTTCTCTTTGGGTATATTCAATTGGTTACTTACCAGCTCGGCAGTCATCAAAGTTTGATGACGATAACAGAAAGCGTGTGCCGGGGAAGCGACATGGCAACAATCATTCACCTTCAAACAATGCTGATGCGTAGGGTCGGTTTTCCTCACATGCCGCTCGGGTATGCCATGAAAAGAAAACAGGATTTTATCAAACGGCTCATCGCTGTAAGGTTTAATGCTTTGTGCGAGCGCATGTATATATTCCTCATCGTTATAAAAGGGCTCAATCACCGAAAGCGAAAACGAATAGCCTTTCTTTCGATGCACTTCCTTCATGTATTCCACTGCCGTTTCATAACTGCTCATGGCATAGTGCGGATAGAGCGGAAAGAGAATCACTTCTTCCACATCGGGCATCCTTTTCAATAGATTCTCATATGCAGTTTGCGGGGTTGGGTTGCCATAACGCATGGCGATTTCCACCGGCATATCAAAGTGTGGCTGCACCGCCGCCTGCAATTGTTTGGTGAGCACAATCAGCGGCGATCCTTCGTCTGTCCAGATGCTTTGATAAGCATGAGCAGACTTGGGCGCACGAAACGGAACAATAATGCCTTTAATCAGCAACAGCCGCAGGAGGTAGGGAATATCTATCACTCTTTCATCCATCAAAAATTCTCTCAGGTAGCGGGCTACATCTTTAGTCTCGGTAGAATCGGGCGAGCCGAGGTTCATCAAAACAATTGCCTTTTTGTTCGTGCTTTGTATCATGTGTTATCTATCTTCTGCTCTTGTCGCCACACAATATATTTGCGCAGCCTAAACAGGTTTTATTAAACGGTGCAAAGATAGCCCGCACACAAACATCTCATCATGAAGCAACGACCTATACACCCTTCCTTAACACCTTACTTAGAAGGCAAAGTATTGCTGCTGAACAAACCGCTGCATTGGACTTCGTTTGATGTGGTCAAAAAAGTTCGCATCCTTACGGGCATTTCAAAAGTGGGTCATGCCGGTACCTTAGATCCATTAGCCACCGGGCTGCTTATTGTTTGCACGGGCAAGTACACCAAGAAGATTAACGAGTATATGGGTATGGAAAAGGAATACACCGGCTCGTTCACGCTGGGCGCTACCACGCCTACTTACGATAGGGAAAGCGAGCCGGAGAATCTTACCGACATCTCGCAGTTAACCGTTCAGCAAATACACGATGCCACGGTGCATTTTACGGGTGATGTTTTGCAGGTGCCGCCCGCCCATTCCGCCATCAAGCAGGAGGGCAAGCCCGTGTACCTCGCTGCGCGAAAGGGTGTGGAAGTGAAGCTGGAACCGCGCCCCGTTACCATTTCAGAATTCAGTATTACAAAGATTGATTTACCGGAGGTGGATTTTAAAGTCGTGTGCAGCACGGGCACCTACATCCGCAGCCTGGCGAACGATTTTGGTGCCTCGCTGGGCGTGGGCGGTTATCTCAGCGGTCTTTGCCGCACGCGCATCGGAGATTTTAGCGTGGAGGATGCAATGAGCGTGGATGAATTTACCCAGAAAATAAAGGAATTGAAGGAGGAATAGGGCTGCTGGATGGCTACTCCGGTTTTTGACCCTGCATCCTGCACTGTGCAATATCAGTAGTCTAATTTTGGACTGCCCATTTTGCACACTGCAAGATAGCTAGTCCAACTTTTGACTCCGCATGTTGCAGGCTGCGGAACCCTGTTTCCGAAACCGGACGTGCCATCTTGCACACTGCAAGACTTTATGTCCAAAAGTGGAGGTGGTATGTTGCACACTGCAGAATCCTACTTCCAAAAGTGGAAATGCCATCTTGCAGTATGCAAGATCCACATGTAAAAACTTGCAGTGCCATTCTGCAGTGTGCGAAATCCATATGTAAAAAACTTACAATAGGGTTTTGCAGTGTGCAAATGCCTGTTGCAAAAACTTACAGTGCCATCCTGCAATGTGCATTGCCCTGCTGCAACAATTTACAATAACATTTTGCGGAGTAAACCCAACTACCCGAACGCTCAACTGCCGCTTTCACCCACCACATTTCTTACCTTGCACCCATGTTTACCGGCATTGTAGAAGTAACAGGAAAAGTTCTTTCCGTAGATAAGGACAATACAAACCAGGTTTTCTGGATAGCAAGTTCCATCAGTCACGAGTTAAAAATAGACCAGAGCGTGAGCCACAGCGGCGTTTGCCTTACGGTAGATGCGCTGCGCGATGGAGCGCACCGCGTAACGGCGGTTGCCGAAACCTTAACTAAAACCAACCTCGGCAACTGGAAGGAAGGAAGCCTGGTGAACATAGAGCGCTGCATGCAGATGAACGGCAGGATAGATGGACACATTGTGCAGGGACACGTAGATGCCACTGCCGTTTGTACTGAACGCAAAGACCTTAATGGAAGCTGGGAATATACATTCTTGTTTGATGAACAATTTGCAGCGTTAATGATAGAGAAAGGTTCGGTTTGCGTCAATGGAATCAGCCTTACGGCTTACAATGTAAACGGCAATAGTTTTACGGTTTCTATCATTCCTTATACCTACGAGCATACTAATATTCAGCAGGCAGAAAGGGGCAGTTTAGTGAACATAGAGTTTGATATGATTGGCAAATACATCAACCGCATACATTCGCTTCAAAACAAATAATTGTGGAGAGTGAACAGCCTTCAGTAGCCATTGCTATCCTCAACTGGAACGGAAAACATTTTTTAGAAACCCTGCTGCCGGCATTGCAATATCTCTCTTACCCCAACTATACTGTTTACATTATTGATAATAATAGTTCCGACGATTCGGTTCCTTTTGTGCAGGAACATTTCCCCTCAGTAAAAACGATTGTGCTGGACGACAATTACGGTTTTGCTACCGGCTACAACAAAGGGTTGTGGGGTTTAAAGGAAGAGTATTACCTGATGATGAATTCGGACGTGGAAGTAGAGGCGGGCTTTATAGAACCATTAGTAAATATGATACAGAGCGATGAACGCGTTGCCATCGTTCAACCTAAAATCCGTTCGCTGCGCAATAAAACAATGTTTGAACATGCGGGTGCAGCAGGCGGCATGATCGACCTCTTAGGCTACCCGTTTTGCCAGGGAAGAATTTTTGATACCGTAGAAGAAGACAGGGGTCAGTATGATGATGCGAAGCCTATCTTCTGGGCGAGCGGAACCTGTTGCCTCATCCGCAAAAAAGCCTATTGGAAAGCGGGCGGCATGTATGGCTTTTACTTCATGCACATGGAAGAAATTGATTTGTGCTGGCGGTTAAATGCCATGAACTATAAAATCATGTATTGCCCTCAATCGGTCATTTATCATTTGGGTGGCGGTTCTCTTTCTTACCAGTCGCCTCGCAAAACTTATTTCAACTTTAGAAATAATATTATTATGTGTTGGCGCAACTCGCCGTGGTATGTCAACTTGTGGCTATTGCCATTACGCATGATGATGGACACAGCCGCAGCATTGCAATATTTATTAAGCAAGCAAAAAGAAAATGCAACTGCGGTGGGCAAAGCCTACGTCCATTTCTTTAAATGGTTATTCTCTTTTGAAAAGGACAGCCCTCATCAAAAGCTATCCTTGCGCAAAGCCACTGGCAGCGCTGCTTTTAGCATCGTTTGGAAGTATTATATAGAGAAGAAAAAAACGTATAGAGATTTGGGTTAACAGGCTGTAAAAAATACCCCGTTTTATTGACAATCTTTAATGCTTCTTTCTACCAACTCTTGTTTCTTATCGTCCCACTTAAAACAATGCTGTTTTATAAGAACCATTTTATTGTTTATTACTTTGTATTCGGCATTTACCACACTCGTTCCTGCACAACATTGATTACTCTCATAAATTCGTTTTTTCTTACTATCAAACTCTAAAGAAGTTCCCGTGAAGCCGCTCTCAAAATACTGATTTGTTTTTGGGTCGCAGAGGAAATATAAACTTGATGTATTCGGTCCTGCATAGCTGCTTTCAAAAACAGAAAAATCGCTGACACCATCAAAATTATAATCTCCGATACTAACATCATCTAAGCCAATAAGCTGACAATCCAGATCAATGCGCTGAATTAACCGGTCTGTTTTTTTCTCCATAATTTTTATCCCGGTTACATTTTTGTAAGAGCCGCTAGTTGAAGTGGAAACAATCAGTTTAAAATATTGATTGCTCTGAGAAGCAGGTTGCAGAATTTCAACTTCTTTTTGATCCGGATTCTTGTTTTCATCAACAGAAAACATTCTTGCAAGTGTTATAGCGAGTTTAACTCCGGTGGCCAAGTTTGTATAAACGCCTTTTGCTGTATCGCTTTGCGCAGTGAGGTTGTCGAAAGTTAAAGTCGCTTTGTTTTTACCATTGGCGTCTTTCTCAAAAAACGTCATCTTATTTTTCTGTCGTTTCCCAGCAACCTTAATCGGCTCATCAAATTTGGTATAAGTGTAAACAGCTTCTGCTTCTTTATCCGAATAAAAATAAACATTCAACTCAACCGGGTATTTTCCGATAAAACCAGTATAACCCGTCTGGCTCAGAAGTGGCAGAGAGATGATAAAAAGTATCGCCACTAAAAGTGTATGTTTCATTAGCGCCTTATTATAAATCGCAGCAGTGCTGCAATGTTTTTCTTACTGACCAAGAAATTAAAAAGCTGTCCCTACACTGGGTAAGGACAGCTTTTTTATACCAGGAAAAACAAGTCTTATTCCGTACCTGGCTTCACCAAACCCAGCTTAGCTTCGAGGCTTAGTGTAGCATGAGGCACCGCACGCAGGCGGGCTTTGTCTATGAGTTTGCCGGTAACACGGCAGATACCATAGGTTTTGTTTTCAATGCGGATGAGCGCTTTTTCCAGATGATCAATGTAAGTAATCTGTCGGCTTGCCATCTGGCTGAGCTGTTCGCGCTCCATACTCATGCCACCGTCTTCCATCGTCATATAGCGGTTATCGCCTTCATCGCCGCCCATATCATCCTTGCGGGTAATGAGTCCCTGAAGATATGCCAATTCTTTCTTTGCCGACTCTAACTTCTTGTTGATCAGCTCTCTGAAATCGGTTAGCTCGGTATCATTGTATCTTACCAGCGGCACATTGCTTTTGCCATTGGAAGAGGTTTGGCGCTGGTCGAGCGTTTTGTATTCAGGCTGATAGGGAACCGACGTTTTCATAGTCGTTTTCGGAATTTTTATTTCTGCCGGCGCAGCGATTTTTTTCACAGGTTTTTCTGCTGCCACAGGCGCTGCTTCTTTTTTAGAAGACGGTAATGCAGCCGGTTTGCTGGTTACAGGTTCACTCTTTTTTACTACCGGCTTTGCTTCCACTTTTGCTTTCGTTTCTTTAACTGGCACTTTCTTCATCGGCTTATTGCTTATAGGTGTTTTTACTACAGACACTTTCTTTGCAGGCGCAGCTGCTTTTTTAGCAACAGCTTTTGCCTTTACTTTCTTCATAGGCGCAATCTTGGTGGCGGATTTAGCAGAAGGGGCGGTTCTTTTGGCGACAGCTTTTACGGCGGGTTTTCCGGGTGCCGCTTTTTTGGCAGTGCTAATAGAGGTTTTAGCCGCCTTTTTAGGCGCTATTTTTTTTACGGCCATACAATTGTTATTTTTTGATTAGACTGATTTTTACCGGAGTATCGTTAATTTCAATTTCAGTTCCCTGAGTGGTTAAGGGCACCCAACTAATTGAGTCTGCCAAAATTTCGGCGCAAATATAGTTTTTAAATTGATTGATGGATTTTCTTAACTTTTCGTTATTTTCTATCTCCACTTCTATCCGGTCAGTTACGTAAAAATCGTTCTCCTTCCGCAGATTCTGCACCCGGTTTATGAATTCCCGCGCATCGCCTTCACCTCTTAATTCCTCTGTTAACTCTATATCTAAAGCGACGGTGAGCAGCCCTTTGCTGGCTACGCTCCAGCCGGGAATATCTTCCGCAATCACTTCTACTTCTGTATTTGAAATGGTATAGGTTTGCCCGTTGATAGTAAGTTCCAGACTTCCCTTTTCCAATTCGCTAATTTCTTCCTGATTTAGATTCACCAATAAAGCCGCGGCGGCTTTCATATTCGAACCCAGCTTGGCGCCCAGCTTTTTAAAATTGGGTTTGATGGTTTTGTGCACCAAGCTTTCGGTATCCGTAATGTATTCTACGCTCTTGATATTGACTTCTGACTTGATTAAATCTTCCACTTTCTGAAGCTGTCCTTTCATGTCGGCATTCAGTATCGGTACCAGTATTTTCTGCAACGGCTGACGCACTTTAATGTTTACTTTTTTGCGCAGTGAAAGCACGAGCGAACAAATGTCCTGCGCCAACTGCATTCTTTCTTCAAGGTCTTTGTCTATAAAAGAAGCATTGGTTGCAGGGAACAAAGCATGATGCACAGAAGCCATCTTTTCTTTGCCGGTCACTTCGTTCAACTGGTTGTAAACAGCATCGCTGAAGAATGGCGAAATCGGCGCCATTAGTTTTGTAAGCGTTATCAAACATTCATACAAGGTTTGATAGGCGCAGATCTTATCATGTTCATATTCACCTTTCCAGAAACGACGGCGGCACAAGCGCACATACCAGTTGCTCAATTGCTCATCCACGAATTCTTCTATCGCTCTGCCGGCAATGGTCGGCTCATAATCATTCATCGCGTTGGTTACTTTACCAACTAATGTATTTAAGGCCGATAGTATCCAGCGGTCTATTTCAGGTCTTTTGTTTAGCTCGATATAATCTTCGCTGAACGTGAATCCATCCACATTTGCATACAGCGCAAAGAACTGATAGATATTATACAATGTGCCGAAGAACTTGCGTTGCACTTCCTGTATGCCTTGGATGTTGAACTTCAGGTTATCCCAGGGCGAGGCGTTGGTCATCAGGTACCAGCGCGTGGCATCGGCGCCAAACGTGTTGATGGTTTCAAACGGGTTCACCACATTGCCCAGGCGCTTGCTCATTTTTTCGCCATTCTTATCCAGCACCAAACCATTGGAGACAACGGTTTTGTAAGCCACGCTATCAAACAGCATTACCGCCAAAGCATGCAGCGTATAAAACCAGCCTCGCGTTTGGTCAACACCTTCGGCAATAAAATCGGCGGGGAAGGCTTTGCCGCTGTTGATGGCGTCTTTATTTTCAAAAGGATAATGCCATTGCGCATAGGGCATCGCACCGCTATCGAACCAAACATCAATCAAATCGGACACGCGCTTCATCTCTTTTCCCGAAGGAGAAACCAAGACAACTTCATCTATGAAAGGCTTGTGAAGGTCAAAATCGTGAGCGGTGAAACGTGAGAAGTGAGAAGTGCCAAATTGTTCATCTGCTTTCTTTATCTCTTCCCTCAGTTCTTCTACACTGCCAATGCAGATTTCTTCTTCGCCATCTTCCGTACGCCACACCGGCAGCGGCGTACCCCAATACCGGCTGCGGCTGAGGTTCCAGTCTACCATGTTCTCCAGCCAGTTGCCAAAGCGGCCTTCACCAGTGCTTTTGGGTTTCCAGTTGATGGTTTTGTTCAGCTCTACCATGCGCTCTTTGCAAGCCGTGGTTCTGATGAACCAGGCATCGAGCGGATAGTACAACACCGGCTTATCGGTGCGCCAGCAATGCGGGTAGCTGTGCTCGTATTTTTCAACTTTAAAGGCGCGGTTTTCTTTTTTCAGTTTTACGCAGATGTCAACGTTTACATCTACATAATTCGGGTCGCTGGTATAATCTTTTACATACCGGTTGCTGAATTCGCCCAGGCCATCTACAAATTTTCCCTGGCGATCCACCATGGTTAAGATGCCAATGTTGTATTTCTTTCCTACTTTAAAGTCATCCGCGCCAAAAGCTGGTGCCGTGTGCACAATGCCGGTTCCATCTTCGGTGGTTACAAAGTCGCCGAGGATAATGCGGAAGGGATCGCCACCGCTCTTTTGGGGTGCATTGGCTTCGTAAGGTAAAAGCTGTTCGTAGCGGCATTCTTCTATTTCAAGCCCGGTAAATTCTGCCAGAATCTGCCAGGGAAGCACCTTTGTTTTTTCCGTGTAATCAGCGAAGCCTTCATTTTCACCTTCCGGCTTAAAATACTTACCCAGTAAGGTTTTGGCTAAAATAACATGTACAGGAAGATGCGTGTAGGGATTAAATGTTTTGACCAGTACATACTCTATGTTGCTACCCACCGTTAAGCCAAGGTTGGAGGGCAACGTCCAGGGCGTTGTCGTCCACGCAAGAAAGAAAATGTCGGAAACGAAATCTTTTTCTATTGCATCAAACAAAAACTGCGAGGTTTCATTCTGTATTGCCTTAAACATTGCCACGCAGCTGGTATCTTTTACATCGCGGTAACAGCCCGGTTGGTTTAGCTCGTGCGAACTTAAACCCGTGCCGGCAGCCGGTGAATAAGGCTGGATGGAGACGCTTTCATACAACAATCCCTTTTTATACAACTCCTTCAGCAGCCACCAGAGCGATTCAATATATTCGTTAGTGAAGGTGATATAGGGGTTATTAAGGTCAACCCAATATCCCATTTTCGTCGTCAGGTCGTCCCACTCCTTTTTATAACGCAGCACGGCTTCGCGACACTTGCGGTTGTATTCTTCTACCGATATTTTTTTACCAATATCTTCTTTGGTGATGCCGAGTTCTTTCTCCACGCCCAGTTCTACCGGCAAGCCGTGCGTGTCCCACCCACCTTTGCGATTTACCTGAAAACCCTGCATGGTTTTATACCGGCACACCAGATCTTTCAGCGTACGCGAGATGACGTGATGGATGCCGGGCATACCATTTGCGCTGGGCGGACCTTCGTAAAACACGAATGGCTGGGCACCATCGCGCAGCGAAACGCTTTTCTCGAACGCTTCTTCGCTTTTCCATTTCCTCAATATTTCCGCTTCTATTTCCGGCAGGTTCAGCCCGGAAAATTCTTTGTATTTTATCGCCATAAAATAATAAGAGTACGCATTTGTAAAAGGCTGCAAAGTTAGTGAAAAGCAGGGAGGTAAATAAGCGCTGGAGCGATGTTAACTCCTTTAGAACGCTCGGGGTGCCGGCAGTGGGTTTTATATTGTAATAATGGGGTAAACAACATCAAGATAGAAAGGCCGAAACTGTACACGATGCCTAACGCTTATATAAGCAGCACGAAGAACCAACGAAACGAAGACTGCCCGTTTTTGAAGTAAAAAGGCTCAACGATGAAGTAAATTGCTTCACCGTTGAAGTAAAAAGCTTCGACAATGAAGTAAAAAGCTTCACCGATGAAGTAAATTGCTTCGACGATGAAGCAAAAGCCTCATTGTTGAGGCTTTTGCTTCAAACAGGAAGCGAATTACTTCAAACATTACCTGTGCTTCTTTTTAGCACCGGTTCGTTCATTTATAACTTAATAAGATACGGCATTCAATTTCCGGCCCGAAGATTTAGTTCCTGATAAAATAGCCCGGGGTTTCTTTTTCTCAGTCAAAATCTTTTACATTTGCAGCCCAAATACGGAGATCATAGCTCAGCTGGTTAGAGCGTCGGATTGTGGTTCCGAAGGTCGCGGGTTCGAAACCCGTTGTTCTCCCAACAGTAAGAGTTCTGCGAACAGAGATTTGCAGAACTTTTTTATTGAACTTATATTGAATGCTTCTTATGCTCAACACCGGAATGCCTTACCTGGTTCCTTTCCTTTCTGCCGGCATTGGCTGGCTGGTGGCCAAGATTTCTGTCTCCCTTTATACTTCGGCGGTATTAAAAAGAAAGGAATGCATTGGGCAGTCTATCGGCAACTACGCGGCACAGCAATTTTCTTTTGAAGGCATTGAACAGGCGGCTACCCAACCGGAGACTATTGAAAAGATACTGCCGTATGCCGAGGCGCACATTGATGAATTTCTGCGCGTGAAACTACCGGCTGCCATGCCCATGCTCGCTATGTTCATCAGCGATAAGCTGGTGGCGGAGATGAAAGCCATTTTTATGAAAGAGCTGCAGGAATTATTTCCTGGCCTGATACAGCAATACTTAGGCAATGTAAAAGCGAACCTCAACCTCAGCCATATTATTTCAGCCAAACTCAATACAATTTCAACCGGCACGCTGAAACCCTTACTAGTAAAGCAACTGAAGATAGTGAACTATGCCTGCGCAGTTACCGGTTTCGTCTGCGGATGTTTATACATTTTCTTAACACCGCTTGCCTAATAGAACGGCTTTGTAGCCGATAATTTTTAGAACACTAACACCCCTGCAAGACATTTGCTCTTGTCGTGCCGTTTCTCGCACGCTCCTTGTTACATGAGCATTGGTTTTCGCTGCTTCTTTTTTGAAAAGCAAAGCTTCAGGTATTAACCGACAATCGTATGAAATCAATTTATTTACTTCTCACCGCTCTTTTCCTTATTTCAACTTTATATGCCCAACAGCCCGGCGGTGGCCGGCCACCCGGCGCAGGCAACTGGAGTGGCGGTGGCGGAGCTGCTAATGGTCATTTTTATGGAAAAATAGTAGACAGCAAAACCAATAAAGGACTGAACGGCGCAACAGTGCAGATTGTGCGGCAGGCAAAAGACAGCAGCGGTGCCCAGCGCGACGTGCCGGTAGCTACGGGCTTTACCGAAGCGAATGGCGATTTCGATTTTGAAAACGTTGCCATCCGTGGCGGCGCTCTTACGCTTCGGGTTACCAATATTGGCTACACCGATGTTTCGATGCCGATAAGTGTAACGCCCGGCAGTGCCGATAAAGATTTAGGCAACATCAAAGTGGTGCAGTCGGAAACTACATTAGGGGGTGTTACCGTCACCACTTCTGCCAAGCCGTTTTTTGAAATGGGGGTAGACCGGAAAGTGTTTAATGTGGACAAGAACATTGTAACCACCGGGCAAACCGCTACTGAAGTGATGAAGCAAATTCCTTCGCTGAATGTGGATGTGGATGGAAACGTAACGCTTCGCAATGCAGCGCCCACGCTTTTTATTGATGGCAGACCCACTACGTTGACACTTGACCAGATTCCTGCCGATATTATTGACAAGGTAGAACTGGTAACCAATCCATCTGCTAAGTATGATGCATCGGGCGGTAATGCAGGCATTTTAAACATTGTACTCAAGAAAAATAAAAAGACGGGTTACAACGGTAATATTCGTGCGGGAGTTGATACGCGTGGTAGAGCAAATGGCGGTGTGGATTTGAGTTTGCGCCAGAACAAATTTAACTACTCACTTAGTGCCAATCTAAACCAACGTAAATCCAAATACACTAACCTGATAGACCGCAACAATTTTACAGATAACCTGGCGAGCGAAATTCACCAGTTTTCGAGAGGCGTTAACCCGGGTACGTTTGCTTTCTTCCGTGGCGGCATTGATTATTTTGTTGATAACCGCAACACGTTCAGTGTGGCGGCAAACTATGTGCATGGCGAGTTTAACTCCAGCGAAGACCAAACTATTGACAGCAGTATTACCGGCTCTTTGTTAACCCAAAGCATCCGCGAGGCAGATACAAAACGCAGCTTCAACAACTTTGGTTCTCAGTTTGGCTATAAACACAATTTTGCCAAAGACGGGCATGATATTACGGCCGATTTCAACTATAATTCCAGCAAGAATAACAACACGGGTGATTATGCCACTAATTATTACACGGCTACGGGCTTGCCTAAATATGCTCCTTTTTTGCAACAGATAGATGGCGGAGGCTATAATCATTTTACTACCCTGCAAACCGATTATGAAAATCCCGTAAACAGCAAAACAAAAATAGAAGCCGGCGCCCGTGTGGCTTTGCGCAGCTTCTTAAATGATAACCAGCAATACATCTCGAACAATAAAGACTCGGCTTATACTTTACTGCCAAATATTAGCAGTCAATATAAGTTTAAAGACCAGGTATATGCTGCTTATGCCACCTACAGCCTGAAGCTGAAGAAATGGAACTATCAGTTTGGCCTGCGCGCAGAAAGCTCTAACTACAACGGCACTTTACTGGGCAAAGACTCTACGTTTAAAATCAAGTATCCGGTTAGCTTGTTTCCCAGCGCATTCATTACTTATCGCATAGATGACAAACAAGATTTGCAGGCAAATTATTCGCGCCGTATCAACCGCCCGAACTTCTGGCAGTTGCTTCCGTTTATAGATAATACAGATCCATTGAATTTGTCTATCGGCAACCCGAACCTGAGACCGGAATTTACCAACTCGTTTGAGGCGAATTATAGTTATGTTTATACAAAGGGCGCCAACTTATTGATCTCGGGTTATTATAAACACACCGAGAACTTAATCACCAATTATATCTACCGCAATGCAAACCCGGACAAGACGGTGAACAAACGGGACAGCGTTTATTTCAGCACGTTTGTAAATGCCAACAGCAGCAACACTTACGGTATTGAAATTACGAACCGGATAACCGTCTTTAAAATATGGGACATGACGGCGAACATTAATTTTTTCAACTCGGAGATTAAGGGCGGCGAGAACATTAAAGGCGATATCTCGCAGCAACGCTGGAGCTATTTTGCAAAGCTGAACAACAATGTAAAACTGAAGAAGGGTTATTCCTTCCAAATCTCCGGCAACTACCAGTCGAAATCCATATTGCCAGCCAGTTCGGGCAGCGCGCGCAATGGCGGACAGGGCGGTGGCTTTGGTGGTCCGTCACCTACCTCGGCGCAGGGCTATATTTTTCCCAATTACAGCTTTGATGCTGCCATCCGAAAGGAGTGGACGTTAAAAGGCGGCAATGCCGTATCGGCAACGTTGAGCATTAACGATTTTGCCCGCACATTTGTTTTTAAATCTTATTCTGAATCTGTATTCTCAGCAACAGATTACTTTAATCAAATCTCTAAACGGCGCAGAGACCCGCAGGTAGTAAGGCTGAATATTAATTACCGTTTTGGCAAGTTCGACCCGAATTTATTTAAGCGCAAAAACACAAAAGCCGGCGATGCGAGCGGCGATATGGTGAACCCGGGATAGCTTTTCTACTGCGAAGACGCGAAGGTGCAAAGAATATATTGAAGCAAAATGAAAAGAGTAAAGCCCGGAATGCTTTACTCTTTTCATTTCTATTTGATTCTCTTCTTTGCGTCTTCGCGTCTTTGCGGTGAGCGCTACTTCAGAAACCCATAATCCACAATTCTTCTCAAATACTTTTTATCCTGAATTACCCAAGTTACTTCATAACTGCCCAGCTCATCGCGATTAAGCATGTAGATATACACTTTTCTTTTGTCTGCGCTCTGATATACACCGGCAAAGGTTTTTAGCTTGTCGCCATCCGTGTAAGTGAAGGCAGGGTTATATAAATCGAAATAAGCAGTTGGCGGAATAAGAACGCTGTCTTTATCAATCATCACTTTTACCGAAGCAATGTTGTGTTTCGGCACTTCAGTAAACCTCCCGTAGTAAGATTTGTTATCTATTTTAATGAGGTATTTATCGGAATACAACAGCTTGTGTTTGGAAGGATCAAACTTGCCTGCGATGATGGTTACACCAATGCCGTTGCCTTCGAAGCGGATGCTGTCTCTTCCGTAACGAACAACAGGCACAAATGGCAAGGTTAGCTTGCCTACGCTTTCATCAATGCCCGTCATAGTAAAGGTAGCAGCATCGGCGCGCACGTCTTTTTCCATTACTTTTTTAAAATTGTCTTTATGGCTGCGCGTGTCGGGGATATCATCATCCTGCGCTTTGGCAATGGAAACCGAAAACAAAAGAATAATAAAAAGCAGCTTTTGCATAACTTTCTTTTTTGTAATACCAAACGAAGAAATAGAAAAAGGATTGCCGGAATTTTAGTTTTAGGCTGGTTAAAAATACCCGGAGCGGATGCTCTGACTCTTTAACGGCAAATTATTTTTGTGTTCCTCTTCCAGCGGATCGGGTTAGAATAATCAGACTTATATAAAATTGTACATCCTGGTTTTTGCAGTTGCTGATCGCTGACGCCATGCCGTGTTAGCGGTGGCAAACAACTCTCCTGAATCAGCATTCTGAATACGATGATGAAGACAATCTTTTCCTGGCTCTGTAGAAGTTACCGATTGAATAGACTGACCATAGTAAGCTTCTTTTATGAACCGCGTATCCAGTGCGGTTAATTGTTTTTCTTCAAAGTAGGATTCCGGCAGTGTTTCCATCGCCCATTGCAGATACCGGAGGTTATTTACATGGTTGTTGGCATCAAGATCATATTGATAGATAGCAAAATTTCGGCTGCAAAGGATATTTTCCAATGACATAAGCTTATCGTCTATGTTATAACAGATGCTGTCTTCTCCAATACCAACGCTCCATCGCTCTTTGATATCATCGAAAATTCTGACGGGTCTTTTCTTCTGCGTATCAAAAAACACCCAAAGCCCTCTTGATTTTGCAATGATATTTTTATCAGCGTCATAAACAATGTTCTCGCGGTAGGCACGGGCCGACAAGAAAGTAGAGACCCATGTGCGCACGGTAATTTTCTCCTTAAAAACAGGATACCGGTCTATCTGCAGAAAGCTGGAAAGCAGCACCCACCCGATGTTTTGGGCATAGAGGTTAAAAAGCCCATACCCTATTTCGTTGCAATGGTCAGAAGCCGCTTCCTGTATAAGACCCGCCATGGTAAGCGGCGAAGCTTCGCCCCATTTGTTCATCTCGAAATACCGGAGATTAAATTGTTTCTCAAACATTCAGTTATAGTTTAACACAGCTATCATTGATAGCTCTTTCTTTTACTAACATACAATACCTGTATGGCAGGCAACATATAAGCAAATCTGAAACTAAGGTTAAGAAATAGCTGGCAGGATGAGTTTTGGTACTAAATCTTGTCAGTTTGTGATGGAAGCAATACTACTGAAAAATGCCGGTTTCAACAACTTGCAAATCCAGGCTACAAAACCATAACAAGAAATTGATGAATTTGGTGGCAAAGTTCTTTTGCCTGTTAATCGGAAAGTTGGTTATTCTTCTTCCAGCAAACGCTCCGGCAGCTGCTTCTTTGTAGTGGCGCCCATTTTGCGAAGTTCTTCTATCTTTCGCATCACGTTGCCTTTGCCATTTTTTAGTTGGCCTAAAGCTTCTTCATACAAAGATGAGGCTTCGGTTATCTTTCTGCCAACGGCTTCGAAATTGGAGATAAAACCTTCAAACTTATCATACAAAGCGCCCGCCCGCTCGGCGATGGAGATGGCATGTTTGTTTTGTAATTCTACTTTCCACAAATCGGCAACAATCTTCAGCACCGCAAACAAATTGGTGGGGCTTACCATTAAGATGCGCTTGTCATAAGCATATTTCCAGAGTGTTGTGTCGCTCTTTACGGCTTCTAAAAAAGCAGGCTCGATGGGTACGAACATCAGCACATAATCCAATGCCAGTGCGTATTTCGGGTAGTCTTTCCGGCTCAATCCTTCAATATGCAAACGGATGGAACGGATATGATTACCAAGACAATTTTTTTGTTGTTCGATATCGCTGCAGCCGGTGTATTCGTCCCAGGCAATCAACGATACTTTGCTGTCAATAATAATCTTCCGGTTGTCGGGATAATAAATAGTTACATCCGGTTGCAGACCTTTTCCGAATTCATCTTTAATAATGTTGCCGACGTTGTCTTTTATAAATTGCTGCACATGATATTCACGCCCTTTTGATAAACCGCTGCTCTCTAATAAGCTTTCTAAAATCATCTCGCCCCAGTTGCCCTGCATCTTTACATTACCTTTTAGCGCAGAAGTTAAGTTATTAGCTTCCTCGCTCACTTTCTGGCTCATCTCTATCAACCGCTGCACTTCTTTTCCTAATGAAAACCGCTCTTTACTTTCTTTATCATATGTTTCTTCCACTTTTTGCTTAAACTCGCCAAGCTGCATTTTTAACGGCGTAATCAGCGCATTCATTTTCTCTTCATTCAGCGCCGTAAATTTTTCTGTTTTTTCTTCGAGGATGGTTTGGGCAAGATTTTTAAATTCATGCTTAAACTGGCTGCCAATCATTTCCAGTTCGGCTTTTTGTAATTCCAATTTCTCTTCTGCGGAATGAAACTTCTCTTTGAACATTGCCAACTGGTTATTCAAAATTTCATTATCGCGCTGATACCTTTTTAAACCATTGCATTGTTCAGTAACAGATTGCAGCATGCCTTCCGTTTTCGCAAACTGCTGTATCAATTGTTCTTTCCCGCTTCGCAGTTCATTGCATTGATTTGTTAGCTGTGCAATCTGGCGCTCCTGCTGCGTCAGCCTTTCAGTAGCAGCCTGCAGTTTTGCGGCGGCAGACTGCTTTGCCATTAGCCAGGTGATGACAATGGCAGCCAAGGCCGCAATAATTATAATGGTATCAGTGGTTGTAAGCATAAATAAACCAATCTTGGTTTGATGAGGAAACGAAAAGTAGGATTTTTTTGGTATTGTAATGACAGTTTTGTTTTTACATTGTTGTTTTACAAAACGTGATTTAAAACCAGTAACTATGATGACAAGCCGGAAAGTGATTATGCTCGTTTTACTTTTCCTTTTAACTATAGCTTCCTTCGCGCAAAGGAACGATACAATTATTGACAGCCGGCATAACTGGACTTACTTCCAGAATAAGTTTAAAGCACAATATTCCGATTCATCTAAATACAACTTTACTGACACTGAAAAGCGAAGAATTGAAAGTTTATTAACTCAAAGATTGGCTTTGGTAGATGTGGTTTATATGGGTTATGATAGTAAGATTCATGCCGGGCAAATCATCTGTAATAAAGCGATAGCGAGTGATGTAAAGAAAATATTTACAGAGTTGTTACAACTATCATTTCCAATCTATCAATGCAAGCCGATCAGTGAATTTGACTTCAACGATTTGGCATCTATGCAGGCAAACAATACAACCGGTTTCGACTTTCGTTTAAAGACCAGTAAGAATGGATTGTCCAATCATTCTTATGGGTTTGCGATAGACCTTAACCCGCTTCAAAATCCTTATCAG
Organism: uncultured Ilyomonas sp.; assembly: GCA_964249755.1. Taxonomy (GTDB): domain Bacteria; phylum Bacteroidota; class Bacteroidia; order Chitinophagales; family Chitinophagaceae; genus Ilyomonas. The sequence goes on along the minus strand of CAXUDB010000001.1, from coordinate 1,195,650 downwards.
CGAAGAGGAATAACATTACCGCTAAACAGAAACGAAAACATCGTCACCGGCAGGATACGCAACACGGAAGAAACCGGGAAAAAAGTGATTGCTATTTTTAGAAAATATGGCTGGACATGGGGTGGCAACTGGCGATCGCTGAAAGATTTTATGCACTTTCAAAAAGGGTAATAATGCCAATGTTTAATAGAGTTATAGTAGAGATAATGGTCTGATATAACTCTTAAACCAAGAATGCAGTATCAATCTCCTCCGACAGTTTTAATTCCGCAAAGGCTTGCCTGTCTTCAACAGATACTGCATTCGTTCCAATGTTTTCCGCTCTCCGCAAAGAGACAAAAAAGCTTCTCTTTCGAGGTCTAATAAATATTGCTCGCTCACTAAGCTTGGCTCGCTCAAATCGCCGCCGCACATTACATACGCCAGTTTATGCGCCACTTTGCCATCATGCTCCGACGCATAACCGGCACGCTGCATACCATTGATGCCGGCATACAAAGCGCCCAATGCTGAACGACCCAGCACTTTAATATCTTTACGTTGCACCGGCATTGTATAGCCGGCATCGCTCAATTCCAGCACTTTCTTTTTAGCTTCCGCAATGCGGCGGTTGCCGTTGATGATCACATCATCCTGTCCTCTGCGAAGGATACCTAAGTTGTAAGCTTCAAAAGCAGAGGTAGCCACCTTTGCAGTGGCGATGGTAAGAAAGCGATTTTTTAGTGTAATTGTATCTGGTTCGTCTTCATGCATTTCATCGGCAGCGCGAAGCACAAACTCTTTCGTGCCACCACCACCGGGTATTACGCCAATGCCGGCTTCTACCAAACCAACATAGGTTTCAGCAGCAGCGCAAACCGCATCGGCATGAAGCATCATTTCGCAACCGCCGCCCAAGGCTAACCCATGTGGTGCAACCGCCACCGGAACCGAAGAATATCGCACCCGCATCATCGTTTTCTGAAACATGCGAATGGCAAAATCAAGCTCATCATAATCACTTTCGGCAGCATACATGAAAATCATACCTACATTGGCGCCTGCACTAAAGTTGGCGCCGTTGTTCGCAATTACCAACCCCTTATAGTTTGCCTCGGCAAGGTCAATACTTTTGTTCAAAGCTTCCAGTACTTCACTGCCAATGCTGTTCATCTTGGTATTCCACTGCAAGGCTACTACGTCATCACCAATCTCATATAAGCCTGCATTGCTATTTTTCCAAACAGTTTTGTCTTTAAAGTTAGCGGGAACAAGGAATGCATCGCTGCCCGGAACCGGTTTGTAAGATTGCGAAGCAATATCATAGTACAACCGCCTACCATTCTCTGTTTTATAAAAGCAAACATTACCTGCCGACAACATTTCTTCTACCCATGAAGCAATACCAAAACCGGCTTCTTTCATCGCTTTTGCAGTAGCCACAACACCTAATGCATCCCAGGTTTCAAAGGCACCTACTTCCCAGCCAAAGCCAGCTATCATTGCGTCGTCTATGCGATACAACTCATCACTGATTTCGGGGATGCGGTTGGCAACGTAAGAAAACAAAGAATAAAACATTTGCCTGTAAAATTCAGCTGCTTTGTCGGTGCCTCCCAGCAGCAGCGGAAAACGTTTTTTTACATTTTCAATGGGCTTTGCCATTTCCAGCGTTGTCCACTTCTTTTTGCTGCGTGGTACATATTCTAATGTCTCTAAATTCAAGGTTTGAATCTCGGTATCGCTTTTTCTTTCTTCGGGACTTCCTTCCGTCAGCGGCAGTTTTATTTTCTTAAAGAAACCGCCGCCGGTTTTATCACCCAGCCATTTATTTTCAATTACTTTTTCTAACCAGGAAGGCAATGAAAAAATATCTTTTGCTTCATCATCGGTTGCATTCTCGGCAACGCCTTTGGCAACCTTCACCAGTGTATCTATACCCACAATATCTGCGGTGCGAAAAGTGGCCGATTTAGGTCGCCCGATGATAGGTCCTGTTAATACATCAATATCATCCACTGTTAAGCCCAGCTTCTGCATATTGTTGAAGATGCTCATAATGCCAAACACACCTACCCGGTTAGCAATAAAAGCAGGCGTGTCTTTAGCAAGCACGGTGGTTTTGCCTAAAAACACATCACCGTAGTTTAGTAAAAAGTCGACTGCATTTTTATCCGTTTTTTTCGTTGGGATAATTTCAAGCAGCTTCAGGTAGCGTGGCGGATTAAAGAAGTGCGTGCCACAAAAATGAATTTGAAAATCTTCGCTCCTTTCTTCCGATAACAGGTTGATAGGAATACCGGAAGTATTGGAAGTAATCAGTGTTCCCGGCTTGCGAAATGCTTCTACCTTTTCATACAATGCTTTCTTGATGTCAAGCCGTTCTACCACTACCTCAATTATCCAATCGCAGGATGCAATCTCCTTCATATCATCATCAAAGTTGCCGGTAGTAATCCGCGTAATTACTTTACTGTCATACACCGGCGAAGGATTGCTTTTTAAAGCAGCTTGCAATGCATCGTTCACCAGCTTGTTCCGGGCTTTTTTATCAGCCGTTTCTACGGCTTCCTTGGGAACCATATCCAGCAGCAACACCGGCACGCCAATACCGGCAAAATGACAAGCAATACGCGAACCCATGATGCCGCTGCCGAGAACGGCAACCTTCTTAATCGTTCTTTTCATCCTGTATAAATTATGACGTATAAATGTGCTGCCACACCGGCCCGGATGCCGGCTGGGATACTGTGTAATGATAAACCGTTCAGCACAATGATGGTAGTTACTCCGTTTATTTGAGAGTTGCGAAGATAGGATGGTGTCTCGTTTGCGTGGCTAAATTTTGCAAGATGTTATCACCGCAGATAATAAAAGATAAAGGGCTTTACGCAGAAGGAACATCATTCTGAACAGGTATAAATACTTTTTTCGCGAATAAAGTTATACCTGAAAAAATGGATGAAAACCATCCTGATTAACTCTGCTCCTACTCTTTCTCTCGCCTTCGCGGTAGCAAAAGACAAACCGTTGTTATAAACGGCAACAAGAGGATCGAGACTTTGCAGCCGCCCGTTTTTGCGTTATGTTTGTCACTAAAGCAAACTGAAAAATGCCTTTAATTAAAAGCATATCCGGCATTCGGGGAACCATTGGCGGCAAGCCAGGCGAAACGCTGAGCCCACTGGATACTGTGAAGTTTACAGCCGCCTACGGAAGCTGGATACTGGGCCAAAATCCAACCCACAAAATCATTGTTGTGGGAAGAGATGCCCGCATCAGCGGAAGCATGGTTCAGCAGCTCGTAATGAGCACTTTAAATTCAATCGGTTTGAATGTGATAGATGCCGGACTCAGCACCACACCTACCATTGAAATGGCAGTATTGTCGGAAGGCGCAGCTGGTGGCATCATCATTACGGCAAGCCACAATGCAAAGGAATGGAACGCTTTAAAATTATTAAACAGCAAAGGAGAATTTCTTAGCAGTGAAGACGGACAGCAGGTGCTGGACCTCGCTGCCAGTGAGAGCTTTAGCTTTGTTGGGGTTGATAGGTTGGGCGCCATATCAGCCGACAATTCGTTTTTGCAAAAGCATATTGATGCAGTTATCTCTTACCCATTGGTAGATTTGGAAGCCATCAGAGAACGCAATTTCAAGATTGTAGTTGATGGCATTAATAGTACAGGTTCTATAGCCGTTCCACTTTTGTTAAACGCACTGGGCATTGTTAACTATACTGTACTGAACGAAGAAGTAAACGGCAGATTTGCACACAACCCGGAGCCATTACCCCAACATCTTACTGAGCTATCCAAAGAGGTGAACCGACAGGGCGCCGACCTTGGCATTGCCGTTGACCCTGATGTGGACAGGCTTTGTTTTGTGTGTGAAGATGGAACTATGTTCGGTGAAGAATATACGCTGGTGGCGGTAGCAGATTATGTGTTACAGCACCGCACTGGTAACACCGTAAGCAACATGAGTTCTACCCGCGCACTGAAAGATATTACACTAAAACATGGCGGCGAATATTATCCCAGCGCCGTGGGTGAAGTGAACGTAGTAACAAAGATGAAAGCCGTGAATGCCGTAATTGGCGGCGAGGGAAATGGCGGCATCATTGTTCCTGATTTACATTATGGAAGAGATGCGTTGATTGGTATTGCGCTATTTTTAAGTCTGCTGGCAAAGAGCGGCAGAAGCACCCGGCAACTGCGCCGGCAATACCCCGATTATTTTATCTCGAAGAATAAAATAGAGCTGGAACAAAACGTGAACGTGCCGGATGTGTTTCAAAAAATTCAAAAAAAATACAAAAACAACCCCATCAACACCGATGATGGTTTGAAGATAGAGTTTGATACTGATTGGGTGCATCTCCGCACAAGTAATACAGAACCTATTATTCGCATTTATGCAGAAAGCAATTTTGAAACTACGGCTAACAACATTGCTAAAAAGCTGATGGAGGACATTAAGGAGAATATCAGTTAGTGTTCCGGTAACGTGAATTCGTTTACTGCAAACCACTTTGTTTATTTATATCTTGTATTCATCATACCACTTCACCATAGAGACTATCGCGAAACCTTCATCGTAGCCATCATTATAAGAGTGATGATGATTACTTGGGCAATCATGAAAATTATAAGCTACAAATTATGGTTGCCTAATCATACATTTCCTTCAATTCCTTTTCTTTCGCTTCCTTCGTTTGTACAAATTGCTTTGCAGGCTTCGTTTTTTGTTATTACTTTTCTGCTGCTCATCAAACCTCTCAACCGCTGGCTGCTGCTGTGTTTGCTGTTAACAGAAACTCTTTCAATGCTGGGCGACCAACTGCGCTGGCAACCTTGGGTGTATCAATTTTTGTTTATTCTCTTTTCGGTATTTATTAATCACAAAAAACCGAAATTTGCTATTAATAATATCATACTCATTCTTGCTTCTACTTATTTCTTCAGCGGGCTGCAAAAGATTAACAGCGGCTTCTTACAGAATGTATGGTTGCGGCTGGTGTTGGTGAGGTTTCTTCACTTGCCGTCAACAGTATATAGTAGTCGTATATTACGCTATGCAGGACTGATTGTACCTCTTATTGAAACAGCCACTGGCATACTGTTATTGTTGCCTAAGCAACATAAATTTTATGCATTGCTTCCGATGGGTATTCATTTGTTTGTTCTTGTATTTTTAAGTCCGCTTGGCATTCACTTCAATGCTGTCGTTATTCCTTGGAATGTAGCCATGGCAGCTTTTATCTGGATTCTTTTCCTGCAGAATCATAGCGTTTTTTTATTCTCTCTTCTGCTTCGTGGAAGTAATATCGTTGTTGGCTTTGCCTGGATGCTGCTGCCAATTGCCGGTATGTTAGGATATTGGGATCGCTACTTTTCTTCCAGTGTTTATTCCGGTAACAGTCCATACCTTCTCATTTATATAGCTGATACCGCCTCTGTTCCTCCTGAATTAAGGACTTATCTTAGTTACTCCAAAAAAGGGTTTCAAGGTTTGCATACCTATATTAATGTGAACAGTTGGAGCCTTAGCGAACTACAGGTGCCAGTGCCTCCGGAGAGAAGAATTCATGCTACGATTGAACAGGAATTTGAAAAGAAATATGGAGTAGTAAAGCCAGTTTTTTATTATCGGTAACTTCTTATTTCATCTTCTCTCTCAACCTTTCCTTTCCTCCTTCCAACCATTCGCTTTGCAGAATACTCAGTACAATACTATCTCTGCGTTTGCCGTCCTGTCGCGGCACATGGCTTCGCAAAACACCTTCCGGTACACATCCAATCGCCTTCATAGCGTTGATACTGCGATCATTGGTAGCATCGGCGCGAAATTCAACACGAATCATATCTAACTCTTCAAATGCAAATGATAACAATAAATATTTACAATGCCGGTTCAAACCCGTTCGCTGGAAGGCTTCGCCATACCAGGTGTAACCGAGCTGCACTGTTTGATAAGGCAATTGGATGTCATAAAAACGCGTGCTGCCTGCATACTGCTTCGCCTTTTTGTCCCACACAATAAACGGGTATTCTTTTCCCTCTTTTCTCGCCTGTAAAGTTTCCTGTATCAGTTGCTTCAAACCTTCTTCTCCGGCACCACTCTTAATCGAATATTTCCAAAGTTGCGGCTCGTGCAAAGCAAAGGGCAGCAGATGCGGATAATCATCTTCCCTTAACGGTCGCAATAATACACGTTCGTCTTCAAGTGTATAATCGTTAGCGCAGTTGAAATCAATAGCCATATTTTTGTTTCGTTTCTGCAAAAATGGAAACAATTGCTATTACTTAGAACCAAATCATTATGTGCGGTATTGTTGGTTATGTAGGTCCAAGAGAGGCGTATCCGGTTGTTATCAAAGGTTTGAAGCGATTGGAATACCGCGGCTACGATAGCAGTGGTGTTGCTTTGCTGAACGATGGATTGAAAGTATATAAGAAAAAAGGCAAAGTAGCCGAACTGGAAAACGAAGTGATCGGTAAAGATGTGCAAAGCCACATCGGCATCGGTCATACACGCTGGGCAACGCACGGCGAGCCGAGCGACCGCAACGCGCATCCGCATCTTTCGCGTAGCGGCAGTTTAGCCATCATTCACAACGGCATTATTGAGAACTATGCAGCTATAAAAAATGAGTTGATTAAGAAAGGCTACACGTTTAAAAGCGATACCGATACAGAAGTGCTGATCAACTTTATTGAAGATATAAAAGTCAACAGCCAATGCTCTACTGAAGAAGCCATTCGCACGGCATTGCGCCGTGTGGTAGGCGCATATTGTATTCTGGTGTTGGACAAGGATGAGCCTGAAACCATTATCGCGGCACGCAAAGGAAGCCCGCTGGTAATTGGCATTGGTAAGAGTGAGCATTTCCTGGCTTCCGATGCTTCGCCAATTATAGAATATACCAAAGAAGTGGTGTATGTAAACGATTATGAAATTGCTATTGTTAAGCCGGATGAATTGGTCTTGAAAAACCTCGGTAACGATAAGCAAACTCCCTTCATCACAAAGCTTAATATGGAGTTGGCCGCAATAGAGCGGGGTGGTTATGAACACTTCATGCTGAAGGAAATCTTCGAGCAGCCCGATACCATTTTTGACTGCCTGCGCGGGCGGCTGGATACGAAAGATAAAAAGATCGTGATGAGCGGCATTGATAAGTACAAGGATGAGATTATAAATGCAGGGCGCATCATCATCATTGCCTGCGGAACCAGCTGGCATGCTGGTTTAATAGCTGAATATATCATTGAAGAAACCTGCCGCATACCGGTAGAAGTTGAGTATGCTTCGGAGTTTCGCTATCGCAATCCCATCGTTCACAAAGGCGATGTAATCATTGCCGTATCGCAAAGCGGCGAAACAGCAGACACCCTAGTTGCCATAGAGAAAGCGAAAGAGCACGGCGCAATTATTATTGGTGTGGTAAACGTAGTCGGTTCTTCCATTGCAAGGTTGTCTCATGCGGGCGCTTACACACACGCGGGTCCTGAAATTGGTGTTGCCAGCACCAAAGCTTTTACGGCTCAGTTAGCTGTATTGACTATGATTGCACTGAAAATCGGCTTCGCAAAAGGCACATTAGATGCAGAACGCTTTGACATGCTTTGCAATGAATTATCCCTGATTCCCGAGAAGGTAGCAAGCTTGTTAAAAGATACGGAACACATCAAGGAAGTAGCAGACAAGTACAAGGACGCAAGAGACTTTTTATATCTGGGTCGTGGCTACAATTTTCCCATTGCTTTGGAAGGCGCATTAAAGCTAAAAGAGATTTCTTACATCCACGCCGAAGGCTATCCCGCTGCCGAAATGAAACATGGTCCGATCGCATTAGTAGATGATAGTTTACCAGTCGTTTTTATTGCAACTAAAGATGTGTATCATCAAAAAATCATCTCCAACATGCAGGAAATAAAAGCGCGCAAAGGAAAAGTGATTGCCGTAATTACCGAAGGAGATACTAGCATTCCCGGCATTGCGGATGATGTGATTATCGTGCCCGAAGCTGATGAAATTGTAGCTCCGATGTTGAGCGCAATTCCTATGCAATTGCTTGCCTATTACATTGGCGTTAGCAAAGGTTTTGATGTGGACAAACCACGCAATTTAGCCAAGAGTGTAACGGTTGAATAATTATCAGTTGATCGTTTTCTATTGAAAATTGAATAACTGTTCAATGTTTTGCATTTTTCTTTTTGCATCTTACATTTCCAAATGAATTACTACAGCCTCAATCATCAATCTGCCATTGTATCGTTTGCGGAAGCCACGCAATGCGGACAAGCACCGGATAAAGGACTTTATTTTCCTGAAACCATTCCGGCTTTGTTTCCCGATTTTATAAAAAATCTGAAGCAGTACAGCAAAGAAGAAATTGGTGTTGAAGTAATGAAGCCTTATGTACAGGACAGTCTTCCGTTGCAGGAGTTAGAACGTATAATTAGTGAAACAGTATCCTTCGATTTTCCTTTGGTTGCAATTAATCAACACATTGCTTCGCTTGAATTGTTTCATGGACCTACGCTGGCTTTTAAAGATGTAGGTGCGCGGTTTATGAGCCGCTGCTTAAGCTACTTTAACCGGAACAAAAACACGCCCACTACTGTTTTGGTGGCTACTTCCGGCGATACCGGTGGTGCCGTTGCCAATGGCTTTCTGGGTGTGGAAGGCGTAGAGGTTGTCATCCTTTATCCGTCGGGAAAAGTGAGTCCGGTGCAGGAACTTCAATTAACAACCTGCGACAAAAACATTACGGCACTGGAAGTTGACGGAACCTTTGATGATTGCCAAACGATTGTAAAAAGAGCTTTTGCTGACGACGATTTGAATGGCAAGCTATCGCTTACTTCCGCTAACTCAATCAATGTGGCGCGGTGGCTGCCGCAACAGCTGTATTATTTCTTTGCATTGCAACAATGGAAGGAAGAGGTGCCGCCGGTGATTTGCGTTCCCAGCGGAAATTTTGGAAACATTTGTGCAGGAATATTGGCTCATATTTCGGGCTTGCCGGTAGCCCATTTTGTAGCAGCATTAAATGCAAATGATGTTGTCTATCGTTATTTAGAAAATGGTTTATTTGAACCAAAGCCAGCTGTAGCAACGGTTTCCAACGCAATGGATGTAGGCAACCCAAGCAATTTTATCCGCATCCTGCAAATCTTCAAACACGAATTGCCATCCTTAAAAACAGTGTTTAGTGCAGCAACCGTTGATGATGAAACAACGAAGCAAACAATAAAAGAAGTGTATCAGCAATACAACTATATTTTAGATCCGCATGGCGCGGTGGCGTATAAAGCGTTGGAAGATTATCTATCAAAAAACAACCATAAAGGAATCCTTTTGGAAACAGCACATCCAGTAAAATTTCCGGATGTGGTGGAAGAAGCCATTGGAAGAAAATTAGCTATTCCTGACAGCGCGAAAGAGTTGTTTTTGTTGGAGAAAAAGAGTATCCGGATGCCAGCCTCTTTTGAAGCTATAAAAGAATGGTTGATGAATCAATAGTAACCATCCTAAAAGAAGACCAGTTCAATGTTTGTTGAAAACGAGATTTATCTTAAAACAGATTTTTCAAACACATTATTTCAGAGAGGAGAATATGAAAACTGCAAATTCAACGATTGCAATTTCTCCAATACCGATTTCTCAGCAACCAAATTCATAGAGTGTGAATTTGTTGGTTGCAATTTGAGTTTGGTTAAACTTTCGGAAACAATATTCAGAGATGTGGTATTCAAAGAATGTAAGATGATCGGTCTTCTGTTTTACGATTGCAATAAGTTTGGTTTGTCTTTCAATTGTGGCGGCTGTACGTTGAGTCATTCATCGTTTTACGGAGCAAAAATAAAGAAGACTGTTTTCAGGCATTGTACGATGCAGGAAACAGACTTCACAGATTGCGATTTAACCGGTGCGGTAATGGCGGATTGCGACCTGACAAATGCAAAGTTTGAAAACACCATTCTTGAAAGTGCCGATTTTAGAACTTCATTTAATTACTCCATTGATCCAACTATCAACAAACTCAAAAAAGCAAAGTTCTCATTGAGCCAGATTAACGGACTCCTGCATACCTTTCAGATTGACGTTGATAAAACAACCTGATAAATTGATATTCACATTGCTACTCTACCGATTGATAATGCACCTGCAGTTCTCCGCTTAGTAATAACAACTTAGTTTGCAGAATGGCAGCCACCGATAACGCATCTGTAATCTGTCCATTTTGCACCATACTATAAGCTTCATCAAAAGGCAATTTCTTAATCACCAATTGCTCGGTTTCCTCGGGTATTGCTTCGTGTTGCGTTAAGCCGGTCGCCACATATACAGTGGCGTCTTCGTCACACACCGAATTGGAAAGATACATATCCAGAATGCGCTGCCAATGCTTGGCTTTCAGCCCGGTTTCTTCCAGCAATTCGCGTTGCGCAGCCACTAAACGTTCTTCTTCCAGCGGGCAGCCGCCTTCAGGTATTTCCCAGCTATATTGGTTAAGCGGAAACCGGTATTGACCTACCAAATAAGTATTCATTTGTTCGTCCAATGGCACCACGCCGATCGCGTGGTTTTTAAAATGCACTTTGCCATAAATGCCTTTATTGCCAGATGGATTAATAACGCCATATTCGGTAACTTGTATCCAGGGATTATTGTATTTTTCTTCTTCGGAAAGAATCTTCCACGGATTTGTTTCTTCGTTCATATTATACCATTTTACAGGCTGCAAAGATTCGTTCATCAGCCGCAGAGTAGCAAACCTTCTTCTCTTAATTGTCATACCTTCTCTCCTTCACACATGCCTCGTCCCTTTCAATTATCTTCGCAGCCATGTTGAAACAAACGTTATTAAAAGCCACAGAAGCCGGGGCCGCTGTTTTGAAACATTTCTTCAACGGCGAGTTCAAAATCTCGAATAAAGAAGGTATCAACAATCTTGTTACCGAAGCTGACCATGCGGCAGAGCAGGCGATTTTTAAAACAATCCGGCAGGAGTTTCCTGATCATTATTTGTTAAGCGAAGAAGCCGGCGAGATTGTGCAGGAATCATCTTACAAATGGATTATAGACCCTATTGATGGGACTGTGAATTTTGCGAATGGAATACCTATTTGTGCCGTATCTATTGGTTTGGAACAGGATGGCAAGATCATTATGGGTGCGGTTTACAATCCTATTTTAGGTGAGTTCTTTTTTGCAGAACGAGGTTATGGCGCTACGCTGAATCAAAAGCAGTTATCGGTGAGTTTGAAGACACAAGTGGAAACAAGCTGTTTGGTTACGGGCTTTCCATACTCTTACCTCGAAACACCCAATGGACCGCTGGATGTGTTTGACAGGCTTATCCGCAAAGGCGTGCCGGTACGGCGTTTGGGCAGCGCAGCCATTGATTTATGCTGGGTGGCTGCCGGAAGATTTGATGGCTTTTACGAACATAAATTAAATGCCTGGGACAGCGCAGCTGGTTACCTTATAGTGGAAGAAGCCGGCGGCAGAGTAACCGATTTAAAAGGCAACACCTACAATCCTTATCAGCCGGGCATTGTAGCCACGAATGGAAGAATTCACGATGAGCTGGTAAGATGGGTAAACGGAGAAAGCTAAGCGGTAGCTTTAAGTTAAAGAATATGGAACCACAAAGAACAGAAATAGAAACACTGGGTGAGTTTGGGTTGATAGATCATCTCACGAAGAACTTTGAAATACAGAATGCTTCTACCATTGTAAGCATTGGCGACGACGCAGCTGTGATAGACCATTACGGCAAGCAAACCGTGGTAACAACCGATTTGCTGGTAGAAGGGATTCACTTCGATTTGATGTACACGCCGCTAAAGCACTTAGGATACAAAAGTGTGATTGTAAACCTGAGCGATGTGTATGCGATGAATGCAACACCAACGCAGATCACGATGAGTATTGCGTTCAGCAATCGCTTTAGTGTAGAGGCGCTGGATGAATTTTATGAAGGCGTGTATGCGGCCTGCGAGCGATACAATGTGGATTTGATTGGCGGCGACACATCGGCTTCGCAAAAAGGATTTTTGATTTCCGTAACGGCATTGGGCGAAGTAACACCGAACCAATTTGTAAGGCGCAATACGGCGCAAGATGGAGATTTGATTTGTGTGAGCGGCTTTGTAGGTGGTGCGTTTTTAGGTCTTACCTTGTTGGAAAGAGAGAAGAAAATTTATTTAGAAAATCCGCAGATCCAGCCTGATTTAGAAGGCGAAGACTATATCGTCGGACGAATTTTAAAACCCGAAGCCAGGCAAGATATTGTCCGGTTTTTCGAACAGCAGAATATTCTTCCGACTGCGATGATGGATGTGAGCGATGGCGTAAGCAGCGAGGCCCTGCACATCTGCAAACAAAGCAATGTTGGTTGCCGCATCTATGAAGAAAAATTACCCATTCACGAACTGGCAAGAGGAGCCGCTTATAAATTTGGTTTAGACCCAACCGTATGTGCGCTGAACGGAGGCGAGGATTACGAGCTTTTATTCACCTTGCAGCAAAGCGATTATGATAAGATTGTTTTGAATGAAGACATCAGTGTGATTGGTTATATCACTCCTGCGGAAGAAGGTAGAAAATTTTTTAGTAAAGGCGGTAACACATTTGATTTGGTGGCGCAGGGATGGAAAGCGTTTTAAACCAGATGAATCACACCGTCCACACTCTTCACTTTTCGTTCCTGCTGTAAATAGTTCAGCACTTTCCAGAATTTGTTTTTGTGAATACTGGCAGAAGCCAGTTTCAGATGGTTGATATTGATACCGGCACCAGGAATATGCTGTAAGATATGTGTCGTTATGCGAGTGAATTCTTCCTCGCTGATATGAAGGCTTTTTTGTTGCAGGCAATTGTCGCACATACCACAGTTCCCGGCTTTGTCATCTCCAAAATATGCTGCCATAAAGCGGCTTCGGCAGCGGTGTTCCAGTTCTAAATAATCCAGTATCGCTTCTACACGATTGGTGTATTGCTGGCGACGCGACAGGTACGCTTCATTATTGATGTTGAGATATTTTGCCGGTGCCCGATTGCATAAAAAATGAACCTGTGGCGTTTCTCTTTGTGGCTTGTATTCAACAATGCCAAAGGCTTGTAGCTGGTGCAGTTGTTCTCTCACTACGTCATCGTGAACCTTTAATATTTGAGCCAGTTGCTTCTCAAAAATCGAAACGGTATTATCAAAAATATCAGGGTAAGTGCGCAACAAACATTTGATAATAGGTTCACATTTCGGATGACCTTTTTGAAACTCATCAAGTCCATATTTATCGCTGGTAAAACAAAGTTTGGAGGGCAGAAAAATAGTCTCATGAAAGGTTATGTACCCTTCTCCTTCTAATGCTTTCAACGAATACATGGCTAAAGAAGCCTCAAGCCGAAAATTTGTGATAAATGTTTTCACATCGAAATCATAGTACAAATCCTCACCACTGCCAACCGGAATTTCCAAAAAATCAGACAAGTGCTGGTACACTTCCTTTATCTCCACTATTGAAGGAAAACGCGCTGCTGGCAAGGCTTTCAGTTCATCGGCATCTTTTGAATGGTATAGCAAAACAGCAAATGCGCGTTTACCGTCTCTGCCACTGCGACCAGCTTCCTGGTAGTAGTTTTCCAAACAATCCGGCGCATCAAAATGTATAACTGTTCTTACATCAGACTTATCAATTCCCATCCCGAAAGCATTGGTGCAAACCATTACACGTATATCATTGTTCATCCACTGCTGCTGCTTGTTGTTTCTTTCTTCCTGAGACAAACCGGCATGATAGAAATCAGCACTGATCTGTTGATACGATAACAACTGCGCTACTTCCTTTGTTCCTTTCCGGCTTTTGCAATACACAATACTACTGCCACCTACTTTGTGCAGCACCTCAATCAGTTTATTGATTTTGCTATCACACTTAAAAACGCTGTAAGAGATATTAGGTCGTTCAAACGACTGGCGAAAAATATGTCTGGCCGTGAACCGCAGCTTGTCAATAATATCATTCTGCACCTGAACAGTGGCAGAGGCCGTTACTGCTAAAAGAGGCACATCATATTCGATGCTGTTTCTCAATTGCGAAATGCGCAGATAAGGCGGCCGAAAATCGTATCCCCATTGCGAGATGCAATGCGCTTCGTCTACCGCGATAAGATTAATATGAAGTGCGTGAAGATATTCCCTGAACAGGCTTGTCTCTAATCGTTCCGGCGACAGATACAGAAATTTACAATCGCCATAAATGGCTTCCAGCAGGGTTTGCCGCACTTCGTAAGGCGTCATGCCACTGTGAATGTGCAATGCCGGTATGCCTTTTTTATGAAGATTCTGCACCTGGTCCTTCATCAGAGCTATCAAAGGGGTAACGACAATGCACAAGCCTTCTTTCAGCAGAGCCGGTATCTGAAAGCAGATAGATTTTCCGCCGCCTGTTGGTAGTAAAGCCAGCGTATCATTGCCATCCAGCACCGATTGAATAATAGCTTCCTGCTCGCCGCGGAAGGCTGTATGATGCCAGTATTGTTGCAGGATAGAAAGCGGCGATTGCATAGCACTAAAATAAGCGATTTTAGATAACCCGTTTCCACCGCAAAGCAACTGAGTTGATGGCCAACACCACATCGCTGAAGCCCATGAGCAGGGCTGCAATAGCAGGGTTTAAAAAACCGGCAGCTGCCACGGGTATGGCAATTATATTGTAAGCAAACGCCCAAATCAGGTTACTCCTGATAGTGCCATAAGTATGTTTACCCAAACCCAAAGAAAGCGGCAAGTTTTTCAGTCCCCCATTCATTAATACAACCTGTGCGCTTTGCATTGCAATTTGTGTGGCATCGCTTAGAGAAATACCCACTGTAGCTTTGGCTAATGCAGGCGCATCGTTAATGCCATCTCCAACCATTGCGGTGGGTTGCTGTGCAGAAAGAGAAGCGATGATGCTTAATTTTTGTTCTGGTGTTTGCTCCGCAATTACTTCGTCTATATGTAATTGCTTCGCGACTTCCCGACATTTTGTTTTGTTATCACCACTCAGTAAAATGGTTTTAATATTTTTACTATGAAGGTATTCTATTACCCCTTTTGCTTCGGGGCGAATAGCATCGGCAACGTCAATCCAGCCAAGCATTTCGCCGTTGCGAAGAATGTAAACATTGTGCGTATCATCGTCAGTTAATTGCTGGGCAACTTTATAAGAACCTGCGGTGTATTCATTGCCTTCTTTATCAGTGGCTATCATTCCCACTCCCTTTACCTCTTCTATTTTACTCCAGCGGATATCGCCTTTTTGTTTCCACACTTTGACAATCGTTTTTCCAATGGGATGAGTTGCATATTTTTCCAATGAAAACGCAATTCGTTTGAACTCATCGGCAGTGAAAGATGAATGGTAAGAAGTAAGTGCCGCGCCATGATTGACAAGCGAGGATGACTTAGCAACTGTTTCAGTAAGTTCACTGGCAGGAGCCATTTCAACAACAGAAAAATCAGTAATTACAAATTCACCCGTAGTGAGGGTACCGGTTTTATCAAACACAACCTGGCGTATATTTTTGAATACTTCAAGGCTTCTCGCATTGCGAAATAGAACACCGTTTTTTGCTGCTCTGCCTAAACCAACTGCAATGGCAGCAGGCGTTGCCAACCCCATCGCACAGGGACAGGAAATAACCAATACCGCAATGCTTCTCAACAAGCTTTCGCCGGCACCTACCTGTGCAAAAAAATAATTACCTATGAAAGTAAGGAGCGCAATGCCAATTACCGCCGGAACAAACACGGCACTGATTCTATCGGCAAATTGTTGTACAGGAGGCTTTTCGGTTTGCGCTTCGCGCACCATTTTAAGAATCTGGTTAAGCACCGTGGCATCGCCAGCTGCCGTTACATAAGCTTTCAGGGTTCCGCTTTGTACAATGCTCCCGCCAATGAGTTTGTCATTCATCTTTTTTTCTACCGGCGCACTTTCGCCGGTAAGGATGGCTTCACTTACGCTTGCTTCTCCCCATAACACTTTGCAATCGGCAGGCACCTGTTCGCCAGTTTTGATCAATAAAATATCGCCGGTTTTTAAGCTGCTGCCTTCTACAGGGAATACATGCTCTTCATGCTTGTCATCATAAGCAATCATGTTCGCCATCAGCTTTTGGGAAACCACTAATTTCTGCAGCTCGGTTTGTGTAGTTTGTACCGATCTGTCTTCTAACCAATTACCTAAAAACACCAGCGTAATAATGGTTGCCGTGGTTTCGTAAAACAAGTATTGCTCTGCCTGCCCGGTCAGTGTTCCATATAAGCTATAGGCAAAAGAAGCGATAGCACCGATGGTTATCAGCACATTCATGTTGGGCACACCTTTTAATAAACCTTTTGCAGCACTTCTTCCAAAATAGCTCATACCAATAACAAACACAGGAAGCGTGAACGCCAGTTGCACATAAGGGTTCATCAGAAACATTGTGTGCAACCCAACCATGTGACTCAATAAAGGCAATGTAAAAATGAGGCAGAACAAAAAACGCTGCAGGTGATTTTTAAAGATGAGTCTTTTTTTTCCGCCTGCTTCTTCATTTACTACTTTATAGCCCAGTCCATTGATGCCTTTCTGCAAAGCAGCATCGGTAATATCATCCGATTTTTCAAAGCTTACATCGCCGCCGATGAAGTTCACTTTTACGTTTTTCTGCCCTTGTTTTTCTAAATATTTTTCGATGGAAAGCGCACAGTTCGTGCAACTCATGCCCTGTACTTTCCAATGTATCGTTTGTAAATCGCTCATTGTTCTATCTGATTGAAGTCAATTTCAACACACAAAGGTACCATTGCCAACTTCTGTTTCTGTTCATCACATTGTCAATCTTTTCGCTTTCGCAACACGCACGGTCATCTTAACAGTTTTCTTTAGCCGGCAAATCGCTTGTACGTTTGCAATCATGGAATTTTTCTTTACAAAAGAAACAATTGCAGAAGTGGCTACTTCTCTTTGGCAACAGGGCAGGAACTTCACCGTATGGGCTTTTCATGCGCCGATGGGAGCTGGCAAGACCACGCTGATTCATGTTTTATGCTCTCATGTTCTGCAGGTGACGGATGCCGTTAGCAGTCCCACTTTTGCTATTATTAATGAATATCAAAGCCCGGCAGCAGGTGTTGTTTATCACATGGATTGGTACCGGCTAAAAGGTGAGGCGGAAGCCACAGCGGCTGGTGTGGAAGATAGCCTGCTAAGTGGCAATTTGTGCCTGATTGAGTGGCCGGATATTGCACCGGGTTTGCTGCCGGATGATACTTTTCATATTTACATCAGCTTAGTGGACGAGAACACACGAAGGCTAACCTTCGGAAGCCTCGCTTAAATTTAGATGCACCGGAAGCGGCGTTACTGATGGTTTTGTAGCGCTTTATGATTGTATCAGTATTCCAGAAGCACAATTTAAAAGCAGACAGATAAGGGCTACATGGCAATGCTTCCTTTTCAATTATATTTGTGACTACAAAGCATGAAGGAACAACAAATAAGAATCGAATGGACAAGGAGAAACAATCACTCTGTATTTCAATATCGAATTGACAAATTCCTGCTTTGCCTGTTGACTGATGTTCTTCATTACCATTCTCCCATCACACTGAAAAAGAAATAGCCATGCCGGTAGTCAAGCCTGTTGTAAGCGGATCGTTCTCCTACGAAACGCTCGAAGAAAAATTAGACATTAAGCCCGCGGGCAATAAGCTGGAAATCGGCATCCCGAAGGAAACCGCTTTCCAGGAAAACCGCATTGCGCTAACACCTGAGGCGGTCAGCGTGTTAGTTAATAACGGTCACGAGGTGATGATTGAAACCAAAGCCGGCGCAGGAAGCAACTACGATGATAAAGATTACTCCGATGCGGGCGCTTCTATTGCTTACGACAAGCAACAGGTATATCAGTGCCCGATCCTGATAAAAAGCGCGCCGATTGTGTCGGAAGAATGTACCTGGCTACAGATGAACCAGATTATTGTTTCACCCATCCATATATCATTACTTAAGAAAGAGACCATTGAAGTAATGATGAAAAAACGCATTACGGCATTGGGTTTTGAGAATCTCAAAGACGATAGCGGCACTTTTCCCATTGTACGCTGCATGAGCGAGATCGCAGGCAGCGCCGCTATGCTCATTGCCGGTCAATATCTCGGCACTGCCAATGAAGGCAAAGGCGTTTTGCTCGGCGGCATTAGTGGAATACCTCCTACTAAAGTCATTATCATCGGTGCCGGAGTTGTAGGCGAATACGCTACACGAACGGCTTTGGCTATGGGCGCATCTGTGAAGGTATTTGATAATAATGTGTATAAATTGAAACGCCTTGAGAACAACCTCGGCGTGCGGGTTTGGACCAGTGTTATTGAGCCGAAAATATTGGCCAAACAACTGAAGACCTGCGAAGTTGCGGTGGGCGCCTTAATAACGGAAAGTGGCAGAAGCCCGATTGTAGTAACAGAAAACATGGTGTCGAACATGCGCAGCGGAAGTGTTATTATCGACGTGAGCATTGACCGCGGCGGATGTTTTGAAACAAGCGAAGTAACGACGCACGAAAATCCAACCTTCCGCAAGTATGATGTGATCCATTATTGCGTGCCGAACATTGCCAGCGGCTTTGCCAGAACGGCGAGTCACGCTATTAGTAATGTGTTAATGCCGCTGCTGATTGATGCCGGCGATGAAGGCGGCATAGAAGAAATGTTGTGGCATAATATCAATCTGCGGCATGGCGTGTATATGTACAAAGGGCACCTAACGGACATTTACATCAGTCAGCGATACGATTTAAAATACACCGACCTGAACCTGCTGATTGCCAGCCGGACCTAACTATTATCAAGAAGAATTTTTTCTAAAGATTCGGCAATTGCCTGTAGCAGTGTAGCATCAGTCTTCTGAAACCGAACATCATCGGGCGTAGCGGCAAGCGCACGAAAATCGCCGCTGTCGTCTCTTTCAAAGTTTACGGCAACATCGTGTACTAAAACCTGAATCTGGAAGGAGTATGCTGAAGTAAGCAATTGGGCCGGAAATTCCAAAGTCTCTTCTTTATAAACGACTGGCAGCAGGAACGGCTCGTCCATAAAACAGATTCTTTTTTGTTAGCACAACTAATTAAAGAAAGAAGATTTTAAAGTCGGATAGGCCTACGATTTTATTACTTAGCAAACCTCGGCCGGTACATAAGAATTGATAAGACTATAAATTTCGTGAAGCGAAAAGGGCTTATGCAAAACACCATCGGCGCAGCTATCTTTATAATTTTCCAGTGCGTGCGCGTTAGCAGAAAATAAGATGACAGGTCGATTAACAACAAATTCATTTTTAATGCGTTTGCAGATTTCCCTTCCATCTTCTCCATTCAGGTTCACATCTAACAGAATTAAATCGGGCATGGATTGATAGAGTGCATCGAATAAAGGTCTGGAGTGCTGAAAAACCCTTACATCAAACCCTTTTTTTGAAAACCAGATTTTTAGAGAAAGCAGGATATCGTGATCATCGTCAACAATGAATAATCGCCTCACGCAAGAATATTTGCATTCTAAGTAGTATATATCATGCCAAACCACCCCTTTTGTTAAGCGAATGTTACCATTTTTTCAGCATTGCCTTGCATCTTACTCAAACATCCCTTTAAATCAATGGCTTTTGACAAGTAGCTATGTAGGAGTAGCAGCTAACTTTATTATTCCTTCCACTAGTTAAAATGCTTTACTTACCTAGTGCGTAGCAAAACTGTGGAGGGGCTGCCACAAGCCCTTTGACCATTTTGTGTTCAGAACGGCAGTTTTGTGCAATATCTTCGCCTTTTGTCATGCAGGCGCTTATTTACAAATCTACCGGAAGCTGGTACATTGCCAAAGCCGAAAACGGTCAGACTTACCAATGCCGCATCCGGGGTATTTTTAAAATAGACAACATTACTTCTACCAATCCACTTGCCGTTGGTGATATTGTAACTATTGAACCCGAAGAAGATGAAAAAGGCAAAATTGCCACCATAACCGGCATTGCTGACCGTAAGAATTATATCGCCCGAAGCTCTCCACATAATAAAAACCAACATCACATTATTGCCTCTAATCTCGACCAGACCCTACTATTTGCCACCCTGCGGGAGCCCCGCACTTCAACCGGGTTTATGGATCGGTTTCTTGTTTCCGCCGAAGCATTTCATGTGCCGGCCATTCTTGTTTTTAATAAATGGGATGTTTATAAACAAAAAGAAACAACTCTGTTTGAGTACCTGAAGAAAATTTATACCGATATTGGTTATACTGTAGTAAGGCTAAGTATGCAAACACGAGAAGGGCTGGAAGAGCTAAATGGGTTGCTCCGCGATAAAACCACACTGCTCAGCGGACATAGCGGCGTTGGCAAATCCACTTTCATCAATGCGATACTGCCTGGCAGCGGGCTACGCACCACCGAGGTGAGCCAGTGGAGTGGCAAGGGCATGCACACCACCACATTTGCCGAAATGTTTGATTTGCCTTTTGACGGGCACCTGATAGATACACCCGGCATCCGCGAGTTTGGACTGATTGATATAAAAAAAGAAGAATTGTCTCATTATTTTCCTGAAATGCGGGAGCGGCTTCCCGGTTGCCGTTATAATAACTGTTTGCATCTAAATGAGCCGGATTGTGCCGTGAAAGAAGCGGTGGAAGAAGGCACCATTTCCATAGAGCGCTATCATAGCTATCTCACTATCATAGATAGCTTAGAAGAGAAGAATTACTAAAGAGAAACAGTTATAAAGAGCTGTTGATTGTAAATGCCAAGTACAAAATTCTTTTTACACTATGAAATGAGCAAGCGAAGTTTGTTTGCCAGCTTATCAATCAGTCGCTGATCCGGCGATGCTTCAGCGAGCAAAGAAATGCCATTGTAAATACTGTACTGCAGGGTGAATTTACGTCCCCGATAAGTAAATGTCCACAAGATATGATCGGCTTCATCTTCTTTACCAGTGAAACGAACGAAACGAATTTTACTTAACCGGCTGGTAAGTTGATAAAAATCGGTAAGGCTACTGTCCACATTACTGATATTGGTGGCGGTAGCAGGAGGGTGATTCTGCATGGCACTGCCTTTTGGTTTTTGGAGTTACTATTCTATTTGTTATACCTATTAAGCCTTAAATTTCTTGCCCCGCTTTATCGCCTTCGCGGCTTTCGGGTCTCCGCTGAGTATTCTTTCTGCTCCAATTCCAGAGGCGGTAGCCGGGCAACCTTTTTTTACGGTACAGGACGAAAATATTGCTACGGCTGCAATAAAAAAGAGGATAGCTTTCCGAGAGGGCAGATAATCCATAAAAAACGATAAGCAATTAGATTTGTTCGTAGCGAAAAGCTATCCGTTTTAATTAGACAGCCACTTTGTTAAATTCGCTGCAACCTGCATTAAATTTTTTTGAACCATCCCGAATATTTTATATAGTTCTCTGCAATGCGATGGATTTCACACGTAATCAGCTCTTCCGAAATATTTTTTATCTTTTTTGCCGGCACGCCAGCATAAATGCTACCGCTTTCTACAATGGTATGCTGCAGCAGTACCGCGCCGGCAGCAATGATACAGTTGGAGTGAACAACGCAGCCGTCCATAATGATCGCACCCATGCCTACAAGCACATCATCGTGTAATGTGCAGCCATGCACAATGGCACTATGCCCTACCGAAACATTATTGCCAATGGTAGTCGCATATTTTTCAAATGTACAGTGCACCACAGCGTTATCCTGAATGTTCACCTTGCTGCCAATGCGGATGCTGTTTACATCGCCGCGTAATACAGCATTGAACCATATGCTGCAGTCATCACCCAGCACCACGTCGCCCACAACGGTTGCATTCGGTGCGAGAAAACAATTGTTACCCATTTGTGGCTCGCTGCCATTTACCGGTAAAAGAAGCGCCATAAAGAAGAAGTTTAAAAGTGGAAAGAAGTTTATTGCTACGTAAAAATACGATAACGCATACTTGTCGTTTATTTTTGCCTTTCACTTATTGTATCTCTCATCTTTTCAGCCGAATGGACAACCGATCGTTATTCCTCCGACATCTTGCGCAAACCTCGCCCGAGCCAATAGGTTTGGAAATGGTAAGGGCAAAAGGCATTTACCAATACGATGCTTCCGGCAAGGAATACATTGACCTGATTTCAGGTTTCAGTGTTGCCAACATCGGGCACAGCCATCCGAAAGTAGTGGAAGCGGTGCAGAAGCAGGCTGCCGATTATATGCATCTGATTGTGTATGGAGAATTTGTGCAAAGCCGACAGGTCCAATACGCCAGCCTGCTAACCCAACATCTGCCGGCGATGCTGAATTGTGTTTATTTTACTAACAGCGGAACCGAAGCCACCGAAGGTGCACTGAAACTTGCCAAGCGTTTTACCGGCAGAAGCAAGATGATTGGCTTTCACAACAGCTATCACGGCAGTACGCAGGGAGCGTTGAGTTTGATGGGCGATGAATACTTTCGCAATGCCTATCGTCCATTATTACCAGATGTATATCATTATCCTTATGGCAGCGAAGAAGTGCTGACCGCTATTGACGATAACACGGCCTGTGTGATTGTTGAAACTGTTCAGGCGGAAAGTGGCGTGACACGCCCACCACACAATTGGCTGCCGGCACTGCGCGCGCGCTGTAATGCCACCGGCGCACTGTTGATACTGGATGAAATACAGGCAGGCTTTGGCAGAACCGGAACTTTGTGGGCTTTCGAACAATATGGCATTGTACCTGATATTTTACTACTGGGCAAAGCTTTAGGTGGTGGTATGCCGTTGGGTGCATTTGTTGCTGATTACGGAGTGATGCAAGTGCTTACGCAAAATCCGGTATTGGGTCATATTACCACCTTTGGTGGGCATCCGGTTTCATGTGCGGCCGGCGCAGCTGCTTTTTCAATATTGCTAGAAGAGGAATGGATCTTGCAAGTGAAGAAAAAAGAAGAAATACTGATTAAAAAACTCCGGCATCCGGCAATAAAGGAATTAAAAACAGCGGGGCTATGGGCATCGCTTCAGTTTGAAAGCAGCAGAGTTGCAAAAGAAGTGATTCGCGGATCTATCATGAAAGGGTTAATCACCGATTGGTTTCTGTTTGCACCCGACCGCATGCGTATTGCACCGCCGCTGAGCATTTCTGAAGCAGAATTAGAAACCGCCTGCTCCTTAATTGTGAAAAGCATTTCCTTTAGCTAAACTTTTTACTAAAGCTGACCTCGCATTTTAAATACCGAATTCGCTTAAAAAAGAAAAACCTGCCCAATCAAAAGTTCATGCCATAACAAAAAAACCTAATGCCATACTAAAATTAAGGGCAGAATATTCTACATGCCAACAAATTAAGATATACGGATTCATGTATTCACCTCACCTGCAACATAAATAAAAATGGCATAATTGTTTTAACCTGTGTTCTGCTGCTTTGCCGGCGAACTAGTTTATTGCACCAATTAGTTCTTTTCTATTCTTGTTTCGTTAGAACTGAAAATATAAAATAAAAAATGGATATTGTATGCTTCTCACATCTCAGATGGAATTTTGTTTATCAACGTCCCCAGCATCTGCTCAGCCGGTTTGCCAAGACCCACCGTGTTTATTACATTGAAGAACCCACTTTTGAAGCATCCGAAGATTCTTATACCGTAACCACTACCCAAGAAAATGTGCAGGTAGTGGTGCTGCACTTAAAAGGTTTTCAGCACGAAGAAAATGTGGACAGGCAAAAAGAAGTGCTGACTCAGTTCTTCAAAGCTCGCAACATCAGTAGTTATATATTATGGTATTACACACCATTAGCTTTGCTGGTGAGCGATCATTTACAACCCAAAATGGTAGTGTATGATTGCATGGATGAATTATCTGCTTTCAAATTTGCTAATCCGCTTCTGAAAATTTTAGAAGAACAGCTGTTTGCGAAAGCTGACATTGTATTTACCGGTGGGCATACATTATACCAGGCAAAGAAAGACCAGCATCACAATATCTACCCTTTCCCCAGCAGCATAGATAAAGCGCATTTTGCAGGGGCAAGAAACGAAACTACAGATCCAGCCGATCAGGCCGGCATTCCGCATCCGCGCCTTGGGTTTTATGGCGTGATAGATGAACGCTTTGATATTGAGCTTATCCGCGAAGCGGCAGAACAAAAACCTGACTGGCATTTTGTGCTGATCGGACCCATTGTAAAGATTGACCCGGCTGCTCTTCCTCGTTTTGCCAACATTCATTACCTCGGTGGAAAGTCATATAACGAGTTGCCTGTTTACCTGCATGGGTGGGACATTGCTTTAGTTCCTTTTTGCCTGAATGAATCTACCCGTTTTATCAGCCCAACAAAAACGCCTGAATATCTTGCTGGTGGCAAGCCAGTTATTTCAACTGCCATACAGGATGTCGTATATCCTTACGGTATAGAAGCTTTAGTCCATATTGTAAAGAATGCAGATGAACTGGTTCAACAGGCAGAGAAAGAATTAACCATTAGCGACAAAACTCAATGGCTGGCTAAATCAGATGCGTTTCTGAAAGACAATTCCTGGGATGCTACCTGGAAAAAAATGAACGACCTGATAGAAAAAACTTTGAACACAAAGAAATCATCACACAATTCAAAACAAATAAATAACTACACAAAAAAGGAGGACGCTTATGTTTGATTATGTAATAGTGGGGGCAGGCTTCGCCGGCAGCGTATTGGCAGAACGATTAGCTACAAAAGCCGGAAAAAGAATTTTGATATTGGATAAACGTAATCACATTGGTGGCAACACGTATGATTATTACAACAACGATGGCATACTGATACACAAATACGGTCCGCATATTTTCCATACCAATTCCAAAGATGTATTTGAGTATCTCAGCCGCTTCACCGCGTGGCGCCCTTACGAGCACCGCGTGCTAGCCAGTGTGGATGGACAACAGGTTCCTATTCCCATTAACCTCACGACTATCAACACCTTGTACGGTTTGAATCTTTCTGCCGACCAGGTAGAATCTTTCTTCGAAAGCCGCGCAGAGCAGAAAGATAAGATCAGGACATCGGAAGATGTAGTAGTATCGAAAGTAGGTAGAGAGTTGTACGAAAAGTTTTTTAAGTACTACACCCGTAAGCAATGGGATTTGGACCCCAGTGAGCTGGATGCTTCGGTAACAGCGCGTGTTCCAACCCGAACCAATAAAGACGACCGTTACTTTACAGATACTTACCAGGCAATGCCATTGCATGGCTATACACATCTGTTTCAGAACTTACTATCGCACCCTAATATCAGCATCATGTTGAATACGGATTACAAAGATATTTTAGATAGTATCCGTTACAAGTCGCTCATTTTTACAGGACCGATTGATAGCTATTTCGATTACTGCTATGGCAAGCTGCCATACCGCTCGCTGGAGTTTCAGTTTGAGACCGTGGATACAGAGCGCTTTCAAAACACGGGAACGGTGAACTATCCGAATGAACACCTTTATACACGCATTACCGAGTTTAAATACCTGACCGGGCAGAAGCATCCAAAAACTTCTCTTGTGTATGAATATCCTAAGGCGGAAGGTGATCCATATTATCCTATTCCGCGCGCCGAAAATGCAGAGTTGTATAAGAAATACCAGTTGCTGGCAGCTACCACGCCTAATGTTTATTTTACGGGCAGGTTAGGCACTTACAAGTATTACAATATGGACCAGGTGGTGGCGCAATCGCTCACTTTGTTTAAGAAACTTATGCTAGCCGAGCAGGAAGCTTCTCACATGAATGGAAGCCTGCAGAAAATGGCTATCAAACAGTAACCGGCTCTACTATAGAGTGGTTTACCTATATCGCGATACAGGTGCAGACAATTTTGTTGCATCTGTATCGCGTTCTCAATGCAACCTTTTTGGCAGTTTATCCTTTATAAAAAATGTTCTTAGTATTATGCAAAACGATTCATCGTGGCAAAACCCGTTTCACTCTTTCTGGATGGCTGGCTACGAATGTACCGACCAGTTAAATGCCTTTGGCAATCGCGTTGATTTTTTAAATGTAACCGGACACTTGCCTCTATTGCATCAGGATTATCAGGATTTGTCTCTTTTTCAAATCAAGACTGTTCGCGAAGGTATCCGCTGGAGTTTTGTTGAAACCAAACCTTACCAGTACGACTGGAGCACTGTTGCCATTATGATTGAAGCCGGCGTTCAGCACGGCATACAACAGGTGTGGGACATTTGCCATTTCGGTTTTCCCGACGACCTGACACCGCTGCACCCGATGTTTGCTAGGCGTTTTGCATCGGTTTGTCGCGCTTTTGTCCGCTTCTACCGTTCAGTGCGCCCAACCGAAACATTGATTGTTACGCCCATCAATGAAGTTAGTTTTATTTCGTGGCTCGGCGGTGATGTCCGCGGCACTTCACCTTATTGTACCAAGCAAGGCTGGGAAGTGAAGTATGCTCTGATGAAAGCTTATATTGAAGGCATTGAAGCGATGAAGGAAGAAGATGCCGGAGTGAGGATTATGACTACTGAACCGATGGTAAATATGGTGCCGCCATTAAATGCAACACCCAAGCAAATTGCCTTTGCTAAAATGTCGCATAACAATCAATTTCAATCGGTGGATATACTAAGCGGAAGATTGTGCCCCGAGTTGCGCGGAAAGCCTGAATATGTTGATATCCTTGGCTTCAACTGGTATTACAACAACCAGTGGATTGCTGGCACCGATACGTTTCTGCCTTGGCTGAATGAAGTGCCCGATCCAAGATGGAAACCACTGCATCTGCTATTAGAGAAAGCTTACGAGCGTTACGGAAGGCCGGTCGTGTTGACTGAAACCAGCCATCCTAAAGAAGATCGCTATAAATGGATACATTACATTGCCCGGGAATGCAAAGCCGCTTTGCAAAAAGGAATTCCACTTTGGGGAGTTTGCTGGTATCCTATAGTTGACCGTCCGGATTGGGATCATCTTACTCCGTGGCACCATGCCGGCTTATGGGATGTTGATCTGGCTAAAGTTCAGAATGGCGTTCACTCGCGCGAGCTTCACATGCCAACGGCTACGGCTTTTCTGGAAGCACAACAGGCACTTGCAGTTGTTCTGGAAGCTGAATCAGATGTGTTTGCCTGAGTGATTTCAGCAAGGTAAAAAGCTTGAGGAGAAGAAATTTAGAATGACAATATTATTTGACATGATAAAGTTGTCATTCAAACAAGATATGAATCGTAACAGAAATCGTCATACTTTGTTCAGGTAAGATAAAATCGCATTCTCTTCATCCGGCGCAAACCATTTCATGTCATCATCTTTTTTAAACCAAGTCATTTGTCGCTTTGCGTAATGACGCGTGTTTTGTTTGATTAAATCAATTGCTGTCTGCAAATCAGTTTTATTATTCAAATAATCAAACAACTCTTTATAGCCAACGGTTTGTAGGGCATTAAAAGTTTGATAAGACGACAGACTTTCTACTTCATCCAGCAAACCTTCTTTTATCATTTCATCTGTGCGAAGATTGATGCGCTCATATAAAGCCTCTCTCGGAAGTTGTAATCCTATTTTGATGATATGGAAAGGTCGTTTAGTAACTGCTTTGGTTTGATAAAACAGAATTGAATTACCAGTAGCATACAATACTTCCAGTGCACGCATTAACCGTTGCGGATTCTGTTGCTCTGCTACCTTCCAATATGCCGGATCTTTTTGCTGTAATGTAGTTTGTAGAAAAGAAATTCCCTGTTGCTTATACAGATCAACAACAGCACTTCTTACATCATTGGGGATAGAAGGAATTGCATCAAGCCCTTCGCAAAACGCTTTGATGTATAAACCCGTACCGCCCACCATAACAGCGATATTATGCTTCGCGAAAACCTGTTCGGTACATTGCAAAGTATACTGCTCAAACGTTGCGGCATTTACAGTTTGCTGTACCGAGTGTGAATTAATGAAGTAATGATGAACAGCTGAAAGCTGCTCCGGTGTTGGCTTTGCTACACCAATGTTCAATTCCTTGTAGCATTGCCGGGAATCAGCAGAAATAATTTCAGTATTGAAATGGCGCGCAAGCCGGATGGCAAGATTGGTTTTGCCTACCGCCGTTGGCCCGGCAATTATAACAACTGTATTTTGGTGGTCAGGCAAATTAATTGGTGGGGACTATGCTAAATAGTGAACCACAAAGGTATAAAGGGCACAATAGTTACTAATGAATTTTACAATTCTCTTTGTGCACTTTTTGTCTTTGTGGTTCAACAAATTTCTTACTTCGAAAATACATATGCCGTGATGTCTTCCAGCATAATTGTAGGACCAGACAGAATCATAAGACGCTCCACTACATTGTTCAACTCACGGATATTGCCCGTCCAGTTGTGATGAACTAACGCATCCAAAGCCCGGTCGCTAATCTGTTTGAGCGGTTGGTTGTATTCTTCGGCAATATCTGCCATAAATTTAGTCACCAACAGCGGAATATCGCTTCGCCGTTCGTTCAGCGATGGCACGTGAATAAGGATTACGCTAAGCCGATGATACAAATCGAGACGGAAGTTTTTCGCATCCACTTCACGCATCAGGTTCTTGTTGGTAGCTGCTACCACGCGCACATCCACTTCAATTTCTTTGTCTCCCCCAACGCGGGTGATTCGCCCTTCCTGCAAGGCGCGCAATACTTTTGCCTGTGCATTGATGCTCATATCGCCTACTTCATCTAAAAACAAAGTTCCGCCGTTAGCCTGCTCAAACTTGCCAATGCGTTGCTTGATAGCAGAAGTGAAAGAACCTTTTTCATGTCCGAACAGTTCGCTTTCAATCAACTCACCGGGAATGGCAGCACAATTCACTTCTACCAGCGGTCCTTCGGCACGATTGCTTTTGTGATGGATCCAACGCGCCACCAACTCTTTGCCCGAACCATTCTCACCTGTAATCAGCACACGGGCATCGGTTGGGGCTACTTTATCAATCGTATCCCTGATGCGCATCATACCTTCCGATTCACCGATCATTTCCTGCACGCGGCTTATCTTCTTGCGCAGCACCCGCGTTTCTTTACTCAGCTTGTTTTTATCCATCGCATTGCGAATGGTAATCAGCATCCGGTTCAGGTCGGGCGGTTTGCTTATGTAGTCGAATGCACCTTTTTTTACGGCATCTACAGCGGTTTCAATATTGCCATGCCCGCTTACCATAATGATGGGCACATCAGGATTAATGGAAGTGGCTTTATCTAAAAATTCAAGCCCATCCATGCGCGGCATTTTAATGTCGCACAGCACCACGTCATAATTCTTTTCCTGAAACATTTTCAGACCTTCTTCTCCATCAATGGCTTCCTTAATTTTGTAACCCTCAAAGGAAAGAATATCGCATAATGTTTTCCGGATCGCACGCTCATCATCTATCAACAGAATATTTGACATCTATGTATTTACACAATTTTAGTGGCGGCAAATCTAAATTACTTTTGCTCTTTTTGATTCGTTAAAAAACAGCAGACGAATGAGTTTGACAGATAAGAACCTAAATTTCACAGACACACATTGCCATTTGTACTCTCAACAATTTGATGGCGACCGAAAGGAAATGATGGAACGAAGCGAAGCAGCAAGTGTGAAAAAATTTTATTTGCCAGCGATAGACAGCAGCACGCACGAAGCCATGCTACAGATGGAAAACAATTTTCCGCAGTGTATTGCGATGATGGGTTTGCATCCTTGTTCGGTAACAGCAACTTACCAAGAAGAACTGAAAATTGTAGAAGAATGGCTGAGCAAAAGACCTTTTGTTGCCATTGGTGAAATTGGTTTGGACTATTACTGGAGCACCGAATTTGCGGAGCAACAAAGCGAAGCCTTTAAGATACAAATGCAATGGGCGCTGGATAAAAAGATTCCGATTGTGATTCATACCCGCAATGCGATGCAGCCAACGATTGATGTTGTAAAGCCGTTTGCCCATGCGGGTTTACGCGGTATTTTTCATTGCTTTAGCGGAACAGGCGAAGATGCAGAACAAATTACAGGCATGGGATTTTATCTCGGCATTGGCGGTATATTAACGTATAAAAAAAGTGGCTTACCGGAAGCATTAGCAACTATTTCTTTAGATAAAATGGTGTTGGAAACAGATGCGCCTTATTTGCCACCTACGCCTCATCGTGGCAAGCGGAACGAAAGCAGTTATCTGCCCTTCATTGCACAAAAGCTAGCCGAGACAAAAGGTGTTTCGATAGAAGAAGTAGCCCACATTACTACTAAAAATGCAGAAAAAATTTTCAGTGGCTCGCTTTGAAACGTTTATTTTGCAGCCCCTTCGGGAAATTAATGGAGACGTGTCCGAGTGGTTGAAGGAGCACGCCTGGAAAGTGTGTATACGGGAAACTGTATCGCGAGTTCGAATCTCGCCGTCTCCGCTTTTTTTAAAATCCTTTATTAAGTGCTTTATAACTTCCATTTTACCTGAATGGATTTACTTATTTTTTCCATTAACAATTAGGTACAAATAAATGTCTTACTGCAAGGCTATCGAAAACATGGGCGCTGAACGCAAAGCGCTGCATAAAGCTTATCATGATTTTCAGTATGGCTTTCCGCTGCATGATGACAATGAATTATTTGGAAGGCTTATTCTTGAGATTAACCAGGCAGGATTGAGCTGGGAAACAATTTTGAAAAAAGAAGCGGGCTTCAGGCAGGCCTACGACAATTTCAATATAGAAAGAGTAGCCGCCTATACAGAAAGAGATAAAGAACGGCTATTGAAAGATGCAGGTATCATCCGGAACAAACTAAAAATAAACGCAGCTATAGAAAATGCACGAACCATATTGCAATTGCAAAAACAGCATGGCTCGTTTGAAAACTGGTTGTTACTGCATCATCCAAAAACAAAAGAAGAGTGGGTAAAATTGTTTAAAAATACCTTCCGGTTCACTGGTGGCGAAATTGTAAACGAGTTTCTGATGAGCATTGGTTACTTACCCGGTGCGCACACCGAAGATTGCCGCATTTACAAAACGGTACAAAGTAGAAAACCGGTGTGGATGATGAACAAGTAAGAAGTTACTTTACCAGACGATACAAGCTGTTGATTGGTTAATGAAGTGACTGGATTTTAATAAAGAATAAAAAGGAAAGTTGCAATACCGGATTTTGAAAAACATTTTGTCTGCATAACCAAAACACCTTAGCTACCTGGTGTTTCAGCTATTAACTCTGCTACGAAAAACGGTATTTTTTACTCAAAGCGGACGTTGACAGCAACTCAGTAAAAGTTGTCTTTATTTTATCCATCCAATTCTGCTGTTTTTCAATATCAGTTCCAAAATATTCTGCCTGCATGATTTTCATTTTCAGCAGCAGGAGATTGCTGTCATCTACGGCAGCAGCATCCGCACCACAACCTTCAACAATGGTTGTCTTTCCACTAACCCGTAAACGCGAATCCCGCCCTTTCTGATAGTAATCAAGGTATGCAAAAAACTCCTTGTCAACTTGTCCTGCATACATTCCGTTACATGATGTGTAAAACCAGATAAATCCTTCATCGTCTACTTTTAAGGTGCTGATAATATTGTTAGGCAATTGAAGCACAGAAGCCATTTCGGCTTTAAACAGCGCGATCCGGATATCTTCTATCTTATCGCGCAAAAACACAAGCGTTGTATCGTTCGGTTGCATATAACTGTTTGATTGTTTAAAATTCAAATGATGTACCGGAATAGCAAAGGCTTAAAAATGTTGTTTCTGCTAAATTTTTGTGGATTAAATTCCTCAAAGAAATAGAGTTCTGAAACCTTTGTTCCGCTGCTTCTTCCACTCATTTTAATATGAGTTTTTCAATATGGGAAAAAGCGCCGTTTTTACTCCATTGCAAAGACGGTATAAACCCGAAAAAGGGAAACAGTTAGCCATCCTTTCCACCCTATCGTTCTGTTGCATTCATTACATTAAAAGCTATTGGGTTCTTTAGTCTGTGTTCCATACTTACTAACATTTTTACAAAATGGATTGAGTTCGCTTTGAAATGGTTTTAAAATTGATTTTTCTATTCTATGAGTTCAGACATGGAGCAGATACTGCGTTTGCCGGAAAAGAAGTTAGCCGCTATTGTTCATGATGCCGAGAAAGCGGCAAAAGCCGTTAGCCTTATTTATATCAGCGATAATGAGGAAGGTATCCGGCGGGTAAAGCGGGGCAAAGCATTTTCTTATCTGCTAAAAGAAAAGCCGGTAGAGGATGCGGATACTTTACAGCGCATTAAAAGTTTAGTGATCCCGCCGGCCTGGGAGAATGTTTGGATAAGCCCGATTGATAACGGTCATCTGCAGGCAACCGGCACCGATACGTTACAACGCAAGCAGTATCGCTACCATCCTTTATGGAATGCGCTTCGCAATCACACCAAGTTCTATCGCCTTCACGAGTTTGGAAAAACCCTGCCTTCCATTCGCCTGCAGTTAGAGAAAGATTTATCGCTGCCCGGTCTGCCACCCGAAAAAGTGCTGGCTGCTGCTGTCAGCCTCATGGAACGAACGCACATACGCGTAGGCAATAACCTGTACGAAAAATTGTATGGCTCTTTTGGCATGACCACCCTGAAAGACCAGCATGTAAAAGTAGAAGGGCAAAAAATCCGGTTCACGTTCAAAGGCAAAAAAGGCGTTCATCACGATATCAATATCAAAAGCAACAAGCTGGCAAAAATTGTAAAGCAGTGTCGCGAAATTCCGGGTAAAGAGCTATTTCAATATTACGACGAAAACGGCAACCACAAAAGCATAGATTCAGGCATGGTGAACAACTACATTCGCCAGATCAGCGGGGGCGAATTTACCGCCAAAGACTTCCGCACCTGGGCTGGCACCGTACAGTCGGTTCTTGCGTTTAACGAACTGGGTTTCTTCGACACACAAACCGAAACCAAAAAGAAAATTGCAGAGGCATTAGATGTGGTAGCCAAACATCTTGGCAACACCCGAACCGTATGCAAGAAATATTATGTGCATCCGCTTATTATATCCTTGTATGAAAGCCAGGATTTAAAACGGTATTTGCAGGAACTCGAAAACATAGAGGTGGACGATAACAAAGCCGACCTTACCGCCGAAGAAAAAGTGCTGATGAAAATTTTAGAAGCGGCGTAGAGAAGAGATGGTTTTCTATTGGTTCGTATTTCCACAAAGCGAAATCCTTCGCAATAAATAAGCTCTATGAAGACACAGCCTTTTAAAAAAAATAGGAATTAGTCACGCCTTTTCCAGTCATTTCCGTCTTTTACTATGACTATTGTTGAACTATCACTTTTCGGCAAATAGTTGCTTTCATTATATGTACATTTTTGTTTCAAAACCTGATAAGTCGGCAACTCTAATAATTTATAATAAACAAGCAAGGTATCCTTGCTGAGAGAGTTCTCTTTTAAAATAGTCGCATTATTAATGTCAAATAAGGGCAAAACATATTCATCTGCAGTTTCCCCGATTTTTATTTTGTCACCCTCTTGTTTCAGATTAACATCATATTCCTTTGTGCTCAACTGTTTGCCATCGTTATTTAGCCCACTGAACTCCTGACCGGCTGTAAGTGAGATGAGATTGCTTAACGAAAAGCCGTCAAGAACATCTTTTTGCTGTTGAAATGTTTTTGACAGAACATCATCTGTTGGAAAATACGCCGATTTAAAATGCTTTGGAATCTTAATAGCTTTAAATGGGCTGCAGGGTAAGGCTAATACATTTTGATACTTTATCATTTCCTGCTTTTCATAATCTGCAATAAGACTTCTCACTTTCTCATCACTTGGTTTGTTTGAGCAAGATATCCCAAAGAAAATAATTAGAAAAAATAGATAGGAGTGTTTACTGTTCATGATTTTGGTTTTATACTGTTATATGATTATGAATATGACGTACAACTCAAAAATTATAGACGACTTTTACCAAACAAAATCAATCCTTATCATTAGAACACCTTTGCAATAAATAAAGTCAGTAAAGACACTGACTTTTAAAAGAGGAAGGATACAATTGTGCCATCCATTGTGCTACACCCAACCCAAACCGTACAAACTCTTTATAGTTTGTACCACTACCTAAAGAAAATGGCCCATTCTGCTTCAGTAATGGCCTATTTTGTAAGGCAAATAGTACATAATCTTTAGGTAATAGACCAAAACCTAACCAAAATACGCCATTTTGGTTAGGTTTTGTTCTAACATCGAAGCAAAGTGGGCCATTTTGCTTAGGTAATGGCCCAGTTTCCTTCGATAATGGCCTATTATGGAACCAAAATAGGCCATCCTGCCTACAAAGCATTTTCTCTTGCTTACAGGCGGTTTATTGCACCATAATTTTTTCTACCTGGCTTACGCCCTGTCCGCCTTCATTGGTTACTACTTCATGGGTAAAGTATGCCCAGTGACCGGGCGTTAGTCCAGCCATTTGTGTATGCGCATTAATAGTGGGCGGCAGGCGGGTGAAGGTGGTGCCGTCGGCAGAGTACCTCCAGTCGTGGCAGGCATAGTTCCCTGCACCCTCGGCCTCCAGGTTTACGGTACCGGAATTTATGCCGTTGCTGATGGTGAAATCCCCATTCTGCCGGGGTACAATCTTTTTTACTTTGAAGCCACCGCTTTCTATAATGGTTTCTGCCTTTGCCGGGTCGGCATTGGCAGCCGACTGAAAATAGAACATAATGCCCTGTAGTGCCTGCCGCAAAGGGCGCAGGGCGGCATTGCGGGCTGCGGGCGTGGCAGCTTTCTGAAAGTCGGCAAGTGCCTGATCTGCTGCATCAAAATTGGCAGGCGGCACCTTAACGTAGGTACTTCCTTTACTGGCCGTAATAATGTTGCCCGCATGTTTGCCCTGGGCTAAATAATCGTCCGGCATGTTGAGCACGGCGGTGATTTGGTGAATAGTAACTGGCATGTGAAGTGAGATTTAATAATGGAATTATAGATTGTAAAAACAAATTTATTAAAAAAGTGTTTTCAAAAAAAGCAGGGTTCAGGCTGTTTTTTTGGAAGTTAAGAAGCAGTGAGAAGTGAATGATGTGCCGTCTTCTCACCTCTTACCTTTCACTTCTCATTACAAATCTCTCGCCCCTCTACATCTTCTCCACACTTTCTCAACACCCCTTTAATCATGGCATAATGTTCTCTTACTAAGGCTGTTTTATCAGTTTAAAAAACAGCATAAGGCATTACTAATTTTACGACAAATGATTAACGGAACACTTCTCCAGTTCTTTCACTGGTACAATGCAGATGATGGCAGTTTATGGAATCAATTAAAAGAGGAAGCAGAAAACCTGGCTTCATTAGGCTTTAACGCGGTATGGCTTCCGCCGGCAGAAAAAGGAACCGAAGGCAGCAAATCGGTAGGTTATGATGTGTATGATATTTACGACCTAGGAGAGTTTGACCAGAAAGGTTCGGTGCGCACTAAATATGGCACCAAGCAGCAACTGATAGATGCCGTGAAAACGGCGCAGAGTAAAGGTTTGCGGGTGTATGCCGACATCGTGGTAAACCACATGGGCGGCGCCGATGAGAAAGAGAAGATAAAGGTGCGCAAGGTAGATCCTGAAAACAGGAATGAATACATTAGCGAGGAGTATGAAATAGAAGCCTATACCAAGTTCACCTTCCCGGGGCGCAATGGCAAACACTCCACTTTTATATGGGATCATAACTGTTTTACGGGTGTTGATTACGACGCTGCCACAGGCGAAAACGGCATCTTCGAAATCCAGAATGAATATGAGGGCTGGGAAGAAATGGTGGATGAGGAAAAAGGCAATTACGATTACCTCATGTTTGCGGATATCGAATTCAGAAACCAATATGTGCGGCAGGAGTTAAAACACTTTGGCAAGTGGTATTACGATACACTTGGTTTCGATGGCGTGCGGCTCGATGCCGTAAAGCACATCGCGCCAGAGTTCTACAACGAATGGCTCGATTTCATGCGCGCCGAAGTGAAAGCAGATCTGTTTGCCGTAGGCGAATATTGGGCGCCTGGCGATTTGCCTTTGATGAAGAAATACCTGGATGCCGTAGGTGGAAGGATGAGTTTATTTGATGCAGCGCTTCATCATAATCTTTACAATGCTTCCAAAGCCGGCAAAGATTATAACCTCGCCGCCATCTTCGATGATACACTGGTAAAAGATGCACCCACTTTCGCCGTAACAGTTGTAGATAACCATGATACGCAACCTCTTCAATCACTGGAAGCACCCGTGGAAGAATGGTTCAAGCCCATTGCCTATGCCCTTATTCTGCTGCGCGAACAAGGGTATCCGTGTGTGTTTTATCCCGACTTGTATGGAGCCCATTATACCGACAAAGGCAGGGATGGAAATGAGCATGAGATTTGGCTCAATAAATGCGAAGACCTCCAGAAGTTGCTCTTAGCCAGGAAGCAATTTGCTTATGGTGCAGAGCATAGTTATTTCGATCATCCGAACTGTGTGGGCTGGACGCGTGAGGGTGTTGATGAGAATGAAGACTCGGGTTGTGCAGTGTTGATATCGAACGGTGAAGAGGGGTTTAAGAAGATGGGTATTGGCAAGAAATTTAGTGGCAAAGTATTCGTAGATTACTTAGGCCGCAACCCGGTGGAAGTAACGGTTGACGAAGAAGGATGTGGCGTTTTTGTAGTAGGTGCAGGCACAGTAAGTGTATGGGTATTGAAAGAAGCGATAGTAAAATAAAAACAAACAATATGAACCGAGTAACATTAGTTTTATTAGCCTGCCTCACGCTCATGCTAAGTAGCTGTGAAGCTATTGGAGATATTTTTAAAGCCGGTGCCTGGACGGCAATTATTGGTATCATCATCGTTGTTGCTATTATCTTTTGGATTGTGAGTAAAGTACGTGGTGGTGGCAGTGGCAATAGCTAATTAATAAAGGTTTAAGCACAGGGCTTTTCTTTACGGTTTTAATAACGGTTATGGCACAAAAAGAAGATTGGGACAGGAAAACTAATTCATCGGATGGATATGAAGATCGTCATCAACTGGAGCAGCAGATAGCTAAGTTGCGCGATACAAACGAAGAAACGATCAGGTTAAAAAATGTAGAAAAGTTTTCGGCTATTGGGCGAATGGCGCGCAGCATTGCACATGAAATAAGGAACCCGCTTACCAATATTAGCTTAGCCTTGGAGCAACTGAATGCAGAGCTGCCACAGAGTGATGATGCTAATTTGCTGGTAGAAATGATTAGCCGCAATACTCTGCGCATTAACCACCTGATCTCCGACTTAATTGATTCTACCAAGTTTGCTCAACTCAACTTTTCACAGGATTCCGTTCACGATCTTTTAAACGAAGTAATAGATGGGCTACGGCATTTTGCCAAGCATAAGAATGCGGTTATTGAGATTGAATTTGCTGATGACATAGGTAAGCTGATGATAGACAGGGAAAAGTTGAAGATCGCTTTTGACAACCTTCTTACTCATTCCATCGAGTCGGTTCAGCCAAATGAGGGCATGATTATCATCTCGACAGCTAATGAAAACAACAAGTGCGTTATCTCCATTCAGAATAATGGAGTACCCATTAGCAGTGAAAAAATGGAGCGGCTTTTCGAACCTCATTTTACCAGCAAGCAAAACTCAGGCATGGCATTAACACTCGCCCAGAACATCATTCTTAACCACGGAGGAAATATTTATGTAGAAAGTGAGCAGGGAAAAGGAACCATCTTTACAATCATACTGGATTTTACCTGATTGTTTGACACAGCTGTATTATGATTTTTTGGCTGAATTGATTCATTTATAATCAGAGGATTTTTGATTGCAACATCTTCAAATCATTCATCAAATAAATCATACAAGATTCTGGTTTTATTTCGCCGTTACATTTAGTGTTATCTCTACATTATCGCTTAATACTACGCTGTTTCCACCCACGCCAAAATCTCTACGGTTAATAGTAAATTTTCCGGAAAAAGCATATCCTTCTGCACTCTTAGCTGCAGTAAAAGGGATGGAAATATTTTTTGAAATGCCTTTAATAGTAAGGGCCGCTGCCAGCAAGTAGCCATTATTACTCTTGGTAATGCTAGTGCTTATAATTTTTATATCCGGGTAATGTTCGGCATCAAAATATTCTTCTCTTTTTAAATGCTCATCGCGTTTATCAATGCCCGTATTGATGGTGGTGACAGATACCGTTACAGCAATTTTACTTTCAGCCGGGTTTTCTTCATTCCATTCTATAGTGCCTTTCAGTCCGCCCAGTTCACCTTTGGTATTTATGCCCAAGTTTTTAATCACGAATGTTACTGCATCGGCAGAATCAACCGGCTTTAAAGAAAGCACTGCAAAGGCGCTGGCACATAGAAAAATTGTAAGCAGGAGAGCCAAATGATAAAGAGATTTCTTCATATTGATGATAAAATTAAAACCTTAAAAGTTGTTTGCCAGCAGCCGGCAGAAAAACATGCGAAGGCACGCTGCTCATAATTTTTATTTCTTCTGATAAGCTCGTTTCATTGTCTAAGAACTTAAAAATAAGCTGCGGTTTATTGCGCCTGAACAAATCGCTGAAGACTTGTGCCGCCGTTAACTTTTTACTATGCAGCACCTGCAGCAAAGTATCGTCGTATAGTTTAAAACGCCGGTTGAAAACATTCTCTCCTTTGCCGGGATATATTCCGTTAACAAGTGCATCCCTAATTACATCGGAGTGCTTTTGTATAAACTGAAATGTGTAGCCGCTGCTGCCCTTGGTTTGTCCGCCCGCAGTGCCGATATTAATAACAGGCGATGATTGTCTGGTAAAGGCAAAATTACTCATCGGGATAATACCAAACTCTTCTTCCTCAACTGTAAAATCAGCAATCTTCAGAAACCGGGAAATATAAGTTTGCAAGCCCTTATTGTAGTCTTCTTCTTTTAATAATGAGGAAGAAAAAACGGTGTATTCAATCAAGGCCTTTTTTTCTGTGATAGGCAACACATAAACAAAAGTATTCCCTTCAGTTCCGGCTATTCGATAATCCATAAAGGTAGCGATATTACTGTCGAAAACATCTTCTTTTGTATGAACCATCCAGCCTTTAAAATGCTGAAGCAGGCTGATAGAAGTTTGCAATTGTTCGGGGTGATAAAGGATGCTGTTGAACACATACTGTGCTGTAAATAACTGTGAATTGGTTTGCACACAGCCAACATTATTTTCGCTGTAAACACGCTCTACTTTTTCATTTAAAAAACGAATGTTGGGGTGCCGCGAAAGCTGTCCCAAAACATAATCATACAAATCCTTTCCGCGAATCATCTTGTACACATACGGTGCTATATCCCACCTGCCTGAAAATGAGTTGCTATAGAAATCAATCCCTTTCCACTCTTTATAAACAATCTCATGAAAAAGGCCAGCACGGGTTTCCCAGAAGCACCACGTCCGGTCATTTTTATTTTTATTGGTTGCTTCTATCAGCAGTATTTTTTTGTCCTTAAAAAAAGGATGCTTCATTATACGCAACAACAGGCTGAGGCCCGCGCAGCCTGCACCTGTTATAACGTAATCGTATGATGTTTGCTGCGTGATAATAAGTTATTTATTGGCAGGTAAACGTAAACCAATTGCAATAAAAAACAGTTGCCGGTCTTTTATAAAAAAAGCCAGGCAACTGTTGGTAAAAAAGAGAGTGGCTATACTATACCGCAAACGAGCTTCCGCAACCGCAGGTGCTGGAAGCATTCGGGTTGTTGAACATAAAGCCGCGGCTGTTCAATCCATCCTGCCAGTCTATTTGCATACCATATAAATACAACTCGTGGTTTTTATTCATGATGCAGGGTATGCCTTCCACGTCAAACTCAACATCTTCCGGTTGCTGTGCGTCGAAGCCCATTACATAACTCAAGCCGCTGCATCCCCCGCCTTTTACGCCTACCCGAAGCTTTTGAGAGGCATCAAACTGCGGCTCGCTGATTAGTCTTTTTAGTTCTTCTACCGCGCCTGCGGTAAAGGTTACCGGTATTGTCTCGGTCATTTCCATAACGCAAATTTAGTCAAAAGAAAAAGTAGTTTTTCATATCGTATACGATTCGCTCAAAACATGACGTTTTGTTTACATTGCACACCTTATTTTTATTGGCTTATGAACAATGCTTCAAACATCGTCTTAATTTGTATCGCCATCGTTTTTATTGCTCTTGCGTATTATATTTTTACGTCAAAATCGGCTAAAAACGATGCGACAACCAATGTCTCCGAATCCGCCTCGCAAATGCAGCTTAGCGCATACGAAAGACTGATCCTGCTGGTTGACCGTATTGCTCTGCACAATTTGATCAGCCGCCTTAACCAGCCTGGTGCCAGTGCACGCGAGATGCAACATTTGCTTACACATGGCATTAAAGAAGAATTCGATTATAACATCACCCAGCAGATTTATGTAAGTGCTGATGCCTGGAATGCAGTAAAGAACCTGAAAGAACAAAATATGCTGGTGATTAACCAGATTGCCGCTACGCTGCCTGCCCACGCAACCGGATTGGATTTAAATAAGTTTATTTTAGAATACCTGATGAATGATAAGAAAGGCTCGCTGCACGAAGTGGTGAGCGAGGTGCTTAGCTATGAAGCGAAAAAGTTATTAAAGTAATCAATTGTTGCCCAACATAAAAAAGGCTGTCCCCGCGGGGACAGCCTTTTTTATGTAACAGATTCTTTATAATGTAAGTTTCCCTTCTACGCCATCATCCATCGTTTTGCCGGTGACTGCACCTGCCACAATTTTCAGGAACGAAACCATCTTTCCATGCTTGGTATCCCAGTAATATGCATCATCCGGCGTAACTTTTATTACGCTGATGTTGGGATCATCTACACCACCTTGAAACCAGGTTTTTACAATCGGGTTCCAGAGGTCTTTAATGATGTTTTTATCGTACAAAATTTCGCTGCTGCCATGCACCGAGATATAGTTTTCTTTGGCAGGATCGCCGAAGATAAGATCGGTAGTATCGTTTGTTGCAAGATCTTCGTTGCGCTTGCTGTTCTTATCACTGATAAACCAGATGTTGCCTTCGTCATCTACCTTGTTGGTGGACATTGGTGCAGTTTGTAACCGGTTACTGCTATCGTATGTACAGAACATGCAGACTCTTACTTCTTTCGCCATATCCTGCAGCTTTTTCACAGCATCCTGATTGGCTAAATTTACTTTATCTCCCATAAAATAATTTTTGACCAATGAACTTCTAATTATATGCCAGTAATGGAAACGCTTTATTACAGCGCCTGTTTCTTTATTTTATGGTAACAAAAAATAACCCTGTTGTTTTAATAAAAAAGAGCAGCCTTTTCGGGGCTGCTCTTATAAAAAGAATGTGAAATGAGGATTAGTTTACGATTATTCTTGCCTGAGAGACTGCGCCTGTTGCAGATACCACTTTGATTGTGTAAACACCTGTGGTTACACCTGCAGTAGAAATGGTAAACTGTCCGGATGAGTTGGTACGCTGTTGTTTCACCAAGCGACCTTGCGCATCATACACATACACTGAAGTATTGCCACTTTCTGTAGTTCTTACGTTGATGTTCTGACCGGCTTTTACTACCGTTGGATAGATAAGCAATTTGCTTTGTCCGCTGATGATAGCAGCAACAGAGCCTGTTGCTTTAGAAGTACCGTCAGTGTTTACTACCACAATGCGATACAGGTAATTACCATCTACAGATACGGCATCTGTATAGCCATAATTAATAGCTACATTGCTGTTGCCTTTTGCTGGCACAGTAGCTACAGTAGAATAAGAAGTACCGCCGTTACTGCTCCGCTCAATGCGGTAAGAGTTTACATTGGTTTCAGTTAACGACTGCCAGGAAAGGCTTACGTTCTTGCCAGCAACTGCTGCTTTAAAGTTGGCAATCTGAGCCGGCAGAACTACCTGTGCAAGACCACCAAATGCAAAGTAAGCGTCAAACTCAAAGTTTGAATTTAATGTTACAATCCGGGGATCAACAGCAAGCTCCACAAGATTAAACGGCTTGGTAGTCGTAAAATAAACCAGCCAGTTCCTTCCTGAGCCATCTATATCGGTACCAAAGAGGTCTAGCCCGCTGCTTCCGCCACCGGTTGCATATTCCTGAAAAGTAACCTTGTTAGGATTAATTGAATCTCTGAGGTAAGTGGTAACAGTAATATACTTACCTA
Organism: uncultured Ilyomonas sp.; assembly: GCA_964249755.1. Taxonomy (GTDB): domain Bacteria; phylum Bacteroidota; class Bacteroidia; order Chitinophagales; family Chitinophagaceae; genus Ilyomonas. The sequence goes on along the minus strand of CAXUDB010000001.1, from coordinate 1,153,400 downwards.
AGCTATCCGGGCTAATGCCGGTTGAAACACGAATTCTAAAACCTGCCTGCTGACCGGCAGCTACCACTTTTTTGCCTAATGGCAAATTCAAATCAACGTCAAATAAATACTTGCCGGTGCAGGTATAAGGATTCTTAAGACTATCTACTGAGAAAGAGGCGGCTGTGGTTACATCATTGTCTGCAATCCATTCGATGTTCTGAATGGCAGGTGCATCACAATTTGTAGGCTCGGTTTTAGAATAATGACCTGCAGGAATCGGGAACTTTGAATAATACGTTTGTGCATGAGAAACGCCGGAGAGAGAAACAAAACCGGCAACCAGACCTGTCAATACAGACAGTTTTACAATAGAGAAATTTTTTTTGTACATTTTTTTCATGTTAATTGTTTTTGTTTTTAATAAACTGCTTATTGGAGCAGCAAAACCAAATATGCAACCTGCGTATGAAATGTCAAACCGGAAACAATTTTGGTTTTCTGCCGATATGCTTGCTGTGGCAATATTAGTGTATTTATAGAAAATGCGAGCAACGGGCATCGTAATTCTCACCGAGAAATCTTGATTATTGGTCGGTTAATTTCTTTTGTACCAGGCATCCTTTGTTTCTTTCTCAGACGCATATCTATCGCCAGTTTGCTCCTGCATCTATACTTGTAACACCTGCATTGCTTTTTCTCTCAACTCTTTCAGCAACACTTTATTATCTGCTAATGATTGGCCATAAGAAGGTATCATTTCTTTTAGCTTGTTTTCCCAGTTGCTGCTTCCCATCGGCTGAGAGAAACATCTATTTAAGACCGTTATCATAATAGACACAGCAGTAGATGCGCCGGGCGATGCGCCCAGCAAAGCTGCCAGCGAGCCATCGGCAGCGCTTACCACTTCGGTTCCAAACTCCAGTATTCCGCCTTCTTCTTCATCTTTCTTAATTACCTGCACACGCTGCCCGGCTGTTTCCAGCGTCCAATCCTGCAGCTTCGCCGTGGGAACAAACACCCGCAAGGCTTCCAGCCGGTCTTCATCGCTCTGCGCTACCTGTTTAATCAAATAGCGCGTGAGCGGAACATTGTGTATGCCGGCAGAAATCATCGGACCTATATTTTCAAAACGAAACGATAAAGGCATGTCCATCAGCGAGCCATGTTTCAAAAACTTGGTGGTGAAGCCGGCATAGGGACCAAACAACAATTCTTTCTTTCCTTTAATCACCCGCGTATCGAGATGTGGAACTGACATGGGCGGCGAGCCAACCGGGGCTTGTCCGTATACCTTCACATTGTGCTCTCCAATGATAGCCTCGTTGGTGCAGCGCAGCCATTGCCCGCTCACCGGGAAGCCACCAAAACCTTTGCCTTCCGGTATGCCCGATTTTAGCAACAGCGGCAGCGCACCACCGCCGGCACCTAAGAACACAAACTTTGCGCTGACAAAAAAAGGCTGATCAGTCACGGTATCTTCCAATCTTATCCGCCATGATTTGTTTTTACGCTGTTCGAGCGCTCTTACTTCGTGATTGAAATGCATTCTTACGCCGGGTTGTTTAGCCAGATGGGCGAACAAGCAACGTGTTAAGGCGCCAAAGTTTACATCGGTACCAATTTCCATGCGTGTTGCAGCCAGCTTCTCTTTGTTAGGGTCGCGACCTTCCATCATCAGCGGCATCCACTCGTTCAGCTTCTCAAAGTCTTCCGAATATTGCATGCCTTCAAAAAGAGGACAAGTGGTTAAGGCTTCAAAACGTTTTTTCAGGTAAGCTACATCTTCATCGCCACGAACAAAACTCATGTGCGGCACGCGGCGGATGAAACTATCCGGATTGTCTAAGACACCTTTTTCGGTAAGGTAAGTCCATAGCTGCTTCGACATCTCGAAAGAGTCGGCTATTTTCAGGGCTTTGGTCGTGTCGATGGTGCCATCGGGTTTTTGCGGTGTATAGTTCAGTTCGCAAAAAGCGGAATGCCCGGTGCCGGCGTTGTTCCAGGCATCAGAACTTTCGGCAGCCGCTACATCGAGGCGTTCGAATATATCAATGGTAATATCGGGTTGCAATTCCTTTAGCATGATGCCCAATGTGGCACTCATAATTCCTGCACCTACCAGCGCCACATCGGTAATGTAGAGTTTATGTTTATCCTGCATACTTCATTTTTTAATTGAAAGGCAAAGAAAAACAGCAATGAGCAAATGTTATGCTTAACATTTATAACCTTAACCGGTAAACTAAAAATTTTGCGAGCCAGGAGCTTCGGGTTATGGTCGTGTCTCTTTTTGAACTATTTCGTTCTGTATGGAGCCAGTTAAGTCGGGATGCGGGAGGAAAATGGATTGATGCCGGATGAAAGTAAAATGGTGACGGATGAAAGTTAAATGCTTCCGGATGAAAGTTAAATGCTTCCAGACGAAGGTTAAATGATGCCGGATGAAAGTAAAATGGTGACGGATGAAAGTTAAATGCTTCCGGATGGAGGTTAAATGGTGACGGATGAAAGTTAAATGCTTCCGGATGGAGGTTAAATGGTGACGGATGAAAGTTAAATGCTTCCGGATGAAAGTAAAATGGCTCCGGATGAGTGCCGGAAGAGAATGGATGCAGGTTTGGCGGAGCGAGAAATTGCGAGTGGAAGAAGATTTTGGATAGCGGTTTACATTGTTTGCCCTGCTATAACCCATTTCTGCCCAAAAAAGAAGCCTGAAACTTTTTACCACTCACAGGCATGTTTGTTGCTTTTTTCTAACCCAAAAATTATTATGGCAGAACTTCAGGCAGAAATGGAAAAGCTGTTAACTTCTTTTGAAGAAAAACACAAGCTCTACACGGCTTACTTAGATACCGCTAAAGAGCACAATGACAAAATCCTGAAGCTGACAGAAACACAGCCGATAGACATTAAAGACTTTGAAGAAGCAGAATCGTTATACGATGCCATGGTGCTAAGTGAAAAAACCTACCGCATCAGCAAAGAAGTGTTTGACCGGCACCGGCAGGATGTGATTGCGAAACTGGCGCCGGTTCAAAATATTAAAATCAGGTTTACACAGCCTGCTGAAAGAAACAGCAAACCGGCACAGGAATATTATGTGTGGCTCAAATATAACCCCGAAACGCCGGATGAATCGCAACTGGTGTTGCAAAAAATATCTGACAGCGATAACGAACCCAAGCTGTTGTAGCCAATATCTTTACCGGCTGTATGGCACAAAAAAAACTACAACGTTTTGCCGAGATAAAGGACTTTCCGAATGTGCTGGAATATCCGCAGAACATGAAGGGAACCTGGCGCGCTTTTTTTAAAAACAACAATGGCATTGTGCTGGAACTGGCTTGCGGAAAAGGTGAATACACCATTGGTCTTGCACAGCTACATCCACAAACTAACTACATTGGTGTAGATGTAAAAGGTAACCGTTTATGGAAAGGCGCTTCGGAGGCTTCAGCGCTTCAGTTAGCCAATGCTGCTTTCCTTCGTACACAGATCCAACTTATTCAAACGTATTTCGGTAATGGCGAAGTAAATGAAATCTGGATAACCTTTCCTGACCCGCAGCTTCGGGTATCTAAACAAAAGCGAAGATTAACGCATCCCCGTTTTTTACGATTGTATCAACCGATTATCGCCGACAAAGGCTGCATCCATTTGAAAACGGACAGCCCGGCTTTGTATCGCTTTACAAAAAAAATAATTGAAACTTACCACCTGACGCTGCTGAATGACTACGACAATGTGTATGCGGCAGGTACTATATCGCCCGAACTAACGATTAAAACACACTACGAAAAGTTAGACATCGCGCAGAGCAACCGCATTTTCTATCTTCGCTTCCGGCTTGATGCTGATTTATCTGCTGACAAAGAAGAAGCGCTTAAACAATGGGAATATGAAACCGTTGATGGATGACGATGAAGGCTACACGAACAATACCGGATTGATTGTGTTTACTGCTGAATACCTGTTGCAGCGCGGCTACTGCTGTGGCAATGGCTGCCGCAACTGCCCTTACGATTATAAAGCCGTACCCGAACCGAGAAGAACTTATTTATTAAACAACCGGAAAAACAATTCGGCACCACAATAATGGCAACGCCATGAAAAAAAGCAATACCGCATTGTCCAAGGCACCTGCTTCCTCCACTTCTTTTTTTGAAGACGTATGGGAGGTGGTAAAGCAAATACCCGCCGGACGCGTGACCACGTATGGAGCTATTGCGAATTATTTAGGAACCAAGTTAAGTGCACGCATGGTGGGCTGGGCAATGAACGCATCACATACAGCACCTTTTGATGTGCCCGCACAACGTGTGGTTAACCGCTTGGGCTTGCTAAGCGGCAAAGCGCATTTTAACCCGCCTTCGCTGATGCAGGAATTGCTGGAAGCGGAAGGCGTGACAGTAGAAGATGATGCGGTAAAGGATTTTGATAAAAAGTTCTGGGACCCGGCAACGGAGCTGGGTTTGTGATGACTTTACTGCATAGGCGTTTTGTATTTTATACGATAACAACACACCACATTCTTTCTTTATAATTCTTCGATATTGAAATGGAAATTTTGCCTGTTTACAACCATTCCCTGTTGCAAACCGTCTTATTGAACAACCCTAGTTGCCACTTTACTATTGCCCCATATTAAATATTTCGCGATTGCCGTTTCGATTCGCCTAACTCATTACATTTACCTTTCACAATTTATTCAGTAAAATAAAAATTTTCTGCACATGAGAAGACAGTTACTACTGGCTGCTGCATTGCTATTATTTGCAGCATCGGGCTTTTCGCAAACCGACCGGTTTTGGTCGAGAAGCACAGACAACAAGAGTTCCATTATCGCCGACAAAGCCACGTTGCGGCAATCGTATCCAAAAGTGTTTACGCTTTATCATCTCAACCTCGAATCGTTTCGCGAACAATTGCTTTCTATCGTTGACAATCGCTCTGCAAAGCGGTCTGCAGTTATTTCGTTACCTAATGCCGCCGGTGGATTAGAAGATTTTGAAGTTGTGGAAGCTTCCAATTTTGAGCCCGCTTTACAGGCGAAATTTCCGCAAATCAGGGCTTTCTCAGGCAAAGGCATTACGGATAAGTATGCTACGTTAAAGCTGAGCATTTCGCCGCAAGGCATTCAAACCATGATTTTCAGAACAGAAAAAGATGATGAGTTTATTGAGCCTTATTCCGCAGGCAGTAATCTCTATTCGGTATATGCATCGCAGAGAGAGCGGGGCAAGCTGCCGTGGAGATGTACCACTGAAGATGCCAAGATGATAAACGATCTCAACGGTAAAGTGGCTGCGGCTAATGGTACCATCACCGGAAGATCAACCGGCGACCTTAAGACCATGCGGCTCGCACAGTCGGTTACTGCCGAATACTCCAACTATTTTGGTGCTACCAGTGCGTCGCAGGTTTCCCTGGTGTTAACAGCAGTGAACAATACTTTAACGCGCTGCAATGGTGTGTATGAGAAAGACCTTGGCATTCACCTGAACCTGATTGCTAATACCACCAGTGTATTTTATTACAATGCCTCTACCGATCCTTACTCACCTGCCTCTACCGGCGCTTCCGGCAACTGGAATGGCGAACTGCAAAAAACATTAACCTCTGTAATCGGCGAAGCCAACTATGATATTGGTCACCTGTTCGGCGCTTCGGGCGGCGGCGGCAATGCAGGCTGCATTGGCTGTATTTGCGTGAACGGATCGAAAGGCAGCGGCTTTACTTCGCCTGCGGATGGGATTCCGCAAGGTGACAATTTTGATATTGATTACGTAGTACACGAGGTGGGTCACCAATTGGGTGCTAACCATACTTTTTCATATTCCAATGAAGGTACAGGCGCGAACAAAGAAATTGGTTCGGGCATCACCATCATGGGTTATGCCGGCATTACCAGCTATGATGTGGCTGCGCACTCATTTGATTTTTACCACGAGGCTTCTATCGCACAGATACAAGCCAACTTAGCTACCAAGAGTTGCCCGGTTACTTCCGCCATTACTAATGCAACACCTACGGTAGCAGCCGTAAGCAATTACACCATTCCGAAAAGCACACCGTTTGCGCTTACCGGCTCTGCCACCGATGCCAACGCGGGTGATGTGCTTACCTATTGCTGGGAAGAAAACGACAATGCGACTTCTTCGCAAACAAACGCTAACAGTGTAGCTAAAGCTACAAAGGCAAGCGGACCTAATTGGATATCGTTTCGTCCCACTACCTCTCCCACCCGTTATTTCCCGCAGCTTGCTACACTACTCGCCGGAGGCACAACTACCGGACCTTTAACAGGCGGTGATGCCAGCGTAACGACAGAAGCCCTTAGCTCGGTAGCCAGAACATTAAACTTCCGGCTGACGGTAAGAGACAACGCAGTGTACAGCTCAACCGCGCCAGTAAGTGTAGGGCAAACCAATTTTACAGACATGACGGTAACGGTAAGCACCGCTTCCGGTCCTTTTGCAGTAACGGCACCGAATACTGCGGTATCCTGGGCAGGCGGTTCCTCGCAAACCGTTACCTGGGATGTAGCCGGCACTACGGCATCACCGGTAAGCTGCGCCAATGTGAAGATTTCGCTTTCTACTGATGGAGGGCAAACCTTTCCGACCGTGCTGGCAGCTAGCACGCCGAATGATGGCAGCGAAGTAGTAACGATACCCAGTATTACCAGCACCACTGCACGAATCAAGATAGAATCGGTAGGCAATATCTTCTTCGATATTTCCAATGCGAATTTTACCATTACAGCAGGCGGTACCACCTGCAATGCTCCATCCGGTCTCGCGGCTTCTTCTGTTACAGCATCCGGCGCAACCGTAAGCTGGACAGCAGTAAGCGGCGCCAACAATTATGATGTAGATTATAAGCTTACTTCTACATCAACCTGGACAAGCGCAGCTACAGCCACTACTTCTACTTCAGTAAATATAAGTAGCCTTACCGCCTCTTCCACTTACGACTGGAGAGTGAGAACCAATTGTTCCGGCGGTTCAAGTGCTTATTCGGCAGCGCAGTTTACTACTACTGCAGCTACCTCTAATTGCACTACTGCTTTCGAGCCAAACGAAACACAGGCAACTGCCGCTGCTATTACTTCCGGTGCAGCAAATTCGGCAGCTATCAGCACTTCAACTGATGTGGATTATTTCAAAATCACTACTTCCGTTACAGGCAACCTGGTATGCAACTTAGCAGGACCATCGGGTGTTGATTATGACCTTTATGTTTATAACAGCGCCGGCACACAACTAGGCGCAGGCGAAACCAGCACAGCTACAGAATCCGTTTCGCTGACTAACCAGACAGCCGGCACTTACTACATTAAAGTGGTTGGTTACAGCGGCGCAAATAGCACGACCTGCTATACACTTACCGCTACGGCTACTGCAGCAACCGGCTGCCAAAGCAGCTATGATGTTGCGACCAACGGAACCACATCAGGTGCAGCTACTGTTCCATTTAATACAGATGTTACAGGTCTTATCAGCCCGAGCGGAGATATAGACAACTATAAATTTGTGATCACCAATGGCGGCACCATCACTGTTACATTAAAAACACTGCCTAAGGATTATGACCTGAAACTGCTGAACAGTGCGGGCACCCAAGTGGCAATTTCGCAGAAGAGCGGTACTACCAGCGAAAGCATCAGCTATACCGCCGCCGCAGGCACCTATTATGCACAGGTATATGGCTACAACAATGCAAACAGCAGTACCAGTTGCTACACATTGCGGGTGGCAACAGGCACCGCTTCGCGTATTGCAGACGAAACCCTTACAGCATTGAAGGGAGCGGCTTCCATTTATCCGAATCCCGTGCATAATGAATTAACCATTTCCATGGGTAACTATACTGATCCGGTATCAGTAACCGTAACCGATATGCACGGCAGCAAGGTGCTCAGTCAAACCTTTGCAGGCACTTCGCGCTTTAATACCAGCCGTCTTACCGTAGGTATTTACATGGTAATTATCCGCGATAAAAACGGCGCAGTTGTTAAACAGGAAAAGATTATAAAAGAGTAATGTTTTTGAGTTCTTTTTAAAAGAGGCTTCCCGAAAGGGAGCCTCTTTTTTTTGCACAAACCCTATAACTTTTATATTGAACCGGGAAAACGAAGAATCTAATCCTACTTGCGTTAGCGTTGTGAAATGAAAAAGCCCCATCAAAATTGATGAGGCTTTTTGTTGCGAAGACTGGGATCGAACCAGTGACCTTCGGGTTATGAGCCCTAACTTTTTTGTATCCATATGGTTTGATTCGTTCTGAAAGCCGCATAAACATTGATATCACAGCCTCAATGAGCCCATAAAAAAACACATCAAAACATAAAATGTTGTACCAAATGTTGTACCTTTAAAACATGGCTACAATTAAGGTTATACTTAGAAAAAAGCTTAATAAAGATGGAACTTATCCGCTTGCACTTCGTATCACCAAAGACCGGAAAGCCAGCTATATCGGTCTTGGTCACGGCATCAAAGAAAGTGATTGGGATAGCAAAGGACAGCGGGTAAAGAAGTCCCATCCGAATTCAACAAGGATGAACAACCTCATTCTTCAAAAACTTGCGCAGGCAAATAATACGCTACTGGAATTGGAAACGAATGAAAGGGCGATATCGTCCCAGATTATTAGTAAGCAGATAAAGCCAAAAGGTGGAAAATCATTTTTTAGCCAGGCGAAGATCTTTGTTGATAATCTAGAAATGAATGGCAAGTACGGCCGTCATAAAACGGAAGAAGGAAGAGTAGAAAGGTTTCGAGAGTTCCTAAAAACCCACAACATAACTGACATTACATTTCCTGAAATCTCTGTCAATTTGCTCAATCAATATCGCGCTTATCTTAAATCCACGCGCGATATAAAAGAGCGTACAATTGTCAATCATCTTTTGACTATTAGAACGATTTACAATCAAGCTGCCGCAAATCATCTTACAGATAAAAAAAACTATCCGTTTGGTAAGGACAAGGTCGTTATTAAGTTTCCGGATTCAATTAAGATTGGCTGGAGCCAGAAAGAAGTAAAACTGCTTGAGGAAGCTGTTTTGACAGGCTATCAAGACCACGCACGAAAGGTTTGGCTCCTCTCATTCTACTTTGCAGGTATGCGCCTGGCTGATGTCCTTTCTTTGAAATGGTCATACTTTCAAGATGGCAGGTTGCACTATGCTATGAACAAGAATTTGAAAGCAGGTTCACTAAAGATTCCAGATAAGGCATTAGCGATCTTGAATACATATCGAAAGGATGAAGCCAAGCACGATTTTGTCTTACCTGAATTGAAAGTGCTAGAAGAGCTTACTCCTTACGAAGTTCAAAGGAAGATATCGTTTGCAGGAAAAAGGCTTGAAGAAAATCTAAAAGTTATAGCAAAAAGCTTAGGCATCAAAAAGAATATCAGCATGCACATTGCCCGCCATACGTTTGCTCAGCTTGCTGGCAATAAAATTCCTTTGCCAGTGCTGCAAAAGCTTTATCGACATAGCCATATTTCTACTACAGCCGGTTATCAAAGCAATTTCACTAATGAAGAAACGGATAACGCTTTGAATGAGGTACTTGGCTAAAGCACTAAAAATCATTTATAATGGCATATAAAGAAGTTGCTAATTTTGTTAGCGATCAATAATGCAGTTCTATTTAAATACAAATATTACTGAGACTGTAAAAGGTCATAACTGTAAACAAAAGCTAGTACATGAACTCAACTTTAAAAGCAAGTATTGAGCAATTGATCAGAATGAAACGTGGTTTTGAGTTCGAAGCAACCATGAATCAAATTTATCTCATTCAGCACACTTCGGAGGGGTATCAACCAACCAGAGAACGCAGCGACGATGGAGCGGAGGGATTGATAAGAGTAAGTAGAACAATCGTCGCCGCATATGGACCTGATAAATATGATGAGAAAAAGTTTTTGAAAAAAATTGCAGACGACTTTGATGATTTTCTAAATAAATGGGTTGATCAGTATCCAAACTGGAAGATGCATTATAATAGTTCTCTTGCTCCTGAGCAAATTCGTATTACTGAAGAATTATCCAAATTGGCTGTGACTAAAAGTTTAAAGGTGAACGAAATCCAAGTGTTTGGAATAGAACAGATAATGCAAATGATCGAAGAAAACTTCACCTCAAAAAAGGTGAGGCAATTAGCAAGCTATTTAGGAGTTCCGAGAGAACTAATGATCTTCGATCAAATAAAAGGTATTCTTGACGATCTTATTAAAGGCATCGCAATCGAGCCTGAGAAAATCGAATATAGACTTCAAGTTAATGTGAATGAGAAGATTGAACTCAATTACTCAATTGATGACAGAAAGGTAGCAAGGGAGGAATATGAGGATTATTTGCTGGATGGATCTTTGATCAAAATCAGTGAAATTATTTCAAGTTTCAACGATGATGAGATTAATATTTTGAAAATAAAAATAAGACGAGAGTTTAATAGAGTTGATGGGACCAACTTTAAAAACAAACTCAATATCCTAACTGATTTATTAGTAAACAAATATTCAAGTGGAGACGACTATGAGGTCGAACATTATATTCGAGCTATTTTGGTTTATTTTTTTGAGCAATGTTTGATCGGTGAAAAAACTAGAGCCGAATTAGAAAAGCAAAACCTATGATAAACTCTCATCCAGAAAGCGATTTAAAGCTTAACTTGATGGTTCTTGGTTCAGATATAATCACACAGTTAAGCAACAAAGCAAATAGAAACAAATTTGTGTTGATAGAGACAATAATGTCAGACTTTTTAAAAAAGGACGAAAGAAGAACTCCTGATCTGTTCTTATACGCAGTGTGTATTTTATACTCTATTGGAATTATCGAACAGCAGGGTTATAAATTAAAACTAGCCCCTGAAGTTAATAAACAACCTACATTATTCGAAGCAGATGTTGAAAAAACTTTATTCTGATACCGGTCTTCTTATAAACTCAATACCGTTCTTATCAGGTATTAATATTATCTATGGTAAGTATTCTGAATCAAAAGAAGCAAAAGGAATAAACGGAATTGGAAAATCTTCTGTCATTCGATTGATCAATTTTTTGTTATTAAGCGACAGTGCAGAAAAAGAATTCGACAAAGAGAAGTATGATTTTCTGCGTAATGAAAAACACAGCATCAGCTTAGAATTCCTTATCGATGGAATATCATACACCACCACCAGATATTTTGAGGATGTTAATAAAATATTTTTTGGCAAAACGGGTATTGATCAAGATGTAGAATACGAAAAAAGTGAGCTTTTGTTGATTTTTCGCAATTTATTTTTCCCGCAAGAAAATAGGGAAGTTTATTTAGAAGGTAACATCTTTCGAACTCTAATGCAGTTCTTTATTAAAGATGATATTCAAAATAAGGGTAGAAAAGATGCATCAAACTTCTTCAGCTTCACACCAAGTGCAGCAGACAAAGCAAGCTATAATTTTTATCTACTAGGTCTGCCGACAAAGCACATAATCGACTTCAATGAAATTTACAAGGAATACAAAAGGTACTCAGAAGCGCTCAAAACTTTTGAAGAAAAATTAAAAATTGAAACTGGTCTTACTGTTAAAGAATATCGTTCTGAGCGTCTTCGTATAGAATCTAATATTCATGTTTTAAAAGAACGGACGAAAACTTTTGATTTTAAAGATACTCATAATGAAATTGAAAGACGGTTGTCAGACTTAACAACAAGAATTAATTCTAAGTCAAAGGAATTCCATTCTCTTACTCAGAAAATGAAAAATTTAAGAGAAGCATATCAGTCAACGCAAGATGTAGATACAAGGCAGATACAAAAAATATACAACGAGGTTATATCCAACTTTGGGTATGCAGTAAAAAAATCGCTTGATGAAGTTCAACAATTCAAATCCGAAATTCTAATCAACAGGAATAAGTTTCTCCTGAACCGGGAAAAAGAGTTACAAAAGTCTTTGGATATAATCTTTAAAGATTTAGCATCACTGGAAAACGAGAGAAGCCTCGAATTAAAAGCTATGCAGGAGGATGGAGTGCTTGATACTCTAGAAAGGACTTATGAAGCTTTAATAAAAGAAGAAACTGCGTATGAGAAACAAAATCAAATATTAAAACAAGTAGATGACTATAATCGCATTTTATCTGATCAAGACATTGTGGTCAGTCAAGTTAGGAAACATATCGGAGACGATATACAAAACGCACAAAGGATATTGGATGATCTAAGACAATTGTTTATCGAGATTTTGAACGCCACCATATCGTTAGATGAAAATGACAACACGGGTTATTTTGATGTTGCCTTAAATCATAGCAATAAAAAAGGAACACTCCCTTTCAAAATTGAAGTGAATATACCGAAATCAAGTTCGGTAGGCCAGGAGGGTTTGAAAATATTGTCTTACGACCTGATGATATTTTTAAATGCAATTCAAACGAACAGAAGGTTGCCAAAGTTTTTGATTCACGATGGAGTGTTTCATGGAATGTCGCATAAAAGCATGGTCAATGTTCTAAACTACATATACCAAAAGCATCTACAACTATATTCAGCAGGGGTTGATTTTCAGTACATTGTAACGTTCAGTGAAGATGACATAGTAATTCCGGTTGATAAAAAAAATCTATATGGAGAATTCAAATTTGAATTTGATGATAATGTGATTGTAGAGGTTGAAGATGTTAAAAGCAAAATGCTGTTTAAACGTGACTTTAAATAAATTTAGACAGCGAATTTACTTGTATGAGCGAGTTAAATCATACATTTTAAAGATATTTTGGAACTAAACTCTATGCTAACTCTGGTTTAGATTCAAATGCTAACATTCATTACTCTGCTACAAAAGATATATCATGCCAACAGACATCGCTAATTCCAATTCAAAAACTAAACAATCAGCACTAACACTCAAGCCATCGTTTTATCAAAATTTAGTAGATTCAAGTTTTATTGACTCAACTCCTGAAGACAGAGGTGCGTATTTTACACGAAACGAGGTAGTAGACTTTATACTCGACATCGCTGGCTTTACGTCTGAAAAAAAACTTTTTGAAACTAAATTACTCGAACCTTCATTTGGGAATGGCAGTTTTATCATAAATGCCATTAGAAGGTTAATTAGATCTTGGAGAACGTACACCGTTGATCTTAGCAAACCAGATATTGATCTTGCACATTGCATTAAAGCAGTGGAACTACATCAAGAAACCTTTAATGTGACGAAACGCAAAATATTAGACGTTCTTATTTCAGAAGGAATTACAAAAAACAAGTCTGAAGCTTTGCTTCAAAACTGGCTTCACTGTGGTGATTTTCTTTTGATTGATCTTGATAATAAATTTGATTTCGTAGTAGGCAATCCACCATATGTACGACAAGAGCTGATTCCGGACTCGTTATTACAACAATATAGAAACCTTTATCATACAATGTATGATCGCGCAGACCTATATATTCCTTTTATCGAACGCTCTCTTTCATTATTAAAAGCCAATAGTAATTTGGGGTTTATTTGCTCTAATCGATGGATGAAAAACAAGTATGGAGGACCGCTTCGAAATTTGATAGCGGAAAAATATCATTTAAAATACTGTGTCGATATGGTCGATACTAAAGCGTTTGAACAAGAAGTATCAGCTTATCCAGCAATATTTGTAATAAGCACTAATGCAGGATTGAAAACTAAAATAGCACATGTTCCAGCTTTAGATAATCAGATTCTCACAGAGATTACACGTAGTCTAATAGATACAAGCAACTCTAATAAAAGTACAAAGATTGTAGAGCTCGATCGAATTTTATTTAAAGATGAGCCATGGATACTTGAATCTTCTGATCAAATAAACTTAGTGAAACGATTAGAAAGCCAATTTCCCTTATTAGAGGAGGTGGGTTGTAAAGTTGGAATTGGTGTTGCGACCGGGGCTGACAAAATTTTTATCGCTCCTTTTGACAAATTAGATATCGAAGATGACAGAAAATTGCCTTTACTCTCTACGAACGATATAAAAAGTGGGCAGGTAGTTTGGAAGGGTAATGGAGTAGTAAATCCATTTGAGGATGACGGTACACTTGTTACTCTAAATGATTATCCAAAGCTACAGTTTTATTTGAATAGCAATGCAAAGGTTTTAAAAAATAGACATGTTGCAAAAAAAAATCCTGACAACTGGTACCGGACTATAGATAGAATAAATCCTTCTGTAATGAGACAACCGAAATTGCTAATTCCTGATATAAAAGGTACAGCAAACATAGTTTATGATGAAGGCAATTATTATCCTCATCATAATCTATACTATATAACATCAAATGATTGGGATCTTCATGCATTACAATGTGTTTTGGCATCAGGAATAGCCCGTTTATTTGTTTCTGTATATTCGACTAAAATGCGTGGCGGTTATCTGCGTTTTCAAGCTCAATATCTCAGAAGGATTCGCATTCCAAAATGGAAGGACATTCCTATTTTGTTAAGACAAGAATTGCAACTTGCAACTCAATCTAAAAATCGATCGTCTGCTTCAGATGTTGTTTATAAAATTTATGGTCTCACTAAAATTGAAAAAGAAGCTATAGGCGGAAACTCAGAATTATCATGGCAATAGATTTATCAAATTATGAATTAAAAGCTCGTGAGGCGGTTCAAGCTTTTTGGGGAAATAGAGAAAAAGCAAAGCAGAAACAATTAGAAGCAGGTAAAATTGATAGTGGAGAGCGCTCAGGTGTTACTGCTGGTAAAAATATGGACGGGTTTGTAGCCTTATTACTTGATATAGTAGAGGCGAATGGATTATCCAAAGAGAATATCCATAGAGAAAAGCGTGTGGTAACATTGCCTGGATACTTCAGACCGACAAAACTTTGGGATGTACTAATAGTTAAAGAAAAAAGGCTAATTGCAGCTATTGAATTAAAGAGTCAAGTTGGTCCTTCATTCGGTAACAACTTCAATAATAGAACTGAAGAAGCAATTGGTACTGCCCATGATCTATGGACAGCTTATAGAGAAGGCGCTTTTGGCAAACAATTGAAACCGTTTGTAGGGTGGCTTATGCTTGTAGAAGACGCAAATGGTTCACGAGCGCCAATTAGAGATTCATCTCCTCATTTTCCTGTCTTTCAAGAATTTCAAGGAACAGGCTATTTAGGTAGATATAACATTCTCTGTCAGAGACTAATACAAGAACAATTGTATAGTTCTGCTTGTATTATTGCATCGCCTCGTACCGCATCAAATGATGGAGTATATGTCGAACTTCACGAAATGACTGGCTTGAAAGCTTTTGTAACCTCACTGGCTGCTCATATTGCCGCCGAAGCAGCAAGATGAATATAAAAATTAGATAGCAGACATCTATGTACTTAAGTGCCAAATCTTCACTCGTCTAAATCGAGTGTGTGACATCTCTATATCTAAGACAATTAAATATTTCTTGATGTGGGATACAATTAGGGATACAATAAAATTACATCGGTAGATTATTTACGTTAAAACAACTGCTTAGAAAATCAAATGGTAATCCGGCTCGGCGAATAGACTGAATTAGCCCATTTGGTATATGATCGCTTCGTAAAACTTGGACCACCTTCTGTTTTGAATCCTTCCGCTTGTATCAGACCAATTGCCATCCATGGGATAATAATCCCGCTCTCCCCAAACCAATGTATACATAGTCAGGTCATGACTGCGCATGTAGTCTTCCAGTAAGTCTTTCCGCAAATAAGTAAACGCTTCGCGATCGAAATCATTTCGCTCAGCCCCACGGTTAAAGCTGGCAATCTCACCCTGTATATCGAAGAGATCGGTAGTTCCTCCTTTGCTTTTCAGATGCAAAGCTTCTATGATGTTCTTGCACAGGTATGCTTTCTCTTTCAGAATCCGAACTGGCGCCAATACCTGTACTGACCGGTTGATGGCTTTCCGTTCTGTTCTCCGGACCTCTTTTTCCTTAATTTCAATGCCTTTTCTTTCTAGCGCTTCTTCTACCGTTTGCACAGAATCGTGATTTAATAAAGAATTCAAGGATCGGATAGCTGATGTCCGGAATCCCTGAAGCCATTCCCGCGGATACCAGCCATATCCGAGATGGCGGGCAGTTTCATTCCACAAAATATCTGCATCAACACTGTCCAGCTCTTTGCCAGTCCGAAAGAGAGCCTTTACAACATAGCTGTTCTCAACATTCCGCGAACGGTCTTCATACTCCCAGGTTTCAAACTCATTATGAGGAACGAGACGTCCATCAGGTATCTCTGACAGGTGAACATTTTCAGAATGGGGCTTGCTGTTTGCCCAACCCAGACGCGTAGCTTTTGTAAACGCTTTCTGTGCTTTTTTTTTGTCCCTACTTTTTATAAAAAAAACATCCAGCCTGATAAAAATCTGTCTTTCATATTCCTGTCTATGCTGCCTAATGATTCCGTCAATCAGCACCCATTGATTTCCGCTACTCCTGTCGAATGTTTTCGACAAGTAATCCTCCATGTCTGGTACCTTGTCATTGCTCGTCCATTCAGTCAAGGATACGCCAGTATCTATGAATGAGGGGATTGTAAAAAGTTCCGACAGGAAATCGGATGCTGGGTCACCAGCTTCGGGTACCGGTTCATACATGGGTTCGAACGCTCTGGCATACCCATAGTCTCTAAAATCCTTCATTCTCCCGCGGGCTTCTAAGAAGCCGCAATATTCCAAAAATGCAATCCCGATGTATTTGTCCGCCAGGCGTTCGGTGGCCTGAAGGTGGTCATTATCATAATGACGCTGATTGGCAATTTCACTATCGATTCTGCCAAACCACTCAAATCGATACCCAAGTCCGTAAGCCCGCCAGCGCAGTTTCGCCTGCACTTCTCTGTAATGCGGTGTACTGTCATATTCACTTCCTTTGCCTTCAGTAATGTAAGGCATTTTTTCTTTGTTGAAATGATAATCAATCAAAGAGTTTCCGTCCCTGTATCCATTCAAATTCTGGTCCGCTGCTTTTTGCCATTGGGTGATACCCAGCCTGCTGAACCGGTCGCGAATGCCAGCCGGGTCGATGCCCACCTCCGGATAAACTTCTGCCAGCAACGCAAGACTGTCGAAGGCAGATTCCCGGATGAGTAAATGACCGGTGGCATATGCGCCTGTTTCATTAAAAAAATTTTTCTCAAGAAATAAAGCCAGCGGAACCATTTGCCCGGCATACAGCTCAGGGGAAGTCTTGAGTACTGTCGAGAGCACATGGTATAGAACAGAGTGCATCCATTCCGAAACGGTGATATCAGCGGTGGAAACAGCTTGGTAATAATGTCCTATAAACTGATCAGTAAATCTGAGACCGAATTTATATAATCCGTCAGCAGACCCTTGTTTCAGCTTTCGGTTAGTTGAAGTGAAAGTCCAGATGAGAAAGGTAACTACCAGGTCTATCCGTTCCAATTGTGGCGGATACAGAATCGCTTTGTTCAGCAGTTCCTGTAACTCACTCACTATGCTCTCTGTAACCTCAGATCCATGCCGGCGCAAATATTCGCTCCAGGTTATATCGCGCTCGTTCATCGGAAGCCGGCGGAGGCGCTCTGACCAGAAGGTAAAATTGAAAGGATGACCCGGCGTAAACCAGACAGGAGCGGCGGCGGAGAGGAGCTCTATCACATGCTGCGGGTTGTCCGCCAGTTCGCTAACGAAAAGAATCTGTTTCGGAGGAATTAATTCTGAAGATAGCGTCAACATGGTGATTACAGATCTTTCGAAAAGGCTGTCCCCGACAAAACCCGGTTCGCCGGCTGCCTTCAGTAACTCATGCAGAAAGACCCTCTTTCGCATAGGCAGCAAGCCGCAAAGACCGCCAACAATATCTGCATGATTGGGATGCCTTTTCCGGAATTCTTCACCATCGAGGAGCTGTCTGTTTTCGTTAGAGATAAGCGCCTGTACATCAGGCGTCTCAGAAATAAGGTAGTCCGCAATTAGGTATCCTGCGAGCAAATCATAGGTAAGAAATACGCTGTCCCGTTGATGATGCCAGTCCCGCATCAACAGCAGTTCGTCCTCAAGCAGCGCTTTGGTTATGGAGTCTTTCCAGGGTGTTAATTGCGGCCCATCTACCAGAACGCGGAGTTCCTCTATGGAGATTACCCGGTTCGGATGTTGCCACAGATGCCCGGCGATACTTCGTAATACGCGGCTGGCAACCGTCCGGCTCTGATCTCCCGGGAATACGTTGCCTACCTTCTTCATACGCTGGTAGATAGAGTCATCGCACCGTGCGATAAACCGGTCAAATACAGGATAGATGGAATCGAAGCCAAGCGTTGCTGCAACAGCCCCCTGCCGCGATGGGTTTGTGGATTCGCAATAAATTTTGAGATACAATGGCTTTGAAAACAGAACCAGGGATGAAAAAGAAAGGTCTGCCTCGATCTTATAATAAGAGAAATAAGTCCGGACCAGTTTCTTTTTGTTCGAATAATCCGTAAAACCATAAATGTGGTGAAACCGGTTATCATTCCCGTTAATCTCATTCCAGATCTCTGTTTTGTAGGAAGGACGACAGGTCGTAATCAGCACCAGATTACTTTTTTGCCTGACTGCGGCTTCTAGGGAGGGAAGCGAGGTTGCGATAACCCGGTTAAAGTACCCATCTTGCCCAGTCGCCTCATTCAATCCATCCAGAATTATAGGGATTCTAATATCCTGTATCCTGCCTGCTTCATTCAAAACATCAAGAAAATTATGAAAAGTGTAATTTTTCTGAATGTGGAGTAGA
The DNA here is from genome assembly GCA_964249755.1 of uncultured Ilyomonas sp. Taxonomy (GTDB): domain Bacteria; phylum Bacteroidota; class Bacteroidia; order Chitinophagales; family Chitinophagaceae; genus Ilyomonas. The sequence continues at coordinate 1,134,655 of CAXUDB010000001.1, read as the reverse complement.
GAAAGGATTTGCTCGGAAAGCGGAAGAGCAGAAGTAAACAGGAGAGCCGGGATAAAGATAACGGGATGCCCGCTATTCAGGTATCGCTTGGCAAGGGCAACGGCTAAGTTGGTCTTGCCATCACCGCCGTTGCCTAGGTAGTGAGCCACCTGGTATTCGTTAGGTATAACACTGTGCGGAATAAGGTTTCTCGCCGCATCAATGATGCGGCTATAGACGTTATCAAGGTGACGCACTTGCCTCGTCCGTTCCACATATTCACGCTCATATTGCCGGGCCTCAAGGAACGTTCCCACATTCGTTTCCAGGCTGATGTAGCGGTCAAAGTCGTTTACCATGAGAATCAGAGTGTTCATTTCCTTCGCGAAGTCTGTGTCTGTAATCTTTGCTACCAGGTTAGGCGTGATAAAACGCATTCTTTTCCGCAGCAAAGACAAGAGTGCAGCAATCTGATCATTGATCTCTGAGCAGCGCCTGACGCATTCTTCCCACAGCGGCTGCCGCACATCATACGGTTGTTTCAGCCACTCTAAATCTTCTTTCGCTCCCTCATACTGCTCTTCCGCATCCTGCAGGAAAGGAAGAAGGCGCTCTATTCTGAATTTCTCATTGCATAGCAAAGGATCCAAATACAGGTATTCGAACTGCTCATTGGTTACATACAGAAACTCGTCAAACTTGTTTTTTACCAGTGCAAAGGCAGTTTCGAAAGTCCGCAGGAACCAGTCATCCGATAGCTCCAGAATATTGAAAAAGTAATGTCGTAAACCGCTGTACAGCGGCAGGCTGAGCTTCTCGTGCAGAAATGATTCTGTCCACCGAATGATTTCTACAACTCTTCCTTTCGGGATATGTGTTGGAAGAACGTTGCGCACCCATGCTGTCTCGTTTGGTGTTAGTTCAATCGGAAGGCAAAGGAACCAACGGGACAGCTTGGGATGAATCTCCAGCGCCCTTTTGAGTGAAGTGATAATCTGTCCTTTTCTTCCTTTTATGTGAAGCCTCGGCGAGTCCTCATAATATTTTGCCTGCCAGCCCCATTCTGTGCCATCGGGAAGCGTTAGATAGAATTCAACGCCATCTCCTCCGCCACTGTCATCAATTGCAGTGAAGACGTTTTGTTCACCATAGAGCCGGACAGCAATCTGGTAACACAGTTGTTCGAAGCTTTTATGCTTCGTTGCTTTATAAGGTTGTAATTTGCTCCAGTCAATTGGCATGAATTACTATCATTTGTCTAATAAAAATATACAATCAAGAGCGATTCCAGCAGACTCTTCGTAAATATACGCGCCTGTCAAGATAATACTGAATCTACCATTCAGAGATTGTAAGTAATATTAGCAACTGCTTTCTCATAGGAAATGACACCAAATGTTCTTTCAGAAAACAGATTACTTCCATGCTGTCCCGCCAGTAAAATAGAACACATATCATCCGCATGTTGACTTCTGTAATGCCTGCTAGTGTTTCCATTTTATTCGATCACGAATAACCCTTAGCTTACGAAGCATTTAAGATTTGTGGAGTCAGTATCAGAACGAGATTACCCGGAAAAGTTTTACTATTATTCAGATGAGCCTTCCAACGTTGAAACCAGCGTCAACAAACCAATCCTAAAAAGGAACTACGCGAAAGCAAAAGAGATTTCAAGCTTTTAATAAGCGTCTGAATGAAGACATACTCATCCGGAATTGGCTTTTTTATCCTTATCTATTTCAAACCTCTTAGACATTTCATACCATTCCATATCCTTTTCAGGTGTGTACTTCGTTGCAGAACGTCTTAACCGGATATAGTAACATAGGATCATCTCTTTTTCCTGAAGATACCTGGTGAGCAGTCCCCTTTCTATTTTCAGCGTGAATCCATCCGAGTTCGGCTTATACCTTCTTCTTCCTGACCCGGATGTATAGGCATCCTGCCAGGTAAATGCCAGCAGCGGAGACGTATGGTTCTTTGTCATGATGTCCAGCAATGTGGTCTGGGAAATTTTGAGTCTGGAGAGAATATCTCTCAGTAGGTTCGCCTGTGTTCCTTCTTCTTCTCCCCGAAACTTATTAACCGACGTTTCGAGCATTGGCAGAACCCCAGGAATTGGAAACTGTCGGAAATTCAGATGAGAAAAGGGCATTTCGCTGCTATATAAGTTTTGGGCTTCAATCACCGGCGCATATCTACCCTCTTCGAGCCCTGAATCATCAAATCCCTTTTTCTTCGCATAGGCATACACTTCAAAATACGTAGCAAAATTATGTTTGCTCCTGTCTTCCGACCGCTGACTTCCCTTTTCAAACAGGGTAATAAAATCAGATTCTCTTCCCGCAAATTCTTGCAAGAGTGCATCAAAGTCATCAAAGTCAAGAAATTCCTCCTCTAGAACGCCGCCGTCCGGCAGCCAGTTGATATACGCAGGTCTAGCGATTGGCCGGTACAATAATCTGGTCGGGTCATATACCCTGAACATTCTGGCAATATCTGCTGTAAAATCTCGGTTGAAACAGCCTAGCTTTATTTTATCAGCAAAAATTGTATTGATGCTGCGCTGAACAGCCCTGTAATAATCCGATTGAATCTCTATGGTGTCAAAATTTCCATTGATGTTATACCGTCTGTGTAAGGCACTCTCCTCATCTGAAGAATATGATTTCCACCCTCGATTTACAAGATCAGTATATACATCATCCTGAAATAAAGTGTCATCATCTTCATTAGAAGACAATTTGTACAACAAAGAAGACTGGTAGGAGGAGAAAACAAACTTACCAGCTTTTTGATTGTGTACGAGTCTAGGCGGAGACACAAGAACGCCTTCCGCATTTACAAGTTGCAATGCGGCTATCTCTTCCTTTGACAGAAAGCCGGGATTCTTTTCATCTATCAGCAGCAATAAGGCTTTGGCAGATGCCGAAATATTGAAATGAGATCGGTTAAGGACCTCCCATATCTGTGCTTTGTAGGGAATCAGCCTGCCGGGTGCTGCAAGCTCAAAAGCCTGTAGAACAACAACCCAGTATTCGATGCCATTGTCAGTGGCGCGAGTTCCGCAGCTTATTATCTCTTTCAGATAGCTTTCCTTATCTTCAACGGCCAGATCGAATAAGGATTGAAGAGCCAACTCCCTGACCTTTACAACGGGATAATCCAGCATTGCTACCAGATAGCGAATAATTGTCTGATCTAGCGACAAAGATTCTGTGTGTTTGACGACGAAATCATAGTCTGCGCTCTTTGGAGGCAATCCTTCGGACAACTCCTTGTTGTATTGCAGATTGGCATCATAATACGTTGTTTCCACCTCTTCTCCCTTAAAATACGATCCGTATTTTATAAGATAGGGCACACCCGACAAAAAGCTGTCAGCATAATTCCCTCTCTGCGCCCGGAAGCATTGTAGCAGCAGGCGTTTTCCGAACGAACGGTCATTCTCAAGAGCAGTGATCAGCACATCCGGTACTGATTTTTCCGAATCTTTTTTCCCGGAAAAAAGAGAATTATCCCGTTTATCACCTGCCACTTTTGACAATATTTTTTTTGCTTCCTCCGGGTCAATCAGGAAGAGCTTGCGGGCAAGCTTCACCAGTGCAGCAGATGTTGTGCTTCCTGAAGTCCATGTATGAAGAAATTCCAGCGTCTTCTCCGTTTCCATCAATGAAGCTTCTTCCACTATGGCAAATACGTCCTCTTCGCCAAGAGGTGAAGGAGAGCCATAATCAAGATAATTTACTGCTCGCAGCAGATTGCTCAGCCAGTTCTCCTCATCCAAATCTTCTTCTAAGAATTGCTTGAACTGGTTATCTCTAAAAAGCTCGTTGGTCTTTTCGACAAACTCTATCAGGAAAGGTTGTATATCGCTGTTGTATACCCGGTCACTGGATACAGCCAGTATTGCGTGATGCTTGAACTCTATGAAATAACGAATCACCCTTTGGAGACCCAACCTCTCTCTTTCAGATTCCGGCAACGTGCCATAAAATTTTTCAAACGTTGTTTTTGATTGGTTGTATTCATGCCGGAAAGCATGGTTCATCCGGTTTTTGATAATTTTCTTTTGCTCTTCTGCCAACTGGTTCGTAAACGCGGAATAATCCGTTTTGAACAGCTGTACCCAGTCGTTCACGTTGTATTTCCCTTGCAGCAAATAAAACTTATCCTTGTTTTTTTTCCGCAACTCCTGTTGCTTGTCTAATCCTGAGATAGGAGCTGGCAACCCATATTTTTTATGATCAACATTGTATTTCGTCAGCAGTTCCGAGAAGCGCTTCAGTTCATTGCGGTCACCAAGTTCCACCTCTGCATTGTAACTTACATGTTTCAACAAGGAGGCAACAAAAGAATCCTCTTTGAGCTGCAAGGCTCTGTCAAGCAGTGCTTCGGATGTGCTCAAAAAATGATTGTCGTGGGCACCGTCACTCTTGCTCCATTTCGGAAGTGTTTTCACGATACTGAAGAATAATGGCAGTTCTTCTTTCCCTGTCTTCTCAATCAAAGGCTCCATCATCATCTCGATGGTCTCCGCCCGGCTTATATCCGACTCTTCCTTCGTCAGCAACAAAAACCCCAGCTCTGAATAATGTGTTGCCGCGAAGGTGATAAGGTCGGATAGTACGATATGGTGCATCCTGCTATTACCTGCCTGGGCTAGCTGCTGCTGAACCGAAAATACCTCAGCCAACCTCCGCAGAGTGCCTGATGGCTCTTTCTTGTGCATCGCTTCGAGGGCCCGGACAATATAAGCTGCCTGATAGTCTTTCCGGTAGTAAACGCCAAAGGCGGTATCAAACAGACCATTATAGATGCGTTTAAAGTCATCCGTATAACCACACAATCCGTATCCTTCGGCGGTGTCACCAAGGTAGTTCAACAGTGTGCTGGTATCTTCTTCCCTGCGTGCAGATGTTTCTGCGTTTTGCAATAGTCTGATGATCCGGTCAGATAATTCCTGGGGCTGGCTTTTATCTAAAATTTTCGCTACTTCCAGCTCATTTTTATAGAAATCATATCGGTTATCTGGTCCCGATATGTCTATCCAGTAATCTGTGACTTCTGCAACTGCTCTGGAAGAGAGTACCCGGGTAAAGGCGCTAAATACAACCGAAAAAATTTTATGTATGTCGCGCCTTGTAAAATTCTCATCCGTCGGACTGTCAAACAACCCGTATGAGGTCTTGCGGAACACGTTCAGCTTTTTTAAACAGAGCTGTGTCAGAATTCGCTTGGCAGCGCTTATTTTCTCCGGCTCCAGCGGATTCCCCGTTCTGTTCCGGTACCACAAATCACTCAAGTCGAAGATGGCTTCGTAAATCTCCTTTGCCGGCGTCCGAAGCATTGAAACTTTTAATAGCAAGACCGGGATTTTTTCAGGATGAAATACCTGCACCGGCTTCAGAGATTGAAATAGTTCGGTAATATCCTCATGAATGCCATAACGCATTCCTTTTGTCTCGTCAATGATCTTTTCATGAATGGAAGGAACAGCTATCTTTTTTCCTCCAGATAATTGAATCAATTCTTCATTACTCAAGTAGTCCGCACAGTTACTGATAAACTGGGACATCAGCTTATCAGTAAGAAGAGTTCTGTCAAACTGCTTCGCTATGCCAAGTGCTTCACTCTTCGCAGAAGGAAGCAACAACTGTATCAGAGCGGCTTGTATAAAAGTTTGAACGTCGCTGTCAAAATCTTTTTGCTGAAACAGTTGGTACAGTTCTTTATGCTTTCCGGTTTCTTTGAGGTAAGTAATAATTCTGAGCTTGATTTTTTTGTTTATCCATTCAACCTGTGCGGGAGTTATTTCTTTCTTGACGGAATCGGGACGACGGTTGCTCTGCCGAGTCCAACTATAGCTGTCAATATCTTCAAACAGCTTGACAATGTCATTTGTCAATAAAGATTCTGCCTGAAACATCTTGGTAACATCCTCTTCATTTCCTGATCCGACGCGGTTGAACAAACCCTGCCTGATAATGTTTTCGGGAAGCAACAGACCGGTTCCTTTGTAGTATTCTTTCAGGTAAGCTATGAAATAATTTTTTGTAACGGTTACGAAATCCCCATCCCAGATATTCCGCAGGCTATGCCCTTCCAGATTGGCACGCAATAAAAGAGTAGGCAGGTCAATATCTGATCCATCAAGGTTATGACTTAGCGTATCCAGTTGCGCCTTTAAAAATCCGATCCTTATAAACTCCGAAAGCTGAAGGCTTTCTATACTTGCCTGAATAGCGATTTCAATGTTCTGTTTGATTTCAACGATCGGTCTGAAATCGGACCAAGCCTGCTTCATCCACTTCAACTTGGTGGCGGACAGGATTTTGTTGTACTCACCCAAAGCGAAAAGGTGTGAAAAGTAATTCCGGTGCGCCTCATCCGTAGTGTTATGCTTCTCGTAGTAGCTAACCAGTGCTTCATTAAATTTCTGTTTGAGTGAAGGTGTTTTATTTAACAGAAATTCGCGGAAGCTATTGTGAAAAATGAGAAAGCCGCGGCCGTCCGCTTGCCTAAGTAAATGCGAGTGCCGCCTGAGCACCGTTTCGATCTCAATAATATCCTTTGAGATACCCACCAGTGCCAATATCTCGCGGAGCGTTTCGCTGTTGGTGTATTCCTTCCGGTAGGCGAGTATTGCAAGCACCCACCTGACAAACCCATCCTCTTCAACCTTCCGGTACAAATATTCGTGATAGGCATTGATTGTCCCTTTGGATAATACAGGCAGTTCCTGCAGCACTTCTTCATAGTCTCTTTGCTCCCGGCCGCGAAGCAATTCTGAAATGTAATGAAGATAAAGCGGAATGCCGACCGATGTCTTTTCTATCTGATTGAGAAAAGGGTCGCTGCAGCGGATACCTTTACTTTCGAGGTACTGATAAATGTCAGCGTGCGAAAATCTGGGCACTCTGATATGCCTTCTTGGGTCTGCTGAAATCTGAGCTTTGACGGACTCTGACAATACCGTTCCATATTGCGAACTGAGAATAAAATAAATGTTATCAGGCAATTCTCCTTTTATATTGTTTAGCAGAGATTCGGGCGTAAATTCCAGATCACGGTGAACATGATCCAGACCATCAACAATGAAAAATATTTTCCGCTCTAAGTAAGCTAACGCTTCAATGTAAGAAGCCAGCTTCTCAGCGAATCTATCAGAATACCTTTCCGGCAAATCCACATCCCGGAAATTATTTTCAATGGCTATGCACAACGATTTGAGGAAATATTCTCCTTTGTGCCGCAACGCTCCGAAATCATGACTTGTATCGGGTATAAAACAATAATAGGCCAGCGTAATGTCCGGGTGCGATTCTTTAAATTTGGTCAGCGCGGTTGACTTGCCGATACCAGGTAGACCTTCAATGAAAATATAGCCACCGGATAACGTGGTCAGCGCTTCGTTCAGTTTGTCAAAAAAATCCTGATTAGGAACATAATGCTTATCGTCTACGATCCGAAAATAATGAGACAGCTTATCCTCAAATCGGTTAGTTAGACCCAAGCTCACAAGCAACTTGCTTTTCGTGACGGATTCGCCCGTGATGCTCCATTTTACAATGTTATCAAGTAGCTTATCTACCAGGCTCTTCTCAATTCCCAGTTTTTCAAACTTAGATTCGAGAGATACCCGTATCTGCTCAACCGGTTCCTGTGAGAACCGGAAGACGAGCCTTTTTAAGAAATCCTGAAAATCGGCTTCAGAAAGCCAACATTCCACCCTGATTTTTTCCAAGGCATCGCGGTGACTTGCAAAAGCCGGCAGAGTTGTATAGTCAATCGTCTGCTGCTGCAGCGGCTCAATGATTTGGGTTCTGATCTCTTTCAGGCTCGAGTGAATACCGTCACCGGGACGCTTCTGGTTACTTTCACGCTTTGTTGTAAATAGTGTGATTGAGAAATCCGACGTAGTATTTTTTACGCTCAGATAACCTTCTGCTAGTTGCCTGAATATGGATTTTTTGGGTTCAGTACACGTTATTAGATTGTATAATGTATAAGAGTTGTCACCATCTTCGGACCATTTGATCTGATAATATTCTGCACGTTCCTTCCCATAAATTATGATGTCATCAATATGATTTCCTTTGTCATAGTTATCAAGTTTGACATCTACAATATCACTTTCAAAAAACAAGCAGTCAATCATTTTCAGAGCAGCAACGTTGTTCTGATAATAAAAGCCTGCCTGTGATGCTGATCCTTCCATATCTGTAATGAGTTTGTATTTTGTTATCGATCTGATAACAGTTCACAGACCTGTAACCAAAAGTAAAAAGAGAAAATGATTTGCTTTCGGAATCACATTGAAAACAGGACGCTTATATCTTTAGGCAGTCAAAAACTGCCAATGCTATATTTACCCATCTTCAAATGGATGCTGTACAAGCCGCTTTTCACATTCAGCTTTAAAAAATCAATTCGCAAGATTCGCGGCTTTACTAGAATGTTCAAAAAGACAGACGTCAAACGATTTCCGAATCAGTGTATCTCAAGTGAGCAGCTAAGCAAATAAGCCGTTAAGAAGCTTTACCTGTTTATCAGGTTTCATTTGGCTTAGGGAGTCTTTCATTCCACTATAAATTTCCGTGTATAGGCTGATAGGTAATTGAAATATTTAACCTTTGCGTTTTAATTTTTTTATGGTTTTAGATTTCAAAGAGATTCCTGCAGCAAATTCATCCGGTGGTCTACAGGATACTTTTGAGTTGCTTGCGCGGGAGTTTTTTGAACTTCTTGGATACGAAATCATAGAACATCCTGACCGCGGGGCCGATCGCAAAAAAGACCTTATCATACAGGAAGCAAGGGTAGGTTTATCGGGCGTTACACATATAAAATGGATGGTCAGTTGCAAGCATTATGCACCGTCCGGCAGATCAGTGCCGGATACAGAAGAACCTAACATAACTGAGAGGCTTATTTTGCACAAATGTCAAGGTTTTGTAGGATTCTATTCAACCCTGCCTTCTACGGGCCTAGCGACTATGCTGAATGGTCTGAAAGATACAATTCAGGTTCAGAGCTTTGACCGGGAGCAGATAGAAAAGGTACTTCTTGAAAGCCCTAAAGGTTTAAAACTTGCCGGACGATATTTCCCCGTTAGCCTAAAAAACTATATAAATGAAAACCCTAAACCGGCAAAAATATTCCATGATAAGCCAACTATTGTTTGCGAATATTGTAGTAAGGATTTGCTCGAAAGCCAGTCCGGCATTTTTGTTTTATTACGTGAGCTTCCTAACACAAACGCCAAGGTGTTTAAAATAAAACCTTATGCAGCTGCATATTTCAGTTGCAAGGGCCGATGTGACCGTGTACTTAAAAACAAATATTGTCAGGACAAAGACTATGTTGATGAATGGTGCGACCTATATTCTTTTCTATTTCCAACCGGGTATATCAAAAAGCTTATCGCCTGGATGGACGCGTTAAATTATCACAACGAAAAGGCAGATAGAGAAGCTTTCGAAAAAGTAAAAAAGCTTTTTATCAGCGCTTTTCCATACATCTCACGTGAGCAAACAACGGAGGAAAAAGAGCACATAAAATTTTATTTACAAAACGGAATACAGGATTTTCTGTAAAGATGAACCGGGCTCCGGAGTTCAGATAAGTTATAGTAAAATGGCTGGGCTTAAGAAACAAGACTTCATCGGTTTCTTAAGCCATCTATTATAAAGAAAGACGCATATGGAAAGCACAATTTGGAAACTATTCGATAGCAAAAACCGGAGGTTTGAAATTCCATCTTATCAAAGAGCCTATTCCTGGGGCAAAGTGCAGATTGACCAGTTTCTGGAGGATCTAAAAAACGCAGAGAGTCAATATTACTTAGGACATTTCTTATTTGAAACAAAAGACAACACAGAAAATACTCTTTTGGTAATTGATGGACAGCAGCGCCTGACAACTTGTATTATTTTTTTTAGCGTTTTAAAAAAATGCCTCGCGATGCGCCTGGCAGGTGGAGAAAATATTTTCATTAACCTTCAGGATATTGAGGATTATTATCTGCGGGATTTGCGGAAGGGTACACAAAAGTTTGCAACTGTCCGGGACGACAATAACTTTTTTATTGACGAAATCATTGATGGAAAAGAATCGCATTCGCAGGAACCAACAACCACTTCAAAAATAAGAATCAGGGAAGCTAAAGAAACCATCCAGAAATATCTATCCATCCAAAGTATCGCAGACATCGAGAGGTGGTATAGGCTTATCGAAAAGGCAACGATTACTGAATACATTGTAAAAGATAAGACTCAAGCTACACAAGTTTTCGCTTTTCAGAATGATCGTGGCAAGAAGCTATCGAACTTGGAAATTTTGAAAGCATATTTCATGCTTCAGATCTATCTTGCGGGTGTTGATAAAGAGAGTATAGAAGAGAACATCCGATATCTTGAAGAGGACATTTCCCAAATATACAAGCAGATTGTACGGATAAAAACCAATGAGGATGAAGTGCTCAACTATTACTGGCGTTCGGTTAGTGGAGACGGATTTTCGAGCGACGAAGTAATTAAGGGAATAAAGGATAAAATTGCGTTGCTGTCCAAAGAAAAAACTCACTGGATTAAAAGCTTCATTTCCGGTTTGTCCAAGGCATTCCTGACGGTAGAAAAAATTGAGACAAGTAATGAAAGTTATACCAAAGACCTTCGCTATCTCAATAATATGGCTCTGGCATATCCATTCATCATCAAACTCTACCAAATCAATGCCTCTGACGCTGTTAAAAATCGCTTTATCAGGTTGCTGGAGAATATTACTTTCAGGTATCTGCTGCGGGGAGGAAGGGCAGAGATTGAGTCAAGACTTAACCGTTATCTAAGTCATTTGATTGACATTGAAGAAGCTGAAAAAAATATTGAAACGATTATCTGGAATATCAATAATGACCCGTGGTGGTCATATTGGAATGACCAAGCTTTGTTCAGTTACTTAGGAGGATATTTTTACAAAAGCCGTGTGGATAACTACGTCCTTTGGAAGTACGAGATGTATCTGGCCGATGACCACCATCCCATGCCTCATAAAGTGTCTTTTGATGAACTGATAAGCCATGAAAATATTGAGCACATAGCTCCGCAAACGCCCACCGATAACAATCCCACTGAAAACGGTTATGGAATCTATAAAGATGAAAATGATGCGAATGAAGGCATCGCTTCGGGCGGATGGCTTAATTGTATTGGCAACCTGATGCTGATATCCAGAAATCACAATATAAAAATTGGGAATGATTCGTTTGCAAGTAAGCTCTCATCATATGGGGAAGCAAACCTGCTGAACCAACAAAAAGAGATTGTAAGTTTTGTTAGCGATAAGAATATTCCTGTTTGGGATAAAACAGCCATCGAAAAGCGAAAGCAAAAAATAATAGCTGCTGCAATGAAAATTTGGGACTTGCAAAATATCCGAAATTGAAAACTTTTGCAGATTAGTCCATTCGGTGTCTGAATTGTGTGATGTGCCTTATGCAGACATGAGTTTTTGATTTCAATAAAAGTGCAATGCCATGTCAGTTATAACATTAGACCTACGGAAAATTCCTGATACAGCATGCAGCCATTTCAACAAATTTAAACTTTAAAGCTGCCATGAAGCTTATTACGAATCATAATGAACTGGAAGCGGAATTTCTACGGTTATTGAAACAATACGATTCTTATTACTGGGTTACAGCCTGGGCCGGCGTTTATACCAAAGCTTTTGATCAGCTTCGGCTATCAGCACCAAACATCAAAAAGATTGCTGTTGGCATCCATTTCTATCAGACGCATCCTAAATTCATTGAAACTTTTCTTGCCAACGAACAAGTGCGCTATATATTACAGGCAGATGGAACTTTTCATCCCAAACTTTACTTGTTTGCAAATAGCAGTATTGACTGGGAGTTATTGGCGGGAAGCCCCAATTTTACAAACGGCGCTTTCACCAGAAACGAGGAAGCTTCTGTTCTGATTTCAAAAGATGATAACAATTCAAAAAAAATATACAAGCAGGCGAAAGATTACATCAGTACGCTATGGAGCAAAGGGGAATTATTTACCGAAGAAAAGTATGGAAGGTATTTGGCAGCCTGGGAAATGCGACAGCCTAAGATCAAAAGCCTGTCGGGCAGATATGGCGAAACAAAGGAAAAATTTAAGCCAGCTCTTGATACTTTACTGACATCCATGACATGGAACGAGTTTGCAGATTTAGTTGTAGATGATAAAACCCACGGTGTTCATCGACGGCTGAAAGTAATAGAGATCGCAAATAACTTATTCTCAACAGTACAGCATTTCAATCAAATGCATGAAGAAGAACGGAAATTTATTGCCGGCATGCCTAACAAGTTATCTATCGAAGGGGCTGAATACTGGGGCTACTTCGGAAGCATGCAGGGAGCTGGTATTTTTAAAAATAAAGTGATTTCGAAAGATACCAATTTATCTAAGGCACTTGACCAGATTCCGGGATCAGGAAAAATCAAAAAAAAGCACTATGAAAGTTTTGTAAGCTGTTACACCAAGGTTTTTTTAAACACGCATCTTGAAAAAGCTAATAACATTAGCACTGCATCACGTTTACTGATGATGAAGCGACCTGATGTATTTGTATGTTACGATGCTCAAAATAAATCAGGCTTGTGTCGCGATTTTGGTATACTTCAAAGGGATATGAACTATGAAAGATATTGGGATGATATTATAGAGCGGATTTATGATAGCCAATGGTGGCAGCACCCTCCGCCGCGAAATGAAGTTGAAAGGCGTATCTGGAATGCGAGAGCAGCTTTTCTTGATACACTTTACTACAAACAATCCAGATGAAGAGCCCGCAATCCTGTACACGATTCTAAATTCTTTAATGCTGCTGGTACCAGTATTATATAGGCTGATTTCAATGAACAGTATTGAAATTTTGCTCACTCTCATAAAAACATTCAGTGACTAAAAAAATTGAACAGCACATTATCCCGCGGGTTTATCTAAAGCATTTCCAAATAGACGAGGCAGAAAACAAAAGTTTTGTCTACTCCATAGATTTTTCCAACCCATACAATCAGAAGCCGCAAAGAAAAGGGCTCAATGATTCAGTTTTTAAAGCGAAGAAATATTATAATGACCACCGGCTCGCTGATCCCTTCTCAATTGAAGATGTTCTGGGCTCCGGTTTTGAACCCATGTATGAAGAGATAATAAAAGAGATCCGAAAAGAACAGCCTCTGTCCCGTAAGACAGTAGAAGATCTGATGATATGGCTATACATTTCAAAACTCAGAAGTCCTTTCTTGAGAAAAAACAACGAGCAATTTATGCGATGGTATCGCGATATCAAGAACGGGCTCGGTAAGAGAACTTTAACTGCTGAAGAAATGATTCAAAGCGAAGATTATATCAGGACTAAAGCGAAAGAAATTCATTTGAATTCATTTTCAGATTTAGACCAAGCCAATGAGATGATGAAGACCCATTTCAATGTAATCAACGCGAAGTATTGGAGAGTGTTGAAATCGTTGCCTGGGTTACCTTTCTGTACAAACGACAATCCTGGTTTTTCGCCGAATCTTCATCCTGTGTTTGCAAAAGACAAACCTTTTCACCATGTAATGGAACTGAATAGTTCCTCAATTATTTATTATGTTTTGACTCCTGAATATTGCCTCGAAATTTCGCCTTTTTTTGAAGGTACACCTTTGACAGTTTGTGCAATGAATATGGAACCAAAATTTGAACCGGCAGAATTGGAATTGATTGAATTTATCAATCAGGGTGTTTTTTATTCTAAAATCAAACTGTTGATTTCGAATTCCAAAACTGCGCTGGATAAATACCTTAAATATAATGATAGTGATGATAATTCATAGAACGGGAAAATGAATCGGTATGTACCTTTCACCATCAGTCAATCGCTTATCTGCAATATAAGGTATGCTAAAATCAGTTGCGAAATTATGAAATATTTTACCGGCAAAGAAGGGCAGCCTGTACACCCCATCGAACCTATATTCCCTATTCTCACCGGAGACCCGAAAACCAAAGCGTATAGATTTTTAGAGACAGGATTTTTTATCAATGTGTTTGGTGGTTTCCTGACTGCGAAACATGTGTTATACGACAATGACGGAAACCAAATAAATCCATTCTTCGCTATCATTACGCAAGAGGGTAAGCACTACACAAGATATCTGGATAAATCTTTTCCCCATCCCACGGCAGATATTTGCTTTGGATTGTTAAGGCAGGATGCTCTTCTTGGTAATGAATATATGAACGTCGATTTCCGAAATCTGTTTTGCAGATTTTAGAAAATGAACCCGAAGCCAATGATAAAATTCAAACGTTTGCATATCCAAAATCAACAATCGAAAATGAAAACGGAGAGCAATGGGGTAATTTCCAAGGCGATTGGTTTGAAGGTAAAATCCTCAACGTCTTACCTTATCGCGACTTAACATTTTACCCGTATGAAGTGATTGAAAGCAGCATGCAAATCCTTGGTGGTGCCAGCGGCGGACCTGTCATGAAAGGAGCGTATGTATTAGGTGTCAATTCGTCCGGTTATGATTTAGAAGAAACCGGCGGCAGTCTTTCCTACATAACTCCAATCAAATTTGCTCTTGAACTGGAAATTGAAATAAATAACAAGAAATTCAAGTTGGGCGACAAGCGAATTAAAAGTATAAAAAAGGTATGAATAGTTGAGAGTGGTTTTGTTTGACTGAACTAATGATTCCTTGGAAAAGTGATGAGCGGATGGTTGATTGTCAATGCTGCTATTGATCAGTATCTTACGGATATGTGATTAAAGGTCGCGAAATCATTCAGGTTATGAGTGATTGATTAAATATCTTTTCAATTATATCATACGTGACTGCCATTTTTAGTTATCGACGGTGAAGTTGCCTTATTCTATCTCAACTATGCCATACTTCCTGCCATTTTTTAAATTCCGAAGGGCTTATATAATAACGCGCAAAATTTCCTACATGAAGGTTTAGCAACTCGCTTTCAACAGTATTTGTAAACTTAGCCTGATCCTCTATTGGCAGTTGTACTTTTCTCTCCTGAATAAACTTTGCAGCCAAGTCTTTAGACATTACATTGACAATAACATCTTTTATTAGATCACGAATTTCATTTCTGTATCTGACACGAAATAAATCTGGCTCGCCTATGGACTGTCTTTGGACAGCGTATTGCTGAGCAGAACGCTCATAAGCCCATATATAGACTTCCTTTAAGAGCTCTACTTCATTCAACTCATAAACACCAAGAAATCCATTGATATAAATTTGTTGCGGCACCTCGGTAAAAGATAATGGCGCAAGATTTTTTTTGTTCAGAGGTATGTTTGCTGCAAGCCTTGAAACGCGCTTATTCACGTCATCAAAAGGTTGCAGGTATGGCAACTGCACCATGACAAAAAATGACTGTTCAAAAGGATCTTTTATTTCCGACGCTTTCTGCAGGATTACTTCAAATAACTCTTGTATCAGTTGAGGTACTGCAACCGGCGTGTATACCGAACCGCCGATACCTACACCATGCTTACGAAGACGCCCGGAAGCAGCCGGATTAGGCAGTAAGTTATTTGAAAGTAAGGCATGGAGATTTAGAATGGTATAAGTATTAAACCAGATATCCTCACTGCTTTGTACGATAAATTCAATTGCATCCTTATGATTTAAGATCATTTGCGCTTCAGATGCTGATTTGTTTTTTGCCGGAACTCCATTATCAAGTAACAGTTGCGTATCGAGCAATGAATATGTGTTTCCTTCAAGACGGCTTGAGTTCCAAGCCAAATCAATTAACAGCCGCTGAAGAATTTCTTTTGCATAGGTCCCACCAAGTGCATTTTCAAAGCCTGTTATACCAACTTTTGTCAGTCTTTCTTTGTCTGCTCTTGTAAGGTAACTACTTACATTCGGTTTGTAAGAATCCAGAAACTCTCGGTTGTAGCCAATCGGTTTTCGCTTTTGTATTGGCTGCGAAACTGCTCCTTCTATCACCCTTGCTGCATTCGATAAAGGAATGACAGATTTCGCTTCAATAAATTCAGATGGTGTATCTGCTCGTTCAATCGCAGATTCAGGTTTGACCTGAAGGCTATATTTTGTTGCTCGTCCTCTACCAGATACTCTAACTACATCTTCTCTAACGAGCTCCTTTAAGCGTCGCTGCAATGTTCGCTTGTCTTGTTCGCTAATGATAACTTTTTGAATGTCATCTAATGTACCAATACCACCCAATAGAGATAAGGCATCTACAACTGCCTTTGACTTTTGTTTCATGCTTTCTTGATTCGTTTTCATTCTGTCGCCATTCAGGTTTCGCGACAATTAGACACCTTTTTTGTCGCGAAATCAATAAATCGCGACAAATTTATTAGTTTTATGTCGCGATTGTTGCGCAAAGATCATTTGGTTAAAAATCGCGACAAATTTGTAAAAATATCTGTTTGACAAGCAGATAAAAGATGGCTTTTTAGAAAGAATAGTTTTTTTCACGGCTGTTGCCAATTCCAAGTCATGAGTAATAAATCTCTGAGTTATAACTCATATTTAAGCATATAATGAGTTATAATGTCGATAACGTTTTCTTTGTAATGATCAAGTAGACAAGAAACAGCTACTATGAGCAAGGCGCTGTAAGTACAAATGTTATTCATTCTTGTGAGGTCGAGCGTTCGAGTCTATTGTCGGTATTCGAACGTAACAATTTAAGCTCCTGAAGGTAGAGCCACCGTTTTTTGGGGGCATACTTGGGGGCATCTGCAAAAATCATTGTTAGGGATATTATTAAAATCAATATCTTATTTAATCAATTCAAATCCGACATCCGGCACCACTGTCCTTATTTTCCTAGTCCGATAAAGTGCAAAAAAACCTTGATTTTCTTAGGTTATCGTGCTTTGATACTTTAAGCAAGTCCAACGCAGTAGGAATAAATCCACTCGATTTTAGGGCTTTTTTGGGGGCAAGTTTTTCACTTGCATAATCACTTGCCCCCAAACAGAAAGGTTAGTTTTCCATGTCTCTTAGTGACATTGCATGCCGCAATGCTAAACCAAAAGAAAAAGCATATAAGATATTTGATAGTGGAGGTTTGTATCTCGAAATCACACCAAACGGAACACGTCTTTGGCGATTCAAGTATCGCATCCACAACAAAGAGAAACGTTTGTCCTTGGGCGCTTATCCTTTGACATCTTTGCAAGAAGCAAGAGACAAACGGGATAAGGCAAAGAAATCTGTAGAAAAGTTTATTGACCCTTCTCTAGAAAGACAGGAAGAAAAACGACAAGCGAAGCTTAAAGCTGCTGACACTTTCGAGCTTATTGCGCGCGAATGGCATACAAAACACTATAAAACTTGGTGTCAAAGTCATGCAAACAACATCCTTTATCGTTTGGAAAAAGAAGTTTTCCCAGAAATCGGCAATTTGCCAATCACAATCATAACACCCCCGATCATTCATGCTTGCTTAGAAAAGATTGAAGACCGCGGAGCGCAGGAAATGGCGCGGCGCGCTTTGCAAATGATAGGTCAGGTATTCCGCTATGCTGTTGTCACCGGCAGAGCAGAAACTGACATGACAAGAGATCTCAAAGGCTCTTTAAAAAAGTTTGTCCGTAAACACTATGCTTCGATTGAGGTTGACGAGCTACCAAAATTGATAAAAGCCATAGATCGGAATGAGGCTCGCTTATATAAACAAACAATTATTGGCATTAAAATGTTGATGCTGACTTTCGTTCGGACCAGCGAACTTATCGAAGCCACTTGGGATGAATTTGATTTGAAAAAAGCTGTATGGCAGATACCAGCACATAGAATGAAAATGCGCGAGCCGCATGTTGTTCCGTTAGCAGAACAAACACTTCATTTATTATCTACCCTAAAAGGGCTGAACGGGTCGAAAACGTATCTCTTTCCTAGTATTTCAAGCCGTAAACCAACTATAAGCAATTGCACAATCTTAGGAGGCTTAAAGCGGTTAGGTTACAGGGGGAAAATGACTGGACATGGGTTCCGTTCCCTTGCCATGAGCGCCATTAAAGAGAAGTTAGGCTATCAGCATGAAGTTGTTGACCGGCAACTGGCGCATTTGCCAAGAAGTAATATTGATAAGGCTTATGACCGAGCCAAGTTTCTGCCACAACGAAAACAGATGATGCAAGATTGGGCAGACTACATTGATAAAGTGTAGTAGGTTCTGATGCGATTCTGACTTTGAAGAAAGCTTAGAACCTGACTTTGGTTAATAACTTGCAGAAAAAGCCTAGAGATATACTTTAATGTTCTAATAGCACATAAAAGTATATCTCTGCCTAGTTTTTGATATCATATTGCTATTCACTCTCTAGACTATTGCTCTATTCGCTTTCGTCATTAGGAGCTTTAGGTGGAAAGAAAATCTGCATTCTCTCTACGCTACTTTTGATTTCGGTTTTTAATTGATATGAAGAAAGGAGTTTGTGTATTTTTTCATTAGATATAGACATTCATCACTTGCCCATATTGGCCTAGAGCAGCATGGCGATCATGGTTCATCTTTGCCAGTGTCAGCAATTACCATTCGGGTCATTGAATGATACCGCAATTATTCAGATTGTAGTGGGCTTTTAGATATTATAGAATTAAAACTTATGGGGATATAACAGCACTGGTATGCACATCTACTACGCCTTAGACAATCACGATTAACGAAGATTATTTTTTCATTCGATAAGAAACTTCACCATCTAAGAAGGTGATCTTATACTCTCCACTTAAGATATCATGAGTGAGTGCTATTGTAACTTTTTTTTTCACCTTTTTAATCGTACTGAAATTAAATTCGACTCTTTTAAGTCCTTCGTTGGTAACAAAATGCTCATTTTCGAATTGATTGAATTTATTAAAAAGTTTATTGTAATCGTCTAACGCCTTTGACTCACTATCGTAACAGAAAAACACTTGGACATCGCGTAAGGATGCTGAGTCATTTTCTGATTTTGTTTTAATTGTAAATACCCCGTAATTATACTTTCCGTCAAAAAATGGGTGTTTTTCAAAGATCAAAGAATGTACTTCCAACGTAAAAATTGGGATTGTATCAGGATATGCAACCCAGCCTCCTTGAGTTTTGTTTCTGTAAAAACTTGGGACATATTTGTCCATAAACTTCTTTACGTTCTGCTCGGGACTATCAGTATATACATTTAAGTACATCTGATTGATAGAGGTTTCTAAAACGCTTGATTGGCCTATAGAATCATTCATTATAATAAAAAGTAAAATAGGTACAAATAAAAAACTTAGTTTCATTATGGATGCTCATTAAGGAAAACAAAATTTTGCATAGCTTGCTGGAATCCCGCTTCCGCTACATCCATCGTCTGCTGCAAAGACACTACCTGGATAATGCTGATTAAGGTAAGATCTTAATTCAGGCAGAAACATTGTTCTTGCCTGCCAATCTGATAAAGTATAGCCAGGTGGTAAACTGTTGAGTTCATCCAAAACAGAACGTATAGCGTAATTGAATGCATCATTGAACGCATTATCGACTTCATAAGTGCTTTTGGAATCTTTAGAATAACGTTTGGGTATTGTTACACAAGCTGGCGACAAAGAAAATGTTATCTTCTGAGAAGTCCTTTGATTGTCGTAGAAGACGTTTAAACCATATATTTGAGCAGTATATGCTGCACCAGTTGTTTTCCAATTATATGCTCCACAAAGTACTTTATAGACGAGTCCAGTGCTTGAGTTTCCGTTACCCCCACCATCTCCCCCATTATCAAACGCCATAAACGTCTGTCCAAGTTCCACTCTTTCCAATCCGTTAGAGAAGTCACCAGTTCCTCTGAAATACCCTTGCCAGTAGCCAACTCTGCCGCCATCAATACCAAGAGTAATATTATCACCACCATTATTATAAACGCCCTGGATAGCTCTGAATGCTTGGCTGGCGTAACTACCACTAAAGCTCATCCCCCAGTCTCCCGAACTTACGCCTCCAAAGCTCCCTCCTCCACCTGTTCCTGAGCTTTCATTTAAAAAGTCACTGTAGGCATAGTCTTCCATTGCAGGATTATAGCCGTTCATCAATTGCCCATATGGGTCTAAAGCAGCATGGCGGGCATAGTTCATTTGTGCCACTGTAAGCAGCATACCGCTCGGATCATTGAACAGCACCGGATTATTGCCACTGTAATGATACGGAGATAAGTTAATTGTCTTTTCGCTCAAGGCATCCACGCCTGTAAATCTTCCTGTCTGTGCATCGTACTGGCGCATAAAAGTCTCGTAATAGTCAACGTCTAAGTCTTCCGTTAGTTCCGTACCGCCATTGTATTTGTAAGCATTAGAGGTAACGGTACCAGCATGGGAACTTAAGGCATTCATGGCTAAACCGAAAGGATAGTAGCCTTCCTCGCTTAGCAGCTTTCCGCGTACCTGAGTTACTTGCAGGTTATCCCAATACACATCAATGTTGGGCGTCTCGTTGCTTACATATACATACAGGTAGCCGCTCTTGGTCATCAAACGGCTGCTGATATTGTATTGCTTTACACTGGTGCCGCCCGCTGCCCCTGCCTGCTCGAAATAGCTATTATTGCCATCCGAGGTGATCACTGGATTCAGCTGCTCGTCCAGCAGCACCACATTCAGGTAAGCTTTCGGCTGCGTACCAATGTTGGAGGCATCGCGGTTAAAAAGAAAACCGCTTACCGAAGGTGAAAGTGTTGAGGTGGTAAGTTGTGCCGTCGTCATCTTGCTGCCCGAAGCAAAAGGCAGCGAATTGGTGAGCATAGTAATGAGGTCAGTTAATGGGCTTACGGGCGCACCCGGTGCCGGGCTGCCGGAGGCGTACCAACTGCTGGTGTGTACGTTTATCCTATCGCCCGCCATTACCTTTAGCAGGATGCCGGCGCCCACCTTGGTGCCGCTGCCGTTCAGTTTCTGCACAAACGTGTTTGGGCTGGTGTAAGTATCATTAGTGGGATAGCCGGCTACGTTGGTCCGGTCTGTTCTGCCCGCATCTAAATTGGTATAGTAGTTTTTCTCTGTAGCTAAGGTAGCAGTCTCCAGCGAAGCTGTCGGGTAAGTGTCAGTTCGGGTTTCTTCCGTAACAATGCTGCGCACATTGCCCTGGTGGTCTTTCAAAAAATAATCGTACACGAAAGCGCCCGAAGGAGTCGCCTGCGTTACCGACCAGCGTATTCTTCCTTCTTCGTGCAAAAGGTATTGCAGCGTGTCGGGCGTAGTGGAAGCATTGCCCGTCTGCGGCAGTGTCTTTTGATACACAAAGCCCGCCACATACGTAATTACTTTTTTTATTCCCGTTCGCGTATCCGTTACCGTTTTTTGCAGCAGGGCGCCGCCCGCATCATAGACATAGGCAATAGTGCCTTTACCATTCACGGTAATGTTGTCGGGCTTGTCGAGGATATTGTAAGTAGTGCCGTTGGCGCCGGTGCCGGTATGGATGTGCTTGTTATAGTCTTTCGCAATGTTGCCGTTTACATCGTAGGCATAATCGTCTGCTGCAGAAGAAGTATCTTTAAAATCGCCCCAGGGGCTGGCATCGGCAATGCCATCGCTCACCTTCTGTAGCTGGTTACTGTTGGGCAGGTAAGTATAGGCGAGCGAATCAATCGTCACCGGTTTATTAATAGCCACGCCGCGCTGCTTCATAGCAGTGATATTGCCGTTGCCGTCATACCCTACACCGCTTACGCTGAAATCCATTTTATCCTGCGTCCATAAAGTAGAGCCGCTATTCTGCTGCGTAAAATCGGCAGTAAGCAGCCGGTTGGTATTGTCGTAGCCATAACCATAAGCGCGCTGTATGCCATCGCCCTTGCTGCGCCATTTTGCACCTGCTATATTACCGTTCAGTTGCGCCGTGGTAAATCCATAATTATAAAACAGTTCCTCGCCCCAGTAGTTGGTGCTGTTTACCGTCTCTACGTATCCTTTATTGATGCCGGTGAGCCAGCCGCGGATGTTATAGGAAAAAGCCTGGGTTTCTACAGAGCTGCCTAAGGTTTTGCTGCTGGCTTGTCCAAGTTCATTATAAGCCGTTTGTGCTATGGTTTTATCGCCCGTACCGTCTATGTTCTTGGTAATCGTTTTTAGCCGCCCGGTATGGTCATAGGTATACTTGGTTAAGAGCGTATGGTTTTGCATCGTGTTTCCCGCTTTCTGGTGCTGCAGGTGGCTGCGCAGTACCCTCCCGGAAAATGAATATTGCAGTGTTGCCACATCGGTGCCACTGGTATAATTAGTTTGTTTAATTTGTATCGTTCTGCCGTTGTCGTCGTACAGGATTGCGGTATAAAGGTAAGTGCTTGTACCCAGCACCAATTTCTTAGTGCCGGTAGCCGCGCCTCTCACCCGGTAGCTTTGCGTTACAGGTTGCGCATATTCCGGGCTGGTATTGTAAGTAGTAAAGAAATTGGTGCTGTTAATGTTAGTGCTAATTAAATTGCCGTTTGGTGTTCCGGCGTTGGTCCAGCTATAATCGTCATAATATGTTTCACCGGTAATGGTGTAGGTGCCTGTCAGGGTAGGATAATTAGTTATTGCTGCGGCTGCCGTTTGTACTTGGGCTGCCGTCATCCCTCCCATGGTAATAATGCCTGACTGTGCAATCCGGTTCTCCCCGTCATACTTCAAAAATGTCCATTGCGAAGAAGAACGCAGGTTGGCATCCTGTGTCATCACGAGACGGCTTTGTAAATCATAAGCCAGGTACATCTTTCCTTTGCCAGGCACATTTTTCATTAACAGTTGCCCAAGAGAGTTATACCAATAAAAATAACACATGACTCCAATATAGGGAGTTGCATAACCGTTGGAATTCCAGTTAATTGATGAAGTATTTAAAGCTTCTACTGCTTTAGGTGGAATTACCATCCGCAAATGGTTCATTTCATCGTACACGTAATAGGTACATAGCCAGCCAGCATGCCCGGTGGAAGGACTGGCAGAAAGCTGTGTTTTGGTGAGTATCTCTCTTCCCAACTCATCGGTATAAACAACAGACTTGTTTCCTCTTTCGTCTGTCGCCTGCTGTACGGTAAGCGTTCCGGCACTGTACACTGCTGAAGTAGTGGGAACATCGTCTTCAGTCGAGATCGCAATGGTCCACAACCTTACGCTGTCGCTGGCAGTATTGCTTCTGTGTGTGTAGCTAATGCCAACACCAGCCCCTGTCCAGCTATTACCAGGTGCAGTTGTTTTTATAGCGATATTAAAGGGTGAATTATCAAATTGGGTGATACCGTAATTAATTTGTTCATTTGGAAACAACCCTTTGTAAAAAACAGAATCCTGATAGAAAGCATTTTTTTTGAAAGTGCCGTCATTATAATTGTCTGACTGCGAAATAAAGGGCAGGTAGTTAAGTGGATTCCTTCCCAACTCATCAAAAAGATATGGCGCAACAACATCATTTTTTAAGGGAGATGCTTGCTTAGCCACACTTTGAATCTTCCTTCCAAACAAATCGATATAATCAGTCCTGATAAGTATATTTTCAGGTAACGCGCTCATATTAACCTGAGCCGAATCTGTTACAGGTATTTGAGGTGCAAATTCACGCAAGTAGTTACTTGGAATCTGAGAATAATCTGACGGCAGCCGGAGGGCAGACGCAACTGCCGGTGCAGTAGCCGTTGTGGGTATGTTTGTTTGAGCGGCTATTCTCTGAAAGCATAACAGGAAAACAATCAGGAAAAGGGGCAGGTACTTATACTGATAACGCATATATTAGAATTTAGCTAGTGCTCCAATTAATTGACGATTGCATTGATAATTGAACTATCGAGTGGACTAACCGTAGGAGCAAAAACGCCGATAATAGAGCCATCCTCATCAATCAGGAATTTCTGATAATCTCCAATAATGTCACCCTCTAATACACCGTTTTCACTTTGGTTTCCCAGCCAGCTATATATGGGTTGACTATTTGCTCCTGTTACCGATCCTTTTTCTGCAATTGTAAATTCAGGATGATAAGCGCTGTCACAAAATTGCTTAATGTCGCTGTCTTCACGAGGTTCGTTTCCAAAGCTGTTACTCGGAAAACAAATGATCGTCAGCCGATCATGATACTGCTCATGTAACTCCTGCAGTTGGGCAAGCTGATCTGCCTTTTCGGAGCCAGTTGCAATATTGACGATCAGCATTTTCTTGCCTTGATAAGCACTCATACTCGTATCAACTCCATCATTAGTCGTAAAATGGAGAGTATAAAGACTGCTGAAAAATAGGAGGAATGATTTTATAAAGTAACTTTCCATGGGTGTTAGTATTTAGTTTTGATTACAAGGTGAAGTTGAAATTGAGCACGGAGTATCATTGTTCTCTGTCAAGTTTGAGCTCGAAGAGCCATCGCTGAAACAATATTTGAAAGTACACACCCACTTCCAAACCCCATTAATCTTGTTCTGGACCGTAGAAATATTATAGCGGGTGCCCGATTCGCACGTACAATTCATGAGTTTGTATGCCGGGTTGTTAATTGGACAGGCCGGAGGGCAGGTAGCACAATCAGTTATCACGATAGTTCTTGTATCTTTATACGAATCGCTGATTGGGTTGATATCTGTTTGCTTTTCTTGCAATTGTCCAATGCCCGAGAGACATTCGCTATGCGTGGTTTGCCAGTTCGGAGCTGTTGACGTATAGGTTATCGAATCCGAATAATTATATTTTTTCAGGATGTTCTTGTCTTTATCCAATAACAACTTGGTGCGATTAAATTCATCATATAGTTTGTAAGTAAGAGTGTTATTCGCATCTGCACTGCTGGTTACACCAATCATTGGCTCATATGTAGAGGTAACCATATTAGCATCTTTAGGGTATAATCTTAATTCGTCTATCAGTCCACTTCCTGCTATTGTGACTGAAGTGATACCTGAAAGGGTCATTAAATAAAGCCCCCAACCATCGCTCCGCTGCGAGTAAAGCTGAATGCCTTGTCCATTAAAGCCAACGACAGCACCACTCTTACACCATACCGATACGATGTAAGAAGTAGCACCATTTAATCCAGACTTAATAATACTACCATTAGAAAGATTATAACATGCTTTGCCTGTGACATTAGTTGTATAATCCCGGGCGCTGCTAGAAATCGTCCAGTTTCCTGAACCATCCGATTCAAAACTTGTATACGCAACATCAGAATACTTTGCATTAGTGATTTGGGCAATCGGCAATTCATTATTATAGTCCATAATTACAGAATTACTTTGGTTAGATACTGCATTTTTTGTTTCTACTAAATTGCCATCACTATCGTAAACAGTAAAACTTTGTTTCGCTTTTAAATACGTTGCATTTCGAACTAAAGAGGCAGGATTGAAATTTCCAATCACACCTTGAGCGACCGGTGCATTTGACTGTAAGTTATATTGAGTTAAAGGCTTTATTTCACCGGTTTGAAGCTGTTGATAATCGGTGATAGATGCTGAAATCATCCTTGGATTCGCATCACCGGTGATCCAGTTTTCCGTCGAAACAGGAGTAAAAATACTGCTGTCTCTTAATTTGCCTATGGCTCCTCCTATCGTATAATGATAAGGATAATATACCTGTTGCTCTAATGTAAGTCCCCTTGTATTATTGTAGGGAGATATAACTTTGATAGGATTATAATTGGTATCGTACTGAATCGTTTTTTTAGAAACTTGTAAAGAGCCGTCAGGATGATAAAGAGAGTCAATTGTTGTGGTTAAATCAGATCTGCCACTTTCCGGATAATAATATTGCCCTAGAAATGTCTCTGTTTTCGGTGTTCCATATGTATTTGGATTACCAAAATAAGTACAGGAAATCCTGCCTAATCTCAAAGACTGAAAATCTGCCGTAGTGTAAGTATTGAAAGCATTAGAATAAGTATTTGTTGTTGTTTTTAATAAAGTTCCGCTGGCATCATAGACAGCAACCCTCTTTGGAAGACCTATTACCCAATCTCTTTGAGTAATAGGTGCAAATGGAAAAACAGGAGGTATAGCGTTAGAGTTGGCATCATAGAGATCAGTAAATTCATAAACTTCCTTGCCACTGTTATGAGATGGATTTCCTCTGGTCACCACAACACGACTATACCCCACTGCGCTTCCTTGCATGGAATTTAATATATTAGACGGGTCACTTGAGATTGCCGTGTAATTTGTTGTTGTTGTACTGCCGTTTACGACAGTTTCAGTGTAGGGATAATCATATTTGGGAAAGGTGCTTAAAAAACCGGAGCTTTTGTTATCAACCGTTTCATAAGTGTAGCTTGCCAACGTATCATACTGCTCCTTACCCATAGAATTATCAAAGTGCACAATGCGTCTAATTCTTATACCGGCGCTGAAGGCTGATCTGCCTGCACCTGTCTGATTTTGCCAAGAAAAATTTACAGGCGCTGTAGATAATGCGCTAGAACAGCCCGTCAGCGTCGTAGATAATTTATAATTGCCGTTTCCAATGGTAAAACTCCAAACCAAACTGCCTGTATAAAACAACTGGTTAAGATTTGTTGAGAAGGTAGAGTAAGTAGTAAGACCATCTACACTGGTCACTTTGCAGTTCAGAGCACAGGAGCCGGAAAATGGATTTGATCCAGCTCGTGAAATCGAATTGTCCAAGGCTAGTGTAATGCTGTTTTGATTCCCCACAACTTGAGCAAAGGAAACATTTGTTGTGGTAGACGCACTTAGCCCATTGATGGAAACGTTTTGAGACGATGTTGAATATAAGACAATATCATTGGGTTCGAAAGAGTAGTAAGTCACACCACCATTAGCGTTTACAATCGAGCTTAAACTGCCAGCGACAGAAGCAGTAGTAGCTGTTCGGTTAGCACCAGTATAAATGCCGCTTACAGTAGGATACTTTTTATTACTGTTGTCGACGTCATTGTAATATCCCCAATGATCTCTTCTGTTATTAAAATTGTTATCCGAGTTTGGAAACAATGGAAGCGTATAACCGAATTTATAATAAGCTTTTATTGCTTTTGTTGTAAAATAATCGATTCCCGATAATCTAGGTTTGTAAAGCTCGCCGGTACCCATATTAAATACATAGCCGTAACGAAGCACGCTATCCCCAATTTCAATCCTTTGCAAACATGAATCTTTACCGTCATACCGATTAATCTTATCATAGATAAAAGATATATTCTTTTTATCTGGAAAAATAATTGAGGCAATTTTTTTGTTGGTACAAATGTAATCTGAGGCTACTGCACTCTCCTTTATAAGAACTCCTCCATTTACGTATCCAACACGATTACTGATAATGCCATTGATATCAGCGTCCAAGGTGTCCACAACAGAATTGTAGGTAAATTTAATTGTATCAGTTCCCATGGGACTCCTTAACTGGCTTAAGTACCAAGCCGTAGTATAAGTAATACCATTGAAACCTCCGCCTCCATAATTTGTCCTATTTTGCGTTTCAAGTTCACTGAAGATATATTTGCTTCCATCTTCTGTAGTAATGGTAAATGAATTAATAGGCGTATTCGTACCGGCTGTTGTAGTATATTTTATTTTGAGCTTTGATAGAGGGACAATTACAATTTGCTTATTCTTTCCTATATAAAATTTACCGGATCTGCCGTTAAAATTGAATTGATAAACATCCTGTTCT
Organism: uncultured Ilyomonas sp.; assembly: GCA_964249755.1. Taxonomy (GTDB): domain Bacteria; phylum Bacteroidota; class Bacteroidia; order Chitinophagales; family Chitinophagaceae; genus Ilyomonas. The sequence goes on along the minus strand of CAXUDB010000001.1, from coordinate 1,107,012 downwards.
GCATCCAACGTGTCGTAATAATATTTGGTACCATTCGCTCTGTAATCAGCGGGAAGAGCCGAAGAATACATGAAGCCATTGGCATTAATATCATCGGGCATTCCACGTACTTGACGAGTAATTACTCCACCCGCATTTAAATACCAGTTAAGTCCAACTGTAGAAGATTGTTCGCTTACTTTAGTTCCGCCGGCAAAATAGCTGAGTGATACGTCTAAATTAAGACCATTGTGATGACTATAATTGTATAAGGGAACTGAGATTGATGGAATACCGGTAAAATAATTTATTGGAACTGTCGATAACCTGTTTGCTGCTTCTGCATTACCACTAAGAGACAGTGAAGTGACATCGCCAGGTTGAGCAATTAAATTGGAGGCGATGCCAGCTAAAACTATTGCCAGCAAAGTAAATTTCTTCATACTTTAGATTTACAATTTAAACCCCACCCTAAACTTCAGCGCAGGTGTTTTTGGTACTTGCTGATAAGAAAGAAAATCCCATAGCAGTTGAATATTGTTATCTTTCTTTCTCACCTTATATTTCTTTGTAACGCCAATCAATCCGCTCCGTTGCCACGCACTCAAGTCTTTCAGTTGTTCATATTTACTGAACGACTGCATGTAGTTCATTTCATATCCACCACTCAGCCAAAATGAACCTTTAGCCTTGATGTCTACATAGCTTCTTAATCCCACGCCCTCGCTTGTCAGCTTGATGCGCTTGATGCCGCCGCTACCCCAGCCCATTTTGTAGGAAGCACCTATACCGATTGTATTTTTATCATTAATTTTATAACCGGCGGTGAAAGCAACATCACTGGTGGTAGGTACAATTGAATGTGCCCGCTCACTCTGCACATTCACGCCGTATTCAATGCGTTGCAAAAAGCTTTTCGTATGCTGACTATTTGGCTTGAAGTCCGGCATCGTCATATCACTGCTGCCACCTGCAATGCCCAGCTTACCGATCTTATCTTTCAAGGCACTTAGCTGTCCTTGGGCAGTCTGCATTTGCTGTTGCAGGTAGTTGCCTCCTCCGCCTGAACTGCCGGAGACTGAAGGTGCTGCATCAGCACTAAAAGACGATACCCCAAAACGCTGCTGTAAACTCTGCTGTACGCTTGCCCTTGTCTGCAAACCTGCCAGGGCTTCTGGTGTACCATAATTCTGTGGCGTGGGAAACAGCTTTGCCAGGTAACTATGCTTCTGCATGAAAGATTGAAAGAGGTGTGAGTTCCTGACCGTGCTCAACAGCTTATCCTCCATCTTCTGCGGGCTCTTCAATAAGTCCTTGTACTCTCTCAGCCGCTGGCTGTAATAAAAAGCTTCCTTGTTGATACTTTTGAGTCCCTTGGCAACACCGCTATTCTGTAGTTGTTCTTTCAGTTGCCTTTCCCGCTCCTTTACGAATGCTTCTACATCGCTTGCTTTTTGTAGCTTGTCCTGCAAGCCTTGTAATTTGTCGCTTGCCCCGCTAATTTCCTGTAGCTTGTCCGTTGGTAGGTTCGCTCCTTTTGCTTTGAGAAAGTTCAGGGCGGTCTGAATGCTATCGATCCCGGGTAAGTATTCTTTAAGTGGAAAGGTTTGGGCAGAATCAAAGGTTTTTTTCATTTCACCGCTGAGGGCTGCATACTTGCTCTTTGCATCTCCAAACACCTCCCCTGCTTTCGTGCTGTCTTTTCGTCTGAGTCCCTTTTCGAGTTTCCTCTCTTTCCTCTGCATCCGGGCAAGCATCTTCTGCGATTGCTTGTCAATTGAAGTATTAAGCTTGTCGTATTTCTTTTGCAGGAGGTGTAATGATTTGTCGGACACAGACTTAATGCCATCGGTTGCTTCCTTCCCTAAACCTGTTGCCTGTAGGGCATTAGAGAGGTTAAGCTGGGCGTATGTGCCTAAGCTACCGCATAGCAGCAGAAGCACCACAAGGAGTAAACGCATATCGGGAAGATTCTTTTTTGTTAGTGGTTGATGGCGGTTTACTGGCTACTATTTCTCAAGGTCTCATGTCGCAGTGGTAAAAGGCGCAATCAGGTTTCAAACATAAGAAAACGTTAAGAACTGCCAAATTAAATTTTGATTAAAATGAAAGAATTGATTTTTTTAAGTAAGACAGCTTTAACTGTTAGTGTTTCAGTGATTGCATCCTTGTTTCAATGAGCAGTTGTTCACAACTGCTCATTGCTTCATAAAAAACACTTGACAGGATAGGACTATCTACCTATACTTTTTAATCTGATCCAGAGCACCCATGATCATGATATTAAATGATACGACCGATTAATCGCTTACCAGCATGATTAAACAGCAACTCATACAAGGCTGTATTTCTTGGATAAATTTGTCCGAAAACAAAGACAGTGTATCACTCTCTTTGCCAACTAATATTGCTGAACCATCGCATAAACACAGTGATTCAATAATCAAACAAAAGTCTTTCTCGGAACGCATCCAAGTTGTGCAAGAATTCGTTTCTGCAACGGATGCTTATATTTACTATGCCGACTCCAAAGAGGACTACGGTAATTACTATGTGGGCGCAACTGACACAATTTATCTGTCATACCCGGTTGAATTTTTCAAAAAAGAGGATGTATCTCAAATCACCGAGTACTATCACATCGTGTTTCATGAGTTGGGACATTGGACAGGTCATCCCCAGCGGTTAAACCGCCGCCGCAGCAATATTGAGGGTAATCTAAATTGGGCTCTGGAAGAATTGACGGCCGAACTTACATCAGCTTTCTTATTGTCAAAATTTGGTATTGGGCAAAACCTGGTTCTGGATCGAACGGCTTACATCCCTAAATGGTTATCTGTTATTCAAGTATTGGAAGATAACAAAATCGACATCACATCAGCGGTGAAACAAGCAAACCAAGCCTGCAGCTATCTCTTTCAAAACACATTTGGCAAAGAAGACTTGGATAATAGATTTTAAAAATTGAACTAGCTACAGGACTTGTGAACGATCCGAAGTTTTCAAGATTGTTTTTATTTTAATAGTTTTGATATGCACGTTTGAATTCTCAAATTCCTTAGAAGTTGAGTGTTAGAGGGCTTCTTAAATAAAAAGTCAGAAATAAAATTTTTTAAATCGTACCCATGAATTCGCCAACAATGACAACTTTTGAAATTGGACAAACCATCATTGGAATAATCTTAATCATAGCGACCTTGTTAATCGCATATGTTGTTCATCGACAAGCCAGTGCACTAAAAAAAGTTGAAATTCAAAGTCGTGCGATTGAGGGTTACAATGTGTTAAATAGAATAGCTCTGCATTCAGACGAAAATTTAATTGCTTTTGACCGCTTGGGTCGTGAGAACATCGATGAACCAATAGAGTTACGACGCAAAAGATGGTCTGCTTTCGTTTGGCTCGAAACACTTCAGTTAACTTTTTTTGGGCTACAACAAAAAATGATTGGTTCTGACTACGCGAAACAAGCGCTTGATCAACAATTAGTACTTATACTGACCGACAAAGATGTATTTGGTTGGGTTTCTACAAGAGGTTTTGATCCAGACTTTGTTAGGTATTGTATAAAGATCAAAGAAGGTATTCCCACCACGCTCAAAGGAATTGTTCAAGATGCTAAAAAAGTGAGTCAAAACGAACAAAATATTGAAAGCTCAACCACCAAGAACTAGTGATTTACTACGATAATGCCTCATTTAATTCAGCACCGCTAGAAATGATTTGGAATTTTCTCGCACTTGCCAAGAAACGTCGTTGATAAAGCCTATGGACGCACAAAATGCTTGCCTCAACGTAAACAGATAAAGCAAGATTGGGCAGATTACATCTATAAGCTATCGTAAGATTGACTGAAAGCTTCTTATCCTCATTGTATTTATTGATGGGTGAGATTAAGCTATTCGCCATAAATACTTTTTCCACTTGCAGTCGCCCTTTTTCGATTTTCTTTTAAACTAGGAAAAACAATTGTATCATGAAGCTTGACCGAAGCAATTGTTTCTTTAGCCCATTTATCGAAAGCGGTTGGCGACAACTCCTCTCCAATTAATACATGCTGCACTGCTGACAAAAAATCATTAATATCATTTTGATTGTTTAGAAAGTTTACTGCTGGGGCTGAAAAAATTTCATTAGGTCCTACCGATTTTGAAAAGTCACGCATTTCTTTTTCACTCGAATTACTAAATTCAATATCAACTTCGTTATTAACAATAACGTTAGCAATGTGCAGATCTTGGATTGAACCTTCTATAGCTGTAATTATTAAATTTATTAAATTAGGAACACTTTCTTTTATCTCTTTTCGGGATAAAATCCTATCTAAAAACAAAGCAAAAGTTGCGTAATATCTAGAACAGGGAGATGGATATAAGGAAGTAGTCCTCATTAGTAGCCTAGCTTTTTCCATCAAAAGAAATACACTACCAATGCTCACCAAGAAGCTTCGTATTAACCAACACAAATATTCATCCTGACAATATTCGGGCAAAGAAGGAAAATCCTTTGAGATAATTAAATTCGCAAACATATCTGCTAAATCCCTTGCAGCATTGCGATCCGCTTGCCACTCGTATACCTTGAATACTGCAGGATCAATGTCAAAATGTTTCTTGATATCAGTTGTATTTGTTTCGCTTAAGCTCAAAAAAGACTTTGGCTGCTTAGGAGTAGACATAAGATGACCTTCCCAATAATGTCCTTCTTCGTGGAATAGAATAAATTGGAAACTTATAAAGACAAATAACTGAGCCAATTCTACTCGGCTTTGATCCTTAAGTGGCGCACCACTGATATAGCGAGAGTAAAAGGAAGTTAAATCATGAAAAAAAGGTTCTTTGTCAGGAACAGTAACAGTAACATATTCGCCTAAATGAAAATTAGAAAAATCTATATTGATAGCATCGTCATTGAAAGAATAGTCATTGTATCTTATATTTGGAATTATAAATCCACTCGGATAGAAACAAGCGCAGCCTTGCCAGCGCCAAGAATTTGTTTTACTAAACCATGAAAAAAATTTTTTGTTGCATACGACTCTTAGATAGAAGTCATCAAGTGCATATAGGAGTGATCTATTTACATGGATTCTTGTTCGCTTTAGAAGAATATCCCGTGTAATCCAAGCATTAAAAGGACTTAACTCATCGGAAAGTATATAATAAAGTGTATCAAAAGGCTGCCTAATATTGTCCTCGGAGAGTATGAGATGTTTCTCTAGTAAATTATACCAGTCAGCGATAAACGCTTTATTGTAATCATCTAATATCGGGATAGTCCCTGATTCAAAAAAAGCATGAAAATCTTTTAGAGTATCCAACTTATATTCTCGATGGATAGGTGGAATATCTAATCCTCTGTATTTTGCTAAACTGTAAAAACTACCAACACTTAAAATTTTATCGTATCGAAGAAAACCAGATTTAAGATTGCTATAAACCATCACAGAAATTTGAAACGCCTTCTTTAAAGATAAGAGTAGCTAATGTCAAAATTGGAAAGTTAACTTTGCCATAGATATTGACTAATGCATCAGCAATAACACATACAATCTGAACTTTGTTATCGTTACTTTTTAATGTATCGTTATTCAACTCGGTGCAGACTTGTAAGCGAGTTGTAATTTTAAATTCGATAAACCAATCTTTAGCAGAAGATAGTATTGTTTTTTTGTTCCGAACTCCGTCAGATAACCCAAATCCTTCCCCATTAATACTTTCGCCTAGTTCAAAAAACAAATCTTCGTCCGAAGTCAGTAGGAGTTTTTTTATTTCCTCTTCATCATGTTTCATAAGCTAAATTATTTGACTTTCAAAAGCTGTTTAAGTTCGAGCTCGGCCGTATTAATTTATATATGAAGTTAAAAAAATTTATTAATCTACTAAGGTCCATTTTATTTTTAAAATGTGATAAAGAAAATTTGCTGTCTATATTATCAGCATGCAATTGTTGACAGGCAATTGGCGCACTTGCAAGAAGCAATATTGATAAAGCTTATGACCGCCACAAGTTTTTGCCGCAACGAAAACAAATGATACAGGATTGGGTACATTGATAGTTTGGGGGGTTGATTTGCCTTAAGGCGCTATCTGCACGCTATTTATACTTCGTGTTATGAAATTACCTAAATCCGTTCCTTGCACTTCAACCACCGCATGTTCATTAAAGTTATTCGGATTAGCACGTTCACAGAAATTGATAACAACGAGGATGATATTATTAGGATAATCTATTACAGTTGCAGAAATTTGTGCAATTGCGATTGCCGAAGTATGCTGCTCTAAATCATGAATATATCTTTGTGCATCCGATGATTTTACACATAGCTCAGCAGTCTTTCAAAGGGCTTTGCGCCCATTGGATAAATGACATAGCCATCTAAATTGCCATCAAAAAACAGGGTTCTTCATCTATTTGGAATATGCCCATAAAAAGTTTTTGTGTTTTTATAAATAAGGAGATTGACTGATGCTGGATTATTTTGACAATTCAGAAATAATCACCATCTTTTTTAGCCATGATTAATATAGTTGTCGTTTGCTGTCTCACAACGATAAGTTCTATTTTTTTAACCGCATCTTTTGCTCTTCTCATTTGTTTGCATCATCTCCTTCAATAACCTTTCTGACGAACGCGTTGAATGGTAGGAACCGGTGATAACCGAAGCCGTTCCCGTTATCAAACATTATTTTCCTCTCGCTTGTCAGCGATTCACCCGCCCAACCAAAATAACATTTGACACCGCTCTCTATGGCTCCGGTTTTTTATCCCCTGTTACCGTCAACTCTAACAGAAAAGATCAAACAATGGATAACACAAACCAAACAGATAGTAGCACGGCAATCAAAAAACTCAGCCAGCAAATCATGGATGCTTTTCACAGCCGCAGACAAGCCCAAACAGAGGGCAACGCTAAAGCACAACTGACCGAAATACCCAGAAACGCGGTCACCGGAAAAGACTATCAAGGAATGAATATGATCCTGCTGTGGCACGCATTCCAAGCCAAGCATCTTGATACCCATGATTGGGCAACCTTCAAGCAATGGAAAGCCCGAAACGAAAGCATCCGCAAAGGCGAGAAAGGGACATTGATCACGGGCTTTGAAACCACCGATGAAGAAATAAATGGCATGCCTAAAACGGTTGTGTCTCTCAAGCTCTACCGCGTTTTCAACCGTGCGCAATTGCAAAGCTGGCAAAGCGAATAAAACTGTTTTATACAGGAAGCCGCGCAATGCGGGGCTTCCTTACTGCCCGTGTGCTTCACAGGATGCGAATTCATCTTTTGAGTTTGTCTAAGGATACGGCTGCACCCAGATACATGCCGAAGAATGTGCTTTTGTTGAAGACACTGCGCAATTCTCCGCCTAAAGTAATGTCGATCGGGGAAACGGTCGTGGTCAACTGAAACTTTGTCAAGAAGAAGGGTTCGGTAAATTGCTTTTCGGTTATAACCCTTGACCGGATGTTTTTGTCATCATAAACATCAATAGCGGTCGCTTTGAAAACGCACACGCCCAATGTTGGCGTTACAAAAAGCTCGAATGCTTTTTTGATGTTAGCTTTGAATGGCAACCCTAACCCAAAATAGCTGTCGAAGTAACTTGTTTTGTTATAAAGAGAGCTAATGGATTTATAGTTTTGGAAAACCCTGCTTCTTTCTGTATCAGCTTGAGTAATGGTCATGGTATCTTTTCTGATCGGCTTCTGGCTATGCGTCATGATTTGTGTTCGCCAAATCACTTCAGCATGCAGGTCTAAATAAACATCACACCATTTGCTCTTGATACCTTCAATTTTGTACATCGGATTTAGATAAACGCCTATGTTGTTATAAGATGTTTTAGAGTCCAAGTAATACAGGTCTTGGACATATTTTGTCGTTCCTGGCACAAGCGTCCGTGTAGTGGCATCAAGTAAATAATTCTCAGTGACAATATCGTTACCGCTCGAATCCGCATCGTAATAACGGTAGTTAAATACACCCGCATTTAAGCCAAATCCGTTTCCGAATAAGTCGGGTAAAAAAATATTCAAATCGCCTGCATAATTTTTGAAGGTAGGTGCATCAAAAAAATCAAAATTGCTTCCTGTAACGATGCGCACTTGCCATTTAGAAGTGTCAGGTTCGCCTTTCGTTTTAAAATCTTTATCTCTTATCATGATTGTATCATAGAGAACCGTTGGAACCGTTGCGTTTAAATAAACTAGGCTTAAAATGAACCGTTCGTCTTTTTCATCATTGTTGTCTGTGTTAACGATGACACCAACCGTTATAACTGTGTCTGTTAACGATAATGTTTTCGTGTTTAAAGCTGTTGGTGATGTAAAATTATAGTCTTTACCGAGCGTCGCCTCTATATCTGTGCACGTGATAGCAACAGATACTGTCTGCGCTGCGCTTAATCCGCTCAACACGAAGGTTCGGTAATAAACTTTGTTTGTTGCGTCTTCCTTTATAACGGCATCGCCAGACTGCTTTTTCAAGACTTGCGCATTGCAGACGACGCTCAATATCAGGAGCGATACAAAACTGATATACCGCATATAAAAAGAGATTTAATGATAGATCGAAATTATAAGTTGGAGCATCCAGTTAAAAGCGTAAAAACCCCAGGTATCAATGGGTATTTTTCCCGTTAGTCGTTGAATGGCTAACACTATAAAAAATCGTCTTGACAGCTTAGGAATATATTGCTATGCTGCACCTTTATCGAACACCATATTTCATGAGGCTTACATGACGACAGACAACCATCTGCCGGACACCGGCTATGTCCGTATCAAACAGGTTTTGCGCTACATCCCGGTCAGCAAATCGACTTGGTGGGCAGGCGTTAAATCAGGGCGCTTTCCCCCATCTGTCAAGCTTGGCTCGCATATCACTGCCTGGCATGTCGATGATATCAGGGCATATATCGAAAGCAAAATGCCCACGCACTCCAAATAACCACTTCACCCTACAGGAGTTCCTCATGGATATATCTACCTTACATGAGCCCTTACTTGATCGTAAAACGGCCGCTAAATATCTCAATGTGTCACCCGGTACGCTTGCCGTATGGGATTGCACCAAGCGGTACGATTTGAAGCCGCTGAAGATCGGCCGCAACGTGCGTTACCGGCGCTGCTTCCTCGACCAGTTTCTGGAAAGTCAGCTGAAAGAGTAATAAGCAATTCTTGCTGGCTTTACTTACCTGTCTTGAACGAAGGATTTGCGATGAACATTAAAGAGGCGAAGGCTATTCCAATGGCCGTCATTCTGGAGAAGATCGGCTATCAGCCGGTAAAGGAAAAAGGGCACAAAGCGGTGTATTCCTCACCGCTGCGCGCGGAACGAACACCCAGCTTTCATGTGAATAACGCCATGAATGCCTGGTATGATTTCGGGGAAGGAAAAGGCGGCAATGTTGTTGATTTCACCTGTGCCTATCTGGCAAGCCAAAAAGAAACCAACAGCATCTCAGATGCCTTGCACTGGCTGTCCCGTCTGGCGGGTGTTACCTCACATATCACCACTGCTTACAAACCCACCTTTATTGACAAGGAGCCTTCTCTGGTTGTTAAAAAAACATCCTCTATCCAGCACAAAGCCCTGCTCAATTATCTCACCCAACGGCGTATCCCTTTATCCGTTGCAACCCCTCATCTGGTACAGGTTTTCCTTTATAATCCGACCAGCAGCAAATCTTTTTTCGCCCTGGGCATGAAGAACGAAGAGGATGGCTTCGAATTGCGAAACCCTTTCTTCAAAGGCAGTGCGGGACAGAAAACGATCAGCTTCATCAGGGGAATGGTAGCAAAACCAAGTTCCATCAACCTTTTTGAAGGCAGCTTTGATTATCTTTCCGCTTTAGCATATCAGAAGGTGAACCGGTTTGCTGATGATACCATCATCCTGCATTCCCTGTCACTTATCAGCCATGCCCTGCCCTATATCACCAACTACGGTTACCGGAACGCCTTTACCTGGCTGGATAACGACACAGCCGGCACCAAAGCCACCCATCTGCTGGCGGACTTCTTTGCGACCGAAGACGGGTTGCAGCACAAGCCGATGAATGCCGTTTATGCGGGGCATAAAGATGTCAACGCCTGGCATATCAGCCACCCCTTTCCTGACAGCAAGGACAAGTATGGATTACGGTAATCTCTTCCTTCCTTTTTATGCCGCGTTTATCAGTTGTGTTATGTGCTGGATTATCCTCACCTTATCCTGATGAATGGCATTGCGGGTAGCAGTCAGGGGATTAACCGAAGCCGCTCCCGTCACCAATTATTATTTTCCTCTCGCTTTCAGCGATTCATCGCGAAACAAAATAACACCCGGTTTGGTCGCTGAGGCTCCGGTTGTTCCATCCCCTGTTACCCTCAACTCCAACAGGAAAGGTTTTTACAATGGATAACACCACCCAACACAATACAGCTTCTTTAAACCCAGCCCGAAAAGATATTTACCAGCAGACGACAGATACCATTCTCCGTCTTCTCGAATCCGGCACCGTGCCATGGCAGAAGCCTTGGATAGATGATGGCTGCGCCTTTGCCATGCCGCGTAACTATACGACCGGGCGGCACTATAACGGCATCAATATCCTGCTGCTCTGGTCTTCGATGTTCGAACAAAAATTCACCACCTGCGAATGGGCAAGCTTTAAACAATGGCAGGCGAAGAAGGAATCCATCCGTAAAGGCGAGAAAGGCACCCTGATCGTCTTTTGCGACACTTTTGAAAAGGAAGTGGATGGCGAGGTCAAAGACATTCCCTTTCTGAAATCCTCCGTTGTCTTCAACCGCTGCCAGCTGGCAGGATACGACCCTAAACAAATCAAACCGGCTAATGAAGCCTTATCGCTGGTTGAAAAAATCAATGTAGTAGATGACTTCATAACCAATACCGAGGCGACCGTTATTCATAGCGGCTCGCTTGCTTATTACTGTCCCTCCACCGATACGATTTACCTGCCAGCGCCGGATCATTTTCAGGCTTCAACGACCTGTTCGGCGACAGAAAGCTATTATTTCACCCTGCTACATGAGTTAACCCATTGGACCGGTAGTACAAAACGGCTCGACCGCATCAAAGGAAAACGCTTTGGCGATGAAGACTATGCCATAGAAGAACTGGTCGCCGAACTGGGCTCTGCTTTCCTCTGCGCACAGTTCGATATTTGCGCGGCTGTGCATGATGACCATGCCGCCTATATCGCCCATTGGCTGAAAGCACTAAAAGAAAACAAACAGTTCATTTTCAAAGCAGCAAGCGAAGCCTCGAAGGCGGTCGAATATCTGCAAACCCTGCAGCCGAAGGCATAACCCGTTATTCTCGAAGCCCTTGTGATAAATAAGGGCTTTTTTCTTTTTCCGATACCTTTTATCCCGACGTGATTTCTACTATGTCAATCGTATTAACGACAGGATTTTTCTCGCTTTCTATTGCGTTATACCGCACGTCCCGGCAGATAATTTGCCGCGCTTTTTGCTGCATGAGGTCGTAGAACAGGGTCTCCAGATGGATACCTTTCAGAAGGACGGAATGGGTGGTGAAAGCGAGTTTAATGCTGTTCTCCTCCGGCGCATACTCCGCTGAAATCAGGTAGTTGTAGTTGAGAAAGATACGCCTGCCGTCAAGCCACACAAAACACAGGAAGCGAATGTGCCCGGCTTCCTCATAGGTACTCCCCTCCCTCTCCGGCACACTCTCGCCTTTATCCGCTGGCTGGTTGCTGCGCATCTCCTCATATTTCCATTTATAGCTCGGGTTCATAGTCGCGATCTTTTGTTGGTGTATGGGAAGGACGGTCTGGCGCCTTGCTGCGCTCCGGTTCCCTCTTGGGATAGCTATCGCGCTGATGCTGCTGCACGTAATCGGTATGAGCTGGCTTGCCCCTTACCAGTTCAAGCGCGGATTGCCGTTCGCCCAATTCGGACGCATGGTCGAGCAAGGCGATCTTATCATCCGTGTAGATATGGGCAGCCTCCCGTGCGCGGGAAACTGAGACGTAGAATTGTTTGGCGTCTGTTGCCGAGAAGGTCGAAGAAGGCTGAGCGATAAATACTTCATCCACTGTTTTTCCCTGTGCCGCGTGGGACGTGATGCAATGGGCGTGCGCCAAATGCCCGAATTCGCTGTCCAAATGGTAGACTGCCTTACTGGAAGGGCTCTTGAGCCGTATTTTGCCTTTTTTGTTGACAGACACTATTTCCAATAACTGACCATTATTCAGCCGCTTCTCTTCTTCGTCGAAACCGTTGCGCGTGACCTTGATCTTATCCCCCTTGGATAGCATGATTTCCGCTTTATCAAAGACGTCGCAGTGGGTTGCTTTGCTGGTTGGCAGGGTTACTGACCTGCCCTTGCCGTCAATAACCAGTATGGTCTCACCTTCGATGTCTGTAACCGTCCACCGGCTGCCGCGTTGAACGCCGGGGAGGTTCTGGTTAAACTGCACCACCTGGCCTACCTCCCAATTGCGGCTGTCGCCTTTCTGAGCCGCTGTCAGGTTGCGGTTGACCAGCCTTGTGGCTGCCACCTCCTTTTTACCTATCGTGCCCGCTTTCCGCAGCCGCTGGCGGATGTCTTCTGTGACGGCATCGCCTTGCTTATGGGTGGGAGATATTACCAGTGCCGTCTTGCCATTTTTCAAGGCAGCGAGATAGTCCTCTACCAGTTCTGCATTAGGTTGTGCCGGGTCAATCGTTTTGATGGCATCCAATCCATCCAGCTTTTCAAAACCCTGCCGCACATTGCCTTTCGACAAATCTTCCACCGCCTGCCGGTATCGGACGTTTTTCTGCCGGTAGATCTTGGTGACTTCAGCCGCCCGGATGCCGCCTACCGTGTTGAGGATGCGCAAAGCGTCTCCCCGGATGACACTGGCATGCTGCCTCGTGTCGCCGCCCAGGATCAGCCGCGCATTTTTCTGTTCGGCAAGCTGAAGCAGTGCGGTCATATCGCCCGTTCCTAACAATCCTGCTTCATCCACCCATAAAACCTGCCCTTCGAGCTCTTCCTGCATCTTGGAGTCGACAAGCAATCGGGCGACCGTGTCCGCCCCTTCAAAGCCTTCCTCCTTTAAAACGCCCCGGGACGCTTCCGCTGTTGGCGCAACCACCGTCACGCGCTTGCCTTTGTTTTCCATCAATCTGATGGCTTCACGCATCAGCGTCGTTTTCCCGGTACCGGCAGCCCCGCGGACGATGAACACCCGGCTGGTCGAGGTCAGGAGGTGACTGACCGCATCAGCCTGCTTTCCCTGCAAGGCGAGGAACGGCATTTTGCTGTAAAGGGGTGTCATCTTGCCGACGCCCCTGCGCGCCAGGCTTACCATGCGCCTTTCTTCTGCCAATACCTCCTTTGTTGTACACATCGTCAGGCTTCGTTCCTTGACCTGTATCAGCCGGTCATCTGCCCCGAATTCAGCTGTAATATCATCGACAGATACTTGAGAACTTCCCAAACCGTAGCGGTAAGAAGCTGCCAGTAGCCGCCGGTCCTGCATGACGGAAGCCCGTTCGAAACAGTGATCCAAGGCATGGTCAAGACATTCTTTTGCAGTCCTTCCTTCCTGCTCCGGCTCGCGGGCAAACCGAACGGCTTGCTCGCTATCCGTTTTCTTGCCTGTATCATCCCCCAAGTCGTTGATCTGCTTACGCCAGGTATTTTTTAAGTCCGCCATGCTCAACCCCTTCTGCTTTTTGGAGCGCGTCCGCGCTCCGAGTGCGTCCAGCTCTTTGGCATCGGTAATGCCTTTTTCCTTGGCGACGCGTCCGATAGCGTCTGTCCGCTTGGAAAACAGGTCAATCACATTCTGCGGCACCCCGACAATCTCAAAGGATGTGTCGGTGCGCCTGACGCGGTAACCCTGTTTAACCAGGCTGTCGGATAGCCGCTTGTGAAAGCGCGCTTGATAATAGGGCATATCCCGCTTGATGTCGCGGAACTTTGCCGCCTTGAATTGCTTTTCTTGCTTGTCCCAGGTTGCATTGAAGACAAAGCAATGGCTGTGGAGATGCGGGTCAGGCGTGAGGTCATCTACCGGTCTTGCCGTCTGGTGGGTGAAAGATGCCCAGGCAAGTTCACCCGTTTGCCGGTCGTCATATTGCCCCATTTTTCGCACCCGGGTCTGGCTGTCTTTTTCGATGTCCTGCATGGTCTCTGAAACGCTTTTCTCAAACGCTTCCAGGACATGGCTGTCCGTAGACAAAGCGTGAACAATAGAGACCGATTTGGGGCAATGGAAGTTGATATCATACCCCACCGTCCTGTCCTCTTTGGTTCTTGGTGTTAAAGATTTGCCGGTTCTGGGATCGATATTTTCTGCCAGGGCAAAGAAGTTTTCTTTGGTAGCTGCTCCTTCAATGCCTAACCGCTCCGCCAGCCGCCCCTCGAATTTTCCCTGCAACTCCTGGTCGTTGATGTAATAATCCGCCTGCGCCAATGCCTCCGAAAAATAGGCTTTGGCGTGACCGGCGGAACTGCTTTGTATCATGCGGATCATAGTCCCCTGTTTTACAGGATGCGCAAAGCGAAACGGAATTTATCGCCACTGCCCTATCAGGAATAAACAGTGCCCAAAGCACTGTTGGGAAAGCCGTTAAAGCCCGTTAAACAAAACCCATCAGACATCTTCCCTAAGCACTGCTTGAGGGCTATCAGAAGGCGACCGAAACATCCTCATCTTCTTCCACGAAGGCATCGGCAACTTTTCTTCGCATTGCTTCACTAGTGGGTTTGCGCATGTAGAAACGGACGCCCCGCGCATTCTCAGCCGAGCTGTCATTGATAAAAGCATCTTCCATTTCTTCATTGAGAATCATCTCATCGATCTTATCCATGACGAAATTGTCGCCCCGGTGATACGCTGCACTGTAGCTGAGCGAGTAGAAAATGGCGGCAACCAGAATGACCAGACCAATGGGCTGCGTGAAGATCCACAAGACGAAGCCACCCACAAAAAATGGCAAGGGCTCCAGAAGGATTTCCTGAATGCGTTTATCACGTTGCGGCACCCATCGGTTCAACAATTTCAGAAACTCTTTTGTTGGCATACCGTTGAACAAACTGAACCGCTTGAAATCAAATACAGAAGGAAGGCGTTTGATCTCTTTCCGGCGCTTTAAGGCGAAGATAAAAAACGCGATGGCATAAGCATACCAGGTAAGGAAATGGGTAAAGAATACACTCGCCCAGGATGAGTATTCATTCATGAGAACTGCACTGCCCCGTTGATACAAACTTACCAATGGAATTGGGACGATCAGCAATAGGACCGTCCAGATAACCGAGGTTGAAAACGAAAAATAGCGCTCTCCAAAAGACTGCTTGATAAAGAGCTCCAATAGAAGGCGCGGAGCAGAGGCAACGGTGAAAGCAAGATCGTAGATGGTTTCCTTGAAACCGTTCTTTCTTCTGAGGACGGTGCGGAAGTACAGGTTTTTTTTCATATGGGATGGTTGTTTTAAAGGCGATAGTCTTGCTGGAATACTATTTTACGGAAGTTCAAGCTGGTATGAAAAGGCGTCCCCTGCTTGTGCATATAGGCTTCTACCCGCTGCTTGTTCCTAGGCCCGCCGGTCCGCAAACCAACGAACTCCTCCGGCCGCACCATCTTCTCCAGTTTGTAGGACGTTGTTTTCGAGGCACTGAAATTTTCGGAAGCTGTCGTAACCGACCGGGATCTGTCCTCGGTATAAGCCTCGCCGATTAAAGTCGAAGCATAGGTATTGGTTTCAATATCCGCATTGGCGTGAAAGATTTTGGTGCCAAGTGTCCCTAAAAAGCTTTTCACCTTGAACTGGGCTTTTTCGCCTCCCATATTCGCATAATAATTGGGCAGGTTTTGAGAAATGTAAACGGTTGCGATCCGGCTGCTGCGGGCAGTCGCCTGATAGTCGGGATCATGTTCGTGCAGAAAGTTCTGCGCTTCATCGGCCCATAAAAACACCGGTCGTTCATTCTCTGTCACATCCCGTCTTTCCATCGCCCGCTGCCAGATATACTTGAACAGGATCTGGCAGTCTCTCCCCACTTTGTGATAGAGTTTGACCGGCAGGTTGAGCAAAATGATTTTACCTTTCAGGCAATCATCGGGAACAACCGTTGAGGCTTTGCCGCAGAGCAGGGAATAGACCGGGTCTTTCAATAACCGGAAGAGAAACCCAGAAAATGAGAATTCGATAATCGAACGGGTTTTATCGCTTAGGTTACGGTAGGTCTCCCCAAAGAACTGGTCGACAAAACTCATGACCCTAGCACTGGGGACAGCTTCAAAAAGTATTTCGTTGAAGGTGCCGTCTCTATCCATGAGTTCGAGCAGTTCGGCGCTGAATTGCGCTTCCCAGGCGTCGTAAAGAGGCGCGATTTTATCCTGAGCCGCTTTGTAGGCTTTGTTGAAGGGAGAGTCCGCCTGTTTCGGATTGCCCTTGTCCTTTTCTGAGCCCGCTTCAGACCTTTTAGGTGCCGTTGCAACAATATCATACATCTCTTGAATGGACACACGCCCATAGGCCAACAGGCAAAGGTCAATAACATTAAACATCAGCATGTCCAAGGCAGACTGCCAGAACGGGTCATCACTTTTACCGGTGTCTTTTTCTTCGCTCGCCTGGATCACGGTTTTGAGAACCTGAACCAGGTTCTCCGTAATGGTATGGTCCAATCCGCTGTTACGTGATTCATAGTCCAGAAAATTAAACCGCTCCTTGCCTTTAGGTTCGATGATAACGAGGTCGTGCGTGCGATTGGCGGTTCGGCAATACTCCTGCCACATGGCTTTCTCATCCGGTTTCACGGTTAGGACAAGACCGCCAAAGCCATTGGTAAGATATTTTAACGCGAGCATGCGACCGGAGCCGGACGTCTTGCCGGAGCCGATCCCGCCAAAAATCTGGACACCTTCCACGGCATCGCGAACGGTCCAGGCGGAGGAACCTTCTTTGTCTGAAAAATCGACAAGCGTAGAGTCGAGGTCAAAGGCAGGCACGGGGTATGATTTGAAAGTAAATTTAGAAAACTTTTCAAAACACCAAAAATTTCAAAAGAAATTTTTTTAGCTGCCTGAGTTCAAGATCGCAGGAGTTTATAATCCCTCTATTCCTCGCAGCGGAGAAGCATCTGCCGCGTCCAATCTGTTCTTCTATGAAGTCTGTCTCGTTGTTCAAAAAACGTCTCCTACAGGCTGCAATTCCATATTAATGCAATGCCTTATCTTAGTCCATCAAATTATTTTATATGGCTGCGGATAAAGAAGAAGTTATCACACCTGAAGAGGCGGAGGTAAACACAATCTTTGCGGAGTATGATGCCAAAATCTCCGAAATTGAATCCCGGTTGCAAGCCACTAAAGAGCCCAGGCTAAAACCGGATTACCGGCCGAGTTGGGCTAAAAATGATTTTTCGCCAAAAGGCGAAACGGAAGCCGCCCTGAAAAAACAGATTTCGGTATTGGAACGAGAAGCAAAAGGCAAAGCGGCAGAAGTGGCGGCGCAATGTGAACCGGCTCTGCAAGGCAAATTATATGAGAAAGCAGACGACTACCGCAATCCTGACAATAAAGTCCAACGGGAAGAAAATAAAACATTGGATCAAAGCGGTAGCTTTTTAGAACGGCTGCGGGAAAGAGGAAAGTTTGGGCGCCAGCAGGAAGCGTTCGACAAAACGAAAGCTGTTGCCGGTAAAGAATTCGCAGAGACGAAACAGGATGCGACTGTGCAACCTTCCAATTATTACTCGCGGCTTCATCTTAGCGCTAAGGAAGCGCCGGATGCACCGGAACCCGCAAAGCAAAACCTGTCCATCGAGCGGGACAGGGACTAACGGCTGTCCATATCCCTTCCCATGTCCTTTGCGTCATCCTTGTCCATATCAGTAAAGCGGTCTTGTTTAAGCCAGGACGGCCGGCGGCTGTCTTTTGCTTCCTTTTGGTATTGTTCCCGGCCGGATTTAAAGCCCTGCCCGTGGGGTGTATCGTTGACAGCCTTGGAGAGTTTTTCCGCGAGGTCAGGCAGGTGCTGTGCGATAGTGTAACCTTGATTGTATCCGGTTACAAATTCGGGATCGGGTGTGATTGTTTCTTCCATAGCTAAAAAGTATTGCGTGCATTCGAATCGAGATAAGCGGAGATTGAATCGCGGTCGTATAGAATGATTTTCTTTTGAGGCTGGGAATAGCGGATTTTTCCTTCGTCCCGAAGCTTCTGCATTGTCGTCTTGGATTTTATGTTTAGCAGTTGCATGGCCTCTTCATCGGTAACCCATTTTTCTTTTTCTACCCCATGCTTTTCGTGAAGCCGCGCCACCACTTGCTCGACCAGGGTATAGAAAGCCGTTTCTTCCAAACAGATAACTTGCATAAAAGGTATTAGGAAATAAAAATAGGATTTTTATTGTTTGCTTCTATCTCGAAGAATCAGGGTAAATCAATCAAATAAAGAAAGCTTATTTCAGAGTTTAGGTTAGGTGCAAGCAGATAGAATTGTTCTTTCAGGCGAATCATTTGAACGGACGCAAGAACGTTTAAATTCAACTCTTTTATGTGTAGTGGTGAGAAGCGTTTATTGAAATCATGATGAATAGTTTTTGCCCAAAACGAGAACGAGCAGCACGGACGATATGCCTGCACTGCTCGTTCGAATAATTAGAATGAAATGCCGCTTTATTTTGCCATCCGGTATGTATCCATCTGAATATCGCTTTGGAACAATGCACTCGTCATTTTCGGTACATCGGCTAAGGTAAAATCCCGGACACTAAAAAAGACGGGCACATGCACAGTGCCTGCCGTAAACCATTTCGTGACATAGATATCCTGATGCACTTTGCCGGTTGCCTTATCGGTCGTAGTAGCGATTAAGCGATCATACTGCTTGGCTTCCTCCACCGTAAGCGAGGTGTCATCCCCATAATAGTTATGATGATATTGCAGGAACATGTCTGCCTGCGTTTTGTTGAAATGCACCGTATCGGCTATATCGCTTGAATCGGCAGGCACAAAGCGGAAGGTGATATTACCAGCCGGGTCATTCAGGAAGACATGACCCCAGTTGAAAACTTTATTGATGTCGACTTCACCCATCGAATGGTCTGCTACTTCATAAAACTCCAGGTCATCTATCACGCGCACGGTAGTTGTCACGTCCGGTGGTGTCGTGCCGGTGGTATCTTTCGGCGGCGTTGCTGTTGTGTCTTTCGGTGGTGTTTGAGTCGTATCCCTTGGCGTCGTTCCTGCGGTATCCCTTGGAGGAGTAACAATTGGCGAATCGCTGTTGCCTCCTTTAGAACAGGATACAACAAGTATCGTAATGAGCAGAGCAATCGCCGAATGAAAAGTTCTCATAAGTTGACATGTTTTTATGGTTGAGAGGATGGCTTTCTTAATCAATTCCGAAGGCATAAGCATCACCTTTTTTACCATCATAGGTGGCTACTGAATATTCAAATAGGAGGCAATATTCTCCCGGTGCAAGCTTGGTATCAGCAAACAATTTATAGAGACTATCGCTTAGTTTCATGTAGTGAAAAGCGATGGCGCCTTTTTGTTTTTTGCTGCCCGCATCTGGCTCATAGATCGTCTCCCGCTTGCCCTTCTTTGTGTCCATCTTGTAAAGCGTGAACGCATCAGGTGTACCCTTGTCGGGGTTAATGACGAAAGTGATACTATCCGTCCCTGATAAGCGGACAGGTGACTTGTCGCCATCCAGCCGGAAATAAATATCCGAAGACCCGCCAAAGGGTGAGAGCACGGCTTTAGCCGTAATCTTGCCTTTAATATCTCCGGTAATTTTTTCGAGCGCCTTAGTTGTATTGTTTCTGCTGTCATAGAACCAAGGAACATTCACTACATCCAGTTGCGGCATATGCCGGGACGTTGTATGAATGGCTGGCTCTGTGTTCGTAGTAGTCACTGGCTTGACAACCGGTGCCTTTCCGGAACTTTTATTCATCATGGCTTTAATAACCTCTGATGGTACGCCATCTTTCTTAAGTGCTATAAGCCCTGTTGTTGAAACATCAAATCTGCTCATTGAGCTTCCGATTTTGTCGATGATAATGTCCTTATCCAAGCCTGACTTTACAAGGTCAATAACCGTTTTGTTCGTAAGTGTTTCTTGTTGCGCAAAGGCGGCTTGAGTAAGCACGAGGAATAAACCGATAAGCAAGTACTTCGCTTTCATATGCTGTAATTTTAAATTTTCTGATTCTTAAATTCGGTGACGTTGTAAGGGTGGCGGAATGCTATGTTATGCTTTGAAAAAATGAGCTTACAAATATAATACTCGTACAGGTACGAGCAAAATAATTAAGGGACTTTTTTACCATGCTTTTTTTATTCAAACATGAAAAAAGCGTCAGTCTCTCCTATCGAACAATTCGTAATTGACCGCATTAGAACGATTAGAAAAGAGAAAGGAATTTCACAACGGGATTTGTCGGCGATGACAGATTTATCAATTGGATTTATTGGCGATGTCGAAGGAGTGAAGGGACGGGCTAAATATAACCTCAACCACATTAATGCGATTGCTAAAGCTTTCGAATGTTCGCCAAAGGATTTTTTTCCTGATATGCCGCTTTGATCTGTCTCAACTTTAGAATTTGCAATCCTAAATTATGTTGCTGACATTCAGAAATAAACGTTCGTTTGCATATGAACAAGGAAAGGTTTATAATACTTTGATTTTTGGAATACTTTCTAAGTCTTATAGAATGAACCTGGCAGAAATTATTTTGGTTTTTGAAAAAGGCTATATTCAATAAGGGAATCTGGTCAACTGATATAAAAATGGAGCTATATAATTGTAAAATTTTTATAAATTATTGCTGAACTCGCGCAAAAAAATTGTCTAAATACATTTTTATTTAGAATAATAATAATGACTATACTTAAATACAGAATTAAAAAACTAAAAAAACCATTTTTCTGTGTCGATAATTTCCCTAGCGCCTTTTTGTAACAAATTACTAGCAACCGTATAACCATCGCTTTTCGGATCCTTTAGTTCTGTTTCTATTTCATCTATAATATGATCTCTAGTATTGCTGTATAAAATCGTTTTAATAAGTATTCTTCCATCTATTAAATAGTTGAAACTCATTGAAATTGCTGTATTGCAGTTACCTCTTAAATTGTTTACTAAAGATCGCTCAAAAGTAACTTCTCTAAAAGTTTGTGCATGATTCAACTTTGAAATAATATTGACCGTCTCTTTTGAATTTTCATGACAATCAATTGTTACTACGCCTGAGCCGATTGCAGGAGGAAATATATCAATAGTATACAACTTCGTTATTGGATATTTGTTGTCAATCCTATCTAAACCACTGCTTGCTAATATAATTGCATCAACATCACCTTTTCTAAGTTTTTCAATTCTTGTATCAGCACTGCCCCTAAAATGAACAACACTACAATTTGGATAAAGCTTAGATAAAATAGCCTTTCTTCTCGGGGCGCTTGTTCCTATTATTAAATCGCCATTAAAGAGATCCTTTTCTTTAATATTTGGGCGGCATAACAAGGCTTCTCTAGGATCACCCCTCTTAAGAACGGATACGATTTTTATTCCTTCTGAACGTTCATGATCATTTGGAATATCTTTTAAACAGTTTACTGAAAAGTCTATTTCGCCTTTAATAATCGCCTCATCTAGCGTACTTACAAATGCGCCCTTGCCTCCATGCTTTGATAAATCGCCATGAATAAAATCACCTTGCGACTTCATAGGAACGATCTCTATACTGATTTCGGTTGATGATAATAAGTCTTTAACCAAATAGGCTTGGTATAAAGCCATTTTTGACGGTCTTGAGCCAAGTTTAAGTACTTTCATTTGCTTACTTTATATTAGTTGTGCAATCTCTTTTGAACCATATGAGATTATAAAATCCGCGCCTGCTCGTAAAGCGCCAATTGCATGTTCAAACATCAATTCATTACCATAAGAAAAATTGTTAAACATTAAATATTCTCCAGAAACACTATATATTCCTAATTGTACTTGGAAAATATTTTTTAAAGTTTGTATAAGGTCAAATGAAAAAAGACTAGGCTGTAAAAGTAAAACATCAGCACCTTCATCGACCATTTTCATCCCCATATTTATATAATCATTTATGTTAGTTGGATGAATCTGAAATCCTTCGCGTTGACTTCCAGTCCCTGTATTCATAGCTTGCCGATAACCTCTATAAAGAGCACTTCTGAAGCTTAAATGTGGCATGAGGCAAACTTCTCTTTTCCCATTGTTATCAAGGAAAGAACGCATGGATTTTATAGCTCCTTCACACATAGTTGCCGGTGCAATCATATCTGCTCCGGCATTGGACTGTAAAAGTGCATGTTGATTCAAAATCTCAAAAGATCTTTCCCTATTTAAAGATTCGTCATTTTCCCTAAGTATACAATCGCCAGTTATTGTATAAGTACAAAGGCAATTATCTGTTATTATACAAATTTCATTTGAAGCGTCTCTTATTTCTTTAATTGCTCTAATTGATAAACTATTTTTATTTAAGGCTTCGCTTCCATCTAAATCTTTATGTACGGATTTAGTGAACACCATAACAGATTTTATACCTAAAGCCTCAAGAGTATGAACTTCGCCTTTCAATTCTTTTAAGCTAAAAGTTGGTAATTTATTTTGTTCCTTAACTTCAGTAACTAATAGTGCAGCAGTCAAAGCGGAAGGACATAGTACTTCTTTGCTAAAAAAATTTCTTAACCGAAAAGTTGATTGTTTCCTAGAAAACCCATGTACTTCTTTTGATTTACTAAATATTCCATCTTGAAGCATAAAATAGTATTAAGCTTTTTAGATTATTTATAATACAGGATCAACAATAACGTTTTGCTCGTTTGTAATTCGATGAAATTTAATTAAAGGATTTATCTATCTCTATGGCGGCGAGCAAAATCTTTAGCGAAATAAGTTAAAATGATATCTGCGCCAGCCCTTTTAAACGCAGTTAGAGTTTCATCTATAACTCTATTTTCATCAATCCAACCATTCGCGCCTGCGGCTTTAATCATACTATACTCACCCGATACATTATAAATGGCAAGAGGTAAATCACAGCTTTCTCGGGCATCACGAAGAATATCTAAATAAGCTATTCCTGGTTTTACCATTATAATATCAGCCCCTTCAGAAATATCTAATGATATCTCTCTCATTGCTTCACGACGATTATGGATGGGCATTTGATAAGTTTGCCTGTCTCCGAACTGAGGTGCGCTATCCGCAGCTTCTCTAAATGGACCATAAAACCCACTTGAAAATTTTGCGCTATAAGCCATTATTGGCAAATTATAAAACCCATGAGCATCTAATCCTTTTCTTATAGCTCCTATTCTTCCATCCATCATATCGGATGGTGCAACAATATCTGCTCCTGCATCAGCATAAATAATGGCAGCTTTTACAATTAACTCAACCGTTTCGTCATTGAGTACATCATTGTTTTTTATTAAACCACAATGACCATGTGATGTATACTCGCATAAACATATATCAGGAACAATTATCAAGTTGTTCCCGACCGCTTTTCTAATAGCCCTAATAGCAGTTGGAATAATACCTTTTGGGTCATATCCAGAACTGCCAACATCATCTTTTGTATTTGGAATACCAAATAACATTATGGAAGGAATCCCCAGATTAACTAATTCCTCCGCTTCACGACAGAGATCATCTACCGTAAATCTAGAAATCCCAGGCATTGAAAGAATTGGGGAGCTTTTAGAATGTTCTGTAACAAACATCGGGTACAAAAGATCATCTACCGTAACAATACTCTCACGCACCATTCGCCTTATGATTGGTGAGCTGCGCAAACGACGTGGTCTACTTATCAGATCGAGCATTTTAAAAACTTTATTGAATGAAAGATTTTTAAAGGTAGATATTTATTATTTTTTGTCAACTACTTTTTCCTAAAGTTTTAAATTGCATAGCGAAGGGCTTGATTGATGAAAATAAAGTTATAGATAAAACTTTAATCGTTCGTTTGTAGATGTGTTGAACGCAGCAGGAAAAGACCATGACATTGCTATGCTTGATTATCTTTTTGCCGATAAAAACGGCTATTACTCTTACAATGATAACGAGTTCCATCTCGCAGCCTCCCTGCACCCGCTTGATGATGACGATTGGAACTAAGAGGAGTATTATCTATAAAGATGTGATGACGCAGGCGGTGTTAATTAGTAGCCGAATGAGAGTAGTGTAATAACCACTCTCATTCGATTTTGCTTGCTCAATGATAATTTTATCGATCAGGTATTCTATGGCGAGAAGAGCATGCCCGATAGTCATTTTAATTCGATAAATACGTTTGAAACACGCCTTCTGTTACATTCGTTGATACCCCTTGATCATTAAGAACAGGACCGGAAAATTCTCCTTTCACTAGTTCGCCAGGTTTACCATAGTAGAGCAGCTTGATTTCGAATGCAGGTAAATTATTAGATGAAGTATAAATCGTTCCATGCTTATCAGAGAAATCTAATCCGCAGGCATAGTCTTCATCGCTAATGACAGCGGAGTGATATATCCCCGCCACTATTTCTGCATTTATCCTTGATAATTTCGTATTGATTAGTGTGTCATTGCTACCTGTTATTATGGTTCCAAGGGATAGAACGTTGATATTTCCTGCAGCAGTAACAACAATGCTTTTACCAGCGCTATCTAAAAAACCATGATAGTGATGGCCGTCAGCATCAAAAGAATAATACATTGATGGATCAGGTGTTTTAAATTCTGTTGCAATAAAAAAACTGCATGCTGAATGAGATGTAGTAATGGGAAATTCAAAATTGCCGCCCGTCAAAGGCGTCCCCTCACCCACTAGTGAAACCGTTTGTATTCCCGTATTTGAAAACACGCCGCTCGTCGAAAAGCTAATGCCGTTTATAATAGGAGTTTGTATTACAAAAGACCCGGGCGATCCTACATTTACCTTCACCTGCACACTATCAGCCTCTGTCAATGAATGACCGGCTTTATAGACTCCATAGCTTTTGTTTCCATCACAACTTCCACCTATAGTCAGGAACTCAAAATTCGCTTCGGCTTGTTGGATAGAAAAAGAACAAATTGAACCGTTAACATGTAATGTAAAATTTGTTGTCTGAGAAGCTTGCCTCCTTCCATATGCCTTTAAAACAACCCTATGTGGTCCTGCACTTTGACTTTCCGCATCATTTGCAAAATAGAAGCCGTTGACCGTATCAGTAAAAGCGTGAATATTACCAGGCTGCGAAAGCGTAATATCACATGTGATAAAGTCTGTGTCAGTGAAGCTGCGATAAGCCGAATAAACGCCATGAACTGAAATGCTGCTGCAATCAATTGAATCGGATTGAACGCCAGCGTCCTTGCCCTCATAACTGTATTCCTTCTTGCAGGATAAGTTAAAAAGAAAAACAACTAAAATTATTAAAACCGCTGTCGAAATCCTTACTCTATGATCGGTCATATCAGATATAGTTAAAATTGGCTGATAGCCTTTTCAAGTTGAATATCTTTTCCGTTCATTAAAATGTCATTATCTGTCTTCAAAAAAATATCAGGCGGGAAGCCAACATCCTCATAGTTTATGCCGTCTATATATTTAAACTTGCAAGACGATGTTTGTATATTCATGAAGCCTTGAACAGTAAACTGCCCATCGTTGTAAACCTCCTCAGAGGTCGAGGGACCTGTTGCACCCCATGTAGTTTCACCAATGATTTTTGCGTTAGGCATAGCACGAACAGCCATTGCAACTGTTTCTGCAAGCGAAGCAGAAGCGTGATCTGCTAAAACAACAACCGGACGGTCAACGAAATCATTCTGGTTTGATGGATTGATATATGACCCAATCCACGGGGTATAATCGAATTGCCCGTTGTTGCTTTTAACCTGTGTGTAACCAAAAAGAAGTTGTCTGCTGACAAGAGAACCTAATAAAAAGTTCAGATCACTGATATCACCTCCTTCATTGCTTCTAACATCGATTATCACACCTTTATAACTTTTATCAGACAAGCGGTCAAAGAAGAATTGCAAAGCAGGGCGAACACTATTCAAGTTATCCGAATGATAGGATTTATAAAGACTGAAATGATTACAAGAAAAAAATAGAATATCGTGATTTATTGAGCCGGATAAAACAATGAGAGGAACGCCATTGATCGAATTATTGTTATCAGCACTTTTTACAAATCCATCATCAAGATAATTTGTATCTGCATTCGAATAGGTATATGGATAATGAAAAGTCTGACTATACTGCTTGCGTTCGAAAGCCGGATACACTGTTGAATCCAAAATGCCGTCAGCTGAAAACGAAATATAATAGTGATTATCTATTAATCCTTTTGTCATGTCCCTGAAATAACCAACTGATAACTTTCTATCCTCAACATTTTGCAGATTCAAACTTGAAAAGACAGGCTGGTATTTTGAGTAAACCGCATTCCAATCTGTTGTATCTGTATCCCAATACACATAGTTGGTGCTCATCTTGGTCCAAAATTGATCGAACACCTGATTAAAGGTTATAGGCAATATAGGATTGACAGCATGAATTTCCTTTTTACATGAAAAGGCGATAACAATTAAAGCCAATGTTGCTGCATAACGGTTTGCTATAAACTTCAAAACTTAAAATATTTTTCTTATGTCGGAAAAGCATCCTACGGATACGAGGAATGTCCTGTTAAACCGTGCATTTATTTCCTGGATAGTGCTTTTTTGCTGGCTAATGAATGACTGGTAGTAGTCAACATTTGCTGATAAAACGATCGAATGTAAACGGTAAGTCGCGCTCATTCCAGGGATCCACCCAACTTCTAAACGACGGTCACTTCTCGACGAAAAGTCGTGTTTTGCTTTGTAATGCGTCGTCTCTAAATATTGCATTGTGGTTCCACCGTTAATCGTTGAATCATTGATGCTGTTAAATAGATTTGGAGTCGATCCCCTCACATTGCCCGCAAGCCAGTAACCGGCATATACACCTCCTTCAAAATAACAGTTAAAATCTCCTTTTCCAAAAACCTTAAACTTTACCAATAAGGGGAGTTGAAGATAAATGTTGTTGAAACATTCAAAGACGCCTTGATAGTTGTCCAACCTCTCTAAAGAATATCTTTTACTAACGGTTTCCAACGACGTTTGAAAGCTAAATGATTTGTCTATTGGGGCAATCAAACTGACACCAAAGCCCACACCGTTACCCTTGCGAAGCGTTGTATAACTTCGATTGGAAATATCCATTTGTAATTGATTGCTGGCATAAAGTGCCTTAGCGCCTATAAGTGTTTGCTCAAAACTTAAAAAAGGCATGATTTGGAAAATAAATAAAGCCAAATAGGAGCGCCTAAGGGACAAAGATTTCATTATGATCAATGGCTTTTTCTAAATTACAGGTAAAACGAATTCTCAAATGACTTTTAGAGACCAATGTTACTTTATACCAAGGACCATTATGTTTATCCATTATCCTTCTTATTTTTTTCAGAATTAAGCTGTCACCCGGAGTCAATGAAGCCTTAACTAAATCATTCTCCCTTTCCTGTTCAGGATTATTTCTGCCATTGTAATTGTATTTTAAATCAGCCTCTCTGTTAATTAATAAGGGAAGAGCTGTTGCATTTTTAAATCCAATATAGTTATACCAATCGTGTTCAGCAGACCCTTTCCCTGCAACAAGCAATTGCCCCTTTGTGATTGCTTTGTTTGTTGAAATAAATAAGCTGTCCCCAGCTTGCCTGACAACGGTTGATTTAGATTGCGCATAAAGTGTATGAACAAAGAACAATGGTAACAAGCCCGTAATCGCCCTCAACATAAATATCGCACGATAAATTATAAGGGAGTTATTTCTAACTCCCTTATTAGTTTAAAAAAATAGTAATAAAGCATTATGAGCAGACCCGTCATCTAACGTCACATTTGTCACTTCATAGTATCGCAAATTTGCTAGATTGTATGCTTGGTTGAATCCGTAATTAATTGAGATGAATCCGTTTGAAAAACTCCATGCTGTCCCACCAGACGCGCTATATGTATTAGGTAACGGCTCGTCCGACTGGACAGGGTATACCCGATCAATATCTTTAACCTCGATTGTTTGTTGTAATTCCGTAGCAACCTCATCTGCACTTGTTGCATATTCGATGTGATCTTTTGTACAAGCAACAAGGTTCACAAGTGCTATTGTGACCAGAATTATAATTTTTTTGATACTCATTTTCAGTTATTATTTGTCTACGACATTAGCATAGAAGGTTTTAACGATGGTTGATCTAGGAGCCCCATTATTGGGAACAACATCAACAATAACACGCACCGCTACATTGTTGTTAATTGGGTATGATCTGTGCTCAACGTCATATGAAATACCAACCCCTGTTCCGGTGTAAACTGTCAACGATCCTATTGTTTCTAAACTTCCATTTGGCAAAAAGAAGTCGCTTGTAGTTGGATTGATGACAACGACTTGAGTGCGCAAATTTTGAAGTGCAGCACCGGTTGATGAGCTATTGATGACACCATTGGTTCCATTATTTTGAACAAACAATGAGTTGAAAATCGTGTTGTCAACCGTGTATGTGGATGTAATATGATTGTATGGCACGCCACCAACGACCATACCTGGAGTTGTCGATGTTGTTCTGTTAACGGTGGGCTTGCCTGTTAAATTGAAAATCCCCATTGGTCTCAAATAACCAGGAATATAACCTGTAGCTGTTTGGCTGTTTGAAAGCCCTGGGATACCAAAGCCTAGTCCTGGGTCTGGAAACACTGCGCCGTTACTCGTGCTAGTGCCGTTTAAAGTTATCTTGGCGTTTATATTTAATGAGACCTGTTGCGTGTTTGCGCTGCTTCCGCCGAATATCCCACTGGCTATGTTTTTAATGACGCCCTGCAAGCCGCTGCTTAATCCATCCTTTACTGCTTTAAAAACGAAAGCGGGTAGTCCTAAATGGTTATGCTGTTCCGGCGCGCTGCTGTTTGGACCAGCGTTGGCATTTAAAACGGTTAACCCTGTTAGATAAAGCAAGCCTGACTTAACATTACCAGAAATATCTGGGTTGCTAGCTGGCGAAGTTATAGTCCCATTAACCGTGCCTTGAACATCGCCGCCCAAGTTAATTTGGCTAATATTTGTCCATTTTAAGGTCCAGTTCATGCCAACTTGCTGCCAAGTTTCTGTGCCGGAATTACGGTCGTATGCCATTTCAAATTCAGAAGCATACCAGGTGTTCGATGCGATTTGCGTAGGTTCAACTTTATTAGCAACGGCTGTGCTAGTTCCAGGAGTGACAATGTCCTGTCCAATGTAATTAAGAAGCGGCGAACCGATTGTATTTGGAGATAGATTTAGACCACTTGTAATATAAGAAGAAGTTGCAAAACCATTTGTAGTAACATATACATACAGGCGCAAGATTCCCCTATACCGGTTGTAGAGAGCAAACCAAGGATTGGCTTGCAACGAAGTAGTATTAAACACATTGTAAACCAATTCCCAGCCGTCGGACTTTTTATAATCATACCAGATGTCTGAGGAAAAACCCTTTACTGAACCACTTGCCCAGGGCACTAAAATAGTTGTGCCATTCGGTGTGGGCATGTAATCCGAGGTCTCCCAGTTGAGAGGTTGAACTGGAATACTGTTTTCACTCGAGACTGCAATTGTTTTTTCGTTTAAGTCTTTTTTACAACTTGAAAAGAGAAAAGGAACAATAAAAAAGAATAGCAAAAGGCGCTGAAGTGAGCGTGTATTCACGATCATAAAATAAGATTTAGAGTTGCAAATTGTGATTTAAGATACACAAAAAGACGAGTTAACATTCTGGTAACGAAAAAGAAATATTGTAGTCACACAGCCTTAATGTAATGCCCGAAAATGATACTATAGCAGTGTATTAATTGCAATAGGCTGTGCCTTGAAAGGTTTATCAAAACCTGCAATGCCCACTAAATGCATTGGTTTTAAAAGGCTCATGCGTCGTCTCCATAAGGCAGATATTTGCACCAATCAAACGGCAAAGATGATGCAGTCAGATGAATTGATAAAAGGAACAATTAAGAGGGACGGCAAGAAACCTGATATTCTTGAAGCTATGTACTCACATCGATGCACTAATGAAAATACACGATCACACCATCCATGTGGCAGTTACCGCTGCTGAAGATCCCAAGCATATTAAGAATCCCCCAAAACTTGGATACTACTCCATTATTCTTAACGCCGGTGTTCCTAACCTCATTTCTAGGTACATTTCATTTTTCTGACATTTAGCACCACTGATTAATTAAGAATATTATCAAAAAAATATTTTTTGTTTGTTTTAACACATCACTATATTTGTTGAAGAAACAAATTAGAGAGTAGCATTTACTTTATTCTTCTCAAGGCTACCTTAAGAATCATCGATTGGAAGTATCACGTACTGCATTTACTGTTTAAAACACAACCAATTTACGACCTCAAGAATTTTCGCCGCTAACTCACATAGCAGAACACTTTATAAGCCCCATTGTTCTTGTCGTCCTTAGCTTTTTGATCTTTCTTCTTTTACAATATTCAAACACATCTCTATGAGAACAAAGCACGGCTATAGGCTTCTTGTTGTTATTGTATCTA
This sequence comes from uncultured Ilyomonas sp., assembly GCA_964249755.1. Classification (GTDB taxonomy): domain Bacteria; phylum Bacteroidota; class Bacteroidia; order Chitinophagales; family Chitinophagaceae; genus Ilyomonas. Next base: position 1,076,388 of record CAXUDB010000001.1, on the reverse strand, counting down.
TTTCTCTTCTTTTTTCTTACTGCAAAAAAGGGGATGATGGTCCTGCTGGTCCTGCTGGTTCCGCGGGCCCAACTGGTCCCGTTGGTCCTACCGGCCCTGCAGGTCCACAAGGAGATAGTGGGACTGCCAATGTTATCTATTCAAACTGGCTAAGCGTAAACTTTACGGCCGACACTTCGCTGGTTGGCTCATCCGTAGACACGTTAGGATATTTTGCTGATATCCGGGCCACTCAGCTTGATAGTGCAATAGCCTCAGGTGGTGAAATGAAGGTCTATGTGAACTTTGGCACGGTCGCCAATCCGGTAGTTGTGCCCTTGCCTTATTTGGACATCTATAGCGGGGTCAATATTACCCCTACCTTTCTCATTGGTGATATCTCCCTTTATGCAAACACGGATGCCAGCACGGTCACGCAGGATGGAGAAACCTATCTGCAATACCGCTATATCCTAATTCCAGGGGGAAATATGACTGGCGGTCGAGCAGCAGCGCCTGCGCATCCAAACTGGAACAATTACAATGAAGTGAAGGCATTTTATCGATTGAAAGACTAATTGCCCATCGTCTCAATCGCAAAGCCGATAATGTATTTTAAGAGATACCGCTCAAAACTTTCTTCGTATGCGCCGCTTACCACAGAAAAAATATGTGTTTGCCTGGATGCAAAAAGGGTTTGATTTCCTTTGTAACCAGAATCCCAACTGTCTTCCTTCAATTGTAAATCTATTCAAATACAGTTCCTTTGTACTCAGCTTGCTGCTGTCTCTGGGCGTATCCGCTCAGGAGCAGGCATTGGTGCATACGCCTAAGAACGTAACCGTCAGGCGTACGTTGCCACCCGGTGTTTTGCCCTATGGTGTGGCGATGCCCGCTAACTTTTCAAAACAGCCAACCGATGAAGAAATCTACCGGGTGCATTTCTTCGATGAGCCATTGGTTCCGATGGCCGGTATCAAAGGGGAATCGGAAGAAAACGAAAAACTTGTCTATGCTCTTGCAGGCTATTCCCAGCGAAAAAGCCCGGATGATTTTTCATCACTTTTGAACTTCATGAACGCCTACCCAAAGTGCCGCTGGAATGGCGCACTCTTGTTGAACCTTGGGATCGTCTACCGGTTCACCGGATATTACAACCAAGCCTTTGATGCCTTCCAAACCGCCTGGACACTGATGAAGGATCAGACGGATAAAAGAGCAAAGCCGTTGGCTGACCGTGCCGTTACCGAGCTTCTGCTCATGTATGCGTGGACAGGGCGAAAAGATGACATCGAAAAAGTCTTACATGATATCGATAACCGTCCATTGCAAGGTTCTGCCGTTACACGCATAGCCACTATGCGGGCTGCACTGGAGATGATGAAACACAATCCGGGGATTTCTTTTAAATGTGGTCCTTACGCCTTAAACAGGCTTTATATGGTGAGGGACAGCAGTGGGCGCTTTGACCAAAGCCTAGTAGATGTTCAGTCGCCTTCTCAAGGCTTCTCCCTAAGTCAGCTTCAAGTCATGGCGAGACAAGCTGGAATGAATTATCAGATGGCATTTCGGGAACCCGGTTCGCCGATCATCCCTAAAGCTGTCGTGCATTGGAAGCTGAACCATTACAGTGCTCTTTTAAGTAATGACAGTGCCTACGTCGCATGCCAGGATCCAACCACAGGTTCAAGATACGGAGAAGATTTCTGGCTGACGATAAGAGGGCTGGATTCGAGTGCAAGCGGGTATTTCCTTGTCCCTGTGGGCGCCCTGCCGAAAGGCTGGCGCAGTGTCTCTGAAGGCGAAGGCAATCAAGTGTATGGTAAGGGCTACGTTCCAAATGATCCGGGTGATCATATCGGTGACGATGATGAGCAGTCGTGCACTACCAATTCCAAGGATAAGAACCTGCAGCCGATGGCACAATCCAATGTGCATTTGGGTCCAGTCAGCCTGCATATTTTTGACCGTCCGCTTTATTACACGCCACCTATAGGTCCTGCAGTAGAATTTATCGTGGAATATCACCAAAAAGAAACCGCCCAGCCCGAACATATTACCTATTCCAGCATGGGGCAGAATTGGACATTCAAATATCTGTCTTATATCAAGGACAATCCCAATAATCCTTCGGCGGCAGCAACTCTATACATGATGGGCGGCGGCATCCGGACGTTTACCGGTTATAACTCTCAAACGAGCAGCTATTATCCTGAACTTCAAAGCAAAGACGTGCTTGTCCGCACCTGCGCTAATTGTTACGAACTACGCCATAACGATGGATCAAAAGAAATTTATGAGCGGCCGGATGGTGATAACGCCTCCCAAAGACGTGTGTTCCTCACCCAGATCGTGGATATAACAGGCAATATTCTCAAATTGTCTTACGATTCCCTGCTCCGCATCACCGCGCTCCAAGATGCTTTGGGACAAGTTACCCTATTATCCTATGATAACGGCTCGGATGTTTACGAGATAACTCAGGTGACCGATCCTTTCGGACGGTTCGCTAAGTTTCATTATAACGAGTTGAACAAGCTGGACTCGATTACCGATATGATCGGCATAGTTTCATCCTTTCATTATGCCGATGCCGAGTTCATCGATCAAATGAAGACACCATATGGAGCGACCGATTTTATTTATAAAGAAAAGCATAACGATTCGAGCCTATTGGAAACGCATTATCCCATGGGCGAGAAAGAGCGGGTTGAGTTTAAATATCAAGCGGACGCATTGAGTTCGAACGGATTGCCAATACCTAATAATATTGCGACATTTAATGGCAACACTTACCTAAGATATCGGAACACCTTCTATTGGGATAAAAAAGCAATGCAGGACGGACCGGGCGATTTTTTAAAAGCGAAAGTTTATCACTGGCAGCATGGTAACAGCGCAACGGGTGAGGATGGCAGGACATCGCCTATTTTGGAAAGCGTCAAAGAGCCAAATGAAAACAGGGTTTGGTTTAATTATCAGGATCAGAACAGCCCAGCTTACTCTAACCAGGGCATGTCACCTACACCTAGCAAGATCGCGCGGGTATTGGATGACGGCACCTCTCAACTGACGCAGTACTCCTACAATAATCTTGGCAAAGTAACCAGCACCACTGATCCATCGAAACGGACAACGACTTACAAGTATGACACCTCAAATATCAATGTGATAGAGATTCGCCAACCGTCAAATGGCTTAAATGACCTTTTAGCGCAGTACACCTATAATGCCCATCACCAACCTCTGACAGTGACAGACGCATCAGGGCAAACAACCCGGTTCTCTTACAATGATGCAGGTCAATTACAGAACGTCACTAATCCAAAAAACGAAACAACAAGATTCTCTTATGATGGCTATGGTTATCTACAAACTGTTACTGGACCAATTGCTGGCACAACAGTCAGCTTTACATATGACGGGATTGGACGCGTGCAGACAGTTACTGATCCCGAAGGTTATATTATCAGGACAGACTATGACGCCTTAGATCGTCCCACCGTCATAACTTACCCCGACAGTACATACGAGCAAATTGTGTATGACAGGATGGATGTCGTCAAAAGCCGTGACCGGCTGGGACGCTGGACGCAAACAGTTTATGACTCATTGGACCGTCCCACTAAGATTATTGACGCCATGGGACGTATTAACCAGTTTATATGGTGTAATTGCGGTAGCCTGGCGCAGATTATTGACCCGCTAAATCGGATCACTACCTTTACCCGCGACCTCCAAGGTAGACTAATCACTAAGACTTATGATGATGGGAAATCGATCAATTATTCTTATGAGAAAACAACTAGCCGGTTAAAAGAGGTGGTAGATACCAAAGGACAAAAAACGCAGTACAACTACTTCATTGATGACAACTTAAAAAAGATTGATTATGCGAATGCATTGATTACAACCGGATCGGTGTCGTTTGCTTATGATCCTAATTATAACCGTATTGCGAGCATGAGAGATACAACCGGTGTGACAAACTATACTTATAACTCGGTAGGCTTGCTGCCAGACTTAGGTGCTAACCAACTCGCCAGTATAGATGGTCCGCTTGCTAATGATGTAATTTTGTATAATTACGACACACTGGGTAGGGTAAATGGTCGCTCGATTAACGGTGTAGTGTCCTCCGTAGTTTTTGATGCTTTGGGAAGAGTGACGAATGCGATTAATACGTTGGGTAATTTTGATTACAACTACGTCAACCAGACAGATAGATTGAAGTCAATTGCAATGCCGTACGGACTGAACACCGTCTTTGAATACTTCAACAGTAAGGGCGATCAGCGGCTGAGGGAAATCTGGAACAAGTTTGGTACCAGCACGATCTCAAAATTCGACTATGATTATAATCAAGAAGGACAAATCATTAAATGGACGCAACAATCAGGAACCGCATCACCAATTTCTTATGTATTCGACCATGATCTTGTGGACCAATTGCTGTCAGCTGTCCTAAAAACGGATAAATCGCCGCTTGGTTTCAAAAAATTTGCTTATCAATATGATTCTGCCGGAAACCGGACAATGGAGCAGATCGACAACAGCATTATACTTTCAAACTACAATGCGCTGAATCAGTTGACTGATAGAAAGACTGCAGAACCTTCCCGTTCCAATCCCACATTTCCATTAATAGCCCCTGTAATCGTAACAAACTCTAGTCATATTGGCACCGATACAATCTTGCAAGCGCCGACGACGACTGTTCCGACTTCTCCATATATTGATTTAACTAAATTAAATGACACGCTAAGCTATGATGATAATGGAAACACAATTTCTACACCTGGCATAGTTTACGGCTGGGATGCAGTGGATAGGCTGGTATCCATCACGCGAGGGAGCAATGTCACTGAGTTTGTCTATGATGGATTAAGTCGTCGCATCGCAGAAAAGCTGAACGGCATTGTTATTAAACGTTGGCTATGGGATGGCAAAGAACTCGCTGAAGAACGTGATACATCCGGGGTAAATGTTGTTAAGCGATTCTTTGCTCAAGGTGAAGAGATTAATGGAGTCGCGTACTACTTTACGAAAGATCACCTTGGTTCAATTCGCGAAATGGTCGATTCTAGTGGTGTTGTTCAGGCGCGATATGATTATGATCCTTATGGTAGGAAAATGAAAACGTATGGGACAATGGAGGCTGATTTTGGGTTTACAGGGCACTACTACCATGCTGCGAGCAATCTTCATCTAACATTATATCGACCTTATAGTACTGATCTCGGAAGATGGTTGAATCGAGATCCCGCTCAAGAATTGGGTGGATTAAACTTATATGGATATGTGGTTAATAGTCCGATTAAGCATTCCGATTTATTCGGTTTAACCTGGTGGGATAATCCAGGATTATTCTATGATTGGGTATTTGAAAATGGAAGTGCAAATAGATATTATGGACAAAATGATCCTGCAACGCAGGAGTTAGCCAATTCAGCAGGTGGGGACAAAATAAGAAAAGAGTTTATTGATGGAGGGTGTGTAAGTGGCAAAGGATCTTTTGGTAGCGGGAAAGCCTTTGTCGAGTCTATTTTAGATCCTTTTAATGGTACCCAGTTTCAAGTTGGAGGATATGTTTATTCTTACCAAGATAACAATGATGGAACCGTTACCTACACTATTCACAATCAATTATCGGTTTACTCATTTTTCTATCACATTCCTTTTCTGCCACATAAGAAAAGGGGTGACTGGAATATAAATGTTCCGTTCTATGGAACAGTTCCGATTCCATTATTCGGTAATATCAATCAAACATTTCAATGGACTGAAAGTACATCATGCAGTTGCGGCAATTAATATTGTTTTTGGCTTTTTGTTTAATCAATATTGTCTGTGCCTGTTCATCAAAGATTGACCAGTCTTCATTAACAGGCGTATATCTATCGAAATATAGTTATGGTGATGAAATATTGATTCTGTATGCTAATAATTCTTACAAACAGGAATTCTTTTACAATGATAATAAAGCAAATGAATCTAATCTGGGTGTCTGGTATTTGAGGATAGATGAACAGGAAATAGTTCTTAAAGATGCCAAAAATATTGATGATGATTTTGGCAGTCCATCTAAGAAAGTTGTAGTATCAAATTTAGTAATGGGCATTACTACAGCCGAAGGAAAATTAAGTCTTACACGGAACAGTGATTTAAATATTTCCTTTTTGAAAGTAGATTAATAAACAAAAAATTACACATTTATGAAGGCTACCTTTTTAATCATAAATATGCTGATTGCATTTACTTATATTGCGCAATGTCAATGCCCACAACCAGGGTTAAAAATCCAGAGCGCATCATGTGAGTATCCGAATAACTTGAGGGTTGATACAACCACTTGTTCTGAACTAAAAGTGCAATGGCAAGGCCGACAAAATCAAACTTTTAAGATTCAGGCGGAAAGTAAGGATGTTACTACCAGCAAAACTGCCAGGTTGGATGCATCTCATTACTCTTGTGATCATGCCGGTAATTGTGTTGCAACGATTGCCGTTAAAAGCGGCACTGTCGTAAATTGGAGCGTGCAAAGCATCTGTACACAAGATGGCAATTCCTTGCCCGGATACGAAGTGCAAGGTCAGCCGGTCACGATCCCGACTTGCCCAGCCATCGTTTCTAATTTTCCTGTCATCCGTGTTTATCCCATACCCACGACAGGCATTCTGAATATCACCTATGCGGGACAGGTAACATCCAGTACCGTGTTCTCCGTTTACAATATTGTGGGCAAGAAGACCCTGTCCATATCAGGAAGCGCAATTAGTCACCTTAACGGTGGTTATCAGCTTAATCTCCATGGTCAATTAAGCGGTACTTATTTGCTGACCATCAGTAATGGTAGCCAAAGGAGTCAGACTAAGTTTATACTGGTAGCAGAACGGTAAGGATAAATTTCGTAAGAATTTGCAAAAAACGACTTGACAAGATGCCCTAAGGTATATAGGAATATATTCCTCTCTTGCTCCTTCCGGATAGTGTCATGGCATCACTCAAGCTCATTTATGAAACCGCTGAAATTAATCTCACCTACAAGAACAAACCAGACCTTGCCAATAGACCCACTATTGTCAAATCTGATGATGCTTATAAAGTTTTTATGCATGCCTGGGATGCAGATAAAATCGGCTTTGTCGAACAGGCAAAGGTGCTGCTGCTCAATCAAGCCAACCGTGTCTTAGGCATGTACGAATTATCGACCGGCGGTGTAGCAGGAACGGTTTGTGATCCTAAACTTGTCTTTGCAGCCGCCTTAAAAGCCAATGCCAGCAACATCATTCTTGCCCATAACCACCCTTCAGGAAGTCTTAAACCCAGCAACGCTGATAAAGCTCTCACCAAGAAATTAAAGGAGGCAGGCTCCCTAATGGACATCGAGGTGTTAGATCACCTTATCGTTACACCCTATGGTTACTACTCCTTTTCGGATGACCAGACCTATGAGAACGAAGACGTGGCGATGCAAAAGCTGTTCGAGCAAACAAGACCCTCTGTCAGAGAAAAAAATACAGTAGCTCTTTCTCCTGAAACAGACAACGTACTAGGCAAAGTAAAGAATCTGATCGCTTTGCCCGCTAATCCTATCACGACCGCAGAGACCGCCTATGAAGTGCTGATGAATGCCTGGGAAGATAACCGGCTTGATGTGGCGCAAAACTTCAAGCTTCTTTTGCTGGACAATGAGTGCCGCCCTCTTCAATGCATTTCCTTGCCGTTAGGCTCTAACTATATAGCGTCTATTGATGCACAAGCTTTGGTTGCTTTAGCTGCTAAGGAAAATGCACAGCATTTTGTATTTGCGCAGAACAAGTCTTACGGCGTCATCCTGCCAAACACTTCCGACCTTGATTTTACTGAACGCTTAGCCAAAGAAGGAAACGCGCATGACGTTATTCTGTTTGATTATCTATTTGTCAATAAGAACGGCTATTATTCTTACGCTGTTAATGAGTTCCATGTGTCAGATAACCCCCGATTACTGAAGAACACGATTATCTGATTCGCCCTGCTGCCGTAGTGCGAACGCCACTGTTAATAGTTTAATGCCGCCCTCTCCTTCCCTGAAAGACCTTGCATGACATTGCCCGCTTCTGAAAACAAATTCTTGTCTTTTTCTGATCTTACAATAGGGGAGCCATCCCAAGCCTACCGGCTCCTGCAAGCCAACTGGGATGAGAACCGGCTCGACTGTCTGGAAAGCTTTGCCATGCTTCTGATCGATGAGCGCTGCCGCGTGGTAGGCTGGGCAGACCTCCCTTTGGATATGTCGGCCGTCAGCCAAGCGGATGCCTGTAAAGTAATTGCCCTAGCTGCCAAGGAGAATGCGCAAGGCTTCGTGCTCGCACACAATAAGCCGTATGGCGTTATCCTGCCGGAAAGGAGCGATTTAAATTTTATTGCTTTATTGTCCGATGCAGCCCGGAAAGAGGAAATGCTAATGCTGGATTACCTTTTCATCAACAGGAACGGGTATTATTCCTATATGGATGATGAGTACCATCTCGCAGCCTCGCTGTATCCTTTTTGGTGATGAGGATCGATTCTAAAAGGTTCACGGCATCTTCTCCGTAAGGCAGATATTTGCATCAATCAAACGGCAAAGACGATGCAACCGGATGAATTGATCAGGCAAGCAATGACAGGGGGCGGCGGCATGCTTGATGGCAAGCCCTTCTTTGTGCTCGAAGGCAATGTCGAACGAAACGAGTTTCGCATCCTTCCCCTGCAGCAGGCTTACAAGGACAACTACCTATCCTTTGTCTACGGCATAGACCACCGCTTCATTATGCTGGGCATCTTCAGCACTGAGGAAGCCGCAGAAGAATTTATTGAAGTCATCCGGACACTCGGCCGGGATGAAACTGGTAACCGGATTGGATAGCATTTCTACCCGACATTTAAAGGCGGCATAAAATCCATATAGTCCTTATCCTATGTTCACGAAAACAATAAACGGACACGTCTACGGGCTGATTAAAATTCCCGACTACACGACCCATGTGGTGGCTACTGCCGATGACGACCCTGACTATACCTGGCTGAAATGCAATACCTCAGTAAGAAAACGGGTTCAATTGAATTTAGCCGATTGGAGAATTATCGCGCCAATGGGTGAGATCAGCGATGAGGATTCATACGCTATTGGGCTGATCGCACTGGCAACGTTTGTTATTGAAAGTGGGTTGAAAGACTACCAAGTGCTTTTGGTAGTAAAGAGGTATAAGTTTCAATAAGCGTACTTCAACTTTAATAGGTGCTTTTGTAAGGGGTTTTAGCAGCCCTTGCCGATAAGGATACCGATGATGCATGCCGCAACAATGAGGAGGTAAAGCAAATTAAGTTGTTTGCGGTAGGCGGCATCCGAGTTTTGCCTCACCTTGCTATGAGTCTCTTCGTTGGTCCTGATCTTGTCTTCGAGGTTCTTTATCTGGTGATCATAATTTGTCTTCAACTGCTTAGTTATATCGTCAACCAGTTTGGCTTTCGAGTTTTGCAACTCGTCCATTGTCCGGTTGTAAATTTCATTGAAATACTGCCCCAACGCGGAAGGCGTAATGAACGCTTTATCCGCCACTTTTTGCAGCAGGGAACTATCCTGCTGATGACCGATTGCCGTCAGGAAATGAGACGATAGTTCAAGGGCTATGGCAGCGATGGAAGGCTTATTGAAGATTTGTTGGTTTTCACCACCGCCCCGCGAAATCACCAGCACATCGGCGACTTCATGATGCTCTTGCAAGGCATTGATAATGGCATTTTCGGAAGTGAGATTAATCGGCTTGAACTCAAAATCAAAGAAAGAAATTGCTTCCTCCAACTGGTGCCTGATGTCGTGCTGGATAATAGCAGTTACACCATGCAGGATGATGATTCTGATGGGCTCTCCATTAACAATCTTCGTCTTCAGGAAAGTATCGACATCCCGGTAGCCGCTATTGGCTTTGCGTTGCAGTATCTTGAAGCCTTCAATCTCATCTTGAGTAAAGCGGCTTTCATTTTGCGCCAGCAAATCTGTTAGGGTCAATTGCAGTTCGATGCGGGCATTGTTGACCTGGACTTTCTTGGTTACATAGGCATAGCATTCAATGGTTCTGCCATCTTCCAGTTCCGGTCTGATGAGGGCAGGCACAATGAGGGTTATACAGGCATCGGACATCTCATCTTTCAACTGGTCATAGTAAAACCCGCTATAGTTCTGTCCGCGCCCGGGATGATAGACGCCCTTAACCCGGATGATCTTGCGGGCTGCTTCACTGATGAGCGTGTTATTGAAGATATGAATGATGGAAGAAGCGTTATAACTGACTTCCCCTTTTATTTCTGTAGTCACGCCCAAATATAAAGCCTTAAAGGTTTTACGCCTATATTCGGGAAGAATTGTCCGTAACATTTATGACTTCCGTTGTTGTCAACCTGCTCTGTTTCTTATGGATTTTCACAGCCTTGTTGAACATCCTCTTCTTGGGAAAAGAACTGCCCATTGCCGTTCGCAAAAGAAACGAAGCGCTTGGGGGACTAGAATCGGTGACTGCCAGTACCGTTCATGTCGTAACCCGCTTCCTTTTGATAGCGCCCTACTTCTATGCGCGCTATACCGCGAAATATATTGCGCTTACTCTTTTTATCAGGTGGAAAAAATACAGCGCCAGACAGCGCGATAGAAAGAGGGATAAAAAACAATAAAGCTCGTGTGGACACACAAGCCTTTTTTAACCCTAAACCCTTTAATAATCTACCTCAAGATAAACCTAAAATATTGTAACCTGACTTTTTATTTCTTTGATGGTAAAAAAAGGACACCTTTCAATCCGCGTCTTTATTAGAGCAATCAAATTTACAAAATCAAAAAGGTAATGCATGAACAAAGGAAACGACGATCTGCTGTTTGGTCAGCCAAAGGATTTGGAAGAAGCCGTTGAGACGCTGATCGCTTTTTGCGGGGAAGACGAGGTGCTAGAACTTGTGCTGGCGGATGCTGACAGTTATGGGACGAAAGCTCTGAACCGGATTGCCGAACTTATCCGCAACCACTGGTTCTTATGGTGGCATTTAAACCATGACAGCCGATGGTTTCCTGCCAGCAAGCCGCCCTTACTGGCTTATTTTCATCAGCTTGGCATCACTCACCCCGATGATATGAGCAGCATTATCTTTTCCGCCATCTGGCACCAGCTTCATGACAAACCCTATGACTTAGCCGCGACCGTTCACAGCCTACAGGAATATTGGAAAGAACAGGGTTTCCCTGACGGCAAACCGGATAACCATTCAATTTAAATACATCCTTCTTTTAAGCCGGGACAGGCCGGTTAACAGAAGCAAGTGAAATACCAAAATAATACCTTTATTCTGTCTAAACTTATGCTATGCGTCGCGCCTTACCGTTTCTTTTTGTTATTATGTTTATAGGTTGCTTATCGTCCTCTGCCTTTGCCTGGGGCAGGCGTGGGCATGGCATTGTCGCCGAAATCGCCTTTCAGTTTCTGGACAGTGCTGACAAAGAAAAAATAAGGTCGTATCTGGGCGATATGAGCCTCATAGATGCGGCAAACTGGATGGATGAGGTCAGAGGCACATCAGCATACGAATATACCGCTCCCTGGCACTATGTCGACTTCCCTAAGGGCACCGACTACCAGCCAACAGACCAGCCGAACCTTGTTAATGCTATCACCCAGGCAATGAAGGAACTGGAACAGGGGAAAGGGATTAACGAGCGAGCAAACACGGTTTGATCTTCTAGTCTTAATGCACCTGATTGGCGACCTACATCAACCTTTACATATTGGTTATGCGGATGACAAAGGCGGCAATGATTACCAGGTCGCCTACAAAGGCAAAGGCACGAACCTGCATAAGGTGTGGGATAGTGAGATCATCGAAGACCAGAACATCACTTTAGAGCCCTGCCTGCAAATGGCAAACAACTTTAGGGAAGATGAAAAGCGCTTGTTGCTGATGAGAGTAGACCTTCCACTGTGGATTAAAATGAACCATGAGATGGCAGCGATCATCTATCCAAGGACACATAAGATTGACAGCGACTATATTCGAAACGAAGTGCCGGTGATTGAACACCAATTGGCGGTTGCCGGTGTCCGGCTTGCGGCAGTGCTTCACCAAGTGGTGCAAGCGATCCCGATGGCAACAAAGAGCGCAGTAGATGATACGACGCAGGTTAAGGAGGTCGCCTTGGATAGCCTAAACAGCCATATTGGGGAAACAGTATGGGTATGCGGTAAGGTCTTTGGCGTGAAATATTTAACCACGTCTAAGAACACACCCACCTTCATCAATGTCGGTGCGGCGTACCCAAACTCACCGCTCACGCTTTTGATCCGGCAGGATGTACGGAATAGGTTTAGTTACAAACCAGATCAAAAATTGACTGGTCAAAGTATCTGTGTCACTGGCAGACTGCAGCTTTACAAGGATAAGCCTGAAATCGTTGTGAAAAACGAAAGTGAAATTGAAATCAAATAACTTTATACACTTTGTTCTCGATTATTTAAGTACTAAGTCAATCTTCAAAGGAAATTATACTTTGTCAGCACTGACAATTCATTGTAACAATTCTTATTAATCGTGTAATTATTCAAATTAATATCGGACGGATATGGTACGCCAAAATAATCTTGAAGATTACTACTTAAGTTTTGCACTAAATATTTACCGGTTAGGGAACTACAGGAATTAGCATATAATTTTAACCTAGCTCCATCAGTCACTTTTATAGGCTTACTTCCATCGCATAAGGTAAATTCTTTTCTCTTTTTATTGTAAAGTCCACTAACCCAGAAGCCATCATTCTTTTGATATCTTGCTCCTATATAACTAATTCTCTTTTGAGCATTAGTACTTCCTACAATGCAGGATAGAAAAATCAGTAAAAAACTTAACTTTTTCATATCACTTAATTTGAATGGAAAATTACAATAAAGTGACAATAACTTATTTTATTTTTTTTAGCCTCTGCTGGTTTATAAGTGAGTGCCGATAAATGATATTACTTTTCTCTATTCTAAATAAATAGATATTATTTTCAAAATCATTCTTTTCCAAATTTGTGTTGTAGTAAAGGAATAGTTGGTTGTCATCTTCATAAACTTGATATACATGACCGTCATCCATTCCCTGAATCAATCGGGAAAAAAAACCACTATCTTTAATGTTAAAGCTATCAATAACATTAGATTTCAATTTGGCATGATGCAAAACTTCAAAACTGAAAGAGTCTTTAAATGCTAAATAGACAGGAATCTGCTGCCCTGCTTCTTTTTCTTGCAGCAATATTGAACTTATCTGTTTATCAACGTCACTTTTGATTGTACCAAAAGCTGCAGGAAACAAAATAATTGAGTACACACTAGTGCAAATGAGCCATCTCTTTTTTCTAATAAGCCACCACATAGTAAGGAATGCAAAAAGCAGGAGTATTTGACCGACCAGAAACCAGCTTTGCTGTAAACTTTCAAATCCGTATATGTAGTAATTGAAGAAATCAATTTTCACATTATAGCTACCGACATCGAAATTCTGGAAATAGAATCTCGTAAATGCCCAGCCCAAGAAAAAAAGATAAATTCCTAGGTAGACAAATAATGCTTTGACCGACTCCCAAATTTCGACATCATTTTTTTCTAATCCATTATAAACTAGGAAGGAACTTTTTACTTCATTTCCTATCGCTTGGATAATGCTTTTAAATGACCGCGCGTACTTAGATGTCATCGACAAATCAATTTTATTATGAACTACATTTCAATTAAAGTTAATATTAATTCAGAGTAAAAACTTGTTTATGTTATTTTCCATCCTCAAAAAGTACAACCTAAAATAAAGTCATACTTGGTATTTCTTTAGTCGAAAAATAAAGCCACTTGAAATAATGGGACATGCGGTTTAATTAGACGTCTACCAGAAAGTTTTCTGGATAAAAAATGTTGTGCACAAGGTCGTGCCTAATAAAAAGCAGTTAGAACACTATCGTCTAACTGCTTCAAATTTACTATAGCGAGATCGGAGTTGAACCCAAGATCTACGGGTTATGAACCATAAGTTTTGCACAAGTCAAATTCTAATCAACGATAGTTCACCGCTTAATTAAATTACAACTGAATACTGGTGGCAAAAATAATTGTTCTGGTGTTTTCTCTAAGTGCAAAATCTTTTTTCTATGACCACATGTTGATTATTCGCGAGATAATTAATATTCGCCAGTTTAAATAGCGTTAAGATTAGGAGCTCAGTACTCTTAAAGCGATTTGATCAAGTTCTTTCGCGTTGTCTCTCACATATGAGAGCCCAGCTTGAAAAAGCTTGTTGATGTTATCAGCGGTAGCAATATCCATTTCCGAACAGGCTTCCTTCAACCCCGGCTCAAGCCGGTAATAGTCTGCCTGGTCAGCGGATGAGTCCAACGTCAGATACATCTGCCTCAACTGATAATCTACCGTCTCTGAATTACCCGACATGAGAATATCAATCACGGGTTCCAGCCATTCGATTTCACCGGCCGATTTAAACTTATCGTAGTGGTAACTTTTCTTAACAGCGCCGGTTCCCAGTGAGACAATAATCATATCCTTTGCGGTAGGTTTGTTGAGGCTGCCAAAATTTAATTTCCTTACTTCTGCATAAGCGCAGAGGGCCGGATTGTTGGCAAACATGCCTCCATCCACCAGCGTATAAAGCTGGTCGTTGAGGGACTGGATATGTGCCGGTTGAAAGTAAGTAGGTGCGGCAGAAGTTGCCCTTGCCACGTCCTTCACCTTGAAATTATACATGGCATCCAGCTTGGCATCCACGCTTGTAAAGAAAACAGCTTTTCGGTCAGTGATGTCGTAGGAAGTAATCAGGCAGGGCTTTACCAGTTTGTCCAAGTTTTCATCCCCGAAGTATTTATCGAGCAGTGAATAGAGAGGTCCGTCAGAATATTTCTCATGTATAATTCCGTCCCCGCTGGTCAGCTTTCTCAATATCGTGCGATCAAAGATCTCGTGACCGTGCTCTATATACAGGTCTAAAGCTTGCTTTGCAGAATACATAGGCTTGCCCTTGCTGTCCGGCATGAGATAAAGACAAGATAGGATACCGCCGGTGCTGGTTCCGGCAATAAAATCAAAATAGTCAGCCAATCTTAGGTTGCTGTTGTTATCCAGCTTCTGAAGTGTTTCTTCTAAATATTTAAGGATGGTGCCCGGTATGATCCCTCTGATGCCACCGCCATCAATGGATAAAATTTTTACCTTTTTCACGAGACTTGATTTAGATAATCTGTAAATATTTAAAAGTAAAAAACAATTTAAAAATCCAAAACCCAAATTATAATCGGAATAGCATTTTGCTATGAGTTGGTATGATCAAATACCTTCATTTCACACATAGGGCGCAGTAATCGTAATGGTGGTGCCTTCATTCAAAGCGCTGTCGATCCGGAGATCGCCACCGATTAGCGAGGCGCGGCTTTGCATGTTGTTTAAGCCCAAGCCATCTTTCTTTGTAATGCGTTCTCTTGCGAAACCCTTTCCGTTATCGCTTACTTTAATTTGTACCGTGTCTTCGTCAAACCGGAAGGCAATACTCACCCCGCTGGCTTGCGCATGCTTGAGGATATTTTGCAACGCCTCCTGTAACATGCGAAACACAATTAGTTTCTTCTGGTCCCCTATTTCCCGTTCCTCACCTTCTGCGCTTATTTCTGTTGTCAACAAACCGGACCGGTTTAGGCGTGACAACTCGCCTGCAATAATATCCGTTAGCCGGGTCTGGTGAATGCGTTCTGTATTCAGGCTTTTGGCAATGTCCCGCAGATCGGTAATAGCTTTAGCGATGCTGTCCTGCGTATCGGTTATCAGTTTCTCATTAAACGTTTTTCCGCGTTCTACCAGGTGCAGCTGCATTTTTGCCAGGCTCAGGCTTTGTCCCACATTATCATGGATTTCCTGGCTAATGGCATTGAAGGTCTGCTCCTGCATTTCAAGCTGAGACTTTAAAAGCTGTTCGTTAAAAAGTGTTTGCAGGAGTTGCTTTTCTAAAATGAATTTCTTTTTCCGGCTATTGAAATAGGCGACCAGTATAATGATGAAAAACCCGATGATCAGGAATACGATAGTTCCGATAACCAGTCCTGTTATGATCTGGTAGTTTTGTGCCTCCATAAAAAAGCGACAATTAGACTTCCATAAAATATCGAGTTCAAGCTGTAAGATATATAATCATAAACAGGCAAACAGGTTTGCATGTAATACTGATATAAAGCGTCTGAAAAAATATAGAGCACGACACTTCCCAGCGCATAAAGCAAGACTCCGTTAGCCAGCCAGAAATACTCGTACCGGAACAGGTTGATGGGTTCATCGTCCCGCAGGATGAGATAAAAGAAAGAAAAACTGAGAATGATCAATATCTGATCGCCAAAGGTTTCCGTATAAGAATTGTATGTCCATAACCCTTGCAGGAAAATAAGGTTGAACAAGGCAAACAGCAGGAAAGCGGCGTTTAGAAAACCGATCTTTCGTCTCTCTTTTTTTAGTGGATTAGCGCTTGAAAAGACACTTATAAAAAACGAGATGCTGATTATGAGCAAGAGGTTAAACGGCAGGGTATTATTGAACTTTTTAAGGATGAAGTTCATGTACCATCCGATCGTTTCCGTGCATAAGGTAAGAAAGAGAAAAACTTTAAATAGCCGCCATATACCCGTTTTCCTGTCGAGCAATATAAATGACGCTATAAAAGCAAGCCATTCTGCAACAATCGTGACATTGAAATAACCGTCCAGCATATCGGCGTTATTTACTGCCTGGCGGGCAATTGGCAGAGGGCGGACAAAGCTGTCCGTTATTGAGTTTCGCAAATTCTGGTGGTGTACAGGTATCGCAACTTGCCTGCTTTCTTATTTTCAATCTATTTGCAAAATGCAAGGCGTCTTCCAACAAAAATTTACGATGAAATATATCTGCAAAGTCCCAGTAGATATAAATCCGTCTTTTGTTAATGTGCACCGTTTTGTTCTTGGTAGTCTCATCTTCTTCTTCCCTTCCATCCTCACCATAAGCAGCAAGCCGAGCAATTAAATCCTTAGATATAACAATCCGGTTCGTGCTATCGTTTTTTCTTTTATGAATAAATGTCAACTCCTTTATTAGAGAATCTAAAGATGCTCTGCAGTATATGATACGTCTGGTGTCAGACAATTGCCCATTAACCCGGTTTTGCGGGTCGGAAGAGTCGATGGTATTCCAAATGCTTGGCATTAGGTTATTGATATAATTCTCCTGCCAATCTTGGGCAATTTTTCTTCTGATTACAAATCTTTTTGGATGACTCCCATCAAAAGATTTGCCCGGTGGTATTGAATAATAATTTAGATCTCGATTTGTATCTCTGTCTAAATAGCCAGTTGCTGGCGCAAAGATTAACGTTAACATACCGGCATGACCTGGAGGGACTTTTTCAGGTTTAACGGTAGAGTAAGCGGCTATATAAACATGCAAACATTGAAAAGTGTCTTTATACCTGTCTTCGAAATATCTGATCATTCCAAAGAAATTACCTAAATAAAAAGAGTCGGGCTGATTAATATGCGATACTGAATCAAAATAAATTTTCTTGTTTCTGATAAAGTTGGTGATATGCGCAGGACTGTCGGGCGACCACATAAATGGTAAGGATTGAGTATGTGATTCAATTTGTGCATTAGACTGTATAGATAGAAAGGTACTGACGACGATAGCTGCCAGAAGCTTTGCAAAATTTAGATAGCCACTATTCATAAACGATTATTTATGAATAAAGGTATTTTATAATTCAGCGATTGTAACGGGCATTTTTCTCATAAAACCTTGAGGAAAATACGGTTTAAGAATTGATTTGGAATAGACAGAGCAAGGAACGGTTCTTTTATTTATGTCCATTTAATATAAACACGGAACTCACTATGATATGTGGCATTTGTAAAGTGCTATGCTTGAACTAAAGGCACACTCATATTTAGCGAGGACGGTGTCTTAAGTTCTATTAAAACGATTGGAAGTCTAAAACTTGTTGTTCCTAATGTTGTACCCAACAAAAAAGCAGTTAGGATTTTACTCTCTAACTGCTTGATTTTGATTGTTGCGAAGACTGGGATCGAACCAGTGACCTTCGGGTTATGAGCCCGACGAGCTACCGCTGCTCTACTTCGCGATATAATGAGTTAAAAAGAACTGTTTGTTGAATCATCCTTCGGGCGATTCGGGCTGCAAATATAGGTGCAACTCTTAAAAAGCGAAGAATTTTTTTATTCTTTTTTCTTGATGATGCTGCCGCCGCTGGTATCAACGCTTTTAATAATGCCGTTGCCCTTATAATTGATGATGCTGCCACCGCTGGCATCTGCCGACAATTCCTTGTTGACGGTAAGATTGATAACCGAGCCGCCTGAAGCGTCTACTTTACAAACATCGGCAACGGCATCGAAATCTTTTACAATGCTGCCACCGCTGGCTTCCACATCGGCATTGGCAAAGTTGCCGCTGAGCGTAGCAATGCTGCCGCCGGTTAAATCGAGTGATAACTGTGAAGCCGTAATTTTTCCATTGACGATGCTGCCGCCATGACATTCAACGTCTATTTTGATAGCCGATAATTCATCTATGATTTTACCCACCGAACCACCGTTAAGTTCTAATTTATTCAACTCGGTTACGGTTACATAAGCCTTGATCTTTTTATTGCCCCAGCTCCAGTTGTTCCACATGCCTGCATCAATGTATATTTTCAGTACGCCGTCTTTTACTTCTGTTTTTATTTTGCTTACGTTCTTTTCGTCTTCTGCGCTTACGGCTACTGCCTGTTCTTTGCCCTGCGAAATATAAATGGTGATGCCACCGCCTGCACTTACGCCATTGAAGGCATCTACTTTTCTCACTTCGGCATTGGCATCGTACACCAGATTCTGCGCATTTGCCTTCAGTGCGATAACAACGATTAGGATTGCGATGAGCTTTTTCATTTTTCCGATAATTGTATAATACTTACCAAACGAAGATGCTGATAAAAGGTTACAAGTTTATAAAAAATCTGTCTTTACTTTGCACCCGCAAAAAGCGCTTATCGCTACTATTTATTTTTAATTCCCGGGGTGCCGAATACCAACCAAGGTAAGAAGCTGAGATTATACCCGTAGAACCTGAACAGGGTAATGCCTGCGAAGGGAAGGCAGAATATTATTTCTACTCCTCTCTCGTTCGTTTCATTTTCCTGTTCTCAAATACTTTTTTATGACATCAGTAAAGAAAGTTTTGGGAACAATAACAGCATTATTATTAGCTGTTATTGCACATGCACAAGTGACCTTAAAAGGTACCGTTACCGACAAAGACAGCACACCATTAGCAGGCGTAACAGTAACAGCAAACAAAGCCCGTGTAAAAATGACGACACTTACCAATTCTACGGGTGAGTTTACATTCAACAACGTATTGCCCGGCAATATCACTGTCGCGGCAGAATTTGTGGGTAAGCAAATGGTTTCGCAACAAATTGCCGTTGCAGACAAAGACATAATACTTCGGT
The DNA here is from genome assembly GCA_964249755.1 of uncultured Ilyomonas sp. Taxonomy (GTDB): domain Bacteria; phylum Bacteroidota; class Bacteroidia; order Chitinophagales; family Chitinophagaceae; genus Ilyomonas. Next base: position 1,056,837 of record CAXUDB010000001.1, on the reverse strand, counting down.
TTTCTTTGCCCGACGAAGCCAATGCCCTTGAGCCACTAGAAGTGCGCAGTGTGCGGGCTTCTGACAAGGCGCCTTTCACAAAAACCAATCTTGGCAAAGCCGAAATTGCCAAAAACAATGTGGCGCAGGATTTACCATTCCTGTTAAACCAAACGCCTTCTGTTGTGGTGAATTCCGATGCGGGCAATGGTGTAGGTTATACCGGCATCCGCATTCGCGGAACAGATGCGACACGCATCAACGTTACACTCAACGGCATTCCGTATAACGATGCAGAAAGCGGAGGAACCTTCTTTGTGGATGTGCCAGATTTTGCTTCTTCTACCAGTTCCATTCAGATTCAGCGAGGTGTAGGAACATCAACCAATGGCGCAGGTGCGTTTGGTGCAACGCTTAATATCAGCACCAATGAAAGAAGGGATACAGCGTATGCTGAATTCAACAACAGCTATGGCTCATTTAATACTTGGAAGAACACCATTAAAGTAGGAAGCGGCTTATTAAACAATCATTTCATAATAGATGCCAGACTAAGCCGCATCTCAAGCGATGGTTTTATTGACAGGGCAAAAAGCAACCTGCAGTCAGCTTATCTTTCTGCGGCTTATTATAGCAAGAACACATCGCTTCGACTCAATATTTTCACCGGGAAAGAAAAAACCTACCAAGCCTGGAACGGCGTGCCGGAAGCAAAATTGTTTGGCTCGAAAGAAGACCTGCAAAGCTTTTACGAGAATAACATCGGCACTTATTTCTTTACGCCGGCCGATTCGGCAAACCTGTTTGCAAGTAACAAGCGAACTTATAATTTGTACAATTATCCTAACCAAACCGACAATTACCAGCAGGACAATTACCAATTGTTTTTCAATCAAAATCTGTCATCGAGATGGTCATTAAATGTTGCCACATTTTTAACGAGAGGAAAAGGCTATTATGAAGAATACGAGCCTGACCAGAAATACAGCAGCTACGGGCTTCCGGATGCGGTTTACGATAATGATACAGTAAAACAAACTGACCTGATCAGAGATCGGTGGCTTGATAATTATTTTTACGGAACCACGTTTTCGCTTCAGCGCAAAACACGCACGGACGAACTCACTTTTGGCGGCAGCTACACGCGTTATGACGGACGCCATCATGGCAATGTGATATGGACAGCAAACGGCGGCGTGGACAAAGATTATGAATACTATCATCTTACTGCTTACAAGCAGGATGCAAATGTGTACGCAAAATGGCTGCACAGTTTTACAAATGGTCTTTCTCTGTTTGGCGATGTTCAATATCGCAATGTGCCCTACAAGATGAATGGCTTCAAGGACAATCCGGATTTGCGCATTAACCGAGATTTTAATTTTATCAATCCAAAGGCAGGCGTGAGCTACACAAAGAAGACATGGAATGCTTACCTGAGTTATGCAATGGCAGGCAAAGAACCTAATCGCGACGATTTTGAAGCCGGTACTTATGCACAACCTAACAAAGAATTGCTGCACGATTTTGAAGGCGGCGTTTCGCAGGGAGGTAAAATATTCAACTGGAGTGCAACGCTCTATTATATGTTGTATAAAGACCAGTTGGTGCTAACCGGAAAAGTGAATGATGTAGGCGCTTACACAAGGGTGAATGTACCGAACAGCTACCGCGCCGGCGCTGAACTGCAGGCTGGCGCAAGCGTGAGCCGGTGGCTGAATATCAATGCCGGCGCGACGTTCAGCCGGAATAAAATAAAAGCTTTTAGTGAGTTTGTTGATAGTTATGATGCCGATTTCAATTATGTAGGTCAGCAGGAAATAAAGCATCGCAACACCGATATTGCCTTCTCGCCTTCCTTTATTGCAAATGGCTCTGTTAATCTTTTGCCGGTGAAGAATTTTGAGATCTCCTTATTAAGCAAGTACGTATCACGACAATATTTGGACAACACACAGAATGACTCAAGAAGTCTTCGTCCTTACTTTACAGAAGATGTAAGGTTAATTTATACTTTTAAAACAGTCTTGTTTAAAGAGTGGAGTGTAGTAGGCCAGGTGAATAATATTTTCAGCAAGAAATACGAACCGAACGGCTATACGTTTAGTTATAATTATGATGCTTATCCGGTAACGGAAAACTATTACTTCCCGATGGCAGGTATCAATGGCGTAATAGCGGTCAACATCAGGTTATAGTTTCACAACGTTATTTTACCTGGTTAACAAGAGAAAAGGAGTCTTCGCAGAGATACTAAGACTTTGCGAAGGCTCTGCAACTCCCTTCTCCGCGGTAAAACTTTTCCTTATTCCAACAATTATCTTTGCCGCTTTCTGCTTTGGATTAATTGATGGGAATGAAGTGTATCGTAACTGCTTTATTATTACTGATGGTTTTTGTGGCGGCTGCGCAGGATTCATCGGTTCACCATTCTCCGCCTGATTCATTTATCATCCATCACATCATTCTTGTTGGCAATCATAAAACTAAAGACGATATTATTCTTCGCGAGCTGCCTTTTGCTGAAGGTGATACGATTGCAAATAACGACCTCACTAAAAAACTGATTTTAGCCAAACAGCAAGTGGTTAACACCTCTTTGTTTTTGGATGTAAATGTTGCCACTACAGATGTTGACAGTAACCAGATTGATATAGCTGTCACCGTAAAAGAACGTTGGTATTTTCTGCCGGTTCCTTACTTCCGTTTGGTAGATAGAAACTTCAACCAATGGTGGACGGTGTACCACCGCAACCTTAACCGAGTGAACTATGGCGTAAAACTTATTCAAAACAATGTAAGCGGCAGGAATGACAATGCCTATTTGTGGTTGATTACAGGTTACAGCCACCAGGTAGCTGCGCGTTATGATATGCCCTTTATTGATAAACATCTTCATCAGGGACTTTCTTTTGCCACTGCTTTTTCGCGGCAGCGAGAGATTAACTATGGCACCGATAAAGACAACAAGCAACTCTTTTATAAAGGCAACAATTTTGTAAGGCAACAATTTCGTGCAGAAGTTTCCTATCTCTACCGTCCTGCCATTAAAACCAAACACAGCATCACATTCAGGTGGATGGATGAGAAGTTAAACGATACCATTCTGCAGCTTAACCCAAACTACTTTCCTTACAGCCGCATACACATTGGCTACCCGGTTATTACTTATAAAATGCAATATTCTGATGCGGATAATATTGTGTATCCAACCAATGGTTTTGTGGGCGATGTTTCGTTTATAAAAAAAGGGTTCGGTAGTGTAATGAACTTATGGCAGTTGAACTATCATGCTAAATACACGATGCCGCTTTACCCGCATACGCAGTTGCAACTCCAATCCGCAGGGCTATTAAGCTTACCTTTTAAACAACCTTTTTTTAATAAGCAGATCGTTAATTATTACAGCGACTTTTTTATACAAGGGTTAGAATATTACGTGATAGATGGTGTAGCTGCCACTATTAACCGCGCTACATTGCGGCAGCAGATTTTTTCTTACGATATCAAAAACCCGCTGCACCTAAAGAATCATGATATTATCCCGGTAAAGGTTTACCTGAAAGGTTATGGCAATGCCGCTTATGTATACGATAACCAAATGCAAAGCCGTTTTAATAATAAGTTCATCGCTACATATGGATTAGGATTAGACATTGTTACGGTGTATGACATTGTCATCCGTCTGGAGTATAGTTTCAATCAATATGGCGATCATAATTTATATCTTCATTCGAAAGGAGATTTTTAATGCACTATGGAACTATCTTTGAATGATTAGGAGAAAAGAAAAAAGCAACCAACACAAAACACTCACAATCGTAAATCATTTCTTATCTCACATTGCGTTGATTACAGGAGAGCATAAACCAAAAACGGAAGCATGAAAGTAGCCATATACAGCCGCGGGCTTGATGATAAGCAACAGGTGCCGCTGCTGGCTTTAATAAACGAACTGCACCGGCACAATGCCACCATTCTGGTGTCGGCTTCGCTGGCGCAGAAATACTGGGATGCCATGTCGGCCATCCACAATATACAGGTCTTTGCCAATCATCTCGAAACCGATACCGATTGTCTCATCAGCCTGGGCGGCGATGGCACCATACTCGATGCGGTTACCATTATTGGCAATAAAAATATTCCTATCCTGGGTATCAACTTCGGCAGGCTGGGCTTTCTGGCCGGCATTGGCAAAGAAGAATTAACCATAGCTGTAGATGCACTGGTGAACGGGACGTATGTAACCGACAAGCGTATTCTTATCCATCTCGATGCCGACATGCCGCTCTTTGGCAATGCGCCTTTCGCACTTAATGAATTTGGTATTCATAAACGCGATACTTCGCCGATGATAAGAATTCACACCTATTTAAACGGGGAATTCCTCAACAGCTATTGGGCAGATGGTTTGGTAGTATCTACGCCTACCGGCTCTACAGGTTACAGTTTAAGTTGCAATGGTCCCATTGTTTTCCCCGATTCCAGTTCATTCTGCATCACGCCGGTGGCGCCGCATAATTTAAATATCCGCTCCATCATTGTACCCGACAGCAATATCGTTTCTTTTGAAATTGAGGGCAGAAGCGAGGAATTTATCTGCACGCTTGATGCCCGCAAAGAGATTGTAGATAAGAAAATTCAGCTCGCTGTAAAGAAGGAAAACTTCACCATCAGCCTTATCCGGCTGAATGAAAACAGCTTCCTTTCCATGCTTCGCTCAAAACTCACTTGGGGCATGGATAAAAGAAATTAAAGCGGTGCTGCACAAGAAAACCAATACTACATCGTTATTAAAACATCCTTATTTTGCACGCGTATGGTAAAGAAGCTTCTTCCCCTCTTTTTTCTTTTGGTTGCAGTTGGCGTAAAAGCGCAAAGCTTTTTCGGAGAGCGCCGCCAGGGCGAATTCGGTCTTGCCGTAGGTGCAGGTCATTATTTTGGCGACCTGAACACGCGCGCGAATCTCAACCGCCCAAAGCTATCTGCAGGCGCATTCTATTTAAAACAGTTTAATGATTATATAGGTGTGAAGCTGGCGGTCAATTATGCTTTTCTTGGCTACTCCGATATTTATAGCAACAACGAAACGCAGAAGCGGCGCAACCTCAGCTTCAACAGCAATGTATGGGAAGCCTCTCTGAGCGGACAGTTCAATTTCTTCCATTATATGCCGGGTGTGGAAGGTTACAACTTCACGCCTTATGTGTCGCTTGGCATCGGCGCCTTTTCTTACGATCCGTATGCTTACCTGCAAGGCACTAAATATTTTCTTCGCCCGCTGGGCACCGAAGGTCAGAACAGTTCGGCCTATCCCGACCGTAAGCCTTACGGCACCGTAGCTGCCTGTTTCCCGCTGTCAGTAGGCTTTAAGTTTGGGTTGAATGAAAATACAAATGCTTTTTTTGAGGTCGGTTACCGCTTTACTTCTACCGATTATCTGGATGATGTAAGCACTACTTATGTAGGCGATCAGCCGTTCTACTATGCCGGCACCGGCTCGGTAGTGGGCGTGGATGGAACAATCAATCCGGCTTATCTTCTCTCCGACCGCAGTTATGAAACCGGCGACCGTATTGGCATAAAAGGCCGGCAGCGTGGCAACAGCCAGCAAAAAGATGCGTATGCTTTAGCGCAGATCGGAGTTTCATTTAACCTTACTTCTTATAAATGCCCTACTGCCGGCACCGGCAAAAGTCATCTGTAATTCTTTTTTTGTATCAGTCAAGAAAGCTCATCTATAACAGATGAGCTTTTTTATTACAACAAGGTTCTTTATATAGCCAAATGCAGGAACAACAGAACAGCTATCTTGGGCCAGAAGTCCGCCGCTCCGATTAAGCATCGCTGCAATCGTAGATAAGAATTATGCTTCAACGTTCTGAAAATAATTGAGCAATAGCACAGGCATCTTTAAATATATTATGGGTAAAAAATCGGCCGAAACCTATTCTTTTTTCCGGAAAGCTTCCGGCCGAGCAGCTGGAAACCTTTCGGAAAAAGGAATTGTGTCCATCCGACTGGATGTAACCGATCCGGAAAACCGGAATGCCTCCAACTGATCGGCCAAACCTATTTGAGAAAACCGGAACGCCTCCATCCGGTCGGCCGAAGGCATTCCGGTTTTCCGAAGGACTTCCGGCCGCTCGGCCGAGCCTTATTCTAAGTTTCGCCTTTGAATCAACCCTTAAACTTGCCTTATACTAAAATAAGCAGACTGTCGTAATTCGAAAAACAAATTGTGGCAGGAAGGCTTGCCGGGCGCAGCATTTTGCGGCTACTCACCGGTTGATAATAGCTCAATAATTTTCAGAACATTGAAGCGTGATTCTTTTTCTTTTTACTTAAAAGAGAAAACGAACAAGCTACCATTGCAGCGATGCTTAACCGGAGTTGCCACAGCTCGTTTCACAAAAAAGAAAACCCAACCACTGCAAATGCCACGATATAACTGAACGAATAATTTTGTTGGGAAATGGCTGCCCGGTTTGCTTTTGCAAAGCAACCCGCATTGTCAGGTTTTCTCTATTAAATGCTTCCAATACCGTTTCGGTATGTGCTGCAAGTGCAGTTTCGTATTTTTTCTGGCTTTGATATTCACACTCTGGAAATACTGTTTCCACAACGATTGATACAATGGCTCGTCTTCGGCAAACGTAAATGAAATGCCTTCCTGCTTTACTTCGTCGGACAGCGCTAACTGAACCATTTCCACGGTTTCTAAATTGTAATAAATGCCATAGCGCCGCCGGCCATCGTAAATGAGCCACCGCTGATCGGCATAACGGTTTTTAAAATGGTCTACCAATAAGGGCAGCACATTATAATCGGGTTCCACTTCGGCATAATACAAGGCATCTTTTGTTAGCTGAAACCGGACAAATGCTTCCATGCGGTGCCGTTCGCGATGCACTTGCTTAGTTACTTGTGCAATCTTCAAAACGGCAGCATGGCTGAAATCAGATGCAATGGATTGCTTTTTTGCAAACAGGTATTGAATGTATTGCAGCAAATATTTTTCTATCTGGGGCAGCTCGCTCAGCCAGCTATGATAAAGGCTTTCGGCAGCTTCTTTACCGGCATATTTCAGCCAACCCTGCCACACGCGCAAAGCCTTATCTCCGTTGGTTTCCGTAACATGGTCCTGCCCAAACACGGAAGCATGATAAAGACTTTGCTTTACAATTCTGGCATCGCTAAACTTATACTCATACACCTCAAATACCGCCGTTAAGAAACCTCCAAACGTTCCGTCATAAACCACCCACTGCATCATCAGAATATTTTTAATTGCGGCGAAAAATTAGCCGCGTACTTACTGTTCTGGATTGCTAAAATCTGTTGTTTAATCTGCATGGCAGAATAATCACGCATTACAAAATCGGTGCTTTTACAAGTGATGAAATATTTAGCACGGTTGTAGGCAATACCAATCTTTTTTAAATGCTCCCAGCCAAGCGTGGCAAATTTTCGTGCACCCGTAATCTTTTTTGCCGATGCCACGCCAATGCCCGGCACGCGCATAATTAACGCTTCGTCAGCTTTGTTAATATCCACCGGAAAGAGGTGAAGATTTCGCAACGCCCAACCGAGCTTTGGGTCTATGTCGATGTCGAGATGCGGATTGTTTACGTCAACAATTTCCCTCACGTTGAAGCCGTAAAAACGCATTAGCCAATCTGCCTGATACAACCGGTTCTCACGTATCATTGGCACCGGCGTGCCGATAGCAGGCAAGCGGTTATCGTTACTGATGGGCACATAACCTGAATAATACACCCGCTTTAAGTTCATCTTTTGATAAAAACCATTGGCGAGATGCAGAATCTGGAAGTCTGTTTCCGGCGTGGCGCCAATCACCATTTGTGTGCTTTGCCCCGCGGGTGCAAAGTGTGGCGTGTGCTTTTGCAATACCTTATCTTCTTTGTATTGGATGATCTCGTTTTTTAGGAACCGCATTGGCTTAATCATGTCTTCGCGGTTCTTATCGGGCGCTAATAATTTGAGGCTCTGCTCTGTCGGCATCTCTACATTTACACTCAACCGGTCGGCATACAATGCTGCTTCTTTCATCAATTCATCACTCGCGCCGGGTATGGCTTTAAGGTGAATGTACCCGTTGAAGTTATGTTCAGTGCGAAGCTTCTTTGCAATGCGCACTAAACGCTCCATTGTATAATCGGCGTTCTTAAAAATACCGGACGAAAGAAATAAGCCTTCTATATAATTCCTTCTATAAAAATTAATGGTTAAGTCTACCACTTCCTGCACCGTAAAAGCTGCGCGTTTTATATCGTTACTCTTGCGGCTCACGCAATAGGCACAATCGAAAATACAATGGTTGGTCAGCAATATTTTTAATAAAGAAACGCATCGCCCATCCTCGGTATAAGCATGGCAAATGCCCATTCCCGTATCGCCTAATCCTTTGTTTTCATTCTTCCGGTTGCTGCCACTTGAGGCGCAGCTTACATCATACTTCGCTGCATCTGCCAGTATTGCCAACTTCTCTGTTATCCGGTCGCTCACAATCCTTTATTTTATCCAGCAAAAGTACCCGCTTTACTAAACAAGTTAGCATTCAGTTATGCACAAAAGCCAAGCACTATAAGAAGCCAATTCAACCGACAGAAAGTGGATTGTGAGCGCAGGGCTTATCAATAAAAGATGCTTTTCACGCGGAAACCAAATGATATCTGTTATTCTACTGCTACTGATTGTTTTGATTAAGTTTAAAAGCTCACAGATCTTTAGATCAATTCATTCCTTAACACTCTCATCTCCCTAAGAATCTGCAACTTTGCAGCTTACTATCGTTTCTTATTTCTATGCAACTGTATTGTAATTCGCTTACCCAATATAGCCGTCTCCCAACCCGCGAAGTGAAGATCGGTGATTTGCTGCTCGGCAATTTTCACCCTATTCGTTTGCAAACAATGACGACTACCGACACGATGGACACAATTGCCACTGTTGAGCAAAGCATTCGTTGCATAGAAGCGGGTGCGGAGTTAGTGCGCATTACAGCACCCAGTAAAAAAGAAGCAGAGAACCTTCTTAACATTAAACATGAATTGAGAAGCAGGGGTTATCATACACCATTAGTGGCAGATATTCATTTTACACCCAACGCCGCCGAGATAGCTGCCCGCATCGTAGAGAAAGTGCGTATCAATCCGGGGAATTACATTGACAAAAAAAAGTTTGAACTCATTGAATACAGCGATGCTGATTACGCGGAAGAAATCGAGCGCATTCAGCAGCGTTTTACGCCCCTGATCACGATTTGTAAAGCGTATGGAACTGCTATGCGTATTGGTACTAATCATGGCAGTTTGAGCGACCGCATCATGAGTCGCTATGGCGATACACCGATGGGTATGGTGGAAAGCGCGATGGAATTTCTGCGTATTGCACGCTATGAAAGCTATCACAACATTGTGCTGAGCATGAAAGCGAGCAACCCGCAGGTAATGGTACAGGCTTATCGCTTACTCATTCAAAAAATGAAGGAAGAGTTTGGCGAATGCTACCCTTTGCATTTGGGTGTTACAGAAGCCGGTGATGGCGAAGATGGACGCGTAAAAAGCGCTGCCGGCATTGGCACTTTGTTAGAAGATGGCATTGGCGATACGATACGCGTAAGTCTTACTGAAGATCCTGAATTCGAAATACCGGTCTGTAAGGATTTAGTAAAAAGATATAAAGAAGAGTCCGAAAGCCGCGAAGTCAGGAAGACAGAAAGTAAAGCCGCTTCTGACCTCACGGACTTGCGGACTTCCCGACTTTCGGATTCTCCAGGCTTCGGACTGAACTACAAACGTCGCGAAACATTTGCAGTAGATAATATCGGCGGGCATCAGGTTCCGGTGGTGGTTGCTGATTTAAGCAAAATAGAAACCATCACTCCATTGCACCTGCAGAGTGTAGGTTATACCTATGATTATGTAACGGATAAATGGAACATCGGCGATGCGGCAGCCGATTATATTTTTACCGGGCATCAGTTACTCAACTTTGCTTTGCCCGGCACTTTGAAAGTAATTGTGTACCCCGCGGCCTGGCAACTCGCAGAAGACAAAATGAAATATTTTCCTATTTATGAAGACAGTGGTTTTGCAGCGGCTGACGCCGTAAGCGATACACTCAATTTTGTAATGATGGATTGCTTCAGCGATGAAACGACGATCAATGATTTTACTTACTTAGATATTATCGCGAACCAACCCAATATCGTACTGTGTTTAAGCAGTAAGGCTAAACATGCAATGTTGAATGTGCGGCGTATGTTTATGGAGCTAATGAACCGTAACATTAAAAACCCGATTGTGTTAACATGCGATAGTTACTGGCAAACGGCAGATGAACATCTCATCCATTATGCCACTGAATGCGGCGCGTTGCTGCTCGATGGATTTGGCGATGGCTTGTGTTTAGGCATGACGAACGAAAGTTACCAACTGCAAGCTGCGAACTATAAGCAAACGAGCGGACGCAATTATATAAACAATACTACCGTTGAACAGTTTGTCAACAACACGGCATTCACCATTCTGCAGGCAACCCGCACGCGCATTTCTAAAACCGAATACATCTCCTGCCCTTCCTGCGGCCGCACCTTGTTTGATCTACAGGAAACAACCGCTAAAATTCGCTCGGTTACCCATCATTTAAAGGGCGTAAAGATTGCCATCATGGGTTGCATCGTTAATGGCCCTGGCGAGATGGCAGATGCCGACTTTGGGTACGTAGGAAGTGGTGTAGGTAAGATTACATTATACCGTGGCAAAGACGTAGTGAAGCGGAATGTGGATAGCGCTATTGCAGTGGAAGAGCTGATTAATTTATTGAAAGAAAGTGATGCGTGGGTAGAGCCGGTGATGTCTGCGCAGCTTGTGTAAAAAATCGTTCTATTCAGTTACACAACAATACAACGTCATTTTTTTACACTTTAGCCTAACAGCTTAGTGCATTTTAATGAAAGATTTGTTGTTGGTACAGTGAATATTTACTCCAAAAACCATCAGTTTCATTTACAGCTTTAACTTTTCAATGGCCAATTGCGCGGCTACCTGGCTGGCATCTTTCTTATTAAAGCCTTTGCCCTGCGCAATGTTCTCTCCATCCAGCACGGCAGCAATCACAAACACGCGGCGACCGCTTTCTAATTTTTCCTCTATCGTTTCAAACTCCAAGCTTTTACCGTTTTTCGTTGCCCAGCCAATGAGTTTATTTTTCAGGTTAATGTCTATCAGTTCCAAGTCATCTACATATAAGTGAGGAATCACCATGTGTTTCAGCACCCAGTTCTTCGTTTTTATATAGCCTTTATCCAAATAAATAGCGCCTACTAAAGCTTCCAGTGTATTGCCAAAAATCTGGCTGCTTTTAAGAGCGTTATCAAATTTGTTGTAGTGGGTGATTCTCTTGATGCCCATCTTCAACGCCACATCATTCATTTTCTGGCGGTTCACCATTTTGCTGCGCATCTCCGTCAGGAAACCCTCACCTTTATACGGATATCGTTTGAAGAGATAATCGGCTACAATGGTGCTCAATACGGCATCTCCAAGATATTCGAGGCGCTCGTTATTTTCATCGGCTCCTTCCTTTACGGAGCGATGGCTTAGCGCCATCTGGTAAAGAAAGATTTTACTTGGCTTTATGCCCAGCACATTGCGCAGCTGGTCTTCATAAGACGGCTTTCCGGGTTTAAAATAATTCCGTAATAACTTCCGTAAACGTTGCACGCGTTAAGCTACAAATTTCTTTACAATGACTGCCGCATTGTGACCACCAAAACCAAACGTATTGCTCAAAGCCGCATTCACCGTGCGCTTTTGAGCCGTGTTAAAAGTGAAGTTCAGTTTAGGGTCAAGACCGGGATCATCGTTAAAATGGTTAATGGTAGGAGGCACAATATCCTGTGTTACCGCCAGGATGCAGGCAAGCGCTTCTATCGCACCGGCAGCGCCAAGACAGTGTCCCGTCATGCTTTTAGTAGAGCTGATGTTCAGTTTGTAAGCATGTTCACCAAACACATCCATGATCGCTTTCACTTCTGCTCCATCGCCCAAAGGCGTTGAAGTACCATGCGTGTTGATATAATCTATTTCTTCGGGCAGCAAGCCGGCATCACTCAAGGCAGCCAGCATCACATTGCGTGCGCCCAGACCTTCCGGATGCGGAGCCGTAATATGATAAGCATCCGCCGTAGCACCGCCACCAGCTATCTCGCAATAAATTTTAGCGCCGCGCGCCTGTGCATGGTCCAGCGTTTCTAATACTAATATGGCGGCAGCTTCGCCCATCACAAAACCATCACGGTCTTTATCGTATGGACGGCTCGCTGTTTTCGGGTCATCGTTGCGCTCACTCATGGCTTTCATCGCATTAAAGCCACCAACACCGGCTTCGCTGATAACCGATTCGCTACCGCCCGTGAGAATAATATCTGACTTGCCAAGACGCAGCAAATCAAAGGCATCAATAATAGCATTGGTGCTGGTTGCACAAGCGCTAACTACAGCATAGTTGGGCCCGCGCAGGTTGTGCCGCATAGAAATCTGTCCTGCGGCAATGTCCAATATCATTTTGGGTATGAAGAAAGGGTTGAAACGGGGCGTTCCATCGCCTTTTGCAAATTCTACCACTTCGTGCTGAAACGTGGTTAAACCGCCAATGCCGGAACCGAATATCACACCAATCCTGTCAGGATCAATGTTGTCTTTGTGCAGACCGGCATCCGCCATGGCCATGTCGCTGGCGGCTAAAGCAATCTGCGTGAAGCGGTCTATTTTGCGGGCTTCTTTTTTTTCGAGGAATTGGGAAGGTTCAAAGCCTTTTATCTCGCATGCAAAACGGGTTTTGAATTTAGCTGCATCAAACTGTGTAATGTAATCCGCGCCGGAAACGCCGTTTTGTAAGCCGTTCCAGTAATCGGTTACGGTATTGCCAAGCGGCGTAAGTGCACCTAAACCAGTAACGACTACTCTTTTTAACTGCATGTGCAAGCCTGTTTTTATGAATGTAATAAATCCGCCTTTTGCACGCTTTTTTCAAGTATGACCAAAAGGCGGATTCGAGTGTTATGTAAGTAGAAATGGCTGTCGGGCGCTTACTTTGCGTGTTCTTCCAGATAAGTAACTGCCTGACCCACGGTAGTGATGGTTTCAGCTTGTTCGTCGGGGATAGAAATGTTGAATTCTTTTTCAAACTCCATGATAAGCTCTACGGTGTCTAATGAATCGGCGCCCAGGTCGTTGGTAAAAGAGGCTTCATTGGTTACTTCGGCTTCATCTACGCCTAATTTGTCAACAATGATTTTTTTAACTCTTGTTGCGATGTCTGACATTGTAAATGTTTTTTTGTTACAGGCGCAAAAATATACTTTTTGTTCAATCAACAATAAACTGCTTTCTTTTTTTAAAAGCCTCAGTTTCTATGTATCAGAAGCTATCTAAATGGGTTTCGCCAAGGCTTCAACCACGCCTTTCTATTCTAAATTTTTTGCACTAAAAACCTTGTATATTTGGAACGTTGCACAACACGAAAAGGACAATTGCTTTAAAAGCTGTACACTTTTTTTATCGCTTACTTACTATTCTTTACCGCACTAACTTACACCGGATATGGCACTTAAAATTATTGATCACGGCAGTCCCGAATACAAGGAAATGATAAAGCTGCGCTATGCCATTCTGCGCAAGCCGCTGGGGCTCGATTTCACACCCGAAGAACTGGAACGGGAAAAAAACGATATCCTCATCTGTTACTTCGACGATGGGACACTTGAAGGCTGTTGCCTGCTAACTCCATCGGGGGAAAACGCCGTGCGGCTGCGGCAGATGGCGGTGCTCTCCGGCTTTCAGCGCAACGGCATTGGCAAAGCGCTGATGCAGTTTGCCGAGAACATTGCGCGCGACAGAGGCTATGCCATCATTTGCATGCACGCCCGCAAAACCGCCATGGGTTTCTATGAAAAATTAGGCTACTGCAAAACGGGCGATGAATTTATGGAAGTGACCCTGCCGCATTATAAGATGGAGAAGGAATTGTGAGAAGAAGTGGTTTCGGATTAGGAATTACCGGTTGTGTTGGAATACTGAATTATTAGTCGAAAGACAGCAACGATTATTAAGAAGAAAATTGATATTGTCTATTTATTCGTTATAATGAAAGTGATTTTGTGAGCTGTTGCAGGCATAAATTCTATAATTGTTTAGTAAAACAATCTCTCACTGAAGAACCTTATTACCTTATTATCCATAATTCTTCTTCACATTGCTAAAGCTCTGTTTCTTCTTTATCTGCAAACCCGATTTTTCACTCCTCAGCAGCTTCCTTTTACCTTCAACATCCAAATTTCTCAACTCGCAACTCACAACCTATAAGTTATCTCTACTTCTTCCTAATATGATGCCCCAATAACACTCTTATCTCCCTCACCGTTTCTGCATCCAGCCCCTCTTTCGGCAGTAGAAAAAAGGCCCTCGACGAAAAGTAAAGATGAAAGAAATGAGGACTTTCAAAAAAATGGGTAAAATCGCTCCAGTTCCAGTCTACAAAGCCTCTTGCATTCTTCAGCCGCACCTGCCGTTCAAAAAAGAAGATAGTAAAGCTTTCCTTGAACGTAGTAGAACGCCGATAGATGGTATAAGGCAGCAGATACCAGAAGCTCACCATCAAAAAAAGCCACAGCACCGTGCTAAGCAGGAATGGTTCCGGTCTTATTTTTTTAGTATAGAATAAGATAGCGGAAAGAATGGTGAAAACGTTCACCAGTATCACCAGTATCCGGATTTCTTTACGGGTGATGAAGTGATATCGCAAGCCCTGAATTGTTTTGGCTTTATCGTAAGAGAAGCTGAACTGCATGTATCAAAAGTATAAGTTTCAATGGCTTTCACCACAGCCAATTTACAAGGCTGCGCAAATAAAGAAGAACGACAGCATTAACCTCTGCAAACACGCAAAGACACGATCGGGCAACCTTTGTTTGGCAAGAATCTTGACAGCCATTGAGAAACAAAAGATATGAACACCGACTTTAATTTAGAACCCAAAGAAGGAAAAGTAGCGAAGGCTATCGAAAAGCAGACTTCTAAAATTCCATCCGATGTTTTCCTGTGGGCATCATTTGCCTCTATGGCAGCTTCAGCCATTCTTCAATTCAGCACCAAGAAAAAAGAAAGCCTGTTTGTAGGTCAATGGGCAGCTCCTTTTTTGTTGCTGGGCATCTACAACAAACTGGTAAAACAACTGGGTCACGATCAGGAAGACAGAAGCGTATAACTTATTTTACCCAATGAAAAAATCCTGCACCGTACCATACGATGCAGGATTTTTTATAACAAAAAAAACTTGTCGCTTCTTCTATTGACCTACTATAAAAACAGCATTGGTAAACATCAGTTTTCCACCTTCCCAAAAAGCTCTGAACAGCGGATCATCTGCCATAAAAACAATCGCTCCATCGCCCACTTCCTGTACGCCAAACACAACGCCGTCTCTGATTTGCGGTCTCGCTTTACTGCCTACAAACCCGGCTGTATAGTTGTTCTTTTTAAACACGCCTACATTCCATCCATCCTTTAAAAATGAGTACACATTTTTATCCTGTTTCAAGGTATAATAATAGCCGGGATAGCCATAGCCTAAAGGATGTGTTTCGTCTATATCCAGTTTGTAAATGCTGCCCGGTATAGAACCGGTAATATCGTCCTGCTCGCGCGCCCCATATTTTTTCAGCAAGGCATAAGAACTGTCCGAGGTCGTATCGGTTTTATCTTCTTTTAGTTTGATATACCAGTCGCTGTTTGCCATTCCTGCTACAGCATCCTGCATGGCAATGATTCTTCCACCGCTTCTTACAAACGATTTCAATTTTTCCGACAACATGTTATCACCAAAAGCCTTATAGTTACCATCGGGAAAAATGAGTACGTTGTAATCCCTGATGTCTATCCGATATAAATCATCGGCGTTTAGTAAGGTCAATGGATAATGAATTTGCTGTTCAAAGAAATGCCACACCTCACCGGCGCCTAACGAGGATGCCTGGTTGCCCGTTACCAGCGCCACTTTTGGCGCGTGGATAAAGTGCACATCCTCCGAACCAAAATCAGACCCCTTCTCTACAAAGCCCGTCTGCGCTTCTTCTGCCTGAACGCCAAACTGAAGGCAGGCATCATTTACAATCTCATTCCAGTTAGCCACGTTGCTGCCCCGCAACACAATCAGCGTTCCCGCCGCATAGTTCTTTTTATTGTAGGTAAATGCTTTATCGCTGAAACGAACTTTCACACCGTGCGCTAACAGATAAGCCAGAACTTTACCGCCACCAAATGAGGTATAAGGGATGATAACGCCATAGCTGCTCTGCACCCGCGCAACACCTGTTGAAGCACCGGGTTTCTGTACTGTCAGCCGTTCCTTCACACCATACGCTTTTACATTAAATACATAAGGCAGCGACCACGCTGTTATATCGTACGTTGCCGAGTCTTTCAAAATACTTTTCGGTTCAAACAACACCTTCACCAGCGTGCCTCTCGGCTGATACGCCGATACGGCCAACTGATATCCTTCATCGGCATAATCTTCTTCCTTACCGGTTAGATAATTATAGCCTTTGAATGTTTTGGAAGAGGTAATACCATACTCAATGCCATTCCTCTGGAGCAAGGTATCAATCGCATCCAACGCACCTTTATCTTTCGCTGTCAGCACATAGGTTTTGTAAGCCGTATTTGCAGCATTGGCAGCATCAGCATAAAACTTTTGATACTCAGTAATCAGCCTGCCCGCATTTGCCGATGCCATCTCTATCGTCGACATGCCGGTTGTAAAATGATGCGTTGCTCGATCAGTAAGCGTAAGCGTATCGCCATCATTTTTGCGGATGCCCAAACCACCTGCCGGTCCGCCACCCTGCTCATACGTCATACCAATCGCACCATTATACATCGGGTACGTATCACCATACGAAGGATACAACAAGTCAAACACTTGCTTTGTAAAATACAGCCATCCGTTCTGGTCAAAATACTTTGCATTGTTCTTACCAATCGTCACTTGGAAGTCGCGCTGCCATTGCGTAATTGCCTCATGGTAAGGCTCTGCTGCCGGCGCAAAATAATAAGGCGCATTCGGTCCCTGCTCATGATAATCCACATGAATCTGCGGCAGCCATGCATTGTATTTCTTCATCCGCTGCTGCGTCTCTGTCTGTGTTTCCCAGGCCCAGTCGCGGTTTAAATCAAAGTTGTAGTGGTTGGTTCTGCCACCCGGCCAAGGCTCCCGGTGTTCGCGCGCCTGAGGGTCCGGATTATAATTGGTTCCCACAACAGAATTAAACCAGTTGATGTATCGGTCTCTGCCATCCGGGTTCACACAAGGGTCCATTATAATCACTGTATTTTTCAGCCATTCTTTGGTGGCTTTATTGTTGTCATCTGCCAGCGCAAACAAGGTCAGCATCGCCGCCTCCGACGAAGACGTTTCATTCCCATGCACATTATAGCTTAGCCACACAATCGCCGGTGCAGTTGCCGTTTGCGCCGCCACGCTATCCTGAAGTGAACCCGAAATGCGAAGATTATTCTTCCTTATTTCCTCAAGCTTCTGCAAATTCTCCGGCAGTGCCACATACGCCAGCATCAGTTCCCTGCCTTCATTCGTTTTGCCGTAATCTTCCACCTTCACCATTGAAGGCTTCGCCGCTGCCACCGCTTTAAAATAATCATCCACTTTATAAGTAGGTGTATAATGTGTGCCTACCTTATAACCCAGGAATTGCTCCGGCGATGGCACCTGCGCAATAACAGCGAAATGAGCACAAACACAAACAAACAGCAGTACAATAAATTTCATGAAATGATGTATAAAATGAAAGGAAGAAACTGGGGTGAAGCAAAGCAAAGCTTGAAGTTTTCAATTAAACCCTTAATTAATAATAAACAATTGCCCCTGTTACACCCGCATATCATCCGCCTGCCAGTTCGCAATCGCTTGTTTAATCTGCTTCGCAGATAAGTCCTCCTTCACAGCCCTGTCTATCAGCGGCAGCAGTTCCTCATCGCCTGCAAACCGCAACGCCGCTATCTGTCCGAAGCTCAGTTTATCCTCCAATGCCTCAAACCGCTTGCTGGTGAGTTGATAATACCGGAGCCGCATCTCCAGCCGCACAATCCGGTTCTGGTTGCCCAGCGCATAGTGCTGCCGCAGCATCACCGCCACCCAAAAAACAAAGACGAGCACTACCGTTATCCATATAAAAAACACCTGCTGAAACGGCGAATGAAAAATATTGTAAACACTGGCGCCAATCGATATCAATAGCAGTGGCAACAGCAAAAAATGATGCGGCGGGTAAACCTTAATGTGGTTTTGATAGTTCTGTGTTTTCATAAGAGTAAAGATAGCGGGGAAGAAGGAACGGAAGACCATGTAAGCAGTAAAACTATCAACAATGCAAATGCGCCGAAACTGTATTGGCGCAAGTTTTTAAAACATGCGCATATTCATTGTTGTTGATTATAAGTGTATTGCAAAAAAATGCGCATGTTTGGTGGAGTGAATAGTTGCGTCTATTTTTGAGTTAGCGGAAATTTTGACGAACGAAATGTTAGACACATCAGTTAAACCAATAAAAGATTTTTTGGACAGTGTTGACACTGTTCTAAACAGTAATACTTTCATTCTGACATTTGACGTTACTGATGACAACTTAAAGGATTCCTTCAAAACCTTTCTAAGAAGCAATGACTTCATAACTCAAATCATTCGACAAGACAATGAAAGAGAGTGGCATAACCTGCACTATTTTGACAGTGTCGACAACTGTTATAAAATACTGCCAGGAAATTTGATTAACGAAGATGCCGAACTTAGTATGTCTTCACCAAGTGTAGACAAAAGAGAGTATTTGATTGCCATGCTAACGGGTGACAATGCGATAGGTAACTTTTACAGTTTTTATTCATACCAAAAAGATAGAGTTGAAGCAGAAGTAACGGTTGATAAACTTATAGCTTACTTAACAAAGGACTCCAATTGGACCTTGTTTATTGTTCAAACTAACTTCTTGAAAGACCATTTAGAAGGATATGCAAAAGAAAATGAGATAAGATATTTCGATGGTGATTATGGAAATGACAATGCGATTTTGATTCAGTCTAAAAACAAAGGTTTCCTTCTCTTGACTAATGGAACTGACTAATCATATGACCACCGCTAACATTGGTTTTCTGCTATGCTGGCTGACACTTCTCACCTCGTCATTTGTAATTCTATTTATCTTTCACTTGTTATTCGGCTGACGGAATGCTATTGCCAGCACAGCAGAAAGCCCGAACCGTTGGCTGTAATACAATGAAGACGCTACTAACAATACTTTTCTCATTTTTATTTGCCGCATTTGCGACGGCACAAAAAGTTAGACTGGAAGGTGACAATTCACCGTATCTGTGTTTAAATGACTCCGTGACACAAACGTTTGAAAACTCTTTACAAAAGCAAAAGGTTGACAGCATTATCTCTATTTTATACGACTATGACAATGGAAGATTGCCAGATTCTAAAACAATAACTATTTGGACTTCTCATAATCAAAGTCGTATACGTATAGTTCAAGGTTGTGACAGCCTTATGAATGACACAACTTATACACTTGCTGCTGCGGACTTATGGCGATATATCAAGGACACAAAATTTGAAAGTGTTGCTGTACCAATCAAATCGGGACGTTATCAATCGCATGATAAGTTTTATCATATTACGGTGACAACACCTAAGAAGTCGTTTTTTGTTGTTGTAAGAGACTTTGAAAGAAATAGTAAAGAAAGAGCTGCACAGACACAAGAGTTATTTTGACAAATAAGATTGACAGATTGATTAATTAAATGTACTACAGCCAACATTCGATTTTGCGTTATGGCGGCTTGACCTATAACACTCATCAATAATAGATTTCAATTAGGCTTTTGTGCTATATTCGGCTGACGAACAAGAATGTCCGCCATAAACGCAAAGCCGGTGGGCGTTACCCAAACTCTCGCCTCCTCGCTCTACAAACCCTTTCACTTGCACCATAATTATCATATATCTTTCTATAATCACACACACTTGCCCTATAATCATCATATATCGCACTATAATGGGCAACACTTTTACTACAATGCTAATATATCGCTCTGTAATGCCCCACACTTTTATTATAATTTCCATATATCGCTCTATACTCGCGCGCACTCGCTCTGTCACGCAACAAAAAACCCCTGCCAGGCAGAGGTCTCGCTATAAACTATCAACAACTCTTTCTATTTCTCCTTTCTGTTCTTAAACTTAATCCCGTTCACCATCTTAAACCTCGCATCCCCTGCCCCATACAGCCCCTTCACATATTGCTTACACTTCAGCGCCGTGTCCACCAGTCCCGTCTCCGGTCCGTACAGTTGCGTATTCAGGGCTATACCCGCATTCTTCGCGCCCACAATCTGTGGTTCCAGTCCATTGTTTGCCGTCTCCAGTTGCACACAATAGTCCAGCAGCGCCTCCGCCTTCAGGTCAGCCTTTTTCGGGTTATACTCCTTAATGGTTTTCAGCAAATCAATCAGGCTCCTGAAGTTCTTTGCCCGGTTCACGTAGCTTTGGTGGCTTTGGCTCACCTCCTCCAGTTCATCCTGTGGGTCGCCATCCGGTTTCGGCTTCTTGTCAAGGTTCATTCCTCTAATATCGTCCGCCAGCGTCCTCGCCCGCGCCTTTAGCGTAGCACTCGCATCTGTACTGTCCAAATCTCCCATCACCCGTGTCACCAGCTTGCCCAGCTGCGCAAACAGCTTCTGCCGTTCACTCACCGGCAATCTCGTTCCCTCCACCAGTTGGTTATACTTCTTCGCGTCCGTGTCCGCATTTGTCCAAAGCGATGTCAGGCTCACAATAGTCAGCCGCTCATTACTCGGGTCATAATCGTCACCAAACGAGGCGCACGTGTCAATCAGCTTTTTTAAATTTCCAATGTTAATAGCGTCTCCGCTCTCCGAAGTGGATTTACTCATAAAACATTTCTTTTGGGGTTAAAAAATTACATTGTCCGTCAATAAAAAAATAAATCGGGCAGTAAATTAATAAACCCCTCCACATCCCCATCTCCCACCCCAAAACTTTAATCACCTTTTAATCTCACACTCATCCTATTCATTATTTAATAATCCCTAACAGCTCAAACAAAACTTGGCACCCAACCACTCATTCATTATACCTACCATATCACCGTACAACCTCCCCTCACCATAGCCCCCAAAGCCCAAACAAAATCCCATTCCCAAAACACACATCCTGTTACACACCCATCAAGGCCCCAAAGCCCTTCACCGCCAAAGAACAAAAGCCCCATCAGGGCGTGTGCACAGATGTGTCGCAAGATCATCTGTGCTTGATCTTTTTTGCTCCTTTTTTCCATCCAGGGAAAAAGGAGAAGCTGATTATATAATGAAGCTGATGGTTTAACAAAAGCCAATTGAAAACAACTTACCCATATAAGCTTTCCAAAAACACTCACACTTTCGCAACCCGGAACATCCATCCACTCACTACTCACCACTCACGATTCCTCCCTACCTTTGTTCTTCATTTTTAAAACATAAAACACCATTTACTATGGCATTCACATTACCGCCCCTTCCGTATGCGCCCAACGCGTTAGAGCCATACATCGATGCGCAAACCATGACTATCCACCACGACAAGCACCACCAAGCTTATGTCGACAATCTCAATAAAGCCCTCGCCGGCACACCCAACGAAGGCAAAAGCCTCGAAGAAATTGTAAAGGTGGCAGGCACCATTTCACCCGCTGTGCGCAACAACGGTGGCGGGCATTGGAACCATTCTTTCTTCTGGAACATTCTTGCCGTCAATGGCGGCAGCGCACCCACCGGCGAACTGGCAGATGCCATCAACAGCGCCTTTGGTTCGTTCGATGCACTAAAAGAAAAATTCAACACCGCAGCCACCACACGCTTCGGCAGCGGCTGGGCTTGGTTAATTGTAAAAGATGGCAAGCTCGATGTGACCTCAACTCCTAACCAGGACAATCCCCTCATGGATGTTGCCGATGTAAAAGGCACGCCAATATTGGGTGTTGATGTGTGGGAGCATGCCTATTACCTCAAGTACCAGAACCGCCGCCCCGAATATCTCGCCGCCTTCTGGAACGTGATAGACTGGGCAAAAGTTTCCGAGCTGTACGCTGATGCTAAAAAGTAATCACTTACTATTAATTGCCACCGGTTCATCCCCGGTGGCTTTTTATTTTTAGGGTAATAAAAGAAGGATAAGCGCCTACCCGGTAATCAATGAAGCACGTCATTCCGCAATTGCTGCCAACAATGCATTTTAATTAAACCCAACTGGCAGGCAGCTTTGTGCGGAATCCGACAACTGAATTCTCATCAGGTAACTTTAATAATATAGATCGCAAACTCAAAATTCATCTAATGAAAACCATTCTCTCCATCATCACCATCCTCATCTTCGCTTCCTGCAGCAGTGGCACCAAAAAAATCCTCATCATGTCCAAAGGCAAAGCCACCGTAGACAAAGAGGCAAAAACCATCACCGTAGAAAGCGGCACCAGCCACGAAGAGCAAACTGTTGAATTCCCGGCAAACGAGCCGCTCACCTTGCAGGTTACCGCTGGCAGCAATAAGTTCTCTGCCGATATTCCCGCTGCCGGCTATTATGTTCTCAATGCTAAAACCGATACTATCATTGGCAGTTATCAAAACTACAATGCACCCGCCAGTGAAGCCAGAGTCATCACACAGGACGACCTGAAGCACCGCATAGATTCTGTGCAGCAATTGCTAAACGGCAACGTTTCGGCTGGTAAAAATTTTTACATTCTCCCTGGCAAAGCCGTGGAGATCACGGATAACAAAGATGCCATTCTCGTGGGGCCGTTTAACTCTATGACCACACTGGAACAAACCGGCGACAAAGCACCCGAAGTTTATAAGTTTTATACTAGTAAGGATATCAGAGAAACATTAGAAAAGCTGCAGAAGATGACCATTGCACCGCCCTCTCCCAATCAGTAATTATAAAGTCGGGAAGTCAGTAAGTCCATTGACGAATATTAAAGCAAAAAAGTCCGGAAGAAAAGAAGTTCTGTTTCATCAACTTCTTTTCTTCCGGACTTTCCAACTTTACTGACTTGCCGACTTCCCGACTACCTACGGCACCGGGTCATATCCATGCCCACCCCAAGGATGACAGCGGGCAATACGTTTTACCGACAACCAAAACCCTTTCAGCAAACCGTACTTCTTAAACGCCTCTAACGAGTAATTCGAACAGGTAGGCGTGAACCGGCATTTCGGTCCCAGTATCGGCGAGATGATTTTTTGATAAACAAGGATCAAAAAGATAAATGGGTAACTCAGTAATTTAAGAAGTTTCTTCATTCAATCGCTTGATAAGTTCTTGTATAATAAGAGGCATTTTATTTTGCAGAACGCCCTTTTGCGGAAGCACTTTATCTATGTACAAAAAGAAAACAACCGCCTGTTTGTTATGTTCCGCCAGATATTGATGCAAGGGAAGCTTGTTCAGCCGGTAAGCCTCGCGCAGCAGGCGCTTGATGCGGTTACGATGAACCGCTTTTTTAAAGTTTCGGCTGTTGGCGCCTACACCTGCTTTCACTGTATTATCCAATGGCTGCAAAGGCTGCATATAAAACACCTTCACCGGAAAGTGCAGAAACGATTGCTTATGGCTAAATAGTTCCGCAAGCTGCTTCCGGCGCTTCAGCTTTTCTTTCTTTCCATAGGTAAATGTATGAGGCATATGCTTTCAATCAGCAGCCATAATAAAGTTCAATCTTCCTATAAAGGTAAGACTGCCAAAACAAAAAGCCTCACGATGGAGGCTCTGTATAATCTCTGCTTTTCCCGCATAAGGGAATAAAGTCTATTTCAGTTTTCTTTCGTCGGAAACCGTGAGTTTGTGACGACCTTTCGCGCGGCGGCTGGCCAATACTTTGCGGCCGTTTGCCGTTTGCATGCGCTTGCGGAAACCATGCACCGATTTGCGGCGGCGGTTGTGCGGCTGGAATGTACGTTTCATAAATGTTATTTACTTAAGTCTTACAAATATTGTTGTGTCCGTCTCAGTCGTGCAGTCACCATCACTGCCCGCCCGGTGAAAGGGCGGCAAATGTATAGAAAAGTTGGGGAAGATGCAAGGGTAAAGCAATAAGATTTAAGAAGAGCGTAACAAGCAAAAGGCAGCAAGCTATGAGCAGTGAGCTATGAGTTTTGTTTAATAAGTTCAGGAGAGAACAGGTGCGCAATTTGGATTTTCCTTGTAGCTTGATGCTAAAAGCTTGTAGCTTACAACTCATAGCTCGCCGCTCACAGCTTGCGGCTCACAGTTCTACAAACTCCGACTTCACTTTTTCGCCGTAAAACTTTTCTGCCTGTGCATCAAAATCATTAGTACTGTCGGTGGTATAAAAAGAGCGCTCTGCAAAGGTGCCCAGTTTCGATTCTATTTCAGGATGACGCTGTAAGTAATCGTCCAAGCTCTTGGCTACAATATTACCCTGCGATACTACTTTCACATCTACCGGCATGTATTCACTGATCTTGTTCATCAATAAAGGATAATGCGTACAGGCAAGCAGCACCGTATCAATCCGGCGGTCTTTTTTTATCAGTTCATCAATATTTTTTTTGATGAAATAATTTGCGCCATGATGCTCGTGTTCATTGTTCTCCACCAATGGCACCCACATCGGGCAGGCTTCCTGAATCACTTCCACATCCGGAAAGAATTTATTAATCTCAATCACATAAGATTGCGAAACCACCGTCCCTTTGGTAGCCATCACGCCTATCTTTTTGTTCCGGCTAAAAGTCCCAATCACTTCCGAGGTCGGGCGAATAACACCCAGCACTCTTTTGGTTGGATCATTCATCTGTGGCAAATCGTTTTGCTGTATAGTGCGCAAAGCCTTAGCCGAAGCGGTGTTGCAAGCCAGTATCACCAGAGGGCAACCCCGTTCAAACAACCATTTCACGCATTGCCAGGTATAGTGATAGACTGTCTCGAACGACCGGTTGCCATAGGGCGCGCGGGCGTTATCACCTAAATAGATGTAATTGTATTGCGGCAGCTTCTGCACAATAGCTTTCAGTACGGTAAGCCCGCCATAGCCCGAATCGAACACACCAATGGAAGTATGAGAGGAAGCACCTGAAAGATTCTGATTCATGATAGTTGAGACAAAGCTACAGCATCTGTGCAGTAGATTTCCAGCACTTCGGCAGAAAGACAAATCAAAACGACTACATAGGTCAGCGATTATCAAGCACATAAAAAAGCCATCAGTTATGATGGCTCTTTTCTTCCGTTTAGGTAAGTTACAATAGCTTACATCATTGTACTGTCTTTCTTCATTTTATTCATGCCTTTCATCGGCATTTTACTCATTGTACCATCCATGTAGATGCAGTCTCCGTCTTTCATCATTTTCGTTTTGCCATCTTTCATTTTCACGGTGCCATCTGTCATTACCACGGTACCGTTTGTCAGGGTCATCTGCTGATCCATTGTCATCGTCTGTCCACCCTTCATTACCATCGGCATTCCGTCATGCATCATAATACAGTCTTTCATCTTTCCACCTTTCATCATCTTATGGTGCATCATACCCATACTGTCGCCACCCATCGGGCGCATGGTAGAACTGTCTTGCGAGAAGGCATAAGCGCTTACAGTAAGCGTCAAAGCCAATACAATTATCTTTTTCATAGTGTGTGTTTTTATTATCTAAACAAAACTGGAGCCAAGCAAGACAAACCGCTTTTCTTTAACACCACACCCGTTTATATACCTAGTTGCTCCTTCAGTTTTGCATACCCTGTTTTGCTTACGGGCAATGTCTTCCCACCTCTTAACGAAACGAGATGCCCTTCTTTTTCGTAGGCGTCAATTCGGGTAATAAGGCTGCTGTTTACGAGGTAAGAACGATGAATACGGAGAAAGCCCTGCGCTGCCAGCAGCTTTTCATAATAAGCCATGGTTTTATTCTTTAGGAAGGAACCTTCGGGCGTAAAGAGCTTTACATAATCGTCCGCAGCTTCTATATACAGCAGTTGTGCGGTCGGGATGATTTTAATTTTGCTGCCATCCTTCACCACGATGCGATGGCTTTGCGCCGGGCTTTCTGACGCCGTTTCCAGCAAAGCAGGAGCAGGCGTTGAAGCCTTCCCGGCATTACCTCTTTGCGCTGCAAGCTTTTGCAATGCCTTATCAAAACGCTCCTTATCAAACGGCTTCAATAAATAATCCACTGCATGGGTATCAAAAGCTTTAATAGCATATTCATCAAACGCAGTGGTGAAGATAACAGGTGGTGGATTTTCTATTAACTCCAGCATTTCGAAGCCATTAATCTTAGGCATTTGAATATCGAGAAAAATCAAATCCGGCTTATGCTCCTGTACGGCTTTTACACCTTCAAAACCATTACTGCATTCCTGTGCTACGGTGATGTCGGCATAACTGCCCAGGTATTCTTTTACAATGCTTCTTGCTAATGGCTCATCGTCTATAATCAGAACATTCATAAGGTTGATTTGTTTTGCGGTAAAGAAGGAATCAGGATGGTGACGGTAAAGATGCCAGCCTCTTGCTGAGTTTGCATCAGGTCTTGCCGGGCATACAGCAGGTACAGTCTTCGCCGGATAGATTGCAGCCCGAAACCTGTGCCACCGGCGGGCTGCGCGGTATCAGCATCAAACGGGTTGCGGATGGTAAGAACCAGATCGTCTTCCTTTTTTGAGGCTTCTATTTCTATCGTCACATCATCCAGCGTATCATACAACCCAAACTTAATGGCATTCTCTACAGCGGGTTGCAACAGCAGAGCCGGCAGCTTCATTTGCGCCACTTCACCACTGCATGTAATGCTGGTTTGCAGGCGATGACCAAACCGAACCTTTTCTATATCGAGATACAAAACCAACTGGTTTAGTTCTTCGGCAAGCGGTATCAGTTGCTGTTCATTGCGCTGCAGAGTGCTTCGCAAAAAATCACTCAACTGCTGTATCATATGCCGGGCAGCTTTGGCATCGCTGATGGTGAGCGCAGAGATTGAGTTCAGGCTATTGAACAAAAAATGCGGTTGCAGCTGCTGTCTTAGCTTAAACAGCTCCGCTTCTTTCAACATTTTCTCTGCACTGTTGGCGCGGGCTTCGCGCTCCTTGCCTTCCTGTAGCGAATACCACAGCAAACCAATAATACCTGTACAGGCAATCAACAGCACAGAAAGCGCATACCGCAGCAGCCACGACTGGCTGATTAACGCATGATAAGCGGTTTGCTTCATGAATAGGAGGTGCAGTGCAAAGGTGGAAAGCCCTGTAGTGACGCCGCCCAGCGCCAGGCTGATGATAGCAATATACCAGAACTGCTCCTGCCCCGGCAGATAGTAGCGGAAGTTATTAATGACCACAAGGCAGGCTGCCGTTATCAAACTCATGCTCACCAGTGCATCTGTGAGACTAATGCTCCAGCTGCCGGTATATTTACTAAGAATGAATGTTTGAAGCCCTACCCATAGCAGCGACCAGCCAGTAAAGCCGGATGCCGTTTTCTTATTGAAAAAAGATTTCGCTGCCACAGGAAACATCAGTTTTGTTGAAAGCAATTGTTGCAGCTCTCTGCCAGCAGTTGCGATGCCTGGCGCTTTATGTTTTTGAGATAGGCTTTTGCGCAGGCAGGTTCATTCATCTGCGATGCTACTTCTGCGCCATCAGCCATTTCGCTCAGCAAAATCAGCTCGCAAACATCTATAAACTTCCATTGAAGGAGCGCTTCCGTTTCGTCATACAGTGTGCTCTCTTCTTTGTGCCCCAGCAGTTGTGCCTTGGTAAAGGCATGCACTTCATCGGTGGCTTCCACCAGGCGAAGCTGTTCACTAAACTGGGCATTATACAGCCCATTACCATATACCACCTGATAGACGAGTTTTGCTATATACCAGTTCATAATAAATACAGATTGTGAGAAGTGAAAAGCGAGAGGTGAGTGATTAATGAGTTTGACCTCTCACTTCTCACCTTTCACTTTTTAGTTAATAGCTTTTCAGCTCGATGCCGCCAAACACGGCTGCACCATCTATCACCAACACCTTGTTGCTAAAAGCAGACGGGGTAATACGTTTGTCTTCTATACCGCCAAACACGGCAGTGGCGCTGTTCTGCACCTTCCAGTCGGCAGGAATAATGAGCTTTACGCCACCAAACACGGCTGATACATCCAGCACGGCAGTGCCTTGTATGTCGGCGCTCATCAGGTCTATTTCGGCACCACCCATAAAGGCAGTAATATCACCACCCCGGAAAGTTTTGGAAATAAGCTTTTTCTTCACCCCACCAAACACGGCTGTTACATCCAACACATCTTCACCGCTTACAATGGCACCCGTAAGCTCTGGCTGAAACCCGCTCTGCCAGCCCGTTCCAGTCGCTTCGTAAGTTTGAGGCCACTGCTTCTTCGTTTTCAATGTGGCTTTGGGTCGAAGGATAAAGAACAAGCCCAGGAGAATGATGGCAGCCGGCCAGATGTAGGCATGTAGGTTCATATCGGCGAGATATTCATCGGCCAGGAAGGCGGCGCCAACGAAGATCATAATAAAGGCACCCGGGTTTCTGAATTTATGGCGGATGCCTACCACGATGCCGATACCAATTAAAAAGGTTTCCCAGCTATAGAGCCAGCGCGGCACATCAACACCCGCTTTTACGGCAAATAAAACAGCACCGACGGCTACGAGTAAAATGCCGGTCCACACCCGGCTGTTCTGTTGAATGTTGTTATCTTGTTTCATGATCATTTGGCTTTCCATTGTTTTTGATTTTTTTGTTGACACAAAGCTATACCGCTGCGCAGCCGATGGAAAGGACGGTTAGGCAAAGGAAGCGTAAGCCGCCGGTAAACGGCGGAAAAGCGCCGGTAAAAATTTTCGCCGGAAGGGATTAGGGGTATGTATTCGTCATGGCGAGCGCAGCGAAGCAATCTGTGGACTGCGGTGAGTGCTGCTATTGAGTGGTAAGTAGTGAATAGTGGGTAAATAAGGTTAGCCGATTTACGGTTTACTATCAGTACTTACCGCGTAATACGATTGCTTCGCTGCGCTCGCAATGACGAATGCAGCTCGCTTCTCACTACTTACCTCTCAGTTCTCACCTCTCACTTTTCCAAAACTTTTTTATCTTCATCACTTCAAAAAATCATCTCTAACAAAAAACTAAAACTTGCCATGAACGACCAGCAGGAAAACCGCCTGAGCCGGGCGGAAAAAGTAGAAACTTTTTTCCTTCAACACAAAGACGACCTAAAAGCTACCCCCGCTGTTACCGCTACTCTTTTGCCGCAACTAACTGCTGCCAATGCGAAGATGCGGAACGACGATGAGAAAGCCGTAGCCGACAACACTGGCTACGGGGAAAGTAAAGAAGAAACGGAAACCGCCCTTGAAAACCTCACTGATCACATTGGCAGCGCTATCGAAAGCTATGCCGATGATGTGGACGATTTTGTGCTGCAGAACTCGGTAGAATTTACCCTTTCGCAGATACAAGCCTTCCGCGATAACCGCCTCATCCAATATGCCCAGTTTGTGTACAACACGGCTACTTCCGAAGCCATCAAACCAGTTCTCATTGCAGAGCACAACATAACGGAGGAAGACCTGAACACGCTGTCAGGATTAATAAAAAAATACACCGACAGCGCTGCCCTTCCGCAGCAGAAAAAGGGCGAAGCCGTAGCCTGGGGCAAGCTGGTAGATCGCGACCTGGCGGCGATAGATGTGATCCTGAACAAGATTCGCCGCAAGATGAACACCTACCGCTACACCAACCGTTTTTTGTTTGATGCCTTTACTGCCGTGGACAATATTGACGATACCGGCAGCCATAAGGCAGACGAGGAAACCATCGGTGCAGGCGAAACCAAAACGGCGCTTTCTTTCACGTATGATGTGGCAGCTACTATCGGTTTTGAAAATACAGGCATTACTACACTACAGTTTGCCATGTACAGCAACGGCGTAGCGGTGGGAACGCCATTGCAGGTGCTGAAGGGCAACACCATTGCCGTGAAGGTGGGCGACATCGGCGCAGAGGGCGACGAATGGAAGGTGAAAAACCTCAGCAATAGTTCTGCCGGCAGCTATGTTATTCATTCGTAAAATAATAACCGCCGAAAAGGGTTGGTCAACCGCCCACTTTCGGCGGTTATTGTCCTATTTTCGTTGGTGCATGTCCTGTTTTGGTTGCCCGGCAGCTATTTTTAGGACAGAAGCCGCCTTTTTTCGTTGGTCAGCAGCCGTTTTTGGGACAGAAACCGCCGATTTTGGTTGGTCGGGCAACGTTTTTTGGCGGTTTTTGAATATTAGGGTATCACAATACACTTTTTTGTCTTTTTTCTTCCTTTCAGAACGATAGTTATGAGTCTTGCTTTCTCTTATAAAGATGCTGAACAGAAATTAGCGGAAATTGACCTGAACAAAACCGTTCGCTATGTCGTAAAATCGAAGCAACAGAACCTGCAAAAGCTGAGTCGCCTTCTTGGACAGGAAGAAGACTTTGCCCGCAAGCAACTGCGCCGTAAAAGTGTGAGCCTGCCGCTGCTTTATGCCCTGAGCGTGCACCTGAAGGTGAACCTGTTTGAACCTTTTTTGAACCTGTTGCCTGAGGGTGTGCGCAGCACCGGGCGAGAAGCGGCCTTGCAGGAAGAGATAGAAGCGCTGAAGAAACAACTTGCGGAGGTGATGAAGGAGCGGGATATGCTGGAGAAGATTGTGATGAAGTGAATATTTTAAAAAGCAACGATTATGAAAGCAATATTTTTTAGTGCGCTTGTTTTGTTATCCGTTGTTACTTATGCTCAACGCCCGGGTACGTTAGATGGCAGCTTCGGGCAAGATGGGATTACGATTACTGCTTTTGGAGAGAAAACGTATTTCATGGTGAATAAAGCCAAACTTCAAACGGATGATAAAATCATTGTAGCCGGCGATTATAATTCAACAAGCGTTTATGGTCCGTTCGATCCGTTTACGATACGTTATACGGCTGAAGGAATGATAGATTCCACTTATGGCTACAATGGCAAAAGAATTACTCATATCCCTTTCGAAACTTATACGCAAACTACTGGTTTGGTAATTTCAAAGAATAATAAATTACTAATCTCAGGGTACGGATATCATTACCAAGATCAGCGTCGTGTTTATGATGGCTTTCTATTGCAACTAAAAGCAAACGGTTCTCTTGATTCTTCTTTTGGACAAAATGGATTTACCAAACTTAATATTGATGGTTATGGGTTTTACGGTGCGCTTGCTTTGCAGGAAGACGGTAAAATTCTGGTCATAGGAAAAAGCGGTACAGGAACCTCATTCAGAGGATTTATCAGCCGTTTACTTAAAAATGGAATAGTGGATGAAACATTCGGTAACAAAGGATATGTGAATATTTATCCGTACAATGATTATTTTTCCTGCAAGGTACAGCAAGATGGAAAGATTGTAATAGCGGGTAATATTGGGGAGCTTCTACAAAGGAGATTCTTCCTTCAGCGATATCTGCCGAATGGAGAAATAGACAGATCGTTTGGCAGTGATGGAACGACAATCACACGCTATGGTGAGGATGCAACGATTAATGACATAGGATTTCAGTCGGACGGAAAAATAATAGCCACCGGGGAAGCGTATTTCCTTTCGTTTACCAAAAAAGTATTTGCCACTGCTCGATACAATACAGACGGCAATTTAGACAGCACCTTTGGGCTGGCAGGTAAAACCATTACAATTTTCGGCGACTCCCAATGCGCAGTGATAAGCTTGGCTATTCAGAAAGATGATAAGATTATTCTCGGCGGTTATAAACAGGCAATTTCTACAGGTTCCGATTTTGCCATGATGAGGCTCACCCCTAAGGGTCATCCGGATTCTAGTTTTGGCAAACATGGAAAAGCGTTTACCGACTCCGATACTTCTGGTTTAATGAAATCTGTTTTGCTTCAATCTGATGAGAAGATTATAGGTGCCGGAAGTAGGATATTGACCACACTCAGTGGTTGTCAGCTTGCCCGCTACTATAGCAGCACCAGCCGCCAACAATTAATTGCCATTAAAAACAAACGCTGATTGTCTTCGGCTGCCGTTGTTGGTCGCGCCTGACCGTCAACTGTCGACTCTTCCTTCATCACACACTCACATTAAAGTCTCTCAACGCATCGTTCAAACTTGTCTTCAAATCGGTGCTTGGCTTACGTTTACCAATAATCAAAGCGCAGCTAACGCCAAAGCTTCCGGCAGGAAAATCTTTATTGTAAGTGCCGGGTATCACTACGCTGCGCGAAGGCACGATGCCACGATATTCTACTGGTTCATTGCCGCTTACATCAATGATTTTGGTGGATTGCGTGAGCACCACATTGGCACCCAGTACCGCCTCCTTCTCTACCAATACGCCTTCTACCACAATAGAGCGGCTGCCAATAAAACATCCGTCTTCAATAATTACGGGGCTTGCCTGCAAAGGCTCCAACACGCCGCCAATGCCTACACCACCACTCAGGTGAACGCCCTTGCCTATCTGCGCACAACTGCCCACGGTTGCCCAGGTATCTACCATGGTGCCTTCATCTACATAGGCACCTATATTTACATAGCTGGGCATCAGAACCACGTTCTTTGCCAGGTAGGCGCCATAGCGGGCTACTGCATGTGGCACTGCACGCACACCCTGGCTTTGATAGTCGTGCTTTAACAGCATCTTGTCGTACCATTCAAACGGAGGCACGCTAAAGGTTTGCATGGGCTGTATGCCGAAGTATAATAAGATGGCTTGCTTCACCCACTCGTTCACTACCCAGCCATCCACAGAAGGTTGGGCGGTGCGCAGGCGGCCTTTGTCTACTTCTTCTATCACAGCTCTTACGGCATCGGCATATTCCTTTTCTTTCAAAAGCTCCCGGTTCGCCCAGGCTTGCTGTATTTGTTCTTTCATGTGTATTGCTGGTTATAAGTACTATTGAATGAAGGGCAAAGATAGAGGATGGTTTGGCTGCTTCACTTCCTTCTGCACCTTTGAAAACGAATGAGGCAGGATGCTTTATTTTTACGCACTTGCAGGGCTTTAAACAATCGCTATGTATCTCGTTAAAACACCGTGGTGGCTAAAGAAAATCTATCCTTCCTACACTTGGCATATTCCAACAAAAGAGAAGATTCTGTATCTCACATTTGATGACGGACCGCACGAAACAGCAACGCCTTTTGTGTTGGATGAATTAGAAAAATATAACGCCAAGGCGACCTTCTTTTGCATTGGTAAAAACGTAACGGCATACCCTTTAATCTACAAAAGAATAGAGGAAGAAGGGCACCGAACCGGCAACCATACGCAGCATCATTTAAATGGCTGGAAGGTAAAAGATGAAGCCTATATCAACGACATAACAGAAGCTTCCCGGCATATCAGCAGCCGGCTTTTTCGCCCGCCGTACGGAAGGATAAAAAGAAAGCAGGCAAAGCTATTACAGAAAGAAGGCAATGGAGTACATCAACCATTTTCCATTATTATGTGGGAGGTATTAAGCGGCGATTTCGATATAACGCTTTCGCCGCAGCAATGCCTGAATAACGTAACCCGGTGCACCGTAAGCGGCTCTATTATTGTTTTCCATGACAGCACCAAAGCCTGGAGCCGCATGAGCTATGCACTGCCCCGCGTGCTTGACCATTTTACCCAAAAAGGTTTTCGCTTTCTTCCGTTGCCGGGATAAAAAAAACATTAAAACGTATTAAGTTTTTAAAGGATAATTTAATTGGGCTACCAACCAGGCTATCCTACTTTTACAATGTTAAAAAAAGTATAGAGTATTTGTTAGCGTGAGACAGTACAAGAGAGATGAGTTGATAATGGGTTCGCTCTATAAGTTTAGAAATAAATTGCAGACAGGTTTCCGATTTAAATGTTATTGAGAAAATTTGTCGGTTAATCCTGAGTGCTTGAGGCACAACAAAAAGCCCCGCGTTATCGCAGGGCTTTTACATTTATAGCCATTAAAGTACAGGAACATTAGCTAAACAATCCGCCTTTCTTCAGGCTCTTGGTGCCTTCGCCAATCTTGTATCCGTTGTGATAAATTTCAATTTTGTAATTCCCGGTCTGGTAGTGGTTTTCCTGCTTCCAGTTAAAAGAAACCGGCACGCGTTTACCCTGCTCATATTGCACATCTACCTTGCTGGTAAATACTTTAGAGCCTTCATCGCGGGTATCAAACTGACCGCTGCCGCTGGAAGGAATGGTTACCGGTTTGCCGTCGGGACTGGTTACAACTACATACAACTCTTTTTGCCCACTTGGCGCAATGCGGTTTTCATCCAGGTCAAAAGACACACGTAACATATCTGCTTTCTTTGCCGTGCTGGTGGTTTTTTCTTTGCCGCTATTCTTTACATCTATCGCCGCGATATTGATGTTAGAAGCATGTAAGGTAGAAGCTACATCGGTTACATGAGTTTTCTCAGAATCACTGGCAGCAAGGCTTGTGCTGAGGTTTTGGGTGGTAGTGGTTAAAGAATCGCGCTGCACAGTAAGCGTTTTATTGCTGGTGGTGAGCTGCTCGTTCTCTGCCTGCAATTGTGCTATCTGTGTTTCATAATCGTTGATCTTTCCGTTCAACTGGTTGATAAGACTTTGCAGCTTTCTTTTATCTGCATTTCCCTTTTTGCTTTCTGCCTGGTATTCCGCTTTCAGCTTGTTGATCTCTGCCTCACGGTCGGTCAGTTTGCCTTGCAATTGTGCATTGTTACCCGTAAGAGAGTCCATCCTTTGCAGTGCGTTTTTAAACTCATTGTCCAGCGAATCTTTTTCGTTGGTGGTGGTGGTTATCTGCGCCTGCTGTTGCTGAATCTGCTGGTTCGATTTACTTTTGTCGTAAACGATATAGCCTAAAGCACCTAAAAGAAGCACGCTGAGTATGCCATAAATCAAATTCCGGTTATCTTTAGGTTGTTGCGGCTGGTTTGGCGAAGCCGCGCCTGTAGATGGATAGTCTGTGTAAGCCATAATATTTATTTTTACGTTAAACTAAAAACTAACTTACTTGAACACAACGTCGCTAAATAAATTCTTTGTTATTGATATTGAAACGGTACCACAGTCTCCCGACTACACAATGCTAAGCAACGAATGGCAGCGGCGTTGGTGGCACAAAATTGCGAAAACCATACCAGAAAGCATGACGCCGGAGGAGAGTTACCGGCAGAAAGCGGGCATCATGGCCGAGTTCGGAAAAATCGTTTGTATCTCCATTGGCTGCTTTCACGAAAACAAAAACGGAGGGTTCTCATTCCTCATAAAAAGCGTATATGGCAATGACGAAAACGAGCTGCTGCAAAGTTTTTTGAAAGCCAGCGATAAGTTCTGCGAAAAGAAGGGCGGCTTCTGGTTTGCCGGTCATAATATCCGCGAATTTGACGTTCCTTACATTTGTCGCCGTCTGCTAATCAACGGGTTAAAACTGCCGCAATATCTTTGCCTCAACGACAAAAAGCCTTGGGAAGTGGAGATGTTCGATACTTTGCACTGGTGGCGATTCGGAGATTTTAAAAATTATATTTCGCTCGATTTGCTAGCCGGCGTAATGGATGTGCCTACTTCGAAAGAGGACATAGATGGCAGCATGGTGCAGGATGTTTATTACAAAGAAAAAAACCTGAAACGCATTGTGGACTATTGCCAGCGCGACGTGGAAGTGGTGGCTAATCTTTTACTTCGGTTTAACAACATGCCGCTCCTGAAAACAGAAGACATCAGAGTGGTAACGCCGGATTAAAAGCTACTTTTATTGACTCTTTAACGTTACCAGAACAATAAACTATAAATTGATAGATTAACGGCTGGCTTCCGTTTCAGTAAGGCTGTTCAGCAAACTCACTACGCCTTCTCTTTTTAAAATCAAATAACCTAATCGGTCGTTACTGATGCCTTCCTTTAAATGATAACTGAAATGAAGCTGTTCATTCTTCACTTCGGTTTCAAAATACCGGAACTGGATATTAGAATATTGTTGTAAGGCTTCGCCGATCTCATACAGATGGGTTGATAGAATAAAGAGCGCATTCGGCATTTTGCGCAGGCCTTCAATCACCACTGTACTGCACTTCATCGCATCCTGCACATTGGTGCCTTTAAACAATTCATCAATAAGGATCAACCATTTTTTTCCATCGCTGATCTTTTCAATTGTTTTACGAATGCGCTGCACTTCATTAAAGAAATAACTCTCGCCCTGTATGATGTTATCTACTACTTGTATATTACTAAGCAAGCCATCAAACTGAGATAGAATGAGGCTTTGCGCCGGCACACCCATGCCTAAGTGAGCCAAGTAAGCGCTAACGCCAACGGCTTTAATAAAGGTGCTTTTGCCAGCCATGTTTGCACCGGTCATAAACAGGAAATTCTGCTGCTGGTTCAGGGTAATATCATAAGCAACCGGCGTAGGCAGTAACGGATGATACAGTTGTTTTGCTTCTAACACCGGCGTTTCGCTTTCCCTGAATTCTGGCATCGAAAAGTGATAGTTTTTGCAGGCGGTTGCTAAGCTGATGTAAGCATCCAATTTGTTATAAATATCCGTTAGCTCCAACGCTTCTTCTTTGTATTGCCGCCGCACAAAGCCGCCGAAATAAAGCACCTGCGCGAAGGTTAGCTTTTGGTTTTTATCATACTCTATCATTCCTTTCACCACCGGCTGTGCCAGCAACTGGCTGATGCGGTTGCCCGTGTTTTGCAGAAAAGACGATTCGGTTTTGGCAACCAGACCTGCAAAAGCAGACAAGCCTTTGAACAATTCAATAAAATGCGAAACTGAGTAGCGCGTTAACGAATAATCTGCTGCGTGAAATATCTTATAGGTTAATCCATTGGCAGCATTAGGGGAAGGGATTTCGTCTATAGCAGTATCATAAAACCGCTCCACCACCATAATGGTTCCGTTGGAAATATTATGCGGCAGCCGAGGCAGTAAAGCAATGAGGCAACTGATGGTCTGTTGTGTTTCTTCTATCTTTTTCAAACTTCCCAACGGCTTGCTCAGCAAGATGCGCAGCCATTCCTTCCCGCCTACAGTGGTAGTAAAATTCAGCTTGTTGAAAATAGACAATTCTTCCTCCGCGTTGAAGATCGAAAGGTCGTTAACGGTGGTTTTATCTGCCTGCATAATGATGAATTAAGAACGAATATCTAAAAGACAAGATACAAGTAAACAAGAATACAAGATTCGAGGTTTGAAAGGTTCATCTTTGTCCCAAACGTCAAAGAGTGATTATTCTTCCTCTTTTCTCAAAAGAGAAAGAATAATAAATTTTAATTGCAACAGATAGTTAATCGGAGCGGTAGACGCTGGTTACCAAAAGAAAAAACTTTTGCAACATCAAGAGCCACAACACAACTGACGAACCCAACACCAACGGCTGTTCTTGGATTCGTGAATCTTATTCTTTGATTCTTGAAAATTAATTTTTATCTGTCGAACTGCAAACGCTTACCCGTATAAGATTCGTTAAACATGCCATTTTCATAAACCAGGCAGCCATTTACGAAAGTATGCGTGATGGAAGAGGAAAAAATGGTGTTTTGCAACGGGCTCCAGGCGCACTTATAAAGAATGTTATCGGTTGAAACAGTATAAGGCTTATTCATGTCTATCAATACCAGGTCGGCATAATAACCTTCGCGGATAAAACCACGCTCCTTAATGTTGAAACAAACGGCTACAGCATGGCTCATTTTTTCCACCATCTTTTCAATCGTTAGCTTTCCTTCTTTTACATATTGAAGCATTAGCAAAACCGAGTGTTGAACCAATGGTAAACCGGCATGTGCTTTCTCATATACTTCATTCTTCTCGTGCCAGGTGTGCGGCGCATGGTCGGTGGCAATTACATCCAAGCGATTATCCAGCAGTGCTTCCCACAACGCGTCTTTATGATGCGGCGCTTTGATAGCGGGATTGCATTTGATGAGGTTGCCCAATACATCATAATCAAGACTGGTGAAATGCAGATGATGCACACATACTTCCGCCGTAATGCGCTTGTTGGCCAACGGAACAATGTTGGTGAATAACTGTAGTTCCTTCTCTGTAGTGATGTGCAAGATATGCAACCGGCTATCGTGCTTTTTAGCAAATTGAATGGCTCGGAAACTGCTTTCAAAACAAGCTTCTTCGTTGCGGATAACCGGATGATCCTTTGGTTCTAATCCCTCCTTTTGGTTCTTAAGCCATTCCAGGTTCGCTTTAATGATGGATTCATCTTCGCAATGCGTGGCAATTAATAATTCGCTGTTGGCGAAGATGCTGTCGAGCGTCAGAGAATTGTTCACCAGTAAATTACCGGTTGAAGAACCCATAAAAATCTTAACGCCGCATACCTCATTCTTCTTTTCATTTGTTCGCAACACTTCGTCAATATTATCGTTAGATGTGCCCATGTAAAAAGAATAATTCGCCAGCGAAGAAGCCGCAGCGGTTCTGTATTTATCTTCTAAAAGCTGTTGAGTAAAAGCAGGCGGTACTGTATTTGGCATCTCCATAAACGAGGTAACACCGCCGGCAACAGCTGCCTTCGCCTCGGTATAAATGCTGGCTTTGTGCGTTAAGCCCGGCTCGCGAAAATGCACCTGGTCGTCTATAGCACCCGGCAGTAGGTATTTGCCTTCACCATCAATCTCTGTCACGGCATGAGGCACATGAATTTCAGTCGCTATTTTCTCTATCCGGTTGCTTTTGATCCAAACATCGCTCTGGGTAATTTTTCCTTCGTTTACAATTGATGTATTCTTAATGATGTATTCCATAGCGGTGTTGTTGTGGTTGCAAGGTACGACGATGTACGATGTATGTTGCCGGACTTACGATGTGAATAATTGCAGATTACTAAGTTTGATTGTCATATTCAATCACAATATGATATTGCATATTATAACTGGTAAACCACCGCTTCGTAAGGCTGCAATATCACATCAAAAACCCTTCTATTATAATTACAAATCACAACCTTCGCTTTGCTTAAATCCATAGTTATATTGGCTTCAACTGTCTTCGTTGTAAAATTCAAGAGAATCAACATTTTCTTTTCACCCAGCTCTCTGGTATAAGCATACACATCACGATTGTCCTTATCCAGTAACATATATTTTCCATACACCAATACCGGGTTGCTCTTTCTTACCGCTATCATTTTTCTAAAATAGGCGAGGCAACTATTGTCATCTTTTTCCTGCGCTTCAACATTTATGGTTGCACAATTGTGATTGATCTTAAGCCATGGCTTGCCGGTAGTGAAGCCCGCATTCGTACTATTGTTCCATTGCATTGGTGTGCGGCTGTTATCGCGGGCTAATAGTTTCTGTTCTTCAATAAAAGCTCTTGTATCGCCCCCGGTTTTTAGGAGATGATTGTATTTAAAAACCGTATCCAAATCGTTGTAATCATCAATAGTATCGAATCGGATATTCGTCATACCAATTTCATCACCATAATACCAATAGGGCGTCGCACGCATGGTAAAGATGAATGTCGTAAGCATCTTAACCGATATATTTCTCCACTCCTCACTATCATTTCCCCACCGCGTTACCATTCTTGGTTGGTCGTGGTTACCTAAATAAATAGTTGCCCAGCCTTTATCAGCCAGGCCTTCATCCCATCTTGTGTAAACGTTTTTAAATTGAAGCAAATCATACCCATTCGGGTCAATGGTTCGGCGAGAGCCGTTGTGCACAAAGCCAATATCCATACCTTCAAAATGATATGCCATATTCAATTCTTTACGGCTTGGATCAACAAACTGTAATGCTTCCTGTGGCGAGCTTCCTGCACCTTCGGCAACGGTTACAATATCGTATTGGCTCAGCACTTCACGGTTCATTTCCTGCAGGTAATCGTGCAGGTGTGGGCCATTGCCATAGTATTTGATAATCTCTTTTTCATAGCCTTCCGGCAATGGTGGAAACGAAGTGTCTTTGGCAATAAACTGAAATGCATCCAGCCGGAAACCATCCACGCCTTTATCAATCCAGAAGCGCATGATATTGTAGACTTCTTCGCGCAATTTTTTGTTCGACCAGTTTAAATCGGGCTGATATTGCGAGAAATAATGCAGATAATAAGCGTCTGTTGTTTGATCGTATGTCCACGCATTATTGTTCTCATCAAAGTAAGAAAAGCGCGGCGCAGGCTTACCCTTTTCTGCATTCCACCAATGATAATAATGGCGATATGGATTATCGCGACTGCTGCGCGCTTGCTGAAACCAAGGATGTTCAAAACTGGAATGATTGACTACCAAATCCATAATCAACCGGATGTTTCTATCGTGCAAGCCTGTGAGCAGTTCATCAAAATCTTTCAACGTTCCATACTCGGCAGCAATGCCCCTGTAATCACTTACATCATAACCATTATCATAGTTGGGCGATGGGTAAACAGGATTGAGCCAAACCGCATCAATACCTAAGCTTTCGAGATAATCCAGCCGTTGAATGATGCCGCGCAAATCCCCAATACCATCGCCATTGCTATCCTGAAAAGAACGGGGATAAATCTGGTAAACAACAGCTTCCTTCCACCATTGTTTATCGGTTATGTATGGATTGAGAAGTTGGTTATCATTGTTATGAAAAGACATGCTTGAAGTATGGTTTTATGAAGGCAAACAATGACCAATTCGTATGCCTGTTTGCGTTATTGTTTTAAATCACTAGAAAGGAAAGAAGAAAGTAGAGAAGCAGGGAAAACTATCTTTGCTACATGCAAATTATTCCTGCCATAGATATCATAGATGGCAAATGCGTAAGGCTTACGCAAGGCGATTATTCTCAGAAAAAAATATACAATGAACATCCGCTGGAAGTTGCGAAGGAATTTGAAGACGCCGGCTTGCAAAGACTTCATCTGGTAGATTTAGATGGTGCTAAAGCCGGTGCTGTAAAGAACTGGAAAGTGCTGGAAACACTGGCTTCCAAAACAGCTTTGACAATAGATTTCGGTGGTGGCATCAAAACAGAAAAAGATGTAAACATTGTGTTCGATTCCGGTGCTGTGCTGGCAACCGTTGGCAGCTTAGCCGTAAAAGATAAAGAGCTGTTTATTTCTTGGCTGCAACAGTATGGAGCAGACAAATTTTTATTGGGTGCAGATGTTAAGAACGAAAAGATTGCCATCAATGGCTGGCAGGAAACCAGCGAGGTTTGGATCTACGATTTTATTGAAGATTATATACAGCATGGCATTCAGCAAGTATTCTGTACCGATGTAAGTAAAGATGGAATGCTGGAAGGAGCCGCTGTTGATCTGTATAAAAATATCCTCGACAAATTTCCTACTCTGTTTTTAATAGCAAGCGGCGGCGTAAGTTCGATAGACGATTTAGAAAGATTGCACGATGCTGGTTGCAAAGGCGCGATTGTGGGTAAAGCAATCTATGAAGGACGCATTAGTTTGAATGAATTGAAAAAGTTTAGCTAACAGGATACAGGTAATTTGAACATTCATGCATAGATGTTCAGGCTTCCGGTAACAGGCTTGTTATCTTTATAAAATACAAAGTAGCATCTTGTAAATCACATAATGGTTCGCAATGTGTTTAATTATTTCAACTCAACCATTTTGTCTGTAAAAGGCTTCAAACTTTCCGGCGGCAGTGGACGATGAACCTAACTGTTTGATCCATCTTCTGCAAAGAAAAAGCGGGAACAAACCAAAGAACCCAAACGAACAATCAATCAACTGCCAATATAGAAGAATGCCTCGTATCGGTCCGGCAATAAGAGCAAGCGGAAACACACAAATGCAACAAAGGATTGCCCAGTCTATCACCCAGATGTTTCGCTTCGGGTCTTTCAGCGGACCAATGAAGGCTAACGCAATAACGATATGCGCAAACGCCAGCCAGTCGTAGCCATACATCAGGAAGGGATATTTGCTGTTCGTATCGTGCAGCGCATCATATACCTTCTGCAGCCAGAAGGAAACGCCGGAGGGAAACGATTCTTTATACTGCAACAGCCAATACAGTTCGGTTTCAACAGGAAAAGCCGTGATGCCGCTAATGGCAGTGGCAATCATGAAGAAGATGAGGAGGGAGCGAATTTTGGTAAGTTGTTTAGAGTGGCTCATAAGGTGAAGATTAGAGTTTGGCAAAAATAAGAACACGGATGACACGGACTACATGGATGGATAAACAGGACTCGATAAGTTAATATTCAATCCTCTCACTCACGCAATCCGTGTCATCCGTGTTCTATAAACAAAAAGCGCCCGGTATGCCGGGCGCTTTTTATATAAGTAAGGTGAATTATTATTAATAATCCATACCCATTCCACCACCTGGCATACCGGCAGGAGCTGCGGCAGACTTAGGTTCTGGTTTGTCAGCAATTACCGCTTCGGTAGTTAATAACATACCTGCGATAGAAGCTGCATTTTCCAATGCAATGCGGGTAACTTTGGTAGGATCGATAACACCAGCAGCAAACAAGTTTTCGTAAACTTCTGTGCGGGCATTGAAACCGAAATCACCAGTACCTTCTTTAATCTTCTGAACGATGATGCTGCCTTCCAAACCGCAGTTAGCCACAATCTGGCGAAGTGGTTCTTCGATAGCACGACGAACGATGGTTACACCGGTAGCTTCGTCTTCGTTCAGGGTTTTAATGTTGTCAAGGTTTTGTGTAGCGCGGATATAAGCTACGCCACCACCCGGAACAATACCTTCTTCAACCGCAGCGCGTGTTGCATGTAAAGCATCATCAACGCGGTCTTTCTTTTCTTTCATTTCTACTTCGGTAGCAGCACCAATGTAAAGAACTGCAACACCACCAGCCAATTTAGCCAGGCGTTCCTGTAGTTTTTCTTTATCGTAATCAGAAGTGGTAGTACCAATCTGAGATTTGATCTGGTTTACACGAGCTTTAATATCATCTTCAACACCTTTACCACCTACGATAGTGGTGTTATCTTTATTAATGGTTACAGAATCTGCTTTACCTAAGTAAGCTTCGGTAGCGTTCTCTAATTTATAACCCTGATCTTCGCTGATAACGATACCGCCAGTTAAGATAGCAATATCCTGCAGCATTTCTTTACGACGATCACCGAAGCCGGGTGCTTTTACAGCAGCCACTTTCAGCGTACCACGCAATTTGTTTACTACCAATGTTGCCAAAGCTTCACCTTCCAGGTCTTCAGCAATGATCAACAACGGACGACCGCTTTGAGCCGATTTTTCGAGGATAGGAAGAATGTCTTTCATGGTAGAAATCTTCTTATCGTAAATCAGGATCGATGGGTTCTGCAATTCAGCTTCCATCTTTTCGCTGTTGGTTACGAAGTAAGGAGAAATATAACCACGGTCAAACTGCATACCTTCTACTACATCAACTGAAGTATCGGTACCTTTGGCTTCTTCAACAGTGATAACACCTTCTTTACCTACTTTACCAAACGCTTCGGCA
This sequence comes from uncultured Ilyomonas sp., assembly GCA_964249755.1. Lineage (GTDB taxonomy): Bacteria > Bacteroidota > Bacteroidia > Chitinophagales > Chitinophagaceae > Ilyomonas. Next base: position 1,013,239 of record CAXUDB010000001.1, on the reverse strand, counting down.
ATCAGTTTACCGATGGTTTCGTCGTTGTTGGCAGAGATAGAAGCAACTTGTTCAATCTTGTCGCTATCGCTTCCAACAGTCTGAGATTGTGCTTGCAGGTTCTTTACCACTTCAGCTACGGCTTTGTCGATACCGCGCTTAAGGTCCATTGGGTTGGCACCGGCAGCTACGTTCTTTAAACCTTCGCTGATGATAGACTGAGCTAAAACAGTGGCAGTAGTAGTACCATCACCTGCAATATCAGCAGTTTTAGAAGCTACTTCTTTCACCATCTGGGCACCCATGTTTTCAATGGCATCTTCCAGTTCTATTTCTTTGGCAACCGTAACACCATCTTTAGTAACTGAAGGCGCACCGAATTTCTTTTCGATTACTACGTTACGACCTTTAGGTCCTAAGGTTACTTTCACAGCGTTGGCAAGAACGTCAACGCCTCTTTTCATTTTATTCCTCGCGTCGATATCGAAGAAAAGTTGTTTAGACATATACTAATAATTATGAGTTATGAATGATGAATTATGAATGAAAATACATTCACACAAATGCCTTATTCCCTTTTAGGGGTTGGGCTAAACGATTGCGAGGATATCGCTTTCGCGCATGATGAGGTAATCCTGACCTTCGATCTGGATTTCAGTTCCGGCATATTTGCCATACAATACGTTATCGCCAGTTTTTACTGTTACCGGTTCGTCTTTTTTGCCGGTGCCGGCAGCGACTACAATGCCGCGTTGGGGTTTTTCTTTTGCAGTGTCAGGAATAATTAAGCCTGATGATGTCTTTTCCTCTGCCGCAGCAGGTTTAATAATTACTCTGTCGTGCAGCGGAGTAACCTTTAGTGTGTCAGCCATATTTGTTGTTTTTAAAAAATTGATTTTTGAAATACTGATTCGCTATCGTCAATTCCAGTGCCATTGGGTGAAGTAAAGCCAAATTTTCAGCTATATGGCAGTGAAGGAGGGCGCAAAGGAAGTGTATTTTTAGCAGGTGTGACAAAATTTCATTTGGTAAAGTTTTGCTATGGTCAGATACACGATAGGAATTATAGAAAGCTGCCAACGTGTCGAACCTCTTTTAAAGGCAGACCAAGATTGCCGCAAAAGCAATTATTTTTCATCATTCCTTGCAGAACTTTGCAAAAGTGTTCAAGCCTTTACAATTGCACGCTGAATGCTTATTATCGCTTTCTTATCACTTACTATAGCACTCGCATCACTTTTTCTTGCGTCCGGTATATCTTGTTTGGTTGCCGTATCACCTTGTTTGGCGCCTGTATTATCTTTTCTATTGTTCGAAGATGCTTGTTTAGCTTCCTCATTATCTTTTCCGGCGCCTGTATCTGCTTGTTTGGCAACCTTACTATCTTTTCTCGCGCCTCTATGCTTTGTTTTGTATTCCTATCGCTTTGTTTAGCGCCTCACTACCCCCTTAATAGCCACCAGAGTTTATTTTAACTGCTGTGCGATTGCCCTAAAAAGATTTTCCTCAATAATGCCCCCTTATTTCCGGTTTTATCTTTTCGTCATACAAATGCCGTAGGCGAATGTGTGTCTCTACCGGCAAAGGCGGCAGATCAGATGACGCTACATTAGAAACGACCTGAGCCGGTTTAGAAGCACCTGGTATCACCGTCGTCACTTCCGGAAAATCCAGAATCCAGCGCAATGCCCATTGCGCCAGCTTGTCATCCGGCAACATTTCTTTCATTTCATTGGCTATACGCACACCTTGTTTAAACTCAACACCAGAGAAGGTTTCACCTGCATTAAAGGCTTTCCCATCTGAATTAAAATTGCGGTGATCCTTTGCATCGAAGGTGGTATTTTCATTAAACTTCCCCGACAATAAACCACTGGCGAGTGGAACGCGAATAATCAAAGCCACATTCTTCTCCCTTGCCTTTTCAAATATTTCATCCGCCACGTGCTGGCGAAACAAATTGAAAATAATTTGCAGCGAAGCAATGCCTTCCTGCTCTAAACATAGCAGGGCTTCTTCCGAAGTTTCCACGCTGGCACCCCAGTAGCGGATAAGGTCTTCATTATGCAGCTTTCTTAAATGATCAAATACTTTTCCTTCCCTCATTACATCCGTTGGAATGCAATGCAGTTGTTCCAAAAACAGTTTGTTGAACTGGAGGTGTTCCAGCGATTCTTCTACCTGCCGCTTCATAGCATCGTAGGTAAAGTTTTGCGGCCAGCCATTCGGCGCATCACTGCGTCTGCCAAGCTTGGTGGCAACGTGTATTTCGTGGTCCACGCCCTTCATGTATTTGCCAATGAGCGTTTCGCTGATGCCCATTCCATATACATCAGCCGTATCTACAAAATTGCCTCCTGCTTTTACATATTCATCTAAAATGCCGAAGGCTTCTTCTTCATTCACATTGCCCCAATCGGCACTTCCTAATTGCCATGTGCCCAGCCCGATCTCTGATACCTGGACGTCTTTAAATGCGCGGTATTTCATAGGTTTATTTTTTTATCGCAGAGAAGAAGGAAGACAAATTTGGCGCAAAGCAAATCTATCTCTGCTTAGCCTTATGTTCTCCTTGTTCTCTGCGGTGAAAGCAATCAACCAAAACCATACAACTTTATCTGCCAACAAAAAATAACGAGCCATTATCAACGCAGTTTCCCCTGCGGAAAGCGAAACGCCTATCTTCGCGCCCGCTAAAAACGAATACGAGGCATCATGATAAGCAGAAGAAATATCCGGGTAAAAGTTATGCAGTTGATTTATGCCACGGAAACCCTTCCTGACACCGATAGCTCCATCAACCTTACCAAAAAATTACGGGAACAAATCACGCAGACGAAAGAATTATTTATCTACCTGCTTCACTTTCTTACTGAAGTGGGCGGCTATGCAGAGATAGATGCCCGCAACCGCGCTGCTAAAAACTTAGTGACTGCGGAAGACCGGAATGTAAATACAAAACTGGCAGGCAATGAACTGTTGTGGCGCATTAAAGAAAGCGGTTCGTTTACCAGTCTGGTGAATGAATACAAATCGGCAACGTTGGATGAAGAAGATGTCATTCGCAAAGTATATCAGTCTTTACTCGCAACCGATATATATAAAGATTACATCCGCGTGCAAAGCCGGGATAAGAACAGCGAGCGGGACATCCTGCAATTTATTTTTACCGACCTGATGCTGCCAGACGAAACATTTACTTCGTTTATTGAAGAAAAGTTCAGCAACTGGCAGGATGATGCCGATATGCTTCGGCAACTGGTGATGAGCTATCTTGCCAAACCGGGATCCTTTGATTTATATGGCTTGATGACGGATGAGAAATGGAAGTTTGCCACCGAGCTGCTCACCACTACACTAAGCAAAAGGGAACACGTAACCAACCTCATCAAACCAAAGCTAAAGAACTGGGATGCCGACCGCATTGCGCAGCTTGATATGATACTGATGCAAATGGGCGTGTGCGAACTGCTGTATTTTGAAACCATCCCTACCAAAGTTACCATCAACGAATACATAGACATAGCAAAGGAATACAGTACGGAACAAAGCGGTCATTTTATCAATGGCATTCTCGATGGCATTCATAAAGATTTGCTGCGCGAAGACAAAATTCACAAAGTGAATTTTAAACAAAAGACTAACGGTTAAGAATTTAATTTGCATCGTCAATTTTAGCAAAATGAAACACGTCGCTTTTCTTCTATCCTTTTGTACTGTTATTATTATTTCAGTGTCTTCCTGCCAAAGCAGCAGTGCCAATGGCAACCGCAGTGCAGACAGCGCGAACCTAATGAAAGATTCTGCTAATTACACTTCGGTTTCCTTTCCCGATTCGTTGCAAAACTTTGGAACGGTTGAGCGTGGCAAGCAGGTGAAAATCCTGTTTCATGTAAAGAACACCGGCGCCAAACCTTTGCTGATAGCGGATGCCAGACCGAGTTGCGGCTGCACGGTGGCCGACTTTACCAAGAAGCCAATTGCACCGGGAGAAGAAGGTGACATCAATGCTTCTTTCGACAGCAACCACGGCATGCCCGGACAGGTTCGGAAGACTATTTCGGTTACTACCAATTCATCGCCCATGCGCACTACGCTTATCTTTACCGGCGAGGTGACGGCCAAGAATGATTCGACCGGAACCAAATAATTTCATTACACAACAACTATTGATATGATTCATAACCTACCTGTTTTATTAGCCACCAGCGCCAGCGGCCAGCCGGCTTCGGGCGGCAGTTTCCAGTTTATTATGTTGGGCGCCATTATGCTGGTGTTCTGGCTGTTCATGATTCGCCCGCAGGCAAAAAAAGCCAAAGAGCAAAAGAAGTTTTTAGAGAACCTTACCAAAGGCGACCGCATTGTTACCATCGCCGGTATTCATGGCTCTATTAATAAAGTGAACGAAGACGGCACCTTGCAATTAGAAGTAAGCCCCGGCATGTATATGAAGATTGAAAAGAGCGCCATCAGCAGCGAGTGGACAGCCGCTTTGAACAAGCCGGCAGTAACAGCAGTGGATAAGAAGTAAAAAGATTTAAGAGACAAGCAACAAGACTTAAGCTTGCATAAGAACGCCATTCAACCAGAAGTTCGCTTCTGGTTTTTTGTTTGTTTGAACTGGGATAGATGGGATGATTGGGATATGTGGGATTAGAATGAAGTAAGGATTATGAATGATGAAGTGGTTGCACACGTTTCACTCCGTCGCTGCACTGTGCAAGGATGGAATGATGATAGCCTTGATTAGACATTTAAATTTGCTGATACATGCGTAATTAATTGCTATGAAACAACCATTAAAAGTTGGATTAACAGGCGGCATTGGAAGCGGCAAAAGCACGGTGGCGAAAGTGTTTGAAGTATTGAGCGTGCCAGTGTTTTATGCCGATGCAGCAACAAAAGAAATGATGAACAGCGACCTCATTTTGCGGCAGCACTTAGTGGCTGCGTTTGGCGAACAGACATACATAAACAATGTGTTGAACCGGGAATATTTAGCCTCTGTTGTATTCAATGATTCAGAGCAGTTAGGAAAACTAAATGCCATTACGCACCCGGCGGCAATTGCGGCGGCAGAGCGATGGTTCGCGCAGCAAACAACACCGTATGTTGTTAAAGAAGCGGCGCTGTTGTTCGAGTCAGGTTCTTCTTCCGGATTGGATTATATTATTGGTGTTTCTGCCCCTTTGCCTGTGCGCATTCTCAGAACCATAAAGCGCGATGCCGCAACGCGCGAACAGGTATTAAAACGGATGGATAAGCAGATAGAAGAAAGTATTAAAATGAAGTTGTGTGATTTTGTATTGATCAATGATGAGCAGCAGATGTTGCTGCCGCAGGTGCTGAAGCTGCACGAGGCGCTTTTAAACTTATCCACCAACTAATATCCGCTTACCCACCAACTCACTTCACCATCCGGTAACACCATCGTTTCAGTTTCCCTTCAAAGTCAAAAGGTGTAGTGGCCCTGGTGATGTCTTTAATTTCTACTGCTTTTATCTCTTCTCTGTCTAAGATAAATGAAGACAGGTTGGTACTGAAATAGACAACACCCTTTTGTGTCGTTGCGTTCAATACATCGTTTAAAAGTTCGGCATGGTCGCGCTGAATGTCGAGAAAGTCTTTCATGCGCTTGCTGTTGCTGAAGGTGGGCGGGTCTATAATCACCAAATCAAAACTATCGGGTTGTAATGTTTTCAGGTATTGTTTCACATCGGCATGAACGAACTGATGCTTCTTTTTATCAAAGCCATTGGCTTCCATATTATCTTCTGCCCATTTGAGATAAGTCTTGGATAAATCAACAGAGGTAACGCCGAAAGCCCCGCCGGCAGCGGCATATACAGAGAAAGAACCGGTGTAGCAAAAGAGATTCAACACCCGTTTGTTTTTCGCTTCTTCTCTTACCATCTGCCTTGTGATACGGTGGTCTAAGAACAAACCGGTATCTAAATAATCCGTAAGATTTACCAAAAACCGCAAGCCGTTTTCTTCTACTGCAAAATACTCTTTCTGCAAACCAATCTTCTCATACTGCTGGTCGCTGCGATGGCTCATGCGCCTGCGTTCGCGAATGAAGATAGCATCGGTTGATAAAGCTAAAACGGAGCTTATTATTCCAAAACAATCCTGTAGCCAGGCATCATGTTCTTCTTCTTCCATACCGTGGCGGCGCAAGTATTCGGCTACATACACTTTATCTCCATACAACTCGATGGAGAAAGGGAATTCAGGCAGGTCATGGTCGTATACACGGTAACAACTGATGTTTTGCCGGCGCGCTAATTTGCTGCGGTGCTTATATACCTTGAGCAAACGGTTTTGAAACATCTGCAGCTTGTCCTGTTGCATGTTGTTTTGTTTAACCACAAAGGCGCAAAGACACAAAGAAACTTTTATCACTGAAAATAAAACTTTGTGTCTTTGCGCCTTTGTGGCAAGTCTATCCAAACATCTTCTCTACCGCTTTGTAGCGATAGTCGAAAATCTTGTTTACCTGCTTCTCTACAAAGAGTTTGTTCGCTACTCTGCCGATGGCATATAGGGGCACTTTATAATGCAGCAAATCCGTCATCTCCACACCTCTTTCTGTTTTCTTAAAATGATGCTGGTGATGCCACAATGTATATGGTCCAAAGCGTTGTTCATCTATAAAAAACACTTTATCCTTTACGTGTGTTATCTCTGTCATCCAATAGAGAGGAATACCTAATATGGGACGCACATTGTATTCAATAATCTGCCCTTCATACATCTTGTCGCTAAAGGTGTCGCCAATCACTTTAAACTTCATGTAGGGCGGTGTAATTTTTTGCAGGTTGCGCGGGCTGCTGAAGAAATCCCAGGCTTCCTCCAGCGATAGGTTCAGTAACTGAACGCGGCGTAAACAATGTACTTTACTCATGATAAAAAATAGAAGGCTGAGTGATGTGCTTGTTTCATCACTCAGCCTTGTGGTTTATAAATGAATTAACCTAAGAACTGATTGAGGCTTTCCAGTTCATCTTCCCAGCCCTGCCTGCGGGGATGAACAGCTTCATTTGCATCTTCGCTTGTCTGCGTTACACGTATGCGGCTGCCGCTTTCTTCGCCCGAAAACTCAATCGTCAATTCGTAAGGGCTGTGGCTTAAATGATCGGAGCCGGCTATCTTCCAGTCCCAGCTATACACCAGTCGCTGTGCTGGTTTTACTTCTTTATATTGCCCGTTGATGGTGATGGTTTTCTCACCGTTGCTGTTCTCAAACTCATACAGGATAGCGCCACCTTCGCGTACCTCATTCTCTACGTGCACCAGCCGGTTTCCGGCTGGATGCCACCATTGTTTCAGCTTATCGGGATTAATCCAGGCATCGTACAATTCGTTTACATCTGCTCCAAACTTTTTTTCCGCGTCGATGTTTTGCTGTGTGTTTTCCATTGTGATGATTTTAATCGTTATGTAAGCCTGATGGGTAAAATGTATGCCACAAATGAAGTGAGATGTTAGATATAGGATGGATGATGTGTTTTGATAAAAATGTTTACAGACAGAAGACAAGCCTTAAACCATCGATCAGGGCAAGCAGCAAAGCAAGGTTCAAACGGATACTTCAGCATAAAAGGATAAGACTCCTCTCCTGCCATTGGCTTTATTATCTTACCAAAACCACCGAACCAGTATATAACTTTTGAGTGTTGCCGGAAGAAGAAATGATAACTTCATACACGTAAGTTCCCACGGGCTGCGGCTTATCCCGGAAAGTTCCGTCCCAGCTGCCTTTGCGGTCATTGACTTGTACATTGCGGGCAATGAAAACAGCCTCACCATGGCGGTTATGAATATGCACCGATTGAATTGCATCGCCCGCATTGCCGCCGCGTATATACCATTGGTCATTCAGTCCGTCGCCGTTGGGCGAAAAGGCAGACGGGATGAGTACGGGTGATGATATGATTACTTTAATTGAATCCGTTGCCGCGCAGCCATCGGCAGAGATGGCACGCACAACATAAACAGTTGTATGCAGCGGTGTAGCTAAAGGATGTGAGGCAGATGCATTAGAAAGTGTGGAAGATGGTTGCCAGTTATATTGAACAACATCTCCAGTAAAGGAAGGCGAAAGAACAACGCTTTGCCCGAGACTGATGCTAATATCCTGCGTGTGGCTAAACGTTGGCACCGGATGAACAATGGGTATGATGCGGTTGGAAGTATCTATTCCAAAACAACCTGTGGTATCGCCCTGTAGCACACAGCTAATGATATCATTGTTTTGGAGTGAAGAGGAAGAATAAGAAGCGCTACCGACTCCGGCGGTTTTATTGTTGACCAGCCACTGATAGAAAGGCACTGCACCGGCGTTGGTACCGTCAGCCTTGAAAGTAACGGTTTCGCCGGCACATAGTTCTTCTTTATTTGCTGAAATAGTTATCTCTGGCGTTAAGGTTGGTTCAACCTGTATCGTTTTGGTTGTGTTGGTGCAGCCATAGCCGCTGGTGGCGATGGCAAAATAGCTGCCTTCTGTAAGAGGATGGTAAGTGGTATCGAGGCTCGTTCCATTGGGCGTTGTGATGCTGTTGATAACCGTATCCTGCACGCCATTGCGATACCAGGTAATAGCAGTAAGAGAACGACCGGAGGATAGATACAACGTATCGAGACCTGCGCATAAACGACCCTTGTTTTGCAGCGAAACAATTGGCTTTGCAGCAAACGAAACGGTGAGTGGTTCTGATTTGATATTCGAGGGCGAAGCGCATGCTGCATTGCTCACGAGGCTGCACGAAACCACATCTCCATTTGTTACTTCAGCTGTTAAAAAAGGGCTGTTACTGCCCGTGTTAATACCATTAATTTGCCATTGATAAATTGGTAATGCACCGCCATTGGCAGCGGTTGCCGCAAAATGATACGAAGCCGTTGCTTCGGCGCAGGGAACTACAGTAATGGGTGATGCAGAAATGGTAACAGAAGGATGAACCGCTGGATTGACAACAATAGTGTTGGTGATAACAGAACAGCCGAGTGTATCAGTAAGGATGGCAGCATAAGTGCCGGTTTGCGAAGCGGGCAAAGTGGTGTCAATGAGATATTGCTTTATGGGTTGTAAGGAGAACTTTTGCACGCGGTTGTTGCCAATGTCGGACACAAAGAGGTTACCCTTATTGTCTCCCCATACTGCGTTGGGACCGCTGAACTGGTTTGCTGCAGCACCCTGCCCGTTGCCGCCTGCTATGGTGACACCAGGCGTATAAGAAGCCGAGCCAGGCGGAAATAGCTGAATGCGCTGGTTGTTGATGTCGGCTACGTAAATATTGCCGGTCTCATCGCCCCAAAGCGAAGATGGCGTGGATAACTGGTTTGCGGCTGCGCCAAAACTATTTCCGCCAGCGATAGTGGTGCCAGCAGTTGCTGATGTGGCGTTAGGCGGGAACTTCTGGATGCGGTTATTGGCGGCATCGTCTACATAGATGTAGCCATCCTTATTTACAAACACGGCGGCAGGGCCATTGAACTGGTTTGCTTTATCGCCGTAGCCATTGCCACCGGCTACTGTAATGGCATCCGTGCTGCCGGTGGAGTTGGGCGGAAACTTTTGTATCCTATCGTTAAAAGCATCTACGATGTAGAGGTTCTTCACGGCATCTACAAACAAACCTACAGGATTGACCAATTGGTTGGCAGCCTTGCCTGCGCCATTGCCGCCTGCGGCTATGCTTCCGATAGTGGTGCTGTTTGAGTTGGGTGGAAACCTCAATACACGGCTGTTGCCATCATCCGCTACATAAAGTATCCCATCGGCATCCACAAAAATGGCATTAGGCTGAAACTGATTGAGGGATTTGCCCGGACCATTGCCACCTGCCACCACTATGCCATCAGTGGCAGAGGTGGAACCGGGCGGGAACTTCATGATACGATAGTTGGAGCGGTCGGCGACGTAGAGATAACTGGTGGCATCTACGAACAGGGAAGAAGGGTTATTGAATTGACGGAGGGAAGCGCCGGAGCCATTGCCACCTGCGACGGTGGTTGCATTTTGAAGCGGCTTTGTGACGATGTGTGCCGATAGCGTTGCAGTTATAGCCCCATTATATAACCAGGTAATGCTGGTAAGGGTATGGCTGCTGTTGACGACCAGCGTGTCCTTCTGCAGACAAGCATTGCCAGTGCTGATAAGCGCTGCCGGGAAGGGACATTGCCCGAAGCCGCGGGTGACGAAAATCGCAACAACACAAAATAGGGCTGGTCTCCACATACGGCGGCGCACAGTTTATGAATCTATAAGAAAAAGACGATAAGCATGTTTTCTATCCACATTTCCTGCAATATAAGAAACGGGATGTGTGGATAGATGGATTGCTAAATAGTGGACGAAATTGGATGGAAAAGCATTGGGCAGTATGCAGGAGGTTACTTAATTCTTCTTTATAATTGTAACCCTACACTAACAGGTTAAACAAAAGTTGCACTTCAGGAAGAAGCGTGTCTTCATCACTGCTCGTAACGTGTACCTATGACTCCTGTTTATAAATAATAGTTCCAAAATATAATTTTATTGCATTCCAAAAATATTATGTTTGTAAAGCGATGCCATTGATAGTTTGATCTGCTATGCCGGTTAGTGCAGTGAGAGCAGGCGATTTTACCCCCTTCGTTCTTCATAAACATTGGATTTGTATTCTTTTTTACCTCTTCATAAAATAAAGATTACGTATGAATGATCTCGCGACAAAGAGTTTTGTAACCTCAAACTCTCTTACGGACAAACAAGTATTTGCCGATGAAATAAAAACGCTGTTAGCAACGAATGATTCTTCGCCCGATAGTGAGCAGCTATCAAAGCTGGCGTTGGCATACTATCATTATGAAAAGTATGACCTGGCAGCGTCTGTTTATGTGAAGGCATTAGGACTTGACCCGTCTAATACTTACTTAGCGGACATGCTGCAACTGGCAAAGGCAAACGAGATTGCGCAGGTGCATGTGCCGGTACCGGATGTGTATTATTTTGACCGGGAGAAGTTGCTGAGCCAGCCACTCATTATTGATGGCGCCCTGCCGAAAGAACATAACCCGGCAGCACCCCTGAATTTTGCCAAAAGGATACGTCTGGTGTTGGGCAATGGCATTGGCGCTGTCTCTACCGTGTTGATGGATGTTGCTACCAACGTATGGGGAAAGGTGGCGGGCTACACCAGCCGCGTGTGGACGAATTGGTATAGAAGACCCCTGTTTCTCGGCATTCTTACGCTGGCGTATATGCGCGAGAAAATGAATGCGCATAACCTGAGATCAACTTACCCGAAAGGCAGTTTAGTTGGGTTTCAACCCGAAGGACTGACGCCACCGGAGGGAGCGAAATACTACCGCACGGCAGACGGAAGCTGGAACAACCTGAGCAACCCAAAAGAAGGCGCCGCGGGCACACGTCTTGCAAGAAATGTAGACCTTGCCGCGATAAAACCGGAAAGCGGTGTGCAACTGCTGACGCCGAATCCAAGAGAGATAAGCCGGCACCTGTTGACGCGTGGCGAGGAGATGAAGGAAGTGCCTTTTTTAAATATGCTTGCCGCCTGCTGGATACAATTTCAAAATGCAGACTGGATAAACCATGGAGAGAACCTGCTGACGGATATTATTGAAGTGCCGCTTGCTGAGGATGACCCTGCCCGCCGGAAATTCTGGCAAACGAAGATGCTGATTCCTAAAACACAGGCTGATCCAACACGAACGGAGGGCAAAGAAGAGGCGCCCATATCGTTTATCAACGAAGTGACGCATTGGTGGGACGGATCGCAGATTTATGGCAGCGACCAGGAAACGGTGGACCGCTTGCGTAGCCATATAGATGGCAAACTGAAGATGAACGCTGACGGCACTCTGCCCTTAGGCAGCAAGGGAGTTGAAGATACCGGCTTCGTGAGGAACTGGTGGGTGGGTATGTCTATGCTTCACACGCTTTTTGCCAGAGAACACAATTCGATTTGCGACCATCTGAAAGCTTCTTACCCAAGCTGGGATGATGCGAAACTGTTTAACGTAGCCCGGCTTATCAATGCCGCTATTATGGCTAAAATACATTCGGTTGAATGGACGCCTGCCATTCTTCCCAACCAAGGCTTAGATACGGCATTGAATGCCAACTGGTATGGTATACTGACGAACCTTTTTCATTCAGGCACCGACCGCAAAACGGTAGCGAATATAAATGTAAGGAACCCTGAGCTAGGCGGCGTGGTGGGCAATCCCATTAACAAACACAATGTACCTTTTGCCTTAACGCAGGAATTTGTGGAGGTGTATAGGTTACATTCCCTATTACCTGAAAAATTACACATCAAACAAATAAATGCCGGCAACAAAGCAATGGAGATACCGTTTGCGGAAACGCGGCAGGCGGGTGCAGCCAAGCTTACCCAAAAAGTGCCATTGCAACATTTGTTTTATTCTTTCGGCAACCAACACCCGGGGCAACTGGTGCTGAACAATTATCCAAAGTTTATGCAGGAACTCAGCATCCCATTTAACCCGGTGTATGACATGGGTGCGGTGGATATTCTGCGTGCAAGAGAAAGGGGGGTGCCGAGGTATAACGAATTCAGAAGACAATTGGGACTAAAGCCGATTGAAAGGTTTGAAGACCTAACCGACGATGCTGATCAACTCGTCAAATTGAAGGAGATTTATGGTACGGATGCCAACGCTGTAGAAATGCTTGACCTGATGGTGGGCACCTTAGCCGAAGGATATCGCCCAACGGGGTTTGGTTTTGGTGAAACGATGTTCCAGATTTTTATTTTGAATGCCACCCGGCGGCTGCAGGCGGACCGGTTTTATACGGATTGCTATACAGAAGAATATTATACCAGGGAAGGATTGGACTGGATAGATGCCGCCAGTCTGAAAACGGTGATTCTGAGGCATTACCCCGAACTGGCATCAACGGGCCTTGGCAATATTAAAAATGCGTTTGAACCTTGGGATACGGGCGAAAAGCTGGATGCGACAAGACATCCGTTGCGCGGCTGGGATAAGTCGTTTAAAGGTGATCCATGGACGGGTGATGCTTTTCGGAAGTAATGGATTTTCACCATTTGCTATTAAAGATTAGTGTCATTACTAACCTGAACAAGTAATTAATGTAAAAAGCCTCCTGCAGTTGCAGGAGGTTTTTGTTGTATAAGATAATAATACAGTGTTACTCGATCTGTGCCGCACCTTCTACCAAAACTGTAGCTTTATTGTCCAGCACTTCTACAAAGCCACCTTCGATAGAAAAGCGCTCGGTTTCTGATTTAGTTTGCAGCACTTTGATATTGCCTTTGCCCAAAGCGCTTACCAGCGGCGCATGGCGATCCAAGACTTCGAACAAGCCATCTATGCCGGGCAGTTGTACGCCATAGACATCGCCGCTATAGAGCCTTTTTTCGGGTGTTAATATTTCTAATGTCATGCCCAAGACCCCTAAAGGGAAATTTTTGAGATTAATCAATTTTACAGTTGCTTCCCATACTGAACCAGCTTCCCAGCTCCCCTTCAAGGGCTGGGGGCTTTATCCCTGCGCCTGGGCGATTAATTTCTTGCCTTTTTCGATGGCATCTTCAATGGTGCCGACAAGGTTAAAAGCGGCTTCGGGATATTCATCCACTTCGCCATCCATGATAGCGTTGAAGCCTTTGATGGTGTCGTTGATATCAACAAACACACCTTTCAAGCCGGTAAACTGTTCAGCTACAAAGAAGGGCTGCGAGAGGAAGCGCTGCACACGACGCGCCCGCTGAACGGTAGTTTTGTCTTCGTCGCTTAATTCATCAATACCGAGGATGGCAATGATGTCCTGCAACTCTTTATAGCGCTGCAAGATGAGCTTTACGCGGTTAGCACATTCGTAATGCTTATCGCCTATAATAGTAGGTGTAAGAATGCGCGATGTAGAATCGAGCGGGTCAACCGCCGGGTAAATGCCAAGATCGGAAATCTTACGGCTTAATACGGTGGTAGCATCTAAGTGCGCAAAGGTAGTGGCAGGTGCCGGGTCAGTTAAGTCATCGGCAGGTACATACACCGCTTGTACGGAAGTGATAGAGCCATTTTTGGTAGAGGTGATGCGTTCTTGCATAAGCCCCATTTCGGTAGCTAAAGTGGGCTGATAACCCACGGCGGAAGGCATACGACCCAACAGCGCTGATACTTCGGAACCAGCCTGTGTGAAGCGGAAGATATTATCAACGAAAAACAGGATGTCTTTTCCCTTACCGGCACCACCATCGCCGTCGCGGAAGTATTCAGCAATGGTAAGACCGCTAAGTGCAACACGGGCGCGGGCACCGGGTGGTTCGTTCATTTGCCCGAACACAAAAGTGGCTTTGGATTCTTTTAAACCTTCGGTATCTACCAAGCTTAAATCCCAGCCGCCTTCTTCCATGCTGTGCCTGAATTTTTCGCCGTAGTTCATAATGCCGGCTTCAATCATTTCGCGCAGCAGATCGTTCCCTTCGCGGGTTCTTTCGCCTACGCCGGCAAACACGGACAAACCACCATAGCCTTTGGCAATATTATTAATAAGCTCCTGTATCAATACAGTTTTACCTACACCTGCACCGCCAAACAAACCAATCTTTCCGCCTTTTGCATAAGGCTCAATAAGGTCTATTACTTTAATGCCGGTAAACAGCACTTCGGTAGCAGTGCTGAGGTTTTCGAAGCGCGGGGGAAGCGCGTGAATGGGACGACCATTTTCTTTGCTAACGGCAGGGAGACCGTCAATGGGGTCGCCGGTAACATTGAAAAGACGACCGTTGATGGCATCGCCGGTGGGCATGGCGATGGCGCGACCGGTATCTGTTACATCCATGCCACGCACCAGACCTTCGGTGCCGTCCATGGCAATGGTGCGAACGCTGTCTTCGCCCAAGTGCTGCTGCACTTCAAGGACGAGTTTGTCGCCATTTTCTCTTCTGAGTTCGAGCGCGTTGTAAATCTCGGGCAGGCCGCCTTCGGCAAACTGCACATCTACTACCGCACCAATGATTTGTTTTACTTTACCTGTTGTAGCCATAATAAATTAATGATGGTTGTATGGGAGACCTGTTTTTGCAACCGGCTGCGAAGGTAAGGGATGGAGAGAATTTATTTGTAATTGTTAATGGTTAATTGTTGACGGAGAAGGTGCGAGGATGAGGGTATGGGGTTATTAGGAAGAATAGAGCAATATGACGCCAAGTGAAGCTCATCCTCAGTGCTTTACCACACCTCAATGCCTGGAATAAGCTGAAAGTCGCTTGTAACCTTATCTTGTACCTCGTATCCATACTTCAGACCCCAAACCTTACACCTCAATTCAACTGCGGGTCGAGAGGATAATGGATGAGCTGCTCATATTTACCGCCGAGCTGCCGTAGCGAATCCTGCCAGATAAGGCTTGCGTTCTGATGAAACACCAATGCCGGTGTGCCGGTGGTGATGAGCCAGGTTTTTTCCTTGATCTCATTGTCTAACTGCTCTTCACCCCAGCCGCTGTAGCCAATGTAGAAACGAATCATATTTTGCTCCAGCTTGCCATTGAGCAGCAAGTCGGCAACGGCATCAAAATCGCCGCCCCACCAAAGCCCCTTACCAACGCTAACGCCATCGGGAATCAACTCGGGGCAGGTATGGAGAAAATGCACAGTATCGGTTTGCACCGGTCCGCCATAATAAACAGGGAAGCGACAGGCTTCTACCTGACTCACCAGCTCGCCGATGGTTTTATTGTATTTTCGGTTGATGACAAAACCGATGCTGCCTTCGGGCTGATAATCGCACACAAACACAACTGTGCGCATAAAATTGGGGTCTTTTAAAAACGGGTCTGCTATTAATAAATCGCCTTTTTTTATTTCCTGGTTCATCTTTGATCTTCTTTTTTAGTTAAGCAAATTAAATAATGATACTTACAACGCATGTTCGCTGCATCCCGTTATTTCTTTCTCTCTCTTTTTTTCTCTTTGCTAATTTTTTTTGCATGTTAATTGCGAAGGAAAATGCCGGTATTGTCGTTAAACAATATCTTTCATTACTGTGAAACTCACTACATCAAAACGATTCTCATGCCATTACCTGCTTTGAATGAAAGCGCGCGGCTCCGATATTTCACTTTCTTTTATTTATACGTCATGCAGGGCGTTCCGGCCGGCTTTGCGCTGATTGCTATTGCCAATTATTTAGCCGGGCAAAATATAGCGTCGAATATCATTGGCAGTTTTGTGGCGATTGTGGGTATTCCGTGGGTATTGCAGTTTGTGTGGGGACCTATCATTGACCGCTACCAGTATTCTATCATCGGGCACCGCAAGCATTGGGTGGTATTAACCCAGATGGTTGCTTTTTTAGCCTCGCTGTCGCTCCTGTTTGTAAAAACGCCGGCAAAAGAAATTACCCTTATGTCCATTGTGTTTTTTACGCATAGCATCTTTGCCTCCGTGCAGGATGCCAGTGTAGATGCCATTGCTATTTTTGTGGTGCCGGAGGCAGAACGTGGCAGGCTCAATGCTTTTATGCGCGGCGGTTTCCTGCTTGGCTTTTCACTGGGCGCAGCGTTATTGTCTACACTGCTTCACCAATTTGGTTTTTATGCCGCAGCGCTGGCGCAATCGCTTGTGCTGCTGCTTTTCACTATTGTTTTCTTTTTTACAAAGCTCGACCGGCGCGACCCACTGCTGCCCTCTTTTGGAAACCACAAGCGGCTACCCGACGGACACACGCCTGAAGAAGATAATCCTTCGCTCCGCTGGCTGTTTAAAGAACTGTGGGGCGGCATGACCACCAAACTGAGCCTGCGCACGTTTGCGTTGATTGCGCTGGCGTATTTATGCTTCTCTATTTTCATCAGTTCCTACTCGTATTATATTATTCACAACCTGCACTGGCACGACAACGATGTGTCGGTATTGCAAGGCAGTTGGGGCAGCCTTCTCACTTTTGTGGTAGTGGTTACGGGCGGCGTTATTTCTGACCGCATCGGGGCATCGCGCCTGCTGCGGATGGTGATTTGGGGCTTGGGTATCTTTTTACTGATTTTATGTGGTTTTTATTACCTGTGGACGAACCGGAACTTTACCACTGCCGGGCTTATTCTCTGGAACTTTGCCGACCCACTAATGAGCGTTGCCGCTTTCCCTATTTTAATGGCGCTTTGCCGGCCGCAGGTGGAGGGTTCGCAGTTTACGGCATATATGGCGTTCATTAATTTCTGTTCTATTATCGGTTCTTATTTTAGTGGCTGGGCATTGCTCGTTATTCCTGCGCCCTGGATTGGTATTGCCTGTGGTGCGGTGGTGACGGCTCTTGCTGTTACTCTAACTCTACAAAGAAAGCGGCTGCAAAGCAGCCCACTGCCTGCGGTATCGTTAGAGAATTAAGGCTTGCTGATTATTTCTTTTTGCTATAATCGTAGCCCCAGTTTTTAAGGCTATAGTTCCAGCGTGTGTCTTCATTATCGCCTTTCGGTTTTTGCGCCTTGTGGCGGCTGATGTAGGAAATGGTTCGATGCATCTGGTGATAGTCCTCTTCAGTAAGGTCAGCTTTCTTTTTACGCAGAATATCTACGATGGCTTTGCCGCTTTTATGCCCGATGGCTTCGCCGTCGCCGCTGTCTAGTCCTGTGCCTTTCGACTCTTCTGTTGTTAACCATTTTTCAAGTTCGGAAGCCTTCATGTTTACGAGGTCTTTAAATTCTTTGTAAGCCTTTTCGTTGTCGCCTTGTTCCTTGTTGTCTGTTGTTTCCTTGCTGGTGGTGCGTGTTGCTTTCATAGGTGCTCTTTTGAGATTGAAATTGTAAAAATGGTGCCAGAGGAGACGAGCTTTAGTTGCAAATGGGAAAGCATGATAAAGAGGTATTAAAAGCAAGTGCCCAATCATAAGATAAAAAAGGCTATGGGCAGTAAATAAGGCTGAAAAGAAACGCGAGACTAATTAGTGATTATATAAAAAATACCCGCTCAATCGTCCAGTATAAAGCAATCAAACCGATTAAAGCTGATAACGGATATACTACCCGTTTGCGATAGTTATGAATATTTTTTAAGGGTATGATAATAAAGGCAAACATAGCAAGGATGACAGTGATTTGCCCGAGTTCAACCCCTACATTAAAAGAGAGAATAGAAGTGGCAAATTTATTTCTCGGCAAGCCGATTTCGTTTAAGGAACTGGCAAATCCCATCCCGTGAATCAAGCCAAACATAAACACAATTAAAACTCGCCAGGGCTTTAATTCCGTTAGCAGAATATTTTCAACCGCTACAAATAAAATTGACAAAGCAATAATCGGCTCCACCACAGCGCTGGGTGCAACAATAATGTTCTTCATGCTTAGCGCCAGCGTAATGGAATGCGCTACCGTGAAAGCAGTTGCCTGCCATAAAATGGTGCGCACTTTTGTGCTGAGTAAACAAAGCCCGCACACAAATAAAATATGATCAAAGCCTTGCGGCAGGATGTGTGTAAAACCGAGCTTTAAATAGAACCAAACCACATCGTTGGTCGGTGCTTTTTCCAGTGCATAATTGATGGTGTGCGCCCCAGCCGGAGCGAAGCTTAGCAACAGCAATACAACACCCCAAAAAGAGATAAGGGGCGATATTTTTTGTTTTGGCATGGTCATACTCTGCGCCGGTTTGACAACTTATAGATTATTGGCAATGGTAGCCGCCTCTTTTTTCAGGCTGTATTCGATATAAGGATTAGATAAAGAGGTTTGCGCGAGCGTGCTTTTGGCTAAGCCCTTGTCTCCTGCCTTATAAAAAATAAGCGCCGCACGACTTAGCAACACCGGGTTTTTAGAATGTGTTTTTAGTGCTGTTTTTATATACTGTGATGCCTTGGCATAGTCGCCGCGGTTGTAATAAACCCAGGCTACGGTTTCGTTTACATCAATGTTTTCGGGGCGGCGGTTCCATTCGGTCATAGCATGTTCGAGAGCTTTGTCCTTATCACCCAGCTTTAAATAATCGTAAGCCAGCTCGCGGTCGGCGTAGTGCCCAATGGAAGAGTCTTTTGCCCCTGCTTCTGCATCTTTGTTTAAACCAGCTACTACATCAGTAAGAATGGCATCCGCTTTTTTAGCATCGCCGGCACGGCGGTAGGCATCGCTCATTTCTTCTTTTACGGCATTATCAGTCACTACCGAATCGGCTTTTTCATACAACTCGATGGCTTTGTTATAATCGTTGCTCGCCATTGCCACGCGTGCCAATCCCGTCAAAGCATAAGGATAATCCGGGCGCATACCAAGCGATACATGATACAGAGAATCAGCCGTTTTATAATTACCCGTCTTTTCATACAAACCAGCCAGTTGAGACCGTGTCCATTCAGTGTATTCATCTCCCTGCCCGCCGGCTTCGGCAGCCCGCTTCATGGCATCAATGGCGCCGGGATAATCACCGAATATTTCGCGCAGGTAAGAGACACGTGAATACGAAGTGAGATCGGGACGAACAGAAACCATTTTATCGGCAAAGGATACTGCGCTATCATACTGCCCCGTTTCTACGTTGCCATCTACCAGCAAGCCGTAGATATAAGCATTGTAAGGATTGATTTGCTGCGCCTGGTGCGCCACATTTAAGCCATCTGAAAAATGGTGCTGCGACATATAGAGGAGCGACTTATAAACCAGCGCATCAAAATTATTCGGGTCTTGCTTCAGCACATCGTTTACATACTTCATGGCTGCCTTATCATAGTACACATGGTTGCCCGTAATGCGCGCCTCCTGTATGTAAAGCGCTGCCAGCCGTAATGCTGATTTGGTATCAGCAGGATCGGTTCCTAAAGCTTTCAGGTAATCTTCCGATTTCTTCTTCGCAAGCTGCCACTCAGCGCTATTGGCTTCTTTTCCTTTGCGCGGCAACAAACTATAAGATTTATTTTCTTCCTCTTTTTGTGCATAATGATATTTGGCAATGATGCCAACAATCGCAAAACAGAATACAACAATACAGATGAGGTAAATCGTGCTCTTCTTCATAAAGCAATTTGTTTAGAATAACGGATGCAATGATCTGATAAAAAAAATATTACACGATGCTTCCATCGTGTAATATTTTTTCTTTTAACAATGAACAATGAATGAGGTTGTTTATTCCTTTACAATCTTCTTCACGTCTATTTTCTTACCGTTGGTGTCAATTGCCACTACGGTGTAGATACCTCTTGAAAGAGATGCAAGGCTGATAGTAGCATTATTGCTGCTCATTACCTGTGTCAGAATTCTCCTGCCGGTGTTATCGTATACGCTCAAACGAAGGTTTGTTATGGTCGAATAGACCTTCACGTATGTAGTAGCCGGGTTTGGCGAAATGGTGATTATAGAGGCAGATGAGAACTTAGCCGTTTGCACCGGAGATGTAATAGTTCTTCCGTCTTTATCAACCTGCGTAATGCGATAGTAGTTGATATTCTTCAAAGATGGTGCTGCATGCACATACTCATACGTACTGGCATTTCTGTTAGAAGCTACCGTTGTTAAGGTTGAATAGCGAATGCCATCTACGCTGTATTCAACATTATAATGGTCGCTGTTGGTCTGGTTTTCAACCTGCCAGCGGAGCGCTACAGTTTGGTTCACCTTGGTAGCCGTAAAGCTTAAGAAATGAACCGGCAATACTGTGCTTTGCGGGCCTACATAGCCATCACCGGTAAAGCCTGCCCAAGGTGTTTGCACATAGGGGAAGCAAGGCTTCAGCGTCGTATCGTTGTGTGTAACACCCGCATTAAAGCCAAGCACATTAGCAAGGTCCTGCGTTACGCCGCCAGATGCATCACCCACGGTATAATCATCATAGAACAAACCAATAGCTGCCAGTGCCACGCCGCCTACTGCCTGCAGTTCGATGGTAGTTACATCATCCTCTAAGCGTCTGCCATTAGGGAAGCCATCCATGTTCGGGATGAACTGGAGTGAATCGCTCCCATTATACTTGGCATCCGTTAAGCCTAAAACGGCTGCTTCTACAATGCCAAGTGAGCTAAAGCTGGTATCGCTGCGCGAAGTTACCGGCACTGCCATATTCAGGCGGAGGTAATCACCCAACGTAGGCAGGAAGTTATTAATAAATGGTTTGCCGGGCGATAACGGGCTGCCTGCTGGCTTGCCGGTTGCCAACTGATAAGGTGGCAAATTAGGAACACCGGTATAGAAGATAGGCAGGATATCAACCGAACGCGGGCTATGATCGTCCGGCAAAAGAATACCGCCATACGTAGCCGGGTCGAATGCAGTACCTACCAAAGCCGGGTTGCCTTTTAAAGGCCATAACCCTTGTTTACCATTTCTAAAATCAAAAGAACCTAATGAGTTGGTTTGAATGCGCAAAGCAGATAAGCCGGGAACTGCATCACCAAAATAATCGGGCCCGCTGGCCATGTATAAACCTAGTTCCGGATTTACAAAGTTGGGAATGAATTCAGAATCGCCGGCAGGATATGTTGCATTCCATTTATCTTTTTCTCCAATAGGATTTATAACCTCATTGGTAAGCGGCATGCCCAAACGAGATACCTGTTTCCATTCGCCTTCTGAAGATACGGTGCCGTTAGAAGGATCGAACGTGGTAATGGCTTGGCGGCTGGCGGAAGCATACACACCAATCACAAATCTTGAATCAAGAATATTGTCAGCCGAAGCGGTAGTTAATCCATCTTTCTGTAAGGTAGAAATAGGAACTTGTATACAGATAGAGTGACAGTTGTATTTAGCCAAACCATCTCTGCCTGTAATAGAATCTCTGAAACCGCCTACATCGAAAGCACCGCCGAGGTCAACAAAGAAAGGATCATCTGCCGGTCCGCAGAATACTGTTTCACCTGTAGAAGCAGTAGCAACAGCGCTGTCTCTCAGACTTTCATATGTTCTGCCTAAGCCCACTGTTGCATCTTCAATGGAACGTGGACCGATATTGTTAGGAGGCACAACGCCGTTGGCAACAATTACCGAGAAGCTACCGCCGCCGTCTGTACTGCGTTCCAACTGGTAGGTGGTTTTTAAATTCTGTTTGCCAAGACGAATGTTGAAGAAAGTAGTAGGGTCTTCATTTACCTGTTTGAAGGTGAAACGGTAAATGATGTCATCACCCGGTGTTGCCAGGTTATTGTCCACATGAATTTCGTAGCGAATGTTCTCTCCGAAAGTGTAATAATTCGGTCCGCCATTGGGTAATTCAAAAGGAATATAATTGGCTATTAATGCCACTTGGTTAGTATCGCACGGACTGCGGAATGCATACACATCGGTGTTGTCCGCCAACGGATCGTTTGAAATTAACGGCGCTTCGCGGTGCGAGGAAGCCGAAGCCGTATAGCTGAAGGCAATGCCAAGCGCAGCTATAGTGAGTAATTTTATAATTGATTTCATTTTTAATTCTTTTTAGCGGTTAGAACCTTTGTTGATAAGTGTAATCATACCCTCTCCACGGAATCTGTACATACGGGAAACCGGTTTTGAATGTTGTATCATTGTGCGTTGGGCCTGCATTGAATTGCAGCACATTCTGGAGGTCTGTGGTTACAGGGCTTTGCGTTGTGGAGTCAGCCAGATTATAGTCATCATACCACAAACCAATAGCTGCCAGCGCTACACCGCCTACTGCCTGCAGTTCAATGGTAGTTACATCATCCTCTAAGCGTCTGCCATTGGGGAAGCCATCCATGTTCGGGATGAACTGGAGCGAATCGCTGCCATTAAACCTCGGATCGGTTAAACCTAATACAGCTGCACTTACAATACCCAGCGAACTGAAATCAGCGCTGTTGCGGGGAGTAGGTGGCGTTGCCATATTCAAACGCAACATATCATAGAAGGTAGGCAGGAAGTTATTGATGAACGGTTTGCCTGGAGCCAATGGATTACCCTTAGGTTTGCCGGTAGCCAACTGGTAGGGAGCTAAATTAGGAACGCCGGTGTAGAAGATTGGAAGTAAATCAACTGAGCGGGGGCTTGTACTATCAGGCAAAAGAACATCTCCAAAACCGCCTTCAGAATTAGGTGCCAAAGCTGTACCTGTTAAAGCAGGATTACCTTTCAATACATATAAGCCTTGCTTACCGTTTCTGAAATCAACATTGCCGAGCACGGTAGGCGAGTTGGTTTGGATACGCAGTGCATTGAGAGAAGGAACTGCGCCTCCGAACTGTGTGCCGTCCATATACAAGGCTAATTCAGGGTTTTCGAAGTAAGGCGCAAAAGCCAGATCGCCTGCGGGTAGAGTCGCATTCCATTTGTCTTTCATGCCAATAGGAATCACAGCTTCGTTGGTGAGCGGCATGCCTAAGCGGGATACCTGCACCCAATCGCCACTGTAGCTTTTGGTGCCATCATCGTTGATGGTTTTAATCTGCTGGCGGCTGGCACTCGCCCATACACCGATTACATAATCCGGGTCTAAAATATTCTGCGCGGTTTCCAGGCTTTTACCATCTTTCTGAAGATTGGCTACCGGAATTTTCAAACAGATAGAGTGGATGTTATATCTGGCTAATCCATCTTTTGTTGGATTGGTAGTATTGCCTTCAGGACGGAAATTGCCTACGTCGAAAGCGCCGCCAAGGTCAACAAAAAAAGGATCATCTGCCGGTCCGCAAAATAGATATTCGCCCGTTTTTGAAAAGGCAATTGCATTTTGCACCTGTGCTTCGTAAGGTGCACCTAAGCCAAGACCCGGATTCTCTATAGAGCGGGGTCCGATGTTGTTGGCAGGAACAATGCCTGTATTCAGAATCGTATCGGGGTTTCCACCTCTTATTATTTTCTCGCAGATGTAGGTAGTTTTCAAGTTCTGATTGCCCAGCCGGATGTTGAAGAACGTGGTGGGATCATCGTTTGTCTGGAAGAACGTAAAGCGATAAGTGATGTCGTCCTGTGTTGGGTTGTCTGTTCTGTTTTTGATGTGAATTTCGTAGCGGATGTTTGTACCAAACGTATAATAGTTGGGTCCGCCTTCCGGCAATTCAAACGGAATGTAGTCGGCAATGATGGTTACATAACCCGGATCGTCGGGACTGCGAAATGCGTACAGATCGGTATTATCTGCCAGCGGGTCGTTAGAAATTAATGGTGCTTCGCGGTGCGAGGAAGCCATGGCAGCATTCATTGTTACTGCCGTGAGCAATAACAACGAAAACCGCCGGAGAGCAATGTGTACAGTTTTCCTTCTCATAGATGTGACAATTTAAAGTATAATAGGTAAAAAATCTAAAGCTGGTTTTATTGGCAGATGATGGCAACCCTTGTTATACGCAGTTGTTAAAGACATCGGTTTGAAAAAATAAAGAAATAATTGTGATTCGTCGAAACAGTCAGGAGGACACCTGTTTAAATATCTCAAACCGGTTCCATCCTCACTAAGTAAACCCGAAATTTATGTTAGCTGGTTCTTTAGCAATCGCTTTAAAATAAGGAGTTTGATATGGCATTTGGCAATCGTTGTGTTCTGTTGTAATATATTTCAATCAAAAACAAATCCAAATAATGTTGAATATTATCCCGCAGAGAGTCAGTAAGATGGAAGGATCTACTTAAAGTACAATCCTGCAAGGGGTTAGCTCCAATATTAAAAAAGCTACAGCCGAACAAATAGTCAATCCTTACTTTGTTGGTTAGTCATTACTCCCCACTCTAAAAGTGTTTTTTACAGCAAGAAGACTAACCTGTGTATTATTTTCCCTCCGGCAAACCAACGATGGCCTCAATTCAGTATCTCTAAACATCAGCAAAGACGAATAGCAGGAAAAACTTGTAGAAACCGGTATAGCGTAGCATATCATTAAATACAGTTTACTTTGTAGTCGCGGTTCGCTTTGCTTCATCCATAGACTTTCACGAGTTGTAAAACAATGAGATACCCGGCAGCATACTACTTATTACTGCTCTATAGCACGGTGCTGATGCGCTGCGTGCTGCCGGTTACCTGCGATGCATTATCTCATGTCTTTAACGAGGAAAAACATTTAGCCACCATACATGCGGTTTACGGAAGCCATCACCTGCAAAGCGAAATGGCAGGAACGGTAGCGCAAAGCGATACGGGCAAACACACGGCATCGCTGCAGGAAAATGAGCCGACCGTAGTGCATACGTTCACACAAACTGTTCTGATTGTTTTTACTTCTTTCTTACCCAACATCAATCACAGCACCCTCTTCTCTTTTTATTTTCCGCTCCGGTCATCTGACTGCATTACACCCCCACCCGAGCGCTGTTAGGTTTATCATCCTTTAGTTCATCTTGCTATACTACACTGGTATTTGCAAGACAACGTCCTGCACGCAAAGCCCAGGGATACTATCCGGGCAATTGTGCTATTACCTATTTTATAAAACCTAACAGCAGCTTTATGCACAAGCTCTATCTGATAATTGCATTTCTATTACCTGGTATTCTTTCCAATGCGCAAACGGTTTTTAAAGGCAGTGTTACCGATGCCGGTTCGGGTCAGCCATTGGAAGGTGTTACCGTTACGATACTTCCATCGCACCAATCGGTAATTACCAACAGCAAAGGACTGTTCCTGTTTAAAAAGCCGGCTGCCGAGATTAGCTCCGTTTTGTTTGCCTCTATTGGTTATACGGCTAAGACCTTTACGCCAGAAGCATTTGCGCAGAACAACAATACTATTTCTCTTAACCAGCAAGCTGTAGAGCTGAGCAGCGTTACAGTCTCGTCTCATGCCGGTGAGCAGTATCGCCCCATCAGCAAGGCAGACATTGCCATGCGCAGCGTTACCAACTCGCAGGAAGTACTGCGCATTGTGCCGGGCTTGTTCATTGGTCAGCACCAGGGCGGTGGCAAGGCAGAACAGATTTTTCTGCGCGGGTTCGATTGCGACCACGGTACCGACATCGCTCTTTTTGCCGATGGCATTCCGGTGAACTTAGTGTCTCATGCGCACGGGCAAGGCTATGCCGACAGCCATTTCATTATCCCCGAAACCATTAATGATGTGGTGTTTAAAAAAGGTCCCTATTATGCAGAAAAGGGCGACTTGTGCACGTCGGGTTTTGTCAATTTCAACACGCGGAATTCTTTAGACAACAACCTGGTAAAGATAGAAGGTGGCACCTTTGATACGTATCGGGCATTGGGTATGTTTAATCTTCTGAATGCAAAGCAGCGGGCAAAAGGACAGTCGTGGTATGTGGCTTCGGAATATCGCTACACCAATAGTTATTTTGACAACCCGCAGCACTTTAACCGCTTTAATTTGTTTACGAAGTATAACGGCGCTGTCTCTAAAAACAGCAACCTGTCGGTAAGCGCTTCGCACTTGTGGAGCCGATGGAATGCATCGGGACAAATACCCGACGAAGCGGTAGACAAAGGTTTGATTAGCTTCTACGGCGCGCTCGACCCGCGGGAAGGCGGGCAGACCACGCGAACCAATGCGAATGCACAACTGGTGACTTCGTTGCCCAACGGCGACCTGGTGAAAAACCAGTTGTACTACAGCCATTACACCTTCGACCTGCACACCAACTTTACTTTCTTTCTATTGGATAGTGTGAACGGCGATGAGATACGGCAGAAGGAAAGCCGCAACCTGTTTGGCTACAATGGCAGTTATAACCATATTGGTTACTTTGGCAGCACGCAGCTCACTACGGAAGCGGGGATTAGCGCAAGGTTGGATGCCACGAAGAACTCGGAGCTTTCGCATACGGTGGACAGAACGACTTTGCTGAACCGTATTAAACTGGGTGACATTACCGAGCTGAGCGTATCGCCGTATCTAAGCGAAACCTTCCGCTTTAGCGAGCGCTTTAGTGTGAATGCCGGTTTGCGGTTTGACCAGTTCTTTTTTCAATACAACAACAAATTTGCGGGCGACAGCACGCTGCCGGGTGTGGGTGTTTATAAAGCGAAGGACAATGTGGTGAGTCCGAAGCTGAGCTTCTATTATCACGCGAATGAGAAGGCGGAGTTTTACCTGA
Organism: uncultured Ilyomonas sp.; assembly: GCA_964249755.1. Taxonomy (GTDB): domain Bacteria; phylum Bacteroidota; class Bacteroidia; order Chitinophagales; family Chitinophagaceae; genus Ilyomonas. Next base: position 986,305 of record CAXUDB010000001.1, on the reverse strand, counting down.
CGACCGGTCGCGGGTTTCACTCTAACGATGCGCGCAGTGCGGTGGTGGTGGATGGGCAGGACATTCTGCCGAAGGCGTATGGCGCTGATTTGGGAACGGTGTTTAAGCCCGGCAAAAAAGTGATTATCAACGCGGCGCTTTGGTACATCTATCTCTCGCAGGAGAATGTGTATGGCGGCGATGGCGGCTCGGTGGAATTCAGCGGGAAGACACGGCGGTATGGGTTTGATTTCTCGGGGCGCTACCAACCGGTGCGGGCGCTTTACTTTGATGCCGATGTGAACTATGCGCATGGGCGCGCGGCGGGGGAAGCGAAGGGAGAAGACTATATTCCGCTGGCGCCGGTATGGAGCAGCACGGGCGGCGCTACTTATTTCAACAAGAATGGCGTTAACGGCAGTCTGCGCTACCGGTATTTGGCGGACCGTCCTGCGAATGAGGATAAGAGCCTGATTGCGTCGGGGTATTTTATCACCGACCTGGTGCTGAACTACACGAAACGGAAATATGAGGTGGGCATTACGGTGAATAACCTGCTGGACCGGAAATGGAAGGAAACGCAGTTTGATACGGAATACCGCCTGAAGGGTGGCGTGCCTACGGATGCCATTTGCTTTACGCCGGGGACGCCGCTGGCGCTGACGGCGCACATGAGCGTGACGTTTTGAGAGGGAAAGCGATTAAGATTCCATTGTAAGGAAACTAAAAGCAAGGTTAAAATCATTTGAATGATGTTTGATGACATTTGAAATGAGTTTGGTGAGGTTTGGATTGTGTTGGATGCCCTTGCTGTTGTGTTGGACGGGCTTCCTATAGCGTTGGATGGGGTTGCTATGCTATTGGATGTCCTTGCTATGCTATTGGATGCCCTTGCTATAGCGTTGGATGCCCTTGCTGTTGTGTTGGATGCCCTTGCTGTTGTGTTGGACGGGGTTGCTATTGTAGTGGATGGGCTTGCTATGCTGTTGGATGCCTTTGCTGTTGCAGTGGATGGGCTTGCTATTACGTTCGCAGCCCTTGTTGTGATGGTTGGTGGCTTTTCCGTGGTGGGAAATGAGGTTGTTGTGGTGATGGATGAAGACAGATGACTGAATGAAACAGGCGGCTCTTTGTGGGAGCCGCCTGTTTTGTTATTGCAAATGTGGTGTGTGTTATTCTTTTACAAATGTTTGAGTAGTGGTGCTGCCTCCGCTTTGCACTTTGAGCAGGTAGTTGCCGGGCTTAAGAGTGGAAACATTGATGGATACGGTGCCACCACTTGCTGTGGTGCTGGTGCGGACGTTGCCGGAGAAGTCGGTAACGGTGATGTTTGTTTTATTATCTGTTGGCAAGCCTTGTACTTGGAGGGTGCTGCGGACGGGGTTGGGAAAGAGTTTTACGCTTGCATCATTACTCAACAGAAGAGAATTAGAAACGCTGCGTGAGCCGTCTTTGGCGGTAGCTGCTACTCTATATAAAGCATTGTTTGCAACTATTGCTTCTTCGTACGAGAGTGCAGACTGACGAGAGTTGTAGAGTCTGGCAAGGGGCTGGTAGGTAATGCCGCCATCCATACTTCTTTGCACCGTATAGTATCTTACGTTATTATCCCCCTGCCAGGTGATGCCGTGGTGTTGGAGCCAGCGTTTGATTCTGGTTACAATGATCTGGCGGCGGCTGATGTCGTTGTTGTAGCGGGCGAGCAGGTGGCTTTCATACCCTCGCTCATCATTCTCATAGCTGCCACCCTGCACAATCTTGCCATCTGTTTGAAGAGTAGCGCAATAAGCGGTTGCATATTGATCGAAAGCCGTTAGCTGTTTGCCATCCGTTGCAAAAGAAGAATCGGGCGTACCATCGCTGTTGAGACGGCACAAAGTAAAATCTCTTTCTGTTGTGTTGCCCGCACTTCCCGACAGGATGATCTTTCCGTCGGGCTGCAAAAGAACTGCGTACGTCTGCGCTCTTTTGCCATCAAAAGCCACGAGCGTTCTGCCCTCGTTGCCAAACGTTTCATCCAGTGTTCCATTGGCGTTGTAGCGCAGGGCAGCGGCGTAAATGATAAAGTTGTAACCGGAGGTGGTGCCGCCCACTACAATTTTGCCATCCGGCTGCACGGTGATGCCGCCCGGCGCATCATGCCCGTTTAAGCCTTGCACACCTTGCGTAATGACGTTACTGTGATTGCCAAAGCCGTCATCAAGGGTGCCATCGGGGTTGTAACGGCTCAGCACATAATCTTCCCCATCGTCTCCAACACCCAGGGTGTGCCCTGCCAGCAGTATCTTTCCGTCTTTCTGTATTGCTAAGCCTGTTTCGTATATTTCGGCTAAATTCGTATAGTTTAGCACTCTTCCTTTATCGCCAAAACTATTGTCGAAAGCTCCGTTGGCGGACATTCGGCTAATGATGGAATAAAAGGTTTGCCTATCATCAGTCACGCCCGGTCCGGCTATAATAATTTTTCCATCTGGTTCTAATGCTAACCTTAAGTATGCATCATTAATATGCGTATTGGGTATAAGTGTAAGTCCGTTTTCGCCAAAAGAGGAATCGAGAAAACCATTGGTTTGAAAGCGGGCAACAAAAGAGTGACCTCCATCCTGGAGTGTTAAGGAACCGACAATCACGATTTTTCCTTCCGGTTGCAGAGCAATATCATAAGCTCCAGCCGCTAAATCACCAATAGAAGCATATCCATTATTGCCGAAAGTAGAATCTATTGTTCCATCCGATAGGAAGCGCATAATATTGCCCTTGCGATTGAAGTCGGCATCAAGATATCCTCCGGCAGTTAATAATTTACCATCGGGTTGTTGAACAACTGCGGCATGAACACTAAGCGAGGTGTTGTTATCGGAGACAAATCCTTTGTCTCCAAAACTAATATCCAGCGTTCCCGGCTGGCTGAAAGCGGAAGCAGTTGTTAACACGGTAATCATGAGGCATAGAAGTGATCTCATTGTTGTATGGTTTAAGAAGTAAGCAATTAATTGAGTGGATCGGTGCTGCAATCATCAGTGTTCTGGCAGCCTCTTCTTACTGTGTGCTGCGTTGTCTTTATTGTTTAATGAAGGGGTGTGTGGTAATTGTGTTTCCGCTCTGCACTTTGAGGAGGTAGTTGCCAGGTTTCAATCCCGCTGTGTTGATGGATGCCGTGCTGCCGCTGGTAGTGGTGCTGGTGCGGACGTTGCCGGAGAAATCGGTGACAGTGATGTTTGTTTTGCTATCGGTTGGCAAGCCTTGTATTTGTAAGGTGCTGCGGACGGGATTGGGGAAGAGTTTGACGTTATTTTCGCTACCGATAGAAATACTGTTGGAGAGGCTTCGGCTGCCGTCTTTGGCTGCCGCAGATACGCGGTAAAGGGCATTGTTGTTACTTCCTTCGGTAATGTCTTCGTAGGAAAGAGAAGATTGGTTGTGATTGTAGAGCTTTGCTACCGGTTGATAAGTAACGCCGCCATCCACGCTCTTTTGCACAGTATAAAAGCGAACGTTGTTATCTCCCTGCCAGGTGATGCCGTGGTGCTGGAGCCAGCGCCTGATGCGCGTGATGATCTGCTGACGGCGGCTGATGTCGTTGTTGTAGCGGGCAAGAACAAAGTAACCGGCACTTCCTATGGTTGTATAACCACCTAATACGATTTTGCCATCCTTTTGCAAGGCTGCACTTTGGCTGACTGCAAAGCCTTCCGTAGCTGTTATGGTGATGCCATTGTCACCGAACGTTGAATCAATCTCTCCATCTGCACTAAATCTAGCTACCGCAAAACGTCCATAATTAAAATATTCATCATACTCAAAACCGGATACGACAATTCTGCCATCCGCTTGTAGCAGTAAATCGTTGCCGTCCGCATTTTCATTGCCGTAAGTAATGTATTGCAAGCCTCCCTTTCCAAAGCTGCTGTCAATGCTGCCATCCGCATTAGTGCGAGCAGCGGAGATGTAAACATGCTGAGCGTTGGTAGCGCTTCTGCCGCCGCCCACTATTTTGCCATCTTCCTGCACCGCTATCTTCTTAGCACTAAAGCCTGTAATCCTGTCCGCTTTGTATGAGAAAAATGCCCGTCCATCAGTGCCAAATTCCGTATCGGTGCTGCCATCCGGGTTATAGCGGTACACATAGGGTTTATCGTCGTCGGTGGTAACTACAATCTTACCATCCTTTTGCAGGGCGATGGCATTAAGGGTGGCAAGTCCTTTCATACCATCAACAGTGCCCACTACTTTTACACCTCCCTCTGCAAAACTTCCATCTAAACTACCACTAGGAAGATAGCGCAGCAGGAAGAACTGTCTTGCCTCATTCTCCGCATTGATAATAAAACCGCCTACTACAATCTTCCCGTCCGGCTGCAGGGCGATATCGGCGGGAACGTCTTTCTTGCCCACCTTAATAATAACAATGCCATTCGTGCCGAAAGAGCTATCCAGCCCGCCGTTCTTTTTATACTTTGCCAATCTTGCCTCGCTGATGAGGGAGCCAACAGCGATAATGGCATCATTGGGCTGAACCGCCATCCTCACTATCTGGGATAACTCGCTCCCTCCCGTAAAGCCATAAGTTCCGAATGTTTCGTCTATGCTGCCATCAGCATTGTAACGCGCAAGTCGGAAAACCTGAGTATCATTAAAGCCTCCAGCGCCTCCGGCGATAATCTTGCCATCGCTTTGCAGCGCGATGGCGTTTATGAGTCCGCTTACTTTTTTGTCCAGCACGATGCCACTATCACCAAAACGTTTATCGAGCTTACCGGGTTGGGCAGAAATAAGGAAGGGAAAGAACAGAACGATTAAAGATATATATGGTTTCATCCGGAAGGGGATTTTTATGTTACAAAAAAGATATGGTGATTATTCAACCTGCGCTCATTCCTTGATAAAAGTCTGCGTTGTTATCCTCTTGCTACTTTGGACCTTGAGTAGATAGGTGCCGGGCTTGAGGGAGGAAGTGCTGACAGATGCATTGCTTCCTGTTGCCGTTGTACTCGTTCTTACATTACCGCTCAAATCGGCGATGGTGATGAGGCTTTTGCTATCTGTAGGCAAGCCTTGTATCTGTAAGGTGCTTTGCACAGGGTTGGGGAATATTTTGATGGCTGCCGCATCGCTTAGTAGAAGTGAATTGGAAAGAGAGCGGGAGCGAACATCACCCATATAAGTTGTACTGATAACTCTACCGCCATTGCCAAAACTTTTATCAAGTGTGCCGGGCTGGCTAAAGCAGATGCCCCAAATAAGCATTGCAACTGATAAGAATAGAAATCGTTTCATGATTGTATGGTTTATGAATGTTCTCTTGCCGGTTGAGTGTTGCTACCATAGCTGTCGGGAAGAAATGTTGACGGGCAACTTGGGCGCTACTGCGAGGTAGGAAGCAGTCCGAAAATAATAATTTAAAGCTGTTCACAGGTAGTAAGGAGGCTTTCATCAAATTGCATAGATTGCTTCGTTCCCCGCAATGACGGCTTTAACTTTTTTTCTTAACAGCTATGATAGCGCTATCGCTGGTTAGGAGTGGAAAGATACTATTCTCTTTAATATCCGCCATTTTCTTTACCGCAGGTTTTTATTCGCAGGAATCTATTGGCGAGGCTTTCGTTTGCAACCTAACCAATGCTGAACTCTATCCTTACCTTTTCCTAAGTGTTTATGGCTCCCGCTGCGGTGCTGTTAACTACTTTTTTATCAACCTGTCGCCTTTAGTGTAAAAGGGTCATGTATAGTATGGACGCTAACTCTCCTCTGTGCAGTGCGTGTTTGCCCGCTACTGCACAGAGGAAGATTTTAACAACGCCGGTTTCGTTTATAAAGCCATTGAGACGTGCACCATCAGGCGATTGCCTGCCTTTACAATTCCGCTGGCCAGGTTTTGAGATAAGGGCGTTTGAAAATTGGCACCGATGGCTAACTTACGAAACGCGGTTTCTACACCGACCGTGCCGAGGAGGAGATTGCCGCCGGAAACCGTGACGTTGAATCCCTTGTCGTCGTCCGTAGCCGCCGTCTCGTATTGAACGCCGGCATTGGGAGCGAGGAGCCATTTCTTTTTAATCCTGAATTTATAATACGCCTGGCTGTTGATGTTGAATTTGTTGCCGTACTGATAACCGTAGCGGTTGGTGGTGTTCATCTTGTAGCTTGACGTAACGTTGATGCCTGCATCCTGCAACCGGATGTCGTACGTGGCGCTCATCAGAAAGTCGGTGCTGCCGGTGCCCAACTGAAACAGGTTTGCGTTTTCTGTGGTGGCGCCTTTGTCTAACGGGTTGTATTTGCCGGAAGACAGCTTTACGCCGCCGCCCATCCACAGGCTTTGCACCAGTAAGTGGTTGGAAACGGTATGCTTGCTGTTGAGCAACTGATAGTAACCCGACACGGTGATATCGCCCAGTCCATCCTTCGCCTTTGTTACTCCCCCATTGGTTCTTTCATTAACATTATAAGGAACGGCAGCCATGACCCTGACGTTGTTGCTGATGTTCCATCCGCCCCAGACTTCCACAGTGTTGTAGCGTTCCTTTGTGGTTAGGTAGGTAGCCATGCCATCTACCCCCACATGCGTAAGCATGGAACTGTACCGGTAGCGCACCCCAAATACATGCTTCTGAAAATCGGGTAAAATGCCGATGTAACTATTACCCACGCCGCAGCCGCAGATGTCGCAGGCATAAGTGAGGCAGGGCGACAGGATGATTAGTAAGGCGATGATGTAGTGTTTCATCTTTTGTGTTCTTCTTTTAGTTTCGCTACAAAATTGTTCTTGCATTCTTTTGAGCAGAAGCCGTAGACGTTGCCAGCCAGTTGCACCGTATCTTCCAAGCCTGCGCTTAAGGGCATCCCGCAACTGGTATCTTTTTTTGATGCCATTTGAATACCGGCAAATTTGTTCGCCGGCTTTTCGAATTGCCGGCTGGCTTGTATTGTGTCTCTTCCGGCTGACGCCGGTGTTGTATTTGAATGGCAGCCAAAAGCTGCGACAACCATCAGTAAACCAAGGTTCCTTGTTCTCTTTTTCATAGTTATTCTTTATTGTTCTGCAAAGCGTTTATCTAACAAAAAGCTCCGGTCGTCTAATGTTTTAAGGAAGGAAAGAATATCCTGCTTTTCTTCATTAGAAATGGCAATGCCCAACCCCTGTTTTTGCTTTAGCAACGGATCGAGATTGGGTGTGTTTTGAACGCCGCCGGTATAATGATCTAACACGGCTGACAGGTCTAAGAACCTGCCATCGTGCATATAGGGTGGCGTGAAGCTGAGGTTGCGAAGAGAAGGTACTTTAAACTTGTATTTGTTCTCTTCCTGCAGCGTTACGCCATACCTTCCCAAGTCGTTCAGATTGCTTGGCGCAAGCCCGTTGTTGCGGAATGAATGATCTGTAAACAAAGGTTCTTTGTGGCAGGAACTGCATTTGGCCTCAAACAAAGCATAGCCCCGCTGCTCACCGGGAGTGAAGGTGGCTTGCTTACGCATTACACTATCATACTTTGAATGGCTGCTTACACACATTACCATGAACTGCGACAGGGCTTTCAGGAAATCGGCGCTCTTTATTTCGGAAGAGCCAAATGCCTTTTGAAACAAGGGCGGATATTTGGACGTAGCCCGCAGTTTTTGGAGCACATGCTCTACCGTATTGCCCATTTCTACATGATTGGTAATGGGCACAATGGGCTGCAGATCCAGGTCGGCTACTCCTCCATCCCACATAAAGGAAGTGCTCCAGGCGAGATTCATAATCGGCGGGCTGTTGCGCGTTCCCAGTCGGTCGAAAATACCATGACTTACACTATGACCGTGATGCGTGAAAGCCGCGGTTTGGATGTGACAGGTACTGCAACTGATGGTATTATCGGCAGACAAGATGGGATCGTAAAACAAGGTTCGGCCTAATATAAAGCCATCTTCCGTAATCGCATTGGTTTCAAAACGATAAGCCGGCGCGGGAAAATTATCAGGCTGTTCAAAGCCCTGAAAAAAGTTATTCGACAACTCCTTCTGGCAGGCATAGAGCCCTGCCAGAAGGAGCAGCATTGCAACGATTTGTTTCCGGTACATGCGCTTTAATTTTCAGTATGATCGTGCCGGAACATGTTTGTATAATTATTCGCAATGTTGACGCTGTACTCATCAAACATCACCATTGGATTTTGGGCAATGCTCAGTTTTGTGGCGCCGTCAAACAGCTTTAGTATATCCACCATCAGGTGAACATTGGTTTCTTTACCCGCCTTCACCTGCGGCATGCCGCGCGAAGCAAGATCGAGCGTGATGGTTTTGAGGTTATTGATGGTAGGAGATGAATAACCGCCAAAGCCACCAATGTGGTACATGAAAGTGCCGCCCATTGCAGCGGCTGCGGAAGTGCCTTCTATTTTGAAGAAAATATAGCCGCTGTTCCAGCCCCAATACATATCGCCGCCATCGCCGGTAGGGTCGAGCACGCCTGTGCGTTCGCTTACGTCTTTCGTATTGCGAAGACTATCTACGCCCAGCACAAACTGAAGTGTTTTGTATTCGCCCTCGGGCACATGCAGCACGGGTGCATGCTCGGTGCCATCGCTCTCATCAATGAGAAAATAAGAGCTGTCCTGCGGTACTGTATAAACAGTGCCATCGGTTTTGGTGACTACAAAATTGCTGACGTAGTATTTCAGCTTGGTGACGCTGAATGTTTCGCCGGAAGCGTTGGTATAAGAACCGGTGTTAAGTTGTAAATCAGATGAACCGGCAATGTTATCAAACTCAATCGATAGGTTAGCTTTTACATCATTGTTATAAGGTGTTGAATCGTCTTTTTTACAGGAAGCCAACAGCACAATAACAGATAGTATAGAAACTAAAGTGAATTTCATTTGTATAATTTTAAATTGATTGGAGATACCAGTCGTTTACCTGTCTAAGTTCAGACGTGTATACGTTCGCAGCTATACTTCATCAGCCAAAAGCACAACAAAGTCTGTTGTTTTCGCGCCTGAAAAGGTTAACCTGCAGATGGCAGTCGCTTTGCCACCAGGAAATTAAAAAAGGAATTAAGCGATTGGAGGACGAAGCAGGAACCGGGGCATCTTTACTTCCTTTCCAATGAACAAAGAAGGATAAAGGAGAGTGCTGTTTATAACCGGTAAGGTATTAGAAGAATAATAAGAATGACAGGCTAATACCAATTCGTTTTTACTATCTTTTCGCTCCGGCATTTGCTGGTCTTTCTTCTCATCGTTACCAATCTGCTTACGCATCTGGCATTTACCGTTACAATGCATTTCAGGATGCATTTTGTTCACGCACTGTTTGGCAAACACTTGTTTGTTGGTATAATAATCAGCTACAATGAAACAGGAAGAAAAGGTTTGGAAGAAGAAAACAGTCATCATGAGGATGACAGCAATCCGGCGATATAGTGTATCAGAGGTCAAAATTGACTACAAAATTAGTGGCATAGAAAGAAAGAAACAACTTGCTAACGGAATTCTTTTTGACATGGAGGATAACAAGGTTGTTAAACCATATACTGAGGAATACACATCACCTCATCACCTTTTCCCAACTATTTATCACCGCTTCTGCCACGCGATGCCCGCTTTTCTGTAAACTTGCAGCCTTTACCGTAAAAATGGTTCATGTATCCGAATCTATATTATTTCTTTAAAGAGGTTTTTAACCTTAGCCTGCCGTTTTTAAAGGTGGTGAACACCTTTGGATTTATGGTGGCGATTTCTTTTCTTGGCTGCGCTTACCTGCTTACCCAGGAGCTGAAACGCAAGCAGGCAAAGGGTTTGCTCTCTTATACCGATACGAAGATGACGGTGGGTGAGCCTGCCGGTGCGGGTGAGCTGATCTCTAACTTTGCGGTGGGTTTCCTGTTTGGCTACAAACTGCTGGGCTTGTTTATTACACCGGCTGCGCTGGCAGACCCGCAAGGCTATCTTCTTTCGTGGCAGGGAAATTTGCTGGGTGGCATGGCGCTGGGTGGCTTGCTCACTTTTTTAAAGTGGCGCGATAAGGACCGGCAAAAACTGCCCAAGCCCGAAGAACGCAGCTATAAAATATGGCCCAGCGACCGTGTGGGCGACCTGGTGATTATTGCTTTTGTAGCGGGCTTTGCCGGGGCCAAAATCTTTGACAACTTAGAGAACTGGGACCGCTTTATTGAAGACCCGATTGGCAACCTGTTTTCCCGCAGCGGGCTTACGTTTTATGGCGGGCTGATAGTGGCTGCCGTGGCGATTTATTTTTATGCGAGAAAACACCGCTTCTCTTATGTTCATCTCTGCGATGCCATAGCGCCCGGGCTGATGTTTGCCTACGGCTGGGGAAGAATGGGTTGCCAGATTGCCGGCGATGGCGACTGGGGCATTGTAAACAGTGCTTACATCAGCAATACCGATGGCAAGGTGATGCCGGACACTGCCAGCCAGTTTAGCCAGCAACTAAGCCATTATGGAAGTGGGTATGCAGATCATATCTCCTCTACCGGTGCGGTGCAGCACGCCTCGGTAAAGGCTTTTGCGGGATTGCCCGACTGGCTGTTTGCCTACACTTACTCGCACAACGTGAACCACGAAGGTATCCCGCTGGCGCACTGTACCTGGGATGATTACTGCAATTATCTTCCGCTGCCGGTATTCCCCACGCCTATCTATGAGATCATTATGGGCTTGCTGCTTACCCTATTTTTATGGCGCATGCGCAGGAAGGTGCACGTGGCAGGAAGACTGTTTGCTATTTACCTGTTTGTGAACGGCGTGGAGCGTTTCTTTATCGAAAAGATAAGAGTGAATTCGCGGTACGACATCTTTGGTTTTCATCCTACACAAGCCGAAATCATTGCTTCGCTGCTGATCGTCGGCGGCATTGCCTTGTATTGGTACGCTCCGCGGCTGAAGGAGAACCGGCTGAAGCCGGCAGGAGTTGATGCCACATAGCGTATCGCTAAAAATTACTATTTTGCAGGGAAGAGAGAAACCGAGGTTATGCTATCTAAAAAGACACAATATGCATTTAAGGCGCTGATGTACCTGGCGCAAAAGCCAAATGATGAACCTGTGCTGATTGCGGAGATAGCGCAGCAGCGAAACATTCCTTTAAAATTTCTTGAAAACATCCTGCTGGAGCTGAAGAAAGACGGCATTTTAGAAAGCAAAAAAGGCAAAGGCGGCGGCTATCATTTAGCCAAAGCGCCGGAGAAAATTTTTCTTGCCGATGTGTTGCGATTGATAGATGGTCCGATTGCTTTGCTGCCCTGCGTGTCTCTCCATTTTTACAAACAATGCGGCGCCTGCGATGAGAAGCATTGCGGATTGCACCGCATTATGATTGAAGTGCGTGATGCCAACTTAGCTATCCTTGAAAACAAGACAGTAGCGGATATTTCGTATGCGCCGGTAACGGAGGATTGAGAGGTGAGCTACGAACTGTGAGTTGTGAGCTATGAGGAATACAAGCAATACATCATAACCTAAACGATTCATCACTACTTGCAGCTAATAGCTCGCGGCTCGAAGCTCATAGCTTACTTCATATTCGCCAGCATATCTTCTGTTAGTTTTTCCAGATCATATTCGGGTTGCCAATGCCAGTGTTGGCGGGCAACAGAATCGTCAATGCTTTGCGGCCAGCTATCGGCAATTGCCTGGCGGTAATCGGGTTTATAGCTGGTAGAAAAGCGGGGCAGGTGTTTCTGTATTTCTTTGGTGATATCGTCGGGCGAAAAGGAAATGCCGCTTATGTTGTAAGACGTTCGTACCCCAATGTTATGCGCCGGGGCTTCCATTAATTCCAGCGTGGCGCGGATGGCATCGGGCATATACATCATAGGCAGATACGTATCCTTCTTCAGATAACAATTGTAGTGGTTGTTTTCTTTCGCTTCGTAAAAAATTTCAATGGCATAATCGGTGGTGCCGCCGCCAGGCGATGATTTATAACTGATCAATCCCGGGTAGCGAAGGCTGCGCACATCTACCCCATAACGCTGGTGATAGTAATGACACCAGAATTCGCCGGCATACTTGCTGATGCCATACACGGTAGTGGGCTCGATGATGGTTTGCTGCGGGCATAGTTGTTTGGGCGAAGTAGGACCAAACACCGCGATGCTGCTGGGCCAATACACTTTTTGCAGCTTCTCTTCACGAGCAATATCCAGCACATTCAGCAACCCCTGCATGTTCAGGCTCCACGCCAGGTTGGGGTTCTTTTCTCCTGTGGCGGAAAGGATGGCTGCCAATAAATAAATCTGCGTAATGTTCTGCCGGATGACCTGCACATGCAGCATCTCTTTGTTCATTACATCGAGCGACACATAGGGTCCGCTGTCCTTCAATAAAGGATTTTGTTCTCGCAAATCGGAGGCAATGACGTTGGCGTCGCCATAGAGTTTGCGAAGCGCCAACGTAAGCTCTACCCCTATTTGCCCGGAGGCACCTATCACTAAAATCTTTTCTTTCCCTGGCATAACAATCGGTAAGTTTTATAGAGAAACGGTTGTTGAAAAAGAAGTAAGACATTCTCTTTTACGACGCGCCAAAACTAACCCTTTCGTGTTATTGATACCCGAAAGAGATAGCCCGGACGAACGCTTTTAAAATCGTTTATTTGTGCTCTTTATTCTTTGCATGAAAGATGTTATTGTTGTTCGTAACCGCAGCATTCAATGCGAGCTTGAACCGCACGTGGTAAGGATATTTGTGGATGATGCCCTGAATGCGCTCCTGGCGAAGGATACAGAGTCGACAACGGCAGAATTGGTGACTGCCATCAAGACGCAATATGGGCTTCGCTACGAGGCTGCATTTGAGGTATCGGACACTTCCATGATGATAGAAATATGGGGACACGTATATGCCGAGAAAGTAGCCGAAGCGATAAAGGACATCTCGCCTATCGACTGGATAGACAGCTTTGCCGATAAAGTGATACAGCGCAGCGAAAGAATTGATATTGGCGAGAAAGGACACGACACCAACCGCTTTTTCTGGGATAGCTTGTGCCATTTTAAAACCTGGATTGTTTCTTTTCTTCCTTCCGCATAATCTGCCATATGAATATACATGCTTACTCACCGCATCGTTTTGCTTTCTTATTACGACAAGGTTGCTTGCTGGCTATCCTTCTCACCACCCTGTTTACCCATGCTTCTGCGCAACAAAAACTTCGTGTGGTGGTTGCCGGTTTAAACCACGACCATGTGCATGGTATTCTCCACGCTTACCAGGATGGCAAAGTGATACTTGCCGGTATTGCCGAGCCGGATAGAGCCTTGTGGAAGAAGTATGGAGATTTATATGGTGTGCCCGATTCTCTTTTTACCACCGAGCTGGCTCCGTTGGTGAAGCGCACCAAACCGGATGCGGTGTTGGGCTATAATGAAGTAGCCGGGCACTTGAAAGTCGTTCAGATATGTGCGCCACTGCACATACCAGTCATGGTAGAAAAGCCTTTGGCAGCTACCCTGCCGCAAGCAGTAGAGATAGAACGGCTGGCAAAGCAATACGATATTCCTGTGCTAACCAACTATGAAACCACGTGGTATCCTTCTTACCATGATGTGTATCAAACCGTAGCGGGCGATAGTTTAGGTAAGATAAAGAAAATGGTATTTCATGATGGTCACCAGGGACCGAAGGAGATTGGTTGCAGCCCGCAATTTCTTTCCTGGCTTACCGACCCCATATTGAATGGTGCCGGTGCGCTTAATGATTTTGGTTGTTATGGCGCTGATTTGATGACCTGGCTAATGCATGGGCAAACGCCCATTGCGGTAACAGCTGTTGCACGACATTATAAAACAGACGTGTACCCGAAGGTAGAAGACGATGCCACCATCGTGGTAGAATATGCCGGGGCTACCGGTTTGATAGAGGCGTCCTGGAATTGGCCTTTCTCCATCAAAGACATGGAAGTGTTTTGCGAGACAGGTTATTTGCATGCATTAGACAACACGAATATCATCAGCCGCAGGCGCGAGAAAATAATGGGCAGCCAGCAGTCGCAGCCATTAGCGGCTCCTATGAACGATCCGCTTCTTTATTTATCAGCGGTGCTGCAGCATCAGTTAACGGGTAAGGATGATTTGTCTTCTTTATCGTACAATATGATTGTGATGAAGATATTAGATGCGGCTAAACGATCAGCCGCTTCCGGGAAGCGGATTGAGTTGTAAGATGCACTCATGTTGATGTATAGCTATCGATCATATGAAATTGTTTCAATGAAAAAGCATCTACCAAGGCAGATGCTTTTTCATTTATTCTAATTAATTGAACAAACGCTTTAGCTTTATTCAATTCATCTTATGCCCAAGGATCCAGAACTACTTTCACACAATTGTCTTCTTTCTTTTTAAAGATTTCATAACCATGTGCTACTTCTGAAAGCGGCAAACGATGTGTGATGATATCATCCAGCTTTACCTTGCCTTCGGCAACAAAACCCAGCAGCTTATCAATATGCTTATGTGCTGGTGCTTGCCCGCCAACCAAGGTAATGCCTTTATCGAAGAACTGACCAATCGGGAAGTTGTCATACGTGGTAGGATATACGCCCAGCACCGAAACAATGCCACCCCTGCGCACCGCGCTCATACAAGCTTCCAGCACTTTCGGCGATCCTTTTTCCAGATTGATAACAGATTTTGCCCGGTCAATAATACTACGGTCCGGTTCGAAACCTACGGCTTCCACGCACACATCTGCGCCGCGTCCTTCCGTCATATCGCGTATCTGCTGCACTACCTCTTTAGCGCCATCTTCCCACAAGATGGTTTCGCTGTTGGCAGTGGCCTTGGCTTTATCTAAACGATACTGCAGAGTATCTACATTTATCACTCTTGCAGCTCCACGCAGCCAAGCGCTTTTTGCTGCCATGATACCTACCGGCCCGGCACCAAAAATGGCAACCGTTTCACCACCCTTCACTTGTGCCCAATCAATGCCGCTATAACCAGTTGGGAAAATATCGGTAAGGAACAACACCTGTTCATCGGTTAAATTATCGGGTACAATGCGGGGACCGTAATCGGCATAAGGAACACGCACATATTGCGCCTGTCCGCCATCGTAGCCACCGTACAAATCGGTATAGCCAAAGAGAGCACCGCCTTTTTCGGTAAGCAAACCACCTTCGGGTCCATAATGTTCAGGATTGCTGTTTTCGCAATGGCCCGGCAGGTGATGATTGCAAAAAAAGCAGGTTCCGCAAGCAATGGGAAAAGGAACCACTACCCTATCACCACGTTTTAAATTTTTTACCGCTGTGCCGGCTTCTTCTACAATACCCATGAACTCGTGCCCCAACACCATTGGACGTGGCTGTGGCAAACCACCCGAATAGATATGAAGGTCGGAACCGCAGATGGCTGTAGCAGTTACTTTCAAAATAACATCCCTGTCGTTTTGTAATTTAGGATCGTCAACCGTATCGCAGGTTACTTTCCGGGGACCGTGAATCCTTGCTGCTTTCATAGGTGTTGTGTAGATTTTAATGAATAAAAATTAATGATAACTGGCAGCCATCATCGTCAGATAGGATCAAAAGAATTTGACTGCGCGAGCAAGGGGAAGATTACAAATTGCATTCCGTTATTTGGAGCCTTAAATGAGCAAACGGTGTGGCATTGGTTTGAGGTATTGTTGTTTTAATAAATGGATGCTTTCGTTATTCCATCGTATAAGATGCCCGAACAGAAACGTTGGTTCGGGCATCAAACACTATAGCCAACAGAGGTTAGTAAGAATGTAAGAGGTGCTTTATTGTTTATATTAGTTAATCATACTTTATCGTGCCCGGATGGAAGGTTCGCCACGAGTGCCAGAACTCCTGATAGGCCTGCACATTATGCAATTGCTGACCTTTTAATGTGCCTTCCGTACACAAACCGTTCATTGTCCAGGATGAGCCGGTTGCCTCATCGGTTAGTCCATCGCCACTTTTTTGAAACCGGAGTGTTTTATCATTCACACGCCGGTCAAAAGCATGAAAGGAAACCGAATCTTTCTCTATCATGAGCAGCAGGGGAAGACCGGGTAATGAATCTTCGATCACTTGTTTCACCACCAATTTATTCCAGTCGTAGGCTTTAGCCGTTTGATGTTGCACAATGCCCACCACCCACGATTTGAATTGCCAGGAACTCGAATCCCTGTGTTCCAAACTTCCTTTGATGGTTCCGTTGTCATAATCAGCGAGGTCTTTATAATCCTTGTTATAAGTAGTGTCGGGCAGCATAACAGAAGAGCCCGGATGCGCCTGCAGCCAGCCTGCCAGCGTGATTTGTTGCGAAGGAATTTCTGCTAAGGAAGCACCTTTCAGCGGACCTGTTATGGCAACGCCCGTAGCCTGCTGCCACCAGCTATGCGTGGTGGCATCTTCAAACATGGCATTGAAGTGATCCATGCCTACCAGCCTAAATGTTTCCGGCTTGCCATTCACCACCGGGCTGTATACCCTGCCTGTGCGGCACACGGTGCAATACGTAACCATCACCGGCGTATTGCCTATTGTATCCCGCACCTGATGGTGATAACCAATCAGCTGAATGGGATAGGCTTTTGCTTCTCCGTTTATTGCAACGCCAATCACCAGTTTGTTATTATGAATAGTGGTATCACCGGTAGAAGCAAACTGTTTGTTGCCAGGTTGATAAAACATCTTGTCGGCTTCAAAACGATAGTTGAAAAAGAAGAATATCACTGCATAAAAAACAAGAGTGAGAAACAGCAATAACCTGACCCAAACCCGGCTTCTTCTGAAAAGAAAAAACAAGGCATAAGCCACTACCACCAGCGCTACTATCCGTATCCAAAAGATGTTGTTGTTTAGCCAGTACGCTACATCAATCGTATTTTTTTGCTGGCTTCCGGGAAACGGCATGATAAAGTAAACACGCAGGATTTCTGCGGCAAACAATATAAGAAGACCTACTATGAGCAGCCATCGTTTTAAAGCCATATTATTTGATTTATGAATGATAGATAAGTAGAAAAATAAAAGGTGCTTGTTTGTTTATGAAGAAGAAGGTGCCAGGCAACAGTGATCTGCCTGGCACCTTTTGAAATTAAGTCTTTCCCCCCTTCTATTGTTCTGTTACCGGCAGTGGAAACTCTGTCCATACATCATCACCGGTTCTATCTACAGGCAATTCATTCAGGCGGTTGTACCTGCGCAAATCAATCCAGCGGTGACCTTCAAAATAAAGCGAGTATCGTCTTTGCTTCAGCATTTCAGTGATAAGCGCATCGCCGGTTTGCGCGCCACTGTAATCGGCAAGTCCATGTTTGCTTCGGATGATGTTCAGCGCAGTAACGGCTTCAGTAAAATGATTTAATTGAATATTGGCTTCGGCATAAATCAGAATCAACTCCTCATTGCGGATAATGGGTATGGGCGCAGTGCTCGATGTATACACCCAAACATCCCGATTGCTGCTTAGCCCGTTTAATGAAGCCGCCGAAGTACGAAGTGTTGCTTTGCCAATACGGTCATCGTTGGCTTCTATATCAGCCGCATAAGAAGGATGCGCCACACGAACATCGCCATTCTGATTTTGCGGAATGAAAACCGGGTTCAACTGGTCGCCTAAACCGGTTCCGAACACATGATTGACGCCTGTGTAAAAGTCCTTGTTCAAACCAAAAAAAGACGCATTCAAATCAGTCAAAGCATCATTCCATCGCTGCTGATAAACGGCTACTCTTGCCGACAGCGCTTTACTTACCTGAAGCAATCCGGCCGCATCGCTATAACCATTAAAACCAGCCAGCGGGAAAGCAATGACAGCTCCATTAAAATTAGTGCCGGCAGAATCGAGAAGCGAAGCGATAGCAGTAAGCCCGTCGTTGTAGTTAACAATAGGCCCAAGATGATCAGGATCTGCTACATCAACGCGAATACCATTGCTGTCGGTGAGGTTCAGGTTCATCAGCAACTGGTAAGCTTTTATCATTTGCGCAAAACCAATGTAGCCTTTCTTCTGTTCGGCTGAAATATTGGAAGAATTGTTGGCGGCTTCTATCAGCACATTGCAGTTCTTTACTACGCGATAACGTGCTGCCCAGGGCGTTGCGATGTAAAAATTACTGCCACTTAGCGATGCATTGCTGGCACCCAGCAAATCGGTAAGGTAGCGGGGTTCAGAAGTGGTAAAGCGGTAGCTTTCTCTCCCAATCGTTCCCACATCATCCAGATAAAAGTTAATGGAGGTGCGCATGCCCGATTCCGTACCGTTCACCAGGTTGTTTAATTCAGCAGCGGTTGCATTGTTAGAGAAGGCTTCGATGGTGGCGCCGTTCAGGTTGCCATAATCTTTTTTACAATTGGTAAAGAAAAGGAGGATGGCGACAAAAGGTAGTGTATGTAAAAAAAATACTTTTTTCATGATCGTTGTGTTTTAAAAAATTATAAGTCGAAAGACAAATGAAGTTCAGCACGTTTGCTGGCCGGATAGGGAAGGACATCCACACCGGTAGAAAAACCGGTTCCGAAGTTGGAGACTTCGGGGTCGTACGACTTATAATGCGTGAAGGTGACATAATTGTTGAGCGACACGCCAATGCGACCGCCTTTTACAAAACTGAGCGGTGTTTTGGTAAAAGAATAATAGAGACCCGCCTCGCGCAGACGCAGATAACCCGCATTCTGTACAAAGATTCTTGCACTGGTTCCGATTTGCATAATGCGATAAACCGCATCCGGTACGCCCATCTTGTTGGTTACATTATCATAATCAGCGCTGGTGCCGCCAAAATCGCTCTGCAGCGAAGTAAGGTTAATGTTATCACCTC
Organism: uncultured Ilyomonas sp.; assembly: GCA_964249755.1. GTDB lineage: Bacteria > Bacteroidota > Bacteroidia > Chitinophagales > Chitinophagaceae > Ilyomonas. The sequence goes on along the minus strand of CAXUDB010000001.1, from coordinate 967,541 downwards.
CCTGTTTCCAATGGATAAGAAAGCGCAAGCTAAAGTGCTTGAAGAATGTGATTTCGTTGAAAGTGTTCATCTGGAAGGTAGGCTCGGCATCACCTAACACACCTACGCCGTTATCGCCATCCAGACCCAGTATCTGTGTAGCCGATTTGCCTTCCTGTATCTGGAAAGAGCCCAGCACATAGCCAAATGAACCTTGTGGTACAGAAGGGATAATCAGCCGCGTAACTTTTGAACGGTTTAGCCAGAAATTGACTGAACTGTTCCAGGTAATATTCCGGCTTTGTATCGGTCTTGCATTCACGCCTAATTCCACACCGCGGTTGCGGAGGTCGCCAGCATTCACCCACTTGCTTGAGAAGCCCGAAGAAGAGGGCAGGCTTTGCAGCATGAGGAAGTCTTTAATGCTTTTATTGTAATAGGTCATTTCAAAACTCAGCCTGCCTTTCAGCAAACTGAAATCAATACCGGTTTCTAATTCCGTCTGCCGCTCGGGTTTGATGGTTGACTGCCCCTGCTGCGTGCTCACGATCACGCCGGGGTCGCCCGCTATGTTTGAAATGACAAGCCCGGTAAACTTGCTGCCGTAAGCCGGAACATTGTTTGCCTGCCCGTAAGCCGCCCGCAGTTTTATGTTATCAAAAAATCCTTCCTTCACAATACCAGAACGTGTTAAATTCCACGACACGCCGGCTTTTGGATACGTATAGAATTTAGACGCATCACCGTTGTTACTGCTTCTATCGAAACGCACTCCGGCAGTCAGGGTAACCGCATCAAACAGGCTGGCTTCTTCCTGCACAAAAATGCCTGAATTGAGGTATTTGGTGCGAAGCTGCGTAGCATTCAAAGCGCCTGCCTGGTCTACGTTAGATTGGCCGGCAATGACTTGCGTGGCAATGTTCAGCAGGTTATTATAATCGCCCGTTTCCTGCGTAACGCCGGCTGATGTGGTGAGCGAAACGTTCTGTGAAGGTGTGAACGCATTTACCAGCGACAGGATATAATTCGTGCTTAAGTTTTTGGTGAAGCCCTGTATTGAAGTGCCTTTGTTCACTGCCTGCCATTGCAGGATGCCGGGAAACAAAGCGGTTGTTTGCAGGTTATAAAAATCGAAGCCGCCACGGGCAATAAACCTTGTGTTACTGGTGTTGCTTTTCTGCAATGTTGCATCGAAGTTCAAACCCGTAATAAAGCGGTTGACCGATTCATTATTTTTCATCAAAGCGATAGTTTGTAAAGGATTGGCAGCGGCAAATGGATTTGCCGGATAATTGCCATTCTCATCGGGATGAAGTTCCGCAAAAGAAGGCGTGGACGATAGTGCAATGCCTGTGGTAACCCCTACGTTATCGTTGCCAAACAAGCCCCTGTCGGCAGATGAATTGGTATAGCTGGTGCTGATGCCAATCTTAACATCATCCGTGATGCGATGGTCAATATTCAATCGCAAACCCGTATTGCGATAGCCGGTTCTTTTTACAATTCCATCTTCGTCTTTTTGCGAAGCGGAAAAATAAAAGCTCGTTTTTTCGTTACCACCGTTTAGGCTTAGGGTAGTGTTGCGCGCAAAGCCCGTATTGCCATAAATCTCTTTTTCATAATCGTAAACATGACCGGCCGACTGCGCATCTAAGAATTGCTGTTGTAAGGCTGCACTGGTGGCACTATCGCTGGATAAGCTCGCAGCGCGGTCGGCAGTAAACTGGCGTACACCCAGCAATTTACGGGCAGTAATCAAACCTAAATCCTGGGCAACATTAATGGATGTCTTTCCTCCTTTTCCGCGCTTTGTGGTGATAATGATAACACCAGCCGCGGCTTTGGAGCCGTAGATGGCTGCTGCAGAAGCGCCTTTCAGAATTTCGATGTTCTCGATGTCTTCCGGCCGTATGTCGGCAATGCGGTTGGATGGGTTGTCCTGAATAGATGTGGGTGAACCGCCACTGGCAGCCGAGGTTACCGCATTTAACCCCGCAGAAGTGGCTGTGTTATCTATAAACACACCATCTAATACATACAAGGGTTGCGTAGTGCCGTACACCGATGTAACGCCGCGCAGCTTCACTGTAATGCCACCACCCGGCGCACCGGAATTGGCATTGATGTAAGCGCCGGGTATCTTGCCGTTCAATGCAGCATCTAATGTTTGCGCCGGCGCGGTGCCGCTCAGTTGTTTGGAAGAAATAGTAGCCACAGCATTGGCAAGGTTTCTTCTTTTTACCGTTGTGGACAGACCTGTCACCACCACTTCATCCAGCCGCGCCACGTCTTCTTCAAGCGTGATGATTCCGTTGGCAACGTCGGCTATGCGCAGTGTTTTTGTTTTAAAACCGGCAGCGCTTATAGTTAGGCTTGCATCAGTAGCCAGTTGTAAAGTAAAACGACCTTGTGCATCAGCAACGATGGTCTGTGCCCGGTTTCCGGCAGCGATGGTAGCGCCCGGAATAGGTGCTCCATTTGTTTCTGTTACCTGCGCAGTAAAAGCAGTTGTTTGTGCAGATAGAAAAAGTGGCATCAGGAACAGGAGAAAGCCTGTGAGAATAAGCAGTTTTAGTTTCATTTTTTCTTTTCGTTAATAGATAAAAAATTGGTGTACTACTCTTTTGTAACCCGAATTTTAAGCGGGTTGTGGTGTTGAAAAAATATGATTGCCATAGCCTTTTTCAGCTACTTGTTTTGCCCGCAATGGGTAAGAAGACAGGTCGGTTGGGGTATTAGAAGCTAAGCCATCCACATAGCGGTTGAACATACAAAAAGCAGCTGCTATCAGCACGGTATCGTGGATGTCTTTATCAGTCGCACCAAGGCTTTTTGCCCTTTCAATTTGTTCCGGTGTTACATGCTTGCCGCCTTTTTGCACACTGCCGGCAATACTTAATAGGGATTTGAGTTTGTTTGAAACATCGGCGTGTTGATAGTCTTTCTTAACCTGTTCTACCAACTCATTGTTTCCCTCCAGATAACAAACAGCAATAGCGCCATGTGACTGCTGGCAATAGAAGCAATCATTCAGATAAGATACATGCGTGGCAATCAGCTCGCGGTCTGCCATGCTTAAGCCTTCGTTACTTCGTAATAATAAGTTGGCAAGCTCGCCCATGGGCGCTGCGGTTTCCGGGCTGAACGCCATTAAGGAGCGAATGCCGGGTAAATTTTCATCTACGTTAATATAAGGCATAATTGTTCGATTTTTTATTTACTGAAATCAAGATTGGCATACCCTTCTTTAGCTCTCATTGGTGCGCGATCTACATACACCTGCCGGTCTTGTGGTGCCCATGTATTCAATCCATCTACATAGCGATTGAACATACAGAAGGCAGCGGCAATTAAAACAGTATCATGTATTTCTTTATCGGTTGCGCCAAGGCTTTTTGCGCTTTCTATTTGCTCTGTCGTAACATATTTGCCACCCTTCTGAACGCTGCCGGCAATGCTTAATAAAGCTTTGAGCTTATCAGAGATGGGCATGGACTGATAATTCTTTTTAATGCCGTCGATGAAGGGCATATCGCATTCAAAATAATACTGCGCTAATGCGCCGTGAACGTTCTGACAATAGAAGCAATCGTTTTGCGAAGACACATAAGCGCCAATCATTTCGCGCTCGCCGCGTGATAAGGTATTGTCGTCATCATGCAATAAAATTTCAGCTAAGTCATTTAATGCTTTGCCTGTTTCGGGGCTATAGGCCATGGGACCACGTATGCCCGGGAAGTCGTTTTCCAAATTGATATAAGCAGAGCCCCCATCCCCTGAAGGGGAGCTTGTAGCCTTATCATTATTTGCATCTTGCTTCATAGTTAAACAGAATAAAATTTAATTTTTTAATCATTGTTGTTATTATTATTTACGCTGCTCAAAGCTCCCCTTTAGGGGATGGAGGCTGATACCCTTTTTCAGCCATTCTCTTACCCATGGCATCGTACTCTGCCGGGTCGGTGGGAGTGAAAGAAGCAAGACCATCTACGTAGCGATTGTACATGCTGAATGCAGCAGCGATTAAAACGGTGTCATGTATTTCTCTGTCGTTAGCGCCTTCTCTACGGGCAGCTTCAATGTCTTCGGGTGTTACTTCCTTTCCTAAGATTTGAACTCTGGAAGCGATGTGCAGCAAGGCTTTCAGCTTATCACTGATGTTGGCGCTATCTACATCTTTTAATACATCATCCACTATGTCTTTATTATTTCCATAGAGATGACGGGATGCGGCGGCATGGCTCATTTCGCAAAACTTTGTTTCATTGCGGTGTGAAACATGAGCGGCAATAAGTTCGCGTTCGGCTTCACTTAACGGCGATTCACCTCTTAATAAAACCTGTGCTAATTCGTATAAAGGCTTACCGGTTTCCGGTCTGAACTGCACAAGGCTTCTGATGCCCGGAACGCCTTCTTCAACTGTTATGTGCGCCATAATTTTTGATTGTTTAATAATTATATTAATCAGCAAAAGCTGCAATAAATCCGGGCTCTCCGGTTGTAGTTTTCGTTCTGTCTTTTGAAAAATAAGTGTAAGCAAGCCCGATTAAAAAAATGAATGAGAATGTAAATACGGCATTGCCATATCCGCCGAGAAAGGAAACAAGCGCACCAATGAAGAATACCACGGTTGCCGTAAACAGTCTGCCGATGTTGAAACAAAACCCGGTAGCCGAAGCCCTTACAACGGTGGGAAACAAGGAGGGTATATAAACCGATAATGCACCTTGGCTGATGCCGAAAAAGAACGCCATGACACCCATTTCGATAAAGGTGGCAGTGGAAACAGAGGTGTTAAGTTTAAACACCATAAACGTCATAATAAAACTGGCAGCAAAGCACAGCATCATGGTTTTGCGCAAGCCAATGGCGTTGGCGATCCAACCCGAAACAATGCTTCCTGCTAACCCTGATGTAGCCAGGACCATCATGGTTAAGCCGCGCAGGTTTTTAGCTTTGGCTGCATCGGCGGTTATGCTTTCTATCCAGGTGGGCGCCCACGAAAAAACAGCCCATAAACCAATGAGCATACAGCCAAAGATGACTGAACCTTTCCACAGGTTCTTTTTGTAGCCCGAAGTAAAAAGTTTAGGATTAAACGGATAGTCAGCGGAAGGTTGCTGATGTTGCTTCCAGGTTTTCGATTCTGCTAACAGGAATGAGGCAAAAACAGCTACTACCAATGGAACGATGCCCATTAAAAAAGCGGTATGCCAGTCGGATAATAAATTGTTCATGGCACCAGCGATAATAAATCCAACGGGCATTGCAGATGACACAATACCAATGGCTACTGCTCTCCTTTTTTCTGACCAGATTTCAGCAATCAACACATTGGTGGTTAATAACACACCCCCTACGCCAAACCCGGTAACAAAGCGGTATATACCTACCATCAGCCAGGAGGATGAAAACGCTGTCAGAATGGTAAACAATCCATATAAACCGGTTGACAAGGCAACGGCTTTTGACCGGCCGACTTTATCGCAGATTACGCCCCAGGCAAAGCCGCCAAACATGCTGCCGAAGATGAAGATGGAGTTAATGTAAGCGCTTACACTGTTTATCTTTTCATCCGAAACAGCACCCAGCAAATCTTTCACGATGACAGGCAGATACACCGACATTAGCATAGAACTGATGCCGCTGAACAGGATGCTGATAAAGCAGATGGTAAAAGCTATGGTTAGCTGTTTGCGCGCACCGGAGGAATGATGAGATGTAATGCCATTCAGGGGCTGATCTTGTACTGTTACTGTTTTCATTGTTTTACCAATCATTTTATCAATGACCATAACCCTTTGGCAATAGTCATTCTGGTTAATTTTCTAAACCTTAAAAGACAGAATTATTGTGTAGCACGTCACACGTTTGTAGAAATATTGGACAAGACGCTTTTCACTTTGGCAGATATCTTATCGTTTGTCGGACAATTACATGAATTGCTGTAAAGTCTCATTTACAGATGCTTATACACGGGCACATATAATTGGGATGATGCGGCTACAACAAGAAACTATAAGCCAGTAAAAAGGGAATCAGCAGGAAGCTTTAGGAGGTTGCTCGGGTACGGAAAGCAGGTTGTCGGGTAAACGTAAAGGAACATTATAAGGATTGATTGTAAACACTGCAACAAAGGGATTTATGTTATACTGGTTTGCTGTACAATTATACTCACTGACGAAGCTTATTTTCTTTATGATTTCTGTACTTTTCTTACTGCCGGGAATATCATTTACTTCCTTGCTGTAAGCCGCTTTTGCATTGTATAATTGTGTTTTTGAAACATTGGGCAAACACAATACATACAAGGTATCGTTAGTGACTTTTCGTTTCACATAATTGTAATGAAAGCCATTGTATTCTAATTGCCCGTCTACGCGCTCATACTCTTTGTCGGTAATGTAAGGCATATTTAGCGGCACTTTCACTTCCACCAGGTCTTTATCGTTATAAGCTGTTTTATCCAATTGTTTTACCAACTGAGTATCGGCTTGATTGATAAAATATTGAAAGACCAAAGTATAACCTGCCAGATTAAACAGGAGAACAGAAAGCAATAATATGGCAGACAGTTTTTTCAAAAACGAACAAAGCAATTAGAGGTTTTAAAAGTAGGTAAATTTTTTATTTGTAATAATAAATTTTGTGTTGGCTGCATCAGACAACACAAAAGACAAGAAGCAAGTTCCCTATTTATTGTTTGGTATTCTTTTCACATCAATCGGCGCTTCTTCTATATGCTGCGGAATAAAATCACGATCAATATAATCACTTACAGGAATGTGCTTCGTAAGTAGCCCAAGCTTTAATCCGGTATTTTCTAGCTGCTGAAAGTCTTGCTCTGTGGGTGTTAGCTGCACATAGCTTACGCGGCGCGGTTGTGAAGTAAGTACATAATTCAACACTTTCTCATCCTGGCGATAATAGGGTGCAACAAGCTTAGCTGCTTCGGCCCGATGTGTTTCCGCCCAGGCGCCCGACTGTGCAATACCGCGAACCAAATCTTTTACTATGTCTGGTTGTTGTTTAATTAAATCTTCATGTACTACCAAAGCGCAGGAAATAAAATTCGGCCAGATATCTTTTGCATAATATAAGACGCGCCCATAACCATCCAGTTCGGCTTTTGCACAAAAAGGTTCGCCCACAAAGTAGCCATCAATTGCGCCGGACGCAAGCGAAGTAGGCATATCGGCAGGTGGTAAAACAACAAAATTGATGTCGCCGTTTTTCATTCCGAAATCTTCCATCAGTTTGTGAATCACAAAATTCTGGTTGCTGAACAAGCTGGGTATGGCCATCGTTTTACCTTTTAAATCGGCGAGGCTTCGCGCCGGGCTGTTTTTTGCCACCATAATCTCAGAACCATCCCGATGACCTAAGTAACAGATTTTCACCGGAACGCCCTGTTCGCGAAGCTTCATTGCCAAAGGCACGATCATAAAAGTGGCTTCAATTTGTTTAGCTTCCAAAGCGCTGACGACCGTTGGAAAATCGCTGAACACTCTTGAATTGAAATTGGTGCCCGACTGCGTTGTTTTTGATGCAAAATCTGTTACCGGGCAGGTAAGATGGCAGGTCACCGGAAGATAGCCAACCGTCAGTTCACGCTTCGCTTTACTATTAGGCCCTTCATGCACTACATCTCTTGCATTACTAATATTGCTGTTATTCCAGGGTTTGTAACGCAGCAAGCCAAGCACAAGAAGGATAAGAAGAGTACCTGCTATAAAACTTGTTTTCGTTACTTTCATACTCACTTTTTTATTTCCCTATTTTCCAATATAGAATACGGAGATTATCCATTTGTTTTATCATTCGCTTTTTGATTTCCTTTACTCACCATTGTTTGCAATCCAAGCTCATGAAGAATAGCTTTTGTCGCTTCTATCACCGCATCATCTGTTGGATTGCGGGGACGCGGCGCATCTATGGTCAACTCTTTACTGATGTGCGCAGGGCGATTCGATAACACCAGCACACGATCAGCAAGTTGAACCGCTTCTTCAATATCATGCGTTACAAATACTACGGTGCGAGGTCTTTCGGTCAGCAGCCGAACCAGCTCACGCCGCATACGCAAACGGGTTTGATAATCGAGCGCAGAAAAAGGCTCGTCCATTAATAAAATATCCGAATCGCCCGCCAGCACACGTGCCAGTTCCACACGTTGCCTCATGCCACCTGAAAGCTGATGCGGATAATTGTTTTCAAAGCCTTCCAGATGAATCAGTTCAATCAATGTTTTTAATTCCTCTTCTTTTACAGGAGCATCTTTTACCCCGCGTAACCCCATGCTGATATTCTCCGAAACGGTAAGCCAGGGAAATAAACCATCCTGCTGATAAACTGTGCGGATAAGGCCATTGATTTTCACTATTCCTGAAACAGGTTTCATATAGCCGGACAGAAGATTCAGCAGCGTTGTTTTACCACAACCGGAAGGTCCTACCAATACCACAAGCTCACCGTGTTTAACTTCAAAATTTATATCCTGCAATACAGCCAGTTCGCCATAACTGTGAGATACACTTGAGAGCGATAGCCGTATGGTGTTCGTATTATCTGTCATAGCCCCAACGTATAGCAGGAAGTTTTTCAAACCGGGTTAACAGCCTGTCAATTATCATACCCAGCAAACCAATAATAATCATATAACAGACAGCCGAATCCAAACGCAAACCGTTTCGCGCTTCCCAGATACCATAACCAAGACCGTCCTGGCAACCCACCATTTCTGCGGCAACAATCACTACCCAGGCAATGCCATAACTGACACGCACCGAAGTAACTAACTGGGGAAGCACCGCAGGAAAGGTAACCTTCGTTAGTAGTTCTATACCCTTGTAATGATAATCATGCGCCACACGAAAATAAATGTTAGGCAAAGTAGCAACAGCAGACATGGTTGAAATGGTAAGCGGAAAAAAAGTGGCCATAAAGATTAAAAATATGGCCGGCTTATCACCGATATGAAACCAGAGTATGGCAAAGGGAATCCATGCCAGCGGCGAAAGAAAACGGAAGAAATTGAGTATAGGTAAAAAAGCATGCCTTGCATACAGATGCTGCCCAAGCCACAAGCCAAACGGTATTCCTAAACCCGCTGATAGCACAAACCCAAATGCCACCCTCCAAAGTGAGGCTATAATATCATCAAACAAACGACTGCCGGATACCTGTTCACCAAAGCTTTTTGCCACAGCGGAAGGTGACGGCAGTGCATAAGCCGGAAAGAGTTGAAAAGCGGTGACCAGCCACCATACGATAAGCATCAGCAACAATATCACAAGAGGTGAAAGAAAGAGCCATACTTTGCTTTTCTTTTGTAGCATGGAAGGTTGGATGACTGCCGTTTTTTGTTGATTCTTTTCAGTATTCATGCTGTATAAACTACAAATAAAATGTTTGCTCTGTAACATTTACGAAAGTATACATAACCTTTATATAACGTTCATAAAGCAGAACAAAAGACATTCAATATGAATTTGCTGCTATATTTTATTCAATAGTAAAAGCCTTATAATTTTGGCATAAGAAATGAAAATAACTTTGTCACTCATCAAATTACTGAATTCATTCTTTTCATAACAAAATAAACGGAGGTAACACTTATGGCAACTTCAGATGAATTGATTCTTAGTAATCAGAAAGAAATTCTTGCGAACCAGGAATCCTTGTTAAAAAACCAGGATACCATTATCAGTAACCAGGAAGCCATTCTGAAAAACCAGAATGAGATTAAGGACAACCAAGGCACGATAGTGGGCAATCAATCTACCATTGTTGACAATCAACAACAGATTGCAGACAACCAGACTTTGTTGAATGCGATTTCGAAAACCCAGGCTTACATACTGAATGCGGTAAGGAAAAACGGCGGCTCATCTGAATCGGTGGAAGACACAGAAAAATTCTTGAAAAGCTTAAAATCAGACGCACAGGAAGCCAAAACAGATTTGGCAGAACCCGAGTCGATATAATTATACTATTACTCCTGTTTTTAATCAGGAATGACAATAATCTCCCTGCAAAATGTTGCTTTATAAGCGCAAGGCAGGGAGATTTTATTTTCCCACGCATCTACCTCAATGTACATTCTATTATTCTGCCGTTTGCTTTTTTAAATGGTCATAACCTTGTGGCAAACGGTTATAGCCATGTTGCTTCAGCCTTTCTCCCAAGCCTCGATAAAAGTCAGGATTGGATGGCGCTATAGTAGCCAAGCCATCTACATAGCGATTATACAAACAAAACAGCGCGGCTATTAACACAGTATCATGGATTTCAACATCGGTGGCACCTTCATCTTTCGCCTTTTGTATCGCTTCTTTCGTAACGGCTTTACCGTTTTCCGCAGTTTGCGCAGCAATGGTTAACAGGGCTTTCATTTTGCTGCTGACCGGGGCGGTTTGTATGTCGCTTTTTACTTTGGCAGAGGTTTCGTCTTCGCCCAATAAAACATCGGCAGCAGCAGTGTGCGCAGCGGTACAAAAGCGACATTCGTTTTTATTGGAAACAACAGTGGCAATCAGTTCGCGCTCGCCTTCCGTTAAGGAAGAAGGTCCGCGTAGTAATACCTGTGTCAGCTCGCGAATGGGCGCAGCACTGTCTTTGCGATATTCAAGCAGGCCGGTGATGCCGGGCAAGTGCGCTTCTAATGGTATATATGGCATAAAAAGCAGGTAATGTACAAAGTAAAGAATATAGCCTACTGCTTAAATCAACAAAGGTCAACTTATTGTTGACCTTTGTTCTTGTGACCGCGTTAGGATTCAAACCTAAAACCTTCTCATCCGTAGTGAGATGCTCTATTCAGTTGAGCTACGCAGCCGTTGAAATCGGGCTGCAAATATAGATGTCCATTCGGTTTTGTCAAAATCATATTTCTTAAAAGGACGTGACATTTTTCTTACACGCTATATAAGTACACCGATGCAAATCTTCATTTGGTATATCAGTTATCAAAAGAGCACATAAAGTTTGTAGATTGCCGCGATTCATGAGACCGATTCTGTTTACTCTTCTTGGCTTTCTTTACTTCGGTGGCGTTTTCTGCCAGTCGCCATTGGCTTTGCAGGATGCAATTAATGCTGCGCTTAAAAATAGTTACGACATTCAACTGGCCCGAAATGATATCCGGGTAAACACAATTAATAACAACATCGGCATTGCCGGCGGTCTGCCTTTGATAACAGGCACGGCCACCGACCGCGAAACGATAACAAGCATCAACCAAAAATACTCGGATGCCACGCGAAATACATCGCGCAATAATGCGGCTGCCAACAGCTCATCTGCCAGCATAGATGCAGACTTTCTGCTATACAATGGTATGAGAGTGAAAGCTACCAAACAACGCTTAGCCGAGCTGCAGGCGCAGAGCGAACAGCGTTTGAACTCGCAGGTGCAGAACACCATTGCATCGGTAATGACCACCTATTACGACATTGTGCGGCAGCAGAGCTATATTAAAACCATTAATGAATCTATTGTTGTTTCCAAACAAAAACTGTCCATTATAGAAGTGCAGAAAAGTGTAGGCTATGCTAATAATGCCGACTTGTTCCAGGCGCAGATAGACCTGAATGCACTGGAGCAATCGAAGCAGTCGCAGCAGGTGGTGATAGATCAGGATAAAATAGAATTGCTACGGCTGATGAATGTGAGCCCTGATTCTTCCATCGCAATTGAAGATACCATCATCACCGATAAAAATCTTACGCTGGACAGTGTGCTTACGCACTTGCAAAGCAATGCCGACATCGCTGCTGCGCAAGACCAGGTAAGAATTAACGAACTGATAGAGCGTGAAACAGCGGCGCAACGGTATCCGTCCATTAGTGCGAACGGCGGCTATGTGTATGGAAGAACACAGAACGCAGCAGGCTTCACTTTATTAAACCAAAACTACGGACCTTATGTAGGGCTGGGTGTTGCCATTCCTATCTACAATGGTTCGGTATATAAACGGCAGCAACGCGTGGCGGAAATCAACACGCAGAGTGCAGAAATTCAACAGAAATCTCTGGCGCGGGATTATGAAGCCACCGTGCTGAAAAACTATACTTCTTATGCCGCTTCGCTGGTGCAATTAGAGGCGCAGCAGAAAATATTTGATACAGCGCAGCAACTGCTGAACATCGTGCTGAAGCGCTTTCAGCTTCGTGTAAATACCATTATAGAAGTGAGGGAGGCGCAGCAAAGTTTTGAGAACGAAGGCTACCGTTTAATCAATCTTGCCTATGCCGCCAAAGCCGCGGAAATAGAACTGAAGCGCTTAGGAAACATCCTTTCTTTTTAATGCCGATGCTATGAAGAGAAGACAAGGTTTTGAGTGGGAAGACCAGCCCTGGTTTCCTTCTTTTCTACGGCAATATATGATGGACTTTCTGCGCTTTGTGCTGAACACCGGGAATCTGTACCAGCCTGTTACACCCATCCTTCTATATGCGTTGCAGCAAAGCGGCAGCACATGCATTATTGATCTTTGTTCCGGTGGCGGCGGCGCGGTGCAAAGCATTCAGAAAAATATGGAACAAGCTACCGGCAAAACGGTTCCGTTTGTGCTGACAGATTTGTATCCTACGCTATCTTATTCCATCTATTCCGAGAAAAACAAAAACGCAATCAGTTACTATAAAGACCCGGTTGATGCAACACTTGTTCCGTCCCGCTTGCGCGGCTTTCGAACCATCTTTTCAGGCTTTCACCATTTTGATGAACCGACTGCGAAAAAAGTATTGCAAAATGCCGTTGACAACCGCCAGGGGATAGCGATATTCGATGGAGGCAACCGAGGCATCGGGTTCATTCTTCTGATCCTGTTTTTTCATCCGATTGCCTTTCTTTTATTTACACCTTTTATCAAACCTTTCTCGCTGCGGAGATGTTTGTTTACCTACCTTATACCGGTTGTTCCGTTGTGTACAATATGGGATGGCATTGCATCGGCGCTTCGCTTGTATATGCCGGATGAACTGATGGCTTTGGCAAAAAACACAGAGAGCTCGAATTACCTATGGCAATCCGGTTTTATAACGAATCAGTTGGGTCTTCGGATTGCTTACCTTACAGGCTACCCATCTGATAATGCGGATCAGCCAGCCAAACCTTAAAAAGCCAGCAAAATTTTAATCATTTCTTCAGCCGGATTAAAACATTTTAAACCTTCTGTATTGCGGTAACCTTCTATTTTTACTCCGTCAAAAAAGACCCAATATCATGAAACTTTTGCAACGCTGCCAAGCGATACTCGCCTTCTCGTGCATAGCCTTCCAGGTTATGTTCCGCAATCATTATTATCACATAAAAAAACTTCTCTCCATCTTCCGAAAAATGTATTACCCGCATAGTTACCGGGAAAACAAGAATTATATAGATTGATTAATTCAAGGGTCTAATCACGTTTTAAAATCCAATATCATGTTCTCAGTTATCATTCATTATGCCTGGCTTATTGTGCAGGCGCTTATCTTAGCCGGATTACTATTGCCGGTAAGTCTGTATGCAGTGTATTCTATAAAAAAAAGGGTGCGAAAGCAACCACCCGAAAGCGAAGAACTGCATGAAGAAAAAGACTACGCCATTGTGGTTCTGGCAAACCGCGAAACCGGCTCGCTGCAGGCTTGCCTGCATTCTCTGCAGCAGCTTCGCTACACCAACTATTTGGTTTATGTTGTGGTAAACGGCGTTTGTGCGGATGCTTACAGCGCAGACGACAGGGTGACCATCCTGCGCCCGGGCAAGACATTTCGCAATGCGCTGCGGCTTCATCGTTATGCAATCGAAAATTTTCGGCGGGCGCATACGCATCTTGCCATTATTGACGGCAACAACTTGGCAGACCAAGAATATCTCAACGAGCTAAATGCGTTTTTCAACCAGGGCTACCAGGCAGTGCAAACCCTTTCTGTGCCAACAAAATACAGTACACTGTCTGATGTACTGCAAACGGCGAATTGCTTTTTCAAGCGCTTCTTTTATGGAGAAGCTGCCGGCGGGCTGGGTTGCTCTCTCCTTCTTTCCACCAGCGGCAGTGCTTTTACTATTTCGCTGTATAAGCAATGCCTGAAGAGTGCAGAGCCGGCAGGCATCAGTCTTTCTGCAAAGCTGCCTTATCTCGTAGCGGAAAAAGGTTACGATGTTGCCTTCGCTCCTAAAGCCATTTTATACAACGGAGAAACAATGTGCCTGCGCACACTTATGATGCAACATGCTTACAGCATCAATACATGGTCTAAGAATTTTGTCCGTCACACCAGCCTGTGTTTAGACGGCGTTAATACGCTTAACCGAAGCCGTTTCTTATGCGGTCTTTTGTTGTTGCAACCACCGGCATTAACCATCTTTTTATCGGGTGTTCTTTGCCTGCTGGCGAACCTGCGAACCGACAGTTCATTAACCGTTCTATGGGCGGCCAGCCTGACGATGTTTTCAGCTTGCTTTTTCATTGCGCCGGCTCATCTGAGAACCCGGAAGTTGGGGGAAGCGTCTTTGGAATCTTCGTATCCTTTGTCTTCTTTGTATGAAGGTGGAGATGAACTATATAACATAGCTACCTAAGGGCAACTATTTTCAGACATTAGTAATAACCTTATATTCCAATGCCTGCTGTTACAAGCAGGCATTGTTATTTAGGAACACTGATGGTAAAAAACGTGCCACTGCCTTCTGTAAAATTCATATCGAGAGAACCTGCCAGAGAGAGAATCAGTTGCCGGGCTGAAGTGAGCGTATCAAGGTAATTCCTTTCTTTTTCATGCGCTTCTTTTGAAGGCTGCAGCAAAACAAACTCGCCATTGCGCGAGAATACCGGAACCCCTTTGCCATTATCGGCAATATGAAAGATATATTGGTGCCGGTCGGGCAGAAAAGCAAGCTCAATGCGGTGCTGCTCGCTGTTGTTGAACGCTGAGGAGGCAGTAATAATTTGTGCGAGTATCTGCAGCAGGATGTTCTTATAAAAATAAATCGCATCGTTGGCAGGATGACTACCCAGCATAATCTCACCGGCCTGCGGCAGCTTTTGTTTCAGCTCCTTCAACAGTTGGGTAAGATGGAACAAAGATTTACTGTCTTGCAAAAGACTGATGCGGCTGGCGCGCTGCAAAGTGTTTTCCACCGTTTCTTTCATACTCTCGCATGAGTACCGGATTAGTGACAGCATTTGTTTGCCATCGACATCCAGCGCAGCGGAAAATTTCTCTTCCATCAGGTAGGTAAACTCGATGGCATTATCACAGGGTTGCTTCAGTTTTTCTACCACTACCTGCGCAAATGTTTCGAGTTCTGCATTTACATCTTCTAACAGTTGACGACTGCGGGTGAGTTCTTTAGCTTTTTTATGCAACTGCATCAGGCGCATTGTTTGGTTTGCCAGCGTTTTCAAAGCTTCCCGCTGGCTTTCGTGCAAATCTTTTGGCTTATTGTCCAGCACGCAAAGACTTCCTAAGGCATAGCCTTCTTCTGTAAGCAGCGGCACGCCGGCATAGAACATTACACCATAATCGCCTGTCACCAGCGGATTATCAAAAAAGCGTTCATCCTGAGTCGTATCCGGCACCACCATCAGTTCGTTCGGGTTCAGGATGGCATGAGAACAGAAGGCATGTTCGCGGAGCGTTTCATGTATATCCACACCAGCAGTTGATTTAAACCACTGCCTGTCTTTGTCAATTAAAGAAATGAGAGAAACCGGCGTATCGCAGATGTAAGAAGCCAGCCGGGTGATGTCGTCGTAATCTTTTTCGGGCAACGTATCCAGCAACTCATAGCTATATAGATTATGAAGTCGTTCCTGTTCGTTAATCGGTAGTTCGGCTGCCCGCATATCAGATGCAAGATACTGATAGCTAAGATAAACTGTTCTTTTTTGCTAAAAATTTTAAGATTCCGAAGGACTATCTCATTCCTAGAAATAATTGACTTACACAAAAATCTGGTAGATGAGCAAACTCATCCCATAAGCCAGCCCGGTCATATAGGCAAATTGTACCGCCGGCCATTTCCAGGAGCGGGTTTCGCGTTTTGTAATGGCAAGCGTACTCATGCACTGCATGGCAAGCACATAAAACATCATTAGCGATAAACCGGTGGCTAAAGTGTACACTTTGGTGCCGTCCTCACGCTTAGCATTCTGCATTTTTTGTTTCAGCGTAGCATCATCTTTTTCATCCACGCTGTAGAGGGTTGCCATGGTGCCTACAAACACTTCGCGCGCTGCGAAGGAAGTAATAAGCGCAATACCGATTTTCCAATCAAAACCTAAGGGTTGTATCGCGGGTTCAATGGCTCTGCCGGCAATACCTGCAAAAGAGTTTTGCAATTTCTCCGTTTTGTATTGTTTCTCCAGCGCAGCCTTATCATCCGGCTTTGCCGTTTGTTCTAACCGGGCATATCTTTCGTCAACCGATTTCATGCGCCCCGAAGGTCCATAACTGCTCAGGAACCAAAGCAGCAGGCTGATGAGAATGATGATTCTGCCAGCATCCGTTACAAATATTTTTGCTTTTTCTATCATGGTGATGCCCACATTCTTCCATCGCGGCGCGCGATATACCGGCAGTTCTAAAATAAAAAAGCTTTTCTCTTTGATTTTAATCAGCCACTTGAATACAAAACTCACAATCAGCGCCATCACAATTCCAACTAAGTACAAGCCCATCATCACCAGACCGCGTTCGCTGAAAAAGCCTAAATAGTAAGTGTTGGGAATAACAAGTGCAATGAGTATAGTATAAACCGGCAACCGCGCACTGCAGCTCATGAGCGGTGTTACCAGAATAGTAAGCAAACGCTCTTTCCGGTTCTCAATGTTTCTTGCACTCATAATAGCGGGCACGGCGCAGGCAAAGCCGCTGATCATAGGCATTACGCTTTTGCCATTCAACCCTGCTTTGCGCATTAGCCGGTCGCTTAAAAAAGAGATGCGCGCCATGTAGCCAACATCTTCAAGTATGGTGATGAGACCAAACAGGATCATAATCTGCGGCACAAACACAAGGATGCCGCTTAGCCCGGCCATTACGCCGTTTACCAACAAATCGCTCCACCACGCCTGCGGCAGTACGCCGCCCAGCCACCCGCTCAACTGCGAAAAGCTCCAGTCAATGGCATCCATCGGGAATTGAGAAAGCCAGAAAATACTTTGAAACAAGAGAAACAGAACCGTCAGCAAAATAACGTTGCCCCACACCCGGTGCAGGAGAATATTGTCGAGCTTTTCGGTGAACAGTTTTTTTTGCAACGGGTCGGGTTCAATTACGCTTTGCTGCATAATCTGCCGGATGCGCGAATAACGTTGCAGAATCTCGTCTGCCTGTGTTTTGGTATGATTAAATTGATGGGTGATTTCAACCTGCTCGATGGCTTTCTGCGTGAGACTATCCAGCGGAAAATTTTCGTGGTTGATGAGGTAATGAATCGCTGTATAATCGCTTAGGGAAGGCACGAGTTTCTTTACGCCATCTACGGCAAAAGAGGCTAATTCTTTGTTCGCAATAAAATCAAAAAGTGGTGCGGTGAATGAAGTCTTTGCACTTTGCAGCATTGTTTTTTTTAGCTGCAGAATACCTTTGCCTTTACGTGGATTTACGGGAATAACCGGAACGCCAAGCTCGCGCTCTAATTGAGGAACATCTATACTAAAACCTTTGCTGCGCGCAATATCCATCATGGTTAAAGCAATCACAACCGGGCGCTTCAGATCAATTACCTGGCTGCAAAAAAGAAGATTGCGTTTGAGGTTGCTGGCATCGGCAACCACCAGAATGATATCGGGCTTAACGTTGTCATCTACATTCATCATCACCCGGTAAGCCACCCATTCATCAGCACGGCGCGGGTATAAGCTATAGGTGCCGGGCAGGTCTATGATGTTCGCTTCCCAGCCACCTTCCAAGGGTGTGACACCAGTCTTTTTATCAACTGTAACGCCCGGAAAATTGCCTACTTTCTGGTTAAGACCGGTGAGTGCATTAAAGAGAGACGTTTTGCCGCAGTTAGGATTGCCTACTAAGGCTATGTTTACCTGATTATCTGCCAACCTGTTGCCCATTTCAATCTGCAAAAATAATCGGGCGCAAGGGGATGCAGTTGCGAAAAGAGAAAGATTCGTGAGAGCGAGGTGTTAAATTCGTCGGCTTGCCGGTAGCCACACAGGCAATGTATTCGTTTTCTAAAACAGAAAGGGAAGCAAAAATTTATTGTTCCCTTTCTGTTTAGTAAGTTAAGATAGCGTAATAAAACAATGTGCATGACACGACAGCAGCCACCTATCCTTTTGCGTGTTATGGAGATTGCAATAAGTAATCAGTTTTTCTTTTACAATTGTGAATGGCCAATCAGTAGCCTGTTCTTCTCTTGTAGTGTTCTCAAATACTCTTTTTGTTTCTGTAATAACGTTTGCTGCACGATTCCTTTGTAAGGATAAATGATTGAGAGATTCCATGATTTGCATTTTTCGGAACACCGATGACTATGGTAATAGCTACATAGTTCATTGTCCGGTTAAGTAATGTTTTCTGAGCGGTCTATCGGTCGAAGCACGATCAGTTATAGTAACAATTCACCTACGGTTTTTTGTAAAAGAAAGTTTTTGTCCGTTCGGTCAGACTTTATAAATCGCTGTACAATCTTTGTTATTAACAGTTTAATCGCAGTTGGTTTGCGCTGATGTCTGCGATGACTATGGAAGGATGCAGAAAATAAGTTCACAAGAAGCACTGCGCACATGCCTGTAAAGCTTGTGCTAAAGAATGCTGCACTATAACGACTTATTCCTCTCAGTTTTACCTTTGTTTTCACTTATTCATTTATATGAACCGGCTCGTTGCCTTTCTCTTACTCTGCCTGTATCTGCCCGCATCTTTGAATGCGACGGTAACGGTGCATTACTGTATGGGGAAGATGACCAGCGTGGAGGTGCTGGCATCAACTGCTGACAACAACCGTTGCCGCAAATGCAGTATGCTAAAGCAAAACAGGGAAGGCTGCTGCCACGATACTTATCAGACAATTAAGGTGAACAAAGACCAGTTGGTAACAACCGGAAATCTTGTTATCAATCCTTTCTTTCATTATATACACAACGCATATGCATCTCTGCAAAACTGTGTTGCAAATGAAACCGCATTCATATTTTACCCCGCCCATAGCCCGCCGGTTCTAACCGTTTCTCCTCTCCTTTTATACTGTGTTTTTCGAATTTGATAATGGTTTGTCAACTGCCTTGTATGGCTGAATCATTATTACATCGGAAAAAACAAAATTTCATGAAGGTTTTTATTATCACAGTCTTTTTTGCTGCGCTTTCCCTTAGTTCGTTTGCACAAATTGCTGCCGCGGCAAACGACACTTTACAACGAACTTTTATTGATTCTTATACAACACAAACAAAGGACACCACGCCGGAAGACCCCATACATCACCACATGCAGAACATGACGATGGGCGATTCTGAAATGAATGGGATGGACATGAGTAACATGGATATGGATAACGATATGCCTGGCATGAGCCATTCTTTCTCGCGCTCCCTGCCCATGACACGCAATGGATCGGGCACGGCATGGTCGCCCGACAACAACCCGATGTATATGATTATGACGCATACCAGGCAGAGCATGTGGATGTTTCATGGAAGTGTTTTTATCCGGTATGATAACCAGCAACTGACGAGGAAGACCTCGCGCAGCGATGCACAGTTTGATGCACCCAACTGGTTTATGGCAATGTATAATCGCCCGGTGGGAAAGAACGGGTTATTCAATTTTACAGTTATGCTTAGCCTCGACCCGCTGACAGTTACGGGACGTGGTTATCCCTTATTATTCCAATCCGGCGAATCTTATAAAGGGGAGCCGATTGTTGACCGCCAGCATCCGCACGATTTATTTTCAGGATTGAGCATTGGTTACACACAGCGGTTAAGCAAGACGGCAGATGTATTTGGTTATATCGGTTACCCCGGCGAGCCGGACATCAGCGCACCAACGTTTATGCACCGGACAATTGCCCTGAATGATCCGGACGCACCTTTAAGCCATCATTGGCAGGATGCCACACACATTACGTTTGGCGTAGCCACAGTGGGCTTAAGAGTTGGTAAGTTTAAGGGTGAGTTTTCGTCGTTTACAGGTCGGGAACCGGACGAGCACCGCTATGATTTTGACAAACCAACATTTGATAGTTATTCGTGGCGGTTCTCATTCAATCCATCAAAAGCATGGGCATTGCAGGTGTCGCAGGCGTTTATCAAAAGCCCGGAAGATTTGCACCCGGACGAGAATGTAAGGCGGTATACGGCTTCCGCCCTGTATGCTACACCGGTCACAAAAAAAGGGAACTTTTTTTCCGGCTCTTTGGTGTGGGGAATGAATGGCAGCACCGGTCATCATAATGAAAACTCTTTTCTTGCCGAAGGCACACAGCAATTAGAAAAGCAGGCAATTTATGGAAGATATGAGTTTGTACAGAAGTCAGCTGAGGAATTAAACTTAGAATCAGCCTATGGTGAAAGAACTTTTGACATACATAAGCTTACGTTAGGTACAAATCGTCAGTTATTGACGTTAGGCAAATGGGAGTTGCTGGGTGGCTTGCAATCTTCAATAAACGTTGCACCGCCTTCCTTACAGGGTTTGTATGGCAAGACGCCAATGAGCGGGCAGATTTATATTGAAATTCGCCCGAAACTGATGAGGATGTGATTTTATGAAACATGGATGACACAGACTGCGTGCAAGAATGGTAAGGATTTTGGGAGGAACGGAATTGATTTCATCTGTTGTTATTTATTTCCTTAATCTGATTTTATTGTAAAGGGTTGTGGAGCAGTTACTTTGGGAAAAAGGGCTTCGGTGAGTGTAAAGAGAGCATTTGCTTAGTGCAAATGTTCTCTTTACACCTATAAAGGCCTCGTTTGCCCAGCTAAAATGCCCTCTTTCACCTATAAATGCCTCGTTTGCTTAGTTGAAATGGCCTGACAGCAGGTGTAAATGCCTTGTTTGCTTAGCTTAATAACTTGTCTACAGGTATAAGCGGGGCATTGCTGGCAAGCAAATGCCGCACCTACACTTGTAGATGGTTGATTTAATAAATACCTGGAGATTCTATGCTTGCTAAATGGCTGTTTTAGCAAACAAGGCAGGGAAAAATCTAATTAAAAAACAAAATCTGAGGGCTACCGGATGGAAGTGGAACTATTCTCACCGAAGGTAAGGCCCATAAAGCGGCGGGAAAACAAGACGGCAAGTCGAAAAGTCCGGAAGACCGAAAGTGTATAGCTGCCGCTGCGGACTTGGAACGGACAGCCGGAACCGGAACTGAATAAAGTATCGGACAATAACAGCCTACATTAGTAAAACTAAAATCCAAATTAGCTGTGCGCGCAGTCCGCGTCATCCGTGTTCCAAATCTCCACCTGACATTTTTGCATCTTTTTCCCGGTGGCATGGTGATTGACTTATATGCCGCGTAAACAATAAATCTAACCAACAGAATACAATAAAGATTATGGGTAAAATAATAGGAATAGACCTTGGTACAACCAATAGTTGTGTTGCCGTAATGGAAGGTAACGAACCGGTGGTGATAGCTAACGACGAAGGACGCCGTACGACACCTTCGGTAGTTGCTTTTTTGAAAAACGGCGAGCGTAAGGTGGGCGACCCGGCAAAGCGTCAGGCAATCACTAACCCACAGAACACCATCACAAGCGTAAAGCGCTTTATGGGTCGCCGTTTTGATGAAGTAACCAATGAAATTACGCATTGGAGCTACAAAGTGGTAAAGGGCGATAACAATACCGTTCGTGTTGATATCGATGGACGTATGTATACGCCGCAGGAAATCTCTGCCATGGTGCTTCAAAAAATGAAAAAGACGGCGGAAGATTACCTAGGACAGGAAGTGAACGAAGCAGTAATCACCGTTCCGGCTTACTTTAATGATGCACAGCGCCAGGCTACTAAAGAAGCGGGTGAAATTGCTGGTTTGAACGTTCGCCGTATTGTGAACGAGCCGACTGCTGCTGCGCTGGCTTATGGTTTAGATAAAAAACATGCTGACCAGAAGATTGCCGTGTTTGACTTAGGTGGTGGTACGTTCGACGTATCAGTACTTGAATTGGGCGATGGTGTATTTGAAGTGAAATCTACCAACGGTGATACGCACTTAGGTGGTGACGATTTTGACAAAGTGATTATGGACTGGCTGGCAGAAGAGTTCAGGAAAGATGAAAATATTGACCTGCGCAAAGACCCGATGGCTTTACAACGTTTGAAGGAAGCGGCTGAAAAGGCAAAGGTTGAATTGAGTTCTTCTTCTGAAACGGAGATTAACCTGCCTTATATAACTGCAGTTGATGGCGTGCCGAAGCACTTGGTGAAGAAATTAAGTCGTGCTAAGTTTGAGCAGTTGTCTGATAGTCTGTTTAACCGTTGTTTGGGACCTTGTGAATCGGCTTTGAAAGATGCTGGTTATACAAAGAATGATATTGACGAAGTGATCCTGGTAGGTGGTTCTACACGTATCCCTAAAGTGCAGGAACTGGTAGAAAAGTTCTTTGGCAAAAAACCGAACAGAAGCGTAAACCCGGATGAAGTGGTTGCCATTGGTGCAGCTATCCAGGGTGCGGTTTTAACCGGTGAAGTGAAAGATGTATTGCTTCTTGACGTTACGCCTTTAAGCCTTGGTATCGAAACCATGGGCGGTGTAATGACAACCATGATTGGCAGCAACACCACCATTCCATCAAAGAAAACAGAAACATTCTCAACTGCCAGCGATAACCAGCCAGGCGTACAGATTCATGTACTGCAAGGCGAGCGCCCGATGGCAAGTCAAAATAAGAGCTTAGGTATCTTTAACCTCGATGGTATTCCGCCGGCTCCGCGTGGGGTTCCGCAGATTGAAGTCACCTTCGATATAGATGCCAACGGTTTGCTGCATGTAAGTGCCAAAGACAAAGGCACCGGTAAGGAACAGAAGATTCGCATTGAAGCGGGCTCTGGCTTGAACAAGGAAGAAATCGAAAAGATGAAAGCCGAAGCAAAAGCCAACGAAGCTACCGATAAAGCTGCCCGCGAAAAGGTTGAAAAGATGAACCAGGCGGAT
This sequence comes from uncultured Ilyomonas sp., assembly GCA_964249755.1. GTDB lineage: Bacteria > Bacteroidota > Bacteroidia > Chitinophagales > Chitinophagaceae > Ilyomonas. The sequence continues at coordinate 944,441 of CAXUDB010000001.1, read as the reverse complement.
AGCCTGATCTTCCAGACGGAAAAGCAACTGAAGGAATTCGGTGATAAGATTCCGGCTGATAAGAAAGCTCCGATTGAAACGGCTTTAACCAAGCTGAAAGACGCTCATAAGAATGGTGATGCTTCTGCCGTAGACACCGCCATGACAGAGATGAATACCGCATGGACGGCCGCCAGCGAAGAGCTGTATAAAGCACAGGCTGCCGGTGGCGCGCAACCGAATGGTGCTTCTGACAATGGTTCTTCTGCCAACACTGGTGAAACCGTTACGGATGCTGAGTTTGAAGAAGTGAAATAAGAGAATCATAGTCTCATTTGTAGACAAATAGTCCCGACTGATGTCGGGACTATTTTGTTAATATCAACCATTTAAAGGATTATTTAAGCCGGCTCCTATATTTTATTTCTACTTTGCACGTTGTAATCTTTTTACGGTACGATTTTCCGTATTTTTTTATTCTATAAATCAATTTACATGATGCTTTTTGTAGCTGGCTTAGCCGGCGATTTTGATGATGTTGACCTGAAAGAAATGTTCGAGTTGTACGGAGAAGTAACTTCTGCCAAACTGATTACCGACCGCAATACCGGCAAGAGCAAAGGCTTCGGTTTTGTGGAAATGCCAAATGAACTGGAAGCTAAAGAAACCATTGCCACTCTGGATGGCGTCATGTTGCAGCGGAAAAAGATTTCGGTGAAAGAAGCAGAAGCACAACAGCCTCGCAGCGGTGGCTATAATAATGGTGGAGGCGGAAGCTACAACAGCGGCGGCTTTAACAACGGCAGAAGCTATAATAACAATAATACCGGCGGATATAACAGCGACCGGCCGAGAAAACCTTATACCGGCGGCGGTAGTGGCAGTGGCGGCGGATATAACAGCGGTGGTGGCTTTAACAGAGACCGGAATAATGACAATCGCAACCGTGGCGACAGGAATAACGATTTTAATAAGAAATATTGATTTGTTTGTTGCTAACTGTTTAGTAAACTTTTTGATAAAGGCTCAGCTGATGCTGAGCCTTTTTTGTGTCTGTAATTAAACAACCTGTTACAACGACTCTATGCTGATTTTGCTTTTTTTTGCAGATTCCGCTAACAGGGTAAAGAGCGATGGCGCATTACTAAACGGCACCCTCTTCTGCGATGCTTATTTTTTACCGATAGGAAATAGGATGCAAAGAACCACAGGACAAAGGCTTGCACTACAGGGAATGTAGGTAGCAATAAACCGCACAGCTTGTTACTCATCAATGTGCAAGGCAAATCCTCAGTCATTCTTCATATACTACCGAAATCATCATCAACTGCGCGCTAGGTGACGATGGTTCAACGCTTCATTTTGTCAACGACTCTTTCTTAACCGGATAAAGACAAACACAAAAGGCGCTGCTTTCTAAGAGCACATTATTTATAAACAGACATCGAAGAATTGGCGAACCCATGTTATTTCGAAAAAGCAAAAGCTGCCGGATTTCTTCTATCTTTCCTTTCGCAAAAGTTTGACCTATGGCACGAAGTATCATTGCCGGAATCGGGATGTATGTTCCCCAAAATGTATTTACCAACAACGACCTGACCCGCTACATGGATACCAGCGATGAATGGATTCAGGAACGCACGGGTATTAAGGAGCGGCGCTTTGCCAGCCGCACCGGCGAAACCACAACCACTATGGGTATTGAAGCGGCGAAGATAGCTATTGAACGCGCCGGCATCACGCCACAGGATGTGGACTTTCTCATCTTCGCTACCTTGTCGCCCGATTACTATTTTCCAGGCTGCGGCGTGTTGGTGCAGCGCGAAATGAAGATGCGTGAAATCGGCGCGCTTGATGTGCGCAACCAATGCAGCGGCTTTGTATATGCACTTAGCATAGCCGACCAGTTTATCCGCACCGGCACATACAAAAACATATTGGTGATTGGTAGTGAGAAGCATTCTTTTGTCATGGATTTTCATACACGCAGCAGAAATGTATCTGTCATTTTCGGCGATGGCGCAGGTGCTGTAGTAGTGCAGCCAACCGAAGAGAAAGACCGCGGCATTCTCAGTACGCACCTGCACAGCGATGGCAACGATGCAGAAATACTTTCCGTCCGCAACCCCGGCACACACAGCAATCACTGGAAAAATGATTTAGCGGACTATGATGAAGCTGATATTGGTGAGCAGTTTATAAGTCACACTATGATTGATAAAGGACAGACCTTTGCCTATATGGATGGACCGGGCGTGTTTAAGAAAGCGGTAGTGAAGTTTCCCGAAGTGATTGTTGAAGCACTTTCTGCCAACGGTTATATACCACACGATATTGATTTGCTGGTACCTCACCAGGCCAATTTACGCATCAGCCAATCTGTGCAGAAGAAGCTAGCGTTACGCGACGACCAGGTATTCAATAACATACAGAAATACGGCAACACCACAGCCGCTTCAGTTCCCATTGCCTTGTGCGAGGCATGGGAGGAAGGCAAAATTAAAAAGGGCGATCTTGTTTGCCTGGCAGCATTTGGAAGCGGCTTCACCTGGGCCAGTGCGCTGATGAAATGGTAAGGAGGCAGGTCCTAATTGATAAGTTCTGAGGTCTGGGAATAAGCAAATGAAGAAAGCAGTAATGGCGTCACCCGCTCGCGGATAGCCGATTCCTGTATCAGATAATCAGCATAGCTGTCTTTTACTTCTTTAACGTTATGCGGTAAAGCCGAATACATCACCACAGGAACCTGAACAGGGAATTTGGATTTAATTTGCCGGCATACCTCCATTCCATCCTCCTGCTGTAGGTGCATATCCATCACTATCACATCAGGCATCGCTTCGCACATGGCATCAAACAGGGGTTTCGATTGAGAAAATGTTCTTACATAGCAACCCTTACTTATAAACCAGCGGCTTAACGACAACAATACCTCAAACTCATCATCTACCACGTACACTTTTTTCATAGCCGGATGTTTGCCCGCTATAAATAAAAACTGTGCCGGCAAAGACTTTGACGCTTTGGGTCGTATTAAAATTTGATTAAAATAATGCTTCATAATGATGTTGGCAGATACTGGCTGCCCTTCAACGATTACGTAACTATTATTTCATCTGGTTTGCGCAACCAGAATTTATTTTGCACCGCCGTATTTTGCCTTACAAAACGAGATTATAATGCCTGTATATACCATTATAAAACCAGCCTCCGTTCTGCTGCCCGTAGTGCTTAGCATCCCGCACGCGGGAAAATTTGTACCGGAAGATATCAGGATTCAATTGAAACAAGATCTATTGCCACCGGATGATACCGACTGGTTTGTGGATGAGTTGTACAACTTTGCTTCTTCGCTGGGTATAACCACTATTAAAGCTGAAAACAGCCGCTGGGTGATTGACCTGAACCGCAACCCGGATGATACGCCTTTATACACCGATAACAGGATTATCACAGCGCTTTGTACCACCACAAATTTTATGGGTGAGCCAATTTATACAGATGAAAGGAAGAAGGTGACGGATGAAGAAGTAAGCCTCAGGAAAGAACTGTACTTTACACCTTATCATCAAGCCATGCAGCAACTGCTCAATGAAGTAAAAACAGAGTTTGGAAGTGTGCTGCTATGGGATTGTCATTCTATCCGCCGCTTTGTTCCTTCTATTCAACCGCAGCCTTTTCCCGACCTGATTCTTGGCAGCGCAGATGGTGTTTCGGCTTCGCAAACTATCATAGATACGGTAAGCAATGCATTACAATCATCTTCTTATTCTTTCTCGCACAACCATCCCTTTAAAGGCGGCTACATTACTCGGCAGTATGGCAAACCCAATCTTCAGCAACACGCTTTGCAATTGGAGATGGCAAAGCCTTTATACATGAACGATACAGAGCAGCGGTTTGACGAACAGCGCGCCAACAACATCAGGAAGCTATTGATAAAATCAATCCGCACAGCCGCCGGATGTTTATTGTAATCTTACAGTCTACGGTTCGTTATTCGCTTATCGAACAATGCATCATTTTAATGCAGCACTACCGCTTAAAGATTTATATAAATACAAAAGAGGCAAGCCTTACCAAAGCCTGCCTCTTTCTATAAAAATGTATTGCTGCTTACTTAACAGAAAAGTTAAGCGCCACATTGCCCCACATGATATATACTATACCCGCCGGGTCTACCACATACTTCAGGCGCTCGTTGTAAAAGCTGCCTTTTTCCTGCATCACTTTCACTTGCAGGGCATCCTGCGCCATGTTTTCTTTATAGCTATAAGCGCCCCAGGTGTTCCATACTTTATTAAAGATAAGTGTCCATTCGTCGCCATGTTTACGGGTAAACAAAGCATAACGGCCAGCCGGCAGTTTCTTGCCTTCAATCGTCACATCTTTATTTACGGCGAACGTGGTGGCTTCGTTGGCACCGGCGCGCCAAACAGAATCTTCTCTGGGCTCCAGATCTTTGCCCATGGTGCGACCTTTAATGGCGGGACTGCCGTAGGTGATGCTGATGGTAACGCCTTTACCGGTAGTGGCTACAATACTGTCGCGCGGGCTGGGCAGCGGTGGTCGCTTTGCGGTATCGCTGATGTTGGGCGTTGGCTGCGCAAACGTGGCGATGGCGGCCAGTAAACCTGCGCAGGCCATCATGGTGGTTATCAATTTTTTCATGTAGAATTATTTGATGCAAGATTAAAGCAATGTTGGCGAAAAGCGAACGCCTGTTGGTTTAAATGTGATGAAAGCAAGTCTATGTACGATGTAGATCCACCGTTGACTGCCGACTGTCGACCATTCTCCTATACTTAGCATTGTATATACTCACCACTCAGCCTTGGTATGCTATTCGCTCACTCCAGTTAAATATAAAAAACCTATGCAGAACATTACAACGAAAGGATATGGAGCCAAGGGCTCTATTTTAAACAGCCTGAAGCGGATGGACTTTAAGAGACAAACACCCAAAGAGGACGAAGTTCAGATTGACATTTTGTATTGCGGTGTTTGCCATTCCGATCTTCACCAGGTAAGAAACGATTGGGGCAATACGATTTATCCCTGTGTGCCGGGACATGAAATCATTGGTAAAGTTGTAGCCGCCGGCGGTGGCGTTACTAAATTTAAAATAGGCGATACCGTAGGCGTAGGTTGTATGATAAACAGCTGCGGACAATGCGAACCCTGCCATCATGGTGAAGAAAATTATTGCCAGGGACCACAAAGCTGGACGGCAACCTATAATGGCTATATGAAGCCCGCCAAAGGCACCGATTTTAATACGTTTGGCGGCTATTCAGATAATATCGTGGTAAAGGAATCTTTTGTGTTAAGCATACCTGATGCGCTGGATATAAAAGCGGCAGCGCCCATCCTCTGCGCCGGCATCACCACCTATTCTCCCTTAAAGCATTGGGGCATAAAGGCAGGCGACAAAGTAGGCGTGGCAGGGGTTGGCGGTCTTGGTCACATGGCCATCAAGCTGGCTACCGCAATGGGTGCCGAGGTAACTGCCTTAACGACGGATGAAGAAAAAAGATCTGATGCGATACGCTTTGGAGCGAATAAAGTAATTGTTTCAAGTGATAAAGAAGCGATGAAAGCGGCAGAAAAATCACTCGACTTTCTTCTGATTACCATACCCGATCCTTTCGACCTTACACCCTATGTATCGCTCATGAACCTCGATGGCGAAATTGTTACGGTAGGTTTGCTGGCCGAGTATAAAAAGCCCCTGAACAACATGGATATGGCCATGAGCCGGCTTACGGTGGGCGGCTCCATCATTGGCGGCATTGCCGAAACGCAGGAGGTACTTAACTTTTGCGCAGAACATAATATTTTGCCCGATACGCAACTTATCAAAATACAGGAAGTGAACCATGCCTTTGATGAGATGATGAAGCGGGATGTGCACTACCGCTATGTAATAGATATGCAATCGCTGAAAGACGAAGCATAGCCGATTTGGGTTGATTAGGAAAGCACCTGTTAAAAGAGTCCGTAAGTCAGTGAGACTGGAAGCCGCGTCATTGCGAGGAACTTCTTCCGGTCTTGCCGACTTATCTAACTTACAGTCTTTCCATCTTTCAGACTTTTCTGTCTTCCCGACTTCTCTAACTTGTCTTCAGCTTTAAATTCCTTTCTGCCAATGCCAGTTCTATAAGGGTGTTGCCTTCTTCCTGGCTGATGCCTAAAGTCTCTTTTAACAGGGCGAGGTTCTGGCTGTCGTTGCCCGAAAAAATAGTATCGCTCAGTGCCACCTGCGCTGCATGAAACAGGAGCAGCAGGGAATATTCCGCCTCCGTAAAACCTACAATATACCGGAAGTAAGACGCCACATCGCCAATGCTGTTTTTATAATCGAAGAACCGGTTTACCTCTTCCGGAAAATCTACCTCCGCCGTAAGTGGGTAAGCTTTTAAAATGCTGAACACCTGGTAAGTTTCTTCGCCTTCGAAGGTTTCATCTTCATACAAAGAAAAAAACAGCAGCAGGTGGCAAATGGCTTTTTCGGGTGTGGTGATGACTGCCTGGTATTGCATGGTGATATTTTACAGATGGGCGTAAGATAAAGCGGTTTGGCTGCCCTTTTGTTCTTATAGAGAAAATAACCAACACCATGCAATTTCCAGCGGGGTCTTTATTATCCTTTATGCATCAGCACACCGAAATTACATTCACAGTTGGAGGCGAGCCGGATGGCGACCTTTGCATTACCTGCGAACACCCCCTGTTTGCACAACGCTTTAACGGACATACCAAATGTTTTCATCCTTTTATATCGGCACCTTTTACTCCCGACCCTACCGATGAGAACTATGATTATTTTCTTGCTATGAAGATGGAAATACTAAAGGCACATGCGGAGTTGAAGGAAGATTGAAGGGACGAACGTTTTATCAATCCTACAAACGCCCTTTTCCCTTCTTATGAGGAAGCTTCTATGCAAATAAAAAGCAGGCATTATAGCCTGCTTTGCCTTATAATTACTTCTCATTATTCACCTCTCACTTCTTAGTTTTCACCTCTCATTACAACACCACATCCACCACCAGCACATCATCTTCGGCTATCACTACCTCTTTTATTTCTTTTCTATCGCCCTTGGTGTATTCAATTGTCCATTTGCCCACGGGCAAAGGGTGCGTTTCGTAAAGTCCGTTCTCATCCGTATGCGCGTCGTCCATATTGCCATCCACAATGTGCACCAATACATTTGCCAGCGGATGCCCGTTAGCGTCGGTAGCCGTGCCACGCACCTTGCCGGTTTGGTCGGTAGTATGGTGTTTGTCGGCTTCCAGCAGCGATTGATCCATATACAGCTTCACGTTTTCGGGCTTGTTACGGTTGAGTTTGGCAAATGTGAGCAGGTTGCTGAACATCTGGTCGTCCCACGCCGCTTCGGCGTTGTTCAGTTCGGCAATACCGGTGCTGATTTGTCCCTTTTTAGTTTGCTGGTCGCCGCGTGCTTTCTTATAATTGGTAACGAAGTTTTCATAGTCTTTCAGCACGTTGGCACCGCCTGCCACTTCAGTGTTGGCTTTTACAGCATCCAGCAAGGCCTGCATTTTTATCTCAACATTCTCCTTTTTTACATCGCGGGTAAATGCCTGCACGCCCTGCGGGAAGAATTCGAGATAAACGTCCTGCTCATCCATACCGTTGGCTACGAAATAAGCATTCAGGCGACTGTTTCGCGCAACAAAATCATTCATGATTCTATCCACCGATTTGGTGCGTGCCTCGCGCAGCGCGGTTAACGTTGTCTGCCCCGTGATGCCGCCAAACAGTGCCGTTTGCACCGCTTCGGTTTGGGTAAGCAGCTCGTCAAACTGCCCGTTGGTGTTTTGCACGGCAATGCGTTTGAGGCTGTCTTCGCCAAAGGCTTGCTTGCGGTCGCGGGCAATGCGGGCTACAGTAATAGGGTTGATGAAAAATGTTGCCAGATCTCTCATAATTGTATTGTTTTAGATGATGAAAAACGATTCTTAGCCATTACACGTTTGTGTATACGGCTTCTGCACCGTGCAATACCCTGTTACACGTTTGTGTAGTAGAGTTCTGCAGTATGCAAGATGCCATTACACGTTTATGTAATTGGGTTCCGCAGTGTGCAGAATGGGATTACACATTTGTGTAGATGCATTCTGCACACTGCAAAATGGCATTACACGTTTGTGTAGTACGGCATTGCGGTCTGCAGGATGGCATTACACATTTGTGTAGCTGGCTTCCGCAGTGTGCAAGACGCTGTTTCGCATTTGTGTGATGGTATCCTGCCGCAGGCAGAACCCTGTTTCCCGTTTTGTAAATGAGCTGTTGATGTTGCGATTGTAAGGCGGCAATCGGGCGCTTCGGTATCAGGTGAGGGGCGGCTTACAATGCAAAAACTAAAATAGAAGGTTTTGGGATTTGCGGGGATTAAAATTTGATTAAAGAAAGGCTGAATTTTTCGGTAGAAATAAACCTGGTTTTTGCTTGCGGGATGGTTGGGCAGTTGTAATATTGGTTTAAATATCTAAACTTAAATCGATGAAGAAACATTTACTTCTTACGCTTGTTGTTATTCTTTTTATTAGCAAAGCAAAATCGCAAACCAACGTATCGGGAAACATTACCCAAAACACAACCTGGACAAAAGCAGGCAGCCCATACACGCTGGTGGGGAATGTGGGCGTGCCCGCGGCATATACACTGACAATAGAGCCTGGAGTGGTTGTGCAACGTGAAGCCGACTATCAGATATTAATTAATGGCGCTATACAATTTAATGGAACGACAACGGATAGTATTGTATTTGTCAGCGGCGCAAATCTTACAGTCAACTCGAAATTTTTTATCGACTTTAAAAAAAGTAGTTTAGGTAATTCTATTCTTAGCTTTATCAGCTTTCAAAACGGCAGCGGGTTATCAAACAATCTCTTCATGGGCAATCCTCCCGGCGGTTCAGCCACCATACCGCAAAATTCAGGCATATTGCACCTCTCGCACAGTAACTTAAGTAATGGTTATACGGTAACGAACGATTATTACACCGATAACATTGCCGTTTTAAATATTGATAGTTGCTACATAAGCGCAGCATATATACAAGAGTTAGGTAGCAACGCAGAACTCATCAATATATCCGGCACACAGGTTTATAACACCGTTTTCAGAGACAATCTTTTTGGTATTCATTTTACTAACTGTTATCTCAATGGCGCCAGCCTACCGCAAACGGGTAGGTACAGCTTTTTGAATTGCACCGTAGAAAATAGCCGGTTAGGCGGCACAGTGGACTTGGCAGGCTTTGGTCAAGCGTATTTTACCAGTTCAACAATTATCAACACTTCACTAACTGCTACGCAAACCTCTTTTTATATCAGTAATTGTAATCTCGTTTTTACTGATAAAGTATATAATCTTGATGGCACGGAAAGTAACTTCCTGATTACTACAGATGGCTTATCTCTGTCGGGTAGCCAGCTTATAAATAATTCGGCTTATCAGGTTAGTGGTATAAATTTAGCCGGCACCGGTTATAACAACTTTACCACTGTAGATACTATAGTGCACAACCAGTTCAGTCAACTGTATGATGCAATAACGGTAAATTATTTCCCTAACATTATATTGGATTCTAATAGCTTTTCTACTGTAGGCAGGTACGACATTATTAATTATACAAGCAAAGATTTTTCAGCACTATATGATTATTTTCAACTTAAAGACGGTCAAACTATTAATGATGTTATTTATGATCAAAATGATGATTTATCGTATGGTCTGGTTATCTACACTCCGTATGCAACTGATTCACACATACTGCCACTGAAACTGATTAGCCTTACCGGTAGCAAAGAAGGAAATACAATTAAATTAAACTGGCAAACCAGCAATGAAGTGAATGTTTCTAAATTCATTATTCAAAAGAAGACAGGTAATGATTATACGGATATTGGAACGGTAGCATCATCAAACACCAGTGGTGGTGCAGTGTATTCTTTTACCGATGCAACACCCATTGCGGGTAATAATTTCTATCGTTTGAAAACTGTGGATGCAGATGGCAGGTACACTTATAGTGCTATCATTTCTGTTACCTACAACACGATAGCTAAAGCGTTGCATGTATATCCCAACCCAGCAAGCACCTATCTTGTAATTGAGTTCAACACAGTAGATGTTAAGACTCAACTACAGCTTGTTGATGCAAGGGGCAGAACAGTAAGAACGATAACCGTAGCCAATGGAAGCACAAAAGCTACCCTGAACCTTGCAGGTATAGCAAAAGGCACTTACAAACTTGTTTTACAAAACGGAACAAAAAGAGACAGCCAAACAATATTAATAGAGTAAGGATCATTCAATTCATTACCAAACAAAAACGGCGTGAAGTAATTCATGCCGTTTTTGTTTACTTACTTCTACTTCTCACACTTCCTCCTCAATCACCGGCTCTATTTCATGCAGGGCAATTGCCATCTTATTCGTCTTTACAAAATTGCACCAGTGGCAATCAGGTTTGCCGCAGCCGGTGTAGAAGTCGTGCTCCTGTATCTTGTTCCAAACAAGGGTCATCTGCTGCGTAACGGTGGTAATGTCTTCCGACTCGATGCGCACTTTGCGCTTGTGGTATTGACCGCGTTTATCAGGTTCAATAAAGTCGAATTCAAAGCTCACGGCGTTCCATTTTCGGCCGGCATAATTGTCTAAGAGTATCTTATAAAACACTGCCTGCCGCCAGTAATCGCCGCCGTTGGGTTCTTTATCGTTGGGCAGCATCAGCTTCTGTTTCGCTTTCTCTAAGTCGCCGGTTTTATAGTCCACCACGTTCACATCGCCACCGTCATATTCCAGCTTGTCTATCTTGCCTTTTAAGGGCAAACCATTTACTACCACACCTTTAATGTTCAGCTCAATGGCAACCACCTTGCTCCAGTTGCTGATATAAGCATTGTAGTAATTGGTAAGTATTTCCGGACCATACTCCATGCGGCGGTCGAACTGCTCTTTGGTAAACAATTCGCGGCGGCGGTGCATGTACCATTCAAAATCCTGCACCAAGCTTTGTGCAGAAGGGAACTCGTTGTAGCGCTTCATCTGCTCGAACAAACGCTGCAACGCATAGTGTACGGCAGAGCCAAATTCGGCAGCTTCGTTGCGCGGGCTGGGTATGTTTACCACGTTGCGGAAATAGAACTCCAGCGGGCAGCGCAGATAGTTGTTCAGCGCCGATACGTTCATTACAAAACGGTCGATGCGCGGCGTAACGGCATCGCGTTCCAGCTTCGCAATTTCGGGTTGTTCCAACCGCTGAAATTCCAGCGCGCGGAACTCGGATAATACCTCTTCATCAAAAGAAATCCGTTCTTCTAAAATGGGATGCTCTTCCTGTATTTCGGCAATAAATTTACTCGCTTCTGTTTCCCTGCCATCGGCTTTATACTTCGGAAAAGAAACGGCAAGATGCTTTTGCGCGCGTGTGAGCGCGACATAAAACAGGCGCCGCAATTCCTCTTCTTCCGCATTGGGCGAAAGGGAGGCAAATAAGGTATCGGGCAGGGTATAACCGCCCACAGGTTTGCGCTTTTTTTCCCAGCCTGCAGCATTGCACCCGGCAATGAAAATGTATTCATATTCCAGCCCTTTGCTGCCATGCGCGGTCATTAAGTTCACGCCCTTTTCACTTCCATTTACCTGCACCAAAGGAAGCACCAAACTTTCCCGCTCCATCAGTTCAAAAACGTTTACCAACTGCTGCAGCGACAGCAGGGGCGAGCGGCTCACTTCTTCTTTAATGAAATCATACAAGCCGGTGATAAGCTGTAGTTGCCAGTGCTTGTCTTCGCTTTGCATGATGCAATTGAGCGCGCCGCTTTCACGGATTAATTGCTCTAACAATTGTACTAAAGTAAGGTTGGGAACCGCAGTAATGAGGTTCTCTAAAAAAGATGAAGCCGCTTTTAATTTTTCATGTAAAGGCTTCTGGAACAAATCGCGCGGTGGCTGCGTGGCTTTATCGTATAGCAGCCTGCGGATTGATGTTTTATTGGGCGTAAACTGCCGTTCCGAAACCTCCATCGTAATCTTTGCTATCTCCATCGGCGGGATATCGAACCAGTTATAGTGCAGCATCTCAAACAGCATTTCATCGCCTTCATAAGGAATATCGTGCTCTGCAGCGAGGTATTTAAAAACAGTAAGAATGTTTTGTATCAGCGGCTCGTGCAAGAGGTTGGTGTTGCGGCGGCTGTACAGCGGAATCTTCCGCAGTTTAAAATACTTGCTCAGTTCATCGCCGTATTTGTTTTCACGGTAAATGATGCCAATGCAATTGGGCTTGGTTCCCTTTGCCAGCAGGCGCTCCACTTCCAGCGTAATACCGATCATTTCCTCGCGCGGTGTATTGTATTCTTTGATGGTGGGCAGATGCGTAAGGTGGTTGATGCCGCTGTTGGAAGACAACAGATCTTTGCTCAATCCTTCTACCTTTTTTATCAGCCGTTCTTCGTTGCGGCTGATGAGCGTTTTGCTTACATCAAGTATGGGCTGCGTGCTGCGATAGTTATCCGTTAGCACTACCTTCAACAGCTCTTTGTAGCTGTCCATGAAGGTGATCATGTTGTCTACATTCGCACCCTGAAAGCGATAGATACTTTGGTCATCATCACCTACCACAAACACGTTGGGGTTATCCCAATAATTGATGAGCAACTCCACAATTTTATTCTGCGTACCGCTCGTGTCCTGGTATTCATCTACGAGTGTATACAGGTACTGTTCCTGGTAACGATTCAGCAGTTCTTTGTTCTCATCAAATGCTTTAATGACCCAGTTAATCATGTCGTCAAAGTCGTACAGTTTCTGCTCGTGCATAAGTGTTTGAAAGGTATCAAACTCATTTACGGCGGCACGAAGCTTGTCCATTTTCAATGCTTCGTCAGCTATTCTATCTTCTTTCAGATCACCTGCTTTATAGTCTTTGTATTTTCTCTTATAAATGTATTCTTCTCGGTTCGGCAGGTCATTCAAATATGCATCAATACGCTCATTAATGAATGCCGGGCTCCAGCCTTCACGTTTCATGGCTGAGAACAAGGATTGCAGGTTGTGTATCTCGAAATACACATCGCCGCGATAGCGTTTCAGTGGATGATTTTTACCAAAGCCATCTATCAATTGCTTGTACAATTCCACGCGTTGCAAATCGGTAATCGGGTCGAGCGAGGTCTTATCAAAGAGAGATAAGTTTTCCTGTATCACATCGTTGCAAAAGGCATGAAATGTATAAATGTGAACCTTGTGCGCATCGGCGCCGATAAAGGATTGCACCCGTTTGCGCATGGCAATGGTGCCGGCATCGGTATACGTTAAACAAAGAATGTTTTCCGGCTGTGTATCTGTTTCCAACAATATCTTTCCAATGCGCGCGCCGAGGATTTGCGTCTTGCCCGTACCCGGACCGGCAATTACCATCACCGGACCTTCTATTGTATCAACAGCTCTTCTTTGTTGCTCGTTGAGCTTGCTGTATATCTCTTTGAATTTTTGTAATTGTATCTCGCGTTTTGGGATAGCTGCCATAGGGATAAAGATACTTTCCTTTTCCTAAAAGGATTAGTAAAACTGAGGTTCATTAATAGCAAAAAAAGGCTGGTGAATAATATATTCACCAGCCCTTCCTAATTATTAAAATTTACATAACTCCCCACTTGTCTCTCATTGCTATCATGATTGCCTCTCCTATTATTCCCATCTTTGTTGGATCCTACGTTTTTGTTATACGCATTTTCCACTTCCGGTGCGTATTTCGGATCGACATCTTCGTTCGGTAGTGCATTCTTTTCGCTGTTCTTGTCGGAAGCTTTATTAGCGGCAGGCTGGTTAGTACTCACTTCCTCTTCTTTTTTTCCTGGCATAATCGTTCCGTTTTATAGAATAACGATGTCATTAAAAAAGACAAACACAAAGCCAGTGTAATGAATAGCCGGAAGTGAGGAGGAGAGGTAAAATGTGTGAGAGTACCAATTACAAGTCTCAAATTTCACCCTTCATATCTCATGTTATTAAAATTTGCCCGGCAAGGCTTTTTGTATGATGCTTTTGTAACCCTCAACGTCTTTGTTTTCGTTTAAGAGATCCAGGTTCGCCTGGCTGATCATAAGATAACTGAACTTATCTGCAGTAAGCCAGGGCAGTATCTTACCTGCAGTTACAGGTCTTACTTTATCTATATAGTCTATGGCACCAATAGCATCTGTAAAAGGACCGATTAAAACAAGATTATAGCGTTCGTCCAGCTTCACCCCTGTTGCATTCAGTTGCGGCATGTTATAGAACGTCTGCTTATCATAGCGGTTAAAAGCATTCTTCGCTTCGTTGGCAAATACTGGCGCAACTTTATCCAGCAGCAGAACTACAAACTGTGCGTCGGAAGGATTGTATTTGAAAGCCTTGGCGGCTGCCGGTTTAGTGCTGGCCGTATCCGCTTTTATCACCGGCGCTTTTGCTATCGGCGGCGGTGTGTTGACAATCGAATCAGGGCGCTGGCGCACCGGCTTTGTACTGGCCACATTGGTTGGGTTTAAATTGATGATAGGCGATGTGCTGGTATCTTCATTGCGCGTTACCTGCAAGTTGGTAAGGTAAGTTTCAATTTCATTCCTGCGCTTCAGCACTTCAATCATCGTAGCGGCTTTGGCAGCAAGAGGTGAATTGGTAAACTTGGTTTCCAAGTTTTGCAACGTGGTTAATGCCGTGCTGTCGTTGTGTTGGGATACGTAATAGACAGCTTCTATGTAAAGCAGTTGCGGAGTCCAGTAACTGTTACCATACAGGCTATCGGCTAAAGCTTTTTGCTTTTCGGCTTCCGCAAAGTTTCCTTCAATAAAAAGGTTATAAACATTCTCATAAGCTTTGGTAGCGGGATTATTATTGCTCTTTTCTGATACTTTTTTATTGCCTTTTTGCAGTGAGGCTAATGCCTTTCCTCCAGGATAATCCTTCTTCAGCATTGCCAGCGACGAATCGGCACGACGCTTATCGCCGAGTTTATTGTAGCAGTAATATAAATTCAGCAGGGAAGGCTCACGAAACTCGCTGCTGTCGTCCACCTCTTTCATCGCCTGGTACATCTCGATGGCAGCGGGATAGTTCTGTAAATCTTCCTGAAATAAAACACCGCTCTTATAAAAATCTTCTGCCTTGGTGTTGTTGGAAGCCGTTATTTTCTCCGGCGTTAGAGGCAAGCCAGTTTCCAGGTCTGCTACCGATTGCGGCACCGCTGGCGGTTGTGCTTCTTCAGTGGTATGATTGGTTTTGCTATCAGCAAATATTGCATTCGGGTCGGCATCCACATCAGAGCCCGTGTTCTGCTGCGCCAGGTTCGCTGCGTCAACGGCTGATTGCCGGCGCCAGTTGTCCACGTTCGGGCGGTTGCCCCAACGCTGCCTGAAATCGCCAAAGCCACTGCTTTTGAGGTTTGTGCTGTTGAAATACCAATCGGTGGAGGAAGAAGGATTCTGAAACAGCTGCGCCTGCGTTTGCAGGTCTTGCGAAGGATTCAGGTTGCTGCTGCCAAAGCTCGGCTCTTCTTCACTTAATCCCTCTGCGCGCCTTATCTGCCGGAGCGTTTTTTTCAGGAAGGCCGTGCGCTGCGCTTCAGGCAGGGCTGCCACGGCTTGCAGACTGTCTTGCTTGTCCACTCCTTTCAAATTATCGGCTATCGCTTTCAGCACCGGCTGGCGTTCGTTCAACCGAGCCATGGCTGCTGAATCGGTAATATAAGACCCCTGCGTGCTATCGTAATAATTGTGCGCCTCTATCCATTTGCCACCTTCATAAGACAGGTCGGCCAGCATTAAAAACGATAAGCTTTTTTGTTCCGGATTTTCAATGCTGCTGCCAACGCTTTTTCTCAGCAAAGCTTTGGCGGCAGAGGTATCGTTCAGCTGCACTTCCACCTGCGCAGCCGCGTAGTAAATCACATCGCGGTACTGCACATATTTGTCGCGCTTCGCCATTTTCAGCAGGCTGTTCAGTTTCTCCTGGATAATGGAACCTGTTGTATCGCTGTTGATGGTGATGCTGTTAAGATAAGCATTCACTTCCATAATCGGGTCGGGTGTATGGTCGGCGCTCCGCTCAAAATACTCCGAAGCTTTTTCTTTATCGCCGCTGCGAACATACATCTGTCCAATCAGGTATTCCCAACGCGCGTGTTCCAGGCGGCTGCCCGCATTGTCTAATGCGGCATCAAGGTGGTAAGCGGCGCTGTCCCACCGGTTTTCTTTATAATAAAGATAAGCCAGCGATTCGTGCAAATTGTTCTGCAAACGCTTTGGAAAATTAGGATCGTGTTGCAAAATCTGCAGCAGGCCGGCGGCACGGCTGTCATCTCCCATCTCTATACTGGTGCGGGATAACCAGAGGAAGTTGGCATTGCGCACCGGCTGTTCCAGTATGGTTTTGTGCAGCACATCGGTTTTTTCTTTGCTTGCCACCGTAAACACACCATCATTGCCGCTGGCATTGCTGCCAATGGGTATATCGTAGCCGTCGTCTTTCGGTGCCCAGGCATAGTTGATGTATTGAAACGCCACCATTGCCGAATCGAAATTCTTGCGGTAGTAATAAGCTTTGCCCAATAGAAAATACAGGTCGTCCACCCAATCGTTCCTCAGATCATGCAGCAATACGCCGGCCGTTACATGGTAAATCACCGAATCAATCTCGGCAGCGCTTTGTGCGGTAGTGTTTAAATCGTAGTTGTAAAACGAAAGCAACTTGGTGTAATCGTCGCGATGCTGCAGTTTGGCAGCAGCCACTATTTCATTCAGATGGTTATTGGCATTGAAATAATAGTTGTAGTGCGTAATCATGTTCTGATAAGCATGCCTGCCGAAGCCCCATTTCTTATCGCCGGTTTTTTCTGAAGCCAGTGTGCGCTCTTCATATTTTTTGGGCTTTTTCAGTTCTATGGTGGTGCCAGGCTGCGCCAGCGAGAAGAGGCAACACAAGCAGCAGGTGGCTATGAGTACACAATACTTCATTCAGAATGATTCTTTCTTATAAACAGAAAACGGGGTAAAAATATTTTAAAAGAGGAATATAAGGGAGAGATTTTAAAGATTGAGAAAAGGATATTAGCCTTCCCGGTAACATTCCTGCCCGTTCAAAAGCGATTCTCGGAGATACTATGCACATCCACAGCATTTTCATTGCCCTCAACCAAACTTCTGTTGGCGGCAACGGCCTTCGCGTTGAGGTCAACGCGAGCTGTGTTGGCGTCAACGCACTCCACGTTGGTGTCAACGCTTATCACGTTGAAGTCAACGGCGCTCGCGTTGACGTTCCCGCACTCCGCGTTGGCGTTAACGCGCCCGCCGTTGGCGTCCCCGGAGTGGCCGTTCATGTCCACGCGGAGTGCGGGAACATCAACGCGAGCGCCGTTGCCATAGAAAACAGTCTCTTCAACACCCATTTTTTTTAATCTACCAATTCAATTCTTCATACCGGAAATATATTTCCGGCTGATGTCGTCATACTCCTTCATCCGCTCGTTTGCCTTGCCATCTTTGTCAAACACCTTTTCCCAGGTGCTGAGCGGCTCCCAGATAAAGCTGCCTTTTCCGCGCCCGTCTTTTACGCCGAAGGCAATATCGTTCACTTCCTTTTTCAGTTGGGAATACTCTACAACCACTACATCTTTATTGAACTTTTTAGCGAGGTAATTCGTAGTAAAATCCAGGTCGGCCAGCGTGCCATGCCATTTGGGATAATAAGATAAACCGATGACATCGAACGGTACGTTGCGTTCCGTCATTTTGGTATAAAACGCATCTGCTTCATCATACTGGCCGCCAAGCGCAACATGTAGCATAATAGTCGTTTGCGGAGCCACTGACTTCACCGCTTTTATGCCTGCATAAATAAGCGCTGCCAAACTATCGGGGTGCGCAATGTTACCCTCCTGCCACACCATGCCATGGTTAATTTCGTTGCCTATCTGCACCATATCCGGCAGCGTATTCTGCGCCTTCAGCGCAATCATAACAGTTTGGGTAAAGGCATACAAAGAATCTTTTAGCTGCGCAAAGTCGGCGCCTTTCCACGCCGATGGCTTGAACTGTTTTCCCGGATCAGCCCAATAATCGCTGTAATGAAAATCCAGCAGGAACTTCATACCTGCTGCCTTTAGGCGTTTTGCCATCGCCAGCGTGTGAGTCAAATCGCAGAAGCCTTTGTTAGGAGAATAACCGCTGTCTGCTACCGGGTTGTTGAAGATGCGGAGCCGGATATAATTGATGCCGTGACTCTTTAATATCTCTATCGCATCGCTTTCCTTTCCTCCATCCGAAAACTTCATTCCCTTGGCTTCCAGTTCGGGTAAAAAAGAAATATCAGCACCCAGCATTTTGTTTTGAACCGTTGAATGCAAATCGGGAGTAGAAGGAGCAACCGATGTTACTGTGCTGTTTGCGGGAACCAGGTCTATATCTGTATTTCCTTCGTAAAGCTTGTCTGCCGTTGCTGTAAAATGTATCTTGTCTATCGAAGTGCCCGCCTGCACAATCACCTGGCATTTGCCATTGAACAAACTGCGCTGCCACTTGCCATCTTCGCATTTGTCTGCTTCATGGCTGCTTGGGTCGCCATTACCAACACCGATGATTTTGGCATCGCCAGTAATGGCAAAATGAATGAGATTATTGGCATCCGGCACTTCCCTACCCGCTTTGTCAACGGCTGTTATGTTCATTACAACAGCATCTTTGCCATCGGCAAACATTGTGGTTTTATAAGGCGTTACCACTACATCAACCGCATCGCCTGTGGTTTCAACTTTTGAGGTAATCTTTTTTCCCTTTTTATAAGCCACAGCTTCCAACGTGCCGGCTTCGTAAGGCACACTCCATTGCAGGTGACTATTGCGCGGCATGTCTTTTTTGCCAAGGCTTTTGCCATTTAAAAACAGTTCTACATTGTCCGCGTTGCTGTTTACCCAAACATCTATCGGCTGACCTTCTTTGCCCTTCCAGTTCCAGTGTGGCGAGATGTGCAGCACGTCCTTATCCGTCCACCAGCTTTGGTAGTAGTAATAAATATTTTTAGGAAAACCGCAGACATCCATGATGCCAAAATGCGAGTTTACATTGGGCCAGATGTAAGGCGTTGGCTCACCCCGATAATCGAAACCCGTCCACACAAAACCACCCATCCACCAATCGGCGGGCGCACACAGTTTCCACCAGTCTTCCGCTTTGCTTGCCCACCAGGGCGCAGTAATATCCTGGTCGGGAACATAAGCCCGAACAGAGTCTTTTTCATAAATGCCGCGCGTGGTAACGGTGCTGCCCATTTCGGTTCCTATAATTGGCTGGTCGGGATGATCGCGATGATAATCATACACAAACTTTTCGCGGTAGTTAAAGCCGCGCACCGGGATAATGCCGTTCACGCCCCCAAAAAAGTTTCCTAAATCAGCCGCGTAGGTAGCAGTTCTTGTCGGGTCAAGTTCTTTCTGTTTTTGCAACATGGTTTGCGCAATGCGCCTGCCTGTGCTATTGGTTTGAATATAGCCTTCCTCATTACCGATAGACCAAAGAAAAACAGAAGGATGGTTCCTATCGCGAAGCAGCAGGTTTTCGAACTCTTTCAGGCCATAATCGCCGCTGTTCAGCAAACGTGTTTCATCCAGCACTAACATACCCAAGCTATCGCAGGCATCCAGCAATTCGGGCGTGGGTGCATTGTGGCTGGTGCGGTAGGCGTTTACCCCCATTTCTTTGAGCAAATGAATGCGGTAATATTGCAGGTAATCGGGCAATGCACTTCCAACACCTGCATGATCCTGATGATTATTGGTGCCGTGAACTTTGGTGTAAACACCATTTACAAACAAGCCCTTATTAGAGATAGAAACGGTTCGGATGCCGGTCTTTGTGCAGATGCTGTCAACCGTTTTATTGCCCCTTTTTACCAACGTAATCACGCGGTATAAATAGGGATCCTCTATGTTCCAGAGATGAGGATTGGGTAAGGAAATAGTTTGCGTAACAGTCGTAATACCATTCGCATTTATTGATACCGAAGCAGCACTTAAAGAGGCTATCTTTTTTCCTTCTCTTGAAGTGAGATAAGATTGTATAGTACAACTTTCAGCGTGAGCATTGTTGTTTTCCACTTTCGCTGTAATACTGATCTGTGCCTTGTTTGAGGAGACATTACTGTAAACAAACACGCCACCGTTTCTTACCAGGTGCAGGTTGTTGTATTCATTCAGCCACACATGCCGGTAGATGCCCGCACCTTCGTAAAACCAGCCCTCGTATTGCGTGGCATCTGCCCTTACAGTAATAATGTTGGGTTTATCAAACGAAATAAAATCGGTGATGTCATAAGACGAGCCTGTGTACCCACTCCAATGTTCGCCGCAATAGATGCCATTCACCCACACTTTGCTATCGCGAAAGATGCCATCGAAGTCGAGAACAAAACGTTGTCCTGAATCTCTCGTAGCGACTGTAAAATTTTTTCTGTACCAGCCAATACTGTTTTGCGGAAACAAGCCGCCGATGGCTTTGTAGCCATGCGCGGTTACATCATCGTTCTTTACATTTTGAAAAGGAAGCGCAACCGCCCAATCGTGCGGCAGTGTTATATTCTGCCAGGAGGAGTCGTTGAATTTCGGATCAGCCGGTGTGCCATCGGCCTTACCTGTTTTCGCAAACAAATTGGCAACGCCATAATTAAAATCTTTTGTCGGATCGGACGCATTGCCTAAATGAAATTTCCAATCGTTATCTATACTCATTCGCTTTACCGGCAATGACGTTTGCGAAAAGGCAGAAAGGCAAACAGCGGTTTGTATAAGAAGGATGAGCAAGCGTAATTTCATAGCGTCAATTTTAAAGCGGCACTTGTTGAAAGTGATTGTCGTTTCGCTGACAAAAATAAGTGTAAGAGCAACCGTTAAGAGCCGGCTTTAAAAAGTATAAGGATACGTCATGTAATCCATTGCTGGCAAGACATTGCCGGTAAAATCGAACAGCGCGCAGTTTTCGTAAGATGAACCTGTGCCATAGCCATCTTTTAAACCGGAAGTGATCCATGCCGGTTCCCAATACATCACGCCAATGCCGCCACCTTTGATAACCGCTCCAGTCAGGTCTTTCATAAAGCTATACTGCCCGTCTTTTGAAACGGCATAACCCGGAAAAGCCGCATCTCCGGAGATAACGTTGTTGTAGTTGTCTGCATTACCATTTGTCCAAGGGCAGTTGGTTTCTACAATCATCACCTCCTTGCTGTACTTCGCTTTTACCGAGCTAATGGTTGAGGTTAATTGATTAAGTGAGGTGATATTAGACCAGACATAATAGTATGAAATACCTAAGATATCGAAGTCTGTCACCTTTGCCGAATTGATGATATTGCCTTCCCACCAATCTGCATTTTCAGGCTTGGCAACATGCAGAATAATTTTGGGTTTAATAGATGAAGTAACTGAAAAATCTCTCACCGCTTTAATGCCGCTGTTAAGCAAAATGCCAAAGTTTGTCCAGTCGTTATTTACCACCTGCCCAACCGGCCACAACATGCCACCGTTGGTTTCATTGCCTATTTGCACCATTTCGGGCGCTAGGTTTTTGCTCTTTAATTCGTTTAACACACGAAGCGTATATTGATACACGGAATCGGACAATAGCGTAATAGAAAGCCCTTGCCAGGCAGCCGGTGTTATCTGTTTTCCCGGATCCGCCCAAGTATCGCTGTAATGAAAATCGAGGTTCACTGCCACGCCTTGTTCTTTGGCGCGTTGTATCGTTTTTTCTACATCGTTGATGTCACTGTAATATTTCCCGGTAATCGAATCTGTCCACGCCGGGTTGTACCAAAGCCTTACCCGCACTGTGTTGCAACCGTGATTTTTAAAAATGGTAAATGGGTCTTTGGTTACACCGGAATCCTTATAGCTACCGCCATAGTCCTGCACTTCGTTTACATAAGACAAATCGGCACCCATTGAAAACTTACTCGGGGAATAAAAAGTTTTTGTTGTTTGGGCAGGTGTGGTATCAACCGGTGGCGTAACAGGCGGATTGTTGCCGCTACCTTTTGAACAGGCTACCAGACAGGAACACATAGCAAAACAAAGACTGCAAATCAGGTATTTCATAGGTGATGGATGATGTAGCAACTATTATTCCTGTAAAAAGAAAAGGTTGCTTTTGTGAAAGCAACCTTTTCTGAAAGAGATAAGTTCTATTGTTTGGTGAGCGTATAGGTATTATTGATAAAATCAACATTCACTTTATAGGTTCCATCCGCTGAAGGTCCCGGAAAATTACTGCCCGCATCATACTGAAAAGTGCCCTGCGTATCACTGGCATTATCGTTTAGCGCAAACTTATGACTCCAGTCACCATTTACGGGAAGGAATAAATATTCCTGACCACCTTTTAACGATATCGTCAATTCGAATTGAGATGAATTAAGCCGTGTAAATTGCTGTGATGGAACAGGCACAGGATTATCCCACATGCCGGGCGTAGCGCTGCCCACCATATATAAATTGTCCGGCAAAACACCGCCTGTATATGGAGTAACCGTGAATTTCCCACTTTGAAAATCTAACTTAATAATATACAATCCTGGTGCAGATGGCCCGGGGAAATTCGCAGCAGCATCGTATCCGAAATCACCGCCGGTATTTAAACCTGGAATGCTATTATCAGGTACAGCATATTTATGCGTCCAGTCGCCGTTTACCGGAAGCACCAGGTATTCCGAAGCTCCATTTAATTGAAACACGCCTGCCCATGTTGTTTCGTCAACTCTCACAAATTGTTGCGATGGCACCGGCACGGGATTGCTCCATCCACCCTGCGTGGCATTTCCTACAAGGTATAGATTACCGGAAGCAGGCAACGCTACCTTTGGCGGCACTTTATAAGGAGTATATTGAACAGTGACTACATTGGATTTTTTCTGATCGTTATTATTGGCATAAGACGATATAACCCGCACATCCATGCTGTAAGCGGTATTGAAAGCAAAGCCATATCCTAAAGCGATGTTGTTCAAATCCTTTGCTGTAAATGTGGTAGAGAGTGCGCCGGTTACAGTTTTAGAAACGGCTTTTGTAAAATTCCTCCCTGCAGAATCAATCTGCACCACATATTTTGCTGTGGCCGAATCAATGGCATAACCCGGGTTGGTCCAATTGACGGTCAGTGCTATGTTATCTGAATCGGAAGGAGCCGGCGTAAGAGTCGTTGTGCTAAGCGCGAGCGTAGAAGCCGTACCGGAGTTGTAGTAAGGCAGGCTATCTACTTTATCGCAGGCAGCAAGGAAACATCCTGAAGCAATAAAGAATAATATGGTTTTAAAAAAAGTATTCATGGTATGCTATTTATAATTTGGTTACGGTAAAGATGCCACGCTGAAAGTCCACTTCAATTTTATAGTTCCCCGTTGCAGCAGGAGCAAGAATATCTTCACCGCCCACCTGGAACGGACCACCATTCACTTCGTCCGGATCGTTCTTTATTTTAATACTGTATTTAACACTCCAGCTTCCGTACACCGGAATGAATGTATAGGACTGTCCACCCGTTAGCTGAATGCTTGGCAGTACATACAAAGTTTCACTTTGCTGTGTGAACTTCTGGGAGGTTAGTTCCGCTTCGCCGCAACCGCACTGCCAGTTACCAGGCGTAGCAGCTCCGGTAATATAGAGTGTGCCGGTTGAAGGTGGCGTTACTTTCGGAGGAATGGCATACGGTGTAGTAACAAGCTGAACGGTGTTAGAAATTACAGGGCCTGCGTTATTAATCAAAGAGGCAATAACACGCATTTGCAAAGTATGCGAAACACCTGCTTTCAGTTGCAAAGTGTTCAGCATAACATCGTTTAATTCCGACACAAGTAAGGTGTGGCTTAAGTCTTTGCTCACCGCAATCGTCGCCTTTGCTGGATTCGAAAAATCGGTTGCTGTATCTATTTCAATTTTGTAGCTAACATCCAACGAACTGACACCTGTATTAAACATATAATCCGGGTTGGTCCACGACAAAGTGAGCGCTGGTAAAGCAGCATTTGCATAGGTGACTTCAGCGCCCATCTGTGTTGTTATGACAGGCGGCGTGCTCGTCTGCAGAAAAACTTTGTTCTCATCTTTTTTACAGCCATTCATAATGATTGCCGCAAAAAGGAAAATCATATTGATTTTATAGATCGTTTTCATTGTCATCATTATTTTTAATTAATAGCCTGTGTTCTGCGTGAGGTTAATGTTGGCAGTAATATTTGCATTTGGAATTGGAAAAATATTATACTTACTATCAACAGCAGTACCGGATGAAACACCACCTTTCCAAGGCCACAAGTAAGCGTTCGTAGTCAACTGACCATAGCGAATCAAATCTGTTCTACGATGGCCTTCCCAATACAATTCACGCCCCCGCTCATTAAGTACAGCCTGAAGTGTAAGATCAGTAGAAGACAAGGGGGCTGCATTGGATCTGGACCGAATGGCATTCATATACGTTAATGCCGTGTTGGCATCACCGCCGCCGCCGCGTAAAAAGGCTTCAATATAAATCAGGTGCATTTCTGGCAGACGGAATACCGGGAAATCAATATCAGCATATGTATTCGTCGGATCTGAAGTGGCTTGTCCGTCTGACCGTATATTGATGAACTTCTTCACATGCAGCCCGTTGCTGAAATTAGTTACATCCGGGATGGAAATCTGTGATGCGCTTGTTCCATACTTGTCGGTATTGAACAAAGCCCGCTTATCGGTATTGCCAGATAAATCGGGAAACAGGTTAGCCAGCCCCGCCGTGGCGCGATAACCATTCCAGCCACCGGCTACGCCATACTGGTCGTGATCATCGCCACTGGCAGCATGTACAATAAATGTTGTATTTCCATAGGCCTGCGTGTGCAAGCCATCGCAGTTGATTGCCCAGATAATTTCGTCAGTACACTTATCATTATCTGCCATAAACAGCTCAGGATAAGAAGCGTGCAAAGTGTAACCTGCATTAATCACCTTGGAAGCATACGTCAGCGCATCGGTATAATGTGCAGTACCAGAGTATACTTCTGCATTTAGGTATAATCTCGCGAGTAAAGCCCAGTCAGCCGACTGGTCAACACGTCCATACACAGCGGTCTTAGCAGGCGCCAAATCATTCTGAATTGCCAGCAGTTCGCTTTCGATGTAAGTAAACAAACTATCGCGGCTGATTTCTTTTGGCAATGCCGTTCCTATCTGGTCTTCTTCCGTAATAAAGGTAGATTTACCAAACAAATCGAGCATCACCCAATAATTGTAAGCCCGCAAAAACCTTACTTCAGCGGCTGATTTTTTAATGTTATCTGCATCACTTCCAGTGATGCCATTAGCCGATAGCTGATCATCCGTTGCCTGGCGCAGGTATTCGTTTATCAGCGTAATATTATAAATGGGTCTGGCATACATACCTCGCAGAAAAGGATCGGCACTTGTCCACTTCAGGTCATGAAAGTCATGAATGGTCTGATCATTCCAGGCAACGATGGCTTCATCAGTTGGCAGTTCTTCACAATTGAAGAAGCCGCGGATGAATGCCACCTGCGAACCTTCATCCAGCCCGCCGCCAATGTCGGGACTGCCTGCCGGTCCCTGGTTACCGGTAATGGCCAAGGTGCCATAAATCTTCGCCAATACAGACAGGTAGCCATCTGCCGATGAATAGACGGTTGCCGGTGTGGCGGCATTTACCGGCGCCAGGTCTAATTTTTTTGCGCACGAGCCCGCGATAATGAGTATCAGTAAAGCGGGAATCCAAATTTTATTTTTCATATTCGATTTCATTTTCCGGATTAGAAATTCAGGTTTACTCCCACCGAATAAATACGAGGACGTGGATAGATATTATTATCAATACCCTGATCGTTAGATATCTCCGGATCTAAGCCTCTGTATTTCGTAATCAGGAATACATTCTGCACGTTGGCGGTAGCCGCAAGCGTAGTGCTATTATTAAACACCTTACCAAAATTATATCCGATGTTGATATTATCCAGCCGGAAGAAAGAACCATTCTCAACGTAATAATCCGACAGATACTGGTTGTTGGAAAAACCGGTTCTGAGGTAATCAGTGGAAACATTCTGAATATAGCTCAGTGGATTCTGAACAGCCCGCAGCACACCGCTATTCGAGAAAAAGTTGTTATACACATAATTACCAAAAGAAGCATGGCCGGCTACGCCCAGTGTAAATTGTTTGTAGCTTACCTGAGAGCTGATGCCGGACAACACATCCGGTGCAGGCTTTTTGTAATAGTAGCGGTCAGCATCAGTAACCTGTCCATCCCTATTCAAATCGGAATACAATCCTTCAATTGGCTTTCCGGTTTTGGAATCATATACTTGTTGATAAACGTACATAACATAGGGTGCATAGCCAACAGCAAACTTCTCAAGTGCATTTCCGGTACCGCCAGAGATAACACCAACATCAATACCTTTAAAACTAGGATCTGGATTGATAAGCAACTTAGTGATCTTTGTTTTGTTATAGCTTATATTAAAATTCAAACTCCAGGTTAAGTTCTTGCTTTGTACAGGTGTAGTATTCAAGGTAAATTCAAACCCTTTATTGGTAAGTTTACCCACGTTAGTGAGCAGTGCAATGTCAAAGTTGGCGCCTGGTGCAGTGGGCACTATGCTCAGTAAGTCTTTTGTATTCTTTTGGTAAAAGTCAATACTACCATTGATTCTATTATTTACAAAGCCATAATCTAAACCAATATTAGCTGTAGTAGTTGTTTCCCATTTGATGTTTTTGTCGTAGGCAGAAGGGCGATAAAACGGATAATAAGTATTGCCAAACTGATATTCTGCTGTTGAATTACTGCCGTAATAAACTGACTGGTACGCATAGTAGTTGATGCCATCCTGTTGTCCGGTGGTTCCTAACCCCAGCCGCAGTTTCAGCTCACTTAATGCATTAGTACTTCTGAAAAATTGATTTTTCAGCTTCCACGCCAAGGCACCTGCCGGAAAGTAACCCACTCTGGTATCGGATGAAAACTTAGAGCTGGCATCGCGGCGAACAGAGGCTGTTAAAAGATAATTATCGGCAAGCGTGAAATTCACTCTTCCCAAATACGATTCTAACCTGTATTCCGGTTTGTCGGTTGGGTAAGGTGTTGTTATTGAGGTAGGATCTAATACACCCGCCTGACTGTAAGAGCCTACATTATACACATTGGTAAAAAAGTCCTGGTAGCTATGCAGCACCAGTACATCGAACTTCGTGCGTTTTGAAAGCTCTTTTGCATACAGCAGAGACACATCTGCCAGTAAATTGGTTTTCCCCTGGCTATAGCCGGTGAAAATGCCGCCTTTGTATTTTGCAATAGATGAAGAAGAATCAATATTATGATGACCCTGACCCCAAGCCCTGTCGTAACCAATATTTACCAGCACATGCAAATCGGGCAGAAAATGAACCTTGTAATCCAATTGCACGTTACCGATCATTCTATCCACATCCGACACATCATCATTGATATATAACAGACCTAAAGGATTTGGTGCAGCAGCGGCTCCATTGGTGCCAATTACATTCCCGTTTGCCTGCAGCCATTCAAAATAACCGCCGTATTTATTAGATGCGTAAGGAGCTTGGGTCGGGTCGAAAGACACGGCTGAACCTACGGCACTCTGGTTGGCAAAATTGTTATGTGTATGGCTGTACTTTACATTCAGGTTTACCTGCAAATGGTTGTCTAAAAATTTGGGCGACAGATTGATAGACGTAGAAACACGCTGAAAACGATCTGTTTTTAAAACCCCTTGCTGGTTGCTGTAACCGCCCGAGATACGGAACGGCAGTTTTTTACCAAAAACAGATCCGCTTGCACTCAGGTTATTATCAGTTCCAAAAGCGGTCTGGTAAATTAAATCCTGCCAGTCCGTGTTGGCGGTTCCTAATAAATTGCTATAAGTATTATTCCCGGTAGAATCAGCATACTGAGTTACAATCTGCCTGATTTCGTTGGCATTTAGAACCGGAACAAGCTTCGATACTTTGCTCAGCGATTCCTGTGTGTTGAAGTTGAACTTTACCTTGCCCGGAACACCTTTTTTCGTCGTAATAATCAACACTCCGTTAGAAGCGCGAGAACCATATTGCGCCGTAGCCGATGCATCTTTTAATACGGATATAGATTCAATATCATTTGGGTCAATTGTATTTAAAAAATTAGAAGAGCCCGAGATACCACCGTTATCAATAGGAACACCATCAATCACAATCAACGGGTCGTTGCTGGCATTCAGCGAAGCGCCGCCGCGGATTCTGATTTTGCTGCCGCTGCCCGGTGAGCCGCCGCCCGAGGTTACCTGCAAGCCGGCTACTTTACCTACCAACAGCTGGTCAGACGAAACGATATTTCCTTTTTGAAAATCTTTTTCCGAAATGGAAGTGATGGCGCCGGTCAAATCGCTTTTGCGGCGGGTTCCGTACGCTACAACCACCACATCGGTTAACGATGCATTAATAGGTGCCAGAATAATACTTATTGCCGCATCTGTAATAGCAACGTTCTGCGTTGCATACCCTATTGAAGAAAAGGACAGCGCTTTGGCGGAAGAAGGCACTCTTAAGCTAAAGCTGCCCGTAGCATTGGTTTGCGTACCCAAATTGGTACCTGTTACCAAAACAGTAACGCCTGGCAATGGCTGCCCCAGCGTATCAGAGACGGTGCCCGATACTGTTCTTTCCTGCGCGAGGACAGGCATAGCAATACAACATGCCAACCCCACTACAAACGCAATAAGTAGCCGTTTACAATTCATAAATGTGTATAGTTTAATAGAAAATACAAGCGGTGATGCAGTAACGGAGTCATGGTTTCAACAGAAAGGTCTTTTCCCGTGAAATGGTCAAGCAGGTATCAAAAACGAAAAGAAAACAGCAAGTTTTCGTGTACAACCAGTCCTCTATAACAGCAATCAATCTAAATACTTTTGCAAATGTGTACTATTTACACAAACTTCAAAAATATTTTTTTCTTTTGTACGGGCAAAACAACCGGCAGGATAGCTGCACCAAACATGGCAAACATTTCTTTTTCAGCAAAAGCGAGCTTCTCTTTTGTTTCAATCAGTAAAAGAAGCAAAACCGTCCTTTCCACCACAAGGAAAGCCAACTGCCTCAATTTCATGATAGTAAATTTAAATGCGTGAGAAATACATTTCACTATCTTGCGCACCCGTTTTTCTGATACACCAAAAACAGAAGTATGAATTTTAGAAAGTTTGAAGTTCCTTATCCGGTTGACGAACGTTATACTAAAAAAGTGGCCTATTTCTCCATGGAATTTGCCATTCACCAGCCGCTCAAAATATATAGCGGCGGTCTGGGTTTCCTCGCCGGTTCACATATGCGCAGCGCCAACGAGCTGCGGCAGAATTTAATCGGCATCGGCATTCTCTGGAAGTATGGTTATTACGATCAGGCCCGCAATCAGGACCAAACGCTTCAGGTTACCTGGATGGAAAAGATTTATTCCTTTCTTGAAGACACAGGAATCAAGTACCAGATCATGATTCACGATACGCCGGTTTGGATAAAAGCCTGGTACCTCGCGCCGCAAACCTTCAACAGCGCACCGATGTTCTTTTTGAGCACCGATTTACCCGAAAACGATTATGTTTCCCAAACCATCTGTCACCGTTTATACGATGCCAATGTGGCCACCAAGGTCGCGCAGTTTATTTTGCTCGGCGTAGGCGGTGCCAAGCTCGTAGATGAACTGGGTTTTAACCCCGAAGTCTATCATTTAAACGAAGCACACGGTCTTTCGGCCGCTTTCTATCTATTAAATAAGTTCAAAAGCCTCGAAACCCTCAAGCAGCACCTTGTTTTCACCACGCATACGCCCGAAGAGGCCGGCAACGAGAAGCACGACCTCTATCTCTGCCATAAAATGAGCTATTTCTGCGGGCTTTCCGTTGATGAAGTTCGTAAAGTCACCGGCACGTACGACGATCAGTTCAATCATTCTCTTGTTGCGCTCCGTTTTGCCCGGCTTGCCAACGGTGTTTCCAAACTTCACGGCGAAGTAGCCCGCGAAATGTGGAGCAAGTACGATAATATCTGCCCGATCATCTCCATTACCAATGCGCAGAACTACCGTTACTGGGCAGACAAGCAATTGTATCGCTTTTCCGAGGATCATGATGATGCCGGCTTCGACGATCGCAAGATGTACCTGAAAAAACGTGCCTTTGAAGTGGTTGCCGACCAGACCGGAAAACTCTTCGACCCCAATGTCCTTACCATTGTGTGGGCGCGCCGTTTTGCCGGCTATAAAAGAGCCGACTTTCTGGCGCAGGACCGCGAGCGTTTTGCCAAACTGATGGCAAATACAGAGCGCCCCGTACAGATTATTTGGGCAGGAAAGCCTTACCCGTTAGATTATTCCGCCATTTCTACCTTTAACAGCCTCGTTCAGTTGAGCAAAAGCTATAAAAACATTGCAATCCTCATCGGTTACGAGCTTTCTTTAAGTAAAAGATTGAAACAAGGCGCCGACATCTGGCTAAACAACCCCCGCGTGCCCCGCGAAGCGAGCGGAACGAGTGGAATGACGGCTGCCATGAACGGCGCCGTGAATTTTTCTACCGACGATGGCTGGATTCCGGAGTTTATAGACCAGGGACACAATGGTTTCGTCGTTCCAAAAGCCGATTACGAGAACATGAACACCATCGAGCAGGATAAATACGATTTAGATACCATTTACGACATGCTCGAAAACCAGATTCTCCCCATGTATTACAACGATAAAGACACCTGGCGGCAAATTATTAAGAATGGAATGCGCGATGTGCGCTTCCAGTTCGACAGTAACCGCATGGCAAGCGAATATTACGAGCTAATGTATAAGCACGAAGGATAATTACCAAACTAAAAAGCCGCAGTAAACATTTGTTTTACTGCGGCTTTTTTATACCCGTTACAAACCCCGAATTTTCTTTATACAAGCCTCCTACTTTCCCCGTTGCATCCGGCTTTTTTGCTTACCAGCTTTTAAAATTTTTGTTTACCAATCACACCTTCCTTCCACCGTCCCTCTATTTTCGTCAGTTTAATGAAATAAGGTATCAAAACAGCCAGCTCCAGCCGGATAGTTGCATGAAAATCAGATAAAACATACGGCAAAACCACCATCGCTAACATACAAAGCCCCATTTGCACCAACGCGCCCACCTTTGCCAGGTCTATCGCATAGTCTTTTTCAAACCACAATGCCCACGCCGTCGTTCCGTTCAGCAAATAAACGCCTACCGCCACCGCGCCACCCGGTGAAAAAGCACTATCTCCCTCAAATCCATACACTGAAAGCTCCGCAGGTATTCCAATCACGCTCACAACAATACAAAACACTCCAACCACGCCCGAAATCATAAACAAAATGCAGAAAACCCGTATCCAGACAGGCAACAACTTTCGTCTTCTCGCCATGGGCACCAGGTCTTCCAGCAAAGACGGCGCGTTTTCACCTTCCATAATCATCTTTATAAACAAAACTATTCGCGATAATAGACTATCATCCATTCCGCAGATAGAAACTAAGAATTTACGATTCCTTCTTGTTCATTTCTCCTTACTCTTCCTTTCTCTCAAACATTAACAGCTGTTACAACCAAAGCCAAAATCATTATTATCCTTTTCCATAATCTTCAAAACAGCAATTTCGACAAACAAACAAAATAAAAGCAGAAAACCTACCAACACAATAGCCATCCTAGGGATACCAAAATTGGTTTTTTCTTTGCTTTTTCAATATCAATAGATAAAAGAACTTACCATAGCAATCATAAAACACAGTTGTTGCTATTTATTCAAATCTATAATCGCCAAAGCCGTGTCTTTTTGCAAGGCAGAACCAGAATATCTGTTTGAATTCTCCGCCGAATTAGGATCAAGTATCCGCAATAGATGCGTACTATCCATTTCCAGTCTTACTTCATAGGAAGGATACGCAAACCAAACCTCTTTTACATACAGCATTCCGGGCAAAAGGGGCATTTCTTTTCTTACCAAAACAGCGTCGCTCGTAAAAGCGAAGCCATACTTTCGATAGGCCACTATAAATCCGTCCTTGTAGGGTACTTTCGAAACACATTCAAAGCGTTCTGTACTACAACCCACCAAAGTATTCGACACACCATAGGCAAAAACAAGGGGAGATGCCAAAAATGCCAGAATAGCAAACAGCTTCACACTTTGTGTTAACGGATGAAATGAATAAACAGACACCGTTACAAAACAACTTATCACCGACGCCAGGTAAATAATAAATAGAACGAAACGGATGGCTGTAGAAACGATAATAACAGAGCCATTCACCAGCATTAAAAGCGATGCGATCGCTAAACAGAAACTAAGAACAAATACGTTAGCAGTCTTGATAATGAAAATGTTTTTAAAAGGGTTACAATATAATTAGTTAGCAATGTTACGGGATGTCTTGGTTCATTCTTCTAACCTTTAATATAATTTTTATGATACCCGAATCAAATCGTATTGCATTCATACCAATACTTGCATTAAAAGCCTGATTTAGTTGTAGAAATCAGGCTGATTTTTAAACAAAACAGTCGTTTTTTTAGAGAAAAAGTCTGCATTTTTAGAGTAAAAACTTATTTTTTTAGACAAGAAACCCAAAATTTTAGAGTAAAAACTGGAAATTTTAGAGAAAATACTGACTTTTTTAGAGAGAAAACTCATTTTTTTAGAGAGAAATTCGAACTTTTCTCCTCTTTATTCCGGCAATTCCAGGCTAATTTCAGTGGTTTCCAACGTAGAAGGGTTCATAATAGTCACGGTACTAAAGCCTTTCACCATACCCATCTTCTCTCCTGCCTGCAAAGGGTAAGCCGCACCGGTAGCCTTCCCTCCTCTGTATAAAATAATTCCTCCTTTCCCGGTTACAGTAAGAATAGACCCTATTTTAACGCCCGTAAGCACCTTCGTTTCCCCAATTCTCAATTTACTTCGCTTCAATTTCACTTTCCCCTCGCTTTCATCTATCGTATATCCCCATTCTCCCAGCATCCGCGGGTTCTTTACATAAATGCTTTTCAAATAATCCCCAACTTCCCACAGCGCCGCAGCCACATCATCCCAATATTCATTTCTTTGTGCCGTTGCATTCTCTGCCAGCTTCGCATTTGTCTTTGCCGAGGCATTCATTTTTATCGCATCCTGCAGGTCTTTCTCCAAAGAAGGCACATCTATCTCGTTTTCCGATACAAAAGCCGCCAGCGGGTTCTCCTCTTCCGTATCGCTATCATACTTTTCAAAGAACGTCGTCGCAATCGCACTCCTTTCCTCGAACGAAGAAGGGTAATCAATCCGCCCCGATGCCGTAATCGGAATCCCCCAGTCCTTCAGCAGCGCATAAGTAGGCTTATACCACTTTTTTAGCGACTGTGCCCCCTTCATTACAAACTGAAATACGTCTCCAAACAGTTTATCCCTGTCCTGGGTATTCTGTTGGCTCACACTTTCATAGCTCAGCCGCTGCTTATCACACGCCTGCGCCTTCCCGCCTGCCGTTGCATAGGCAGTCAGGTCCATCTCCTTCTTCTTCAGCCACGCATTTAGCGGACTTTTAAACCCCGGCGACGAATTTTTGGTAATTACATCGTTCAGCAAAGTAGTCTGCGAAAGAAAATCATTCGGAAAATCAATCTGTGCCATCTTAAATTTAGTTTGGTTAAATAAATAAGGCACAAACCTAATATATATCTTTCTATATTTAGGTACGAAGTGAGTTTGATATGAGATTTTAATCCAATTTTAAGCAGGCAGCTCTTATTGTCTTTTCAAAAGCCAGTCCGGCTGCGCCGAAGTACTTGGCGTAGCTGCCAGTTCCCAATGATTATAATGGAAAAAATTAAGCAAAAACGGGATTCTGGTGTTCAAAAACACCAGCGGCATGCCTTTTTTATTCGTCAGTACGTCGTTTCTAAATCTGGCAGAGCTTTGCCCATAGTCAAAAATCACCTCCCCGTTCGCCCGAACAATAAATCGGGCGTAAATCGCGTCCACCAGGTCTATTCTCGTCCCGTTTATATATCCATCCACGTTAGTAATCGTCACCGTCACATAATTTCCGTTGGAAAGAGTGTCCTTAGTATCCTCTTCCCGCTGCGCAAACGCGCCAAACCCCATCAATACCACCAGTAATGTAAAACAAGCTTTCATAACCATTTGTTTTCCCAAAAATAAAATCCCATTTTGGTTACCAACATCAATATTTTGTTACGAAAAGGCCCGAAAACAACGCATATCCCCAATAAAAAACCCGCCTCGCGGCGGGTAAAACCTATTATAAAAAACCAATTGCCTCTGTTTCTCTACCTGCAACCTATAACTTAAAACTTATTACTTACCACTTACAACTCCTCACCACTCAAGGCTCACTTTTCACCTCTCACTCCCCTAATTATACACCTTCACCTGGTACACAAAGTCAGAAACCTTCTTAATCTGTTGCTCGCGGTCCAGTTTTTTAAGATTAGAAGTCACCGGCATTTGAATACTCTGGTACGAGGTATCCTGTTTCTTCAAATCTTCCAGCATATCATAAATCCCTTTGCTCTTCACCGCAAACACTACACCCTCCGAGCCCGTTTCCCGTGCCGAAAGAATGCCCACAACCTCACCATTCCTGTTCAAAACCGGTCCACCCGAATTTCCCGGGTTAGCCGGCAAAGAAATTTGGAGGCTGGAGCTGTCATCATCATGACCAGCGGTAGCACTTATATAGCCGGAGTTATAAACAATGATGTCTCTTGGATATCCCAGGGTATAAATATCAGCCCCCAGGTTAAAACTGCTCTTTTTAAACGAGTAAGGCAGAGAAGAAACAGGCTTAAACGCAGCATCGTCAATCTTAAGGAGAGCTAAATCCCTGTCATTGTCCAGATAAGCAATCGTAGCCGTTAAATCTTCCCCATTGCGGCTTACCACTACACCCTTACCCGAAAGCACATGGGCATTTGTTACCAAATATCCCCTGCCATCAATCAAAAAGCCCGTACCACCCGTCGTGTAAGTGTGGGGTGCCGCGGGCAAAGATTGCCCCTCGCCTATTTTATTACTTAAAACATTCGTCTGCTTCTGCAAAACATGAATCTGCTTGCTCAAATTCTGGTAATCGCTCTTCGTAGGCGTAGCCGGCGAAAGCTGGGTCATCAATAAACTGATACCTAAGGCAGTTAATCCCGCAATAGACGCAGCAATCGCGGTAACGCGCTTGTATTTCGTCCATAATTGCAGCACTTTGCTCTTCTGCATCTCTTCATTTCCCTCATTAATGTCGCCGTTTTCCACCAGTTCCGCGTGTATGTTAGTAAGGGTATGAAGAAAGTTCTTCTGATCGGCATATACAGCCATCTGCTGCAGAAACAAACGGTGTTCAACCACCATCTGGTCTATCTCAGGCGTGTTTTTCCGAAGCTGCTGGAAGTATTTCTTTTCTTCCGGAAGCATCGTACCGTTCAGGTAGCGCTCAATGGTATCTAAAAGTTGCATGTCTTCCATTACTCACCTATGTTATATTGGGCAAAGAATAATTTTTTTAAGCGCATCAGGCATTTATACTTCTGCGTTTTAGCGTTGTCGGCGTTCGTGTAACCAAAAGAGGCGGCTATCTCCGTCATTCCCTTCTTCTGCAGGTAAAAACTCTCTAATAAACTTTTGCAGGGTTCGCCCAGGCTGTTTAAAGCTCTGTCCATAATAGCGAAATCGGCGTTCTTCTTTTCGTGCATCTCTATATCTTCCTCTACCGCCACCGTTTCTTCCAGCATATCAGTCTGGGCGATGTATTTGCCCATCTGCTGCAGCCGTTTTAGCCACAAGCGACGGCATATAGAATAGATATAGGTCTTAATCTGGCTGGTGAGAACGAACGAATCGCTTTTTGCCTTGTCGTAGAGCGTTATCATCGCTTCCTGAAAAATGTCTCTTGCATCGTCGTAGGTTCCATTGTTGTTAATGATTAAGGCCTGCACCATTTTAAAGTTGTCTTTATAAATGGTTTCAACCGCTTTCGAATCATTATTGGCTAACCCGCGTAAGAGAAGCTGTTCATTAACTTCAGGTTTCACTCAGTGTGATTTTAATACAAATAGGGCGATAAAAGTAACCCAAAAGAGGTGCAAAAACTTTTTTGAAAAATAATTTGAAAAGCCGGGTTACTTTTTCTTCATCCGGGTATAAATATCAAATTCACTTACACACAAAACATTCACGACAATGAAAAAGCTTTTATTGGTTTTAGCGATCGGCGCATTTGCAGCCTGCGGTTCTGGTTCTGGAGATACAACTACAGATTCTACTTCTACCTCTACCGGTGACACTTCTACAACCGTAGCTCCTATGACATCTGATTCGTCTAGCACAATGGGTAGCGATACATCTTCTATGAAAATGAGCGGCGACTCTTCTTCAAAGATGGGCGACACCAGCAAAACAAAAATGTAATTCGCAAAGCGGTTCAATAAAAGGCACGCTTGCCGCCCGAACAGCTTTCAAAATTTTTTATATGGCAAGCAATCGTTAGAGGCCGTCCCTATTCTTGGGGAGGGCTTTTTTATTGACTATGGAAAGCTTAATGTAAAATCTTACTTATTCAATATTCTTTCCGTTGTTGGGTTACTTTTTTTAGATCTGCGTATTAATAAATAAATACACAACAGGAAGGTGATAAAGCAATGGTTTGGTGTGGTAGTTCTTTTCAGTCTGGCAGCTTGTAATAATACATCGGGCATAGATAAGACAATAGATTCTACCCAATCGGTGACTGATTCGCAGAAATACATTACCAAAGATTCGGTGGCTCACAAATCAGATTCAAACAAGCACATTATAGATTCCGGTTTCCAGGTGCTGAAAGATTCAATGAAGAAATCAAGATAAACAGATTATACACGGCTCGTTTTCCCGCTTGCAAAAAACAACAGCGCGATCTTTTTTATATGGCAAGCAATCGTTAGAGGCCGTCCCTATTCTTGGGGAGGGCTTTTTTATTGGGTATCCTTAATGGTTAATTGAGATATTGAAATACAATAGACAATCATCAACTGACATTAAGTTATTTTCTTCCTCCCGCAAGACTACCCGCCAGCAACCCGATTACCAAACCGAGAATCAAACCCAGTTCTACGTTCTTAAGAATAATCCCTAATACAACGCCCAATACTACCAACAGCCAGATGCTTACTTCCCTCCGCTTGTTCTTCATCCGCTATTTATTTTGTGGCAGCGCAATCAGGTTTGCCATCAGCCGGTAAGCGCCGGGCACTCCAATAGGCAGTTCTCTGAAAAAAACAATACCGGTGTAAACAAAATTGCCGCGCCCATATGGCGCAATAATAAGGCTGCCATTACTTTCCGCCTCGTTGGGATCATGCATGCCAATAGGTGCTACATAGTGTGCATCCAGATTTTGCGCATGATAAATACTCCGCTCCTGTATCCAGTCCTTAAAGTCAGCGTTGGTAATCTTATTAGGATAATTAAATACGCTGTTGTTGGGTAGCAAGAGGTGCACATCAGCTGTTTCATCTGTTACACGCGTGCGGCCGATGGTGAACGGGTAAGGACCGATTTGCTGCGTAACCACATCCTGCTGATTGTATTGCACAATATAGTTACCACCGCCTTTTATGTAGTTCATCAGCACATCATACTTGGCCGTTAGCCAGTCATGAAGATTATAAGCGCGGATGCCGGCAAACACAACATCAAACTGAGCAAGATTGGATGGCGTAATGTCGTTCTCACTCAACAGCTTCACATTGTAGCCCATTTGCTCTAATGCCTGCGGCACTTTATCACCGGCTCCAACTATGTAGCCTATGTTCTTTCCAACCGTTTTAATTTCTTCCGTTACAACACGTACATTGTCGGTAAAGCTGTAGCAGATATCGGGTATATGATCGTAATGAATAGTGCGGAGGTAACTGTTATAAACCGATGTAACATTGTTTTGATTAACCGATACTGAAACCGAAATATTGTTGCGGGATTGTGGCGAAAATATCTTTGTTATATCACTGCGGAACAAGTACTCTTTGCCAGCTTCTGCATCAATCACTGTATCTTTTGAATATATTTCCTTTTTATCCTGCATCGCATGTATGCTAATGGGCAAGCGGGTGGCGGTGATGTTCGATTTGAAATTGATTTTTAATTCCGGTAGTGCCACCTGCCCACTCTGCGGCTTCACATTCAACAATGCACTGCCTGGCATAGCAGAAATGCTAAACGGCGTAATAACACGAACCGGCTCATAAATCTCTCCTTTCACTGCATCGGCATATTTATACTGAAGGGGTTGCTTATAGCGGATAACCGTTCCATTTATGTTAAATGAAAAAGTAGCTACATAATCAGCTTCGTTTTCAGCTTTTCCAATCAAAAGTTGGTTATTAACCATAAAGCTGCCCGGCAAATGCCCGCTGGCTAACCAATAAGGCTGGTACAAAGGTTTGTCCTTGCGCACCGCAAACAGCGTATTGATGGTAACATTGTTATTGGTAGGCAAAGAAGCATGAAGCGAAGTATCATAGCCATCCAGCTCAACGTCGTTCAGGCTGACATCAACATTATTTCTTTTATTCACAGTGAAGGAAACAGCCATGGTATCGCCGGCAATCGCGTAGTGCTTGTTAGCTATGGCTTCAATAAAAAGGCCGCTGCATTCAGCAACGAGGCTGCGAACCTCTGCTAATTTTTTACTACCCCAATAACTGCCGGGGTGCATAGTGCAATAATCTGATAGCTGATTATATAGTTTTACCAAAGCAGCCACGCTTTGTTCAGGATGTTCAAAATTGTATTGGCTGATGATACTGTCAATGGAAACACTAACAGCATTGCCACCAGCCACGCGCTGCCAGGTTGTATTGATGCTGTCCATCACATCGCTTACCACAGGAGCGCCATTAGTAAGCGAGAAGTATTCCGTGCTTTGCCCGCGTTGCTTCAGCGAACCGAATCCCTGGCTTTTGTGCTGGCTGCGGCTTTCGGAAGCTATCTCTCCATAACCTTTGCCCAGAAGTGGATTATACTTACCAATGTCCATCGTTAATTGCGTGGGTGAGGTAGTATTGGTGCTGCCGAAATTATAGGTATTCCAGAAGA
This sequence comes from uncultured Ilyomonas sp., assembly GCA_964249755.1. Lineage (GTDB taxonomy): Bacteria > Bacteroidota > Bacteroidia > Chitinophagales > Chitinophagaceae > Ilyomonas. Next base: position 905,239 of record CAXUDB010000001.1, on the reverse strand, counting down.
TGCGTTTTGCTGCCCACGGCTTCACCCCATATTGAAACTGGTCTTTAAATTTTGTGCTGTCTGCCGCTGCTGTAAAGGCTTCTGCCGCTAAAATAGAAGAAGCCCAATGATGCCCATGTCCGGCTCTCTCATCGGGTGGAAAGCGAGTGATAATAACATCCGGCTGAAAATTCCTGATCACCCACACTACATCGCTCAGCATCTTATCATGGTCCCAGATTTTCAGCGCTTCAGTAGCATTTTTACTAAATCCAAAATCGTAAGCGGTTCCAAAAAACTGTTCAGCGCCATCTATGCGCCGCGCCGAGAGCAATTCCTGCGTGCGGATTAAACCTAATTCCACGCCTTGCTCATCGCCAATTAAATTCTGACCACCATCACCTCGTGTAAGGCTCATGTAGCCCGTGCGGTATTGTTTTTCTTTGGAAAAATAAGCCAGCAACCTTGTGTTCTCATCATCAGGGTGTGCTGCTATATAGAGCACGCTGCCCAGCACTTTCAGTTTCTGCAACTGTAGGTAAATATCGGCGCTGTTGTAAGTGGCCGGCGCCTGTGCGTTGCTGTTAAAATAAGTAAAGAGAAGAAATGCAAAGAGAAGAGAGAACTTGTACATGATCGGTGTTTGCTTCCTTTTTAGAGGCGCAAACTTAGTTATAAATCCTGCATTGCTGTTTGCCTTGCCGATTCCTGAAAGGGCATTTTAGAAAGTTCATTCCGCCATTTTTTATTTTTAGAATGATAGAATAAAGATGAAGACGAAAATTTTCAACCGATTTTGAAATGTCTTGTATGCTCACATTGTATTTTTTGAAGCCAAAAAGACAGTGTGGAGCTCACAGAGCCTCCGTCGGCTGTCTACAGAACCCCTGTGACCCCCACAGAGGTGACTTTGACTGTTCACTGGCCCACTGTGAGCTCCACAGAGGCAAAACGGGTGTTGGTGGAGGTTGTGTGGCTCTCACAGAGGCTGCCAAGGCATCCCGCGGAGCCTCTGTGAGAGCCACACGCAACAAAGAGAGTTGGAGGAGGCTTGTTTAGCCATACCTGCGTTCGGTCTATATAAAAAAGAGGGTTGTAAAAGTTACTAGCCTCATTCCTTCCTTACACGGTAGGTATAAAATGATGGGAGCAATGTACCCTGCTTTTTCAACCCGGTGTGCCATCTGGTTCCCTTATCTTGCAATTGTTTGCCGAAACGCTTATTTTGCAAGCCTTAGCTTTGAGATTGCCAACTACGGGGAAAGAGTACTTAATAATATTATAAATTCAACGGTTCTGTTTTTCATGTTAAACATTCAGGATAAACAATCATCCTACCTGCGGGTATTTTATATCAACACTAAAATTCCCCTGTATGCAGGTAGATGACCAGGAGTTATTGCGCCAGTTTAGAGAACCGGCCACAAAAGAGCGGGCGTTTTCCGCCATTATAAAAAAGTACCAGGAGAAATTGTACTGGCATATTCGCCGCATGGTGGTGACGCACGACGATGCCAATGATGTGCTGCAGAATATGTTCATTAAAGTATGGAATGCGCTGGATAATTTTAGGGAGGACAGCCAGCTTTATACATGGTTATACCGCATTGCCACCAACGAATCGCTTACCTTTTTGCAACAGCAGAAAAAGCGTTCTTCGGTAAGCTTTAGCGATGTGGAAAGCGGGCTATCCAACAAGGTTAAAGCCGATGAGGGATTTGATGCCAACCGGCTGGAATGGAAGCTGCAGGTTGCCATTCAGCAGTTGCCCGAAAAGCAACGTGCTGTTTTTAACCTGCGCTACTACGATGAAATGCCTTATGAAGAAATGAGCCGCGTGCTGGAAACCAGTGAAGGCGCTTTAAAAGCCAGCTACCATCACGCCGTAAAAAAAGTAAGTGAATACATTAAAAATCATTAAACCATAGATAATAGATTGTGTCGTAATTTGTTGTTAAAATGAAATCAGAGGAGACGAATATGGAACCGAACGAATTGCCCGATGAACTAGCAAACATCAGGCGCATCAATACATACACTGCCCCAGCGGATTACTTCGATGGACTGGCAGAAGACATTATGGCAAAAGTGCATTTGCCTTTAGTTACAGATATGCCGTTATCTGCGCCACCCTCAAATTATTTTGATGGACTTGCTGATGCGGTGCTGGCAAGAGTAAAGAATGCTTCTGCGCAAAGCGAAGTGCAGAAAGAACTGGAAGACATTGAGCCGTTGCTAAACCTTGTTTCCAAGAGAAATGTTTACCAAGTGCCGGAGGGTTACTTTGATTCATTTACGATGACGATACCGGTTGTAAAAAAATCGGCAGCTGTAGTAAAAATGAACCGCACCAAAACCTGGTTTTCTTATGCTGTTGCGGCTGTTGTAGCCGGTGCAATTGCTTTGGGCGTTATCTTGTTTGCAAATCAGGAAGGCAGCCCAATACAGAAAAATTATACACAGGCATTGGCTAAAGTAAGTGACGAAGATCTTTCTGATTATTTAGATAATACAGCGCAGGATATAGATGTACTTCCTGCCGCGCAGGAAGAGAATGGAGTGATAGATGGCGAAAGCCTTTTTAAGCTGATGCTTAATAATGTAAGTGATAACGAACTGGAAAATTACTTGAACGAAAATGACGACAGCGATGAAAAAAATATTAAAGGGATTTAAAATCACATTAAATATGACCAAAACTCTATTTATACTGTTTTTTTTGTTGCTACATGGTTATTTTTGTGCTGCGCAAGACGATGGAGATAACGAAAGCGATGATATAAAGGCAGTTCGGATGGCTTATATGACTGACCAGTTAAAGCTATCACCAGAAGAAGCCCAGAAGTTTTGGCCGGTTTATAACAATTATCTTCAGGAAATCAGAAGAGCACGGAAAGACAATGCAGGAGATGTAGTGAAACAACAGGAAGCCATTGTAAACGTCCGTAAGAAGTATAAAGACAATTTTAGAAAGGTAGTAGGATCTGATGACAGGGCAAACAGAGTATTTGCATCGGAAATGGTATTCAGAAAAAAGATGGTAGAAGAATGGCGGAATCGCCACCCCAACGCAAACAACAATAACCGGCAGCCATTGCAGCAGAGGCAACAGAGGATGAAGAAAAATGGATAACTGCCACACAACGTAGAATTAACTTGGTGTTTTTCATAGGTTAGCAACGGCCAGCTCTTTTTAGGGCAGGCCTTTTTTATGTCCGGTTGTTTATGCTTATTATTTCATTAATCAAAGCCGCTAACATTGCATACGCAGCTACAAATACGCTTGCATGAAATATTTCTCCTTTTATTCTTTACTGCTAAAAGACAAGTGGCTGAGCCCTGCTTATGTTGGTATTGATGAACAAGGCATCATTCGATACCTGTCTGATCAATTACCGCAGGAAGAAAATGTTTCGATAGAAAGCATCAGCGGTGCTGCTGTACCTGGCTTTCAGAATGCGCATTCGCACGCTTTTCAATATGCTATGGCAGGCACTGCAGAGCAGCATGCGGAAGGCGCCAGCGATGATTTCTGGAGCTGGCGCGAAGCCATGTATCAATGCGCCGAAACCTTTACGCCGGATGATGTAGAAAGCGTTGCCACCAACCTATACCGGCATTTGCTTCGCAATGGTTATACATCGCTGGCAGAGTTCCATTACCTGCATCATAACAAGGATGGCAAGCCATATAACAATATCGCAGAGATGGGCGAACGGCTGATCGCTGCTGCGCAAACTGCCGGTATTAAAATAACATTGGTTCCTGTCTGGTACCGGAAAGGAGATTTTGGAAAAGCGCCTCAGCAAAGGCAAAAACGGTTTATCTCATCTACAATCGATGATTTTTTCAGATTGTTGGAAGCTACCAAAGCCGCTGTCAGTCATTACAACAAAGCGAAGCTTGGTTTTGGTGTTCATTCGCTTCGTGCGGTTGAAGCCAAAGACATAATAAAGGCGTTCGAACAAGGACCAAAAGAGTTACCCTTTCATCTTCATGCAGCTGAGCAGTTAGCAGAAGTGGAACGCAGCCTTTCTTACTTAGCCAAACGACCCGTTGAATGGCTACTGGATAATTTACCTTTAAATGAACGCTTTCACCTTGTGCATTGCACGCACTTAAACGATGAGGAAGTAAAACGCTTAGCTGCCAGCAATGCCAACATAGTTTTGTGTCCCGGCACTGAAGGCAATTTAGGCGATGGCATTTTTCGCCTGCCCGATTTTACCGGTGCGGGCGGCAACTGGAGCATCGGAACCGACAGCCATATTAGTTTGAATCCGCTGGAAGACTTGCGCTGGCTCGATTATGCACAACGCTTAACCCGCCACAAGCGAAACACCTTTGCTGATGGTGCATCAACGCTCATCAACAAAACTTTTTTCGCCGGTACAAAAGCAATGGGTAATACTGCAACGGATTATTTTGCTATTGGTCAGCCATTGGATGCGGTTGTGTACGATACAAAACAACCTTTGCTTCAGCAAGCTGGCCTTCAACATCTTTTATCAGCGATTGTTTATACTGCTGATCCTTCAATGATATTGGGAACTTTAGTGGATGGAAAGTGGTTATATAAGGCTTAGATCCTAACCGGGATTGAATAGATGAAAATACCGGAAACTGAAGAGCTGAAAATAGTTTGTGCTTGATTAGCTTACATTGTGATGATAACTTGTACTTCAGTTAGCTATTACTCGCTTCGGTAAAGCTCAATTGATAACAAGGCGTTGAAGAGTGCGACGCAACGATGTTCCATCGGAGTTACTAGCTTCTGGTTCAAAATGGCTGTTATTTGTATTGGCTGTTTTGCAGTCACTCTTATACCACAAGTCCCAACTCATCTCATAAACCACGGTTCAGGCATTCTATAATCAACAAAAGCCTTCACTGGAGTGAAAGCTTTTATTCAATTCAATAAGACAGAAACAGTTATTTCTCAGCCAGAAAATCCTTCACTTTATCCTTGTGAACAATTTGTTCTTTGAATGTGTAAGCGCCGGTTTTGGGGCTGCGAACCGCCTTAATTACTTTCGTCCAGTTCTTCGACTCAGCGGCGGCTTTGGTATCTTTAATCTTCGCGTTTTTAGAAGCTGCTTTTGCCATGACTATTTAATTTCTTTGTGAACGGTTACTTTTTTCAGATTCGGATTGTATTTCTTCAGTTCAATACGCTCCGGCGTGTTCTTTTTGTTCTTGGTGCTAATGTAGCGGCTGGTGCCCGGAACGCTAGTTGTCTTTTGTTCCGTACACTCCAATATCACCTGAACGCGGTTGCCTTTCTTTGCCATTGCAGCAATAATTTATAAGATGATAATTAAATTTTTGTTCCTTTTTCTCTCAAATCTTTTACTACTGAAGCCAAACCATTTTTGTTAATGGTGCGGATGGCATCGGTAGAAACTTTTAAAGTAATCCAGCGATCTTCCTCTGCAAAGAAAAAACGCTTCGTTTGCAGGTTGGGTAAAAAGCGGCGCTTGGTCTTAATATTGGAATGCGATACCGTGTGACCCACCATCGGTTTCTTACCCGTAACCAGACATACTCTTGCCATATCAGTAATTTTTTTCGGACGGCAAAGGTAGCCAAACAGCGCAATTATCCAAACTTATTTCGCTGTTAACGACTTGTTTTATTTATCGCATTCGCTAAATCATAAATCGCCTTGGTAAAGTTTTGCCAGCTATACTTTTGTTTTTCTGCTTTCAGTTGTGGTAAAAAAAAAGCTTCGCCAAGTTGATAAAGTGCTTCAATTTTTCGGGCAATATCTGCTGCATCCGGCTCGGCTATCAAACCTACTTTCCCATCCGGCACCATGGCAGGCAACCCGCCTACATTCGTTACCAGCATTGGTTTTTCAAAATGATAAGCCAGGGGCGTAACGCCGCTTTGCGTGGCGTTGCGATAAGGCTGAATCACAAAGTCGGCAGCGCTGAAATAGTACCGCACTTCGCTGTCGGGAATAAAATGAGTTCGCAGAATCAAAGAATCCTGAATACCGAGTTTTAAAATTTGTGCTTCGTATTCCTCCTTATTGTTGTAAAACTCGCCGGCTATCAACAAATGGACTTCGGTATTTTTCTGTTTCAAAATACTTATGGCATCTAGCAATAAATCAAGCCCTTTGTATTTACGGATGAAGCCAAAAAATAAAATCAGTTTACCATCAGTTTGGATATTCAAATGTCTCCTTGCTTCTTCTTTAGAAAGCGGTTCACCAAAATTATCATATAGCGGATGCAGCGTTTGCACCGCAGGCTTTTGGGTAAATGTTTTCAAATCGCACGATACTTTATCGCTCATCGTAATGAAGGCATCCACCGGTTTTACAAAATATGTAGTAAAGGGTTTATCACCCAAGCGATGCTCATGCGGGATAACATTATCGGCAATGCAAATGATTTTGGTACGATGATTTTGCCGGGCAATTCTCAATATTGTTCCTAAACAAGGACCCATAAAAGGCAGCCAGTAACGGACAATGATGATGTCGGGTTTCATCCTCTTTAATTCCCTTCCTACCTTAATCCAGTTGAAGGGATTGACGGAATTGACTTTCACCTGAATGTTAAGACCAGTCGGTGCTGCTTCAGTAGAATATTGTGAGGTGCCAGGAAAAAGGAAAGAAGGATATTGAAGTGAAAAGGTATAGATCGTTACGCTGTTGCCTTCTCCTTGAAGCTGTCTTGCCAGGCGCTCATTAAAGGTAGCCATACCGCCGCCACGCAAGGGATAGGCAGGACCCAAAATAACGATTGACTGGCTCATACATTACAATAGAACTAAGCTTAGCGAATGCCAACAGTGTCTTCTACAAGATAATTGTTGCGGTCGATAGAGTTGCGCGAGATCAGCTCTGCCACAAAGCCTGACAAGAATAACTGCATACCGATAATCATTGCCACCAATGCGATATAAAAAGCAGGGCGGTTAGTAAGGTTGAACTCATTGTCAGATAACTTGGCAATGAATAAATAAATAATCATGATGAAGCCGATAAAGAAACAGAGCGTTCCATACAAGCCAAAAAAATGCATAGGCTTTTTACTGAACCGGCTGACGAACATAATAGTGCCAAGGTCGAGGAAACCATTCACAAAACGCTCCAGCCCAAACTTCGTTACGCCATATTTCCGGGGCCGATGTTCCACTACCTTTTCCCCTATTTTTTTAAACCCTGACCACTTGGCAATAACCGGAATATAACGGTGCATTTCACCGTACACTTCAATGCCTTTCACCACGCGGTTACGATAAGCCTTCAGCCCGCAATTAAAATCGTGAAGCGGGATGCCGGTGACAACACGGCTTACGCCATTGAACAATTTGGAAGGAAGGTTCTTGGTAACGGTATTGTCGTATCGCTTCTTTTTCCAGCCACTCACCAGGTCGTAGCCATCGTTAATAACCATGCTATACAAAGCCGGAATTTCATCCGGCGAATCCTGCATGTCGGCATCCATGGTAATGACCACATCGCCTTTTGCTGCATGGAACGCTTCATTGAGAGCCGCGGATTTTCCGTAGTTACGTTGAAACTTAATGCCTTTGAAACAATTGTTTTCCTGAGACAGATTTTCAATCACATTCCAGCTACTATCGGTGCTGCCATCATCTACCATAATCACTTCATAAGAGTAACCGTTTGCCTGCATCACGCGCGCAATCCATTCACTCAATTCAGGTAAAGACTCTTCTTCGTTTAATAATGGAATAACAACAGAAATGTTCATGGCTGAGGTTCACCAACTTGGTTAGTCTGTGTAAAAGGATCGAAAGGTTTTTTCTTGGCAATGGCAGCGCCAATTAAAGCAGCAATGGTTCCAAAAAATAAATTTCCTGCCAGACTGCCGCCTAAAGTTATCAGCATAAAATGATTGCTCACCATATCCATTCCTGCTTCCACCTGCTCATCCGTCACCTGCTTATTTTGGCGCATGTTATCTTTCATCGCCCTTAACATCTGATCTTTGTATTCAGGAGATAGGTAGATAAAAGCAAGCACAAAAAAGAATGAGATAAGCGTGGCGATACAAACCGCTTTAAAGCCAAACCCAAAGCAATTGCCGAACGTTACAAAATTGTTTTTTGCATTGCTCCACTGGATGATGAAAACAATAATCAGCACCACAAAAACAGCAAGCGGTAACCATGCCATTACGCCTTGCTGAAAAATAATTCCCGTAAAATAATACACCAGAAAGAGTACCACAGAAGTAAGCCCGATGATTAAACCGGCAGCAACCGGTGTAAGAGGTTTCTTTTCCATATAGATTAATTGAATGTTCCGTTGATAATAATACCTTTTATTTTTCCTCCTAAAGACACATTTAGAAAAGGCGTGTTAGCTGATTTGCTTCGTAGGCTATCCTTTGTCAACAGAGTTTGTTCTTCCTTTGTGAACAAAGTAAAGTCTGCACAGTTGCCTTCTTCTATCTTCGAAGATGGCAAATTAAAAATAGCTCTTGCATTTAAAGAAAATAACTGTATTAACCTATCTATATTCAATTGCGGAAACAAGGATTGAACAATTGCAAAACCCGTTTGCAAACCAATCATTCCGTTTTTAGCGTATTCAAATTCACATACTTTATCGTCCCAATGCTGCGGCAAATGATGTGTGGCAATGCAATCTACCGTTCCATCCGACACCGCACTGCGCAAGGCTTCCCGGTCTTCTTTGCTTCGCAATGGCGGGTTCACTTTCAGGTTGGTATCGTATGCTCTCAAATCGTCATCGCAGAAATACAGGTGATAAGGCGTTACGCTGCAGGTAAGGTTCAGTCCTGCTTCCTTTGCCTCTTTAATCAGTTCTATACTTTTAGCAGTAGATACACCTGTGATGTGCAGCCGGCTGCCCGTATATTGCAACAAACCAATGTCTCGTTTTATTATCAGCTCTTCACCAACCGCCGGTATGCCCGGCAGACCCAGTTGCGTTGAGACAATGCCTTCATTCATCAGGCCGCCGGCACCAATACTTTTATCTACCGGCATCTGGATAATCACGCCATCAAACGACTTCACATACTGCAATGCTTTCAGCAGGATCTGCGCTGACTGCACCGGCTGCAAACCATCTGTGAAGGCCACGGCGCCGCTGCTATACATGTCATACATCTCTGCCAGTTCTTTGCCTTCGCCGTTCTTTGTAACTGCGCCCAAAGGCCTTACTTTCACAGGTAGGTCTTTCGTTTTCTGAACAATGTATTCAACACCACTTTTGTTCGATACGAACGGACTTGTGTTCGGCACCGTCAATACCTGCGTATAACCACCTGCTGCAGTCGCCGCAGCGCCAGATTCCAGTGTTTCTTTATGCTCAAAACCCGGATCATCAAATTGAGCAAAAAGGTCAACAAAACCGGGTGAAAGAAAAGTGGAACCATCGCCCTGAAAAAGAATATCTGCCGGGTCTGAAATATTGTCTGCGATGGCTGAAATTTTTCCGTCTCTGATGAAAATATCTTTTACCGCGCCGTTATAGATGGATTGAGGATCAGCAATAATAATTTTCTTAAGCAGGATATTCATGCGAGGCCGCAAAATTTGGCGCAAGATAAATGGATTTTCATAAAAAGCCTTTTACATTTGCAGCCCTTTTACACAAGGAATTTCGGGATGTAGCGCAGCCCGGTAGCGCACACGTCTGGGGGGCGTGGGGTCGCAAGTTCGAATCTTGTCATCCCGACTCAAGTCTTTGCATTGCTGCAAAGACTTTTTTATTTACCCATTTCCTCGATTAAGGTGTGCATCACAAAAAATGAGACCGTTGCCTTTAAAAGGCAATCTGAGGTTTATTTTCAGTGATCCTCGCTTTACAACCCCCGATCTTTGGTTTATAAGTAGCCATCTTTGATTCATTGCCTCCAATCCGTGGTTCACTGGAGGCAATCCATAGTTTATGTGTGGCAATCGGAGATTGATGGAAGACCTTTCCTGTTGCGGAGGTGACGTAGCAACAGGTTTCAATGATTTCAAAGGGAAACACCCTTTTAGCTTGTACTTTTATCCTGTTGTTACAGTAACAAATACACTAACCATTGCATTAATCTCTAACGTATGAAAGGATATTGCCACCATCTATTTACCACTGGACTGCTCCTTATGATTGCCATCAGCAGCCACGCACAAAGCAGCACCGATTTTAAAATAGTAACCAATACCAACGGTCCTGCACTTGGCTATTCGCCATCCTCAGGTATAACGATTCTTACCATTGATAACCTGAAATTTAAAGACCTGAATAAAAACGGCAAGCTCGACCCATATGAAGACTGGCGCCTGCCGGTTGACGCCAGAGCTAAAGACCTTGCCGGCAAAATGAGTATTGAACAGATTGCGGGACTAATGCTTTACAGCGCACACCAGTCTATACCCGCAGCTTCCAAAGGTTTTGGTGCAGGCACTTACCGAGGCAGACCTATTGACTCCAGCGGCTTGCAGCCGTATGATCTCAGCGATCAGCAAAAAAAATTCCTACAGGAAGACAACCTTCGGCATGTGCTGGTAACACGCGTAAAAAGCCCTGAAGTAGCCGCACGATGGAACAACAATGTGCAGGCTTATGTAGAAGGTTTGGGACTGGGCATTCCTGCCAACAACAGTTCCGACCCGCGCAATGCCGTGGTAGCGAACGCGGAATACAATTTAGGCTCCGGCGGCGCCATTTCTATGTGGCCGGAATCTATTGGTTTGGCCGCCACCTTCGATCCAAATATCGTGTTGCAATTCGGGCAAACGGCTGCGCAGGAATACCGCGCGCTGGGTATTGCCACAGCTTTATCACCACAGGTTGATCTTGCTACCGAGCCGCGCTGGAGCCGCTTCAATGGCACGTTTGGTGAGAATCCAAAGCTCGCAACCGACATGGCAAGGGCTTACATAGATGGCTTCCAAACCTCTTCCGGTAATGCTGAAATTAAAGAAGGTTGGGGCTATCATACTGTGAATGCAATGGTGAAGCATTGGCCCGGCGGCGGACCCGAGGAAAGCGGTCGCGATGCACATTTTGCTTATGGTAAATTCGCAGTATATCCGGGCAATAACTTTCAAACACAACTAATGCCTTTTGTGGATGGTGCATTCAAACTAAATGGCAAAACAAAAATGGCGGCAGCGGTAATGCCTTATTATACTATCTCTTATGGCAGAGACACAAAGTATGGCGAGAATGTGGGCAATGGCTATAGCAAGTATCTCGTTACCGATCTGCTGCGCAACAAATATAGCTATGATGGCGTAGTGTGCACCGACTGGCTGGTGACGGCAGACGAAGGTAAAACGCCGGATGTATTTGCAGGTAAATCCTGGGGTGCCGAAAAGCTAAATGTTGCTCAGCGACATTACAAAGTGCTGATGGCAGGGGTTGACCAGTTTGGCGGCAACAACGATGCAAAACCTGTGTTGGAAGCTTACGCAATGGGCGTGAAAGAACACGGTGAAGCCTTCATGCGTCAGCGTTTCGAGCAATCTGCCGTGCGTTTGCTGCGCAATATTTTCAGGGTAGGCTTGTTTGAAAATCCTTATATAGACCCGGCCGAATCGGTGAAGATTGTGGGCAATGCAGCCTTCATGAAAGCAGGCTATGAAGCGCAAATAAAATCTATTGTACTGCTAAAGAACAGAGGCAGCATATTGCCATTGGCCAGAACAAAAACGGTGTACATCCCCAAACGCACCGTACCTGCTGCGCGCGATTGGTTTGGCAACATCACACCTGAGCGCATTGAATACCCGGTGAACATAGACATCGTAAAAAAACATTTCAACGTAACAGAGAATCCTGCCAAAGCCGATGTTGCACTTGTATTTGTAAATGGACCCAATGGTGGCGTAGGCTACAGCAAAGACGACCGGCAAAACGATGGAAATGGCTATGTTCCCATCAGCCTGCAATATGGCGCTTACACGGCTACTGATGCACGGGAGCGGAGCATTGCCGCCGGCGATCCGGTGGTGGATTCTACCATTACCAACCGCTCTTATAAAGGCAAGACCGTAACCGCATCCAATGCTGCCGATCTGAAGTCTATACTTGACACCAAAGCCGCTATGGGAAGCAAGCCGGTGATTGTGTGCCTGAACTTAACCAACCCTGCCGTGGTATCGGAGTTTGAATCGAAGATTGATGGGCTTCTGGTTTCGTTTGGCGTGCAGGATGGAGCCTTGATTGACATTCTCTCCGGCGCTGCAGAACCTTCGGGATTATTGCCTCTGCAAATGCCTGCCGACATGCACACCGTAGAAACCCAACAGGAAGATGTGCCACAGGATATGATCCCGCACCGCGATAGTGAGGGACACCTTTATGATTTTGCTTTCGGGCTGAACTGGAAGGGCATAATCAAAGATGCAAGAGTGGCAAAATATGGGAAGAAGTGAGTTGGGTTTGATTTGTTTCACCATGCTTTACTTGAAAACGTTGTTCCGCAAATGCGGCGATGTTTAACGCAAAGTGAACGTATCCTCTTAATGAAGAGGATACTCATTACCACACTTATTTGCATCACAAAACCAAAAAGAATGGGCAACGATTTCTCAAATGAAGTAGCCATTATAACCGGTGCCGGACAAGGCATTGGCTTTGGGATTGCGAAAGAGCTGTGCCAAAGAGGAGCCAGCGTATTGCTGAATGATGTGGATGAAGCACTGGCAACAAAAGCAGCTGAAGAACTATCCCTTTTTGGAAAATGTAAAGCGCTTGCCGGTGATGCTTCTGATGCATCGTTTGTAGAGCGGATGGTAAACGAAGCCGTGAAAGAATGGGGCAAGCTCACCATCGCTATTGCCAATGCAGGCATCACCTTGTTCGGAGATTTTTTCACCTATAAATCCGAAGATCTCCGGAGCGTGATGAACCTGAACATTGGTGGCAGTTTTTTTCTTGCTCAGTCCGCTGCCCTGCAAATGAAAGGACAGCACAGCGGCGGAAGCATTTTATTAATGTCATCCGTTACCGGACACCAGGCACATAAAGATTTAGCTGCGTATGGCATCACCAAAGCTGCCCTAGAAATGCTTGCCAAAACACTGGTGGTTGAATTATCGCCTTACCAAATTTCTATTAATGCTATTGCGCCGGGCGCCACTCTTACCGAGCGCACCTGTGAAGACAAGGAGTATATTAACACGTGGAGCCGCATCACACCTATGGGCAAGCCCGCCACCGTGGAAGACATTGCCAATGCAGCCATATTCTTAATATCGCCTTCTTCACGTCACATCACCGGGCAAAGCCTAATTGTTGATGGCGGCTGGACCTGCGTAAGCCCTTCACCTTACTAAAAGTGAACAGTGAGTGGTGAGTTTGCGGGTTACGAGTGATTAATAGGGAACTAATACTGCAGCCCTAATTTCATTGCAACTGAATATTAATTATTCAGCTTTGCCTTCACTCTTTCCCCTTCGGTTTCAAACATGCCCAGCAAGCTGCCGGTAACGTGGTCTTCATCTTTTTTGTTTATTACTACATTCACATCATAACCCTGCGCATTGAAATATACGGTGGCTGTGTTTCCATTTACTTCTACTTTATCCATCTTCGTTATTTCTTTGCCCGTAGTATCCTGCAGGCTGCCGGTAAGAGTAGAGTCTTTCTTTTCCAATACAAACACCATTTTAGAATCGCCGCCCGGCGTGCCTTTTACCAGCATATTCCATTTGCCGGCAAAATAGTCGGCACCGGTGGATTGGGCTTTTGCTGTGAATGCGAATAACAAAAAGAATAATCCTGCGAGAAGTGATTTGAACTGTTTCATATTTTGTTTGATTTTGAGTGTTTATAAGAATGCCATTTATTTACCAATACCTGTACATTTTAAATCTTACAATACTGTAATCACCTGTAGATGGTGGTTTAAATCTTATCATTCCATAGTTTCCTTTTTTGAACCCAAAACCATAATCACCACCGCCGGCACCTTCATCACCATTCAATCTTCTCGTAGTTATCCATTTTCCGTTTACAAAAGTTCCTTCCTCGAAATAGTCAACATCTATTGCTTTTCCATCATCTTGTATTGGAGTAAATGTTAGCGTATAGTCCTTACCAATTGCAATGAACTCATCCATGCCTGTATGAATAAGGATACCACCTGCAACATTGGCTTTCTTTTCCCCAATGCTGAATCCGGCAAGTTCGGCCATAGAGCCACTGCCTAACCGGGCTTTAATATGATAACCGCCAAGGTCAAGTTCCTGGTTACGATTTATAGTGTCTACTAATATACCTTTCATTGTTCCAGTGCCCTGATGTTGAATGATCAAATCCTTTACCTGCGTTAGTACAGCATATGTTTTGGTGATAGGATCATCTTCAGGTTTACTATCATCAATGCCAAAAGGAGAAACGCCCATGGCATCGTGTTCACCGAGTATCCAGAAAGCTTCATTAGCCGACCGGATGCCGGGTCGTATTTCAGGAACGAATATGGCATTGCCCTGACGATGATATTGCCCGATTGTATAGGTAACATCGGGCACATAAATATCCGGCTCAATTAAATCAATAGAAGGCGCCACAGCTCTCCAAATATCTAAAGTATGTGGCGTTGGCCCACCGGAAGGATAGTTTCCGGGCATAGGTGTCATTTGTTGCTTCAGCCAGGCGTTTACATACATTGGAATTGGATAACTTTCCTTTCCTGCTGCTGCAATTTTACCCATATATTTTGCATACTGATAAACGGTAAACAGCTCTTCAGTTAAGTAAGAAAGTGTTTGCCAGTTTTTTTCATCAACCGTACTTTTACCAAAGACTTCCTCCCAGGTACCCGAAGTTTTATAGCCGCCCATTTTCCATGCACTGTCAAGTTCGGGCTGCAATTTTCCTTTATGAGAAATCATGTATTGCAGCAAATCACCGGGAACAGCGCTATTATAGGCTTTATCTGCTGCTTCGCTGTAATCACGTGGCGTATAGAACAATCCCACTTCATTTTCAATCTGAGCCATGATGACGGTTTGTTGCCTGGCATCCACATCATGAATATGTTTCATTAAAGCTTTGAAAGCGCGGGCATCTGCTTCTGCTGTTGCCTTACAAAATGTAGAGAGTTGTTCCAGGCTTTTACCATCCTTATCCTTAGCTCTTACGTATTTATCACTGTTGGCTTTTATCCATGACGGAACGTACATAGAGTATCCATTCTTCCACGAACCAAACCATAAGATCACCAGGTGCAGATTTTGTTTTCTGGCTCCCGCAAGCATACTGTCTGCCAATGAAAAATCAAAATGCCCCTCCTGCGGTTCAAGCAACTCCCAGTAAACAGGCGCGATTACAGTATTGGCATTCTTTCTTTTTATTTGCTCCCACACAGGCCGCATATAAACCGCACCGGATGTACTTGAGTTATGCAACTCTCCACCTAAGATTAAAAAAGGTTTCCCCTGCAGAATGAGTTGAGTATTATTCCCTTTTTTTTCAAGATGAGGTATGTCATTTTTCTGAGCGAACAGCGCTGTTGTTGCTATTGAAAGAAAAATCAACAATGGAACTCTTTTCATGTTGTTTATTTACTCACTTACTGTACACCATTTTTACTTAACCAAAATACTAACTTTTACGGTCTTCGCTCCTCTTGTTATTCCGTTTAAAAGATGATTCACACAGAGCAGTTATTGACTCCATTCAAAATAAAACTTCTTTTAAACAACCAAAGAGAATACTGCTATAGGAAAGAAATGGAAGCTTCGGTGAGAATAAAATTCACGAAACAAAATCAAATGCGCAATTGATGAGAACACGCATCCGCGGCTTATAACAATTTAATGCCTTCCTTATCCAGCTTTTTGTATTTCGCTTCGTCAAATACAAAATAAAAAGAGCCTTTTTTAGAAGTACCCCGCTCCTTTTCATCCAGCTTTTTCAGAATACCAAGATCAAGGATGCGGCGGGTGAAATTACGCTTGTCCAGTTCGGTTTCATTGATGGCTTCGTACAACGTTTGCAATTGGCGCAATGTAAATTTATTGGGCAACAAAGCAAAGCCGACAGGATGGTTGGCAATCTTTTGCTGCAGCCTTTCCTTTGCCAGCAAAACCATATCGCGGTGATCGAAAACAAGAGCCGGGATATGGTTTAATTCAAACCATTTGGCATTGTGCTCTTTCATCATTTCCTCGCTGTAATCGGCAATGTTGATAAGCGCGAAATAAGCTACGGAGATCACGCGTCCGCCTGGATCGCGGCTTATATCGCCGAAGCAATGCAATTGCTCCATATAAATATTGCTAAGCCCTGTAAGCTGGTTTAAGATGCGCGAAGCCGCCTCCTCCACACCTTCCTGTTCCTGTACAAAACCGCCCATCAGCGACCACTTGTTCATACCCGGGTTAAAGGCACGCTTTACAAAAAGGGCTTTTAATACCTGACCATCAAAACCAAAAATGATACAATCTACCGCCAGTAAAAAACGGCTGTATTGGTCGTATTCTGCAATCTGTTGTACAGGACTGCCATTGCTGCTTGCTTTCATAGAAGTAAAAAGGTAATCGGTTTACAAATTTATCTCCCCTTTCATTGCACTCAAAATAATTATAATGCCGCCTTCATATGAAGGCGGCATCTGGAATGTAAAATAATAAAGACTGAGAATCTTGTTTGTAAGTTGTAGTTGTTTTACGACTTACCAGAATCTTACATACAGCAGTGAGATAACCAAAAGCGTAATTACAATCATCGCCAGTGTGCCCGGCTGCACTTTAAACATGCCTTTGTCTAACACAAATGCTTTCGGATTAATCTTCGGACCCGCAAGACTCATTATCACCATCAGCACAATTGTAAACCCAAAGGCAAGACCCATGCAGATATGAAACGGAATTTCGTATTCGCCGGCGCTGTTTTTATAAGCTGTGTAAAAGAGCGTATCAGGACCAAACCAACGGGGTGCAAATACATTAAACAGCACAGACAAGAGAAAGCCTACGATCACACCAGCCACAGCCGCTGCACCCGTAGTTCGCTTCCAGAAAAAGCCAAGAATAAAAATGGCGAAAATACCGGGGCTGATAAAGCCGGTATATTTCTGAATGAACGTAAAACCGCCTTCGCCACCAATGCCCAACGCATCTTTCCAGGTAAGTAAAATTGATACAAACAAAGCGGCTAAAATGGTGATGCGTCCTGTCCACACCAGCTTCTTTTCATCGGCATCCGCTTTAATGTACTTCTTATAAATATCTAAGGTAAAAATGGTAGAAATACTATTGGCTTTGCCCGCCAGCGAAGCTACAATAGCTGCCGTTAAAGCAGCAAGCGATAAGCCAATTAGTCCGTTCGGCAAATAGCCTAAGATGGCTGAATAAGCATTGTCAGAAACGATTTCTCCATTCTTGCTGTTTGCCATCATTTCGGTTTGCAGCAATCCTTTCTGATGAAGCACATAAGCGGCAATACCCGGCAGCATTACAATCACCGGCATCAGCAATTTTAAGAAGCCGGCAAATAAAATTCCTTTGCGCGCCGTTTGCAAATCCGCGCCCAGCGCGCGTTGTGTGATGTATTGATTACAGCCCCAATAGTTTAAGTTCACTATCCAGATGCCGGCTGCGTAAGACAGCAAGCCGGGAATGGTAAGATAGTTATTAATATCGTGCTGAGAAGAGTTGGGACCCGGCTTTTCAAAGATCATGTGGAAGTGATCGGGTGCATTAGCAACCATCGCTTTAAAACCGGCAATGGCATCTTCTCCGTAGCCAAATTGTTTACTCACCACTGTAAGCGCCACGTATGTTGTGGCAAGACCGCCGATGATCAAAACGGATACTTGTATGACATCAGTAAAACCAATCACCTTCATGCCGCCAAGTGTAATGAACACAGCAAATACGGACAAGGCAATGACAATTAAATGAAACTGGGTTTCATCGCCGCCAGTGAGGTTATTGATGGCAACAGCACCAAGAAATAAGATGGAAGTAAGATTGACAAATACATACAGGAACAGCCAGAAAATAGCCATGATTAGGCTCACCGATTTGTTATACCGCGTCTCCAGAAACTGCGGCATGGTGAAGATTTTATTCTTCAGGTAAACCGGTATAAACCACACTGCAACGATGATGAGCGCTATTGCTGCAATCCACTCATACGCCGCCACTGCAACGCCGATAGAGAAGCCGTTTCCGCTCATGCCAATGAATTGCTCGGCAGAAATATTGGAAGCAATAAGAGATGCACCAATCGCCCACCATGTCAGTGAACCTTCCGCAAGAAAGAAGTCGTGCGTATCCATGACTGCTTTCTTTTTTTTGCGGTAAATGTAATAGCCGTAACTCGCAACAATAATAAAGTAAACAATAAAGATGAGCTTGTCCTGCAAGAGAAGTTTATTCATAAAAAGTCAATCGTGAGATGATAAATGTTACTGCAATGGCTGGTCATTCAGAGGCTCAAAGTAAACGATTCGGAATAAGAAACCGTCACCATCAACTATATAATTTTTAAATACTCTTTTATCCTTGGTAAAGGTCACCAGGTCGGCAGGAAAATAAACGTACTGTTTTGAGATACGAACTGTGTTTTCTATTTATTGAGTTGATAATACACTTCGCTCCAGCGTAGCTCGTTTTTAAAATTATAGAGATTTGTATTCTTGCCAATGAGCACGTATTCAATCTTTGCCATGTCAGCAAAGTCTTCGAGGTGTTCAGAAGTCAGGTTCTGGCTATAGCCCGTATGATGTGCGCCGCCGGCTAAAATCCAGGCTGCACAACCCGTCTGCATATCAGGGTAGGTTTTCCAAAGTACGCGCGCCACGGGCAGCTTTGGCAGATCGTGCTGCGGCTCTTGTGCTTCCACTTCGTTTACCAATAAACGAAAGCGGTTGCCCATATCTATTACCGAGGCATTGAGTGCCGCACCACCAGCGACGTTAAATACAAGTCTTACCGGATCTTCTTTACCGCCAATGCCCAACGGATGTATCTCGCATGAAGGTTTGCCATTTGCAATGCTCGGGCAAATTTCCAGCATGTGGCTGCCCAGCACCATGTTGTTGCCCGGCTCGAAATGATAAGTATAATCTTCCATGAACGAATTACCACCTTGCAAGCCACTGCCCATCACTTTCATGGCGCGAACCAGAGCTGATGTTTTCCAGTCACCTTCCCCGCCGAAGCCATAGCCATCTGCCATCAATCGTTGCGTAGCAATACCGGGCAACTGCTTCATGCCGTGCAGATCTTCAAACGTATCGGTAAAGCCTTTAAAGTTTCCGTTCTGTAAAAAGTAGCGAAGCCCTAATTCTATTCTTGCGGCATCCTGCAAAGAGCTGTAACGCTCGCCACCTTTAATAAGGCTGTCAACGAGCTTATACTGATCGCCGTATTCTTCGCAGAGCTTAACCACATCAGCATCACTTACTTCGTTAATCACTTTTACCAGATCGCCAATGCCATATGTGTTAACGCTATAACCAAATTGCAGTTCGGCTTCTACTTTATCACCTTCAGTTACGGCAACAAAGCGCATGTTATCACCAAAGCGGGCAAACTTCGCACCCTGCCAATCGTTCCATCCTGCTGCCGCGCGCGACCAGGTTTCGATGCTTTTCAATACCGTTTCATCCTGCCAGTGTCCTACCACAACTTTTCTTCTTAGCCTCATGCGGCTTACCATAAAGCCAAACTCCCGGTCGCCATGCGCGCTTTGGTTCAGGTTCATGAAGTCCATGTCTATCTCATTCCAGGGTATGTCGCGGTTGAACTGCGTATGCAGATGCAGCAACGGTTTGCGTAAAATCTTCAAACCACCGATCCACATTTTGGCCGGCGAAAATGTATGCATCCAGGCAATAATGCCAATGCAGTTTTTGGCTACGTTGGCTTCGGCGCAAACGGCATAAATTTCTTCGGTGCTTTTTACCGTAGGCTTGTAAACAACCGTTACCGGGATGTTAGCCGCTTCATTGATGTGCTTCGCGATTTGCTGCGAATGCTCGGCTACCTGACGCAAAGTTTCGTCGCCATACAAGTGCTGACTTCCCGTAACAAACCAAAGTTCTAACTGTTTTAAATGATTCATCCTTTTTATTTACCTCGTTAATTGTATAAATTTCTCTTTCAAAAACCAACTTCCTATTCATGCGCAATCAGCGCCACATCCTTTACTTTTTCAGGAAACCAAAGCTGCATTTCGCCTTTGCCCCTGTTTGCCCAGGCATAATAAGGAATGGCAACAAAAGGCCGCTGAACTGTGTTTATCTTTTGTCCGTCGTCATCTATTTTTATCACCGGCACACTGCTTTTTATAACAACGACACCATTCAATAAATCAGGTTTGTATTCCGTTGTAAATGCAGTGTTGGCGGGCATTACAATGTTAGCTGCCTTGCCTTCGTTGTCTGCCCATTCTGCACAATACATAATAGGTCCTCTTTGCAAAGCCACTTTGCCAATGTCGGTTTTTACCTGTTCGTTTGCAACCACGCGCTGCACATCCATTGGCAGTTTTACCTCTACCACATCGCCTTTTTTCCAGGCGCGCTGTAACACGGCATAGCCATTTTGCATCGCGTAATTAACAGCCTTACCATTGATAATAATATCTATTTTATTGCTACTCTTGGTTTCATACTGATACAAATCGGAAGGCACAGCTTCGTTGCGTGCCCAGCCCGGAATGCGCACCAACAAAGAAAATTCCTGCGTTGATTTAGGAGAAACAACAAACTGCAAATCACCGTTCCAGGGATAGTTATTTTTCTGCGTGATGGTTACGGGTTTTCCGTTGATGCTAAGCGTTGTATGGCTGTTGATAAACAGGTTGGCAAACAGTTTATCATCCTGCTGCGCATATACATAACCCGGTATGGAAGGCAATAAACGTGTGAGATTGGTAGGACAGCACGAGCACTCAAACCAGCCCGAACGCGAAGCTTCCATATCCACATGCGACAAGCTGTTTTGTATCTGCATCGCGTTGGTATAAAAGAACGATTTGCCGTCCAAACCCACACCGGATATCAAACCATTGTACAGGATTTTTTCCAGCACATCTATGTATTTTGAATCGCCGTGCAACTGAAACATGCGCTGATTCCAATACACATTCGCAATAGCTGCACAGGTTTCGTTGTAAGCTGTTTCGTTGGGCAATTCGTAATTGGCACCATAACGTTCGCCGTCGCCTTTAGCGCCTGCGCCACCCTGCACATAAAGCTTGGTGGAAATAAAATTATTCCAGATCGCATCAATAGCGCGAAGCAAAGCCGTATCGCCGGTAAGTGCCGCCACATCAGCCACAGCCGAATACAGATAGCCGGCTCTTACGGCATGACCTTCGGCTTCGGTTTGATTGTCTACCGCTTTATCATCCTGCCAGTAAGAACCATTTTTAAACGGGTCTTTGCTGGTGCTGTCGTAGCCTTTGTAAGAACCACGCGCTTCAATAAAAAACTTCGCTGTGCTCAGGTATTCAGGCTTGCCGGTTACACGATATAATTTCACCAAACCCATCTCTACAATCTCATGGCCCGGTGCAACTCTCAACTTTCCCGGACCGAAGGTGGCGCAAACGAGGTCGGCATTTTTTAAAGCGATGTTGAGCAATGTTTTTTTGCCGGTTGCGGTGTAATGCGCCACAGCAGCTTCATATAAATGACCCGCATTATAAAGTTCATGGCTCATGTTGCGCTCTTCTACCCAGCGCGCAGCGCCGGCCCAATGATGCGGATGCAAGGAATCAATGGTGCGTGCCGTGTACAAATAACCATCCGGCTCCTGCGCCTTACCGATGATGGCAATGAGCGAATCAAGATAAGCAGCCAACTTTGCATCGGGAAACAGGCTCAGCGAATACGAGGCACCTTCAATGGTTTTATAAATGTCGGTATCGTCAAACGGATAGGTGGTGCAGAACTTACCGCTGTGGTTAGCCGCCATCACAAAATTCTTTACGCGACCGGTGCTTTCGCAACGCGCAAACGAAGCCGGGATAGTAACTGTTTGATTGATTTTAATACGCGGCAACCAGAACGCATCGTCTAACTTCACTGCTGTAAAAGGCACTGGTTTAACCAGGTAATCTTTCTGCTGCGCAAACAAACTGCTTGCGATGAGCAGTGAAAGAGAAAATAAGATTTGCTTCATAGAAATTCTCTTTATAAACCACGAAAATTTATTACTTATTCTTTGTGCTACTTCATTTTTTTACTACTTCGTAGTTCAATGCATGCAACTATTACTGACCATAATAAGAACCTTCGCCATGCTTGCGGTCGTAATGTTTTTTTATGAGTGCATCTTTCAAACGCAAGGCATCTGCTTTAACCGTTTCGGTGATGAAAGCCATCTGCGCAATCTGCTCCAGCACAGCACTATTATACACGGCTTTATCGGCCGATTTTCCCCAGGTAAACGGCGCATGATTACCCACCAAAATCATCTCAACTTCTTTATAGGATAAGCCGCGCTCGGCAAAGCAATTCATAATTTGAAAACCGGTTTCATATTCATAATTACCTTGAATCATCGCGTCATCCATCGGTGGCGCACAAGGTATGTCAACCGTATTATGGTCGGCGTGCGTGGTGCCATAAATTGGGACGTCGCGCAGCGCCTGCGCCCATGCCGTTGCATACGTGGAATGCGTGTGCACAATGCCATTGATGCCATCCCAATGCTTATACAACACTGCATGAGTTTGCGTGTCGGAAGAGGGACGCAGCTTGCCTTCTACCGTGTTGCCTTCAAAGTCAACAATCACCATCTTTTCCGGTGATAATTCTTCATACGGAACGCCGGAAGGCTTGATGGCAAACACGCCTGCACTTCTGTCTGCTGCGCTAACATTGCCAAAAGTAAACAGCACCAAGCCTAGCTTTGGCAATTGCATGTTGGCTTCGTAGGCTTCCTGTTGTATGTATGTGTAAGACATGATTTAATTATGAATTATAAATGATGAATTGTATTGACTAATGCCTGTTGCCGAATGATGAAATACTTGTATTCTGTATAATTTATCATTCGTAACGCTTCATTCATAACTCTTCTATGCATTTTCCCAACTGCTTATACTTTTCATAACGCTTTTCATAGATGGCAACACGGTTGTCATCAGGATGATATTCGGCATCAAAACCTTGTCCCATTGCCTGCATGGCATCTTCTACTTTGGTATAAAAACCGGCAGCCGTGGCAGCGAACATGGCAGCACCGGCAGCACAGGTTTGCTCGCTTTTGTGAATGCGAATAGGCATGTTCATCACATCTGCCATCATCTGCATGATATAAGGAGATTTTTTAGCCACACCACCTACACCAATCAATCCTTTTACGGGTATGCCTTGCTCGCGGAAGCGCTCTACGATTGCCTTAGCGCCAAAACAAGTGGCTTCGGCAATAGCTTTAAAAATATGCGGCGCTGTAGTGCCTAAGTTCAACCCGCTGATAGCGCCTTTCAACAATTGATTGGCATCTGGTGTTCGTCTTCCGTTAAACCAATCTATAGCAAACTCATCATCTTCACGCAGCACCAGATTAGCTGCGGCTTTGGAAAGCTCAACAATAATCTTATCGTTTATTTCCTGCTGTAACAACCGGGCAGTGTTTTCATCAACGATGGATGTTGAAGGAAGGAATGTATTGGTTGCCCAGCCGGCAATACTTTTAAACCACGCATACGCATCGCCAAAAGCACTTTGCCCCGCTTCCATTCCTATCATGCCGGGAATAATAGAACCATTCACTTGTCCGCAAATACCAGCTACCAACGTATCGCCTACTTCATCCGGTGGTGCGACCAGCATATCGCAGGTAGAAGTTCCCATTACTTTACTCAGATGATAAGGCTCAATTTGTCCGCCTACTGCGCCCATATGCGCATCAAACGCACCGACACCAATCACCACATCGTTAGGTAAATCCAAGCGTTCAGCCCATTCGGTAGAAATGGTTCCGACTACCTGATCGGATGTGTAAGTTTCGGTAAACAAACGCGATGTAAAACAATTGAGCAACGGGTCTAATGAGTTGAAAAATTCATTGGGTGGCAAACCCTGAAAGGCTTCTGACCATAAAGCCTTATGCCCCGCTGAGCAAACACCGCGCTTCATTTGGTGAACATCAGTTCCGCCGGTTAACAAAAAAGGAATCCAGTCGCAATGCTCTACCCACGAATAGCAAGCCTCGCGTACACTCTCATCTACACGAAGAATATGCAGCAGCTTTGCCCAGAACCATTCAGACGAATAAATACCACCTACATACTGCAGATAATTGGTGTCCCACTTCTTTGCATGTTCGTTGATTTCGGCCGCTTCTCTTGTGGAAGTATGATCTTTCCACAACACAAACATGGCGTTGGGATTGTGAAGAAATTCAGGCAATAAAGCCAAAGGCGTACCTGTCTTATCAACCGCAACCGGCGTGGAGCCAGTGGTATCTACAGAGATAGCTTTGATGTTGGCGGCTATTTCTTTTCCTGCACTTTGCAAACACGCTTTGATAGTGTGTTCAAGCCCTTCAATATAGTCAAGCGGATGCTGGCGAAACTGATTTTCGGAAGCGTTGCTATACAAGGCATCTTTCCAGCGCGGATAATAAAAAACAGAAGCGGCAACTTCATATCCGTCGGCTACATTCACGATGATGGAACGCACCGAATCAGATCCGTAATCAACCCCGATTACATAAGCATTGTCTTTATTCATACAACAGGCATTAAGAAGGCAAGATAATGATAATTCATTTTTTAAGTGTACTTTTTACAATTATTTCATTTTGTCGTTTTCTTCCCATAAAATATTTACCGATGCAACTCAACTTCTGAAAGTGTTACATCCTTATTAATTCCGGTTCATCCTGACAAAAGGCCAGTCGTTTATCCATGTTAGTTCTTCAATCCGAAGCTTCGGCTTCCCCCCATCTTTTGCATCATACCCATGAAAAACCAGGTAGTCTTTATTATTAAAATTAACCACGGCATTATGACCAACGCCAAACCAGTTCTTATCGCCTTCCAGCACCGTTGAGCCGCCACCAAGATTCATGGGAACACCATCTTTATCAACATAAGGTCCGTATACATTTTCACTTCTGCCAACCATCATTTTGTATGTGCTTTTTTCACCGCGGCAACAGTAATCAAATGAAACAAATAAAAAGTAAAATTTGTCTTTCTTAAAAATAAAAGGACCTTCAATGGCAGCATCTCCCGCAACGCTGTCAGGCAAGATATAATCACGTTTGCGTGTGGCAACAGTGTACCATTGTTCGGGTTGCGCCACTGATAACAAATCCTTACTTAGTTTAACGAGTTTCATTCCGTTCCAGAATGAACCAAACACCAGCCAGGGTTCGTTCTTATCATCCGTTACCAGGTTTGGGTCAATGGCATTCCATAGATCACGGTTCGGTACTGATTGTATTAATTTGCCGTGGTCAATCCACTTAAAATTTTTCGATGCTGTGTCTAATGTTTTGTTGGTGGCTACGCCAATGGCAGATGTGTTTTTTCCAAACGCAGACACCGCATAATATAAATAAAACTGGCCGTTATGAAAGCTGATATCCGGCGCCCAGATATGACCTTTGAAATCAGGAATAGCCTGCACCGCCCACGCCGGCGCTTTCGCAAAAACCGGGCTTTGCCTGCGCCAGTGCTTCATGTCGGTTGAGGAAAAAGCATTGATGCCCCAGCCGGTGCAAAAGATATAATACGTGCTATCCTGCCGTATCATCACGGGGTCGTGAACAATGGGCAATGTATCGTTGTACGCAGGCTGCGCAAAGCTTTGCAGGCAAAGCAGCATACAGAAGTATAAAAGAATAGCAGGTGTTATTTTCATACGGTAAAACTTAAGTGATTACATCATTTTTATTCTTACCACCGTAAACGAGTATGGCTTTAAAGTCAGGTTAACCTGTTTGCCTTTGATAGAAATAGTTTCTTCCTTCGGCGACACATTCATAGGATTTTCAAAGCTGTTCATGGTGTTCAGATCATCGCTTTGCAACGTAATGAGTTTGCCGGATGATGCCAGTTTCTTACCATCTACATTTACCTGTTTTGTCTGTGGCTTATCAGATGCATTCACCAATTTTACAATCAGCTCATTTGTGTTTTTATCAATAGCGGCAGCCGCATACAAACTATCTTTTCCAGCCACCACGTCGCCGTTTTGCAAAATGCTGATTTCACTGGTTCCTTTGTTTAAAGAAAACATTTTCTGCACTTGGTAATCGGTGGTTCCATACGAGCGAAGATTGTCAACCCAAATTAAATCGGGTGTCCATTGCCATGCATCAATGTGTGCAAACAGGGGCGCATAGGAAGCCATGTAAACTACGTCGGCATTGCGTTCCAACCCGGTCATAAAGGCGGCTTCGCTCAGCGCGGTCAGCCAGTTGTTCTTGTTATCAACGCTTACTGTTTTATCGCTTTGCGCAGCATACTCACCGGCAAATATTTTAGAACTGTGCTTATCGTAAGCATCATAACGTTTTGCATTCTGCAAGAACCATTCGGGACGACGGTAATAATGCTCGTCAATCAAATCGGCGTGCATCAGGCGCAGCGAATCATTCAGCAGATCGAAGCGATCTCCATTTGGATCAGTGCCACTGCTGTTGACGATCTTAAAATCAGGATATTTAGTCTTAATGGCTTTGGTAAATATCTTCAGGCGTTCCAGGTATTGCGGTCCCCAGTTTTCATTGCCCACGCCCATCATCTTCAGGTTAAAAGGTGCCGCGTGTCCCATATCAGCCCTCACTTTCCCCCATTTCGTCTTTACATCACCGTTGGCAAATTCAATTAAATCCAACGCATCCTGCACATACGGATCAAGGTCTGAAACAGGTACCAGTTCCGCCGAATTAAACTGGCAGGCCATGCCCACATTTAATATGGGTAAAGGCGATGCGCCGATGTCTTCCGCCATCTGGAAATATTCGTAAAAGCCCAACCCGAATGTCTGGAAATAATCAGGCGTCAGCTTGTTGGCAAATTCTGTATTCCAGCGGTTAATCTGCAGTTGCCGGTTGTCCACATCGCCGATGGTTTTCTTCCATTGGTAACGCGTGGCCAGCTCGCGTCCTTCTACAATACAGCCGCCCGGAAAGCGGATAAAGCCAGGTTTCATATCGGCTAAAAGCTGCACCATGTCGGCACGCAGCCCGCCTTTACGTCCTTTCCAGGTATCAGATGGAAAAAGGGAAATAATATCAAGATTAATGATGCCATTGCCTTCAAACCAAAGCTTCATTTTAGCTTTTGACACCGTAGCGTTCACATTAAAACTTGTTTCTCCCTTATGCCAGCCTTCACCAGTTTCAGCAGGTTTCAACACACCACTTCCAATTATTTTATTGGTCGAATCAAGCAACTCAATGTGCAATGTAACACCTGCCTGTGCCTGACTATATAGTACTGAAAAATCATAGCGCAAACCTTGCTTGATTCCCATGCCGCGAAAGCCTTCATTGGTGATGCTCATGTCACCGGCTTCCTTGGCATCATGCACATTCACGCGCAGGTAACGCGGGTTGGCACTGTCGGTTGCCTTCCGGTTCAGCACCAGCATGTCGCCTTCCTTTACTTTGCTACCCTCCGTTTTCCAGCCCATCAGCGGCATGTTAAACTCGAAAGAACGGTTCTTCACCAGCTCGGCATACAAGCCGCCATCGGCTCCCATGTTGATGTCTTCAAAGAAAACACCCCACATGGTCGGCTGTATATCGGCGGTTACTTTCGCCGCGTTTATCGTGATGACATCTTTTGTCTGTGCTTGCGCAGTCATAACTAATGTTACCCAAACAGTGGTTACTAAAATCGTTTTTTTCATTACCTGATTCCTTATTTTTTATATCGCTAACTGTTTCTTTAAAATCGAATTATGGCAAAGCTCTTGCACTCGTCATTCCGCAATTGCCGCCAACAACGGACTGTAACTTAATCAAATCTGCTGGCTGCTTTGTGCGGAATCCGATCACAGTAATTTGGTAATGTTAGAATGTTGTAAAACACTTTACTACATTCTAATAAGCACAACATACAATCATCAGACTCCGCATAAAACCCTCTAAAAAGTAATTCATGATAAACAATGACGAGGGCAATTGCGGAATGACGAGAACTTTGATTATGTTATTTGATTTTGACAACATATTTATCCTTTCAAAACAACATTTTTCACTACTTCACGCCTTCACTTGTCATTACCACGCGCTTCATTGTACCATCAGAATTGTAGTATAAACGATCCACGCAAACGCATCTTCTGAACGAGCCGCCATTAGTGTTAATGCCACCGTTGTGATAAATAAAGTAATCCTTCCCTTTAAAATGAATAATCGCCTGATGATTGGTGTTGCTATTGCCTGCAAGTTCATTCAGAATGCCTTTGTATTGCCACGGTCCGTTAATGCTTTTGCTCATGGCATACACAATCTTTTCGGGAAAGCCGGAGGCATACGAAAGATAATACCAGCGATCCTGCTTATGTATCCACGGCGCTTCGGTATAATTGGGCAACTCAATCTCTTTAATGTCGCCATCCAGTTCTGTCATGTTCTCTTTTAGCTTTGCAAAATAACACTTGCGGTTACCCCAAAACAGGTAAGCCTGCCCGTTGTCAATGATGACAGTCGGGTCTATGTCATCCCACATCATCCCGCTTTGCGGACTTGTCATTTCATTGGTGATTAATGCAGAGCCACGCGAATCAACAAACGGTCCCGTTGGTGAGTTAGAAACCGCAACAGCAATGGCTTTGCCGCGATGCGTGCTGTCGTGCTCAACGGCTGCATAGAAATAATATTTGCCGTTGTGTTCTATCGCCTGTGAAGCCCAAGCATCATCTCTTGCCCATGTAAAAGCCTTTACATTTAGCGGCGAGCCGCGCTTTGTCCAGTGAATCATATCGGTAGATGAAAAGCACAGCCATTCGTGCATCACATAGCCTTCATGCGGTGGCTTGGCTTCATCATGACCGGTATATATAAACACCGTATCGCCAACTACCAAAGCAGCCGGATCGGCAGTATATACATCGGTGATGATGGGATTGCCGCCTGCTAAAGTCTGTTGTGCAAAGATGCTGTTACAAACAAGTGCATTTACGGAACAAAGAATTATAATCAAATGACGAATCATGCAATAAAATTTTAGATTACCATCTAACGCTGACAAGGTTTAAAACCTTGTCAGCGTTATGAGTCATCATTTTAACTCCAACACAACAACAGAAAATGGCGGCAATTTTACATTCAAAGTGTTACCCTTCAAAGCCGCGCCATTAAAGGCTTTTGGTGTTATCTTACCAGGATTGGTAAACGTATTATCATCCTGCAATTTGGCAGACGACAAGATGCGTCCCTTTACATTGCTGTACTTCGCGCCGTCAACATTCAACGTTACTGTTTGCGCATTCTTCGAATCAATATTTACCAGCGAAATATGCGTGAGACCCATTGAATCTTTGGAAGCAGAACAAGACACCGCAGGCAGCTTTTCATTACCGAATGCATAATCATTCGTCTGTACCGTTACCGGCAACAGCTTTGCATCCTGGTGCACGTTATACATCTCCATCACATGATAGGTTGGCGTGAGAATCATCTTTTCTTTATCGGTTAAAATAACCGCCTGCAATACGTTTACGCATTGCGCGAGGCAAGCCATTCTCACCCTGTCGCTGTGATTGTTGAAGATATTGAGCGTAACACCTGCAATCATGGCATCGCGCATGGTATTTTGCTGGTATAAAAAACCGGGATTGGTGCCGGGTTCCACATCGTACCATCCGCCCCATTCATCTACCACGAGCGCTACTTTTTTCTGCGGATCGTATTGGTCCATGATGGCACTGTGTTTTTGCACCAATGTATCCATGAACAGCGCCTGCTGAATGATGTGGAAATACTGGTCTTCGTTAAAGTTCTCAGCCGGTCCTTTGTGATTCCAGTCCAGCACGGAATAATGATGCAGTGCCAGACCGCCCACCTGGTTGACAGACAAATTTTTCATTAGCGTTTCTGTCCAGTTGTAATCGCGTGAGTTGGCGCCCGACGCAATTTTCATCATGTCGTTGTTATAGTCCGTCATGAACACGCTGTACTTGCGGTATTCGTTGGCGTAATATTCCGGGCGCATCTCGCCGCCACAGCCCCAGGCTTCGTTGCCCACGCCCCAGTACTTCACATGCCAAGGCTTCTCCTGCCCGTTTTGTTTGCGCAGATTGCTCATCGGGCTGGCACCATCGAAGTTGACATACTGCACCCAATCAGCAAGTTCCTGCACAGTGCCGCTGCCGATATTGCCTGCGAGATAAGGTTCTGCACCAAGCTCTTGGCACATGTTCAGAAAGTCGTGCGTGCCGAAGCTGTTGTCTTCCGTTACACCGCCCCACCATTTGTTCACCATCGTCGGGCGCTTGTCTTTCGGACCAATGCCATCCTTCCAATGATACGTATCGGCAAAACAGCCACCAGGCCAGCGCAGGTTAGGAATTTTAAGCTTTCGCAATGCGGCAATGATGTCGTTGCGCACGCCAGCCGTATTGGGTATCTTACTCGTGTCGCCTACATAAAAACCGCCGTAAATACAATGCCCCAAGTGCTCGGCAAAATGCCCGTAAATGTTCTTGTTGATGGTCTGCTTTACAGAATCGGCATGAAGCGTTATTGTGGTTTGCGCCATAAGCGAAGATGCACACAAACCCAGCAGAAAAGCGAAAAGCCATTTTTTCATGAACTGTATTTTTATATCAATTATTTTACACGTAGCAGAATGAATACAGTGATCACCGGATGGCAAAGCAACGCAGGCTGTCGTTGTTAATACCTGCCACAATCAATCGTTTGTTACCGCCAATGTTAATGCTTTGCAGGCTGCGAACATCACCATCTATGATGAATCCGCTGTTGGCATAGCTGACGGCAGAAAAAGCTCCCTTCCCATCACAAAGTAACACGCATCCGTACAAGGCATCATACCTGCCTGTCATACTCTCCGTTTCATATTCATTGCCTGCAAGCAATACATCATCGTTTCCATCCCTGTTTACATCGGTTATCACAATGCTATTTAAGGGCGCAAGCTGCGCTTCTATTGGCAATGGATGAAAGGCGAATTTGTTGTTGCCTTTGTTTTCAATCCATACCGATTGCATCATATCGCACCTGAGATTCGTCCAGCCTTCATTATTGTAATCAGATAGCACCTGCGGCATCGTTGTTTTTGCATAGTCAGCGTACAAAAGATATTTCTTCTTTACGGAAGGCACTTCTTCGGAGAACAAATTACGGTCAATTGCCGGATAAATGTCAAATTTACCTTTATTATTTTTCTGGTAGTATGCAGGAACCAAATCTACCGAGCCATTCTTGTCTATATCTTTTGCATACAGCATCGCCGGTTGCGAAGGAGATACGCTGTATTTATTATTCAAACCCATGTTGCCGGCAATGAAATCGGCATCGCCATCCTTATCTACATCTACTGCCTGAAGGCAACGCCACATGCCGTTATCACTTTGTAAACCGGTGCTGCCGGTTATCTCTTTAAACCGGTTATTTTCATTGATGAAAAAGCGCAGCGGCATCCACTCACCGCACAGGATTAAGTCGGATTTTTTATCTCCGTTAATGTCAGCCCAAACAGCCCCGGTTATCATGCCCGCTTTTTGCAAAAGGGGACAAACATTGGCAGTAACATCGGTGAACGTTCCATGATCATTGCGAAGCAAATAACTGCGCGGAATATTGGGATATTGCTGCGGCATTACATAGGCACCGACAAACACATCCATATCACCGTCACCATCATAATCGGCAACGGAAAGTGTTTTTGAAATAAGATTAGTGATAAGGGGCAAACAGGTTTCGTTCTCAGCAAAATTCCCTTTACCATCGTTGTTGTAAAGCCGAAGTGAGTTGATAGCACTGTTTGCGCCAAACTCGCTGCTGCCTCCGCTGATGAGCAAATCAAGATCGCCATCGCCATCGGCATCAAACAATTGCACACCGAGGTCTTCTTCCTGCTTCATCCCTTCCACCAGGTTTTTTGATGCGAATCCGCCCTCTTTTTTTTGAAAGAATAATTTACCTGATTGATAAGCCGCTCCTCCTATAAAG
This sequence comes from uncultured Ilyomonas sp., assembly GCA_964249755.1. Taxonomy (GTDB): domain Bacteria; phylum Bacteroidota; class Bacteroidia; order Chitinophagales; family Chitinophagaceae; genus Ilyomonas. Next base: position 873,175 of record CAXUDB010000001.1, on the reverse strand, counting down.
AAATCTTCCAGTCCATCTCCATTCATATCGCCTTTGGCAATACAGGGTCCGAGTTGCGAGAACTTTTGTGGTAAAGCGCGCTGATAAGCATAATCGAAAAAAGGCGATTCGATGTGTTTGAAAGCGGTGCCTTCCTTCCATGAAACATCGGTTAGCAAAGTTGTTAAAGAACCATCTGGCTGTTGCTTATCAATTTGCGAGGCGTTGGTATGGCTCAGGCTGATGATCTGATTTGTTTTGATACCGTATCGTGTTTGTATCCGCCCATCCGGCCACTCAATTTTTAATGAATCTATTTTTCGCCTGTTGCCTACGCCAAAGTGAATGCGGTAATCTACCGATGATTCATATCCACGAACCGGCGACTGCTCGGCGAATTGCGTAGAATCGTTCTGAAACAACGTAATTTTTGCGCCCAAACCATACCGATTGTTTAGCGAACCCTGCAATTGGATGGTAAGAAAATTGGCGGTGCTGTCGCTTGCTGATTGTCTCATTTCATTGCGATAGATGAAGGCAGGTTCATTCGTATTATTGATCACCAGATCAAGGTCGCCGTCGTTATCCAAATCGGCATACGCCGCACCCTGCGACACTGATGGATTATCAAGTCCTGCGTCGTTGGTAATGTTACTGAATGTAAGATTGCCCTTATTGCGAAAAAGATAGTTGTCTATTTTGATATTCCCATATTCATCCAGGTTTTTCCTTAGTTGCCGCACCGTTTTTACATCGGGTGATGTGGATGCATTGCTGCCATTGAACGTATAGTTGCCGGCTGCATGAGAAGCATTGAAAGCCGTAAAATCGTTGTTGGTTACATCTTTTGCTTCCCCGTTGGTGATGTGCATGTCCTTGTAGCCATCATTATCAAAATCAGCCAGCAGTACACTCCAGCTCCAGTCGGTTTGAAAGGTGCCGGCAAGCTGACCGATCTCGCTGTAAAATGGTTCTTTCCTATTCTTAGTTAACCTGGTTCCATTGTTTAGTTGCAGCATGTTTCTTACAAATTCCGGCTCGTAGCCAAAGCGTTGCTGCATCTCATATTTCTCCTGGCTGGTGGCATTGAACATCATCTTCTTCCGCTCACCCGTTTCGGGCAGCATATCCATCACGGCAAGATCGGGCAGTCCATCGTTGTTAATGTCGGCCGCATCCACGCCCATGCTGTTGTAGCTTTGGTGCTTCAGGGAAGAGGAAATGATATTGGTGAAGTGGCCGTTGCCGTTGTTCATCCACAACAGATCGTTGCCTAAATAATCGTTGGCAACATAGATGTCGGGCCGGTTATCTCCATTCACGTCTGTAACAGCAATGCCTAATCCATATCCATCTTCTTTAATGCCGGCTTGTAAAGAGACATCTTCAAACACTGGATGAGAACCATTTGTGGTTACACCGTTGTTGCGATACAGCCTATCCTGCGCGGGCGAGTTGCCACTGGTATCTTTTGGCTTCAGATCATTCGCCGTATGGCTATATAAATTGTGGTTGAGAAGGTACATGTCCACATCGCCATCGCCGTCATAATCGAAGAAAGTCGCCTGAGTGGAGAAGCCCGTATCAGCCAAACCATAAGCCGCTGCCTGCTCAGTAAAATGCAGTTTGCCATCATTCACAAACAGCAGGTTTCGCCTGCGGTTTTTATCATGCGAATGCGATGAGCAAACATAGATGTCCATAAATCCATCATTGTTGATATCAACCACGCTAACGCCGGTGCACCATTGGCTTGTAGCAATGCCAGCTGACTGAGTTATATCCTCAAATTTAAAATCACCCTTATTGATGTACAAGCGGCTGCTCACCATGCTGCCGGCAAAGAACAGGTCCGGTAAGCCATCGTTATTAAAGTCGCCGATGCCAACGCCGGAGCCATTGTACATGTATTCGTTTTCATAGAGGTTTACCGAATCGCTTTCGGTGATTTCGTTGTTGAAATCAATACCTGTATGGCCGCTTTTCAGTAACGCAAAATACAAGCCTGCCTTGCGGTTGCTTTGGCAAGAGCCAGCTGCCAATACAAGGCAGACAACACCTATTAACTGAATAAAAACTATATTCGGAAGACGAATCATGGCAAGCGGCAAAACAGTACATCGTTATATCATCATCAGGCAATGTCGTTTGAATGGTTATTTCTTTTTACCCCAAATAGCAGTGCCCGTATTGTTCAGTCCGGTGAAGATGAGGGTATTCTTTTTATTCTCCCAATCTCTTCCCTTTTGCACCAACACTTTATCGGTGTAACCATTGCTCCATTTCATCGTCAGCCACGGCGCGCTGTACGTCCACGTACTGGCGGCATCACCATTTAATGTTCCGGCTGCATCAATCGTCAGCGAAGCAGACCGTTGCAGGTCGGGCGACGTTTGTTCGGCTGCATAGCCGGGCACTGTTTGATAGCCTAAAATAATCAGCTCCCAATTGCCGGTTATTGAATCCTGCGCCACAGTGCTGTTGTCTTCCCATGCATACCGTTCCGGCGAAGCGACCGGCCAGCCATCTTCTGTCCAGAATAATTTTCTGACGTGTAAATCCATGAAGTAAGAGTTGACAGAAGGTCTTCCCTGGTGCGCGATAAAATATTGACCGCTGCCATTGCTGAACACACCGCAATGAGACGTTCCCTGCCAGCCGCCATGACCCGCAAACTGGTAAGGTGCAATGATCATCGGCCCATTATCGGACTGGTTATCTACATCCGTTCCCATGTAATCGAGAAAAGGACCATCGGGATTGGTGGACCGAAATACTCTTACATTGTACTTTGTTTGCAGCCAGTCATAAGCCACAAACAAATAATACATCTGCTTGTCAGAATTATAAATCAGCTCGGCTCCTTCTAAGTTGCCATTATACATGCCATTGGTAATTCCTCTGCGAACAATTCTTTTGCCTCTGTCTCCATTGGCTGTGGTTAAGCCTGTTTCCGGATTCAGCTTTACTTCATACAAACCATCCCAGGCAGAACCATACACCATCCACTGATCGCCGGAAGGTGTGGTTACCACGGTTGGGTCAATGGCATTTGTTCCTGCATAACCATCGGTAGAAGTAATGGTTAATGCTTTTTCTGTCCAGGGACCTGCGGGTGAGGATGCCGTGGCAAGACCAATACAGCTTACGCGGGAAGCGTTAGAAGCCAATGAATAATACAACCGATACTCGCTGCCGTGTTTCAATATATAGGGCGCCCATAAACCTGTATTCGGTGTGCCACCCTGCGATTTGATGTAATTCGCACCTAAGGTTGGAATGCCGTTGAATACCCAGCCTACAAACTGCCATTCTACCAAGTCTTTCGACTTGCGAATCTGGATGCCGGCTCTTACATCAATGCCATAACCCACATCGGTGCTATAGCAATAATACCAGTCGCCGTCTTTAAAAATGGAGGGATCGTGAACATTATAAACGGTCCATTGAGTGTAATAATTAAACGAAGAGATGCTTTCGTAAGTATCAGTTATTGAATTGATATCGAAAGGTGTTACGGGCGGCGTTGTTGGCGTTGTATCAACGGGTGGCGTTACCGGTGGTGCTGGATCGCCGGGCGACTTTGAGCAGGAAGCCATAAGGAAAAAGCTACAACTAAAAGCGATGATTATACTTATGTTTTTCTTCAGCATCTTTTACTACACTTACTGTTAACTTAATCGTTTGAAATCTACTTATACCAATATAGAAAGCCGGCAACTTTGCAGCTACCAGCTTTTGGTCTTTATTAATTATTTGCCGGATTCGGTGAAAGCAATGGATTTACATCCAGATCGCGTTGCGGAATAGGCAGGTATTCATTTCCTGCTGTCCAGGTATTGAAGTCAGCATCATGTTCTTTCAATTCCGCCAGCTTTGCCGGATCGTACAGCCAACCCCAACGAATAATATCATTGATGCGCTGACCTTCTATTGCAAATTCCAAAGCTCTTTCATGCCCCAGCTGATCACGCATTTGTTGCTGTGTCATATTTGGTTTTGTGGTAGCAAGATCAGGAAGATTGGCTCTGGATCTTACCTGCTGGATATAAGGGTAAGCTTCTGCCGTGCTGCCGGTTTCATTTAAAACTTCAGCATACATCAGTAAGATATCAGCATAACGCAATACTCTGTAGTTGATACCCGATTCTGTTGTTTCAGAAACGGCTCCTAAACCATCTCTCGTATATTTTCTTGGATAAATGGCATCCTGCGGGTTAAACCAAGGTCTGCCATACGCCTGTGTTGAACTATCATCCGGCTCATAAGAGGCAATCGTGGCTAACAAACGAGGATCATCCTTTCCATCTACAGTTTTCTCTTTTTTATATTCGTTATAAATCCAGCGTGTTGGCAAATAATCACTAAAGCCTGCCCCTTCCATTCCATAAGTTATAGAAATTGCCTGCACTGTTTTCCAGTTACCGCCCGGGTTTCCTGTCCAGTTAAAATCTGTACCGCCACTTTCTGCAAATTGCACTTCAAACAGAGATTCGCTGTTGTTTTCATTTACTTCAGAAAAATTATCTCTGTAGTTCGCCACAAGGCTATACACGCCCTTTAAATTACCAGTGATAAATTTCTCAAACTGAGTACGTGCGTTCGCATAATCTTTTCTATACAAATAAGCTTTACCTAACAAACCTGCGGCAGCGCCTTTGGTAGCTCTACCAATTTGCCCCTGGTCATCACCCCCTGTATTTGTATAAGAAATTGGCAAATCAGTTTCTGCCATCTGCAAGTCAGAAAAAATCTGGTTCCACAAATCTTCTTCAGTTGCCGTTGGCGTATTGAACTCGTCCGGAGAAGTTGGCGTATTCAACACAATCGGGCAAATTTGAAACGTAGTTGCGAGGTTGTAATAGGCCAGACCACGAAGAAAATAAGCCTGTCCCATCAGCCTGTTCTTTTCTTCAACCGACAAAACAGATTCATCATAATTCGGAATGTTCTGCAATACCTGGTTTGAACGGTTGATGACCATATAAAACTCGCGCCATATCCACAACACGGGATCGGAGGAGGATGGGATAATAAACTGACCTGTCAACACAAGATCCAGCCACGGGCTGTCGCCTTTAAAATCGTCACCACGGCTATCCGTTAAGCCAGGGAACGAACGCATGTAAGAACCATCATTCATTAAGGCATTGTAAATAGCCGTAACGCCCGCATAAGCCTGCTCTTTTGTTTTCCAGTAAGCGTCTGTGGTTAAATTGTTCGGATCTGTCTGATCCAGTTTTTTATCGCAGCTTACTGTTATCAGACAACAGGAAGCTATGGCAATGAATATTTTTTTCATACTTTGTTTACATTAATCGTTTTATTTAAAGACCTAATTGCACACCTATCATAAACGTTCTTGGCTTTGGATAAGAACCGGCATCAAAACCAGGGTTTAAAACACCTGATGTAAAATCAGGATTGTAGCCATAATACCCCTGGAAGGAATAAACGTTTTGTCCTGTCAGGTATACGCGTGCTTTTGTCACGCCTTTTATCAGGTTATCGGGCAGAGTATATCCGAAAGAAATGGTACTTAATCTTAAATAACTTCCATCCTGCAACCATCCGGGACGATCCGAATCAACAAAATTGTTTACGTCAGCATCATTCAAACGGGGAATGGTAGTATTTGTGTTTGTCGGTGTCCAGCGGTTCAGCATATCTGTGCTGTAGTTAAGCGCACCTGCGGTATGATGTAAGTCTCTATACAAGCGGCTGTTGATAAGGAACTTTGCGCTTCCCTGGGCAAACAAAGAGAAATCGAAGTGCTTGTAAGCGGCTGTGAAACTAAAGCCATAATTGTAACGGGGAATAGCACTGCCCAAGGTAACACGATCCAAATCGTTTACCAATCCATCAGGCTTTCCGTCAGGACCTGTAATGTCTTTATACATCACATCGCCGGGAGCAAGTGTAGCACCAAACTGTTTGGCATGTGCGTCAACTTCTGCCTGTGTCTGGAAAATACCTTCGTACACATAACCATAATGTTCACCTATTTCATCGCCTACATAAGTTCTTGCTTCAACACCAATCAACGAAGCATTTCCATTACCAATAGAAAGCACTTTATTTTTAACAGTAGATAAGTTAGCAGAGATATCGAATGTGAACTGACCACCTGTTTTATGATAAGCCGCATTAAATTCGAAGCCTTTATTGCTTAAAGCACCGGCGTTCACAATCGGATCGGAATTTACATATCCATTGGTTAGAGGGATTAAAACACCTACAAGGATATCAGTGCTTTTTGCATAGTAATATTCGCCGGAGAAGTCTAAATGGTTGTTCAGGAAAGTACCATCAAAACCAACGTTGGTGATGGCTTTTTCTTCCCACTTCACGCCTGGCGAAGCAATGATGGTTTGCAAGCCGCCGATATAACGGATGTTGTTAAACAAAGAGACTACGTTGGTATTTACTACACCCTGATAGAGGTAATTACCAATGTTGTCATTACCTAACTTTCCATAGCTGGCTCTTAACTTCAATAAAGAAACCGCCGATTTAGGTACATTCCAGAAACTTTCACTGCTGATTTTCCAACCAACTGAAGCAGCCGGAAAATAACCAAAGCGATTGACGGGTGCAAACCGGGAAGAACCATCACGGCGTAAAGTAGCAGACAACAAATATTTATCGCCGTAAGAATAGTTGACTCTGCCAAAGTAAGAACTCAAGGCAGAAGTGTATTCGGTTCCATCTGAAGATTTAATTTGTCCGTTTGTAATCTCAGGTACATAAGGCGTTGAAAAACCCTGCGCTGTGCTGGCTCTTAAAACACCACTGTTTTCGCGGTAAGACTGACCTGCCAAAGCTTGCAGAGAATGCTTGCCGATGGTCAGATCATAATTCAGTGTATTTTCAATGGCAGAGTTGGTATATACCCGCGAATTGTCGCTTAAGCGAGCTACATCGTTGCTGTAGAATTTACCAAAGTAAAAGGCAGGCTGCCAGGTATAATCCCTGGTTTGTGTTCTATCATAGCTGATGCTGGTTCTGAAGCGCAGGTTCTGTCCGGCTTTTTTAAGCAATTGCAATTCGCCATAAATATTGCCGAACGTTCTGTCAACATCTACCCAGTTTACCAAGGTGCTGTTTATACCAATCCCGTTCAGCGAATTCGCGCCGTTAAATTCGGAATTAGAACCACCAAAACCATTGAGAAGAGAAGGGTCATACACCGGCATCGTTGGAATAGCAACCACCAACGAACCAATTAAGGGAGGAATGCCGCCGAGCAAAATGTCATCGCGGAAAGTAAGCGTGTTTTCGTGAGAATGCGTGTAATTAAAAGTTTCACCAATTTTGAAAATGCCTTTTTCAGCTGTGCTGTTTATGCGTGCCGTGTATCTTTTATAATCAGGTCCGTTACCCACATAGGTTCCGTTGTTATCGAAATAATCTAAAGAAACATTGTATGTGCTGCTATTACCACCGCCATAAAAACTTACATTATGGTTTTGGCGGTTACCGGTTTTTAAACCCTCTTTTTGCCAGTCCGTATCAATGGTATCAACATAGCCGGGATTGGTTGGATCGTTAGCCGGAAACGGTGTTAACCCTGCATTGGTGCGTGATTCGTTGTTCAATGTCTGGTAATCTGCACGACTGGTTACGTCTTTTATCTGCCAAACGTTGTCCCAACCATAATAGCCATTATAATCAACCTTCATTGGTGCATTCTTCCTTCCCTGTTTTGTAGTAATAATGATAACACCATTGGCAGCAGCCGCACCATAAATAGAGGCCGCAGCGGCATCTTTTAAAACAGAAATTGACTCTACATCATTCGGGCTGAAATCCCTAATAGAAGTGCCTACCGGAACACCATCTACCACATAGAAAGGAGACGCCGCACCTAATGTGCTAAAGCCCCGGATGCGAACGCTGGGCGCAGCACCCGGCTGTCCGTCGCTGTTTACCTGAACGCCGGAAGCTCTGCCCTGCAAAAGCCCTGTAATATCGTTGGTACTTAATTTTTTTGATTCCTCAACATTCACTGTAGCTATAGATCCGGTGAGGTCTCTTTTTCGTTGCGTTCCATAGCCAATTACCACCACATCATTGAGAGTGTTGACGGAAGCAGACAAGGTCAGGTTCACGTTAGTAGCAGATTGCACCGTAATTTCCGCATTGGCAAAGCCAAGCGCAGAAACGGTAAGCACATCGCCGGGTTTCGCTTGGATGGAAAAGCTTCCATCGGATGCAGTGATAGCTTTCGCTTTCGCGTTTTTTACAGAAACGGTAGCGCCGGGAACAGGTTTTTGCAGGGAGTCCAGTATCGTTCCTCTAACGTTGGTTTGAGCAAAAACAGAATGGACAGAAAAGAAAAGGAAACACAATAGCAGTTGGTGCAGGACATAGTTTGACTTCCTGCGATGGCGGCGAAGCATTCGCATAACTGTTTAGTTTTTTGTTTTAAAGAACACGTTTTAAGAAAGAGAACCCATTCAAACGCTTAGCTAATATGGCTTATTCAACTCAGCAATTCCGGCATTATTCATCAGCAAACAATCACTTTACAATTAATAAGTGTAGTTTTAACAATTGTAAAAATAGAGACTTCTCTTTTTACTGCCAAAAAAATAAGTGTATTTTTTAAAATTATTTTTTATTTATATTCTTTGCTTTGTTAACAAGGAAAATAAGGGATAAACAGAAGGTAGAAACTTTTTGAAAAGGAAAACTTCAAAAAAAATTGAGGATAGAGAGAAATAATAACAGAAGAATGGACAAGAGAAGGGTTATGACAACACAAGTTGCCGCTCCTTACCGGCTGATTATTTTGAAGAAAGTTAGTTTCCCTATGCTTCTATTGCTTTTGCAAACACATCGCTGCCACAGTTACTGCATTTTTTTTCCTGCTTTTTTTCGAAGCCACATATCAAACAGACATCTGTTTCTGAGTACTTCTGCTCATTCAGCATAGCTTTATCAAAATCAGGAAGAATGCACAAGCCATATTTTCTTTCTTCATCCTGAATAAGCGTAAACGAACCATCGGCTTCAAAATAAAAACGCTTTACGTTGCCCAGATGCTTTAATCCATTCACGCGTAACTCGGCAAAAATGCGGTCGCGCGAGATGCGGTTCGGCGTCATATTTTCAATCACCAGAAAACCATCTTTTGCCACCATACGGATGTCGCCCACTACTTTACTTTGCAGTTTATCGTTCCGGCTGATGCGCTTTGATATCCACCGCTCTCCCATTACAATAATAACAGCGATGATAATGCCCGGCAAAATTCCCCTGTCGGGCGAAGACACAGGAATGCCAATGGCTGCTGCCATCAGCACCATAGAAGCCAGCTCGTTTCGGCTCATCTGTGCCGCCATTCTTTTTCCCATCAGCCGTATGCTGATGACTAAGATGGCATAACAGATAAGGCAACGGATAAGCAGTTCAATAAAATAAGGAACCGGCACATTTCCTATCAGTATCCGGTAGAGATCATCGAGATGAATTTCGTGCGGCAGCATAGTATGTAAGTTTTACAGAACAGCATTTACCCAGTCAACAGAATGGCATACATCACAAGGTGCAGTCTCAGTGTTTACAATAGTTTGCACATTGCCGCAGCAGGCGCAGGCTTTCAGGTTATCTTCTGCTTTTTTGTTTAGTGTTTGAATCTCTTTATCCGAAGGCGGCAGAACGGACAAACCGGGCTTTGGCTGGTCGGTTTTGTAGATGCTCATATCGCCGGAGGCTTCTATATACACACGCTTTACAGTACCTAAATGGTATATGTTTTTGCTCCGCAGCTCTTTAAACAGTTCGGGACGCGAGATGCGCGTATCTAACAACGCCTGCACTTCTATCAAACCATCTTTCACCAGCATCGTGGCTTCCCCATAGGTTATCTTCTCTGCCTTGGCGCTCTTGGTTCCCCACCACGATAAGCTGCGTTGCAGAAACAGAATAATTACCAGCAGCCATACCCCTTGCAGGATACCACGGTCGGGCAGTTGCATAGGCGCCGATACGACTGCACCAAGCAGCAACATAACCGACAGTTCGGTAACGGAAATCTGCCCGGCCATGCGCTTGCCCAGAAAGCGCATAATTACCAGTAAAATAAGGTACATAATAAGCGTTCGGAAAAACACTTCGATCATGAAGCTGGGTGGCACATTGCCAATAAGAATCCGCATCCAGTCGGAGAGCCGGAGATCATTTTTGTCCATAGATTCTATTACGGACGAGAAACTTCAAAAAGTTTACCAGCAAAGTGCGGATAGCGCCCCTTTTTGTTAAAGCGCAAAAGCTTGCGATGCAGAGTTGAAAAAGGGTATAGCAAATGAACCGTTATGAATGAGGCAAAAACAGCATGGATGAAAACTTTATTTTTTCAGTGCCCGTTTTATTCCAATGCCAACGCCATAATACGTCATCTTTTGCTTAAAAGACGCTTTGTTTTGCGTAATTGAAGACAGCGAATATTGAAGTTGCGGCTCAATAAATGCCTGCCATTTGCCGAATGTTTTTGCCACCGGCAAGCCGAGGTATAATGAAGAGCCATAATTTGGCCGGAAAGCATCTTTCGCCGCAAGATCACGCATGTAATTTCCATCCGGCACCTCGCCTTTGTACCAGGAATACAGGTTGAGCAACACACCGCCTGTAGCACCGATGCTTAGCTTTTTTATATCGGTATGATAAGAAAGTAAAAGTGGAAGATGAAAGCTGTTGTAACTGCTTTTTGTAACCGGCCGGTGCAGGCTGATCTGTGTGAACTGCGTGGTATCCGCGCCTAAGCCAAGTGCATTTACCACAGAGTAACGGCTTACCGATTCTGCATTGTAAGTAACACTCTGGCGCGCCTGCAAAAACTGTAGCCCGGTTTTAAGCGACCAGTGACGGCTGATGGGTTTTTCTATCCTTACATTCAGGCTATAGCCCTGAACCGTTGTTTTCTCGTGCGGCTCATTCATCGTAATAGAAAAAGCGGGCACTTCTTTTTTCACACCATAAACATTACGGTCGCCGGCAAACCCGGCAACACTCAACTCTATGCTTGTTTTATGACGTTTTGGAAGATGTAACTGCACAGCCGAAGCAGCATGCGTTGCGGCGGCTGAATCCAGCTTTGCAGCTATATTGTTTTGATGAGTAGAGGCACTATCAGATGCCAGTGGAGACAGCACTGAAGGATTGGTTTGCAAAGCGCCGTTGTCTGCGCTTTCAACCTTTGTTTTACCTACTGCATTTGTTGTTTCTTCCTTGCTATATTCATCACCGGCTTCATTCGGTTTGCCGGCATTGCGAAGTTCATTTGGATGATATCTGTTGTGTCTATTAGCAATTGCAACCTGCCTGTTATTCCTGCCTATTCTTTTTTCAGTAAAAGGTTTTGCATCCGCTGCTGTGGCGGGTGCTTCTATGCTCTGGGGCAATGGCTCTGTGTGTCCTATCGCTTGCCCGGTCGAATCATTCGCAGCAACAGAAGGTTGAGGCTTGTCGCTTCCGGGCGAAGCACTCACAATGGCGCTATCTTGCGCAGGGATGGAAGAAGTATGATTCCACCATACAAAAGCACCAATGAGCAGCAAAGCCGCCACGCCCAACCCCGACCACCAAGCGATGGCTCTGCGCTTTTTTTCTTTTTGCGGGTTTACACGCTGCCACATCTCTTCCGGCACCGGCGCCTGGTGGCCGGAGAAAGAGTTGCGAAACAGCTCATCTAATTCTTTATCGGTCATGTTCGATTGTTATCGTTTCATTTTTTTTTATCATTCCCTGCAGCATCTTCCTTGCCTTTACCAATTGGCTGCGACTGGTGCTGGCCTGTATGTTCAGCATCTTTGCTATCTCATCGTGGTCGTAACCTTCTATCACGTATAGGTTAAACACCACGCGATAACCATCCGGCAGGCTCTTTAGCAACAGCATCAGTTGTTCTGTCTGCAACTGCGAGAGAGTGTCCGGCTCAATTGCTAAACCGGCTGAGGTTGTTTCGCTGATTTCGGCAAAATGAAGCCGCTTTTTCTGCAGCGCTTTCAATGCCGTGTTCACCACGATGCGGCGAAGCCATCCCTCGAACGAGCCTTCCCATTTAAACTGGTGGATGTGCGCGAAAATTTTAATGAAGGCTTCCTGCAGCATATCTTCTGCATCGTGCGCATTGCCGGCATAGCGGTAGCAAACACTCATCATCTTCCCGGCGTACGCATCGAACAAGCTGCGCTGTGCGGCAGCTTTATTCTGCATACAACCTTTAATCATTTCATTCTCGGTCAACCTGTGCGCTTTTCTGTAGTGGTTTGTGTGTGTGTTGGGTTATAGAGGATGCAAAATAAAGAAACGCTGCCTGAAGGGCAAAATAGGGTGGAATGACGTGCAGCTTTTACTGTATGACTAGCTTGCTCGCGTTGTAAAACGGATTGGCTTACTTGCTGTCTACCGTTGCACAATCTACGGTTTCGAGAACAAGATTGGTATTGAAACTAATCTCACGGCGGTTGGTAAATACCATCCTGTGACCGTTATCTTTCATGTTGCCTGTGCCTTCGATAAGAATATCCCCTTTGCGAAGGAATGCCACCTCGCGCACAGAGCGCACCCCCTCTGATAAAAACGAGTATTCGGCAATCAGGGTATCGCCATGAAAAACACCTTTCAGCGTTCCGGTGTTTGCATCTTTTTCGCGCAAACGATATTGGAGCCTGCCAGTAACCAAGCTATCTCTCAGAACCAAGGACAGGAAAACCGAATCGTTGTTTTGTGTATGGGTAAAACAGTTGGTGCCGTTGTGAAAAGCAATCACTTTACCAACATTGGTATCTGGCTTCATTGTATCCGGAGCGGCAGTTGTACTCTTGTTTTGTGAAGGATAGTTACAACTCATTAATCCAAGAAAGGCAGTGACGCACAAGGCTTTTATAAATATGCCGTTATGATTTTCCATAGATTGCCAACATTTTTTTCAAGTCATCGAGGGTATTAATTTCATCTGCCGGCTTGTCTTTGCGCCAGCGAAGGATACGCGGAAACCGAAGCGCCACACCGCTTTTATGTCGGTTGCTGGCGGCAATGCCTTCAAAGGCAAGCTCAAAAACGAGTTCCGGTTTCACGGTGCGCACTGGTCCGAATTTTTCCAGTGAGTTGCGTTTTACAAATGCATCTACTTCATTAAATTCTTTATCGGTTAGCCCACTGTAGGCTTTGGTAAAGGCTACTAATTTATCGCCGTCTTTTACAGCAAAGGTATAGTCAGTATACAAATTGCTTCTGCGTCCTGCTCCTTTTTGTGCGTAGATCATCACAGCATCAATGGTTAAAGGTTCAATCTTCCACTTCCACCAGTCGCCTACTTTCCGCCCCACTTTGTAAACAGAATGCTTGTTCTTCAGCATTAAGCCTTCCGCACCGGCATCGCGCGAGCCCTCTCTTATCGTGGTTAATTCATCCCAGGAAGAATACTCAATCACATCAGATAATAACAAGGTAGGATGATTAATGCTTTTTACAACCTCTTTTAACGCGGCCCTTCTTTCCCATAATTCTTTGTTGCGCCAGTCTTCTCCGTTTTTTTCCAGCAAATCATACGCAAAGAAAGCAATGGGCGCTTCCTGCAATTGCTTTTTGGTTACGTTCTTTCTGCCAATGCGCGTTTGCAACAGGGCAAAAGGCAATGGCTTGCCATCTTTCGCAGGGATAATCTCACCATCGAGCACCATACCTTCGGGCAACTTATCCTTTAAGATACTGTATTCAGGAAATTTATCCGTCATCAGGTCTTCGCCGCGGCTCCAGATAAAAAGCTCACCGTTGCGTTTAATCATCTGCCCGCGAATGCCATCCCATTTCCATTCGGCCTGCCAATCTTCAGGATTGCCTAGCGTTTCGGGCGCTTCTTCCAATGCATAAGCAAGATAGAAAGGATACGGCTTTGAATAATCAATAACAACGGTATGCTCGCTTAACAGATCAGTAAAGGTTGTGGTTGATGGGCCCCAGTTTCCGCTGATGCGGTGCGCAATAACAGAGGCATCCAGCTCTACCGATTTTGCCAGTGCATTTACCATCACTTTCTGTGATACACCGATACGGAAACCGCCAGTGATGAGTTTATTGAAAACAAAACGTTCACTGCTATCCATGCTTTGCCAGGCATCTATTACAAATGCTTTCTTAATGGATTCATCCTGCTTTTCCAACCTCGCTAACTCTTCTATGTAATAAGAAAGACTGTGGTTCTGCGAGGCTTCTTCTCTTATATCAGGCAATAATAAAGAAATGGTTTCTCCCAAGTCGCCAACAGTATGATAGCATTCTGCAAACAACCAATCCGGCAAACCTGTTAACTCCACACACCAGCTTTGCAGCATCGCTCCGCTCACGGCGCGGCGCGGTCTTCTGCCGCTGAAAATAGCAATCACCCATACTTTGTCTTTATCATCCGCCACCGCAAAATAATTCTGCAGGGCCGCGAGTTTATCTAATGTTTTGGTAGAAGTACCAATAACTTTCACAAGAGATGCAAAGGCAGATAGTCCCCCCTTGTCCTCTAACGGGGAGTTTAAAAGCAATGCTGGTAATGTGTCCGTCTGCGCATCAAGAGCGTGTTCTTCTTTTAGGATGTCGATGATCTCTTCTTTATTCATCTTGTTCTGTTTGTCTGAACCGGGATATTTGAGATGAATGAATTGATGGGATATTGATGTTGTCCTCAATAATATTCAATAGTAAATCTTACTTATTCAATCCTATCAATCCGTGCACATAGTCTGTGTTATGCGTGTTCTCTATTCTTATCTTCTTTTTCTTCCTCCACTGTTTCGTATGGTTGTTGGTTGTTGCCTTCTTCTTCGTCGTTGCCATATTCTGTATGCACTTCGGCGGCTTCTATGCCATGCTCGTTTAAATAGCGGCTTAGTGCACTTTGAAAGCCGTGTGTGGCATACACTTTCTCTGCCTCGGTAGCATGGATGGCTGTTAATAAACTTTCCCAATCTGCATGATCGCTCAACGCAAAACCTGCATCGGCATTGCGCCGGCGGAAACTGCCGCGCACCTGCATCCAGCCACTGCAAACGCCTACGGCAGACGGCGAAAACTTTTTCATCCATGGCGTTCCATCTGCACTGGGTGGCGCGATAACAACGCTGCCTGCCAGTTTACTTTTTGGTGTATCCGGCGTAATGCGTTCTACTTTGGGCAAATTCCAGCCTGCGCTTTCCAATGCTTTTTGCATATTATCTATCGCGCCATGCGCATAGATCACATCCGTTACCTCACTCACCGGCTGTAACACGCGTTGCGCTTTGCCAAGACTGTAAGCAATCAACACACTGCTTACTCCTTTCGCTTTATTTCTTTGTATCCAGCTTTTGATATCATCATAAATTTCACTTTGCGGTTTCCATTTATAAATAGGTAACCCGAAAGTAGATTCGGTGATGAACGTGTGGCATTTCACCGGCTCGAACGCACCGCTGATGCCATCATCTTTTGTTTTGTAATCGCCACTTACTACCCAAACTTCTCCTTTGTATTCAACCCGTATTTGTGAAGAGCCAATGATATGCCCGGCGGGATGCAATGACACCTTTACGCCATTCATATCCACTGTTTCCTCCCACTCTACCGTTTGAACGGGATGCTCACCTAAACGCGCCAGTAGCAAGGGCTTTGTGTAATGATGGCATAGATACCATTTGCTTCCTGCACGCATGTGGTCACTATGTGCATGGGTAATAATGGCGCGGTCAACCGGTCGCCACGGATCAATATAAAAATTGCCCTGGCGGCAATACAAACCTTTATCGGAAAACTCAATCAGCAAGACAAACTATTTAGGTATAGTAGTGCCAATATCTTGCCTAATTGAAAAACACTTTTGAAATTATACCCATTGTATTCACATCATTTGTTCCATTGTAGTCTGTAATAATAACGTCATAAAAACTTCTGGACAAACAAATACAAGTACATACATCTATTTTCGTTTTTTAAAACAGCTTAATTATGAAAATTGCATTGATAGGCGCCTCTGGTTTGGTAGGCACTGCCGTGCTGGAAGAAGCGATTACACGCGGACACCAGGTAACCGCCATTGTTCGTGATCCGCAAAAGATAACAATAAAGAGCAACCAACTGAAAGCTGTAAAAGGAGATGCCACAAATGCGAATGAACTGACTGCTCTTTTGAAAGACCATGATGTAGTTGTCAGCGCATTCAATGCCGGCTGGACGAACCCGAACCTTTACAATGATTTTCTGAACGGCTCGCGCGATATACAAAAAGCAGTGAAGCAGTCCGGCGTAAAGCGATATTTGGTTGTGCTGGGTGCCGGCAGTTTATATGTTCAGCCCGGCGTGCAGTTGATAGATACACCGCAGTTTCCGGAAGAATACAAACCCGGTGCTTCGGCGGCAAGAGATTATCTGAACGAACTAAAAAACGAAACCGAATTAGACTGGACGGCATTAAGCCCGTCAATAGAATTTCATCCGGGCATACCACATCAGCGCACGGGGAAATACAGAACCGGAACCGACAATCCCGTGTTTAATGCTGAAGGCAGAAGCACCATCTCTGCAGAAGACCTTGCTGTTGCCATCATAGATGAGGTAGAAGGACCAAAGTTCATTAAACAACGTTTTACTGTTGCTTATTAATTACAAACAATACAAACAAACAACAAATGAAAAAAACAACCGCATTACTACTGCTTACTGCAATGAGCTTTGGCGCCTTTGCGCAAACAACCTGGAAGAATGATAAAATGCATTCCAAACTCACGTTTACCGTTACGCACTTAGCCGTGTCTGATGTGGACGGTTTATTTAAAAACTTCGATGCAACCATTACTTCATCGAAACCCGATTTCAGCGATGCCGTGTTTGAATTGTCGGCAGATGTTGCGTCGATTAACACCGACGTGGAAATGCGTGATAACGACCTGAAAGGTGAAAATTGGTTTGATGCGCAGAAGTATCCGAAGATTACTTTTAAAAGCACTTCTATTACAAAAAATGGCACGAACAAATATGTGCTGAAAGGCAACCTGACCATGCATGGCGTTACCAAACCGGTAACAATGGATTTGGTACATCGCGGAACTATTACAAACCCGATGAGCAAAAAACAAGATGCAGGTTTTAAACTGACCGGCACCTTAAAACGCACCGATTTTAGTATCGGTTCAAAAACGCCGTCGGCTATTGTAAGCGATGAAGTGGAAGTGAAAGCAGATGGCGAGTTTGCACCGCAATAAAAAATGAATTGTACGTGTAGGCAGCTGCAAAAACAGGTATAATTGAAGGTTAATTTTTGTCGTCTTTATCAACTCTGTTTCTGTAAATAATTGCTTCTTACTTTTTTAACAATCCGGCATCGCAATAGAATAATTGAAGAAGTTCTTTTTTTTGAAAAAATTATTTATGTCTTCCTTGGATCTAAAAATATATGAGCTGTTTAAAAAGCGCTTCAGTGAAGACGAAGCAAATTTGGTAATTGAGCATTTTGAGGCTAAAGCAGAAGAAAAGATCAAACAAAAGCAAGATGTCTTTCTCACAAAAGACGATAAAGTGGATTTAATTAAATGGATGGATGGATTTTGGATTGCACAAATAACAGCAACCGTTGGTTTATACTTGCGTAAATAGTTCTAATACTTACCAATAGTAAATAAAAAAGCGCAAAGAGCATTCTGCTCTTTGCGCTTTTTATTTAAAGTTCATTAATCTATGCCACCGCTTTCTTTACCAGTTCAGCCGCTTCGCTTAACAGGATAGCCGACTGTACTTTCAAGCCACTTTCGTCTATCAGTTTCTTCGCTTCTTCAGCATTAGTACCTTGCAGGCGAACAATGATTGGAATATTAATGTTGCCTAATTTATTATAGGCATCTATCACACCCGCAGCAACTCTGTCGCAACGCACAATGCCACCAAAAATATTAATGAGGATCGCCTTTACATTCGGGTCTTTCATGATGATGCGGAAACCGGCTTCCACCGTTTGCGCATTAGCAGTGCCGCCTACATCTAAGAAGTTAGCAGGTTCGCCGCCGCTCAGTTTAATCATATCCATGGTTGCCATAGCTAAGCCCGCGCCATTTACCATGCAACCTACATTGCCGTCAAGCTTTACAAAGTTTAAATTAAAGCGACCGGCTTCTACTTCGGTAGGATCTTCTTCCGAAGTATCGCGCAGTGCGGCAACATCGTTATGACGCATCAGCGCGTTGTCGTCAATACTCATTTTACAATCTACCGCAATGATCTTTTCATCGGTGGTTTTAAACAGGGGATTAATCTCGAGCATCGCACAATCAAGCCCTACATAGGCGTTGTATAAGTTGGTAACAAACTTCACGCAGTTCTTAAATGCCTCGCCGCTCAAGCCCAAGTTAAATGCAATTTTTCGCGCCTGGAAGCCTTGTAATGCACCCGATGGATGCACCCACTCGCGGAAGATTTTATTGGGTGTTTTATGCGCTACTTCTTCTATATCCATGCCGCCTTCGGTGCTGTACATAATCACGTTTTCGCCCTTGCTGCGGTCTAATAAAATTGACAAATAAAATTCTTTTTCAGGGTTGGGTCCGGGATAATAAACGTCCTGTGCAATCAGCACTTTGTTTACTTTTTTTCCTGCCGGTCCGGTCTGTATTGTTACTAACGTGCCGCCTAAAATGTTCTTTGCAATGTTGGCAATATCATCCACGCTTTTCCCTACAGCAACGCCGCGCTGCTCGGTGCCTTCTATCTTGCCTTTGCCTCTGCCGCCGGCGTGTATCTGCGCTTTCACTACGGCAAAGCTGTTGTTGGTTTGTCCTTTTATCTGGCGGTAGGCTTCTTCGGCAGCCATTACGTTTTCTACGGCAATGCCTTCCTGAACGGGCACGTTGTATTTTTTGAGTAATTCTTTTGCCTGGTATTCATGCAGGTTCATATTGCTCCTTTTTGCCGACGAAGGTAAGGGAGATCGCTGATTGTAGATATACGATATTAGAAGTACGATGTGTAAAAAAGAAAGTAACAGTCATTATTAATAAGTTCCGGCAACACTTGATAGAACCATACAATAAGAGATGGTTCTATCAAGCAAAGTCTGCTTTGTGCTTTCTTTCTTATATCGGGGTATGCCGTTTGTTTACTAATCCGTTAAACATAGAATCATGTCTGACAAAAACAAAAAGCAATTCGGTCTTTGGATGGATTCACAACACGCCACTGTAGTCGGCAGGCAAACGCCTGAGGCTACTGAATTTGTAATCTTAGGTCATATAAAGAATGAAGGTGCCGGAAGCAATTCGAATGAGAATAAAGCCAACAATTTAGAGCGCACCTTGCAACATAAATTCTTTAAAGAAATTACTGCCCTGATGCAGAATGCCGAAGAAGTATATGTAACCGGCACCGGCAAAGAGCAGGAACAGTTTATCAGTTATCTTTCCGAAACACCACAGTTTAAAAATACCGTCGCGAAAGAAAGCACCTCTAACAAAATGGATGATGCCAAACTGATCACTTACATTACGGCTTATTACAACTAATTGTTGTTTTACCAGCAAGCATTGCTTTCGTTGTTGAACCCGTTATTCAAAACAGAATTAGCGCAACGGTTTGCAGGACGAAGACATTAAGCGTAGATAAATAACCGGCGCAGACCGCTAATCTTATACCAGCAATTTACCGGTATAAGATTAGCGGTTATTTTTATTTCTATAATGAAAACGGCAACTACCATCTTGCGCATTCTGCTTGGATTTATTTACCTCGTTTTTGGGTTGGATTATTTCCTGCATTTTATTCCTTATCAGCCTAATCATACCGGCAATGCGGCAGCTTTTAAGGATGGATTAATGGCAGCCGGCTATTTCTACCCAATGATGAAATCCATACAGATTGTGGGAGGCATTTCTCTTTTAATCAACCGGTACGCACCTTTCTCTGCTGTTGCCTTGTTTCCTATTAGTCTGAATGTATTGCTTTTTCACACGCTGTTGGTTCCCTCAGGTTGGTACATGGGTGTTTTGCTGTTGGGTCCGAATCTTTTCTTAGGCTATGCTTACCGGGTTTATTACAAAGGATTATTTGTAAGAAAAGCAGAGGTGTGAAACGATTCTCCATTGTTGCACACCTACGGCAGATAATAATGTTCCTCAAAACTATCGATTACATTATGAGACAGCTTCGCAGTAGGACGGTTTCGGCTTAAATCACCTTGGATGAAAATGTTAGCCGTCCAGAAATGTGTTAGCTTCTCGCTGTTTGCATAAAGCTTGAAATCAAAAGACTGGCTGTAACTATAAGAGATAACGGTACTTGGACTTGGCAACGGAATCATACTGGTGGTTGGAATCACAAATCCCATGCGCAGGCCGCTGGTATTTATAAACAGTAATGCGCCTTTTGGAAAAAGCGTCAGTATGGTTTTGTAATTTTTAGACTGAACACGTTCTGCCAATTCCTTTTTTGCAGTTGCGCTGTCATTTCCCAGATAATAATAAGCGGATGCGATATGAGCCGATTGAAACGCCTTCATAAACTTCTCACTCAACTCATCTAAAAATATTCTGGTAGTGGTAGAGCCCATACCCAGAATCAATACACTATCTATATGATTGGGAATAGTATCAGCCTGCGTTTCATTGAATTCCAACTTTGTTTGAGAAAAGCCGGCAACAGGCAATGCAAGCAAAAAAACTAAGGCAATTAATTTCATCAGGCTAAGATGCAGTTTACTATTTTACAATCCCCGTCATTGTTTCTTTGAAAACAAATTTGCTCTTTTAATTTATTGCTTCTATAAATTGACCTTTCAACTGGTCACCCTATTTAACGGTGTTCCTACTAGTAAATAGTGAGTAAAAACGATGCAAAAAATCGCTACGTTATAGTCTCCAGATTGTTCGCCATGTTTTGCAATGTTTGCACCGTCTTTTGATAGTCTTCCGGAGAGATATTTTTGGTGGCGGTTTGCCTGAATTCCGTCTGCCGCACAAAGCAGGCAAGGTGTTGCTCCCTGCCTTTGTTTGTCAGGCTTACCAAGTTGCCGGTTATATTTATAAAGCCTTTGTCTGTAAGTTGTACGGCAATTTCCTCCGCCATCGTTTCATCCAAAAAGGGTTCATTATGGCTAACAGTTCTTCTTTGTCTATTGAAGAATGCTCAGACAACAAGTTCAGAATTTGCCAACTGCTTCTTGTCAATCCAAACTGAGATTGAATGCTATCAATTCCACCTGTGAGAAGTTGGTCAACCTGTTTTATCCAATAGCCGATTGGCAATTTTTTGTTGTCCATATAAGTTATGAAACCCGGGTTTGTTGTCAGCCATTTATTCCCGCTATTTTATCCTACTCCGTATCATTCGGTTCCCAAAGTTCAATCTTGTTGCCTTCTATGTCCATAATATGAACAAATTTGCCATAGTCCGAAGCTTCAATTTGGTCTACAACGGTTACCCCTTCTTTTTTAAGTTGCTCTACCAGGGCTTCTAAATTCTCCACCCGGTAGTTAATCATAAAGTCTTTGGTGGAAGGCGCAAAATATTGGGTTGTTTCCGCAAACGCACTCCATTGAGTAGATCCTTTTTTGGTTGGGTCTTCCGCTTGCCGCCATTCAAAATTGGTTCCATACTCACTTGTGTCAAAACCCAAATGCGTTTTGTACCAGTCATTCATTGTATTCGGGTCTTTGCATTTAAAAAAGATGCCGCCAATGCCTGTTACTTTTTTCATTTTTGTAGTGTTAGATTTATTTTGTTTACCAATAATTGTTTTGAAAGCAAAACCCAGACAGAATGAAGTGACAAGCCCTAAAATAAATATTGATGTCTTGCTCATATTGTCAGAAGGTTTTGTCTGTTTAATTACCTGGTATGCTTACGCACAACTTTAAAGTGTTTATATAAGTTGTGGCAATTGAAAAATGTCGGTTCAACTAACCACAAAATGAAAATAATGATTTATACTTGAAAGCTTAACCTCCAGCCACAATTTTATAAACACGATGTTATGAACAGCCCTGTTCTTTGTTCACCGAAAGCTGCTTGAAAATAGCAAAGAAGTTTGCAATAATTTTAAGCTGTTAAGCAATTGTCAAAACAGTAAATTCAACTTTTGCTTATGCAGTTTGTCCAAACTCCATGCTCTTAAATATAATTTCTAATGAAGGAGAGCGCTTGATGTAGATGATTGAAAAATTCGGTTCCAAATTTTAGTACGTCTCCAACCGTAAGCGGTGAAATTTTAGCAGTGAGATTCTTTTGCTTCTGCAACGTTTCCAACAGTTTTTCTGCTTGTCACTTCTTCTGTAAGTTCTTATTTTTTATTGATGCAATTATAAAAAGAAACGAAGAAATCAAAACAACCATTACAGAAGTTCCATCTCCTCCTGTTTGAACGAAAGCAACAATTATGGTAAGAATAATACAAAAAATGGAAAGGAATTTAGCGATATCTGTAGTCTTCATAAATGGTCAATTAGGATTGTAAGATAAGAAATGTTAGTCAAAATTTTAAACACTCCTGAAAGTTCCTGTCCTGCTTAATATGAAAGCTATGTTCAGAAAAGGTGACGCCTAACCGCTCCAGCTTTTTACTGTGCTGGCAATAGCATTCTGTCAGTTGAATAACTTACTAAATATAAATGGAATTACTGATGATGAAGTGCAATACGTCAGCCAGTATAGCGAAAAACCTATTGTTGTGCGTTCGCCTTATTCTACAATATTCAGGCTGTCAATGCGGTCAAAGTGCTTTTTGTTCAAGGTCGCAAATGGCAGATTATTAGCGATTGCTGTCGCTGCTATAAACAAATCAGCTGTCTCAATGAGTTTTCGCTTCCGTTACAGTTCTCTGTTTAGGTCAACAGCTATTTTGGCAACTACTTTATCAAAAGGTAATACTTCTGTCTTTTGAAGAAAACGGTCCCAAAAACTTACCTGCCCTAGTAAAGCACCAGTATAAATTTCATACTCTGTAACGGCAGAGATGCAATAAGTATATTGTTGTCGTACTAAGGAAAGTAAAACTGAATTGTTCTTGTCTGTCTTACGAAACAGGTCAATAAGAATAGATGTATCAACCAGAATTATTTTGTCCGCCATTGATTGATCGCTTTTCTGGTCTTGGCAATCTCATTCAACTGCTTTTTTGTAAATGTCGGCGCCGTTAGCAGAAAATCTACCATATCAAAAACTTCTTTATCAGCTACTTTTTCACTGTCAACTTCCTGCTTAAGCTTTGTCCATTGTGTCGCCGGAAGCCGTTTAGCTAACTGTACCAGCTGGTCAAATCCAATATCTACCTGTATTTGCATAATGTCAAATTTAGGAAGTTTTGTTAAACCGAAAATAGTAAGGAGGTGACGCAGAACGGCTCACTGCTTGCTAAGGGCAGACTTCATAGCGGCGTCAGTCTGAATAAAGATATATTGTTTCATAGAGTTACTGATGTTGAATGAGAAGCATCAGTTGCTATGGCATCAGGCATTTGTTGGTTGCATGTGCTTTCAGTTTTGCGAATGTTTGCAGTCTGAAAATTGTAAACCACTACAAAGTGGTTCAAGTCGTCTCAATGTTCGCTCATTAAATGATGAGTAGTTCTCCCCATTGCCAAGCTTTGCAGTTGATTCAAGCCTTGCACAGCTTAAACAAATTGCTGATTGTCCGATTACTTTATTCTTTTTAAAATAAATAATTCCAAGTCGTGGTTCGTAACAACTTACCAGCATTGAGCTATCAAACGAGTTTTTATTGCCAAATACTGAATGAATAAGTTGTAACTGCTCATATGTAAGCTTTTTTCTCTTTTTAATTGTGTTAATCCATTGTCCATTCTCATTAAGTGGCATGTATGTGTGCTCGCCAAGAACACCTGTGTAGTCTATTGCAATTGCCGAGTCACAGATAAATGCTTTGCCTTTGTGAGTAAGAAATGTGTCAGCAGCATAAATAATTTTCGAACTGTCTAACCATGAAATTTTATAACCAAAGAATGATTCATTTGTCATTGGTATAACTGCAGAGTCTTTGTGTTGAGCCACAGAATCTTTACTCGTTGTGTCATTACAAGAAACAAGGATTAAAAAGAAAAATGTTATTAGTAGCAGAAGCTTCATATAGCATTACAGGCAACGAACAAGTATTGCCGATGGTAGGAAAATTAAAAAACTTCGCCGGTAACCGAAGTCCATTATTTATTCAAAGGTTGAAAATTTATTCTGATGTTCAAAAGTTCTGTCCGCCCGAACCAAAGCTAACAAGCGATTTGCTGCCGATTGCTCCAACGTCCAGCCCCTACTATTAACAATACGCTTATTAGCTGAAGTGCTATTTCTTCAGAGTTTTAGCGTCCACTCTAACCACCTTACCATTATCAGATACAACGATGAAGGAATTGTCCTTACGTTTTTTTTCTAACAGGCGCTCAATGGCTAGTTTGCCACCTTTCAAAAATTTATCCTTTATGTCTGTTTGTGTCATCTTCAACAAGTTTATTGATTAATTGCCATTTCATATGGTTTGCTATCTGATAATGTTCTGAACTTCTTCCTTCTGCTATGAGGTGAGGTTCGGTCTGTGAATTGTCAATTAGCATCCAATAATCTACTTTGTCACGATACAAATTTATAAAGTTCTTCAATCCGCATTGTAGCGTCGGATTATTGTATCGGTCGGAATATGATGTCCGCCTTCTGAAACTCTGGTTTTTATTCTCTGACCCGTCCTTATAATAGTTGTACCATTAATATTTATCTGTCAAAACTTGTCGTTGAACTAAACGTTGTAATGTGTCTGTAACTTTTGTCGAACACATGTAAACCAATACTCGTTTTGATTTAAGTTGGTCTCCACTAATCTTAAAAATAATGTCTGTTCCGCCAAAAAAGTTTTGATTTTCATAACTGTCTTTTAAAGTGTCATAAGGTATAGATTTTAAAAATGTATAAATGCTGTCACTTTGATTTTTTGTCAATACTCTCTTATAAACATCTTTTGTTTGCTTATCGCTTCTTTTGCTAACTCCATTTACTATTATTGAGCTTTGTGTCAAAATATATTTAGTTGAATAAGCCCAAGGTGATGAATATTCTATTGAAAGAGTAAACGATTTTCTGTCTTCAGTCTTGCAACCGAACATCATAAATATTGTCAACAGAAAGAGAATAGTTATTGGTTTCATTTATTAGGAAGTCGCTCTAAAATGACGTACAACTCAAAAATATACGACACTTCTCACCTCACCAAACTGGCGCTTCTTCTTAGTTCCTTTACAGTCAACAACAATGAAAATGCGCCACTTTCCAAAACTGTCAGCAATACAGCTTTGGCGTTTTTTCATTGTTGCCCGGTCCATCCACTTTCCTACAACAGGGAATTGTTCTAACCCGCACACCCGAAATAATAAGAAATCACTCGAAATAATAAGAATTCTTAAAAAATAGTAAGAATTCTCACTAATTAATAGGAAATCTTACTAATTAATAAGAAATCACACTAAATAGTAAGAATTCTTAAAAATTAATAGGAATTCCTACTATGCAGTGCCGATATAGGGAATAAAAAAAGGGAAAACGCCACCGGCATTTTCCCTTTGCTTCACAAGTGCGAAAGCTAAGCACTGATAGAAAGGCTTTTGTCGCCATTCTTGTCTTCTTCTTTCTTTCTCCGCTTGCGGGCAAAGCGCTTTTTCAGCTCATCAAAGATGGCTTTGGCGCCCGGCACCCGGTTTTTAGAAGCTGTTTTCGCCACATCATAATACTTCAGTGTTTCCTTTAACGCCTGCGCGCCGGCTTGGGTGCGCGTGTCGTTCAGAAGCGAATAAGCATCAGCCACCAAATTAAACAAGGGAACCAACTGACCATACACGGCAAAGCCGGTTTTCATACTGTCCACATTCATATAAGCAGGCACAAACTGTGGATTGGTTTGTACAAACTCGGCGGTTTTGGCTACCAATGGTTCGGTGCCGTCTGCCATTTTAAACAATTTCTTCCGGTCTTCGGGCGTCAGCGCCAGCATAAAGGGCAATACCAAAGTAAGACCACTTTGAAAAGCCGCTGTTGCTTCGGTGACAACGTTTTCCGGAATTTATTTCTGAATCACCTGAGATTCATTCATTGGATTCCTTTTTTGGATTAAAAAATATAGTTACAACCCGAATTTAATAACAATCCCCATTTGCTTAACCTAGGTATGATTTTTTTAAGCGAAGCTTAATTTTTTTGAAGAAGTTATAATGCAGATTTAATTTTCAACTTCGTGTTTACTATTTACATTTCTTTTCCTCTTTACAGAAGTGCCAGCCTTGTTTGAATCATCTTCTTTACGAATGGTTCGTTTCCCCTAACTTCAACCCCTGATAACACGCGGTTGCCTGCCCGAACACCAACGAACAAACAACAATGATGGATGCCTACGCCAACAGCAGTTTGCAGCAGTTTAAAAACCTGGTTGCTATCCGGTTTCAATTATACAACAGCCTCTTTACGTCGCTGCCGTTTCATCGTATTGAGCGAACCGGCGTGCTGCTTTCCCTCTTTTTAATTCATTGCGAGGATGGGTTTAAGAAAAACCAGAGTCCGGCAGAAATTATCGATTCTTTTTTACTGCAATACACCGCTTCGTACAACCAGCAGGAAGGGCTGGATTTGCTCTTTCGGTTTGTGCAATATACCGAGCGGCAGGTAGTGTTGTTTGATGCACTGGAAGATGCTGCCTTTACACAGGTAAACGACATGAGTGGCAGTGGCACGCTAAAGCAATTGCAGTCCATTGTAAACAATGCCGATAAAGAAGGTGCGCTGGAAGAAAAACTGCAGGACTTTGGTGTGCGGCTGGTGCTTACGGCGCATCCCACGCAGTTCTATCCCGGCGAAGTGTTGGGCATTATTCACGACTTGTCGAAAGCGCTGATGAATGAGAATGCAGCGCTCATTAATTCTTATTTACAACAGCTTGGCAAAACACCTTTTTTACGCAAGCAAAAACCCACGCCGTTTGATGAAGCCACCAGTTTAATCTGGTATTTGGAGAATGTGTTTTATGCGGCTTCCGGCAAAATTATTTCTTCGCTGAAGGCTTTGTTTCCTCATGCGGTAAGCGACGAAAACCCGGTGATTCGCATGGGTTTTTGGCCTGGGGGAGACAGGGATGGAAACCCTTTTGTAACGGCTGATATTACCTTGCAGGTTGCTACCGCTTTGCGTGAAGCCATCATTAAATGTTATTATTTAGACATTCGCCGCATTAAACGCAGGCTTACATTTAAAGGCGTGGAATCGGCTATACAAGATCTTGAAAAGAAGCTTTACAAAAGCCTGATTGCACCTACCGAAACCGGTTTGCTGAATAAAGATGAAATGCTGCAAACGCTGCGAAAGCTAAAGCAAATCATCATTAACGAACACAACGGTTTGTTTCTTCATTCGCTGCAAAACCTCATTAGTAAGATAGAGATTTTCGGTTTGTTTTTCGCTTCGCTCGATGTAAGGCAAGACAGTTCGGTACATGAAAAAGTATTGACCAGTTTAGCAGAAAAGGGAGCCGTTTTGCCGCGTAATTATAACGCTCTATCAGAAGAAGAAAAGGGCAATGTATTGTTGAACATTGGAGAAACTGCAGATGCGGCTGCGCTGCTGGAAGATGAGCTGGAGCGGGATACTTTACAATCCATGCAGGCAATGAAAGCCATCCAGCAAACCAATGGTGAAGAAGCCTGCAACCGGTATATTATCAGCCACACCACCAGTGCATTAAGCCTTTTAGAAGTATATGGTTTGTTCCTTCTTTCAGGCTGGAAGCGCGATGAACTAACAGTGGATATCGTTCCTCTTTTTGAAACGATTGATGATTTACGGGCGGCGTCTTCCATTATGGAAAGCCTGTATAACAACGAACAATACAAACAGCATTTAGCGCTGCGCAACAATACGCAGACTATTATGCTTGGCTTTTCCGACGGCACAAAAGATGGCGGCTATTTAATGGCAAACTTCAGCATTTATAAAGCGAAGGAGGAACTGACTGCCATTAGCCGGCAGCACGAGATTAACGTGGTATTCTTTGATGGACGGGGCGGTCCACCTGCCAGAGGCGGTGGAAAAACACATCGCTTTTATGCTTCCATGGGTCATAATATTTCGAACAAAGAAATACAATTGACTGTGCAGGGGCAAACGGTAAGTTCTAATTTCGGAACGGTAGATACAGCCCAATACAACATTGAACAGCTTATTCATGCGGGCATTTCCAACGATATTTTAACCAACCGGAAAGCTACGTTATCGGCAGAAGAAGAAGCCTTGTTGCAACAGCTTTCGGAGATTGGTTATACAAGTTATAGCGAGCTCAAAAATCATCCTTATTTTATTGAATACCTGTCGCATGTAAGCCCGTTGCGATATTATGCCGAAACCAATATCGGCAGCCGTCCGGCCAAGCGGGGCGGCAGCGCAAAGATCTCTTTAAATGACCTCCGCGCCATCCCTTATGTAGGCGCCTGGAGCCAGATGAAGCAAAATGTTACCGGCTATTATGGTGTGGGCACCGCGCTAAAAACCATGGAAGAAGAGGGACGGTGGAAAGAAGTGCAAGCATTGTATAAAAACTCGCTCTTCTTTAAAACACTTATCGACAACTGCGAGATGGCGATGAAGAAATGCTTCTTCCCGCTCACGGCTTTTTTATCGAAGCAGCCTAAGTATGGCGAGATCTGGAAGCTAACGTATGAAGAGTATGAATTAACGGTAAAGTATGTGCTTCGCCTTTCGGGCAATACTGAATTGATGGCAGATTATCCCGTAGAACAATTGTCTATTCAAATGCGCGAACGCATTGTGTTGCCGCTTGCCGTAATACAGCAATATTGCCTTGGCAAGCTGCGCGAAAGTGAAGAGAAGAATAATGCGCTTCCCCTAAAGGATGCGTATGAAAAGCTCATCATCCGCTGTTCGTTCGGAATTATTAATGCAGCGCGGAATAGTGTGTAACAGCAAAACAATTTGAATTTACCGGTGTAAAAAATGCAGCGTTTTCAGGCTGCATTTTTGTTGTTGCGCGTCGTTTTGCCCTCGAAAAAAATTTAATTTTTGTATTTTAAAAATATACTTAGCTTTAAGGATTCTTTAACCAAAAAAATTTTAACACATGAAAAAAGTCTATGGCTTTCTCCTCGTCCTCCTGTGCTCTCTCTTCATCCATCATGCCTCTGCACAATGTATTGCAGCTACCCCTTGCTTTACCGATGGATTCGGTTATGTTTACCATTTTTCCAATGCGCAGGTAACAGGTGTAAATGTTTACACCGCCCAGGGAACCTCTACCGCTTATCCAAGCACTGATGTTTCTATTAAACTGGACTTAACGAACGGAATTAACAACGGCACTGTAAAAATTGTAACCCGGAATGCCGCAGCCGACGGTTGTAACAGCTTTTCCGATTCTTTTATTTACGTAGGTACTGCCCAACTGGTAAAGGGAACCAACAACATTGTTACCTCTTTCTCCGGTAGCGGCACCTGGACAAGCTACTGCTTTGGCGGACCCCTTGCTTCAGGCACCTGGACTGCTTCCGGTCCTTGTGGTTCGGGCGCTACTTTGCAAAAACAAACCGGTGCTGCACCTAATCTTGGCAAACAAGCGCTTGCCGATTACAACAAAGGCATTGTGGCTTCGCCTAATCCTACCAGTTCACTTACTACACTTAAGTACAATGTGAAGGATGCCGGCAAAGTAAATGTCACCATCTACAACAGCATGAACCAGCCGGTAAAAGTGTTGGTAAATGAAACCAAAGTAGTCGGTGCTTATTCTACACAGTGGAACCTGCTGAACACGAATGGTACAAAAGTATCTTCGGGTGTATACAGAGCTGTGCTCACTACCCCCGGCGGAACGTTTACCAATTCTATACAGGTGTTGGGTAATTAAATGACATCATTAGTAAGAACAAAAAAGCCATCTTATAA
Organism: uncultured Ilyomonas sp.; assembly: GCA_964249755.1. Taxonomy (GTDB): domain Bacteria; phylum Bacteroidota; class Bacteroidia; order Chitinophagales; family Chitinophagaceae; genus Ilyomonas. The sequence goes on along the minus strand of CAXUDB010000001.1, from coordinate 843,257 downwards.
AAGATGGCTTTTTTGTTACAAGTCAGATACTTCCTTTTCTGATATGTTTCTGTAGAGATATAAAGAAGAAAAATAGCTTACAAATCTAGGGCTTGTATTTACAGAGGATCGTTTTAAAACAACCTAGTCAACAAAGATTGTATCCTCTGCATTTCTTTCAAATGTAAGGTTTACCGTTCTCACCCGGGCACTTGTTTTATGAATAGTTCGGGCAGGAATTGTGATAAATTCGCCCGGTTGTAAAACGACAGCATCGTTGTCTTTGATTTCGATTTTAAGTTCACCTTCCAGTACCACAAACAATTCGTCCGTATGGGTGTGGTAATGCCATCTGTATTCGCCCTGCATCACTGCCATTCTTAAACAATGGTCATTTATCTTATCGAGAATAAAATTTCGATAAGGCTCTTTTACTTCCTCACTGATTCCTGTAAAGCTTCTCTTCGTTTGCAATTGTTGCTTTTCCATTTCTATGCTTTTTCTTTTTCTCATTAGTTGGCAGTTAATTGAAAAGCACCAAAGCCGCCCTGCACAAAGCAGAAGCGGCTTCCGGTACTAACATACCCCAATTATATATCCTAAAAGTGATACGTAGCTGCCAGAAATCCTGTTAAGGTGGTTTTGCTGAAGCCGCCATCGTTCTTTAAGAAAATTTCATCCTTGCCTGCATCCAGCCGCAGTTCCGGTATAATGGTAAGGTTGCCCACTTTAAAGTTGGGCGATAGCGTTACATCAATAATAGAAGTGCTGGGCGCAGTAACCACTTCTTTTTTATTATCGAAATATTCACCGCGTAGCGTAATCCCAAAAGTACTAGTGGGGTCGTAGTTCAGGTAAGCCGCAGCACCCCACCACGCGTTTCCATCGCCGCCATCGGGCTTCACCGATTGCACCGTACCATTCAGCCCGATACCGAACTGGCTGGAAGCCACAATGTTAAACACCGCATCAAACTGCGTAAGGCTGTAGATGCCGCCATAGCTTCCCTGGTAGTTGAGGTAGGCTTTAAACTTATCGTTTGCAGTAGCGGTGCTAAACTGCGCCAGCGCAAACTTACGCGACGAAACCGTGGTGGCAAAATCAGTTGGGTTAGCCACACCCACCATCAGCGCACTTTTGCTACCCAGCCCGATGTCCGCCTTTAAACCGGTATGCGTAAAAGGACCGTAAGAGAACATATAGCTCATGCTATAGTTGCGGTTCAGGTAGGCATCTGCCAGCTCGTAGCCAATATGGGTAGCCCATTTACCTAACGTCAGCTTGAATTTATCGGATACAGCGTAGCTCAGGTTCAGTTGCTTCACGGCAGCCAGCGTAAGAAAACCGTTCTTGCCATCTGCGCGGTCGCCGTCGGTATAGTTAAACTCTTCTGCTCTTCTGCCAAAACCAAGATCAATAAAGGCGCTGGCCTTGCCAAAGCTGTGAGACGCCTGAATGCTGGCCATACCCAACTCGAAAGAATTTTGCGAATTGGTGAAGCTGGTGTAGTTGTTAGTAGCTCCGCTCTTCGGGTTGTTAAAGTTGTAGCGATAATAGGCGTCAACCGAACCGGTAATTTTCACGCCTGCCACCTGAAGTCCCGGATCGGCGGCTTTGCCGGAAGAATCTTGCGCTACGGCGCCAAAAGAAGAGGCTACGAAAGAAAGGAAGATGCTTGTTTTTTTCATTGAGATGGTTTTTAAATAAAATATAGATTGGTAAAGCAGAACACAGGTATCCGGTGGTCTACCGCGCAGTTCATTCCATCTCACACTATCATATTCCCCGCGCAGGCAGAAAGGGAACACAGAAAAGAGGAGCTTTCGTTGGAGGCAAAAGGAGGCTTTTCTCCCGGTAGAAGAGAAACAACATTAGGCAATTCGGTTCGCGAAAAGAAACCGGGATAACCCTGCGAAAGAGAAGTGAGAAAGTTCACTCCTCTTTCGCAAAAGGTATACTAATAGAGATTATAAAACTGTTTCAGCCGGGCGTTCATAGATACCGTTGGTGCCGCTTACGATGAGTGTGCCCTGTGTGTATTTTTCGTTGTGTTGGCTTTCATCCAGACCCACTTCTTCGTCAGCTTCGCTCACACGCATTGGCAGGATGAAGTTGATGAATTTAAAGATGGCAAAAGATACGGTGAAGCTGTAGGCCACTACAATCAGCATGGCTTTTAGCTGGGTAAAGAAGAAGGCAGGATTGCCATAGAACCAGCCATCGTTGCCTGCGCTGTTCACCGCTTTGGTAGCAAACAAGCCGGTCATCAGCATACCCACCATACCACCAATGCCATGGCAGGGAAATACATCCAGTGTATCGTCGAGTACTGTTTTTTGTTTGTAAAAAACCGCTAGGTTAGAAATAATAGCCGCTACCGCGCCGATAAAGATGCTCTGCGGAATAGCTACAAAACCCGCTGCCGGTGTAATGGCAACCAGCCCCACCACAGCACCGATGCAAAAGCCCAGAACTGATGGCTTTTTACCGCGCAATACATCAAAGAACATCCACGACAAACCGGCAGCACCGGCAGCTGTGTTAGTAGTGGCAAAAGCCGAAACAGATAAAGGTGTTGCGCCAAGGGCAGAACCGGCATTGAAACCAAACCAGCCAAACCACAGCAAACCTGTTCCAATTAAAACATAAGGAATATTGGCGGGCGGCACTTCTTTGTGCTCCATGTGCACTTTGCGGCGTTTCAGCACCAATGCACCAGCTAAAGCAGCGCAGCCAGCCGAGATGTGAACCACGGTGCCACCGGCGAAGTCAAGCGCACCCATTTTGTAAAGAAAGCCCTCCGGATGCCAGGACCAGTGCGCCAAAGGTGCATACACCAAAAGGCTGAACAGGCAAATAAAGAGAATATAAGAGGTGAAACGGATACGTTCTGCCACGGCGCCCACTACCAGCCCCGGTGTGATGATGGCAAACATCAGTTGAAATAGGGAGAACAGGAGAAGCGGTATCGTCATGGCAGTGCCACCCTGCAAAACGGGGGCGCCCGAAAAAACATTTTTAAAGAACAGGAAAGTAGAAGGATTTCCAATGAAACCGCCGATGGTATCGCCAAAGCAAAGGCTAAAGCCTACCACCACCCACAATACACTCACCACACCGGCTGCAACCACGCTTTTCATCATGGTAGAAAGCACATTCTTCCGGTGCACCATGCCACCATAAAAGAAAGCCAGTCCCGGCGTCATAAGAAACACCAGTGCGGTAGCCACAATAATCCAGGCAATGTCAGCATAATTGTATTCAACCCCTTCTTTGGCGGCAACCGAAGGAACAAAAAGTGCTGCAATGGAAATAATGGCTAAGACAAGAAAAGGTGCTACTGATTTGATGGAGATTTTGTTCATAGCGTTCTCATTTTTTGGTATTTACTTAATAAATATGTGTTATAACAAAGGCAAATTAGCATATTCAAACTCAATAAAACCTTTTTGCTAACTCTTTTTTTGAATAATTGGAAAATTTTCAAAATAAGCCCTCTTATTTTTTAATAATTCTATTTTTTATAATAAAAGAATACTACTCGAATCTATGTTTCCTTTTTAGAAAAGCTTTCTTCAACACCGTTTTTTCTGAAAATAAAATAAAAATTTACATATAGGTAATAAATAGTAAGAAGTTCTAAGAGATATTCTATTATTTTGCCGCAGAAGCAATCTTTTTTGCTGAAAATATCAATTCTTTAGAATCGCTTTTATTTTCGTTTGATATAAAGATTTTTATAATCATCAAAAAACAAAAACTGACATGGCAAAACTTGAGTACATCTGGCTCGATGGCTACAAACCCACACAAAGCCTGAGAAGCAAAACCAAAATTGAAAAAGACTTTGGCGGCAAGCTGGAAGATTGTCCCAACTGGAGCTTCGACGGCTCTTCAACCGAACAGGCACCCGGCGGATCTTCCGACTGCGTTTTAAAACCTGTTTTTCTATGTAAAGATCCGCAGCGCATTGATGCGTATCTGGTAATGTGCGAGGTGTTAAGCGCAGATGGAACACCACATCCTTCCAACGGTCGCGCTACTATCGAAGATGATGACAACGATTTCTGGTTTGGCTTCGAGCAGGAGTATTTCCTCTGGAACACCGAAACCAACAAGCCACTGGGTTTCCCTGAAGGAGGCTTTCCGGGTCCGCAGGGTCCTTATTATTGCTCAGTCGGCGCTAAAAATGCTTTTGGGCGCGACATTGTGGAAGAACATCTGGATGCCTGCCTGGAAGCCGGGTTAAATGTAGAAGGCATCAACGCCGAAGTAGCTGCCGGTCAGTGGGAGTTTCAAATCTTTGCCAAAGGTGCCAAAGAAGCCGGCGACCAGATATGGATTGGCCGTTATTTATTAGAAAGAATTGGTGAAAAATACGGTGTTGCCATCAACTGGCATTGCAAACCATTAGGCGAGCTCGATTGGAACGGCTCGGGTATGCACGCCAACTTCTCCAACTCTGTTTTGCGCACCGCCGGCAACAAAGAAACCTACGATAAAATATGCGAAGCCTTCCGCCCGGTTGTGAAAGAACACATTGCCGTGTACGGGGCTGATAACGACAAGCGCCTCACCGGCAAGCACGAAACCGCTTCCATTAACGATTACAGCTATGGCGTATCCGACCGCGGCGCCTCTATCCGCATCCCGCTGGCTACCGTGCAGCGCGGCTGGAAAGGCTATCTCGAAGATCGCCGCCCCAACTCGGCTGCTGATCCTTACAAAGTAGCGGCAAGAATTATTAAAACCGTAAAGTCTGCCAGCTGATAAAAGCGGCAAACAGAAAATATAAAAAGGTTGCTTCGCCCGAAGCAGCCTTTTTTGTTGAAAGAAACCAACACTCTTTTCTTAAATAATTGTCTTAAACAACTACAGGCTTAACCATAAACAATCCTTCTTTCTCTCCGCAGCTCGACAAAATGTCACTTACCTCTTTCCTTCCGTTTACCATTCTTTTTACGATTTTCTTTCACTTGTCAGGTATACACTTTCTATACTCTTCCTATACCCTTTCTATACTCCTTCTATACCCCCTATTTTTTTTATCATTTCGAGACAAACGGTTCAAAAATACCCTGCTTTTCTTTTGAACATCCGCAAAACACATCCGGTGCAACGTCATTCTGTCATAGGTTAAAAGCACATTTGTAGTAGGTTTACGGTTCTGAACAATCAATCAAAAAACTTACACATTTTATCTCACCTTTGCCCTCCCTTATAAAAAGAGCACATGGCAGCAAAAGAGATGAACAACCGGCAGGCTTATTTTAATTACCAGATAGAAGACAAATATGTAGCGGGCATTGCCTTGCTGGGTACAGAGGTAAAATCTATCCGCCAGGGCAAAGTGAGCTTCAACGATAGCTTTTGCATGTTTGATAAAAACGGCTTGTGGCTGCGGGGCATGTATATTGCAGAATATGCCTTAGGCACTACCAACAACCATATCGCTGTTCACGACAGGAAACTGCTGTTAACCGCCCGCGAACTGAAACGCCTACAGGCCGACACCAAGGAACGCGGCTTTACCATTGTGCCGCTACGTGTTTTTTTAAACGAAAAGAATTTAGTAAAAGTAGAGATCGGTTTAGGTCGAGGCAAAAAAACGCACGACAAGCGCGAGACAATTAAAAAGCGTGATACAGATCGCGAAATCAAACGCTATCTAAAATAAAAAGCCCAGCTCCAGCCTCAAAAAGGGAGCTTATAACCTCTTAACTATTCGTTGCTTATTTCATCTCGAATTATAATCAAAGCAATAATTTATTACGCCGTTCCAAGCTCCCCTTTAGGGGTTGGGGGCTTTCCTCAGCAACGCTCTTGCCTTCACACCCGACTCTTTTAAGTCGCTCGCTTTCCAACCACCAGTCGAAGAGGCGCTCTTCTTCAACACAGAGCAGGTCTCATCTTTGTCCGATACGCTCCAGGTAATCCAGCTTATTTTTCTTCTCTCCGCCCAGTCAATCCATTGGTTCCATTCTTCGTCATTCAAGGGTCCATCGCCCGACGCCGACATCCCTGCCGATTCGGAGATAAAAATCGGGATGCCTTTCGCTAATGCAGCATCGCACCGGTCGCGCAGATACTGCTTGTGCGTATCCGCATAAAAATGAACAGTGTACATAATGTTGGTATAACCTTCCAACGGACTATCAGCCACAAGGTGAATATCCTGGTCCCAATGCGGGTTGCCAACGAGAATAATATTGTCTTTGTCAACCGAACGGATGGCATCAATCACCTCACGCATATATATTTTCACGCTGTCCCAGCTTTCATAGTCCGGTTCATTAAAAGGTTCATAAATCACGTTGGCATATTTGCCATATTTCTTCGCCATCTCACTAAAAAAAGCTTTGGCTTCCGGCAATTTAATGTTGTGGCTATGCCAGTCAATAATCACATAAATCCCCTGTTTAACAGCACCTTCAACAACCGCTTCTTCTTTCCCGGTCGACCATTCGGGCTGATGCAGATAGCCGCTGTCGTTCAGTTCAATCCCCATGGCAGCCCGCACCACGGTGCAATGCCAGTCTTTCGCCAGCCACGCCACGCTTTGTTCATTATAAAAGCGTGGCCACAGGTTGTGCCACCCATAGCTCATGCCGCGCAGCACCACCGGCTCATTATGTTCATCCATTAGTCCGGTTCCGCTCACGTGCAGCTTGCCATGCTGCTTCACGGGCTGCGCCATCAGAAAGGAAACAAAACAAACAGAAAGAATGAGAAAGGCAAATTTCATTTTCATAAACAACAATTGATAGAGAGCAGAAGCCGGTGTAAAGTAAACCTTCCTCTTTTCCTAAAATCAATCCGCAAAAAGAGGAACAGGAATACCTAAAAAAGTATTGAAAAAGGGGCATAAAAAATCCCGGTGGGGAACCATCGGGATGTTATAAGCAAGCAACCGAAAACGGGCTAACAAGTAACCCGCAATAAAAGTAGCAACCTTTTCCATAAAACAAACAAATATTGTTAACAATAAATTCATATACTATTGTTTAAACGTTCTTTCTTCCTAAATGCGGTTGTTTTAGAATAATTTCGCGCCCCAAACAGCAACGGATGTATACGATTAAAATAAATTTTGAGCAGAAAGGCTTGTTGCCTGTACGGCTCACAGGTATTGAGCCCGACCAGAGTTTGCTGGAAATATGCTTAGACAACGATATTGAGCTTCATCATAATTGCGGTGCCGTATGTGCCTGCAGCACCTGCCATTTATATGTAAATAGCGGCATGGATAATCTGGAAGACATCAGCGACCGGGAAGAAGACTTTATAGATCGCGCCATTAGCCCCCGCATCAACTCCCGCCTGGGTTGCCAGTGCGTTCTGTTAGATGGCGATGGCGAAGTGGAAGTAACGCTGCCCGACCAGACACAATTTTTAGGAGAGTAATTTGAAATCTTATTTGCATTATGCCACATTTTGAGCCACCCATCACCTGGAACGACCATGAAGACATTGCCATGAAGCTTTATGAGCGTTTTGGCAATGATTTCAATGAAGGAAGAATTTACCGCATCCGTTTCTCAGATCTGTTAGAATGGATTTTGCAAATCCCCAACTTTGAAGGCACGCGCGAACAAAGCACCGAAGGGCACCTGGAAATGATACAAAGCGCATGGGTGTATGAGTGGCGGGATAATCAATAATGCCCCCAGCCCCTAAAGGGGAGTTTAAAGCAGCACAAGGAGATCCTACTCTGATTATCATTTGAAATGGAAGAAGTTACTAATAATGAACACGTTCAAAACTCCCCTTTAGGGGCTGAGGGCATTCGGGTGCTGGTGTTTGATGTAGACGGTGTTCTCACCGATGGCACACTTATGATCTTACCGAATGGCGTGATGGCGCGCCGCATGAACATCAAAGATGGTTATGCCTTGCAGCTTGCGGTAAAGAAAGGCTACAACGTCGTTATCATCTCGGGTGGCAATTCTGCCGAAGTGAAAGAACGGCTGAACCTGTTGGGCGTAAAAGATGTATTCATGCGCATCAGCAACAAAAAGGAATGCCTGGAAGAATACATGAGCGTGAACGGCATAAAGCGCGAGGAGGTGTTATTTATGGGCGATGACCTGCCCGATTATGAAGTGATGCAGTCTGTGGCGGTCGCTTGTTGCCCTGCCGACGCAGCTCACGAAATCAAATCCATTAGTCATTATATTTCTCATCTCAAAGGTGGAGAAGGATGCGCAAGAGATGTAATCGAAAAAGTATTGTTGCTTCGCAACGATTGGCTACCGGATACGGGTATTAAATCTCAGTAAAACAAAACTTTATTTGAAAGAGCTACGCGCTTTTGTTCGTTTGATACGATGGCAAAATCTGGTGTTCATCGCTATCACGCAGGCATTGTTTGCTTACTGCATCATCACGCCGGTATATGAAGCCACTTCTCATACGCCTATTGTAAAAGGAACGACTCTGTTCCTGCTTATTCTTGCTTCTGTTCTCATCGCCGCCGCAGGGTATATCATCAACGATTATTTCGATTTAAATATTGATCTCATCAACAAGCCGGGCAAGGTGGTGGTTGGCAAAGTTATTTCGCGCCGGTGGGCAATTATACTTCACCTGGTGTTGAGTGCAGCAGGCATTGGTATTGGCATTTACCTGGACATAACAACAAGAATCCTGCTCCTGAGCGTTACCAACTTCGCCAGTGTATTGTTGCTGTTTGCCTATTCGATAGCCCTGAAGAAAAAACTACTGATTGGCAACATACTTATCTCCCTGCTTACCGCCTGGACGGTGCTTGTCATCACCTGGTGCGAAACAAGGAACCTGCTGTCTCCCTTAGGCATAAGCCGCGTTAAAATTACACGCTATACCCTGTTATATGCCGGCTTTGCTTTTATCATTTCACTCATACGTGAAGTGATTAAAGACATCGAAGATATGGAAGGCGACCGGCGCTATGGCTGTACTACCATGCCCATTGTCTGGGGCGTAAATGCTTCTAAAATCTTTATTGCCGTATGGCTGGTGGTGTTGCTTGCCTTGCTGGTAAGCCTACAGTTTTATGTATTGCAGTTTCGTTGGTGGCTGAGTGCTTTGTATAGTATTGTGTTCATCATTGCGCCGTTAATTAATATCTTTCGAAAGTTGTTTACAGCAGCGTCGCCGGAGGATTATCATCAGCTTAGCAGCCGCGTTAAGCTCGTAATGCTCACCGGTATTTTGTCTATGGTTTTTGTAAAATTTTATTCCTGATTTTTTGCCATGCAACCTATCATTCTCGCCTCGCAGTCGCCGCGCAGGAAACAGTTATTAGAGTGGGCGGAAGTGCCGTTTGAAAGCATCGTTAAACATGCTGAAGAAACATTTCCTGACAACATGCCGATTGCCGATGTGCCCGTTTACATTGCCCGCAACAAAGCGTTGGCAGTAAAAGAAACGCTCGATAACAATGACCATATTATTCTTGCCGCCGATACGGTGGTAGTGATAGACGATACTGTCATTGGCAAGCCAAAAGACAGGGAAGATGCGATACAGATTCTACAGCGCTTATCAGGCCGCAAGCATGAAGTCATCACCGGCGTTGTGATACTGCAGGAAGAAAAAGAATTCTCCTTTTCCGATGTCACTTCTGTTTTATTTCACCCGCTTACGGATGAGCAGATTGTTTTTTACATAGATAAATACAAGCCTTACGACAAAGCCGGTGCTTATGCCATCCAGGAATGGATTGGAGTAGTAGGAATCAAGTCTGTATCCGGCGATTTTTATAATGTAATGGGCTTGCCCGTAAGCCGCGTGGTGCAGGCATTGAAAGAGATGAACAAGAATTAATAAGCTTCATACCTCCGCCTCCTACTTCAACCTCAGTTCCACTGCCTTTGCATGAGCCTCCAAACCTTCTGCCATCGCCATTTCGGTCACAACAGGTCCAATCCTCTGCAAGCCTTCCTTTGATAATTTCTGATAAGTAATTTTCTTCACAAAGCTATTCACGCTTACGCCGCTATACATTCTGGCAAAGCCATTCGTTGGCAAGGTATGGTTGGTTCCGCTGGCATAGTCACCCACACTTTCCGGTGAATAATTACCGATAAACACAGAGCCGGCATTCGTGATTTGTTCTGCTATCTCATCTTCATTCTGGCAGGAAATAATCAGGTGCTCCGGTGCATAAGCGTTCACTATATCCACCGCATCTTCCATATTTTTTACCAACACCACGCGGCTGTTTTCCAATGCCAGCACTGCAATGGCTTTACGGCTTAATTGTTCAAGTTGGTTGCCAATTTCAACCGTTACTTTTTGTATCAGATCTTCGCTATGCGTTACCAGCACTACCTGGCTATCGGCACCATGTTCTGCCTGCGATAATAAGTCTGCGGCAACAAACGATGCATCTGCTGTTTCATCTCCCAGCACGCACACTTCGCTGGGTCCTGCAGGCATGTCTATAGCAATGCCATCCTGCTGCACCAGTTGTTTGGCGCAGGTGACATACTGGTTGCCCGGACCAAATATTTTATACACAGCAGGAATACTTTCTGTTCCATAAGCCATCGCGCCAATCGCTTGCACACCACCGATTTTATAAATACGGCTGATGCCTGCCACACCCGCTGCATATAGTATCGCCGGGTGCAAAGCGCCTTCCTTATTGGGCGGCGAGCACAGGATAATTTCCTTGCAGCCTGCCAGCTTTGCGGGGATGCCCAACATCAATATGGTAGAGAATAAGGGCGCTGTTCCGCCGGGTATATACAAGCCCACTTTTTCAATGCCAACCGATCTGCGCCAGCAGCGTACACCCGGCATTGTTTCTATCATTTCGGGTAGAAAGATTTGTGCCTGATGAAAAGCGGTGATGTTAGCTGCAGCCGTTTGTATCGCTTTTTGTAATGATTCGGGGAGATGCTTACCTGCATTCGCTTTTTCTTCTTCGCTTACCCTGAAATCGTCCAGCACAACGCCATCAAATGTTTGGGTAAATGCTTTGACAGCTTTATCGCCGCGCGCTTTCACTTCATCTAAAATCGCCTTTACTTTTTCGTTCAGCGAAGCCATATCATGAACCGGGCGCTTCAGCAAAGCCTCCCATCCGCCTTGTGGCAATGTGGCTATATCTCTTGCATCAATCAACTGCATACACTTCTTTTTATATTGTATCTATAAACCAAACAGAAAGCTTCTCTCTTCCTCAATCTGTCTCTACTTCTACTCCCGTTTTTTGTTGCTTGTCTCCTCTATCTCTCTGCTTGCTCCTTGCCTCTCATATCACCATCTTTTCAATGGGGATTACCAGTATTCCCTGCGCGCCTTTTTCTTTTAACTGTTCGATAATATCCCAAAAAACGTCCTCGCTTAACACACTGTGAACACTGTGCCAGCCCGGTTCTGCCAGGGGCACAACGGTGGGACTTTTCATACCAGGTAGGATAGCAATGATTTCCTGCAGCTTCTCGTCCGGCGCATTAAGCAGAATGTACTTGTTATTGCGCGCCTTCTTCACCGCGCTAATGCGAAACAAGAGCCGGTTAAGCACGGCTTCTTTTGCCTCGCTCAACCCTTTATTTTTGATTAGTATAGCTTGTGATCTCAGAATCACTTCCGCTTCTTTCAAACCATTCATAAACAGGGTAGAGCCACTGCTCACCAAATCGCAAATGGCATGTGCCAGACCGATGCCCGGCGCAATTTCTACGCTGCCGCTGATTTCGTGTATTTCGGCAGTAATGCCATTCTCGCGCAAAAACTTTTGCACCAATACAGGATAGCTGGTAGCGATGCGCTTGCCTTCCAAGAACGAAGCATCGCGGTAATCTTCGTTTTTATCTACGGCAATAGAAAGCCGGCATTTTCCAAAGCCTAATTTCTCTACTACGTTTACGGCTTTTTCCTTTTCATACACTACATTCTCACCCACAAACCCAATGTCGGCTACGGCATCTTCTACATACTGCGGAATATCATCGTCGCGAAGAAAAAACACTTCCATGGGGAAGTTGGTGGCTTCGCTTTTTAACTTGTTCACGCCGTTGCCTACTTCGATGCCGCATTCTTTCAGCAGCCGCATGGAATCGTCGTGCAGTCGACCGGATTTCTGCACCGCCAGCCTTAGCACTGTGTTATTTTGTTCATTCATAATAGAGAAATAAAAAAGGCTTACCCGTTAGTAAGCCCAATGTTATGATGTACCTGCACAAAACACCTGCCTACGTTGTTGCAACGGAGTGATGATGTGTTATATGCAGGAAAAATTTCACGCCGCAAAAATAGATGGATGAAGGAACCCGCCAAATTATTTGTGTGTGAAGTTTGGAAGGAGGTTTTGATGGGAACGGCTTAGCGTTCTCACGAAGATGGGCAAAAGATGGCGACTGTGAGGGCTATACGCGCGACTCGTAAGGCTATGCATGAGACTCGTAAGGGAGATGTGTGTGACTGTAATGGTTAAAGCATGTTACCGTGATTGCTAAATGCCTTCTGAACCCATTTATACAGTTCAAAGACTCTTTCGTGCCTCGCAGTGATGCGTGTACTGCTTTGTTAGCTTTCTTTTTGACAACTTTTATAAAGTTCTTTTAAAACTTAGCTCTCTTTTAGAATACTTCCTATTTCGTAAACATTCCTCCCGATTCCGTTAAATATTTGCTGCTTCGACACATTATCTCCCATTTTTCGAATGAAGAAATTGACTATCCTCCTTGTTATTACAACTGCTGTAACTTGTTTCATCCGGTGCAACAAACCTGATGTATTACCCGATGATCAATACGATAATCGCCTCAGCGGCGGCTTAGCCACTACATTTGATGAAACTTCGCAGGCATTCTCACATGGCATCGACGGGTTGGAAGGTAGAGACGGGTTTGTGCACGAGCTGGGCGACAAAGCCTTCGAGCAAACGTTTGTATCAGCTCCGGCACCTGTCTTCGGTGGTCTTGGCTATATTTATAACAATGTATCCTGCATCTCCTGCCATCACAACGATGGCAAAGGCACGCCTACGGCGGGTTTGCAGAACTCATCCCTGTTAATTCGCGTGAGCCTGCCCGGCACCGACGAGCATGGCGCACCGCTAAGCATTCCCGGCTATGGCTTCCAGGTGCAGGATAAGGCTTTACTTGGCATTACCCCCGAAGCGAGTGTGAACATCCAGTACACATCGGTTCCGGTTTCTTACCCCGATGGCACGGTGGTGACTTTGCGAAAGCCTTCCTATCAACTTGTTAACCCTTATTATCCTTTGCCTGCCTCCTATTATTTGTCTCCCCGTTTAGCGCCGCCGGTGTTTGGCATCGGTCTGCTTGATAATATTGAGGCAAGCACGCTGCTATCTTTTGCCGATGAGGATGATAAAGACGGAGACGGCATTAGTGGAAGACCGAATTATATCTTCGATACTGCATTGAATGTATTGCGTATTGGCCGGTTTGGGTTGAAGGCAAATACCATTTCCCTGCAAAACCAGGTGGCGCTCGCTTACCAGCAGGATATGGGCGTAACCAACTATTTGTTTTACGATGAAAACAGCAAGAGCCAAAGCCAGTATAAGCAGGATAAAACTATTATTGAACTGCCCGACAGCACTTTAAATGCAACCATCTTTTATGTAAAAACCTTGGCCGTTCCGGCACGCCGCAATGTGAACGATCCGACTAACAAAAAAGGCGAGGCACTGTTTAATCAAATCAATTGCTCGGGCTGCCACAAGACAACCATGTACACCGGCTATGTTACCGATGTGCCTTCGCTTAGCCACCAGCGCATTCATCCTTATACCGATCTGCTGCTGCACGATATGGGTGATGGCCTAGCCGATGGTCGCCCCGACTTTGTTGCTACCGGCAATGAGTGGAGAACGGCACCACTGTGGGGTTTGGGCATGTTGCAAAAAGTGCAGGGCGTTACGTTCTATCTACACGATGGTCGCGCACAAAGCATTGAGGAAGCCATTTTATGGCATGGCGGCGAAGCAGAGCGGAGCAAGAATGGATTTATGAACCTGAGCAAAGAGGACAGGAATGCATTGCTCCAATTTTTGAAATCGCTATAGAACATAGGATGATGGAACACGGATAACACAGACTTCGTGCACGGATGTTCGGGATTTACTATTGAATAAGTAAGATGGAATAGTAATGACTGAATTTGCTTGTATGTAAATTGTATTTATCCTTATCCCATCAATCCTATGTATCTCATCCATCCCAGTTCAGACAATCCTGCCAATCCGTGCACGCTAGTCCGTATTATCCGTGTTCTATTTATTGCTTAGCAAACACTTTCTTCAGCAAATCCGTGGTTCTTGCAGCAGGATGCTGGCGAATGTCTTTTTCCTGCAACGCAATCTCGTGAAACAAGCCATCCAACGCTTTGCCGGTTACGTAGGTAGTCAGGTCTGTTTCTACTTTTTGCACCAGCGGTATTTTGTTGTAAGTAGTAGTGAGCAAAGACCAATATCGCGTAGCATCTACTTTGCCTAAAGAGCTATCCACAATGGGACGGAAAGCGGCTGTAAGGGCACTAGTAGTGCTGGCTTTTAAATAGGTAGTAGCTGCCGAGTCGCTGCCTTTTAGAATATTGAGCGCATCTGTTATTGTCATTTGCTTAATGGCATCTAAGAAAATGGGCGCTGCACTTTTAGCAGCATCTTCGGCGGCGCGGTTCATGGTTAAAACTGCTTTATCTACTTCGCTGCCCAACCCTGCGTTGCGCAGGGCTTTTTCAGCCTTCTTTGCCTCTGGCGGCATTAATATTTTTACGGCGGCATTTTTAAAAAATCCGTCTTGCGCCGATAATAAACTGGTGCCGGTTTCCACGCCTTTATTCAGGGCTTCCTTTAAACCGCCGGCTATATCATCTGTGCTGAGACTTGATGCAATGGAACCAAGTGAAATAGTACCTGACGAGTCTTTGTGCAACAAATTTCTCCAGGATTTTTTCTTTTGCGCATGGACTAGTTGGGTAGCTAAAATCAAAATAAGAAAGACGATAATTTTCTTCATGCTATTAATTAAAAGGAACGAAAAGGTTTACTGTTTTAAACTCAACAAAAGACGTTCTTAGTTAGATAGAGTTTAGCCACTTTATGTTTTATAAATCATAATAAAGTGAGGAAATGTACAATGTTAGATGTCGGATGTATGATGTATAGTTGTGAGTTAAGACTGCTATCTTCTTATAGTTAGCGCAATCGATCTTACCATATACATCGTACATCTAATATCGTACATTTCCTTACCTGTCCGTCACTTCTACAATTAAAAACTTAAGGTAGTTGGTATTTTCCATGCCCCAGATAATCGGATGGTCGCTCGATTGCGTGCGAAACGTTACCTGCCGGATGTTCTTCCGTGCATCTTTAGCAGCCATCTCTATGGTTTGCAAAAACAATTCGGGCGATACCAGGTTGGTGCAACTGCTGGTTACAAGAAAGCCGCCACTACGAATCAGTTTCATACCACGCAGGTTAATTTCCTTATAGCCTGTGATGGCTTTCTGAATGTTCTCGCGGCTTTTGGTAAAAGCAGGCGGGTCGAGCATCACCACATCATAGTTACGCCCTTCTTTGGTCCATTGTTTCAACACATCAAATGCATTCATCGCTTCAAAACGGCAGATGTTCTGCACACCGTTCATCTTTGCATGATGATTAGCTTGTGCTACCGCGCTCTCCGAAATATCCAGTCCCAGTACCGACTTCGCGCCATAGTGCGCCGCATGGATTTCAAAGGTGCCGGTATAAGTAAATGCGCCCAGCACATCGGCATCTTTTACAATGTGGCGGATGGCACGACGATTGTCCTGCTGGTCTAAAAAATACCCGGTTTTCTGACCGTTTTGCAAGTCAACAATAAAGCGGAGTCCATTCTCATTAATTTCAATATTGGTATCGAACGGCGGCGATAAAAAACCGGTTTGCTGTGGCAAGCCTTCCAAAGTGCGCACCGGCACATCATTGCGCTCATAAATACCTTTCGGCGTAAAGATTTTGTTTAGAGCATCTACAATGGCAGACTTCCATTTGTCCATGCCCAGCGACAGCGTTTGCAGCGAAAAATAATCGTTGAATTTATCAATCACCAGCGAAGGCAGATAATCGGCTTCGCCAAACACCAGCCGGCAGTTTTCAGTGTAGCCAATCTTGCGGCGATAGTGCCAGGCAGTTTCTATCCGTTTATAGAAAAAGGAGTCGTCAATATCTTCTTTCTTTCTTGTAAGCAACCGCACCAGAATCTGCGACTGCGGATTAATAAAGCCGCGACCGGCAAAGGAACGATCAGCGAAGTACACATCCACAATATCACTGGGCGTTACATCGCCTTCTGTTCCGTCCACTTCATTGCCAAATATCCAGGGATGACCATTGGCAATGCGCGGTGCGATTTTCCGTTTCAGAATCACCTTCGTCATGCGCCAAAGGTATCGTTGCCGGCATTGAATCTTGGCAGGGTTATTGAAAATTTATTTTACTTCACTAACAAAAAATTATTAAACATGAGCGCACAAAAAATAATCCTTGGTACCGTATCCGGCGTATTGGCCGGCGTAGCAGTAGGGTTGCTGATTGCTCCTATGACGGGCGAAGAAACCCGCCAGAAAATTTCTGATAAAACCGGCGAATTAACCGATGCCGCGAAAGAGAAATTCAGTCAGTTAAAAGACAAAGCCACCACCAAAGCAGATGACCTCAGAGCCACGTTAAGCCAGAAAATTGAAGGCATCAGCGATGACGTAAGAGAAAAAATTCTGAAGCTGTTAGACAGCGGCAAGGAAGCTATTAACACTGCAGAAAACAAAGTGAATGCGGCACCCAGTCCGGAGCCGGCTAAGTAAGAGTGGATAAACAAATGATTAAAAAAGAGCGTTTTTACAAACGCTCTTTTTTATTTGCAGTAAATCATTTTATATTTATCGGGTCAACGAACCAATCATTCATTAATGTATTCCTTATGAGAAAACAATTTCTGATTCTCTTTCTCCTCGCAGCCATTGTTTATGTCGCTTCTGTTTCTTTTACCAAATCTCCCCGGCAGGGCGGTTTTAAAAATCTGAAAATATTGCCGAAAGATATCAGCCACGATAGCTTAGACCACATCATGGATCACTTCAAAGCCTCGCTGGGCGTGAAGTGTGGCTTCTGCCATGCGCCTGACCCGGCTACGGGACGGTTGAATTTTGCTTCCGATGAAAAGCCGGAAAAAGATATAGCGAGATATATGATGACTATGACAACAGGCATCAACAAAGAATATTTCAATTTTAATAAATCCAGCAACACCGATACGATTCATGCAGTAACCTGCTATACCTGCCATAACGGAAACCCGCATCCGGAAGGGATTCCGCCGATGGGCCATGATGACCATGGAATGCCACCCGGCGGACACATGCCTCCGAACGGTCAGGCTCCGCCGACCAATGGACAAATGCCAATGCGTGATAGCGGCACGATGAAGAAGCCTTAAGGAAAATCTTTTAGTTATAAAAAATCCGCAACCTTACAGGTTGCGGATTTTTGTTTTAAGACGATGAGAAAAGTATAAAACGTTACAATAGTTTCACTTCATTGTAAATCCAGAAACTGTTTATTCTAAAACATTTTAGGGAGAGTTTTGCCGGTGGCATTTTTAATATCAGGCAGAAGAAATCATCTGCTTCATCAACCATTTATCTTTATTATTCTCCCAAAATAATTGTCGGGAAAAGATAATGCAGCCGGTTCATTTTTAAACAAGCTAAACACAGTGCTGCCGCTGCCGCTCATGGCGGCATAAACAGCGCCTTGTTCATACAGTTGTTGCTTAAGATTGGCAATCACAGGATGCTGGCGGGCGATGCCTTCTTCAAAATCATTCTTCAGGTTTTCTTTCCAGGTTTCTATGGGTTGCTGAATGATGTCTTTTACAGAAACGGCATGATCAGTAAAACGCAATTCCCGAAACGCTTCGCCGGTATTGATGTGCAGGTTAGGGTAAACAAGATACATAAAATAACCCGCAAGATTCACCTCTATTTCCTCCATTACCTCGCCCCTGCCAGTTGCTATGGAAGGCTTATTATAAATAAAAAAAGGACAATCACTGCCAAGTGCTAATGCATACTGTGCAAGCCTTTCGGAAGATAAGCCGAGTTTGAATGTTTCGTTTAGCATCATCAGCATAAAAGCGCCATCGGCACTACCGCCGCCCAAACCTGCACCCATCGGGATGGATTTATGAAGATGAATATTTACAGGTGGCAATTGCGGAAAATCGTTGCGCAGCAATCCCCAGGCCTTCAGGCAAAGATTGTTATTGTTGTCGCCGGCAACAGGCAGACCAGAAAGAGAAAATAAAGGCTGCTGAACTTCCTGTAATGGCAGTATTTCCAAAGCATCACAAAGGGGAACAGGAAAGAAGACTGTTTCCAGATTGTGATAACCATCGCTTCGTTTACCCAGCACATGAAGCCCAAGGTTGATTTTGCAATTGGGGAAACGAATCACCTGATGTATGATGTTAGATGTATGATGTACGATGTACTTTTAAAATAGCTTTTGTTCAAAAACTACTTTTTACGTTTTTTCAGCTCATCACGTATAGAGATGGCGCGCAGGTAATCTTCCTGTTCCAGCACTTCGTTTAGTAACGTCTGCAGTTCGTCAACACTCAGGCTGTGCAGGTTTTCTTTACCGGAAGAAGTGCTTACGGTTTGCTCTACCGCCACATCGCCTTTCTTCTTGCCGGTGCTATCTTCCATTAAAATGCCGGCGCTTTCCAGTATGTTATCGAAGGTATAAATAGGGCAACCAAAACGCACTGCCAGCGCCAGTGCATCGGAGGTGCGGCTGTCTATTTCAATGGTATCATGCTCGTCTATACAAACCAATTTGGAGTAAAAAATACCTTCCTGCAAATCGTTAATCACAATCTCCATCAGCTCCACATTAAAGGCATTCATAAAGTTCTTCATGAGGTCGTGCGTCAGGGGGCGGCTGGGCTGCATACGCTCCAGCGCTACAGCAATTGCCTGAGCTTCAAAACCACCGATAACAATAGGAAGACGGCGCATACCGTTTACTTCACCCAACACCACCGCATAAGAATGTGTCTGCGTAATACTGTGAGACAAAGCCACAATCTCAAGTTCTATCTTCTTCATGCCGATTCCCAAAAAATTTTATCCGGCAAATGTAATATTTTCAGGGTTTAATAGATGACACAGCTAAGGGCTTCACAAGTTTTTTAAACATCGTTGGGTTAATCTTTTTCTTTACTTATGAAAGAATCATGGGTTCAACAGATTGAGTTTCGGCTTTCAGAATTATTCCATCGTTCCCTTACCATTCTGAATCATTAGCCTGTTTACGGCGGCGATATCAATCGCACATTCGTTATTTATACTAACGGAGGCAAATGGTTTGTGAAATTGAATGACCGGGAACACAGCGATAATTTTGAGAAAGAAAAATCCGGACTGCAACTTCTGAGCGACAAAAGCCCGCTCAAAATACCTGCGCCGCTTCTGTGCGGAACCGGAGACAAGGATTGTTTTCTGGTAATGGAATATCTTGAAGAAGGAAAACCAACGCCGCAGTTAAGTAAACAATTGGGCGAAGGATTGGCAGATCTGCACCGCCAAACCCAATCCCGCTTTGGCTTGAGTGATGATAATTATATCGGCAGTTTGCCACAATCTAATCAAGCTACTTACACCTGGGCTGAATTTTATGCAACACAGCGAATATTGCCTTTGTTGCAGAAAGCTTTTGATAAAAACTTGTGCACAGCTACCGACAGTAAAGAAGGAGAAAGATTATGCCGCCGATTTAATGACTTATTTCCGGTTGAGCCGCCCGCTTTGCTGCACGGCGATTTGTAGAATGGCAATGTAATGGCTTGTGCCGATGGCAAAGTTGCCATATACGATCCGGCGGTATATTATGGTCACCGAGAAATGGACATTGCAATGACGCTCCTTTTCGGCGGCTTCGATAAAGCTTTTTATTACCATTACAATGAAAGTTATCCTTTGCAAAACGGCTGGCAACAGCGCGTTGCATTATGCCAATTATATCCATTGCTGGTGCATCTTATCCTCTTTGGCAGCAGCTATTATAACAGGGTAAAAAACGTGCTGAATAAGTATGCGTGAAGCTTAAATTAGAGATGTGCAACGCATCGCTATCAAACAAAAAAGCCTGCGTAAAAGCGCAGGCTCCGATTAGTGATAGTACATAATGTTATGGCTGAAGGATGGAATCCATATCTATCTGCCGGTTGCGATCAATGGCTTTTTCCTTTGTTTTCTTTATTATATCCTGGAGTGTTTCTACGGCATCAAGTACAGCGGTTTCAAATGTTCCGGCGCTCTTCTTTACAAAGTGGTCGTTGCCGGGCACCTCTAACCTGATTTCGCAAAAGTTATTTGCCGGGTCACCGTCAGAACCTTTATACAACGTAACATCCGCACGAATAATTTTATCGCTTTTCAGCTTGGCGAGCGTCTCGCGCGTATAGCTTTCCAATTCGTTGCTGGCTTTAAAACCCGGAGATTCGATGATAATATCCATAAGAAATATTTTACCCAAAAATCTGCCATTATCATACCAAGAGAAAAAGAAGTATGAGGTGTGAGGCAGGAAGTATGGGCACCAGAAAATAGTTAATGTACATCGAACAGGTTTAAACCTTATTAGCTAAAATCCGCCTTTTTATTTTGCCTTCTTTACTCTTGCATCATATACCTGTTTCCTATATCTCACCTCATACCTTCCTTTTAACATTCACTTTTCGTTTCTGCGCCTACCTTCCCTCCCTATACAATTTTTTATCAGAATGAATAAAGTTTTAATAGCGCTGAACATATTGCTCCTGTTGGGTTTGGGCGTTTTATACTACCTGTTCTTCACGTATCAGCATCAGGATAAGCATCTTATCCAGCAGGCAAATGCAGCTTCTGCAAACCGCTATAAAATCGCATATTTCGAACTGGATTCTTTGCAGGAAAATTATACTTACTTCAAAGAAATGCGCGACTATCTGAACGGACAGGAAGCCGGGATGACTAAACGCCTGAATTCGCTGCGTGATAAATACACCAACAAGCTGAAGGAATACAATCAGAAAGGCCCGACTATGAACCAGACGGAACAAGGTGCGTTTGAACAGCAACTGATGTCGTTAAAAAACGAATACGACCAAAGCCAGCAGCAGATGGGGCAGGACATGAACAACCTGTATATGCAAAAGATGCAGGACGTAAAGAAACGCATACAGGATGTGCTGAAAAATTATTGCCGCGATTCGGGTTACTCGTATGTATTTGCATCGAGCAACGAAGATTACCTGTATTATAAGGACACGTTGCGCGACATCACACCCGGTATTGTAAAACTGCTGAACGAAGATTATGGAAAGGGCAAGAAATAACTTCTTTACTTTAAAAAGATCCGCTTCTAAACAGGCGGATTTTTTTGTTTATATGGCTCTTACCAATCCTTAATTCCATCATACAATTGAATTATTTTTACTTCCTGTTCGTCTGCTAAAAAACCTTTTATGAAATCACTTCCGTTTTTTATTATCATTCTTTTATCCTGCACTTCGTTGTTTGCACAAACACAGGTAACTGATAGTGGCACATTCAATCTCCACAAGTTTGCGCAGAATATCGGTAAAGAGAAATATACAGAAACTAAAAAGGGGGATACGCTTCAGTATAAAACGGACTTTCAATATGTGGACCGTGGCGATACAGTTAGGCTGAAAGCTGCCATGATATTGACTTCTAGGCTGGAGCCTGTTTCTTATCGCATTAGGGGCGGCACTTCAAGGTTTTCATCCCTCAACGATTCTATCGTTATCAGAAACAAAACAGCATACATTAAAGTAGATGATTCCTCCTTCAAAAAAACCCTTACTGGTATCAATTTCCCGGTCGCGGGTTACTCGCCGGCAACCGCACAAATGTTGTTGATTAAATACTGGAAGCAACACAACCAGCCGCAACAGGTTCACATGCTTCCGTTTGGAGACGCAGTGATAACTAAAGATGGCGAAGACACACTTTCCTTCAATAATAAAAACATTGTTGTAAGCCGGTATGTGATCAAAGGTTTGATTTGGGGGAATGAATTGTTGTGGACGGATAAGAAAGGAAATTTGTTTTGCTTAATTACCAACGATGCAGAAGGCGACAAGCAGGAGATGCTGCGCGAAGAATATGAGCCCTTATTGTCAACTTTCATCAGCAAAGCAGCAGTTTATGGTATGCGTTTATTCACCAGTGGTGCAAAGCCATCGTTTCAAAAACACAATGTAATCGCCATCAAACATGGAACGGTGTTGAATGTGGAAAATGGTTCATCAACGCAGGACGCCGTGGTGTTGATTGAGAACGGAAAAATAAAAAGTGTAGGCGCTTCTTCCTCTGCAAACATACCGGCAGATGCTTTTGTAATAGACGCAAAAAACAAAATTGTTCTGCCCGGCTTGTGGGATATGCACGCGCATTTTGAACAGGCCGAATGGGGACCTGCCTACTTAGCCGCCGGTGTAACTACCGTGCGCGATTGCGGTAATGAGTTTGTATATATCAACGCCGTGCAAAGCGCTATTGATGAAGGCAGAGGCATTGGTCCGCACATTTTAAAAGCCGGCATTATTGATGGCAAAAGCCCCGGAGCGATTGGCATTGTGCAAGCCGATACTAAAGAGGAAGCCATTGCGGTTGTGGACAATTATAAGAAGAATGGCTTTGTTCAGATAAAAATATATAGCTCTGTAAAACCACCCATTGTAAAAGCCATTTGCGATGAAGCGCACAAGCTGGGTTTAACTGTTACCGGTCACATACCGCGGGGCATGAACCTGATGCAGGGCGTAGATTCGGGAATGGATATGGTAAACCACATTCAATATGTGTTTTCGGTATTGAAGCGGGACAAAGACTTTTCGATTGACTGGAGTGATTCGACAAACAAAGCAGTGTTTGACTTCATTAAAAAACATCACGTTGTGATTGACCCGACTTTAGGTGTGTTTGAGTTCTCGCTTCGCTCTTTGAGTGACAGCATTACTACCATAGAACCTGCTTTTACTACTTTGCCTCTGCCGTTACAAGTCATCTTTAAAACAACCGGCATTCCTCAAAAAGATTATGATACTTATGGCAAGAAAATAATGGATGATTTTAAAGCCATTACCAAAAAATTGTATGACGACAGCGTTACCCTTATTGCCGGAACAGACATGGACGTTCCGGGGTATAGCCTTGACAGGGAACTTGAATTGTATGTTGAAGCCGGGTTAACGCCGTTGCAGGCAATACAAACAGCCACCATTACACCCGCACGCGTGATGAAACAGGATGATAAGTATGGCTCCATCAGCGAAGGCAAAATGGCAGATGTGATTATTGTTGATGAGAATCCTTTAGAGAACATCCGCAACATCAGGCACGTATCGGTGGTGATAAAAGATGGCAATGTTTACGATCCGGCGCAACTGCATAAAATCGCGGGATTTCAATAAACTGTCTTACACACATTACCGGAATGGCTGTTTAATGTAATCTTATTAATGCAGATTAGAGGAAGGTTGGTAAGATTCGTTTCCGCTTTTATCTGCGCAACAATTCAAAACTCACTCTTTATCCTGTCTTACATTTGTGTTATGCGATATCTTCTTTTAACTGCTGCAAGTCTGGTTGTTCTTACTTGTTCTTTTGCGCAGCAAAACACTCACATTGTAGGTACAGAGGTTAATCCGTTTGCTTACTCCATCAACAAATCAAAAACATATAGCCAGGCTGCCATTGCCAGCGCACATCCGTTAGCGAGCGAGATTGGCGTTGCCATCATGAAGCGTGGCGGCAATGCGTTTGATGCAGCCATTGCGGTAAACTTTGCATTGGCAGTTGTATATCCCAATGCAGGCAATATTGGGGGTGGCGGTTTGCTTACGGCGCGCAAAGCAGATGGCAAACTAATCACGCTTGACTACCGCGAAAAAGCACCCGCTGCCGCCAGCCGAAATATGTACCTCGATAGTGCCGGAAATGTAATACCCGATTTATCCATTAATGGTCATCTGTCTGCCGGTGTGCCAGGCACAGTAGCAGGCATGTTTGCCATGCACCAGTGGGCAAAGCTGCCCATGAAGGTACTCATACAGCCTGCCATTGACTTAGCGCTTCATGGCTATGCTGTTACCGAATCGGAAGCGAACAGTTTCAACAATAACAAAGAAGATTTTATTAAGTTCAATACACAGCCTACCGCGTTTGTAAAAGAAGGCGACTGGAAAGCCGGCGACACGCTGATTCAAACAGAACTGGCACAAACCTTAATGCGCATTCGCGATTATGGAGCCAAAGGTTTTTATGAAGGCGAGACCGCAAAATTGATTGTAGAAGAAATGCAGCGCGGCAAGGGTTTGGTAAGTTATGCTGATTTAAAAAGCTACACCCCCAAACAAAGAACACCGGTGCAGTTCAGGTATCGCGGGTATGGCATTGTAGGTTTTCCGCCACCCAGCAGCGGCGGCATTTTACTGGCCCAGATGCTGGGCATGACAGAACCTTACCCGATAAAAAGTTATGGCTTTGAATCGCCGCAAACCACGCAGTTGATGATTGAAGCCGAACGCAGAGCGTATGCCGACAGAGCTAAATATCTTGGCGATCCCGACTTTAACAGCATACCGCAAAAAACGCTCATCAGTAAAGCTTATCTCGCGCAGCGTATGAAAGATTTCGATTCGCTCCATGCTTCCAAAAGTGAAGATATTGAAGCTGGCTTAGCTTACGAAAGCAAAGAAACCACGCACTTCAGCATCATAGACAAATCGGGCAACATGGTTGCCATTACCACTACACTCAATAACTCGTACGGCAGCAAAACCGTAGTGGGCGGCGCAGGCTTTTTTTTAAATGATGAGATGGACGATTTCAGTTCCAAATCCGGCGTGCCCAATATGTATGGCGCGGTGGGTGGAGAAGCCAATGCCATTGCACCTGGTAAGCGCATGCTTAGTTCCATGACGCCTACGCTGGTATTAAAAAACGGCAAGCCTTATATCGTGGTGGGAACGCCCGGTGGTACTACCATTCCTACCTCAGTGTATCAAACTATTATTGATATTATTGACTTCAACATGACGGCGGCGCAGGCGGTAGATGCGCCTAAGTTTCACCATCAATGGCTGCCCGATGAAGTGGACATAGAGCCGGCTTTTTCGCAGGCAACAAAGCAGGCATTGGCATCCAAAGGATATTTATTTAAAGAAATTAGCGGCATTGGCAGAACCGAAGTGATTAAGATAACCAAAGATGGCATTGAAGCCGCTGCAGACATCAGAGGAAATGATAGTGCGGCAGGTTTTTAATATCTTAATTTAAGTATAGTTAATGGTTAACAGAATAACAATAATTGCATTCAATTAACCATTAGCAATTAAAATATTCAATATGGAAGCTTTTATCACCAACGCCATTAAGCGATTGAATACGTACAAGGAATTGGGCGATAAAACGCTGGCTTCGCTGAGTGAAGAAGACATCTATTACAGCCCAAATGAAGCGAGCAACAGCATTGCAGTTATCATTCGGCATTTGCATGGCAATATGCTAAGCCGCTTCACCAACTTTCTTACCGAAGATGGCGAGAAACCTTGGCGCAAACGCGATGAAGAATTTGCTGCGCATCATTCCACCAAAGATGAAATTATTGCTTTATGGAATGAAGGCTGGCAGGCTGTAATCGGTACATTGCAAGGCTTGCAGCATGATGACCTGATGAAGACAATCTATATTCGCACCGAGCCTTTGATTGTATATGATGCGATATTGCGGCAACTGGCGCATTACCCGTATCATGTAGGACAAATCGTTTGGATCGCAAAGTTGCGCAAAGGAAAAGACTGGAGCTCGCTCAGCATTGCCAAAGGGAAAAGTGAAGCCTTTAATGAACAGTTAGCACAACAATTTAAAAAGGAATGAAACCACAAGCTATTATTTTCGATATGGATGGAACGCTGATGAACAACAATCCTTATCACTTCAAAGCCTGGCAGGCATTTTACCAAAAATACAATCGCACGCTCTCGTTAGAAGATTATAAAACGGAGATCAGCGGGCATACTTCAGTAGAAATTTTTCAGACGTTTTTTGGCAAGGAGATGACGCCGGAAGAGATCACAACACACGCTAATGAAAAGAATCTTTTATACCGCGAATTATATAAACCATATATCAAACCGATTGATGGACTATTGCCTTTATTGAACAACATAAAAGCCGCCGGTATCATCATGAATATTGCTACTTCGGGCTCGCCGGCCAATGTGCGTTTTATGTTCGAGCATATACCTATCGCATCCTATTTTGCGCATGTGGTAGACGCTTCAGAAGTGGTGCATGGCAAGCCCGATCCGGAAATCTTTCTGAAGGCTGCGCAATATGCCGGTGCCGATCCAACGAAGTGCATTGCGTTTGAAGATTCGTTAGCCGGTGTGGCTTCTGCTAAAGGCGCAGGCATGAAGGTGATTGGCATTACCACTATGGAAACAGCAGAAGATTTGAAAGATACCGATGCAGTGATTACGGATTATACTGAAGTAAGTGTGGCAATGCTGGAGAAATTATTTGATTAATCTGCCAGCTACAAGAAAGCAGAAAAGCTGCTTCTGCGAAACCACCTTCACTCTTATTCTCTGCGGTAAAAAAAACTTTTCTCACTTTTACAAACAGCAACACAATCGTATGCAACCGCTCAACACAAAACAATTAGCCGCAGAACAGGCTGTCACTTACATACAAAGCGGCATGATGGTAGGCCTGGGTACCGGCAGCACGGCAGCTTTTGCCATACAAAAAATCGGCTTGCGCGTAAAAGAAGAAGGCTTGCAGGTAAAAGCCATTGCCACATCGGAACACTCGGAAGCAATGGCAAAAGAGCTGAACATACCCATCATTGGTTTTGAAGATTTTGATAAGCTGGATGTTACCATTGACGGCGCAGACGAAGTAGACGAAAACCTGAACCTGATTAAAGGCGGCGGTGGTGCTTTACTGCGCGAAAAGATTGTTTCGTTTCAAACGAAACAGAACATCATTATTGTAGATGAAACGAAGCTGGTAAAGCATTTAGGCAAGTTTCCCCTGCCGGTAGAAGTGGTGCCTTTTGCACTAACAGTCGTCAACCGGAGATTGGAAGAACTGGGCTGCACCACTACCCTTCGCAAAGCGAATGGTGCCGTTTACATCACCGACAATCAGAACTATATTTTAGATTGTCACTTTGGTGAGATTACCGATCCGGCTGCTCTGCATCAAACCATTAATGATATTACCGGCGTGGTAGATAACGGCTTGTTTATACAAAGAGCCAGCATAGTGATTGCGGCTTACAACGATGGCAGTATTCAGACCTTTAAACAAAAAGAATAGCGAGCAAATAAGTCTGCATTATCAATGTTGTGGAAAGCTTTTATCTCCATGGAAACAATATCTTTCCGCAAACAATAATGGCATCTTTTTAGTTTCCTGCAAAACAGCAAAATAATATCTCATGAAAACATTTATACTCGCATGCCTGGTGATGACCACTTTGTTTATCTCCGCTTGCGGAGCCGGCGATACCACCACGCAAATGCCCGAAGGCGGTTATAAAGAAAGATCAGACAGCGGCAGCACAACAGGCGATTCAGTAGTGGATGTAAAAGATAAAAGCGCCGTAGCAGTTGACACGGTGAAAAATGGTCAGGCGGTTATCTCAGGCGCAACATCCGATTCTTCGAAATAAACAGTGTCTGTGATAAGGTAAGCGCAATGCTTTCTGAAGAAAGAAAGCTGAACAAACAGGAATGTCGCAACGCTTTTTAGGTTCTCGTGTCTCGCACATCAGACATCTAATATCGTACATTGAATTCAGCGTACATCAAATTATATTTCTATTGTTCCTTCAAACACAAATTCTGCTGGTCCGCATAGCCAGATGTTTTCAAAACTGTCTTCTCCTGTTTTATCAAACTCCACGGCCAGCCGGCCGCCGGGCGTGCTTACATTCACACGGTTAAAACCGGTTTCGTTATGCGCAAACACCAGTGCCGCCGCCGTAACGCCGGTGCCACAGCTTAGCGTTTCATCTTCCACGCCCCGCTCGTAGGTTCGCACGAAAATATTATTGTCTTCTTCCTCCACAAAGTTTACATTGATGCCTTCTTCTTTATAAGCATCGCTGTAGCGGATGGCTTTGCCTTCTTTATATACATTTAGGTTGCGCGCATCGGCCACATGCCTCACATAATGTGGGGAACCGGTATCCAGCACCGAATCGTTGAAGAATCTTGTAATGCGGTGCACATCTTTCATCTTCAGATATACCCATCCGTCATCTTCTATTGTGGCTTCGTGCACGCCATCTATCGCCATAAACTGGTACTTGTTTTTGCGAAGCCCTTGTTGGGCGGCAAACTTCACGAGACATCTGCCACCATTGCCACACATGCTGCTTTCGCGTCCGTCAGCGTTGTAATACTCCATCTCAAAATCGTACTGTGCCGATGAATTCAACAGCATCAACCCATCGGCGCCAACGCCAAACCGCCGGTCACACAGGCTGCGGATTTGCTCGGTGGTAAGTTTATATTCTCCGTTCCGGTTATTCAGAATAATAAAATCATTCCCGGTGCCCTGGTATTTATAAAATGGAATCTTCATGGTTAAATAGAAGCGATGATGTTTAATGTATGTTGAATCAAATTTTCTACAGCCGCCGCGCCATCTTTGGTGAAGGTTTTGGCTACACGGTTAGCCACAATCACATTAATACTTAAGCACTGATGACCTAACAATTTTCCCAAACCATAGATAGCGCTGGTTTCCATTTCGAAGTTGGAGATAAAGTGATTGCCAAAGCGAAAAGAAGTGAGTTGATTCACCAGTTCAGGCTGGCTTAAACCTAAACGCAGCACCCGCCCCTGGGGTCCATAGAAGCCCGGGCAGGTAACGGTGATGCCATGCTGATAAAGCTGCGCAAAATGCTTCAGCAACGCAGCACTTGCCGATGAAATATATGGCTGCGAAGCCGCATCGCCCAGTCCGGTATGCGTCATAAAATGACTCAGCAACTGGCGCTCTTCTTCGTTGTTATCGTGCCGGTAAAAATGCAGCAGGTTATCAATGCCCAGCCCGTGCGAACCCGCTACAAAGCTATCTACTGGTATGTCTTTTTGCAAAGAGCCGCTGGTGCCCAGGCGGAAGATCTGCAGCGAAGACAGTTGAGGTTTTATAGTTCGCGTAGCAAAATCAATATTGGCTAAGGCATCCAGTTCATTCATCACAATATCAATATTGTCTGGCCCGATACCGGTTGACACCACCGAAATTCTTTTGCTGCCGATAAAGCCCGTGTGGGTGATGAATTCTCTGTGTTGTTGCTGCACTTCTACCCGGTCGAAATGCTGGCTCACCTGCGGCACACGACCGGGATCGCCTACCGTAATAATGGTCGTGGCGAGTTCATCAGGCTTCACATCTAAGTGGTAAATGGCTCCGCGCGGGTTGATGATGAGTTCGCTTTCGGCTATGGTAGTCATCCGCTTTTTTTGTGCGCAAAAGTCGGTATAGAGAATGATAAAATTAAGCCCAAAGTTTTCTAATCCGCCGCATTCCTTTATTTTCGCGCTTCGCAAAAAGGTCCTGTGGCCGAGTGGCTAGGCAGAGCTCTGCAAAAGCTTCCACACCAGTTCGACTCTGGTCGGGACCTCTTCTTTACCATCAGACCTATAAGGCTTCTAAAACCTTATAGGTCTTTTCGTTTCAATTCATACCATGAAGTATTCACAATTATTAGGCGTTGCCGCTTGTCTCCTGTTAATCATCAATTGTTTTTTTCCGTGGAGTTATGTGGCAGAAATCCGGCTGCTGATGACGGGCTGGGATGGCGGAAGCAATTTGGGCAGGCCGGGTTTGTTCAATATCATTCTTTGCAGTATTATGATTCTTTTTTTTCTGGTACCCAGAATATGGGCGAAGCGAACCAACGTCATTTTAGGGGCGCTGAACATTGCCTGGAGCCTCCGCAATTACCTGCTCGTCGGCGCCTGTTCCGGCGGCATGTGCCCCGAAAAAAAAGCGGGTCTTTTTCTTCTGTTGTTTCTTTCTTTTTTTATTGAAGCAATGACGTTTTTGCCACCCATTAAGATTGCTCCTAAACCGGTGGATTAGGCTTCTTTTTTTAATTGTCTTTTATCACACAAAAAAATAAAAGGCATTAAAAGACTAAGGTTGGAAAAGACGATAAACGAGGGCTGCCATTTTTATACTATCAACTTTCTGGATGCCGACTGATTCAGCCTAAAGGAAAAACAAAATGGCTGTTTATAAAAAGCTGCCCGCGCTTTTAAACGAATTATAAGGTTATACATAACTTCCGCACAGTAATTGCATTTTATCGCCCAGAGAAAAATCGTCTCATGAAATACATCGTTTCCATCCTGGTTTTAATTACCGTCATCTCCTCCTGCCACACCAATGCAGATACGAAAAGCACAACTGCTGATAGCACCATCGGCAAAAAACCTCAGGGCTACGAGGTAAAACAATTAGCCGGTGTTTTTAATGATACGTTGCCCTGCGCTGATTGCCCCGGCATTGCCGCCAAAGTATATTTGAAACCCGACCTGACCTTTGTGATGGAGAATCAATACATAGGCAAAAGCATCTCTTACCAAACCGGAACCTGGCAGCTAAACGACAGCCTTTTGCAACTCAGCGGCACGAGCGATACTCAGCATTTCAAAATTGCCAACTATGCCGAGATAGATATGCTGGATAAAGAAGGGAAAGAAATAACAGGGCCTAAAAAGAAGTTAGCACTCTATAGAAATAACACTCCCTTTAAGCCACAGCAGCCTGTGCCGGTACAAGGCATGTACAGTGCTAAGGGAGATACCATGTTGCTTCACGTCTGCTCGATGAACCACGATTACCAGGCTACACTGGCGCCCGCAGCAATGGCACTAACCGCAAAATACAAAGGGATGGCAAAAGAAGGACAGCCGGTTTTTGCAAAGCTGGCGGGTCACTTCGAATTGCGCCCCTCTATAAACGACACAACCACGCAGGATTATTTTGTCATTGAAAAGTTCATCAGTTTCGATGCCAAAGGGGCGTGCAAATAGAGCGTCTGCATTAAGCAGAATATAAATTGGAAGCAAGCGTGCTATCAGTTACCGGCTGCTATCTGACTACAGATTATTTGTGAGTGGTGAACTATGAGGTATGAGCTACAAGCTGTAACTTACACACCTCTCACCTCTCACCTCTCACCTCTCACCTCTCACCTCTCACCTCTCACCTCTCACCTTTTCATTATACATTCCGCAAGAATTGCTTTCTTTGTGCCAATCAAATTTCCTCCTTTTATGAGTTTCATTTCAGATATTCATGCCCGCCAGATATTAGATAGTCGCGGCAATCCCACAGTAGAAGTAGATGTCATTACCGATAACGGCGTATTAGGACGTGCGGCTGTGCCATCCGGCGCTTCTACGGGCATACACGAAGCGGTAGAGTTGCGCGACAACGATAAGAAAGTATATGGGGGAAAAGGCGTGCTGAAGGCCGTTGCCAACGTGAACGATATTATTGCAGAGCAACTGATTGGTTATCCCGTAAACGACCAAGCTGGCATAGATAAAAAACTCATTGAATTAGACGGTACCGATAACAAAGGCAAGCTTGGCGCCAATGCCATGCTGGCTGTTTCGATGGCGGTAGCCAAAGCGGCGGCTGAAGAAAGTGATTTGCCCTTGTTCCGTTATCTCGGCGGTGTAAATGCAACAGTGCTTCCCATTCCGTTGATGAACATCCTGAATGGCGGGGTTCATGCCGATAACAAAATAGACTTTCAGGAGTTTATGATTGTGCCGGTAGGCGCTGCTTCGTTCAGCGAAGGGCTGCGCTGGGGTGTTGAAACTTTCCACCAGTTAAAAAGTGTACTGAAGAAAAAAGGCTTCAGCACCAATGTGGGCGATGAAGGCGGTTTTGCACCCGATTTCCAAAGCAATGAAGACGCGATTGAAACCGTAATCCAGGCCATCGAAGCAGCCGGTTATAAGGTAGGCGATGAGATTGCCATTGCGCTCGATGCGGCCAGCAGCGAAATGTTCAAAGACGGTAAATACCGGTTCTACAAAAGCAGCCAAAAGGAAATCAGTTCCGATGAAATGGTAGCTTACTGGACAGAGTGGGTGAGCAAATATCCCATTGTATCTATCGAAGACGGCATGGCGGAAGAAGACTGGGACGGCTGGAAAAAGCTCACCGACGCCATTGGCGCCAAATGCCAGTTGGTAGGCGACGACCTGTTTGTTACGAACACCAAAATTTTGCAGCGCGGCATAGACAACGACATTGCCAACAGCATCCTCATCAAGGTAAACCAGATTGGTACCGTAACGGAAACCATCAATGCCGTGCAGTTAGCGCAAACCAATGGTTACACCACTATCATGAGCCACCGCAGCGGCGAAACAGAAGATACCACCATTGCCGACCTTGCCGTCGCGTTGAACTGTGGTCAGATTAAAACCGGCTCTGCCAGCCGCACCGACCGCCTGGCAAAATACAACCAGTTAATCCGTATTGAAGAAATGCTCGGTAATAACGCCATTTATCCAAACGGGAAAAAGCTGTATACAAAATAAAGAGTAAGAGGTGAGAAGTGAGAAGTGAGTATTGGGCTTTGGGGTTCATTTCTGATTTCTGACGTCTCACCTCTCACTGTTTTAATTTCTCACTTCTCACCACTCACTACTCACCACTCACCATGAAGCAAACCAAACAAGCCTTTCGGCTGATTACCAATAAGTACCTGATTGCGGTAGCCTTGTTTACCGCCATGATGTTTTTTTTTGATGACAACAACTTGTTTGTTCAGCTTGACCGCAAACACCAGTTAAATGAACTGCTGGCGAATAAAAAATATTACGAAGACAAGATAAAAACCACCGGGCAGCAGCTCAGCGAGCTGCAAAGCACACCTGCCTCCATTGAAAAATTTGCACGGGAAAATTATCTGATGAAGCGCGACAATGAAGATGTATTTGTCGTTCAGGCGCCGGCTGAGAAAGAAGAGGATAAAAAATAATCTGTTTCGGTTTGCAATAACCCGTTTCCCTTTGCCGTTTCTATTTTGTTCTTATCTTAAAACGCTTCTGCTATGCCAAATTTTACAACGGAAGATTTACTGGTTTATATGTACGAAGAAATGGAAGAAGATCAATCCGCCCAATTAGAACTGGCGCTGCAAACCGACTGGGCGCTGAAGCAGAAATATCTTGTACTGATGGGATCAGAGCAGAAACTGCAGCAAACCCCACTCCGCTCCCCGCGGGTAGCTACCGTAAATGCCATCCTTCGCTATGCGGAGAAGAATATGCATTTGTCAAATTAAGTATTAAAGTAAATTTTGAAATAGATTGAATTTTACGCGGTTTAAATTAAGTAGTTAAACTGATTACAAGCGGTGGTAATCGCATTTGCAATCAGTTTAACTATTCATATCTATTTATGAAATTACGAAACCGGAGATTTTCTCTTCTTCAATTCCTTCTCATATTTTTTTTACTGAGTATTTCTTTTTATTCTTATATTGGTATTGTATCGCCTGGGGGAAAAGCGTATAGTTCATTTTTAGACAACAATGCAAATTTCCCTGCGTGGGTTACTTATTTTATTTGCCAGTGCTCAAAAGTCCTTTTACAACTGGCTGGATTTGATGTATACCAAAAAGCTTTAAATAACATAACTATTAGGGGAAGTCGGGGTATAAATATCATCTGGGCCTGTTTAGGCTTTGGTGTGATAAGCTTTTGGACAGCCTTTGTTATGGCGCACAGGGCTAGCTGGAAATATAAGTCAATATGGGCTTTAATAGGCGTAGTCTCTATTACAGTTCTTAATATCATTCGTATAACCTCTATTGCATTAGGGAACTATTACAATTGGAAAGCTTATATTGAAATTGAACCGCATTTTGCTTTCAATGTTGCAAGTTATGTGGTCATTTTCGGTCTAATGTTTTGGTTCATCAGGAAATATAATGAGTATGATATAAATCGAGAAAAACTATCTGCAATACAATAGCAAGCAGCTTCCTATACGCCGTAAATTTGTTGCTAATTGCTATAAGGCAGTTTTCAGGCAAAATTTACAAATGGACTAATCTAATTACATCTCCGTATTCAATTCCATAGGTTGCAGTCGAATATATATGAATTGTGAAAATTAGCATCGTTCATAAAAATCCATTACCAATGTGGAGCAAGGTTACAGATCATTTATAGAAGGGTGATTCATTTATCCAATGAAAGCCTCTATTAATCAGTGTGTACTTATTCAGATCCTGCTTTTTCAGTAAAACACGTATTGAATCACCTCTGAGCCTCCCTTCAATATAAAGGTGATTTGAATCAGGAATTATGTATTTTAATTTAGCACTATATGCTGAATCATCTGCATAAGAGAACTGAATGTTTTTATGGACTGTATCCGTAACAAATTTGCATGCTTTTACAGTATCATTTGTCAATCTTAGTGTCGCTTTATTCTTGTAGATTATACTGACTGTTTTCCATTGAGTATTGTCAGTCAATAGTGGAAGCAGTGTATCACTATTACGTATAAAAAGTTCGGTACGATATATTCCGAACAAAGGTGTTTTTGCAAAAGCACCATCTCCAAAAAACACATATTTCGTCCTTACGATTCCAATCATCGAATAAATAATTCCGACAATTATTGCAAATTTTAAAGCACCCGAAATTTTGTTTCCCTGTTTGTGTTTTATTTGGCTTTGTTGGTCAATAGGGTAAGTAGGTTTAAGTCTTACGAAAAGGTTTATGAACATTTGGATATAAGGCGCTGAAATAAAAATAGCCATAATTAAAAAGTTAATGGCAAATAGTTTCACAGGTATATCAAAGCAAAAGTTCAATATAACTATGTGCATTAACAGTGTAATACTCAATAAGCCGCCTAGAGCTATCCAACGCTTGAAAAAAACAAAGAAACCCGATAGTAGTTCTAGAAAGCCAATAAACAGATTATAGGTTGAGGAAAATCCCATAAAATTCCACATTAGTTTCATGGGAGAAGATTCGCCATAAGTTTCATCTATACTCTCATATGGAAAAGGAAACTGGACCTTAATTATTTTCTCTAATCCGAATCGCATCATCGTTAAAGCGAAATAGAAATGTAAATACGCTGTTGTAAAAGAAAGTAATTTGGTTGAATGCGGCTTCGTCTTATCTACAAAGTACCATACGAAAGCAATTAATAATGCCGCGCAGACGAAAAAAAAGAGTTGTACATAATGAAAGCTCGTATCACTGCTCCCATTATGAATGTATATTAATGGATAAGAAATCTTCAGCATGTGGCGACCTACCCACGACACGACAATATTAAGAATCGAATAATACCATTTGTTTATAATTCTAAGCCAAGAAATATAATTGGCAGGAAACGGAAAAGTTAATATGACTAGATATGTTACTAAAAACCTATTGAAATAGCCTTTTAGAAAGTTCATCTTGTTATCAGTGTGCAATTCAGGCGGCATAAAATTAATGTTGCTGCACTATCAATAAAAGATCAGGAACTGCGAAAGCTAATTATACGTATAGCATTTTATAAATTTCTGCAATAATGATCGCTAAATGTTGGCTTTAATTGCAGAATTAAAAACGGTTCCCCTAAATTTTGCGATCACAATTGTTGCTTCCAAGTTAGTTTGCTCAGCCAAAGGTTTTCTTTCTCAAGAAGTACACAGTTACAATAAAAAAGCAGTAAGCTTTTAAATCAAATTAAACGCTCACTGCTTTAAATACATTACTAGAATCGAATCTAAATATCGCTGTTCAAGTCGTTTTGTTTTTTTGGTTTCTTAGAATCGTCATACCACCTCTTGGCTCCATAGGCAATTCCACTGGCCACTAAAATAGATATACCCCCATCAAATGGCGCATCAGGATCACCGTCACCAGTTTCATCACCATCATCTGCAAACGATTTAACACTAAACATCAGTACAAAACCAAAGATAAATAACAATTTTCCTATACGCAGCGATTTCTTGCCATTTTCACAATTGCTGTTAATAACGTTCTTATTCATAGCTATCAAAAATATTAGGAGTATTTACAAATATAGGAATTCAACTTTTCAAAAAACCGCCCGATCTCAAAATTAATGCTATTTTAAGTCAGAAGTTCATCTCATTGACACTTAAAAACCATTAGGCATCATTTTAAAAGAGCCTGACATCATTAGATTGTCAGGCTCTTTACTATCTTACTTCTTTAAGCTTTATCCTATCTAGTCACGATAATGTTATTTTCCTTCACAACAGTTCCTTTACTGTCAGTGATTTTGATCGGGTAGCTTCCCTGAGCCAGGCTTGCACCCAGTTTCAGTTCCTCGCTCTGCGTTGTGTTGCTCTGTGCGATGGTTACCTTCCTTTGGTACACCGTCTGTCCTGCACCGCTATATACGCTCACTAAGTAGTTACCGGCTGCCAGGTTCGTCAGCTGCAGGTTCACCTTGCCATTGCTTCTTACCGGGTTCGGATACAGCGTGATCTGCACCTCATGGCTGCCCGCTCCTATCGTTACCTTCACCACGCTGGAGTACGTTACAGCGCCATTGTTCGCTTCAATGCGGATGCGGTAGAGGTTATCCCCTGTCTTTGGCAGCGCATCAAAACCGCTGTAGTTCGTCAGGGCAGAACCGCCATTGTTCTTCGCCGCCTGCGCAGCCACGGACGTATAGGTCGTTCCACCGTCCGTTGACCGTTCTACTGTGTAACCTTTAATGTTCACTTCATTCGTTACCGTCCACGTTACGCTGACACCT
This sequence comes from uncultured Ilyomonas sp., assembly GCA_964249755.1. GTDB lineage: Bacteria > Bacteroidota > Bacteroidia > Chitinophagales > Chitinophagaceae > Ilyomonas. Next base: position 806,393 of record CAXUDB010000001.1, on the reverse strand, counting down.
CCGTTAGAGGGGGCTGCGCTCACTTTCGTCAGTGTCACAGGCAGTACAACTGCGTCGTTCTGGAACACGATGCGGAAGCGGCTTTGGCTGGAAGAAGCCGTATCATTGTTCACCGTAAAGTCAACCGTAGTGGTGCTTCCTTTCAGGCTCAGCTCCTGCTTGGTGTCTAGGTAGCTGTCTTCCAAGTAAGCATGCAGGGAGGAGAGGGAATCAAAGTTCTCACTGCGCAGCGTCAGCTGGTAGCTTCGCTTGCTGGTATTCCACAGCTTCATCTGCACCGTATCGGTCTTTACCACGTCAGGGCGGGCTTCCACAATCAGGTCCGAGCCGTGGCTCAGGATGCCTAAGTTCTCGTTCAGGTTCGAAGGTTTGTTAGCATCATCGCCGTCAATATCAGGGGCAAAGGAAGCGTCAAAGCGGGCCAGGAAGCCATCTGCCACTGTCGCTGTGCCGTCGCTGTTTTTCAGCTTCAGGTTCACCCACAGCTTCTTCTCTGCAGCGCCGCCTTCACGGAAAGTGCCTGCAGCACCCGTTGCCTGCTCAGCCGGTGCTTTGGCATTCTCATTTAACGTGAGGGGAACGTTTGTACCGCTGAAGTTCGCTATCGGGTACACCATAAAGCCTTCGCCCGTCTGGATGAACTGCGCAGCCGGGTTCGTAATGCTGCCGCCGCCGCCGGTGCCGTCTTCCGTATTCGGTACGGCGGTATAAACACCTCCGTTATTGAACACATAGGTGTAAGCTCCGTAGACGCCTAAGCGCGCTACCCATACGGCAAACCGGTCATCTATCTTCGTTGCATTCTGTTGGTAAACTTTGTTGAAGTCAATGGCGGAAGCATACGGGTTGCCCGCTACTTCGCGGATATGACCCGGGTTGATCGTACCGATCTGCACCGTTCCCTGCTTTAGGGTACCCGTGGCTCTAAGTGTGGTAGACCCTGCCGTAGTGCTTGTTTTTGTACGGTCACCTCTTACAAAGAGCAGGTAAGCAGGCTGGATGCTGATGTCCTGCAAGGTACCGGGTTGAGGATTGATCGTACTTTGATTATCCGCTAGTGCTACCCAGGTACCCTTGGTAAGACCCGGTGTGTACTGGTCGATAGACGTATGGTTGCCGCCGCCTACATAATCGTATCCCCTCGAAGCTGCCGTAGCGGGGTCCAGACTCTCGCCCGTAATCAGCGTACCGTAGGTAGTAGGTTGCGCAACAGGTGCCTTAGCATTGTAGGTAAGTCCTTCCTGCCATGCTGCCTTGATAGAAACACCCGTTACAGGAGCGGTAATCAAGCGCCAGGCTCTCCTGCCCGCTGTACCGTTGTTGCCATCCGTGTACCGCTCTGCCGTTACGTTGGTAGCGTCTGTTATGCCGTTTACTATCTTGCCTATCGCCCCGGAACCCGTTACGTCAGAACGTACCGTTACGGACTTGTCATTGAACTTCACCGTACCGCCACCCGAAGCAAAGACACGCTTGGGCTCTATTGTCATCGTACCGCCCTCCGTGATTGCAAAATAGGTATCAGATGAATAGTCCGCATCCAACGTTAACGCATGCTTTACGTCTATGCTATTTGTATTGGAAGGAACGGTTGACGATTGTTGAAAGCCTGTCTGGTTATATAAATTCCAGGTAGCAGGAGCAGAAAAGGCACCATCAACACGGGTCACATACTGCGCGGTGATATTTACCACTTTGCCGGCACTGCCCGTACAGGTAGTACCACCGCCATGAGCCTCGCTTACATTGTAGGTAACAGTTGTGGTACCTAAATCTCTTGCTGTTGCATTGATTGTATTGCCGGATGGAGCACCCAATGTCAGGTTGTTGTTATCTTTTGACCACGTACCTGTACCGCCGCTGAAAGTAGCCGTAAGCTGAAGCGCCGGACCTCCGATCTGTACGTTATTATTAGCTGCGATTGTAGCCGTTGGGTTGGCATATACCGTAACCTGTGCAGAAGCATTCGGATTATTGTTGGGGCACGTCGTGCCGTGCTCTACCTTGGTAATCGTAAACGTCGTATTGCCTACCGGTAGGTTGGTCGCATTGAAGGTATAGTTGTTATTAGATCCTGCCTGTGATCCTATCTCAACTCTGGTTGGCGTAGAGGTGTTGCTACTTATGTAGGTAACAAAATCACCCGTTGTGCCACTTATCGTTACCAAAGGAGCCTCTCCAAAACAAGAAGATGACGTTACACTGATCGTTGCCACCGGTAATGGACTAACTGTAATCGTAGCTGCTGTTGTGGTAGTGGCTGAAGAGCATGCACCGCTGGTCACTACTGCTTTATAATAAGTTGTTGCCGTTAAGTTAGTGGCTGTAAATGTTTGTCCGGTTTGTCCGCTAATATTGCTGTAAGGACCATTGAGACTAGTTGAAGACTGCCACTGGATCGTGCCGGTGTTACCACTTAAGGTTAGTGTCGTGCTGTTGGTGCCTGAGCAAACCGTCGTTCCGCCACTAATTGTGCCGGCAACCGATGTCGGACTAACCGTAATCGTAGCTGCTGTTGTGGTAGTGGCTGAAGAGCATGCACCGCTGGTCACTA
>CAXUDB010000001.1:0-803739 GCA_964249755.1 uncultured Ilyomonas sp. | reverse complement strand
TACCACTTAAGGTTAGTGTCGTGCTGTTGGTGCCTGAGCAAACCGTCGTTCCGCCGCTAATTGTGCCGGCAACCGATGTCGGACTAACTGTTATTGCACCCGAAACAGAACTGGTAATACTCGTACATGAATTACTAATGACTGCATAATAATAAGTTGTTCCTGCTACAGTAGTTGGCGGTGTAAAACTACTTGAGTTTGCACCCGAAATAGCTGTACCTCCAGTGTTAGAAGACGCAGTATTACTATACCACTGATATCCTGTAGCATTGCTTGCTGTTACGGATAGTGGGTTAGCAATTGTACCCACACAGGTATTTTGGGCAGCTAAAGATGACGCAGTAATAGTAGGTGAAGTAACAGTGGAATTAACAGTAATGGTGAAAGGCCCTTGTAAGCTACCTGACGTAGTATTATCATAAGCTACTCTTATATAGTATGTTGTACCAGCGGTAACGGAAAAAGTAGAAACGTTTTCGCCAGTAAGACTACCACTACCCCCGCTAGTAAAATAAGTGCTTATATCTGGACAGGTTGGCGATTGGAAAACAAATAAATCAACATCCTGATTTGATGTGGTAAGAGTTATAGAAGTATTATTATTAGAAGTGCATGGTGTAAATTTATACCACACATCAGAGTAATAACTACTTGAAGCATCGCTAAGTGTTGAGGCAAAAGTAGTTCCTGATGTAGATGTGTTTAAAGGAAGTACAGTTGAATTGGTGCAAAGATCATTAACAGGTCCTGATATTATTGCTACCTGATCTAAACCAATATCAGAACCACCAAAATCACTATAAGCATAAAAACCAACTTTAAAATTAGCAGTTAAATATGATGAAGGAATCTGAACAGAATACTGTGTCCATCCAGTAGAAGTAGTAACATAAGTTTGGCCAGTAAAAGTGGTACCATCCTTTGAAAAATATATATCCAGTTCATCAGACCCTCCTGTATTTATATAGTAAAATGTTACTGTAGCTGAACTATTTGAAGAAAGATTTATTGTTGGCGAAATTAAAGTCGAAGCACCAGTTGCGGATATTCCATAACTATGAAATCGAGCGTAGTAATCACCACTAAAGCCTGTGTACCCAAAGTTGCCTGGGCTACCACCAGTAGGAAGATTCCAACCTTGTGTGTAATCATTCCTATGCCATACCCTTGTTGGATTTGATGCATTTGTTACGTTGCTTGTCCAACCAGGAGGAGTAGGACTCGTCCAAGTTTCATTAAAATTTTCCGTATAAAGCGGCGTCTGCCCCCATCCCTTCACACACACAAGAGCCATCAAAAAACAAAGTGTAATAATTTTTTTCATAAAGTTGTTTTAGAAATTGATTGTATTGGGATTTTAAAATGGTGTATAGATAAATGCTGGCATATAAACCAGCAAGAGAATACCTTTATCAACTATACTGTAATAATGTTGTTTGGTGTAAGAATGAGAAATCTAGAGGCGAAACAGTAAGCGTTAGTTTTTGCGCAGCCTTAAATGGGTAGTAGCAAAGTAAAGTTGTTTTCATCTGTGGTCCGGTATTATGAATATTTGCTATGCCTCCTTGATAGGGAAAGCAGTAGCTGTTATTGATTAATTTGTTAGTTTGTAGTTTTGGCAATCACCTTAACTAATACCGGATTCCTAAAAGCAGGCGGCTTGCCACATGCTGCCGTAAAAATAGCAAAAAGGAAACAACTATTAAATATTCATTAAAATATATTGTATATTTATTAAAAGTATATATTCGCCTTTATAAATCAACTGTTGTAATCTTGCCACAAATTAAAAGATTTTAATCTTAAGAGTAGAGTCACCTGTTCTTTTTACCAAATTGAGACTTTTAGTGCTGTATCTGTATTGCTGGATCACAATATTCCAATCTATTAAGAACGTTTATTTTACTTAAGGCAATTAAGCAGGTGTACAGTTTGAAATTAGGTAGACGTCATTCCGCAAGCCTGTGGCGCTATCAGCACCATGCCCTCTGACTCAATTCTCAAAACATAAAAATTAACACAAAAACACTTTTAAATAATGTGGTAGACTAACGGGCACTATCTTGCAGTAAATCTCAGTTTTCTCAACTGAAGTTTGGTATAATTCCGTCCTTCCTTTTTAGGAGGGACTTTCTATTTTTTTATTAAATATCATCCCTCAATGCCCCTTCGTACAACTTGATTCTCCACCCAAGCATAGATGCAAAAGGCGGGGTTAACATAAACACACATGTATTCGACATATAACAACCTGTCCCGATATTTTGGGACTGTACATCTAATCACACCACAAAGCTCACCACTGTACCCATACCCACGAGGCTTTGAAAATAGAGATCTTTGTTCTGGCGCGCCAGGTATTCCTGCACCAACCCTAATCCCAATCCATGCCCGGTTTCGTCGTGGGTGCCGGTGGTATGCACGATTTTTTGTTTGCGGTTCAATTGCGTGGTGGCTTCCGGGCTCATGCCGATGCCTGAATCTTTTACCTGTAGCATTGGCCGCGTCCCGCTGGCAGTGTAGTGTACGGTAATCGTACCTTGATAGGTAAATTTGCAGGCATTGGTCAGCAGGTTGCGCAGCACAAAGCGGATGCCTGGCTCATCGCCTTTTACAACAACATTTTGAGACACGGCATTGAAAAGGGTATTGCCTTTGGAGGCATTGTTGGTATAGACTTCGTTCAGGGCTTCGTCGGTTAATTTCCGCAGGTTAAAGATGGTGCCATTGCCGCCGCCATCCAGTTGCAGTTTGCCCCATTGTATCATGTTGTCCACCATGTCTATGGTACTGTCCACGCCTTGGCGCAGCAGCTGGTTCACCACTTTACTGTCGGGGCTGGCGCCTCCAGTTTCCTCCTGCATATCCATCATCATCTTCACGTTGGCAAGCGGTCCTTTAATATCATGGCTCAGGGCGCTGGCAAGTCGCGTCTGCATGGCGTTTCGGTTAGTAAGCTCAATATTTTGAAGCCTGATTTCAAGCTGGGTAACAACGCTGCGTGCAAACGACTGGAGCATAGTGCGGTCGTCGGTTTCCAGCCGGCGGGGCTGCTGATCCAATATGCAGAGTGCGCCGATGTGGTAGCCTTCGCGGGTCACCAGTGGCACACCGGCATAGTATCTAAAAGAAGGAGCCTCTGTTACATAGATCTGGTCTTTAAAACGGTCGTCTTCTTTTAAGTCTTCCACTTCCAGCACATGGTCCTGCAGGATGGTATAATTGCATACCGAGTTACCTCTGTGTATGTTGATATCGCAGATATGGGCGCCGGTCTGTGCTTTCACCCATTGCCTTTGCTCATCCAGGAAATTGATGGCGGCAACAGGCACACCGAAAGCCTTGGCAACCACTTTTACCAGGTCGTTGAACTCTTCTTCTATAGAGGAATCAAGTATCTGGTAGCTGAATAGTTCTTGCAGTCTTTCTTTTTCGTTTACAGGTACCGGGTAAGCAGTCATATTGGATTACTTTTTCACAATTTGAGTGATAACAAACAAATGTAATGAGTCTTCTTTGTTAATTCATCTGTCTGCCCTTTTCTTAATGTGATTTTAAGTGGATGTAAATAGCAGTTACAGGTTGCCAAAACACAGAATCTATCTTCCTTTATGTAACAAGCGCAGGATATTATAGCCTGCGCTTGTTACATTGAGTCACTCATATTTCCTCTATCTGGTTATGATAAGGTTGTCAGCAAAAACGGCAGCCCCTTTTTTGTCTGTCAGTAGCAATTGATAGTTACCTTATGCTAAGTTAGTGCCCGGCCGCAATTCTTCCGTCTATATTGCATTAGATACAGCAACCGTAATCTTCTTTCCATATATTTTTCCCATCCGCGCTATACACGCTTACCAGATAGATGCCGGCTGATAAAGCTGTACAATTTGCGCCGTCTGTACTATAATAAAAGGTCCGCGTTGAAGGGCTTGCACCACCTAAATACTTCTCATATTCAAATGAAACGGTTACTGAAGATAATGACACGATAGTTGAGTTCTTACCCTCGACAGAAAAAATAACCCGGTATTTAAGGTGCTACCTCCGCCCGTAGAAGGGTAAATACCCAATGTAATGAAACCAAGTCCTATATCCGCAGAAGTTGCTGTTGCGCCATTTGCAAAATTATAAATGCCACCTTGAGCACTTATAACCAAAGTTCCTGTTCCTAAAGTACTTCCTGATTGAGTAGTGTTTGTTTTATTTTAAGTTGCATCGTTCCATGACACCATACCTTGAGAAGTAGTACGAGTGGTTGCTTTAAAACCGTAGGTCGAATGTTGTCTTGCTTTTGAACCCGAGGCCGTAAATAGAGAGGTGGATTCCGGTTATAAATGCAGAACGGAAAAAAGGAATACAGACTTTTGACTTGGTTAAAACACAGTACGTGAGGCTTAAAATGGCACTTTAGACTTGTTTAAATATGTATAACTTGACCATATTGGTGCAGCACATTAGTAGGAATTAAACAATTCTCCAAATCACCCTTAAACAAAAATGCCCTGCCATAAACAGCAAAGCATCGTTAATTTTATCAGGTTACTTATTACTTCCTCTCTTCTAACATCCGCTGCAACCGCTCCATCATATCATCCTTCTCCTTTAGCATTCGTTCATAAAGAGCGATCTTCTCTTCGTGCAGTTGAATAAGTTTTTCTAACGGATTAAAAGTGCAATGCTCGTTTTTTTGATAACCGATAGAACCTTCATGAAAAGTATTTGCAACGATATTAATCACTCCCTCATCAGTTAAATTCCTAATCGCTTCTTTTGGTATATTCAACACCTTCGCCACCTGTTCCAGCAATCCGTCATCCACCACTTCCTTTCCTTCCAGCAACGACACCTTCTTCTGGTTCCAGTCCTCACCCAGCTCAAGAGCTAAAGCTTCCTGCTTTAATCCCAGCATCTCCCGGAACCGTTTAATGTTTCTTCCCTGGTGTATTGTCTCTGCCATAAATAATGCGTATGGATGATGAAATACAAATATAAAGAAAGTAAAAGCAGTTATAACTTTGCATAACTTATCCGTTAGCATTCTGTCATAGTTATTACCGCTATGAGGAATGGGACAAAATGGAAAATGACAAATCACTATAAAGCTCGAACCGGAATTACCTCTCTAACCTGTAAAGCTTTTTCAGTACAAGACAGAAAGGAGACAGACAATTCCCTCTCCTTACTCCCACCTACCTCCCACCTAGCGTCCACCTAACGCCCACCTTACTCCCACATAGAGTCCATGTAGAGCCCACCATAGTTCATGAATAGTCCGTATTGGGTTATGTTAAGCAACTCTTAAGCCCACCCGGCAGCCGGTATGGTTGTGTTTTGGCAATAGATCGTTACTGCATTCCTATGGGAAAAACGGCAGCGGGAAAGTTACCACAGGCTTTAAAGGATACACGCAACTGAATTTATTTGCTACAGCGCAGCAGTTGTGATTGGATATGGAATACGCAACATGACTGTGAACAAAATAAGAACCTACAGGTAAGCTGCCTGGTCAGAAATAAAGCAAAGGATACTGTAATACGCATTTACCAGCAACGGCAAAGCTTTACGAAGAATCGGGTGCTGCGCTGTGTAGTGGTGCGCAGTTGTACGGGATGAAAAAGTTGTTGTCATAATCGGATTGGTTTTTACATTTGGGTAATGACCTGCCTGTAAAATTTGTTTGATAGTGATAGTTGAATTTTGATACTGAACTCTATGACTGCAAAATTCTGAACACCTGAAAAAGTCAAACACGATACCGGGTTTAACAACTCGCTGCGAACCAAACTGGGTAGAAACACAACAGTTCGGTTGAAAACTTATAGAAGTAAAAAGGTAGCAGGAAAACAACACACTGGTAATCAATGGCTCAAAGGCGGATTGGGATGTCAAAGTTTCTCTCCGGCTCTTTCTTCTGTCCATCTTTATAGGGGGTTGAACAAGCAGGAAAATAATAATTAGTCCATGCGGCAAAGCATCTGGAAGAACAATTTTTGAATCAAATCGGTACAGCGGTTTCTCATTTTGGGCAAATATTCTATTTGTTCTTCCTTCAATCTCCTCCATAGATACTTAATATCTTCGTCATAGTTAGGCCATGAGAGTTCATGAGAAGGTTTAGGTTAAGTTGTTTCCGTCCTGTTTATGCCCACCCCAAAAACGAAGAACCCCGCCTTCAAGGAGAAAGGGGGATTCTTCTACCAACAATAAACCTCGTTTATATCGCCAGTTTCGATAACAGGATATTTGAAATGCTCGCCGACGGACGCATGATGGAAGCCGTCTTAACAGGAGGCGTTTTGGGTAAAGCCGGAACTGTGTCTTTATAACGGTTCAGTTCACTGTCAATTTGTTGTTTTTGCAGTTCCAGCTTTTCGCGTTTCTGCTCCAGTTCCTCGCGGCTGCGCTTATACTCCTGCAGCTTATCATCCTCGTCACCGCTGTTGTCATTATCATTCTCCTCATCCTCGTTTTCTACTTTGCCGTCGGCTCTTTTCAGCCCTTCTTTCGTCATTACATACTCTACATCCTGGTCCCAGTCATATTCTCTTTCGTCGCCATTCCAGTGGTCGTAGTTGCGCCAGTACTCATCGTTACGAAATCCAAAGTGCACATTGCCATTCCAGTCGTTCACGCTGCCGGCAATCAGGATTCTTTTTCCTACCGGAACGGCTACCGTAACATACACATGTTGGTTCCTGAATTTCTCCTCGCGGTTAATGGCAATGCCTTTCGAAAGGGTAAGAACGCTGTCTTTCTGTGTGGCGTTGTATTCTATGGCATCCCTTAGCCGGTTGGCCTCTGCGCGGGTAGGTCCATCACTCATTTTCAGCAGTTTTACATAAAAGCTGTCGCCTTCTGCCTTCACCACTCTTACCCTTAGGTTATTGATGTAAGCCGTGTCTTCGTCCACGTCGGCAAACGGTTCAAAATGCAGCCAGTTATAGCGGTGATAATAAGCGCCTAAGCGGCTGGCGCGCACTTCTAGTTTGTCCGTTTTAGCATCTGCCAGGGAAATGTTCTGTTCGTTAGGTGTGCTGCTGTAGCGAAAGTTATTGCTGAAAGAAATAACCAGCCCGATTACGCAAGCCAGACCTAACAGCCACAGAGACCAAAGCGAAGTGCGCAGGATGGTGCTGCTGCCTTTCATCTTCGCCAGGCGACGGATAACAGTAGTGATAATCGAAATTACCGGCACCCAGATAAAGAGTAGCGTTCCCCAGGCAAAAGCCGTTTGCCATCCGTTGTCTAATACGTAATTGGTAATAGGCAACAACCCGATCATGGCAACACCCGCAACAAACAGAGCGCTTACAATCGAAAAGAGGACACAACCCACAATGAAGTAAACAAAAATCTTAATCAGCAAGGCAATGGCATTGCCCAACCCTCTGCCGCTTTTGCGTGCCGTTTGTGATACTTCGCCGCTAAACTGTTTGCCTTTGGTGGTAAACTGCTTGCCGGTTTCCGCAGCAAAAGCCGTGGCTTCTTTGCTAAATTTGCTTACCCGCTCGCCTACACCTTTCATTTCGCTGGCAATATTGTTTTTAATAGAGTTGATGTCTACCTTTTCACCTTTCATCTCCAAGCGGTCCGAGGAAGATTTTGCCTCGGGCAATACAATCCAGAGAATGATATAAGTAAGAAAAGCAGCCGGGCTGAAGGACACCGAGAAGAAGTTGGGATAATGAAACATACCCCAGTCGTTCCAGCGAAATACGACCGTAAAAAACGGGATCAGGAAGATGGCGCGCGGTACCCATACATTCACCCCGAAATAATACGCCAGTCCGCGGCATACACCGCCGATGAGCTTATCTTCGGGGTCGCGCAGCAGGCGCTTTTTGGCAGAGCCGATCACCGTGGAAGCCGTGCTGGGAACAGCGATCCACAACACGATATAAACCAGCAGCCCAAAACCCGCAAACGCGCAAATGATAAACAGGATGCGGACGAGCATAGCATCTACGCCAAAATAAGAAGCGATACCACCGCACACGCCGGCAATCACTTTATTATTCTCCGTGCGGTACAGCCGCTCGCCGCGGGTATAAGTGTAGTTGCCGCCGGTGCTTTCTTCATACACCCGGCTTTTTACTTTTTCCTCTTCGCCATCGCCGTCAAAATCTTCGGGGCGTCCAATACTGTTAATAATGGCGTTTACATCGGCATCGGTAATGCAGGTGCCGCCTTTTTTCAGCGTCTCGCCAAACAGCTCGGCAATACGGCTTTCAATATCATTGATAATTTCTTCCTTGCCTTCTTCATTTACAAAGTAGCGGCGCAGGCTATCTACATATTGTTTCAGTATTTCGTAGGCGGTTTCCTCTATCGGTATTACCCTGCCCTGGAAATTTATGTTGATTACCTTTTTCATAATTCTAAACGATTTGATTGGTTATTGTTGGTGGTATCTTCTGTTGTGTCGGTCGTGATGATGGTTGTTGCTGCAGGCTGTGTCAGCGTATGTACGGCGTCAGCCAGCTCGCGCCAGGTGCGCTCCAGTTCGTTGTAAAAGGAGATGCCTTCCTCTGTCATCACAAAATATTTGCGGGGCGGTCCGCTAATGCTTTCTACCCAACGATAAGTAAGGTAGCCGGCATTTTTCAGTCGCGTTAACAATGGGTAGAGGGTGCCTTCCAGGATATGCAGGTTGGCGGCCTTCATTCTTTCTACAATATCGCTCGGGTACACTTCGCCCTGCTTGATGATGGAGAGAATACAAAACTCAAGCACGCCTTTGCGCATCTGGCTTTGTGTATTTTGAATATCCATACGTAAGATTTTAATCTGGTTTGGTTAGGAGGAATGCTTTGTTCATACAATAGAATTTCATTTTGACAACACAAAAATAGAGATTATTTACTACTATGCAACACATAGTACCAACTTTTGTAAGGTAATTTGCCGTGTAAGGAATCTGCCTAACTACAATAAATTGATTATCAGCACTATAAGATTTATCGCCCTTTCTTTGAAAATGGTTAATGGAAAAATAGAAGGATAAATGGCAAACAGAAAAAAGGCTGAGAAAGATTAAAACCCATTAGTTAGGTTAATTAAAAGCTGGAAACGTAACTTTATTTCCTTATCGAAAGCCAATAAAAACAAGTGCCGCCCTATTTCTTTTCTTCGTTTCAGTAAATAAAAGAGTGGAAAGGATTGTAGGATTATAGTCTAGGTATTACCAAAGTATAGAAACAAAAGCTTCTTTGCTTGCCGTTTTTTATAATTTATCCGGGATACAAGGCTGTTTACTTGTTCAGTTTACTTCACTTTTAAAACCAAATAGCAGTAATTGTAAGTTTAGCAAACGAAACAATAATAAGAGCCAACTCCATTGAACAAATTCCCGCTTTGCTCTTTTCAAGCATTACTTTTGATAGATAGCTTTCTCTTTGTATGAGCAAACTCAGGCAGCGCAAAATCATCAACGATCCCGTTTATGGTTTCATCACACTTAATACACCGCTGGTGTTCGATATCATTTCTCACCCGTGGTATCAGCGTTTGCGGCGCATCCACCAGATGGCGCTGGCTTCGTTTGTTTATCCTGGTGCGGTGCATACACGGTTTCATCATTCGCTCGGCGCTTATCATCTGGCTTGCCAGGCAGTAAGCGAGCTGTGTAATAAGGGTGTTGACATCAGCGAAGAAGAAGGCGAAGCAGTAAAGGCGGCTAGCCTGCTTCACGACATTGGTCACGGACCTTATTCCCATGCCCTCGAAAACTTGCTGGTGCCACAGGCCAACCATGAAGAAATGGGATTGCGCATCATGCACCGCATGAATGAGGATTTGGGTGGACGATTGTCGCTTGCCATTGACATTTTTACTAACAACTATCCGAAGTATTTTCTGCACAGCCTCATTAGCGGTCAGGTGGATGTGGACCGTATGGACTATCTCACCCGCGACAGTTTTTACACCGGCGTAAGTGAAGGCGTTATTGGCTACGACCGTATTTTAAAAATGCTGGCTGTGCACAATGGCGAGTTAATGATTGAAGAAAAAGCCGTTTACAGCGCAGAAAAATTTCTGGTGGCGCGGCGTCAGATGTATTGGCAGGTGTATCTGCACCGTGCGGTACTGGCTACCGAAATGATGCTGGTAAAAATTATTGAACGGGTAAAAGAAATTTATCAGCCGGAAGACAAACAATTGCATACCGGATCGCCGGTAGATTATTTTTTAGCCAATGACAAACATCAGCCGGAACAATTAATTGAAAGCTTTTGCCGTATTGATGATGCGGATGTGATGTTTGCCGTAAAGCGATGGAGCGAGCACGGGGATGTGGTGCTGTCAACACTCAGCGCAGGCTTGTTAAACCGCAACCTGCTGAAGTGCACGCTGCAGAACGAACCGGTGGAGGAAGCTGTGTTGCTGAAGATTCGCAAAGCTATAGCCAGGCGGCTTCGCATCTCTGAATACGAAGCGGGCTATCTTGCCTTTACCGGCATTGCCGAAAACACAGCGTACAAACTGACTGATGAACATGTAAACATTCTATTTAAAAATGGCGATGTGAGGGACATCTCGCAGGTAGATCATCCGCTCATTAACACGAATTTTTCTATGCCTGTCAAAAAATTTTACATTTGTCAATTAAGGTAACGGTTGTTAGGTTTACAAAATATTTATAGCCAATCTATGCAATTCAGCGCAACGCAAATAGCCATGATGCTTAACGGCGAAACAGAAGGCGACAACTCGGTAGCCGTTAGTTCTTTTGGAAAGATAGAAGAGGCAAGACAGGGTCAGCTTACGTTTCTTGCCAATCCGAAATACGAAGAGTTTTTATATACCACGAAAGCCTCCATCATCATCGTTAACAAGGCACAGGAACTGAAAGAACCTGTAGCCGCAACGCTCATTCGCGTTGCCGATGCCTACTCTGCTTTTGCTGCGTTGCTGCGTAAATACCAGGAGATCATGACGCAGCAACTCACCGGCGTTCAGCAACCTTCTTATATTACCGATACAGCAAGCCTGGGCGAAAGTGTTTTCGTAGGAGCTTTTACCTACATCGGTGCCAATGCTCAGATTGGAAATAACGTAAAGCTGTTTCCCGGTGTATACATCGGGAACAACGTAAGCATCAGCGACAACACCATCTTGTATCCCGGCGTAAAGGTTTATAACGATTGTATCATTGGCAGGAACGTAACCATCCATGCCGGTGCCGTAATAGGCGGCGATGGCTTTGGCTTTGCGCCGCAGCCCGATGGCACTTATAAAAAAATACCGCAGATTGGCAATGTAGTGATTGAAGATTATGTGGAGATTGGTGCTAATGCAGCAATAGACCGAGCCACCATTGGCTCCACCATCATACACAAAGGCGCGAAGCTGGACAACCTGATACAGATCGCGCACAATGTGGAAGTGGGCATGAACACCGTAATGGCAGCGCAGGCCGGTGTAAGTGGCAGCACTAAGATTGGCAGCAATGTAATGATTGGCGGACAGGCCGGCATTGTGGGGCATCTGCACATTGCCGATGGTGCAAAAATCAATGCGCAAAGTGGGGTGAGCAAGTCTATCAAAACACCTAATGCAGCCGTTACAGGCTCACCCGCATTTGATTATACATCCGCCCTGCGCAGCCAGGCACTAAGCCGCAATCTGCCCGAAATGGAAAGGCGCATTGCCGAACTGGAAAAATTAGTGCAGCAGCTATTAGCCGAACGGGTAACAATTGATTCATAGTAAGTGGGGAGAAAATACAATTGATTGTATGTGCGATTCTCAACTCACTATTCATTACTCACCGCTCACTTTACACCACTCACTCCTCACCATTTTCCATGGACAGAACAACAGTTACGTATCTTGTATTTGGTCTTGCCCTGCTGGTGGCGCTGGTGTTTGACCTGGGTGTGATCAGCAAGAAAAATTCTGTTATTACCATAAAAAAAGCCTTGCTGCAAACGCTGCTGTGGGTAGGCTTATCGTTACTCTTCTGGGGATTTATCTGGATAGAAAAAGACACGCACATCGCTACCAAATACATCAGTGCTTACCTGATGGAGTGGAGCCTTAGCATTGATAATGTGTTTGTGTTCATCCTTATTTTTTCTTACCTGAAAATTAATGAGCGCGACATTGGAAGGGCCTTGCTGATAGGCGTGCTGCTGGCTATCGTTCTGCGCATTGTGTTTATTGCTGTCGGCATTGAACTTATCAACCGATTCCATTGGGTACTGTATGTCTTTGGTGTGTTCCTGTTATACACCGGCTTTAAATTGTTTTTTCAAAAAGGGGAAGAGGAATTTAACCCGCAGGAATCTACGGTGTTCAAAATCATCAACCGGGTTGTGCGCATCAGCCATAGCAACCCTGAAGGAAAATACACCGTAAGAGAAGACGGCAAACTTTTTTTTACAACCTTATCCATCGTGATTTTTATGCTGGCAGGCACCGATATTTTATTCGCTTTCGACAGTATTCCTACGGTGGTGAGCCTGGTGCGAGAGAAGGCAAACGTTCCGTTTGCACCGGATGATATCATGGTCATTTATTCCAGCAATGTATTTGCGGTGCTGGGTTTGCGCAGCCTGTTTTTTTTACTGCGTGGCGCGGCTGACCAGTTTCAATATCTGCAACAGGGCATTGCTTTGGTGCTGGTGTTTATAGGGGTAAAAATGCTGATTGAATCGTATGTGCACATCTCCATTTATCTGTCGCTGGGCGTAATTGTAGTTTGCATTGCCGGCGCCGTTATTTTTTCTAAAATCAAACAGCCTGCGTCTGCTGGGTCTACCGATAATCATTAACACATCTGTTTGCTCTCTATTGAACCGGATTGACTCTCTTTGTACCGCTTATTGTAATGCTGCTTCTAATGGCATTATTTTTATGAGTAAAGAAACCCGCTAAATACGATTGTGTGAAGGAACGGAAAATTATGTACCTGGTTAATCCTCTTTCGGGTACAGTGAAGAAAGGGCCTTTGTTGTTCTCTATAAGATCGGTAACGGAAGGCAAAGGCATTGCTTACGATGTAGAAGAAACCAACGCCGAGGGCAAGTACTTTTTACTGAAAGAAAAAATAAGGGACGGAGCATTTACAGATGTGGTCATCATCGGCGGCGACGGCACGGTAAGACAGGTTGTCGACGCCCTGCGTGATATGGACCATCTGCATTTTGGTATCATACCTTTGGGCAGCGGCAATGGGCTGGCAAGGGCTGCCAATATACCTTCCAAACCATTGCAGGCATTGCAACTGCTGTTTACCGGCACCGCAAAACCTACCGATGCGTTTACTATCAACCAACACTTCTCGTGCATGTTAAGCGGCATCGGCTTCGATGCAAAAGTGGCACACGATTTTGCAGAGAAAGCCACACGAGGATTGTTTACTTACACACAACAAAGCCTCATTAATTATTTTAAAGCGCAGCCCTACCAGTTTGAAGTCACCACAGACGACTTTACTTTTTATACGGATGCTTATTTCATTTCCATTGCCAACAGCAACCAGTTTGGCAACAACGTAACCATTGCCCCGCAGGCAAGCCTTACGGATGGTTTGCTGGACATTGTGGTTGTGCAGAAGATGAACAAAGCGCGGCTGCCTTTTGCCATACTGAAACAAATACGTGGCAATAACAAGCTGCAAAAGATAGTGGACGACATGCAGAAAAACGGGGTGCTGTATTTTCAATCGCCCTGCATCAAAATCAGGAATTTAAAGCAAGCTCCTTTTCATATTGATGGCGACCCGGCAGAAACAAGCGATGTATTTGAGGCAAAGATTCTAAAGAATTGTTTTCAACTGATACAACCTTGACGCATGGTAGTAATAATGTAAAGTGTCTTCGGTTCTATAAAAGCTATCTTTATATGGTTAACCGGTTTGCTGCAAAAACATCAGTTCCATATTCAACATATAATTTCAACAGTTCTTATTAAATGATTCCCATATGAAATTTACAATACGACATCATTTCGTTTTTGCCTTGCTGATTACCGGTGTTTTGGTGGCTTCCAGTGCCTGCAGCAAAGGCGGCAAAGAAACGGTTACGCCAACACCACCACCGGATACGACAGCAGGAGCTACGCCTGCCAATCCTTTGGATGTAAGCTTCTGGCTCACCACAGGCAATGGCTCGGCTTTGCTGCAAAAGCAAACGACAAGCACATCACCTACAACAAACACGTTTAGCACCATTACGGTTGACAGCACACAGCAATATCAAACGATAGACGGTTTTGGTTATACGGTAACGGGCGGCAGTGCTTATGTCATTAATCATAACCTGAATGCAGCCGACCGCAGTGCTTTAATTAAAGAATTGTTTGGCACCGATAGTAGTGGTATCGGTGTAAGCTACCTGCGCATTGGCATAGGCGCTACAGACTTAGACCGTTCTGTATTTTCGTATGATGATGTGCCCGCAGGGCAAACTGATACAATGCTGGCTAAGTTTAGTCTGGCGAATGACAGTACCGATCTAATTCCGTTGTTGAAGGATATCATTTCGGTTAATCCGTCTGTAAAAATTATAGCCACGCCCTGGAGCGCACCCGTATGGATGAAAAGCAACAACAGCACTAAAGGTGGAAGCTTGTTGCCGGCTTACTACACCGCCTATGCAAACTACTTTGTAAAATACATTTTAGCCATGAAGGCACAGGGCATAACCATTGATGCCGTCACACCACAAAACGAGCCGATGAATCCTGACAACAACCCCAGTTTAGTGATGACAGCCGGCGAACAGGCAAGTTTTATCAAATCCGCGTTGGGACCCGCGTTTCAATCGGCAGGCATTACTGCCAAAATTATTACTTGGGATCATAACTGTGATATGCCGCAATATCCGGAAGCGGTGCTGGGAGATGCAGACGCTAACAAATATATAGACGGATCGGCCTTTCATTTATATGCGGGCGACATCAGCGCGCTAAGCACTGTACACAATGCTTATCCTGATAAAAATATTTATTTTACAGAACAGTACACCGCCTCAACCGGCGATTTTGGGGGCGACCTGAAATGGCATTTAAAAAATGTAATTATTGGTAGTATGCGCAACTGGAGCCGTACAGCACTGGAATGGAATTTAGCCAACGATGCCTCTTTTGGTCCACATACCGATGGCGGCTGCACGACCTGCAAAGGCGCGCTGACAATAGGTTCTTCGGTTACGCGCAATGTCGCTTATTACATTATTGCCCATGCGTCAAAATTTGTAATACCCGGCTCTAAAAGGATCGCTTCTTCCTCCATCAGCAACCTGAACAATGTAGTTTTTGTAAGACCTGATGGTAAGAAAGTGCTGATTGCAGAAAATGACGGCGATGCTTCTGTTAGTTTCAACATTGCCAGCGGAAACAAGAAGGCAACGGTAACCTTAAGCGGTGGTGCGGTTGGCACTTTTGTCTGGTAGTTTCGCCAACGAAAAGAGCAACTGGTTGAATTGTAAAAAAAATAAGGCAGGCAACAGGTAAATGGCAGGATAAAAAACTTCTCATTGCTTCAACAGCTGAGCCATCTTCATCCAAACAGCTTCAAATAAAGCAAAGCCTTACATTTGCTGCCATTTTTACTGATTACGAATCTTACCATTCACGGCAAAATAACAACCGTATAAGTTCGGCAAACCACACCAACACATGAGCACAGGCTTCAATCCCGACAGGCAGCATACACTCGAAAACAGCATCAGCATCAGCGGAAAAGGACTGCACACCGGCATTTTGGTGGACATGACACTTTGCCCAGCCAGCCCCGGGTTCGGCATTCAGTTTAAACGGATTGATCTTCCCAACCAGCCTGTGATTAAAGCCGATTGCGACCTGGTAACTGATACCAGCCGTGGCACCACGCTACAGGTAGGCGATGCAAGGGTAAGTACGGTTGAACATCTGCTGGCAGCACTTGTAGGGATGGGGGTTGATAATATATTGATAGAACTGAATGCGCCCGAAGTGCCCATCATAGATGGCAGCAGCCAGCCTTTTGTCGAGCTGATAGAAGAAGCCGGCATCTTAGAACAGGAAGCTACCAAAATATGGTATAGTATTGATGAAAACATCAACCACTACGATGAACACAAGCGCGTGGAAATGGTGCTGATGCCCGCGATGGAATATCAGATTACTACACTGATTGACTTCAACAGCCCGGTGCTGGGAACGCAGTATGCGCAGTTGAAAACAATGAGCGAGTTTAAAACAGAGATTGCACCTTGCCGAACCTTTTCTTTCCTGCACGAGTTAGAGATGCTGCTGGCGAATGATTTAATCAAAGGCGGCGATATCAATAATGCAATTGTAGTAGTTGATCGTCCTGTAACGCCTGAAGCGATGAGCCGTTTGGCAAAGGCGTTTGGCAGGGAAAAAATGGAAGTAAAAAGTGAAGGATATTTAAATAATTTGGAGTTGCGTTTTCCGAACGAACCGGCACGTCATAAGCTGCTGGATGTGGTGGGCGACCTGGCTCTCATTGGTTATCCAATCAAAGGTCGTGTGATTGCCAACCGCCCGGGGCACAGCACGAATGTAGCATTTGCTAAGAAGATAAAACAGTACATCAAAAAGAACAAGCACGTAAAAGATGTGCCGGTGTATGACCCAATGCAGCCACCGGTATTCAACTATGAGCACATCGAAAAAACGCTGCCACACCGCTATCCTTTTTTGCTCGTAGATAAAGTGATAGAACTAACCGATTCGCGTATTGTGGGCATTAAGCACATTACCATCAATGAATGGTTTTTTCAAGGGCATTTCCCATCCAATCCTATTATGCCTGGCGTTCTGCAATTGGAAGCACTGGCGCAAACAGGCGGCATTCTTGCTATCAATAGCAGCCCCGAAGGAAAATATGATACTTACTTTGTAAAGATTGAGAACTGCCGCTTCAAACAGATGGTGCGTCCCGGCGACACAATGATTCTGAAGATGGAATTTAACGCGCCCATTCGCCGCGGATTGTGCGACATGCACGGCACCGTATATGTGGGTGGCAAAGTAGCCACGGAAGCTGACCTGATAGCACAGATTGTTAAAAGACCTTCGTAAAAAAGTTATTCGCCGTTTCCGTCTATTTTTGCGCGTTTCGTCGCCTTTTATTTTTCATACATGATCCATCCGCACACGTATATCCATCCCAACGCCAAACTGGCCCGCAATGTAAAAATTGACCCGTTTACTGTAATCCATGAAGATGTGGAAATCGGCGAGGGCACTTGGATCGGCAGCAATGTTACCATTATGGAAGGGGCGCGTATTGGAAAGAACTGCCGCATCTTTCCCGGTGCGGTACTGGCTGCCATTCCGCAGGATTTAAAATTTGCCGGCGAAAAAACATACATTGAAATTGGCGACAACACCACTATTCGCGAATTTGTAACAGTACATCGCGGCACGGCAGACCGGGGCAAAACGAAAGTGGGTAATAACTGTTTGATTATGGCGTATTGCCACATTGCGCACGATTGTTTTGTGGGCGATAATTGCATCATGAGCAACAGTTCGCAGATGGCAGGCCATGTAACCATGGGCGACTGGAGCATTGTGGCAGGCGTGTGTGCAATTCAGCAGTTTACGCGCATTGGTCAGCATTCCTTTATTGCCGGCGGTAGCCTGGTGAATAAAGATGTACCGCCTTACATTAAAGCTGTTCGCACACCCTTAAGCTATGGTGGCGTTAACAGCGTTGGCTTAAAGCGCAGGGGCTTTACAATTCAGCAAATCAACCATATCCTGGATCTGTATCGCATCATCTATAACAAAGGCATGAACATCACTCAGGCGCTTGAGTACATTGAAGAAGAACTGCCTGCCACCGATGAGCGCGATGAGATTGTAACCTTCATCCGCGAAAGCGGCCGCGGCATTATTAAGCGTCATGTAAAGGGCGCAGAAGAGGAAGTATAGAGGGTTGAGCTATGCACTGTGCGTTTCATCTTAGAGAGAGACAGAACTCGTTTTCTTCTTCCCCTTAAAATTTAGATCCTCTATCTTTCCAATTCCTTACTTTTATTTTTATGGAAACAGAAGTAAAAGAGCCTACGGTTTCTTATCAGAAGAAATTCATGACCGAAGTAGAATACGAAGCGATGGAGGAGCAATCTGAAGTAAAGCATGAGTATTATAAAGGCGAAGTGTTTGCCATGTCGGGAGCCAAGGTGCCGCACAATACAATTGCAGGGAATCTTTTCAGAGACATTGCAGTGCATCTAAAACACAAGCCTTGTAAGCCTTTCAACAGCGACCAGGCAGTTTACGTTGAAAAAAGTGGATTTTACACTTATCCTGACTTGTCAATTGTATGCGGCAAAACAGAAACTAAAAACGATAACAATCTACATGTTATCAATCCGTCTGTAATTATCGAAGTACTGTCTCGCTCGACAAAAAATTACGACCGCGGTGATAAGTTCAAACTCTATCGCGATATTCCTTCTTTACAAGAATACATCCTGATAGATTCGGAAGCCGTTGGCGTAGAAGCTTTTTTCATTAATACAAAAGGCTTTTGGGAGTTGAAAGAATATAAAGACAGTAACGATCTGCTGCTTATCAATACCATTGAACTCTCTCTTCCGCTGAAGGATATTTATGAAGATGTTGAGTTAGAACATCCGTAAACTTTATGGTTTCTTCCTCCGGAGGCGGTTCTATAAATACTTTTATTTCTAAAAATCTTCACTCCATGTTTGCCGACCGGATGAAAGCTTTCAATCGTTCGTTACAATTAAAAACGGAGCTCCCGGACAATATTGATGTTTTAAATCCTTTCCGCGAAAGCGCATCCGTATTGGCTTTCAGCGATGCCTTCTACAATAAATATTATAAAGACGACAATAAGCGATGGGGCATTTTCGGTATCAATCCCGGCCGTTTTGGCGGTGGATTAACAGGCGTACCCTTTACCGATTTTAAGCGGTTGCGCGATGTATGCGGCATGGATACAAAAGGTAATACATCACACGAGCCATCCTCAGAATTTATTTACCGGATGATAACTGCCATGGGTGGCGTGGATACTTTTTATAAAAAGTTTTATATTAACTCGGTTTGTTCACTTGGCTTCATTGTTCATAAGGGAAACGGCAAATGGATCAATTACAATTATTATGATGACAAAGCCTTATACACTGCCGCAAAACCTTTCATTGTAAAGACGATGAAGAAACAGATTGCCCTGGGCCTGCATACAGAAGAATGTTTTTGCTTGGGTAAAAAGAACACTGAATTTTTTACGGACATCAACAACGAACATCATTTCTTCGCCGCTATTACGCAGTTGCCACATCCACGGTTCATTATTCAATACAAACGAAAGGAAATGGAAACGTTCATTGACGAATATGTGCAGAAACTAAGCCGCCGGATGAGGGATTGATTATTTAAGATTGAATATTGAATATTTGCAGAAATTTAAAAAGGCACATGTTTAACAACCGGACAAAAATAAAAGAGCTGTTATCTTCAAGTGAATGGGGTAAAGAAGTAACTGTAATGGGCTGGGTGCGCACTTTCCGCAACAACCAGTTTATTGCTTTGAACGATGGCAGCACAAACCAAAATATACAAGTAGTAGTGGCTTTAGGAACGCTGGATGATGATACGCTGAAACGCATTACTACCGGCGCTTCACTGAAAGTGAAGGGCGAAGTGGCAGAGAGTATTGGCAAAGGACAGTCTGTAGAGATCAAAGCTTCTTCCTTAGAAATATTAGGCGATAGCGACCCCGAGAAATATCCCTTACAACCCAAGAAACACAGCCTTGAATTTCTTCGCGAAATCGCGCATCTGCGCTTTCGCACCAATACCTTCGGAGCCGTGTTTCGTGTGCGTCATGCACTGGCATTTGCGGTTCATAAATTCTTTAACGATAAGGGCTTTATTTACCTGCATACACCTATCATTACAGCTTCCGATGCGGAAGGCGCAGGCGAGACTTTTCGTGTTACCACATTGCCTTTGAATGATGCGCCGATTGCAGAAAACGGTGGGATTGATTTTAAAGAAGATTTCTTTGGCAAAAGCACCAACCTCACAGTAAGCGGTCAGTTGGAAGGCGAGTTGGGCGCCATGGCATTCAGCGATATTTACACCTTCGGTCCTACGTTTCGCGCGGAAAACAGCAACACCACGCGCCATCTTGCCGAGTTCTGGATGATAGAGCCGGAGATGGCATTTTATGATCTGGAAGACAACGCCAACCTGGCTGAGGAGTTCATTCAATATCTTATCAATTATGCATTGCAAAACAATGCGGATGATTTGGCTTTCTTAGATGGTCGCTTGGCTGAAGAAGAGAAGAGCAAGCCGCAGGCAGAGCGGAATGAATTGGGTTTGCTGGACAAGCTTCGCTTTGTGGTAGATAATAAATTTGAGCGCATTACTTACACCGAAGCGATAAACATCCTGCTGCAATCGTCTCACTACAAAAAGAAGAAGTTTAAGTACGATGTAAGTTGGGGCATTGACATGCAAAGCGAACATGAGCGTTATTTAGTAGAGAAACATTTTAAAAAGCCGGTGATTGTTACCGATTATCCAGAAGGCATTAAAGCTTTTTATATGCGGCTGAATGAGGACGGTAAAACCGTTGCCGCCATGGATATATTAGCGCCCGGCATCGGCGAGATTGTGGGCGGCAGCCAGCGCGAGGAACGTTTAGATAAATTAGTTGCCCGCATGGAAAAGATGCACGTTCCGGTAGAAGAAATGAGCTGGTATTTAGATACGCGCCGTTATGGCTCGGTGCCGCACGCGGGCTTTGGTTTGGGCTTTGAGCGCATGGTGCAATTTGTAACGGGCATGACGAACATCAGGGATGTGATTCCTTTTGCACGCACCCCTAAAAACTGCGAGTTTTAAGGCAGACAAAAGAGAAGTTTTAGCAATTTCCATTTTGCCTTTTTAATTATCCGCTTATATTTGCAGCCCTTTACGGATGGTACGGTATTCATAAAGGCGACACAAGGATTTTCAGTCCTTGTGTCAAAAACAACTCTGGTGCGGTAGCTCAGTCGGTAGAGCAAAGGACTGAAAATCCTTGTGTCGCCGGTTCGATCCCGGCCCACACCACAAAGCCTCTCGAATTTCGGGAGGCTTTTTTGTTTTGATGAAAAATACCAACACAGGTTAAAAAGTTTAAACTGGTTGCCGAAGGAATAAACTACACTGGGTTAGAAAGATGATTACCAATTAAACCAATACCTGCTTTACCACATCTATTTTAACCCATCAATCTTCTTTTTTGATACTCTGTCTATCTTGTCTTAATTTTTAATAAATTTATTTATTCAATCACCGGATTAACAGTACTGATTATGACATAAAACATTACACCTCATTTCCTCCTGCTGCGCGTTGTAAAACACCATTCTGCTTACTTCAAAAATTGTATTATGCACATCATCACATCAACAGTGAAACATCTGCTATGGCTATCGCTTTTGTTCATTGCACAACAAAGCTTTGGACAGCAGGCTCATATTATCAAAGGACGAATCACGGACGCAGCTTCAGGCGAAGCGCTATTGAATGTTTCGGTTTCGGTAAAAGGAACAAAAGTGCGCGCCATATCGGGCGATAATGGCGAGTATGCCATTGCCGCGAAAGACGGCGCAACACTGGTATTTTCTTACGTCGGCTACATTGCCAAAGAAGTAGAAGCCGGCACACAGCTCACGGTAGATGTTACCTTATCTGCCCAGCAACAGCAATTAGACAGCGTTGTGGTTACAGCGTTAGGCATCCGCAGAGAACGCAGAGCCTTGGGTTATTCTGTTACAGAAGTAGCCGGCTCGTCTCTCACTGAAGCGCGCGAAACCAACTTTGTAAATGGTCTGGAAGGAAAAGTAGCAGGCGTGAATGTTAGCAATGTAGCTACGGGGCCCGGTGGTTCTGCCAATGTAGTGATACGAGGTATCTCAGATATAACGGGAGCGAACCAGCCGCTGTATGTAATTGATGGCATCCCGATGCAAAACAATACCTATCGCCAAACGGATGTTGGCGGCGGTTATGGTGGCGCAGACGGCGGTGATGGAACCATCAACATCAATCCCGATGACATTGAAAAGGTGTCTATCCTGAAAGGCGCGGCAGCAACGGCTTTGTATGGCTATCGCGGCAGCAAAGGCGTAATATTAATTACTACAAAGTCGGGCAGAAATGCAAAAGGCGTTGGGGTCGAAATCAACTCGAACTATGTAGTTGAAAACGTAATTGACAATACGGACTGGCAGTATGAGTACGGGCAAGGCAGCATTGGCAATAAACCAACCAATGGCAGCGAGGCTTTTGAAACCGGCTTATTAAGCTGGGGCGCCAAACTGGATGGTTCGATGGTGTACCAGTTTGATGGTGTGCAACGACCTTATTCAGCACAGAAAGGAAACATCGGGCGGTTTTATGAGAACGGTGGAGCGGCTACCAATACGCTTTCCTTCAGCAAGAATTTAGGAGAAGATGGCAGCCTTCGTTTTTCTGCCAGCGATCTGGCTAACAACAGTATTATACCCAATGCCAGCTACGACCAGCAATCGTTTTCCTTATCGTCCAATTATAACTTAGATAAGCATTTAAGTGTTCAGTTGAAAGCGCAGTATTACAATGCGTTTACGCATAACCGTCCCAGCGTATCAGATGCGCCGGGCAGTGTAAACTTTGCAACCTTGTTTTTATCACCGAATGTCAATATTAAAGACCTGGCGCCGGGTTATAAAGAAGATGGTTCGGAGAATCAGTTTCTGGATGATGCCTATACAACCAATCCTTATTTCGCAGCGAATAAGTTTATCAATAATTCGCGACGTAACCGCTTCATTGGTTCGGCTGATGCGAAGTACACTTTTGATAATGGTTTGTACATTCAGCTACGCGCGGGTGAAGATTATTTTGCAGACAGGAACACCATCGTAACACCGAATGGTACAGCATATCAGTCGGACGGCGCCATGCTGGAAGAAAATGTAAAAGCAACGGAAGTAAATATTGATGCCATCATCGGTAAAGAATTTAAAGTAACAAAAGATTTCAATATCGCAGCTTTAGCGGGCGTCAATTCAAGAAAAGCAGTAACCGACCAGATTGATGCATCGGGCAATACATTCGAAACCCCTTACCTGTACACGATTGGTAATCTGGCTTCTCCTACCGAGTACGAATCGAATCCTGTTGTGGTCAATAAGTCTATTTATGCAACAATGGATTTGTCTTATAAAAACTTTTTGTACCTGACGGGAACGGGCCGCAATGACTGGTATTCAACCTTAGCGCCGGGCAAAACAAATTATCTCTATCCATCGGTTAGCGGCTCATTTGTTTTCTCAGAATTACTTCACATCAAAAATATGGAACTGGGTAAATTGAGAGTCGGTTATGCAACGGTGGGCGGCGAAGCAGATGCGCCTTACCAGACCTTATTGCGATATAATAACATTGGTAATTTAAATGGTTTCCCAATCGGAGGTATCGCCAACGGCAACACTGTACCCAGCGATAAATTGCGTCCTTCTTCTTCTACAGAATTTGAAGTAGGAACCGAGATTAATATGTATAAAGGCAGGCTTCATTTTGATGTAGCGTATTACAACAAAAAAGAAAGCCGCGAAGTGATACCCGCCGTTACATCAGGCACATCCGGCTACAATGCGGTACTGCTCAATTCAGGCACAATCCGCAACAGAGGCGTTGAGTTTTTAACTTCAGGTACAGCCATAAAAACAAAGCGTTTCAGCTGGACTGAAACTGTAAACATAACATACAATCAGAACAAGGTATTATCGCTTTCTTCCGGCTCTACCAACTATCCATTGGGCTATTCGCGTGCCGGTGAAGATGAAGGGGTGGGCGTGGCATACGTATCGCAGGCGTTGGGCAAATCAGCTTATCAAATCTTTGTTGCCGACCCGGTGCGGGATGACAAAGGCAACCTTGTGCTTGATTCGCTGACCGGCGCGCCGCAGGCAGGAACAGATTACATTAATTTAGGCTCGGGCATTCATCCCTGGACAGCCGGCATTACGAGTGAGTTCCGGTTCGGACGTTTCAATTTTTCGTTTCTGATAGATGGAAAATTTGGCGGTAAAATTTTCTCAGGAACAAACTATTATGCTTACCAGTTTGGCTTGTCAAAAGCTACGTTACCAGGAAGAGATTTGCGGTATGGTGCCAACCAGTTGTATCCGCAGGATTACTACAACCTCATCAGCAATACCCATCCGGCCATCTTTGTTTACAATGCTGATTTTATCAAGCTAAGGCAAATTATTTTTGGCTATTCACTGCCTGCCAAAGCGTTCAACAATAAAATTCAGGGCATCACGCTCAGCTTCGTGATGCGTAATGTAATCACACTGTTGAAGCACACACCTAACATTGATCCTGAATCTAATTATTCCAACACAGCCCAGGGTATTGAACAGGCAGAAGTGCCTTATACAAGAACTTTTGGTTTGAATTTAAATGTGAAGTTTTAGTGGATAGTCCCATTAACCAAGTCTAAAATGTATAACATGAAATCGCACTTTTCTTATATAGTTTCCGGCACTTTTTTATTGCTCCTTTTTGCTTCCTGCAAAAAAGATTTATTGCAAACGAATACCGATCCCAACTCAGTATCGGTTGATCAGTTTGATCCCAACAATATGCTGTCTGCCACGCAGCTTTTTTATACCGGCAGTTCTGATAATGGCATTGAAGTAGAAGAAACGGAGATACAGGGCGCAGGATGTTTTATTCAGCATTGGGCTTCTACTTCAGGCTACTTCTTTGGAGATAAGTACAGTTTTAGTCCGGGTGGCTGGGGTTCTTTTTTCGACCATACTTATACCGATGCAGTGAAAGATGTGGTGGATCTCTATACAACAACAACAGGTAAGCCACAATACAACAACCTGCACCAGGTTTCGCGAATTATGAAGGCATTGGTATTTCAGCGCATTACCGATGTGTATGGCGATGTGCCTTACTTCCAGGCGGGCCAAGCCTATCATCAGTCAGTTTATTTTCCGCCGTATGATAAGCAGCAGGATATCTATACCGATTTGCTGAAAGAAGTATCAGAAGCTGTTGATAGTTTAGATGAAGATGGCGATTTACCGGTTGGCGATATGTTTTATGCCAACAGAGATGACCAGATTGGTGAATGGAAAAAATTTGGCAACAGCTTATTGCTGCGCATCGCCATGCGGCTCACAAAAGTAGATCCCGAAACCGCAAAGTCGTATGTAGAACAGGTGGAAGGACAAACCATGGAAAGCAATGATGATAATGCGATTGTTTATCATGGCACGAACGACCCGCTTACCATTAACCGTATTTATCGCGGTATCGGGGAAGATGGCGACATCCAGTTGTCCGGTCAACTCAGCCAAACCTTTATTGATCATTTAAAGAAAAATAAAGATCCGCGGTTGCCGGTGTTTGCTTATGTCTATCCGGAAGATTATCAGCCTGGCGATAATCCCGCCGGCGGGTCTTCCGATACGGCAGACCAGGTTGGCTTGCCCAATGGGTACAATGCCGGCAACGGAGCAAATGGCATTCAGAATTATCCGGGTTATCTCGGTAATCTCAACCTGTATTCAAGACCGAGTCCTATCCTGTTTAATGCCACGGCTCCTACCTTGGTATTGACGTATGCGCAGTCTGAATTTCTGCTGGCCGATGCAGCTGCCCGTTGGAATATTGGCGATGCGGAAGTGCATTATCACAATGCGGTTGTCGCTGCCATTACTGAGCTATCTGCTTATGGTGATGACGGCGCGATTGACGATGATGCTGCAGAAACGTATTACTCCAGCCATCCTTACAAAGCGACGAACGGCTTATCTATGATTAATACCCAGTATTGGGTGGAAACCTTTTTTAACGAGTATGAAGCCTGGAGCAATTATCGCCGCACCGGTTACCCGGCGTTGGTGCCGGTTTCTTACCCGGGCAGTCAATCATCGGGCGCGATACCGCGGCGGATGGCTTATTCAACAGTTGACAAGCAGGTGAACTCGGCAAATTATAATGCGGCTGTTGCCAGCTTAGAGGGCGGCGATAAGATCACGAGTCGTGTGTGGTGGGATGTGCAGTAAGTATCACTGCTGATGAAGCCAACGCGCCTCATGATTAAGGAAAGGACTTTAGAAGGCTTGAGAGAAAAACCTGTTCAAAACACAATGCTTTATAGCCAATACACTTATACAGATAAAACATTGCGCCGAAGGGAAGCTTAATATTCTTTATTGTTTGGGTAGATTGGGGCGGTTATAAAAGCCAGACTAAGTCTGGCTTTTAATTTACATTCATAGACTGCTTCGTTCCTCGCAGTGACGGAACTTTTGATTTTTATCTTTTCTTCCGAATAATTGTGCTTCCGTTTTTCGCTCATCATAACTATACGCAACATTCTGTTTACACAAACATCACACATCCGTAATCTTCCAATAACAGTGCGTTAACATACGCCGTTGAGTTTTGCTGCTTTAAATCTCCTCTTTTATGAAGCACCATTACTCACTGACGAAGGGAGTATTTCTCTCCTTGCTATTTTTTCTTTTTCATCAGGCTCTCCAGGCACAAACGCTTACGGTCAGCGGTAAGATTACCGACTCTGCTACCCAAGAGGCCGTCGTTGGAGCTACCGTTTCGGTACAGAACGGAAGTGTGGCGACCACAACCAACGGCGATGGCATCTTTTCTATCAAGGCAAGAATGAATGATGAACTTGTCATTTCATTTGTTGGTTTTCAGAGCAAAACCATACCGGTAACCGGCGATTACCTTACGGTGCAATTAGCCGCACAGGCAACGCAGTTGAATGATGTGGTGGTAACCGCACTCGGCATTCGCAAGGAAGTAAAACGCATTGGCTACGCTGTGCAGGAAGTGAAGGGCGAAGACCTGGTGAAGGCGCGCGACCAAAACCCGATTACAGGATTAACGGGCAAAGTAGCCGGTTTGTCGGTTGGACCTTCTGCTGAACTGTTGCGCAAACCAACGGTGTTGCTGCGCGGTAATGAGATTACGTTGTATGTGGTGGACGGTATTCCTATATCGTCGGACACGTGGAATATTAGCCCCGACGATATTGAATCTTATACCATTTTAAAAGGACCTTCAGCCGCAGCCTTGTATGGCAGTCGTGCCCAGTTTGGTGCTATTTTAATTACTACAAAAAAAGGAACAAAGAGAAAGGGTTTTACAGTAGAATTAAATAGTACCAATTCAATTGACGCGGGCTATCTCGCTTTTCCCAGAACGCAGGACCTGTATGGTGCCGGAGAGAATACATACTACCAGTTTGTAAACGGCAAAGGCGGCGCACCGGGCGGCGTGGATGGCGACTATGACGTGTGGGGTCCTTACTTCAATGGTCAGTTGATTCCGCAGTATGATAGCCCTATTGACCCGGCAACAGGTGTGCGACAGGGAACGCCTTATGTGGCGCGTGGCAAAGACAACCTGAAACGCTTTCTGCGCACAGGTTTCCAAACGACAGACAACATCGCACTCTCGGCTTCCGGCGACAACTATAATGTTCGTTTATCGGCTTCGCATTCTTACCAACAAAGCACCATTCCGAATAATTATCTGAACATTTCTAACTTCAATATGTACACCTCTTATAGCCCAACCAAAAAGCTGAGGCTAGAGGCGAACATGAACTATAACCGCCAGTACACACCCAACTTTCCGGACGTGGATTATGGACCGAATAGTTTGATCTATAACATCGCCATCTGGACGGGTGCCGACTGGGATGTGGATGCACCGGATATTAAAGGCGAATGGCAACCGGGCAAGGTAGGAACACAATCTGTTTTTGCCGAATACCAGCGTTATCATAACCCCTGGTTTCAGGTGAATGAATGGTTGCGCGGACATTATAAAAACGACCTGTACGGATACGTATCTGCCAACTATCAAATTGATGATCATATCAACACCACCGTTCGTACGCAGGTGACCACTTATGATTTATTGCGCACTGAAAAAATGCCTTACTCTGCACACCCTTATGGCAGGGAAGGTAACCAAGGCGACTACCGCGAAGACCGTCGTTCGCTGTTTGAAAACAACACGGAACTATTGGTAAATTATAACTACACAGTAAAGCGGTTTTTGAATCTTTCCGGTTTGGTGGGTGGCAATATCCGCACCCTGAAATACAATTCTAACTGGACTTCTACCGACTACCTGAATGTGCCGGGCGTGTATGCTTTTTCTAACTCAAAGAACCCGATTCAGGCATCCTCCTTTTCTTCTGATTTAAGAGTGGCGAGTGCTTATTATTCACTCGATGCTTCGCTGGGTAAATATCTCACCATCTCGACCACAGGGCGCGTAGATAAAACATCTGCGTTGAACCTGCATAACTCTTATTTCTATCCCAGCGTGTCGTTTGCAACGGTTTTGTCGGATTATACTCATTTGCCAACCGCCATTTCATTCCTGAAAGTAAGAGGCTCTTATGCAACAGTGCATGGCGATGCGACCTCTTCAACCATCGGGCCCGCTCCATTCAATTCTATTACAGCTTTAGGTGCCGGACCTTCGGGCAATTCACTGTTCGATAACCCGCTTGATTATGGCAGCTTATATCAATCGCCATATGGCGGACCCGATTATTCGCTGGCTTCCGTTTACTCTACCAGCAAGCCTTATAACAATCAAACAGCGGCTTATTATACCAGCAATTTGTATGACCCGAATATCAAAACTTTTAACCGCGTTAACTATGAAGTTGGCTTCGATGTTCGCTTCATGAAAAACAGGTTGGGCTTCAGTGCTACGGGCTTTCAGTATATAGATGGTCCACGCATTTTGCAGAACCCAGTATCTTCTGCCAGCGGCTTCGATTATTATTTTATCAATGCATTGAAGACAAAGAAAACAGGACTGGAACTAACATTAACAGGAACTCCTATTAAGAGTAAAAACTTAATGTGGAATGTGTTGGTAAACTGGTCAACCTTCCAGGATAAGTTTACTGAACTGCCTCCGGGTCAGTTGATTTATAACGGCTATTTTGTAACAGATGATACCCGTAGCCAACTGAAAGCAGATGCGGCTAAAAACGGAACACCGGACTACTCAGATTATTACAGCAACCGCGTAGATGCCTTCTACGGAAGTAAATTCGTAAGAACACAGGATGGTCAAATCATCAACGATGCGGCCGGCAAGCCTTTGTCTGTCGGCAATCAGAAACTCGGCAATCTCAATGCAGATTTTGCATGGAGTGTTTATAATAAGTTCAACTATAAAGGTATCTCGCTGGGCTTCCAGTTTGACGGCAGCGTAGGCGGCGTAACGGTAGATTATATGCGGAACAAAACCATGCGCGGCGGCAGAAACATTGAAACGGTAGAAGGCGCACTGGGCGAAGCACGCTACCAGGATTGGCTGAACTACGGGCCGAATAATAACCCCGGTGCCGATCCGAATTATAAAGGCTCATACATTGGTGAAGGCGTGCAGATTTCGAATGGCGCATCACCTAACTATAACTCTACTACCGGCGAGGTTACTAACTATAAAGACCTTTCGTTTACACCCAATACTACACCGGCACTGGTGCAGGACTATGTTAGTAAATATTACAACGTTGATGAAGCCAACCTGATGAGTAAAACGTTTGCCAAGCTACGCGAAGTAACGTTAGGTTATGATCTTCCTGCTGCCTGGCTGAAAGGAAGTTTTATGAGTAAAGTGTCGTTATCGTTAGTGGGCAGAAACCTGTTGTATTTCTACAAAGACAAGCGCTTTAAAGATGTGGATTTAGACCAGTACAACTATGCTACTTCTTTAACGCAGTTACAATCGCCTACGGTGCGCCGGTATGGCTTTAATGTAAACATCGTTTTCTAATTATTCCATAAACATTCAACGAACAATAATGAAACGAATCAATAAATTCCTCCTGCTTCCTGCCTTCATCATGTTGCTGGCAACAAGCTGCAGAAAAAGCTTCCAGGAGCTAAGTATTAATGAAAACAAGCCCTCCAGTGTTCCGCCATCTCTGTTGTTGAATGGCGTGCTCAACAGTATGTTCGTTGCTCCCGACGGGCAGGACGAAATCATAGACCAGTATTATTTGTACAACTACGATTATTATGGCAACAATCGTTATGATTTTGGTACAGGAGATAATTATTACAGCACATTGGAGAATGTGGACAGAATGAACATAGAAGCTTTGAATGCAGGTGCCGCAGACTTAAATCCATACGCTGCGTTAAGCAAGTTTTTTAAAGCTTATTTCTTTACGCAGATGAGCCTGCAATCAGGTGATATACCGTTTACCCAATCATTGCAGGGCACCACCAACCTGTCGCCTGCTTATGATGCACAGAAACTTGTATTTCAACAATCTTTACTAATGCTGGATACTGCCAATACTGAGTTGGCAACATTGATAGCGAACGGAGACAATAACCTGCAGGGCGATTTTTGTTACAACAATGATTTGAAGAAATGGCAAAAAGCGGTAAACACATTCAAGATAAGACTGCTGATACAGCTAAGTAAAAAAGAGAACGACGCTGACCTCAACATCAAGCAACAGTTTGCGGCGATAATGAACAACAAAGGTCAGTTTCCGGTGTTTGAAAACGAAGGCGATAATCTGTCTTATACGTTTATTGCACCAACCAATTTTTATCCCAACAACCCCAACACATTTGGCTTTGACGGTTCGCGTAAAAACACATCCAAAACCTATCTGGGTTTGCTTACGCAACTGCATGATCCGCGCACTTTTGTAACGGCAGAACCTTCGCGTTACCAGGTAGATTCGCTGGGTAAAAAGGACACCAGCTTTGATGCGTTTGTAGGCGCAGATCCGGGTCTTGATTTGGGTGTGATGTATGCGCAGGCAGGCGCAGGGCGATACTCGTTTTTAAACCGCAAATATTTCTTTTCTACTTACACCGGCGAAAAGAGTATACAGATTGGTTATGCTGAGTTGCAGTTCAACATTGCGGAAGCGATCAACCGCGGCTGGATCAGTGGTGATGCAGAGTCGTATTATGTCAAAGGCATTCAATCTTCTATTCAATCGTATGGCATTCCGTTAGAAGGTTCTTTCACGGCTTATTTCTATCGTCCCGGTTCTACCGATGTAACAAATACAGCAAACTATGATGCCTATACCATTCCATTCAGCTGGGCATCTTATTATGCGCAGCCATCCATTAAATATGCCGGCGGCGCAACCGGCTTAACGCAGATTTTACAGCAGGAATATTTAGCCTTGTTCCGTCATTCCGGCTTATTGTCTTACTTCAATTACAGAAGAACTGGCGTTCCTCAATTCACTACCGGACCGGGCACAGGCAATGGAAGCAGAATAGCATTGCGGTTTCAATATCCGGGCAGTGAGCGTTCGGCAAACACGGATAATTATAATTCTGCACTGCAGTCTCAGTATGGCGGCAACGATGATATTAATGGTGTGATGTGGATACTGAAATAAGAAGCCATCAACGCAACGCTGAATGGGTTTAAAACCCTGTCAGCGTTGAAAAGAACGCAACATTTTACAAGCAGATACACAACCATCCAATTTCAATTTTCGCAGTAAGCAAAGGCAATCCTTGTCTAAGTTTTGCCTTATTTTTAAAACAAAATTAAACAGTCTTTCATGAAGCTATTAGTATGCTTTGCAGTAGGTCTTACCATTAGTCTCCTTTCTTTTTCTCAGTCGCATAAAACAGAAAATGTTGTCATCGTTACACTGGATGGCATGCGCTGGCAGGAAGTGTTTGGCGGCGCCGATTCAGTACTTATTAACACCGAAAAATATGCGCATGACACCGCTGATCTGAAAACCAAATTCTGGAGCCCTGATTCATTGGAGCGGAGACAAAAGCTGTTTCCTTTTTTGTGGAGTACAATCGCTTCTGGAGGTCAGTTGTATGGCAATCGCCATTATGGCAACTTCATCAACAACGCCAACCCCTATTGGTTTTCTTATCCCGGCTACAACGAAATTTTTACGGGTTATCCCGATACAGCCGTGAATTCGAATGATAAGATTGAAAACAAAAATACCAACGTCTTAGAATTCATTAATAAACAAAAAGGATATGAAGGAAAGGTTGCTGCATTCAGCACGTGGGATGTATTTCCCTATATCCTGAACGCCAAGCGTAGCGGGCTTTATGTGAACTCAGATGTAGACTCTCTGCCTTTCAAATCACCCCAGTTTGATATTATTAACCAGATACAATTTCTGACCACTAAACCCATTGGTGTGCGCCCCGATGTACTTACTTACATTGCCGGGAAAGAATACCTGAAAGAATACAAACCGAAGGTGCTGTACATCGCTTTTGATGAAACGGACGACTTTGCACACGGCGGTTATTACGACCAGTATCTTGGCAGCGCGCACGCCGAAGATGCGATGATAAAAGACCTTTGGACAACACTGCAAAGCCTGCCGCAGTACAAGGACAAAACCACACTGATTATTACCTGCGATCATGGACGTGGCGATGAAATAAAAGACCAATGGCGCGACCATGGTCAGAAGGTGCAAGGCAGCAACCAGATATGGTTTGCCGCAATAGGACCCGACACAAAGGCAACCGGCGAACAGAAAGGACCCAACCAGTTATACCAAAAGCAGATTGCGGCTACAATTGCTTCCCTACTGGGCTTTACATTTAAGCCGGAGCATGAAGTAGGACAACCCATAGCCGGCATTTATAAACGATAACCAAAAAAGACAGTAGTAGCGCAGCAGCAGGCAGCGTTGCAGAAATATTCAATATTCATGATAATGACATACGGAGATGTAATCACCATGACACAACAAGAGCAGCAATTGAACGCGAAAAAAACGACCGATGAGATCATGAATTTGTTTGCGCAGTATGGCAACAACGATTATGATGGCGAGCCGGTAACGCAAACTTCGCACATGGTGCAATGCGCCATGCTGGCCATGCAGGCGAATGCAGACAGCGAGCTGGTTTTGGGCGCCTTCCTGCACGACATCGGGCATTTGTTAGGACATAAAAAGCAAACGGAGGAGATGGGCGGTTTTGGTGCCATTAACCATGAAGGCATCGGTGCAAAATACCTGAAAGAACACCACTTTGGTGAACGTGTTTGCGCGGTAGTAGATGGGCATGTAGCAGCCAAACGCTACCTGGTAACCACCGATGAAACCTATGCGGCGAAATTATCTCCGGCAAGTGTGGAGACGCTTCGCTGGCAGGGTGGCCCAATGAATGAAGAAGAGGTACAAGCGTTTCGTTCTCATCCTTATTTTAATGAGATTATTCAAGTCAGGTTATGGGATGAAGGCGCAAAAGATTATAATGCGGTATTGCTGCCAATGAGCATGTTCAGGAATTTTATAGAAGATTATTTGAGTTATCGAAGTTGATTCTATGTACGATGTGAGATGTACGAAATAATCTGTGTTTCACAATGGATATTACTTGTAAGCGGTGAATCTGTTAGCCTGTAATCCTCCATTCATACTGTTCACGACTCATTAACAGCATGTATTGCAATCCATAGATTGCTTTGTGCTTCACAATAACTCGTACAGCTTTTAACGCTTCAGGTAACAACTTATTTTTTGAAATGTTTAACTAGAAAACACGACAAAACACATCATACAAAATGAACAACATTAAGCTTATCGTCTTCGATATTGCCGGCACTACGGTTAAAGACAATGGCGAAATTGCAGCTACGTTTTGGAAGGCAATGAAAGAATATAGCTACATTGTTCCTATGGCAAAAATCAATGCGTTGATGGGTTACAAAAAAACAGTGGCAATCCGACAAATGCTGGAAGAGTTTGAAGAACATAAAGACCGCATTACAGAAGATTATGTTAATGCCATTCATGAACGTTTTTTAGAACTGATGATTGAGCATTATCAAACCACGCCGGAGATTGCGCCGCTGCCAAATGTGATGGATGTGTTTTCGTTTTTGAAAGAGAACAACATAAAGATTGGCTTGGATACCGGATTCTCGAAAGACATTACAGACGTAATTATGAACCGTATTGGATGGCTGGAAGAGGGTGTGACAGATTATGTGGTATCAAGCGATGAAGTGCCTGCCGGAAGACCCGAACCGTACATGATTCAGCGCATGATGCGTGAAGCCAGCATTGATGACGCAAAACAGGTAATAAAAGTAGGCGACACCGAAGTAGATGTGCAGGAAGGAAAGAATGCGGGCTGCCTGTATTCTATCGCTGTTACCACGGGCGCTTTTACACGCAAAGAATTGGAGTCTTACCAGCCGTCTTTCATTTTTGATGACATCAAAGATCTCATTCCTGTTGTTTCAAATGTTGTATAAATGCTTCACTCGGAAGGACTGGAAAAACGATTGATACGCGCGCCGCTCTGGCTGACTTCGGTGTACGCTGCGGCGTGTTCTTTCGGTGTGTACTTCTGCATGTATGCCTTCCGGAAACCCTTTACGGCTGCGGGTTTCGAGGGTTTTTACTTTCTTGGCATTTCTTATAAGGTATGGCTGGTAATCGCTCAGGTAATCGGCTATATGCTAAGCAAGTTTTATGGTATCCGGTTTATATCAGAATTAGACAAAAGCAAGCGCGCGGCAAGTATTGCTATACTTATATTAATCGCCTGGATGGCTTTGTTCTTTTTTGCAATTGTGCCACCTCCTTATGGTATCATTTTTCTTCTCATCAATGGTTTTCCATTGGGTCTTGTTTGGGGTTTGGTGTTTAGCTATCTCGAAGGAAGAAGAGCTACAGAATTCATGGGAACCCTATTGTCAGTAAGCTTCATTTTTTCATCGGGCGTGGTGAAAACAGTAGGTAAAAGTTTAGTAGTTAACAGGCATCTTTTTGAGTTGTGGATGCCGTTTATAACGGGTGCGTTATTCGTGGTGCCGATGCTGTTGTTTGTATGGCTGCTGAACCACGTGCCGCCGCCAACAGAAGAAGATATCCGGCTTAGAACCGTACGGAAACCGATGACGAAAGAAGAAAGAAAAACCTTTGTAGCAACGTTTCTGCCGGGCATCATTATCATCGTTGCTTCTTATGTATTACTAACGATACTGCGCGATTTCAGAGATAACTTTTCCAATGAATTATGGACGGAATTGGGCTATGGAAACCAGCCGGAAATCTTTGCTACCACAGAAACAGTAGTATCGCTGATTGTATTGCTTTGCATGAGTGCATTGGTGCTGGTAAAGAATAACATGAAGGCTTTTTTAATTAACCATTACATCATTGTAGGTGGATATGTAGTGGCATTGATAGCCACGTTACTGTTTATGAACGCAATGATAAATTCAGTGGTATGGATGACGATGGTAGGAACAGGCTTGTACCTGAGCTATGTGCCCTTTAATGCGTTGTATTATGAGCGCATGATTGCAAGCTTCCGCATTAAAAGCAACGTGGGTTTTTTAATGTATATCTCCGATTCTTTTGGCTATCTCGGAAGCGTAGTTGTATTGCTGGCGAAAAGCTTTTTTGGGTTGCAGCTATCGTGGACTTCTTTCTTTATTCATTTGGTGCTTCTTATTTCTCTGTTCGGCATCGGTGCTACGCTGGCGGCGGCTTTTTATTTCAATAAAAAATACAGGACTTCGGAACAAAAAACAATCGCTTCTGTTTATGCCGCGTAAAACTGCTATTGTAATCGGTGCCGGTATCGTGGGTCTTGCGGTGGCGAGAAGTCTTGCCAAAAGAAACTATGCTGTTACCGTGTTTGAACGGAATGAAAAAGCGGTAGGTGCTTCTATTCGCAACTTCGGGATGTTGTGGCCTATTGGGCAACCGGAAGGAAAGCTATATGAAAGAGCTTTACTAAGTAAATCTATCTGGAAGAACATCTGCCAGGAAGCCAACTTGTGGTATAACGAAAGCGGCAGCTTGCATCTTTGTTATAATGATCTGGAATGGCAGGTAGTAAATGAGTTTGCGGAAGCTATGAGGAATAGGAGACCTGTAGCTGCGCTTACCAAAGAGCAAGCATTACAAAAGAGCGAAGCCGTCAATCCCAACAAATTAACAGGCGCATTATGGAGCGAAGATGAAATGATTATCGAATCGAGAGTGGCAATAGAGAAATTGCCTTTTTATTTGACCGAAAAATATGATGTGCAGTTTCACTTTAATAAAGCCATTACCTATGTTTCTTATCCCAACGTCTTTTCGGGTGATGAACGCTGGAATGCAGATGCTATCTATGTTTGCGGTGGTGCCGACTTTGAAACCCTATACCCTGAAGTATTCCTGAACCATTATTTTACGAAGTGCAAATTGCAGATGCTGCGCCTGGCTGCGCAACCGGACAACTGGAGCATCGGACCTTCTTTGTGCGGCGGCTTATCACTCATCCACTATAAAAGTTTTGAAGCGTCGGCTTCGTTGTCAAAACTCAGAAACCATTATCACCAAGCGATGCCCGACTATATCAAATGGGGCATTCATGTAATGGTATCTCAGAACGGTGAAAGCGAACTCACCATTGGAGATAGCCACGAATACGGACTGGTGCATGATCCTTTTGACAAGCAGTTTATTAACGACCTTATCATAGATTATTTAAAAACATTTGCACAGTTTAAAAATTGGAATTTAGCGCAAAGCTGGAACGGTATTTATCCAAAAAAAACAGATGGCAAAACCGACTTTGTTTACAACCCCGAAGAAGGCGTAACGATAGTAAACGGGTTTGGTGGTGCGGGCATGACGCTTTCATTTGGCTTTGCAGAAGAAGTGGTAAAAGCGGGCTTACAATAAATGCAATCTTCTTCTGTTCCTTTTTATTACAATATCAAAATGAGTTTCTCATTCATTGCAATTTCTTAATGCTCTATTCATATTGAGTTCACATAAGAAGACAACTTTTGCAACGGAAAGTTTTTTCTTATGTGTATAAAAAAGCCTGGTAGTCGTATCGGGCTTTTCTTTTTTATAGGAAGTAATCATTATTTAATGATGAGATGTGATGCCAATCATCGCATTGGCTTACTTTAGTTTTCTTAAATTAAAACGGTATGATGAACCGCAGGCAACTGTTGAAGAATGCAGGTTTACTCGGCTTATTCGGCGCTACAGGCGCTACTCTTTTTGCCGGCAATCAAAACAAAGAACGTAAGCGAGTCCTGCGTTTTGCACACCTTACCGATGTGCATTTAGAACCTGAACTGAATGCACCAGCCGGTCTTGCTGCTTGTTTGCATCATTTGCAAAATCAAAAGGAGCAACCCTCTTTTATTATGAGTGGTGGCGACTCTATTTTCGATGCGCTGAAACAACCCAAAGAACGTGTGGAAACACAATGGAAATTGTGGAATGATGTGTTCCGGCAAGACAATTCCCTGCCCATTGAATATTGCATTGGAAACCACGACTGCTGGGGCTTTGGACAGAAAGAAGACCCGCTGTATGGCAAGAACTATGCAATGGAAAAGATGCATCTTTCCAAGCCATATCGCAGCTTCGATAAAGGTGGCTGGCACTTTATTATTCTCGATAGCATTCAGCCCAGAACCAATGACACCTGGTACATCTGCAAGCTGGATGATGAGCAATATGACTGGCTTCAAAAAGACCTCCTTGCTACGCCATCGTCAACTCCTGTGATTGTTGTATCACACGCGCCCATTGTATCGGCAGCAACAGTAGTGGTAGATAATAAAATGAAGGGCGAACCGGAAGGCTATGTGTTAGGCTTGAATTCCATGCACACAGATTCAGCACGCATTATTGAAGTCTTTGATCAGCACCCGAATGTGAAGCTTTGCTTGAGCGGTCATATTCATTTGTATGAAGAAATCACATACAACGGTGTTACCTATATCAGCAACGGCGCGGTAAGCGGTAACTGGTGGAAAGGCAAACGCTATGGAACCGATAACGGTTATGCATTGTTGAATCTATATGACGATGGCTCTTTTGACAATGAGTATGTAACGTATGGGTGGAAAGTGTAAGTATGGTTAATGGGTTATTGTTAATGGTTAATTGAGAAAAATAATTTTTAAGGCTTGTGAAATAAACAGGTATGAAGAGAGGAATCAAAGCGGCCCATCATTCTACTTGTAATAACAACAACTGCTTTCATCACACACAACCAAAACTTTTAACCCGCAACTTGCTTTTATAAATAACAATTCCATAAACTTGAGATAACAATTACATTACACGAAGCACATCAACTTTGTATATATCCACGTATCCCGTTTTATATGAATACAAAAGGGAGCAAACGTAAGCTTGATGTAGCTGTTATTTCTGATGTTCATCTCGGCACATATGGCTGCCATGCAAAAGAACTGCTCCATTATTTAAAAAGCATTCAACCCAATATTTTAGTGCTGAACGGCGACATTATAGACATCTGGCAGTTCAGTAAAAACTATTGGCCCAAAAGCCACATGAAAGTGGTGAAGTACCTGATGAAACTCATTGGCAACAATGTGAAAGTATATTACATACCCGGCAACCACGATGAGATGTTACGGCGCTTTGCGGGCTTCACTTTAGGCTCATTTAAAATCAGGAATAAGATATTACTTAAGCTTAGTAAAAATGAACGGGCGTGGATGTTTCATGGCGATGTGTTCGACGTCACGATGCAGCATTCGAAGTGGCTGGCAAAGCTGGGCGCAATTGGCTACGACATCTTGATCCTCATCAACCGCTTCGTTAATTTCATCTCCGAAAAAGGATTCCGCAAAGGCAAGATTTCATTGTCTAAAAAAATAAAAGACAGCGTAAAAACAGCAGTGAAGTTTGTCAATAATTTTGAGAAAACTGCGGCTGATATCGGCATTGCCAACGGATACGATTACGTAGTGTGCGGACACATCCATAAACCCGAAATGAAATCAGTCACAACAGAAAA
This sequence comes from uncultured Ilyomonas sp., assembly GCA_964249755.1. GTDB lineage: Bacteria > Bacteroidota > Bacteroidia > Chitinophagales > Chitinophagaceae > Ilyomonas. The sequence continues at coordinate 764,887 of CAXUDB010000001.1, read as the reverse complement.
GGGCAACATCTTATATCTGAATTCCGGCGATTGGATAGAGAACCTCACCGCGCTGGAATATGAAGATGGAAAATGGAGTATTTACAAGTATGATGATGCCTTATACACCGAAGACGAAAGCAGTGCCGAAGAGGAAGCCGATACCAACCAACAACTCTTTGAGAACTTAGTGAATGAGTTTAATTTACTAACGCGAACCACTTAATTTCTTAACCGGTTTCATGAAGATACTATATGCGATTCAAGGCACGGGCAACGGGCATTTAAGCAGGGCAAGAGATATTATCCCATACCTGAAAGAGCAGGGTGAATTAGACATTCTGGTAAGTGGCACACAAGCTGATGTATCGTTGGATCAACCTATCACCTATCGCCTGAAAGGTTTAAGCTTCGTGTTTGGCAAAAAGGGCGGTGTGGATATTGCGGCAACTTATAAAAAAAGCAATGTAAAAGGATTATGGAAAGAGATTAAAAGCCTGCCAGTAGAAGACTACGATATTATTATCAACGATTTTGAACCGGTAAGTGCATGGGCTTGTTTCTTCAAACACAAGCCTTGTATCGGGCTTAGCCACCAGGCTGCCGTTGCTAACGCTCACTCACCCAAACCCAAAAGCATTGACCGCCTGGGCGCTGCTTTGCTTCGCTATTACGCGCCGGTTACGGTGCAGTATGGCTTTCACTTTAAAGCTTATGATAAAAGTATCTATACACCTGTTATCCGGCAGCAGGTAAGAGACTTGCCGGTGACAGACAAAGGACATTACACAGTATATCTTCCGGCTTATGATGATAAACGGATCATACGTATTCTATCGCTTTTTCCACAGGTGAAATGGCAGGTGTTTTCCAAGCATAATAAAACAACATTCACCAAAGGAAATATTACGGTGCAGCCTATCCACAACGAATCCTTTATACAAAGCATGGGGAGTGCGCGGGGCGTGCTGTGTGGTGCCGGTTTTGAAACGCCCGCCGAGGCTTTATACCTGCAGAAGAAGCTGATGGTGATACCCATGAAAGCGCAGTATGAACAGCAATGCAATGCAGCGGCTTTAAAAAAGATGGGTGTGCCTGTTATTAAAAGTCTGAAAGAAAAACACAGCGATAAAATAAAGAGCTGGCTGCTGGCGAAAGACCTGGTGGCAGTTGATTATCTCGACCTAACAAAAGAGATTGTAGATGTTGTTTTGCAGAACCATCCTGCGGGCGTTTCACATTCTGTTACATCATCAATCAGTTCATTCAAAAAGTTTAAAAATTTATTGCTGGGCAAACTGTTTCCTAAACTCGCGCGCTGAAGTATGAACTTGTATAAAGATGATTTCGATTCTTCCTTTCATTGGGGTGTATCAACGGCTGCTTACCAGATAGAGGGTGCTTACCAGACTGATGGCAAAGGACCTTCAATATGGGATATGTTTGCCAATGGAAGAGGTAATGTTTCACTCAACCAGAACGGCAATGTTGCCTGCGATTTTTATCATCGCTACGCGCAGGATCTGGTACTGATGCGCAGCCTCAATATACCCAACTATCGCTTCTCTTTTTCTTGGAGCCGTTTGTTTCCCGATGGTATTGGAAAAGTGAACATGCATGGTGTAGATTTTTATAATCGGCTTATTGATTTTTGTTTAGAACTTGACATCGAGCCTTGGGTTACGCTATATCATTGGGATTTGCCTTACGAACTGGAGAAGCGTGGCGGCTGGACAAACCGCGAAGTGGTGAACTGGTTCAGTCGCTATGCAGAGTGTTGCGTAAAATATTTTGGCGACCGTGTAAAAAATTGGATGGTATTGAATGAACCGATGGTATTTACGGGCGCTGGTTATTTTTTGGGTATCCATGCGCCGGGCAAAAAAGGTTTGTCGAATTTCTTACCGGCAGTGCATCATGTTGCGCTGTGCCAGGCAGAAGGCGCAAGAGTCATCAAAAGTATAGACAGCCATTGCAAAGTGGGCACTACCTTCTCTTGTTCGCTGGTAGAACCAAACTCAAACAGTGAAGTTGATATTGCTGCTGCAAAGCGCGTAGATGCTTTGCTCAACCGCACGTTTATCGAACCCTTGCTGGGATTGTATTATCCTGTACAGGAACTTCCGCTGCTGCGCGGCATAGAGAAATACATGAAGCCCGGCGACGATGCGCTTCTCTCCTATGATATGGATTTTGCGGGCATTCAAAACTATACACGCGAGATTGTGAAGCACAGTTACTTCATGCCTTACATCAATGCGCAGATTGTAAAAGCAAACCATCGCAACGTTGAGACTACAGAGATGAAATGGGAGATATATCCTGAATGCATTTACCGCATGTTGAAGGATTATGCTTCTTATCAAAATATACCCGAAATGATTGTAACCGAAAACGGGGCTGCCTTTCCCGACAGTTTGATTGATGGCGTTATTAACGACCACCGGCGCATTGGTTATATACAGGAGCACCTAAAGCAGGTGCTGAAAGCGAAGAAGGAAGGCGTTCCTGTAAACGGTTATTTTATCTGGACCTTCATGGACAATTTTGAATGGGCGGAAGGTTATCATCCGCGTTTTGGTTTGGTGTATGTAGACTTCGTCACGCAACGGCGCATTGTAAAGGCTTCGGGCAAATGGTATAGTAAGTTTTTAGAAGGACAACTGGTGATGGGCTGACCAAACTCTATCTATATTTATTATCAATTAATTTCTATCTGATGAAACTAACTGCTGTTTATAGTATTCTCTTCGCTTTCGTTTTGTCTTCAAATGTTTTTGCTCAGAAAGTCGTCTTTGTAATTGCAGATGGTATACCTGCTGATGTGCTGGAGAAAACAGCCACACGGAACTTAAACGCCATTGCAAAGCAAGGAGTTTATATGCGGGCGCATGTCGGTGGCGACAGCGGCATGTATAATCAAACACCTACGATATCGGCAAACGGCTACAATAGCCTGCTGACGGGCACCTGGGTGAATAAGCATAACGTGTGGGACAATGATATTGCCGCCCCAAACTATCATTACAAAACCATCTTCCGTTTGCTGAAAGACCAGTATCCGGCAAAGAAGATCGCTGTGTTTAGTAGCTGGCAGGATAACCGCACAAAACTTATAGGCGAAGGATTGCCGCAAACAAACAATTTACAAACCGATTATGGCGCGGATGGTTTCGAATTGGATACTCTGCACTACCCTCATGATAAAGGACGCCGCTTTATGCACCGCATTGATGATACAGTGGTGAATGCCGCTGCAAAAGCCATCCGCAATGAAGCACCCGATCTGTCGTGGGTTTATTTGGAATATACGGATGATATGGGTCACCTGTATGGCGACAGCAAACAGCAGGATACAGCGGTACAGTATGTGGATGAGCAGGTAGGGCGTTTGTGGCAGGCGATTGAATATCGCAAACAGAAATACAAAGAAGACTGGCTGATTATTGTTACAACCGATCATGGAAGAGATGCGAAGACAGGGCACAATCATGGCGGACAATCTCGGCGCGAACGAACGACATGGATTGTAACCAACAAAAAAATAAATGCTTATGGCAAGTATGACGAGCCTTCCATCGTTGATATTTATCCTTCCATGGCTTCTTTTATGAAGATGTCTATTCCGGAAGAAGCACGAAGAGAGTTAGATGGCGTTTCATTTCTGGCTCCCGTTTCTATTGCACAGCCTAAACTAAACTTCATTCAAAACAAAATAGACATAAGCTGGCAGGCGCTTGATACAGCAGGCGATGTGAAGATATGGGTAACAACGACCAATCTTTTTAAAACCGGAGGTAAAGATGAGTATCGTTTACTGGCTACCGTTCCGCTAACACAACGCCATGCAGATATTGATGTAAGCCATTTGCTATCGCCTTTTTACAAGGTGGTGCTGGAAGCGAATAACAATACCGTAAACGGATGGCTGAACGTAAACAGCCAATAGCTCTGGCTATACTTTATCAATTCGGGTACTTTCGTTCCCCTGCGCTTTTATAACCATAAACACATTACATTAGCAATGTTCTGCCTTTATTACATAAATAATGCGCAGACAGTAAGCGAATGAATACTGTATTGATTATAGATGACGAAGAAAAATTAAGAAACCTGTTAGCCCGCATTATCCGGCTGGAAGGTTTTGCTGTAACTGAGACGGGCACCCTGAAAGCAGCGCAGAAAATGATTGATAAAGAAGAACCAGACGTGATTCTCTGCGACGTAAAATTACCGGACGGAAATGGTATTGAATTTATTACCGATTTAAAGAGAAAGCACCCGTTGATGGAGATCATTTTGCTGACCGCTTATGGCAATATCTCTGATGGTATACAAGCGATGAAAAACGGCGCCTTTGATTACATTACAAAGGGTGATGATAACGATAAAGTCATTCCTCTTCTAAACAAAGCGATAGAAAAGGTTGCCTTACAGAAAAAGGTGTTGGCATTAGAAAAACAAGTAGGCAAAAAATATAGTTTTGATAGCATCATCGGCACTTCCAAAGCCATTTCTTCTGTAAAGGAACTGGCTCAAAAAGTAGCGCAGACCGATGCTACTGTTTTGCTCTTAGGCGAAACCGGAACCGGTAAAGAAGTATTTGCGCAGGCGATACATAACGGTAGCAAAAGAGGAGCGCAATCTTTCGTCGCTATTAATTGCAATGCCTTTTCAAAAGAACTTTTGGAGAGTGAAATTTTTGGTCATAAAGCCGGGTCATTTACAGGTGCAATAAAAGACAAAAAAGGTCTGATAGAAGAAGCCGATAAAGGCACGTTGTTCTTAGATGAAATTGGTGAAATGCCGGTGGATTTGCAAAGCAAATTGCTGCGTGTGCTGGAGACTTCGGAGTTCATAAAAATCGGCGATACAAAACCCACCCAGGTGGATGTTCGTTTTATTGCTGCTACCAATCGTAACCTTCAGGATGAAGTGAACAAAGGACTTTTCAGGGAAGATTTGTTTTACAGGCTGAATGTGTTTTCGATTGAATTGCCACCCTTGCGCAGCAGGAAACCTGACCTGATGCCCATCGCCAATTACTACCTGCATTTCTTCAACGAAAAGATTACTAAAAAAATACAGGGGTTTACCGATGACGCTCAAAAGCTGCTTCATCAGCATGAATGGAAAGGGAATATCCGTGAATTGAAAAACGTAGTGGAGCGTGCTGTCATTTTGCAGGAAGGCAGTTTGATAACAGCCGACAGTTTACCTTTTGAATTCAGGAATACCTCTGTTACTTCAGAAGAAAACAGTTATGAATTGGCCCAGGTTACAAAGCAGCACATTCTAAAAGTACTGCAACATGTGCATGGTAATAAAACGGAAGCAGCAAGGCTGTTGAACGTAGGACTGGCAACACTCTATCGAAAGATGGAAGAATACAATCTACCAAAATAAAGCATATCATTTTGAGAAAAACCCTTTCATAATGAAAGGGTTTTTGTTTTGCAAAAGCGCAGCATCAACACTAAGCCATCAACAAAGGCTTGCTGACAAAGGATTGCAGCACATTTTAAATACTTTTCTTTTTAAGGCACTTCATTGGCGTTTATGCTGCCCATCAAATAAGGGATGATGATTAATCAATACCAGGTGCAGGCTTATTTATTAAATGAGCTGCCTGAAACAGCCATCGAGTTCAAAAAAATTTATCCTTCCATAAGTATATTAAAGGCTATTCAATGCCTTTTCAATTACACAACAAAACTAATATTGCGGCAAGATTTAACATCATTAAAAAAGTGCTTTATAGTTGCCAATACTGTTTATGTGCATGGAAACCCAGTTGTTAGGAATGCCATTGAAACCGTGTATTTGCATCCTCTTTCGTTGTTCGTTTCTGAACTCAGGATAGCTGAAAAAAATCAAATTCATTCCCTGATGCCGTTGTATCTCTATAAGATTTATTACCGGCAAAACCTTCACACCTGACAAGTATAATATTAACGAGCAGTAAACACTTTAACCGGAATTTCTATTGGCACCGAAACCGGTTATTTAAATATCAGCAACTGCAAAAAATAGACACCGATGCCGGCAAAAAAGCCTGCCAGCGCCAGAAAAGAAACTTTCTTTAAATACCATACAAAACTGATGTTTTCCATGCCCATTGCTGCCACGCCGGCGGCAGAACCAATCAATAAAATACTACCGCCTGTACCGGAACAATAGGTGAGCAGTAACCAAAAGCTATCGTCGGTCGGATACTTATCTAAGCTATACATAGCCTGGGCTGCCGCTACCAGCGGCACATTATCAACAACTGATGAGAGCAGGCCAAAAAGCATTACAATAACATGTGAGTTAGAAACAGAACGCTCCAACAATTGAGCAAGCGTTTGTAAAACGCCGGTTGCCTGCAAAGCCGCGATACCCAATAGGATTCCAAGAAAAAATAAAATGCTCGGCGTATCAATCCTGCCCAATGCTTCTGCTACCGTAAGTTCTCCTTTTTCGCTCTCTTTATTATGATGAATAATTTCGGTAATAATCCACAAAATGCCAAGCCCGAACAGGATACACATATAAGGAGGCAAACCGGTAAGGGATTTGAGCACCGGAACTGAAAGCAAAACCATCAGCCCGGAACACAAAACAATATATTGTTGTGTTTGCGAAATGGGAAGTTGTGAATCAGACGTTTTTACAAGCGGTCGCCTTGTTTTCCCTTTCATTTTCATTGAGCAGATAAAAAGCGGAACCAGCAAACAAGCCAGGCTTGGCAGAAACAACTTCATCAACACGCCTTTGGCGGTTACCTGGTTGCCCATCCATAGCATGGTTGAGGTAACATCGCCAATGGGCGACCAAACCCCGCCGGCATTAGCAGCTATAATAATCATACCGGTGAAGATGAGCCGCTGCTTTGAATTGGCTACCAGTTTGCGCAGCAATAACACCATAACGATACTGGTAGTAAGGTTATCGAGAATAGGCGATAGGAAGAAAGCAATTAGTGAAACAATCCACACCAATGCACGCTTATCTGTCTGGCTGATTTTGTTTGTTATAATGCTGAAACCTTTATGCGCATCAATGATCTCAACAATCGTCATAGCACTTAACAGAAAGAACAGAATCCCTGACAAATCGCCCAAACTTTCGGCAAGCTGGTCAATGACTTTTTCCTTGTCATGACTCATCAGCATATACGCTAGCCAGCACGCAACACCTGTTAACAACGCGATAGCAGCTTTGTTTATTCTGATATAAGTTTCAAGTGAAATGGAGATGTAACCAACAACGAATATGGTAACCAGCAACAGAATCATCAACCAAATATTTAGCACTCAAAAGTAGGCAGTAAGAAAAAAGCGTTACGATAGTTCTGTTTTAATATATCATCCTTTCATTTTGATAAATCACCTTCTCATTTTGATAGGGTTTTATAAACAGGTAAAATGTATTTATCTGTGCCGCATTTCCTGAAAGCATTGACAGCAAAGGCTTTCAGACCTTACTCCGTCAATCAATCAGTTCAGGGTATCTCATTTGCCAAGTAAGAAGAAAAAGCAAAATGAAAAATCCATGTACAGGTTTAGGTAAAAAGTTAGGGCTGCATGTTATTATTCCGGTAGTGTATGTAGTTATTATCCTCACCGGCTTATGTTATCAATTATAGGCAATGAAACAACTGAGTAAAACCATGCACTTCGCTGAGCAAAATCATGCATTTCGATAAAGAGAAAATATCATCTTTTGTACTTATTACCGCAGTCTGGCTCATTGCTCTTTCCCTGGCTTATATCGTTTTTCTGAAATTGATTTTCTTATTATATAACTAAATAAATATGCTTACAATTCTTTTACTACTGGCAGGTCTTGTCTGCTTCAGACTCTTTTATAAGTCCATTGATTTTTTTGAAAAAATTTAAACCACAAAAAATGTTCTTAATACTATTTATTCTTTCCATCGCAGTATTCATTTACCTGCTGTATGTTTTATTGAAACCGGAAAAATTTTAAATCTCTAAAAAACAAATTATGAATACAGAATTAACAGGTGTAATCGTTTCGTTTCTTCTCACTGTACTGCTTGCATTTCCTTTGGGGAAATACATTGCTAAGGTATTCGGCGGAGAAAAAACGTTGCTTGATTTTATGAAGCCGGTTGAGCGTTTCATCTACCGAATAGCAGGCATCAACCCCGCAGACGAAATGAACTGGAAGCAATTTTTGAAGGCAATGCTTACTATCAATATGCTGTGGTTTGTCTATGCCTTTTTCATGTTTCTTTTCCAATCGCATTTGCCGTTAAATCCTGATGGCAATCCAGATATGACGCCCGACTTAAGCTTTAATACAGCAATCAGTTTTCTAGTAAACTGCGACTGGCAGGCTTATTCAGGAGAAAGCGGTGTTACTTATCTCACACAGCTTTTTGTAATTACTTTTTTACAGTTTGTAAGTGCCGCAACAGGTATTGCTGCTTCAGTAGCGCTGTTTAATGGCTTAAAGAAAAAAACTACCGATAATCTGGGTAATTTCTGGCAAATATTTACTGTAACAATTACAAGGATATTGTTACCCATTTGTATTGTCATTGCTGCTTTGCTTGCCTTCAATGGCACACCAGCAAGTTATGATGCTAAGGACTCTGTAATCACGATGCAAGGCGATACTGTGCAGGTTTCCCGCGGTCCTGCAGCCGGTATGATTGCGATTAAGCATTTAGGAACAAACGGCGGTGGCTGGTTTAACGCCAATTCCGCACATCCATTTGAAAATCCCAATTACTTTACCAATATGCTTGAAGTGATTGCGCAGGTTTTAATACCAATCGCAATGTTATTTGCGTTGGGCTTTTACATTAAACGTAAAAAATTTGCTTACGTTATTTTCGGGGTGATGACAGTGGGTATGCTTTGCTTGCTTATACCTACACTTATTACTGAAATACATGGCAGCCCTGAAATTGCTAAGATGGGCGTTGTACAGGCAACCGGCGCAATGGAAGGAAAAGAAGCCAGATTTGGTCCGGCTGCCTCCGGTTACTGGAGTATTGTTACTACCATCATTTCTACAGGTTCTGTGAATTCTATGCACGATAGTTCTATGCCGGTTTCCGGTTTAATGCAAATGCTTGGTATGTTGGTGAATGCATTTTACGGAGGCTGCGGCGTAGGCATTTTAAACTACTTTATCTATATCATTATTGCGGTGTTTATATCGGGTTTAATGGTAGGGCGAACACCGGAATTCATGGGGCATAAAGTAGAAGCGCGTGAAGTAAAAATCGCTGCTTTGGTCACATTGCTATCTGCCTTTCTTATTAAAGGAGGTGCTGCCTTAGCCTGCTATACTTTGTTGCATTATAGCAATGCCGACTGGGCTGTTAAACCCAGTGCCTGGCTGAACAACCCTGGCTATCACGGCTTTTCAGAAATGCTGTATGCAGTTACTTCTGAGAATGCCAACAACGGTAGTGCCTTTGCAGGGCTTACCGCCAATAATGTTTTCTGGAATGTGATGGGTGGCTTTATACTGATATTAGGAAGGTTTCTTCCTATCATCGGGCCTATAGCTATCATCGGGTTGATGGCGAACAAAAAATATGTTCCCGAATCTGCAGGCACTTTAAAAGTTGACTCAATAACATTCGGAGCCATGACGTTTGCGGTGATCGTTATTATTACTGCATTGTCTTATTTCCCGCCGCTTGTGTTGGGTCCTATCGCAGAGTATTTAAGCATTCATTAAGCAATCAAAAAAGCGAATTACAACAAAGTTTGAAAGAGGATTGAAGCGATTCGATTATCTCTTTTTTAAATAAAAAAAAATTATGGCAAACAATAAATCAAACAGACTATTTGAGCCTGCCCTTGTAAAAGAAGCGCTCAGGGAATCCTTTACAAAACTGAATCCGCGCATCATGGTAAAAAACCCTGTGATGTTTACAGTGGAAATAGGCACCATCATTATGCTGGGTGTATGCCTTTGGATATTGTCAGGCGAAAAATCGCAGGGAAGTTTTGCTTACAACTTCACCATATTTCTCATTCTTTTTATCACGGTTCTCTTTGCCAATTTTGCAGAAGCTATTGCAGAAGCAAGAGGTAAAGCACAGGCAAACAGCCTGCGAAAAACAAGAGAAGAAACACCTGCCAAATGGATTCAAACCATAGGCGAAATATTTGTGAATGAAGTAAAGGTTGTCCCTTCTTCACAATTGAAGAAAGGCGACATTTTTCTTTGCGAAGCAGGCGATACCATACCTATGGATGGGGAAATCGTCGAAGGCATTGCTACCATTGATGAAAGCGCCATCACAGGAGAATCTGCACCGGTAATACGTGAATCCGGTGGCGACAAATCGTCTGTAACCGGCGGTACCAAAGTATTATCAGACCAAATAAAAGTTAAGGTCACCACGGAACCAGGCGAAAGCTTTTTGGATAAGATGATTGCGCTGGTAGAAGGTGCATCGCGCCAGAAAACGCCTAATGAAATAGCGCTGACTATTTTGCTGGCAAGTTTTACATTGATTTTTCTAATTGTTTGCGTAACGCTGAAACCTTATTCAGATTACGCCAATACACCCATCCCTGTTTCTGCCTTTGTTGCCTTATATGTGTGTTTAATACCAACAACCATTGGTGGTTTGTTAAGCGCAATCGGTATTGCCGGCATGGACAGGGCGTTGCGGGCAAACGTTATTACCAAAAGTGGTAAAGCCGTTGAAACAGCGGGTGATTTAGACACCTTACTGTTAGATAAAACCGGCACTATAACCATAGGCAACAGAAAGGCAACCAACTTTTACCCGGCAAACGGAATTAATGAAAAGCTCTTTATTGAATCAGCCGTTCTTTCTTCTCTTTCTGATGAAACACCGGAGGGTAAATCCATTGTTGAATTAGGCAAGCTCAATCCTTCTTCTTTTAATACGCAAAACTCAACGTTCATAAAGTTTACGGCTGAAACAAGAAGCAGCGGCATGGACATGGCTGACGGCACAAAAGTGCGTAAAGGTGCGTTCGATTCTATCCGTAATATGGTGATAAAAGCCGGCAATACTTTTCCCGTCGAAACTGAGCAAAAAGTAAAAGAGATTTCATCAAATGGTGGTACACCGCTCGTGGTAAGCCGCAACAATGTTGCGCAAGGCGTAATAGAATTACAGGACATCATTAAACCCGGCATCCAGGAACGTTTTGAGCGTTTGCGGAAGATGGGTGTAAAAACGGTTATGGTAACCGGAGACAATCCTTTAACGGCAAAGTTTATTGCTGAAAAAGCGGGTGTAGATGATTTTATCGCCGAAGCAAAACCGGAAGATAAAATGAACTACATTAAGAAAGAGCAGCAAGGTGGAAAATTAGTTGCCATGATGGGTGATGGAACCAACGATGCACCTGCTTTGGCACAAGCTGACGTTGGCGTAGCCATGAACAGCGGAACCGCAGCCGCGAAAGAAGCGGGCAACATGGTTGACCTTGACAACGACCCAACGAAGCTGATAGAAGTGGTTGAAATAGGCAAGCAATTGCTGATGACAAGAGGTACGCTTACTACGTTTTCTATAGCCAATGACGTAGCGAAATACTTTGCTATTGTGCCTGCCTTATTTATTGTCTCAATTCCGGGTTTGCAGACTCTGAATATTATGTATTTGAAAAGCGCAGAAAGCGCCATCTTATCCGCTGTCATTTTTAACGCCATCATCATCCCGATCCTGATTCCGCTGGCTTTAAAAGGAGTCGCTTACCGTCCTATCGGTGCCAGTGCGCTGCTCCGCAGAAATTTGTTGATTTATGGCCTGGGTGGTGTGATTGCACCGTTTATCGGCATTAAGCTTATTGATATGCTGTTAGCCTTATTCATGTAAAAAATAAAAGAAAGTTATGAAACAATATATTCTGCCTTCACTCAAACTTACACTGGTCTTTATTGTTCTGTGCTCTGTCTTATATCCATTGCTGATAGCGGGCGTTGCAAAGCTTGCACCTGGCGCCGGCAAGGGAGAAACAGTAAGCGTAAATGGTAAAGTAGTAGGTTATAAGCTCATCGGTCAAAAGTTTACTGATGATAAGTATTTCAACAGTCGTCCATCTGCGGTTGACTTTAATGCAGCCGGATCTGCCGGTAGCAATAAAGCTCCCACCAATACAGATTATTTAAAAACCGTACAGGATAGAATTGATACATTCTTAATTCACAATCCAACGGTAAAAAAAGAGCAAATCCCTTCTGAACTGGTAACAGCTTCGGGCAGCGGTTTAGATCCAGATCTTTCTCCGCAGGGCGCTTATGTGCAAACAGCAAGAATTGCAAAAACAAGAGGCATTCCGGAAGAGAAAATCAAGGCACTTGTGGCACAGCAAACTCAAAAACCATTGCTGGGTGTATTCGGACCCGAAAAAGTAAATGTGCTGCAATTAAATGTTCAGTTAGATCAATTAAAATAAAGAGAAAGTAACAGGAAGACGATGAAAAAGATAAGCATGATAATAGCAACCTTGGTGATATGCCAGGTTAGCTTTTCGCAGGCAACGGATTCAACAAAGGGAGCTGCAGATTCAACAAAAAAAACATCTCCGTTAGCCACTATCACCGGCTCGGTTGATGCATATTACCGGTACAATTTCAACAATCCAAAAGAATATCCTTACAACAGCTTAACCAGCTTTACGCATTCGAGCAATTCGTTTGAGTTGGGCATGGCATCCATACGCGCCGATCATAGTTTTGGTAAAGTAAGCGCCACAATAGATTTAGGCTTTGGTAGAAGAGCAGAAGAATTTGCTTACAACGATGCCAACACAAGGTTCGCCATCAAGCAATTGTATGTAACGTATGCGCCGGTTGCGGCTGTTAAATTTACATTGGGTACCTGGGCTACACATATTGGTTACGAGCTGGTAGATGCTTATTTAAACAGAAATTACAGCATGAGCTATATGTTTACCAACGGACCTTTTACGCACACAGGTTTGCGGGCAGATATAAGCCTTAGCGGCAAAAGCGCTTTTATGGTGGGTGTATCAAATCCAACCGATTTCAGGAGCGCACCTGGAATGCCTAAATCTGTAATTGCACAATTTTCAACCGGCTCGAAAGACAATAAGCTGAAAGCGTATTTCAACTTTGTAGGTGGCAAACAAAACGACGATAAAAAAGTAGTGCAGGGAGATATTGTTGCCACTTACGCGCCGACCAGTAAATTCAGTCTGGGCTTCAACGGAACCTTGCAATCGGTAAAGCTTGCAGACAGTACGGGTAAATTTACTACCTCCAACTGGAGCGGGCTGGCTCTTTATATTAATGCAGATCCGGTAAGCTGGTTCGGTCTTACGCTGCGCACTGAATACATTATGGATAAAGACGAATACTTAGGCTTAAAACATGTAATTGCACCAACACTGTCAGCCAATTTCAGAATGGATAATTTAACCATCATACCTGAGTTCAGGCTCGACAATGCCGGCAATTCCGTTTTTTATAAAAACGCTGCTGAAACAACAAAATCAACCGGTAGTTTTCTTTTGGCCGCAACCTATCATTTTTAATGTGATCTATACACCGACTGCAGCATGAGTATCAGAATGCACTTAATATCTTAAGTTCCTTATTAAAGCCATTGTATGTTTCAAAATACGCTTGTTTGTGTATTCATATTTGCCGTTTCACTTCTGCTGGCGTTGCCATTAGGGAAGTACATGAACAAAGTGTACAGGGGTCGCAAAAGTTTTCTTGATTTTTTAAAACCGGTTGAAAATTTCATTTATAAAATATGCCGGATAAACCCTTTGGAACAAATGAACTGGAAGCAATACTTTGTGGCAATGGCAGCCATGAACATCGTATGGCTGGTTTTCGGGTTTGTAATACTGATTCTTCAGGGAAGTTTATTTTTAAACCCGGCAGGCAATCCTTCCATGGAATGGAGCCTTGCCTTCAATTCTGCGGTTAGTTTTTTAACCAGCACCAACCTGCAGCACTACTCCGGCGAAAGTGGCGCTACCTATCTCTCGCAGGTTGGCGTATTTATGTTTTTGCAGTTTGTAAGTGCTGCCACAAGCCTTTCGGTAGGCGTTGCCGTTGTAAGAGGGCTGGCAGCCAAAACACGAACAAGCTTAGGAAACTTTTACCGGGATTTTGTACGTTCCCTAACAAGAATATTATTGCCGCTATGTATCATAGCGGCAATACTTTTTATGGTGAGCGGCGTGCCGATGACGTTTGACGGACCGCACCAGATAACGACTCTCCAGAGAGACAGTGTAACGGTAGCGAAAGGACCTGTAGCTGCTTTTTTACCCATCAAAGAATTGGGTTCTAATGGGGGCGGTTTCTTCGGTGCAAACGATGCACATCCCTTCGAAAACCCAAACTTTTTTACCTTCATTCTGCATAGTGTAATTGTGTTTTTATTACCCATGGCTTTTATATTTTTCATTGGTCATTACATACGTGCAAAAAGATTTTCGCGGATGATTTTTGGCGTGATGACCTGCGGCTTCCTGCTGTTTACTATCCCCGTCATTCAGCAGGAAGTAAAAGGCAATGGGAACGTGGTTGCCATGGGCATCAATGCTAAGGGAAACATGGAAGGCAAGGAAGCTAGATTCGGCGCTTACTATTCGGCTTTTTACTGCGGCGAAAACATTGCTATTCCTGCGGGAACATTGGTTGGCTTTCACGATAGCTTTATGCCATTGTCTGGCGCTTGTATGCTGATGGCGATGAACATTGATGCTTTCTTTGGCGGGCTGGGAACCGGCTGGATCAACATGTTTATTTTCCTTATCGTTTCTCTTTTTATCAGCAGCCTGATGATTGGCAGAACGCCGGAAATATTTGGTAAAAAAATCGGCATCAAAGAGATACAGATAACGGTTGGCGTAACCGTTATGGCAAGCCTGATACCACTGGTTCTGGCTGCTATTGCCTGTTATACATACCTGCACTTTGCGGGTGAAAACAACTCATTGCAATGGCTTAGCAACACAGGCCCGCATGGATTTACAACGATGTTCTATGAATACATTTCTTCTGTTGCCGGTAATGGCTCTGGTTTTGAAAGTTTGGGCGACAATACGGTTTTCTGGAACCTGACAACATCTATTGCAATGCTAACGGGACGGTTTGTCCCGATATTGGGAGCAGTTTGGATTGCCGGTTTATTAATACAAAAAGTGTATACGCCACGCACTACCGGAACGATAAAAATTCAGGGCATTACATTCGGCGCTTTCCTGTTTTTTGTTATTATTATACTGAACGTTTTATCACTGCTGCCTGCATTAGTATTGGGACCTGTTTCTGATTCGTTCCTGGTGAAATGAGGGCTTGATTGCTATTTCATAACGGGAATACATCCTATCATTTTGAAAAAAAGCCTATCAAAATGATAAGGTAACAAACCACGCCATTTTACCAAATAAATGCCCGGATACAAAGGAATCAATTGATAGAAAAAGGGTTAGAAGCCATCGTCAATTATAAAATAAATAAGGTATCTGATTTGGTCTATTATAGCTGTAACAATATTGGTAAACAGTAAATGTTTATAAAATGATTAATCAGTATGAAGTGCCGGGGTTATTAAGGCAGGCGATTCCCGCCATGCATGTGCATGTATGTTCCTGCAAACCATCGTTAGAGGTATATGTTTTTGTAAACGATTTTATACATTATACAAAACACGCTGTAGAAGAACAGGATTTTAACCTGGCTAAAAAATGCTTTACCCTAGCAGACAAAATTTACTGCAATGGTGATAAGCTTGTCAAAACTCTGATAGAAAACAGTTTTGTTTATGCCATCAGCTCTTTGCTGCCGGTAGATTCAAAAGAAAGGATGCAAGTAAGAGCGATCATCCCCAACAGGCTGTATTCATTATATCTGAAACAGGTTATGCAAAGTAGTTGCTAAGACGATTGTCAATCTATTTTTTTATCTAATTAAACAAAAGTGAAAGGTTCTATTATTATACGCGAAGCTTCAGAAGAAGACTCGCGTTTTGCGGAAGAAATATCATTGGAAACAAAAACATCGGCCATTGCGCGTGGTTCAGGCATATCAAAACGATCGGCTGAATCTATTATTAAAAAGATGAAAGAAGGGAACGCAGTGATAGCAGTAACAGATGCCGGCGAGTGGGCGGGTTTTTCGTACATTCAGGAATGGGCGCATGGCGAATTTATATCGAACTCCGGATTGATAGTTGCGCCCGCTTATCGTGGTCTGGGCGTAGCCCGGTTGATAAAAAGAAAAATTTTCAAACTGTCAAAAATGAAATACCCGGCAGCGAAAATTTTCAGTATTACAACGGGTTCAGCAATCATGAAGCTGAATGCCCGTTTGGGTTTCGAAACGGTAACCTTTAACGAACTGGCAGTAGAAAAAGAGTTTTGGGCCGGGTGCAAAAGTTGCGTGAATTATCGCATTTTAAAAAGCAAAGGCTTCACCAATTGTTTGTGCACCTCAATGCTATATACGCCTCGTGAAAAAAGAAAAACTTTACTAAAAGCGTAACAAATTTTATGACAACATCAGACCAGGAAGACAATTTCAGTACAACTGAAGAAACCAGAAGTACAAAGCCTGCTAAAGGCAAGCTGAAGATTTATCTTGGCATGAGTGCCGGTGTTGGCAAAAGTTACCGCATGTTGCAGGAAGCGCACAGCCTTTTTCAAAATAATGTAAACGTAAAGATCGGCTACATTGAAACACATGGCAGAAAAGAAACGCAGGCACTAACAGAAGGCCTGCCTGTGATTCCACGCCGCGAAGTGTTTTATAAAGGCAAGCACCTCGAAGAGTTGGATGTACAGGCTATCCTGTTGCTTCACCCTGAAGTAGTATTGATAGACGAGCTGGCGCATACCAATATTCCGGGCAGTAAAAATGAGAAACGCTGGCAGGATGTAATGGATGTGATGGAAGCGGGTATTGATGTGATTTCTGCCGTGAATATTCAGCACATTGAAAGCATCAATGAAGATGTAAAAGAGATAACCGGTGTTGAAGTAAAAGAACGCATTCCGGATAAGATGCTGCAGATAGCCGATGAAGTAGTAAACATTGATTTGCCGGCTGACGAGTTGATAGCACGCTTAAAAGCCGGTAAAATTTACGACCATTCGAAAGTGCAGCAGGCGCTCACCAATTTCTTTCAGCCCGACAAGATTCTACAGCTTCGAGAACTGGCGTTGAAAGAAGTGGCAGGACAGGTGGAGCGTAAGGTAGATTATCAGATCACCGCTAAACAAACCGCCTTCCGGCATGAGCGCTTTTTAGCTTGTGTATCGTCAAATCATGAGATTGCACAACGCATTATCCGCAAGACGGCAAGGCTGGCTTCTTATTACAACAGCAGTTGGTATGTGCTTTATGTACAAACCGGCAAAGAATCTTCCGACAAGATACCTTTGGCTGCACAGCGGCATTTGATTAACAACTTTAAAAATGCAATGGAACTGGGTGGCGAAGTGATACAGAAAAAAGCCGAAAATGTTGCAGCGGCAATCTTTGAAACTGTTGCGGAGAAAGGTGTTACTACTATTTGCCTGGGTAAGCCCCATTTTAATTTATTCCAGATTATTTTACGAACGAGTATTTTCAACCAGTTGTTGCAGACGCTTTCAAAAAATAATGTTGACCTTGTTATTTTATCCTGATGGCACTAACCGTAAAACGAAAAATCTGGCTTGGCACGCTGTTCCTGTTCCTGCTTCTCCTGGTAACGGGCGGCGTGGGTATATTTTATATGGCAAGGTTAAAAGCGGACGCCAATAATGTGCTGCAGGACAACTATGAAAGCCTGATTTATTGCCACAACATGCAGCAGCAACTGAATACTTTATCGCAAAACTTTGCCGGCTCAATGCAGGGACTTGAAAAAGCTATAACACAACAAAAAAACAATATCACAGAGCCGGGCGAAAAGGAAGCAACCGACAACCTGAGCAACGAACTGATAAAACTGAAAGCAGGCGATACCAGCCGTCAGAATATCCGCAATATTTACCAGCAGATACAGGCGATTCTTTACATCAATATGCAGGCGATAAAGCGCAAGAGCGAGATAGCCGAAACATCGGCCAGCGATGCGTTGACCATCATCATTTCACTGGGAGGGCTGGTGTTTATTATGGCGTTTACCTTCATCGTCAATTTTCCTTCTATCATTACAAATCCCATTAACCAGTTGATAGAAGCCATTAAAGAGATCGGCAATAAGAATTATAAATATCGCATTCACATAGACAACAAAGATGAGTTTGGAACCTTAGCCGACTCATTCAATAATATGGCGGAACGCCTGGAGTATTTTGAAAGCAGCAACTTAAACCAGATTCTGTTTGAAAAAAGCCGTGCCGAAGCTGTAATTAATAGTTTGAAGGATGCAAGCATTGGCATAGATAAAAACGAGAAGATTCTGTTTGCCAATCAACAGGCATTACAACTGCTGGGTTTGCGTGCAGAACAAATGGTTGGCAAGCCGGTGGATGACATTAAAAAGATAAACGACCTGTTCCGTTTCCTGCTGGAAAACGAAGGGCCGAAACCGTTTAAAATTGTGGTAGACAACCATGAAAATTACTTTACCAAAGAAATGATAGAGGTAGCGCAGGAAGATGTAAAAAACAGAGTGATTGTGCTAAAAAATATCACTTCTTTCAAAGAGTTAGACGTTGCCAAAACCAACTTTATTGCTACTGTATCTCACGAATTAAAAACACCGTTGGCATCTTCTGATTTTAGTTTAAAGCTATTAGAAGATGAGCGCGTGAGCAAGCTGTCGGAGGAACAAAAAGAATTAATTGCCAACCTCAAAAGCGACAACCAGCGGATGCTGAAAATACTGAGCGAACTGCTGAACATGTCGCAGGTAGAAGCCGGCAGGATACAGTTGAACAAGACCCAAATAAACCCTGCTGTTATTGTTCAAAATGCAATGGAAGCCGTTGCCAACCGGGCTGCCGAAAAAAGAGTTGCCCTGCTGAACCATTCGGAGAACAACCTGCGCGAGATAGAAGCGGATGCAGATAAAACAACATGGGTTTTAAATAATTTTCTCACCAATGCCATAAAATATTCTCCCGATGGCAGCACAGTCGAAATAAAGGCCGCCGCTGCCGGCAATGAGGTTCTGTTTACCGTTACCGACCAGGGTTCAGGCATTGCTAAAGAATATTTGCCGCATCTTTTCGACCGTTACTTCCAGGTTCCCCATTCCAACCAAAAAGGCAATGGGCTGGGCTTGTCTATATCCAAAGAATTTGTGGAGGCGCAGGGGGGCAGTGTTTGGGTAAACAGCGAGCCGGGCAAGGGTTCCACCTTCGGCTTCCGGTTGCCGGTTGTTTCCTGACGGCTATGCTTATTGAGATACAATGATGATTGGTATCGCATAGAGAACATAAAAAATTCTTTCAACCTGGCTAGCCAACTATTTGCTGAACGACTTTCTTATAACACAAAGAAGGACGATGTAATGTTTCTTATTCAACCATCCTGAGAGGTGAAATAACCAAAATACTAATAGATACTTATTTATAAATTTGTTTCTCACCGGTTGCATTATCACTACTATTAAGAAAAGCAGAATGGGTTTGCCGTTGTTATAAAGTATATCGGCAAATTCATCTTCATTGAATTACCATTCACAAACATACCCAATATGAGAAGGAAGAAAACAAGTTCTGATCTCGAGCTGTATGCCGTTTCGGGCGTATCCACCGTTGTCATTTCCATTGATATGAAAGAGAAGCCGAAAGGGTTGCTGGGCTTCGCTTTCGAGCGGGTGGAGACAAAATCTCAAAAACGAATCTGGCTCTACGGACAGAAGTTTTTCAAGTCGGTTATTCCCGTTAAGAAAGAAGATTTGTACAAAGTAAAAGGACAGAAGTATCCTTCTTACCTACATCCGGTGCAAAGCTTTTTATGGAAGGATTTTACGGTTGAACCCGGCATCGAATACACTTATATTGTTACAGCCATAACGGGTTCACCTGTCAACCCAATACGTGGCATTTCAGAAGAAATTACCATCACGGCAGAGAAGCACAACAAAGGCAAGCATGGCATCTTTTTTAATCGTGGCGTTTCAGGCAGCCAGTCTTATACAGAACAGTTCGGTCTGGAAAAACCAATTGATAAAGACGAAATTATTTTAGACCAAAAAGCGGCGGATTGGCTTTCGAGAGGATTGTACGAAGGCATGACGGCATTTATTGCTTCCGCTGCGAAAGGTCAGAAAATAAGAGGCGCATGTTACGAGTTTCACTATCCCGGCATTCTGCTCGCTTTGAAAGAAGCAAAGAAAAACGGCGTGGACGTAAACATTGTTTACGATGCCAAAAACTATGGTGAAGAGAACAAAGCTGCCTTGCAGAAATGGGGAGCCACTTCACTGGTAAAGCATGTGAGAGACAATGGAGTAAGCCAGGCGCACAACAAGTTTTTTATTATTCTTGATGAAGACGATACGCCACTGCGTGTGTGGACAGGTTCTACGAATATTTCTGCCAAAGGCATCTTCGGGCATTGCAATACAGGGCACATGGTTACCGATAAAACCATCGCGGCGAAGTACTATACTTACTGGCAACTGGTGTATCAAAACTTAGCCCGTAAAGAATACCAGCAGGCGGTGGAAAGTATGGAAGATGGCGGCGATAAAAGGGCTGCTGATATACCCAATGGCATCTCTGTGTTTTTCAGTCCGCGCAAAACAGATGCGATGCTGCAGACGTATGCCGACTTAGTAGAAAGCGCCACCGGCATGGTTTGCTGTATTTATCCATTCAATATTGATCAATGTTTTCAAACGGTATTTCAGAAAGATAAGGATTACCTGCGCTATATTTTGCTCGATGAACGCAGAGCTTATAATTCATTTAAGACGGACGATAAAGATGTAGAGATAACGGCAGGTGCCTACATCAAGTCGCCGGTAGATAACTGGGTGGTAGAAACCAGTGCCGGCAAGCTGATTAAAACGGGTGTTGATTTCCTTCACAACAAAATCATCCTGATTGATCCATTGGGCGAGGTACCGGTGGTGATTTCGGGCTCTGCCAACTTCAGTTCAAACTCCACTTCCAAGAACGACGAGAACACACTCATCATCAAGAAAAACGATTGGATGGCTGATATTTATTTCACCGAATATGTAAGGTTGTTCGATCACTTCTCTTTCCGCGAATGGCTGAATGGACATACGGAAGAATTCAATCCATACTTAGACGAAACCGGCAAGTGGATCAATAAATATTTCGACAACCCAAATTACCTGACTGTGAAGCGAAAAATGGTGTTTAAAAATATGGCGAGAGCAAAGGAGAGCAAGTAAGAAGATAGAAACGATAAGTGTAATAGAAAACAGAGAGAGATAGGTTTTTGGTTATCTCTTCTTGTGTGTTGATTATTAAAAAAATAAAATTGGCCTTCATATTACCCAAACTAAATCGGGTTCTTTCGTTGCACGAAAGAACCCGATTTAGTTTATACTCCTTATGGAAAAACCTTAGCTTTCATAAGCCGATACCGGCTCGCAGGTACAAATTAAATTCCTATCGCCATATGTATTGTTGATGCGCGATACTGACGGCCAGAATTTGTGCTTCATTACATAGTGTAGCGGGAAGGCTGCTTCCGTGCGGCTGTAGGGATGATTCCATTCATCGGCACAAATTACTGCTTGGGTATGCGGCGCATTTTTCAGCGCATTATCGGCTTTATCTTCCCTTCCTTCTTCAACCGCTTTTATTTCCTCGCGGATAGAAATCATCGCTTCGCAAAAACGATCCAGCTCAGCTTTGTCTTCGCTTTCCGTGGGCTCAATCATAATCGTTCCCGGCACGGGGAAGCTCATGGTCGGCGCATGAAAGCCATAATCAATCAACCGCTTGGCTACATCTTCCGCTTCAACGCCGCTGGAAGTCTTGAAAGGACGCAGGTCAATGATAAACTCGTGTGCGCAGGTGCCATTGCTACCTGTATATAAAATGGGGTAATGACCGCTCAATCTTGCACGCATGTAGTTCGCATTTAAGATAGCATACTCTGTAGCTTTCTTTACGCCTTCTTTACCCAGCATTTTTATGTAAGCATAACTAATCAGCAAGATACTGGCAGAGCCAAATGGAGCGGCACTGACGGCATGTTGACTGTTGTCTGCGGACTGTTGATCGCCGGTAATAAACACATGTCCCGGCAGGTAAGGTTTCAAGTGCTCTCTTGCACAGATAGGACCCATGCCCGGGCCGCCACCGCCATGCGGAATAGAAAAGGTTTTATGAAGGTTCAGGTGGCATACATCAGCGCCAATGGTAGCAGGTGAAGTTAGCCCTACCTGCGCATTCATGTTGGCGCCATCCATATACACCTGCCCGCCATGCTCGTGCACGATGCGGCAAACCTCCTGTATGCTTTCTTCAAACACGCCATGCGTAGAAGGATAGGTTACCATAAGCGCACCCAGCGTGTCTTTGTATTGTTCGGCTTTTGCTCGCAAATCTGCCACATCAATATGTCCTTCTGCATCGCTTTTCACCACTACGACTTTCATCCCCGTCATCACGGCACTGGCAGGGTTGGTGCCATGCGCAGAGATAGGAATCAGTACGACATTGCGGTGCGCATTGTTCTGCGCTTTATGATATTCCATGATGGTGAGCAAACCGGCATACTCGCCTTGAGCACCACTATTGGGCTGCAGGCTGCAGGCATCAAAACCGGTGATGGCGCAGAGGTACTGGCTCAGTTCTTCAATCATCTGCCCATAGCCTTCTGCCTGGTTGGCAGGAACAAAAGGATGCAATCCGCTAAACTGCGGCAGGCTCACCGGTATCATCTCCGAAGCAGCATTCAGTTTCATGGTGCAACTGCCTAAGCTGATCATACTATGCGTGAGCGAAAGGTCTTTATTCTCTAACTGCTTCAGGTAGCGCATCATCTGGCTTTCGCTATGATGAATGTTGAACACCGGGTGAGTAAGATAAGACGAAGTGCGTACAGCAAATTCCGGTATGCCGGTCAATACATAACCTTCTTCATCAAACCCCACTTCGGCTTCGTCTTTTCCTTGTGTGGTAGCAAAGAGATAAGCAATATCCACTACATCTTTCTGCGTAGTGGTTTCGTCCAGCGAAATACCGATAGAGCCATCCCCGAAGTAGCGGAAATTGAGCTCTGCTTTTTCGGCGGCTTCTTTAATAGATCCGGCATCGCCCTTTATTTTTAAAGTATCAAAGTAAAATTCATTTTCATTTTGAAAGCCAAGCTCTGCAAGAGATTCAGCGAGGCTTTGGGTAAGAAAGGCAACCCGCTCTGCAATCTGCTTTAACCCTTGTGGTCCATGATAAACGGCATACATAGCAGCCATATTGGCCAACAAAGCCTGCGCTGTACAAATATTACTTGTGGCTTTCTCGCGCTTAATATGCTGCTCGCGCGTTTGCAATGCCATGCGAAGCGCGCGGTTGTTCTGACCATCTACACTAACGCCGATGATGCGCCCCGGAATACCCCGCTTAAACTCGTCTCTGGTAGCAAAGAAAGCAGCGTGCGGACCGCCATACCCCAGCGGCACGCCAAAGCGTTGTGCAGAACCAACTGCCACATCGGCGCCCAGCTCACCGGGCGAGGTAAGCAGTGTCAAGGCCAGCAGGTCGGTTGCCATTACCACGTAAGCCTTCACTGCATGTGCGCTTTCTATAAAGCCTTTGTAATCTTTTATCCCGCCATTGTCGTTAGGATATTGCACAAACGCGCCAAAGTAGGTATCGTCGAGTTGTGCCTGTTCAAACGCACCAAATACCAGCTCTACGCCAATGGGTTCAGCACGGGTGAGTAACACATCCCTCGTTTGCGGGAAGATGGCATTATCTACAAAAAACTTTGGCTTTGTAATCTTGCCAGGATTATTTACATGGTGAAACAGCATTGCCATAGCTTCAGCAGCGGCAGTAGCTTCATCCAGCAGCGAAGCGTTGGCAAGTTCCAACCCGGTAAGGTCGCTTACCATGGTCTGGAAATTGAGCAGGCTTTCGAGTCTTCCCTGCGCAATTTCGGCCTGGTAAGGTGTGTATTGTGTGTACCAGCCTGGATTTTCAAAGAGATTGCGAAGGATAACACTGGGTGTAATAGTGTTATAGTACCCCTGCCCGATATAGGTTTTATACAGCTTATTCTTAGCCGCCGTTTCATTTATTTCGGCGAGGTATTGTTGTTCGCTGATGGCATCCGGCAATGCCAGCGGCTGCGCCAGACGGATGCTTTGCGGCACCGTTCTCTGGATCAGCTCATCCATTGTTTTCACCCCCACGGCAGAGAGCATCTCCTCGGTTTCGCTGCTGGTGATTCCAATATGTCGTCTCTGAAATTCTGTGCTTTGCTGCTGAAATAGGTTCATAGATATGGAAAATTAATGGCGCATTTTTGCAATACGCAAAGGTACATCACGAAGCTGCTGCGGGCAAATGGGGCTGAAAGCTGTGTATATTGTTAGGATAACTTTAGGGAAGGAGGATTTGGGGTGAGAAGTGAACGGCTGACAGTCGACCGTCGACTCTTGGCAGCCGTTATCGGCCAGAATTGGGGAACCCCGGTTAAGCTCAGTTGTGTCAGCATCTTCCCGATTTTACCAAAACCCCGTATGGCGGGGCGTCAACGCCTTGAAAATAATTGAACAAAACGCGACTATCGATTGCTTGTTCCTGTTTTTTTGAGTTTGCAACCGTGGTTTTTGCAGCTTATCGCTAAGTCCAACTGGCTAATTGAGTGTCCAAACACAGTCTTTTGGCAGAAGAAGGCTGAAATAATTGATTATGCCCGTTGCGGTTTTCCGGATTGCTTCCAATCAACTCGTTGGAGGCAATCCGGTTTTCCGAATTACGTGTAATCAGTTGGTTGAAACCCTTCTGGTTTACCGCAGTGGGTAAAATCAAGTGATTGGAACCCTTTCGGTTTTCCCGATCACGTATAATGCGTTGATTGGAGGCATTGCGGAAAACCGCAACGCGTATAATGAATTGATTGAGCCTTTTTGCAGAAAAGAAGGCGATAAGCAGGTTTGTGGCTGGCAAACCCGGGCAAAGGGCGATGCTAATAAAGATTTGTATAGAAGATTCTGTATTTGTTTCCTTGCCAAATTATTAATAAGGCGTTGAAGAGTGCGACGCAACGATGCCTAACCGTAGCGATGGACTTCTGGTCCATAATGGCTGTTCTCTGTATTCTGTATTTGTATTTTGTGTTGATGGTTGAAAAGATTGGCTTACTTTAGGTGATTCTTTTTTATTAAAATCTACCATTATGTCATTACCTACCAACAACAAAGGGGCAGACAAGGGCGGCAGCAAAACGCCGAAGGGCGGCATGGCAGCCGGCTCTAAATTTATTGCAAAACCAAAAGCAGGCGGCGCGGGCAAAAAGCCGGTGAAGACGGGCGGAAGCCGCGGTAGCTGATACGGTGACACGCACTATAAAAAAAGCCTCACGATACAATGTGTCGTGAGGCTTTTTGTTGCCAGAAAATTTCTTCCGGGTTTATAACTCGGCTAAGGTAGCCGGATCGTAGATATTGCCGGAACCGTTGTTGGAAGACAGCTTGCGCGATGACGCTTCGGAGGCTTCGCCGGTGAGGTCGAGCATATCATCCGACACGAGTTTCTTCAGATCGTTTCCGCGCTCGGCAAGCATGCGGCGGGTTTCGGCACCACTGCGGGGCGCAAACAGGTAAACGAGCAAGCCACCAAAAGCAGCTCCTCTTAAAAATGATAGTAAATGCATAACGTAAATTTTAGGTAGTGAATATTTCTATTGTACCGTTTTTCTACCTAAAAGCCTGCCAGTCTGTTTTGGTGTAATATTTAGTTGTGTAAGAATAGTAAATACTGTAAACCTATGAGCAGTGCATTTGTAAAAGAAAGCGAAGAGCAGTGGCTGCACGAGATACAGCCGACAATGGTAGCTTTGATAGCCTATCTGACAAGGGAAAACAATGGCGTGCGCGTGTATGAGAAGCGGCAATACATAGATAAGAAGACGGGACGCGATGCGTTTGAAATGAGCAATGGACTGAGCTATGCGAAGGACAAAGAGGGAAGATGGGAGATATTGTGGTGAGGAGATGAGCGAGAGGTCAGAAGTCAGATGTCAGAAATAAACTCCGAGTTTCACTTCTGACTTCTCACTATTTTGCAAATACTTTTTTTAATAACGATTTCGCTGCGAAATAAGAACGTTTTTGCAGGGGAATAGAAGGAATCATAAACGTATTCTGCAGGCGTTGCTGCAAGTGCGTTTGAGAGGAAGCAGACAGAGTAAAATTTCCTTTTTGCAGCCATTGAAATAAGGTAACGAAGCCATGCCGCTTTTCAGCGGGGAGATGCCAGATGGGGAGGCGCTCATCACCGGGTTTGATGTTGCGGTGAGTGGTCGGGTCGGTCCATAAGCGTTTAATAAATTGGTTGGCCTGGCCGCCGTTAAAACCATTTTTATAAAAGAGGAAACTCAAGGTGTGGGCTTCTTCATGAAGTTTGTCTAAGCCTGCTTCGTTCAGACGGAGAAGTTGTTCCCACACAGTATAGAAATCCTGTATCAATTTCTTTAAAACTGCAATAGTAGTAGCATAAAATTCACCGGCGTGATACTGCGGAATGTGTTCTACTTTCTCATTCAATAGAGCGCTAAACACGGCTTGCATGCTCTTGCGCGAATTGCCATTGATGTCGTGTTCGGGCGCATAATCTATCACGTAAGTGATACATTTCTCTTTGGCTACTTCTGCAAACAAAGAAGCCAGATTTTGTGTAATGATGCAATCAGAATCGAGCAATAGAAAGTTGTCATCATCCTCAAAATCTTCGTGTGTGCTGATGTATTTGAAAATGGAAAATTCGTAGAACTGGTTACGCCATTGGTTATAATAACCTTGTGGCGTTACATACTCAAAAGGAGTTACGTAAAAACTGACATTTAGTTGCTGAAGTAATTGTTGTATGTCGGTGCCATCTACCGTAGGCAGATGAGAGGTATTGCTGAACAAAGCCAGTGTTGCATCGGGGTTGTAGTGGCGCGCCATTGTATAAAAACAGGCAATGCAGCGCCAGTAAATATTCTGCACTTTGGCATCGGACGACTTGCCTTTTGCCGAAGGAAAATAGGTACTGTTGTCTTCGGTATCTACACAAATCCAGGTGGCGATGATATTCTTCATACAAACAAAACGGGTTTAGGAAAACAAGCCTTTAATCCGGTATAGCAGGCGCGTTTTCAGGCTGTAAGTATCGGTAAATTGTTTAAATATTTTTGGATGAATGTATGGCGGCACAAACGTAAAATGCACTTTACCTGTGGTATCTAATGTGGTTGAAAACCTTGACTGGTATAGTTTTGATGTATGCGTAGCTTTTCCGCCAAAACCATCATTGGCAACCTTGGAAAGAACCGGAAACACCGTGTATGTGTTTGTTCTAAACTGCGCGTATGCCCAGCGAATTGCCCACGAATTGCGCTGTCCTGTCATTTGCAGGCGCAGCAGTTTAGTAAGGTCGGAACCATTGCGGTTAAAGCGTTTTTGTGCAGCTTTGTCTTTGGTGAAAGCATTGTAATCTTTCATTTCCCAATCTATCTTCTGCCAGCGATCTTTCCAGGTAGCCCATCCCCAGCTTGAGCCTCGTCCGGTGAAGTAGACATCCAACGCTTCGTCTGTATGAATGGGAACTGTATAACCGCAAACCGAGAACACCGTTTTATCATCCTTATAATAATCCAGCGCCTCGTTCATAAAGCTGAGAAAATTGTTGGATAAGATCAGATCATCTTCTAACACAATAGCTTTTCCATCTCTTTCCAATATCTCGGTAACGCCGGAGATGATGGAGTTGGCAAGCCCTTTATTTTTCTGGGATAAATGATACGTTACAGAAGCGAAGCCATTTATATTTTTAATAAAAGCGCGCACTTCTTCCACGGCTGCTTTATCTTCTTCATTAGAGGCGGCGTCGGAAAAAACATGAAGATGCGTTTGCGCCGCCAGCTTATTGCTTTGCAAAGAAGACAACACTTGCTGTGTCAAATCAAGACGTTTAAAAACAAATAAACAGACCGGCGCAAGTATTGTTTCAGGCATAGAAATTTATCAATGGTTCAATGATGGTAGTTGTTGTGCTCCGTTTTTAACAACACAAAGTCGACTAAGAGGAAAGAAGTTTATGCCACATGATGAAGCTGTAAATCTTTCGTTTTGTTCTTCTTTTCGAGATAATATAAACACAGCCCGATATGACCAAAAAAGATAACTGGCAATACATAGCTTAATGAAAATAAAAGCCCTGTTAAACAAAACGAAACCATTATGATAGATTCCTGAGAAAGCTTGCGGGTAAAGGACTTTATGGCAATGATAACAAAGAAGGAATACTTTAGAATCAAACCCACAACCCCATGATAATACAGGATTTCGATAAAGCCTTCGTGGAAGTGCTGACCGGAGCCTTCATCCCACCAATCTACCAAAGGATTACGAACATAAAAACCGGAAAACGACCAGCCGAGGAAAGGCTTTTGTTTAATCATTTCTCCATAAACTACTGATTGGTCTATGCGGAAACTGCCGGTGCCACCTTCCCGGTCCGGGTCTAATATTTCGCTGAAGCGATTACCAAGAAAATCTAAGAAACCGGGCTTCAAAGCAGAGACGTAAATGATGGCGAAGGCTCCGATAAAGAGGAACGAAGTAAACAACGTAAAAAAGCGAGAGGCTGTTTTACCATTGTTGCGGATGGTGAGCACGATAAACAAAAAGGTAGAGAAAATAGTGCAGCTCCAAACCGAACGGTGTTGATGCACAAGAATAATAACAAAGCACAAGAGAAATAGTAACAAGTCAATAATTTTTCTCCTTTGAATATACTGGCTTAAGTACCATAAGTAGGGAATAATAATCATGAGAATGGAACGCGCATGAATTACACGCGAGTCACCCGAAAACGGACCATAATCATCCATATCCACCTGCTCTAAGCTAAAGCCGAAACCATGGCCATATATTGCCATGAACACGAGGTAAGTCAACAGGTAAAACTTCGCCAGCAATTCTAAAATATCAAAGTCGAGCGAACGGCAAACCGCCTTGATAAACACTACATACACTACCGGGTAAATCACCGAGAAAATAGTGAGCTTATCAAAGAAGTTACCGTATTGATACAGCGACTCAAATACCAGCTTTACCATGAGCGCAGAAAAGAGCACAATGAATATTTTCTCGTCCCGCTTTAACTTTGGAAAAGAGAAAAGCACGTAGCCATAAATCAATAAGGATATGGCTTTAGTAATATTCTCATACAACTCCGAGTTGGGCAATATCAGCCACGAAAAAATACCTTCGTTAAAGAAGTAAAGAAACACCAGCACAAGGAATTCAATAACATGAAACTGGTATTTAAAGATACGTATGGTAAGTGGCTGACTGAGATTCATGGTAGCTATTTAACGCAAGGTTTATACACTTGCAGTCAGGTCTTTTACGGCGGGTTTATTCAATTTGTTGCTGATGATTTTTCTCGCCTTGTGATATGCCCTCGGAAAGAGATTATAAAACTGTATCGTATTCAACAAAAGATTCAATGCAATCACTTTTGGGTGCCGGCGGTTATCAATCCATTTAATGGGTCTTTCGTTCTCCATATACATCTTTTGAAACGTAGCTTCCTTTTCAGGAACGATAGCCCTGTAGATGTCGCGCTTCTTGTCAACAATCGTTTTATTAATATAACCCGTATGCTTTAAACGGAAATTAGTGTTCAGCTGAATACCGCCAATACCTTTCACGTTTGGCGAGTCAATAACAATATTTTGAAAATAACCGGTTGACGCTTCCCGCCATAGAATACGGTCGTGCCCCGAGCTGTAATTCAACCGATACCACGAACCTGCAAAATGATCCTTATCAATAAAATGAAACCGGCGGAAACCATATTTGTTTACCCAGCTACGGTTCATCAAACGGTTGAAGTCTTTGCGAGTCAGTTCGGGTTCAAAAATCTCATCAATATCCAGCCACAAACACCAGTCAGGCTTGCGTTTGCGTGCCATTTCATACATCATGTTCTTATCGCGCCCTTCATGATAATCCCAGGTCTGTTGTATATCCACCACCTTAGGACTGGCTTTCAATATTTCATACGTTCCATCGGTAGAGCCATTATCCAGCACTACAATTTCATCGGCTATTTTTTCAAAACAATTCAGCCAGTCGTGCACGAAAAAAATTCCGTCTTTCACTCTTAGCTGCACTACCAGTTTAGGCATTTCAGTAGGTTTATTTTATGTAAAATATCAATACAAAATACAAAGCAACAGAGCAGCCATTATGGACCAGAAACCAGTCACTCCGGTTAGGCATCTTGCAGCCGGTGGCGCTATCAGCGCCATCGCACTCTTCAACGCTTTGTCAATAATTAAGCTCTTATAAAAGCGGATGTGTATTTAACCACAGATACACTCAAGATGACTCCCTTCTTTTCGTCGCGTTTTTGTGGCTAAAAAAATCCCGTCTTAAACAACAATTGCTTTTACAGGTTGTTATCTCCCATAAAAGCAATCGTTGAATGAATCTCTATATTGTTACAATCCTAGTTTGTATAAGATTGCTTTGATCTAAAAAACGGCTTTTACAAGCAGGGTTCACAGCATATTTTCTGCCGAGCTGTAAATATATCCTTCGCCATACGAGCGAAACAACTCCACGTCTTTGTCCATCATGTCCTTTACCAACATTTCAAGGCTGTACTCAGGCTCCCAGCCCATCTTGGTGCGGGCTTTGGTGGCATCACCTATCAGCAATTCCACTTCTGTCGGGCGGAAATAGCGCGGGTCAACCGATACTACTTCTTTACCAATCGGAAGGTCATATAACTCATTGCTGCAAGAAGCAATCACTGCTTTTTCATTCGCGCCTTCACCTCTAAATTCAAGTGTAATCCCCACTTCGGCAAATGACATTTTAATAAAGTCGCGCACTGTGGTGGTAATGCCTGTAGCAATTACAAAATCATCCGGTGTATCCTGCTGTAGAATCATCCACATCGCTTTTACATAGTCGCGGGCATGTCCCCAATCGCGCTTGGCATCCAGGTTTCCTAAAAACAAAGTATCCTGCATACCTAAAGCAATGGCAGCCACGGCACGCGTGATTTTGCGTGTCACAAATGTTTCACCACGCAACGGGCTTTCGTGGTTAAATAAAATGCCGTTACAGGCGAACATGTTGTAAGCCTCACGGTAGTTTACAATAATCCAGAAGCCATATAGTTTAGCCACGGCATATGGGCTGCGCGGATAAAAAGGAGTGGTTTCTTTTTGCGGCACTTCCTGCACCAGACCATACAACTCCGAGGTAGACGCCTGATACAGTTTTGTTTTCTTTTCCAACTTCAAAATGCGGATGGCTTCCAGCAAACGAAGCGTTCCGATGCCATCTGCATTGGCAGTATATTCAGGCGTATCAAAGCTCACTTTTACATGGCTCATCGCCGCCAAGTTATAGATTTCATCCGGCTGCACTTCCTGCACAATACGAATGAGGTTCGTACTATCGGTAAGATCGCCATAGTGAAGTTTAAAGCGTACATGCTTCTCATGCGGATCCTGATAGAGATGGTCTATGCGCCCGGTATTTATCAATGATGCGCGGCGTTTGATGCCATGCACCATATAACCTTTTTCTAATAGCAATTCAGCTAAGTAAGCACCATCTTGTCCTGTGATGCCCGTAATAAGAGCCGTCTTCATAAGAGTGTTGTTTTAATTTTTATTCAGTTACCAATATTGATTCCGTATGTTTTTCTAAAAAATCGGCGTAAGCCAGCTTGAGGCCTTCCTGTAAAGAAATGCGGTGATGCCAGCCAAAGCTATGCAATTTATCAACGTTCATCAGTTTGCGCGGCGTGCCGTCTGGTTTCGATGAATCGAATACGATATTGCCTTCAAATCCGGTGATGTCGCTAACCATTTCAGCCAGTTCTTTAATGCTGACATCCTCTCCTACCCCTACATTTACCAAGCCAGGCTCATTATATGTCTGCATTAAAAAAACGCAGGCATCTGCTAAATCATCAGCATATAAAAATTCGCGCTTGGGTGTGCCGCTTCCCCATACGGTTACTTCAGAACTGCCATTCTCCTTCGCTTCGTGAAATTTGCGTATGAGCGCCGGCAATACATGCGAGGTTGTTAAATCGTAATTATCGTTTGGCCCATATAGGTTAGTAGGCATTACTGAGATAAAATTACAACCATATTGGGCGCGGTAAGCATCACACATTTTAATACCGGCTATCTTGGCAATGGCGTATGGTTCGTTGGTTTGTTCCAGCGTACCCGTAAGTAAATAATCTTCGGTAAGCGGCTGCGGAGCCAGCTTCGGATAAATACAGGATGAGCCTAAGAACATCAGCTTCTTCACACCACTTTTATAGGCAAAGTGAATAAGGTTCGATTCGATCATCAGGTTATCATAAATAAACTCGGCGCGGTAGGTATTGTTGGCTACAATTCCACCTACTTTCGCTGCGGCAAGAAATACGTAATCGGGCTGCTCTTCTGCAAAAAACCTGGCTACGGCTTCCTGATTTCTAAGGTCGAGTTCGGATGATGTGCGGGTGATGATGTTATTGAAGCCATCCCGCTCAAGACGCCTCCTGATGGCGCTGCCTACCATACCACGATGTCCGGCGATGTAGATTTTATCTTGCTTCTGCATATTTTTTTTGAGGTTTGGTTTTGGTTTGATATCCCGGAACGGTAATTACTTTAACCCGGGTTTCTCTTTGCCGTGCCGTCATTACATAGCCTAGCGCCGGTAGAGATAAACTTATGTCGTTGATATGGTCATCAGGCAAAAAGCCGCTGATGGTTGCGGGTTCAGCCGGATTCACTTTTATTTTTTCGACACGTATGTCATCGTGCATATTGAAAAACCGCTTCAGCAAAAATATATCATCTATGCTAACTGTTACGGGCTTTGCCATCCAGTGCATTAAACTGATAAAGCCCTCAGCACCTTTAACCAGATGAAATTCTTCCTTACTTAAACACACGAACACATAGCGACTTATTAAGGGCTTATCATAAGATCTTTCCCTGCCATAAGATAGCCGTGTCACTTTATTAGTTGGATAAAAACAATCCAGCTTTCTGCGCCGCAGTGCCTCGCAAACTTTCTGCTCTGCACCTTCCTTGGTATATGCGATATACCATTGTTTAGTTGATGTTTCCATAAAAGAAATTTTTAAACAAACCAAATTCCGAAAGAGAGGGTTCCTTTCTTACGAATTTGAAACCTGTAAAAACTTATTGTCCTCTTTTTTCTTGCTGCCGTTCTTGGAGCGATAATTATAGCCGTAACCATAACCATAGCCGTAATATTTATTTCTGAATCCTCTTGATTTTACACCATTGAAAACAATTGCCACATTCTTCAGTTGCTGCATTTTGTTGTTAGCATCAATGCGTTCGATGAATGTCTTTGGCGTATAGTTGTGACGCACCACATACAGCGTAGCATCGCAATAAGGCGAAAGGATGTAAGCATCCGTCACCGGCACTACCGGGGCGCTGTCAATGATAATAGTGTCATAATGTGCATCCAGATAAGACAATAACTCGTCAATCTTACCATTTAAGATTAATTCTGAAGGATTGTCCGGCAAAAACCCAGTGGAGATAAAGAATAGGTTTTCGTTTAATTCTGTCTTTAGAATGATTTCCTCCGGCGTCTTCGTTCCTCTCAGGAAATCAGATACACCACTTTCGCTTTTAATGTTCAGTTTCTCCGACAGCGATGGATTGTTAAGGTCCATATCTACCAGCACCACTTTTTTCCCGGCAACTGCAAGGCTTAATGCTAAGTTAGCGGCTACAAAGCTTTTTCCTTCGCCTGAGATAGAAGAAGTAACCAGTACTCTTTTATTATCTGCGTTGATGCCGGCATATCCCAGTGTCATACGCAACATGCGGAATTGTTCTGCAATGAAGGTTCGTTTGTCATACCCAATCATTGCCGGATCGTTGGAAGGCTGCGCAACAATCTCTCCCAGTATCGGACGCTCGGTATATTGTTCTATGTCCTGGCGGAACAGGATTTTCCGGTTCAGTGTTTCTTTACCGAAAATAACCCCAACGCCTGCAAATAAAGCAACAAGGAAAGCAGTAAGATACACTATCTTTTTATTCGGGCTTACCGGGTCGTCGGAAGACTGCGCACGGTCAATGATTTTTGAATCGGCTACGTTTGAAGCATTCGATAAAGCGGTTTCTTCTTTCTTCTGCAAAAGAAAATTATATACATCGCTTTTTATCTGCTGCTCGCGGCTGATGTCAATCAAATCTTTTTCTTTCTGCGGAAGGCTTTGCAGGGCAGCTGAATAGCCTCCATTGGTAGAAGCAATATTTTTGCGGCTGGCTAACAGGTTGCTGCGCTGGCTTTGAATATTTTCTAAAATGCTGGGACGAATTTTTTCGATCCGGTCACTGATACTTGTTGTGAGCGGATTGTTTTCACCATACGTTTTCTTCATTTGCTCATACTGAATCTCCGACTCGTAAAGATTGTTGGCCAAGGTAGATAAGGTAGGGTCTGTTACTCCAATAGAAGAAGGAACAACCGCACCTTCATTGTCTTTAGAACGTACATATCTTTCTACCTGATCCAGCGCCGCCAGTTGTGTATTCACCTCGCTCTGCTTCTGGTCGTTCTCGCTCACATTTGTAAGGTACAGCTCGCCTTGCTTGCTAATGTCAACAGCACCTTGTCTTGATTTGTATTGCTGAAGTTTCTTCTCAATGCCAGCTAAATCAGCTTCCACATCGGTAATACGATTTTGCAAAAAAGAAAGGGTGTTCCTGGCTAATTGATTTTTGTCTTCCACCGTATTGCTGGTGTAGGTCTGTAATACATCATTTAGAATACTTTCTGCACGCTTAGGAACTTCATCCTGATAAGAAAGATTAATGATGCTCGACTGCTTGCTGGAAGTATTTACCTGCAGACTGCTTCCGATATGGTCGGCCACCATCTTAGGATCGCTTAGTGTAAAGAATAGCTTGCTGCCTTCCTGCGGCTCATGCGAGTAATTAGGGTTAGGTATGAATTTAATAACACTATACGGTGTATTGATCCATTGGTTCAACGGCAGCTGCTTACCAAATACGTTTATCTTACCGGTTGCCTTATTAAATGTATAATAAACCTCTTTGGTTGGTTTAATCTTCGTTATATCCTGCGCAATGATGCTTACCGGCGCTGTACTGTAGGCATTCAAATTACGAAACCGCTGACCTTCATACATAGTAGCATACAGGTGAAGATGAGCCACTACCTGATTCATCAGGGTATTGGAATGAATTACTTCCGTTTCGTTTTCGATTGTCTTGTTAGATGATAACAAATCAAGTTGCTGAAGCCCTTTCGCTTCTACCCCTTTCATTTCATCGTTAATCAAAAGCCGCGCGGTAGTTTCATACTTAGGCGTCGTTACTTTCATGTACAGCCAGGCAGAGCCGCCGGCTACCAGAAACAGGATGAGGAACAAAGGCCAATAAGGCATGTATTTGTAAATGACCTGTCCCAGATCGTCTCTTTTTTTCTCTTCGGATTTTTTAATGATTTCCATAGGTGTTGTATTATCTTGTTACACGGTCAATAATAATAGCCGCAAAAGAAAGCGCACTTAAAACAATAGGTATAACCTGCGCGGTTTGGGTTGAACTGCTCACCCTTGCCCGGGTGGGTTCAACATACACGATGTCGCTTGATTTTAAGTAGTAATAAGGTGAAGTAAAAATGTCGCTCGAATTAAGGTCGAGGTATTTAATATTTTTCACACCATCTTCTTCGCGAATTACCATTACATGGTCTTTCTTTCCATAGATGGTAATGTCGCCGGCCAAGCCTAGTGCTTCCAGCAACGTTATTTTTTCATTTACCACATTCACAACGGTAGGGTGAGCGACTTCGCCCAATACCGTTACTTTAAAATTCAGAAGTCTTACACTGATAATAGGGTCTACCAGCAGTTTCCGTCCGAGTATACTGTCGGTCAGCTTCACCCGCAGCTGATTTGCCGTTAACCCTTCAGCTTTTACATTGCCCAGAAAGGGGAATTGTATGTTGCCGTTGGCATCTACCAGAAAGCCCGTTGCCTGCAATGTGGCACCAGTAGAGGTAGAAGCATTGGCGTAGGAAAAGTTAGGCGCGTTAAACTGCGCTGACGCATCAGCACTGCGGCTGCTTACTGATATACCTAATATATCATTGGGCTGAATAGTAGTTTGCGGAATCTGTACATTTGAATTGATATGGGCATCTCCCTGCGTATTAAAGTAAGTAAGCTTGCGTGCATTTCCGCAGGAAGTAGTGTACAGGGCTATTGTTAGAAGGGACAGTACAAAAAAAAGATTCTTTGTGTAACTCATAATCAAATATAACGAATTTATCAAATACTCAAAATGCAACCCTTTCGGGCCAAAAGGAATGTAATGGTAGCAGCAGTCGTATCGGATTTTATATGGACACCATTAATGTTCCGAACGCTATTACTATAAAAACTATGCCTTTTTTATAAAGTACGTTTTTTTGTGCCTGCCAGTTTCTTACCACATCTGTCTTGTTTGTTATAATAAAAACTAAAAATCTCGCAGGCTACCCTCTTTACATTTCCTCATTTGTCTGTTTATGGCCCGAATGGGTAACATTATATTGAGTTGCAAAGGCAAATTTGTTGATATTAGGCCAGATGATGGCTTGCCTGCTAAGCATTGTTTTAGAAAACAGGTTTTACGTTTTATTAATACATCAGGCGGTACTATGCAGAAAGGACATCTTCACTCCGTCCATAAAAATCCACAATTCTATACTCCTTAAACACACAAAGGCAACGGTAAATTCCCTTTTTGCGTTTTGTACAGAGAAAAAGTCTAATAACGGGATTAAAAAAATTTCTGACTATTTTATTTAATTGCCAGCAGCGAAAACAATTGCCTGCATACAACAGACTATTTATTGTACAGTAAGAGCAATTTCTTTTCTTCTGTCGCTGGCTTTGTCTGCTGTTCAACATTTAAACATGACATAGAAATGACAGACAGGGTACTGTATAATGAGGAGAAAAATGGGTTGCCGAGTACCTTTGCCGCTGTTAGCGGAGAGGATTATTGCCGCGTAAAGAACATGGATATCAATCACTTTTTTGTTACAGGGATCAATTACAGAAAGACCGATACGGCAATCAGGAGTCAGTACGCTGTATGTTCAAATATTTATTCTTCAATCCTGCAAAAAGCAGCTTCACAATTCGGGCTGCGGGAAGTATTTGTCATTAGCACCTGCAACCGCACAGAAGTGTATGGTGTTACCGATAATGTGAATAATTTCATTCAGCTTCTCTGCTCCGAAACAGGTGGCGACGAATGCAACTTCCGCAGGCTGGCCTATGTAAAACATGGCTATGAAGCGGTAAAGCACTTGTGGCAGGTGGCAGCCGGTCTTGATTCGCAGATATTAGGCGATTACGAAGTGGTGGGTCAGTTAAAAACCGCCGTGAAGTTTGCCAAAGAGCGGGGCAGCATCGGCATGTTTACTGAGCGCATTATTAATGGTGCCTTACAGGTATCGAAAGCCATCCGCAGCGAAACCGGAATCAGTGGTGGAACTGTATCGGTTTCCTTCGCCGCTATTCAGTATTTAAAAAACTGTATTTCTGAAGTAACTAATAAAAAAATCCTGCTCGTTGGCACGGGAAAGATTGGCAGAAACACCTGCCGCAA
This sequence comes from uncultured Ilyomonas sp., assembly GCA_964249755.1. Classification (GTDB taxonomy): domain Bacteria; phylum Bacteroidota; class Bacteroidia; order Chitinophagales; family Chitinophagaceae; genus Ilyomonas. The sequence continues at coordinate 727,114 of CAXUDB010000001.1, read as the reverse complement.
CATTATAGATTATCTCGGCAATACAAACATCACGCTCGTCAACCGCACAGCCAGCAAGGCAACCGAACTGGCAGAAGAATTAGAGATTGCTTGTGCACCCTATGAAGCGCTGACCGAAGAATCAAAGAAAGCCGATATTATTATTGTATCTGCTAACGCAGCAGAACCCATATTGCGAAAAGAGCATTTCAGCCCTACCGACAATAAAATACTCCTTGACTTATCCATCCCGAATAATATTGATGCTTCGGTAAAAGAATTACCCGGCATACGGCTGGTAAATGTGGACGACCTATCGCGCATCAACGATGAAACCTTGCAAAAGCGGCTTGCCGAAGTGCCGAAGGCAAACACCATTCTTGAGGAACATCTGCGTGAACTGAGAGATTGGTACCTTAATCGCAGGCATGTGCCTTTTTTGAAAGCTGCCAAGCAAAAGATGTTAGATATGAATTGCTGTCACATCATGCGCAGCCGTAAGCAAGAAAGCGCCGTACCAGCGAACACCGAAGCCATACAAAAGGTCATTAACAACATGGCAGTAAAAATGCGGTGTATTAATCAGCCCGGCTGCAACTACATCGAAGCGCTTAACGATTACATAGACGGTTCTCATTCTTAACCGCATGGCAATACCGCTCCGCATCGGCACCCGCGATAGTCAGCTTGCCATCTGGCAGGCAACTTTGGTAAAGACTGAATTAGCCAATCAAGGCGTTTCCTCCGAACTGGTTTTTATCAAAAGCGAAGGCGATATTGACCTCGCTACGCCCTTGTATGAGATTGGCGTACAGGGAATCTTTACCAAAACACTCGATGCCGCTCTGCTCAACTGGCGCATTGACATCGCGGTTCATTCTATGAAGGATGTGCCGACACAACTGGCACAGGGCGTTGCGCAAGCCGCTGTACTGCAGCGTGCCAACCCCAAAGACATTTTTGTTTATAAAGAAAATCCGTCTTTTTTAGAAGATAAATATTCTGTTGCTACTATTGCTACCAGCAGTGTGCGCCGCATTGCGCAATGGCTGCACCGGTACCCTAATCATACAGTTGAAAACCTGCGAGGTAATGTAAATACACGTTTACAAAAAGTAAATGACAATCACTGGCACGGAGCCATCTTTGCGGCAGCAGGTGTGGAGCGAATTAATTTACGCCCCAAAAACGCCGTTGATTTAGACTGGATGCTCCCTGCGCCGGCACAAGGCGCTATTATGGTAGTCTGCCGGGAAGATGACAAAGTAGCTTTACAGCAATGTGCGCCATTGCACCACGAAACAACCGCGCTTTGCACGAAAATGGAGCGAGATTTCCTACGCACGTTGCAAGGCGGCTGCTCCACACCCATCGGCGCTTTAGCAGAAGTGCATAATGACACCTTATTTTTCAAAGGCAATTATTTTTCAATGGATGGGAAGAATAAAAAAGAAATTGAAAAAACTATCCCATTATCTTCCTGCTACAACGGCTTTGGCATTGCTATGGCGAAGGAACTGTTAGGTAATTACCAAACATTGGCAACAGAACAACTTTAACCCATGCAGGCAGATAAAATTCAAATCCTCAGCACCCGGTTTCTTGATGAAGGAATCACCCAGTGGGCGGCTGATGAAAACATAGAAGCAACTTCTCTTTCTTTCATTGAAATAAAGCCGGTTTATTCAGATGAATTAAATGCAAAACTGAAAGAGTTAACCTTACAATCGCTTTGCGTTGTGTTCACCAGTATCAATGCGGTTACTGCCGTTGCCGAAGGAATACATGAAAAAGTAAACTGGAAAATATTCTGCACCGGAGGTCGAACCCGGGATGCTACTGTGGCTGCTTTTGGAGAAGAATCTATCATTGCCACTTCTAAAAATGCAGCTTTATTGGCAGAGCGTATCATCGCTTCGGAACGCGTAGCGAAAATTACTTTTTTCTGTGGCGACCAGCACTTGAATGATTTGCCCCAAAAGCTAAAGGATGCGAATATTGTTACCGATGAGGTGATCGTTTATAATACATTGCACACGCCGGTGTTTGTAGATAAAGATTACGATGGCATCCTCTTTTTTAGTCCTAGTGCAGTTCATAGCTTTTTTTCTATGAACACTGTACCGGTAAATGTCGTTTTGTTTTCCATCGGAAATACGACCACCGAAGTCATTCAATCTTACTGCACCAATAAAATTATTACCAGCGAGTGGCCGGGCACCAGCAGTCTGCTGCAGTTGGTTAAGGATTGGCACAATACGGCTTCTCATCAAGTTGGGTAGCCTCATATTCACATGAACGATTTATTATTACGAGTTTTACGTGGCGAGACCGCCGAGCGCACACCCGTCTGGATGATGCGGCAAGCCGGAAGATACCTGCCGGATTACATTAAACTCAGGGAGAAATATTCTTTTTTCGAGCGCGTGCAAACGCCTGCTCTTGCTACCGAGATTACACTGCAACCCGTTGACCAGATTGGTGTGGATGCTGCCATCTTATTTTCCGATATTCTAGTGGTTCCTCAAGCAATGGGGCTTGAAGTGCAACTGATAGAAAACAAAGGACCAGTATTGCCAGATCCTATCAAAACCAACGATGATTTGAAACGCATCTGTGTGCCTGATGTAAAGGAGCAGTTGCATTATGTGTTCGATGCCATCAAGCTGATAAAGCAGGAATTGAACGGCCAGGTTCCGCTCATTGGTTTTGCCGGCGCGCCGTGGACGCTGCTTTGCTATATGGTTCAGGGCAAAGGCAGCAAAACATTTGATGAAGCCAAAGCATTTTGTTACCAGCAGCCGGAGCTTGCGCATACAATGCTGCAAATGATAACGGATACTACCATCGCTTATTTAAGTGAACAGATAGCTGCCGGTGCAGACACTGTTCAAATCTTCGATAGCTGGGGCGGCTTGCTTTCGCCTGCCGATTTTGAAACGTTGTCGCTGCAATACATCCGGCAGATTGTAGCGGCACTGAAAGACAAAGCACCTGTAATCATCTTTGCTAAAGGCGCCTGGCATTCGCTGGATAAAATGAGAGACACAGGTGCTCAAGGTTTGGGCATTGATTGGTGCATCACACCGCAGATGGCAAGAAAGTTTGCGGGCAACGATATTACCTTACAGGGCAATTTTGATCCTGCAAAATTGCTGTCGCCTATTCCCGTTATTGAGAAGGAAGTAAAAGAGATGCTGCAAGGTTTCAAAGGTGGAAGGCATGTTGCCAATCTGGGGCATGGCATTCTGCCCAATGTGCCGGTGGATGCAGCAAAAGCGTTTGTGAATACGGTGAAGGAATATTCTTATGCTACAACAACTGTATAAATGAAAATACTAACCGAAACATACTTTACGGTTGATAACCGCTTGCCAAAAATCGGACAACACATTATAGCTCATCAAACAGAAGAACAGCTTGTAGTCTATCAGGCTTATCATCAGCAAATAGCAGATTACGCTGTCAAAGATCAAATGCTCGGTGGTAGCCATTACAGCTACAACAGGATGTCGTGGATAAAGCCAAATTTTTTGTGGATGATGTATCGTTGTGGTTGGGCTTCCAAAAAAAATCAAGAAAGGGTGCTGGCTATTTGGATAAAAAAAAGTGACTTTGAAACCATTTTAAAGGAAGCTGTTTTCTCTTCTTACCAATCTACCTATTACAATGATGAACAACATTGGAAAGAAGCATTAGATAAAAAAGACGTAAGACTGCAATGGGATCCTGACCACGATCCATTTGGCAATAAGCTAATAAGACGCGCAATTCAGTTGGGCATGAAAGGCGAAATGCTGCAAGCCTTCGGCAAACAATTCATTACTTTCATTGAAGACATTACTGAATTTGTAAAATCACAAAAAGTTCATGTAGACAATCATCAACTTGATAAATTACTGATTCCGGCAGAGACAACTTATCAACCAAAAGATGAAACATTGTATGAGAGGTTAGGCATCGATTAAAATATTTCAACAAGAACCAGAATCCTTATTCATCATGAACCCAACCCAAAAACGCTGGCTCTACGCCATTCTTATCTTACTCAATATTCCACTTGGTTTAGCTACGCGATGGTATGCGCAGTACTTTCCTTCTCTCATCCAAATTTATGGTGGCGATGTATTTGCGGCTTCCTGCATCTTTTTTGGCGTTCGCTTTTTATTTCCGAAATGGACGCTGGGAAAAGTGCTCTTGATAAGTTATACGCTTTGTGTTTTAGATGAAGTGCAGCAACTCTACCAGGCACCGTGGGCAGTGCAATTCAGAAATATTACCGTGGTAGGAATTTTATTAGGGCATGGCTTTTTGTGGAGCGATCTGGCTTGTTATGCAGTGGGTGTAATGCTGGGTGTGTTGATGGCTTTATTAATAGAAAAAAGCATCGGCAGACAAACTAAACGTTCTTATTGAAAGAAAGAATGAACCTGTTTTATTATAAACTATATTACTCTTTTGTTGCTAATGCTGGTGGCAAAACCGGGCTTTAAAATCAAAAGCAACTTCACTCGCTCCCTGCTCCTTCAGGTAAACAAGACGGATTATGGTTTCTTCTACAGTAGGATTATTTTCCTCAATCCACCAGAGCACATAATAAGAAGCGCCGAATTTTTGAAACCATTCCTTACGTATTTCCAAAAAATCGGTATGCAAAGATTTGTACACATAGTTTTCCAAATGTGCTATGCTTTTCCAAACTGATATGTTGATGATAACCTGTTCATCCCGGTAAGTATTCAGATCGGTAGCATTATTTCCATCACCTTTCAACCTCCACACAAAGCCCTCACTGCTTTCCGCAAGATTATTAACCAGTGTCAGGTTGTCAACAAACTCTTTCATTACCGGGTCAGGAAAATTCATGCCCCTCATTCTGAAGATGTTGATTTGCGCAAGCTGATAGCTCTGCATAGCTGCGATAGTTTGGTTTAATCAATACAACAACCACATTATCTTTATTCCAACCTCCGGCTAATCTCATCATTAATCTTCGTAAATAAATGCTCCGGCTTAAACGCCCGCCAATTGGGAATGTTCATTAGCTCAATATAATAATTGAGCTTCCGTTTTTTAAAGTCATGCTGGGTAGGTTCAGGTATATTCAATAAAACAATCCAGCCGTTCTCGTCCGTCACTTCTTCAAACCATTCGTTGTAATAATCTTTGTCACCACTGTGAAAATTCAGTACATTCTCACCAATCAGAATATACTTTGTAATGCCCTCTGCTTCCAGCTTATCAATTACATCGCGCTTCAGCATCATGATGTCGTTTTCAATCGCATCATTCCACTCTCCTATCAGTTCAATAATTACAAACTGCTGTTCATAATCAGCATACAGTATTTTCATGTACAGCGTTTTGCTGCCAAATTCATCCCACTGCGGATGGATGTAATAGTTGTACACCGTTTGCGAAAACTCAAACTCGCTATACACACGACCATAAAACGGCGAACGCTCATCTTCTTCCGCTGTGTACAAATGCCGCCAGTTAAAATATGGCTCAATCTCATGCATATATTACCTCACTCTTCATTTCAAACAAAAAATCGCTGCAAAGCAAGATAGCACTTGCTTTGCAGCGATAAAAGTACAAATAAAAAAGCCTCCTGTTTTGCGAAAGGCCTTTTAAAAAAAGTTATTGAAGACTGAACGCTTCTTTTACTTTGTTCACATAATCCAGCTTCTCCCAGGTAAACAATTCTACTTCTTTATTCACTATTTTTCCTTCGGGAGAGTGAAACTCTTTTACCACAATTTTTGGCTGGCGCCCCATGTGTCCGTAAGCCGCTGTTTCGCTGTAGATCGGGTTGCGCAGCTTCAGGCGCTGTTCAATAAAGTAAGGACGCATATCAAACACTTCGCTTACTATTTTAGCAATTTCGCCATCCGTCATATTCACCTTACCAGTGTTGTAAGTGTTTACATAAATCCCCATCGGCTCGGCTACGCCAATGGCATACGAAACCTGCACCAGCACTTCATCGGCCACGCCGGCAGCGACTAAGTTTTTGGCAATATGGCGTGTAGCATACGCTGCGCTTCTGTCTACCTTGCTTGGATCTTTTCCGCTAAAAGCGCCACCGCCATGCGCGCCTTTTCCACCGTAGGTATCTACAATAATTTTTCTTCCTGTCAATCCTGTATCGCCATGCGGACCACCAATCACAAACTTACCCGTCGGGTTAATGTGATATTTAATCTGATCATTAAAAAAATGGGCGAACTTGGTGTATTTCTCCTTTACTCTCGGAATCAGTATTGTGATGATATCGTTCTTTATCTGCTCCAGCATTTCTTCTTCCGCACCAAAATCATCATGCTGTGTTGATACAACAATCGCATCAATACGAATAGGTTGATTATTATCATCATATTCCAGCGTTACCTGACTTTTCGCATCGGGACGCAGATAAGTAATGTCATCATGCTCGCGGCGCAGTTCGGCCAGTTCCTGCAAAATTTTATGTGCCAGGTCGAGTGCCAGCGGCATATAATCATCGGTTTCGTTGGTGGCATAGCCAAACATCATTCCCTGGTCGCCGGCACCTTGTTTTTCTTTGTCTATTTTGTCAACGCCCTGGTTAATGTCAGCCGATTGCTCGTGAATGGCAGACAATACACCACACGAGTTTGCCTCGAACATATACTCGCTTTTGGTGTAGCCGATACGGCGGATCACCGCACGCGCAATCTCCTGAACATCAAGATAGGCGCGGCTTTTCACTTCACCGGCTAAAATTACCTGACCTGTGGTTACTAATGTTTCACAAGCTACCTTGCTGTCCGGATCAAACGCCAGAAAATGATCAATCAAAGCATCGGAGATCTGGTCGGCCACTTTATCAGGATGACCTTCTGATACGCTTTCAGAAGTGAAGAGGTAAGGCATAAGTAATGATATAATTTATTGACTTAAAAAATAAAAACGCAAATATAGGTGCGTAAGACCGGCTAATGCGGTATGGAATAAACAATGTGCAGCTTCATGCGATGCGGATTGGTTACATTGTCTCCGCCACCATATAATCTTACTCTTCCGATGCCGGCGTTGTTTAACGGTGTTGAAGTGACACGTGTGTAAGTGTTCAACCCTTTTGCCAAGGCAATGTATTCTTTGAAAGGCGTATATAAAGTAAATGTGTACTGCGGATTTTTCTTCGTAACGATACCTTGTATATATCTCGATAGGTTGAAGTTGTAGTAATTGATATTCGATACCCCTTCTATGTTTGTTTTGCGGAATGGAACACCGCCAAAATCGGCATAATTGGAAAGTAAGTAAGATGGGCTGGAAGCGCTGAACAACGCATCGCGTGTAGAGATGTTGGTTGAATCAAAGCCCGGAATAATATACTTGGTAGTATCGTTCTGGAAGGCAGTGCCATTGTTATTTTTTACTACCAGGAAAAGATAGGGTGTGGTAAAATTATCCAGCTTCGAACTACCTTCAAATGGCGCTTGCTCCATCACAATCTCAGCACGATGAATAATCCAGTTGGGAAGGTTCCTTAGTGCTGTAGAATCTATGGTGATAGTGCCAAAAGTGCCGGGTGTGGTTTGCAGATACAGGTAATCATCATTAACAGAAGCCGTAGCCGGGAAATAAGCGCCTGCCTGCCCTGCACTCAAATTTCTTTTGATATAGTTGGAATGTGCACTGCCGGCATAAGGCGCTAAGTAATTACTGCTGGCAGTATTGACGGTGAAATACTTTGCGGCTGTATCTTCTCCATTAGAAGCCGTTCTGGATGTGTACCGATAATATAAAGCCAGTTTCGTATTCGGCTCCGCGCCGCTACTGGTGTTAGCAAGACCGATTCTCAGCAAACAATTGCCGATCGGTTCGGCAGAAATTTGAAAGCCTTTAAAAGCGATTTTGAAAGCTGAATCACTGGAATATGGATTAGAAGCCAGCATTTGTACAAAACGATTACCAAAGTCGCTACTCAAGCGAATACGAAGCTCATTGGTACCCGAATCTAGATAAGTCTTAAAATTGAAGGCATCGTTCCATGTTGAAGGATCGTAGGAATAGGAACCATTATAAGTAATATCATCGGCTGTAGAGAACACCGATGTATTGTTGTATTTGATTAAAGAACTATCGCTTTCAAAAGGCAGATCGCTCTCCAATTCTTTTACGTGTAAAGACAACATCTGCGTTGTATCGCCCCAAACGCCGTTTACTTTCAATGCCAGCACCACCGAATCCAACTTCAGACTATCTGCAATATCACTTACCTCAAATGTAGTTGGATAAGTAGCAGGCAACAATTGCAGATTAATAGCTGCTTCAGTTGTTCCAAACACCGGGTCATTTACATAACCTAATGCATGGTCTTCGTACAGCGATACTCTCGCCGTATCTACGTCCGTAAAGTTCTTGGTGTAAACAGTAATATCGGTGTCTTTGGTAATCACACCATCTATTGGTGGAATCAAACCCGTTCCAATTTCTGTTTCTGAAATTTTGGTGCAGGAAGCTATAAAAAAAAGCAGCGAAAGCGCGAGAAGAAAATGCTTGATTATCACCGTAAATAGGGAGTTATATAACGAAAAATTACTTGGCCGCAAGCTCGTTATACAAATCTAAATAGGGAGTTAAATCACCCGTCCAGCTACTAAAGGGAAGTATCTTCTTGCCTTTGATTTTGGTGAATTCAGACAACAGCTTTTTATCTATATTATCAGAACCGAATGTGATGGCATCAGCGAAGGTAGCGCCACCTTTAAACATAGCCGTGTTGTCGGCATCTTTGAAAGGTTCCAAATCTTTTTCTTTCACGTTGGCATGAATGCCGGCCAGTTTTGCAAAATCGCTGCCTAAGCTTTCGGTAAATGTATTTTCACCAATGGTAGATACAATCTTGCTTTGGCTAAATACCGCGTCTTTTTTGTATGCTGTTTTAATATACATCGGCACTAAGCCTGTCATCCAGCCGCTGCAATGAATTACATCGGGCGGCCAGCCAAATTTTTTAACGGTCTCTAAAGCGCCCTTGCAGAAGAATACAGTGCGCAGCGCATTGTCATCATACCATTGGTCTTTCTCATCAGTGAACACTCCTTTGCGTTTAAAAAGATCTTCATTGTCTAAGAAGTAAACCTGTAACCGTGCTGTTGGCAGCGAAGCCACTTTTATTTGTAAAGGATAGTCATCATTATCAACAGAAACATTGATACCAGACAGTCTTACCACTTCATGCAAACGGTGCCTGCGCTCGTTGATGACGCCAAAGCGCGGCATGATGCAACGCACTTCATATCCATTGTTGCTGCAGGTGATGGCAAGCCGGTTTATTACTTCTGCAAATTCTGTCAGCTCTAGATAAGGCGACATTTCGGTGGCAATAAACAGTATCCGTTTTTTTAACATGCTGCTGTCCGGCTTTAGCTTTTAGAAATTTTGAAAAGGTGGCAAAGGTAGAGAAATTAATGAAAAAGAGGAACTGCAGAAACTGTTATAAATATAAGCCCGCAGAGGCATGCGCTGCATCTGTGGTAATAAAGATGATTGCAACTCGAAAGAGAATCATAAGATAATGCAGCATGCCTTTCGTTGAAGAGGAAATACGAGGTTTAAGAAAGACGATAGCCTCTGCAATATTATTAGCTTTTATTTTTGCCACAAACTTTATCCATGAAAAAAGGACTTCTCCTTATCGCTATAGTTGTTGTTTTGGTGGGCGCTTACTTTGCCTTGTTCAGCAAGAAAGAAGATAAGAGTAGCGGTGCCGTTGTCAAAACTGAAAAGCAGCCCCGGCTCCTCATCAGCAAAAACCCACCGGCTTTTAATGAGGCATTTGCAACAATGCTGAATAGTTATTATAATGTAAAGAACGACCTTATTAACTGGGACAGTACCAAAGCGGGCGCCGATGCTAAAACACTAGCTGGGCTGGTCTTGCAGCTTCCGCTTACTGCTTTGAAGGCTGACAGCAGCCTTATAGTAACCGCAAAAAATTTTGCCGGCGCTATTGCCGCCGAAAGCGATAAAATAAATACTGCTAAAACCATCGAAGACAAGCGACGTGCGTTTAGTGTTGTATCAGATAATTTATACAGCTTGATTAATACCGTTCGGTACGATAATGAAGTAATTTATTACGATGTTTGCCCGATGGCATTCAATGAAAGCGAGCAGGCTTACTGGCTGAGCCGGGACAGTGTTATACAAAATCCTTATCTCGGCAACAAACATCCGAAATACAAAGCCAGTATGGCTACCTGCGGCGATGTAGAGCAGAAGGTAGATTATGCCAATATGAAAAAGTGATTTGGGCTAAGATGTTTAAGCCTGATGTCGGCAATCATCTGTTGGCTTTATATCGTACATTTAACATCATATATCACCTCACGCTTTTACCTGTAGCAACTGTTTTACTTTATTGGCTTTATAATTCATATCAGCAACATCGGTGCAAAGGATAGTTACATGCCCCATCTTACGGCCAGGCTTGGTGGTTTTCTTTCCATAGAGATGAACAAATGCGCCTTCCATTTTCAATACCTCTTCCAGGCCTTCATACTTTGCTTCACCGCTATAGCCGTTCGCGCCGATGATGTTAACAATGCTGGAGCAAGAGATGTTAGCCGTGTTGCCTAATGGATAACCGAGTATCACACGCCACAGCATATCATACTGGCTGCAATAGCTGGCTTCAATGGTGTGGTGCCCGCTGTTGTGAACACGTGGCGCCGTTTCATTCACCATTACATCGTTGCTTTTATCTACAAACAATTCAATAGCGAATAAGCCGGCGCTGTTTAAACTCTTTACTACTTTTAAAGCAATGGCTTCTGCTTTCCACAACACATCTTTAGTAATGCGTGCCGGCGCCATCTGGTAATCCAATAAATTCAGGGTTGGATGAAACACCATTTCAACCGGCGGATAGATAGCCGTTTCGCCCCGCTCATTCATGGCGATGATGATAGCAATTTCTTTTTGCAGGTTCACCATTTTCTCCAACACGGCAGGCGCATCAAACGCTTTATCTACTTCGGTTTTGTCTTTTATCACCTGAACACCTTTGCCATCATAGCCGCCTTGCGCCAGCTTGTGAACAGCCGGCAGAAAATGAAGTTGACTTTGAACATCCGAGGCTTTATCTGTAGTAATAAAGACAGGTGAGGGAATGCCGTTGTTTTTGTAAAATTCTTTTTGAACAATTTTATTGCGGATGGTTTTAATCGCAGAAGGCTTAGGATAGATTTTCAATCCTTCTGCTTCTAATTTTTCCAGCGCTTCCACATTCACGGCTTCCATCTCTATTGTCAATGCATCTACGCTTTTGCCAAAGTGGTAAACGGTATCAAAGTCTTTGATATCGCCTTTTACAAAGTGTGTGCACAAGTGTGCTGCAGGGCAGTCTTCATCATTCTCCAATACATATGTTTCCACCACATAATTGGCTGCCGCCTGCAACAGCATACGCCCCAATTGCCCGCCGCCTAAGATGCCCACTTTCATAATTATACCGGTTGAAACGCGAAGATAGCGGTACATAGTTCCTTCCAAAAAAAAGATGCTTTAACCTCTATTTAATCTTACCGTTATCCGCTTTGAAATATTTTTGACGCCTATGAACCGCTTCCTCTTGCTTCTTGTTTCTTGTATCTTGCTTCTTACTCAGGCTTCTGCGCAGTCTTCTTTTATTGATTTTCAAAAATCATTTTCTCGCGTGGCATTTGCCATGAGAACAAAAGAAGATACGTTGCGCAAACAGTTTGCCGCCGCCAATATTGCCTGGCCACCCAAGCAGATTTATATCCGTTCTTTTAAATACGACAGTCAGCTTGAAGTATGGGTGCGCAATACCGATAACGAAAAATTCAAATTGTTTAAAACCTATAAAGTGTGTGCGATGGCAGGCACTTTAGGCCCTAAGCGATTGCAGGATGATTACCAGGTGCCGGAAGGCTTTTACTATATTAACCAGTTTAAACCCAACAGCAATTACCACTTGGCTTTGGGCATTGATTATCCGAATGAATCGGATCGGATACTTAGTGATTCGCTGCTACCCGGCGGAAGCATTTACATACATGGCAATTGTGTAACCACAGGCTGCATACCTATTTTAGACAACCAGATTGAAGAGGTATATTTATTAGCCGCCCTGGCAAAAAGTTCAGGCGAAGATTTCATACCGGTGCATATTTTTTCGGTGCGATATAATAGTCCTAAGAGTATGCAATACTTGAGTCGTATTACTAAAGACAATCAGGATGTTCAAAAATTTGAAGTGAAACTGAAAGAAGTATATGATTACTTTGAAGACCATAAAGCGCTTCCTTTTATTACAATAAATAAAAAAGGCGAATACGTGATTTTTTAAAATTTTATACAGAGATTTGCCACCTCCATAACCGGGGAAAACACTTTTGTCAAACCAGAGATATACAGAAGACGAATTACTTCATAGCCTGAAACAACACAATCAGCAGGCTTATGAATTTCTGTATGATAATTATTCCAAAGCCATTTTTAGCATCATCAAACAATTCATTCCAAACCAGGAAGCGGCTGAAGATGTGTTGCAGGAGGTATTTATCAAAGTCTGGCAAAACATTCAGAGTTACGATGTTAGCAAAGGCAGACTTTATACTTGGATGATTAGCATTGCACGAAATCTGTCTATTGACCGCACCCGTTCAAAAGAATTTAATAAGCAAAGTAAAACTGCATCACTACAAGATAACGTACATATCTACGGTAGCGCGGATGAGACTAAAATTTCTGATATCGGCTTGCAAAAAGTGTTAACCTCTTTGCCGCCTGATAATGCTAAGCTGATAGACCTTGCTTACTTCAAGGGATTTACGCAGGAAGAGATTTCAAAAATCATGATGATACCAGTGGGAACGGTGAAGACGCGGATGCGTAGCGCCATCTCATTTTTGCGAACGAAAATTAAACCGAATACAAATTAGTTTTGGACATTAGTTGCATCATATCGTCCGGTGATCTTGAACTTTACGTTCTGGGTTTGCTGTCAGAAGAAGACAACATAAAAGTTGCTCAACTGGCAGACATTTTCCCTGAAGTAAAGGAAGAGATTAATCATATCGAGCAATCCCTGTTAGGGGTTGGTGATGATAGTGATGATGCGCCTTCCCTTTCTGTAAAAAGTGATCTGTTTGCAAAGCTGAGCACCCTGGGAACTTCCGATGAAACAACTCCTGTTTCTGATAATAACAACGAAGCTACCATTGCCAGCATGCAGGAAGACGCGAAGGTGATACCAATGTTGCAGCCGGCAAAGCGCAGCAACCTGATGATGGTTGCCGCTGTGGTAGGTTTGATTGCGTGTGCAGGTATTATTGCTTATCTAGTGGGCGCTAACAACAGATACAACGATCAAATGGCTCGCCTGCAATCGCAGATTACTAACCTGCAGCAGCAAGTGCAGACGCAGAGTCAAAACATCTCTTTATACCAAGATACTTCGTATCAGAAAATTAACCTTACACATGCGCCCGGTAAGCCCGATGCTTTGGCGCAAATTTTCTGGAACCCTTCTACTAAAAAAGTGTATGTGGCTAACATTTCGTTGCCAGCTGCACCTGCGGGAAAGCAATACCAGTTATGGGCGATTGTAGATGGCAAGCCCGTTAGTGCAGGCATGATTAATACACGCCAGGTGCCGCAGCCGATGATTGATTTTGCTAAGGCAGATGCATTTGCCATCACCCTTGAAAATGCCGGCGGCAGCCCGACGCCGCATCTTGACCAGTTGTATGTAATTGGTAAGCCATCTTGATTTAGATAACAAAATTTTCATTTTTTTATTGATGAATACAGGTTGGTAAAAGCATAAACATTTGCTCAACCTATTATCAACAAATACCCGTTTATCCTTCTAATTATAAAGCATGCAATAAGATAAATTTGCTTATCGCATATTTATCATTAGTCTATTTTCATACCGAAAAACAACAAATAATAGCACTGATTACCGTTTGAATTTGAACTTGCATTTACCACTATGCAAGCTTATTAAAAAGCACAACAGTCACTCTTAAGATATTGTGACGCTTCATTTTTATTTACCCTCTTGTTTGCTTTGTTAACTTCCGGTTCATTGATTTTTATCAACACTTCATGTTGTTCACAAAAAAAAATCTTCTTTACTGAAACCCAATTCTGGCAAGGCTTTCAGCTATCGTTAGGTAACATTGAAAAGCTTAAACTTTCATAAAAACTAAAAATCATCAAACCATATTTTCATCATTTACCGTACCTGATTAAAACCATTTTTATGAAGAAGTTACTCTCGCTGGCAATCGTTGCCTTATGTATTTCCGCTCATTCTTTTGCACAGGATACTAAGATGGTAGGCGGTGCGGCTATGTACCCAACTAAGAACATTGTAGAGAATGCGGTTAACTCGAAAGATCATACTACATTGGTAGCTGCCGTTAAGGCTGCCGACCTGGTAGATGTGCTGCAAAGTGCAGGTCCCTTCACAGTATTTGCACCTACTAACGAAGCATTTAATATGTTACCGAAAGGCACCGTAGATAACCTGCTGAAACCTGAAAACAAAGAGAAGCTGCAAGGTGTTTTAAAGTATCATGTAGTAGCCGGAAAAATCAGTTCGGAAGACTTAAAGAAGATGATTAAAGAAAATGGCGGCAAAGCCACTTTAAAAACAGTTGAAGGTGCTAATTTGTATGCCAGCTTAGATAAAAAAGGCGGCATCTGGATTTGGGATGACAATGGTGGAAAAGCAATGGTAACGATTGCTGACGTGAACCAAAGCAATGGTGTGATTCATGTAATTGATCATGTATTGGTTCCGAAAGCATAGGTTAATAAGAAAGCAATATCAAGAGATCAATATTAGGTCCTGGCCTCGGCCGGGATTTTTTATTGATACAATACCTGCACGGTTTCTTTGGTTTGCTGTCGCAATAAAATTGTTTTATTACGAAGCATGTTTTCCACCACTTTATCTGTAAAATGGCGGATGGTTAAAAGATTTACATCACGCTCTACCTGCACATCAAATATCTGCGAAGCTTCAGCTGCCAACTGGCTTACTTTATCACTCTTATCATCCATACAAAGCTGCACACTGATCGCTCCGGTTTGAATGAGATTCGGCTTTAATTTCAGTTGACCAAACATGTTGTAGAGCTGGCTCATGGGCGCTTCGCCAACAAAAGAAAAATCCTGACTGCACAAATGTAGTAGTGCCTGGTTTTCTTTAATAATAACGATTGGCGGCAATTGCTTGATACCGCTTTTGGAGATAGTAGTGCCGGCAAGTGAGGTATCTAAAAAGCTTTTTACATGTAGTGGTATGCCTTTGTTCTGCAAAGGTTTAATGGTTTTTGGGTGAATAACCTGCGCGCCATAATAAGCCATTTCAATCACTTCATCAAAGCTTAGTTCGCTGATGAGCTGCGCATCGGTAAATTGTCTTGGATCAGCATTCATCACGCCTTCCACATCTTTCCATATCGTAAGGCTTTCGGCGTTCAGCACATTAGCAAAAATAGCTGCGGTGAAGTCGCTGCCTTCGCGCCCGAGCGTGGTGCTCTCGTTTTCGTCGGTGCTGCCAACAAATCCCTGCGTGATTACAATATTGTCCGTTTGGAACAAAGGCAATACAGTTTCCTCCACTTTGGTCTGTGTAATGTTCCAATCAATATTCGCATCGCGAAAGTTGTCATCAGTGCGGATGATATCTCGTACATCAATCCATGTATTGTTTACTTTTTTTTCATTCAGGTAATGGCTAATGATACAAGTACTCAGCAGCTCGCCCACGCAAACAATCTGGTCGTAGTAATAATCGAAAGGCTTGGCAGGTTTATCGTGCAGCAGCCATTCTACTTCGGTAAAAAAATCGTTGAGCTGCGCATGACAAGTAAGGTAGCCTGTTACCAGTAAATATTTTGCTGTGGTAATGTGCTGTTGTTTTACCTTCTCAAACAAGGTTAGGCTTTCTTCCTTATTGCCGGCATAAAAAGCTTCGGCTACTTTTTCCAGGGCATTGGTGGTTTTGCCCATGGCAGATATAATAACCACGAGCTTCTCGTTGCCAAATTGCCGGATGATGCTCTCGGTGTTTTGTATCCGTTCTGTAGAGTTAACGCTGGCGCCGCCGAACTTAAAAACTTTCATGTGGATTGCTGTCTAATTTACAAATCATTTATAATGAAATCGTCTTTCTCGCGTTGAAAGAAGGGAAACAAAGATAGCTTCTCAAGGTTCAAGCACACCAGGAAACAAGATTCAGAAAAGTGGATTTGCTTCATCAAACTTATCTTCAGAAGTAATGTCTTACACTGGCTATGAAAAATAAATTTTTAATCCATCTATTAGCGTTATTGATTATAGGCAGTTTTAGCGCCTGCGCACAAACAAAAGATTTGCATCAACGGCTCACTGCCTATAACCGCACTAATCTTTCCACATTAAATGAGGATATTTTGCGGCTGGTGAATGAACATCGTAAAGCCATTGGTAAAGCCCCCTTGCAAATGATTGACGTAGCTTCTGCACAGGCAGCGCAGCATAGCATTAATATGATGAAGGGACGAACGCCTTTTGGTCATGAAGGCTTTGACGACCGCGTGGCTGCAGTAAAAAAATCCATTGGCTTCATCAGTGCGGCGGCAGAAAATGTGGCGTATGGGCAGATGAGTGCTGAGGAAGTGGTAAACGGGTGGCTGCACAGCCCGGGACACAAGCGCAACATTGAAGGCGATTATAATCTCACCGGCATTGGCTTTTCACAAAACAGCGACGGTGTAATTTATTTCACACAGGTATTTGTGTTGAAGAAGTAACTTGCCCGCATGAGCCAACCCATTATTTCTGTAACCAATCTGGTGAAGCGATACGGCGATTTTACAGCAGTAAAAGGCATTTCTTTTTCGGTGCAGGAAGGTGAGATTTTTGGTCTGCTGGGGCCAAACGGCGCCGGCAAATCCACCACGCTGGAAATTATTGAAACACTGCGTACCAAGACAAGCGGAGAAGTGGTGGTGGATGGCTTTAACCTGGATGAACAGCCGGACGAAATCAAGAAGATTATTGGTGTACAACTACAGGCAGCAGGTTATTATCCCAACCTGAATCTGGTGGAATTGCTCCATATGTTTGCCGGTTTATACAATAAAACGATAAAGCCGCTCGAAGTGCTGGATACCGTCAATCTTCGCGATAAAGCCAAAGCCAAATACAAGCAGCTTAGCGGCGGGCAGAAACAGCGTTTTTCTATTGCGGTTACGTTAATCAATCAACCTAAAATTATTTTTTTAGATGAGCCTACCACCGGCTTAGACCCGCAGGCGCGCCGCAATTTGTGGGATTTGATTCGCAACATCCGGCAGCAGGGAACTACCGTTATTATTACCACGCATTACATGGATGAAGCCGAAATTCTCTGTGACCGCGTTGCTATTATTGATGCCGGGAATATTATTGCCTTAGCCTCTCCCGACCAGATGATTGATGACCTTGTTGCTACCGGCTTTGAGCGCCCCAAACAAGTGAAAGAAGCGAACCTGGAAGATGTGTTTATCAATCTTACAGGAAAGACTATCAGGGAAGTATAAAGAAATTGACCGGACTACTATTAAAGATTTAATAGTAGTCCGGTCAATATTAAAAATAGTACCGTTCAATATTCAATTCTACAGTGTTGCCATATCAATTACAAAACGATACTTCACATCACCCTTCACCATGCGCTCATAGGAAGGCGTGATGTCTTTCATGTTAATCATTTCAATGTCGGAAACAATGTTGTGTTCTGCACAATAGTCCAGCATCTCCTGTGTTTCGGGCAAGCCGCCTATGCTCGAACCGGCAAAGCTTTTTCTGCCTACAATAACACTGAAAGGTTCAATTGGCGAAGGTTCTGAAGGGACACCTACACAAATCATCACACCATTTGTCTTTAGCAAACCGAGATAAACATTCATATCGTGTTTGGCAGAAACAGTATCAATAATAAAATCGAAATAACCTTTTGATGCTTTCATCTGTTCTTCGTCTTTCGTAACCAAAAACTTATGCGCACCTAACTTTTTAGCATCGGCTTCTTTGCCGGGCGATGTGCTCAGCACCGTTACTTCGGCACCGAACGAAACACCGAATTTTACTGCCATATGTCCTAATCCACCCAAGCCGACAACACCCAGTTTATGACCTTTTCCAACTTTCCAATAACGCAAGGGCGAATAGGTAGTAATACCGGCGCAAAGCAAAGGCGCTACTGCGGGCAAATCCAGTTTATCGCTGATGCGAAGCACAAAATCTTCATGCACAACAATCGTATTCGAATAGCCGCCATAGGTTGGAGTCTTCTTATCCTGCTCTAATCCGTTGTAGGTTTGTGAACTTCCGTTTACGCAATATTGCTCCAGGCCTTGCTTGCACTCATCGCACACACGGCAGCTATCCACCAGGCATCCTGTACCCACCAGGTCGCCTTCTTTATACTTTGTAACGGCACTACCTACTTTGGCAACTTTGCCTACAATCTCATGCCCGGGCACCATTGGAAAGATGCCTGGAAACCAATCGTTTTTTATCTGGTGCAAATCGCTATGGCAAACGCCACAATAGAGAATATCAAATTGCACATCATGTTCGCCTACTTCTCTTCTTTCAAAGCTCCAGGGAGCGAGATCAGTTTCGGGTGTTTGTGCGGCATAACCTTTTGCTTGTATCATATTTTGTTTTATGGTTTGATAAATGAACAATGGCAAAGGTGTAAACTTATTGTTACAAAACGAGAACAAATTGAAGCTGTAAGATTTAATATTGCAAATGAGAAACTGATTTTGTTTACATATACTACCCGTTATGACAGCACCAGAAACCGTATTGAAAAGTGAAAATATCTACTTCGGAAAAGATACACTGGCTGGCATTCCATGCACCATCGGCTATAACAAAAAGTTCAAGTGGTCGTGGATGGCTACACAACTGAATACATTTATTTTTATTGGTGAAACTGGAGCATTGGTAACGAGAGAAGTGATCGAAGATTTCTCTAAACAATGTTTCAATTATGCTTTGAAGAATAACAAAGGCTGGCCACGGGGATTGCAGTCGGGTATCGGTTCCATCGCCTTAATTGCCGGCAACAATTTTACGCCCGATGCTATAGAATGGTGCGAAAAGGTATCAAAGAAACACTGGAGCGCTTTTGAAATAGCGATGCTATATCATGTAGAAGAAAAAAGAGCCATCCGCTTCCAAAAGCAACCGATCTGGGGAAGACTTTACTTTTCCTATTTCGCAGAAATGATAGATATGATTACCGGGCGTTTGAGTTGATAGAAGAATACAAATCAGTTCACCAGATTTATCAATCAATATTATGCAAGAAGATATTCGCTATCCCATCGGTAAATATGAACCGCAGCCTTTTTCTGAAGCGCAAAAAAAGCACTGGCTGCTCGATGTACAATATCTTCCTTCCGATGTGGAAGGAGCTGTAAATAATTTAGACGAAGCGCAATTGCAGACGCCTTACCGCGCAGGCGGCTGGACGGTGCATCAGCTGGTGCATCATATTGCCGACAGTCACATGAATGCCTACATTCGTTTTAAGCTGGGATTGACCGAAGACAATCCATCCATTAAGCCTTATGAAGAAAGCGAATGGGCAAAACTGGATGATGTGAAAGCTTTACCCATCAATATTTCTCTCACATTGCTCTTTGCGCTGCATGAGCGGTGGCACGAAGCAATTAAAAATCTCAGCGAGGAGCAATGGATGCGCACTGTATTTCATCCCGAACACAAGCGGGAGATGACGCTGTGGCACTTGCTGGGTATGTATGCGTGGCATGGCAAACATCATACACAACACATTTTATCACTTAGAGAAAGAATGCAATGGTAGACCATACAAACGACGATAAACTAAGATGGAAAACCTTGTCGTCGGAATACATATTCAATGACCTGTGGCTGCGAGCACGCAAAGACCGCTGCCTGAAACCGGATGGCAACATTGCCGACCCGTATTATGTAATTGAATATCCGAACTGGGTAACGGGAGTTGGTATTACAGCAGAAAATGAAGTGGTGCTGGTAAAACAGTTTCGGCAGGCATTGCAGATTGTTTGCATGGAAATACCCGGCGGTTGCGTAGATGCAGAAGACGAGACTGTTGAAGCCGCCATCCGCCGTGAGTTTATAGAAGAAACAGGCTACACATTTAACACGGTGGAATACTTAGGCAAAACCTCGCCCAACCCAAGCACCAATGCCAACTGGATGCACATGTTTTTGCTGACCGGCGGTGTAAAAACGCACGAGCAAGCCTTTGATGAGAACGAGGAAATAGAAGTTTACGTGGTGCCGTTGAATGAATTTATAGAGATGGTTTTGCGCGGCGAAATCATCCAGAGTATGCACATGACAACAGTGTTCTTCGCCTTGCATAAACTGGGCAAAATGAAGCTGAGCCATTAAACTATAACTTTCTTCTTTGTTGTTTAAAAATTGAAGTCGCGCGGCTCACCATTCAGTTCTCTGCCACGCAGGATTTGCTCACGCCTGAATCTTGCATGCTCGGCATTGTCGCTCTTTTTCTTTTGATCGGCTGTGTCTATGTTTAACTCACGCCTCATCTGATAATCACTGTATGCATAAGGCAGCGCTTCTTTTATCTGTTTTCTTTCATAAGCCTCAAAAGCTTCAATTAAGCCCTCCCGCCAGTCGTCATTTGCTTCGATAGGTATTTTCTCTTTTACACCCGTCAGGTGATGAATGATGCTGTCAACCTGTTCATTTAACCAGCCATCTTCTTCATCGTCGGGATCTTCCCTGATAAGCTGTTCAGTGAAATAATCATAATACTTTCTGAACGCAATCAACACATCTTTGCCTTCATGCTCCTGAATAAAGCGTTCCACATCCGTATATTTATGAATGGATATCTGTGGTCGTTCATCAGGCACATGGCGCTTCAGTTCGCCGCTTTCATACTTCTTCTCAAATTCTGCATCCCGCTCTTTAAACCAAAAGCCCCGGTAAAACTCTTCTTTTTCAGTTCTTTCCTTTGGCAACTGCAGATATTTATCATTCCCTGAGTGATCGTTCTCAAATATAAACCAGGCTGGTATCCTGTCATACTCTGCATCTTCATCCCGGTACGACTCATAATGTATCAGCATCACCTCTGTGTGTTTATCCCACTCCTCAGTATCCATAAACTGCAGATAGAGTTTCACATCTTCATCCGTTACAGGACTAATAAAAGGACAGTTGAAAATATCTTCTTCCCAGGGAAGAAAATCCCAGCTACAGTCAATGCCATCCAGTTTCAGCAGATTGGCGTCCCACTGGCACATGACATCAAAGAGCTTCTTTAATTGAATGATGGCAAGCGCTTCTGCTGCTTTCTCCAAGTAAGCAATCTGGTGTTTTTCCGGCTGGTCGCCAAGTTCATGACCATACCGCATGAAACGGGCTTTCAACACCGGATATCCTTTCACAAAATCATCTGCCCAGTATTTACCAAACCTATTGAAATAGGTTTTGATGTTCTCATTTGTCTCCAGCCAGTTTCTGGTCTCCGCTTCCACTTTTTTCATGTTCTCATCTGCTGCCTTCCGTTTTTCTTCATAAGACTGATAATTGAATTCCTCATCTTCCATAAAGCTGATTTTTTTGATGGGTGTGAAAATAAAAAAAAGAAGCAGCAAGTTTTCACTCACTGCTTCTTTTTTATTGTTGTAATTATTTTTAATAGCTACACCTCTTCAGCCACCAGGTTATTTTGTTTTACCTGCAATACAACAGGCAAAGATTTTTCGGGCTTAACCATTTTAATAACACCTGTATAGTTCAGGAATTTAATAATCGGGTAGCAAGGATCAAATTCACCCTTCTCTGAAGCAAAATTGCTGCGCGAAGGATATACGTGGTGATTGTTGTGATAGCCTTCGCCAAACATCAGCCAATCTATTTTAAATAAGTTCTTGGACGTGTTGTCGGTTTCATGGTTTACATGACCATATTTATGCGCAAACCAATTAATAACAACGCCATGCACCGGTCCCATAGTGATATGAATAGGCAGCAATAAAAACCACCAGGCAGATGGCGCAAAAGCTACATAGAAAGCAATATATAAACCCACCCATAAGAGGCGTGAATAATAAGAATGCGCGAACTTGTCGAAGCTGGTCCAGCGCGGAACATTTTTAGTAAAGCGGGGTTCCACTTTTGTTGTGCCATCCAGAATATCCGAATACACATTCTTGGTGCGCCACATCATAGAGAAAAAATTCTTATCGAAAAGGGGAGAATGCGGATCTTCTGCCGTATCGGTAAAGGCATGGTGCATACGGTGCATAATGCCATAACCGGTTGCGCTTAAATAAGAAGAACCCTGTGTGAGCCAGGTAAGAATAAAGAAAAACTTCTCCCAACCTTTACTCATGGTAAAAGAACGGTGGGCAGCATAACGATGTAAAAAGAAGGTTTGCGTAAACAGGGACAAGTACCAGTGGGCAACAAATGCGATGAGGATAATAGCCAAGGCGAATAATTAAAAATTGAGAAATACTGTTTGAGGAACGAGGGCAAGTTACTTCATATAGGCAAGCTTTGAGGTGAGGGTTTTGTTATTTAATGATTTCTTCAGTTACAAACGTTAGTTTTCAGTTAGTAAAGGTTCACTTCTCGTTCCAGCATTATGCCAAATTTATCATCAACACTATCAATAATCCGTTGCGATAACCGGTAAATATCACTTCCTTTTGCATTGCCATAATTCACCAATACCAAAGCCTGTTTATCGTAGCAGCCGGCATCACCATCGCGATAGCCTTTCCATCCACATTGTTCTATCAGCCAGCCGGCGGCCAACTTGGTTTTGTTGTCATCAGTTGCATAGCCAACGAGGTTAGGATATTTTTCTTTCAATGAAAAAAACAATTCATTATCAATGGTTGGGTTTTTAAAAAAGCTACCTGCGTTTCCAATTACATTCGGGTCGGGCAACTTACTGCTGCGGATATTAATAACAGCTTGCGAAATGGCGGCAATAGATAGTTCGGAAACTTTCATCTTTTCCAGTTCTGCTTGCATAGCTCCATACTCGGTATGAAAGACGGGCTGCTTGCGAAGCTCAAACGTAACATTCAAGATAACAAATCGCCCTTTATACTCATGTTTAAAAACACTTTCGCGGTAGCCAAACCGACAATCTTCCTTTGTAAAAATTGTAATTACTTTCTCGTGCAGATCATAAGCCTCCAGTTCGTAAAACACATCTTTTAATTCCACGCCATAAGCGCCAATGTTCTGCATGGGGCTGGCGCCAACATTACCGGGAATGAGGCTTAAATTTTCCATGCCTGCATAGTTGTGCGCTACGCAATAGAGTACCAGTTGATGCCAGTTTTCCCCTGCCGCCGCCTGCACATAATAATGCTCATCATCTTCGCGAACAGGGCGAATGCCGCGCAGTTCATTTTTTAGCACAACGCCATCAAAGTCTTTTGTAAGAAGAAGATTGCTGCCGCCACCAAGTAGAAGAAGCGGGAGAGAATGATCGGATTGATGAAGGGTTTCTTTCAATTCATCTACAGAAGAGAAAGCAGCAAAATAATTGGCGTAAGCTTCAATGCCGAAAGTGTTGTAAGGTTGGAGCGAAATATGGCGTTGAAGCGGCATGAGTGAAAATTAAAATTCAAAAATAAAAAGTAAAAAAAGAGAATGATGTATCATTTATCATTCTCTTTTTTTACTTTTTCTTACCTACACATTAAACCGAAAGTGCATGATATCTCCATCTTCCACCACGTAGTCTTTTCCCTGTACGGCCAGTTTGCCCGCATCGCGGCAGGCGGCTTCTGAACCCAAACGAACGTAATCGAGATATTTAATCACTTCTGCACGAATAAAGCCTTTTTCAAAATCGGTGTGAATCACACCGGCAGCTTGTGGCGCCAGCATGCCTTTGGTAATGGTCCAGGCACGCACTTCCTGCACACCGGCCGTAAAGTAAGTAGCGAGATGAAGCAAAAAATATGTGGACTGAATGAGCCTTGCCACGCCGCTTTCCTTTAACCCCATATCTTCTAAAAACATTTGCCGGTCTTCAAAGCTTTCCATTACCGCAATCTCGCTTTCTATGGCTGCACTAATAAGCAGGATTTCGGCCTTTTCGTCTTTAATTGCTTCTGCAACAGCCTTTGTATGCTGATTGCCGGTAATTACTGATTTTTCATCTACGTTGCACACATAAATCACGGGCTTCATTGTGAGCAAAAACAAATCATCTACAAACTTGGCTTTGTCTTCCGGCGTTACGGCAAAGGCGCGCGCATTCTTGCCTTGCTCTAAATGCGACTTTAATGCCTGCAACACTTCCAGCCCGCGCGCGGCTTCCTTATCACCGCCGGTGCGCGCTTGTTTTTCGCTGCGCGATAGTTTTTTTTCAACACTGTCCAAGTCCTTTAACTGAAGCTCAGTGTCTATAATTTCCTTATCGCGCACCGGGTTCACGCTGCCATCCACGTGTATCACGTTGTCATCATCAAAACAGCGCAGCACATGGATAATGGCATCGGTGCTGCGGATGTTTCCTAAGAACTGGTTGCCCAACCCTTCGCCTTTGCTGGCGCCTTTTACCAGCCCGGCTATGTCCACTATCTCAACGGTGGTAGGCACTACACGCTGCGGCTTTACCAGTTCTTCCAGTTTAATTAATCTTTCGTCCGGAACGGTGATAACACCCACATTCGGCTCGATGGTACAAAACGGAAAATTGGCAGCCTGGGCTTTGGCATTGCTGAGTGCATTGAACAAAGTGGATTTTCCTACATTGGGTAAGCCTACAATACCTGCTTGAAGCGACATAATAATATTTGATGTTAGATGTACAATGTTTAGTGTAGAATGTTGTATGGAGCCGGATGATTCATTTTGCCATCCTTGTTAACTGCAACAACATCTTTACAAATCGGGCAACGGTTTCAGGTGATGTTTTTATCCTTCAAACTGCTTCCGTTATGCAACCGAAGTTATCCCGCATAGCGCCCGTTTTTTCAGCGCGCAAAAGTAGCGAACGAATTTTATCCGGCTTCCCTCTATTTTGGTTTTAAACTTGTTTAACACGATGGTGAAAAGCACAGTTTATACAAAGAAGTATATGCCGTTTCTAAAACCCGGCTGGCTTGTAGGGAGGAGGTGAAACCATGCAGATAAAACAGACGCTATCAGAAGAACAAACAATTACAGATGAGCACGTAGAGCAGTTACTGGCGGATGCGCTTGAGCTATACGGATTCGATTTTACCAACTACTCTAAAGCTTCGGTGAAGCGGCGCATCAACCGCCTGTTCACTATAGACCGGTTTCCTTCGTTTGCCGAACTTCGTTATAAGCTGCGTAGCGATGCTTCGTACCTCAACCGCTTTGTAGAATCTATCAGCGTGAATGTAACGGAGATGTTTCGCGACCCGCAGTTTTATTTAACGCTGCGCAATACGGTGCTGCCGCAGTTAGCCACGTATCCCTACATACGAATTTGGCACGCAGGCTGCGCTACCGGTGAGGAAGTATATTCGATGGCAATCCTGCTGAAGGAAATGAACCTGCTGCACAAGTCGGTGCTCTATGCAACGGACATTAACCAGGAAGTGCTGGAACGAGCAAGGCAGGGCATTATACCGCTGAACAACATGAAGCTGTATTCGGAAAACTACATACAGGCAGGCGGCACCCAAGCTTTTAGTCAGTATTACACGGCCACTTACGACCGCGCCCGCATGAACGATGAATTGAAAAGCAAGATGGTGTTCGCCATGCACAATCTGGTGTCGGATGGTTCGTTTAATGAGTTTCAGTTGATCCTGTGCCGCAATGTGCTTATCTACTTTAACAAAGAGCTGCAGGATACCGTTATCCAGCTATTTAATAACAGCCTTGAAACGCTGGGTTTCTTAGCCTTGGGAACCAAAGAGACCCTACGCTTCACTAAGGCAGCCAAGCATTTTAAACAAATAGAAGCAAAAGAAAAGATATGGAGGAAGATAGGGTAAGAAAGCTTTTCGTCATCGGCGGCTCCAGCGGCAGTCTTGATGTATTGCTGGCTATCCTGCCCCGGTTGCAGCCACTGCAGCAAACCGCCATGATTATTGTTCTGCATCGAAAAAATTCATGGGAATCTATGCTGCCCGAACTGTTTTCCATTCGTTCTTCCCTGCACATAAAAGAAGCTGAGGAAAAAGAAAAAATTAAGCCCGGCTGCATTTACATCGCGCCAGCCGATTACCACCTGTTGGTAGAAAAAGACGAGACACTTTCGCTGGATGTATCGGAGAAAATTAACTACAGCCGCCCCAGCATTGATGTATGTATGGAAACAGTGGCGGAAGCTTTTCAGAGAAGAGCCGTTGGCATTCTTTTATCCGGCGCCAACGCAGATGGAACAATAGGGCTGGGAAAAATAAAGCATTGCGGCGGCTACACCGTGGCACAGCGACCCGATACTGCGATAGTTGCCTATATGCCAAAGCAAGCCATTGAAAAAGGTGTGGTCGATGCAGTATCAACGCCGGAAGAAATAGCAGCGCTAATCAATAGGGGTTGAAGCTATTAGCCGGCAGGAGGCGAGGATGACTGCTCATTGTTTTCAATCTCCTCTTTGTTATCGTCTTTTGTATAAACATAAGCCCAGTAGATCAGCACAAACTGTAGTGGCAGCCTCGCCACGGTCAGCCAGAAACGTGGATTCTTTTCTTTGTGGTAATTGAAAGCCATTTGCACATTGGCAGGAAATACGGCAATCAGCAACGAGATAATTAACAGTGCAGATAGCCGGCGCGTAGAGCGGGGCAAAAGCAGTAGTCCATAGATTATTTCGAGAATACCGCTGATGTAAACCAAAGCCCGGTGCCAGGGCAGCCAGTCGGGCACGATAGCAACATATTGCCGGGTGGAGAGAAAATGATTGATGCCTGCCAGTAAGTAAAGTACCGACATTACATAAAGCAATATCTTTTTCATTTACGTTTGAGCTTGCAGTTTTTATGAATGGCAGGGGTGATGCTATACTCTTGAATCTCGTTGCCTTGCTATGTAAATATATAGCTTTCTATTGCTGCGCAACGATAAATAATTCTGCTTTATACAAAGCTTATATATACAAATAAAGGTAGTGTCTCAGTTTGAAAAAGCGGCATGTCACTCAGAAATTGCCACATAGTACATTCCACAAGCCTATTCCCGCAGGGCGGGATTAACAACCTGTCCCGATACTTCGGGATCGCACATCGAATGGCTTTAGCCTGTGGCGCTTTAGCCGGGTGCAAATCCAAATCCACTTCCATTGCAAACTATTTCAACTCCATTGCAAACCGTCTCAACTCTATTGCGAACCATTCCAACTGCATTGCAAACCATTCCAACTGCATTGCGAACCGTTTCAACCGCATTGCAAACCATTCCAACTGCATTGCAAACCATTCCAACTGCATTGCGAACCGTTTCAACCGCATTGCAATGCATTTCAACTGCATTGCGGACATGTCGACATAGATTTACGACAGCCTGTCAGGAACTAAACAGGTTTTTATACTTCTATACGGAGGCAAGCAGGAAATGAGTAGCATCTCAGTTTAAAAACTGGCACGTCTTTCTGCAAAATTTGTCCCGACGTGTCGGTGTGCCCTTCTTATTGTTCATCTTAAATCAATCAGGCGACTGTGTGCCAATCTAATTTCTCAAATTAAGATATAACTCAAATAAGTAGCCCGGCTTCATCATAAAAAAGAAAACGGCAAGCCGGTTTGTTTTAAGTTAGCAACCTGAATAAAGCGTTTATGAAAAGAAGTTTATTAATGATGATCGTCATAATGGCTGGTCTCTCCGTTCAATCGCAGGATTTATATATGCCGCGCAACATAAAAAAGGCCTACAGCAACGAAACCCGTTCTTCAGACGGCAGACCCGGTGGCAGATACTGGCAGAACTATGGCCGCTACAACATCAGTCTCACCGCAATGCCACCGGGCCGCACTGTTAAGGGCAGCGAAACAATTAGCTATATTAACAATAGCCCCGATACATTGAAAAGCCTTGTCATTCGCGTTATTGCCAACATTCATAAACCCGGCGCGGTGCGCGCTTCACCTGCTGGTGCTGATTATCTTACCAGCGGCGTTACCATAGATTCTTTTAGTGTGAATGGTTTGGCGTTGCCCTGGCAGGAAGATGGTTATCACAACACCTGGTATGAAGTGCCCGTGCCTTCTCCCCTGCACCCCAAGGATTCTGTAAAGCTCAGCATTGCCTGGCATTACGATTTGTCGGTGCAAAGCGGGCGGGAAGGAATGCTGGATTCCACCACTTTATACCTGGCTTATTTCTACCCGCGTGTATCGGTGTACGACGATTATAATGGTTGGGACAAAACCAACTTTACCGATCTGCAGGAATTTTACAGCGACTTTAATGACTATACTTTAAATGTAACCGTGCCGCAGAACTATGTGGTATGGTCAACCGGTATGCTGCAGAACGCCGACGCCGTGCTACAGCCTGAATATGTAAAGCGTTTGCAGCAAGCCATGATAACGGACTCAACCGTTCATATTGCTACGTTGCAGGAAATGCTGGGCAAAAAAGTAACCGCTGCCAACAGGATGAATACCTGGCACTGGAGCGCTACCGGCGTGCCGGATGTAGCACTTGCCATTAGCGACCATTATGTGTGGGATGCCGCCAGCGTGGTGGTAGATGATATAACACACCGCCGCGTAAGCATGCAGGCGGCATATGATGATACCGCACAGGACTTTCACCAGATGGTGCAATTCGGTAACCATGCGCTGAGTTGGCTTTCGAAAAACTGGCCGGGACAGCCTTACCCCTATCCGAAGATGACAGCGGTGCAGGGGCAAGCCGATATGGAATACCCGATGATGATTAACGACAGCCATACGCCGCAGCTGGAATTTACCCGTTTTGTGGCCGAGCACGAGATAGCGCATACCTGGATGCCATTTTATATGGGCATCAATGAAAGCCGCTACCCCTTTATGGATGAAGGCTGGGCAACTACTTTCGAGTATCTTATTGGCATCAATGATTTAGGAAAAGAAACCGCCGATGGGTTCTTCAAACAGTTTCGTATAGATGGTTGGATTAACGACAACAGCAGCGAACAAGACCTGCCGATTATTACACCTGCTAACGCGATGACCGGCGAAGGCTATGGCAATAATGCGTATGGAAAACCGGCGCTGGGCTACTTGGCCGTAAAAGATATGCTGGGCGATACGCTGTTTAAAAAATGCCTGCTTGAATACATGGATCGCTGGCATGGCAGGCATCCTATTCCGTGGGATTTCTTTTTCACTTTCAATAATATGTCGGGCAAAAACCTCAACTGGTTTTGGAGCAACTGGTATTCTTCTAACGGTTACATAGACCTGGCATTGCAGAACGTGGTAAACAACAAAAAGAGCAGCACCGCATACATTCAAAACGTAGGCGGCTATGTAGCACCGTTTGACCTGATGGTAACATACAGCGATGGCAGCACAGAAACGTTGCACCAGACTTCTGAAGTGTGGAGCGGAAACCAAAAAGCGGCGGCAGTGCTTATCCCTTCTGCTAAAAAAGTAGCGTCGGCAAAGATTGAAGGTGGCATTTTTGAAGATGCGGATGAGGGGAATAATGAGTGGAAGGGAAAGTAAGACGGGGATTGGGGGAGATGTTGGGGATTGATGAGATGATAAAAAGCTACACAGAGAAATGTTTATAAAACAAAACGCTGTCAGGGTTCAAAACCCTAACAGCGTTAAACAATTCCGCGTCCTTTCAATTAAAAAACATCCGCTTGAATAAAAGCTCAATTATTTTCAGAACGTTGAACGGAGCGTCGCAACAGACCCTTAACCGTAGTTACTGACCTCTGTCCCCAAATGGCTGTTTTGTTGCTCTGTATTTTTCAGCTTGTTGCTTGCAGCTTATACCTTGTATCTTATACCGGCTATTTACTATACGGAAAGTTGCGGGCTACTTTGCGCATCATGCGCTCGATAAGCTGGTCGGTAGAGCTGAATACATCGTCGTTCATGGCTTTATAAAAACGCCACAGCAGGTCTCCGTCATTGCCATTATAAATCTGCATGGTTAATCCGCCGCTGCCGGTCTTGCTGCCAATGCCGCCAAACAAAATAGTTTTAGCAATTGCACCGCCCTCGCTTGCCGTTTTCTCATACACATATTTGCATTTGATGGCGGCATCTACCTTAAGGATTTTGCAAAGCGAATCCTGCGTCATTTCATCCAGCTTATCATACACACCGGATTGTTTTAGCAAAGCATTGGTGCGCTCCACATCCTGAAAAGAGCAGGAATAATCGTCGCCCTTTCTGAGCAGGAATGTGTACATAGAAGACTGCAGGTTAGTAGAAAGTGTTTTTTCTTCGCCTTTGTTGGCATCGGCGTCATAGTTCTTGGGCGGACGCTTGTACACAATGGAAGCACTGAATGGCAAAATAGCCACCGTCTTGTGCTTCGGAATTTCAGTTTTCAGTTTGGGTGATTCATACACTTCTTTAGCACCTTCCAATTGTGCATAGCTGCCAATAGCCAACAAGCATAGCACTAAAGTAGTGAGGCTCGTAAACAGTTTCATCGTTTTGTTTTTTGGTGATTTATTTTTTTGTTCAGGCAAATATAAGAGAGGCAAAGAGCAATTAGTGCTGCTTTACGGTTGGATAACATTAGCAATTTACAAAGAAACAGATATGATGATAAACGGCGAACCGACTTATTTTGCAGATAAATTTGCTTTATGCGTTTGTTAGTTTGCCTGCTCGCTGTGATGCTCTTGTTTTCGTGCAAAAAACCGCAGGGTTTTGATTACCGCGGCGTGCAAAATTTTTCGATAGACAGTTTAGGTTTTGATCGTTCCACGCTATCAATGAGCTTAATTTACTTCAACCCCAACAACTTTGGCGTAGACCTGAAGCATGTAGACTGCGATGTGTTTGTAAACAAGAACTTTTTAGGTAAATACACGCTCGATACCACGATGCATATTGCGAAGCGCTCTGAGTTTTCGCTGCCTTCGAAGATGCAGGTAGACATGCGGAATATTTACAAAAATTCACTGAATGTGTTGTTCAACAACGAGATTCAGATAGATGTAAAAGGAACCACGCGCGTGGGCAAGGCAGGCATTTTCATTAATGTGCCGTTCACGTATTCGGGCAAAGAGAAGGTGAGTTTGTTTTAACCCGTAAGATTTGCCTTGCTTGCATTTATATCCTGATATTATAAAATAAAAAACCGCTTTTAAAAGCGGTTTTTTATTTTATAAGTAACCTAATATCTTCAGCATACTCTGCGCCGTTTGCTCTTTAGCATAAAGCCAGTCGATGAGCTTGCCGTTCTTGTCATACTCGATAATCACGTGTTTGGGCGAGGGTATGAGACAATGTTTAATACCGCCATATCCGCTAATCTGATCCTGATACGCGCCGGTATGAAAGAAGCCTACATATAAAGGTTCTGCATTTTGCTTTTCCTCTTTCGGATTGGCGTTTTGCACTTTTGGCAAAAACACTTCGTTAATGTGCTCTTCGGAATCGTAATAATCATGGCTGTCGCAGGTTAACCCGCCGAGTACCACCCGTTGATAATCATTGTCCCATTTGTTAATCGGCAGCAACAAAAACTTCTCGCCTATGCCCCAGGTATCCGGCAAAGTGGTGATGAAAGAGGAATCAATCATGTACCAGTTCTCCCGGTCGTTCTGTGCCTTCTGACCAATAACGCTGTAAATATGCGCCATGCTTTCGCCAACAGTATAGGAGCCAAACTCGGTGTAGATATTTGGCATCGGCACGCCGGTTCGCTTGCAGGCTTTTTTAATATTGCTTACGATTTCGTTAATCATAAACTGGTAATCGTATTCAAAACCCAGCGAATGCTTAATGGGAAAGCCGCCGCCGATGTTGATAGAATCCAGCTCAGGACAAATCTTCTTTAGCTGGCAATACAGGTTGATGATTTTGTTCAGCTCGCTCCAGTAATAGATATCGTCTTTGATGCCTTTGTTCAAAAAAATATGCAGCATTTTCAATTGAAACTTGCTCTCGTAGCCTTCAATTTCATCCACATAAAACTCAAGAATATCTCTTGGCCGAATACCAAGCCGGGAGGTATAGAAAGGAAAGCTTGGCTCCTCTTCTGCTGCCACGCGAATGCCGAGTTTAAAAGGCTGTTTTACACTACGCTTATAAGCCTGCAATTCATCTTTGTTGTCTAAGATGGGAATCACGTTCTTAAAGCCGGAGTTGATCAGCTTGGCAATGCGTTGCGTATAAGGCTTTTGCTTATAGCCATTGCAGATGATAAAGATATCTTTATTGATTTTCCTCCGCTCGTACAGCCGATTGATGATCTCAATATCGTAAGCATATGAAGTTTCGAGATGAATCTCGTGCTTCAATGCTTCTTCTACAATGAAAGAAAAATGCGAACTTTTGGTGCAATAGCAATAAAAGTATTTGCCCTCATACTTATGCTTTTTAAAGGCATTCTCAAACATCTTTTTTGCCTTGTTGATCTGGTGACCAATCTTTGGAAGATAGGTCAGCTTCATAGGCGTACCATACTTTTCAATCAGCGGTTTCAGGTTCAGTCCGTTAAATTCGAGGTATCCGTTATCACCAATTTCAAAGCCTTCCTGCGGAAAGTGAAAGGTCTGATGCACGAGGTCGGTGTAAGTATTATTCATCCTTGCTGCTTACAAAAATTTTTTCAATGACAAATAGCGTAAACTCAACAAAAATAATTGTTTGATGAAATTGATATGTTATAATTTTTAGCGGCTGGGTTGAGCTTTAAATAAAGCAAGTTTTATGAACCGCCTCTTGTCCCTACATTTCGGGAAATGCTGCCTGTAAGTCATAAATCGGTTAGCGTTATTCTTTCACCATTCACTATTCAAAAACAAGTTTCTCCGCAGTCTAATAGATTGCTTCATATCGCGCATTGACGAACGTCATACCTCTCACTTCTAACATCGCGTATAAAAATTACCACGTCGCCAGCACCGTTACACCGCCTTTTACTTTCTGGTTCAATTGAACTTTAATGTCGGCATCTAATGGCAGCAATACATCTACGCGGCTGCCAAATTTGATAAAGCCCATTTCATTGCCCTGCGCTACTGCCATGCTCGGCGTCAGGTAATTTACAATGCGCTTGGCAAGCGCGCCGGCAATCTGTTTTACCAACAACTGCCCGTTTTCATTTTCAATTACCACGCTGTGGCGCTCGTTTTCGGTGGATGACTTTGGATGCCAGGCCACCAGGTATTTGCCTTTGTGATATTGGCTATAAAGCACATCACCACTAATGGGGTTGCGGTTCACATGTACATTGGCAGGACTCATAAAAATGCTCACTTGTATGCGCCGGTCTTTAAAAAATTCTTCCTCCATAATCTCTTCTATCACCACCACTTTGCCATCTGCGGGACAGATAATCTGGTTGTCGTGAATAGACAGGGAACGGTTGGGTAACCGGAAGAAAGAAATAATAAACAGGAATAATAGTAAGGTAACGATAAAAAAGAGCAGCGCCAGCCACTCGTAGTTTATACCCAGATAATGAAAAGAAAACAGGTTGATGATTCCAAACAACAGAGCAGCAACAGCAATAGAACGATAACCTTCTTTATGAATTTTCATTCAGCGTAAACAATGATGAGGCGACAAAGATAAGCGTTGGATGATAGCGGGCTTACACTGCCAGCCATATATACAACCACACAAAAGGCGTTGCCAGTAATAGTGAATCGAAGCGGTCTAAAAAACCACCGTGCCCCGGCATGATTTGTCCACTGTCTTTTACATCTGCCATCCGTTTCAGCTTGCTTTCCAGCAGGTCGCCTAATGTTCCCGCAACGGCAGCAATCAGCGAAATAAAGAACACATGAATCGGGGGTAAATGAAACCCATAATATCCTACGGCAGTGATAACGATGACTGCCAGCAAAGCCCCGCCAGTTGTGCCTTCCCAGGTTTTTTTGGGCGAAATAGAACTAAAAGGTGTTTTGCCAATGAGCGAGCCAACAATGTAGGCCATGGTATCATTAATCCAGATGGATGCAATTAATATCAGCGGAATGGTTCTGCCATCTGTTGAAGGCGGTAATAATGTGCTGCGCAACTGAATTATACCTGTCCATGCGATTGATATATACAATAAGCCAAGTGATAAGTAACCAACATTTTTCGGCGTCAGAACTTTGCGGTATATGAGTAATGATAATACAACTAAACCGAACGACAAGAAGAACAACCATTTCCCCGCTTGTACAAATAATATGTCTCTAGAAAAAAGAAACAACAAACTCCAGCCAAGCAATGCAGTAGCCAGTTTTAAAAACAAAGGCACCGGCTGATAGTCCGGATTTATTTTACCAATCAATCTATGATATTCAAGCCAGCAGCCGAAATGAATAAGGGAGAAAAGAATAAAGAAAGTATAGTAATTAATCAGCAGACCAGATAACATGACAACAACAAAAACAACAGCCGTCATAAAACGTGTGCGAAGTGTCTGCAGGTTCAACGCCATAAATAAGAATTGGGCTAAAAGTAAGGGTTATCAGAAAGATTCAATGTATAATCCCGAAGTATCAGAACAAGTTGTTAAATGTGGGATAGACGACATAGTGCGTGCGTCGCTGCAGGGGGCACTACACTATTAATACAACGCTACCGCTGTGTTACTTGTGTTCTCTTTGCCTTTGTGATCTAAGGTTCAAACCCGGCAGCTAATTTTGCAGCATGAACAAGGAAATTGCCGACCTGCGAAGAGATTACCGATTGCAAACTTTAAACGAAGAAGATGTGGCGGATAATGCCATTGAACAGTTTACCCGGTGGTGGAACGAAGCTATCGCCAGCGATATAGATGAAGTGAATGCAATGACGCTGGCTACCCTTGCGCTGGATGGAATGCCTTCAGCGCGTATTGTTCTGCTAAAGGACTATGATGAGCGCGGCTTTGTTTTTTTTACTAACTATAACAGCGCAAAAGGCAAAGCCATAGCCGCTCACCCAAAGGCAGCCTTGGTCTTTTTCTGGAAAGAGCTGGAGCGACAGATTCGCGTGCAGGGCAACGTAGAAAAAGTGAGTGAGCAAGAGAGCGATGACTATTTCAGTAGCCGCCCTGTGGGAAGCCGCATCGGGGCATGGTCGTCGCCACAGAGCGAAGTGATCGAAAGCCGCCACCTGCTGGAAGACAACGTGGAAAAATATACAAGCGAAATGAAAAGCGGCATACCCCGACCCCAGCATTGGGGCGGCTACCGCGTAAAGCCCGTCAGCATTGAATTCTGGCAAGGCAGAAGCAGCCGCCTGCACGACAGGATTGAATATCGTTTGCAGCCGGATGACAGCTGGAAAAAAGTTCGTTTAGCACCATAAAAAAACCGGTTGTTGCGTGTCTGAATTAACACACAGTAACCGGCTGCATTTTGCTACGCACCAAGTGCAAAAAAGAAGTTGATGCAATCAGTTATAACGACCCTGCGCCACTTCTCTTCTTAGCACCGTTGTGGCTAAAAAGCAATTATTTTTCTTCTTCCTTTGGCGCCGCTTTTTTTACCGCTTTTGCCGGGCGTGATTTTCCAAAAGAACCTTTAAAAATCTTACCTTTTTTAGTTTTTTTATCTCCTCTTCCCATGTTGTTTTCTTTATAATGATTAAATAGTTACAAATTAAAGTATAAAAAAGCAGAAGCGTTGGTATCGTCTTCTGCTTTTGAAAAGTTAACAGCAAGCCTTACTTAAATTTTAGCAGACAGCTCTTTGCCGGCTTTAAAGCGGGCCACTTTTTTAGCTTTGATTTTAATGGCTTCGCCGGTCTGCGGATTGCGGCCGGTGCGTGCCTGGCGCTTTGAAACAGAAAAAGTACCAAACCCAACCAGCGTTACCTTATCGCCGCCTTTCAGCGTTTTGGCAACGGTGTCTGTGAAAGAATCTAATGCAGCATTTGCCTGCACTTTGGAAATACCGGCATCGTCGGCAATTTTCTGAATCAACTCAGCTTTGTTCATGTTGTTTAGTTTAAATTAATTGATAATGTGGCGGCAAATTTATTCGCTTTTCTTATCCGGCAAAATATTTTTACTTAAAAATGAAGAAAGGGAAAATTAGCTGAAAGCCGCGCGGAATGCGGGTTTTGGCTATTTGCCATTTTCCGCTTCGTAAAACAACGCAGTTTCAATGCGTCTTAAAAGCCTGTTCCTGTTGCATCCGGCAAGGTTCAGTCGCTTCAAATGCAGCGCCGGCAGGGCTTCTGGCTTCTTCCTTTTTATTCAATTACCTCCATTAGCGTAGCAAAAGAAAGCAGGCTGCCACCCCAGGTTTCGTAGCCCAGCGCTTCATTTTGCAGCAGAAAGTTTTCTAAGTAAATATTGTAAGCTTCCCAACTGCCTGCATAGAGTTGGAGGGCATAGGTAGGTCCTTCATCTTCATCAATCTCCAGCAGGCGCACCAGCTGGTGCTTTGTGAAGCAACCACTTTGCATCACTTGCTGAATGTAAACCTCTTGCATCCAGAACAGCCATTGCGGATGCACGGACCATTCTACTTTCAGGGTAATGTTATAAATGAGCATCGTTGTTTTTTGTGCCATTAATGTCGCGGATCATGCGAAGTGAGAAATAAACAAGCAACCCGAGCACTGCAATGAGAATACCCCAAAGCACCCACTTGTTCCACCCGCTTTCTTTTGTTTCCGACGCTGAAGCAATACTGATTTTTTCAATATTTCTCACAGATAAAGGCAGGATGTTGCTGCCAATGCTGTCGTTGAAATATTGCAGATCGTAAGAAGGCGCAAGAGCAGATGAATCACCAAAATAAAGCGCGTAGCGTTTGTCTTTTTCCAGGTATGCCGTAACCGAAGTGTGAAGTTGTAAAGCAGTAACATTTACTAAAGAAAGCGGAATATTATCCTTATTGTCAATCACCAGCAAAAGACGACGGGTCTTTGCTTCAAAGTCAATGCCGGCGGGCTTTTGGGAAGAGATGGTATCTGTACTCAACAAAGAGCTGACGGTATTTTTATCATACAAAACAATAGGACGTTTGTAATACCTGCTGCCTGAAAAAGAAAATACCAGTTTGTCAATGGAATAGTTATCATCAAACGATAAATAAATGTAACTCTTCTTATCAGAACTGTCTTTTTGCACCATGTGCGGCGAAGCAAGCGTATCATAAATATTACTAGTGAAGCTATGGCGATACACACCAGCTTTCACAATGTTCAGTGGCAGTACATTTTTGCCAGGCATAGTGATGCGGAAATATTTGTAGCTGCTTTTTGGAAAGGAAACGGACTGCACAAATGCATCGCTGTCTGCTGTGTATTCGTTCTGCAGTATGATATTTTCTTTAATGATGAACCAGTGAGTCGTGTCATCGCTGCCGCTTAGGGTTGCTATACGTTGTGCCTCGCTGTTTTTAATAAGCAGAAATAATTTGTCTAAACTATTGGGCAAAATGTTGTTGATATAAATCGTCTTGCGGTCATCGGAATAAGAAAGCGAGAATTCTGTAAATGCATCTGCGTTTGGCTGCGCCGATTCAGTGTATAAAAGATAAGGCGCTTCAGTACCATTATCATCTCTAATACGCAAGTCTTCCAGCTCGTTTTTACACTTCGCGACGATGGAAGGAGACAATGGAATGTTATAAAAACCGCTTTGCCCAACGTTGCCTAATCCAGCTTTATAAGTAAAATGATTTTGGGCAAAAGCGCCACTGCTTACTGCGATAATAAACAGTAATAACAACAGCTTACGTGCGAGGCTTCGCTTCATCTTCAATAATAATTTTTTTCAATCGCTGATACATAAACGAAATAATCAGCAACAATACACCAAGGCAAAAGAACGCAACTATTTTACCGGCAACAGGGATATTACTGATGTCGTAAGCGAACAGTTTTAGCAAGGTAAGAGAAAATAAACTCAGCGAGATAATGCGCAACGGCTTGTATTGATGCTTCATGCCCAGCCACATCAAGGCAAATGAAATGGAGCCCCACAACACAGGCAGCACTGCTTTTACAAACACGCGGCTGACCACTTCTTCGCCTTGTGGCGTAGTGTAAAACAATTGCAGCGTGAGGAAGTAAACTTCAGCGCTAAGGAAGATAACAACAGCGATACTCATCAGCCATGCCAGCTTCTTTTTTCTATCCGCAGTTTGTGTTGTTGCTATTTTAATCAACCTGTATAAAATTACGGCTACCAATAACGCAACAATCCAGTGCGCAGCAAAAAGAAAAAGAGAATACTCTCTTCGGTTTGACAATAGCAAGTGAAGAGAATATGAAGTCAGAGATAACATCAGAAAATAAACAATGGTGCATCCTCCTAGCAGGATGACTTGCCACTTTAAATTGATAACTGGACCTTTTATTTTTTGATTAAGGAACAACAGAATCAAAACAAAAGCGAAAGAATAGAGCTGCATGTACAACGCTGCAACCTCGTCCGTAAAATAAAAATCGAACTGGTAGTTAATTTCGATATTACCGGCAAGGAATAAAATGATAAGTGCTGCGATGCGAAAGAAGGGAGCCTTTACAAACAACAGTTGGCTTTCGTTTTTGCGAAGCAGGACATAAAGAAGATAAGATGCCACAGCAGCATAGAAGCTGGTGATGAAGCCACGATTGAGAATAACTGGTAAAGCCGTTTGCGTATTGGTATAAAAACTAATCAGGCGATAGACATTAATCCAATCTCCCAACAACGAAACCAACATGCACACATAAATAATCAGCGCGGCATATTGTATAATTTTGATTTTCGATTTGATAAATAACCAGGCCAGTAACACGGCTTCCGATGCCCAGAACAAGGTGATAAAATGACCCTGCAATTGCAATGGCGCTGTAAGCGAAACAAACGTAAGCGTGATGCCAATAAGCAGATAAAGAACATTCTTATCAAGACTCTGTTTCCTGAATAAGAAATAAGAAAGACCCAAGTTGAAAACACCCATAGCGGCGCTGAATAAGCCATTGTATTCATTAGCCTTCATTCCATGCAGGCAATACAAACCGGCGGTAAAAAACAAACCTGTATTCGCGAGCAAAATAGAAAAGTCGAAAGCCAGAAACTGCTTGTTCTCTTTGATGTTGTTGGCAATATTGATAACAAGAAACAAAAGGTAGAAAAGGGTAGCAAAAAGAAAAGCATTCCGATAAGTTATTGCTGGTACGGTGTAGGGCAACGAGTATAACCAGGATGCGAATAAAACAACTGTAAATACAAAAGCGGTTGTGTTTAAAACGCGCCAGGCTTTTCGGTAAGCGATGATTAGTAAGCCGGTGTTTAATACAATAAGATAAATGAACAGTGTAACATAATTGCCGCTTCCGGTGCTTACCAAAAAAGGCGCAGCAAAACCGCCGGTTAAAGCAATCACAGCAAGCTCCTGACGGTCGTAGAGCAATGCCAGCAACACAGCAAATACCGTGATGACGATCATGATAATAAACGCCACCGTTTGCGAAAACAGTTGATACTGCTGAAACGCAAGCGTGATAGTAAAATATAAAACTGCTAAACCACCACCGGCCAGCACCGAACTAAAGGCGTGATATCCATTACGAAGCCGGTGCGCCAGCGCAATCAGGATACCACCACACGCTACACCAATACCTACACGCCCGATGGTTCCAATCCATTCATTATCTATCGCATATTTTACAAAATAGCCAATGGCTAATACAAGGATCGCGATACCGATTTTACTCACCAGGTTCTCACCAATAAACTTTTCCAAATCCGGATTGCGTTCGAAGAAGGAAGGCTTTTGCGGCTTTGGAGTAGGAGGTGGTTGCAAGGGAAAGACGGGTAAGGAAGAAGTGATACTTTCTTCCTTGGGTAGGGTTGCTTCTGCTCCACTAAAAGCAGCTTTTTCTTCTGCTGGTTTTTCCTTTGGCAGCCATTGCTCTTTTTTGAAAGAAGGTGTGGTTTCTTTTGTTACTTCAAAACCCGATTTCCAATAGTCTTCTTCCTTTTTAGGAGGGATAGGAAGAATAGGTTTCGGTTCTTCTGCCGTCTTTTCAACGGGTGGCTTTAGTGGCTCGGCAGGTCGTTGCGATAGCAGCTTTTTTAATTCTGCCATGTCTTGCTCCATGCGCTGCAAACGCATGGAAGTGTTGCTTTTGAACAACAGCAACAGAACGAGAATGATAAGCAGCAAGATAAGGGCAAGACCAATCATACAACAGTCAGTTAAAACAGGAAAGGATATGTTCTGTTAATCATCCGAAGCTGCCGCTTCCTCTACCACCGTATTCAGGCGTTTGGTGAGTGGCAACAGTAAAAAGCAGGCAACAATCGCTGCTACCGCGCTAATAGCGAAGAACACGGCCTTGTTATCAAACTGATCCCAGAAGCCGGCCAGAATGCCTGAGATTTTTCCACCCAGCGATGTAGTAATAAACCATCCGCCCATCATCAGCGAGGTAGTTCGCCGCGGTGCTACTTTCGATACAAGCGACAAACCCACCGGACTTACAAATAGTTCGCTAATGGTAAATACACCATAGCTGCTGAAAATCCACCAGCTTGATACTTTGTCGAGATAAATATTGGTAGACAAGCACGCTGCCACCATCACCACCGAAGACAAGCCGGCAATGAGGGTTCCCCAGGCAAATTTGCTCGGCGTTGACAATTCTTTACCCCCCCTTTTCAAAAACCCGAAGAGTGCCACCACTACCGGTGTGAGCACAATAATCCAGAAGGGATTGATGGACTGGTATATTTCAGTGGAAAGAAGTTTTAAATCCTGTCCCTGCGGCGGGTATCTGTCTTTCTGCAGATTTTGAAAATAAAGGTCGGTGCCCATCTTCGTCATTACTTTTCCATTGGCATCTGCCTGCGCGCGAAACTGGTTATCAACCACCGGCACTTCGGTGGGCTTTGTGCTTACTGTTTCCAGGAAACCAAACGGTTTTAATACAGGCTCGATAGATTTAGGCGCTTCGCGATCCGTATAGGTTTGCGCCCAAATGGTGAGCGCGGTAGAATTCTGATTATAGATGTTCCAAAAGATGATGGACACGCCGAATAAAATCAGCAGCGTACTGATGCGTTTCCGTTCAAAACCCGTGGCGCGATACATCAACCGGAAATAAAAAAAGATGATGGGCACACAGGCGAAAATAAACGCATCGTTGGAGTCAGAACCCAGCAGGTTGCCGGGTATAAACCATCCGATGATACCGGCTACGATGGCGGGCAAGAACACGTTGGAAGTAATTTGCCCGATAGACATATCACCTTCGCGAGCGGGCTTTATTATATCAGCATATTTTATGTGTTTCAAACCAAAGGCAAGTATTATTAAACTCAACACCATACCCACGCCTGCTGCTGCAAACGCAGCTCCCCAGGAATAATTATTGCGCAGGTAAGCCGCCACAAAATTGCAGATAAAGGCGCCGATATTCACACCCATATAAAAGATGTTATAAGCAATATCTTTTTTCGGTCTCAGGTCGGGACGATTATAAATATTGCCCAGCAAAGTGCTGATGTTAGGTTTGAAAAAACCATTTCCCACAATGGCAGAAAACAATCCCAGATACATCACCGCATCGCTGCCGTTAAGAGCGATTAAAAAATAGCCAAGGGCTAATAAACTTCCGCCGAGAAAAATAGATTTTGTGTAGCCCAGATAGCGGTCGGCAATCAGTCCGCCAATGAAGGGCGACAAATAAATCAAAGCAACATAGCTACCCACGATGCTTACAGCTGCTGTCGTATCTAAGCCCCGGCCTCCATTACCAATGGTATCGGTAAGATACAGGAAGAAAATACCGACCATGAGATAGTATCCAAAACGTTCCCACATTTCGGTAAAAAACAATACATATAAGCCTCTTGGGTGCTTTGCATTAGTGGAAGCAGTTGCCGTCATGAAAGTAAGTTTTATGTTGCGCTCAAAGTACAGGAAAAAATAGTTACAGGTTAAATTTTACTTTCGCAGCCTTTTATACAACGCTCTATGAAGATACTCTTACTTGGTGCCGGTGGCCGCGAACATGCTTTGGCCTGGAAGATGGCAGAAAGCCCGCTTTGCAGCGAACTGTTTATTGCGCCCGGCAATGGCGGCACCGCGCAGTGCGGAAGCAATGTTGACATGAATATAAATGACTTTAGTGCGATTAATGACTTCTGTAAAGAGAAGGAGATAGACATGCTGGTGGTGGGACCTGAAGAGCCGCTGGTGAGAGGGGTGTATGATTATTTTCAGCAGCCTGATGCGTGGAAAGGCATCGTAATAGGTCCTTCGGAAAAAGCGGCGCAATTAGAAGGCAGCAAGGCTTTTTCGAAACGCTTTATGCAACGGCACGGCATACCCACAGCGGCGTATGAAGAGTTTGATGAAAGCAGTTATCAGTTGGGCGTTCAATACATCAAACAACATAGCTTGCCCATTGTGTTGAAGGCAGATGGATTGGCAGCAGGCAAGGGTGTTGTGATCTGCGAAAGCACAGAAGATGCTTTACAATCATTTGAAGAAATGATCCTTCATAAGCAGTTTGGTGAAGCGTCTTCCAAAGTGGTGATTGAGCAGTTTTTGCAAGGCATTGAATGCAGTGTGTTTGTACTAACGGATGGCAATGAGTATCAGATCATCGGTCATGCAAAAGATTATAAACGCATTGGCGAAGGTGATACCGGATTGAATACCGGCGGCATGGGTTGTGTAAGCCCGGTGCCGTTTGTTACTTCTTCTTTTATGACTAAAGTGAAAGAAAAGATTATTCAGCCTACCATTGATGGCTTGCGCAAAGAGAATCTGGTTTATAAAGGTTTTATCTTTTTTGGGTTGATTAATGTGCATGATGAACCGTTCCTGATTGAATACAACTGTCGCATGGGCGACCCGGAAACAGAAGTGGTGATGCCACGTTTAGAAAATGATCTGGTAGAATTGTTCCTCGCGGTTGAGAATGGAAACGTGAACACTGTTTCTATCCAGTATGATAGCCGCTGCTGCGCTACCGTGATGGCGGTGAGCAAAGGTTATCCGGGTTCTTATCAAAAGGAAATACCCATTCATTTCAATACTTATAAATCGCATGGCTCACTCTTGTTTCATGCAGGAACAAGGGGAGAAGGAGATGGTATTGTAACAAACGGCGGACGCGTACTGGCAGTGTCTTCGTATGGCGATACAATCGGCGAAGCAGTGGCTCATTCGCTGCAGGTGTTGAAAGATATCTATTTTGAAGGGATGTATTACAGAAGAGACATTGGGTATGAGTTCAAATAAGTTTTATTTGTGTATAGGAAGTTCGTTTTGATATATGAAGAAATGATTACTGTAGCTAAATGTTATGGGTAATAAAGTTTGCTTCGTTATTTTTATGAACTGCTGTGCTGCGGAAATGATGGCAATGGTTTGCTTTTGAATTGATAAATTTTGGTGCAGATTTGGCATCGAAAGAAAAAAATTAACTCACTTAAATAAAGCGTTATGGAATTTTTTGAAAAACTGAAATTGGATGACTTGTTTTATGAAGCAGATGCCAAAATAAAAGAAGGCAATTATGCTGATGCCATGCAAACCCTTGAAGCGATACTGGCGGATGCGCCTGAATATGGAAAAGCCTACAACCATTTAGCGTGGTTGTACGACACAAAATACCGCAACCAAAGCAAAGCCGCAGAGTTTTATCAAAAGTGCCTGCAGTACGAACCGGAGTACACGCCTGTATATTTAAATTATGCTGCCGTTTTATCAACCATGAACCGGTGGACAGAACTGGAAGATTTATTAACCAAAGCGCTCGACGTGCCCGGCGTTGACAAAGCTTCTATCTACAATGAATATGGCATTATGAATGAGTTGCGTGGCAACTACGATGAAGCAATCAAGAAATATAAAGACGCCATCCGCTATACGCTGGTTACCGAAAATATTGACACTTATCAATCATCCATAAAACGTTGCCAGACGAAAAAAGAGTTGCTCACTTGAAGGGGTCGCTTTAAACACATGGGATTGTTTATCAGGAATAGACTTGGAAAAAAGAGGAGCAGCTGAAGAGGTGATGATGTTTCCGTTTTTGAACAGGTGGAAATAAAAGCGTTCTGTCGGAATGTTAGCTTTGGTTCTTGCAGTATTCCAATAGAACGTTTTTGTTCCTAAATGTCGGGACGAACTTTGATGAAATAGAACATCTTCAAGAATGGTTTCTTCTAAAACTTTTCGCGCTGTATGCCGGTTACTTTCATCGAACCTAAAGAGAAGAAATCTTATAATGATCGCCTGTTCAGCAGCGGGTTGAGAGGTTATTTTCACGAAGCCCGTTTCCGGTGGCTGCATGAGGCGATGCAACGGTTGAAAGTACAGCCGGGCAGCGTGATAGAACTTGGCTGTTTTGATGGCAAAACCATTCGTTATCTACCCTTTGCTCCTTCGGTGTATGTTGGTTACGATGCCAACTGGGAGGGCGGACTGGATGAAGCTTTCCTCATTTGGAAAGAACATCCCGCCTATACTTTTATAAAAAGCAGCGATCTGAACGATTTTAACCCAAGTCATCAGGTTTTCGATTACAGTATAGCGATGGAGACGCTGGAACACCTGCCTGTTGCAGACTTGAATGGCTATCTGCAAATGCTGGCTGCTGCCACGCGGCAATACTGCTTTATTACGCTACCAAACGAAACAGGCATTGTGTTTTTGCTGAAGCACCTGGCTAAACTGGCAAAACGAAAAGTAGATGAGCCTTATACTTTAAAAGAAGCC
The DNA here is from genome assembly GCA_964249755.1 of uncultured Ilyomonas sp. Lineage (GTDB taxonomy): Bacteria > Bacteroidota > Bacteroidia > Chitinophagales > Chitinophagaceae > Ilyomonas. The sequence goes on along the minus strand of CAXUDB010000001.1, from coordinate 682,293 downwards.
TGGTATGCAACTTTGGGCAAACAACACAAGGTGAAGCGCACCGAAGGCGGCCACAAAGGATTTGACTACCGGCAACTGCTGCGTCTTTTGCAGATGCATTTTGAGGTTGTTGAAATTACAAAACTGCCTTTTGCTTCATTACCCTTGTTCCTGAATTTTACAATCGGGATTGTTGTAAAAAAAAGACAAATAATGATTTGAACCACTAAGACAAAGAGAAAAGAAGTTACACGAAGTATTTTTTCCTCTTTGTCTTAGTGGTTCTTTTATTTTCAATTTTAAATGCAGTTTAGATTCTTGCGTAGAGCCAGTCTCTGAATTCTGCTACTGTGTAAAATAGTTTATCGGGCTGTTCTTTTTCTAATTCTTCCACTTTAGCCGTAGGTGCCCAGGCGGCTGCAATAGCTGCCACGCCTGCTTTGCGGCTATCCTCTATATCACTGGCCGAATCTCCCACATAAATAGTTTCGTCTTTTGTTGCAGTGCCAAACGACTGGATGATTTGTTCCATATCGCCGGGCTTTTGTTTGCCGTCTAACGAACCGTTTTTAACAACGCTAAAGAAGGATGTCATTTCAAAACGCTGCAAGGTTAGCTCGCCGCTTTCTTTTCCTTTGCCGGTAGCAACAGCCAGATAAACTCCTTTGTTTTGGAGTGTTTCTAATATCTCAGTCATACCATCGAAAGGCTGAGGACACATGGTGTGCAAAGCTTCATAGTGATGTAAAAAATCAGCTGTGGCTTTGTTGTAATCGCTGCCGGGCGCAAGCGTTTTAATGGTTCCGGCTTCGTTGGGGCCAAAAGCGGCTTCTATCTCTTCATCGCTGAGCGGATGATGAACAAGCGGCTCCACCGTTTGCCGGAATGCCTGAATACAAAGCGGAAGCGTGTTGCCTAAGGTTCCGTCTATATCGAAAATAACTGCTTTTATTTTTTGCATAATTGTTTCGTTGGTGCCTATACACTTAAAACTGCGCCAAGATGTGAAAACCAGAAGTGGGACACTTGTGCCGGCAGAAGGATTATTTATACTCCTTTTTTATGGGCGAGATAACGACTCAACAAAAGCACGGCCATATGCGCCAGACAGATCGCGCTTTACTGTGACTGACAGCTGCGGTGAGCCGGAAAATTGCGGGGGAATAACAAACGCATCTTGGCGATAACTTTTACATAAATCGAAGTAGTTGCGCTATTCTTTCTCTTCACAAATAGGAGCTATGAGAGCAATTTGTGCAGCGCAGATACGATACTTATTGATGCGGCGGGTTGCGTTGCGGAATCTGGTATTCGTCTCCACTAGAAAGGATATGCACTTTAAGATCCCGTATGCTAACAGGTTTGCCTTCTAAAAAATCATCAACATTGGCTTTCCCAATCGCGAAACCATCAATCACAATCACTACACCGGAACCAATCACTTCGGCATCAAGCCCGTTGCGAACTATAATAGCGGTGTTTTCTCCAATGCCAATCCCAATGCTGGTTGGGTTGGTTACAATCACTTGCGCCATGCGCACAAACCGTCCTCTTTTTGTAAAGTGGGTATCTATACAAACATCTTTCAGAAATTCAAGTCCCGTTGTAATCCTGATCTCGCCGCCTATCTCCTGCACGTCGTTATTACCAGCATAGATCATAGGTGTAGAAAGCACCATTGCCCCGGCGCTGGTGCCGCCAATCATTATCTTCTCCTGAATGTACCGTTCTTTTAAACGCGTTAAAAAAGGTGTGCCGCCATAGCGGGAGGAATACTTTAACTGGTCGCCACCGGCGAAGAAAACAGCATCTGCTTTCTCTATTCTTTCTGTCAGGTCATCGTCTAATACTTCTCTGCGGCTGTTATGATGAATGTGACTTACTGTTCCTGCTTTTAATTCCTTAAAAACTGCTTTGTATTCTTCAAACGATTCTTCTCCTTCCGAGGATGCACTGGTAATGACTTCTATAACAGGATTCTTTTTTTCTGTAAGTTCCACAAACCTTCTCAACACATCAAGCCGCTCAAAGTCTTTATTTTTTTTATCCTTTTCGGCTTCCTCATTTCCTTTGTCTTCTTTGCCGCCTATTATCATTAGTATTCCACTTGGTACAGGGCATTCACTCATAGGTTATGTATTTACGTTTGTAAGCAACGACACACAAAAATGTGCCGGAGATGCCATCACCTTAATGATTGTAGTTAAAAGGAAATTTCATTCCTGCCAACCTTTCTTTTAATGTAAACAATTTCAGGTCTGGCTCGTAATCATATTTGTGAGCCTGCTTTTTATGCATTTTTATTATCGCCATCAGGTATTTATATCAGTTCCCGTTTACAATAAAGCTTGAAAATTATTAGCTGTGTGTTGGTAAGAAGCTATACAGCAAATAGGACTAAAGTTTAATAGGATAATGTAAGCTTAACTCTTACTTAGCCTTCTTCGCAACATCTGCCAGATCGTCCAGCGTGCCTTTCATATTCATCATCATGTTGCTGTTGTTGAACAATCCGTTTTCCGACATGATTTTACACTTGAAATTCATGGTAAAATGAGTGCCCTTTTTATTAAAAAGCATCTTCCAGCCCAGCTTCGGAATTTTCATCGTCTTCATATCTACCTGCATTGCCACGGGGGCTGAACCGTGTGCAGGAACACTCACCACTTCCTGCATTTTGCCCTGCATTACGTTATCATCATTGTCAATCGTCAGCTTATAAGATGCGTCCTTCATCTTTAATGGAAACGCGTTGGGGTTTTCCATAGTTACCGATACATCGAGATCTGTGTTTTTCAGGCCCAGTTTGCCAATATCCAAATCTTCCATATGTATTTTAGGCAAACGGACAGCAGGCAGCCGCTTCGACAAGTTCATGGTAAACATTCTTTCGCCGGCGATTGGCACATCTGCTTCAAAAGTAGCTTTGACAGAATAATCTGCGCTGTCCACCTTCTGGTTATCAAACCTTTTCAGCACAGCCGCCAGCTTGGCCAGCATTACTTTCATTGGCAGTTTAATAACTGTTGTATCGGAAGAACGGATGGTGATAGGCTGGTTATATGAGTCTTCTATAACCTTTGCAGAGTCTATATAAATCACATAATTCAGGCGTTTTGTAGTTACCTCGATAGGCAGATTGTTACGCAGCGTTATGTTTGCTGTTGCGCTTAATTCATCTTCTGTTATATCAGTAATATCAAGAGAAGCAACCGTTAATTGCGGCTTCAATTTTTGTGTCTCTTTTTGCAAAGACGAAGAAGGCGCACGCCACCAGAGCCAGGCGCCTAATGCCACCAATAATAAAACTACCAACGCCACTAACCATTTCTTCCCGCTCATACTTTTCGCTTATTGGTGCGTTATAAAAGAGAGTAAGAAGGAATTTTATGCCACAATACTTTTTATTCTATTTTATTAAACTGCAACGACCTTTTCAGCAGAGGCAAATGCTTTGTCAACGAAGAAGTGTAACCCGGCTATTGTAAAGGCAGGATTATTCTTTTAACGCAGAGAGCAGTTCATCCATTACTGTATTTACATATAACAATTGTACCGGCACACCTTGTTCTTTGCTTTCTTCCGGTTCAATTTGTTTTGAAACTTTCACTTCATTTCCGCAGGTAATAGAAACGAACGCAAAAAGCCGGTCGCCCGATTCGGGAACAGAAGTCGCGTAGCCGGTGATACCGATTCCCCAATCGCTTGTAAACAGTTTTGCTACACTTAATGCCATATCGGTTGCCATCTTCTCCGACACACAATCGCACGCCAAAGCATGAACCGGGTCAATATCCAGATGACGGCATTTCTGCCCCACATTATAAGCAGTTAAGCCACCCTGGAAGAACTGTGAAGCGTTTTCTGCGGTAGAAAAAGCAGCCTGCAAAAAGCCGCTGGTTACGCTTTCTGCCGCTGCAATGGTTTGCTTTCTTTCTATCAGAATATCCTTTATCTTTTGAATGATTTCATCTTTAAACATGGCAATGGTTGAGAACTTTATAGTGAAAAAATCCTTCTTTCCGGCAACGATAGATTGAGCCGGGAAGAAGGCATTATATTCTGCAGAAGTTTAGAAATTTTATGCCAATAAAACACGACAATCCTTTTTCTTCTTTAAAAAGAATTACCGTTTGTGTAAGACAAGCTTTTTCTATTGTTTTTCGGTGATGACAGGCATTAATGAGTTAGAAGTTGTAGCAATGAAGCCACAGTCTTTATAGATTCAACAACAAGAATAAGTGAATTATTCGGGCAAACGAACAGCAATACCTGTGCTTATAAAATGATTGGCTTCTTCATAAAAAACCGTACTACCTGCAGATGCATATATTTCTACATACTTACCCCATTCGTAAGCCAATCCTCCGCCAATATTGTGCTGCGGTGATTCTTTGGATTGATATTGTGCGTAGTACTCTGCAAACAGTTCAAGCGGCTCTGCTAATTTATAATGCAAGGATGCATTGCCCAGCCAGGCCCAGCTTGTACTATAAGCTTCCTGCTGAATGCCGGCATTGTATTCCAGCTTCCATTTGGTGCCCCATTTATTTTGAAACGCTGCTAAAAAGATAGGCGACCAATAACGTTGCTGCGCTTTGGTTCGGGAGGTAAACGGAAGCTTCAGATACGATACCAGCGCTATATCGGGCAATCCTTTCTTATCTTCCAGCAGCAATACTTTGACGCTGGCCGCTAAGGGATAGGTACTTTGAACCGTAGAGGTGAGATAAGTATCTCTTTGCTTGCCATCTTCTACCAGCAGGCGCAGTTCTAAGTTGTGAGACACACCATAACGGACCATCCCCTGCCCGATGTGAGAAGATTTTTCTTTCTTGTAAGCGTTATATAAAACAGCCGTTTCAAACTGCCATTGTCCTTTTTTTACAAGGTCGGTTTCTTCTGTCTCGTCGGGCAGGTCTACATTCATTTCATCTTCTTCTTTTTTCTTGGATACTTCCTTTTGCGCCAGAGCGGAATGGAGAACAAACAACAAGAGAACTGCTGTTAATAGTATTTGCTTCACAGGTGAATTGGGCATGTGTGCAAAAGTAAGGGTGACATCTATCCAACAAAAATAAACACACGTTTGTTGAAGATGTTTATGAGCGGGTGCAGGATGACGATAGATGAACGACGAAAGACATCAATGCGTGTTGGATGACGTTTAACTTCCCGAGAGCGACGTTCCAAAGATGCCGACTGAAAGCTCCAGCCATACCAAAACAAGCGCCATCAGGATAGCGCCACAGAGAGCGATCCGGTATTCGGTTTTCTTTACCCTTCTCACTACAAATTCACACAAAAGACCGGTACCAAGCAGCAAGCCACCGGCAATTACAAAATCGGACAGCGTCCAGTTTACTTCGCTTGTAAACTGCATTGCAACAAATGGTACAGACAATAGAAAAACTACAGTAAGTACAATACCGACAATTCTTTTGTTCTTTGTAAGCATAATTTTTTGATTAAATCAGTTGTTTAAAATGTAAGACTGAAAGCACTTTGAAATACAAAGTAAATGTCCGTTTTTCACTTCTCCAAATGAATTTACAAAAAAGTGAGAGGTCTGCCAGGTCTTTTCTGATAGCGGAAACCTTTCTTCTACCTGCAAGCGACTGATGGCAGGATACGTTGTGGTGTTTGTGATATTGCTAACAGATAAACCGATGGATAATACCTAATAGCTATTGGTGAGAATAAGTGGAGTGTTGAGATTATGAACTTTACGGATATACCGAAGTGGCAAACTACGGAAAGTGAAACTACGATCTTTTAATAAAGGACGGCATATGCGGGATTATAAAAGCCGTCCCTGTAATGTGTAGAGACGGCTTTTGTATTCTTATATGCAGGTTTACTGCCTAAGTTATATTCTTACTGCGATGTTTGCGAAGAAGACAAAATGGAAGTTCTCATTTCATCCAGTTCTGACAGCCGTTTCTGCTTCGTGTTCAGCTCTTTCGTCATTTTTTCTACTCTTCTATCTTGGTCCTTCAGATCGCCCCGGGCATCATCGGCATTTTCTGCAGCATTGGCAGCTTTCTTGGCTTGTTTCCGCTCGCGGCGCGCTTCTTTTACACTGCCGTTGGTGGCTTTTGATGCCTGATCGTGGCTTGCATTTAAAGCATCGGTGGCGTCTTTGGTAGATTCACCGGCTTTGGTTTGCAAATCTCCCTGTTTGGTTTTTGCATCGTTTATTTTGTTGGTCAGGTCGGTGATTTCCTGCGACAACTGTGCGTATTCTTGGTTCAGCTTTGCGGTATCTTCTATGGTTCTGTATTTCTGCGAAAAGCCGCTGAGTGCAAGTACCAGGCAAGCTATTGTGGTGAGTACATACTTTTTGTTCATAGGTGTTTCTTTTTTGTACGGATAGATGAAACGAAAAGCGTGCCTTCATTTGTGTGAGTTCTTTTGGCTTTGATAATTAAGGGTTATTGAAGAAGCGTTGTTTTTGAAATTGATTTATAGTGCAATTACTTTCTCCTTTTTTTCCTTGATGGAAAAAAGTATTAAAAGGCACTTCCGTTAGACGGTTTTGCGCTTCCGTTAGACGAGTTCATTTTTCTCCTTTTTGATTTCTCTTCTTTTTTGCAGAACGTTGTTCCGAAAGAAACTCAATTACCATTATAACCACTTATCGTTTACAGCAAGTTGTTTGTATGAATAACAAAACTTATCTCCGTGGCTTTATTAAAATCTGTTTTTGTTTGCTGTTTCCTGCCGGTTTGGTTGCGCAAACAACATCTGACACCACGATCATCAACCGGATTAAAAACGAGGCGCTCACTCACTCTTCCATTCCGCAACTGGCTTATTACCTGACGGATGTATGCGGCTCGCGCCTTACCAACTCTCCGGGCTACCGGAAGGCGATGAGCTGGGCAGTGCAGCAGTTTAGAAACTGGCAGATAAAGGCTGCGCAGGAAGCCTGGGGAGAATATGGCAAAGGATGGAGCAACGAAGGAGCAACACTGCAAATGAAGGCACCGTATTATGAACCGATGATTGCGTATGCCCTGCCGTGGACGAATGGCACCAACGGTACGCTGACCGCCAACCTGATATTGCTGCCGGCCTTTGACTCTGCCGCTATTGACAAAGCCGGAGACAACCTAAAGGGAAAGATTGTATTGACCCGGAAGCGGGATACGCTGTTGCCGCCTTCGCTTGAAAGCGATGCCTGGCGCTATGCAGACAGCGACCTGGCTACTATGCACGACAGGGAAATGATGCCGGATGCAGCCATTGCCGGTTTTAAAGCTCAGGTGCAAAGAATCTACAACCTGAAGCGTTACCTGCAGCAGAAGGGCGCTGTGGCCTTGCTTCGCGGTACAGGCAGAGATGGAACCGTGTTTGTCTCTTCTTATCTTGGCTATGCTAAAGGATACGAGAATACACTGCCCGAAATGACCATCACTTCAGAAGACCATTTAAAGCTGCAACGATTTGCCGAACACGGACAAACCGTAACACTAAACATGAAGGTAGAAAATAGGCTATACACAGACGACCTAACAGGCTATAACGTGATTGCCGAGATACCCGGCACTGACCCCGTTTTAAAAAATGAAGTGGTGATGATGGGTGCGCATTTAGACTCGTGGACAAGCGGCACAGGCGCTACCGACAATGGCGCCGGCTGCACCGTGATGATGGAAGTGATGCGCATTTTAAAAACCCTGAACCTGCAACCGAAACGCACCATCAGGTTGGCTTTGTGGGGCGGTGAGGAGCAGGTGATACGTGGCTCGGTAGGATATGTAAAGAACCATTTTGCCGACCCCGCCGATATGAAGCCTAAACCGGAACACGCCCGCATTTCGGCTTACTACAACTTAGATAACGGAACGGGCAAAATAAGAGGGATTTATACTATGGGGAATGATAGTGTCAAGAACCTGTTTGCACAATGGCTGCAGCCTTTTAAAGATATGGGTGCAGCAACAGTTACCAGTCATTCTTCGGGTGGTTCGGATCATCAGTCGTTCGACGCTGTGGGCATTCCTGCCTTTCCGTTTATACAAGACCCGATGGATTATGACACACGCACGCACCACAGCAATATGGATGTGTATGAACGCTTGTCTATGGACGATTTAAAACAATGCGCGGCCATTGTGGCAACCTTTGTTTACAATACCGCCATGCAGAAAGATTTGTTACCACGAAAACCCTTGCCGCAGCCGGGAAGCTTCAGGCTTGAAAACGGATTGCTGCCTTAGCGTGAAGGGTGCAGGAAGTGCAGCGGCGCTTCGAGCAACTTTATCGTACATTCCTTCCCCTATTGTATAGCTGCCTATACCAGAATAGAGAAGTAAAAGTTCCTTCTCTATTCTGGTCTGTTTCTTTCTTGCCAATCATTATTTGTGTGTGTAAACAAAATGCACTTACTAAGAACGAATAATGGAAACCTTTCTGCCGCGAAAAGAAAACCCTAAAAAACTGGAGCTAAACATGGCTTATTCTTTTACAAAGAAGCAATTGGACAGGGTCATTACATCGCTGCTTACTGCTTCCCCGCTCATGCAGTTACGCGCAGCCATTCCGCAACAGATGATGTCTTTTATAGTATCGCGCTTCATGCAGAGATAATATAATTGTTTTGCCTATGTCATCTCATACTCCTCTCCTGATTTGCGGTGCCGGTCCTACAGGATTGATGATGGCAGCGCAACTGATTCGTTTCAACATTGACTTCCTCATTATTGACGCCAAAGCCGGCCCAACTACTGAATCGAGGGCCGTGGTGGTACAGGCAAGAAGCCTCGAGATTTATGAACAGATGGGATTGAGTGATGACGTGATGCAGAACAGCAACACCGCTACGGGTCTTTGCTTCTGGCGCGATGGAAAGCGAATTTCGGAAGCCCGATTGGAGGACTTCGGCGAAGACATTACCCCGTTTCATTTTATTACCATTTATGAGCAAAGTAAAAATGAAGCCCTGCTGTACAACTACCTGAAGCAACATGGCAAAGATGTAAGCTGGCAAACTACCCTCCTTTCTTACGTGCAGCGGGAGAAAGTATTTGAAGTGAAACTGCAAAACGGGGAGAAAGAATACACCCTTACTACGGATTACCTGATTGCCTGCGATGGCGCGAAGAGCCGGCTCAGGGAGCTATCAGGGATGACGTTTTCGGGTGGCAGTTATCAACAGGTATTTTATGTGGCGGACACACATATTAATACGCCGGTATGCGAGCACAAACTGAACTTTTTTGTGAGCCGGGAGACGTTTCACCTCCTGTTCCCGATGGAAGGGAAAAACCGGTATCGTGCCATTGGCATTTTGCCACCGGAGTTTTATCACCAGGATACCATTACGTTTACAGAAGTGAGCAAAGCCATAGAAAAAGATGCCGGCTTGCCGCTACAGTTTTACGACACGCAGTGGTACTCTACTTACCGTCTTCATCATAAGAAAGTAACCGCCTTCAGCCAGGGCAACCTGTTCTTTTGCGGCGATGCGGCGCATGTGCACAGCCCGGCGGGCGGGCAGGGTATGAACACAGGTTTGCAGGATGCCTGTAACCTTGCGTGGAAACTGGCACTGGTGGCGAACGGGAAGGCGAAAGAAAGCTTGCTAACCACCTATCATGAAGAACGAAACCCGGTGGCAGAACAACTGCTGACAACCACCGATAAAATGTTCGGCATGATGGCAAACAGCAATTGGGTAGACAGCCTGCTGCGGCTGTATATATTTCCGCATTTGGTGCCCGGTTTGATGAAGATGCAATGGCTGCGCAAAAAGGCTTTTGAGGCGGTTTCACAAGTGCTGATTGCCTATACCGGTTTGTCTCTTTCTAAAGGCAAAGCGGGTAGCTTTAAGGCAGGGGAAAGATTACCTTATTGCAAGCTGACTGTTGACGGCAAAGAGATATCCCTTTTTATATTCGTAAGGGAACGGGCAATGAAACCTTTTTTACTGTTGTCCTACCGCGTTGTTTTACCAAAAGAAACCGAAACGGATTCTATTCATCATGCCCAGATAGAAGCGAACGAGATGAATGATACTGCTTTTGCAAAAGCGGGTTTGCCGTCTTCATTTCTGCTGTTGCTGCGGCCGGATTATTATATCGGGTATGCAGCAGAAGAATTTGATGCGAATGAATGGCAAAGTTATTTAAGCAACCATCTGCAGTTGCGGTAAGTATTTTATGAATGTATTTAGCTTATGAACGACACGTTTTTGCATAGCAATCAATCAAAGCCAACGCCGTAGCCGGAGACCTGAATCAAATGATATTCGTTTTCCTAACTCTACCCATTAGCAGCATTATACAGGAACAAGCAAACAGTTTTGTATTTACTTTTTTCTGCCGGTTGCTGCAGCTAAAGCGGCACGAAAGAAAGAACAGTAAGAAAAAATAAGTTTTATTTTCCCGGTTTTGGGTAGTAGCGCAGCATAACTGGCAACAAAAAAGTATGTCGCCAAATTATACCATCCTACAACATTCTTTTACCTTAAACAGAAGCCGGTAGCTATCATTTACAGTATGCGCCGGCTCTGGATTCTTCTTCATTCATCCTTCCTCATTTCCATTCATCACAACGGAGTAACAAAAAGAAAAACGCGACGTACCGCTGATACATTCAATTCTGCCATTGATAGCAATTAGCTATCCTGCACACGACGGCACAATGAGTTTTGCAATAACAAAAACAGTGTTTATGAAAACGTTTCTTACCCTGGCTACCCTCTTCTTATTCAGCCTTTTCCAAACCGCCGTTGCGCAGACCGCCCAGCCTGCGGTGAGTGGAACAGTAGGTGCCAACGGCAAAGGAATAGAAGCAGCTACCATCAGTTTATTGCGCGCTAAAGATTCATCGCTGGTGAAGATTGCGCTGTCTGATAAGGACGGACGTTTCATGTTTGAGAAAGCAGGCGAAGGCAGTTATCTCATTCGTATAGAAGCTATTACCTTTCAAAAATATTATAGCCAGGTTTTTTCAATCAGCGAGGTAAATTCATCTTACAACCTGAACGAGATAAGCTTAACGGCGGTTACCGGCACACTAAACAATGTGACGGTAAGCAGCAAGCGACCGCTGATAGAAAACAAGATAGACAAGACCATAGTGAATGTGGATGCCTCGCCTACCAATACCGGGCTGACTGCATTGGAAGTACTGGAGAAATCGCCGGGCGTAACGATAGACAACAATGATAACATCAGCCTGAAAGGCAAAGGCGGCGTGACGATTTTGATTGATGGCAAGCCTACTTACATGAGCGGGCAGGACCTTGCCAGCTACCTGAAAAATTTAAGCGCGAACCAGATTGACCAGATTGAACTGATGAGCCAGCCTTCAGCGAAGTATGATGCCTCTGGCAATTCGGGCATTATCAATATCAAAATAAAGAAGACAAAAACGGCAGGCTTTAACGGCAACCTTTCTACCACAGCCACTTTCGCCAATTACTTTAAAAACACCAATAGCCTGAACCTGAACTGGCGCAAGAACAAGGTGAACCTGTTTATGAACTATAGTTATTCGCGGTGGGAAGGCTTTAACGATATTCACTTAGACAGAAGCTCGCGCCAAAGCCGCGATGTGAACTACGACCGCTACAGTTACCAATATACGCGGGGAAGGTTTAGCGGACGTCCGCATGATTTTAAAATCGGTGCTGATTATTTTGCCACAAAGAAAACAACGCTGGGCGTAGTGGTGAAAGGCAACCTGCGCAACGATCAGTTCAAATCTACTTCGAGAGCGGATATATACGACAGTCTGCAAACCTTTGTGCAATATAACAGTGCGCAATCTCAGAACAAAGACACCTGGACAAACCTGGGCTTCAACCTGAACTTTCAGCAGAAGCTCGACACCAGCGGAACAGAGCTGACTGCTGATGCCGACTATATTTTTTACAATGCAAATGGCAGCCAGTTTTCCAACAATTATCTGTACAATCCCGATGATGTACTGATTGATACCAAAGACTTATCGAACCCCAACCCTTACCTGTTGAACGGCAGCCTGCCTTCCAACATAGATATCTATACATTCAAAAGCGATTTTCATCACCCAATGAAGAAGAACGCTACACTGGAAGCCGGTATTAAAATGAGCTATGTGAAGACGGACAATGATGCGCGTTATACCTTGTTTGATCCGGGCTATGGCGATGGAGGCGGCTGGAAAAACGACACCTCGCGCAGCAACCATTTTGTTTATAAAGAAAACATCAATGCCGCGTATGTGAACGTGAACAAGCAACTGAAGAAATGGGGTGTGCAACTGGGTTTGCGTGCCGAGCAAACCATTGCTGACGGCAACCAGGTTACGCAGAACGCAAAGTTTCACAGGAACTATACAAAGCTGTTTCCTACCTCTTATGTATCCTACAAAATGAACGACAGCAACACATTTGCGCTGTCGTATGGCAGAAGGATAGAGCGCCCCGATTATGAATCGCTGAACCCCTTTCAGCGGCAGCTCGACCGTTATACTTACCAGCAGGGCAACCCGTTGCTGCAGCCACAGTTCAGCCACAACATAGAGCTGAGTTATAACTACAAAGGACAGCTGAATGTGTCGGTAAATTATACTTCTATTACTGATATTATCAATGATGTTTTAATCAGCAAACGCTTGGGCAGCGATTCTAACTACACCACGTTCCAGACTTCGCAGAACATTGCTGCAAGTGAGAACATAGGGCTGTCGCTGAGCTATAACAAGCAGTTGAAGAAGTGGTGGACAGTAAACTTATACGGCAACCTTTTCAACAACCATTTTAAAGGTGCGATTGATGGTGAAGACATTAACGTGAACAGCACGGCGTTTAATGCCAATGCCAGCAGCCAGTTTACGTTCGATAAAGGATGGAGCGCCGAAGTGAGTGGATGGTTCAACTCGAAACAATTGGCGAGCAGCGCTATATTGATGCAGTCGATGGGCACGTTTGGCTTTGGCGCCGGCAAGCAAATATTGAAACAGAAAGGAGCCGTGCGGCTGAATGTTAGAGACCCGTTCTGGCTGGCGAAGTTTCGCGGCAGCACCGACCTCGATAAAGGTCTTACGCTCATCCGTTCCCGCTGGGATAACCGCCGCGTGAGCCTCACGTTTACCTACCGCTTTGGCAGCTCGAACAACACACCGCAACGCCGCCACGGCAGTAGTGCGGACGATGAAACCAACCGTGTAAAATCGGGCGGTCAGCAATAAGTTTTCTCATGTACAGTCTAAATACTAAAGCCTCCGTTTCTACGGAGGCTTTCTGCTTTTGGCAAGGGATAGATAAGCCTATTTACAAGCTGTTACCAATTATTTGTGCAATATCTTTATTCAAAAAAAGATGACACGAATCATAAGACTATTGACAGTGATTGTAGTGGTGATAACAGGCACAACCCTGCATGCGCAGAAGCCTGTAAACTGGACAGCCGATCAGCTGATGGAACCGGCGGCACTGGCTAATGTATTATCTTCCGGTAAAGAGGTTCCACTTATTATTAGCGTAGGGCCGGGCGCTGTTATTCCTCACTCCTACAAAGCCGGTATGGCCAGTACGCCGGAAGGCATGAGCGCATTTACTGCCAAACTCGATTCTTTACCAAAAGACACAAAACTGGTTATCTACTGTGGTTGCTGCCCTTTTGAGCATTGCCCAAATGTGCGCCCTGCTATTGATGTATTGAAAGAAAAAGGATTTACACATTATTATCTTCTGAATCTGCCCGCCAATATTAAAACCGACTGGATCAGCAAAGGATACCCGGTTGTTCAGTAAACGCGGGTTGGAAGATTATATCCTCTTAAAAAGATTTATGGCAAACTTTATGTTTCGTGATTATAAAATATAACCTATGAAAAAGATAATGGCATTAGCGGCTGCAACAGTGTTGCTAAGCACTGCAGGATTTTCGCAAACCGGTCAGTCTAAATCTGACACGGCCACACATCACAAGACAATGAAGAAATCAACGATGAAGAAACCCATGAAGAAGCACACAGATTCCTCTTCTTCCATGTCTTCATCAGACAGCAGCGGAGCTTCTACCAACCGTCCGTAATAGCTGACGCTAAGAGCACGGGAACAGTACATTTATGAAAAAGCCACGGCAGCATTGCCGTGGCTTTTTCGTGTATCGAATAATCAGTTTAGCTTTCTCTTTGTAGATTCCCCTTCGCTTACCAAACCTTTATTCTTGCACTTTCGGGTTTGTACATCGCATCACCTTCTTTTACATCGAAAGCTTTGTACCACGCATCTATATTACTCACGGGTCCGTTGCAGCGATACATGCCCGGCGAGTGCGGATCGACCACTACCAACTGCGCCGCAAACTCCGGCGTAATATTGGCGCGCCACACCTGCGCCCAGCTTAAGAAGAAGCGCTGGTCGGGCGTGAAGCCATCTATCTTTTTATCGCTCTTGCCTTCGGGTGTGTTTTTGAAAGCTTCGTAGGCAATGTTCAGCCCGCCGAGGTCGGCTAAGTTCTCGCCTAGCGTAAGCCTGCCGTTTACATGAATGCTATCGTTTACGGTAAAGGCATCGTACTGTGCAGCCACTTTATCGGCCCGTTCGTTGAACTTGGTTTCATCGGCTTTCGTCCACCATTCTTTCAAGTTGCCATCGGCAGCATACTGGCGGCCTTCATCGTCAAAGCCGTGTGTTAATTCATGACCAATTACAGCCGCAATGCCACCATAGTTCACGGCATCATCTGCCCCAAAATCGAAGAATGGAAACTGCAGGATGCCTGCGGGGAATGCGATCTCGTTATTGGCTGGATTGTAATAGGCGTTGATGGTTGGCGGCGTCATGCCCCATTCGGTTTTATCAACCGGCTTACCCATTCGGCTCACCATCTTGTTGTATTCAAATTCGTTAATGCTTTGCAGATTGGCGAGCAGATCATTTGAAGTGGTAACCACACCAGGATATGCTTCCCATTTGTCGGGGAAAGCAATCTTGTTCACAATCGCATCCAGCTTGCCCAGTGCCTGCTGCTTCGTGCTGTCTGTCATCCAGTCTAAACCATTAATACGGCTGCGGAACGTAGATTGAATATTCTTTACCAGACTGATCATACGCTGCTTGGCAGCATCGTTGAAGTATTGCTTCACGTATAGCTGACCCAGCAGGTCGCCAAGGTTGCCATCTACCAGGCTGCTCATGCGCTGCCAGCGCGGCGTAATTTGCTTTTGCCCGGACAATACCTGGCCAAACTGGAACTGGCGGTTTACGAATGCACTGCTTAAATAGCCTGCATTGTTTTTAATGATCGCCCATTGCAGGTAAGCCTTCCAGGTGTCTAACGGCACGGCGCTAAACAAGCCATCAGCGGCTTTAAAAAAGCCCGGGTTGTTGGTAAGCACGCTATCTGCGTTAGCCACCTTCATCTCGGTCAGCGCTGTGGTCCAGTTAAAGTCGGGCGTGGTTTTGCTAAAATCTGCAACGGCAAATTTGTTGTAGGTTTTTATCGGGTCGCGCATTTCCACGCGGCTCATCTGTGCAATGGCAAGCGCTTTCTCTAAGTTATAAATGTTGTGCGCTTTGGTGTTGGCAGTTACCGAGTCATCGCCCGTAAGCACAAACATATCTTTTACATAACTCAGGTAAGCGGCTTGTATGGTTTTGCTGCGAGCATCCGTTTTCAGGTAATAATCCCGGTCGGGCAGCGAGGTGCCGCCCTGCGATAACTGCGGTATGTATTGGTTTACGTTCTTATCATCCTGACCAATACTGAAGCCAAACAGCACACCACCAATGCCTTTCCCGCGAAGGGTTAACACCTCGTGCAGCACCTGCTCCTTGCTGGTTAACGCACCCAGCCGCTGCAGCTCGGGCTGTATGGGCGTGGCGCCTCTTTTTTCAATGGCGGCACTATCCATCGCGCTGGTGTACAGTGCGCCTACACGTTGCGCAGCACTGTCTTTGATCTTGCCGGCAGCAGCATCTTCGCACAGCTTTTTCAGGCGGTCAAGGCTGTTCTGGCGCAGCACATCAAAGCTGCCCCAGCGCGTTTTAGAAGCGGGCACCGGGTTGTCTTTCAGCCAGGTGCCGTTGGCATAGAGATAGAAGTTGTCGCCGGGCTTTACAGCCGTGTTCATGTTGGCAGCATCTATATACTTTACGGCAGAGGTTTTCTTCTGCGCAAAGGAGGAAGTTGCCACACACAACGCCGCTGCCACGGGCAGGCAAAACATTCGTTTGTTCATGTGTATCATTTTCCGCAAATGTAGGGTGGGCGGGGCTTTGCGCGGTTGAGAAAATGGTTAATTATACAGAACAGATTTGCAAAATGGATGGACGGTGTTTGATAGCGCCTGTTTCCGTCATTGCGAGGCGCGAAGGGCTCTGTTGTAAAATTAAATGTGAGTATGGATAGTTATGATGAATAAACATCGCTAACAGGCTTACAATTGACCGGCAGTGCTTACTGTATTGCACAGATTGCTTCGTGCCTCGCAATGACGAACACCACATCTTACATTGTACATCTAACATAGTACATCGTACATCCAACATCACCTGTTTCCATTTGGCATTAGTATTGCGACAGAGCCTGTATAACACGCATGGGAGAACAGGAATATGGCACCCTTAGCATCCATCTCTTCTCATCCCGCGCCCCCGATATCAACCACTTTAAAAAAACTTGTCATGAAGTTCTTGATTGCGCTCCTGTTTGTAGTGTTGATTCCCGTTGTGTTGTTGGTTATGCTTTTGGTGGCGATTACACCCCTGCTGGTTCAGCGGTTATTCACCCGAAAGTCCTCTGATTCGGTAGTGTATCCTTACCTTACTAGGTGGGAAGCAGAAGAGCCTGTAGCTGCCTGATTCCATTTTAGGTTTACCATTTGCCGGTGCGTGAAGCGACCGGTTTGTACTATAAAACTGAAAAGCCGCCCCTGCGCAGTGTAGGGACGGCTTTTGCTATTAAGGTTATAACTCCTTTGCAAGGGCACTGCTTCTGTTTTGTTCTTTCCTCACCGGTTATAGACTTCATCGGTGGCTTCCTGGATTATCGTGCTATACAAACTGGTAAAATTAAAATTCTTACTTTGCACAGTAACCTAATAGTCTGCTTTTATGAGAAAGTATTTCGTCTTAACTGTCATTGCTCTATGTAATAACTTCTTACTACAAGCTCAGGACAACTCCGATTTCATGCTTGATTCCTCTTTTAGTTTAAATGGGAAAGCTCCAATAAAAAGGGTCACTACCGGTAACTATACGCAGGCTATAACAACCGGTATGGTTTTGCAGGAAGACGGAAAAATAGTGGCTGCCGGTTATGTAAGTTCAAAAACTCTCGATTACGATTACTTCTTAACCCGCTATCTGTCTGATGGAAGAATAGATAACTCTTTTGGTAATAAAGGTGTCGTGTATACAAGTTATGGAGCCCGTGATTTCTTATCGGATATGAAGAAACAGTCAACCGGCAAGTTAGTGGTAATTGGCAAAACATTTTCCGGTGATACTGTTTCTTTTCAAATGAACCGGTATAATACCGATGGTTCATTCGATTCTTCTTTCGGGAAAAGGGGATGGATAGATTTGCAGGAGTTGAGTTATAGCATTGCCATTCTTCCGGACGACAAGATTTTAGTTTGTGGCACAAAAGACCAAAATAATTACACAGTAACGGTAAGAAAATTCAACAAGGAAGGAACAGTAGACAGTAGTTTTGGACAAAGTGGGTTAGCAGCCGTAACGTTAGGTATAAATAGCTTTGATGCCAATCATCCTCTTATCAATCTTGACAAAAAAGAGAGAATTGTTATTGGCGTTACCGGAAGCTTTCCGCGTATCCAGAACAATCACATTGTTGTAATAAGGCTTACTAAAAAAGGATACAGAGATAGTAGTTTTAATAAAAGCGGCATTGCCACAGGTAATACTACCGATCTGCCTGCTATTATTAACGCCATAACAGTGCAGCCCGATAATAAAATTGTGGTTGCCGGAACAACCGTTACTGATCTCTTTTTTCAAGCAAATTATTTTCTCAGCCGATTCAGTGAAGACGGTTCCGAAGATAACAGTTTTGGAAACGGGGGCGTAGTAACAACTGATTTTACCCTTCCGGATGCAGAGAATGAATTTCCGGATGGCATTGTTGCTATTGGCATTCAAAACGATGGTAAAATTGTGGCGGTAGGCAACACTTCAATTCATATTATAAAGGATAGAATCTCCCTTGCCAGATACCTGCCGGAGGGCCAACCGGACAGCAGCTTTGGAATAAACGGAAGAATAATTACCACCGTTTTGTATCAAAACGTGACGGAGGCGGGCGCAATGGCAATACAACGTGATGGTAAAATACTGGTAGGTGGTTATGCAGGAGAGGACAATTCAGGTAGCAATACGGGTGGAGAGGTAACCGTAATAAGATATTTGAAAGAGAAAAATATGCCGCTGTTGATAGCCGATAAAATAACAAATCGTATTATACCTTCTATACAAGTTCCTCTCCATCCTTAAAGCCGCAGAAGGGAACTTTACGGATAGCTTGTGAAGCAGAACAGCCTGTAGCTGCCTGATTCCATTCTCACAATTTGCCGCCGGTACTAAATGGCTGTTGCTGTAAAACTGAAAAGCTGCCCCTGCGCAGTGTAGGGACGGCTTTTGCTATTAAAGTTATCGTTACTCTTTCACAAAGGGCACTACTTCTGTTTTGCATTTGGTAGTGATGTTGAGATAATAAGTGCCGGGCTTGAGGTTGCCTACCGATGAGCTATACTGCGCACTGCCGCTGCTCACGCCTTTGCTCAGCACCGTTCCCGCGGCATCCTTAATAGAAATGTTTGCCGTTTCATTATTTTTCAATCCCTGCACAGTGATGTTGCCTCTTACAGGATTAGGATAAACACTTGCCGTGTTGGCGATGTTATCTGCGGCGGCTACTTCACTGTATCGTATCGTGCCATCACTGCTTACAGCTTTAATGCGGTAATAGTTCATCCCATCCAGCAGGTGAGCATTAGAAATAGCATAATCCCGCAGGTTCGCCACACTGCTTACTTTGGCAATGGGTAGAAAGCCGTTGTTCCTGCTATCGCTTTGCTCTATGCTGTAGTAAGCCACCTTGTCTTCTGCCGGTAGTCCCTTCCAGCTAACAGTGTGGTTGTGCAGCCAGCGCTTGATTCTTACGAGTAAAGGTACTTGTGTAGGATAGCCGTTGAAGCGGGCAAGGGCGCGGTAGTAAATAGAAGTCTCTGGCGAATATACATAACCAAACTCGACTATTTTCCCATCTGGTTGTATTAGACCACTAGTAACTGCGTCGGTTCCACCTAAATCTGTAAGCTGTGTGCCTCTACTACCAAAACCAGCATCCAGAGTACCATCCATATTATAGCCAACAAGGGCGAAATCGTAGCCTGCTCCATCAGGAGATGCACTACCCAGTGCAACAATTTTATCCTGCTTCTCTCCCGTGATAAATACTCTTGCGCCTTCTGAATATTGATTGAATGCGTTTACCGCAACTCCGCCCTGTCCGAAACTTTGATCTATGCTTCCGTTTACATTGTAGCGGACGGTAGTAAGTAGCGGATCAGATATGGCGGTAACACTTGTTCTTCCTGTTGCTACCAGTTTGCCATCTTCCTGCAATGCAATATCACTAAGGAAGCTTACGCTGGCACTATTAATTTTCTGATCAACTTTTCCATTTACTCCAAAGCTTTTATCATAGCTGCCATCTTCATTATACCGTTCAATATGAAAGTTCACTTCAGCCGAGCTGATATGGCTGGTGCCGGCTGCCACGATCTTTCCATCTTTCTGTATTACAACTGCGCGGGCACCCCCATACTGATGAGGGTCGGGGCTTACAATCAACCCACTATCGCCGAAAGCAATATCCTTGCTGCCATCGGGCAGGAACCGGGCAACGGCAAATTGATACTCATAGTCTCCAAAGCCGCCGCCGTTGATTTTTATACTTTCAACACCCGCTGTAACAATCTTGCCATCCGGCTGTACCGCCACGCTTAAAAAGAACTCGAATAAACTGCCGAACGATGTGGAGGCAACACCATTAGTGCCGAAAGAAGAATCTACCTTTCCATCCGGTGTAAAACGGGCAAAGGCTAAGTCGTCAGGATTGCCGGTTACTTCTAATCCACCAGCAACTAATATCCTGCCATCAGGCAGAAGTGTGATGGCATTAATGCCTGCTGTATAAGATCGGTCTAACTTTCCCGGAAAGACGGCATAGGCACTGCCTTCCTCTCCAAAAGACAAATCAGGCGAGCCATTGGGAAGGTAAGCTTCCACTTTAAAGGTATTTGACAATCCTTTGTAAGGTCCGGCGGTTCCAATAAGAATTCTGCCTTCTTTAGTGACCGCTATAGCCAGTTCGGTAATATTTTTTACAGAAGAATCAATGATGGTTCCTCTGTTGCCGAAAGTCTTATCAATCGTGCCGGGCTGGGCAGATGCAATTACAAAGATTGCGAATGACAAAAAGGTAAAGAAAGATTTCATAAGCAACCAGGTTTGTCCAGAACTATAAAACTAAGCTTATATATTAAACAAAATGCAACCATCAAACAACCTACTCTCATTTCTTCCCCTCTTCTTCCTTACTATTTCAGCCCCGTTTTTTAATAATCACTCCTAAACATTAAAAAGATATTAAGCTACCTTATAATGTGCTTAAAGCTTGGTGCTCAGCATAAAAATCCATTTTCCTCTTTTTACTTTTGTTTCGGAAACGAAAGAAAGAAAACCTGCCCGATGGCAACTTTCTCACCGCTTCCGCAAAGTTCTTTTCAAGCATCCATCCTCACAACATTCGCATTATGCCGGAAGCCTTCAGGCATATAGCGAATGTTGTAGTGATATAGGTCTGAACGCTTCAGGCATGCATCGAATGTCGTGAGGATATAGGTCTGAAGCCTTCGGGGGTATAGCGAATGTCGTAGTGATATAGGTCTGAAAGTTTCAGACCTATATCGAATGTTGTGGTGGTGCATGCCTGAAGCTTTCCGTCCCCTATCGAATGTTGTGAGGACAAGGAAGCCTGAAACTCTGGTGCCTAACAAGATAAAACAGGAACAATACAGGAATCAATATCTATTCATAATTTAAAACCAGTATCTATGATTCGTAAAGACAAAGTGTTTGCTAATTTATTTTCCTCTGCCGCCGTCATTCCCTCCCGCCTTGCCGCCTTTGGCGACTATGTGAAGGAAGCGTTTTCCAAGTTGCCCGATTCGGCAACTTATTCAGACATTATTGAAGCGATTGCCGCCGCATTGGAAGCGATGAGCAAAGAAGGCGATGATGTGAATGTGAACCTGATAGAGCAAAAAGAGGATACCGTTGAAGTAAAAACATTCATCACCGGTTTTGTGCAGTACATGCGCGAGAACGAAATGGCAATTGGCGGCGCGCTGGGTGGCAAGCAAAGCGCTGGTTATAAAGCCTTCTATCCGTATGGGCTTACAGAGTATATAAACATTACTCATGCCGGCATGAAAGAGTTGACGCTTCGGGTGCAAACGGTAACCACCAAATGGGGTGGCAAACTGCCGGCACAGATGCAAGCGGCATTGAAAGCCTTTTCGCCCGATTGGGAGAAAGTGCGCGGCAAGCAGCAGGGGCAGATAGCCACCGTAGGGCTCGACCGTAAGAGCCATTCATCTGCCTACACAGATCTGCAACTGGTGCTTACCAAAGCGGTGCACAAAGTGGCGTTTGAAAACCCAGGCGATGAGGCGCTGGGCAACAAGCTGTTTCCATTTCACATGCTGTATGCACCGGCGCGCAACCGCAAGCTGGTGCTGGAAGGCACGCTGGCAACAGGCGAGACGGTTTGTATTATGAACCGCACGCTGACGCCGCGGGTGAGCTTCCTGGTGCGCAATACAGAGGTGAACAGCAACATTTGTTTGTGGCTGAGCCCGGTGGCAAACAGCACCGCGCCCGTAAAGGCGGTGGTGGTGAAGGCAGGCGAAACCAAAAAGATCAGCGCTTCTAAACTGGGCGACCTGGTGAACGGTAGTTTTCTGATGGTGATGAATATGAGCAGCGCTAATGTGGCAGGCTACGAGATAACCGTATCCGGGCTGCCAAAGGATAAGAAGGAGAAGGAAGAGAAAAAGGTAGCAGCAGCAACGGAATCTGCGCCCAACCCGGAGGTTGCCCTGCCGGAAACCATGATAACACCGGAGAGCGAAAAGGAGAAGCGGGAGATGCCGGTAGAATTGTACCAGTAAAAAGGAAATGATTTGTGGTTCTTACTTTTTGATAATTGGTGTAAGCCCGCATAGTCTTGTGCGGGCTTTTTTGTCTCTCCGCAAGTCTGTGGCGCTATCAGCGCCATGCCATCGTCAGTGTTTATCATAAAGCCCTCGTGAAAGCCATCAAACCATAATCCGTTGTTAAGAGCAATTGCGGAATGACGGAGCATCATTAATTACTATTATTCGAAGTTGCCGGACACATTGATAACAAAAAGCCCGCATCGAACGATGCGGGCTTTTTAGTTACTACCTTCTTCCTATCCTTTTATATCTTAAACCCAACCGTTAGCAACACATTGCCGCGGTTGTTTTTGTAAGTGGCGAAGGTGTTGGCTTTGTCTTGTAAACGATAGGGAAAACTTACGTCTTTATTCAGGTATTCGGCATAAGTAAGGTCAATAAAAATGCCTTTGTTTCGGTAGCCCAAACCACCGCTAAGTTGCGTGATGCTCGCTTTCAGCGCATCGTCTTTGTAAGGATTACCGTAATAAGCGCCGCCGAGGCGAACGGCAATTGTATTAAACTTCAGTTCTCCACCCACGCGGAAGTTGAAGGCACCTTTGTAGTAATCTTTAATCACGCTGTTGAGAGCGGTGTAATAAGCGTCTTCGCTGCCATCTTCAAACTGACCATCACTTTTGTAACGGGAAGATGGGTAAGTAACATACTCCGCATCGGCCGTAATAAAGCCGCGTTGCTGCTTCACATCGCTCGCCTCGTGCAGCACATAAGAACCGCTGGCAATAAAGCGCCATGGCGTGTGCGTGAGGTAGTCGGTGCTACCAATGCCGCCGTTGGTAAAGTCGGAGCTGGTAGCAGAAAAGCTTTCCGCCGGGTTTAGAAACGCCGTGGTCATGTTGCTGCTTTCCTCATCGGTAAGGTTGTAATAAGTAGGCGAATGAATAGCAAAACCCAGCCGCACAAAATTGGTAGGTTTAAACATCAGCCCTGCTTTCAGGTTCAGCCCCCAGCCATTTGTCTTCAGCCGGTCGTTGTATTCAGAATACAGAAAATCGGCAGCGGCATTGCCGGCAGCATCTTCTTCCCGCGTAAACGCATCGCGGGTGTAAGTAACCAGCGGAATGCCTAGCGTAAAACCATAGTAGAATTTATCGTTCGTGTTGGCGGCATAGCTAAGCGCTACTTCATAAATGCCGCCGGTAGTTTGCACCGTTCGGGTCTGGTTAAGCGCACCGCCATTTTGCAGAACCAGTTCAGGCGCACCATACACCGAGTAGCCGCCTGTAGAGTCCTGTGGAATTTCCACTAGGTGCGTTTGATAAGCCTGTGCGCTGGTAAAAGGAGCTACTGATTCAGTGTTTAACAATTGGTCGGGTGTATATCCGTTTTGTATTATCTCCTCTATAAACTGCTCTGAATAGCTGCTGTAAGGATTTTGCCCGGTATAAGTAAGAGTGTTGTTGAAGTTGGCGGTTTGGTTGATGGCAACACCAAAAGCCTCGCTTCTGTTGCGCGTATATCGGCTCTGCGAACCAAACACAGCACCGGTTAAACCCAGGTCGAATGCGCTTTTGTTAGAAGAATAAGAGGTATTAAAAAAATCGGCTTTATTGCTGTTGAACTGGAAGCCAGGGCTGATGACCACTTCGGATGTTTTGTATAATCCCAGCCCTGCGGGGTTCACATACATCGCACTGATATCGCCGCCCAGCGATCCCATGGCACCGCCAATGGCTACATTGCGCGCCGTTCCGTGCTGCGGGAAGTAGCTGTATTTTAGAATATCATCCGGCGCCTGCGCAAGGAGGGAACCGGAAATAAGAGAAAGTGACACTAACGAAAGCAAGGATTTCTTCATGATTAGATGATTCAAAAACAGCCAGCCGATTGTGTTGGCTGGCTGTTTTGTTTTTATAAGTAAAAGATTACTAAAGGGAATACAATTAATGGCGAACAGGACGGCTCACACTGCCACCACCTCCAGAAGAACTGCTGCCGGAAGAGGATGGCGTATAGCTGCGTGCCGGTGGCGTGTACGTATTGCTGTTGCTGGTGTTGTTATTTACCCGGAAGGTGTTGCGGCTGCTATTGGTGTTACTGTTATTGTAGTAACGGGAATTACTGTTGGTATTGTTATACCTCGAGTCGCTGCCGTTGGCAGGCACATAGCGGTTACCACGGTTGCTATTGCTGTTGGCGTAGTTGTTATTGGTATAAGCGCCCAGCATTGGCCGCGAAGTGCGGGTGCGGTTGTTTACGATAATTACATTTGAGGGCGAATAACCATAATAGCCGTAGCCGTAATTGTGACCATAAAAGCCGCTGCTGTAAGGCGAGTAGCCATAACCGTATCCATACGAAGGATAATAGCTGTTGAACCAGCTATACGGCTGTATACTGGAGAACGGGCTGTATCCATAGCTCAATCCCCAGCTATTAAATGAATACGGGTTAAAGCTGTTGAAGCCGTAATAATTGTTGTAGGCATAGTTGGGACTGTACCAATAGTCGTAATCGTCCAGCGTGTTCCACTGGTAGCGGTTCTGGATCTTCATCCGCAGGTAGTTGTCGTCGCTGCTGGCGGTATAATCGTCATAATCGCTGCTGTTCCGGCGACTGCTGCGGTTATCGGCGTACCCGTCATCCTCGTCTCTATCTTCTTTTTTTACGGCAGCATATTCTTTCGTTTTCCCGGGAGAATAATAGACATCATCCGGCGTTTGGGTGGTTTTATAAGCTGATGAGCAGCTCGCAAAAACGGAGAGCATCATCAGCCATGGCAATACATTCTTCTTCATAACCTTCATTTCTTTTAAGACACTAAATTACTACTTTTGCGCTGCCTGGAAAGGGCAATCACACAAATAAAAACATAATCCTGCAAATCACCTTCCATTATTCTATGGAAGGCAGTTTCTGACCTTTTTGCAGGCCCTTTTCGCCGATTATGAGCAAAGAAATTACGTCCCGCGCCGAAGACTACTCTCAATGGTACAACGATTTGGTTTTAAAAGGACAATTGGCTGATTACAGCGCCGTTCGTGGCTGCATGGTGATAAAGCCTTACGGCTACACGCTGTGGGAGAACATGCGCGATGTGCTGGACAAAATGTTTAAAGACACGGGGCATGTGAATGCTTATTTTCCCTTATTTGTGCCTAAGAGTTTATTTGAAGCCGAAGAGAAGAACGCAGAAGGCTTTGCTAAGGAATGCGCCATTGTTACGCATTACCGCCTGAAAACTGACCCCGATAAACCGGGCAAACTGATGGTGGACCCCGAAGCTAAGCTGGAAGAAGAATTAATTGTTCGCCCTACCAGCGAAGCCATCATTTGGAACACCTACAAGACCTGGATACAATCGTATCGCGACTTACCGCTGCTGATAAACCAATGGGCAAACGTAGTGCGCTGGGAAATGCGCACACGCCTGTTTCTGCGCACCGCCGAATTTCTGTGGCAGGAAGGACATACTGCTCACGCTACAAAAGATGAAGCCATAGCCGAAGCCCGGCAGATGCTGGAAGTGTATGCCGATTTTGCCGAGAACTACATGGCAATGCCGGTGATAAAAGGAACCAAGACAGAAAGCGAGCGGTTTGCCGGCGCCGAAGACACCTATTGCATAGAAGCTTTGATGCAGGATGGCAAAGCCTTGCAGGCAGGCACTTCGCATTTTCTGGGTCAGAATTTTGCCAAAGCGTTTGATGTAAAATTCAGCGATAAGAATAACAAGCTGGATTATGTGTGGGCAACGAGCTGGGGTGTAAGCACACGCCTGATTGGTGGTTTGGTAATGACGCACAGCGACGACCAGGGGTTAATTCTTCCGCCAAAGATTGCACCGCTGCAGGTAGTGATCGTGCCCATTTATAAAGGTGATGATCAAAAGAGCAAGATTGATGCGGAAGTGAGAGGCAAGATCATTCCCGGCTTGAAGGCGCAGGGAGTTTCTTATAAATATGATGACAACGACAACAGCCGCCCCGGCTGGAAGTTCGCCGAATATGAAATGAAGGGCGTTCCCGTGCGCATAGCCATTGGTGCAAGAGATTTGGAAAACGGCGTTGCCGAAGTGGCACGTAGAGACACGAAAGAAAAGAAAAGCTATCCGCTGGCAGGGCTGGCAGATGCTGTAAAGCATTTGCTGGAAGAGATTCAACATAACATGTATGTAAAAGCCAAGACCTTCCGCGACGAACACATTACAGAAGTAAATAGCTGGGATGAATTTATAGAGGTATTGGATGGCAAAGCCGGCTTTGTATCTGCCCACTGGGATGGCACTGCCGAAACCGAAGAGAAGATAAAAGAACTGGCTAAAGCTACGATACGGTGCATTCCTTTCAATAACAAACAGGAAGAAGGTGCTTGCATTTTAACTGGCAAGCTGTCGAAGGAAAGAGTGTTGTTTGCGAGAGCATATTAGTAACTGAATATTTAATAGGTAAGATTGAATATTAATTTGTTTGTTGCTTTCTCACCTTAGCTGCAACGCTGCCGATAATATTCATCTTACCTATTAAATATTCAGTCCTTTATCAATACTTTCGCCCCCAAATTACCTCTTATGTTAGGAACAAAATATACCAGCGCCGGCTGGCTGCTACTGCTGATTGTTGTCATTACCTCCTGTACCTCTTCGGCACCCAAACAAACGAAGTACATCCCGAAAGACGCTTCGGTGGTGTTCAGTATTAACCCTAAAAAACTAAGCGATAAGTTAGGCGACAGCAAGGTGAATCTTGACTCCCTCATGCGCTCGGCGTTCAGCAGCGATACTTCAATGATGATAACTGCAAACGATATGGCAAATTCAGGCATCGACCTGACCAAAGACATCTTCCTGTTTGTGAACCAGGCAGGCAGCATGATGAGCGGTTCGTCTATCACCACAGGAGTTGTGGCCGCAATGGATAAAACGTCTGCCTTTGAAGAATTCTTAAAAAAGAAAGTGCCTTCGGCACAAATTAAAAAGGAAAAAGACTTCAGCTACGCGGTGCTGAAAGACAATTCAGTAGTGGGCTGGAACGATGATGTGGTGCTGGCAGAAAATATCAGCGGCGGCTACAATATACAAAGCGGCGAGCCAACCTCGGTAGCGCCTGGTGCTGCGCAACAAAGCCTGGTTTCGTTGTTTTCACTGAAAGAAGATGTTTCCCTGGCTTCGCTGAAACAGTTTAAAGACGCAAACGATGGCAAGGCGGATATGTTCTTCTGGTCTAACTCTAACGGCTCGCTATCATCTATCCCTATGATTGGCATGAGCAAAGCGTCTGATTTAATCAAAGACACTTATTCATCCGGCGCCATCAATTTTGAAAACGGCAAAGTGGTAATGGACATGAAAACTTACCCTAATGAAATGTTGAAAGACACCCTGAAGAAGTATGCCGGGCCTAAAGTGGATATGGATTTGGTGAACAAATATCCTGGTGCGGTAAATGGATATGCAGTGTTTTCATTCGATCCCCGGCTTATTGTGTCTATTCTTAATTTTATGGGTGTAACGCAAACTGCCAACCAGTTTTTAGCCAACCAGGGCTATACGCTGGAGGATATCACTAAAGCATTCAAGGGCGATTTTGCAGTGATTTTTTCGAATGTGGGCAATGAGCAAAAAGAAATACAGGGTTACAAATATTCGTCTCCTACTGCCAAGCTGATAATTGATGCTGCCATTGGTGATAAAGCCAGCTATGATAAGATAACAGCACAGCTTGCCAAGCAAGGCATACTGGTAATGAAGAACGGGCAATATCAGCCCTCTATGATGGAAGGAGAAGGCGCTCCCGGTTTTAAGATGCACACCGATGCAAAGAATATTGTTTTTGCTTCCGATTCAGTCCTGTTACAACAGTATGTTGCCGGCTCAGGCAAAGTAAGTTTACCCAACGACGTAAGCAGCCAGACCAAAGGCACTGCGGTGGCTTTTTATGTTGACATTACCAGTATTCTGAATGCTGTACCGACTGACTCTTCGGATGCAGAAATGATGACCAGCGCGAAGCAGACTTTCAAAGATGTGATTGCCACTTCGGACAATTACAGCGATGGCGTAATGAAAGGTCATGCAGAACTGCGCACCATCAACGAAAAGGAAAACAGTTTAGCTACGCTCACGCGCTATTTTGGCTCCCTGGCAGAAACCATGAAAAAGATGAAAGGTGCCGCCGGCTTGAGCGATGCCGAGATGGCTCCGCAAACAGGCACATTGCCGGATACTACTGTGCCGATGAGTGTTGACACGACAGGACAGTAAAGATTGAAATGAATTTATTATAACCAACAATGCCCTGCTATGCGGGGCATTGTTGCATCTGCCAACGCCCATTTCCTTTTCAATACTTATTTTTACATAAATTCTGTCCATGGAAATCACGCCCGGCGCTTTGTTGCAAAGCATCAACCACCCTTCCGATATTAAAAAACTCGACCGAACCCAGCTTCACCAACTGTCTGATGAACTAAGGCAATACATTATTGATGTCGTAAGCGTGCACGGCGGTCATTTTGCAGCCAGCCTGGGCGTAGTAGAATTAACAGTGGCATTGCATTATGTGTATAACACGCCTTATGATCAATTGGTGTGGGATGTAGGTCACCAGGCATACGGACACAAGATTCTCACAGGACGAAAAGACAATTTTGCCACCAACCGCAAATACAAAGGCATCAGTGGTTTCCCCAAGCGCAGCGAGAGTGAATATGATACGTTTGGTGTAGGGCATTCTTCCACTTCTATATCAGCCGCGTTGGGTATGGCGATGGCTGCAAAGTATAAAAAGGAAGACCGCAAATCGGTGGCTGTAATTGGCGATGGCGCGATGACGGCAGGTATGGCATTCGAAGCCCTCAACCATGCCGGCGTTGCTGATGCAGACATGCTGGTGGTGCTGAATGATAATGGCATCGGTATAGACCAAAATGTAGGTGCACTTAAAGAATACCTGACTGATATAACTACCTCGCAGACCTACAATAAATTTCGTGATGATGTCTGGCATTTAATGGGCAAACTGCCGGTGGGCAAACGCTTTACAAGAGACATGGCCAGCAAGCTGGAAGCAGGTATAAAAGGCATGGTAAGCAAGCGCAGCAATTTATTCGAAGCGCTTAACTTCCGTTATTTTGGACCCATAGATGGACACAACATTACCAAGCTGGTTGATACATTACACGATTTAAAAAACATTCCGGGACCGAAGCTGCTGCACATTGTCACCGTAAAAGGCAAAGGCTATGCACTGGCTGAAAAAGACCAAACCAAATGGCATGCACCAGGTTTGTTTGACAAAGTAACCGGCGAGATTTACAAGAAGGCATATGATGTACCGCAGCCGCCGAAATATCAGGATGTATTTGGTGCTACCCTCATCGAGTTGGCAAAAGAGAACAACAAAATTATGGGCATTACACCAGCCATGCCGAGTGGTTGTTCTTTAAAGCCCATGATGGATGCCATGCCCGACCGCGCCTTTGATGTTGGCATTTGCGAGCAGCATGCAGTTACGTTAAGTGCAGGTCTTGCCACGCAGGGTTTACGTCCGTTCTGTAATATTTATTCATCGTTTATGCAGCGTGCGTTCGACCAGGTAGTGCACGATGTGGCAATACAAAAGCTCCCGGTTATTTTCTGTCTCGACAGAGCGGGTTTGGTAGGCGAAGATGGTCCTACGCACCATGGTGCGTATGACATCGCTTATTTCCGTTGCATTCCCAATTTAATCATCAGCGCGCCGATGAATGAACAGGAGTTGCGCAACCTGATGTACACCGCACAACTGGATGAAACAAAGTTGCCTTTTGTAATCCGCTACCCGCGTGGTGAAGGCGTGATGCAGAACTGGCAAACGCCGTTTGAAAAGATAGAAATTGGCAAGGGAAGAAAGCTGAAAGGAGGAAATGATATTGCCATTCTATCCATCGGTCATCCCGGCAATTTTGCAACGACTGCCATCCGCCAGTTAAAAACCGAGGGCATTGATGCGGCACATTATGATCTGCGTTTTATAAAGCCATTAGATGAAGCTTTATTGCATGAGGTATTTGCAAAACATACTAAAATTATTACTGTAGAAGACGGAACGGTAAAGGGTGGTTTTGGCAGTGCCATCTTAGAGTTCATGGCAAAATATAATTACAGTGCAGAAGTAAAAATTCTTGGTATTCCCGACCGGATTATCGAACACGGAACGCTGAAAGAACTACATGCAGAATGCGGCTACGATGCGGCTGGCATTGCGGAAGCAATAAGAGAAATGGTGAAGGAAAGTGTGAGCATAAAAGTGAGTTTGTCAGAATAAAAATTATCCCAAAGCTTTTTACCTTTATGATTATGCAAAACGCTGTAAAAGCTTTACCGCACTACACTTACGATGATTACATTCATTGGGAAGGACAATGGGAAATTATTGACGGTATTCCTTATGCTATGAGTCCAACACCGATTCCGGCACATCAGTATGTTGCAGGCGCTATACATTCTGAATTTCATTTTGCTTTAAAGAAATACAATCATTGCAAGGTTTATCAGCCGCTGGATTATAAAGTGGAAGACGATACTGTTATACAACCCGATATGCTGGTGGTTTGCCAACCCATCAAAAAGAAATTTCTTGATTTTCCTCCGGCACTTGTGGTTGAAATTTTATCTCCTTCAACAGCCGATAAAGACCGCTATGTAAAGTATCCTATTTACGAATCGCAAGCCATTCCTTATTACCTGATGATTGAACCGGAATCAAAAGAGGTTGAAGTGTATGAATATAAAAAAGACAGCTACCAATTGATGCAAAAAGGCAAGCGCTTTATTTATACTTTTTTATTTGATGAAGATTGCAATGCCACGATAGATTTCGGTGAAATCTAGCAGGAACGCTTCTCCGCTCCCCTTCCCTGTTACATTCTCTAAAAAATCCTTCTTTCCTTCTCAATAACCCACCTACTTTTGTTATCGCTGCCACCTGTTATCCGACTATGTAAAACGGAAACAGAATAAGTACTGTTCTCTAACCATATTCTTCATTTATACACCAACTAAAACAATCTTGTATGGCATCTCCCTGGGGTTCATTAGACGCGCGCTTTGGCACACCGCAGCGGCGTAAGATTTTAGCGCTTGACGGCGGCGGCATCCGCGGCGTAATTACGCTTCAAATACTTGCCGAAATGGAACAACAGCTGAAACGAAAGCTGGGTAAAGACGATACGTTCCGCCTCTCTGATTACTTCGATTATATTGGTGGCACCAGCACCGGTGCCATCATTGCGGCGGGTTTGTCGCTGGGCATGTCGGTGCAGGAACTGCTGGATTTTTATATCCGCAAAGGCAAGGACATGTTTGATAAAAACTCGCTTTTAAAAAAGTGGAAAGCTTTGTATGAAAGCGGTCCCCTGTTGGATATGCTGCAGGAAACCTTCGGTGCTGATACCGACATGCACTTCGACAACGGCAAATTCAAATGCCTGCTGATGATCTGTGCGATGAACCGCACCACCGATTCGCCCTGGCCCATCAGCAACAACCCATTGGCAGTATATAATGATAAGCTGCGCGCTGATTGTAATGCGAACATCAAACTGTATCATCTTATCCGCGCCAGCACGGCAGCGCCCGTTTATTTTCCACCCGAAACCCTGGAGTGGGACAAGAACGATCCGTCTAAAACCTTTGTGTTTGTAGATGGCGGTGTAACGCCTTATAACAATCCTGCCTTTCTTCTGTATCGCATGGCTACGCAACCGGCTTATAAATTAGAATGGGAGATTGGCGAAGACAAGATGCTTATCATCTCAATAGGAACTGGTTCGGCTCCGTCGGCAGGCGAATACCACAATATTGCCGGCACGCTGGCCAACCTTCCTTCTAACCTGATGTATGCCGCACAGGTGGACCAGGATATTAACTGCCGCACGGTGGGCAGATGTACCTATGGTGCACCGTTCGACCGGGAATTGAAAGACATGATACCGATGGATAAACAAGGAAATGCGATTGATCTATCACAAGATACCAAACGCCATTTTCTCTATGCCCGCTACAATGCTGATTTAAGTGAAGAAGGATTGGCGGCGATGAACTTATCTAACATTAACTCTGACCATGTGCGGCAGATGGATTCGGTGAAATACATTGACGACCTGCAAACGGTGGGCAAAGCCGCTGCCAAGCAGGTGAAGATGGAACACTTCGGGTCTTTCGTATAGATTAGACTTGCCACGAAGGCACTAAGATTATTTTCTATCTTCTTTGTGTCTTTGTGGCTAATAAATAAAACACAACGCATCCATGTCACTCAACGCTTTTATTGTTCGTCCGTTTGGGATTAAGAACGAGGTTGACTTTGATAAAGTAGAAGCCCAACTGATACAACCTGCGCTGCGCGCGGCAGGCATTGCAGGCAGCACCACCGCTTCTATATTGGAAGCCGGCAACATACGGGAAGATATGTTTTGCCAGTTGCTGACGGCAGATATTGTAATTGCCGATGTCTCTATCCATAATGCTAATGTATTTTACGAGCTGGGCATTCGCCATGCGCTGCGCGATAAGCGAACCTATCTTATCCGCTGCAGCAGAGATGAAATTCCCTTTGACCTGAAAACCGACCGCTACCTTAGTTATGATGTTGACAACCTTTCAGCCTGTATTACCCGGCTAACGCAGGGATTAAATGAAACGCTGATCTCGGACCGGAAAGACAGCCCGGTGTTTTATATGCTTCCCAAACTGGAGCCCCAGAATGCAGAAGCCTTCCTGGTGGTGCCGCCGGATTTTGCAGAAGAACTGGAAGTAGCCAGCTCTTGCCAGCAGGCAGGCAGGCTGGCTTTGCTGGCGGCTGAAGCCGATTATTTTGAGTGGCGCATTCCTGCGCTGCGGCTGGTGGGAGATGCACAGTTTAAAATTAAATCTTTAGACGCTGCCCGTCTTACCTGGGAGAAGATAAGAAACTACCGGAGCGACGATCTTACTGCCAACGACCGGCTTTCTTCTATCTACCAGCGCCTGGCCGACGACATTATTAAACAGCAACCCGGCGAGGCAATGGAACTTTTGGCACAGTCGGACAACTGTGTAAAAAGAATTTTGAAAAACTATGCGCAGCTCGATAAAAAGAAACGCGCGGAAGTGCAGGCATTAAAGGCCCGCAACTTTAAAAGCCGGTGGGTGACTGCCTGGAAGCATGGCAACAAAGCCGAGACGCTTTCGAATGCGCTTACCTCGGTTCATTTAAAAGAAACGTATGAGAGTTATGAACGCGCCTACGGCGAAGATTTGAACCATGTTTATTCGGGGTTGAACGCACTGGCCATGGTTACCGTTCTGTTATCGCTGGCGGCACAGCAGCCGGAAACCTGGCAATGGATGTTCGACACGCAGCGCGAGGCAGAGGATGCCTTGCAGCAACACAAAGACAGACAAGCCGAACTGACCACGCTGGTAAAAGTGGCCATTAAAGCAGAAGAAAAACGCCTGAACACCGAAGATGCAAAAGATGTGTGGCTGGAAATATCGAAAGCCGATTATACTTTGCTTACGCTGCCTAACCCGCACCGGGTAGAAAACTTATACCGCCAGGTGGTGGAAGAAAGCGGCCATTTTAATTTTGAATCGAGCCACCGGCAGTTGAAGCTATATAAAAACCTGAACATTTTGCCTGCCAACACGGCTGCGGCGCTGGATGCTTTTGGCGATTTTCACATTCAGAAAAAGAACAACAGCCGCACGCTGCTTTTTACCGGCCATATGATAGATAAGCCGGACCGGGCTGCCCCGCGCTTTCCGCCGGAGCGGGAAGAGGAAATAAGAGCGAAAATAAAAGAGGCGGTGCAAAAAGAAAAGGAAGACAGTAAAGATAAAAAATTGACGGCGATTGCCGGTGGCGCCTGTGGCGGCGATATTTTGTTTCACGAAGTGTGCCACGAGCTGGGCATTAAAAGCGAACTCTACTTAGCACTTCCTCCCGATCAGTTTGTAACTGAATCGGTGGCTTTTGCCGGTGGCAACTGGACAGAGCGCTTTTATAAACTTTACGACTTATTGGAACATCATGTTCTCTCGCCCACCAAAGAAATGCCCAACTGGCTAAAGAAACGCCCCGGCTACAGCATTTGGGAACGTGCTAACTTGTGGATGCTGAACAGTTCGCTCTCCTGCGGCGGCGCCAATGCCAGTTTGATTGCCGTTTGGAACGGCAAGGGCGGCGATGGGCCCGGCGGTGCGCAGCACATGGTTAACGAAGCGAAGAGCCGCGGCGCGGAAGTGAATGTAATTTCGATGTGAGGAATTTTTGGTGAGTGGCGAGCAGAGTGCAGGCAGAAGTGCACCAGAATTGAAAATGCATTATTATTTGCGAGATGACTCCGGCCATGGACACTACTCAGTGACCTTCACCCCATTTTATTTTCTGTTAGCCTTTTTACACCGGCTTTGGGAGAGCTTAAGTGAATATAGAATTGCGGCGAATGATAGAAAGCGCCGGGAAACGGATGGAATGTGTCGGGAAGTGGATGGAATGTGTCGGGAAGCGGATGGCGAGTGTCGGGAAGCGGATGACAAGTGCTGGGAAGCGGATGGCGAGTGCTGGGAAATGAATGGAAAGTGGTGGGAAGCCGATGGCGAGTACTGGGAAGCGCATGGAATGTGCTGGGAAACGGATGGCGAGTGCTGGGAAGCCAATGGAAAGTGCCGGCGAACGGATGGATGGTTGTAAAATGGTTATAGAATGTTGTAAAATGACGATGGATGATTTGGAATAGTTGCTTTCTTTTGTCTTTAAACTGCCCCAACTGACACTAACGGGAGGAGAAAACAATAACTGGCACGTACAAAGAGAGGTAGTGAAGACAAAGCTTTATTTTATCTTTTTAATTATCCTGGTTGCCGCGCTGGCGGCCATTGGGCTCTTTTTGGAGGCAAATTTTCGTTTTTGGGCCTGGTTGACGGGCGGGCTGGTTTTGTATATCTGGTGTAAAGACGTTTTTACCGGAAAGGGCTGGTTTGAGAAAGGAAAGCTGGTGCAGGAAAGGAAGCTAACTCCTTTTCAAAAACAGATGGCGAACCTGTCTTATACCGAATTTGTAGCTGCGCTGCCGCCCCTGAGCAAGACAGAAAAAGAAGGATACATAGAACTGATGAAGCTGTGCGTAGCGGCGGACAAGCAACCGGAACTCCTCCTCTTTTTTGAAACGTTGAAAGACTTTTCGCTCGATGATGATTATGGCACTCATCTAAACTACGTGCTGGAATACTTGGATACCCGGAACATTGCCTTTGTGGCTGCACTTGACTGGAAAGCAGATGTAGAAGATTTAATTTGGCGATTAACGACTTCCCTGCGGGACAATTTTGAAATGCAGATATCCTTGCCGACGCGCAGTGACTATGGCGATAGGACTTCTGTTTCTTTTGCTGGTGTGTTTGCGGACTTTGATAAGCCATTGCGAACTCAGGGATTGCAGATGGGATTTATTGATACCCAGTCGGACGAGTATGTCCTTTTTTTGCATAGAGTGAAAGAGAAAGCGTTAGTGGAAGTTGCTGTGGGAAAAATAGGATACAGATATTATGAAATGGGTGAAAAGAGTTGAGTTGGACATTTTGTGAACATCAGCTATGTGCAAGCAGCATCAGCTTCCTATTGGTTGAGACACTATCCCATAGGCAATTCATATTATTTAGTATAAATTCTTGCTATTTCGGGACACCTGAATAAGCGGCTAAGTTTACGCGAACATAATCCTCACTCCTTTTTTCACCCGTCCCGCCTTATCAAACATTTTCTATTTCTTTGCGTTCCTTGTTTAATCACCATGAAGAAAAAAATTGCGCTTGTAACGGGCGGTTATAGTGGCGAGGCAGAGATCAGCTATCTCAGCGCCGCTACTCTGCAAAAAAATACCGATACAGAACTGTTTACTATTTATAAGATAGACATCAGCCCCAACGGCTGGGTGTATGAAGATGAAAACGGAATGAAAAGCGTGGTGAACCGCAGCGATTTCTCTATTATAGACAGCGGTGAGAAAATTAGTTTTGATGCCGTGATGATGTGTATTCACGGCACGCCCGGCGAAGATGGCAAGCTGCAGGGCTATTTCGATATACTAAACCTGCCATACACCAGTTGCGATGCAGCTACTTCCTCGCTTACTTTCAACAAAAGATATACAGTGGCGGTGGCAGCCTTCAGCGGCATCAAGGTAGCCCGCTCGCTGCACCTGTTTTCGCACGTGCCGCTCTCTGCCGCAACCATTTTACAGCAATTAACGCTGCCTCTTTTTGTGAAGCCGAACAATGGCGGCAGCAGCATTGGTATGAGTAAAGTTAGCAAGGGAGAAGACTTGCAGGCTGCATTAGATAAGGCATTTAAAGAAGATAACCAGGTGCTGGTGGAAGAGTTTATTAAGGGCAGGGAAATAACGATTGGGGTTTACCGGAATAAGGATGAAATTGTTGCATTGCCTATGACGGAAATCATTGTCGATTCTGAAAAAACATTTTTTGATTTCGAAGCGAAATATAAGGGTAAAAGCACTGAGGTAACGCCGGCAGAAGTGGATGAGGAAATGGGCAATTCCATTCGCGAAGCGGCAAAGAAAGTGTACAGCGTGTTTAACTGCCGAGGCGTGATACGGATCGATTTTATTTACAACGAAGCAGACAAACAGCCTTACCTGCTGGAAATAAACACCGTGCCGGGGCAAAGCGATGCCAGTATAGTACCACAACAGGTGCTCGCCAGCGGAATAACGCTGAAAGAATTTTATACCATTATCCTCAACGAAGCGTTACTGCAGAAGCGCTGAGCCTATTTCTTATTCATTTAACCGGAATATATTTTGTTCAAATTTATCACCCAACGCGGCTTCTTTATTAACCTCCTGGCGGCAATAGTGCTGGTTGTCCTGATTATCTTCCTGTTCTTTAGCTCGCTGGACTGGATTACGAACCACAACGACGACGTGCCGGTGCCATCTGTAACGGGAAAGAACATTGCCGATGCCACGAAGCTGCTGGAAGCACAGGGCTTCGAGGTGGCAGTGGTAGATTCGGTATATATAGATACGGCAGCCAAGGCTTCGGTGATCCGGCAATCGCCCGATGCGGCAGCGATTGTAAAGAAAAACCGCACCGTTTATCTTACGGTAAACCGAACAATAGCGCCACAGGTGGAAATGCCCGACCTGCGCGGGTTTTCGTTTCAAAGCGCGCAGATGTACCTGCAGAGTTTAAGCCTGAAGCTGGGTGATACAACATATCGTCCTGATATTGCGCGCAATTCGGTGCTGGAGCAGCAACTGAATGGCAAACTTGTAGCGCCCGGCGCTAAGGTGAGTATGGGCAGTTCCATTACGCTGGTGCTGGGCGATGGCATTGGTAATGTGCTGATGAATGTGCCGAATGTGGTGGGCATGACGTATGCCGATGCGAAAAGCTACCTGCAAAGCCTGAATATCAACCTCGGCACGCCGATAAAGGATGCCGACGTAACAAACGCTGACGAAGCCTATGTATATAAGCAGAACCCGACTGAGAAAACAACAGACGCAGATGGCGCAACGCGCAAGAACAGAATTCACCCCGGGCAGGTGATAGATGTCTGGCTGAGCACCGCACAGCCTGTGATAGATACTACCGCTGCGCCACCACCCGATTTTGATAATCCGCAATAATTTTCACCTATGAATACAATTACAACCGACGAATTGAAAGCCCGCTTGGATGCAGGAGAAAACCCCACGCTGGTAGATGTACGCGAAGATGCCGAAAGAGCCGATTTTAATATTGGCGGCAGGCATATTCCGGTGGGCAAAATACAGAGTCTGCAATTAGATGACCTGGACGATGTGGATAAGGGAGAAGAGATTATCCTTTATTGCCGCAGTGGAAACCGCAGCGGCATTGCAGCACACATGCTGGAAATGGCCGGCTTTACCAATGCAAAGAACCTGGTAGGTGGCATGCTCGACTGGAACAGCAAAAACTTTGGCAAGCCTGCCTGATATTTTTCTTTTTAGAAGAATAGGTAATGACTACACAACAAGCTTACAACGTTTGGGCTTCGCAATATGACACCACTGCGAACAAGACGAGAGATACGGAAGGCATTGCTCTGCGCGAAACGCTGAGCGATTTTTCCTTTGTCAATTGTTTGGAAATTGGCTGCGGAACCGGCAAGAACACGCAATGGCTGGTAGGAAAAGCACAGCAGGTTACAGCAGTTGATTTGTCGGAAGAGATGTTAGTTAAGGCAAAAGAGAAGGTACAAACTGACAAAGTTCGGTTTGTGCAGGCTGATATTACCGGGGACTGGTCATTTGCTTCGGGGCAATATGATTTGGTTACATTTAGCCTGGTGCTGGAACACATTGAAGACCTGACTCTTATCTTCCAAAAAGCGTCTTCTGTTTTGCAAACAAACGGGCATGTGTATGTAGGCGAGCTGCATCCGTTTAAACAATACACCGGCACGAAAGCCCGCTTTGATACGGAAGAAGGCAGAACGATTGTACCTTGCTTTACTCATCATATTTCAGATTTTACAGAAGCGGGTAAAAAGCGTGGTTTGCAGTTGATAGAATTGAAAGAATATTTTGATGAAGAAAGAGATATTCCGAGAGTGTTGGTGTTGCTGATGCGGAAAGGAGTTTAGCTTACTGCTATGCAGACGCTAAGGAAAGAGTATAATAAAAAAGACCCGTAAAGTTTTAGAACTTACGGGTCTTTTTATTAAAATAACTTAGTGCCTTTGTGGCAGAAATTATACATATCTCTCCTTGATAATATTCAAATGATGCAACTCGTGACCGGCGATGATATATAATGCAGCCCTTACGCTTAATGGATGCGCATCCGCCGAGCCAACGCGGTTCCAGGCAGCTTCATCGAATGAAGTGAATAATAAGAACGTGCTTTTGCGAATGGCTTCGTATTCTTCTAAAATGTTTTCTACGCTGCGTGCATTCGCGTTGCTATGCGGCACATACAATTCCTGGTCGAAAGCGCGGAGATCTAACTGGTCGTTGCGGGCAATGCGCAGCGCACGATAGGCGAAAATGCGTTCTGTGTCAATGATATGAACCAGTATTTCTTTAATTGTCCATTTGTCTTCGCGATAACGATATTCCAGTCTTTCTTTTGGCAGCGATAGTACAAAGGCGCGGAATTCTTCATAGTTCACTTTCAGTTTATAGAGATGAAAATTATCGGGAACCAAATCTATATAAAACGACATGAATGATTTGTAATGCCCTTCTTTCGGCTTTGACACTTGCAACATAAAACTGAGATTTAAAAATGTAAAGTAAAGGAAGTAAAAATAAAATCTGCTGCAAAAACTCTATGGCAGTTAGCATAAATATTTTATAGTAATGCCTGTTTATGGTTCGCAAGCTGAATGACGATTCTGTTTATAAGAGTAAGCCTTACTTCCTGTTGCTAAAAGAAATATATTCAAGACATTGTACCAATAAAAAAGCAGGAAGCGATTATGCTTCCTGCTTTTTTTAGTATAGAAGAAAATTATTCCTCGTCATCAAAGCTCATCGCTTCTTTGGTCGTTGCCAGCAATTCATATTCCTCTTTGCTGCCTACAATCAGGTTGTCAAAGTCGCGCAAGCCCGTACCAGCCGGTATCGCATGACCCGTGATGACATTCTCTTTCAAACCGAGCATATCATCTGATTTACCCTGG
Source organism: uncultured Ilyomonas sp. (assembly GCA_964249755.1). Taxonomy (GTDB): domain Bacteria; phylum Bacteroidota; class Bacteroidia; order Chitinophagales; family Chitinophagaceae; genus Ilyomonas. Next base: position 642,421 of record CAXUDB010000001.1, on the reverse strand, counting down.
ATGGCTGCGGAACTTAACACCTTCGTTGTTTCCTGGAAGGACGCTGCTGAAATCCAGCTTTGTACACCTAGTGAAGCTTTCGTGATACCCAGTAATACCGGTTGTGCTGTGGCAGGCTGCGCATCTCGCACTTCCACCAGCTTCTTGTCGGCGCGGCGCAATGCAGAATTTTCTTCCCGCAATTCACGCACGCTTACAATCTGACCCGCTTTCAGCTTAGCACTCTCACCAGGCTCTACTACAACTTTCTTGTCGAAGATGCGGTCGTTTTCTTCATTGAAATCAAATCTGTCTTCCAGGTCTTCTTCCAGGAAGCGCGTATCGCCGGCATCTACAATTTCCACCTTCTTCATCATCTGGCGAACGATCACTTCAATGTGTTTGTCGTTAATCTTCACACCCTGTAAGCGATATACTTCCTGAATTTCATTCACCACGTATTCCTGCACGGCGAACGGACCTTTGATAGAAAGAATATCAGCCGGGGCAGTCTGACCATCAGACATAGCCGTACCCGCTTTTACAAAATCCCCATCCTGCACCAGTATCTGGCGGGTTAATGGAACCAAGTATTTTTTAACCACACCATCTCTCGCTTCCACGATGATTTCGCGGTTACCACGCTTCACGTTACCAAATGCTACCACACCATCAATTTCACAAACGATAGCCGGGTTGCTTGGGTTACGCGCTTCGAACAGTTCAGTCACGCGTGGCAGACCACCCGTAATGTCACCTGATTTGCGCATCGTACGTGGAATTTTCACGATTACCTGACCCGCTTTTACTTTCTCGCCATCTTCAATGATCAAACGGCTGCCCACCGGCAGGTTATAATTTTTGTGCTCCGAGCCGCTTTCTACCACAATGCCCGGAATCTTTGTTTTGTCTTTTGATTCGATGATCACCTTATCGCGGTGACCGGTTTGTTCGTCGGCTTCTTCGCGGAAGGTAAAGCCATCCTGGATATTCTCAAACCGAATATTGCCCGCCATTTCAGACACTACAACGTTGTTGAACGGATCCCAGGTACAAATCACTTCTCCCTTCTTCACCTGCTGTCCGTCTTTTACGTTCAGCGTAGCACCGTAAGGAATGTTATTAGTTACCAACAGGCGGTCGTTCTTCACGTCCATGATACGCACCTCACCGGTACGACCAATGACAATCATAACCTTTTCGCCTTCGTTATTCAACGCTTCAACAGTACGCAGACCATCAAACTGAATGGTGCCATCAAACTTAGCCGGCAAGGTGGATTCTACCGAAGATGAACCCGCAATACCACCTACGTGGAAGGTACGAAGGGTCAACTGTGTACCCGGCTCACCAATGGACTGTGCCGCGATGATACCTACGGCATCACCACGTTGCGCTGTATAACCAGTGGCTAAGTTCTTACCATAGCATTTCACACACACACCACGCTTGCTTTCGCAGGTCAATACCGAACGGATTTCCACCGTTTCAATACCGGCTTCTTCGATGGCTTTGGCTAAATCAACGGTAATTTCTTCGCCTGCTTCCAGGATAACTTCATCCGTTAATGGATTAAATACATCATGCAAAGAGGTTCTGCCGATGATACGGTCAGCCAGCGGCTCAATAATATCTTCGTTGTCTTTTAAAGCGGTTGTTGCAATCCCACGCAGGGTTCCGCAGTCTTCTTCGTTGATGACCACATCCTGCGCAACGTCAACCAGACGACGGGTTAAGTAACCGGCATCGGCTGTTTTCAACGCCGTATCAGCCAGACCTTTACGCGCACCGTGCGTAGAGATGAAGTAATCCAATACATTCAATCCACCTTTAAAGTTGGAGAGAATCGGATTTTCGATGATTTCAGAGCCGGATGAACCTGATTTACGAGGTTTTGCCATCAGACCTCTGATCCCAGCCAACTGTTTTACCTGTTGCTTACTACCACGCGCACCGGAATCCAGCATCATATAAACAGAGTTGAACCCTTGTTTATCGGTTGCCATTTCGCGGATTAGCGTTTCAGTCAAACGAGTATCTACACGGCTCCAGATGTCAATTACTTGGTTGTAGCGTTCGTTGTTGGTGATTAAGCCCATGTTGTAGCTCTCCCATACTTCGTCCACTTCTACCTTGGCGCCTTCCAGCAATTCGTTACGGATCTCCGGAATGATGAGGTCATTTACATTAAACGACAAACCACCGCGGAACGCCATGCGGAAACCTAACTGCTTGATATCATCCAGGAACTTAGCCGTCTTAGGAACGTCGGTAATTTTGATAATATCACCGATGATTTCACGTAGGCTTTTTTTCGTTAAAAGAGCATTTATGTAACCTACTTCAGCTGGTACAAACTGGTTGAACAATACGCGGCCAACTGTCGTTTCGATTAACTTTTTCTTCAACTCACCACCTTCGCGCACGTTCGCTCTCAGTTTAATGTGAGCGTGCAGATCAATCTGCTCTTCGTTATAAGCAATCAGAACTTCATCCTGGCTGTAGAAGGCTTTTCCTTCGCCTCTTACAACTAAATCACCCATGGTTTTCTTTCCTTTGGTGATGTAGTATAAGCCCAATACCATGTCCTGAGAAGGCAGCGTAATTGGCGTACCATTCTGCGGGTTCAGGATATTGTGAGAAGAAAGCATCAATAACTGAGCTTCCAGAATAGCCGCACTGCTTAGTGGCACGTGCACCGCCATCTGGTCACCATCAAAGTCGGCGTTGAAGGCCGCGGTAACCAATGGGTGAAGTTGGATAGCTTTTCCTTCTACCAGTTTCGGCTGAAATGCCTGGATCGATAAACGGTGAAGCGTAGGAGCACGATTCAACATAATCGGGTGGCCTTTCAGTATATTTTCGAGGATGTCCCAAACAATCGCTTCTTTTTTATCAACCAGTTTCTTAGCTGACTTCACGGTTTTTACAACCCCTCTTTCAATCAGTTTGCGGATGATAAACGGCTTGAACAATTCAGCCGCCATGTCTTTTGGCAAACCGCATTCATGCATTTTCAGTTCAGGACCTACCACGATAACCGAACGACCGGAATAGTCAACACGTTTACCCAACAGGTTCTGACGGAAGCGACCTTGCTTGCCTTTTAATACATCGGAAAGAGATTTCAGCGCACGTCCGCCTTCTGCTTTTACAGCGTTAGACTTACGGCTGTTATCAAACAGGCTATCCACCGCTTCCTGAAGCATACGCTTCTCATTGCGCAGGATTACTTCCGGCGCTTTAATTTCCAACAAACGCTTTAGACGGTTGTTGCGAATAATGACGCGGCGATATAAATCGTTCAAGTCAGATGACGCAAAACGACCACCATCCAGCGGAACGAGCGGACGCAGTTCCGGTGGAATGACCGGGATGTACTGCATTACCATCCATTGCGGTTGGTTGGTGATACGCGTTTGAGCATCGCGGAACGATTCTACCACACTCAGGCGCTTTAAGGCATCTGCCTTGCGCTGCTGAGACGTTTCGTGTGCAGCCGCATTACGCAGTGTAAAGCTCAAACCGTCAAGATCAATTCTTGCCAATAAATCATGAACCGCTTCGGCACCCATCTTGGCAATGAACTTTTGCGGGTCTTCGTCCGGCAGGAATTGATTGTCTTTCGGCAGGTTATCAATAATATCCAGATATTCTTCTTCCGTCAGCAGGTCACCGGGTTGCAGACCTTTGTCTTCGCGGATGCCGGACTGAATTACTGCATATCTTTCGTAATACACAATGCTTTCCAGTTTCTTGGAACTCATGCCCAGCAGGTAACCAATCTTGTTCGGAAGGCTTTTAAAATACCAGATGTGCACCACAGGAACCACCAGCTTGATGTGCCCCATGCGTTCGCGGCGCACTTTCTTTTCGGTTACTTCCACACCGCAACGGTCGCAAACAATACCCTTATAACGGATGCGCTTGTATTTGCCGCAGGCGCATTCGTAATCTTTTACCGGTCCAAAAATGCGTTCGCAGAACAAACCGTCACGTTCAGGTTTGTAGGTACGGTAGTTGATGGTTTCCGGCTTTAATACTTCGCCAAAGCTTCTTTCCAGAATGCTGTCGGGGCTTGCCAGCCCGATGGTGATTTTAGAAAACGTAGCCCGGGGACGATTGTCTTTTCTAAGTGCCATATTTACGTTAGAATTTTTTTTAGGATGCAGATTCAGCCTCGCTGCTGTGGTTAACTTTTATTTCGAAAATTTACAAACCATATAAATACACAATACCGTATATGCTCTTCTCATTTGACCAGAATGCAGAATAATACTGCAAAGAAGGCTTGCAGAGAATCATATCGGTTTTGTAGCGGTAGAATAGAATGTAAAAATTGAAGAATGCTGCCGGACAGGTTGCGAGCTTTGAAAATACATAAGTCGGCAAAAATATGAAGATTCAATAATAAAAAAAATCGAAAACGTAAAATTTTGCCTTAATTTTTTTTCGCTTAAAATTTTAATCTTGTTTTCGCTTTGATTGTTTGTTGTAAGACTGCATTTTTGCTACAGGAATCACAGTATCTTTTATACAGAACTGCAAGAAATAAAAATCGCCGGAACCGAAAGTGTTTTCGATTCTGAAACGATGTGCAGCAGTTGTTAATGAAATGAGTGAACTGCTTTTTTCCTGTATTGAAACGGAGGTGTTCTGAAGAGTAAGAATGGATAAAGCCGGTGACTGGTAGCCGAAGATTGTTTTGTATTTACAATAATCAAGTTTCCAATTTTATTACAACTGATAATGAGCGCAAAAAAAATTCTGGTTCTCGACGACGACCTTGACATCCTTGTGGTGGTACAACTACTATTTAAAGTAAAAGGTTTTGATGTGATGACCCTTTCCCGGTGGGAAGAAATTTATGAAAAGGCGGAAAGTTTTCAGCCGGACGTGATTCTTCTCGATGTATTGCTTTCGGGCAACGATGGCAGGGATATTTGTAAGGTGCTAAAGAAAAAAGCCACCACGAAACACATTCCGGTCATCCTGTTTTCTGCCAACCCGAGTGTAACGAAGAGTGTATCTGATTCGCTCGCCGATGGTTTTGTTCACAAGCCTTTTGAAGTGAGCGATTTACTGAAAACCATTGAAACGAGTATAAACAAATCCTCGATAGGGCAATAAGTTAGATATTTATCCTGTTGAGTTGGTGTAATAATGCGCTTCCGGTATGTTTCTATATCGGAAGGAATCAACTCTATCACATCCAAAAATGATAGTACATCCTCTCGCGGGGTAAAATAGTGAATACGTGAAAGTTCGGTTGATGAGTTAACAAAAGAACAAAGCCAGACTTTACAGTCTGGCTTTGTTCTTTATCAATATAGCGTCAGCATTATACTTTCGCTTCCTCTTCTTTCCTACGGAATTCAAATTTAATCTTTTGATTCTCCTTATCTAAATCAGCAATCAGTGTATCTCCGTTCTTCACGTTCAGGTTTAGAATCTCTTCCGCTAATGGATCCTCCAGGTATTTCTGGATTGCTCTATGCAGCGGGCGCGCACCAAACTGAACATCATATCCTTTGTCGGCAATAAAGCTCTTTGCTTCTTCCGTCAGTTCTAAGCTGTAGCCTAACGAATTCAGGCGCTTTAACACGTTCTTCATCAGGATATCAATGATAGAGAAGATGTTGTCTTTGTCAAGAGAATTAAAGATCACTACGTCATCAATACGGTTCAGAAACTCCGGCGCAAATGTGCGTTTCAGAGCTTTCTCAATTACCGCCTTGTTGTTTTCATCCTGGTTCTGCAGGCGATTTGCTGTGGCAAACCCAACTCCATCACCAAACTCCTTCAACTGGCGTACACCGATATTGGAGGTCATGATGATTAAGGTATTCTTGAAGTTAATCTTTCTACCCAAACCATCGGTTAGGATACCATCATCCAATACCTGCAATAAGATGTTGTAAATGTCTGGATGAGCTTTCTCAATTTCATCCAGCAATATCACGCTGTAAGGCTTGCGACGAACTTTCTCTGTTAACTGACCACCTTCTTCATAACCTACATAGCCCGGAGGCGCACCTACTAAACGAGACACAGTGAATTTCTCCATGTACTCACTCATATCAATGCGGATCAGCGCATCTTCGCTGTCGAACATGTAGCGGGCAAGCGCACGTGCCAACTCTGTTTTACCCACGCCCGTCGGACCCAAGAAGATAAACGTACCAATCGGCTTCTTGGGGTCTTTTAAACCCACGCGGTTACGCTGAATGGCTTTCACCACTTTAGAGATGGCATCGGTTTGTCCTACCACCATCGCAGCCATATCATCGCTCATCTTGCGAAGCTTTTCCGTTTCTGCCTGCACCATGCGTTTCACAGGTATGCCGGTCATCATGCTCACCACTTCCGCAATGGCTTCTTCATCTATCGGGTAGCGCTTGTGTTTGCTTTCCTCTTCCCATGCGCCTTTCGCTTTGTCAAGCTCTTCGCCTAAGCGTTTTTCAGTATCGCGCAGGGAAGCCGCTTCTTCAAAGCGCTGGCTCTTTACTACCTTATTTTTCTCAACCTTAATGTCTTCAATCTTCTTTTCCAGGTCAAGAATCGTCTGCGGCACGTTGATGTTCTTCAGGTGCACTCTCGCGCCCACTTCATCCAGCACATCAATCGCTTTGTCGGGCAGTAAACGGTCCGTCATATAACGGTCGCTCAACTTCACGCAAGCCTCAATCGCTTCGTTATCATAAATAACGTTGTGATAATCCTCGTACTTCGATTTGATATTGTTCAATATCATAATCGTTTCATCCACGCTTGGCGGATCCACCATTACTTTCTGGAAACGACGGTCAAGGGCACCATCCTTCTCTATGTACTGGCGATACTCATCCAAGGTAGAAGCGCCAATGCATTGCAGTTCGCCTCTCGCCAAAGCTGGTTTAAAGATGTTGCTTGCATCTAAAGAACCACTCGCGCCACCTGCACCCACAATCGTATGAATTTCATCAATGAAAAGAATCACATCGCGATTCTTTTCCAGTTCATTCATGATGGCTTTCATGCGCTCTTCAAACTGACCGCGGTATTTGGTACCAGCAACCAAAGCTGCCAGGTCCAGACTAATCACTCGCTTGTCAAACAACACGCGGCTCACCTTGCGTTGCACAATGCGAAGCGCCAGCCCTTCCACTATCGCCGTCTTACCCACACCTGGCTCACCAATCAAAATGGGATTATTTTTCTTACGACGGGAAAGGATCTGCGACACACGCTCAATCTCTTCCTCACGTCCAACAATTGGGTCGAGCGAGCCCGCTTCGGCTAACTTGGTGATGTCTCGGCCAAAGTTGTCCAGCACCGGTGTTTTGCTCTTTGCATTGGCTGCTCCTCCTTTGCCGCTGCTGCGTTGACCACCCGTGAAGCCTTTCTTTTCGTCCTCAAAATCATCATCGTCGTTCTCAGTGTATTCGCTGCGCGGCTCGTTGCTGCGCACCACACCAATCTCGTTTCTGAAAGTATCATAATCCACATCAAACTGACCTAAAATCTGCGTGGCTATGTTCTCCCGGTTCTTTAAAATAGAAAGCATTAAATGTTCTGTTTCTACCAGCGGACTTTTCAATGCTTTTGCCTCCAGAACCGTTACGCGAATTACCTTTTCGGCTTGCTTGGTAAGCGGCAAACTGTTGATGTTTGCGATGTTCTTACCCGTCTTGTCTTTAACGGCAAGCTCCACCTCCTTGCGCAATTCGTATAAATCAACGTTCAATTGTTTTAAAACTTTTATAGCTGTGTTTTCACCTTCCCTAATCAGTCCTAATAACAAATGTTCCGTCCCAATGAAATCATTTCCCAGCCTCAGAGCTTCCTCCCGGCTGAACGAAATAATTTCCTTAACCTGAGCTGAAAAATTATTATCCATGATTTACATTTATTAGATACAATAATAACGAATAATTTTGAACCCCCGTACTTAAGAATAAATTAAAAAGCAGTTTCAAACATTCGTGAAGACTATATGAGTTTCAAAATTGATACCAAGGAAAAGTTTACTGTTATTACGCCGCAATTGACCCTTTTGGATGCTAATTTGGCAGAAGCGCTTTATGCGGCTGCCACAGAAGGCATTTCTTTAGAATGCGGCAATGTCATTGTAAACATGCAAAACATCGTTACTGCTGACCGCAATGGCGTGAATAACCTGGCTTCTTTGCAACAGCATTTTCATGCGGCAAAAAAGAGTTTTGTGTTATGTGGCGTGCCGCCTGAGGTTATGACTGTGATTAAGAGTGAAGATTTGGAAGACAGCTTGAACATTACGCCGACTTTATCGGAGGCGTATGATATTGTGCAAATGGAAGAAATAGAGAGAGAGCTGATGAATGATTTTGAGGGAAAGGAAGATGAGTTGAATCCTTAGAAGTCTTATACCTATTTAGCGTATTTTATTTAGACAAATAAATTATTAAGTCTTCAAAAGATAAATGAGGATTATCCCTACATCCATCTATAAAATTTCTCCTAACCTGATTAATTAAAGTAGGAATTACAGTTAATAGTTTCATTTTGCTTAGCGGATTAATTTTACCGCTGTGTAATTCCGAATTTCTAAATTCATACAATTCTAAGATCAAACTTGAAAAAAATTGTCTCCATTTTTCCTTTTGTTGATTTGAGAGAAAGTTTTTCTGGTACAAAAGCATTTTATCAAAAATTGGATTTTTGATTTTAAGTGCATGTTGAGAAAAATCAAAATTGAAGTTTCTTTTCATTTTAATTTCCTGAAAAGCATACTTGCGGTCTTCATGGCTTATTCCTAATTCCTTGGGAACAAACATATCAGTAAAGAGTACATCGAGCATCGATACTAAAAACTTGTTTTTAAAATTGACTAAACAGTTTAAGAGTATTCGAACTATTTTCTTACGTCTCTCATCATTGTTTTGAAACTTAGTATCTCGAAATAAATTTTCAATGTACACCCAATAAAAAGATAGATTGATGTCATGCACACTTAAAAAAAAAGTATTTTCACTAGATAGAATCTGAGGTTTAGCAATGCTCTTTGTAGTCCTCAATATTTCGTATGGATTTGTTTTAGCAACGGATAAATTATGTTCGTCAATAGTTGGTATACTCTTCTTGGAAATATTAAATCGATGTGCTTCAACTCCCAAACTTAGGCTTTCAGTAAATAGATAATCATTGGTGTTAACAGACAAGTTTGTATTTATGTATCCATTTAGTTGAATCAATTCTTGTTTTACTTTTGATAACCCTATTTTCATAGCACTATCTGTGCTTTCATAACTTAACTTCAAAAAAGCCAGCAAAATCCTTTCATTGAAAAATCTAGAATAAGCTTTGAAAGGTCGTTCTTTATCTCGCTTTTTTATACTTGATCTAAGTTTAGATAAGGAGGAATGAAATGGTGAACAAAAAATTACTTCCTCAATCTGAACGTAGAATTCCTTTTGAACTTTCTTGTCTAAAAAGCAATTTTCTATTTTATAAATAAAGAATCCTGATTTGAATTCATAGGCATCAATGATATTTTTAAAACCATAAAATTGTTCTTTAAAAGTTCGATTAGAGAGAAATTCTGTTCTCTTCTTATTCCGTAATTCTTTGTTCTTAATGTTTATGATTTTGGGAGGTAAAGGAAAATCTTCCTTACCGAGAAGTCGGTTTATATATCCATCAAGCGCATCCTGTGAATGTCCTTTTAATCTAAGTTCGGCAACAAGATTATGTGTACAAAATTTAATTGCATCCACATGTTCTTTTAAAGGATGTGAACACTGTAATAGCCTAAAAAGAGTATCGAAATTTTTATCGAAGTCTTTTGCAAACTCACGTTCAATTCTCTCAAGATGTTTGATAAATGAAGGATGCGAATTGATCCAATCTCTTTTAATTGTTTTCTTTTTGACGGATTTGCAAGAATTGTATTTTGATTCCATCTTTTGAAAATCCTTTTCTACCAAAATGAAAGCAGAAGATTTTTTTATAAAATTGGGAGAATAAAAAAAGTTTAGTTGCTGGTAATAGTTTTCGATATATGGTGCGCAATTGTCTAAATTGTTTCTGATCTGAAATAATATTTTGTTTATTAAGGATAAACAATTTTCAAAAGGGAACTCAGGTAATAGACCCAAAAATTCATTTACAAAAGAATAGTAGTCGCTGAAGAAGCGCATCTTCTCTTGCCTAATAGGGTCAGGATTTGTCAAGAATGTTAGTCTCATTAAGGCGAGCTTTTCAAAGTCAATCTAATATCTGAACTACTTACAAAATATATTGATGATCAAAAAATCCATTCTAAGAAAACATGTTTTTATGAATGTTATCACCAAATGTGTTAATTGAATATCAAGTGAGCAATGGTTTGCAACTTCACCCCTATTCATCGTAGTTTGTCCCAAATATAATAAAGCGGCTTACACTGTGCGTAGATACAATCCTTGTCTTGTCCCATAACTTGGTTACATAAAGGTGTTACTGCTTACAAATAATCAAAACTGCCAACAATAATTTGCTTGTATTCATTTCTGGTAAAGATATTTACCCATTTCACAATCTGGAAAGTAAGATGATACAAAAGCGTTTACTCTTGTCTATCATAGGGCAAGATTACCTATCTTATCCCGTCACCTCATTCAACTGCACTGTTGCTTCCCTCCTGTAATGGGTCGCTTCTAAGTATTGACGCTGTTCTATCTTGGTTCGTGCTTGCTCCCGCCTTGCTTCGTACCAGTTATATACCAACTATACCTCTCCTTCGTTCATCTTACGTTCATCCTTCGTTCAGGGTTCGGCTTTTTGGTAATCTTGGCAGTAGAGAAAAAAAGAGGTGAATGGGTAAACCTTTGGTTATTGGGTGATCGTCATAAAGATAAAAAAGAAATACAAATAGTGCAGGTAAAGCCTTTTTTAATTCCCTACTCTAAAGCAAACACCCTGCTTGTGTCTTCTCACCTCGGCAAAATGTACAACACATTAGATGGAGCGAATGTTTACAACCCTGCCTCCTATACAGAAGTCTGCGACTTTGCATTTACATAGCAGAGCGGCTACTTTGTATTGCCGGAAGAGAATGGTTAATGGTTTTGATCTACAAAGTCGTTGTAGTAAGTTCTTAATGCATCCTGCTGCTGGCTGAAATCCTGCAGATCTGATTCATCTATGGTGCCGGTAGCGTTGGCATCGCGCATCTTCTTTCTTACAGACAGTAAATAGTTGTACAGGGTTGTATAATATCGGCTGAACGCATCTCTTTGGTTCGCATAATTACCTTCGGGAAAGGTTGCTGTTGAATGCTTGTTGTACTGATCATTTAAGCTAGTGTAAGCAGCCGTTGCCCTCCCCGCAAAAGCCTTATAATTGTTTGCCGCACTGTCTAATAAACCATTCAGGTTGGCAACCGCGGCATTATCATCCTTCAGCGCATAAATAAAATCTTTTAGCGGGTTGTCTTTCAGCAGGGTACGTTCGGCAGCATCGCCCACCGTCGCCAGCTTTTGTATGACGGCGCCTTCTACCGTGTAGTATTTTGTTCCCAGCTCATTTAGCTGCACTACCAGCGATTTGCCCTTAGAATAGTTATCGTCCTTAAAATCTTCAGCCTGCATATAGCCATACAAGCTTTTGTAGGTTGTTTTTATCTGGCTGTACAGATCATTCATTGAAGCGATGTTGGTTTTAAAAAATGCCTGGTCATCCTTGCTTAAAGAACGGGGCACCTGTGTTACGTCTTCATCCCCATGTAAAAGCGGATCTTCAGAAGGATCGTCTATGTAATTGGTGGTGGACGGCGATTGTAATTTTTTCTACAATCTTGGCGATATTCGATTTTACCTGGCTAAGGTAATGATTGTTGCGGTCATCTATTTCTACGAGCGTATTGTTGAATGTTATCACTTTCTCTGCTTCATTTTCATCCGGGGCGGTATAACCCGTTTTGCCGTTTGAAGAAGCGTTGCTGTTGCAAGCAGCCAACGCCACTATAGCCATTAACATAAAAACGATAAACGACAGGTTCTTAGCAAAACCCCATTTACGAAGAGACAAATACATGTGTGATCATTTTTAGTTGGTTACCCCTCACATCTACCCCACAATAGCAGGCTTCAAATATAATAAAGCAATAACACTGCACATAAATGTTTCTACTTGCAACTTCTAAAGTATGGCAGGTAAATTCTGATCAAAAGACAGCCTATGCCGGACTTACACTGCTTTCTGATACAGGTTTTATTTATGAATCATCATCTTTACCTGATCATCGTCTCAACTCAGTGAAGTATGCCGCACAGAAGTTCAGCGAACGTTTGCAACTTCGCCCTCTCTATCCTGAAGTTTATAACTTTGGCTTCTCCCACTCACCATAGTTTATCACCAACAACATAGCGGCTCGCACTCTGCGCCTACGACTGCCTCTGCGCGCAACTTCTGATGTAGATTTCATCCACCTTTTTATGACTTTGTTTCCACCTTTAATGAAGCCCGGATATGGCAGGCACTAAAACCGTAAATTCCCTAACTATTTTATACTTTTAGGGCGGACAATTTTGCGCGTTCCCCTATTGCGAAAGGGGAACTGGATGAGTCCGCAGAAAAGGGCATCGCTTCAGAATTCAATAGAATCCGATAAAAGAAGCGTACCCCATGGCTGCGGGGCTTGCCGTGATGAAACGGGGTGAACCTTTTCTATTAACCCTTTAACCGGATAAATGAGGCACCTCGCTTTTGTAGATAAGGGTGTTGAACCGGGTGCATCATTTATAACGGATGCTTAAGCAACGTTCTTGTTAAAAGGAAGAAAGCGGACGGCGAAGGGGTGAGAGGGAACGCCGGAAGAAGCGGGAGACATTAAGAGGTAACCAGCTTAACTATTATATATGGCATTAGATGATTTTTTTAAACGACAAAGAGAAGAACAGGAACAGAAAAAGGAAGCCGAAAGAGCTTTGTATGAAAAGCAACGGAGAGAAAGGGAAGCCAAGGAAGAGTTTGAAAAGAAATTGCCCGATTTTTTTAAAACCGTGGTTGATGCTGCGATACAAACGGTCATTGACAGATTTCAGAAGGAACACCTTGAAGGAATCTATGCCCAGATCGGTCGCAGGTTTCGGGCTGCCCGGCCCAGCCAGCGGATAGACCGGGATTTTTATGTTGATTTTCATAGAAATGCGGTGCAGTTTCACATCTTCCCCCGGAATGATAGCTTCCATATTGCTGTTGAGGTATCTACCGACCCCAGAATGACGGAGCTGAAAACCGTGGATACCAATATGGACTACCCGATAGAAGAATTTACTGAAGAAGCATTATTGGATGTTGTAGGAACGGCTTTAGAGAACATAGAAAACCTGACGAGGAAAGATAAGGATAAGAATAAAGATAGTGGAGTGATAAAGCTATAGAGAATAACCGCGGGAGAGGAAGGGGGAATCATGATCTGTTCCCTCTTCTTCTCACCGTAGTTTATGACCCACCCTGAAGCAGGCTGTAGCGAGGCTATCCCGCACAACGAGAACCACGAAGATGCTTAGGCTATGTATCACTTCGAAACCCGCTTTTTAGGATAGCCACCTGATGCAACAGAATTTTGAAACCGGGATGCGAAGCGAGTGCTTTTTACTTCAGCGATTTGCTTCGGAACCTACAGCCATTATCCTAAAAACAACAAGCACCGCATCCTTATACAGAATGCGGTACTTGCCCTACATTTAAAAATCAAGACCTTACTCCTTTACCACCCGAATGGTTTGGATTGTATTTCCCTGTACTATCTTCACAAAATACACACCCTTACTCAGCGAGGCTGCTGGTATATCAATCGTATTCGTTCCGGCTATCACAGTAGTAGCTTTCAGGGCAACGATTTTACCCGTTATATCGGCAACCTGCACGACTGCTTTACCAGAGGCTGCGCTTTGCAAAACGAGATGAATAACAGACTGTACAGGGTTTGGCATTACCACTACACTATTCTGCCCTACACGGGTAACCGCCACCGCAGAAGAATACACAAAAGAACCATTCTTATCTACCTGTTTCAGCCGGTAGTAGGAAGTATTGGGCAATGGGTTTTTATCTGCGAGACTGTAAGCCTGTTCAACGCCGTTCTTTCCCGCAGCCATCACCTTCTGCAGCGGTTCAAATACACTTCCGTTGCTGCTTCTCTCCACCACGAAGTTGTCGGTGTTTATTTCGTTGGTTGTTGTCCACGCTACGTTCACCCGATTGCCTGCGGCATTGGCAGTAAACGACAGCAGCTGCACCGGCAACACGCTGTTGCAGGGATACAGGAAAGTGCCTACATCGGATATGCTCATGTCTTCACCGGCACTCTCATCAATAGTGTACATATAGGAATCCGCTTCTGCCGTCACCGTTTCTGCAGAACCACCTTCCACCAGTTCGCCTATACTGTCAATGATATCGCTACAGGGAGTAAAGGAGCTGTCGTATTTATGCACTGCGGCCAGTTCGCCGCCGCCTCTTCCGGTTGTCTGCACGATAGGATCTTTACCAGCTACTATATAACCACCATCCGTGGTTGCCGTGAGCGATAAGAGGCTGGGACGGCTGCCTCCATCGGGGACATTTATCTTTCTTGTCCATGCCAGTTCACCCTCCGGTGTCACACTGGCAAAGTAGTTAAAGCTCACGCCGTCTTCCGCTTCTGTATCGTTCATTTTACCAAACCCTACCAACACATAGTTTCCTTTCTTATCTTCCTGTATGCCACTGGCAAAGTTGTAAGACAGTTGCGAAGCGGTAATGCTGCGGCTCCAGGCAAGCTCACCCTCACTGCTAAGCTTAGCTATAAATGTACGGCTTCTGTACTCTGTATTGTCGTCCTGGGTGTAAGCGAAAGTAGCACTCCCGGTTACTACAAATGCGCCATCGCTGGTATTTAACAGTGCCTGCCCTGTGCCCCCGGTATCGCCTACTTTTATGTAGGTAGCCCATAAGGTAGCGCCGCCTAGTTGTACTGCGAATAATATGGTACTATCCGACTGAGAAGGGTTGCCATAGCCTTGGGTAGCCAGCAGTGCATAGTTGCCGTCTTTTGTTTCCGCCACATCGCTTATGGCATACTGCAGGTTGCTATTTCCATCAACAAAGTCGCGGTGAAGAAAATACTTGGTGGAAGTCACTTCTCCGGTTGACGTAAGTTCCATCAGTATGGCTGAGCTGTTGCTGTTTATATAATCCGCTATTCCGCCGCCTACCAGGTAGCTGCCCGCTTTTGTCTGGCACACTTTAGCTAAGGTGAAATTAACCCACCCATTGGCATCTGCCGCAAAGCGCTTTTGCCATTCAACAGACAGTTTGCTATCAAACTTCGATATATACATAACTGTGTTATCGGAGCTCCAGACCATAATGAAACCGCCGTCGGCTGTTGCGGCTACACTTCTCACTGCGTAATTGTAAACAGAAGAATTAACTACTGACTTCGATGTAATTACCCTGCCTGCATCATCGAGCTTTGTGAGCAGCATGGCTCCAATTTCAGAGTCGTCGCTCCAGGGAGCTATGCAGTCGCCAACCGCCAGCACTTTGCCATCGGTTAACTGAACGGTTTTTTGGTACATGCCATAGCCATTTGCATCGGTGGTTAATACCTGGGTAACAAAGGTGGTTTGTGCCATCGCCGTTAGGGCTGATAAGGCAATGGAAAGCGTAAAAAAGAACTTCATGAGATGGTTTTTGTTTAGGTGCAAAACACGAAAATCATTGGTATATGAAAAAGAAAAGGGGATTAAAAAGAGATGAAAATTCACCCACCGGCTTAAAGGTTTTTTTAAGGTTGGGAATGGTTTCTTTTTGTTATGAGGGTGCGGGAAGATAATCATGCGTTCCATTCAATATTCACACTGCACACTGCATATACAATGGCATCCCCTCGCAACTCTTATCCGAACCAATCCTGCGATTGTTAACAGAAAAAATAACCTCATCCACATCTCTTCAAAACCTCTACTTTGCACCCGTAAATAAACCGACCGGCACACATGAAAAACATCGTATCAACCATCCTTTGTATTAGCCTCTTATTATCCTGTCATAACACCGCAACCGATATACAGTCGCAGGATTCAACAACGGCTTCAGCCACTACAACGGATACCGCAAAGAAGGCGGACACCCCGCCAACCGACAGCTTCGACATTACCAAAATACCCATAAGCGACAAACCTTTAGACAGCTTTCCTTACTTCAAACTTCCGCCCGGCATGAAGTATCAGAATAAGCCGGCACAGAAGAAGTATGATATGATTTTCTTCCCCATTGCCGGCGTGATGACGCCTTTTTACGGCAGCGTGTTTAAAACGGCTGTTGTAGGCGAGAAAGATGAAAACGACTGGTCTCAGCCCCTGTTTCAACAGTACTATGCAGACTCTATCAAAGCAGCCGGTGGCGTGCAGGTGTTTTCGGGAAAAGTGTCTCAGCAAGAGCTTGACCGCATCAAAGAAAAAGCCACTTATTTTGGCGAAGAAGGCTCGTTGGATTATTGGAATGATCCGGTAGAAGTCTATCTCATTCGCCGCCAAACCGGTGGTAATATCTGGATCCAGTTTTCCAGCAATACAGCGCAGGGCGACATACAGCTTCTGCAGCAAAAGACCGCTGCAGAAGCGATGAAGTAACGCTTTCTCCATCTCATTTTCCAGAGGTTCGACTACCTAATTCTGAAAAGCGATTACAGCTTTAGCGAGAGCGTGCGCGAAGCCTCATTTTTCTATGTATCAGACTATAAAGAAGTGTATGAGAAAATAAAAGCCGCCTCTGCCGCCAATATCATGACGATTGATTTTACCCTGCGGGATGTGATTGTTGTATATACCGTCAGCAACCTGACCCAGAAGCTTTATTTTACCGATGCCGGCGACGATTTTATGGCCATCTTCGAAAAGGTAAGCGCCGATGCAGAAAACGGCGTATCCAGCGTAGAATTGCGCAACCTCTATCTGCAACTGGCAGCCCGTATTAATGAAGTGATTGAGCAGCAAACCTAAGATGAAACGGCGTTTACAAGCTTCGCAAAACCGGTAACTGAATTTATGATCTGATGACGGTTAATCCTTTGCTTTCCGTAGCCCAATAATACACCAGCCGCACACCCAACTACAATAAAGCGCCCGCACTGCGCGCAGAGGCAAAACCTCATCCTATGCACATTTTATCCAATTAAACACATCTTCTAACATCTGTGCATAATATCATCTTTACAGTGCATTTTTATAAATCTTCAATTAAAAGTTTTATGATTGCCATACATCTGATTTTGCGGAAGCATGTTGCAAAAAGGGCTCTTTACCTGTTGGTGATTTTGTGCGGTTGCTTGTTTACATTGATTGGCTTTAGTCAACCTGTCACTAAGAATATAGCAGCCAACAATGCTACATCAGCCGATACCTCTTCCAGTCCAAGACAAGTGATTCCTTTTGATAACGACTGGCGTTTCCTGCCGGCTGATGACGCGGCTGCAAAAGACGCCGCCTTCGACGACAGCCAGTGGCGCGTGCTCAACCTGCCGCACGACTGGAGCATTGAAGGACCGGTGAACCCGCCTCCCGCCGGCGACCGGAATACCGGCTATTTTACACATGGCATTGGCTGGTATCGCAAAAGTTTTGCAACACCCGATACCGCAAAGAAAGTGGTGGTGCAGTTTGATGGCATTTACATGAACAGCGATGTATGGATCAATGGTATTTTCCTTGGTCATCGTCCTTATGGTTTTATCAATATCAATTACGATCTCACAGAATATCTCAATAAAGATGGCAAGCCCAATGTGCTGGCGGTTCGCGTGGATGATTCGGCAGAACCTGCCGTGCGCTGGTATGCCGGTTCGGGCATTTACCGGCATGTGCATTTAATCACCACCGGCTACACGCAGTTCAGGCTGGATGGCGGCGTATTTGTTACTACACCCGACGTATCGCAACAAAAGGCAACCATAAAAGCCGATTATATTATCGATCCCTATTTTCTTACCGATACCCAACGCGTGGCGTGGACAAAAGATGCGTGGGGCGTAAAGCCGGAAACCAAGGAGGTGACACTGCAAAGCACCGTGATTGCGCCGGACGGAAAAGTGGTAACCACCACCGAAACAACTGTCTCATTGCAAAGCATGCATCCCGGTAAGAAGGTGAGTCAAATAATGACATTAACGGCACCGCTGCTTTGGTCGGACAAAACACCGGTCTTGTATCAATTGCGCAGTACCTTGTTGCTTAACAACCGGAAATTAGACGAGACCCTTACCACCTTTGGTATCCGCGGTCTCCGGTTCGATAAAGACAAAGGCTTTTTTGTAAACGAAAAACCGGTAAAGCTGAAAGGCGTGTGCGTACACCAGGATGCCGGTTCGTTTGGCAACGCCGTGCCCATCGCCGTTTGGGCTTACCGGTTTGGCATTTTAAAAGAAATGGGCTGCAATGCCATCCGCACCAGTCACCATCCGTTTGCGCCGGAGTTTTATGACCTGTGCGATAAAATGGGCTTCTATGTGTTTGATGAATCTTTTGACGAATGGACGCGCGACTGGACGCTGAATTATACAGAGAATACACGCGGAAAATCAAAATTTGGCTATCATCTTTATTTTAAACAGTGGTACGAGACCGATCTGCGGGCGATGCTGCACCGAGACCGCAACCACCCGAGTGTTGTGCTGTATAGCATTGGCAATGAAATCCCCGACCAGTTTAACGATGATGGCTATAAGCTGGCAAAAAAGCTGGTGGATATTTGCCATGAAGAAGATGGGACAAGACCTGTTACCTCAGCCTGCGACCAGTCGTATGTTTCTTCGCGCAACGGGTTTATGGATCAGCTTGATATTGGTGGCTACAACTACATAGACCGCCTGTACAAAGACAGCACCTATGTGCCCGAAAGAAGGCGTTTTCCTAACCGGATCTTCTTAGGCACCGAAACCACACATGCCCTGCACAACTGGCTGGGAGTGCGGGACAATGATTATGTAATAGGCGATTTCATCTGGACGGGCATTGATTATTTGGGAGAAACCGGCGCACTGCCCAATCGCGGAAGCCGTTCGGGTGTGATTGATATTGCCGGCGGCAAGAAGCCCGGTTTTTACCAGCGAGCTGCGTACTGGCAGGAAGCGCCGGTGCTGCAGATTTTTACGCTCACGGGAGAAGCGCCCGAAAACGCCTGGCGCCCGCAACCAGCCAAGCTTTCCTGGAACTTCACGAAGGATTCGATGTATACTGTAAGGGCTGCTACCAACTGCGATGAAGTGGAGCTGTTTCTCAACAATCATTCGCTGGGTCGTAAAGCTACTTCTAACAATACTTATTTTGATGACTGGAAAGTAAGCTACCAGCCGGGCGAGTTAAAAGCAGTTGGTTATCTGAAAGGAAAACAGGTAGCCACATCAAAATTGGTAACTGCCGGCGTGGCTGCCACCTTACAAATCAAACCATTGCCTGTTCCTTTTGCCGGCGATGTACTGCTTTTTGAAATTACGGTAACGGATAAGAAAGGCTTACCCGTGATGGATGCGAAAATGCCGGTGACGGTAAAGGTTGCGGGTGCTGGTGAACTGATGGGTGTAGACAATGGTCAGCTTGATTTTGCCGGACCTTATAAAACCAATACCCGTGAAGTTTACAATGGGCGACTGCTGGTAACGGTAAAAAGGATTGGGCAGGGAAAAGGAATGACGGTGACGGCGGAAGCGGCAGGGCTTGCTTCGGCGGCATTTAAGATGGATTAATAAAGTTTCAAACTAAGTGAATAGGTAACGTTGCTTTTTTTTGAAATTATATAATTTCATTGCATAGCTATTGCGTACAGAATAAAAGATTTCTTCTCCGCGGATGCTGTGATAATAACCAAATGTATTTGTTTACTTGCCCCACCATTCCGGTTCAGGCGGAGAAAAACAATTCGGTACATAAAAAAGTACAACTCAGTATTATTTCTCTGCCACCTGCTGTAGTAACCTATATTAAATGGTTAGCATTGCCTAAACATGTTTATGAAATACCTATTTATTTACTTAATCGCAGTTATAATCTTAGCCACTACAGCCTGTACGAAAGAGGCTGCTGAGATTACAAAAAGCAGCCAGGTGGCAGACAAGGCACAAACTGAGAGTTTGGCCCAGTTGCAGCAAAAGAAAAAAAGAAAAGGCTTTACAGCAAAAATCAATGGTAACCGGTGGATAGCCAATGGCCTCACATCCGATTCTACAGAGCTTCCCGGTCCCGCCTATTATGGCTCTTATGGAATTGACAGTTCTTTGGTGCTGGTGGGTTATGGCAGTTTCTCCGACGTTGAAAATGCCAGTTACGCCTATGTTCTTTTATTTGTAAACGGGTTTAAAGGGCCGGGCGTTTATCCTATGGGAGAATATCGGGGAATCAATAGTTTTGGTGTATTTACATCAGTCTATGAAGACGGAACTTTTGACCAGTTTTATTCAGGTGTAAATTCCGGAGTATTGAATATCACCTCTTACAATAAGGCTAACAATCTAATATCCGGTGATTTTAATTTCAGTGCCGTTTCCTCTACCGACAGCAGCATTATCATTAGAAATGGTTTGTTTGCGGGTTTGGAATTGCAATAGCCATTATATTTTATAACGGTAAATAGGACTGACAGGCTTTTGGCCAGTCGCAGCAAAGACTGTCGCACAGAAGGCTCAGCGAAGTTTGGGACTTCTCTGCACAACCAAAACAAACAGTTGCAAAATGAAATGGAAAGCCAGCGAAGTTTGCAACTTCGCTGGCTTTCCATGCAGCGGGCTTCTTTAGAAGGAAGTGTCCTCTTCTCCTAACTCAGCCAAGTTCTCAATGTAGTTACATCTATTTTGAAGTACACAACCAACTCTCATAGCCATACAAATAGATATGCCATTCGCAACTCACTCATAATTTATAATTCATAACTCATTCCTAATTCCAAATTCCCCTCACACAATCCCCTTCTCCACGGCTGCTTTAATCAATGTCGCTGTGTTCTTTGCACCAAACTTTGCCAGCAGGTTCTTCCGGTGCGTATCAATGGTTGCCGGGCTGACAAACAGCTTCTCCGCCATCCCGTTATTCGTCATGCCGCCGGCGATTAATTCCAGCACTTCTTTCTCTCGCCGTGTCAGCAACGGAAGGTCTTCGCTGTGGTGTTTTCGCAATGCCTGCGCCGCCTCGAAATGAAGGTAGCGCCTGCCTTTCAGTACGGTGTCTATGGCTTCGCAAAGTTCCTCGCGGCTGGCATTTTTCAATACATATCCGGAAGCTCCGCTGTCGAGCATCTTTTGTATAAAGCTTTGCTGGTTAAAAGTGCTTAACCCAACAACAAAAACAGAAGGATAAAGGTCTTTTACTTCTTTGCACAAGTCAATGCCGCTTTTATCCGGCAGGTTAATGTCCATCAAAATCACATCCGGCAATTGCTGCTTTAAAAAAGCAAGGCATGAAGCTGCATTCGTAGCATGACCTATCCATGTAATATTCTTCTCATTTTGCAGTAAAGAGCGAACGCCTTCAATTACCATAAAATGGTCGTCAACAGCAAATATTTTTATCATGATGAAGCTGGTATTTCTATATGAACAGATGTTCCTTTGCCGGCATCAGATTGTACATCCACGCTGCCTTTCACATACTCAATACGGTTTTTAATATTGCTCCAGCCCATACCTTTTGTTCCTTTCAAAACCGATGTATCAAACCCTTTTCCATCATCTTCCACCGTAATGCTGATGATGTCATTTGCTTTGCTTAGTTGCACTAGCATGTTAGTTGCCTGCGCATGTTTCATGGCATTGTTCACCAGTTCCTGCACAATTCGATACAGCATGATAGCAGTTGTTTGCGCAAGCGATATGTTGTCAAACCCAATGGATTGATATTGCACGCGCAATGCACCGCTTTGGTTAATGTCGTTACAGAAATCATTCAGTGCGGCATCAAGACCAAACTTTACCAGCGCTTCCGGCATCATGTTGTGCGCCACGCGCCGCATTTCCTGTATCGAAGTATCAAGCATGTCTGTGCTGCGCTCAAATGCCTGCGCATTATCGGGCGTCATGATGAGATTTCCTTTCATATGGCTGAGTGAATATTTAATGCCAGATAACATGCCGCCAAGCCCGTCGTGCAGGTCTTTCGCAAGGCGCGTGCGTTCCTGCTCTTCGCCTTTTAATACAGCCTCCGTTGCCGTCAGTTTCTTCTCTGTTTCCAGCTCTGAAATCCTTTGCTGGTGCAGCTTTCGGCGGTTGCGGTAAGTAAGATAGCTTAATAAAAGAATGATAAGAAGCAATACCGCAGCGGCAATCAAAAAGTAATTGATGGTAACCTGCTGGCGTATCTGCGCGCTCTTTAGTGTAATCTCATTCTCCTTTTTTTCTGTCTCGTATTTTGTCTCTAAATCCGATTCATATTCGGCTAATTCTTCCTTGCGCGTTGCTTCATCCAGCTTCGACCATTTGTCTTCCCAGCGGTTGCCTTCGGCGTAATTATGCATGGCAAATTCCAGCTTCGACAGGTTGTTGTACAGCTCATACATGGCATTTACGTTGGAATCTTTTTCAGCAATCTCAATCCCGGTTTTATATTCTGTTTCTGCCTCAGCCATCTTGTTCTGAAAGATGAAATTTTGCCCGTTGATTAGGTGCCCAAACGCTTTGTCAGCTTCACTCAGGCTCTTATCTTCGTTCACATATTCATTGTATTCCGTTACGGTTTTATTCAGCGCATTTTTATTGTTCGTAGAAAAATACAACATGCCGAGATTGGTGTACGCATTGCGCACCGAGCGCCGTCGTCCAAACTGTTTGCCCACGCTCAATAATTGCTGAAACAATGCAATCGCTTTGTCATCCTGGAAGCTCACCTGGTAGCAGTTCGCCAGGTTGTTTAACGAGATGAGCATACCCACCGTATCTCTATATCGTTTGCCTGCGGCAACGCCCTGTTCGCCATAGGCAATGGCCTTCTCCATCTTACTTAAATCTTTATACAACCAGCACAGGTTGCCATAGTTGGTAGCAATGTTGGAAGTATCGCCGATAGAATCGGTAAGGCGCAGCGCGTACAAGCCATACTTCACCGCCGAATCGTTCTGCCGCAGGTTGTGATACACATTAAACAACGCCCGGTACGATATTGCCTGCTGAAACAGATTATTGCCGTTTTGTTTGCCTGCGTCAATGCCTTTCAGGCAATACACCAGTGCATTCTTATAGTCTTGTTCAGCGTGATAAATTCTTACAAACTCATGATAACACGGATGCAGTTTTGAGATGACACCAAGCTGTAGAATCAGCGCTTCGCAGGCTTTGTTGTAATACAGCGCTGAATCGTTATCTACGTTATAATATTTCTGCTCGAGCCCTTGCAGAATATTGATCTTGTTGGTGTCTGCCTTCGCTGTTTGCAACGCGCGCAGCAGGCTGTCAATATCATCTTGCTGCGCAAAAGAAGCCAGGCTGTACAAGACACAAACAAACAACGCAGAGACAGATTTATGAAGCATACATCGCACAATTATGGTGACACAAATAACGGCTCCTTCCTCACGTAATCCTCTCCTCTTTTTCCGTGATTTTTTATTTTCAAATATCCCTCTTTTCAGGGATAGGCAGCCGCCTTTATTCGCGCCATGTTTGCACCGTGGAAAACAGAACGCATCAAAATAGAACAGGCGAATTATTAGTGATGTATCACATTGAAATAGTGTCCCGCAGAACTTGTGGCGCAGCAGGCGACATTACGCTGATATACGCAGAATGTTTGTATTGATCTGTGACTATTTGCGCAATCTGAGGGCTTAACTTTTTTCACACAGATACACAACTGAATGATTAATTCAAAAGATTCAAAACAATTTATAAACAAACCAATCGCATGAAAAAGTTACCCATCAAAAGCGCGGTTATTTTTCTCTTCACTACCGCGGCTGCCTTCACTTTGTATGAAGATATTACCGTGCAAACCGGCTTGCCCACCAACACCATTCAAACCTATATCATCAGCGATCTTGCAGGTGATTTTGATAATAATATACAGGACGTTGTGCCCGTGGCAGAGGACACATTCCGCATCCCTGTAACGCGTCTCCTGCCCGCCATCATCACCGGCGATAAAACCGGTATTGCCAAAGACGTTTGCGGCTATATCAGGCTCTATTGCAACAGCCAGAAGTTTGCAGACGATTACGATATGCGCCGCATCAGCGCCTTGCCTTTGTCTGATAATAATATCAGTGCCGCCACCCTCAAACACAGCATCAGCGTGCATCAGACGAATATTAAGAACTATCCCAACAGCAAAGATTATGTAGCCGATGAGCAAAATCTCCTCACAGCCGACCAACAGAAATTAGATGCGTTGCTACTGCAGGCAAATAGATCGTTTCCCCTGAAAGCCGAATGGGAAAAAGCGTACCCCGCCGATCCCGCCGTGCTGATAAAACGCCGCCTGCAGGAGTATCTCGCGCTCGCCGAAACTGTTGATTTCAGCGCACAACTTACCACGCCTGACAAGTACAACAAACGCCGTTTTGTAAACCCCGTTTATGAAAAGAAAAATCAGAAATGGAAAGCCATCTACCGCGCCGGCAAAGACGTAAACGATGTGGTGATTGCCTTTGTAAAAGACTGGCTCAAAGGCGACATTATTTCTAAAGAGAAACTTGAACTACCCGATGAGAGCAAGGCAAAAACAACGTCATCAACCAACACAGAAAGCGCAGCTAGTACAAGCAGCAGCAACACCACAACAGAAGAAAAAGAAACACCGAAAGACAAGAAATCTTCCTTGCTGAAAAAGCTGAAAGACAAAGCCAAAGACGCAGTAGACAGGCAGTTATGAGGTGAGAGGTATGAGCTGTCAGCTATAAGCCCTAAGCGAACTGCAATTATTCACCTCTCACTTCTCACCATTCACTTCTCAATCATTCTTATATGAAATACAGTTACACTTCGCAAACAAAACGCTCCCTTTTCACAAAAGCTTTTATCGGTTTTCTTTTCTTATTTCCATCCTTTCTGCACGCCGAAATCTACAATGTACAGCTCACCAATTACTCGGCTTGCGGTGGTGCCACGCTGGTGCCGTTTTGCTTTTATACGGGCACCACGACAACGCCAGTTACCATTTACTACGAGCGTCTCGGCGCTGCAAATACCTGGCAGATCGAAGGCACG
Source organism: uncultured Ilyomonas sp. (assembly GCA_964249755.1). Taxonomy (GTDB): domain Bacteria; phylum Bacteroidota; class Bacteroidia; order Chitinophagales; family Chitinophagaceae; genus Ilyomonas. The sequence continues at coordinate 617,274 of CAXUDB010000001.1, read as the reverse complement.
CAGGTATATAACTACCGCAGCAGTTATATCCAATATAATGGCAGCGATCTTACCTCGGCTACTACTTTTCGGGTACGCGCATTGGACGAAATCACGGGTAACATTTACATCTCGAACAGTGTGTCTGTTGACCCCGACAAATGGAACGTTGACAGGGGCACAGCTTTCAGCACCGCGTATGCTACCTGGGGCGGCAGTTGTGGCAACAGCAACTTCATCAACATCGAAACAAACGCATTGACCAATGGTCGTCCGCCCTTTACCCTGCAGTATAAAAAAACCACCGAAACCACGTACACGGGTGCCGGCGAAACCACGGGTTACGGACAGATCCCGAACATCGAGTGGGGCAGCAGTTACGACATCAGGATTACAGACCGGTGCGGCAAAGTGGTGAACCTGAACACAAGACTTTATTTAGCCTGTAATACCAGCGATTTAAAGATGCCTTCTGCCTGCAACAGCAATGATGGCAGCGTTACACTTTCTCCCTCAACCGATGATCGGTACAAAGGCATTCCGGGTTACACCTACAATGTTCGCAAGCCGGGCAACTCAACAACCGATACCGCATTTGTAACCGGCAACGTCTTTACCAACTTGTCGTCCGGCACTTACGATTATTCTATCCGCGATGCCTGCGGGCACACGTCCATTGCAGGCAGCATCGTAATGGGAAGCGCCACGCCAACCGGTTATGCCAATTCAGATTTTGACCCTTTGGATTCCTGTTTTGTAAACATAGATATTACCGCTACAGCCGGAAGCGCACCGCTGCAGTATGGCATCAGCCGTTTCGATACTTCGCACTTTACGTATTCATCCAGCCATATTTTCAGAGTGACGGATCCGGGCGTTTATTACTATCGCATTATTGATGCCTGCGGCAACCGAAACCGCGATCAGTACACGTATGTGGTTGCCTCGTCATCAACGATAGATTCCGTCAGAACCATCAACAACGGTTGCTTCAAAGACATTGTGGTGTATGCTGCCTACGGGCTGAAGCCTTATCAGTATGTAATGACTTCGCTGAACCCACCGTACAGCGTCATTAAACAATCCTCTGATACGTTCCGCAACGTGGCACCTAATATTTTTATTTTCAGTATCGAAAACCGGTGCGGCAGAGCCGTTGCACAATCGAATTGGGTGTACGATACCATTGCCTGCAGCCTGCGCACGGATACCGGAAGTTTTGAATCGAAGAACAGCATCATCGGCTGCGCCAATCTATCGGGTAATGAATGGACAGACATCACAGATGATAAAGGAAATCTCATCTATTCCATCAACCCGAATGGCAACATGATGAACAATGTTTGCTGGGGCGTTCATGTAGAAAACAACAACGGGCAAAGCCTGCGCCGCGATACCATCGGCGGCGTGCCGTCTTACTTCCTCGACCGTAACTTTTACATAGAGCCACCGGCAAACTTAGTGCTGACCGATTCGGTGTCTGTTCGGGTTTATTTCACTGATGCCGAGCTGCAGTCTATGCTCGGTTACCTTTACGATACACTGTTTTTAGGGTATAGCGCAAGCGATTTAAAAATCCGCAAGAAACATGGTAGCGCCGGCTCGCCGGTCGACCTGGAAGTTACCAACGATACCACAAATCAAAGCCAGTTTACCATTATCACTCCCACGCTGATGCCGTATGGAACCAACTGGTACATGGAGTTTAAGGTAAAAGATTTTTCAGAGTTTAACCCCTACATGGGCGAGCTGAGCGTGCTGCCATTACAGTTGCTTTCTTTTACTGCAAAAACGGTGAATAATGCCGTTCAAGTAAATTGGACAACAGCCAATGAAGTGAACACAAAAAGCTTTGCGGTTCAATGGCGTGCAAGCGGTAGCAGCTTTGCAACGATTGGTATAGTAAAGGCAAACGGCGGCACTGCAAATAGCTATTCCTTTGTTCATAACACACCAAATGATGGCAACAATTATTACCGTTTGCAAGAGGTAGATAAAGACGGAACAATCGTGTATTCAAAAACGATTGTCTTGAACCTGCATCCCACTGCCAGCTTGGTTCTTGCGCCTAATCCGGTGCATGATCAACTCATGGTTCTATTCCCTGCCGGCAGTCATTTTACAAGTGTATCTGTATATGACATCATAGGTAAAAAAGTGATGCAAAAAAGTGTATCCTCTTCTGCTACGCAAACGGAGATGACGGTGCAAAGTTTATCAGCGGGAATCTATCGGTTGGTTCTGGAAGGAGAGAAACAACAAAGCATTTCTTTTATCAAACGATGATTATGCTTTCATCATTAATAAGCAAAGAGCCGCCAGCGAAGCTGGCGGCTCTTATTGTAATAACAAGTATAGATAAAGTTCTTCCCCGCTAACATCTGGCGACAAAAATACAAAGCCATCCGCCTTTGCAAGTATAGTATCAGCTACACTTACTTCAATAAATTTTTGCTGCGCAAACAATGGTTTAAATAAAGCAACCAACAGGATGAGCGTTAAAAACTTCGTGCAACCAAAAATTTAATTAACCGTAAAACAGATGATGAGTCAATTACGCCAGCGCTTCCTCTTCTACCTCAACCCATACAGGTAACTGTTCTCTTACCCGCTCCGCTTTTTGAAGTTTCTCCTCCAGCAGCCATGCAAAGGTTTCAAAGTAAAGGATTACATCTTCGCGCACATTCTTCTTTAGCCAGCGAAAGCCGCCGGGCAATGCCTTCAACACGTCGCGGTCTTCTAAATATTCGATGTTGTGAATATCAGTAGGGGTTAGCCCGGCATCTTCCAGTTTGCGAATGAGTAAACTCACAGGGGCATTAGTTTCGCCGCAATAATCTTCTGCCAGTTCTGTCCATTCGCCAATGCCGGTATGTGCATATTGCAGGATTTCTTTTTTGGTTAATGTGGTGATGGACTGCAACAGGTTGCCGCAATTGCAAGCGCCGTGGTTGCCCCAGGCATAGTGTGCGCCCTCTCTCAGTCGCGCTGCCGTATTGCGCAGTGCTTCTATCAGCTCTTTATTTGGATATGCCATTGCTTTGTATATTGATGAAGATGAAGGTACGTGATTATCGAAAACAGACAGCCGGGAAAGCAGCGGTTGAAACGGTAAAATTTTTTTGCATTCAAAAAGAAAACGCAAATGGATCGTTTTGATGAAACGCTGACATGATAATGGTACCGTTATTTTACACAAATACTATCTGCCTGCTTTATACGGAAGAAACAGCCGCAATGGCAACCATCCGCTAAAGATGACAGACAAAAAAACGTTTGAGATATAACATTTATCACATCATATCTCAAACGTTTCTTCGATCAATAATTACAATCTTAACTTCCTGCAACAATAGCACTATTATGTGCAGCCACTACAGCAGCCTGGCTATTCTTATATTCCTTTTGGTTCATACCTACGTCAATCACATTCTTTTTTCCGCTTCTGGTTTTGCGCTCAACAGAGCAGGATGAAGTCATAAGGGCTACTATTGCCAGTAAAGAACCCGCTTTCAGTATTGTTTTCATAATTGTCTGTTTTTATGGCTAAACTTGTGCAACGGTCATGCCAATACTTCCTGCCCTTTGCAGTTGTTGCCCGCGAAGCATCTTTAGTTCCTTCTATTAAACAGCAGCTTTGCAACAGGACGCGATGAAGCGATCATCCCTGCAAACCAATGTCATACACTGCTGTTTGCAGGGATGGATTTAGAGTTGATGTTGCCATGCCGGCATCTTATCTTCAATCATTTTTATTACCTCTTCTCTCTTTATTCCTTCCTGCCGTAAATGCCTGATGGAAAGGGCGCCTGCCGATTTTGACAATTTATGTACACCATCCATTTCCATCATCAAAGAATGATGATAAAACAATACTTTCTCGAAGAACGGTTTGTTCAGCACTAACGCTAAGTATTGCTGTGCTAAAGTTGATTCCCACAAGTCTTCTCCGCGCACGATGGCATCTACACCGAAATGTTCATCATCTACCAACGAAGAAAGCTGGTAAGCCGGCAGCCCATCTTTCTTCCTCACCACAAACGACTGCATAGAAGAAGGCAGTATGGCTGTTATTTCTTCGCCATATGTGGTCTTTATTGTTATTGGCAGGATTGTATCTGTCATCAGCCGCCAGCTTACACGCGGCGCATCCAGCGACAAGTTTCTTTCTCTGCACTGGCAAGCATGAGTTCCGCTTTGCCATTGCGTTCGCGAACACTCGCAGGCAAATACATTACCACTATCTCTTAGTTGTTGTAATGCGTTTTGGTATAAACTCATCCGGTGTATTTGCGAATACAACTGTTCATATTCCGCATAGTTTTTCGGTCCTTCCTCCCATTCAATGCCGAGAAAGTGAAGCGTGTCGAACACATCTTCCACATACTTCCGCTGCGCGCGCTCCCTATCCAGATCGTCAATGCGCAGCAGCAGTTTGGCGTTTGCTTTCTTTGCCAGGGCAGCGGTGAGTAAGAACGAACCTGCATTGCCAAGGTGCAGGTACCCGCTGGGCGTAGGTGTTATTCTGGTTTTAGAAAAATAGGTTTCACTCATATCGTTCTGCTATTCGCTTTTTCCACATCTCTTCATCCGGCATTGTTTTCAATATTATAATTCACCGGTAGGAAATCGGTATAATACAGTTAACTAATTCGACTGTGCTTATCTGTAACCACAACAAAATTCTATGAAATTCCTGTTCCTGTTTATAATCCCTTTCTTTATGTATTCAAACAACCGCGAGGTATATATTTTCTATACCAAAAATGGCGTTGCATTAAAAGAGAAGCAGCTTGCCGAACTGGATAAGGACAAGAAAGGCTGGCAGGAACGAAACCTTGTTTTGCACCTCGTGAACAGCGACAGTGCAGCGAGCGAAAGGGAGAAGTGGAAGGTAGAGGTAACACAGCCGTTCACCTTTCTCCTGATTGGTAAAGACGGGGGTGAAAAGTTCCGGTCGGATAGCTTTGTATCTAACTCACAGCTCTTTGCCACTATAGATGGGATGCCGATGCGCAAAGCGGAAATGAGAAGAAGACCGTGATGTTTATTTAGATGTATGAATAAACAAATTGCAAACCTATAGAAACTGATGACTATTCCTTTGTCGGAAATTCTTTTGTATAGGGGGCGGCTACCCTGTAACCAAGGTAACCTCTTTCCTTTTGCTGCTACAGAGCGGTTACGCCTCCGGCGTAAATAGAGCTTGCTGTATGCGAACACATAGAAATTAATTCTTTTTAAGGTAGAGGTTGGAATAGAAGATTACGCGAATTTTGCGAAAACAAACAACAGCTTATGCGGTTCTTTTAAATCGGTTGTTGAGAATAGAACCCGGTACCCGGCAGCTCATTACAGGTTTTTACTATTAACTGCCATTGCTGCAACCGGCTCTTTTATAAGCTGAAACAACCAATCGTTTTCAACCAATGCGATGAAGCACCCCACTATCATACCAAAACATTCCGGCATCAGGTTTATTCTCCTGTTGCTGATTGGGTTCGCTGTAAGCGGCTGCCACACCGTACCTGCACCCGGGGCAGCAAAAGGTATTCTTAATTTACAAAACCGCAATTGGGCAAACAACGGCATAGCCGACCTGAGTGGAGAATGGGAGTTTTACTGGCACCGGCTGTATACACCCGTTGATTTTGATTCGGCTAAGCCAACGCCAACTACGTATGCTATTGTGCCCGACTTCTGGGATCATTTGATTCCTTCGTCCGGCCCGATGGATGCAGGTTTTGGTTATGCCACATACCGGCTGCAGGTGATTTGTCCGCCCTCCGGCGAACCACTGCAACTTAAGTTCTTAACGGTGTCATCTGCCTATAAGCTATTTGTAAACGGCAAAGCGCTGGCGGAAGTGGGCAAAGTAGGCAAGGACAAAGCCACTACCACGGCTGCCTATCAGCCGGCTATATTTTCGGTAACGCCGGTAAATAACCGATTAGATATTGTGGTGCAGGTGGCAAACTTCAGCTATACTACGGGTGGCTTGTGGGACTTTGTGAAGCTGGGCACTGAACCACAGATCAGCGCTTATCATATCCGCAGCGTAAGCCGCGACTTTTTTATTGCCGGCAGCTTCCTGCTGATCGGGCTGTTTTACCTGGTTATTTATTTTTTTTTCCGGCGCAATCCGTCGCCGCTTTATTTTGCTGTATTCTGCCTGCTGGTGGGTGGGCGTGCATTGGTAACGGGTGAACTTGGCATTATTTATTTTGCCCACTGGGATTGGCAAACGGTTAAACACATTGAGTTTGTGTTGATGTACCTCACGGTTCCCGTCCTCTCCCTTTTTTCCTGCCAGTTGTTTCCTGCCGAGTTTTCTAAAAAGGTGCTTTGGTATATCCTCATCATCAGCGTACCTTTCGTAGCTGTTGCTCTCTTTGCTTCGCCCCTGGTGTTTCGTTACACGCTGCGCCCCTTCCAAATATTCATGCTGCTTACCGCCTGTTATGGATGGTATATTTACGTTAGTGCGGTAAAACACAAACGCGTTGGCAGCGGGTATTTTCTTGTGGGTTACGGTATTGTATTTCTCACCATCATCAACGATATCCTTTACAACAGCCTCATTATACAAAGCACCAACCTTAGCTATCTGGGCTTGTATGTGCTGATTATCTGCCAGGCTGCCACACTGGCGAGGCAGTTCTTTTTGGCCTACAACAACATCGAAAGACTAAACCACCAGTTGGAAGGCGCTAACGAAGAACTGGCGCGGAAAAACAAAACCATCCACGAAACGAATGTGCAATTAAACCGACTGAATGCCGACCTTGATACCCTTGTGTTCCGCACCTCGCACGACCTGCGGTCGCCGATTACTTCAGTCTATGCCTTAACAGATTTAATCAGGATGGAACCTGATGAAGAGAAGCGGAGCAGTTATATAGATCTTCAAAAGAGAACCTTAATGCGCCTGAATGATCTGATTGCTGATATATTGCGATACTCGAAAAACAAAAGCGCTCTTCAGTTTGAGAAGATAGATCTCCGGGCGTTCATCACGGATATAATGGAAGACCATTTGTATTCCGATAAGTTTGGCAGAGTTCAGCGCATTGTTGAGGTAACTCAAAAGGGTGATTTCAGAAGCGACAAATACCGGCTGAGCATGGTGCTGAGCAACCTTGTTTCCAACGCCCTGAAGCATCACAATAAAGAGCAGCAAAATCCTTACGTAAAAATTACAGCCTATGCCACGGGTGGGGAAGTTAGCATTGAAGTAAAAGACAATGGACAAGGCATCGGGCAGGTTCATCTCGATCATATCTTCACGAAGTTCTACCAGGTAAATAAAACCAAAGATGGATCGGGGCTTGGCTTGTACATCGTAAAAGAAGCCATTGATAAATTAAGTGGCACCATTCGTGTCGAATCACAACTCCGTGTTGGCACCACTTTTTTTATCGTTATCCCAAATGGGCCGGTTCGCCATGCGTAATCTTTTAATGGAATTCTAAGTTCTTTACTACGGCTGATGTTTGTTTTTAGACTAATTTACTCCTCAAATAAAGGGAGCTTATGAAGTCGTTATCGGAAACCTGGTTTGCAGATGGTTACATTGATTTTGAACTAAAGAAATACACGCTGCTGGCTTACCTGCAGGAAGTGAACCGTTACTTTGATGAGCACAAGCTGTATCCGCAACTCAGCGATGTTATTTTCCATTACAACAACCTGGTTACCTTCCGGGAAAACAAGAAGTTTTTGCAGGAACAGTTCCCCAAAAAGCTTACCGGCATTCAGCGGCAGCAACTGCAGTTTTTGTATGAGCAGATGATGGAGGACGATGATGTAATGTCGCAGCTGGAAGAGATAATTCACTATGCTGCCAAAGAGATGCGCACTACCATTACCAACGGCACCGAGCTGTATGAACTGATAGAAGACAAGCTTACTATTTCTCCCATTGGCATCATACCACTAGAGCAGAACGAAGGTTATTTCTTCCTTAGCCCTGCCACTTCTACCACCCATGTTTATCAGTACCGACTGAGTATTTATGAGAAGCAAGACCAGAAGTTTCGCAGCATCCGCACCGAGTTTGTTGACACTTGGTATCGCAGCATTGCCAATACATTCGAAAACATCAAAACAGAACTAGTACGCAGCCGTACACAATTGCCCAATCCCGCTACTTATGCCATTGAAGTAAAGGTGGCATTGCCGGTTGAAGAAACTTTGCTGCCGGTGGCCAAACGGAGCCTGGTGAGGTACATATCGGGTGGGGCGCAGGTATAAATAAAAGTTCTCTTTCTATCTTCGTAATATGCTATTACAATTAGACGATACAGATCAGGAGAACATAGAAAAGCTTCTCTCCTTTGCCAGAAATAATAATCTGAAGTTGTCACTGGTTGATGAAAGGGAAGACAATTATTTACTTCCCGGCAAACCGCTTACCAACGAACAGCTAACACGATTGATAACTGACAGCCGCAACAGCGGTATTATTTCCATGAAGAGCGCTCATGACATAATTCGCAGCAGTTATAATGCAGATTAATTATACAGATGCCGCGTTCAGTTTCTTCTTCGCCTTGTCAATTATTTAGAATCTACCAATACACAAGACGCCGGTTTGCGTTGGCTGAACCGTTACGAAACCTATATTAAAGAAAAGCTTCAACACCCTGAGCAAATTAGATTATGCAGCAATGTAACCTTTCATCAATTACAATTACACTGTATTTACTTTAATGATTGGTTGATTGCATTTTCGATTGATGACAACGTTGTATTGATAGAAGCCTTCCTGCACAAATCACGTGTTACTGATTAAAAGCTGGTATTTAAGCATTACGCTTCAATCTTTTTTTGTTCTCTTCTTGCTATGCCTTAGAATACCTATTGCGCTTGTCAAAGGCGCTTTGTAAAAAAGTATTAACTGTTAACACTATCCAAAAACAAAATTTTTTCTTTCCCCCATTAAACCTCTCTTCTCCTGCTGCATCGTATATCCTGTTGTGTATGTAAATTGATTTTGTTACAAATTTTTGCAGCAGGGGTTAAGAACAGGCGCTTCGCATATTGCGGGGCGCTTTTTTTGGGCTAATCGTAACGGGGCTTCCTGGGCTGCGGTCTGCCACCTTCCAGTTCTTCCAGTAAACTTTCCGGCGTAGGATTGCTGGTAATACCGGCAGCCAGCAGGTAAAAAAAGATAGTAATTAGGATAAACGAAAGCAGTTCCTTCCACCGTATCCAATAACCCCAAACAGCATAAACGCTTCCCTTCTCGGGCGCTGCGGCTTCATAAATAACCGGAACGGTTTCGCCTTCGGCAAATGAAGAAAGCGGGTAATCAGCGGGAATAGTATAGGTGTGATGGGCAATTGTATAAGTAGCAACCGTGGTGGCTCCGGTACTATGATTTGCATCCTGAATGTGATGAATGACACCACGATACATTTCCCCATCGAAATAATCGGGCTCACGGGTAAACAACACGTACAGCGGGTAAATAACCAAAAACAATATCACCACATTTCTCAACACACCCAACAATTATAATTTCAACAAACGATTAGCCGCAGCCAACAGGCTTAATTCAAATTCCGGAAATCAACCGGTACCAGTTTGCTCACACCCGGCTCCTGCATAGTTACGCCATAAATCACATCCACCGTGCTCATTGTAGTCTTGTTGTGGGTTACAATAATGAACTGCGAATTATTGCTGAACTGCTTAATCATATTGGTAAACTTGCCCACGTTCGCATCATCCAGCGGTGCATCTACTTCATCCAGAATACAAAATGGTGCGGGCTTTATTAAGTAGATAGAAAACAGCAACGCCGTTGCTGTCAGCGTCTTTTCACCGCCACTTAATTGGGTGATGGAAGAAGGACGTTTTCCCTTTGGCTTCGCAATAATATCAATACTGGTTTCGGCTAAGTTATCGGGGTTTTCCAAAATTAAATCTGCCGTATCTTCTTCCGTAAACAAAGCTTTAAACACACGCTGAAAATGGTCGCGCACCTTATTGAACGTATCTAAAAACTGCTGGTTGGCGCTGGCTTCCACCTCGTCTATGGTTTGCAGCAAACTCTTTTTTGCCGACACCAAATCATTCTTCTGTTCAAGAATGAATTCATAGCGCTTTTTCATTTCGGTAAACGCTTCCACTGCCGTTGGGTTAATCTCGCCAATATTCTCCAGCCGCTTCTTCATTTTATCACTCGCTGCCTGCAGGTCGGCAAGCGGCGTGTTCGTTGTGCGCGGCTCATTGATAATCTCGTCCAGCACAATTTTAAACTCTACCTGCAGCCGCTCTTTCATGCCGGCAAGTTGCAGTTTCAGTTCATTCAGTTTGTCTTTAATTTCGGAAACCACCTGGTCGGCCAGTTCACGGCTTTTTATCTTCAGGCGCAATGCGCTTTCTCTTTCTCCCAATGCATTCCGTAATCCATAATATTCTTTGTTGGACGTATTTACGGTTCCTTCCAACGCTTCCTTATCGTTGCTTAGCTGCTGTAGAATAGCTTCGGTTTCTTCAATTATTATATTGCTTTCTTCTATCAGCGAAGCCGAAGCCTCCAACTGTTTGGTATTGCTGCCAATTTGTTGCTGTAGCTGTTGCAACTGGTTTTGCTTGTAAGCCAGTTCCTGCTTCAGTGTTTGCACCTTGCTTTGCTGCCGCATCAATTGCAGGTTAATGTCGTTGTAATGCGCTGCCGCATTGCGGTATTCTTCTTCTGACGATTTATTATTCTTTTCCGCTGCCTCCACATCCGCGGCTGTTTGCTGCAACTGCTCGTTCAGCTGATCTAGGCTTTCCTTTGCCTCCCTGATTTCATCCTGCTCGTCCTGCAATCGCACATCTATATCGCTCAACCGGTGTTGCGCCTGCTGCTGTGCAGAATGTATCGTTTCAATTTTGTTCTTGTTTACAAATACGGCATTGTTCAGCTCGTTAATCTCATTCTGCAACAGCCTGATGTCGTTATCCTTCAATTGCTGTTGCAGGGAAATGATTTCGTTTTGCCAGTGCCTGATTTCCTTTTGCGCAGCGCCCACCACGGCATCCTGCAATACAATGTCTTCGTGCAGTTTCTCTAAGTTTTTTGCGCGACCTATTTTCTTTCCTTCAAACAGGCCAACACTTCCTCCCGATACCGTATAAACACCACTTACAAACCGGCCGCTTTTGTGCAGCAGCACCGCACCATCGCTTCCCACAACATCTTCCCCTTCCGTAATAAACACGTTGCCCAACAAATGTTCTATCAGCTTTCCATACTCGTCATCTGCTTCTATCACTTCCATCGCGGCAATGGCATCACCGGGTGCAGCCACATCTTTGGGTCTTGCTTCCGCCAGTTTATTGAGAATAAAGAAATTGGCTTTGCCCTTCTTATTCTTCTCCAGTAAATGAACGGCAGTTACGGCTTCTTCCGGCGTGTCAACAATATAATAATTAAGGTATGGCTCCAGCAGGTTTTCTATCGCCGTTCTGTATTCTTCAGCTACATAAATAATGTCGGAAAGAATGGGCGCTTTGCCGTTCCAGTCTTTATTGTTGTGTAAAAACTTCACACTCTCCGGGTAGCCTTCCATGCTATCCACCAGGCTCTTCAGCAGGTCATATTCGTTGCGCCGGGCATCCAACAGGCGCATATCTTTTGCCAATTGCGCTTTCACGCCTTCCAACTGCTCGCCGGCTTCTTTAATAGCGCCTTTTATGCGGTCCTGCTCTTCGCCCAACTCCTGCAGGTGAGCGCGCTTTTCGTCCAGTATTTCCTGTTTGTCTTCCAGTTCCGTTTCCAGGTTCTGCAACTGCATGGTACGCCCGTGCTGCTCATCGGTTAGCTGCATCAGGCTGCGTTGCAGGTTTACAATCCCGGTATCTGCCACCGCCACTTTTTTCTCCGCGGCAAACTGGTCCTTCTGCAACTCCTGAAAACGTTGCCGCAACACATCGGTTCCGGCTCTTTTTTCATCCCACACGTTGCGCTTTTCATCACTTTCTATTTTGGCAAGATGAACGCGCTGCTGCAACTCATACACTTCATCGTCTTCTTCTCCAACGCGTTCCTGTGCATGATCAATAGACTGATGCAAGGCGATTAACTGCCCCTCTGCATTTTTCAGAAACTCTTTGATGCCGGATTCTTTCTCTACCTGGTATTGCAGCTTCTGCTTTGCCAGGTTCCTTTCATTCTCTTTCGCCCGAAGCTCCTGCAACAATTGATTGTATTGCTGCTGCAGGGTTTGCAACGCCGTTTCTTTCCCGGCAAAACGGTTTCTGTCTTCTTCTAAAACTTTTTCTTCGTTGTCAATATCAATCTCTAAGGCTTCGCGTTTTGCCGATTCTTCTTCCTGTCTTTCCTGCAACTCCTTATACGTGTCGGAAAAACCTGCCAGCGAAGCTTTAGCCAGTTCAACGGATACTTCTTTGTATTCCTTTTTTATCTCGAAATATCTCTCTGCTTTTTTCGCCTGGCTTTCTAATGTTTTCAGTTGATTGTTGATCTCGAACAACAAATCTTCAATGCGGTTGATATCGCCTTCGGTGGCTTCCAGCTTGGCTTTGGCTTCTTTCTTCCGGGTTTTATAAATGGTAATGCCGGCGGCCTGCTCCAGCATCCGGCGGCGGCTGTTGTCTTTGTCTTTAATAATATCATCCACCATGCCCAGTTCAATGATGGCATAACTGTCGGTGCTGATGCCGGTATCCATAAACAGGTTATGAATGTCTTTCAACCGGCAGCTTACATCGTTCAGCCGGTATTCGCTTTCGCCGTTTTTAAAGAAGCGACGTGTTACCGTTACGGTTGTAAATTCGGTAGGCAACAACTGCCTTGTATTTTCAAACGTCAGGCTCACTTCGGCAAGACCGCTGGGGCTGCGGGTTTTGCTGCCGTTGAACACCAGCGCTTCTAAATTTTCACTTCGTAAAGCCGATATTTTTTGTTCGCCAATCACCCAGCGGATGCTATCGATAATATTGCTTTTGCCGCAGCCGTTGGGTCCGATGATGCCGGTGATACCTTCATCAAAATTCACCACAGTTCTATCGGCAAAGCTTTTAAAGCCTTTAATTTCAAGAGAGGTTAAACGCACGTAGATTCAATTTTTCTCAACTGCGAACATAATTGAATTTGAGAATATGCATTCTAAGCATTGTATAATGTTGGTAGAATTGAGAAAGTTGCGCTCGTCATTCCGCAATTACCACCAACAATGGTCTGTAATGTAATCACTCCCGCAGGTGGTTTTGTGCGGAATCTGCTCTTACATTGTAAAAGGTTTTCAATATTCTAACATCATCAAACCACAATTATCAGATTCCGCACAAAATCCCCGCAAATTTGATTTATGACAAACACTACCGGGGATAATTGCGGAATGACGGGCACCGCATCACCACAATCAATCTTTTTCTATTTTTATAAACAAAAACATGAACCGGAAACGACTGATCACCGCTTGTTTATTATTAGTGATTGGCTTTGCAGCCAAAGCGCAAATTATTTCGGATGAACAACAGGTACGGGATGTGTTAACGGCACAGGTGGTAGCCTGGAATGGTGGCGATATCAATGCTTTTATGCAGAGCTATGCCAAGACGGATTCAATTATGTTCATCGGCAGCAAAGGAGTAACCTATGGCTGGGATAGTACGCTGGCGCATTACAAGCGCGGATACCCGGATAAAGCCGCGATGGGTGTGCTTTCTTTTGATTTGATTACCGTAAAACGCTTATCGCCCGATTACTTTTTTGTGGTGGGAAAGTTTACGCTGATCAGGGACCGGGATACACCCAGCGGGCATTTCGATTTATTGCTTCAGAAGATAAATGGCAAGTGGAAGATCGTGAGTGATCACACGTCGTGAGGTTATAAGCAATTGCGGAATCCGTTCAGACATACTGAATCTGGGGTTCGATGACTGCAAAATATTTTGGTTGAATGCCGTGAAGCGAGGCAAGATCAACCGGCCGGTTTAGCTTCTCTTCCAGGTAATCTGCCAAATGCACAAACTCAATCCCGATAGGGCGGTCGAAATCAACTACAATATCAATATCGCTCGAGGGGGTAAAATCATCGCGCACAATGGAGCCGAACACACCAATGGCGCTGACGCCGTATTTCTCGTGCAGCTCCGGTTTTAATTCCTGCAAGGTTTGCTTAACGCTGGCTAACGTTGTCATTGTATAAATATAGTTTATTCCAATAAGCTTTTCCCTCTATCTGTAAGCACGTACCGCAGCGGCTGGCTCCGTCGCACAATCAAACCGGCTTTCTTTAGCGCCATAATTCGTTTTGCCATGCCACCTTCCGACAAACCGGTAAGCTTGCGCAAACTTTGCAAGGGCGTGGCGGGATCGCTGTGCAAATGAGACAAAATAAGTGCGGTATTTACGAGCGACAACTGCGTGGCGTATTTCATAAAAGGGCGCACCTGCGCTGCCACCGCAGCAAGGTAGGTGCCACTGTTTCCTTCGCCGCTCCCCCGATGGAAACTTTCGCTTTTACTCTTTCCATCGCTGTTATTTCGATGGATACTGTTTTTGCTACCCTTTCCTTCGGTGTTGTCTCGAAGGAAGGTGTTGCTTTCACTCTTGCCTTCGGTAAGGTGCGCAAGGGCAGTGTTGCTGCTACTGATTCCTTCGCTCCTGTTAGCAAAGGAAGTGTTGAAGCGACTGTCTTCTAACAACGCTTCAATAGATGCCCGTTCAGAATGGCTTGCGGCAACTTCGTTCAACACATAAGCCTGAATAATCTGGCGGAAGCAGGTATTCTCTTGTTGCAGGAGGCTGATGATATGGTTTTGGCGATCAATCCGCTGAAGCAGTAATGTTTCGTTATTCAAACCTGCAGGCATACAGGGCGGTATTAGAATTTAAAAATAAGAAGCGCCGGCTGTTTTGCAAAAAAATACAGGTGCCGGCTTGTGGACGCACCACCTGCCAACACCTGCATCTATCAGGATGTAACAACCTTATCTTCCTAAATATCCGTTGCCTCGCCATAGGCTACGGCGGTCGCTTCCTTCACCGCTTCGCTCATGGTTGGGTGTGGATGCACGGCATTTAATATTTCGTGTGCCGTGGTTTCTAATTTACGCGCTACCGAAATTTCGGCAATCATTTCGGTTACGTTGGCACCAATCATGTGCGCGCCTAACAACTCACCGTATTTTGCATCGTAAATCACTTTTACAAAACCATCGGTCGCGCCGGCTGCGGTAGCTTTGCCGCTGGCGATAAACGGAAACTTGCCCACTTTTACTTCGTAGCCTGCTTCCTTCGCACCTTTCTCCGTATAGCCAACCGAGGCAATTTCGGGCGTGCAATAGGTACAACCCGGAATGTTGGCATAGTCCATCACATCGGGTTGGTGCGGGGTTTTCTTTTCCAGATACCCAATGTATTCGGCTACGTTAATGCCTTCTTTGGTGGCTTTGTGTGCCAGCGCCTGGTTGGGCGTGCAATCGCCAATGGCATAAAAACCGGGCACGTTGGTTTGCTGGTATTTATCAACAATCACTTTACCCCTTTCTACTTTTACACCAACGGTTTCCAGCCCGATGTTTTCCACATTGGCTACTACACCAACTGCACTTAACACCACATCTGCCTCTAAGGTTACGGTGCTGCCATCGGGTTTCTTCACCTGGGCTTTCACACCATTGCCCGAAGTATCTACCGACTCAACGGTTGAGTTGGTCATGATCTCAATACCCTGCTTTTTAAACTGCTTTTCCAGTTCTTTGGAGATCTCTTCATCTTCCACCGGCACAATGCGTGGCAGGAACTCAACGATCGTTACTTTGGTACCCATCGTGGCGTACACATAAGCAAACTCAACCCCGATAGCACCGCTGCCAACAATGATCATGCTTTTGGGTTGCTCAGGCAACACCATGGCTTCGCGATAGCCAACTACCTTCTTTCCATCCTGCTTCAGGTTGGGCAATTCACGGCTTCTGCCACCCGTAGCAATGATGATGTGTTTGGCTTCTACCGTTTGCTCTTTTCCATCCGCGCCTTTCACGCTCAGCTTGCCTTTGCCGGTAAGCGTACCATACCCCATGATGACGTCAATCTTATTTTTCTTCATCAAAAAGGCCACGCCTTTGTTCATCTTATCGGCCACGCCGCGGCTGCGTTTGATGACGCCGCCGAAGTCGGGCGACGCATTCTCTACATTAATGCCATACGCCGAGCTATGCTTGGCATAGTCGTACACATTGGCACTTTTTATTAAGGCTTTGGTAGGAATACAACCCCAGTTGAGGCAGATGCCACCAAGGCTTTCCTTTTCTATAATTGCGACTTTAAAACCCAATTGCGAGGCGCGGATAGCTGCCGGATAACCGCCCGGTCCGCTGCCCAGAACTACTACATCGTATGCCATAAACGGATTTGATTTTTACGGGTAATGATTGCTATTTGTTCGTTAGCAACAGCAACCGCATTGCCCTGTTCAGCCTGCGAAATTAGATGTAACGGGGCAAATGGCAAAGTTAAGAGAAGAGTCAACAGCCGACTGTCCACCATCAACTGTCAGGCGAGCTCCTGTTGTCTGTTGACTGCGGACAGTCCACCAACAAATCCCTACTTTTGACCCTACCTCATGCAACACCGCTTTATCACTATTGAAGGAAATATCGGCGCCGGCAAAACAACGCTGGCGCACCTGTTAGCCAAACGATTGAATGCACGCCTGATACTGGAAGAATTTGCCGACAATCCTTTTCTGCCAAAGTTTTACGAGAACCCGAGGCAGTATGCGTTTCCGCTGGAGCTGTTTTTTATGGCCGAGCGGTACAAACAGCTAAAGGATAACCTGTTTAAAACCGATTTGTTTCAAAGCATTACGGTATCGGATTATGTGTTTACCAAATGCCTGCTGTTTGCGCGCATCAACCTGCCGGAAGAAGAGTTTAAACTCTTTCAAAAGCTGTTCGATATTATGCAGCAGCAACTGGTGTTTCCAGATTTGATTATCTACCTGCACAGTTCGGTATCGCGGCTGCAGCGCAACATTAAAAAGCGCAACCGCAGCTACGAGCAGAACATACCGGACTCGTACCTGCAAAGCATACAGGATACCTATACCGATTACATAAAACAACACGCCATTAAAACCATTTTTGTAGAAGCCGGCAATGCCGATTTTTTAAGCAATGAAGCGCACCTGCAAACCATTGTTGATGCTTTGGATAAGAACTTTGAAGAGCAGTGTTATATAGAACTGCCTTGATGATGCGCGAGGTTAGCTGTTAAGTGTACGATGCTGTTTGAATACGGTGGAAGGAAGTAATGAAATGTTGTATTGAAACCTGAATTGAAAACGATTTACATGGAAGAAACAGACAGTTTGATAGGGAAGAAATACAGTCCTTTTGCCGCTGTAGGCATACCCGAATACCGCAACTTATTGATGTGCCGTTTCACCTACACCATGGGTTTGCGAATGCTGACCACCGTGCTGGGCTGGTGGGTATATAATCTTACCAACGATCCGTTTGCCATTGGTTTAATCGGCTTATCGGAAGTGATACCCGCAGTAGGTTTAGCGCTGTATGCAGGGCACGTCATCGACCTCAGCGAAAAGCGGAAACTAATGCTTGTCTCTATTTCCCTTTATGCAACGGCAGCGGTTCTGTTTTGTTTTTTATCTACTGATCGTACACACAATTATCTCAGTAATCACAACATTGCACGGGTTATTTATGTCATTGTGTTTTGCACGGGCATTGTGCGGGCATTTTCGGGTCCTACCTTTAATGTATTGGTGGCCAATATTGCGCCCCGCGCCATCTGGCAAAACGCCATTACGTGGAACCAGGGCACTTACATGACGGCTTCTGTAAGCGGGCATGCGGTTGGGGGTTTGCTCATTGCGGGCTTTGGCATTACGGGTACTCTGATTGCCATTTGCGCGCTGCTGGTGTTTGCATGGCTGTCCATGTCGCTCATTAAAAAGAAACCCGCTGCCAACGAGCGGGGCGAACGGAAAACCTGGGACAGTGTACGCGAAGGGCTTTCTTTTGTTTTTAAAACGAAGGAACTGCTCGGTGCCATCTCGCTCGATTTGTTTGCCGTATTGTTTGGTGGCGCTGTAGCTATGGTGCCTGTTTTTGCAAGGGATATCCTGCACATTGGCGCCGAAGGGTTTGGTTTTCTCAATGCGGCATCGGACTTCGGCGCTATCCTCATTGTTATTCTCCTCACTTTATTTCCCCTGCGTAAAAAGCAGGGTTATGCGCTCATGTTTGCCGTGGCAGGCTTTGGCATTTGTATCATTGTATTTGGTTTGTCGCGCCTGTTCTGGCTTTCGTTTGCCATGCTTATGCTTAGCGGCATGCTCGATGGCATCAGCGTGGTGATCCGCGGCACTATTTCGCAGTTAAAAACACCAGATAACATGCGAGGTCGCGTATCCAGCGTAAACTCAATGTTCATCAACAGCAGCAACGAATTGGGTCAGTTTGAAAGTGGCGTCATGGCAAAGCTGATGGGTGTTGTGCCATCGGTAGTATTTGGCGGATGTATGACGCTTTTGGTTGTACTCGTTACGTGGATAAAAGCGCCCTCTCTCCGGAAGATGGAATATTAAGTTTTTTGCCAGAAGTGAGTAACAACTGCTCATTCATAAAGAGTAGTTGATGAAGCCACCTCTTGTTCATCCCATAAAAAAGATAACATGACAATACAAAGCAAAGCCGTTTTTGTTTTCTTCCTCATTCTCTCTGTACTGATGGCGAAAGCAGATCAACTTTCCGACACCACGCATTACGGCAACAACCCTAAAGCCGGTCATTATCTCAACACCCGTGGCATTAAGTTGTACTACGAAACCTACGGCACCGGCAAACCTTTGCTGATGATACATGGCAATGGTGGCAACGGCGCTGCCTTCACCCCGCAGATTCCTTATTTCTCCAAACAGTATAAAGTGATCTTGCCCGACAGCCGCGCACAGGGCAAATCAACCGACAACAGCGATACGCTTACTTATGAGATGATGGCCGATGATATGAATGCTTTGCTTGATTCACTTCATCTCGATTCCTGTTATGTGATGGGCTGGAGCGATGGCGGCATCAATGGTTTGCTGCTGGCGATTCGTCATCCTGATAAAGTAAAAAAGCTTGCCGTAACCGGTGCAAATTTGTTCCCTGACAGCAGTGCCTTAGGCAACTTTTATAAAGAAGGATTGGCGTATGAAGATACACTACGCGCCAAGCCGCAAACAGCCGCCACGAAACATGAATATAAACTTGTTCACCTGATGAACATTGAACCGCATATTTCGCGCGAACAACTGGCAACCATTCATTGCCCAACCCTGGTTATCGGTGGCGACCACGATATTATTCAAACCGCGCACACACTTCTTATTTCGCAAAGCATTCCGCGCGCTTATTTATGGATTGTGCCACACTCCGGGCACGCCACCCTACAGGAACACAAAGAAGAATTCAACAACACCGTGAATGAGTTTTTTAAAAAGGATTGGAAGTGAGAATCCATTGGATGGTTATGAAGTGGTGGCACCCGTCATTGCGAGGAACGAAGCAATCTGTGTTAAACAGTAAGTGCTGTTTGCGAGTCGCAAATCGGTCAATATTAATTACTCACCACTCACTATTCACTTCTCACATGCCCGCTTCTCTACAGTTCACAGATTGCTTCGTGCCTCGCAATGACGTGTAGTTGTCAAACACAAATGCTAAATTTCAATCAAATGAATTAGCTTGCCCTTGTATTCGCTATTTTTATTCTCCCGCGGGTTAGCATTGAATCAACAGCACAGCAGCAAAGAATTGTACTCCGGCATGTTAACCCTGATAAGATAATCTCGACTAACCAACCAATCAATGCTCAACATAATGAAGCCAACCTTATTACGCATTCGGCACGGCGTCGCCATTCTGCTGTTAAGCTTCCTGTCGTTCAGTTGTAACCATTACATGTCGGTGTACGATCAGTTTGCCTACACGCAAACCACCGCTTTAAAGGTAGATGTGATGAACCTGATAGATGCCTCTACCGAGCCTTATGCTTCGCACCAGAAAGAAGTAGAAACTACGGTATCGAACCTGCGCAAAGCGGTTGAGTATGAACGGCACCGCCCGAAGAACGACATCACCGTAAAAATGTGGGGCAAGATGCTCGATTCTACGGGCAGTAAAGGCATTATCGGCTCCTACCTCGCCAGCTGGAAAAAGAACGGCACCAAGGGTGCTGCCGTTGCCGAAGAATACAAACCTTTAGCCGCTGAAGGTTTCGATTTGATAGCCGACCTGGAAGCGCAGAAAATTAAATCATCCGACGGCGCCATCACCCAATTTTTAAACAAATAAACTTCTCCTCATATGGCGGCTATCAATTTTAAAGACCTGTTTGCCGAGCTGGAAACGGGCGTGCTGGCGCTTGCCAAAGCCTCGTTTAAAACCTTTGCGCAGCAAGCCGAAGACGATGCCAAAACCCTGCTCCAAAACATGAAGGACAAGCTGGAACGCTGGACTACTTTGCTGGCAGAAGGCAAGCTTACAACCGAAGATTTTGAGCTTTTAATTACCGCGCAAAAGAACCTTACTGAAATGACGGTGCTGCAACACGCCGGGCTGGCAGTAATTAAAGCCGAGCAGTTTAGAGACAGCGTGGTGAACCTGATTACAGATACCATATTCAGCGCCATACCAGGCGTGTAACGCGCATTGCATAAACGAATTGCCGATGGTTCTTTACTCCTGCTAACCACGGCAATGTCTCTTCATAGACACATCAACCGAACGGTGCCACTTAGTGGTGCCGTTTTTTTGTTTGTAGAGTTTAATTTGCCTGGATAATAAAATCAGTTCAAAGTTCGCGCTTCTTCCTCTGCTCCGTTTTTCGCTACGGCAAGTTTTCAATCTTGCTATCTCACCCATTAAAAAAATTTAATCTCCTAACCCTTCTTCTTAAAACATTTTAATCAAACCGTATTATCCCCTCATTTTATTTTTGCGATATGAATTTTAAATCCAATATCCATGCAACACATTCATGCATCACCGGGATGTCGCGCATAGCCTCCGCCGATTCAGCGATACACCCAGCTATTTCAGCGTATGCCTCCGCCGAGTTCGCGATAAGGCAAACTGTTTCGGAGGAGGCTTCCGCTAAATTCGCGACAGGGCAAACTATTTCAGACCCTCCTTCCGCTGATGTAGCGGCAGGGCAAATTATTTCGGACTATACCTTCGCTGATTTCGCGGTAAGGCAAACCGTTTCGGATGGGTCTTCCGCCGATTTAGCAATTCGCTATAATTTTTTATAATCATTTAATTAATCCAGTATCATGATTATCCAGTTTAGTAAACTATTTGAAAATTTATTCGCCGATCCTAAAATCACCCCTACCCGCTTCCGCAATTTTTGCCGCTTTGTGCTGAATGCCATGAAGGCAGATAACGCCGACGGCAAGTATGATGAAGACATGGTAAAAATAACAGCGGTAATAGAGGCGCTGGATAAAGAACTGAAAGAGGTAGCCAGCGGCGTAATCAGCCAGGTAAACAGCACATCTGAAGTAGATGCGTTCATTCACAATTTTGGCCAGTTTATGAAGAACACGGCCGGCGCCATTGCTTATGCATTGGGTGGAAATACAACATCGGCTTACGCTGAATTTTATCCCCATAAAAATGAAGAATACCTGAATGCCACTAAAACCACGATGCCGGGGCTTAGCCTTCGCGTATTTGATGCCGCTACTAAGTATGCAAAAGAGTTGGGTACCAAGCTGGCAGGCGATCTGCAATCGTTTGCCACCGGCTACGAAGGCGTGCTGGAAAAGCAGCAGGCGCAGATAACAACGGTGAAAGGCGACCGCAAAGAGCGCAATGCCGCTTTTACAGAAGGTCAATGGACGCTGACTGATGTAGTGAACCATGTAGCCATCATTAACAGCCGCAAGCCGGAACAAAGTAAAAAGCTGTTTCCGTTTGATATGTTGTTTCCGCCAACCAAAACACACATTATAAAAGCAGACGGCAAGCTGGCGGCAAAAGAAAGCAAAGAAATATTGAACCGCACTTTAAGCAGTCGGGTAAAGATTATTATCAGAAATACCAGCCTGAATGCCGATGCGGTGGCGTGGCTAGCCATGTTGCCTGCAGGCGAAGTGCCGGCTACGGCGGTGCTGATAAAGGCAAATAGCAAGATAGAAATAGTAGCCGATAAACTGGGCGATTTGCGGGGCACTTTTTTAATGATAAAAAATGCGAGCGACATTAACGAAGCCGCTTATGAAGTAGAAATTACCGGCTTGTCAAAAACGAAAGAAGAAAGGACAGCCGAAAAAAAGGAGAAGATGGAAGTAGTAGAAGGGGAAAAAACCGCATAAAAAGTTTTTGCTTTTATTTTCATTGATACACGCCGCTGCCCTTTCGGGCGGCGGCTTTTTTATTGCCTGCCCGCAAAGATTGTTCTACATTAGCCCCTGTGTAGCCAGGGGTTGCAACTAAGCCGGGTGGAGGGTGCAAGAGTTATGTTTTACTGGAGAAAGAAGGGTTTCGCGCTGTGGAAAATACGGTGAGCGAACGGGGTTTTTCCCGTTACGGAAAGAAGAGTGAGGGCTTTGCTTTGTTGCTTCCTCTTTTTTCTCATCACAGTAAAAAACAAAAACCATGGCTAAAGAAACGAGCGTGAACGCTACAAACGCAATTGCCCAGTTGGTTGCCTTAGGCGCCGCTAAAACCGAAATTGTGCTGGTTCAGCACGACCCGAACAACAATATTTTTGACTGCTCGCTGATAGCGAGGGGGTACGATGCCAGCGGCAACCAGTTAGGGCAAGACAAGCTGCTTTGCCCCAGCCCCTGCAAAATCAGCCAGGCGCTTAACCCGAATGCGTGAGATATTTTTTAAAAGAACTGCTGGAGCCGGTCTCCTATCTCATTTACTGCTTGGTTTTGTGGGCGGCTTACCGGCGAAGTAAATCTTTGCGGTATAAGCCGCTCGCTTTTTATTACGGGTTTGCTTCCGTCATCCTGTTTATTGCCAATGCAGAAAACGATGCGGGGCTGCTGAGCGACTGGAACTACAACATCCTGTTCCTTGTTTGCATCTGCGCCTTCTCTTACTTCTACTATCACTTGTGCCCTTATCCTTATCAGAAAATATTCATCAGGAACGCCTGCCTTGCCAACGGGCTGGTGTTTATTTATTTCGATGTTATCCGGGCGCAGTTCTGGATCTACAACAATTATGTGTATGCGTTCGCTTTTATCTGCATTATTATCTATTCTCTTTTTTACTATCGCAATGTGCTGCACCAGGTGAGCGAAGAAAATATTCTGCACCAGTTTGATTTCTGGCTGGTGAGCGCCAACTTCGTTTACTTTTTGGGAGCATTTATTATTGTATTAATTTACAACGATACCGAGCTGAGCATTCATGGCGATTTGTGGGGTATCCAGAGCATTGTGCTGTTCATCAGCAGCGGGCTGGTGCTGAAGGGCTATACCGCCATGAGGATGAAAAAAGAATAGCATGTCTTACACTTCTATCCTGTTCCTTACAGTGCTCTTGTTTGTGATAGCCGTTGGCATTATCTTCCTCGTTCTTGTATACCAGAAAAAACAACTGCAATACCTGAACGAGCGCGGCCAAATGAAGGCGCAATACGAAAAGGAAATACTGGAAAGCCGGCTGGAGATACAGGAGCAAACAATGAAGAACATATCGCAGGAAGTGCACGACAACATCGGGCAGGTGCTAAGCGTGGTGAAGCTGAACCTGGCTATGATGAATGGCAACGAGCCGAAGCCGGTGCTGATGGAAAAGCTAAACAATACATCGCACTTGGTTGGTAAAGTGATACAGGACCTCCGCGATTTATCGAAGAGCTTAGACAGCGATGCCATTACAGAGAAAGGGTTGGTGAAAGCCATCGAATATGAGTTTGAACTGCTGAAAAAAACGGAGGCTTACGCTACGGAACTTCGGATTGCGGGAGAGTCTTATTCACTTCCTCACCAGAAAGAACTTATCCTGTTTCGCATTTTCCAGGAAGCGATTAACAACATGATTAAACATTCCGGCGCTTCGCGGGTAGAGGTAAGCCTGGCGTTCCATCCCGGGCAGTTTATCCTGCAGATAGAAGACAATGGGAAAGGCTTCGATAATACAAAGAGGGATAGCAGCGGCGGGTCGGGGATACGGAATATAAAGAACCGCAGCCGCCTTATTGGCGCAGACTGCACCCTTGCAAGCGGGCCGGCAAATGGCGCGTTGATAAAGATTGAGTTGCCGGTGGAGGAGGTAAATTCTGTTGCGCAGGAACAAGCATAAAATCATAACCTTGCTTTATGAAGAACCGGGCGGCGGCATTGCTTTTACTTATTCTGATAACAGCCCCGCCTCTGTTTTCCCAACACCTTGCGCTTCCTACCGAACATCCCATTTATCTAAACGACAGTATTTCCAATTCCTACTACGAATTCTCCGGCATCGCTAAATGGAAAAACTACATCTTACTCATCCCGCAGCACCGTTCAGCCTTTGATAAATATCATATTGTATGCGTAGATACAACGAGCATAGACTCTGTCATTCAGGGCAAAACATTCTTCGCTACCCACACTACAACACTCATCTTTAATAACAATCTTGATACTCTATTTACTGCTATTAAAAAAGCCATCGCACCACGCAATGATTTTGGTGGTTTTGAAGGGGCGGTTGTGTTGAATGACAACATCTTTTTAACGGTAGAAACCGATAGTCTTTGCTACGTGATAAAAGGAACGATTGATGGCAACAAGATGCAAATTAATTTTCAGCCCAATGATACAATGTCGTTGCCCAAACCCGACTATACATTTGGCAATGCGGGCTTTGAAAATATTGCGTATCTGCCTAAAGAACATAAGCTGATAGCTGGTTATGAAAACAATGCCATCACCACTGCGCCAACGGCATTTACGTTCACAACAAACCTTACTCATAAACAAGCAGCAACTTTCACTCAACCACTATTATTTCGCTTAACCGACATAGCAAGTACGCAAGTCAATATGCTGATTGGATTGAACCATTACTACCGCGATTATAACGATACGGTTGCCTGCGGTGTGATTCCCAAAGGAGCCAATACATTGAAGAATGAGTATTGCTATTATGTAGCCAATCATCTGGCAGAGGCAACAAAAGAAATGCGCGCCGACCCACAGGGATTCAACTTTACGAGGCTGGTTGAACTTAGGTTTGAGAACAACAAAATAAACTGGAAGGAAAAGGAACTTATTTCTTATTCATCCGATAACTGGGAAGGTATTTTGCCTTATAAAAAAGGCGTACTGATGGTGGTAGATGGTCGCCCGCCGGGCGTGCCCTGCAAGCTGTCTTACTTTCAATTACAATAAACAAACACACTCTTGTTTCGGGCAGTTTTTTCACTTCACGGCTTAGTGATTCACCGATTGTAAAAACGCTTTGGTCTGGTCCGGATAAACAGCAATGTGATGCGTGGTTACATAATCCGGCACCGTTTTCTTCTTACCTGATACCAGCAACGTAATTTTAGAAGACGGCAGCGCCGGCATGTGGCAATCAATACAATTGGCAGAAATCATCTCTGCATTGACAACAGTTTGGAACGAATGCTTCACATCAGTATGACACGTAGCACATCGCTGCGAAAACAAAACTTTATTGTTTCGCTCTGTTACATGCGTGTTGTGGCACGAAGCGCAATCCATGGTTGATTTAATAAAGCATTGGCTCGAAGAAAGCAAGCCATACTGGTTGCCATGCACGTCCAGCATCGAAAGAGAATCGGCATTATAGTTCGCCACTAAATAATCTTCTAATTTATCGCCCACGCTAAATGTAAAAGCAGGCTTCACGCCACTTCTCACACCGGAATGGCACAGCGCGCACAGATCTAATTTTTGCTGACGCGATAAGCTTTCAATATGCAGAATAAACATACCCATTGTATCGCCCGGATGTTCCCTTTCATACACCACATGTTTAGCGGCTGCGCCATGGCACCGCTCGCATTGAATACCATAGATGATCTGCGCTTTGTCAAACACTGCGAGGCTGTCTACCGTTGCGGCTTTTGCATATGTGCCATGGCATTCTAGGCAACGGGCATTGATGTTGCGGTTGAAGTTAATAAAGTTGACAGGATAGCCGGGACTGTTGCACCAGGTATTCAGCGGCGTGTAATAGCTCACCGGCAACTGATATAAATTGGGTCCGTTCCAGTATAAATAAGTCTGCCCTTTCCTGCCGGAACCAACGGTAATATCGAACGAATGCGTTTCGTAAGCAGCACCGCTGGCAGAAGCCGTTTGATAGGCAACACCATCTGCTGTATCCATTTCCGCCTGCATAAAAGCATTGTAAACAAACGTGTTTTCGCCTGGCGCAAAACTGCCTTTAATACTCCTGATGGTGGCAGGCGAAGATGTATGATAATGCGCTGTGTTTGCCACACTTTCGCAAATCTCTTTGTGGCAGGATGCACAGGCTTGATTGCCGGAAAAATCAGTATAAACAGACGGGTTGCCGCTTGTTGTATCGTTGTTGAAAGCGGTGCAAAGCATTACACCTGCATACAGCATCACTACAATAAGACAACCTACGTAATGGCGTTTCTTTATGGCAGAGAATAAACGTTTACAGATGGAAACAGCAGTTGTCATGTCCTCTTAAATCACCTGCAAAATAAGCCTTATTAAGTGGCTGATGAAACGGGTTGTTGTTGCCGCTGCAGGTTTCGCACTATTCTTCGTTTGAGATAAGATGTTAGCTTTACCCTCATTTCAAAAACCATCAATACCTCGTTATGCAGCTTAAAGTTATCCGTTCCGTATTCAACGACAATTCCACGCTGGGCAAGCTCTTTATTAACGATGTCTTTTTTGCTTTTACCTGCGAAGACAAAGTGCGGCACATGAAGGGTAATTGCTCCAAAAAAGTAAAGAACGAAACTGCCATAGATGCCGGCAACTATGAAGTGGTGCTTAGCTTCAGCAGCCGTTTTAAAAAGTATTTGCCGCTGCTGCTGAATGTTCCTTGTTTTGATGGCATTCGCCTGCATGGCGGCAACACAGCAGCCGATTCGGAAGGTTGTATTCTTATCGGCGCACAAGGCGATATGAAAACAAAAATCTGGAATTGCGCCAGCAAGGTATCCGGTCTGGTATCGGCGTTAAAAGCGGTGGAAAAGAAGGAGAAGATTTTTATTGAGATTGTAGAGTCGTAATTTTTTATAAGTCGTTTTCTTTTACAACAAAGCCTTTGCACCAGAAATGCAGAGGCTTTGTTTCATACTTTTTATTTACTTACTCTTTGTTCAGAATATCTATCACTTCGTTTTCATTACCGTCGCTGTCGGTATAGCGGGTTTGGAAAGTGAAAGAACCAAACCGGGCATCGTAAACTGCTGCCAGCTGTTCAAAAGAGTTTGGTTTAATGGCGGCCGCCATGGTATCGTTGGGCGAAAGCAAAATTTCCTTTTTCGCCGGATTGTACCGGATGACATATTTCCAACCCTGGCTAGTGAGGTTGGGTTCGCCGTAGCCACAGGTCAGGGCTTTCTCGCTGCGCAAAGGCTCAATTATTCTTTCACCAAAATAATCAAGTATCAGAATAATGTTGTCGCCTTGGGCATTTGCCTGCCCTCTGTACTTGGTGCGGCTGCCGCGAAGGCTGTAATTACCGAGAACGTTACTAAGCGGTCCGGCGCTTGTAATATCTTCACTGGAAATAGATGCCGGCACTGTTTTCTCAGTGCTCGCTGGTGACGCCTGCGGCTCGCTGTTGAGGTTCTTACTACAGCTTGCTAATCCTAAAATACTTACGCTTATCGCGCCCAATGCAATAGCTCGGAAGCTCATTTGTGTTTTCATAGAAATCATTGCGAATAAAAGTTTGTTTGCACAGAAGATGCCGCAGGGAGAACATTTGCTGCCTGGGTAAACTTATATGGATTGTCAACCGTTCGCAAAGCGAAGCTTCCCTCCTTCCCCTCGCTTTTCATATCTTCGTTTCGATGGAAAAAAAATTGTTTCTACTCGATGCGCTTGCCTTGATTTACCGCGCTTATTTCGCGCTTATCCGCAATCCGCGCATCACGTCCAAAGGTCGCAACACCAGTGCGCAGTTTGGCTTTACTAACACTTTGTTCGAGTTAATTAATAAAGAGAAACCCACGCATCTTGCCGTGTGTTTCGATACCGGTGTACCCACTGAGCGCCACACCGATTTTGCCGCCTACAAAGCCAACCGGCAAGCCGCACCAGAAGAGTTAAGTGATTCGATGGACGACATCAAGCGCATCATTCGTGGCTTCAACATCCCGGTAGTATATGTAGATGGTTATGAAGCCGATGATGTGATTGGAACACTGGCGTGGCAGGCTGCTGATGTTGGCTACAGCGTGTATATGGTAACGCCCGATAAAGACTATGGTCAGCTTTTGGTTCACCCACAGGTATACATTTATAAGCCAGGCTACCAGGGCTCGGCAACTGAGATATTGGATGCAAAAAGAATCTGCGAGAAATGGGACATTCAGCGCGTGGAGCAAGTGATAGATATCCTTGGCTTGATGGGCGATGCGGTAGATAATATTCCTGGTATTGCAGGCATTGGCGAGAAGACAGCCGCCAAGCTGCTAAAGGAATATGATAACATAGAAAATATAATTGCCAACGCAGATAACATTAAAGGCTCGCTGGGTGAAAAAGTGCGCAAGGGAAAAGAAGATGCCATCATGAGCAAGAAGCTTGCAACCATCATTACCAATGTGCCGGTGCAGTTTCACGAAGAAGATTATCGCCTGAAAGGATGGAACAACAAAGAGCTGGCGGAAGTGTTTACCGAACTGGAATTTAAAAGCCTGGGCAAACGTATTCTGGGCGATGAGTTCAATGCCTTTCAGACACCAGCCCCACAGCCTTTGCAGCAAAGTTTGTTTGGCAACGGAGAAGATGCGAGTGAGCTCATTCCGCCCTCTTCACCGGATGACGAGGAGACATCAGAACCAGCAGGCTTAGTAGCCGATAAAAACATCAACAATACACCGCATACTTATTATTTAATTGATACGGATGAAAAGAGAAAAGAACTGCTGGAAAAGCTATCTCAGCAAACCGAGATTTGTTTTGATTCAGAAACAACCAACATAGATGCGAATAATGCCGAACTGGTAGGCATGAGCTTTTGCTATCAGCCCGGCGAAGCCTATTATGTTCCCGCTTTTGAAGGTGAAAACACGAAGGAAATCATACAACAATTCAAGCCCCTGTTTGATAATCCATACATTACCTGGGTAGGACAAAACCTGAAGTACGACATGCTGGTGATGAAGTGGTATGGCATTGAACTGAAAGGCAATTTGTGGGATACGATGCTTGCCCATTACGTGATAGAACCGGAAGGCAGGCGCGGCATGGATTTGCTAAGCGCAAAGTATCTTGGCTACGAGCCGGTGCACATAGAAGAATTAATTGGTAAAAGGGGAAAAGGGCAGCTTACCATGCGCGACGTGCCGTTTGAGAAGATAAAAGATTATGCTGCCGAAGATGCTGATATTACGCTACAATTAAAAGCCAAGTTTGAGCCTTTACTCAAAACCAATGGCGTTGAAAAAGTATTCAACGAAGCAGAAGTGCCCTTGCTGGAAGTGCTTACTGAAATGGAGTTTAACGGCGTGCGCATAGACGAAACTTTTTTAAAAGATTACAGCCTGCAGTTAGACATGGAATCTCTTGCTGCAGAGCAACGGATTTACGATGCATCAGGCGTAAAGTTTAATATCGGCTCGCCAAAACAATTAGGTGAAATTTTGTTTGACAAACTGAATCTCGATCCCAAAGCAAAGAAGACCAAGAGTGGTCAATATGCTACCGGCGAAGAAGTATTAATCAAACTGGCGCAGCAGCATGGCATTGTGAATGATATTTTAATCTATCGCCAGTTAAGCAAATTGAAGTCAACATATGTAGATGCGCTGCCTTTAATGATTAATAAAAAAACAGGCAGAGTGCATACCTCTTATGCGCAAGCTGTTGCGGTTACAGGAAGGTTGAGCAGCAATGCTCCCAACCTGCAAAACATTCCCATCCGCACCGAGCGCGGGCGCGAAATAAGAAAGGCATTTGTGCCGAGAGATAAAGACCATGTGCTCGTTAGTGCAGATTACTCGCAGATTGAATTGCGCATTATTGCTGCTATCAGCGGTGATGAAAATATGTGCGAAGCGTTTGCCCAAAACAAAGACGTGCATACGGCAACCGCCGCCAAAGTATTTGGTGTAGCCGAAGCTGATGTCACCAAAGAAATGCGCTACAAAGCGAAGAGCGTGAACTTTGGAATTATTTACGGACAAGGCGTATTTGGTTTGTCGGACAACCTAAGCATCAGCCGCGCCGAAGCGAAAGAAATTATTGAAAATTATAAGAAGGAATTCTTTGGCATTACGAAGTATATGGACGAGATGATACAACTGGCGCAAAAGAACAAATATGCCGAAACGATATTAGGCAGAAAGCGCTGGCTGCGCGACATTAATTCGGGCAATTTTACCGTACGAGCCTTTGCCGAACGCAATGCGGTAAACTCTCCCATACAAGGTACGGCAGCCGATATGATAAAGCTGGCAATGATTAAAATTCACGCTGCCATCAAAGAAAAAAACTTACAGACAAGAATGATTTTGCAGGTGCATGATGAGTTGGTATTCGATGCATTGGCAACGGAAGTAGAAATATTGAAACCCTTGATATTAGACAACATGAAACAAGCGCTAACTCTGCCGAACGGCGTGCCGGTAGAGGCAGAAGTTGGCGTGGGTGTGAATTGGCTGGAAGCGCATTAGAAAAACAGCGTTGCCAGGGTTTGCCTTGTCGGCTTCTGTAGTTCTGTGAGCATTTTC
Source organism: uncultured Ilyomonas sp. (assembly GCA_964249755.1). Lineage (GTDB taxonomy): Bacteria > Bacteroidota > Bacteroidia > Chitinophagales > Chitinophagaceae > Ilyomonas. Next base: position 586,388 of record CAXUDB010000001.1, on the reverse strand, counting down.
ATTCATCTATAATAATACCTGCCATTGGATGCAAACAATGCCATTGTTCAATTGTGTGCTCTGGGCATGCAAAGAGAAGGAGAAGGGAAACCACAGGAAGCGGAAGCCTTGTTTCAGCAAGCCTGGAATAGCGCTTCATCAGGCTTTGAGAAATGTATTTCCGCGCATTATATGGCAAGGCATCAGAGTAACGTCGCGAACAAGTTGCATTGGGATGAAATTGCACTGCAATGCGCTACAGAAGCCGGGGAAGAAAGCGTAACGGAATTTTATCCTTCGCTATACCTCAACCTTGCAAAAGATTACGAAGATTTGGATGACCTGGAAAAAGCAGGAGTGTATTATGAACTTGCCCTTTCATCTACTTCCTCCCTTCCGGCTGATAGTTACCATGACATGATAAAGAAAGGAATCATTAACGGATGGGAAAGGGTAAAGAAGCGATGATTTTGTTCGACATCCAAGATCTAAATTGACTGCAATGTTTCCCTTGTCAATTCATTTTTTGTGTTGCCGGTGTTCAGTGTGGAAGCCGGCTCGAACAACAGGAGAGACACTTCTTCTTTTGCCACAGGTTTGTGTTCTACCCCTTTGGGAACAATGAGAAATTCGTTTTCATTGATGGTAATGGTTTTATCTCTAAACTCCATTGTCAGCACTCCTTTTAGTACATAAAACAATTCGTCTTCATTGTCGTGATGATGCCAGACAAACTCACCTTTTAGCTTCACTAATTTCACATGCTGACCGTTTAATTCACCCGCTATACGCGGGTTCCAATAATCAGAAATGAGAGATAATTTTTGAGCTACATTTACTTTATCCATCCACTTTATTTTATTCGTTTGTAAGTCTCAACAATAATGTGATCAACGCTCAGCTTCTCTACTTTTTCTATGCCCCGCTGTACCAAGGTATCATTGCTGATATGAACCGTAAAAGAGAAGCTGTTGTTCTCCCATTGTTTATCGCTGTAGTATTCCAGGTGCTCGGTATAGTTGCTGTCTTCTAATGTGTAAGAGCCGCCACCGCCATCAAAGAAATGGGTTGAATCTCCCGCTCCGTCATTACTATTACTATGGTTCAGAAACGCAAAATGCGTGTCGTTAATAATCTTTATCATGGTATTCTTCGGGTTGAAAGTAGAAGTTGTAGAATCGCCTTGCGTAGAAGTAGCAGCTACCAATTGCCAGGTACCAAATAAGGGAGAAGCCGTTTGTTCACTCGTTGATTTTTCAGTGCATGAAAAGAGGAGCAGGAGGCTGAAGAGCAGCGTAACAGTTGGTTTCATTCGTTAAGATTAAGAAACGAATGTAAGGTTTTCGTGAAAACAGAAACGCTGGCGAGGCTAAACCTTGTCAGCGTTTTGCTACCTTCATCCAATGGATTACTTTTAAAAATTATCCTTTACACCACCTTCATGCAGCTTCACCGGCTCGGGCTGTTTTTTGCGTAGCCGCATGTTCAATAATTCCACTAAGAAAGAGAATGCCATTGCGAAATACACATAGTTTTTCAGGTGAAGCGATTCTGCCCTTTCGCTGTCGAAGCCTTCTACAATCAGGATAAAACCAATCATCACCAGAAACGATAAGGCCAGCATTTTGATGGTAGGATGTTTATCAATAAACGCAGCAATTCTGGGTGAAAAAAGAAACATCACAATCATAGCAATGATTACAGCGGCAATCATAATCTCTACATGCTTTGCCGTGCCGCTTGCGGTGATGATACTATCAAAACTGAAGACGGCATCAATCAGTATTATCTGTGCAACTGCATTGCCGAAACCCAGCGGTTTGCCTTTGCCTGCGGCATGTTCTTCTTCGCCTTCCAGTTTATGATGGATTTCTTTTACCGTTTTATAAATGAGGAACAAACCACCGCCCAGCATTACCAAACTGGATAAATCGAAGCCTTTTCCAAACCAGCTTTCAGGAATAATATACTTTCCTTTTTGTGATAACAACCATGTTAAACCCAGCAACATAATAGAACGTACAATGATGCCGGCAATCATCCAAATGAGCCGCGCTCTTTTTTGCAATGACTTTTCTACACGACCGATAAGTATGCTTACGAAAATGACATTATCAATACCGAGAACAATTTCAAGAATAACCAGGACAAAAAAGGAAACGATATTATCTGCAGTAAATAAATGCGACATTTTCGGAGGTGCTTTGGGCAAAGATAGAAGCTACGGCATCGTAACCTTTATTTTAGTGAAAGAAGATGCCCGTTTATCTTTTTAACGATGCCCGGTCCTTCATAAATAAAGCCCGTCCACACCTGCACCAGAGAAGCGCCAGCATCCAATTTCTCCTTTGCATCCCTGCCGGTAAAAATACCACCGCTTGCAATGATGGGCACCGCATTTTGAAGATGACGAGATAAGTAAGAGACGACTTCAGTTGACCTTTGTTGCAATGGCTTACCGCTGAGCCCACCTGCACCTATGACTTCTACTTCTTTTGCTGATGTGTTTAATCGGTCGCGGCTGATGGTGGTGTTGGTGGCTACCAGGCCATCGAGTTTTGTTTCGCTTACCAAAGCAATAATATCGTCCAACTGAGAAAGGGTTAAGTCTGGTGCTATCTTTAACAGCAAAGGCTTTTTCTGCTGCAAACCGTAGTTGATGTTTTGCAACTCTGAGAGTATTTTATACAATGCCTCTTTATCCTGCAAAGCGCGCAGGCCGGGTGTGTTCGGGCTGCTTACGTTCACCACGAAGTAATCGGCGCTGTCATTGAGTTTAGTAAAGCAGGTGTTGTAATCTTTCCAAGCATCTTCGTTGGCCGTGATTTTATTTTTACCAATGTTGCAGCCAACAATGAGTTGGCGGTTGATGGTTGACTGTTGACCGTTCTTCCACTTCATCAATCGCTTCTTCACGGCCTCTGCGCCATCGTTGTTAAAGCCCATTCGGTTAATAAGCGCTTCATCTTTTGGCAAACGGAACAGTCGGGGCTTTTCATTGCCGGGTTGCGCCAGAGGCGTTACGGTTCCCACCTCCACAAACCCAAAACCCAAGGCAGCCAGTTCTTCTAAGTAAGCTGCATTTTTATCGAAGCCAGCTCCCAGGCCAACCGGGTTGGAAAAAGAAAGTTCAAAAATAGTTTGCTGCAAGGCTGAACTTTTGAACCTGAACAACGTCTCTGCCAAAGTTTTTGCGCCAGGCGTATGCTTCAGCGTGTTCATGGCTGTGTAGTGGGCTCTTTCTGCAGATAATAAAAACAGGAATTTTCTTAATAGTGCATACATTGTGTAAAAATCTTGTATGTACTGGTAAACAGAGTACAGTATACCATTTATTTCATTTAAAAATCAACTCAGATGGAAAACGAAAAAGAGCAAAGCGCTTTTAGATGCTGGTTTGAAAATTTCGCTAACCAGATAACAAAGATAAGCGGCAGCCCTGCAGCTTTTATTGGCGCTTTTGCCGTGATATTGCTGTGGGCGGTTTCAGGTCCTGTATTTCATTACTCCGAAACCTGGCAACTGGTAATTAACACCGGCACAACCATTATTACTTTTCTCATGGTGTTTGTTATTCAGCAGAGCGCCAATAAAGACACCATGGCGCTGCACCTAAAGCTGAACGAGTTGATTGCCTCTTCACAAAATGCCAGCAACCGCCTTATCGGTTCCGAAGGACTAACTGGCGAAGAGCTGGAAACACTGAAAAAATTTTATGGCATTTTATCAGAACGGGCGAAAACCGAAAAAGACTTGTTTGCTTCTCACTCTGTAGAAGAAGCCGAAGAAAACAGCGAGGAAAAATCTTCGGAAAGAAAAAAACAAGAAAAGAAACAAACAACCAGAAGCAAGGCTTAAAACTGGTTCTTCCACATCATGCTTTCTACCGGTTTGCCCATCTGGTGGCTGTACTTGGCGCTTTTCTTTTCGTTATACTTCACTTCTATTTCGCCATCCACCGGAAAATAAATCAGTTGTCCCACCGGCATTCCGGTATAGATACGCACCGGCTGTTTTACCGATATTTCCAATGTCCAATAGCCACAAAAACCCACATCGCCCTTGCCTGCCGTTGCATGTATGTCAATGCCCAAGCGCCCGGTAGAGGATTTGCCTTCGAGAAATGGAACATGCTCCATCGTTTCGGTGTATTCTAATGTTGAGCCCAGGTAAAATATATGCGGATACAGCACAAAGCCTTCTTCCGGGATTTCAAAATGTTCTATCTCGTTGTGTTTTTTTGCGTCAAGAATGTGCTCGCGGTAAGTAGCCAGCCATTTACCAAGATGCACATCGTAACTGTTGCTGCCAAGGCATTCACGGTCGTAAGGTTCTACCTTTATAGTGCCCCGTTCCATTTCCTCCAGTATGCGCTTGTCCGATAAAATCATGTGTGTGCTTTCTGCAAATAAATTGTAAATCTGCAAAACAAACCGGGATTTCTTTTGCCGTTATTACTACAAAAAAACAGCGACCCACACACACGGATAGGGCTGTGGAAAATAGAGGAAGACGAGCTTTTCTTCTTACAAAAAGTGCAGTTGCAGCAAACAATACATCATCCGCACAAGCGGTTGCAACACCTTGCCGGAAGGTATTTGTTGTCGCTGCTGTTCCCTCATTTTCCATACGATGAATTGAAGCTGGACGAAGCCGGCAAGCCTTATTTGTCTTCGGGTGAATATCAGTTCTCCATCTCGCACTGCGGCGACTTTGCAGCGGTTATTATCAGCACCCAAAACCAATGTGGTATTGACATTGAGCTCTATTCTGCCAAGACTGAAAAGGTAAAACACAAATATCTAAACAACGACGAGCTGGCACAGGTTGCAGAATTACAAAAGCAATATGGCAACCGTCTTGCGGACTATCAGCTTTATACCCTCTGCTGGTGCGCTAAAGAAGCCGTGTATAAATGGTGGGGCAATGGGAAAATAGATTTTAAAAAAAATATTCTTATCAAAGACATCAATATTGAGCTGCAACAAATAACAGTTCGCTTTGTTAATCAATCTGTAAACACAACACTTACACTGCGCCTGATGCTGACTGATCAGTTAAGCCTGGTATGGACGCTAACCTGAAAATAAAAGTAAATCTTTTGGCATTCCTTTTTTAAGTAAAAGAGAGCCTTACCTTTGAAAGATAGAACCTCGTTACTATTACTTTTTTCTCATCCGCTTGTATGTTTATACAAACTAAAATTCAGTTTCAAAAAATCTCAATACAATATGAATGTTGAATTAGCACAAGCCAGCGCTGTGAAAGGAGGCGAATGGCTGTTGAAAGAATCAGAGCCGTTTCAAACTTTTACGCCTGAAGACATAACCGAAGAGCAGATAATGATCAGAGACATGTGCAACCAGTTTCTGGCTACAGAAGTGCTGCCCGTTATTGACCGGATAGACAACCAGGAAAAAGGACTGATGCAAAGCACGCTCGACAAAGCTGGTGAGCAGGGCATGCTGGGTATTTCTATTTCTGAAGAATATGGCGGATTGGGCAAAGATTTTATAACGGCAACATTGGTAAATGAAGCCTTAGGCGGTGGCTTTTCGTTTGCCGTGGCTTTTGCTTGCCATACCGGCATTGGCTCACTGCCAATTCTATACTTTGGCACCGAAGAGCAAAAGCAGAAGTATATACCCAAGCTTGCCACAGGCGAATACAAAGGTGCGTATGCCCTTACCGAACCTAACAGTGGCAGCGATGCCTTAGGTGCAAAAACAACAGCCAGGTTAAGCGATGACGGAAAATATTATTTGCTTAATGGCCAGAAATGCTGGATAACCAATGGCGGCTTTGCCGATGTGTTTGTGGTGTTTGCCAAAATAGATGGCGATAAATTCACCGCTTTTATTGTAGAGCGCGGTTATGAGGGCTTCACCAACGGACCGGAAGAGCATAAGATGGGTATTAAAGGTTCTTCTACGGTGCAGCTTTATTTCCAGGATTGTAAAGTGCCGGCAGAGAATGTGCTGGGCGAAATTGGCCGCGGTCATATTATAGCCTTCAATATTTTAAATATCGGTCGGTTAAAGCTGGGAGCAGGTACTACGGGAGCTGCAAAAGAGACAACTTCGATAGCTGTGCAGTATGCCAAAACCCGCGAGCAGTTTAAAATATCCATTTCGCGTTTTGGCGCCATTAAGCACAAGCTGGCCGAAATGGCTATCCGTAGCTGGGTATCGCAGTCGGGAGTTTTCAGGGCATCTAAATGGATTGATGATAAAGAAGCCGAGCTGTTAGCGGTTAACACGCCTATGGGCAAAGCCTTACTGGGCGCGGCAGAAGAATATGCCATTGAATGCGCCATTACCAAAGTGTATGGCAGCGAGGTGCTTGATTTTTGTGTGGATGAATGCCTGCAGATTCACGGCGGCAATGGTTTTAGTGCAGAATATGCCATCAGCCGCGCTTACCAGGACAGCCGCATCAACCGCATTTTTGAAGGCACCAATGAGATTAACCGATTGCTGATTGTGGACATGACATTGAAGCGAGCCATGAAAGGTAAGCTTGACCTGATGACGGCAGCCATGAATGTGTCTAAAGAACTGATGAGCCTACCGGAAGCTGTTGGGGAAGACAACTCTCCTTTTGCAAAAGAGAAAACCTATATTGTCAGTTATAAGAAAGCGGTACTATTGGTAGCAGGGGCTGCCGTGCAGAAGCTGATGATGAAGCTGGACAAAGAACAGGAAGTGCTGATGAACATTGCCGATATGGCGATAGAAATTTATATGGCAGAAAGCGCATTGCTTCGGTTGATGAAGCTAACTGAAACCAAGGGTGAAGAAGCCACTTTGCTGCAGGCAGATATAGTGAGAACCTATTTATACGATGCCGCAGATAAAATCAGCAAAGCCGGCAAGGATGCCATCAACTCTTTTGCCGAAGGCGATGAGCTGCGCATGATGCATGTAGGCTTAAAACGTTTTACCAAAGTGGAACCTTTCAATTCCAAAGAAGCGCGCCGGCGCATTGCAGATAAGATGATTGAGGAAAACAGGTATTGCTTCTGATAGTGTTTGAACTATTAAGACGCTAAGAAAAAAAGAAACACGAAGGACTTTGTTATTTCAAATAAAAGACCTGCAAGGTTTACATTCCTTGCAGGTCTTTTTTATTGAACCTTTCTGTTACTTCACCTGTCTGGGTCTTTTCAGAATGAGTCGGGGCCAGACATTGGGATAAACTAAAAATTTATTCTGCTGCGCAATGAAATAACATCAACCTTATCCTTTACTTTGGTTCTTCAATTCACTTTTTATGTCTGCCGATGCTACTGCTTCCCGCCAACGGTTTTTAGCGCTCGATGTGTTTCGTGGTCTCACCATTTGCTTCATGATTATCGTGAACACGCCGGGCAATTATGAAACTACGTTTCCTGCCCTGATGCACGCCAAATGGCATGGCTTTACGCCTACCGACCTGGTGTTTCCTTCCTTTATGTTTGCCGTGGGCAATGCCATGAGCTTTGCCATGATCAAGTGGCAGGGCAAACCAACGGGTTATGTGCTGGGCAAGATTTTCAAGCGAACTTTTCTTATTTTTTTGCTGGGCTTTCTGCTTTACTGGTTTCCCTTTTTTCATTATAACGATGCCGGTGGTCTTGAAATGAATCCCCTGTCGGAAACGCGCATCTTTGGCGTGTTGCAGCGCATTGCGTTAGCCTATTGTTTTGCTTCGCTGATGCTGTACTTCTTTAAAACCCGAACTACGGTCATCATCACCGGTATTATACTCCTGCTGTATTGGCCCATCATGTATTTTTTTGGCGATCCATCCGATCCCTACGGGCTTCATACCAATGCGGTGCTGCGCTTAGATACCTGGCTCATCGGCACGCCGCATTTATATGGCGGCGAAGGGTTTCCGTTCGATCCTGAAGGGTTTCTCAGCACTTTTCCATCCATTGGCAACGTGGTGGCGGGTTATGTGGTGGGGCAATACATTCGCCGCAAGGGCAATACGTTTGAGGGTTTGACGAAGCTGTTGCTGACAGGTGTTATACTGCTTATCATCGCCCACTTCTGGAACTATGTGTTCCCCATCAACAAAAAACTATGGACCAGCCCGTTTGTGCTGCACACTGTGGCGCTGGATTGCATGATTCTTTCGCTGATTATTTACCTGGTTGATTTTCGCGGGCAGAAGAAAGGCGTTTACTTCTTCGAGGTACTGGGCAGAAACCCGTTGTTCATTTACCTGGTTTCGGAAGTGCTGGTATCGGTGCTGTACATGATACAGGTAGAACCCGGCGTGTCTATTTTCAACTGGCTGTTCCTGAATATTTTCAGCTATGCCACGGGGTACTTAGGCTCCTTTCTGCAAGCCGTTTTTTACATGCTTATTTGCTGGAGCGTGGGGTACTTCCTGGATAAGAAAAAGATTTACGTGCGGGTGTGAGATAAAATATAGCAATCGGCAGAAAAAGGCTGACAGAACCAGATTCTGTCAGCCTTTTTCAGGTTCGGGCGTGTTTTATGGTTGGAAAGGCGGGTTGGGTAACAAGAGAGATTGCCCCCCGGCGCGATTGTGCGATGCAATGCTGATTGACTGATTAAACAGAGCGTAAAAGATTTTGGCGTGTGATGGTTAGGTTGAGTTCGGTGGGCTTGCTGTTGCGCTCGGAGCCCATGCTCTTGTGCTCGAAGCCCTTGCTATAGTCCTCGGAGCCCATGCTGTTGTGCTCGAAGCTCTTGCTATAGTCCTCGGAGCCCGTGCTGTTGTGCCGCGTGCCCTTGCTGTAGCAGGAAATGGGCTTGCTGTTGCATTCATTGCTCATACTATCGTGTTCGACGGGCTTGCTGTTGCGGGAGATAGGGATTGAGTGGAATGGATTAGTGAATGGTTTTATCCGTTCTGCTGCGCTGCGCTCATGTTTGAAGAACGCGGTGACGATGCTGAGCCCACCGGATGATTTGTGGAAGGATGAAACGGACCCGTAGTTGTATTGTTGGGTGCGTATAATATATTTGTTAGCTGCCATTCACAACGACCGTGACAAATCAATTTAAACAAGAGTGACATTTCAAATTGAACAAGTACTTATAATAAAGGACAAGGTTTATTTGCTGACAAAGAGTTTAAACGACAATGTTAGTTTTCGGCTTTCTGATGATTCTTTATTAGGAGGTTTTGAAATAGAAAAATGGTTTGACATTCCAAAAGCTATCGACAGCAAAGGCAATTATAGAACAGACAATTTTGCTTTCGTACTTAAAAATGAATCTGACAAAGAAAAAATCAACCAAGGTGACATCTTGCGACTTTTAAATCTTTATGTAACTGTAGTTGAATCTAATTATACAATATCTGGCAAAGTAGTTTCTGTATTAGAATGCGGAACAGGTATGCTTGACTTAGACACGATATTGGCTGACCAAGAAAAGAAATGGAAAATCACCAAAAACAATTTAATCATAGGCAGACCTAAAGACACGGAATTTCAGAAGCGTAAAAGAAACAACTTTTGGTTTCTATATAACTTAGAACCAATTGACCATACGGAAAGACCCGAGGTAGGCAGGAAGTTGCGAGTGACATTAACGGCAGCTAACAAATGCTTGCTGCCATAGCGGCTGACGGAAGCCATTCGGCAGTAGGATTTCTAATCATCTTTTGCAGCTATATTTGAACTGACGATTCGCTATTTTCGTTACGTGTAGCAAACAGGGAGGCGTTGGCGGTCATGACAAGGCAGCACTTACGAACGTCAAAGATAATTTGAACTTTTCATGGTTAACTTTCAGCTTAAAACCATCAACGAATGACTTTTGACCTAAACATAGAACTACCTGTATTGGATTTTGACATGAATGGGGAATTGATGACGACCGCCTCTTCTGCTTCCTCAAAATACGATTTCGATTTTTTGGTTGGGCATCATGAAGTGCATCATAAAAAACTAAAGACAAGATTGAACAAGTGCACTGAATGGGTTGAGTTTGAAGGCACAAAAGAAACGGAAAAGCTGTTGGCAGGAATGGCAAACGTGGAAAGTCATTACATGAAAACCGGTGCAAGAACTGTGGAAGGAATGGCTTTGCGACTTTTCAGTCCCGCTACAAGGCTCTGGAGTATTTATTGGGCAAATGATGCACACGGTATGTTGGGCATCCCCGTTGTTGGTTCTTTTGAAACTAATTTTGGACACTTCTTTGCCAAAGACACTTTCGATAACAAAGATATTTTAATAGGTTTTCGATGGGACATCAGCGATAAAGACAATCCCGTATGGAGCCAAGCATTTTCTGAAGACAACGGAACAACCTGGGAGTGGAATTGGTTTATGTATATGACAAAAACGCAACAGACTGACTGACGATGACGACAACAAACCGCCAACAGCGGCTTTGCGTCAGGACAAAGTAAGCTCAAAGAAATCATTGACTGGCTTACCATTCATATCATCAAAAACAGCGCTTAACAGGGGGCTTGCTCCCTACTAATATGGGCGAAAACGATAAACTTCATACCTAGGGATTTCTATCTTACCCGAATCGCGCAGGGTAGCCACTCCTCTTTTCTTCCTGCCCATCATCTTGCATAGCCCATGCCCATTACCTTTGCCGCCTACCATGGAAAACAAAGAATTGTCGGGCGCACAGGTGTTGCTGATGGCAGTAGCCGCCGGTGTTTCCGTAGCCAACATTTATTACAACCAACCCATCCTGGCAGATATTGCTGCTTCACTGCACCTGAACCAAACCGAAGCCGGCAGCATTGCTGTGTTGTCGCAAACCGGTTATGGGCTGGGCTTATTCTTCCTCATCCCGCTGGGCGATAAAGTGAACCGCAAAAAGCTGGTGCTTTCTCTGCTCTCGTTGTTGGCTATCTTTCTTTTGTTTATTGCGTTCTCCACCACCGGCTGGCACATGCAGGCTGCCTCACTTTTTGTCGGCTTCCTGTCGGTATCGGCCCAAATTATTCTGCCCATGGCAGCCACGCTGAACAAGAACACCCGCGGCAAAACGCTGGGCACTATTTTCAGCGGCATTTTAATTGGCATCCTGGCAGCACGCGTGTTCAGCGGGTTTATTGCCCACTGGCTAAACTGGCGGTATGTGTATGGCATTTCAGCAGCGCTGGTTTTAATCATCGATATACTGATTTACTTCTTTTTACCTACTGTGAAGACCGAGTTCGAAGGCAATTACCTGCAACTGATGGTTTCCACTTTGCAACAACCCAAGCGTTTTGCGCTCCTGCGCCAGTCGGCTTTTATTGGCGCGTTGGTGTTTGGGCTGTTCTGCTCTTTCTGGACGACGCTTACCTTTCACTTAAGCGGTGCGCCGTTTCATTATGGGTCCGATACCATTGGCTTGTTTGGATTGGTAGCCATAGCAGGCGCGTTGGCAGCCCCGGCCATTGGCAAGATGGCTGATAAAGGCAATGCCGTACAGGCTTTGCTGCTGGCAGCCGGTTTTATTATTGTGAGTATTTTATTGATGATGCTGTTTCCGCTTTCTGTGGTTTCTTTTATTGTTGCGGTGCTGCTGCTGGATGTGGGCGCGCAGGTAACACAGGTTACCAATGTTGCCAGCATATATACGCTGGACGAATCGGCGCACAGCCGCATCAATACCATTTATATGACTTCCTATTTTATTGGCGGCGCACTGGGCACAACGGCAGGGCTGTGGTGCTGGCAACAAGGCGGCTGGCAATTGGTAACGGCGCAAATGCTGCTGTGGGCCCTTATTGCGCTGGGCATTGTTATTTTTAGCCGGAACAAAAGAAAAGTGACGGCCGCTGCTGTGCAATAGAATTTCTTATTTAAAACATCTACATTATTATGATTGTATTCATCACCGGAGCCACTTCAGGATTTGGAAAAGCCATTGCTCAAAAATTTGCAGCAGCCGGCCACGCTTGCATTATCACCGGACGGAGAGCTGACCGCCTGCAGGATTTACAGAAGGAACTGACCCAACAATACAGCGTAAACGTGTTGCCATTGATATTTGATGTGCAGGACCGGGAAGCGGTTTTTAGTGCTATTGAGCAACTGCCCGAAGAATGGAAAGACATTGATATTCTGGTAAACAACGCCGGGTTGGCTTTGGGAAGGGAACCATTTAATGAAGCTTCGCTGGACGATTGGGAAACGATGATTAATACCAACGTAAAAGGCTTGCTGTATGTATCGAAAGCGGTGGTTCCGCTTTTTGTAAAAAAGAAGGGCGGGCACATCATCAACATCGGCTCTACGGCGGCGAAAGAAGTGTACCAGAACGGCAATGTGTATTGCGCCTCGAAAGCTGCGGTAGATTCCATCAGCCAGGCACAGCGAATCGATTTGTTGCCTCATAAAATAAAAGTGACGGCGGTGCACCCCGGCGCGGCCGATACCGAGTTTAGCAATGTGCGCTTTAAAGGCAACGATGAAAAGGCGGCGGCTGTGTACGAAGGCTACCAGCCGTTACAAGCCGAAGACGTGGCCGATGTGGTTTATTATTGCGCTACGCTACCGCCGCATGTTTGCATCAACGACGTGATTGTTACCTGTTTAACACAGGCAAACTCTTATTACACTTTTAAAGGATAGAAGAAAAGCCGGGCGACAGAAGTTTTGTAAGAAAGAAGCCTTACCGGTATTGAATTTTAGCCATCGTTCACCCCTTTTGTTGGCCCGATTGTGTATGCATTCTTAAAAGATAAAAACAGAATGGATTTTAATTTTTCCAAAAATGGAAAATTGATTAGAACCTCTATATTTGCAACGGTTTTTCAAAGGATATTGGATTTTAAAACGGGGTTGGATTTTTATCCTGGCCCCCTTTTTTATTTTAGGCTGTATGGTAATGGTTAAATACAATACTCGCCTTGGCTTTTCCAACCACCTCTGATAGTTCTTCTACGTTCTTTTGCTTTACGTTCTTTACCGACTTAAACGACTTCAACAAGTCGGCAGCCGTTTGTTTCCCGATGCCTTTGATTTCCTCCAGCTCGTTTTTGAAAGTGCCAATAGAACGCTTTTTGCGATGAAAGGTGATGCCAAATCGGTGTACTTCGTCGCGCACGCGGCGAATGAGCTTGAGGCTCTCGCTATCCCACGGCAACTTGATGCTTTGGCTATCGCCGGGAAAGAAAATTTCCTCTTCGTTTTTTGCGAGGCCTACTACGGTCATCGCACCTATCAAACCCAATTCTTTAATGCTTTCCATGGCAGAGCTTAACTGCCCTTTGCCGCCATCTATAATCACCAGTTGCGGCAGCGATTGTTCTTCCTCTACCAGTCGTTTGTAGCGGCGGTACACTACTTCTTTCATCGTGGCAAAATCGTTAATGCCCTTTACTGTCTTCACGTTGTAGCGGCGGTAGTCGTCCTTGCTGGGAATGCCATTGCGAAAACAAACCATTGCCGACACCGGATAGCTGCCCTGAAAGTTGGAGTTATCAAAACATTCAATGTGCACCGGCAGTTCGGGCAGGCTTAAATCTTCCTGCACCTGGTACAAAACATCCTTCCGCTTTTTCTCGGTATAAGTTTCTAACTGCAGCGATCTTTTCTTGCGCAATTCGTCTTTAAAATAGTTCACGTTCTTTAAGGACAAATCGAGCAGCTTGCGCTTATCGCCGGCTTTGGGAACGGTTATTTGAATGTCGTTGGGCAAATCAATTTCATAAGGCACGACTACTTCCGAAGCTAAGCTGTTGAAGGTTTCGCGCAGGTTGCTTACGGCAAATGCCAGCACTTCTTCGTCGGTTTCTTCAATCTTCACTTCCAACTCCACGGTATGCGTTTGCACGATGCTTCCGTTCTGTACCATCAGGTAGTTTACATAGGCAATATCGCCTTCCTTCAAAATAGAAAATACATCTACATTATGCAGGTGAGAAGACACCACTACAGAGCGCGCCTGGTAGTTTTCCAAGTGGTCTATCTTTTTCTTTACCATTTCCGCCTTCTCAAACTGCATGTTCATTGCGTAGCGCATCATCTCGCTTTTAAACGTCTGAATCACCGGCGTCATGTTGCCTTTTAGTATCTGCTTGATGTTCTGGATGCCTTCATTGTAATCCTCAAGCGTTTGATACGCCTGGCAAGGTCCTTTGCAATTGCCCAGGTGATACTCAAGACATACTTTGAATTTGCCTTTGGCAATGTTAGATTCTGTTAACGGCAGCTTGCAGGTGCGCAGTGGAATATTCTGACGGATGAAGTTGAGCAACTCCCTTACTTTACCGGTTGATGTGAACGGACCTAAGTACTCCGAGCCATCGTGGTATTTGGTACGCGTAAGGAAGATGCGGGGAAAAGGTTCTTTTTTGATAACAATGTAGGGATACGTCTTATCATCTTTCAGGTTGATGTTGAACATCGGCTGGAACTGCTTGATAAGGCTGTTCTCCAGCAGGAACGCATCCTGTTCGCTATTCACAATGGTGAACTCGATGTGATGAATACGCTGCACCAACTCGTGCGTTTTGTAGCTTACGCCCAGTGTTTTGGTGAAGTAGGACGACACACGTTTGCGAAGATCCTTGGCTTTGCCTACATACAACAAGGTTCCGGCGGCATCGAAGTATTTATAAATGCCCGGCTGGTGAGGCAGTGTCGGCGCGATGGTCTGAAACTCGGCTGGCGTCATAGAAGCTTACAAATTTAGCTTGCTTTGCGAAAATTTGTAGCAAAAAGGAAGCTAAAAATGAGTTCTGAAAAATAAGATAAACTAGTTCTACGCTTTGGAGTGAGCAGTAACTTTTGCAAACGCCTGAACTACCGGCAGAGTAATAATAGGTATTCTTTGTCAGCTTTCGCTTTACTCTTCCTTCTTCTCATTCCACACAAAGCTAAGCCTGCGCTGGATTTCGGGCTTACCGGCGTGGTTGATAAGGGTATTGATATAACAGCTTTCATCGCCCTTCCAGCCAATGCGCTGGATTACCGTACTGTCGCCGTTGTTAGTAAGTGTATTGATGAATATCCATTTTACTTTCTGATTTTCTTTATCAAGCAGCACGCTGGCATTCTGAACAATGTTGTCCTTCGATTTGGGTGTGTAGGTAAGCGTAATGCTGTTGGTGCTTTGGTCATCAAACACAGCTTCAGTAAAGTCGTTGCGAAAGGCTTTGTCTTCCAATTGCGGCAGCAACATAGCTTTTACGCCGGCATCAAACGTAGCCCGATCCACCACAGAGGAATCTTGTTTTTTTCCATCAACCGAAGAAAGTCGATATAAAAAATAAGGCGTGGTGTCTATGTCTTTTACTTGGTCTCTGATGTAGCTGTTGATGGGATAAAAAACCGTTGTGCTGTCTGATGTTGCAGCAATTGTTTTATTGTCATCGCTGCCGCAGGATAGCAACGAACAACAAAAGAACGCAAAAAGAAAGCTTCCTGCAGAAAAAGATTGTAGAAATGATATGGTGCGGGTTCTATTTGCCATCATAACTCCAAACCACCCAGGATGCGCCCCAAGTAAAGCCGCCGCCAAACGCCGCCAGCACCAGGTTATCACCTTTCTTTAAATCTTTTTCCCAGTTCCACAAACAAAGTGGTATAGTGGCTGCCGTAGTATTTCCATAACGTTCGATGTTCAGCATCACTTTCTCTATCGGCAGACCAATGCGGTCGGCTGTAGCCTGTATAATGCGCATGTTTGCCTGGTGCGGAGCGAGCCAGGCAATGTCATCGCCCGTTAAATTATTTCTCCTCAGCAACTCTTCCGATACATCAGCCATACCAGTAACGGCATACTTAAATACCGTTTTGCCTTCCTGGTAAATATAGTGTTGCTTGGCGGTTACGGTTTCTATGGAAGCGGGCCGAAGCGAGCCGCCAGCCGCCATGCGCAGGCTATCCACCCCTACGCCATCGCTTTTCAGAATACTGTCCTGTAAGCCGGTTTCATCGGTAGAAGGTTCCAGCAACACAGCGCCGCCGCCATCACCAAAAAGGATGCAAGTGGTGCGGTCGGTATAATCAACAATAGCACTCATTTTATCGGCACCTACGACGATTACTTTTTTGTAACGACCACTTTCAACAAAGGCGGCGCCGGTGCTTAAGGCAAATAAAAAGCCGCTGCAGGCTGCGCTGAGATCGAAACCAAATGCATTGATGGCGCCCACTTTTTTAGAAACGATGTTTGCCGTGGCGGGAAACACCATATCGGGCGTAACGGTAGCGCAGATGATGCAATCAATTTCTTTCGGGTCGAGGCTTTTTTTGCGAATGATGTCTTCTACGGCTGGAGTGGCTAAATCGGAAGTCGCCTTTCCTTCGCCTTTCAAGATTCTTCTCTCGCGGATGCCGGTGCGGGCAAAAATCCATTCATCATTGGTGTCCACCATTTTGGAGAGGTCTTCGTTGGTCAGTTTATCGGGCGGAACATAGCCACCTACTGAAGTGATGGCTGCCTTAATTTTCGTCATTCGGTGTAGTAATAGTTACAGCGCCAAATGTATAAAACTTTAGAGAAGAGTTTCGTTAAAGGAAAAGTTGGGTGGTATATGAGTTTGAAGTATTCCATTTCGCACAGCGCTATTTAATATACAATGTGGGATGGGAGAATTGAATGAGTGCCGGAAGATCCTGAATGAAAGACCTTTGGTGCTTGAATGAATACTTCTGATAGTTGAATGAACACTTTTGGTGATAGATGAAAAACTTTTGATAATGATGAGCCCGGATGCCCTGGCTGAATGCCTGGCGGGAATAGATAAAGGTGGTTTGGCAGAGATGTAGATTCATTGCCAAAGGCAATAAAAAAATGCGAAGCGTGCTCCTGCTTCGCATTTTTTGCATTATTTTTTATGAATCTACTTAATAAGATGAAGAAGGATCATCTTCAATGTTATCTCTTCTATCACCGCCGAGGCTATAATAATTATTCTCTTCGTCTTCTTCGCCTAAGTTTTCATCCGCATCATCGTCTTCACTGCCGGGCACATCCAAGTCATCACCGGTGCGGTTCAATTCATCGCGCAGGTCTTTGCTGTCCAGATCATCTACTGTTTCTTCTGTACCGCCAAAAGCAGAAGCAGAGCCATCCGAGAAAATTTCTTCGTCTTCGTCCATATCAAAATCGCGGTCGGGATCGCCAAGGTTAGCGATGTCTTCGTCCGTTACATCAGCTTCCGTTCCCATTACAATACCGAGGTCATCCCCTTCTTCACCGTCATTGGTTGTCGGCGCCTGAGGTGTCGGCATCGCTTTTTTTTTACCGTTTTCCTGCAGCTCATCATGCGTCAGGTTTTCTACGCCGGCTTCTATTCGCTCGGTGTGGTTCTGCGGATTCATGATGTCGTCCTTAGCAGGGTAATGCGGGTAGCCCGGAAAATCCTGGTCTATATGTTCATCTTTACTCTGCTGCACTTTATTCTCTGTATCAATAGGATTTGTCTGTTTGTCGTCCATGAGAAGTGTTTTTGAGTAATGAGAAAATTATGTGCCGGAAACAGATTCTTATTATTTGCTACCTGGAAACGTTATTAAATGTAACTCCATGATAGACCCGTTTCATTTCGATTGTACAGTTAACCGACTGCAGATGAATCGAATCATCCAACGTGGCAGCTTCGGTATCTTGCCAAGTACGGTCTGCAATTTTGTAAGAGGCCACTATCCAGGGTTGCGCTTGTTCTACCAATACATACTCCTTAAAAGAAGGCAGGGTTTTATAATATTCAAACTTTGTGGTCCGGTCATACTTTTTTGTTGAGCGGGAAGCGACTTCAACAATTAGTAAAGGATTTAAAACAACATCTGTTCTCCCTTCATACAAAACCGGCTTTTCAAACACAACTACAGCATCAGGATATACAAATGATTCCAATTGCGGAATGTGAATTTTCATATCGCTGTTTAAAACAAAAAAATTCTTTTCAAATAAAGCAGCGTTCAGTATACTCATAATATTAACCGCTATCACATTGTGTGTAAAACTGGCTCCAGGCATTTGTATGATTTTTCCATTATAATATTCATGCTTGTTCTTAGCGCGCGCCTCCAGCGAGAGGTATTCGCTTATAGTATATATTTTCTCAACAACTTCTGTTTGCATACTCCTGATTTCTTCTTTTTCAAAGATAAGAAAATTGCATAACGGTTTCGTGTAGACATCCTTCCTTCAAATCCGCACAACCACTGTCCGATACCGTACACTCCTACCTTCCGTTTATCCTGAAACGCTTTAGGGACCAAACTTTCAGCCGTGGCATAACCGTTGGGTGCATTAAGGGCAACGATATTAATACGCACGTAATTGATCGAATCTATGTTTAAAAACTATCTCACCATTGCCTGGCGAAACCTGATGAAAAACAAAGTGTTTTCGCTGATTAATGTTTTGGGTTTAACCATTGGCATCACGGTTTGCCTGATGATTTTTCTTTTTATTCTGAATGAATTCAGCGTAGATAATTTTCATCAGAATGGTAAGAACATTTACCGCGTGATGCGTGAATTTGACAACGAAGGGAAAGCCGCCAGTGTAGCCTACGTATCCGGTCCTTACGCGCCGGCTCTGCTCAACGATTTTAAAGGAGAGATACAAAAAGCGGTTCGTGTGAACCCCACAGATAATCTGGTCACCATTGGCAACCAATCGTTCCATGAAAAGAAAGTGTACGATGTGGATGCTAACTTTTTCGACATCTTTTCTTTCCCTTTATTAAAAGGAAATAAAACCACTGCTCTGCAAAACCCAAACAGCGTGGTGCTTACCGAAAGCAAAGCCATCAAATACTTTGGCAGCGCGGATAAAGCCATGGGTAAAGTAATCCAACTGGAAAAGAAACTGCCTCTGCAGGTAACCGGTGTTGCGGAAGATGTGCCTTCTAATTCGCATCTCGATTTCGATCTTATTGTTCCGCTCGAAAACTATAAAAACAGCGGCAACATGACGGTGTGGATCAACAATGGCATGTACACCTATGTGCAACTCGACCCCAAAGCCTCGGCAGCACAGATTGAGAAAAGACTGCCGCAGTTTATGGAGAAATACATGGGCAGCGATATGAAGAAATTCGGATACCATTTCTCACTTTCGCTCCTTCCGCTAAAGGATGTGTATTTTCAAACTGCAGCTTTCGATGGTGTGCGCCACGGCGATAAAACGGTTGTCTATATCTTTCTTTCTATTGCGGTTTTGATATTGCTGATTGCCTGTATCAACTTCACCAACCTGTCTACCATACGCGCTGTAGAACGCAGTAAGGAAGTAGGCTTACGAAAAGTGTTAGGCGCTATGCGCAATCACCTGGTGTGGCAGTTTATTGGCGAATCGGTATTGCTTGCTACCATTGCCTGTTTGTTCTCCGTTGGCTTGTTGCTGCTCGCCATGCCATGGTACAACGGGCTTCTCGGCTATACGCTTACCCTTCCCTGGAATACATTTTACATCTACCTGTTTTTAATTGGCGTTATCATCGTGGTTGGCTTCCTGGCAGGCAGCTACCCGGCGTTTTTTCTTTCGCGTTTTTCCCCCGTGCAGGCGCTGAAAGGCAAGCTGCGTTTGGGCAAAGGCGGTTCTCTTTTCCGCCAGGCGCTGGTGGTGGTTCAGTTTAGCATCTCGGTGTTTTTAATCGTCGGCGTCATCATCATTTATAACCAAATGAGTTTTGTAAAGAACAAGCAACTGGGTTATGATAAAGAGCAAACGATGGTGATACCGATAGACAACGAAGACTTTTACAACAACCGCAAATCGTTTAAAACAAACCTGCAAAACAACAGTGCCATTGCTTCGGTATCACTTATGTCGGGAGAGCCGGGTGGCTTCTTCGACAAGCAGATGTTTGATGTGGAAGGTCAGCCCCAAAAATGGCTGGCCGGAAGTGAATTTGCCGATGTTGATTTTGTAAAAACCCTAGGCTTGAAAATCATTGCCGGCAGGGACTTTTCAACGCAGTTCACTACGGATAGTGCTGATGCCATTTTGATTAACCGCACCGCAGCCAACAAGCTTGGCTTCACACCGCAGGAAGCCGTAGGCAAATGGATACAAAACACGGTGCGCGACGAGCATAAACGCAGGATTGTAGGCGTACTGGAAGACTTTAACTTCCGCACGCTGAAAGAGAATATAGAGCCGCTTGTGGTATCGCCGGGCGAAGACTGGCGGGCAATGCTTATCAAGATAAAACCGGGCAACCTGGAGGCGGGCATCAGTGCCATTAAAAGTGAGTATGCGAAAGCCGCACCGGCTTATCCTTTGGATTATACTTTCCTTGATCAAAAGTTTGAAGAGCTATATAAAAATGACCTGCGCCAGCAAGCGATTTTGAGTGTGTTTGCGGGGCTTGCCATCTTCGTTGCCTGTTTGGGTTTATTTGGTTTGGCTTCCTTCACCGCTACCAAACGCATTAAGGAAATCGGGGTAAGAAAGGTATTGGGTTCATCGGTACAAAACATCGTTGTGTTATTATCGAAAGACTTACTGAAACCCGTGCTGGCAGCCACTTGTATTGCATTGCCATTAGGCTACTGGGTGATGAGCCAATGGCTGCAAAACTTTGCTTATAAAACGGCACTAAGCCCGTGGATATTTTTATCGGCAGCGATGATCACATTCGGGATTGCATTTCTAACCGTTAGCATCAAAGCTATTAAAGCGGCATTAATGAACCCGGTAAAGAGCTTGCGAGCGGAGTGAGGTGGTGAGTGGTGAATAATGAGTAGTGAATCAAAGAATCAGAAACTATAAATCAACCATCATGCTTAGAAACTATTTTATCACTGCATTCAGAAACTTCTGGCGCAACAAGATGTTTTCCACCATTAATGTGCTGGGCTTATCCATCGGCATTAGTGCAGCCCTGGTTATCTTCCTGATTGCGTATTATGAATTCAGCTATGACCGGTTTGAAAAGGATAGTGACCGTATTTACCGCGTGGTGCTGGATGCAAAATTTAATGGTACAGAGGGGCATAGTGCTGCGGTACCTTCACCGTTAGGGTCTGCTATTGAGCACGAAGTAACAGGCGTTGAAAAAACAGTTCCCGTATTCCAGTTTCAGGGTGATGCAACAGCAACAGTGAACATTACCAAAAAAGGCAGCGATAAGCCAGTCGTCTATAAACATCAGCCCAACATCGTTTTTACAACCCAGCAATACTTTTCTTTATTGCCCTATCGCTGGCTGGCTGGTTCTCCTGCTGTTGCACTAAACGAACCCTTCGCTGTTGTGCTTACACAAAGCCGAGCGAATCAATACTTTGGTTCTCTTCCGGCAACTGATATAATTGGCAAACAACTCTCTTATAACAACGACATCACTGCAACCGTAACGGGCGTGGTTGAAGATTTAAATGAAAATACTTCCCTCACCGCTACGGAGTTTCTTTCGTTCCCCACTATTGCTAAAACAGGTCTGCAAGACCAGTTTATGATGGCAGTTTGGAACGACTGGATGTCGTACACGCAATTGTATATAAAGCTGGCACCCGGTAGCACTCCACATAAGATAGAAGGACAATTAAAAGCGGTGCTGGCGAAGTATAACAAAACCGCCAACAGGGATGAAGCCAATACCATGAGTTTCCACCTCCAACCACTGGATGATGTACATTTTAATTCTCGATACCCCGGCGTTGGGCAGCGGCTGGCAAACAAATCTACCTTGTATAGCTTGCTCTGCATTGCATTCTTCCTGTTGCTGCTGGCTTGCATCAATTTTATCAATCTTACCACTGCCAATGCGGTGCAGCGAGCAAAGGAAATCGGCATTCGAAAAACCATGGGAAGCTCTCGCAAACAGTTAGTGTTTCAATTTTTAGGCGAGACTTTTTTTGTTACGCTTATTGCTGCCATCATCTCGTTTTTATTCACCCCCTTGTTGTTGCAACTGTTTGCCGATTTCATCCCGGCCGGCGTTCGGTTTGCACCCTTTCAGCAGCCATCTATTCTTTTGTTTTTAGGTGGCCTGGTGTTACTGGTGAGTTTCCTATCCGGTTTATACCCGGCGCTGATTCTGTCGGGCTACAAACCGGTGCTGGTGCTGAAAAGTCAATCGTTGGTTCATGGTGGCGAAACGCGCCATGCCTGGGTGAGAAAAACACTGACTGTATCTCAGTTTGTGATTGCACAATTTTTTGTGATTGCTACATTCATGGTGAGCAAACAAATTCATTATTCGCTGAACGCTGATCTGGGTTTACGAAAGGATGCGATCCTTACGTTTGATATGCCGCGCGACACCGTGGCTTCGCATACACAGCAACTCCTGAACAGCATTAATGCCATACCCGAAGTGCAATTAGCAAGCACCGGTTTTATGTCGCCTGCCGGCGAGGGCGTGGCTTTTACTAATGTTGTATATGCTCCGAAGCCGGAAGTAAAAGCGAATATTCAAATCCGTTGGGGCGATCCGGAGTACATCAATATTTATGGCATCAAGTTGCTGGCGGGCAGAAATGTGGCGCCGAGCGATACGATGCGGGAGTTTATTATCAACGATACTTATGCGAAGCTGCTTGGTTTTACAAAGCCGGAAGATGCCATTGGCAAGTCGCTTTTGTTTAACGGCAAGCTAATGCCTGTTGTGGGTGTAATGCAGGATTTTCACGACCAGTCTATGCACGCACATATCAGCCCGATGGTGTTCTCAGGCAGCAAAGGCTCTACTATTCATATTCGTTTGCAGCCTAATAACGGCGCAGGTTCTGTGTGGCAAACCGGCATCCGTAAAATTCAGCAGGCTTATAAAAAATTATATCCCGAAGAAGACTTTCAATACCAGTTTTTCGATGATGCATTGGCTAAGATGTACCAGAACGAGCAAAATATTTCGAAGCTGCTGCAATGGGCGGCAGGCTTAACCATTTTCATCAGCTGTCTTGGATTGCTGGGTCTTGTCATCTATACCACCAACAGCCGCACCAAAGAGATTGGCATCCGCAAAGTACTGGGCGCCAGTGTAGGAAGCATCATCTCTATTTTGTCCAAAGACTTTGTTCAGCTGGTGCTGATTGCCTTCCTCATTGCTGCTCCTGCGGCCTGGTGGGCAAGCTATAAATGGCTGGAAGATTTTGCGTATCGCACACCCATGAGCTGGTGGATATTTGTGGTGAGCGGCTCGTTCATGCTGCTGATGGCTTTGGCTACATTGAGCCTGCAAACGGTGCGGGCTGCGATAGCGAACCCGGTGAAGAGCTTGCGGACGGAATGAGATGGTGAGGAATAAATAGTGAGTAGTGAAAGGATTGAGCCAACAGGTTTATGCTTATCAACACAATTTACTGTATAGCACAGATTGCATCATCAATCAGAATCTTGTCTTTGTGGTTCAAAAAAGTTCAATCATTGCCCCGAACGTTGAAGTGAGTGACACAACAGGCGATGCCACGAAGAACAGGACGATGGCAACCAAAAGAAGAAAATAACCGAATACTTATCACGTAATAACCACAGAATATGTTCAGGAATTATTTTAAAACCGCATGGCGGAACATCATTAAAAACAAGACGTTCAGCTTTATCAACATCTTCGGGCTGGCGGTGAGCATGTCGGTGTGTTTGCTTATCATTCTTATTGTAAACGACCAGAACAGCTATGATAATTTTCAGCAAAACAAAGACCGTATCTACCGGGTACATACGCTGGGAAAGAACAATAGTTTTACGACCGCTTCGTCTGCTTTGCCTTTAGCCGATGAACTGCGCAAATTCAATGGCATTGAGGCGTCGGCGGCATTGGTGCGCAATATTGGTGGTGATGTTTTTTATGATGATAAAATTGCCTCGGGCGGCGGCTATTTTGCCGATGGAAATCTTTTTAAAGTGCTGGACTATAAATTAAAAGAAGGCGATGTAACTACAGCATTGAACAATCCATATTCGTTGGTGATTTCGGAAGAGATGGCAAAGCTGCTGTTCAAAGAGGAAGACCCGATTGGCAAAGTGGTGAAGTTTAATGATACCGGCATCAACCCTGGTGGCCCCGAAACAGGCAGCAAGGAAACCAGCTACGGGCAGTTTATTATTACCGGTGTGCTGCAACCTAACCCGGGCAAGACGGGCTTGCCCTTTAAACTGCTCGCTTCATTATCTACATTAAATAGTTTAACACAACAAAACATCCTGCATTACCCGACGGGCGATTGGGACAATGTGTGGACGAACTATACTTACGTGCTGTTGAAGAAAGGAAAGACAAAAGCTGATTTGCAAACGACACTTAATACCATTGATTCTAAAAAATACCCTACTACTGCGGGTAGTCAGTTTCTCTTTACAGCAGAAGCCTTAAGCGACCTGGCGCCTGGCCCAGCCATCGGTAATATGACGGTGTCTGCACTGCCCGAAGGCGTACTGATTTTCCTTGGCGTGCTGTGTTTGGTGATCATGCTGTGCGCTTGTTTAAACTATACCAATCTTTCCGTAGCCCGTTCCTTAACAAGAGTAAAAGAAGTGGGCATCCGCAAAGTATCGGGCGCTACGCGCAGGCAGGTGTTTCAACAATTTATTGCCGAGTCGGTAATTACCTCTTTAATAGCACTGGTGTTTGCATTTTTAATACTACTGGTTTTGCAGCCCTTATTCATGAGTTTATCTCTCAACCGTTTCTTAGACATCGGCTTTACTTATTCTCCAAAAGTGTACCTTCTGTTCTTCGGATTCAGTTTGCTGGTGGGCTTGGTAGCAGGCTTGTTGCCGGCAGGTTATATCTCTCTTTTCAACCCGATACAAATCTTCCGCAGTCTCAATTCCATCAAGGGCTTTAAAGGATTGACACTGCGCAAGGTGTTGCTGGTTACGCAGTTTGTTGTGTCGCTTATCTTCATCATTTCAGCCAGTATGATTTACGCGCAAACAGTGCATGTGTTTCATTTTGATTATGGCTTTAATAAAGACAATGTTGTCAACATTAAGTTATACAAAACCGAGAATTACGACCGTTTTGCACAAGCGATTTCTACCAATAAAAATGTGCTGGCAGTTGGTGCTTGTGCATTCCCGCCTTCATCAGGCACCAATAATTCAACTTTAATTTATAAAGTCGACAACCACAAAGACAGCCTGCAAACCGGCGTGATAGATATTGATGGAAAGAGCCTGAATGTGTGGGATATAAAATTAGTTGCCGGTCATAATCTTCCCTCTATTGCTGCCGACAGCATTGATCAGTATGTGCTGATTAATGAGAAGATGATTGGTGCATTTCATTACCCTTCTGCAGCTGCGGCAGTGGGCCAGCGTTTGGAGGTGGAGGGTCATGCGGTAGAGATTGCAGGCGTGGTAAAAGACTTCCAGTTCCTCGAAGTAACGCGTGGCATTGAGCCTTTGCTGCTGCGCAACCGCAAGCGCGAGTTTGGTTATGTTACCGTTCGCATTGCAGCAGGGAACGAAGCGGCAACGGTGCAGTTTCTGCAAGCTACCTGGAAGAAAGTGAACCCCAACACCAAGTTTGATTATTCTTTCTTTGATACGCAACTGCACATGTTTCATTCCATGATGCGGGATGCGGCTTCTGTTATTGGGTTCCTCGCTCTATTAGCGGTTGTTATTTCTTGCTTAGGCCTGCTGGGCATGGCATTGTACACAGCTGAAACAAGGCGCAAAGAAGTGGGCATCCGCAAAGTGTTGGGCTCTGGTGTGGCAGAGATTGTCGTGTTGCTATCAAAAAGTTATGTGGTGTTATTAAGTATCGCTATCCTTATCGCCACCCCCATTGCTTATCTGCTCAACAATGCATGGCTGCAGTTCTTTGCATCCAGAGTGAGCATCAGCCCGGCTATTTTATTGCTGAGCATTGGCGGGTTGAGTGCCATTTGTTTGGCCATTGTGGGGTTGCAGGCGTGGCAGGTGTCGAGGATGAACCCGGTGAAGAGCTTGCGGGTAGAGTAACCTTCGGGTTAGCCGTACCTATTGCAGCGCTTTTTACAACCGTACAAAAGGTGTTCGTTATCGAACGCCTTTTTTTGTTTGATCTGCTGAAAGGCAGTCTGGCAAAGACTTCCAGTGCTGGCATAGCCGTTGGAAAAGCAAGGAGGTTACGTGTGTTCTGTTCCTATTGATATCAAATCAATTGCCATTTCAAACGTCAGCTATGTTTAAAAACTATCTTAGCATCGCCTTCCGCAACCTTTGGAAAAACAAAGGTTTTTCTGCCATTAATATTTTTGGGTTAGCCATCGGAATTGCCACGTGTTTGCTCATTACTTTGTATGTGTGGGATGAATTGAGCTATGACACCTACAATGAAAAGGCAGACAGAATTTACCGGGTAGATAACGAAATAAAGTTTAACGGCAACTACCTGAATCTTGCACAGGCGCCTGCGCTGATGGGTTCAACAATGGTTCGCGAAATACCGCAGGTGGAGCAATACACACGCCTTCGCTGGTATGGAAGTTTTCTGGTAAAAAAAGGAACAGACAACATTCAGGAAGAAAGAGTTGGCTATGCCGATTCAAGCTTGTTTGATGTATTCACATTACCGCTGATTGCAGGTAATTCCAAAACGGCTTTGAAGGAATATCATTCGCTGGTAATTACAGAAACGATTGCAAAAAAATACTTTAACCGCACGGATGTTGTTGGCAAAACAATGCTGATAAATGATACGGCAAATTATAAAATTACGGCAGTAATAAAAGACATTCCAAAGCAATCGCATTTCCGTTTTGATTTTTTTG
The DNA here is from genome assembly GCA_964249755.1 of uncultured Ilyomonas sp. Classification (GTDB taxonomy): domain Bacteria; phylum Bacteroidota; class Bacteroidia; order Chitinophagales; family Chitinophagaceae; genus Ilyomonas. The sequence continues at coordinate 559,813 of CAXUDB010000001.1, read as the reverse complement.
TGCCGATGACGGAAAGCTACGGCAGCCACGACGACAACTGGCTCAGCGAAAACTGGAGTACTTATATTCTGCTGAAAAAACAGGCAGATGTAAAAGGAGTCGTGTCTCAGTTGAATCCATTAATGGACCGGCATGTTGGGCCGCAGCTGCAGAGTGCAGTTAATATAAGTCTCGCTGATTTTAAAAAAGGAGGCGGCTACATACGCGCAAGCCTTATGCCGTTAACAGCTATTCATTTGCACTCCAACAAAACCGCCGAGCTGGATGCCAATGGCAATGCTGAATACGTGTATATTTTCTCAGCCATTGCCTTTATGATTCTACTGATTGCCTGCGTCAATTTTATGAATCTTTCTACTGCCCGCTCTTCCAATCGCGCTAAAGAAGTGGGCGTAAGAAAAGTGCTGGGCTCGCTGAAAGCCAACCTCATTCAACAGTTTTTGACCGAATCTTTTTTAATCAGTTTTATTGCACTTCTTTTCGCTATTGCTATAGCAGCGTTGTTGCTTACTTATTTTAACCAGCTCGCCGGAAAAGAGATTTCTTCTTCTACTCTGTTTCAGCCATTCATGTTGCTGTCGCTGTTGGTGCTTATGTTGATTGTTGGATTACTTGCCGGCAGTTATCCTGCTTTTTTCTTATCTTCTTTTCAGCCGGTAGATGTGCTGAAAGGCAGGCTGGCTACCGGCTTCAAACGATCATGGCTACGTAACGCACTGGTGGTTTTTCAGTTTGTTATTTCTATCGTACTTATTGTTGGAACCTTTGTCATTTATAACCAGCTAACCTATATTCACAATAAAGACATCGGGTTCAATCGCAACCAGGTTATTACTATAAATCATACTGATGCTTTAGGCAACGGGGCAGAGAGTTTTAGAAATGAATTGCAGCAAATCGGCGGTGTTCAAAGCGCAACAATGACGAGCTATCTGCCGGTTAATAATTACCGGAATAGCAGCACCTTCTTTACCTCACCTACACTTGACCCAAGCACCGGAATCAACCTGCAGGCTTGGACTATAGACGAAAATTATGTGTCAACACTTGGCTTGCAAATGTTGCAGGGAAGAAATTTTTCGCCGCAATTTCTAACCGATTCAACAGGGGTTATTATCAACGAAGCCGCCGCAAAATTTCTTGCCACTAAAGATTTACTGAATAAAAAAATCTACAACTTAAACGATGTTCAAACCAAAACAAACCTTGACTTTCACATCATCGGGGTTGTAAAAAATTTCAATTTCAGTTCGCTGCACGAAGTGGTTACCCCCTTAGCTTTATTTCTGGGTAAAGACAATGGCAACATCTCTGTACGCATCCGTTCAACCCAGGTTCCGGCAGTGATTGCACAGATAAAGAATAAATGGAAAACCATGGCTCCCGCAAAGCCTTTCGATTATTCTTTTATGGATGATGACTTTAACAGACTCTACATGACTGAGCAACGCACGGGGCAAATTTTTATAACGTTTGCTGTACTTGCCATCTTTATTGCCTGCCTCGGTTTGCTGGGTTTGGTAACATATGCTGCTGAACAGCGCATCCGCGAAATCGGCATCCGAAAAGTGTTAGGCGCAACGGTTGCCAGCATTGTTGGTATGTTGTCAGCCGACTTTTTAAAGCTGGTGGTTATCTCCTCTCTGGTTGCTTTTCCGGTTGCTTATTATCTCATGAACCAATGGCTGCAAAGCTTTGCCTATCGCATCAGCATCAGCCCGTGGATATTCGTTGTGGCAGGAGTGATCGCTCTTCTCATCGCCCTTGCTACAGTCGGGTTTCAGGCAGTGCGCGCAGCGCTGATGAACCCGGTTAAAAGCCTGCGGACGGAATGAAGAAAAAGATGCCGCTAACCTTTAAAGGGAAGTTTAGAGCAGCATAAGTGAAGGTGGATTTGATTGTAATTTGAAATGAAAAAATATTACCAATAATGAATCGGCTCTGTATTTCCTTTAGGGGTTAGGGGCATAAAAATATCTGCTATGCTAATCAACTATTTTAAAACAGCCTGGCGCAACCTGATGCGGCAAAAAGTGTTTTCGTTTATTAACATCGCAGGGTTGGCGCTGAGCTTAACAGCCGTATGGCTCATCATCATTTTCGTAGCTGAAGAGCTTAGCTATGATACTTATCATGCCAACCGCGACAGGATTTACCGCCTGGCTTCGCATGGACAATGGGCCGAAGAAAAGTTTGATGTTACGGGAACATCGGGCCGCATGGCAGAAGTGCTTCAAAAAGATTTTCCGGAAGTGGAAAAAACAGTGCGTATTGACCCCGAAGGCGGCGGTATTGTACGGTATGGGGACAAGCGAATTAAAGAGAATACCATCCTCACAACCGATGCTTCTTTCTTCAGCCTGTTCACTTATCATTTTCTCGGAGGTGGCGTGAATGCGCTAAGCAAACCCAACACCATTGTGCTTACCCGCTCGCTCGCAGCCAAGCTGTTCAGGAATCCGGATGATGCAATGAACAAAACGGTTTATATAGACGACAATCCTAGCCTGGTAACCGGCGTGATAGAAGACGTGCCACAAAACTCTCATTTTACTTTCAACGCGCTTCGCAGTATGCCGGAGAACTACGAAGATGATTGGGGAAGCCTAAGCATTTACACTTACATACTGCTCAAAAAGAATGCAGACTGGAGCCGGGTGCAAGCCAAGATGCCAGCGTTCATTAATAAATATTTTACGCAGCAGGCAGGCGATATTCATTATAAAATTGAACTGCAACCCTTGCTTTCTATTCACCTGCATTCGCATTTAGGTTACGAGCTGGGCGAAAATCGTGATGTGAAATACATCTACATCTTATCCCTTGTTGGCTTCCTGATTTTGCTGGTGGCATTTATTAATTACATCAACATTACTACGGCGCGTGCTTCGGTTCGGCTGCGCGAAGTGGCAGTGCGGAAAATAATCGGCTCAAGCCGCAGCAACCTGGTTCATCTCTTTCTAACAGAATCTGTCACTACTATTCTTGCTGCTGCTTTTATCAGCGTGCTGCTGGCAAGTCTTGCTATGCCTCTTTTCAATTCGCTTACGGGCAAGAGCTTATCGGTCTGGCACTTTGGTGTGGGCAACAGTGTGGTTGCGTTGCTTGGCGTTTCATTTATAACCGCTTTGCTGGGTGGTTTATACCCAGCTTTTTTTCTATCCCGTTTCAAAACCATTCCGGCTTTAAAAAACCAGTTGGGCGATGTAAAAGGACAAGAGGTTTTCAGGAAGTCGCTGGTGGCTTTTCAATTCGCGATAACGGTGGTTATGATTACTGCATCGCTCATCATTTACCTGCAGATCAATTATGTAAGCAACAAGGATTTAGGGTTTGATAAAACCGGGATGCTCACTTTCCACATTGATAATAGAGAGGTAAGAAACCAAGTGCCTGCCCTGCGGACGGCATTGCTGCAAAGCCCGCTGGTAAAAGCTGTAGCCACGGCAGGAAATCCCATTGGAAACAACGATATCGGCATGATGGATTACAGCGTGGAGAAGAACGGTGTGATGGACACACATAGCAACCTGGCATATGGTTTAACGATAGATGAAGACTTTATTCCTGCCATGCAGATACGGATGCTGGAAGGACGAAACTTTTCAAAGGCTATTGTGTCTGATAGCAACACTGCTATTGTAAACGAAGCTTTCCTCAAAAAGCAAGGCTGGCATACAGGTGTCGGTAAAAAGATTTCCCGAGGCGCCGATGCAAGCGGCAAGATTGACTATTTAACCATCATCGGCGTAATACACGATTACCATATTTATTCCTTGCAATACAAGATAGAGCCGATGATTATGCAGTTGCCGCACCAGGCAAAAGACAAGGATAATATGTACGTCCGTGTGTCTGCGCGCAATGCATCGCAGGCGCTGCTTTTTATCGAAAACACTTTTAAAAAATTTGATGCTGCCTCGCCTTTCGATTATCATTTTCTGGATAAAAATTTTATTGCCCAATACCACGATGAAGAAAAGCAGGGACAGGTATTACTCTCCTTTACCATTCTCACTATTTGCATTGCCTGCTTAGGCTTATTTGGGCTTGTTACGTTTACGGTAAATCAGCGGGTGAAAGAAGTTGGCATTCGCAAAGTGCTCGGCGCAAGCGTCAGCAGCGTAGTCTCTTTACTTACCGCAGGTTTACTGAAAGTTGTTGTGATTGCCATGTTGATTGCGATACCTGTTTCGTGGCTGGTGATGAACCAATGGCTGCAGGATTTTGCCTACCGCATCACCATTAGCTGGTGGATGTTTGCGATAGCGGGCGGCATGGCTGTTTGTATTGCATTCGCTACCATCAGTTTTCAAGCTTTTAAGGCAGCGATTGCTAACCCGGTGAAAAGTTTGCGGACAGAGTGAGAGGCGAGATAGTGAAATGAACGGCACATAAGAGTAAGATAAGCGATACCATAAAACCATTGTATGCTGAAGAATTATATTATCACTGCCATCAGAAATTTCCGGCGCCACAAAGTGTTTTCCCTGATTAATGTTCTTGGTTTGTCTATTGGCATCAGCGCTGCGCTGGTTATCTTTCTGATTGTTCATCATGAGCTAGGCTATGATACATTTGAGCCGGATGGCGACAGGATTTATCATGTGGTGCTGAACATGAAGTTTAATGGTGTAGATGGGCATAACGCTACTGTTCAGTCGCCCCTCGCGAATGCAGTGCAAAGCGAAGTCACTGGCGTGGAACTGACGGTTCCGATAGTTCAGTTTCTATCGGAGGGCAAAGCGAAAGTGAGCGTGGACAGAGCCAATGCAGTAAAGCCGATTATCTTCAAACATCAGCCGGATGTAGTATTTACCAATGCGCAGTATTTTTCTCTGGTGCCTCACCAGTGGCTTGCTGGTTCGCCGGCTGTGGCGTTGAAAAGCCCGTTTGCGGTGGTGTTGAGCGAAAGCCAGGCACACCAGTATTTTCCGTCTCTTTCTCTACCGGATATTATTGGCAGGCAACTGACTTACACTTATGATTGGGATGGAAGCCTGTCGGCTCTTTACAGCGGCACAGCGACGGTAACCGTATCGGGCATTGTTAAAGATCTGGATGAACCTTCCACGTTTACGGCGAGCGAGTTTATATCGTATGCGACCATCATGCAAACGCGTTTACAGAAAGAATTTGGAATGGATCAATGGACACAGGGTTCTATCTCTTCACAACTATACATAAAGCTCTCAAAGGGCACACTTCCGTCACAAATTGAAACGCAACTAAACGGCATCCTGACGAAGTATTATGCTAAAACTGAAAGAGACGCTGCTTATTCGCAAAGCCTTCATTTATTACCTTTAAAAGATGAGCATTTTGATGCCAGCTATATGATGCCAGGCAAGCGTATTGCCAGCAAGCCGGTCTTGTATAGCCTGCTTGCCGTGGCGGGCTTTCTGTTATTTCTGGGCTGCATTAACTTCATCAATCTTACAACGGCAAATGCGGCAGGAAGAGCGAAGGAAATCGGCATCCGCAAAACAATGGGCAGTTCGAGAAAACAACTGGTTATTCAATTTCTTGGTGAGACATTCTTTATAACAGTAATGGCTACTCTTTTATCTGTTTTGTTAACACCTTTTATCCTGCATATCTTTTCAGATTTCATCCCACCCGGTATAAGCTTCGATTTACTTGCGCAGCCGTCAATCGTTTTGTTCCTGATTTTGCTTACATTGACGGTTAGTTTTATATCCGGGTTTTACCCGGCGCTTATTTTATCGAGCTATCAACCTGTACTGGTTTTGAAGAACCAGATATTTACAAGCAGCGGTGAAACCCGGCATGCATGGGTACGAAAATCGTTAACTGTGTCACAGTTTATAATTGCACAGTTCTTTGTGATTGCAACCTTAGTCGTAAGCCAGCAGATTAACTATTCATTGCAAACAGACCTGGGTTTCCAAAAAGAGGGCATTATTACTTTCGATGCGTTCTATGATAGTGTGCCTGGTCACCGAGAACAGTTATTAGCTGCTATCAATACTATCCCGCAAGTAGAAAAAGCGAGTCTTGGCTACCTGCCACCTGCCTCAAACGGGGCTATGTTTGGCAACATTTCTTATCCCGCAAAGCCTGACATCAACAGCCCTGTAGATATGAGATTGGGTGACAGTAATTACCTGGCTGTATATGGTATCAAATTGCTGGCGGGCAGAAATATAAAACCTACGGACAGCCTGCAGGAGCTTGTCATTAACGAAACATACGCCAAACTGCTGGATTTTAAAAAGCCGGAAGATGCGCTAGGCAATTATCTGCTGAACAATAAAGAAAGCCTGCCCATTGTAGGTGTTATGCAGGATTTTCATCAATCCTCAATGCGTTTTGGTATCATGCCGATGGTGTTTAAAGGAGAAAGCGGAAATATTTTTCATGTTAGGCTAAAACCCAATGGTGCAGAGACACATACCTGGCAGCAGGCTATCCGGCGAATTCAAAAGGTTTATCATCAGTTTTATCCTGATGCGGATTTCAATTACAAGTTTTTTGATGAAGACATTGCAGCCTTATATCAAAATGAGCAGCACACAGCCAGCTTATTATCATGGGCAACCGGGCTTGCCATTTTCATCAGTTGCCTGGGTTTGCTGGGTCTTGTCATGTTTACCATTCACACGCGTACCAAGGAGATTGGTATCCGCAAAATACTCGGCGCTTCCGTAGCAAGTATTGTGTCTGTACTGTCAACCGATTTCATCAAACTGGTTGGTTTAGCTTTTTTATTGGCTGTTCCTTTAGCTTGGTGGGCAATGTATAAGTGGCTGCAGAATTATGCCTACCGTACCGAAATAAGCCTGTGGCTGTTTTTATCAGCCGGTGCATTTATGTTGCTAATGGCATTGCTTACGCTCAGCATTCAAACTATCAAAGCAGCAACCGCAAACCCTGTGAAGAGTTTGCGGACGGAATAAGATCTCTATACCCTGAAGGGAAATTTGGAAGCCTAATCATTGTTTTGGAGCATAGATAGAGCACTAATTATAATTATAAAATAGTTTTATGATAAAGAGTTATTTCCTCATCGCGTTTCGCAATATGCGCAGGTATAAATTCATTTCGTTTATCAACCTGTTTGGATTAACAGTTGGCATTACCTGCTGCCTGCTCATCAGTCTTTACATTGCCAATGAGCTGAGCTATGATCAATATAACCGGAACGCAGAGAATATCTACCGCGTGGAGCGAACCTTCAGGAATGCAGAAACAGGTGCCTTGTCGTTGGAACTTGGCGCTGTAGCGCCGCCCATCAGCCCCATGTTGCAAAATGATTTCAAAGACATCAAAACGATCACCAGTGTGTTGCCTGCAGGTACAACGGCTTTTCATTACAAAGACAAAATATTCAATGAAACGAATGTTTATTTTATTGACGATCATTTTTTCGATGTATTCGATGTGAACATTCGAAAAGGCAATGCTGGTGCGGCTCTCCGCGAACCTTATTCTGTAATGCTATCGGAAGAAACAGCAAAGAAATATTTTGGCAATGAAGACCCGATAGACAAGATAGTCAATCTCGATCAGCAGATTGCCTGTAAAGTTACCGGTGTTTACAAATCGCTTCCTTCCAATGCGCACCTGCATCCTGATGTGATGCTTTCATTTGCTACATTAAAAGACTCGGCTATATACGGTGAACAGAAGTTAAGAACTAACTGGGGCAACAATGCTTTCTACGATTACTTGTTGCTGCCACCCAACTACAACGCACAAAAACTGGAAGCTCAGTTCCCTTCTTTTTTAAATCGTCATGTCCCGCACGAAGGCGATAAGTTTCAGCCATCTGCGTGGACCTCTTTATCGTTGCGAAAGCTGACTGACATTCATTTGTATTCGCATAAAGATTCTGAGATTGAAGAGAATGGCGACATCAAACGCGTGTATATTTTTTCCGCCATTGCGTTGTTTATTTTACTCATTGCCTGCATCAATTACATGAACCTTTCTACCGCACGCTCGGCATTACGCGCACGCGAAATCGGTGTTCGCAAAGTGGTTGGTGCCCGCAGACCGGAACTGATTGCGCAGTTCCTGAGCGAATCGGTATTGATTTGTAGCGTAGCTACGGTTGCTTCTTTTTTCATTACCTGGCTTGCACTTCCGTGGTTAAATACCATGTCAGGTCAGTCATTTGGTCTAAGCAATTTATTAACCCCTTCTGTTGTTCTTCCCCTGTTGGCAGTGCCTTTTGTAGTAGGTATTTTATCTGGCATTTACCCGGCTGTTTTTCTTTCTTCTTTTCAGCCGGTTAAAGTATTGAAGGGCGTTTTTAAAGTGGGTAATAACAACCTGTCATTCCGAAAAGTGCTGGTTGTTGCGCAGTTCTCTATTTCCATCATTTTGATTGTTAGCACAGCCGTCGTTGTGCGCCAGTTGCAGTATATGCAAAACAAATCGCTGGGTTTTACCAAAGACCAGATTGTTACGTTTGGTGATAATGACGGTTTGAATACTTCTTTTCAATCTTTTAAAACGGCTTTGCTTTCCAATAGCAACATACAATCGGTAGCCAGGTCAAGCCGCATTCCGTCCGGTCGTCTGTTAGACAGCGACGGCTCTCAAATCAGCAATGGAAATTCGATGGCACCTACCAAAGCTGACATAAAATACGTGCGGGCTGACGAGAGTTTTATACCGGCTTATAAAATAACAGTTGTTGCGGGAAGAAATTTTTCGGCAATGAATGGTATGGATACATCTTCTTTTATTATTAATGAAACTGCTGTGAAAGCATTAGGTCTGCATTCAGATAATGACGCGATTGGTAAACCATTCATGTATGGAGGCAGGACAGGACAGATTGTTGGTGTTATCAACGATTTTAATTTTGAATCTCTGCATCAGCGCATTATACCATTGGTATTATTCAATTCCACAGCGCCAAATGGGTATAACAGAATTTCCATTAAGGTATCAGGCAATATACAGTCTGCTGTAGCGCACATCGAAAAAACATGGAAAACTTACCTGCCGGAAACACCTTTTGATTATACATTCTTAGATGACCGCTTTGCGGACTTATACAAAGCGGAAAGCCAGCAGCAAACCATCTTCACTATCTTTTCGGGCATTGCTATTTTTATCGCTTGTCTTGGCTTATTTGGTTTATCTGCCTTCACCATTACGCAGCGCGTGAAAGAGATCGGCATCCGCAAGGTTTTGGGTGCGAGTGTGGGCAGCATTGTGCAGTTGTTGTCAAAAGAGTTTTTATGGCTTGTTATCATTGCTTCGCTCATTGCATTCCCGGTTGCGTGGTATGCTATGCACAACTGGCTGCAGGACTTTGCCTATCGCACTGATCTATCGCCGTGGATATTTGTTTTGTCTGCGTTCATTGCGCTGGTGATTGCATTGGTTACGATCTCTTTCCAGGCAATCAAAGCGGCGCTGGCGAATCCCGTGAAGAGCCTGCGTACGGAATGAAGTGGAGAATTTTCAATGGTAAGTGTTTACATCAGAACCATCATAAATCAGTTGCTATGTTTAAAAATTATATAAGCATTGCGTTCAGAAATATCTTTAAAAGAAAAGGGTATTCGGCACTCAACATTGCGGGGCTTACTATTGGCATGAGTTGCTGCCTGCTCATTTTTCATTATGTATCCTATGAAAAAAGCTACGATAAGTTTGAGCCGGATGCAAAACAGATAGTGCGCGTAAGACTTGATAGTTATCAGAAAGGTGTGCTGGCTTATAAGTCTGCCACGTCCTATCCACCCATCGGCCCGGCTATGAAAAAAGATTTCCCCGAGGTGCAGGATTTTTGCAGGCTGATTGATGATAACCTGTTGCTTTCTAATGAACAACTAAACAAAAAGTTTACAGAGAACAAAGGTTATTATGCCGATCCTTCAACCGTGGATATGTTCGGGTTGCACTTCATTAAAGGCAATCCGCATACGGCTTTGGATGCACCGGATAAAATCATTTTATCTGAGTCAACTGCAAAGAAATATTTTGGCAATGAAGATGCGTTGGGCAAAGTATTAGTAAACCGGAGTGGTGAGCATGTGCAGCCTTTTGAAGTAACCGGCGTGTATAAAGATTTTCCTTCCAACTCGCATCTTATTATGAACTACCTGGTTTCTTATGCTACGCTTGGTAAGGAAATGCGTTTGCAGGGAGACTCTTCAAACGCAAGTGAAACGCAATGGGGCTGGTACGATTTCTATGTTTACATCCAATTAAAACCTGGTATCAATTACCAGCAGCTTGAAGCGAAAATGCCCGCTTTCGCTGATAAGCATATGCCTAACAAGGATTGGGCAAAAGCCAATAATTATCACACCGAATTTCACCTGGTTCCGCTGAGCGATATTCATCTGTATTCAAATGCCAACCAGGAAGCGGAAGTAAACGGCAATGGACAGGCAGTATCGTTTCTATTTTTGATTGCCATATTTATTATTTGCATTGCGTGGATCAACTACATCAATCTTGCCACTGCCCGCTCGGTTGAACGCGCCAAAGAAGTAGGTGTAAGAAAAGTATTAGGCGCTTTGCGTGCTACCCTGATAAGACAATTCTTAACCGAAAGCCTGCTACTCAATTTGATCTCGCTGGCATTTTCCTTACTCCTTTTTTTTGTATTGCTGCATCCGTTTGATGCGTTTACTGAAAGAAGCAGTTATACAGGCATTACGCTTACTTCCAACTATTGGTTTCTGTTCTTCGGACTCTTTATCAGCGGAACATTGCTATCGGGTTTGTATCCTGCCTTTGTACTGTCTGGCTTTACACCTATTGTTGTTTTAAAAGGCGCATTTAAAAATACGGGCAGTGGTTTGTTATTGCGCAAGAGCCTGATTGTTGTTCAGTTTGTAACTTCTGTTGTGCTGATTGCAGGAACCATCATTGTTTACCAGCAGGTGAGCTATATGCGCAATCAAAGTATTGGTGCTGATATTAACCAAACACTTGTTGTAAAAGGCCCGCAAACAATAGCCGATTCGCTATACCAGAACATTTATCAGCCTTTCCAAGCTGCCGTGTTGCAGCAGCCGGGTATAAAAAGCATTACCTCATCTACCAGTGTTCCCGGAGATGAAATTTATTGGACCAACGGTTGGAAAAGAGCTGGCGATGCACAATCAACTTCTGTTACTCTGTATAATCTGGGTATTGATTACAATTTTATTCCTTCCTATAAAATCAAACTGGTAAGCGGAAGAAATTTTTCCGAACAGTTTGGTACAGATAAAAACGCTGTTATACTGAATGAAAACGCTGTTAAGCTATTAGGGTTTCAAAGCGCTCCGGACGCTGTTAACCAGAAGGTAATAATTGGGGCGGGTGGAGATACATTTAATGTTGTGGGTGTGGCTGAAAACTTTCACCAGTTGGGTTTGCAAAAAACGATTGACCCGATGGTGCTCAGACCCACACCGAATTTATCAAGTTACTACTCATTAAAAATAAGCGGTGCAAACACCCGGCAAACCATTACCTCATTAAAGGCATTGTGGAATAACTATTTTCCAAAAGACCCGTTCGATTATTTCTTTCTGGATGAATCGTTTGGCGAACAATACAAAGCTGACCTTTTGTTTGGGAAAGTGTTTGGTGTGTTTGCTTTTCTGGCCATTCTTATTGCGTGTTTTGGATTGCTTGGCTTGTCGGCTTATAACGTGTTACAACGAACGAAAGAAATCGGTATCCGCAAAGTGCTGGGTGCATCCGTACAAAACATTTTGGTTCTGCTATCGCTTGATTTTTTAAAACTGATTCTCATTTCCTTTCTGTTTGCCATTCCTGCCGGTTGGTTTATCATGAATTTATGGTTACAGGATTATGCTTACCGCATCAACATTGCGTGGTGGGTGTTTGGCATTGCGGGCTGCACTGCTTTGCTGATTGCAATTGCTACGATCAGCACGCAGGCTATTAAAGCAGCGGTAGCCAACCCGGTGAAGAGTTTGCGGTCGGAGTGAGGTAGTAAATGGTGAATGAAATAAATGTTGATGATGAAGCAAGCTATATTTCTTTCTGCTTTTGATTTGACGCTTCATCTGTGCTAACAACGATTACCCTCATTGGTTTAGAGCCGGCACCGTGTTTATGCTGCTGATTGGGCTTATGCGCGGAGCGGGTTGTTGTTACAGTTCCATTAACTCCTGCATGGTATCTTTTAATGCGCCGGAGGCTTCATCGAACAGGGTGTCTTTTGCTTTCTTGGAAAGCTTGTTGTCGTTCGACTTTTTGATGGTGGCGCGGATGGGGTCGAGGGCTTCGTAAAAACGGGCTACCTGCTGCTCGTAGCGGGCATCCCGTTCGAGTGTTTGCAGCAGGGTTTCGTACTCGTCGAGGAGGGTGTTGATTTCCTTTACATTGTCTGATGTATGCCGGCGGGGAATGCGGTTGAATAAGGCTTCTACTTCTTCTTTGATTTCATTCATAGGGATTGTATTTGAGAGGTTGCAAATGTAGTTTAGGTTTAGACATAAATCCTTTGTGTGTGGAGTGTGTTGCATGCAACAGTGGTGTGCAGCATTATACCAAAGGAAAAAAGTGAGGCAAACCCGATCGCTCTGCGCGTTTATGAATAAGTCTTATAATTTTCAGGGGTATTTATGAGGGCTTCGCTGTTTGCCGGGCCGGCGCACCTTAGGTGTAACAGGTTGTGGTTTGTTATTGAGCTTTTGTTGTACTGAACTTTACTTTGACTGATTGGGAGTAAAAAAGGTTCGCCCTGTGGAGCGAACCTTTTTGTTGTATGATGTGAAGACCGGACTGTGCCGCTAAGCGGTGGCAGTGAGGGAGAGGGTCTTTGCCTGCATTTCGAAATTTAGTTCGAGAATTTTTCCCCTGAGGATGGTGATGATCATTTCCTGACTGTCGCAGCCGGGGGCGGTGATGGTGAGCTTGCATTTGCCTCTCTGCACCTTGATGATCTCGTATGCCCCTTCGAGATCTGTATCTGTTGTTTTTGTACTCTTTTTAATTTTGAGGGTAATTGTTGCTCCTTCTATCGGCGCACCGGTAGCGCTGTTTTTAACAACCCCGCGGATGCCGCTGTGGTGAATGCCGGTATTGTCTATGGCGGCGGCCTTGTAATAGCCTTCTGCAAAAGCAGGATATTTTTCTTCAAAGAAATTGATAAGCCAATTGAACTGAACGACTGTGCCGGCTATTTTTTTGAGTAAATCGTTTATTGTTTTTGATGCGTAGGTGCTTTTGTTTTTTTCGATGGATGCTTTGCCGATTTTGCCGGTAAACTCCTGGGCAGTGGCGGTTATTTTATCAAGCATTTCTTTTGTAACTGCATACGGCTGAAATTGCTCTTCAGCCAGCAGGGGTGTGACAATCAGAACTAAATAATTGGTAAAGCCGAGGACATCGCCATCCTTGAGACGCTTGATTTGGCTGCTGCGATGATAGATAGCTGTTTGAAGCTCAATATCGCCGATTTTGCTGGCGTAAGCGGCTACGCGGGTGCAGATGGTATTGCCCATAGTGGCTATATCCTTTTTTAAATTGTCTTTCCCTTTTGTGATTCCTTCGCCATTGATGCCTTTGCCGGATATGAAATCCATCAACTGCTGGTTATAGCTTTGAAATAGGCTGACTTGTTCGGCAAAGGGTGGATAAAGAATGTAGACTTTGTTTTGCTCATCGTAGAAGAGGGCTAGCTTTTGTGCGCGGTTAAATTCGCGTCCCTGATAACCGTTTAAAAGTTTGTAGATGTCCATTTTTGTATTGGATTTGGTGAAGTAATTTTTTGAACGGTGTAAAATTAAACAGGGCTAAGGAAGACAACTATTAATGTTCTTTAAGGTGCGATTAAATTTTTTTAATGTTTGTTTGAAATGCTTCGCAATGCAGTTGGAATGCTTCGCAATGGGGTTGGAATAGTTCGCAATGCAGTTGGAATGGTGCGCAATGCGGTTGGAATGGTGCGCAATGCGGTTGGAATGGTTCGCAATGCGGTTGAGATGATGCGCAATGGGGTTGAAATGCTTCGCAATGCGGTTGGAATGGTGCGCAATGCGGTTGAGATGATGCGCAATGGGGTTGAAATGCTTCGCAATGGGGTTGGATAGTGTAAAATGCAGAAAGCTTGTTAGGGAACTTTTTGTTTTGCTTTGTACCGCCTCTGCTACAGGTAGGTAGTGCCGGAAGCAATGCCCTACATTAAGCAGATTTGTTTTGTATTTGTTCCACTGTTGGCCATACTTCTTTATCGTAAAACTCCTGGGGATCTAAACCGAAATCTGTTAACATCTCATTAACGCGGCGCATAAATGGATTGGCTTCATCCTGCGATGTGTAATATAGAGTAAGAAAAACCAGCCCCCATTTAATAGATAAAATACTATCTTTTTTTTGAAGTAAGTATTTATAAGTATCTGCCAGCTTTAAGTAGAGATCAACCACTTTTGCCCAAATAAATTGGTTTTTATTTAGCTGCTCTCTTTTGATGCTGAGTGCTTCACCATAAGCAGCTTCTGCTTTTTTGTACTGCTGCAGGTCGCAGTACAAATTTCCAAGGTTGTTTAGTGTTGTAGCTACATCCGGCTCAAAGGTTGCGGGGTTGCTCTTCGCCAGCTTTCTTCTTATACTAAGTGCTTCGAGGTAAGTAGTTTCAGCTTCTTCATACTGCTGTAAGTCCCTGTATAAATTTCCAAGATTATTTAGCGCTGTAGCGACATGTGGCTCGAAGGCTGCGGGATTGTCTTTCACCAACTTTCTTCTGATACCGATTGCTTCAATGAATACAACTTCTGCTTCTTTATACTTTTGTAACTCGCAGTATAAAATACCCAGATTATTAAGTGTCATAGCCACATCCGGCTCGAAGGCGGCTGGATTGTCCTCTGCTAGCTTTCTATATAGTGCAAGCGCTTCTTCGTAGACAGTTTCTCCTTCTTTGTACTGCTGCAGGTCGCAGTACAAATTTCCAAGGTTGTTTAGTGTTGTAGCTACATCCGGCTCGAAGGCGGCTGGATTGTCCTCTGCCAGCTTTCTTCTTATATTAAGTGCTTCGAAATAAGTAGTTTCAGCTTCTTCATACTGCTGTATGTTCCTGTATAAAACACCCAGATTGTTCAGTGTCATAGCCACATCCGGCTCAAAGGCGGCAGGATTGTCCTCTGACAGCTTTCTGTATAATGTAAGTGTTTCTCTAAGGGTAGCCTCTCCTTCTTTATACTGGCGCATGATCCTGTACAAATTTCCAAGGTTGTTTAATGTTCCAGCCACATCCGGCTCGAAGGCGGCTGGATTGTCCTCTGCCAGCTTTCTGTATAGTGCAAGCGCTTCGCCGTAAGCAGCTTCCGCCTTTTTGTACTGCTGTATGTCCTTGTATAAAACACCCAGGTTGTTGAGTAAGGGTGCTATTCCCGGATTGACCGATTCCTTGCTACTCATTTTGCTGATTAAATAATCAGCATAGGGTATGTATTGGTAGATATTCCTCCTGTCGGAAAAGGCGTTTGTAAACGTGAGATTAGTAAATATATCAATCAATGTTTCAGCATCTTTATTAATGGGATTTAACTGGTAATAAACCGCCTGCTGGATGAGTCGGTGCATTGAATAATTATCGTCTTCCCTGTTCAACCAACCTTTTTGTACCAGTTCATCCAGACGTTCCACTATTTCATCCTTCTCTTCCTCGTTTGTGCTGAATAAATAAAAGATCGTATCTAACGTATAGTATTGCGGGAGCAGGAAATAAAAATTTTTAAGAATGATATTGTGCTTTTCGTTTAGCCCAGACAACCTAAAGGTTACTAACAAGTGCCTGAATAAGTTTGTTTCTTCTTCGGTGTGGCTCAATTCAATTTTTCTCTGCAGCTTCGCATCGTTTAAGTGACCCCCTTTTAATTGCTCCGTTACGTATTGGATTGTTAGCCTCTGCCTTGAAGCTGCCAATGTTTTTGCGAGCATTTCTATCATTAATGTGTGATAGTCTATTTCCTCCAACAAAACTTTGATTTCCTGCTCATCGGCTTCAAACCAACTTTTGAATAATTCGATTGCGCTCTCTTTTTTTAATTTATCGAGATGGAATGGTGTGAAACCGGTTAAATTATTCCGGCTGGTTACCAATACTTGCCAGGAGGGCGGGGAAGGAAGTATTTTATTGAACTTTTTGATCTCTTCGCCTGTATTGTCTATAACAAGCAAATTCTTTCCTTTCAGGTTTTTCAGAGAATGAATGATTCCATAAAAACGGTCTAACAGAGAGGCGTTATCGTCTATCTGTAAATGGAGACCCTGGAGCCAAAGTGTTTTATCGTAAGCGAAAGCTTCGATAAAGGCGTCTTCCCAATTTGTACCGGGCTGACCTGCATCATTCTGCCTGACTTCTACCCAAGCAACGTGATCGTATTGATGAATATGTGCCTGAACAAATTTCTTTGCCAGCGTTGATTTACCTATTCCGCCAATGCCATTTACCAAAACAACTTTAGCTGACTGATGCAACTGCTTTTCCAAACTGATAAGCTCCGTTTCCCGACCTATAAATTCATCTGTATGGCGCGGAATGTTGTTTAGTTCATGAGGAAAAATATCAGAAGGTTGCGGAGTATCGAATTTTTCAAGAATTAATTTCAGCAGCCCTATCATTTCTTTAATCAGCTCGTGACTTTGCTTGGAGAGGTCAAAATGATCGCTTGTTAATTTGTAGAGCTTATCGTAGTTATGATTGATTTGCGCTGTTACATTATCCAAATCGTTTTTGATACCGAAGAATACTGTTTGCAATTGCGTATATATATCATCCTTTTGTTTGTTTAGTATTTCATCAAACTGTTCTTGAGAAAGAAGATTCTTAGCGTTAGAGATATTTTCAATGGCAATGAGAATATTTTTTGTATCCTGTAAAATCAACGCATTCTGATCTCTCATTTCTTCGAGAATCCATATCTGAAAGGCCTTGAAGCCATGATCATCATTTTTCAGAGCCTCTTTAAAAGCGAGTTCAAAGCAATAGGGAAGATGATTGGCATAAAATGCCTTTATCTGCTTTTCGGTTTCAGAATCAAACATAACTGATGTCATTCTGAAAATTTGCTCTACCGTATTATCTAGAAATTGGGTTGGGTCTTTTACCAGTGTTTTGTTTATGGATGTTTTATCGTCTTTTGTAACTAATCTTAAATCAGATATATTTTCGTTGAAGAATAAGGTAAGATCATTCAAAAATTTCTTTCTGTCAGACTCGGTCAAGGTTGTAATTCTTTCGTCCGTCACCACTTCTTTTAGAAAAAGCGTTTTTATAAACTCAAGGGAAACAACTGCAGCACTTCTGAACAAACGTTCTAAGTCGTGATTTACATTATTCGGATCCTGATCATTAAGCTTAGCGAGCAGATTATTATATGAAAGGTTGCTTAACGTTGCTACATGATTGGACGCAAGGTTTCCTGTAATTGCGCCTGCTAAACCAGCAATAATGGATGGAATGCCGTTAAGTAATGGTGCAGCCCCACCGGTAGCTCCAGCTAACAAACAGTTGATAGTTCCATGTAATACAAAACCACCTAAAGGTTTGAGTTGTTCTTTGGTTAATTTCATTAATTAGATTACTTATATTTAATGCAAAAACATCAACGGTATAAATTTAATACATTTAATTTGATAGTTAATAACTCATCTCTTCAGTTTTTGTTGGCGGATACCAACAGGATTGCGAACCAAAAATTTCCTTTTCAAATACGTACAACAGGTGTCCGGTACCGGACACCTTTTTTTGTGCCCGCTGCGGAAAGGCAATGGGGAAGCGGCTTTTGGCGGTGGCACGCGCGTTGAAACGGCAAGGGCAGATGCGTGTGCGTTGTTGTTTTTCTTTTTTGTTGATCTACTGATTAAACCGTTGTTCTATGTTCAAAAACTACTTTACCATTGCCCGGCGCAACCTCCTTAAAAGCCGGTTTTATTCGGCTGTAAACATCATAGGACTGGCTACGGGTATTGCATTTACGATGCTGATTGCGGCTTATGTGTGGAGCGAGCTGCAGGTGAATACAAACTTAAAACATGCCGACCGGCAATACATTATTCAAAGCAACTGGAAGGACCCGAATGAGGGCTACTTCCTGGCTACGCTGGGACCGCTGGGGAAGGCGCTGCGGGAGAATTATCCCAACCTGGTTGCGAATTATTACCGGTATGATGGTGTATCCTCCAACGTATCGAAAGGCGAGAAAAGCTTTCGGGAGAATTTGCAGATTGGCGATAGTACGTTGCTGAACATGTTCGGCTTTACGCTGTTGCAGGGCGATGCGAAGACGGCTATGCGCGATCCGTTTTCTGTTGTGATAACAAAGGATATGGCGGTGAAATATTTTGGCAGAACGGATGTGGTGGGGCAAACCATTACGATTGCCAGTTTTTCGGGTTCGAAGCACGATTTTTTGATTACGGGTGTGCTGAACCCGGTTTCGCGTAATTCGGTTACGGAGCTGGTAGATAAATTTCCCGGAAGCTTTTATGTATCCACCGATAACTTAGACTTTTTTGGAAGGAATATGAGCTGGCAAAATCCTTCCATCGCCAATTATATTGAATTGCAGCCCGGCGTTTCGCCGGAAGACCTTGCCCAACCGATAGCCCGCCTGATCCGGCAAAATGCATCGCCGCAAGTGGTGACCGACCTGAAGCCGGAGCCGATTTTGCTGACAAATTTTTACCTGACTGCCAATAACGGGTTGATTAAAAAGATGCTGTATGCCTTATCGGCGATTGCCTTGTTTATCTTGCTAATGGCGGTGATTAATTTCATTAACCTATCGGTAAGCCGCTCGGCTGCACGAATGAAGGAAATTGGTGTGCGGAAGGTGCTGGGTGGAATGAAACGGCAACTGGTGATGCAGTTTTTAATTGAATCTATCCTGCTTGTTTTTGTGGCTACGTTGCTCTCCTTTGTTATTTACTTAGCTACGCAACATGTGTTTAGCAGTGTACTAATACACCCGCTTCCGTCGCTGGCTGATTTCCCCCTTTACTTCATTGCTTTGCCGTTTGTATTCATCCTGCTGCTTGGCGTTGCGGCAGGTATTTACCCGGCTTTTGTATTGTCGTCTTTGAAGTCGGTTGATTCGCTGAAAGGGAAGCTTTCTTCTGTAAAGGATAAGGTGCTGCTGCGGAAATCTTTAATCGCTTTCCAGTTCATCACGGCAACAATTGCCTTTGTGAGCGCGATTGTTATTTCTCAACAGATCAATTTATTTTTGAAGAGCGACCTGGGCTATAACAAGGATTATATTCTTTCGGCACAACTGCCCCGCGACTGGACAAGGCAGGGTGTGGAAAAAATGGAAACAATACGGAATGAACTATCCCTGATGCCACAGGTGAGCAACGTGTCGCTTTCTTTTGAAGTGCCGGATGGCAATAACAGTGGTGGCGCATCGGTGTACCGGTTTGGTTCGGACTCTACACACGCGATAACCGCACAGGCTTTGGTGGCTGATGAAAATTTTATTAGCACGTATGCGATTCCTTTACAGGCAGGCGATTTCTTTCAAGGGCATGGGCTTGATTCGGGTAAGGTGGTGATGAACGAGGCTGCCGTTCGAGCGCTGGGCTATACAAGTGCAAGAGATGCCATTGGGCAACAAGTGCGGATTCCCGGCGATCCGACTGTATTTACTATTAAAGGTGTGACATCGGATTTTCATTTCGGTTCGATGCAGCAGAAGGTGGCGCCTATCCTCTTTTTTAATGTGCAGTTTGCTACTATCTATCGATTTTTTTCTATTAAAATAAAGCCGGGCAATGTGGCTGCGAATGTAGATGCAATCGGGAAAAAATGGTCTGCGCTGATGCCGGGCGCGCCCTTCGAATATAAGTTTATGGATGATACGCTGGCAAACCTTTACAAATCGGAACTGCAACTGAAGAAAGCCGCGTATACGGCAACTGCTTTGGCTTTGATCATCGTTTTGCTTGGCGTGGTTGGAATGATTTCGTTAAGTATACAAAAACGAACGAAAGAAATCGGCATCCGCAAGGTGCTGGGCTCATCGGTGGCTGCCATCATCTCCTTATTTATTAAAGAGTTTGCGGGGGTGATATTGATTGGTGGACTGGTTGCGTGCCCGCTGGCTTATCTCATCCTGCATCAATGGCTGCAGAACTATGCGTACCGCATTGATATTACTGCAACGCCGTTTGTTGTTTCCATCCTTTGTTTAGGAGCCGTAACTGCCTTGCTGATTAGTTTACAAACAGTGAAAGCAGCGGTTGCCAACCCGGTGAAGAGTTTGCGGACAGAGTAACCTCATCCCTAACCCTTCTCCACGGGAGAGAAGGGAATCATACATGCAAATCAGAACTCAATTATCATGTTCAATAATTATTTCAAAATTGCCTGGCGAAATTTGTTGAGGAACAGCACCTTCAGCCTCATGAATGTTATGGGAAAGACCGTATTTATCTTCTGTCTTTTTTGTGCAACATGGGCAAGCGCACAAATCCCTAATACCCTATCGCCAGCCGATAAAGTATATGGTCTTTCCAAGTTTTGGCAGGAGGTGAATTACAACTTCGTTTACCTTAACCGCATCAACCGCGCGCAGTGGGACAGCGCTTATAAAGCCATGATACCATTGGTTGAGCAATCGGCTAACGATTATGAATATTACCGCCTGCTACAGAAGTTTTGCGCCCTGCTGAAAGATGGTCATACTAATGTGTGGATGCCCAATGCGATTGCTAATCTTCAGTTGACAAGAATGTTTGGCGACTATTGGTTTGAGTTACGGAACATAGAAGGCAAAGCTATTGTAACCTCGACGCTGAAAACTAAAATAGATGAGATACCTATTGGCAGCGAAGTGATAGAAGTGAACGGTTTACCCACTGAACAATACCTTAGGGACAGCGTTGAACCATACATCTCCAGCTCTACCAACTATGTGCTGAAAGACTGGGCGATTAGCAGCCTGCTGCAAGGCATAACTGGCAGCTCGTATGACGTGAAGCTGAAGCAACCAAAGGGTAAGATTGTATCGCTTCACCTGACGCATACCAAAACTGCCGATACCTCTTTCTATCCTTCCCTGCCAAACGATTCTCTTTTCAGCCTGAAATGGTACAATGGCAACATTGCCTACATCGCTTTAAACTCGTTTGGCGATGAGAAAATTGATACTTTATTCATTAATAAATTACCTGAACTGTACAAAGCCAAAGCGCTGATTGTGGATTTGCGCAACAACGGTGGCGGCAGCACAAACATTGGCACTACTATATTGCAATATCTTACCAACGATAGCGTGCTGCCACACTCGCGCTACTACACGCGCGAAAACAGATCAGCGTTTAAAGCCTGGGGAAAATACACCGAAGCGAAGGATACCGTGAACAATGACTGGAATAAAAGAGCGTGGCTTTACTATCACGATTCTGTGTTCTACTCCTTCGATTATGCACCGGACACAATAGAGCTAAAGGCGCAGCGGCTGGTGGTGCCAACTGCTGTTCTCATCAGCCATAACACTGCATCGGCAGCCGAAGATTTTTTAATTGCTGCCGATGGTCAAAAGCATTTTACTAAGATTGGTGAGCGCTCTTTCGGCAGCACAGGTCAGCCTTTTTTGTTTGATTTACCGGGCGGCGGCGCGGCGCGGGTTTGTACCAAACAAGATACTTATCCGGATGGTCGGGAGTTTGTAGGCTATGGCGTAAAGCCAGACATCGAAGTGGCTTATACAATGAAAGATTTCGTAGAGAAGAAAGACCCTATTTTAGCTGCGGCAATACTATATCTGCAGAAGAAAGCTCCCATCCCCTGAAGGGTAGCTTGAAAGCCTGTTTATTATTTGCAACCTGTTGTAATCTTAAAATAAATCAAAGTAACATTTACCTGCACTGCTTTTCAAGCTCCCCTTCAGGGGATGGGGGCACCGCATCTTCACTATCGTACAAAAGGTGTTCACTATCGAACACCTTTTTGTTTACCTAAACGCTAAAACACAGACTGGGTAAGGCTTACAGCGTTGGCATACCCATTGGCATTTATTGAATGAATTTGCTTTACGACACATTATTCATTCTTTGTAACATTATTCAAACAACAACGTTCAACAATTTCTAACACAAACATTTTAGTATGAAAAAGTATCTCTTCTTCCTCTTGCTGGCTGCGCAGAGCACCTTTGTTTTTGCGCAAAAAGACGGCGAAACGCCCTACCTGACCAAGTCTCTTTCTGATGCTTCGATAAAGAAAATTGAAGCCGAAACTTCAGGCGGCAACATCTCTGTTGCCGGCGTTAGCAGCGATGCCCGCATTGAAGTATATATCCGCACTAACAATGGCAATACAGCATCTAAACAGGAGCTTGAGGAAAGACTAAAGAACTACGATATTACCGTGGAAGCGAGCAACAATAAACTCACTGCTACTGCCAAAAGCAAAGACCGGAAATGGGACTGGAAAAAATCGTTAAGTATTTCTTTTAAAATTTATGTACCGAACAATGTATCCAGCAACCTTACCACATCGGGCGGCAACATCAACCTGAACGATTTGGAAGGCGACCAGAAATTCAGAACCAGCGGCGGCAATTTAAACATAGATAACCTGGGCGGCGATATAGACGGCTCTACTAGCGGCGGTAACATTAACATCGCTCATTCGCACGATGACATTTCTCTCTCTACCAGTGGTGGCAACATCAATGCATCAGACTGCAACGGCAAGCTGAATATGGCAACCTCCGGCGGCAATTTGCACCTTGAAAATCTGAAAGGCAACATCAAAGCCAGCACCAGCGGCGGCAACATTAAAGGCGATGATATCGAGGGCACCTTAGCTGCCCATACCAGCGGTGGCAACGTGAACTTAGAGGGTGTTTCCGGCAGCCTGGAAACGGCTACCAGCGGCGGTAGTATGAGTGTTACCGTGGTGAAATTGGGCGATTATGTTCGCATCAGCAACTCTGGTGGCAGTATAGATGTACAGTTGCCGAAAGACAAAGGCATGGACCTGCATGTGGAAGGCGATAAAATAAAAGTAGGCACCTTGTATAATTTTAGCGGCAACACAGAAGACGATAAGATAGACGGCAAGATCAATGGCGGCGGTGTTTCTGTTGTGGTGAAAACCAGCGGCAGAGTGAATCTTTCCCTACAATAAAACAATAACCCGATTATATATTGAAGCCTGTTGTATCTCTGTGATACAACAGGCTTTTTCGTTTGTTTTGCCAAACAACCTGATGGTATGAAAACTCGCTATTTGTCTGGACTGATGATTATAATCATGAAAATCAAAAACCGGATTTTTTATCACAACAGGTTTACCGAATGGACATGTAGAATTTTACTGAGCTTAAATATTCTTGTACCAGGATTTTTATTTGGCGATATTGATCACTTCTATCCGTTAGATGTATTATTGTATACATTAATTGCTTTCTGGCTTTATCTATACAAACTGCATGTATTCGCCATTATTATTTTAGTGTTAATGGCTTTCATCAATTATCTGCACATTGTTTTGTAATGTTTTCTTAGTATGAACCGCAGTTACAACCTCATCGCTCCCATCTACGATACCATAGCTGCACTCATTTTCGGCACAGCCTTGCGCAAAGCCCAAATTCATTTTCTACCATTTCTTTCATCCAATGCAAACATCCTTATCGCCGGCGGCGGAACGGGCTGGATATTGGAAGAAATAGTAGCCATTCATCCGCAAGGTTTATGCATAGATTATGTTGATGTGTCAGCTAAAATGATTGCGATAGCGAAACAAAGAAACATTGGCAATAACAAAGTCAATTTTATCCACCAATCCATCTTCAGCTTTACCGGCAATCAACTTTACGATGTTATCATCACCCCTTTCTTCTTCGATAACTTTAAAGAAGAAACAGTGCAGCAGGCGTTCGTCATTCTTCATCAGCAATTAAAGGGAAATGGTCTTTGGCTCTATACCGATTTTCGAATCAACCATGCCTCTCCTCTCTGGCAGAAAGCGCTCCTTTTCCTGATGTACAAATTCTTCCGCATCGCCGCAAACATAGAAGCAGAAAGGCTTCCCAATGTGGCGTCCTGTTTCAGCCAACATCCTTATCAACGGGTAGAAGCTCAAACCTTCTTCCACCATTTCATATCCACCACACTCTATAAAAAATCCCAAAGCTGACGGCTGAAAGCTGATAGCTCACCGCTATCTTTTAGTTTCGCAGCGCTAAATAAAAAACCTATGCAAAGAGCCACTCTCACGTCCGACACGCTTATGTCTGTAGGCTATGAAGCAGCCACTTCCACGCTCGAATTAGAAATCTCGCCCGGCGAGATAGTTCAGTTTTATAATGTTCCGCTCTCGGTATATATCACTTTAATGAAGTCGCCCTCCAAAGGCGATTACTATCAGTACAACATCAAAGCGATGTATGAAAGCAAACCCGTAACAGAAGAAACAATCAGTGATGACAATAAGCCATCTCCTCCAATCAACAATTAACAGTCTTCCATTATCAATAGCATCACCGTTTATATAAAACCGCCATCGCTTTTCACCGGTCATCTTTTTTTACCCTAAGTTTGGTGTATGCTCAGAGTCGTTAGTATCGTTTGGAACAGCTTTAAGATGTCGGTGCAGGAGCTTACCAACAATAAGCTGCGCAGTGCGTTGTCCCTGCTTGGCGTTGCGTTCGGCATCTTCTGCATCATTGGTGTATTAGCCGCCGTAGACAGCATGGAGCGCAAGCTGCAGAGCGATGTAAAAGCATTTGGTTCCAATACCATTTATGTAGACAAATGGGAATACAGTGGTGGTTCCGATTATCCCTGGTGGAAGTTCGTCAGCCGGCCCATCATGAAGTACAGCGAGATGGAGTTCATCAAGCAGCGCAGCACCCTCGCTGCCAACGCAGCTTATTTCAATTCGTCTACCACCGTTACATTATCTTATGCCAATAGCCAGCTCAGCAATGTAAGCGTGTATGCCGTGTCCGAAGACTTCAACAAGATACAATCCTTCAACATCGGTTATGGCCGCTACCTCAGCGAAAACGAGTTTCAACGCGGCAGTCCGGTGGTGGTTATCGGTTATAAAAATGCAGAGTTGCTATTTGGCAATGCGCAAAAAGCCGAAGGCAAATTCATCTCCATGAACGGCCGCCACGTGCAGGTCATCGGCGTTATCGAAAAGCAGGGCTCATCCATGCTGGGCGGTTTTGATTACGATCAGAGCCTCATCATGTCATATAAATATTTCGCTTCCATTTGGGATGTCAACAATCCCGATATGATGCAGCCTTCCATCCTTGTCAACAGCAAGCCCGAAGTATCCACCGCTGCCCTGGTAGACGAGCTGCGCGGCATCATGCGCCAGGTGCGCAAGCTTAGCCCAACTACCGAAGACAATTTCTCGCTCAACGATGTTGGTCAATTCAGCCAGCAAATCAGTTCCTTCTTCGGTTCAGTTGATGTGGGCGGATGGGTCATTGCCGGTCTTTCACTCATCGTCGGCGCCTTCGGTGTAGCTAACATTATGTTCGTCACCGTGCGCGAGCGCACCAGCCAGATTGGGTTAAAAAAAGCTATTGGCGCCCGCAGCCGCACCATCCTCACTGAGTTCCTGCTCGAAAGTGCCTTCCTCTGCATCATGGGCGGTCTCTTTGGTCTTCTGCTTGTCTATCTGCTGTCGCTCGCCCTCAGCACCGTCCTGCCCTTCCCGGTCGTTATCGCGCCACACATTATCATCCTTGCGTTCACTATTTGTGTAGTGCTCGGCATTATCTCCGGCATCATTCCGGCCCGCATTGCCGCCAAAATGAATCCTGTAGAAGCTATTCGCAGCAAGTAATTACATTCTCAACTTAACTTCGAGGAAATGAAACATCCAATTGAAGCTGTCCGTCACTTATCTAACGCTGACAGGATTTAGTTGGCGACAATTACACATCATTTGGTAAGGATCATAGTGCATTTGGGAAAGATTATACTTCATTTAGAAAGAGTCCAGCTTATTTGCTGGGGATCACAGTCCGTTTGGCGAATATCATAACTCTTTTGACGACCAGTAAAGATAATTTGACAACAAATGCACCTCATCAGGTTTTAGTTATACTCTCCACTTGCTACTCACCATTCACTTCTCACTACCCGCATATTCCCTTTGGCACTCCGCTAAAAAAACCCTCTCTTTGCAACCAAAAATCGAATACCACAACTCATGCTTCCAAAATACAAACGCATTGTTTTAAAGCTCTCCGGTGAGGCTTTCTTAGGTACCAAAACCAACTCTTTCGAACCATTCTCCTCTGAAGTTATTGAGCAGTATGCCAACGACATTAAAACCGTTACCGATCTGGGTGTGCAGGTTGCCATCGTCATCGGCGGCGGCAACATTTACCGCGGCATGAATGAGGCAGAAAGCGGCATCGAGCGCGCCCACGGCGATTACATGGGCATGCTCGCCACCATGATTAATGGAATGGCCATGCAAGCCATGTTGGAGAAAATCGGCGTTTACACGCGCCTGCAAAGCGCCATCAAAATGGAGCAGGTTGCTGAGCCCTACATTCGCCGCAAAGCTATCCGCCACCTCGAAAAAGGACGTGTAGTGATATTTGGAGCCGGCACCGGGAATCCTTATTTCACTACCGATACCGCAGGTTCTCTTCGTGCTATTGAAATTAAAGCCGATGTAATCCTGAAAGGCACCCGTGTAGATGGTATCTACACTGCCGACCCAGAAAAAGATCTCACCGCCACCCGCTACGAGAAAATTACCTATCACGAATGTATCGGCCGCAACTTGAAAGTAATGGACATGACTGCCTTTACACTCTGCATGGAAAACAGTCTCCCCATCATTGTATTTGACATGAACAAACCCGGAAATTTATTAGAAGTAGTATTAGGTATGAATGTAGGAACGCTGGTATCGTAAAAGGGAAAACGTTAGAATATATTCTCTCCTATTTCACTGCGCTCATCTGATATAGCTAAAAATAAGAAAGCCTCGCAGTTGCGAGGCTTTCTTATAAATATTATGGAGTAAAAACTTATACTTTAAAATGCGAGAAGGCTTTGTTTGCTTCCGCCATACGGTGTGTATCTTCTTTCTTTTTAAACGCAGCACCTTCGCCTTTGCTTGCCGCTACAATTTCGTTAGCTAATTTATCAGCCATCGTGCGTCCGTTTCTTTCGCGGCTATAGCGGATGAGCCACTTAATGCTCAGGGAAACCTTTCTGTCCTGACGTACTTCCGTTGGTATCTGGAAAGTAGCACCACCAATACGGCGGCTGCGCACTTCTACAGCAGGTGTTACGTTCGACAAGGCACGCTTCCAGATTTCGTAGCCATCTTCATTGGTAGTTTTCGCTACTTTATCAATGGCATCATAGAAGATATTAATCGCCGTACTCTTTTTGCCGTCCCACATTAGGTTGTTGACAAAACGCGTAACGAGTTTATCGTGGTATTTTGAATCGGGTGCGAGCGGTAGCTTTTTCGCTTGTGATTTTCTCATGGAGTGAGATTATAATAGCTTGTTGAGTTAATTATTTTTTACCTTTTGTAGGCGCCGGAGCAGCACCTGCTTTGGCTTTCTTCGTACCGTATTTAGAACGGCTCTTCTTACGGTCTTTTACACCAGCCGTATCAAGGCTGCCACGAACGATGTGATAACGCACACCTGGCAAGTCTTTTACACGACCACCGCGGATAAGCACAATAGAGTGTTCCTGCAGATTGTGACCTTCGCCCGGTATATAAGCGATGACTTCAATTTTATTGGTGAGACGAACCTTTGCCACTTTGCGAAGCGCAGAGTTCGGCTTCTTTGGTGTGGTGGTGTAAACACGGGTGCAAACGCCACGACGCTGCGGGCAGGCATCCAACGCTCTTGATTTGCTCTTTGCGCGGATGATTTCGCGACCTTTTCTAACTAATTGCTGAATGGTTGGCATTATGAACCAATTGATTTTTTTAGGACGGCAAAGGTAGGCGCCTGATTGTGAACTTCCAAGAATAAAAGTTTAATTTTTGTGAAGGAACAAATTTAGAACACAGATTACATGAATTTCAGGTTCTATTTCTCTATTCAACCGGCATTAACCAACCCCATTTATCTCCGGCTCTGCCTTCGCGAATGTCGTTCAACTGGCGTCTTACTTCGGGTGCTATCTTCCATTTTGCCGTATCAAAATACATGGAAAAATCTTGGTAACGGAGTTCTTTAATATAAGAAATGGTAGCCGCTGTGCCGGTGCCGAATACTTCTATATACTTGCCGGCTTCGTAGGCAGCCGATAATTCATCAATACTGATGTTTCGCTCTTCCACGTCCAGCCCCATATCACCCAAAATATGGATGGCGCTGTCGCGGGTAACACCGGCTAAGATAGTGCCTTCGTCCAGTGGCGGTGTAATAACAGTATTGTCAATCACAAAAAACACATTCATGGTGCCTACTTCCTGCAGCCATTTGTGTTCGAAAGCGTCAGTCCACAGCACCTGGTCGTAGCCCATTTCTTTTGCGTTTTGTGCTGCCTGCAGGCTGGCGGCATAGTTGCCCGCATTCTTGGCAAAGCCAACGCCACCAGGCGCTGCACGGGTGTAGGTTTCTTCTACCCGTATGCGCATAGGAGCGGCATAATAAAAGCCGGTTGGGCTTAGTAAAATCAGGAATTTGTAGCGGTTGGAAGGTCTTACACCAATGGCTTCTTCGGTGGCAAACATCACCGGGCGAATGTATAAAGAATAGTCTGGCTTGGCAGGAATCCATTCCTTTTCCAATTCTACCAATTGTCTCATGCCATCAATAAAAATCTCTTCCGGCACTTCCGGCATCTGCATGCGTTTGGCAGAAATATTAAAGCGCTTGAAGTTGTCGTAAGGACGAAATATATAGGCGTTGCCATCTTCGTGCTTATACGCTTTGATGCCTTCAAAAATGGCTTGCCCGTAATGCAGCGCTGCCATAGAGGGCAGGAAAGAAATCGGCTGAAACGGTTTAATTTCCGCTGCTGTCCATTCACCATCCACCCAATCGGCTTCCAGCATGTAATCGGTAAAATCTTTACCAAACTGAAGCTGGCTGAAATCGGTAGTTTTTAACCTGCTCTCTAAAACTTTTGTAACCGGGAAGGTGGTGAATGCTGTCGTCATAACCTACATTTGTTAGTGCAAAAATACTACAGAAGCGTTGTTCAAATGTGAGAGAATATGAAAATTAGCCTGCCCGGTTTTGTGATTGCTGATTTATACAGAGATTCGTTGGTGGTAACAGACAATGTAATGTCTACAGAGAAGACGAAACAGCCGGAAGCCGCACCGGCAGTGTATTTGGGGCGCAATGAAAAGCACATTACGATCTTAACGGATGATACAAAAAACCGGTTTACCGATGAGGAAAGTCTGCAACTATTATCTAATATGCTGAGCGCATTGCAGCTCACCCTAAATGATATTGCCTTGATTAATATTTACCAAACACCATTTACTTATAAAGACATCACTGCGCAGTTTAACCCGCGCATTTGTTTGCTTTTCCAAGTTTCTACACAGCAAATTCAACTGCCCTTCCAGATGCCAGATTATAAAGTGCAATCGTTTGGCGATTGCAAATTTTTATGCAGCGCCTCGCTGAATAAAATGAAGGGCAGCGGCAAAGAAGCGAAGCTGGAAAAAACAAAATTATGGATGTGCTTAAAAACTCTTTTTGAATGATAATGTTGAGCCGCAGAGCATATGGGTTAACCATTCTTTGTGCTTTCGTGTCTTTGCAGTTGAATTACTTTATACTAATGAAATTGAAAACACCATGCAGGTAACCACACTCATTTTCGCTACCAATAACCAGCATAAGGTGGATGAGATTAAACACATCATCGGAAATCAATACCATATTTTTTCACTGGCTGAGGCAGATATTGTTGTAGATATTCCCGAGCCGTATGATACACTGGAAGAGAATGCCGCAGGAAAGTCGAAGGTGATACACGAACTGACAGGACAAAATTGTTTCAGCGAAGACACCGGACTGGAAGTGGACGCTTTGCAGGGCGAGCCGGGTGTGAAAAGCGCACGCTATGCCGGCGAGGACAAAAATTTTTCTGCCAATATAGATAAGTTACTTCTTAACCTGCAAGGCGAAACAAATCGCAAGGCGCGCTTTCGAACTGTAATCTCATTAATTTTAGAGGATGAGAAATATCTGTTTGAAGGCATTTGCAGCGGCACTATTACAGAGCTTCCAAAAGGTGAAGGCGGCTTTGGATATGACGCCGTTTTTCTTCCCGAAGACAGCAATAAAACCTTTGCCCAAATGACGATGGATGAAAAAAATGTATACAGCCATCGCCGTAAGGCAACCGATAAACTGATTCAGTTTTTACAGAACCACAATGGCTGAACTAAAAGTAATTAAAGGTGACATTAACAAGCTAACGGTTGATACGATAGTAAACGCAGCCAATTCATCACTCATGGGCGGTGGCGGTGTGGATGGAGCTATTCATCGTGCCGGTGGCAAACAGATACTGGAAGAATGCAAAGCTATTGTTGCCCGGGAGGGCAAATGCAGAACAGAAGAAGCAGTCATCACCTCTGCCGGGAATATGCCTTCCCGGTATATTGTTCACACAGTAGGTCCGGTATGGCACGGCGGCAAAAACGGAGAAGCGGAGAAACTGGCAAACTGTTATCGCAATTCGCTGAAGTTTGCATCTGGTGCGGGTTGCAGCAGCATTGCCTTTCCTAATATCAGCACCGGTGTATATGGTTATCCGAAACCGGAAGCGGCATTGATTGCGGTTGATACAGTAAAAAGGTATGTGGATGAAAGCAAGATAGAAGAAGTGATTTTTGTTTGTTTTGATGAGGAAAATTATCGCTTACTGAATGATTTACTCAATAAAGCCGATTCATAGAATATACAACTCAGCTTAGGTATTAAATAGGCACAAGGAATCTCGTTATAATATATGTAGATGTAGCATCATTCACATTCACTATTCACAACCCAAGCTTTACTACAATTCACAGATGGCTTTGTGCTTCGCAATGAAGTACTGCCATCAATTTACAATTATCCATTAACAATATTCCATTGCCCGTTCCTTATTTTTGCCGCCGCTAAACACAACTACGAATGAATTTTAATCTCGCGCAAATTCCTGAACGCACACAGCAGCCCCGCACATACGGCATCACGATGGTTATGGACAAAGGACTTAGCCTGAACGATGCAAAGAATTTTATGAGCATTTCGCATCCTTATGTAGACATTGTAAAACTGGGCTTCGGCACTTCGTTCGTAACACCGAACCTGCGCGAGAAAATTGAAGTTTATCAGTCTTATAATATCCCGGTTTATTTTGGCGGAACGCTGTTTGAAGCCTTCCTTATCCGCAACCAGATTGACGAATACATTGCCGTGTGTAAAGACTATGGTATTACTTACATGGAAGTGAGCGATGGTTCCATCACCATTCCTCATGCTGAGAAGTGCGGTTACATTGAAAAGCTGACCAAGCACGGAACCGTGCTGAGTGAAGTAGGCAGTAAAGATGCAGCGCATATCATTCCACCCTACAAATGGATAGAACTGATGCGTGCCGAACTTGAAGCCGGTTCTACATACGTGATAGCTGAAGCGCGGGAAGGTGGCAACGTGGGCATCTACCGCGGCAGTGGTGAAGTGCGGGAAGGTTTGGTGAACGAAATCTTGACCCAGATACCCGGCGAGAAAATATTGTGGGAAGCACCGCAGAAAGAGCAGCAGCTTTACTTCTTAGAACTCTTAGGATGCAATGTGAACCTAGGTAATATTGCGCCTTCCGAAATGATACCTTTAGAAACAATGCGCATTGGTTTGCGCGGTGATACATTTCATTTATATCTCGATGCCGAAACGAAGCAAAGGATGTAATTATGCGCGCATTTGGCATCATTGGTTTTCCGCTCTCGCATTCTTTTTCGCAGAAATATTTTACCCAAAAGTTTTTGGATGAATATATACAGGACGCATTGTTCCTAAACTTCCCGATTGACACGATTGACACCTTGCCAAAACTGCTCCATTCCGTTTCGAACCTGAAGGGATTAGCCGTTACGATTCCCTATAAAAAGGAAGTGCTTCGCTTTTTAGAAACTGCCACAGAAGAAGTAAAGCAAATGGGTGCCTGCAATTGTATAAAGGTGATTGATGGCAAACTGTATGGATTTAATACGGATGTCGTTGGGTTTGAAAAATCGTTTATTGTGCATCTGCAGCCACACCACAAACAGGCTTTGGTGTTGGGCAGCGGTGGTGCAGCGGCGGCGGTAGAGTTTGTGCTGAAAAAGCTGAGAATAGATTATAAGATTGTTTCACGCACCGCGAATACTGGCAAAATAGGATATGAAGATATAAATGAAGAAGTGATGGAAAGGCATACAGTGATTATTAACTGTACTCCATTAGGCACTTATCCAAACGTAGACGAAGCACCAGCGATTCCTTATCATCTGCTTACACCAAACTATTATTTGTTTGACTTGGTATACAATCCGGCGAAGACAAAATTCTTGGCTTTGGGAGAAGAGAGAGGCGCAGCAACACAGAACGGATATGATATGCTGACGATACAGGCGGAGGAAAATTGGAGAATCTGGAATGAGGGATAAGGGAACACGGATGACACGGACTAACGTGCACGGATGTTCTGGATTTAATATTGAATAAGTAAGAAGCAATATTTAAAAATAAAAAGTTCCGAAGTTGTACAACTTCGGAACTTTTTATTTGCGCTGTATTAGAATTAAAACAAAAAATCCCGAACATCCGTGCACGTTAGTCCGTGTCATCGGTGTTCTATCAACGCAGGAACAACAGCTCTCTATACTTCGGCAGCGTCCATTTATCATCATCTATCAGGTGCTCCAGCTTATCTACATGATAACGGATGTCATCAAAGAACTTACCCTTTACATCATCGCAATAAGCAATGGCTTTCTCGCGGGTATTGGTCATGTTGTTTGCTACTTTGCGGGCTTCCACCATTTCGTTGCCTTTACTGTAAATAAAGTTAATATGGTCTGATACTTCATTCAAGATTTCCAACTGGCTTACAAAAGCAGAATCGGGCAAGCCGGCTTCTTTTAAGCCCCTAATGTTTTTTGCCAGTGTGTTCTGGTAGTTAATGGCGGCCGGAAGAATATGATTGAGTGATAAATCGCCCATGATGCGGGCTTCGATCTGCACTTTCTTAATGTATTTTTCCAGCTCAATCTCGTGGCGCGCTTCCAGCTCCAGGTGATTATAAACATGGTTGCTTTCAAAGAGATGCTTGGCTTTATCAGTCAACATCGCATCAAGCGCAAGCGGGGTTGTTTTCACATTCGGCAAGCCGCGCTTTTCGGCTTCTTGTGTCCATTCTTCGCTGTAGCCATCACCTTCAAACAACACTTTTTTGCTTTCTACAATGTACTTCTGAATCACATGCATAATGGCAATTTCTTTCTTCTCATTCTTGTCCATCAGGCTGTCTACTTCGGCTTTAAAATTCTTTAGTGTTTCGGCAAGAATGGTGTTGAGCACAATCATGGCATTGGCGCAATTGGCAGAAGAACCGACCGCGCGGAACTCAAACTTATTACCCGTAAAAGC
Source organism: uncultured Ilyomonas sp. (assembly GCA_964249755.1). GTDB lineage: Bacteria > Bacteroidota > Bacteroidia > Chitinophagales > Chitinophagaceae > Ilyomonas. The sequence goes on along the minus strand of CAXUDB010000001.1, from coordinate 526,238 downwards.
AAAAGGTGAAGTACGGTTGCGGTCGGTATTGTCCAACATTAACTCAGGAATGCTGCGATGCAGATCAAGCTTTAATATCGCTTCGTCCTGCTCGTCGAAACGCTCTCCTACCCTGGTTTCTATGTCTGATAAAACCTTGGCGAGATATTGACCGATAAACACCGAAATGATAGCCGGCGGCGCTTCGTTGGCACCAAGGCGATGATCGTTGGGAGCGGATGCGATAGCCCCTCTTAAGAGATCGGCATAATCATGCACTGCCTTAATTGTGTTTACAAAGAAGGTTAAGAACATGAGATTAGTTTTAGGCGTTTTGCCGGGCGCCAGCAGGTTCACGCCGGTGTCGGTTGCCATGCTCCAGTTATTGTGCTTGCCACTGCCGTTGATGCCAGCAAAGGGCTTCTCGTGCAACAATACAACCAGGTTGTGCCGCTTCGCCACACGCGTCATCACGTCCATCAGCAATGTATTGTGATCTACGGCAATGTTTACTTCTTCAAAAATAGGTGCGCACTCAAACTGCGCTGGTGCGACTTCGTTGTGCCGCGTGCGCAGGGGAATGCCCAGTTTGTAAGCTTCATTTTCATAGTCGCGCATAAAGGCATACACGCGCTCGGGTATCGAACCAAAATAGTGGTCTTCTAACTGTTGCCCTTTGGCAGGCGCTGCGCCAAACACGGTACGACCGCATTGTACAAGGTCGGGACGCGCATTCGCAAGCCCTTCATCTATCACAAAATATTCCTGCTCCCAACCTAAGGTGGGTGTTACTTTGGTTACATTTTTATCGAAGTAATTAGCTACTTCAACTGCCGATTTGTTCAGCGATTCCAAGGCTTTCATTAGGGGTGCTTTATAATCAAGCGACTCGCCGGTGTAAGACACAAAAAGCGTGGGAATGCAAAGCGTTTTGCCATCGCCTATTTCGATAATGAAAGCCGGCGAAGAAGGATCCCACGCTGTGTAGCCACGCGCCTCGAATGTAGCGCGCAAACCACCGCTGGGAAAAGAAGAAGCATCTGGCTCCTGCTGGATGAGCGCAGCACCGTCGAACTCCTCGATGGGTGTGCCATCGCCTTTAATGGTGAAGAACGAATCGTGCTTTTCGGCGGTGGTGCCGGTGAGCGGCTGAAACCAGTGTGTATAGTGCGTTACGCCTTTGCTTTCAGCCCAGGTGCGTATGCCGCTGGCAATTTGGTTGGCAACATACCGATCTATTTTTTTACCGCCGCGAATGCTGCCCGACAGGCTTTTGTAGGCTTCATCGCTAAGGTATTCGCGCGCCTTTTTTACAGTGAAAACGTTCTCTCCGAAGATGGTAGTAATCTTTACTGATTTCCCGGAGGAACTTTGGGGATGGCTGGTTAAGTTTTGGATGGCTTGAAACCTTAGCGACATAATGCGTCAAAATTTTATAATAACAAAAGAAATGTATTTCTCCGAATGCCAGCTATGTATTTTGTTTCATAATGAATAATTAGTTCTTACATAAATAGCATTTTGAAAAGAAGGTGGGCAATGATAGTATCTATTTTGATTTATACCATTTTAGCTTATTAAAATTAATAGTGGCAAGAAGAGAAGTAATAAATAAAGGCACTACCAGGCTTTTATACCTTACAATAGCACCCGTAAAAGTTACCGTATAGCCACAGAGTATCCACACGGAAAGGCTGAAAAAGATAAAACAAATAAGCAAAGGAGAAATGCGATGCAAAGGCTGATGATAAAATAGCCAAAACATTATTACGACCAATACAAAACTGTTTTCTAAGAAGGAGACCAGATAAGTGATGCCCTTTATTTCGGTGGGATGCGGACGCAGAAACACAAGGTCTAATGCATAAGGAAAGAAGGCAGCAAAAGAGGAAAAGGAAGGTTGCAAAAGCGGCAATGCTACTTTGGAATTGCCTGGCAGCGCATTAAATTCGGACTGCTTGCCAACAATGTATTGAGGGAAGGCAAAAAGGGATGAAAGGTGAGGCAGAAGGAAGAAAAGAAAAAGCCCTGTTGTGTAAATGCCGGCAAATATCAGCCCCTTATATTGCAGCTTTTTGTGGCTGAAAAAGAAAGCAGCCAAAGCGGGCAGCAATAGCAGCAGAATTACATTGCGCAGCGCAAATAACAGTATAAAGCAAAACAGCATCAGACCGGTGTGCTTCCACAAAAAGCGATTTTCGTTTACTTGTTTGCAAAAGCAATATATACTCATCATCAAGGCTAAAAAAAGAAGACCATCTTTATGGATACCGCTGCACCAGAATAAAAACGAAGGCAGCAGGAATATTGAAATGATGAGTATCCATTTGTTATAATTCCATTGTGGTAATACAAGCCTGTACAGGGCAATAGGACCAAAGAAGTAAAGGAAGTTATAGACAAGAATATTGGTATAGTAATCCCGGTTTGTGAACACATTGATAACCGCCATCAGCTTGATGAAGACATTGTCTTTTAAATCGTTCCAATAAGATGAAACGCCGGAAAACAGGTTGCCACTACTCCTATAGGGCGAATAAAACAGGTCTTTGACAAAACCTGCCGGATCGCGAAGCAGCCAGGCGGTTTCTTTGAGACTATCGTGATAGAAACGAAAGGTGTCGGCTACAGCAATATAAGCGGGTTGCGAACAGACCCAGGCATAAGCAAAACCGGCGATGACTTTGACGATGTAGAGTGAAACCAATGTCCATCGGCTGAGACCTGTTCTTTTACAAAACGGGATGAGGGATACCAGCCAGCTAAAAAGTAATAAATAGAAAATAAAAATCGCGCTCTGCAAACAGAAAGTTTTGGAGCAAAGTAAGAGTTTCTTCAGAAGAAAAACATACGCTTACAATTGCTTGTCCCGTCTTTATCAAATCTTCCCATACAGCATTTTTCTGTTGTAACTTTTATTCAACCACATCGTTTCATGATGAAAACAACAACTATGAGAACGATTCTTTTCTTACTCGGTGTTACGATAAGTCTTTCTTCTTTTGCCGGTGGCTGGCATACGATAAAAGGCAATGGGGTATTTAAAAATGAGACCCGTGAAGCTGCCGGCTATACCTCGCTCGCATCGGGCGGAATGATGGATGTAGAAATTGCTTATGGTAATAGTAACACCATACGGCTGGAAGGCGAGGAAAATTTATTGCCCTACATAGAAACAGAAGTGAAGGGCAAAATGCTGACAATAAAAACAAAAGAAGGTTATACCTTGAAGACTACCCAGCCGATAAAAATATATGTGAGCATGACGACGGTGAATGCCATAGCGCAAAGCGGCAGTGGAAGTATTAAAGGCAATGGAGAATTCAGCAGTGATGATAATACATCGGTTGCCATGTCTGGTTCCGGTTCGGTAAGTATGAATTTTAGCTCGTTGCCTTCACTGTCGTTGCGGATGTCGGGCAGCGGCAACATTGATTTATCCGGGAAAGTGCAAAATGAAGTTGATGTCAAACAAAGCGGAAGTGGTAATGCTAACCTTGACGATTTAAGCTGTAACAATGCTACAGTGCAGCTTTCGGGTAGTGGTAATCTCCGCATTCATGCTGATAAAGCATTAACTGCACATATCAGCGGGAGTGGTAATGTTATATATTCAGGCGATGCAACAGTTGCGAGCCGGGTAAGTGGAAGCGGGAAAGTGAGGAAAGCGTAAAAATACTGTTAGGACTAAGTGAAGCGAGACTTGTTGGAAGCGGATTTAAGCAGAGAATAGAGAAGGATAGAAATACAAAAGGATAGCAAACGAAGGGCAGCCTCTTTTGAAAGAGGCTGCCCTTCTTATTTTACATTTTGTTTTTCCAAACTTGAAACTTGTTGCTTATGCTTCTGCTTTTTCTTCCTGCATTAATTCTATGTTTCGGTTGATGAAGTTGGTTAAATCGGTTCCTTTCAGCAAACCTTGTGAGAGCAAAGCCATATCTGCCAGTGTGCGGATTTGTTTTTGCATTCTCGCTTCATCATTCTCTTTCAATAAGGTTTGATAGATCGGGTGATTGCCGTTCACGGTGAGTGTTACTTCATCGGGCATAGTGGCATAGAAAGCCGTCATTCCACCTCCGCCCATATTCGCTATGTCTTTCATGCGGCGCATAAATTCAGGACGGGTAGCTACTACAGGCGCAGTACCTATGCTCAGCCCCTTTAGTTCCACGGACACATGCAGTTGCGGCACTTCGAAAGTAAAGAGCTCTTTCAGTTTTGTTTCTTCCTCTTTATTCAACACGCTTTCGGTTGCCTCCTGTTTGTCAATGAGATTGTCAATGATGTCGGAATCAACGCGCACAAAGTGCATGTCATTCCATTTCATTTCCATGTTGTTGATGAAAGCGGCATCTATTAACGTCTCCATCTTCACTACGCTGTATCCCTTGCCTTTGGCAGCCTGGATATAAGCATCCTGCTGCACGGGGTCGGTAGTATAAAGAACAACGTATTTGCCTTCTTTGTTCTTCTGCAACGTTTCGGTAGCCATTTTGTATTCTTCCAGCGTGTAGAACTTATTATCAGCTACATCCTGCAGGATTAAGAATTTGACTCCTTTATCAAAAAACTTGTCATCGGTCATCATTCCATACTTCACAAACAAGCCAAGGCTTTCCCATTTCTCTTCAAAAGAAGAGCGTTCATTGCGGAAAATTTCATCAAGCTTATCAGCTACTTTCTTGGCAATGTGAGCATTGATTTTCTTTACATTCGGGTCGCCCTGAAGATAGCTGCGACTTACATTTAATGGGATGTCCGGGCTGTCAATCACGCCATGCAGCAGCATTAAAAATTCGGGAACGATATTTTTTACTTCATCCGTTACAAATACCTGGTTGCTGTAAAGCTGTATTTTATCTTTCTGTATTTCGTAGCTCTGTTTGATTTTAGGGAAATAAAGTATACCCGTTAGGTTGAACGGATAATCTACATTCAAATGAATCCAGAACAGCGGCGTTTCGCCAAACGGATACAGCTCGCGATAGAAGTTCTGGTAGTCTTCTGTGGTAAGTTCAGAAGGTTTTTTTACCCAAATAGGATGAGTGTTGTTAATGGGCTTTTTCGCTTCTTCCTTTTCTTCTTTTACTTCTGTAGTTTCAGACAGGTCAGTGAAATAAATCGGTACCGGCAAAAAGCGGCAGAACTTTTCCAATATGCCTTTAATGCGTGATCCTTCTAAAAACTCGTTGCTGTCTTCATTAATGTGAAGGATGATTTTTGTGCCTCTGTCTCTTTTTTCTACTTCGTATAATTCAAACTCAGGGCTCCCATCACAGCTCCAATAAACGGTTGAGGCTTCCTCGTTGTAGCTTTGCGTAAGCACTTCCACACGGCTGCTTACCATAAATGCACTATAAAAACCAAGTCCGAAATGCCCGATGATGTTGGCATCTTTATATTTATTTAAAAACTCTTCTGCACCGCTAAAGGCAACCTGGTTCAGGTATTTATCCACTTCTTCTTTCGTCATACCTACCCCACGGTCGGTAATGGTAAGGGTTTTCTCTTTGGTATCCAATGTTACGTCTATCCGCAGTTCTCCCAGTTCGCCTTTCGCTTCACCAATAGAGGAAAGTGTATTTAACTTCTGGGTAGCATCCACTGCGTTACTCACCAATTCTCTTAAAAAAATTTCATGATCGCTGTAGAGAAACTTTTTGATGATCGGAAAAATGTTTTCCGTCTGAACTCTTATCTGTCCTTTTTGCATAGTGATGTTATTGTTTAAAATTTAATTTTATTGGAAAAGATGATATTATAAATCTAGCTGCAAGGAACAAAACCAATACCAGAGCGGCTTTACCTGTCATGTTGTCAAATGAGAATTAAAAGAACAACATAAAAAAGCCGTCCCGCTGTAGCGGGACGGCTTTACCATTACTTATTAAGTTAACTCAACTAACTATTTATGATTTTGGTACTGAGGGTTAGGAGCTGCTACACCATTAGGACCTTCATCGGTAGTACCTTCTAAGTCAACTACGTTTGCATCACCTTCCTGACCGTATACAAAGATGAAACGGCTCTCAGAAATACCTTGCTGGTTCACCATGTACTGGATAACAGCATTTACTCTATCCCAGCTACGCTGTTGTGCACGCTTATCAGAAGCACCGTGACCTGTTACTCTGATGTGACAGGTTGGACTATTCTGAATTTGCTGAGCAATCGAGGCTAAAGAAGCTTGAGCCGCTTTGCTGAGCGTGTTGCTATTGCCTTTGAACTGTACACTTGGCAGGCTACCAATATTGCAGGTATTGCTTAAGCGATATTGATCCAGGGAATCACAACATGTTGGAGGACATTTGCCAATACCATCGGCATCAACCGGGAAGCATTTCTGCGGTGTTAGCAATTCTTTGTCTTTATAGTCAGGAACACCATCACCATCAGTATCTTTCGATACGCCATGAGAATCAACCGGAGCACCTGCCGGTGTGTTTGGTTCCTGGTCAAATTGGTCAGTAATACCATCACCATCAGCATCAGGTAATACCGGAGTTGGTATTTTCATGTGCTGAGGCATATTCAGTTCGTTGTAAGCAAAGTTTAGCGGATTCTGGAACCACAATGGTTGTGTGCGCTTATTTTTGTTGCCAATATTGAAACCAAAGGTAACATCACCAGAAATGAGATTATCATTGGCAGGTGTAAGGGCGCCATTTGTACCATAAGCTACACCATCAAGATAATCATCACTAATAATATAATACTTAGCTTCTAAACCTAAAGAAACACCAGTACCTAATTTAAATTCATATCCACCACCAACAAACGCACTGTGGCGGAACTGCCATTTGTCAGGATTCGCATCATCAAAATTCTGGCTGCGACCTCTTACTAATGCATTTGTCTCATAGTCACCATCATAAAGATCTTTGATGTCTTTTTGAACATCAGTCCGCTTCTGAAGCGTGTTGATACCGCTGTAGGGTTGACCATTTGCGTTTAATACATCAAGTTTTGTATGATATACAAAAGGAGTGTAACCCGCAGTAAAATAGACATTACTCTTTGGATTACCATGATGGAAAAGAATATTGCCAAAAGAAAACATCATTTCAACAGAAGGAATAACAGCCTGCATTTTGTAAGCCGGCAAAAACTGACCGCTGGCTGCATACTGAGCAACTACAGAAGCAGGTACAGAAGCAGGTAAATTTCTTGTAGATGTTCCTAATCTGTACTCATAACCTTTTGCTTCGCCATATTCAACACCAGCTTTTACCGATACTGTGTAGCCTAAGGATTTTCTGATGTTAAGACCTGCATGCCAACCCGGAAACTGTGCATTCGGCACATCAAACAGTGGAACCAATACACCACCTGTTACACCAATCTGCCACATATCGCGGGGCTTAGCGGGGTAAGGATATTGATTGTTTCTGAACTCATTGTACTGAGCCATATTCTTCGTGGATACTTTTGAAGAATCGTCCCAATAAGATTTGGCATCGTTCATCATGCTCATTGAACTGTCTTGTGCGAAGACACCGCGAGCTGCCATTAGCAAACTCATTAATACTGCATACTTTTTTACCATAGTTGGCGTGATTTAATTTTTTGTTTAGGCTACTTTAAAAAGTTAATCCTGGTAAAGTCCTTTGATTCGCAGCAAAAGTAGATATTGGTACTCAATTACCAAATATTAATTCCTTCATTTGCTGCGTGTTAAAATTTTTTAAGTGAGGTAGCAATTGCAATGCCAACGCTTTGCTAACACACTAACATTTTTGTTGCTTGTGCATAAAAGACAGCTGGTTGCCCATAAAAGTTGCTTCGCCGTTTCTGCATTTTTTTATTTTGTTGAAAATCTACAGGGGTTTTAAATTTTATGTGTGAGGTTTGCATTTTGACATAGTGGAATAGACAACCGGTATGTGGAAATTACTACCACTTCCCCGCAAACAGAACAATGAAAAAGAAAGTGTCATATTATTTAACGGCAGCACCGGCTTAGTTTATTCATGGAAAAAGCAAACCGAATTATTAGTCAGCAGCTCACCGAATTTGAAACGTATTTCAGAGAGGCGGTGAAAAGCAAGGTGCCATTGCTCGACCGGATTATGCAATACATTGTAAAGCGCAAGGGCAAGCAGCTTCGGCCCATGTTTGTACTGCTGAGCGCGCGCCTTGGCGGCGAGATTAACACAGCCTCTTACCGGGCGGCTTCACTGGTGGAACTGTTGCATACGGCTACCTTAGTGCATGATGATGTGGTGGATGAAGCCTTTGAGCGGCGTGGTTTTTTTTCCATTAATGCCTTGTGGAAAAATAAAGTGGCGGTGCTGGTAGGCGATTATCTTTTATCGAAAGGCTTGCTGCTTTCTTTGGACAATAACGATTTCAAAATACTGCAGCTCATGTCTCGTGCGGTGAAGATGATGAGCGAAGGCGAATTGCTTCAAATGGAAAAAGCCCGTAACCTGAACATAGACGAAAGCATCTATTACGACATCATCAATGGCAAGACCGCTTCTTTGCTGGCATCGGCTTGCGCGGCAGGCGCCGCTACTACATTTGGTAACGATGAGGACATAGAACAAATGAGGTTATTTGGTGAAAAAACAGGCATGGCATTTCAAATTAAAGACGACTTGTTTGACTATGGCAATCAGCGCATCGGCAAGCCAACAGGCAACGACATTAAGGAAAAAAAACTTACCCTGCCGCTGATTTATACGTTGAACAATGTGGGCAGTTCTCTACGCAAACAACTCATCAATATTGTAAAAAACGAAAACCGCGATAAGCGCAAGGTGCAGTTTGTGATAGATACCGTGCAAAAGACCGGCGGCATTGAATACGCTACCGAAAAGATGTTTGCCTACCGCGATGAAGCCCTGCGTATCTTGTACCGGTTTCAGCCGGGCGAAGTAAGAGAAGCGCTGGAAGAATTAGTGAGATATACAACCGACCGTACATTCTGATGCAGAAGAGATGGAACATATTACCCACCAATAAAGAAAAAACAGACCGTTTGCAGGCGGCTTTGAAGATAAGCCGCACACTCTGCGCCATACTGGTGCAGCGCGGCATCACCACGTTTGAGGAAGCCAGGGACTATTTCCGCCCGCAGCTATCTCACCTGCACGATCCCTGGCTGATGAAAGATATGCTGCGCGCTGTAAAGCGCATCCTTGCAGCGTTTGAAGATGGCGAGAAGATTCTGGTGTATGGCGATTATGATGTAGATGGCACTACATCGGTTGCCAGTATGTACCAGTTTTTAAAAAGCGTTTATCCCAATGTAGATTACTATATACCACACCGCTACCGGGAAGGCTATGGCATTTCCAGGGCGGGTATAGAGTATGCAAAAGAGAATTATGTTTCGCTGGTTGTTTCTCTGGATTGTGGCATCAAATCCGTTGAGTTAATTCAGTATGCGAAAGAGCAGGGTATTGATTTCATTGTGTGCGACCATCACATGCCGGATGAAATACTGCCGGATGCTGTAGCTATCCTTAATCCTAAACAAAAAGATTGCCACTACCCTTTTAAAGAGCTTTGCGGCTGCGGCGTTGGCTTCAAACTCATGCAGGCCCTGAGCGAAGAACTCCGCCTGCCGGCTTCGGCTTACCTGCAATATTTAGACCTTATAGCCACGGCGATTGCTGCCGATATTGTTCCTATCCACGGCGAGAACCGCATTCTTGCGTTTCATGGTTTGCAGAAGATCAACAGCGATCCCTGCATGGGCATTAAAGCGCTGTTGAAGCTGGCAGGTATGCAGCAGCATCTTCACATCAACAATTTAGTGTTTATCGTGGCGCCACGCATCAATGCGGCAGGCAGGATGGACGATGCGAAGAAAGCCGTGCAGTTATTTATTGAACAGGATTATGACAAAGCGATGCAGCTTGCAGAAGCCCTGCACAATGATAATACCTACCGCAAAGAAGCCGACAATACCACTACCGAAGAAGCCATTCACCTGATTAAGACTACTGATGGTGATGCCGGGCGCAAGACGACGGTAGTGTTCCAGGATCACTGGCATAAAGGTGTGGTGGGCATTGTGGCATCGCGGCTGGTAGAGAACTACTATCGCCCCACAGTGGTGCTCACCAAAAGCGGCAATGTAGTATCGGGCAGTGCACGCAGCGTGGCAGGCTTTAATCTGTACGAGGCCGTTCATGCATGCCGCGAACACCTGCTGGGCTATGGCGGACATTTTGCCGCTGCCGGCATGACGATGCTGCCCGAGAATGTGGAAGCGTTTCAAAAGAAGTTTGAGGAAATTGTATCGGCTACCATTGCCGAACACATGCTGACACCGGAAATTGTGATAGATGCCGAGGTGAGTTTTTCGGAACTGACCATTCCGTTCTACAATATCCTGTTGCAGATGGAGCCGTTTGGCCCGCTGAACCTGCGACCGGTATTCGTGGCGCGGGGTGTATATGAAAGTGGCTACTCTAAAACAGTGAAAGAGCAGCATCTGCGCTTCGTGATGAAGCAAGGCAATGTAATTCTTACCGGCATTGGTTTTGGCATGGCGGAGAAGTTTTATCTATTGCAACAGAACACTCCGCTTGACATTGTGTTTACCCTCGACTTAAATGAATGGAATGGCATGCGCAGCGTGCAGATGAAGGTGATGGATGTGATGCCATCGGCGATGGCGAATTGATAAAGTCAATTTCTGCTGGTAACGAACAAAGGCGGGAGGTATAAAACAGGAACCATTGAACGATATTACCAAAGAAACAATCGGGCAATTTATCAGCAGCAATGATATCGGGTTAGCCTCAACACAACCCAGATTGTGCCTTCCCATCATAAACAGGATGTACAGGAAAATGTCGGCAGGCATTCAATTTCCCGGGATAAAGATTGAAAACAACCTTATCTGCGATGGTCATCACCGCTACATAGCTTCTCTTTTAGCAAAATTTCAGCTCGAAAAACTGCCCGGGAAAACAGCTTCGGCAACCACTGCCGTAGACTGGAGGTGTGTTATATTTGAAGAAGAAGATTGGGATACAAACGCAAAAATTAAGATGCTGAATGAGCAGGATGCTGCCTTTAACAACATGCCCATAGAGCAGGTAGCTGCCTTGCTGAAATAAACTGTAATTTGCGGTTTATGTTATTCCTCCTGGATATAGACGGTGTTATGGTTCCTGCTAAAGGCTGGAAAAGCCCTGACTTATTAAAGGATGGGTTTCCCGCATTTAGCGATAAGGCAACGCGTGCGCTTCAAAGCTTGGTTTCCGAAGAGGTTACCCTTGTGCTTACCACATCTCATAAGTCGAGGTTCAGTATAGAAGAATGGAAAAATATCTTCCGCAACAGAGGCATCGGTATTCTAAAGATAAAATCATTACCCGACAACCTGAATAACGTTAGCCGCAAGGAGGAAATCATTCATTGGTTTGCGGCACAAAGCATTACCGAGCCATTTGTGATCATTGACGATGACAAATCGTTAAACGAACTTCCCGATTTCCTGAAGAAGAATCTCGTTCAAACCAGTCCTTATATCGGGCTTACCGAAGAGCATGTAAAAGAAGTACAGTCCGTTTTGCAAAGCCAGTTGCAATCTGCCTGATTATGGTATTGCTCTATTTAAAAGGTGTTTGTATTCCAAGCGTCCCCCAAACAAATTTTCCCACACATCTCTGTAAAACCCGGCATAAAGATGAGAAACTGCCAACCAGTTCACCACTAACTTTTCTAACAAAGCACTTCTCCCCTCATCTCCTCAATGCTACTTCTTTATAAATATCCCGCTCCTTTATCGCTTCCGCCAGTTGTTTTTGCAGGGCGGCAATTTCCGCCTGCAAGGCGGCTTCGCGGCCCGTGGTGCGCAGGTGGTCGGGCAACTGGTTACTAAACGGCTCAAAAAGGTTCGTTTTTAAGTGCATGGAAAGTGCATAGAGCAGCGCCACACCCAGTTTGCGGTGCCTGAGCTGCCGGCTGAGCGCATTGCGCTTGCCATTCATCTTCAGGCTTAGCTTATCTAAACTGGTATTTTGTTCCTTCACCAATTGCCGAACATATCTTGTAAAGTCAATTTCCTCTATTTTCTTTTCAGCATCTGCAACCGAAAACTGGGCACTCATATATAGTAGATTAAAAACTGTGTTTTAATTTGAAGAAGGCGATTTATTGTTCTGCAAAAGATATTTTGTCACTATTTCGGTATCGCTTGCAACCAAAATAGAGACGAATGCTACAGGAATAAAGGCAACTGCCACCAAAAAGCGTGCATGTGGTACAAAAAAAACAGGCAAATGAATGCAAAAAGAAGACAGTTGCACACGAAACAGAGGCAGATGCTACCAGAAGGCGGACAATTGAACAGATTTTAGTTCCCCTTTTTTTTTATAAATCAAATTTGTAGCCACCGGTAGTGTTGCCCTGGTTGCTTATTCTTAACTCATCGCCATCAGTGCCCAGCTCCGATAGCGTACCCGAAGCCTTATTGCCCGCCATTACCAGCACGGGTGTGCCGGTTTGTGAACCGTTTTTATACATTGCCAGCGATAGCCCGGTGGTGCCTGTGTTAACAAGGCTAAAAGAAGTAGCGGCATTGTACAGAAATGTGGCCACCGTTACGGTTTCGCCGGGGGCGATGGTTTCCTCCTTGCCCTTATGGCTGCCCGTATCATCAATATTGTCCACCGCTGTAAAGGCATCGAAGAGAAAGCGGTTGGTGTATCGGTAAGTGTTCATCTTGCGGCGAACCTTGTTCAGTACCGCATCTATATCTGCCAGGTCGCGGTCTACCAGTTTGCCCCAGGCAACGGCTTCGCCCTTTTTCTGCAGCGGCTGTGCGGCTTGCATGGTGTACTTATCAATGAGGTTTTTCAGGCTGTTAATATCTTCTTCTTTTATGTTGTGCTCCGCAATCAGGCTGGGTTTGATGGCTTCACTCATCGCAGTATCGAGCACAAACTGTGCGTACTGGATGAGGCGGTTATCGCGGAAGCCCTGTATCTGCGAGAGGGTAAACTCTACCGAGTTCTGCAGCACAAAATCCTCCTCGTCATCGGCATAGCTTTCAATAGCGCTGCCAATGTGGTCGGTCATGTTTTCAAGTGCGGTTTCGGTTTCTTCTTTACTTTCCCCGTAGCCGGTGTTGTCGGCTACGGCTTTCTCGTCGTCGCTGCGCATTTTTTCAATGGCGGTGGAAAGTTGCGGAAGAAGGGTAGCGGTAACGGCGGGTGTGGCTTTCAGGTCGTCTTTGTGTTGAAGGAGAAAAGTTTCGACTTTTTCCGCCCGGCTCAGGCGGTTTTCCTGCTGGTCGTTCATGGCAAGTTTTAGTTTTTATTTGGGGTGATAAAATGCGTTTTTGCGGGAACTAAAGTAAGCCGTTCGGCAGAAAATGCCAAGCGGGCGAAGCAGAAAATTTCGTAATGATTTCAACCCGGCAAACGGCTCATCCATCGCTTCCCGGCTGTATGTCAGTTTATAGGTTGCTTGTACCCCGCAATAACAGCTAACCCTCAATTTTCCGAACAATAAGGATGCGGATACCTACCGATAGAAATCGGTGTGTGATTTAAAACATCAACCAACATTTTAATCCTAAACCAATTAAAAATCACTTAGTTTTAATTGTTGGTGTCTTGATCGCATTTCGCAGTTGTATAAAAAAAATAACCTGATTGCGGTTAATCATTACCAGGAATCCAGTTATTGCAATCAATAACTCGCCGCTGTTCTGCCTATCTCTTTTCCTGCCTTTTTACTGATAGATAATGTTTCGATTAACGTGTGCCTATGCCGCCCAATAATTGTAATTCTTCGTGCTCTATTGCTCAGGCCCCAAGTGTTACCACCAGTTTAGCCAGCCAGGTTACCCAATTCTTTTCGGGCCTTTTTGATACGCGCGATTGGCCGGCGCGCTGGCACTGCGGCACGTGGAGCGACTTTCATGGCTGGTTGTATATCATCTCTGATCTTACCATTTGGGCTGCTTATTTTGCCATCCCGGTTATACTTATCAAGGTGCTAAGCAAAAAAAGAAATATGCCCTTCCGGAACCTCTATCTGCTATTCATTGGTTTTATTGTTTTGTGCGGCTTAACGCACCTTTTAGACGGGCTGATGTTCTGGTGGCCGGCTTACCGTTTAAGTGCTTTGATGCGCTTTTTTACCGCTTTGATTTCGGTTGTTACGGTTTACTATTTAGCCAAAGCCCTGCCGCAGATATTTAACCTGAGAACGGTACACGACCTGGAGGTTGAAATGGATAAAAGAATGGCAGTGGAAGAAAAGCTGAAGGAAAGTGAACAACTATGCGCAGAAGCGGTAAGAATGAGCCAAATTGGTGCGTGGGAGCTTGACCTGATCAGTGGTGAGAGGAAATGTTCAAAAATTATGTACGATATTTTGGCACTTCCCTATGATACTCCCATGAATGATGTAAATATATTAGAATTTGTTCCTGAACCTTACAAAACCCAGAGGGATAAGGCAATTGAGCTGGCCATTGCCCAGGATACACCCTGGGATCTTGAGCTGGAAATAGTAACCAAAGAGAATAAGAAGATATGGGTGCGGTCAAAGGGAGAACCTGTGTATGATAAAAGCGGCAAAGTGGTGAAGCTGAAAGGCACATTCATGAACATCAATAAATATAAAACAACAGAACTTGCCCTGGCATTGCTTTCTGATGTAAATGAAAAGAAGGAACAGCTTAAAAACTTCACGCATATTTTATCTCACAACATCCGTAGCCATAGCACTAACCTTACTACTCTTACCAGTCTTTTTGAACTTGATAAGTTGGACGAAAACAATACTAAACTTGTGGGTTTGCTACATAAAGTAAGTAATAATTTAAGTCAAACTTTGGATGATTTATCCAACGCGATCCGGATAAAAGAAATCGCTATACCAGCTGACCAGATTTGCTTTACTGAAATGACAAAAAAAGTATTGGACGTATTGCAACCAGAAATAAATAAATGTAATGCCCTTGTAGAATTGGACTTTACTGTTAAAAGCGTTCTGTTTCCAAAAGTTTATTTTGAAAGTATTTTGCTAAACCTGGTGTCGAATGCGATTAAATATCGGAGTCCTAAAAGAAACCTGCTGTTGCAGCTAAGTACTTATAAAAACGAAAATGGCACTACGATACTCGAATGCCGGGACAATGGATTGGGAATAAATCTGGAGAAGCATGGAAGTAAATTGTTCGGGCTGTACAAAACCTTCCACGGCAATGAAGATGCGCATGGGGTAGGCTTGTTTATGGCAAAGACGCAAATAGAATCGAATGGCGGTCGTATAATGGTTGACAGCACTTTGGATAATGGAACTGCTTTTAAAATATTTTTCAATGAGAAAGTTTAAGCTGACGTGCATCGTAGATGATGACCCGATTTATATATATGGTTTAAACCGGCTAATCGCTCGTGTACAATTTACGGACAGACTAATTATGTTCTCGAACGGCAAATATGCGCTGGATTTTTTATCGGAGCATGTTGAGTATGAGGAAGAGTTGCCGGATATTATTTTGCTGGATGTAAACATGCCGGTTATGGATGGATGGGAATTCCTGGACGAATTTATTGAACTGAAATCGCGGTTTGGGAAGAAAATTATTGTGTATGTAATTAGTTCATCGATAGAAGAAGAAGATCATGCGAGAGCAAAAGCTATCGCTATTGTTTCCGACTTTATTGTAAAGCCTGTTTCGGAAGAGGATCTGAATAAAATATTAGCTGAGGGCTGAAAAAGCCGGGCTTATGTTCTTGCAGGCAATCAGGTTTATGTTTAATACTTCATCTCTGCAAACTGCTCATAAATAGCTTCCAGTTTGTGGATGTTTTTCTTTAAATCATGATGGTCTAATACATACTGCTTTGCCGCGTCGCCCAATTGCTTCTGCATAGTTTCACTCTGCAATAAAGAAACGATACCATCTACATATTCCCCCAGCGCATTGCAGGTAAACCCATTCACACCATTTTGAATCACATCATTATTGCCATCTACATTGCTTACTACCGGCGGCACGCCTTGCAGCATGGCTTCCAGTAAAGCATAGGACAAACCTTCGAACACGGAAGGGAAAAGAAACACATGGAGCTGTTGAAGGAAATGAATAGAGGTTTGCAGATCGCCGCGCTCCAGCAGGTGAAGATTGGCGGCAATGTTATGCTCTTTTATTTTGGCTTGCACGGCATCCATCAGGTGGTCGTGCTCGCCAATACCTAAAATATAAAAGTGAACATCGGTGCCCATCTTTTTAATAACAGCAGCGGCAATCTCTACAAAGAGCACCGGGTTTTTTTGGGGCGTTAACCGGGCAATGTTGCCTATTGTATACTTTCCTTCTAACCGGTGCAGATGAGCCGTATTGGTGTTGTACCAATAGTTGTCAATCACCAAAGAATTGGGAATGACGAAAATGTTTTCGCGCTTGTGCCCCAGGTCTTTTACGCAGCGTTCTGCCTCGCTGTGCGAGATGGCGAGGATTTTATAAGTAAAGCGCTTCGCGAATTTTTCCAACGAAAAAAAGGCCTTGCGTTTAACGCCGGTAAAGGAAAGATAAGACAGGGCATGAGGTGTATACAGCGATTTTTGCTTCGCCAATGAACAGGCGATTCTGCCAATGAAGCCGCCTTTTGCACTGTGCAGGTGGGCGCAGGCTGCTCCTTCTTTTTGTATAATTTTTTTAAGCTGGAAAACAGAAGCGAAATCTAAGAACGGATTTAAGCCACGCGCCATTTTCAGGCGGGTGAAAGCTACGTTGTGCTTAACACAATAAGGTTCTAAGTTTTCGGAAATAGTGCCTACAATCTTCAGCTCAAAACGGCTGTGGTCTATCGTGCTAATGATTTGTTTGAGATAGGTTTCTACACCGCCTACGGATTGGGTAATGTGTAAGATTTTTACTCTTTGCTGCATGTTGTTTTGGCGTAACATGAATTTGCCACGAAGGCATAAAGAACACAAAGTTTGCAACTATTCTTTTGTGTCTTCATGCCTTCCTGGCAAATAAAAATTATTGCTTTACGTAAGAAGAAAAGTCTTTGTGCTCTTTCTTATACAAGTCGTCCATCGTTAGCGACTTGAAGTATTCGTAGGTAATCTTCAAACCTTCTGCTCTGTCTACTTTCGGTTCCCAGCCAAGAAGCTGCCTGGCCAATGTAATGTCTGGCTGGCGCTGCTTCGGATCATCAGTAGGCAAAGGCTTGTAAATAACTTTCTGGTTGGCACCGGTGAGCTTCAATATCTCTTCTGCAAACTGACCGATGGTAATTTCAGATGGATTACCAATATTCACAGGTCCTGCATAATCGCTATGCAGCAAACGATAGATACCTTCTACCAAGTCATCTACATAACAAAAAGAACGCGTTTGCGAGCCATCGCCAAACACAGTTAAGTCTTCGCCACGCAATGCTTGTCCAATGAACGCCGGCAGCACGCGACCATCATTTAACCGCATACGCGGACCATAGGTGTTAAAGATGCGGATGATGCGCGTTTCCAATCCATGATAAGTATGATACGCCATGGTAATGGCTTCCTGGTAGCGCTTGGCTTCATCATATACACCGCGCGGACCAACCGGATTTACATTGCCCCAATAGGTTTCCTGCTGCGGATGCACACTGGGGTCGCCATAGACTTCGGAGGTAGAAGCGACAAGAATGCGGGCGCCTTTATCTTTTGCCAAACCCAACAAATTATGTGTGCCATGCGCACCTACTTTTAAAGTTTGTATCGGAATTTTTAAATAATCAATCGGGCTGGCAGGGGAAGCAAAATGCAGGATGTAATCGAGCTTGCCCGATACATGGACAAACTTGGTGATATCGTGGTTGTAGAATTCGAAGTCGGCATTGGGAAACAGGTGTTCAATGTTCTGCAGGTTGCCGGTGATGAGATTGTCCATACCAATCACATGATAACCTTCGGCAATGAAGCGGTCGCATAAATGAGATCCCAAAAAGCCTGCCGCTCCCGTGATTAAGATTCTTTTTTTCATTGGTTGATTTTATAAAGAAAAATCCCGCAGATAACGCAGAGAAACGCAGAATCTATTTGTTGTTTTCTGCGCACAATCAGCGTTATCTGCGGGAAACAATTTATCGTAATGTCGTTACCGTTTCACCATAATTTTTAATTCCGTTTGCATAGCGACCAATACCGAAGTACTCAAAGCCATGTTCACGGATTTCATCGGCAGTATAAATGTTTCTGCCATCAAAAATCACATGACCTTTCATGTTAGCTTTAATCTCGTCCCAATCGGGCAGACGGAACTCCGGCCACTCTGTAATCAGCAATAAGGCATCCGCACCCTTAGTAGCTTCAGCCGCTTCTTCCACGAAGGTGATTTTGTCGCCAATCATGTGCTTCGCTTCCGGCATAGATACCGGATCGTAAGCCTTTACCTGCGCACCGGCTTCCAGCAGCATATCAATGATTACCAGGGAGGGTGCTTCGCGCATGTCATCGGTTTTTGGCTTAAAAGACAAGCCCCACATGGCGAATGTTTTACCGGCAATATCGTTATTGTAATAGTTCTTTATTTTGGTAACAATTACTTTCTTCTGATCTTCATTTACCTCTTCTACGGCATTTAAAATGCGCAGGTCGTACCCGTTTTTCTGGCCGGTTTTAATTAATGCTTTTACATCTTTTGGAAAACAGGAACCACCATAACCAATGCCCGGATAAATAAAGCGGTTACCAATACGCAGATCGGAGCCAATGCCTTTACGCACATGGTTCACATTCGCACCTACCAGCTCGCACAGGTTGGCAATATCATTCATAAAAGAAATCTTGGTTGCCAGCATTGCATTGGCTGCATACTTCGTCATTTCTGCCGAAGGCACATCCATAAACAAAATTGGATGACCGTTTAACAAAAATGGATTGTACATCTGCTGCAATACGTTTCTGGCACGTTCGCTTTCAACACCAATTACAATGCGGTCTGGTTTTAGGAAATCATCTACCGCAGCGCCTTCTTTTAAGAACTCAGGATTAGAAGCAACATCATATTCAATCTCTTCATCCCTGTTTTTCAAAGCGGCTTTAATGCCGGCATTTACCTTAGCGGCAGTACCAACCGGTACGGTGCTTTTGGTTACCACCACAATGTAATCGGTAATGTGTTTGCCGATGGTATCTGCCACCTGTAATACGTATTTTAAATCGGCGCTGCCATCCTCACCGGGCGGCGTGCCTACCGCAATGAACGCTACCTGCGCACCGCGGATAGAGTCAGCCAGATCGGTGCTGAAATGCAGCCTGCCTTTTTTGTAATTGCGTTTAACAATGTCTTCCAGTCCGGGCTCGTAGATGGGAAGGATGCCCTTTTTCAGATTGTCAATTTTTTGCTGAATGACATCTATGCATACGACTTCAATGCCGACTTCGGCGAGACATGCGCCGGTTACCAAACCTACATAACCGGTGCCTACGACTACAATTTTCATATTGTTTTTTGTTTACAGCTTTTCAGCCCTTTTATGAATGAACAAGATATTGTGATGCGTTGTTTTGTGCGAATACGTCTTCTATTTCTTTATAATTCTTTACTTCTTCTTTCCAATTGTCGGCGCTTATTTTTTTCAGTACCGGCTTTACGTCAATGAACGGAACACCAAGGAAAGTATCGGTCCGTTGCATTACGTTGGTCCAGTCGGCAAAGTCTTCGTAATGAAGAATCAGCCGGTTGGTTTGTTGTGAAAGCGAGAGCAGCTTTTCGTTTACACTTTGCAGTTGCAGCGTTTGCTGCAACAATGCCCCTGCCGGAACCGTGATGAGTGATGAAGCAACCTTACCATCCTTGCTGTGCGCCGTTCCGCTCCTCTCCATCCGATATCGCGACAGCGCCATTTTAAAGGTATTGCTGCGAATTAAAACAATCACGTTCGTATTGCTGCTCTTTATATACTCCCAAATAAAAGGCCCGCTTTTAACGTGCGAATACATCAGCTTAAAGCCTTTGGCTTTTACTGTATTCTCTTCTGCAAAGAACTTTTCAAGGTGCTTTACCGCGTTCCACTTCAGGTTCGGGTAATTCACCAGTTTATTCAGCTTCGAACCTTTACCGCCTACTATTTTCCAGGCTGGAAAATGCCATTCCGCGTGATGAATACCTTCTTTCGATTCGTGAAAAATCTCACCGGCGCAGAAGATATCCGGATGCTCATCCAATGTTCGGGTAAGAACCGTAGAACCGCTGCGCTGCGTAGAGAGTATAACAAAACGGGTCATATTCTGGTGTAACCGGTAGCGAAACCATGGGTGAGTTTCAATAAACCGTCGTTTTGGAATCCTTTTTTGTTCGGAGGTAAAATTATTCCAGATTTTTTAAACGGCTCCCTTAAAATAAGATTAGAACGGATTAAAATATAAGGCATCATATTTAATCGCGCAGTTCTTCATGCTGTAGGCCTGCTCGAACAAAGCCTTAGCATTTATTCTTTTTCTATCAATTTCTTCCTTTGTTGCGCTGATAAATGTTTGAAGCACGGTTGTAAAGCTGTCTTCCGATACTTCGGTTGACAAGTATCCAACGTCTTCCGTTACCACATCTTTCAAGCCACCCACCGGCGTGCAAACCGGCGTTGCGCCTGCGGAGATTGCTTCGAGCAAAGCAATGGGCAAACCTTCAAAGGTGGATGATAATACAAACGCATCAGCATTTAACAGGTAATCGGCTACGTTGGACACTTTACCAATGAAGTGAACATTGCCTGGTTTCATCGCCATCAGTTCATCATAAATCTTTTTATCGTCTGCTACATAATCGCCAATAACCAAGGCAATCACATTCTCACCTTCATTTTCTAAACGCTTCATGCAACGTAATAACAGTTGCTGGTTTTTTTGCGCGCTGATGCGGGCTACGTTCACCAAGACTTTTGTATCCTTATCCTTTTTTAATGCTTCGATATGCTGCTTCGTTTCTTCAAAATTTGGCGTTCTTTTCACCGGATCGGAACCGTTGGGAATTAGGGTTTTGATCGGCTCGCCATATTCCTCAATTGCACCTTTGTGAACTTCTTCCGAAATACTAACCGGAATGATAATATGATGGCTGAAAAAGTATTTGAACGCTTGTCTTCCCAGCCACGGGCTATCACGTTTGACGAGATTATGAAAGGTATGAATCTTTTTAAACGGCTGCTTCATCCGCAAATAACCCAAAAAGCAATAATAACCCGCATGAAGATGTGTATGCACAACATCGGGTTGCAACTTCTCCATCGTTTTCCATAGCTTGAAGAACATGGTTGGGTCAAGTGCCGGCCGCTTTCCAAGTGTGATAAACTTAACTCGCTTATCTAATAAACTTAACGGTAAATGCTTGTTAGGCTTGTGATGATACATAGTAACGAGCGTTACTTCGTAGCCTTCGCGCTGCACCAGTTCGTTGCAGAGCTGGATGCAGAATATCTGCGCGCCGCCCCAGCCCAACGCAGGCAGTACCTGCATAATCTTACGCATGAGAAGAAGAAGATTGTACAGATTCTTTACTCGCGCTATCGGCAAACCATTTTGTATAGAATGAAGTTTGCAGCAAGGCATCTAATTCTTTCACATCGGCATCATAGCACTGTTTCAAATATGCTTTAATATCAGAAGTGTCAGCCGTGCTTATACTGCTTACACTATCAGAAGTTTGGGCTGCTTTGCCGGTGTTCATCTCAAATAGCTTCGCTTTCAGCTTTTTCCGTTTGGTCACGGGCATCCAGGGATTGACCAAATATTTGATAAGAAAACGCTTTACTGGATTTTGCCTGATAATACCTTTTTGCAGCGACGTACTCTTGGTAGTGCCGGTTATATTTTTAGGTGTCAGGTCCGGCTTAAAAGAAGCATCAATACCTAAGAAAGAAAATATTTTTATAAGCAATGATTGTGGCTGCCTTAATTCCTCATAATCCAGCACCAACAGCTGCTCTTTCGGAAAGTATTGCAGGCAGCTTTTTATCTGTTCTGCATACATGCCATGTTCAATGTAGGTGAAGTCGTTATTGTCTTTAGAGAAAGGAAGACCTGTTTTGGGTTTATACATCAAAGCCTCGTGCACACTTCTTTTCTCGCGAAGCATTTTGGTAAAATAAGAATATGCTGAAAATGCACGCTGCACCGGGTTTCGCAGAATCAGTATCAGCTTCGCCTTGGGCGAATGCTGTGCAATCTGCTGCAGCATGGAAGGATAAAAAATATAGTTTACCGCGCTTTGCAGTACAACCGGCTCGCCCTTATAAGCCACTGGTTCCTGCCTCAGCCTTGCCTCAATATCTCCGAACGTTTTAAAGCGTGCAAACAAGTGCACATCCTTCAGCGTTTCGTAACAATAAATATCGGGATGCTGGCTCAGCCATTCATCCAGTGTAGTCGTTCCGGCTTTTTGAACGCCGATGATAAATGTGTTGGGGAAGATGGCTTCTTGCATGTTGTAAAGTTTAGCTGCAAGCTATCAGCTGCAAGTAGAATAAAACAAACAACTTACTGATTGGGCGATGTTTGTCGCTTGTAGCTTTAAGCTAATTGCTTGAACTTGTTATTTATTCCACAATCATCCCCGCGGCTACCGTTTCGTTGGTGCTTTCGTCCACCAGAATCAATGAACCTGTTGAACGGTTTTTGCGATACGGATCATACGCCACCGGCTTGGTAGTTCTGATTTTTACACGGGCAATATCGTTCATGCCGATGTTGGTATCGTCTTCCATTCTGCGCAGCGAATTAATGTCCATTTTATACACGATCTCTTTTATCATACTGCGCACTTCGCTGGTAGCTTGCCGCAAATAATATTTTGAATTTGGCTGCGGCTTCTTCCCATTCAGCCAGCAAATCATTACATCTAAATCCTGGCTAACCAAAGGCTGGTTGTTTTCTTTTACAATCATATCGCCGCGGCTGATGTCTATATCATCTTCGAGCGTGATGGAAACCGACATCGGCGCATAGGCTTCCTTCAAAGTTTCACCATAAACGTCTACGCTTTTAATGGTAGATGTTAAACCGGAAGGCAATACAGTAATGGCGTCGCCGGGGCGAAAAATACCACCTGCTATACGACCTGCATACCCACGATAATCGTGATACTCTGTAGAATGCGGACGGATGATGGTTTGCACCGGAAAGCGTGCATCAATGTGGTTGTAATCGCTGCCAATGTGAATGGTTTCCAGCTCATGCAACAGTGTTGCTCCGTGATACCATTTTGTATGTTCCGAATGGTTTACTACGTTATCTCCGTTCAATGCAGAAATAGGGATATAACGGATGTCATTAATATCGAGCTTGCTCGCAAACTCGGTGTATTCTTCTACGATTTTGTTGAATACTTCTTCTGAATAATCAACCAGATCCAT
Organism: uncultured Ilyomonas sp.; assembly: GCA_964249755.1. Taxonomy (GTDB): domain Bacteria; phylum Bacteroidota; class Bacteroidia; order Chitinophagales; family Chitinophagaceae; genus Ilyomonas. The sequence continues at coordinate 502,929 of CAXUDB010000001.1, read as the reverse complement.
CTTGTTTATACAAACAATAACGTGTGGCAACTGAAGTAACGATGCGATATAGGAGTGACGGCAGGTTTGCTCCACAATGCCTTTGCGCGCATCTATCAGAATTAATGCAAGGTTGGCCGTGGATGCGCCTGTAACCATGTTGCGGGTATATTGAATATGGCCCGGCGTATCGGCAATGATGAACTTGCGTTTGGGTGTGGCAAAATAGCGGTAAGCCACATCTATCGTGATGCCTTGTTCTCTTTCAGAACGAAGACCATCTGTTAAAAGAGAAAGATCAACGTGCTCCAAACCCTTGCGTTCACTGCTTTTCTTGATCGCATCCATCTGGTCTTCAAAAATGGATTTGCTGTCGTACAACAACCGACCGATTAATGTGCTTTTGCCATCGTCCACACTGCCGGCAGTGGTAAAGCGGAGAAGTTCTCTCGTAGTAAATGCCATGTAAATATTTTTAATTGGGTTATTGTTAATTGTGTATTGAACCTACTGAATAGAAGTCCCAACTGACAATTAACAATTAAAAATTATCCTTAAAAATAACCTTGTTTTTTTCGGTCTTCCATTGCGTTATCGGAACGCTTGTCGTCGCCGCGGTTGCCGCGCTCGGTGCTGCGGGTAGCGGCAACTTCCAGTACAATTTTTTCCAACGTATCGGCGTCCGATTCAATGCCGCCGGTGATGGTGATATCGCCCAGCGTGCGGAAGCGCATGTACTTGCGCTCGATGGTTTCCCCATCGCGCAGCGATAAAAATTCAGACACCGGAAGCCAGGTATCATCGCGGTACACTGCTTCGCGATGATGCGCAAAATAGAGTGATGGAATCGGAATGTTTTCCGACAAAATATAATTCCACACATCCATCTCTGTCCAGTTAGAAATCGGGAATACGCGGAAGTGCTCACCCTGATTCTTACGACCGTTGAAGATGTTCCAAAGCTCGGGTCGCTGGTTCTTCGGATCCCATTGACCAAAGTCGTCGCGGTGAGAGAAGAAGCGTTCTTTCGCGCGGGCTTTTTCTTCATCGCGTCGCGCGCCGCCAATGGCAGCGTCTATCTTGTACTGCTCGATGGTATCTAACAACGTTACGGTTTGCAGCGCATTACGGCTGGCATTTAACCCGGTCTCTTCTGTTGCGCGACCTTTATCTATGGATTCCTGCACGCTGCCTACAATCAATTGCACACCCAGTTCATTCACCAGGTTGTCGCGAAAATCCATCGTCTCCGGAAAGTTATGACCTGTATCAATATGAATCAGCGGCAATGGAATTTTAGCCGGTGAGAATGCCTTTCTCGCCAGATGTGTTACCACAATGGAATCTTTACCACCGCTGAACAAAATTGCCGGGCGGTCGAATTGCGCAACCACTTCGCGGATCACGAAGATGGCTTCCGCCTCCAGTTCCTGCAAATGGTTTAGATAATATTTATGCATGTATCAGTTGATTTTTATTTTAGGTAAAACGGTGTCGAGAACCGCCTTTGCACTTTCACTCAAATCCTGCTGGTCGGTGTGAATATGAACATCAGGATGTTCCGGCCGCTCAAACGGCGAGGAGATACCGGTGAAGTTGCTGATTTCGCCCGCACGGGCTTTTTTGTACAAGCCTTTCACATCACGCTGCTCGCACACTTCAATGGGTGCATCTACAAAAATTTCTACAAAACTATCGCCCATTAAGTCGCGCAGCAGTTGGCGGTCTTTTAAAAAAGGCGACACAAACGCAGCCAGCACAATGATGCCTGCATCGGTCATCAGCTTTGCCACTTCACCAATGCGGCGGATGTTTTCTATCCGGCTTTCTTCTGTAAAACTAAGGTCCTTGTTTAAGCCTTTGCGAATGTTATCGCCGTCCAATATATAGGTGCGCAAACCGGCGTTATACAGTTCCTGCTCCACCACATTCGCCACTGTGCTTTTGCCCGAGCCGGACAAGCCCGTAAACCACAAACAGGCAGAGCGATGACCATTGCGAATCTCGCGGTCTTCTCTTCCTATTTTATAATCGTGCGCTATAATGTGCAGTTTCTCTTCCATCCGTTGCGGCAGGCTCAATTCATTTGTTGTTGACTGTATATGGATAACTGAATGCACCCAGATATTAAGATTCCATCCGCTCTACCACAAACCAGGGATTGAGCAGGTTTTCTTTATTGTATTGCAGTTCTGTATTTGTCTTGTAATTATACACCTCGCAGCCTGCAAACTTCGCTACGGCGTGCCCGGCCGCAGTATCCCATTCCATCGTTGGCGCCAGGCGGGGATATACCTGAGCTTTGCCTTCGGCAACGAGACAAAGTTTCAAAGAACTACCGGCACTAATGGTATTTACTTCGCCGTGCTTCTTTCTTTTAGCATCAATAAACGCTTCTGTTTCCGGCGTGTTGTGAGAGCGGCTGGCTACCACCGTATAAACGTTTATATCGGTCTGTAGCGGCAGTTGAGAAGCGTTCTTCTCCAATCCTTCTATATTGTTTCTATTGTTATTATTTACTTCAATGGAATAACTGCCGCCGCTGTGCCCAAAGTATAGAAAACCTGTTACCGGAACATACACCACGCCCAGCACCGGTGTTCCGTTCTGTATCAGGGCAATGTTTACTGTAAACTCTCCATTCTTTTTAATGAATTCTTTGGTACCATCCAAAGGGTCAACCAGCCAGAATTCGCTCCAGTCCCTGCGTTCGTCGAATGACATCATCTTACCTTCCTCACTCAGCAAAGGAAGCCCGGTTGGCTGTAAAATATCTTTAATGGCTTCGTGCGCGCGCTGGTCGGCTTCGGTGAGCGGCGAATTGTCTTCTTTTGTAGAAACCGAAAAATCCTGGTTGTAAACATCTAATATCTGTTCACCGCCTTTTATTGCTGCATGTATAGCTACGCCCAGATAATCCTTCATCAATAGTAGTTAGGTTGCTGATTGGTTTGAGATTGCCGCAAGATAAAGGATTTGCCTCAAAGAAGAGAAATTAGAACCTGCAGGAGGCGGATTTAATGAAAAAAAACCACTTATTTATAACTAGTGTTTCATTTCTATCAGCACAATTGTTTTCGAAAACAAGACAATAAAGGAACATCTTTTCTTTATTGGTTTCTCACCCGATAACAAATAGCTTTGCCTGCGCCGTTGCGCTTTGTTTTCTATGAGTCAATACAGTCAGTTCCGCGCCATGCTGGCCATTGCGCGGGGGAGTTTGCGGGCTATCTTCCGAAGCCCTTCTACCGTAGTTTTCAGCCTGGGTTTTCCTATCATTTTTATTCTTGTCTTCGGGTCTATCGGCGATAACGGCTTTGCAATGAATATCGGCATCAGCCCAAACAGCGACACAATCAATCCTATTTATCAAAGCCTGCAAAACATTAAAGGCTTAACGGTTTATCACGGGATGAGCGACAGCTTGCTGGATGTTAATGTAAGAAGCGCCGCTATCACCGCTATCATTGATATTAAAAAAGCGAATACTACCTCCTATAACATCAACTTGAAGAGCGCCGATATTGTAAAACCGCAGGATTTGCAGATTCTGCAGGCTATTCTCAACTCAGTGGTCATCCGCAACGATTCCAGTTATCACCTGGCTCGCATCAATCCTGATATCACTTATATTAAAGGAAGAGAATTCAGGGAGATTGACCGCATTCTGCCGGGTATGCTTGGCTTTTCGCTGCTGGGAACAGGTGTGTTCAGCGTGGCGTTTTTGTTTTTTAATTTGAGGAATGGACTGGTTTTAAAGCGCTTTTTTGCTACGCCGATTAAGAAAAGTACCATTATTCTCGGCGAAGGCATCAGCCGTATTTCTTTTCAGTTGCTGGCGGTTGTTATTATTATGTTGTTCGGTTATCTCTTTTTTAATTTTACTTTTATTAATGGTGCCAGCACGTTTATAGACATGCTCCTGCTCTCTTTTTTAGCCTGTGTTATTTTCATGGGTTTCGGCTTCGTGGTGAGCAGCATCGCCGGTACAGATAGCGTCATCCCGGTTTACTCCAACATGTTTGTGTTTCCGCAGTTCCTGTTATCAGGCACTTTCTTTTCTACCGCCGTATTTCCGGGCTGGATGCAAACCATTTGCAATTACCTGCCGCTTACTTGCTTTAACAATGCCATGCATAAAATTTCTTATGAAGGTTTGGGTTTGCTCAGTACATGGAGAGAGGTGGGTATTCTCCTCGTTTGGGGCATATTAATTTATGCAGTTGCCGTTAAAGTATTTAAGTGGGAATGATTCGATGTACGATGTTAGATGTCGGGTGTACGATGTTAAATGTACGATGTAGAATATAAAAGACCTGATGAAATTGGTTGAAGCTGGAAAGAGGCTTAAGATCTAAACATCTTACTTGCGATATAAACTGATAAATGCTATGAAACGATTGTTCTGCTTCTTTTTGTTCTTCTCTTTTTTTATGGTTATGAAATACAGTGCTGCTGCACAAAAAGTAATGCCGCTTTATACCGATAGCATCCCCAACAGCAGGATGACGCCCGACGCAGAAGCCACCAGCAACAACGGTGTGCTGATCATCAGCAAAGTCAGCCGTCCTTCGCTGACCGCTTACCTGCCTCCAAAAGCACAGGCAAATGGCACAGCAGTAATTATTTGCCCCGGCGGCGGTTATTCTGTGCTGGCAGCCGGACACGAAGGAAGCGACGTAGCCAGAGAGTTCAACAAACAAGGTATAGCTGCCTTTGTTTTGAAATACCGCATTCCCGATGATGCCACAATGATAAACAAAGAGATCGGTCCATTGCAGGATGCGCAACAGGCGATCAAGACCGTTCGCGAAAGAGCAAAGGAATGGAATATAGATCCGAAACGCATTGGCATCATGGGCTTTTCAGCGGGTGGGCATTTGGCTTCTACGGCAGGAACGCATTATGCCAAAGCGGTTATTGCCAACCCGAACAATACCAGCCTGCGCCCCGATTTTTTGATTCTTATCTATCCTGTGATTTCGTTTGACGACAGCATCGGACACCGCGGTTCTAGAGATAATTTAATCGGCAAAAATCCACCGGAGGAAAAGAAAAAATATTATTCCAATGAGCTGCAGGTAACAGCCGATACGCCACCCTCTTTTCTGGTTCATGCGGGTGATGATGATGTTGTGCTGCCTGAAAACAGCATCCGGTTTTATCAGGCTTTATTAGCGCATCACGTATCCGCGGAGTTACACCTGTATCAGAATGGGGGTCATGGTTTTGGGATGTATTTACCCAAAAGCAAAGACTTATGGATGGAGCGCTGCCTGAACTGGATGGTAGGCAATGGCTGGCTGAAATCAACTGGTGTTATGGTGCCGCTTCCGAAGTAGTACCTGCATTCATAACCAGCTTCTTTTTCAGTAATTCAATTTACTTTTTGTGTTCTCGCTGTGCGATGGAGCTTCAGAGAATAAGGTTTGTGCTTACTGAAGCGACTATAACCCGTCATTGCGAGGCACGAAGCAATCTATAAACTACAGAGAACCCTGTTTCTGAGCAGGAATCAACACTGTTGCAGAGAACTAAATAGGTAGCCTTATTGCTTACTGTCAGCTTCTACTGTACAGCACAGATTGCTTCGTGCCTCGCAATAACGGGTGCGTCGGGATGACCAATGTAACATCTTCTCTTACAAGTCCTACATTTCCTCGCCGAAAATGAATTGCTGCAACCGCTCATCGCTGTAGTCTTTAATAAAAAGAAGGATGTTATTATACTGCACAAAATCCTCTTCTCCATGCATGGTGGTAATAGCCACTGCCTGCATACCCGCATTTAAAGCGGTTTCAATCCCTTTAGGTGAATCTTCAAACACAATGCAATCATTGGGCTGCAAACCCAGTGCAGCAGCGGCTTTCAGGAAGGTTTCAGGATGCGGCTTGCTCTTCTCTACATCGTCGGCGCTGACGATGGCACGGAAGTAATGACGCAAGCCAAGATTGTCCAGCACGAAATCAATATTAAAAGGAATGGCGGCTGTGCCAATAGCCATGGGGATATTGTGAACATAGGCTTTATCTAAAAAAGTTTGCAGCCCATCTATCAGCGTAAGGTGCGGGCGAAAAGCAGTTTGATAAGCTTCTTCTTTTTGCATTGAAATCCGGTTCATTTCATCAGCATTAAACTTATTTTGTCCGAACACACGCTCCAGTACTTCTTCATTCTTTCCATACATCTCGCGCTTCACTTCCTCGTGCGTAAGGTTGCCTTTCAGTTCACCGTTAATAATGTTGCGCCAGGCAACGGCGTGGTAGCTCATGTCGTCCACCATTGTTCCGTTCATATCAAAAATGAGAGCTTTTTTCATAAGTGCGAAGATAACGGGAGGAAGGTTTGGAAGCCTCCTTTTCCCTTACTTTGCCCCATGGTTCAAAAACTATTCAGTCTCTACACGCAGCCTGAAGAAAGCCACCAGCTTCATGTAGAAGTGGGCAAAGCGCATGTTACCTGCTGGTGCACGGGGGATGATCATGCTTTCACCGCGCTGGAATACTTCACATACACCTACGACAATACAGAAGGTGGATTCGTGGATGTTTTCCGCGAGTTGAAGCGGCGTTCCATTCTTTTAAGCAACGCATTCACTTCACCGCAAATCGTGTGGGAGAATGCTGATTTTGTTTGTGTGCCGAATGAACTGTTTAAAGCAGAACAGTCAGATGCATATCTGAAATTGGTGAACAGCCCGGCGTTCCTGTCTGCGGCCATGTACCGGCCGTTACCAGATTATATGCTGCTATTCGCTGCCGACCCGGTTCTTTATAAAATTGTAACACAACAATTGCCCGGCGCCTCGCATACGCACAAGATGTATACGCTGCTGCAACGGGGAAACGAAGGCACCAGCAACAGTCTGTATCTGCAGTTTTATTCATCGCATTTTCTATTAACGGCCGTGAAAGCCGGCGAACTGCAGTTGGCTACCTTCTTCTCTTTTACCACGCCGGGCGAAGCCGTTTACCACATTCTGAATACAATGGATAAGCTGAGTCTGAACAAAGACGAAACCATCACCTTCCTCTCGGGCTTTATAGATGAATCTTCGCCATTATACAAAGAGATTTATCAGTATGTAGCGCATCTGCAGTTTACGCAAAGCGGACGCATCAACGACGAACACCCGGCGCATTATTTTACCACCTACAATCTGCCAACCGCATGAGAATTATATCGGGCGATTTAGGCGGTCGCCGCATTAACCCGCCGGCGCAGATGCCACATACACGCCCCACCACCGACATTGCCAAAGAAGGCTTGTTCAACATCCTTCAAAACCGCATGAGCTTTGAAGGCATCAGGACGCTTGACCTGTTTGGCGGCACCGGCAGCATCTCCTATGAGCTGGCATCGCGTGGCGCATCGGCGCTAACCATTATTGAAAAAGATGCGCAGATGTATAACTTCATCAAAAAAAGCATTGCTACACTGAACATAGAAAATGCTACAGTGCTGATGATGGATGTGTTTCAATACATCGCTTCTTGTACAGAGCAGTTCAATTTTATTTTTGCAGGACCGCCTTATGCATTAACTACGATTGATGAATTACCGAAGCAGATTATGACAAAAGGATTGCTACTGCCTAAGGGATATTTTGTACTGGAACATACACCGCGCAATAACTATGAAAGTTATGCTGGCTTTGCTTTTCAGCGGAATTATGGTGCCACGGTATTCTCTTTTTTTACGGTTGAATGATGATGCAAAACAATAAGCCGGTTTTCATTACCGGCATTGGTACTGATGTTGGCAAAACGGTTGCTGCAGCTATCGTAACTGAAGCTTTGGAAGCAAATTACTGGAAGCCTGTGCAGGCAGGTTTTGACGATGGCACCGATGCGCTTTCTATTCAACATCTAATTTCCAATCTTAACACGGTTATTCACCCCGAAGTTTATAAACTAAAACTTCCTGCATCGCCGCACATTGCTGCGCGCGAAGAAGGAATCAGGATTGATTTGGATATTATCTATCAACAGTATTCCCATTTAATCATTAACAATATCCAATTAACAATAATCGAGGGCGCTGGTGGTTTGCTGGTTCCATTAAATGAGGATGAATTTGTGTTGGAGTTAATAAAAAAGCTGGATGCCAGGGTGATAATAGTGAGCCGCAATTATCTCGGCAGCATCAACCATTCCCTTCTTACCGCGAGTGTTTGCCGATCCAATGATATTGATGTTGTTGGATGGGTATTCAACGACCAGTACATGCACTACGAAGAAGAAATTGTGCGCTGGAGCGGTTATCCAAAAATTGCTTCGCTGCCCCATGCAAAAGAAGTAAATAAAGCTTTTGTAAAAGAGCAGGCGGAACGCATAAAAGAATCTTTGCAAGAACATCTCTAAGTTTACAGGCATGACAAAAAAAGAATTGCGCGTTGCTTACCGGGCTACGCGTCTCGCTTTATCGGAGAGAGACAGGATGAAACTGGATGATCTGTTGCTGATCCAGTTTCAAAAATTATCCTTTGAAAATGTGCAAGCCGTGCTTTCTTACATGCCAATGCCGCACACGGCGGAGCCATCCACACATTTATTTAGTCGTTATTTAGCGCATTTAATTCCGGGCTTGCAAATCGCTTACCCGGTTACCGATTTTACCGCTACTTCTCTGCAGGCTATAACTGTGGATGAAGACACAGAGTTTGCAATGAACGAGTTTGGAATTACCGAACCAGTGAGTAATAACGTCATTCCTCCGCAAGACATAGATTTAGTGTTTGTGCCGATGCTTATTTGCGATTCCAATGGCTATCGTGTGGGCTATGGCAAAGGCTTTTACGACCGATATCTGCAGCAGTGCCGCGAAGACATTCTCAAAATAAGTTTCAGTTACTTTGAGCCGGTGGCTCGCATTGATGACATAAACGAACACGATGTGCCGATAGACTATTGTATTACACCGCATCTTATCTATGAATTTTAATACCATTTTCATTCGCTCTTTCCGCATTTTACTGCTTCCCTTTGCATTGTTGTACGGGCTGATAATAACAGTTCGCAACTGGCTGTTCGATAAGAAGATTATTAAATCGGCTACCTTCAATTTTCCCTTGATTTGTGTAGGTAATTTATCAGTGGGTGGCACCGGTAAAAGCCCGATGGTAGAATACCTGATAGCAGCGCTGAAAGATGATTATACATTAGCTACTTTAAGCCGCGGCTACAAGCGAAAAACCAAAGGCTATGCATTGGCGAACGAGAACACAACAGCATTAGAAATTGGAGACGAGCCGATGCAGTTTCACACCAAGTTTCCAGATGTTGCAGTGAGTGTGGGCGAGGAAAGATTGGTAGCCATTCCGCAGTTGCTGCACGACCGTCCTGATACACAAGCCATCATCCTTGACGATGCCTTTCAGCACCGGTATGTAAATGCCGGGTTGAATATCTTGCTTACTGATTGCAGCAATCTTTTTTACAACGACTGGTTTCTGCCGAGTGGTGATTTAAGAGATCAGCGAAAGTCATACAAACGGGCGCAAATCATCGTGGTTACCAAATGTCCGCCAGGGATGAGTGAGGAAGAAAGGAACAAAATCAGGAAACGCATCTCTCTAAGTTCAACACAGCGTCTTTTCTTCACTTCGCTACAGTACCGCAAGCCGTATCACATCCTTACTCAACAAATGGTATCGCTTACACAACAAACACAGGTGCTGCTGGTGTGCGGTATTGCCAACCCGGCGCCGCTGAAGAAATATTTAGCCGACTGCACTGCTGCCTATGAAGAGATGCTGTATAACGATCACCATATTTTTACCATAGATGATTTAAAAAAAATACGGCAGCGCTTCGATGAAATGGCAGGTGATTATAAGGTAATCATTACCACCGAAAAAGATGCGGTTCGCCTTCATAAATTTGCTGAAGAACTGGCAGGGCTTCCGCTTTGTGTGCTGCCAATAAACCCAAAATTTTTATTTGGAGAAGAAGATAAGTTTATTGCTTTGGTGAGGACGTTTATTGATAGCTATAAAGCCGTCTGAACTGAGACAGATAGGATGATGGGGTATAGAAATTGTTTTCATTGTAAAAAACATGAGTATAAACGAGGGAAACGCTTCGCATAGAGCAGATTAAATAGCAACAATGCAAACAGAAGCGAGAAACATAGAATAAAACAGATCAATTTCTCCGTGCCTCCGCGGTTCAAAAAAAGCGGCTGATGCGAAAGGGCTTTAAATCAAACATCACATCTTTTTCCAGTGCCAAATCTGCCAGTATTTTTCCCGACAAGGAAGAGAACTTAAACCCATGACCGGAGCAGGGACTGCCAATAATAATGTTCTTATTCTGCGGATGATAATCCAGAATAAAATGCTCGTCCGGCGTATTAGTGTACATGCATACTGTGGAGTAATTAAACCGAGGCTCGATATTGATATACGCTTGCACAAGGTTGTTCATTTCAGCTTTTTCGTCAGCATATATTTCCTGCGACAACAGATCGGGCTGTATCGGCAAACCTGCATGATGGTTGGCGATTTTAATGCCGTCTCCCAGGTCGGCGAAGCCATAAAAAGTTTTGCCTTTTTCGTACTCCCAAATAAAGATGGGCAAGGCGTCCGGCATCACTGCTGATTGCAATGCCGGATTTGTATTTTGATACCAATACAACACCTGTCGTTCTATCACAAGTGGCAGATGTAATTCAGGCAATAGCTCACCCAGCCATGCACCGGCGCTCACAATTAATTTGCGGGTGGTATAATTTCCTTTGTCAGTAATAACATTAATGCTGTTGAATGAAGGTTTAATGTCTTTTACCTTCTCATTATATAACATTGTTGCGCCCCTTTCCTGGGCTAATGAAAGATTGGCCTGAACGCATTCTTCCGGGAATAGGATGCCGGCGTTCTTTTCTAAAATGCCTACTGTTTCGCTGCCTGCTTTCAAAGCAGGAAAACGTTGCCGGATGTCTTTATTCTCTAAGTATTCATAAGGTATATCGTGCGTTTCGGCGCTTAGCTGCGCCCCTTTTACTACGCCTGCCTCTTCTGCGCCCAGCATTAAGCCGCCGGTTGGTAAGAACAGTTGATTTCCCCAGGCTTCTTCCAGCTCATTCCATAATACATAAGATGCTTTCACCAGCGGCACATACATAGGACTTTCGTGGTAAGCCTGCCGGATGATACGGCTTTGCCCATGTGAGGAACCGAACGGGTGAGGCGGTGCAAAACGGTCAATGCCACATATCTTCAAATCTGTTTTAGAAAGATGATACACTGCCGAACTACCGTTGGCGCCAAGCCCTAACACAATAACATCAAAAACAGTATCCATGCCTGCTTATTAGAATAAAAAAACGACTTTTATTTTCCCTGCAAAACCACCCAGTCTTTCTGTGCTGCATCTAGCAGAAGAATACGTGTGCTATAACTCTTCATAGGCAGTGCTACTTTGCTAACATCAACATTTGTATAACTGAATACTTCACCGCTTACTAAATCGGTCAATGAAAAACGATTCGCTCCGTTACTCAGCATACTGCGAAGATCGAGTTTTGCTTCCGCAGCAGCTTCATCCATGTTCACCACTGTTATAATATTTTCTTTTCCATTACTGCGCCTGAAAGCAGCCATCGCAGCGGGCGAAATTGGAATGTTTGCTATGGCGCCGCTTCGCAGGCAGGCGTGTGCGGCGCGGATTGCAGTAAGCTTTTGATAGAAGGGAAACAGGCTGTCTTTATCGCCCGATTGGATAGTTTGCCCGCTTTGAAACGTAGGCGTTTTGCGCAAAGGTGTAGTGGTAACGCCCACCTCTTGCCCGTTGTAAAGAAGCGGAATGCCCGGCATCGCAAAGGTGAGTGCCGCCGCCATTTTGGTGCGTTCCTTACCCAGCAAAGCAATAAAGCGGGGCAGATCATTATTCTCAATAAAACGCAAACGGAGATGAGTAGAATCGCCGTTGCGGAACAAAGCATCGCGCAGCAATTGCCCGCGTTTATTGGCTACCGGAAAATTAAAAATGAGCCGGTTGTTTTTTTCGCTGTAATCATACTGCCAGCTCCACTGCGATACCCAGCCGGTATCCACCGTCCAATCGAAGGCAGCATCAAAGCCTTTGGTATAAGTGCTCGTCATAGAACCCTTGTCTTCAGCAAGCAGCAGCGCATCCGGCTTTATCACCTTCAGTTCCGTTTGCAGCCGTTTTGCCCAATCGGGCTGACGTGCATTTACGCCCCAAACAGCATCGAAGCGATAGCCATCTATATCCCATTTCTTAACCCAATACTTGCAAGCTTCTATCATCCATTGCTGTACTTCGGGGTTAGCATAATTCAGGTTCACCAGGTCGTTCCAGAAATAATAAACAAAGCCGTTTTTGTCTTTGTGATATTGCGATGAGTACATCGCGCCATCATTCATTTCGTGCTGATAAAAACTGTAATAGTGCGAGGTAACGCCATAGGCTTCGCAATCTTCAGCATACGGGTGATGAATAGATGTGTGGTTGGGCACAAAATCGAACAGCACGCGTAGTCCCAGCGCTTTAGCCGTTTGCACAAGATGTTGTAACTGGTCTTCGCTTCCTAAGTCATCGCGCAGCGAAAAATAATCTGTTATACCATAGCCTTGCCCGCCGTCTTCATCGCACTTAAACACAGGCTGCAGCCAAAGAGTGTTTACGCCGATACTTTTAATTTCCGGCAGCTTTGCCGTGATGTCATCATACGTTGCATTTTTTACGAAGGCATAGGGCGTTATCTCATAAATTACTGCATCCTCTATCCAACCCGAATACGATGAATCCATGTTAAAGGCTTGCAGTGTTGCGCCGGTGCGGGTGATGTAGGTTTGAAAACGTGCCGTATCCTTGCCCGAGGTTATAGCGAGGTTGAAATAATAAATGCCATTAATGGTGGGAACCTGCACTTCAGCCACTGAATCGCCGGCATTGGAAATATTTGCCGGCGTCGGGTTTCGTGTATCACCGGTCCACCGGTAGTGAAGCTTCTGCCAGGGATTGGAAAGAACGGTGGCGTGCAGTGTTGCCGCATTACCACGCACTACTGCAAATGGTCTAATGACTGGTGCCGGATGATAGCCTAATTGTAATGTGATGGTATCAGACGATACCCGTTTGCCATTATCGTTTACTGATACCCAGATACGGTTGTTGCCATCGTGAAGCACGAGCGAAAACGTAAACGAGCGGTTTGCTGCAACAGCAACAGTAAAAGTATTATTATCCTGGTGAACTGTTAGCCGTTTCGCCGAAAATCCACTGATTGAACCTTGCACTGTCTGTTGCGGCAGCCAGGCCGCGGCATCTCTTGCCTGCAGCCGGATAGACGCTGCCTTTAACATTGGCATATAGGAAGAAAAAAGGAGAAGGAAAAGGAGCAGTATGCGGGTAATGTTTGTCATAATGTGTGCTGCCTGCTGTTGACGCAAGCGATCTGTTTGGATAAAAGTGAACCGTTGCAGCAACGCTTTCTCATCTTACTTAAAAGCGCCGTGGCTGAGATTCTTAAATATTCTCTTTTCTAAATACGAAGGAATCTCCCCTTTTCCTGCGTATAGGTTTAGATTGCGAAGCAAATATTTTGAAACGATAGCACAAGCCACGCGAATGAACGAACACGAAGTGCAATCACATTTTAAGCCCCGTTTAGGATTGCTGGACGCCACCATGATTGTCGCTGGCAGCATGGTCGGCTCGGGTATTTTTATTGTGAGTTCTTATATGGTGCAGGATGTGGGCAGCGCGGGCTGGCTCCTGTTTGCGTGGATACTAACAGCATTGATGACGGTGGCTGCGGCATTAAGTTTTGTGGAACTGAGTGCGCTGTTTCCCAAAGCAGGCGGCACATATGTATATCTGAAAGAAGCTTACAATCCATTGGTAGGATTCCTGTATGGATGGAGCTTTTTTACCGTGATACAAACCGGCATGATTGCCGCCGTAGGCGTAGCGTTCAGCAAGTTTGCTGCTTTCATTTTTCCTTCCTTAAGCGAGAGTCATATTCTGCTTCACACCCAATATCTGGACATATCTGCAGCGCAACTGTTCGGCATCCTGCAGATTGTTTTGCTCAGTTATATCAACACGCGCGGCATACAGGTGGGCAAGATTGTGCAGGATGTGCTTACCATTCTAAAACTGCTAATGCTGCTGGGGCTGATTGTGTGTGGGTTCGGGCTGGCTTTTAACCAACAAACCTGGGATGCGAACTGGCAACATCCGTTTGCCGTTCTGCGCCATTCGGCGAGCCTGCCGGGCTACAATGGCACTACCAATATATGGACAGAGGTAAAGGGCTTTGCGGTATTTGGCGCTATTGCCGCTGCTATGGTGGGCGCCATTCTTACCAGCGATGCGTGGTATAACATCACTTTCATTGCGGGCGAAGTAAAGAATCCAAAACGCAATGTGGGGCTGAGTTTGTTTCTGGGCACACTCATCGTCACCACGCTGTATGTATTATGCAATGTAATGTACCTCGCGGTGCTTCCTTTAGGCAGCGGTCCCGGTGATACAGGCAGCATTGCCTTTGCAGCCGAAAACCGAGTTGGTGTGGCGGCAGCAATACAAATCTTTGGCGGCGGCTCGGCGGTGGTAATTGCGTTTTTAATTATGCTGTCAAATTTGGGTTGCAATAATGGCTTGGTGTTATCAGGAGCAAGGGTGTATTATGCTATGGCGCAGGATGGTTTGTTCTTCCGCAGTGCAGGCAAATTGAATAAAGCTGCTGTGCCTGCAAATGGTATTTGGCTGCAATGTCTTGTGGCTATCTTACTCTGTCTGAGTGGCAAGTATGGCGACCTGCTGGATTATATTTCCTTCGTGGTGATGCTGTTCTATGTGGTGACGATTGCAGGTGTGTTTATACTACGCCGGAAGCGTCCGGATGCGGAGCGGCCTTTTAAGGCATTTGGTTACCCGGTACTGCCTTTTATATACATGGTGCTGGCTTCTATCTTCTGTATTTCACTGATTATTTACCGCCCCGATTTTACAATGCGTGGCTTGCTGATTGTGCTTGCGGGCATACCCGTATATTATATTGTGGTGAGGCGAAGGAAGAGGTTGAATTAGGCTGTATTATTTTTGCAAATGTCTTCGCCTATCTATTCGTTGGGCAAGAATAAAACTTCAATTATTATCTCCTTCGGGTATTCTTTCATCTGCATTTTATCTGCGCTGTTTCTATTTCTGTTGTATTATTAATAACACTATTGTTTTGCAATTATCTGTTTATCGGAGCCATCTATAACTGGGCTTCATTGAGTGTTTTATAAGAAGAGTCGTAAGCATATTTATTCAATTTTTTCAAATAACATTAGATCGAAAGAAAATAAAAATTGTGTAGTTAAATAGCTACACGTATATTTGTAGCCAAATAGCTACATAATGAATTTAAGACGGGATGTGTTTCAGGCCATCGCAGACCCGACAAGACGGGCCATTCTTCTTTTAGTTGCTTCGCAATCAATGACAGCAGGAACTATTGCGTCCAATTTTGACACAGCGAGACCCACTGTTTCGAAACACCTGCAGATACTTACGGAATGTGAACTACTTCAGCAAAAGCAGAACGGCAGAGAGATTTATTACTCTACCAATTCAAAAAAAATGAAAGAGATAGCTGACTTTATTGAGCCCTTCCGGGCGATGTGGGATGACAGGTTTACAAAGCTGGAAACCGTTATGAAAAAATATAAACCCAAAAAATAGAATCGTTATGGAACGAAAAACAAAAGTAAATGCGGAAGATGGCAAACAGGAGCTATTGATAACAAGAGAATTTGATTTGCCGCTGGAATTATTGTTTCAGGCGTATATAGAGCCTGAGATTGTTGAACAATGGATGGGAACAAAAGTGCTGAAGCTGGAAAGTAAAAATCATGGTAGTTATCAGTTTGAAACGACCGATGCTAAAGGAAACAAGCACAGGTTTAATGGCGTGATCCATCAGTTTATCCCAAACCAAAAAATCACGCGCACTTTCGAAATGGAGAATACGCCTTTTGGTGTTCAGCTCGAAGTGTATGATTTTATATCGCTTGGTGATAACACCAGCCAACTGAACATGCATGTGATTTATGAATCGGTTGCACAAAGAGACGAGGTGTTGAAGCTGCCGTTTTCGCAAGGTATTAACATGGCGCATAACCGGATACAAAACATTGTAAGCAAACTAAAATAATACAGTATGACAAAGAGAAATAAAATCATCTACTGGATTTCTACGCTCTGGCTTTGCTTAGGTATGCTTGCAACCGGAGTTGTACAACTATCACAAACAAAAGAAGGGCAAGGCGGCGCAGATATGATTACACATTTAGGCTACCCTATTTATTTTCTTATTGTGATCGGTATCTGGAAAATCTTAGGCGTTGCAGCCCTGCTGATTCCCAAATCCCCTTTGATAAAAGAATGGGCTTATGCAGGTTTTTTCTTTGCCATGTCCGGCGCTATCATTTCACATATCGCAGCCGGCAATTCTGTAAATGAAACATTCCCTGCCTTGTTGCTTTTAGTGCTAACCATAATATCCTGGCACTTCAGACCTATAGATAAAAAGATGATTCCGGCGAATCAATAAAGAGTAACATAAATCGCAAACCGCATAACAATATCATTGTTGTTGCATTTAATAAGAAAAATAAGTTCAGTATATGAATCCGAAAGTTGATTTTTATTTTGACAAAGCTCAACAATGGCAGAAGGAAATTGAAATATTAAGAACAATCATTCTTGATTGTGGACTGACAGAAGAACTGAAGTGGGGTTGCCCTTGTTACACATTTCAGGAAACAAACATTGTATTGATTCACATGTTTAAAGAATACTGCGCACTCCTTTTTTTCAAAGGCGCTTTGTTGCAGGATACGCATAACATTCTTGTTCAGCAAACCAAGAACGTGCAGTCGGCGCGCCAGTTACGGTTCACCCGCATTGAAGAAATAACAGAAAGGGAATCTGTCATCAAAGCTTATGTGTACGAAGCCATCGAAGTAGAAAGAGCTGGTTTGAAAGTGCAGCTTAAAAAGACTTCTGAATTTCAGATACCCGAAGAATTTCAAAACAAATTGGATAACGACGCTGCCTTGAAAACTGCTTTCTATGCGTTAACACCGGGACGGCAAAAGGCGTATCTGCTTCATTTTTCACAAGCGAAACAAGTCAAAACCCGCGAGGCAAGAATTGAAAAATATAGACAACCAATTCTTGCCGGAAAAGGATTGGATGATTAGTTAGTATGATCACTGTAATTAATCAGCCTTCTGTTATTCGGATAGCTATATTTGGTTTGTTGAAAGATAAATATCACTGCTGCAAGTAACAATTATAAGACAACTAGCGCATTCGATTTAATCAAGCTATAATATTTCATTTTCTACTGTGCTCAGATTGTATCAACCTACTTTTCCATACCTACCTTTACCTAAAAAAGAACGGATGCCTACGAAGGAGAAGCCCTACCACCTGCCCAATGGCTATTCACTGCTACAAACAACACTTCGCTCTATTAGCGTGCTGCAAGATCCCATCAAATTCATCACGGAAAGTATGGAGATGTTTGGAGGCACTTATACCGCTTCGCTAACACCTAAGCGAAAGCTTATCATTACGCAAGACCCTGGCTTTATCAATCATGTTTTAAAAGAGAACCATAAAAATTACAATAAATCGGAACTGACCACGGAACGAGTGGTGAAGTTTTTTGGCAACGGGTTGCTTATGTCGAATGGCGCGTACTGGCTGCGGCAAAGGCGGTTGCTGCAGCCTGCATTTCACCGCGAAAAACTGCAGGGTTTATACAGTATTATGATCGCTTCCATTGAGTCATCGCTGGCACTCTTTTCAACAAATGAAACAATAGATGTATATCCGTTGATGCAGCAGCTTTCCTTCCAGGTATTGCTGCAATCGCTGTTCGACGTTCCACTGGCACCGGGCATCATTGCAGAACTCAGCGCTATCTTTACCGAGCTGCAGGACTTTCTGTTTAAAGATATTAATCAACCGCTGCGAAAGCTACTTTATCCGTTTACGCGCGAAGAAGAAACGCAACTAAAAAAGTCAGGACGGGTGCGGGAAATTATTGGCGGCATCATCAGCGACAGGCGAAAGAGTCATAAACAGTATGATGACTTACTGGATATGCTACTGACCAGCCGGTATGAAGACACGGGTGAACCAATGAGCGACGACCAAGTAACAGACGAGGTGCTCATTCTCATTTTTGCTGGGCACGAAACAACGGCCAACTCACTTTCCTGGTTGTTATACCTCTTATCAACTAATGAAGATGTGCTGAATAAACTAACTGAATCGCTGACAGAAACAACCGTGGCTGAATGCCCCAACAACGACTATCTGAAAGCGACAATTAATGAAGGGATGCGTCTCTATCCGGCAGCATGGATGACAGAACGTGTGGCGATAGAAGATGATGAATGCAATGGTTTTTCTTATCCCAAAAACACGATTGTGATTCCTTTCTTTTATGGCTTGCACCGCGATGAAAGTTTTTGGCAACAAGCTTCTTCGTTTATGCCCGAACGGTTTTTGGAAGATACAAAGCTTGGCAAATCGAAGCATTTCTTTCCCTTTGGCGCGGGACCCAGGTTATGCATTGGAAATAATTTTGCCATCGCCGAAATGTGCTTTTTTCTGTTTTCTTTTTTGCAAACGTTTGACATCGTACCCAGCGGGCAGGCGCCCCATATGAAGCCATTGATTACACTGCGACCGGATAAAGTATTGCTGCGTTTGGAGAGAAAGAAGAATAAACATTAAAGCAGCTGAAAGCAAGGTTATGGTTTCATCCATTTCTGAAACCATTCCAGCGTTCGCACACTTACATCAATCATGTCTTCATACTTATAAAAGCTGTGACCTTCATCGGCATATACCACCAGTTGCGTGGGCACACCCAATTCTTTCAGCGCATGCCAGTATTGAAACGATTGCGGCGGTGGGCATTCTCCATCGCGCTCGCCCACTAACAGTAAAGTTGGTGCTTTTACATTCTTGATATAAGTCATCGCGCTCACTTTTCGATACGGCTCCGGGTCGTCGTAAGGCGATACATTGAAGTAAGAATTCATCCATTTATCAATACTGTTTTGCCCATAATAACTCAGCCAGTCCCCCGCACCCGCGCCGGATACGGAAGCGCGGAAACGGTTTGTTTGTGTAACAGACATCATTGCCATAGAGCCACCATAACTCCATCCTAAAATGCCTACCCGGTTGTTATCTACCGGAAGCTTTGCAACAATTGAATCTACACCACTTATTATATCCCGAAGGTCGCCAAAGCCCCAGTCGCGGCGGTTGGCGCGCGTGAAATCTTCACCTTGTCCATAACTGCCACGAGCGTTTGGAAAGAACACAAAATACCCAAACTGCGGATAAACAGTGGTGTTGAAATCCGGCGCGCTCCAGGTAGGTGTGCTGATCCATGCCGGACCGCCATGTACGCAAACAAGCATTGGGTATTTTTTTGTTGAATCGTAGTTCTGCGGATAAAGGAGCCAGCCCTGCACAGGTTGGTTTTCGCTTGTCCAGGTAAGGTTTTGGGCGCGAAGAAAGGGCTTGCGGATGCTATCGTTGAGATGAGAAACCTGTGTCCACTGTTTCGTGTTGCTCACCCACACGTCGGGCAGGTTATTCCATGAAGAACGGATGACGGCGTAGGTAATGCCTTTTTTGTTTTCGCCCACGGCTAAGCTCATCTCTTCGTTGCCCGCGCGCAGGTATTCTTCGCCTTTGCTGACCGGTTGTATAGTGCCGTCTTTTACATTCAACAGATTGATGGCTGTAGAGCCACCTGTGAACTCTGTAAAAATCAAATTACCATTCTTCTTCCAGGCAAACCACGAAGGCGTAGAGCGCCGGTTGGGCGTGAGGTTCCTTTTGTTTTTACCATCGGCATCCATCATAAAAATTTCGCCGCCGCTGCCGCCCTGGTCGCTCATCAACCCTTCAATGAAGGCAATATTTTTACCATCAAGGCTCCAGCGTGGAATTGTAATTTGAAAAGCCGGTTTGTAAAGAAGAACCGTGTCGTTTGCGTTGATACTTTGCTTATAGATTTTAGAGATATACCAGTTGTCATCGCCGGGTGGCAGCGCAGCGTTGTAAACGAATTGATGGCTGTCGGGCGACCAATCGTATTCAAACACATATAGGTCTTCTGGCGTGACTTCCTTCATCTCGCCGGTTTGCCGGTTGATGATGGCGATGCGCTGCACATTGGTGTTTGCCATTGAATCAATAATGCCCGTAGCGCGGTCTTCGGCTGCCATAGGCGAAGGCTCGCGGGTAGATTTGTGAACATACAGAACGCTGAGATAGTTGCCGTCGGGCGACCAGTGAAGATGCGATACATAACCATCCCAATGCGTAAGCGGTTGCTTCGTGTGCAAAGCACCACTTATGGCATCAGCTATATACAACTGAAGCTGGCCAGGCGTTTGGGCATCAGATAAGAAAGCCAGTTCTTTTCCGGAGGGCGACCATTGCGGTTCTATTTCATTTGCAGGTTTGTTGGATGCAGAAGCAGTAATGTGTATTTGCTTTTTCGGATTTGATGCAGAAGTCGCACGAATGATTTGAGCTTCGCTGCTATCAGCACTCCACGCAACAGAAGCACCATCCAAACTGATGGACGTTTGGTAGATATAATGCACACCCGCCTGCAAGTTGAAGAATTGAGTGATGGTATTGCGGTAGTGGCTTGTGCTGGAAGTATCGTTAGTTGCCTGTGCATTGGCATAGGAAGAAAGCAGAAGGCAAATGGTTACAGCCAGAGATAATCGTTTCAAAAGCGCGAATTGAAAGGTTTGCAAATGTGGTATCAGCAAATGTAAGTGTGGGTTGTTTATGTTTATTAAGCATCGTTATAAGAGTTTGCTGCAATGCATGAATGGAACGAAGATGTGTTCCCGCACATCAATTCACCATTGCCATATTCAATTAACAATAATTTGCTAACCTTGCACTTATATAAAACATACTGCTTTGAAGGGATTGCTAAACGTTTTCTTATCCATTGCTTTCTTACTGGTGGCTGCCGCATCGTTTGCTCAAAGCGATGCCGCTTTCACTGCAAGCCGGCAGCTATACATAGATCAATTGTATCGAAACGATACGATTGCACATACTGCCTGGAAGCCGGTGCTGCTAACAGACAGCACTGTACAGCCATCGAACCATAGCTGGCTGCGACGCAAGTTTTTTGAAGAGCATCTGCTGAGCGTGCAAAAGCCGGGCTTCAACCTTTATGCGGATATTATTGTGGATGAAACCATCGGTTATAATACCCGTGCTATTAACCCGCCCAATGCCAGCACGCAAACCTATAAAGTGCCGATGATGAACACGCGCGGCTACGAGGTGAGCGGCAACATCGGTGATAAATTTTATTTCGAAACCAACTTCTACGAGAACCAGGGGCGATTTCCGGCGTATGTGGATAGTTTGGTTCGCATTACGCAGGTAATACCGCACCAGGCAAATTATAAGAATGCAAAGGGCGACGGACCAGGCTTCGACTTTAATTATTCCACCGCACGCCTGGTATATATGCCCAACAAGCATCTGCTGTTCGATCTGGGTTACAACCACAATTTCATTGGCGATGGTTATCGCTCGCTGCTATTGTCGGATTGGTCAATTAATTATCCTTATTTCCGAACGGCGCTTACGTTTGGCAAACTGCAGTATTCGGTGATGTGGTCGCAATACATAGTGAGACTGAACCAGCTGGCCGGCACACCTTATTATGCGTTTGGCTTTTCGCGCAAATGGGCGCAAACGTATCTGCTCGATTACCAGTTTACAAAGAAATTTTCTGCCGGTTTGTTTGATGCCGTTACGTGGTCGGGCAGTAACTTATATCAGAACAGCAATATAGATGCTACGTATGCCAGCCCCATTATTTTTGCGCATTCCGGCAAATCAAAAAGTGGAATTGATAACAACGAGTTGATCGGTTTGAATTTGAAATACACTTATCTGCGCAATGCGAATCTATATAGTCAGGTGGCGCTGGACAAAACGGGCAGCGATGCCGACAACCGCTATGCGATACAAGTAGGAACCCGCTTTTGGGATTTCCTGAAAGTAAAGGACTGGAATGCGTTGCTGGAGTTCAATACGGCGCGCCCTTACACCTACAGTTCTGCCAATCCTCATGCAGCGTACGCACATGCCAACCTGCCACTGGCGCACCCGCTCGGCGCAAACTTTACGGAGCTAATCGGCGTAACGGATTACCACTATAAAAATTGGTGGTTTCGCCTGGAAGCGTTTGTGGCGAAACAAGGTTTAGATTCAGCGAATGGCATTATTAATTATGGCAGCAATCCATTGAATGGAAGCACTGCTTATCCCTCGGGAAACATCACCACAACACAAGGTGTAAAGACGAATATTTACTATGGCGACTTGCGAGTGGCCTATGTTTTAAACCCCAAAACCAACCTGCGTTTAGAAAGTGGCTTCACTTATCGCAGGGAAAAGAATAGCATCCACCAATGGGAAGACGAACAGGCTTACATTGGTGTGCGTATGTCGTTCAGAAACTTAGTTTACGATTTTTAATTGGGGCAGTTCCATTCTAAAAAACATTACATGCGCTTCTTTTTTATCACGATACTATCTATTCTTGTCTGCGGACTTTGCAAAGCCCAGCAGATACCGTTAAACCAATCGGTGCAGAACCGTTTGAACCAACTGATTATTCATTCTGACACTTCAATCTTTACCGGCTTTCGCGCGATGAACTGGCTGGAGCTGCAATCGCTGAACA
Source organism: uncultured Ilyomonas sp. (assembly GCA_964249755.1). Taxonomy (GTDB): domain Bacteria; phylum Bacteroidota; class Bacteroidia; order Chitinophagales; family Chitinophagaceae; genus Ilyomonas. The sequence goes on along the minus strand of CAXUDB010000001.1, from coordinate 480,156 downwards.
AGTTGCAAAAAACCGATTTAATAGATAGTGTGTTTGGTATTGCTTCACCTTCTCTTACATCGAAGTTTATTGATCGTTTGTACAATGATAACTGGATAAAAGCGGGCAAAGGCAAGAGCAGTTTTACGCTCGATCCTTTTGTGGAAGGCAGCTATGGAAGAGCCAGTGCCAACGGGAAGAAAGACACGCTAACAAGCGGTGCTTTGGGCGTGCGGTTGCAGGCTGTTATCAACAACAAGCTTTCCATCAATGCCGACTTTGCGGCTTACAGCAACGAGTTCCCGTTTTATGTGGATAGTGTGATCTTCAACAGGCGCAACATTGTGCCCGGCAACAATGTGGCAACCGTTAAAGATTATCATCGCTTCAAATACTCCAATGGCAGTTTTAATGTTACTTATATTCCTTCGCAACATTTTTTGGCTTCGGCGGGTTTTGGCAAGCAGTTTTTGGGTGATGGCTACCGCAGTTTACAATTATCTGATAATGCGTTCAACTCACCTTACTTAAGGCTACAAGCGCGCTTCTGGAAGATCACCTATAATGTGCTGTATAACCGCTACGAAAATAAATTCTGGTATCTGGTGAATGGTAAATCGCAGCCCAAGTTCAGCGTTACGCACCAGTTGGGCATCAACTTTTCCAACAAGTTCCAGTTAGCCTTGTTTGATAATGTTACGTCTCTTGCCAAAGACACCAACTTCAACCGTGGCTTCGACGTTACGTATGCCAATCCTTTAATCTTCCTGCGCCCGCTGGAGTTTTCCATCGGCTCGCCGGACAATGCGATGGTTGGTTTCAACTTTAAATACAACATTTGCAAAAAAGGATTCTTGTATGGTCAGCTTGCGCTTGATGACATCAACATCAGTTTATCGCGCGAGCAGAAAAAACAATTTTATGGAAACAAGTATGCCCTGCAGCTCGGGCTTTGGAACAACGATGTATTCGGTGTAAAAAACCTGAGCTGGCGGCTGGAATGGAACGGCGTGCGACCCTATACCTATGGACATGGCGTGGGCAATAATGTGAGCCTGAATTACTCGCATTATTACCAATCGCTGACCGATCCGTTCGGGGCGAATTTTCATGAGTTCATTTCAATCTTTAATTACAGCAATGCCCGCTGGTATGGCAGTTTAGAGAACTTATATACTATTCGCGGCGAAGGCGATACAGAGCCGGGTGTAGCAGCCGGTGATGATATTTTTGGAAATCAAACTCACTTAGGAAGCGGCTTTGGCTCCTTTACCACGCAGGGAAGCAAACATCATTATTACTACAACCAGTTAACGGCAGGTTATCTTATCAATCCCAGAAACCGATTGAGTATTGAATTAAATACACTCTATCACCGCCGCACGGGTGTAGATGTTCACCAATCTGAATTTGTGTTTTCGCTGGGCATTAAAACGGGTTTGTTCAATACCTATTTTGATTATTAATTATTCACCGCGAAGGCGCAAAGACGCGAAGTTTAGTAATGTAATTCTTCGCGTCTTTGCGGTGCCCGTTAATATAATTGCCTGTCTTCTTTTTCGTGCCATTCATTAAATACTTTGATAGCCTCTTCACGTCCCAAGTTTTCCATCGGTAATAAACGCTCTTCTTCCGGCTTTGCTAGCTCCCGGTAGATAGCTTCATCATCAAAACCAATGCGAGCTGCGTCTGCAGCGGTATTGGCATAATAGACTTTCCTGATTCTCGCCCAGTAAATAGCAGCCAGGCACATGGGACAAGGCTCGCAACTGGTATAAAGCTCGCAACCATCGAGTGTATTGGCTTGCAAATGTGAGCATGCATCGCGGATAGCAACAATTTCGGCATGTGCAGTCGGGTCGTTGGTAAGAAGAACTTTATTGTTGCCGCGCCCAACCACCTTTCCTTCTTTTACAATGACGCAACCAAATGGTCCGCCTTCATGTTTATGGATGGCAAGGGCAGACAGCTCTACGGCTTGCTGCATGTATTGGAGTTGTTCGTTCATTTGTTTTAAGTTGATAGATGGTGGTTGGTAGTTGATGGCTAAAAAATGATAGCATTGACTTATATTTACTATCATCCATCAACCATCATCTATCAACAGTTTTACGCCTTCCGGAATGCCCACTTCATCATCTGTCCCCAGCTTGGTTTTTTACCATACAGCAAAATGCCTGTCCGATAAATTTTACCTGCCAGCCATGTCGTAAACAGGAAGCCGGCAATCAGGCTCAGCATACTTGCCGCTAATTGCCAGTAAGGAACTGTGTCCGGCACACCATATGCCAGCCTTGCCATCATCACCATAGAAGAACTGAAAGGAATGATGCTTGCCCAAACCGCTAAAGAAGAATCTGGATTCTGCACCGCCATGTTCATAATAAAGAAAGAAAAGATAATGGGCATTGTAATGGGCAGAGTAAGGCTTTGCGAGTTCTGCACATCTTCTACCACGCTGCCAATAGCAGCAAACAAAGCTGCATAAAACAGGTAGCCACCTAAAAAGTAAAAAGCAAAGCAAACCAGCAGCAACCCGATTTGCAAATCGCCCATAATGCTCTGAATTCCGCTGAAGGCATGCGAAGTTTCATCGGCCGTCATACCGCCGCCCGGCATACCGGCGCGACTTTGCTGCGCCTGCTGCACCTCGTGCAACGTATGCGAAGATATAAACAATGGTAGGGCATTAACAACCGCAACAATTAATAAGACCCATATTAAAAACTGGGTAAGACCTACCGCACCGATACCAATAATCTTACCCGCCATCAATTGAAACGGCTTTACGCTGGACACCACCACTTCGGCGATGCGGTTGGTCTTTTCTTCCATCACGCCGCGCATCACCATCATACCATAAATAAACATGGTGAGATAAATAAGAAAACCGCACACATAGCCTACCAGTTTTGCAATGTCGCGCTTGTCATCGCTCTTATTGGTGCCATCGCTGGTGTGCGTGTTTAGTGTAGTGATCTGCGACTGCTGATGTATAGAATCCAACTGGCTTTTCTGAATGCCGGCATCCTGCAGCAGCTTGTTTTCAATCACTTCGTTCATCTTATCTTTTATATTACCTTTAGAGCCGTCGTTAATAGCTTCTTTGCTGTAAAGAGTATAATTGTCTCGTTTCTCGGGGTTAAACGAAGGAATGTATAGCAACGCATCGTAGCCTTTATCTGCATAGTTGCTCGAGTCAACGCCGGGAACAAAACGGAAGGTAACATTATCGGTATTGCTCAGGTTGTTGGTAAATACACCGCTGTTATCTTTAACCGCTACCGTTACATTTTTAAGCTGATCCTTAATAGATAAATACGTAGTGCCGCCAATAAGCAAACCAAATAAAATAGGCACTAATAAAGTGGTAATCACAAACGTGCGGTTGCGCACGCGGCTCAGGTATTCTCTTTGAATAATTAACCAGATTTTATTCATAACATCAGTTAAAGCAGTAATTAATTAGAAACAGTTTGAAAAGAACGTGTAATGGCACCGCTGCCTTCTACTTCACGGATAAAAATTTCGTTGAGCGAAGGCAGTATTTCGTTGAACGATTCGATGAGGCTGCCGTGCTGAATAAAGTGTTGCAACACATCGTTGCTTTTATAGCCTTCATTGATCTTCACAGTAAGGCGGTTTTCATTTTGATGCACCACTTCAAACGCAGCGCTCACAAGGGTTGCGGGCATAGTAGTCAGGTTGATGCTGAACAGGTTTTCTTTAAACTGTTGCTTGATGCCTTTCACCGTTCCGTCCAGCACTTTACGCCCCAAGTTCACCAGCACAATATGGTCGCAGATTTCCTCTACCTGCTCCATACGGTGCGTGCTGAAAATAACGGTGCTGCCCTGTTTGGCAAGGTTGAAAATTTCGTCTTTAATAAGGCTTGCATTTAATGGATCTAAACCACTGAATGGCTCATCCAGAATAATCAGTTTCGGCTGATGCAAAACGGTGGTTACAAACTGCAGCTTCTGGCTCATGCCTTTGCTAAGGTCTTCGGTTTTCTTGTTCCACCAGCTTTGCATTTCCAGTTTTTCAAACCAGTATTTTATTTTCTGCATTGCATCGCTTTTGCTCAGGCCTTTAAGCTGTGCCAGGTACAATGCCTGCTCGCCGATTTTCATTTTTTTATATAAGCCGCGCTCTTCGGGCATGTAGCCAATCTTTACAATGTCATTCGCCGGGTCAAAGCGTCTTCCATCAAAAGTTATCGTGCCTTCATCAGGATAAAAGATACCCGTAATCATGCGCAGCAGTGTGGTTTTGCCGGCGCCGTTCGGGCCCAATAAACCAAAGATGCTTCCCTGCTCTATGCTGAAGCTGATATCGTCAACCGCCTTTTGCGTGGAATAATATTTTTTCAGGTTATCCAATTGAAGAATCGTCATAGTACAACGTTTTCGTGGGTCAAATATAGCAGGGTTTTGGGGAGAATACAGGAGATGATTGTGATGGATGGAACGCGAATGAAATATAGAACACGAATTAACACGGACTGCGTGCACGGATAAGAAAGGATTTAATATTCAATAGGTAAGATTGAAGATTAGAGTAAAGTATGCGTACATTCTATTGGATAATAACGACTGTTCAATGCCGTGCTGTCCTATTTATTCATCCGGATAATCCCAGCTCAGATAATCCTTTCTCATCCGTGCACGCAGTCCGTGTTAATCAGTGTTCTATATCTTCCCTATCTTATAACGAAACATTATTTGAGCGTCTGCCCTCAAACTCGCAATTTTGCCGCCGTTTCTATGCAACCAATCACGGCGTTTTATCCTCAACTCAATCAACCGCAGAAGGTCGTTGTAACCATGCACCAGAAGCCCGACGGCGATGCCATGGGTTCAGCTCTGGGCATGTATCATTTCCTGGTTCAGCTGGGGCATACCGTAACTGTAATCTCTCCTACCAACTGGGCTGATTTTTTAAAATGGATGCCAGGTTGTAATAAGGTGATTGATTTTGAAATGTACCGCGATAAAGCAACCGCCATCATAGCCGATGCCGATGTGATTGTTTGCCTTGACTTTAATATCATGCACCGCACCAAACATTTAGAGCCTGTGCTGCTGCAAAGCAGCGCTACCAAGGTGTTGATAGACCATCACGAATGGCCGGAAGAAAGCCAGTTTACGCATGGCATCTCCAATCCTTATAAAAGCTCAACAAGCGAGATGGTGTATGATTTTATCATCGAATCCGGTCACACGGCAAACCTCAATCTTGATGTTGCCTCTTGCCTGTACACGGGCGTGATGACGGATACCGGCTCGTTCCGCTTTCCATCCACCACGGCTTCGGTGCATAAGATGGTAGCGCATTGTAAAGAGCTGGGGCTTAATCATACACTTATTCACGAACATGTGTTTGATAACTTTCTGGAGAACCGGCTTCGCTTTATTGGTAATGCGTTATTGAACCGGCTGGATGTATTGTACGAATACAACACCGCGATGATGGCGATACCCAAAAGCGATTTAAAAGCGTTCGATATTAGGACCGGCGATACAGAAGGTTTGGTAAACTACCTGCTTTCCATTGAAGGCATCAAGCTGGGCGCGCTGCTGATAGACCGCGAGGAAGAACGCCGCTGGAGTTTCCGCAGCAAAGGCGATTTTGATGTGAACCAGTTTGCACGCCTGCATTTTGAAGGTGGCGGGCACAAGAATGCAGCCGGCGGCAGAAGCAGCGACACGTTGCAGAACAATGTAGAAAAATTTAAATCCGTGCTTCAGGAATACGAAGCGCAATTACAATAACACAAACAGCAATGAAACATCTTCTTTTTGCAGTGGCCTCTGTTGCCCTGCTGTCCACCGTAGCTTGCAAAGCGAATTATGATAAAACGCCGTCAGGTCTTGTTTACAGAATTGTATCGAGCAAAGGCGGCGCACCCGTGAAAGTAGGCGAGTTTATAAAGTTCAACATCGAGTTGAGGCTCATGCCGAAAGATTCTCTGCTGAATACCACCTATGGTAAGTTTCCGGGCTATGGCAGGGTAGATACCGGTGCGCAGGTAGCGTATTCTTTTATGGAAGTGATGCCCAAATGCAAAGTGGGCGACAGCGTTGAGTTCAGCATCAGTATCGATACGTTGAAGAAGCGCGGTCTTATTCCGGACTACAATACTATGTTTACCCGTAACGGTATGATCAAAGGTCATTTTACCGTGTTGAAAACGTTTGCGAAGGAAGACATGATTAAAGCCGATTATGATGCTGAAACTGCCGCTTTAAAAACAAAGGAAACAGCTGCGTTGCAGGATTACATCACTAAAAAAGGCATTAAAGCGCAGAAAACAAAGAACGGCGCTTTTGTACAGATAGACGAACCCGGCGATCCGGCGGTAAAAATTGATTCCGGCAAAACAGCGGTAATTATGTACAAAGGTTACCTGCAGGATGGCGGCAAAGTATTCGATACCAACATGGATTCTTCCAAACATCACACCGACCCGATTGAAGTACCGGTGGGTACAGGCAGGGTGATACCTGGCTGGGAAGAAGCGCTGCCTTACTTCCATAAAGGTGCGAAAGGCAAAATTTATGTACCTTCTTCGTTAGGCTATGGTGCGCGTGGCGATGGCGAAATTCCGCCGAATGCTACCCTGATTTTTGATGTTGAAATTAAAGACGTAAAAGATACGCCGGCGCAGCCGCAGGGCATGAGTGGCAATGGCATGAATGGTCTTACTCCCGAACAAATGCAACAACTTCAGCAGCAGATGCAGCAACAACGTCAGCAACAGCAGCAAAGCGCACCGCCTGCCCAGAAGTAAAAGAGAATACACGTAATAAGATACAAGCAAACAGCCGCAGAAAAAGTTCTGCGGCTGTTTTGTTTACGATTGTATTTTACTACTTCTTTAACCCTTCCAAATAATCTAACAGATTCGCCAAATCCTGCTGCGACAAGCTTTGATATAAACCTTCCGGCATCATACTTTCCTTCATTTCGGTCATCGCCAATACATCTGCGGTTTTGATGAGCTTGCGGTTGCCGCCGGGCATTTTTAAGTCGATATCCGTTTCGGTTTTGCTGGCTAAAATGCCGGATAATGTAGAGCCGTCCTTCATTTTGATATTCCATCCTTCGTAGCCATAACTAATGCCGGCAGAAGGATGTTCAATGGCATCGAGTAAACCTTCTTTGGGCAATTTGCTGCCAATCTCAGATAGTTTCGGACCAAAATCGTTGCCGGTATTATTTACCTGATGGCAAACACCACAGGTACTGACAAATACCTTAGAGCCGGCATCAGCGTTTGGTTTCAGGGTGGCTAACTCTTTCATTGTGGGTGCGGGTTTCGCATTTTTAGCAGCGCCATGGTCGGGCAGATACATAGCTGCTTCGCTGCGCACCGAACCACGCCATGCACCATCCACACTGGCGACTACATCAGATATTAACTCAGCAGGAACTTTCTTTGCTTTTAATAGCTGGAGCACACGGTCTTCGCCACTCCAGCTATTGCCGATTTTATGGGCAGCACTCTTACGCAGTGACATCGGGTACTTGTTAGATAAAGCGATACGCTGCAACATATCCACTGACTCTTTGCTGCCAACGCCTGCCAGAGCATTTAATAAAGCGGTCTGCTGCGTTGTATCTTTTCCATTGATGATGTTCCAGGCAAGCACATCACCGTGAAGTTGCAACAACAAACCAGCCGCGTTCTTACCCACATTATTCTCCTGTCTGTTCATGGCTAACTGCAAAAGGTTGGGGTTCTGTGAACTCACTTCATAGCGATTTACCAACTCGATGTATTCATCAGTGCCATTCACCGATTGCAACACATTAGTTAATACTTTTTGCGCCACCGGCGAATGCGCCACCGACTTGCTATTTAGTGCATGAAGCACAAGCTTGTTTACTCCTACACTGTCAGCAGTATGATTCGGCAGCATAGACAATAAAATCTTTTCTTTTAGAGGGTCACTGGTAAAATCAAAGGCACGGAAATATTTCAACCGGTCGTGTATGGCAATATTATTATCCAAAGCCAACTGGCTTAGATAAGGCAACGCTTTGGGGGTTCTTGCACGCCATACGATATCACGCGAAGCAGAAGAAGACAACGGGTCGTTTACTTTAGATAAATAAGCGGTAAAAAACGCATCCCATTGCTTATCTGCGCCAATGCCCAACGCCTCTAAATACCAGCGGTCTTTGCCATCGTACTGCGAAGCGAGCGAAGCCCATAAAGCCGCTGCTTCGGGTGAATGGTTGTGATGCAGAGCCAGTGCACATTCGCGTCTAACTCCTGCATCGGGATCGTTTTGGAGCGCAGTTATAACGCCAGTTACATTACTCTTTAACTCGGTCGCTGCACGTAAGCCTGTAATGCGCAAATCTGGGTTATTGTCTTTCGTGGCTTCATTAATGTATTGCGAAGTATTCGCTCCTTTCATCTTCACCAACACCCAAAACGCACGGGCGCGCATACGCGGGTCGGCAGCTTTATCTTGCCATAACTTTTCTAATGCTGGCGTGGCACTGCTGCCCATGCTTTGCAAGGCTGTGAACGCGTGATAACGCACTGATAAGTTAGCATTCTGCAAGGCAGCAACCGCACCTTGCGGCGTGCTGTAATCTTCTTTTTTAATAGTGTAAGAAGAAGCTGATGACGGCGCTACGCGATAGATTCTGCCGCGCACCTGGTCGCCCGCCTGGTGACCGCCCACGCCGGGGTCGTACCAGTCAGCCACAATGAGAGAACCATCAGGTGCCGTACACACATCGGCCGGGCGAAACCATTGGTCCCGTTCTCCTTTTAAAATATTGATAATGCTCCCTTTGTAGCCTGCGCCATTCTTACCAACAGTGTAACTTCTTACTACGTTAGTTCCGGCATCGCAATGAATGAGCTGGTCATGAAATTCTTTGGGTAACAGATTGCCTTCATACACCAACATTCCGGTAGGTGAGCCGGCAAATGTTTGTAATAAATTCGGCACTACGCCAGGATCATTCAGATGCCAATGCTTTAAGGGAATGGAATCTTCTACATTGGTGCGATTTGCCTGCCAGCCTGCGCCCGTCATCTCATCGGTATAACCATAATTGCCGTATTGCATCACATAGTTGATGCGTGTGCCGCGGTTGCCATCATCATCGTTGTCGCTTTGCCACATAGTACCATAACTATCCACAGCTACTTCATAAGGATTGCGAAAATTCTGCCCCAGGCATTCTACATGCGAGCCATCTATATCGCAGCGAAACACCATACCTTGTTTATACTTCTTTTTATCTATCGGATCGCCATCCTGATCAAGCACCGGTTTGTTGTTTTTATCGCGCAACTGTTCACCGGCATTGCCCATGTTGAAATATAGTTTACCATCAGCAGCAAACGTAAATGCGTGCACACCGTGGTCGTGCTGCTCGCCGCTGATGCCTTGAAATAATATCTCTCTGCGGTCGGCTTTATCGTCGCCGTTGTCATCATAAAATATCCACACATAAGGGCTTTGTGATACGATAACTTTATTGCCCAACACGCAAATGCCAAGCGGTGCATCTAAATCCGGGCTTTGATAAAACACTTTTGCCGTATCGGCTCTGCCATCGCCGTTTGTATCTTCCAGTATCATAATTCTGTCGCCCAAAGCATTTACCGGATTGCCATTGATGGCAGGCCGATAATTATAAGCTTCATTCACCCAAACCCGGCCGCGCTCATCCACATCTATATCGGTCGGGTTCTTGAGCATCGGCTCTGTAGCAAATGTGTGCACTTCCAGGTCTTTGGCAACCGTTAGTCCTTTCAATGCATTCTCCGGCAAGTGCTTTTGTGCATCGGTCAGGCTATTATTTTTATCTGATGATGTATTGGCTGGGTGAGTTGTATTTCGGCACGAAAGAAGAAAGAACAAGAGGAATAAAACAAAATAGTAATAATGAGGATAAGAAGAGCAGTTCGTCTTCATAGTATACGGCATTTGATAACATGAAAATAAGTAATGATCGAAGCTTCCATCATTTTATAGGGAAGTTTTTTATACCAGCTATCAACAGATCGCCTGTGTCCAAAAACGATATAAGTAAGATGAGACACTTTGTTGCTTTATGTGTATCAACTTAAGATTAGATGACATTTTTCCGTTTTGCGCAGCGATGTTTCAGCCAGTGGTCTTATTTTGCCGGCGGCGATAAACAATGCCAGCTCAACTGAAGCTTTTTATCAAACCTATAAAACACTACAAATGGCGCCTCTTATGAATTACAAAACACTTAGTACTCTGTTTTTATTGGTTAGTTTTTTTATTGGCAATGGCTCTGCATCGGCACAGAAAAGCGATATCGGGAACTGGTTCATTTATTTCGGCAATCAAAAAATCAACAGCAAATGGAATTGGTGGAACGAAGTGCAATACCGCAACTACAATTTCATCGGCGATATGCAACAGCTTCTGGTGAGAACCGGTATTGGTTATAACTTATCGGATAACAACAACAATGTATTGCTCGGTTATGCTTATGCAAGATCGCGTAACTACATAGCCAATTCCGATGACGAAACAGTAAGCACCAACGAGCATCGGATTTACGAACAATTCATTACGCGGCAGAACTTTAAACGGGTTTTTATCCAGCACCGCTACAGAGTTGAAGAACGTTTTCTGCCTGACAATTTCCGTGTGCGGTTCCGTTATTTTCTATCGTTCAATGTTCCTTTAAACCATGCAACAATGAGTGATAAAACGTTCTACCTCTCAGCATATGACGAAGTGTTCTTAAACGCAAAGCCCGCCATCTTCGACCGGAACCGCTTGTATGGCGGCATTGGCTATGTTATCAATAAAAACTTTAAGGTAGAAACGGGCTTCATGACACAATCGCTGGAACGCACGCACCGCAACCAGTTCAATATTTTCTTCTATAATAATCTGCCGTTATCGAAGAAAACAAAGTAAGCCAGTATTATCTAATATCCGCTTTAATGTAAAACATACATTTATTTGCGCCTGCCATTTTTTTTTACTCAGTAACGATTTTCAATAAGGCTATTCATCACATATTTATTCTAGCATGAACTTTATTACAGTAGCGGAGCAGCTCGTGCAAAACACCGAATTGCATTGCGGTTCAGCCTTCCTGTTCTAATTAACGCATGGCACTACAATTGCCGGTTAGCCTCTTAAACGAGACTATGAAATATTATTGGATGATGGCTGCTGTAATGCTGATGATGTGTGCCGCCTGCAATAATCAGGAACAGAAGAAAGAAGAGAATAAAGACAAAGCCGATACGGTTGCTACTGCATCTCAGAAGTTAAATCTACCAGCACCTTATGCTACTAAATCTGTTTCCGTTTATTGTGATGTAATTGGCTGGCCACAGGATAAAACGCCAGTTGTTCCGGCAGGATTTACAGTAACCGCTTATGCAAAAGACCTGGTGAACCCGCGCAATGTGTATCAGGCGCCAAACGGCGATGTGTTTGTGGTGGAGTCGAACACAGAAGTAAAAGGAATAAAGAAGGCGGTGGTTGACATCAACGGCAAAGGGAAATCGCAGCGTCTTGGCACCAGTGCAAACCGGATTACGCTGCTTCGGGATACTAATAAAGACGGCATTCCCGACCAGCGTTCCGTTTATCTCGCCGGGCTTAATCAGCCGTATGGTGTAGTGATTATAGGCAATGATTTTTATGTAGCCAATACCGATGGCTTGTGGCGTTATCCTTATAATGCAGAGGATAATCTTATGAAAGCTCCCGGTAAAAAAATAGTGGATTTGCCCGCTGGCGGCTATAACAATCACTGGACAAGAAATATTATTGCCAACAAAGACAACAGCAAAATATTCATTGCCGTGGGCAGTGGCAGCAATGTGGCGGAGCATGGGATGGAAAATGAAATCCGCCGTGCCGATGTACTGGAAGTAAACCTTGATGGCAGTGGTGAACATGTGTATGCCAGTGGCTTGCGAAACCCCGCCGGTATTACGATACAACCTTCTACCGGAAATTTATATGCAGTGGTAAATGAGCGTGATGAACTGGGTGATGAGTTGGTGCCGGATTATTTTACCAGTGTAAAACAAGGCGGCTTTTATGGCTGGCCGTATAGCTATTATGGCAACCATGAAGACCCACGAATGAAAGATAAGCAGCGACCCGATATGGTAGCAAAAGCTATTGTGCCTGATGTGGCGTTGGACCCGCATTGCGCTGCCTTGGGCGTACATTTTTATACAGGCAATGTCTTTCCTGCAAAATATCAGAACGGCGCTTTTATTGGCGAACACGGCTCGTGGAACCGATCTACATTGAGTGGTTATAAGATTGTATTTATTCCCTTCAATAATGGTGTGCCTGGCAAGCCGGAAGATTTTATGACCGGCTTTATTGCGGATGAAAAAGATCGCAAAGTGTATGGCAGACCTGTGAATGTAACAGTGCTGCAGGATGGCTCTTTATTAGTTGCAGATGATAGTGGCAACACAATATGGAGAGTAACCTATAAGGGATAGAGTTTTGATTATGAATTATAGATTATTAATTGTGGATTGCCCCTTTGTGAAACCTTTGATTATTTACAATTAATAATCTATAGTTTATAATTGTTCCAGCAGCTTATTAAATGCTTTGTGGTAATCTTCGAAATGAAAGCTGTCAATTGCTTTTTGCATATTTGCTTCTATTTTGTCGTTACACAAATTACCAATGCTTCCTTCGTGCGTGTGATTGATGCCGGTTGAATAAGTAAAGTTGTTATCTTCAATAGCCAGTCCCACTCTTTTATACGCATCACGGAAAGGAATGCCTTGTACAACCAGTTTATTTACTTCTTCCACGCTAAATAAATACTTATACTTTTCGTCGTTTAAAATGTCCTTCTTTACCTCCATATTGCTAATCATCAAACCCATCATCTCAATGCAGCTACGCAATGTTTGAAAAGCGGGAAACAAATGCTCTTTCAGCAACTGCAAATCACGGTGATAACCCGATGGTAAGTTCGTTGTCATCAATATGATCTCATTTGGCAAAGCTTTGATGCGGTTGCAATAAGAACGGATCAATTCAAACACATCAGGATTCTTTTTGTGCGGCATAATGCTGCTACCGGTAGTCAATTGGGGCGGAAAAGAAATAAAGCCAAAATTTTGATTGAGATATAGCGTGGCATCCATGCTCAATCTTGCTAACGTATCTGCCAGGTTCGCCAATGCAGAAGCAGTAATACGCTCGGCTTTGCCGCGACCCATTTGAGCATAAACCACGTTATAATTTAAATCGGAAAAGCCTAAGAGTTCTGTAGTCAATGTTCGATTGATAGGAAATGAAGAACCATACCCAGCGGCAGAACCCAACGGATTTTTATTGACGATATCATACGCTGCTTTTATGGTAATGATATCGTCTGCCAGGCTTTCTGCATAAGCGCCCAGCCACAAACCAAAAGAAGATGGCATGGCTAATTGAAGATGCGTATAGCCGGGCAATAAAGCATCTTTCAGTTCATTACTTCTATTGATTAATAATTGAAACAGTGACTGAACAGCAAGTACAGTATTTTCTATTTCGCTTCGCAAAAAAAGCTTTACATCAACCAATACCTGATCGTTGCGGCTGCGTGCGGAGTGTATTTTTTTTCCAACATCACCCAGCTTTTGCGTAAGCAGGAATTCGATTTGCGAATGAACGTCTTCTACATCCGGCTGAATATTAAAAGCTGTTTGCTGAATGATTTTATAAATTTCTCTTAGTTCTTGGGTCAGTTGTTCTGCTTCTTCGTCAGTTAATAATCCAACTGTTGCCAGCATTTTCGCATGAGCAATATTGCCTAACACATCATAAGGTGCCAGCAGTAAATCAAACTCGCGGTCTTTGCCAACGGTGAAAGTTTCTACTTCCTCGAGTGATGCAATATTTTTTTGCCAGAGCTTCATAACAGCTACATTTATTTTATGGTTGCGAAGCAAAAGGTTGTATCAAATCCCAAAGATTACCATACAAATCTTCAAATACGGCCAAAGTACCGTATTGTTCTGTTGACTTTCCTCTTATAATAATTATATCCTGGTCAATTAAGTTTTGATAGTCTCTTTCAAAATTATCGGTGTGCAGAAACAAAAGCACACGTCCGCCGGTTTGGTTTCCGATGCGGCTCTGCTGCTCCTGTGTTGAAGCTTTTGCTAACAGCAAGTGGCAGCCCAATGAACCTTGCGGCTTTATCAACACCCATCGCTTGCTTTCACTCAGCTTAGTATCTTCAACAAGCTCAAATTTTAATTTTTGAGTGTAAAACGCAATGGCTTTATCATAGTCATCAACGACCAATGCAATGTGTGCGATGCTTTGTTTCATGTAGAATGATGAAAGATTTATATAGACACACAAAAACTATAACAGGGATGTGACCCTATTCAGCAGTGCAATGTAGGTTTCGATGCCCTGATGAATTTCATCTAAATAAATAAACTCATCCGCGGTGTGGCTTCTGGCGCTATCGCCGGGACCCATCTTTAACGCAGGAAACGGCATGAGTGCTTTATCGCTCGTAGTGGGAGAACCATAATATGATTTACCTAATGATAAACCGGCTTTCACTAACGGATGTTCTAATGAGATAGAAGTACTTCGCAAACGAACACTGCGTGGCTTTACACTACAAATTGTATGTTGATGAACAATATCTAATACTTCTTCAAACGTGTATAATTCATTTACCCTTACATCAACCGTAAAATGGCATTCGTGAGGTATTACATTGTGTTGTGTTCCGGCATTGATAATGGTAACTGTCATCTTCATCGCACCCAGCAAGGATGATACTTTATCGTATTGATAAGAACTGAACCACTGAATATCTTTTATTGCTTTATAAATGGCATTCTCACCTTCCTCTCTCGCTGCGTGCCCGGCTTTGCCATAAGCCTTACAATCCAGTACCAGCAGGCCTTTTTCCGCAACTGCTATGTTAAGCAAAGTAGGTTCGCCAACTATGCCGCAGGTAATGTTATACCGTTTAAAATCATCCTGCTCTAATAAAGCTTCAATACCATTTTTGCCTGAGATCTCTTCTTCTGCTGTGGCAGCTAATAATAAGTTGTAAGGAAGATTTGGTTCGTTATAAAAATGAACAAATGCGGCAATGAGAGATACTAAACAACCACCCGCATCATTACTTCCCAAACCGTACAGTTTTCCTTCGCTTTGTGCTGGCAAGAAGGGATCGAGCGTATATCCTTTGTTTGGTTTTACAGTATCGTGATGCGAGTTAAGAAGAAGGGTCGGTTTGTTTTTATCATAATATTTATTGATTGCCCAGACATTGTTCAGGAAACGATGAACAATAATATTTTTCGATTGTATAAATTGTTCAATTGCATCGGCTGTTTTGTCTTCTTCTTTGCTAAAGGAAGGAATTGAAATAAGTTGCTTCAAAAGCGAAACAGCATCCTCGTAAAGCGTATGAATTTCTAGTTTATTCATGAATGATACTTGTGCCGCTTTCGCCCGAAATGATCTGTTGCAATTGCTCTGCTTTTCCAATTACAACCCGATGCAGACCTTTGCTCAAAGCTGTAAATGCATTGTCGAGCTTAGGTATCATACCGGCGAAAATGATTTGCTGTTGTTTCAATTCCTTATAGTGAGATAAAGTAAGAGAAGGGATCACAGTATTATCATCGCCGGCATTCAACAGCACACCACTTTTCTCGAAAGAATAAATAAGATGTACTTCATAAAAAGGGCTCATCGCCTGCGCAATTTCCTGGGCGATGGTATCGGCGTTGGTATTCAACAGCTGTCCTTCTTTATTATGCGTAATAGGCGCTACAACAACGGTAAGATGTTGCGATAACAAGCTTTGTAATAAAGAAGTATTAATAGCATCCACATCACCCGCAAAACCATAATCAATGGAAGAATTAACTCGTTTGTGGGCTTGAATTAAATTGCCGTCAGCACCGCACAAACCAATAGCAGCGCAGCTTTGCGCCTGTAATTGCGCAACAATATTTTTATTGATATAGCCTGCGTAGACCATCGTTACAATCTTCAAGGTTTCGGCATCGGTTATTCTTCTGCCTTCTATTAATTGTTGTTCGATGCCTAATTGTGCAGCCAATTGGGTAGCTAATTTACCACCGCCATGAACCAAAATCTTAGGAGATTGGATTGAAGCAAAAGACTGAAGGAATGAAGATAATTTTTGCTCATCATCAATGATGTTTCCACCAATTTTTATAATGTAAAGTCTACCCCTATCCCCTAAAGGGGGACTTGAAAGCCGGTTGACGACGCCTGAGATACATTTTAGCAATTGATCTCTGTTGCTATAAATTTCTTCATTCTTAAATCTTATGACAGTAAGCCCCAAACTTTTTAAAAAACTTTCTTTTTGAAGATCATTTCTTTTTACATCTTCCTGATCATGCACATCACCATCAATTTCGATAACTAATTTTAAAGAATGACAATAAAAATCAACAATATAATTCGCAATCGGATGTTGTCTTCTGAACTTGAGTTTCCATTCATTTATATGCAATGATTTCCATAGAGATTCTTCTGCCGGCGTCATCGTATTTCTCAATTCTGAAGCTCTTTGAAAAATAAACGGTGTTGTTCCATAATACATACCCCCATCCCCTGAAGGGGAGTTTTGAAAACTGTATAAAAAGCTTATTTTCATTTTTTGAGTAGAAGGGATTAACAAAAACAGATCATCTTTCAAGCTCCCCTTCAGGGGATGGGGGCTTTTAATATCTCGCTGATAACTGCCTGCGCTGCCCAGACACGGTTGGCGGCTTCCTGCGTAACGATGCTGTGTGCGCCATCCAACACTTCATCGCTTAGCTCTACATTGCGCCTTACGGGAAGACAATGCATCACTTTTGCATTATTCGTCAGTTGGAGCTTCTTATTGGTCAGCATCCAGCTTGGATCATTCTCATATATTTTACCATAATCATTATAAGTGCTCCAGTTTTTTACATAGACAAAATCAGCATCGCGTAAGGCTTCATCCTGGTTGTAAATAATAGTGGCGCCTTGGGTAAACTGTTCCGCCAGTTCATAATCTTCGGGATGTGTAATAACAAAATCAGCTTCGCCCCAGGCGGTAATCCATTGCGAAAAACTATTGGCAACACACTGTGGCAATGCCTTTACATGCGGCGCCCAGGTAAGAACAATTTTGGGTTTTGATTCAGTAGTTGACAGCCGACGGTTGACAGTCGACTGAAGCGTCTCTTGAATAGTGATAATATCCGTTAATGATTGCAAAGGATGAAGCGTTGCGCTTTCTAAACTAATGACCGGAACACCACACCATTTTACAAATTCGGTGATGTACAATTCGCTGTAATCATCGTCGCGGTTTTTTAAAGAAGGGAAAGTGCGGATGCAGAGAATATCGAAGTAACTGCCCAACACCGGAGCCGCATCTTTCACATGCTCTACAGTACTTCCGCTCATGATGGCACCTTCTTCAAACTCTAATGCCCAGCCTTCTTTGTCTACATTGAATACAATGGCTTCCATGCCTAAATTTCGCGCGGCAACCTGTGTGCTTAAGCGTGTGCGAAGCGACGGGTTAAGAAACAATAAGCCAATGCGTTTATCTGTACCGAGCATTCTGTCTTTAAACGGATTCGCTTTGTATTCCAGTGCTTTTCTCACCAGCGAATTGATGTCGGTTACATCGTGAACGGAAAGAAATTGCTTCAATGCGTATCTTTTGTTTTACTAAATGAATTGCAGCGTATTGTTATGATCGTGCTACAAGTCTAAAGATTTCGTTTAGCTAATCCACCTCTGCTTCCTGCACTACTTCTTTTGCCTGTGGCTTTATCTCGGCAATTGCTTCCTGCAAGGCTTCTAAAAATTCATCGGATTGCTTGCGCGATAAAGCCAATGATGGCAATAAACGAATCACGTTTGGCTTGGCTTCACCTGTGAAAATATTGAAGTCATACAATAACTTACTACGCAAATCTTTTAAATCTTCAGGCACATCAAACCCAATCATCAACCCTCTGCCACGAACATTTTTGATACCATCAACCGTCTTCAAACGGTTCATCAAATACTGTCCCCGCTGTTTGGCAAACTCAATTAAGTTCTCTTCTTCCATCACTTCCAAAACAGCTAAGGCTGCTGCACACGCAAGATGATTACCGCCAAATGTGGTACCGAGCATTCCATGTTTGGGTTTGATGTACGGCGCAATGAGCAGGCCACCCACCGGAAAGCCATTGCCCATGCCTTTCGCCATTGTATAAATATCAGCATTTACACCTGCATGGTCGTGGCTGAAAAACTTGCCGGTTCTGCCGTAGCCACATTGCACGCTATCAGCAATAAACACGGCATCATGCTGATCGCAAAGCCTGCGAATGAGTTGCAAGAAGCTATCGGTTGCAACGTTAATACCACCAACACCTTGTATGCCTTCTACAATTACAGCACATACTTCTTTACCACGTGTTTGGAAATACGTTTTTAAGGCTGCTTCATCATTAAATGTAAGAAAGTCAACATTGCTTGTCTCATTTACCGGTGCCGAAATGGTTTTGTTGTCTGTGACTGCAACAGCCAAGGAAGTTCTTCCATGAAACGACTTGGTAAACGCAACAATTTTCTTTTTGCCATTGTGGAAAGAAGCGAGCTTAATGGCATTTTCATTGGCTTCTGCACCACTGTTAACGAGGAATAACTGGTAATCTTCTTTGCCGGAAATCTTGCCTAATTTATCAGCCAATTGTTGCTGAATGGGAATGTGTACACTGTTGGAATAAAACGCGATTTTTTCTAACTGTTCTTCAATGCGCTTCACCCAATGCGGATGCGTATGACCAATGCTGATGACGGCATGACCTCCGTACATATCAAGATATTGCACGCCATTGTCGTCCCACACATAAGAGCCCTGAGCTTTGGTAATTGTTATATCGTTCAACGGATATACATCGAAAAGAGTCATAAGTTATAAGTATTAAGTTATAAGTTTTAAAAAAATTAAAGTGAGTTTATGTTCGGATTTTACTGATTAAGGAAATCAACATTCCTTTTACTTCATTAACAAGTTTAAATACTTCATCAAAATGAATTGCTGATAAATAGTGTAAATCTTTAGAAAGGATAAGAAAATATTCTGCTTCGTTTGCTGAACCTAAGGCTATATTTAAAAAATGAGCAAGTTCTGCATTTGAGTTTTTGCCACAGCCTTCTGCAATGTTTGCAGGAATGGAGGCGGCTGCTCTGCGTAACTGACTTGTCAGGATATATAATTCTTCTTTAAGAAAACTTTTAGTTGTTTCATAAACCTTTAAAGTAAAGTCATGTGACTTTTCCCAAACTTTTAATTCTTTATAGTTCTGCATCGCAAACTTATAACTTACTACTTACAACCTAAAACCCAATTGCTTTCAATTTAAGACCTGTGGTTTCTTCTAAACCGAACATGAGGTTCATGTTCTGCATGGCTTGCCCTGATGCGCCTTTCAATAAGTTATCTATGATGGAATGCACTACCAATTTGCTGCCCACTTTTTCCAACTGAATAATACACTTGTTGGTATTAACAACCTGCTTTAAAAAAATAGGCTCATCGCTGATGAAAGTGAAAGCGCTATCCTCGTAAAAATCTTTGTACAGGATCGTCAACTCCTCCAATTTTTTTTCGCAATGAATGACAGAGCTAACGAAAATGCCACGGGTAAAATCACCGCGCCAGGGAACAAAACTCAACGTAACCGCATCCTGCTTTGGCTGCAACTGAACCAATGATTGAACAATCTCTCCGAGATGTTGGTGACTTAATGTTTTATATGCCTGAATATTGTTGGCACGCCAGCTAAAGTGCGAGGTTGCGCTTAAGCTCTGCCCTGCACCGGTGCTGCCAGTAATGCCGGTGGTATAAACCTCTTCAAGCAATCCAGCTTTTGCCAAAGGAAGTAAACCCAGTTGAATAGCGGTTGCAAAACAGCCGGGATTAGCGATGTTCTGTGCCGATTGAATCTGTTGTTTGCTTAATTCAGGTAAGCCATAAACGAACTGGCGGATGAAGGTATGATGTTGCGCTGTTGGCTGTTGAAAGGTGGCATTTTGCTGTAATCGAAAATCATTCGAAAGGTCAATAATTTTTGTATGAAAAGGAATCGCATTTGTCTCTAAAAACTTTTTCGCTTCGCCATGACCCGTACACAGAATCAGCAGATCAATGTCGGCTAACCGTTCGGCTGACAGCGTTTCGTTTCCGCTAAATAATAAACTTGTTTCACCCAGCAAATCCTGGTGTACCTGGTAAAGATATTTATGCGCATTGCTGTTGCTGTGCACAAACGCAATTTCTGCCTGCGGATGATTCAGAAGCAATCTTATCAGTTCGCCACCCGTATAACCTGCTCCACCAATGATGCCAACGTTTATCATGTAAATTATTTTATGAGGCGTAAAGTACAAGCCATAAGGTGTATATGGGTAAGCATGCAACTGCTACCCTTTATCTTATGCCTTCTCATTTATTTTATGCCACATCGCCACCTGATTGCCGAATATTTTGCTGAACCCACGCACGTCTTCGCCGGTCCAGCCACTGTTCATTTCACCGTAGCTTCCAAATTTGCTGTTCATTAAATCGTGCTCGCTTTCAATTCCAATAATTTGAAAACGGTAAGGCATCAGTTGCACAAACACATCCCCGGTTACGGTTTGCTGCGAGCTTTGCAGGAACGCTTCAATATCTCGCATTACGGGATCGAGAATCTGACCTTCGTGAAGCCAGTTGCCATAGAAGTTGGCGATGTTGTCTTTCCAGCTTAACTGCCATTTGGAAAGCACATGTTTTTCTAATTGATGATGTGCTTTGATGATGACCATTGGCGCCGCCGCTTCGAAACCTACGCGACCTTTAATGCCGATGATAGTATCGCCTACATGAATGTCTCTGCCAATACCATACGCACTAGCAATGCCTTGTAAATATTGTATGGCTTCGGATGAATGATTGAATATTTGATCATTGATCGCCATTAATTCGCCCTTCTTGAAGTGTAGTTTTACTTCTTCGCTGTCGTGTTTGGATACTTGTATCGGCCAGGCTTCTTCGGGAAGGATGCCTTTGCTTTTGAGGGTTTCTTTCCCGCCAACACTGGTGCCCCATAAGCCTTTATTGATGGAATAAGCAGCTTTTTCAAAGTTCATTTCCACGCCCTTGTTCTTAAGATAAGTTATTTCTTCCTCGCGGCTGAGTTTGAGGTCACGAATAGGTGTTATGATCTCAACATCGGGTATCATAATATGAAAGACCACATCGAAGCGAACCTGGTCGTTGCCGGCACCAGTGCTGCCGTGTGCGACAGCTTTTGCATTAAGTTTTTTTACGTGTTCGGCAATGTGTAAAGCTTGTATTAATCGCTCGGCGCTTACACTTAATGGATAAGTATTGTTTTTTAAAACGTTGCCGAAGATGAGGTATTTGATAATGCGGTCGTAATAACCTTTCACGGCATCAATGGAGGTGTGTGTTTTTACGCCAAGCTGATAAGCGCGGGCTTCAATTTTATCCAGTTCTTCCTGCGAAAACCCGCCGGTGTTGACGATAATACTATGTACATCGTAGCCTTTGTCTTCGGTTAGATATTTTGCGCAGAAGGTAGTATCTAAGCCGCCGCTGAAACCGAGGACGAGTGCGCCCCCATCCCCTGAAGGGTAGCTTGAAAGAGATTTATTATTGGTAACTGTATTTGAAGTTGCGATGTCTTGCATTTGCTATGAAAATATTTTCAGTTGATTGCCTTGAAAGATGATGTTGTTGTTTGCTCAATTATTTTCAGAATGTACAAGTGAGTGACACAACGATGCTAAAACGGAGTTGCCAAGCTCGTCCAAAAATGGCTGCTTCTTTGTTTGTATTCTGACCTCATTCCAACTCTTCTTCACGCGTGGAGAAGAGTTGGAAAAATGAAATGTGTTATGCAAATAAGGTAAAAAACATACTTACTAAGGAACGCTTTTGTTGCCGCTGCTTTTCACTTTCTTTTTTCTTTTTAAAAACGTTAAGGAAACGGCTTTGCTTGCTTTCGAGCAGACGGTTGTAAGCTTCGCTTTTTTCTTCGAAATGCTCTTTGGTTTCTTTTGGCTCGTAATGATCGGCTGGATCGTAGAGCATGGCAGTACACAAACAATTCTTGCGTTCCTTCATCGTAAGAATGTCGTAGTTGACGCAACTTTTGCAACCTGCCCAGAAGGCTTCGTCCTGTGTCAGCTCGCTATATGTTACAGGTTCGTAGCCTAGCTCACTGTTAATTTTCATCACTGCTAAACCAGTAGTGAGACCAAAGATTTTGGAGGCGGGATATTTCTCTCTTGACAAATTAAAAATGGCAGCTTTGATACGTTTTGCCACACCGCTTTTGCGGAAGTGTGGCGAAACAATCAGGCCGCTGTTGGCAACATAATCTCCATGGCTCCAGGTTTCGATGTAGCAGAAGCCAACCCATTCGCCTTCTGTAGTTACGGCAATGACGGCTTTGCCTTCGAGTATTTTATTTTCAATGTATTCGGGGTCACGCTTCGCAATGCCTGTGCCGCGCGCTTTGGCACTGGCTTCCATTTCGTTGGTGATGGTGCTGGCAAAATGAATGTCGCCGATGTTGGCGATACGAACGATGATATTGTCTGACTGATGATCCACGGTAAAAGTTGATTAAACGTTTGAAACTGTTTGATGACTACAATGCCGGACTCTGCTGAGTCTTGCTGAATAATCTGACATGAACGGATGCGTAAATGACGATTAGATGCGCGGTCGTCGTGCCGGTCGGAAACAGTTGGGATTAGGTAAAATAACAACACCCATCAGCGAAGGATGGAAAGAAGATAAGATTGTATGTGTTGTATAGTGTGTCAACTTTAGTCCTGAATAAATGATGATCTAAACTTATTGCTTTGCTTTAGAGGTGTAAAATTAATGCCGTTTATTATTCGTGGACTTAAATTTTTTATAAAATAACCTGACTGCTGACTATCACAGCCGCAATAATTATTGCGAGGTAAGCGACAAGGGAGTTATTTTGCTGTTTTGCGCGTATGAATAAAGAATATATAGCTGTATTATTCAGTGATGTGAAAGGAGACGATGCCGATATGTTGATGGCGATGTTGGGCGAGATTGGGTTTGAAGGTTTTGAAGAAGCGGACGATTTGCTGAAGGCATATATTAGTAAAGAAGAATGGAATGAGAAAAGCGTGGAAGCGATAACCGAACCCTTCTCTTTATCTTATCGATGGGAAGAAGTGCCGGCGCAGAACTGGAACGTGGTGTGGGAAAGCCATTTTGAGCCGGTGGTGATTGATGATTTTGTGGCGGTGCGCGCAGATTTTCATGAACCAATATCTGGCGTTCAGTATGAAATCGTGATTACGCCAAAAATGAGCTTTGGCACCGGGCATCATGCTACCACTACGATGATGATTCAGCAAATGCGAAACCTTGATTTCTCAAACAAATCTGTTTTTGATTTTGGAACAGGAACGGGTATTCTTTCTGTTCTTGCAGAGAAATTAGGCGCTGCTGTTATATTAGCTATTGATAACGATGAATGGAGTATTGAAAACGGCAGAGAGAATAAGGAGCGAAATGGCTGTGAACGCATAATAATTGAATTGCGAAATGATGCAGATATAAATGGGTTGTTTGATGTGATACTGGCAAACATCAACCGCAATATTATTTTAGACAACTTCTCTTTTTTATCTTCTCAATTGAAAGAAAAAGGTTGTTTGTTGGTAAGCGGTTTGTTGTGGGAAGACGAAGAAATAATCCGGAAGGAAGCGGGCCGTTATGGGTTGACACATATTAACACAGTGCACCGGCAACAATGGATTTCGCTGCTTTTTGGTCGTTAAAATTTTGATAGATAATCGGTCAAATGCTTGGATGAAAGGTGTGAATTAATATATTTGTCGTTCGTAACTTATATTCGGTCAATGCAGGAAATAATCTTAATCGTTATTGCCTACCTCATAGGCTCCATTCCGACTGCTGTATGGATAAGCAAACACTATTTTGGAATTGACATCCGCGATTATGGAAGCGGTAATGCCGGAGCTACCAATACGTACCGCGTGCTGGGTTCTAAGTGGGGCACTATTGTAATGATTATTGACATGCTGAAGGGAGTAATTGCCACTTCGCTTTACATAATCATTCCCTTTTATGTAATTCATGCGAACGATTGGGATAGAACCAACCTTATGATTGGTCTTGGACTTGCGGCTGTTTTGGGTCATATCTTTCCTATCTGGGCAAATTTCAAAGGCGGTAAAGGCGTAGCTACTTTATTTGGAATGGTCGTAGCCATGCAGCCGAGTGTAGCCCTTTGTTGTGTAGCTGTGTTTCTTTCGGTGCTGTATCTTACCCGTTTTGTATCGTTAAGCTCTATTCTTTCGAGCGTTGCATTTGCTGTGTTTATCCTTTTTGTTTTTAATGACGATGTAACGCTGTATCGCATTTTTTCCGTTGCGGTAGCCCTCATGGTGATTCTCACCCACCAGAAAAATATTAACCGCCTTTTGAAAGGCACCGAAACTAAAGTTCCTATTCTGAAATATCGCGACCGCAGACGCCAGAGAAGACGGGATTCCAACCTGGATGAGTAGCTACATTTAGAATCTTCTCGTTATTTCCTTACTACAATATATATCAAGCCTAGCTATCAATGCTACTCATGTGAAAGAGTATTGCAAAATTGCTTATCTGTTTTGCAGGAAATTATATGCAATTGCTGATAAAAACAAACTTTGAACAGAAGATGGAAAATAATTGGGTAGTTGAGTTAAAAAAAGGGGTATGCATAGAAATGCTCACCCGGAATCCAATATCGCGTATTATGTGGCAAGCTGGGTGCCAAATAGAAAGCGTTTGATTTACAACATTTATATAAAATAAATAAAAACGCATATTTCCAAAAAATGGAAATATGCGTTTTTATTTGGGAAGAATAAATTGAAATCTATAGTACAAAAGGATTAACCTGTCAGGAAGTGATTACCTATTTTCTGTCATACACCAGATAATTGCAGCCGGGAAACGCCTTCCCCATGAGGATTCAGAATGATTGGCTTTTAGGTCAGAGACATATTTTATATCTTTTCCCTCTTCAAATCCTTTCTTATTCAGTGCCACAAGCATAGCATTTACGCCGGGCTGTAGTTGCGAGTCCAGACCTACACCACCATTATCGATATAAAACGAAACCGGCTTCTTCCTGCCGCGGTAAGCTAACACGTTTTTTACATAATCCAGATTGCGGATTTTGAAAGCAGGCGACAGGCAAAGAGCGGTTGAAAACACATCGGGATGCTGCCATGCCAGCATAAAAGAGATTAATCCACCCAATGATGAGCCGCCCGTAAAAGTGTGCTGTTTATCAACCTGAGTGCGATAAGCTGAATCTATAAAAGGCTTAAGTTGTTTAGTGATAAAATTCATATAAGCCTCGCCTTTAACGCCCGGCACATACTCAAAAGATCGGTCGGGCGTATTGAAAATGCCTACCACAATCAGTGGTGGTATGGCGCCAGAGCGAATTAAACTGTCGCAGGTTTCATCAATACTCCACTCTACGCCAAAAGCACTGTTGGCGGGGTCGAAAATATTTTGCCCGTCGTGCATGTATAACACCGGATAGCGGGTGCTTCCAGAACTGTCGTAACCGGGCGGCAGCCATACTGCTACATCCCGGTCTTTGATGCCTTTGCCTTTTACCGCAGGATGATATTGCACGGTGCCGGTTACACGATGCTCAATCACTTTATTCTGCATGCCGATGGTCCAGGAGTTGATCGTATCGCGGATAACAATGTTGTTTTGAAGTGAGGCCGAAAAGTTGGCAAGCGGTGTTCCGTTTGGCGAGGCGGCCTGGTGTTCCCAGGTACCCAGCGTGTATTTATATTCTACGGATACTGGCTTATCCAACGTAAAGCTGATACTCCATACATGGTTTCCGTTATACTTCATCTTTATCCTGCCTGGATCCCAATTGCCCAATGGCTCAATACCGCCAGTGATGAATACAGAGTCGTTTTCAGGCAACACAGCAGAAGTAAGCTCAAAAGTAACCTGTACGGAACGCACTTTTTGCGCTTGGGCTTGCATCATAAATGAAAAGATGAAGAGAAAGAAAAGGAGTCGTTTACACTTCATAAATAGATTACTTACAAAGGTTAAAAGTAAGCGATGCAGGACAACCCGGGCACTTAAGTTTATGCTGAACAGGTATCAGTGTGAGGCCAAGAAGATATAGGGCTATAAGCTGCTTGGTTCCATTTGAGGAGGCGAATCGCCAGCGGGCTTACCTTGATTCAACTTTCTGGCTACCTCTCTTGCGCTGCCTTTGTGCCCTGCGCGCCCGTTGCAGCCTTCGCTGTTTAGCGCCGCGGCTGCAGTAGTTTTGCTATCAAGCCCGTCCACCCTGTTTGATGCGAAGCGCCTACTCCCCTTCCCGTATCGCCGTGAAAATATTCATAAAACAAAATATAGTTTTTAAAATGCTCATTGGTCTGAAGCTTTGGATAATCGCCAAACACAGCACGCCTGCCGTTTGCATCCGGCACAAACAAATTTGCCAGCCGCTGACTCAGCAAGTCAGCAACCTGAAGCAGGCTGAGATAGCTGCCACTGCCTGTGGGACATTCCACTTTAAAATCGTCGGTATAATAATAATGGAAGCGCTGCAGGCTTTCGATGATGAGATAGTTTAATGGCATCCAGATGGGGCCGCGCCAGTTGCTGTTGCCCGCAAACAAATCGGTGGTGCTTTCGCCGGGTGTATAATCTACGCGCGCCGTCTCGCCATCCATCGAAAAAATGTAGGGATGGTCTTTATGATATTTCGATAAGGCGCGGATTCCATAATCACTCAAAAATTCAGTCTCATCGAGCATGCGCTTCAGGATGCGCTTCATGCGATGACCACGCAGCAGGCTTAGCAAATGCTTCTGCGTTACGCCCTCTGCATCCCAGCGGGAGACAAGATTGGCCAGATGCGGACGATTGCTTAAAAACCATTCGAGCCTTTTCTGAAACTGCGGCATCTTCATCAACATATCATGGTCTATCACTTCCACGGCAAACAGGGGAATTAACCCCACCGCGCTGCGCACTTTCAGGGTTTTCTTGCTGCCATCGGGCAGCTTCAGCGAATCGTAAAAAAATTCATCCTCATCATCCCAAAGCCCGTCGGCATCGCCTCCCATCAGGCTTGCCATCGCTTCGGCGATGTATAAAAAATGCTCAAAGAATTTGGTTGCCATGTCTTGGTACACAGGGTTGTACAGTGCCAGTTCCAGCGCAATGCGCATCATGTTCAGCGCATACATTGCCATCCAGCTGGTGCCATCTGCCTGCTCTAAAAAAGCACCGCCGGGCAAGGGTTTGCTTCGGTCGAATACACCAATGTTGTCCAGCCCTAAAAAGCCGCCTTCAAAAATGTTGCTGTCATCTCTGTCCTTGCGGTTTACCCACCAGGTGAAGTTGACTACCAGCTTATGAAATATCTTTTCCAGAAATGCCACATCGCCCTTGCCGGTTCCTTTCTCATCAATTTTATATACCCGAAAGGCTGCCCAGGCATGTACGGGCGGGTTTACATCGCTAAAGCTCCATTCGTACGCAGGCAGCTCGCCGGCCGGCTGCATGTACCATTCGTGCACCAGCATCATAATTTGCTTTTTGGCAAAGGCGCTATCTATCACTGCGAAGGGCACACAATGAAAAGCCAGATCCCAGGCAGCATACCAGGGATACTCCCACTTATCGGGCATTGAAATAATGTCGAAGTTGGTAAGATGACGCCAGTTGCTGTTGCGACCTTCCCTTCTTTCTTCGGGCGGTTTGGGCTGTGCAGGATCTCCGTTGAGCCACTGCATTACATCGTAATAATAAAATTGCTTGCACCACAACATGCCGGCAAATGCTTGGCGTTGCACACGGCGTTCTTCTTCGCTGTTCAGGTCAACCTGCAGATCGTTATAAAAAGCATCGGCTTCGCGAATGCGTTCTGTGAATACCTCTTCGAAATCGCGAAAAGCCGCGCCGTTGCCTTCTTTGCTAAGGCGAAGGCAAAACGTAGCCGACTGCTGCGCCAAGATAGAAACCTGAAAATGAACGGCGGCTTTGGTGCCGCTATCTGTATTGACGGCATTGGTATTCTTTTCTACGATGTAGTTATTGATGCCATCTTTGGTGAAAGAAGAACGATTGGCGCAATTGTAAAGACGCTCGTTGTTGGTTTCATTATCGCAAAAAAGAAGCTCACATTCATCCTGCACATAGAACATGTAATCGCCCAAATCTTTATGCTGAATGCGGATGTTGTTGTTGCTATTGTTTTTTAACTCCGGTTTGCTGTCATCATACCCCAATACCCACGTATTGCGAAACCAAAGCGTGGGCAGTACATGGAGATTGGCTTCTGCATTACCCCTGTTGTGAACGGTTACTTTAATGAGTATATCTGTGGGCGATGCCTTGGCATACTCTATAAATACATCAAAGTATTCATCGGCATCAAAGATGCCGGTATCCATCAGCTCAAATTCAGGCTGTGTGCGGTCTCGCCTGCCGTTTTCCTCTATTAGCCACTGATAGGGAAATGCCGTTTGCGGATACTTGTACAGCATCTTCATATAAGAATGCGTAGGCGTAGCATCTAAATAATAATACAACTCTTTTACATCTTCGCCATGGTTGCCCTGCCCATTACTTAACCCAAACAAAATCTCTTTTATTATCGGGTCTTTCCCGTTCCACAACGAAACGGCGAAGCACAGCAACTGTTTGTTATCGCAGATGCCGCCAATGCCTTCCTCGCCCCAGCGATAGGCTTTGCTTCGTGCACCGTCGTGTGTGGTATAGTTCCAGGCATCGCCATTGGGGCTGTAGTCCTCGCGCACGGTTCCCCACTGGCGGTCGCTTACATAAGAGCCCCATTGCTTCCATGCGGCATCAGCCAATCGTTGCTGTTCTTCATTCATGTGTTTCCCGTTTATCATTTGCAGGCATTGCCTTACTGCAAAAGTTGCACTATTAGCGGTAATAAAAGATAATGATTAAATGAGTGGGGAGAAAGTCTGTCTTTTATTTTTACACCAAAAATAAAATGGAAGTGTTAGGCATTGGTTCCCGAATAAAACATCCATCTTTTGGCAGTGGTGTGGTAATACGGCTAAACAACCGGAGCTATGACATCTGTTTTATAGAAAGCGGCGTTCGTTCTATTCTGAAAGATGCGGAAATGGAAGTGATAGAGCGAAAAGAACCAGAGTTTAACGTTAGCTTCAGCGAAGCAGAAGATGCGCTGGTGAAGATTCTGCGCGCCTTTAGCGATATTACCGAGCTGGTGCCGCTGGGCGAACGCTGGAAGAATGGAATGATGATATTAAAGCCCGGCGATTCTTCTTTAAAAGAAAAGGAAGTGCCCATTGAAACGTTCTTTCACAAGATTGTGATGCTGCGCGACCGGCTTCGCGTGATGGAGCAACGCATTAATTCGCATAAGCTGCTGAGCGATGAAGACAAAATTGACCTGCAGCAATACATCACGCGCATCTATGGCAGCCTCACTACATTCAATGTGCTGTTTAAATATAGTTCCGACCAGTTTGTGGGCGATAAAAGCTAACTGAATTTCTTATTTTTAAAGATTTATGAAGTTTATACAGATACAGAGCTTTGATAATTATTTTGAGGCTCACGTGGTAATGGGTAGCCTGCAGGAAGAGAATATTGCCTGCTGGCTAAAGGACGAATACAGCGTTACGATAGATCCCTTATTGTTGAATGCTATTGGGGGTATTAAATTAATGGTGGCAGAAGCGCAGGCAGAACGCGCAATGGCTGCATTGCAGGCTTTGCAAAAGAAGTAGAATGATAAATGAAAAAGCGGTCACTCGTATTAGTAAATTCCTGAGCCTTGTGCTGCGCCATCAGCCAAACACGATTGGTATTTCTTTGGATGAAAATGGCTGGACAGACGTACTAACATTGATAGATAAAATGAATGCCGCCGGCTTTGCAATCGACAGAAACATCCTTGGGCATGTTGTAAGCACAAACAACAAGAAGCGCTTTGCTTTTGATGAAGCAGGTGATAAAATCAGGGCAAGTCAGGGGCATTCTGTAGAAATAGAGTTGGGCTATGCGCCAGCAAAGCCTCCGGCAGTGTTGTATCATGGCACGGGAGAAAAATCGGTGCCTTCTATCCTTCAGACAGGAATTGAAAAAAGGGAACGACAGCATGTGCATTTAAGTGCTGACAAGAATACGGCTGTTAAAGTTGGGCAGCGGCATGGAAAGCCCTTTGTGTTTATGGTATGGGCAGAAAAGATGTGGGATGACGGTCACATTTTTTATTTGTCTCAGAATGGCGTTTGGCTTACCGACCATGTGCCAGCTACTTATCTCGCCCCTTATAATAATGAAGATACAACCACAAAATAAGATTGCTGTATCATCCCATAACTCAAAAGATTGTTCTCATTAAAAAGAAAGCACAGTAATAAGTTTGCAATAAATGTTGTTGCATGAGAGGGCTGTTGCTTATCATCTGTGTTCTTACTTTTATTCGTACTTTTTCGCAACCTGTAGCGGTAGATTTAATTGTTCATCATGCTAATGTTTATACCGTTGACAGCGCCTTTTGTAAAGCCGAAGCTTTTGCTGTAAATAAAGGAAAGATAATCGCTGTTGGAAGTAACAAGGATATATTGGCTCATTATTCTTCCGGCACAGCATACGATGCTGCGGGCAAAGCAGTCTACCCTGGCTTTATTGATGCGCACGCTCATTTTGTGGAGTATGCACAATCGCTGTTTTCCGTAAACTTATATGGAGTAAACAGCAAAGAGGAATTGGTCAAACGCGTGCAGGCTTTTACCACTGTGCATTCTAACATGAAATGGATACTGGGCAATGGATGGGACCAGAATAAATTTGCTGACAAAACATTCCCTGACAATGAAGAACTAAGCCGCTTATATCCCAATACGCCGGTACTTTTATCGAGAGTGGATGGTCATGCTGCGCTTGCCAATAAGAAAGCTTTGGAGATAGCCAACATTAAGCCAGGTCAAACGATGGAAGGTGGCGAAATAGAAACGAAACAGGAACGGCTCACAGGCATCCTTATAGACAACGCAGTGAGCCTGGTCTCATCGTATGTTCCTTCTCCATCGCCCGAAGAATACACTACCATGCTGGTGGCGGCGCAAGCGAATTGTTTTGCGCAAGGCTTAACCACGCTTACCGATTGCGGGCTGATGTATAACGCAGTGGAAGGTATTGATGCTTTGCAGAAAAGCGGTAAGCTGATGATGCGTCTCTATGCAATGCTAAGCGATGACACAGCAAACTATAACCGCTACCTGAAACGTGGACCTTATAAAACCGATAAGCTTTATGTAAAAGGTTTTAAAGTGTATGCAGATGGTGCCTTGGGCAGCCGTGGCGCCTGCCTGTTGCAGCCTTACAATGATAAGCCCGGCTGGCAAGGCTTCCTGCTCCATCCGCAAAGCCATTTCGATTCAGTGGCTGCAATATTGGTAAATACTGATTTCCAGATGTGCACTCATGCCATCGGCGATTCCGCCAACCGTGTAATGCTGAATATCTATAACAAGTATCTAAAAGGAAAGAACGATAAACGCTGGCGCATAGAACATGCACAGATTATTAATGAAGCCGATTTCCATTTGTTCGGAGATGCTTCCATCATCCCTTCGGTGCAGCCAACGCATGCCACCAGCGATATGTATTGGGCAAAAGACAGACTGGGCGAACAGAGATTGAAAGGTGGTTACGCTTATGAGCAATTGCTGCAACAAAACGGTTGGATGCCGTTGGGAACGGACTTTCCGGTAGAAGATATCAGCCCGTTCAAAACCTTTCTGGCTGCGGTGTTCAGGGTAGATGCGAAAGGTTTTCCTGTTGGTGGTTTTCAAAAAGAAAATGCATTGACAAAAGAACAAGCCATCCGCGGCATGACGATCTGGGCAGCAAAGGCCGACTTTATGGAGAATGAAGTGGGCAGTATTGAAGCGGGCAAGAAAGCTGATTTTGTGGTGTTGGATAACGACCTGATGAAAGCAAACGCCGGTGATGTTTTAAAGATAAAAGTGATAGCGACTTATGTGGGCGGTGTGAGGGTGTATGAAAATAAAAGAAATTAAAAGGTTCAGAAAATGCAGCAGTGCCTTGAAGAAATCAGAACAGGTTGCACCTTGCGTGAGGGATAGAAGCGGAAATCCTTTTTTTCTCCGTCCCGGCAAAAAAAGATTGGAGCGGATAGCCCGACCCCTTGCGCAGCCATGCTTTCAGCTTGGTAGACTTTGGGGGCACGCCCTCATCATTAATAATTGTATGTCACGACTCACTGTATTGTTCAAAGCCCGGCTTTGGGAACGGAGTAGTAAGAAAGATTTAACCAGTCATCTTTTATCTGTTCAAACTCTAATTACTTAACCAAACGGCAACAGAACAATATGCCAGCAAAATAAAAACTGATATCAACCGGTGCAAATAATGTTTGCAGAGAACTAAGCAATACATTCAGCATTTCTACTTCGCTTCCTTCACTACTGTCCAATAAGCTTTTTTCCGCTGGCGTGCCGTATCAAACAACAGGGGATAATTTTTTCTTCCTGGTACAGGATAATTGTCCAGCCAGGTAAACTGATCAGATACATTCCAGAACGTAACACCGGTGATGACACTACGATAATCGGCAAATACTTTGAACACCATTTTATATTGGTCAATCTGTTTTTGTTCCCGCTCTGGCGTGAACAGATCTACATCACCCGGGCGTTTGGCGCGACGTTCTTTTTCCCATGGATAAACCGACATATCCAATTCCGTGAATTGTATCTTTAAACCCAATGAAGAAAAGCGCTCTGTTGCATCGCGCAGGTCTTTTTCTGAAGGCTCATAAATAGACCAATGTGCCTGCAAACCCACAGCATTTACAGGCACTCTGTTATCAACCAATTGCTTCAGCAGCATATAAATACGTTCGCGCTTCTCGGGTCGCTCACTGTTGTAATCATTGTACACTAATACCGCATCCGGGTCGGCTTCGTGCGCATATTCAAAAGCTTTGGCAATAAAATCAGATCCGCATATCCTGTACCATTCGCTGTTGCGTAGAAAGCCGTTCGGGTTATCATCAATGGCTTCATTCACTACATCCCACGTATAGATTTTTCCTTTGTAACGACCTACAACAGCAGTGATATGATCGTGCAACCGTTTTAGTAAAACATCCTTGCTTACTTCCTTTCCCTCTTTGTCTTTAAACAGCCACGCAGGGTTGTATTCGTGCCACAGCAAATTATGCCCGCGAACTTTGATGCCATTCTTTTGGGCAAAGGCTACAATAGAATCTGCCTCCTTCCAATTGTATCGGTTTTCTTCGGGATGAATGGCTGCTACTTTCATTGCATTCTCCGGTGTAATACTGTTGAATTCTTTTACAATCAAAGCTGAATCTTTACCCACGATTGACTGCATATTTACGGCTGCGCCAATCAAAAAATCATGTTTGAAATAATCCTTTAACCCCTTCTCATCCGACCTTGCAGAAGCTACTGCCGGCCTGGGTTTGAACGAAATAGCGCTGATAAAACCTAACGACAATACAATGATAATGACAAACAGGTTTCGCATGTGATGATGTTTACCGGTTAAGCTTCGTTAACTATTTTTGCAGATGCGTGGTGTTTCCGGAACGCTAAGATAGGTTTCCTTTATTCCTCACTTCACAACTTCTCTTTGTTTGTCGTAATTAGCTTAATTGTTCCACCAATAAAGTGGTGCAGCTAAGATACTTTTACATTGTGCAAATGAGCTAAAAACATCTTACTCATTTATTCGGTTATCTTGTTCTTTTGTAACGAATTATTATAGACCGATGAATAGGTTTTCGTTCAAATAAATGATTAGGAATATCACTATACAAAGCAAACATAAAGTTCATTGTATGCAAATGGAGCAAATGATGCGATGGTTGGGACCCGGCGACCCGGTGCCTCTTTCTTATATCAGGCAGGCAGGATGCAGCGGCGTGGTTACTGCATTGCATCACATTGCCGTGGGCAACCTTTGGGAAGTGGAGGAGATTAACAAGCGGAAGCGGGAAATAGAAGATGCCGGCATGACGTGGACGGTGATTGAAAGTCTGCCCGTACATGAAGACATAAAAAAACAAACCGGCAATTATCTTCAATACATCGAAAATTACAAGCAAAGTCTTCGCCATGTAGCTGCCTGCGGATTACAAGTGGTGACGTATAATTTCATGCCGGTATTGGATTGGATGCGCACTGATATATCCTATGCAATGCCTGATGGAAGCAAAGCTTTATACTTTGAAAAAAGTGCGTTTGTCGCCTTCGATTTATTTTTATTACAGCGACCCGGAGCCGAAAAAGATTATACAGAAGAACAGGTAAAAAAAGCAAGGCAACGATTTGCAATGATGACGGATGAAGAGAAGGAAACCTTATATCGCAATGCCTTGCTGGGCCTGCCTGGCAGCGAAGAACGCTTTACAACAGAACAGATTTTAGCCGCCTTGAAAATGTATGAACACATTGATGCAAAGAAACTGAAAGAACACCTGTTTTATTTTTTGCAGCAAATCATTCCGGTAGCAGAAGAAGTGGGTTTGCAGATGGCAATTCATCCGGATGATCCGCCTTACAACATACTTGGTTTACCACGCATTGTAAGCACAGAAGGGGATGTAGAGGAATTGCTGGCAGCAGCTCCCGCACCTGCTAATGGCTTGTGTTTTTGCACAGGTTCTTTTGGCGTAAGAGCAGACAATGATTTGGTCCGCATGATTCAGCGTTTTGGCAATCATATTCATTTCCTTCACTTGCGCAATACTACGCGTGATGAAGAAGGGAATTTCTACGAAGCCGACCATCTTGCTGGTGATACCGATATGTATACCATCGTAAAAGAAGTTGTGCGGACGATGAAACGCCGCCAGGTATCTATCCCCATGCGGCCCGATCATGGTCACCAGATGCTGGATGATTTAAACAAAACAACCAACCCAGGTTATTCAGCCATTGGCAGATTGAAAGGGCTGGCAGAGCTAAGAGGATTGGAATTGGGTATCATAAAAAGTTTATCTGAATAACCAAGAATAAATGTCAATGATGCATGGCTTACTTTGCCGTTTATGAAATTCTCTCTCCAGAACGATGCCTGCCTGTTATCAGTTGAATCTTTTGGAGGTGCGATGGTTGACTTTCATCTGAAAGATGATGTGCAAATCAACCCGTTTAGCTTCGCATTTATACAGGAACAAATGCCGGAAAACAACAAGAGCGGCGCGCCTTACCGCGGTCATTTTTTATGTGCCGGAAGATGGGGCTCACCTTCTGAAGGTGAGATAAAAAAAGGGGTTCCCAATCATGGCGAAGCGGCTAACATTCATTGGGAAACAGAGAAGAACGAAAGTCATTTGTTTATGCAAACCCTTGCCCGAAAAGAAGGCTTGCAGATGGAAAGAAGAATTGAATTAGATAAGCAACAATCGCTGTTTGCAGTAAGCGAATGTTTTACCAATATCAATCCGTTAGGCAGGTTGTACAATGTGGTTCAGCACCCAACCCTGGCGGCTCCTTTTCTTACTTCATCAACCATTATCAACTGCAATGCAACAGTTGGTTTTGATCAGGCGCAATATCAGCAGGCAGAAAAAAGCAGTTGTCATTTTCCGATTGCGGCAGACAATAAGGGCAATCCTTTTAGCTTGGCGAATCCGCAAACAGCTTACAATTCGGTGTTCTCTTTTTTGGCAGATAAAAATAATAAAATCGGATGGCTTACCGCTTATTCGCCCGTTCATAATTTACTGTTGGGTTATGTATGGAAGCGAAGCGATTATCCCTGGATTCATCTGTGGCAACATTGGAATGAAAAGGAACTCATTTATCGCGGACTTGAATTTGGAACGGTAGGTATTCATCAGCCTTTTCGTGAGATCATAAATATAGCAACAGAATTGTTTGGCGAGAAAACATTTGCCTACCTTGACGCAGGCGAATGCGTTTGTAAACAATATTTTTCTTTCATTTACAAAACGGAACAGGACTTTACAGAGGTAGAAAACATAATGGTTGCCGGAGATTGCATTCATATAAAAACTAAAGAAAACAAAACGATTCAGCTTGCCACATCAATCCATTCTATCCATGAATTATCAGAATAAAACAGTTGTTATCACAGGTGGTGCAAAAGGTATCGGAGCGGCTACGGCGCAGGTATTTTTTGATGCCGGTGCCAACGTTGTTGTACTCGATGTTACAACGGATACATCAAACATTCAAAATGAAAGATGGTTATTTCTTCATTGTGATGTATCTTATGAAAGGCAGGTGCAGTCTGCGTTCCAAAGCATCAGTCATCAATTTGGCTCAATTGATTTCTTAGTAAACAATGCAGGCATCCAGCGCTACGGAACCGTTACGGAAACGTCAGCAGAAGAATGGGATCTGGTAATGAACGTCAACCTGAAAAGCTTCTTTCTCTGTTCAAAATATGCGCTTCCGTTACTACAACAAAAAGGCACCGGTGCCATTATCAATGTCGCCAGTGTGCAGGCATTTTTAAGCCAGCAAAATGTAGCTGCTTACACTACTGCCAAGTCTGCCATATTGGGCTTAACACGAAGCATTGCAGTTGATTATGCGCCTAACATACGTTGCGTGGCGGTTTGTCCGGGAACCATTGATACGCCTATGTTGCGTGATTCGATTGCTTTGTCTCCCGATCCTGATGAAGTGATGCAGGAATGTATAGATATGCACCTGACGAAACGTATCGGCACACCAGAAGAAGTGGCAAATCTTATCCTGTATTTGTGCGACGATAAAGCCGCTTTTATCACCGGGCAAGCTATACGGATCGATGGTGGTTTAGGCATCATGATACAGGGAAGCAAGCGGTAAATTTTAATCATCACTTTGCAACGCGTATGAAAATAACCAACATAAAAGCAACCACAGTTGCCGTGCCGCTAGAAGCGCCCATTCGCCACGCCAATGGTGCACATTGGGGCAGGTTCATCAGAACGATTATTGAAGTAGAAACCGATGAAGGCATTACGGGTTTAGGAGAAATGGGTGGCGGCGGAGAATCGGCAGAACAGGCATTTAAAGGCTTACAACAATACTTAGTTGGGCACGATCCGTTTCAACTCGAAGCCATGTATTGGAAGATCTGCAACCCAACTGCATCGCTGTATAATAACCGCACACAATTGCATGCAGCGCTGGAGTTTGCCTGCATAGATATCATCGGCAAAAAAACAGGTATGCGTGCCTGCGATTTGCTGGGCGGCGCGCTAAGAGAAAAAGTTCCGTTTGCTTCATATTTGTTCTTTAGATACACCAACGAGCAGACAGGTAAAGGCGGAGAAGAAACAGCCGAAGAAATGGTGCAACATGCAAAGTCATTGGTAGCGGAACATGGCTTTACAACGCATAAATTAAAAGCGGGTGTCTTTAATCCCGATCATGAAGTAGAAGTGTTTCGTGCCCTGGCAAAAGCTTTTCCCGATCACAAATTGAGAATTGATCCGAATGCGGCATGGAGCGTCGAGGAATCTATTCGCATCGGTCAGTCAATCGAAGATTTGAACAACGATTATTTCGAAGATCCGACCTGGGGCATGGAGGGTATGCGCCGCGTAAAAAGCAGGGTGCGTATACCAACCGCCACCAATACGGTGGTTGTCAATTTTGAACAATTAGCAAGCTGCATCCGCAGTGAAGCGATTGATGTTATTTTATTAGACACAACATTTTGGGGCGGGCTCCGGCAGGCATGGAAAGGCAGCGTGGTGTGCGAAAAATTTCAGTTGGGTGTCGCTGTGCACAGTTCCGGTGAGCTGGGCATACAACTCGCTACTATGCTGCATTTGGGCGCTGCCGTACCTAACCTGTCTTTTGCTGCCGATGCGCATTATCATCACCTGACAGATGACATTATTAAAGGCGGAAAAATGAAGTGTGTTGATGGATGTATTGATGTTCCAACAGCGCCCGGTCTTGGTGTCGAATTAGATTATGATAAGCTGAACAAGTATGCGGAATACTATAAAGAAACCGGTGGATATACCTATGACCGGGATCCGCAAAGACCCGGCTGGTTTAGTGTGTTGCCTGAAAAGAACTGGGCGCAATTAAAAACTAAGCACTGAATAAATTCATCATTGTAAAACATTTGTTGTGGCACTAACCATCGAAGATATTTCCATTTTTGCAGACGGGTTAGATCATCCCGAATGCGTTGCCGTACATCCTGATGGCTCTGTATGGGCGGGCGGAGAGGCTGGACAGATTTATAAAATTTCTGCTGATGGAAATACAGTTGAAGTTATCAGCAACACAAATGGTTTTATCCTCGGTATTGCTTTTTCGCCTGATGCTTCCTGGCTTGCCGTCTGCGATCTGAAAAAGAAGTGCATCTGGAAATTTGATTTGACAACTCATCAACTCTCCATATTTGCAAAAGGTGCCGAAGGCATTCCTTTCAACATTCCCAACTACATTTCATTTACACGCAGCGGAAAATTATTTGTCAGCGAAAGCGGTGCCTTCCGGCAGATAACCGGTAAACTATTTTACTTTGATGAACAGGGCAACGGCATTATCTGGCATCACGGTCCGTTTAGTTTTGCCAATGGTTTAACGCTAGATGCGGAAGAGAAATTTTTGTATGTTGTATCAACCTGGCTGCCCGGTGTTGAACGCATTGCTATCCGCGAAGATGGCACTGCCGGCGAACGCGAAGTGTTCTGCCTGTTACCGCAGACTTGTCCTGATGGAATCGCGTTTGACGCGGAAGGAAATTTATACGTTACCTGCTATGCACCGAGCCGGATTTATAAAGTGAATACAGAGAAAAACGTAGAAATTTTGGTGGATGATTGGGAAGCACACACTATC
This sequence comes from uncultured Ilyomonas sp., assembly GCA_964249755.1. Classification (GTDB taxonomy): domain Bacteria; phylum Bacteroidota; class Bacteroidia; order Chitinophagales; family Chitinophagaceae; genus Ilyomonas. Next base: position 441,166 of record CAXUDB010000001.1, on the reverse strand, counting down.
TCGAACCCAACCAATATCGCTTTCGGCGGAAAGAACTTTACCGAGTTGTTTGTAGCCAATCTGGGTCGCTGGCATATTAGTAAGATAGAACTTGGTGTGAAGGGATTACCGCTTGCTTGCCATCAGCAATAAGAATGAATTTATACTCACGGCTTATCATCAAACTTCAACTTTATAAATCGCGGATGATAGATCGTAGCATCTTTTTGTATGTCGTTCCAGAAATCAGGCGTTATGGTGTTGTAAGAAATCAGCAACTCACCGGGTTTTGATAAATTCGGATGCGCTTTGGCATTGTATGTCCACAAACCCTTTTGCCACTCCGGCGCTTTCCAGACTTCAATGATATCGGAGAAAGGACCAACGGGACTATCCCCAATGCGCACGCCCACTTTATCGCTCAATCCCATTACCTGGAAAACAAGAATGTATTTGCCGTTCTGCATGGGTGTTACACTTAGTTCATTCGATACAGAATTAGTAACGGGCTTCATGTCGTCTTTGTTTTCACTCCACGCAGTTCCGTTCCAGTAACGCCAGGCAGACATCTTCTCAAAATCCCTGGGTTTTACCCTGGCAGCTATCAGGTTTTTATCGGCGCCGATGCATCCATACACATATACATAGCCATCAGGGTTTACAGCGCCGCTCCATGTTGTATTTACCAGGATGCCGGCACCCATATTTCCTTCACCCAATGCGTTCTTTATATGTAGCGGTGTTGCTATCTGCCGCTGATGAGCGAAAGGCGGCTGGCTGTTTTTCGGAATGGCAATAAGCGACACATCGGGTTCGATAAAATCAAACACACCGGCACCTGTGCGCTCCACTTTATAACCGAAGATGTACATCGTATTGCTCATCTCTTTATTTATAAACCCGTCTCCCAACCAGAACAACTGCGGCTTTGCTGCTGTTGATGTTTGTGGTGTAAAAAAGCTTACCGGTTTTCCCTTGCTGTCCTTGTTATAATAGAAATGAATATTTGAAACATCCGGGTTATTGCCTTTCAGATAAGCAATTGTATTATTCACCATAGTATCATGTACCGGCTTACCGTCTTTTACTTCACCAATATAAGTATCGCTGAACAACAGTAAGGTTGAATCGTTGCCGGCATTGTTATTCTTATCTACACCACTCAGCGGGATGGAAAAAATACCATCTGCGCCAAACCATCCCGATGTTCGTTCAAACAATCGTGTCCACTCCGGTGCGGCTTCTGCAGAAAAAGTAAAGCCGGTTCTTTTGTGAAGTGAATCCTGGGCTTGCGCAATTATAGTAGTCAACAGGAATACCAGCAGTGCATAATATCGTCTCATGGCAAACAGTTTAATCGTTATTCAAAAATGGAGATTTATTTTTTCAAAAAAAATTATGTTCATATGTTCGAACATATCAAAACATTCCTCACCTTAGCACTTTGTCTGAACATATGAACATAGAAAAGTAACGATGGAAAGCTTTGCCATTGACCATAAAAGTATTTTGCCGCTTCACCTGCAGGTAGAAGAAATGTTCAGGAAGCTAATTGAGCAGCCGGAATACCAGAATGGCAAACTGCTGCCCAACGAAGTGCACATCGCCCAAAAATTAGGCATCTCAAGAAATACGGTACGGCAAGCGGCGAACAAACTGGTTCAGGAAAGTTTACTGGTACGCAAAAAGGGCGTGGGTACCAAAGTGGCAAAGAATGGTCTCACTACAAAACTTAACAAGTGGACAAGCTTTACGCATGAGATGGATGAAAAAGGCGTGGTGTTCAAAAACTACTCTGTCAAGGTAAGCTGGGCGGTTCCCGACAAGGAAATATGCAGCCTCTTTAACATCAAAGAGAAAACAAAAGTCATTAAGCTGGAACGGCTGCGCGGGCTGAATAAAGGTCCGGTGGTTTATTTTATCTCATACTTCCATCCCCGCACCGGGCTGACGGAAAAAGAAGATTTTTCAAAGCCCTTATATGAAAAGCTGGAAGAGGAACATAACATACATGTTGCGGTTTCAAAAGAAGGCATTAGCGCTATTCTTGCCAACAAAAAATTAGCCCAGAAGCTGAATATAAAAATCGGTGACCCGATTTTGTTTCGCAAGCGCGTTGTATGCGACCCTGGCGACCGGCCAATTGAATACAACCTCGGCTATTACAGGGCTGACAGCTTTACATACACCATTGATATTGCCAAGGATTAATAACAGATACGGACAGAAATAAGGATTGCTTTACTAACGATCAAAGCTTGCTAATGAATATCTATCGAATTAAATTGTTTGCGGCTGCTTTATGCATCCTTCTTATGTGTTCTGCCATGCATGTGCAGGCACAGACTACAAAAACAGTTTCCGGAACCATAAAAGATGGGTCGGGTGCAGCGCTTTCCGGCGTTAGCATTACCGTGAAAGGAGCCAGAAATGGCGTTACTTCAGGAGATGCCGGCGAATTTTCTATCAACGTATCTCCCAATGCCACGCTTGTATTTGCGCATGTAGGTTATAAACAGCAGGAGATTTTCGTTAGAGACAAAACCACGCTTTCTATAACGCTTGAAGCCGACAATAACGAGCTTGCACAAGTGGTGGTAATTGGTTACGGCACGGTAAGGAAAAGCGATCTTACTGGCTCTGTTGTTTCTATAAAAGCAGACGACCTTAAAGCGGTGCCGGTTACTTCTTTCGACCAGGCTTTGCAAGGCCGTGCAGCGGGTGTGCAGGTTACACAATTATCGGGTAAACCCGGTGCAGAAACGTCTATCCGTATTCGTGGTACCACCTCTATCAATGCGGGTAATGAACCTTTGTATGTGATTGATGGAATGCTGGTAAACAGTGATGCCGGTGATATGTCGGTGGGTGTTACGCTCGGTCCACGCATCGGCGCTTTATCGGCTATCAATCCGAACGATATTGAGTCCATCGAAATTTTAAAAGATGCCTCTGCTACGGCTATCTATGGCTCACGCGGTGCGAATGGTGTGGTTATCATTACTACCAAACGTGGCAAGTCCGGGCAAGGCACCGTTACGTTCGACAGCTATTATGCACAGCAGGAAATCTCGCACCAGGTAAAGGTTTTGAACGCAGCACAGTTTGCCAATTTTGTGAACGACGCCAAGATCAATGCCGGGCAAACGCCTGTGTATGTGAACCCAAAAAACTTAGGGGAAGGAACCAACTGGCAAGGCGCTTTGCTGAGAACGGCACCGATGGCAAACTACCAGATCTCTTTCTCCGGTGGTGATGAAAAAACGAAATACGCTATCTCCGGAGGTTATTTTGACCAGGATGGTATTATCATCAATTCAAACTTTAAACGTTATAGTTTCCGGGCCAACCTCGACCGTGAATTAAGCAAACGCCTTACGGTTGGCAACAGCATCACGTATGCAAGAACAAGCTCTGATGGTGTGCTTACCAATGCCGGAACCATTGTTCCGGGCGTTGTTACCGCAGCTTTATTATTCAATCCGATTTTGCCCATTTACGATTCAACAGTAAGAGGTGGTTATACTTTTGAGAACGACAGAGGAACCATCTTAGGCAATCCGATTGCTGATGCAAAAGAATATAACTCCGTTACGAAAAGCTCCCGGTTTATCGGGAATGTATATGCTCGTTATAAAATAATAAACGGACTTGAACTCAGAACCAGTTTTGGCGTAGATGCTTTCTCAGACGATGCAGCTTCTTTCGCGCCTAATTTTTTAAAGCGTACACAAGCCAGCAATGGCGAGGCTTCCATTGCAAAAGTAGAGGGCTTAACATGGCTGAATGAAAACACGTTAACGTACAATAAAGACTGGCGCGAGAAGCACCGCATCAATGCTGTCGCTGGTTTTACAGTGCAAAAGTTCAACAATGAAAGTTTGTTTGCCTATGCCTTTGGGTTTCCTGATGGCAGAACCGGCTATCACAATATTGCCGTTGCCGAAAATCCGCAGACGCCTGTTAACAACGAATCGCAGTGGTCATTGCTTTCTTATATCGGCAGGGTAAATTATACCTTAAACGATAAGTACCTTTTTACTGCAACAGGACGTATTGATGGTTCATCAAAATTTTCTGCCGGCAATAAATATGGCTACTTTCCTTCAGGTGCTTTTGCATGGCGTGTGTCCAAAGAGAATTTCATGCGCGGCCTTACTTCGGTATCAGATCTCAAATTTCGCATCAGTTATGGTGTGATCGGTAACCAGGCAATTCCTCCGTATCAGTCTTTGGCGTTGATAGGTCCTTACAGTCAGGGCGTGTTTAATAGTTCAGCAGGCAGCGAAGTATATAATGGCATGGAGCCACTAAGCTATGTAAACAAAAATCTCAAATGGGAAAGTACAAAGCAGTTCGATGTCGGCTTCGATCTGGGTTTGTTTAAACAACGCATTACCCTGACGGCTGATTATTATTCAAAACTTACTTACAACCTGTTGCTGTCTACACCCATCCCGACTACATCAGGTTTTGCAACAACACTGCTAAACGTTGGCAACATTCAAAACAAAGGCGTTGATATTGATCTGCGAACGATCAACACAACCGGTGCTTTGAAATGGAATACATCTTTTAACTTCTCGCTTAACCGGAACAAAGTAACCAACCTGAATACGCAAACAGATATCCTGTTGCTGAACGCAAGTCTGTTAAGAAAGGGGCAGCCCATTGGCACTTTCTACGGGTATGTTTTTGATGGTATTTTCCAGAGCGATGAAGAAGCGGCAAAGAGCCCGGTGCTGGTAGGTCAGGAAGCTGGTTCAGCCAATCCGGCTTCCGTTGCGAAAGCAGGCGACAGAAAGTACCGCGACATTAATGGCGATGGAAAAATTGATGCGAACGACCGCACGATTCTTGGCAGCGCACAACCCAAGTTCACGTTTGGCTTCAATAATACTTTGTCTTATAAAGGCTTTGATCTCAGCTTTTTCTTCCAGGGATCGCAGGGTAATAAGCTGGCAAATTTCAATTCTTTTAACCTCCTGAATTTTACGGGGCAAAACAATGTTGCGGCTGAAGCAGGCTTGGATAGATGGACGCCTGAAAACCCCGGCAACAAATATCCGAGAGCTTTATCATCAGGCAGTCTTGACGTAGGTATTTTTTCTTCTGCTATTGTGGAAGATGCTTCCTACCTGCGTTTGCGGAACGTAACCCTGAGTTATTCATTGCCTAATCAAGTATTGAAAAGAGCGAAGATTCAGTCGGTAAGAGTTTACATCAGCGGAAGCAATTTGTGGACGCTCACCAAATACTCCGGTTCCGATCCGGAAGCCAATACATACGGGCAAAGCACCACGCTGATAGGTGTTGATAACGGCGGTTATCCGCAGTCGAAAATTTACCAGGCGGGTGTCACATTAGGTTTTTAACATGTAAAATGATTGTATGCTAAACTGTTCATCTCTTAAAATTATAATCGCTGCTGCAATGCTCATCAGCTCCATTTCTTCCTGCAAAAAATTTTTGGAAGAAGACCCTAAAAATCTGGTTGCCGTCACTAACTACTACCAGACAGAAAACGATGCGGTTGCAGCGGTAGATGCCATTTACGGGTATCTCAATTCTACCAGTACGGGTTCTACGGCAGGTGTTTATCACAGCACGTTTTGGGTAATTGCAGGATGCGCTTCCGATGAGATGGTTAACAAGAATGTATTTCAGCCGGATGTGGACCAGATCAGCAATTTTGTTGAAACGCCTGTTAACAACAGCTTGCAGGAAACATGGACCATGCATTATAAAGCCATCACGTTGGCCAATATTGCCATTGCCAGAATACCGGCGATAGTAATGGACAACACGCTAAAAGAGCGTCTCCTGAACGAAGCCCATTTCCTGCGCGGACTTCTTTATTTCGATATGGTGCGCCTGTTTGGAAGCATTCCATTGGTATTGCAGGAAGAAGAGCCGCTAACGCCATCAAGCGCTTCTGTCGATGATATTTACCAGCAGGTGATTGCTGATTTAACAGCAGCAGAAAATTTACCTGATAATTATCCGCCGGGTAACGGACGCGGACGTGCCACGAAAGGCGCGGCCAAATCTATTCTTGCCAAAGTGTATCTTACCCAACAAAACTGGCAGGCTTGCGCAGATAAGTGTAAAGAGGTCATCAACTCCAATCAATACGCGCTGTGGGATGATTTTGCTGATGTATTCAAGCTGTCAAGCCGGGGCGGTAAAGAAGCTATTTTTTCTGTTGGTTTTGGTGATGGGGGCGGTGCTATTACCTTTTGGGAAGTGGGACAGTTTAATGTGCGTTTATTGCCGCCTGCGTTAAGTATAGATGGTGTTGAGAATGCACAGGGCTGGCAGGTGCCTACCCAGAATTTATATGATGATTACGACCCGCAGGACAGGCGAAGAGAAGTAACCTATATCACGCAGATTTATAATCCCGATGGCACTACAACAAGTATTTCACCTTACATAAGAAAGTACTGGGATAGCACCGCAGAACCAAAAGGAAATGGCTCGGCGAATGATTACCCGGTGATACGTTATGCCGATGTACTGCTGATGTATGCTGAAGCGGAGAATGAATTGGGTAACACAAACGAAGCACTAGCTTATATCAACTTAACACGCAAACGTGCCCGTTGGGACGGCACAAAAGAACGCGTGGCTGTACCTGATTATGTTGGGTTAACGGGGGATCAGTTTCGGGCTGCGGTGATAAAAGAAAGACGAATGGAGTTTGTGGCAGAAGGACAGCGATGGTTTGATTTGGCACGAACAAAAACGCTGACAACGCTGGTGCCGGTTGCAAAACCCGGTATTGTTCCACAGGATAAAAATTACCTGTTCCCGATTCCGCAACGGGAAATAGACCTCAACCCAAACTTAAAGCAGAATACAGGTTTTTAATACCACTTGAAAAGAGAAAATGATCAGGTTATAACATCATCAATTGAATATAAAGCCAACCATAGTAAACAACAGCGATCTGCATAACTCCTCTTCAGGAGCCGGGGGCGACAACATTGTAGTTGCTATGGATATGGGCGGAACAAAAATTAAAATCGGCATGGTAAAACAAGATAACATCTTATGTACCTCATCAATTGATGCCGAATCAGCAAACGGATTACGGGAGAAATTGCCGGTGATTGAAAAGCGGGTGAATGAAATGTTGCAGCAATGCTCTGTCAGCAAAAACGAAATTAAAGGAGTTGGTATTTCAATGCCGGGTATTGTGGACAGCCAACAGAAGAAAGTACTTTCAATAGACAATAAGTTCAATGATGTTGTTGGTTTAAATTTGAAAGAATGGGTAAATAATACATGGCAAACAAGTCTCGAAATAGAAAACGATGCACGCTGCGCTCTGATTGGCGAATGGCAATACGGCAAAGGCAAAGGCTATAACAACGTGGTGCTGATGACGATTGGTACCGGCGTAGGTTCATCAGCAGTTATTGAAGGCAATGTATTGCGCGGCAAGCATTTCCAGGCAGGTTGTCTCGGCGGTCATTTTACCATCAACATGCATGGTAAAAAATGTAATTGCGGAAACATTGGCTGTGTGGAAACAGAAGCCTCAACTTGGAATATAGAAAATATAGCAAAGCAGCATGCTTCCTATCAGTCAAGCAGCTTATCGCAGCAAAGCAAAATTGATTTTGAGAGCATCTTCCGCTGTGCAAATGAAGGTGATGCGCTCGCAAAAGAACTGCGAAATATGTGTGTAGATGTATGGAGCGCGGCGGCTGTTAACCTCATTCATGCTTATGATCCGGAAGTGCTGGTAATGGGTGGCGGCGTGATGGCGAGCGCGGATTTTATTATTCCTTATGTACAGCAAAAAACGGATGCACATGCCTGGACACCGTGGGGAAAAGTGAAGATTGAAGCCGCCGAAAATATAAATGCAGCCGCCTTGTTGGGTGCAGCCTGGTTGGTATATAATAATTAAAAGAAAGATATTGAAAGCGAACTTCGACAAATTTCCGGTTGTCAAAATCAAAGGACACAAATGTGTAACAGGCTGGCATTCGATTGCCAATGCCTTGCAGGATACCATTAGCCAGAAAGGCTCAGGTAAAGTTATTGTTGCCGTTGAGTGTTATCATGGGGTTGATACAAACGAAATAAAAGCGGCACTTCAACAATCATTTTCCGATGCAGAGATAATAGATGCCGCATCAGCTGTAAAGCCTTCTGATGAGATTGAAGCAATGGTGTATCCTTTTGTAACTGATGATCCTGTGTTTGGTTATATGTCTCCTTTAGATCTCGAAGACTTTTTTGATTCAGCATCGGTTTTATCTTATCAAAAGAAGATTGAAGAAAGCGAAACAGCTTTGGTGATGGTGTATGGTATTGGCGCTTCGCTGATTGCGCATACAGCAGATATAGTAGTGTATGCCGATATGCCACGCTGGGAAATCCAGTTGCGTTTCAGACGCAACAGCGTCAGCAATTTGGCAACTGAGAATAAAGAAGCCGGGTTTTCATACCAATATAAAAGAAGCTTTTTTGTTGACTGGCGCGTGCTGGACAGGCATAAGAAAATCCTGATGAACAAATGGGATTTTGTACTTGATACCACGGTTTCGGATCAACCCAAAATGATAACTGCTGATGCTTATGCAGATGCGCTGGAACGCTGTGTGCATCAGCCTTTCCGGCTGGTGCCGTTCTTTGATCCGGGACCCTGGGGTGGTCAGTGGTTAAAAGAAGTGATTGATCTCGATCGCTCTGTTCAAAACTATGCCTGGGGTTTTGATTGCGTACCCGAAGAGAATAGTTTGCTGTTTAAATTTGATGATGATAGTACATTTGAAACACCTTCTATTAACCTTGTGTTTGCGAAACCGAAAGAACTGCTTGGCAAAAAAGTATATGAAGCTTTTGGAGATGAATTTCCCATCCGGTTTGATTTTTTAGACACTATCAATGGCGGCAACCTCAGCCTGCAGGTGCATCCTTTAAAAGAGTACATCCACGAGAAATTCGGCATGGCGTATACACAGGATGAAAGCTACTATATTCTCGATGCAAAAGACAATGCATTTGTTTATCTCGGTTTGAAAGAAAATATTGTTCCCGAACAAATGATTGGCGCATTGCAAACCGCGCAGGAAAAAGGTGTCTTCGAAGCAGAGGACTACGTAGAAAAGTGGCCGGTGAAAAAACATGATCATGTGTTAATACCCTCCGGTACAGTGCATTGTTCCGGCGCCGATACGGTAGTGCTGGAGATAAGTGCTACGCCTTACATCTTCACGTTTAAGTTGTGGGATTGGGGAAGAATGGGACTGGATGGGAAGCCACGTCCTATTTCATTGGCGCATGGTAAAGAAGTCATTCAATGGGATCGTACAACCGAATGGACAAAAGAGAACATCATTAACCACATAGAAAACATAGCCGAAGGCGATGGCTGGCGCGAAGAAAGAACAGGATTGGATGCTACTTCTTTTATTGAAACCCGCAGGCATTGGTTTACCAAAAAGGTAGAACACAACACCAATGGCATTGTCAATGTTCTGAACCTGATTGAAGGCAGGGAAGTCATTTTGGAAAGTCCTGATAATGCATTTGAACCCTACGTCATTCATTACGCAGAAACATTTGTTGTGCCAGCCAACGTTGGCGCTTATACCATAAGCCCGCATGGAGAAAGTGAAGGCAAACAATGCGCAACCATGAAAGCCTATATACGCACCGAAAACCTGATTGATTACCGTATTAACTAAAGCAACATGAACGAAACCGGCAATAAATGGTATGTGTATAAGGCAACGATTGTGGCTGCCGTCGGCGGCTTGTTATTCGGCTACGATACTGCCGTAGTAGCGGGTGCAATTGGCTTTATACAAAAGCTGTATAATCTTACCCCTGCTATGCAAGGCTGGGTAGCCTCGTGCGCTTTAATCGGCTGTATCATCGGCGCTATGTTTTCAGGTGTGCTAAGTGATAAGTTTGGTCGCAAAAAGCTATTGATCGCATCCGGGCTGATGTTCGCTATATCGTCGGCGGGTATTCTGATGCCAATGAGCTTATCGTGGTTTGTTGTGTTTCGCTTGATTGGCGGCATTGGTATCGGCACAGCTTCTATGGTGGCGCCTATGTACATTGCCGAAATAGCACCCGCAGACATTCGTGGCAGGTTGGTATCGGTAAACCAGCTTGGTATTGTAACCGGCATACTGCTTATCTATTTTGTAAATGCATCCATTGCCGGCTGGCACGATGAAGCCTGGAACGTTACGACCGGCTGGCGCTATATGTTTGGCTCGGGCGTTATTCCTTCCATCGTCTTTTTATTCATGTTGTTCTTCGTACCTGAAAGCCCAAGATGGCTTGCCTCAAAGGAAAGATGGAATGAAGCATACGATATTCTTACTCGGGTAAACGGACAACAAAAAGCACAGCAGGAATTATCCGACATTAAGGAAACGCTTACCATTGAACACGGATCATTTTCCGAAATCTTCAAACCCGGTGTGCGAAAGGCTTTATTAATCGGTGTGGTGCTCTGCATCTTCTCGCAGGTCACGGGCATCAATGCCATCATGTATTACGCGCCGGAAATTTTTAAATCAACCGGCGATGGCACGGGTTCAGCTTTATTACAAACGGTGCTGGTGGGTATCATCAATGTATTGTTCACGCTGGTTGCTATTAAGTATGTTGACAATTGGGGCAGGCGCGCCTTGTTACTGGCAGGCACAGCTGGCATGGCTATTTGCTTACTCATTGTTGGGGGTGCTTTCTATTTCGATATGGCAAAAGGATATCTTGTTTTGATTGCCATCCTTGCTTATATCGCCTTCTTCGCGGTATCGCTGGGGCCGCTTGCCTTTGTAGTCATTGCTGAAATATTTTCCAATAGAAACCGGGGTAAAGCTATGTCGGTTGCCATCTTCTTTCTTTGGATTTCCGTGTATGTAGTGTCTCAGTCCTTTCCCATGTTATTAAGCTCTATCGGCAGTGCTTATACGTTCTGGATTTATATGGTCATGTCGGTGCTTGCCTTCTTCTTTGTAATAAAACTGGTACCTGAAACAAAAGGGAAATCATTAGAAGAAATTGAACGGTACTTTCTGCAGGCTGAAGACAAAACAGCCTCTCTCAACTTAACACAATCAACAGTAACTCATTAATACGATGAAACGAATTGCCATACTCATCAGCCATGCTATGATAGCGACTGCGCTTTTCACGGTTGCCTGCAAAAAAGATTCGCCTGATTCAAACCTGCCGGCTTTGCGGTTGCATCCGGTGAATGTTACCGGCAAATCAGGACAGCATTTATTCGATACGCTTGATATTGTTGCGCCTTATGGCGTTGGTAAATTGCTGATCTCAAAGACTATCAATCTTGTTGCCGATGATATGTTTGGCGTGCAGCCTGTAACACCAATAAGCACAGGTACCAATACTTACCAATATATTTTTGAGTACATCTACCAGCCCGAAGAAGTGAACAAACTGGTGGGTATCAATTATCATTTTGAAGATGCCAAAGGCAATGTGGCTGAAAAAGATTTAACGATAAATACCAATCCATCGGCTGCCCAGATTATTGCATCGCACCAATGGAAACTGATTTCAAAATTATGGACAACCGCCAATCCGCAAGAGGAATCTGAAAACGACTGTGAGAGAGATAACATATCGTCATACAACCTGGCAGACAGTACGCTAAGCATTAACTATGGCACCAGCGGCTGCACTTTCGATGGCTTTAATATCTATGACAAATGGTACGTAAGCGATGATGAAAAAACATTTACAGACATCTATCATTCTGTATTTAATCCTGCACAGATAACAACCGAATTGTATAACATAGAATCGCTGAGCAATGATAAATGGGTAATGGATATTGCACTCGACTTATCGGCTTTTGGCCTAAGCGATCATGAAGTGTTTGTATATACTTACCAGGCGCAATAACTGTAAAAGCATAACTGTATGAAGCATAAAACCATTGCAACTTTTTTTAGTATTTCGTTACTATTAGGGTGCGGAGAAAAGAAAGCCATCGCGCAGCAAAACACAGATCTTACTACACTGCATTTTACTGCCTCACCTGCACCAGACTGGACTAACTTGTTTTACCGAAAAGCCGGTTGGTTTGGTGCCGATGGTATCTTTTCAATACCGCTAAACAGCGCTGATACTGCAGGTGCAAACAATTCAGAAACAATGATATTATTCAGCGATACAATGCTGGGCGATATCATTAACGATAGTTTGCAGCCGGGTTATGAAATGATACACAACTCGGTGGCTTTATTACAACACACAACTGCAGACAGCAATCATCTTCGTTTTTACTGGGATACGGTTAATGGAAAACCAATGGGTTTGTTTACACCCAACACACCTCATGCGAAGAAAGGCGATTACTACTGGCTGGGCGACGGGTTTGCCAACAAAGAACATAACGCCATCTATTTCTTTGCTTACCGCGTTCGCGATACAAGCACGGCGGCTTTTGGCTTTGCAGAAGTTGGCAATGCCATCATAAAAATTCCGCTGAACAGTCGTCCTCCTTTTCACGATCAGCAACAGATAGAAACACCTTTTTTCTTAAACGGTACGGCTGAAACGTATGGCTCGTTCGGTGCCTGTGTTTTTCCCAATACAAAAGAAGCCGGGTATAAAAATGCCGACGGTTATGTGTATGTGTATGGTGTGCGTGGAAAGAAAAAAGAAGTGCTTGTAGCCAGAGTTAAACCCACTGATTTTGAACAGTTCAGCGAGTGGCGTTTCTGGAATGGCAATACATGGAATACCGATATCAGCAAAGTAGCCGGCATCGCCGACCGTGCCTCTAATGAATTAAGCGTATCGCCCTTACCGGATGGACGTTATGCCATGATTTTTCAGACAGATGGCTTAGGTAAAAGTGTTGGCTTGCGGTTGAGTAATCATCCCGAAGGACCCTTTGGACCAATCATAAAATTATGGGACTGCAAAGAAGCCGATTCAGCCAAAAACTTTATTGTGTACAATGCCAAAGCGCATCCGAATCTTTCTAAAGAAAACGAATTGCTGATCAGCTATAATGTCAATTCATTAGATTTCTGGAACGATATAAAAACGCATCCCAACTTATATCGTCCGCGATTCGTGAGGATACAATTATTGCCATAACTGAAGGTAACTAATTCCATCAAATTGATGTAATCGTGTAATCAATGAAAGGTAAGCTTGCTCCTGCATTTCTATTTGCGGTCTGTAGCCTGATAACAGGTTGCAGCAGTAAGCTGGTTTCACACAATAGCGCTATATCTTACACTCATAAGTATGAACAAGATTCTGCCAGCCGGATCATAACCAAACCTGCACCACAATGGTCGGATATGCTACGTCGTAAGAGCGGCTGGCTTGGCGCCGATGGCATGTACAGCATTCCGCTGAATGGAGTGGAAACATCCGGAACAGCTCATCAAACAACGACTTTATTTTTATTCAGCGATGGTATTGTAGGCAATATTGAGCAGGATACGCTTCAACCCAATTGGCAGTTCCTGCACAATTCGGTTGCTTATATGAAGGGGGATAATACAGAGCCTGGCAATATTCATTTTTATTACAGGCAGGATAGTGCCGGCAATGCTATCTCCATGTTTGAGCCACACACACCGGCTTCAAAGCCTGGCGATTATTACTGGATGGGTGATGGATTAATCAATCATGCATTAGACAGCACGCTATACATTTTTGCTTACCGCATCCGGAATACGTCGGCAAGCATTTATCCTTTTGAAGATGTGGGTTTGTCATTGATTGCGATTCCCAAAACTGATACGCCTCCATTTGTCCATCAACACCAGGTTGATGTTCCTTTCTTTTTACAAGACAATAAAGGAAAAGGCAAAGCTGTATTTGGCATCAGTATTTTATCCAACACCGTTGGTGCCGGTGCTTTACACCCCGATGGTTATATCTACATCTATGGTATTCGCGGAATAAATAAGGAACTACTTATTGCAAGGGTAAAAGACTACCAGTTTGCACAATTTAGTGAATGGAGGTTTTGGAATGGCGCCGGATGGAGTGAAGACATCAATAGTTCTATCGCATTAACCAACCGCATTTCTAACGAGATGAGTGTAAGTTTTTTACAAGATGGACGCGTGGCAGCCATATATCAGCAGGATGTTGATTCACCCAACGTTATGTTGCAGGTGGGTAAAAATCCGTGGGGTCCGTTTCAACCTCCTAAAAAAGTGTGGGAAACACCTGAAATATACGATGGGATTGACTATTACACATATAACGCAAAAGCGCATCCGCAGCTTTCAAAACCAGGAGAATTGCTGATCAGTTATAACGTAAACTCATTTCAGTTTGATAAAGACCTGAAAGCCTATCCCGATTTTTATCATCCCAGATTTATAATCGTAAAACTACAGTAATGAGAAAAGCCTGTATCATCATCATTGGCGTTTATGGCTGGCTGGCAGTTGGCTGCGGTGACAGAAGCCATATAACACCACAACCAGCTTCCGATGGCGCCATCTCTCACGCTCGGTGGTACGAAAAAGATTCCGCCAACCAGATCATTACAAAGCCGGAACCCCAGTGGGCTGAGATATTCCGCCATGATACCGGCTGGGTCGGCTCGGATGGGATTTACAGCATGGCGACAAACGGTGTAGATGCACCCGGCAAAACGGGTGATGCAAATACTTTTTTCTGGTTTAGTGATGGCATTGTAGGAAAAAAATCGGGCGATACTTTACTTGGAGACTGGCAACTATTGCACAACTCTGTTGCTTATATGGATGGCATCAAGCCTGATGCTGATCACATCCGTTTTTTTTATAAAAAAGATTCGGCCGGCAATGCGGCTTCCATGTTTGAGCCACATACCCAAGCTTCAAAACCCGGCGATTACTATTGGCTGGGCGATGGCTTTTTGGATCATGCTAAGGATAGCACGACCTACCTGTTTGCCTACCGCGTTAAAAGTGTACCGGGCGGCATTTATCCTTTTGATGACATCGGGCTGGGTGTAATTGCGTTGCCAAAAAATAGTCGCCCGCCTTATGCCAACCAATACCAATTAGATGTACCTTTCTTTTTGAAAGACAGCAAGGGAAAAGGTAAAGTTGTATTTGGAATTAGTGTATTACCTAACACAGCCGGTGCACGTGCGCCGCATCCGGATGGTTACATATATGTGTATGGCGTTCGCGGACCTAATAAGGAATTGTTGGTGGCAAGAGTAAAGGATACGCTGTTTGAAAATTTCACAGAATGGAGATTCTGGGATGGCAGCCAATGGAACACAGACATCAACAGTGCGGCTGCTTTAACCAATCGGATTTCAAATGAAATGAGTGTAAGCTTTATGGATGACGGACGGGTGATTGCTACTTATGAATTGGATACCAATTCTCCTAACGTGGTGATCCAGGTGGGTAAGACTCCATGGGGTCCGTTTCAGCCTCTTAAAAAAGTGTGGGAGACACCTGAAATATATGATGCCATTGACTTTTACACCTACAATGCCAAGGCACATCCGCAGCTATCGAAGCCCGGCGAATTGCTGATTAGCTATAATGTAAACTCATTCCATTTCGAAGAAAATATTATAAAGCATCCTTACCATTTACGGCCACGGTTTATTACAGTAAAATATAAATAGGCTATCAACAACAGGTTTTTCTTTTTTGTTTATAAATTAAATTTCAAAATTTTCATTCATTAATTCAACAGTCATGAAAAAAGTTTTACTTCTCATTGCACTCATTGTAACAAGTTACAACGTGTTTGCTTTTACCACCCAAGGTGTTTGGCGCTGGCGCAAAGATGATGGCTCTGAAACATCTGCTACCTGGCGGGCGGCCCAGAATACCCCCATTACGATTGCCTCAACCGACAGCACGCTTCGTTTGCGAATTGAATTGTACAACAATGGAAGCGGCGGAAGCTTAGACAATGCTTTGTTCGAAGATTCTTTAGCAGGTGGCCCTGGTTGGGATACTATTAGATTAGCTGCAAATTCCAATGCTTTTCAATTAGTGGGCACGGATGCGTTTGTAACAGATCTTGAACCGACAACACACCAGCTTAACGGACAAAGTATTCCCCCCTACGCATTTGCTGCGGGCAAAATGATTGTTGCCACCGACAAGCTGCCGGCGCAAACAGTTCCTTCAGGTCGAACAACTGAGTTTGAATATGTATTTAAACCTACCGCTAATATTCAACCCAATGCTACCTATTATTTCAGGGTGGATGCGGCTAATTATCTTATCGGCTATGTATTTCCTTCCTTAACAACTGCCAGTGTTTTGCCGGTAATGATTACTTCTTTTAAAGTACAGGCAGATAATAACAAGGCATTGATTACCTGGACAACAGCAACCGAACAAAACAACAGTCACTATGACGTTGAAAGAAGTAATGATGGTAAAAACTATACGGTTATTGCAACCGTAAGAGGCAGCGGCAACACATCATCGCATACCTACCAGGTTACAGATGACAAGCCATCGAATGGTGTAAATTATTATCGCATTAAACAGTATGATGTGGATGGCAAATACCAGACATCGGATGTTCGCCCCTTACAGTTTGCTTTGCAAAACATAAAGGTGAATGTATATCCCAATCCATCACGCGGCGACATTAACTTTACTATTCAAAATTATGGAGGCGCATCACTTCAGGCAACGCTTACCAATTTGTCAGGAAAAATGGTTCATCAGGAAGTGATCAACATGAACACATCCGGCAGTTACAAATTGCACCTCATTAATACTTTACCGGCAGGTATTTATATACTAAAATTAGACGGCAGCACTGTATCAGAGAAAGTGAAGATTGTTGTGCAGTAAGTTTTATTTTGTCTTTATTTAGAAACAGAAAAGAGCCTTTATCAGGCTCTTTTCTGTTTCTAAATATGTGTGCGACTGTTAATCAATTAATACTTTGTGTATGTTTCAAACATAAATATAACTAACTCAAATTGTGGGATAGTCAGGTAAGTTTACCGGGAAGTAAAAGCGAGAATAAAGTACATCGCTTTTACTTCCCGGTAGAAAGTTAAACTTTACCGGAATGCATTGTCCGTTAACCAATACCTGAACCTTTACAATATAGAAGTATCTTCTCATACTTGCCTGTTTACCGCGCCACTGCTCATGCGTCAGCAGTTCTGAACGGCTGACACGAACGAAATTCACAAATAGCCACCGGAAAATAACCGTTGGATTCTGATGCACCAACGGTTATTTTCAAACTGTCCCTATTTGATAAACCGAACTTTAACAACAAGGAAGTTTGAGAACATGCAGCTAAGAGCAATCCCAGTTATACATCACTTTCGAAAAGTCTTTTTTCCTCAAGTCATCCGGGTGAATAAAGAAGTTGGCAACACCAGCATCACCCCAACAGATATCTTTATCACTGTCTATCTGCAACAGCAACAAATAATCTCTTTGTTCTTCGCTGCGCGGATCGTCCTGCGTAAAGAAAGCATAACCACCCATCTTATGACCGTTTGATTGAAAATGATCCCAAACGTAATCCTGCAATTCATTGCTGATAGAAGGATACTGCGTTGTTACTTTATGTAAATCAAATAAAGTTTTACTCCTTATGTCCTGATATCCAAGATACTCTTCTTTTAAAGTAAAACCGAGTTGATGCGGTTTTTCAAAGGGCAAATAGCCCTCCTTAAATGCGTCATTCAAAAAAGAAAAATCAGTTTCGCAATCCCTTACTTCCTCTTCTTCAAAATATAGTACCCGGAAACCCGCTTGCAACTGCTGGTTAGAGAAATCAAGACCATATAAATCATTATTGGAAATGTAAAACTGCAGATAACCAAACTGCGGAAGCCCGGGCAAAACAGGTAGTTCGGCAAAGTTGATCTGCGCCAGCGGGAACATCAGTTTACCGTCTTTATCTGTTGGGTATGCGTAACCTTTTGGCAGGCAGGGATGTCCGCCAAAACTGCTTTGCTTTACATCAATATTATCTGCTACTTCCGCATTGATGGCAATGTATGTCATCTTCGTTTTTTAAATTTCTGCCCAGTGAAAAGCAAGTGCTTTCGGCAAGCTGATGCCAGGCGCAACTTCTGTCAGCGTCATCAGCCTTTCTTTTTCATCAGGCAAAGAAGTGGGTGGCGGGGCTTTATCTTTTCGCTTTAAAAAATCGAATACTCCCATATCATGCTGTTATGAAAACAAAGTAAGAAAAAGAGACGCAGGAAAGTAGAAAGGAAAGAGAATTCTTCGCCAATTGCTTCCTACATTAGCACAGGGCAATCGAATGAAATTATTTTCTTTTTTACAAACCTTATTTACAGAAGGAAAAGTAACGGTAGAAGGCAAATTATCCTCTTTTGACAAAGAAGATGAAACCGATTCTGCCAGGCTGCTTGAACAATGGTATGAAGATGACAAAACGGAAATGCCATATACCGCACCTCTCTTTTCAGCGGAAGCGGCTTTGTGGGCTGCCAGGCATCTTTATCTTTCGCTGCAGTTGATTGTTATTCGGGATGCAGATGAAGAAATCATCCGCAAAACCTTGCAGCCTTATGCCGGAACCTTATCACCTTCTGCTATTTATTCGGCTGACCTGACGTTGCGATACCTGCCCGATATACTGTTGCTGGCAAAAGGGCTGGCACCGGCAGATATCATGGTAAAAAAGCTAAGAGAAACCGCCGTGCAATGGCCGTTCTCATCTGTAGGTATTGAGGTTAGCGGAGAAGAGCGTAACGATGACATTATCCTGCATCATCCATCGCTTCGCACAGTGTACATTGACCGGATTATTTCAAAAAAAGATACAAAGCGTATTGATAACAAACGAATCACTGAAGGCGTCCGCGAAGCATTGGGAACGTATGCTTCCCTTTTGTGGCCGCAATTTTACGAGTCAGAACAGAACAACGATTTATGCAAGACAACAATATTCCCGAAGCCTTAATAGATAACCTTAACGCTGCTTTGCAATATCTGAAACAACAGTTTGTTGGTAAAGATGACATCATTGACCTGATGGGCATTTGCCTTGCCGGAAGGGAAAATTTGTTTTTGCTGGGACCACCCGGCACAGCCAAAAGTGCAATCGTAAAAGAACTATCCAAACTGCTGCACGGCAAAACATTTGAATACCTGCTCACGCGTTTTACCGAACCCAACGAGCTCTTCGGTCCGTTTGATATCCGCAGGCTGCGCGAAGGCGACCTGGTAACCAATACAGAAGGTATGTTGCCCGAAGCAAACTTGATTTTTCTGGATGAACTGCTGAATGCGAACAGCGCCATCCTGAACAGCCTTTTGATGGTGCTGAATGAAAAAGTATTCCGTCGTGGCAGAGAGTCAAGAGATTTGCCTGTAACGCTCATCGTTGGCGCCAGTAATCATCTACCCGAAGATGAAGCCTTGCAGGCATTGTTCGACCGCTTTCTCATCCGTGTAAAATGCGATTATGTTGACCCTTCTTTATTGGGTAATGTGCTGGATGCCGGCTGGAAATTAGAACGCAAAGACAACAGCCCAAAACCGCAACTATCTGTAGAAGAAGTAAGAGAGATACAGGCAGCGATTGGTACAATTGATTTGCAGTCTATCCGCACTTCTTATATCAGCCTTATCGAGATGCTGCGCAATGCAGGCGTACAAGTCTCCGACCGGCGGGCAGTGAAGCTGCAACGGCTGATTGCTGCCAGCGCTTTGCTTTGCAAACGTACCCAAGCTATGGCTTCCGATATGTGGGTGCTGCGTTACATCTGGGATACCGAAGAACAGCGGGAGATAATTGCCGGTATTGTAAACAGCGTGGTGGAAGCGGATAAAGAAGCGCTGCAACAGCATTCGCGCGCAAATATCAATGGCATTCCCAACGCGGATGAAATTTATAAAGAAGTAGCGATAATGACAGAGAAATGGGAAGAAGAAAGCTTGCCGCTTTCAGAACGCACCATTATCAAGGACAGGTTGCGCTACCTGAACGGAAGGTGTGAGTGGATACCAAGTGAACTGCAGAGAAACTACGTGCAGGCGCCAATCAACAATTTGTGGGAGAAGATTCTTCATTCGGTGTAAAGAAGTGTTTGGTATCAGATCATGTCAGGATGCAATATGTCATGAGTCCGTCCGTATAATATTGAGGGACAGAATAAGAATAACAGTGATAGATTTTATAATCAAAATAATTCCTGATGACAGAGTATGTGCTGTTGATATTGAAAGAAGAAAAGGAAGCATTAGGAAGTATCCGTTGTATGACCGGCATTCAGATAGCAGAAGATGATTGCCTTTATCTACGTGGCATTGATGATGAAACCTGGAACGACAAACGCATCCGGCAACTGCCTGCACTTCACTCTTACCGGCTTGATGAAAATCTGTGCTTGTTTCCGTTAGGTGGTGCAACGCCGGTTCGCCGACTGCCTTCTCTGCAATGGCAACTCATTTCTGATTTTATTGTTCCGGAGCTTCCGGTATCTCCATTGCCCGGCAAACTGCCAGGCATGATTTCAATACAACTGCAGGCAACTGAAAACACTGAAGAAGGAACCGCTTTGTTAACCACATTAGACAGATGGAAACAGAATGCAGAAACCGCACCTGCTGCACGCCTGAAGCCTCTTCAATTTGCCGTGTCTGCGAATGGTGATGTATTGATTTGGGGCACTCCGCTTCCGTCGTTGCCGGGCAGGGAATTTTATCAAAGCGGCAATCTCTTATTGCCGTCCGGCTACTCTTTTGAAGCTCCTTTAATTGCTCAACTAATTCAGCAAAAACACAACGGGGAGAAGGAACATCTTTTTCTGTTCACGCCATCGGGAGATATACATACAATAGCCTTGTCGTCTTTTGTAAAAGCTACGCGCTCTGCCATCCGGCTCACCACTACAACCGATGCCCGATGATAACAGAAAGAATACAAGCAATTGAGTATTTCCGCGCGCCGGATAATTATTTCTGGCAGTGGGCAGACAGAGGTTCTGTTATTGAGTGGAAGGGCGGCGATACTATCTGTTACACCGATGATCTGGCTTCGCTGCTGAACGCGCTTACCAATAGTCCCGTTCCTCCTTTTGGAGCTGTGTTGCTGGTGCTGGCTGCCTGTTATAGTAACTGGTCTTCTGCCGGCTATGAAGGTGTGTTACATGGTTTAAAAATCAACCTGCCAAAAGACGATACCGACTCTGGTGACGACGAGATGGATTATCACATTAATCAGGCAGGCAAATGCGCCAACCTGATTGCCAGTCTGCCGAAAGAGTTGCGTACCGGTATGAACCGTGCTCACCTGCTTCACGAAGTATTCAAGGACTGCAAACCTGCCATGGCGGAAGACGATATCAGGAGCGCGGTAGATGAATGGAGAAGCGGCAGGATAGATAATTTTATAAAGCATCCGGGAAAGAAGATAACGCAGTCGCAGTTCAAAGAAGACCTGGCTTGCCTGGTGGCTGTATTTCATAAATATGGGCATCCCGGCAAGTTAGAAAAGCAGTTAAGAGCAGGCATCTTCCAGATGCCTGCACCGCTGCCTTTACCCATACCTGAACCAGAGAATAAACCCGGTGATTTCTGGGAACAGTTGGCAACGGAGCCACGTACTGCCGGCATTGCCGGTTTAGCTAAGCACATTATTGCTGCGCTTCACATCCCCATGCATACCGATGGCAGCAGCGACCAGCTTTATGGCGGCGTGAGCGATATTACCAACCGGGGCAGTTATGATAAGCTGTTGCTGACTGAACTGGCGCATGATGATCATACTTTGCTTGCCCGGTTAGCCAACAATGAAGCTTTATATCTGCAAAGAGAACAGCCGCCTTACAACCCCAAAAAGAAGCGCGTTATCCTGGCAGATGCTACCCTGAAAATGTGGGGAATACCCAAAGTGTTCGCAGTGTCGGCAGCCATTGCCTGCGCAATGAATACCAAGCATGGCGAAAGGGTGGAAGCGTTTGTGCTGAAAGGTAACGAATCAGCAGAAGCGAATTTCTCCACTTCGGAAGGTGTGTGGTCGTCGCTCGAAATAATAGATCATTCACTCAACTGCTATGCGGCTTTGGATACGCTTTGTTCTCTGCTGGCGGCTTATGGAAAAACGGATTGTATTTTCATCACGCGTAACGAAGTGTTGCACGATCCATCCTTTCAAAAGATATTGTCTTCGTATCCTGATGCCATAAGCTTTTTGTTGGGTATTGACCGCGATGGCAACCTGCATTTTTATAGCCTCGTAAAAGGACGGAGTAAACTGTTGAGCACAGCTAAATTTGACCTGGATGATATTTTAGCTCCTAAAGTGTCACGGATAGAGAAGAAGGCTATTATGCAGGCAACTCATCTTCCCGAATTTTTTTCTCTTCCGCAGGCGCCGCTGCTGTTTCCTGCTGCAGGGTTACGAATCAGTAGTGGCAACAGTTTTTATCATTCTAAAACCGGCGTGCTAACAGTAACAGACAACTTCCGTTTGCTGCATTGGAAACACAAAAATAAGGGAGCGGTTGAACTGTTACCAAAAATTGAGAGCGGTTATTATTCGTTTGGATATGAGGAAAGCCAAAAGCTATATCTTTTAATCACGGCTACGGCTTCTCTTACAACTATACTTTATACAATAGACACTGAGAATGGTATTGAAAGCAGGCATGAGATAGATATCAATGGAGCATCACAAGGCGTTTATTCCGATGGGCAATTCTTTGTAAGAATACGTATGGAGGCAAAGGCAAATGAAGAAGTGGCTGTGATTGATTGTAAAAAAGGGATGTTAGATGGAGTTAAACCCTATCATTTATGCAGGCACATTTTTGTAAAAGAAGAAAATAAACTTCAGGTCAATCCATCTGCTATTAATCGCTTTGTCAATAACGGTTACAATATTTTGCAGCGTTTTACTTCTGTTGCGGTAGGCGAGCATAGCGGCTGTCTTTATTTGAACAATAAAGCCCTGGATAAACCCGTAGCGCAAAGCAATCATCTTACCTTTCGCATAACGATCGGAAAACAAAAAAAGGAAGCAACCAGGGAAGAGGAAATGTACACATTGCCCAACAATGAGCATAGCAAACTCACTTCTTTTGTTTGGCAGGATGGAAGTAAAGCTATCATTGATGCACGCGGTTTTCTGCACTTAGTCAGTTCCAATAAAAGCCTGCCTGAAGTATCGCTGGTATTGATACAAGGCAAAACCATTGCGGGCTGGGCATCCGACGGCACCATTGCCGGCAGCGATTATTTTATAGCCGGTACGGCAGAAGATAGAATGATGCCGGATCATTTTTACACAAAATATATCGAACCCATTTTGCAGCGAATCAGCCAATTATGATTATCCGTTTACAACACTCGCAGACAACATTAAAAACAACGGCGGCTTTTATCCGCGGCACTTCGCCATTGGCATGGTTGCAGGAAATCAGCCGCTGGAAGATAGCGCCACAGCATCTTTCCTGCTATATTCTTCCACAGTCGCTTCAATCGCCTTCGCCTGCCGGTTTGTTTGTTATCATATATCCTCCGGCTGTTATTGGCAACGAACTTCTGCTGAATCCGTATGGAAGCATTGCCGGTAAATTATATATTCCGGTTGATTCAAAACTATACCCGGAATGCACCACAGCAGAGCTGCAGAAAATGCTGATATGGGATGTACAGGTGTTTCATCCAACCATCGGTTTGGTTGGCTTCGACAAAAAAGATGCGTTGTCTTTGCCTGATCTGTTGCAGGATGTTACAACTTCTTCATTAGCTTGGAATGGCGCGCATCCCGGTTTGCCATCCCGGCCGTCTTTGCAGCAAATACAGGTAATACAGCCCACACCAGAAAGCTTGCTTGAAGACATCAAAAAAGAGCTGGACACCAAGCCGCTTGACGAAATACTCGGCGCAAAAGATGGTAAGCTGACGATGCTGGAAAAAGCATGGGATGCGGCTAAGTACGGTTTGTTTAAAGGCATGTTTGCCACAGCCAATACGCTTCAAAAAGCTTTTCAAATGTTGCCTGCCGGCACTAACAGTAATGTTGATTTTACCGGTTCAGGTTGGCTTGAAAAATGGCGCAAATGGTTATCAAAAAATATAGAACATCTTGAGAAAAAAAGGCAGGACGAAATTCAGCGCCTGCTATCCATGTTTGAAGAGGACAGCGACGAAGCATTGCAATATGCCATTCCTTTGGATTCCTCTTATCTCAATCGCGGCAAGGCAACGCCAACTGCTTCCTTAACAAAGCGCCCGCTGAACTTTAACCTCGGGAAACTGGGCGGCGGTGGTGCTGTAGATGGCTGGGATAT
Source organism: uncultured Ilyomonas sp. (assembly GCA_964249755.1). Lineage (GTDB taxonomy): Bacteria > Bacteroidota > Bacteroidia > Chitinophagales > Chitinophagaceae > Ilyomonas. Next base: position 416,925 of record CAXUDB010000001.1, on the reverse strand, counting down.
CGGCGACCACTACTCTACGCTTCGGACAAAATACGTGGCTGCAGCGCAAGCACAGGTAGAGAAAGGCGACTTCAAAAAAGTAGCTTATATCTATGCACACCTGCTGAATGATTTTCAATCGGCAGCTAATGTGCTGGCGCAGGGCAAATATTACCGTGAAGCGGCTGCACTTTATAAAGACCATTTGAGAAACGTAGGTGCTGCTGCCGAATGCTTAGAGAATGGTGGCTTAACGACGGAAGCCATTGAACTGTATAAAGAATTGGATAAGACTGAGAAAGTGGGTGATTTATACAAACTTCTTGAGCAAGAGAAACAGGCAGAGATTTACTTTGAAAAAACGGTGAAGCAGTATCTGAAAGTCAACAATCATTTAGAAGCCGCAAGAGTACTGCAGGATAAAAAAAGAGAAGATAACCGGGCTAAAGAAATATTGCTGGAAGGATGGCTGCGAAAAGAACAGCCGGAGAATTGTTTGCAGCAATATTTCAATATAGTTGATGCAACGGAGCCGGATAAAATGAGATATTATATTGATAAAATTTACAAAGATGCATCTGATGCCAAACAGCCTCAGTTTCTGAATGTACTGTATCATTTAAGGCTACGCGCTGATAAAGAACTGGCATCGCACACTACTGAGATCGCCTACGAAATTGTCAGCCGCAAAGCCGCTGCGAATGACATGTCGCTGCTGCCGCAATTGAAGCAGTTTGTTCCGGGTGATAAACTGCTGGCACCCGACATCAGCCGTTATATACACAAGCGACCTAAACCGGTAAAGAAAGAAGAAGACTGGACCTTGCAGTTGGACGATACAATACAGTGGGAAAAAGCAGTGGCTTTCAGAAACCAGGTGATTGTTGCAGGTAGGAAGGACAAGCATCTTCATATAATCCGCTTTAACTGGTATAAGGACACAGAATACGTTTCTTTTGTTGAGGAAGTAACGGGCAGAATTAATCAGCTCGTCGCAAGTCCATACGAAACAAATGTTGTTTTAATTACCGGTGCTTTTAATTATCACATTTGGGATCACCGGTTTTTAAAAAATAAATATTTCAGTGAAGAGGTAATTGTTCAGGACCTTGGCCATTTGCCTTCTGATAATGCCGGTTTGACTTTTATTGCAGATGGTGACGTGGCAGTGCTGGATGGCGGCAGTGGCAACCCCTTTTTGCACTACTATACAGCAGATGGAAAACTGAAGAAGAGCGTAACATGCCAACCTGTTCTTAAAGAGGCTTTGCGGTTTCATAATTCGGCTGTTGCTCCTCCATTAGTTCATTATAATGGAATGTTCATCACCGCAACAAGTCATTATATAGTTGCAGTAGAACCAAATGGCAATTATACTTATTTCAATGCAGGCAGTGTTATCAGGATGTATGCAGCTTCAAAGTTATCGCCCAATTTAAAAATGATTGTAAGCACCAATGCTGGTTGTTTAATAGGACAATGGATAAAAGGCGAGCCTTATCTGCACACTCATGTTTTTGCCACTGATTCTATTCCTTCCGTGGTAGAGTTCATCGCTGCTGACCGCTTTGTATTGGCAGAAAAAAATACAATTTCTGTTTATGACATATCGGAACAAAACCTGGCAGTTTTCATCCGCACCATCGAAGTGTCTTCTAAAGTAATTGCTGTAGTATCTTCTTCAATACGTGGAAAATTTGCGGTGATAGAAGAAACCGGTTTTGTTTCGCTGCACGATATATAGACAAGCTTGTTTGGCAGACTCATCATCACTCAAAAACCATTTTTTACCAGTAGGGCTGTCAATATAAAGTGAATAGGAAAGTCCATTTTGCCCACAATCTTTTTTTCTATAACATTGAAGCCACAACAGCTTTCCATTGAACTTTACCGAAGAACAAATTCTGCAACTGGCGCCTGACGAACCTTCTAAAAAAGCAGGAAAAGAGTTAGCCAATCCATCCAAATGGGTAAGCAAAGGCGTGACTGAAACGGCTATGTGGGGCGAGTGCCAGGGCAGCGGCAGCAAGCCCTATCAAACCAGTATTGATCTCTCGAATGTTGCCTTTAAATGCTCCTGTCCCAGCCGGAAATTTCCCTGCAAGCATGGACTGGGATTGTTTTTATTATACACAAGGCAACCCAACAGTTTCACAACGCCCGACATGCCGGCCTGGGTAAGCGAATGGATAGCCAGAAGAGCAGAGAAAGAAGAAAAAAAAGAAACGAAAGACAAAGAACCGGCTGACGAAACCACAGGCGCAAAGCGGCAGGAAAACCGCCATAAAAAAGTAAGCGATGGGGTTGAAGAAGTGTTGTTATGGATAAAGGATATTGTACGCAATGGTATGGTTGGTATCCCTGAAAAGAGCGCTCCCTTTTGGGAAGGCATGACCAAGCGCATGATAGATGTGCAGGCACCGGGATTGGCGAACGCCATAAAAAGTTTGAGAGACAGTAATTTCTTTAAAGAAGGATGGCAGAGCGAATTTTTGGATGGCTTGCTGAATATGTATCTGCTCATTAAAGCGTATCAGAACCGTGAGTCTTTGCCGCACTTGTTGCAGGAAGATGTAGAGAGCCGCATTGGCTTTACCTATAACCAGGACGAGTTAAAAGAGCAGAAAGGAATCACCGATGTGTGGTTGGTGTTGGCTAAACAGGTATCGGAAGAGGACAACCTCACTACAGAACGCTTCTGGCTGCAAGGTATGCACACCCATCAAACGGCTCTGCTACTTCAGTTTATTATTCGTGGACAAGGTGGTTCTGTTTCGTTAACGCCGGGCATGTATGTGCAGGCAGAACTGGTGTTCTTTCCTTCGGTTGTGCCAGTAAGAGCCCTGATAAAAAAGCAAATGGCGTCGAAGCCGCAGATGGCAAACACGTTCTTCTCAGGATGGAAAGAGATAGCGGAAAAAGAGACAAATGTGAATGCACAATTGCCGTTTGTTTCTGCCCGGCCTTACCTGATTAAAGATGTAACACCCATACGGTACGAACAGGATTGGTGGCTGACAGATATGAGTAACGATTGGGTAAAAATAAGCGATGCGTTTGCCAGCATCTGGAAGCTGATGGCAATCAGCGGCGGCAGACCGGTAACCCTTTCGGTGATTGGGAAAGAAAATATATTTCAGCCGCTTGGCATTTGGGTAAACGAAACCTATCAACCTTTATAAATGGAACTCTGGAACAACATCATTCACACAGCATTATTGGGCACCGACAGAAAAGCATTAAAGAAAGAAGAGCTGCCTTTGGGGTTAGAAGATGTGTACGATAGTATCAGTCAAAACAAGGATAAAGAAGAGCAGTATTTACAATTAGCTTCTGTTGCTCTTAACTACCGCAAATGTGGCAATGTTCCGTTTCGTAAAACCGTTGATGTTATCATTGCTGAAGAAGAAACAAAACCTTACTGCAGCGCATTTGCGCAAAAGATGATAAACGAAATTCTTTCTGATGAAGTGTACTCATTGCTGGCTTTATGGCTGCAGGAATGCAGCGCGAAAAATGAGATTGTACAGCCCCACATCATTCCGGTTTTATTCTACCTGGCAAAGAAGCAAAAGCATTTGCAAAAAGCGATTCTTACCGTATCGGGCAAACGTGGTGAATGGCTGCTGCCGCTAAATGAAGAATGGGATTTTAGTTTAATCAAAGAGGACGAAACCACCTGGCAAACAGGTACGTTAGAAGAACGGAAAATATACCTGCAAAAAGGAAGACAACACGATGCAGCGAAGGGAAGAGAACTCATACAGGAGGTCTGGACACAGGAGAATGCAAACAGCAAAGCAGAACTGCTGAAAACGTTGTCGGTTGGCTTAGGTGAAGAAGATACAGAATGGCTGGAAAGCTTGCTGACTGATAAAAGCAGCAAGGTAAAAGACGAAGCGATGAAGTTGCTGAAACGGCTTCCGGATTCATCCCTTGTTCAGAAGTATTGGAACATTGTAAAACGTTCTGTTCATATCAAAAAAGAAAAGGGCTTACTGGGCATCGGAACCAAAACAACGTTAGACATACAACTCGTGCCGGATATAGAAGAAAGCATTTTTAAATCAGGTATTGAAAAGATCAGCAGCCAAAAAAAAGAAAGTGATGAGAATTTCATTCTTCATCAACTTATCAGTTCGGTGCCGCCTTCTTTTTTCGAACCGCATTTTGCATTGACGAAAGAAGCGATTCTTGATTTGTTTCTGCAATCAAAAAAAGGCAAGCCATTGTTTTCGGCGTTTGGGCTGGCAGCCGCTCGTTTTAAAGATTTGGATTGGACTAAAGCCATCATTGCCAAAGCTGACCATCAGTTTTATCCTGAGGCGTTAGAACTCCTGCCGGATGCTGAAAAAGACGCTTATGCGCTTCGTTTTATTGGTGATAATAATGCGGCAGACATCATCATTTCTCATTTGCAAACACATTCGCAACAACCGTGGAGCGTTGCGCTGACAAAAGAAGTGTTCCGGCACACGGCAAAGAATCATTACAGGTACAATTCATCTTTTTATAAGGAAAATGTTTTGCACTTTCCGGTTGACATTATTAGGGAATTGGAAAAGTGTACACCACCGAATGAATACGACCGCAATCAATGGAGTAAAATGAGCGATTACATCATTCAGTTACTCACCTTACGAACACAGATTATACAGGCATTTCAATCATAAAAGAACCATCATGTCAACACTCTTACGCGAACACGCAGAGCAATTATTCGGCGAAGAATTAGAGGCGATACAAAAAGAAGACACCGGCAAAAAACCGGCTAACTGGAAGCTGACACCACAGAGTGTAGTCAGGTATTTATTGGGTGGAAAATTGAAAAACGGCTTTGAAGTATCGCCCAAATACATTGGCGATAAACGCCTGATGGAAATCGCGGTTGCCACATTAACCACCGACAGAGCGTTGTTGTTATACGGGCTTCCCGGCACCGCCAAAAGCTGGGTGAGCGAACACTTGGCGGCTGCCGTTAGCGGCGACTCTACAATGATTGTACAGGGCACCGCAGGCACCAGTGAAGAAGCCATCCGGTATGGCTGGAACTATGCAAGGTTATTAGCGGAAGGTCCTACCGCTAATGCCATTGTGGAAACACCGGTAATGCGCGCGATGAAGGACGGCAAGATTGTGCGCATTGAAGAGCTGACGCGTATTGGGGCTGATGTGCAGGATGCGCTTATTACCATTCTCTCCGAAAAATCGTTACCTATACCTGAACTGAACACCGAAGTGCAGGCAACGCGTGGCTTTAATGTGATTGCCACAGCGAACAATCGGGATAAAGGCGTGAACGAATTATCCAGCGCCCTGAAGCGTCGTTTTAATACCGTTATTCTTCCTGTTCCCGCCACGATGGAAGAAGAGATAGACATTGTGAGACGGCGCGTGGAAAGCTTTGAGAAAGTGATGGAACTGCCTGTGGAGAAACCGGCTTTGCAGGAAATACGCCGTATCGTTACCATCTTCCGCGAACTGCGCAGCGGGGTTACACTGGATGGCAAATCGAAGATCAAATCTCCTTCCGGAACACTCAGTACGGCAGAAGCCATTTCGGTCGTTAATAATGGTCTTGCCATGGCGGCTTATTTTGGCGATGGCGAATTGAAAGCGGACGATCTGGCCGCAGGTATTATTGGTGCTGTGGTGAAAGACCCGGTGCAGGACAAAGTGGTGTGGCAGGAGTATTTGGAAACCGTACTGAAAGGCAGGGACGGCTGGAAAGATGTGTACCGGGCGTGCCGGGATTTGGGATGAGGCTTTATATAATTCTGAAAGAAAGACAAATGAAATCTTTTACCGTAATCATCGGTTTACTATTCGTCATTACTTGTACAGCACAATCTACTTATGACAGCTCTGAAATATCTCTGAAAACAAAAAGGATTGTTACAAAGATCAAAGCAACAAATGAGTTGATGGGAAGTGCTGTTTATTACGATGGAGAAAGACCAGAGCAATATGATAACTTTATTCAATTAAAAGCAACGGCTACAAAAGGTGAATTATTACAACTAACGAATCATCCAAATGGCGTTGTGCGCTGTTATTCTTTTTGGGCTTTGTCTTATGATACATCTGCTAACCTGTTTCCTGTCGTTTTAAATCACCTTCACGATTCAGAACTTGTAAGAACACAATTTGGTTGCATTGGAAGCAGAACCAAAACAGGAGACTTTTTTATTGAAGTAGTTACACCAAAGTACATTGATTTGGACTCGAAGAAATTAGATAATGCTCAACTTGCAGAAATAGATAGCATCTTGGTTTATACACCTAATAATTTATATACCAGAGAAGAAGCAATCAGGAGAGCTAAGCCAACGGAAGCATTGTATCGGAGGTTGCGGGAGCTGGTAATAAACGAACACAATCAGGAAGCCTTAGTTTTATTAGCCGGATATCAAAAAGAGCAGGACATACAGCTTATTTTACATAATAGAGAAAAAAATAACAGCAACTTTTTTACTTACTGTGCCATCAGCCGGTTTCCCAATCCTGTTTTTTTCCTTTTTCTTGAAAAGAATCTTTACAAAACACTCGATGATACACATTATGGATCAGACTGGAGAGAATTATATGGCGCCATTGCAAGCTATAAAAATGAAAAGGCAGTTAAGCTTTTAGAAATCCCTTTCACACAAGTTAAAGATCAGGATATCAGAGGCTATCATTTGGATTACATTTTTAGTGCTATACAGGAATTCTCCTCTCCTCTTTATGATAGCTTGTTATGGAAATTGTGGGCAGGCGAAAAGAAAATCAATGCGGATGTATTTATATATCTCTATGCAAAAGATCCGCAAAGAGCGTTCAAAATAATCAAGCAAACACTTAACGATGCAGACGACTTTTATTACCTCGCCAGCAGTTCAGATTACTATAGCAATAACGGCAAAGGAAATCTCTTAGGGACAATGCTGGATACAGTTGTGAGATACGATAAGCCTCTTGCCATGAGGTTGATTAATAAAAATATACGGGTCGTAAACGTTCATGTATTTCCAACTTTTGCAAACAAAGCTTCAGAGCTTAAGGATACGTCATTCATTGCATCTCTTTTTATAAGACTTTATCATGAAGACAACCCTCATATTTATTTAAAAGCTGCAGAAACACTGATAACATTTAATAATGATGATATCAATAAAAAATTGGAAAAAGCAAAGAGTGTGAATTCCGAGCTAAGTAAAGATTGGGGTGGAGAAGCTTTTGACAAATTGCTAAAGGAAAAAAAAATTAAGCAATGAGAAGTATTTACAATCATAAAAAGGTAACTATGGTTTACAGTTTAAATATAACCGGATTCTAAACATAAAGAACATACAAGTCCATGTCAACACATCTCCTCGGCATACGGCATCATGGTCCCGGTTCGGCTAAAAATGTAAAGGCATTTTTGGATGAGATCAAGCCGGACATGATTTTGATTGAAGGCCCGCCGGAAGCGGATGCCATATTGCAGTTTGCAGAAGATCCGGAATTGAAACCGCCAGTCGCTATTTTATGCTATCAGCCGGATAATCCGCAGCAGTCTGTCTTCTATCCGTTTGCAACCTTCTCCCCCGAGTGGCAGGCAATTTTATACGCGAAAAAGAATAAAGTTCAGGTGCGCTTTTTCGATTTACCCATAGCCAATCAATTAGCCATTGAAAAGGAAAAAAGAGAGGAAAAAATATCAGAAGAGAAACAGGAGGAAGAGAAGAAACAACCCGCTTCCGTAAACGATATAGCAGGTGACAGTATTGAAGCCGCAGAAACCGTCATCAAAGCCGACCCGATGTCGTACTTAGCAGAGATTGCCGGTTATGAAGACGGCGAGCAATGGTGGGAGCAGATGTTCGAGCATCGCCATAACAGCGAAGACATTTTTGATGCGGTCAGCGAAGCAATGCAAAGCCTGCGCGAACAACTTCCGTCGCGTGAAGACAAACATGAACAACTGCGCGAAGCCTACATGCGCAGAATGATACGGCAGGCAGAAAAAGAAATGTTTCAGAACATTGCCGTAGTGTGCGGTGCTTGGCATGTGCCGACTCTGATAAACAGGTCGCAAGAAAAAGAAGACGCCGCTTTGCTGAAAGCATTGTCCAAAGTAAAAGTGGAATGCACCTGGATTCCGTGGACTTACAATCGTCTCAGTTATCGCAGCGGTTACGGGGCAGGTATTCAATCGCCGGGATGGTACGAACATGTATGGAAAACACCGCAGGATGATGGTACACTATGGATGACGAAAGTGGCACATCTCTTCCGCAGCCATGGTATGGATACTTCGGTGGCGCACGTAATAGAAGCGGTCCGCTTGGCAGAATCACTTGCTGCCTTGCGTGGCTTTTCAAAAGCTGGTTTGGAAGAACTGAATGAAGCTACACTAAGCGTATTGTGCAACGGCGAAGACGTGTTGCTAAAGCTTATTTATGAAGAACTGATTGTTGGTAATACACTGGGTGAAGTGCCTTCTACCATTCCAAAACCACCGCTGCAGGTTGATATTGAAAAATGGCAGAAAAGGCTTCGGCTCCCGCCCACAGCAGATTTCAAAGACTATACACTTGACCTGCGCAAAGACACCGACCTTGAAAGAAGCATATTGCTGCATCGCTTACAACTACTCAACATCCCCTGGGGAGAGGCGCAACAAACCACCGGCAAAGGCACGTTCAAAGAACAGTGGCGGTTGCAGTGGAATCCCGAATTTTCCATTGATATTATCGAAAAAGGAAGCTGGGGAAATACAGTAGAAGAAGCCGCTTCTAACTATGTAAGTGACACCGCTAAGAAGGCAAACGCTTTACCGCAGGTATCTTCTTTATTAGAAAATACATTGCCTGCCGAACTGCCTGGAGTAGTGGACGTGTTGATACAGCAAATTAATAACCTGGCGGCTGCCAGTGGTGATGTGCTTCAACTGATGGAAGCCGTGCCGCATCTGGCGAGCGTGAGCCGTTATGGCAACGTGCGTAAAACCGATGCAGACCTTGTACTCAATATACTGGATAGCATGATTACAAGGGTCTGCGTGAGTTTGCCCAATGCCGTAACAGCTATTGACGAGGAAGCTGCGCAAAAGCTGCTCAATTCTATTTACGCTTTGCATGATGCAGTAAATACACTGCAGCATCCGGCGGCTGTAAGTCAATGGCAGCAAGCCTTGCAGGTCATCATCCATAACCCGAATGCGTCTCCTTTGCTGGCGGGTTACGCTACAAGATTGTTAAGCGATTATAAACTGCTGGAAGGCGATGAACTGGTAAAAGCGTTCTATTTACGCATGTCGCGCGCTGCGCCGCCCGATGTTAGCGCTGCCTGGCTGGAAGGTTTTTTAAAAGGCAGCGGAACCATCCTGCTGCTTGATGATGCTTTGTGGAATGTAGTGAACAATTGGGTGGCTGCATTAGAAGACGATGTGTTTATGCAGGTGCTGCCTTTATTGCGCCGCACCTTCTCTCATTTCTCCGCATCAGAGCGAAAAAAAATTGGAGAAAAAGCAAAAGGCGGAAGAAGCACGGTGCGGACATCAAACCGGCAGGAAGCATTTGATGAAGACAGGGGAAGAAGGGGAATCCCGATTGTATTACAGTTATTGGGTTTGCAAAAAGAACAAGCATGAACAACGAAGCATTGCTGCGCAAATGGCGACTGATACTGGGCAGCCACCAGAATGACGGAACCGGTATTGGCCTGCAGGGCAACGATATAAAATTAGACAACACACTGGAAGCTTTGTACGACAGTGAGCGCAGGGGCGGCTTAGGTCCTTCGTCTCCCAATGTAGCCCGCTGGTTGGGCGACATCCGCACGTTCTTTCCTTCTACAGTGGTGCAGGTGATGCAGCAGGATGCCTTGAAGCGTTTGAACCTGACACAAATGTTGTTTGAAAAAGAAATGCTGGAAAATGTAGAGCCGGATGTGAACCTCGTAGCCACACTGATGACACTGAGTCGTGTGATTCCCGATAAAACAAAAGATACGGCACGGCAGGTGGTAAGGAAAGTAGTGGATGCCTTGCTTCGCAAATTATCACAACCGACACAACAAGCTATTGTTGGTAGTTTAAACCGAAGCATTCGCAACCGGCGTCCGCGGCATAACGAAATCAACTGGCATCAGACCATTCTTAAAAATTTAAAGCACTATCAGCCCGAATATAAAACCATCATTCCTGAAACCCGTATTGGCTACGGACGCAGGCGCAATGCATTGAAAGATGTGGTGCTGTGTCTTGACCAAAGCGGCTCGATGGGAAGCTCGGTGGTGTACTCCGGCATCTTTGGTTCGGTGATGGCTTCTATTCCTGCTATCAAAACCAAAATGATTGTGTTTGATACAGCAGTAGTTGACTTGACAGAAGATTTAGCTGACCCGGTAGACCTTTTATTTGGTGTGCAATTGGGCGGCGGTACAGATATTAACGCCGCGCTTACATACTGCAAACAAATCATTACCCGGCCGCTCGATACGGTTCTTGTTTTAATTACCGATTTATATGAAGGTGGTAATGAAGCGGAAATGCGCAAACGTGCTGTTGAACTGGTTAGTGCCGGTGTGCAGTTAATTGTTTTGTTAGCTTTAAATGATTCCGGTGCGCCGTCTTACGACCACAACAATGCACAGTTCTTATCCCATTTGGGTGTGCCGGTATTTGCCTGCACGCCCGATAAGTTTCCCGACCTGATGGCGGCTGCGCTTAGCAAACAGGATATTGGTTTGTGGGCAGCTAAGGAAGATCTGGTGCTGAAGAAATGAGTTATAAGATGCAGGCACATTTCTATGAAAGAATGATGACTTTCATTCTTAAAAACCACAATACTTATTTTGTTATTATTTTTTTGCCGATGCGTCCTCTAACAGTAACTAGAGCAGATGACGCTAGTAATGATTAAGCTATATTCTTTCAACTTCTTTTCCATTTCTATCCTCTACCATTCCATCCGTCATTCCTACGCTTCCACAGGAAATCTACACGCTACGCTTTCATAAATTTTTTCTCGCTTTTGCACAGGCACACCTTCGTGCTATCAATAAATCAAACATCATGAAATCGTATCCTCGTACCCACACGTACACTTCAAACAATCAAAACAAAAGCACCACTTCTTTTACAAAAAGTATTCTCTTAACCTTCCTTATGGTGGCAGGTATTAACAGCTTATTTGCCCAAAACAAATTTCCTGCTACCGGTGCTGTTGGCATTGGCACTACTACGCCCAATGCGTCGTCTTTATTAGATATTGTTAGTACGAATAAAGGCATTCTTATTCCTCGTATGACATTGGTACAACGCAATGCAATCGCATCTCCGGCGGTTGGCTTGCTGGTTTATGTAACTGACCGGGCAGGTGGTTTTTATTATTACAACGGAACTTCGTGGGTTGCCATTGCAGGAACAAATAGCGCAGGTGCAAATACCAGCCTGTCGAACCTGATACCGACAGCGATTAATCAGTCCTTGGTTCCTACCACTAACAACGCCATTGGATTGGGAAGTTCTTTCATCCGGTGGAGCAACCTATACTCGCAGAGCGGCGACTTTGCCGGTGATGTAAACATTGCGGGCGATGTGTATAAAGGTCTTGTCAGAACCATATCATTTAAAGATGATAATACCTGCCTGGGGCTCGAAGCTTTTCATTACATGACTGGCAGCAGTAATACTGCCGTTGGTTACACGGCCTTGCACAACAATACAAGCGGATATAGAAATACGGCCACCGGAACCGGGGCATTGGCTTTCAACAAAACGGGTTTCGACAATACGGCTAACGGAGCCAATGCTTTATACAACGATACGTCCGGTGTCGGCAATACTGCCGCCGGGTCGAATGCTTTGTTTAAAAACAGCAATGGCGTTAATAATACAGCCACAGGTGGATATGCGCTCTATGCAAATACTACCGGTTATGAGAACACGGCGGCCGGCTCATTGGCATTAGCCAGCAATACAACAGGTGATGCAAACGTAGCAGTTGGTTCCAACGCTCTTTATTATAATAGCACATCAAGTAATACAGTTGCCGTGGGTGACTATGCGCTGGAACAATTAAACGGTGGCGTAAATAATGTAGCCGTAGGTTCAAAAGCCGGAAACCAGACAAAGGGAAATGACAATAGTTATTTGGGATTTCATGCAGGCTTTTTTGACAATGCTTCAGATAACACAGCAGTTGGGAACTTGGCTGGCTGGACAGTGGCAAACGGCAGCCAATGCACTTACTTAGGATCAAAAGCGGGTTCTAATACTGCCGGGTTAACCAACACAACCGGTATTGGTTACAATGTTACGCCAACAGCTTCCAACCAGGTGAGGATTGGAAATTCGTCTGTTACTTCCATTGGCGGACAAGTAAGCTGGAGCTCCTTAAGCGATGGTCGTTTTAAAAAGAATATTAAAGACAATGTTCCCGGTCTTGCCTTCATCAATTTATTGAAACCCGTTACTTATACATTCGATTTTGCTTCGTTGAAAAAGTTCAAAGGCGAAGATGTAAAAGAAGGCGGCACCAAAGCGAATAGCGATGCTTCTGTAGCAGATAAAATTATTCATACCGGTTTTGTAGCGCAGGAAGTAGAAGCAGTAGCCAAAAAAATGAACTATGATTTTGATGGCGTTGATGCACCGAAAAATGATAAAGATGCTTATGGAATCCGTTACGCTGAGTTTGTTGTTCCCCTGGTTAAAGCCGTACAGGAATTATCAAAAAAGAACGATGAGCTGGAAGAAAGAATCAGCAAACTGGAAGCGATGATGTCATCAAAAACAGCAACCGCTTCTGTCGCTCAGCCGTCTGTAAAATCAATAAATAGCAGTGCTGCTTTCTTGGAACAAAACACACCCAACCCTTCCGGCAATACAACTGCTATACGTTACACCTTACCACAGCAATTTTATAAAGCACAGATTCTTGTTTCTGATAATGAAGGAAGGATGATTCAGAACATTCCGCTTACCAGTACCAAAGGTTCTGTACAGGTTGATGTATCGAAATTTGCATCAGGTTCTTATCGCTATTCTTTATTGGTAGATAATACAATGGTGGCTTCAAAACAAATGATTGTAGCTAAATAATAAGTCCAGGATTTTCACCCTTCAATCAGGGCTGGCATTTCGATGTCAGCCCATTATTAAATCAGTAAGCTATGGAAATTGTATTCTGGATCTGCTGGATATTCGACATTCTTCTTCTCTTCTTCTTTTTATCTACGCTGCTGAAATCTTACACAAGCGGCGTGATAAGGAGTAAAAGTTTAAATGAAATAATTGAGTTCCTGTTACTACTTGCTGGTATAGTCTGGCTTGTTATCGGCGCATTAATTTTCTATTTGAATCATTGGAATAAAACAGCCGCTTCATTAGCCTCGATACCTGTCCTGGCGTTACTATTTATTTTTCTGTTTCCCATCGTCGCTTATTTCTCAGGTAAAAGAATGAACTGAATTTTTCAAACAATTAATACCATCAAACATGACTTCTCATCAAATCATTCTCATCAAAAAAAGCTGGGCATTAGTAGCCCAAATAGATAAAGAAACCGTTGGCACTCTTTTTTACAACCGGCTGTTTGAAATTATGCCGCAAGTAAAGCCGATGTTTAGCAGAACAACAGTGCCTGAACAATCAAAGAAATTGCTGACGATGCTTTCTTATATCATCAACAAATTAGATAAGCTGGACGATATACTGGATGAAGTGAAAAAGCTGGCGCAGCGGCATGTTCATTACGGTGTAAAAGATGAACATTATACAGCTGTTGGCAGTGCTTTGTTATGGACATTGGAAGCCGGCCTGGGCGACAATTGGACGCGGGAGTTAGAAACAGCCTGGATTGCCTGTTATACATTGCTCTCCGGCGCCATGATAGCCTCCTCTAAAGCTGTTGAAGAAGTTGCTTAGTTGTCAAAAGGAATCTTCATCTTTGAAAGGCTTACGCAACGTAAAGATTCATGCAGCTAACCACTAACCAAATCAGGTTGATAAAGAAGTCGTGGGAAGTGTTTCGCACAATGAATCCATTGATTGTCGGTGATGTATTTTACAGCAAACTTTTCCTAGAATATCCGGCTTTGCGAAAGCTATTCAAGCCATCTATGGATGAGCAATACCAGAAGCTGATTGATATGCTTTCCTTTATTGTAAGTCACTTAGAGCGGATAGGTGAGATTACCAAAGACATAAAGCAAATGGCAATCCGGCATGTGGAATATGGCGTAAAGACAAAGCATTATACAGCCGTAGGAGAAGCGTTGCTCTGGACATTGGAGAAAGGTTTGGGAAACGATTGGAATGAAGAAACAAAAGAAGCCTGGACGGCCTGTTATTCGATGCTGACTGCTGACATGATAGAGGCGGCTTATCCAAACAAAATATAGAGCTGGTACAAGCTTTTACTTCATAAACATAACAGAATATGCACACTGCCTTTTGCAGTCTGAATCAGGTAATAAATAAGGGGAAGCTTTTGTTGGTTGCCTTCTTCTTTTTTTGCCAAGGCAGTGCGCAATCAACCGCTTACAACTTCCGGCATCTTACGGTGAATGATGGTCTCAGCAACGGTGTGATTAAATCCATCGCGCAGGACAAATATGGTTATTTATGGCTGGCGACGGGAAGCGGCACCTGCCTGTATAACGGCTATTCAGTGAAAGTGTTTTTACATTCAGATAAAGAGCCGTTTTCTCCTCCCGACAACCTTCCGCTTTGCATTGTTTGCGATAAGGATAAAAGGATTTGGCTATCGTTCGAAAACGGTTTGTACCGCTTTGATTACAATACAAGCAGTTTTCAATTGCAAACTTCTACAAGCGGAATCAGCATAACCAAAATGGCAGTTGCTGAAGATGGTATTCTGTATTGTCTTACCCGCAATGGACTTATGTTGTTCCGTGCTGCTGATAGCAGTTTTACCCAGCCCCATTTGCAAAATAATAACCTGTTGAAGAAACGTATATCAGGCATATCAATGTCTGCAAACAATGTTGTTTACTTAGCTTCTGATACGGGTTTAATTGTATATCATCCGTCGTTGCAAAACGCATATGTAAAGAAACTAAATCCGGTGGCGGCTCAACCGGTAGTAAGAGTAATGGCAGATGCAGTCGGCAACATCTGGATGAGTTACGGAGAGAGTAATAATCAGGTAATAAAAACCGACTCTTCTTTTACGCATTACTATGTTTATAAGAACTTCCTCTATGGTAGTTCAAATGCAACCGGCAGCCAGATTACAGATATGTTTACTGACAGCAAAAACCGTGTGTGGATTGCTACCTCGCGTGCCGGTCTTTGTTTGTACGACAGTGCTGCGAATCGCTTTCTTTCTTTCTCGCACGATCCCTTACAACCCACAACTTTAGCGTCTTATTTGGTAACTGTTATCTTCCAGGACAACGAAGGTTATATCTGGACAGGAACGGAAGGATACGGGCTTAATTTTTTTAATCCTGATGATAATTTATTTCATTCCATCGTACCTGATAACGATCCCGCGTTTATTCGTTCCGATCATTGGTATCGGGCGGCTGCTGAAGATAAAGAAGGCAATCTTTGGATGGGCAGTATGAATGGATTGGCGCGATACGATCATGCTTCAGGTACATACACTTTATGGCAAAATAAAAAAGGCAGCATTGACCCGTTATATTCCAATTCGGTTCGCTCCTTACTATACGACAATTATGGTTATGTTTGGATTGGAACGGCAGAAGGCTTGAACCGTTATAACCCGGCAACGGGACACATGGATTTTTTTGGTGAAAAAGATTCAATGCCACGTTCCTTTTTTTGGTCGCTGATGCAGGATGATGCTAACGACATCTGGATAGGTTGTCGCGATGGCATTTACTGCTATCATTATACGACTCATACTTTTGACCATTTTACCGGTGATTCATTGCTTGCTCCTTATCACCAATACAATATCATCAGCCTGTTTCAAGATACCAGAAAGAGGGTTTGGCTGGGTTGCTATAACAAAGGCGTTATCATCATTGATAAGAAGCATCATAGTGTTACACACTGGATGAGAAATGGAGATAACCCTACTTTCATCAGCAACAATATAAAGTCATTTACAGAAGACAGGAAAGGAACGGTTTGGATAGCTACTTACGATGGATTACTCGGGTATACAAGTGATAATAAATTTATCATTTACCGTCAGGAGCAGGGACTAAAAACAACGAATATCTGTGCGTTATTAACCGATAGCCACGATAGAATATGGATGGGAAGCGGTAATGGGTTATTTATGCTCGATAGCAGCCGCAAGCAAATTGTTTCCTTCACTGAAAAAGATGGTTTGCCTTTTTCAGTATTCAATGAACAGTCGGCTTTACAAACACGTTCTGGTATGTTTGTTTATCCTACGCTGCAAGGCTTTATCACGTTCAACCCAAATGACTATAAAGAGAACAATGCAGGGCGTAACGCATTTATTTCATCTGTGAATGTATTCAATAAGAAATATACCACAGCTGTAAACCCGGAAGAACTCAGCAGCCTGCACTTAGCTTCTGATGAAAACTTCTTTTCACTTGAGTTGTCTTCACCCAATTACAGCAGCCCGCAACGCACCTGGTTTGCCTACAAATTAGAGCCATTTGATAAAGACTGGATTTACACAAAAGACCGGCTGGTAAACTACACCAATGTGCCGGGCGGCAGCTATACCTTTCATTACAAAGCGTCGGCTAACAAAAGCGATTGGAATGTGCCGGAGAAAACCATAACGATACATATTGATACTGTTTTTTATCGAACCACTTGGTTCTGGATTTTAATGTGTTGCCTGTTTTTATTATTGGTATATGCGGTGTATAAATATCGCATTCAACAACAGCGAAAAATATTTGCATTGCAAAACAAAACACAGTTATTAGAGAAAGAAAAAGCGGTAGTACAATATGAAAACCTGAAGCAGCAACTCAACCCGCATTTTCTTTTCAATTCGCTTACTTCCTTGCGTAGCCTGATACGGATAGATAAGCAATCAGCCGCTGATTTTCTGGATAAAATTTCGCTCAACTACCGATATATTTTAAAGAACTCAGAAAGCGAATTGGTGCCTTTAAAAGATGAGCTAGCATTTGTTCAAACTTATATCGAATTGCAGCAAACCCGCTTTGGCGAAGGCTTGCAGGTAAGCATCAATGTGCCGGACGAAGAACAGCCTAAAAAGATTGTGCCCGTTACCATTCAGAACCTGATTGACAATGCGATCAAGCACAATTCTTTCGATGCTGATGATCCCTTATTTGTGCACATTTTTATTGAAAATAATTACCTCGTTGTGTCTAATAATCTCCAGTTAAGAGAGTATGTGGAAACCTCCAATCAACACGGTTTAAACTACCTCGTTTCCTTATATAAACATCTTGATAAACGAGCCTTGCTGATAAACAAAACCGACACTCATTTCAATGTTAAAATACCTTTGTTATGAATGCTATCATTATTGAAGACGAAGCTCTGCTTGCTAAAGAATTAGAAGCCACACTTGCCGAAGTAGATGACAAAGTAAACGTGATAAACATATTGCCAAGCTTAAAAACTGCCCGCAAATGGTTCATGCAAAACCCCGAGCCGGACATCATCTTCATGGACGTTCAGCTTTCCGATGGCATCAGCTTTCTTCTCTTTGATGAATTTAAAATCAATTGTCCCATTATTTTCACAACGGCGTATGATCAATATGCCATCAGGGCTTTCAAAGTAAACGGCACCGATTATTTATTAAAGCCCATCATCAAAGAAGAACTTCACAAAGCCTTGCAAAAGTGCCGCGCTCTAATTGACAACAAAGCGCAATACTCAACAGATGCAAAACACCTCTTGCATTCTTTCAAACAGCAACAGGCAGGCAATGCCATTTACAAAGAGAAATTTATCGTGAATATGCGCAACCAGTGGATGCCTGTGAATACAAAAGACATTGCGCTCTTTTATAAAGAAGCGTTGCCTTATCTATACACGTTTACGGGCGAAAAATACATCCTTTCCTATGAGAGCATGGAAGACATAGAAGCTTTGCTGGATCCGGTTCTTTGGTATCGCGCTAACCGGCAGTCCATTATCAATATCAACGCCATTCAAAGTGTACGACCACAGGAAAATTCAAAGCTTACGGTTGCCTTAAAACTACCCTCGAAACTGGAGGTGGACATCAGCCGCGATAAAGCACCTGAGTTTCGGAAATGGATTGACCGGTGATGCTTTATAAAATACAAATAGAGTATTAATTTTTAAAGCAAGTCAATAAATTGATCGCTACGATTTATTTTTAAGATACTTCTCATAAGCCAGCTTGCTGATATCACTTTCCGTATATCCCTGTTGCCTGAGTTGCCCGCAATAGATAGCTCTCAATCCTGCCAGATCATCAAACGGACACCTTTCTAAAATGCGTTGGTGTTCTTCTTTTTCTTTTTGTCTCCACGCATCGCTGAGAATGCAGAGCAATTCCTCCTGTTTGGCAAACATCATTCGCCGGCTGTCTTTATCTTCTATCCTGTTTTTTACTTCAAACTTACCAGCCATCGAAAAGGTAACGCTGGCAAAAATCAAGTATAGCAATTCATCCAATTCGTTTGTTGTTTTACGTTCCAGCTCTTCTCCTCTTTCAACAATTACATAATGCAATAGTCCATTAGCATCAACTTCAATATGCGGATATCCAAAGTCTCTTGAATAACCATACGTAGGAAGCAAATCATCTGGTGCATCAATGCGCATGGCCAGCTCCGCTACTTTATTTTTTATAACCGTAAATGAAAGCAGTGTCATAAAAAAGAAATGAACTGTTGATTGCCATTTGAATGGTTGTAAAAATAAGGAACGGTTCAACGTCTGTAATCAACCCTTCGATAGGAAAACAACACGCTACAGCTACATAATTTTTAATTCCCTTTTCTGCCAACAGACATTTGCATTCTATTCATCATAAACAAAAAACCAGTTATGAAACTTGCACTTTATGTCTTCATTCTTAGCTTGTCTGTTTGGGGCATTCGTTCCCCCGAAAACAAAATAGTAACCGTTCAAACGGATAATTCTAATGCTGTGAGAGACTGGCTTGGCGTTAGCGGACCGCTGCAGTTCGGCAATACAAGTTTTAGTCTTGCGTGGTCCGACAAACCCAACGAAACATACTATGTGCAGGAGTACTTGCCCAGAGGCGAAAATATGGACCACTTTAATCAGTTACTGACTGTAAACTTGTTTGACAGACCGGTTGGAACAGAAGACGCAGCCCGCCAGAAAGTAGCGGAACTGGTTGAGAGAAAGAAAACGGATGCAAACTGCAATTATGCAGTCAGTCGCAGTAAAGATGGCAAAGAATACGTGGTTGATTTTATACTCAGCCAAGGCGCCGGCAATGCGGCTATTATTGAGTTTAATATCTATCGTTATAAACAAATTGAAACGGCTGATGGCAAAGCCGCATTGATGGTGTATGCTTATTCAAAAAGAAGTTACGGCGATAAGATAACTGCCTTCTTAACGAACTTAAAAGCGGAACGTTCTTCTTTACTGCAAACGGTGAGTACTACGCAAATGCCCGCAGTTAAAATCGGCGATAAATAATATCTTTTGCAAGCACTTAAAGGCAGATACATCAAATCAGAAATCACTGTCAAATAACACAATCAAATGCAAACAACAATCACCAACAAAGCAATCAATCCTTATGCTGACGGCAGCACCAATTCTATCTACAATCTATTATTTTGCGACGATATTCAACTGTACAAAAAAGCCATCAAACAACCGGCTGTATATCCATGGAATATTTTATTTTCTCAGGATATCAACGTGCCCCTTCTGCAAAAAATAACTGATGATGCGGCTACGGAAACAAGACACAAAATTCTTGCGTACCGCAGGTTGGCAGCAATCGGCTATACAATAGAAAAGAAAGATCTTCTTGGCGTTATTGTAGAAGTAGCGTTAGAAGGCGGTCTCGATGTAGTAGCCTCTTACAACGACGGAAGTGCACGCTACATCAACCAGACCGGCAAAATGATTATCTGGGAAACATGGGAGGCGACATCAATCAACCTAACCAAAGATCTCTTTGAAAAAAGCGCTGCTATCGTTGCACAGATAGAACCTTGTGATGCACCGCGCAAGCCCTTCCCGTCTAAAGGAAGGGTACGCATCAGCTTCCTCGTGTCAGATGGATTTTATTTCGGCGAGGCCCCTGCCAACATCTTTTTCAACGATGCCTTAGCCAAGCCAGCCCTCCTATCGGCTGCTGCGCTTATGCAGTTTTTAACCGAACAAGTTTTGAGTAGTAATACAACAAGCTAATAGAATAACACAACAAATACTCTTTCATAACAAAACCAACTATAATGCTCATTCTATTCAAAACCATGTACGGCTTCGACGTTCTTGTTGCACTTATCATTCTATACTTCTTTTTTGTAGGCATCGGCGATGGCACAGTCAGTTCTTTCAACATCGTATTGTGGCTGGTTATTCTATCCGCGCTCGCAGCTATTTTGGGCGGCAGTCTCTGGTTGAAGTCTCACCATCATATTATGCTTGCCGTTACCACCCTGCTCATCATCACCATTCCCGCGCTGCTCTTTGTATCATACTTTCTCATTGCTATCTTAGGCAACGGAAGATGGAATTAAACCCTTTACTATGCGAAACTACTTTCAAGTCGTCATCACTGTTTGTGTGCTGGCAGCCATTCACAACACTTCCTACTCGCAAACAACTAACACCGATTCAATCAATCACACTATGAACTCACGGGAAGAAGCATTCGGCAAGCTGGTGTTTCATGCGTTTCAGGCTAATGATGAAGCGCTTTACGCAGCTTTGCAGCCCACCAATGAAGAATACAAAGCGTTGCTGCAAAGGTGGCTGGCAGCAAAAGTAAAAGGTCTTACGCAGACGAAGATTGATGAAATGATGGAGCGCCGAAAAAGAGAAGCTTCTGCAAGAATCAAACAAGATTTTGCTGATTATCGCGCACAGGCAACCAGCGCCGGTGTGGTATGAACAAAAGCTATCTATCAGCAGTACGACAATCAGCCTATATATCCGGAAGAGATTCATCAGAAATACCTCTATGGAACCATCTGGTTTTCTGTCAATGGTGTTCGTTACCTCATGAAAGATGTCCAGGCGGTTGAGATTCCCGATGGCTACCGGCTGCGAAGAATACAGCGCATTCGCAAGGCAAAAGACATTAATTAAGTAAGCTGAATAATAGCATCATTGTTCAACGTGTTAATGCACATGGAAAACAGCTGGTTAATAAAAAGAATAGCACTATTGTACAATAAAAGATGGTTAAACAATTTACAATAGAGCGCATATTACGCTTTACGAGCATGCAGGCTATTTGTAGCAATGTATTTTCCATAAGCGATGATCATGCTTGTAATATTTCACTTTCTGTATTAAGAAGCAGCCAATTTGCTGTTTCCGCACTAATTGTGGAGCTTACATTTTTATTACAGTACATTATTCTTTCCGATTCTTGACATCGTTTACCGTTTTCTTGTGATTCTTTTTGTTTATAATCTAGTTGGAAATAAGATGGGAAATTATGGTCAAGAATGATACAATAGGATACACAAAATACCTTTTTACTTTCCGTATCATATCGAGATGACATTTACGCCACTCCTCTATGCTTTGGTTATTAATGAGTGAGCTGACTGGAGAGCTAACTTTAGATCTGTTTGTCTTGTTTATATTCTTGAACAGAAAGTGAAAATTATTGATTTTAGTGAGTCATAATGTTTTTAGTAACAAAATAGTCATTGTTGAAGTGAAACAACAGACCTGCGTCATTGTAAAAAAATTCCTTCCATTTACAAGGCGCCCCTATACTATAAGCTTCATTTGTATTAAAAAGAATCAGTAAAAGAAAGACAATAGTTCTATTGTCTTTCTTTTACTGAAACCGGATAAGCTTTTGAGCGAAAATCAAGCATTGGATCAGCCGTTTTTATTCCGTTAGGGATGTTGTTAGGAATAAAAAACAACTGCTTATCTGCCGCAATACTATTTTCAGCTAACTTTTTAATTTCAATGACACCCAACTTAACCCGCTTGTTATTATCTGACCATGCAATAGATGGATTTTTAATCACATCACCTGCTTTGGCTAGTTGCGCATACATGATGAAGTAAACAGGTTTGTTAGCAATCCGTTCTTTTATTTCATTAATCAAATAATCCGGACCTTTTTCTGTTAACTCCGCTCCAGTTAAAAGCTGCTCCCCTTCCATCGGAACAAACTGATACCGGATAAAACGAGAAACACCTTCTGCATTCGTGAATTGAAAACTGTTGACACCGAAATAACTGATGCTTGCATAGCTGGCAGGCGTATGTTGTGTAGTTAGAAATGTTTTTGCCACCGGGTGTGTTTCTAGAAAACTGTCGAGAGTTGTAGGTTTTGCAGCATCGGCTCCGCTGGCGCCGATAGCGAGCAACAACTGCCGAAACTGGTCTGAGTTTTCCGTAGGAAAACCATTAAAACTATGTGAAACAATATCTGTTGTTTCCCCATCTGGCAAGATGAATTTCAACGCCATTCCGCGTGGGTTGGCAGCGCCGATATTATCGGGTATATCAGGTATGCCGGTAAAGTCGGAAAATCGAATTATCATTTTACTTTCCTGCTTCTGCAAATGCGAGGCGGTAGTAAGTGTAGCCGCTTCTTTGCTCGGCGTGAAAGTGCCTTCAAAGATAATCCCCTTGGCATGTACGGCTCTTGCATGGTGCTCTCCAAAAGCACTGTGCAATGCGTTTACCAAATCCGCAGGTGTCGATTTCATAGTGTCTTGTTGAGCATTTGCTTCAACAACATTGCCTGTTGTCATAATAGCTGTTGTCATCATCATAGTAAAAATTTTAGAGGTATTCATACTTGTTTGTTTAGGGCAAAACTATTTGATGCGAAAGCCTTAGTCAATGTAGGGATAAAGGGTTTAGTGGTTGAAATTATCGGTAATCAGGAAGAGTAGAGTTGCACGTATATCTTCTTAACGAAACGTGGGTATATTGTAATAACAGCTAACGAAAATTATTTCAACTATAATGTTGAATTAATCTTTTCCGGCAACCATGTGCGTAGCAATGGCAATCCTGTTCCAGCTATTGATAGTTAGGATAGCCAGTATCAACTGCGCCACTTTTTGTTCCCCAAAAAACGCAACTGCATTGTTATATGTTTCGTCTGAAACACCGTGTTGTGAGATCAGTGTTATTTCCTCTGCCAGT
Organism: uncultured Ilyomonas sp.; assembly: GCA_964249755.1. Taxonomy (GTDB): domain Bacteria; phylum Bacteroidota; class Bacteroidia; order Chitinophagales; family Chitinophagaceae; genus Ilyomonas. The sequence continues at coordinate 393,689 of CAXUDB010000001.1, read as the reverse complement.
TTAAAAACCGCGCCTTCTTCTTCTGTAAAAAAAGGTGTCTCATGCCAGGCACTCAATGTAAATATCCGCTGCTCTGTTTCGCCCAATTTTCTTGCATCGGCTGTATGCAGGTTCAGGCAATAACCACAACCGTTGATCTGCGACACCCGGATCTTGATCAACTCTCTCAGCTTGGGATCAAGCCCGAATCTGCTGATTTGTTTTTCTGCTGCCAGCATCGCTTCATAAACGCCTGGCTCAATGTTTTTGATACTCATTCTGGAGTTCATAGTTCTCTTTTTTTATGGTGGTTTGTAATTCTTCCTGCGGACGAATCAGCATTCGCAGGGACTGATCTTTCGTGAGGTAAGCGATGATCCAATTATACAAAGTTCTAATCCTGTTTTGATAGGTCAAAAGCCCGGCAACATGAACGAATAACCACATCAGTAAGGCAGTAAGCCCTTTGAAATGCAAAGGCGGTTTTGTCAGGTCAACTACCGCTTTATTACGTCCGATTATAGCCATTGTTCCCCTATCCCAGTAGCGAAAAGGCTGCATTGCTTTTCCTTCTGCCATGGCTGTAAAGTTCTTTGCCAGATGCTCACCTTGCTGAATCGCTGTTTGTGCCAGTTGCGGATGCCCATTGGGAAAGTGCTCATCGGTTGTTTGCAGACAGGTATCACCAATGGCATATGCATCTTCAAGTCCTTTTATCCTATTGTACTCATCCGTCAACATACGCTTGCCTTTCCCAATGCTGGTCGGGGGGATTCCGTCAAAGACAACAGGCGCTACACCTGCCGTCCAGATAAGGCTTGCGGCTTCAATCATCTGATTGTTTGACAGGGTGACTTTCTCTCCATTGTAGTCGGTAACAAGAGTGTTTAAGAATACGTTTATGTTTAACTTCTGCAAAGCATGCAGCGCATCTTCATGTGAATGCTGACTCATTCCGCCTAACAGCCGGGAACCGCCTTCCAGCAAGTAAATCTCCCCCTCCTCGTTTTCTAATTCCGGGTAATCTTTTGCCGTAATGTTTTTCCTTAATTCTCCCAACATGCCGGCTACTTCCACACCCGTAGGTCCGCCACCGGCTACTACTATCGTCAGCAACTTTTTTCTTTCCTTTTGGTCAGTTGTCTGGCTTGCCTGTTCCAGTGTTTTTAATAAGGTGTTCCGCATGAGCAAAGCATCGTTCAAGGTCTTCATGGGTATGGCATACCGCTTTATATTTTCGTTGCCGTAAAAGTTAATGGCAGCTCCAGTTGCCAGCACCAGATAATCATAAGCCAGTACACCATCTTTTAAATAGCAGGTATGAGCCTCCGGTTCAATTGTAGCAAGCTCTCCCAATCTGAAATGAACTTTATTCCTGCGAAACAATTTTCTGTAGGGATAACTGATGCTGGAAGGCTCCAGGAAACTGGTGGCTACCTGGTAAAGCAAAGGCGGAAAAAAATTGTAATTGTTCCGGTCAACAAGAGTAATATCATAATGCCGGGACGCCGACAAATGCATGGCAAGGTTGGTTCCGGCAAACCCGCCACCTATTATCACAACCCTCTTTACAGTAGTTGATGTTTTCATGTTTTTCATTACGTTATTATCTGTATGACTGAATATTTATCCTTGTTTCACCATAATAAAAGTTCATGTTGAACTACTATTGTTCTCCAGTGATAAGGGCTGTAATTTTTGCGACAATGATTGTTATACATTTCAGCATGATAAGTACAGGAATGAAAGAAAGGTCAACCGAAGAAAAATCAATCACTGTGTTGATGCCATTATACAAGCTTGTTTTGCACTCGATAAAAGCAAGCAGCCTGATGCATTGCCTTTTGGCAAGTATGTATCCCAACGTTATCATATAACATAGGAGTGCAACAGCCATAAGGAGAAACATTTTCATAACCATTAATGATAGTGGTGAAGTGTAAACTTTTGAACCAAGGTGGCTATTTCTTCATCTTCATAAATGCCATAAGCATTGACAATAATTCCTTTCAAAGCAAAACGCCTTGACGAGATTGCATACACAAAGGTTTCATCTGCAGGATCGTTCATGCCTTCGAAGCGGTAGAGCTCATCAATCTCAAAGTCATTGACGAGAAAACACTTAAATTCATCTTTGTCAAAGTCAATGCTATAGCCTCTGTTAATAAGATCTTTTACAGCCTTTGTAACCGTATCATCAACATGCCTGCCGCGCGGATTATTTAAGAAATAAAAGAGGTTCATGAGTAAACTTATATCGCTTTACATAAATAGTCAGCATCTACCTACAAGTGCTTACTAGCTTCAATAATAAATTCCGCAATAGCCTTTGGATAAGACAGCATCGGTGCATGACCGGTGGGTAAAGAAAGCATTGCTTTAGGATGCATACGTTCGCACATAAATTTCTCAAGGTCTGATGCAATCATGTTGTCTTCTTCTGACACCTGATACCAACACGGAAGGCTTTTCCATCCGGCATTCGTTATCTTGTCGGTAAAACATTGTATGGCGATTGGCTTTTGTGTAGCTGCCATAACTGCTGCCTCTTCTTCTGCTACATCCTGGCAAAAGCTGTCTTTAAATTTGTTCCTATCAATCCATAACATTCCATACTTATCCGGATGCACAGAAGCGTTGCCTGAGGCTGGTGTAACGCGTTGCGAAAGATCACCTAAATTCTCGCCGGCATCCGGCGCAAAAGCAGCGATATAAACAAGCCCTGCAACACCCGGACATTGGTTGGTTGCTTCTGTAATAACAGCGCCGCCATACGAATGCCCAACCAACAGTGTAGTGCCGTCTTGTGCTTCGGCTAAGCGGCGTACCGTTTCTACGTCGTCTTTTAGATTGGTTAGCGGATGTTGCGTTGCCGATACATTGTAACCGGCAGCTTGTAAAAGGGGAATCACTTTGTGCCAGCTTGAGCCATCTGCCCATGCGCCGTGAACCAGGACGATGTTGATTTTATTTTCCATAATTAAAGATTATAAATGAGCGATGATCTTAATTTCAACGAGCTGATTTTCTAAGGCAAGCTTTGTTACTTCAACCAAGGTACTGGCTACCTTCATTGGATCCGGATACCATTGTCGGCCAATGTTTTTTCTAACCTCAAAAGCTGCGTTTATATGCAGCACATACAGAACCTCCTCCACAACCGTATCCATTTTCATATCGAAGCCTTGTAACAGCTTTTGTATGTTGGAATAAGCCTGATTCATCTGCGCCTCCATGCCGGTTAACAGGTTTCCCTTTTCATCATGACCTACCTGACCCGCTAACCAAACCAGGTTACCACATTTAACACCCTGCGCGTATCCATACTCTTTTTCCCATGGCATACCTAAAGCCTGAATTTCTTTTACTGTGTGTTTCATAATTATTATGTTTTGTAATTGATGTTACGTTATGAAAAACGTGCGCTCAAACAGAATACTTATCGCCAGAACTTTTGGAGTTTTAGAACTAACGTATTCGGCTGTTCGTAAGCCATTTGTGAAATAGACCGAATCAGAATTCCTTTTATATTGCCGCAACATTCGATGGCATACACCACCGTTAAGGCGTGATAGCTATCATCGTCAAAACTGAATACCTCCAAAATTTCAAACTGCTCCGGCGTAAAAAAGGATTTGGTTTGTGCACAGAATAATCTATTATCTATGTAGCTAAAATCAATCACGAAGCCACGGTTATGCAAATGATTAACAACATCTATAACTGAGTTAAACGGATTGTACACCTGTACCATAAAAGTGATTTTTTATACATTTCTTTTGCAGCATTATGCTTTCGTATTAAACAGAGTTACCGGGCTATTTGTATTAATAAATTGGTTACATCAGCAGGCTTTGATAAGAAAGGACAATGGCTGGTGTTTAATGAATACACTTTTGTGATATGAGCAGCCGATACCATCTGGTTTTGCAAATCTGTACCAATAGCATTATCCTGTGTAGTATGGATATAGTATTTATCAACTGAACCCCAATTGGAAGTTGTTGTTTTTACCGTATCAGCAAATGGAATCGCTGGCTCTTTTCTGAATTTACTTATTACAAGCTGCTGTGTACTTGCCGGTGCATCCTGGCAAAAAACAGGAACAATGCTGTCATGTAAAATGTCTAACGTTAATCCGTTATCGGCGGGCACAATGGAAGGTCCCAGATGAGATTGCTTATCCAAAGAAGATAGATAAAGCAACGATTGACCATTTGCCGGGACAAAAGCACCGATGTACACCAGCTTTTCAATTTGAGCCGGTATTTTCTCTGCTACTTCTGTTACTACAACGCCGCCCATGCTATGACCTACCAATATCACTTTGCCGGTAATACCACTCATGGCAGAAATTACTTTATCGCGGTAAACAGTCATGTTTACAGCAGCCGGAGAGGTTGTATCTTTTCCATGTGCAGGCAGTTCAACGACTGCTACTCTTTGCCCGCTTTTTTCTAACTGCGCTTTCACGCTATCCCATACATACGCTGCTTGCCAGGCACCATGCACCAGCACAAATGTTTTAGATGTAGATGTAGGGTTGTCATCTTTATTGCATCCGGTGTTACTGTTAAAAGCCGCACATACAATCAATAATACTGCTATTACCTTTTTCATACTTGAGTGTTTATGTTTACCAATGAATTTGATAACACAAATTTCAAATCAGGAGCAAGGAATATCAATGGATGAATTACTGTTTTTTGTGTTTAAATCCGCTTTCTTTTTTGAAGCCGACAGAACAACTATTTTCAGCATTTTTTATTGACATAAAAAGAGCTTTGATAACAAAATCCGTTATCTGTACATTTTTCATCGCCTTCGTTTGTTTAATCTTTGTATGTTGATGGCTGCATAAATCAGCCTTTGATAAAATCCTACTTTTATTGCTGGCTTCGAAAGGTTCCATAAGTTGATGTGTGTAGGATAAATTAAGTTGGAGAAAACAGAAGGAAGGGAATTACAAACAAGCATTCGCTTTTAAGTAAAAGCAAGAGGCAACTATTGTCGCTGCTCATTAGGTATGTAAAATCTATGAAGCAGATTCTGTCATTATTGGATTCGAGGACTTGCTGATAAATAATACATTTTTAACCGGCTTCTATGATCAGATGGTTGCTTTTTTCTTTTGTACTCCTTATAACCATACCTGTCTTCGCGCAGTATAGAGCACCCGCATTGTCCGAACTTATAACGGCGTATGAGAACAGAAATCCCGATACCACCAAAGTCCGGTTGTTGCTTCAGCTTGATAGCTTATACCTGTACCAGATGCCTGATACAAAGAATATCTTAGATAGTGCTTTATTGATGGCGCAACAGGCAAGAACCATGAGCGCTTCCCTTCGTTATCAGTCAGGATACGATGATGCTACCTTTTTATTTGCAAATTCTTATGCCGAACAGAAGAATATGCCTGCTGCAGTAACGGTTGCAAATGCTGCAGCCGGATCGTTGAAGGTGCATATACTAATTATGATTGGCGAACGTTATCTTTTTCGTCCGGGCGAATTAAAACAGAATATTGATAGCGCTTACCCGTACATTCTTCGCGCCGAGAAGCTAAGCGATTCCCTACATTCCATTCACTGGTTTTATCAGAGCTTGTGCTTAAAGGCTAAATATTATTTTGCTTTAGGTGAAATAGAAAACGGCCGATACTGCTTTCGACGGATGATTGAAGAATGTCATCAAAGCGGCAATCTTAAAGAAGAAGCACATTGGTGGGCTGAATTAGGAAGATACATGCCGCATGCAGACAGCACTTATAATGAGGTTGTCTCTAACCTCGATCATGCATTAAGCTTATATAAAAAACTAAACAGTGCAAAAGATGAGATTGAGCTGTTAGAAAACTTAGCATTTTTACACAAGTTGCGTCCCGGCTCTCTCTCTATGGCAGAAGCCGAACTTCAGCAGGCTCTCAAACTCAGGCAAGCGCTGGGCTCAAAAACGCTTTATCGAGATTATACTGATCTTTCACAAATCAACACGCTGAAAGGAAATTACAATATCAGCTTATACTATGCATTGGCTGCAGTAAAGAACATGGAATCAACGAACATGGAAGGTTTCTCCGGCGGCACTGTTTACTCTCAACTGGCAACTGCATACAAAGCGATAGGTGATGTAGATAATAGTCTTCATTATTACAGAAAAGCATTAGCTCATCTGGTGGATTACAGAATCGAATATCTGTTCCCAATCTGCGGAGAAATTGTTCGTGCGCTTCTCTATAAAGACCGCGCAAAAGAAGCGCTTTCTTTTTTGCAAACCTTTGTACAGCAAAATCCACCTCCACGATACATTGACAAGGAAATTGTAGCTGCCTCTCTCGGAGATTGCTATTCTGCGCTCCGGCAATACAACCAGGCAGAAAGCAGTTACCAGCGGATGATTGTTTTAGATAGTCTGGCGCAAACACACATGAAACAGCAATCGGTAGGCGAGCGCAGCAACACTATAACCGGTTCGGAAGCCTATTACACCATCGGCAATTTCTATGTAACAAAAGCGCAATATTCCCTTGGTAAAAATTACCTGCTAAAAGCATTATCGTTTGACCGTTTTGCTCCCTCGCTGGCTCGTCAGCGGGATATTCATTTGCTGTTATTTAAGATTGACTCTGCTCAAAATAATTACCTGTCTGCCATACAACATCTTCAAATACAACAGCAATTGCAGGATTCTATTTTTAATGATAGAAAAAGCAAACAAATAGCCGAATTGCAAATACAGTACGAAACAGAAAAAAGAGAAAAAGACTTCCAGATTATGCGCTCTAAGGAACAGGTAAAAGATAAAGAACTACAACGATCACTAGAAGCCCGCAACTTTACTTTCATACTAATGGCAGTTTTAATTGTTCTAATGGCAGTAGGTTATAGTAGATATATTTTGAAACAAAAAAACAATCAGCAGCTTCGCCAACAACAACAATTGATTAACCAAAAAAACAGGGAATTGCAATACCTAGTAAAGGACAAAGACAAACTTATTGATGACAAAGACACTTTACTGGAAGAAAAAGAATGGCTGTTAAAGGAAGTGCATCACCGCGTAAAAAATAACCTGCAAATAATGACCAGTTTGTTGAGTACGCAGGCTAAGTATCTGGATAATGAAGAAGCTGTAAACGCCATTTCAGAAAGCCGTCATCGAATGCAGGCCATGTCGCTCATTCATCAAAAATTGTATGAGTCTAATGATACCTCCAAAGTTGACATGTCAACATTTATCAGTGACCTTGTCACCTATTTGAAAACCAGTTTTCAAACTCAGCAAGCGATTTCATACGACCTTCAACTCGATGAGATCAAGCTTGACATTGGCGATGCTGTGCCGGTTGGTTTGATATTGAACGAAGCCATAACAAATGCAATTAAATATGCATTCACAAGTAGAAATGAAGGTGTGATTACTGTTGTAATGAAACATGAAAACGACAACATAAAACTAGTTATTCAGGATAACGGAAATGGTCTTCCGCCTCATTTTGATTCCGATTATAATACGACAATGGGAATACGGTTGATGAAAGGATTGGTTACGCAAATAGATGGACATTTTGAGATAAATAATGCCGGCGGCGTTAGTTTAAAAATTGAATTCGCAAAGCGAAACTTGTCTTGATTCCTTAAATAAGACTTTGAAAAATCTGCGGGTATGACAAAAAAAGTTTTGATTGTAGAGGATGAATTTATTGTAGCTGATGATCTGCAGCTTACATTGAAAGGCGCCGGATATAATGTTTGCGGTATCGCGGCTTCTGTAACGGAGGCAAGAGATGTTGTTGAGAAAAAACACCCCGATCTGGTGCTGTTGGATATTCATTTAAAAGGAAAACTGAGCGGCATTGAACTCGCGAGAGAACTAAAAGAAAAAAGCATTGCATTTGTGTATTTGTCTGCCAATTCTAATCAACAGGTTTTAGAAGCGGCGAAAGCAACCGAGCCTTATGGCTTCCTGGTAAAACCCTTTCGCGAAAAGGATTTGCTGATAACCCTGGACATTGCTTTTTATCGTCACGAACATAGTCTGGAAGTACGCTGGCAAAAAGAACTACAGTTGCAAAAACTGTTGTCCTCTATCCAACAGGAAGCTGGCACGTGGGAGCAGAAAATGGTGAAGACTGCTACAGCTTTGCAACCGTATGTACCTTTTGACTGCATGGCAGGCAGAATAAAAAATAAGGGAGCGGAACATTACAGCGGCTTTGCTTTTTTGCGCATTGGTTTCGATGAATACCAAACCATCGGGCTGCATGAATTGTCGGTTATTGCAGGAAAAAAAGAAGATGAAATTATTGCCATTCTTGCCGGTTTGCCCCAGGAAATAAAAGCCGGATTTTATAACGAAGAAGACTTTGAAAAGACATTATCTTCTCATCCAATGCGGACGCTGTTTGCCAAGACGTTTGACTTCTCGTCCAATCTTGAATTTCCACTTTCATCTTCAGATGGCTATTTGTTTTCGCTCTCCTTATTTCGACGCACCAGCCATGGATATTCTGCCGAACACATAGATTGGTTGTATCGCCTGCAACCGCAGTTGAGTGCTATTCTAAGCAGCATATCTGCCTTCGATAAAAATGTTGCTGTTTCAATGAACTATAGGGAACAGAACGAGAAGAAAAATGTGCAAGCCTCTTCTATGCATGGCATTATTGGTAACAGTCCTGCGCTGCTAAATGTGCTGGATATGATAACACAGGTAGCTCCGTTGGATACTTCTGTTTTGATACTCGGTGAAAGTGGTACCGGCAAAGAAAAAATAGCTGATTCTATCCACCAGTTGTCGCCAAGAAAAGGCAAGCCGTTAATAAAAATTAATTGTGCTGCCATGCCGCCAACGCTGATTGAAAGTGAACTATTCGGACATGAAAAAGGTGCGTTTACGGGTGCATTGGAAAAGCGGGTTGGCAAGTTTGAAATGGCAGAGGGGGGAACTGTTTTTTTAGATGAAATCGGGGAAATGCCGGTTGAACTGCAGGTGAAACTATTGCGTGTATTGCAGGAAAGAGAAATAGAGCGAATTGGTGGCAAATTGCCTATTAAAGTGAATGTGCGGGTAATTGCCGCTACCAACCGGAATTTGGAAATTGAAATAGCAGCAAACCGATTCCGGCTGGACTTATATTATCGCCTGAATGTATTTCCGGTCACGCTTCCACCGCTACGCGAGCGCAAAGAAGATATTGAGCAACTGGCTTATTTTTTTGCAGAAAGCTTTTGTAAGAAATTCAACAAGTCGTTTGTTGGAATCAGTCAGTTGATGCTTTCCGAACTGGAAGCTTATGATTATCCGGGCAACATACGCGAGCTTGAAAATGTGATGGAAAAAGCGGTTATTCTTAATGATGGTAAGTCGAAGTTATCGTTGCGCCAACCGTTAACAAACAAATTTGAAACAGCTACTTTAGCTAATAAGAATGATTACAGTAAAATTAAAACCATTGATGACATCAGGCGCATACAGCGTGATACAGAAATACAACACATCTCTTCTGTGCTTCGCAAAACAGGCGGACGCATCAGAGGCAAAGATGGTGCAGCAGAACTATTGAATGAGAAACCCACCACACTCGAATCGCGTATGATGAAGCTGGGAATTAAAAAAGAGGATTTTCAATAAGAAGACTGATTTATCCAAACAGCTGTGCTTATTAATTTTTTATTGTTGTTTTTATAGATTTTGTTGTCTGTTTTATGGCTTTGACCAGAAAGCCGTTTCAGTGATGGATAGTTTATACCTTGTCTTGTTTACCTTACTAAACTATAAAATACTATCATAAAAAATCACTGATGGCAAAGTATGTTATCATCTGTTTTATTTCCGCTTTTCTGCAGTTACATGGTTTCTCGCAGCAGGTTAGTAAGACGAAGTCAATTGAGGAACTGCATATCGCGTTAGCTGATAAGAATACTCCGACAGATCACGCTGATTTACTGCTTGATCTCGCTTTAGCTTATGTTTTAAAACCAGGTAGTTTCTCTCATGATCTTGATACCGCCATCCTGCTTATTAACCAGGCAGATATAATAAACAACAAAAATCTGCATAGCAAAACTATCGAGGCAAAAGCCTGTTATGTTTACTCAAACGCGTATCGCGAAAAGGGTGACACAGCCACAGGACATAGATACATCAACAAAGCACTGAATCATTATTCTGCGCTGAACATGTCCGAAGAGTTAGGAAAATCTTATTTTGAAAAAGCTAGTTATTTCAACTGGCAGGACAGTAAGTATTACCCGGTTATAAAAGATTACTTTGAAAAAGCGCTTACTCAATTCAAATTGTCGGACGACAAACAAAATCAAGGATTCGCATTGAAGAATATGGCCGACTTTGACGTGCTGATGAAGAATTATGGACTTGCACTCAATGAATTAAACGAAGCCTTATCTATTTACAAGTCTATCAACTATGAAAAGCTACAAAGTGTTTACGATTTGCTGAATTTAGTGCATATTAACTTAGGTGATTATCCCCAGGCTATACAATATGGATTGCTGGCTGAAGATGCAGCGGTAAAGACGCATGATACTACAATGCAGCTATGCACGATTTATTTCCGTTTGTCTTTAGCTTACAGCAAAGGATACAATTCCACCGGTGATGAATCTATTAAGTATGAAAGGAAAGCTTTGAACATAGCGCTTAAGCAACAGGATTTTCAAAGTATACAGTTAATAGCTGCTTCATTGTGCTACCTGTATACCAGGCGCCATCAGCCCCAAAAGGCTATTCGTCTCATCCATGATTTAGGAGATAATATAAAATTCAACGATTGGGCTGATAGTCTTTACGTTTTCAGTGCCTATCTGCAAGTATTTACAGAGGCGAAGCAATATAGCAAAGCAAAATTTTACACCGATTACTTAGTTTCAGTACTATCCGATACAAGCAAAGATCTAAGCACTGACCAGCCGAATATAGCATTTGAAGGATTGGTTCGATATTATATAGAAACACACCAGTATGATCTTGCAGAAAAATATGCCAGTATCAACCTCGTCTATTGTCGGCACCAGCACAACTCTAACAGAGCTATCATAGCAACGGCTTACAATACTAAATCAGCCGCTGATTCTGCTATCGGCGATTTTAGATCTTCACTTTATAATTACAAACAGTTTGTCAGGATTAATGACTCAATGTTCAACGAGGCAAAAGCTTTCCAGTTTGCCCAAATGCAGGTTGTATACAATACCCGGCAAAAAGAAGATTCCTTGAAAATAAATAAACAAAATTTTCAACTGCTGAAAACAAAGAATGAAACAGATTTAAGAAAAGCCGGTATAGTCAGGAATACGATCATCTTGTCTTCTTTCTTGTTGCTTTTGATCATGTATATAAGCTACCATGTTAAACAAAACAGCAACAAGAAACTACAGGCAAAGCAAAAAGAAATCAATCATCAAAACGAAGAGTTGACAAGAACGGTACAGGAGAAAAATACATTGCTGGAAGAAAAAGAATGGCTGTTGAAAGAGGTACATCATCGTGTAAAAAACAATTTACAGATCGTCATTAGCCTGCTTAATACGCAATCCCGGTTTCTGGATAATAAAGAAGCTATCAATGCAATAGCAGAAAGCCGTCACCGGATGCAGGCGATGTCGCTCATTCACCAGAAACTTTATCAAAGCGAACAGACGGCTTATGTGGATATGCAGTCTTATATACGGGAATTAGCCGGTTACTTAGAAACGAGCTATAACATGGATAAGCACATTTGTTTTGTTTTCAAAATTGATAAAATTGAGTTGGATATTGCGCAGGCCATTCCTGTCAGTCTTATCTTGAACGAAACCATTACCAATGCCATTAAATATGCCTTCGCCGGAAGAGAGGATGGCAAGATAGAAATTACTATGCAGGCTCACGAGGATGACGAAATCTTACTTTCCATTCAGGATGATGGCAAGGGCTTGCCTTCGAGTTTCAACATTGATACAAACGATTCCATGGGCATGCGTTTAATAAAAGGATTGGTGAAACAGATAAGTGCCAGGTTGGATATAAGTGGTGAAGATGGCACTTGCATTATCATCAGATTTGCAACAGACAGCAAACTTAAAATTATTGCGCTCAACGAAGCGGGACGAAAAGAGCAAGCTGTTGCGATGTGACAACCTGCTTGCTACAATACCTCTGACAACTCCGGAGTTGTACCTGCCAAACTCCGAAAATTACGGAGTTTTTTTATAAGCTTATCTTTTCCAAAACCCGACAGAGAAATATTTCAAAAGCTTGTCAGACAAAAAGTTATAACGCATTTATTGCTTCTCATTTACACACGCCCCGGTTATGGTATATGAATAGAAAGATTACAGCAAACCCGATTGCAGCCATTCTGTTTTGTTAGTCGGTTTTCAAAAAGGAATCATCTAATCATCACCAGTCAACCGTAGTTGTATGAAAACAGCCAGCCATTCTATTGCATCCGGATTGTCAAATATATCCGCTACTTCTTTTGCCATCAGACTGTTGGAAGATGAACCAACAGATCAGCCGCCTCATAAGCATGACGGCTTTGAAATGATGTTAATTACAAGTGGTAGTGGCACACTCTCTGTTGATGTCAACCAACATTACATCAGCCACAACCAGTTCTTTTGTATTAAACCCGGGCAGGTGCACCAGTTTTGCCCCGATACCGGTGTAACCGGATTTTCTTTCTTTTTTACAGAATCATTTGTTAACGGCGGTGAGCTTGCATTTGATTTAAATTGCCAGACACGTTTTTTTCAGCTATTCTCTAAGTTCAATGGCTCTGTTCTCGACGCTGAGATGATGGAGGAGCTGGTTGAAGTTGTGCGCAAAATTCAACGGGAACTGAACCGTCCCTGCTTGTTTACAGATGAGATATTAAAGCGCTATCTTAAAATATTTTTGCTCTATCTTATCCGTCAGTTTGAAGACAATTTGCAAACCATTGTACAAACAAGGAATGAAGAAATGGTGCAATCTTTTAGTCAACTGCTTGATAGAAATTTTAAAGTAAAGAAGATGGTTAATGATTATGCCGGTGAGCTCTGTGTAACACCTAATTATTTAAACGAAGTCATCAAAAAGCACACGGGTTATTCAGCTGGCTATCACATCCGGCAACGCATTGTTTTAGAAGCAAAACGCTTGGCTCTCTACTCTTCTGTAAATATGAAAGAGATTGCTTATGAACTTGGTTTTTTAGACGCGGCTCATTTTAGTAAGTTCTTCAAAATGGTAACTGGTAACAACTTTTCGCAGTTTAAGAAAGAGAAAGTTATGTTGACGGCAACAGTGTAAGCAAGTAGTTAGATTTACTATTGTTCATTTTGAATCAATAAGTAGATGAATGTGCATACCGGCTGTATACCTCCGCTGAGGTTATATATTCTAATTATTCAATTAAACCGTACAAAGAGAAAATTTAGTTGGGTGGTTAACCAACAACCCTGCGGAACAAAGGTCAAACCGCTTAGCTGAATAGTAATTTCAAAACTTTTGAAAATACAAATAATCAGCAGTGTAAGATAGTGCCTTATGAGCGACACGGTTAAGATCAGTCTTAGCTTGTTCTGAAAGAACATATTGCTTCTGGTAAAAGTGATAGAGCTTGGACTTGTGAGTAGGAAGGAGACGGAGAGCAAACAATTCTGAGTATTGCACAAAAAAAAACATCGACTGAATTAAGAGCTTTGTTAAATGAGTTGTTGAATAAAGCAGGATTGCGGGAGATCAATAGTAAATTGATAGTAATAGCGGTTAGATAGCTCTTCATGTTCTACCTCTCAGATGGAACATCCCAATTCTGCCACAAGCAGGATACAAATAAAACTATCCGGCTATAAAGGAAAAACAGCTATTCAGTTGCGTAGTATGGATGGGAAGCTGTTGCGCCAGATTGAATGGGATGTTTTTAGTAAAACTATGCAACAGCAGCTGGATGTTTCTGACCTTGCCAGTGGCACCTATCTGCTTATCGTGATTGATAGCAACAGGAATATTACTAACACAAAAGTCGTCATTGCTCATTAAGCCACTTCCGTCTTAGCCTCAACCCAAAAGACAGTAACCGTTCACTGTCTTTTGGGTTGAGGCTTATCTTTTACCCGGGATGCGCTTTGCGTTTATCTTCTCGGGCTAGTGAGCTAACGACAGCAAGAATGACAGTAACACCTGAAGCCGTGTTTAAATTAGAATGGTAATAAAAGGAACCATCATAACACACATTCCATAGCACTCATCTTCTGCTCAGCACTGTGGGAATGACTCTTTTCGAATCGTAGTGTATGTAATGAACATGGGCACGGCGTTTCTTTCTTCTGAGTCTGAATAAAATGAATAAAACGAGCACGGTGCCGAAATAAAGAACCATGGTTTGAGACATAACAGCATTGCTAAGGAATACCCTGCCACGAAAGGTTAAGAGTATGGGAACTAAATGAAAAAGCCGGAACAGGCAAACAGACTTACACGGAATACGAATTCTACCACGCGAGTTAAAATCAACAACTACTATAGGGTAAGAGGGGCGATACTATTTCAAGATTTCGCAGTTAAATTAAAAGACTGAAGTAATCTGAAATTACGCTTTCCCTTCACCACCCCCTGCGTACTATATCATCTGCACATCTTTTAAAATACAACATTTTCAGATTTCTCTTTAACTTATGAGAGCCAGGAAAGCGTTTGCCGATAACCAACGTAAGGCAGGATTCTTGCAATCACCCAACATTTATTTTTCATCACCTTATGTTCTATTATTACCAGATTCGCAATCATCACTATAAAACAGAAAAGCTGCCTCTGATTCTCTGTCCTTTATGCCGCACAGCCGGCGGTATGAATATGAGTATCCAGCAAAAGTATTACTGGATGATCGGTCCCATGTCTCCATCTTCCAAGTATGCCATTGCCTGGTGCGAGCACTGCGGGAACTATATTCCCAAGGTGAAGTGGACCGACGAGATGGATGCCTTTTATGTCAACCTGAAAAGAGACCTCACGACGCCCCGTCGTCTCTATCGTGGGTTGTGGGTAATGCCACTCATTATCATCGCTTTTATCGGTATCATTTTCCTCGTCATCACCATCACCAATAGCCGGCAGAAGAGCAATGCCGCTGCCGTAAAAGAAGCCATTCTGCATCCTCATTCAGGCGATATCTTCCAGGTAATACATAGCGCAGGCGGCACAGCCACATACACTTATTTTAAAGTAGATCATAGTGAGGGCGACAACTTGTACCTGTTACCCTCAAGCGTGCAAAAGCCGGATATGAACGGTTGGGATGATGTACCTACAGAAAAGGGTGCCTATACCGGGCAGCCAATCCTCGTTTCTATTTCCCGCTCCGGCGCCGATGACATGTTCAGCTACGGTGCCGATAACCACGATTATGGTATTGTGTACGGCGTGTGGAAGGAAGGGCAGCTCACCAAAAAATATTAACTCATGGCATTTGAAGAACACAAGCAACGCAGTTTCAAACGGGGCAACCCTTATGCAGACTACGAGTACATCAACAAAGGTTCTCGTCAGCCGTGGCGAGGGCTTGTGCTTATTGTCCTTTTCGCATTGGCAGCATGGTGGTTTGCCTGGGTGCGCTGGCACGAGATGGATGCTGCCGAGCAAACCGGCTCTACCATTTCTATGAGCTCATTAGAGTGGGGCTTGTACAAAGTAGGAGGCAAATGGGCTATGCCGGTTCTCTTCGTTTTGCTGGGTGCTATATTTATCTATGCAGGCATCCGCAATTATTTCCGGCTTCAGAAGATAAAGAACAGCTGATTCAATTCAATGAAGGTTAACACTAAAATTCTGTACATAACAGTAGCTTACTAAACCCTCTTAATCATTAATTATAAAACAAGGCATCGCAACCTTTTTAATTTCTGTTTCTTTTTATTCGCTTGCCACCACCGTTTCCGCACAATCAGAAGAAACCCGCAACAAGCTGCAAATGACAGTAAGTTTTGGTGGTAAATCCATTATATCCGATATTTTATCTCCCGGTACTATCATTAGTCATTATCCCGATGAAAATTATTCTTTGCCGGAAAAAGATACAGCATTGGCAAAGCGCAAAGCAAGCAATGGAAAACGCAGCAGTTTCTACCTTTCAATGGTGGTAAAAAGAATGACATTCGAGGCGTGCTGCACTAACAACCTTTAGAGGAAGGTGTGGCAAAATTGAACCGGCTTCTTCTTTGCATAAAAGCCGTATGAACTGGATTGTACTCATCATGGCAGGTTTGTTTGAAGCCGCTTTTGCTTTCTGCCTGGGCAAGGCGAAAGAAGCAACCGGCAATGCCGTTTATACCTGGTATCTGGGGTTTTTCATTGCCTTAACCATCAGCATGATTTTGTTGGTGAAAGCCACACAAACTTTACCTATAGGAACAGCTTATGCCGTGTGGACGGGTATTGGTGCCGTAGGTACGGTACTAATAGGCATCCTCGTATTTAAAGAACCCGCCACATTCTGGCGACTCTTTTTTATGCTCACCCTTATCGGTTCCATTATTGGCTTAAAAGCCGCCTCTCAGTAAGCTGCAAATTGAATCCTTCCTCTGTCGGCTATTGATAAGTATTTGCCCGGCATTCCTATTCTTTTTTCGGCTGTCACTGTTCCTTTTACTGCACTGCATATCTTTCTTGTTTCGGGGCAATCAAAAGCGGTTCTTATCAGCAGTTATATATTCCGGTTCCTTAGCAATACAAAAAATCCGATGGCTTTTCTAAAACGATATTGGAACCATCCTTTTAGCTCCTTATCTCGAAGATAAAAAAGGTTCTGATATTCAAATTTCATCAACTTCATCTTCAAGCCATCTCCTGTTTCTTTTAATGTATTGTAATCTCCTATAACGAAAAAGAATCCGCCACCCCATTTACTACAAGCTTGTTAAGCCGATTTCCCTCCTACCCAAACTTCCCTAATATTGCACCTATGCGATACGTCTTTCTTTTAGTGCTGTTGTATTTTACAGGCTCACTACAGGCGCAGGACTCTACCAAACGCTACCGCGATTCTGCACGCCGTGCCGACTCGGCAAAACATCCCAACCGCTACTTCGATAGTTCCATCTTCGCCGACGCCAATGTGCTCACAACAAGCGACTACCTGCTGGCCATAGAACGGATGCAGGAAACGCTGAACGAAGTGCCCCTGGTAGTGGCATCGTTTGATGGTGCGCCAGGCATTCAAAAAGACATGACGGAGGCAGACTCGGCGATACGCGTGGTGCAGGACGGGCTGGCGCTCGATAGCCGTGTGCTGAGCCTGCGAAACATTCAAATGTTCCAGACCCTGATAGACAACCTGCAAAAAAGCAACAATAAATATGTGCTGGCACTGGCAGACTATGACTACCGGCTGGACAGCCTGAAGAAGCAGATACTCGACATACGGAAAGATACAATACTGCGTCACCTCTTCAGAGATACGGTGCTGCGCAAAACCTTTACAACACAGCTAAAGCCGATCCGGCAGAAGTGGAAAGACACCGACTCGCTGGTGCGGCAGGCAACGCTATACCTGAACGGGCTGCGGGCGCAGGCATCGAGCAACGACATTACATTGAAAGAACTGAGCTATCAAACGGACAGAAGGCTGCGGGAAGCCGGACCACGCGCCTTCCAGAAAGAAGTGCCTTACCTGTGGGAGACGGTGACGGGAAAGAATAAAAGCCTGCTGGTAGACTATTCAAAATCGGCCGACAACCTGAATGCGGCTGCACACTACTACTTTGTAAACACGCGCAGCCAGCGGGCCTGGCTGTTGGCAGGTGGCTTTCTTATTTTCTTCTGGGTGTGGTGGAACTTCCTGAGCGTGAAACGCCGGAACAAGATGGAGCAGACAGAGATGTTTCACTTCATATTTGTGAACCCGCTGCCCTTTGCGACGTCCCTCATTGTGATGCTGACACTGGCGCCGCTGACCGACCTGAACGCACCCGCGATATACTTGGAGTCGGTTCAGTTTGTGCTGATGATAATCCTAACGGTGGTGTTTTGGAAGCGGTGGCCACGGGATTTGTTTTATGGGTGGTGCATTATTATTGCGTTGTTTTTAGTGTTGCCGCTGGGCAATCTATTGCACGTACCGTTTACAGGGCAGCGCTGGCTGATGTTTGTAGATGATGCGGCGGCTTGCCTGTTTGGCGTGTACTTCTTCCGGCATATTTATAAAGCTACGCTGCGCATTCGCCCGAACCTGCTGACGGCAGCAGGCTTTTATGCCCTCTTTATGTTTGCGGCAGCGGTGGCAAACCTGTTTGGCAGGCTGACGCTTACGAAGATACTGGGCACCACGGCGGTGTATGGCTTTGCGCAGATGATAAGCCTGACGGTGTTTGTGCGCATCATAACAGAAGCTTTTCTGCTGCAAATATTTGCAAGCCGGCTGCGGAAAGATTATGCAGGCCCATTTGTGTATGCGCCGATACAGAAGAACTTAGACCGGGTAGCAACGGCGCTTTCGATTGTGCTGTGGCTGATTGTGTTTGCTACCAACCTGAATGTATACGATACGATATTGAATGCGCTGAGCGACTTCTTCTTGACCCAGCGGCAGATTGGAAGTTTCAAGTTTACGCTGTGGGGTATTGTGCTGTTTGCCGGCATCATCTGGCTGGCGCATTACCTGCAGAAATACATCGCCCTGTTCTTTGGCGATACGGGCGAAGATGTAGGGATTGATGTGGGTGGCGCGCGTTCGCGGCTGTTGATAACGCGGCTGGTGTTGTTGATTGGCGGCTTTTTGTTAGCCGTGGTAGCATCAGGGTTGCCGGTGGATAGAATTACGGTGATATTGGGTGCCTTAAGTGTGGGCATTGGTTTGGGCTTGCAGGGGATTGTGAGCAATTTTGTGTCGGGCATTATTTTAATATTCGACAGACCGTTGCGGATTGGTGATGTGGTAGAGCTGGGTGATAAGAAGGGAAGGGTGAAGGAAATCGGCATTCGCGCGAGCACGCTGGTGACGCCGGATGGCGCAGAGGTGATTATTCCGAATGGGGACATCCTGGCGAAGAACATTGTGAACTGGACGCTGACGAACAACCCGATTCGCGCGGTGATTACGCTATCGGTGGAAGATTTGCCGGACGAGCAGACGGTGCGGAAGGATATAGTGGCGCTGATTTGCAAGAACGATAATGTGTCGAAGACAAAAGACCCGGAGATGCTGGTGAGTGCGATTGGCTCGAAGAACCTTCAGCTTTCATTTTTGTTCTGGTGTATTGATGTGACGAGGACAGATATAGCGAAGAGCGAAATAGCGAAGGGAATTTATGATTATCTGAAGGGAAAGGGCGTGGTGATTGTGTAAGGTTCTTTTAGAGTTTTGAAGGAGAAGGGTTGAGGATCCAGTGATTGTTACAAGCCGGTTCTTCTTTTTGTTTTCATTACTTCGTGCATCATTATTTTTGATTGTTTAAATAAAAACGCTTCGCCTGGCTGACTTAAAAAAGAAGGAGAAAGAGCAGGGCAAACCCGAGTGCTGTGCGCAATTATTCCGGTACTAATAATTTTAAAGGCGTTACTGCGGGCTGCGCTGTTTGCCGGCCGGGGGCGTCTTTATGTGTAACGGATGAGTGCAAGTGTTTCGCTGCTTCTATATAAATTAATATAAAGCTTTGACGATTTATTTGTAAAAAGGTTCGCCCCACGGGGCGAACCTTTTTTGTTGTGTGAACTATGTGTATATGGAATGAATCAGGCGGTGGCGGACATATTGACGGCCTGTGCCTGAAGGCCGGCGTTGAGTTCGATGATTCGGCTGCGGATGATTTTGACATCCATTACCAGTGGTTGGTAGCCGGGGGCAGCGATGGTGATTTTCATGTCTTTTACCTTGAGCTTACTGAGTTTGTAATAGCCGTTCTTGTCGGTTTTGGCGATTTTATTTTTGCCTTCGCCGGTGATGATGGCGCCTTCGATGGGGGCACCGGTATTGGTATTGATGATGAGGCCTTCGATGCCGCTGTGGCGGATGCCGGTGTAATCTACGGCTGCGGCTGTATGGAAGCCTTTTACAAAATCGGGAGCCGTTTTATTGAAATGGACGAGGAGGCGGCGCAGGCTGGCAATGTTGGCGCGGATGTCTTTAAATACTTTATTTAAATTGTCGTTGGCAAGGCTGCTATCGGTATTTACAACGGCGGCTTTGCCACGGGTATCGCTGAAGGCGTTGGCGCCATCGGTGAGCGCGGCGAGCCTATCGGCGGTGATTTGATATTCCTGAAAGGCTGGCAGCTCTAACAAGGGTGTGAGGGCATCGGTGATGACAGCGACGATGCCGGTGATATTGCCGTCTTTTGCGTTGGTGATATTGCTGGTGCGGAAGCGAACGGCATATTGCAAATCTTTATCGCCAATACTAAGGGCATATTCTGTTGCGGCAAGGCAAACTTCATTGACATTTGCCGCGAGTTTTATTTGAAGTTCGGTTTTTTGTTTGGTGATGGTAACGCCTTTTTTACCTTTTACGGGGATGAGCGGGTCTATGCGCGCGATATTACCGAAGAATAGCCCAACTACTTTGTTGAAGGGAGCATAGGATTCGTACTCTTTTTTCTTTGCAATGAGATACTCTTCTAATTTGATGTCGCGGTTGTTTTCGCGCTCTTGTTTTGCATCGAGCATGTTAATTTCACTCATAATACTGGATTTGTTATCGGATATTGTTTAGGGTTGCAAAGCTAAAAGCTGAGTGGTTATATTAGCTTTTTATGCCATTAAAAAGACATTAAAAGATTTTGGAAGGGTGTATGAGAATATGGGAGGGTGTTTTTTGAATATGGAATGCCTGTTTTTGATTGCGGGATGAAGGTTTTTGAACGTAGAATGCAGTTTTTCGGGTTTGGGATGCACATTTTCGGGCTTGGGATACTGTTTTTTGGAGTTGGGATGAGGGTTTTTGAATGTGGGATGCTGTTTTTGGAGTTGAGATGAAGGCTGGCTGATTTTGGAAATTGTTTTATTCGGTGATGCACTGCCGGTACCGGAAGCAGAAACTTTATATTTGTTTGTAACTACTGCTTTTTCTGCTTCTTTATTACTGTAAATCTCTTGTATGAAATCTTCTGTTGCTTTGATCTGCTTATTATTTGCAATTAGTATTAATAGTTTTACCATTGCCAAGGCGCAGGTGAATGTACAAGACTCTTTGGCGCTTGTTGATTTATATAACAGCACTAATGGCGCTAACTGGTACACAAATACGAACTGGCTTACCAAAGCACCTGTTTCAACATGGGCTGGAGTAGGCATTACCGGCAACAGAATTGGATTGATTAATTTATCAGGGAACAATCTGCGTGGGCATTTATCTCCTTCTCTTGGAAACCTCTCTAAATTGTATTTCTTAAATCTATCTGATAATCATATCGGCGACTCGATACCTACCTTCATTGGCAAACTAGTAAATCTAACTGACCTTGAGCTGAGCCGGGATCACTTTAGCGGAGCTATACCAGCATCAATCGGGAATCTTGTAAAGCTGAATATTTTATACTTGGAATATAACAAACTTACCGGCGAGTTGCCAGCTACCATTGGTAATCTTGTCAATCTGCAGAAGTTGTTTTTATATAAAAATCAACTGACTGGTTCTCTGCCATCTACCATTGGAAACCTTCGTAAACTCACTGATTTATGGGTAGAATTTAATAAGCTCAGCGGCCGATTCCCCGCCAGTATTGTAAAGCTTACCAACCTTGTTAACTTATTTGCAAACAATAATGAACTGAGTGGCTTGCCTGTTGAAATTGGCAATCTTACAAATCTGCGCGAGCTGAATATGGCTCATAACCAGTTAAGCGATACGTTGCCTTCTACTATCGGCAATCTTTCAAATTTATTTAATCTGGATTTGTCTTTCAATCATCTGAGCGGAGCGATACCATCCTTTCTTGCCAATCCTCCTTTGCTTTATACGTTGTACTTAAATAATAATAATTTCAGCGGTAGTGTTCCTCATTCCTTTGCCAGATCTAATCTGACGAATCTTTACCTGAACCATAATCAACTGTCGCAAAATAACAATATTGATTATAAGTTCACACCCCGCAACCTTGCTAATTTATACGTCAGCCACAACCTATTTACTTTTGACGGGTTGGAATTGGTAGCCCAACTTCAATGCTTTACTTCTTATTCAACGCAGGCACCTATTCCTATTCATCAGCATAAAGATACTTTGGCTGTGTATGCCGGAGGAACTCTGAGCAATAACACTTATAGCTGGTTTAAAGTGGGACAAGCAGGACAAATTGTTATTAAAGGCGATTCTACTTTCGCACCGGCAACGGGTGGCAAGTATTATGCAAAAATTACTAACTCCATTGCTGACCAACTTATACTTCGTACGGATACTATTGATTTTATAATAAGTCATTCTATTGCTGACAACCGCGTAGCGGCTGATGTAAACAGCTATAAACCTGAAGGAAGCCTTCAGGTTTCTCCCAATCCTGCCAGAGATTATGTGGTGATAAATGGTTTGCTGATAAATGAGAAGACAACGATTGTTATTAGTGATGCTATAGGTAATACACTTGTTACTCAAACAACCCGTGGAGCCGCATCATACAAATGTGATATAAGCAGATTGGCAGCCGGTGTTTACTATGTGCAAGTGCAAACAATCCATAGCAACAAAACTTTGAAGTTTATAAAAGAATAATCCCTAATACAGGGAGCCGGCCGCCTTCTATGGGTTAAACAGGCTGCATCTGCTTACTGTGGAGGGAAGAGGCCTTTTTGTATAACAGAAAGGGTGGCTACACTGTAACCAAAGGCTTCTGCAAGGAGAAGGGTGATAGAGACAGGTTATGCCTCCGGCATGTATCATTTGTTATTTGTTGCTGACGTTGTGTTTTCTACCGAACATTGAGGGTGGGGACACTAACTGCCTGAGAAAAAGTGTATGGCAGATACAGAGCTTGAAAATTTAATCATCAGAAATTTTATGACAGAAACCGAATTGAAATCTCAGTTTCAAACAATTGAAAACAATCTGAACGGGGCGTATGAAACGAATGACGCAGAAAGGATTTCTACTCTTCTCGCTGAAGATTGGATGATTCTTGAACCTTCAACCGGGCTATCGGATAAGGAACATTTTCTTGCTGCAATAAAAAATGGGAACCTGGTACATTTAAGTATGAAGAAGCAGGTTGTGCAGGTGAAGCTGTACAATGACTTTGCAATTGTGATATCAAGAGGCAAAAATGAAGGTCATTATTTAGACAATCCTTTTGGTTCGGAACAATGGGTGACTAACGTGTACCTGAAGGTTAATGAGCAGTGGATTTGCGTTCTGACGCAAGAAGCTGCCGTATCGTGTGAATAAATTTATCCCAAACTTTTTTCCTATTGGCGGGCATCTGCACTATAGGTGTTGAGGACAGCGAGCGGTGTGACAAATGAATATTCTTACACGTGCGTTACCGATTGGAAGCTCTAACAAGGAGTCATTCGCCGATAGATTTGAACTATATGCAGTAAAAAAGCAGGGAAACGCCGGTTTATAATAAAGGGCTGTTAGATAAATGCTAACTCATTAATATATTTACGCCTCTAATTGCACAATATTTTTTACTTACCAATTTCTCTCAACAATGAAAAGACTGTTACTTTCAAGTGCCGTGGCCGTGTTGCTGGCGGTGAGCGGTTTTGCGCAGACAAACAAGTTCTGGTCGGCAGCCAACGAAGACAAGACAACAATTGAAGCCGACAAAGCCACTTTACGGCAATCGTACCCGAAAGTGTTTAAACTGTTCCGTTTGAACTATGCCGATTTTAAGCAGCAACTGTTTTCGGTTGTGGGCAAACAATCGGGCGGGCGCACTATTATTTCTTTGCCTAATGCGGCTGGTTTGTTAGAAGATTTTGAAGTGGTGGAAGCATCCAATTTCGACGCTGCATTACAGGCAAAGTTTCCCGACATCCGATCTTTTTCCGGCAAAGGTATTACCGACAAGTATGCTACACTGAAGCTGAGTGTTTCGCCACAAGGCATCCAGACGATGATTTTCAGAACCGGGAAGGACAATGAGTTTATGGAGCCGTATTCGAAAGATCACTCCATTTATTCGGTGTATACTTCGCAAAGAGAAAAGGGTAAACTGCCCTGGAACTGCACTACCGAAGATGCAAAGATGGTAAACGACCTTACCGATAAGGTGACATCGAGCGGGGTAACCGGTCGTTCGGGCAACAACCTGAAAACACTGCGGCTGGCACAGTCGGTTACGGCAGAATACTCCAATTATTTCGGTGCTACCGATTCTACAGAGGTAGGTTTGGTATTGGCTGCGGTAAACAACACACTCACCCGTTGCAACGGTGTGTATGAGAAAGACCTGGCCGTGCACCTGAACCTGATTGCCAACACCACCCGTGTGTTTTATTATAACCCGGCTACCGATCCTTATGCAAATGCTGCGCAGGGAGCGGCGGGCAAATGGAACAGCCAGTTGCAGAATACATTAACTTCTGTTATCGGCGAAGCCAACTACGACATTGGTCACTTATTCGGTGCTTCAGGCGGCGGCGGCAATGCCGGCTGCATTGGTTGCATTTGCGTGAACGGATCGAAAGGCAGCGGCTTTACCTCGCCTGCTGACGCCATCCCGCAGGGTGACAACTTTGATATTGATTATGTAGTGCATGAAGTGGGTCATCAATTAGGCGCCAACCATACTTTTTCTTATTCTAATGAAGGTACGGGTGTGAATGTTGAAATTGGTTCGGGCATTACCATCATGGGTTATGCCGGCATCACCAGCTATGACGTAGCTCCTCACTCCATTGATATTTATCACGCGGTTTCTATCGCACAGATACAAGCCAACTTAGCTACAAAGAGTTGCCCTGTTACGACAACGGTTCCTAACTCTACACCGGTAGTGGCGGCAGTAAGCAATTACACGATTCCGAAGAGCACACCTTTTGCGCTTACCGGCTCGGCTACAGATGCGGATGCGGGTGATGTGCTCACCTATTGCTGGGAAGAAAATGACAATGGTACCGGACAAACCGGGGCAAAAAGTGTAGCGAGCCCTACAAAAACCACGGGTCCGAACTGGATATCTTTCCTCCCTACCACCTCTCCTACCCGTTATTTTCCGCAGTTATCAACCATACTGAAAGGCGACTCAATTACCGGTCCTTTGCCCGGTGGCGATAAAACAGTGAACATAGAAGCGCTTAGCTCTGTTGCCAGAACGCTGAACTTCCGCCTGACCGTAAGAGACAACGAGGTATTTAGCGCAACGAACCCTGTGAATGTGGCACAGACCAATTTTACTGATGCAGTAGTAACGGTGAGCGCAGCAGCGGGTCCTTTTAAAGTGACATCGCCCAACACAGCGACTTCTTATGCAGGTGGTTCTTCTCAAACCATTACCTGGGATGTAGCAGGAACTACGGCTTCGCCAATTAATTGTGCCAATGTAAAAATATCCTTGTCAACGGATGGCGGGCAAACCTTCCCGACAGTGCTGGCAGCCAGCACGCCGAACGACGGCAGCCAAGCGGTAACAATACCGAATACAGCGAGCACGACGGCAAGAATTAAGATTGAATCGGTAGGGAATATCTTTTTCGATATTTCTAATGCCAATTTCACCATTACATCCGGCACATCGTGCAGTGCACCAACTGGTTTAACAGCTTCTGCCATTACAGCAACCGGCGCAACCGTAAGCTGGACAGCAGTAAGCGGTGCTACCAGCTATGATGTGGATTACAAACTCACATCTTCCAGCACATGGACAAGTGCAGCTACTGCCACTACTGCTACTTCTGTTAGCATAAGCGGTCTTACTGCTTCTTCTACTTACGACTGGAGAGTGAGAACGAACTGCGCCGGCGGATCGAGCACTTATGCAACTGCACAGTTTGCTACAACCGCAGCCTCTAATTGCGCTACCGCATTTGAACCTAATGACAAACCAGCGCAGGCGGCAACTATTTCAGCCGGCGTAACCAACACCGCAGCGATCAGCTCCGCTACAGACGTTGATTACTACAAAGTAACAATCGCTGCCAGGAGCAATGTCGTGTACAGCCTTATAGGTCCTTCAGGTGTTAACTTCGATATAGCGATTTATAATACCTCGCGCAACCTGATAGGCTCGGGCACAGGCGCTACCGCCACAGAAACGGTTTCTTTAAGCAACCAGGCAGCCGGTACTTATTATGTTAAGGTTGCCGGTAAAAACAAGGCGTTCAGCGCATCTTGCTACACGCTTACGGTTACCGCCACTCCTACCGGAAAAGAATCATCGTCGCGTACGGCTGTTGAATTTACAAAAGGTGTAACTGTTTCAACTGCTGTTTCGCTGTATCCTAACCCGGTACACAGTGATTTGAAAGTAAGCATGGGTAACTATACCGATGCTGTTTCCCTCATTGTGACGGATATCTATGGCCGCAAAGTGGCAAGCCAGACTTTCTCCGGCGCTACCAGCGTTAGCCTGAATAAATTATCTGCCGGGACTTATATGGTGATTATCCGGGATAAAACCGGTGCCATCATTAAACAATGCAAGGTGGTAAAAGAATAGTTTTTTACAGAATTCTGTTTCTTATAAAAGAGGCTTCCTGAAGGAAGCCTCTTTTGTTTTTGGTGCAGGTATTATAAATATTAGTAGGACGATGTCAAAGCTGTTGTTGCGAGCCAAGCAAAGCCATCCTTCCGGAAAAGGCGATACCGCAGAAGTTGAGTGTTTGAATGTCTTTACCTTTCCATAAACACGATGGGTTCTCTCTCGGTTTTTTTATTCATCTACAAATGATCGGCGCGCAGGAAAGGCTAACTAAACACAATATTTAACGAGTAACGTACAAGGACTTTGAGGAAGATATTACGGAGAAAAAAGGGAAAAAGAAATAGCCCTATGAGTTCATTTTCTTATCTCATCATCGCTGTGTGTACCCTTCTTTTTCATTTCCTTTATCATACGGATCACGAGTGGCGTAGTGACCACTAGAATGAACCCCGGCATCAGGTAAGGCAGGTACGGCTTAACGCCAGGAAGGATGCCCACTATGTAACCCGATAGTACCAGCACCGGCGTCCAGAGGATGGAACCGATAGACACCAGGAACAAAAACCGGACAGGCTTCATCCGCACCATACCGGCTACGATAGGCGCAAATGTGCGGATAAGGGGGAACAGCAGCCCTATGGTTAATGCAAACTGCCCGTACTTATGGTAGAAAGATTCGGCTGCCGCCAAATGCTGCTGACGAAAGAACCGCGAGTCTTTTCTCTTATACATCAGAGGTCTTGTTTTTCTGCCAAACCAATAGCCGGTGATGCAGCCTGCCACGGCTGCTGCAACCGTACCTGCGCAGAGGGTGAACACGCTATGCTGCAGCTGACCGGAGGCAACCAACACACCACCCGTAAACAGAAAGATACCGCTGGGTAAAAAGAAACAAAAGAACAAGCCGGTTTGTGCATATACCGCCAGCATAATCAGGAGCAAACCGCCGTACTGTACCAACTGTTCAGCATCGAAAGCGGATAATAGTATTGCTCCGGATTCAATTAGACTGGCGATAAGACTTGTGGCTATCATTTGCCTACATTTATGGTCAGGAAGCCAAAGAAGAGAAGCGTAAAAATACTACGCTCAGCCATACGATCCGAAGACGGCTCCCCGGAGGAAGATTTTGTAAACGCGGTGAAGAGCCGTTCGGCAATTTTATATAACAAGATGAGGATGCAATATCGGGCAGGCTGTAGCTATTTTCTTATTTGTAATAAGACCCGGTTAAAACAATAAGACGTTGCCGCATCATTTTTACTATCCTCCATCACCAGTTGCCGGGCTACCTTCCTTATCGTCTTTATCTTTCTTAAAATCCAGCTTGCCAAACTTCCATGTAAAGTTGATACCAATAGAACGGAACGGCACTTTACGGTAACTGCTGGTGGTAAAATTAGTACCGTACAAAACGGTTTCCTGGTTTAGATACTTATTAAAAAGACTATTGGCGGTTATCGCCAGGCTTGCTTTTTTGTTCCAGAATTGTTTGCGTGCGGCGATGGTATAAGAGGAGAAGGATGGATAGCGTCCCTGCAGCTCGTGCCGCGCCGAGTTAAAGTTGCCAAAGAACTCCGCCGACAACGTTTTTGTAAACAGGTACGTAAGATTTATGTTGATGCGATAATTATAACTCGTAGGGTTAAGCCCGGTATCAATACCATTGTTGATATGCCGCCTGAAACCATACAGATTCGTCCGCATGGTAAGTTTGTCTGTCGCTTTATAATTGCCAAAGAAGCTGATGCCTGCATTCTCTTCCAGCCCTATATTAGCCATTGTATTTACCGATACATTGTTGTATACCGAATCGCCCAGCTGCAATGCGGTGTAATAGGCTGTATAAGGCTGAATATCATGATTGCTTTCGCGGTACGAAGCAGTAATCATAAACGAACCGGCATCGCCGTAATCATGGTTATAAGCGAGTTCGATACGGTTGCCGATTTCAGGTCTTAAATACGGATTGCCCGATGAAATATTTTTGGGATCTGTAGTGTTGATGAAAGGGTTCAGATCATCATACTCCGGTCTGCCGATGCGTTTTGAATAACTCAGCTTTAAGGTTTGCCGCTCCGTTAGTTTTCGTAAGATATAGGCAGAAGGCACCAACGTATTATAACCCGGAACCGCTACCTGTGTCGCAGCATTTGAATAATAAGAATTGATTTCGGTGCGCTCATAGCGTGAACCTAATTTTGCATCGAACCATTTACCTACCGGCAAACTAATTTCTGCATAAGCCGCATATACTTTCTGGTGATAAGAGAGGTAGTTGGAAACGGAAGTATCGTATAAATAAAGCTTACTGGCAGGTTGCAAACCATATACGTTTGAATGGCTGAGGATATCATCAAACGTAATATCTGCCCCGGCATCAAACGTTATTTTTTTAGTGAGAGGCTGCGTATAATCAATCTCAATTTCATACTCATCCTGCTTATCCAGGTTATTATTATTCACGCCATAATACACGGAGTCCTGTGGCAATAATGCCTGGTAAGTATTGCTCCTCGTATTGCCGCGGCTTAAGCTTGTGTTTACATTTATTTCCAGCGATTGATCTTCCTTTTTAAAAGTCCTTTTATAGTTGATGTTAGCATCTGTCGTGTAAGAAAAATCTTTTTCGTTGTAATGATTCACAGAATTAATGACACTGCTGGCTGTATCGTAGGCAAAGGGTATTGATTGCTGCAACTGGTTTACCAAACCGTTGCCCTGATGCCCGTAACTTTCATAATTAATACTACCCGACAAGCTGTTGTATTTATTCGCCGTCCAATCGAAACCCAGCCCCGACTGTGCGCCGTAACGGCTGCTGCGTGGGTTGCCCTGTTGCGTTAGTATATCATACGCCTTATCCACGCTGTCAGTTGTGGTGCGGTGCAACGCTGTAGTAATGGTTGAGGCAAGCCTTGCATTGCCGCTGGCAAACGCATTCAAACCAAAATTGCCATGCCGCGCCATAACGTTAAACGAGCCGTTTTCCAAACGCGTTCCAGCGGTTAACGACAGGTTGCCGTTAATGCCATTTACCCTCGACTTTTTAAGGATAATGTTGATAATGCCGCCCATGCCTTCCGCATCGTAACGCGCGCCGGGATTGGTGATCACTTCAATGCTTTTTATTTCGCTGGCAGGTATGCTTTGCAGCACATCGGCAATGTTGCTGCCAAACGCCGTCGAGGGTTTGCCGTTGATCAAAAACCGGATGCCGGTGTTGCCGGCAAGCTCCACGTTGCCATCGGCATCTACCGACACCAGCGGTATTTTTTTAAGCACATCGGTAGCTACGCCGCCCTGCGATGAGATATCATTCTCGGCGTTAAACACCATCTTATCAATGCGGTTCTCAATCAGCTTTTTTTGTGAGGTTACCACCACACCTTGCAAGGTATTTTCGCTTTTGTGCAATGTGATTACGCCCAGGTTATAAGCCGCTCTGCCTTTGTCAACCCGCAGGCCGTTCATTACTTTTTTAGTATAACCGATGGATTCGAACGTAAGCGTATAGTTACCATTGCTGACACCGGTGATGGTAAAAACGCCTACACTGTCGGTAGTAGCGCCGTTTACAACTTTATTTTCTTTTCCGGCCGACACAGAGACCGTGGCATAGGGAAGTGCGTCTTTTGTAAGGCTGTCGGTAATCTTACCGGAAATATTGGCTTGTGTAAACGCATATTGCTGATATAGCAAACAGGCAAAGAGAAGCACGATCCATTTTTGCATAAACGATTGGAATACGAATTCCCGTAGTGGAGGTTTTACTATTGCAAAAATATCTGCCGGCACTTACCTGCTTGCGAGTGGTAATAAAAATATTAGTTGCCCGGAGTTGTCAGACGAGTATAATCAATTGACTATTGACAGAGTATTGTTGTTGATGGCTCTTGTTTAGGCAGGGAAAAGAAGGTTGCAGATTTCCTATACAAGGCAAAGCTTCTAATGTTCGTTTAGAACTCGTGGCAGCCCGAAGTTTTCCATCTGCACGTTGAATGGTCTATGATCGCTTTATTGACAAATTAAAATGCTTTATTATAAAACCGGCTGTAGCTCGGCTTTTCAAGAGTGTGTTGAAGAATATATACAAACAAAAACACACGGTCAATCATGACGAGAATAAGAAGATAATTGAAGATATAAAACGGGTAAAGGAACGGTTAGCAAAAGCAGGAGAATTGCTACTTGCAGGAGATATTGATAGCTCCGATTATAAAAGTATGAAGGCGTAAGGTCAAGAGAAACTGAGGAAAAGGGAAGCTAGTCTGGCGGATAATTCAGAACAGCAGAAAAGCCGGATAAACATCGATAAGCTACTGAATTCAGCGACTAATGTATTGACGAAACTGGATTAGGTATATGTCAATTCTGATGTAAAGGTGAAAAGAAAAATCGTCGGTTCGATATTTATAGAAAAGCTTTGTTTCGACAGAATGCAATATTGAACAGCTGATACAAATGAATTTACTTCTTTGATTTACATAATAAAGAGTGGCTCATCCGTAATAAAAAACGGGAAAGAAAAGTCTGAAAACTTTCTTTCACGTCTGGTAGTCCCTGCGGGGCAAATGTCGAACCGTTTAGTTGATGATTTAAAGATTCTTTCGATGATATCCTATTGATTATAAGTCGTTTGAAAGAAATTTAAAAACACCTAAAAAAGTTAATGAAAACAAAAACCACCAGAAGAGTCAGAAGCTCTGGAAGAACTTACTAAAGCTTCCTGCCTAACATACTTCCTGCTTTATAATTCAAAAGGTTTGAATAAATCCGTCACCCCTAAAAGCTTTTATTATATAAATTCCTTATGGCTGATTGTTGACATTAATGGTTCCTATGTCCTGCTCAACAGTCAATACATACTTTAAAGAGCGTCAGTGATGTAAATTGTTGAAATTCCCGTGCGTATTGTCCCAATATCGATACCGCCACGATCCCCAGTTAAAGGTTTTGATATGGTTAATCCGTATATTGAGTTCTTACAGTCTATTAGTCTATAAAAATGAAGAGTTTTCTTCATAGAAAAAGGGGCGGAAATAGAAATTTAAAGTTTGCTTCGGTAGGGAGACAAAGTATGTTAACGGAAAATTATTCTGACAGTGTTTATTCAGGCATTAATAAACATTCAATCTTACCTCATAGGCTGAAAATTTGCCTGTTGATAGCGTACCATATTTAATGATGGAAAGTGTAACGCCCGCCTGATGTGCCCGTTTCCTTTTTTAGAGATTTTTGTTTTTCCTTTTCTGTTGCCAGACTGGTTTTCTACTACATCGTAGCCTGCATAGCTGGTAAGCTGTGCGATGCCTTGGGTGGCAGCAAAGCCATCCGTTTCTGCTACAATAATGGCAAGTGATAATGCGCCCAGCCCTTTTATTTTCAGGATATTCTCAAACTTCTCTTTCAGCACCACATCCTCATCAATCACCTGTAATAACTGTTGCTGCATTTTATCTTTTTGTTGCTGTAGTAATGCCAGTTGCTTTGACAACATCTTCTCAATGTCTTTTAACCTGTACCTGCCCTGTAACAGGGCGTGGAGCTGATTTTGAACAACGGTTACCTGGGTGGGTAATTTTGTTTGATTTTAGCTGCTAAGATTTGCCTGATGCACCAAGCCGGAAAAAGCTATGGCGCAATCAGGCAAAAATTAAATATCACGGTTCGCTCCGCCCAATACAATTGTGATTAATACAATATTAAATCCTATTTATACGGCTTCTAAAAGCTGATTGCCATCAATCTTAAATTCTTTGTGCAAAGCTTTCAAGAAGCGGATGTCTGCCTTTTGCTTTCCATTCATAATCAAAGACAGTTTTGCATTGCTGACTTTGAGAACTTTTGCCATATCTTTTTGTTGCAGTCGATGCAAATACATTGCATATTCAAGAAGACCTAACAAGCTTTAAAATTTCAGGGGTGGAATTGTTTTCGTTTCGTAGGCTTCTGAAGAGCAGAGGCAAATAATTATATGAATATGCTGTTGATAGATAGATATGATTCTTATGCATCATTTTAATAAAAAAACGGTCAATACGAAGAATTCATTTAGCTGTGTGGTGGAGGGATATAGAGTCTCATTTTCAGCAATGCAATAGAGGCAATAGGTATATATTTGTAGTTCCCCTTATTGGTTATGCGGAATGTTATAGTATGTCTTTTTTGCTTGTTAATATACTATGTGCCTGTGCATTCGCAGTCATATGGGCTGGAATTTAAAAGTCACGAAACCGTACCCGAAAAGCGGACTTCTATTGAATTGACACCTAATGATTCCCTTAGTTTTCCGGATGGTTTTCGGCTTGATTTTGACCTGAACTTTATTCCGTCTCATAAAACTTATTTTGGGTATGTTCTGCGAATTATTGGGCAGGATGAAAATGTAGACTTGCTATATGATCAAAAGACCTCTCTCTTTAGAGTTGTGGTCGGGCAAAAGTTCTCAGGAATTTCTTTTGAGCTTGATTCTACACATTTATTTCATCAATGGAACACCGTTAGCCTGGCGCTGACTCAACAGAAAACCAAGCTGGAAGTATTTATAAATCAGAAACTGGCAGGCAGCATTGCTGTTGCGTTTCAACACAGCAACCGGTTCAAATTTTATTGGGGTGCCAACGATGATCAGCGGTTTCAGACACGTGATATACCACCTATGCGATTACGCGACATCCGACTGTCCGGCGATCAGGAAACTCACTATTACTGGAGGTTAAATGAAGTTACTGGTACTACATTTTATGATAGCCTGCATCATACATCCGCCATTGCAAAGAACCCCGTATGGATACGACCCGGACACCAGAAATGGAATCTCGTTAAAACCTTCGTCGTAAAAGGAAATGCTGTGACTTCTTATGATGCAAAAGATGAGAGAGTAATCATTTCCGGCTCTGATTCGATTGTCGTGTATAGTGTCCGCAATATCGAAAATCCGTGGGGGAAGAGTGAAGCAAAACGGGGAACTATCATGCCGGGCGTGCAGGCTGTATATGATACCATTACCGGGCAACTGTACAACATCTTTACAAACCAAAAAAAAGTTGGTAGTTTCCGGTTTGGCGATGCGAAGTGGAATGATCCTGTTGATACTATTATGAATGAGTATGGACATGCTAACAAGTTCATCTCGCCATATGATTCCTGTCTTTACATTATTGGTGGTTACGGTCAGCTGACGTACAAGAATACGGTACAGCGCTATCGTTTTTCCACGGGACAATGGGAAACTGTTAAAACCAAAGGAAATGTGTTGCCGCCGAGATATTTAGCGGCTTTAGGGTTAAACAGCAAAGGCGATACAGCTTTCATTGCTGGCGGGTATGGCAGCCGGAGCGGCGACCAGATGCTGGATCCCGGTAACTACTACGATATATATGCCTTTGATATAAAGACAGCAACCTTTACTAAGCTGGTCGACTTTGATGACAGGCACCAAAAATTTACATTTGCAAACAGCTTGGTTATTGACTCGAAGAATGAGCAGTATTATGGATTGATTTTTCCGAACGACAGTTTTAATTCCAAGCTCCGGCTGATACAGGGTTCTCTCAAAGATTCGTCATACAATTTATTCGAAAGTGAAATCCCGTTTTCATTTTACGACGTTCAGTCATTTGCCGATTTGTATTATGCACCGGAGGCCGGGAAGCTCATAGCAGTCACCTTGCTGAATGCAAGTTCAGACAATGCGCCCTCCCAGTCAACCACCGTCAACATTTATACTATTAATTTTCCACCCGCGAATGCTGAAAAAACGTTAGTTACTCCAGATGCCACGAGCAATTTCGAAAATCGCCTCATTCTTATCCTGTGCGGACTAACGGCGGTGGCAGGAATCGCTTTTCTTGTTATTAAGAAACGAAGGAAACTTGATAAGCATAATGATGTGCCTTCTGTTAGTCCAGTCAGTCAGGAAAGTGGCGCTGTTGAAGGAGTTACTCCAGAACCTAAACTTTTATTTTCGCAACCAAAACAGGGAATCGCGGAGCGAACTAAAGAAGCAAATGCGCATGCCACGGAAACTCAAAGGGCGGAGGAGGCAATACTCTCCGCTTCGCAAATTCTTCTTTTCGGGCAATTTCAGGTTTTTGACAAGCAGGGAAAGGATATTACTTCCTGTTTTACACCCCTTATCAAAGAATTGTTCCTGCTGATTGTGATTTATACATTTCACAATGGAAGAGGAATCACATCTGAGGAATTAAACGAAATTCTTTGGCATAATAAATCGGTTAAGGATGCCAAAAACAACAGGTCAGTTAATCTGGCAAAGCTGAAAAACATCCTTGAGAAGTTGGGTGATACGACAGTCGCCAAAAAATCAAATTTCTGGCAAATAGAAACTGCCGGCGATTCAGTATTTATCGATTATGAAAAATTTGTAATACTGATGAGGGAAAAACCCAACACCGGACGTGCACATATGGAATCTCTTTTAAGCATCACCCGTAAAGGCTCATTCCTGTTTCAAACCGAATACGGCTGGCTTGACGATGTGAAAGCCGAAATATCAAATCTTGTTATTGATGATTGCTTAAAATATCTCAATGAACAAAGTGATGATGTGTTGGATGACCCGGAATTCGTGATTGAGATTGCCAACTGCATTTTTCATTTCGACCAGCTTAACGAATATGCTCTTGAGTATAAATGTAAAAACCTGATCCTGCTTAAACGCCACGCATTAGCCAACAAAACATTCGCAAAGTTTTTAAAGGATTACAAGGATATGTATGGTGAAGAGTTTGGCAGATCTTTTCTTCAGCTTATTAAGAGCGACTCGCCAGATTCTCTTCAGGTATAGTTGGGTCTTTGCAAATCATTTTCTATTTCTTTCTATCGCCATACTAATACCCTATTCTGAGGAAAAAGGATTGGCTTGCCATGTTTTTCATATAAAAAGCCTGGTTTTTTAATTAAAAACTAAAATTAATTTTAGAATTAACCGGTTTGTTATCGCCTGATTAATCTTTCAAGCTGTTTATTGCACCTGTATTTAATGAATGCTTGTGTATGAAAAAAACGAATTTGCTTGTTCCGTACCCGGAGTAAAATCCGGCTCCCAGTTCCTTTTTGTATTAACTGCCGTTACAAAGTTTAAAAATCCGCATTTTTCTCGGTAACCTGTTCGAGATAGAAATTCTGGTTTTTATTACTACCTATTAATGTAAATCAAAAAAAATTGCTGTATGAAGAAACACTTTTTACGCATCAAACCATGTGTGTATAGCCACATGAAAAAGGCTACACTACTAAACTGGATTTTTATTTTATTGGCACTTTTTCTCGTTTCCAACAACTCAAATGCACAATCAGGAACAACTCAAGCTCGTACCATTTCCGGTCAGGTACTCGATTCCGCCAGTAATCTGCCGCTTGAAGGAGTCACCGTGTCGATCGAAGGAGGGGCAGCCAAAACCTTGACTAATAAGGATGGCAATTTTACAATTGCCTTATCAGGAGGAAATACCCTGATTTTTTCTTCGGTAGGATTTGCAGATATAAGGACAACTGTTTCTGCTAATCAAAAGTCGCTTCAGGTGGTTATGACTACGGCGTCCTCCTCGCTTAACCAGGTTATAGTAGTGGGTTATACCACCCAAAGGAAAGAGACCGTAACAGGTTCTATTGCCTCTATTAAAGGTTCCGAAATGGCTCGTACGCGGAACGAGAATACGCTCAACATGCTAACCGGTAAGGTGCCGGGGGTGCGTGTGGTTCAGAAGAGCGCCAGACCGGGCGCTTATGATGCTACCATTGATATACGTGGGATGGGCGACCCGCTTTTTGTTGTGGATGGGATTGTTCGTGATAAAGACTACTTCGCCCGTATGAGCGCTGAAGAAATTGAAAGCGTCTCGGTGCTTAAAGACGGAGCTGCAGCGGTGTATGGCTTGCGGGCCGGCAATGGCGTTGTGCTGATTACTACGAAAACCGGCAACTCGCAAAATGGCAGGGTGGATATTACTTTCAACACAAGCGTTTCGCTTGCACAATACCTGTATGTTCCGCAAGGGATGAATGCGCAGGATTATTATACAATCCGAAATGAACAGAACTGGCAGGATTTCAACAAAAACTACCTCGTTCGGCAGAACGCATTGTATTCTGACTCACTGATAAACCTTTATAAGAACGGGACAAAGCAGTCATACAATTGGATGGATCAGGTGTTTAGAAAAAATACACCTCAATATGATAACAACCTGAGTGTAAATGGTGGTGGTGACAAGCTGCGCTACTATTTCAACCTGGGATATAACAAACAGGAAGGTTCTTACAAGAGCGGCGATTTGGAATCGGAGCGTTGGTCTTTGCGTACCAATGTGGATGCTCAAATTACAAAAAGGCTGAAAGCAAGGGTTCAGTTGGGAGCTATACTCACAAATACAAAACAACCAAATGGTTCAGGTTGGCCTACTTATAAAAATACATGGCTAATGCGCCCTGATGCATCATTTTATGCCAATGACAATCCGGAATATCCGAATGGAGATGGAAATGTACTGTATGACGGGCATAATATGATTGTTGAAACATCGGCTAAATATGTAGGCTTGAACACAACCCGAGACAAAAGGTATAACGGAACTTTGAGACTGGAATATGAGGTTCCTGGCATCAGGGGCTTATCAGCAAAAGCTTTATATGATTATTCCATGAATCTTCCTGATTACAATAATTACAAAAGCTCCTTCACTTTGTATCGGTATAATCCAAGTGATGACACTTACACCCCGAACCTGAAAAATGCGCCTTCATCTATAGAAAAGGGAACCAGTTTAAACTATTCCAATACGCTGCAGGCCGGATTGTATTATACCAATCACTTTAATAAGCATAATGTTAGCGGCTTCCTTATTTATGAACAGGCTTACAACAAATGGGATGGCTTCAGCGCATACCGCCAGTTGTTGATTAATTCTCAATATCTGTTTGCAGGCGAGGCTGATCAGCAACAAGCTCTCGGGCAATTGCCGGCAGACCGTGCAAACAAATCTGTAATTGGATCGGTAACCTATGACTTTGACAGGAAGTACCTGCTGGATTTCAAATTCCGTAACGATCAGTCTTCCCGTTTTCCGGCAGGCAGCCGTTCCGGATTCTTCCCCGCAGTATCAGCTGGCTGGCGTTTGGGTGAGGAAGGATTTATCAAAAACAATTTTAGTTTCATTTCGGAACTAAAAATATTTGGGTCGTACGGAGAATTGGGTGATGATAACTCAGCCGATAACTATCCGCCAACACCGGGATACAGTCTCACTAACAACCTGGGCTGGTATTTTGGTGGCGTCCTCAATGGTGGTCTTGCAGCTTTGCCCACGCCAAATCCAAACCTGACTTGGTACAGGATTAAATCTTACAATGCCGGTATCAATTTCGGACTCCTGAAAAATTCTATTACCGGTACTGCTGAGATATACAGAAGAGATCGCTCTGGATTGCTGGCAACAAGCAGTAATGTAATTCCAGGAACGGTGGGTGCTGCCTTGCCCCAGGAAAACCTGAACAGCGACCGTAATTTCGGCTATGAGCTGTCACTGGCTTACCGCAAAAGGTTCAGAGACCTGTCTTATTATGTTAGCGGTCAAATATCTGCTACCAAATACATGCGTACCGACTGGCTTGAAACGCCTGCCAGCAACTCTTACGACCAATGGCGAAACCGCACAGCCAACCGCTATCAGAATATCTGGTGGGGAAATGAATCGGGTGGTATGTTCACAACGTACGACCAGATCCGGACTTACAACACAGTTCCTGTAGGACAGGGTACAGTGCCAGGGGATTGGTACCTGAACGACTGGAATGGTGATGGTGTGGTTGATGCCAGGGATGATCATCCGATTGGTACGACGGGTCTTCCTGTATTCAACTATGGCATTTCCTTAGGCGGCACCTGGAAGAATTTTGATGTTGCGCTGGATTGGCAGGGTGCATACGGTGTGTATGTGCAATATGCCGAAGTACTCACCGAAGCATTGCCATTCGGAGGACAAAATACATTGACTTGGTTTTCGGACCGTTGGCATCCGGCAGATCCGAATGCTGACTACTTCAACCCGAACACCCAATGGATACCCGGGTATTACCCTGTTACCGGCCACGACGGGCGAAGAACAGGTACGAATGGTGTTATGAACGCATCTTATATCCGTTTGAAAACCGCCGAACTGGGTTATACTCTTAGTCCCAAATTACTTTCAAGAGCCGGGATACAGGAACTCAGGCTGTACCTGAGCGGATATAATCTTCTAACATTTACTCCGCTTAAAAATGTAGATCCCGAACGTCCCGGTGCTGCGGGAGGTGCGTCTACCAACTACATTGATTTCTATAATGACCCGATTACCAGAACCTATACCATCGGTGCACGAGTTCGATTCTAATAAACACTACTAACAATTCTATTATGAAGAAATATATTTTGTTTTATATGGTGCTTTTGGCGATGATTTTTTCGGCTTGCCAAAAGCTCGATTTAGATCCAAAAGGCAGATTGGGCCAACCCGAAATCTTTGGTAACGAGTTTGGCGTCAAGAAATATTTTACAGGTCTTTATAACTACCTGCCCATTGAAGATTTCAATTATTATGGAACCAATTCTAATAACGCATATCGCCCTGACAATTATTGGGAGGCTGGCAAAAACAGCCAGGGAAATATGAGTGGCGAGTTTTTTAATACCTGGGTGGGCGTTGACAATGATGGCTTTGGCTACTGGCCTTACGACCACATCCGCGATGTGAACACTTTTATTCAAAATTTTCCTACCTATCAGGCTAATTATTCGTCGGACGTATACAATGCTTTGTTGGGCGAAGCTTATTTTTTACGTGCCTACTATTACTTTGGACTGGCGAAACGTTATGGCGGCGTTCCTATTGTAAAAGAAGCCCAGGATCCACTCGGAAGTAAAGATTCGCTGGAAGTTTCCCGCAACACAGAATATGATACCTGGAAGTTCATTCATGACGACCTGCAATTTGCCATCGACAATATGTCGGCAACCAGTGAAACAGGGCGCGCCAATAAATTTGTAGCTGCTGCACTCATGTCTCGTGCTATGCTGTATGCAGGTTCCATTGCTAAATACACACAGTACCTCGGCTTCCAGAGTGAAGCCGCTACCCAGGCTGGTTTAGCAGGAATTAGCCCGGATAAAGCCAGCGAGTTCTTTCAGTATGCCGTGGATGCAGGCAAACTGGTCGAGACTGGCGGATATACACTGTATAATAAGGAAGCAGATTTGTCTCTAAACTTTGCCCGCCTGTTTTTGGACCCATCTTCACCTGAAAATATATTTATTAAAGATTTTGACCAGTCTGTACCGGGCGATACACGTTTGCGCCACAGCTATGATGCCCTGATGTCTCCCCAACCGGATATGGTGGCAGACGTAGGTGCTGAGAGCTACCCTCCTTTTGACTTTATGGAGTTGTACGACATGACACCATACATAAACCCTGACGGAACACCGGTTCGTTTTACCAATCGTAGCGATATCAAAAATGATATGGAGCCACGTATGCGGGGCACTATGTACTTTGACGGAGATGTTTTAAGGGGTAAAGCATTCAGTATTCAACGGGGTATTTACCGCACTTATAAAGGAACTGCGGCAGATGCACAAGGTGGCAGTAATGGAGCTCCAATCAATAGTAATGGCAACCGGATTTTGGGTGGAAGAGGCTGGACTACCAACATCAATGGCGTTGAGTTAAATATTACGGGAGCCCATGGGCATTTTGATGATCAGGGTGGAGAAAATAATGGCTGGGGTGCTGCATTCATGCGTAAATATATCAACCCGGATATGAAGCAAAGCGATGCAGGTTTATATCGCAGCGGCCAGCCCTGGATTGTATTCCGTCTGGGTGAGATTTATTTGAATACCGCTGAAGCCTTATATGAATTAGGGCAAAGAGATGAAGCGTTCGATTATATTGAAAAGATCCGCACCCGTGCAGGCGCAAAGATTGTTAGACCAGCCATTGACCAGACATTGACAAATATTGGTACGATAAACAAAGCAAACTATCCATACCAGATTGAAAAGTCACTGCAGTTTATCCGCGATGAGCGCGAGCGCGAGTTATATGGAGAAAATCATTGGTGGTGGGACCTTCGTCGCTGGAGAACAGCAGACCAAGTATTAAAACAGTTCCGTCACAGAGTTCTTAGCTGCTATTATGTTGCCGACGAAGGAAAATATATTTACCTGGATGAAATTAACCGGTGGAACAGAGATTGGACAGCTGCGAAATCATGTTTTTATGAGCCAATACCTGCGGGCGAAATCGGAAAGAATAACAAGCTCTTACCTAACAATCCTCTATACTAATAAACACGCATTGATATTATGAAAAAGATAACCTATATATTTTTAGCGCTGGTGATCATGGGTCTTTCATCCTGTTACAAAACGGACAACTATGACGGACCTGATGCGCAGATTGGGGGAACCATCATTGACTCTTACACCGGCCAGCCATTGTTAAGTTCGCAAGCCGATTGGTCTATTCGTGTTTGGGAAAGATCATGGACTCAATCGACTCCCATTAATCAGGATATTCCGGTGAAACAGGATGGAACCTACAATAATGATAAGATGTTTAGTGGAACTTATGATATACTTCCCTATGGTGGTCCTTTTTGGCCGATTACCGATACAATCAAAAATGTAGAGTTAGGCGGAGGTAAAACCGGCGGGCAGAATATTACGGTGACTCCGTATTTGCAGGTAGTTGATTTTGCGGCTTCGTTAGACGGTACAAATCTTACTCTTCAAGTGCGCTTAAAAGCTCCCATACGGGCCGGGCTTCCAAACCTGGTAGACGTCAAGCCTTTCCTGAGCCTTACCAATTTCGTTGGCGAATCCAACTACATCAACATTGCAGAATTCAACGACAAAAGAATTCAGCTCAATCAATCATGGATGGATGCCTACGGCGATGTTGACACAAGCCCGCTGTTAACCATAGGACCATTGCCGGTAAAATCAGGATATACTTATAATGTACGCGTAGGTGCGAATGTGAATGATGCCAATAGAAAGTATAATTATTCAGAGATCAAACAGATTGTAGTGCCATAAGTTTTCAAGTAGAAATCATAATTGATTAAAGGGAGATACACTAAGATTAAATGTAACAAAACGCATTATGAATAGACTCCCGGCTCTGATTAATAAGCCGGGAGTTACTCAAACTGCTTTCATACAATAGTCAGAAGTGATAACACCTATTGAGTTGTACAGGCTGCTGTTGCGTGCCTGCAAGTGATTGTATTGGCTTAACATTCTAAAAGTAATGAGGTGATGGAACAGCGCAGAAGCATGCATAGAGCGATAAGAGTTGAAGACCATTTTAGGAACCGGATAGGTCTGAAAAGTCTTGTAAGCTTATTGAATTTTAAAACGATAAAAGTGGTTTCAAAGCTGTGCAAAATAGCAATGGTTGCTGTTCTATCTGTGTTCATTACGAATATGGTTACTGCTCAGTCAGAGACAAATAAACAGTCAATCAAACAAAGCATAAAAACGGTTTATCCAACCAAAGATTGGGTGATATCTGACTTCGTGGTAACCGATCCGAAGTTCGGTGCTAAAGCCCAACCGGGGTTTGATAATAGGCAGGCTTTCCAGGCTGCTATTGATGCTGCATATAACAACGGCGGTGGAGTTGTGTATGTACCGGCAGGCAATTATGAGTTTCGCAGTACGCAAATTGCCACTACAAAAGTGAGAGTGCGACAGGGCGCTGAGGAATCTATCAAAGAATTTGAACACCAGTATGTATTGAATATCCCAACCAGTGTTCAGCTTCGCGGCGACTGGGCGAATCCCGAATTGAACAACGGAAAAGTGCTCGGAACTATACTAGAGGTGCGCGTTGGTAAAAACTCTCCTAACTACAACAGGAATATTGAAAGCTGGTGGAACGACGCAC
This sequence comes from uncultured Ilyomonas sp., assembly GCA_964249755.1. Classification (GTDB taxonomy): domain Bacteria; phylum Bacteroidota; class Bacteroidia; order Chitinophagales; family Chitinophagaceae; genus Ilyomonas. The sequence goes on along the minus strand of CAXUDB010000001.1, from coordinate 351,190 downwards.
AAGCTGACAATGCACTCCGCACCACCTACACCAACATTGCCGACAGGTTTATCGATATGAATTCGGGAACCGGCGTAACCAACCTGTCAATCTGGTATCCTGAACAGGACATCAACAACGTTCAGCCATATCCATGGACATTATATCAACCCAACAGCGATTGTGTGACGATTGAAAACGTAACGCTTGTAAACACTTACAATGGCTTTTATTCCGCTCCCAGCGAACTGCATTACATTGTAAACAGCTACATGACAGCCCTCAATACAGGAATTGAAGTGCATGTATGCACCGACATTGGGCGCATTGAGAACGTGAAAATAGATCCGAAATACTGGGCGAATTCAGGACTTCCCGGTTCACCTTCTTTTACAAAAGTGTCAACCTACACAAAAGCGAATGGTACCGGGTTCAATATGCACCGTTCCGATTGGGAGTATGTGTCTAACCTGTATGTATCCGATTATAAAACAGGCATGTGGGTCGGCAAAGAACCAGGTTTTGCAGATGCGCCGAACGCACAGTTTTACGAAATCCATATTAAAAATTGTAAAACCGGCATATACGTCCAGGCGGTTAATCCATATGGCTTGCTGATTTCCAACTCAACATTCGGGTCTGAAAAAAATGGGAAAGCTGTGTATTTCGACAGCGCCTTCGCAACCTCTGTGCAATTCAACGGTGTTGATTTTTCCGGACCCATTGTAAGCAATGGAAGAGATGGTGTAATATCTTTTGAAAGCTGCACATTTAATGACAACAGCGGTTACGCGCTTAAGCTAAACAATGGTAATGTATTGCTCACCCAAAGCGAGTTTAAAAAACCTGCAGGTCATGTGTTGCTAGGCGCAGATGTCAATACACTCAAGTCAGTGAACTCTGGTTACAAAGGCAAACTGGAAATCAAGAACGATAGCAAATGGGCCAAAGTGGAGATTCATAATGGTAAGGAATACCTGTTTGATCCCATTCCAAAAAATGTAGTAACAGATATCAAGGTACATCCAAGACCGGCATCCAATAACGTTTTAGAAGTTGATTTGCCAAGAGTAACTGGCGTTAACAATGATCAGCCAAGCAAAGATATATCGGCTCAACTGCAAGCGGCACTCAATCAAATAAAAGCTGCCGGCGGCGGCACGGTCTTTCTGCCGGGTGGAAGATATTTAGTGAACAATCCAATCACCATTCCTGCTGGCGTTGAATTGAGAGGAACATGGGATGTACAGCACCACACGCAAAGCGGCGGTGCGGGTATATTAACAACGTATGCTGGTAGCGATGCCGGTGAAAAAGGCGCTTCGTTGATACAGCTTCAAACGGGTGCAGGCATCAGGGGCATTACCATTGCGCAATTGAATCTGGCAACTGATGGTTATGATGCTAAGAATCCCAGGAAGACGCCGTTCCTGATACAGGGAGAAGGTCCAAACGTCTATGTCGTAAATGTGACAGCGGTTGGCGATAAAGGAATAGACCTCGCTTCACATAATACCAGCGGGCATTACGTTGATTATTTTGCCGGTGTTCTTGCCAGGGCAGGCATCTGGGTGGGCGGCGGTGCTGAGGGCGGCTTTATCCGCAACATGCAGTTGAATCCGCATTATGGCTCACGTCTTCCGCAAGGCGGACAAGGGTATCCAAATGTACAGCTCACACGTTTCCTGCAATCCAATTGCAGTGCGCTGAAATTCGCTGACATTAAGAAACAAACCATCTTCAACAACTTCGTTTATGGATCATTTTATGGTATTCATTTTCTGAAAGATTCAATAACAGGTAAGTATCCCGGGCAAATGACGGTGATTGGTCACGGTTCGGATGGCTGCTCGTACTCTTTCTTTGTAGAAGATGCCGATAAAAACACCAAAATCATTGCGGTCAATTCTGAATTGGTGGATACCCGAACTGCAGAACCTGTCAGGTCTTATGTTCTCTTGGGAAGAGAAGCGAACACCAGTAAAGTTCATCCTGATGCACAGCTTATTCTTTACAACAGTGCGTTTTGGGGTAGCCCTACGGTAGGCGCTATTATAAATAGTGGCATCATGCGTTTTCAACAAGCCAACTTCCAACGGTCGGGTGCTCCTGGCATAGACAACAGGGGTGGAAAAACACATGTTTATTCTTCCTATTTCGCTCAAAAAATGCCGGGTGAAGCTGTCGGGGATAATGTGTATGCGAAGCAACACACGACCAACCTATCAACTGAGCTAACTAATAACTATTACATCTCCGGGTTTAGAGAAAAAGATACAACGCAGGGCAAGATATACGGGTCTGATGTTGCTCCCGTTAAGGATGCAGATACTCAGTAAGCTTTAGACTATAAACAACTTTTTTGACATAGCACTTATTATCAAACTGCATCACGCGATTTTGAGCTAAAGCAGGGAACCAATAAAGATCATTGAATGTTTAAAAACTCATCACTTACAAAAATTTATCTCTTGAAATCATTATTCTTCTTTTTAACAGCACTCGTTTGCATAAATGCAGAAGCACAAAAAAACCAGAGTGCAACTTCACACAACACAGGCTCTAAGGACAGTGTTATCACATCTGCCGGTAACCCGTTTATTACCAACATGTACACGGCAGATCCGTCGGCGCATGTATGGAAAGATGGCCGCCTGTATGTATATCCTTCGCACGACATTGCGCCACCACGCGGCTGCGACTTGATGGATCAATACCATGTGTACTCAACCGACGACATGGTGCATTGGAAAGATCATGGTGAAATTCTCCGTGCCAGCCAGGTGCCCTGGGGAAGAAAACAAGGAGGCTTTATGTGGGCGCCCGATTGTGCTTATAAAAATGGTACGTATTACTTCTATTTTCCGCATCCCAGCGATTCGGCATGGAACAGCACTTGGAAGATTGGCGTAGCTACGAGTAAGAGTCCTGCCAGCGGCTTTACAGTGCAGGGTTATATCAAAGGTTTAAAATCAATGATTGATCCTTGTGTGTTTGTGGATGATGATGGACAGGCATATTTGTATTATGGCGGCGGTGGCACTTGTGAAGGCGGCAAGCTAAAAGATAACATGGTGGAAGTAGATGGCGACATGAAGCCGATGGAAGGCTTGCATGATTTTCACGAAGCCAGCTGGGTGCATAAAAAGAACGGTGTCTATTATCTCTCTTACTCTGATAATCATGATTCGGCAGGGCAGCACAACCGCATGTGCTACGCAACCAGCCAAAACCCGCTTGGTCCCTGGACTTATAAGGGTATTTACATTGATCCTACAGACAGCTATACCAATCACGGATCTATCGTAGAATACAAAGGACAATGGTATGCGTTCTATCACAACAGCGCTCTTTCAAACTTTGATTGGCTGCGTTCCATTTGTGTAGATAAGCTGTATTACAATATTGATGGCACCATTCAAAAAGTAGTGCAAACAAAGGGCAATACTAAGTTTACCGGAAGTGATAATTCCGCAAAAACAGACCGTAATTAATCAAGTATCTGTAATTGTTGAAACATGAGACGGAAGCATCCTTTTCTTCTTGCCTTTTCTATTGTTGCTTTTCTTTTTATTTCTTGTTCCAAGAATGATAATCTGCCGAACGATAACAATAGTGGTGTTGATACAACAGGAACCGAACCGGAAAAAGTTTGGCCTTCACCAGCGGGTGATGTGGTTGGAAAAATAACCGTTGGTTACCAGGGATGGTTTGCCTGCGAAGGTGATGGATCGCCCATTAATGCGTGGTGGCATTGGTCGAACGACTGGTCGAAAACGCCAACGCCGGATGTTATCAGCATCAAGTCGTGGCCCGATGTCAGAGATTATGAAAACAAGTATCAGACAGGCTATGCTAACCTGAACAATGGTGAACCGGCAACCTTATTCTCTTCTTTCAGTGACCAAACAGTTGATGTGCAGTTTTCGTGGATGCAGCAATACGGTTTAGATGTGGCGGCTTTGCAGCGCTTCAATCCAAATGGTATCGAAGGTCCGGTTCGTGACGCCATCACGGCAAAAGTGAAAGCGGCTGCAGAGAAGTATGACCGCAAGTTTTACATTATGTACGATGTTAGCGGCTGGACAAATATGCAACCGGAAATTAAAAACGATTGGACGAACAAGATGAAGACGTACACATCTTCTTCTGCTTATGCAAAACAAAATGGAAAGCCGGTTGTCTGCATCTGGGGTTTTGGCTTCAGCGATAACAATCATCCATGGTCATCCGATGTTTGCCTGGATGTCATCAACTGGTTTAAAGCGCAGGGTTGTTATGTCATCGGTGGCGTTCCCACACACTGGCGTGAGCAAAATCAGGATTCAAGACCGGGCTTCATTTCCACATACAAAGCGCTTGATATGATATCTCCCTGGATGGTAGGGCGAATCGGAAACATCGACCAGGCAGACAATTTTTATAACACAGTGAGCGGGACAGATATGACCTACTGCCGTGCGAACAGGATAGATTACCAGCCTTGCGTGCTGCCCGGCGATTTGCAGGAAGGACAGCGGGCACACGGCGACTTTATGTGGCGGCAGTTTTACAACATGGTCAGACTCGGTTCACAGGGCATTTATGTTTCCATGTTTGATGAATACAATGAGGGTAACCAGATTGCCAAAACGGCGGAGAATAGTTCCATGATTCCGGCTGGTTCTTCTTTTAAAACATTAGATGAAGATGGTACACCTTGTTCGGCTGATTATTATATGCGTCTTTCAGGCGATGGCGGAAGAATGCTGAAAGGGGAAATTTCCCTGACGGCAACGCGACCAACACCCACGCAATAAAATAAGAGTGCAGAACAAAATACAATTGAAATTTTGACAAGTAAGCCACACCATCCGGAGTTGAATTCTTTCTTTTCCGCTTGGTGTTTTAAAAATAATTACCATGAAGAACGAGCTTTTTTACTGTCTTTCCGCTTGTTATGACACTAAGCTTTGCCCTTGGGCAAAGCCTCACTTCCTATGTCGATCCATACAGGTGCGTCAGTGATGTTATCAAATGGCATCATCAATACCCGGATAACTGGCACCGGACCTGGTATGAATTGCAGGTGAAATGGTCAAAGGATAAAGCCTAAACCCGGATGGCATTTTCGAACCGTTTGATATCGACGCAAAGATCAATTCCGCATATGTTGTAATGGGGTTACTGTATGGTCGGGGAGATTTTAAAAATTCACTTCAGATTGCTACCCGCGGTGGTCAGGATGCTGACTGCAATCCATCCTCCGCAGGAGGCATTCTGGGAACCATTCTTGGCTACAACCGCATTCATGACGAATGGAAAGAGGACTGGCGAGAGCGGAAGATATCAAGTTCAAATACACTGAGTACTCACTGCAAAACGTATATGAGACCGGGGTAAAACATGCCCTTCAAAATATAACAGCCAATGGCGGGATGGTGATGGCTGATTCTGTGCAAATTGTCAGGCAAACCCCACAAACTGTAAAACTTGAACAAGGCTTTCCCCTATACAACCAAAAGATAAGATTGCTCATCAACACACCATTCAAAAAGAAGCCACATTTGAACTCAAAGGCACCGGGTTTTGTTTAGCTGATGAAGCTTTAAAGAAAAATAACGATGCTCCTGATTTCACTTTCATGGCTGATTTATACATTGATGGCAGGAAGACTGAAACAACACCTCTCTCAACTGATTTCACCAAACGAAAGCAAGAATTATTTTGAAAATTTAATTTGCCCGGCGGCAAACATAAAGTGACGGTCCGCCTGCAAAAATTCAAGTAGGCTGATACACCAAGCCAAAAGGAAACGGAATAAAATAGCGAGTGTAGGAAAGCGTTTTCAGAGGGTCTATGCCGTAGTCTTTTGGCAGCTTTTGGAGTGGTTAACGCAATGGCAGCCTGCACAGCTTTGCGGCTCTTTTTATCCGTTGTTCGTTACCAAATGAGGACGTGGGTATCCTTTGAAAGAACCTATATAAATTTATTTCATCAGCTTATAAAGGGAGACTGTCATAATTAGAAATAGTTCTTTGAGGTGTTTGATCAACATGTCAAGCGTTTCTGGAATCTGCTGAAATATTTTTTATAGCACGACGATGAATGCAATGGGACTAAAGCAAGCGATTGACGGAATGTAGCTGACGGGAGGCTCGCTGGCTAATATTATTTTGGCCGCTTCATTAAGAATGTGGCTAATGCAGTAATAGCAGGTTGAAAGTGTGGCAGAGGGTTCCCGGCACCCTTTGCAACAACATAAGCTCACAAAACGAAGTGGAATAAAGAAAAGAAGCGAGTGAATGGCATCCCTGTTCACCGATGCCAGAAAGGAGGATATCTGCAATGCAGGTTGTGTGACATTCTGCGAAGCAGGAAGTATAATGACGCACCCCAAGGGCATGGCAGCCAAAGGCAAACTCTGAAAGAAACATCAGATCATTCGCTTGTGCTATCCCATTCGGTGCATTTGTTTGCTGACGGCTGACGGAATACGACCTTACTTTCTTTACAATAAAGTAATAGTCAAGATATAATTTGGAAGGAATATCTGGAAAGTGTAGATGAAATATAGGTGACCCAAACCAAAGCGAAGTCCGAAATTTAAAAGATATAGAACTCAGATGTTTAAGTCCGAGCGTTGTGCAACATACCAAAATTTTGTACCTGCTTTTGTATGATTTTCTATCAACTTTATTTCTTTATTCACGTAGTGTAAGCAAGCCAATAAGCTATATCTTTTTACGATTTTGCCGGGTTCCAGTTCATTGTGGCGTGTTCAATCTTTAATCTCAAAATCGTTTTCATTAACTTCAAGAGAATTCTTACTCTATATTTTTCTTTCCTTTACTGTAATATCTTCATTCCTCATTTCTTATTGTGCTTTGTACCCATGCCATGGTTCATCATCATCGCCGAAGGATAGATACGCAGATAGATTTCACCTCCTAATGGATTCTTTCCATAGACGGAATACAGTTCTGATGTGGTATGACCATAAGATAATTGCCCACCTACAGCAATGTTCACCGGATGAAGATGCAGAAGATCATAACTCGCTCCGGCGATGATTTCACTCAACGGAAAGACCTTATCCATCCTGAATTTTACCGAATCCAAATTCAGTTCTTCTCCCGTTTTCTGAGCCCATTCATAACGGACATAAAAGGCTATCCATTTCATTCTCAGATTAACCTCTGCTAATACCGCATTGTCACCTTTTTCATGTTTGATTTTATTTACACCCCAGGTGGCAGTCGCGTCAAAGTACTTTTCCTCTCCCAGCGGATAGCTGGCAATGACTGATGCCGTACTCCGGTTTACGTTTTCATCGGGATGTAATGACTCAGGGCTTTTTATATATCCGTAAGAAGTCTGTAATGCCCAATGTGCGGATGGGTTAAAAGAGATCCTTCCGCTCCAGGAATCAAACTTTGCTTGGTCGAAATTGTACCTGTTTTCATCCGGCTCACGACCGGAAAAGGAGGAGGCTTCCAATTTAAACTCATCAAGCCGTATACCTGCCGTAGCAACACCGAAGGTTATATGAGTACCATCATTCCAGTGGTGACTGATAGGTGCATCGGGTATTGACAAAGCAGACGGACGATGCATGAAGGCAACGGAACCTAAAGCCGGTTCGCCCGGGTAGCCAAAGTAAGCGAACAGGTCAACTTTTTTTGAAAGTGCCTGAGCATAGCTTACCGACAATTCGGATATTAAGTCATGGGGATGCTGATGATCTTTTAAAGGTTTTTCCTTCCAGCTTTCGCCGGTTTGAAACGTGAGCGGATAACCGCTGCCACCTTCTGTTAGTCTGTCTAATGATGTCATCACACTAAAATGGAACAAGCCGTTTTTTGCTATTGTTCGCTGTCCCATCAGCATCAGCCAGTTGGGTGCATCAAAAGCAGCGTCACTTCGTTTGCTTTTATGATTAAAATTTTGATTGGTGTACCTTACAAACACATTTCCATGCAACATGAACATCCATTTGTTTGTGGGCAGCCTAATACCATAAACCGGTGATGCGTCCGGCAACCAACTTGTGCCTGAACCATCTCGGTTCATTGGCAAGTTCCGGGAATAAGAATGCATCATTTTCATGTCGCTCATAACCCTGTCCGTGGTGTCACTCATGGGTATTAAATGCTGCTGCGCATTTATAACACAAACAGATACGGGAACGAAAAGCAAGCTGAGTATAATCTTTTTCATGTTACTGTTTTTACATTGATGCTGTACTGTTCATCTGTCTTTCGAATTATATTTATCAGTGAGTAACGGTGTTAAAAGAATGAATGGCTCAGTTGATCAGCCACTGCATCGTTTGAATGGCAGATCATTGCCTGCTCACAAACTGTGTATAAACCTTCAAAGTCTCCAAAGCCGTTATATTTCCTTCCATTAATAAAAAAAGTAGGTGTGCCATCAACACCCAATTTTGCTCCCCGTTCAAGCGCATCAATTACTTTCTGAGATAGTTTTTTGTGATGATAGCTGTCTTCAAAAGCATTCATCTCTATATCCAATGACCGCGCGAAGCGGGAAAGCGAAGTGCGCAACAGATACTTTTGATTTTCAAAAATCATATCGTGCATCTTCCAGAACTGGTTTTGCATAGCCGCCGCTTCGCTTGCTACGGCGGCTTCCAACGCCATCGGATGTAGCCGATACATTGGATAATGGCGGAATACAAACTTTAGATTCCTCCCCATTTTTTTTATCAGTAATTTAATGGCAGGATAGACATCTGCACAATACCTGCACTGAAAATCGCCGTATTCAATAAGCTCTACCGCTGCCTGAGAAGCGCCGAGGACATGGTCTGATTCATTAGCCATGTAGTGTTTCAGATGATACATAACTCAAGTTTTGATTGCTTCTAAAAAATTCAACTGGCTTACTAAGAAATGGAGTGCTTGACTTTTTCTGCGACTGGTAAACAATCAGGCAACGCTGGCTTTTGACTTATAATCGGAAGGCGAAGAGCCGAAATGAGATTTAAAAAGCCTTGAAAAGTGAGCCACGCTTTCAAAGCCGAGCGTGTAGCAGACATCGGTGACTGTCATCGTAGTGGCAAGCATCATCTGCCTCGCCTTTTCCAATCTTTTTTGCCGGAACCACTGCGCAGGCGGCATATTATAAATCGCCACAAAATCCCTGCGAAAACTGGATAGACTTCTCCCGGATAGAGAAGCCAATCGCTCCATCGAAACCGGACTGGTGACATTCTCTTCGACAGTAGCGGTTATATTGGTGCGGTAATGTTCACGTAGATCCAGGATCTGCTCAAGTATATCGCGGTCTTTTCCGGCTATATAAAACAGAAGTTCAAATAATTTTAGTCTGATCAAACCTGGCTGTGGCCGTACATATTCCTTTAAAAAAGGATCGAGTGATTCCATGTACGGTAGCCAGTCCTTATCTTCTTGTTTTACGACAACCGGAGTCGGTTCGATACCGGTTGACATGCAGGGCAGATGCACCAATTGAATGAACTCCTTTACAAGGTCACACTTGATCGTAAAGATTAAGTATTCCAGTCCCCGCAACTCATCTGCATCGGTCTGGAGATATTCGACCCAGATATTCTTTTTCAAGATGGCCGCCTGATGCTCACCGATTTCAAATCTTGTCTTACCATTGATAAAACTAAAGGTGCCCCTTTTTACAAAGATCAGTTGCATCTCTTCCATGTACCTGGCTCCGGCAGGTTGTTGGGTACAGTGCTGAATGGCGATATAACCATTCAGCATTAATGACTTTGCAGATTCATTTTGCCTGTTTCCACACGTGCCAGGCGTTACCGTTTTAGTATCCATGTTTGTTAGTTTTAAAATGTGAGTGCAGCCTTCTTTTGAACGAAGATTTCGATGGGGCTACAAAGTGTCTGAAGCGTTTTCAAAGGGTGTGCCCGCGAGGAAATCTATTAAAATTCAACAAGTTACAAAGGATTAAAGTGGTTCGCCACTGTTGGGATTTCGTCAATTACTGAGTGCAATCAAGACTTGTAAAGACGCAAACCATTGTATCATTCTAAAAATGAAAAAACCAAATGGTCATAATACTATTCCAACACTTTTAAAGCATTTTACTGAAACAGCAGATGCGACTTGCGGATATTATATTGGATCTTTAATCGTTGCACCGCTTCTGTTTGAAATTTAAACTATCCGGTAGTAGTAATTATACCTTACTAACCTCCCACTTCTTTCTGTCATTTTTATAAACTGTTTATTTATTCAGCAAAAAGTAATGGTGTAAATCAGACGGATGATACACAGGTAGTAAACCCATGTCCTGCTAAAAACTTGATGAATCAAACAATCAAAAAACATGAACGTATCCATCATCTTCTTTCTGCAACAGCGGATGAATTTTGCAGGGTCAATGAGACAGAATTCAGGAAGATTCAAACGCAGGTAGTGAAATCTAAATTGGGAGTACAGCACATCAAACAATGAATTTAAAGAAGCCGTTGGTTACGTGCTGCCGGTACTCTCGAAACACGGACCATGTAGTCAGTTTATAAATCGGTATTTCTCTTACTTAATAAAAAATAACAACAATGAAAAATCGTAACCATGTTTTGAAATCCCGCTTTCATCAGGCAGCCGCCATCCTGCTTTTTATGTTTTGCACAGTAAGCGGGTACAAAGAGGCGAATGCGCAAAAGGCAAATAATATCGTTATCGTTCATGGCGCTTTTGCTGACGGTTCAGGTTTCGAAGAGGTCTATAAAATCCTCACCAAAAAAGGTTATCACGTAACGATCGTTCAAAACTCCTGCGCTTCTCTGGAAGATGATGTGGCCGCTACCAACGAGGTGTTGAGTAAACAGGATGGGCCTACCATTCTGGTCGGCCATTCATGGGGTGGAACGGTCATTACTCAGGCAGGTGTATCTCCCAAGGTAGCGGGTCTTGTTTATATCGAAGGGTTCGCACTGGAAGTGGGGGAAACGTCTGCCCAACTTGCTTCATCCGAACCTGCGGCTAAGGAGGGAGGCGCACTGGTGCCGGATGCCAGTGGCTGGATCTATTATCCCAAAGAAAAATATCACTCCGGTTTTGCCGGTGATCTAAGCAAGGAGAAGTCGGATTTTATGTACGATTCTCAGGTGCCTATTGTTGCTACCTGTTTTACCACGCCTGTAACCGAAGCCGCCTGGAAGAGCAAGCCAAGCTGGGGAATCGTATCTACCGATGATAAAAGTCTTAGCCCTGTTGTTTTAAAGAAGATGTATAAACGTGCGGGTGCAAAGGTTACAGAAATCAAAGCCAGCCATGTTGTGTATATATCCCAGCCGGAAAAAGTAGCAGCGGTTATTGAAGCTGCCGCGATCGGTTCTGCAAAATCGTAACAAGGCTACAGGGTATTTTATCAGTCAGCCCTGTTGTCGTAAGCTAAAGGGAAAGCTGATGCATTGAATAAGGATTCAAGTTTTAATTATTATAAAATCAATTGTATGAACACAACAGTTATTTCAGCACCCAGAAAGGTATCAAACGGAATGGTCACTGCTGTAGATTATGCCACCGATCCGCACCTCGAAAAGAAGGTGAGGGACTTTTTGAAATTATTGAACGAAGGCGGCGTCCCTTTAGAAAGCCTTACGCCGGTTCAAGCGCGACAGGTGCTGGCAGACGCGCAGGCATCGGTGCATGTTGACCTCAGTGGTATAGACGAATCAGAGAGGACGATTACTGCTGATGGATTCACCATTAAGCTGAATATCGTAAGACCAAAAGGCAATAAAGAGGTTCTTCCGGTCTTTATTTTTATTCATGGCGGCGGTTGGGTGCTCGGAGATTTTCCAACACACAAACGCATGGTGCGCGACCTCGTTGTTCTTTCCGGTGCGGCCGGGGTTTTTGTCAATTATACACCTACACCGGACGAGAAATATCCCACACAGATTAATCAGATTTACGCAGCCACAAAATGGGTAGCGGAGAATGGCAGTGAAATCAGTGTTGACGGCAAGCGCCTGGCCGTGGTAGGAAACAGTGTTGGCGGTAATATGACTGCGGTTACTGCCTTGAAGGCTAAGGAAAAGGGCGGCCCTGAAATTAAGCTGTTGGTGATGATGTGGCCCATTGTCGATGCAAATTTTGAGACCGAATCCTATCAGCTGTTTGGGCAGGACCGCTTTCTGACTACGCCAACTATGAAGTGGATGTATGATATGTACATTGAAGATGTACAGAAACGGAAAGACATCTACGCATCGCCCTTGCAGGCAAGCATTGAACAGTTAAAGGGCTTGCCTCCTGTCTTACTTACCATTGCAGAAAACGATGTGCTGAGAGAAGAAGGCGAGGCCTTTGGACGGAAACTGGACGAAGCCGGAGTCAGCGTAACCAATATCCGTTTTAACGGGATGATCCACGACTTCGGATTGCTGAACGGTCTGGCTGAACTGCCTGCGGTTAAGTCGTTATTTACGCTGGCGGCAGCAGAACTTAAAAAATATCTTGGCTTATAACTTCTTCTTAAAACGGCAGATATGAGTAAAGTTATTTTTATAACCGGTACCAGCTCCGGTTTTGGCAAATTGATGACCCTCACTTTAGCAAGGAAAGGGCACACGGTAATCGCCGGCATGCGCGGAACCAAAGGAAAAAATGAAGCTGTTGCAAAAGAGCTATCCCTGTTACCGAATGTTGATTTGGTTGAAATTGATGTCACCAGTGATAGTTCGGTAAACATGGCCTTTGAAAAATCCATTTCAAAGCATGGCAGCATTGATGTGCTGGTAAACAATGCAGCCGTAAGCGGCTATGGATTGCTTGAAGCGTATAGCCTTCTGCAAATACAGAAGATATTCGAGGTGAATTTTTATGGTGTGGTTCGAACCTATCAGGCTGTATTACCATTTATGCGTAAAGCAAAGAAGGGATTGATCATCAACCTTACTTCCGGTGCAAGCGGCCACACACTGCCCTTTATGATTCCCTACCTGGCTTCCAAGTTTTGCGTAGAGAGCATAACAGAAGGTGCACAGGATGAACTGGCCCAGTTCGGAATTGAGAATGTCAGTATTCAGCCGGGCGTCTATCCTACGGAGATGAATACAGGAGTAAAGTCCGGTGTGTTGTCTGACAAGCCTGAAATTACTGCTGCTTATGAGCCGGTTGCAACGGAAATGTTCAATGCGCTGGGGGCAGGGTTGTTTGGCAAGATGACGCAGTTTAATATGAATCCCCAGGTGATTGCCGATGGTGTGTTAGCCCTGATTAATATGAAAGATGGCACGCGCCCTTTACGCTATCCGCTGGATGCCATTGCAGAAGGAACGGACGTTGAATTTATCAATGCAAGAGCTGCCATTAAAGCCAAATGGCGGGCGAAGTATAGCGCGTAAGCCACACTGAATAGAGTCCCCTAAATCCTTTTTTCATCATTCAAGTTTTGTTATGAAAACCGCAAATGCATCGCATGATGTAACAGCTCCGACAGCAAGAGACATTCTGGGAGCGGCTTCTGTAGTACCGCTCCATTCGGAACCACCTCCCAGATTAATCGTGGACGATCCGTTGCCGGAACCTTTGGCTTTCGGGCGCGTGGTAATCCAATACAGAACAGAGAATATAAAAATGATGCCTGTGTATGGAATTCCGGCTTTGGATGTTTCACCACGGATAGGGCACCTTCATGTGACGGTCGATGACAATTCATGGCACTGGCTTGATGCAAGCGGAGAAGCGCTTACGATGAACGGCTTTACACCGGGCAAGCATAGCGTTCTTATAGAGTTAGCCGATCCAACGCATAAAATCATCGGGAGTAAATTAGTAACATTCGTGATTCCAGACAAACCGGAAGGAACTGATCACCTATCTCATCATCACTAAAAAAAATGAAATGAAGAACCAAACACATTACCACTACACAGACATTAATGGTATAGAAATTTTTTACAGGGAAGCCGGTCCTGTTGAGGCACCAACCTTGTTGTTGCTACATGGCTACCCGACATCCTCACATATGTACCGGAACCTGATCAGAGACCTGTCTGATCGGTATCACTTGATTGCACCCGACTATCCCGGCTATGGAAGAAGCGGGCAGCCACTACGAAAGGAGTTTGCTTACACGTTTGAGAACTATGCCCTGATTGCGGAAGAACTGCTGAAGCAATTACAAATTGAAACATACAGCCTGTACCTCATGGATTATGGCGCCCCGGTTGGCTGGACATTAGCTTCTAAGTACCCGGAGAGGGTAGAGACCATCATTGTTCAAAACGGATGTTGTTATGAAGAAGGGCTGGAAACTTTCTGGGACCCGATCAAAGCGCTTTGGAAAGACCGTAATGATAAAGAGGCGATCAGGAAATGCCTGGCATTTCACAGTCCTGACGGTTTGAAGTGGCAGTACACGCACAGTGTGCCCGACCCGAGTGTTGTGTCGCCGGACAATTGGGAACTTGATCTCCGGCACCTGCTACGCCCTGAAAATGATGATATACAGTTAGACCTGTTTTACGACTACCGGAATAACGTAAAGCAGTACCCGGAATGGCAGGAATATCTCCGCACCAGCAACCCGCAAATGCTGATTGTGTATGGCAAGGATGACTACATATTTCCCGGTGTAGGCGCTGAAGCTTTTAAAAAAGATGTAAAGAACCTTGAATTTCATTTGTATCCCACCGGGCATTTTGCATTGGAAAGTTTCGGTGATGAAATCACTTCAACGATAAGAGATTTTCTGGATAGAAAGACAGGCATTAGCAAAAAGGCAGAGAGGCAAGCTGAAAAAGTTTGATGGTGTCGTCCATACAAAGCCCCTGAGTAAATAAATTAATGTATGTGTGAAAGGGGGCTTTTTAGTTCCTTCTAATTACTAAAAAGAAAGTATACGCTCATTTCTTCCGGAAAGAATTAATACAAACTGATTATGGCAGATAATCATTCATTTAACATCATTTATATCGGCGGACCGACAGCTATTTTTGAAATCGGTGGTTTTCGTTTTATGACGGATCCAACGCTTGATCCCGCCGGCGAAACCTATCATTCTGGCGAACTGATTCACAAAAAAACGAAAGGTCCGGCAACAACCGATCTTGGATCTATCGACTTTGTACTGTTAAGTCACGATCAGCATTACGACAATTTAGATAACGCGGGCAGAGTGTTCCTGCAAACAGTGCCGAAAGTGTTTACCACGATGATGGGTGCAGAACATCTCAAAGGTCCGTGCCAGGGTCTTACCAGCTGGCAAACGGAGACTCTTGTGTCGCCCGAAGGTGTAATTATCGATATTACAGCAACACCTGCCAGGCATGGTCCTGCAGGATCGGAAAGCCTGCAGGGCGAAGTCATCGGATTTTTGTTATCGGTAAGAGGCAAGCAAGGTTTTGAGATTTATATTACCGGCGATACTGTTTATTATGAAGGCGTTGCAGAAGTTGCGAGGCGCTATCATCCAAAGTACGTTTTTGCATTTGCAGGAGCCGCTCAACCCAGAGGTCTCTTTGACGTTACCATGCGCACGAACGATGTTATCGACACTGCTCTTGTGTTTCCAAACGCCATGATTATTCCCCTGCATTTTGAAGGATGGGCGCACCTGACACAAAATGAAAATGATATCCTGCAAGCGTTCCGCCTGTTAAAGATTGATCAACGGTTACGAATACTGGAAGCCGGAAAGGTAACGGCATTGGAATAGCCGGCCTGCTTGATTATTAAGCTAAATTTGTTACCGTACTTTTCTTTACAGTTATAGAAACAGGTCTCAACATTCATTTACTATGAAACACTTGGCCAACAAAAAGGGGAGGTTGATCTTATCTGCAATTGTGATCATCTTCATAGCTATACAGTTTATCCGGCCACCACTGGATAACCCGCCGGTCATTACCGATATTACAGCGCCAGTGGCTGTTAAGAATATCCTGAGAACTTCGTGTTATGACTGTCATTCCAACGAAACCCGAACCCTTTGGTTTGATAGGATCACACCCGCTAATTTTTTAGTTGCCAGCGATGTGGAGAGGGCAAGAGCGGCACTTAATTTTTCCGAATGGAACCGGTATTCGCCTGACCGGCAAAAGCAAATCATGTATGAAGTGCTCAACCAGATTGAATTTGGTGTGATGCCTTTGCAACGATATACATCGCTGCATCGGGGAACCCACATCCAGCCATCGCAAATCGATTCTCTCAGAGCCTATTTAAATTCCATGCTGATAACTCAAGTGGTAAACACAGGCAAAATTAAAACCTGGCAAGACCAATATAACAGCTGGATAAGAGGAAAAAAGGAACCCCGTGATGCAAGACCGGACCTGAATGGAATCGCGTTCCTGCCAGGTTATAAAGATTGGGTAGCCATCAGTTCTACAGAACGGCAGGATAACGGCACGATGCGAATTATTGCGGGCAATACTATCGCTGTGCAAGCCATCAAAACAAACCATACCCACCCCTGGCCGGACGGAGCTGCGCTTACCAAAATACAGTGGAGTCAGGTAATGGATTCTTCCGGTATCATCCGTGCCGGCGAATTCAGACAGGTAGATTTTATGATCAAGGATAAAAACAAGTATGCCGCTACGGATGGATGGGGCTATGCGAGATGGACAAAAGGTACACAACTGGTGCCATACGGAGATAACGTCCGGTTTGTAACGGGATGCGCGAACTGTCACCAGGCTATGAAGAAGAACGATTACATCTTTACGCTGCCGGTTGCTATTACTACAGATAAGGGGATGGAAGGCAAGGTCATCTATTCAACCGTTAATAAACAGCAGGGCATAATGTCAACTCTATATGGAAATGACATTGCCGTCAATTTTGCCCGTACACATGATGCTGTCGAATACCCGGCAGGGTCTGTATTAACGATGGTAACATGGAAGCAGAAAGAAGATCCACATTGGTTCGGCGCTGTTATTCCCGACCGTGTTCAATCTATCGAGAAGGTCACGTTTACAGAAGCGAATTATAAAACCATGCTGCCGACTTATGAACTCAAGCAAGGCAACCCGCTGCCGGAAGCAAAAACATCCCAAACAGATGCAATTAAAGAACGAATACAGGTTATAATAAACCGGACCGCATCTGTGATGCCCTAATGCTGCTCTTGCCTTTGATTTAATATTAAATACAAAGAAAAAAGGTAGTATAACCTTTACAATATGCCTTGCCATTCAAACCGGTGAGGCAATTGTTATTTCAACCACTATTGGCTTTCTTTCTTTCTTTAGATATTTTCTATTGAAACTATCCTGCGACGCTTGAGCCAACTTCTCTTATTTACAATTTCTTATCCTCTTCTATCATCTGTAATCCTTTCTTAAAAGGTTTGCCATCAAACGTAAAATGAAAAAGTAACACAGGCAAAGCTTATTACCCATGTAAGGCAGTTACGCAGCTATTTTATTTGTTTGCGGTAGTAATAATTGGTGAGTAGCGAAACGATAGATGGTTTGATATAGCAAATAAGCAATCACGATGGTTGAAAGGGAAAGCAGGACCGCCGGAACGATATGATAAGCTAAACCAGTTTTATGGCTGGCATACCGGAACGAAGCAATCGTGATGGCGACAAGCGGAAAACCAACTGCCCACCAGGTTACCTTAAAAGGACAACTCTTCGGCAAAAACATGATTTTACTTACCAGGACAATCAATAAGAAAAGATCAAAATAGTAAAAGATAGCTGATGCCATATCGGATGAGCCGGTAAGCGATTCGTATCCTGAGTAAGCAAGGGCAAAAGGTCCTATCAATATGAGCAGTGTGGGTTGAAGTGCTTCCGGAAGCGGCGGCTGAAATATCAATCTTGATATGATAATCACCATCAGTATGATTCCGAACAGAAGACCAGCAGAAAAAAACATCAGGCAAATTTCATGGATTCCCGGGATGGATATCTGGTAACCAATGATGGGTACATCAAGTGTGCCTACAACAGGGATAATCCATGCCGGTACAGCGTTGCCAGGCTCCTGCTGGTTGTCAAGCCATTTTCTTAACACCAGCCAGGCAAAAACAAAAATCAATACCGCTCCGCAACACCAGATTGCGGTAGCGAAGGCAACGCTGTAGGCAAGAATGAATCCCGGAATCAACAAGAGCGATATGATAAAAGTTCCGAAAAAGCTTACTGATACAGGATGATCAAACTCAGCCTTTACCAATGCCGGATATTTAATCCATCTGGCTACATAGGCGACCGTTATCAGTACAAAGAAAATGAGCGCTAAACTCTCACAAACTTCCATTGGCCATACCGGAAGGCCCAAGAGTTTGTTAGCCCATCCCCATGAGTAGGAAAGTCCTGTTAATGAAATTACTATTCCAAAAAGACTTACGGGCAAGAACTGGAGAAAGGACGGCTGGCGTGGCTCGCTTATCATACTTATTGTGTTTTTGCTGATAAAAAACAATTAACGCATTTGTTCAAAGAGATATTCAAATCTTTTTGCCTCTTCCGTTTTATGACAAGTTGTAATATGCTGAAGATAGGTCCGGTTATATCGCTATGCGATAACTGACATTCATTCAACATCAGATAACCCGCAATTTGCAAAAAGTCTTTCTGAAATGGCTTTACTCTTGTACGCTTGCTTTCAGTTCTTTGATTTCGGTTTCCAGCTTTGTGATATACTCATGTTGCGAAGCGAAAGCATCCTGAATATCCTCCAGCGTGTACTTTGGCGTGATGTGTTGATGGCAGTTCCAATCATAAGCTTCTATATGAAAAACCATCATTCTTTCAGGCTTGAATGGATAGCCATCCAGGTCAAGAGTATTGTATAAATCAGGGGCTTCTTTTATATTTATAATTTCTACTTTGGCTAATATTTTCAGGCGGCTTCTGGTTGGATAATCTACCATGATGAGCGACACATTTGGATGTGTAGCTATATTGCCCACACTAATATACTGTTTGTTTCCGCTGAAATCTATAAACCCAATACGCTTTGCATCCAGCACTTTTACAAAACCTTTCGGTCCGCCCCGGTATTTTATATAAGGAAAGCCATTCTCTCCAATCGTTGCCAGATAAAAGCTGTCCATACCGGCTATGTAACTCACCTCGTTTTGTGTCAATCCATCAACATAAGTGTTCTTCTCAAGCCGGGCATAAGTAGCCCGGCTACCCATTTTTTCCTGAATCTTTTTCACTTCATCAGTAAACGCGAGAGATGCATAGTTCTTAGCCATAGATGTTCGGTTAAATTATTCCAGAAGGTTATCCCATAACGTATCTCCACATTCATCGGGCAAAGCTATCATCTCCGATTCAGGTTCAATCATCGGCGCCACAAAGGTTTTCGCTACGTTGTACATTTCAGATTCAAAGCCTGCTATTGCGCGCACCTCCTTTAGGTAAACCGAAGTATTACAATCATTTACTCTCTTGTTATATTCTTCCCTGCTTTGCCATTGTGTGTACAATACAACTTTTGTGGCATCTACACTCTTGTGAATACTAGAAGAGATAAAACCTTTTGCCTCACTCATACTGGATTCGATTGCCTCAGTCAACAATTCAATCAATGGTTGCTGATGATCCGGGATAACCGTAAAAATGTTGATGAGTGTGAGGAACCCATTGTCCTCAGAAATCGTAATCATAATCAGTTGATTTTTTGTAATCAATAGGGCCTAGTTACCCAATCGGCTCTGCTATCGGAAAATCTATTGGAACTTCGGTCATTGCATAAACATAGTTGGTAAATATTCTTACTGTTACCAGACCGGTTAATTCCATGAGGGCAGCTTCATCGTATCCCACTTCATAGAATTCCTCCAGCGCATTGTCTTCAGGGTTGCCTTTATTTTCGGCAATTGATTTTGCCAAGCTGACAATGGCATTTAGCTTACTATCGTTTATCTCTACTTTTCTTATCAGCAGGGTATCATCTTTTGTAAATCCGCGATACATCGCTGCCACGGTATGTGCCGCCAGGCAATAATGGCATTCATTTACTTCTGATACAACAAGAGCGATAGCTTCTCTTTCCTTCGCCGTAAATACGCCGTGGCTTAAGATATCTTCAAACTCCATGAAAGCCTTCAGTGCAGTTGAAGAATAACCCATAACAGCATAGAGATTGGGAACTTTTCCAAGCCGCTTTTTAAGCTGGTCAAACAGAGTTTGAGATTCGGGACTTACCTGTTCGCGGGCCGGCACAGTAATCGTTTTCATTCTTTCGTTTTTTTACATTTACAAATGATAATCAGGAAATGTAAAATGACGAAAATTCGCCCGGGCGGGTTTGTAAATACACTTCAAATAGTTAGACTATTTAAGCTATTTGTTGGGAGCTTTTTACTCACTTGGTCCATCAGGAAAAGAAGTCTTTTTTTATCCCTAACCGCTTCATCTTTGAATGCAAGGTTCCTGGCGGTACGCCTAATAAACCGGCTGCGCCGCCCTGACCTGTAATTTTACCCTTGCAGTGTTTCAGAATTTTTAAGATATAATCCCGTTCGTTCTCATCTATTGTTTTTATAGAACCATCTTCAGATGTGTATTTAGGATCTGAATTATTTATTCGCGAAGGCAGGTATATTTCCTCAATGAGTTTTCCC
This sequence comes from uncultured Ilyomonas sp., assembly GCA_964249755.1. Taxonomy (GTDB): domain Bacteria; phylum Bacteroidota; class Bacteroidia; order Chitinophagales; family Chitinophagaceae; genus Ilyomonas. The sequence goes on along the minus strand of CAXUDB010000001.1, from coordinate 330,662 downwards.
TCTGTAAGCAGTGCACTCCGCTCAATTAAATGTTCTAATTCCCTGATATTTCCTGGCCAGCTATAATTAAGAATCATTTTAATTACTCTGTCTGAAAATCCTGTTATAAGCTTACCCGCTTTTCCGGAGTAGAGACGCAGAAAATGATTCGCCAGCGGGAGTATATCCGCCTTACGTTCGCGCAGCGGCGGTAATGTCATAGGAAATACACTTAACCTGTAATACAAGTCTATCCGGAAGCGTCCTGCGGCTACTTCGTTTTCCAGATCCCGGTTTGTTGCAGCAATAACCCGCACATCAATTTTCTTTAAACGCCCGCCAATCGGTTCGATTTCCCTTTCCTGCAGCACCCGAAGGAATTTAACCTGCAAGTCCATGGGAAGCTCTCCAATTTCATCTAAAAAGATAGTTCCTTTATCGGCTAGTTCAAATTTACCAATTCGTTTATTGATGGCGCCGGTAAAAGATCCTCTTTCATGACCAAACAACTCCGATTCAATCAGGTTGGCTGGAAGGCTGGCGCAATTCACAGTAACAAGTGGTTTGCTATGCCGGTTTGAAAGCCGGTGAACGGACTGTGCCACCAGTTCTTTACCTGTGCCGCTTTCTCCCATGATCAATACTGAGCAGTCAGACTTACTAACTACTTTTACCTTATTTAAAAGGTCAAGCATAGCGGGGCTTTCGGCAATTATATTCTCAACTTCAACCGATGCTGACGTTATTTTCTCAAGCGCCGGAGCGGCCTCGTTTTTGAAATTAATCTTCTGGTTCTGCCCGTGCAGATACCAGGCAACATCAAGCATCACCAGCACATCCTTCTCTCGAAAAGGCTTCACTAAAAAGCCATAAGGCTGGGTGGCTTTGGCAGCATCCAGTATCTCCTTGTTTGAGTTGGCTGACAGATAAACAAAGGCGATGCCTTTTCTTCGTAAATCTCCGGCAAGATCAATTCCAGTCAGATCTCCTTTCAACATAATATCAAGCAATACCATATCTGGATTTTCGGCTTCGATAATGCCTAATGCAACCGGAACTGAACGGGCAATAGAACACACTTCGTAATTGACCCGCTTAAGTATTTTCTGCAGGTTATTTGCTTCAATAAACTGGTCTTCTACAATAAGTATTTTTGGTCTCACAGTAAAAGTTCCTTTTCTTTTCGGGTATTTAAAATGCTGTTTTTATTATCTAACGGATCAACCTTAAATGACATCTTAATCCGCGTCCCATGATCGTTCTTAAAAATTATTTTGGCATTGATGTCTTCACTTAATCCTTTCATTAATTCCAGTCCTAGAGAAGTATTTGAAGATCTGTTGGTAAGTGAAGCGTCTATACCAATACCGTTGTCGGCTATTGTGAGTTGAATCAGACCAGCGTCCTGATACATATCGATCCTGATAGTGCCATCCTTATTACCTGGAAACGCATACTTTATAGAATTGGTAATCGCTTCATTCAAAATTAAAGCTATAGGGATCGCCTGCGAAACGCTTAATTGTAAAGGTTCAATTTTGAGTAGAAAATTGATTTGCGAGTTGATACCGAAACTTTCTTTCAGGTACTGAATGAATTCGGGAAGATACAGCGACATGTCAATTGTTTTTATATCCTCAGACTGGTAAAGTTTCTGATGGATGAGAGACATGGCATAAATGCGATGCTGACTGGTTTCTATGGCTTTTAGTGCATCGTTTTCCAGGTAGGAAGCCTGCGATTCCAACAAACAGATTACGGTATGTAAATTATTTTTTACGCGGTGATGTACTTCTTTCAGCAACCATTCTTTTTCTGTAACCAAATGCTCCAGCAACTCATTTTTATGGGTAATCACTCCATTAGTTTGCTGTTTGATCCGGTATTGTCTGTAAAGCAATCCCACAATCACAAACAATAAAGCAACACCTCCGAAAGTGACATTTCTCACTAAGCTGGCACGTTCAAGGTCGCTTCGCTGCAGTCGGTTCTGTTGATTAAGAACCGTAATACTTTTATCTTTTATTTTTAAGGAGTCTTCCTTTTTCTGAGTTTCAAAATCAATCTCTAACTGCTTGATTTGTTTGCTTTTGGTTTCGTTGAAAAGTGAGTCTTTGGTTTTATTGTAAGTTAAAAGACGGTAAACGGCCGATTTGAAATTACCCAAGGCTGTATCCATCCGGAATTTTATATAGTTATTTTGATTTACGATGTAAGGGTCTCCTAATTGTAGGCTTAAGGAATCTATCTTTTTTATGTACATCCTGGCTGCTCCAAATTGGCTTGATTGTATATAAAAGCTTGTAAGCAAGTAGTATACATGATATGTGCTTACAGCGTCGAGGTGGCAAGTTTTTACAAGGGCGGGTAGTTGCTCAGCGTATGTATTGGCTCTCTTGTTATCTTTTAAGTTATAGTATATACTTAAATATATAAGAGGTATGTTATAATAGTTTCTGTCATTCTTCGATACCAAAAACCTGTGTTGAATACTGTTCATCGTCTTTAATCCTTCTTCAGGTTTTCCCAACTTATTATAGCTCCCAACTATATTCGCCAACAGTAACAATACAGAATTTTTATCATTGTATTTTTCCGCAATCTGCAATGCAGTTTTAAAATGACTGATAGCTTTTTCCTTTTCGTCTACCAATAGCAAAACAGCTCCTATCGTGTTGTGAATCTGGCATAAGCTCATGCTGGTATCATTACTGTTCTCGGCGCTTTGTAGAGCCAGCAGAGCATAAGATAAAGCCTGGTTATAATTGCCCCTTCCGTTATAGATGGAACTAAATATAACATAAACACCCTGCAATTGGGTATAATGTATGGACTTGTAAACCTCAAGGGAAAGATTCAACTTCTCCAAAGCTTTGGAGGTTTGGTCTTGAATATTGTACAAATCCCCCAAAACTTTCAGACTATACCCCTGGCGCTCCTTATTCCCTGATTGTTGAAACGCCGCTGCCGCCTGCTCTATCAGGTTGATTTTTTCTTGAAATTGTTTTGGATCATTATAATCGTAATACTCCGATAATTCTAAATATGCTTCGGCTAAATGAGACTTATCTTTTTCTTTGCTTAACATACCAACGGCTTGCTCAACCATTTTTTTTGCCAGATCTCTTTGCCCTTTCTCTTTGAGTAGAACAGCCTCAACCAAAGTCGTGAACCCGAGCGCCTCTTCTGATTTCAACGTAACATTTAATGCCTTTGCTTTTTCTATGTACGCTGCGCCGCTATCCAAATCCTGCTTGTACTCACCCGGCTTCAGGATGTGAAATCGCGCCAGTTGTAAGAACAGGTCTGCGCGGTTCGCATCAGGACGACTGTTCTCCAGCAACTGGATAAGGGAGTCCGCTTCGTGCCTCGTAACAGCCTGCCCGTATGCAGAAACGATTACGAACAGCAACAAAAGAAGAGTAGGTAACTTTTTCATTGATGTAATTGTGCTTTTGATGCCGGATGCCCGTTACGTATAAACCTGCTTTTCCTTTATTGTCGATACAATAGGGTTATCATTTAAGCTATCAGTATCGAATACAATTCTGACTCTGGTTCCATGATCGTTTTCAAATATTATATGTGCATCAATATCTCCACTTAATCCTTTCATCAGTTCCAGTCCTAAAGTGGCATCCGAAGATGCCTTGGCAAGGGAAGTATCGATGCCAATGCCATTATCAGCAATGGTGAGCTGAATCTGACCTGCTACTTTGTGCATACTTATTTCAATAGTGCCCACCCTCTTATCCGGAAACGCATACTTGATGGAGTTAGTAATGGCTTCGTTGATAATAAGACCTATTGGAATGGCTTGTGAAATACCTACCTGCAGGGGTTCAATTTCGAGTTGGAAATTAACCTGGTCACTGATGCCGAAACTATCTTTTAGATATTGGACAAATTCCGGAACATACACGGACATGTCTATTGTTTTTATATCCTCAGACTGGTAGAGCTTCTGGTGTATCAACGACATCGCGTAAATGCGGTGCTGACTGTTTTCTATGGCTTTCAGCGCATCATTCTCCAGGTAAGAAGCCTGTGATTCGAGCAGGCAGATAATCGTATGCAAATTGTTTTTTACCCGGTGATGCACTTCTTTAATCAGCCATTCTTTTTCTTTTACCAAATGCTGCAGGGCTTTGTTTTTTTGAGTAATCTCTATTCCCTGTAATTCCAGTTGTTTATTGTTTTTTTGTTTAAGGCGATACCGGTTGTACAAAAGACCCAGAAATAAAAGCAGCAGCGCTGCTCCGGCGATCATCACATTTTTTGTAAACTGGTCTTGTTTGATTTGTAATTTTTGCAAGGTGGCTTGTTGATTCAGGATTTCAATGTCCTTATCCTTTTTCCCTGATTCATATTGAATTCTCAGTTCATCAACCTGTTTGCTTGTAATTTTTGCTAGTCCTTCATCATGCAGTATCTTGGATTTTCTGAGATGGTCGTAAGCATCTTTAAAATTGCCACTCGCAGAATCTATCCTGGCAAGGTAGTCCTGAACGTACTCCTGGCTTGCATAAGGACTATTGCTGGTAGGGTAGGATAACGCCTTGTTCAAGTAGAATTTACTTTTTTTAAAATCACCGGTTTGAAAATAAAAGGTACCTGCTGCGGCATAAAGCCCATAGGCTCCCAAGTCGCCCCGTATGGCCTCGGTTTCTTTTTGAAGCTTCACAGCTGCCAGGAAGTATTTTTCTGCCTGTTGGGGATTTTGCTTACGATATGCGTTCCCTAGTGTAAGAAAAGCAGCCTGCTTGTCAATGGGATTATCCGGGGGATATTTTTTTAGCAGGTCCTGAATTAATGCGATCGCTTCCGGTTCCCTTTGAATACTTAAAAGGTAGTTAGCCATATTGTTTGCCAATAAGTACATGGCAGGGTCGCCGCCAAGCCTTTTAAACTCAGCCAATGATTTTCCGCCCCATTCCATCACTTCCTGCCGGCCGGTCGTAGGCGCAAATAACAGATCTGCGTTCGCCCGGCTCGCGTAAAAGTAGGCGAGTGCTATACTATCTTTCGTTGCTTCTGCGGTTTTTACCTCATCCATGGCATATTTCAAATCGTTTATATGATCTCCGTTCACAGTACATGAAAGGGCCAACATAAATGTTGAATACTGGGTATAAGGAAAACCGATCATTTTCTCTAAGGCAAGTGCATCCAAAAAAGATTGCTTCGCTTCCTCTATTTTACCGGCCGCAAAGCTTAAATAACCGATATTAGCCAGGGTGTTTATCCTATTTTCCCTGTCATTCGTTTGTTCATAAATTGTTTCTGCTTTTTTGAGTCTGCCGATCCGGACGGCTATCATACCGGGCTGAAACGGGCTGTACGTGCCCCAATAATCTAGGGCGGTTGCTTCCCCTCCCTTGTCATTCGATTTTCTGGATTGGTTGATCGCTTCGGTGAAAATAGAATCCGCAACAGAAAGGTTGCCAAGCTCAAGATAGCACTTGCCTATGCCACAGAGACTATGCGAGATTGACTTCGGGTCGTTAGCAGCCTCAGCTTTCTGCTTTGCCCGTCTTAAATACACCAGGGCACTGTCGAGATCATTTTTCCTTCCGGCGGGTTGAAAAACATAATAGTAACCTATCATAGTAAGAACTCTGATCTGTGCAGATTCATCACCTGAAAAAGAAATCTGCTTAGCTGACCGGATGTCTTCATTGGCTACCCACTTATTGGCAGGATTTTGAACCAGGTCTTCAAAACCCCTTTCAATCACTATCATTCTGTTGAGATGTGCTCGTTTGGAGGCAAGTGCAAGACCACTGTCAATATCTATCCCGTTTTGTTTTGCAACATTGAGGAAGCAGGAAGATAGTTTCAATAACAAACGCTGTGTAGGAAGATCTTGCTTGTTAGGTTGAGAAAAGGATTTTTGGGAAATAAGGAGAACGAACAAAATAATGATCCTGCCCCAAAATTTTGCGGCGCTGAAAATCCATTTAATTTTCGCTCCCATATAGAATAATCTAAAGAGTAAAAAATGTGTCCTTCAGTTTTTTAGGCCTTAATAGGAAAGGTAATAATTGTATAATAAATTTTATGAGAAAATTTTCATTTATCGGCTTTGCCATTGTGCTCTTTATCTTATCAGAGCTCATTTGTTGATTTCCATGGTTATAAAAACGCAAGCCGTAACGAAGAATCGGTGGTTGCAACTGTTTACAGAAATCATTTCACCCCCCTGTTTTTGACGTTAAATATTCTAATCGGATCAGGGTTTTCCAGAACGGGAGTAGAATATCCTGAGGCTGTTATCTGTGAGTATTTCACCCGCAGCAAGCGTGAATCCGGCTCCGCAATCTCCTGGTGCATTGCCGGTTATAAGTACGTCGTCCGAGAAGTCAGATGGATCCACAAGTAAAAAAATGCGATGATAAACATTGCATTTTTGATCCTTCTAACAAAAGGAGTGATTCACTCCCATGATCTGTATCTGCCAGGCGATACTGTCGCCGACCGCGTCGCTGTAAATACTATAGGCATTGAGCAAATACCCTTTTATGCTCTTGTCAACAGATTGAATAACGTAGAGCACGCCCGACTCATCCGGGTCTGTTTGGGCTTCAAACCGGTAATAAGCTATAATTTCAAAATCAGGTCCCGGAAAAAATACAGTGGATGGCTCAGCTTCTGTGCGATCGGTAAAGCTGCGGAAGTTGGTCACAAATCCGTTTTCTTCCAGGTCGTGCAGTGCTTCTAAAAGATTATCATAAGTATGCATCGCCTTATGCTTATTGTTCTGACGATAAAAAATGATTACAATCATGGTAAGAGGTTTTAATTCAATCAACCAGTCTTGATTTTGTAGAATAGTATAATGACTACTTTAATCATCGTATAGTTTCTTAATCACTTCGCATTAAACACCCCTGAGTTCAGATCATCATCACCGCCTTCCGGTTATGCCATCAACCAGGCGCCCTTTTTTGCCTGCGCATAAGTGCCTGCTAATTTTTCACAGCTCAGTAAAATTCCTTTGGCGCTGTACACATTATTAACCATTCCATAGATCAATATTCTCTTTCGCCGGTTTGCACAAAAGCTATAGCACTCACAGATAAAAAGCTCATCCGATTGGAAAGAGTGTTTTTGCTGAATCCAAAGAATATCTTTTCCGAGTAATTCAAAATCTTCCGTAAATCCCTTTTCGTGCAAATCGATGATTACTGCAGCTATGGTTGAATATCTTTTCATAAGCTTTCTCATACTCATTAAAACTTTTGCACCAGAACAGTACCGGCAACAATCAATGTAATACCTATAATCCGCCAGCTATTAACCGGATGCGGTTCTGAAACCATGATATTAAAATGATCCAGCAAAACCGCCATAATCATCTGACCTGCCACGACCAGTCCGAACGTTAATGCCATACCGATTCGGGGCACGGCAAGCATAGTCGCCGTTATGAACACAGCGCCTGTAATACCGCCACCTATCCATGCCGAAACAGGTGCAGATCGCAGACCCAGCCAGGAAATGGATTCTTTAGTGAAAGGAAGACAGAGTGCTACCGTAATCGCACCCACTAAAAATGACAGGAGAGAGGCATACAGGGGACTTTCTGAGAATTTTCCTAATCGGGTATTCAACCCGGCCTGAATGGGCAACAATGCGCCGCAAACAAAAACAATAAGGAGCCAAACTGATTTCATAAACTGAGTATATAGAATGAATAATTTCTTACCCTGAAAACCATCGATAGTTACAGCGTTAGAATCTGCCGAACCACTTGGTTTGTAAACCCCCATTCATTGTCGTACCACGACATTACTTTTACAAGGTCGCCGTCTACAACCCGTGTCATCTCTAAATCAACAATAGCAGCAAAGGGACTTTTTATAATATCGCTTGATACCAGTGGATCATTTGAAACTGCAATTATGGATTTATACCTGTTTGTGGCAGCTTCTTCTATAAATATCCTGTTGACTTCTTCCCGGGTTGTCACCTTTTGGGCTACAAAAGTGATATCAGAAACGGAACCGACAGCAACCGGCGTTCTGACAGCAATGCCATCAAACTTTCCCTCATATTCGGGGAGGGCTTTTGTAATCGCGATTGCCGCACCGGTACTTGCAGGTGCCAGGTTAAGAGCAGCAGAACGTCCCATCCTGAATTCTCTTTTTGACGGAGCATCAATTAATGATTGCGAAGCGGTGAAAGCATGTACGGTGTTTAGAATTGCTTTCTTAATGCCAAGCCTTCTCCCTAAAATTTCGATGATCGTCCCGATGTTGTTTGTGGTACAACTGCCACAAGAAAAGATATTCGTTTTACCATCCGCTGTATTTACGCCATGCACAACGGTAGGTGTGTTTACACTTTTTGTTGGACCCGAAATAATAACTGTCTCCGCACCAGCAGTAATATGTTTTTCCGCGTCTTCCCTTTTCGTAAACAGACCCGTGCTCTCAATAACAACATCTATGTTTAATTCTTTCCACGGCAGATCAGCCGGATCTTTTTTCGAAAAAAAGAATATTTTTTTACCGTTGATGTTCAGGTAGCCGTCATCTGTAGAGATCTCACCTTGATACTTTCCATAAATGCTGTCATAGGTAAGAAGATAAGCCGCGTTCTCTAAGCTCATCAGGTCGTTGATGGCTATCACTTCAAGATCCGGTGTGTCTGCAATTACTTTTAGTGCAGCTCTTCCAATCCGCCCAAACCCATTAATTGCAATCCTTTTCATATCTAACTGTTTTATGCGTTGCTCATCATTTTTCACCTTTACAGCGAATGCTTATACCCGTGTCAATCGCTTGTTTCCGTTTTTATTTTTATCGTGTCGGCTTGTCCCGTACTCTAATATCGATAAGCGAAATTGTATAGTTAAGCCGGATTCAATTTGGTTATGCAAGTCATTTTGTTTGCCTTTTCAAATCACCGGATTCGTCAGGGTGGCAATCCGTTGGTGTAAGTAACGGGTATGCAAAGTGCCGCGGCGGGTTGAACCCGGCAGATGTTGCCAGGGTGAGGGTATCGAAGGATTCACCATCAACAGTTGTCTAAAGTGCAGGAGCGGCGTTTGGCATGGTCTGGATGGCAGCAAAGAGACCTGGGAAAGAAACAGTGTCTCTAATTTCATCACTTAAACTAGTTCAGTAAAGCGCCTGCCCTGGTGTCTGATGTTGTACCGGATGCTTATGAATATGCGAAGCGTTTGATGAAGCCGGGAGTGCATGGAATGGGTAACCGCGAACACGGCAGAACATGAATAGAACACAGCCAATTTTGGCTGCCTATTTAGCGTAATATGACAAATAAATTGACTTGCATAATCAAATTGAATCCGGCTTAAATATACAATTTCGCTTATCGGAATTAGGGTTGCGGATGGAACTTGGTCGACAGCAGTAATTCTATGATAGGAATGAATCCTATGATACGATATACTTTTATCGGGGCTAATGCAGCTTCGAAGTCCGCCATTGGTAGCAATCACCGAGTTGTAAGCAATACTAGTTTGAAGACACCCTACGAAATGTAAAAACTCATTTTTATGACATTAATAAAAACAAATTTTGGATTTCACTCGACTGCTGACGAAGTGATCAATGGCATAGACTTGACCGGTAAAAGGGCTGTCGTAACAGGCGGAGCTTCCGGCATCGGGACAGAGACTGTGAAGGCATTGGCAAAGGCAGGAGCAGAAGTCACAATGGCTGTAAGAAATGTTGAAGCCGGAAAAAAGGTAGCGGATCAGATTATTGAAACAACACGAAACAGCAGGATCCAGGTCGCTCAACTTGACCTGGATAACCTTGGCTCAATCAATAATTTTATTGATAATTGGAAAGGAGCATTGGACATTTTAATTAATAATGCAGGTGTTATGGCAATACCTGATTTGCAAAAAACGTCAGACGGTATTGAGATGCAGTTTATGACAAACCATCTCGGGCATTTTGCATTGGCTGTTGGACTACATCCGGCTTTGAAAAGTGCGAATTCTGCACGAATTGTAGTTGTAGCTTCAAGTGGACATTTGTTTTCACCTGTCGTCTTTGACGACATCAACTTTTTATTCAGACAGTATGACGCTCTGCTGGCTTATGGACAAGCAAAGACAGCTTGTATTTTATTTGCAGTTGGTGCAAACGAGCGATGGTCAAAAGATGGAATTACAGTAAACGCACTAAACCCGGGGGCAATTTTGACAAATCTCCAAAGGCATGTGGGTGGAAAGCTCCGTACAGCGCCGGAACTTCATAAAACACCACAACAGGGAGCCGCAACTTCAATTCTATTGGCAACCTCACCCATGCTTGACAAAATCGGGGGACGCTATTTTGAAAATTGCAACGAAGCTGAAACGGTTACAAAACGACCTGACAATTATGAGGGAGTTGCCATGTATGCACTTGACAAAGACAATGCAGACCGACTGTGGAACATCTCTATGAAAATGATTAGTTAATAGGCTTGACGAGAACTATAACTGCTACCAACAAGAGTATTGCCAATAGTGGGGCTGGACGTTGGAGCAATCTGCTGCAGTTCGCTATTTGGCTTTTGTTCTGGCTGGAGGTTAGTAATGTAGCTTTTGGTTTTTATCTTTCACTTTTAAAACAACTTGAACTTCGGTTGCCGTGCAGCGGTTTTTCAATTTCCCCACCATCGGCAATACTTGTTCGTTGTGCGTCACCTTATTGACAAACTCAATTTTTGAATTATATAATCACTTTTGGCAAGCGTTTCATTTATATTTATAAATTAAAATTTTAGATGCAAACATTATGAAACCCATCATCCTATTTGTTGCATGTCTTTTTACAACATTGGTTCATGCGCAAACTAAAATTAACATGGCTGCAGAAAAACAAAAACTGCAAAAAATATTAGATGATTGGGCAGTAAGAGCAACTTCCGAAAATCTTGACAGTTCAATGTATTATTGGGCAAATAATGCAATTATATTAGACCACGGAAAATTGGTAAACGGTAAAGATGCCATTAAACAAATGATGTTAGATATAAGTAAAATGCATGGTTCTAAAATAAAGTGGGACGATAAGCCGTCAACATTGGAAATAAGCAATAGCGGCGATATGGCTTATATGATTTTCGGCAACAGTATATCAATGACAGATTCTACTGGCAAAACAATAAGCGTTCGTAATACTGCATTAGAAACATGGGAAAAAGATACGCACGGAATGTGGAAGTGTGCTGTTGTTATGATGATGCCAGATGCAAAGCAGTGAGTAATTTATTTTGATAATTTCATATTCAATGAAACGGAAATTATTTTTAACGCCTGTTTTATTTGTCTCAATTTTAATTTCTGCACATGGGCAAATACATAAGATTGACCATTCAAAGCAAGCAATTATTTGCCTTACTTATGATGATGGTTTAGAAACACAACTCTCAACAGTTATTCCTCAATTAGATTCAACAGGTTTAAAAGCTACCTTCTTCTTAAACTCAATTCAAGGGTCTGCAAAATCTGATGTGATTGGACAAACACCAGAAGCAGTTATTGGTTGGACTAATGCTGCTAAAGAAGGGCATGAGATTGCAAACCACACATTGTTTCATGCTTGCCCTGAAAAATTAGGTTGGAATAAATCAGTTGCGATTGAAACTTATACTGTAGATAAAATTTTGACAGAAATTAAAACAGAGAATACTATTCTTGCTTTATTAGACCCCAACAGAAAAGAAAGAAGTTTTGCTTTTCCCTGCAACAATTCGTTCATCGGCGACACAGATTACACAACCATTTTAAAGAAGCAAGGACTTGTAAAATATGCCAGAACAGGAGGCGATAGCAATAGTGTAATTACAGACTTTAAAAATTTAAACATAATGAAAGTTCCTGCCTGGCAAGTATGGACAGAAACGAGTTTACAACAACTTATTTCATTTGCGGAAAAAGTAAAGAAAACAGGTGGAATGGGTGTTTATTTATTTCATGGTGTTGGTGGACAAATTTTTCATATTTCAAGCGAAACACATCGGGCGTTTTTAGAGTATTTAAAAGCACATCAGGAAGATTATTGGGTAACTACTTTTTCAGAAGCAATGGACTTTGTGACTAAACAATAATTTGTTCAACATAAAAGAGAGAAAGGCGAACGCACAACAAAAATATTTATGCATGCAGGGCTGACAATACGCACTTCAGCAGCAGGTTCGCTATTCAGCTTTTGTTCCGGCTGAGACATCGCTGTTGTACTTTTTATTATAATTTCATCTTTTGTTTTTCAAATCGGCAGCAGTTCGGCTGACACGGCGATAATTGTCCTGCCTGCATAAATACCGAACCGTTGTGCGCAAGTATAAGCAACGATTTATGAAAATTATCTTCATCTTTTTATGTCTGGCTTTTGTTGATATTTCCGTTGCACAAAACAAAATTACCGGAGTGGTTAAACAATCTGACTCTGCAGCTTTATCCTACGTGAACATTGGTATTAAATTAAAAAACATTGGCACTGTCACCGATCAAAACGGACGATTTGAATTTGTGATTCCACAACAATATTTCAATGATACTTTGACCTTTTCGTATGTTGGCTTTGAAGAATTAAATATACCTATTCGATCTATTTTCAATTCTCCTATACATGTTTTTGTTCTGCAACCTAAAACAAATCAGTTAACAGGGGTAATAGTTAGTGGCAAGCCGCTAAAGCAAAAGACAATAGGAACAAAATCGCACAACCCGTTCCTGTCAGGAACCGCCGAAAGCAAAGACAAAAGTGACATTATTGAATTCGCTAAATTCATAGCTATTCATGATAAGGTGTCAAGAATACAAAACGCCAATCTTTATCTTTTGGGCGTCAATATAGACACCGCTACTTTCAGAGTTAATTTTTATGTTGCAAATAATGGCTTGCCGGGCGAGAGAATAATTGACAAAAACATTTTAGAGAGAATGTCTGTAAAAAAGGGATGGCTGACCATTGACTTAACAAAGGAAGATATTGTTATAGACAAAGACTTCTTTATCGGCTTTGAATTTATGCCGGAAAAGAAATTAACTAAGTACTCTTTAAATTATGGTGGTCAGGTGGGCGGAAGTTATGTAACCAGAAAAAGTAGTTTAGGCACGTGGGAAAAGGGAAAAGGTGCATCACTTTCTGCTTATATCACTATAAGGCAGTAAATGCCGGTCTGCAAAACAAACACAAGAGAACAATGAGAAAACTATCTGCACTTGCAGTCGTAATGATTCCCATGACCTTATGGGCTCAGAACACGGTTATGATACAAGCTTCTATCAAGGGGCTTCCAGCCGGTGAAAAAGTATATTATGGTTCGGCTAAAAATCCTGCAGGCGATTCAGTAACAACCAGTAGCAGTGGCTTTACTATTCATGTACATCTGACTACTGATGGCGGTGACCTTTACGTGTTGCAAATAGGTACTGACGGGAATGATGACGATGCACGCCTGGTTCTGTATCTCGATAAAGGTACTGTTACCATCACCGGCAACGGCCCTAAATTCAGGGATGCAATATTTACCGGCAGCAGTGCGGCTATCAAAGATCAGAACGCCTTTACCAGCTTCCTGCGAAGCCATGCGGATATGAGAAGGATGGATTCTTTACGGGAGCAGTTGAATGAATTTTCTTTGAAGAACAACGACAGCGGCATCTACGCATTACTTCCACAGATACAGCAATTGTACCCGGTACGGAGTGGGTTAACCAAACAATGGATCAGCCAACACAAATCTTAACCCGTCAGTGCTTTTCTTATTGACCGGGATCTGAGATACTCGCTTACTGTACCTGAGCTGGATTCCCTGATGCAAACATTAACCCCCGAAGCAAAAAACAATGCAGCGGCAAAAGACATATTGCATAACATACGAATTGAAAAATTGACGGGCATCGGACGTCCTGCCATTGATTTTACACAAACAGATGCAAGCGGCAGGATGGTGTCGCTAAAAGATTTCAGGGGTAAGTATGTGCTGGTTGACTTTTGGGCAAGCTGGTGTCATCCGTGCCGTGAAGAGAACCCGAATGTGCTGAAAGCTTACAACCTGTATAAGGATAAAAACTTTACCATCATTGGCATCTCTTTCGATTCGGAAAGAGACAACTGGTTGGCTGCCATTCGTAAGGACGGTCTTCCCTGGAACCAGCTGTCAGATCTGAAAGGATGGGAAAATGCAGTGGGTAAGGACTATGCTGACTACTACAAGATTTTTAGACAAGCGATAAGGGTTAATAGTTAGAGTTAAGTATTGAAAAATACAGAAGCAATAATATTCTCAAAATCATAGTATTTTAGTGAATATTGAACATAAGTTATTAAGATATGCAAAGAGTTTTCGTCTGTTTAATAATATCAACGAGCAAGTGCTGGCTAAATTCATTTCTTTCTTTTGCTGCTATTCTGAAATGCTTTTATACCGCTTTCCAATCCAAAAATTAAAAGCTTATCTGTTTTAATAGTAGAGCGAACATCACCTTCCAAATTAAAACCTGAAAGCGACTGATCAACATAAGTAAAATGTCCTTTTCCGTCACCTTTCAACAGCATACCCTTATTTGCGTCATAATTGCCAAAGCGTAACCGGGCATGGGTGATATTGCCGCACAATAGCACATCTTCATTTCCATCGTTATTATAATCAAAAGGCGTAATGGTAAATACAGGTGAAAATTGCGCCTGGACCGGCAAACTTTGTAAGTGAAATTTTCCGTCACTGCCTCTTTCAAAAAAAGAAGTTGCCAGGGTATTTGCGGTAAGATGATTGGCTCCTTTTAACTGGTCGGGCGAAAAAACAGTTTGCAATGTAGCATCTGCATAATCCTGGTAACGACTGAATTTTTTCGACATGCCGTTTATCTGTCCGACAACTTCATCTCTGGATAAAAAAGGGTAACTTTTTCCCTGAACATAATAGCAAAGAATAGGTTCGATAGTGCCGTTCGCATCAAAGTCCTTAAAGTATAAATCAGCCGGTTCTTTATCGCTCACTTTGCATTGTGTATTCAACCCGAGGTTGCCAATGAGCAAATCCTGTTTTCCGTCTTTATTGAAATCTGTTACTAATAATTTGTTCCACCAGCCGCTGTATGTTTTATTAAAATAATCACTGGTTTTGTTTTGAAGTTTTCCATTGCTATTGATAAAAACAGTGATGGGCATCCATTCGCCGACAAGTATCAAATCCTGTTTATTATCACCATTCAAATCGAGCCAGGCAGCATCCGTTACCATACCAATATGCTGAAGAGAAGGAGCGATAGATGTAGTAGCATCTGTAAAATGTCCTTTGCCATCATTAAGAAGTAAGAAACTTTGCGGCGAAACAGGATATTGCCCCGGGATGACTCTTCCACCAACAAATAAATCAGGAAAATGATCGCCATTAATATCAGCCACGCGCACACAGCTTTTACTAACATGCATTACTGGTAACGCTTTATCATCTTTCGTAAAATTACCTTTCCCGTCGTTGAGATATAGCCTGTCCTGCAACAGAGGATCATTGGGTTGATAGTTATCATATCCGCCACTTACTACATAAAGATCATTGAAACCATCTCCGTTTGCATCGAAAAATAATCCATTAACGTCTTTACTTTCTTTATCGGTGTCAAATGCTGATTCCTGCTTTTGAATAAACGAACCATCAGGTTGCTGAAGGTATAGTTGCCCTGCTTTTCCATTGGCACCGCCTACATAAACATCTTCTAACTTGTCTCCGTTTACGTCACCTTTTACAAGGCAAGGTCCGGCATAGGAGAGAGGATTTATCAACAGAGGTTGCCTGTTGAAATCATTTGTGATTTTAGTACTGTCTTCAAACGAAACCGGCGATTTGATTTCTTCAAACAATGGTGCTGAGGAAAGTGGTTTTTGATAAAGCGAAGTGGCATCTTCTTCTTTTAAAGTAATGAACTGATTTGCCTTCAGGTTTTTTACAACCTGCATTTTTCCGCTAAGCCATATTATTTGTATAGAATCAACTATACTGTCAATGCCAAGCCCAAAGTGCATTACAGGCGATGCCGAAGACTGAAATCCTTTTGCCGGCATTTGTTCTTCATACTGTTGTTTCCCCTTGTTAAAGAGATACACTTTTGCACCTAAGCCCTGCGTGTTACTACCTTTTCCTTTTAATTGAATTTCTAAAAAATGATTTTTCTGAGTATTTAATTCATTGCGATAAATGAACGCAGGTTTATTAATATTATTCACCACTAAATCCAGGTCACCATCATTATCTAGGTCAACATAAGCAGCGCCATTGCTGTTAGAGAAGCTATCAATTCCCCAACTGGTATTCATGTTACTGAACGAAAGATTTTGCTCATTTTTAAACAGGTAACTCTTTACGTCTGATGACGGCATGTGCTGTACAATATCCAGCAACTGCTCTCGGTGCACACCATTGGTTGAGCTTTGTAACTGGTTGCCCATGTACATAAGAAAGTCCATGTTTGTATAATCCCTCAAATAACCATTCGTTACAAAAAGATCTTTCCAGCCATCATTATCGTAATCGGCAAACAATGGTGACCAGCTCCAATCTGTATTTGATATGCCAGCAAGCTGACCTATCTCACTAAAAGTTCCGTTGCCGTTATTTAACTGCAGCATGTTGCGCATATACTGGTTATGGAATCCTGCCCGTACAGTCATATCATATACGGCGTAATTATCAGGTGCAAACAACATTTTCTGGCGGTGATTATCCTCCGGCAGCATATCAAGTGTAAGGATATCGGGAAGGCAATCATTATTGATGTCTGCAATGTTATTGCCCATAGAAAACTGAGACGTATGCGCAATAGCGCCGTTCAGTTTATCGGTAAATGTACCGTTGCCATTGTTGATGTAGAGGTAATCAGGTACGAGGTAATCATTGGAGATATAAATGTCCGGCCATCCGTCATTGTTTACATCGGCAATGCCGGCAGAAAGGTTATAACTCAGGACACTGTTTACAATACCTGAGCCCATCGTTACATCTGTAAAATGGTTGTTGTCATTTCTGAATAACTGGGTTCCTCTTTCTTTATCGTGTTTATTAATAAGTTCATGTATCGTTGCATCTGTAAGATTGGTAAATCGTGTTGGGTTGTGATTGATGAACAACACGTCCAAATCGCCGTCCCTGTCATAATCAAAGAAATAAGCCTGGTTGCAGAACATCGAATCATTCAATCCATATTGAGCGGTTTCATCTTTAAAATGCGGAACGCCGTTGTTGTCATTTCCTTCGTTGATGAACAGTTGAGGAATTCGTTTTTGCCCGTTTATTTTTCCTGAATAACAAAGAAAGATATCCAGTTTACTATCGCCGTTTACATCAGCCATGGTTACACCGGTTTTCCACGGCCCGGGCCGCCCCAACACACCTGCTGTTTGCGCTACCTCTTTAAACTGCAGGTTGCCTTTATTGAGATACAAGGCATTGTCGGTCATGTTGGCGCTAAAATAAATGTCTTGCAAGCCGTCGCCGTTTACATCACCCGCAGCCACACCGCCACCATTATAGAAATATTCATACATCAGAACGTTTGTATTCAAACCTTCGGTGAGTGTATTTGAAAAATGCACGTTTGTTTGAGATGGCGAAAGCAGCGAGAAGAGTGGCTTTGCTTTACTTTCTTTTTTACGATTGCTTTGGCATGTAACAGCCGTGATTGCAATGACAATTAGTATGAGCCATTCAAAACAATGGACTATGACTATATCTCTGCGCCGGCTACTCATAACATATCAATTTAAAAAAGAAATTCCTTGCTTATTAGCAAGGAATTTCTGTATCACAAAAAAACAAAGTAAAAAATTAATACCCGGGATTTTGTGCACCCTTCAACTGCGGGTTTTTGTCAATCACAGATTGTGGTATCGGGAACAAATAATTTTTACCGGTATAAAATTTCCTGTCTCCTCCTTTGGCCTCAACCGGTGCATATTGCAGTACGCCATTAGCACCTGCAGTAATGGAAATACCATGCAGTGGGTGATTGAGATTTACGTCAGCTATGCGCCACCGCAAAAGATCCCAGAACCTCTTGTCTTCAAATGCAAATTCAATGCGCCTCTCACGGCGAATGGCAGTGCGCATCTGGTCCTGACTCAGCCCGGCAGGCAAACCTGGCAAGGCAGACCGGCTCCTAATTTTATCTACTGCTGTATATACCGATGCATCAGGTCCTACAGCTTCGTTTTGCGCTTCTGCATAATTCAGCAGCACGTCTGCAAACCGGTAGATATTATAATTCTGATAGCTGGTATAGCCACCCCAGTTAGCAGCTCCTAATACTAAGGTTTTATCATCAAGCCGCTTGCGCGCATAGTAGCCTGTTTGGCTGGCATCATCCCGGTCGGTTTGATCAATCTCGTTTTTACTGCCAATACCTTTTCTTGTAAAAATACTATCGTTGTAAAAATAAGAGCCATCGTAAACAATAGATTGGTAGAAGCGCTGCTCTCTGTTCTCATAAGGCTTTTGCGGGTTATAGCCGGATGTAGGATCGCTGATGACTTTGCCGTTATCCATTGCATAATCATCCACAAGTTCCTGGGTTGGGTTTACGCCGCCCCAGCTTGTTTCCGCACCATTCTTTGTAAAGGTAGGTCCGGTGGTGCCATCTACAAAAGCGCCCTTGCCTTGTCCCGGTGGATTGTATTCCCTGTACAGGATGGATTCCTTACTGGCATTGCCTCTGGTTAAAAAGAAAGTTGCATAATTACCATCCAGCTCATAAGGTAATTCGTCCATTATTTTTTTGTTGCTGGCAGCCGCATCGGCATATTTACCTGCATACAGTTCGCACCATCCTTTTATAACCATAGCAGCGCCTTTGCCTACTTTCCCAGAAGAAGGCATATCGGGTAAATCACTGTAAGCCGCACTGCATTCCGATGTGATGAACTGGAGCGTTTCATCATACGTACTTCTGGGTTTGAAAACACTGTCGCCCTGCACATCTATATTCAGCACTTCTGTAATGATGGGTACGCCGCCAAACAACATAAATAAGTTCTGGTAGAAGTAAGCTCTCAAAACCCTAGCTTCTGCTATCTTTTCTTTTTTATAATCATCGGCCAGTGCTGATGAGGCGGTAACATTCTTTATAAAAACGTTGCATTTTCTAACATCTGTATACAGTGTCGTCCAGTCATAAGGTCCGCCGATATCACCCGAAATATTTGCGTTCGATGGTGATTGAAGACTTTGCTGGATTAAGCCTCGTGATGTTGGCCATGCAAATCCGCAGATCGAATTATCTGACCAGTTTTCGATGGGATCATACCAGTTGTTACCATCCGGCAGAGCCGTATAAATATCATTCAGAAAAAGGTCGGCAGCACCGGGATCTGTCCACACATTCGCATCGGTTAAACGATCTCTTGGCTGAACATCCAATTCTTTATCACTGCACGATTGCGCGATGCTGATGATGGCTATCGCAATAAAATATACGCGTTGTTTTACAATTTTTCGAAACATGACAAACATTCATTTGGTTTTAAAAAGTAACATTCAGACCTACTGTAACCACCTTCTGTTGCGGATAAAACTGCCCCTGCTGCTGGCTGGCTTCCGGGTCGAAATCTTTCATCTCTTTCGTCCAGGTTACAAGGTTTTGACCAGAGGCATAAACGCGCACCAGTTGCAATCCGATTTTAGATACAATTGTGGCTGGCAGCGCATAGCCAATTTCTACCGTCTTCAAACGCAGGTAATTGCTTTTTCTCAACCACCAGTCTGAAACCTGTTGTGTGTTTTGGCTTGGCACTGATAACACAAGTGGATACTTAGCATTTGTATTTGTAGGTGTCCAGTAATCTAGCGAAGCTGCTAATGCAGAGCCGCTGTTATAGAACGGCCAAGCTGCCTGTTGGTCTAAGTAAAAACTGCCTGCCCCGGCACCCTGAAACAGAACATTCACATCAATTCCTTTGTAAGAAATACTTGGTGCGAAGCCAAAAATTAACTGTGGCGTTGGCGTATTGCCAATCGCTGTTTGGTCATTAGCATCAATAATTCCGTCGGGTTTGCCATCAGGTCCGCTTAAGTCGGCATACTTAATGTCGCCGGGATGAAGCGTGCCGAATTGTGCAACCGGGTATTCAGTATTATCAATCACACCATCACCATTTTTATCATCACTTACTTGAAACAAGCCCAAAGCATGATAGCCAAAATAAGTATTGATTGGGCGACCTGTTATTCTGCGGTTTGGATTGTCGTAGGTGGCTGCCAACTCATATATCTGCACGTATTTATTTTTTGCATAGGTCAGGTTTCCGGTTATGCCAATGCGAAGGTCCTTCGTGATATTGAAGTTAGAGCCAACCGTCATATCAATACCGTGGTTGGTTACGGCTGCCGAGTTGGTTTGTGGTAAGCCGATGCCATACTCGGCAGGTACCGAGTTTTGATTGGCAATGAGGATATCATTTCTCTTTTCTGTAAAGTAATCGGCTTCAATACTGAACAATCCTTTCAGGATGGAAAACTCAACGCCAACGTTTGCTTTCTTAGCTTTTTCCCAGGTTATATTTGTGTTAGCAGGAGATGTTTCGCGCAGACCTTGCGTGCTGGTTCCGTTGAAGATGCCACTATTACCCAGCAAAGCATACGCGCTCAAATATTGAAACGGTGCCAGCGCTCCGTCAATATAAGGTAACGCTCCACTTTCGCCATAGGAACCACGGATTTTCAGGTTATCAATCCATGAGATATGTCTCATAAAGTTTTCCTGCGAAATGCGCCAGCCGGCTGACACAGCAGGGAACAACTGGTAACGTTTGCCGGGCGCAAATACATAGTTTCCATCATAACGACCAGATGCTTCAAACAGGTATTTGCCATCGTAAGCATAAGTCACTCTGAAGATCATACCGCGCTGTTTGTATTCGCTTGATGAACCGTAGTTTGAGATATCGTTGGCGCTGGAACTACCGTTGTTAAGTTCCGGTATGTTCACATTATAATTCACGCGCTTGGCGCCAAAGTTTGAATATTTTATATCCCGTGATTCCAACACCAAAAGCCCGCCTATATTGCTTTTGCCAAATGTGTTGTTGTAATTTAAATACCCTTGCAAAGTGAACGCCTGCACCTGGCTGTTATATATTTCATAGGAAGGTTTCTGCGGTCCGTCAGATCCGATTTGACCAATTGTATATGGATTGGTTGTGGTGTCGGTAACGGCGTAATAAGGAATCGGTGTCAGCCAGACTTTTTTTGTTTGCCCATCGGGATCATTTAAATCATAACTGAATACCGCTTTTGCACTCAACCCTTTAATGGGCAGCCTTTGTTCAAGACTCAATTGTGTTAAAACAATCTGTCTTGTATCGTGTGCATAACCACTGTTGTACACGTTACCATAAGCTGTGCGACCAATATAAGACCCTCCCTGACCATTACTAAATAATATAGGTGCAACAGGTGGTGTGCGATACAATTGGTAAAAGATGTTGCTTGCCGAAACACCAGGGTAATTTCTGTCTTCTGCTCTTCCATTGAGCCCAATACTGAACTTGGTTGAATTGGTTACCTGGATATCAACATTGGAAGTTAGATTAAAGCGTTTGTAATTGGTGGGGCCCCACAATCCATCCTGCGATAAGTATCCAAACGCACCAAAATATTTTATTTTATCGCTGCCTCCGGAAACCGCCAGGTTGTGCGACATCATCGGGGCATTTTTATTGATAATCGTATGCAGGGGATCATTAACAGGATATAAATCCGGGTTGGAACCATCCTTAAATTTTTGCAAAGCATAATCGCCATATACAGCACCCGCGTTTTCGTTTGCTGCTGCTGCATTACGCATCACTGCATACTCATACGAGTTTACCATGTTGGGTAGCTGCGTTGGGTTTTGCCAGCCATAGTAGCCATTATAAGTGAGTTGCGGTTTGCCGCTTGTTCCGTGTTTTGTAGTTACCAGTATCACACCGTTGGCACCTGCC
The DNA here is from genome assembly GCA_964249755.1 of uncultured Ilyomonas sp. Taxonomy (GTDB): domain Bacteria; phylum Bacteroidota; class Bacteroidia; order Chitinophagales; family Chitinophagaceae; genus Ilyomonas. The sequence goes on along the minus strand of CAXUDB010000001.1, from coordinate 308,733 downwards.
ACGCCATAAGGCGCTACTGCAGCGGCATCTTTAAGTATCGTAAAACTGGCCACACTGTTTGGGTCTAATTGCTGAAAACTTCTGGGTACACCATCCACAACGATTAAAGGAGCTGTATTGCCCGTTGTGCTGAAGCCACGTATCAGGATGTTCGCACCGTCGTTACCGGGTTCACCACCATCCTGTTTAAAAATAACACCCGATACACGGCCGCCAAGTGCATTGCTTAGGTTGGCAACTGGCACTTTGGTTACTTCATCACCTTTCAGGCTTGCTACAGCGGCCGTAACTGATGTTCTTTTTTGTGTACCATACCCAACCACAACCACATCGTTTAATGTGTTGTTGTCATTGAATAACTGCACTGTTATTTCACCACTTTGCGGGATGCTTGTTTCCTTTGTTTTATACCCTACACTTGTAATGATTAGTATAGAATTTTTGTCCCGCACCATAATAGAAAATTTGCCGGAGCTATCAGCCGCTACACCGATGTTGGTGTTTTTTACCTTAATGCTGGCGCCCGCTACCGGAACATTTTTTTCATCTACCACAACGCCGGTTACCTGTACGGATTGTGCAAAGGCGCTGATATAGAAACAACTGAAGAGGAAGAACAAGGCTTGCTTTGGTGTAATAAGCATAACCTTTTTTAGAAAATAAAATTTCATTGGCATAAGCGAAAGATTTGTTTCCAAAATAACAAACATCCGCAAGCCTTTTAAATGGATATTTTATTCGAAAAGATGGATTATTTTTTGGTTGGATTTATAATGATGAAGGCGAAAACAGTTCTATCCTTGTCATGGTAATTTACTTTTTTTATATTTCTCTGCGGCTTACTAACTCCTATTCCGGTTCCGGTATTCTTTCGGCGATATATTCATAAGCTTGGCAAACATTCTTGAAAAATAATATTGATCTTCTATGCCGAGGCTGAATGAAATTTCTTTGATGTTCATATTTGTAAACATCAAATACTGACAAGCCTTTTGCACTTTCAGGTGGTTGAAATAATCAATAGGAGAATAACCGGTTTCTCTTTTAAAAACGGTTGAAAAATGAGATACCGAAAGATGGGATGTATTTGCTAATTCATGCAGGCAAAGAACGGCATCCAATTTCATCTTCATGAAGTTTATAGATGCAGAAACAACATTGAGCTGGCTGGCTTCTATTCCATTAAATTTCTCTTCGTATAATAAGGATGACAGGAAGTGATAGAAGATCATATTCACGTAGCGCAATGTATCATCGCTATATCCATTATCCAACTGCGAATAGATATCTTCAAACAGTTTTATCCTGTTCTCATTGTAACCGAGATAGGGCTTGTAATCTTTTGAGTGTTTTATGATCAGGTCAACTACATGTTTGGCAAGAATGCCATCAAAATGAATCCAATAAATAGTCCATGCATTATTATCGTCAGCTGCGTATATATGTGCCTGGTTTGCCGGGATAATAATGTACTGCGATGGCTCAATCGAAATTTGTTTTTCATTTATCTCAACCCATCCGTAACCTTCTACGCAATAGATAAGTATATTTTGATTGATGCCTTTTTCGCGTTCAATATAGTGATGAATGGCTTTGGGATAATACCCGATATCAGTGATGTAAATACTTTTTGTCAACAGGTCTTTAATAAGAAAATCGGAGACGATTTTCTGTGGCAACACAATCATCCGTTGGCCTTTAAAGCCATGTTTGATTCTTTCGTTAGTAATTTTCATATGGCAAAACAGCAACCGTTAAATAATCCATTGTTACAATAAAATTCACTATTTTTTTTCTATTCGGCAAAGTCGAATTTTGATTTCATTCTTATAAGTCAAAGTCTGACTGAGTCAAAATAATAATAATGATTGCATTGCTATTCAAAACGAAGAGAAGCTTTTCTCAATACAAAACAAACTGGCGTCTAAAAACTGTCCTATGTTGGATGTGGATTGGCTTATCAATTAGTTTATCGGCACAAAAAACAATTCGCATCGAAACAAAAGACAACCTTTTGCTACTTAGTGTAGGTAAAGATTCAATGCTTAAGCAGTTATATTTCGGCGCCAGAATAAGCAGTGATGAAATGGCATCCCAAAACGTGCACGACAGCAAGCCCGTGTATGCCGGTTATGGCGATGAGGTGGACAATTTTGCCCTGCGCCTTACTCACGCTGATGGCAACCTGACTACAGACCTTGTGTACACAAGTGATAATACAGAAAGAACAGACAGCAACATAAGCCTTACAAAAATTACTTTAAAAGATAAGTACTATCCCGATGAAGTAAACCTGTTTTATAAAGTATATCGCGAGCAAAACATGATTGAGCAATGGATGACCTTCAGCCACAAAGAAAAAGGTTCTGTAACGTTGTATGATTTTGCTTCCTCATCGCTCAATTTTAAAACACCCAATGCACATCTTTCCTATTACTACGGCGATTGGGCAAATGAATTCAACCTTGTTGAAACAAAACTTTCCGAAGGAATCAAAACCATTGATTCCAAGCTGGGAGTGAGAACAGATTTGCGTACGAATCAATCCTTTCTTTTATCGCTGAATGGAAAACTGCACGAGGATGATGGCGAAGTGATTGCCGGTACGCTTGCTTGGCCGGGAAACTGGCAGTTGCAGTTCAACGAAGATCATTACAATAACCTGCAGGTAACGGCAGGTATAAATCCTTTTGCATCAGAGTATACATTAAAAGCTGATACGACATTTACCACACCCGGCTTCCTGTTTACCTACAGTAAAAACGGTGCAGGCGAAACCACAAGAAATTTTCATCGCTGGGCAAGAAAATATGGGATTGCAAATGGGTATGACAGCCGCGATGTATTGCTGAATAACTGGGAAGCCACCTACTTTGATTTTGATGAAAAAAAGCTGTCAGATATCATCAGGAATGCAGGTGAAATGGGTTTCGAATTGTTTTTACTTGACGACGGATGGTTTGCCAATAAATATCCCCGCAACAACGATGATGCAGGCTTGGGTGATTGGGAAGTGAACCACAAAAAACTGCCACATGGATTATCTTACTTAGCCGATCTCTGTAAACAAAACAATTTAAAATTTGGTATCTGGGTGGAGCCGGAAATGGTGAATCCTAAAAGCGAACTGTACGAAAAACATCCTGATTGGGTAATTGGCGCTCAGCATCGCGACCTCAATTTATCCCGTAACCAGTTGATCCTCGACATCACCAATCCGAAGGTGCAGGATTATGTGTACAGCGTGCTGGACAACCTGATGTTGCAAAATAAGGGCGTCAGCTATATCAAGTGGGATTGCAACCGGTATGTTACAAATGCAGGTTCATCGTACCTGGGCAAGCAGCAATCAAAGCTATTCATCAATTATCCAACTGCTTTACTCAACATTATACAACGCTTCCGGAAAAAATATCCGGATGTATATATGATGGTCTGCTCCGGCGGCGGCGGCAGAATGGATTATGCTACGATGCCTTACTTCCAGGAATACTGGCCAAGCGATAATACAGACCCGATAGACAGAATTAAAATTCAATGGGGGCTTGAATATTTCTACCCGGCTGTTGGTTTAGCGGCTCACGTTACGCCCAACCATTCCGACGAAAGAATTACACCTCTGAAGTTCCGGTTTGATATTGCCATGACCGGGCGGTTAGGTTTGGATTATCGCGTTGATAAACTGACTGCCGATGAAAGAACATTTGCCATTGGCGCGATTGCTTCATACAAGAAAATCAGGAACATCGTGCTGCAGGGTGATTTATATAGATTGTTATCACCTTATGAAAATAATCGCACTGCGCTGATGTATGTGAGTGAGAACAAAGACTCCGCTTTGGTGTTTTCTTTTCTGCAAAAGAAAGAGCCTTATCCGGATCAATCGAAGCTGGAATTAAGAGGATTGGATGCCAATGCACAGTATAAAGTAACCGAAGTGAACAAAGGCAGTTTTACGCGTCTAAAAGACTATGAAGGCAAAACATTCAGCGGTGATTACCTGATGAAAGCCGGGTTGCAGTTTGACATGTACAATGATTACGAGAGTGCAGTAATACAACTCGTGAAACAATAAATTTTACAGTGGTGTGCAGATCTATTTAATGCGAAACAAAAGGGAAGTAGTTAACTAAAGAACCAACTGGTTATTATGAAAGTAAAAGCATGGGTAGAGCGAATATCTATACCTACATACGAAACTGGAAAACCGGAAAAAAATCCAATGTTTCTTGAAAAGCGGGTGTACCAGGGAAGCAGTGGAGTGGTGTATCCGCATCCGGTGATTGAAAGTATCAGCAACGAAAAAATAAGCAAAGAATACGAAGCGGTTTTTATAGAAAATCAATACTTGAAAATTATGATTCTGCCTGAGCTTGGTGGCAGAATTCAGCGGGCTTATGATAAAGTAAAGAACCGGGATTTTGTTTACTATAACCAGGTGATAAAGCCTGCTTTGGTTGGGTTGGCTGGTCCATGGATATCGGGTGGCATTGAATTTAACTGGCCACAACATCATCGCCCAAGCACGTTCAGTCCTGTTGATTTTACCATTGAAGAGTTTGCAGACGGCAGCAAAACCGTGTGGGTAAGCGAAACAGAATTGATGTTTCGCACCAAGGGAATGGCAGGTTTTACATTGTATAAAGACAAAGCTTATTTGGAAATCAAAGGGCAACTCTTTAACAGCACGTCGTTTCCACAAACGTTTTTATGGTGGGCAAATCCTGCTGTAAAAGTCAATGACGACTATCAATCTGTTTTTCCACCCGATGTGTATGCTGTGTTTGACCATGGCAAGCGTGATGTAAGTGATTTTCCCATTGCGACCGGTACTTATTACAAAGTTAATTACGCACCCGGAAATGACATTTCGAAGTATAAAAATATACCGGTACCCACCTCGTATATGGCTATACAATCGCAATATAATTTTATGGGTTGTTATGAGAATGATACGCAGGCCGGTATGTTGCATGTTGCCGATCATCACTTCTCGCCGGGCAAAAAGCAATGGACCTGGGGCAAGGGAGATTTTGGCTATGCGTGGGATAAACAATTAACGGATGAAGATGGTCCTTACATTGAATTGATGACCGGCATCTTCACCGATAATCAACCTGATTTTTCGTGGATGCAGCCGAATGAAATTAAAACCTTCACGCAATATTTCATGCCTTATGCCGGCATTGGTTATGTAAAGAATGCAACCAAAGAAGCCGCAATAAATATTGAATGGAATGATGATACAATAGAAATAAAGGTGTACGCTACTTCCGAATATAACAACGCTGATATTGTTGTTTGGAACGAGGGAAAAGAAGTAAAAAGATTCACTATAAATCTTTCACCTGCCAACATATTTTCCGAAGCTTTTACGGTATCTCAAAAAGGCGAAGAAGAGAATTGGAAAGTAAGTGTGCTGGATAACGAGAAAGGTGAACTGGTCTCATATCAGCCTTTGCCTCTTAATAAAGAAGAAATTCCTTCTCCGGCTATTGCAGCCAAATTGCCATCAGAGATAGAACAGGTAGAAGATTTGTTCCTAAACGGCTTGCATTTGGAGCAATACCGTCATGCTACTTTCAACCCGATGGATTATTATGAGGAAGGGTTAAAAAGAAGTCCAAACGATGCGCGTTGCAATAATGCGAAAGGCTTGCTGCTGCTGCGTCGCGGACAATTTGCAAACGCTGAACCTTATTTCAAAACTGCCATTTCTACGCTTATCAAACGCAATCCGAATCCTTATGATGGCGAACCATATTATAATTTTGGGTTGAGTTTAGTTTATCAGGATAAATACAAGGAAGCATATGATGCTTTCTATAAGGCTACCTGGAATGATGCCTGGCAACATGCCTCTTTTTTATGGCTGGCGAGAATCGCAGTGCGTGAGAACAGAGTAAATGATGCATCGCAACTGGCAGAAAAATCATTGATAAAAAATTATCACAGTAATACTACAAGGCATCTGAAAGCCGCTTTGTTGCGACATAAAAATTTACCTGAAGAATGTATTGTCTTATGCAATGAAAGCATACGTATTGATGCCTTCAATTTTGGTTGCCTGTATGAAAAATATCTGGCAGAATCATTATTAAATAAGAAAGAGCAAAGCTCATATTTGCATGATCTGTTCAGGCTGATGCGTTATGCTGAAAATAACTTTCTTGAACTGGCTTTGCAATACGCACACGCTGGCTTATATGAGGATGCGATGACTTTATTAAGCAGCTACACCATTTATGCAAGCGAAGTAAAAAATGATGATGTAGATAAGTCACTTACACATTATTACCTGGGTTGGCTTCACGAAAAAAATAATGATTTTGAAAAAGCAATCAAACATTACCGCGAAGCTGCCTGTGGCAATAATGCGCTTGTGTTTCCAAATAAAATAGAAGAAATAGGTATTCTGCAATCAGCAGTTGCCATGAATCCTTCGGATGCCAAAGCCTACTATTATTTAGGCAATCTCTGGTACGATAAACGTCAATACGACGAAGCCATAACATGCTGGGAGAAAGCGATTGCGGTAAATCAATATTTTGCTACACCTTATCGAAATCTTGCCATTGCTTACTACAATAAAAGAAACGATCAGCAAAAGGCGTTACAATATTTGGAAGAAGCTTTTGCGTTGGATAACAACGATGCAAGAGTTTTTATGGAGCTGGATCAATTGTATAAATTATTAGGGAAATCGTTTTCCGAAAGATTGCAGGCTTTTCAAAACTATGAGTTGCTTGTTGAGCAACGGGATGATTTATACATCGAAAGAATTACCTTATACAACAACCTCGAAGATTATCAAACTGCAAAAAATTTATTGGAGTTACGGCATTTTCATCCCTGGGAAGGTGGTGAAGGAAAAGTGACAAGTCAATACCTGTTATGCCATACGGAGCTTGCAAAGCAAGCTGTCCTGAATCAACAATTTGAGGAAGCGATATCGCTGCTTAATGAAGCCAGGTATTTTCCTGATAACCTGGGAGAAGGGAAGTTATATGGAGCACAGGAAAACGACTTGGATTACCTAATGGCATGCGCTTGTGAAGGTTTAGGAATGCGTGAGAAAGCAATTGCGTTTTTTGAAAAAGCAACAATAGGAATCAGTGAGCCGGTGCAGGCGATTTATTATAACGACCCGCAACCGGATAAGATATTTTACCAGGCCTTAGCCTGGATGAAATTAGAAAAGCCTGAACATTCTCAAACAATATGCAAGCGGTTGATTGACTTTGGCGAAGTGCATATGAACGATGACATACACATCGATTATTTTGCGGTATCGTTGCCGGATATGTTGGTGTTTGATATTGACCTAAACCAGCGTAATAAACTGCATTGCTATTACCTTATAGGGCTTGGCAACATTGGATTGGGTAATTACGACAAAGGCTCTGATTATCTGAATCGCGTTTTACAAAACGACATCAATCACCAGGGCGCAGCTACCTATTTGCGCATGATCCATTTAATTCAAAATACAACAGGCATTCATTATCCTGCGTAATTTTTTATTTTGCCAACAACAACACAAATAATAAATCTTACCCGGCATTATCATGGGTTATATGAGGGAGAGGAATTGTATTCATTCACGCTAAAAAATGATTTTGTTGAAGCTGAAATCACCAATCTTGGCTGCATCATTTTATCAATAAAGACGCCGGATAAAAAGGGTGTCGTAAAGAACATTGTGGCTGGCTTTAAAACAATTGTAGAATACAAACACAATACATTTTATTTCGGTTGCGTGGTAGGAAGATATACCAACCGGATTGCAAACGGAACTTTCAAAATTGATGAGGAAACCTTTCATGTTACAATGAATGATGGTGTAAATAATTTACACGGCGGCAGGGTAGGGTTCGACAAAAAAGTTTGGAATATTCAACAAATATTCAACAATGAAACGGAAGCTGGGGTTCAATTTTCATACATCAGTAAAGATGGCGAAGAAGGTTTTCCCGGTACACTTGCCGTATCCGTTTCCTACATCTTAAATCAAAAAAATGAACTTATCATTCATTATAAAGCCGTAACAGATAAAGCCACTCCGGTAAGCCTTACCAACCATTCATATTTCAACCTGACGGGTTTCGAAAATAATTCTGTTTTAAATCATTCCTTAACTGTTTACAGCGATGAATACACGGAAAAAAATGAGCACAATCAACCGACAGGAAAGTGGGTAAATGTTGACAATTCTGTTTTCGATTTTCGTTCCGAAAAAAAGATTTGTACAGACATCAATAGTAAGGTGCTAAAAGAGGACAGAGGCTATGATCACAACTTTATTTTAAAGCATACCAATTCTGATACACTTGTTCTCGCAGCACATTTGCAGGAAGATGAAACGGGAAGACAACTGGATGTATTCACTACGGCACCTGCTATTCAGGTGTATACCGCTAACTTTTTTGATGGTTCTGTAAAGGGTGCACAAAATATAATTTATAAAAAGCATAGCTCTGTTGCTTTGGAAACACAAGCGTTCCCTGATAGCCCGAATCACTCTCATTTTCCGGATACTATTTTACGTCCCGGCGAAGAGTATAATTCAACTACGATATACGCGTTCGGAATCACTAATAAATAAAACGATTTGCATGCTGTCACTTAAAAAGTACCAACTATTATTTACGCTTCTGTTGCTATTCTCTGTTAGTGTATTTGCGCAATCATTAACGCCTGATGTCATTAATCTTGCAGGCACCTGGCATGTTAAACTAGATAGAACAGATATTGGCGAGCAGGAGCAGTGGTTCAATAAATCTTTAGGTGATGCTATCACGCTGCCTGGCTCGTTAACTACCAATAACATGGGTGATGATATCTCTATCACTACACCATGGACGGGCGATATTATTGATTCTTCCTTTTTTACAAAACCGCAGTATGCTAAGTATAGAACGCCTGAAAACTTTAAAGTTCCGTTCTGGCTGCAGCCGACCAAATATTATAAAGGCGCCGCTTGGTATCAGAAAGAAGTTACCATTCCGCAGGGATGGAATCACAAGTACATTTCTTTGTTTCTGGAGAGATGCCACTGGAAATCTAGCGTATGGATCGATGATCAAAAAACGGGTAGTTGTATGAGCCTCGGAACGCCGCATGAGTACGATTTATCATTGTTGTTAACGCCCGGCAAACACCGCATCACCGTTTGCATAGATAACCGGGTTCACGAAGTCAATCCCGGTCCCAATTCGCATAGCATTTCCGATCATACACAAACCAACTGGAACGGAATGGTTGGTAAACTAGCATTGATCGAAAAGCCTTTATTACACATCGAAAACGTAAAGCTGTTTCCCGACGTAAATAAGAAACAGGTAACGATATTGATCAGTTATAAAAAAAACGACAACAAATCATTAAAAACCTCTGTTGTCCTTCAAGCCACATCCGGCAACAAAACCGCAAGTCTTCTGAAATCAATGTCTGTTGAAAAAGAGTTGAAGGAAGACAGTGGTACCATCAGCCTCGTTTACAACATGGGCGATAAACCTCAGTTGTGGGATGAATTCAATCCCGCTTTATACAACATGCACATCAACTTACAATCCGCAGGCGGAAGCGATAAAACAACGGTTGCCTTCGGCATGCGTAATTTCTCAACCGATAACACGCAGTTCCTTATCAATGGTCGGCCTACCTTTTTGCGTGGCACTTTGGAATGTGCGGTCACGCCGCTTACCGGTTATCCATCAACAGAAAGTGCTTATTGGAAACACATGTTTTCGGTGGCAAAATCCTATGGTTTAAATCATCTCCGTTTCCATTCCTGGTGCCCGCCAGAAGTGGCATTTGATGCAGCAGACAGCGCTGGCTTTTACCTGCAAATTGAATGTTCTTCCTGGGCTAACCAGGGCGCTACTATAGGCAACGGCACGGCGCTCGATACGTTTATTTATAACGAAAGCGAACGTATCGTAAACAACTTCGGTAACCATCCTTCCTTTTGTATGCTTACTTATGGCAACGAGCCTGCCGGCAAAGACTACAAAGGATATCTTACAAAATTTGTTGACTACTGGAAAGCGAAAGACAGCCGCCGTTTGTATACTTCTGCCAGCGGTTGGCCGGTAATTGATGATAACGATTATAACAGCACATCCGATCCGCGCATACAGGCTTGGGGCGATGGATTAAAAAGCATTATTAATAGTCAGCCGCCATCAACAATGTATGATTGGGACAAGATCATTTCAAAATGGAAACACCCAACGGTAAGCCACGAAATCGGGCAATGGTGCGTATATCCCGACTTCAAAGAAATAAAAAAGTATACCGGTGTTTTAAAAGCCAAAAACTTTGAAATTTTCAGGGATTTTCTGAAAGAGCACGGCATGCAACACCTGGAAGATTCATTCCTTTTAGCATCGGGAAAATTGCAGGCACTCTGCTACAAAGCCGATATAGAAGCCGCATTAAGAACCAAAGGTTTTGGTGGTTTCCAGCTATTGGGTTTAAATGATTTTCCGGGGCAAGGTACCGCGTTGGTGGGCGTGGTAAATGCTATGTGGGGCGACAAAGGATACATCAATGCAAAAGAGTATAATCGCTTCTGCAATAGTGTGGTACCCTTAGTGCGCTTTACTAAAATGATTTATAACAACGACGAAACACTGTCAGCCAAAGTAGAAGTGGCAAACTACGGCAGCCGCGAAATACAAAATGGCAATGCTTCTTGGCAGATAAAAGACAGCAAAGGCAACATCTTGTTTCATGGTGAATTAAATGCATCCAACATTCCATTTGGTAATGGCATCAGCATGGGTGAAATCAAAACATCTTTATCATCCATAACAACACCCGAAAAGCTGGCGGTAGAAGTAACTGTGGAAGGATATAAAAACAGTTGGGAGATATACGTCTATCCAAAGCAACTGCCCGACGTAAAGAATGTTTACACCACGCAATTGTTAGATGATAAAGCGATAGAAATATTAAACGGCGGTGGTAACGTTCTGCTTAATTTAAAACAAGGCTCGCTGGCTAAAAACAAAGGCGGCGATATTGCCATTGGCTTCTCCAGCATCTTCTGGAACACAGCCTGGACGGGCGGACAGGCGCCGCAAACGCTTGGTATTTTATGCAATCCCAAACATCCGGCGTTGCAGTATTTTCCTACCGATTATTATTCCGGTTTCGAATGGTGGGATGCCATGTCGCATTCCAACGCAATTTTATTGGATAGTCTTTCAAAAAATACTCAGCCCATCGTAAGAGTGATTGATGACTGGTTCACAGCACGCCCGTTAGGCTTGCTGTTCGAATGCAAAGCGGGCAAAGGAAAACTAATAGTTTCCGGTATTGATCTTACCTCAAATCTCGCGCAGCGTCCGGAAGCGAAACAGCTTTTATACAGCCTTGAAAAATACATGTCAACAGCAAGTTTCAATCCCACGCAGTCCATCGATTTGCATACTATACAAAGTCTTACCAATGAAGAATTATAACAGCACCTATATCACCGGCATTTCATTTATCTCAGCTTTGGGCGGCTACCTGTTCGGGTTCGATTTTGCCGTTATTTCCGGTGCCTTGCCATTTCTCCAGAAGCAGTTTGGATTAACGGCTTACTGGGAAGGATTTGCCACCGGCAGTCTTGCCTTAGGTGCTATTGCCGGGTGTTTACTTGCCGGGCAAATTGCTGATAAGTTTGGGCGCAAGCGCGGCTTGCTGGTAGCGGCTGCACTATTCTTTATCTCTTCTTTATTCATGGCATTTTCTATCAACAAAGGGGTCTTCATCTCGTCCCGCTTTTTAGCTGGCATTGGTGTGGGTATGGCGTCCATGCTGTCACCAATGTACATAGCCGAAATTGCGCCGGCTGAAGTGCGGGGACGAATGGTGGCTATCAACCAGCTGACCATTGTAACTGGCATTTTAATTACTAACCTGGTAAACTATTCCCTGCGCAATATGGGTGATGATGCCTGGCGATGGATGTTCGGTTTGGGTACCATTCCATCGGGTTTGTTCTTCATCGGCGCCTGGGTATTACCCGAAAGCCCACGCTGGCTCGTCAATGTTTCGAGACAAGCAGACGCATTAAAAATCCTGAAGAAAATAGGTAACGAAAGTTTTGCCCAAACCACTCTGGCATCTATCCAATCAACCAGCCATAGCACAGTAAAACAAGGCTACGGTGCTGCCTTTAAAAAAGGAGTATTGCCCGCCGTAATGGTAGGTATCGGTCTCGCCGTATTTCAGCAGTTGTGTGGCATCAACGTAGTGTTTAACTATACCCCACGCATCTTTCAAAGTATCGGTGTATCGCAGGATGATCAACTGCTGCAAACCGTTTTTATAGGTGTTGTCAACCTCGTTTTCACCATACTCGCCATGCTGTTGGTCGACAAACTCGGGCGCAAACCTTTAATGCTCTTTGGCTCCGTTGGCTTAGGCATTTTATACATCGTTGTCATGCGCATGTTAGCGGCAGGCTCTACAGAAGTGTCCTGGTTTTTATTGTCTTCCATCGGCGTATATGCCATGTCATTAGCACCGGTAACATGGGTATTAATATCTGAGATATTTCCAAACAACGTGCGCAGTGTAGCTATCTCCATTGCCATCATCAGTTTATGGGCTGCCTATTTTGTACTCGTGTTCACCTTCCCGATTTTGTTCGACAAACTTGGCGATAAAACGTTTTACATTTATTCAGCCATCTGCTTCATCGGCGGCATCTTTGTGTATTTTAAAGTAAAGGAAACAAAAGGAAAAACCCTCGAAGAACTGGAGATGGTTTTTCATTGAGTAATATCAATCTTTAAATCGACAACGTAGCACAATCCATTAGTAACTATCTTCAAAAAAAAAGCTTCTAAGTGACTCTACTGTTTATCTGTAAAACATCTTTCTACTCAACGCTACCAGATTCTGTTAGCTCTTTAGCTTTTATTAGGGAATTTTTCATCCAGAAGATATAGTGTACATACCGAACAATGACAACCGGAAGTATACGGAACTATGTAGCGTGGCGAGGCTAAAAAGTAGCTTTTATCGGGCGATATTTAATCATACAACCGATATATTTTATGCTAAAGAGAGCAGAACTGAGCAAAAGCGTAGAGGAAGTGAACTCACTATACGGGAATCGAACCACTAAATAGTTGATTATAAGACACTCGGTATTTTGTGATTTCCTAAGCAAAATAGAAACTCCTTCAAAATCAACATCTTGAAGGAGTTCAAAACTTTAGTAGTCCCTGCGGAACAAATGTCGAACTGGTTGATGGATGACCTGAATAAGATCTCAAATTTGAATTTTTTAAACTAAGCACTCCGAATACCGGATAGCAGTGCTAAAAGACAACGGTGTAGAAGGAAAATGCTTTCATTGTATTAAATTTCAAGAAACTGGAAAACAACTGTAAGATGAAGATTGTGAACCTAAATCTTTTTAATTTAAAAATGTGATTTTATCATTATTTGTCGAAATAATTTGGCAATTACTTGGTTTTAATTAAGAAGCAGAGGTAATATGATGAATCTTTTTTCCGACGTTATTCGAAACGACGAAACAAAAAGATTATGGTCAAATAAAATCCTTTCAATTGCGAACGTAGCTAACAGATTACTGGCTATGTCCACTAATTTGAGCTGGAGCTACTGGATTAAACAAGTATGTGATCCTCAAAAATTGTATTACTAACAGCTTTCAAAGGGCAATCTGCATTTTTGACTTAACCTTTTAATAAACAGAATGATTTAGGCAAATTCTACAATTCTCTAAAGACGATTATAAAAAAATAATGCAAGAGTTAAATAAAGCAATGGAAACGTAAACATTCATCTTAAAAAATTGCTGTGAACCAATTGTCAACAGTTAAACTATTGGTCTTAAATACCAAAAAAATCTTCAACTGGATACTCTTATATTTTCATTAAGGGCTTACACATGATTTGAAGATATTGTGAGAACGTGATAGTTTCTGAAGAAGATATCATTGTGCCATGCCTCACCACAATTCAGAAAGATATTGTTGTTGATTTTGGTAAGAATCTTTGAGATTATGTTCGCAAGCAAAGCCGAAATATTCTTTAGTTTTATCCGAGTAAGTTATATCGTACCCTCTATCCGAATTAGTGGAACCAGGTAAAAATAATAATGACCGGATAAGATTGAGTGCCGACTCTCTGATAGCAGCAGGCGATACCAAGTACGATTACGTGCAAACCAACCCATTGTCTAGCAAAAGAGAAGCTGATGTCATCCTGTTTAATATCTCATAACCTAAGTTGTTTAACTGCATAAATCGTTAGAATACGATAATTATAAACATTGCACAAAGACAAAAAACAAGGTGCAGAAAAAAGTAAAAGAAAATCATTATTATTTTGACTGAAGAATATTTTTAGGTATTTTGATATACCTAACGAATCAACTGAAAACTTCGTAAACACCTTATTTTATATTTTCCCAATTCTTCTTTCCCCTCATAAATTTTATACGACTACTACGTTTTATATAAAGCTTAAAGCCATGTTTGCCAACAACTTTACAACTGAAAACAGAGAAGAGCCACCATCTCTCATTACCGAAAACTTACCTGTCTCTTTCAAACTCTTTCGATTCTTTATAAAAAGCGGAGAGTATGTTTACGCCCGTGCAAATGATATTATCTTAATTGAAAGTTGTGATCACTGGGTAAAAATATACTTGGCTAACGATGATAAAGTCAAGCGGGTGATTCGAAACAACACTCTGAAAGATTTTCTTACGCAACTACCCTGCGAAAGGTTCACGCGGATCGGGCGCTTTTGTGCAGTGAATATAAAAAGGCTTTCGGGAGGAAGTTATAACGAACAGTCTTTTGAATTTGATTTTAAAATTTCAATTAAACTTAAACATGGCATTTCGCTAACTGCCTTCAACGCCATCGGAAAATAATGATTTTTTTTGCTTTCACGTTTCCCAAACCTGTCTTCACGTAGTTTACGGCATCATTCACGTTATCGCCGTTTTTACCAATTTTCATAATTTCTACATTTACATCAGATTATAATTGTAGAGCGATTGAGTCTATTAATTTCTACCTGGCCATAAAGAAATAATCACTCCCGCCACATCTGTAACCAGCCGCTTTTCACAACCAAATTCTGTCGTTTGTACCCACACCGGCAGATGAAAAGGTAGCAACAGTTTTTAATGCCATTAAAACAATTACGATATGCTACAAGACTTTCACGACAGGGGTATTTATCTTACCGAAGATGAATACAGAACCGGTATCAGAGCCATATTTCCCGAAGACTATCAACATCTGTCCGACGAACAACTCGAAGATATTATATACGACAGCTTAGCACGGTTAAGCCCGGCAGAAGTAGAAAGCTTCATGGAAGGATTTGGAAGCTGGCTAAAGAAAGCGATTCACAGTGCGGCGCCTATCATTACAGCTGCGCTTCCGGCTGTTGCTACCGTTGCCGGTACTGCATTTGGCGGACCCCTGGGCGGAGCCGCTGCAGGCGCTGCTGCCAACTTGGCCGCTGGTGCAATCAGCAATGCAACGCATACAAAACCTAACCGTTTTGTTTCAAACATAGGCGGAATAGCCACCTCGGCAGCATCAGGCAATTTTCGCGCTGCCGTACCAGGCATCATCAATACCAGCCGTGATATTGGCAATGCCATACATCGTGGTGCAGGAGATAGAGTAGCCGGTATTGCCACCAACATTGCCCAGGCAGGAACTTCCATCGCCAGTGGCAACTATGGGGCGGCCATGCCGAATGTTATTAACGCCGGCAGAGATATAGGTAATACTATCTCGCCGGGTGCAGGCAACCGCATCGCTAATGTAGCTTCCGGTACAGCACAGATGGTTGCTGCTTATGGCGGCAGTAATGCGGGGGCATCAGGAGCATCGAACGCACAAACGGCGGCAGCTTCGCAATTGCTTGGCTTCTTAGGTAGCTCACCGCTTCTACAGTCTTTACTATCCAGTATCATAACCGGCTCTGCAGGCACCAGCTTACAGATACCTCAGGAAGATGGTTCAACTACATCAACCAGCTATGTAGAAATGCTGGAAGCACTGAAACAGCTAACCGAGAATGCTATTGCCGAAGCAGATAATGCGGGCTTTTCGAGCAACTTACCTATAGAATCTGAAGCGGACAAAGACATCTATATCGAGTCGCTGATAGAAGACATTAACAACTACGAAAACTCATTACTTCCCAACTACGATGTAATCGCTTATTAAAATAAATCTTATGGACTTCGATACACTTCTGGGGCAGATTGAAGCCTCAAGACCTGACCTCACCGAATCATTTTCTTTAATCAGGCAATTTCAAAAACAAAAGAAAGAAAATGAGAATGACATTACCGAACCGGAGAATAAAACAGAAGAATTAAAAGCCATACTCATCAGGCAAAAGAATGTGAATAAAAACCTGTTTGGGCAATACCAGCAATTAGAAAATAATTACCAGTCGCTGATAGAACATTTAGACCAGCTGGCAGAAGCTATAGGAGCCTGCCCGCATTGCTGGGGAGAAGACACGGGTTGCAATTATTGCAGAGGCAGAGGCAAGCCCGGCTATTTTCAGCCCAGCCCCGAATACTTTGAATACTACATTAAACCGGCTATTTTAAAATTAAAAACAATAAAATCTTGATTTCTAAAAATTAAATTCAAAAACTATGGCAAACTATTATGACACTGAAGATTTCAATGTAAATGAAGGCATCCTTGATGAAGGTATTTTTGACGAAGGCATTTATGATGAAGCGGGCTACGATGAAGGTATTCTTGATGAAGCTTCACGCAACAGAAAAAGGCGCCCGGTAAGAGTTCCTGCTTCGTTAGGACGACCTTCCAATTTTGGCAGCGGTATCGGTCGCGGACCCTCTCCTGCATCCGGAAATTTTGTTACCAAATCTGAACTGAAAAGCAGCCTGAACAGCATTTCCAACCAGGTAAACGATCTTAAAAAATCAAGCCTTACAATTGCTTCTTCTATCAAAAGGTTAGATGATGGTTACGAAAAAGTAATCAGAAGCATTGCAAAAAAAGACCGTTCGCAGGATAGCCTGATGTCGAGCAGTACGATGATGTCGCTGGTAGGAACGCTGATAAACAAACCTACCTTAAATGTTGATGCACTGACAATTGCCAAGGCAGATACTACCCACCCAACGGATCATATTACTCTCGTACCTGGTCAGGATCCCGTTCAAGTTGATCTTACAAAAACACTGCTGTTCACCATGATGCCAATGATGATGAACGGCAACTCGTCGGGCGGAGATAACGGCAGCATGATGATGATGCTGATGATGGTACTTCTGTTAGGTAACAAACCGGCTTCCGGAACTACGGCTGCACCTGATAATACCCTGCTGATTATGCTTCCGATGATGATGATGATGAATAAAAAATAACTTCATCAATCCAGATGTATGAATAAAGACATGATGCCATTAGTGCTTTATCTTCTTTACTCAGATGATTTAAAGAAGCAAAGCGATAATGTTATACAGCAGCTTAAAGGCGCCGGCAATGCAATAGATTTTGCTAATGATTTTCTTTCCATTTTTAGTGGCATCGCTGAATTAAAGGCAGAGAATGAACAGCTTCGGAAAGATCAGTTAGCCAATACACTGGACATCAAAGCAGCTATTGAGGAACTGAAAACACAGAGTATCCAGTTTCAGCAAAACCAGATAATAAGTCTGCAGGAGATTAAAGATGCGGTGAATGAAATAAAAAATCACAGCGATCCGAAAATTTTTGCCGACAACTTGTTCACTACCATGAAAGAGATGAACGGACAGGGGATGGAAAAGGCCCAGGAATTTTTTGATAAGCAGATAAAAGCAGCGAATGATATATCTGCATCCGTTTCAGAACTTCATAATAAGATCAGTGTAGTTGACAGGCTGACTGAAAAGATAGCAGAACTGGAACGTGTGGTTCTATCGCAAAGGAAGCTAAAGTAACCAGTATAAAAATGCAAAATGGACTCACGGCTAAAACTGATCATCAACGGCGACCCGGAGGAAGTGCTGATGTTACTGGTCCGCCTAAAGAAGCCGGAGGTCGGCGTGCCCTTCTGCCAGGTCATCAGTCAGTTTGGCGATATCATCACGTGTCGGGTGCAGCGGAAGCATCTGTTAGAGGTTTACAACTCACCCGACACTTTTTCTGTAAAAGCGCCCCGGCTTATACCGGCAACCAGGTACACAGAAGAAGAGGCGTCTTTTTCACCTGAAAAAAGCGACAATCCATCCCGTCGTTTTGAAACACCATATACAGGAAAAGGAATTTATTCAGCTTTCGTTGACTGGGGGTTTGATTTTGCCCACGCCAATCTGCGTCGTCCGGACGGAACTACACGGTTCAAATGTATATGGGACCAAAACGCTCCTTACGACGGTAACAAATATGGTTATGGTTGTGTTTTTAGCCGTGAAAATATTGACCATGCTTTGGCAACAAATGCTCCTTACACAACACTGGGATACCATCCCGGCAGGACGGATGTTTTTGGCAATGGCATGCATGGAACACACGTGGTAGATATAGCCGCCGGGACTCCTGTTGTTGGCGAAGGTGGCGTGTCAACAGAAACCATGCTTGTCGGCGTTCAGCTCGGAAATAATTTTGTAAACGGCTCCGACCTTGCGCTTGGCGATTCTGTTCGCTTGAACGAAGCCCTGGATTTTATTCATGCCAATACTCCGGATGCTCCCTGCGTCATTAACATGAGCCTCGGCAGTCATGGTGATTCGCATACTGGCAAGTCGCTGGTCGAACTTTCGCTTGATAACTTTTTAACACAGCATCCGGGCTATGCTATTGTGCAAAGTGTGGGTAATTATTACAGCGCGCACTGCCATCTTCAATATACACTTGCGCAAGGCGAAACCTATGGCATAGAGTGGAATATTCCACGCCGGCATTTGTCTCCCAGCGAGGTTGAAATCTGGTATCCCGGCGAGGACCAGTTTTCGGTACGGTTGATAGCGCCGGATGGTGAAGTAGTAGCTGATACCAGCCCCTTTGATGACATTCAAATCTCTTATCAAAACCAACCTGTCGGTTATATTTTTCACCGCTCACACGAGCCCAACACCGGTTTGAACCACATTGATATCATCCTTGATGTTTCTGTACTGAAAGGAAAATGGATGATAGAAATAACCGGCACCGTTGTTAGCAAAGGCGCTTTTCATGCCTACTGCGAACGCAACGACGCGAGCCAGGCAAAATTTTCACCACATCAAAGCTCACCATTCACTACTACTGGCTCTGTATGCAATGGCATACATTCTATTACCGCAGGTGCTTACGATCATCGGAATCCTTCGAAGCCGGTTGTGGCTTTTAGCAGCTCCGGTCCTACGGTTGGCGGACAAATGAAGCCCGATGTGCTGGCACCAGGATATAAAATTTTTGCAGCCAAATCGGCACCTTCTTTATCGCTTGTACCGGCTAATGATCTTACGGTTAAAAGCGGCTCCAGCATGGCTGCCCCGCATGTAGCCGGAAGCATTGCCTTATTGTTTCAAAAGTATTTGCCGGAACGGTTACCCATTGAAAAAACAAAACAGTTGTTTTTTCAATCGCTCGATCCGCTGCTGCCTATACTATCCGCAGAAGATAAGGTACGTGCCGGCAATGGTTTTTTAAACATCAGAAAATTAACGAACACAAAAGATCTTACCATGGAAACATATTATCTTACCCGTCCTGTCAGGCGTCCGCAAACCGAAGCAGAAGATTATTCCGAGCAGGAGTTCCATGCTCCCTACCTGCACGAAGATTGCCAGCAGTGCGGGGATGCTCTTTTAGAAAGCATAGAACAAGGCAAATGGGAAAATGAACCGGATTTACTCAGCTTTATTTATAATTCTTCTTCAAAAGAAAGAATGAACCTCTTTGATGTGTATCGCCATTTTCATCCCTCGTATTCCTTCAACTATAGTCCTTATGAGTATAAATTTATACCGGTTGCCTTGCCTGGCAAACGCTTTACTGACAACCCACGCACAGGAGACCTTGTGATAATGAGAACAGTGCTCGGTGGTAAAAATTATGGCGGCGTTGTCATTAATCCGCAACTGGTATCCGATAACGAAACTGCCAACGTTTTTCCAGATAAAAAGAAAGGCGTTTATATTGAAGTGTATGGCAGCGGAGATAACAGTAAAAACAAAAGAAGTCATCTCAGAATCGCCGACCACAATTATACTGTTCCGGATAATATACTTATCGTGAGAGCAAACAGCCACCCTTTAGCTGATGCGTCCGAAAGTGATTCTGAAGAATACAATGAAGACATTATAAACACACGCATTCCAGGTATCGGAGGTATTGCAAATACACGTGTTCCGAGTACCGGAGGCGTTATTAATCCAGGTTCATCCATCCCTTTTCCGTCAACTGTACAGGCACCTATCAACAATATACCTTCAGGTAACAATACGAGGCCTGCTATTGATCCTAATGATCCAAATACAGATGTAAGAGCCAAGTTCTCGTTACAAAGAATGCTCAGGCAAGGTGGCGATGCAGCGGCAGATGCTGTCGGAATGATGAATGCAATGAATACAGGTCAATTGTTTGGTATTTATGGAGATGATTTGGCAATAGCTGCGAATGTAGCACGACAAAAAGGTACGCAACGTTGGTTATTAGTTCCGCCAGGAAAAGATGCTGAAATTATTCGCGCGCCAAACCGAACACCCATCATGATTTTCAGAGACGGCATCGAAAAAAATTCTGCCCGCATAGATGCAGCGTTGCGAAATGCCTGGCATTCTTTCGTTGCTGCACAAATACTTATTCCACCCAAAACAGGTGGCGAGATACCCAGCGGAAACAATATTCCGAATGTAATTCCGGCCATCCCTATACTCAATAACATCCTCACTGGTTCCGTGGGTAAAGGTGGACAGAACAATCCGGCAGATGTTACGAAAATACAGCAGTTGCTGAATGCTGCCGGCATTGCTATTCCCATCACCGGGCAGGTTGATAATAAAGAGGGAGACATCACTACACTGGCTATTTATCATTACCAGAGAATGAAGCAACTGCCTGCTTACGATGGCAGGGTAGATGCCAATGGTTCTACGTTTAAATCGCTGCTCAGAGATTCGCAAACTTCGCTGCAACCCTTTGAAAGTGCTTCCGGTTTTAATGATATGTCGGATGCAAGCATAAAGGATAATGAAAGTGAAGATGATGGCGGCAGTCCGGCTTCCAGCGCTTCAACCGCTTCGGTAGAACAAGCCGAATGGACATCCAATCCTCATATCCATGCTCATTACAATAGCGCGCAGACTTACAAAACAGCAAGAGATAAAGTGGTTGGGTGGGGCGTTGGTAATCCGGCAGATTATATCGAATCTGCCATTGGTGAGTGGAACGCTAACAGAAGCATCCACGGGCATTTCAATGGTGGTTTTGAAGGTAATCCGCACAGCTCTTATCTTAACCTGAAACGGCTATACAATGCTAAAGGCATAACAGACCCCGCCGCTTATTTTACAACTAATATTATTTCTATTATTTTCTTCAACCGCACCTTTCCCGGTCACCGGGATTTAGCCGCTGCATTAGCCATAGCACAAACAAGCCTTACAACTGCAGGGAACTTGTTTGCCTTAGACCGGGGAACTTGGTCATTTGTGCCGCGCACGTTTAATAACAATATTAATAGTCTCTCCAACCACGCGCTTGGCAAAGCCGTTGATATCAATCCTGACAATAATCCGCATATCACATCAAGAGAAGAGATAGAAGTAATTGAAGCAGTATGCGGGCAGGCACTTGCAAGAGGCTTCGGAGCGGAAACTGATCCTAATATTCTGATAAACGCCAGCTTTATTTTCCGGCAAACTTTCAATGATGAATGGGTAGGAAGACAGACATCGCGCAGCTTGTTAAGAGCCATCCGGAACAGGCGCCGTTCTTTAAACAGGTACGCAGCCAACGGTTTCCTTAACCTGCCTTCTGCCCTCATTACTGCCTTGCAAAGTGCAGGGCTGAACTGGGGTGGAACCTGGCGCACGCAAAAAGACTTTATGCACTTCGAGTTGCCTAATGCTTAGCTCACTTATACATTGCTGCGCGTTTAAACGAACCAATTGTTTTTGACAAAAAACTCACAAGATGAACAACACTTATAACACATACACTTCATCGCAGTTTTCAGACGACTACGATTACGAATGGGAAGATGATAACCAAAGTACAGCGCCAGTTCTATTAAGCCGCGAAACTACTCCGGCAACAGAAACTTTATATGTAAATATTGACTTAGGGCTGCGCAAAGAATGCGTTCGCAAAAGACCGCCCACTTATGAATGCATTGAACAGCTCAGGTATGATGTAGAACCAAAAACCGGCATCTTTATTCCTCAAAATTTTACTACCCGTTCGCAGATTGATTTGCTTCTTTACCTGCACGGGCATAAAAGCGGCTTTGTATCGCGGGGAAGAGATTTGCCGATTGACCGCTTCTGGGATATCAACCAAAGACCGCATTTTGCCTTCCGCGAAATTCTTAATAACTCGGGCAAAAACATTATACTTGTAGCGCCCACGTTAGGTCCGTTATCGCAGGCAGGCAGCCTTACTACCAACGATGGTTTTACAGCATTTGTCACACAAGTAATAGCCTCACTTTCTCAACACAGTAGTTTATATACCGGTCGGCCGGCGCCTTCGGTGAGAAGTATTATCCTTGCCTGCCATTCCGGTGGCGGAGAACCTATGCGCAGGATGGCAAGGCTTACCGGCAGCCCCTTTGCCGGACTGATAAAAGAATGCTGGGGATTTGATTGTACCTACTCTTCACGAGACCCCGTTGAGTGGTATAACTGGGCGAGTGCAAACCCGGCAAAATCGTTATACCTGTTTTCAATAGAAGGAACTTCTACTGCACGAAATGCTGCTCAGATCAGCTCTCAGGGTGCTGCGTTACCTAATATCACACTGGTTCGCTCCCGAACCACCAACCATAACAGCGTACCGCAGATGTATATGGCAGAACGGCTCTCTGCCGTGAGTATTACAGCGGAGAGCTATGATGAAGCCGGCAGTGAAGGTTGCGGCTGTGGAAGCAGTCATTCATTTTATATTCCGGAAAGCGAATCCATTGAATTTACGGAAGACGCGCCTCCGCCTTTGCCGGTAACGCATCAGCCGCTCATGGTTAGAAACGTTCCTTTTGCACCTGCGCCTCCTGCCGGCAGTTACTGGCCGCTGAGAACCGCTAACAGTGCCGGCCGGCGCGTATCGTACACTACCATAAACAACACGACTATTGGCAATGGAGGAAGAAAGTTTTTAGCGCACCGCGATAACCGCGACTACAATGGCAGCATTAGAAAATACCGAGGCACACGCCAAAACCGCTGGCATGTAGGTATAGATTTGTTTGCCAACCGGGGTGATGAAGTAGTGGCTTGCGAAGCAGGAAAAATCATTAATCTTCAATACTTCTACCCTGCCGCTTCGGGGCAGAGAACCTACGGCATTCTGGTAGAACATTCCGGTTGCCTCGTAAATTATGGGGAAGTACGCAGCGATTCATTAACAAGAAATAACCTGCACGAAGGCGACACTGTTGCAGCAGGGCAAGTAATCGGATTTGTAAGCGATACCGACATGCTTCATTTTGAAACTTACTCTTTGCGTGAAGATCACACTTATCACAACCTGCAGTGGTGGAATCTGCCGGAAACACCTAACCCACCTGATGGCTTATTAAATCCTACACAATACCTGCTGTTTCTACAACAAAATGGTTTGCCATTGCCTGCTGCTTCATCCACCGTTTCGGGCAATTCTGCACATGAATCTTATGATAGCAATTTATTATTAGACTGGCAATCGGAAGACAACACAGCTAATGCCTACAGCTTTACCTTAACCGAAGACCGTCCGGTTCTGACTTATGATGCACTCCGCAGTGAGTATGCCACACTATTTACCAACTGTACTGTAAATGACAACCGGGTAGTCGATGTGGATGCTATCATTCAGCGCATCTTCGACAACCAAACGAGGTATGAAGCCGTAGGGCAGCAAACGAGTATTCCCTGGTATTTCATTGGCATCATTCACAACATGGAAGCTTCCTTGCGATTTACCACGCATCTTCATAATGGCGACCCGCTTACTGCCCGAACGGTGCATGTACCACGCGGCAGGCCTATCTCCGGCACTCCGCCTTTTACCTGGGAAGACAGCGCCGTTGATGCGCTTACCCAGCATCGCCTTGACCGTATTACGGACTGGAATGTATGCCGTATGCTTTTTGAAATGGAACGCTATAATGGCTGGGGTTACAGGCGCTATCATCCTACGGTAAATTCACCTTATCTCTGGAGTTTTTCTAACCAGTATACAAGCGGTAAATATGTAGCCGATGGCAGATGGAGCGCGACAGCAGTATCCGCACAGGCAGGAGGCGGAACACTTTTAAAAAGAATGATGGACAGGAGCTTGATTACAGTTGCAGTGTAAGAGAAAACACTTCTTTAAACAATTTTATAGTCAGTTTATTGATCCAGACGAATAAGCCTGTTAGAAGATGTATAATCATTATCCATTGTCTTGACCCATTGCTGTGCGCCGGGGCATCTGGCTAGTTAGTTAAGAACTCAAATTTCGAAGTCATCATCAGCTATGAAACCGTGCGCCGCCACATCAAAAGTATTTACATCAAGCTTTCTGTCAACAGCCGTTTTGCCACGATGAAAATAGCCAGCGACAACAAGTGGATCAGCAGGTGGCGAATGGAATCTATTTGCATTGAAATCTTTTAGGGTTAGACAAACTTTACTTTTTTTTGCAGTACACCGTCCTAAACTTATGCTAGGTTATCAATATCAATAAAGTGGCCGGCAGTGCGTGTAGGTGCAACTCTTTAACTTGTCTCAAATTTTTTGTTTGGCAGCAAGGAAGTCTTTATGGATAGAGAAGAGTTGCTGGAGTCTTAGTCAGATAGTTCGGTAAATTGGCCCCATTCGCCTGAAGTCCAGTCCGGGCAGAGAGGTTTTGTCAAGAAACAAGTGGGTAAAGTGCAAAAAAGGTAAGAGATCCTTTTCTGATAAAACAGAATAGCACGCCATCTAAGTAGAGCGTATAACAAAGTCCGCTGCAAACAGCAGACTTTAAGGTTAAAAAAATCAAACTTATTTTCTCTTAATAAATCCTTTTGACAGCTTACCAGTGTTTGTTTCCATGGACAACATTTAAAAGCTATTTGATAGTGCGCTTACAGTAAACTTGTATACATTGCTGTTACTGCTTTCTTTTACAATGAGTAATTTGCAACCTGCCTCAAAATTTTTACTCTCTCGACAATGTTGCTACCACCCATCTTCCCGTTGATATATCCCTTGCCCGGTCAGGATACAGAACAATTTCGTTCTGTTTATATCCTTTACTGATACGCTGGTGGAATAGCTCACATTACCTTTTCCATCCGCCATTACGCCGTTTCTCTCAGGAAGGTAACATCGTAAAACGCTAGTAGTTGAAGCTGCTATTGTTATGTGCTTTTACAGTGTTAACTATAATCTCCCAACTACACATACCGGTGCTTTTCTTCAAATGCTAAATCTTGATGAAATCGAACCATCAAATAGTTGATTTTAAGATAATTATTAATTTTTCACAATGTATATGCAAAAACAAAAACGCCTTCAAAGTCAATGCTTTGAAGGCGTTTAAAAATTTGGTAGAGCGTACGGGAGTCGAACCCGTCATTCCTCCGTGAAAGGGAGGTGTATTAACCGATTTACCAACGCTCCGTTTTTTATTGGGAGTGCAAAAGTAAGAGACGGCAGGTAAAGAGGCAAATTATTTTAAGGGCATTCTCTTAAAATTTGCAAACCATCCTATGTTTTGACTACAGCTTCTGCCTCGGATTCATGCAAGCCATATACAGCGTGCATTTCAGGAATCATTACATGTCTATAACCTTTTTGAAACAGGTTCTCCATAAAATCCTGTTGCACGCTATACTCACCATGAACCAGAAAAACACAGCTTACGCTACCCATTTCCTCACAGGATAAATAACGGCATAAGTCGTCCCTGTCGCCATGTGCGCTCATGCTGTGCATTATTTCCACTTCAGCATTTACATTGTATTCCTGGCCCAATATTCTTACTTCTTTAGCGCCATTCATTAACTGACCACCTAAAGAATGCGGGTCGCAATAACCTACCAACAGTATCGTGTTTTTTCCAAATTCTATATTGTTTTTAATGTGATACCGGATGCGCCCGGCATCTGCCATGCCACTGGAAGCAATGATGATGCATGGCTCTGTCCTGTGTTCCAACTGTTTGCTTTCTTCAACGGCTTGTATAAAACGGAGACCCGGAAAATCAAACGGATCATTATCTGTCTCCATTATTTTCTGCAAATGGTCATTAAATAAAGCCGGGTATTTCTTTACCACCTGCGTGGTTTCGTAGCTTAACGGGCTGTCAACAATTACAGGCACATCAGGCAATTGGTTTTCGATACTTAACTGATTTAAAAAATGCAGCAATTCCTGCGTGCGGCCTACGCTAAAGGCAGGAATGATCAGCTTACCGCCTTTCTCAACGCAGGTATGTTTAATATGCCTGCCCAGTGTAGTAAGCGCATCCAGCGGGTCGGTGTGCAGGCTGTTACCATACGTGCTTTCAATAACAATAAAATCGGCTTTGGGAAAGCCTTGGGGCGAGCGCAGAATTACATCACGGTATCTGCCGACATCGCCGCTGAAATGCAAGGTTTTTGTTTCGCTGTTTTCTGTAATTCTCAGGGTAATGCCTGCGCTGCCAATGATGTGGCCCGTATTGTTATAATATACCTCTATACCTTTTTCAATAGTAATCCATGTATCCAGATCAATGATCTCAAACAGCAAGGCTGTCCGTTCCACATCTTCCAATGAATACAAAGCTTCTATCACATTATCGTTCCGGCGCCGGTGGGTATTTCGCAGCTGTGTTTCGTTTCGCTGTATGTCTGCCGAATCCTGCAGCAATAGCATAGCCAGGTCGCGGGTGGCGGCAGTGCAATAGATTTTTCCGTTAAATCCTTCTTTTACTAATTTAGGTATCAGCCCGCTATGGTCAATGTGAGCATGAGACAGCAACAGGTAACTCACTTCTTTCGCTTCAAAGCCAAAGTTGCTGTTCAGGTCATCTGTAGCATCACCCATACCTTGAAACAGGCCACAGTCTAACAAAATCCTTGTGTGGTCGTTTACCGTAAGCAAGTGTTTAGAACCCGTAACCGTGCGTGCCGCACCATGAAAAGCAATCTTCATACAGAGTCTGATTAACTGTTGTTATTAAGCAAAGGGAAGTAAATTTATAGTACCATTTGCGGTTTTTTACCGTTTAACATAATCTTCATCCTTTAAAACAAAAATTATTTGTTTAATCGTTTAATCACATCTACCTTTGCACTGCAATTCTGGAAAAGGATTAGGCAGTTGTCCCGCGGAACGCTACTTAATAACCCTTCTTCATCTTCTGCAGAGATTCAAGATACAGTTGCTTAACGAAGGCTTGTTATTATTTAATGAACAAGTAAAATTTAAATGTATGAACAGCAACATTAACAGCACCATCATTACCATTGGTGCAGAAGAACTCAACCATCTGACCACAGAAGTAAAAGAAACAGTAGCCAACCGTCACTTTGTGGCTCATGATAAATCTTTCGGTATTGCGGATTTGTGGAATATCCAACGTGGCCGTAAAACACAGAACCTCTCAAAAAGAGCTGTTCTGTCAAGAAGAAATACCATTGTATAAGGCTTCGAGTTTAAACGATTAATAAATGCCTGGGCAAGAGAGCACAGGCATTTTTGTTTGTCTGAACCGGAATGGTTGAAATGAGTGGAATTTTCGGGAAAGGATATTGAAGATATAGGTTCAGTTATATCGGCTTTTGCAATTGTGATTTTCTTTTTTTATGGGACGAGCGACACCGCTCCGATGAATCGTCCCTTGCGACGCTCCGTTCAACATTCCAAAAATAATTGGGCTTTTATCAAAGCAAATATTTTCAACCGCGGAGACACAGAGACGCCAAAGAATTAAACAGGGATGAGTTCGTGCCTGATGAAACCGCTGCATTCGTCATTGTAAGGCACGAAGCAATCTATACTATAAAAGGGATGAAGTTGGTAAGCAGTAGCCTGCTGACTTCTTTCTTCTTATACGGCATCGCTTATCACTTACAAGCACGCTTTTCTGATAGCTATAGATTGATTTGTTCCTCGCAATAACGGTCGCCACAACAACTTCACAAATCGCACAACCTCACTACATTCCTTATTCTACTAATCCCGTTCATCTTACCTTCTTAGTTCAGATAGTCTTCCTTTCAAACAAACAAAGCTGATATTTGCACACGCATGGAGAAGAACAACTTTATAGATTACATCCGCGTGTGGTGCAAGAGCGGTCATGGTGGCGCCGGCAGCCGGCATTTTATGCGTAACAAGCTCACCGCTAAAGGTGGACCAGACGGGGGCGATGGCGGCCGGGGCGGTCATATTATTCTACGGGGCAACCGTCAGTTGTGGACACTGCTGCACCTGCGCTATTACAAAAACGTGATTGCCGAAAACGGCGAAAATGGCAGCAAGAACAACAGCACCGGAAGAGACGGCAAAGATATTATCATCGAAGTGCCATTAGGCACCGTAGCCCGCGATGAAGAAACGGATAACAAAGAGGTAGAAATATTAGAGGAAGGTCAGGAATTTGTCTGGTTGCAGGGCGGCCGCGGCGGGCTTGGCAACAGTCATTTTGCAACGCCTACCAACCAGGTGCCCGAACACGCCCAGCCCGGCGAAGAAGGCAGCGAAGGCTGGAAAGTACTGGAGCTGAAAGTATTGGCTGATGTGGGTTTGGTAGGCTTTCCCAACGCCGGCAAGTCTACTTTATTATCAGTTATCAGCGCGGCCAAACCAAAGATTGCCAACTATGCCTTCACCACCCTGACACCACAATTAGGCATGGTTGAATACCGGGAGGGAAGGAGTTTTGCGGTGGCCGATTTGCCGGGTATTATCGAAGGCGCCGCAGAAGGCAAAGGGCTGGGTCATCGTTTTCTCAGGCACATCGAACGCAACTCGGCATTGCTGTTTTTAATTCCCGCCGACAGTGCCGACCATCGCAAAGAGTTTGATATTTTAGTGAACGAATTGAAAGAATACAACCCCGAATTGTTACAGAAAGATTTTGTTATCGCCATTAGCAAAAGCGATATGCTGGACGACGAACTGAAAGCGGCGATTGAAAAAGAATTGCCGCCAAACATTCCGCATCTTTTCATTTCATCCGTTACCAATCAGGGTATTGTGCAATTAAAAGATTTGCTGTGGCAGGTGCTGAACGAAGAGCAAAAAGCCCCTACCTCTTAAAAGGGAATGTGAGTACCGTAAGCAAATGTTATTTCGATTCTAAGTTGAACTAAAAAGCAGTTGCCAGGAATGAACAAACTTCTAATCCCTCTTTAGAGGCTGAGGGCTTCCTTTTACGTCCAATACAAAATCTTCGCCTGCGGAAACCGCTTCACAATTTCACTTTCGAAAAAGGCGCGCATTTCGTGCATTATCTCTTTTACATAAACATACTTCACACCGCCAAATTTATTGCGCTTGACAGAACGGTTTTCCTCACTCATATCAAGACTTGTATTCGGGTACCAGCTTAGTAACACATCTTTAGAGCCGGGCGTAAAACGGTGGCTGATCAACTCAAATGTCAGATCCGGCTGGAAATGAAGATGCTCTTCCAGTTGGTTGAATAACCGGACATAATTCTCCTGCCAATCCGGTATGGGCATAATGGGGGCAATCACCGCGCCTACCGGGTAGCCGCCACCGCCTTTTTCTTTGGGTAAAGCCGCCAGGCGCATAGCCGCCAGGCGTTGCTGCAAAGAAGCTGTACCGCCTTCCAATCGTTTTGATATTGACTCAGCATTTAAACTGAACCGCCAGCGTGTATGACCGTTGTGGGGGAGGTGTAGCAAAGGTGCTGCATTATCAAACTTACTGACGAAGCGCAGCCTGCCATTCTCTTGCTCACCAAAGAAACGGATGCACTCGGCAAGGCTGCCGGTGAGATGCTCAATACTCAACGGATCTGTATAGCAACTGGCTTCAAACGAAGCAGGCTGATGAGGATAGATGTATGACTTTGCGTTTTCTAAAATAGCCGGCAGGTTGGCAAACACACGCACCACGGGCGGTCCGGCTAAACTGCCGGCGAGGTAGCAATACTGGCAATGTGCCGGGCAACCTTGTGCCAAGTGAAACTGCCAGTCGGCGCTGGGTGGAATGGGCTGTAACTTAAACGCACTTGGCGGTGCTTTTACTACTGCCATAGTTGTTTTAGAGCGCCGGTAGGTTTCCTTTTCGTCTTCGCCACGGAGGTTGGTAAGCCGGTTGTTCTTTAAAATTTCGACGGGCAGATCAAGGCTCGACACACGCTCAAAAATCTGTTGCCCGAAGGGCTCATCAAGCGCCTCGGGCGTAAACAGAACACGGCCAGGTATCCATTGCTTTCTTAGCTTCTCAGATTGTAAAAACGGTGTTGAAATATTAGGTGCGGCAAGTTCATTAGTTAGCATGCTATTCCTGTGCAAAGGCTGTTCCGCAGCTCTCGTTTTGCCATTATTGCATGTTAAAAAGAAGCTCAATTTAGCTTGCAAAAAGAAGCGGTATATTGTTTCAAAATTGATTTGCTGGTTATGCTACAAATCCAGTTTCTTCAAACGTATCTGTGGATATTTAAGGGTATACCGACTACCTCTTTTTAAGTGAGCTAATCTCCGAAAGGAAGAGATTTTGCTGTTGTCATTTAACCAAAAGAGAATAACCTTTTACATTATACATAGTGCTTTGTTAACATGTCGCTTTAAGTTTATTTTGCTCCTGAATTTGACGTAAAATACTGCTGCTTTATTTGCTTCGATTGCTGCACCTAATAGACCCGAATAAAACGCGGGAAAGAAAAAGAAAATTCTGAGAGATAAAAGACTTAGCAATTACAGCTGCATAGCTCGTCTGCGGCAAGACTTCATTTTAACCGTTTACTCACTTTTTTATTTTTTTAACCTGTATTAAAACGATATTTTTACGGCTGAATCGTATTCGCAATATACCAAACAAACTGAGTTATGTGCCTAACCGTTTTCTTATGAGAGAGAGATTTGCGTCTACATATTATCCCTTTTTTTTTATACTCACCATTGGTGCAATCCTTCTTTTTTCCTGTACAAAAATTGATTTTACACCCGATCCCAAACCACCGATTGTGGTGCCAACGCCGCCTAATCTCACCGGGCAACCCAACATTATTCTCATTCTCGCAGACGATATCGGTTATGAAGTGCCCACCTTCAATGGGGGGCAGAGTTACAATACCTCGAACTTAGACGGGATGGCGGCTGCCGGGCTGCGGTTTACCAATTGTTACGCCTTGCCGCTTTCGTCGCCTTCGCGGTTTATGCTGACAACTGGAAAATACAACTTCCGCAACTACACCCGC
The DNA here is from genome assembly GCA_964249755.1 of uncultured Ilyomonas sp. Classification (GTDB taxonomy): domain Bacteria; phylum Bacteroidota; class Bacteroidia; order Chitinophagales; family Chitinophagaceae; genus Ilyomonas. The sequence continues at coordinate 277,165 of CAXUDB010000001.1, read as the reverse complement.
TGGGGCTCTATGAATCCTTCGGAAGTAACGATAGCAAACATTCTGCACAATGCCGGCTATGCTACCTGTGTATCAGGCAAATGGCAGTTTGATGGCGGCGATGCTTCTATTCATTCACTTGGGTACGACAAGTACTGCGTGTGGGACGCTTTTAAAATGGGTGATGAAGAAGAATCCGATTCAGGAACCTCCTATAAAGACCCCCTGATTTACCAGAATGGCGCTTACCTGCCGGCAGATCAGACTACCGGCAAATACGGCGTTGATATCTTCAACCGGTATGTAATGGATTTTATTGACAGCAATAAGAATAAGCCCTTTTTCATCTATTACCCGATCCCTATTGCCCACGCACCTTTCAGCCCGGTACCGGGCGATCCTAAATACGCTACATGGGTAAGTTCGAAAGGCAAAAGTGATCCATCTTTTTACTCTTCGATGGTAAACTATATGGATAGAGCGATTGATTCTATATTGGAAAAAGTGAGAGCGCAGGGACTGGAGCAGAAAACAATTATTTTATTTGTGAGCGATAATGGCACACCGGCAGAGATTGTTTCTACTTATCAAAACAAAAGTATCACCGGGGGCATGGGCAGTACAAACCTTTATGGTACCCATGTGCCTTTGTTTGTTTACTGCCCGGGTTCCATTTCGCCGGGTGTATGCAACTCATTCATTGACTTTACAGATTTTCTGCCCACACTAACCGGGTTGGCTAACACAGCACTGCCAACAGGCTTCGTTACAGATGGGTTGTCATTTCGTAACATTTTATTCAAACCTTCTTTTGCGGGACGTTCGTATTTATACAGTTATTTTTTTCCGCATCCTGAATATCCGTCCACCCTTAAACGAGAGTATGTGCAGGATTCGGCTTATAAATACTACAACAACGGGTATGGCTTTTTTAACATCGCTGCCGACCCGTACGAACAAAAGAAAATAGGGGCTGATATAACCAGCGACGAACAGCGCACGCTATCCGGCTTCAAAAAGGTAATTGACAGTATTCATCCATAAACAACCAATTCTTATCCATGCATATTCTGCCACTTAAACGGAAAAATATGAAAAAATATAAACGCAGTTACACCTTATTGCTTTTACTGTTTGTTTGTTGCCTGCAAGCTTCGGCGCAAACGCAGATACGTGCACTTATTACCACACGGGATATTGCGTATGCATGGGGTTTGCTGGATTGGCAAGGCAATCCTGTTGACAGTCTTCGCTTCGATATTTACTATCCACCGGGCGCAAATACAGGTCAAAAGAGTTATCCTATGGTGTTGTCCTTGCATGCGGGCAACTTCACCGGTGGCTCCAAAGAAGGACAGACATCGGGCGCCGATGCATTGAGCAATCAAGGCTTTGTGGTGGTAGCGCCGGATTATCGCACCGGTTACAATGCCAATACTTCCGACACGTGTGCCGATGATACGCTGGGATCGAATAAAGCTGTTTATCGTGCTACCCAAGATGGCAATGCCTGCATGCGTTATCTCTATCATTTTGCAGATAGCTTTCACATAGATACCAGCAACTTTTTCTTAATGGGCAACAGTGCCGGCGCCGACCTTGCCCTGCACATGCAATATATAACTGATGCCGTGGCCAAATCGAAAGCCAAATATGCCTATGATTCGCTGGGCGGTACGCAAACCAGTGGCAATTCATATCCATTTCAATACAGAGTAAGAGGAATTTGCGCCATGTGGGGCGCGTTGCCAAACTGGAACCTGGTTACACCGACCACGGCCGTTCCCATGATTCTTTTTAAAGGGGGACAAGACCCAGGCTTGCCGCCGGATCCATCGCCTAATTTTGGAGTAGGAAACTTCAAGAAATGTCCGAACTATGCCGAATTGATAGGAGGCATTGGTCTTTACAGAGTCATGGTGGCATTAGGTGTACCTTGCATATACCATTATCAGCCCAGAGGTTTTCATGCTGCTTACGATGAGGAGTTTTGCAACCGGGCTACCAATTCCTTCTTTAGAGGAATTGTGCAAAACCAGCCTCGCACCGGTTATTATCAATACTACCAACAAAGCTGGTAACTGTTTTTATTCATTCAACACAAACGCACGATCATGAAACTGAACTATATTTTTATCTTTTTGCTCTCGGTAGTGCTGTTGCCTGCCGCCGCATCTGCACAGGCGCCGCCCATTCTGTGGCAAACGACAGTCGGAGGTGATGATACCGATATTCTTTCGGGCTACGATGCACTGAGCGGAGGCACTATAGTACTAAGCGGTTATAGCAAGTCCGGCGCATCCGGCAATAAAAAAGACACTTCGCGCGGCGGCTTCGATTTCTGGGCAGTGAAGCTGGATAAAAACGGTGGTATTTCCTGGGAAAAAACTTATGGCGGCGCTTTCGACGATACGGCTTCGCGCATTATTAAAACAACCGATAACGGATTTTTGTTGGGCGGCACCAGCCTTTCCGCGCGCTCGGGTGATAAATATCTTAGCACCAATGGCTTCAGTCCCGATTACTGGGTTTTGAAATTGGACAAGAACGGTGAGCAACTCTGGCAGCAAAATTTCGGTGGCGATTTCACGGAAAAGCTATCAAGTCTTGCAGAAAACAGTTATGGATATGCCATCAACGGGCACTCGTATTCTGATGTCAGCGGAGACAAGACCACAGATAATACCGGCAGTGAAAACCGCGCCGACTTCTGGCTGGTATCTATTGATAAAGTAGGAAAATTAAAGAAAACATACACCTACGGAACCGTAGGTCCAGAACTGTCGTGTTGCAATATTGCTTCCGATTATGGAAACATCATTGGCGGCTCCAGCTATGCGCGTGCACAATTAGGCGCCAAAACATCTGAGCCGTTTGGAGGTGCTGATTACTGGATTGTAAGAACCGATTTAAGCGGCACTAAAGTGTACGACAGCACTATAGGCGGCTCTTCCTCTGATTTTATGACCTGCCTCGCAGGCGCTTATGATGGTGGTTTCATTGCTGGCGGCTATTCGGCTTCAACGATATCGGGGAAAAAAACCGATTCGTGTCGCGGCGCTTATGACTACTGGGTAATAAAATTGAATTCTGATGGCAGTATTAAGTGGCAAAAAACCTTAGGTGGTGCGCTGGGCGATTATATGACATCGGTCAATCCGACCCGGGACGGCGGCTATATTGTTGGCGGCTATTCCAGCTCAAACACCAGTGGAGAAAAGTCTGAAAACTCGAAAGGTGGCAACGATTACTGGATTGTGAAGCTCGATTCGCTGGGCAACAAGCAATGGGATAAAACTTACGGCGGCAGCGGCGACGACAGGTTGGTTGGCGTGGCTGAGCTGGATTTGAATCAATACATTCTGTGCGGCACTTCCACCTCACCTGCTGATGGCGATAAAACGTCGCCCACAGTGGGCAACAATGGCAAGCCCGATTATTGGGTTATTCGACTGGGATCAGCGACGACTGATTCTATCCCTACGGATACCGTTCCTACACCACCGACAGACAGTCTGAAAGGCAAATATACCCTCAAGGTGACGATTAACCCGGTACACGATAAACTAACCTTTAATTTCAGTTCCACTGATAACGAAATGACATCTTTCGCTCTGTATGGCTACGATGGCAAGAAAGCGCTTTCGTTCTCGGCTATGGCTACGAAGGAAACACAATCGAAAACAATATCTGTAGCTGCCTTGCAGCGCGGCGTATATTATCTCACTATGTACACAAAGCAAACGAAAGTAACACAGATGGTGCTGATACAATGATGATAGTGTAGCAATATTTTTATAAAAAATCCCTTCCTGAAGAAGGGATTTTTTGTTGAAACTGCCTTTTGCGCTTTTTAATTCTGATGCTATCTTGCCCGATACAAAAAATAAAAAACTAAAGAAAGATAAGACCAGGAGATCATAAACAAAACATGCACAAACGTTTCAAATCGCTTGCCTCTCCACAACGCCGGCGAGTAAACAAACACTTGAAACAGCAACCGGATAAACCAAAAAACGGATAATCCCAATGATAGCTGATGACCTAAATCTGTTGTAATTAATTCTTCCGTTTGAGTAACACAAAGTAACCCCATCCCAAACACTACCAGTCCGATAAAGAAAGTATGCACATACATGATCTGTCGGTTAATAAGACTCAAAGAAGTCAACTCTTTCTTCCACTTAAAATAAGTTGGAAAAATAATATGAAGAAGAGCCAACAGGATGAGAAGCCAGCCTGCTATCTTACAAAACGGTTCCATGTTTCTGAAGAAAAAATACATGAATAAAAGGTGTAACGGATGTTTCGTTTACGATGTGCAATCCGGCTTCGTAGAAAGTGTGTTTCCACTCCTGTTTAGAAAAGAAATGAAAGAAGCCGATATTATAGGCAATGAAGTTAGCAGCATCTCTGAGATGCTCTGTTACAACGATGGTACCGCTTTCTTGCAGCGCATGTTTTAGTTGTGAGAAAAACAAAATCCGCTCTTTTCTATCTCTGATTTCGTGGGCTGATAAGATAGCAAATATCGCATCGGACGATTCGTTTTGCAGAAGCAATAGCGAGGTAGAAACGGAGAGTGTACCGGCAAAAGACGGATATCGTTTTTGCGCTCTCGCAATCGAAACTTCTGTATGTTGTTTTGCATTGTAAAAATCAAGTACCCTCAACTTTGCATGAGGATACTTCTTCGAAAGCAAATAGCTGGTTTCATCAAAACCGGCATTAATGTTAACCAACTGCAAGTCTTTCTTTATGGGTAATGAAGGGAGCCAATTGAGCGTGTACAGAGGAGAAATATCGTACACATAAAATGATACCGCTAACGAAAGTAAGGTGCCGATAAGCATCAGCCAGAACACCACCAGAATTAACACCACAGTATAACCAGAAACATAGCGACTTACAACTATCAGTACAATTGCAGCAACAAAACTAATGATATAGTAATGCCAGTTGAACCGGATGATATTTGTTATGCCTTCAAAAGGCTTTCGGGTTCTCTCTTCCATGTATCTGTTATACCACTCTTCCAATGGTAGGGAATGTTTTGAATGAGAAATGCATTCGCCAGCACAATTCCTTTTATACCTAACCGCTCAATAAATCCAATTCGTGCAGTGATCACATCCACTGGTTGTGGTGTCCAATGTTCTCTCACACCTTCTATCAGTATCACTTTATCATCCTGGTGCGAGAATGTGAAAGGCAAAGGTCCTGCAAAACGTCTCGCCTCCTTCCAGTCTTTAAAGGGAGAATGAACCGGCAATGCTGCATCTTGTTTATTAGTTTCCACTTCTACCTGCATATCCGCTTTGCGGGATTGAATGATGAGTCTTGAATCAGATTGGTTATAACTGATATCAATCGTTGTGTAGCGGTAGTGCGAAAACAAATTGCCCAGCCCTGTCATCATCCGTTTGTCAGTTTCCGATTTCAGGATATATAAGCCGCGCAATCGCTTACCTGCACTGGTAGTATATCGAACAAAAATGCGGTAGCCGGTTAAGAAAAAATCATTACCTAAAAAAGGAGGAAAACCTTTTGGACGCAAGGCTTTTGTATTCACCATTGCCACAGCTATAAATGCCCAGGTGTCGTATAAAGTATCCAGCGTAAGATAAGGGGGTATTCTGTTTTGGAATTCTTCTTTCGGCACCGCATAAGTCAATACTAATGAGCTTTCGAAATAGGCTTCTACCGCAAACGGATGATTTTTTAAGAACGAAAACATAAAATGAGTATAACGATAATTACGGTTGCATGAAGGAAGGCAAAACAAAAGCATTACAATAAACCACAGCCATAAAAAAAAGAGCCACCACAATATTGATTCTTCCAAACAGAAGCAATTGAGGAACAGTGATAAACTCTATGATATTCATAACAGCTACAACAACAATTTGCACCTCTGCACATAGCTCAGGCTTGATGCGGCTTATTACCCACGCAGCCATTCCTATTTCTGACAAACCAATTGTTTTTGTAAATAAAACTGCATGTTTATCTCCTAAGATGTTGGCAACAATCAATTGGTGGCGCGGCACTACATTCATCACTTTGCAAAGCAGCCCGTTAATCAGCCATACCAATGCAATGGCTACTGTAACAGCGTTAATAAGAAAAGAATATATGGGCAAGTAAGCAATCACAACAAAGTTTCTACTCAAACGTGCCAAACCCTTCTATCTTCCGGTAAGGCGTTGTGAAGAAGCGATATACCACTTTATTAAAATCATCCTTATAAATAATGGGTGTAGAGTGCCCGGAGTTGGGCAGTATCCACAAGTAACCTTTGGGTATGGTTTGGGCGATGAGCATTGTGTGCTGCGGACGAATCACATCGTGGTCGCCACCCATTACCAGCACCGGGCAAGCAATGGTTTTTAATTGCGCCAGCGAGATATGCGGTTCATACGATAAAAGGTGCGCCAGCTTTAGTTGCCGCTTCACATCGGCGGTTTGTGGTTTGCTTTGCAACGAAGCATTTTCGTTCATGGCCCAATGGTAAGCAAACGAATCTACTGCAGTGGTATCGGGCGAGAGGTTGGCACCTGTAACAGCCAGCTTTTTTACTTTATCAGGGTGACGAATAGCCAGCAGCAATCCATTGATGCCACCATCGCTCCAGCCGATGACGTTGCAGGAATCGAGATGAAGCGTATCGAGCAAAGCGTTCAAATCATCCGTCATCATTTCGTAGCTTAAAGAGTCGCCATTATCAACCGATTTGCCTTGTGCGCGGCTATCAGCCAATATCACTTTGTAATGCTGCGCGAAGTAAGGAATCTGGTATAAAAAGTTGTTGATGGAACCACCATTGCCATGAATAATAAGCAGCGGCTCGCCCTTTCCATACGTCTCGTAATACATACGGAAGCCGCGCATGTTGATGTACTTTCCTGCCTTTTCGTTTCGCCCATAAATACTGGTATCAAAAGGCGATTGCGCGCAGGCAAACTGTGCGCAACAAGTGCAGGAAATCAGCAAATAGAAGAAGCAGTTTTTCATGTTATCTCTACTAACGTTTGTAATGAATAGGAAAGCGTTAAGAAAACCGAATAAAAACCTTGGTGTCTTCGAGGCGTAAATTTACTCCTCGAAATACGCCATCGTTCCACCCACCCATTCGCGGTCTTTGTTGTAGCGCACGCCAATCATTTTTCCTTTGCTCAGGCGGGCTAAATTTTGTGTAGCCACAGGTCGCGCTTCGCCTTCTTTCCAGAAGTAAAAAATGCGGATTTCTGCTTTAGCGGGCACATCCGGCGTTGGGATGATGTCGGCATACTTCACTTTATGTTGCAATATCCAGTTGTGCGGATCTGTTACGTTATCAATGTCCTCTTTCGTTACATCAATCACCACGCCTTGCCCGGCAAAAGAGAAAAGCGGCTTCAATACATAATTTTCCAAATCGTCGGGCACTGTTTTTATATCGCTTAAAAACTTTGTTTCCGGCACATAAGAATGATGAATATAGGGCAGGGTAAATTTAGAGATGCGGTAAAACCAGTTGGGATGCGGTACCCATTCCACATCTAAGTCTTCGAGCAGCAATTTGCCCTTTTCCTGTACTTCTGCGCTTTGCTGCTGCAGGTCATCGAAGATGATGCGGTTATAGATGCGCTTCACAAGTATCTTCCTGCCGTTGCGCTCATAATAAAGCTGTTTGCCTTCTTTAATCAGTTCCATCAAATCCACCACCGGAGTGCCGAGATATTGTTCGGTACAATAAAAATCAACTCTTGTCTTTTGCTGATGGGGCAATACTTCCAACAGGATCACATTCTCGGGGTTCTCATCTTTTATAATGACATCCCGCAATAGTTGCAGGTAAGTGTCTTTGTTAAAACCGTTGAGATAAGAAGAATAGCCTTCGGGAATGGTAAGATGCTTTCTCGCTATTTCATCCTGAAACACCTGAAAGGCAAACAGCGTGGGAAAGCCCTGCATCTCGATGAGCTGCGGCTCCAGTTCACCCTTATCATTCAGGCAAACACCAAAGTCGAACGCGATGAATTGAGTATGCTCATTCTCGCCCGGCACTTTTATATCGGGCGGGATGGCGTGTGAGGTAAGCGTTTTAAAATTATAACCTGTAATCACATCCACAATGCTTTCGCAGGCAGCCAGCATTTTCTGCGTGAAGTCTTTGCCCACAAACAGCGGCGTTTCGGCAATGCGAAACTGCAGTGCATCGGGATAGAGGTTGGCTAATTCGGCCACATAAGCCTCGTATTTTTCTTTGTTGAAACTGGCATTGTACCACGTGCGAATTTCCTTTACCATCAGTAGATGTTTGGGCTAAAAGTACAACACGGGCTGTTATATAGTTGGAAGGAATTTTTTATAGGGCCATTGTTTGCACCAAAGAGTTACGGAGACGCAAAGGGTTACACAGAGAAAGGATAGAGTATAAGGTAATGGCAGCAATAAAACACGGTGACAAATGAAGAACGGCGTATCGCTTCCTCGCATTCACACAAAGCAAAGGGCGCGAAGCAACACAAAATAGCTTTGTGTTTTCGCGCCCTTTGTATACAGTCAGGCAGGTTTGCAGTAAATACAACTCTTTAAACTTGTTCTTTCAATACCGCTTCTTTCACTTTTTCTTCCTTTTTATCACTCATCTCCCCAATCAAATCTGCAATCAATGCCGTCCAGCCCGTTTGATGGCTGGCACCCAAACCACGCCCCGTATCACCATGAAAGTATTCATAGAACAAAACCAGATTTTCATTGCCCGGCTGGTTATAGAACCAGTTGTGGTTGTCGTTGTATTTGCGGTTTCCGTTGCCATCTTTTTCAAACAAACTAATCACACGACGGGTTAGTTCATCCGCCACGGCGCACAGGTTTATTTTATTGCCGGAACGGGCCGGAAATTCTACCAGCAACTCATCGCCATACCACTCACCATATTTGCGCACCGATTGGATGAACAGGTAATTCATCGGCATCCACACCGGTCCGCGCCAGTTACTGTTGCCGCCAAACATATCGGAGGTAGAATCGCCCGGGTCGTAGGTAATGGTATATTCCGTATCGTGTATGCTGATAGTATAAGGGTTATCCTTATGATGCTTTGATAACGCGCGGATGCCACCTTTAGATAAGAACTCGCTTTCATCCAGCATGCGTTCTAATAAATAAACCAGCTTTTTAGGGTTTACCAACGATAGCAGGATGCCATCAGAACCATCGCGTTCTTCATTTGGCCAATACTTGCCGCCGCTTTTGCGATAGCTTTCAAAATGCTGAATACGTTTGGTAAAATCCTTTAGTTTGTCCAGCTTCTTTTTATCCAGAATAGAAACAGCGAAAAGAGAAGTCAAACCCACAATAGACTTCACCTCCAGCCGTTGCGGCTCGCTTCCTAATACTGATAATACATCATAGAAAAACTTATCATCCTCACTCCACAAATGATGCTCGTTGATAGATTCAGCAATCATTACAAAGTGTTCGAAGAAACGCGTTGCAGTATCTTCAAACGTATCGTCCTGAACTGAAATTTCAAGAGCAATGTCGAGCATGTTCAACGCATAAGTTCCCATCCAGCTCGTCGCATCAGCTTGCTCCAATTGCGTATCATTTCCAGGCAGGCTTCTGTTAAACACACCAATATTATCCAGCCCCAGAAAGCCACCTTCGAAAATGTTGTTTCCCTTACGGTCTTTGCGGTTCATCCACCACGTAAAGTTGATGATGAGCTTATGGAAAATCTTTTTCAGAAACCGGATATCGCCCTCACCCTTTTGCTGCTTTTCTATGTTGTAAACCTGCAAGGCTGCCCAGGCATGAACCGGCGGATTTACATCGCTGAAGTTCCATTCATACGCCGGCAACTGTCCATCGGGTTTCATATACCATTCGCGCATCATCAGCAACAGTTGGTGCTTCGCGAAGGCCGGGTCTATCTTTGCAAAGGCAATACATTGAAACGCCAGGTCCCACGCCGCATACCACGGATATTCCCACTTGTCGGGCATCGAAATAATATCGCGGTTCTTCAAATGCAGCCAGTCGCTGTTGCGACCCTGCGTCTTGTTGGTGTTTACTTCTGTAATGCCATCACTGTTGTTCAACCATGCTTCCACGTCAAAGCAATAGTATTGCTTGCTCCACAACAAGCCGGCAAAAGCCTGCCGCTGAATGTTCTTTAAATCATCACTTTGCTGATGCGGCATTACAGCATCATAAAACGCATCGGCTTCCCTTTTGCGAAGCGAAAAAATAGTTTCAAAACCGGGCTCAAATGCGTTCTCCATTTCAGAATCGCTCAACCGCAGATACACGGTTTCGGTTTCGCCTCCGGTAAGGTTCAGGGAGTAAACCGGCGAACACTTAGTGCCCTGTTTCCGGTTGCGAAGTGCCTTCCTGTTTTTGCCTTCAATGATTGCAGTGCCAAACGCATCTTTCACAAATGGTGTCTCATTTTGCTTGCCGCTTAGCTTTTCCCAATTCGTTTCATTATCGGTGAATAACAAGTCGTCCGGTTGTTGAAAATAGAGATAATAATTTTCACTATTTTCATTGTTTACCATCACCGAATTTTTATTTCGATAGGCAATGGAAGGCTTTGCTTTCACTGGGCTTCCGGGCATTGGCTTCGCAAACCAAAGCGTAGGAAGCAGTGTTAGATTTGCTGCTTCTGCATAACGGTTGGTGATAGTAATGCGGATAAATATATCCTTATCCGATTGCTTGGCATACGCCACATTCACATCGAAGTAGCGGTTGTTGTTGAACACGCCGGTATCCAATATTTCATACTCCCTGTCCAGTTTGCCAAGGGCAGCATTCTGCCGCCGCAATTCTTCATAAGGAAAAACCAGTTGCGGATATTTATACAAGTATTCCATATAATAATGCGAGGGCACATTATCGAGATAATAATACAGTTCCTTCACGTCTTCACCATGATTGCCTTCGCCGTTACTTAGGCCAAACAAACGCTCTTTTAATATCGGGTCGTTGCTATTCCATAAAGCGATGGCAAAGCAGAGTTGCTGCGCCGCATTTGAGATACCAGCCAAGCCATCTTCGCCCCACAGGTAAGCGCGGCTGTGTGCATGATCAAACGGAAAATAATTCCAGGCATCACCATTGGCACTATAGTCTTCTCTCACGGTTCCCCATTGCCGTTCGCTGAGGTAAGGTCCCCATTCGGCAACCGGCGTTTCTTTATTTATAAGTGTATTAATTCGTTGTTGTTCTGTTGTCATTTCGTTTCTTTTTCCTGAACACATCAGGCTACGTCAAGGCTTGTTATAGCATTTACTTATAACCAATGTGTCTTTATTTTATAAAAAATAGATAGAAAGAGGGTTTTATGATACAGCTTTAAAAAACCAAGCTGTTTATCTTTTATTGGGTTTGCTTTTTATTTGAAGTTTATTGTTTCGCAAGTGATGTATGTTGCTATTCCCTTCCTGTTAGGATACAGGAAGGGAATAGCAAACGCAATTACTTATTTGATGTATTTATTTTCTTATCCCGCAAAGAACTTACGCAGGTGTCGTTTCCCTTGTTTGTTTTATAATCATTTTTATTTCGGGTTGCCGTAACGGTTGTTCGACGCTCGGCTGCACCTTCTTTTGCCTGCGCATTAATATCAGGCAGAAAACAAAACCGGTCAGCACCAGACCGATGCCTACATATTCAGAAGAAATGTAGCCAAAGCCGGCTGCAATAGGCAACCCACCCAGGAAAGCACCAATGGCATTTCCGATATTCAGGCTTGCCTGCAAGGAAGCAGAAGCCAGCATTTCGGAACCGGCAGCCGCTTTAATAATCAGCATCTGCATGGGAGCAACCAGGGCAAATGCAATAGCAGCCGTAACAAACGTCATGATGACTGCCGGAACCTGGTATTGTGCCGTAAGAGATACGATGAGCAGAGATGCCATCATAGACAGCAACAAGATACCGGCGGTCTTCAGCGGCGAAAACCGGTCTGCCAGCCGTCCGCCGATCATGTTGCCAACCGTCATTCCGATGCCGGCAATAATCATAATAAGGGTTAATGCATTGGCAGAGAAATGAGCCACATGGGTCATTAACGGCGCGATATAACTAATCCACGCAAACAAACCACCACTGCCAATAGAAGCCATTGCAATAATGAGCCATGGCTCAGGTTGGGTAAACGCTTTCAGGCTGTTTTTAAAATTGTTTTCTGGTGCAGCTGGCAAGGCTGGCATCCATTGTTTGATGCTGCCTGCAGCAACGAAGGCAATAACGGCAATTCCATAAAAAGAAATACGCCAGCTTAGTTCATGCCCGATATAAGTACCCAGTGGAACACCAATGATATTAGCGATGGTTAATCCGGCAAACATTACTGCAACAGCTCTTGCTTCTTTGCCCTTCTCTGCCAAACGGCTCGCTACCACCGCACCAATACCGAAGAAAGCGCCATGCGGCAAACCGGCAAAAAAGCGCGCAATCAGCAGCAAAGGAAAAGTCGGTGCAGAGGCAAATATTGCGTTGAATATACCATAGATTACCATCAGCCAGATCAATACTTTTTTGGGTGAATACTTACCGGCAATCATGGCAGTAAGCGGTGCACCAATGACTACGCCCAGTGCATACGCCGATATTAAATGACCTGCCTGCGGAATAGAAACAGACAATGACTTAGCTACATCGGGCAGCACACCCATCATCATAAATTCCGTCATCCCAATGCTTAAGCCACCCACTGCCAGCGTAAGAATGCTAAGGCTGGGCAGCGATAATGATTTTTGGTTACGGTTCATACCTGATAATTTTATTTTTAGTAAACAAAAGCCTGCTGTTGAAGCAGACAAAATCGTATTGTTTCTTTATCAATGAATTGCAGTAACGGTCATGCTTTTTTATCAGCCATCCCTGCTTTTTCTGAAATCCAAGGCAAAGATATGTGTTTTGTTTAAACGTTTAAACAAAACGCTTCCTTTTTAACATCCCGCTTGGTAAGCCGGGAATGCTTATTTTCGGTTGGCATTGAGATTGAGAACGAAACAGCACTGTTTGCGCACCGGCTCTTTCCTTTTTATTTAACGGCTTCAGATATGGAGAAAAGAATTTCACTCAAAGACATCGCTCAGAAAGTAGGGGTTTCCACCGCCCTTGTTTCTTATGTACTAAACAATCAGAAAGAAGGCAGAATTAAGAAGGAAGTAGCGCAAAAAATACGCGACACCGCAAAGGCGCTGAATTACCGCACGAACCAGATTGCTCGCAGCCTGAAGATGAGCAAGACTTTTACCCTGGGGCTGATCGTATCCAACATTTCCAACCCATTCTCTTCCGGTTTGGCGCGTATTATAGAAGACGAAGCAGATAAGCATAAGTACACAGTTATCTTCGGTAGTTCTGACGAGAACGCTTCCAAGTTTTCGAAGCTGGTGGATACGTTTTTAAACCGGCAGGTAGACGGATTGATTGTTGCCCCGCCCGAAGGCGCCGATAATGAAATTACTTACCTGCAGCAACAAAATATTCCGTTTATTTTAATAGACCGCTACTCGCCTACCGTAGAAACAAGCTATGTAATACTGGACAACGAAGAAGCTGCATACCGCGCCACTGAATATATTATTGCCGGGGGTGCCAAACGTCCGGCCATGATTACATATGAAACGGCTTTGGAACACCTTTGCGACCGCGTGAAAGGATACAAAAAAGCCTTGAAAAAGCATGGTTTGCCTTTCGTGGAAAGTCGCCTGAAGCGTGTAGACATCAGCAATAAAAAAGACCAGATAGAAGCAGCAGTGCACAATGTGCTGTATGCTAAGGAACCGGCAGATGCCATTCTCTTTGGCTCGAACAGCATTACCAGCCCTGCGGTAAAATACATTAATATGCTGCCGGTGAAAATCCCGAAGGATGTGGCGCTGATTTCATTTGACGAAACCGAATCGCTCGACCTATTTTATGCGCCTATCACCTACATAAAACAGCCGTTGGAAGAAATGGGAAAGGAGGCTATTAACGCTTTGCTGGAGATGATTGACACAAAAGAAAACCACCTGAAGCACATTCACCTGAAAGGTGAATTGATTATAAAAAAATCAACCAAATAACGGTGAGCCGCTAATGCAAAAATCAATATTCGGTATAAAATAAAGAAGGGGCTTCTTAGAAAAGATGCCCCTTTTTTTCAACCCTAAACCCTTAAAAAACAGGTGCAATTTAGCGATAATCATGCCACTAAACCAAAAAATATTGTGGTAAGCGAATGTTTTTTATGTTGCCTAAAATATTTCGAAAGCAGAAAAGAAAAAGCTGCCTTCGATGGCTGCGTTTTCATCGCTGTCGCTGCCATGCACAGCATTCTCGCCAATAGAAGCCGCATACTTTTTACGGATGGTTCCTTCATCGGCTTTTGAAGGATCGGTAGCGCCAATCAGTTGCCTGAATTCTGCTACGGCATTGTCTTTCTCTAAAATGGCGGCTACAATGTTTCCGCTGCTCATAAATGAAACCAGCTCGCCATAGAACGGACGTGCTTTGTGCACGGCATAAAACTCGCCGGCTTTCTCTTCGCTTAGCTTTACCCATTTCAAAGCCTTGATGCTGAAACCGGCTTTGATGATCATGTCTATGATTTGCCCGGTATAACCCTTAGCGGTAGCATCCGGCTTAATCATGGTAAAGGTTCTGTTTGTCATGGTATGAAAATTTTGGCGGCAAATGTAGGCATTAGGGGTTACATGGATGTTTATGTATTGTTAGAGCGGTATCTGCATCCTGCATAATCTTGCTGATTTCTTTATGGCATGGTTTTACATTTTATAAATCATTACCTGTTATATAAATATTATTACAATGAAATTCATTAAAACAACAGACAAGACGAGCGGCGAAGAAGTAAAGCTCAACTATTTTGATTACGGTCAAGGTAAACCTGTGATTTTACTACATGGATGGCCGGTATGCAAAGAAATGTTCGAATACCAGCTACAACCTTTAATAGATGCAGGTTTGCGCGTGATTGGATACGACCGCCGTGGCTTTGGTAAATCAGACCAGCCTTGGGGCGGCTACGATTACGATACTTTGACGGATGATTTAAAAGCCGTGATTGATGAACTGAATTTAAGCGACATTACCCTCGTAGGTTTCTCTATGGGCGGCGGCGAAGTAGCACGTTACTTTACCCGCTATGGTGGCGCCAATGTATCGAAGGTAGTATTGATTTCTTCTGTTGTTCCCTATATGCCGCAGACTGACGACAACCCGGACGGCGTTCCCCAGGATAAGCTGCTGGACATGGCTGATAAAGCCAAAAATGACAGGATTGGGTTCTTAGAAACGTTCTTTAAACAATTCTATGGAGTGAGTTTGGTAAGTCACCCCGTAAGCAGTGCATATCTGCAATACAATCTCACCCTGGCTTCGTTTGCCTCGGGCAGAGCTACACAGGAATGTATGAAAGCGTTTGCCTATACCGATTTCAGGCAGGATGCTGCAAACATTAATGTGCCTACCCTGATTATTCATGGCGATGCCGACAAAACGGTGCCCATTGAAACCAGTAGCCGCCGGGCTGCCGGGCTGATTAAGAATAACCAGTTCATTATTTATGAAGGAGCACCGCATGGCTTGCACTTTACCGAAAAGGAAAGACTGAGCCGCGACCTAGTAAGCTTCATTACCAATAATAATATTCCTGCCGGGCAATACGTGTCGGAACCGGAAAGAGTGATTTTATCGGGCAATAATGAGGGCTTGGTAACAAGATAAGATTCCTTTCATCTTATACAAAAGGCAACTTAACACAAGTTGCCTTTTATGTTATAGAAGCAAAACAACATGGCATTCTCACAACAGGTTTTTATCCGATGGTCTGATATTGACGCTAACTATCATCTGCGGCATAGTGTGTATTACGATTTCTGCGCACAGCACCGCATTGATATTTTATCTTCCTTGGGTGTTACGCTCGCTGTTATGCAACAGGAGCATTTTGGACCGGTTTTGTTCCGGGAAGAATGCGTTTTTAAAAAGGAAATCCGGCAGGACGATGTTGTGTTTGTTACTACAATGCTTGCTAAAATGAAACACGATGCTTCGCGTTTTACCATTCGGCACGAACTGAAAAACGACCAGAAATTATTTGCCGTTATCACGGTTGAAGGCGCCTGGCTAGATACAAAGCTGCGCAAATTGGCCAACCCCGTGCCACCACTGGTGGCAGAGGCTATGAATGCCCTTCTCAGGTCGGAAGATTTTGAATTGATATAATCTTACTATCAATACACTGCCTTCTTCTTCGCCCCTTTCGTAATATTAAAAATGCGCGATACGTTGAAGCCGAAATAAATATCGCCCTTGCCCCATTCACCGTCTGTTTGCCCCATGTATTGTGGCTCTGTCATGGCTTGCGAGTTAGTGAAGATGAGCTGGAACACATGCCCGCCCGTTTCTATTTCCCAACCTACCGAAAAGGAGTTGTGCCGTTCGGCCGACACCAATTGGTTATCGGGTACAAAGTTGTATTCGGCAATAATACCCATGCGTTTGGTCACCTTCATCCGGCCACCAATGCCCACCCCAAAAATATCGTTTTTATCCCGCACCGTAGGCACCAGGTTATAGTGCAGCCAGGTAGGCGTAAGCTGTAAAGAGAGGTTGCTGTTTATCTTTCTTGCCAGCAGCAACTGCGTGGCATAAGCCGTGCGGTATTTTGTGTTGAGATAGGTTTTGTCGTTGAACTTTTGCGTGTAATCAGCTAAGCTCACCAGCAGGCTTGCGGTGACCGGTATCTTGTTGCTGCCATCGGTTTGCCGCAGCAGCTTATACTTGGCATATGCATCGAAGGTTTTTAAGTAAGAGCTTCTGCCGATGCCAATGGCAAAGCGGTCGCTGATGCCATAATCGAGCCCTAAACGAATGGTGGCGTTATCCAGCCCAAAGAAGTTGTAGGCGCCGTCGTTCAGCTTGCCAAAGCGGTGCATAATGATGAAGCTGAGTGCCCCGCGTGCGGGCGATTCCACCGTTTGCATGTTAATAAAATGCGTCCCTTTAAATGTGCCGGTCACATAGTCGGTCGTTTTGTTTGCCTGCATCGAATCGTTCAGCATATTCAGTAAGGTCGAGTCCTGCGCGCGGGCGAGCGAAAAGGCGAGCATCAGGCTAAGAATAAAAATCAGTTGTTTCATTATTCCCTTTTTTATTTGGAAGAAGAACAGGTAACCGCTACATCAATGGTCATCTCTTTGGCAATCTTTTCTCTTACCAGCGAAGGGATGGTGATGCCGTAATCTTCCAGTTTTATTGTAAACTGTGCAGTACCTATCAGCGTATTGTTTTTTACTTCGATGGTTGCCGGCGCTTCTACCGGTTTGGTTACGCCGTGCAGGGTAAGGTTTCCTTTCACCGTTACTTTATACACGCCGTCTTTTGTGGCATCTACATCGCCGGTGTAAGCGCCGTTGAAAGAGGCTTTGGGGTACTTATCGCTCTCGGCATAGTTCTCATTAAAGTGCTCCTGCATCAGTTCTTTTTCAAACACAAAACTTTTCATCAGCAGGGCAAAAGCAAGGTTCTTTTTACCGGCATCTATTACTGCGTATACGCCATTGTTCACGGCTTTAATGGTTTCTTTTTCGGTAGAAGAATAGAAGGAAATACGTCCGGTGCGTGTACTGTAAGTCTGGCTGAAAGCCGCTGCGGCCGTGCAAAGCAGCACAAAAACAAGCAAGATGTTTTTCATGTTATGATGTTTTAATTTGGTTAGTTGTTCTGCATACCGTTATCTATCCAATCCTTAATGGTATTGATGTCGCAATCGGAAAGCTGGGCGCCTCCTTGCGGCATGGGCGGGTAGCCGGATGCATGTGTGATGGTACCCAGCAGAGCGCCTTCTTCCGCTTCGTCCTTTACGTTGTTGTACGAATCGAGGTGCACACCGCCATCGCTTTCGCCATTGCCATGGCAGCTATAGCAGTTGGCTTGCAGTATCGGCACCACATCTGCTGAGTAAGTACTGTTGGCGGTGTCGCAACCGGTGGGTGATGGTGGCGGCGCTAACTGGTCTTCGCTGGTTTTGTAGCAGCTTACGGCAACGATGACTAAGGCACATAACATTGCCGCAACAACAAAAGCTGTTTTCTTCATTTTGTTTCTTTTTACTTGTAAGTAACTATGGTTCTATTACGCAGTCAGCCAGTGCCACATCCATTAAAAAGCCGGTACACCTGCCTTTAATGGTGAGCGTTTCGCCCTTTTTTGCGTTGGTGTTTGTATGGGTAAAAAGGTTGCAGCTTACGCCGCCTTCTTCGTTCTCCTTTTTTAATAAAATAGTACACGTGTTGTTCTCTTTGTTCACCTCGCTTACGGTGCCGGTAACCGCTATGATTTTATTGATATATTTAGCATTTGCCTTCGCTTCATCTGTACTGTATTGCTGGTACAAATCGGTCGCCTGGATTGTGATATCCGCCTCCGCACCGCCAACACCTTCGTGTGGCTTATTGAATAAATAAAACCCCCAGCCGGCGAAGCATAGCAATACAATAGCGATGAAAAAAACGATCTTTTTTCGCATAACCCAATGGTTGATGTTTATCTGTATAAATAGGTCAGAACTTCCGTGTGAAGCCCACCGAAATGCCGGTGCTGGTAATGGGCAGATTGGCAATGCCAATACCGTGCAGCGGAAGTTTTATATAAGGTTCTATTCGTAGTGATGAATGCTTGCCTATTTCCTTCTGGTAACCGATGCTGAGGTTAACAACCGATAAAAGATTCGCACCCGAATTATTGTAATGCCGTGTGGTATCGTACACCCAACCCCAATAGTCGCCGGTATAACTATAGTTCTCTTTCTTCATAAAATAAGAAGACAAACCCGCCGTGAGGAACAGGTTGCTCTGCTTATGAAAAGCAAAGTCGTACTTCACGTTCAAAGGCACGTCAAACATCTTGCAATCACCATTGGTGAAGTAGATATTTACCGCATCCGGGATGTCCGTTTTCTTCTTATCAAAATATTTTCCTTTGGTATAGTAGTTCTTCAAACTCCAGCCCAAACCCGTTTCAACAGACAGGTGTTTCGAAAAGCGATAGCCTGCCAGCACCTGCAAACCGTATCCGGTTTTGTTAATGCGCTGCAGCTTAATAGTGCTGGCATCAAAGCTTCCTGCCAGTCCGCCATAGAAGCCGGGCTGCCGTTGGGTTTGCGCATCTTTCTTCTTATTTTTTTGAGCTACAGTTTCTCTTTTTGCCAAAGAGCTGTCTTTTGTCACCAGGGTATCTTTTCCGCTTTTTAAAGAAGCCATTGTTGTGTCTTCTTTCTTTAGCTCTGCTTCTGTCAAACGATTGCTGGTTGTTGTCTCTTGAATACGTTGCGAAGTCTCATCCGGTTGTCTTTGCGCGGTATTATTTTTATTCAACGGCAATGTTGTTTCCTCTTCCCCTTTATCGTTTTCGTTATTTGTTTTTGTTTGAGAAGAATTGAATACAGTAACAGCTTTCTTGTAATCGCTGCTGTTGGTATGTTTTAGCAACGAAGCCTGCGTATGATTCAGCTTCTTGTTTCCACCGGCATCAAAGCTTTGCACATTGGTATTATCAGGGTTGATCGCAACCTCGTTCTCATTTGCAGGAGATGGAGGTGCGGTTCCGTTAATGGATTTTAGAGATGATCTGTTATTCGTAATGCTCTTGTTTTGCGCGGCTGATTTTTTTACAACTATAGTTTCCCTTTTCACACTATTATAATTATGCAGGGGAAAATACAGTGCGCACAGTGGAAGAAGGCAAAGCAGCCACAACGCTCTCTTCCGGCGCTTCTTTTCCGTACTGGCAACTACCGTTGCAGAAGCATCTTCCTCCTTAAGAGCATTCAGCACTTTGCTCCAGTCGGAGCCGTTGGTTCCTAAAGGATATTGCTCTGCCGCCTTGCGGAATAAATCATCCATATCGTTGTTTATATCCTGCATATTTCGCTGTCGCTCTCCTGTGTTTTTAAGTAGCTCTGCAATATTTGTCTTGCCTTCCAGAGGTTCGATTTCGAGGTGCCCACCGCAATGCCCAATGCCTCAGCAATCTCGTTGTGGTTCAGCCCGTCAATCACATGCATGTTAAATACGGTTCGGTACATTGGTGGCAGTTTTCCTACCTGTTCCATCAGGTCTTTATACAGCAATAGCTGGTCGGCATTGTCCCTGTTGCTGGTTTCATCCCACACAGCTTCAGAAGTGTATCCTGTTTCCGGCAGCATATTGTTTTTGCGCAGCTCATCAATGGCGTTGTTAATCATAATGCGGCGTATCCATCCCATCAGCATGCGCTCTGCGCTATCAGGGTCATCTGCCTTAAACTGCGCAAAATGCCGGAATAACTTCACAAATCCATCGTTCACCACATCCACTGCTTTTTCATATTTGAAAATATAGCGGAATACAGTTTTCAGTGCGTACCCATAATAACGTTCATACAGCTTCTTCTGCCATTTATGATCGTTGTGCGCACAGCCGTCAATAATATCTCTGATGTCGCTCAAACGGTTCTGTTGCTTTTGATGATGGTGAATACGTAACCCCATATAATAGGGTTGCCTGAAAGATAAATTTTGTAATCATCCTGCAGAAAATTTTTTTATAGAAACTGGCAACGCTTCGTTTCATCTTTCCGTTTTCACTTATCAAACAACATTTCTTATGAACAAACATCTACTATTCGCTGCGATATTGTGCGCAGGTTTTTTAACGGCTGGCGCCACAACCTATACAGTTCAGGTTGCCAATTTTCAGTTTTCAGTACCGGGTGGTTCCTCAACCGTAAATGCTTCGGTGGGCGATACAATTACCTGGGTGTGGGTAAGTGGCAGCCACACTACTACCTGTGATCCTGCATCTCCGCAAGGCAGTGGCAATTCATTGCCGGCAGGCGCTGCCACCTGGAATAGTCCCATTAACTCAACCAATAAAACGTTTAGTTATAAGCTTACTGTTGCAGGTGTCTATAAATATTGGTGCATTCCTCATGCTCCCGACATGGCTGGTACTATTAATGTTTCTGCGGTGTTGCCGGTAACGTTGTTAAGTTTTGGCGCTTCTTTGTCGCAGGATGGTAAAGCGCTGCTGAAATGGACGGTTGCCAACGAGCAGAACGTAAGCTATTATTCTATTCAGAAAAGCATAGACGGAAGCCATTTCGCAGATATTGGAAAAGTAACTGCTACCGGTGTTTCTTCTTCCCAGAAAACTTATACTTATGCTGACAATGCTGCCTCCAACAGCCACTATGTTTACTACACTATAAAGACGGTGGACAACGATGGCAGAACGCAGTTGTCACCTATCGCTTTGCTTAAGAATGATAAAGTAAAAGGCGGCATTATCATCAGCATGAGCCCCAATCCTGTCAGTAGCCCGGGCCACCTGATGCTTCAGTTCAATGCCGATAAAGACGGCAGCATGCTGGTGCAACTATTTGACAGCAATGGCAAAATCGTCAAGCAAACTAACATGATGGCAACCGCCGGCATCAACAACGGGCATTTCCATTTGGGCGAATTACCTTCCGGTACCTACACCGTAGTGTTTACTTTAGATGGAAAGCGGGAAACAAAACGGCTTGTATTCGAGTAAACGGCAGCAGAGGTGTTTAAATAGCGGCGTGTTCATCGTGAGGATGGCGCGCCGTTTTTGTTGGCTGAAAGCAAAGTCTGTTTATTCCGTATCATTACACCTCAAACAGCAGCCATGTTCACACTGAATTGTAATGGAAGATTGTTGATGATAAAGGAGCCGGTAACAATGGGCATCCTCAATGCCACGCCCGATTCTTTTTATAAAGACAGTCGCGCGGCGGCAGAAGACGCTGCGTTGCAGAAAGCCGAAATAATGCTCAACGAAGGCGCTATGTTTCTCGACATCGGCGGACAAAGCACCGCACCGGGAAGCGCAGTGGTAAGCTCGGAAGAAGAGGGCGACCGCGTCTTGCCCCTGATTGAGTCAATACACAAACATTATCCCGATGCCTGTATCTCGGTAGATACATTTTATGCCGGCGTAGCCAAAGCAGCCATAGCCGCCGGCGCCTGTTTGGTGAATGATGTAAGCGGCGGACGAAGGGATGAAACAATGTTTGCAACCGTGGCTTCGCTACGCGTACCCTATGTATTAATGCACAGCCGTGGCACACCGCAAACCATGCAGTCATTGGCTGTGTATGAAGATGTCACGCGGGAAGTATTGGATTATTTTATACAAACCATCCATCAATGCAAAGAAGCCGGCATTCACGACATTATCGTTGACCCCGGCTTTGGCTTCGCCAAAACCATCGCGCAGAATTTTACATTGCTAAACCACCTCGATGTATTCCACATCCTGCAGAAGCCAATACTGGCAGGCATTTCACGCAAAGGCACCGTTTACAAAACCCTCCACACAACACCCGATAAAGCCCTCAATGGCACCACGGTTCTCAATACCATTGCCTTACTCAAAGGCGCATCCATCCTCCGCGTCCACGATGTAAAGGAAGCCATCGAAGCCATCACACTCGTTGGCGCGGCAACAGGTATAGAAAAGAGTGAAGAAAGCTAACTACGTTTTGCACCAATTGTCCAAAATCTTTATTTGAATATGATAAACATTGCAGAAATCAATAAAAGGTGACACCTAAGGTGCGCGAGTCCGGCAAAACGTGCGGAGCCTTTATGAACACCAATAGGATATCTTTAGCTTCATTCATAAATGTGCAGTCCTCAATGCTCCACCATTCTTTACCATATCTGTCAACGTCTCAGCCTTAAGCCATCAAGGCTCAACTGTTCTTCACCACAGTACTACCACAGCTCAATTGAAAAACTGTGCACGGATGTGATGGATATCATCCGTGCTTGAATTTCTTTGCTACTTTCTTTTTTCAAGAAAAGAAAGTAGAAGGTGATTGTACAATAAGCGAAATAAAACCGCAAAACCAAATGCCTCCATCCTCACTTTATTAAATTGTAAACCCCCTTTACAAACGGAGCTTCATTATACATTTGCACCGCCCGCACACAGGCGGGCAGCACCAATATAAAACACACCGGCATGATGAACCTGTTGAAAGCCTTCGGAGCAATGCGCTGCAAGTATTTGTTACTCACTTCCCTTGTTTACTTCGCCATCATTCAATTGCCCCTTTTCGCACAAACAACACCGCCCGAAGTAAAGCGGCCTAAACTGGTCATCGGTATCGTGGTAGACCAGATGCGTTGGGATTTTCTCTATCGCTATTCCGACCGCTACACCGCCGATGGTTTTAAAAGAATGCTGCGCGAAGGTTTCTCCTGCGAGAATACCATGATCCCCTACACGCCCACCGTCACCGCCTGCGGGCACACCTGCGTGTACACCGGCTCGGTGCCGGCCGTGCATGGTATTGTGGGTAATTTCTGGTATAGCCGCGAGTTAAAGCGCGCCGTCTATTGTGCCGAAGACACCACCGTACACGGTGTTGGCAGCACTTCGCCCGAAGGCGAGATGAGCCCGCGCAACATGCTCTCCACCACCATTGGCGATGAGCTGCGGCTGGCTACCAACTTCCAAAGCAAGGTGGTAGGCGTTGCCATTAAAGATCGCGGCGCCATCCTGCCCGCCGGGCATTCTGCCAATGCGGCTTACTGGTACGATGGCTCCGCAGGCAAATTCATTACCAGCACTTACTATATGGATTCGATGCCGCGCTGGGTAACTGAGTTTAATGCGCAGGATTTGCCAAAGCAATACTTATCCAAGCCATGGACAACGCTCTATCCCGCCAACACTTACACCCAAAGCACGCCCGACGAAGAACCCTACGAAGGCAAGTACAGCAACGAAACCACTACCTCTTTTCCGCACGACATGATGAAAGGCAGAAAGAGCACACCGTACGAGGTGCTGGCTGCCACCCCCTATGGCAACACCTACACGCTCGATTTTGCCCGGAAACTCATCGAAGGCTATCACCTCGGCAGCAGCGCGGTTATCGATATGCTTTGCGTAAGCCTTTCTTCCACCGATTATATCGGGCACCAGTTTGGTCCCAACTCCGTAGAAACGGAAGACATCTACCTGCGGCTCGATAAAGACTTGGCCGCCTTCTTCCAGTATCTCGATAAAACGGTCGGCAAGAATGCCTATACCGTCTTTCTTACTGCCGACCATGGCGTCGTACACGCACCAGCCTTTCTGCAGCAGCATAAACTACCCGGCGGTTCCTTCAACGAAGCGAAACTGAGAGCTTCCTTAGATTCATCCCTGCAGAAATGGGGTATCAGTAATGGCATCAGTGATATGGAAAACTACCAGGTGTATCTGAACGACAACGCCATTGCCGCCGCAGGCAAAAACCGCGACAGCGTAAAGCAATACCTCATTGCGCAACTGCTGCAGGTACCACAGGTAGCCAACGCTATCGACATCAGCCAGCTATCTGCCACCACCGTAGCCGAGCCTTTAAAAGCCATGATGATCAATGGCTACAACCGGAAGCGCAGTGGCGATATTCAATACATCCTGCAGCCCGGCTGGCTGTCGGGCTACGCCCAAACCGGCACAGGGCACGGCGTGGCCTATGCCTACGATGCGCACATCCCGCTGGTATGGATGGGCTGGGGCATTCACCCCGGCAAAACCAACACGGTTACCTATATGAGCGATATCGCGCCCACCGTAGCCGCCTTGCTGCAAATCCAGATGCCCAGCGGCTGCACCGGCAAGCCCATTTTGGAGATTACAGGGAAGAAATAGAGATACAATCTTGTTTTAATAGGCACAAACGCTGACAGAAGTCAAAGTCCTGTCAGCGTTTGTGTTTTGATGTTGATGACTCAAGTACACGAGAAAAATTATTTTTCCTTTACCGGTCGGTGTCCCCACCGACCGGAATGAGAGACGTAAAAAGTAAGTGTGCGTTCCAGCAATTCTCTATCTTTCCTGTATGAATTTCCTTCATAAACGGCAGGGGCAGATGCAGGTGAGCCTGTGTTACTTTTATACCGATACCATTGTTGATTTTTAAACACCTGCTGTCAGATGATTCGCTGAAACGCATTGTCATTTCTTCGCTTCAATATCTTGTACAACAGGATTTAATTACACGCTACGGATACGTAATCATGCCCAATCATATTCATTTACTGTGGTACATCAAAGAACAAAACGGTAAGGAAAACACGGCGGCAAGTTTTACAAAGTTTACGGCTCACCAGTTCAAAAAAGCCCTTCGCGGAATGGAAACCTTGGCTTTATACAAGTGTGAAAAGGAGGACAGGCGGCATCAATTCTGGAAGCGCGACCCGCTGGCAGTGGCAGTTACATCGGAAGCGGCGTTGCTGCATAAGTTGGATTATATTCATAACAACCCGGTGAAGGAGAAATGGAAATTGTGTACTTTACCGGAAGAGTATCGCTGGAGCAGTGCGAGGTTTTATTGGGAAGGTGTGGATGAGTTTGGGATGCTGACGCATTACAGGGAATAGGCACCGGGCTCATCATTCCGGTCGGTGGGGACACCAACCGGTAAAGTAGAATAGAGTGAAATGCGATTTATTAAATAACGATCTTGGCTGCACGGATACACCCTGCCCATAAAATTTTCTTTCATTTTAAAATAAACAACAATGAAATCTCTTCTACTTTTCAGCGCCATTTTGTTAACAGCGTATGCCTCCTTTAGTCAACCCGGCTCCTTAGACAAATCGTTTGGAGAAGACGGATTTTCCGCCACTACCGAATTCGGATACCACAATGCGGTAGTTCAGCAGCCGGATGGCAAATTGGTAACTGCGAGTTCTTCCAGTAAAGGCGGCGTTATCCGTTTTTTACCTGATGGTACATTAGATTCTGCTTTTGGCACTAACGGCTTTTTTTCTTCTTTGAGTGGTAAAGATTTGGTGTTGTTACCCGATAATAAGATACTCGCGTTTGGCTCAACTAGAGATGAAGCCAATGTATCCCGTATTGCAGTTGTGCGTTTATTGCCGGATGGCAGGGCAGATTCTTCCTTTGGTCTGAATGGCTTCGCATTCACCCCCATTTATAAAGATTATTACACTTACAATCACCTTGCAGTGAAAAGTGATGGAACCATTATTATAGCCGGTTTTGGTCAAACCAATCCACAGGCTATCGTGCCGGAGTATTCATTCATAAGCCGCATCTCGCCGGAAGGTGTATTTGATGCAAACTTGGGAGCAGAAGGTCGAATCCTCAATTACACAATTATCGGTGAAAGGGCGCTTGCCCTACAGGAAGACGGAAAGATACTTCTGGGCGGGTATAACTCTATTCCAGGTCTTGAATATGATAACTTCACTATCAGCCGCTACAATGGAGACGGAACCATAGATGCTAATTTCGGCAACAACGGAACCGTAAGTACAGATGGTCTCGGAAGCATAGATGACTTGACAGATATTATTGTACAACCAGACGGCAAAATCCTGGCAGGCGGTTATTCCGGAGATGAAGTTGGAGGGCTATACAAAATGAGCGCTTTCCGCTATACTCCGAATGGAAGTTTGGATGCCACTTTCGGGAATGAAGGCAAAACTTTCGTTTCATTCGAAAACATGACGGCTCAATCGTCAGGTATTCTTCTGCAGCCTGATGGAAAGATCATCTTGGCAGGAACTAGTGGAACTAGAACTGCA
The DNA here is from genome assembly GCA_964249755.1 of uncultured Ilyomonas sp. GTDB lineage: Bacteria > Bacteroidota > Bacteroidia > Chitinophagales > Chitinophagaceae > Ilyomonas. The sequence continues at coordinate 250,548 of CAXUDB010000001.1, read as the reverse complement.
CCAAGTGAAAGCTCATTTGCTCTCTGCCGTTTGAACAACAATGGCACGGTAGATTCTTCCTTTGCGATAGATGGCAGAAATGTAACACCTTACCTTAACTACAACTCATCAGCTTTATGCGCTGCCTTGCAAAAAGACGGCAGAATTGTGTTAGGTGGTGAATATTATAATTCTAGGAAAGGCTACGACAACTATCTCCTCGCCCGCTACAATGGCGATGGTGATAAAAAATCCCTTATCGCCAAAATCAAGCGCTGGCTCAACAATCATGGCATCGGCTGGAAGGGTTTAGACAATACAGTTATAAACTATTACAGTGTGCAATACAGCAAAAACGGAAGCCGGTTCACTGAAAGCAAAAGAGTGAGCGGCTTAAGCAGTTCGGCATACCAGGATTACAATTGTGCTGTGGAAAGTGCCGGTTATTACCGGGTAGTAGCGGTGGATAAAAACGGCTATAAAACAATTTCCAATAGCATCTATCTAAATGAAGGCGATTTAGCAGGCACATTCAAAATTTATCCCAACCCCGTCCGCAGCACCCTCCAATTACAAGGGTTATCTACTAACAACAAAACAAACATTACGGTCACCGACTTCGCAGGCAACGTCCGCACCAGCACCACTAGCAGCGGCAGCACCGCATCCATTAATGCCTCCGCCCTCAAACCCGGCAACTACCTCCTCAAAGTGCAAAGCGGCAATACCATCACCACACACCCCTTCATTAAACAATAAAGACAACGCAGCACACAGTAAGAAGAGGCTGCCAGAACACTGATGATTGCAGCACTCATCCTCACAATTAATTTCTTACTTCTTAAATCATACAACAATGAAATCACTTCTATGCCTCATGATGACCGCATTAATAACTGCCACCGCTTTCAGCCAGTCAGGTACGCTGGATATCACTTTTGGCGACAAAGGGTTTGTATCGGGTGCCTTATTTGGTTATCACAAGGCGATTGTTCAGCAGCCCGATGGCAAACTGCTAACTGCCGGAGGAAACCTGGATGCCGACTTCAATAATAAGGGTAATATTATTCGCTTTCTGACAGATGGAACAATAGACTCCACATTCGGCAATAATGGATTTTCAGATATAACTCCAAGAAGTGAATTGTTTGACATAGCACTCCAACCCGATGGAAAGATACTGGTAGTAGGTGCAAAAGTTATTGGAGCAGACATTAATAACTACTCCTATGTATCCCGCTTTCAGAGCAATGGGCTTCCTGACTCCTCATTTGGCGAGAATGGAATGGCATTTATACCAGAAACACATATTTACGATAGTTACACGAAAGTAAAATTGAATGCAGACGGCAGTATCATCGTGGCCGGAGGCGGCTTAACCAACGACTTGCAAACCTCATACTCCCTCATAAGCCGCCTGTCACCCAACGGCACTTTCGACACACAATTTGGAACTAATGGATGGGTAATCAACTATACCAATAAATCCGATATATACGAAACAGGGTTGGCAATACAGAAAGACGGAAAGATACTCTTGGCGGGGCATACCCTTGCCGGTGGAGACGATGGAGAAGATTATGTGCTGAGCCGCTACAACACCGATGGCACTCTTGATGACGGCTTTGGTAATCACGGTAACGTCATTACGCAAGGTATGCAAGGCTTGAGTGGGCACGATGCACCGGGCGACATCCTCGTGCAGCCGGATGGCAAAATCGTGTTAGGCGGCACTACCTCCGGTTATAATTTCATCATCTATATGGCTGCGCTGCGTTATAATACCGATGGTAGTTTAGATGAAACGTTTGGCAACGGGGGAAGAACGCTCGTGGCTTTTGATGGCAAAAGAGCGCAGACTTACGCAGTTCTTTTGCAGCCCGATGGCAAGATTATCTTGTCAGGAAGCGCGGGCAACTCAACAGAAAGCGATTTTGCTCTGTGCCGCCTTGATGGCGATGGCAGTCTTGATTCTTCTTTTGCAACAAATGGCAAACAAACAACGCTTTACGAGGGGGGTAGAGCAACCGCTTATTGCGCTACCCTTCAAACGGATGGTAAGATTGTACAGGGCGGCAGTTATGAAAACGAAGAAGAAGGTTATGAGAGTTACCTGCTCGCCCGCTATAACAACGACATCAGCCGCCGCCAGCAAATCATTACCCGCATCCGCCGCTGGCTCCAGCACCACGGCATCACCTGGCAGGGAGATAACAATGTAAGATACTACACCGTGCAAAGAAGTACAGACGGAGGCGTTACCTATCAGCCTGTTGCCAAACTCTACAACAACCAATCTTCTCTTTCCTACGAAGAACCAACAACTAACAACAACGCCCTCTACCGCGTAGCCGCTACAGGCAAAGATGGCAGCCGCTCCCTCTCCAACAGCATTCCTATTAATAACGAAGCAAGTGTTAAACTCTTCCCCAACCCCGTCCGCAGCACCTTACAGCTACAAGGCTTGCCAACAGAGGGCATTAGCAGCATCACCGTCACCGACTTCTCCGGCAACGTCCGCACCAGCACCAGGGCCAGCGGCACCAACGCATCCATCAACGCATCTTCCCTCAAACCCGGCAACTACCTCCTAAAGGTACAAAGCGGCAGCACCATCACCACCCAAACATTCGTCAAACAATAAACACATCACATTCACAATAACCAAAAGGGCAGCTCCCCAAAGAGCCGCCCTTTTGGTTTCACTTCTCTCAACAAGGAATGATTTGACTCGCCATAATGTGTTTCTACACATGCAACAGAATTAATTTTTTAAAGTTGCAATTTTTTCTAACTTGCTCATTGCTATCAAAACTAATCAACACCCCTTTATGAAAAGAATATTTACACTGCTTTTACTCCAGTTCTTTCTTTTACTTTCAAAAGCACAATCACCTGCCGCTTGCGACATTGCCAATCTGGAATGCTCAATTGATTTGAGTGGCACTATCTACACTAACATTGTCACAACCCCACTCATCTCTTATGCCAAAACCCCGCTGCCTCTCAATTTCAGAGATGTCATTTACGCCGGCGATGATTATGATCCCCTTCGCTGTCCCGGACCTTCCTCCGATGCTTGCCTAAATGACGCTTCGGCGCTTGTCTATACAGTAACCTATCCAAAAGATCATCAGTATAATATTTGCCCTTTAAAACCAGTTGTGCTAATGCATGCCGGTGGGTTTGCAGAATGCAGCAGTTATAACCAAAGTGTTATTAAAAGAATGGCAACTACATTAGCCTCCAAAGGTTTTGTGGTTTTTAATGTTGAATATAGAAGAGGCAGAACTCCGGATCGTGCAATAGGCTCAATTTATAAAACTGCTCAAGAGCATTTGGCGCCCTATCGCGCTGCGCAGGACATCAGAGGCTTTTTCCGCAGCATGATAAAGCGGGAGCGGAACAAAAGCCAGTTCTCCGATGAATGGAAAATTGATACAGCCAATATCTTCATCGGCGGCTTTAGCGCAGGCGCGTTCACTGCTTTAAATGTTGCCTGGTACACCAATTCCATGATCAACTCGCTTTACTCACCAGCGGTAACCTCCACTTCCTCCGGCAATATCACCACATTATTAGGCTCACCCGATATTGATTTCTATTATGGAGAACCCGATTTGGACTTTCACGATTTTTATCAGCCGAAGATTAAAGGAGTTTGCAGCATGTGGGGAGCAATACCGATGCCCTACCAACCTTACAACAACGAAAACCAACAACCCCTTTTCTTTGCTAATTCAAATCTTACACCAGCCATCCTCTTTCACGGCTACAATGATCCCGTTTTCCCTTTACTTGATAGACCTCCTAATTACACACGAAATGTTTATTTATCTCCGCCTCCGACTTCGGGTGGAATAGACTATAATTCAGTAAGTAATTGTGTTAATACCAGCGCTGGGATTTTTAAAGTAAATACTTCGGGTTCAAGTGCTGACCTCATCAATGGTAGCTCGTATAACATTTATAAAATTCTCACTTACTATTCTAAGCGCTGCGAAATTTATGTTGATTGCACCATGGGACACGGATTGGATGATAATTGCACTTCTCCTCCTGGATGCTATGGCAGCGACTTCGGTTCAGGGGCTATCAACCAAGACCAAACGGTAGATTATATGGCTACCCGTATTGCTGTCTTCTTCCAAAAAGTATTGCATCCGCCAACAACCTATGGCAATACTATTTTCGTTGAATGTGCAAATAACAGCATTAAATGTCAGGTCAATACCAACTGCACCAATCGTTCCTGTAGTAATCAAGACATCATTTTTGAACCATAAAAAATTCACTCTGTATGAAAAGAATTATTTACTTAATCGTTCTGTTCTCTCCCTTCTTTGTATATGCCCAGCCCGGCACCCTCGATAAAAGCTTCGGCGATACCGGACTTGTGCTTGATAAACAAGCGCAAGGTTATCTCAATAGTATCAACATGCAACGCGATGGGAAGATAATTGCTGCCGGCGTAGGTGGTTACAATAACAACACTAAGCCGTTTCGGCTTGCTCGTTACAACACTGATGGAAGCCGGGACAGCAGTTTCGGCAATAACGGTTTTGCCGGAGGCAACGAATTATCCCAGATATTAGGAGTGGCAATTCAGCCCGACGATGCCATAATCGCTTTCGGTTCTCTCATCAGTGAAGCCAGGATAGCTAGGTATAAAAAGAACGGAAGCATAGACAGTTCTTTCGGTACGAATGGAATTGTTGTCGTCAATATTGGTAAAACAGATGTTCCCGCCGACATTGCACTTCAACCAGACGGAAGAATTGTATTGGGTGGCTATATCATCAACGCAGATAATGAAGCAAGACAGTTCTTTCTCCTCCGTTATCTTCCCGATGGTAGTTTAGACAAAACTTTTGCCGATGGGGGTATGAAAATAGTAGGCACTGCCAATGGCATGAAAGGACTTGCCACGCTCAACGCCATCGCCCTTCAGAAAGATGGAAAAATAGTGGTCACCACAAGCGACGATAAACCTTATGTGTACCGGTTCAATGAAGATGGTAGCACCGACACACAGTTTGGCAGCAACGGGCGGGCATTTTTTCAAAACGCAGTCGACAGAATCGTGAATTTCGCTGCCAGTAAAATCGCAGTTCAGGAAGACGGCAAAATCGTAGGCGGCGGCATCAGTGGAACCTTCAATATGCAACACAGCTATATCTCTGCCGCCTGCATCAATGCCGATGGCGGTATAGACAGCGGCTTTGGAAAAAGTGGACTTCAATACACTACTTTTGAAAAATACGAGTCAGAAGGCACAGGTTTGCTGTTGCAAACAGATGGAAAGATTATCATCACCGGCAGAACCTATGACAGAAATCAAACCTTCAGCTATCCATCTCTAATCCGTCTCTATTCTGATGGAGCGCTTGATTCAACATTCGGCGCCTATGGTCAAACCGTCACAGAATTTAATGGCTTTACTGTTATTCAAGGTGCCTTGCTGCAAAAGGACAATAAGATTGTATTAGGTGGAAATTCTTTTATCTCCGATTCGCCCGATGGTGCCGACTATTTCCTCCTCGCCCGCTACAACAACGACATCAGCCGTCGCCAAATGATCGTAACCAGAATCAAAAGCTGGCTGCAGCACCACGGCATCACCTGGCAGGCAGACAACAACGTAAGATACTACACCGTGCAAAAGAGTGTCGATGGCGGCATCACCTACCAGCCCGTAGCCAAGCTCTATAACAACCATCAATCTGCCTTAACTTACGAAGAAGCAACAACGAATAGCAATGCCTTATACCGCGTAGCCGCCACTGCCAAAGACGGAAGCAGAAGCCTTTCCAATAGCCTTCTGCTAAGCAATGAAAGCAATGTGAAACTCTTTCCTAACCCTGTCCGCTCAACCTTCCAACTACAAGGCTTGCCAACCGATAGCAAAACCAGCATCACCGTTACCGATTTCTCCGGCAACGTCCGCACCACAATCACTACTACCGGCACCAACGCATCCATTAATGCCTCCTCGCTCAGACCCGGCAACTACCTCCTCAAAGTACAAAGTGGCAACACCACTACCACGCACCCCTTCGTAAAAGAATAAAATACACACACACACATTCACATAACCAAAAAGGCGGCTCCCAAAGAGCCGCCTGTTTCATTCAATCCGCTACCCTCATCCACCACTACAGCAACCTCACCCAACACAACAGCAAGCCCATCCAATGCAATCCTAATCTCATCCAACGCAACAGCAACCCCATCCATTACAATAGCAAGAGCATCCAACGCGATAGCATGGGCATCCATTACAATAGCAAGCCCATCCAACACAACAGCAAGGGCATCCATTACAATAGCAAAGGCATCCAACGTAATAGGAAAGGCATCCAACGCAACAGCAACAGCACTATCCCGGCATCCGAATCTTTCCTACCCCACTCACTTTTCACCTTTCACTTCTCACCCGCTCACCACTTCCCCCCAAAAATTTTCCCTCCCCATTTTAAAATATTTTTTTACCAACGCGTTATGTTGTTGTGTACCGAAACGGCACCTTTGCTATGCGGAATCTTTCCCATTCATCTTTCATATCTCTAAATTAAATGCGGGTTTACAACGAGGCGCGAAGCCGGATTATCCAGGTCATCTTTCTGGTTGTGTTTGTAGTCATTGTGGGGCAGCTCCTGCACCTTCAGCTCTTTTCGTCGGAGTACGAAACGCAGGCAAAGCTCAATGCCATCTACCGCAAAGTGGTGTACCCCGACCGTGGTATTATTTACGACCGCAAGCGTCGCGCCGTACTGGAAAATACCGTCATGTACGATCTTATTATTACGCCATCCGAAATCAGGGGCACCGATACCGCTTCCCTGTGTGCTATCCTCGGTATAGATACAGCAGAGTTTAAAAAGCGCGTGATGACGAGCATCTTTAAAAACTCCCGCTACAAACCCGGCACCTTCGAAGCCCTTCTCTCGCCCGAAAAATATGCCCGGCTCAACGAGAACATGTACAAGTTTCCCGGCTTCTTGTTGCAGGAGCGACCCATCCGCAGTTATCCCTACCATGCAGCCGCACAGGTATTAGGCTACATTGGCGAAGTAGATACGGCTTTCCTGCGCAAGCATGCCGGCGAAGGCTATGAAATGGGCGACTATGCCGGTCTCGCCGGTCTGGAAAAAATCTACGAGAAAATATTGATGGGGCAGCGCGGCGTTAAGCACCTCATCCGCGATAACCACGCCCGCATTGTAGGCACTTACGAGAAGGGTGCGTACGATACTGCCGCCATAGCCGGTCGCAACCTCTACACCAGTATGGATGTGGATGTACAGGCCTTAGCCGAAAAATTATTAAAGAACAAAATTGGCAGCGCGGTGGCCATCAATCCCAAAACGGGCGGCATCATCGCCATGGCATCTGGTCCAAGCTACGACCCGCAGGAACTCACCGGCTCGCAGCGCCGCAAAAACTTCAGCCGCATGTTCCTCGATACGGCAAAGCCCCTCTTCAACCGCGCCATCAAAGGCATGTATCCGCCGGGTTCTACCTTCAAGCCATTGGGTGGGTTAATTGCGCTGGACGAAGGATTGATTACGCCCGCGTATGGCTATCCCTGCGGCGGTGCCTACACAGCCTGTGGCGTGGCAGTTCGGTGCACTCACTCGGGTGGGGGTCATGCGCGCGACTTGCGCACCGCATTGGCCAACTCATGCAATTCCTATTTTACCAATGTGTATCGCATGGCGGTTGATAACCCGAAGTATGCCGACCCGCGCGTTGGCTATATGAAGTGGAAGGAATACATGAACAATTTTGGGATGGGCAAACGGCTGGGTGTGGATCTTCCCAGCGAAGATGGCGGCAAAGTACCCGACAGTTCCAACTACACCCGCGACTATGGCAACAGCCACTGGGGAAGTTGTTTTAATGAAACGCTGGGCATCGGTCAGGATAGAATGCTGGCGACGCCTTTACAGTTGGCAAACCTGATGGCGATTATCGCCAACGGCGGTACTTACTATACGCCGCATTTTGTGGATAGTGTGGAGAATGAAACGGTCGCTGATACCTCTTTCTTTAATAAATACAGAAAGAAGCATAACACCACGCACATTAGTAATGAATCGTATGCCGCCATTCACGAAGGCATGCACGATGTAACCATCATTGGTACGGCATCGCACATTAAAATACCCGGCATTAACTACTGCGCAAAAACCGGAACGGCGCAGAACCCGCACGGAAAGAACCACTCCATCTTTGTTGCCTATGCACCGGAAGAAGATCCGCAGATTGCCGTGGCCGTGGTGGTGGAAAACGCGGGCTATGGCGCTACCTGGGCAGGACCAATTGCTGCGTTTATGATAGAAAAATATTTGAACGATACCATTGCCACCGACCGGATGAAAGAGATTGACCGGGTTTCTTCGGCCAACCTGATACCGGAAGCTATCAAGCATTGGTATTATAGAAAAGACTCGCTGGCGGCAATTAAAAATGCAAAGGTGGAGCAGGATACTTTGCCGAATAAATTAGAGAACAACTTAGAGAACCGCAAGGTGATCTTCGACCCTGAAGCCGAGCCGAACCGCAAAGATTCTGCACCGGGCAATGAGCGCATACCCACGCTTTCGCCCGCCATTGCACCTGTTGATGACAGCCGTAAAAAACCGAATACTTCCCGACCATGAGCACCACTTATCATTCCGATAAATCTATTTCCAAAGGCATCGACTGGCTTACCGTGCTTATTTATGCCTTCCTTGTTTTTGTAGGTGTTCTCTGCATTTTTATGGTAGAGTATAACCCCGATGAAAAAATGTCTTCCTTTTTTACAGGGCAAACCAATTACAGCAAGCAGGTGTTATTTACCGGCATTTGCATAGTAGTAGCTACTTTCATCCTGCTCAGCGATAGCAAGCTATACACGGCATTTGCCAACTTGTTTTACGTGTTCGGCATCGGGCTGATGCTGCTGACATTCGTGCTGGGCAAAAGCATCAATGGCAGTAAAAGCTGGATACCGCTTGGCGGAGGCTTTAACCTGCAACCGGCAGAGCTGTGCAAAATATTCGCGGCGCTGGCATTGGCAAAATACCTGTCGCGGCAAGATCTCGATTTTAGCAAGTTATCGTCACAGATTATTGCGGCTGTAATAGCCCTGCTGCCTGCTGTTCTTTCTATTGCACAAAATGAAACAGGGCTTGCCATTGTATATGGTTGCTTCTTTATTGTCATGTACCGCGAAGGCTTGCCGGGCTGGATATTGATTGTGGGTGGTTCGTTCGGGGCGCTGGTGGTGGCTACGTTGGTACTGCCTTCGTTTGTACTGTTTATCATCTTTACGGTGATGGCGCTGATAGCCGTTTATATTTATCGTTACCAGATTAAACGAAGCTTAGGTCTGCTCATTGCCATTATTGCTATTTGGTTTATGTGTGTGGGTATTTCGGTGTTTGCGGTGCCTTATATTTTCAACCATATTTTTCAATGCTACCAAAGCCAGCGCATCTACAGCATGGTGGGTAAGGATTATGATTGCAGCCAGAACAAAAGCGCCCAAACAGAAGAAGCCGCCAAAAAGAACGTGGTGAAGCCGGATGATTATAATGTGCGGCAAAGCAAGATTGCAATCGGCTCGGGCGGCTTGCTGGGCAGAGGCTTTTTAAAGGGCACACAAACCCGCGGCAAGTATGTGCCGGAGCAGCACACCGATTTTATTTTTACCTCCTTAGGCGAGGCGTTTGGCTTTGTGGGTTGTTTGTTCTTTTTGCTGGTGTACTTCTTTTTGCTGGTGCGCATAATTTATATGGCAGAGCGACAGCGAAGCGCCTTCAGCCGGGTATATGCCTACAGCGTTGCGAGTATTTTGTTTCTACATATCACCATCAATGTTTGTATGACAATCGGGCTGTTCCCGATTGTGGGTATCCCGCTGCCGCTGGTGAGCTATGGCGGCTCTTCACTGCTGACGTTTACGATACTAATATTTATTTTGGTACGGTTAGATGCGGATCGGAATATGGTGCTGAGGTGATAGAACACAGATGACACGGACTTGCGTGCACGGATGTTCAGGATTTAATATTGAATAAGTAAGATTGAAAGTTAGGATGAGCAACAACTATCTTTATTCCCATTTCACAAATCTCATTTATCCTATCTATGTCAGTTCAGATATTCCCGAAAATCCGTGCACGCAAGTCCGTGTCATCCGTGTTCCATTAAACAATGAATAGAAATTTTATGACCCGCAAGGAACGGTTCCGGTTTGTTATTAATTACTTTTTAGAGCACAACCCAAATCCGGTTACAGAATTAAAATATTACAATCCTTACGAGTTGATTGTTGCTGTTATTTTATCTGCGCAATGCACAGACAAACGGGTGAATATGACAACGCCCGCTATCTTCCTGCAATACCCGACAGTGCATCACTTAGCACAGGCTACGGTTGATGAATTGTTCCCTTACATCAAAAGCATTTCTTACCCGAACAATAAAACCAAACACCTCATTGGCATGGCGCAAAAAGTAGTGGCTGAGTTTAATGGAGAGATACCCATGACGGTGGAAGAATTAGTGACCTTACCCGGCGTAGGAAGAAAGACAGCGAACGTAGTAACGTCGGTAATAGACCTGCAACCGAACATGGCGGTTGATACGCACGTGTTTCGCGTATCGGCACGCATTGGTTTAACCCACAACGCCAAAACACCGCTGGCAACGGAACTTCAATTGATTCAATATATCCCGACGGAACTGGTGCATACCGCACATCACTGGCTGATACTGCATGGCAGATATATCTGCGTGGCGCGCAACCCGAAGTGCGAGATCTGCGGGTTAAAGCCTGCCTGCAAATATTACCAGCGTGTGGTGAAGAAAAATATCGGCGAGGCCCCGGCGTTATAGTTGCTGTAAGAAACTTATATGCGCCGATTCTTGTTTCTCTTCTGCACACTCTTTTATTGTGCCGCCTCTGCGCAAGACATGAATGATGATACTTATTCCACCGAAGGAATAACCGGCCAGTTGGGTGTTTCGGGAGGCGTAATGAACTGTATTACCGATTTGGGCGGCAAGTCGAAAATATTCAAAACGTTTAAGCCCGAAGGTGGCATCTATATCGGCGCTTTGTATGAAAATATTATCGGGACGAGGTTAGAACTGACCTGGGGCAGCCTAACGGCATCGGATGCTTATGGAAAAGAAGCAGGCGTGCGGCAGCGCAATCTAAGCTTCAGCAGCGATATTGCAGAGCTGAGTTTACTGGGCGAATTTCACCCGTTGAATCTTTCTTCTTCTTTTCACTTTCCCGTTTCTCCCTATCTGTTAGGTGGCGTAGGTGTATTTTCTTTCAACCCAAAAACAAAGCTGGATGGCGCAACCGTTTTCCTGCAGCCTTTGCACACCGAAGGAGAAGGCTTCCCGGAAACAGGACGTCCCAACTACAAGTTATCGCAGGTTATGTTCCCATTGGGTGGCGGTATTTCTTATGCGTTGTTTCGTTCGTTTACAGTAAAAGGAGAACTGATCTACCGCGTGCTGAGAACAGATTATTTAGACGATGTCAGCACTACGTATATTGACCCTTCCCTACTTGATAAAAACCTTTCCTCTGTTGAAGCAGAACTGGCAAAAAAAGTATACTTCCGGTCGGGCGAGGTATCTAATAACGCAGAAGTGCCGGTAGGCAGCCCGCGGGGAAGCATTGCGAAAGATGGTTATTATTCTATCAATCTGAAACTGGAACTGAATTTTTAGAGATTCGGTTGAGTTAAAACTTTTCCAACCTTATATCCGGCTACAACAGAAAGAGATTCGGCTACACCTGCTTTCTAATTACAGATGAAATTTGCATTTATAAAAAATTCAGAATTATGAAAGTCATTGTAACCGGTTCGTTGGGAAATATTAGCCAACCGCTCACCGAAGCACTGATACAAAAAGGACAAGAAGTCGTTGTTATCAGCAGCAAGCAAAACAAGCAGAAAGATATTGAGGCCTTAGGTGCACAAGCCGCTATTGGTTCGGTAGATGATGTTGATTTCCTTACGGCAACGTTTACCGGTGCTGATGTGGTGTATTGCATGGTGCCGCCTGATTATTTTAAAGAAGATCAGGTTGAATATTACAGCAAAGTGGGCCACAATTATGTAAAGGCAATTCAGCAATCAGGCGTAAAACGTGTGCTTTATCTAAGCAGTTACGGTGCACATCTGGAAAAAGATACCGGCTTCATATTAGGTGCGCATCATGTGGAACAATTGATGAATAAGCTGGATGGCATAACAGTGACCTTCCTGCGTCCCGGTTATTTTTATTATAACCTGCTCAACTTTGCCGGCATGATAAATGCCGCCGGAATGATAGCCGCAAATTATGGCGGTGAAGACAAGCTCGCGATGGTGTCTCCAAAGGATATTTCATCAGCCGTTGCCGATGAAATTATAACCCCTTCCGGCAACAAAATAATTTACATAATAAGTGATGACAGCACCTGCAATGAAGTGGCAAGTGTGTTGGGAAAAGCTATCGGCAAGCCGGATTTGCAGTGGCAAATCATCAGCAGCGAACAGATGCAGAAAGGAATGGAAAGCAACGGTGTGCCTTCACACATTGCGCACAACTTAACAGAGCTGGGTGCCGCCATACACAGCGGCGTTTTGCGCGGAGATTTGGATAAACAACAGCCGGTAATGGGCAAGGTGAAGATTGAAGACTATGCACAGGAGTTCGCTGCCGCTTTTCAGAAACACTAAATGAGAGTTATGCCAAACGCACAACCGCATCGCATCAGAACCATCAGCGAGTTTCACCAGTTCAGAGAATTGCCTAAGCCGGAGCATCCGCTCATCAGCGTGGTAGACTATGATGCACTCAAACTTTCATCCGACAGCGAGCCTTCCAGCCTGGTACTGGATTTTTATTCGCTGGCGCTTAAGCGGAACATTAATGGAAAAATCAAGTATGGTCAGCAGGAATATGATTTTGATGAAGGGCTGATGTTCTTCATCGCGCCGGGTCAGGTGTTTAGCGTGGCAAGGGAAAAAGAAGCAAACACAAAAAAGTCGGGATGGATACTGCTTATTCATCCCGACTTTTTATGGAATACACCCTTGGCAAAGACCATCCGGCAATATGAGTACTTCGATTATTCGGTACATGAAGCTTTGTTTTTATCAGAAAAGGAGGAGACGATTCTTGCCGGCATCCTGCAAAATATCAAAGGGGAATATCACACCAGCATTGATAAATTCAGCCACGATATTATCATTGCACAATTAGAACTATTGCTGAAATATGCCGAGCGTTTCTACCAGCGGCAGTTCATTACCCGGCGAATTACTAACCACAAAATTTTAGACCGGCTGGAACAATGGCTGACGGATTATTTCAACAACGCTGATTTGATACAAAAAGGATTGCCATCGGTTCAAAGCCTGGCTCAATTTCTTAATGTATCGCCTAATTATCTAAGTGGATTATTGAAAGCATTAACCGGGCAAAGCACGCAGCAGCATATTCACAATAAGCTCATCGAAAAAGCAAAGGAGAAACTATCGGTTAGCCATTTATCGGTCAGCGAAATTGCTTACGAATTAGGCTTCGAGCATCCGCAGTCATTCAGCAAATTGTTCAAGATGAAAACCAGCCAGTCGCCTTTAGAGTTCAGGCAATCGTTCAATTAACAACAAGTGATACTAACAAAAAGTCCGCTGATAATAACCAGCGGACTTTTTTATAACTCAATGCACTTTTATTTATACTGCGGAGTCAATCCCTTAGCCAGCTCCACCATTTGCTTCACGCCATCATCCGGCAGGTTGCCTTTCTTAAACTCAGCTAATACGTTTGGATATTTGTTCTGCATTTCCAGTAAGAAATGTTCTTCAAACGCTTTCACTTTATTCAGCGCTACATCGCGTAGCAAACCTTGCGTACCGAGGTAAATAATCGCTACCTGTTTTTCTACCGATACAGGCGAATATTGTGGCTGTTTCAAGATTTCCACATTACGTGCGCCTTTGTCAATTACAAATTTGGTTGCGGCATCAAGGTCGCCACCAAACTTGGAGAAAGCTTCCAGTTCGCGGTACTGTGCCTGGTCAAGCTTCAGTGTACCGGCTACTTTTTTCATAGACTTGATCTGCGCATTACCACCCACACGGCTTACAGAAGTACCCACGTTGATAGCCGGGCGAATACCTGCATTAAATAAATTATTTTCTAAGAAAATCTGTCCATCTGTAATCGAAATTACATTGGTAGGAATGTAAGCAGATACGTCACCAGCCTGTGTTTCAATTATAGGTAAGGCGGTTAAACTTCCACCACCTTTTACAAGGTGTTTGATAGTATCCGGCAGGTCGTTCATGTTCTTAGCTACCCCATCGTTATTAATGATTTTTGCAGCGCGTTCTAATAAACGGCTATGCAGATAAAACACATCACCGGGGTACGCTTCACGTCCTGGCGGGCGGCGCAGCAGAAGGGATACTTCACGGTAAGCAACGGCCTGTTTCGATAAGTCGTCGTAAATAATTAATGCCGGACGACCGGTATCACGGAAAAATTCGCCGATGGCAGCGCCTGCGAAGGGAGCGTAGAACTGTTGCGGCGCCGGGTCGGAAGCTGAAGCCGCAACGATGGTGGTGTAAGCCATTGCACCGTTGTCTGTCAGCGTCTTCATGATACCCGCAATCGTAGAAGCTTTCTGACCGATGGCTACATAAATGCAGTACATGGTTTTACCGGCTTCATAAAACTCTTTCTGGTTAATGATCGTATCAATGCAAATGGCAGTCTTCCCGGTTTGACGGTCGCCGATGATCAATTCGCGCTGTCCGCGACCTACGGGAATCATAGCATCAATCGCTTTGATGCCGGTTTGCAAGGGTTCCTTTACCGGCTCACGAAAGATAACGCCTGGCGCTTTACGCTCCAGTGGCATCTCGAACAGTTCGCCGCTAATCGGGCCTTTGCCATCAATCGGATCGCCTAACGTATTAATCACGCGGCCTACTAAGCCTTCACCCACTTTAATGGATGCAATCTGACCTGTACGGCGCACTTTGCCACCTTCTTTTACATCGCCCTGGTCGCCCATTAGTACTACACCCACATTGTCTTCTTCAAGATTCAGCGCGATTGCTTTTACGCCGTTTTCAAATTCAACAAGTTCACCTGCGCGAACATTGTTTAATCCATACACGCGGGCAATACCATCACCTGCCTGTAAAATGGTACCTACTTCTTCAAGATCAGCTTCTGCATTGAAGTTGCTGAGCTGCTGCCGAAGAATAGCTGAAATTTCATCTGGCTTTATATCTACCATGTTCTATTGAATATTTAAGATTTACGAAGTAATATTTTTATTGGCTGCACAGAGCACTATCGAATGTTGTGGATATAAACGTTTTGTTGAAACTGCTTTTTGATGTCTTTCAAATCGCGCAGCACACTGGCATCCACAAGGTTGTTGTTGTATTCCAGCACGAAGCCGCCAATCAGGTTCTCGTTCACGTTAGCTTCCACTTCCACTTTATCAAAACCGGTTGCGGCTTTTACCTTATCTACAATCTCATTTTTTACAGTATCGCTTACCGGCACTGCGGTAGTCAGCTTTATTTTCTGGATGCCTTCTATTGTATTGTATTGTGTAACAAAAGCACCGATAATTTCAGGCAGGTCTTCTTCACGTCCTTTATCAGTAAGTAATTTGGTAAAGGCGGCCGTTAACCCGCTGATTCTATCTTTGGTTATAGCAGTGAGAATAGCTTCTTTTTTAGCCGACTGTATAACCGGGCTGCGCAGCAGGTTCACAAAATCTTTATTGCTTTTGCAAATAGATTGCAGAAACAGCATATCGTTGTAAACCGTTTCCAGTTCACCGCGTTCCTGTGCAAGCCCTATCAGGCTCTTGGCATATCTTGTTGCTAATCGTGGATTGGGCATTTCTTAATTATGAATGTTGAATTATGAATTTGACATCCATAATTCATAATTTCTAATTCAATTTCACGGCGTCTGCCTGTTCTTTAATAAAAGCTTCCTGCTGTGCCTTGTTGTCAAGCTGTTTGCGAAGCACTTTTTCTGCAATCTCTATCACTAGATTTCCCACCTGATTTTTTACTTCAATCAGGGCTGCATTTTTCTGCTGGTCTATAGCTGCCTGCGCATCGTTTACAATCTTTTCATACTCCGTTTTAGCTTTCTTTTGCGCATCGGCAATCATTCTATCGCCGTTTTCTTTTGCCTCTTTAATCATTACCGCTCTTTCTTCGCGGGCTTTAACCAGCATGGCTTCATTTTCATTTTTCATGGCTGCCATTTCTGCTTTTACTTTCTCAGCAGAAGCGATGGCATTGGCAATATTGGTTTCCCTGTCTTTTAGGCCTTTTAAAATTGGCGCCCACGCAAATTTTTTCAGAATGTACAAAACAATAATAAACGCTACCAGCGTCCATATCAGTAATCCTAATCCAGGTAATAACAGTTCCATAAGAAGTGAAGCCCCAACCCCTGAAGGGGAGTTTTAAAGCCATTTATAATTTAAATATACTTTTCATTTTGTAAGCCTTTTCCAATAACCCTTTTAAGGTCTGAAGGCTTAAAATTATTGCACCCGCTGCCCTGTGCGTTGGGTGCAATAAAGAGTTAACAGTGTACTACGGTTTGAGTACAGCAAGGATACCTGCGATAACGGCGAAAAGGGCAACACCCTCAACGAATGCCGCTGTCAGGATCATGTTTGCACGAATGTCGTTAGCTGCTTCAGGCTGGCGGGCGATGCTTTCTACCGCGCCCTTACCAATCTGACCGATACCAATACCGGCGCCGATAGCTGCTAAACCCGCGCCCACTGCGCCACCTAAGTGGGCAAGAGAGTCGGTGCTCGTTTGCAACAGAATGCTCATTAAAGACATAGTTGTTGTTTTTATTGAATGAAAAAAGTGATTCTTTTATAAAGCGATGATATCATCGGCATGATCGTGACCGTCATGATGCTCGCCCTCAAATGCCTGACCAATGAATACCGCCGTAAGGGTAGTGAAAATGAAAGCCTGTATAAATGCCACCAGGAGTTCGATAAAATAAATAAAAACAGTAAAGGCGATCGACACCGGCGCAAAGCCCCAGCCCGCCACGTGGCTCATTCCGCCGAAAATAAATATCAGCAGGATGAAGCAAGTGATGATGATGTGACCCGCAATCATATTGGCGAACAAACGTATCATTAAAGCGGCAGGCTTAATGACAACGCTCAGTAATTCTACAGGAATCAGGATAAATTTTACCAGGATGGGCACACCCGGAGGCCAAAAAATATGTCCCCAGTAATGGCGGTTGGTGCTGAACAGGATTACCAGTAAAGAAATACCAGCCAGCACTAAAGTAAAGGCAATATTACCTGTTACGTTCGCCGTACCCGGAATTAATCCAAACAAATTATTAATCAGGATAAAAAAGAAAACGGTCAGCAGGTAAGGCATGTATCTTTCATACTTCTTGCCCAGGTTGGGCTTGCCCACTTCATCACGAATGAATGTTACCACCACTTCAATCATGTTCTGACCACCTGTAGGGGCTACATTCGTTCCGTTCTTTTTATACTTATTGGCAGCGGTTAACAATATCCAGACTAAAAGAATAAGCGCAATAAACATCTGCACCACATTGCGCGTAAGACTGAGATCGTACACTTTTACATTCTCATCTGCCTTGCCAGCCGCATCCACAGCTACTATCTTACCTTCTTCATTTTTATAACCGTTATAAAGCCCGTGGCTATCATGATCGTGAAAACGTCCGTAAGAAAAGGCAGTTAAACCACGCTCTTTGGAATATAAAATAACAAGCAACGGAATAGACACCTCGTGCTCTTCGCCATCACTTCCTTTATAGGAAAAAAAGTGAAACTCATGCGCATCCATCACGTGCTCCATGATCACTTTAGCCGGGTCGAACGTGCCTTCTTTTGCCGTTTGGGTGGTATCTTTTATTTCCTGTGAGTAGGAGTGGTGTGAGGCAAGCAAGAAGAAAACGCTGAAAACCGCTACCAGTAAGAGTTTCAAGCTTTTAAAGCCCATGTGTCCTTTTTCAATTTTGCGCAAAGATAAGGGCCGGCACCCTAAAAAGGAACCGTAAAATAGAAAATGAAAACAAATTTGCGGCAGTAGCTTTGCCCTCTTCACCAAACATATTTTCTATGATTACACTAAAAGAAGGCGATAAAGCACCTGCCTTCGCCGCCAAAGACCAGAACGACAACGATATTTCGCTCAATATGTTCCGGGATAAAAAAGTGGTGCTGTATTTCTACCCGAAAGATGATACGCCCGGCTGCACGGCACAAGCCTGCAACCTGCGGGATAATTATTCCGAGCTATTAAAAGCCGGCTATGCTGTAATTGGCGTAAGCGCAGATGATGTAAAGAGCCATAAAAAATTTGAAACCAAATTCAACCTGCCCTTCCCGCTGGTGGCAGACGAAAACCAGGTGATCTCGCAACAATATGGCGTGTGGGGCGAAAAGCAGATGTTTGGCAAAAAGTTCATGGGCATCACGCGCACCACGTTTCTAATAGATGAAGAAGGGAAGATTAAGAAAATCATTGACAAGCCCGATACAGAAAACCATACAGAACAGGTGCTGAAGGCTTGGGGAGAGTAAGCATATTAATCCTTTACAATATAACAATCCGAAGAGTCTAACCGTCTTGTTGATGGTAACAATTGCAATTTTCGGTTCCTACACTTTCTATTGTATTTATTTCGCTAAGATTGAATGAACAGCGGCTTGCTATAAGCTGCTGTTTTTGTTTAGGCACCGGTAATCTTCTCCGTCAAAATCCGGCTCATTTCCGCTGCGCGGTCATGCACCATCAGGTGGCCGCCGCCTTTAATTTTAATATCCGCTCTGGTTCTGTAACAAGGAAACAAATGATCCCTTGTGCCGTGAATATGAACGAGGGGAAAGGGACGTGCCTCGTTTTTCCAGTTGATAATTTCATGGATGGCCCATTTGATAAACGGGGCTGGCGTTTGCGCAATGTTCTGCCTCAACAGGCGCTTTTCTTCAGAAGCGCGGGCACCGAAAAACCAGTACAGGAAACTGTTGGGCGCTTTGTACCACGATGCCGGCGTAAGCACATCTAATTTTAGTTGGGCGATGATGGAAAGCAGGCGCGGCAATTCGTTTTTTGTGCTGATGCTGGAAATAAGAACGGTTAGTTTCGGCTTCATCAGTTTACTTAACTCAACGGCAATGATGCCGCCAAACGATAAGCCGATAAGCACAAATTCATCGCTTGTATCAATGCCTGCCGAAATTCGTTTAGAGTAAGAAGAAAGCGTTTCACTGGGGGTTGCAGCTATCCATTGAATATATTTCAGGTTCCACTCCTGCGGCAGCACCAGCTTTTGAAACACGCGCTCATCGGCGCCCAACCCGGAAATGAAATAAAGCGTCAACCTGTATTGTTTAAGGCAAAGTAAGGCAAGCGCTTTTAGCAATCCTTACTTTCTGTTTTTGAAGCGGCGGCAGCTACCATACCGCTGCTGCCCGCCCCCATTTTCTAACATTCTCTTTCTAAACCTTGGCACAAAAATCTCTTACCTCATTATTCTAAAACTATAACATACATGAAAAAAGTTGTTTTTGCCCTGCTGATAAGCCTTTCTATCGCAGGTGCATTGCAGGCACAAATTCGTAAAGTGCCCGCCGAAGTAACCAATGCATTTAAAGCCAAATTCCCCAATGCTACCGATGTTGAGTGGAAAGACCGGGTGGCATTTTTTGAAGTACAGTTCAAGCAGGATGGCAGCAATATGACGGTAGATTATAACAGCAAAGGCGAGTGGAAGAAAACCGAAAAAGCCATTGCTTTTTCAGATGCGCCGACTGCCATTAAAGATGGTTTGAGCAAGAGTAAATATGGCTCTGCCAACGACTGGAAACCCGGCGACGTGGTAACCATCGTTACAAAAGACGATAAAAGCACCCAGTACAGAGTATATGTTGATAAAGTGGATGGTGTGCAGAAGAAGTACCTGTTCTTCGCACCCTCAGGCAAGCTGGAAAAAGAAGCCTTGACTTTATAACAATTACCTTTTTTTAAACACAAAGCCCCGAATTGCCGGGGC
The DNA here is from genome assembly GCA_964249755.1 of uncultured Ilyomonas sp. Classification (GTDB taxonomy): domain Bacteria; phylum Bacteroidota; class Bacteroidia; order Chitinophagales; family Chitinophagaceae; genus Ilyomonas. The sequence goes on along the minus strand of CAXUDB010000001.1, from coordinate 230,442 downwards.
TTTTTTTATTCGCTTCCTATATTTTTAGCGCATGAACAAAAGGACCTTTTTTATAGCTGCCGGTTTGTTGTTGTCTCTTCTTTCCTTCGCTCAGCCCGACCGCTGGCAGCAGCGGATAAAGTACAACATAGATGTGCAGATGAACGTGCAAACAAACCGCTTTACCGGCACTGAGAAGATTGTGTACGAGAATAATTCGCCCAACACGCTAAGCCGTGTTTTCTTTCACCTGTACTGGAATGCGTTTCAGCCCAATAGTATGATGGATCAGCGCAGTATTGAGTTAGGTCAGCGCGTGTTGGGTGTAGATAAGCGCGGTGCCGAAGTGCGGGATTGGGATGACCGGGTAAAGGATAGAATCAGTCATCTTACACCTGACCAGATAGGTTGGGACAGCGTAACCTCCATCAAAATAAATGGCGCTTCGCAAACGCTCATTTACCACGAAACGATATTGGAAGTAAAGCTGTCTTCGCCCATCCTTCCTCATAGCAAAGTGGCGCTGGATGTTGCTTTCAATGCGCAGGTGCCTATACAGGTACGCCGCAGCGGCAGAGACAATGCAGAAGGCATCCGCTACAGCATGAGCCAGTGGTATCCAAAGATGGTGGAATACGATTACCAGGGCTGGAATGCCAACCCATACATCGCGCGTGAATTTTATGGCGTATGGGGCGATTATAACGTAAACATCACCATAGATAAAAACTATACGCTTGCCGGTAGCGGCACGATACAGAATGCAGACGAAGTAGGCCATGGGTATGGTTCGGTCAACAGTCGACCGTCGACCATCGACCGTAATCTTACCTGGAAATTTGCAGCGCAGAATGTACACGATTTTGTGTGGGCAGCCGATACGGCTTATCATGTGGTCAAACGCAAAACCACCAACGGACCTTTGCTGTATATCGTGTACAAAAAAGTAGATTCATTGGAAAGCAAATGGCAGAGGCTGGCTGATACGGTACAGTTAGCTTATCCCTACATAGCCAAAACATTTGGTGCTTATCCTTACCCTAATTACTCCTTCATCCAGGGCGGCGATGGCGGCATGGAATATCCAATGGCAACATTGATTAAGAATGCCAGCATCGGCACTGCCATTCACGAATGGATGCACAGCTGGTACCAGGGCATGATGGGAACCAATGAAAGCCTCTACCCTTGGATGGATGAAGGCTTTACTACCTGTGCCGAACTACGGATAAGCAATTACCTGCATGGCGGCGCTGGCTTCCCGTTTACCAATGCTTACAATGGTTATATCAAACTGGCAAAAAGTGGTTTGGAAGAACCGATGAGCACACACTCCGATCACTACGAAACCAACTATGCTTACTCAAACGCGGCTTATTCCAAAGGGGCCGTGTTCATGGCGCAGTTGGGCTATATTGTGGGTTCGCAAACATTGGATCAAATACTACTGGAATACTATAACGAATGGCATTTTAAACACCCCAACCCGAACGATTTTATCCGCGTGGCAGAGAAGGTAAGTGGCATCGAACTGCAATGGTATAAAGAGTATTGGGTGTACACGACGAAAACGGTTGATTATGCCTTAGGCGATATTACAACCGCAGATGGCAAAGCTCTGTTATCTGTTAAACGAATCGGCGATATGCCGATGCCGGTGGACGTGTTAGTAACGTATAAAGACGGTTCGAAAGAAATGCATTACATCCCTATGAACCTGATGTATGGCGCGAAGAAAGCAGAAGATGCAACACCTTTTATTCCGCATGAGGAATGGAAGTGGACACAACGGGAATACAGTTTTACAATTGGTAAAGACGTAAAAGATATTAAAGAAGTAGAGCTTGACCCAAGCGGGCGATTGGCGGATATCAACCGTGTAAATAACAAAATAACAATACCCGGAAATTAAGACGGGATAAACGCTGACAGGATTTTAAAATCCTGTCAGCGTTTATATAAACCTTATCGGTTCACAATTATCGTTACTTATCTTATCAGTACAACCGTTCCTCTTTTTACAATCCGGCGACCTGTGTAATCTGTTCCCTCAGCCGCAAATACATAAGTGCCTGCAGGCTGTCGCTCTCCTTTGTAAACGCCATCCCATCCTTCGCCATCTTTCGTTGTTTCAAACATCAACTCACCCAAACGGCTATATACCCTAAAGAATGAAAGCTTTGCAATGCCTGCATTGATAGGACGAAAAATATCATTACGCCCATCTCCATCCGGCGTAAAGGCAGACGGGATAAACATATCGGGTATCGACTTGTAAATTTTCACCCGAACTGAATCGGTTGCCAGACATCCCTGGGCTGTTTTTGCCGTAACGTAGAAAGTAAGCGAATCGGGCGTTGCGTTGCGAATGGTGATTACAGGATCGTACACATTGTTATCATAAAAGCCCGCGCCAGGCGACCATTGGAAGGCAGCTTCTTCATTAGCCACCGCCGCAAGCTGAAGTGGTTGCCCCACCACAGCAATCGTATCGTTGCCCGCATCCACCACGGGTAATGGAATCACTTGTACAAGCACTGTATCAGTTACAGATTTCTCACAATAAAATGTGTCGCTGATGGTGAGTACATAAGCTGTCGTCTGCTGTGGGCCGGCTAAAGGATGCAATGTGTTCGCGCCGTTTAAAGAAGCAGCAGGGCTCCATAAATAATTAGCCGCTGTGGTGGTGGCTTCCAACCGTATCGTATTTCCATAGCAAATGCTGCTTCCCTCGCTTACTGTTGCCGTTGGATAAGGCGATACAAGCACATCTGTTCCTGTAGCCGCACTGCAATGACCCACTGAAGCCGTTACAAAATAAGTGGTGTTTTGCAGCGGTGCTGCTTTGGGCGTTTTGGCAGTGTTGTTATCCAACGTTTGTATGCCGTTGGTTTCGCTCCAAGCATAATACAGTGCATTGCTTACCGGCTGCAGTTGAACACTGTCGGTAGCGCAGAGTTTCAACTCTGCAGGCAGGCGTAGTGTTACCGAATCAATCACATTCACGATAAGCTTTACGGTGTCAATGCATTGCTTATCCTTCACGATTAAAGTATAAGCTGTAGTATCAAAAGGATAAACCACCGGATCAACAACTGTGGTGTTGCTGATATTGTAAGCCGGCGCCCAATTGAAGATGGTTCCACTGCTCTGCGCTAATATCGGCAGCCGGTCATCGCGGCAGATCAACGTATCTTTAAAAGGCAGGATAATTTGCGGCTTGTTGTTTACAGCTACCGTTTTGGTGGCTGTGTCTAAACAGCCTTTATCGCTGCCTACTATCTGCGTTACTGTTACATTGCCGGCATTGGCATATTGGTAAGCCGGGTTTGCCAGGCGCGAAGTATCGGCAGAGGCATTCGTATCACCAAAATCCCATCTGTAATAATTAATATTCCCATATTTCGTATAGCTGGTGTCAGTAAATAAGAAAGGCGACTGGTAACAGCTTCCATTCACCGTAAAGCCTGCTGAAAAACCGGGGTAGATTTTTAAGAGTGAAGTGGCCGAATCAGAACAATTGCTTCCGCTGGTAACTTTTAGTTTTATCCGGTAAATACCGGTATCACTGTAAGTAAAGCTGGGCGTAGGTTGTGTAAGCAAGCTGGCATCATTTACGGTAGTGCCAAAATCCCATAGATAAGACGATACATCGCTGGCAAACGATTCGTTTTCGAAAGTAAAAGAATAACTATCGCAATTGGTGTAAACCGGTTTCAGCGAAGCAGCCGACAAACTGCAATCTGCTACTGTAATTAATATTTCTTTTTTAGTGACGGCGATGGTCACGCCGTCGCGGTATTCTGTGATGCAGACAGCAATGGTATAGTTGCCGGTTTTAGCGGGCGCGATGCCTTTTATCAATCCTGTTTTTGCATCAATAGATACCTTGCTTCCTAAGGGAGACTCACCGGAATATGGCGAACTGTAATCAACACTCATATAAGGCGGCCGGGATGGCGGGTTGGGTTGCCGGTCGCCGCGCGTACCGCCTATGGTTGCACTACAAAAACTATAGGTAAGCCTGTCGTTATCCGGATCGCTGGTTCCAAATTCCAGTTCAAAAGGTGAACCATGACAAATCACCGCCGTGTCTTTTATCACTACATCAGGGCTGCTGTTGGTATGGTAGTCAATGCCGTTGATAATGCCTGGAATAGAATTAAAGTTGGTGGTGCCTATCTGTCCCGAATTGATGATGTTGGCAAGACCTTCGGCGCGGCAGCATTCCTGCTCCGCCAAGATGTAACCTGCATTGCTGTTGGGCAATTCGATAGTGGTAACATAAAACGCGAGAAAAAAACAAACTTCCGGCTTAGGACTAATACAGCCATCAAACTGTTGTTTTTGAATGTAACGTTGTCCGCTGCGGGGAATGTTGAAGGTGGAGATAAGATTGTTGCTGGCACCATCAAACACACCTACATACACGCTGCCGAGCTCAAACTCTGTTTCATTGCAGTTGACGTAATGTACTACTGTTATTTCATACTTCGATGTGTTGGCGCTGCTGCCTGCGCCGAGGTATTTATATACCAGGTAGCCACCTTTGCCGTGGCGTGCAAATGCCGTCATCACGCATCCTATCAAACACAATATCAAGATGGACTTTCTCATGTTGTAACCGGCAAACAACGTGGTGCTGTAAACGTATAAACGTAAAGCTTAAAGGTAGGGTTCTGCCAACGGATACGGAATATTATTTTTCTGCAAAGAAGCTATCCTGCCGGTTGACATCAAAACCAGAAAACAAATAAAAACCATCAGGTAAAACAGTTACAACTCATAACCGATTTCCCAGTGCAGACCGAACGGATCGGCCAAACGCCCTAACCGCCAGCCATGCCCCTCGCCTACCGGGAAAATTTCTGTAGCACCTGCTTGGATGGCTTTATCAAAAAGCGCATCCGGATTGGATTCGTTGATTATCATGCGCACGTTGTTTCCGCCTAAGGACGTGGCTGATTTGTTGTCCTCATTATTCTTTCCGCTTACCCAGAATTCAGCACCGTTTACAGAAAGCCTTACCACTATGCCACCTTCCGGATCGTCGAGGCGATACGTTTCAATGGCACCGAAAGCTTCTTTGTAAAACCGAACAGCTTCTTCACCTTCTGTAACAGTAAGCCAGGGAGCGATAGAAGTCTTTATATTGTTATTCATAAAAATAGTTAGGAGGAAAGATAGAAGAATTTATCCTGATATTGAGTTGCCCGTCATTCCTTTTTTATAGCATATCGAAGAGCGAGTTCATCAACCAATGTCATATTAATCCTCCGGCATTAGCTTCTTAAGCCTTGAGCGGATAGCGCATTTGGTACGCCCGAAATGAACCGCCATATCTCTCAACCCAATGCCATCATCAAACATGCGCGTCAGTTCCTCGTCCTGCTCATCTGTCCAAGGCTGGTAAGCGTCTTTGTATTGCCGCCTGATGTCTTCGTAAGCCTTGTCTTTCTTTGTTTCGTAAGCCTTGCTTTTTATAAGCTGAAGCGTGCTGACGGGCTTTGCTTGCGAAGCCATTTTCTTTTTCTCTTCCTCGCTTATCACTTTCATTACCTGGATGTGAGAGGAAGGTTGCAAACCAACCGGCATCAGTGTTTCAGGAATGTAAAGCGTATGTTTTGCGCGGGTAATGGCAACATACAAGAGGTTGATTTCTTCGTTCAGTTTATCAGGACTGATATTGCTTTCCTTATCGTCTTTAAGCTTCTTTAACCGCTCTTCGCTGATGAAATCATTTACAATCTGAACCGCATCGTATTCCATTCCTTTAGAGCGGTGTACCGTAGAGAAAATCATCTCTGCCTTCCTCTTGTCATCTCCCTCAATATGCTTCTCTTTTATCGCTTTGATAATATCAGGAATCTCATTACCATACTCCTTCACAATCTCCACCATCATGCTTAGCTGCGGGTCTTCTGTCTTCTCTATATAATCTTCCAGTTCATCCAGGTCTTTCATCGCCTTGATTAATGCATCGCGGATGAGATGAGGCTTGCTGTTATGCAGGTTCAACACATCGTATAACGATGCACCATCATCGGCATACGTGTAAGAATTGATATTGCCTTCGAAGTAAATTTGCTGCACCTCCTTCTTTTCGGTTACATATTCAATCGCTTTTAGTAGAAGACCTAAGTTAGTGCGGGCAATCACGGCTTTGGTTACTCCTGCCTCGCTGTTACCGCATCCGGTAATGGCAATTTTTTCTTCTTTGCCGATGTGTTGTTTCCATTGCAGAGCAGCCATTGCCAGTTCAGCTACCGGCTGAGGAAAACGGAAAGAAGTAGAAAGATAATAGGACGTGAAGTTTGTTTTCTGCAACGAGTTTACGGCGTATCGCCAGCCGTAAATCTGCTGGTGAGTATCGCCCACAATTACTTTGGTAGCTTTCTGTTTTAGAAAAATGTCGAGCATGGCTGCAGAGGCATCCTGACCTTCATCGAACAGGATATAATCATAGTAGAGCTGTGGTTGCGACAGCTGAAACTTTTTCAGGTAAAAGTCATGTGTGATGTCTATTTCTCCCCGGTCCATCATACCTAAAAGCAACCGCGTTTTTGTTTCAATATAACGATAGAAAGTCTTGACGAAGGTTTCCGCTTTGCCATCGTTAATCGTATCGAGATAGTTTAATTCGCTTACTTTTTCTTTATCGCTGTTACAGAAGTAAAGGATGAATTTATTGATGTGATTGGCAACAACGTACTCGGCATGTTTCTCTCCGTTACCCTCCAGTTGCAGCAGCGAAGCAATCTCCTGGGTTTTGTAACCCTGTGGTCTCACTTTATAATTATTTTGGCGAACAATATGCTTGTAAGCCAGCGAGTGCGCCGTTTCTACTTCCACATTCCGCAGCCCGGCTTCAGCAAATTTTTTAGCCGCTTCCAGTTTCACCGATTTATTGAAAGCAAGATATAATATGCGGCTGCTTCGCGGCCGGGCTTTGGCATATTCAATAAGCGTGGTTGTTTTGCCGGAACCCGCTACCGCATTGATTTTGATGTTGCCGGAAGAGTTAATGATGAGGATCTGTTCGGGTGTGAGTTGCATGGAATAATAAAAGAAAATTTAAACGCCTCTTACTATCGTTATGGCTGCCGGAAACAAACGGATTGCGCCTACAAGTAATGAAAGAATACCAAAGCTTAATACAGACACTCTATGCGCTTCCTCTGGCGAAAAAGAAAACCATTTCTTTAAATTAAATTTTGAGAACAAGGGTAAATAAAAAGGAATATATTTCATTACCAGGCTGCCTTTTCCAAAGGCATTCCATCCGTTCATAGCATAGAAGCAGCCGCCTGATATTATAAGCGCAGGAACCAGGATATAATCGAAATCCATATTGTGCACCTGTGTATACAGACCGGTAAGTATCGTAATAAAAAACAGAGCTAAGAAAGAAAGCATGATCCATTCTTGCTTTCTTTCCCCTTTATCCAAAACAAAATATTGCTTCGTCATAAAAAGAATATTTATCACACCAACCTAACAAATCCGTGCACGCAGTCTGTGTCATTCGTGTTCTATACTTCCTCACAATCCCAACTCTGTTTTTATAAACGGTGCCGTGCGGCTTTCGGTATTGTTTACCATGCCCTCCGGTGTGCCGGTGTATAAAATTCTGCCACCGCCTTCGCCGCCTTCAGGGCCTAAGTCAATGACATGGTCAGCTACTTTTATCACATCGAGATTATGTTCAATCACCAGCACGGTATTGCCTCTGTCCACCAATTTATTCAACACATCCAGCAGGTGCTGTATATCCTGAAAGTGTAAACCTGTGGTGGGTTCATCCAAGATATAAAATGTTTTGCCGGTATCTTTTTTAGCCAGTTCCGTAGCGAGTTTCACGCGCTGCGCTTCGCCACCACTTAGCGTTACAGCCGATTGCCCCAACGTGATATAGCCCAAACCAACATCCTGAAGCGTTTTGATTTTTCGGTATAGCCAGGGCACCGGCTGAAAGAAGGTCACCGCTTCATCCACCGTCATATTCAGTACATCAGAAATAGATTTGCCTTTATAGCGAATCTCCAGTGTTTCGCGGTTGTAACGCTTGCCATTGCACTTTTCGCAATGCACATATACATCAGGCAGAAAGTTCATTTCTATCACGCGCATACCGCCGCCTTCGCATACATCGCAGCGACCACCCTTTACATTGAACGAAAAACGACCCGCCGTATAACCACGGATTTTCGCTTCGGGAATCGCCGCAAACAAAGTGCGTATATCGGTAAAGAAACCGCAGTAGGTAGCCGGGTTGCTGCGCGGCGTTCTGCCGATGGGCGATTGGTCTATTTCAATCACCTTATCAATGTGTTCTAACCCTTTAATCTCTTTATAATCCAATGCCGCCGTGCGGGAGCCATAACAATGTTGAGATAACAAGGGATATAGAGTTTCATTGATTAAAGTGGATTTGCCGCTGCCACTGACACCTGACACAACAATAAATTTTCCCAGCGGAAACTTTGCACTTACGCTCTTCAGGTTGTTGCCATCAGCGCCTTTTAGTTCTAATGATTTTCCATTGCCTTTTCTTCGTTCCGCAGGAATAGCAATGCTCTTTTTACCACTTAAATACTGCGCGGTTTCCGAGCCGCTTTTCAGCACCTCTTTCGGGGTGCCTGCAGCAACAATGGCGCCGCCGTGTTTGCCCGCGCGCGGACCAATATCCACGAGATGGTCGGCTGCCATCATGATGTCTTTATCATGCTCAACAACAAGAACACTATTGCCAATGTTGCGGAGATTTTGCAAGGCAGATATCAGCCTTTGGTTATCCCGTTGGTGCAAGCCAATAGATGGCTCATCCAGTATATAAGTAATGCCTTGTAATTGAGAGCCAATTTGCGTTGCCAGGCGAATACGTTGCGCTTCGCCACCGCTTAACGTGCGGGAGGCACGGTTGAGGGTGAGATAGGTTAAACCTACGTCCAGCAGGAATTGCAGCCGTTCTCTTATTTCTTTAATTATGTCTTTGGCAATGATGTTTTGCTTGTTGTTCAATCGTGTTTCGATGCCTTCAAACCATTGGAACAAACGATCTAAATCGGTATCGCTGAGCTGCGATATGTTGTGGTCATCTACACGAAACCAAACGCTTTCTTTCTTTAATCTTGTACCGAGACAAGTAGGGCAGGTTTTCAGTTCCATAAACTTCTCTACCCATTCGCGCATGTTATCGGTGCTGGTGCTCGAATTGAACCAGCGGTTCAACATTGGAATAATGCCTTCAAACTCACCGGAATAGATATCAAAGGGCTGACTGTAATCAAGGTCTGCTGATATAATTCCTTCTTCGTTGCCATACAGTAAAAAATTGATGGCTTTTTCAGGCAGATCTTTTACTGGTTTATCAAGACTGATTTTATTTTTCTTAGCGAGGCTTGCCACGTTCTTATACACATACGCTTCGCGCTCTTCGCCCAGCGGCGCAATACCGCCATCTTTAATGCTTTTGCTTTTATCGGGCATCACTTCATCAAGGCTTACGGTATACACAGAACCCAGGCCTTTACAGGTTGGGCAAGCGCCATACGGCGAGTTGAAGGAGAAGGCATTGGGCGAAGGTTCTTCGTAAGAAATGCCGGTGTCTTCGCACATCAGTTGTTTGGAATACTGAACGACTTTATCGTTATCATTCACCAGTAAAAACATCAGGTCTTTGCCGGTCTTTAATGTTTGCTGAACGCTTTGGCTTAAGCGTACTTTCATGGCATCGGTTACAGGCAGGCGATCTACCACCACTTCAATGTCGTGAATCTTATAACGGTCCACCTGCATCTTCGGTGTAATGTCTTTTACCTCGCCATCCACACGCACTTTTACAAAGCCACGTTTGCGAATATCTTCAAACAGCTCACGGTAATGACCTTTACGACCACGTACCAACGGCGCGAGTAAACTTATTTTTTGATCTTTAAACCGCTCAATAATGTTTTGAATGATTTCTTCCTCGCTGAACTTCACCATCTTCTTGCCTGTATTGTAGCTGTAAGCTTCGCCAATGCGGGCAAAAAGCAGACGCAGGAAATCGTAAATCTCAGTGATGGTGCCAACAGTAGAGCGCGGGTTTTTGCCAGTTGTTTTTTGCTCGATGGAAATGACCGGGCTTAAGCCGGTGATTTTATCAACGTCCGGTCTTTCCATATCGCCAATAAACTGGCGGGCATATGCACTGAAGCTTTCCATGTAACGACGCTGCCCTTCGTTGTAAATGGTATCAAATGCCAGTGATGATTTCCCGCTGCCACTCACACCGGTAAACACCACCAGTTTGTTTTTCGGGATGCTGATATCTATATTTTTCAGGTTGTGCTCGCGGGCTCCGATTACTTCTATCTGCTCGTCTTCCACCACGGGTGAAAGCACTTTTGATTTTGCCATAGGTGGCGGCAAATATATTTCAGAATGAGAGATATAATGCTAATCATTTTAGTTATAAATGTATGATACGGACGAAGTATTTTCCAATGACTCAATTTCTGCCTATGCCAATTTTTGCCTTTTATGGAAGAAATTTTGCCCGCAACTATTATCAATTCTTTAATCAAAACATCCATCTTTGTGGCTTACTTTTATTCACTGAAAAATAAAAATTCAGAACTACTATGGCTTTGTTTCAATCGGGCAACCCGACGTTGTCCCAAAAAATTTTCGACCGTTCTATTGATACGACGGAATCTGGTGTAATGACCGTAAGAGGCGCCATCACCAAGTTTGGTTTTTTAATGATTATGGTAATTGCTGGTGCTGCTTATACCTGGAACTTATATGACCACGGCAAATTAGGCAGCATGACCACGATGTTGTGGGTGGGTTTGATTGGTGGTTTGGTTACCGGTCTTGTAGTTTCGTTCAAACCCACACTGGCTAAGTATCTGGCGCCGGCTTACGGCTTGCTGGAAGGTTTTGTTATTGGCGCTTTGTCTGCCATTGTAAATGGTATGTTTGAAGAGAAATATCCCAACCTTGTGCTTACAGCGGTTGGCTTAACCTTCGGTGTTGCGCTGGCAATGTTCCTGTTATATAACTTTCGCATCATTCGGCCTACACAAAAATTTAAGTCTATTATCCTGTCTTCAGTATTAGGCATTGGCATGTTTTATCTTGTTACACTCCTGTTATCTGCGTTTGGTGTACATATGTCTTTTATGAGTATCACCGATAGCAGCCCGCTGGGTATTGGTATCAGTATTTTTGTGGTAGCTATTGCTTCGCTGACTTTGATATTGGATTTTGAACAGATTGAAGTAGGAGCTGACAGTGGTGCACCGAAACACATGGAATGGTATTGTGCCTGGGGCTTATTGGTTACTATGGTTTGGCTGTATATTGAAGTTTTAAAACTGTTAAGCCGTTTGGCAAGCAGCCGGAATTAAAAAGAAATTTTTGTTCATACATGAAAGCCGTCTCTTTTCAGGGACGGCTTTTTATTTTGGTGCTTTCGCCATTAAGAATTTATCCCATTCCATGTAATCTTATCTCTGCGTAATTCCAGACCTCTCTGTGGTTAAAGCTATCCGTTTAATAAAAGCTTATTTTTCCGGATCCAGCCTGGCCGTCCAGCCGCCGCCCGGCGCCAAATGAACTGTTATTTTATTTCCGGTCTTCACCGATTGAACCGTCATTTTATAATCAGTGGCATCGCGGTCTGCATTCATACCATCCTGAAATATCTGCGCTTTATAACTACTGTTTTTTAGAAATGAGACATCAATCGTAACATCCCTTGCTTCCCAATTATTCATCGCACCCATAAACCAGATATCGCCTTTGCGGCGGGCAATCACAACATATTCGCCCACCTTGCCATCCAGCGCTACCGTTTCATTAAACGTAGTAGGAACTTTAGCAATAAAATCGGTGCATTCCTGCTCTTTCATATAAGCCGTAGGATTGTCGGAGAGCATCTGCAGCGGCGCTTCAAACACGGTATACATCGCCAGTTGGTGGCAGCGTGTACCCTGGCTCATGGGTAAAGAACCTAAGGGATGAAACGTAGCTTTCGTTGCATTGCGCATAGCACCAGGTGTGTAATCCATCGGGCCTGCCAACATGCGGATAAAAGGTATGGTAACATCATAGCGCGGCACGTTGGTGTAAGGCGACCACTTTACATTTTCCATGCCCCGCACACCTTCGAAATTGATGACGTTTGGATAGGTATGCTGCAAGCCATCGGGCTTATACATGCCATGAAAATCTACCAGCAAATGATGCTGTGCTGCTTTGGCAGCAATAAGGTACGTGCTATTCGTCATTATCTGGTCGTCACGATCAAGAAAGTCTATCTTAAAACCTTTGATGCCCATGTTGGAGTAATGGGCGAATGCATTATCCAAACCCTTCATTGCTGCAAACCAGGTTGACCATAAAATAACACCTACGTTCTTTTCTTTCCCGTAATCAACTACCGCCTTCAAATCCAGTGCTGATTGGGTGTCCAGCAAATCTGAATCATTGCTCCAGCCTTCATCTATAACGATGTATTCGAGGCCGTTGGCAGCCGCAAAATCAATGTAATATTTGTAAGTTTCTGTATTGATGCCTGCTTTAAAGTCTACGTGCGAAATGTTCCAGTCGCTCCACCAGTCCCAAGCCACTTTACCGGGTTTTATCCACGACAGGTCAGCAAGGCGCAACGGCTCTGCAAGCCGGTAAATCATATCGTTATTAGCAAGCTCTTTATCACTGTTGGAAACAATAAGAACCCGCCAGGGAAAAGTATTAATACCTTTTGTTTTTGCAATGTAGTTATCGCGCTTTGTTACCACGTAGTTGATGTTGTGGTAACCTCCATTTTTAAACGCGGTTGGGTAAGGCGCAAAGCGACCTTGCAGCGATTGCGCGTTGCTTGCATCCTTGCTCATATACATGCCGGGATAGTTCTCAAGATTGGCTTCCGTTATCACTGCCTTTTTGTTATTGCCAAGGTCAATCAACACCGGCAAAAATGCAAGACTGTCATTTGGTAATTGTTCAGACAACTTACGCTCCTGATATAAAGCTTCAAACGAAGTCTGAAAAAAATCTTTACCATCACGCGGGTCGTTTGCATATGGCAAAAAGGAAGTATAGTCTTTATCGAAAGCAAAATGAGCATCTTCCGACTGCACAATTACACTATCCTTTTTATTGGTAAAGAAGCGGTATGCCACACCATCATTGTATGCCCTGAAAGCGATACCCCAGCTGCCTTTGCACGTTAGTGTCAGTTCGTTACAGTTGTTTTCCACCGTATCTTTTTTATAAAAAACCGCAGCTATGTTTTTGTTGTAATGGCTTGTTTTGGAAGAAGTGACAACTGCATTTTCACCCAGCACTTCGCCACTTCCTAAATGCAAAGCGGCAACAGAAGGCGACAGCACTATCTGACTTCCTGAAGAAACTGACCAGGTAAGCTGCATGCCCGCATTGACAGTACATTTAATAGTGCCATCGGGAGAGGAAATAGAAAATGTTTTTGCTTTCTGCGCCTGCGCCAGGCAGATGAAAAATAAAGCGGCAAACAAACAAATGGATTTGATTTTCATAAAATGATTGATGATTTTATTGTCATGATTATAAAATAAAGAATACAGATAACAGCCATTATGAACCAGGAGTTTGTAACTCCGGTAAGTATCGTTGCAGCCTGTGCACTCAATTTATACTTCTATCGGCTTCATCACCGGCACCAATAAATGCATCAGCAACCATGCAACAATGTAGGCCAGTCCGCAGATGAAGAACATAATAAAATAACCCGTTTCCAACGTGCCCAAAGCTTTATAATGCTCAAATAATTTGCCTGCCAAGGCTGCTATCAGGATGCCACCTGATGCACCTGCCATCCCGCCAATACCGGTGACGCTGGCAACCGCCGCCTTCGGAAAAGCATCACTTACGGTAGTATAAATATTGGCACTCCATGCCTGGTGCGCCGAAGCAGCAAAACCAATGATGATAACCGCCAACCAGATGTTTATACTACCAAAGTATTGTGCCGTCATCACCGGTAACGCACACAAGGCATACAGCAGCATGCAGGTTTTTCGCGCGCGGAAGACCGTCCAGTCCTTTTTAATAAAACGCAGGGGCAACCAGCCGCCGCCAATGCTACCAATTGCTGCCATAACATACACGCAAGCCACGGGAAGCGATACAGCAGTACCTACTAAGCCATACTGCGCTTTTAAAAATGCAGGCAGCCAGAATAAATAGAACCACCAGATGGGGTCGGTCAGGAATTTGCCCAGCACATAAGCCCAGGTTTGCCGGAAGGTGAGAAGCCGCCACCAGCTTAGCTTTGAACGCGACTCGGCGGCTTCCGTTTGTTCCTCCCTGTCGCTGTGTATGTAGTTATATTCCGATTGACTTATGCGCTGGTGTTGGTGAGGAAGTTTATATACCAGCCACCAAATAATCAGCCATACGAAGCCCATAGCGCCGGTGGCGATAAATGCCCACTGCCAGCCATACAATCCTGCAATCAGCGGCACGATGAGCGGCGCAAGAACGGCTCCCATGTTGGCACCTGAATTAAAAATGCCGGTGGCCAAAGCCCGTTCTTTTTTAGGAAACCATTCGGCTACCGTTTTAATGGCAGACGGAAAATTACCGGCTTCGGTGATGCCAAGAAAAGAACGCGCTGCCATGAAGCCTGCCGTGCCGGTAACTAAGGCGTGCGCGGCGCAGGCAATGCTCCACAATGCGATAGAAATGCCGTAGCCAACGCGGGTTCCGATCTTATCTATCAACCTTCCCGCTGCCAAAAGACCGATTGCATATGATACCTGAAACGCGATAACAATGTTGGCGTAATCTTCCTCCGACCAATTGAATACTTTTTCAAGGTCTGCTTTTAGCAAGCTAATGACTGCCCTGTCGAGGTAATTGATAGTGGTGGCGAAAAAGATGAGTGCACAAATTGTCCAGCGGTAATTGCCTGCTGGTGTTTGTGCTGTTGTTATATGGCTATTGGCTTCTTTCATTCGTTAGCTGTAAAAAAATATGGAATTTATGCCGTTATTGAAAGCGAAGCGAATCAATCTGTGGACTGCGCTGAAGCCTGTTTGTGAGTTGCAAGCAATGCTGTTATAAAGGAACGAATCAGAAAATTTGCTTACAAACCCGATGTTCTGTACAGCATAGATTGCTTCGTGCTTTGCAGTGATGGCAACACGCTGGCGTTCATCGCAACCGCTTTACCATCTCTAAGGCTTCTCGCCCTTTTTGTTCAATCGTTGTATAATCTTTTGTTTGCAATAATTGTTTGCTGATGACTTTACTGCCCAATCCAACTGCGCAAACACCGGCTTTGAACCACCCGCTAATGTTCTCTTCGGTTATCTCTACACCACCGGTGGGCATGAACAGTAATTCCGGAAAAATATCTTTGATGGAAGACACATAAGAAGCACCTAACAAATTACCCGGAAACAGCTTTACCAGCTTTGCGCCGCACTGTTCAGCGAGGATGATTTCGGTAGGCGTTAAGCAGCCAGGTATCCACGGAATGCCATATTCTTTTGCCGCTTCAGTAATAGAAGGAACTATGCCGGGGCAGATGATAAAATCGGCTCCGGCAACCGCAAACCGCTTCGCATCTTCCGCCGTTTTGATAGTGCCGATGCCGAGCTTCATAGCGGGTAATTCTTCTTGACAAACCGCTTTCATCTTCTTAAAATTTTCGTAGGCATAACTGCCACGGTTTGTATATTCTACTGCACTGATACCCGCACGGGACAAGGCTTTCAGCACTTCTACAGACGTTTCTTTGTCATCTTCATAATACAAGGGAAGAACACCTTGCTCCTGTATGATGGCTATGATGTCGTTATTCATTTATCTATGTATTGATGAATGATCGCTTCTACATCGTGCACCGTCTGCTTTGTGCTGTCACCCCTTTCATGCAGTTTGCCAAAAGCGGCAGCGGCAGCAAAATCAACTATGTTTTGCAGAGAAAAATTTTGTTGCAAACTATAAATCAAACCCGCCATAAAGCAGTCACCACTGCCGGCTTTATCAACTATATTTTCGCTACGCAGTTCTGAAGAAACTATCTGCTCTTTGCCGTTATCAATGGCGCCATAATAACGGATGCCGCTTCCTTCATCAAAGCGAAACGTTTGTGCGATTATCCTGCTTTGCTTGTATGTATTGAGAATTTGATGCGCCGTTTGCAAAGCGTGCTGAAGATAATCTTGCCGCCTTCCTTTTGCATGAATGTCCGCATCACAGGGGATACCAAGCAAAGCTTCTGCGCTCCAGATGTTACCCATGATAACATGACAGTATTCTACCAGTTGTGGCATCACTTCAGCAGGCTTTTTCCCCCATCGCCAGAGCTTCGAACGGTAATTTAAATCTACCGAGATGGTAATGCCTTTTGCCGTTGCTATTTCTAACGCTTCTCTGCAAACCTGCACTAAGTTTTCGCCCAATGCTGGTGTGATAGCGCTGAAGTGAAGCCAGCTTGCATCGTGTAATATTTCCTCCCAGTTTATAGTTCCCGGTTGCAGCTCCGCAAAGGCAGAATGAGCACGGTCATAAATTACGGCAGCGCCTTTTAGATCGCTGCCGTGAGGCATGTAATACGTACCAATGCGGTTGCCACTGTGATGGATGCTGCTATCATCAATTCCTTTCCCTTGTAAGTAATTATGCAGGTGTTGCGACAGCAGATTGTGAGGCAGAGCTGTAACATATTTTACCGGCATCTTCCAATTCGCCAAAGCTGTTGCCACATTGAGTTCTGCGCCACCGATATACACGGGCATAGCACCGGAGTTTATCCAGTTTCCATCGGTATCAGGCGATAACCGCAGCAGTAATTCTCCTAAACAAACAACTTTATTCATGCGGGGCAACAACCGGTTTTGCAGCGCTGGTTTTTATTTTGAAAGAGAAATAGTTTTCTGCGTTGTAGTAGCAAATATCCTGAACAACTTTGCCGGTCCATTCCATGTTGTTGGGAAACTCACCGTTCTCTATTTCTTCGCCAAACAGGTTGCAGAGAATACGTCTGAAATACTCATGTCTTGGGTAAGACAAAAAGCTTCTTGAATCGGTAAGCATGCCCACAAAACACGATAGCAGCCCCATATTAGAAAGCGTATTCAGTTGCTTTGTCATTCCATCTTTCTGGTCTAAAAACCACCATGCCGAACCCCATTGCATTTTGCCCCTTACAGAGCCATCATTAAAGTTGCCAATCATGGTCGCCATCACTTCATTATCAGCGGGGTTAAGGTTATATAAAATGGTTTTCGCCAGCTTGTTTTGTTTGTCCATTTTATCAAGAAAAGAGGACAGTGATTTTGTTCCTGAAAAGTCGCCGATAGAATCCCAACCGGTATCGGCACCCAGCTTTTGCATTGCCCGCGAATTATTATTGCGCAACGCACCCAGATGATATTGCTGCACCCAGCCTTTCTCCCAATCCCATTCGGCGAAGTGAAGCAGCATGGCGCTT
This sequence comes from uncultured Ilyomonas sp., assembly GCA_964249755.1. Lineage (GTDB taxonomy): Bacteria > Bacteroidota > Bacteroidia > Chitinophagales > Chitinophagaceae > Ilyomonas. The sequence continues at coordinate 212,987 of CAXUDB010000001.1, read as the reverse complement.
TTAAACTGACGCTGCTGCTGCATTGTAATATTCTTACCGCTGCGCAAAGAATTAAAAAAAGAAACAATATTGACCTCGCTGAATTCTTCTGTATAAATTTCTTCCAGACCATGATCGCTGATGCAACAACCGTTCTCTGCAAAAAAATCGTGACGGCTTCGCAAAGCATCGAGATAATGAGCAAAAGAAGTAATAGAAACCTGGCTGGCAGCTTCTAATTTTTCTATATAAGAATTGAATGTGCCGGCATCGCTTACGTCCATGGCTTTATCGGGGCGAAACGCAGGTAGGACAAGAATTTCAAAGCCATCTTCCCTCACTGCCTGGTGGTACTCTAAACTATCAACCGGATCATCGGTAGTGCATATCACTTTTACATTCATGCGCCGTAACAGGTTGCGAACAGAATATTCCGGCGTGCACATTTTTTCAGCGCATTCATTATATATTTTTCGTGCGGTTTGTGGGTTCAGTATCTGGTGTACATCAAAGTATCGTTGCAGTTCTAAATGCGTCCAGTGGTAAAGCGGATTGCGCAATGTATAAGGAACCGTAGCCGCCCATTGCTCAAACTTTTCCCAATCGCTTTTATTGCCGGTGCAATACTCTTCGGGAATGCCATTGGTTCGCATCGCACGCCATTTATAATGATCGCCGTAGAGCCAGGCTTGCGTAAGATTTTCAAATTGCACATCACCGGCAATCTGTTGTGGCGAAAGATGGCAATGATAATCTATGATAGGCATAGACGCTGCATACCGGTGATACAACTGTTGCGCTGTATGGCTGTGAAGTAAAAAATTGTCATCTAAAAATGATTTCATGCAGTTGCTTTACGGGTGGCTAAAGTTATCACATCGTCTAAAGGAATACCCAGCATCAGTTGTTGTAAAAAAGAGAGAACAGCGATTGCAAACGGAGATGATGCGTCTTCTTTGTTATCCTGCAAAGACAGGTAAACCAATGCCTCCGGTACGATCTCTTTTATATTATCTTTTTGCCACAATGAGTAAAAGAATCCGGCTTCGTCATCTTGTATTAAATAGCGCTCGCCTTTTCTTTCGCCGTAATAAGAATTGTTCTGTGATTCTACAGGTTTCATAAACAATAGATAAGCCGCAAAGCCAAGCGCCATGGAGGTTTGCGCTGAGGAAGAAAGGCTATTGTATTTATTGATTAACGGCACGCAGCGCGACCTCATTTTGCCTGTGTATTGCAGCGAAATCGCCAGCCATTGATGTTGTATAAACGGGTTGGAAAAACGGTTTAATACATTGCCAGCGAAAGCTGATGCCTCTTCGTTTGAAATATCATCCGAAATGATACACGGGATGATTTCCTCGTACACCAGATGGCTGATAAAGCGGTGGAAGGTTCCGTTCTGCATCGCTTCGTTCACCACACTAAAACGGGAAAAGAATGCCAGCCCGCAGCTGAAGGTGTGCGTTGCGTTCAGCAGCCGCAACTTCAGTTCACGGTATTTCTCAATGTTATCCGTAAGAATCACGCCTTTATTAACCTCGCTGAAAGAAAGCTTTTGCTTTGCCCGTTCACTTTGGATTTCTATCGCCCACAGGTTGTAGGGCTCACTCATTATAGCAAGCGCATCGGTATAGCCAAATGATTGTTCGAACATTTGCATGTCCTTTTCGGATAAGGCGCCGGGCACAATTCTATCTACTAATGAGTTGCACCAATCGTTAGCATTTACCAGCCAACTCATAAAAAGTTCTCCCAGCTTATTTAATTGCGCAAGCCTTAAAACAATCTCTTTTAGCTTCTTTGCATTATCCGTTACCAGTTCGGTAGGAATAATGACCACGCCACTCTCTTCGCTACCATTGAATGCTTTGTAACGCTCATATAAAAAGGCCAATAGTTTGCCCGGGAAAGACTGCGGCGGTGCAGCCTGTATGTTATCCTCTTCCTGCAGAGTGATGCCAACTTCTGTGGTGTTGGAAGTGATGATTTGCAACTGATTGTTATGCGCGCATTCTAATACTTCCTGCCAGTTACTATTCGCATTGATAACACGGCTGATGGCAGCATTGATGAGATAGCTTTCCATCACCTCTCCATTTTCAATACCTTTAATGCAATGCGTGTACAGATTATCCTGCTCCGCAAAAGCATCACGGCTGCCTTGGCCGGTAGATTTCACTACCACAATGCGACCATTGAACACCTCATGGTTATTGGCTTCATTGATATAGTAATCCGGCAGTCCACGCAGCAATACACCGGCACCAAACTGCAATACCTTTTCAGGTAGCTGAGATACTCCGCTGTTCGGCAGGCGCACCCAACTGTGCAATGCGAGCGATGATATAGTTTGTTGACTAAGCTGCATTTTCCTTTGCGGTTAACAAGATTATCCTATGTTTGAAAAGTTGCCCAACAGGTAGACGTACAGGCTTACAAAGCAATGCTACTTTATATTTCATACTAATACGCCTGGCTTTTTTAATTATTTATGCAATCGTTGCCAGATGCATGTACTCTTTCCTATATGGCATCGTAAAGTATAACAAGAACGGTACATTTACAGCAGATTGTTTACTTTTTTTAGCCTGTCGCCAGCTTTTTTCATCTCCTGTTTATCTTGGTATCAACGGATTGCGGCTTACATAACTTAGTTGTTCGCAGCGCCCCTTCTTTTCGTTTGCTTTGGTTCATATCAAAAATGATTGCTTTATGAAATTTGAACCGGTCACTATCAAAGATATTGCAAAGGCGTTAGGTTTATCCACTTCCACCATCAGCCGTGCGTTGCGCGACAGTTATGAGATCAGCTCTGACACCAAAGAGATGGTGATGCAATATGCAAAGGAAAACAACTATCATCCTAACCCGATTGCCCTCAGCTTAAAGAAAAGAAAAAGCCGCTCCATCGGCGTGATTGTGCCTGAGATAGCCAATCATTTTTTTTCGCAGGTGATTAATGGCATTGAATTGGCCGCGCATCAATATGAATACAATGTAGTGATTACGCAAAGCATGGAAAAGTATGAAAATGAAGTGAACAATATCAGTTTCCTTGCTTCGCGCTCCGTAGATGGCTGCCTGGTTTCGGTTGCTGCAGAAACAAAAGATTTTTCGCATTTCACTTCGCTGCAGGAGAGAGGTTTTCCGCTTGTTTTTTTCGACCGGATTCCCGAAGATGCCAACGCCCACACTGTTGTGGCAAACAACTTTCAGGGCGCTTATGAAGCTACGATTCACCTGCTTCAGAACGGCAATAAAAGAATTGCGGTGCTTGCCTGCGATGGAAACTTATCTATTACCCGGGAAAGATTAGCTGGTTATGAGAAAGCATTGGAAGATTTTGGAATGCAGACCGATACTTCGCTAATCAAATATTGCTCGCACGACGGGACAATTTATAATGAAATAGAAACCGCTATGAACCGGCTGCTGCATCATCCTAACAAACCAGACGCGGTATTTGCACTCACCGACCGGCTTATGATGAATTGTCTTCGTTTCTGCAAACTAAACAACTTATTCATTCCTGAAGACCTGTGCCTGACGGGCTTCAATAACCTGGAGTTTACCGATCTGCTTGCCCCGGCTTTGTCTGTAGTGAAACAACCTACCTGCGAGCTTGGCAAAGTGGCCGCAGAACTGCTTATCAAAACCATAGAAGCGAAACGCCCGGCAACCCAATTTGAAACGCATCTGCTGCCTACTGAATTCATTGCCCGCGAATCGAGCATGAGAGATGAAGTGTTGGTATAACTAAACAGTTCAACGATACCTTACTGCATTATTAACCCTCATTCTTTCTTCTTTATTCACTCACCAGTGTGATATAACTCTCACTGTTAAGAGTGAAATTAACCAAACCACCGGTTACTTTTACCCAGCTTTCTTTCCTGTTCCATTCAGCATTCGTCACCTGCATTTTCACTCCTTTCACCTCTGGCGGGAAACCTGTTACGGCTGCTTGTCGTGTAGCGCCATTATTTACGATGTGTATGGCATAAGCATGCCTCGCTTTGTTGCCTTGCGCTGCACAGGAGATATAAGGCTTATCGGTAGCTATTGGCATAGCAGACAAGTCCTTCGGAACAGAAGCCAGTTGCTTTAAATTCCAGAAGCGCTGACCCGGATGTAACGAATCAGTATTACCAAAAATACCACCGCCGATAAGCGGAGAATAATCGGCCGTCAATTGCCATTGCAGTATGGTTAGCGGCTGGCAGATATCCATTAATCTCGTGTATAGATTGATTTCTTTTATTGCGTACGTCTGCTCCTGAAAGATAGCCGGATAAGCCCACGCAGCAGCATCTATACTGCCCTCTCCTATTATTAATGGCAGTTTCATCTGTGCCGCAGCATCTGCCCATTTTTGCAATATTTCCTTATCCCAGCCACGCCATGAGTGAAAAGAGATAGCGCCGATATAAGGATGTGTAGCCTCATCTTTCATAGCCGGATCAATGAAAGCATACGTAGTGGCATCGGAGTTATCGCCCAACAGCATTTTTGTTGATAAGCCGCGTGATTGAAAATAAGCGCCTAAGCCTTTTATCAGTTGTGCATGTTCTTCGCCTGTCTGGCGAATGTTGATACCGAGGTCAGATTCATTGAACGAAAACATTTTTACTTCTACATCATATACGTCCCGCAGATAAATAATATAATCGGCGATGGATTGATAGATGGCTTGCATGTTGGCTGTATCCAGGGGGTTGCCCCAAACACCATTGGGGCGTGGACCTCTGCTGATGTCGCCGGTGATTGCCCATCGCGGCGCCGACCATGCAGTAAGGATAACAGGAATATTCATTTTTGCCAGCCGCGCTGCCATCTCCATGCTTTCTCTTACGTGCGGATGCAGTTTGCCCATTTTTGCAGAATCAATAGGATGGCTGTCTTTGTTAGGCTGCCAGAATTGAAAAGGCATTTCTACACGTCCCCATGCAACGCGCATATTGTTCAGACAATAATCAATTACCTGCGGGTCTGTTTTCGGGTTCTGCAAACGGAAGTTGCCACCAAAGCCGGTGAAGGTTCTGCCCGTATCTTCTGTGTTCAAGCGAAAGATAACCGGGCGTGTATCTACAGTTCCGGTGGCTGCTATCGTAAGGTCTATCTTGCCCGTTTCGCCATTTTGTATGCTGCCTTGCTGCAAGGGAAGGTACAACACATAGCTGCTATCTTCCTTTTTAATTGTTATGTGCGTCAGCGTATCGAACGAGAGAGAAAGCTGCTGCCCATTACCCTTTATAAGCAGCTTCTTTGCAGATAGTGTTACATCTTTATTTTGACCGAAAAGAAATATTGTTTTGGATGATTGTGCCTGAGATGCAAGGGTTGTTATTTCTCCTTTGGTATAAGCTGCCGGCAGGCGCAGGCAAAAAAATAGCCGTGCCGAATCCGTTTCTTTTTTTGCTGTAAAAATCACATTCACGCTGGTAGAACTCTTCTGTACATTTTCTTCTACCGTTTCGGCAAAATAGAAGCTGTCAATATGAGTGGTAATGATTTGTTTATTGCCGTCCCTTGTATATTTCGGGCGTTGCCGTTCTAATGCTGTGGCCTGAACAGTACCATCAGCACTCACTACACGTAAGCTACTTTCAAACTCCATCAACTGGCCCTTCACACGAATGCCTGTGATGTTTCCCCAAGGTTCCATTTCTGTCTGGGCGAATGTTGTAAAGCTTGCTGCGGTTACTGTTATGAAGATGATGATTGCACTACGAAGTACATTAGCTACCATAAAATTTTTTATATAAAATCGTTCTTATAAAAGAGAAAGGCTTTGTAACGTTACAAAGCCTTTCTCTGTCATATACAAATCATTCAAGGAAACTTTCTCTTAATATCCAGGATTCTGAGTTAAGTTCGGATTCAAACTGATAGCACCCTGAGGAATAGGAAGCAACTCTCTTTCTGCGGTAAGCGAATTGTTGAACAAACCATGCAACTTGCCATCATGGGTTGGGCCGTATGGATTGGGAACCGGGTTCGTGCTGTTGGTTACCGTACCATACGCTTTTTGTATAAAGTCTATCGCTTCCTGAGTACCCGCCCTGCGCAGGTCGTAGAAAAGAGAATATTCGCCGCTCAGTTCATGCCTGTACTCGCTCAGCACCATTTGCAACGGATCAGTAATAGGCGCAGATGCAGTGCCATCATAGTTCAGCCCGTCCTGCATTACGGCAGGTGCTGTTCCACCAAAGGCTCTGTCTCTTACCAGTTTCAGGTCGGCCATCGCTCCGGCTACGTCGCCGGTACGAACTTTACATTCTGCCCTGTCGAGCAAAATCTCTGAATAGCGAAGTAAAATCTGGTTCTGCGAACCAAAGATTTTCTGCACACCGTTGTCATCAGAATTGCTTCCAGTAAGCGTTGGGTCTCTCCAATGCTTGGCGCAATAATAACCCGTGCGTTTAGCGCCGTTTTCATCGCCATACCAGGGGTGGGAAGCTGTACCACAAGTATTGATCACTTTACCATCATCACCAATGTAAAGCGGGTTGCCTGATGTGAAACCTGATTTTACCGGGGTATAACTTCTGATGCCGCCGCGTGCAATGATGCCGGGACTAATACTGGAATCACCGGGACCGCAGATGGTGGCCAGTTTACGAAGATCTCCAGCCTGATAAGAATACCAAAGACCTGGATTGCCGTAATCGTAACCCTCGCCGCTTACTTCCCAAGGCCAGCTAAAGGCATCAATCCAGCCTAATTCGCCGCCAGGCACCTGCCAGCTTCCATCCCAGCTTTGCGAGCCGCCGGCAGGAAGTTCAAACTGAACTTCGAATAGCGACTCATCATTATTTTGTTTGCTAAATTCGTGTACATCCACAAAATTGGAAAGCAGATGATATTTTCCTTCCAGTGCATTAAAGTTGATGATGGCGCCGGCATAATCTTTCACCCACATACGCGCAGCACCAGCATAACCTAAAGCTGCACCTTTGGTAGCACGTCCTAATTCGCTCTGTGGTAAGTCTTCTTTCCAGGGTAATAAATTAGCTGCATTATCCATATCTGATACTACCTGCGCGAATACTGAATCCTGCGTAGAGCGTGGAGTCAATCCATTGGTTATGGCATTCAACTCCAGCGGAACGCCGCCAAAAGAACCGGCCAAATAGTAATAAAATGATCCTCTTAAAAAATAGGCTTCGCCAGTTAGTCGCTGTGCTAATTCGGGTGTAACAATGCCTTTTTCTTTTGCCGTTTCGATTACACCAAAGGCAGCATTGGCGCGAGCTATACCTATATAGGCATTGTTCCAAAAATCGGGTAACGCATAAAAATCGGCAGGAATAGCATAGTAATTCCAGATGATATCATTGCCGTAGTTGAACCAGTCGTGCGTCTCGAAGTTGGCATAATACCAGATGGATTTCTTTAATAAATTACTATTCTGATATGTGTCGTAAATACTATTTACCAGCGATACTACATCCGATGATTTTTGAAAAGTAGCGTCTTCTGTAGATGAAAAGGTATTGGTTTGCACCAGGAAGCTTTTCTTACATGCAAAAGGAATGAATACACCGCTAAGAAGCACCGCGATGATAACAACCCTAGTTTTCGTTTTTATATTCTGAATCTGTTTCATTGTTAATCTTTTTTAAAACGTTACGTTTAAGCCAATCGTATAAAAGCGTGAACCAGGGTAAGTGCCATTATCTATTCCGTTCTGTGATGCATTGCCACCCTGTATGCCGATTTCAGGATCGAGACCACTATAATTGGTAATGGTGAACAGGTTCTGCGTAGATATGTAAGCTCTTACTTTTGATAACGAAACCCGCTGAGATAAAGTTGCCGGCAACGTATATCCAACCGTCAGGTTCTTCAATTTCAGGAAGCTGCCGTTTTCAATCCAGGCGCTTGACGGAACGTTGCTGCCGGTAGCATCATCGTTATAAGAAGCTCTTGAATAGGTGTTGGAAGGATTAGATGGTGTCCAATGGTTTTCATAAAAATCTTCACTAACATTTTGAACGCCTACGAAGCTTCTGTTTTGAAAGCTTTGCAGGTTGCTTTTTTCATAGTTCAAAATTTTGTTGCCATACACACCATAGAAATAAGCGTTGAAGTCGAAGCCTTTATAAGAAGCCGTCAAATCTAACCCACCATAAAACTTAGGAATCGGGCTGCCCAAGCTTGTCTGGTCGGTAGCATCCACATGACCATCACCATTTATATCAGCAAAATAACGGTCGCCGGGTCTTGTAACGGGTTTCTGGTAAAAAGGATACGATGGATTCTTAGCAGCTGATGATGCATTCAAAGCATCGATCTGTGCCTGTGTTTGAAAGACGCCTATCGACTGATAGCCATAAAAAGTTCCAATCGGCTCACCTACATATGTCTTTGAAAATGTACCCCATCCATTACCGGCTAAAGTTACTGTACCAGCTATCTGGTTGGTTATATTATCCGTACCTGATGTTAAGCTGGTAAGTTTGTTTTTGTAGGTAGTAAATGTGGCAGTAACACCATAAGTAAGGTCTCTTGTTTTATGGTTGTAATTCAAAGCCAGTTCCAGACCTTTATTTTCCATACTACCTACGTTCTGGGTCAGAAAGTTATAACCGGTTTGCGCAGGCGCCGGAACATTAAGAAGGAAATTTTTAGATTTTCTTTCAAAGTAATCTGCCGTTAAAGTAAGATCGCCATGCATGAAAGATGCATCCAGTCCCAAATCAAGTTCATCATCTGTTTCCCATCTCAAGTTTGGATTAGCAGGCTGCGTTTGCGCATAGCCACGCTGATAAGTTTCATTAAAAGGATAGCCCAGGTTGTTAGGTGAAACGGTGGCTCCCAAACCGGTTGAAAACAGGGCCTGGTAACGGAAGGGGCTAATAGGTTGCTGGTTACCCAATTCGCCATAGCTGCCCCTTATTTTTAGATCGTAAAGCCAGTCAACACTTTTCATGAAAGATTCCTGCTTTACTCTCCAGGCAATGGCACCTGAAGGAAAAACTCCGTATTGATGTCCTGTATCGAACTTAGAAGAGCCATCTCTTCTTATCGTACCCGTAATCAAATAACGGTCTCCAAAATTGTAAGTTACCCTGGCAAATTCAGATGCTATAGAAGTAATTGTTTGTCCGTTGCCGCCGGGGTCAAGTTGCAGATTTGTAACCTGCGCCAGATCCCTGATGGTGCTGTTGGGTGGTATGCCTTGACCGCCCATTGCATTGTAGGTATTTTTCTGTGCCGAAACACCGCCCACAAAGTTGATGGTATGCTGCCCGAAGGTACGGTCGAATGCAATTGTGTTTTCCCATAACCATTCAAAATCCTGGTTGATATGCTGATTATAAAAAGCATTGGCAGTAGCGCCTGCCTGACCGCCATATTGCTGCAACAAACGGTCATCTTCAGGTGAGAAGAAAGAGCCTGAATAATTATTGGTATTGATACCGAAATTGGTTTTCACCCTAAGCCCTTTTAATAGGGTAACTTCTAAAGACGAAGTGGCTAACAGGTAATTGGTAATATTTTTATACCGGTTGTTCTCGATGGTGTAAACCGGATTGCCGTATTTGGCTACATAGGTATAAATAGGGTTATAAAAGCCATAGTTGCCATTGGCATCTTTTATCTGGTTGGTAAAGTTATTACCGCTATCCAAAGTAGGCGGCAACTCGCTTAGCTGCACCAGCGAGCCGGTACCAAAAGCGGTGTTGGCATCCTGGTAAGAGTATTTGGCGCTGGTAGAAGATCTAAGCCATTTCGTAGGCGTGTAATCAAGGTTTAAACCCAGTGTGAATCTTTTAAAATAAGAGCCCAGCACAATACCTTTCTGGTCATAGTATCCAAAGGTTGCGGCTGTTTGCACTTTATCGCTGCCGCCGCGGATACCAAGGCTGTAGTTCTGTGTTAAACCAGTGCGGTACAATGCATCCTGCCAGTCAACACTTGTTAATGAATTCGGGTTTGTCCACGGACCAAACACTTTAAAGTTTTGCTGAGAGTCGGATGCGGCTACTTCATTAGCCAGCGTCGCAAATTGCTGCGCATTCAGCACATCGTAAGTTTTCGGTTTACTCTGAAATGCATTGTAAGCATCCACTGAAACCTGCGTACTGTTTTTGGGGCCGCGTTTGGTAGTAATAATCACTACACCGTTTGCCGCACGGATACCATAAATAGCCGTAGCTGATGCATCTTTCAGGATATCAATAGTAGCAATTTCATTTGGATTAATATTACCTAAGCCTCCCGTGGTGGGATAGCCATCAATCACAAATAACGGATCGTTACCACCGGTTCCGATACTGCCGATACCTCTGATCAGGATAGATATATTTCCACCGGGCGCCGCGTCATTGTTGGTGATCTGCACACCGGCAGCACGACCTTGCAACGACTGACCTACGTTAGTAACCGGAATTTTATCAATTTGCGCAGATGAAACACTGGCAACGGAGCCGGTAACATCTTTTCGTTTTTGCGTGCCATAGCCAATTACCACCACTTGCTGTAGCGATTCAACATTAGAAGCCATAGATACATTAATGGTATTGCGGTTGTTCACCGGCACTTCCTGGTCGGTAAAGCCTACAATACTGAACACCAGCACAGCATTGCCGGCAGCGCTAATAGAGAAAGAGCCGTCGTTGCCGGAAACGGTGCCACTATTGATTCCCTTTACACGAATAGAAACGCCTGCCAATACACTATCGCTGTTGGCTGCCGTTATCCGCCCGGTTACCTGCCGGTTTTGGGCAAAAAGCCCGACTGATAAGAGAATGGAAAAGAGAAGGAGTGAGATAAACTTCATAAAGCAGATTTTAAAAAGATAACTAAGTCTTTGTTTTTCGCAGTGTGTCATATGGTTTAGCCTAACCGCTAAGGGCAAAGCAAACTACCTATCATGTAGAATCCATAATGGCTGTTTTTCGTAACGAATTTTTTTATAGGCAGAATGCAGATTTCCTGATCTAATGAAGCAACCCGGATAAATTTCCATTATATCTTATCAGCACAATGAGCAGATGCAGCAATCAACCGACACAGAACTTTCAGGCGCTTATTTAATCTTATTACAGCACAATTTTAGAAAACATTTAAGAGGGTATATTTTTTCATCAACATATAATTTGCGCAAACGATACCGGCAACGATTGCATAAAAAGTTGATAGAGTGGAGATATTTAAATAATACTTCCGGAAGATAAAAAAGTATTGGTCGCTAAAAGAAAGTTTTCTTTCCTTTTTCTTAATAAGAAGGTTACTTTCTAAAGTACAACTGAAAAAGAGGTTGTCAGAAAATTTTATCGAACGATAAGAAGAAGTTATCCTGAAACCTATAAAAAGCTTGACTAATAGCAATTTTATTTATTAAGATACTAAATAAAAAACAAGAACCTGTTTATGATGAAACTGAAACATAAACCTCACAACAGGAGGCAAACAAGACACATCGCATCAAAATAGTACAACAACAATATGCACGCTTTATGAACTTCTTAGAACAAGGCTGGTTCATGTGTGCAAAAGCTTATGATGCACTATGCCTTCTCTTCCCAGATCTGCGATAGATATACAATGGTTTCAACGGCCTTGTTCATGTCCTTTACGCCGATCCATTCGTGGCGGCTATGGATGGCTTGCATACCCGTAAACAAGTTTGGGCAAGGCAGTCCCATAAAGCTTAAGCGGCTGCCATCGGTGCCGCCTCTTACGAGTTCTTTTTTAGGTTGCAGACCAGCACGTTTCACAGCTTCTTCGGCATAGTCAATCAACTGTGGATAGTGGCTGATGATTTCTTTCATGTTGCGGTATTGCTCTTTCACTTCAAACTGCATCGTTGCTTTCAAATGCTTCTCCAATACCTTTTCTGTAATAGCTTTTAACTGCGCTTCATGTTGTGCCAGCATTGCCGTATCAAAATCACGGATTAAAAAATCTGCGGTCGCCTTTTCCGCTAAACCGCCAATGGCAACTGGGTGCACAAAGCCCTGCCGTCCTTCCGTGGTTTCGGGGCTCCATTCATTTGTTGGTAAGGCAGCTACTATTTCACCTACAATCTTCAGCGCATTTACCATTTTTTCCTTAGCATAGCCGGGATGCGAAATAACGCCGTTGATGGTGATATGTACAGCATCAGCGCTGAAGGTTTCGTCTTCTATCACGCCACTTTCTCCGCCATCTAATGTATAGGCAAACTGTGCATTTACCTTTTCCAAATCAATCTTTGCTGTTCCTTTGCCTACTTCCTCATCCGGCGTAAATACAATTTTTATCTCCCCATGTTTTACCTCAGGATGAAGGGAGAGAAAGTTTGCTGCATCTATGATTTCTGCCACACCCGCTTTGTCGTCGCCACCTAACAATGTAAGCCCGCTTGCAGTGATAATATCGCTGCCGATGTGCTCAGTTAAATATGGATATTGCTTTGTAGAAATGACCTGTAAAGTATCATCGGGTAATACAATATCTTCACCACTATAATTTTTATGCAGAACGGGTTTTACGTTGGTACCACTGCAGTCAGGAGCAGTGTCCACGTGACTGCAAAAACATATCGTTGGCACCTGTTTGCCGGTGTTGGAAGGAAGGGTTGCATACACATATCCAAACTCATCCAGCTCCGCGTCGGCAATGCCGATTGCTTTCAATTCTTCTAATAATATTTTACTCAGGTTCTTTTGCTTTTCGCTCGAAGGAAACGTATCGCTGTGGGGATCGCTTTGCGTGTCTATCTGCACATAGCGAAGGAAGCGTTCGGCGGCGGTGAAATGATAATTGTTAAACATAATCGTCTTTGATTCGTGGCAGTTCTGAAAAGCAAGATAAGGGTTATACAAAAGAAGGAAGGGGATTGTTTAGAAGCTTTTATAGGCAGGCGATGTTTAAAAATGAAGAGGCGCTATTTAGTAGCGCCTCTTTTCCTTTCTCAATCCTCACAATTCCAATCCCCACTAATTGTTTTTTCGATCTTCACCTTTCGTGCTGTGGTCGCGGTTTGCGTCCTGATCTTCTGTTGCAGCTTGCGCGGTTGCAAAGGCTCACCGCCGGTTACTTTATCGCCCTTATTATGATTTGACTTGGGCTGTTTTTCATCATCAGCAATAAAACCTTCATTGCTTTGATTACTGGCACCTTGCCCTGAACTTCCATGTTTGTTATTGTCTCCACGTCCTGACATGATTCTAAGTTTTTGAAATGAAACAGATAAGTTAACCCCTTTCATTTCACCGTAATTATGCCAGCTCATGTAGATGTTAGATGTCCGATGTCAGTTTTTATATTATCTACTATCTATTATGTGGCAAGATAAAAGGCATACTCTATATCGCTGATTTACATCTAACATCATACATTAAATTACGCTTGCTTCGGCATATTTCCGTTCCCCGATCTGTTGCCGCCACATTGCGTAATACAAGCCGCGCTCTGCCAGTAGTTGTTCATGCGTTCCGGTCTCTGCTACATGTCCTTTTTCCAGCACATAAATCCGGTCAGCATGCATGATGGTACTTAAGCGATGCGCAATCAATACCGTGATCTGATCCCGCTGCGCCGATACTCTTTTAATAGTTGACGTAATCTCTTCTTCAGTGATGGAATCGAGCGCCGAGGTGGCTTCGTCAAATATTAATAATCTGGGATGACGCAGCAGTGAACGTGCGATGGAAATACGCTGCTTTTCGCCGCCGCTGAGTTTTAAACCACCTTCGCCAAGCAAGGTATCAATGCCCCGCTCTGAACGGGATAATAAGCTTTGCGTACTGGCTTGCCGCAACACTTCTTTAATGTCGTCGTCGCTGGCGGTTGGGTTTACAAACAACAAATTTTCTTTGATGGTTCCGGCAAACAACTGCGTGTCCTGCGTTACAAAACCAATCTGGCTGCGCAGTTCATCAAAGTCAACATCGTGTTCATTCACACCATTATAAAAAATGTTTCCCGCCCCCGGATGATACAAGCCAACTAACAGTTTTACTAAAGTGCTTTTGCCGGAGCCGGATGGACCTACAAAAGCAATTGTTTCGCCTTCACTGGCGGCAAAGCTGATATCATCCAAAGCTTTATACTGCGCCGTATTGTACTGAAACGATACATGACTGAATTCCAGCGTTTCAATATCGCCCACGGTAGCGGGTTGGGCGGGCTTCCGTTCTACCGGGCGTTCCATCAGCGCTTCAAAATTGTTAAGCGATGCCTCGGCTTCGCGATATGAAATAATAATGTTGCCGATCTCCTGTAACGGCGTAAAAATGAAGAACGAAAAAATCTGCATTGTTACCAACTGGCCGGCATCCATGCGGTGACCATAAATGAGGTACAGCAATAAAAAAAGAATCACTTGCCGAAGTGTATTGACGAACGTTCCCTGAACAAACGAAATACTGCGTACACGCTTCACTTTGTCTAACTCAAGACCCAATATCTTATAGGTATTTTTATTCAATCGCTCTACTTCCTGTCCTGCTAATCCGAGGCTTTTAATCAACTCAATATTGCGAAGCGATTCGGTGCTGGAGCCGGCAAGTGAATTGGTTTGCGACACAATGGATTTTTGAATGCCTTTTACCTTGCGGCTTAGCATTCCCGTAATCCAGACCATCAATATCATCCCGCCAAAATAAACTACCGGCACCGACCAATGAATGAGCGCCGAATAAATGGAAACGAACACTACACCAACCAATACGCTGAACAATAAGTTGACAAAGTTGTTGATGAACCGTTCTGTATCGGTGCGCACTTTTGTAAGCGTGCTTAGCGTCTCGCCGCTGCGGCGGTCTTCAAAGTCGGCATAGGGAAGTTTCATCACTTGGCGCAACCCATCGGTAAAAATTTTCGCTCCGAATTTTTGCACAATGACATTGGTAAAATAATCCTGGAAGTTCTTGGCAATACGGCTCACCATGGCAACGCCGATGGACTGCAACAACAGCCACGCCACCACAGCCGCAAAAGCACCGAATGTGGGATAAAGAGAAGGATTTGCTTTATAATCTGCCGCTCTATTTACAATTTTACCAAAGATGATAGGATCGAGCAGTGAGAAAGAGGTATTGACAGTTGCCAGCAGCAATGCAAGCCCCACCATCCATTTGTAAGGTAATAAGTATCGGTATAATATTTTCATGTTTTGCTTTACTTTTTCAAACGATAAATATAAGATGCAAAAAGGAGGCAGGAAAGAGAAGGGATAGATAATGACAGTGGCGTGAGGAAAAAGAATCGTTAGACAATATTGCATGTGAAGTAGCTCATGGTTTTTAACTTCGAATATGTATTACCAATTCTCATTTTAAAAATCAAACAGCTGACGCCTTATTATTTTTTACGATTTAACCAACAAGAAGTATCACAACCGATTTGCTCTTATCTTGCCCTGTATGAATCTCTCTGTCACACTCATTATTATTGGTATTACCTGTCTTATTTCCATAATCGGCTTTTATAATCCCAAAGTAAAAACAGACCTCATTTTTTACCCGCCTGCCATTACGGAGCGCAATCAATGGTATCGCTTTATTACGTGTGGACTGATACATGCCGACGTGCCGCATCTGTTCTTTAACATGTACACGCTGTATATATTTGGCGAAGGCGCGAACCACGATGGCGTAGAAGCTCAGTTTGGTGAGCTTTTCAGCACGTATGGAAAGTTGCTTTATATTCTTCTGTATGTAACGGCATTAGTGGCTTGCCTGCTGCCTACCTACTTCAAGCATAAGGACAACGCTTATTACAGTAGCCTTGGTGCTTCGGGCGCTGTGGCTGCCATTGTTTTTGCGTTTATGTTCCTGAACCCGGCCGTTAAGATGTATCTTATTTTCCTTCCCATTCCTACACCGGCTTTTCTCTTTGGTGCGCTGTATCTTATCATCACTTCTTACTTAGCAAGGCGCGGCAATTCGGGCATCAATCATTCTGCACATTTGTGGGGCTCGGTCTATGGTGTTTTCTTCTTAGCCATTGCAGGGTTTACAATTGCGAACGTTAACCTATTTAGTTATTTTTTGAATGAAGTGCAGCATTATTTTCAATCGTTTTAAAAAACAAACCGCTCATTTATAGAGAAGTGATGCTATTTACAGTCAGCACTTTTAAAAACGAAAAGCTTTAATAACCAACACCTCTTCTGTGCCGCCCACTATCTTAAACCGGTCGTCAATACGATAGCCAATCACCCAGATGATTTTCTTATTCATTTCCAGCACCCAAACTTTTTCTTTCTCTGTTTTCGATAGTTTATTATCAATAAAAAAGCGGCCCAGTTTCTTTTTTTTCTTCATGCCTAAAGGATAAAAATAGTCGCCCGCTTTCCATTTGCGAAGCAGTAAAGGATATTGAATTTCCTTTACATCGAGCAGTGCAGTATTATTGTCTGAATACTGCTCATTGCTTGTTGAATAATGAACTTTATCCAGTTGTAATTCACCGCCTTCATAGACAACTTTTTTATCGTTTTCTTCGATCAGGATGTGATGAGCTTCTTTTGTTTCAAGCGGCGCAATCACCAGCCAGGCTCGGTTGCGGATAATGCGGTGCGAAGAAGAGGCAGCATACTTTCCGTTCTCTGCAAAAAGCAGCTTTTTTATATCGCGTATCTGCGCAGCGACAAAGCCAAACTCTTTTGCAATTTCCCAAATGAGTGTATCTAACGGCTTTGTTTTTTGAAGCTTTAAGATCGGTATATGAACTTCATTGCCTTTTGTTTCCAGCAGCTTTTTTTTGTGAGTTTCTACTGCCTGCTGATACAACAATTCGGCTTCCGAAAAACGCTGTATGTTTTGCAGCAGGTTATCTTCTACGTTAGTAAACTTTGTTTTAACCAAAGGCAATACCTGATGCCGGAAAAAATTACGTGTGTATTTATCAGAAGCGTTTGATGAATCTTCTACCCATTGCAGATGATTCTCTTTAGCATACGTCTCTATTTCTTCCCGTTTGGCAAAGAGAAGCGGACGAATAATGTTGCTTTGCTTAGGAAGAATGCCATGCAATCCACTTATACCAGTACCGCGGAAAAAATTAATGAGCAGCGTTTCAATATTATCATTCGCGTGGTGAGCCGTTGCTATTAAACTGATGGCTGGTTCCTCTCCGTTAATCGTTGACCATTGACCATTTACTATTTCTGCAAACCAGTCGTAGCGAAGCTTTCGCGCGGCTTCCTGTATGGATATTTTTTGCTGCAAGGCATATTGTTCTGTATCAAATTTTTGGAGAAACAAAGGCTTTCTGTATTGCGCTGCCAATGATTTTACAAATGCTTCATCCCGTTCGCTTTCTTCTCCGCGTAGCCTGAAATTGCAGTGCGCAATAGAGAATAAGGTGCCGGATTGATGAAGCAAATGGACCAACACAATACTATCTATGCCGCCACTCACCGCTACGAGCAGTTGTGAGTTTTCTACTAACTCCTGCGAAAAATTTTTCTTCCAGTTATCCTGAAATGCCTGCTGCAACATGAGGGTAAAAGTAAAGAAAGGATAGTTGTTAAACTTTGTTTAGACAAGTATCGAAACCTGTGGTTTTATTACCTTTAAAGACAATAGCAAATTCATGCAGCAACGCCTTACCAAAGAACAAGCCTGGCAAAAGATAAAACACTATTGCGCCTACCAGGAACGCAGCCACAGCGAAGTGAAGAACAAGTTATATGGCTTTGGCTTATATAAAAGCGAGGTAGAAGAACTATTATCGAAAACCATTGAAGAAGATTACCTGAACGAAGAACGCTTTGCCGAGCAGTTTGCGGGTGGCAAGTTCCGTATGAAGCATTGGGGCAAAGTGAAGATTGTGTATGAGCTAAGGCAGAAAGGCGTGAGTTCTTACAATATCAATCGTGCGCTGAAAGCCATACCGGATGCGGATTACAGCCACACGCTGCAAAAACTGGCAGAAGAAAAATGGAAGGGCTTGCAAGGCGAGCATCACATGACCCGCCATTCAAAGACAATGAGTTATTTATTGCAGAAAGGTTATGAATCTCCGCTCATTCAGCAAGCTATTAAAACCATTAAAGCCGGCGTTGAATGATTAACTGCTTTTGCTTTTTTGATGATTCCGTATCAACTTTTTTAAAATGACAATCTGCCCCAAATGATAATGCACATGCTCTACTGTTCCCTGCAGATTCTTATAGGCTGACGAGCCGCCCTCAAGCAAAGGTTGAGACAGTTTTGCTTCTTCAAAACCGTCTATGGCCAACGCCAGTTCGTGACACGAAATATTGTTGTCCACTTTCTCCCGCAGCCAGTCGTTTTCCGTTTGCAAGTGTGGCACATTATAGCCATTGTGTTCATCAATGCTTACGTTTACACCTTTGATGCGCTGTACCATCACGCGGTTCCAGAAGGTAATGTGGTGAAGCAGCGAAGCAATGGTGTTGGGTGAGGCTTCGGTAAGGGTAACGGCTTCTTCCACCGTTACATCTTCCAGCACTTCTGACAGGCTTACTTCTGTCCAGTTTTTTCCTTCGTGTACATCAATCAGGTGTTGGGTAATAAGCGAAGTGATTTTCATAGTAACAAAGGTAGGAGAGGTAAGCTACAAGACACAAGCTACAATCAGAAAGATAAAAACCAGAATTGATAATTGAACCATGTATCTTGTCTTCTTCAATATTTTTCCATTACTCCTAAGCCGAACAAAGCAAAGTCGTACTTCACCGGGTCTTCGCTATCCAGCGCACGCAAATGCTCTGTCAGTTCGAGTGCTGCATTCCAGTCGGTTTGCTTGCGCTGCAATAAATTAAAACGCTTAGCCACCCGTGCTACATGCACATCTACCGGGCAAATTAATTGCGATGGCTGTAAGGTATCCCAGATACCAAAATCTACACCGCAGTTATCCTTTCTCACCATCCACCGGAGAAACATATTTAACCGCTTGCAGTTGGAGCCTTTTTCCGGCGTGGCAATGTGTTTTTTTGTACGCTGAGGTGCTTCTTCCAGAGAAAAAAAATAATGATGGAAATGAATGAGTGCCCCTTCCGCCACTTTTTTCTCATTGCCTTTTAAATGCATGGTAAATGCGGCTTCCAAGCTATCGTGCCTGGCATAATGATAGTGCAGGAAATGAATGAAATAAAGCAAGTCAGTAGCATTGAAGGTGCGGTGTTTGAAAAGGGTGAAGGCCTGTAAATCTTCCGGTGAATGATGCCGAATAAAATCGTGCGGCGCATCATCCATCATATGCATCAGTAGCCTCGATTTATTGATGATGGTAGTGCGGTTGCCCCAGGCAAAAACGGCAGCAAAAAAAGCTGCAATTTCAATATCCTGCTTCTTTGTAAACAAGTGCGGAATGGAGACGGGATCATAAGGAATAAACGATGGCTGGTTGTATTGCGCCACCTTACTGTCGAGAAATTCTTTGAATGAAATGCCGGTGTTTGCCAAGAGGCGAATTTACGTGGTTTGGATATTTGTCTGAACCGGGATATGTGAAATGACTGAGATATGGATAAACAGCCTGTAATATTTAATCTTACTTATTCCATATTATACCCCGAGTATCTGTGCACAAAGTTCCTGTTATCTGTGTTCCATCTATTTCAACGCATCGCCCAAAAAAGATTGTATGGCAGCTTCAGTTTCCTGGCAAGCCGTTTCAAAATCATCATTTACAATCACGGCATTAAAGGCATGAGTGAACGATAATTCATAAGCCGCTTTGCTAAGCCGGGTTTGAAGGCTTTCTTCTGTTTCGGTGCCCCGGTTCATCAGGCGCTGGCGCAGGGCTTCAATGGAAGGCGGCTGAATGAATATAGAGAAGGCATTTGCCGGGAATTGCTGCTGCACATGCACCGCACCCTGCACATCTATGTCAAGCAGCGGCGTTTTGTTTTCATTCCACATGCGTGTTACTTCACTTTTCAGCGTACCGTAGTATTTGCCTTCATACACCATTTCCCATTCTATAAAATCGTTTTGCTGAATGTGCTGCTGAAACTGCGCAATAGAAATAAAATAATAATCAACCCTATCTTTCTCATTGCTGCGCGGCGGGCGTGTGGTAGCCGATACTGAAAAGGAAAGTGAGGAATATTTGTTCAGCAGGAAACGCGTGATGGATGTTTTGCCGGCGCCCGATGGTGCGGTAATGATGATGATTTTATTGCTTCCCATAAACAATGTTGCTGGCGCAAAAGTAAAGGGTGTAATGTGTATTGATGTATTGCTTCATTTAAAAGCCTGCAACTTCATTCAATCTTATCAAGATGATCAGACAAATCATCATACATTTTTATGATCCCGTTTGTAAAAACGTACTTAAAAGCTTTCATCTGTTCTTTATTTGCGTCCAGCAGTTTGGGATACACTTCAACAGCAATGCGCAAAGCTTCTTTTTCAACCAGCCTGCAAAACTTGCGGTAGCGTTTCTGTTCATCAAACATAGTGTCTGCGGCCTCCTTCCAGTCATTCAGCACATCCTCTGCCCGTTCTATATTGTCCTGCTGCCGGGTAATGCTTTGCTTGCTTTCCTCTAACTCGGTATGGTAAAAAGATTCCATCCAATCGCACGACAATAAGTATTCTTCGAGGTAAAAGTACAGCAGGTCAACCGCCTCAGTTCCCATTGCATCAATGGTTTTCGATTCGTTCGGTCCCCAGTCGTCAAGGCTTTCTTTTACTTGTTTAATGTAAGTGTAAAAATCGGGATGTGCAGATCGAATGCGGTTCAACAAACTGTTAAATGGATAAAAACTGTGGGTTGTTAATGGTTCGGGTTCAGTAAATATTATATCAAAATAAAAGTCAACAATGTCCTCATCCTCTTCCATTGATGCGTGCCTGATGTTGGAAATCGTATATTTCATAAACAATAGCAATTATAAAAAACTTGCCTTCAATAGTAACAGTAGTGATTATCGCATCAGCATTACTGTTCCCCTGAGACTCACTTTGTCAGTTGGCTTACTGCGGTTAATGTAATCGCAGAACCAGATGTACACACCATTCTCCCCGCGTTTTGAATTAACGCTTCCATCCCAGCCCCGTTGCGGGTCCACCGTCTCAAACACTTTTTGCCCCCATCGGTTCAACACAACAAAATGAAAGAGGCTGATGTCGTACCCGTTCACCACACGGAAGATATCGTTTAGTCCGTCGCCATTGGGTGTAAAGGCAGAAGGGAACGCAACGATACAAAGCTTTTCATCTGCCGTTACGTTCTTCACGGCGGTGCCACATTTATTGCTGACAGTAACGCGATAACTGCCGCCATGCGAAATAGAATAGCTGCTATTGACTGAACCATCCTGCCATTGATAATTATCAAACTTACCTGGCGAATACACAATTGTATCGCCGGTGCAAAGCAACGTATCCAGCCGGGGCTTTGCATTAATGTCGGGTAATACGTGAATAATAATTGTGTGTATCGAATCGCAGCCATGCACCGTTTGGTATGCATAATCGTAAGCGCCGTCCCGGCTCAATCCCAAATAAGACGTGCCATAGCAAATTGTAGTATCGAATGTAGTATGCGCTTTTGGATAGACTACGAGATTCAGCGTGCGGATGCTGTCGCAACCATTACTGCCGGGGAATATATCATTGTAAACACCCGATGCCGTGTATCCTTCATAACTCTCTCCCTCACATATGAAACCATCTACCGTTGTACGCGCTTTGATAAGTATATTCACGGGTACAGCATCCGAAGTAAGCGGATCGTTGCATTGCAGCGAACTGGCGAAATAACAATCCACCTTATCGCCATCTGCCAGGCGGTCGGTAACAAATACAGAATCGGTGGCATTCCCTATCGGCTCGCTGTTTACCATCCACTGAAAAACAGGATTGTCACCCGCATACGTAGTGCTGGCTCTAAAGGTTACGGGATCGCTCTGGCAGATAGCGCCATCCGGTTTAGAAATGTTGATGGTTCTTACATTCTCGCCATATACAATCACCTTAAACTGTTTGGAAGCCACGCGGCAAACGGCACTGCCGATGTTGTTAAGCTGCGCCACCGTCAGCCGGTACAGGTAAGTGCCCGGCGGGGCAGAAGTTGGCCGGGTATAATCGGGGTTGTCGGCGCCAGCTATGTCTGTCCAGTTATCGCCATTGTCGCTGCTCAGCTGCCATTGGTAGCCAGTAGTGGCGTAGCATTTTTCTATGGAAGAATGAAAAGTAATACTACGCGTATCGCGGGTGCACATGAGAATACTATCGCCTGTAAAATCAGTAGTAGAAATGGAGACAGCCGGCCCTACCGGGCGGAAAGTGATATCGTCTATTCCTATGTCGTTACCGCTTCCACCCGGCGCATTATTTCTCATTCGCAGTACCACGCTCGAAACACCCACCGGCACTGTGAAATTTATACTGTATTGCTTCCAAAGATTGTTGGCTAAGCCAACCGGAATTTCACCTGTGCTGAGACTGCTTAGGATAGTGCCGTCTGTGTTTTCAATGGTGAGCGTTATATTAGGCTTGATGCTGATTTGAAAGTTGCACATGTTTGCTATCCAAACAGAAAACTGAAAAGTAGTACCCGTGCACAATCCGTCAATAGTCTGAATATAAAAAACACTGGTATCATAAGAAGCATTGACCAACATAAAGTAGCCAGCCGAATCGCCGGTATGATCGGTGAGTGGGTACCAGGTGGAGTTGAAACAACCACCACTTCTATTGGTAATGGTGTATTGCCCGTCGTTCGGACAATCATACCCACGATAGTCAAGCTTATAAGTGGTTCCATCAGGCAGTGGCGGACCTATGGTTGGACCCGAGCCGAATGTGATGTTTACCAACGGGTCGCCTACCGATCCGCTGCAGCTTTGAGCCTGCAATACCGATTGAAATAGTAGTAAAAAAGATAGTATGACAAATATTGGCTTCAAGTGGTTGTTCTCATAATGCTTAACAAAGATGCGTTATTTATTTCAGCGGAATGTCGCGCTTTAATCTGCCATCGCGGTTCGCCATTACCCATGCGGTATAGAACACCAGCTTGTCTCGCTTCGCCATCAGGTCAAAATTGATTTTTTCAATGGTATCTGTCGGCTTATGATAATCGGCATGAACGCCATTGAAATAAAAGATGACCGGTACGCCGTTCTTCGCGAAGTTGTAATGGTCGCTGCGGTAGTAAAAGCGGTTCGGGTCAGCCGGATCGTTAAAGCGGCGATCTAACTGCAGGTTCATGTATTGTTTATTAATGCTGTCGCTGATAGGAAGCAGGTCGCTGCTCAGTTTGTCTTCGCCAATGGTGTATACATAATTCAGCGAATCGCCCTTGTAATTAGGGTCAATTCTACCTACCATATCGATGTTCAGATCCACATCCGTTTGGGCTAATGGAAACACGGGATGATCGGTGTAATACTCACTTCCCCATAAACCTTTTTCCTCACCGGAAACCGTCATAAACACCATCGTTCTGCTCGGTCCGTGTCCGTTCTTTTTCGCCTGTGCAAATGCATTGGCTATCTGCAACACGCTGGTGGTGCCGGAGCCATCATCATCGGCGCCGTAATAAATCACATCACCCTGCTTGCCTAAATGGTCGTAATGACCAGTTACAAATACATATTCATCCTTTTTATCGCTGCCCGGCAATACACCAATTACATCGCTGCTATTGAGGTTACGCGTTGTTTTTTCTTCGTTAAAAGAAAGCATTGCCGGGTATATGCCACGCACCACCGGCTTCAGTTTTGTAAAGCTGTCTAGTGGCTGCTTTAGTATGCCGGAAGCTACCTGTGGAGTAACATAAATTACCGGAACGGAAGACCCTTTTTTATCTACATACATATCACCTTTCAGCGATGCTCTTGCGCCTGTGGGTAAAGCTTTCACAATAATGAGCAAACCTTTTACTCCCTTTGCTTTTATAGCGGCAGGTTTGCGCCGCACAGCCAGATAATTGGGATAAGAAACAGCTTCCGGCGTATTGTCCATGTCGGCGGGTGTGCCGTCAATTACCATCACCCATTTGTCTTTTACATCCAATCCGTCGAAATTATTGTTGATACTGTCCGTTAAACCATAAGAAGCAAATACAATATCCTTCGCGCTCCAGTTGCCGCTTGCAAAAGAGCTCGTTTGTAAAGTGAAGTCTTTATTTTGCTGCAAAGCGTTTCCATTGATGTTGAGAACGGCACTTTCAACACTATCCACATATACCGGAAACTGAAGCTGATAGCCTCCTTCAACACCGGGCTGCAAACCGATTTTTTTAAAGTAAGCTTCAATGTAAGCCGCTGCTTTTTTTTGCCCCGGCATTGCCGTTTCGCGCCCCTCCATAGCCGCACCGGCAATCACCGTTAGCTTCTTTTTCAATTCTGTTGGTGTAATGGTGGCTGCATATTTTGTGGCAACATCAGATTGTGAAAAGGCAGGCAGCGCAATAAGCAGGAAAATACAATAAGAGAAATTCTTCATGCTAAATGATACAATTAAGTAATGCAGTAAATAACGAATGTAGTAATTGACAAAAAGCAGTTGTTTGCGATTAGCCAGGTTTTTATAAATATTCGCTAAACAAAGCCGACTGCCGGCGAAAGCTGCCAATGCGGTGAACACCTACCTCGCTTTGCCTTATTTTTACACTTTAAACAAATACCATGCAGGAAGCCTATATCGTGGCTGGTTATCGCACAGCAGTTACCAAATCAAAGAAGGGTGGATTTCGGTTTTATCGTCCCGACGATTTAGCTGTAGAAGTTATCGCCGGATTAACCGCTTCGGTTCCCCAGTTAGATACGAAACGGATAGATGATGTGATAGTGGGCAATGCAGTACCCGAAGCCGAACAGGGCTTGCAGTTCGGTCGCATCATCGCCGCCAAAGCGTTAGGTATAGAAGTGCCGGGCATCACCATTAACCGCTATTGCGCCAGCGGGCTTGAATCCATTGCCATGGCAACGGCGAAAATTCGCACGGGCATGGCAGAATGCATTGTTGCCGGCGGCACCGAAAGCATGAGCTTAGTGCCCACCGCAGGCTGGAAAACGGTTCCTTCTTATGCCATTGCACAGGACGAACCAGACTATTATTTAAGCATGGGCTTAACAGCAGAAGCCGTTGCTAAGGAATATAAAGTAAACCGTGCCGACCAAGATGAATTTGCTACAAAGTCGCACCAAAAAGCCGCGACGGCAATACAGAACGGATATTTTAAAAATGGCATACTGCCCATTGCTGTGGAGCAGGTATACGTAGATGAAAACGGCAAGCGCAAAACAAAAAGTTATATCGTAGATACTGACGAAGGCGTACGTGCCGATACCACGTCTGAAGTGCTGGGAAAACTGAAACCTGCGTTTGCCGCCAATGGGAGCGTAACGGCAGGCAACGCTTCGCAAACGAGCGACGGGGCTGCATTTGTGATCGTGATGAGCGAACGAATGGTTAATGAACTAAACATTCAACCCATCGGGCGATTGGTGAACTGCGTTAGCGCCGGCGTGCATCCGCGCATCATGGGCATCGGGCCTGTGGCGGCAGTGCCTAAAGTAATGAAGGCAGCCAACATGAATTTGAACGATATTGACCTGATTGAACTGAATGAAGCGTTTGCTTCGCAGGCATTGGCAGTTATCCGAGAGTTGAACCTAAATCCGGATATTGTGAATATCAATGGTGGGGCAATTGCTTTGGGTCATCCATTGGGCTGCACCGGTGCGAAGCTGACCATCCAAATCTTGAATGATATGAAGCGGTTGAATAAGAAGTATGGCATGGTAACGGCTTGCGTGGGTGGCGGGCAAGGTATTGCAGGAGTGATAGAAAATATTGGGTAACATTTGTTCTTTTTTTTGAAATTCTGAATCTGTTCCGTTATCATAACATCAAATCATTCTCATGAAACACATTCTTGTTCCGGTAGATTTTTCCGAGCCATCCAAACATGCCGCCCGCTATGCGATTGCGTTGGCGGAACATCTGCACGCAGAGAAAATCGTTTTGTACAATGCTTACCAGCAACCCATGCCTGCCGATCCGCTGCTGACAGAACCGACGCTGAATGCAATGGAAGTTTATAATGTATCGGAACTAGGTGACATCAGCCGGGAGCATCTGCAGAAATTTAAACAAGAGATACAACATACAGCGCCGGCTTCATTGAACATTGAAGTGGTAGGTGAGTTCAATGACCTGATAGAAGGCGTGCAGGAAGTGTGCGCCGCGAAGAACATTGACCTTGTAATTACCGGCATCACTGTTGGCGATAAACTGACCGAAACATTGGTGGGCAGCCGCGCCATAGACATCGCCAAACAGATCACCACACCGGTTTTGATTGTGCCTGTGGAAGCGAACTATCAGCCGATACAAAATATTTTGTTTGCCTGCGATTACAAGCAAACCGCCGGAACAACACTGGTACGATTAATAGAAAAAACGGTGCTGCAAACGAGCGCCAAACTTCACGTGCTGCATGTGAACGAAACAGTTAAAAAAGATACGGATATTGCCGGGGAAATTGCTACAATGAAGAATTTATTGCAGGAGGTATCATCCCAGTTCCATCTTGTAGAAGATACAGACTTCGCCCACGCGATTGATACTTTTATCACGCAAAACAATATTGATTTGCTGATTGCCATTCCTAAAAAACACAGCTTCTTTGAAGGTTTGTTCCGCAAGAGCCATGTGAAGACCTTAGCTTTTCATACGCATGTGCCGCTGATGCTGTTGCATGAAGAATAAGTTATGTACGACGTAAGTCCATTGTCGACCGTCAACTGTCCACTGTTGTTCAACACATTGTACATCCCATATCTAACATCGTACATCGAATGGCACTATCCTTGTCGCTTATCTGCACAATAAAAATGCTCTATGACGTACACTGATGCTATTCAAACAACAGATAAAGCGCTTTGCCATTTGTTTCTCCATTGCTGTTATAAAGACGGAACTTTTACAGAAGCCGAGTTGGATAATGTGTCGGCAAAATTTGCCGCGCTGGGTTTAAATAAAGACCTCAATTTTAAAGATGAACTGATTGCTTATAAAAATTATCGAAGCAGCATCAGCAGTGAAAGAATGTATATTCAGGATTTGGTGGCACAAATTAATCCAACGAGTGATCTGGCTTTGTTCTCTTATTGTTTAGAATTAGGCCTGAGTGATTCCTCACTTGATTTTACGGAGAAAGATTTGATGGATGTGATCGGCGATGTTTTGGACATTGACAAGGCAACACAGGAAGCAATTCAAAAGCTATTGGTGCAGCGGCAACTGGTAGCTGTCAACAAATTTTTCTAACGAGATTATCATTACCTGTTAAACTAAAAGAGCGGATAGGTTTCGAAACCTATCCGCTCTTTTAGTTTTGTATGAAGTAAAGTTTCTTTCTCTAAAAATAACACTTGCCTTTTTGTTCAATTCAACGATAAGGCGTAGATGTCATCCATATTCTATATTGCTACTTTTTCTCGCTAAAGCTTTTCGTCAATTCATCTTTTGAAACCACCTTCACTTTGGTGCCGTCTTTCAGGTCTTTGTTCACTACATCATAAGGCCCGGTAATCACCTGTTCGCCAGCCTTCAACCCCTGCGTGACTTCTATAAAATTCAGGTCCTGGATGTCGGTTTTTACCACTCGTTTTTTTACAGTACCGTCTGCCTGCAATATAAACACCACTTCGTTTATATCATTGCCCCCGGCAGTCTGGTTATCATTATTCTGATTGTTATTATCGGGTGTGCTGGCAGTTACCGTTTTCTGCGTTGCATTGTTGTTGGTATCGCGCGTGGTTACAGCATTCAGCGGCACACTCAGCACTTTGGCATGTGTGCGCGTTTGAATGTCGGCACTTGCTGTCATGTTCGGACGAAAAGGAAACGGTTTGCCATTACCGATAAGGTCTTTATAACTGTCTGGCAGCAAGCGAATATGCACCTGGTAATTGGTAACGCTGGTAGAAGTGGAGGAAGAGGAAGAAGTAAGACTGGAACTCGTTTCAGGGTTGGCAATCTTATACACAATGCCTTTGAACTTGCGCTGGTTATAGGCATCTACTTCCACTTCAGCACTGTCTCCAATCTTCACTTTAGGAATGTCATTTTCGCTTACATCTACCTGCGCTTCTATACTGTTCAGGTCGGCAATGCGCATCATTTCTGTACCCACATTAAAACTGTTGCCTGCCACGCGTTCGCCGTTCTTAACAGACAACAAACTGATGACGCCATCCATAGGCGCGGTGATGGTGGTTCTGCCTAAATCCTTGTTGGCAGTAGTGAGACTTGCCTGGGCGCTTTGCACCGCAGCCTGGTTGGCTTTAATACCGCTAAGTGCCGCATTGTAGCTTGCCTGTGCGGAGAGATAAGCCTGTTGCGCGGTCTCAAATTCTGCCTGCGAAATTACCTTATCATCGAGCAGTTGTTTTTGTCTTTTGTATGCAGCTGTGGTTTGATCTACGGTAGCTTTTAAAGAACCCAGCTGCGCCTGTGAATTGCCTACCTGCGCCTGCATTTGCGACACTTGTGCAGCAGCCTGATCGCGCTGCGAGGTGTAGATGTCGGCATAGATGCGGGCTACTATTTGTCCTCTCTTCACAGTATCACCTTCTCGCACGTTCAGTTCCGTAATCTGACCTGAAATGTCGGGGCTTATTTTTACTTCTATCTCGGGATAGACTTTGCCGCTGGCATTTACGGTTTCGATGATGGTGCGGTCGGCAACTTTTTCGGCTGTTACCTTAGTGCCTTCATCTTTGCCAATGGCGCCCGTTGCTTTCAGCACCACAAGCACAACAATAACAGTAGCCAATATACCGACGATCCATTTTAATGATTTGCTCATAAGGAGAGATTTTCTTTCTGTATGATGGAATGAAATAAAAACTTAGAGTTGAACCTTACCAAATTTGTAGTACTCCAGCAGCTTAATGCGGAAGATATAATCGTAGCGCGATGCTGCTAAATTAAACCGCGCCGTTGCCAGATTGTTTTGCACTACAAGGTAGTCGCTCGTAGAAAGCATACCAATTTCGTAGCGCTTGCGCGACAGATCATTGGCATATTCGGCATAGCCTGCCGCTTTTTGGTTAGAATAAAATTTTTGTATCGCTGCTTCGGCATTGGCACGTGCAGTGTAAATGTTTTGCTGAAGCGTTTGGTTGTCTAATGCCAGTTGCAGCTTGCTGTTTTCGAGATTTAGTTTCGCACGTTCGTAATTGGTGCGCAATTGTCTTCCATTGAAGATGGGAACGTTGAGCTGAACGCCGATGGACTGACTTAAATTGATATCGCCAACCTGCTTAAAATAAGTGGGTTTAATAAATCTTTGAAAATATGCGGTTGAAGTATTGAATACGTCGTAAGGAGAACCGCTTACATCCACCGTACCGATTTTTTGCGTAACGACCGCAGAATCGATAGACTGCTGCCGGTAACTGCTGGCATAATTGGAACCAGCAGATGCAAACGCCGACAGCGTTGGATACATAGCTCCGCGCGAAGCCTTAACACTATATTGGTTAGAAGTAATGCGAAGCGAATCTACCTGCTGCTGTGGCTGTGTGGTAGTAGCAATCTCAAACAATACAGCCGGATCTAACTCGCTTAAAGGTGGCAACGGAATCTTATCTACGTCAGGAATGCTTACCTCGAAAGGTTGTCTGGCATCCAGGTTCAGCAATGCAATCAGCTGAAGTTTGTTTTGCTGCATGCTACTTACTGCGGTAATGTATGTGCTGCTGTCTAAAGCAAGCTGCGATTCAATTTGCGCCGCATTTAGTTCCGGCATGCTGCCGGCATCAACTTGCTTTCTTGTGATGATGCGTTGCGAATCACTCAGCGCAATCTGCGCTTTGGCAATATTAATCTGCTCCATTGAAAGCAGCAGTTGCAAGTATGCCGCTACTACATTCAGCGATATATCGTTTTTCACCCGGTCTACATCCAGGCGACCAGCCTCTGCGGCTGCCTGCGCGGCTTTTACCTGGTTCTTAATATTAAACCAGTTAAAAAGCGTAACATTTGTTTGCAGGCTGTAGCTCTGGAAAAATACTTTCTGGTTGATGAACTGGTTGGAGGTAGGATCGATGTTACGGCCAAATTGATAACCTGCCTGTGTGTTGAAGTTTAGATTAGGAATAACGGCGCCTTTTGCCAATTGCGTTTGCAGCGCAGTAAGGCGCGCCTGCACATCGCTCTGTTTTACCGAAATATTATTTTGCACAGCATAATCTACCGCGCGCTGCAAATCCCATTTGTCAGATTGTGCAGACAGGAAGAAAGGAAAGAATAAGCCCGTTAGTATCAGCAACTGCTTCATCATAAAACAAAAATAGAAGGTAGCCAAATGTTACCGACCGAAAATACATAAACGGAAAACCGGCTCAGTACAATAGCGGCTGCAAAATAAGATTATTGTTAACAATGGCTTCCGGTGAGGTAAGTTTCTTTTTTTACAGAATCTTTTGCCCTTTCATTTTTACTTTCGTCGTTTTGCTCTATGAAGAAGCTGTTTGTGATAGTAGCCCTGTTATGTATCGTTGCCGCAAGCAGCAATTTTATTTTTATTTCCCGCGCAACAACTACCGCAACGCCTCTTTCTTTTCCACTTCCCGATGGCTGGCCAAAACCATCGTATGACTTTTCTAAAAACCCAATCACAAAAGAAGGCTTTGAATTGGGACGAAAATTATTTTATGATGGGCGGTTGAGCAAGGATGGCAACTTTCCCTGCGCAAGCTGTCACCAGCAGTTTGGCGCTTTCGCTACTTACGATCATCCGCTAAGCCACGGCTATAACAATTCTTTTACGGCACGCAATGCACCGGGTTTGTTTAACCTGGCGTGGCAAAAAGAATTTATGTATGATGGCGGCGTGACTCATCTGGATGTTCAGCCGCTGGTGCCTATTGAATCGTCCAGCGAGATGAGCGAAGTGCTGGATTCTATTATACATAAACTGAACCGTGATAAGGAGTACAAAGCGATGTTTAAAGCTGCGTTTGGAAGTGAGCAAATCAATACACAACGCATCACCAAAGCCTTGAGCCAGTTTCTACTGATGATAGTGAGCAGCAATTCTTATTACGATAAAGTAAAACGTGGTGAAGCACAGTTTACCTTATCCCAACGGTTAGGTTACGAGATTTTTGAAAAGAAATGTGTTGCCTGTCATACCGAACCTCTTTTTACCGATTTAAGCTACCGCAATGTTGGCTTACCGGTGGATAGTTTTTTAAACGATTCGGGCAGAATGCGGATTACAAGGTTGCCGTCTGATTCTTTAAAATTTAAGGTGCCGAGCCTGCGCAATGTGATGGTTACATTTCCCTATGGGCACGATGGAAGGTTTTTCAGCATCTTAGATGTGATGAATCATTATCGCAGTAGTGTTGTGGATGGACCAACAACGGATTCTTTAGTAAAAAACATGAAGCTATCGAATTTTGAAATCGGGCAGATTACTTCTTTTTTATACACACTTACAGATAGTGCCTTACTAAAGGATACACGCTTTGCACCACCGGGTTTGAACCGAACATTAGATGCGCCGAAGGAGGACATCCACTAATTCTTAGCCATCAAGACATAGAGGTTTAACGAGAATTTATTGTTCATCTTTGGGCCTTTGCATCTTTGTGATTGAACTAACATTAAATTTTCCTTTGGAAATATTTACTATATCATTCGGAACTTTCCTTTATAAATCCTACTTTTGCCGCCCTAATTTCAGAAATTATGTTTGCAGTTGTAAAAATAGCCGGACAGCAGTTTAGAGTGCAGGAAGGCGACCGCCTGTACGTTCCTCATATTGCAGGCAATGCCGGCGATACCATTGAATTCAGCGATGTATTGCTTACTAGTAACGACAATAATCTTTCGCTCGGCGCTGATGTGAAGGCAGTAGTGAAAGCAGAAATCGTAAGTGACCTGGTGAAGGGCGATAAAGTAATTGCTTTTAAGATGAAGCGTCGCAAAGGATTCCGTAAGAAGCACGGACACCGCACGCATTATACGCAGATCAGAATCAGCAGTATTGCTTAGTGCTGTTTAATTAACTATATTCAATAAACAATATTCAATCGTTTTTATGGCACATAAAAAAGGGGAAGGCTCTGTAAAAAACGGCCGCGACAGTAACAGCAAACGCCTCGGTGTAAAGATATATGGTGGTCAGCCTGCCATTGCAGGCAACATCATTGTTCGCCAGCGCGGCACAAAATATCATCCCGGTAAAAATGTAGGTGTGGGAAGAGACTTTACGTTGTTCGCTTTGCAGGATGGCGTAGTTCAGTTTAAGAAAACAAAAGATAACAAGACTACTATCTCTGTTAACGGCGCAGAGGTAACGGCTTAAGCATATTTTAATTTTTGCAGTTGGCATAATGTATGTACTTTTACAGGCATATTTACTAACCAATTAAAAGTACAATTATGGCAACTGCAAAAAAAGCAGCTACAAAGAAAGCTGCAACTGCAAAGAAAGCTGCACCGAAAAAAGCCGCAGCTCCTAAGAAAGCTGCAACTGCAACAGCAAAAAAAGCTGCTCCTAAAAAGGCAGCAGCCGCTCCTAAAAAAGCAGCAGTAGCAAAAAAAGCCGCTCCTAAAAAGGCAGCTAAGAAAGCAGCTAAGTAGTTAGATTTTATTCTTACTTTACTTACATGAAGTCCCGGTTTTTTACCGGGACTTTTTTATTGTATCAACTCCATTCTGATTCTTCTTTTCTTTTTATTTTCACAGCATGGACAACGAAACCATTGCGCATAATTTTTCTCTGCTTGCCAAACTGATGGATATACATGGCGAGAACAGCTTTAAGACGAAATCCTATGCCAGCGCGGCTTTCACAATAGATAAGCTAACAAAAGAGCTCAGTGATTTATCGGAAGAGGAAATACATTCTATTCCCGGAGTGGGCGATGCGATTGCCAAAAAAATAATGACGCAACTGCAAACGGGCGAGTTGCCGCTGTTGAATCAATACATTGAAAAAACACCGCCGGGTGTGATCGAAATGCTCAATATAAAAGGCTTGGGCGCTAAGAAAATTTCAACCATCTGGAAAGAACTTGACATTGAAAATTTAGGGGAGTTATTGTATGCATGCAACGAGAACCGTTTGTTGTTATACAAAGGTTTTGGTGAGAAGACGCAGCAAAATATCAGAGATTCCATCGAGTTTTATTTGCGTAGCAAAGGCAGTTTTTTGTATGCTGAAATATGTGATACAGCAAGTGCACTTGAGAAAGAATTGCAACAGTCGTTTCCGGAAGAAGAAACATTTCTTACTGGTGCTTTAAAACAACACAATGAAATTATCGAAAAGATAGAATGGATAACAACGGTTGACGGCGAGAAGATACATCCGTTCTTACAAGATAAAGGATTTTCAAAAGCAGAAGGAAATGGTGATGCAACCATTTACAAAAGTGATGAGAACATCACATTGCAAGTTCATCAGGTATCGAAGGAGGATGTTTATCAACACTTGTTCATCACCAGTAGCAGCGATGAATTTATAACTGCCTGGCAGCAGCAATTTCCATTTGAAAAAAAGTACAGCAGCGAAGAAGACATCTTTGTAAAAGCAGGTGTTGATGTTATTCCTGCTTACCTGCGTGAAGAAGCTGCTACCATAGAAAAAGCAAAGCAGCATCAACTGCCCAAAGTGATTCAGGTAGAAGATATTACCGCGATCATTCACTCACATAGTACGTGGAGCGATGGTTACAACACTATTGCCGATATGGCGAATGCGGCAAAGAAGCGGGGCTTGCAATACCTCGTTCTTAGTGACCACTCTAAAACTGCTTTTTATGCAAAAGGCTTAAGTGAAGAACGGTTGTTTGCGCAGTGGAAAGAGATTGATGAACTGAACAAAAAGTTAGCGCCATTTATCATCTTTAAAAGTATTGAAAGCGATATTCTGAATGACGGAAATCTGGATTATAATAATGATATCTTATCTCGGTTTGATGTAGTAATCGCATCTGTTCACTCTAACTTAAAGATGAGTGAGGAGAAAGCCATGAAACGCTTATTAATAGCAATTGAAAATCCATATACTAATATATTGGGACACATGACAGGCAGGTTGTTGCTCAGCCGCAGTGGTTACCCGGTTAACCACAAAATAATTATTGATGCCTGCGCTGCCAACCATGTAGTGATTGAATTAAATGCGAATCCGCACCGCTTAGACATTGACTGGCGCTATCTTTCTTATGCATTGGATAGAGGCGTTCTTACGTCTATTAATCCTGATGCGCATTCCATTAATGGCTTTGATGATATAAAGTACGGTGTGCTGGCGGCGCAAAAAGCCGGCGTTACCAAAGAACAGAATCTAAGCAGTTTTAGCTTGCAGCAGTTTAAAGATTTCATTAAACAGCAACAATCCAAACGATAGGCATCAGTTACTTTTGCATTCATTGTTATAAGCAGCTTTTTTATAAGAAGCTGCTTTTTTATTCTACAATATAATTTATGAGCAAATTATTATCGCCGTTATCAATCAAAAATATAACCTTAAAAAATCGCATTGTTATCTCTCCCATGTGTCAGTATTCATCTGAAGATGGGTTTGCCAGCGACTGGCACCTGGTTCATCTGGGTAGTCGTGCGGTAGGTGGTGCAGCTTTGATTATCCAGGAAGCAACAGCCGTGTCGCCGGAAGGTCGCATTACTTATGCAGATGCCGGCTTATGGAAGGAGGAACACATCGGAAAATGGAAGGAGATTGTTTCATTCATTCAGCAGCAAGGTGCTTTGGCAGGCATACAGCTTGCTCACGCCGGAAGAAAAGGGAGCACACAAAAGCCCTGGGATGGCGGCAAACTGATTTCTTCTGATGAACCCAATGGATGGCAAACAGTTGCGCCCAGCGCGTTGCCTTTTCATGAAGGCACAGAAGCGCCTTTAGAACTGGATAAAGAAGGCATTAAAAAAATAATCAACGATTTTACAGCGGCAGCTCAGCGCTGCATAGAAATTGGTTACGATGTAATTGAACTTCATGCAGCGCATGGTTATTTATTACACCAGTTTTATTCACCTCTAAGTAATCAAAGAACAGATGAATATGGCGGCTCTTTCGAAAACAGGATACGCTTGCTGCTGGAAGTAACAGATGCTGTTAGAAAAGTGTGGAGCAACGAAAAGCCACTGTTTATAAGGCTTTCCGCCACCGACTGGACGGAAGGTGGCTGGACAATAGAGGATTCAGTAAAGCTAGCTTCCTTATTAAAAGAACATGGCGCGGACTTGATTGATACATCCTCCGGCGGCAATGTGTCTAAAGCAAATATCCCTCTTAAACCCGGCTACCAGGTGGAATTTGCAAAGCAAATAAAAAGAGAAGCAAACATTCTAACCGGTACTGTCGGTTTGATTACAAATGCGCAACAAGCCGACGCTATTCTGGAAAAAGATGAGGCAGATTTAATTTTAATAGCCCGCGAAAGTTTGCGCGATCCTTATTTTCCTTTACATGCAGCGCAGCAATTGGGCGATGCGTATAGTTATCCGGTTCAGTATGAAAGAGCAAAGCCTAAATAATAATCAATTCATCGTTTTGTCTTCCTTTCTGTATTCTTTGCGAATCGCTTCGTTAATATCACTGTAACGAATAAATTCATCATTCCGGGAAGCGGCTTTCAGCGTTGCACCATGCACTACATTTAATATTGTTGCACCATTTAATTCATATTTTTCAGCTAACTCATTCAACTGAACAGAAGGTTCTGGTTTAAAATTCGCCGGCCATGTTTTTTGCCAAAGCTTCAGCCGGTCTGCTGCTTTAGGAGCCGGGAAATGAATGATGCTGTGAAAGCGCCGCAGGAAAGCCTCATCCATATTGCTTTTGAAGTTGGAAGCCAGAATCAGCAAGCCGGCATAATCTTCTATGCGCTGTAGCAGGTACGATACTTCCTGGTTGGCATAGCGGTCGTGCGAGCTTTGCACATTGGTTCGTTTTCCAAAGAGCGCATCGGCTTCATCGAAGAAAAGTATCCAGTCTTTGTGCTCGGCTTTCGAAAATACTTTCTCCAAATTCTTTTCTGTTTCGCCAATGTATTTCGATACCATTTGCGAAATATCAACGCGGTACACATCTTTTTGAAACTGCTTGCCCAGCAAAGCTGCGGTAAGTGTTTTGCCCGTGCCCGGCGGACCATGAAACAGGATGCGGTAACCCGGTTTTATTTTCCTGCCCAGCACTTCATCGCTGCTTATTTTCTCATGGTTTTGCAGCCAGATAACGATGTCGTTAATCTGCTCCGCTGTATAAGCGCTCAGTACCAAATCATTCCACGTCATGCCGGTAGTAATTTTTTTTGCCGGAAAATCAACGCTGAATTTTGGAGGCAACTCTTCGCCGGTAAGAATGCGGTGCAGCCATTCACCGGACATCATCAGTCGCCCGCTCATTAGCGGTTCGCCGACTTTCACCGGTTCCAGTTCTATTATGTTTTCCTTCACGATGATACTATCACCCAGCAGCAGTTTTTGCAGTTGTATCCGTTTTTCAAAATCATCGCCAGCCAGTATAAATTGCGCGGTTTCGCCCGTAGGAAGAAAGCCGCGATAACTGCTGCCTCTTACGCCGCCAAACTGCGGAAAGTCTCCACCTTGCGGCAATACTTCCTGTATAAGAGATTCAAAAAAGTTAGGGTATAAATGCGGCGCTAAGGCAATAAGAAGGAGAATGCGTTCATCTGTGCCGACAGGGAATGGGAAGTACTGTTTTAGAAAAGAATTACTTTCTTCATTACAAAATTCTACAGGTTGCAGTATAGGCGCTTCTTTATTGAAATAAGAATGTAGCCGCCGGCTGATGACGCTATGAAGAAACTCGAAAGAAAGACTCAGATTTTGAATAGACGGCTGCACGGTAATGTGTTTTGGCAAATAGTAAATAATTCTCTTTGTGGCTCATTTTATTACCACGCTCTTCTCTTTCTGCGGTCAACAAAGTTCTTCATCACGATGTCCTTTTTGGTTTTCGGATCTTTCATAGTAATGGCTAATGGCGGTTTTGAGATACCGTTCGCGCACTGCATCTTTATCGGTGCACCAATTTCGGTTCACATAGGAAGTTATGTTACCCGGCATCTGCATCACACGATCCGCCATCGAATCGGCTTCCTGTTTATACACATCGTTACGTTGGTTAATGCTTAGTTTAGGCTGAAAAAAAGATGTGAGTGCTGTTTGAGGCTTTGCTTTGAAGGAATGTGATTTTTTTTGCAATAAACTTTTGCTGTGACTCGAATGAGATGGTATAGATAAAAGTTTTTGCATGTTACGAACCCTTTTATTAAAGATTTACTCCTTAGTTTCAGGAAAGACGTCTTGCCGTAGGTATAGGTGCATGGGCATGTGTCTGTATCAATTGCAGTAAGGCAGTCAGATAACGTGCGCCATTATACCCATGTCCGTTAAGCCAACCTTCAAAGTTTGAAGAGTAAATTCGGAGCAAATTGTTGTTCTGATCGAAGTAATATGTGTTAATACTGAATGGAAGATCTCCCATTAAAGTCAATTGTTTTTGCATGGGTAAGGCTGCCGGGCCTATCGGACGGTTATAAGTCTGATAAATGTTGGTAATAGCATCGTTGATATTAGAGATGGTAGGCGGCGCGTTTACAATTCTGGCACTTTGCATATTGTAAAACCAGTTTGATGGATCTCTTAATGAAGGGTAAGTATAGCCAGACAGCGGTTCTTCGTAATAATCAAACGCTTCTACCCGCCATTCTTCTTCAAAATGAGCAGGACCATATGGAGTATGAGTAATTCCACTGGTTCCATGCATTTGCGACGCCCTGAGTAACAGTTGCTCTTCAACCGAACCTGCTACTGCCGGCTGGTTGAGGTTAGGCAATCCACCATTCGCAATTAGAACGAACTCCGGCCGGTTCGGATCAAGCAGTCTTCGCAGCAGTTCCAGGCGAGTGCGGTTGTCATCCCAATTATTGACATTAGCAGCCGCGTCCACATCTCGAGTCACTCTGTCAACTTCATTGTTCAAACGCGTTACAATGCCGTTAATGCCGTTGGTAGCTTCGCGATGAAAATCGGGTGCCGATGTTACGGCCGCAGTTGCGCCGGCATACGTTGAAACCCCGATACCCGCCAAGCTTATAATGAAAGCTGTACCACCCGTGGCAAACGAAGCAGTTGCCCAAACAACATTGCCGGCTACATTCAGCCAGAAAGCGCCCCAGTCAAACGAAGATTGAACATCTCTTTCGAAATTGCTTAAGCCTGATGAAGCTGCAGAAAAATAATCACCAATATACCCTTGCGCAATTGTACGCAGACCGCTGAGATTAGAACGAGTTACAGCGGCTGTTGCAGGAGGCACTTGTCGCTGTATTGTTAAAGGAGAAGATTGGGAAGCCATTGCCGCCGTTACATCTGAAGTTTTTGGTTGTACTGTAAATGGGGCATGTGAAGAAGCAGGTAATTGATTCTGCTGCACCACATGTGTCAATTCATGCGCCATCAGTTTCTTGCCGTTGTCTGTGTCTGGCTGGTATTGTCCCGCACCAAACACGATGTTATTGCCATGCGTGTAAGCCAGAGCGTTTACACTTTTGGCAGATGCCTGAGCAGTGCTGTCATTGTGTATTCTTACGTCAGAAAAATCGTATCCGATCCGGTCTTCAAAAAAGCCTTTTTCATCCTTGCCCAAAGGCTTGCCGCCGGAGAGGGTGTTGATGTAATTTTCGGTGGAAGAAGCAATGGCTGATTCCCCGTTTTCTTTGTGCTGCAATTTCTCTTCTGCTTCGCAATGGGTGCATTTAGCCTGGATAAAAGAAGCGGCTGCCTTGCCGTTGTCTCCTGTTACCGCATTGGCTACCGCATCAGCCTGTGCCTCCGCTTTTATTTGATTGGGATGAACGCTGCCATCTTCCTTTTTGAAATTAACACTTGGCAGGTTAAAGAGCGTTGGGGAGGGCAATCCGCCTCTTCGTTCTTCCTGCTCGTTCAGGTTTGGATAATCTCTCTGCAGTGCCGAATCAATAGCTTTTGGCGTCGTTTGGTTGGATAACCAAGCATTCCAGTCACCGCCCGGCGGTGTTACGCCAAAGAAACGCAACGTGCCGCCGATAAAGGTTTTATCCAGCACATTGCCAGCACCCAAGGTTGAATACAATTGATATTGCCGGCTCCATTCCTGCTTTGCCGCATCGCCATAACCATAAGGCGATAAACCACGGTTAAGAAAAGAACGGTTGATGCCGAGATAATCTACCGGCTCAAGCGGAGGAAGCTGGAAGTTGGGTACGTTTGGCAAAACAGGCGCAGGCACATCGGGCGTGGCAGCAGGCGGAGTTTCGGCTGGCTGTTCTTCATCGGGATCACGTTGTATTAAGGTGATGTCACTTTTCCGCTGCATCATCTTCTCTTTGTCTTCTTCCTCGCACTGATGACATTTTCGTTGCAATGATGAGATGGCAGGCTTGAAAAAAGTGTCCGTTTGAGGAGAGGCGTCTTTCATCCGCATCACTTTATCGGCAACTGCATCAGCTTCCTGCTCATATTCATCACCCGACGCATTAACCGTAAGTTTTGGTTGAATAAAGGGTAAAAAGAATGGCACGCGATTATCGCTCCGCGATGCGGAGGTTTGTGATGGATCTTTGGCAACTTGTGCGGTCTTCATAAAGCTCATTATTTAACACCAGTCAACGTTTAGTACTGCTTTCATCCACGGTAGCTTTACCGTAGAAAATCCCCAGGGAAGTTTGTCTAATAATACATCTACCGTTTTTTGTTCAACCGTTAGCAACCAGCCATTTTCTTTCGCTTCCAGCTTGCCTTCGCGTTGCAAAAAAGTGCTGCGCAATCCTTCAACAGAAGTGTTCTTCAGCGGCGGCCAATAATTGATAACTGACTGCAACAGATTATTGGCTTCTTCTCTTTCTTTATCCGTCAGTTCAATACCGCCGGGTAGCGTTTCTTCAACGGAAAGACCGCAAACTATTTTTTGCAGCAGCATATCATACTCGGCTCCTTCGGTATCGCCAGTGGCTAAGTAGTGTAGTAGCAGCACAGCACGCTGGCAGTCTTCATTGTTTTTGAACTTCCTGTTTTCGAGTAAAGCAGCTTCCTTAAAATATAATTCTAAAAAAGGATGCAGCAGTACAATACCGCTGTTGATGACGTACTGTGGCGCCTCACCAATCATATTCTCTGCTGAATTGCGATGGCTTCTCTTTTTAGCCACTTCTATTTGGTATTCGCCAAGTTTTTCCTTCACGCCATTGTCACTGCTTTTGATCTTATCATTTTCATCAGTCGTAACTTTATCTTCACCGGCTTCATCCTTATTAGTAACGGCTGCATTGTTTATACTTTTTTTGTTCTCTGTTTCATTTATCACCCGCTGCACTGCTTCTCTGATCCATACAGTTTGGAGCTTGTGTGCTATTGATTCTTCCCACCAGCGAAGACGCGATGCAACATCAGCATTGCTTAAAGCAAAGACTTCTTTCACTATGCTGCCTATCGCATCTTCCCAGTGCGGATGGCGCAGAAAAGAAGAGAATATTGTTATCCAGATAGTGGTTCGTGCTTCCCTTTTATTAAAGTTATTCGGAAAGATGAACACAGTCTGCAAATCAACATACAAAGCCTTCCACTCATCTGCCGTAAAAAGGATAATTGTATCCAGTATCTTCTTTAAAAAATCATCCGAAAACTGGTTCACTACTCTTTCGATCATGTGAGGTTGCTGCCTGCAATTTTCCCTCAGCCAGGATGACACCTTTTGCCAGTCATCCCTCGCAAATCCTTGCTGCATCTCATTTTCCCATTCTTTCCTGCTTTTAATTGTGTTAAACCATGGCTTTAGTCCGGTCTGCAAAAAACACATCAGCGCTTCCCGCAACGACTGTTCTTTCTGAATGAGTACCGTTCCTTTTTCTGATCTCCACTTCTCTTTTTTTTCAACAATCGCTTTTTTAATTTCTTCTATCAATTGCTCCGCAAAAGCTTGTTTGATATTGTGCATCGGCAAGGTTCCCAAATCCAGTTGCAAAGAATCAATTCGTATGATTTCTCCATCCGGCGTTAATTCATCAAACACCGTTTCGAGCTGTTGCGACAATTCATTTTTCAATACATCGCCAATCATATTTTGAACAGCATAAGCCTGCTCTTCTTTATCAACCCGTATCGTTGCCTGTTGCTTGTATATGATGTGATGATTCAATTGTATGCTTCTTGTTTTTTATACCGAAGAAAGAAAGTAATAAAAAAGATTCTGCGGTGTCTGTCTTCCTTCCTCCGAGCTCTGTTTACTTCTTTCCTCTGTGCAATAACAAATTATTCTCACTGCGCACAAACATTATCAATGAACAAACTCTGCCCGCCAATTCTAAACTTACTAATTTCTCCCTTCAATATCATTTGCGAGCTGCCCGTATTGGTCTTTTCAATCCCGGCTTTTACGCCTTTAAAATCATCCGGCAATTGCGATAACTGACCTGCAAACACATCGCTTTCATTCACCGAAAGATTAATCAGATCACCTCGTGAAAGAAACTCAACCGTTACCTCTGTCGGCTTCAGCGAACTATCCGAATAATCAAATTCCATATCTATCGTATTCATCTGCAAACACTGGCTGCCGCCGCCTAAACTTTTCGGCGCCATCACAATCATTGCCACACCAAAGCCACTGTCTCTTTGTATCATCATCGGGAACACTCTTGCCACAATTTTTTCAGGCGTTACAAAGGCAGTGTCGCCTTCTTTTTGTCCCACCTGTGGACCAAATACAGTGTTCAACTGGAACGATTCAAAATCAATACAAACAGTGGGTTCATAGGTTTGTTGTTTCGTATCCGAAGCTGTCTTGCCATTTCTTGTATAAGATAAAGTAAGTGTGATATCGAAAGGTGATTTTTCGGTTTTATTCTTTATTTCCTGGATGCTTACCGCAACCGGTTCTTTCGTGTTCTCGAAGATGCCATCAAGACCGTTCACCGTCCATTTGTAATCGTCACCGTTCTCATCGGCAGGCGCTAATTGCAGCGCTGCATTGCCATTCGCATCCTGCACCACGGTAATAGTAAACGAAGCCTCAGGTTTGATGATGGTAATGTCAACCGGTATGTTCTGGTAAGCCACGCTGGCTTTTAATGTAGCCGTAAGGTTGGGCATAGCCGGATGCAGGAAAAGCGCATTATTATCATCGGTTAATAAATGCAGGCTGCCCGGGTTCTGCACTTTATTCGATGCAAAAGGATCTTGTCCTTTGTTTGCATCCGTTACCGGCGGCTTCACAGTGAAAGGATAATTGGTATCATCTGTAAACACAAATTCTTTCGGTGTGATGTCAAATTGCGGCGTTTCGGCAGGCGGTGGCGTTGGCTCCTGCGGCTGCACGATGTAAGCCACCGGCGCACAATCGGAGCAGCATAAATAAGGCACATAAAAATCGGCAATCACTACATTATCCGCTATGTCAAAACCGCTGGAAGCTAATTGCAGTCTGGCTTGCGTAAGAAAATCGAGAATCGTTTTTTTATTGTCTGTTGACAGGTTAGCGGAAGTGCTCGCAAAATTGTTCATCAGGTTCAGCGTGTTCTCATCCAATACGCTGCTCGCATTTACCGTTGCCTGCTGATTGATAACAGAGGCTGATGGAAGATGGGTAAAGATGGAAGTGCCGGGTGTTTCTGCTACTGTCGTTGCCGGCGTTTGTGAGATGATTCGGCCCGGCTGCGTCGCTACTAAAATCGGTTGCTGCGCTATCGGTTTTGTTGCTACCGGTGTTGTCTCATTCAATACCGGGTTGGTTGCCGTAGTCACTGGCTGCGTGGTATTGATAGGTTGATTAAGTACAGGCGTTGTTACAACAGGCGGCTGATCTGTACCTGCCGTTTTAATGGGTTGTTCCGCTACTGGGAAGGTAGCAACCGTTGGCTGTTCGGTTACCGTTTTTGTTGGCATAATAACCGGCTGTTCTTTTATTGGCTTAGTTGTATCAACAGGCTGCCTGATGGTGGTATCTTTTGCATTAATTGCCGGTTCGTTTTCCTTTATGTCTTTGCTTTTGTCAAGCGTTCTCTTAGGTGCCTTAGCGGTAAACAATTTTGCACCGCTGATGGTCGGGTTTATTCCTGTTGCCGTTTTAATTCCGCTGGCTGTACCGATGTTAGTGAATGGTAAGGTTGATGTAAATATGCCTGTATTGGTTCCCGTTGTAGAAGCGCTTCCTGTATTGCTTTGCGCAGCCGCAGCCGGATGATATACCAGCACGAACGTTCCGCCTTTGGGTACGCCGGCTTTATGTTCCAGCCCGTAATGCTTGTTATAATAATTCAGGAAATTAAGTTGATTCCGATATTGCTGTAACCGGTTCTGATACTCGCTTTGCAGCGTTTGCAACCGTTCGTCCATGCAGTCATATACCGGCGATGCCATTTCATCTACCAGTACATCCATTTCTATATCTTTCAAAAACCGGATTGTCGTACTGTCCGAATTGCCCAGCGCGTCGTTAAAAATTCCTGTTACGGCAAACGTTACTGAAATGAGGCTGTCGGCAAAGCGCTGGTAAGCTG
Source organism: uncultured Ilyomonas sp. (assembly GCA_964249755.1). Classification (GTDB taxonomy): domain Bacteria; phylum Bacteroidota; class Bacteroidia; order Chitinophagales; family Chitinophagaceae; genus Ilyomonas. Next base: position 169,516 of record CAXUDB010000001.1, on the reverse strand, counting down.
TTGCAAACGCATCCATATCAATGGTAGTAAGCGTGGAAGGTGTTACAATCTGCATCAGCGATTCCACCGCATCAATGTAGTCAAACAAACGGTAATAAGAAAGCAGGCTTGCATTCTGCGTGTTAAGCTGAACCGGATTGGTAAATACGCCGGTACTGCTTAATGAACTTAAATAAACACTGCCAATCGTTCGTGCATTGGGTGCGCAATACTTGCGCATAAAATCGCCTTTGCGATAACCGATTTGAAAGATAGGTAGCAGCGAAACATTGATGTTCAACGCTTCCGTAGCTGCCGTTTGCAACCGGAATGTACTGAACGAAATCGGTGTTGTAGCGGCGGTCGTACTCATCTTCGTTGTATCCGCAGCAAGGTTTATGTTTGATGCAAGACCAACGTTGGCAACGTTTATAGTTCCTGTAGTAAATCCTCCTATATTGGTAACGGTTCCGGCTGCCGTAGTGGTTGACGGCGGTGGGTAAGGCAGCTTTGTAATATAGCAAAACGGCGTATGCACTTTGCATGAAAATTCGCTGACCAAGAGCTTAAAACCGGTATCCAAATCCTGCACGTTGCATTGCGGCAAAGTACCACCTGTCGGCAACTGGTCGGCAGAAATAGCAACGACATCAAACGGCAGGTTATAGCTTTTTCTTTGTTGTAAAATGTTTGCCAGTACTGTTTGATAATTTAACCCGATATGACCTTCGATGCGGAAAAAATTATACTTCTCAATGTCGTATAAAAGCGGGTTCTGCACGGCTACATCGCCTGTATAAAGATTAGAATTGTAACTGATGTTGGAAGCCTGATCGTTACGAATCGTTTTGTAATAATTCCAGTATTTATACAGCTCGTTGTTGCTTTCATTTACTGTATAATAATAAGGGATCGTGCGTTGCGAAAGCGGCGCCTGTTTGTATAAACCCGGCAGAATTTGTATGGCGGCAGCTTGTGTTGTATCTGGCAGTATTGTAACAAACTCGCTTACCAATATCTGCATCCTGCGGAATAAAAACTGTGTTTCCGATATTGCATTTTCCTGCTTTGCAAACAAGGGCGAATAAATGAAATAAGTGCGATACGCATCTTTCGTAAAGTCTTTTGTATTGGCAGTAGCAGCGCCCAAAACCAAGTGCAGCGGAAACAGGTTTTCATCGGGGCAGCAGGCAGATAACAGCAGCGATACTTTCGTCCTGAACTCGTAATACGCTTTCGTAAGATCGTCAATAAAATCGTAGAAATACTGGATAAAAACGGGATTGTTTTTCAGTATCGCATCACGTTGTGCTTTCAGGTCGTTTAGCAGTGTGGGGAAGCCCGTTGCATCGTCATTCAATACATCTTTATAGTGGCTGTACGAATAGTTATAAGCCGTTGCCACGGCAGATAAAGTGGCATCATCCACCAGCTTCGCAAACGCATTAATAACGTCATCCGTTGTCTTCAAATCGGTATACGGAACATTAAAACGCTTCAGACTAATATCGGGCGGCTTGATAGAAAAAATTGGCAGCAGTGGAAAGGGTGTAAAACCTGTAAAACCGGTTGACAGATTACTTTGAATACCCATTACGGAAGGTTTTGCAACAGCGGTATTTCCTTTAAATGAAGTTGTTTTCATCAAAGGCTTAATGCCGCTTATTCCTGTTGTTGCCACCGGCGGTTTTATAGTACCAATGTTTATATTAACAGGAATGACTGGCAGGCTCTTTTGCAGCACCGGCAGCTCGCTTTTTTTCACTAACAAAGCGCGTGGATTTAATGTCATCTTCTCACCTTTGTTATTGCAATCAAAGGCATCGCAGTTCTTCAAATCCAGTTCACTGGCTTCTAAAAAAAGAACCACCGCATAATCATCCAATAAATTGTTCGCATTCGCCGATGAAAGCGTTTGCGCATCTTTTTTTGCATCAGCTTCCAGTGCTGTAAAATCATCATCCGTCAGCAACGAAAAGATAGTTTTGTTGGCGTTGAAAGGTTTGAAAAAAGGCAGGTTGCCGGGGTAAGTAAACGGCAAATCTTTTGGCTGATCAACGCCCGTATATGGCAGGTAATAGGTGTACTGCTTCGCTTCGTCAAGTATAATAAGATAGCCTTGCGAGGTAACGCCGCAGCCCTTTGTGATTTCTATTACACCGGTGTGTTGCACGATGTTGAGACCGCATACAATGCCGACGCCGATGAGCTTGTTGCGCGTCCAGCGGTTTTGCTGGTCAAGATAATTGAACAGCTTATTAAGATGATCATTCGTTAGCACCTGGTCGGCTTCAAACACCATGTATTCGTTCGGTGTCAACTCGGTTGTGGTTGCCATAATTATTGTGTTTTAAATGAACCTAAAATTGTTCTGCCCAGCATCACCGGGTTGGTGTCTTTACTATCCTCGCAATCGTGAAGCGTTGCTTCCGGAAACTCGCTGTGCAGGTAAAAAAGGATATTGATTAATGCATCGTTGGCAGTACGCAATGCAGTGATCGTTGTGTTATCTTCTGTATAATTCGCCAGCGCAACAAGCCAGGCTTTATAAGCGGCTTCAAAGCGGCGCATGTCGTCATTATTCAGCCAGCAGATTTTTGCCAGCGTATGCGCAGGCGCTTCTTTGCGAAGCATATTTTCAAAATAATCGCGGAATGCCATGTTCTTAAAATGCTGCGGCCAATAAGGCAGCACTACCGACATACGAAACGAGAAAGGGTCCTGCTCACCACAGAAATCGCAACCGGGATTAAGGCAAACCGGGGGCAACACAAACAAGCCATTGCGAGGTCGCAATAAAAGATGTTCTACCAGGTGCAAACCTTCCGAATCGCAGGCTTTGTTGAATGTTGCTACCAATAATTCGATGGCTGCGCTTGCGGTTGCTTCATCCGCAAAGTCATTACTCGTTGCCTGCGTATTGCCATCGTTATCCTTTAATAAAATATGCTGACCACTACCTGACGCTTCCAGGCTATAATGTTCTGAAACCTTTGCTGTACCTATGATTGAAGCTGCTGCGGCTACTGCGTCGCTCACTTTTTCGTAAGCCGTAAAAGAAGTAATCGTGTTATTGTTTTCGTCGGTAAATACATAACGAAACTTCGCCGGCGTGTCTGTTGTGGCAATGATATCAGCTTGTGTAAAGCAATATAAAAACCGACGATACACATTGCTGATACCTGCCAGCCGCGCTGCTTTCTTCTCTAAGCCGGATATATTATCGGTATCCCACAAAGCGCTCCCATCAATGGTAAAATTTTGCGGCGCAGCAAACATTTGTAATGGAAAATAATTGAAAGCTTTTGCCCGCTCATAGCTTGTTTGCGGGTATGTTTTAATAAAATCAATTTTGTTATTGATCAGGTGCAACGGATCAATCTTCGTTTCCTGCTGCGTATCAAAATCGAGCGAATACATCAGCAACACATAATCGTTAAACGACTCGGCAAAGCGCGCCATTAAGTGATCGAGAAAACGGTTGCGCCGGTCGGTAAATGTCTCATTCGTTTCATACAAACGCTGCCAGTCGTTGGCAGTGATGGCACTGGAATCGTGGCTGTTCAATACAGCTTCAAGCAATGAATGATGGCTGCTGTCTTCTTTATAAATAGCGTCTACATCTTTTATCGTGTTGATGTATTGCCCATAATAAGTTTGTATCTCCGCATCGGTACCAAACAAAGCTTTTGCGCCTTTCAACTGGCTGAAAAAATCAGCCAGCAACTGGTCGTAAAAAAGCAAATACGCTTTCAATTGTTTCGCTTCTCCTTTACGTTCTTCTGTTGCATCGGAAGGCAGGCCGGCAGTGCCGATGCCATACGTTTGCGGGAATAAATAATCTATCGAAGTGTATTCATCCAGCGCCGCATAATCGCCTATGGGAAGAGGTAAATCATCTGCATGACCGGTCAGCTTATTACTTCCGTTCACTGCATGAAGCCAGCGCAAGGTGTCGCGCACTTCGGCAAGTTGTGGCAAGTAAGGGAAGTTGTTTTTATAGAACAGAATCTTCGAGCGCGTTTCAGAAAGCAAGGGTTTATGCCACAGGGTTACCGGCATACACCAGGCTTTGCCCGTTTGTGTTTTTACGATGTTGCCACCGGCATCATACTTCGTCATGCGAAAGCCGCGAACCGCCTGCACGCCTTTGATGTCCATAATAAGACTGATGATGTCTGAGGCATAAATCGTTTGCCTCAATTCTGTATTTTCCAGTTCCTCTGTATCAATAAAACCATGCTCTAATTTTGGTCCTTCAAATATTTCATCCGTTGTATAACCTTTGCTCATCAGGTCTTTCAGCAAATAAAAATGTACCGATGGATTGAGGTATTGTTCAATGGCGTAAAATACATCTGCCTGCACTTCTTCCATGTCTGTATCCGGCGCTACATCTATATCGCAGCAGATAGCAATTTCTTCATCGGGTATGGTGTCAACCGAAATAAAGTCTTCACACAGATTCCGGTTTTCGTGCAGCTTTTTTACCGCCGTCTGCACAATGCGTTTCGATTCCTGAATCTTATAAATGTATAGATTGATGACCTGCGTTGTAAACATTGAAGAAAAGAAAGCCTGCATGTCAGCCCCTGTCACTGTTTTACCGGATGGCTTTAAGTCAATGATGACTTTTCCTTCCAAATTAGTTGTGTGCACATTGGCATCACCAGTGACAAGAAAGGAAAACGAAAGAGACAATTTCCAGTCGGTCCCATCAGCAACAATCGTGGGTGCAATGCTGGTCAGCGAGTCTTTATCTGCCATGAATAAATCCTTGTTCACCAACGCATCATTCCAGGCAGGCAGTATTACCGTAAAGCTTACTGCGCCTGCATTATAGCCCGTTATTGCAGGACTTAGCACTTCAATTTCGCCGTTGTTTAAATTGCCTGCTTGGGGATCGTCTTCCAGATCGAGTAACACTTTATACAAACCTGAAACATAAACAGGATGAGGCGTTGCGCCATAAGAAAGTGCATCTTCCTTGCAGTCGGCATACAGCGGCACTTCGCCTGTCGGCGTAATAATATTATCAAAGAGATAAGCATCATCAGTAAACAGCCAGGCATTGTGAACGCCGGTGATGTCTATCAATAATTTCCGGTAATCATTGATAGTTAAAGGTGCTTGCGTAAGAATGTTTTTCGCGGTAAATAAAGCCTGCGAAGCAGCGATTTGCCCATTGCTTTCCGTTAGCAAATCTTTCATGGGCAAGTCTGCACGGTAGCCCAATTCCGTGATGGCATAACACAAGGCTTCGAGTATCGTAATACCGGGATCATGCTCGTTATAATCCGTCCACAAAGCGCTGCCTAATTCTTCAATGTATTTCAGTCCTTCGCTGCGCAAAAAAAGGTAATCTTCATCGTTGCGAAGCGCCGGCGCTTTTGCTATCGTTATTGCATCAGCCATTGCAGTTGCAGTTTGCAGGTGATTGAATGAGGTGCTTTACACCCGTGTCTTCGTTGTAATAAGAAACCAGAATGGAGCGTGCCGTAGAAGCCACGGCTTCTTCTACATTATACAAAGCCTGCTTTACGGTGTTGCCTTCGCGTAGTATAATGTGGTTCATATTGAAGCAGGTAACAAAGTCAACATACGGACGTTCCTCCACAAAATTCAACACGACTGACTTCTCTATCCTGCCGCCAAACTCAATGTCGCGCCCGCTTTCGTAAGCCCACGGCGTGAGGAACTGCTCTATTTCATCGTTGAGCAGTTTTGTATAAAAATTAATGTCGTAATTGGGTAAAAACGTTACGCCAAAATCAAACTGCACTTCTTCAAACTGCGGGTTGCTTACATGCAGTTTTACGAACGGCGACGTGAGCTTTTGCAGGTATTGTTGTATCTCTTCTATCAACCCGATACTGGTATAAGGTCGCAGCAAATTGGAAGACAAATGATTGGTTAAATGGGGCACTGTAACTACCATTACATGACCGGGCAGCATCTGGCTGTATTTTGTTTCGTTTGTATTTGGGTTACTAATAAAACCGGTGTGACTAATACATTTTGTTTTGTGAATCTGCGGAAAATAATCCAGCACCAAACGCTCATAATCCAACGCCGTAACGGCACGATGCTTATGCCGCAGCCGTTCGCTCACGCGGATATAAAACCGGTCATCTCCTTCGTGCAATCGACCGTCGAAGGAAGGATAAGGCTGTTCCGTTTTTTTAATGGCAGCAATAGCTGTCGCGGGTTTGCTGATGGTGCTTGCCGGCAATGTGCTTTTATATTCAATGCCTTTTGATAAGTCTTGTGCGAATGCAGCTTTTGCCGCATTGGTGCGTACCGCAATAAGTTTGTTAACGGCATCGGTATCTTTATCTGCTACCCATTTTATCCATATCAGATCCGCATCGGCGCGGGTATTGCCGGCTGTAATATCGTGCGGCAAAGTGAGGGTAACAATGCCGGAGCGTGTGAGGTTGTTTGTTTCATCTGTAATGGTTACTTTATCAAAGGGCAGCCAGTTGTTATTGCTCAGGTAAAACCATCGCAAATCAATCATATCTTTCAACGGATTGCTGCTGCCATCCGATACCTGGAACAGCAGGCTCAGCGTCTCATCCGGAAAGGCATCTTGTAAGCCAATCCAAAGCTCGCCGCTATCGCTGCTTTGCGGGTCATTATCTAAATTGAAAACGGGGAGAAAAGTGATGGCATCATCCGTAAGAAAAGGATGCATAATGCGCAACCCAAAAGGTTCAGTATGATAACAAAATGCGGTGCTGTTGTTAAACGAATCCTGTGTGTTGTCTAAAAAATTAATCACCGATTGCGCCGAGTAAGTAACGCTAATGCTGTTGGCAACCAACTGCGGTGCGGGCGGTGGCAATTTAGGCGGATTAACCGTATAGCTTTTTACTTTATCGCCATCATAAGTCACTGATACGCTGGTTGGCTCCAATGCTTTTTGCGAATTGGATAAATAAGTAGCCAGGCTGTAATTACTGGTTGTCAGCCGCAACTTGATAAAGCCTGATATAGCATTCACATCATATTCTTCATTGCCATTGAACTGAACTTCTGCAACCGGTAGTGTGGCTGCGTTTGCGGCGGGAATAGCGATGGCGTTACTCCTGATGTTTGTGCTGCTGGCGATAGGTGAAGAAGACCAGTTGCCCGATGACAAGACCAGTACATCTGCCGGTGCGGCGAGCATGCCTGCGATGGCATCAAACAGGCTGGATAAATTTACCGAAACATCTGAAACCTTCTGCGCTGCACTTTGCAATTCAAAACTGTTATCAGCCGTTGTCAGGCTACTATTTGATAAAGCATCGCTCTGAAAATTGGTTGCCGAACGTTGGGTAAGACCACTGAATGACCCGGCTGAAATTGTATCGAATGATTGGGCAGGTGATGTTAAAAAACTGCTGCCGGATGAGATACTTGCCACCGGCTCATTTTGCACAACGGCGACTGCCAAAGCGGTATCGGGCGATTGCCAGTCAATATTAATCGTCAACCCTGTAAGATGCTTCTGAAATACCTCTTCGCTGCCAATGATAAACGAAGCATTCCTGTCGGGGAAATCACCGAACGGCTTGAATGGTTTGGCAGAATTAATTGTGCCATCATTGCTTTGCAGGCTCAGGTTTTTTACCGTTGCCGTTACATCAATGGTAAGGCTGTTAATGCGCAGTGCTTTGATGGTTTGGTAAGAAGCATAGCTGTTCAGCATCGCCTGCGCTATAGGCAGCGTTGTATCAAAATTATCTTTGTGTATTTTTTCAGAATAAGGAACAATGGGCGGCGCATCACCGGCTAACGAAATTGTTACAGTGAATGTTGAACCGGTAATTTTAGTTGAATAAGACGTTGCTGTAAACCAATCTTTTTTACCCGTAAAACGAAACGTAAACAAACCTGACAAGACACTTTCCGAAATGCCTAACGGTTTATCACATTGAAATGTAAACGTGATAATGCGGCCGCCTTCATTTAGAAATAATACATTGGAAGCTATCGCAAAACCAAGACTTGCGCCTGTGGTTTTCTTCGGGCTTTTAAAAGCAAACCAGGAGTTGTCGGCACTGGTTATTTTATCGCCATCTTCTGAATTTGCCACCGGCGAAGCGTACAAAGCTGCATTTGTGCCTTTACTTAAGTACAAAGATTGCAGCGAATGCACAGTTGCTTTTTGAATAACAACGTCGTTGACTATGTTGTAAGTGATGTCATTTCCTGTTGCATCTTTACCCGCTTTAAAAGCCGTATTTTTTTGAAGCAAATAAGGCGTTGCGCTCTTTTGTAATTCAAACAGGAGATGTACAAAACCGGGCTCGGCATTTCGATTTTGCAATTGCAAAACATCCTTATAGTAAAAGTCAAGATGGTTTTGGATAAAGCCATTCAGATGGTCTTGTGCAAAGCGAAACAAACGCAGGAAAGCGAGATACAGTGCGTAATGCGGCTCGTGAGAAGGATAGTTGTTTAAAGTCTCATCTAAATAAGCCGGCGTTCTGCTTACGATGTTAATGATGCCATTGATGAATAACTGTAGTGGACCCGTAAATAAATTATGTGTCAGCACATGGCTGATGTCGTCTTTTGCATCAACGCTTTGCAAAGTGATGCTTGGAACCGTAAGCGACGAAACCGTCCATGCTTTGCTTAATTGGGCGTATTGGAAATCGCCTGACAACACCACCGGAGATACTGGCATTAAAGGATCAATATAGCTTGAAGTTTCGTTAATGAGAGATAATGGCGCAGCGCGGAAGGATGTATAATAACTGTTCAGTAAGGCTAACGGTAAAGCAAGATTTGAAGTGATGGCAACCGATAAAAAATCAGTGTAACGCACATCATCCGGCAGGCGCTGCAAGCTCATATCTAAGTGTGAAGCCAGCGTGAATACGAGGTCAAAAATGGTCTTGAAAAATTTCTTTGCTGCTTCGCCATCGGTTGCATCATGCACTTCATTATTGATGTTAGAAATAAAGGGTGAAAAGTCTTTCGCTTTCCAGTCGGCAATGGCAGCAATGGTTACTGAAACATCGCCCGACATGAATGCCTGCCAGTCGCCTACGGGCTGGTTGGTGGCGTCGAAATAATTGAGATAGGCGCCGTATTTTTTGGCAAACAAAATCAGTTGCGCGGTCGTGCGCTCATCTACCCTGGCATAGCCTGCCAGCAAGGCAGGCAAAGCGCGCTGCAACTGGCTTGTGCCGCTGTATTGCGAGAGATCGGTATCGTAGCAAGTATTAGCCATTATCGTAGTTCAGTGCCTTCTTTTTTATAATAGGGATACACGAAATTGAACCGTGAGTTGGTAGTGCGAACGGTGTATTCAAGGATGATCAGAATCACACCTTCCACTTCGCGGCAGTCATCAATTTTTACGGTCTGTAAATCAATTCTCGCTTCGTAAAAAAGGATGGCGGTGCGTATCATTTCGCGGATGTAGGTTTTGAATGTTGTGGTCATGCTTTCAAACACCATTTCGTCTAAGTTGCAGCCATAGTCGGGCAACATAATGCGCTCGCCTTTGCGGGTAGAAAGCAATATCTGCAGGCTTTGGTGAATGTCTTCTTCCTCGCTTACCATGTCCCCGCTATCAGTCGCATTATTGAATGCCGGTGGAAATGTCCAGCCCCTGCCTAAAAATGAATTTGTGATCGTTGTCATATCAGCCTCCTATTAGTACGGTGAAGCAACCCAATATTATCGTTCCGCCATGCGCAGTTGAATCGCCCATTCGGGCTGCCGGCTTGCCGTCGATGAGCACGGTAGACGAGCCTGCGGCGATGGTATCCGGTGGCCCGGCGCAGGTGCACATGTCGCCTGCGCAAGCTGCAGGCAAACCACCGATTAATACCGTTGGCGCGCCGGGTGGTAAAATGGGGCCGCCTACGTGCGGCGATGGTCCGTTGAACATCGGGCAAACGTGCATGTCGGATATTCTGGCTGCAAAAGGCATCGTTATATTGTTAATTGGTTATTGTTAATGGTTAATTGATTTGATGGAACACGGATAACACGGACTGCGTGCACGGATGTTCCGGATTTTTTATTTACCGCGAAGACGCGAAGTTTTCTTACATGTATTTCTTAGCGTCTTTGTGTCTTAGCGGTTATGATAGCACTCGCTCTTCTGCTCGATTATTTTCAAAGCGTTGAAGAGTGCGACGCAACAGACCCTTCATCGGAGTTGCTGACTTCTGGCCCATAATGGCTGTTATTTGTATTTTGTATTCATTATCCTTATCCCAATCATCCCATTCATCTTACCTATCCCAGTTCAGACCCACCTAATTGATCATCACCACGCCGCCTTTAATTGTTGCGGTTCCGGAGCCTTCGACGGTAACGGAAGGCGCGGACATTTTAGCACTACCGCCATCGGCTTTGATAGAAGCACCGCCCACGCCAACCGAAAAAGAGGAGCTTGGACTGACCGTAATATTAGCTGCTTCAATCTTTAAATCGGTAGCTGCTTTAATGCTCATGGCGGCGGCACTTTCAATGTTGACGGTCGTGTTGTTCATCGTGATTTTATTGCCGTTTTCATCTTCTAACTGCATGAGGTTGTTTGATTCATCTATCGTTATTTTTTTGCCAGCCGGTGTTTCTATTTTTAATGATTTATCGGCATCGTTAAAAATCATTTTCATGCCGCTGCGCGTAGTAAATCCTTTCTCATCGTTCTGGTCGGAAGCCGTGAGTGGTGCAGGTTTCGCACTGCTGTTCAACATGCCGAGCACAACGGGATAACGCGGGTCATCGTTTAAAAAACCAACAATCACTTCATCGCCAACTTCGGGGCGAAAAAAAGAGCCGCGGTTGTCACCCGCGTCCAGCGTGCTGATGCGGCACCAAACGCCGTCTTCGCTTTCACTGATGATTGGCAACCGGACACGGATTCTGTCGCTGCTTTGCGGGTCGCTTTCCAACGTTACCACAACACCAATCTGCAAGCCATGCACGGCAGGCAGCAAGCTCGCGGCAGGCGCAACAGTTACTTCAGGTTGGTTGATAAAGAGATCGTCACTCAGGCCAAACTGCACGTCTGTTTTCCATGCGCCGTTTACAATTTCGTGGCGCACGCCGGAGACGAAGACTTTGCCATTGAATCGGTCGCCAACACCGCCGATGTTGATGCAATCGCCGGGTTGAATTTCGCCATACCCACGAAACTTTGCGCGACCTCTGCAGCGTGCCAAGCGAGCCATCTGCAGGCGGGCATCGGCGAAGCTTTGCAACTCGTCCTGTTTAATTTCTTCGCCGGCGAAAAGGTCGTACTCTGCAATGCTTAGCACATCGCCTAAATCGCTGAAAGAAAGGTTGCCGTTCTCTTCAAAACCGGGCTCTGCAGCATCACTTGTTATAATTGCCTGGTTGGCATCATCCCAGGCAGAAGCCTTGATGCTTTGGTATTGATGGCGCGCATCGAGGTCGGCATCAAACTCTAACATTATAGCGCCAAATACAGCGTCGAGGACGGCCATTCCACTGAGGTCAGGCTTCTTTGCGGTAAGCTTACCATCGCTTACGATACATAGCTTGCCATTGGCTTCCATGCGCAAAAGGACAAAATCCCAATCAGTGCTGTCGTATTGCACAAGCGTTTCCTGTTGCGCGGTGGTGCTTTCAATATCATGCTCCAAACCATACGCATCTATAATGGTTCCGGCGGCATCGCTGTCGGTAGTATCGTAGAAATATTTGTTCTTGCGAGCCACTGTCATCTTAACCATTTTATCTCTGCAATCAAGTATCAGCAAGGGCGAGGTGTTGTTTCTGATCTTCAGGCTATGTCGTAAAATAATGCCTTTGAACAACGAGGTTTCATCAGAATGATAACCTGCTGTTATCTCTATCTCTGCGCCCGGCTTGAAGGTGTCTTCATTGCTGATGGCGAAGTCCTGCAAGGCAGGATCGCCATCGTAAATCATCAGCTTGGCAAAGGGTATACGGTTCACTTCTTTCGCCACATGAATAGAAGCCACCTGGTATTTCGAGCTGATTGCCGCGCCGTTTACCTTGATGGTAAACGTTACCAGGTCGGTGTTCTGCGTGCCGGGAAGTGATTGACTCAATGCCATTTCTGTTCTCCTTTATCTACTTAGCTATCGGTGGAAACATCAGTTTCGTTCCCGGAACTAATTGTTTAAAATTCGTAAGCATGTTCACCTTGGCTACCTGGTAATAATATTTGCTGTCGCCATATTCACGATAACACAACAGCGGCAACGTATCGCCTTCTATCACGGTACGGATGTGCGATAAATCGGGCGATTGCCTGCCTTCTTTAGCGGCTAATGTTGCCGGGTCTATCGCGCTTTGAAAGGTGCAGTTGGCTTCGGCTCTTACCGGCGTTCCATCGGGCTTAAAGAGCTTAAAGTTAACCGTCATGTTGGTGAGCTGGCAGTTGTAAATGAGCGGTCCCCAGCGAAGCTGCACATAGCGTGGCGAGTGCGTGGTGCTGTCGTATTTATACACCACATCTTTGAAGGTATTGAAGTCCTGCACCACATCTGGTTTATCTGCCGGCAAGCCGGGCACGGCCAAGCCGGATAACAAACCGCCGCCACCTTTCTTTACTACGCCGCTGCCATCAAAAATGAACTTGAAGGTCATGTTCTGCGCCGGGCGCTTGTTGAAGGTTCGCACGCTTTCGCTGGAGCCCTGTCCAGTGATGTCGTTGGTGTCGGTGCCGTAAGTGAGCGAGTACGATTCGGGGTTGATCAATACTTCGTACTCCACGCCGGGAATGGCGCTGCTGAAGGTGGCATCGGTGTAAGCCACGAGCTTCATTTTTTTTAATTCACCGAGAGCCATATCAACGTTCGTTTTTTTGTTTGAGAATATCGAGTACCTGTTCTACGCATTGGGCGATGATGTCGTCTTTGTTGACGGAGGACGACGATGCACTGCCGGAGGACGATGGCGTATCGCTGATGGTGGTGGTGATTTGAAGCTCGCGGATTTCTATTGGCATGATTAGATGGTTAAATGATTTGATGGAACATGGAACACGGATGACACGGACTGCGTGCACAGATGTTCCGGATTTTTGATGGAATCTATGTGTTCATTCTTATGTTTCTATGATTCTATTGTGGTTCATATAGCGCTCGCTCAAATGCTCAATTGATTTCGGAACGTACAAGTGAGTGACACAATGATGCTTAATCGGAGTTGCAGACTTCTGGCTCATAATGGCTGTTCTGTAGCTTTGTATTTCCTTTTATGGCAGTCATCAGATTCCGCACAAAGCCATCGTAAAAGTGATTTATGATAAACAATGCTGATGGCAATTGCGGAATGACGTATGCAATCCCATTCTTTAGGCAACAGAAATGCTGACACTTGCACTGGCACCGCCCAGCAAATCGGCAACAGCGCCAATGGCGGCACCGACCGCAGCAGAGAGATTGAGCGTTTTGTAATACTCATAGCGCAAGGTGATGCTTTCAACTACAATCTGCCCGTTCTCGGCATTCAGCCCGCTGATCTCGTACTTGATGGGATAGGCATTGGCAATGTACCAGGACGATACCGGCAAATGGTCTTCGTTGAGTAACGAGATGAGCATGTTGGTAGGCTGGTAATTGAAATTTTCTATGGCATCAATACACCAGGCGGTAACGCCGGAAACCAGTGTCATCCCACGTTTCAGCACCAGATCCTGGTAAGAAGTGCGACCCGGTAAGCGATGTACAAAACGGTTTTCGCCACCTTCATTATACGTATCAACATTAACGGTTACGTTTAAACCAGATACTTCCTGGAAACGAAAATCGTTGGGCACCTGCGGAAAGATTTCGAACACCACGAGGAAATGAAAACCGGTAAACGGATAATCGAACATGCCTATTCATTTTGTATGGTGAAGCCTTCGTGCGCGAGGTCTAACTGCTCAATGGCTACATCGTTGCCATCGGCTTTGAGATCAGTAGAAGTGATCTTGGTGGGCCAAGCATTTTTCACTTTCCATACGATGACGGGCGCGTGTGTTTCATCGAGCAAACTGATGGTGATGTCGCGGCGCTCCACCGTGTTCATGTTAATAGTGTTGAACCATTTGTAGAACTCGTTGTCGGACTTAAAAATGCCACGCTTCAGGGTAATGTTGCTGAACTTGCGCTGCCCCGGCATTTTGATTTTATGAAACTCCGGGCTGGCGCCGTCTCGGTATTCAATTACATCGTTGGTAATGTCTAAGCCGCTGACATCAGTAAAGCCGATACGCGTGCCGCCCCAGTCGACCTGGAAGTGGAATTTTGGAAGTGGGTAGTTAGCCATAATATATATTGTTTGAAAGATGAATGAAATGAATTTGTTTCCCGCAGATGACGCTGATTTACGCAGATGGTTGTGTTTCTTTTCTGCGATGATTTGCGAAATCTGCGGGAGAATTTATATTATGCCTGTTGCTGTATTTGCGAGAAACGAAGGATAATAAACTCAGCAGGACGAACGGGCGCCATACCAATCTCAACAATCATTTTACCATTGAGAATATCATCGAATGTCATGGTTTGTCCCAGGCCAACTTTTACATAAAAAGCCAGCTCTGGTTTGGAGCCCGCGAGTGCGCCCAGACGCCATAAGTTGGTAAGATAATTTTCAATCATTGCGCGGATGCGCACCCAGGTGTTTCCATCATTTGGCTCGAATACAAACTGCGCAGCGGCTTTCTTCACACTCTCTTCTACCATGATATAAAAACGGCGGACTGAGATATAGCGGAAGTCGTTGCTATTACCATCGAGCGTGCGTGCACCCCACACTAAGATTCCTTTGCCCGTGAAGGAACGAAGGGCGTTGATTGACTTACCTGATGTTGCATCAATATTCATGTTCTGCTGCGATTCATCGGTGATGGTATCGGTCAAGGCTTTTACGCCAACCAGGCCTACATTGGCGGGTGCTTTCCATACGCCGCGTGTGGCATCTACGGTCGCCATTACGCCAGCAATTAAAGCAGAAGGTGCCAACTCAACGCCTACATCGGCAATGGCATTTTTCAGTTGGTTATACACTACTTTGTTCTCGGCGAAAAGAGCCGTCATCGTTGCCGAAGCAAGCACGGCGGCACCTGTATTGCCCGGCGCTACCGAAACGGTAAGCGCAATGTTGGCTTCATCGTATGCATACGATAAGGTGGTGATGACATTGGGATAATACGCCGCGCCATAATTGAGATTGTTGGCACCAATGCCATTGCGGAAGGCAGTGGAGTTGGTGTCGGTATCGCTGCTGTTATCGTAAACATCTACCAGCGTAAAACGATCCTGCAAATTGGCGCAAAGGGCAAGCGCATTGTTTTGCAATGTATAATAATTGGCGGCAGAGGCAATACCTTGTCCATCTGGGAAGAGGAGTAAGGTAGGTTCATCTTCCGGCTCTACCGCATCCAAACCTGCCTGCAGTGCGGTATTCACCACATTGCCTGCGCCGGTTGCGTAGGTGTCGGCGCTAACGATGTAGCAAGGTCCGCCGCCATTCATGAAGTACATCTGCAATGCATAAAACATAAGGTACTTAGTAGAACGTGCTGCAGGTGCGCCGGTAAAGGCAACGGTTACATTCGCGCTGACGAGCGCGCCTGTGGTGTCGTGTTTTTCAACAATGGTAGCCGCTAAGTTTTGCTCTAACGGCGCGCCGCCAAAGGTCTGCTGATACTCGATCATCGAGCTAATGCGCTTGGGCTTCAGGTGCCAGGATTTGCCTTTGATATCTACATCGGTTTCGGTGTAGCCAATGAAGGCAGGAATGGCAGTGGCGACCTGCGCAATGGATGGCGGAAAAGAGGGAATTTCGTTTACATAAACTCCCGGCGTTTTGATGGCACTTTCGTTTATCTGTGACATGAGGAACTGGTTTTTGTATGATTGATTTTATGATGAAGAATCGTTTACCGCAGAGACGCGAAGACGCAAAGTCTTTGATGTGCGTTTCTTTAATCTGATTGTGTTGTTACGTGCTTGTAGAGTACATCTTTTTAGTTTCATTTAGTAGTTAAGAAAAATTTCAGAACAATCATATACATCCGTTGGCGTAATAAATTTAGATAACCGTTGCGGGCTGGCACAGGCAATGGGCGTGTATTCCAGCGCGCCGATGTTCAACTTTAAATTCAATGCTTTTTCGCTTAACGGAATCGGCGAAAGGGAAGAAACGATATGCGGCGCCGGTGCAGAGAAGTGATACACGTTGCTGTTATCACTGATAGTGCCGCTGGCGCTGGTTAAGGCATACTTCCATATGGTAGCGCGGTTTAAAAAAGATAAAGAATAAAGCGGCGAACGAAGCGTGTTTCCATCCAACATACGATAACCATCGGGCAAGGTGCTTTCGTTATATAAATCAATCACCGCAAAAGTTTGCGCAGCATTCATTTCATCGTTGATATAAACGGTTCTTTCCGTATCGCCGTTCACTTTCACTTTGTACTTGCCGGGTGGCAGCATTTGCAGGTTGAACCGAAAAGAAGAAACCGGGTTATCAAACAGAATGGTTTTATTCAACAGCAGCGTTGAATAATCTTCCGGCGCCGCCGCGTTGAAGCCGCGCACTTCTATTGTTGCCGATGATTGTGGTGAAGAAAAGGGGTAGGTTGTTAGGGAAGGTAATACGGGTAAACTATCTTTTTCCGACACATAACGGTTGTTGTCAACCGGCATCCAGTCGTTACCGGCCACAGGCGTTGCATTGTTTGTTTTGATGGCGCGAAACACAGTGCCGGCAGGACTTGTAGCCACATCGCCGGGTTTATAAGTTCGTGCCGCATTGAATGGCGTTTCTTGTGATAAAAACGATTTTCCGTTGCTGATATCGTTGGTTCGGTTGGTGAAATAGTAGATGCTGTTGTCTGGAAAAGAAGATGGCAGATTGGTGTAATTGTAAAACAAAGGATTGCTAAGCTGTAAGAAGAAAGTGAAGGGCTTGTCTTGCGCCGGCAACAAGGATGGATTGCCCGAAGCATTGGTTTCGATACCTGCGTACAGCTTGTTATCAAACTGTTTGGCAACCATTTTATAACCCCTTAAAACGGCAGCCGTTTGTGCAGAAGGCTGTATGATAAAATCATTGCATTGCCCGTTGGCAAAAAAGCTATGCAACAGCTCGATGGTGAATAATGTATTGAACTGGAGGCTCGTCATTGCTGAACTAATTTATCGTTAATGTCAATGGCGGTGATTAAGCCGGCATCGCCTTGTGCAAAGTCTTCGCTAATGGTAATCATGCGCATTTTATAAAGGATGGAAGGCAGGTATTTGGAACCTAAAATTCCCCAGAGATTATTCATGTCCTGCAGCGATAAAGTATGCAGATCGAAGATGAGTTCTTCTACGCCTGCAGGCATAGCCGGCGAGGTAGTTGGCGTGAACACATACTGGTACTGAAAGAACTGAATGATATAAGACAAGCGCTTTAAGGCTTCTGTGTAAGCTGATAAAGAAACCGAAAACAAAAGATAAAGATTCAGATGAACTTTAGGGTTCTGATACACCACTTTGCCATCTTTGCGAATGTAATTGTCGTGCGATTTGGAGATGCGGTCTTCTTCGATATTTACCAAGGTAAGAAACGCGCCGGAAGCAGCATCTCCATTGGCATTCCCGCCTCCACCTTCGCTATTTAGCTGCGATACATTATAAGGTATAATAGCATTGCTGCCTGGCGCAAGATCAAGCTTCATCACGAGATAGTTGTTGATCTCTCGGCATAAAAAATCAAGCGTCAGGTTAATCATGATAGGGAGTCAATTTATGCAATGAAGGCAACGATTGTTAGGTATCAATGTTAGTATTATAAACCTGTATCCTGCATCTGTTATCGAGTAGTCGTGTTTTAAAGATGAAAGGAAACAAGGATGCGATCAAAGAAATTTTTACCGCTTTATTGCTTCGCCACAACAGCTAAGCGCAAAGTCTTCGCATCGCTATGTACAGACACAGATTACTAACAACAAAATCTTATTTACTATAAACCGGACAAGCTATTTGCCAGGGCTGCAACCGTTCTTTTTTACAAAACCAGGCATTTGTCTTTGAAGGAAAAAGGATACTTAATTATTTACATAAGTAAAGCGGAACACACTTACAGTTTACAGAAAAAGAAGGCAAGAAAAATATCCAATGCTAAAAATTACTCCGGGAAATCTTCTGTAACTACACGGCCTGAAACCTTAAAAAACCTGCGAGAAGAAATGATATTGAACTCAACAAAGTGAGTGCAAGGTAGTGGCTTTGCTGAACTTGCAAAAAAATTTTTGATGATTGTATAAAAGATAATACTGCTGTAAAATCAAAGCTGTTTGGCTGGCTTACTTCTTTTTTCCTTTTACGAGATGATAAGAATCGGAGATAAATTGTTGCAATTGTTGCGATGATAAATTGCCATCTACCACAATAGTATTCCAGTGTTTTTTATTCATGTGAAAGCCGGGCAAAACGGAATCCGGGTATTGCTCGCGAAGCTCCAAAGCTGCATCGGGATTGCATTTTACGTTGAAGGTTAATGGCGAAGCATCGAGCGGTAAGAGCAAAAACATTTTGCTATTTACTTTAATCACCAAAGTGTCCGGACCAAAAGGAAGCGTTTCTTCTACATCGGGCAGACTCAAAGCATAGCTGCGAAAGAAATCAATATCCATGATGATAACATTGTTTATAAAGCGGCATCGCGCGAGCCGGGAATATCCATTTCTTTTATCAACGTTGCGGGAGATAGTTTGATGATGAATTCCAAAATATCAATCACTTCCTGCATAGGAATCAAAGAAAAGCCTGCTTTATTTACTACCGCTTCTTTGCCATCTTCAAAAGGAATCGTGGTAGATAAATCGCCCAGATTAAGAATGGTTGAATTGATATTCGTGCCGCGAAAATTTTCGCGCAGCGCATTGTTTACGCCACGCAAACCAAACTTCGATGCTGAATAAGCAACAGCTTTGGTACGGTTGCCATCTGCACCTGAGGTTGAGCCAATAAGAATGATTTTAGCAGAAGCCGCTTGTTGTAAATTGGTTAATAAAGCCTGTACTGATAGTATGGCACCAGTAAGATTTACATTGATGATATTGCGCAGCGCATCTTCGCTGTCATCACTTATCTGGTAGTTGCCGCGAAAGGTATTTTTCTCCCAAACGGCGGCGTTATAGATCAACAGATCAACCGGTTTATTTTGTAATCTTTGTTTTAATGTTTGGGTAAAAGAAGCGCTGGAAACATCGGCTTGTATCCAGGTGTAGTCGTCGTTATCATTTTGTTCAATCACCTGTGGCTTCGAGCGTGATAGCAGGTACAAATGCCTGTCTGCATTGCTTAAACCAACTGACATCGCATGACCCAAACCGCGGCTCGCACCAATAATAACGATGTTCATATTTATTACAGATATTTCTTTATCTCTTCTATCAACTCTGCTTTCATAATCGGCACGCCCATAATCTTGTTATAACCCTTTGCATCTACCAGGTATTGATCGCGGATAATTTTAATTAACTGACCATTGTTCAGTTCAGGTATCAATACTGTGTCAAAGTTCTTTAGAATTTCCCCTAAGTTCTTGGGGAAGGGACGCAGGTAGCGAATATGCGCATGGCTCACTTTATGCCCCTTTGATTGCAACTCTAATACGGCACTTTTGATAGAGCCATACGTGCTGCCCCAACCCAGTACCAATACTTTTCCTTTGTCTGCCCCGCTGTCTATTGCTTGGTCGGGAATACTAAAAGCAACCGTATCTACTTTTTGCTGGCGCAGCTTCACCATGAGTTGGTGATTCTCGGGATCGTAGCTTATGTTGCCGGTGATGTTTTGTTTTTCCAATCCGCCCACGCGATGCTCCAGTCCGGCAGTGCCGGGAATAGCCCAAGGTCGCACACCTTTGGCATCTCTGATATAGGGCTGAAACTTGATTTCATCATCACCCAAAGCCGTTTTAAAATTGGCTGTGATAGAAGGTAACTCATCACTTACGGGATATTTCCACGGCTCGCTGCCATTGGCAATGTAACCATCGCTGAGCATGATAACGGGTGTCATGTGTTCCACCGCGATACGCACGGCTTCATAGACTACATCGAAACAATCGCTGGGCGTGGAAGAGGCAATGACAGGCATCGGGCATTCGCCGTTGCGACCATAATAGGCCTGTAACAAATCGCTTTGCTCTGTCTTGGTAGGCAACCCGGTAGAAGGTCCGCCACGCTGCACGTTGATGATAACCAATGGTATTTCCAACATCACTGCTAAACCCATGGCTTCGGCTTTAAGTGCCATGCCCGGACCTGAGGTAGTAGTAACGCCAATGCTGCCACCATAAGAAGCGCCGATGGCGGCACTGATACCGGCAATCTCATCCTCGGCCTGGAAGGTGCGGATGCCGAAGGCTTTGTGCTTGCTTAGTTCATGCAGAATATCCGATGCGGGCGTGATGGGATACGTTCCCAAGAACATGGGCAAACCACTTTTTACCGTAGCGGCTACCAAACCCATCGCTAGCGCCTGATTGCCCATAATGCTGCGATAATTACCGGCAGGCATCTCCGCTTTCTTTACACTATAACGGGTGGTGAAGGTTTCAGTGGTATCGCCATAGTTGTAGCCGGCTTGTAAGACTTTTATGTTGCTCTGTAAAATGTTCTCCTTCTTGCCAAACTTCTCGGTGAGGAAGGCAAGGGTGTTGTCGAGCGTGCGGTTGTACATCCAGTAGACAAAGCCGAGGACGAACATGTTTTTAGCGCGGTCTTTCTCCTTAACACCTAATTCGGGGAAATCTTTGAGGGCTTCGCGGGTGAGCTTGGTGACGTCTATTTTAATGACTTCGTAGTTGTGGAGGCTGCCATCTTCCAATGGGTTGATGCCATCGGGATAGTTGGCGAGGCGAAGGTTCCTGGCATCGAAGCCGTCGGTGTTGGCAATGAGCTTGCCGCCGGGCTTGAGGCTTTTGATGTTGACCTTAATGGCGGCAGCATTCATGGCCACCAATACATCGCACATATCGCCAGGGGTATAAACACGGTCGCTGGAGAAATGGAGCTGGAAACCACTGACGCCGGGGACGGTGCCGATGGGGGCGCGGATCTCGGCGGGGAAGTCGGGGAAAGTGGCGAGATCAATGCCGAGCAAGGCGGTATTGTTGGTGAACTGGGTGCCGGTTAATTGCATACCGTCGCCGCTATCGCCGGCGAATTTTATTACGACGTCCTGCAGGACGGTTTCTTGTGCTGTTGTCATATTATTTGGGAAGGGCAAAGGTATTGCGCGGAGGGGGAAGAGAGTAGTTAAATAGGGAATTTTGAGCGTATGGTATGGGTAGGATGCTTTTTCTGCGGTGGGAAGGGTGGCGACGATGAAGGGTTTGGACGTTAGGTGCTTTGGTTTGGATGATTCGAAAAATCATGGTATCCTTTCGTCGGGGTGCGCGGGGCTAACACCTCGAAGAACGCACAGGGCGGTTTATTGTGAAACCGCAACATCCCGCCGCGGAGACATTGCCGAAAAGAAAAAGCCCTATCAAAAATCAAAATCTTCAGCCTCCCCGTTCAATGCCCGCCCGCGAAGGATCTGGTTACGGAAATAATCGGGGTTTCTGCCATCATTTTCCTTTTCTTTTTCTTCAAAAGAAAGGTGCAGGTCTATGCGCATCCGGTATTCACTGTACGCATATTGCAAGCCGCTTACCAACTGCCGGTGCTCATATTTCTCATACGCTTCAATCAGGCCCAGGCGCCAGTCGCTATTCGCTTCAATAGGTATCTTCTCCTTAATGCCTTCCAGTTCGTATAGAATGCGGTCTACCTTCGATACAATTTCTCCTTCCTCCTGGTCGTCAGCATCGTCTCTTATCAACTGGTCAGGGTAATAATCATACATCTTCCTGAAACGGTCCAGCACTTCCTTGCTTTCGTTCTGCTTAATAAAGGCTTCGAGGTGACTGTAGTAGTGACAAGACAGTTCCTCCCGCGTATCAGGCACATACCGTGTCCGCTCACCTGTCTCATACGCTTTCTCAATCTCTTTGTCCCGTTCTTCATAATACAGCTTGCGATACACCTCTTCCTTGCGGGAGCGCACCATGGGCAGCGAAAAATACTCCCCGTGTTTTGTATGCAGGTTGTCATACATACACCATTCATAGAGCTCCGAATCATCGCCGGGATCATCGTCGCGATACTCATCATAGCTAAGCTGCAGGTAGTGGTAAGAGTCCTTGAACTCATCTGTTTCCATAAACTGCAGGTAACGTTCCAGTTCATCGCCGTCCACGGGCGATATATGCGGGCAGGTGTTTGGGTCGTCCAGCCATGGGTCAAAGTCGTCTATGCACACAATACCCTCCAGTTTCAGTTCTTCCGCATCCCATTGGCACATCAGGTCGAATATTTTTTTGCGCTGAATGTCCATCAGGTTTTTACCTGCCTTTTCCACATAGTGCAGCTGGTGTTCCTGGGGCGCATCGCCTATGCGTTCGCCATAGAACATAAAAGAGCTTTTCAGCACCGGGTATTGCTTCAGAAAACTCTTTACATCCGCTTCCCGAAACCGGCTTAAATACGCCTTCACCTTACTGTCGGTTTGCAACCAGGTGGCTGTAGTGCTTTGTATATCCTGCTGCTCTTTTTGTTCGGCTTCCTGCTGCAATTCGTATTTGCTTTTTTCCTTTTCTTCCATAACCATACTTGTTTGGCTGCCACTAAGGTAGCAAATGAGAAATGGGATAGTGCGGCACTTGCGTCTTTTAATGTTTTTCTAATGTGGGGAACCTGTCAAATTCTTTGGGCGATGATCGAAAGAATGATGGTAATTCTTTTTGAGGTGGGCGGACGTTGACAGGTTGGAGACCGTGGGTTGGTGTTATACGATTGATAAGCGGATGCCTGGGAAAGGATGCAGCATGAGCGAGACGCTTGCGTTAGAGCAAGGAGAGATATTGGAATAATGGTAGCTGAAAGCTACTTCCGAAGTTGCCGGTAGGTGCAACCGCTTCATTGTTTTGGATGAGCTACAGTGAGTTGAGAGATTTTTAGTTCCCCTTTCCTACATTTAAAATTCCCATGTAATGTAAAAAACTCCATAGCGACTTCATGTGCATTTTGTGCTTGTTCAAAATTTATATCCCTATTTTCATGAATCACCTTATTCCGTAATTTTCTAATAGCATCAACTTTTCCAATAATCATTTTAAATCGATCATCGTTCGTTTGGTGAATGAGAGGTAACTCAATATTCAAAAGGTAAGATATACCAACTTCACTTTCGTACGCTTCTATTTTGGTCTTTGAAATACCCTTTTTAAGTTTGACATTTTTTAGAAAATTTACAATAGCTATTTCTAAAGCAGTCCATGTTTCTATGAAAGCATATTTATAATTTTTATGAACATGAAGTTCTTCTCTAGCCCTTAGCAAAAAGTCAGCAAGTGCATCGGACGGAATCCTATTT
Organism: uncultured Ilyomonas sp.; assembly: GCA_964249755.1. Classification (GTDB taxonomy): domain Bacteria; phylum Bacteroidota; class Bacteroidia; order Chitinophagales; family Chitinophagaceae; genus Ilyomonas. Next base: position 146,117 of record CAXUDB010000001.1, on the reverse strand, counting down.
TTGAAATGATTAGCTAAATTGGCAGAAACCTTCTTTTTGTCTACTAAAAGAGTTTTTCCTTGTGTATTCCAAAAAGGAAATCTAACCTGTCTTAATCCAAACAAGACTTCTCGTGATATAATACTTCTTTCTTCCTTCGGCATTTTTAATTCAATATCAGAGTAGGTATGGAAGTAATCTCGTGTAACCATTGATACAGATGTAGTCTTAGATAAGTCTAAAGTAAAAAGGTCACCGGAAACAAAACGGTATGATTCGATGAAATAACTTAAAGCTTTAAGTACTGTAGAAACATTATCATCTTTTCTTTGAGATTCAAAAGAAACTATAACTTCTGTATAGTCTTTCGGATAGAATTCTGTGTAAAGATTCTTTTCAGGATTAATTGCATATCCAATACTACCATTATCAAAGACAGTTACAAATGATCTTTCTCCTAATTCAATATTCTTTTTCTTGAGTTCATGAAAAGGTTTCTCATCTACATATTTAGAGAGAATTTCGTTGTCAAAATCATTTATAACTAAAGACTTTAAAGTCTTAATTATCAGGACTGAAAAGTGTTCATTTTCAAACTCAAATGCAAATCTTGACGGTTGTTCCAAATAAATTTGAGAAGGGTAATAAATATGTAAAAAATAACAACCTAAACTTTCCATTTCAGCGCTTTAATAGAAGAATCGAAATTTTTTGATGCAAATACATTATAGAGAGAATAACAGAAATTAAATTCAATTTACTTCCTGTTTTTCTTTTACAAATTCAAATTTTGACTTGTTATATTTAGTGTTGCAAGTTTTACAAATTAGGAAGTTGATATTCCCATCAGAGACAAATTTTAGTGTCGGATTTTCTTCCTTCGTAGCACTAACTCTAAAACCAACTTCCTTTGCTTTCTCAAAAAAAATCTCCTCAGCTTTTATAAGATACCAATCTCCATAATTGTTAGTTCCTTTCTTTAATCTTCTAAAAGTATTATCTGGATTTTCAAGGAGATTTTTAAATTCTTTGTATTCTTTTTCATTATTTATCATTTCGACACCGCACTTATAGCAAAATGTTTCACCTCGTTCTAAATGCCCAACTTTGTTTTTTACTTTCCAATCAAGTCCTGGCTGTTGTTTCCAATTCCTTTCAATCAGCTCACTTTGTTTTTTTTCTAATGATTTTTGAGAACAGCATGAGCCACACCAATCGCATACATAAGGGCCATACCTCTCAAAATTGTTTGATGGGTTGTGTTTATTATAATTACACCTCTTTGTGTCTCTTGAATCAATTAAGTTGTCGCACCTACTCTTGATAGATGTCTTCTTTGCTCCTAAGCAATGGCTCAGATAGATATTCTCTTTATTAGAGCATTGAGGATTAGAACAGATGAAATTAGAAACACGGTAGAATCCATAATGGTTTTCCTTAAAAGGCTGTAAAACATAGTCACATGTTCTGCAATGAATATGTTGTAAGAAGATATTGATTTTATTCAGTAGACCTAAAAAATCAAAATAACTTCTCGGGTTAAAAGGAATGTTTAAAATGGAAAGAAAGTTACTTAGAGAGTAGTCTCTGTAGCTGTTTGGCAAATCAACACTTTGGTTAGCATCATAACAAATGCCGCCTCTGCACCACCAACAATCATGTTTGTAAGTTCTATCCTTTCCATCATCACCGAATTTAGTTCCTTCACAAAATTCTACATTTCTGGGTTGAGATATAACTTTCAAATCGATGATAGTCTTTCTTCCATCATTATCTTCTTGTATCTTGTCGGGAATAGTTCGACCAGTACACCTTTCAAAAAAACCTTCTAAAGTCAGAAGAGATGTTGGGTCATGTTCTACATGTTTTACCAGCAGCTGAAAAATAGATTCTTCATTTAGGAATAAACCATTCTTTATATTCTCAATAGAAGATAATATCACATTACACGAAAAATCTAAGTTGAAATACCTACCCTCCTGAAATGCATGTGTAAGATTTTTTAGAGTTAAGATTCTCTCGTAAGTAATATTAGGTTCGTTTTGAGATAATAAGTAGAAAAGCTTTTTTATAAGGGTTATTTGATTGTATGTAGAAAGAAAAATGAAATTGATGAAATAAATATCATAGTCCTTCTCATCGACATAATCTTCAACCCATAATTTAAGCTTGATAGAGTCAGCAGCTTTATGATAAAAAAGTTCTACAAATAGATTATAAACACCCTTGTTTACATTTTTTGCAAGAATTGGAAGCGTTTTAAAAAGCTTTTCACTGTTGTCTATTGATAGTTTTATATCCTTAAAATCGTTTACTAATATTGAAATAAACTTCCCTTGTAAATCAAAATCAGTTTCTAATGTTAGAAAGTAAAGTAGGTTATCAAATGTTTTTGATAAATCCTTTCTAAGAACATAATTTTTGAAGAGGAGAAATCTAGTATTTGGCTCTAATCTAAAATATATTCTTCCCCATTCTGTTTTGTTTTTACCTTGAAGATAAGAACCAATTGTGCGTAAGTCAGGAGGAATCTTAATATAATTATCAATCCAACTTCTGATTTTAAATTCATTTGTTGCAATTGTTTTCAGTTTTTCTAAAAAGGAATTATTTAAGATTTCCATATTTTCAGGAGAATTGAAGAATCTTTTTAATTCATTCCATTTACCTAAAAATGCTTTGTACTCTATCTCGTTCGAAATACTGTTTGTTTTATCTATCTCTTCATTTATCAAATAAGATTGGCAGTGTTGAGGTAATATCTTAATTATGGCTTCCTTAAAAGAAGGGTTTTTTAGCTCAAAATATCGCTTCATAAGAAAGCTGTAATCATCAAACTGCAACAGTTTTATAACATTAATCGCGTCAAATGCTCCCACTTTTTTGCCTGATGGACGAAGATTAAAAACAACCTTATCCTTCTCTTGAATAGATTGAGTTTTTAATTTTGTTATATGCACAAAGTAGATGTCAATACCTTCTGCATCATTAATAAATCCAAAGCCTCGGTCATTATTAAAAAATTTGACCTCACCTAAATTCCAATCATGAATATTCATAAGCAGATAAATTAAGAAATAGATTTATGAATATAAAAAGGGTAATTGCTAAAACTTGTTTTATGTTGGGTGGGAACACCCAACTCCCTGCTCTAGCGCAAGTGTCCCACTTGTGCTTATTTTTCTTACAGGTGGGTGTCCCCACCCACCTGATTTCTTAAAAATTCATCCACCGCTCTTCCCTCCAAAGCATCCGTACTTCTCTCCCAAGCCCCCGCAATTCCCTCCACCCGCACCGTAACTTTCTCCAAATCCATCGCAACTATCTACAAAGCTATTGCACGTTTATCCCAATGCATAGTAACTCTCTCCAAAGCCACCGTACTTTTCTCCCGAGCCACGGTAATTCTCTCCAGAAGCATCGTTTTTCTCTCCTATAGCTTCGCTAGCTCCTTTTTCGACAATCCCCTGAACTTTATCGCAACCACCCGCAGGTATTCGGCAGCCTTCGCTCCATACACACTTTTCACATAGTCCTTGCAGTCCTGCGCCACGTCCAGCATACCACTTTCCGGTTTGTACAAGGTACGGTTACGCTTCAGCAGCGCGTTCGCACCCGCATTCAGTATCTCCCCAAGCCCCTCGTTCGCCGCTTGCAACTGCGCCTGGTACTCAGCCAGCTCCTGTGTTTTTAGGCCCTTTTCATTCGGCTTGTACTCCGGCACCGTTTTCAGCAGGTTCACCAGGTCCAGCAGGGCAGCCGCACGTTGCACATAGCTTCGCTGGCTCGTGCTCACACTGTCCAGCACCACACCCTCTTCCGCTGCATCTCCTTCGGTTTCTTACTCCGGTTCATACCCCGTATCCGGTCAGCAATTCCCTTCGCATCTTTCTTCACGCCCTCACTCGCCTTCGTGCTGTTCAGCGCATTTACCACCCGTGTCACAAGCTTTCCCAAAGGCGCAAATAGCTCTTCCCGCTGGTTAATCGGTTCTTTCATGTCAGCCTCCGCTTTCGATAAAGCCGCGTTTGCCTCACCTACCGCTGTCCATTGTTCCATCATAGCCGGCAGCAGCAAAGCCTCATTACTCGGTTGGTAATCCGCACCAAAGCTTGTGCAGGCATCAATTAAAAGTTTAAAGTTGCTGATGTTCACAGCATGTCCTGTTTCTGAAGTTGATTTACTCATAGTATTTATGTTGTTTAGAAGAAAGGAATTACAGAGAAAGAAGAAAGCATTTCAATGCCTTTGTACGCGCGTTTTGGGGTATCCATATTTGTGTTGCTTTGATGGCGGTTTACTGTGGTTGCTGTTTTGGGTATTGGCAGCGGCGAATCGTTGGTTGTTTTTTGCGAGGCTAATATAGAAAATGTTTTGTTTCGGGGAGACAATTTTAAACAGGGCAGGAAGAAAAAATGATGACGTGCGTTACGGATGCCAAACCGGCTGATGTGAGAAGACAGCAACGGGTACATTGAAGTGTTCTGCACTAAAAAACCCTGCGCTGAGGAGCAGCCAGGGTTTTTCTATCGAAGCTTTTAAAAGGTCTTTTGAAGATTTATGCCGGCTTTACCACAATTGTGTTTTCCGGCTTTTTTACTACATATTTCTGCCACAGCCAGGCAATGGTGAAGGTGGGGATGAAATTGGCGAATGGAATAATTTCTTCCACCAAACTAAACGCCGCACCGAACGTGGCTTTGCGCCCGCCAAAAGCATAATAAAAAATAATGGCGGAAATGGGCGCCCAAACAATATCGAACCCTTCGCCAATGATCGGCAAGGCAATAAACGGAATGCAACCAATGGCATCCATAACCAAACAGAATTGCAAAGACGGTTGTTTTTTCATTTGTTATTGTATTGGTTTCTTTAATTGCAAGTAGCCTACCATTCTTTCAGGTACGCTAAAATGGCAGCCTCCTTGTTTCCTCTTGCGGGAAGCCGTCTTATTATAGGAAGACGACCCGACCCGGAAAGAACCTTACTCATCCATAAAACTATTGATAACGAACGCACTAAGAATAAGTATTGACTTGGTTCCTCTTTTGCCAATTTATTGGCACCGTTAGTTTCTGTCATCCATTATTCCGTTGCCGGGTAGTAAAGGCATCGTTAAACAAAGAAGAAGTAAAACGGTTCCGATATACTGATTCGTAAATAACAAAGCCGATTTTATCACATAATATAAAACTGATATTCTATCTTGCGTAGCCAACAGTACCTTTTAGATTTGCTTGTTCGATACGCCTGATTGCAATTCGCCGCCCGTATGAAATTAATAACTACCAGTTGGGATGATGGACACCCGCTTGACTTCAGGCTGGCAGCCCTACTACATAAATACAACCTGCCCGGCACGTTCTACATTCCCAAGTACAATGCGGAACACGAAGTGATGTCGGCGCAACATATTGCCGAGCTGGCAAAAGGCTTTGAAATTGGCGGTCATACCATTCACCACATCCGGCTGCACACTACCGATGCTGTAACCCTTAAGAATGAAATCGGGGGCTGCCGCGAATGGCTGGCAGATGTGCTGGGCAGTGCGCCGCAATCGTTCTGCTTTCCGGGCGGTGTGTTTCACCAGAAGGCAATTGATGCCGTTGGCGCTGCCGGCTTTTCTATTGCGCGCACTACAGAGCTGCTGAGCATAGAAACAGAAACGCCTGCCACTTTAGTTCCTACCACGCTGCAGGTTTATGAGCACAGCACTTTTACCTACGCCAAGCACCTTGCAAAACGCAGACGGTGGAGCAACCTGATGCAGTGGCTTCGCAGCTATTCGCTGTATCGCCTGCCTTCTTTGGCAGAAAGTTACCTGAACGAGATAGAGAAGAATGGCGGCTGCTTTCACCTGTGGGGACATTCGTGGGAGATAGAGGAATTTGATTTGTGGGAGAAACTGGAAGAACTGTTCCGCATCATTAGCGACCGCAATGATTTTGCATACGTTGCCAATAAAGATATCAGAAACGCCTCTTTACTTAACCCAATTACTTCTTCCCCTTTATGAAAATTTTATTCATCCATACCAAGTACAAAGAACGCGGTGGCGAAGACAGCGTGGTAGAGAGCGAAATGCGCCTGCTGCGGAACAGCGGACATACTGTGGAACTGCTTTCTTTCGACAACAGCCGCCATAGCTTCATCAGCCTGCTGCTGTTACCTTTTAACCCGTTTTCCTATATTAAAACCGTCCGTAAAATCCAACAATTTCAGCCTCATGTGGTACATATTCATAACCTTCATTTTGCTGCGTCGCTTTCTATTGTCCGTGCAGTTAGCCGCAAGAAAATCCCAATGGTGAAGACCCTGCACAACTACCGGTTTTTATGCCCTTCGGGAACGCTGTTTCACGACAACGAAATTTACCTGAAAAGCCTGTACAGTTCCTTTCCGTGGGATGCAGTGAAACAGAAAGTGTATCGCAACTCCGGCGTGCTTACTTTTTGGCTGGCATTTGCCAACTGGCTACACAAGCACTGGGGTACTTTCAGGAAGGTGAACCGGTATATTGCCTTGAACGAAAAAGCCCGCTCGATCTTTTTATCATCGGATTTGCAACTGAAAAAAACCCAGATTATTATGAAGCCCAATTTCATAGAAGCCAACACCGCCGACACCGCACCGGCACGCGACTCTCATTTTCTGTACATTGGAAGATTATCGAGCGAAAAAGGAATTGATGTGTTGCTGAAAGCCTTTGTGGCAAATGGTTTGCCGCTTACCATTATTGGCGATGGACCGTTGCGCGATGAAGTAATGATGGCACAGCAAAGCAACCCGCAGATTAAATGGCTGGGCTTCCAGGGCAAAGCAGTGATTGATGCCGAACTACAACAATGCGCAGCGCTGATTGTACCATCCGTTTGCTATGAAGGCATGCCCTTAACCATTATAGAAGGCTTTTCCGCCGGCACACCGGTGATTACTTCTAAACTCGGCGCGATGGAAACCATTGTTACGCATAATAATAACGGCTTGTTGTTTCAACCCAATAATGCCGCAAGCCTGAACCGGCAACTGCAGCGCTGGCAAAGCTTTAGCGAAGCGAAAAAAAATGAGTTTTCGGCGCACGCGCTGCACACCTACCAAAGTAAATACACGCCGAAGAAGAATTTGTCTTCGCTGTTATCGGTGTACCGCGAAGCCATGGGCAAAAAAGCCATGTGGGTGGTAGGAAGCGAGCCAAGTTTAGCGAATGTAAATTAGGGCTATTGAACCACTCAGACATAAATGAAAAGAAGGTACACCAAGAGGAATTATACTCTTTGTGTACCTTATTTTTTGCCTGTTTTTACAAATAGGCAGACTCTAATAAAATTGTTATAATGAACAGAAGTAAAGCAACCTTATTATCTTATCCATTCTTTACTTACTAACAATAAAAGCAATAAGGTTGTTCTCAATCGGTAGACATTTATTACCAAATGCTAAGATTAATTTTTGCTGCTTTAATGACTCTCAATAGTGGATTATAAATCGCCGCTGCTTAATTAACAGCCCCTGTTTTCCATTTACGTAATGACAGCCACTGCACCAGTTTCGTCCATGTTTCTTTCAGCATCGTTCGCACTTCTTTATCTATTAGTAAGAGAAAGCCGATGAAGAAAATAAAGAATACCGTTCCTTCCACCATCAGCCTGCTGAAATACATATCGGGCGCTAATATTTTACTAATTACTTCTTTGCAACCCCAGATGACGGCAGCACTTGCCGCAATGATAATCGCCCACAACGTAAGCGAACGCCGCACCATGGCGCCGGAGAAATAACCCATGCGGTACACCTTATAAGGAAAGTAAAAGAAGTCGGCTACCAGCATAAGCGTAAGTGATACGACAAGCGTTCCCATGATGCCATAATTGCGCGCGGCGAAGTAGAGCAGTACACCATAAATGAGGTTGCGCACAATATTGAACTGGCTATTTTTTTTAATATCTCCCAGTGCGTAGCCCATATTGCTCATAAAATAAGAAATGAGTGTAAGAAAATTGTATACCACCAGCATCAGCAGGATGGTGTCGCCGATGTATTTTCCCTTACCGGCCCAAAGAGTAATCAGGTCACTGTAAGTAAGCGTAAAAATTAACCCCAGGAACAGAGCAGAATAACTGTAGAACTTGAATTGCTTGTAAATTAAATCGATGATAGATTTTTTATCGCCGGTGCCGTAGGCATGAGAGATAGAAGGCATCAGCGCCACCGAATGTCTGCCAACTAAGGTGCTGGCTAAGTTAATAGGGCGTTTATTAATCTCGTATACCGTAATCATACTTAATGGAATGAAGCGCGCCAGCACCAGCGTATCTACGCTATACGATAAACCGGAAATGATTTTTGAGGCCGAGGTGAAAGAGAATATTTTGATGAACCGCTTAAAATGAATCCGGTCCCAGATAACCGGAATTTTTTCCCGCTTCAGCAGCTTTAGCATAGAGGTGATATTGTAGCCGTTGATAAATAAAGCCCGCGCCAGATTGGCAATGGCAATAGACATGACCCCAAAACCGGTGTATAAAAACGCGAGATTTACAAACAGGAACAGGAAGTTAGCCGACAGGGAAGAAATGGCTACATGCGCTGAATTGTGCAACCCCTGGTTAATGCCGGACAACGTGAACGATACTAGCGACATGCCGGTTGACACAATGGTAATCATCAATGCAGCAGCCAGATGCGGATAGAGAGAAACATCTTTATTGATGATATTGCCAACAAAGAAAAAGCAGCCAAAACCAAACAGGATTGCAATGAGAACAATCATGCCCGAAGCCACAAAACCGGAACCGATAGAGCGGCTGATTTCGCCAAACTGTTTTCTGCCCAGGTATTCGGCGATGTTTTGTTGCAGCACTTCGCCCACGCCAGGATCGGCTAAAGTCATCCAGTTGAGGATGCTGCTGGCGGCTATCCAAGCACCTAAAGTATCGTTGTCAATATTTTTTACATAAAGCGGAAGCAGCAGGATCGAGTTGAACATATTGGTCAGCACCCAACCGTACTGAAAAATAAAGTTCCACCGTAGTACATTCTTTTCCATAAATAGAAACCTGTTCTGGTCTTGTCTTTTAGGGTTTACTAATATTCATCAGGGTATTGCAAAAATACCCGGAAACTACTGTTATGGCTATGTGTAACTCCGCCACTTCTCCTTTCTTTTACAAAAACTTACCACTTCTAAATCTGTAAAGTAAAAGGGCACGACAACAAACTGCCAGAAATTATCAAGAATTATGCCTCGTACCTGACGCTGCTTTCCTGCTCCAACACAATAGTCTATCATTAACTGCATAGCAATGGCACCAGCAGAAATGAGTTTCTTTTTGCCGGAAAGCAATACTTACAAAAGCAATTGTTGTGGTGTTGAATGAAGAAATGCCTTACTCAAAACTTTTTGCATTACTGCCGATGTACAACGCAAAAGCTGCGAGGGCAGTGTCTTTCAGCAGGTTTACAAACTCTGACTGTTTCATGTCGGTGCTGCCGGCATGGAGATAATTGGGAAGATGAATGGTAAGTACAAAAATAATGAGCAGCGCAGCCAGCAGGTAAGCTGCCAGCCGTACCTGCTTGTGAATGATGAAAGCAATGGCGGCAAGAATGAAAGCCGCACCTGCAAAATAAACCCAGATAATGCCACCGGGCAGAAACTCGGGCACATAACCCATGAGGGTTTGCGGAGCCATAAAATGATAAACACCAAACACAATCATTACAATAGCGAGAATAATCACGGCTATGCGTGAAGCGATAGGATGTGTCATACGGCAAGATTTAATAAGAGTAAGGTAGAAACTTTTTACAGCATCGTAAAAATTATTAGGTGAAAGACAATAGCTATAAATAAACAGCGCGCTATACTTATATTGGCTGATAGCTGATAAGAGAAAGGTTAGGCCGCATCTCCGGCAGGAAAGTTTCTGCAAGAGATCGGCAACTTTTTCGTTTAACTGATAGCCCTTTGCATCAGCTATAAAAGTACAGCAAAGCTTTCATTACATTTTATATAACCATCGAGTCAACAAACTCATTCACCGGCACATTCATCAGTTTATCGCTATCTAAGGCTACATCAAGAATAGCTCCCTGCTGTTTGGCAGAAAACTTTCTGGCTATATTGATTTTAAACTTTTCAATCAGCAGCGGAATGCCTTCTTCCCGTCTTCTTTTATGCCCGATAGGATACTCTACTATCACTTCTTCCCACACTGTTCCATCATTTAAAGTAATGGTTAAAGCATTGGCAATCGAACGCTTTTCGGGGTCAAGATAATCAGCCGAAAACGCTTTGTCTTCCACTGTTTCCATCTTGCTGCGTAGCTCATCTATACGAGGGTCTTTTGCAATGTCATCTTCATAGTCTGATGCCGTTAACCTTCCCCAAATCAGCGGTACCGCAATCATATACTGAATACAATGATCGCGGTCGGCAGGGTTGTGCAGCGGGCCTTGTTTGTCTATAATCCGAATAGCTGCTTCGTGTGTGCGAATGCGAATGTGTTGAATGTCTTCCGCAGTCTTTTCTTCAGCCTGCAGTTTCTTGTATAAAGTCATTGCAGCTTCTGCGGCTGTTTGCGAATGAAACTCAGCCGGGAAAGAGATTTTAAACAACACATGTTCCATCACATAAGAGCCATAAGTTCTTTGAAACGTAAAAGGTTTACCACGAAATGACACATCATAAAAGCCCCAGATGCTGGCCGACAATACCGATGGATATCCCATTTCTCCTGTCTTGGCTATCATAGCTAAGCGCACACCTCTGGCTGTCGCATCGCCTGCCGCCCACGACTTGCGGCTGCCGGTATTAGGTGCGTGCCGGTAAGTGCGCAAAGCTTGTCCATCTACAAATACCAGCGATACTGCATTGATTAGCTCATCGCGCGACAAACCCATTAGTTTTCCTACCACCGCTGTCGTTGCTAATTTCACCAAAATCACGTGGTCTAAACCCACGCGGTTGAAGGAATTTTCGAGCGCCATGATGCCCTGGATTTCGTGCGCGCGAATCATAGCATCTAATACGTCTTTCATTAGCAAAGGTGGTTTGCCGGCCGCAACAGCAGTGCGTGAAAGCCAATCGGCAACAGCTAAAATGCCACCCAGATTATCAGACGGATGTCCCCATTCTGCAGCCAGCCAGGTATCGTTAAAATCAAGCCAGCGAACCATAGCTCCGATGTTGAAAGCTGCCCCTACCGGATCGAGCTGGTAGGATGTGCCAGGCACTTTAGCACCATTGGGAACGATAGTGCCGGCGACTACAGGACCCAATAGTTTGGTGCAAGCAGGATAAGTCAGCGCTTCGAAGCCGCAGCCTAAGGTATCAATCAGGCAATACTGCGCGGTGCGCCAGGCAAGCTCGCTCCTGATTTCGTAGGTAAGAACATAATCAACAATATCGGTAATAACGGCATCAACCGGCGGTGTTTCGTTAGAAATATAAGAAGACATAATAATGTATGATGTTAGATATGTAATGAACGATGTTGTGTAGCAAAGAAAGGGAAGGTTAAGGAAACGGGGTGTATTATTCAATTGCTATAAAAGCGCCATTGTAATAAAAAGGTTATCCACGTGTTTTACAGATAGCTTAATCATGGCATGGTTCTTTAATCTTTTAAGAAAAATTAAAATACCATGGCGAAAGCACCTAAAAAAGCAGCCGTCGCTGCCAACACCTCTTACAAAGCCGGCATTGCCGCCAGCGATTCTATGCTGAAAGAGTTTTTTACCGATGAATTAAAAGACATTTACTGGGCAGAGAAACATATAGTAACCACACTGCCCAAAATGAAGAAAGCCGCTACCAGCGCCGAACTTCAGCAGGCATTTGAAACCCATACCGAACAATCGAAAAACCAGGTAGCCAGATTAGAGCAGGTGTTTCAGTTGCTGGGCAAAAAAGCACAAGCAAAAAAGTGCGAAGCAATGGCTGGCATTATTGAAGAAGGCAAAGGCATTATAGAAGATACCGAAAAAGGCACAGCTACACGTGATGTAGGTTTAATACTGGCTGCGCAAAAAGTAGAACATTACGAGATTTCTACCTATGGCGGGCTTGCACAACTGGCTACCACTCTGGGTTTGACAGAAGTAGCCGATTTGCTGAAACAAACCTTGGAAGAAGAAAAACAAACCGACCAGTTGCTTACCGGCATTGCCGAAAACAATGTGAACTACGAAGCAGCGGAAGAAGAATAAACTGGATTTATTTATAAAAAAAGACCGGCTTTACTGAAAGCCGGTCTTTTTTATTTATGACGTTGTATTAACTATTCTACACTTATTTCTTACCCGTTGCTGCCCAAAAAATGCCTGCATACAGGTGATTCAAAAATGCATCATCGCTAAAATCGGAAGGCATGTGCCCCAAAGCTGTATAAAAAGCGCGTCCGCCATCATACTCATGATACCATGCAATTGGATGCAGCTTACCCATACCTTCTCCTTTTTTCGTTCCCCAGTCGGTTTTTGGGTTGTAAGAGCTTTCCTCTACAGAGAGAATATAATGCAAACCAGTAATGGTTTCGGGGCTGAACTGATACCATTCATCTGTCCATAGCTTGTTATTGGCGAAGCCTTGCAAACCGGGGAACTTAGCATCCAGAATAGTAAGCTGCGCAGTTTGTATAGTAGGATGTATATAGAACATTCTACCCACCAGTTTGGTGTACCAATCCCAATCGTATTCTGTATCGGACGCACTGTGAATACCCACATAACCTCTGCCTTTCTCAATAAAGCGCTCCATCACTTTTTGCTGTGCTGAATCGAAAATATCCCCGGTTGTATTCAGGAAAATAACTGCCGCGTATTGATCCAGGCTTTTATCGGTGATGCCATTCGGGTCCTGCAATAAATCTACATCGAAAAAGTTTCGCCTGCCCAAATCCTGTACGGCTAATACGCCGGCATGCAACGACTCGTGATGCCAGCCGCGTGTTGTGGTGATGAGTAAAACTTTAAATTGTTTTTGGGCCAAGGAGGCAGTGAAGAGACAAGCCTGAAAGAAAAAAGTGATCAGAAGCAACCGGATAATTTTCATGCTGGATAATTTTTAAAATGAAGATAAAGCAATTCGTTTTTGCCTTAGTAGAGATTACAGCTAATTACTGATTACATCACACATCCCACACCTTACATCATACATTAAATCAGTTCCTTTATCATCCACAAACTACAACCAAAATGTTTGCTGTCGCCTAAAGCCGAAGGCAAATAACTAAAACCCAGTTTCTCATATAAACTTACTGCCTTTGTAAGCTCTGGCAGCGATTCGAGGTACATCTGTGTATAGCCGAACGTTTTTGCAACGGCTATGCTTTCTTCTATCAAGCGCTTGCCCAGACCGGTTTTGCGGGCTTCGGGCAAGAGATATAGCTTCACCAGCTCGCAGCATCCTTCCGGCAAACCCTCGGTTGGATAAACACCACAACCACCTACTACTTTGCCCTCCTTTTCGGCAATAAAGTAAGCCGATTTATCTTGCTGGAACAGGTGATACAAATCATCCGTGGTCGGGTCGTAATAAACCGTACCGCATTTGGCTGCATTGAACTCAGTAAGCACCGCGCGGATGATGGCTGCGATGGCGGCATTGTCCTTTGCTTCAATAGGTCGTATGTCAACCAATAAACTTTCTTTTTCCATAGCAAATAATATAAAACAGGAACGGCAAATTTTATAAAATTAAGCCTGAATTAATTGAGCAAATGAAAGCCGGATGCTATGTTTGCCCGATAACCAAAATTGATATGAAAAAAATTGCAAGCTCTTTTTTCCTTCTGTTTACATTTTATTTTTCGTATTCTCAAAACTACAAACTCAGTTGGGGCGATGAAGTGAAAATGAAGAAGAACACGAAGGACATGGACATTGTAGCGGCAGACAAAAGCGGCGTTTATTTTACCGAAGAAAGAGCTAAGTTACAAGCCATCGGTCTCTTTGGCAACACCATAGGCACTTCGGCCAAACTGGTGAAGTTTGATAAAAGCTTCAACGAGGTATTTGAAAAAGATTACAGCAAAGAACTAAAAGGTGTAAGCTTCGACAACATCCAGATGCTGGACGATGGGTTGTTTCTGTTTGCCACCGATTACGATAAGCGCGAAAAAACAGTGCGCATCCTCGGCGCCAAATTAGACAAGAACACCGGCGAGATGCTGGGCGAATTGTCTGAATTAGATAACTATCAGTTAGAAAGCAAGCGAGATAATTACGACATTCATTTCGATACCATCGAAAACACAAAAAACTTTTTGCTGGTTACCGATATATCCAACAACGACCGCACGTCTATCGCCGTTGCGGTGTTGGATAAAAACCTGAAGAAAAAACAATCGGCTGTCATCAACCTGTCGTACGAAAAAAAGACATATAGCTTAGAGGATGTGAAATTTACACAGGGAGGCAAAATCATTCTGCTGGGCAAAGTGATGGAGCACATGGTGAGAAACAATGGCAAGCAGAAGAACCGCATGGTGTTTAAAGAATTTGCATTGTCGGTATACAACAGCAAAGGCAAAAAAGAAAAAGACATCGACCTCAGCAGCGGCAGCCACTTCATCATCGGCGGAAAAATTATTGAAGAACCCAATGGTCAACTTCTACTGGCAGGCTTTTACAGCAACGAGCAAAAGAAGAACGACCTGAACGGATTCTTCATGAACAAGATAGATGTCAATGCCGGTACGCTCACGCTCAGTTCCTTCAAAGAAATCAACTCCGGTATGTTGGGCGACGTGAGCGAAGATGCAGACGATGCAAAGGCAGCAGAGGATGATGACAATGATAAGAAAAGCCGTAAAGAGAAGAAGAAAGACGATGACGATGAGGAGGAAGAGCTGCCTAACAGCTATACCATCCGCTCAGTGAATTTGAACCCGGCAGATGGTTCCTACATCATTACTTCGGAGATAACACAGCTTACCAGTTATACATATTCTTACATGACCGGCACCGGCGCTTCCGCCCATTGGGAAACCCGCACTGTGTATACCTTCACCAATCGCGATATACTGCTGATAGATGCAGACAAAGAGGCGCAGATCCGCTGGCTGAACGTAATCCCCAAATACCAGGTAGAACAGATAAGCTCTTCGGGCAGAGGTCTGTCTAATTCTTCCGCGGCAGGTCTGGGCTATTTCGCCTGGTCTGGCGGTATGCCTTACTACTCCTCTTTCACTTCGTTTATAGATAACAACAAAATGTTCATCATCCTCAATGACCACGAGAAAAACAAAGACATTGCAGCGTATGGCAACAAGGTGAAGATGATACGGACGTTTAAAAAGTTCAGCGACACATATGGCGTATCGGTTGATTTGAACACCGGCAAGCTGACCAAGAAATTCATTAATGAAAACAGTGAAGACATCATCCTGATGCCGCGTCACAGCTATACCGTTGGCAATACTATTTACATACCGAGCATGCGCCAGCGCATGATGGCAAAATCGGAATTGAAGATTGCCAAGATTGTAGTGAATTGATTTATGGGTTTGAGGTGAAAGGTTTGAGGTGTGAGGTATGAAAAGGAAAAATAATTTCCGAAACAATAATACCTTTCTTTATTCTATATCTTAACTTCATACCTCACACCTCATTTATAACAAAGCCTTTCCAACACCGGAAAGGCTTTTATGCAGTCCGGCATTTACTTTTGCGCCGCAATACAAGCTATGGCTTCATAGCCGCCGCACATCATGAACAAGAAAGCTCTCCTTGCACTTTGCCTCGCTCTATTAGTTCCGCTTATCAGTTACCTGTTTGTAAAATATGCCAGCGAAGAGGCGATAGACATGCCGAAACATTACCTGCCCGACAGTGTGGTAACCCGCGTGGTGGATGGCAGACGCACCATAGATACAGCCTGGCACACAGTAGCAGATATTAAGCTGCAAAACCAGTTGGGTGATACCGTTCACCTGTATGATATTCAGAACAAACCCATAATAGCCGACTTCTTTTTCACGCACTGTGCCGGTATTTGTCCACGCCTTACGGCAAACATGGTAAAGCTGCAGCGAAGCTTTATTAAAGGCGGCGATGAATATCATAAAATTGATACTTCGGTGGTGCAGTTTGTATCGTTTAGCATAGACCCGGAACGCGACAGCGCCGAACGGCTGAAAGATTACGCCGACCGCTTTGGTGTAAACCATGATAACTGGTGGTTTTTAACGGGCAACCGAGATTCAATTTATAGCTTCATTTTTAATGAACTGCATGTAGATAAATATGCCGAGTCGCCTATCGATTCCAACTTTGTGCACACCAATCGTTTTGTACTGATAGATAAAACTTTTAAGGTGCGCGGATTTTATGATGGGCTGGACTCAAACTCGCTGAGTAAACTGGCAAACGACATCGGGCTGCTGATGGTGGAAAAAGCAACCAACCCCGAACCGCTTCCGTTTGATCCTGCCTTGATGGCAATCTTCTTCTTTATTACGGCTATTATTGTGGTCGTTGTTATTCGCCTGTTATTTTATAACCAGAAAAAGAACACTGCACCGTATGCTGCAACCGCTGTTTCAGAAAAATGATGGCAAAGCCAAATGGCTCATTGGTATTTTTTCATTTGTAGTGTTTAGCGCAGTTGTGTTTTTGGGTAATGTGAAGTTTGATATCAGCGTGCCGTTTAACGTGCACATTTTTGCTGCTATCAATGCAGTGCTGAACAGCGCTATCGCGGTATTACTGATTGCCGCTTTAATCGTCATCAAACAACAAAAATGGGTGCTGCACAAGCGCCTGATGATTGCGGCGTTGATTTTATCTATCCTCTTCCTCGTTTCCTACATTGCGCATCATCTTTTAGCGGGCGAAGCACACTTCGGCGATAGTAACCACGACGGCGTGACGTCTGATGCCGAAAAAGCTGCGGTGGGCAGCTTTCGCTATGTTTACTTCTTCATTTTAGTCACGCATATTTTTCTCGCTACTGTTATTCTTCCATTTATTTTATATACGGCTTATAAGGGTCTGACGAGCGAGTTTGCAGCTCATAAAAAGATATCAAAAATCATCTGGCCGTTGTGGCTGTATGTGGCGGTTACAGGACCGGTTGTGTACTTTATGATCCAGCCGTATTATAAGTAACAAGAGCGTAAGCCGAATAATAAGATTGGGGTTATGGATACCAGAATGAAACTTGAAACGACTGGCTTTGTTGTTCTTCCTTCTGTTTTTACAAATGAAGAAATTGAAACCATTCTTTCCTTAATTGCTTCGGTTGACACCTCACGTCCCATGTTTCGCAAGACGAATGATTTATTTGCTATCCGGCAGTTTTTTAAAGAAGTTCCTCAAGTTGCCAACCTGGTTTTTACTTCTAAAATAAAAAAGATTATTTCGGATTTTTTTGGTGAAGATTATTTCGTTGTCAAGTCCATTTATTTTGATAAACCGGCAGCTTCCAACTGGTTCGTATCTTATTATCAGGATTTAACCATCTCGGTAGATAAGAAGATCGAAACAGAAGGCTTTGGTCCGTGGACAGTGAAGCAAAATCAATTTTCCGTACAGCCACCTTTATCTATTCTGCAAAATAATTTTACCATCCGTATTCATCTTGACAAAACAGATGAGAATAATGGCGCTCTAAAAGTGATCCCGCGTTCACATTTGCAAGGAATTTACCGTCCCGAAAAAGTTGACTGGAATAAAGAAACAGAAACAGTTTGCGATGTTGAAAAAGGTGGACTTATGTTAATGAAGCCCTTGCTGCTTCATTCTTCAGGCAGAACAATAAACAGTAATAAGAGAAGAGTAGTTCATATAGAATTTAGCAAAAGCATTTTGCCAGATTCTATTCGTTGGTCAGAACAATTAAATATTTTTAATTGACAATATTCAATTCCCAATTGTATTAACCTGCCCAGCCTTCCCGATCCAAACTCCTGTATTGAATGGCTTCTGCCAAATGTTCTACTTTGATGTCATTGCTTGCGGCTAAATCTGCAATGGTGCGGCTTACTTTTAAGATTCTGTCATAAGCCCGCGCACTTAAATTCAGGCGTTCCATGGCACGCTTAAGTAAGGTTTCGCCCGCCTGGCTGATGACACAAATCTCACGCAGTTGCTTGCTGCTCATCTGCGCATTGGCATACATGCCGGCAATGCCTTTGTAGCGTTCGGTTTGTATTTCTCTTGCCTTGATAACCCGGTCGCGGATTTGGGACGAAGATTCGCCCTTGCTGTTGGTGTTGCTTAGTTCGCTGAAAGCAACCGGCGTTACTTCTACATGCAGATCAATGCGGTCTAATAAAGGACCCGATACTTTGTTCAAATATTTTTGAACTGCGCCCGGCGGACAGGTACATTCTTTTTCGGGATGATTGTAAAACCCGCAAGGACAAGGATTCATAGAAGCAATGAGCATGAAGTTGGCTGGAAAGTCCAAAGCCACTTTGGCGCGTGAAATGGTTACCCGCCGTTCTTCCATCGGCTGCCGCATTACTTCCAGAACAGTGCGTTTGAACTCGGGCAATTCATCTAAAAACAATACACCATTATGCGATAGAGAGATTTCGCCGGGCTGCGGCACATTGCCACCGCCTACCAATGCCACATCACTAATCGTATGGTGCGGAGAACGGAATGGCCGTTTGGCAATGAGCGAACTGTTCTCAGGCATCTTGCCGGCTACGCTGTGTATTTTGGTGGTTTCTAACGCTTCGTGCAAACTGAGTGGTGGAAGTATCGTAGGCAGCCGTTTTGCCAGCATGGTTTTGCCTGCGCCGGGCGGACCAATCAGGATAGCATTATGACCACCGGCAGCCGCAATCTCCAGGGCACGTTTAATATTCTCCTGCCCTTTTACATCGTTGAAATCAATATCAAAATGATATTGAGATTCAAAAAATTCTTCTCTTGTGTTTACTTCAACCGGCGTTAGATGAGATTCGTTTTTGAAGAACTCCACCACATCATTCAAATGCTCCACGCCATATACTTTCAGGTTGTTTACCATGCCTGCTTCCCGGGCATTAGCCGTTGGTACAATGAGTCCTTTAAAGCCTTCTTTGCGGGCCTGTATGGCAATGGGCAAAGCCCCTTTAATGGATTGTATCTTTCCGTCCAGACTTAACTCGCCCATCATGATATACTCGCTTAAGCGCTCGGGTTCTTCTATCTGCTCCGTTGCGCCTAATACACCAACAGCAATCGGTAAGTCAAAGGCAGAGCCGGTTTTCTTGATGTCTGCCGGCGCGAGGTTTACTACCAGCTTCGTGCGTGGCATATAGTAGTTGTTGGTTTTGATAGCGCTTTCGATGCGTTGCAGGCTTTCTTTTACGGCGCTGTCGGGCAAACCAACAATGAAATAATGTTGCCCTGCGCTCACGTTCACTTCAATGGTTATGGTAATGGCTTCCACGCCATATACGGCGCTTCCAAATGTTTTGACCAGCATGTTTGTTTTGGGGGTTCTGTACAAGGCAAGTTTACAGCATTTTTAGAAGGTGATACAATTTATGTTCAACTCATCTGGCTTAGCAGATGTATTCCCGCATCATCCAATCATAAATATCTCTACCTTCCGCTCATAAACTACCAACATCATGAGCACAAAAGCAACGATTGTATCTGCCTCAAAAACTGTTTTCTTTTTTCTTCTTCTCTTTTCATTTACCCAAAGCAAAGCCGGTGGAGATAAGCAACCGGCCGCAGGCAGTACATCGCCGGTTGGCAGATGGGATATTATTATTGACAATGAGGGCAAGCAACAGCCTTCGTGGCTGGGCGTATGGATATCAGGCAACAACACAATGGTAGGTGCATTTGTGAGCACCGGTGGCAGTGCGCGTCCTATCTCGCACCTGATGATGAATAATGACTCGTTTTATTTCTCCATACCGCCGCAGTGGGATAAAGAAACCAATGACATGACGATGAGAGGCGTAGTGCAGGGTGACAAAGCGGCGGGCATCATTATTTATCCGAGTGGCAAACAATATAACTGGACGGCGGTGCGCGCGCCTTCTTTGCAGCGCACAGCAGCACCAGTGTGGGGCAAGCCGGTAAAGATTTTCAATGGTAAAGATTTAACGGGCTGGCATGCCTTGGGCGAGAACCAATGGGTAGTGGAAAATGGTGTTTTAAAAAGTCCAAAGTCCGGTTCTAACTTAGTAAGCGATGGCAAGTACAACGACTTTAAACTGCATGTAGAGTTTCGTTATCCTGAGCATAGTAACAGCGGCGTGTATCTGCGCGGCCGGTATGAAGTGCAGATAGAAGATGGCGACAGCATACATCCTGATATAGATCAGTTAGGAGCCGTGTATGGCTTCCTGGCACCCAGCGAAAAAGTGGGTAAGAAGGCCGGCGAATGGCAGTCATACGACATAACATTAACAGGCAGAATGGTAACGGTGGCTTTGAACGGTGTTACCGTTATTGTCAACCGGGAAATACCGGGCATTACAGGTGGTGCCCTGGATAGTAAGGAAGGCGAGCCGGGACCTTTACAATTCCAGGGAGATCATGGCCCGATTGAGTTTCGGAATATTGTAATTACTGAAGGAAAGTAAAATGCCGGATTTTATTTAGGCAGAAGCTGACAGTTTGGGTTGCGTTTCCGGCCTGCTGAATGAGAACCAGGCTTTCGACGAACCAATATAATCGAGGAGAGCGTGGATGAACAGGATGGCACCTACCATTTCCAGCGTTTCTTCTACCGTGCACAGCGTGCGTTCCAGTATGCCGTCTTTTCCATACTGAACATGCGCCCAGCTTTCGATGAACTCAAAACCTAAAGCGCCGGTTACATATATCACTCCGGCGATAATAAAGCGCCGGCGCACCTTCAATGGCAAGCTAAACAGGAAGCGAAGAAAAAGAAACCCGGTTATCAGTACACCAATGGCATAAGGCACAGCCCATCCATAATAAAAAAAGGAACTTTCTTTCGAAATAGCTTCTACCGGCTTCACATGGCTGATCCTGTCGTGAATTTGCAGCCCTTCATCCAGACCAAGAAAAATAAACATCAGGCTTAGAGCAAGCCAGTACACGCGCATCCCTTTGTGTCCTTTTTCCTGCGCCGTTATTTTAAAAATGAGGAAACAAAGACCGGAAACGGAGAGGAGCAAAAGGACAGAAAACAAAGTGGGCAGATTGTTCTCTTTACTCAGATAAAAAAAGTCGATGTACCTTTCTACAAAATGGTTTTGAATGGAGTATTTCTCCCACAGGTAATCGCCGGCTGCGCTGGCAGCAAGCAGCAAAGCTGTAATTACATAAAGAACAATGGCTATAGATTTGCCCCTGAAGCTGATTGTAGGCGAAGAAGCCACTGTCTCAGACTCAAGACGGACAAAGTGGGATGTTTTCAATTTGTTGGTTAACGGCACTTGTAAAGAAGGTATTAGTGACAAGAATACCGAATGTACGTAACAATTAATTAATACAGATTTAATATTGACTAAAATAAATGATGCTTTTACAAAAAGAAAAGCAGGCAAAACGGGTGGGATCAATATGTGCAACCAGAGATGAGGTAAAATAAAACCCGGATGTTGCAAAAGCAAAATCCGGGAGTTGCCAATAAGTAATTACCATACCTGTTTTGGCAGCAGGTATGGTTTTTTAATTGAAAATATTATTCACATTGTGAACAGGAGTCGCCATTTGTTTATCGGCTACTACCGGCTCAGGATAGTAACTGTGTGCACAAGAGGTGAAGAATAAAACGAGCAGTACGATGCCGGTTGTAAAAATTCGTTTCATGTTGTTACCATTTTTAAAGTTTACACTTTATATGGCAGGCGATAGTTAGTTATACGAAAGCAGCTTTCGGTAAAGAAGACGGGTGAACTTCTGTTTTACTTTTTTTGTTGTATGTAAAATAAGAAACCGATAGTAATGCCAATGCTACGAAAGGCATGATGCGCATGGACACCGGATCTCCGGAAGCCGAGTGCGCAATGAATGCCGAGATAAAAACAATGACGAAACCTGCATACGCCCATTCCTTGATCTTTTGTAGGGAAGGAATCAAAAGCACCGCAACACCAATCAGTTTCGCCACAGCCAGTTCAATCCGGAAATAATCGGGAAAGCCGAGATGCTGAAAGGCGTCTTTTATGGCGGGTTGAGTTAAATATGCATAGGCTGAAAACGTCATCATCAGCGATAATAAGACGGTAGATATCCAATAGGCAATTTTTGTTGCTTTCATATTGTTGTTATTTATGAATGCAAAGCTATCACCACCAGGTTACAAAAAGTAAGCAGTATACTAAAGGTAAGTGCTTACCTTTGTGTAAGCGTAAACAGATATGGTATGATGAATTGTATTGAAAGACAGCAACCAGTAACTGAAAAAGAATGCACCCGCAGCCTGGCTGCCGTAGGCGATGCCCTATATGCCATTGGCGGCAAATGGAAGCTTCGGATTATTCTGGCGCTGCGCGATGGTGCCAAGCGTTTTAATGAGTTGCAGCGCACCATCCCCGGTATTTCGGCTAAGGTGCTATCGAACGAATTGAAGGAGCTGGAACTGAACGGGTTTGTGAAGCGAACTATATTTACCCAAACACCCGTAACGGTGGAATACCAAATAACAGAATACAGTGATACGCTGGGTGATGTGCTTCAGGCTTTGCGTGAGTGGGGTATGTTGCACCGCGAGAAAATAAGAACGGAGAGTCTGAAGGAGCATGATGCAGTTGGGTAGCTAACCTTTCTTCTTTTTTTATAAGAAAAACAAAGGCGGATGATTCACATTCATCCGCCTTTGTTATTGGCAGCAGCGTAGAAAAAACGTTTGCGATGCTTTATACCTAACCGACTAATGCTCCGGTTATGATGCGTTGCTGTTGGTATCGGTATCCTTATCGGATACTGTACCGGAAGGTGATGACGTATCACTTACGGTGCTTTTATCTTCAGCTTCGTTCATGCCTTCTTTAATATTGGCTTCATTGGTTTGCCCGGTTGGTGTGCTGCCTTCTTTTTTTTCATATTCATCCTCGCGGAAGGAACCATAGCCAGCGCTGTAGCGGTCGGGATCCTGACCGTAAGCTTTCTTGCTATCTGTAGAGCTTTTGTCCTGTGATTGTTTTTCGTCCATATAACATCCTGGCTTTTGTGGTGCCAGCCTGGGTTAATTACATATAAAATCGTACCGCAATGAAAAGCAGGCAATAGCAGGATTTTACTGTGTATTATGTAATCTTCCGTTCTCTTGCATCCTTCAGCCAAAACCATAACATGAAGCGATTATTGATGACTGCCTGCCTGGGTCTTTTTCTTATCCAAACACAGGCTGCTGATGAAAGAAACGAAGTAGGGGCGAGCCTGAAAGGAGTAACTGTGTATCGCTCCGGCGCGGAGATGACACATACCGCAACCGCACAAATAAAAGGAGGCAGCAGCGAGCTGATTATAGACAACATCAGCAATAACATAGACAGCAACAGCATACAAATAAAAGCGCCTTCTTCCGTCACTATTCTGCATTGGGAGTTTTCGAGAGATTATATGGTGAGTAATGCTGTAACGCAGCACCAGCAAGCGTTGCAGGACTCGCTGGAAAAGGTGTGGGAAGCCGTGGGCAGGCTGGATGCTGCCATAAGCAACACCAATGAACTGCTGGAAGTGCTGAAACTGAACCGCGATATAAAAGGTGTGCAAACGGGGCTGAGCGTGGCAGAACTGCAAAAGCTGATGGACTATTATGCCGCCAAGTGGACAGAGCTACAGAATACGCTGGCGCAACAAACCGAGCGCAGAACAAAAACAGTGGCTTTGGCGAACAAACTGGACAGCCAGATAAAAGAAGAACAAAAGAAAAACACCAGCACCGCAGGACGATTGACGCTTCAACTGAATGCAGCGATGGCAACGAAAGCCGAATTTACGATTTCCTACATAGCGCGGAATGCTTACTGGACGCCATATTATGATGTGAGAGCAGATAACATTTTGCAGCCGCTGAAGCTATTTTACAAAGCCAAGATTGTGCAGACGACCGGCATTGACTGGAAAGCAGTGAAGCTGTCGCTTTCTACGGCTACGCCCTCGCAAAAGAAAACAGCACCGGATTTGTCTTCCTGGTTTTTGGGCTACGTAAATCCATTTGCTACGGAAAATAATGCCTATAAATCTATGCTGACAGGCAGAGTGGCAGGTGTATCAGTTCCTTCTTTAGACGAGGTTGTGGTGGGTTATGGAACGCAGCGCAAGGACGATGGTATAGAAGCTGCCGCACCACCGCCCCCGCCGGTATATGTTGTGAATGGAAACATCATCAGTGCCGAAGCGTTTCGGCAGATTGACCCGAATGCGATCAAAAGCCTGAACAAATTGAAAGTGAATGAAGCTAAAGCGACGTATGGCGATGTGGCTGCAGGTGGCGCTACGGTGGTGGAACTGAAAAACGAGCTTGGAGATTATGTTGCCGTGACAGGTAAAACACTTACGGTGAACTTTGCGATAGATATTCCGCTGGATGTGCCTACCAATGGCAAAGAACAAACTGCCACGCTGCAAACACTTGATGTAGCGGCAGTGTATCAACACTATGCTGTGCCGAAACAGGATGAGGAAACGTATTTGCTGGCAAAGATTTCAGATTGGGAGAAACTGAACCTGCTGCCGGGCGAAGCGAACATCATTCTGGAAGGAACTTATACAGGCAAAACATTCATCAACCCAAACAGCCCCAGCGATACACTAAACCTTACGCTGGGGCAAGACAAAAGAGTAGTGGTGGAGCGGAGGAAACTATCGGACTACAGCAGCATTAAGTTTTTGGGAAGTAACAAACTGCAGAAGTTTACTTATGAAATAACGGTGAAGAACAACAAAGCCGAAACGGTGGCGATGCTGCTGAAAGACCAATACCCGGTAAGCACCAACAAGGAGATTGAAGTGGAACTGACGGAGAGTGCGGGTGCAACGGTGGCGAAAGAAACTGGTGGATTATCTTGGCGCTTATCGCTGGCGCCGAATGAGAGCAGGAAGCTTCGGTTTTCTTATGAAGTGAAATATCCGAAGGAAAAAGTGATTAATGTGTATGAGTAGTGCCCCAGCTTGGACTGTTTGTTTTACACATTTATCAGATTCTGCATAAAGCCATTCGATGCATGAAGTCAGATATGTAAGATATTATGCAGGGGGACTTTACACTGTGTAGGGACAGAATGACGACGATTGCTTTTAAACTAAGACATTACTTATCAGTATTGAATGCTTCGCGAGAGAAGAGGAGATAAGAAAAACAACAGCTTCAATTGTACGAGATATTTTTGCGTTCCCCTTCCATGCAATATCCATTTCTTCTTTTTTTCCCTTGATGGAAAAAAGAAGCAAAAAAGATCAAGGACGGCATGATCGCTCCACGCATCCGTCCGGGCCGGCGCGCCTTAGGTGTAACAGGTTATTGCTTTTGCAGGGCGTGGTAATTGATACAATATACCATTGGGTTGGCTGTTAAAAGAACAAAGCTATACAGGAAAGCTGCAAGATGCATTTTTCATACAGTAAAAGCGCTACACTTCCGTGCCTTCCATTATCTTGCCATCACTTTATTTACTTACTTCATCTTAACAGAAACACCTATGACAACACGCCGGAATTTTTTACAGAAGATCACTGCTGCTTCGGTATTGGCGCCTTATCTGCCGAAGCAATGTATTTCCCAAACGAATGAAGTGAATGCGGCTTACGCAGGAAAGGTATTGCGCGTTGCGATACTGGGTTTGGGTGGATATGGGACGCGCGTAGCAGATGCGATGCAGAGCTGCACGCGGGCGAAGCTGGTGGGCGCTATTAGCGGTACGCCTGGCAAGCTAACGGACTGGCAGGCGAAGTATAACATACCGGTGAAGAACTGCTATAACTACGAGAACTATGATGCGATTAAGAACAACCCGGACATTGATGCGGTGTATGTGATAACGCCAAACGCTTTGCACCACGATGCGGTGCTGCGCATTGCGAAGGCAGGCAAACACGCCATTTGCGAGAAGCCGATGGCGGTGAATGCAAAGGAAGGACAGGAAATGGTAGACGCGTGCAAGAAGGCGGGTGTGAAGTTGCTGGTGGGCTACCGGATGCACTTTGAACCGCATACGCTGGAGATTATACGACAGCGGAAGGCAGGTGCGTTTGGAAAGATTACGTTTTTCCAGGGGTTATCGGGGTTTGTGTCGGGCGACCCGAACCAGTGGCGGCTGAACAAGGCGCTGGCAGGCGGCGGCGCCTTGATGGACATTGGGATTTACTCTATAAACGGGGCGCGGTATATGGTGGGTGAGGAACCCCTCTGGGTGACGGCGCAGGAAACGAAAACGAACCCGGAGAAGTTTAAAGAAGGGGTGGATGAAACAATCCAGTTTCAGTTTGGGTTTCCTTCGGGAGCGGTGGCTTCTTGCTTGTCGACTTATAACATGAATAACCTGGACCGCTTCTTCCTGGATGGGCTGGATGGCTGGGCGGAGTTGAACCCGGCAACGGGGTATGGACCGATACAGGGGAAGACGGACAAGGGGGATTTGAAGCAACCGATTGTGACGCACCAAACGGTGCAGATGGATGAGATGGCGGGCATTATCTTCGATAATAAACAACCGGTGGTGCCGGTGGATGGGGATGAGGCGGTGCGCGATTTGAAAATTATTGATGCGATTTATGAGGCGGTGAAGACGGGGAAGAAAGTAGAGCTGCATCTTTGAGTGAATGGGTTTGTACTATTGAAAAACGATTGAATGCAGTAGCAATCAACTGCTTCATTTTTCATTTTCTTTTTCTATATGAAATTTACGATCTGTTTAGCCAAGACAACCGTTATTTTCTACTCTGTTCTGGCTCCGCTTATTATTGTTGGTTCGCTTTATAATGTGATTGAGGGGGTGATTCTGCATCGCGCAGCCGATGTACATATCGGGGCATTTAGCTTGTTTGGATTTGTTTTACTGCCCCTGCTGATTGCAGTGACTTATATTAAAAACAAATGCGTGATTGAGCGGGATAACGTGCGTATTGGCAAGGTTGATTTTAAAGCTTCGGCATATTCTTTTGCGATAAAAGAGTTTGAACTTCCGTTTAAGGAAAGACCCTTGTTTTCGTTATGGAAGAAAACTTATTCTGCTCTGGTGATACAAGACAGACGGACGGGTGAGGTGGCGCTTGAAAAGGAACTGGCTGTGTTTGAAAAGGATATTGAGAAGATGAGGGCTGCGTTACCCAGATGAAGTGTGTTTTGTTTTGTTCTTTTTATCATCTTTTTTCGTTGGCTGCTTCTTTTTTATCACCTTCTTGTTTATAATTGGCTTCTTCTTTTTTATCAGCTTCTTCTTTTTTCCCTTGATGGAAAAAAGAAGGCAAAAAGATCAAGGCAAACCCGATCGCTCCGCGCGTTTTGCCGGGCCGGCGCGCCTTCTGTGTAACAGGATGCGTATAATGGTCAGGCTGTTTATGTATGGATTAGATTGAGGTTTTGATGGCTTGGGTTTTTGATAGTTAGTAATAAAAAAGGTTCGTACGGGGGTGCGCCTTTGGGTGTGACTGAATAAGTACTGTTGTTGAATGCCTTCTGTGTAAGCACGCATTTGAAAACACAGTCTAAAAATAATAGAAAGGTTCGCCGCGGGGTGAACCTTTTTTATTATATAAATGGTTGCGTGCGTGGTGGCTTAGGCGGTGGCGTTGAGGGAGAGGGACTGCGCCTGCAACGTAATGTTCTGCTCGAGGGTTTTGCCGCGGATGATGGTGACCTCTATAATTTGTGTATTGTAGCCGGGAGCCCCGATGGTGAGCGTGCATTTGCCTGCATAGAACTTAGCAATATCATATACTCCGTCGCTATCGGTGGTGGTGGTTTTTGTTTTCTTTTTGCCTTTGAGGGTGATGGATACTTTCTCCATTGCTTTGCCGGTGGTGCTGCTGCGAACAACCCCTTTAACGCCGCTGTGGCGAACGTTGGAATAATCGATGGCGGCAGCTGTGCGGTAGGCTTTTACAAACCCGGGATACTCTGCTTCGAAGAAGTTGAGCAACAGATCGAACTGCACGACATTGTCGCGAATGGCTTTGAGAACTTTGTCTATTTCTTCGGACACAGAACTCATTTGGCTATCGACATATTTGGCTTTGCCGATGCTGTTGTTGAAAGCGGTTGCATTTTCTGTTATGATTTCCAGCATTTCAGAGGTGACGGCATAGGGCAGGAAATCGGGCTTTGCTAAAAGGGGCGACACGATGCCGGTGAGGCGGGTGACAAAGGCGAGCACATCGGCATCTTTTAGCCTGGTGATGGCGCTGGTGCTGTGATAGATGGCTGCCTGGAGGTCTGTGTCGCCTATTTTGATGGCATAGGCGGCGGTGCGCGTGCAGATGACGTTGGCACTTTCGGCTATGCGTATTTTGAGACTTTCTTTGTTTTGGGTGATGGTGGTGCCATTGGAATCTTTGCCGGGGACGAGCGCGATGAGCTTTTTGTTGTTGTTGAAAAACAACTTTGCTTCGGCATCGAACGGGGGATAGAGGGCAGAGGTTTTTGATTCTTCGTTGAGACAGTTGTTGAGTGCCTGTGCGCGGTTGTATTCCCGTGCCTGCTCTGCATTAACTTCTTCGATGGGATTGAATTCTAACATTGGATTTGATTTTAAATGTGATAGTTATTTAACTGGGTACAAAATTATTCGGCTCCTTTTGTTGTTCCTACTTAAAATTTTTTAATTCGGCTTAAATCTTTTTAATGTGGCGATGGATGAGGCTGCAACGCTTATGGATGAGTTAACAATGGTGATGGATGAGGCTGCAACGCTTATGGATGAGCTTACAATGATAATGGATGAGGCTGCAACGCTCATGGATGAGCTTACAATGATAATGGATGAGGCTGCAACGCTCATGGATGAGCTTACAATGATAATGGATGAGTTAACAATGGTGATGGATGAGATGGTTTTGACGATGGATGAAGTGTGGGATGGATAGTAAAGAGTTGTTCGGTGATATTAAGAAAGTAAGATAGCGGAATGTGCCTTAGCTAATGCGCAAGAGCTATTGAAAGAGATATTGCAGAGAAGGAAGTGCATGAAATCATTCTTTTTATGGTTAAAAGGATTTTACTTTCAGTGTTGTCAGGCTTATTTTGGTAATATTAATTTACGCACCTCAAGAGGAATACCCGGTTCTTGCTCTTTGGACTGCCATATATTTTTTCCCGGCTTTCTTTATCTTATTAGTAGCTGCTGTATTTCTATTAAAATTCAACTCTTTTAATTTAGTTCGTTCGCTCTTTCGTAATAATCAGCTTTTGAGTTGTAATGTGGTTTTACTTATTTTTCTTTTGCTTCTATCATGGTTAAAACATTTCCATGAAGTTACAGTTCTGTCTTTCGCTATCAACTCCTTAAGCTTCGTGTTTTCCGTTTTCGTTTATTGTAAACTTGATATTAAATTAAAACGTTGATAGAAAAATGATCTTTATTAATGATAAGTGCCAACACTAATCCTTCTTGTTTCGGTTTGTGAAGAAACAAAGCTGTAGCGAAGAATCAATCAGATTGACTTACTGACAGGAGGGTAAGTTTTCAGCCGTTGGCAGAGAGAAGGTATAATCCGGAGATAACTGATCTCCAAAGTACAGATACCGCAATGAGTCTTTTGGCAGGCAGGTTATGAGATGTACGCTTCCACATGTACCTATTTGATGATTACCTGCTGTGGTAGCCTGGATGCGATAATAATAGGTTGCGCTGGTATTGGCTGCAGCTGGGGCAGGCGTCCATCCTTCTCTTAAAGTCGTTGTATTGTAAACAACGTTGTTGTTGATATCGTATATGCTAAAGTTGATGGTGGCTATGTCTTTTGTGATGGGGCGGTATACATCATTGTTACCATCGCCATTCGGCGTAAACGCATTGGGCATTACCAGGAGGGCTTTATCGCCTGTGCCGGTTGTGTCGGTTATCAAGTTATCGCAATTTTTTACGTCAACCGGTTTTGGATCATTGTGTTCGCTTTTTCCGCACCCGAGGTTTGTTAGTATGATTAATACAAAAGCTGCAATGAGAATGTTTTTAATGGAAACAGGATAGAATGCCATAAGCTGGTTTGTGTGCCAAATATAGAGTCTAATCCTTTTTGTTTGGGTTTGTGAGGAATCTTGGGAAGACTCATCAACCTAACAGTTACCGTTTAACATCACAATCATCAGATTCCGCACAAAGCCGCCCGCCAATTTGATTATGCCGCAATGCATTGTTGGCGGCAATTGCGGAATGACGGGCTGCTGTTTTATTATCTATTGTTTCTTCCGAATAACTATGGTGTTTACGCCGATTATTTTCTTTCGGTTTCTGAAGATGCAAATGGATAGTGCGGAAAAACAGCTCCTTTTATACAACATATTTTGTGTTAGCTGTATCCTTTACTAAACAATTCACTTTTAATCAAACTAAGATATGAAGCAGTGTATTCTTTTAATTGCCTGTTTGTGCCTGCTAATAACTGCCTGCACAAAATGGCAACCAGATAGTATTGTTACTAACCAAAACGACACAACCATTGTAGCTAATGGTACAGATACCAACTCGTCCGGAAATTTTAAAGACACCAGTATTATAAGGGCGGGAGACAAAGTAACTTATGAAGTGATAACAGAAGACCCAACCGGCTGGTTTGGTATCTGGAACGACTCGACCGGGCAGCTAACCAGCAACGGATTGGACAGCATTGCCTACGGCAGCCCTAAACTTTTACCAAGCGGATGGAAATATTCTTTTACCTGTCCGAATCGACCTTTCCAAGCTCTTATATCTGTCGCCGGTAACAGTTGGCAGCAGAAAACGCGGGTTAATTTATACAAGAACAATCACCTGATTCAATCCAACTCAGACAAGGTGATACCTGCGGCTGCACGGCTTATCTCTACAGCTAAAACCGATAGCTTAGTGGGAACCAGCAGCCATCCCGTATTAACATATGAAGTGATTATTAGCAACGATGATACCTCAGCGTTTGAACATGATGCTTGGTTTGGGCAGTGGACAGTATCGGCTGACGGCAAGACAGATGATTACTACGATCCGCTTCTGTCATCACCCCTGCCTATTCCTTCCGGCTGGCGCTATTCGTTCTATGCGGATGCGCTTCCTTTTACCATGGCAATGGGAGTTGGACCAATTACAACAAACACAAGTGTGGCTACCCTTCGTTTTTATGTAAATGGACAGTTGGTAAAATCAACAGATACAAGGACCGATATTTATGCAGAAGATTATAAGTATGTAGTACAGTAATTTTCTTTCTTTTTTACTAAGGGTCGGGGGACACCAACCCTTTTTTGTTTCGGTTTGTGAGAATACAAATGGGTAGTGTTGAAATGAACCTGATTATTACAGGAAGCTTCTTCCCTTGCTATCCACAGCCCCTTTTGTACCCCGGCAGTGACAGTTGCTTAGCCCAGGATAGAATAAATGTGAGGCTGTTTTGTGTAATTGTTAAGTGCGTTGCATCCTTAGAGAAAACCGATTACCATGCAACAAAAAACCAGCTTACACATTGCAACTCCCTGCCACGAAGACTGGAATGCGATGACGCCTGCGAAGGCGGGGAAGTTCTGCACTTCGTGCAGCAAACAAGTAGTTGACTTTACCCTAATGAGTGATAAACAGATTCTGCAGTTTCTTGCCCAGCATAGCGGCGGGCTGTGCGGCCGGTTCTATGCTGAACAACTGGAGCGCCCGCTGGTGGAACCGGTGGTGAATAAACAAAGGAGCTGGTGGCTGGCGCTGGCGCTGCCGTTTTCGTTGCTGTTTGAGAAGAGCTGGGGGCAAAGCAGCGAGAGAACTGTAGGTAAACTAGCGGTGAAGGTGGAGCAGAAGCCAGAGATGAAGTGTAATGTGGTGATGGGAGCGCCGCTGCCGCCAGCTATGGCGAAACCGCTGACGCTGCAGGGAACGCTGAGGGATGAAGCGGGAAGGGCAGTGGAGTATGCTTCGGTAGTGGTGAAGGGTACGGGGTATGCCGGCGTGTCGGACAGCGCGGGCCGGTTTTCTGTTCAACTGCATAGTAAGACAGATTCGGTGGTAGTGGTGGCTTCCTTGGTGGGCCATGAAACGGTGGAAAGGAAAGTGAGCCTTACGGATGCCGGTGACGAGTTGATGCTGACTTTGCCGACGGCGGATGCAGTGCTGGAAGGTGTGGTGGTGACGGATTCTGTGTCGCAAAGACTTGTCGGAATGTTAGGTGGTATTAGTGTTTGCCGGCGCGTTACTTATGCGGAGAAAAGAGACTCGGCGGTGCGGAAGGTATTGCGGCTGGCTCCTTTCAGGGTATATCCTAACCCGGCGCGAAGTGGCAGCCGCGTAGAGATAATTTTTAAGAAGGCAGGAGCATATGAGATGCAGTTACTGAATGGCGCGTCCCTACTGCTGAAGACGGAGGCGGTGCAGGTGAAGAGTGATGGTGCTGTGGTGGGATTCCAACTTCCGGCGAACCTGGCGGCGGGTGTGTATTATTTGCGTTTGCTGAGTGAGGATAGAAATCGTTCGTATATAGAGAAGATATTGGTGAATTAGGCAGAGAGATGTGGATGGATTATGGTTAGTAAAAGCCACTCTTAATTCAAACAGCCGAAATATATTTACGGCAAACTTAAAAGTATGCTGACAGATGTGCACCCTAAATTACCCATGCGGGATAAAGCTGCAACAAGAGAGTTCTACCTGAACGGGCTGGAATTTCAGGAGTTGGGAAGGGCTGATTATGAGGGCTACCTTATGCTGGGGAAGGATAGTATACAAATTCATTTCTTCGAGTTTAAAGAGCTCGACCCGAAGGAAAATTACGGGCAGGTTTATATCCGAACGAATGACATTGAGCATCTGTATCAATCCTTACTGGATAAGAAAGTAAGCATACACCCTGCAGGACATTTGCAAACCCAACCTTGGGGACAAAAAGAATTTGCTTTGCTTGACCCGGATAACAACTTATTGACGTTTGGACAAAGTGTGTAAACCAACTTTCACGAGGGCAGTAACCAATCAAGAGGATTGCTGATTTGGTGATGATAGCTTTTCTCTTTGTCTGTCCTTATCGCAGTTAGCCTTATAGATTGTCGCGTATACACCGCAAATGAGATGTTATTATTGCCGAAATTTGTACCATAACAAAACGGCGCTCTATGAATAAGTATGTTGTAATCTACTTTGTGCTTTCCACTGTTTTGTTCAACGTGGTATTCTGTCAACCGCACCCAGCTAAGATAGACAGGCAAAACACTTTAATAACACTAAAAGATACTGTTATGAGCGGGAATATACAGCCAACCGAAAGCGGCTATGCATATGTGAACGGCTTAAAGATGTATTATGAAGTATATGGCAAAGGCAAACCCCTTGTATTGTTGCATGGCTCTTTTATGACTATACCTTTGAACTGGTCGCATTTTATCCCGCTGTTTGCGAAAGACCGGACAGTAATTGTAGCGGAAATGCAAGGCCATGGTCGCACAAGAGACATAGCCCGGGCGTTTAGCTATGAAGCGATGGCAGATGATGTATCAGGACTGCTTAAGCATCTTAAGATTGACAGTGCAGATATATTGGGATATAGTATGGGAGGTGGGATTGCCTTCCAGGTAGCTGTTCGGCATCCGGAAGAGGTGCACCGACTGGTGGTGCTGTCTGGCACTTATGCACATGATGGCTGGTGGCCGGATGCGGAGGCAAGCTTTGCTACTGCCACCGCTGATATGTTTAACGGCACCCCGATACGGCAACAATACGATAGCCTGGGAAATGACCCGGCTCATTTTCCGGAATTTGTAAAAAAGGTTATCAGTATAGACCTGAAGCCTTATGACTGGGAAAAAGATGTAAGAAACATAAAAGCCCCGCTGTTCATAGCGATTGGTGATGCTGATGGGGTGCAATATGAGCATGCCTTAGCCCTCTTTCGCGCCAAAGGCGGTGGAAAAATGGGAGATCTGCATGGACTGCCTACCTCACGCTTAGCTATTCTGCCAGGCACTACGCATATTGGTATGATGCAGCGGACGGATTGGCTGGTACCGATGATAACGGATTTCTTAGATTCTGACCTGTCGGCAGCCCCGCCTACTTTTTAAAACGGTTACATGAAGTGCGCAGATATGAACAGCCTTGCTTGTTGTAAGCAGCTTGTTACTGCCTTCTTACTTCTTCCCTACTCGGTATAGTCTGCCGCCGTCGGTTACGGCATACAAAGCGCCATCGCTGCCCATGGTGATGTCTCTGAACCGTTGCCCTTCGCCCGCCAGCAAACGTTCCTCACCCATTACTTTATTGTCGGTAATAACAAGGCGCACAATGTGGCTGCCGCTGAGGGCGCCGATAAAGAGGTTGTTCTTCCATTCGGGTATTGCATCGCCGCTATAAAACGTCATGCCACTGGGCGATACAACGGGATCCCAATAATAAACGGGCTGCTCTAAACCTTCTTTCTGTTGAATGCCTTCGCCTACTTTCTCGCCACTATATTCAATGCCGTAAGTGATGGTAGCCCAGCCATAATTTTTGCCCGGCTGTATGCGGTTGACTTCATCGCCGCCGCGCGGACCAAACTCAGCTTCCCAGAGGTCGCCGGTTTGCGGATGTATAGCAAGGCTTTGCACGTTGCGATGCCCATAAGAATAGATTTCAGGACGGGCATCGCCCTCATTGATGAACGGATTGCCGAGCACGGGCTTGCCTTCCGTGGTAATGTGAAGCACTTTGCCCAAGGCAGAATTGAGCCATTGCGCCTGCGGACGGGTGGCAAGGTCGGAGCGCTCGCCGGTGCTGACAAACAAGTTGCCACCGCGGTCGAACACGAGGCGGCCGCCATAGTGCAGCGTGCCATTGTAGGCAGGCGTGGCGCGATAGATGACGGTGGCGTTTTCGATGCGTTTTTCATCGGATGATAAAGTGCCTTTGGCAACGGCAGTGAGGTTACCATCGGGGTTGGGTTGCGAGAATGTCCAGTAGATGATATGGTTAGTAGTGAATTGCGGATCCAGAGCCACATCGAGCAAGCCACCCTGACCAGCACTGTTAACGGGCGACACACCGGTGATGTCGTCGCTTAACGCACCGGTGGCAGTGGCAATGCGAAAGGTGCCTTCCTTTTGTGTGATAAGAAACCTGCCATCGGGCAACGGCGTAATGCCCCAAGGACTTTTGAGGTTTTCGGTGAGGATCTTGCCTTCATAAGGGGTAGTCGTTTTTACACCGCGGATGCGGGTCTGCCCTTCGAAAGCGGGTTTATAACTACTGTTAGGACTGTTGGTTTCTACGGGTGGATAAGTGCCTGAGGTATCGGGAGAAGTAGGAGTGCCATTGTCGGACGACTTATTGTTGCAGGCAGCAAGCGAGAGGCATATAGCAATAGCAAAGGCAGGTATCGTTTTCATGTGCGGATGATTTTAGGAAACTGAACGGATAACGCAGCGTAAGTGCAAAGAATTATACCAAACCTTTTTGAAGGTTGAATATTGAGCGGTTAGAACGAAAAGAAAAGATACCTTAACATTATCCTCCCAAAAATCCCTGTCCTCGCCCGGAATCCCCGTCTATCTTTGCCTTACATGTATTTCAATTGGAACGATACGGTGAACTTGGTGGGCAAGCTAACGCCGCGCCGGTTTTGGAACGCGGCAAAGGTGGTGACGAGCTATCAATGGACGAAACTGACGAAGAAGCCGGTGCAATGGGGCTATCCTATCTCTGTTTCGTTTGAGCCGACGACCTCGTGCAACCTGCGCTGTCCTGAATGCCCGAGCGGTTTACGCGCCTTTACGCGCGATACGGGTATGCTGAAGAAAGACTTCTTCCGGCAGACGATTGATGATATTTATAAGGATTTGCTATACCTGATTTTTTACTTCCAGGGTGAACCGTTTTTGAACCCCGACTTTCTGGAGATGGTGAAGTATGCGCACGATAAAGGTATTTACACGGCGACTTCTACCAACGCGCATTACCTAACGGATGAGAAGGCGAAGCAGGCAGTAGAAAGCGGCTTAGATAGATTGATCATTTCCATTGATGGCACCACGCAGGATGTGTATAAACAATATCGGGTGGGTGGTAATTTAGATAAGGTATTACTGGGTGCGCGCAACATTATCAAATGGAAAAAAGAGCTAAATAGTAAAACGCCGTTTGTGTTCTTCCAGTTCCTCGTGGTGAAGCCGAATGAACACCAGATAGAAGACGTGAAACGGCTGGCGAAAGAGATTGGTGTGGACCAGATCCGTTTTAAGACGGCGCAGGTGTATGACTATGAAAACGACCCGCACCAGCTGATTCCTACGATAGACAAATATAGCCGCTACCGCGTGGGTAAGGATGGCAAAATGAAGAGCAAGAGCGGGCTGGGCAACCATTGCTGGAAGCTGTGGCATGCGAACGTAATTACGTGGGATGGACTGGTAGTGCCTTGCTGCTTTGATAAAGATGCGATGCACCGGTTGGGCAATTTAAAGATGCAATCGTTTAAAGAGATCTGGAACAACGATAACTACAAACAGTTTAGAAGAGAGATGATGCAAAGTCGCAAGAACATTGATATCTGCGCGAATTGCAGCGAGGGGCTGACGGTGTGGGAGGAGTGAGGTATTGGTGATTGATTATTGTTAATGGGTAATTGAAAGATGCCATTCCGTACCATTGAACGTAGTACTGATTTTGCATAGCCAGCCAATATACCGTTGTTGTTTATTATGTTGAAACCTACTCTTCTTAGTATTCTGTTTTCAATCTTACTACTCCCCTCTTTCTCTCAATCCCGGCATTACCAGAATCTTGTTATGGAAGGTGGCGGCATTCGCGGCTTTGCGTATGTGGGCGCGTTTGAAGTGCTGGATAGCTTAGCCATTTTAGAAGATATACAACGGGTAGGCGGTTCTTCGGTTGGCGCCATACAGGCGATGCTGCTGGCTACAGGCTATACAATGGACGAAATGAAAACCGTTGCTGCCAATATTCCTTTACAAACCTTTACTGATGGCTTTGTGTTGGGCGGTTTCCATCGCCTGAAAAAGAACCTGGGTTTCTTTAAAGGCAAAACGGCAACCAACTGGATAGACACTTTAATCCGAAATAAAACCGGCAATGCTAACATCACATTTCGCCAGTTGCACGAGCAAAAAGAGGCGAAGCATTATAAGGATTTATACATCACAGGAACCGACCTTACCTACCAATGCCTGCGCGTGTTTTCTTACGAAACTTATCCTGACATGAAAATAAAAGATGCGGTAAGAATCTCTATGTCGGTGCCGCTTTATTTCGAGCCGGTTTACATGAAGGATGATGGAACAATAACCAGCCGAAGCGATACCGCGAACCTACATGTAATGTGCGATGGCGGCTTACTGAGCAACTACCCCATACAGATTTTCGATGATGAAAAATATGGTGACTGCGTAGTGAGCGAAACGAAAAAACAGAACAAAGAAACACTGGGTTTGCTGCTGGAAAAGCCTGAACAGATTGAATACAGTAAACATTACAAAGGCAATTATCCAATACCGGTTCATACAGTGCGCAATTATTTTGGTGCCGTATACCGAACGCTGATTGATAAGCCCAACCCGGAAGCATCGGATACAGCTTTGCTGCATCGCACCATTACCATCAGTAATATGAATGTATCCGGCAGAGTAAGAAACATATCCCGTAAAATGGTGGATGCGTTTATAGAATGCGGACGTGCCGGTGTGAGAAATTTTTTTGAACAATAACACCACTCTTTATAATCATTGCTGCCAGTTTCTTTTTTTACCCAATGCTATTTCCTCTTACCTGTGCTCCTTCTTTTGCATTAAATTAAAATGAAAAAGAAAAGAGAAAGCAATCTTTACAGGTTTTGTTCCGTCTTTTCCTTATTGCATAGTGCATCCTAACATACGGCTCTAAATGGTATTTTTCATGAAATGGCTTCTATCGTGCGTCTTGTTTCTTGTTTCCTGCTTCTTGTCTGTTGCTTTGTTTGCCCAGCCCAAATACGAGTTTCGCGCGTTATGGATTGCCAGCGTTGAAAACATAGACTGGCCCAGCAAAAAAGGCTTGTCTGTTGCGGAACAGAAAGATGAATTTATCCGCATCCTGAACATGCACCAGCGCAATGGCATGAATGCAGTGATTATGCAGATTCGCCCTGTGGCCGATGCCCTGTATCAATCGCCTTATGAGCCCTGGAGCGAATACCTGACGGGCAGGCAAGGCATGCCACCAGTGCCTTATTACGACCCGCTGCAGTTTATGATTGAGGAAACACACAAGCGCGGCATGGAGTTTCATGCGTGGCTTAATCCATACCGTGCAGTATTTAATGTATTCACTTCTTCCATTGCGCCCAACCATATTACAAGGCAGCACCCTGACTGGTTTATTACCTACAACAAGCAGAAAATATTTGATCCCGGCAATCCTCAAGTGGTTAATTATGTAGCCAACATTGTAAAAGACATTATAACGCGCTATGATGTGGATGGGATTCACATGGACGATTATTTCTATCCTTATCCTGCCGCAGGTAAGGATTTTCCAGACTACAACAGCTATCGTTTGTATGGTAATAATATGAACAGAAAAGACTGGCGCCGAAGCAACTGCGACAGCATCATTAAACGCATCCACGAAACGATCCTCGAAGCAAAGCCGATGGTGAAGTTTGGCGTGAGCCCGTTTGGCGTTTGGCGCAACCAAAGTGCCGATGCAAATGGAAGTGATACGCGTGCCGGCGTTTCTAATTATGATGATTTGTATGCCGATATTGTTTTATGGATGAAAGAAGGCTGGATAGATTATGCTGCGCCGCAGTTGTATTGGGAGATTGGCAATAAACTGTGCGATTATCAAACGCTCATTAACTGGTGGGGCGAGCACAGTTATGGCAGGCAAATTTTTGTGGGTCATGCCTTGTATCGCGCCGGATCTTCTACCGCATGGCGCAATAAAGACGAACTGCCGGAAGAAATACAACTGACCCGCGAAACGGCAAACATCAATGGCAGTATTTACTTCAGCAGCAAAGATTTTTATCGCAACCCGAATGGCTTTAATGATAGCCTGCGCAATCATTATTACAAAACACCGGCGCTCGTTCCACCCATGAGCTGGATAGACACGACAGCGCCACCGGCGCCCCAGATTGTGAGGTCGAAAGATGATAACACATCCATCGGGAACATTATTAAAATTGAAGGTAACGTAGAAGACACTTCTTCTACTGAAACCATTAAAAGCTATGTATTGTATATTTCGAACGACAGTGCTACGCTGGGCAATACACCGTTCTTCATTTCGGCGGTGGATTCCGTTTCGCAGCGCCGGTTTTCGTTTAATATTTACAATCAGCAGATACCGGCAGAATGGTCGAATTGCTATATCGCTGTATCCAGCGTGGATAAAGAAAATAACGAGAGCGTATTGAGCCGTATCATCTCGTATAAAAGAACAGAACTGGGCTGGAAAAAAGAGATAAAGAGCGAAGACCAGCTATCCGCCAATATTGGCAGATAGGAGTTGCAGAAATGTTTCGCGGCTGATCATCTCTGCACCGAGGCTTTCTAAATGCGAGGTATAAACCTGGCAGTCTATCAGTGCAATATCTTCTTCTACCAGTTGCTGCACATAGCAGATGAAAGCAAACTTGCTGGCGTTACTTTCGGTGCTAAACATGCTTTCGCCAAAGAATACATTGCCCATTTTTATTCCGTACAACCCGCCCACCAGTTTGTTGTCTATCCATGCTTCTGCGCTATGCGCAAATCCCATTTGATGGAGCTTGCCATAAGCGCTGATTACATCTTCATTTATCCACGAGCCGTCCTGTTCGTTTCGCTTTGCCGTCATGCAACAGCGGATCACTTTTTCGAAGGCTTTATTGACCGTAAAAGCAAACTTGTTTTGGTTGAACAATGGCTTCATGCTTTTACTCACTTTCAATTTATGGGTGAATAACACAAAGCGCGGGTCAGGGCACCACCACAGAGGCACTTTGCCGTCATACCAGGGAAAGATACCTTTCTGGTAAGCCAGGAGTAAACGTTCAGTGGAAAGGTCGCCACCGATTGCCAGCAAGCCATCGCTCAGCGCCTCGTTGGCAGGCGGAAACCAAAGCTTGCTATCTAATACGTGGAGTGGCATTGCGACAAAGGTTATTTGTCGGCCAAGGTTTCAAGGGTAGCGCCAATACCACGTTCGGTAATGGCATCGCACATCGGTTTTAGGGTATCATAATCGCCTCTTTTCACGGCATATTTTCCTTTGGTGTGAATGAGCATCGCGCATTGCTCTGCCTGCTCCTGCGCATGGTGGCAGACCTCTATCAGCGTTTCAATCACCCACTCAAACGTGTTCACTTCATCGTTCCACACAATCAGGCTGAACGGCGTTTCTTCCGACACAAGCAGGTCTGTTTCTTCATCCTGTTGCGGCTTGAACCCTATGTTCCTCACATTCATACTTCAAAAGTATTGCATTCAACATTGAAATTGCACAAAGCCAATTTTCTTTAAAAAAAATTTGGGTAGAAAAGGGATGCGACTATATTTGCACTCCCAATCAAAAAAGGGAGTTTAGCTCAGCTGGTTTAGAGCATCTGCCTTACAAGCAGAGGGTCGGCGGTTCGATCCCGTCAACTCCCACAAAACAAAGCCCCGAAGTATCTTCGGGGCTTTGTTATTTATACGATATTTGTCCTGCCTTTTATCATTACAGCGAACGATTTCTCTTTTTATCTACTTCACACAAATCAAATAACGATGACTTCCAGACGCGACTTTGTCAAAACCACGTCCCTGTTTTCTGCTGGTATACTCCTGTCTCCTTCGTTTTCTAAACACAAAAAGAAACCGATTGGTTTGCAGCTCTACACTGTGCGTGATGCTATGCAGTCCGACCCTGCCGGCACGCTGGCAAAAGTGGCAGCCATTGGTTACAATTCCATAGAAACGGCTACCTACACCGGCACCGAAACTTTCTATGGTATGGATGCCGCGGCTTTTTCTAAACTGGCTAAGCAAAACGGGCTCACTTTGCGCAGCGGACATTATCGGTTGGGTGAAGAACAGCAGAACGGCGCCGATGTTAAAGGCACACTGTTACACGACTGGCAAAGAGCCGTTGACGATGCTTCAGCGCTCGGCTTGTCTTACATGGTCTGCGCCTATCTATCCGACAACGAGCGCAAAGGCTTAGACCATTACAAACAAGTTGCCGACGACTTCAACAAAGCGGGTGAAATCTGCAAGAAAGCGAACATCCAGTTCTGCTATCACAATCATGCTTTTGAGTTCGATAAACAGGGCGATCAATATCCATACGATGTCTTACTCAATCAAACCGATAAGAATCTCGTAAAAATGGAAATGGATTTATACTGGATTACAAAAGCAGCCCAAAGCCCGGAAGCCCTATTCAATGCACATCCCGGTCGCTTTCCGCTGTGGCATGTAAAAGATATGGACAATACGCCCGACAAAGCCTTTGCAGAAGTGGGCAGCGGCACCATTGATTTCAAAGAAATCTTTAAGCACGTCGATAAAGCCGGCATGAAATACTTCTTTGTAGAACAGGATAAAACGCCCGGTGATCCCTTTATCAGCATTACCAAAAGTTACAATTACATTAAACAGAATTTGGTATAACTAAATAACGCACCACCGGCGCAGACACTCTTTTTATAATTGTGCCTGCGCCGGTTTTCTTTGTAAAATAGTTCTCACGAATGCGCTACTCTTGCTAAGGCATTAGCATTTTTTATTCACGCATCATTACAAGTCGTTCATTCACTCGCAAAAGTCACTCACTCATTCACATAAGTTACTCATTCATCCGCATAATTGACGAACTGATAGCTAAAAGCTACCACTTCATTGCCTGATCGTCATAACTCAACTATAAAAGATAGTTTTGCTATGGTGCTTTCTCCGAGTTACTTACAAAGGCAATGCTTTTACTGTCGGGCGACCAGGAGTTTACATTCAGCGTGCCCTGTCCGCCGTATAAATAAGCGATCACTTTAGGCGCGCCGCCGTTAGCCGGCATCAGGCGCAGCATCACCCGTTCATAAGACGGATGCGAAGCCGGATCAATCTCTATCGGGAAAGAAATAAAACAGATCCATTTACCGTCTGGTGCAATGTGCGGAAACCAGTTGTGG
This sequence comes from uncultured Ilyomonas sp., assembly GCA_964249755.1. Taxonomy (GTDB): domain Bacteria; phylum Bacteroidota; class Bacteroidia; order Chitinophagales; family Chitinophagaceae; genus Ilyomonas. The sequence goes on along the minus strand of CAXUDB010000001.1, from coordinate 103,973 downwards.
TATTCATCAAACGTTAGCTGCTCTTTGCCCGAACCATCGGGTTTCATGCGCCAGATTTGCATGGTACCCGTTGGGTTTGCGTTGTAATAAATGTATTTGCCATCGGGCGAATATTCCGGTCCGTCCACATGCCCTTTGGTGTTGTGAGTCAATGCTACTTCAGCACCGCCGTTAATAGCTTTTTTGTAAATGTTGTAAATTTTAGAACTATCGCGCTGCGCAACAAATGCCACTTCTTTATTATTCGGATTCCAGCCATGCCAGTACGATGGTGTGCCTTGTGTCAGCAGTTTTGGCGTGCCGCCAGCGAGCGGGAGAATGTAAACGGATGAACCGCCACCATATAAACCTGCGCGGCTATTGCTTATCGCCAACATCTTGCCATCGAACGAAATACCATGATCGTTATTGATGGTTGCTGCATCGCCGGTGTTCAGCCTCTGCGGTGTGCCGCCGGCAACAGAGATGGTGTACAAAGAACCTTTCTCGTTAAACAATAAATTCCTGCCATCGGGCATCCAGTTCGGTGCTTCAAAGCGTCCTGTTCCTTCATGAATCACTTTCCGCATTCCATCCGCCACTGTCATAATTTCCAAGCGCGAGCCTAACTCATCTTTTAATGGCGGCGTTACTACGTGAGGGTTTGAAGTATAAGGATGAATAATGGGCTTGTCAATACGAACATTCCAAACTCTGGCAGATGCCGTATGATCCGAATCATGCGAACAGATGTAAAGACCTACCAACACCGAATCTTTCAGCTCAATCTCCGCCGTACCCACGGTTTGCAGAGGCTCGCCGGGGTGAGCAATGCGCATGGTTACTTGATTGCCGTTGCGCTCAAGCTGCATCGTTTGCCCGCCTTGTTTCGGATAAAATAATTCCTCTTCCGGGTCACGCATAAACATGCCGCGATACGGTCGCCATTGCAGCACCGTAAGACCGTCAATGTGCTTGCAGGCGTTTATGCTGGCCGCGCCTTCATCGGTAGATTCGCGTATCATCCAGCCAATCTTTCTATGACCCACCGCGTTGCCGGTATCGCCGGTAAAAGCAAAGTCAGCAGTCAGAATAAAATTGCCGCTGAGCTTTTTGTAAACAAACTGAAACTCATCGTGGTTAAACCAGATGTTAGAACCGGCACCCGTAATGGTATAGGTTTGTGATGCTGTATCATAAGTAGCCGAGCCTTTTAATTTAGGATTTCCAATGTCTTGGTGGTTATCAAAAATACCAACTGCATTTTGCGTTTGAGCCAAACAGATCGTTTGTAAAAAAAGGCAGGAAACAATAAAAAGACCTTTCATATGGATTAGTATTTAGCTGCAGGCAACAAGCGTTATTGCGCTCGCAAAACTATAGGTTTATTTATCTTTTACTTTTGCCGCACGGTTGTGCCATCAGCACTGGCAATAACAGCTTTGCTTGCCATATTATAAAACAGCGATGTTTCTACAACGCCGGTAATCTCTTTTAGTGATGGATTGAGGTGTGATAATTCCGGCAGTTCTGCAAACCAGATGTCCATCAGGTAATTGCCGTTTTCGGTAAGTAAAGGTTGGTTGGTTTTACCATCCAAACGGGTTACTGTTTTAGTATTCTCAAACAACCTATTTACTTCTGCGGGAACAAAAGAAAAAGCTTGCGGCAACACTTCCAACACCAGCGGATACTTTGTTCCTAATTGCTCTGCATATTTCGATTCATCGCCCACTAACACAAACTCTTTCGCCATGGAAGCCAGGAGTTTTTCCATTGTATGAATGCCGCCACCGCTCTTAAGTGCGTTCAGGTCTTTGTCAAACTGATCACAACCATCAAAGTAGATATGCAACTGCGAAACAGCAGCAATATCCTGTACCTGAAAACCCTTTTGCTGTAATAAAATTTTAGTAGCCGCAGACGAAGTGTACAATTGTATATCGGGCTTTGTTTCCTGCAAACAATCAACCATATAAGCTATGGTTGCACCGGCGCCCAAGCCAACAGAAAAATTGTTTTGAATGAATGTAACTGCTTTGTTGGCTGCTTCCTGTTTAAAATCCATCTGTGCAATTTATACGCGGTTATAGTAGCGCAAAAATCAGTCTGCCATCAGGTTTCGCATCTATGTTCGATAAATAATTATAATCGTATTCTATGCTTTCAAAAGCGGTATGTGATAAAGCGGCAGGAATCTTAATCATGAGTGCAGGCGCCTTTGTATTGATAAAAATAAAACAAAGCTGAAAGGATAAGCGGCAAATTCTTCAATTGAGGCTACAACACTACATCAGTTGTAATCTTTTGATGTCACCGTTGCCAAGTTACATCAATAGCACATCAATGTATCTTCTTGAGCCCTTCTCAAATGCAGTACTGTATATATCGTTAGCTTATTAAATAAAACAAAACCGGCTTGCCTGGGCAAGCCGGTTGTAAAACAAAATATAAGTGTACCGGCCGTAAAAGATCGGGTCAATCCAAATCCGGCTTGTATCTATCCGTCCGCACCTTCGCCTTCAGTTCATGCAGAATATTATACAAACCAAAATTGGTGCGGTTCACATAAATAAAATGCTTCACGCCACGGGCTTGTTTAAACTCGGGCATTTTTGATATTCTTTCGCCGTATTCATACAGGCTGTCGAAAAATTCGGTGCGACCGAAATCGAAGCTTTCGCTGGCATAGGGCTTGGCAAACATTAAGATCATCTCGCGATAAATCTTGTAATAAAATTCTATCTGCTTCGGCGTATCATTGGGCAGTATCATTTCTAATTTGCGGAATGCTTCAATGGTCTTCTCTTTATTGTCCAGCACATTAGCAGATACCAGTGAAAAGAACGGATAATAAAAATCATCCGGCAAAGTTTTAATGCAGCCAAAGTCTATTACGCCCAGCTTTTCATCTGGCGTAATCAGGAAGTTGCCGGGGTGCGGATCAGCATGAACCCTTCTTAATTTATGCTGTTGAAAATTATAAAAATCCCATAGTGCCTGGCCAATTTTATTCCGCAGTTCCTCCGAAGGATTCGTGGCTAAAAATTCCTTTAAATGCAGCCCCTCAATCCAGTCCATTGTAATCACGCGGTGCCCCGACAGCTCGGAATAGTAATGCGGAAATACAATATTGTCAAGTTCTTCGCAGGCTTCCGATATTTCAATAGAGCGCTTTATTTCCAGTTCATAGTCGGTTTCTTCCAGCAGGCGCTCTTCCACTTCTTTCACATACACCGTAAATTCTTTTTCATTCATGCCCAACAGGCGGAACGCAATTGGCTTCACCATTTTGATGTCGGAAGAAATGCTATCGCCCACACCGGGAAACTGTATTTTTACGGCTAAAGCTTTACCATTCAATTCGGCTTTATGCACTTGCCCGATGGAAGCCGCATGAGCCGCTTTCAAACTAAACTTGTCAAATATTTTATCTGGTGTTTTGCCAAAATTACGCGTAAAGGTTCTGATGATAAGCGGACCCGACAGCGGCGGCGCATTGTATTGCGAAAGCGAAAACTTATCTACATACGCCTGGGGCAAGGTGTTCTTGTCCATGCTCAGCATCTGCGCTATCTTCAGCGCACTGCCTTTCAGCTCGCTCAGCGAATTGTAGATATCTTCTGCATTGTCTTCGTTCAGCTCATCGCGCGTCAGGTCGGGGTTAAAAAGCTTTTTAGAATAATGCTTAATGTAATTGCCACCTATCTGTACACCTGTTTTTACAAACTTTGCCGATCTGGCTACCTTACTGGTAGGTATACTTTCCTGTTCTTTCATAATACGAATTCTCCTTTTGTTACATCCTCATCTTTTCTCTGAAGTTTCTGCTGTTGCGGGCAAAGAATTTACCGTAATCAATCAGGTTGTCCAGCGCCGAGCGTTCAAACAAATCGAAGGTTACATTAATGCCTCTCTCGATAGCTTCGTCGGTTTTTTCAAACCCGGTGCTATTGTCATTCACCCAGAAGTTGAGGATAATGCCAAACTGCACCCACAACGCATCTTTATAGCGTTTCGAAAAGAACTTCCTGTCTGCCAGTTCGCCCTTATCCAGACCTTCTTTAATGGTGGTTTCCGCAAAGTTTTCAAAGATGTTTTTTACATCAGATAATACATCCGGCATCTGCATTCTTGAACTGTGCTTGCCCAAGCTGTACACCACAAAACTGCGGCGGCTTTTCAGCAGCTCGATGTAAGCATAAAAGAAGGCCAGCACCTTTTCGCGTGCCGAATAGGTTGCCCATACTTCCTGTGCTTCTATGCCGGCAATGGTTTGGGTGGTAAGGTCGGCCCACACTGCCTTTTCCACACCAATGAAAGAAGAATAAAAAGCATAAAACTCCGATTCTGTAATACCGATGTTTTTCGCGAAGATGTAAACGGATTTTGGCGGCTCGTTGTTGGTGAGCACATAGTCTATATAAGCGTCCTGAATTTGCTGTGCAGTTGCCATAATATGAAGTATTAAAGAAGAAGTATAAAGATACTATGCAAAAGGCTTGCTTTCTACCGCTGCGTGTTAAAAGGGAGAGAAGAGTTGAAGACAAAGAACAAGTCCTCGGTTCCGTTGTTATTACTTCTCTACCGGCAATGTAAAGGAAAACACAGAGCCTTTGCCCACTTCGCTGTCTACCCATATAGTGCCATCGTGCCGCTGTATAATTTCGGCACAGAGATACAGCCCGATACCAAATCCGGATACAGAGGTGGGGTTACCATTGTTCACACGGTAATAGCGGTCAAACAGCCTGGCTTTGTCTTCGTCTTTTATGCCGATGCCTTCATCTTTTATGCTCACCAGCGCCATACCGTTCATGGCTACGCAGGCTACGTTTATTTCAGTATGAGGCAGCGAATACTTTACGGCATTGCTGATGAGGTTGCTGATGACCTGCCCTATTTTATCCCTGTCGGCATCTACATATGTTTCTTCTACCGGGCGAAAAATAATGTTGTGGCTGTTGTATAGGGAGAAGGTTTCTTCCTCCATTTCTTTTACCAGCACTGCCATGTCAAAGCGTTGTTTATTAATCTGCAATTTGCCCGATTCTAACCGGGATACATTGAGAAAGCCGTTGATCATCGTGGTCATCTTGCCTATCTGCTTATTGGCTTTACCCAGCATGTTATTAGTAAATGCATCATCATTACCGGTTTTTACCCGCAACATTTGCAGGTAGCCACTCAGCGAGGTAAGCGGTGTTTTCAGTTCGTGGCTTACCATGCCTATAAAATCGTTTTTTCGTTGCTCATCCTCTTTTTGCTCGGTAATGTCGAGTATAGAACCCGATACAGCAGTCAGCTTTCCATCAGCATTGTAGTTGGCTACCCCGGTAGAGCGTAACCATTTTTCCGGGCTGCCGTTTTTTGGGTTGATAAGATATTCCTCGCTAAAAGATTTGTTTTTCTCTTTCGCCCCTGTAACGGCAGACTTTATAACTTCTCTGAATTCCGGCTGAATCATCTCAAATGATTCCTGCAGGGTAATGGATTGCTGCATCTCCAGACCATGAATTTCTTTTGCTCTATCTGACAAAGTCAGCAGGTCGTTTGTCAGGTCTACCGACCAGGTACCCATTCCGGCCGATATCAATGCAATGCGTAGGCTTTCTTCGGCCTGTTCCACTTTCTTGCGGGCGTTCACCTGTTCGGTCACTTCATAGCAGAAAACAAGAATACCATCCGTCTCTCCTTTTTCGTCTCTCCGGGGTGCGTAGGTAAACGCAAAGTAATGGTCTTGCAGGGGCTCATTTTCATATTTAGACAAGGGTACCAGCAGTTCGCGAAAAGTTACCGGTTCGCCTGTGCGGTACACAGACAGCAGCACATCCTGCAACGACGTGCCAGCCAACTCGGGCAAGGCTTCAAAAATAGGGCGGCCCAACAGGTTGCGGCCGGGCAACAGCTTTTGATAGCCGGGATTTACCAGATCATATACCAGTTCGGGGCCGCTAAGCACACAAATGCCGGCTGGCACCTGCATAAAAAAGTTGTTCAGCCGTTCCCGCTGTATTTCTGATTGCTGTATCGCTTCTGCCAGCTGTTTGTTCGTTTCTATCTGCTCTTCGCTGGCGGCGGCCAGTTCTTCGTTAATGGCTGCCAGTTCTTCATTAGCAGCGGCCAACTCTTCGTTTAAAGCCTGTATTTTTCTTCGCGACACTACTTCTTCCGTCACCTCGTGAGCAATCTGCAGGCAACTGGTAATGGAGCCGTCTTCGTTCACAATAGGCTGATAAATGATATCGAAATAACACTCCTCCAGCATGCTATTACGCTGTATAAAAGCTTTTTCTTCTGTGCTGGAATAGGCAATGCCTGTAGAAATCACATCGCGCAGCTTTTGCATAAAAGGCTGTCCTTCCAGTTCGGGCATGGCAACAGCAAGCGGCTTTCCTGCCACTTCACCTAGCGTGCGGCCCCACAGTTCCAGCATCTTATCATTGGGCAGGTCTATCACCAGGTCGGTGGTAAGAAACAAATTAATGGCAGCCGGTATCTGCTCTATGAGGGAGCGAAACCGGTTTTCGCTGTTTTTTATTTCGCGCGTGCGGCTTTCTACGCGCGCCTCCAGTTCGTTATTCAAAACAAACATGCGCCCCTGCGAGTCGTGAAGCTCTTCATTCACAGCCCGCAGTTCTTCTACTGTAGAAGCCAGTTCTTCGTTCAGTTCCTGCTCCCGCTCCAGCGAGACCTGCAGCTTACCGGTATTTTGCAAAGCCGGGTTAACGTGTAGCTTTTGCGTAATATTAGTGGTAGTATTAATAAGGTAAGCCACCTCGCCTCCATCGCCAAAAATCGGCTCGTTGCTATTTGTCCAGTATTCGGTTTCCCACTTACCGCTGTCTTTTTTATAAATCTCGTACGGAAACACCGGCAGCACATCTGTTTTTTTATTTTCTATCGCCCGTTGAAACGAGCTGAACACGCTGTTTCTTTCCGAGGGGTTGGAAGAACTGCCGGGAAATACATCGAACAAATCTTTACCCAGCACTTCGTCCCGCTCCTTCTGCACCAGCGCCAGATAGGCATCGCTAACCGCCAGGATGGTAAAATGAGGCAGGTTTGCCCTCAGCAGCAGCGAGCGTGAGCCGCCTTTAAAATAATTCTGAAACTCTTCGCTTTCGTAAAACCAGTCTTTATTATCGTTAGCCAACCGAAATAATTTTTGCTGTTCGAAAGTACCATAGAAAATAAAATGCCGGTTTGTATTTGTATAAAAAACTGCCGCTTGCGCTTCTTGCTTAAACAGCAATCTGAACCAAAGCTTTCCGGGCCGGGCAGGCGGCAGCCATTAATTTTTTTGAAAAAATTGATTGTAAAGTTTTTATTTTACAAATCCTTACTACTGCTTGTTCAATGTTAACCCCCATTTTGTTTTTACCAGTAATATGCAGCCGGAATGAGCAATCTGCCACCAGACATTCAAAAAGATATTGAAATCATCAGCGGCATTACGGCCGTAAGACAAATACTTGATGTGGTGTGCCGCACCACCGGGATGGGTTTTGCCGCCGTAGCCCGCGTTACCCCTGAACACTGGGTAGCCTGCGCTGTAAAAGATGACATCCTGCTGGGACTGGCACCGGGCGGCGAGCTGCCATTGGAAAGCACGCTTTGCCATGAAGTGAACACCAACCGCAAAGCCGTAGTGATAGACCATGTAGCCGAAGATGACCAATATGCCTGCCACCACACGCCTGCCCTGTATGGCTTTCAAAGTTATATATCGGTGCCCATCTACCTGAAGAGTGGCGACTTCTTTGGCACACTCTGCGCACTCGATCCTCAGCCGGCCAATTTAAAAAACAGCCGCACGTTCGAGATGTTTACCCTTTTTGCCGACCTGATTGCCTACCACATCAGCACCGTGCAGGAACTGGAAACCGCAAAACAAAGCCTGCTGGACGAAAAGAAAACGGCCGAGCTGCGTGAGCAGTTTATTGCCGTGCTGGGGCACGACCTGCGCAACCCCGTAAATGCCATTTCCAGCAGCGCACAGGTGCTGCAGACAATGCCGCTGGAGCCACCGGCAGCGCAGCAGTTTGTTACCCTCATCCGCAACAGCACCTACCGCATTAACGGAATGATAGAAAACATTCTCGACTTTGCCCGCGGGCGGCTTGGCGGCGGCATCAGCCTCAACCGCACAGCCAACGCGCCGGTAGAAAGCACCCTCAGGCAGGTAATTGCCGAACTGCAGATAGGGTATCCTGCAAAAAAGATTGAAACCGAATTCCGGTTCTCCGCACCTATTGATTGCGATAGCCGGCAGATAGCGCAACTGTTCTCGAACCTGCTGAGCAACGCCATTACGCACGGCGATAAAAACAGCCCTGTGGCGGTGCAGGCAGCAAGCGACGATACCGAATTTTCCTTATCGGTGTGCAACAGCGGCAAGCCGCCCTCGCCCGAAGTGAGGCAGCACATTTTCGAGCCTTTTTACCGTGGCGACAGCAAACAGTTAAGTCAGGGCTTGGGGCTGGGGCTATACATCGCTTCCGAAATTGCCCATGCGCACGGCGGTACCCTCTCCGTTTCTTCTGCCAACGAAAAAACCTGCTTTACGTTTCGGATGCCCCAATAGCGCATAGAAAGCGACACTTTCCCCGAAAACAGCTCAACCTTCTTACTGCATACCTTTCGGTTTTCCGAAACGAGTTTGGCCGACCGGATGGAAGCGTTCCGGAAAACCGAAAAGGATATAACTAACCGGCCGAACCCTATCCGGAAAACCGGAATGGCTTCGGCCGACCGGATGAAAACAGTGCGATTTTCCGGAATGGCTCCATCCCTTCGCCCAAACTTGTTCCGGAAAACCGAGCCCTGCTCGGCCGAAAAAAGGAGAAAAAAGTGCCTTCGCGAAAGCATTTCATCCGGGGGATTTTTTATTTTTATTGCATTATTTAACCAAAAAATTATAATTGCTACGCCTTTTTAGCGCTCCTGGATTTACGCTATTAACCCCATGCTTACGGTTACAGATGGCTCGTACCGCCTGGCTATCCGCATTTCTACTTTTCATCTGGAACGATTAAAAACCAAAACCGGCGACCTTGTGTATGATGAACTGATTGACCGTTATACTCCCTTGCACAACAACCTGCTGACTGCCTACAACGCCTGGAAGGGGCAAGGGGGTAGCCAACTGGGGCAAACAATAGATTTCAACAACCTGCTGCTGCTTTTGCGCGGCACCAAAATTGGCAAGTGGGATATTGCCATTCAAAATATCTATGACGATAAAACCTCGGTTTACAAAACACTGCTGCCACACGGCAGAAAGCCGTTTCAGCATGGCAAACAGGAAGACATCCTCTCTGCCGTGAAGGTATTGGGCGAAGCCACTGCTAAAGACCCGAAGCTGAAAGACACGAACACCGAGATAACCGGCTTTTACAACGATCTGCAGAAAGCGTTCGACAGCCAAAAGCAAAGCATAGGCAACACCTCCCTCACCAGCGAAGCCGTAGAAAAGGCGCGGGTGGAGATGTGTGTAGGGCAATATGCCAACCTCGGCGGCATTATACAAGCCAACCCGGCCGACAGCGATGCCATCTGCTATTTCTTCGACCAGGTGGCGCTGCGCGAAGGCACGCAGGTGATTTATACCGGCAGCACCAAGCCCGGCATTTACAAAAATATTCTTGTGCACACCTTTGCCGCCGGCGACAAACTGAAGCTGAAAGGCAACGATAGTGCAGTGGAGCAATGGTTTTACCTCGCTGCGCAAAAAGATGCAAAGCCCACCGGCGATAAAGTAATAAAAGTGCCCGCCGGGCAAAGCCTCACCGTGCCGGTAGAAGAGCTGGGCGACCTCTCTAACCGCTACCTGATGGTGTATAACCCCAGCGCCGATGTAAAGGGCGAGTGGACGGTGGAGTTTGTGTAAGAAAGGATAAAAAAAAGAAATACCGAGGGGTTTGAAGCGGCAAAGGTTTCAAACCCCTTTTTTGTTTTAAGATAATGAACAACGGTGTAAAAAGAGGATAGACACCTACGCCTTCTTTTATGTGGGGTATTGGTGCAGGATTTGCGTGTTTTGGCAAAAACGTTGGAATGGATAGAAGCGAATTCCCGCTTTCTCACGAATCGTTAGCCCAGGATTATGAATTACTGATGCTTGCCCTGCAGGCTTCCCGCTCGGGCATCATTCTTACCGATAACCGGCAGCCCGACAACCCGATTATTTATTCTAATGAAGCATTTACCCGCATCAGCGGATATACCTACAACGAAATTATTGGCCGCAATTGCCGCTTTCTGCAAGGCGAAGATCGTGGGCAAGCGGCAAGGTCTGTTTTGGCAGAAGCTGTAAAGAAAGGAGAAGAATGTGTGGTAGAGCTGCGCAATTATAGAAAGAATGGCAGCCTGTTCTGGAACGAGCTATATATGTCGCCGGTAAAAAATAAGGAAGGCGAGGTAACGCATTTTATCGGCGTACAAAACGATATTACGGCGCGCAAAAACGCCGAGGCGGAGCTACATACCGAAAAAGAATTGCTGGAACGGCGGGTAGAAGACCGCACTGCCTACCTGAAAGAAAGCGAAGACTATCTGAAAAGCATCATCGAAACCGTCCGCGAAAGCCTGCTGGTGCTGGATAAAGATTTTACTGTTGTTAGTGCCAATCAGTTTTTCTTCAAAACCTACCGGCTGGCGCCGCAGCAGGTGCTGAACAAATCGCTTTTCGACCTGGACGGCGGCAAATGGAATATCCCCGACCTGAAAAGCCTGCTGGAAATTGTGCTACCGAAGAACAACCCGTTTGAAGGATTTGAAATGGCGCACGACCTGGAAAGTACCGGTAAGAAGTTTATGGTGCTGAATGCCCGCCGCATAGAAACGGAAGGCCGCTTTAAAGACCGCATTCTGCTGGCCATGGAGGATATAACGCAGTTTAAGGAGAACGAAAAGCGCAAAGACGATTTTCTGAGCATCGCCAGCCACGAGCTGCGCACACCGCTCACCACTGTAAAAGGCTATAACCAGTTAATTGAAATGCTGCTGAAAACGGGCAACAACGAAAAGCTGCTGGAAACCCTGCAGAAGAGCAATCTCTACGTGGAAAAGCTGAACAGCCTGATTACCGACCTGCTGGATGTATCACGCATACAAGCCGGGCACATCCAACTGCACAAAACCCTTTTCGACTTTGATGAAATGGTGAGGGGCTGCGTAGAAAGCATGCAAACGGGCACCGAAACCCATACCATTCATATTCTGCGCGCTGTTGACTTGTCGTACTACGGCGACAAGGAAAGAATAGAACAGGTATTTGTGAACCTGCTGCAGAATGCAGCGAAATATTCGCCGCAGAGCAAAGACATAAACGTATATGTAAGCCGTGTAAACAATTTCATTAAAGTATCGGTAACCGACTTTGGCGTTGGCATCAAGCCAACGGATCAGAAAAGAATTTTCGAGCGCTTTTACCGCGCGCAGGAAACGCAGAAAGATTATGCTGGCATCGGCATCGGCTTGTATGTGTGCGAGCAAATCATTAAACAACACGAAGGGTACCTGTGGGTGGAGAGCGAATATGGCAAAGGCTCTACTTTTAGCTTCACCTTACCCATTAAACAAAACGGAGAAAATGAATAAAAAAATATTGGTTTGTGACGACGACGAGGGTATCCTCGATATGGTATCTATCTTATTAAGTATGCACAATTTCGATGTAATACCTGAACTGCATAGCGTAAATATGATACAACGGGTATTAACCGAAAAACCCGATGCGGTGCTGGTGGATTTATGGATGCCGCTGGTGAACGGCGAAGACATTGCGCGCCAGTTGAAAAGCAACCCAGACACGCAGAGCATTCCAATCATTATTTTTTCTGCCAGCCGGGATGGTAAAGAAATTGCACAAAGCCTGAACGTGGAAGGATATGTAGCTAAACCTTTTGATTTATCTACGCTGGTGAGCACTGTAAGCAATGTACTTTCCTGAGTGACTTTATTCCTGCTTATGCATCCGGGTTACGTTTCGTATACTATTTATCAAAACCCCTTTTGTAGCCGAGGAGCGGTTTCTTATTTCAGAAAAGGGTATCAACCAATACCCACCCCGTTTAAAGCATTTTGAACTGCTATCCATTCTTTGCAAACCGCCAATTTGTGCAATATCTATATCTTGCCGCCCTTTGGCATTCCGATTGACTTATAGCGTTTCTGCTGTCGTTAACCTTTTAGTAATACCGGGGAATGACAGATTGACTACTACAACACCACGATAATAAACATGGATAATAATACATTTCGGTTCAGCGCCGATGAAGATGCTGAGTTTCTACCCATCATACCCATTAACGAAAACGATATGGAGGCAGACAAGGACCTGGTGGTGCCTGATGTGCTGCCCCTGCTGCCGCTTCGCAATACCGTGCTGTTTCCCGGCGTAGTGCTGCCTATTACTGTAGGGCGGGATAAAAGCATTAAGGCGGTGCAGGATGCTTATAAAGCTGACAAGCTGGTGGGTGTGCTGGCGCAGAAAGACGCCAATATAGAAGACCCCGCCTTTGAAGACCTTGCGAAGATTGGCATCATTGCCAAAATTGTGAAGCTCATTAAAATGCCCGATGGCGGCACTACGGTGATTATACAGGGCAAAAGAAGGTTTGAGTTGATTAGCATTGTAGAAGAAGAACCGTATTTTAAAGCCAGGATTCAATTGCTTACGGAAAGCGAAGTGCCGGACGAAAAAGATTTTGAAGCTTACATCAGTACCATCAAAGACCTGGCTACGCAAATCATCCAGCTATCGCCCAACATGCCTACTGAAGCTTCCATCATTCTTCGCAACATAGAGAATGCTTCATTTCTCATCAACTTTGTGGGCAGTAACCTGAACAGTGATTTGGCCGAAAAACAGCGCCTGCTGGAAATTATGGATGTGAAAACACAGGCAGAAACGCTTGTGGGTTTGCTACAAAACGAGCTTCAGTTTGCCGAGCTAAAAAACAAAGTAACCACTAAAACGCGCACAGAGATAGACAAGCAGCAGCGCGAATATTTTTTGCAGCAGCAGATAAAAAGCATCAAAGAAGAACTGGGCGGCGAAAGCAACGACCGCGAAGTGGCGGAGATGAAGAAGAAGGCCGAAACCAAGAAGTGGCCCGATGCCGCTAAGCAGGCTTTCAAAACCAATGTGGCCAAGCTGGAACGTATGCACCCAAGCACGCCTGACTATTCTATTGTGTACAATCATCTGGATTTGCTGCTCGATTTGCCTTGGGATGAATATACCTACGACAATTACGACTTAGCCCGTGCCGAACAAGTACTGGATGAAGACCACTATGGCATGAAAAAGATAAAGGAACGCATCCTCGAATATCTTGCCGTGCTGAAATTGAAGGGTGATTTTAAAAGCCCGATCCTTTGTTTTGTAGGTCCTCCGGGCATTGGCAAAACGTCTTTAGGCAAAAGTGTGGCTCATGCGTTAGGCAGAAAGTATGCAAGGTTAAGCCTCGGTGGTTTGCACGATGAAAGCGAAATCCGCGGTCACCGCAAAACCTATATTGGCGCAATGCCAGGCAGAATTTTACAAAACCTGCGTAAGGTAAAATCATCTAACCCGGTGATGATTCTGGATGAGATAGATAAGATTGGCAACGACTTCCGCGGCGATCCGTCTTCGGCTTTGCTGGAAGTGCTCGATCCTGAACAGAATAATACGTTCTACGATAATTACCTCGAACTTGAATACGATTTAAGTAAAGTATTGTTTATCGCTACCGCGAACGATCTGCAAAACATTCAGCCCGCGTTGCGCGACCGTTTGGAGATCATTAATCTTGGTGGTTATGCCATTGAAGAAAAGGTAGAAATTGCGCGTCGGCATCTGGTGCCTAAACAAAAAGAAGCGCATGGGCTGGGCAAAGTGAATCTCCGCATCGGCGACAAGGTTCTGGAGAAGATCATTGAAAGTTATACGCGCGAAAGCGGCGTGCGCGAGCTGGACCGGCAGCTTGCCAAGATCATGCGCAACCAAGCAAGAGATTTTGCTGTGAATGGCAAAGTGAAATCGCCTCTTACCGTGCCCGATGTGGAAGACATTTTAGGCACACAGCGCTACAGCAACGAGATCTATAAAACGGCTAACATGCCGGGTGTTGCTGTTGGTTTGGCCTGGACGTATGTTGGTGGTGATATCCTGTTTATTGAAACAGCATTAAGCGAGGGGAAAGGCGATTTACAACTAACCGGCAACCTCGGTAATGTGATGAAAGAAAGCGCCACTACAGCTTATACTTATTTGCGGTCGAACGCAAAGAAGTACAACATCAGCACTGATGCCTTTACTAAAAAGAATATTCATATCCACATTCCTGAAGGTGCTACGCCGAAAGACGGGCCAAGTGCAGGCATCACCATGCTTACCTCGCTGGCTTCGGCTTTTACCGGCAAAAAAATAAAGTCGTATCTCGCTATGACGGGAGAAATTACGCTACGTGGTCAAGTGCTTCCGGTAGGTGGTATCAAAGAGAAAGTATTGGCTGCCAAACGTGCCGGCATCCGGGATATTATTATGTGCTACCTCAACGAAAAAGACGTGAATGAAATAGACAGCGAGTTTATCAAAGGCGTCAATTTCCATTATGTAAAAACTATGCAGCAGGTGCTGGACATCGCGCTGGCATGATACGGTCAATTGCATTGTATTTCAATACTACAGTTGACCATTTTTAATAAAAAAGCCCGTCTTAAAAAAGACAGGCTTTACAAGTTAAGCAGTAGTAATTTTAGTTGCGGTTCTTAGTAAAACAAAAAAGAATCACATGAAAAGGACGTGCTATTAAGCCAAGCGAAGTGCCAAAAGAAAAAGTGCTGATAATGAGCGTTTTACTTGCGCCATGTCTTTGTTTCTGTATCAGAAAGGGAAAGCAGATTGTTAAAAAAGGAATAATGCCGTCGCTTTTATTTGTTTGTGATGGCGGCAATCTCTTTTCCGGCTTCCTTTAATCTCTCTTTTAATTCCTGCATCGGAAGAGAAGACTCTTTTGTTTGCTGCTGCAGAGTTTCCAGTTTGTCCCTAAAATCTGTTGCCACAAAGGGATATTTTTTCAAAATCTCTATCGCTTTTGTTAGTCGCTCGCTTGCATACTGAGCCAGCTTAAATGTAGTGGGCGGATCTAAAAAATAGAGTTTGATTTCAGTAAGCGCAACGAGGTCAGCGTTTAAGATTTTCATGTTTTAAAGATAAGCACGCACGGTCCTAACATTGAGAATGAACAAGCGTATCTTTTGAAACCGTACTTACTTATATCCTGCATTTTATGTTTGCAAAACCGCAACTTCCTTTTTACTGTATATCCATTCGTCTTCATTTTCTCAAAAAAAGTCAACTCAAAAAATTCGTTACTTCTGTCCGCTACTGCCTTTATATTTTTGTTTTCTTCCTGCACCAAAGACGGTGATGATTCATAGACAAAAATCCGGATCAAACCTCCTCTGCTTACGCCGATACATGTGATACTGAGATTAGCTTAATAAAAGACTTAGTTTATTCATTTAGAGTTCTCTTATTTACACCTGTTCGGTCATTAAATTCGATAGCTTGATTAAGGTGCTGGCAAATACAACCGTATTGTGAACCTGCTGAAGCCAATGGTTGCCGGTGCTAACTCTAGTTTTTTATTAAGTAAAAAGTGCTGAGCTAGCTGCTCAGCACTTTTTACTTGCCTATACTCAAGAATACAATCCTTCTTTATCTGTGCACGAAGTCCGTGTTCTATTCTCACCGCATCAAATACATCTTACCATAACCCTTATTAAAGTACTGCGAGGTATTCACATTGTTTCCATCCACATCTTTAATAGCGAAATGATCTAGCGATTTGCCGTTTAAGTTGGTAATCACGCGGTAGAGATATACACCGTTGCCTAGCTTCTGCCCATACTGGTCAGTGCCGTCCCATTTATACTCCGTTATGTTTCGTCCGATATGAACATCGCTCAACTCTTCCTTTGTTATCTCTTTTACAATCTTTCCTGTGATGGTCAATATCTGGATACGCAGGTTTTGCGGCACCTGGCTGCCCGTTACCGTAAACACAAATGCCGTAGAAGTGGTAAACGGATTCGGATAATTGAACAAGTCTGAAATCATCGGCTTATTAATTACCTGGAAGCTGACGCTGTATTGCGTGTTGCCCGCGCTGTTGCCGTTCCGGTCTTTGCCGCTTACCATTAATTTATACTCGCCATCATTGGGCAGATAAGGCAGGAACTCTACTGTCGCCACGTTGTTGCCACCCGATGTTGCCGGCGTAAACCGCAGCGTATCACTGTTGAAATTGTATTTGTGCAGCGAGCCATCGGGATATAACAATTGTACATTAATTAATGATGTATCGTTCAGCAGCAAATACTTCGATTCATCCGTCAGCTTCACCGTGATGTAAGGCTTGGAAGAAACAATGTCGTTGTTCAAAATATGCACACCGTCAAACGTTACATCAAGCAACGGATTATAGATGTCAGTGCTTACCGTTAAGCCTTTGTAGAAAAAGTTGTTGTCGTGCGTTTGCTCGGGCTGGTCGCCGTTCGGGTTCACGTCTAAATAAAATGTATTGGTGCCACTGTAATCTTTAGAGTTGATAGTAAAGTGAATGGTTGCCGTATCACCCGGTGCCAGCTTCTTCAGTGGATTTGGATTTACAGGTATCACGGTTGGCACATTGCTCTTGTTGTAGACAACAGCATTTACTTTTATACTATCGGCAAACGCAACATCACTTACATTCTTAAACCCGATTTTACCATCCAAAATTTCGCCCACTGCCAGCGAATCCTTATATGCATAAGCTACAGTTGCGCTTAATGCACCTTCCGGCACAGGATCGTACAATACGCGCCAGTATTGCAATTGATAAGGCGTATAATGAAGACTATCAGCATTGCGCATCTGCAGTTGGATGGAAGGATATTGCTTTACATCTATACTGCTGATGTCAAAGTCCTGTTGTGCAAAAGAGAGTGAATAAAGCGTTTGCTTGCTTCCATTTGCCGTTACGCCAATCACATCTACCGTTGCCTTGTCGCCGGCAGAAGCATCTAATATTTTCCCTCTCCATTTCACCGACTTCCAGGCTTTTGCCGGTCCCCATACGGGCGACGTAATAAAGCCTAAACTATCCGGCGAAAGGATAGTCCGGTTCACTGTAATTTTATCACTCAAGCCAGCACTGAACGCCTGCGTGGCTTCAAATGAAGGCGTGTTTTTCTGGTAGATTAATGCCCAGGTTCTGGGGTAAGAAAACGAATCAATATGCGTAAAGCCGGCTGCTACTAATCTATCGTACCAGCTATTGCCAACGCCATAGGTTTGCTGATCTTTTTTATAATCGGCCGCGAAAGGGTTTTGCTCATACGGCTGGTCGAAAATAATGCGTGCCGTCACAATATATCCTGCCGGAATCCAGTCCATAAAGTCGCGCATTTTGCGGCGGCTGGTGGTATCAAGATAACTGAATTCGAAATTATAAAGATTGCCCAGATGACCACAGGATTGCGCACTTCCCATAAAACTGCCGTGATTGCCACCAGCATCAACTACTGAGGGAATGGTTTGATTAATCAGCGGTTTTAGCGTTACCGGGTCGAAGATGTTATAGATCACCGAATGCCCTAAACATGCGCTCTGCGTAATGATGTTCTCATTCACGCGCACTTCAAAATCTCCGTCCAGCGTACCGCTTACAGGATAGATAGAATTGGTTACCTGTAGTGATGATTGCCGGTCAATATACTTCCACAAACGGCTGGCACTGTCAAGGTAAATGCGGCTGGTAGTCGAATTAAGATGTTGGTATAAATGTGATTGATTGTAACCAAACGAAGAATTGGTTATATAAATAAACGAAGCGCTGCTCCAGCGATAAGTCTCGCCCGCTGCAGGTGCCGGCGCTACCCGCCAGTAATACACCGTACTGTCAGTGAATGAAACGCCGGGATCGAACTCTACCAAACCACCTAAAGATGTAACCGTTTTACTTACTTTAAAAGAGGAATTGAATAAAGTGGTTGTGTCCATCTCCATTACATATTGCCGTGAAGGAAGCGTGGGGTCGGCAGTGGAAGCCGCGAGCTTGATGCCACCTTTGTTTACAATGGAATAGTTATACGGATATACCGGCGTCAGCGCATCTTCATAAATCAAAAATGTTTTGGTAGCAGTATTGTTCACCTCGCTCAGTTCATCGTACCGGGCGGCATCGTCAATACTCGCAATGATTTTGTTCTGTCCTTTGTCACGCGATGCAACCACGGGTACGTCCAGCGACAGTGAATCGATGTATCGCACGGCGCGGATTCTTTTGTCTACCAGGGTTTCAATTGTTCCATCGGGATATTGGCGTTTGATGGTTACCTGAACCGAATCGCCGGTGGCTTTGCCGATATTGTAGAAATAAGCTTTTATGTTGAAGGTACTGTTTGCCACCGAAACCACTGTTGGGTTAATCACAATGCCTGGTTCTTCTATCGTATAATCCGGCTTCGCAAACGAATTGATTTTGATAGCAGGATCGCCATGCAGCACGGTTTGTTCAGCATGTAAATATTTGGTGGTTGAGTCAAAATCGCCGAAGGTTCTTTGCGATAGCAAATTGCTGGTGCCTGCCGACATGCTTACGCCCACATTCTGGTTGTAGCCTCCATTGGAAAAGGTTCGGTAGAAGCCAGTATTGTAATAATCAATCCACACGCCCACCCCAAAACTGGTAGCACCCAGCAAAGCAATAGAACCGCGTTCCGGCGCCAGCACATACTTTTCTGCAATCGAGCTCAGCACCGTAAAACGCGTGGTGTCGTAGCCAAAAAAATCGCCTGCATCGCAGCCGCTGGCATTAAAAAAAGGATACTTATTCTGGTTGTTGTAAGTGTTCGGGTCGTTCAGGTTATAGTTAAGCGTGGTAGAAGAAGAATGCCCGAAATAATTAATGATGCTGATGCCGCTGTTGAACAACGTCGTTAATTCTGCATCCGTGATGGGCGTGGCTTCGCCGCTGGTGGTTTTATTGAAGCTGTGCAGGTCGCCGCCAAACAGCGTGTCTTTTAAAAGGTTGCCGTATTTATTGAGATAGCCTGTTAGTTCTATGTCTTCCGATGTGGTATTCGCACCTGTCACATTCACCACCGTTTTCATCCAGGCCTTGTTATCTATGGTTTGTGTGGTGTTGGCCTGTTGCTGCTCGTATTCTTTTATTTTTTGCAGGTAATCCTTCACCTCACTGTTTCTTACTACCGATAATCTTCCAATGGGCGTAGCTGCCACCGGGTCGAGTGTGTTGGAGGCTAAAATGGCATCCGAAGCAGGCCAGCCAAACGTAGGCACTAAGTTTAGTTGGTTGGCAAAAGGCGACGATTCAAAACTGCGGTATGCATCATATGTAGTGCCTCTGCCAATGATGAAAACAAATTTGGGCTTCGCGGCAAATACATTCCGCGAATACTGCAAAAAGTTCTTAATGCCCAACGGATGTTTTTTAATGCCGAAGGCAAACTGATCTACCAGTTCATCCGATTCATAAATCTTGGCATTATAGCCACCGCCCGTTGCGCTGCTGCGGTATTGGCGGTATTGCTCCACCGCGTTATCGCCGGAAAGCAAAATGGCATTGGTAAGAATCAGGTAATCGCCCTGATTGGCCGCTAAGCTATAATCGGTAAAGTTTCGTTTTGCAAGTGAAGTGATGGCAGTAATATTTGCTGTCTCTTCATTTACCAGCACCAGCGAAATGGACTGGCCGGCAGAAGCGCCGGATATTTTAAACTTTAGTACACCTGGCGTACCTGTGCTGGCAACATACCGTTTGTAGTTGGTAAGGTCATATAGCACCGGCGTTGCACTGCCGCCGTTAAAGTTGGTAATTTCTAAATAATTTCCATTGCCCGAAGCCGCTACTGTAAAAGCAAATTGCTTTGCTCCGCCGAAGTTAAAGGAGTGCGGATAAGTAAGGTGTACTGTGCCTGCCACGAGATAATCAAACGCATTGTTATCGCTGCTTTGATTGGCAATAGTAACGGTAGCCGTGCCGGAGGTTAGTGCCGACAGAGGAATGCCGGCCGTAAACGTACCGCTATTATAAGCCGGCAGTGATTGGGTGATGTAGGGAACATTGTTCAAACTCACATTCAGCTTGCGGTTGTTGCCACCCGACGAGTTACCCGCTGCCGATACGGAAAGCGTTGCTCCATTGCCTGCACTATATACATTTAGGCTATTCATCACCACTGTGTCCGAAGTGTTGTCCGGTATATCCACCGAACTCCAGAATTCGCCCACATCATACGTAGATGAATAAATAGTTTGCCCGTAATACAACCCCTTACCGCGGTTAATCTTCTGTCTGAAATCGCTTTGGTAAGTATAAGTAAAATAAGGATCGGGGGGCAGCGTGTTGTTCTGCACATCGTTCACCTCGTTGCTGTAGCGGAGGTTAGCGCCACCTGTATTTACCGTTAAAAAATAAGCTGCCGTATCAGAGATGAGGCTATAGGTTTTATTCAGATGATTCGCCGGGTTCTTATATAGTTTGTCGTCGAGCGAGCCGTCGTTTATCTCGCCCCACCACTCAATGTATCCACCCGTAGGCAGAATGCCGGTTGGTGTGCTGGTATAAATTGCCACTTGCCGCCCGTTGTGCCACAGCTGAAAACTTTCTGCCGGCACAGTGCCCAAACCATTGGCTGCTAACACATCTGCACCAATACGGCACAAGCCGGTTTGCCCCACTTTACATTTGTAGTAGGTTTTGGAAAAGTCTATCCACTCATTGTTGTACTGCGCTTTGGCAACGCCCAGCCAACTTATCAAAAGCAATAAGAGTGTAGATTTCTTCATCACAGTTCGTTTTATTAAAGGGCGAAACTTCGTTTGCGCCATCAGTATTATCCTATTTTCCGCCCTCCGGCACTGGCTTTCCTCCATCGCATCATTTTGGTTAGTTAGGTTGAATGAATAACCGCAGCCTTAATTTTCCAAAACCAATAGTAGCATTTCTTTACCAGGAAGCATAATGAATTGACCCAGATCCCCGATTTTTTGACCCACTAAAGCCATTTTTTGACCCATTTCCGTCACAAAACAGCCCATTTCTCTCGCTGTTTAGCCCATATTTCTCATTTTTTAGCCCACATTTTTCACTCCTTAGCCCACTGTTTTTTCCTGCTTCTCTCCTACACCGCTATCTTTTTCCTTTACCTCCCAATTAGTTATGTATAATAATGGACTACTCACCACATATCGCACATCATACATCCTACATCTAACATCGTACATAAAATCACTCATCCTTCTTAACCAAATCCAGCCGCAACGAGAATACATGCGTGTACAGCGGGTTGCCTTGGTTGGCCAGGTTGGTAAAGGCATAATCAATCGTCACATTTCCCACATGAAAGCCCGCACCAACGCTCGGCTGATAGATCCAAACCTTTTGCTTGTTTAGCGTATCACCATCCTTCAGCCCCTGCTGAAAATTAGAAATGCCCGCCCGCACATACACCACGCTGTTAATATTCGCTTCCAGCCCCACTTTCGGGTCAATGCTTATCGGGTCGGCACTAATAACGGTGTTGCGCCTGCCATCAAACGTCATGTCTAAATCCGCTTCTGCCAGCAGGTGAAATTTATCGCTAAAGCGAAAGTTGTAAGCGCCGCCCAGCACCAGGCGGGGTGCCGTTAGTTCGGTAGATTTTACCGGGATGTCGTTATCCGTCAGGTAAAGCACCTGCTTCTCTTCGTCCGAAAACGAAAACTTCCACGCGTTGAACGTGGTGGTTACATCGCGCGCGGCAGCTCCCAGGCGCCAGTTGCCCGTGCGGTACATTACGCCCGCATCAAAGCCAAAGCCTACGGCATTGGCAAACGAGCCTACCTTGCGGTAAATGATTTTAGCATTACCGCCAAAGCTTAGCTTCCGGTCTTCTTCATCTATCACCGCCTGCGCATACGATAATAAGAAAGCGTAATCTGCCGAAGAAAACGTAGTGATGTTGTTATAGTTCAAACTGCCATCGGGCTGCACGAGATACAGCGTATTGGGTATGTCGTCCACCCCAAAACGAAGCGCCGAAATGCCCAGCGTGCGCCGCTTTTCGCCGGCAATGGGGAAGGCTGCCGAAATAAAATCGTATTTGCCAATGCCCGAAAAATACTCGGCATGCATGGCAGACAAAGAAGGATGATCGGTAACATT
This sequence comes from uncultured Ilyomonas sp., assembly GCA_964249755.1. Classification (GTDB taxonomy): domain Bacteria; phylum Bacteroidota; class Bacteroidia; order Chitinophagales; family Chitinophagaceae; genus Ilyomonas. The sequence continues at coordinate 81,783 of CAXUDB010000001.1, read as the reverse complement.
GGCTAAACCTGCCGGGTTCCAATAGCCTGCATTAGCATCGGCGGCAGAGGCTACCGATGTGCTACCCATGCCCAAACCCCGCGCACCGGCGCCAATGTTGAGAAATTCGTTGGAGTAAACCCGGAATTGTGCGTGCGCTTGCGCCGCGCAAATGAAACTACACACGATGACAAGCAGCCGCCATTGGTTTTTCATACAAGTGAATAAAAACGAAGATAAGTGTTGGGTATTGTAAGCCGGGATGCAGGCTTAAAAATAATACCTGCTTCTCAATAACAAAAATACAGGACAGAAAAGAAACGCTCCCTGCTGCTGCTACGTATGTATTTGGCAGAGATTAATGTTGATCCTGATAAGTTGGATGTAATCGCCATCGTTTTCTGATGGCAGCTTTTGATACCGCCGGTAAGTCTTTACCGGCGCTTTTAATAATTATAGATGGTCATTAATTTATCTCCACCACTGCCCTTCTCAACTTCACCAAGCCTTCCAGCAAACCTTCTAATAATGACAGTTGCAACATGTTTGCGCCATCGCTTAAGGCACACGCCGGGTTAGGGTGCGTTTCAATGAACAAGCCATCGGCGCCCACAGCAATGGCAGCTTTGGCAATAGTGCCAATCATCTGTGGGTTGCCACCCGTTACGCCACTCGTTTGGTTAGGCTGCTGCAGGCTGTGCGTGCAGTCCATCACCACCGGCACTTTGTGCTGCTGCATATGAGGAATGTTGCGGTAATCAACCACCAAATCCTGATAGCCAAAGCTGTTTCCGCGCTCGGTAAGTATTACCTTATCATTGCCCGCTTTGCGTATTTTATCTACGGCAAACTTCATGGCTTCACCACTGGTAAACTGACCTTTTTTTACGTTTACGATTTTGCCTGTATCGGCGGCGGCCAGCAGCAAATCGGTTTGCCGGCAAAGAAAAGCCGGTATCTGCAAGATGTCTATGTATTGCGCAGCCACCGCGGCTTCGTCGTGTGCATGAATGTCTGAGGTGGTAGGCACACCAAAGGCTTTGCCTGCCTTCTGCACAATTTTCAGCGCAGGATTATCGCCGATGCCGGTAAAAGAAGCGGCGCTGGTGCGGTTGGCTTTGCGATAGCTGGCTTTAAAAATATAAGGAATGCCGAGACGCCGGCAAATGCCGGATACTTTTTCGGCTATTTCCATCACTCCTTCTTCACTTTCTACCACGCAAGGACCGGCAATAAGAAAGAAATTGTTGCTATCGTAAGACTGTCCGGCAAATAAAGGAGCCAAATAAGAAGGAATCATAACATGGTGTTTGGGTGCGAACTTACTGGAAAAGCGGCGTTGCTGCCGCGAAGTAAAAACTAACAGTCATTGTATAAGAAAACCTTAAAAGGCGCTTTATCTGTTTAAGCGTTTCAACTCTGGGCGTAGTTCCATTCATCCGCGCATCATTTTTGCTTTCTGCCGCGAAATTTATGACGGTATAAAAACAAACATTGCACACTGTTAACTGATAGTTGCGAAAAACGAAACGGCACTGAGGCATTTCTTCCCGGTTCTTTAATCACTTTTTAAGGCGTTTACCAAAACACATTTTGCATTGCAGCGTTTCTGTAACTGAAATCCGAATTATCTAATAAAATCCAAATCATTTTTTACCAAAACATTTCTAAAACGGAAAACATCATGGCTACTTTCTTGCTCACCTCAGACAACTTTGTTAGTAAACTAAAACAGATGATCATTCCTGCTATATTGTATGTGCTGTTTGCTTCCTGCACCAAGCAGGATGTAAGAGAGGACAATGCGCAACTGCTTGTTGCCAATGCTGATAAAGTAAAAGCGGCCAACAGCTTAGGTTTGGTATCCGGCGGATTGGTAGACAATACCGCCACGCTGCAATCACTCATCAACAGTAAAAGCGCCAACCCGCTTAGCGCAACGGGCACTTACCTTACAAGCCAGCTTACGGTGCATTCTTACGACACCATCGTGATGCAGGGCGGCTTCCGCATGTTGCTAAACCCGTCGGTTACGCAGCAACCCCTTATTTATTTTCCTTCGGGAACGCATGATGTGTATATCAAAGGCGGCATCCTCGATGCCAACTGGCAGAAAAACCTTCTCGGCAGCCAGTTAGAATGTATTAAAATGGAAGAAGGCTGTTACAACATTACCATTGAAAACGTAACAGCAAACAACGCCAAAGACTACGGCGCTATACAAATTAAAGGCAGTAGTAGCAAGCTTTGCCGCAACATCAAACTCATTAATATCAAATCTACTTCTACCGGCAGAACCGCCATTGAATGCCGCGGCGTGGAGAAGCTGGTGATTGACCATCCAAACATTCAACACTGGGGACAGCAAAACAGCAGCTCGCCTGCTATCCAGTTTCAATCGGTAGCCAGCCACAATGTGCAGGTGCTTTCGCCGGTTACCAATGGTTATGAAGCCACACAGTTTGCCATTGAAAGCGCTGCGGCTAATGTAGACAGCGTTTACATTGCCAACGGCAATTTTACCGATAATACCAACAAAGGCAACAACGGCATATCAGGCTATTACACCAACGCAAAGTTTTATTATAACACTATGACCGGCGGCGTGGGCAGCCAGCGTTCGGGCTACGAAATTTTCGGAGGCAACAATACGCTTGACCACCCGGTAGTAAAGAATGGTATCATAGCTATCTCTACAGGGTCGGTAACAAACAAAAATGCAGATAACATCAAGATCCTTTACCCGGACGTTACCAGCACTGCTGCCAACAACAGCACGCTTGATTTAGGCTCCTGGAATGGTCTGATTCTGAGTAATGTTACTGTTACCGGCGGTAAACTGGATACGCGCGGGTCATCGGGCAACAGCAGCGCCTTTACGTTTGGCTATTATGGCGGCTTGGGTATTGTGCAGAATGCAACCCTAAACAACACACAGTTATATTCGTGCACGTCTGCCATTCGCATACAGGCTGCCAACGGAAGCAAGAACTTAGTATGCAACCAAGTCGGCTTTATGCAGCAAACGCAGCAGGTAAGCGACATTACGCACAATGTGAATTATACGATTAATCCGTAACAGAATTTGAAACTGCTGGCACGATACATTGCTGGTGTTTACCACAAAGGAGTGTTTGTGATGTGGATTAGTGTTTTTGGTGTTGGCTACATACAGGTTAATTGATTTTACTATTACAAGAAAGGCTGGCTCGTTATGAGCCAGCCTTTCTTCTTTTATATTTTTATCTCCCTGCTAACTTGTTTCTTGTCTTCTTATAACCTGTCCCCTGTATTCTTGTTCCTTGTGTCTTTCCCTTAATTCCACGTCTTCTCTCCCGCCTTTATTTTATCAATTACTTGTTGATAGCCGGCTTTGTCGCCTTCCGGCGCAGCTTCTTTGGCTTTCCCTTCCCATTCCAGCGCTTCATCTTTTCTGCCCAACCGGTACAGGATGTTGGCATATGTATCCATAAAGCCAGGTGTTCCGCTCCGCTCAAAGGAACGCCGGCTCCACTCCATTGCATTTTGCAGGCAGGTTTCATCGCTGCAGTGTTGAAACACCGTCCAGGCAAATTCATTCAATTGCTCATCGCTCAGGGTTTCGCCATGCGACTTCATATAGGTAACTATGGCAGGACCAAACTTGTCATAATCGCCTTTGTTCATGTAAAAGATAGCTTTCGAATAATCAGAGATAGCTGCTGCACGCGCCGGGTATTTATCCTGCAGATTTTTATCAATCACGCTCCAGTCGGGCTCTTCTAAATCTTTGGGAGAGGCAACCCGTTTTGGAAACATAACTGGGTACACTTCTTCCCGCATAATAATGTTCTGCACCAAACCATCAGCGGTGCCTTTGCCTAAAACAGCATCTACCTGGGCAGCGCTGTCCATCATAATGCCGAAACCTCTGTCGCTGCTTTTTTGAGTGATGCTTTGCAGAATCTGCAGGTTGTCTTTAGTAAATAAATTGGGTTGCGTGGCAAGATAATCCGCGGCAATCAGCCGGCTATTATCTTCATCATAAGCTTCCATAGAAGCCGTTGTAAGGCGATGCAGAAAAGCAGAATCTTTCCTGCCTTCTTTATACAATGCCAGTTGCGTATAGTACTGCGTTTGCGGGTTGGTAGCATCGTTTACTTTGGCTAAAAAAGCATCCGCTTCCGACGAGCCTAAGGCGCGGTGCACCAGCTTGCCATCGGGGCTGAAAAAGAGATAAGTAGGGTATGCCCTGATATTGTAGTCTACGGCAATGCTGTGCGCATCGGCATACAATTTTTTCACTTCATCATTATCGGCATCTGTTGTATCCAGTTGAAATTTTACAGCGATAAATTTTGGATTCATCGCATCGCCTACGGCTTTCTGCGGAAAGACATTTTTGCTCATATAGCGGCAGGGACCACACCAGGTAGTGAAGCCATCTACAAAGATGTATTTGTGTTCAGCTTTGGCTTTTGCCAGTGTTTGCTGCCAGCTTAAACCGTGCTGAAAATGAATACCCGTATCGGCAGTATGCGTTGTTGGTTTTGCCGCTTTGGTTTGGGCAAGCAGAGCCACCGGCAGCAACAGCGCAATGGTTTGAAAAATGCGTTTCATCGGTAGAATTTTAGAGCCAAGATAGAGAAGGGTTTGTAAACAAAGCGATAAAAGTAATGGGCAGATGGTTGCCACAAAGGCGCGAAGACACGAAGAATAAGAAAACTTTCCTTACCTTTTGTGCCTTTGAGGCTTTGTGGCTAAGCAAAGCTTGTTACTTTTATCGCTTCAAATCATTGGCGATGAAATCTATCTTAACCGGCCAGCAGGTTGCCCTGAGCGTGAAACGGCTGGCGCACCAGATATTAGAGAATCATTTAGATTTAAAGAATACGGTACTGATTGGCTTGCAGCCGCGCGGCATTTATTTAAGCGACCGAATCGTCAACGAACTGCGCTCACTGGTTTCTTCCTCTATTTTATACGGTCAATTAGACATTACCTTTTACCGGGATGATGTACGCAGCGCCATTCACCTTGCCAATGCTACGAAGATCAATTTCAGCATTGAGGGAAAGACGGTAATCATCATTGATGATGTGTTGTGGACGGGCAGAACCATCCGCGCGGCATTGGATGCACTACAGGATTTTGGTCGCCCTGCCAAGGTGAAGTTATGTGTACTGATAGATCGCCGCTTCAGTCGTGAGCTGCCCATACAAGCTGATTATGTAGGCAGAACGATTGATACATTCGCCTCGCAGAAAGTGATTGTGAAGTGGAAGGAGAAGAGCGAGGTGGATGAGGTGGTATTGGTATAAGAGAGAAGAATACAATAGACAAGTAAACAGAGTTATTCATTCGTTTCTATCCCGCTTTTTGAATCTCGATGATTTTATTATACACCTGTCTCACATCAGGTATCAGATCCAGGGAAGGAGATGCTTTTACTCCCGGCCACCAGTTCATTCCATTGCCCCATACTTGCATAGCATTCTTCGGCCCCACATTAATGGTTCCGCTGCCGTCCCTGTTTTCGGTGTACTCAATATTAGAAAGCGTTTTTAAAGGGATAGATTCTATTGAAGTTTTATAAATGCCCGACTTAATAATAATTCTGTTGTCTGTTACACCATAATAAGTTTTCTCTCTTCGCTTAGCGTCGATAAAAAACCGCCCGAACACCAACACCAGTCCCATAATTACAAAGGGAATCCCAAAGAGCACAAAGAAAAGAGGCGCACCCGACATAAAAGCAGTCGTTATCCAAAACACAGCAAAGCTGCACCACAAAAGGCTGAAGGGAATAAGAAACACATCCGAGGTTCGAAACACCACTCCTTTCTTAGGTTGTCCGCTCCAAATGAGTTTTTCATTCCTGTCTAAATATTCCTGCAGTTCGGTGGTGGTGTTGTAGTCCATAAGTTGTAATATCCGTGTTGGCTTTTATAGTTCTTACCGTTTGGCTTAGATTATTTCGTTATCCATACAGGGAACGAAAGATAAATAGAAATGAGGATGTTGAACAAATGGTTGCAGTTGAAACAGCAAAGCCCTACCAAAATCTTCAGAACTTTTTATTAGTTTAATGCGAGAAAGAATGAAATAACAACATGCAATAGTTTTTCACAACCGCACCTACGGCTGTCTCTTTTCTTTTATCTTCGCTCTTTAATGAAACTATCCACGCCACATCTGCTGGGCATTAAGGACCTCACCCGCGAGGACATCTCATTATTACTTTCCACCGCCTCCCAATTTAAAGAAGTATTACAACGACCGGTAAAAAAAGTGCCTTCGCTGCGCGATGTCACCATCGTCAATCTTTTCTTCGAAAACTCCACGCGCACACGTATGTCGTTCGAGTTAGCCGAGCGAAGGTTAAGCGCCGATACGCTCAACTTCACCGCTTCCGCTTCTTCCGTTTCCAAAGGCGAAACCTTGCTGGATACGGTGAACAATATCCTAAGCATGAAGGTAGACATGGTGGTGATGCGGCACAGTGCCAGTGGGGCACCGCACTTTTTAGCCAAGCACATTCCTGCCGCCATCATTAATGCGGGCGATGGCATTAACGAACATCCCACGCAAGCCTTGCTGGATGCCTTTTCCATGCAGGAACGATTGGGCAGAAGTCTGGAAGGATTGAAGGTTGCTATCATTGGTGATATCATGCACAGCCGCGTAGCGTTAAGCAATATTTATTTACTAACAAAGATGGGTGCAGAAGTGATGGTAGCCGGCCCGCCAACACTCATTCCTAAGTATATAAAAGAAGCGTTTGGAATTGGGGTGGAATACAGTGTAAAGAAAGCCCTGCAATGGTGCGATGTAGCGAACGTGCTTCGCATACAGTTAGAGCGGCAGAACCAGCCCCTGTTTTCTTCGCTGCGTGAATACAACCTGGCGTATGGCATCAGCCGAAAGCTGTTGGATGAAGTGAATAAAGATATCGTCATCATGCACCCGGGACCCATTAACCGCGGTGTTGAATTAGACAGCGATGTAGCCGATGGTTCGCACTCTATTATTCTAAACCAGGTAGAGAATGGCGTAGCCGTGCGCATGGCCGCTTTGTATTTGTTGGCAGGAAGAGAAAACTAAGCACATGTACGATGTTAGATGTCGGATGTACGACGTAAAACCATCCATTAACCATTACTACTCATTAATAAACCATTGCCTGCATGTCTCGTATCTGTCTCTTTCCCGGCACATTTGATCCGATTACCTTGGGTCATACCGATATTATTAACCGGAGTTTAAATCTCTTCGATAAAATCTATATCGGCATTGGCAAAAATGCCAATAAACAACCCATGTTCAGCGATGAGCAGCGACTGCAATGGCTGAAGGAAATTTATAAAGAGGAGCCACGTGTAGATTCGCTGTTGTATGAAGGACTGACGGTGGATTGTTGCAAACAAATAGGGGCGAACTATATCCTGCGCGGCATCCGCTATGTAAGCGATTTTGAGTATGAAAAGGTAATAGCCGATATGAACCGCAGCCTGGACGGGCACATCGAAACCATCTTTCTCACCTGTCTTCCGCAATACACTTCTGTTGCTTCTACTTTGGTAAGAGACATTATCCGGCACGGCGCCGACGCCGGTATGTTTTTGCCCGAACCGGTCAGGGCTTCCATTTACAACGCAAAGTAGTTTTGCAATCTGATATTTTACATTCTTCATTCTACATTTACTTCATGTCTATCTGGTTTAAGAAGGACCTTTCCTTAACTGATTTACTACACCGCGATGCCAATACTTTGAGTGCTCATATCGGTATCGAATTTACCGAAATCGGCGACGATTATCTCTGCGCAAAAATGCCGGTAGATGAGCGCACGCGGCAGCCCTATGGCATCCTCCACGGTGGTGCTTCCGCCGCACTGGCAGAAACGGTGGGCAGTATTGCCAGCGCCATGGTGGTGGATGCAAAAAAATACCGGTGCGTTGGGCTGGAAATCAACGCCAATCATCTTCGCAGTGTAAAGGAAGGGTTTGTAGTAGCTACGTGCAAGCCGGTTCATTTAGGCAGGCAAACGCATGTGTGGGACATTCGCCTGCACGAGGAGGCCACCGGCAAACTTACCTGCATTAGCCGGCTAACGGTAGTGGTGTTGCCGCTGGAGAAAAAAGACTGAAACAGGGAGCGACAAACAACATAGAACCGCACAGAGAGATAACTATAAATAATGAAGCAAGCTGCACCCATCATTGCGAGGCACCCAACCCACACACCTGCTTCACTCCTCATCTTTCTTTCTGATAAAAATCTTTTCCCTGACCTCTATCCCGGCAGTTTCATCTTACTATAAATTACGACCTTCACGCCGGAGAAAAAGAAGAGATGAAAAAAGTATTTCTTTCGATTGTTGTTATCCTTCTTATGGCAGCTTTATACATCGCCTGGATTACGTTTGGCGCTGCCACCACCTTTTCAGCTAAACAGAAATATTTATTTCTTTACGATAATCAACCCGTAAAACAGCAGGCGCAGCAGCAGCTCGATGACAGCGGCTATATCAACCATGTATGGTGGTTTAATATATTAGCCAACCAGCTGGGAGTTTGGGATCGGCTGAAGCCCGGGCGCTACGAAATTAAAGAAGGCGAAAGCGTACTGGATGTGGTAAGAACCCTGCGCAACAATCGCCAGTCTCCGGTGCGGCTGGTGATTAATAAGCTGCGTACCGCGAATGATTTTGCGAAACTCATTGGTAAAAACTTCTCTACCGACTCCATTCATGCCTTGCTCTACTTTACCAGCAACGATTCTCTGCAAGCTTTAGGTGTAGATACCAACACCCTGATGACGCTGGTAATACCCGATACCTATACCATTTACTGGAACACGTCTTTATCTAAAATTATGCGGCGGTTGGAAGATGAAAGGGACAGGTTTTGGACAAACAACAACCGCCTGCAAAAAGCCGATGCACAAGGCTTTACACCTGCGCAGATTGTAACCATCGCTTCTATTGTGGAAGAAGAAACCAACAAGCAAGAAGATAAGGGCAAGATCGCCAGTGTGTACATCAACCGCTACAACAGGGGCATGCCGCTGGCTGCCGACCCAACGGTAAAGTTTGCCTTACACGACTTTAGCCTGAAGCGCATTTTATTCGGGCATTTAAACGTGGTGTCGCCTTACAACACTTACCGAAACAAAGGGTTGCCACCGGGGCCCATCTGCACGCCTTCGGTAAAAACAATTGATGCTGTGCTGAACGCGCCTAAAACCGATTATCTTTTCTTTGTAGCGAAAAGCGATTTCAGTGGATACAGCCATTTTAGCCCGAACTATGCCGAACACCAGCAATATGCAAAGTTGTATCAGCAAGCGCTGGATTCCCTCATCAGAAGCCGCGCTGCGAAATAGTGAGCAATGACGAAATTTGAGCGTATATTAGTTACCTCCCGCCCCATTGCCGGCTTCCGCGCAGCGAGCAAGAAAGTTACGCTGCCAGGCTTCCAGGGCCTGCCTGTGTACGATGTGTATCATACCCTGTCGGCACAAATCAAACAAAACGGGCTCAACCTCCGCGCCGCAGCTATCTCGTTCAACATCATTACCGGCATTCCCGCCATCACGTTATTCCTGTGCATCCTCGTTCCCTATGTTCCCGGCTCCAAGCAGGTGTACGATCAGTTGCTGGTATTCATCCGTGACTTCACGCCGAACAACGATACCCGGAAGATTATGCTTGAATTTGTAAATGATTTCTTCAACAAGCGCACAACCGGCTTGTTATCGGTGTCTTTCCTGCTGGTCATCTTCACGGCGTCGAATGCCATGATGGGTATTATCCGCGCCTTCGACCGGTCTTTAACCGACAAGCGCCGAACCAACTTCATCAAAAAGCGGTTGCGGGCCATCCGGCTCATTGTTACGTTTGTCGGGCTGCTCATTGGCACCATCCTCATCTCGGTAGGGCAAGGCTATATCTTCACTAAAATCATGCGCTGGGCAAACATTCAAAACCGGGGGCTTATCTCCCTTATTCAAAACTCGCGCTGGCTCGTTATCCTGTTTCTGTTCATTTACACCATCGGTTATATTTATAAATACGCGCCTACATCCAAGCGGAGGACCAAGCTGTTTACGCCGGGCGCTTTTATTGCTTCGGTGCTGATGATTGCAATGACGGGGCTGTTCTCGTACTGGGCGCAGAACATCTCTGTGTACAGTAAAATTTATGGCACCATCGGGTCGCTCATCATCCTGATGCTGCTGGTGTTTTTCAATTCCATGATGCTGCTCATCGGTTATGAGCTGAACATCAGCATTACCTACTTAGCCATGAAGCGGAACCGGCGGCAGGCGAATTAGTGAGGTTATCTGGTAATGTATTAATTTGAAATAAAGGCGAATTCGTCATTCCGCAATTGCCCTCGGCACGATGCGGCACCTTTACGCTTTCGCGAGGGCTTTGTGCGGAATCTGATGATTGTAATTGGGTGCTGATAGAATGATAAGAGCCGTTTGTAACTTGGTGAAAGCTATAAGCCAGTAAGAGCAGATTCCGCACAAAGCCGCCCTTAAGTTTGATTAAAACATATTTCATTGTTGGCGGCAATTGCGGAATGACGGTGCAGAGTTTCAGATTAATAAAAGCAACCTGCGGAATGACGAACAAAAGTTGTATACGTTTTATACAAACCCATTACGCGCGCTCCTTTTCAACATCTCTTTACATTTCCACCCCCTACATTTGCGCTATTCCTTTTTAGTGTATGAAAAAATTAGCTGCCGCTCTTATCCTGTGTGCGTTTATCGCCTGCAACAACAATGGAGATACGGGTGCCACCACCGAAACCGATACCAACAACCCGCCCCCACCGTCCCTTTCGTTTCGTATGGTGAAAGAATACCCGCACGATACCGCCAACTTTACCGAGGGGCTAATCTGGCACAACAACGGCTTGTATGAAAGCACCGGCGAGCCGGGCGAAAGCCGTCTTGTAAAAACCAACCTGGCTACCGGCAAAGAAGAACAAACCACCAACCTTCCCGATACTGATTTTGGAGAAGGCATTGCCATTATAGGCGACAAAATATACCAGCTTACGTACCAAAACCACAAGGCGTATGTGTACGACCTGTCAACCTTTAAAAAACTGGGCGAGTTCAACTTTCCCTACGAAGGTTGGGGCATGACAACGGACGGAAAACAACTCATCATCAGCACAGGAAGCAGCAACCTGTATTTTATTAACCCCGATAATTTCCAGATTAAAAACACACTGGGTGTTACCGATAATTACGGACCCGTTAGCAGCATTAACGAGCTGGAATACGTGAACGGCTTTGTGTATGCCAACGTGTGGCACGAAAAGAAAATTATTAAAATAGACCTGCAAACCGGCAAAGTGGTGGGCGTAATTACTATCGGGGACATCATGGCGCAGGCAGGAAAGCCGATAGACACGAACCAGCCCGGCAACACCGAAAAAGTGCTGAATGGAATTGCATACGACTCTGCAAAAAACAGCTTCTACATCACGGGAAAGAATTGGCCCTCGCTGTTCGAGATTAAACTGAACTAAACACCTCTGTTTTTTCCTTCGCCCCCGGCGATACCTTTTATTTCAGATACCGTTTGGGCTCGTGCCGTAACAGCACAAGGCTGTGCTGCTTTAGCATGAGCTTGTGCTGCTATAGCACAGGGTCGTGCTGTTGTAGCACAGCGTTGTGCTCTTGTAGCACAATGTCGTGCTGCTTTAGCACGATGCCGTGCTGCTTTAGCACAAGCTCATGCTAGGGTAGCACAACCTTCGGCAGCTATAGAACGACGTTCGGCAACAAGAGCAGGAGGTCTGGCTGTTGTTGCAAGCGTTTTGGAAGAAGCGGAAATCTCTTTCTTAGCTCTTTTAAATGGCTTTACAGCTTTTGCAAGAGGCTTTGCAGCCTTTGTACAACCTTGTACATCCCTGGTAAAACCTTCTGCAGCTTATGTACGGCACAGTGCAGACCTTGTACGGCGTTGTACAACCCTTATACAATCTCGTACAGCTTTTGTACAGCCCTTTGCAATAGCTGCACAGCTTTTTACAACTGGCAACTAGCGTTTACTCATCCTTGCCTGTCCCTTTTAATCAGATACCAGCTTTAGCCCGACAAGAGAAAGAATAAGGGTGCAGATGAAAAACAAGCGCCAGAAATCGGTAGGTTCTTTAAAGAAAATGATGCCGGCAATAACGGTTCCTACGCTGCCAATGCCCGTCCAAACGGCATAAGCCGTGCCCACGGGGATAGTTTCTACCGCTTTATACATCAGCCATAAAGAAACAAAGAGGAAGAACAGGAAAGCCGCCGTCCACCCGGCAAACAGCCATCCGCTGGTGTCTCTCATCTTCACCATCGAAATACTAAAGCCAATTTCGAGCAAGCCTGCAATCAAGAGGAAGAACCAGTTCATACAACGTAGGTGTTTTGTGGTGCAAAGTAAAAGCGAATGCGCAAGCCTATTTTCATCTTTCGACAAGCCCGTGCCGTCATTTGACAAGCCGGTGTTCCGATTCATAGGGAATGCTGTCGTCATTCCGCAATTGCCCCCGGTACAAGGCAGCACCTTTACGTAAACTGCGGGGGCTTTGTGCGGAATCTGATGATTGTGTTCTTATCTTCTTATAGGATAGAAAATGCTTCTCCTTCTTTCAACCGGATTAAACTATCAGGAGCAGATTCCGCACAAAGCCCCCGCAAAAGTCATCGTACCAAAATCCGTTGTTGAGGGCAATTGCGGAATGACGAAGAAGCGCAATTATTGAATGACAGGCGCGACATCTTCAGGATATAGCAAATGCAATACCTTCGCACCCCGATAAATAAAGAACATGATAACCGTAGAATTAAGCAGAGAACAACTGGATTATGGTTTTGTTGCCACCGACAGCCATCACCACAGCGTGAACATGGATACTAACCCCGAAGCCGGTGGAAAAAACTTCGGGTTTCGCCCCATGCAACTGTTGCTGGCAGCACTTGCAGGCTGTAGCGCTATAGATGTGATCAGCATTTTAAATAAACAACGCCAGACAGTATCGGACTACCGCATGAAAGTGAGCGGTGAGCGCGAAGCGGGCGTAGAACCTTCGCTTTGGAAAAAAGTAGACCTGGTGTTTTACCTGTTTGGCGATGTGGACGAAGTGAAAGCGCAGCGTGCAGCCGCTTTGTCGCTGGAAAAATACTGCTCTGTGGCAGCTACATTGCGTGCCGCCGGTGCGGAAATCAACTGGAAAGTTATTGTAAACAAAACGGCAGAAGAAACTGTATAATTCAGGAATGAAGAAGAACGAGAACTGGCACCCGCAAACCACGGCCATCCGCCTGCGCGGCGAGCAAACGCTTCAGCACGAGCATTCATCGCCTATTTATCTTACGAGCTCGTTTACGTTTGATGATGCCGATACCATGCGCGGTGCTTTTACCGAAGAAAACGATGAGAACATTTACAGCCGCTACAGCAACCCCACGGTAGACGAGTTCACAAACAAAATGATAGCGCTGGAAGGCGCAGAGGCGGGCTTCGCAACGGCTTCCGGCATGTCGGCAGTGTTTGCCTCCATCTTCCCGTTGCTGAAGGCGGGCGATCATTTGTTGTGCTGCAGCTCCATTTTTGGCAGCACGTTTACCCTGGTTACCAAATACTTTCCCCGCTACGGCATCGAGTACACCCTGGTGGCTGCCAACGACAGGGAAGGCTGGGAAAAAGCGGTAAAGCCGAACAGTAAAATGATTTATATAGAAAGCCCTACCAACCCGCAGCTGGAAGTGCTGGACCTGGAGTGGCTCGGCAGCTTTGCACAGCAGCACAACCTGATACTAAATGTAGATAACTGCTTTGCCACGCCGGTGCTGCAGTTACCTATCCAATACGGGGCTCACCTGGTGGTTCACTCGGCCACCAAATGGATAGACGGGCAAGGTCGAGTGCTGGGCGGCGTAGTGGTGGGTAAGAAAGAACTGATCCGCGAGATTTACCTGTTTTGCCGCAATACGGGACCTACCTTATCTGCCTTTAACGCCTGGGTGTTAAGCAAGAGCTTAGAAACCCTGGACGTTCGCATGGAGCGCCACTGCAATAATGCACTCGCCGTGGCGCAGGCTTTGGAGAATCATGATAAAGTAAGCTGGGTAAAGTACCCGTTCCTGCCTTCCCACCCGCAATATGAATTGGCAAAGAAACAGATGAAAAGAGGTGGCGGTATTTTGTGTTTTGAAATTAAGGGAGGTGTAGAAAGCGGAAGGCGGTTTTTAGATGCATTGGAGCTATTGTCGATGACACCCAACCTGGGCGACTCGCGCAGCATTGCTACGCACCCGGCCAGCACTACGCACTCCAAACTTACGGAAGAGGAAAGGCTGGCAGTAGGCATTACACCGGGTCTCATCCGCATTTCAACCGGTCTGGAGCATGTGGAAGATATTATTAAGGATATAGAACACGCGCTGTCGAAAGCGTAACCTTTGTTCAGCCACCGGGCAGGAAGCGATTACATGTAGAAAGCCCTTTCAAGTTATACAACCTGAAAGGGCTTTGTTTTGGCAGTGGTAGTTTATAGGTCTTCGCCGCCGTCATTCTTCAGTGTAAAGTTCTTTTTACCTGAATAATATTTGTTGTATTTGTCGGTAGTGGCTTTTGTTTGTTTTACGCCGTTGAGATAGAGGACGCCTTCTTTCAATTCGATGGTGTATGGCTTGCCGGCTTGCAATAAGCCATCTGCCTCCAGCGCTTTTGCGAGCGCTTTGCAGTTGTGCCAATCTGCCTTGGCAGCTTGCAACCCTTTTTGCGCCTCCCCTAACGATTTCTGCAACTGGATGTGCATACTATTTAAGTTTATCTTTTGCGCTGCCATTGCTTTCTGGGTTTCGGCCCCGGCTTTTGCTACTTCGGCTTTCATTTCATCCCAATTAATGGCATTGATTGCCATTTTTGCACTGTCGAGCGAAGTGGAAATATCCATTTTCATTTTAGCCCAATCAATATTCTTCAAAGCTGCATTTACTTCAACATTAATTTTATTGAAGTCAACTTCAGCCACCGCTTTTTTTGTGTCGGCGTTGATTTTAGCATAATCAATTTTCGACAGAGTAATGTTCACCTGTTGCATTACCGAATCCAGATTCAGTTGAAGGTCAATTTCATCAGGATGGGCGGATTTTGAAGGCGTCGTGTCTTTGCAGAGGACCGTTCCATCCGGCGACGCGATGGCTTTTGTGGTGTCGGTTCTCCAGGCAACAGCAACAGCAATAAAAAAGAGAAGAGCAGCCACCTGAAAGAGCGAAGATGCAGAGCGTACATTTTTCATAATTTGAAGTTGGAGAAAGGCGGTTAACGAATTGTTTCGTAGCAAACGTACGATAAGATTCGTAACTGAAATAAAAACTGTTATTTTTTAAAATTCTTTAACCAATCAGCGAAACAGCAGACTTCTTTTTTCGGTGTCAGCAATGTTTTTTTATAAACGCGATGCCACAGGTAACAGCTTATCTTATTTTACAGTACGTTTGTTGCCCTGTATTGTTACAGTTCTTTTGTTTACCAGAAAAATAAATAACCGGGATGAAATTTATAGCCTCAGCTTCTTCATTATTAAAGCAATTACAGCAGATCAGTGGTGTTATCAATGCCAATACCGTATTGCCAATACTGGAAGATTTTTCGTTTGACATTACAGATAAAAAACTCAGCATCACTGCCACCGATTTAGAAACTGTAATGCGTGTGCAGATGGATGTGGAGAGTAACGAGAATGGACGTGTATGCGTGCCGGCAAAGATTCTGTTGGACTCGTTAAAAAACCTTCCTGATCAACCCCTGACTTTTACCATTGATAAGAATTATGGTATTGAAATTACCAGCAACAATGGCAAGTATAAAATGATGGGTGAAAACCCGGATAACTTTCCGAAAGAGCCGGTGTCGGACGATACCAACAACTTTACCATGATGAGCAGTGCGCTGGTAACCGCCATCAACAAAACCTTGTTTGCTGTGAGCTCGGATGATTTGCGCCCTGCCATGACCGGTGTTTATTTTGAACTAAACAAAGAGTATGTGCAGTTTGTAGCTACCGATGCACATCGCCTCGTTCGCTATAAAAGAACCGATGTAAGCTGCCCGAAAAACGACAGCTTTATCGTACCCAAAAAACCATTGAATTTGCTGCGCAATGTGCTGCCCGACAATGATAGTGAGATTACTATTTCTTACAACAGCAACCACTTGTTTATAACAAATGGCACCACGCGCCTGATCTGCCGTTTGATTGATGCGCGCTTTCCCGATTATAAAGTGGTAATACCGATAGATAATCCTTATAAGCTGGTAGTAAATAAGAACGAATTTCAGAGCGCTCTGCGCCGCATTAATGTGTTCAGTAACAAAAGTACCAACCAGGTAGCGCTTGCTATTAGCGGCAGCGAGTTACAGCTTACTGCGCAGGATGTTGACTTTTCTTTTGAAGGCAACGAGCGTATGAGCTGCGACTACAATGGCGAAGATTTGCAGATTGCCTTCAATGCAAAATTTTTAATTGAAATGCTGAATGCAGCAGATGATAATGAAGTAAAAGTGGAACTCTCAACGCCAACCAAAGCAGGCATTGTAAAGCCCATCGAGCAAGAAGAAGGCTCAGATTTATTGATGCTGGTAATGCCGCTGATGTTGAATAATTAAGAGTTGTGAATTGCTGGCTTCGAACGATGCGTTTTAAGTTGCAGGTTAAATAATAAAAATGCCTTTTGCTGTTTTGCAAAAGGCATTTTTATTATTTTTCATTTCTAATATTTTCGTACAACTTCCTTCCCTAATATATATTTCTCACCGGTTCCTTCACAAAATGCAATTCCTTTTTCATCAAAAAAAAGCTTGTGACCTTCTTCGCTCATCCAGCCGGTTTGTTTTGCCGGATTGCCTATCATCAAAGCATAAGCAGGAACTGATTTTGTAACGACCGCCCCTGCACCAATAAAAGCATACTCACCAATGGTGATGCCACATACAATAGTTGCATTAGCTCCGATGGTAGCGCCGCGTTTAATTAATGTGGATTTAAATTCATGCTTGCGTGATACAGCGCTGCGCGGATTGATAACATTGGTAAACACTACCGAAGGACCGATGAACACATCGTCTTCGCAGGTAACGCCTTCATACACCGATACATTGTTCTGCACTTTTACACCATTGCCTAACACAACGCCTTTGCCAATCATTACATTCTGACTGATGTTGCAATTGTTGCCAATTATGCAGTGTTGCATGATGTGACAGAAGTGCCAGATGTGCGTGCCTTTTCCAATGGTACAAGGCTCGTCTATATAAGAAGATGGATGCGCGTAGTAGTGGTTCATTGCTATTGCAAATTAAAACTTACCTCACGCTTCAGATGTGTTTTCTTATTCGTATTGCGCGAGGTTGAATAACAATAAATGATCCTGTTAATTCCGATTTATGTTTAGTAATGAGCGACGTTATAATTTCTGCTTTTAATTCGGGTACATACCCTTGTAGTCGTATCAACAGGACGCCATAATGGACTTGTTTCAAACGATAAACAAGCTCACCAAAATCTTTGTCCTGTGTAATTAAGATCCGTTGCTCATAAAAAGCTGATTCAAGTATAAAGCTATCTTCCGCTCCCGGATGGGTTTCCAAAATATAGGAAACATCAAACGATGCATTGCGCAAAGCCATTACAATGGGTTTGTCAACACCTTCATCAGCAAGAAACATCATGAAGCAACCGGATAGATTTTTTCTCCTTTTAAAGAATCAGCGGCAAAAGCTAATGACGCTTTGATAGCAGAGGAGGTGATATGAGGATGCGCCTGCAAAATATCCTGTTCTGATTCTCCAACAGAGAGCTTTTCAAGTAACGATTCTACTGTAATACGAGTACCTTTAATAACAGGTTTACCCATCATTATCTTAGGGTTGATTTCTATGTATTGTGTAACGTCCATAACATTTCAGTTTTTAAGTGGTGTGTCTCCACCGTTGTTAATTTTTATGCATTGCGCAAGGTCTATTCAACAATTATTTTACTAAAGTTAGTGCAAATGGTTATGTGAACAACAAAACAAAACCTTAGTTCTTTATTTACATCTTATCTATCCCTCAGAATATTAGATTTGCTGCCGTGAAAACATGCACTGTCAACATCATTAACCGTTCTTCCAATCCATTGCCGCACTACGCCACCAGCGGCGCGGCGGGCATGGATATTAGAGCAGATATAAAAGAGCCCATCATTTTGCAACCTTTGCAGAGAACTTTGGTACCAACCGGTTTGTTTATAGAATTGCCGGATGGCTATGAAGCACAGGTACGTCCGCGCAGCGGACTTGCCATCAACCATGGTATCACTTGTTTAAACAGCCCGGGCACGATAGATGCAGATTACAGAGGTGAGATAAAAGTGATCCTGATTAATTTGTCTAACGAAGCGCACACAATACAGAATGGTGATCGCATTGCGCAGATGATTATCAGTCCTGTTGAGCAAGTACACTGGGTGGAAGTAGCTGAAATAAAAGAAACAGAACGAAGTGCAGGCGGCTTTGGGCACACCGGCAAGCTATAACAACACCTGCTATCTAACGATTAAAACGATAACATGAATAGAACAAACTTATTACTGCGTTGGTTGTCTCCTGCGCTATGTCTATTATTTTTTTTTAACGCCTGCCGCCCTGTGAAAAAAGTACAGCGCATTGGTGAAGTCATCAGCACAAAAGACACGGCTTCAAAGTCGGTATCACAATCGGCTGCTGTTGATTCAATTTCCCTCAAGAGAAACATCGTGAACAAGCTTACTTCGCAACGCATCAACTTCAATACTTTCTCTGCAAAAGTAAAAATGGATTATGACGGCAGCGAAGGCAATGGACAAGCAACCGTGTACCTGCGTATGAAGAGAGATAGCGTGATCTGGTTATCGCTTACGGGTGCGTTAGGTATAGAAGGCTTTCGGGTAATGATAACGCCGGATAGTGTAAAGATTATGAACAAGCAGGAAAAGGTGATTCAATACCGTCGCATCTCTTATTTACAAGAGCTGACACGGGTGCCGGTTGACTTTTCTGTTCTCCAGGACATACTCATTGGCAACCCGGTTTATTTAGACAGCAATATTATTTCTTACCAAGAGAGCGGCGACTATCTTCTGATGTTAATGGCAGGCAGTGTTTTTAAAAACTTATTGACGGCAGATAAAAAAGATCTTCGCATTCTGCACAGCAAGCTCGATGATGTAAACCCGCTGAAGAACCGGACAGCAGATATTACTTATGACGGGTATGAAAAGGTGAATGATTTTTATTTCGCAACTCTGCGCAAAATATCCGTTGCCGAAAAAGCGAAACTGGATGTTGATCTTGAATTCAAGCAATATGATTTTGACAAAACGGAAACCTTCCCTTTCAATATTTCAAAAAACTACCGGGTAAAATAATAATTAACACTGCGCAAACGTCTCTATCCATCACAAGGACTACTTTTATTTGTCTTACTGCAAAAAGAGAAAATCATGATGAAGAAAACGGTTGTTTTTGTTCTGTCTATACTTATTGCCAGCGCTTCTTTTGGGCAGCAAACCAAAGAAGAAATTCAGCGCAAGCAACAGCAACTGCAGCGGGAGCTGGCCGACCTGAACAGCACACTCAGCGATATTAAGAAGAATAAAAAACAATCCATCAGCCAGCTTGCCCTGGTACAGCGAAAAATTAAAGCCCGCGAAGAGCTGGTAAGCAACATCAACAAAGAGCTGCACAAGATTGATGATGACATTTACCTGAACAGTCTTGATATTTATCGTTACAAAAAAGAACTGGACACGCTGAAAGAGCGCTATGCAAAAAATTTAGTGTTTGCCTATAAAAACAGGAGCAGCTACGATTACCTGAATTTTATTTTCTCAGCCGATAATTTCAACGATGCTATAAAAAGAATTTCTTACCTGAAAAGCTATCGCCAGTACCGCGAAACACAGGCAAACAACATTATTCAAACCCAGAATCTGTTACAGACCAAAGTGAATAGCCTGAGCGCTACCAAAACGCAGAAGAACACAACGCTGCAGGAACAGGGCAAGCAGATAAAGCAGATGGAAGAAGACAAGAAAGAGAAGGACGAAGTAGTACGCGGCCTACAGGGACAGGAAAAAGAACTGAGTGTTCAGATACGCGACCGCGAGGCTGCCCGCCGTAAATTGCAGGGACAGTTGCAGTTAATTATTAAAAGAGAAATAGCAGAAGCTAAACGTAAAGATGCAGAGCGCCAGGCGCAGGTTGCGCGCCAGCAGGAAGAAGAACGAAAGAAACGATTGGCTGCCCAGCAGGCACAGGCTAACAATGGCTCGGCAAATGATAATAACGCATCTTCCAATACAACAGCTTCTGTAGCTACCCCTACTGCTCCTCCGCGCAACACCAATCGTACTTACAGTGCATTGGAATCCACACCGGAAAACGTAACGACTTCAATTAATTTTGAAAACAAAAGAGGCAGCCTTCCCTGGCCGGTAAGTACCGGAACTATTTTAATTCCTTATGGTCCTTACAGCATTCCGGGAACCAAACTAAAGGATAATAATGATGGTATTGATATAGGTGTTCCAATAGGCACAACTGTAAAAGCGGTTGCCGATGGCGTTGTATCAGCGGTATCAGATTTAGGGGATGAAAAAGTAGTGATGGTGCGTCATGGCAAATACTTTACTGCCTACAGTCATCTGTCAAGTGTAAGCGTGGTGAAGAATGATGTGGTGCAGGCAGGAACGATATTGGGCAAAGCTGCAGTAAGTGATGATGGAGGCGGAGGCATGGCTCACTTTATGGTAATGACTGAACAGGGCGGTTTCCTGAATCCTGAAAACTGGCTGAAGAATCGGTAGAATTTAACAGATAAAATAAGGCGGCTGATTATTCAAGCCGCCTTATTTATGAAGCTCATCTTCCTCAATTATTCAATCCTCTCCCTGTCTTGTGCTGTAATTCTTCTATGCGTTTGGAAGCATCGGCTTTGGTAAGATTTTCATCGAATTCCTCACCCGCTTCGTCAGATAAAGTCTTCAGGTAAGACTTCTGCGCGCCGGTCATCGGCTCACCGCCGGTCGTCCACTCATCCGGATCTTTTTCTGTATTGGAGCCGGATATAGATGAATCGGGCTGCGGCACACGCTGATTATGCTGCACGTCGGTTTCTTTTTTTACTTCTTTTGCCATACTATATTTTTTAGCAAAATAGAATTCAAATACAACGCCAGAATTTTAAAACAAAGAGTCTGAAAATGATTTTTGAATGCTGTGTAGAAAACCGGTTTGCAATAAATTTTTCCGGATGGTATACTGTAGCAAGACAGTAATTGCATCAGTGGATGGGCTTTTTAGGGATTGCAGAATATTAAGAAATTGTTACCAAGAAAAAATGATTGAAACGTTTAAACAAATAGCCCTATATTTGCACTATCGTTTAAACAAATCCTCGCTTTCTCCTCCGAAGGGAACAGGATTTATCCGATAACCGGTTTATCATTTTACTTCCGATTCTTGTTCCATTGACGCCATCTTTCTATTGCTATGCCAGCGCGAAACCTTGCCGTAGCACGTTATTCCGATTGATGCCTTTTATTAATTAACAATTAAAAAAAGCAATGTTATGAACAAGCAAGTATTGAAATTCGGTTCCAAAGCTCTCGTCCTCGCAGTAGTGGCAGGTACTCTCTCTTTATCAAGCTTTGCAGCAACTTCTAAGAATGAAAAAGAAGCTTCTGCTGTGCAGTATGCGGGTACGACCGACAAGGGTGTTGTATTTAATGTAAAGTATGATAACGCCGATGCAGCGCCATTCAGCCTTATTATTAAAAATGAATATGGCGACATCGTGTATCAGCAACAATACACCGACAAAAACTTTGAAAGGAAAGTTTTGCTGACAAAAGAGCCCGGTGATGCGCGCCTTACGTTTATCATCAAATCTGCTTCCGGCAGTCTTAAACAGTCGTTCGACATTACCACCACTACAAAAACTGTAGAAGAAGTTGTGGTGAAAAATGCTCAGTAAACCTTATTTGTGTAAGTAAGAAAATCCTGTTTGCAGTCTTGCAGCAGGATTTTTTTATTGTACATCCGGTTTATTATCCTGCCATTTCCAGAGGTGCATACAGGCATAAGTGCGGTAGGGCTTCCAGCGCGCGGATATTTTCAGCATCCGTTCCTTTAATTTCTTCTTGTCTTCACTCCGGATGCTATATATTTTCTTCATCGCGTTCTGAATGCCGAGGTCATCCACCGCAAACACATCTTCCCTGCCAAGCGAGAACATCAGCAGCATTTCTACCGTCCACCGGCCCACGCCTTTTATCTCCGTCAGCAGTGCAACGACATCTTCATTCTCCATTGCCAGCAGCATCGTATCGGTTATGTTATGCTCTATGCAGAAAGAAGCCACGTTGTGTGTGTACCCTATTTTAGCATAGCTCAATCCAATGGCACGGAGTGTTTCTACATCGGTGGCCAATACTTGCTGTGGTGTAGGCTCGGCATCGTTGTAAAGTTTGAGGAAGCGGTGAAAAATCACCTTAGCCACTTTGGTGCTCAATTGCTGGCTCATGATGCTCGCCATCAGTCGCAGCGGTATATTGCTGTGCAACTGCAGCGGCAGTAGCGGCGGCATAAGTGCAGGCGCTAATTTTTTATCCTTTGCTAAATGCAATACATAATCCATGAAACAAAAATAGGCGTGTCTTCGGTAGTGCGGCAGGGCAATGCACCCGCCACCCGGCAGCTACCATTTTTCCGCTTTATTCCACAATTTTATGAGATAGATAAGCAGCATAAGAAAGCTAATTGTCATCCATACATAGAACAGCACATTGCCCAAGGTAACCGAGTGATCAACAAACGCCAGGTTAAACCGGAGACCGATGGTAACGTTAAGCGCAAGCCAGCAGAAGGAAAGAAAGATAGAAAGCGCAACACGCTTTAAAAAGGCTACAACTTCCGGCTCCATAGGCACTGGTTCTGTTCAGAATTTCGCAATAGGTTTGCAACTGTAAAATAGATAATTTAATTGAAATCAGCATTGTAACGGCGCAAAACATTTTGATTAAAATAGAAACGCAGCTTTTGCAATGAACAGGAAAGAGAGAACCGGGATATGAACAGAACAGGCAACTTTATGATTTTTCAACTGCTCAGTTTATCTGGCATAGAGTGTGCGAACTTGAAGCTTGCAAAGCGGAATCCAGCTTGACATTAAGACCGGCTTATGAGAACCGGTAAAACAAGAAAGAAAATCGAACTTTCAGTACACAGTTTACAGCAGCTATGGAACAAAAGAGATATTTTTGCCCGCATCTAATAAGAATCAATATAAAGGACAAACACTAAGCTAAACCACTAAAGCACTCACATGCAGCAAATTGTCATCGGAACTATCATAGCTTTTTTTATTAGCTTTTACCTGCTACCTGTCATTATTCACCTCGCCAACAAAAAGAAACTTGTAGATATACCGGATGAAAGAAAAATACATACCGACCCGGTTCCGCGCTTTGGTGGCATCGGCATTTTTGGTGGGTTCATCTCCAGCATTTTGCTTAGTGCCAGCATTAACAACCAGTTTATAGAGTTTCAATACCTGCTGGCAGCTTTCCTCATTATCTTCTTTCTAGGTGTGGGCGATGATGTAATGGTGCTGTCTCCTTTCAAAAAATTCATCGGTCAGCTGGTAGCTTCCTTTATCCTTATTTTTAAAGGTCATCTGCTCATCAACAACCTGCATGGCTTCCTCGGCATTCAGCAGATACCCGATATGCTTAGCTACCTGCTCACTTACATTACTATTATCGTCATCATCAATGCAATAAACCTTATAGACGGCGTAGATGGACTGGCCGGCACGCTTAGCCTTATCTCTATTTTATTTTTTGGCACCTGGCTTTATCTTAACGGAGATATTGCCTACTCACTGATTGCCTTTTCCCTGCTCGGCAGCATACTGGCTTTCCTGTATTACAATCATCACCCTGCAAAAATATTTATGGGCGATGCCGGCTCGATGATGCTGGGTCTCATCAACGCCATCATGGTTATTCGTTTCATTAACCTGGCGCCTACAGCACATACTTTACCGGTTACCGCCTCGCCCGCCATCGGTTTTGGTCTGTTGCTCATCCCGCTGATGGATACGCTGCGTGTATTTTGCATCCGCCTGTCGCACCGCGTATCACCTTTTTCGCCCGATAGAAATCACATTCATCACCTGTTTCTCGATAAAGGCTTTACTTCCTTGCAAACCACATTTACGCTGGCCCTGCTTAGCCTTTGCTTTTCGCTCCTGTTCTTCTGCATGGCGTCGTTTAATACCACAGTGGTGTTTGCGCTGGAGGCCATCCTGTTTTTTACCGTTATTTCCGCGCTTCATCTTTATGAACCGGCTACCATGCGTGTAAAAAAGAAGGAAGACGGCGAAGTGGTGATAGAAGAACCGCGAAAAATCAGGCTGAAAACCTTATTTAAAAGAGAGAAACAGACTGTTTGATTAAAAATATGCTTAGTAAAGTGAAAAAGCCTGAACTTAACCAGTTCAGGCTTTTTTTGAGAAATGAAAAAAAAATCAGAAGAGAAACCGAGTTTTAAAAAACCGGGTTAAGAAGCCTTCGACCTGACAATATTACTTCCCCGCGGGCAACGGACGACTCCCTGAAGGCTGCGGACGGCTCCAAACTGCCAACTTAGCACTCCCCAGCGTCGTCGGAGGGCTCCGGAAGAGCAACGGAGGCTTCCGGAAAGGCAACGGACGGCTCCCTAAAGGTATTGTACGGCTCCCTCTCCTCAAAGGAGAAAGGAAAAAAGGCAACGGACGACAACAGGGCTTTCAAATGGTAAAAGGCTGCGTTTGCCACCGGCAAATGGGTTGTATAAGACGGCATACCTTGCATTTTTACCTTCTACTTCCCACTCATTTTCTTATTTTGCGCCTGCTTAAAACGAATACGTTATATGTCTGAAGATGTTGAGTTTTTATTAGACGATGCCGAGTCTTCCATGAAAAAAGCCATTAGCCACCTTGAAACCGAATTGACTAAAATACGCGCCGGCAAAGCCAATCCTTCCATGCTCGACGGGATTAATGTAGAATATTATGGTGCGCCAACGCCCATCAACCAGGTAGCCAACATTAATGTGCTGGATGCCCGCACACTCAGCATTCAGCCCTGGGAAAAAAAGATGCTGCAGGCAATAGAGCGGGGTATTATGGCCGCCAACATTGGCATTACGCCGCAGAACGATGGCAACCAGATTCGCCTGTTTATGCCACCCCTTACCGAAGAGCGGAGAAGAGAATTGTTTAAAAAAGCCAGCAACGAAGGTGAGCAATCGAAGGTAGCCATCCGCAGCATTCGCCGTGATACGATTGAGCAGATAAAAAAGCTACAGAAAGATGGCGACCTCAGTGAAGACGAATCGAGGGATGCAGAGAACAGCGTGCAGGAAACCACCGACCGGTATATCATTCTGGTAGATAAGCATTTGGTGGCTAAAGAAAAAGAGATGATGGCGATATAGATTCAACCCTATCTTCTACTTTTATGTTTCAACAAAACCATCCTTATGGGCTTCGTAAAAGAATTTAAAGAGTTTGCGTTAAAGGGCAATGTAGTTGATCTGGCGGTAGCCGTAATTATCGGCGGCGCTTTTGGCGGTATCGTTACTTCGTTGGTAGATGATATTATCACACCGGGCATACTGACGCCTGCTTTAAAAAGAGCCAATCTTCAGAATTTGCAGGACCTTGTTATTCCGGGCACTGCTATTAAGTATGGCAACTTCCTGTCGCACGTTATCTCTTTTATTATTGTTGCCCTGGCTCTTTTCTTAATTATTAAGGCTATGAATGCGTTTAAGAAAAGGGAAGCCGTAGCACCTACCGTTGCACCGCCGCCAACCGAAACAGAAAAGCTGCTGATGGAAATCAGGGATGAGCTTAGAAAAAATCCACGCGTTTAACACCCTTATTAATTCTTCCTATTGACGAATACAACCTACCAGATAAAGTTAGAGCAGTTTGAAGGTCCCTTCGACCTGCTTCTTTTTTTTATAAAGCGGGATGAACTGGATATTTACAACATCCCTATCACCAGGATTACAAAAGACTTTCTCGATTACCTTCATCAGCAGCAGCAATTAAACATCGAACTGAGCAGTGAGTTCATTTTGTTTATCTCCAGCCTCATGCGCGTAAAGGCAAAGATGCTGCTGCCGCGAAAAGACGTGGATGCGTCGGGCAAAGAGATAGACCCGCGGCTGGAACTGGTAGATAAGCTGCTTCAGTATAAACGCTACAAAGAAGCTTCGCTGCAACTGGCGGAAAAGGAAGCCGAGCGCATGCTGATGATAAAGCGCGGCAATATTGCGGCAGAAATGGCCACCATTGGTGAACAAGCTGCAGAAGGCACCGAGATACAAACGGTAACGCTGTTTAAGCTAATGAAGACGTTTGAGAAGGTGATGCAGCGGCTGCATGAAAAAAACAACAAGCCGGTGCATACTGTGGTGCGCTATAACTATACGATGGAAGAAAGCCGCGAGCACGTTATCAGCGAAGTGCGGCACCAAAGAAAGACTTCTTTTCAGGGTCTTTTTGAGAAGTGCGAAAACCGCATTCAGGCTATCTTTTTATTTCTCTCCGTGTTAGAACTGGTGCAATTGAATTACATGAGCCTGGAAGTGAACGAGGGCAGAAATAATTTTGAGCTGGCATGGAATGAAGAGCGGGCGGAAGAAAAAATAAAGATGACATTATGAGCCGGCATCAGCAGAAGGGATGTTAAATCACTACCCGTTTTTTCATACAGATTCTTTAACGGCTTATCTTTAATTGTGTTTATCATTAAACGAAGCACTTGCACTTAGCCCAATCATTGCCCGGAACCCTGAACGGAGCGTCGCAACAGGCGATTCATCGGAGTGGCTTCAGTCCGTCTCACAAACCTGTATTTTGTATTTTTACACCTTCCGCAACACAATCAATAAGAACAATAGATGAACGATAAAAAAAAGAAGAAAAAGAAAAAACAATCTTTTCATACCACTCAGGATAGTCATACGCTGCAGGGCTTGCTGGATATAACGCGTTCGGGCATTGGATACGTAGTGATTGCCGGTGGCAAAGGCGATGTGCTGGTGCGTCCGCACGATTTTAATACCGCACTGAACGGCGATGAAGTGACCGTGAAAGTGATTAAAGAAAACACCACGACCGGCAAGAAGGAAGGAAAGATTGTGAATGTGATAGAACGCAAGCAAACCGAATTTATCGGGCGGCTGCAGGTGAGCCAGCACTTTGCTTTTGTGAAGCCCGACAGCGACAAACCGATGCCGGATATCTATGTGTCGCTTGATAATATTAACGGTGCCGTTGACCGCGATAAAGTATCGGTGCAACTAATAAAATGGGAGAAAGGCAGCCGCAAGCCCGAAGGCAAAGTAACGGCTGTTTTGCAGGCAGAAGATGAGAACAATATTGCCATGAAGAACCTGCTGGCAGAAGCTGGTTTCCCGCTCCAGTTTGGCGACGAAACGATGGAAGAAGCTGCCCGCATACCGGAAGCCATTACACAAGAAGATATTGAAAAGCGGCGTGATTTCCGGGAGATTTTTACTATCACCATTGACCCTGTCGATGCCAAGGATTTTGATGATGCCATTTCGCTGCGCTCGCTCAAAGGCGGCTGGTATGAAGTAGGCATTCACATTGCCGATGTGAGCCACTACGTAGTGCCGAATACAGCGCTGGATGATGAAGCTTACAAACGTGCGACTTCTGTTTATTTGCCGGACAGAGTGAACCCGATGTTGCCGGAGCACATCTCGAATGTGTTGTGTTCCCTTCGTCCGCATGAAGACAAGCTGACTTTCTCGGCGGTTTTCCAGATGAACAAGAAAGGTGAAGTGAAACAATACTGGCTGGGCAAAACGATGATTCATAGCAACCATCGCTTCACGTATGAAGAAGTGCAGCAGATTATCGAAACAAAAAAAGGCGAACATAAAAAAGAGGTTTTATTGTTGAATGAAATCTCGCAAAATCTGCGCGGGCAGCGGTTTTCAAAAGGCGCTATTAATTTTTC
Organism: uncultured Ilyomonas sp.; assembly: GCA_964249755.1. Classification (GTDB taxonomy): domain Bacteria; phylum Bacteroidota; class Bacteroidia; order Chitinophagales; family Chitinophagaceae; genus Ilyomonas. The sequence goes on along the minus strand of CAXUDB010000001.1, from coordinate 53,674 downwards.
TTCGCAGGAAGTAAGGTTTAAGCTGGATGAAAAAGGAAAGCCCATTGGTATTGAAATAAAAGAAAGCAAGGAAGCGCACCAGTTGATAGAAGAACTGATGTTGTTAGCCAACAGAACGGTTGCGGAGAATGTTTCGAAGATAAAAGTGAACAAGCAAGCTGTGCCGTTTCCTTATCGTGTGCACGACCAGCCGGATGAAGAAAAACTGAAACCGTTTACTGTTTTTGCCAAGAAGTTCGGGCACACCTTTAATACGAGCACACCGGCAAAAATCGCGGCTTCGTTCAACGCCATGTTGGCTGAAGTGCAAGGCAAACCGGAGCAACATGTATTGGAACAATTAGGCATCCGCACCATGGCGAAGGCGATTTATACACCTGAGAATATTGGTCACTACGGTTTGGGTTTCGAAAACTATTGCCACTTCACTTCTCCCATTCGCCGCTATCCGGATGTGCTGGTGCATCGCGTGCTGGAATCGTGTTTGCAAAACGAGCCCATCATTGATAAAAAGATGAATGAGAAGTGCCGGCACAGCAGCGAGCGCGAGCGCGCCGCTATGGAATGTGAGCGCGCCGCCAACAAATACAAGCAGGTAGAATACATGCGTGATTACCTCGGCGAAGAGTTTGAAGGCGTTATCAGCGGAGTTACTTCGTTTGGCTTTTTTGTAGAAACCGTTTTGCAAAAGTGCGAAGGCTTGGTGAGCATCAGCAGCCTCAGCGATTTTGATGATTTCAGATTGATAGAAGGCGACTATTCATTAGTGGGCATGCGCAGCGGACGCTCCTTCCGCATGGGCGATAAAGTATGGATAAAAGTAGTGGCAGCTAACTTAGACAAACGCCAGCTTGATTATGAGTGGGTATTACAGCCGGGGCAGCAAAAACCGACTGTAACACCCAAAGATAAATCACCTAAAAAAGAAAAGAAAACAAAGGAAAGAGAGCCCAAGCGCCTGATTGAATAAGGTTATAAATTATCCGGGTAAAGACTGATTTTCTTTGCCCGGTGAAAAGCAAATACGTTTGCTGCTGATACGCTGATTTCGCCAACCACCTGTTTGGTTGTATAATCTATCTCGATAACTTTTCCACCATGTCCTGTTGTGTTTAATACGTTGAAGCCAGGCGCAAAAATCACATGGTTGCTGCCTGGCAGAAACTGTACACTGCTTACGATAGCAGAATAAGCATCTACATCTCTTTCTTTACCATATGCCCATATCTGTTGCACCGTCATATGGGTTGGGTCTATCTTGAATTCTACTGCCCTACTGTATTTGCCAGATGCACCATTAACAGCATTGTTGCCGTCAACCGGGTCAAGCATACGGTTGGTGCCATTATCAAATATCAACAAATCGCCGTCTGGCATTTGAACGGGTGAATGCTGATAAGAGTTCCATTCGAAATCAGGTCTTATTGTGCTGCCATTAGCAACGGTCGTATCTGTAATTACATTACCCGAAGCATCAAGTGGCGTTAGCAGATATTTGTATAAGCTATCCCCTCTGCGGTTAACGCCCCAGTCTTTATGCGGCGCCAGTATCCATTTCACATTGTTATTTCTGTCTAGCTTCACAACGCCCTGGTTTCTGCCGGAGACAATAATAGTATTGTCAGTAGTGTCGTCCAGTACGGCATTCCCATGAAACCAATCACCATTGGGGCCAGATCCCCAGACACGCCTGTATTCATTAAGCGACTCCTTTAAATCCCAAACTGTGGAGATGGCTTTAGAGTTCCTGTCTATCTCTACTACAAAATCACCGGTAGTTATATTTCCATCGGTAAAAGCGCTGTTCTGGCTGGTAGCCGTTAAAATGAAATTGCCGTTTGCTTCCTCATGCACTTCGTGGTGGAACAAGTAGCCTCCTGTTACCGGCCATGTATTTATGATTTTACCCAGCACATCTACTTCGTAAAGTGTTTGCGTAGTCTCATCGCCAAAATAAAAATTGCCGTTTTTTAAACGGGCAATGCCATCGTTGTAAAAGAGCTTAGACAAGCCGGCATTACTTGTATAATCCAATACCCAGCGGATGTCGCCATAATCATCCATTATGTAGGGAATGCTGGGCTGACCTGCTACATTGTAAGTGCTTAAGCTGCTTACTAAATACATACCCGCCTCTACCTTACTTTCATCAAACGAATTGGCAATAATAGACGTTGGCATATTAGCGGGCAAAGCCTGCGTAACAATAGCAACGGTGCTGATAGCTACTGTGTCGCCTGCATTGTCAACTATCCGGACATCTACTGTATTGGTAGTATCAGCATATAGGCCAATAACGGGCACGTTGTGCACTGTTCCGTAATCGTTGAACAGATGGGTGACATCGCTGAAAGCACCATGTTTGCCATGAACCCGGATAAATGTTTTCCCTGAAAGCGGATTGGTAAAAGAAATCATTGCCGACAAAGGCGTGTAACCATAAGGATTGACAACTATCGAATCGGCAGCGATGGTGAACGGAACAGGATCGGGCTTTTTGGGTTCATTGTTATCATCGTTTTTGTTACAGTTGGTTAGGGCAACAATCATACTCACGCAGATGCACAGAACGGAAAGCCTTTTCATGGTGGTTATTTTAGTTTGAAAGAAATGAATACAATCTATGCTTCGACTACCTCTGTTTTGCTGACATAGTCGTGTAAGGTTTTTTCTAAAAAAGATAAACAAATACTATCAATGATAATAAAGCCGGCTACGCGAACAGCGCTCCTGACGATGATCTGCCAAAAAGAAGGTTTGTCGCCCGACTGATTAACAACCTTAGTAAGTGCGAGCCATTTGCCGGGTGTACGCTTCCAGATACCTTCGAAAAAAAGATAGTAAACAAAGCTGACGATTGCCAGAAAGTAATAAATCGGTATGTAGAGGATATGATAGTAGAATACATAGAAATCCCACCCCCGGTTAATGCCATAAGTGATTAGCAAAACAATTAGCAAGTCTGGTAAAAAACCCAGTGTGCGGGTTCCGATTCCAACAATTCTCATGTGCGGAAACCTCTAAGCAAAAATAACACCACATGCGTAGCTTTAGGAGATTATCTCCTAAACAAAATCTTACTCTGAATCTGAATGCCAGTGTACATTGCAACTATGTTGTTCGTTCAGCAGTTGGCTATCACGCAGTTTCGCAATTATGCTTTTGAATCGTTTCGTTTCAGCGAGCCGGTGATTGGTATTTATGGTGCCAATGGCAGTGGCAAAACCAACCTTTTAGACGCGATTCATTACCTCTGTTTTACTAAAAGCTATTTTGCGCGGGCTGATGCCCTGAACGCACACTACGGCACGCAGGGCTTCCGGCTGGAAGCTACGCTGGACAAGGCTTCGCAGGCTTTCCATATTGTTTGTATACTGCGGGAGAATAACCGTAAGGAAGTAACGGTGAATGAAGAAACTTATAAACGGTTTTCTTCGCATATCGGCCGGTTTCCCTGCGTGATGATTGCGCCGGACGATGTGGAACTAATCACCGGCAGCAGCGAAGAACGGAGGAAGTTTATTGACACCATTTTATCGCAATTAAATGCCGATTATCTCTTTACCTTAATTGAATACAACAAGATATTGCAGCAGCGCAACAGCCTTTTGAAAGCGGCTGCCGAACACCAGCGCTTGGATGAGGATCTGCTGCAGATATTGAATGAACAACTGAGCGAGAAAGGAAATAAAATTTATGCGTGGCGCGCCGAATTTATGCGGGAGTTTTTGCCGCTGGTGAGCGCTGAATACAGCCACATTGCGGGCAAAGACGATGAAGTGAACCTTGCCTACGACAGCCAGTTGCTTAAAAGCAACATGCAGGGGTTGCTGCGGGAAAATCGCCAGCGTGATCTGTATTTGCAACGCACCGGTGCTGGCATTCATAAAGACGACCTGGAGATAACCATGCACGGGCAATCTTTTAAAAGTTTGGCTTCGCAGGGGCAAAGGAAGAGCTTGCTGTTTGCCATGCGGCTAGCAGAGTTTAGCATTATTCAACAGCACAAAGGCTTTGCGCCGCTACTGTTGCTGGATGATGTGTTTGAAAAACTGGATGCCGAGCGGATGCACAACCTGTTGTATAAGGTGTGTGTGCAGCAGCGGGCGCAGGTGTTTATTACCGATACGCACAAAGAGCGGCTGGAAGAAGCGTTTGAAAAGCTGGGTGTGAAGTGTGAGTTGATTGGGTTGTAATTGAATTATATGCAGCAGAAAGGTGTATTTATCCTTACAATTATCAATCTCGTTTGTTCTACGTCTACAGTCGTTCTGTTTGTTCCTGTTGTAAACTATCTGCCATATTTCTTGATGATGGCTGTATTAGCTATTTTCCTTTTTGCTGCTCTCGTTACTTTTTTGATAGCCTTATTTACAACAAAGAAATTCATTCACTACCTGAAGGAAAGTAAAAGCAAGAGTAATTATGCAGGTGTTATTATCTCTTTCGTTTCAATAATAGAAATCATTGTATTTATTCAATACATCTTCACTCACTGATTACATCCGCTTTATTATTCTCAGCTTGTGTGTTCGTTCTCCGGTTTGCTTATTGATAATTCCATACGAATCAATGGTATCTACCCGCACGCTTCCGGAAGCATGGATGATTTCGTCTGCATCAAACAAAATACCGACATGAACAATTCTGCCGTCATCATTATCAAAATAAGCAAGGTCGCCGCACTGCGCTTCCTGCAGAAAATGAACCACTTCGCCCCCGGTTGCCTGCTGATAAGCATCTCGCGGCAACCGCTTTCCGAACAGCTTGAATACCTGCTGTACCAAGCCGCTGCAATCGATACCAAACGAGCTTTTGCCACCCCAGAGGTAAGGTACGTTCTCATATAGTAAGGCTGCCATTTTTATTACTTCATCCGTGAAAAAAGAAGGCTCGAACAGGAGCGTTTCTTCTTCCTTATATTCAATAGTATAATTGCCGAGTGTGCTGCCGGCAAACATTGGTGTGGCAATGGGCACATACATCTCGCTTCCATTTATGAGCACCGTTGTGTTTCTTTTAAATGTGAAGCTTACAGGTTTTCGCAGTGCGGTTTCTTCGTCTACTTCTACCAATCCGCTTTTTTGTGCCCAGCCCACATAATCATCATACAAACACCTGATATGGATAAAATCTTTTGCTGTTTCTATTACTTCGGCGGCTTCGCCAAACAGAAGCTGGCTTACCATTTCGCTGCGGTGTGAAGCTTCGCTGCGAAGGGGACAAACGGCGACAATACAAACTACAAAAGCCATAACAAATTTTAAGAAAAAGGAAAAGTTCAAAAGTAAACCGGGAGAAGTCAACCGCGTTCATCTTTTTATTCTTTGGTACTACTGCCGTTCTTTTATAAAATTTTGACTTTGTTGCAGTATGGAATCCTTTTATAACTGCATCTTAGCGAGATAAAAGCAGAATTTCACGCGTGAGCCACCGCAACGATGCCCATATAAGCGACCAGCAGTTGTTAGCGCAATGGTATGCAACAAAAGACAACCAGATGCTGGGCGCTTTGTTGCAGCGCTATACCTTGTTGCTGCTGGGTGTGTGCATGAAATATCTGAAGAATGAAGAAGAAGCCAAAGATGCGGTGCAGCAGGTGTTTGTAAAAGCGATATCGGAGCTGCAGAAATATAAAGTGGAATACCTGAAGAGCTGGCTGTATATGATAGCGCGCAACCACTGCCTGATGAAGCTGCGCGACAACCCTATTATTGTGAAAGAAGCAGGCGAATGGCTGAAGGAAGAACCCGACCTGAATGCACTGGAGGCCAAAGAAAGAGAAACAGTGCTGAGCTACCTGGAGGAAGCGATAGAACATTTAAATGCAGAACAGAAAACCTGCGTAACTTTATTTTATCTGCACCACAAATCTTACAACGAAATTAGCGCCATGACCGGGCAGAGCGGGATGCAGGTAAAAAGCTGCATACAGAACGGCAAGCGCAACCTGAAGCTCTACATCAGTAAAAAACTGAAACACAACAATGGCTGACAGAAACGATATATTGCCCAACAACGATGAGCTGAACGAGCAACTGATGAATTACGTGAATGGTAATTTGTCGGACGAAGAAGCGCAGACGCTGGAGAAGCAATTGAGCGATGACGCCTTTGTGAAAGACGCGCTGGATGGCTTGCAGCAGTTTTCTTCCGGAAAAAAATTAGATGACTACGTAAGAACCCTGAACCAAAACCTGCAGCAACAATTGGCCGATAAGAAAGAGAAGCGAGGCAAACGCTGGTTGCAGCATCCTTCGTGGATTGTTATGGCAACGGTGCTTATTCTGCTGCTGTGCGTGCTGGCTTATGTGGTGGTGATGTTTGTGAGGAATTCCTGATAGAACACGGATGACACCGTCTTCGTGCACAGATTTTAGGGATTATCTGAACCGGGATGGATGAGATAAATGAGATTTGTGGAATGGGGATTAAAATGATTGTGCTCATCTTAATATTCAATCTTACCTATTTAATATTCAATCCTGCCAATCCGTGCACGAAGACGGTGTCATCCGTGTTCTATTATTTTCCGCTTAGCTTCGCGCGGCTATGAGCGCGACACCTTCATCTTCTCCCCTGCAATTACAAGTATCAACCGGCTACCGGCATATTCTGAAGCTGGCTTTGCCGATTGCTGCATCGCTGGTGGTGCCGCAGCTAAATTTCGTTATCAATAATATTTTTATCGGGCATTATTTGCCGGGCGAATACTTAGGCGTTGCTGCCATTACGGGCGTGTATTATTTGGTGTTTGCCTGTATTGGTTTGGGCTTTAACAGCGGCTTGCAGGCACTTATTTCGCGGCGCGCAGGCGAGAACCGCTTGTCGGCCATTGGCAGTCTGTTTCAGAATGCAGTGTTGATTTGCACCGGCATCAGTGTTGTTTGTATCGGGCTTACTTACTGGCTGGCGCCGCCCCTTTTCCGGCTGGTGCTGCATAACCCTGAACATGCCGATGTTGCCATTCGTTTTTTGCATATCCGCATGTGGGGATTGCCGTTTTTGTATCTCTACCAAATGCGCAATGCCTTGCTGGTGGGCACTAACAACAGCCGGTTGCTTATTATTGGCACCCTTGCGGAAACGCTTACCAATATTTTCTTTGACTATACATTGCTGAGTGGTTCGCTGGGCTTCCCGAATATGGGTTTTACGGGCGCAGCGCTTTCTTCTGTGCTGGCAGAGGTAGCGGGTTTGCTGGCGATCTTCGGCATTATGCATTTCCAGGGTTTGAGCAAACGCTTGTCGCTGTTTCAAAACATAGGAATCAGCAAAGATGAAATGCGGCTTATCTCGGTGCAGTCTTCGCCCTTAATTCTACAGTATGCCATTAGTGTGGGCAGCTGGGAAGTGTTTTATATTCTGATTGAGCGCAACTGCAGTGTTACGGACCTTGCGGTATCGAACGCAATGCGCAATGTGTTTGGTTTGTTTGGCTGCTTTGGCTGGTCGCTGGCTTCCACCACCAATGCCATGGTCAGCAACATTATTGGGCAGAAAAAAAATAAGGAAGTGCTGCCGCTTATCCGGCGCATTGTGCGGTTAGGTGCTGGAGTGGCGGTGGTTTTGTTTGGGCTGCTGAACCTGTTTCCACGCTTGTTTCTTTCTATTTACGGACAAGGCGACGCCTTTGTGGAAGAGGGCATCCCGGTGCTGCGCGTGGTATCGGCAGTGGTGGTGATGCAACCGGTGGCTACCATCTGGCTGAATGCGGTGGTGGGCACAGGCAACAGCCGGAAAAACCTGCAGACGGAAGCGATTGCCATTGTTGCGTATGTGCTTTATGTGTGGCTGGTGCTGGAAGTGTTTCAACTTTCTGTAACGGTAGGCTGGATGTCGGAATGGATGTACTGGATTTTTATGTTTACGCCTTCGTTCTTATATATGCGGAGCGAAAGATGGAAGGGGAGAATGATATGATGTGGGATGTATTCGTCATTGCGAGGAACGAAGCAATCTGTGGATTGTGATAAAAGCCTGTTGGTGAATAATAACTAGCTGTTGCTATCAAGCTCATTGCTTACTGACAGTCTTTTATTATACAGCACAGATTGCTTCTTGCTTAGCAATGGCGTGTAGCCGCTTTATTAAGTATAAACAGCCTTTTTGCAGCTTTTCGCTTTTGTGGTTACAATACTTGCTTCGATAAAAGTTCAATTATTGACAAGGCGTTGAAGAGTGATTCATTCATCTCTTTTAAGTAAAGAGATGAATGAACAAATCCCTGATTGCAACGATGTTTAATTGGAGTTACCGGCCCCTGGCCCATAATGGCTATTCTGTTGCTCCTGTATTCTGTATTTCTTGTTTATCACTTTGTTGGCTATGTTTTTCTAAACCAGCCGTGCTTTTTGAAGGCATAAATCATATACACGGGGATGAAGAGCATGAGCGAAACCGCGATCCAGAAGCCGTATTCGTTGTGTAGCCAGGGTATCTTATCAAAGTTCATCCCGAAGATGCCGCCGATAACGGTAGCCGGTGCTAACAGGCACGTAACAATAGCCAGTACTTTCATGATTTCGTTCATCTTAATGTTAGCTTTGTTAAGGTATAGGTCCTGCATGTTCATCATCATTTCGCGGTAGTTCTCTACCATGTCGGCAGCTTGCACAATATGGTCCTGAACATCTTTAAAATAGCGGATCACTTTATCATTCAGCAGTTCGTTATCACTGCGAATGATGCTGTTCACAATATCGCGCACCGGCAGTATATTTCTGCGCAGTACAATCAGCTCTTTGCGCAGCCGATTCGTCTTCGCTAACGAATCTACACTGTCACCATGAATAATCTCTTCTTCCACGGCTTCTATGCGTTCGCTCAGCTTATCCATCACGGTAAAATAGTGGTCAACAATCGTATCAATAAGCGAGTAAGCCAGGTAATCCGCCAGCGCATGACGAAGCTTGCTGTTGTTCACTTTCAGCCGCTCCCGCAGCCCGTTAAACACATCGCGTTCCGCATCTTCCTGGAAAGTAATAACGAAGTTTTTACCCAATATAATACTGATTTGCTCCTGGTCAACGGTAATGGTTTTTTCGTTAAAGTAAAGCATGTTCAGCAGGCAGTACATAATATCGTCTACCTCGTCCATTTTAGGTCGCTGACCCACGCTTAATATGTCTTCTTCTATTAAATTATTTACACCAAAATGCCGGCATACTGCTTCTACATCTTCCTTGCGGATGCCATCAATATTAATCCAGCTTACACACGATGTTTCTTTAAAGTGAAAAGTTTCCTCAACGGTATTAAACTGGTGCTGCCGCATGTCATGTCCGTCATAATCATACACACAAATTTGTATGTCTTTTGCATCCTGCCGCTTAGGCGAGTACACCGGGTTAAACATGCGCTCCCGGCGCGAGTTAGCTTTGTTGGCTGAGGTTCCAAAAATCTGTTTTATATAATCTGTTGTTTGCGCCAGCATCGCTGTTTATTTTGAGTTTTGTATGATGTTGATTAGTGTATTCGCGTTAGCAATGGCATGTGCATTTATATCGTTGTTAAAATAAGCCCACACTGTATGCCCTTCGTTCTGCCACTGCAAAAACTTGTCAGCGTAATAGCGTAAAGAATCATCGCTGTACGAAGATGCATATAAAGCATCAGGACCATGAAAGCGAACATAAATGTTTTTTGCAGTAATCATCTCCGCATAAGGAAACCGGTTGCCCGACTGCGAGATGACGAAGGCAATATTATACTTCGTTAACAAGCTGATGCTATCTACTTCGAGCCATGAAGTGTGGCGTATTTCCAATGCAAACTGATAGTCTTTGTACTTTGTTCGCAATAATGAAAAAAGATAATCGGCTCTGTCGTAATGGAAAGCCAAAGAAGGCGGCAACTGCAATAAAATGACACCGCATAAAGGCTTCACGGGTTCGATGGCGGTGAAGAAGCGCTCTAACGGTTCTTCCGGCTCCAGCAGCTTCTTCATTTGGGTAAGATAGCGGCTCATCTTAATGCAAAAACGAAAGGTATCCGGCACCTTGTCTCTCCAGTTTTCTACCGTAGTTATTCTGGGTAAATGATAGAAAGTGGTATTGATTTCGGCAGTAGCAAAATGCTGTGCATAATAGCTTAAATAATCTGTGGATTTAGTTCCTTTCGGATAAAAGTTTTCGCGCCAATGCTTATAGCTCCAGCCTGATGTGCCGATGTGAATATTCTCCCCTACCATGCGAATACGTACTGCGAATAAAGAGCCAATGTATTGGCAGTAAAATTGAACAAGACTGATAAATGTTATCTATGAAAAAGCTGTTTATTTTCCTATTCATTTCATGCTTCTTATTTGCCTGCAAAACAACAAAAGCAACCACCGCGCACGACACAACTACCAAAGCCACCGCCGATACAGCTTTAGGCGGCGATAAATTAAAAGATGCAACAAAACCATGAGATAAAACACAAATAACAATAGAACACGGATGACACGGACTGCATGCACGGATGTTTGAGATTGTCTGAACTAGGATGGATGAGATGAATGGGATTCTTAGGATAAGGATAAACATTCACTTTTGTAAAGAGAATGTTTATTCAATCTTACGTATTTGATATTAAATCCAATAAATCTGTGCACGCAGTCCGTGTTACGTTGTCATCCGTGTTCTATCGCATCTCAGCTAAGACTTAAGGTTGTTTTAATACCAACCCTGAAAATATATCTTCACCTTTGCTTTTCATTCAATCTTCGATTGCCTCATGCCGGATTATAATGAATGGATAGAAAGAATAAACGCACTGCCGTCTGAGAAGGTGATGTATGCGGTTACAGACATAGATGGCGTGCTGCGCGGTAAACTCATCAGTAAGAAAAAGCTGTTAAAAGGATTGCAGGAAAAGCTGGGTTTTTGCAATGTCATCTTTGGCTGGGATGCGACAGATGCAGTATATGATAACACAGAACTCAGCGGCTGGCATACCGGTTATCCCGATGCTTTGGCAACGATAGATGTAAACACTTTTCGCACGATTCCATGGAATGATAATACTTCCTTTTTCTTAGCTGATTTTAGCGAGTCTGACATAGCATCAGCCTGCCCGAGAACGCTGTTAAAAAAGATACGTCAGCAATGTTTGGATAAAGGCTTTACGCCGCTGTTTGCAAAAGAATTTGAGTGGTTCAACTTCAAAGAAACACCGCAAGAGTTGAAAGATAAAGGCTATCATGCGCCACAACCTTTTACCACCGGTATGTTTGGTTATTCGGTGTTGCGGTTATCGCAACAACAGGCTTATTACAACCAGCTTTTTGATGCGCTTCGCGAGTTCAAGGTGCCATTAGAAGGCTTACATACTGAAACCGGCGATGGCGTTAGCGAAGCGGCGATAGAACACACTGATATTGTAGAAGCTGGCGACCGCGCCGTGTTGTTTAAAACCGGCGTAAAAGAGATTGCTTCGCAACATGGATTGATGGCTTGTTTCATGGCAAAATGGAACAATCATTTTCCGGGTTGTAGCGGTCATATTCATCAAAGTCTTTGGGATAAAGAAGGAGTTACCAACTTGTTTTATGAAGAAGGAAATGAAGACAAGATGAGTGTTTTACTAAAACAATATATCGCTGGTCAGTTGCATTGTTTACCTCACATCATGCCCATGTATGCGCCTACCATCAACAGCTATAAGCGGTATGTAGAAGGTGCATGGTCATCCACTTCCGTAAGCTGGGGAATCGAGAATCGAACCACCGCCTTACGGGTCATCAACCATAGCCACGATGGAATGCGGTTAGAAACGCGCGTGCCGGGCGCTGATGCAAATCCGTATTTATCGCTGGCGGCGAGCCTTGCTTCCGGCTTGTATGGAGTTGAAAATAAACTCGACCTGAACATTGAAGCAACAAAAGGGAATGAGTATCAGAATTCGCAACATGCCAAGCTGCCTACCACTTTAAAAGATGCGGTAAAGGCAATGAAGGATTCGCCACTTGCGGCTCAACTGTTCGGTGAAGGTTTTGTTGACCATTTTACGAAGACCAGAGAATGGGAAGTACGGCAATACGAACAAGCCGTAACGGACTGGGAACTGAAGCGATATTTTGAAATTATATAGCAGATAAAGCGTTGAGATAAATAAGACCTGACGATGGCTACCATAGACACAATAAAACCGCAAGCGGCAAGCGATATGACGCACATTGATTTTACAAGCATCATACACGAAGCCTGGTCGGCGTATGATAACACGCGGAACATTATCCGCATCACTGACATCAGCGCACGTGTATCTACCAATCATGTGTATAGTATAAGGTTTAGCGATAACCATTTTATTATCGCCAAGCTTTCTTACTATGGCGAGTTCGACCATTTTGTAGAAGACCACAGCATCATTGATACGTTATCGAACAACCTGCCGGCGCCGTTTGAAAACTTCTTAGCCCGCTCGCTGGCAAAAGGAAAGCACTTGTTTGTGTATCATCACCAAATCAGCGCCATCAATGCGTGGGTGGTTTTTTATCGCCCCATAGAAATTAAACGCAAGTTGCCGCGACGATTGAACGAAGAGCAGATTGTGAAGCTGGCTACACAGGTAGCCCTGTTTCATAAAGCTTGTCATTCTATACGAAACACATTGCCGCCATCGTCTAAAACATTAGAGACGGACATAGATAACTTGCTGCAGATGTTAGACACAGAAGAAGGTCGCTACGAGTTTCGGATGCACACCGATGACATCAGGCGACATGCTGATTTATTTCTCGAAAACACACATCAACTCGGTGCACAACATTGGGATAAAATACCGGTGTTTGTTGATTGGAACATCGGCAATTTTTCGGTTACCTCATCCCTGAAATTATTTTCGCGGTGGGATTATGATTGGTTCCGCATGGACTCGCGCATGATGGACTTTTATTTCTTAAGCCGTGTGTCTTCCGATGTTGGCGACCGCACGGTATTCAGCTATCACGCCAGTACGTTGATGGAAGAACGTTTCCTTTTATTTTTACAACATTATCACCGCGTTTATCCGTTAACCGAAAACGAAATCCGGTTTTTAAAAGAAGCGTATCGGTTTTTTATTCTGAATTATGTGTTGAAAGATGGCAGGCATTTCTTCCACGAGATCTTTGCTACCAAGCTGCAGCGCGAAGCACTCGAACTTCATTTGCCCTCGTTGGATAAAACCTTTGATGCGGACGTACTTTTGCGGGCATTGAAATTGTAATTTCAGTTTGTGTGATGAGTGAGTTTTTTACCGCAGAGAGTAAGAGTATAGGGAGATTTCGCAGAGAAAAGTAATCTCTCCGTAAACTCTGTTTTCTCCTATTTTCTGCGGTAGAAAACATCGGGTTCCTTATTACAAGAATCTAATTCCTTCCCGCTTATGAAGCATCATTCCTTTCTTTCTTTATCCGAAAACTTTAAAGCTGTGTTTTTAGACTCTTATGGTGTATTAAAAAATTATAAGGGATTAATTGACGGCGTACAGAATACCATTGATGTCTTGCGCAGCAAAGACATCGCCATTCGTATTTTGACCAACGATGCTTCGCGCAGCCAGGAACAACAGGCGGAAAGCTTTATCAGGCTTGGCTTGCAAGGCATTCATGAAGATGAGATTATTACCTCGGGTATGATGGCAAGAGACTTTCTCCAGCAGAAAATTAACAGCGGAAAAATTGCGTATCTCGGCACCGAGAACTCGGCACATTACATCCTTCAATCCGGGCTGGAACACATTGCCGTGAGCGACATCAGCACCAATGATATCAGCGACATTTCTGCTTTTGTTTTTTTAGATGATGAAGGCTTCGACTGGAACTATGACATCAACAAAACCATTAATCTCTTACGAAAAATAAATATCCCGGTTATCGTTGCCAACTCCGATAAAATTTATCCTGTTTCCAAGAACGATGTGGCTGTTGCCACGGGTGGCATTGCGAAGCTGGTGGAAAGTATTTTAAACAAGAAGTTTATCCATTTTGGCAAGCCAGATACACAGATGTTTATCTATGCGTTTGAAGACCTGAACCGGCAAAGTAATTATGTGAGAGAAGATATCCTGATGGTGGGCGATAACCTGCACACAGACATTTTAGGCGGTAACAAATTCGGGGTAAAAACAACGCTGGTATTATCGGGTAATACCAGAGCTGATACGGTGGATTTGCAGATAGAAGCGTCGGGTATTATTCCTGATTTTATTTGCGATTCGATTGTGGGATAGAGATTATAAATCAATATAAGTGTTTATAACATGCCTGCGTTAATCATATTTACCAAACAATATCAATCTTCTTTTTATACTGCTTAAGCTTTACATCTTTTGTAATGAAAGCCCTTGCTCAACCTCAGCAATGGCTAATAAACAACGGTCAAAAGGATCGCGGTGTTCATTAGAAAAGTGGGTACTATCAAAATAAGCAAACAGATGATTCTCCATTAAGGCAAGGAGTGTAAATTCTTTCTGTTGAAGTGTGTCGTTAAAATTTTCTAAACTAATATCGAAGTGAGACAGTTTTCCTACTTGAAATTTAATGGCAATCTCCAGTAGACTGATTTGACTATACAAGATTTCATTATCGGCATCTTCCAATATCTCCACTACGCGTTGAGTTAGCTTATGCATTTCAGCAACCGACCAAAGACATACATGCGTGTCAATCAGATACTTCATGTTGATTACATATATTCTTTCAAATCGTCTAATGGTTCATTAAAATCATCAGGAACAGAAATTTTATCTTCCAAACCACCCAACACTCGCTTTGGCTTATTGGTATCGCTTTGCGCCTGAGGTAAAAAAGTAATAATTACATCTGATTTAATTTCCTTTACCGGCGGCTCTTCACTCAGTATAATTTTACCATGGTCATAAACACCCTTTATTGTCGTTAGCATCTTCTCTTTTCTTCAAAGATAAATGAATGTTTTTTCCGCTGGGATAGTATAGTAAACTATAAACAAAAACACCACGTATTATGCGTGGTGTTTTTATATTTCAAACTCGTTATTCATCTACTCATTCGGATATACATTATTGCCTCTGTTGGCATCGGGATAATTTTTATCAGGGTCAACGAGAACTTTAGTAATGGCACTTGTATTATTAAAACGGAACCTCCAAATGCTGCCATGTTCCCATACTTCAACCGGCAAGGTTACACGCGTTTTCTTACCGCCGGCTTCCCATATCTCAACTGTTGTTGGCATCGGCAACTGACCTAAATTAGAAACTGTAATAATACTCCCCGCAGAAGCATTGCCGCGTTCGGCAGGTAACACACCATCTACTGATTGGTCAATCTTCCAATTGTTCATAAACCAACCGCGCCAGAACCAGTCGAGTGTTTCGCCGCTGTAGTTTTCCATGCAATGAAAGAAGTCGTATGGTGTGGGATGTTTAAATGCCCATTGGTGCACATAGTAGCTGAACGCACTGTCGAACCTGCCTTTGCCGAGGATATTATTACGGAGTATGGTTAAGCCGGCGCCGGGTTTTGTATAAGCCGCGTTGCCTAAGTTGCGTCCCTGCGTTACATCGGGGATGGTGAGGATGTTATCGGCACTATCGTTATAAAAATACCGGCTATACCTGAAGATATTTGATGCCGTGCTATCTAAATATTCTCCATTGTGAAAAGCACTGTCAGCCCTTGTATTGATAAAGGTATTGAAGCCTTCATCCATCCACGGAAACTTGCGCTCATTGCTGCCTACAATCATTGGAAACCAGTTGTGACCAAACTCGTGCGAGGTAACGCCCCACAAGCTGCCGCGCTTGGCCCGCGAGCCGCAGAATACAATGCCCGGATATTCCATGCCGCCGACAATGCCGGCTACATTGGTGGCAACAGGATAAGAGAATTCAAACAGATATTTCGAGTAAAATTCTATCGCGCCTTTTACGTATTCGGTAGAGCGCCCCCAAGCACTGTCGCCCGCTACTTCTGCCGGATACACACTCGCTGCAACAGCCCTTTTACCGCTGGGCAAATTCATGCGCGCAGCATCCCAAACAAAGGCTGCGGAAGAAGCCCAGGCTACGTCGCGCGTGTTGGTGCAGCGGAATTTCCAGGTGGTTCGTTTGGTATTGGCTCCGGTCTTATTATTCACTTCATCAATCGTGCGGATCATCACGGTTGAATCGCTGTTCTTCGCCCTATTCCAGCGCGACAATTGTTCTTTGGTTAATACTTCATTCGGATTTAGTAATTCGCCCGAACCCACTACAATTTGCCCTGCGGGAACAGAGATGCTGTAATCGATATTTCCGTATTCTAAATAAAATTCGCCTTGTCCTAAATAGGGCAAGGTGTTCCAGCCATACACATTATCATACACACACATGCGCGGATACCATTGCGCCACTTCATCTATCCAACCGTTTTTTGTTTTGAGTTTGCCCAAACGGTCGGTGCCGTATTCGGGAACCACAAAACTGTATTCAATTTTAAATTGAATAGCGCCGCCGGCCGCTTTAATGGCATCAGCCAATTTTATCTGCATTCTCGTATCGGAAATCAGGTAATTGGCAGCCGTTGTTTTGCCACCTTGTACTACACTTACCGACTTGATTTTATAACCGCCATCAAACTGGTTGCGGTTTGCCCAACGCCCGCCGCTGATGGGCGTCCAGGCTACGCCGCGCGATTGCAGGCTGTAGATGTTCTGGTCTAACTGCAGCCATACAAACTGTAAAGCTTGCGGGCTGTTGTTGGTGTAGGAAATGGTAACGTTGCCGGTAACAGCGTTTAATGAATCGTCCAGCGTGGCATTGATGTTATAATCAGCGCGGTTTTGCCAGTATCGGGGGCCGGGCGTGCCATCGGCGGCACGAACTTCATCGCCGTAGGCGGGATAAAAAAGAGGTGCAAAGGCTTCGTGCTGATCGTACGTTGATGTTTGGGCAGAAGCAGAGAATGCAATGAATGAAACAGCGGCGACAAATAGTTTTTTCATGTTTGTGTTTTCCTTCTATTAAAATATTACTCTAAAAATGGTGCGAGAATTTACGCGGGCAAAATAAAAGCACCGGCAATAAAGCTGAAATGTGGTTACAGTATTAATGTATGTATCTACCGAAAAGGATTGGCTTACCGGGCGGTACGCTGTAACCGCAATGGGACGTTCCTGTTTCCTATACAGAGCGGTTACGCCTCCGGCGTAAAGACGATGCCGGATAGGAGGGCTTACCCCAGTGCCGGAGGAAGATGGATGAAACTGCAACGCTCATGGATAAGTCTGCAACGACTATGGATGAGTTAACAATGACGATGGATGAGGCTGCAACGGTGATGGATGGATGCCGGACTTCCGCCGAAAGGAAACGCCCTTTTCGGAATGACAGGGTGACCTTCTCTGATTGAGACACTATCGATCTTAAAACATGAAAAGTGCTATTTCCTGATCATTTGTAACTTAATACAGTAGTAGTTTACGCCGCATTGGTTCTATACTTTGCCTTGCGCGGAAACAACATCTCCGTAATAAAAATCAACAACATGCTTACGCCGGTGGTGGCGCCCAGCTTGCCAATGAAATACAGGAAATTACCAAACTGCATCCACTCAATGAAGATGAGATAGGCATTGTGCAGCACCGTTAAGATGAGGGCATAGATAAAATAAGGTGCGAAGCCCAGGCTTTTAATGCTCGGCTCGGCGTAGCTAAACTCGGTTTTCTCCTGCGGCAGCAGGAAGTTGATGATGAATGGGCGAACGTAGGCAATGAGTACGCAAGGCGCGGCGTGCAGCCCGGGTGTGTTGGTAAAATAATCCATGGCGATGCCAAACACGAAGGCAATGAGCAGCAGGCCGAGGCGCGAAATGGTAAACGGCAGCCAGAGGATGAACAGGAAATACAGCCAGGGCTTTACAAACTGGTGCAGCGAAGGCACTTTCTGCAATACAAAAGCCTGTACCAGTATAAACAAAACAAAACGGATGATATTTTTCAGCAGGCTGCTCATGGTTCAGTTTTGGGTATGGCTGCCTCCAGTTTGCGCTGTTCTTCCCACCTCATATTTTTAATGAGATAAACGTATTGCAGATTATAAAAATTAGTAGCTGTTTTCAGGCGCAAGGTGTAAAAGGCAGAAGACGGATCGATGGAAATATTATCTACCGTTCCTACCATCATACCTGCGGGGAAGTTGCCAGATAAGTTGCTGGTGAGTACGGTATCGCCCTTACTTATTTTAGCGCTTTTCGGCACGTTGTGCATGGTGATGTAAGAAGCATTTTTGCCATCCCAATCGGCATAGCCGCTGTTGGTAGAATCCTTCTTCAGCATGGCGCTTACGCGCGAGTTGTGATTGAGCAAACTCATCACCACACTGTAGTTATCGCTTACGAGCAGCACTTTACCCGCAACACCATTCGGACCCAACACACCCATATCTCTTTGTACACCATCTTTCGCACCTAACTCAATGGTGATGTAGTTATTCTCTTCTGTGGTGGAATTGTTTACTACACGTGCTACCACGAAATCGAACTTGCGGATGCGCCCCAAGGTATCGCGAAGCACAGAATCCAGCTTCGTTACGGTAAGCGTGTCTTTGTCACCGTAATTCTTACTCAGCAACATCATCAAATCCCGGTTCTGTTTTGCCAGTTGCTCGTTGGTTTTGCGCAGCGAAAAATATTCGTGCACATTATTATACTGCTGGTTCACACGACCAATTACTTCGTTGGCAGAGCCGGCAAAATAAGCCTGGTAAGTCTGGTTGTAGTTTACCAATACCAGAATGCACAACACCTGCATGATGATGAACACAAACAGTACAAAAAAGCGCCGTATGAAGAGGAAGATGTTACGCATGGGAAGGTGTGAGGTGCGAGGTATGAGGCATGAGGCAATGCTGTTTAACTCATACCTCACACCTCATAGCTCATACCTTTATCGCATAATAAACGGATAACGCTGGTAATGTTTCAGGGCAATGCCGGTACCGCGCACTACGCTTTTTAAAGGATCATCGGCAATGTGCACCGGCAGTTTTATTTTCTGGCTCAGGCGTTTGTCTAACCCTCTTAGCAACGCACCACCGCCGGTGAGGTATAAGCCTCTGCGGTAGATGTCGGCAGCCAGTTCGGGCGGCGTAGTTTCGAGGGCTTTCAGCACCGCTTCTTCTATTTTGAAAATGCTTTTGTCCAAGGCTTCGGCTACTTCCTGGTAGCTTACCATAATCTGTTTCGGGATACCGGTAACGAGGTCGCGTCCATTCACCGGCAAATCATCAGGCGGCACTTCCAGGTCTTTCATTGCAGCGCCAATCTGTATTTTTATCTGCTCTGCGGTGCGCTCACCAATGAGCAAACTATGGTAGCGGCGCAAGGCTTCCATAATATCCATGGTAAACTCATCGCCCGCAATGCGGATGCTTTGATCGCATACAATACCTGCCAGTGCAATTACGGTGATGCCCGTGGTGCCACCGCCGATATCAATAATCATATTGCCCACCGGCTCTTCTACATCTATACCGATACCAATGGCTGCCGCCATGGGTTCGTGTAACAGGTAAACTTCTTTTGCGCCAGCTTGTTCGGCACTGTCGCGCACGGCGCGTTTTTCTACTTCGGTAATGCTGGAGGGTATGCAAATCATCATGCGCCAGCTTGGCGGGAAAAGAGGCTTTTTCGGGTAGATCATTTTAATCATTTCCCGTATCATCAGTTCCGCCGCATTAAAATCGGCAATTACGCCATCTTTCAGCGGGCGAACCGTGCGAATGCTTTCGTGCGTTTTCTCGTGCATCAGCAGAGCGCGCTTGCCCACTGCCAATACTTCTTTCGGGTTGTTTCGGTTGAGTGCTACAATAGAGGGTTCATTCACCACAATTTCTTCGTTATGAATGATGAGCGTGTTAGCCGTGCCTAAATCCATCGCAATTTCTTGCGTAAAAAAATTAAAGAGTGCCATTTATAGTATTGGGATAAGAAATTTGTAAATCGTTGTTGTTAGATAGCGTTGCAAATTTGGACGAAATAAACCGAATTAGCAAAGTGTGCAAAAGCAAATTCGCTGTACGGTTTAATTAACAGCAATAATAACAGTTTGTTGTGGAAGCCATCAGTTGTCAGCCATCAGCTATCAGCCAACAGACACTGAAGCCTGAAGTTATTTTCAGGCAATGATTCTGTTACAGTTATTAGTAAACGCTGATAGCTGACCGCTGATGGCTATCAGCTACTTCCGCCGCCGCCTGAAAAAATCTTTCATTAATTCCGCACACTCTTCGCTTAAAATTCCGGTGATCAGTTTTGTTTTCGGGTGAAAAGGGAAAGTGTCTTTTGTAATGTGCCCGTAACCGTTTTTGTCGTCTTTTGCGCCGTATACCACTGTTCCGATCTTGCTCCAGTACAACGCGCCGCAACACATGAGGCAAGGTTCAACGGTAACATATAATGCAGCATCGGGCAGATACTTTGCGCCTAGGAAATGGCAGGCTGCCGTTACCGCCAGCATTTCTGCGTGAGCAGTTGGGTCTTTTAATAACTCGGTTTGGTTATAAGCCCGCGCGATGATTTTTTGGTTGATGACAACCACCGCACCTACCGGAACTTCTTCCGCATCGTAAGCGTTCTGCGCCTCGCGAAGAGCATGATACATAAAGTATTCGTGTGAGTGTGGCGACATGGTGCGAAAATAGGAAATGGTATTGGTCATTGCGGAGCACGAGTGTTCCGCGATGACCAATACCAAAAGCCCACAAAGATCTTTCTTTGTGGGCTTTTGGTATTAATCTACCGTTTAGAAACCCTAATCAATCTTCACTTCCTGCGCCGGCTTTTTTGCTTCGGCAGTTTTGGGTAAAGTGATAATCAATACACCATTCTCCTGCTTTGCATTGATGCCGGTTGTATCTACCTGTTCGTTCAATTGAACTATGCGTTCAAAAGACTTAATCGGGTATTCCTGGCTCACAAAGTTGGGCAGGTTGTTTTCATCTACCGTGCGTGTGCCGCTAATGTGCAGCCAGCCATCGGTGATGGAGACTTTAATGTTCTCTTTGTCGAAGCCGAGTGCATACACGTACACTTCAAACGTGTTTTCTCCTTCGGCAATATTCACGGGCACATTGTATTTGGGCCGGCGAAAACCGAAGCCCGCACCAAAGCCGCGTTTGCCGAAGCGACCGAAAGGATGACTCTCTTTTGCAAAGGCAGGATGACCGCCTGCCATGTTCCATTTTCCGTACATATACTTGTTGTTTTTATTGATGACTAAATTGTTATTTACTACTGATGCGGATAATCATCCGGCCGATGATCGTTGCGATAAGCACTATCTGGCAGCGCATATGGCGGCAGATCATTAGGATAATGATTGTAGTACCGGTCGTAATAGCCATGATGCCATCCCCAATGAGGTCTGTAACCATACCTCATACCGCTATATCCTGGGTTTACAAATGCTGTGAGACAACCAAATGTAATGGCGGCTGACAGAAAAGCGACGAAAAAATAACCTCTTCTTCTTTTCATACTGTGTTGTTTTAAAGATGATGATTTAATCTACCGTTACGATGGTGCTTTGATTGTTGTTCCTGAATCCTCTGCCGCAGCCGTTATAAAAATTTTGTTTGAAGTCGTTGTATTCTTCATCGCTCATGTTACGAATGGTGTCGGCAAACCTGGGGTTGAAACCACTGCCGCCGAAATCACCGCGGCGAAACCTTCTTCCTACTGCAAAACGGATGATGAGACCAATGAAGAGGATAAACAAAAAACCGCGCAGGATAAAGAATGGCAGAAAGAATAATGCTGCTCCGGTGAGTGCTCCTATAATGATTGCCCTGAAAATTTTCATGGTATAAATTGTTTTATAAAAAGGAAGACGAAGAGATATTGATTTTACTTTATAGGCTGTTAAGGCATAAGGGAAGCTTTACTTGTTTATCTGCATAGCATCTTTAAAACCTGTCCGGTTGAAATCATACACCCGGTTCATAGTCAGGCATCCCGCTTGCTTAGTTAGTAACTAAAGTACTACACATGATTCCAGAAGGTCCTTTGTTTCACAAACCCAAAAGCTTTTTATCGGCCCGGCAAACCATTTATGCAAGTATCCTTGTGGGTGTTCTGGCCCTGGTGATTCGTGCATTATCGGTAGGCATTGCCGGTGTAGGCGGCACACAGGCAATCCTGGCTACTGCTGTTTTTTATATTGTAATTATTGTGTTGGTAAAGCAGATGAGCAGCGACAGGAAATGGGCAAGAACTGCTATACTTGTGTTGTATATTCTGGCAATGATTGCTTATCCGGTAGTGATGAGCGAACAAATAAGAGCCAGCATGCTGGTAGCGGCACTTTTGTTTATTCAGGCGGCGCTTGTTATTTATGCACTTGTGTTGCTTTACAATAAAGAATGCACCGAATGGTTTAATAGTATGCCTTCAGAAAGAGAATTGCCATAGTGAAATTCACCCGTTTACAGTCTTAAAAAGAGCTGTCACACGGTGGTTATTTCTTTATCCCTAACTGCATTCATTGTTTTGATGATGGCGCGGGTTATTGCTCTTTGTCAGTTTCCGCATTGCTATCCCGCTTTTGTGGCGGGCGGCAGCGATTGCGCAGCCCATCTTTAAATTTGCTTCTTTCTTCTTCGCTCATATTCATCCATTTCTCACGCATATTTCCCCAATGGTTTCCCCACTTGGATCGGTCGCCGGGTTTGCGAAAATGAAAGCCGCCAAACAGGATGCGACTTAGCAGCAACAGACCAGCCGATTGCAAGAAGGTAATGGTATTGGTATGGAGTAAAGAAGGCAGAATAGCATTCCACAGCCACATTACAATAGCAGCCAGCAACGCCCACATCAGCGGAAAGAGAAGCGGAAACAGGAATCTCAGTTTTCTTCTTTTAAATCGTTTATCATACATAAGTTTATCTTAATAGTTTATCAGTTCATCGTATAAAGTCTGCAGCCGTTTACGCAAATGCTTCACGGCATAGCCTTTCCGCGAAATAATGGTTTTTATATTCTCGTTCGACGCATTGGCAATTTCCTGCAGCGTTTTATCTTCCAGCTCATTCTGCACAAATACATCTCGCTGGCTAAGCGGCAGTTCATCCAGTGCGGCAAACAATTCTTCCCAAAACAAATCGCGGATGTATTGTGTTTCGGGGTCGGTGGTATCGGCTAACAGAATGTCTTTGAAACCGAGTTCGCCATCCTCATTTTCGTAGGCATAATCATCCAGCAATTCCGGCTTTTTCTTGCGATAGCTGTCGGTGATTTTGTTGCGCGCCACGCGGTGCAACCAGCCACTCATCTGCTCTATCTCTTCCACATTCACGGCATTGCTAAGCTGGTACCATACATCCTGCAAAATGTCTTCCGCATCTTCATCGGTATTTACCCGGCCACGGATAAAGCCAAACAGGCGCTTGCCATATTCCTTAATGGTGGCTGCAATATATTCACCCTTTTTTGCCGGCATTGGTATGTGTGCGGAGGTTGCCAATTTGATGTGGAAGACGCGTGGAGATGCAAAATACTTTATGTGGCTATAGGAAATATTTTTTGTATAAATGGAGAATGCTGTTTTATAAGTGTCCGGTTGCCCACTTTTTACGTTACAGACTTATTAAAGATAACTCGGAAACAAGTTGTGCAACCTGAAGACAAGGCAGGATTTCTTTTCTGATTTTTCCGCAACAACTGGCAAGAAAAAGAGAATAAGTTTTGTGAAAAGGAAACAAGTTTTTAAAAGGGAGCTTTCTTTCATGAAAAACAGATTAGGCAGAAAAAGTTTGAGTAAGACATAACCTTTCCATAGATATTTAATCGTCCTTTTCTAATCTGCACATTTATCTTCAACTAACTCTACATTGCCTTACTTAACAACAATATTTTTTACTGCCAGGCCGTGGATATATAGCTTTGCCGGCATTATGAATAGTCTTTACAAAACGAAACTTACCCTTACCGAAAAACTGGTTATTGCCTTCGTTATCCTGCTTATTATTATTGGCGATGTAGGTGCGTTCATCAATGTACATTGGTACGAACAATCATACGCCGAAGAGGATGGCTTTATCGAATGGCTTACCACTATTCCGCTGCTGATTGCTACCGTGGTTGCCATTGGCTATTTAGTGAAATTAGTCCGCCACCGAAGCTGGCTGTTCTTTCTTTCGGTGCTGTTCATCGCGCTGTTTGCCTTCTTTGCCGGCGGCGAAGAAATCAGTTGGGGGCAGCGCATCTTTGGCATACAAACACCCGAATATTTTAAAGAGCACAACGCACAGGATGAAATGAATCTGCACAACCTGGTATTGAGTGATGGCGAGAAAGTGAACAAACTGATCTTCTCGCAATTGCTGTCGGTGTTGATTGGTATTTACCTGATTTTGTTGCCCATCTTATACAGTAAAAATGCGTCGGTAAAAAAGTTTATTGACTGGGCGGGTGTGCCGGTGCCGCGGCTTTACCAGATTATATTTGGCGCCGCTGTTTTTCTGTTAACGGCAATCTGTCCTTCGGGCAAACGACCTGAAATGCTGGAGCTCGGTATTTGCTTTACCTTTTTGCTGATTGTTGCTTTCCCTTTAAATAAATATGTATTCAGAAGAAATATAACTGAACAATGATTTTATACCATCATTGTCTTTTTTATTTTTGATGTTATGAGTGAGAAAAAAGAAAAGCTGAGGCTGGATAAATACTTGTGGTCAATCCGTTTGTTTAAAACACGCACACTCGCTGCCGAAGCCTGCGACAAAGGCAAGGTAAAGCAAAACGGCACCTCGCTAAAAGCCGCAAAAGCAGTGAATGTGGGCGACGAATATGAAGTGAAAACCGAAGCCAAAAAATGGGTGATTAAAGTAACCGGCTTGCTTGATCATCGTGTACAATACAACGAAGCCATCAGTTTTTATTTAGACCTGACGCCTGCTGAAGAAGAACAGCAAACCGTTCATACTTCATCGTTCCATACCGGCAAGCGGCAGAGTAAAATTGGTCGCCCCACCAAGAAAGAACGGCGTGAGCTGGATGAGTTTATGGATGATTAATTAAAACAACTTATGCTCTTATTCAATCTTTCGTCTTCTTGGGATGTTTGTCTATCTATAAAATAAAAGATAATGAAATGGATTCATTCGTCATAAACACATACTTTCATTCTCCACAAAAACACCAACTTTTATTATGAAGAAACAACTATGGATTATCGCCACCTCTTTTGTACTGCTCGCAGCCTGCGGCAGCAATAGTAATAACGACACTACTAAAACTACCACTACCGACAAGGGAAGTTGGAGGCAGGCAGAAAAAGAAGCCTTTGTTAAATCCTGCATTCCGCAGGCGCAGCAGTCGGCCAACATGGATGCCGCCAGGGCAAAGGACTATTGCGAGTGCATGTTGGGCAAGGTGGAAGAAAAATATCCAAAGGCATTAGAAGCAGCCGGGCTCACTGCCACCGAGGCATCTGCCATGGCGCAGGAGTGCGTTCAGAAATAATGAAGATAGTAACAGGCAAAAGCCCCGCTCAATAAGCGGGGCTTTTGTTTTATATTTTTGCCTTATGCAAATAGATATCCTTACCGTGCTGCCCGAACTGCTGGAAAGCCCTTTTGAACATAGCATTATGAAACGTGCGCAGGACAAGGGTTTGCTACAGGTAAAAACCCACCATCTGCGCAAATGGGCAGTGAATAAATACGGGCAGGTTGATGACTATCAATACGGCGGTGGCGCCGGTATGGTGATGATGTGTGAGCCGCTGGCAAACGCGATAGATGAATTGCGAAGCGCAACGAGCTACGATGAAATTATTTATGTAACGCCTGATGGAAAGCGGTTTGACCAGCGGATGGCAAACAGCCTTTCACTGCAAAAGAATTTACTTATTATCTGCGGTCATTATAAAGGGATTGATGAACGTATCCGCAATCATTATGTAACGCTGGAGATATCGGTGGGCGATTATGTACTAAGCGGTGGCGAACTGGCGGCGGCTATTCTTGTGGATGCGGTGGGAAGATTGTTGCCGGGCGTGCTGAATGATGAAACCTCTGCCCTGTTTGATTCTTTCCAGGATGGCATGCTGGCGCCGCCGGTTTATACCAGACCTGCTGATTTTAGAGGCTGGAAAGTGCCGGATGAGCTATTGAGCGGCAACCCAAGTATAATTGACGACTGGCGCTACGAGCAAGCAATGAAACGTACGACAGAACGGCGGCCCGACCTGAACACCGGATGATTAATTATTTTTAATGATGGCTTAATGAATCTTAATCCTTATCCTTTTTCGTACGTGTTATTTTTGCAGCGATAACCGTGTTCGTTCCGTTTTAAAAGCCGTATCCATTACAAGAAAAGCCAGGTTTTATTTCCAGAAAGGTTACAAAAAAAGTCATCAATAGATGACTTTTTTATTTTGATGCCTGCTCCACTATTTGCCTGGTGCAATTCGCTCCTCTATTCGTTATTGTTTTTAATAGGCATCGGTACCGGCGCCTGACCATCTTCCAGTTTCTGGTCGAATATCTTATTTACATAGTTCCACTTGCCGTTTTTCCAGGCAAAGCCTTCATAATCACCATCGGGAATGAGCGTATATTTCTGGCTTAGATGTCCCGATTCGCTGATGAGATGATCGAACACAATCATGTCCATTCCAGGATCATAATTTAACCTCGGATGCGCATCTTTTTTATACTCCAAACAAAAGCGATAAGCAGGCTGCGCGGGCTTAATACTGTCTTCAGGATAGTTAAAGAACTGTCCACCAAACTGCGGCTTGCCTTCCTTGTCGAAGGTGAGCACATCTATCCATTTGCGCGTGGTGCTGATGTCGTTGTCATCGTAGCCAAACAGCGTATAATAGTTCTTTCCGTTGTATTTCTTTTCTACGATGTTGTAATAAATGGCGCCGACCCATTGCAGGTTGTTGCGCACTGAATCGGTAGGGTTAGCAGTGAACGGTGAGGCATCTATCAGCGGGAATAATTTCAGGCTGCCATCGGTAGTTTTCATCTGTATGGCGCCACGCTGGCGGAAGTAACTTTCATCCCTTTCAAACTGCCAGGTAAAGATGCGGAACGAACTATCGGGTGCATAAATTTTTGATACCGTAACAATGCTGTCAAACCGATAATTGAACGAGAAAGGCATGCGTAATGCTCTCACTAACGAGCGCGTAAAAATGCTGTCTGCCACCAAGCGGTCTTCTGTGAATTCCTTCCGGATCATGTCATTGGCATACTGCTTCATGGTGTCTTCCATGTTGCGCAATGCCGTTGCATTTGCTTTGGTTAATGATTGTGCATGGGCAACAGCACCGGCAAAAGTGAAAAGGAGTAAAAAGAAACAGAATCTGCGCATACTGCAAATTAGTACGCTATGCAGGAAGGATTATTTTACGGAGACAAAATTTAAGGCTTTGTTAGGGTGGGTCGGGCGAATAGTGAATAGTAATTGAGAATGATTGATTCGCTTTCCTGACGAGAACTTCCACTTGCACTTCACTTTCTGAATCTTTCGCTCACCACCAAATCTTTACTTCCGCTTATGTAAACATAAAATCCTTCGCCTGATTTAATGCCCAACTTACCCGCCATCACCATGTTTACGAGCAAAGGGCAAGGTGCATATTTGGGATTGCCGAAGCCATTGTATAATACATTCAGAATACTCAGGCAAACATCCAGACCAATAAAATCGGCAAGCTGCAAAGGCCCCATCGGGTGCGCCATGCCCAGCTTCATGATGGTATCAATTTCTTCCACGCCGGCAATGCGTTCATACAAGCTATAGATCGCTTCATTAATCATCGGCATCAATATTTTATTCGCAATAAAACCAGGATAATCATTCACCACGCAAGGCACTTTTTCTATTCTTTTTGTAATGTCAATGATGGTTTGTGTAATGCTGTTTTCGGTTGCATAGCCGTTGATAATTTCTACCAGTTTCATCACCGGAACTGGATTCATAAAGTGCATCCCGATTACCTGTTGCGGGCGCTTTGTGGCAGCCGCAATTTTGGTGATGGAGATAGAGGATGTGTTAGAGGCGAGAATGCAATGCTCTGGTGCAGCCTCATCTATTTGTTTAAAAATAGCAAGTTTGACTCCTTCATTTTCGGTAGCAGCTTCTATCACCAGGTCAGCTTCTTTAACGCCTTCTTCAATAGAAGTATAAGGGGTGATGTTTTGCAACGATGAGGTTTTTCCTTCTTCGGTAAGAACGCCTTTCGATACCTGCCGGGCTAAATTTTTGGCGATGTTAGCCATAGCTTTATCCAGTTGCGAAGCATTGACATCAATGAGTGTTACAGTGAAGCCATACTGCGCAAATACATGCGTAATACCATTGCCCATGGTGCCTGCACCGATAACAGAAATGCGTTGAATCATAAGAAGAATTTGAGAGGACGAATGTAGAAGAAATGAGTCTGTGATAATAACACCAAAAGATTAAAATATATCTTTACAACATGACACTTTCCTATAATGACATTAGGACCATCAAAGACTACTTTAAGGATAAGCCTGTGTTAAAGGCTTTCCTTTTTGGTTCCTATTCACGCGAGGAAGCCGGTAGTGAGAGTGATGTTGATATTCTGGTTGAACTTGACTATTCGCAGCACATTGGTCTCAGCTTTTTTTCTATGAAAGACGAATTAGAAGAAATACTAAACAAGAAGGTTGATATTGTATCCAGCAATGGCGTATCTAAATATATTCTTCCTTTTATAAACAAGGATAAGAAACTGATATATGAAAGAGAAAATAGGCGATAAACAAAGGCTGCAACACATCAGGGATGCTATCATAGAAGTTGAAAATTATACGAAAGATGCAGATAAAGAAATCTTCCTGAACAATTCTATGATGCGTTTTGCTTCCATTAAACAGTTAGAAATTGTTGGCGAAGCATCCGTTCATATTACAGGAGAAACGAGAGCCAAGTTTACCGATGTTGAATGGAGAAAAATGATAGGCATGAGACATATCCTCGTTCATGAATATTTTGGTATGGATACAGATATTATTTGGCAGGTAATTACCAACGATCTTTATGCACTCAAGGAAAAAGTTATCAGTGTTCTGGAAAACTGGATTGATGAATGATGATGCTTTATAAAATCTACCAAAACCACTCAACACTAATAATCGCTGCTACTCTTCTTCCTGAAATCTCCCCGCTTCCATGCCTGTATAAAATCTGCCCAGGCCATTGGATTAAAGAGGTTAATCGGTGGTTGCTGACCCAGGTAAGAATACCGTACCGATTGCTGCCGGAACGAAGCTGCCACCGCTTCTCTTCCATCAGCCGGCAAAGTTGCCAACAGCACTCTACGCTTCGCTTCACTCATGTTCGCGCGGGCAATCTCTAGCTGGTCCGCTGGTACATCGGTATTAATAAAATCGCGTTCAAACTGCGCCCGCGTAGGTCGGGGTTTGATGATGGTAGCCGGAAGAAAAGCCGTATCCGTCACCATCAATTGAATCAAACTATATTGATTGTCTTTTAGCGTAGCCGGAATCTCTACCTCTTTATCTTTAAAACCCACCACCGAAAATCTTACCTTGTCTCCTTTTAGCACTACAATGGAGAAGACACCCTGGTCATTCGTGATTGTGCCTCTGCCTTTGTCCTGCACAATTATGCTTGCACCCGGTATGGCCTGCAGGCTATCTGCCGTCATTACCACGCCATACAATTGCACGACTGAATCCTGCGAAACGCTTACCTGCGCATCCGCCTGGTTGGCAAAGCCAATGAACAAAAGAAAGGCAGCAATGGATAAAATTAACTTCATGCGGTAGATGGATGAAAGATTGTTCCCGTAACAGTAAATGCGATAACAACAAAATAACCGAGACAGCTACTAATTTTGTGTTGCGAAAATTGTATTTAACAAAAATATGCAGAATGACAGAAAGTGATGTTTTGAAGGCTTTAAGCAACGTGCAGGAACCCGATTTAGGCAAGGATATCGTAACCCTCAACATGGTAAAAGACATCGCCATAAATGGCAATGCCGTATCGTTTACGGTGGTGCTTACCACACCGGCCTGCCCCATGAAAGACATGATACAAAATGCCTGTATCAACGCTATAAAAATATTAGTGAATAAAGAAGCACAGGTAACTGTTCACTTCACGTCGCACACCATTACCAAGCGCAACGACGAAGGCAAAATACTGCCCGGCGTAAAGAACATTATCGCCGTAGTGAGCGGCAAAGGCGGTGTAGGCAAAAGCACTGTGGCAGCCAATCTTGCTATTGCTTTTGCACAAAGCGGGGCCAAGGTGGGGCTAATGGATGCCGACATCTACGGCCCCAGCGTGCCTATTATGTTTGGCGTGCGCGGCGAGCGCCCCATGATGCGCGAAGTAGCTGGAAAAGGTCAGATTATTCCATTGGAAAAATATGGCATCCAGCTTATGAGCATTGGCTTATTGGTAGATGAAAAGAATGCCGTGGTATGGCGCGGACCGATGGTGAGCAGCGCCATCCGCCAGTTTGTGACCGATGTAGATTGGGGCGAATTGGATTATCTTGTAATAGACATGCCACCCGGCACCGGCGACATTCATCTTACCCTCATGCAACTCGTTCCCGTAACGGGCGTTATTATTGTTACCACGCCGCAAAAAGTGGCGCTTGCCGATGCACGCAAAGGCATTGCCATGTTCGCGCAGGCACAACTTAATGTGCCCATTATCGGGTTGGTGGAAAACATGGCTTTCTTTACACCAGCCGAGTTGCCCGGTCATCAGTATTTTATCTTTGGCAAAGAAGGCGGAAAGAAGCTGGCAGATGAATATGATTTGAATTTCTTAGGTCAGATTCCGCTGGTGCAAAGCATCTGCGAAGGCGGCGATGCCGGCGTGCCGGTGATGATGAGTGATGATGCGGTGAGCAAAGCTGCGTTCCACCAGTTTGCCGATAATGCGGTGCGCACCATCAGCACTGTAAATGCAACCGAGAAGCCCAAAAACTTTGCTGAAGCGATGGCAGAACCTGTGTAACTATTTCATTTAATCGTTGTTAAGCGGTCTCTTATCTAAACGCTGACAAGGTTTAAAAGCTCTGTCAGCGTTTATTTTATATTCAATTTCCCTTTTTACAATGTATATGAGAACCGAACTTTTTTCTGTTTCGACAGAAGCCTCATTTCCCTGCGGCAAGCAGTTTCTGCACTCCCTTATGCTACTTCGGTGCTTACTTACAAGTTGGGTGTTGTCTCAATTTGAGATATCCCCTTCTGTAGAGAGCTATTCAAGGTAGGATGCAAGATGTTAGATGAAGAAGAAATGACAATGGATGAGGCTTAGACGGTAATAGATGAGTTCCAGACGGTGATGGATGAGTTCCGGATGATAATAAATGAGTTCCAGATGACGATGGATGAGTTCCAGACGGTGATGGATGATGCTTAGATGGTAATGGATGAGGTCTGGATGATGATGGATGGATGCCCCTGGATGGAAATTCTACTGAAGCGAAACACCCTTGCGGAATGACGGGTGATCTTTTTAAAATGAGACTCTACCACAGTTTGATAAATACTCCAATCTAAAAAAATGTACCGCTAACCTTTCCCGCTATTATTTAAAGCTTCCAACCCTTACCTAATCACAAAACTTTAGTAACCTTTCATCCTAAATAATTTCAAACCACAGCCACAACCTTTTCTCTCCCTTGATTCTTGTGTCTTGAATCATGTCCCCCCTTCCCCTTACACATCAAACTGCCGCAGGTGATGATCTAAATGCTTCCACATACCCACACTCCATTCCATCGGCGATAGCCTGCCATAGAAGGGATGCGGATGCTTGGTCACGTGGGCTTCACCACCGGTATAAAACTCAGTAATTTCAGCATGCAGCCGTTCTTTTTCTTTAATAAAATCGCGGTGGTCAATAATCTTCCAGCTTTTATCGGTAGGCAAGTTTTTAGGCAGCGGCTTATCATTTACAAATATCGATTTCGACAGCCATCCCAACAGATAACCGATTAATCTTCTTGGCGGGAAAGCCTTGCCATTTGCCACTTCCAGCGCGGCAGAACAGTGCGCTAGCATCTGGTCAACACTCATAATGCCCCATTGATGCTGCGATGAAACCGTAAGATCATCCATGCGTTCGTAAATACCATCTACATCGTCTTTTACAAAAAGATTATTCATGTACTGTTGTTCTGATTAGGGTTGCAAATTTATCTACTGCAGTTGAACTACGGAAGTGGTACTGTTATCTAACTCAATGGTAGAATGCTGTATATTTTGGTGTTGCAGCTCGTGCTTAATATTTTGAATTACAAGTAGCTTTTCGGCAAAAGGCAAAGCTTCCGTAATGCAAATATGCGCCGTTAGAGCATTCTCTGTTGTGCTTAAGGCCCATACATGCACATGCTGAACGCGGGTAACATCTTTCACACCGGCAATCACTTTTTTTATTTCATCCAGTTCTATACCCGATGGCACCGCATCTACGCTCATCTTAAAGCTGTCTTTTAGCAACTGCCAGGTGCCGGTTAAAATCACCATCATCACCACCAAACTTATGGCCGGGTCAAGCCAGTACCAGTGCGTATAACTGATAATGATGCCTGATATCACTACGGCAACCGATACCAGCGCATCAGTTAATAAATGCAGGTAAGCGCCTCTGGCATTCAGTTCGCTCTTCTGCGCTTTATAAAACAATAGTGCCGATACTGCATTGATGACGATGCCCAGTGCAGCGACCCATGCTATTACATTTCCCTGCACCGCTTCTTCCCTTACCAGCAAGCGGTGTACAGACTCATAACCAATAATGCCTACAGCAATCAGTAAAATCACAGCATTTGCCAAAGCTGCCAGCACCGTTGTTTTTTTATAACCATAGGTATAAACGGCGCTCGATTTCTTGCCTGCCATCCACAGCGAAACCAGCGATAAGACAAGGCTGGCTACATCGCCTGCATTATGGCCTGCATCGCTCAGCAATGCCATAGAACCGGTGGAAAAACCCGCTATTCCTTCTGCCACCACAAACAGCAGATTGAGAACAATACCTGCCATAAAAATCTTTTGGTTACCTCCTTTTAGATCTACTTCGTGCGAATGATCGTGGTGATGATGTTGATGCGCCATAGTTGCAAGATAAACCGACTTGCAGATTCGATGGTACGATCCCTTTTTTCTATCAATGCATTAACTTGAATATCCTCTTAATTGTACTTATCTGCGATCATTTGCATGTGTTAAATCTGCGCTGTGTCGCCTATAACGCCATAAGCTGTGCCGGCGTCTTTTTTAAACCAATGCACTCCCTGCTCTCAACTCTTTTCCTCTTCTCCTGCAATATAAAAAAACAAAAGCTGCCCCTTTAGAGGACAGCTTTCACACACTATGAAAACACTCAAAACAAGTTATGATACCAACTTATATCGCCTTGCGGGATGATAACGCTGAGAAGTATGATAGACCGATTCCAGCATCTCGCCCATGAAGGCCAGCGACCCATAATTGCCGCTGCTGTATAATTTAAAATCGAAATCTACAAACCGGTACGCTACGGTTCGGTCGGGCGCAATCACATAAAAGGCAGACAACGTTTCCTCTTCTTCCTCAATACCTGAAACCCACTGCCACAAAGGATTTTGGTCGTTATACAAACCAAAGGCTTCTGCAATTACATTGTCTTTATCCTGAAAAACCGACAGCAAAGATGCCTCCTTCAGTTGTCGCCTCAAATGCTTCGGTTCTGCCGGAGAAAGCACGAGCAACTTACCGCCCTGTTGCTGCACTTTCTGCTGCAACGCTTCTACTGCAGCAGGGCGCAAAGCCCTTGTGGAAGAGCCGGTGAAAAAGATAACAAGCGGCTGGCCATAGTCTAAGAAATCGTGCAACGAAATAAAAGTATCCCGGCTTGCGGTAAGGTTGCCCTGTGTAATCAATGCCTGATGGAAAGGCAGTACGAACGAGGGAGCCGTTTCATCCAGCCGCAATGGCTGGTATTGATAGGCCAATAAGTTTTGTGTAGGAAAAGAAGGATAGACAAAAGATAAGGAGTTTGCCATAGTTTCTGCATTCATGGTAGTAATTTTTTTGTGATGAATGAATCGATAAGAAAGGGTGTTGTTTACAACCTGCTTCGGCACAAAGCGGCAGCAGGAAACATTTAAAAACACGCCAAATGAAAAATGAAAACTGATTGAGGTGAGGATGCGTAACAAACCGTTGAAACCGGAAGGCTAACGTGTACGCATTGCGGGCGTACAACAACATCGCATGTGGCAGGTTGTGTACTGCATGATGATGATTTTTATGGTGCGAAAATAGAGTGCAATTATTAGTCCACAAAATTTGTAGACTAATAATTTTAAGATTTATCCCCTCTTATCCAAAGCATGTTACTTCTATAAGCCACGAATGCTTTCTGTACTTTTTATTTTACACACTCTCCACTTAAAGCTTGCTTTCCAAAACGCGGTTATCTTCACTTTAAAAAGCAACTATACTTTGTTCATCAACCACTGATACAATGAAAATAAAACGCATTGAGATTTATCAATCACCTATCGAACTCAAAGAACCTTTTATCACTTCCTTAGGTCCCGATACACATGCGGAGAACATAGTTGTTGTTCTTCGCACCGATGAAGGCATCAGCGGCTGGGGCGAGTGCAATCCTTACCTGCCCATTTGCGGAGAAAACATGCAGACTTCTTTTATTATCGCGCAGTATATCGCTAATTTGTTGCTCCATAAAAATCCATTGCTGATTGAAGCGCATCATGCCGCGTGGGATAAAGCGATTTATGCCAATGCCAGTATCAAAAGCGCTTTCGACATTGCCTTGTATGATATCGCTTCGCAGTATGCGGGCTTGCCTCTTTATTCTTTTTTGGGTGGAAAGAAAAATAAAACTCTTATTACTGATTATACTATAAGTCTTGATAGCGTTGACAAAATGGTGAGCGAGGCAAAGAAAATCGTTGCCAATGGTTTTACAGTTATTAAAGTAAAATTGGGTGAAAATGGAGAGAAAGATGTGGCGCGCATTCGCAGCATCCGCGAAGCAATAGGTAATGAGATACCCTTGCGTATAGATGCTAATGGAGGATGGAGTGTAGAAACCGCTGTTGAGACACTACAGGCATTGAGCGATTGCAACATACAATTTTGCGAAGAGCCAATTGCAAGATGGAACTATACCGCTTTGTCAAAGGTTAAACAACAAAGCCCAATCACCATTATGGGCGATGAATGCTGCAGCGACCATCACGATGCAAAGCGGCTGATAGACCTGAAAGCCTGCGATGCTTTCAATATTAAACTGGGCAAATCGGCAGGTATTTTCAAGGCACAAAAAATTGCAAGGCTGGCAGAGGAAGCCGGCATGAAATTGCAGGTAGGTGGGTTTTTAGAATCACGACTTGGCTTTACGGCTTCGGCCCATTTTGCCTTAACAAGCGATGCGGTTATATATGCCGATTGGGATACGCCGATGATGTTTACCGAAGACCCGGTAATTGGCGGTATAACTTACAGCCCTGGTGGCATAGTTACTGTTCCCGACACACCGGGTTTGGGCGCAACATTAGATGAAAATTATATAAAAGGATTGATGAAAATGGTGATTGAATAAAGTCAATAATCACGGATGATGAAAGAAAATATAAGCAATACAAATCGCCGCAATTACGCCAATTAAATCTGCCGCCATGCCCGCCCAGATGGCATAACGAGCTTTCTTAATGCCGACGCTGCCAAAATAAAGTGCAATGATATAAAGTGTAGTATCGGCGCTGCCTCTCAGCACGCTGGCTGTTTTACCAACAAACGAATCGACATTGTAGGTTTTAAAAATATCGAGCATTAAACCCCGCGCTGCACCACCACTAAACGGCACCATGATAGCCACCGGAAGTGCGGGTACAAAATCGGTATTGATGCCTGCTTTTGCCACCAGCCATCCAATGCCATCTGTAATATAATCCAATGCGCCGCTTTCACGAAACACGCGAATACCAACTAACATGGCAACGAGATAGGGAATGATTTTAATGACGACTTCAAAGCCACCTTTAGCGCCTTCGATAAAGGCATCAAACACAGACACTTTTTTATAAACGCCACCGAGGATAATCAACACAACAACGAGGAGCAGGATGAAATTTCCGGCGACTGTCGTGAAAGTGTTCCGGGTAGCTTCATCCAGGTGTGCCACGAAAAATAATAAGGCACCAATCAGTGCCGCGATACTTAGTATCCAGCTTATCAGCACAACATCCCAACGGATTTTTTGCACGGTACCAACAATTAAGATAGAAGCTAAAGTGGCAATCACCGTTCCTGCTACGCAGGGAATGAATACGCTGGTGGCATCTTTTGAACCGGCAGCAATCCGGTAAGAAATAATAGATAAAGGAATAAGTGTTAAGCCGCTGGTGTGCAGCACAAGAAACATGATTTGCGAGTTGCTGGCGGTGTCTGGCCTCGGGTTTAATGATTGCAGACTTTGCATAGCTTTTAAGCCAAATGGTGTGGCTGCGTTATCCAGCCCCAGCATATTGGCGCTGAAGTTCATTACCATCTCTCCCATTGCCGGATGGTTGTCGGGTACTTCGGGAAACAGGCGCTTTAAAAATGGATTTAAAAGCTTGGCCAACCAGCGGATGGCGCCACCTTTTTCGGCAATGTTCATCAATCCCAAAAAGAAGGTCATGGTGCCAACGAGCGGCAGGGCAACATCGGTTACGGATGTTTTAGCGCTGTCAAACAAGCCTTCAGTAAGTGTCTTAAAAATGGTGGTATCGCCAAGGATAAGCCACTTATAAAGGGCGATAATAAAAGCAATGAGGAAGAAGCCGATCCATACAATATTCAGCGCCATGAAAGATGGTTTGTGCAATGGCTAAAATAGTTCTTTGCAATGATGTAGCATGTGTTTTAAAAACCTGCACCTGAATTCATAACAGATGATACCAACTGCAACATTTATTACCCGGATGATTTCAATTAACACTATAAACATTCAATCTAATAGCGGCTTTCATATGAGTCTCGGCGGGGTAACAATGGGAGAGGTACAAATATAAAAAGATGCCGTTGCAGGCGGTGATTATTACAGGTTATACTTATACATCTCTGTACTACCTCTTTCTAATTTTGAAAAGTGTTCTTTTTCTCGTTCGGCAAGCCACGTTATTGTTTTTGCATACTCCGTTGCCTCTCCCGATCTGTCTGCTGTATTAAACGAACTTTCCGTTGCTGTTTGCGGAAGCTCCGATGCTCCTCCCGTACGCTCCGTTACATTTTTCGACTGCTACTTTGTCATTTCCGAGCGCTCCGTTGCGCCTTCCGAGCCGTCTGTTAAGCTTTCCGAAGTAACTTTGTCAGTTTAGAGCATTTAAAAGCTTTCTCCACACCACATATTTTGTAAGCCGGTTTTTAGTTTGGGTCTGCTTACTCCACGCTGCCTCATCTCTATGCAGCTTTATGTCTATTAAATCAGGCTATTTTTTCTAAACTTTCTTTTGTTGCCTGGATGGTGTAATCCAAATCTTCTTTTGTCAGGGCATTGTTTAGGAACCAGCTTTCATAAGCCGATGGCGGAAGATAAACGCCACGATTGAGCATGGCGTGAAAATATTTTTTAAACAATTCAATGTTGGCTGATGATGCGGTTGCAAAATCGGTTACTTCGTGTGCAGCAAAATGCACGCTGATCATAGAGCCAAACTGGTTAATGGTAAACGGAAGATTCGATGCGGATAATACTTCCTGCAAGCCATCTCTCAGGTACACCGTTTTCTCTTCCAGTTCGGTATAGATGTTCGGATGATTGTTCAAAATGTTCAATGTGGTAAAGCCCGCTATCATTGCAATGGGGTTACCGCTTAAGGTGCCTGCCTGATACACATTGCCCAGCGGGGCAATCACTTCCATGATGTGTTTCTTTCCACCAAACGCACCTACGGGCAAGCCGCCGCCAATTACTTTTCCATAGGTTATGAGGTCGGCGTCGATATTCAACACCTCCTGTGCACCACCGCGGCCCAGGCGAAAGCCGGTCATCACTTCATCGAATATAAAAACGATATTATGCGCGTCGCAAAGAGAACGAATGCCTTCCAAAAAACCGGGCTTGGGTAAAATGCAGCCCATATTGCCTGCAACTGGTTCTACAATGATGGCAGCAATATCAGCCCCCTGTTCATACACAATCTTTTCAATAGCTTCCAGATCATTATAAGCGCACGTTAAGGTATCATTACTTACGCCCGCCGTAATGCCCGGAACGGTTTGAATGTTGAACGTTGCCACACCACTGCCTGCCTTTACTAAAAATGAATCCGCATGACCGTGATAGCAACCTTCGAATTTAATAATTTTATTCTTGCCGGTATAGCCACGCGCCATGCGGATGGCACTCATGCAAGCTTCGGTGCCGCTGCTTGTCATGCGTATTAAATCTACATTTGGCACCATGCTTTTTATTAGCTCTGCAACTTCTATTTCCAGTTCGGTAGGTGCGCCGTAAGAAGTGGAATGAACCGCTTGCTCAGTGATGGCTTTTATCACTTCGTCATGTGCATGACCTAATATCATCGGTCCCCACGACGCGATGTAATCAATGTATTTATTGCCATCGGCATCGTAGAGATAAGCGCCTTTGGCTTTGCTCATGAACAAGGGTGTTCCGCCTACGCTTTTGAATGCACGAACCGGGGAATTAACACCGCCGGGAATTGAAGTTTGCGCGCGCTGAAATAACTCTATACTTTTATTGATATTCATGGTAAGCTTATACCGTTTTATTCATTCTTATCTTATCCGAGCAAGGCAACTGCATCTTTTGCAAAATAAGTAGCAATCAAATCAGCACCTGCGCGTTTCATCGAAGTCAGGGTTTCAAGAATGGCTTTGTTCTCATCTATCCAGCCCATTTTCGCAGCTGCTTTTATCATGGCATATTCACCGCTGATGTTATAGGCACTCACCGGAACATGCACTGCATTTTTCACTTCGCGAATAATATCAAGATAACTCAAAGCTGGTTTTACCATCACAATGTCGGCGCCTTCTTCTACATCCTGCAACACTTCTTTGATGGCTTCAATGCGGTTGGCATAATTCATCTGGTATGTCTTCTTATCGCCGAAGCCGGGCGCACTGTCCAGCGCATCGCGGAAGGGTCCATAAAAACAAGATGCATACTTGGCACTATATGCCATGATGCCGGTTTTGATAAAACCGTTTTCTTCCAAACCTTTGCGAATAGCGGCAATGCGGCCATCCATCATATCGCTGGGCGCGACAAAATCGGCACCTGCCTCTGCATGGCTGACACTCATTTTTACCAAGGCTTCTACTGTTTCATCATTCACAATTTCGCTGTCTTTTACAATTCCATCATGACCATAGGAGGAATAAGGATCGAGCGCCACATCTGTCATTATCACCATTTCCGGAACGGCATCTTTAATGGCTTTAATGCTGCGTTGCATCAACCCGTTTTCATTCCAGGCTTCAGCGCCCGTATTGTCTTTCCATTCGTCTTTGCATTTGATGAAAAGAAGAATGCTTTTAATACCCATGCTCCACAATTCCTTTACTTCTTTCACCGTCAGGTCGAGCGAACGGCGGTAATAGTTATGCATGGAAGGAATTTCGTGCTGAATGCCTTCTCCTTCATCAATGAAAAGTGGCGCAATAAAATCGTTGGGTGATAGTGATGTTTCAGCTACAAGGCTTCTTATGGCCGGAGAGCTACGCAATATTCTGTTTCGCTTTTGCAGATACATGTGTTATAATAGTAAGAGTAAAGAACAATGTGGTGTGCAAAGCTATGCCTGGCAGTGGTAAAGAAGTGTGAGGATGCAGGTTATTACGGTTTTATAACAAATGCAAAAAGCAAGGGTTGATTTTAAACTTATAATGCCTATATATTACATGTACAATAAACCGGCAGAATTAACACAAATAAAAAACGCCCTTGCGGGCGTTTTAAAGCTATGTTCTATCACTTTGGTTTAGGTTTAATAAGACCAGAGTGCTTGTTCGTAGTCGAAAATTTTGTCTTTTACTTTGTCTCCGGCATAAAGGCGGAATAATGGATCATTGATGTATTTGCTGAATGCCTGATCTTTTGGATTGTCCAGCGTAGATTTTACAATGTAGCTGCTGAATACGCGGTTTTCAAACAGTTCCTCCCACGTCATGCGGCCGCTTAAATTTTTTGAATTATAAGCCTGGTACTTAGCAATGATAGGACGAAGGTTCGGATAGTATACCCAGAACAGCGGCTGCTCAGAACCCTGCATCAATTCGCCTGTAGATAGTTTGTAACCTGCTACCGGCGCAATGCCTAAAATGCGTACCGTAAGACGACTTGTATTCTTGTCGAATATCCAGTCTTCTTTAATTTGAAACTTATAAATTGAATCCAGTTCTACCGGTGCCTGACGAACTTCGTAACCTATTACATTACCATCAGCATCAAATTTCTTTGATTTGGTATAAGCGTTACCGCCCGTCATCGCTTTAGTCATGGCTTTCAGCGCATCATCATAAGTGATAGGCGTGGTAAAACGATCATCATCGTTACTGAAAGCTAAGAAACTCGCTGTGTCTTCTTTGATCGCTTTTAATAAAATGGCAACAAAATGCTGGTCACCGTTATCTTCCACCGCTGCATACCGGAACGGTTGATTTATTTTTTCGCGTGTATCTATCTCGCGCCAAACTCTCACTCTATAAACTGCATCATCTTCGCGTATGCTTTGGTAAGGTAATACATCTCTTTGCATGATCATATTTGGCTCATAAGCGCCATCTATGATTCCTAACACTGTTTGCTTGGTGCTGTCAGAGAAGCCACCGCCGCCAGAAGTCCTTACGGTATCTACCGGAACGTTCAAATCGTCGGCTGGAGCTGTTGTATCTGCTGCGCCTGATGTTGCACCATAATTATTACGTTTTGATTGATTGGTTTGCTGCGCATCCCCATAATTGCTTTTATTGTTGGCAGGCGCTGTTGTTTGTCCTGTTGAAGGCGTTGGACTACCATACGAACTTCTTTGACGCTTGCTTCGTTGTGCATCTGCATTCATAACGGATGCAACTACAACCACTGCAACCCACAATAATTTTACGCTTTGAATCCTCATATCAAACTATTTATACAAATATGCTTAGTACAGATTGAACTGAATTGGCGGTAATAAACGCTTTCCGCCCGGACCAGCAACTTCAATGTTATCTATTGTAACGGCTGTGCCAGGTCTTGCTTTTTCAACAATGTCCCTGATACCACCGAAAGTAGCGCCCGTTACATCTCTTGCTACCAGTGCCGGAAATCCATTGCCCTGCAGAACAATTGTAAAGCCAGTGACATTAAACTTAACGCCTTCAAATATAAAATTCTCAAGGTCGGCACGAACACCAAACTGAGCTTTAAAATCGTTCACCGGCATACGACCGCCTTTGCTTTGTCCTACTTTAGCTATCGGATCGGGAACGTCTCTTACTTTAAATTCAAATTTTGACGGTTTGCCTTTCACATCGAGTGTAAAAACAGCCGGAACACCTGCTTTGCCGGGACGGACCGAATATTTACCAGAACCCGTTTTAGTAGCCGTTCCATTGGTCATAGAAAGATGAATCTGCTCATCGCCTACACCTCCACCGCTTACAGAAATAGGATTGTCCAAACCTACATAAAGAACTTTAACGGCATCTGCACTTATGCTGGCACCTACCGGTGAGCCAACCGTATATTTAATATCTTTGGTAGCTGTCTTCATAAGACCTGTGTTCGGATCCTTATAGGTGATAACCACATGCTTTACATAATCGCCAGGCGATGTTTCTGCATTGGTCTGCAACTCATAATCACCTGCCGGCGTACGGGAAGCCGATGCACCGTTCACAGTTACTGTTGGCGTTGCCTTACTACTATACGCTCCGATGCCTGCATTTATTGTCAGAGGTTCACCAGGCATCAGATAAGTAGCACTTGAATTGGCAATTACCTGAAATTGATCGTAGGTGAAAACGACGCGCCCTACCTGAGAAAGGCAATATTCCACTACCTGCGATTCACTATTCTTCACATCGTTCTGAAATTTACTCAGAATTGTCATAGCAGCCACAGCTGGAGTCATATGAAAGTAGGCTGTTGAAAAGGTATTGTTGTTTTCGTTTTGTATGTTTTTCGGCTTTTCGACATCGATTGGTAAAGTTTTTCCAGATTCTGCAGTAAACTTGGGATCAATCTTTAACAACGCGTCTTTGAATGCCTTCAATTTGTCTTGCAGTTCTTGTCCTTTACCTTGTTCGATCATCAGCCGTGTTGAAGCCTCAAGGCTGCCTTCGTTGTAAGTATTTTTTTCTTTGTTGTAATCTGCCTCATTCTTCAAGCTCGTTTGCAAATTGATGATGTATTGGTTCATCGCGTCGCCTAATTGCTTTGCTTTACTCGCTTTTGCTTGCCACACCGCTGCTTGCTCTCTTCTGGTAGGGTCTTTTGATAGTTCGTCGAACGAGTTGAACATCTGAACATTCTTTCCTTCAATATTGGCAGTTGCGTTGTTCAAACTGTTGTTTACAGTTCGAAAGGCATTTAAGATTTCCGATGATACATTTAGTGCCAGCAGCGCCGTCAGCACCAAGTACATCAGGTTAATCATCTTTTGCCGTGGCTCTTTAGGTAGTGCCATTGTAGTAGTACAATTTTGTCTTTAATAATGTGATAGAACAGGAAAACAAGACGGCATCATCCAATCCCATTTTCTTGTTGTTAAAAATGAATTTCTCTTTTGTTTATTTTAACTGCATTGCCGTAAGCATGCCGCCATACACCTGATTTAGCTTAGAAAGATTGGTAGCCAAGTTGGCAATCTGCTGCTGGGCACGTTTTGCATCTTCAGCGCTGGTAGACATTGCTTCAGAAGCTGCCGTGAGCTTGCCATAAAAAGAATTCAATGCCTTCAGGTGGTTATTGCTTTGTTGCAATTCCAGTTCGTAAATCGTATTCAGCGAAGACATATTTTTTGTCAACACCTGTACTTGGTCGTGAAAACCTTTAGTGCTTTCAGAAGCACTGCTGAAGGCATTCATAGAAGTAGCGAATTTTGAATATGCATCTTTTACTGTACCCAGTGCAGCCGTAGCTTCATTTGTTTTTGCAGTATAATCGCCGGTAGCTTTTACTACATCGCTGATCTCACCCATTTTATCTACTGTGGTGCCAAGTTTCTGGAAACCTGCGCTCAATTTGGAAAGATTAACCGGCGTGATATCGGCTTCTTTCAGCATTTTTTCCATACTCGACAGAGCCGGGTTGCCTAGTTGTTGCATTTCTTTTGGAAGATGCACTTCCATATCATCAACCGGTGGATATCGTAGGTACAAAATGCCATAGATAAGAAACACAACGGCTTCGGTACCTAGACCTACAATAAGCATTTCATCAGCAAAAGGCCAGTGTTCAATTTTAAATAATGCGCCAACGATTACTACTGCCGCGGCAAGGGATACAAGAATGTCAACGACTCTACTTACTTTAGGAGGAATTGCAGCTGCCATTTTTCTCTTTTTTGTTTTATATTTTGTTTTGAGTAAGACAATGTGCACAACACATTCAGCCAGCTATCGCTTTGCCGTTTCTGTTGTTATTGGATAGCGTTATAAAGTTTACTGTTTATTTTTTTAACTGTGCCGGTAAGTCTATCACGCAGCGGAAACCAATATACGATTTGGCGGAGTCCTGGTAGTCATACTGGCGCGAACTGGTTTGCAGATAATAAGCCACATCTTTCCAACTACCACCGCGCACCACTTTACGCTTCAT
The DNA here is from genome assembly GCA_964249755.1 of uncultured Ilyomonas sp. Lineage (GTDB taxonomy): Bacteria > Bacteroidota > Bacteroidia > Chitinophagales > Chitinophagaceae > Ilyomonas. The sequence continues at coordinate 9,876 of CAXUDB010000001.1, read as the reverse complement.
CAGCGGAGGATCAGTATCTTTTGCATTGTAACGAACCGTTGGGTTCATATCGTGCTGGAAGTTGTAAGAACCCTCATAGAAATAAGATTCTGTCCATTCTGATACATTGCCTGCCATATTGTATAAACCGAAATCATTAGGCCAATAAGCATCGGCGCGAACTGTATAAAAACCGCCATCTTCAGGGTAATTACCACGACCGGGTTTGAAGTTAGCTAACAAACAACCTTTCTTATTTCGTGTATAATAGTTGCCCCAAGGATACATGGACTGTGTGCGGCCACCGCGGGCTGCGTATTCCCATTCCGCTTCGGTAGGCAAACGATAGTCGCTTTCCTGTGCAAACTTCCTTTTTTCCAAGAAGCCATTCATCCAATGTGTTCTCCAGCTACAGAAAGCTACTGCCTGTTTCCAGGTTACGCCTACTACCGGATAGTTGCCGAACGACGGATGCGAGAAATAACGTTTCGCCATCGGTTCGTTGTAAGAATAAGAGAAATCTCTCATCCACACCAGCGTATCGGGATACACTTTTTGCGCATACTTATAAATAAAATCTTTACGTGGACGACCAATGTTGGTGCGTTTTACCGCTTCATCATAGTCATAGCCTTGAACGCTGTAAACAATCTTGTCAGGATCAAGTTCCATCTTACCATAAATACGGTTATCAGGCGCCAGCATCAGGTTGTTCAGTTTCTCCATGGTGGATTTATCGCCCCATTTAATAACACCTGCTTTTTTAGGGTCAATGGAGGTATCACCGTCAGGACCAGTTTTGATATAACCCAATTCTACTGCCGCCAGCGAATCTCTTGTCCAGTATACAAACTGGCGATATTCATTATTGGTAATTTCGGTAGCATCCATCCAGAAGCCGGAAATAGATACCTGCTTATTGCGCGATGTGTAACTAAAGTTAACGTCTTCATCGCTCGGCCCCATGTGGAAGGTTCCCGGCGGAACATACACCATGCCCGTAGGTCGGTACATGCTACTGCGCGCACTGGGAGCCACGCCTACCAATTGCCCGTTGTCGGGCACCGCCGTCTTCGATTTTCCTTTGCCCCCAAAACATCCTGAAGTGGTGGCCACAATAGTTGCGAGCGCAAGAAGTGTGATAAGTTGGGTCTTCATCTATCTTTTGTTTGAAACCTTTATTCTGTTTAAGCCTATAACTTGGCAATACTACGATTTAACGGCACATTAAAAGAATATATTGCATTAAGATTCTTTAATCGCACTATAAAATTTTTTAAGCCGAAAAATTGGGCCAGATGGAAATTTGATGTTATCGGTTACTGATAGCTTTGGTATGTTGTAGCAAAAATAGGCGCGAATTGTATATAAAAGAAATCCATCCGATAATTTCGTTTCTATCCTGCGTTTATTCCAGCCATTCCAAAGCAGCTTTCACATCCCCGACAGGTTGCTGGCATACATTGTTTCTGCAAACGTATATCAGCGTGCTGCCTTCTTGCCACCGGTCTATCAATAACGGTAACGGTTCGCCGTTTGGTATGCTGCCGGCACATTGAATTATTCTATTAGCAATAAAATAAGTGTGCAGCTCTTGCAGGCGACTCTTTGCCTCGGCGCCGATAATAATAATTTCATTTAACCCCTGTATCATTTCAGCATAAGCAGTTGCCCATACTCCAAAAGAGGTAGGATATTTTACCACGGCAGCCGACACACTGCGAAGCGCCATTTCTGCTTTTTCTTTCCACTCCGGTTTGTCGAATACCAAAGAAAGGTAATGCAAAGCCATTGCCATTACGGCATTACCAGAAGGCGTAGCACCATCATATATTTCTGTTTTCTTAATTACAGCATCTGTTTGATAATCGGGTGTATAATAAAACAAAGGGCTATCGCTATTTTCAAAATGAAGCAGCACATATTCAAGCGCCTCTTTTGCTTTAAATAAATAGTCACTGTTGCCGGTTACTTCCTGTAGCTGAATGTAAGCCCAGATGAGGTAAGCATAATCATCTAAAAAGGCTGTGTGATTTGCTTTGTTATCTTTCCAGCTATGCTGCCAGGTGCTGTTCTGATACAGGTTCATTTGAAGAAACCGGATGTTATCTTCCGCCATCAGCAAAAAGGATTTATCGCCTAAGGCGGCAAAAGCTTTACAGCAGGCGGTTATCATCAGGGCATTCCATCCTACAATAATTTTATCATCCGTTTGCGGGCGAATTCTTTGCTCTCTTACTTTTGATAGCTTCTGTTTGCTGTGAACCAGGCTGCCTTTTATGGCTCCATCCGAAAGAACGGTTTCCCAGTCTTTATTATGTGATAGCCAAAGTATGTTGGTGTTTTCCCAGTTGCCGGTTCCCTTTACTCCATAAACAGAACAGAAGATTTCGCTTTCTTCTTTGCCCAATACCTCTTCTATTTCTTCAAGGCTCCACGTATAATATTTTCCTTCCACACCCTCGCTATCGGCGTCGAGGGCGCTATACCAGCCGCCACCGGGCAAGGTCATTTCGCGCTGAATAAATCCTATTGTTTCCCGGATTACTTCCGCATACAACTCCTTTTTTGTTAACTGGTAAGCTTCACTGAGTGCCGACACCAACAAGGCATTGTCATAAAGCATTTTTTCAAAATGAGGCGCCAGCCATTTTTCATCGGTGCTATAGCGCGAGAAGCCGCCGCCTAACTGGTCATAAATACCGCCACCAATCATTTTATCTAATGACAATAAGGCTTGCCGAATGGAATCTTCGTTGCCGGTATAATAATAATGCCGCAGTAAATATTGTATGGAAAAGGTTTGCGGAAACTTGGGCGCATTACCAAAGCCACCCCATTCGATATCGGCGGCTTTTAAAATATTTTGGCTGATTGTATCTAAATGGGCGGCGTCAAAAACGTCGTCGTGTGCAGTTGCGTTTTGCAAAAATTGATTGGCGGAAGACAAATGATGAAGCAGGTTATCTGCCTGCGCTTCTACCTCATGGCGTTTTTGTGTGAACATATCCTGTATGGCTTCCAGCAATTCCTGCCAACTAATACGGTTGAAAGCGCGAACCGGCGGAAAATAAGTACCGCCGTAAAAAGGTCTGCCATCGGGCAGCAGGAACACATTGAGCGGCCAGCCACCGCCACCACTAATCGCCTGCACAGCATCCATATAGATGTGGTCTAAATCGGGGCGCTCTTCACGGTCTATTTTAATATTAATGAAATGCCGGTTCATCAACGCCGCTGTTTCCTCATTTTCGAAGCTTTCGCGCTCCATCACATGGCACCAGTGGCAGGCAGCATAGCCAATGCTCACGAGGATGGGCTTGTCTTCCCTTTTAGCTTTTTCTAATGCTGCTTCGCCCCATGCATACCACTCTACCGGATTATGCGCATGCTGCAATAAGTAAGGGCTGGTTTGGTGTATAAGATGATTGGTGTATTTATAGTCAGTCACACAAGGTGGTTTGAGAAGAAACAAAGGTAGAACCGGAAAGAGTGAGAAAATGTGAAAGAAAAACAGAGTATGAAAAACAATGCAGGGTAGAATGGAAAGAAAGGCTGAAGCAAACTATTTCTTCTTAGCCGGAATGGTAGATGCCAGGTATTTATCCAAAGCCGCTACCATGCTGGGTGCCTGCGGCGATGGCACTTTAATGTCGGCGTTCAAACCCGCATCTTCTACCGCTTTCAGCGTATTGCTGCCGAAAGAAGCGATAAGCAAACCTGTTTGCTGAAAGCCGGGATAATTATCAGTCAGGCTTTTTACACCGCTCGGCGTGAAGAAGCAGATAACACTGTAAGTGTCTGTATCCATCACGCTTGCAATATCGTTGCTGATGGTGCGGTACATGAATGCCAGTTGAAACTCGCAATTGTTTTTCTTTAACCAGGTTACAATATCATTGTCCTGCTGATTTTCGCTGCATACATATAAAAAACGTTCGTTCTCTTTATGCTTGTTGATGACATCGAACATAGATTTGTTCGTTCCATCGGCGCCATAAAACACTTTGCGCTTGCGATACAAAATAAACTTTTGCAGGTACAAAGCCACTGCTTCCGTAATGCAGAAATATTTGGTTTCTTGGCTGATAGTAATCTTCATTTCCTCGCACATTCGAAAGAAATGATCAATGGCATTGCGGCTGGTGAAAATAACAGCCGTAAAAGAAGCAATATCTACTTTTTGCTTTCTAAACTCGCGTGCAGGAATACCTTCCAGCCGGATGAATGGATGAAAGACCAGATCAACATTATATTTTCTGGATAAATCGAAATAGGGTGATTTATCGCTTTCCGGTCTGGGTTGGGTAATGAGAATTTTTTTGCCGCTTTTCTTACTGGCAGCCGTGCTTTTTACCCCGTTTTTTAACATGCGTAGCCTTTCAGAAAAATTAAATATAAAAAATCAGAGCTCTTTGGTTATCAATAACACCTTATAGGTAATTAATAAGGGCAGTATTTCAACAGCACAAAGGTATAGAAAAAAGTGCAGCGGATGCAGGTTCAGCTTTTTTCCTACAAGGCTTAACGATATTATAAAACGGTACAGCAAAAGGGCTGCAATCACCATAATAATAAGGGTAGAAATTACTTTTATATCGGCGCCGGAATAGAGCAAAAGCAATAACAACGGCATAAAAAACAAACCAGCCATTTTATTCACCAGAAAAACAATAAACCGGTAATTGCCGGCTGGCTCCTGCGCGCCGAAAACCCAGCCGAAAAAAGTAATGAATAACGATTTAGCTACATAAACGGTTGCCAGCGCAGCGCAGGCATACAACCACAATCCGGCAAACGAAAGACGCCACGGCAATCCATCGCCTTTTATAAAAGTTGCTAACAGCAAACCACCCGAAAGAACAAACAAAATATTCATTAAAAAAGAAGGCAACGCATCCTGCGCTACGTTGTCGGGTTGCCGCTGGCGCTGCGACGACTGGAAAAAGACCCCAAAAAGCGTAGGAAAATATTTAGGAAACAAAGCCCTGATGATACCGGCAAACAGAAGCAGCCCGGTTAAAATGTAAAACGAATCATCTTCGCGAACCGGCTGACGCACCGTGTTGATGGCATAAACAGCAGGCTTATTTCCTGTTAATCTTTTATTGTAGAAGAAATGGTTGAATGCCGTGTCCTCCTGCCAGGTGAGCGCTTTTGCTTTTTTAGGCAAAAGGGAAGAATCGTTCTTTAGACTGTCTGTTGCCAATCTCTGCACAGCGATATTCTTAACAGTAGAATCGGCTGTGCGGCTCGTATCAGTTTGCGCAATGGCAGCACCACCTAAAATCAGGAAGAGAAAAAGGAAAAATTTCGCCGGCATAGATGGCTGCAAAGCTATTTGTAAGCGGCATGTTTTAGCGAAAAGGAAAGGAAACTTTTTTCAAAAACCAACTGAGCTTTATTTTTTCAACCGCCCGATCCGGTTATAAACCGGGTTCAGCAAGGTTACATACAGCCAGCAGATAATGAATCCCAATATAGCAATCACAACCTCTCCGATCTTTTTCCATACATAACCTTTATAGTCAAGCAGGTTGGCAATAAATTTTGAAAACGTTCCTACCACATAAACTACCACTGCCCAGGCAATACCTTGCACGGTGATGGAAAATTGATACGCATCATCATTCCAATGAATAACCGTAAGCCAGATCAATATCGCAGCCGATGCCAATCCAAGCAGAATTAAAGAATACCGAACCGTTTTGCTTACATACCAAAGTTTGAAAGCAAGATATTTGCCTGCGCTCAGCAGGTAATCAATCCCGGCGGCTTTTTCCTGTTCTGTTACCAAAGGCTTCATGCTGGTAAACTTCCAAGGCCCGTTTTCCTCCGATGCCTCTTTCATATTCAGGGCAGGATGAAAGTGAAGCTTCGTCTGGCTCCATCCGCTATACATCAGCCCGTAAGCTTCCGTATCGTGAAACGAATCCAGGTCTGTCCTTATTTCCGACAGCTTCAACTGTGTTCCGCGAAGCACGCCATATTGGGTAAGATCTGTTCCGCTATCAGGCACCGAATCATATACCGTGCGGGGCGGGTCGGCGCAATACAACCAGTTGACAGGTGGCTGCTGCAAGCCGTTTTTAAGATGCAGGTTGATTAAGGTAGCAATCTGGGTAGTAGCGGCTCTTTCTTTCACATCTTTAAACTGTAGCTCGCGAAGCCGTTCCTGCAAAATATTATCTGCCCGGAAGAAAATTGCGCTTTCCTGATTGACGGCAGCATTGCCTGTTGGCAGCTGACCGCTGGCATCACTGACAATCATATTTACGCACTCCGTTTCCAGTAAAGAACGAATGCCCTGGTTATCATTCAGTCCGCCATCTATCAGTTGCAGATCAATGCTTGGGTATAAACCAAACATCGGCATCGGGTGAAACATCACTGGCACGCACGAAGAAGCGCCCACCGCATAGCCGAGCCGGAACTTCCGGTACCGCTCCGGCGCATCATCATAATACATCCGCCGGAGGCGCGGCTTCACATCAATGTCCGGTTCTATGCTGGCGGCAGGCTCACCCATGTACGAAGCGGTGAACTGCCAGTTGTGACCTGTATTCATACTGGTGGCGTTCAGTATCAGTTGCGGCACTTTGTGGGTACGCAGCCAGTTATCAGTGCTGAAGTTGAATGGTTCGCCGGTTTCTGATTTGGGGTTGATGAACAAATCGGACATGAAAATTTTTCCGCTGTTCTTCTTCAGCAGTTCACTGTACCGGCCGCTTTCGGTAAAAGGATTTTTATCTTTAAATATTTTTTTGAACAGATACTTTTCGTACAGTTCGCCCAATCGGTGCGTGCGCGAATAATGCCTTGAAAAAATGATTTTAAAATTGAGGAACAGGTTGCTGAAGATGCGCATCCGCAGGTTCTTCTGCACACCTTCGAGAAAGCCGGTTTCCATCTCTTTTACCAGGTCTATGTAATCCTGCTTTGTAATCTCACTGTCTGTTTTGTTTTCCAGCAGCAATTTTAGTTTCAGGTAATAATATGCGCCGATGATAGAACCGCCCGATACGCACGACAGTACTTCGATGTTTTTCAGCCGGTCTTCCTCGGCCAAAGCCGCCAGCACACCAATATGAAACAACGAAGCCCGGAAGCCACCGCCCGATAAGGCAAGCCCCCATTTGGTATTCCTGCGCTCACTGTTATTAGATAAGTCTGTATAAGCATCTGACCTATCCTCCTTAAAAAGCTGCAGGCATTCATTTATCTTTTCTGGATCAATAAATGCAACATAGGTTTCCAGTCCTTCTATGTCTGCAAAATCAATATCCGCTGTGTCTTTCCCTTCTTTTAGTTCTTTGTTCCGCTGCTCTTTTTTATAATCGTTGTACCATTTTCTGCGGACGATTTGCAGGTAAGCAATAGACAGCAATTGCTGGTTGAAGGTGCGAACTTCCCAAGGCTGCAGAGCGGCGCTGCCGAGAAAGCGCCGGATGTATGGCTTTGCCTGTTCGTACATGCCCAGCCCAAAAAGGGCTTCTGCCACAGTAGCCGCTGCCCATCTATCCCTGTTCGGTTTAAGGGTAACAGCTTCGCCTTCTCCTGTAAAAAAATAAATGAGTTTCTCTTTTACAGAAAAAAGCCAACCCCTTTTAGAGAAGCCGGTAAGCTGGTTCAATATAAAGGTGCGCGCTGCCGTTGCTTCTTTCAAATCCTCTTCCATCTTCGCCGTAAAGCCGGTGTCTTTGCCCCATTCTTCTAATTTATCGGTTGCCATCTGCTCGCAGGTGTAAGCATAATTAATGGCCGTAAACCCGGAATCGTTGCGCACATCCTTATCATCGTTCTTCTTTTCTTTTAAAAACGAACGCCACCGGATGTAGCCCTGCTTGTAGTAATAGCGCGACAGCACCAGGTTCTTAAATTGGTGATCGTATTGCCATCGGCGTTTATACACTGCGCCCGCCAGACCGAGGGTTTCGCAGTTGTCAGTTTCATCAAGGTTCAGATGTGCATGAAGTTGCTGCAAGGCTTTTTCAAACCGTAGCGAGGAAGGAAGAGAAGTGTCTTTGTAAAGAAACTTTGCCAGCATCTGGTATTCCTTTGGCGTAATGGGCAATTTTCTTTCTTCATCTTCTTTGATTTTACGAATTAATATCTCCGTAGCATAAGCAAACTGGTCATTCACTTCCAATTCTTTCAACAGACGTTTCAGGTCCTTGCTTTCCATGTATTCTCCTCTCAATACACTTCTGGCCTTATTAATTAAAACCAGCTTTTGCGAAACCGTGTAAGCAGATTGGGCAGGCATAGCAATAGATTTAATGAAATGAGAGGTAAAAGTCAGCGAACAGAACACTAAAATAAGAATAGCTGTTCTTATGCAAAAGCATTGAATCTATTATTCTGTAGATAGAATAAAACAACCGTAACGAAGAACCTATTTATTGTTGTTTTTATTCCCGCCCATTCGGGTATCAGTCACCAAAAAACAGTTCTCTATGTTTTGATTCGGCTTCCAAAAGAAAAACTTTTTTTCATTTCGGGAAAGTATAATTAAATTAAAATATATTAATTACATTGATTGTCATCATTTTAACAGATGGCATCAAATTATATTTATACTAGTACGCTGTAAGATAGTCTGCTAAAAATTGTCTCAGGTTAAAAAGTCCGACAAAAATTTCAGTATCAAAACAGTCCAATTTCAAATTCAAAAAAATCCAATCATGAAAAGAATTGCACTCCTTCTTCTGACGCTTTCAACACTGACTACTCAGTTTTTGTTCGCTCAAACTTGTCCTGCAACAGCTTCCTACAACAACCAATCAGGCACATTTGATTTACTCGCCGGTAAAAACATTATTTTAAATGATGGTAAATCTTATCAGATTACCATCCAGAACAACTTCTCTTCTACTTCTTCTATTTGTGTTTTGAACGGCTCCAAATTAATCTTGAGCTTTCAAAATGTAAACAATATGGGGAAAGGCGGTTTTATTAATGTAGATAAAAATTCAAGCTTAACCCTTGGCGGAAACGGCATCAATAATTTCCCGCTTACCATTAACAACAATGGTACAACCACACAATCTGCTACTATTACTTATGCAGATGGTGCAACACTCAACAATACCGGCACTTACACAATCAGTGCCGCCGCTACCTTAAATAACGGCACCGTTGCCTTCACTAACAGTGGAACGCTGTATCTGAGCGCTTCCCTGAACTACAACAATGGTAATTTCACTATATCAAATGCTATTAACAGCACTATTGCTTTCAGCAACAATCTTACTTTATCAAATACAAACATCAGCAATTCGGGCATTATAAATTGCAGCGGCAGTGTAACGCTGCAAAGCTCATCAATAGTAACCAACAAAGGCTACATGTACATAAGCAGCAATCTCTCTTTCAGCGGCGCTACTTTTTCTAACTATGGCGTTTTATACATATCAGGCGCCACCATCGTTAACACCGGCAGCACTTTTAATAACTATTGTACGATAAAAGAAACCGGCAGCTTTGGTAACAACGGCACAATGATTAATACCGGTAACCTTATTTTAACCGGCTCGTTTACCAATCAGGGTTCATTTACCAACGGCAGCACAGCTCAGGTTCAGGGCACTAACTTTACCAACAATGGTACTGTAACCGGCAGTGGTAATTTTCTGTTCACCGGCATTACTACTAATCAGGGACCTTTCAATGGAACCAGCGCCTCCAGCAAAATCAACTTTTATGATGTTACCAACTTAAGTATTAATTATTTCGACATTCAGAATACAACGCCTACCAACATTTCTAAAAATGTGGTAGTTGCTATTGTAGCTACTGTTTTCACTTCCTGCTCAGATGTATCAGCTCCTGCAATTACCGGACAGCCCCGAACACAAATCTTTTGCAGCGATGCCACATCATCGGCTACGTTTAGTG